>NZ_SGIT01000009.1 GCF_004208525.1 Sphingobacterium corticibacterium | reverse complement strand
AGCTGTAAGAGATTACAATTTTTTCGGTCCGGGCCGTACAGTATACAATTACTGACGATCCGGTCATATAAGATGACCGGGGTCAATTTACATTTTTACAATGGAGAGTTTGATCCTGGCTCAGGATGAACGCTAGCGGCAGGCCTAATACATGCAAGTCGGACGGGATTCCAGTGTAGCTTGCTATACTGGATGAGAGTGGCGCACGGGTGCGTAACGCGTGAGCAACCTGCCCATGTCAGGGGGATAGCCCGTTGAAAGACGGATTAATACCGCATAACACATAAGTACCGCATGGTTCTTATGTCAAATATTTATAGGACATGGATGGGCTCGCGTGGCATTAGCTAGTTGGTAAGGTAACGGCTTACCAAGGCGATGATGCCTAGGGGCTCTGAGAGGAGTGACCCCCACACTGGTACTGAGACACGGACCAGACTCCTACGGGAGGCAGCAGTAGGGAATATTGGTCAATGGGCGGGAGCCTGAACCAGCCATGCCGCGTGCGGGAAGAAGGCCCTATGGGTCGTAAACCGCTTTTATACGGGAACAACCGCATGTACGTGTACGTGCCTGAGTGTACCGTAGGAATAAGGATCGGCTAACTCCGTGCCAGCAGCCGCGGTAATACGGAGGATCCGAGCGTTATCCGGAATTATTGGGTTTAAAGGGTGCGTAGGCGGCACTTTAAGTCAGGGGTGAAATACAGCGGCTCAACCGTTGCAGTGCCCTTGATACTGAAGTGCTTGAATTCGGACGAAGGAGGCGGAACGGGACAAGTAGCGGTGAAATGCATAGATATGTCCCAGAACCCCGATTGCGAAGGCAGCTTCCTAGGCCGATATTGACGCTGATGCACGAAAGCGTGGGGATCGAACAGGATTAGATACCCTGGTAGTCCACGCCCTAAACGATGATGACTCGATGTTTGCGATATATTGTAAGCGTCCAAGCGAAAGCGTTAAGTCATCCACCTGGGGAGTACGATCGCAAGATTGAAACTCAAAGGAATTGACGGGGGCCCGCACAAGCGGAGGAGCATGTGGTTTAATTCGATGATACGCGAGGAACCTTACCCGGGCTTGAAAGTTAGCGACGGTATCAGAGACGGTACTTCCCTTCGGGGCGCGAAACTAGGTGCTGCATGGCTGTCGTCAGCTCGTGCCGTGAGGTGTTGGGTTAAGTCCCGCAACGAGCGCAACCCCTATGTTTAGTTGCCAGCACGTTAAGGTGGGGACTCTAAACAGACTGCCGGCGTAAGCCGCGAGGAAGGTGGGGACGACGTCAAGTCATCATGGCCCTTACGTCCGGGGCTACACACGTGCTACAATGGGCGGTACAGCGGGAAGCTACCTGGCAACAGGATGCGGATCTCGAAAAGCCGTCCACAGTTCGGATCGGGGCCTGCAACTCGGCCCCGTGAAGCTGGATTCGCTAGTAATCGCGTATCAGCAATGACGCGGTGAATACGTTCCCGGGCCTTGTACACACCGCCCGTCAAGCCATGAAAGCCGGGGGTGCCTAAAGCATGTAACCGCAAGGAGCGTGTCAGGGCAATACTGGTAATTGGGGCTAAGTCGTAACAAGGTAGCCGTACCGGAAGGTGCGGCTGGAATACCTCCTTTCTGGAGCGTCCGGACCGGT
>NZ_SGIT01000008.1 GCF_004208525.1 Sphingobacterium corticibacterium | reverse complement strand
GCAGCAGACGGAAGAAAGTAAATAAGGGCACACGGGGGATGCCTAGGCTCCCAGAGGCGAAGAAGGACGCGACAAGCTGCGATAAGCCGCGGGGATCGGCACATACGACTTGATCCGCGGGTTTCCGAATGGGGCAACCCGGCATGCTGAAGGCATGTCATACCACTTAATGTGGTAGGCGAACGCGCTGAACTGAAACATCTAAGTAGGCGCAGGAGGAGAAAACAAGAGTGATTCCGCAAGTAGTGGCGAGCGAACGCGGAGAAGCCCAAACCATTTATGTTACGGCATGAATGGGGTTGTAGGACTGCAACGTTGTACCGTATGAAGAACCGGAAGCAGGTGGGAAACTGCGCGGTATCGGGTGATAGCCCCGTACGGGCAAAGACTACGGACATAGCAGTATCCTGAGTAGCGCGGGACCGGAGAAATCCTGCGTGAACCCGGCGGCACCATCCGCCAAGGCTAAATACTCCTGGGAGACCGATAGTGGACCAGTACCGTGAGGGAAAGGTGAAAAGGACCCCGAACAGGGGAGTGAAAAGAACCTGAAACCGTGTGCCTACAAACAGTCGGAGCGGCATATTGCCGTGACGGCGTGCCTTTTGCATAATGAGCCTACGAGTTACACTTCACCGGCAAGGTTAACCCGTTCAGCGGGGGAGCCGGAGCGAAAGCGAGTCTTAATAGGGCGTGTAGTCGGTGGAGGTAGACGCGAAACCTTGTGATCTACCCTTGGGCAGGTTGAAGTTGCGGTAACACGCAATGGAGGACCGAACCGATAAACGTTGAAAAGTTTCCGGATGACCTGAGGGTAGGGGTGAAAGGCCAATCAAACTGGGAAATAGCTCGTACTCCCCGAAATGTTTTTAGGAACAGCGTCGATATAGAGTTTAACGGAGGTAGAGCTACCGATTGGGTGCGGGGGAGTCAAATCCTACCAAATCCAGACGAACTCCGAATGCCGTTAAATATATTCGGCAGTGAGGCTTTGGGTGCTAAGGTCCAAGGCCGAGAGGGAAAGAACCCAGACCATCAGCTAAGGTCCCCAAATCCGTTCTAAGTTGATCTAACGAGGTCCGGTTGCCCAGACAGCTAGGATGTTGGCTTGGAAGCAGCCATTCATTTAAAGAGTGCGTAACAGCTCACTAGTCGAGCGGCCGGGCGTGGATAATAAACGGGCATCAAGAACGGTACCGAAGCTATGGATTACATCTTTCGGGATGTACTGGTAGGGGAGCATTCCATGCGGGGTGAATGGACAGGGTGACCTGTCCTGGACTGTATGGAAAAGCAAATGTAGGCATGAGTAACGATAAGGCGGGTGGGAAACCCGCCCACCGAAAGACCAAGGTTTCCTGATCAACGCTAATCGGATCAGGGTCAGTCGGGGCCTAAGGACCAGCCGAACGGCGATGTCCGATGGACAACGGGTTAATATTCCCGTACTCTTATATACTGCGATGCGGTGACGTAGTCGTGACACTGCCGCGCACTGACGGAATAGTGCGTTGAAGGGCGTAGGTACATTATCTGTAGGCAAATCCGCAGATTCTGCTGAACCCCGACAGTACTGCAAAGCTTCGGCGGCGCAGATAGTGCAGGTAATCTTGCTACCGAGAAAACCCGCTAAGCTCCAGGTATATAAGACCCGTACCGCAAACCGACACAGGTGGTTGGGGTGAGAATCCTAAGGTGCTCGAGTTAACCATGGCTAAGGAACTCGGCAAAATGGCCCTTTAACTTCGGGATAAGGGGCGCTTCCTCCAGCGATGGAGAAGCCGCAGTGAAAAGGCCCAGGCGACTGTTTAACAAAAACATATGGCTTTGCGAAATCGCAAGATGAGGTATAAGGCCTGACACCTGCCCGGTGCCGGAAGGTTAAGAGGGGATGTCATCGCAAGAGAAGCATTGAATCGAAGCCCCGGTAAACGGCGGCCGTAACTATAACGGTCCTAAGGTAGCGAAATTCCTTGTCGGGTAAGTTCCGACCTGCACGAATGGTGTAACGATCTGGGCGCTGTCTCAGCCATGGGCTCGGTGAAATTGTGGTGCCGGTGAAGACGCCGGCTCCCCGCAACGGGACGGAAAGACCCCATGAACCTTCACTATAGCTTAACATTGTGAATCTGTACGGGATGTGTAGGATAGGCGGGAGTATATGAAGTGCGTTCGCCAGGACGTGTGGATACACCCTTGAAATACCGCCCTTTCCGTACGGGTTCCCTAACTCTGTATATCAGAGGACATTGTTTGGTGGGTAGTTTGACTGGGGTGGTCGCCTCCAAAAAGGTAACGGAGGCTTTCAAAGGTAAGCTCAGTACGCTTGGTAACCGTACGCGGAGTGCAATGGCAAAAGCTTGCTTGACTGTGAGACCAACAAGTCGACCAGGGTCGAAAGACGGACATAGTGATCCGGTGGTTCCGCATGGAAGGGCCATCGCTCAAAGGATAAAAGGTACTCTGGGGATAACAGGCTGATCTCCCCCAAGAGCTCATATCGACGGGGAGGTTTGGCACCTCGATGTCGGCTCGTCACATCCTGGGGCTGGAGAAGGTCCCAAGGGTTGGGCTGTTCGCCCATTAAAGTGGCACGCGAGCTGGGTTCAGAACGTCGCGAGACAGTTCGGTCCCTATCTGTTGTGGGCGTTGGAAGTTTGAGTGGGTCTGGCCTTAGTACGAGAGGACCGGGCTGGACGCACCTCTGGTGAACCAGTTATGCCGCCAGGTGTACTGCTGGGTAGCTACGTGCGGTCAGGATAAGCGCTGAAAGCATCTAAGTGCGAAACCTGCCACGAGATTAGGCTTCCTTACAGGGCCGTGGGAGACTACCACGTTGATAGGCCGCAGGTGTATAGATGGAGACATCACAGCTGAGCGGTACTAATAGCCCGAAGCTTTCCGCGCCGGAAAGTTCCTTTGTTCCCTCGATTTTTTCTTTTCTTTTCCGATGTATGTCATGATGTCAATGGATATTTCCATTGCTAAAGATATTCAGGTGCCTATATCGGCGGTGTCTACCTCTTCCCATTCCGAACAGAGCAGTCAAGCCCGCCAGAGCCGATGGTACTGCCGTAAAAGGTGGGAGAGTAGGTCGGTGCCGAACCTTATACAGGGCCCCTGCAGTATA
>NZ_SGIT01000007.1 GCF_004208525.1 Sphingobacterium corticibacterium | reverse complement strand
GAACTTTGCCGTCGTACCAGTATTGATAAAAAACATAGTCTGGATTATTTGGTACGGAGGATGAAGTATTTCTTCCAACAACAGGCCTCACCACATCATCGCCAAAATCGTTATTCTGATTTCTATCAATTATATAATGCATTCCCAGACTATCCCTCCCTATCACAACATTAATCCCGCAAGCCAGAGGTTCTTCTGCGTAATTCACCGAGTCTTTTAAGTCGATGTCCTCCGTTTCAAGTAGTTTGGCTAGACTTGAGCTTATAGTATCCAATAGATGTGCTGATTGGTAGATTAACTGCTTTGGATTTAATTCATAATAATATTCTCGAACATCGTTCCAGTTTTCGGGAATATTTTTGACAGCGGGATATAAATCTCTTCGTTCACTATCCCGTTTTTCACTGATGCCGAATGAGGTAATTCCATGAGGACCATAACCGTCAATTTTTTGTAATTCGATAATAGTCTTCTCCTGAGAAAACAGCAATGTTAAGTTAAAAATGGTATAAATTAAAAGGACTATCTTCTTCATTCTCAAAAGTTCAAGTTGGTGTTAATAGCTTATAACGGTATAATATACAACAATAATAAGAATTATTTCCTTTACTCATTTATTATGAGGCATTTTTGGTTTCAAGCATATAATATTTGTTTCAGTGTATAATGGGTTATCTCGATCTTTTTTGGGAGTTAAGATATTGTAAAGTTTATTATATATTTCAAATGTTTGGTCAATAAAGTTAGCAAGTTGAATAAAGTCAGGGTTGATGGTTGCCCTGCCAAGCATTATCTGTTTGGTGACTTTATATTCTTTGTCGGATTTTAAAAATGAATTTGTAGGTGATTTTTTAATGCGAAAAATAATTTCATTTTTTAAGACGAGCTAGTAGTACCATGCTAAGAGGCAAGCTTTAACGCCAAACCATCTGCCCATCTCCTAGCTCAATCTTGTCTTTGCCTTTCCAGATTACCGGAATTACACCCGACGAATTCGGCTCAATGGGATCTACATTGTATTTCCCACCGTCGTTTGGAATAATTTTCAAATCCCAAACATAGCCAAAAGGGCCGGTTTGTCGATAATCGCTCCCAACCAATAAATATTTCCCGTCTGGAGAAAATATAGGAACGGATTCATTAAAATTGCTGGTCGTCACCTGTTTTAGGTTAGTTCCGTCGATATTCATTGTATGAACGTGCTTACCTATTCGTATAGCAAGCTGAGTACCTGCCTGATTGACGCCCAGATTGCCCCAGTCTTGGTAGTTCATTTCTTTGACCAGGCTTCCTGAAGTATAGGGAGGGGCGACACGGATGATATAATTTCCATGAGTCATGAGAACATGATTGTCTGGTAGCCATAACACACTCCCTTTAATGTCAATACGCTCCTCATTGATCTCCGCTATACGGGCAACAAATTCTCCGTTTCTTTTTAAAACTGTTATACCGTCATTCCAATCGTTAGAGGTGACCAAGATGAAATTGTTATCTGGTGATAGGTAGCCTTTGCAATAAACATTACCTTTCGGACTGTTATAGATAAACTCTTCGACGACACTGCCATTATTGATGTCGCTAATGGTAAAACGAACGTCATCATGGTAAATCCTGCTTGCGTTGACTACAGTCAATTTCCATTTGCCGTCCCGTGAAATGTCGAAATTATTGATCTTGTCGTCATCCTGTATAAAAGAACCTCCTGTCCCATCGGGCAAACTTATTTTCAGTATACCATCTCTAGCCCACTTGTAATAAATTGTACCTTTTAAGTCAGAAGGATATAAACCGTCCGGTCCACTGCCTTCGGCACCATCCTTGGAACATGCCACAAAAATGAATAACGCAAACAGACAAACAGCTGTATGTAACATAAACTTTTTCATACTCTAAAAAAATGTGCTTTTCAAAGTTATCCGATAATCGGAACAAGACCAATCCACGAAAACTAGGATTTTTTGAAACCGGAACTACATCTTATTTGATACACTCGTTTATTCCGCTAACATAACTATGTCTCTTACGAATTGTAAGCCAATACCCCTGAATATAAAACCAATCGTATAATATTCTGTTTTCTGCCCTATTTTAGCATTTGTATCATCAAATGAGGAATCATGAAAAGGTTCATCTATATCATTTCGATCGGTTTGTTTGTCCTTGCAAGCTGCACTTCCACACGTAGGATGTCGAGAAAATTTTCGGAGAAGCCCGAAGTCATCACTTCGCAGTTCAGTGGCGAGCGTTATGCCAATAAGCCGGCAGATTCGAGCAGGGATTATGCACGTATTCCATTGTGGAATCAATTGGCTATGTATCGCCCGGAAAAGGACTCGTTGCCTGAGATTCACCGAAATGCAGAAATCAGTTTGTCCTTGGAGAAAAATAATATGTTAAAAGTGATCGCTTATCAGGATCAAGAACAGCTTGACGGTTTTGAAATTCCGGTTCGCAAACGGGGAAAATACCTGATTCTGGAAAACAAAACCCGTGTTATTCCTATCCCGATTATATATTTCGAAGTCAAAGAAAGTAAAGAGATTCTGGCACCGCTGAAAAACAACCGCATCGGTATCCACGGATACAGCGATCACACACTATGGATTCTGTTTTTTGGGGCGAGTAGTCCCGGACGCAGCATCAATGAATATGAACGGATTGATGAAATGGAAAGGCGATGAAGAAGAAAATATTCATCGGAACGGCATTGTGCCTCACGGCTATCCTGATTTATTTCATGAGCCAAAAAGCCATTTATGTGGACAACTCTCCGGATCGGGAAAGAACACTGAAAATCTTTCCGTTTCGGGACAGCGTGGTCGTATACATTCCCTATCAAATCACGGCACACAACAATCGGCTAATGCCCCTCAGGTTAACCGGAATACGGGAGTATGCCCGAGTAGCTCCATGGGATCACCTTCTTTTCAATGCCCAGAACGTCGAAATCGATGAGCTATACGATCCTAAATATAACGACTTGTGGAATAACTATTTAAAGCAAAAATACCGACACACTATTTTCCCATTCATGAAACGTACATTCTACTATTTCCGACCTCACGTGTTGTCAGGTGCAGCATTGGGGGTAGACTCTTCTTCTTTTTCATGGGATCTGATCCGGGATCAATTGAAGGATTTGTCAAAAAATATGGATATCCATATCGACGATGCTATGCTCGATAGCTTGTATGATGCAGATGACGGTAAACTTTTTAGGCTGAGGTTCAGCAAACGTGGATATGAAAACAATTTCGAAATCGACCTCGTTGCAAAAATCAATCGTCCTGAACAGTGTCTGGTCAGCATCAGGGACAGTATAAGAGGTATGTCCGACGCAGAAGCGAAAGATTTTATGATCAATCATGTGAAGAAACCTGTCACGGAAGAATCAGACCAGTTTTGAAATAACAGCACAAAGGCAGAGAGAATATAGCCATCGTATGGATGACATTCGTGGGTTTGGGAATCTCTATAGGTATATATATCGATCGAGTGGATTTTCTGATCCGCTAGAGCGTAAATTAAAACAGGCGCTTCCTTTATCAGAAAGCGCCTGTGCTATATATTATTGTAAAATAGCTACTTTAATTTTTCGATTTCTTCGACCGACAACTTTGTAAACTTCGCAATCTGCTCAACCATCTTTTTTGGGAGTTAAGATATGGTAAAGTTTATTATATATTTCAAATGTTTGGTCAATAAAGTTAGCAAGTTGAATAAAGTCAGGGTTGATGGTTGCCCTACCAAACATTATCTGTTTGGTCACTTTATATTCTTTGTCGGATTTTAAAAAATTATCTGAGAGTGGCCCATGTACGTCTACAAACTACATTAGACACATTAGGATCGGTAATATAACTATTTGTTGGCGGATACAAAATTTAATATATTTGTTCAACGACTAACTGATTATGACTTATGATTAAAGCATACATTATCACAGCTCTACTTTTACTGTCGATTCAGACTACGTTTTGCCAAACGAAAGAAATAAAAGGTGATACAGCGTTTCTGTACAAAAAAAATATTGAGCTTCAGAAGGCTTTAGAACTAAAGGATTTTGAAAAGTCTACAGATGAATTTAATTTTAGATTTAGAGATCACGGACAAGTCATTGAAATTTCAAAAGACAGCACAAAATATAACGGGATTATAACAAATTACGTTTACCATACTAAAAAAGCAAACAGAAATAAATCAGAGATATTATCCAATAAAATAATCCTCTCACAAAAACAAGCTGAAGATATCTATAACGTCGTCCAAAGTTCGCGAATTTTAGACTTGCCATCAGATAACATTATAGCGAACTGGAAACGAGGGTTTGATGGAATAACTTACATCATTGAACATACAGACAGGAAGAATTATTGGTTCAAAAACTATTGGACCCCGGATGCTCAAGATTCCATTCCGGAAGCAATTGTAGTTTTAGAGTTGATAAAAAATCTAGCAGAAACATTAAATTTGCAAGAAATATACTCATCATTTCAAGACGATTTACCTAAACAAGGTTGTTATAATTCAGGAGGAATGGCAAATATATGTTATGTATCAAATTCTTTGGAACTCGGATATAGTGGTGCTACTAGATTACCACTAGGATTTTATTCGTCTTATTCCGCAGGATACATCGGCAAAACAAAAATAAACGGAAGTGCTGTCTTACAATATAACTTTAACAACGATGGATTCCATCATCTGAACTTCCAAATCAGTAAATGGAACATATTCTACCAAAACGCAAATCTTTCTGATTTTATGACTTACAACTATCAGAATAGGATATTCAATATTGATGATGTAAAAAGCGATTTCGTAAATCATCAAATTAAATACGGCTTAAATCTCAAAAAAAATATTGGGGTCGGCATAGCGCTAGATTATATTGCGCGAAATTATGATAAAATTGGAGGGCATCTATATGGCTACAAATGGTTTTCAAAACCTAATATAAGCACCTCATTGACAGCTTCACTATTTGATAACCAACTGAATTATAAGGGAGAACTATTCAAATCTTTTGATTTCGATTACAAATCCCAAATAAGTAGAATTTCCTTGGGAATAGCTTATGAAGATTTTATGAGCTACAAGGACTTGTACTTTAATGTTCGAGTATTATTATAAAAATGTTAGGCTTTTTTCAGCATTTTTATATATTATGTTAAAGTATCTAATAGCTTGTTTGATAACTTGCCAACAATCTTCAAATCAAGGTTTTCCGCATTTAAACAATTTGACTGGAATGGATATTTTAAGAACAACAGACTTGTCTTCCTAATTTCTACTCTTATTGGAGCAAGCTCCCATATTTTATAGGATAGTTTTACCCATGATAATGGATATTTCGTACAAACAATCCCGTCACTAACAAACAATGTTCATTTATTCGGGAAAGAAATCCCAATTCTAAAAATATTATAACACTCAGGTACAATAATTGGGGGAAGCTATAAGTTACAGTTTTAATAACTTGCGTCCGCAATTAAAATAACTCCATGAAAGAAACATTGAAAGCTTTTTACAGAATGGTCGAATATATGCTGAACGACCTGATAGATCGTCAAGTATCTTTTATATATACGACGCCTACAGAACGCTATTTAAATTTATTTAAGGAACGTTCGCAACTTATTGTTGAGATTCCATAACATTATTTAGCTAGTTATGTAGGTATTCAGCCTGAGACACTAAGGAGAATAAGGAAAAAAATCGCCTTGTAAAAGCAACAGTCCTATTCACTGTTATCGACTTTAATCATCTTGACACAGGAAAATTATATAAGACACAAGCTAACAATGACATACGTAGATAAAATATATGGAGAAGTTGAATTTTCAGGGATAATTGAAGAAATTATAAAGACCAATGTTTTTCGGCGGTTGAAGAAAATTCATCAAGGAGGTTCTATTTTTTTAGTTGACCCCAAAATAAATCATACAAGGTTTGAACATTCGATTGGCGTGATGCTCATCATAAAAAAAGTTGGTGGTAGTCTTGAAGAACAAATCGCTGGATTGATTCATGATATTTCTCATACGGCATTTTCCCATTTAATTGATTATATACTTGAAATCGAAGGTGAAGATTACCATGAACATAGATATGCTGAAGTTTTAAAAGATCGTGAATTGGCTGCTGTATTGAATAAATATCGAATTGATGATACCTTGTTGGCTGATTTGGATAAATTTAGACTATTAGAATATCCACTACCTTACTTGTCAGCGGATAGGATAGATTATACACTTAGGGACATGTTTCAAATTGGTAAAATTTCACTTGGAGAGATTTCTTGGTTTATAAATGGTCTAGTTGCTTTTGATAATAGAATTGTCTTGAAATCCAAAGAGTATGGAACATGGTTTCAGGAACAATACAGCTTCCTCACAGCTGAATATTTTGAAGACGTAAAAAATATAGAGATAAATATGATAATGAAGACGATCATTAAAGATTGTCTACAAAATGGAATTATTGAAGAAACGGACTTTTTCAAGGACGACTTTTATCTTATTGACAAAATAAATCAAAAATCAGATTTAAGGCAATGGATTAATCGGATTAGAGGTAATGGGTTAAAAAATAAAAAGCTAACAACTAAAAAAAGAATAGTAGACCCAGAAATTATTGTAAATAATAAAATTTTGAGATTATCAGAAGTGAATTTAAAATGATTCTGCAAATGCGCTCTTCCTGACAGCTAATAAGTCAAGACCTTCTTTTGCATCGATGATATTCGCAGCTGTCTATGCCACATTTTGGATTTCATGAATGAATTGTTGCATGTTCAATTAATTTATTTGGGTTTATGAAAAGCATCTATCGATCCTTGATAGACTGCCCCGTGATCACGGAACAAATATGCTGTATGTGGATGGATAATTCCCCAAAAAGCCGTGGACAGTAGTAAAACAGCGGTTTCGCCCCGGCGGAAAAAGCCGAACGGAAGAAAAGTGGGGGTTTCGGCGGAATAATGGAAGAAAAAATAGCACGAATATTTTTCGACATATCTTACCAGCGTCATCCGTATATGCAACACCAAATAGAAGCGATAAAATACTGGTTTTCCGTTATTGAATACTGAATACGATTACCCTAATTTTACAATTGTTTATAGGCTAGCGATATGGTTCATTAGCTTTTTTTACTGAAATTTTTATTAGTGCAGGATGAATATACAAAAACAGTACTTACATTATATTTTGTACATGCTCGTTACCTCGCTTAGCATCAGTAGCTGTTCAAAAAATGAAGACACTGATCCAAAGCCAGCCAAGTTTTTTTATTATCCTTTAAATGGGGGATCCGTTTATCCGGCGGCAGACCTCTCGCCAAATAAGCAAATGATCTGTATTTTCCCCTCTTTTGAAGAAGGTTTCGTGTTGCTAAACGCCAAAAACGGCGAACTCATTGGGCATATAGAAGAAATTAATGATGAAGCTGTGCCACGTTATCAAATATATTCAAAACTATGAAATATCTTTCATCCATATTCTTTGTTCTTTTTTGCACGACGGTCTTTATCCAAACTAAAGCGCAAGAAAAAAATGACATAAATGACCGTCCAGAAATCAGTGCCAGACCTCTGGGAGGATATAATGACTTTTTAGGAGCGATTGATCAAAATATTATATACTCTAAGGAGGCGCAGGCTTCTGGAACAAAGGGTGTACTTGGAGTTGAGTTTATAGTAGAAAAAGATGGGCAACTGAGTTCAATTCATATAGCAGACAGCATCGGCAGCGATATAGCAGATTCGCTAAAAAGCACCATTGCTCGTTTGCCTGCCTGGAAACCGGGGATGGTAAATGGTATTAGTGTACGAACTAAGCAGAAAATCCATGTACCGATCGATGTCAAGAAAACGGCGGAGAAAAGATGGATGGCTGGGCAACTTGGTCCTAGAGCCGTAGAGGCACAGCCTAACATACCGATCAATAATAACATTGTAGACACCTTCGATATTGAGCCAGAGCCTCCAGGGGGTATGGGCGCATTCAGAACTTGGATCGGACAGAATTATAATTACCCTCTGGAAGCAACTAGAAATAAGGTGAATGGTACAATCACTATTAGGTTTGTCGTGAATAAAGACGGCAGGCTTAGTGATTACGAGATCGTTAAGAACCTCGGATATGGAACTGCCGAAGAGGCCATAAGAGTAATAAAAAAATCTCGCCCTTGGAAACCTGCCATTGTTAAAGGTAAACCCGTCAGAGCCAAGTTCACCTTACCAATTATATTAAACACGCATTAAATGACAGAAATTTTTATCCCTATATGGCATGTAAATGTTTTTCCTGAGCTTTGCGTTCAGTTACTCTGTTATTTATAATTACAGTTTCCATTTTCCTCGATAGGGTCGACTTCTCATCATATTGGCGAATGGATCGTCAAACTCTTCCTTTAGAGGATCCCACCGTAATTCCCTTTGTAGCTCATAAGCAATATTAACCGCGTTACACACTGTCGATGTCCGCTGACCGATCTCCACGTCACAAATCGGTTTCGAACGGTTTTGAATAGCTTTCACCCAATCCTGATAATGATTATCGCTGTAATACAAACGTTTATCGTTAGCCATTAGGTGATGCCCCGCAAGTGGCGTCGGATTTGTTTTCAAAAACGATCGACTTACTTCTATATTGCCATCGGTTCCTACAAACTGAATGGCATTAGGTTCTCCCCAATCAACATGGTTGACACGTGTACCATTCTCGTAAACGTAAGTCAAACCTTTTTCTGCCTGTGGAGCTTCCGGAGGTATAAACTGAACTGGCCCACTATTGTCCATACCTAAAGCCCATTGAATAATATCAAACATATGTGCTCCCCAATCCGTAATATACCCTCCACCAAAATCCCGATATCCGCGCCACCACGCCCATTTATCGTCTTCTATGGGGGGTGATAAAATGGGGTTATAACCCCGGTATAAAGAGGGACCGATCCACATATCCCAATCTAAATAATCCGGTACAGGAAAGGAAGGTAGGTCACATTGTTTTACTGGCTCCCCTACCGACACATTGACTTCCGTCACATCTCCAATATAACCATTGTATACCAATTCCGCCGCGTGTCTAAAGTTAAATGAAGAACGTTGCATGCTCCCTGTTTGAAAGACCACTCCGTATTTCCTGGCCGCATTCACCATGGCTCTTCCTTCTGCTATAGTCAGGGCTAATGGTTTTTCGCAATAAATATCTTTCTTCGCTTTAGCTGCATCTACAGCGATTTGCGCATGCCAATGATCCGGCGTTGCGATGACGACAGCATCCACTGATGCCGACTCCAGGAGTTCTCGAAAATTTCCATATTTACCGATAGCGGGATTTGATTTACCCGTCATACTTTGAGCCGTTGCAGCCGCTTTGACGAAGTAATCTAATTTCTTACTATCCACGTCACAAGCCGCCTGAACGACCACCTCCGGGCAGCCGTTCAATCCGGACAATAAATTTAGACTCTGCTTTCCTACACCGATAAAGCCAACTTGAATTTTGTCACTTGGCGCAACAAATCCACTTCCGCCCAAGACACTGCGCGGAACAATTGTAAAAGCAACAGCAGACTTCCAGCTTCTATCTATAAAATCTCTTCTTTTCATTGTTTTCGTATTAAATCAATCTTGTTTAGGAACTAAGCTCACAGCGCTAATTTCCGGCAAAGCATTTCCTTCAATAGAGAGCGCTTCCAGTGCAAATGGAAGAAATGGCTCGCCGATGGCTTTTTGTGGTACCTCAATTGTCCCAATGCTTACTTCTTCAAACGATTTTCCTTCCTTGGCTTCAAAGTTATATGTCAACTTGCTGCCTGACGTATGGAACACCACAGATCCACCCGTTGTTGGTAATGGCAAGTATTGGATCAAAACATCGTATTGCCCCGGTCGTTGTATCTTTACTTTCCAAGATACTTTATCATCGGTATGGCTCCATCCCGCGAGGGCATTAGGACGTTTAAAATCATGGCTCGCACCAGTTATATTCATCCCATGTGCCGTATGGATATCGGCGTTATCAGCAGATAGGACAATCCTTCCGTCCGATAACGCCTGTGCCACACTCTCTTCTATTTCGAGTGCTCCCTCGACTTCCATTACCAGCACCTTGGGACCTTCCTCTAAAGAAAATGGGGATATCGTAATCCCTATACCTATTTCCTGCGGAACTGCCTCCATAGGAATATCTTCCAACCCCATCTCATAGAGACTTTTAACTGTATTTTTTAAAGGCACATTGATTACATTACCACTCGGTATATCAAATACATGTAAGTAAATCTTATTCCCTTTTATCGTACAATACCCCCAATCCAACTTCCTGAAAGGACTCGCCTGCGTCCCATAAATAGACTCACCGTTTACGGACATCCACTTTCCTACCTTCTCCAATATTTCTACCGCTTGGTCTGGAATCTTGCCGTTACCATCAGGCCCTACATTTAAAAGAAAATTCCCCCCTTTGCTGACGGTTTCTACCAACGGGCGCATAATCTGTGGGAAGCTTTTCCAGTTTTGGTCATGCACACTATAACCATAGCTTTCGTTCATGGTATAATTCACTTCCCAATTGGTTCCGTCTATACCTGTAGGGGGTACATATTTCTCCGGTGTTCCGATATCTCCATTTTTATTTTCCAACCCGTTCCAGAATCTATTATTGATCAATATATTAGGCTGCCATTTAATAAGGTCGGTCAATATCCTTTTCGTCCCCCAACTTTCGCCTTCGTAATCTTTATTACTAAAATCCGCCCATAATACATCCAGTGAGCCGTAATTGTTAGCCAGTTCCTTGACTTGCCCATACAGATAATCCTTGTATCGTTCATGATCAGGAACATGTCCGGTTGGGTTAGGGTTTAACTGAAAAGCTTCATACGAATCCGGATGCTGCCAATCTAGTAATGAGTAATACGCTCCTGTTTTTAGCCCTTCTTGCTGGAAAGCTTCCATAATCTCACGATAAAGATCCCGTCCGGCAGGCGAAAGATTTGCCGTCCCCGTTACATCATTATGTAAGGCAAAGGGTTGATGACTATTAAATAAACTAAAGCCTTCGTGATGTCGCGAGGTAAGAACCATATATTTCGCTCCAGATTTCTTAACCAGTTTTGCCCATTGCTTTGGATCAAAGTCCCGTAAAGTAAATTTAGGCTTTAAATGTTCTGTATATTGTTTACTTGGAATCTTACCCCAAGTCTGTATCCATTCCGCATAATGCTGCGGATACGTTTCGCCTTTAAAAACACCACCGGCAGCACTATATAGACCCCAATGGATAAAAACACCGAAGCGGGCATCTTGAAACCAAGCTAAGCGTTTTTCCTGTGTTTCTAACCATCCTGCAGCGCCTTCAAAAGGCTCGGATTTAGTTTGAGCAGTTAAGTCTTTAAGGTGTAGCAAGAGGAGTAGATAAATGATGATCTGATATTTCATAGTTATTGCATTTAAGTTACATTTTCTGTAATTGTTGTATTTTATTCTTGATGCGTAGGTTTTCTTTTTTAGCCTTATCAGGCGGAAGCCCAACAGGCAATCCCGGCCGGTTATGTCCGGTATATGTTAGCCACGCATTTTTTAATATTTCCTGTCGCTCTTCCAATAATTTATAAAGGGGATAATAGCTGGAAGCAGGATCAAGGCAACGGGATAAAAAATCCTTTGCGGGAAAAGTATCATCGACATAAGATATTAGTTTTTCTGCTATGAACTGATGTCCTTCCAATCCAGGATGTATACCATCTTCCGCTAATTTAAAATTAGGTTTAAGCGTTTTATTTGTCATCAGGTAGTCTTGCATAGGAAAATGTATATCTATTACTTCCCAGTTTCTTTCCCTTCGTTGATCAATTAGCCAGCGCGCATATTGATTAAGCACGAGGTTATAGCCTCTAAGTCCCAATATAGGATCTTCATGTACACTTGGTGTGATAAAGATAATCCGTTTAACCTGTGCCGCTTTAAGCTTTGTATATAAGGCGATCATGCCCTCTTTATAGCGCTGAAAATTCGACTCACTAAAAGGTTGATAGATTCCGTCATTCATACCATAGCACGCAAAGACAACGTCCGGTTTTATCCGTTCGATGACATTATCAAGCCTGCTAAACAGCCATGGACGAACAAATGCTCCATCAGCATGACCATCTTCACTAAGACCCGAGACAGTTTCGCTTGGCAATCCCAAATTGATGATTTCTATTTCAGAGGTTGGAAACTCCGTTATCAAAAAACTTTCAAAGAATGTCACATAGTGTCCCGCATACGTTATACTATTTCCTAAGAACAGTATTTTTTGAGCATCTTGTATAGGAAAAGGATTTTCTGAAGATCGTGTTTGACCACTTCCCTCAACACCAAAGCTTAAAAACAAAACAAAAACGATATAGATGCGGTTCATTACTATCTGGATTTAATTTCGTGTTATTTTTAAAGTATACCCTTTCGGCAATTTCTGAACTGATTTTGGGAGTTTTATTGTAAGTCCTTCTTCCGTTTGTCTAAAAGCAACTTTGCCTGCGCCTAGTATCTCCACTTGTTTAACATCAACTTCTCCCCTAGCTAAACTTTTCACGAGGGCTATCTGGCTCTCTGGCAATTCCAGTGATATAGCATACAGTTGATTCCCACGTTCGGTAAACCAAAAGTCTTCCGACGTGAATTGAACTTTAAAACCTTCTTTTTCGCGTTGTTCGGTATCTGTTATGCTAACAGTCGTCGGACCTTCGCGCTGCACTTTCCATGGTTTAGACCCGTATATTGCTTCATTGTTCACCGCCATCCAGCTACCAAGTTTTTGTAGGTTGTTCATGACTGTTGGCGCAACATTTCCTTTCGCATCTGGACCAATGTTCAGCATATAGTTTCCCCCCTTACTTACAATTTCGATAAGCCAGTAAAGAAGCTCATCGGCGCTTTTCCAATCATTATCATACGATTTGTAGCCCCATGAATGATTAAATGTTCCAATCGCTTCCCAAGGTTTATCAAATTGGTCGTCAGCCGTCGGGATACGGTTGTCTCCAGGAATCGCATAATCGCCCATATCATTACCGATACGTTCAGCAATAATGACATCTGGATTGATATCATATACCGTTTTATAAAATGTATAGCTCTGTTCCGGTGTCATCAGACCTGGCATATCAAACCAAATATACCGGATACCTGGAAACTGCTCCAGTAATTCTTTTACCTGCGGAATAGCCTTGTTTTTTAGATAAGTAGAAAAGCCATTGGGACTCGGATCCCATAGATTTGCACCAAAGCTATCCGTATCGTTATTCGTCAGATCGTTGGCAGCTTTTGTTGTCGCATATTGTGCGTCAGCCCCATCTGCCCAATCAATATTATGGGAGTAATACACCCCGAACTCTAACTGATGCCGTTTACAGGCTTCATATAATTCTCGTACAATATCCCGCTTAAACGGTGTTGCATCCATAATATCGAAATCGCTGACTTTCGACTCGAATAGTGCAAAACCGTCATGGTGTTTGCTCGTGATGACGATATATTTCATTCCGGCTTCTTTGGCCATGTTGACAATATGGTCCGCATCGAAATCGACAGGATTAAATAAAGCGGCTAAATCGGCATATTCTTTTCGGGGGATCTTCGCAACTAACTGGATCCATTCTGCTACATTCGGAATCCCCATTTCCTCCATTGTTTTTCCATTCCATATCCCACCGGGAATAGCATACAGCCCCCAATGGATGAACATACCGAATTTTTGCTGCTGGAAGTCCTGTAATGCACGCTCTTTTGATCGGTTCATCTTATGCCAATCGTTTTCCATCGATTGACATAATACTTTATCACTCCAGAGAGCGATTAATAATAACATTATAAAATATTTCATACACCTAATCCTCCTTTGAGATTTTTAACAACTGCTGCCTATGAATATCCGATTGGCGTACCGAAACATGTAATACACCCTTTTTCGTTTCCCAAGTTTCGAGTAACTGACCATTTAATTCGACGCGGGAAGGCGTACGGTGCTCATTAAACACGATCTCATAAGCTCGCTTTTCTAACATTCCATCATACGAACCTACTGCGGGAGAAATGATGAATTCGATTTCATCTTCTTTTTCTTTGCATTCGAAGTAAGTTTTGGAAATCTTTCCTTGTTCAAAATCGAACGACACACCATCGTCTTCCAATAAAGTGTATGCGCTGCTCCCTGCCGGATAAACCCTCAAGATTAGTGTGTCTAACGGGTTTTGGCCAACATATTGCATCGGCTTTTGGAATGGAATTATGGCACCAGCCTTCACAAAAAGCTGACCACCAGTATGTGCAGGCATGCTTGGCGAAATGGTCTGCCCACCCGTTATCTTTTCACCCGACCAGTAATTCACCCATTTACCTGCCGGCAAATAGATAGAATCTGTAAACGCACTAACCAACAGATGTTCTCCAAACATAAACTGCGTCGTCATATTTTCCACTTCTTTATCCTCTGGAAATACTAAGGGCATTGCCCGCAGGATGGGCATTCCAGTTTGGCTACCGTATATAGCGGTTGAGTAGATATATGGCAATAAGCTGTTACGCAATTGTGCATAGAAGCGGAACGTCTCCTTATATTCCGGAGAAAAGTACCAAGGATAATGCATACTTGCCCAACTATTGATTTGCACCCACGGGAGGAAAAAGCCAAAATGAAAACCTGCTTTCACATCTTCTACCGCATCCAATACATCCGCGGAAGTATTTAAGAATCCGCTCAAGCCGAGATTCAGTTGATCATAAAGTGCATCCCGACCACCACCATTATCACCCGCAGTGGAGGCGCCCCAATGTTGGCTTCCAGCATAACCACCGCAATAGTGGTGAAAAGACCGAACTCCCTTGTGTTCACGGAAAACACGATACATCTGTTTGGGCAGCAACACTTGATTTAAATTGTGCATCTCCCGATCCGTATATCCATTGTGATATACTCTATCGGGGTGTTCGTCCAGCGTACGTCCCGGATCGAGCTTGAACCCTTCAATTCCCTGATCAACAAATTTCATCAGATGGGGAAACCAATGTGCTTTACCCGATTGCTCACCACCGCTTTGAGCAGCTAAATGGTCTTCCTCCTCTATGCTCAGATCATGATCAATACACAACCATAACGCTACATGATAACCTAGTTGGCGTAATTTGGATAAGAATAGCTGCTTGTTCTCATAACGGTTACCTTCGCTTTTCTGCCAGAAAAAGTAAGCCGGAAATTTGGACAGATCCCAATCTTTCTCCGCAGAATAATCATAAAATTTAGCCATCCACTGCGGTTCAATCCAATATACATCAACCGGAATATTTTCCTTTCGGAACTGTACTGCGTTGTCCAACATCCGGAATTGATCTTCCATCATATTCCCTCCGAACGCTAAACCATAAGCCCATTTGGGTAACAGATATGGCTTACCCGTTATCGTGGTATACAGATCGATGGTGTTTTCCAAGGAATGCCCCGTCATCAAATAAAAGTCAACTGTTCCATCCGTATTGTACACGTAAAGTTGATCTTCTTTAAAATGTCCCACATCAAAATAGTTCAAAGCTGTGGTATTGTTGAAAATCCCCCAACCACCTGAGCTAACAAGAAATGGCGAAACCATATCCGACTGCTGATACGTCGCCCATATTCGCAGGAGTGATCCTCTGTGCTCAATAGCTTTACGACTGGCCGCACCACCACCATAGAAACGTTCCTCTGGTCTAATCGACAGACGCGCTATAGCAGGTTGTAAGTGGTTTTCTGCTTTTTTAACAACTTCCGAAATGCGATCTTCGCTTGTCGTATCTCCGATAATTTCCCTTTTGGTTAATGCTTGCTCATAATCCGTTACAGTTTCATGCAACCCTTTATAGGTTTTATCCTCCTTTTCCAATACCGACAAACGGGTGATGATTTCCCTTCCAGATTGCGACCTAAGGATAATCTCCCCATCTTTCCCATTAATTTCCAACAGATTTTGATCTGTTGTTATCCGGTAATCCGAACCATGCTTTGTTACTTTTGTTTTACCATCCCAATCTTTCTTTACAATTCCATAGCGTTCCATCAATGTTTCGGGAAAACTGTTCGAAGGTGAAACTCTTATTCTGAATGTTTGGTTATTACACGTTTGTATATTTAAAAAATTGCCATTTGAAAGTTCAATAGTATGTCCTTGCCCAAACGAACGTATCCCCAACGAACAACTTAACGCTATCATCACCAGCCAGCCCATACGGAGAGCTAACTTCCATTTTATATTCATCATATTTCTTAAATTAAAGCTGTGCGGCTATATATACCGCACAACCTATTAGAACAGGCTGATTGACCGATCAATAACCTGGATTTTGTATGAGTAAATCGTTTTTGAGTATTTCATCGCGCATAATGGGAAAGAAATACAATTTGTTTTCCCAAATTCTCAAATCACCAGGAATCTGAATACGATTATACACAGGAGTGCCCCATGTTGATCCATCAGGCTGCCTATAAGAAGCGACTTGTGTTCTATTCACCGTATAACGGATATCTACCCCGTGTGTTTGATGAGCAGCCTCGGGTCCGATAAGCCATCTTCTGACATCCCAAAAGCGATGATCCTCAAAAGCAAGTTCTATCCGACGCTCGTGTCTGATTGCCTTCCGTAAAGCATCTCCGCTAATCGCTTCGGATAAATTAGGTTGTCCTGCACGCTTACGCACCCTATTGACATAATCCCTTGCTTCCGCGTCTTCGCCCAGTTCATTACACGCCTCTGCATAAATCAACAATATTTCGGCATACCGCATGTATCGAAACGGTATATCTTGCTTTTTTCCATCCGTCGGTGAAATAGTGGGATCCACCGCTTTACGAAGATAATACCCCGAATAACTGCCGTTCCAATCCTCAATCGGACCCTTCCTGGTATCAAGGCCAGCCTTGATCAAGGTGCCGTTAGTGCCATAAACATATCCTGTCTGAATTTTGCTATACGGATCCATTACCAGCGCATCCGAAGGTCGAGTCGCCCATTGTACCCCTTCGTAAAGGACCGTAGCATAAAACCGCGCATCACGATCAACGTAAGGATTCGCTTTGTGCACTGGATTTTCCCAGTCGAATTTAGAACCGTCCTTCATTTCATAGTCATCCACCAAATCCCCGATAGGGTTCTGGTTGCCTGTTCCATGATATCCATTTGGATTGGACGCAATAACGGGATCTACCCAACCTCCGGTTGAGGTTTTGGGGGTATAGTGTATCGTTATCATATCCTCCGCCGTCAATTCTTTCATGAGGAAATAATCAGCAATAATTTGCGGAATGGAATCTCCTTCGGCAGGATCAGCAGCATATAAATTATACGTTTGCATATCGATAACCGCTTTCGCAGCATTCTTTGCCAGTCTCCAGCGATCAGTAGCAGAACCGTTAGTATAACCTAACAATTCGGGATTGGTGTAACCATGGAGTACAGCGCCATTTTTCTCGGGATTATGCAGATCGCTCGCAGCGTATACCAAAACTTTAGCCTTAAACCCTAGCGCCCCACCTTTCGTAATCCGCCCGGCTCTATCTGCTGAATAACTTTCCGGCAACAACGAAGCAGCACTATCAAGCTGCGAAACGATAAAATCTATACATTCCGCATAGTTATTCCGGGGAAGAAGAAAATCGTCATTTAATCCGTACACATCGGTAACGATCGGAACACCACCATAAAGCGTTGTCAAATAATGATAAGTGGCCGCACGCATGAAATAAACTTCCCCTTTCAGCCGATTGGAAAAATCTGGATCATCCGCAGCAATCTCCTCGATTTTCGAGAAAAATATATTGGTCTGCCTGATATTGGCATATAGCGAATTCCAATTTAAATGAGCTGTAGCGTATGTGGCAGGCCAAGTATACAAATTATCCGAAGTAATTAATCCTTTATTAAAATTGCCGGTACCCCAATCTGGCACGAAATGGGATTCATCGCTGTAATCCGAAAGACGCCAAGCGGCAAAAGGTGTTCCGAAGACGTTTATATACATTTTGTTTACAAATGTTTCCGCTAGGTTCAAATCTTTCCAGACGTTGGTCTCCGAATATTCACCTAGCGGTTCTAAGTCCAGAAAATCCTTATCACATGCCACGTGGATGCAAAGACAAAAAAATATGATCGTTTTAATAAGTAGCTTTTTCATTTCCATTCTCTTTTAAAAAGTTAAACCAATCCCCATATTAATGATTCGCTGCGCAGGATATGACCGACTGGTTTTAATCGCCTCCGGATCAAAATGTTTTAGTTTATCCACCGTAAATAAGTTAAATGCATTCGCATAAATACGCAGCCTTTCCACACCGATTCTTTCGGTCAAATTCTGCGAAAAACTATACCCCAATTCGATATTTTTCAGACGGATATAGTCGGTCGGTTTTAACCAAAATGTATTCGCAGAGTTAGTCCAATAAGGTTCTGATCGGTTGTACGCCCTGGGGTATGCAGCCCCAGTGTTGTCTGGTGTCCAATGGTTTTCCGCAAAAAACTGATAGTAGTTTCCCCAGTCGCCAGATTCCACCATGTCAATATACTGCACGGCACCGGTAGCTCCTTGGAAGAAAATACTCATATCAATTGCTTTTTTATAGCTAAAATTCAACGTCAACCCACCTAGCAACCTTGGCATACTTGACTTCGTATTCATCACCCTATCCAATCCGTTTATCTCTTGATCGCCGTTCACATCTTTAAATATGATATCACCAGGAGCAGCACCCGGGAGGTGAGGATACGCATCAATTTCCGCTTGGTCTTTGAATATCCCAATGGCTTCGTAATATAATGAGGAACCCATCGGGCGTCCAGTAGACTGCTGATAATCCGGTATACCAGGGGTTTCATCCCAAAACACAATTTTATTTTTCGAATAACTTGCGTTAAAAGCTATCGAATAATCGAAATCACTTTTACTGTCCTGATAGCCAATATGAAATTCGAATCCCTTGTTTCTTACTTTTCCGATGTTTTCCGGCGGCAGAACCAATCCTGTACTCCCCGGTACAGAAGCGTTACGCGTCACCAGTATCTGCGATCGCAGATTGTTGAAATAATCAAATTCCAAAAAGAATTTATTTCCAAACATATAAGTATCAAATCCAACATTAAATTGGTTTGCCACCTCCCAGGTTACATTCGGATTAGGAATTTTCATTTCTTCCAGCAGTTTGTTATCGATTGTCGGAACGCCGAACCCGTAATTTCGATCGGAGAATCCGTATGTAGCTAGGTACTGGTATTCGGCGATACGGTCGTTACCGGTTTGTCCCCAAGATGTCCTTAACTTTAGGTCGTTGATGAAGGACAAGTTGTCTCCCCAGAAATCTTCGTCGGAGATCCGCCAGCCCAAAGACACACCAGGAAAGAAACCAAACCGTCTATCTTTAGGAAACATATACGAACCATCATACCGCCATAAAAATTCGAGCAGATATTTATTTCTGAAGTCGTAATTTGCACGACCAAAATAACTCATGTATTTATTATGGGACGCCGATCCCCAATTAGACATAAATTGATCCTCTGCCCCCGCAAAGAGTTCCTCAATAGCATCCGAAATAAAGTTTCGTCTAAATGCGCCAAAGTTGTTTCCTCTTCCTCCACGAGTTTCCATCCCGGCCATCAATTTTATATGATGTTCCGTATCAAATGACTTCGTGTACGTAGCAAACGTATTCAACAAGTAATTATCTCCCCCCGAATAGTTTTCCGTCAATTGTGCAGAATCGAAGCCGCGTTTTCCTCTCGTCGTTACGTGATCCGGATTTCCATCCCATGTATATAAATACCAAGGTTTATTAAATACCTTTTGCAAACGAAAAGAACGGTCATAAGCGGCATTCCCCGTCAGTGTGAGTCCTTCTACCCAAGGTATACGGATATTAGCCCGAAAATTACCTTCGAAGACGTAGTTATCCACTCTGTCATAACCTGGCGCATCGGAAACAATTACAACTGGGTTATCGCCACGCTCGATGTCCGGCCCAGGATCCCCGTTCGGCCAGTATGCCGGCATGTTTGGCTTTCCCCGGGTAATCATCGACCAGATAATATCTTCGGTAGGTCGTGTCGGCAAATTGTAATCTTCTAAACGGCCAGCGACGTCAAATGCTACATCGATATACTTATTCACTTTGGCGTCAACATTTGATCTAAAATTATATTGGCGATAATCTGATGAGCTTTTTCTATAATAGGCATCTTGGTACTTTTCGCCTGCCGAAATAAAATATTGCACATTGTCTGATCCACCGGATAATGTGATACTTGTTTGATGCTGTGCCGACCAAGGTTTAAGCGTTTCCGAAAACCAATCGGTGTCGGGATGTCCCCAGAGGTCAGATCCATCACCGAATAGTTTGATATCTTCTTCCGTAAATCGTTGATACCATCCTCCATCGGGGTTTTTATAATATTCCAGTTCATTCAACAAAGTGGTGTATTGTACGGCATCTGCCATTTTCGGTATACGTGTGGGTTGATTCATTCCCATTCCGAGATCAAGATTTATCCTAGGTTTACCCGAATTCCCTCTTTTCGTCGTGACGATGATAGCACCGTTGGCAGCCTGTGCACCATAAATGGCGGCCGCAGCATCCTTTAACACGGTAATACTCTCTATATCATTTGGGTTTATGCGTTCGAAGCTACGGTTAGGAACACCATTTACGACAATTAGGGGACTGTTATTACCGAGTGTATTTAACCCCCGGATCAGCAAATTTGCTCCATCCCGACCAGGTTCACCACTCGGTGAAATTGCGCTCAAACCCGGTACCCTGCCTAGTAAGTTGTTGGTCACATTAGTTGCCGGTGAGGAAGCAATTGTCGATCCTTTAATAGAAGCGATCGCACCCGTAGCCGTTTCTTTTTTCTGCACACCATAACCAACCACCATCACCTCCTCCAGATCACTCACGGCTTCCTTTAAAACTATATGGATAATAGATTCGTCGCCGACTAACTTTTCCGAAGACGTAAATCCGACGTTGGAGAAGACTAGAACGGACTTGGTATGGGGTACTTCTATCTGATAAGCTCCTTCTCTATCCGAGTTCGTGGTAATTGCTTCGCCTTTAACAGCGATTGTTGCCCCGATAAGCGGCGTCCCCTGTCCGTCCGTTATCCGGCCTGTTACACGCCGTTGCAAAGCAACAGATGTGGATCGTTCGTTGTTCGTTTTTGAATAACGACGTTTGACTACTATTGTTTCATCTTTAATGACCCATTCGAGGTTTAAAGGCACCAGTAGTTTGCTCATGGCTACATCGAGCGTTTCATTTTTAATTTCGGCACTCACGCGTGTACTCGCTATCGCCTTTCCATTCAGGAAAAAAGCATATCCGCTTTGTTTCTGAATACTTCGCATGGCGTCGGTGAGTGTTAAATTATTTACTTTTAAGTTTATCGTCTGCGCAGTTCCCTCGGCATGAACCTGCAACATGGTAATGAATAGAAATACGATCACCAGCTTCATAATAACGAATATTCGGTGAGTTAAAGTCCAATAATAGACTTTAACACATGGACAAAAAATCATATGTTTGTAATGTTTTGTATTGTTTTTATAATGGTTAACTACAAGCCGTCATTTTGGCGGCGTATAAAAGCATTCAAAATTTTAGGTAGTGCCCCCCAGCACTGCCTTTTTTGCTTTTTTCGATCTTACTATATTAAGTTGGTTTTCTTTTCATTCCAGTCATTTATTAAGTTTACAATCAACAATTAACGCATCTACATTTACTGTTCGGATAGTACCGTCAATACATTTTTCGTTTTCTCTTTTGTTAACCGGAAGCGTACGTTACCCTCTTCCAGTATATTCAATACATTTTTAAGTGACTTACTTCTCGGTATCTCTCCATAAAAATAGGTTTGGGAAACATCCCCATCGTACCTAATTTCTATATCATACCAACGACTAATCTGGAGCATCGCATCCTTCAACGCCGTCTCATCAAAGTAAAACAGACCTTCCTTCCATCCAACTTGTTCCATCAGATTGACCTGTTTCACCTTTATTTCGCTGCCCTTTTTAAGAATGGACTGTTGTCCCGGATATAAGTATACCGAAGATGAGGAAGCGCCGGTCTGCCCGACCTTTACCTTTCCTTCCACCAAAGTTGTACGCACGGCACGCTCGCCGGGGTAAGCACTAATATTGAACGTT
Organism: Sphingobacterium corticibacterium; assembly: GCF_004208525.1. Classification (GTDB taxonomy): domain Bacteria; phylum Bacteroidota; class Bacteroidia; order Sphingobacteriales; family Sphingobacteriaceae; genus Sphingobacterium; species Sphingobacterium corticibacterium. Next base: position 132,722 of record NZ_SGIT01000007.1, on the reverse strand, counting down.
GTACCGAGTACTTCCACCGTTTGATTCCCACTGGTAACCTTGAATGGTCGCGTAGGATCTTTTTGAATTTCAAAATATGCCTCTCCCTCAATTACCACTTTCCGTTCATGGCGACTAAACTTAGATGGATAGATTAATTTAGAGGCGGCATTCAGCCAAACGGTACTTCCGTCATCCAAGGTAACCCGATAAGTACCACTATTCGGGGTAGAAAGCTCATAGAGGACTTCCAAAGCATGGCTACCTTCGGTTACTTGCACCACCTCCGATCCGTTCGTGTAGATAATTTCATCCCCCATAATAATACCATCCTGCGCCTCGTTCAGAACGATGACACTTCCATCGGCGGTTTTAAGCACGGCCTTATTGGAGCCAGGCGCTACATCAACAAGTTTTGTATATTGCGGGGTTTCGCGGGTGGTTTTCTGAAAGGTATCGTTATATAGATAAAGTCCGCCTAGGCAAATGATAAGAACCGCAGCAGCAGCCCAAAATGGGATCAAGCGCCTTATTGTCCGCTTCTCAGACGTTGCTATCGTTTTGGAAGATATTTTTTGATAAAGATTTTCGAATTTTTGATCACTCAGCTTAGCTGTATCAACTTCCTGCAGAAGACTTTCCCATAATGCCTTATCGACATCGTCGTTATTACTGGACAATTCGTGGTAAAGGTTTTCGAGTTCTTCTCGCGAACATTTACCGTCCTTATATCGCTGTAACAGCGTTAGTATGTTAGATTTATAGTGATCCACTTTCGGTCTATTTTTAGTAAATACACCTACAAGTGAAAAAAGGTCTGCTCTATCTATTATTTTTTTAAGAAATACCCAGATAGAAGAAAATAAGCAATAAGGAAGAAAGGCTTCCTTCGTACATTAATACATCTTTAATGAATTTGTTAGCCTTTACGATATGGTCACGTACGGTAGAAACTGAAATCTGAAGTTCTTCAGCTACCTCCTGATAACTTTTTCCATCTAATTTACACATCCTAAAAATTCTTTGTCTTTGCAGTGGAAGTTGACTGATTACATTTTCTATCAGGTTCTGTACCTCTTTTTTATGGAGTATACTATCTACGGACTCTACAAATCCAGTGCTGTCATAGGCTAAATGTATGGCAGATTCGATCTCTAATTTCAATCTTCTTTTGAAATTGAAGACCGTGTTTCTTGAACAGGTAAATAAATAAGCGGAAAATGACAGATTAGGATCGATTGAGGCACGATGTTCCCATATCTTTACGAAGACATCCTGCAACAAATCGTCCGCAACAGATTCGTCGCCGATGAACCGCATGATGTTGCCATATATAAGTCGACTATAACGTTCGTAGAGTACACGAAAAGCATCTTGATCTCCTGACTGCAGCCGAAGAAGAATATCATGTTCGGATATGTTTTGATCGTTTATCATTGCCGATTAGCTTAGGCGGGTGAATTTTATCACCAAAAGGCCAAAGACCAAATATAGCATATAATTTTGCTATTTTTCTCCTCGTCCAAATTTTCTTTCCAAATAAAATCACGATCGTTTTAAATTTATCCTACGATATCTTATTTATAATAATTAACAATTTTCATATACGAAACACAGTTACGCAGAAATTTATTCAAAAATAAACATTGATATTCATGTTAAAATTATTTATCCTCAATACAGAAGTATAACTATCTAACGTTCCACTTTTTTATATTTCTTCCAACATCTCCTTCACATTAGCATAAGGAACATTATCGGCATCAATTACCGATAACGTGATCGGAAGGTCAAATCTGCTTCTCACCGGCTTACCTTCAGCTATCCCCGGTTTCCATCTACGCGATTTTTTCAAGACCCTTACAGCTTCAGCACCAGTGCCGTAGCCAAGATCTCTCAAAACAGTAATGTTGCTTATGCTGCCATCAACCTCTACAATAAAGCGGATAAGCAACGTGCCACTCACTCCTACGTCAACAGCTTTTTGTGGATAGTTGTAATTTTCTCCAATCCATCGCATAAAGGCCTGTATACCTCCTGGAGGCTCAGCAACTAGCGTCACTTGATTCACAACAGTAGTGTCTTGGACAAAAGGTGGAGACATGTCGACCCTAGCAACAGAAGACGGATCTTCCCCTTGATTCCTATAACTCTCACTTTCTGAAACTTGCGCAAAAAGATCACTTGTATTTGTAAAGAAAAAAAAGAGAAAAGCAAGGCTACTAACAAATTTATTCATCTGATGCAAAGTTTTTCCAAAGATAACATACCATATAGTCAACATCAATGGCTATTTTCCGGTATTTAGCCCGTTATCCATATCTTGAGAAGGCGGGAAAAAGCTCGGCATCAGACCACTTAGCTGATTTGGGTGAACTTGTTGATTGTGATACACGGCCAATTATTTAGAATTAATCCACATAATAACTATATTTGCACCAATTCAATTGCAACATAGCATATAGTGAAAAAGAATACACTTTTTTTTCAGGATAAGGACTCTTCCGATTGGTTAGACGAAAAGCGTTTCAACGAGCTTTTTGCCGAGTATTGGAGAAAATTGTTCGGTTTCTGCAGGCATCACGTACGCGATACAGAAGTATCCAAAGAAATCGTACAGCAGGTATTCCTTTCGCTATGGGAGCGTCGCAAACAATTAGATATAAAGGTCAATATCGGCCACTACTTGTTTGGAGCGGTTCGGCTGTGTATAGCACATCACTTCCGTGAGGAGTCGTATCGCCAAGATAAACTTGCGTGCAATAGTCGTGACTCCTGCGACATAACAAATAATACAGAAGAGACTATTCATTTTGAAGACCTTAATCGCTATATTGAATCATTAGTAGTGAAGCTTCCGTGCCGCTGTCGTCAAGTTTATACGTTGAGCCGTAACAATGGACTAACTATTCCCGAAATAGCTAATGAACTAGATATATCCGTAAAAACTACCGAAGCCCATCTCACAAAAGCGCTAAAGTTTCTCCGAACAAAAATCGAATTAAAAGAGATATAATATCTCAACTGTATATCAGCAACTTACATAAAAAAGGTTTTTTTTTCTTATTCTCACTAAGGGTAAAAGCTAGCTTTTGCAACTGTTTGTTTTAAAAAAGCGACAAAATGGAAATAGATCCAGAACTCTTACACAGGTATTGGAAAAAGGAATGCACACCCAGCGAAATACAACAGGTGGAGCGTTGGTTGGAAGCCGGGGAGCCAAATGTGGAGTATGGAGTTGGGGACGATTTGGACGAGGATGAACTTCAACAAGAGCTTTGGTCACTATTGAAATCCAAAAAAAACATATCGTCCGCAAAATCGGATGTAAAAAAAACACAGCGCAAAAATATTTCTATAAGACGCCCGAATCCATTTTTAACTTCTGGCATTGCCGCAGCGCTAGTGCTACTCGGTCTCTTGCTATTTATATTCCAAAATCGATCCAATCAAAATCCAGAATTAACTATTGCTCAATACAAGGAAATCACCGTCCCCCAAGGAAAAAAAATGACTATAACACTTAACGATGGCACGAAAGTATCCTTGAATTCGGGCAGCACGTTACGATATCCTGAATCGTTTAGTGTTAACAGAAGACATGTTGTTTTGGATGGAGAGGCTTTTTTTAATGTAGCCCATGACTTGACGCGTCCGTTCATTGCAGAAACAGCACGCTCGAACACCCGTGTATTGGGTACACAGTTCAATCTCCGCGATTTCGTTAATGAAACAAACAGCAGCATCGTTGTTAAAGAAGGTAAGGTACTGTTTAGCGGTACAGGATGTGCCGATACACTGATTTTACAAGCCGACGAACGAGCTGTATTTTCGGAAAATGGTATACACAAGACTAAAGGACAAATATCGGGCTATATAGATTGGCTGGAAAACACCCTTTACTTCAATGATATAACACTGGATGAAGCGGCCCTCATGATAGAGCGCTGGTACGACATAAACATCGAACTTGATGATCCCATGTTAGCCAGATTAAAAATAAAAGGAAGTTTTAAGCAAAAATCACTACAAGAATTGATGAACGACTTAGCTTTTTTGCTGAATCTGCACTACCGTATAGACAAAAAAGATGTTTTACTTTATAAATAAGCATATATGAAAAATCCGAATCCTACTTAGTTTGAAATCAATAATCAAAATTAGACATAAAAAACCCGGTGCTTCGTCGCCAAACTCATCACCGGGCAATTGCAATTGACAGTTTATTCAAATATCAAATTACAAGTTACCAAAAATATGAAATATTCATCAGGAAGTGATACCTCTCTACCATTCCTATTCCATTCAATCCTAATTTCTTTTCTCGTACTAATCTTTAATTTCGTAGCATACGCCGCTCAAACGGATATACTCCAAAAATCCATAAGCCTGCAACTCGGGAATACGACCGTTGGAAAAACGCTGGAAAGTATAGAGGCACAGACCGGTTATGCGTTCAGCTATAGTTCAAATCTAATTCATACCGACCGCAAGGTGTTCGTATCCTATAGAGATACTCCACTACAGCAAATACTTCAAGATGTACTTGGTGATGCGGCGAGAGGTCTGCGGGTAGAAGGTAAACAAATCAAGATACAGCCTTCAGCTGGCAAAGGCTCCGTAAAAGGGTCGGTACGCACCATAGATGGGCAGTCCGCGGGCTTCGTAACAGTCGGCATTCGCGGTCAACGCAGTACGCAAGCTGACGATCAGGGACATTTCTCATTGGAAAACGTTCAAACTGGAACTTATGTCGTTACCGCCAGTTACATCGGGTTAAAGACACAACAGCAAACCGTGACCGTAGAAACAGGTCGTATAACCAGTATTTCCTTTACTTTAAGTGAAGATGCTAAAACATTACAGGAAGTGATCGTGGAGGGTAACCAGATCAATAAACCGGTCGATAAGGATACAGAATATGTGGCGAGGATGCCATTGAGTAATCTTGAAAATTCACAAGTGTATAGCATCGTCGATCAGAAATTGATGAAGCAGCAAGTTGCTTTCAATGTCAGTCAAGCGGTTAGTAATGCAGCTGGAGCTGTCCCCACGGAACACGATTCTGGAGGACTTACGGTATTGACCCGTGGTTTCCGAACGGGTATTAATGCTCGGAATGGCATGGAAACAACTTCCAGTCGCACCTCTGTGGATATTGCCAATATCGAACGCATTGAGGTATTGAAAGGTCCTTCAGGAACACTCTTTGGCTCATCCATTTCCTCATTCGGTGGAGTTGTCAATGTGGTGACTAAGAAACCTTTTGCTCAACGCCAAACGGAAGTTTCCTACACCGCGGGGAGTTTCGGGCTAAATCGTCTCAGTGCAGATATCAACACACCGTTGAATGCAGACAAAACAGCATTATTCCGAATCAATACTGCAGCTAACAAGGAAAACAGCTTCTTAGATGCCGGATTCAACAACACTTTTCTATTAGCACCCAGTTTACGTTATCAAGTGAACGAGCGTCTATCCTTTGCTGTCGATGCCGAGTTCTATGCTGTCCATAAAACCCAACCATGGTACTCCATGGGCAGCGCGGAAACAGGTTTCAAGACGCCGGCGGATCTGCCCATTCCTTACACCAACAGTATGCTTAGTGAAAGTGCCGATGCCAAAAACACAACGACCAAAGTGTTCGCCGAATCCCGTTATCAGTTTTCAGAGAACTGGACATCGACTACCCTATTTTCGTTTGCAGGCGAGGACATCGACCATAGTTACCAATTGTTTGCTTCATGGTCATCGCCCACCAAGATGACCCCAATGATAACAAATTATGGACCGATTACCCAGAATTTCGTAGGCTTACAACAAAATATTAACGGGCAGTTTAACACAGGCGCTGTTCGACATAAGTTGGTCGTAGGCGCAAACTATCGATTCTTTGACAGTAACTATTCCATTCTACGCGGAACGCTTGAACCGATTGACATTACGGAATCTTACGAACCCTTGCCCAAATCGAACATAGACCCCTTTCTAACGGAATCCAGATCCCCAATAGCAGATCAACATACAATTAGTGCCTACGCATCCGATGTGGTCAATTTCACTGATCGCCTATTGCTCATGTTGAGCCTTCGGTTGGACCATTTCAACCGGAAAGAAATTGTCGGTACCGAGGGTTTCAACCAGACGTCTTTCGCCCCTAAACTTGGCATCGTTTATCAAGTGATTAAAAATCAACTTTCCTTTTTTGGTAACTATATGAGTGGATTCCAAAACGAAGCCCCGGTAAACCAACCTGATGGGAGTCGACTAATACTCAATCCGACGTTCGCGAATCAATCGGAAGTAGGTGTGAAGGGCGAATTTTTTGATAAAAAGCTAAACCTAACGACTAGTTACTATAATATCGCTATTGATAATGCGGTCAATTATGGTAACGATGGCTTTGTTGTACAGGGCGGCAAACAAATAAGCAAAGGGATGGAGTTTGAAATCATCGCCTTGCCGATACCAGGTTTGAACATCCAAGCCGGATATGTCTATAACGACAATCGCATCACCGAAAATATTGACCCTGCAATAACCGGAAACTTTGCTACTGACGCACCGCAACATGTCGCAAACACTTGGTTATCCTATACCCTTCAGCACAGTTTGCGCGGGCTTGGAATAGGAATTGGCGGAAACCATGTAGGTAAATCGTATCTATTTTCGGATAACCAATACCATACTCCAAGATACACAGCTTACCAAGCAACTATGTTTTATGAACAATCCAAGTGGAGGATTGGCGTCAAAGTTAACAACCTGACTAATGAACGCTATTGGGGTCTATGGGGTATGCCACAGGCGCCGCGTAATGTAGCCGGAAATCTTACTTTGCGATTTTAGCTGAGATGGCAAAACAGAAAAAAAAAAGGAAAAAATCGATTTTCAGAAAAATTGTTGAATGGCTGCACCTTTGGTTGGGACTTGCTTCCGGAATTGTGGTTTTCGTGGTGTGTCTGACGGCGGCGGTATGGGTATTTCGTCCAGAGATAGAGAGATTTACATTAACACATTTTCGGACGCAGGAAAGCGAACAGCACTATCTACAGCCTTCCCTCTTGCGAAAACTTGCAGATGCACACCTTTCTGCAGCGGAAGTTACGATGAAGTCAACTAGCCGTATTTTCTTGGGTAAAAAGGGATGGAGTGCTAGCGTTAATTACCAAGATGCAGATGGCGGGTATGCAACTGTCTATCTCAATCCTTATTCTGGAGAAGTGCTTTATCTGGAAACTGAATTACCCGCCATTACCCGTTTTATGCTTTTCCTACGTGCCGGACACCGCTTTTTTTGGCTACCGCCAGAAGTTGGCAGTCCGTTAGTAGGTGTTTCCTGCATTCTCTTCCTTATCACGCTCATCACGGGTTTGATTTGGTGGTATCCGAATAAGTGGACCAATTCTACACGCCAAAAGAGCTTCAAGGTGAAGTGGAATGCGAACTGGAAACGTCTTAATATTGATCTACACAACGTGTTGGGTTTCTACTCGGTTATCGTAGCGATTATCTTGACCATTACCGGTATCTACTACAGCTTTTCTTGGTTTAAGGAAGGTTATCATCGTCTGCTCACTGGTAAAACGGAAATTGGAAGTACATATCCCTACGAAATTACTCCGCCGATAAGTAAATCCACATCATTCGACCCAGCCCTCAATCACCCCGAAGATATCATCTGGCAGGAAATAGCAGAATCAGCGGGAATATATGAGATAGACCTCATATTACCCGCTGATACCACGTCGCCATACACGGTTTACATTAATCCTGACGTTACCAAAGAGGGTTACTACTACCGTATGTATGCGAGATACTTTGACCAATATACATTAACAGAAATTCTACCAGCAGGCAAACGTCACACCCCCTTTGAACAATTGTCTAGCCCCGAAAAAATTTTCCGAGCCAACTATGAAATTCATGTGGGTTCTATTGGAGGCTTACCAACTCGGATATTAGCTTCAATAGTATCGCTAATCGGCGCTTCGCTTCCTATTACCGGTTTCATAATTTGGTATAACCGAAAATGGGGTAAAATGAAGAAAAAAAACACCACAAAACAATAACACTATAAAAAAAAACACACATAACCATCAAAAAACACCATAAAAAAAAACCAAAAACACATAAAAAAGACAAGTAAAAACGAAAAAACATAAATTTACCCATAAAAAACACTAAAAAAAATAATTTTAAAATTGATTTTTAAAAATACTTAAGTATATTTGACTAAATAATTAGCAACACCTACGTATTTTTATACTCAAAATCATGAAAAGACTAACAAAATCAACAATTAACTTCAAAAAAATATCACTTTTTACAATATCATCCCTAATTTTAACAACAACACAAGCAAATATTCCAAAAAAACACACAAAAGAATCTTTTTTTACAAACAAATCCACAGACAACAAACTAAAATCAACCCCTCCTAACCGACCACATGTATTACTCGAGGTTCCATACTTGGAAAATATACGTAAGTACAGTCTATTAGATATAAACCATCGTAAACAGCAAACAGAAAAAGATTCTACATTTAGACCTTCGATTCAAATCGGTGCACTAATACACATGTTTGCTTCTACTCAACAAGACGGTTATTCGGCCCCACACACGGCACCAGAACCGAAATCATGGGGCAAGGGCTTTTCTTTATACCGTGCGCGTGTACTAGTAGGCGGCCAGTTATCCAAGAAAGGTAGCTTTTTTATAGAGACAGATCTGCCTTCCATTATTGGCTCGAGAAATGCTGACGGCACAAAAAACGTGAAAGTATCTCAGATTATTTTGGACGCCCAATACCAGCATGAATTCACAAACGCGTTTCAGCTTGTCGTCGGAAAACAACTCGTTTCCAACAATCGAAACGGCCTCCAAAGTGCAGCAACGTTACTGACTAATGATTTTTCTTACTTTCAATATCCCTACAACATGTTTGAAGATAGTCCATTGCAGGGCAACTTCGGACGGGATTTAGGCGTGAATGCGCGGGGATTTCTATTTAAGGATAAATTTGAATATCGTATCGGCGTATTCACCGGTCGTATTGTAGATGAAAAAGATCCATTGCGTTACGTTGGACGCCTCGCCTATAACTTTCTGGATAAGGATAAGGATTATTACTACGCCGGTACCAATCTCGGCCAACGGAAAGTACTTACATGGGGCCTAGGATACGACACGCAAAGCAGTTATCATAATTATAGCAGTGACCTCTTTTTAGATTATCCGGTCTCGAACGACGGTTCCATAACATTAAGTGCGGCTTTTCAGTATATGTCTGGCGGCACATCAACCGGCAAATATTCTTTTGCAACATCGATACCAAAGCAAACGGTTCAATTTCTAGAGCTAGGATACTACTTCAAGAGCACTCGCCTACAACCCTGGATCAAGTATGAAAATAACCAGGTGAAAGCCGAATCTATACAGGCTGGCGAGATTGACCTCGACCGTTTTGATAAATTGAATTCGGGATCTGTAGTTGGCGGAGGGTTAAATTACTTTTTTAACGATTTTGGAACAAACCTTCGCCTCTCCTATACGACACGTAGTTATAATGTAGAAAATACAGCCACAGCAAAATTTGAAAAACAGACATACGGACAGTGCTGGCTGCAACTACAGTTTTTTATTTTCTAATTACACTTTGACACACCTTAAAATATAAACGACATGAATGTTAGACTAAAATCTCTATTAAAACCCGCCACTTTATTAATCGGAACAGGCGTGCTGTTACTTGCAGCTTGCAATTCAGGAAACAGTAATAAATCCGCCACGGAAACCAGTGGTGAAAATACGGTAAAGGTCGGTATTTTACATTCGCTAAGCGGCACGATGGCCATATCAGAGGTTTCGCTTAGGGATGCCGTAGAGATGGCAATCGATGAAATTAATAACGATGGTGGTGTATTGGGGAAACAGATCGAACCCGTAGTAGTCGACCCCGCGTCAGATTGGGATTTATTTGCCGAGAAATCGAAAGAACTGCTGATCGATAAAAAGGTGTCAGCCGTTTTCGGATGCTGGACTTCCGTTTCCAGAAAATCGGTGCTACCGGTATTTGAACAGCAAAATGGTCTGCTTTTTTACCCGGTACAATACGAGGGCGAAGAGAGTTCCAAAAATGTCGTATATTCAGGAGCTGTACCCAATCAGCAATTAATCCCGGCAGCGCAATATTTAATGAGTCCTGAGGGGGGCAGCTATAAACGTTTCTATTTACTGGGCACAGACTATGTTTTTCCACGTATAGCCAATAAAATACTAAAATCTTACTTATTGACGAATGGTGTTCCACCCGAAAATATCATCGAGGAATATACGCCATTCCACCACCAAGATTATCAGACGATCGTGTCTAAAATCAAAAAGTTTGCCCTTGGTGGCAAAGCCTGTGTACTATCCACTATCAATGGTGACTCCAACATTCCTTTTTATAAAGAATTTGCCAATCAAGGACTGACGGCGGTCACATGCCCTATAATGGCATTTTCGGTAGCAGAGGACGAGCTGCGGTCTATGGACACGGAATTTTTAGTAGGTCACTTAGCCGCTTGGAATTATTTTCAGTCGATGGATACACCAGAGAACAAACAGTTCGTCGAAAATTTCAAGAAATTTTGTGACGAAAATAAATTACCTGGAGGAAGTAGCCGCGTCGTAGATGACCCGATAACGTGGGCTTATACCAATGTTTATCTATGGGCTAAAGCTGTAGAAAAAGCAGGGTCATTTGAGGTAGACAAAGTGCGCGAAGCACTTTTGGGCCTATCGTTTGATTCTCCTGCAGGAACTGTAACAATGGACAGCAAACTAAACCACCTGGCCAAACCGGCGTTGATTGGGGAGATTAAACCTGATGGACAGTTTGATATCATATGGCAGTCGGAAGGATTGATAGAACCGCAACCCTTCTTCGATTTTGGTGGAGCAAAATAAGATTTCATGATGACCAACAATGTACAAGCACTAAAAACGTTTATCTGGGGAATACTATGTTGTTTCTTTTATTTAACGACATATGGTTCCCAGGATTCGATCACCGTTTTCATGCAACAGGTAGCGAATCCTTCCGGCGAGGTTGATAGATCTGAGGCAATCCAAAAATTGCTTCAACAGGACAATCCAGCTGTTTTACCTTTTTTGGCCGCCGTACAAAATTCCACTTTATATATATGGAAAGACGAGCTTGTAGTCGCTCGTAAGGATGCTGATACACCAGAAGGATATATGCTGCTCCGAAAGTTATACCCAACATACACCATGGTATTAGACGACGAGCAGCAACCTTTATCGGTTTCACAGGAAGAATTACAAAGCGTACCTATCGCACGTCCCGATCGTCTGTCAGTATCAGGGTTAGGCGTTCGAACAAATCTGTTCAATCCGAATACACAGATACGAGCAGCGGCCTACCTCGAGGCTCTACAATCCGATGATATAGCACCGGAACTTTTATCTTGGGCGCTCTCGCATGAGGACGACCCCAAGGTACTGGTGGCCGGACGGGAAGCATATTGTTATTTTCAGATGACGAAGGCAACAACTACCAGCGAAATAACGGCATGGGCGGATTCCCTATATAATACTGGTGGCAACAATACACTTCAGCTCTTACAAAATTTCACGAAACGGGACGGGTTGCCTGAAGACGCATCTGCCTATCTCCTATCCAAAGCAGAAAAACTGGCCGCAAAATCCGCTTGGATAGAGCGCATACAAAACGCTTTCAGCGGACTCAGTTTAGCGAGTATCCTTATTCTGATTTCGCTTGGCCTAGGAATCGTATACGGCTTAGCGGGTATCATCAACATGGCACATGGCGAATTTTTGATGATCGGTGCTTATGCGACGTTTAGCGTACAGCTCCTTTTTTCCAATGTATTCGGAATACAATCCTCTGACTGGTTCTTTCTGGCGGCGCTGCCCCTATCGTTCATTGTAGCTGGATCGGCCGGACTTCTATTAGAAAGGCTGGTCGTGAGACGCCTTTATGCAAAACCACTTGATAGTCTGTTAGCGACCTGGGGAGTTAGTTTAATACTTATCCAACTTGCGCGATGGATATTCGGCGATATGACGGCTGTCAAATTGCCCGCCATACTTTCGGGTGGAATCTACATTAACCCGCAGCTCGTACTTCCGTATAACCGACTGTTTATCATTGTGCTGACGTTGATCATCGTAGCACTCGTATACTGGGTTTTAATGCATACGCGTCTCGGACTTCAGATCCGCGCAGTCACGCAGAACCGTAACATGAGCGCCTGCTTAGGTATAGATACCAAACGCGTCAATGTAATCACTTTTTTCATGGGATCGGGATTAGCGGGTCTAGCTGGCTGTGCAATGACGCTGATCGGGAATGTCGTTCCAGATATGGGGCAGTCTTACATCGTCGATTCTTTCCTCATGGTCGTGATAGGTGGTGTGGGGAAAATTGTAGGCATCATTGTATCAGGATTAGGAATTGGCATCTCGTCCAAGATCCTCGAAGCGTTTTTTGAGGCTGTATACGGCAAGGTTACCATCTTATTTATCATCATGATCTTTATGCAGTTCCGACCCAAAGGGTTATTTCCTGACAAGGGCCGGTCAGCCGAAGAATAAAATCAAATATGTACATCATTAAACTACGGCAAACATGTTATTAAAATCGGATAAAATTATTCCTATTGTATTTTTATCGTTCTTTGCTATACTCCTCCCGCTGGGGTATAGCGCAGGGCTGATATCCGTGAACAGTATATCATTATGGGGGCGTTATTTTTGCTTTGCGATAGCTGCACTGGGCATCGACCTCATTTGGGGGTACACCGGCATCATGTCCATGTGCCAAGCCATTTTCTTTTGTCTGGGCGGATATGGTATAGGCATGTATCTTACACTCCAGGCGGATTCATCACCCGCGTTTCTGCCTGACTTTATGTCGTGGAATAACTTAACGGAACTTCCTTTCTTCTGGATGCCTTTCCAAAACTTTATTCCTACGCTATTATTGGGACTTCTTATTCCAGCAGCTGTGGCGTTCATCATAGGATATTTTATCTTTAGAAGCCGCATAAAAGGTGTATATATGGCTATCATTACCCAGGCGCTGGCGCTTTCGGTATACCTATTATTTATACGCAATGAAACGAATATGGGCGGCACCAATGGTCTTACTAATTTTAAGACATTACTGGGTTTTGATCTCAGCCAGCCTGCTGTCAAATTAGGCTTATATATGGTATCCCTAGCTACGCTCGCTGGTGTATATCAGATCTGTCGGCATATTGTTGGATCAAAGTTCGGAAAGGTGTTGCTTGCCATCCGGGATAGTGAATCTAGGGTGGGTTTTACCGCCTATAGGGTACTCCATTATAAACTAACCATTTTTATTATTGCAGCGGTAATAGGCGCCATAGCCGGCATGCTATATGTACCGCAGACAGGGATTATCACCCCCGGCAGAATGGATGTTAAAGCGTCCGTGGAGATGCTCATGTGGGTAGCACTTGGCGGACGGGGCCATCTCAAAGGGGCAATCTTGGGCGCCATATCAGTCAATTGCCTGTATAGCGTCTGCACCACGGTATTCCCGGAAGGTTGGCTATTTATTTTAGGTATATTATATGTACTTACGGTGCTGTACTTCGATAAAGGCTTTTTAGGATTGTTCGAAAAGCTGGCTATCCGTGTGGGACTTAAGTCGCGAAAGACCGCAGCAGCACCCCTCCCCTAAATCAATAATCATAAAATGATAGATATGTTATTAACAGTAAAAGATCTTTCGGTGTCCTTTGGAGGATTGCAGGCGTTGAATCTCCACAATTTTTCTCTAGCACCCCGAGAACTGCGCGTCATAATAGGTCCGAACGGTGCCGGCAAGTCTACGTTTATGGATTTGCTGTGTGGTAGAACCAAAGCTGATCACGGCACCGTATTTTTCGATGGCAAGCAGATTTTGGGCATGACAGAAATACAGATTGCGGAGATGGGCATTGGACGCAAGTTCCAGAAGCCTTCGATATTCCCGAGTTTATCGGTATATGATAATATGTTGCTGGCGACAAAAATGAAAAAGAGTGTGCTTGCCTCTCTCTTCTTCAAAATGGATAGTGCTATCGACGATAAGATACGTCACACGGCTGTGCGGGTTGGTCTACACGGTGTATTAGATAAATGTGCAGGTGAGCTTTCGCACGGACAGAAGCAGTGGTTGGAAATTGCTATTGTGGTCCTGCAGGATCCGAAACTCATGCTGATCGACGAGCCCGCAGCGGGAATGTCTGATAGGGAAACGGAAAAAACCGGAGAACTACTTCTCGAATTATCGACGCAGCACGGTGTAATCGTTATAGAGCACGATATGCACTTTGTCAAACAGATTGCCCAAAAAACCGTGACCGTACTTGTCAATGGACAACTGCTCACAGAAGGTACATTTGAGGAGGTAAGAAACGACCAACGTGTAATCGATAGTTATCTCGGAAGATCGAATTCAGAACGAATAAAAGCCAGTATATGAACGAAGAAATAATATTGTCTGTCGACCGCGTGAAAGCCGCATATGGACAAAGCACCATCTTATGGTCTGTGGACATGCAGGTAAAAAAAGCAGCGGTTACTACCGTGATGGGACGCAATGGTGTTGGAAAGTCAACGCTGCTGAAAACCATTATGGGCTTGGTCAAGGCACAGGAAGGAAACATAGATTTTAATGGCACGTCCATCGTAAACCAAGCTTCCTATAAAATTGCGAAAGCTGGCGTAGGTTACGTGCCGCAGGGCAGGGAAATCATCCCTAAACTGACTGTACGCGAAAACCTACTTCTGGGGCTAGAAGCAACAGCAGACTACAAAGCAAAAATGACCGAGGAAGAAATCTATGATCTTTTCCCTGTACTCCAGGAGTTTAGAAAACGGCTTGGAGGTAACCTCAGCGGCGGACAACAACAACAGCTTGCCATAGCCCGAACGCTAATCAGCGCTCCCAAACTTTTGCTCCTGGATGAGCCGACTGAAGGTATCCAACCCTCGATTGCATATGAAATAGGTGACATTATACGAAGGCTCGTATCTGAAAAAAATCTATCTGTTTTACTGGTCGAACAGAAAATAGATTTTGCGAAGCATGTTTCCGATCATTTTTACCTTATGGATAGAGGGAAGATGATAAAAAACGGTGTAGCAGGTTTATTCGATTTCGGAGAATTACAGGAGCACATAGCGGTATAGAAATAGTATTTACAGAAATTTAAAACAGTTAAAAAGCATGAAATTATCCCCAAAAGAAATAGAAAAGCTCATGCTGCATAATGCAGGATTTGTAGCACAAAAAAGATACGCGAGAGGTATCAAATTAAATTATCCGGAATCTGTGGCGCTGATAGCCACACAGCTGCTGGAGTTCATCCGTGAAGGTGAATCCGTAAAAAACTTGATGGAGAAGGGTCGGGAAATACTTGGATTTGACGATGTGATGGACGGTGTGCCTGCATTGCTCGATACCGTTCAAGTTGAAGGTACGTTCCCTGACGGCACAAAATTGGTTACAGTGCACCAACCCATCAATCGATCGGCGATCGACAATGGTTTTGCACTCTACGGGTCCGGACTTACACGAACGGGTACGGAAAAGGTAATTAATAACAGCACTACGGCTTCTCCTGGTGAATCTTTTGTAACAGCAGGAGAAATAGAACTCAATGCTAAAAAATCTACTGTAGAAATATCCGTATATAATGCTGGAAATCGCTCGGTACAGGTCGGATCTCACTATCCGTTTATTGAAACAAACAAAGTGTTGAAATTCGATCGCCTAGCTACGCTGGGGTATAGATTAGATATTCCTTCTGGTACGGCCATCCGATTTAAGCCAGACGAAACCAAAACTGTACAACTCGTCGAAATAGGTGGCGAAAAAAAGGTGTTCGGTGCCAATGCACTGATTAACGGTTCAATCGAAGGTAGGGTGCAAGAAATAGAAACCATCCTAAAAGACAAGGGCTACATAGAAACAACCGTCTAAATCGTTTACAACATCAGATTATTTAAAAAACTTTAATAAAATGGCACACAAGATATCAAAAACAAAATATGCCGAATTGTTCGGACTGACAACGGGTGATAAAATACGTTTGGGTGACACAAACCTCATTGCTTCCGTAGAGAAAGATCTTACCGTGTACGGCGAAGAATGTATTTTCGGCGGTGGTAAGTCTGTGCGCGACGGCATGGCGCAAGCTACAGGGTTTGAGCCCGACGAAGTGCTGGATATGATCATTACCAATGCCTTGATTGTCGATCATACCGGGATATATAAGGCGGATATAGGCATCAAAGACAACCTGATCGTCGGCATAGGAAAAGGCGGAAATCCACACATCATGGACGGTGTAGACCAACACATGATTATTGGTGCAAATACGGAAATCATTTCAGGTGAAGGAAAAATAATTACTGCCGGCGGGGTAGATACGCACGTACATTTTATCTGCCCACAACAAGCGGAAGAAGCGTTATCGAGTGGCATAACGACACTTATTGGAGGGGGTACCGGACCAACTACCGGCACACTGGCAACGACGATTACCCCCAATGCTACCTATATAAAAATGATGTTGCAGGCGACGGACACTTTTCCTTTGAACATAGGTTTCTTAGGCAAAGGTAGTTCTTCCGGACCGAAAGAATTGGAAGCACAGATAAAGGCTGGCGCAATGACACTTAAACTACATGAGGACTGGGCATCATCGGCTTCCGCTATCGACAATTGTTTATCTATAGCCGATCAATACGATGTACAGGTGTGTATCCATACGGATTCCTTGAATGAAAGTTGCTATGTCGAAGACTCGATCAAAGCGTTTAACGATAGAGCAATACATTGCTACCACATTGAAGGGGCTGGCGGCGGACACGCGCCGGATACTATTACCATGTTGGGAGAACCTAATGTATTACCGTCGTCTACATCACCTACTAACCCGTATACTATTAATACCGTGGATGAGCACCTCGATATGCTGATGGTCTGCCACCATTTGGACAAAAGTATAGATGAGGATGTGGCATTCGCCGCGAGCCGTATCCGAAAACAGACCATTGCCGCTGAAGATGTACTGCATGATATGGGCGCCATATCCATGTTTACTTCTGATTCGCAGGCCATGGGCCGTGTTGGAGAGGTAATATGCAGAACTTGGCAGATTGCGGACAAAATGAAGATACAGCTTGGAAGCCTCCCTGAAGATAGTGAGACTGATACGGATAATTTCCGGATTAAAAGATATATTGCAAAGTACACCATCAATCCAGCAATCACACACGGATGTAGCCACCTTATCGGTTCTATTGAACCGGGTAAACTGGCAGATCTTGTCGTATGGGATCCTCGTTTTTTTGGTATTAAACCTGAACTTACGCTTAAAGGAGGGACTGTTGTACAAGCACAGATGGGAGATCCAAATGGCTCTATTGCAACGACGGAGCCGATATTTTCTAGACCAATGTACGGCGCATTAGGTAGCGCTGTAGGTAATACTTCCATCGCTTTCGTATCACAAGCTTCGGTAGATAACGTGGAAACTTACGGATTAAATAAAATGATCCAACCTGTACGAAATACACGAAATATACGAAAAAAAGATATGGTCTTCAACGATGCTCTTCCGAAAATAAAGGTTGACCCGGATACATATGAAGTAACTGCCGATGGAACACCGATAAGCTGTGAACCGGCAGAAAAACTCCCATTGACACAGCTGTATAGCCTATTTTAGAAATCGCGATTTTCAACAGAAGCCATAGCGGCTTCTGTTGCTTTAAAACAACGGCATGACAGCGCTGCCGTGCGTATCGGACTAACAAAAAAATCCTGTGAAAAAATCTGTAGAAGGAAAGCTATTTAAAAAATTCACATCGCGGTATATCATCGCCTTGTCCATCATTGCATTCCTAACAATAGCGAGCCAATGGCGGATACAGCAACACCTGAGTCGCTCTTTAGACGATTCGCATGTAATCAATTTCACGGCACGTTTGCGCACCCACAGCCAAACACTTAGTAAGACGGCCCTTATGCTGCAAAATGGTTACGATTACGAAAATAGTAAGAAAGAATTTCTGAATACGCTCCGCCAGTGGGAGAAAGTACAAAAAAGCCTGGAAGATGGAAATAAATTTCTCGAATTGCCCACTTACAATTTAGGGGAAATAAAAGAGCTTTTTGAACTGGTCAGTCATCCACGTAATGAAATGATGCTGGCAGCAGAACATATAATCGCTATTATTGATACAACTACTTCGGCAAATCCTACCCTTTTGCGGCCATATGTAGAAACTATACTGAACAATGAACAATCCTATCTACTGGGAATGGATTTAATTGTATTTGAATATGATCGATTTGCCAGAGAGCGAATCAGCCGGCTGAAAGACACCGATTATATTATGTGCGGCGTACTCCTCCTGACAATCACGTTAGAGGTATTATTTATTTTTTATCCGTTGTCCATATATATCAGACGTGTTGTCATCGGATTGGTAAAATCGGAAAAGCGTTCCACACAACTTTCCGAAAAACTGCAGGAGGCTCATGTCGCCATGGAACATTCCTACAATGAAATCCGCGAAATAAATTTTGCATTAGATAAAGCTACCTATCTTGTTAAGATTGATCCAGAAGGTAAGATCCTCTATGCGAATGAAAAGTATGGCCACGTTACGCGGTATACGATGTCTCAACTGCGTGACAAATTCATATTTTACAATAACACGACTGCGAGCGAATGTATCATCTACGAACATATACGCCATCCGAAAAAACGTTTCGAGGTGTGGCAGGACGAAATCTTTGATTATGCATCTGATGGAAGTGGATTCTGGCTAGATGTGACCTTAATTCCTGTCTTCGATAAAATGGGGAGCCTATATCAATACTTGGTCATTGCGAACGATATTACGAAACGAAAGAACGCAGAACGTGAGAATAGGTTACTCATTGAAGAAAAGCTCAAACGCGAGACGCAGGATAAACATATACGTTCGTTTGCCATTATTAACGGACAAGAGAAGGAGCGCAAGCGTGTAGCCACTGAAATACATGACGGTATTGGGCAAATGCTGACCAGCCTCCGTATGAAGTTGGAACAGATAGCGGATGAAAATAGTGATAAAAGTGCCGATATGCTTGCCGTTAACTCCATGCTCCACAAACTGATTATCGAAACTCGTCGAATATGTGCAGACCTATTACCAAGTGTCCTGGAAGATTTCGGCCTGCTATCTGCCATCGAGGATCTTATTAAGACGTGTAAGGATGCAGATCGTTCCATTTCTTTTGTGCTGGAGAGCAATATTGGGCAGAAAATACTCTCGCCGGAACTTGAAGTTACATTATACCGTATTATGCAAGAAAGCCTAAATAATATTATCAAGCACGCCGAGGCTACTTTAGTGGAAATATATGTTGATACTTCGCAAGATTTTCTTAATTTAATCGTCAAAGACAATGGCAGCGGCTTTTATTTTGAAGAGAACCACTTATATGACCCTAACAGAACGCGTAAGATGAACGGTTTAAAAGGCATGAAAGAACGCGCTGAACTATTGGGCGGTATATTCACGCTCGATACAGAGCCGGGGAAAGGAACAACTGTTGTACTAGAAATACCATGTTAACATGAACACAGCGATTAAAGTTTTTTTGGTAGATGATCACGAAATATTCAGGAATGGATTGAAACAACTTATAGACCGTGAAGAAGATATGGAAGTGGTTGGTGAAGCCGCGGACGGCGAGACTGCACTGGAAGATTTGGTCACCATAATTCCGGATGTGATTATCATGGATATCCGAATGCCGGGAATTAATGGCATTGAAACTGCAGAAGCCATATTACGGCTGCGCCCCAATAGCAAAATAATTTTCTTTAGTTTGTATGATAGTCCAGATTATGTAACGAGAGCTTTAGATATGAAAGCCAGCGGATTTATATTAAAAGATACAAGCAATAAAATTTTCCTGAATGCCATCCGTTCCGTTTATGCTGGTCGGTTTTATTTCATTGGTGAAGTAACCGATATTTTAGTAAAAAAATACCTCGACTCCCGAACCCATACTAACGCTAACAAGTTGGCTTCTCCGGGCAGTATATCTCTCTCCAGAAGAGAACTCGAAATAATAAAGATGACGCGTGATCATCTCAGCACAAAAGAAGTCGCTGAAATTTTGAATGTTAGTATTCGTACCGTGGAAGCCCATCGGCAAAACATTCTCCGTAAATTTCACACGAAAAATATGGATGAAGTTTTACAGGCTTTGGATTCAGACGCAAAGGAACTTTCAACGGAATAAGATCAAGTTAACTTAAACACTTAGCGGGAATGGGGCCTATATATGGGTCAAAAACCGTACGGTTTGTCGCTTTTACCGAACACTTTATGACGTAGTGTGATTACACTATGCCGAATAGGTAATCACGGTACAACAAAAAGGGAACACTCCTGCCGAAAAAGTAGACACTGGATCAGATAAACCATTCACTGTATACGATACAGGGATCGCTGCACAGCAAAAAGGGAACACTTCTGCCGAAAAAGTGGACACTAGATCAGACAAACCATTCACTGTATAACAAAAAGGGAACACTTCAGCCCAAAAAGTGGACACTAGATCAGACAAACCATTCACTGTATAACAAAAAGGGAACACTTCAGCCCAAAAAGTGGACACTAGATCAGACAAACCATTCACTGTATATGATAAAGGGATCACTGTACAACAAAAGGGGAACACTCCTGCCGAAAAAGTGGGCACTGGATCAGACAGACCACTCACTGTATATGATAAAGGGATTACTGTATAACAAAAAGGGAACACTCCAACCCGAAAAGTGGACACTAGATCAGACAAACCATTCACTGTATATGATAAAGGGATCACCGTACAACAAAAGGGGAACACTCCTGCCGAAAAAGTGGGTACTGGATCAGATAAACCATTCCCTTTATGTGACAAAGGGATTGCCAAAAACCGTGGACCGTTCGGTTTTTAGTGGAAAACATCTGTGTTTACGCTTATCATTTATGTACCTTTTTAATTTATGGATCTATCTCCGGATCGTGTTTTCTGACTAAGATCTAATAACTTCACTGTTCGAAATTGCACTGGTTGTCCCTCACTTTGCAATGCAATAAAACCATTGTTCAATAATTTACCGTCGATTTTTTCTTTTGGATCGTGACCATTGACCACAGATCCACCGATTTGGGGTTTTGAATACTGCAACACCGTGTCCCCATTGATCACATGTTGAATTACAGAATCCCCATGAACGATAAGTTCTGCCGTAACCCATTGATCGCCATGGTATGTTTTGGATGTAGAATTAATACAATGCTCTTCAGACAGTTTTCCGTTGTACACGACATGCGTGCCAGGAGAACACATATTTCCTGTGGGCCTTTCTTTCCCATCTCCCAAGCCTCCAAGAAATTGCATCTCAATAGATATTGGCCAATCTTGATTTTTAAGCATTTTACGAGGATCTTGGGAATGAAACATAATCCCACTATTACGTAAAGTATAGCTTGGTGCTCCCTGATGAAGTTCGCCAACAAACCGATACTAGGCAATCAAATGGTAATGAGAAAATGGAACTTTGTAATATAAATGACCAAACTGATCGTTAAAATCACCGTATTGATCATAACTTACTTTTAGAATACCACTATCCACCCCGAAGGTTTGCCCATAGTTTACGCCAAAGTCGTGACCGTTTATTTTTACAAACCAGTCGTCTAAATCTTTTCCATTAAAGAGCGCTATCCATTCTTCATCATTTTTTTGCGATTTCGAGCTGTCGCAAGCATTCATAAGAACACTCATACAGATTAATATAATAGCATACTTCATAATTGTATTTCTTTAATATCTTGCACCTTTATCGTTGTCTTCTTCCCTTTTGACCCTTTACCTTGTAAAAAAGTCCCGTGTCCCAAATATAATATAAAATCGGCTCCTTTCTCACTCCCTACAGCATATGAGACAAAAGCTGCCCCACATTTTGGGAGCAGCTTACATAAACTAAATCCTATCTATTAATTTGCGTCTGGTAGGTGTACAAATTGTTTTATACGCTCGGTATCTAGGATACTATTTATGTATTCTAAACCAATCCACATCCATCCACGAACGTATTGTATTATGTTCCTTATTCAATATAAACATTCCCATTTTTGCACCAACCCACTTCCCTTGTCTAGCTTGAAATTGTTCCCCGACCGGCCTAAATTCTTTCCCATCAACGCTATACAAGAATTGACATACCCCGCCATCAGAAACTTCCATACGTAGATGTATTTCGGTCGCTTCCAATCGGGTTTGGTAATTATATTTCACCTCTGTATGTAGATTTTTGACGGATAGTACTTCCACTAATTTTTCTTTTCCTTTTTGCTCTGCATCCTCACAAACAGCTTGACCTATTGTATACCCCTCCTTTGTTTTACGGAGTGCAATATAGCTATAATCCCAGCCCATCATAATCAAACCAGCCTGATCGCCTTCATTTTGCAATATAGCAGTAAGTTTCACAGTAGCTGTAAATTTTGGAGCAGGTAACTTTTGTAACAACAAATTAGGAATGTTCCAAAAGTTTGTATATCCATCCGGAAAATATTGTCCATACAAGCGTATATAGCCATTGGTCGATGGGAATCCCCATCCTTGTTGCGGGTTGGCATGCCATTGCCATTGTAATCCGAGCTTCGCCGCATTGAAATCATCACTTTCTACCGGCGTTACCATGGGGTATGTTTTTCCGACATCCGGTTTACGATACGTGGTAACCGGTTCGCCACAATAATCTTTATCATTTATGCCCATTACCGGCCAGCCATCTTTCCACTGGACAGGCTGCAAATGCGTCACACGACCATATGGCCCTTTATCTTGAAAATGGATAAACCACCATTCACCCGTTTGCGTTTGTACAAGTCCGCCTTGATGCGGTCCGTTTATCTCCGTTTTTCCCTGATCGAGAACCCGTTTCACCTCGTAAGGGCCATATACATTTTTGGAACGTAACGCGATCTGCCACCCCATTTCTACCCCACCTGCCGGTGCCAGCAGATAATAATAACCGTCCTTCTTATAAAACTTGCCCCCTTCTATCGTATGATTGATACCATCGTTACCATCAAAAATCAGGCTTTCTTCACCAATCACATTTTTTCCCGTTTCGTCCATTTCACAAACAGTCATCACGCTATTAAACTGCGCACGGCTCCCTGCCCAAGCATGCGTTAAATAGACTTTACCATTATCATCGAACAGCGGACTTGGATCGATACGTCCCTTGCCCGGTAATACTAAGATTGGTTTATCCCAAGGTCCTAGAATATCTTTTGTCTTAACCACATAAATACCAAAATCCGGATCGCCCCAATAAATTATATACTCACCCCTATGGTAACGGATACAAGGCGCCCACACGCCTTTTCCGTGCTGAGGTTTATCAAAAAATCCTGTTGGCACTCCTTCGAGATTCAAATCCCCAAGTGCGTAATTGACGATTTGCCAATTCACTAAATCCTTGGAATGTAATATGGGTAAACCGGGCACGCTGTTAAAGCTTGAGGCCGTCATATAATAATCGTCGCCCACACGTATAACATCCGGATCAGAATAATCCGCATATAAAATAGGATTCTTATATGTACCATTACCTTGATCGGGAACCCATGTTTGTGAAACTTGAGCGTTAAGTCTTAGTGATGGCATTATGTAGCAGAAACCTATACAGGCTACTATAAGAAGTTTATAAATAGTTAGTTTTATCATCTTATCCGTCTTCTATATCTAAAGTCTTCTATATCTAAAACTGTATTTCGCCGAAATCTTGTGCTTTTATAGCTACCTTCTTTCCTTTTCCCTTTCGGATAGTTATCGGTCCTTCAGCATGCACATAATATTTCCCTTCACGGTATTCCAATACTGCATTCGTCGGTATTTCTGATGCGATATTTAAAAACTCATGTATCACTAGTAATACTTTAGTTTACTTCTCAGGCGTAAAAACAGCAACATATCCTCCAGAATTAGCCATTTTTATTTTCAGAGGTTTATCCGATCCAAAACGTATTTTCTTTTTATTAAGATTTGTCGGCTTTTTATTCGCATCTTTTCCATCTTCCCAATACTCAAGGATGTATCTACCTTCCGGCAAAAAAGAAGTCTCAATCTCAATTGTTCGCTGTACGCGATTATTCATTGCGCCAACAAACCATTGTTTACCCGATCTTTTTGCCATAACAATATACTCTCCGGGATAACCATCAATGAAACGAGTATCATCCCAGACTGTTGGTACTATTTTCAGAAAATCCGCTCCTGGCTGACCCAATACATATTTCGGATGTTCACTGAAAACAGTCAATGGACTTTCATATATAATGAATTTTGAAAGTTCCGCACAACGCGTATTGGCGATCAGTGTTGGACTCTGTTGTTTAAAACCTTCGCGAGTAACATTCAAAAAACCTCCAGGAGTATAATCCATTTGTCCGGCGAGCATACGTGTAAAAGCAAGTGTTATATTATGCTCCGGTATTATCCGATTACTGAATTTTGAATACTCTTCACCTAACACCCCTTCACGAGTAATCATATTGGGATAGGTACGATCGATGCCATCGGGTTTATAGGCCCCATGAAAGTTTACTAATAATTTATGTTCAGCAGCTTTTTTGATTATTCTCCTATACCAATTTACCATTTCTTGATCGTCTCTATCCATAAAATCGATCTTTATACCAGCTATACCCCACTTCTCATACAAAGCAAAAGCTTCTTTATAGCTATCGTTTTTATTTACATCGGTATTATACAACCATAACCAACAACGTACATTCTTAGAACGGGCATATTCCAAAATTTCCGGCATATTGAGTTGAGGAGCAGGCTTCGTAATATCTGCTTCCGGTCTATTAAAGGGACCGTACCATTGCCAATCGATAAGCATATAAGGCCATCCTTGTGCAGCCGCCAAGTCTATGTACTCTTTAATCACATCCATCTCCATCTTCACTTCTCCACTCCACCAATGGTCCCAGGCAGACATTCCCGGCTTTATCCAGGAAGGATCTTCAATGGCACATGGAGGGTTCAGCCCATGAATGATTTCAGACTCAATAAACTTCCCAGGATGATTTCCAATCATTAATACGCGCCAAGGTGTTTGCGTCTTTTCCACAAAGCGAGTTTTGACCCCGTTTTCATTTTCGCCCGGCAAAGGCGAAAGTTTGGTGGTCAACATAATCTGACCTACGTTGTCCTCAGCTGATTTTCCAATATAAAATCCGGAAAAATCGTCTATATTTGCTTCTGTAATGGCTACATAGTTTTCTTTATCAACCTCTACCAGGAACGGTAATCCCGCAACAGTAGTTGTTGCTAGGTCGGTAAGAGCAGTTTTTACAAATTCCGTTTCCTGTGAGGATGTATAAGGTCTCGGATATTCAGCTACCCACCCAGAAGATGTTTCAGGAAGTGAAAATCCCGTTAGTTCGCGTGTAATTTGCCTGTTACCGATTTTCCGCCCGCCATAAAGCTGATACCGGAAGGCTACCCCGTTATCATAGACCCTAATAAAAAAATCCATTTGCCGTCGGTCTCCTTTCGTCTCTTTAAAACTTAGCTTAGCTTCATTCCATATTAAGGAGATACTTGAATGTTTGTTTTTCACCACAGGCACCCAAGAATCTTTTTCCAAAGAAACATTTGGAACGTTGAGTAAAGACATTCCGCTTTTCATAGGTTCTTCATTCTTAAACTCAAAACCTAATGGTGAATTGTCTATTAATAACTTATCATGATAAGTTATTGAGTAGAATAACTCATTTTCATAGTTTACCTCCATTTTAATACTTCGGTCCGGAGATGTAATTTGGAACTTCTGTGCAGACGTGCTTAGCACGATCAGCGAAAGGAAAAACGTTAAATACTTTTTCATCTTATATCTTTTTGTTAATAAATTTATTTTTCGATATGATCATATATTTTATAAGAGCCACTCAAGTATTCTTCTATAAAAGAATCCCATAAATACTATTTTTCATCATTGCCACTGTGTATACCCTAGCGCGTTGAGTTTAATTTACCCAAAACACATTTGCGGCTATAGAGGATAGCGGTATCCCGAGCATTGCAACGCCATCTATTTCGTTATGCTACAACTTTATCTCTCCAAAATCCCGGGCATCCACTTTTATTTTTTTCCGTGTCCCCCTTCGTATAGTTATCGGTTCTTCGGTATGTACATAATATTTTCCTTCACGATATTCCAATACTGTATTCGTCGCTACTTCTGATTGTATCGTAAACCCCTTACCTTGCAACAGCTTGCCATGACCTAAAAACAACGTAAAATCATCGCCTTTTTCGCTCACAACGGCGTAGGTAGCCGAAGCAATCATATCCTTATAACGTGCCTTTTCTTCGTTTACGGAAGAGAAAATATAATCGACTTGCCCGCTTTTACTTTTCACTTCCAATCCTACAAAGTCATCGGAAACATCTTCTGCATGAAAGGATTCTATCTTGTCTATAGAACGTCCTTCATCGGTAGTATACGGTTCAAATATAGAAACAAATGGCCTGTCCCATGCTTCCCCATGCTGTCTTGCTGCAATAGTTAAGAAAGGTACTTCTGAAGGCGTATAAGGCAATCCGCCATTTCCACGAAAAGACTTCGCCGGAGGCGATTTAATGGAGAAGACTTCCCGGTCGGCATATCCTTTCATCCACAAATGCATGTACACGTGATTGCTGTCCGGTCTCGCCATTTTCCATATAGCTTCGTAATCTTTATCTGTTTTTACAGAACGCTTATCCCACATATAATCGAGTGCAAATAAGTGTCCTCCGGCAAAAGCCATTTCATTGTTGGGTTTCAACTCCAATCGATTACCTTCGGTATCTTTTATCGCCATCTCCAAACCGAGATTGTGATAGAAATAATCATGGAACTTATCACCGGCACGTTGTTTTTTCGAGCGGAAGATATCCACATAATAACCACTAGTCTCACCTGTACTCACGATACTTAAAAAACGACGCTGATCACTACGGCTTTCCGGCTCTAAGAAATAAGCATCCGAGTAAGTAATCCCGTCATAATATCCTTCTTTCTGTCCGGATGCCGGGTAATTAGCCAGCAAATCAAAAGGATGGTTGCTCAACATCTCCGGATATTTCGAAATGCCATCTACCATCACCGTATTATGTGCCGGAAATTGGGAATAGTATTCTAAATATGGTTTTTCAAAATAAGAAGACCCTATACCGGATTCCGCTCCAAGTACATATCCTTTGCCATATAACTCGATAGCCAACCCATTAGCATGCGCATGATTACCATACGAGCCATATTGTGATATCATCATGCCATTTTCAGCATCTGAAAATTTATTCCGCTGCACAAACCAGCTGACGTTCGGAGCATAAAATGTTGGGGTTACATAATCTGTTATTTTGCCCGGTTGCACGTCCTTACGGAGTGTAATCGGGTTGCTGGAAAAGAACGAGGATACCTGTGTGGGTCGGTTTCTGTCCTGCCCTTCTGTTTGTTCACCTCCAAACAACTTATACATACCCGTAAAATGGCGCTCATCGTCCTTCTGCCTATATTTTTGCGCCATTCTAATCATGCTATACATCGACGACGTATTGACACTGCCATAATAGGAGTCACCGAATGCAGTAGTCTGCCCATTCGGGAAAAGATACTGGGGCAGCACGTCCACCGCTTTGCGCATCACCGGCATATAAGGAAGTAAATTCTGGTTAAACGTATGGTCATAATGCACCATAAAATCCATAAAGATACTGGTTACACTCTGCGCATAGCCCGGAGATTCGTTCCATACCCCGTTATTAAAATCATAACCATATTGCATCAGCCGTGGAATAGACCATTGCCGCGCAACATTTCGGTTGAGGATATAATCGATATAATATTCCCGTCCCTTACCGTCGTCATACGCTGCATTATCCTCCAAGATCATCGCCACGGGCAGGATAAATTTATCTCCGTGCAAGTTCCAGTTATTATGAGGCACCCCATTCTTAAGGGTAATGTCTATCCATTTTTTAAACGCTGTTTCGAAAACAGCTATTTTATCTGTGTGTTTTTCTCTGATGTAACTATGTAGAAAATCATAATACTCTGCCAGATCGGGGAGGATACCTTCTTGTATCACTTCAAAAGTTGTCATCGCGACCAATGTCTGCGCATGGCCGTTTCCTATATCGATAGGTTCGCTCCGATGATAAATTCCCATCAAGTACGTGTTCAAAACATCATACGCCAATTTCGCATAACGTTCCTCACTGGTCATCCAATATAGAAAAGCAGCATCCCGCCCGATACGGATAATCTCGTGGTTAACACTTTCTATCTGTCCTCCCGAGACATTCGCCTGTTCGGTCCATTCCAACGGGTTTCCTTCTTTGGCGGTGTTATGGAAATACACACCTTTCGTATCATCCATATACGGAACAATATCTTCCAGTTTCGGTCGCTTAATAGGCGAGCTCACGCCACGTGTACTTCCAAAACGTACCGTAGGTACTGGAGCTTCTCCGTCTGCACGCGCATATACGCCCCCATTGATATAGACCTGTGTGGCTTTACTCTTCCAATACATCATTAAGCGGGAATACAACCAATCAGGTTGTTCTGCTACCCTGGATAGGTAGGGATCTATCCGCTCCACAATGCCCTGCATCACGTTTTTCGCCCACGGTTCATTCTCCATCTGTTCCAAAAGTTTTGGTTTCTGCTCCGGCGTGGTCAACAATCGAGGTCTGGACTGCGGTAAATCTGATGGCAGCGGGATTTGTTGTGCCTGTAAACTCGGGCTTGAACAAACCCAAAATGATAATAGGAGGAGGAACAAGTTTAATTTCATTTTATTCGTGTTTAATATTTTATTGTATTCGTAATCGTACACCATTAGGTTTTATTGCAAATCCCAATAGACTACATACCGTTGCCGGTGAATCTGATGAATCGGTTCTAAACGTATATTGTCATTTGTTATGAACACTAGCGGCTGTCCTTCTACAGGTTGAATTGCCTCTGCTAAGTTTTTCTTGTCCAAGGTCAACGATGTCTTGATACTTTCAGGTACATTGTACGCATACGTATAGTAATCGTTATATGCTGTTGGGTCGGAGAACGGCGCAGTACCCGTCATCCCTTCCGTCCCCATTGTTCCTGCCAATACTAACGGACCGTACATCACCGCAGCGGTATTGGGATCATCGTTTGCTTCCGCTAGGTGCAGGGACATCGGATACGTGACTTCTACCCGATCACCGTCTTTCCATACACGGTCGATGCTGATATAGGACGATGGTGTTTGCTTGATTTTAACCGCTTTACCATTCACCTTGACCTGCACTCCTGACGCCCAATATGGATAGCGCAAATTTAATTTCCATTTAGCATCGGATGCCGACGACACCGTCAAGCTTGTTGTTCCTTCTGCCGGAAAATTCGTCTGTTGTGTTAACTTGACGCCTTTCTGCTCCCAGTTTAATTCGGAGGGAATAAATAGGTTGACAAAAAGATCGCTATCCTTATGATAATAGATCGCTTCATTGTATTTCGAGTGATTTTCAAAGCCCGTACCTACGCAACACCAAAACGAGTTTTCAGGGGTGCTGTATACCTTATGCGAGCCCGGTAATAAGGGCAGGAAATAGGAAACCATGCCTGACTCCGGATCTTGCTGTCCCAAGATATGATTATACAACGCACGTTCATAATAGTCCGCATACTCCGGATTCGTATCCCAGCTAAACAAGTGACGTGTCAGCTTCAACATGTTGTTGGTATTACAAGTTTCTTGCGTATAGCCTGTCAGGTTTTTGGAGATACTGTCGTTGTGAATAAACTTTTCTTTATGGCTATTTCCTCCGGTAGCATATGTCTGGTGGTCAATCACTGCTTTCCAAAAGAAACGGGCAATATTGCGGGCACGTGGTGTATTATGCAATTCGTAGTTCCGTGCTTCGCCGATCACTTTCGGAATGAACGTATTCGCATGTTTAAAATAGAAATCTGCCTCGCCTTCCGCCAATGGATCAATCACGACATTGTGGTAGAAAAACTCGGCCAGTTCTTTATGCTCGGCATTACCCGTAATCGCGTACAAATTATAGAAAGCCTCATTCACACCACCAAACTCATTGCGCAACATTAGCGCGCGTTGATCCGCTGTGAGTGGTTTTAGCTTTTGGTACGCCCAAGAGGCCGCCTTTTTCATTACTTCTAACGCTTGTTCGTTGTCTGCATTTAGGTACTGATTTATTAGGCCTGCATAAATCTTATGAAGTGTATACCAAGGTGCCCACACGCTACCACCTGCGATATTTCTGTTAATCAGGTTTTCTGAATAAGCACTGATGTAGCCTTTACCACCGATTTGCTCCAAAGCAGTCTGGACTTCTGCCAGTCCAGCAACAATGCTATCGCCCTTTAGCTTATATTTCTCTTCTCCGGTAGATGCATAGAGATACGACAGGGCAGACATCAAATGCCCAATGCTATGCCCGCGCAGATCACAGTCCAACGACTCCCATCCACCTAATTTTTTGACGGTCATGTAACCGCCTTCACGACTCGAGAACGCTCCCGCGGTGTTGCGAAAACTTTGCAACAGGCTCGGCACTTCCAGCGAAAGTATCCAAGCAGCATCACGCTCCATATTCTCCTTAAAAATAGAAGGCAGGAGCTTTACATCTTTCAGTTCGAAACTGTAGGCTTTAATATCGGCTTGCACAGGTTGTGTCAGCTTACTCTGGTACTGCCCGGGGTATACGGACTGTGCGTTCGTTAATTCACCAAATAACAATCCCAATCCAATTAATAAAATCTTCTTTCTCATAAATATATTGATCAATTTCTTCATTCGATACCACATCTGGTTGCATACTATTAACGTTGCACATAGAAACTCCGTTCTACCGGAGACGCGCTCTGTATGCTATCTTTCAAACCATATTGCCACGCGACTACTGTTACCTTAACCGGGAACTTTGTACGCGGGGGAAATTTGGTAAAAATCACCTTATTTCTTGCTATTTTCGCAGGCCCTTCTTTTACATAATAAGACACATCCAGGTTCTTGTCACTTGTAGCATTTAGCAGCATTTCCTTTATTCCATATTCGACATCCGGCAATCCAGGGAACAAAATATATTGCCGTTCCCCTGTCGTTAATGGATAAGGAACCTTTATGTTCAGCTGTTGGACGACACTTTTATAGCGATTATCCTCTTCGGCCTGTGCAAACAGCCAGATATCTCCCGTTCGTCGTGGGTTGTTCATTCCCATTCGGTAAAAATCGACGATAAACGTTGTATCGTTCACTTGCTTTACCGGTCCGTTTATTTTATGAATGCGGATCGCATTTTTTGAAGGGGAGGATAATCTCTGACTGTGTAAGGAGTCGGTAAACGCCGCCGATACCGTAAAAGTTAGGTCATCTCCTAACGCCGGCGTTGCCTGATATTGTCCGTGCGATGATTTGTCAAAAGGTAACCACTCCCCGTCCATTTCAAAACCAATATACCGCATTTCTTTTCCCCGAGCCTCTTTATAGTAATTTTCCGTTACTTCTGCCATTTCTTGATCGAAATACCAAAAAGCATCATGTTTATTTCCTTTATAGATCGAGAAAGGAGCGGCCTTTTCGCGCTTCACATCCGTTATCCAACGACTGCCCAACCACCCATCTGTAGGATTTATTGTTATCAATTTAGTTCGGCTGTCCATTGGTTGACTATCCGGTAAGCGATATTTTGCGGCTTTTTGCAAAAAGAGAATCATATAATCAACCACCTTATCCGACACATCAAAATGTCCTTGTCCCCGGTCGTATAAGAATGAAACACAACTTTCGGGATACATCATCCGAAAGGCTAACGCAGGATTGACACGGGCCTCCCACCACTCATACTCGCCTTCTATCATCAATCCCGGTATGCCATCGATATTCCGCGTTCTTCCCCATTCCAGATTCTCTCTTCCATACCCAGTTAGGTTAGTCCGAGGCGCATCTCCTTTATACGAAATGACCGCCAATGTGCGTTCCGGATTCCATGCGGCAAAATTCCACGGGAAAGTAGCCATTGCGGAATGTCCCAACGGAACAATCGGTACGTGTTTTATCTCCGTATACCCGCTAACATCAGCGAAATCATCCATCATCTTGTCAAATACCTCCTGACATCCGTTCGTGGTATTCCATTGATAATCGATACCTGGCGCAACCCAAACGATGGCAAAGCCAAGTTCTGCCATCGCTTTCCGAAAATTCGGATGTGCAAAGATGGTTTCCTCGCACATGTTCTGCTGGCTGAAAACAATTGCTTTTACCTGATCACAATCTTCCGGAATCCAGAGAAATGCGCTCGGGTGATCCTTTGTTTCGTCAGAGATATATCCTTCTAAGGGCACGGACCATTGCCATTCAGCGGATAAAACGTACCCTAGAGGTGTCCAAATGCAGATGAAGAGTAAAAGCAGTTTATAGAAGTTCCCTATCATAGTCGTTAACGATTAAGGAATAAATTTTACATTGTCGACATGCTCGCCTATGAAAATTCGAGCCATATCACCTGTTTTGTACCATTTCGGTTTGTCAGGCATATCGTCTGTTATCAACTTCCCATTAATCTTCAAATTTTGGAATGTAATATTCTTGATTTTTCGTTCTTCATTGTAACCTGCAATAATCGATATTTCGTCTCCGACACCGTTATAGGAAATATCCTTAAACAAGATATTTTCAATAGATTGACCCGGTGCCGGACAGTATTTCTCATTGAAGAAAATACGCACATTAAAGAGCTGGCCTTGCCGAAAATCTTCGATACGAATATCTTCAAATGTGACGTCACGTATCACGTTGTTGTCTCCTGCGTTAATCGCCAAACAACCTTGATAATCCAATTGAGCTTCTTTATGATCTAAGATGTCTATATTGCGATAGACCAGATTTTCAATCGTATCCGGTCTATCCGCGTTACCATGTATACCGATAAAAATCGGATGAGCTACATCCGCCCACAACGTGGAGTTCTCCATGGTAATATTGCGAGCGTCGCCTTCAAATCCTTTCCGTGTCGCATAAACCGTCGTACAGTCATCCGAGTTGCGGCAAAACACGCGATCATAATGCACATTGCTGCTAGCAAAGACATTCAACCCATCGCCCCAGCCATAGTAGCTGATGCTCTTGACGTTTCGGATAGTCACGTTATCCGACCCTCCCGTAGCACATTGGGTTACAAATAATCCTTCTACATGTACATTTTCTGACCCAGCGATATGGATACCCATTTTTACCGTATGCTCGACCATGCCGCTGCCGATTATTTTTACATTCTTGACATTATGCACTAACAGCTGCCCTCTTAGTATTGCTCCTCCATCTACATACACCGTACTGTTGGATGGCACTTCAAATTTATTATCCTCAAACGTATGGATTCCTGGGCCAAAGTAGATAACATCAGGATTATTTTTATCCGGAATGTCTGTCATTAATGGGTTGGCAAAGAGATGAAGATTATGAAAAATATCATCGTTAATCTCTACGGAGAGATTAGCCGCTTCCTGAAGTTTGAACGTTAATGTGTTTCCTTCTACTTTTGGTTCAATTCCGTAGGATATTGGTCTGATCTGCGCCCTATCAATATTGCCTTTGGTATAGGTTATCGAGACTTCAGCTTCTCCCGAGAAGTCAAAAAAAACCATCGATGCGTTTTCAACCTGATGTTTTGTGTTCCGCACTTCATCTACTTTGACCAAATGGCTTGGAATACCTTTCCAACTTCCGCTTGAACTTTTAACCTTAACGACAAAATCATCGTTCAGCAACGCACCCTTCGGAGCATCGTAAACAACCAATTTATTGTCCTCTTTACCATAAGAAATAGCCATAAAACTACAAAAAAAGCATAGTACAACTAAAAAGTATCTCATCATCTAGTCTTTCAAATCTATTCAACGTTATTTCGGGTATACATGTATCGCTACGCCACCGCTCTTCTTTAAGTCAAATTTCTTTAAGGTGGTTGCATCCACTTCCACTTGCGTAACGCCAACTTTCGTACGTGTATTTGCTGTATCATCATCGACGTATATGTCTGCCAGATACGTTTTCCCTTGTTCCAGAAAATCAAATGAAACAGAAACCTGCTGTGCTTCGTTATTACCGATAGCGCCGATAAACCACTCTTCACCACTCCGTCTCGCCATCGTAATATATTCGCCAATCTCTCCGTTTAATACCTTAGTATCATCCCACACCGTCTTTACCTTATCAAAGAAGGCAATTTCCGGTTCGCCGTTATAATCGCCAGGCTTATCATACCAATACAAAAACTGTAACGGACTGTAATACACTACGGACAGCGCCAACTGGTGGGCGCGTGTCGTTTTGATACGGCTGTTGTAATAACAGATCGTATAATCCCCCGCTCCAGCGAGGAAGCGTGTGAACGGCAATATCGTATTATGTGTAGCATCCGGCATTTCCTCATTCCCTTTGATACCTTCCTGTGTCAACAGATTAGGATACGTCCGGCTGAAACCGGTGGGGCGGTATTCATCGTGGATATCCACTAATAGCTGATATTTTGCAGCCTTCTTGATTGCTTCATGCAACCAGGTAGACCAACGGTTAGATCCAATCTGTACAAATCCGAATTTTACACCTTTCAATCCCCATTTTTGGTACAGGGAAAACAACTCATCTAGATTACCATACAACGCCCGCTGATTGACATACACAAATATCCCGATGCCTTTAGTCGCACCATAATTGATAATCTTCTGCATATCGACGTCCCTGTGTTCTGCTACTTTATCCGCTTTAGAGCTGACCAACATCTCCGGACCATACCAGCCGGCATCCAAATGCACGTATTGAAGTCCACGCTCCGCAGCGAAATCAATACATTCCAGCGCATCAGCCGTAGTGAGATTGGAACGGATAACTTTCCCCGGTTTGATCCAGGAAGTATTCTGAATCGCGTTTGGTGAATTCAAATTCAGGACGATATCATTATTTTCAATAAGCTGTCCCGGTTGCTCAGCAGCCATGATGACACGCCAAGAGGTAGAAAAAGGACTAATCGCATCCACCGCATCATAAATAGACACTTGCAATGTATTTTTCTTCTCCGGATGCAATTTAAATTTTGTTCGCGCGTAGTCGACCATCTGGGCTTCCAGTAGAGAGACATATAAACCATTTTTTAACTTCATGGTCAACGGGCGTTCACTCTCGTCTTCCCAATCCGCCAAAGGCTTTACCGAGTATGGTCCTTGTGCCCAACGTTCGTAATATGCCTCCGTTCCCGGTTCAAACGCAAACTCCGTCTGTTCACCAACGATGTGCAAAAATAGACCATTACTACTTTCGGGGAAATGATAATGGAAAGCGACTCCTTCGTCAAACGCTCTAAAAACCAAATGTATTTCATAACTACGTCGTTTATCGTAGCTCGTTCCGTGCTGTCCGTCAGTTACGGCATCGCCCTCACCAAATTTCGTGAACACGAGCCTCAATTCCTTATAATGGTTCTTAACGTTATTGCGTTCACCGTAGAGTGGTTCCCATTGATCCCGTACCTCATTTCTCTCCTCTTTCTGAAAATCCAGATTTTCGCACCACCACTCGGAAGGATCGTTTTCAATACCCAAAGCAGATTCAAACAGTTGGTTTTCTAATTGGATACCCAGTGCCGAAGTCTTAATAATGTTTTTGCCTTTATAATCAACTGTATAATAAAGTTGACGTTTATCTTTGGCAGTTTCATGTTGGGTTATGTAGATATTATAATTTCCATCAGGCGAATGCAATGTCCACTCCTGCAACTTTTTACCGGGTTGGGCATAGATATCGTTCAAGCTAACGGTAAAAGCAATTAATAGTGTTACGTATTTTATCATGCTTGTTTTATTTTTTTTATTACTCATATCGTTTCCAATTCAAATTTGTTCTTTGCTTTTTCCATTTTTGTGTAACGGGACTACTTTATACCCAGCTCCTGCTGTATCTGTTCTAAACTTTTCCCTTTTGTTTCCGGCATTACACGCCAGATAAACAGGAAAGACAACAACATCATCACACCATAGAAAACAAATGAATAGACTCCGCCCATTGGACTACCCTCTACAATAACCGGGAACACCCAAGAGATAATCGCTGCCATGATCCAATGGGTAAAGCTTCCTAATGCCGCGCCCTGTGCACGCACCGCATTCGGAAAAATTTCTGCAATAAACACCCAGATGACAGCTCCTTGGGAGAAGGCAAAAAAAGCTATAAAACCGACTAAATATACTAATGTTAGCGGGTTAGCAGCTGATACACCCATTAAATTGACAGCTGTCAATATCAAAAAGACAGTCATCCCACCGGCACCGATCAGCAACAATTTTTTACGCCCGAACCTATCGATAACGGTCATTGCCAGAATGGTAAAAACAAAGTTTGCCAGACCGATGAAGACAGACTGTTGAAAAGCATCGGCGCGGTCAAATCCGGCCATCTCGAACACACGTGGCGCATAATACAGAATAGCGTTTATACCCGAAAGCTGGTTGAACATCGCCAGTAGCATAGCGTATAAAATAGGCTTGTTATATTTTCCGTTAAAAAGGTTTTCTTTTATCCCGTTATTTTGCTTGTGGTGATCGTCCAATACTTGCTGCAGTGCCTCTTCCTGTCCTAACTTACGGAAAACGTCTTGCGCTTCTGCAATTTTTCCAGTTACTGCTAACCAACGCGGACTTTCCGGTATAAAGAACAACAGCACAAAAAATACGATAGCCGGCACGCCCATCACCGCCAGCATATAACGCCATGAATCTTCTCCACCATAACCAGCCAACAGGTAATTGGTCAGATAAGCCGCTAAGATACCTGCGACGATATTCAATTGGAACATACCTGCCAGACGCCCGCGGGTTTTTGCCGGCGCTATTTCGGAAATATACATCGGCCCGACTACCGAAGATGCTCCTACCGCGATACCACCCAGGAAACGGAACAGCACGAAAAGCGACCAAGAAGATCCTAGGGCACAGCCTATCGCAGACACCAAATAAAGTAATGCTATCAAGAAAAGAATAGGTTTGCGTCCATATTGTTGAGCAGGTTTGCCAATAATCAGCGAACCTAACACGGTACCGATGAGACTAGAGGCAACTGTGAAGCCTAGCCAAAAAGAATCCAATGTCCATAGTTTTTGAATAACTTGTTCTGCTCCGGAAATAACAGATACTTCAAATCCGAATAGGAAACCGCCCAAGGCAGCGATCAATGCGATTTGAGACGGGTAATTTCTAGACATCACTTTTGTTTATTACCTTAGTTTGAAAGAAATATGCACTGCCGACCATAGCGGCGTATTCGCTTGCCTGCGCCAATTTGATATTGACCGCTAGCCCCGAAGCATTGAACAGTTGATAGATTTTCGGTAAAAAATAGGTATGTGCCTTCGCTATATTTCCACCAATAATAATGTAAGCAGCTTCATGATCCTCTACTTTAGGTGCGACCACATCACAGAAATTCTGGGCAAACTCATCAAATATACCTAGCACCAATTTATTGCCTTCCTCCGCTCGTACGGCAAGCTCCTTAACTTCCATATCTTCGCCAAGTAATTCCAGACTTTTTTTTCTGAACCATCGGGTGGAGAGGTAATCATCGGCAATGCTATCTTTAAATGGGGAAAGTCCCGCAACTAGATCACAGGTACATCCATTACGACTATATGCTGATCCGAAGCCTGTTCCTAAGGTAAACCCCAAAACACAGTCTTCCAGATTGTAACCACCCAATAGAACCTCCCCTTGAAGAAAAGCCTCCGCATCATTTCGAAAGACGACCTTGTTCGGTTCTATATCAAAGTGATCCGAAAACGTTTTTCGGATATTCTCTCCGTATAGACTTTCATATTTATCTACTCCTTGAATCAGGCTTATCCCTTCGCTATAGTCGAATGGACCAGGCATAGCAAAAGCGATTTTCTCTATTTTTATACCGGTGTTTTGGGAAAGCTGTTCAAATGCTTGTATCCAAGTACTCAAAATGGTCTCCTTATCAGCCTTACTGTTCACCTTGAGACGAACAACAGATTCTTCAGCCGTCAGTCTGTCTATCTCTATAAATCTTACCGTGATATGAGAGCCTCCTATATCGGCTGCTGCTACAAAGTTTGCCATATGTTTATTATAAAGTTAAAATTCACCATTAACGACTAATCGTTGCTCCTCGCCAGATACCCATCTTTGCTATAATTCTTCTGTCTTAACAACGCTTCCAAGTAATAATAATCGGCATAGTTAATCGATGTATTGATTTCGGTTCCCGCCGGATAATGTCCTGTTGACTGCCCCAAAAGCGCAGAATTTTTGGGTGCTGCGTGATAATGTTTTGCCAACGATTTCAACATACCTTCGGCTTTGCTACGATAAAGCTGCTGCTTATCCTGCGGTAAGTATTGCGATAACTCTAACAGAGCAGAAGCAACGACGGCGGCGGCGGATGCATCACGGGGTGCATCCGGAATATCCGGTGCGTTGAAATCCCAATAGGGAACCAAATCTTCGGGTAGATGCTCCAGATAGACATCGGTCACTTTTTGTGCGAAATCCAAGAATCGTACATCTTTTGTCTCTCGGTATACCATGGTGTAACCATAAATTGCCCAGGACTGACCACGCGCCCACATGCTATCGTCCGCATAACCTTGATGCGTTACCTGTTTAATTCTTTTTCCCGTATCCTTGTCGTACACAACCGCATGATAAGAGGTGTAATCATCCCGAAAATGGTTTTCCATCGTTGTTTCCGCATGTTTTAAAGCGATGTCATACAATGAATCTGCCCCACCATTTTTGGAAGCCCAGAACAACAACTCCAGATTGATCATGTTATCGATGATGGTGTTGTGCTGGGGCCACTCCATATTGGGCACTGAACGGGGCCAGGAAAGTATTGTTCCTACTACCGGATTGTAAAGTGTTGCTAACGAATCCGCGGCAGCTAAAACCACGTTCTTATACGATTCGTTCCCGGTTAAACGATAACCGTGTCCAAACGAGTTGAAAATCTGAAAGCCCAGATCATGATCAATAACCGGTTCGTATGCCAGCGGTTTAAGCTCGCTCGTGAAGCGTTCTGCTGCTTCTTTCAGTTCCAGTTTATCGTCAAATTCGTAGGCATACCAAAGTTGCCCTGCCCAGAAACCGCTCGTCCAGTCCTTATAGTCTACATAACGCCAGGTTTTCCCATCTTCCCGGATATTACGGGGGATGTTGGGATTACCATCAGGGATAGCTGTTAAGGTGGCTTCTATTTGTGACACACCGTAATTTAATTCTTTTTCGACATCTAACGTTGATGGGGTTCCACAGGAAGCTAACCCCAACACCAACAAGCACCATATCTTATCTATCTTCATATATTTTATTAGTCACGCGTAAACATCAATGTACCGAACCCCAACTGATCATATCCACCGCTGTTCGGGCTATAGTGACTGCCGCCACCTTCAGGTCTGACTTTCTCAGCAAACATTTGGGAGTATTTCGCATCAAGTCCTTTTACTTTTCCATAGTGATTGTATACTAATTCCCATGCCGGACGAATTTCCCCACGTGCTACAGCAGATACCGCAGTATGTATTTCCGTCGAACCGCAATTGGCAGCATAGTATCTCGTATATTCCGAAAAAGGAACGGTAAAAGGGAATATACCATCATTGTCTGCATAATTGTATTTCGCTGTATATTCACATAATGCTAAAAACTTATTATTATCATAGGCGAAAAGGTCTTCTCCTACATTATAAGCCATCTGGCAGAACGATCCCAGCAACGAAATCACTAACACAGCATGTCCTTGATCCCTGCCACTTTCCTGTCCCTGTCCTAATATTTCACCATTAACATTATGGATATGCGTAACGGCATTATTGATATTCCCGTTGCCTACACCGCGCTTAAAATAGCTGATAGCATAGTCAATTTTAGCGTGATCATCCGTCAAAATGCCTATAGATAATATGGAACACATATTGGCGGCATCCCAGTTTGTCCAGTAATGAAAGTTACATACTCCCCAATGGGTCTGTAAAAATTCCATATTTACGGGATAGAATACATCGACCATCCATTGTTTATAGGCAGTAAAATCATTCTCACTCCAACCAGAATAATCCCGCAACACTTCGGCGGCATTTGCAAACGTAAAACCGTAGATACCGGCCCCTAAAGCTCTGTTGCTGTCTCCTGTGATTCGTTTACAGGTCGATGCCCACGCATTCAATATCTCCACGCCTTTTGCAGCCCAGGCTTCATCACCGGTGAGCCGCCATTTTAAGCCCATCTGATATGCAGCATGAGAATCCCGCATCGCATTTGCATAATTGTCCGATTCCGGTTCTTCCGTACTGCCACCACCCCTTATCAGTTTTTCAGACGGTCTGGCAACATAGCTTAACGTCAGATGTGTGCTGGTATTCAATCGATCATACCCTTCCGTCCAAGGAGAAGCATTTGCTGCCAGCTTCCCTTTTATAAAATCGAAATCTTCCGCAGTATGCAAAGCCCCCGGGTGTACGATGTTGATCTCCGCATTCGGGGCTTCCTCAATAATATCAGCTTGCGGATTCACTAGTTTGTATTTATCCTTTGCACAGGCTCCGGTCAACATGAGGGGCAACAATAGCCAAACATATAGATTGGAATTTTTTTTCATTATTTTTTATATAAAGCTAAGAGTGACATTTATTCTCCTGAATAAAACAACAATGTACCAAAACCTACATTATCATTATAAGGCGATGCGCCTTCAGGTCCTATTCTATCTAAAACTTGCTCTGTAAACGGCATAGAAAGATTTTTGCGCACGACATAGGCATTGTAGGCTATTTCAAATACAGGACGGAACTCTCCTCTCCCTATAGCTGATATCGTTTCCCAATTGGAATACTTCCCTGTAATATCAGTCCACTGGATATAGGGTACCGAATGCCCTAAGTTATATGCAGCTGTATATTCAAACCCTGCCAATAGCCTATTGTTAAGAGACGCATACATATCTAACCCTTGTTTCTGCCCTATTTCACAGGATTCTGCCAAACAGCCAATACCCAGCATGGTATGTGGCTGATCTCTTCCGCTTTCCTGAGCTTGTCCCTCTTCTGTTACGATATAATTCCGTAAAGTGCCGTTATCGTTCCCCGTATAGTAAAACCTGACCGCATTGTTAAAAATAGCTGTATCATCCAAAAAAACGCCGAGTGCCATCATGGTCTTGGTAGCCGCTGCACCCCAATTACCATTTGTCGAAGCTTCACGTGCGAAAAAGGCTGTCAGTTCTTTGACGAAGACATTTCTCAACATTTCTTCACATTTTTCAATATCAGTTGCATCCCACTCATCATACGTGTACCGCATAATCTCTGCCGCATTTACGATATGAAAACCGCTCAACCCTGCCAATAGGGCGTTGTCATTCGTGCCTGTAATCTCCTTTAAGGTAGAACTATACGCATTTATTATTTCGATAGCTTTTTTTGCATGCGCTTCATCCTCCGTAATTACCCACATCAACGCATTATAGTAAGCCGCATTGAAGTCTTGCTCAAATGCATTCTTTGTGTTGCCTTCGGCACCATCCCGGGCAATCCTTTCAAAGGGACCTCTAACGTTATAAGTAGATGACGCCGCGGCTTGTGCTTTTAAAAGCAGATAAGAACCCATACCAGGTTGTTTCTCTTCGGCTACGACCTGCTTAATTCTATTAAGGTCGTCTACATCATGTAATATACCCGGATGCACAAATTCTTCGACTTCATCAACCGGCACCCCTATCTGAACATCTTCCTGCGGATTCACCA
The DNA here is from genome assembly GCF_004208525.1 of Sphingobacterium corticibacterium. GTDB lineage: Bacteria > Bacteroidota > Bacteroidia > Sphingobacteriales > Sphingobacteriaceae > Sphingobacterium > Sphingobacterium corticibacterium. The sequence continues at coordinate 90,739 of NZ_SGIT01000007.1, read as the reverse complement.
ACTTGTATTTATCTTTCCCGCAAGATGATAGAAAAAGTACCGATGCCAGCAAAGTGGCGATATATGTTTTATGTATCTTGATCATAATGAAATAAATTGGTGAAGGCAAGGCTGTTAAACGAACAAGCGCCTTTGCCTTCTCTTATCCTCTATTGATTAATATAAGCCTCCAGCTCTGCTACCGTTTTAAACGTTTTCATCCAATATACCGGGAAAGGGCTCAACGGATTCTGTGCTGTCGGGAAATCTGCAACGCCCACGGCTATTTGGCTAAAGGTATGTGCCTGTGTTTCAGAAATAGTCGCTCCGGTTGTGCCATACGTATTGTATGCTCCCATATCCGCATAGAACACCTGTATGCCGTCGCTACCCGTCAGGATCGTCATTTGGTTGTTACCGTTCCCTGTCGTCTGTCTCCAGCGACCTAAGTTCGTGTCAAGGAAAATATTTCCCGCGCTAGGCAAAGGTCTTGTAAACTTGAATGCAACAATCGGATAATTTCCAATATGCAATGTCGTATTGGGCCTCCGGAAATCCCCCCGACGATTAGTACCGGTATTCATGGTTACCCACAGAATATTGTTTTGTACATTTAGTGACGCCCCGTTCGTCGGGGTTACCCAGGAATGTGCAACACCGTTATAGAAATGGTCATTGACCTTGCCCTCTTCTACTTTGACCGTAAATGATTTCGTGAAACCGGCATCGTCCGTGCTGGTAGCAATGACCTGGGTCTCGCCATAGCCAACGGTCGTTATCAGCCCTTCGTCTGTAACGGTGACTACGCTTTCGTCTGCACTGCTCCACGTCACAAACTGCGCGGAAGCTTCTACAGGAAGTACAGAAAAATCAATCAAGTGTTTCTCTCCGGGACCAAATACTTCTCCTAATCCCGAAACGACAATGACATCTTCGATATAGATCGGTTCGACAACCGCCACCGCCACTGTTCCGACCACCGCACTGCCATCCAAAGCGTGTGCAGTGATCGTTGCTGTACCCAATGAAACACCAGTAACATTACCCTGATGATCTACTGTAGCTACCTCAGGATTGTCGGTAGACCATCGCAGGTGCTTGTACGTTGTATTTTCAGGGGCGAAAGTAACCGCGACGGTAGCTCTCATTTCTTCAAAAATCTCTAATTCTGCCGGTTCCAGGATTAATGCTTCGGTATAGATGATCTGATCGATTACGTCAAATAATGCCGTAGCTCTCCGCAGTCCGCCATCCGTAGATTCGACGGTAATGGTCGCTGTACCGACCGCTACCGCGGTCACTTTTCCGGATTGGTCTACCGTAGCCACCGATTCATCGGAACTGTACCAGATCAACTTGTCGTTGGTCACTTCTGATGGCTGATAAGACAATTCTAGAGTGGTATCCCGCCCGATCAGGAGCGGAATAGTACCGTTTGGGGTTATACTCACCGTGTTGACCAAAACATGCTCTTCTGCTATTTGGTTCCATTCTTTTTTGGAGCAAGCCAATATTACTCCGAGTAATAATGTGGCAACAGCTACAAGTTGCAACAACTTACTTTTCTTATTCGATTTTAATCTTTTCATGTCTGAATATTTTCTTTGAAAGGCTTTTCTTCCGGGCATATCCATGCCTTGAAGAAAAGCCTATATAATCACGCTGTAACTGACTACCAATCTGGATTTTGCCCTAACTCCGGGTTTAAACGAAGTTGGTCTGCCGGAATCGGATACAAGTAATTTTTTTCCGTCCAGGACCTGCCGCTTTCCATAATCAATATACCATCCGCATTCCGGGGCCTGCTTACGGTATTCCAACTGTTTGTGGTGGTCGTTTGGTATTCCGTTCCTTCCCATTTTATACCGAGCATTATCTGAGGCATCTCCACTTCTGCTGTCTTCCAACGCTTCAGGTCATCTATGCGGAACCCCTCATTATACAACTCTATGGTACGCTCCCTCCTGATCTCGACACGCATGTTCAGATCGTGCGTACCGACAAAAGCGTTGCTTAACCGGGGCATGTCGGCATTTACGCGGTTACGCACCAGGTTCAGCGAAATATTCAGGTCATCATCCGATATAGCACCATCCCGCTCGTAGACAGCTTCTGCATAGTTTAGCAAGACCTCCGCATAACGGATGATCGGGAAATCAAACCCTTCATACGCATCCTGCACCTCCCGTTCGGAAGCCCATTTTTGATTGTTGTAGCCACTCGCGGTGGATGCAGGGATATAATTACGATGAATAGCCGATGCCAGATCCGCGGCATCGCTAAGCCACGTGACCCGTGGATTAAAGTTTACCCAATAAGCTTGTTTAGGCGGCATCAATGTATATTTCATCCGGTTATCCCTGTTCTGGTATTCTGATGTCATCGTAGCATATCCTTCAAACTGGGCATTGTCCGGGTGGTCAATAGGTAAACCATTTTGCGACAAGTACATATTGGCAAATTTGCGGGTCACCCATACCACATTTGCCAATTGCCCCCTTGAAATATTAATTCCGATACGATTCAATACTTCGTCATAGCGATTGGAAAAAATATATTCTCTGTTCGCACTTTTTGTGATGCTCGCCGGATTTGATTTTTCATCTTCGAGGATAAAAAGATATTTCTGTGCAGAATCGCCTAAGACCGCGGGTTTAAAGAGTTCATATTGCGCACTGTTTATCACATCTCTCGCTGATCGTGCGGCAATATCCAGTAATGCCGATCCACGCTCCGTGTTACTTCTGAATTTTTGCCAGGTTCCTTCGAACAGGGCGACTCTCGACAAGAAAGCTTGTGCCGCACCACGGCTCACCCGCCCTTTATCGGCTGTAGCGATGTCGCTTTCCAACGGCAGGCCGGGAATGGCTTTTTGCAGATCTGCAATAATAAAATCAGCCACCTCGGTTCTATTGTTTCTCGGACCGTAAAGTATCGGATCACTCACGTCCAGTACATCTTCAATAATCTGTGCATTGCCATATAATTGAAGCAGATCAAAATATACGTAGGCACGGAAAAAATGAGCCTCGGCGACGTATTGTGCAATCTCTTCGGGCCGGCTATATTCTGCTGCTTTCTGCAACAACATATTGATCGCACGGATTCTTGAAAAAGCCCCTGAATAATTACCATCACTCGCCGGAATGGTATTGGTTCCGTTGCTAAATACATTGGGATCCGGTGCTTTGATTAAATCTGAGCGAAGATCACTGTGTGGTGCATCGGAAACAACGGCTGAAAACCCTCTGCGATAACTATAGAAATCATTGGCGAAAAGCTGAAAGTCTTTTGCGGACTGCCAATAGTTTCCGTCCGCTATCTGAACCAAAGGGTCCAGGTCCAATATTTTATTACATCTCGTCTGGACTAAAGTCGACGAGACTAACATCGTATAAGCTATACTTTTAATTATATTTCTTTTCATAACCTTGACTAAAATGAAGCGTTAATACCAAAAGTGAACGAACGGTTGAACGGATAACGCTGAATACCATTACTCACCGCACTGGTAGCCTCCGGATCCCAGCTATCATTGATCTTTGTGGTTTCCCAAAGATCCTGTGCAGCGACATACACTCTGAACCGGGAAAGCCCTTTTACCCTATCCAATACATGGTATGGCAACGAATAACCCAAAACGACATTTTTCAACCGCAGGTATGCGCCATTCTCGACAGCCCACGAGGATGCCTGATAATTGTAGGCGTTAATATTTCCGATGGTAGAGTATTTGGGGAAATGCGCGTCCGGATTACTTTCCGTCCAATGGTTATTGACCGACTGATTGGTGGTGTTCACAAAGACTTGCCGGAAAGGCTGTCTCCAGTTTAGATCTCCACGGAAAATGGTACGCTCAGCCGCGCCTTGAAAAAGAACATTGACATCAAAACCTTTATAGTTTGCACCTGCATGGAACGAATATTGAATTTTTGGATCGTCAGTGCCCAAATAAACCAGGTCATCATAGGTCAATACGCCATCCCCATTCACATCCCTGTACATATTATCACCCACGCGGATCTGGTCGGTAAGTCCAATGGTATTTCCCATCTGATAGGTGGCTAAATATTCCTGCCGCTGCTCCTCATTCTGGATACGGCCATCGTACATCAAACCAACGACTGAATTTAGGGGGAAGCCCTGGATAGCTCCGTGGAGACCACCGGAATTAATAATATTTGTCCCACCAAAATCTATTAATTCATTTTCAACAAAAGTAAATACCCCTCCTAAACTATAGCCGAAATCTCCCTTTGTATCTGACCAATTTGCGGTCAACTCCCAGCCATTTCCTTTAAAAGTACCGATATTGGCTTCCGGAGCAGTCGCTCCAAGAGCCGCGGGATATTGTTGACTGAGGAACATGTTGTTATTTTTCTTGATAAAACGTTCCAACGTACCGGACAATCTATTCTGCAACAAAGCAAAATCCAATGCGATGTTGTAATTGTGGATACGTTCCCAGGTACGGTCATAAGATACCAACCGGGCATTGGCCCTTACAAAACTGACCCTGCCTGCACCCAGATAAGCGCCACTCGCGGTATTTTGGTTGTACAGCTGTGCGCCATCATAAATATCTATACCTGTTTGGTTTCCGACGGCACCATAGGAAGCCCTTAGTTTCAATTCATCGAAAATACCCAGATCTTTTACAAAGGTCTCTTCGGCAATCCGCCATCCGGCAGAAACACCGTAAAACAGATTCCACCTGTTCTCCCGTGCAAATTTTGAAGACCCATCGTACCTGGCGTTTGCCTCAAATAAGTATTTCGCGTTGTAATCATAATTCAATCTTGAAAAGTAAGACCCCATTGCATATTGTGTACGATTCGTATTTGACGTAATAACACCTGAACCATTCAAAGCAGACAACGAACTGTTGATATCGGTAATCCTGACCTCGTACCGATCGTAATCGTTAAACTCGTATTGCCCGCCGGCGGTCAGCGAGATATTGTGCGCATCTTTAAAAGAGTCCGTATATTGTAAAAAGGTTGAGCCGGAGTAAAAATCTGTTCCGGCAGTACTTTTTTGATAAAAACTATTCGCCTGTGTCGGGTTTATCTGCCCCAACAGGTCTCCCGTATAATTGAACCATTCTATACTTTTTTCCTGAATATCACGAGAAGCAGTGCTTGTATTGAAACCCAAATTGGTAACCCACTGTAATTTATCCGTAATTTTAAATTTGAATGTTTCACTGATATTGGTCGATTTCACCTTTAAGTTGTTATCACCGCCGAGTTCGGAAAACCAATGTGGCGTGTACTGCCCGCCCCAGGCGTATGGCTTACCATCTATCGTACTCACCGGCAATCCAGGTTGAGGATATCCCCCTCCTAACGTGCGCCCGATCATGGATGGCATGACCTGATTTTGATAACCAAAAGAAATGACCGATTCGATCGTAAAACGGTCCGAAACATTAAATACATTGTTTAGGCGGATATTATACCTGCTGTTGTTATTGTTCCCCCACTGCAAGGTTCCCTGATCATACATATACCCTAACGATAAACGGTAGGTACTTTTTTCGTTTCCACCAGAGATATTTAAGTCATTTTGTGTCGAACTTGCTCCGCCCCATAATACATCGGTCCAGTTATTATCCAGGAATACAAAATCTGCTACATCACCGAATGCGCCGCCGATCGGTGCATTATTAGCATCTCTGGTATCGATATAACCGCCTTGATTGGCTAGTGCCAGGTTCGCATAACGAATCCAGGGATCACTTTCTCCAAAACCATCGTTGGTGCGGGCGACAATAACGCCGTCAGCCCATTCTTCAAGGCTCATCAAGCGTGGTTGCAGTCCTGGCTTTTTATAGCCATACAAGGTATTAAACTCTACCCTGCCTTTTCCGGATTTACCTTTCTTTGTGGTGACCAACATAACACCACCCGCGGCACGTGAGCCGTATATCGCGGCGGCGGCATCTTTCAGGAAGGACATGCTTTCAATATCCGAAGGGTTCAGCAAACGTAGTTCCCTAAAACTATCGTAAGCCACACCATCGATGATTACCAAGGGCTCCGCAGTCTTTGCCGAAACAGCTCCCCGTACGCGCATCCCCCACCCTTCATCTCCTGGGGCGCCTGAACTTCTTGTGATGATTGCCCCCGGAACCTGCCCCTGCAAGGCTTGCAAAGGTGTACTCAATGCCCCGCGATCTTCAAATATCTGGCCATCCACTTGGGCAACAGAACCGGTTAATGTCTCCTTCCTTTGCGTACCATATCCCACCACAACTACTTCTTCCAATTCATCCCCGGTAGAAACTAAGGACACCTCCATATTTGCCACGGCTTTTTGTATTTGTGTCTCGTACCCGATCAACCGGAACTCTACGGAAGCACCGGACGAAACACCTTCCAGTGAAAACCGTCCGTTATCCCCAGAACTACCCAGCGACACGTTGTTTACGCGAATGGACACGCCAGCCAGCGGATTCCCCGTAGTGGCATCCTTCACGAGTCCACGCATCTGAATCTGTTGTGCGTATATCGGTGTTAAATAAAACACCGAAAGACTGCATAGCACAACAAATGCGAAAAATTTAAAATTTGTAATTTGTTTCATACATATTTAGTTTATAATAAATAGTCTTTCTTAAAAACCGCGTTAAACAATGCTGTAATAAAATTTTGATTGTTCTTTTAGTGGCATATTCTTTTTTTGATGTTTTCTAAAAACACTGTTGGATAGATTTATAAATGGCTTCATATTAAATAATAAAATAATTGTTTAAAATTGGTTGTCAACTGACGTTGACAATTCTTGGTATCACAACCTTGAACGAAACAAATATCAATGCTTTAACGTGGATACGCTAGGACGTTTTGTCTCAAATAATAGGTTCATTTGTTCAAACACATAAAACACTTATTATGAACCTACAACAAGATATAGACTGCAAATAAACACCACTTATTCTCATATATACCCCGTTTTTATCTTCAAGATAGTGAACACTGAAATATTTTATCTTTTATTCATTTGGAAAAATCCAGATAGCTTGTCCTCCCGAGGCTAATAGGTTCGCTTCAAGGATTGTGGAGTGATTTACCGTTATCTCCTTAATTCCGACTTTTGTCCTCGTCTGTACATCCAAGTCGTCTTTATAGATTTTAGCAGTATATTCTTTTCCTTTTTCCAGAAAATCTAACGGAATCCGTAGTTCACGGAAATCATTGTTGCTTATTGTCCCGAGAAACCACTGTTCGTTACTTCGGCGCGCAACAGTAATATATTTACCAATTTCTCCCTGTAAGACTTTGGTATCATCCCATACTGTCGGCACTTGGTCAAAAAACTCCAGCTCAGGTTCATTTTGACTATCACTTGGCTTGTCGTACCAATACAGAAATTGTAGCGGACTATAATAAATGACAGATAACGCAAGCTGATGGGCACGAGTTGTTTTGATACGATTACTGTAATAACAAATCGTATAATCCGCAGCCCCTTGACTATAGCGCGTGAAGGGCAAGGTGGTGTTATGCGTGGCATCCGGCATCTCTTCATTACCGTAAATTCCTTCCTGCGTCAATAGATTTGGATATGTACGACTGAACCCCGTGGGGCGATACTCATCATGAATATCAACTACCAAACCGTATTCGGCACACTTTCGAACTGCATTGTGCACCCACGCTGTCCAATAATGTGAGCCCACCATGACAAATCCAAATTTTATTCCATCCACTCCCCATGATTTGTACAGCGGCAAAATCTCATCTAATTGCTGGAACAATGCACGCTGATTGACATAGAGAATCACACGAATATGATGTTGTTTAGCATAAGCGATAGCCGCTTTGAGATCAAGTGCATCCGGGTCAGGATTACGTGCTGGATCCAATGTAACTGTTGTCGCATCAGAGGCTTTGCTACCTTCAGGCCCATACCAACCGGCATCGAACATAATGTATTGCATATTACGTTTTACTGCAAAATCAACAACAGATTTTGCTCCTTCGGTGGTCAACGTTACTTCTCGCATGGCTTTGCCCGGCTTAATCCACGACGGATCATCAATTTCGTTAGAAGGATTGAGGTTAAGCAGCAGATCGTTATGCTCGATAAACTCCCCTGGCTGCTCCGCAGCCATAACCACCCGCCAAGGTGTTTTGAAAGGTGCGATTTGATCTACCGGACCATACATGGATGTCGCTATCGTATTAGATTGATGGTCACTGAGGGAAAATTTGCTACGCACATAGTCGGTCACTGCCGCTTCGGTTAATAACACGTACGGTCCGTTATCCAACGCGAGAATCAATGGTCGTTCGCTTTCTCCAGGCCAGTCTTTTAATGGCAATTTTTCATACATACTTTGAGCCCGAGTTGTAAAATAAGCGTGGGTATTTGTCGGCATTTGAAACTCGGTAAATTCTTCGGTTATTTGAAGATATCTTCCTCCCGGAAATACGTACCGAAAAGCTATCCCCTCATTATAAGCTCTAAACTCCAATTTCAGTAATCCATCGGGCTGTTGTTTTTTTCTTATCGTTATTTCGCAAAATCTATAATGGTCCCTAACAGTTGAACGCTCTCCATACACAGGTTTCCACCACGTATCTATCGCGCTCTCTTGTTTACCTATTATTTCCAGTTCAGTCGACCAACTTTCAGCTGCATGGACACCAAGTTGAGATTTGAGGATAATGGGCGTATTTTGATAAGTTATCGAATACCAAAGCGTATCGTTCGCCGTATAAACCTCGACTTGATAATTTCCATCCGGCGATTCCAGCGTATAAGACTGTGCATAACCGACTCGTGCATACGAGATGAAAAATATAATTATAAAAATTAGCTGCTTCATTAGTATGAGAAAATTAATTTGGAGATCGAAACAACAATGTACCATAACCCGGATGATCGGCAGTCCAAGGCTCTCCCTCAGGAGCAATTATTCCCACTACCTTACGTGTGTAGAAGGGGTTCAATTTTGCACGCTTTTCATAATGATTAAGAACAATTTCAAAAACTCCTCGAAATTTATCCCGATCATGTTGTGCTATTTCTGTATGATAATACTTACCCGTCCTATCTAGCCAACTCGAAAAGGGAACATCGAATCCCAAATTATATTTTGCGGTATATTCAAATCCTGCAAGCAGACGGTTTTCTGAAGCACTATATAAATCCAATCCCTGATTATAACCTATCTCACATGCCTCTGCAAGACATCCGAGACCAAACTGAGTATGTGCCTGATCGCGCCCGCTTTCCTGGCATTGACCTGTCTCGTTGATGACATAGTGTGTCAGACGTCCATTTCCTTCACCATTATGAAAATATTCTACTGCACGACCGAACATCTGACGATCGTCCAAAAATACGCCAAACGTCATCATTGCTTTGATACAGGCTGCATCCCAATTACCATTTGCAAATGTGGCAAATTCGGCGATGACTGGGTACAGGACCTGTCGTACCATCAGTTCGAATGCAGCCACTTGATTTTGATTCCATCCAGCGTCGCTATATCTTATGAGCTCGGCTGCATTGACTAGGATATGACCACATAGCGATGCCATGAGTTCTTTATCCCTATTGATAACACCTTTTAATGTTTGAGAATAACCTTCTAAAATTTCGATTGCTTTGTCCGCATGTCGTCGATCATCGGTTAATATCCACTGTAGTGCGTTGTAGTATGCCGCCAGACAGTCATCTTCAAATTCTTTTTTATACAGATTCGACTCTCCCGGCTTACTTCCAGTACGCGACACCAGCTCATAAGGTCCATTGACACTATACGCATAAGACGCCCTCGTATCCTGCCGAAACAGAAGATAAGCTGATAACCAAGGCTCTCTTTTTTCGGTGACGGCTTGTTTAATTGCCTCAAGAGCCCCCCCGGTATGCAATATTCCAGGATGAATAAATTTATCACCAACCTGCTGCGCAGAGATCATCTTACTCAGCAACAGGCAAAAAAATAACAACCAATTTCTTTTCATAATTTTACCAGCCAGGATTATTTCCGATTTCAGAACCATTTGTGAGCGAATTCAACCATGCCAATGGAAGGGGACGCAAATAGAATTTTGAAGTTCCTGTCGTCAATTGTGTTTGGGCTCCTCCGTATATATGTGTTACATCCCAGTTGTGTGCCAGTACGCGCTCTCCCAAACGACGAGTCCGTTGTAGATCATTCCAGTGGGGCACTTCACCAAACAATTCTAATGCCCGTTCATCCAGGATGTCATCCAGTGTTACCGTACCGGTTTTAGACAAACTACCAGGAACTTTTTCCGCCCGTTCTCGAATTTCGTTTAAATAGTGTAACGCTTGTCCATTGTCACCTTTTTGGAGAGCAGCTTCCGCAGCGATGAGATACGTTTCTGCTAACCGATAGAAATAGATATCCCGGGTACTTGATGCAGCACCGCTTTCATTGAAAATGGTATTGGGATCTTTAAATTTCCAGACCGGCAAAAATGCCCTGGTATTGGAGTTACTCGTTTGGTAAGCGTTACGAAAATAATCATCTTGTGACATATCGTCCGGATCACCAGAAGGAAAATTGTAAACAGTGAATTCAACAGCATCTTTATCTGCCTGTGTCCAAAATTTAAAATTGGGATCACTGGGTACGGGAAAATAAATAACAGTATCTCCAAGCGCAAATCGACCCGCTACAGGCGATGTACACTGAAACCAGTTTTTGCCGGTATTTCTGCCATCTATTGAGGTCGCCGGTTCCGCGTTCAATGGACTCATAAAGGTTACTTCAGCACGACGGTCGTTGGCCCAATCAAACAGCATATAAAAGTATTTCGTAGGAACAAAACTGGCGTCATCATTACTATAATAATTATCTTTACTCAAACCCGGCCAGCCTTCGCGATAAGGAAAGAGATAATATTTATGCTGCTCGTTTACATTATTGTTTGCCGTTGTAGAGAAGCCAATAGAAAATATGATCTCCTCATTTCTTTGGTTTGCACGTCTATGTATCTGTAAATAATCATCTACAAGTACGTGACCTGAATTGTTAATTACATCTACGGCTTCATTATACGCATTTTCAAAATCAGATGTTGTACCGTAATCTTCGTAGCCTCTTGTAAGCAAAGCCAATGCACGGAGATGTTTCGCAGCAGAAGCAGAAGCACGTCCGTAGTTGCTTCCGGTCTGACGCGCAGGCAATTTAGTAATGGCGTCATTCAAGTCGGTAAAAATCTGTTCATAGAATGCGGGAGCAGAACTCATTTGGACAGTATACTCCGGAGCCAACGGTTCTTCTATTAATAATGGACCTTGCCCCCAATTTTTTACAATCTCGAAAAGATAAAGAGCACGTAAGAATTTCGCTTCAGCCACCCGAACATCTAAGACGTCCTGTTCGATACCGTCTAAATCCTGCTCTTTCGTCACTACATCTGGTGCACGCCCGATTGCCGCATTCACATTTTTGAGCGCACTATAAAGCCGATTCCAATGTGCATTATTGCTTCCCTGATTAGTATCGAACGTAACCGTATACTGGTTTAATGGTGATATTGCACCTATGAAATTCTGGGTTACGATATCCGTACCCAACTGCGACATGTTGAGATAGTCCTTGCTATTATATATACTCCTTAAATCAGCATAACATCCAATGATTAGATTTTCATAACCCGAAGCCGTGGTAAAAAATTCTTCGGCGGACTGGCTGGAATGATTTATCTCATCCAGAAAATTACTACAAGCAGTCATGGTACCTGTAATACTCAAAATAGCGATTCCTTTAATGATATATTTTTTCAATTTCATCTTTCTTAATTTTTAGAATGATACATTCAATCCGAAGAAAATACTCCGTGTCATCAGATCAGTTCCCCCGATACTTGCACTAGGTTGCTCTGGATCGAATCCTGACCAACTGGTAAAAATAAACGGGTTTTGTACAGTTGCATAAAGACGTATATTTCTTGCTTTGATCTGCTCTGCAAACGAACTTTGGAAAGTATACCCAATAGTCATGTAAGCAATTTTCAAGAAATCTGTACTTTGCATGACATGAGATACCGAAGCAACCGTGCTGTTCTGATCGCGATATGGCCCCATATTTGAAGGTTGCGCCATATCATTCGACGGATTTTCAGGCGTCCAATAGTTCTTCCGCAGGTTATTGAAATTCAGGTTATTGTTTTCTAAGGCATATGAAACATAAAATTGGTTTCTTTCTCGAGCTCCGGTTCTCCAATACGCATGGACAGCTAGATCAAATCCTTTATATTCAAAGATGTTCGTAAAACCACCATTCCAGTCGGCTTGCCTTTTTCCGTCAAGTGCTCGATCACGATCTGCATGTATTGCACCATCACCATCAAAATCACGGACACGAAACTGCCCCGGACTTTGTCCATATTTTGCCGCCTCCGCTTCTTCGCCAAGCTGCCATACACCGAGCGTCATGAGATTCCAGTTCGAACGGATAGGTTGGCCGATGAACCAACGGTTGTTGTAATCGCCGACCATTCCTTCCAGTTGTGGAGAATATCGCCCCAAGTCTTCTTTAAAGGCAAGATCGACAATGGCATTATGATTATAGGCAAGATTGATAACAGAACTCCACTTAAAATTGCCGTTATTGATGTTGACACTATTTAGTGTTGCTTCAATCCCTTTATTACGAACAGAACCTACATTGTCCATAATGGACCCGTAGCCTAAGTGGGTGGGCACACTCCTTGTCATAATCAAGTCGGTGGTCAACCGATTGTAGAGTTCTACATTACCGCTTAGCCGATTACCGAATAATCCAAAATCAACTCCCAGGTTATATTCTGCTGTTTTTTCCCAAGTAAGGGCATCATTGCGTAGATTGTTCGGAATATTTCCAATCACATCTTCGCCAAAAACATAATAACGAGGACCAGAAATAGTTCCAGCCGTGGAATATGGAGAGACCGAATCATTCCCGGTTCTACCGTAACTTATGCGGAGTTTTAGGTCGTCCAACCAATTCACATCATTCAAAAAAGACTCCTGTTTAAGTCGCCACGCCATAGCTGCAGATGGGAATAGCGCCCATTTATTGCCCCGAGCCAATTTAGAAGATCCATCATAACGGGTACTTGCCGTCAACAGATATTTTTCATTGAATGTATAATTAGCTCTAAAAAGATAGGACATTAAGTTAACTTGTGTATAAGCTGAATTAAGTGCCGTCATTTCGCCCCCCTGCAGGTTGTACCATAATGAATTGAAACTTAAATTGCGAGAAGCCGCCTGCATATTTTCGTATTGATCCTGCTGTAGGGAAAAAACACCTGTAAAATCCAGTTTGTGCCCACTTGATTCCCATTTGTAATTAGCGACGTTGTCAAACACCCAGTTAATATCTGTGTACTTGCGCAGGCTGTTGGTAGCGCCTGCCGCAGTACCCTGGAGTGCTTTCGTATATACTCCGCGATATTGGCCCACTTGCGTATTGACAATATAAGGAGAGAATGTTGAACGTAGTTCAAAACCTGCTATCGGTTTTAAACTCACATAAGCATTGGCTAAAATATTCGTTCCCTTTGTGTTGTTAAATTCGTTTTGCTGCGTTACCAATGGATTGAATAATCCGTTGCTGGGATACCGCCATAGCTCTGTACCGTCAACAAGGCTGTTAGGATGTTGAGTTGGTCGCATGCGTATTGCATCTTGCATCAAATCAGAATTTCCCGTTTCCCGAATATCATGGGTTAAATAAAGGCTTCCCCCAAAATCCAAAAAACTGTTCGCCTTTAAATCTAGGTTTGCTCGCAGACTATATCGGTCGTATCCTTGGGGGTACAACACACCGCCTTCATTATAGTAACCAGCGGACAGGGCATATTTTACATCCTCCGTCCCGCCGTTAGCTGATATGGTATGGTTAGTCTGCATAGCGTTGTTTGAAATAGCATCAACCCAATCGAAGTAATTACCATTCTGTACAGCTAATAATTCTGAAGGATCCGAAAATATAGCCTCATCTGCAACATACTCATTGTTATTAGTCGCCCTGCGTGCCTCCCGGGCAAGTTGAACATATTCTTCTCCCGACATCATATCTGGTATGTTCATGTATCTACGTAATCCGACATAACCCGAATATGAGATGGCCGGCTTACCGTCCAATCCGCGCTTGGTTGTCACAATGACTACACCGTTCGCACCGCGAGAACCATAAATCGCTGTAGCTGATGCATCCTTAAGAATATCGATCTTTTCAATATCGTCTGGATTAATTTTATCTAAGTCGGCTCCCGGCACCCCGTCAATAACGACTAAAGGAGCATTACTGCTCGAAATAGAACTTAATCCCCGCACCTCAATAGCATATCCTCCACCAGGTTTATTATTGCTCCGAACAATATTAACTCCTGATACTGCACCTTGCATACCTGCCGCAGCATTGAATTGGCCACCTCTCGTCAGTGTCTGGTTAGAAACACTTCCTACAGAACCAGTCAAGTCGGATTTTTTTACGCTACCGTAACCAATAACAACCACTTCTTCCAATTCATCACCGTTAGAAACCAACGATACCTCCATATTGGCCGTTGCTCTTTGTATTATTGATTCGTAACCGATCAACCGGAACTCTACTGAACTACCAGATGCAACATCTCCAAGAGAAAATCGTCCATCTTCTCCCGAACTTCCAAGAGAAACATTATTCACACGAATGGATACGCCAGCTAGCGGACTACCTGTAACAGCATCTTTCACAAGTCCTCGCACTTGTATCTGCTGTGCGAATATCGGTGTTAAATAAAACAGCGAGATACTACACATCGCAACAAACGCGAAAAATCTAAAATTTGTAATTTGTCTCATACATATTAGTTTATAATTAACTGTTTAAAATTGGCTATCAACATCGTGACAATTCTTGGTATTACAACCTTGAACGAAACAAATATCAGCCCTTTAGTGCGGATACACTAGTACATTTTGTCTCAAATAATGGGTTCATTTGTTTTATCATGTAAAACGCTATGGATGAGCGCATAACATATTAACAAGGCATAAATAAGCACATAAAATACTACAAATCATCCGTTTTAAATAGTATTATAAGAGAGGGGAAGGACTTAAATTGAATCGTTTTCGCTATTTCTAAACTGTGATGGTGTCACGCCGAAAGTATTTTTAAAATGTTTGTTAAAATACTTCAGTGTATTGAACCCCACCATGTAGGCAATTTCCGTTACATTCAGCTGGCTATCGCGCAGTAGCTGAGCAGCGCGTTTCAAACGTATAGCCCGAATGAAATCAGCGGGGCTTTGTCCGGTGATGGATTGTAACTTACGGTAGAGATGACCTCTACTTAAACCAATATCCCTACCAAGCTCTTCAACACTATAATCCGGGTTATCGATATTAGCTTCAACACTCTGTAGTGCTTTTTGTACGAGTTCTTCATCCAGTGAGTTGATCGTAATACTGCTTGGTGTCACTTCAATCGTCGTGTGAAATAATTTCTTCCGCATTTCCTGCTGTTCGATCAAATTCTCTATACGAGTGTGCAAAACATCGAACACAACAGGTTTGGACAGATAAGAATCAGCGCCCGCTGCATATACAGACATACGCACCTCATCTGACATACGCGCTGTGAGCAATACGATGGGGATATGTGACGTTTGGATATTGCTTTTCAGCTGTTGACATAAAGCAATACCATCAACATTGGGCATCATCATATCGGAGAGAATAAGATCCGGTTCTTCCGTTAACGCCAATTCGTAGGCCTGCTTTCCATCGGGTGCCTCCGTTACCGTATAATATTTGCCGAGCTCGTGGCTTAGAAACTTACGAAATTCAGAATTGTCTTCTGCGATGAGAATCTTTTTTGTCGAGGTAGGCTTTAAAAGATTTTCTTTAGGCTTTTCAACTTCTTCCATTTGCAATGATTCCTCTTGCTTTTCAAATAGATCAGTCGGAAGCTTCACCATAAAGGTACTTCCCTCTCCTAGTTTGCTTTGGACATCAACTTTTCCCTCATGCAATTCTATATATTCCTTTACCAGATATAACCCGATTCCTGTGCCAGTATGGTCGTCTCGTTGATTATTAGCTTGTCCGAAGCGATCAAAAATCCCCGAAAGATCTGCGTCTGGAATACCTTCCCCAGTGTCTGTCACCGTAATCTTTACATAATCGCGTGAAGAAGTATATTCCTTGGATATGGTTAATCGAACGACGTCGCCGATATCCGTAAACTTGAAAGCGTTGGACAAAAGATTATTGATAACTTTTAATACCTTGTCTTTGTCAAAATATAAATATATTGCTGTATCGGGTCCTTCAAAAATAAAATTCAGCTTTTTGCTTTCTGCCAAGGGTTTAAACGCGGTATAAATACCTTCCACAAATTCGACAATATCGCCATGGCTCAGGCGTAATGTCTCTCCCTTCACCTCCAGCTTACGGAAGTCAAGCAGCTGATTGACCATCACGAGTAAATCCTTAGAACGCCGGTATATCGATGTAAGTTTGTCTTTTATAGATGAATCTGCCACTTCTTTGATCAATAGGTCCAGCGGCGTCATGATGAGCGACAGCGGCGTCCTTAACTCATGGCTAAGATTCGTAAAAAAATTCAGCTTAAACTGGTCCAGCTCTTCCCTTTGGCGTTGAGACTCTAATTCTTGTTGTCGCAGAAGTCGTTGGTGGTTCCGTTCGTTGAAGTAACGGAGAACCACTATCACAGCTAGAATAAAAAGCAGGCTGTAAAAAATCTTGGCCCATACGGTCGCCCAAAAAGGTGGAGCAATAACAATACTTATTTCGGTATATTCCTCACCCCACACTTTGTCACTATTGGCGGTATAAATTTTAAATATATAATCTCCGGGCGGTAAACCGGTATAATTGATACGCCCCACACCATCAGATTGTATTTCTGTCCAACCTTGATCGTAATTTTCCATCATATAACGGAAATAGGTTCGAGATGGATTGACAAAGTTCATCCCAGCGAATTCAAGCGTAATAAAGTTTTCATCATGCTTGAGACGAATTTGATGGCTATGGTTGATTGGTTGTTCCAGTAAAACCCGTCCATTATATTCCGTTCCAAACCGAACAGGTATATTAAACAACCGGAAACCGGTCAAAATAGGTTTATGATTACTTGTATTGTATATTAAGCGGCTGGGATTGAAAACACTGACCCCATGTACACCACCAAAATACATCGTACCGTCGCTTGCTCTCAAGGATGCTCCAATATTGAACCGCCCTGCCTGCGTACCCGCCCCATCTATACGTCCAAAATTCGTGACCGAAAAAATGTATCCATTTTCTTGACGTTCTGTTGTAATTTTGCTTATTCCGTTCACCGTAGACACCCAGATATCACCATTCTTGTCCTCTAGGATAGCTGAAACGGTTTGATTCGGTATATCGTCATGCAACATGACTTCATACAGTTTCTTGCCTTGCTCATCCCATACTTTCAACCCATCTACACTAATCCAGTGTAAACCTCTGTGATCGGGATGGATGAAGTTAAATTCGGCACCATGTGTATCTATCTGTTTACGATAAGAAGGAAACCAAACGCTGTCCTTGACGGTATTGTAGAAATACAATTCCTCTGCGGCAACAGCAATTGTTTCGTCATCCATGCGTGAAAATGTCAGCCCCAATTTGAGATGCTTGATCTCAGGATGTTTTTCATGCAAAAAGTCAATATTTCCCGTATTTGGATCGAAACGCCCAACGCCTCCGTACACACTGACCCATAACTGCCCCTGCCCATCTTCCATAATCATACGTCCGTTATTGGGATTGGGATCAGCATGTATGGATATCCCTTTTTTTTCATATTGCCTTACCTTTCCATTTTCAATACAGAAAATCCCATTGAGAAACGTAGGAATCCATATGCGTCCTTTGCTGTCCCGATAAATCCACATACAGAGTTTTCCATTCAACTCTTTATAGACCGACACAATCTTTCCAGAATGCGGAAAATATCGAAATAATCCGTTTATCGTACCGACGAGTATCGAGCCGTCTGGTTCTTCCAGAAAACAACGTACATTTTCATTGGTAATGGGGCTATCATGTGCCACCGTGTGCAAAAGATGAATCTTTCGCATACTCGCATGGTAGTAACATACCCCCTGAAACAATGTTCCTATCCACACCCCATTATCATCGTCAATATACAGTGAACTTATGTCGTTTATCAATACACCGCCAGAAGTCAATGGCATCCCCACAAATGATTGTACCTTCTGCCCCCCTCCACGGACAATGCGTATTTCGGATTGAGATGTCCCAATCCAGACCACTCCTTCTTTATCGACATCCATACAGGTGAAGAAGTTGGACAGACCTGAAATGCTGTTAATGACTTCCCAACGTCCGGATGAAAAGGAATAAAAGAGAACGTCTGTATGGTGCATCAACCAAAGCCCCCTCGTGGAGGATATTCGCATGACCATATTGTGGGAATCGGGGTTTATGCGTTCGACCAGACTCTCGTCATGGCCAATAATCTTTTTTGCTTTATAATTCCATTTTTGTATCAGTCCTTTGGAATAGAGAATCCAACAATCATCACCATCCTGTTCGATCTGTCGAGGCACACCATATCTTCTACGCGACACCGAATCCATTTTTGGCAAAAAAACCAATTCTTTATTCGCTATATCGTAGTATGAAAATTCGTTATCGTCAGCAAGAAACCAGAGGTTTTTTGATTTATCTATAAAAAAGTCGGCAAGTTTCTTCTGAAAACCGCAGGATGTAATCACATCGTCAATATCTCCGACAAACCTATTCGTTTTTAGATCCAGCAACTGAAGTTGCTGCTGTTGCTTAATCCATAAGCGCTCATGGGCATCTATGTACTCACGTTCATAGCCATTAAAATTCCATTGGTATACGGAGTTGATTCCTTTTCTAAAATAATCAAATGTTGCACCGTTATAGAGGTTCAGGATGGTTTGGGTGCGGATACCTATGCGACCATCGGGCAGGCTATTTATGCCTTTGACCATGTTATCCGACAACCCGCTATTCGCATCAATATGTCTGAAAATATAGTGTTCTTGAGCCGCTGCTATTACAGCACCGATGGTCATCATGATGACAAACAACATTCTTTTATTCCAAACAAATCTTCCTCTCACTGCTCTACTAGGTTTACTTAGATTTCTTGATTACAAATGTAAAAATAACATTTTATTACAGAGACTAAAAAAAATCTGCATCAAAATCCCTCTTCCTAATAGATAAATCATGACAATAAAAAATCTGTAATTTTTATTGATTAGCTTTTTTTTCTATCTTACTTTTTCCCTAGATTGGAATGGTTTTAAATTATAGGAATAGGTATATGCATGTGCTGAGATGGATATAAACAGATATAGATACACCAAATTTTTATTACATGTTTTAATCTGGACGTTACTTGCTTTTATTTTGCTGGGGTATCCCCACGCTGTTCGAAAAGAAATATCTTATCCGCCGGAATTCATAACCAAGCAGATTGTACACTTTTGTGTTATCCTTATTGCCTATTATTTCAACGCTTATTACGTGGTGCCAAAGTTTCTTATAAAGAAGCGATATCTGCTTTTTACCATAAGTATTATTCTATTCTTATTAAGTGCATCTTTTTTTATGGCTTTCGTATCGCGATTTCTTGACTTGCATAATAAGATACCATTTTTGAATATTCCATCGATATGGAACAAGTTATACTTAGATCGATTTGCCACATGGACAACACTGATCGTGCTCGGAATAAGTACGCTGCTGTCTATCATGCGCAAATGGAGCGCAGACAGTACTAGGCTTGCAACGCTCGAAAGGGAGAAGATACAGTCTGAACTATCTACACTACGGGCACAAATTCATCCACATTTCCTTTTCAATACGCTCAATACCATTTATGCGCTCAGCTTTGTTGATGAAGAAGCATCCCGTAGCGTACTTGCGCGGATGTCACGACTGTTAAGGTATCAATTATACGAAGTACAGCGGGCAGAGACTACCTTAGTAAAAGAACTGGCTTTTATCAAAGATTATGTCAATATCATGCGGTCGAGATTGAACGAACAGATAAATGTAGCGCTACATTTACCGAAAACGGTCAAAGACATGCCCATCGCGCCAATGATATTGATTTGCTACATCGAAAATGTGTTTAAGCACGGCGTAGATACCGAAGCCAAAGGGAATATGTTGATTGCTATCGAGCAGACTGAAACTACTTTATCGCTTATGACAAGAAACAAGATCGTCGCGACAGCGGGATCTTTGGAAGATGGGAATTCCAGAGGAATAGGGTTGCAAAACGCGCAAAGAAGGTTAGAGCTGCTATATCCCGGCCGTCATCAGCTATCAACTACGATAGACACGGATAATAATGAGTTTGAACTAAAGTTAATCTTACAACTGACATGATACTGAACTGCATTGCCATTGATGATGAACCACCTGCTTTGGGGTTGATCACTTCTTTTGTCGAAAGAACTCCGGTGTTAAATTTATTACAGTCCTACGATACATCTTCGGGCATTATAGCAAAAGTTACAGAACTTGACTTCCATCTATTGTTTCTTGACATCCACATGCCCGGTATTAACGGAATCGAAGTAGCCCGCGCATTAAAAAAGATGGACAGACCATTCAGCCCTAAAATTATTTTTACAACAGCCTACAACCAATTTGCTATGGAAAGCTATCAAGTGGAGGCGCTAGATTATCTATTAAAACCGTTCGAATACGAAGACTTCCTGCTCTCCGTTGATAAGGCAATAAAGTATTTTAAATCCTTACCAGACTTTCATGCCCCAGAACTTTTACAAGAGGATGCGCTCTTTGTCCGGTCGGGATATCAACAAATTAGGGTACCGTGGGAAGAGATTAAATATATAGAAGGACTGAAAGATTATATAAAAATCCATCTTAAATCTTCCGAAAAAAGTATCGTTGCGCTCGCTACATTGAAATCTTTATCCGAAAAATTGCCACAGGACAGATTTCGCCGCGTGCAGAAGTCCTATATTGTGGCATTAGATGCTGTCACTTCTTTAGCGACCAACAGCCTCTGGATAGATGGTCTGGAAATAACTATTGGAAAACAGTACAAAGATTCTCTACATCCGGTTTTCTCCGGGTTGATCAAATAAGCGTATCCTTCTGCGCCTGTGGACGCATATTGACGGACAGATTCGAGGAAAAATGACGAAGCATATCAAATCGTTAATGACTGATTTCTGTGTTTTTTTGATTCCGGTATCATTTGCCGGGGTGTTTCGCCAAACGTTCTTTTGAAAATCAAAATAAAGTGAGACACATTCTTATAGCCTAGTTGGCCGGCCACTTCATTTACGCCGTAACCATTCCACAGGAGATTTTTCGCCTGTTCCATCCGCAAAGTGATCACATAAGATTTTATGGTCATACCATACATGATTTTAAAAAAGTGTTTCAATTTAAACTCATTGAGTCCTATTATTCTTGACAACTGTTTTATCGTAGGTGCCTTATGGTAGTTCGTAAGTAAATATGCCTTTGCATCAACCAGTTTCGACCGAATATCAACCGGAACCTCCGAACCAAGATCGGATATTTCAGACTGCAGGTGCAGCATAAAAAACAGTTCCTTTAACTTGATCTCGAAATAGTATCTTTTTAATGGTGCAAAAATATCCTCATTCCATAAAGCATTTAGAATATGCTGTAGAGGTAACTCCATAAAATATTGATAAAAACCTTCCTTATCTGTAAGAAGCGTATCTCGCCAACTATGATTCTTGAACCAGTATTCTCCATACAATAACTTTGACAAAAAAGGTCTTGACAAGATAATTGATAGTTGCTTATTTTTACCATTTTCCATTGGATATGTCCGGATCAAAGTCCTATCTGCATTATGAAGCTCCAATGTTCCGGGAAGTTGTTTTCCCAACATCGATTCATCTCCTAAATCCCGATTTCCGTCACTGCCAAAGCAGGCAATGGCTATATGAGGCTCTCTAATATCTAAAATAGTACAGCTATTGTCCTTGAGCATTTCTATTTCCTGCCATAAAATACAAAGACCTGGCATCGACCATTTCTTTACATGGATATTTCCACACTCTCCATGGATGTCCTGTTGCTCATAATTCAAAATGTCACTTTCAGCATATTCAGTAGGAACTCCTATTTCCAGCAAAGATTTTGCATAGCCCTCCCACAAAGAGACTCTTATATCAGACTCGTTTTTCACCACCTATTATTTTTAACCATTCTAAACAGTGCAAA
Source organism: Sphingobacterium corticibacterium (assembly GCF_004208525.1). Lineage (GTDB taxonomy): Bacteria > Bacteroidota > Bacteroidia > Sphingobacteriales > Sphingobacteriaceae > Sphingobacterium > Sphingobacterium corticibacterium. The sequence continues at coordinate 68,497 of NZ_SGIT01000007.1, read as the reverse complement.
GTTGCATGGTTTATATCGCCTCAAAAAGGATTTCGTCGATGCTGATTTACCTTTGGTCGAAAAGTTTACGATAATCCCAAAAACAGTATCAAAAATCCGGTTTACGTTACATGTGAGATGTCCGCGTTTTCTACATTTGCCACAATTTAAAGTTAGTTTAAAATTAATCTAAATAAAACAAATAGTTAAAGCATCACAAATCAATTAGGTCAGTTATTAAAAATGAAGAAACTTATACTCTTATTTATTCTATTCATCACTTTGCAGGTTGTCGCACAGCATAGAGATGCGGGAAAAATAATCGGATATGTCAGGGACAGCGAAGGAAAAGGATTACCTGGGGTTACCGTCTATATAAATAATACCGCTTATAGTACCGAGACGGACAAAGATGGGCACTACATACTGGTTGTGTCCCCAGGTTCATATAACGTTACCGGTTCGGCAACCGGTTATCTGGCACATACCGAGGTTGTGACGATGACCAGAGGGGAGAGCAGACGTTTACAGTTTCGCCTTCGGGTAGATCCCAATACGACCATTGACCAGGTGGTTGTGGATGGTAAATCGGCTATTCAGGAAGTGCGGGAATCGCCGTTCAACGTTGTGGCTTTAGATGCCAAATCACAATACAATACCACATTAGATCTCGGACACATGCTAAATAAAGCTTCGGGCGTGCGTATCCGTGAAACGGGTGGTGTAGGATCAGATATGGCGATATCGTTAAATGGATTTACTGGTAGACACGTGAAAGTTTTTATGGACGGTCTGCCCATGCAGGGTTTTGGATCGGCATTTCAACTAAACAACATCCCTGTCACGATGGCCGAGCGCATTGAAGTTTACAAAGGTGTCGTTCCTATCGAGTTTGGTGCCGATGCATTGGGCGGTGTCATCAACATTGTGACAAATCAACGCGCCAATACTTCCGTGGACGCTTCCTATTCTTACGGATCCTACAATACCCATCGTGCGAACGTCAACTTGAACTACACTGCAAAATCAGGTTTCTCTGCACAAGTCAATGCGGTATATAATTATTCGAACAACGACTATCCTGTACACGCACGAATAGTGGATTATGAAACTGGAGCACAGTCTATAGACCTTGTGAAGGTAAGACGTTTCAACGATCAGTATAAAAACTATAGCCTTGTCGGTCGCGTCGGTTTTGTGGGGAAACCCTGGGCGGACAGGGCGTATTTAAATCTTACTGTAGGGCAAGTAGACAAAGGCATACAGAATGCCAATAACTTCTTCTCTTCCTTCGGTGAAGTGACAAGTCACGCCACTACTTTTCAGCCGTCCTTTTCTTATGACAAGCGAAATCTTATTGTGGAAGGATTAAGTGTAAGACTTTCGGGTAATTACAACGCAAATAACAATGTTACAACAGATACTTCTACCTATAGATACAACTGGTATGGAGAACGTTTCCAAACTGCCCGGAGAGGCGAGTTTCGCTTTTCCAACAACAACTTATCACAATTCATTAACAGAAATGCTTCCGGGAACGCCAATATCGGTTATCAGATCAGTCCAAAGCATTCTATCTCTGTCAATGATGTCTATACTTATTTTGTGCGGAGACCCAACATGGACAATTCTGAAGATCTGACAGCAAGCGAACTCATCGACCGGGTTAATATTAAGAACGTATTGGGCATTTCACACCGCTATAATCATAACCGAAACTGGAACGTCAACACGTTTGTAAAGCAATACTTGACCATATCCAAAGGACCACGGGATATCTCGGAAAGCAATGCAGAAGAGGTGTACGACCAACAGCGTGTGACGTATCCTGCTTGGGGTTACGGCGTGGCTACAACTTATTTTTTAAAGGATATACAGTTAAAAACGTCTCTTGAAAAGGCATTGAGATTGCCGACAGACCGTGAACTTTTTGGGGATGAACTATTTGAAACAGGTAATATTTCCCTAAAACCAGAAACTTCTTACAATTTCAACCTCGGGGCCGTACTGAATAAAGAACTGGATGCCAGTAATACGATCTATGTAGATGTCAATGCTTATTATAGACATGTAATAGATTATATTATCCGAACCATTGAAGACAGATATGGGCTAGCTTATAATTCTAATCACGGTAAAGCGCGCAACATCGGGCTGGATACCGAAGTGAGATATTACTATCAGAATAAGGCCATGATAGGCGGAACGATTACTTGGATGGATCTTCGGGACAAAGAGAAGTACAGAGGCGCAAACGGCACGGCATTGAGCGGCACCTACAACAAAAGGTTGCCCAATGTGCCTTATTTCTACGGTAATATGGATGCTGCCTATTATTTCCATGACCTCTTTAAAAAAGGTAATACTTTAAACGTAGGCTACACGCTAAATTTTGTGGAAGAATTTTCTCAAAGTCCCGAAGGTTTGGGCGCAGAAAACAAGCCACTCATCCCAAGACAACTATCACACGATGTGATACTCACCTATATCATGGATGGCGGTAAGTATAATGTTACCCTCGAGGGTAGGAATATCACTAATGTTCTGTTATATGACAACTATGCGTTAGAAAAAATGGGTAGAAATTTTAATGTGAAGTTTAGATACTTCTTTATGAAAAGGAACAAATAACAATTCATCATTACATATTAAAAATAGATATAAAATGAAAAATTCAACAGTAAGTAAATTGAGACCATGGGGAGCAGTCCTTTTGCTCTTGGCAACGGCTTCTTGCTCAAAAAATGATGGTCCCGGTGGCGATAACAATGTCACTGGTGACCCGCAGTTTATGATTGCCGCGGCATTGAGTGGCGGTAGCGGTGGTAGTGGCGGTACCGGACAGGGTACGACCTATTTTCTTCAGGTAGGCGATGTAGAAAGTGGTGAGACCACCATTGTGGACAACGGAATCATCCAAGCAAATACCTTTACCCATTGGGCGGAAAGTGGAACCAACGCAGCTTTTGGCTTTTTGTACGGTCAGGGCAATGATTACTCAGCCACAGGATTTGAACTGAGCGCAGAAGGAAAATTACAGCGTACAGGTGGAGACATCCTAATCGTGGACGGCTTTACCACAGTAGGGTCTACCGACAGATACGTGGTGGGTGCCGGACGTACGGTAACCTTGGCAAATGATAAAAAAGCTGGAAAATTCAATTTTATAGATTTTGAAAACAACAACGTTGTGCTTCAAAAATATCTGGAATCCGAAAATTTTCAGGGGACAGGCTTGGAGGCTTCCTTTGTTGGTGTAGTAGATGCCGGAAACAATGAGTTTTTCACCGGAGTAATCTTGACGGATGGCGATCCTAACATGGTCTATGTGGCTAAGGTGGGCTTTGATGCTAATTCCGATAATATGGTCGTAAAGAATTTCTATACCGATAATCGCCTAAGCTATTCGGCAGGCCAAATGAGAAGTGCCCGTTATGGCATGATTGGAAATGATAACAACGGGAACACGTATGTCTTCTCCGGTTCGTACAGTGCAGCAACCACGAAGAAGGCTGGGGCATTAAAGATAAATAGTGGTGCAAACAACTTTGATGCGGACTACTACTTTGATATCGAGACCAAGTCAGGTGGCCACCGTTTCCGTAAAGTATTCCCTATTTCCGAAGACTACTTTTTGTTGGAGATGTATAACGAAACAGGCGCACCGGGATCCCAAAGCCCTGCAACCCAATATGCCATCGTCAAAATGTCTACTCAGTCTTTCACTTGGGTGACCGGTATTCCTGCAAAAGACGAGATTACAAATGCAGGTTGGCCATATATCCATAATGGTAAAATATATATTGGTATTACAACACCTGATGAGGATCCTACCGTATATGTCATCGACGGAAAAACAGGTGTTGGAAAAGCGGGTATCGTGGTGAAAGGTGGCGCTACATCTATCCCGAGAGTGGCATATTTGACGCCTCAAGATAATTAATGTAATAGTAATCTGCTAATGAACAAAAGCAACATATTATTCAAAGCAACAAGCCTTCTGCTCGTTGTTTTGGCACTGCTATCGGTTAAAGGTATCCAGGCACAGTCAAATAACGTTGTTACCATCAAGCAACCGACCGGCGATGTACAGGTAAAGAAAAACCCAAAACGTGTTGTCGTGTTGGATCTGGGGAGCTTGGAGACTTGCTACGAGTTGGGTATCCCTGTTGTGGGTGTTCTGGCCAATGTGAAGCAGTTTATGCCCGAATATGGCGATGCTACCAAATATACCGTGGCGGGTAATGTACCGAAAGCAAATATCGCTACTGTAGCACAGCTGAAACCTGATCTGATTATTACGTCCAACAGGCAGCGTGCGCAGCACGATTCCCTGGCAATGATAGCGCCTACACTGTTATTTGGAACGGAAACAGAAAATTTCTGGTCGACATTCGAGGCTAACGTCCGCTCGATAGCGTCTATTTTTGAAAAGGAAAAGCTTGCCGGGGAAAAACTGGCTGCCTTGCGTAAGAAAAAGGATTTAGTGAAAGCAAAGGCAAAAGCTGATCCTAAGAAAACGGTTGTGGCCATGCACATAAATGGTCGCTTCAATCCAAGCGGCCCCAACTCCCGTTTCGGTTTTGCCTACGATGTGCTGGATCTAAAGCCGGCTTATACCCCTGAACCAGCCCCGGAAAGAGAATCTGCACCACAACAGGGCGAGCAGACACAGAGACAACGTGTACAAGCGCCATCATTGGAAAGTATCAATCCGGATTACCTGTTCGTTTTTGACCGTGCTACGGGGATAAAAGGCGAAATGCCTGTATGGACGGACTTGCTGAATGACGACGTTAAAAAGACAAAAGCCTATAAAAACAACAAAGTATTCTTATTGCCGGGTTCCATATGGTACCTGTCCGGCAGCGGACTTCTTTCGGTCAATAAAAAGATCACGGATATAGGCGAAAAACTTTACGGTATTAAATTTTAAAAAAAGACAGATACCGATGGCATTATATGCCGGTAGAAAAAATAGAAAATCATGAAAAAAACATTAAAAATAACGGCTGCCTGTATTCTTGTAGCAGGACTTACACAAAATGGTGCAGCCCAAATCGCTACCAAATCAAGTAAGATTGGTGATGGTGTCTACGAACTGGTCTATAACCATAAAAACGGTCTGGTCTATGTAACCACCACACGTGGTAATGCCGAGAAGCCTACCATCTATGCTTTGGATGGTAAAACACTGCAGGTTAAGGATTCCATTGTATTGGAAACCGGTGCTTTTGGATTAGGGATTAACCAAAAAACACAGACATTATACGGCACGGCTACACGCGCCGGTTCGGTAATAGCGGTAGACATTAAAACCGGCAAAACCCTGGCTACGATTACCAATGGTCAGGAAAAAGGCCACACCCGTGAAGTAGTTGTCGACGAGGCAAACAATAAGGTATATGTTTCGGATGTTGGTGGCGGTATATGGGAGATCGATGGAAAAACCAATAAACACATCCAACAAATTAATGGAGCAGGCCCGTCAGTGACCGGACTTGCCTTAGACGGCAAGAACAGTAAACTTTTTGCCATCAACTTCAAGACGAGCAATATCGTAGCTATCGACCTAAAGACAAAGAATGTGATAGATAGCTTCCCTTCGGGAGGTGAAAAGGCAATCAATCTGGATTTTGATGCAAAACGTAACCGCTTGTACATAGCCCATACGGGATCGGGCTCGGTTTCTGTATTGGATGCCAACACTGGTGAAGTCGTTAAATCTGTCGAGACAGGCAAAGGCGCTTTGGGCATCCGCTATTCACCGGCCAATGATATCATCTATGTTGCCAATCGCGGTGCGCAGACGGTGACAATCATTGATGCCAAAGATTACAGTGTGAAAGCTAATCTTGAAGCCGGATCGTTACCGAATACCATCGTTGTTGACCAAAATGGTGTGGCGTATACGAGCCACAAAGCCAACGGTGCCGGTCGTCCTAAACAAGGAGAAAAGCCAAAGCCGTCCAATGATCCAAACGGAGATATCATCTCTCGGATTAGTTTATAAGGCTACCTAATGTGGACAAACCTCAAAGAGACTATAATAGCTCCTTTGACGTCCATAAGTATTACCTGACATACAAAAATTATGGAAGCGGATATTATTGAAGCATTAAAAGAACGTGGTCTGGTGATGACCGAGAAGCGGATATGGATTGTGAAAGCTATCTGCCAAGCCGGCTTTATTCCAGATGTTGAGACGTTTTGGTTAGAATTGCGCGAAACTCGACCTGTTTCTTGGTCAACAATTCACAGTACCTTACGATTAATGACCCTCTGTGGTATCCTGCAACGTGAAAGCGAAGGTCATAGACTTGTATCTTATCTCTTGGTAGACACGGAGAAATCTAAAAATACTTATCAATAATCCCCGAAATAATAGTTGCGTCTAACTTAACAAAAGAGGCTACGGAACATTATCATCGGGAAATCATATTTAAATAAAACACTAAATGAAGAGATTATTAACCGCGGCACTTTTACTTGCCGCTTTGCATGCAGGTGCACAGGAAAACATTTTACTGAACAAGGAATTTTGGGCGGGCAAACCCGATGTTAATACCGTAAAAGCTGAATTGGCAAAAGGGTTTGATTTCAAAGAAATAACCAGCACAGCTGATCCGATCCTCTTGGCAATAAACAACGATGCTCCGATAGAGGTCATCAAATATCTAATAGATCAACCCGGTGTAGATCTAAAACGTACACTGATGGAGGGACGTATCTACTTACATGTTGCCGCACAGAAAAATAATGCTCCGGTAGTAGACTATCTTTTAACCAAAGGTTCGGATATGAACTTTTTGGATGCGAACCATCATACTGCTTTGAGCTTTGCAGCATTCAACACTCACCTAAGCCCAGCAGTAATTGATGTATTTGTCAAACATGGTCTGGATATCCAGCAAAAATACACCGAAAAAGATGGTGCTAATCTATCGATGTTGGCAGTTGGTTACGACAAAGATTTAAGCACTACGGACTACCTAATCTCCAAGGGTCTGTCTATTAACTCTACCGATAACAGTGGCAATACCATTTTTAACCACGCGGCAAAGATCGGTAATCTCGATGTGCTGAAAGGTCTGTTAAAAAGAGGGGCAAAATATACTCCAGCCGCTCTATTTTCGGCTGCGGGTGGTACCTATCGCAGTGCCAATAAATTAGAAGTGTACCAATATCTGGTAGACGATTTGAATATCGATCCGCTTATAACAGATAAAAATGGACGCAATGTCCTGCACCTTGTTGTGCGTAAGCAAAATCAAGGAGATGTCATTGATTATTTTTTCAAAAAAGGCGTAGATATCAATAAAACGGATGCCGAAGGTAATACCCCTTTTATCGGCGCCGCAGGTGTCAAAAATGTTGAGCTTATTGGACGCATATTGCCAACGGTAAAAAATATAAATGCCGTCAACAGTAACGGTGAATCCGCGTTAACCAATGCCGTAAAAAGCTCGAATGCGGAGGTAGTGGCATTACTGTTAAAGAATGGCGCCGATGTAAACGTCATAGACAAAGACGGTCAGAACCTGGCATATCTTTTAATCGATGCGTACAGAGGCGCCGGTGGCCGTGGCAGTCGTCAAAATGCAACAGCCCAGACCGCTCCGGCAGACGAGCTGGGAGCCAAATTGCATGTATTAAAAGAAAACGGACTGAACCTTGCTTCTCCGTTCAACGACGGCAGTACACTCTATCATGTGGCAATAACCAAAAACGATCTGGCACTGATGAAAAAGATTTCGTATTTCGGAATAGATATCAATGTTAAAAATGAGGAAGAGCTTACAGTTTTGCACAAAGCGGCCATGCTTGCCAAAGATGATACAATTCTACGTTATCTGCTTTCTGCCGGCGCAAAAAAAGATATAGGCACTTCTTTTGGGGAGACTGCTTATGACCTTGCCTACGAAAATGAGCTTCTAAAGCAGGCTAATATTTCAATTGATTTTTTAAAGTAATGGCGTATGCTACAAAAAATAAAATACATATTACCTTGCTTAGCTATTATCATTTCGACCGTCCAAGTATATGCACAACCTAGTACGAAATATAAGTGCATGCTACAGCTGAACAATTACACAGGGGAAGGTGCTTATATTGTCGTATTGCTCATCAACAAAAACGACGAATACGAAAAAACGCTGTATGTGCTAGGGGATGACAAAAAATGGTACCCAGATCTCAAGGCATGACATAAGGCTTATAAAAAGAAACCAACGGACATCAGCGCTATAACGGGCGCATCTATATCTGGAGGAGACCGTACCATTGTAATCATTAATATCGACAAATCCAAGATTAATGCCGGTTATAAGATCCGTTTTGAAAGTGCAGTAGAGCATCATCCTTATTACCAAAAGGACGCAGAAGTACCGCTCACTAAAGAAGGGCTGTCTTCAAAAACAGATGGCAAAGGTTATATAAGGTATGTAAAATTTAGTGGTAATTGATGTTTCAGTTATTTAATGAGCCTTTCCGTATGGAGATATAGTCGCTTTACACCGACTATATCTTCCTTTTTATTGCTATCGTAGTGTCTACACCACTATAGCTTGTTTATTAGACGGTTCATGTCCTAAGAGCAATCCTTCGATATTGCTAAGTGTCGTTCCAGCTATCTGTGTCAAAGCCTCTTCCGTAAAGAATGCCTGATGGGCAGTGACCAATACATTTGGAAAGCTCATCAGCCGTTGAATCGTATCATCTTCGATGATGGTACCACTTAAATCTTTAAAAAACAATTTCTCTTCCTGTTCGTACACATCAAGAGCAAGACCACCGATTTTGCGTGTTTTTAACGCGTCGATTACTGCCGATGTATCGATTAACGCCCCTCGACTGGTATTTAACACCACAACACCATCTTTCATTTGTCGTATGGACGTGTTATTAATCATGTGTTTGTTCTCAGGCGTTAGCGGACAATGGAGCGAAATAATATCGGAAGACCTGTATAACGTATCCATATCAACATACGACACGCCCATTTCCTTTAGTTGTTCATCTTCATAGATATCAAAAGCGAGTAATTTACAGCCAAACCCTTTTGCTACCCGACAAAAGGCTTTGCCGATCTTCCCGGTTCCAACAACACCAATTGTTTTTCCGTGAAGGTTGAAACCTAACAAACCATTTAACGAAAAATTTTGTTCTCGCACCCGGTTGTAGGCTTTGTGCGTTTTGCGGTTCAACGTCAAGAGCAGTGCCATAGCATGTTCTGCGACTGCTTCCGGAGAATAGGCCGGTACACGACATACAGCTATACCAAATTCTCGTGCTGCATCCAAATCTACATTATTGAAGCCGGCACAGCGCAATGCTATTATTTTCACGCCACGCGATGCGAGCACTTCAATTACTTCCCGGTTCACACGATCGTTCACAAAAACGCATACCGCATCCACATCGTTTACCGCTTGCACAATATGCGGGCCTAAGTGTGTTTCATAAAACTGATATGTAAACCGTTCGTCTTGGTTTTCGCGATTGAAAAACATACGGTCATAAGGCTGGGTGGAAAAGAAAGCTATCTTCATAGCGCTAAATATAGGAAAAAGAATAAAAAAAATACAACATAGAAATTAAGGCAAGATAATTGCTTTCCTAGTATCGATTTTAAAAAAACAATTTATATATAATGAAAAAAGGTATATTTTCCGCTTTTGTTTTGTTCGCTTTTTTCTCGACACAAGCTGTTTTTGCTCAATTTTCTCGTCCTATAAGTATAGGGGCGGGTGCAGGTGGGACCATGGTCTGGGCCGATTTGGGAAATACCGACACGCGATTTGCGGGATACTTAGAAGCCGAAGGATTAATAACTCCTTTTATCTCGGTCGGTGTGAAAGGCGAAAAAGGGATGTTAAGTGCTTATGGATGGAATAGCGATTTCGAGAACCGTTACTTCGCCATCAATGCCAATGCGAAAGTCAGGCTCGGTCAGTTTCTATCCCTTCCAGCCAACTACAGCTACTATACACTAGGTGCAAGCACATTTAGTAAGATTCTGGCTAACATCTATGTAGGTGCTGGTGTAGGGGCAATGAAAAACAATATTAATCACCGCATAGACGGTAGCTATCGGACATCAATCGAAAATGTGGGAGGAGAAATTTCCGAAGATTTAAACGCCTATCAATTGGCCATTCCTTTCAACATCGGTTTAGATATACCGATAGGACGAACACTTTACGGTCCACGTTGGGCAATCAACATCAATTATCAACAATCCTTGCTTCCAAAAGATAATGTTGATGGTGTTATTAACAGCAAGATGGACCAGTACTCCTATCTTTCTTTAGGCGTAAAATTAGCCTTGTTTAATCGTAATTAGTATCAAACATCCATAGCTTATAAATTTATTATAATGAATAAGAAGAATTTGAGACACAGATTAGCCCAGCCTCGGACTATTGTTATCGCTCTGTTAACATCCTTAATAGTCGTCGCGGCTTGTAAATCAAACAATTTCTATAATGCTCCCAAAGTATCTGCTTTTCGAGGCGGTAAACTACCTGCGCCTCCAGGCATGGTGTATGTTCCATCTGGAACCATTCTCTATAAGAGTTCTTTAGATAGTGGGAATGTGGGTAAAAATATTAGTCTGAGTGCATTCTTTATTGATGAAACCGAAGTTACCAACAAACAGTATCGGGAATTTGTAAACTGGGTAGCCGATTCAGTTGCGGTAACAGATTATTTAAACGATGACCAGTACTTTTTGGATATTGTCGGTGAGGACGGCCAACGACGAATCGATTGGAAGCGCGTTAAGCGCGTTTCTCCCTTATGGCGTAGTAACGATCCCTCCATTCAAGAAAGACTGACGCCGATGGTCGTCATGAAAGGCGCGCGCAGGGCATTAAACGAAGAAGCTGTTAAGTATCGGTTTTCGTATTTGAAGTCTAATGGGCGTGAAGAAACAGAATATGTAACGGATACAGTACCCGTAATGCCTATAGAGGATATCTGGTCTAAAGATTTTCCAAATGCCCAGTTAGCTTCCATGGACGCCAATTACTTTACTCATGAGTCGTTTGATTATTATCCGATCGTAGGGGTAACATGGAAACAGGCAAGAGCTTATACAGACTGGCGGGGAAAGGAGTTGATGGCAAACATTATGAAAAATTCTTATTTAAGTGGCTATCATCTTACATTCAGTTTACCGACAGAAGCACAGTGGCAATACGCCGCCGAGGGTAAACTAGATCCACGTGATACCATATCTGGAACTCGCCTAACGATTGACGGCAAAGAGGGCAAAAAGAAATTAGCCGTCAACTACAAACAGGGAGAAGGTACCTATTCGCAAGATGGGGCTACCTTTACCGTACCTGCAAAATCATATACACCGAACGCTTTTGGCATTTACAATATGGCAGGAAACGTGTCTGAATGGACACTCGATGCGTATAGCCCGTCGGCTATTGCTTTTGTCAATGACTTGAACCCCGTTTTATTATACGATGCCGATGAAAGTGACAGCGACGCTCTCAAAAGAAAAGTGGTAAGAGGTGGTTCGTGGAAAGATAACGGCGAACAGTTAAATAGCGAAACGCGTAATTATGTGGTCGAATATGAACCCCATTCCTACATCGGATTCCGCTGTGTGATGTCTGCCTTTGAAATGCCAACCGATCAAAGTAAAACAAGGAGATATTAAAAGATGAAGTGTAGAACTATAAGAAATTTAGCAGAGATGAAAGCACTAGTCACAATCGCTTTAATATGTGGGTTTAATCATGTTATTGCACAGCAGGAAGTAGATATTCCACCGCAACAGGACACCACAACGTTGGATACGCTTACAGAGGATGTTTTTCTGAGTAATCAGCAACAGACTCCTCTATACGATACGAGTAGTCAGGATATATTGATGGATACAATTCCAACAACCGATGGTTTCTACCAAGCGAATAATCTAGAAGATGCCGTTCCATTTGCCTATCCTAAGGTGAATATGAAAAATATCCGCTTTTACAAACGGGTCTGGAGAGATATCGATTTATCCAACGAAGAGAATTATATTTATGCCATTCCGGGCGCATCCTTAATTGAAGCCATCATGAACGGAATAAACGAAGGAAAATTGACACCATACAGCCCAGAAGACGATACTTTCAAAACAAAAATGACGGCTAGTCAAGGTGTCGCACAGTTTGCGGACAGCGTTTTAGTACCTATTTTTGACGATGAAGGAAATCAAATTGATGCCCAGATGACCTTGAATGAGTTCAATCCGGAACGTGTTACCAAATTCAGAATCAAAGAAGATATTTTCTTCGATAAGCAACGCGGGCGTCTCGAAACACGGATTATCGGCGTAGCTCCGTTGATGGATATTTCTTCATCTGCCGAATTAGCGGAATCTATAGGGTCAACACCTGCTTTTTGGTTATATTTCCCGCAACTAAGGTATACACTTGTTAAGGTGGATGTCTCTGACCCCGATAGGGGTCTGTATGACATGAGTATGGATGATCTATTCGTTCAACGAAAATTTGCTAGCTCCATTATTCGGGAATCCTCTCCTAGTGCGATGCGCCAAGAGGCACAATATGCAGAAAACGCCTTACAGCAGCTGCAAGAAGCCCAACAAATCGAAGATAAACTGGAAACTTATAAAGAAAAACTTTGGTCTGCACCAAAAGGTGTAAATCCTGAAGAACTTGAAAATTACCAGCCACCGGTGCAACGACAAAACAATACGCCGTCTACCAGCAATCCATCAAGTTCGCCGACAACGACAACTGCTGAAGAAGAAACAGGGTCAGAGACAGAAAGTCAAGAACCTCCAACACAAGAACAGCAACCCATAACGCAAACAGAAGAGTTGGAATAATTGCTGATAGCATAGATATAATAAAAAATGCCACTCGAAAACGAGTGGCATTTTTTATTATTTGCAACTTTTCTACTAGTTCGCTGTTAACGCAACAGCGTTCAATTGTCTTGGAGATCCATCAGGACCTACCGCAATAATATTATCAAATATCACTCTGGTTCCCGGAACGATTCCGTTCAACGCGGTTTTCATACTGGAGCTTAACGTTCCGCCATTGGTAGAAAGTACAATAGCATCTGCCCTCGGTTTGGCAATGATCATACTAAATTTAGTGACGTTAAATTTGGCATCGAAGTCAAAGTTATCCAACGAGGCAAAAACAGCATTTTGTGCTTTGATTGCCACGGTCGCCATATTGCCCCCTGTCTTTCCTCCGAATTTAGCAATTGGATCCGGAATTCTTTTTACGCGAAACTCTGTTGTACTCAACGTCTGTGTTTTGCCCGGTGCCACTTCGGCGGATACCGATATGCGAGCCGTTCCAGGTGAACTTACCGTAACATTATATTTTCCACCAGAGCCAGAAATCCTACCTCCACCACCATTCATGCTTACATTGATCTTATTTGTAGGTGTGCCTGGTGCAGAAACAGAAATAGGGTTGCTGACACCTATATACAGCACATTCATTTTATCTGGTGAAACAACCGCCGATGGTCTAGCAACTTGATAAGTCTGTTCCGGTGTACGGTATTCCTTAACCGTACCGTCCGTTTGTTGCACTTTAATCGTTCCTGTCCAGGTGAAAATACCCTCTTGGTTGGTAGGCACCGTATAGACACCTTTTCCATCCACTACGTTTAACGCACTTCCATTTACACTGATCGCTGGCTCCGATTTAGAATCTGAAGCCGTCAAGAAAACTTCTGCTGTATAAGGCTGCCCCTGGACAAGATAGGATGTAGGCGCTACCGCTACTGCTGCAAATTTATCCAAATTCACCACAGCTTGATCCATTTTGCCCAAAATTAGCTTTACGACATCGGATTCCGCATTCTGCGCATCGACTTGTATTTTAGTCAGCGTAGTCATTGCTGCCGTCAAAGGCGTTCCGCTTCCAAAGTTAACCTCTTCCCACTTTCTTTTGCCATTTGCAGACTTTTCTGGATCTTGTGCTTCCAAGGAAAACGAAACCGATTTTCGGTCGTCTTCATTTAATAACGACAACAGTTTTTCACGGGTACTGTTTATCTTCTCTTTTAATTCCACCCCTCTTTTGCCGTTAATCATCAGATGCGGCGCAATATCTGCGTTTTCACGACGTACCAAATCACCGGTATCTTCATCATATCCGCCGCCCTGTTTCTCAAATTCCTGCTTCAATTCATTAATGTATTGATTCAGTTCATCTACAACAGCGCGAGCCTGTTTAGCCTGTTCGTATATAGGCTTCGCCCGTTCTGGTTCTTCTTTTAGTTTTGTACTCTCAAATGCGGCAAACAACTGTTCGACAGAATTGTCGACATTGGTTTTAGAAGCTTCAAGACTGTCATTAATATTCTTAAAAGCATCTAATATGGAGTTTGGTACATTTAATGCGAGTAGGGCTAGCAATACCAAATATAAAATATTGATCATGCGTTGCCTTGGCGTCTCTCTTCCGTAAGCCATTCTTTTCTTTTTTTGTTATAAAATGATTTTCCTACACACGTGGCTGATTCATGGCCGTCAACATACCGCCATACACGGTATTCAAAGCAGCTAGATTCTTCGCCAGCTTGTTTACTTCTTCTTTAAACACCTTCGAGTCATCTAGGGATTCGTTGAAGTTTTTCATCGTATAACTTAAGCTTTCATAGAATTGGTTCATGGACTGTAGATGAGATGCCGAATCCCGTAATTCCCGTTCGTACATCGCATTCAACGATTGTAAGTTGTTCGTGAGGTTTTGTACCTGTTGGTGGTAACCGGCGGTATCTGTGTTCGTATTGGACATCGCTACGAGATTGGCAGATGCTTTTTCAAAAGCCATGCTGAGATTATCAAACTTCGAGCTCGCATGCTTCAACTTCTCCGTAAATTCGTTGGCTGCAAACGACACATCTGATATTTGGTTGATAGCCGATACTTTATCGCTAAAATCACGCAAACCTCTTCCCAGGTTTTCAATCAGTACAGGCTCTATCTTTGCCTCCGCAAACATCTTGTCTAACGCCGCTGTCGCCGACGGCCCTGCTGGTTGATGGCTAAGTGCAGCAGATCGCTGCGGCAACTCTCCGGCGTAATCCTCGTCCAATTCAGGATATACCCTCTCCCATGCGGGTTCTTTTGGCGGCGGATTGAACCCCATTAGGAAAAACAGAAAAGCTTCCACCGCTAAACCAATACCAATCATATAGTTGGCAAATGAGCCTCCTATATAAAGTATTTTAAACAGAACACCAACAATAACGATACTAGCTCCCCAAGAGATAGCAACGTGTAACCATCTTGAATTGTCTTTTTTCTTTAAACTCATATTTTATTCATTTTTAGTAGCACTATGACGCCTCGCTAACGATATATTAAAACGATCTCAAAGTACTAGCAATAAAAATACCATAAATTACAAGCGGTAAGATTTAAGATTCTTCGCTTCGTTTAGCATGATAGACAAAACCGCGTTAAAATACAGACAAAACAGTGTTTTGGTCATTAAAATGTACTCAATTTGATCGGCAATGTATATTTGACTCTAACAGGCACGCCGTTTTGAACACCCGGCTTCCACTTTGCCGCTTTTTTCAACACGCGGATAGCCTCATCACCTGTACCGAAACCGATATCCCGCAATATCGTGATATCGGTTAAAGAGCCATCTGTTTCCACCACAAACGTAGCAATTACGCTCCCTTTAATCCCTTGATCCAACGCCCTATCGGGATACGCATAGTTCTTTCCTACCCAGTTGACAAATGCAGCCATACCGCCCATGGGTTCTGGCATCACCTGTACCGACACAAACGGTTCCCCATTATTTAATGTACCACCATCGGGATCACCTGTGGCTGTTCCGGTGATGTTGCCTAGTTCTTTCGTAGGACCAAATTCCCCTTTTGCAACAAAAGAACCACCCTTCACTGGTTTAAGCGTAAGCCGAGCAGTCATCTTGTCTTTTAGATCATCTTGCGAGGCAACATCCTCTACTGCTCTATTACGATCGGTTATCACAGGTTCTACAAAACGGATCAGTTCCTGTGCAGGTGGGTCTTGTGCGATCTTTTGGACAGGTTGTTCTGCAGGAAGGATTACTTCCTCTTCTTTCGGTATTTCAGGAACCGCCAAATGATCAAGTGTCACAGGTATATTGTTTTCAATTATCGGGGTCGAAGAGCTACCCGGCATCCGGTCATAAGCATATTTTCCACCTACCAGTAAGGCAACAGCGAACATAACCATAAGCAAGGCTTTATTCGTGGCCGCAGCAGATTGACGCCGTAAATCATACGCACCATAAGTTTGGTTGCGGGAAGAAAAAACGACATCCAGCCATTCTTTCTCATAAATATCTAATTTGTTGTTCCACATAACGAAAAGTGTTAAGGTTTACATCTTTTCTTTCATGATGACAACGAAGTGAAAATTCCATAATTTATTTTTCGTACCACTACACGTGCATCCGCGCTAAAGGTGTAATATCTTGACCGACAAACTCTTTGCGCAGATATTTATGGTACCCCGCAATAGCAATCATAGCGGCGTTGTCGGTACAGTATTCAAATTTGGGAATGAATACGTTCCACTGGTATTGCTTACCCATTTCCAACAACCCCTGTCGTAGACCTGAATTAGCAGAAACCCCTCCTGCGATTGCCATATTCCGCACGCCAGTTTGTTTCGCCGCTTTCTTTAGCTTATTCAATAAAATAGAAACAATACGCTGTTGCACCGAAGCGCATACATCAGCTATATTTTCCATTAAAAAATTGGGATCCTTCTTTTCTTCCGCCTGTACCATATATAAAATAGCCGTTTTAAGACCCGAAAAACTAAAATTCAATTCCGGAATTTGCGGTTCGGGCAATTTATAGGCGTCCGGATTTCCTTCCTGTGCATATTTGTCGATTAATGGCCCTCCCGGATAAGGTAGGTTCAGTATTTTCGCTGTTTTGTCAAACGCTTCTCCGGCTGCATCATCAAGCGTTTGTCCGAGCAACTCCATTTCAAAATAGTCTTTCACCAATACAATCTGTGTATGTCCGCCCGATACGGTTAGGCAAAGAAAAGGAAAGCTGGGTTTCGGTTCCTCTATAAAATGTGCCAGGATATGTGCTTGCATATGGTTGATTTCAATCAGCGGGATTTGACGAGCCAATGCAAACGATTTGGCAAAAGAAGTGCCAACCAAAAGTGACCCTAAAAGTCCAGGGCCTCGCGTAAAAGCCACTGCATCCACATCATTTTTATGTATTTTTGCCTGCTGAATGGCTTCATCCACTGTCGGGATGATATGTAGCTGATGGGCTCGCGATGCTAATTCGGGTACCACACCTCCATATTTTGCATGAATTGCTTGACTAGCAATAATATTTGATTTAATTTCACCGTCTATACATATAGAGGCAGAAGTTTCATCGCAGGAAGACTCGATACCGAGGATAACAGCCATTGTACAATATTTAAATAGAATACAAAAATATCAAAAAAATACTTAAAATAACGCTGATTACCCTGCTTAGCATCCTCTCGCTAACGATATTGGCTATTTTCTTATTACGTTATCCTGCTGTACAGACCTATGTCACGAAAAAGGTGGCAAACTACTTGAGCAAAGAGCTACAAACGGATATCTCCTTGGAAAAAGTATATTTCAAGCCGTTTAGTTCGTTAGAATTACAGCGCTTTTCTATCAACGACCGAAACGGGAATACGTTGCTATCCGCCAAAAGTGCAACCGCCCGCATTTCCCTGGTAAAAATATGGAACAAGCAAATCGGGATTCAACAAGTCACGTTAGATAGTGCTTTTATTAACTACGAAGTATATAAAGACAGCACCAATGTTAGTTTCTTAATCGATTATTTTTCACCAAAAAAAGAAGAACAAACACCGAAAACGACTAAAATGCAATTGGATTTGCAAAGTGTCACACTGCACGACAATCATTTCAAACTGACCGACCATCGCTTTAATCATCATAATCGCGGTGTAGATTTTAGTGATCTAGATTTGACAAACATTTCGGGTGATATTAAAGCGATCCGCTATAGCGATACAACGATGCAAGCAGATGTAGAACAGCTCACTTTCAAAGAAAAAAGCGGACTGTACCTTCAGGAATTTAGTGCACGATCTTATATATCCGACAAAAAAATGGAATTTACTGACCTGGTGCTACATACCAATCGCTCTAGGATAGGCAATTATCTCGCTTTCTATTACGATAATTTTACAGACTTTTCGGATTTTATCCGAAAAGTGAATATGGAAGGCAAGCTTCACGATGCTTTTGTAGATTCGCGTGATATCGAGTTTTTTGCACCAACCATGGTAAATGTTCGATTCACAACGGATGTTATCCAAGCTTCCGTTTCTGGCACAGTCGAACATCTAACGGCTCATGATGTTTATCTCAAGACGGGGACACAAACCAGTCTACAAGGGGACTTTACGATTGACGGACTACCGGCAATCGAGCAAACGCGATTCCATTTTTCATTAGCGAATCTACAAACCTCCGCAAAGGATGTCGAAGAGCTTGTACCGGCATTATCCAATCAATCTTCCTTTTCCCTGCCAGATCAAGTTCATCTTTTGGAAACTTTAGCCTATCAAGGCACACTTAACGGATATTACTACCTTTTTGATGTAGACGGGAGAGCTACCACAGCGCTGGGTTCTCTCTCCACCAAAAGTAGTATCACGATAAAACCTTCTTTACAATATAGGGGGAAAGTAGAAACCGCTTCCTTTGACTTGGGGAAATTCGTGCGCTCCAATGAAATTGGCACAACGGGTTTTAGCCTTCAATATGACGGCAGGGGAAATGATGCAAAATCACTACATTTAAGCACACATGGCCATTTGTCGAATCTTCTCTTCAAGAATTATTGCTATCAAAACATAGATTTTGAAGGCGAAATGCTGGATAAGATTTTATTTGCTAATGGCAAAATTGATGATCAACACGCTGCCCTAGCGTTTGAAGGAGAGGTTAACTGGCAAGACACTATGCCGAGATACGAATTTAATTCTACCATACAGCATCTCGACTTAAAAGGATTACATCTCCATCTCAAAGACAGTATTGTCGTCAGTCAGTCCAATATTCAAGCAAAGCTACATGGGAACACCCTAAATTCCCTAAACGGTCACATTACCTCCGATCATTTACAGTTCAGCACAACAAGAGGAGATTTTGTCATGAATTATTTAGATTTTGAATCGGAAGGTGATGAGCAATCCAAACAGTTGACCCTTAAATCCGATGTCGTTGATGGGGTGATGTCGGGGCAAATAGATTTATCCAGTATAGGTGCTTATTTTCGCTCGTTGGCTATGCGTTATGCGCCTGCCATCAATCTCGAAATCCAACCATACAATCCACAAAATTTTGACCTGCATGTCAATGTCAAATCCTTCGCTCCAATATCGGCATTATTTGATCCCAGTTTGGCGCTAGAAGACGGGGCAACTTTAACGGCCAAATTCTCGTCGGATAACTATACCGCAAATTTTAAGGCTTTTAGTCCAGTAGTGACCTACAAAGGCATGAAGATCACCAACCTCGCCCTTACCGAAAAAGCGGATAACCAAGCTTTTTCGTTAGATGTAGCGGCTGATCGCTTTAGTTTTTCGGACTCCACATATGTAGACCATATTGCCATCAATAATGTATTGGCTAACGACAGTCTGAATTTCCATATTTCCCTTTCGGAAACAGATCGTCCTAACTATCTTAAATTAAACGGAAATATACACTTTGCCCACAATCAGCCAGCAAATATTCGGTTTGACCAATCCGAAATTGTATTGAATAAAGAGTCATGGGAAATAAATCAGGATGCGGATCTGTGGGTCTCCAAAGGCA
The DNA here is from genome assembly GCF_004208525.1 of Sphingobacterium corticibacterium. Lineage (GTDB taxonomy): Bacteria > Bacteroidota > Bacteroidia > Sphingobacteriales > Sphingobacteriaceae > Sphingobacterium > Sphingobacterium corticibacterium. The sequence goes on along the minus strand of NZ_SGIT01000007.1, from coordinate 48,650 downwards.
AATTTTACTTAAATAACCTTCACATTTCCCGAGATCGCCAAGAGGTCAGCTTAAACGGGATTCTTTCCAATGAAGACGACAAGCTCGATATTGCTTTTAAAGACTTCAGCCTAGCTTCACTATCGGGAATTACACGACCGTTGGGCATTGATTTACTCGGACATCTTAGCGGAGAAATGCAAATACATTCGGTTTTTGGTTCACCAACACTTTCTGCCAATATCTCCACTACACCGATCATTTATAATAACCTTCCAATCGGAAGTCTAGATGTAAACGCAGATTTTGATCCGCAGAGCGGACTAATACAACTTCAATCTAAGTTATTGGATGTAGATGGCGACGGGGTTATGCTCAGTGGCTCGTATGACGTCAATGCTGAAAAGGATGCATTACATTTAAAAGGAACAGTCAATGATATAGATCTCGGTGTGGTGCAACCGTTCCTCCGCACACTTGTTTCCAATTTATACGGTACCATGAGCGGTGATGTGACAATAAGTGGTACTATCGGACAGCCAAAAATAAATGGAACTGCCCATATCAAGGAAGCATCTTTTTTAGTTAATTATCTGCAGACGAAATACAGCATCTCCAATCAACATTCCGTCATCCAAGAGAATACTATTCTTTTAAATAATTTATTGTTAAACGATGCTCGAAATGCGACAGCGAGAGCAAATGGAGAAATCAATCTCAATACACTTAGCGACCCGACTTTGGCTATTCACGTGACAGCAGATAACTTCCAAATCCTAAACACCGTCCGGAAAGACAATGAACTGTTCTTTGGTACAGCCTACGCATCAGGCGCTTTCCGTTTTAACGGCCCGACCAGCGCCATGGTTATGGATATTGATGTACGCCCAAACCCTAATACAGTAATTACCCTGCCTTTTAATACTTCGTTGAAAGTGACTGACAACGATTTCATCTATTTTGTAAACCCGGATTCTACTCAACAGGAGATACCTATCTCTAAACGGCTTTTTCAAGGTTTAACCATGAATATGGATATTACCGTGACACCTGATGCGGAAATCAATCTAGAAAACAACATCGGCTCTTTAACCGGCGTCGGTACAGGTGATATTTCGTTGCGTATATCCAGTTTGGGAGATTTTGAGATGTTTGGTGACTATCATGTTATCTCCGGAAAATTCCATTTTACCGCACAAGATTTCTTTAATAAGTTCTTTGATCTCAAAGAAGGCGGAACTATCAGATGGGCGGGCAATCCTGCCGAAGCAACCGTTAATCTGAGTGCAACCTATCAACAACGGACATCAATTGCTCCTTTATACAATGCTGCGGGACGAGCAGAAAACAACGACCGAATCCTGGCCCAAGCGGATATGATATTAAAAGGTACGTTATCACAGCCAGACGTTTCTTTCGATCTTAATTTCCCACAAACACCGTATATTAAAGATGAGCTTCAAGGCTATTTGAGCGATATCAACAATGTTAACCAACAGGCTATTAGTCTCATCGTCCGAAGGAGCTTCACGCCGGCATCGACACAGGAATTTGGTAGAGAAGTCAACAATACGCTCCTATCGGCGGGTACAGAAATCGCTTTCAATCAACTAAACAGCATCATCTCCCAGTCTCTCAACATGAATTTTCTGGATCTTAATATCCGGTCCTTCAACGATGCTTCCGCTTCCTTGCGGTTTTTCGACGACCGATTGGTCTTTACGGGAGGTGTTAGCGACCGTAGCCAAAATCAACTCAACGATCTCACGCTCTTCTCGGACCAGATAGCCACCGATGCAGAAGTCACATTCCGCTTACGTCAAGATGGAAATCTTGTATTAAGAGCATACAATAGACTCAATACCCGAAATTTCTTGTTCACGCCTTATAGTGATTACATCAGTGCCGTTGGGCTAGTATATCGGCAAGAGTTCAATTCTTTATCCGAATTTTGGAGAAAATTATGGTTATGGAATGAACGCAAAAAGCGGGAAGAAGAATAAATACTATAACAACATTTTCACTAACTGCGCCCACTCGTCCTTTAAGTCGCCTTTGTATTCCGGTTGTTTTGCGCGATTGTACCAATAGCGTGCATTCCACAAATCTCCCTCCACACGGTGAAGATATGCATGTACATGCGCCGAGGTACGGTCCTCCAAATGATCGATCAAGTCATGTGCTGTTTGCCAATCTCCTTTCGCATCGTACCAAAGTGACTGTAAATGGACATTCAATTTATCAGGAATAGTGTTATCCTTTTCAATCGAATTGATAAACTCATTGTAGGTCAAAGTTGTCATACTTACACAATTAATTATGGTCAACAAATTACATTTTTTTTCCTAAACAAATACTATTTCTTATCGACTACACGTTATCGCAACACATTGTAACAAAAATATTATAAATAACAAAACTATTGAAACTAGTTGTTTGTTACACTACAGAAAATAGAAACAAGAAAATGATTTTAATGTAATTCTATACCGTATATGAAACACACCCTGTATGCCATTCCCTTCCTATTCTTTGCCCCCTACTGGGCTCTTGCCAAATACGATACACATCTTTCCTATTCAAGTAAAATCGACCATTCCAGCTTATTCCGGACGACATTACCCAGTACCCAAGATTCCCTGATTACGATACAGGGATCCGTCAAAGACACTGATAACCAATCCATAGCAGGCGCTATCGTCTCCGTAAAGGGGGAAACTATCAACACCGTAACAGACGATCAAGGTCTATTTACACTGGAGATGAAACCAGATGGATCCCTGATTTTTAACAAAACAGATTTCGCCCGACACGAAGAGCGTATCAATAACCGGAGCGAGATACATGTGGTACTGAAACGTGCAGAAGCGGATTCATCTGTAACAAGAGATACCCCAATTGATACAATGGTTAGTACCGCAACAGATACAACCGGTACCGATACGACTACCACAACACGAACTCCCGCGATTTCACCTACGCCTTCCACTATCTCAACTGACTCTACGGCCGCTTCACAAAATGCCGTCCAGGGTACAATTAGTGACAAAAATGGTCCCATAACAGGTGTTACCGTTACGGTCAAAGGACAACCAACTTCAGCCGCTACGGATGAACAAGGTCGGTTCAACATCCCAGCAAATGCGAGCGATATTCTGGTATTTAGTGCTGTTGGTTATAAGGAATACGAGGAGCCGCTCAACAATAGAAAAGAGATATCGGTTTTGTTAAGTGAGGAATCAAAAACCATCCAATCGGTACAAGTAGTGGCCGTCGGGTATGGTACGATGGAACGAGCGACATTGGCCAGTTCGGTATCCAGTATAGGAGCGGATGAAATCGAGAACGAAGTATTGCCCAGTATCCCGCAAGCTATCCAAGGAAAAGCGGGCGGCGTGCAGGTGACACAGAAATCCGGTTCACCGGGTGGTGGGCTTAGCATTCGCGTACGTGGTACCACTTCGATAAATGCCAGCTCCGATCCGCTATACGTTGTGGATGGTATCCCCGTGAACAGTACGACCAATTTTACAGGGGGTTCGGATTTTAATTTCGGTGGAGGTACACAGGGTATCAACGTCCTTTCGTCGCTCAACCCTTCCGATGTACAGTCTATCGAAATATTAAAAGATGCTGCGTCTTCTTCTATTTACGGTGCAAGGGCAGCCAATGGGGTCGTTCTCATCACAACAAAAAAAGGAGATCCGGGCACGAGCCAATTCCATTTCAACATGTACGAAGGATATTCTGAAATGCCATCCGAACGCAAGTATGAGATGATGAATACCGAACAATACCAGGACTACATGCGGGATTATTATTACTTTAGACAGCAAGACGACCCCACGTCGACTATACCGGATCAAATATTAGCGAACCCCAACATGAATACCGACTGGCAAGACGCTGTATTCCGAAAAGCGGGCACCAGAAGCTACGAGCTTGCTGCTAGCGGGGGGAGTGAAAAAACACAATATTATACTTCGTTGGGTTATATGCGACAAGGCGGTATATTGCTTAATTCCGATTTTAACAGAATCAGCGGACGCATAAACCTCAATCATCAACACAACGACAAACTGAGATTCGCTACGGCTATCAATGTGACACGAGCAGAAAACGACAGAGTACAGGAGGAAAATTCCAAGGAAGGACCAACGAAAAATGGGATATTCTCGCCGCCCAATATACCTGTGTATGATGCACAAGGTGGTTATGCATATGATCAAGTTACCGCTTCACGCGAAAACCCAGTAGCGATGTTGATGCTCCCCACCAACAATGCACAAACTTGGCGGGTATTGGGCAATGTCAGTGCCGAATATCAATTTATTCCATCATTAACATTGAAAACAAGTTTCGGGACAGATATCAGCTTTATCGACGAGACGTTTTTTATGCCGCCGAATGGAATTCGCTCCTTCGCGAGCCAAGGCGGTATCGGTGCGCGCCGTAATACACGTGACCAACTTTGGATCAACGAAACAACCTTGACATATGACAAGTTATTTGGCGACCACCAACTCAATGCCCTAGGTGGATTCTCCGTACAGGAATCCCGACTGGAATTTGTTCACGCCCAACGTTCTAACTTTCCGTCCAACGATATCGAACATATCAATGCTGGCGGTGTTATCATGCGGGCAGACGCATACCCCGAAGAGTGGGCTATCGCATCTGCTTTTGCGCGGGTAAATTATAATTACAAAAGGAAATATATCCTAACTGCTAACTTACGTACCGATGGATCTTCTCGTTTCGGCCGCGATAACCGTTGGGCAACATTTCCTTCTTTTGCCGCGGCATGGCGTCTTACAGAAGAAGATTTCATCCAAGCCCTTCCTGTCATCAGTGACCTGAAACTTCGCGCCAGTTGGGGTATTACCGGAAATCAAAACATCGGAAACTACGCCAGTTATTCCCTCTATGCAGGAGGAAACAACTATTTAGGCATGCCCGGTTTTATTCCGTCCGTTTTGGGCGATCGAAACCTCAAATGGGAAACAACGAGGCAGTCTGATATCGGCGTGGATGTAGGCCTATTCAATAATAGAATTTCCATTTTAGCAGATTATTACCATAAGAAAACGTCCGATCTTCTTATCGGTGTACCTATTTTGACCAGCGCAGGTTACACCAACCGATTTACCAACTCTGGTGACATTGAAAATAAAGGCTTCGAATTTGAGTTGACCACCCGCAATTTTGTTGGTGATTTTAAATGGACTACTTCTTTAAACATGACATTCAACCGTAATAAAGTGCTCGCCTTACCAGATGGTGTAAATGAAATCTTAGGCGGCGTTTCCTCCATAAATATTGCGCGGGAAGGTCTTCCGCTCGGTTCTTTTTACGGTTGGAGAATGATTGGCGTCAATCCTGAAACGGGAATGATCGATTATGAAGGAAGAAATGGAGAACCTGTCAGAGCTGAAGACGATCAAGACCGGCAGATTATCGGTGATCCAAATCCCAATTTCTTTGGTGGTATAACCAATACCTTTCAGTACGGAAATTTTGATTTTAGCATCATGGGCCAATTCTCTTACGGGAATGATATCTTCAACTATAATCTAGCTAATGGACTAGAAGGTTATAACGCTAGCTCAAACGCATTCGTGGATTGGGTAGACCGTTGGCGGCAACCGGGCGACGTTACCGATATGCCACGTCCTACGCCTGGTGACTTCAACAATGGTGCGGTATCGGACAGGTTCTTAGAAGATGGTTCTTTCTTCCGCCTGCGGAACATTACCTTAGGTTATTCGTTACCACAATCGATCACAGAAAGGATGAAAGTTAGCAAACTGAGAGCATACGTAACGGTTCAAAACGCCTTTGTATTTACGAAATATCGCGGCTTTGATCCAGAAGTAAGTTCCAGCCATGGTGGCGCCAATACCGGCCTTATCTATGGATACGACTACGGAAGTTATCCGCAGCCACGTATATTTACCGCAGGAGTCAATTTATCTTTCTAATCTGTTAAATGCACATTCTTATGAACACGATATATAAATTATCTTTCGCTATCTTACTACTCGCAGGATTTACGTCTTGCGACAGCTTCCTCGACAGGGAACCGCTTGCGCAAGTTACCAACGATAGCTATTTCAATTCGGAAACCAATGCGAATTCCGCCGTAATAGGCATGTACCGTACCATGACGAGCTCGTTTACCTACGGACAGACAATGGTCATTGTTCCTGAATTTTCTGCTGGGCATGTTTCTCATGCCTCGATATTTCCGGAATACGAAAATTTCAAGACACACAACCTTGCAGCGACCAACCCTTGGGTAGCCAATGCATGGCAGGGCATTTATTCTACCATCAACGCCGCCAATAACATTATTGCCGAGGTCGCTGAAATGCCCGAAAACACGATCTCTGAAGAGAAGCGGGCACAGTTTATTGGTGAGGCCAAATTTGTACGTGCATTAAACTATTTCTTTCTGGTACGTGCTTTTGGTCGCGTGCCCTTAAAGCTGACAGCTACTACGGAAGACGAAGATGTAGCTATTCCACAGTCTGAACCTTCCGCCATATACGAGCAACTGGTAAAAGACCTCACGGAAAGCATAACAGAGCTTCCCGAGGTGCATGAAAATACCGAAGCGACTAAGGGGAGAGCTACAAAGGCGGCCGCACAGGCCTTATTGGCGAAAGTTTATCTTTATCAAGCGTCGATTACAGATGACTACGCTTTAGCGGCAAACGCCGCCGCAGAAATCATAAACTCCGAAAATTTTCAGTTAGCAGACAATTTCGGTAGTATCTGGTCTTCCGAAAATACAGCTGAATCTATTTTTGAGTTGCAGTTTGATGATCAAACGACCAACACCCTAGCATCAGTAAGTAATGATAACGCCAGCATGTTATTTTATGTAGACGCTTCCATTCGAGCGCTATTCGAAGAGGGCGATAAAAGGCAAGATTTCTCGATATTTCACGGATCAAATGATCGTTACTATATGGGAAAATTCCCGAACGCAACTCCACCGAGCCAGAATCTGCCTATCATCCGTCTGGCAGAAATCTTACTTATTCATGCAGAAGCAGAGGCAAGAGCTAGTAATAGTGTAAGTGATCTGGCATTCAGTTCACTCCAAAAGGTGTTGACACGAGCAGGAGTAACCAAAGAAAAGAGTGAATTTACCACGGTGGACAGCTTTGTAAAGTTTATACAAGAAGAAAAAGAAAGGGAACTTCTTTTTGAGGGGGAAACCTGGTTTGATTTCTGCCGAACAGGATTAGCATTGGAAAAATACGGGACTTTAGCGAATGAAAATGGATTTGTTTACCCGATCCCAACCGCACAAATCAATCTCCGCCCGGATATTTTAGAGCAAAATCCAGGATATTAAAAATAAGGGCAGACATAACAATCTGCCCTTTCTTTTATGCTTTAAATTTGCTTGCCAACGCCGCTAATTTACTTGCCATATCGGTTTCGGGAGCCTTAGTCTTCGCTTTTCGTTGGTTATCATGAAGTTTTCGGGATGCCGGTTTGTCTTCACTTTTCATCGACAAACCGATACGGTTTCGTCTTTCATCGATTTCCGTTACCGTCACCATAACATGCTGCTGCACCTTAACAACCTCATTCGGATCAGAGACAAAGCGATTGGCAAGCTGGCTCAGATGTACCAAACCATCTTGGTGAACACCTATATCAACAAATGCCCCAAAATTAGTGATATTGGTGACAATACCAGGCAGTTTCATACCAATGCGCAAATCGCTAACGCTGTTCACGCCATCCGTAAACTTAAACTCTTCGAATTGCTCCCGCGGGTCACGTCCTGGTTTGGACAACTCCCCAATAATATCGTTTAAGGTAGGAAGCCCAACTTCATCCGAAACATAGCGCTTTAAATCTATTTGTTTGCGTAATGCTTCATTGGTTAGTAAATCTTGTACACTGGCTTGCAGGTCTTTTGCCATCTGCTCCACGAGCACATAACGTTCCGGGTGCACAGCAGAAGCATCCAACGGATGTTCGCCATGACGGATACGGAGGAAACCGGCAGCCTGCTCAAAGGCCTTATCTCCTAAACGCGGAACCTTTTTAAGCTCCTTGCGTGATTTGAACGGTCCGTTCGTCCCGCGATAGTTCACAATTTGTTGTGCGAGAGACGGTCCAAGCCCGGAGACATACGCCAAAATTTGTTTAGATGCTGTATTCAACTCCACACCCACTGCATTTACGCAAGAAATGACGGTATCGTCCAATGAGCTTTGCAATTTGTTTTGATCGACATCGTGTTGGTATTGCCCTACGCCAATGGACTTAGGATCAATTTTCACTAATTCTGCTAAGGGATCCATTAGTCTTCTTCCGATAGATATCGCTCCACGAACGGTCACATCGTAGTCCGGAAATTCTTCTCGAGCTACTTCCGAAGCAGAATAAATGGAAGCGCCCGATTCGTTCACCATAACGACGGTAACATCTTTTAATCCTAATTTGCGGACAAATTCTTCTGTTTCCCGGCCAGCTGTGCCGTTACCGACAGCTATCGCTTCCACATCGTAGCGTTTTACCAAAAGTTCTACTGTTTTTGCGGCTTCTGCTATGCCTCCCGCACCATTATGCGGAAAGATGGTCGTATTCTCTAATAATGCGCCTTGAGCATCCAAAACGACCGTTTTACACCCTGTACGGAATCCCGGATCAATTGCTAATAACCGCTTCTGTCCTAGAGGTGCGGCCAACAACAGTTGACGGACATTGTCCGCAAACACACGGATGGCTTCTTCATCGGCTTTTTGACGGGTCAACACACGTACCTCGGTTTCCATCGACGGTTTCAACAACCTTTTATAGCTGTCTTGTAAAGCGGTCTTTACGTGTGCAGCAGCTTCATTGGCGGCTTTTATATAGCTATTTTCGATGACTGAAAGCACCGTTTCCTCGTCTACAGCAATATCAAGATAAAGCATTTCTTCCTTTTCGCCACGGCGCATCGCCAATACCCGATGAGACGGTGCATCTTTAAGCGGTTCCGACCAATCAAAATAATCTTTATATTTTAACGCATTGTCCTCTTTTCCAGGAACAACACGCGAAACAAACAAACCTTTATCCAAAAATATTTTCCGGGCTTTCGCACGAACTTCCGCGTCTTCCGCAATTTGTTCTGCTATAATATCGCGTGCACCTGCTAGCGCCTCTTCTGCTGATGTTACGCCTTTCTCCGAATCGATAAAATCGGCTGCTAACATGAATATATCATCTTTTTCTTGTAACAGCAATCGATCAGCCAACGGTTGTAGGCCTTTTTCTCTTGCCATTGATGCACGGGTTTTGCGTTTCGGTTTGAACGGCAGATAAATATCTTCCAGAATGGCCATTGTCTCCGCTTCCTGGATTTGCTGCGCCAGCTCCGGTGTTAATTTCCCTTGCTCCGTAATAGATTTCAAGACCGCTTCTTTACGTTTATCTAAATCACGCAGTTGCTGTACGCGGTCCCGGATGGTGGTAATTTGCACTTCATCCAAACTGCCGGTCATCTCCTTACGATAACGGGCAATGAACGGAACAGTTGCACCGTCGTCCAATAAACTGATAGTCGTGGATACCTGGCGGCTATTTACCCCCAGTTCTTGCGAAATAATAATTTCGTATGTCATATTTTAAGTGAAGTAAAAAAGAAAGCTGCAGGAGTTACCAACAGCTTTTACAATGGTATTATACGGTAATAAATTTAAACATTTTTAGATTGCTCCTCGTCAGAAGCCGTTGTATTGGTTTGCACAGCCGCCCCTTCTGATGTATCCGCACTGCTCTCTTCATTCGCAAAGTGATCATTATACCCATAGGTGTAATGTTCGTCTCCGGAAGATGGTTGCACACCGGGATGATGTTGCACCGCATTCTCTGGCGTACTAAACTTCGGAAACTCCTTTTTTGTTTCCTCCTTCTCCTCGCCAACGGCTTCTTCTTTTGGCTGATTAATTTCGTCTGCGATTGTTTGGGATCGGGTTTTAGTAGCAGGTGTATCCTCTACGGTTACGTCCAAATCCTTTTCAAAATTATTTATCTGATCTGAAATTTCTCGTTTTATACCGTCAGAGGCATCTTTAAATTCGCGAATCCCGCGTCCTAATCCTCTCGCCAATTCCGGTAATTTCTTCCCTCCAAACAACAGCAAAATGACGATAACAATAAGCACCATCTCCTGTGTACCGATATTCAAGAATCCTAAAGTCATTTTATCCTTCTCCTTAACTTTTTATCGAAAGATAAAGGTAAGCGTAAATTTATGTTTCTTCCAAATTTTGATGTAAATATTTAGTAACAAAAACGATTATCTTTGCACACGCGAAACACTATGTTACATCATTACTACAAACAAAACAAGCATTTTTACTGGAATGCTTTTGCATTGGCAGGACCTATTATCATTGCACAACTGGGGCATACACTTGTGCAAACCGCAGACACCGTGGTGGTGGGTAAATTTGCCGGAACCATTCCGCTGGCAGCGGTTTCCCTTGTACACTCGGTGTTTATCGTAGTGATGGTGATCGGGCTGGGTGTTTCCTATGGTCTGACGCCACTTATCGCCCAAGCCAACGGCAAAGGTGACATGGAAACATGTGGAAAATTGCTTTCCAGCAGCCTGTGGTTAAATATTGCCACTGCTGTTATGCTGTTTGGTCTCATTGGCTTTGGGTCGATGTACGCCATGGGACATCTTGATCAGGATCCCCAAGTCGTGGAAACGGCAAAACCTTATTTATGGGTATTGATGTTCTCCGTTATCCCGCTGATGGCATTCAACACCTTTAAACAGTTTGCCGAGGGGCTGGGCTTTACACGGCAGGCGATGAACATCACGATCTGGGGCAATGTACTGAACGTGATTTTGGCGATTATCTTTGTAAAAGGTATGTTCGGTATCAAACCAATGGGTATTGTGGGTGTCGGATATGCCACGCTAATTGACCGGGTTTTGATGATGCTGGCGATGTCTTTTTATGTCCTCCGGTCTAAACGGTTCAGCCTGTACACCAAAACGTTTTCATTTTTCCATGCCGAGCTTTCCCGAGTGAAGAGCATTTTTAAAATCGGTGCCCCGATGGCGCTACAATATGTATTTGAAGTCGGTTCCTTTGCTGCGGCATCACTTATCGCCGGAAAAATTGGTGCCGTGGAACAGGCCAGCCATCAGGTTGCCATTACCCTAGCTGCTATGACCTATATGATGGCAAGTGGTATCGCTTCTGCGGCAACGATTAAGACCGGTCATAGTTATGGTCGACGCAACATGATGCGTGTAAAGAAGTTTGCTAACGTTTCTTATCACCTGGTTATTGTCTTCATGTTGATCTGTGCGGTAATTTTTGCGGTCTTCAACCAATATCTGCCCCGGATAATCAGTGACGACCAGGCTGTTATCAGCCTTTCCGCGCAACTCTTAATCATTGCCGGACTGTTCCAGCTGTTTGATGGCACGCAGGTTGTCGGACTGGGGGTTCTCCGCGGAATGGGAGATGTGAATGTGCCCACATTGATCACTTTCATTGCTTACTGGATTGTTGGCATCCCCGTAGCATATCTTTTGGGCATCTATTTCAATATGGGGGTGCAGGGTGTTTGGTATGGGCTTTCGCTCGGATTGCTGACTTCTTCGATATTGTTGTATACGCGCTACCGTAGTATTATCTGGCAGCGGATCGATAGGTTTGGGTGATCCCTAGTCAACCTTATATATTTTATATTTTTATTAATAGGTCCAATGCCCTATTGAGCGTATCCTTATCCTTGGCGAAGCAGATACGAAGTAGACGTTGATCACAAGAGGAAGCGTAAAATGCGGAAACAGGAACAGTAGCCACCTTAAATTGGGTGGTCAATTGGGTAGCATAGGCCAATTCAGGCAAGTCGCTGATTGGCGCGTAATCCATCAATAAAAAATAGGTACCCTCGCAAGGCAGGCTCTGGAATCGGCTAGCTTTCAACCCCTCTATAAACAGGTCACGCTTTTCTTGAAAAAAAGCAGGTAAACTTAGATAACTATCCTTGTCCCGGATATAGTCTGCAATCGCAAACTGCATGGGTGTATTGGCACTGAATACATTAAATTGGTGAATTTTTCGGAATTCGGTCGTTAGATAAGCCGGCGCCGCCACATAACCCAATTTCCAACCGGTCGTATGCAATAATTTCCCGAATGAAGCCACCACAAAACTCCGTTCCCATAACGTCGGGAACTGCAATAAAGACCAGTGGATTTGATTGTCGTAGACAATATGTTCGTACACCTCATCGCCCAATATCGTAATCGAGGTATCCTGTACTAATTTTCCCAAGGCTTCGAAATCTCTTTTCTTCCAAATCTTAGTGGATGGATTGGTGGGGTTATTAACAATGATAAGCTTTGTCCGAGGCGAAATCAACGTTTCTACTTCCTTCCAATCAATCGTGAAATGAGGTGCTTTTAACGTAACCGGAACGACTTTCCCTCCAAAAAGTTCGACGCTAGGTCTATAGGAATCATAGGCCGGTTCGAAGACAATGACTTCATCTCCCGGACGGATAAGTGTTGCTATTGCCGTAAAGAGTGCTTGCGTGCCACCTGAGGTAATGGTTATTTCTTTTTCTACATCCACATCCACCTGATAAAGCATATGAATCTTTTCTGCCAAAACTTCCCTAAGGGGGAATATACCCGGCATGGGTGCATATTGGTTACATCCTTTACGCATATAGTGGTCTACTAGAGCAATTAACTTTTCGGATGTCGGATAATTGGGAAACCCTTGCGATAAATTAATAGCTTTATGTTCTTGGGCCAAAGCCGACATGCGGGAGAATATACTGATCTCTGTCTCGGGAAGTTTCGAAACAAACTTCGCGCGTTGAAAGGATGCTGTCATTTTAGTGATTTAATTACCCGACTAAAATAATGGATTTTCGTATCTAAACCTCATTTTAATAAAATACTTTTTTCACCAACAAACAAACGTAATTTCCCACAAACTGCAGGGTATTCGCGAGAAACTTTTCATTTGCATACGAACGCTGCCGCTCGCCCTTAAATACAGCGACAAGCCACATTTAAAACAAATCGTCTACAAATACGTTTTATTATAAGGAACTAAAACAAAGTGTGATATGGACAAATTGAAAAAATTCGATCTGATGGAGAAGATCGGCCGAGAATTGGAAGACGTACGAAATAGTCAGCAGGCTGTTTTAGAAAAGATAGGCAAAATTGAAGTAGACAACATCGAGTTGGGGGATAAACTAATCGAATCCAAAATGCCGGATATCTATCAGCGAACAGCGGATAATGCTGATTCTATCAGGGAAATATTGGAGTCTTTTCAGGAAAAAACGGAAGAATACAGTGATAAGAATAACATCGATAAATTGCGCGAACAAGAGGCTATTAACAATATTAAATAACAAAAAGCGGCGGGTGTCTTATCCGCCGCTTTTTGTTATTTAAATCTCCCTATTTATATCCCAATTTTCCAGATAATCCGCAACACGTTTCAGAAAAGTGCCGCCTAACGCGCCATCAATGACGCGGTGATCGTAGGACATCGACAAGTACATCATGTGACGAATGGCAATCACATCGCCATGTTCTGTTTCTAAAACAGCCGGCTTTTTCTTAATCGTACCTACAGCCAAAATAGCTGCTTGCGGTTGGTTGATAATGGGTACGCCCATGATATTCCCGAAAGCACCAATATTGGTAAAGGTAAAAGTTCCACCTTGGGTATCATCGGGTTTTAATTGATTCTGTCTACTTCGCTGTGCTAAATCATTGACTGCCTTACTCAATCCCACTAAACTCAACTGGTCAGCATTTTTGATAACGGGAACAATCAAATTACCGGAAGGTAATGCCGCCGCCATGCCGATATTAATATTCTTCCGCTTGATAATATGATGCCCATCAACGGATACGTTGACCATCGGAAAATCGCGTAACGCTTTACTAACAGCCTCAATAAAAATAGGCGTAAAGGTAATATTTTCGCCTTCTCGCTTTTTATAACTATCTTTTATCTTATTTCTCCAATTGACCAAATTTGTTACGTCGGCTTCCACAAAGGAAGCAACGTGTGGCGATGTTTTAACACTATGCACCATGTGATCTGCTATGAGCCTACGCATGCGATCCATTTCTACAATTTCATCACCAGGTGCTGTTATTTTCGGGGTATTCTCCTTTTCTTTCGAAGGAGGCGTGATTACATGTTGATCTGATGACGCTGTTTTAACGGCTATTTCTTCTGATTCAACTCGTGGATCTTGCGCGGAACGTTTTCCGAGATAATCTAAAATATCCTGCTTGGTTACCCGACCTTCTGCTCCTGTACCAATGATACTATCTAACTCTGCCTGGCTTAGACCTTCTTCCTGTGCAATATTCTTGACCAAAGGAGAATAAAAACGAGAACCGGAATGTAAGACTGTTTTTTCACGCAATTCCTGTTCCAATAGTTCCGTACCGGGGATCTGTTGTGTGGAAACTCCTCTTTCCTCTGCAGCAGAAACCTTGTTCAAAAGCTCTTCCTCTATCACATTATGCTCTTCTATATCTGGAGATACTTCCGGCTCAGGTTGACTAACCGCATCCGCCACCTCTTCTGTATCAGGCGTAGTGGTATCTTCATTTGTTTCCCCTTCTACCTCAATCCATGCGATCACATCGCCCACTTGTGCGACTTGGTTTTCTTCAAAAAAAATCTTGGATAACTTTCCTGTCACCGGAGCGGGAACATCAGAATCGACTTTGTCTGTCGCTATTTCTACAATTGGATCATCCTCCTCAACCGAATCTCCGATTGCCTTCACCCATTTTGTAATGGTGGCTTCGGAAACACTTTCTCCCATTCTTGGGAGAACCACTTTATATATACCCATATCGATCTAAGTTCATTGAATGATTTACTAAATTAACATTTAATCTAACAAATTCAATTAAACAAAACATAATATTTTACAACAGGGCAAAAATAAAATATTATTTCATTATTCACAGAAAACCCTTATCGCTGTCCTCCTCCCGGACCAGTACTGCCTCCAATACGCGTTACGATAGATGTCAATGTAAAAGACGACGAGAGTATAGGGTCACTGAAAGTCCCTCCAAGATACAGTCCGTTAACGTTCGAAGCATCAGATATTTCCAACACACTGACCAATTTGTATGTTTTGCCTGAACTGAACTTATTGCTGGACAACAGCACGGTAGTAAAGCTCGTCGGCGATTTAAACGTGACCACTTCTCCATTATCACTATCCAATACACTGTATATTATTCCGCTATTTCCACTGCCTAAGATGGCGGAAGCCTGTGTGGAGACATTGGCTGTTGGTATACTCGTTGTACCACCAACACCGATCAATAACCCTCCGGTTATCTTGAATGTACTGTTATCACAGTCAAAACCCGCTTCGGGATTTCTCGCACCAATAGCAAAGACTCTTCCTCCTGTTACGGTCAATGTACCATTGGAGTCAATACCGTCGTTTGTCGTGCTATAAGCAACGATATTTCCACCGTTTATATAAATGGCTGTACCTGCATTAATCGCATCGTCCACCGCTTGGATATAAATATCACCGCCATTGATGGTCAATGTACTCTTGCTTTCTATGCCTTCACCTCCTTCACCCGTTGTCGTAATATGAATCGTGCCACCGTTAATGACAACATATGGATCAATTGTATTGTCTGTTTCGTATGAGGCGACGATACCTTCGTCTGCCACGTTGATCGTAATGTTGCCGTCATTGATAAAAATTTGTCCCTTTTCCGCCTCTATTCCATCGCTGCTTGCCGTAATATCCAGCGTGCCTCCATCGATAATGACCGCATCGTTGGCATGTATGCCGTCAGATGCGGCCTTCGTGATCTTAATTATACCGCTTTGTATACGCACATAGTCATCGCTGGCGATACCATGTTTATTATTGCCTACGATGTTAAGCGTACCCTCACCCGAAAAAATCAACTGCCCCTCGCTAAAAAATGTTCCTTTTTGGTCTTCTGTATATGAAGCATACGTTGTACCATCTTCTAAGGTGTTCGTTCCGCTCAATACGATGAAAGCCCGCTTGCCAGACTGTATATTGATAGCAGGACCGTCATTGTTTTTGATAGATACATCATTCAACGTCAATTTATATTTGTTATCGCTATAGATTTTGAGCATTCCATCTGTGGTACTGCCTGTCACTTCATA
This sequence comes from Sphingobacterium corticibacterium, assembly GCF_004208525.1. Lineage (GTDB taxonomy): Bacteria > Bacteroidota > Bacteroidia > Sphingobacteriales > Sphingobacteriaceae > Sphingobacterium > Sphingobacterium corticibacterium. Next base: position 32,454 of record NZ_SGIT01000007.1, on the reverse strand, counting down.
AGCCACTCCACTAACGGTCGATTCAATAACAACATCTGCTCCTGTAGCGGCTACCGTGACACCTGCTACAGTATTCTCCACGATCGCACTTGCACCGTTGAATGCTATTTTGACGGTAGAACTGAATGTGGAATTCGCCAATAAATCGTCTGCATTTGCCCCAGTTTCCTTCGAACCTTCCGGTGTTCCACTTGTGGTGCTTGCGTTAATCGTAACCGCACCATCTGTTGTAATGGTTGTTCCCTCTTCCGTATCATCCGTTAAGTCGTCTTTGGTACATGATACCGTAATCATACTCAATAGCACGAGAAAGGAGAGATATGTTGTCGCTTTCATAATAATATTTTTTTTTTAAGGAATAATATGTTATAAACTTGCCGTGCTAAAAATGAATTACCAGCAATAAACCAGTAACGGATAAGCACTCTGCTTCTAATTCCTGCAATCCCGGAAGCGATAATGCGTCTCCGGTGAACAGCAACCTTTCTTCTACTTCAAAATGACCGTCAAGAGGCAATGCAAAAACACGATCAAAGGTTGCATCTAAGATCAGCTTATATTCCTCTTTCCCGATAAAAGCTCCTATATAGATCCGAAATGGAAAATCCTCTTTTTCCCAAACAGGTAACAGTCTGTTCTTGTCAGAAGGGTTTGTTATTGGCAAACTGTAACTGCAGATATCTTTAGAAGATATATCTGCTGCTGAAAACACGAATTGCTGAAAGGTGAAATAAGGTTCCTCTGGAATTAATTGTTGTATCAAGACATCTGATCCTATATTAGTCGGCAATACCAGCAAATCTCCCAAGGGCACCTTATATTCCTGTTCTTTTATCCGCAACAAAATGCCTCCTGTCAGCGGTACGAAAACAGATATCTGCTGTGCTGGTAATAGCAACGAAAAGGTCTGGTCGAGATGTCCTATCCATTCATTTACATACTGTAAGTCTCCTATAGGGTTGCGATGCGGAGAACGATAATCCCCGTAATTCAGCGTGCTTCTGAGCCTTCCTTCGCCGATGAGCTCCTCGCCTCGTTGTTCCGCTATATAAATTCTGATATCCTCCATGCCGTCCTTATCTACGCACGAACCCTAAGGGTGATTTTCATTTCAAATCCGGTAGCCATTGTTCCGGTAACAGTAGACATTTGCTTCTCTACGCCATCTCCGAATACATTATCTCTGCTATTGTATGTATACCCCGCGGTACCTTTTGTGTACCCGTAGTTAGCACCATTCGTATTCACATTGATCGATAGGCTATCTTGAAAGGCGATCTGTGTAACCAAAAGTGACTTACCTGTGGAATCGTAGATATGCACGTGGATATGTGTTGCACGACTTTGATACCAACCCGGAAATATGGTATTAAACGTCACCAAGCCATTGTTATCCGTAATCTGACGACCACGGAACCAATTCGCGGACTGATAATTAACAGACTGCATCTGTGTGCCGCCATATTGTGAATAATTGCCGTCCACATCGCAATGCCAAATATCCACCAGTGCTCCTGCTAAAGGATTACAATTATCGGTTACATTAGCAATCGTAATCAATGCTGCCATTTCCACACCTAAGCCATCCCCTTTGTGTATATCCGAACGAACGTATGAAGCGGGGGTTTTCGTAGGAAATGGTCCTTCTGTCTCCGTCGGAGTAACCGCACAGCTGTTATCCACATCCACATCTGTTCCTGTCTCATCCGTAAGACTAGTACTATCATCTTTTTTGCAGGAAGCCCACGCCATAGGTCCCGAAAATGCCAAAAAGGATAAAGTTTTGATAAATTTTTTCCGTTCCATATAATCTCTCTTTTAAATTATAAACGAAAATTACATGGGCAAGATGTAAAATAATGTTAAGTACCGATGAATGGGCTTATTGTGTCGATGAGTTCGTTAAAAAACGAATCACATCTTTGTAATAGCTTTCACCTACACTAAGCAGAAAACGAGGGAGTTTTATTTTTTTATGGGAAAAAGAAACAATATGTGGAACGGCGACAATGTAGCTACGGTGTATACGTATAAACGTATTTTCCGGTAATCGGTCATACATAGCTTTCAACGTGGAAAGTGTCAGCACTGTCCGTCCGTTGGTTAAATGGATTTTGACATAGTCCTGCATACTTTCTAAACACTCTATCTCATCCAAATGGATCTTCACCAATTGATATTCTTCGTACACGGTCAGGAATGGCCTGTAATCTTGCGGGGCATGACGTGCCAATGCTTTTTCGACAGCCCGTTCAAAACGACTATAATCAAAAGGTTTCAATAAATAATCGACGGAATCCAACTCAAAACCATCAACTGCATAGGCTTTGTGTGCTGTCGTAAATACCAATAACGGGCATCGAGACAACGACCGGGCAAAATCAACACCGTTGACCTCCAACATATCCACATCGAGAAAGATTAAATCCACAGACTCGCTTTCTATAAAAATTTTGGCTTCCAGTGGATTGGAGAATGTGCGCAACATGTGCAACGCCGGATGCTTTTCGGCAAACTTCGTTACTACGCGTAACGCCAAGGGTTCATCATCGATAGCAATACAGGTCAGCATGTGTTAAATATACAGCAAAAGTTTAACAAAAAACGTATCGTTTTCCTTCGTTATATCCAATTGAAATTTGTTCGGATACAGATGTTCGAGTAGCTTTCTTGTATTTTTTAACCCTATTCCGGAGCTTGGTTGTTCAAGTAACTCCTTCGAAACAGAATTCTTCACTTCCATGGAACAATAATTAGCTGTTACTTGTATACAAAATTCCAAATAACAGGGCGCTGATGTACTTAAACCATATTTAAATGCATTTTCTACAAAAGGAAATAAAATAAACGGATATATCCTCTTGGGGATGTCTAAACCTGCGTATTGTTCTGTTAGGGTACAATTTGCATCTATCCGGAGTTTTTGTAAACTAATAAAATCTTGGATAGCCTGAATCTCGTCTTTTAAATCTACTTCCTCCTCATTTCTTTCGTCCATATAATAACGCATGAGTTGCGACAATTTATAAATGCTCGTCGCCGTTGAGGGGTCGCCAGTCAACGCCAGGGAGTAGATATTATTCAAGGTATTAAATAAAAAATGGGGATGAACCTGCGCCTTAAGAAAAGCAAGCTCTTTCTTGGTTAACGCGTGCCGTATCTGTTGTACCTTTTGTTGCGATTGGATCCAATATTGTACTATCTTAACCAAAGATCCCAGAATGATCACCAACATGACGATATAGACCGATGCAATATCTAACTGTCTGCTAACCTCGGGTGGCGGCAATCGTCTGGCATCTTGTGGACGATCCGGAAAAGGTGGCTTATTTCTGGGCAGATGAGGCGGGACTGACTCTCTTTCGAAGGTTGCTATTTCATTTTTCGGAAGTTCGTCCAGTTGCATCAGTCTATGAAAGGGCTGCAGCCAAAACGCAAATACAACGCCAACAAACACAATAGAAATAACATACAACACATATTTTCGCTTTTGGATGATATAGGGCGTCCACAGATAACTATTGATATAATAGGGAATAATAAAGCAGCCTATAAAAAACCAAAATTCTCCATGTCGGAGTATTTCGGAAATCCCCATATTCCTATTACCAATAAAGATCACGGGTAAAGAGATGAAACCTACCCATGCGAGCACATGGAGTAAAATGCTGAGTTTGTAATGCCGTTTCCAAAAGAGAGTTCCCATATCGAGCGATATCTAACGCTGTAAACTTACGAAACTCTTGGAGGATTATTCCTCTTTTCGAAACATATTCCAAAGCATCGTTAATCCCGCCACAACCGTACGTTCGATATTGATGGCTCTATCATTTTTAAAATAGAACGTTTGCGTTCGGGTTTCAGATTTTCCGGCAACGGCTATACAGACTGTACCAACCGGTTTTGTTTCTGTACCCCCGCCCGGACCGGCAATACCGCTCGTCGCAATGGCATAATCTGTGCCGAATACGCGCTTTGCTCCCTCCGCCATTTCTTTAACGGTCTGTTCACTGACAGCCCCATAGTGTGCTAATGTATCAGGTGAAACACGTAAAACATCCATCTTCGCTTGATTGGAATAAACGACCGCAGCTCCCTGAAACATTTGGCTAGCACCCGGAACTGCGGTAATCTGTGCCGAAATAGCACCTCCGGTACAACTTTCCGCTGTCGAAAGTGTCACTCCAGCGGAGGTACATGTTTGGACCAATACTTCCTCGAACGAACGATTGTCTACCGAAACGACGTAATCTTTTACACGTTCCACCACCTGTTGTTTAAAGCTATTGGTTATACTTGTCAAGGCTTCGATATCCGATCCCTCACCTGTAAAACGCAGACGTACCATACCAATTCTCGGAAGATAGGCTAAGGTAATAAAGGGCGGCAAGGCATCCTCTATGTCGGCTATCTGCTCCGCCAGATGAGATTCTCCTATGCCGACCGTTAAGATATAGCTATTATAAACAAAGACATCGCTCTTATACGTATCGCGCAACATAGGCAATACGCGGTTTTCCATTAAGAATTTCATTTCAAACGGTACACCCGGCAAAAAAGCGAAATATTTACCGCCACGTTCGACGGCCATTCCCGGCGCTGTACCAACATCATTAAACAGAACAGCTGCATTTGCCAATACATCGGCTTGCCCAATATTCATTGTAGGCATCAGTTTTCCAGCTTTACGACGGAAAATCGATTCTACATGTGCCAATACAGTATCATTACGCACAAGTGTCGTCCCAAAATAATCCGCTACGGTCGCTTTCGTAATATCATCCCGGGTAGGCCCTAATCCACCTGTCATGATGATGACATCTGCTCGTGCTTCTGCCTGTTGCAATGCGGCTTTTATCGCGTTCGCTTTATCGGATATCGAAGTAATATGGAAAACGGGGATATGCAAAGCACCCAGATGCTTAGCGATCCAGGCCGAATTGGTATCGACAACCTGCCCATTTAATAGCTCGTCGCCTATCGTAATAATTTCTGCTTTCATCTCTTTTTAGATCTCCGTATAAGCGCCATAAAGGACATCCACACGCGGTTGTACTATCCCCCAATTAACCTTACATGTCGCATCAAAAATTTTGAAATCTGTAGAAACAACATTTTTGCATTATCCAATCCTTCAAAATTTTTCAGCGACGAGTTTTTTTGTTTCTTTTTTTGAGGTAAAAAAAGAAAAATTACCGATAACTATAATGACTCTCTCGTTTTGTCAACTTCAAGTCTTGCAATATCGATGCTTTCGCACGAATCGTTATATTATAACTCTTATATTGTCCAAAAGGGGTCCACCCCACAGACATATCCCAACAATGCAAATCACGATAAATACTAAACCGTGTCAGCGAGAGGGCTTTTTGCCTAAGATCATAGCCAGTATTAAATTGTACCTTCCATTTAGGCGTAACATTAAAGTCACCATTTATATTGACCGTAGCTGTAACATTATTCATCATCCGTCTTTCGTCGCGATTCCAAGACTTATTATAGTTCATGCTAAAAGAACCATTTAAATTCCAGGGAATATTAAAGTCGACAAACGCATTCGGATTGGTACTTATACGTGCCAATGCATCGGCCTGCTCTGCCGTCATATTCGGCATTTGATTACGGAGCGAATCGAGATTATCATTCCGGCTTTTGTTTGCATTGGGATTAAGGCTATAGTCAAACGACAACCCAAAATTGGTAAGTCGAGCCAAACTTCCATCTTGAATAGCAAACCTATCGATCTTTTGCCCGGTCTCTGGGTTAAAGGCATAAGGATCAAAAGTACCGTTAAAGTTTAAATTGATCTTTTCCTTGAACAGAGAAGTACGCCCCGAGAAACTAATGTTAGAAAGTTTTAGGGAATCGGCCATGAAATTATAATTCCCGCTAAAGGTCAGACCTTGCAAAATTTTCACTTTTCGAAACGCTTCATTACCGGTTGTATCGTTGTTGTTTCGAACTTTGGCTTCGATATTGTTATCGACTGAAAAACCAATACCCATGGATTTACCTGAGCCGGGTCCACCGAAGATACCGCCTTCAAAGATAGAGTAGCGTTCAACTACGCCATTATCGTTTACGAAATCCCGGTAAAAACCATAGCGAGCATCCGAAAAATCAGGACGGTAGTTGAGGTTAACCGACGGTGTTATGACATGTCGAATGGCCTCTACTTTTCCCATTTTAGGATACATACCATAAACCTTCGTAGAAAGACCAGCTGACATGGAATAGTCGTAAGCACGCTCGAAACCACCCACCGTATCACGCGTAGCAGAAAAGCCGTTGACCTCATTTATTAGTCGCTTACGGACACTCTGCAAATACCAGCGCTCCGTATAGTTTACAGAGGTGTTGAATTGAAAATATTTAAAGGCATTTAAGCTCAAACTGATAGGAATATTATGCTGAAAACCATTGGTAAAGTCATTTAGTGCCTCTTTCTTAAAAAGCAGGGAATCTGCCGTAGAAATGGTATTCCGTCCCTGCAAACTATATCCTACCGTAATTCGTTGATACCATTTTTGATCACCCACCCGGTCTTTAGAATCAAAAGGGTTAAACGTGGATACGTTCAAACTAAAAGACGGCAACTCCAAGTCTACCTGTCCGGATGCCATGTCCTGTCGGTGACTTAAATTAGCGGTAAAATTTACTTTTCCATCTGCAAACACTTTACCATAGGCTATCGAAGATGACATATTGTTTCGCGTCAGATCTTCTATTGAATTCTGTTGGTTAAACCCTGTATTTCGGAAGTAAGAACTGGTACCAAAATTAACAGAAGCGGAAAATGAAGTTCCGGGATTGGCCTCTTGTCGTTGTGTGTGATTCCATGTGACGTTAAAATCACGGTTGACGCCGTAATTCTCCGTCCCCTCCACCCCAGATGGTGTAGAGGCGTAGCGAATATTAAAGCCCCCGCTAAATTTATAATTCACCAAATAATTTGTACGTACACTGGCCTCCCACGCTCCCTTCGAGTATAGACTCCCTCTAATTTCGGAATCCCAAAAATCATTAAACGCCAAGTACCAACCCATATCACGAATAGAAAAACCCCGCGTTGCGTCCTCCCCAAAAGAAGGGAATAGAAGTCCGGAAGATCTTTTATTATTCTTTGGAAAAAAACCGAAAGGAATAGCGACAAACTTGATGGGGATATTTTCAACCACGAGAAATGCAGGCCCCACGATAATATGGTTTTTCGCCAATAGACCTTTCGTAAATTGGATACCAAAGTGGGTATGCGGATAGGGCAAATTACAGGTACTATACATCCCGGTCTGCAAAGAAAGCTCATCGTATAGATTCTTGCGGACGACCCTTGCCTGGATATACGCGCCGTCTTCCTCCGTCATGATACCATACGTATTTCCCTCCCGACTTTTATAATCATATACTAAGGAATCGACTGACTTGGGACTTTCTCCCGGAAAGATAACCACGGGGCGACCGACGTATTTGCCATTATGATTTGTTACGCCACTAGCAAACAATTGATTGGTATTCCTGTCTAACCGGATATAGTCGGCAGCCAGCTCAAAGTCCTGATATTTGACTTTAGCACCGTTATATAGATGAAGAATATTTTTACTAACCTCATTCCAGGAGGAATCATTAGCAACGATGGTAACCATGGTTTCCAAACCGCTGTCGTCTTCCATCATCACAGTATCTTGTCCCTGTGTTTCTTTTAAATGATTTCTCGTGGTGTCTGTCAAACCAGTCGAATCGGTCACAACTGCCGTATCTTGGTTATTTTTTACACTGTCTACAACAATTAATGTGGTATCTTGGACGTTAAAAGAAGTAGTTTCCGAAGACGAAGCAACCTGTGCATCAGAAGCCGAAATGGCCACAAACAAGAACAAAAGGCTACAGAAAAAACAAGTTAACGTCTTCAATGTGAATTATGAATGTTATTTTTGTGTGTACTAAAACTACCTGACGGCAAAAATAGGCAAAAAAGATTTAGAAAGCACGACAGACAAACGTTAATAAAAAATAATTTTACAGTACCTTTGTACAATATTTTAAATGAGGATATATAAGGATATAATACACATGACCAGAAATTTAAATGTAAAAAAGCTGACGTTATTTGTAACTACGATTTTTACGTTGACGCTTACTACCTCATCCATTACTCCTCTCCCTTCCGAACAAGAACCAAAAAGTGTTGGACATCCTGTACGCACTATTGTACTTGATGCCGGACATGGCGGGAAAGATAACGGTGCTGTGGGCAGGAAATCTAACGAAAAAGATATCGCGCTGGAAGTAGCTTTAAAACTAGGACAGAAAATTGAAAGCGAAATGCCGGATGTAAAAGTGCTATACACCAGAAAGACAGACATTTTCTTACCACTATATGAGCGACCGGCCCTCGCAAATAAACACAAAGCTGATCTTTTTATATCGATACACTGCAACTCAGCAAACGGCACCAAGCGTGTTAAAAATAGCAGAGGCAGATGGGTTAACACAACAGTCCGCAGACCGAATGTAACGGGTACCGAAACTTTTGTTTGCGGTTTTAACCGGTTGGGTAGCCAAGATGTTGCTATCCGTGAAAATGCCTCGATTTTATTGGAAGACAACTACGAGGAAAACTACGGTGGTTTTGACCCGAAAGACCCATCCAGTATGATTGTATTCCAATTGATGAAAAACCAATATAGAAGGGAAAGTATCAAGTTGGCTTCTAATATGCAAGATCAATTTTCCAAATCTAACCGCCCTAATAGAGGTGTTCAAGAACTTTCTTTGGCAGTGTTGTCTACCGCAGGTATGCCCGCTGTATTAACCGAGCTTGGTTTTATGAGCAGTCCTACCGAAGAAGATTACATGTTGTCAGCCGCGGGTCAAAAAGAGATCGTACAAAACTTATTTGACGCAATAAAAACATACAAAACGGCGGTGGAACGATAAACATTTGTTACATTCGTTTGTTGTTAAACTAATAATGGATTTAATTTACCCAAGCTAGACATATTTTGAAGATTTCAAACGAAACAAAAGTCGGTATCATCACCGTGGTTGCACTCGCCTTATTGTTTATAGGCTACAACTTCTTAAAGGGAAATGATGTTTTTTCCAAAGAAAACGAGTTTTACACGGATTATGATAATGTGGATGGCTTAACCATATCGAAACCCGTTGTTGTTAGTGGCTATCAAATTGGACGAGTGTCCGGGATGCGATTATTAGAAAATGGCAAAATTCGTACGCATTTTAAAATAAAAAATGAATATGACATACCTTCTAACACCGTTGCCCGTATCGTAAGCGCCGACCTGTTAGGTAGCAAGGCTATCGTATTCGAACTGGGTAATAGTACAACCTTGGCAAAAAGCGGCGATCCACTTCTGTCGGATGTGCAGGCCAATTTATTGGAAAAGGTAGAACCCCTCCAATTAAAAGTAGAAAACCTTGTCGTCAAATTAGATTCCGTCCTTTCGGCGGTTAACACTGCGCTAGACAAAGAGTTTCAGCGTGATTTTAAAAGCAGTTTACGTAGTATTTCCGTTTCATTACGAAACATGGAGACAATTACCAATGAGGTGGAAGGCTTGATGGGGTCAGAAAAGATCCGATTCGCAAGAATTATGCAAAACCTCGAATCTATCACCGGAAACTTCAAAAAAAACAACGTCAAAATCAACAATATCCTGACCAATCTGGATAGCTTATCCGATGATCTTTCTAAAACGGAAATTAAAGCAACCATCGATAATGCTACACAAGTAATGAAAAATGTCGAGGTTATTACCACTAAAATTAATAATGGTGAAGGTTCTATTGGATTATTATTAAACGACGACAACCTCTATAACAATCTGAATAATGCTTCCGAAAGTCTCGACAATTTAATTAAAGATGTAGAGGAAAGGCCTGGTAAATATATCCGTGTAAGTATCTTCGGAAAAAGAGATACGAAATAATTATAACTAAAACGGTTCGAGCTTATTACTCGAACCGTTTTAGTTATAAGGTTTCCTTCAGCCAACTAAAGAACTCCCGTTGCCATACCAACGCGTTATGTCCAGACAGCACCCAGTGGTTTTCTTCTGGAAGATAAACCAGTCGGCTTTTTATATTTTTTAATTGGGCGGCTTGGAAAGCAGCTAATCCCTGCCCTATCGGAACTCGGTAATCTTTCCCTCCTTGGAAAATCAAGATAGGTGTATTCCATTTATCGATATGTGTTACGGGATTAAAGTCGGTATAGGTCTTCGAATTATTCTTATCCCAATATGGACCACCTAAATCGTGGTTCGCGAAAAACAATTCTTCTGTTGTACCATACCAAGAAGTCATGTCAAACAATCCACAATGTGAAATAAAAGACTTAAACCGTCCTTCATGAACACCTGCCAGCATAAAAACAGAATATCCACCGTAGCTCGCTCCCACTACACCGATACGTTCATTATCTACATAAGGCTCTTTTGCCAAATCATCAATTGCCGAAAGATAATCACGTATTGGCTGGCCGCCCCAATCTTTCGATATATCTTCATTCCATTTTACTCCCCAACCGGGCATTCCTCTTCTATTAGGCATGATAACAATATAACCTTGCGACGCCATCAGCTGAAAATTCCAACGATACGAGTAGGTTTGTGTTAAAGCTGATTGTGGTCCTCCTTGGCAATAGAGCAATGCCGGATATTTCTTCGAAGGATCGAAATCAGGCGGATAAATAACCCAGGAAAACAAATCTGTTCCATCGGTAGCCTTCGTAAAACGCCCTTCCACTTTTGTCTCAGCCAAATGACTATAAATGCCATCGTTTACCTTCGTGACAGCTGCTAATGCTTTCTTTTTAAAGTCATACCGATATACTTCTGTGGCACGTGTCATCGTAGTTGAGGTTACAATCAGACCGCCATCAACTTCTCCTACTATACCCGCTATATCAAACTCACCTTCACTGATCTGTGTTATTTTGGACGATGTATCCCGAGCAAAGCTTTTCGGCAGCTCTAATTCAAACAATTGTACCGTGCCCCGGACGGGAGCTGTAAAATATATCTTTCTGCCATCTTTGCTCCATATATAGGAATTGACTGTTCCGTCCCAACCGGCTGTCAAATTCGCACGTTGCGTTGTCGCTTTATCAAAAACGACAATATCATTCTTATCGGCTTCATAGCCGTCGGTTTTCATGCTCAGCCAAGCTAACCGTTGCCCGTTCGGACTATATACCGGATTTGTATCATAACCGTTCATCCCCTCCGTAATATTGGTCGTGATTTTGCTAGCCAGATCGTATCGATATATATCGGTATTGGTACTGGAGGCATACTCCTTCCCAAATCTCTTCTTACATACATATAGCACAGCTTTGCTATCCGACGCCCAGGCAAAATCTTCTGCTCCTCCAAAAGGTGCCTGTGGACTGTAAAACGGCTCCCCTTCCAATATATCCAGGGGTTCTCCTACCTCACCATTATCATAGGTGGCTATGAATGGGTGATTAAAACGACCATCATTAAAAGTGTCCCAATGCCGGTAGTCTAAATCATCATAAATATAGACGTCTGATTTAGTCAAGTCGCTGTATTTATCTTTACTATGATAAGGATGAATGAGCACTGCCCGACTAAAAAGGATATGTTTTCCATCGGGTGATAGCCTTACATTTCCCAAACCACCTTCTAGGTCTGTAAGCTGTTTCGCTTCGCCTCCGGTCAATGGTTTTGACCATAATTGCCCTTTGAACAAATAGATAACTTCGCCGTTTTCTTTTATCTGAACGACGGACTCACCTCCTTCTTCCTGCGTAAATTGAACTGGCTCACCTCCTTTTATCGGAATGACATAGAGGTTTTTTTCCGATTTATTCTCGCCGAACGTATAATTAGATACGCCGTACACCAACCATTTGCCATCAGCCGATAGCCCTTCTGCTGATACACGTCCCAGTTCCCATAGTTTTTCTGGGGTCAACACTTCTTTCTTCAATTGATATACTTTGTTTGTTGTTACCGGCCTCTTTACTCTCATATTCGGATTCTCCTGTCCAAAAGATAGGGTGCTCGCGATTATAGCACAGGCTAAAATTGAAATTTTATCCATAAGGTCTGCTCTTTTTTCATCGCAAGATAGGAAATGTAGCTTCGATTTAAAAATCGAGTTTTCTTTATAAAATTTTTTGTGTCGCTCAAGCCGCGACTGGCTCATACTGTTTATCCATTAGTGTTTAGTTAAAATTGTATGGATGAGCACTGCGTGGTTTTTCCGCAAAAAAGCGGTTAAATAAGGGACGATACAATTGCATGATCCCTTCTTAACATTAAAATGCCGCATCCGAATGTTTTACAACTCTACAAACTCATTCTTAGTACTATACCAAATGTAAAACATTCGAAGCGGCGAGATTTACCTTCGTGAGCTACACTTCGTTCCGGTTTTGCTTCTTTTTCACAGGGAAAAAGAAGAGAAGAAAGTTATTTCTTTTCAAACTGATACCAATTCACGCGGGTAGACAACCTCATCAGTAACGCGAGTATCACAAACACACCTATCGTACCGACAATCAACGAATAATCCTGTAGTTGCATAAGCGAGAAAATAAAGATGTAGAAAGCGGAGAGGATGCCACTAAAAACAAACGCAATCTTTTTGTCTTTCGTGATGCCAAGGATAAACGAAGAAATGAGCATTATCGTAGCTACAGCCGCAGTCAGGTAACCCCAATTAAACCCGATGTGCTCACTTAATGCCAACAGGAGTGAATAGAACAACACCATCGCACAACCGATTAATACATATTGGACAATATGAACCCGCTGCTTTTTTATGACTTCGGTAAAAAACAGCGATGTAAACGTTAAGAGTACTACCAAAATACCATACTTGGCAACACGCGTTGTTTTTTGATAGTTATTTACAGATTCCAGAAAATTAATTTGTACCATATCTTGTTCTGTCGACATCTGTACATTGGCTCCGGAAGAAGAAACTTTGGGTTCCGGTATGGAAACAGCAGGGTAATCTGCATCGGTAATTTCAGAGTGCGTTACGTAATACATACTACCGCGCGCCCCTTTCCACTGTTGTGGAAATTTACGACTAAAACTCGGGATGCGCCAATGTGCTTCGAAATCAGTTTCTGATATTGTACGGTCTTCAGGCAAAAAACCTCCATTAAAACTTGGGTTGTCCCAAGTGCCGGAGACGATTATGCTCGTCTCGTTGCTTGTCGGAAAAACAGTTAGATTTCGTGAACCCCGGATATCTAAGTTTATCTCAAATTGGTTTTTGGTCGATCTATCCGACAAATCTACATTGGCCACCATGGTCTGTTCAAAGAGCGAAACATCGGTGTTGCCGACTTCAAATTCTGCCTCTGCTTGTCCCATGTTTAATTTCGGAACGGCTTTTACTCCTTTCAGATCACTCAGTCCAATAAATACCTTTGCTTTTTCCCAAGCTAGATCCTCTGGATTTAAATCTAATTTTGCTAAGTCTATTTCGTCAAACTCACCACGTAGTGCAACCGTTGCATTATAAACTACCGTTTGATAAATACCGCGTTTCAAATAGGTAGGCTCTACGGTAGATTTCACATTGAGCTTTTTGGAAACGAGAAAGACATAATCTTTTTCGACATGTTTTTCTACCTTAATCTCACCTTTTTCATCGGTTGTATTTACGTTATACGAATAGGTATAGGGTATTCCAATAATAGGCCCCGAAACAACTTGTTTATTACCCCATTTGCTCGTTATTTCCTGGCTGACTGCCTGATCTCTGTTTTTGCGTTCCCGGATTAAATCCTTCACGCTATCCATCGGAATGAGCAACAAAAGGACTAAAAAGAGAATAATTCCTAATTTCAAGATGACAGAATTTGCCAACCGTTCAAAAAAGGTAGGTTGAGAGGGTGGAAATGCGGGGGGAGTGTTTTGATTTTCCATGCTAATAAAATTAAAAGTACTTTGGTTTTCAAAGTAAGTGAATAAAAAAATTATTTATACTGTTGTTTTATTAAATTTTCTAATGCTGTTAAATGATTTTCAAAAGCTTTTACGCCTTTTTCAGTTCGTCTATATTGGGTGTTGGGTTTTCTATCGACAAAACTTTTCTCCACACTTATGTACCCCTCCTTCTCTAGCGTTTTTAAATTGGACGCCAGGTTACCATCGGTCACCTCCAGCATTTCCTTGAGCGAGGTGAAATCATAAGAATCGTTTGCCATCAGCACGCTCATGATTTGCAGGCGTATACGATTCTCGAATACCTTATCATATAGAGAAAAATCCACCCCCACTATTATTCGTATCTTTTATGTACAATAAAACCATAAATGATGTGTAATACACCAAATCCAAATGCCCAAAACCATAATCCATATCCTGGGAGCAGTAACGCCAATAACCCTAACAAAATCTCCAATATACCCAACCAGCGTACTTCTTTAAAGGTGTATACACTTCCCGATGTTAGGGATAGACCATAAAAAATAAGAAGTGTCGCGCCTATTAAACTGAAATATCCTTTTGATAACAGTATCAATGAAAAAAGACCACCTGTCATCAACGGAATAGCCATGGCCAGCAACATCGCTTTACTGGACGGATTCCAAATAAGCTGACGGGTCTTCTTCGCTTTTCTTCGCGCCATCCACAGCCCTGTAGCTAAAGAAGCGACTAAAACAACCAGTGCAATAAAGATTAGAGTTTCAATAACAGCTGGCTCCGTGACATAATGATCTCGATAATCAAAGCCACTGTCGAAACCATATACCACAACATAACCTACCGCAGCACCGAGCAACGCATAAATACCGATCAATACTCCCGAAAGCCCCGAAATTGACAGCACTTTGGATGATTTTTCCATCATGGAGCGGATATGCCCAATTTCTTTGATTAAATCCTGTTGATTCATATGTACATATATTTCATGAACTTTTATGCTCGCCCCAATACAACAAACACAAAGAACTTTGAAAAACAAAGTAAATGAATACAAATAACTTATGCAAACGCAAAATACGTTTTTTCATTTTTTATAAAATAATGCAAAAAAATCTTGCAAGATAGGAGCAAGCTTACTATCTTTGTGCCACAATAAAAGTCCTAATAACTGCGGAAGTGGCGTAATTGGTAGCCGCACCAGACTTAGGATCTGGCGCCGCAAGGCGTGGGGGTTCGAGTCCCTTCTTCCGCACTTGATGTCCTCCCGAACTTAATAAACTCGGGAGGATTTTTTTTGTAAAATGCGTAAAAGCGAAACGAGAGTATGAATATTTCACACCAAACAATTGACGATGTCAATGCAAACATTAAGGTTGAACTAGCGCCCGAAGACTACAATCCTTCGGTAGATAAAGCTATCAAAGAACAGGCTAAAAAGGCTAAATTACCTGGCTTCCGTCCAGGTATGGTTCCTCCGGGGCACATTAGACGTACCTACGGAAAATCCATTTTATTTGATGAGATCAATAAATTGGTCAATGATAAAATTTCCGAATACATCGGTGAAAATAAGTTAGAAGTATTAGGCCAGCCTCTTCCTGTCGAAAGTGATGCGGATGCGAAATACAACTGGGATTTTAACGATACTTTCTCCTTTACATACGAAATCGGCATCGCGCCAGCATTCGAGACACCATTCTCTAAAGAAACAGCATTTACGGCGTATGAAATTAAAGCGGACGATGCGACTTTAGCAGAGCGTGTCAAAAATCTTCGTCGCAGCTACGGAAAAATGACCAATCCAGAGGTTTCTGAAGAAGGAGATGTACTCTATTCTACACTGAAACAAACCAAAGAAGAGGGTATTGAAAAAACAACTTCTGTTCGCACCGATATTATTGAAGATGCCAAAACGAAGAAAGCATTAGTTGGCTTGAAAAAAGATGATACAGCGAAAATCGACATCAAAAAAGCATTTAAAGTTGCTGATATTGCACGTATCTTAGGAATCACCGAAGACGAGGCTGAAAATCTGGATGTAACAAAATTTGAGCTGACGGTTAACAACATCAACCGCTTGGAGGAGGCTGATTTAAATCAGGAGTTCTTCGACAAATTGTTCCCTGCAGGCGATGTAACGAAGGAGGAAGAGTTTGAGGCTAAAGTAAAAGAAGAAGTTGAAGGTCTTTTCAAACAGAATGCTGATCAGAAGTTACGTAACGACATATACACCTATGGCATGGAGAAAGTGGATGTCAAATTTCCGGAAGCTTTCTTGAAAAAATGGTTGAAAGCAACGAACCCTAATATTTCGGACGAAGAGCTTGAAGAAGGATTTGCCGACTTTGTAAGCAACCTAAAATGGACAATCATTGAAAACCGCATCGTTACGGCCAATAATCTTGAAGTCAAATATGATGAAGTGATTAACTTGGCAAAAGAACGTATCTATGCGCAGATCAAGATGTATAACATCAATGATGAACCTACCGATGAGCAACTAGGTCAATATGCACTCCAGTTATTACAAGACAGAGAGCAAGCAAACCGTCTTTTTGAAGAAGCAAAAGCACTTAAGGTGTTTGACTACCTAAAAGAAAATGTGACGTTAAAACCACAGGAGATTGCTTACGTAGATTTCGAAAAATTGGATAAAGACAGCAAATAAGCGTTTTTAAAAATAAATACGACAAACAAAGGCTGCCTTCTTGGGGTAGCCTTTGCTATTTTAGAAAAATGATACAGATACGAAAAGCCCGTCCTACGGATGCAAAAGCCATTGCACCTATTATGTTGACCGCAATGGAAGAGATTATTTATTATTTTATTGGAGAACATGACCAACAAAAAGCCATTGCTTTTCTAACCCATCATATAGCTCAACCGAAAAATCAATATAGTTATGAACATATCATCGTTGCTGAAGAGGATGACAACATCATCGGACAAATCTGTCTTTATCCGGGCGATGCACTAGAACAATTGCGCGCACCCATCCTATCCTATTTACATACACATTTTAAAAGGGAACCAAACATAGGTCATGAAACACAGGCGGGAGAAATTTATATTGACACGCTCGCAGTATCAGCAGCCGCTCAAGGAAAAGGTATTGGTAAAATCTTATTACTTTATGTTATTGATTTTTTCGTGCACCGATATGGTGAGGTATTAGGGTTATTAGTAGACAAAGAAAATCAGAAAGCAAAGAAACTCTATTTAAACATAGGTTTCAATCCGGTAGGTGAAGTGCATTTGTTTGGCAAAGAATTGGTGCATTTACAATATTCCTGAACATATACTAAAACCTAACGTTATACCCGATCGATAATCGTCCAAAAGGAAAACTTCGATTGAAATCTGGATAATGTTCTTCCTCAAAATGTCCTGCCAATGCAAAATATCCAGAGCTAACATTTAGGGAAAAATTTTTGATAAGACGCAAATTGGCCTCTAATGTTCCTGCGTGCAGAATATAATAGGAGTCATTACCACTGATAGTGAAAAAGAGACCTCCATTGTAGTCTCCTGTAATAAGTAAGCGGTTCAATACGCTTAGCTCGGCGTGATAACGATATCCAGCTCCTGAGCCATAATTATAATTCCGGCTCGCGCCATAGAGCAAATAAGGATCTGGCACACCGGCCAATAAAATTGCCCCAACTCCTACACTCATGTTTAGACGGTTTCTTTTTTTATAACGGAATTTGGAGTTCCAGTTATACATCAAATTCTGCGCTCCGTAGAAAAACGCATCATTGTTATAGAAATCGTAGTTGGCACTTAATATTCCGTAGTGGTCACCGCGCTTGGTTTCAAAGAATTTATGCCCATAGAGGAGCGCATGTACATTCACAGCATTAATAAAGGTGCTATCCCCTTTTCCGAATTCAAGATTTACATAAAACTGATCAAACGGACGTGTTATATTTTCGGGACCATTACTATACCATAGTCTAAGCCGCCCGTATGATCCATTTTTTCCTTTTTCAAGAATATCACCTTCTTGTGCATCGAATCGACGTATGCCCACATTTACTTCTGTCCATATTGTAGAGGAATCGACGGCATTATATTCGTCTATCTTACCCCATTTACCATCAAGCAAACGGTTTAAACCATTCACGGGGTTTACAAAAAAGGCACCTATTTCATTCGATACGCGCGAATGAGGGTGCCGACTTCCTCTTCCCAAAATATTACGGGCAATCCGATGTGTCATTTCACCTAAGATAATTCCACCGTACGTCGTATTTACCAGATCATTAATAGAGGGAGCCTGTGTTTCTCCACCCGTTTCCCAAAGGTAACTCCCTGCCAACGTCGCTATACTGGACTGATAAAAGTTATAACCATTACTCCTGAACGCGTTAAAATAAAGTTGTCCGTGGTAAGGATGGTCTAAATGATTCGTCGTAAACTGATTATCATCCCAATCCCATGCAGAAAATCGCTGATGGTTGATAAAGTTTTTAAAGCTGATATAGGAATAAGGATCTTTTGTTATAAACCGATTAAAAGTAGCTGGAACTATATTCGCAACAAGCCATTCCGAGCCTGCACGCAAAAATTTCTTTTCTCTTTTTGGTTCTTTTGTTGTACGGGCAAAGCGTGGTAGTGGATCAGGCTGGGAAGACTGCCCCCAGCGTGCCTGTCGACTGGTATCCAACAACTGCACAGTTGTGTCGATACCGTGTAGCGTACCGAAGTGTTGGGCGCTAACATGGATGCTACATAATGATAAAATCGTCAGCAAGAAACAATAGTGTAGTATTCTCATTATCATCTTAAACCCACAAAGGTATAATTTGTGTGAACATGTTCTCCTATTATTTGTTATTTTTATGTTGGACTAACACAGACAATCATGAGAAAATCAATTCTATCGTTTATTTTAATGTGTATCGCTACACTAATAATGGCACAAACTACACCAAATCTTAAGGGCGTGTATACTACAAAAAAAGGCGACACCAATATTGTTTGGATGTTTATTGATGGGTATTCTTCTCAAACCACCTATAAAGATAACACCTATATATCGACCTTTGGTGGCCCCTATACCTATCAGAATGGATCGTTAAACGTTCAAATTGAATATAACGATGCTAATGCCCATACTGTCGGCCAAACAAAAAGCTTTGCACTAACTGCAAATGCAGACGGATTGCTAGAACAATCGGGACAAGCATGGAAAAAAGAAACCGCCAAAACACAAGATTTAGATGGTTTATGGCGAATAACCGGACGGAAGCAAGGGAACGACCTCGTTCAAATACACCAAAGTGGCACCCGCAAAACCATTAAGCTCTTAGTGGATGGCTATTTCCAATGGATGGCTATAGATCCAGGAGCGAAGACTTTTTCCGGTACAGGAGGAGGCCATTATACGTTTACCGACGGTAAATACAGTGAACATATTCTATTTTTCTCTCGGGACAATTTGCGTGTCGGTGCTAACTTGAGCTTTGACGGTGCGGTGAAAGATGGTGCTTGGCATCATAGTGGCTTGAGCTCTAAAGGCGATCCGATCTATGAAATTTGGAGCAGGGATAATAAATAAAAGCGATGTGGATCAGGTTTAATCTGGTCCACATCTCTTTTTATCCAAATAAGTCAGAACTTAAATAACGATCCCCGCGGTCACATGCGATAAAAACAACAACACCTTCCTCCATTTCGCTAGCAACTTTTAAGGCTGCGTGAAAAGCTCCACCTGTACTCATTCCGACAAAAACACCTTCTTTTTGGGCCAGTTCCCGTGTACGCTGTACGGCATCCGACTCGGCAATATCGATAACTCGATCTACTCGCGAGGCATCAAATATCTTTGGAAGATAGGCTTTCGGCCACCTACGAATTCCCGGTATAGAAGATCCCTCCGTGGGCTGGCAACCAACAATCTGAATCGCAGGATTTTTCTCTTTTAAAAACATAGAGCACCCCATAATTGTACCTGTTGTTCCCATTGCACTTACAAAATGGGTAATTTTCCCATCTGTATCTCGCCAGATTTCCGGACCTGTTGATTTGATATGCGCTTTATAATTGTCTGGATTGGCAAACTGGTTTAAAATAAAATAGTCTCCCGAAGCTGCTTTTTCTTCGGCATAGTCACGACAAACTTCCATATTTTCTAATAGGGTCACCTTCGCGCCATAAGCTTCCATAGTCAACGTCCGTTCACGGGTAGATGATGAAGGCATGACGAGTTCTAATTCCAAGCCATATATACCTGCTATCATAGCCAAAGCGATACCGGTATTACCAGAAGTGGCTTCTATCAATTTTGTGTTCTTCGTAATTTCTCCTCTTTCCAACGCAGACCGGATCATGTTTAGGGCAGCTCTATCTTTTACGGATCCAGCTGGATTATTCCCTTCCATTTTCACAAAAATCTTAACCTTAGGATTATTGTGAAACGATGTGAGTTCTACGAGGGGTGTATTGCCAATGGCATCTATCAGTTTTCCCATTATACGATAGGTTTTGAGTCAATAAATTTCGAATTAGGTTGATGATAAACCGTGGTGTATGGCGCTACACTGGATGTCAACCATACATTTCCACCAATAACGGAGTGATGACCGATGACGGTTTGTCCTCCTAAAATCGTTGCTCCGGCATAGATAATGACATGATCCTCGATAATAGGATGCCGTTGGGTATCAATCATATTTTTTTCCACGCTCAGTGCACCCAGTGTAACGCCTTGATACAGTTTGACATGGTCGCCAATGACGCAAGTCTCTCCTATCACCAGTCCTGTTCCATGGTCTATATATAAATATCGACCTATTTGGGCGCCCGGATGGATGTCTATACCTGTCTTAGAATGTGCATGTTCGGTCAATATACGGGGAATAAGCGGAACATCTGATTTCCACAATTGATGCGCTAAACGGTATACACATATAGCTGTAAAACCGGGATATGTTCGTATTACTTCCCGTAAACTCCGCGCGGCAGGATCACCATCCATAATAGCTTGCGCATCCGTAAGCATGACTTCATAAATAGCGGGTAGCTCTTCTAAAAATCGGCGTGCAATCCGTTTGTTATCACAATGTGAACATGCTTTTGTTTTCATTAACAATTCCAACAATTCTTCTTCCGCTTCTTCAAAAGCTTTACGCACGTCTTGCACATCCTGAAAATGGGACGATTGCCTTTCGGGAAATAGCAGATGGAGCACATGCATCGCCCAATCGGCTATACGAGCATTGCTCGGCATATCCTGCACTTCCATTTGCTTTTGATATATATGTCGATAAAATTCTTCCATCTTATATACGGTATTAGTATTCGTTCAAATTTACGATTCCTATAAAAAAATGAGGCTTTCTATAGCACTAATTTTTCAAATAATTCTTGGTGGGTCTGCTCTGCCGAAACACATAAGCCCGGATGTACAACCGAACATTGGATTATGGTACTCCGTTTTGCCGTCAGCCAGCGAAAACGTTCGGCTTGTTCCAAAGTCGCGAGTTTTCCACCTCCTTTATCCCCAACACAAATACGCTGAAAAGAATCTAGGTGTTTTGCAATAAGAGTCAGATCAATCTCCGAATCCAGCATTTTACATTTAGCCTCGTCTACATAAATCTTGACCTCGGCATAACGTTGCTTCCGACAATAGAGTGCTACGCCAACATTGATAAATTCGTCACGCTCCACGCGAGGCACTACGCGTACGACAGCATACTCATATAATGTTCTTTCGCTCATGCTGTATCTGTTTTATAAAGTTCCCCGAATGAGCCAGCCTTCCCAATAAAAAAGACACATATACCTCTCTTGCGTCATCGGCACGCAATTGCCTATGCTCGTCTACCAACCATTCATCGGGAACCACTCGTAATATATTCCACAAATTTTCTTCTGTAAAACGAGACCTGTACTGTGCGTCCACCTCTTCTACTTTGGACGCCAACTGGAGCAGCACATGATCCTTTATTTGTAGAAACGGTTTTGGTAATTGTTCTTCCCAGTTATCCCATGCATGGTGGAAATAAAGGGATGCCCCGTGGTCTATCAGCCAGAGTTCTTTATGCCATATCAACATATTGGTGTTTCGAACGGTACGGTCTACATTCATGAGTAACGCGTCCAACCAGACAATCTTAGATGCCTCGTCTTCGGCAATCTCATCCACATTCGGATCAAATGTGACCGCTCCGTTCAAAAAATGTACACCTAGGTTTTTTCCCACCGAGAAACGCAACAAATCCTGTATCTCTTCGTCTGGTTCCATGCGTGCAAAGGATTCGTCGAGATCGGCAAATACCAATTCAGGCATACGAAGCCCTAGAAAACGGCAGAGTTCCCCTCCGATGAGCTCCGCTACTAGAGCTTTTTTTCCTTGTCCCGCCCCACGAAACTTAATGACATAGCTAAATCCATCATCCGCATCTACCAATGCTGGCAATGATCCTCCTTCCCGAAAAGGCTGAACATATCGTATAATACGAACGTCACGTATCTCTGGTTTAAATATCTTCATACACGCTTATTTACATTTCAGTTTCATCCATATAAACTTCGTACCTCTATTTAATTTCTATCTCAAAGAACGGAATTATTTTTCATCCGTATGTAATTATTTATGACCGTAAGGTTTCCATGGAATAAATGAGCTCGTTACACTCGGTTATTTTTAAAGGCGATGAAGCTATCAGATTTATCGCCAAGGTCTGTTAAACAAGCATTCCAGCGTTCGTAAGCTCGATTTATTCATCACTCAAATGTGCCTTGGATAAATAATGATAATTTCGTTTATGGCAAATTGTACTTATTTATGACCTATCCCTTAAACATATTCTAATTATATTTGTAGAAAAGGTGATAACAATGACGGACACGAATACCGAATATAATAACGTTATAAAACATTGCAAGGATTTATTTCTGAAGAAAACAAAAGATTATGGTACTGCCTGGCGGATTATGCGTCCACCATCCATAACAGATCAAATTTATATTAAAGCACAACGCATACGGACATTGGAGGTCAAAAAAGTTTCAAAAGTGGGAGAAGACATTTTAGGAGAATATATAGGTGTCGTCAACTATTGTGTGATTGCGATGATGCAATTGGAGCTACCAGAAGATGCGGGGGAGAACTTGCCATATGAAATTGTAGACAAGCGATACACCGAAAAGGTAAGCGAAACACGTGACTTGATGTTTGCCAAAAATCATGATTATGGGGAGGCTTGGCGAGAAATGCGTATTTCTTCCTTGACAGACCTTATCCTTATGAAAATTCACCGGGTCAAACAAATTGAAGACAATAATGGGCAAACCCTTGTATCGGAAGGACTACAGGCAAACTATCAAGATATGCTAAACTATGCTGTTTTTGCACTTATAAAATTAGGACTTGCTGAACAAAAATAGACTCATGGAAACGAATTTCACCCCTACGCGAAAAAAGAAAACCAATACCATTGATATTGCATTAGGATTTAGCCGGTTTTTTGTTGGTATACTATTTATTTTTTCAGGCTTAATCAAAGCTAATGATCCGACTGGCTTCGGCTATAAATTGCAAGAATACTTTCTTGTTTTCCACATGGATTTTCTCCATGACTATAGTACCTGGCTAGCTGTCCTTATCTGTGGCTTAGAAATCGTTTTAGGGGTATTTTTATTATTGGGAATCTATAAAAACAAGGTAGCTTGGGGATTATTGCTGTTAACTGTATTTTTTCTATTCCTAACATTCTATTCTGCTTTTTTTGAGGTGGTAAGTTCTTGTGGATGTTTTGGTGATGCCATACCCTTAACACCGTGGCAATCTTTTATTAAAGATATTATTTTATTGATCTTCGTGTTTATCATTTTCAAGTACCGAACACGGATTACACCTATCTTTTCTAACTCAACCACGATAGGTCTTGTCAGTACATTGATTGTACTTTTAGCTTTTGGAATTGGCATTTATACCATCTACTTCCTTCCTTTTATAGATTTTCTTCCTTATAAAGAAGGGAACAATATACCTGCATTAAGGGTGCTTCCTGAAGGGGAAAAAGGTGATGTATACGAATATATTTATGAAATAAAACATAAGCAAACGGCAGAAGTTAAAAAAGTGACCGATAAGGAATATATGGACGGCATCTGGGAAGATGACAATTGGGAAATCATTGGCGAACCTACGTCGAAACTTATCAAAAAAGGATATCAGATTCCCATTCCAGATTTGGTGATATCCGACATGGAAGGAAACGATGTGACAGAAGAAATCATCACCAATCCTTATTATAACTTTGTGGTCGTAAGTACATATGCAGACAAGTTGTCTTTAGCAGACATTATCGCACTGGATCGTATTAACACTACCATCCGTGATCTAGCAACCGATTACAACCTCCGGGCAATATTATTGACCGCCAGCCCATCACAAGTAGCAAGAGGCCTTCATGATGAAATGGATTTGGTATTGGAAACATTTTATGTTGATGCCGTTCCACTTAAAAGTATGGTTCGTTCTAACCCGGGTGTATTGTTATTGCAAAATGGCACGGTAATCAAAAAGTGGTCAAAAATCACATTTCCATCAAAAGAAGAATTAGAAGAAGATTATTTAGGGAAATAATGTATAAGCCTATATTTTTAATCGGTTTTATGGGCAGCGGAAAGACTACCCTAGGCAAAAAGCTAGCTAACCATCTGAGCATGCAGTTTATTGATTTAGATCACCTGCTTGTTGAACGTATCGGCATGTCAATACCGGAATACTTTACAGCATATGGCGAGCAAAACTTTCGCGAATTGGAAAGCAAAATGCTCAAAGAACAACACGGAAAACGAGCAGTAGTCTCTACCGGTGGGGGGAGTCCTTGTTTTTTCGATAACATGCAATGGATTTTGGAAAACGGCATTGCCATTTATCTATATCTCACACCCAAAGCCTTATATAATAGATTGCAACAATCCAATATTGCTTCCCGCCCTGCTCTCCAAGGGTTACGAGATGAAGCTCTCCTAAAATTTATTGAAGAAAAATTGGGTGAAAGAGAATTTTTTTATAAGCAAGCCCATATCCAAATTGATCAGTTAAACAGCTCTTTAGATACTATATGTCAATCCATTGAAACCTATGCAGAAAATAAATAATTTTTATTTAACGCTCGTGCTTCTATTGTTTTTCTGCAGCTGTTTCAGAAATAACACCACAGCGGATACCATCCGATTAGGTAATGCTCCGCAGGTATTTAATTTTAAAGAGGTTGGGGACTTATATCGTTTCCTTACCTATTCGGAAACGAGGGTTCCATTGGTTAGCGCACATCGGGGCGGGCCGGATACAGATTATCCCGAAAATTCCATAGAAACTTTTCAACGCGTGGCCTCGAAAATGCCTGCCATTATCGAGTGTGACATTGCACTTACGAAAGATTCTGTTCTCGTTTTAATGCACGACGAAACATTAGACCGTACTACAACAGGAAAGGGAAAAGTTAGTCGACATACATTAGCTGAGTTGAAGGAGTTAAACCTCAAAGATCCTGCAGGAACTGTAACCAACTACCGTATTCCAACATTGGAGGAAACATTACGGTGGGGTATCGGCCAAGTTCTTTTCACATTGGATGTAAAAAGAAATGTCCCCTATCAGCTCGTGGTAGACGTCATTAGAAAAACAAAAGCCGAAGCATATGTGATCATCATTACTTACAGTGCCGACCAAGCGGCAGCAGTACATAACTTGGCACCAGATTTAATGATTTCAGCTTCTATAAAAAATGTAGAAGACTTGATACGTTTAAATGATCTGGATATTCCGGATACGCGACTTGTTGCTTTTATCGGCACATCACAAGCAGACAAAAAACTAATCGATCTACTTCATCAGCATGGTATTTTATGTATTTTAGGCACCATCGGAAACCTGGATCGCCAAGCGCAGCAAAGAGGCGAACAGGTTTACGCAGAATATATTGAAAATGGAGCCGATATATTGAGTACTGACCGACCATTTCAAGCAGCGAAAACAGTAGATTATTATAGCAAACAAAGAGGGCTCTCCTCTCCGTTTATCAATTAATTTTCTAATAGAAAAAGTAGATCTTTTACTACATTTTCACATCGCTTCTATAATTTATTAAATTACGTCAAACAATTATGGTCACAAAACGTTATTAACTTAGATAAAATAATTTTAACGTAATAGATCGTAATATGAAGAAGTTTACATTTTTATGCCTCTTACTAGGAGGCTTCGCAATCAGCGCACAGGCACAACGTGTAGAGACGACACCGCAGACATCTGCTAACGTAGGATTAGAACCAATTAGACAAGGCAATTGGATGGTTGGTGGCGAGCTAGCCGGCCTAGGTTACAATTTTGAAGCTGAATCGTTTAATATCGGGTTAAGGCCACGCGCAGGGTACTTTGTATCAGATGGTGTTGCAATCGGAGCACAAGCCAGTTTAGGCTTTAAATCAGTCAAAGGTGATGGGGACAACGAATGGACTTATGGCGTAGCCCCTTTCGTGCGTTACTATTTCCCAGGTGGAGCTAGTGCGAGCGGACGTTTCTTCGGACACGGGAACGTTGGTATTGCCGGCAGTTCAGCTGGCGACAATGTCGCTCTAGAACTAGGTTTAGCTGCTGGCTATGCACATTTTATAACGCAATCAGTAGCATTAGAAACAACAGTTGGATACAATTATAACAAAGCTAATATTAATTCCGGTGGTGGACAAAGCGGCCTTGGTGTAAGCCTTGGTTTCCAGATCTATCTGCCTGGACAACGATAGAAAAGCAGCAACCTTATTTCAGAAAAAAGCACATCCTTTACAAGTGAGATGTGCTTTTAGTTTTTAAGTAAGTTTCTTCATTGTACCTGTCTCCGCAAGCCGTAAATGCCAGCTAAAAGCTTCTTCCAATAAATGGGGCGTATGCCCCCCTCTGTCGCAGGCTCTATCAAAATAGGATTGAAGTTCTGCTCTAAAATCAGGGTGCACACAGTTTTCAATGATTTTTTGAGCACGTTCTCTCGGCGCAAGCCCACGTAAATCAGCTAGTCCAATATCTGTTACCAAAACATCCACGTCATGTTCGGTATGATCCACATGGGATACCATGGGCAGAACATGCGAAATTGTATTATTTTTAGAAGCTGCTTGCGTTACGAAAATACTGAGGTACGCATTTCTCGCAAAATCACCTGAACCACCGATACCATTCATGATTTTGGAACCCGCGAGATGTGTGGAGTTAACGTTTCCGTAAATATCAAATTCAATCGCCGTGTTGATGGCAATAACGCCTAACCGACGAATCAAACCCGGCGTATTAGAAATATTTTGAGGTCGTAATACAATTTTATCCCGATACCGTTGTAAATTATTGAATACCCGTTCATAACATTCTTCGGACACCGTAATAGACGAGGCAGAAGCAAAAGATAGTTTTCCGGCATCTATCAAATCAAATGTACTATCTTGCAATACTTCGGAAAACATTGTTAAATCATAAAAATTACTGTTTTTAAACCCCATCAGTACCGCGTTCGCCACTTTTCCGATTCCCGCCTGCAATGGCTGCAGTCGATCGGTTAAATGCCCTAATTGCACCTCGTTCTCAAAGAAATTCAAAATATGGGCAGCTATTGCCGTTGTTTTTGCATCCGGCTCGGCGATATCTGCCGGACTGTCTTTTTTATCTGTAAAAACGATTCCAACAATTTTATCTGGATTAACAGAAATGGTCTTACGTCCAATCTTATTCCAAGGCGCAACAATAGGAATCACATTTCTATGAGGGTAGTTCTCAGGTTTATATATATCATGGAGACCATAAACCTCCATCGGGATAGCCGTATTAATCTCAATAATGATTTTTTCCGCCAACTCAGCGAAGGTGGCAGAATTTCCCACAGATGTGGTAAGTACCAGACTCCCGTCCCGATCAATGTATGCTACTTCAATAACCGCAATATCAACAGCAGGAAGATTCTTATTGTGCAGCAACTCCGCACTCTCACTAAGATGTTGATCTATAAACAATACTTCACCTGCATTGATTTTGTTTCTCAACGTCCGATCTACCTGAAAGGGCATCCGCTTTTTTAGTGCTCCGGCAGCGGCTAACTTACCATCTGTATCATGTCCTAACGAAGCCCCGGTCATCAACGTAATTTTTATATCCTCATTTTTAGCACGTTCTGCCAAAGCTTCCAACACAACCTTACTATCTCCCGCTTTTGTGAAGCCACTCGACCCCACCACCATATCGTTCTCAAAAAAATCGACCGCTTCTTGTACGGTCATCACTTTATCTTTTAGCCTCTCTAATTTAATTCTTTCCGCTGTCATATAAAATACGCTGTTATCTGCTACAAACTGTAAGATAAACAATAATAATCAATTTTCCGTATGTCTCCTACTTTTTTGGTTATGTCGTCAAAAAATAGGAAATTTATGCCTTTTACTTCAGAAAACAATGGACAGAACGCTTTATGTTGACAAATATTACATGACGGAAGTAGACACTTTCGAAGATAGTATTTATTGCCACCATGCACTTATGGGAGAAAGCTTCATTTCCGAACACAGTCATACAAAAGGGCAGTTTCTCTATACAGAGGGAGGAATTGTTTTTTTAAAAACTGATGAAAAATCGTACTTTCTACCCGCACGTCATTACATATGGATTCCAGGCGGAATAAGACACAGTATTTACCCAAGTAGTCCCGAAGTCGTGATGCGTAATTTATATTTCCCTCCATTTGATACGGACACCGATTTTTTTGATAAAGTAAATATCTATCCTGTCAATGATTTTTTAATTGAGTTTATTATGTTTACCAATCGCTGGACAGGTAATATATTACCTACAGAAGAACCTAAATACTCCATTGCTAAGGCTTTTAAATTAATCCTGCCGGAAATATCTCAAACGGAATTGCCTTTAGCCCTCCCCTATCCGAAACATGAAAAACTAAAAATGATTGTCAATTATTTGGAACAACGTATAGATGAAAACATTAGCTTTAAAAATCTGGCGAACGAATTTGAGGTCAGTGAACGCACACTGGCTCGTCTTTTTCAACGGGAACTAAACATGAGCTTTATCCAATATTACACTATTCTCCGTATGCTCACCGCACTAAAACTGCTTCTGGACGAGAAGATGAGTGTAAACGAAGTAGCGATGCGTGTGGGTTACAGCAGCTTACCAACCTTCAGCAATACCTTTAATAAAGTTATTGGAGTGAGACCCAGCGAATATATCAAAAACAAAAATTTATTATTATAACCTTAAACTAGACGCATGAAAATCAAATTAAGTTTTCTATTGGTATTAGCAACGAGTGCCATTATATTGGCTTGCTCCTCTACGGGAAGTAAAACTACCGTGTCAGCGGAAACTCCTAAACCAATTCAGCTTTTTAATGGCAATGATATAAATGACTGGACGCCAAAAATCCGATTGCATGAAGTAGGCGAGAACTACGCCAATACTTTTCGGGTCGAAGATGGTCTGCTTAAAGTCCGCTACGATGGCTATGACGAATTCAATCAACAATATGGTCACCTTGCCTACAATACGCCTTATAGCTATTATCTTCTCCGTGTAGAATACCGTTTTGTTGATGAGCAGGTAAAAGGTGGTGAAGGCTGGGCTTGGCGCAATAGCGGGGCAATGCTTCACGGACAGGATCCAAATACTATGCTAAAAGACCAGGATTTCCCGATTTCTATTGAAGGGCAATTTCTTGGTGGGAATGGCAAGGATGAACGTACGACATCGAACTTATGTACCCCTGGAACAAACGTCGTTATTGACGGAACATTATTTACCCCTCATTGTACAAGCTCTACATCAAAAACCTATCATGGAGACGAATGGGTAACGGCTGATTTCCTCGTATTAGGAGACTCTCTTATTCAACACATACTAGAAGGTGAGGTGGTATTAGAATATCACAAGCCCCAAATTGGAGGAGGGAACGTCGAACCTTATGATCCTGCTCAAAAAGCGGACGGAAAGCTTTTAAAGCAAGGATTTATTTACCTGCAAAGTGAAAGTCATCCGATCGATTTCCGAAAAGTGGAATTATACGATCTATCTCCCTACAAAGACAACAAGGCTAAACTGGACGAGATTATTTTAAGTATTTTGCCTGATTCCAAGTTCCTTTAACATAATCTGTATCAAAGGTCAATAAGAAAAAGGGATGTAAATAATACATCCCTTTTTTATTCTTATTAAAGAACAGGCTTAAAATTAACCTAATTTACTAACTAATTTCGTTAATTTAGATTTGTTGTTAGCAGCTTTGTTCTTATGGATAACATTTTTCTTAGCCAAACGATCAAGCATTGAAACAACTCTCGGCAACAACACTTTAGCCTCTTCAGCATCGGTTGTATTACGTATTTTTTTAATCGCATTACGAGTAGTTTTTGCCTGGTAACGATTTCTTAAGCGTTTTGCCGCATTTGCTCTGATTCTTTTAAGCGCTGATTTATGATTTGCCATTTCTCTAGCTATATTTATATTTCTTTTTATACTAATTTCGGAATGCAAAAATAGCATACTATTTCCAATATTCAAAATGTATTTTAAAAATGTTATGCGGACGTTCTTTTTTCGCCTTTTACTTTTTAATTTCGCCTATGCGAAAATTATCCATGGAAGAGTTGAATCGGACTGATATCGATTCTTTTAAAAATCAAGAAAAAATCCCAGTTGTCGTTGTATTAGACAATGTACGAAGCATGCATAATGTAGGATCAACTTTCCGTACTGCGGACGGATTTGCTATTGAAAAAGTTATTTTATGTGGTATTACGGGTACCCCCCCACACCGCGAAATAGAAAAAACAGCGTTAGGTGCTACACAATCCATTGACTGGACATATCATCGTGATACATTTGCGATCGTCGAACAGCTAAAAAGAGAAGATTATATAATTCTTGCTATAGAACAAGCTGCGGAGAGTATATCTTTACAAAAGTTTGAGATACAACCTAGAAAGAAATATGCGTTAATATTCGGCAATGAGGTACACGGTGTATCTGATGAAGTCATGCAAATCGTTGATGGCTGCATCGAAATCCCACAATTCGGCACTAAACATTCGTTAAATGTCTCGGTTACTATTGGCATTGTACTATGGCAGTTTAGGCAAAAATGGGCGTGCTTATAAATAAAGCTCGGTAACCATGTAAACGATTGTATGCATTGCCGTTGTAAAAAATTTTCGTACGGTTGACAATCGTATATTAAATTTTCAGAAGTCGTCGCAAAATGGTAGATTTGCTTTGCAAAAAAACAGAAAAAATGAGTGTATTAGTAAATAAAGATTCAAAGGTAATTGTACAAGGCTTTACCGGAAATGAAGGTACTTATCACGCATCTCAAATGATTGAGTACGGTACAAATGTAGTAGGGGGCGTTACTCCAGGTAAAGGAGGACAATCTCATTTAGATCGTCCGGTGTTCAATACAGTACAAGATGCAGTAGAAGCAACTGGCGCTAACGTTTCGATCATTTTTGTTCCTCCTGCATTTGCTGCTGACGCCATTATGGAAGCGGCTCAAGCAGGTATCGAAGTTATTGTTTGTATCACAGAGGGTATCCCTACTAAAGATATGATTCAAGTAAAATCATACTTGAGCGACAAGAATTCTAGATTAATCGGACCAAACTGTCCGGGTATTATCACGGCTGAAGAAGCTAAAATAGGCATCATGCCTGGCTTTATTTTCAAAAAAGGAAACGTAGGTGTTGTTTCTAAATCGGGAACCCTGACATACGAAGCAGTAGACCAAACGGTAAAAGCAGGTTTAGGCATTACAACGGCTATAGGCATTGGCGGGGACCCTATTATCGGAACAACCACCAAAGAAGCTGTAGAATTATTGATGAATGACCCAGAAACGGCAGGTATTATCATGATCGGTGAAATAGGCGGCGGTATGGAAGCAGAAGCTGCTCGTTGGATTAAAGAACACGGTACCAAGCCTGTCGTTGGCTTTATTGCAGGACAGACAGCGCCTCCGGGACGTCGTATGGGCCATGCCGGTGCGATCGTAGGTGGAGCGGATGATACGGCTGCTGCCAAAATGAAGATTATGCGTGAATGCGGTATACGTGTAGTAGAATCTCCTGCTGAAATTGGCGTCGCTATTGCTGAAGAATTGGCAAAATAACTCATACCTTTTCTTATCAAGAAATTAGAAAAGCCCGGACTCACCTCCGGGCTTTTCTCTTCTATTTATTATCACAATTAACTGTGTTATTCGCCCAAACGGATCGAACTTCCCCCGCCCAATCAATTGTTTTTTAGAATCCGTTAGGGGCCACCGATCGTCGTAATACGATCTTCATAAGAGAGAATAATTGCTGGTCGAAAAGAAAAACAAAAAGCCCCTGCAGTTATACTGCAGGGGCCCTGTATAAGGTTCGGCACCGACCTACTCTCCCACCTTTTACGGCAGTACCATCGGCTCTGGCGGGCTTGACTGCTCTGTTCGGAATGGGAAGAGGT
>NZ_SGIT01000006.1 GCF_004208525.1 Sphingobacterium corticibacterium | reverse complement strand
GCGCTTTGGCATTTATATCTGCCGACCAAATAGGCCGTCGATCTTCTGTTTCTGTACCCCTCGTTCCCGAAGGGACTGCAAAGGTAGGGATGTTTTTCGGAATAACAAAAAAAATATTTTCTTTTTTACCTATCCCCGTTCAACATATCCTGTAAACAGGACGCCCTCCCTCGCGGAGTGGTGCAAAGGTAGAAACTTTAACAATACACTCCAACAGTTTTCTTCCTTTTTCGGCCCGACAAAACGCAAAACACTGGAGGACTGTAAGATATTTTTCACTTTTCTTCCTCTACTTCATCGTCAAAAAGAATTCGTACAGAAGGTGTATATGTATCTTCGTGCTGTCCGGTTTTATTTGCCCAGAAAAACGCACCTAAAAATATTAAGGCGATGAAAACACTGCAACCGATTAAAAAGAATATAATGCTCATTTTTATAGTATTAAATAGTGTGTATTTAAACAGCTATCTATAGCCCGATCTTTAAAGATACGAATTTAAATATTGCTTTATATAGCTTAACCTAGTTTAGGTTTAGACAACAATTTCCTTCGTTTGGCAAACCAACGTGTCGTCAGACTGGTAAATGAAATAATGGTTACCGTACTGATCGGCATTAGAATCGCAGCAAATAACGGAGACATTGTTCCTTGTACTGCAAAGCTCAATCCCACCACATTATACGTTAAAGATATGGCAAAGCTCATATGTATAACTTTGACTGCATCTTTAGCAAAAGCAAAAAACGACGGTAATTTAGCAAAGGAATCTCCATCTAAAATCGCGTCACAGCCGGGCGAAAAGTTGTTAATGTCATCAGAAACCGCTATTCCTAAATTCGCTTTCCGCAATGCCCCCGCATCGTTAAGTCCATCACCTAACATACACACCTGTTTTCCGCGGTCTTGCCAAAAATTTATCTTGTGCAGTTTATCCGATGGACTCTGATTAAATAATAAACGAGCGTTGCTTGGGAAAATGAGCTTCAAGGCATCAGAGCGTCTTTCATTATCTCCCGAAATCAAGTGTAAATCATATTCCCCTTTGTTTAATGTGCCTACCACCTCGGATAATCCCTGTCGCCACGATTGTTCCAGCGTAAAATATCCTTTCACCATTTCATTTATCATAATATACACCACAGAACCATCTTGATACTCATTTTTAATACCTAGAAAAGATGCAGAACCTATTTTTACCTCGGTTGTGTCAAATAGAGCCTCCATACCTTTACCTGTTATCTCTTTAAAGACGTCCGCTGTCTGAATAACCGTATGACCAATCCATTTGACAATCTCTCTGCTTAACGGATGATTAGAATTTCGGCATACCGAAGAAACCAAAGAACGTTCATCTTCATCCAATTCGCCTTCAAATAGCATCAAGGAAGATTTCGGAGAAGAAATGGTTCCTGTTTTATCAAACACCACGCAATCTATCGCCGATAATTGCTCAATAGCAGCTGTATTTTTTATATAGAACTTATTCCGATCGAAAATACTTAGTGCAGCGGAAAGCGTAAAAGGCGAACTCAAAGCCAGCGCACAAGGACAAGCAATAATCAATACGGCTGTAAAAGCACCCCATGCTTTTGATGAATCGCCACCGATGAGCCAGAAAATACAAGCGACAATAGCTATACTGATCAACGCAACAGTAAAATATTTACTTATAAAATCAATAAAGGTATCAAACTTCTTCTCCTGAGTTTTGAAACTCTCGTTATTCCATAATCTCGTCAAGTAGCTTTGAGATACAGGTTTCACAACTTCTAACTCAATCGCCTCCCCAATTTGTCTACCTCCTGCATATATAATCTCTCCCAATGTTTTATCAACAGCTTTCGATTCTCCTGTTACAAAACTAAAGTCAACCGAGGCATTCCCCTTTAATAAAATAGCATCTGCCGGAACGATTTCATTATTACGCACCAAGATGCGTTGACCTACTTTCAAATCAGCTATCTGTATAGGTTTTTCACTTTCCTCTTCAATTACAGTTACCGCAACCGGAAAATAAGAACGATAATCCCGTTCAAACGAGATATGGTAGTATGTCCGTTGTTGCACCCATTTACCAACCAGAATAAAAAAAACTAAGCTGCATAAGGTGTCCATAAAGCCAGGGCCTGTTTGCGTGAGGATTTCAAATGCCGACCGAAAAAACAAAACGAAAATCCCCAATGCCAAAGGCACATCCAAGTTCAGCCGCTTTTGTTTCAAACTTAACCACGCCGATTTGAAATAATCCGAGGCACTATAAAGTAGCACCGGAATACCAAATGCCAAGTTCATATAACCGAAGAAACTTGCATATTGCTGCTCAAATGCAGCCATTCCAAAGTATTCCGGAAAACTAATCATCATGGAATTTCCGAAACAAAATCCGGCCACGGTTATTTTAGCTATCAACCCCCGTTGATTAAGTTTCTTCCCTTCTTTTACGACGTCTTGAAGCGTAATTTTAGGTTCGTAACCAATCTGCACCAGTAATTCCACTAATTCGCGTAAGGAAATCTCCTGATGCTTAAATGTGATATTCGCTTGCTTCTTCATAAAATCAACCTGCGAACTTTTAATACCAACATGCAATTTATAGAGATGCTCCAAAAGCCAAATACAGGAACTACAATGGATGACCGGAATATAGAACGTAATCATGGTTACATCCTCATCTTTATAATCAACGAGCTTGGCAACAATATTAGGTTCATCGAGATAACTCAAATCTGCCTTAGGTCCTTTTTGAGATTTCCCAGGATGTTGATTGTAGCGATAATAATTATGTAGATTACTCTCGTTCAATACCTGATATACAGTTTGACATCCCAAGCAACAAAAGTTTCGGTTATCCAACACATAAGGTATGCTGTCTACTTTATCTCCGCAATGGAAGCATGTTTTTTCCTTAACGATTTGTTCTGATTCCGGCATTTTTAGTGTTTCGTGACTCGTGATATATTATGTGCGATTGCTCTTAAATCGCCTGGCTAAATAACTGTTCTTGTTCTTTTGATAATTGCAATCGCTGGTCAAATACCATACATATATTCCTCAAAAATGATTTCCCAATTGGAGTAGCTGTAATATGACCGTCCACGTATTCCACTAGACCATCTTCTTCTAAAGGACGCAATCGACCAACAATAACATCATTAAGCGAAAAACCAGTCTTCAGCTCTACTTTTCCTCTACACATCATATCCAGAATATAACGACGTATTACCTTATCTTCCTCATGCAATAAATGTCCCTTTACTACGGGTAGACGTCCTTCATCCAACAGCTTATAATATTCTTCTACTTTCTTTACGTTTTGTGCAAAACTACTCCAAGCGTCGCTGATAGATGACACTCCCAATCCAATTAAAACAGGCGTATACCGATCCGCGTAGCCCATAAAATTACGATGCAAATTTCCCGATAGGGCAGCTTTGAAAAGCTCATCTTCGGGTTTGGCAAAATGATCCATACCTACATCCTTATAACCTAGTTCCTCGATCATTTGTTTGCCCAGTATATAAAGTGCTAACTTCTCTTCTCCAACAGGTAAATCATGCTCCGTAAAACGTCTCTGTCCGGGCTTTATCCAAGGCACATGTGCGTAACTATAAAAAGATATACGATCAGGTGACATACGCAAGGATTTTTCTATCGTATCCCGTACGGTCGTTTGTGTCTGTAGTGGCAAGCCATATATCAAATCAAAGTTGATAGAGGTATATCCTATTTCACGAGCCTCATCCATAACACGTTGTACATCCTCCACCGTTTGGTGCCGATTAATGAGATATTGCACATGTGGATCAAAATCTTGGATGCCCAAGCTTAATCTTCGAAAACCTAGACTATACAGTGTTCGAAGATGTTCTTTTGTGGTGTTTGCCGGATGGGCTTCAAATGAAAAAGAGGCTCCTTCTTTCACAACAGCGCCATCTAATAAACCCAAGATCAGGCGTTCCAGTTTGGCTGGTTCAAAAAAAGTAGGGGTTCCTCCGCCCAGATGTATTTCGCTGATAACAATCTCGCCGTCAATAAAGGCTTTATACATTTCCCATTCCCGGAGTATATAATTAATATAAGGGGTTTCTACACCATGATTTTTGGTAATCCGGGTATTGCATCCACAATACGTACATAGGCTTTCGCAAAACGGAAGATGGACATACAAACTTATTCCGTCATTTTTTGACTTGCTGTAAGTTGCTTTTATACGGCTCAGCCATTCTTCTGGATTAAAAATAGTATTCTCCCAGAACGGAACCGTCGGATAGCTGGTGTAGCGCGGTGCAGCTACATTGTATTTGGCAATCAAGCTATTTTGTGGTGTCATTTTTTATCTGGTTTGGGTTTACGACGTTACATTCCTTCACACAACAACAAGCTTGACCTACGCATTTTCCATTACCCCAAAGGTTTAGGTTACGGATGGTTTGCTCCGCAATACCTTTTGGGGTACGGTCTTCATAGGGGGTATTTGCGATTTGGATTCCCAGATCGTATGCTCGATGCAAATCAATATGATCTGTGGTTATGGAACGGGTAACTATTTTCTGTACGCCCGCCCGCTGCAATTCTTCCAGTAATTTACCGTCCAAAAAATCATCTTCCGAAACAATAACCACTTCCTTGCCATGTGCGTAGTGTATTGTACTAAGATTTAACGAATTGGAAATCAAGGTTAAATCATGAACTTTCCCGTTCGCAATCGCCAACGATTCCTTCTCATAGTCCTTAATATTATATGCGACAGCTTTCATGGGGTCGAATTTCTGTAAAGTAAACGATACAAAAATAATAAGACCTCTGGAAGATTAGGATGCACAGCATCAAGTTAGAAAATGATATTGGTCACTTAATTACCTAACTGCTTTTAATTTAGCTACAGATGGGATAATAATCGCATTACCGGTTTTCGTGATCAACCTCTCATCTTTGAAATCTGCCAGCATACGACTAATAGTTTCATTTGCTGTACCTGCTAGGGCAGCAAGGTCATCTCTAGAAATACGAATCATAATTTCGCCATCCTTACTGGATAGTGCGGATTTTTCTGCCACGTTCACTAATGCATTTGCTACACGTTTACGCACCGTATCGTAAGCAAAACCCAACATTTGTTCTTCTTTTTCCCGAATATTGCCACAAAGCAACGTAATAAACTTACTCGCGATAGCTGGTTTGTTGTAAAGCAATTCGAAAAAACGTTCTTTCGGGATCAATGCGATTTCACAGTCTTCAAGAGCTTCCGCATTATCGCTATATTGTTCATTAAGCAGCAGTGCTCCATAACCAAAAAAGCTGTCATCTACGTAAATACCCGTTGATAATTCACGCCCATCCTGGTACAATAAAAAACTACGTATTTTACCTTTAAGCAAGTAATAGATAAAAAGTGGCGTATCTCCTGCTTCATAAATATGCTGTTTCTTCTTTAAAGCCTTCACACGCGCCTCTTTTACCAAACCTTGTAACAGATAATTTTGCTCTTCCTCACTCAGTTGTAAAGTTGCTACTTTCGACGAATCAGTAATTAATTGGTTAACAATGCGCTTCTCTCGCTTACGAAAACGGCTTTCTATCGCATTGAGCAGTTCAATATCGTCAAATGGCTTTGTCAAATAGTCATCAGCCCCCATTTCCATTGCCTTGCGGATGTCTGTTCTCTCCGACTTGGCCGTTAGGAAAATAAATGGGATATCGGCAGTCGTTTCGTTTTTGCTCAACATATACAATACACCGTATCCATCGAGTTCCGGCATCATAATATCACATAGGATAAGATCCGGGTGATGCTTAAAAGCCATATCTACCCCCTCTTTTCCATCGACTGCTGTCAATACCTTATATTCGCCAGTCAATGATAGTATTTCTGCCGTTCCTTCCCGGATTTCGAAGTTATCTTCAATTATCAATATAGTTTTAGACATTTTCCAATATACTTATTGCTGAAAACTCATTTTGAACATTGCGCCTTCATTTATTGCCGAATGATATTCCATATTTCCGTCCATTAATTCGACATAGCGTTTAACAATGTTAAGACCTAATCCCGTTCCAGGTATATTGCCTGTATTATGGGCCCTAAAAAAAGGTTCGAATAGATTTTTCTGATCCTCTATCGGAATCCCAATACCGTTATCTTTAATACAGATAATACAAATATCCTCTATTATTTCGGTAGAAAACTCGATAAAGGTATTTTCTCCAGAATATTTTATAGCATTCGATATTAAATTGATCACGCTGCTTTTAATCAGATGGGCATCCAAATAAAACATACCTACTGCACCTGTATGTTGATAAACGATGTGTTGATTCTTTTTACAGATCATCTGCATCTCCTCTGTTATCTCTTCAGCCAACTGCACCAAGTTAATATCCGCTTTATTAACCACTACCCTACCCGCTTCTAACTTTTCTAAGGAGAGAAAATCATTCAGAATATTATTTAATAATTGAACAGCTCCGCGGATACGATTGGTATGTTTCATGATATTCGGAAGATCAGGGCGCTCAGCATATTTCTCTATCAATGAGGCTGACAATTGCACAGAGCTCAATGGGGTACGAAACTCATGTGAAGCCATGGAGACAAAACGGGATTTCATTTGATTAAGCTCTTTCTCTTTTTCTAATGATAGACTAACATCTGACTTTGCCTTCTCTAACTCAGAAACTAACTTAATCAAATCTTTCGTCCGCTCCCTTACCTTTTCTTCCAGCTCATCAGCATGTTTCCTTAATTCATCTTCGGCAGCACGTTCTTTGGTAAGATCATGTATAAAACCAGTATAGATATTTTTGTTTTTGTAATGTACTTCACTGACGGCCAATCGAAACGGAAAGGTGGTGCCATCTTTCTTTAATCCACGAACTTCTCGGCCAATTCCAATTATTTTTTTGACACCCGTTTTCTGATATCGCTCAATATATTCGTCGTGCCGACTGTGATCTGGTTCAGGCATTAACATGGAAATATTGTTACCAATCACTTCTTCTGGGCTATATCCGAAAAGCCTAGATGCTGCGGGGTTGATAGATTCCACGATACCACCACTATCAATGGTGATAATCCCGTCAATAGCGTTTTCAATAATAGCCTCAAGAAGCCTAGCAGAATCAATCATCGCTATTTCACCAACTTTTTATACTTGATACGCTTTGGCCCTGTATCACCCAAACGTTTCTTACGATTCTCTTCATACTCGGTGTAGTTCCCTTCGAAGAAATAAACCTGAGAGTCACCTTCAAATGCTAGAATATGCGTACAGATACGATCTAAAAACCAGCGGTCGTGAGAAATGATAACGGCGCAGCCGCCAAAATTCTCCAATCCTTCCTCCAACGCACGTAATGTATTTACATCGATATCATTGGTCGGCTCATCGAGTAATAATACATTGGAAGATTTTTTTAACGTAATGGCGAGATGGACACGATTCCGCTCTCCTCCTGACAACACACCGACCTTCTTTTGTTGGTCGGCTCCGTTAAAATTAAACTTTGACACATATGCCCGCGAGTTTATCGACCTATTCCCAAGCATGATGTTATCGTTACCTTCGGTAATATTCTCCCATACCGTTTTATTCGGATCCAGGTCATCATGGTTTTGATCCACATACCCTAATAAGACGGTTTCCCCGACCTTAAAAGTTCCCGTATCGGGTTGTTCCTGTCCCGTAATTAGCCGGAACAAGGTCGTTTTACCAGCACCATTTGGCCCAATAATACCCACGATACCGGCTGGCGGCAACGAAAAACTAAGGTTCTCAAACAATAATTTATCACCATATGCTTTAGCAATATTATCGGCTTCAATTACTGTATTCCCTAAGCGTGGACCTGGAGGAATAAATAGTTCTAGCTTTTCTTCCCTGTCTTTCGTTTCCTCAGACGCTAACTTTTCGTAATTATGTAAACGAGCCTTAGATTTCGCGTGTCTTGCTTTCGGCGCCATACGCACCCATTCTAATTCCCGTTCAAGTGTTTTCTGGCGTTTGGTTTCCTGTTTCTCCTCCTGTGCCAAACGTTTTGCTTTCTGGTCTAACCAAGACGAATAATTTCCTTTCCAGGGGATTCCCTCTCCTCTATCCAACTCTAGAATCCATCCAGCAACATTATCTAAGAAATATCGGTCGTGGGTAACGGCGATAACCGTGCCCTTATATTGTTGTAAGTGCTGTTCCAACCAATCAATGGATTCCGCATCCAAGTGATTGGTAGGCTCATCCAAGAGTAAAACATCCGGTTCTTGAAG
Organism: Sphingobacterium corticibacterium; assembly: GCF_004208525.1. GTDB lineage: Bacteria > Bacteroidota > Bacteroidia > Sphingobacteriales > Sphingobacteriaceae > Sphingobacterium > Sphingobacterium corticibacterium. Next base: position 160,350 of record NZ_SGIT01000006.1, on the reverse strand, counting down.
CAACAACCGACAAAGTGCCACCCTTCTACGCTCTCCACCCGACAAATTGGCAATTTTGGCATCTGGTTCCGGACAACGTAAAGCATCCATTGCGCGTTCCAATTTCGTATCCAATTCCCAGGCATTCGTAGCATCAATTTTATCTTGCAATTCGCCCTGGCGCGTAAGCAACTTATCCATTTCGTCCGGATTCTCGTATACCTCGGGCAAACCAAATTTCTCATTTATTTCTTCATACTCTTTTAGGACTGCTGTCGTCTCAGCCACACCTTCCTCTACGATCTCTTTTACAGTTTTTTCCGTATCCAACTCAGGTTCCTGCGCCAAATAGCCAACAGAATAACCCGGTGAAAAGACAACTTCTCCCTGATAGGATTTATCTATACCGGCAATAATTTTAAGCAAAGAAGATTTGCCAGACCCATTCAATCCGATGACACCAATTTTTGCTCCGTAAAAAAAAGATAAATAGATATTTTTAAGGACTTGCTTTTGCGGCGGGTATATCTTATTTACACCGGCCATTGAAAAAATAATTTTCTCGTCAGACATAAGATTCGTATTCCTGTTTTGTACAAATATAGTCATTTTTAGTTCGGAAGGACTGCCATTTTGATAGTTTCGGGGCTATGGCGTAATTATTGATAAATCTGACAGAACATAGCATAGGATTTATAATTTATTTTTATACATTTATATCATCCTATCATTAAAACAGGAAAGGTTAATAATGGAAGCAAAATTTTCACCACGCGTAAAAGATGTCATTTCTTATAGTCGAGAAGAAGCGTTAAGACTCCGCCATGATTATATTGGCACGGAACATCTTTTACTCGGCTTGATTCGTGAAGGCGATGGAGTGGCGATAAAGATTTTGAAAAATATTGGAGTCGATATAGGATCAATCCGTCAATCTACCGAAGATGCCGTAAAAGGGTCGTCGATGTCTCGTGCGCCTATCGGAAATATGCCGTTGACTAAGCAAGCCGAGAAAGTACTGAAAATAACGTATTTGGAGGCTAAGATTTTCAAAAGTGATGTAATTGGCACGGAACACTTACTATTGGCTATTTTACGAGACGAGGAAAATATCGCGTCACAGGTCTTGCAACAATACAGCATTACGTACGACATATTTAAGAGCGAAGTTGAGCAAAACAGAACAACCATTACAGACGAAGCATCGAGTTCGTCTACAGGAGATGATGATTTTGCAGACGACGATCAACAATTTACAGCACCGAAGAAAGTTTCTGACATCAAGTCAAAAACACCTGTATTGGACAATTTCGGACGCGATTTAACCAAGGCGGCAGAGGAAGGCCGGTTGGATCCTATTGTCGGTCGTGAGAAAGAAATTGAGCGTGTTTCACAGATTCTTTCGCGCCGCAAGAAAAATAACCCGATTTTAATTGGAGAGCCGGGGGTTGGTAAATCGGCTATAGCCGAAGGCTTAGCGCTACGCATTGTGCAACGCAAAGTATCTCGCGTGTTATTCAACAAACGGGTGGTCACCTTGGATTTAGCCTCTTTAGTAGCAGGCACAAAATATCGCGGTCAGTTTGAAGAACGGATGAAGGCCGTGATGAACGAACTGGAAAAATCGCCCGATGTAATTTTATTTATCGATGAGATCCATACTATCGTAGGAGCAGGTGGTGCTTCAGGTTCTTTGGATGCTTCGAATATGTTCAAACCGGCATTGGCTCGAGGTGAAATCCAATGTATCGGTGCTACTACATTAGATGAATACCGTCAGTATATCGAAAAAGATGGTGCCTTAGATCGTCGTTTTCAGAAAGTCGTTGTCGAGCCTGCTTCGCATGACGAAACGATAGAGATTCTGAATCGTATCAAAGATAAATACGAGGAACATCACAATGTCACCTATACAGCGGATGCAATTGAGGCCTGTGTCTCCCTAACTACCCGCTATATTACCGACCGTTTCTTACCGGATAAAGCTATTGATGCGCTGGACGAAGCTGGCTCACGTGTACACTTAAATAACATCCATGTTCCCCAGTCTATTCTAGATATCGAAGAAAAAATCGAGGAGGTTAAGGTCGAAAAGAATAAAGTAGTGCGCAGCCAGAAATATGAGGAAGCAGCAAAGCTACGGGATACGGAGAAAAAACTACTTGACCAACTTGAAAAGGAAAAAGCTGCTTGGGAAGCGGAAACAAAATCCAAACGTTACACAGTGGCGGAAGATAACGTAGCTGAGGTGGTGTCCATGATGACAGGCATTCCTGTTCAACGTGTTAGCCAGTCGGATAGCCAAAAACTACTGAACATGGCGGAAGCGGTTAAAGGCCGTATTATCGGTCAAGACGACGCCGTACAAAAATTAGTGAAAGCTATACAACGGACTCGCGCCGGATTGAAAGATCCGAAGAAACCTATCGGTTCCTTTATTTTCTTGGGTCCTACGGGTGTAGGTAAAACTGAATTAGCGAAAGAGTTAGCTCGTTTCATGTTTGATTCGGAAGATGCATTGATCCAAATTGACATGAGTGAATATATGGAAAAATTCGCGGTGTCACGTTTAGTCGGAGCGCCTCCAGGATATGTAGGATATGAAGAAGGTGGACAGCTAACGGAGAAGATACGTCGCAAACCCTATGCAGTAGTATTGCTCGATGAAATCGAAAAAGCACACCCGGATGTATTTAACTTATTATTACAGGTATTGGATGAGGGACAACTGACAGATAGCTTGGGTAGAAAAGTAGATTTCCGCAATACGATTATCATCATGACTTCAAATATCGGTGCACGTCAGCTGAAAGAGTTCGGACAAGGTGTAGGGTTTACCACAGCTGCAAAAGCAACACAAGCGGATTCACATTCCAGAGGAGTTATTGAAACAGCGCTCAAACGTGCTTTTGCACCGGAGTTCTTGAATCGTGTCGATGATGTTATTGTGTTCAATTCATTGGCTAAAGAGCATATCTTTAAGATAATTGACATTGAACTAAGATCACTATTCCATCGAATCGAAAGTCTAGGTTATCATATAAAACTTACCGATAAAGCGAAAGACTTTATCGCCGAAAAAGGGTATGATAGTAACTTCGGAGCACGCCCATTAAAACGGGCTATCCAAAAGTATTTAGAGGATCCAATTGCTGAAGAAATACTGAAAGGCGAGGTTAAAAATGGTTCAAAACTGAACATCGATTACGATGACGATAAAAAGGAGATCACTGTTAGTAGTGTCAATCCGAAGGAGCCATCTGGTGATTCCATTGAATCTGATGTTTCAGAATCCAACGATAAAGAAAAGGAATAGCTTTTTCAATCAAAATTAAAAAAGCGCTATATCGAGAGATATAGCGCTTTTTATTTGGCTTATTTTTTGCTTTATTTAAACTATTAACGTTTTTTAACGTCTTATTGAATATGAACAAAGTTTAATAACCATTAATACGATACACATGAAAAGATTTTTATTAGCCTTTTTAATTGGCACAGCTGCCTTAGCTTCGACAAGCAGCTGTACGAAGGAGTACTATGAGAACTATGATTTGATCCCGAGTATTACAGCAGTATATACTGTCACAGGTAATAGTTGGATAGCAGATGGCTCTAGTAATGCCTATACAGATTTAGACGTTCCCGAATTGACAGATTACTACATAAAACAAGGAATTGTTAATATCGCTCTTAGTTTTGATAATGAAGATACCTACCATACGAATGGAGCTATTCACAATGGAGTGACATACCGATTTGATTATAGTGAAGGTTTGATAAGGATCTACGCAGCCGGGACGAATGTATTAAATCGTATCCCACAATCAGTGGTCGTTAAAGTTTCTCTAACTGAAGCTGATTATGTAGAGTAAACTTAATTAGCAGTTTAAATTTATATAACGGCCATGTCCAATATGGATTATCCCAAATGATGTCTAACTTTTTGGGGTAAGTACATTAAAGAGATGGCTGTTCTTTTTGCTACGTAACATAGTTTCGAGTGCAATGTACTTTGTCGTAGCTACAACATTTTTGGAAACGACGCCATCCGTAGAAGCGATTATGCATGTCGGATTTTTTAGCGTCACAGGAAATTATTTTGCTACTATAAGGCTCTTTGCGCCGCCTTCAGCCTTTTAAAACATAAATGCAGCCTACATATCCCCTTCCACACTTGTTTTCTTTTCGTCCATACTCAGCTACGTGTCGCACTACAGACACTTTATCGCAACTTAATTATACTTTACATTAAATAACATGCAGTTATAGGTAAAATTACATTTCGTTAAACGCATGTTACGTAGCATAAGCGTAAACTCAAGCCTATTTAAGGCTGCGTATATATTATCCAAAACAAATATATAGTATATACACTTAAATTTATTGCACATCATAATAGAGACAAAACACCTTGTCGTAATCGCACCTGTGTTTGTTGCAAATGAGCGTTACTACATATTAAGCTACCATTTGGATGGTTTTAAAATACACTTGTTGGTATAGAAAATGTTGAACTACAAGACAAACTCAAAGCAGACCTTCACTAATTCATCCATGTCTGCTTCATCGATGTAAACCTACGCATTTGAATGAAAAAATATTATTCATCATATTATCAATCATTTAAGTCACTGAACGAAAAAACATATTGACAACCATCAAATATACCGTATATTTGTGCCACACAAAATCAAAGGTGATATCTTTTCGGGGTGTAGCGTAGCCCGGTATCGCGCCACATTTGGGATGTGGAGGTCGTAGGTTCGAATCCTGCCACCCCGACAAAAGCCACTGATAATCAGTGGCTTTTTCTATTTTCGGATATATTTCGGACAAAAGCTGGATCATACCGAATTCTTGGGGGGGGGGTAATGCTTTTTAAGCATATAATTTCGGATCAAGCTGAAAAGTTGGGATCAAGCCTAAAAATCCGGTCAGTATCGTTACGGGCAGTATATCTTTTTCCTGTATCATATTTTTTCGTCCAAGAACCTTTTGGTAATAAAAGGTTATGATTATTTATGCGTCATAAGTCAGCTACCTTTTTCTGCTCTTTCCATGTTTTCTACATCCTTCACATATCCCAGAAAACAGCAGTACTGCACCATCCATGTGATGGTTGCCCAGTTCTGCTTTGTAATAGTCTGGCAACGGACTGAGTGCCTTTGTCATGCCGCATTCACGGTAGCGATATCGCTGTTATTACGTCTAGAAATCGTCCTGTACCATCTGGTGGTTGACCATCGCACCAGCAATATTGCCCGTTGCAACGGCATAAGCTACCGAGCGCAACATCCCAGAGCAATCTCCACACGCAAACACACCGCTTACGGTAGTCTGCTGGAATTGGTCTACCTTGATATGGCCGGATTCTGTCAGCTCGCAGCCCAGATCGCTATAGATACCGGAATGTTGCTCGAACGAGGGTGCAGCATACAGAGCTTCGAAATCCAGGGTACGGCCGTCGGTTAGGGTGACACCATGGATATTTCCGTTTACCTGTTCAATTGATACGACCTTTTCCTGTTCAATGCCGATGCCATGCGAAATCAATTTTGCCGTCTGCTCTTCAGAAAAATCTGCCTTTCCGTTGGTCAGTATCGTTACGTTGTCCGTAAGGTTGTTCACAAGCGAAGCCAGATGGAGTGCTTTCTCCCCATTTACTATAATACCAGTTTTTTTTTCTCTAAATTCGTAGCCATGGCAATAGGGGCAATGTATTAATGATTTCCCCCAACTTTCCGCAAAGCCGGGGATATCAGGGAGGAGATCGCGTACACCTGTAGCTAGCACGAGTTTACGTGCCGTATATAAAGTACCTTCTTCCACTTGTATACTATAGCCATCCGTCGCCCTATGGGCACTAATGACACGTCCCGAACAGAACGCTACCGTAGAATACGCAAGCACCTGTGATCTGGCTCTATCTGTGATATCTTTCGGGATAGAACCATCATGCGTAATAAAGTTGTGCGAATGTGGCGTAAAACGGTTACACGGCAAGCCGCTGTCAATGACGAGGACATTCCGCAGCGAACGACCGAGAGCCATTGCAGCCGAGAGACCGGCATAACTTCCGCCAACAATAATAACGTCAAAATGCGATTTTTTTTCCATGTTCTCTATATTTGAACGGGCGATAAAAGGAGTATTCCAAGCCAGCAAGGCGAGTCCGCTGCTTGTTATCCATTCCCTTCTGTTCATATCCGTTATGTTAGGTTTTAAATATTTTTTGGAAATTCATCCTTCCACCATGTAAAGCGCCAGTCATCGGCTTCCTCTTCAGTTAATAGACAGGCTTCCAGTTCTGCTACACACTTCTCCTTTTCCAGATTCTGACCGATGAACACCAGTTCATTTTTTCTATCCTCCCATTGGGGGTGCCAGCGTTTCATCAGATCGCTCCGTATCTCCGCGTAGGCGGGATACTGGTAACCAGTTTCTCCTCGGTACGGGATAGTACGTTCTCACGTTCAACCGCCTGCGCGTCAATATTCACCTCACTCATGTCATTTACGATGACGGCCACTTTCTGCCCCTCTTTGTTATGCAGCACATGGTTCAACAAAGATGTTTTTCCGGCTCCCAAAAAGCCGCTTAAAACGGTAACGGGTAATTTTCTGTTCATTGCTATTTTTTATTAAAACCTTATTTTAATTCCTTCCTCACGGACGATCTGCCGGAACCACTCTCTGATATGTTGCAGATGCTCATGCCCGTATAGTTTGATGAACCTGCGTGTCTCGGCCAGTGTCTCGTCTTCATATACAGCCAGACGTTTTTTTGCAAATTCCAGGGTCAAAGGGATGCCGCATTTCTTTTCAATGCAGACCTTCCAGTCTTCAAAATTTTGTGGAATGACACTCATTGTTCTCTCATTTTGAACCAAAAATAAGAATCGGACAAAAAGATGTCCGATTCCTTCCTGCCATGTGGTAAGGACGGTTAATGGTCGTGTCCTTCTTCAGCATGTATTTCAAACGACAGCTTGATGACGTCTTCGCCGGCAAATTTGGTTGCATAGTCGGTCAAGTTCCACTGCTCACGTGTGATGGTTGGTTTTATTGATGCAGACGAGAATTTTCTCAATACATACGTCACATCTTTCTCCCCCTCATTGGCATGTCCCACTGTAAAGTAGAATATTGTTCCCGTTGTACCTGTACCGCTTGCTCCGGTAACGTCAGTTCCGTCGCCATATTTTGTCTCTCTTGGCTGGAAGATCGCGCCGCTTTCATCTTCAGTAGTAGAATTAAGTATGAAATCTCCGCCGATTAAAAATGCCTTATAGTATTTAGCTACGTCTTCACTCTCGATATATTTTCCCTGCACCTCATTTCCGGCATCATCAAATTGTTTCAGTTCGACTTTGTAGATTCCGTGAGGATCCAAATGCAGGTGTCCTCCTATAATAGCTGATCCTTGCGCATCAAAGCTCACCGTAATTGTTTCTGCGCCTTCTTTGTCTGCCAAGTCATGGAAATGATTGCCGTGTGCATAACCCGCTGATTCGGTAAATTGTAATTGATAGGCAACAGGCACATCAGCACTTTCGATAGTCAATTCAGACTCGACTGTTGCTGTATTTCCAAGTTGATCCGTCACGGCAAAATGCAGATGATATTCTCCAGCGGGTGCGTCAGCAGGAATATCCAGATGCTCGTGGAACGTGGTATTTTTCACACCTATATATTTGCCTTCAGTCCAAGATTTTTCAATCTTGTATTCTCCGCCGCCTTCTTGGTGGATTTCGATGTCGATCTTCGCAATCAGACCTTCTGCGAGGATATCCCCCTCCAGATGTAAGTCTGAACCTGCAACGGCAGTTCTACTGTTTTCAAGCCCCACTTCAGAGAGGTTGATTACAGGTTTTCCAACAGGGATCTCATCATCGTCTTTACTACAGGAACTCAATGTGCCGAATATTCCTAATAGAAGGAATAAGAATAGATAAATGTTTGTTTTTTTCATGTTAACTTAATTTTAATTATGATAAATTATTGATATTATTTCTTCAATTCGTATAGCTGTTATGACATATCGGTCCCCCAGCAAGCATATTATTCCACAATCTGTATACTCAGTCCTTTTATAGTACTCCAACCAACATGATCGGATATGGATATCATAAAGTGATAGTCGCCAGGGTCGATGTCGGCAGATACTTCGATCTGTTGTACGGCCTCATAATTTTTTTGACCGGATGGTATATCGTAGGACTTGATAAACAAAAAAGGTTTTACAGGCTCTTTTTTAGGTTGCAGTTCACATTCTTCGAACTCGGTGCTGTGGGTGTGGTGATCAAAGTTATGGTGGATATCTATGCTGTAGGTACCCAGTTCAATATTGTCGCTGAATTTCGTTTTAAAGGTAAAACTCCCGCCTCTCTTCAACGTGCTGCATTGAACGGGAAAAGCATCACCAGTAAGGTCAATAACGGGTGCATGATTATCGACAGTTGTTTCATCGTTGTCCTTTTTGCAGCCAGAGAAAGAAAAAATTCCCAGTATAATAAATAAGCATAGCTTTTTAAATGATTTCATATATCTAATTTTTGTCTTTTTCATTACTTGTTTTATTTAACATGTTATAGTCATCGTCATGATTTTCTTTTGCGGGAGAAGTCAAAGGGTACAGACAGCGAAAGCACAATATTTCTTCCTACTTCGGGCATTTCGATCAGCCTATAGAAACTGGTATGGTCCAAATATTTGGTATCAAAGAGATTCTGCACCTGCAGATTTATCTGTATAGGTTTACCATAGATCATCAATGGATGACCAACCTGAACGTTTACAAGTTCATATCCCGGAGTTTTCTTTTCCGGAGGGACGATTTCGTTCTGCGGAGCCACCAACCGCAAATCAACAGAGAAGTAAGAATTCTTTAGGGAACCCGTATTCGGTTGCCAGCTCATATTGGCGAGGAAGGAGGCCGGCGGCGAGAATGGTAATGGATATCCTTTCTTGCTCCCCGAGAGTTGCTCAGCTTTTACGTATTCGGCGAGCAGCTCTGTACGGAAGACTTCCGAGAACCGGTAACCTATTTTGATTTCTCCGCCATAACGTTGTACCCGACTTTGTGTATATTCAAAAATCTGGTTCCCGGCTCCATAAAAATGGTCGTGGCGGGGCGTGGGGTTTAAGTATATATAGTTACTAAAGTAGTTATAGAAAGGATTCAGTTCTAAACTGAGTTTTTCTTTGCTGTAGCTGAGTCCCGCATCAAATTGATACGATTGTTCGGGCGATAGCGCCGGATCCCCAAGTTCGTAACTGAAATAATGATAGTTGACACCATTTGCAGCCAGTTCTTTGGCTATCGGTACGCGAAAACTTTTACCAACATTGGCCTTCATTGAAAAATCTCCTTCATTGTATGTGGCTCCCGAAGACCAAACCAAGCTGTTAAAGGTGCGCTGAAGATTTGCGGCCCGCGTGAGATATGCAGTTTCCGAGTTGCCGTTCTCCTCTGAAACGACAGACGGAAACCAGTCTGTATATTTTATGGTTTCGATATGGCTATAATCATATCGTAAGGCTCCATACAGCGAAACTTTGTCACTTAACCGGTATCGGTCATATAGAAAAGCGCCGGCTGAAAGTTGATTAAAACCGGGAATGAGGAAACTCCATCCGTCAATCCGGTTGTGCTGGTACTCACCATTGATTCCGGCTACAAAAGTGTGCTGTCCTATGGAAAACCTGTCACGAAGATTCAAAGAATAAACCCTTTTGTCATATTGCCGTTCAAGGTCTGAAGGCATTTTCATGCTGTCCGGATATACAGGTGGCATGTAGCCATGATTTACATATTTGCTGTATTCCTGACGGAAATTATGCTGAAATCCGGCTTCCATTTCTATACAATGGAAACCTATCGTTAAGGAACTTCGGTTAATAACCTTGAAGTGGTTCACCTGTTGATACGGCATTTGCATATCCCGGCTGGAGGTATCGTGCAGTTCGGTATCGACTCTTCGCGGTTCGAGTCCATGGGCATTAGCAAAGAAACCACTTCTGTTCGAATTGTTGCTGATATAGAAAATAGTCTCGAAATTTTCGGTAGCATACCCTCCATTGAAGTGGAAGTTCAGTTCTTTTCCCGCCGTATTCCGAGCCTTATTTTTGTGAAGGCGCACCGGATAGTCATAAACATGTACGGTATCCGTTGGAACCCGATAATCGCCATAACGCTGATAGGTAACCCTTCCTCCATAGATCCAGTTTTCTGTCCTACCCTGTGCATTTGCAGACACACCGTAGAGGTCGTTATTCGATTTGCCAATGAGGTTCAGGGATCCCGAAAGCGATTCCTTTTCGGACAAAGGCTCTGGCTTTATGTCAATGACACCGCCGATAGCATCGGAGCCATACAGGAAAGACGCCGCCCCTTTGATCACTTCGATATTTCCGGCAGCAAATTGGTCGATTTCCAGTCCATGATCGGCGCCCCATTGCTGTCCTTCATGTTTGACGCCCTTTTCTACGACTACGACGCGGTTGAAACCGAGACCTCGGATCAAAGGTTTTGACTGCCCAGATCCGATACCGATATTGCTTATCCCTGGAAGTCGTGAAAGTGTCTGCATTAAGCTTCCACCCAGATGCCGATGGATATACTGCTGATCGACAAGCTCTTTATTCAGCGCACCGGCAGGCGTAGTGGCGTAAATCTCTCCCAGGACATCAACTTGTTTTATCGCATAATTGGTCTTCTTCATAACGATAGTTCCCAAATCAATTGGGGTACTTTCAATCGTTATTGTTCTCTCTTCCGGTATATAACCTACATGACTGAGTACGACGACATGTTTACCCTGAGGTAAACCAGCTATTGAAAACTTTCCTGTATGATCCGATTTCGAGGAATGTCCTAATGTAGCGATCACAATCGATACATTAGGCAAAGTCTTGCAATCAGCATCAATTATCACACCTGAAAGCGTACATTCTTTTTCCTGTGCGTAAATAAATGTCGTTAATAATACGTTAAACAAGCAGATAATGTTATACTTCATCAATTCGCGTTCCTATTAGCTCTTTAAAAGCAACAAAGATGCAAATATAAAATACATAAATATCAAAAGCAACTTTATTGCTTTTATTTTTATATCCGTGTTAATCTAGATCCACTCCCAAAAATCTCAACCCTTGGTATGTAATAAATAGATAGCGTAATACAGTGAATAGTTCGCTAGAAAAAAGGGTAAATAATTCACAAAAGTGATGTTTATCATTTCTAGAAGATATTCTTTCCGTATCTTTGTTGAGATCCATTAAGAAAAAAAGGTTTGATACGTTTTTGTACCTATATTCTATTACTCGCTTTGACACTGCAATCATTCTATCGCAGTATTATGACAATGGAATATCAGATACATCTACCCGATTATCTCGCAAAATGTGTAAACAAGGACCGGCCGCAGCTTCACTGTGATGGTCAATGTATATTGATGCAGAAAATAAGCGAAAAAGAAAAAGAAGAAACAAAAAAGAATCTGGTAGTATATGAATATAATGCACTCTATCTGCATAAAGAGAGCACCATACATACGATGTATCAGCCGAAAGAAGAAATCGGTCCAAACCATTTCTCACCTTATCTGATTGATTATCTATTTAACTACAACACCTCTGTATTCCATCCCCCAATTAGCTAATCTACAACAGTGGAGCGTAGCCCTGACATCAACTTGACGCTACTTGTTATTTGGATACAATTCATTTCTTAGCTGAGAGGAAACCCAAGCATCATTTTAAAATGATGACAATTGGAAGTGCCTTATTCACCCCATATAACATGTTGGTTCCGATTCTTGATATGTCAATTCCATTAACAAGCTACTAGATTTCAATCACTTTTAACGAAAAAATTGTCTATCATAATGAGAAGAAAACTATTTTTTCTTGCCGCAGCATGCGTTGCGATCTTATCCTGTACAAAAGAAAAAACAGATTACGAAGCAGAAATAGATGTCGTCGTTCCAACATACGATGAATTTAAGGAAGCTATTCATATCCATAACGGAGATTATGACATCAGCATTGAAGCATTAAATGGAACGTTCTATAAGGGCTACAATGAAATCCGTTTAAAGATTACGAATAGCCAAACGAACGAAAAAAAAACGGCTTCTTCCGCTACCTTCTTTCCCATCAGAACAGATCGAGAGGAAAACAATACTTCCTGCCCTCATCAATACGATTTGGCTTATATAACAGCAGAAAACTATTTTTCGGGGTATGTCGTATTTACGCATGAAAGTAGTCTGGACGAACAATGGGAGCTTTATATCAACTTCACCATTGGTAATAAACTCCACACCATGAGACAAGCCATCACTGTTCAACAACAGACTAACAAAAATCTGAATATGGCTACCTTTACTGGAAAAGACAATAACCAATACGTTATCGCATTGGTCTCTCCACAAAAACCGAAGGTCGGCGAAAATAATTTGATTGCGGGAATTTACAAATTTAACAAGCCGATAATTGCATCCTCAGACGATTATCCGGACCCTTCAAAGTTTTCATACACTGAAGTAAACGATTATACTTTAAAGCTAGATCCCCGCATGCCAGAACCCTCTATGGGCAATCATTCGTCACCCAACAATAAAGATTTAACACCACAAAACGACGGTCTGTACCATGGCGTGGTCAATTACACGATGACCGGAAACTGGACATTGAATTTCATCATGCTGGATCAAAGTGGAAATATTATCAAAGGGACCGAAGTGCCTACAGATTTTACGCCAGGAGTCGAGGGTCTAAAAAGTGAACTGCATATTGACATTCTATTCTAAATATATGAAGAAGCTACATATTATTTTTGGAATTCTTTTTCTTGGAATAAATGCTAAAGCACAACAGGTGCATATCCAGCGCGATAGTATTCAGCAAATTGAAGAAGTGAAAGTTATCGCCACCGCTAAGAAAAAAATAGAAAACGAAATGAAGATGGCGGTTTCAGTAGATGAATTTTTAGCCTCTTCTGACAATATCAGTTTCATCAAACGCGGAGCATACGCATGGGAGCCCCTACTGAACAACATGAGTACGGAACGCTCTACCATTACGATCGATGGGATGCATGTTTTCGGTGCATGTACAGATAAAATGGATCCCGTCACCTCGTATGTAGAAAGTAACAACCTTTCCACAATCGATATTACATCGGGTCAAGAGGGAAGTATACATGGCGCGACGATTGCGGGAAGCATCGATCTGAAAAGAAAAAGTACCCCATTCGGGATGGAAAAAACATGGAGTGGTGGTTATCAAACTGGTTTTGAGACCAATAACAAACAGTTTTTCAACCTAGGGAACCTGTCTTATTCAAGCGATAAGTTTGTAGCGGATGGAAGTGTTGCTTTCCGAAAAGCTGGCAACTATTCTGACGGAAACAACACTGAAGTAAATCACTCGCAATACCGCAAATTTAATACTTCGTTAGGACTAGCCTATAAAACGGGACCGCTTTCCTCCGTTCGGGTAGATGCTATATATGACAAAGCAGAGGATGTCGGCTTTCCTGCCCTACCCATGGATTTATGGCTTTCCCGTGCATTGATCACGTCAGCCGCTTATAAACAATTGTTTGAAGAGGGAATTGTACGCGTCTGGGATACCAAGCTATATTTCAATACGATGGAACATTATATGGACGATACGAAACGGCCTGAAAATTTAGTCCATATGGATATGCCGGGCTGGAGTACTACTTACGGACTAGTTTCGCGTGCGAATTTAAAACGACATGCTTATAGCGCAGAGATTCAGTTAAATGCTTATGATAATCTTTCTATTGCGGAAATGACTATGTATCCACAAGACCGGAGCAATAAAACTATGTTTGCATACAGCTGGCCTTGGGTTACCACTCGTTTCGCAGGCTTATCAATAAATAATTCTTGGGATTTTTCAGAAATCAGCCGATTAAATTTCGGTGGATCTTTGGGCTTGAATTACAACCACTCGAAATATGTGGAATTTAACTGGATTTTCTATCCCGGTACTCCGCAGGAAAAAAACAGGATATTGCCAGCTTTGCACACAAGTTATCAGCTAAATATCCGGCAGTTTGATTTTTCCGTGGGAGCGGGCTACGGACATAGAGCACCATCTGTTTCGGAAGGATATGGTTACTATATATATAACAGCTTCGACCGATACGATTATATTGGGAACCCCGACCTGAAGAATGAAATATCCTATGAAGTTAATGCGAGCACAGAATTTAAAAAGGACGGAATAGGTATACAAGTTAAAGCAAACTACTTTCATATCCAAAATTATATCGTTGGAAAAATCTTGAGTTTGGGAAGCCCGATGAACTACCAGTCGGTCGGTGTGAAGGGGTATACCTCCTTGAATTATGCTAAACTTTTCAACATGGCTTTGAATGCTAACTACGATATCCTAAAACACTTGCATTGGAAAGGAACCCTTAGCTATGCGCGGGCAACAGACGACCAACATGGGAATCTACCCTTCATCCGTCCGTTGACCTATCAAACATCCCTTCATTTTATGCATCACAAATTTGGCATTCAAACGTCTTTGCATGGTGATTTTGCACAGGATAATTACAGTCCGGAATATGGCGAAGACCCCACCCCCGCTTATCAAATTTGGAACATCTCTGCCGACTATACTTTCAATCTCAACAATTATAGAGCCTTTGTGCAGATCGGTGCTGAAAATTTATTCAATGAATACTACAGTACGTATGCCGATTGGGGGAATATACCGAGAATGGGACGTAACATTTTCACTTCATTAAAATTCAACTTTTAAAAACAAAGATTCTTCGCTGATGCTCAGAACGAGAGCAAAAATTTCAAATAACATTTTAAACAATCTCTTAAAATCAAAAAAGATGAAAACACTTAAAAACTATCTATTATTGTCGGTATGTGCACTTGCAGTTACAGCCTGTAGCAAGAACGACGACGCCCCTGTTGCCAACAATATCACGTTGCATTTCCATAACACTTTTAAGGACAAGACGATTGTCCTTGGAGATGCCACATCTTCAACAGCTACAAAAAACACCTCCGCAGAAGGACAAGTCCATCATTTCTCAGAGCTGAAATACGTAATAAGTAACATTCGCCTGGTAAAAGTGGATGGTAATGAAATCCCCTATAACATCAATGATTTAGATAAGGGAGCAACGGTCATCAATCATGCAAAACCACAAACGTTAGATTATGTATTGACCAATATTCCTGTAGGTGAATATAAGCAGATCAAATTCGGGTTGGGCGTTAAACCTGAACTGAATACACTCGATCAGGTGAGATTTCCGAAGTTTTATGGCGAAGCTGGTGCTAACGATACCAAAATGCACTGGGAATGGGGAACGGGATATCGTTTCGGAAAAATAGAGGGTTTTTACGACACCGACGACAAAGAACTATCTATCCATACCGGAAGTACAGTAGAAGGTGAAGAAGGCGCTTACACGCAAGGCGTTGATGCTTACAGAGAGATTACCTTAACGCTCCCGAATAAAGCAGTAATTGGCAGCAATGTTCCTAAAATCACCATCAAGGCGGACTTTGACAAACTACTAAGCGGAAAGACAAACACAATTGAACTTGGTGCAGGAAATGCTACACCGAGCGTACATACAGCTGCGAATATGGTGTTATTTGTCGATAACCTAGGCGGCAATGGATCCAGTGATATCGCCGGTATGTTTTCTGTTGAAAGCGTTCAAAACTAGTATATTGAAAAGAGCTGCCAACCTGTGCTAACAACGGCAGCTCTTATTTAGATTTCCTATAGCGATGAGAAAGGCAACTATACTATCATGTATTCTACTCGTACTGCTGTCCTGTTCAAAAAATGATACTGCACAACTCACAGCACACGACAATCCAGAGATTTCGTTATACGTTCCCGACGGATTCCCGGCACTAAATTCATCCGTAAGTCAGAACAGACCCACAAAATATGGCGTGGAACTAGGCGAAAAATTATTCCACGAGAAAAAGTTCAGCGGGAATAATACCATTTCATGTGCAGATTGCCATCATCAATCGAGTGCTTTTGCAGACAATAACGTTCAGGCTATAGGAATTTATGGGAGAGTAGGGCTACGGAATACCCCCCCTATTCAAAATTTGGCCTTTATGAAGTTTTATAATTGGGATGGCAACAAACTCACGCTAGAAAGCCAGCCGCTAGTCCCCATCATCACACACGAGGAAATGAATTCCTCCATTATGGAAGTCATTGGAAAAATAAAGGATGACCATGAATATAAGTACTTATTCAAAAATGCATTCGGCGATGAAGATATTACGCCTGACAGAATTTACAAAAGTATTGCACAGTATGAATATACACTGATCTCTGCTAACAGCAAGTATGATAAAGTGAAGCGAAACGAAGGAGAGGTATTTACAGAACGTGAGGCAAGGGGATATGAAGCGTTTAAGATTAAATGTGAAAGCTGCCATAGTACAGCGCTGTTTACCGATCAACGTTTTAGAAATGTAGGATTTCCATTAAACCCTAGTACGGAAGAAGCAGGACGTGCGCGAGTGACAGGGGTCTCTAGCGATTATATGAGTTTTCGAGTTCCATCTTTAAGAAATGCTGAATACACGGCACCATATGGTAGTTTTGGCCAGTTCCCCACTTTAAGAGCCGTTTTGGATTATTTCGATAATGGCGTATTAGATGCTGACAACCTAGATCCTATCTTAAAAGAGAACAATAATAGAATACCCTTAAGCGAACAGGAAAAGGATGATATTATTTCTTTCATTAAAACATTAAGCGACAGCACATTTATAGGAAAATAAATTCCCAATTGTTTCCCAAATTGAACCTAATATTTGTTCTTAGGATATGCTATAACACCTATTTCTTCGTTATAGATATGGCATAATTAAGAAAGACAATATTTTGATTAGCAAATTTATAGGCAATACTCCACTTCGGCGCTGTGATGCTCTCTCCACTCGATATCACACCAACATTTTTATTAAAGAAGAATTTCATAATCCTGGGATGTCTGCAAAAGATAGACCCGCATTGTTTATGATTAAGGATGCTATCGCTAAAAACAAAATCAAACCTGGTGGAATTTTTGTAGAGGCGAGCAGCGGTAATACGGGACTGGGAATTACGTTGATAGCCAAAAAATTAGGATACTGTGCTAAAATATTCGTTTCGCAAAGCTGTTCACAAGAGAAGATTGATCTTTTGACAAAAGCGGGTGCATACATCGAAATTTGTGAGAACTCAAACGGTTTACATGACTTCAATTCTACGCAGTTTCGGGCACAATCCTTTGCATCCGACCATCCTAATGCATACTTTACGAATCAATACTATAACTCCCAGAACATCCGAGCGCACTACAAAACAACGGGACCAGAAATCTGGGAACAAACAGAAGGTAACATTACACATTTCATAGCGGGCATCGGAACAGGCGGCACAATATCTGGCACGGGACGTTTTTTAAAAGAGCAACACTCCAAGATTAAAGTATGGGGAGTAGAGCCCAGAGGTTCTATTCTCAGTCATTTTCTCCAACATCGCACGCTTCCCGATCAGACGGTAGCTTTTGACCAGATTGAGGGCATCGGCAGAAATTTCATTCCAGGATCGTTTGATGCGGCTTATATAGATCACATCTTTCAGGTAGATTACCAGGAAACGAAACACATCGCAAACGAATATTATACTCAAACAGGCTTTACAGCGGGGTTTTCCAGCGCTGCCGTACTAGCATCTCTAGAAAGGTATCGAGATCGAATACCCCTTACTAAAACAGATATCGTTGTTCTATTCTTTCCGGATCACGGGAGTAGATATATGAGCAAACTTTATAACGAGAGAGTTCACCATCCCTCACCTCTTCAAACATCAGATCATTTTAACTTTTGAATATGTATACGTTTACCGATATCGCTATTCCAATTTCTTGGCCCGATAAAACTGCATTGGGTGATGAAAAATGGATGATATTTTTAAAGCAGATAGGCCTTGTAAAAAATCTCCATTTTAAAGTAGGACATGCGGCCTTATTACTTATCGAAAGAAATAGTGGCAACATACGTTATTTCGATTTCGGTCGTTATTTGTCCCCAAGGGGTTATGGAAGAGCAAGATCTACTCTTTTTGATCCACGTTTGGAAATATTCACAAAAGCAGTTATTACGCCACAAGACGAGATCCAGAACATAGAAGAAATTTTGAGAGAACTTTGTAAAAAAGAAGAGGCGACACATGGGGGTGGACGTACAGTCTTCTCGATATGTAAAAAAGTTTCCTTTTCAAAATGTGTCGCCTATGCGGAAAAATTGGTAGCCGAAGGACCTATTTTATATGGGGCTTTGGCAAAAAATAACAACAGCTGTTCCCGATTTGTAGCCCAAGTAGTAACAGAAGGAATGGACGCAGATGATAAAAGACGGCGTAAAATACTTTATCCCGAATGCCTAAAAGCAAGCCCGACGAGTAACGTTGTTAATGCCGCTCCTAACGAAGAGGTTTTTTGTTACGAGCAAGGTATACTCAAACAATGGAAAATGAAACGAAAAGACTCCCTGTTGTTCCAATTCGGCTTGTTGAAGGATAATTTCACAAAAAAAGGATCGCAGAATTTGGCATCAGACCAAATACCTGGCATGATATCGGCCCCGCCATGTCCACCCCTTGTACCTCCACATGCGCAATGGATCGGCGGTATTGGTGAGGGCGCTTGGTTCCGATTAGAGCAACTCCAAGGTGAAAACATATTTGTGATTTATAAATATGCTGTTTCCGGAAATCTAGAATATAAAATACAAACGACCTGTATCCAAAATTTCGATATCAATCGTCCCTATACTTTTACCTTCAACTTCCTACATAGCAGCTACTCCATTTTACAGGACGATAATCTTTACATATTTTCAGCAAGGTCAGCCTTTCAAGAAGCAGATGACAATAGAGAAAACATAAAAGCTATTTTATAATAATAAATTTATATAGATGAAATTAACAATTTTAAAAGCAAAAATTCACACCGTTAAGGTTACGGAGGCAAATGTAGCATACAATGGATCTATTACAATCGATGCCGATTTACTCGATGCAGCCGGTATCAAAAAATATGAACAAGTCTATATTAACAATGCGGTCAGTGGCAGCCGTATCATGACCTATGTGCTACCCGGAAAAAGAGGTAGCGGTGAAGTTTGTATGAATGGCGGTGCAGCACTTCATGCCACATTGGGTGATACGGTACATATTCTTTCTTTTATCCAACTATCGCCAGAAGAAGCAGATACATATCAACCTACACTCGTCTTTACAGAGGGCGAAAACAAAATCAAGTCGGTCGAAAAGTACGATTATTAATAAGAATATTTTTTCTCTGATTTCTTGTTTAACTTTGTAACTTAGAGGTAAGTTATGGCAAAAGCAGATATACGGACGTTGGAGGATATTAAATTGATGGTCGATACTTTTTATGGTCGCGTACAAGAAGACGATCGTATTGGTCCGATTTTCAACAGCAAATTGGATGGTCGCTGGCCGGTGCATTTGGAAAAGATGTATACATTCTGGCAAACAATCCTTCTTGATGAGTACACCTACCAAGGTCGACCATTTCCGCCCCATGCCCAATTGCCCATCGAAGCAGAACACTTCGAGCGCTGGTTACAGCTTTTTGACAAGACCGTAAATGATCTATTCGAGGGGGCTGTTGCCGAAGAGGCTAAAAGTCGAGGCCGCAAAATGGCCGCTTTATTCCAGGTAAAACTTGATCATATCCGACAATCGCCTTTCAAGCCCTTGCTCTAACGTAGATTCATTTTTAACATGGCAAGAACACTATCTAAACCACCAAAGACAGTAGATTTACATGCCGAAGCTTTTCTGGCTAACCTCGACATCTATGAGACCAATGAGTTATTAGCAGAATCACTGGAATTAATGCGAGAGATGCTCGACGCAGCCATCTATTGGGATTACACCGAAATACGTTTTATCCACGGGAAAGGAAAGGGTATATTGCGTCAAGCCGTTTATGACGAATTAGCACAGTATAGACAGAGCGCCGCCATTGCCAGCTATCACCCCTCCTATCACAATGAAGATATCGTGGTCGTTAATATCGGTCTATAACACTTTTACACGATACACCTCGTAAGGATAAGAAGCCTTATCTTGACCGTCATTCCATTGCGGCAAACGGTTCACCTGAGCACAAGAAAAATACAGATAACCATCACTTCCGACGCCCAAGGAATCCGGCCAGATCAAACGACTATCTTGTACTACCGTCTCCAATTTACCATCCGGTGTATACCGTTTAATACTATAGTCCAACGAAGAAGTTAAATAGATATTCCCTTTTACATCGGCGACTAAACCATGGGTAATCACCGTTTCTCCTAAGTCCTCGACCTTTGATTTCAATTCCTCCGCTGTTAAAGATACATCTGCGAGGTAAACCGTTTCTATCCGATAAAGTTTGGTTGAATTAATCGGTTTGAAATAGAAATATTTGTTGTCCTTTGTCAATGCAATACCGTTCACATTAGAACGGAACGGATTACCCTTGCTGTCTCGCATCTCCTGCCCAGCATAACTTAACACCACGTTAGGGTCCGCTTTTGTAAATGGAGAATCCGCCAGTACCAATCTTGTTGTCGACGTATTTAAATCTAACACCACAATACCCGCCTGTCCAGGGTCAGAAAGATAGGCTAGATTTTTATCGGTATCCACACGAACATCATTTAACCCTGACTTCGCTTTATCCAAATCATCAAAGGAATATTGTCTAACGACCTTGTTGCTTGCTAGATCTATCTGCACCAATTTGAATTGTCCTTGCAGGCTTTCCGCTGAACCGTCCTTTCCAAATACAGAAGCCCCAGAAGAAGGTTTAGAATCCAATACCCACAGTTGATTCTCCGTATCAATATAGATGTCCTGCACATTCACAAAATGGCTATCCGGCATTCCTTCTTTCACATTCCAAACCTTATCCGGATAAGGTTTACGTTCACCATCGACTATTTCAGACAGCCCCATGGCATAGGGTTCTTTTTTGGGAAAAGATACGAACACCCGGTTATCCGTTGAAACGCTCACGCCGATGGGCTGCGATTTTCCGAACGACGCGACAACCTCTAAACGTGCGTCTTTTATCCCTTGGGAAAATACATGGAAACTCATCGTACATAAATAGATAAAAATTAAATTCCTGACCATTATATGATGTTTACCTATATTTTCAAACACCATAAATAGGTTTTGGTTTATTATTTTTTCGCAAACCGCTCCACAATATCGTCTACCATCAAATCAACAGAAGTCAATCCACCTCCTGATATAAACCACAATTCAGGGTCAAGGTAAAATATTTTATCGTTTTTAAACGCATCGGTTTGCTGTATAAGCAAGTTCTCCACTTCACGTAAATTCGCTTTTTTTCCGACAACGGCGGCGTTCCGGTCCACGATAAAAAGATAGTCCGGATTAGCATCAGCGATAAGCTCATTCGACACACGCTGTCCGTGCACAGACTCATCCTGCAATTCCATAACCGGTTTGATATGTAACACATCATGTATAAAGCCAAATCGACTTCCTTCACCAAAAGCACTGAATTTACCATTATTATAAATTAAAAAAAGTGCCTTGCCAGGATTTACTTCAAAGTCTTTCTGTGCTTTCTTGATTTTTTCTTCCAGTGTATAGAGCTTTTCCTCAGCCACGTTCTCTTTATCCACTATTTTCGCCAAAAGCATGACATTGTGTCTGAAAGACGGTAAATAATCTTTATTATCTGTTCCGATAAATATAGCCGGAGCAATATCATTCAGTTCTTCATAGAAACGTTCTTGACGGGTCGACATTAAAATCAAATCAGGAGACAATGCGTTTATTCCTTCGAAATTGGGTTCGATTACAGACCCTACATCCGCAATATCCGGATTATTCTTAAGGTCATCCAAATATTCCGGCATATACTTCTTTGGAATTCCAATGGGTGTAACCCCAAGTTCTTTTAAAGTCTCCAACGCTCCGATATCTAACACCACAATACGCGAGGGATTTTGGGGAACCATGGTAGGCCCCAGTTTATGTTCGATCTCCAGCTGATTGCCAGAAAGCTGTTCCTTTTGGGAATTAGAATTACAGCCCATCTGCATCAAGCAAAACAAAAAGCATGAGAAAACGAGTGTTGATTTAAATATATTGTTCATTTCAAAGATTAAAATAATTACAAATTTTCTTTTGATTTTTCTCGATAATATCAAATTCAATACCGAAGATCTCCTTAAGAATTTCGGGTCTGATAATATTATTTACTTCGTCACTATAACGTATTTTGCCATCTTTCATCGCAATGATATGATCCGAATATTGTGCAGCAAAATTAATTTCATGGATAACAATCACAATGGTCTTCCCTAACTCATCTACCAGCCTCCGCAGTGTCTTCATTACATGTACAGAATGCTTCATGTCGAGGTTATTTAACGGCTCATCCAATAATATGTACTCCGTATCCTGTGCGATAATCATCGAAATAAACGCACGCTGACGTTGTCCTCCACTCAACTCATCAATATAAGCATCTGTCAAGTCTTCGAGATCGGAAAACACAATCGCCTCTCGTACTTTTTGCCAATCTGCATCTGTCATTCTTCCTTTACTATAAGGGAAGCGACCGAATGCGACCAGATCCTTGACAGTGAGCTTCACATCCGTTTGGTTTGATTGCTTTAGAATGGAGAGCTTTTTAGCAAGCTCATTGCTTTTGTAATCAGGAAGCGACCTGTCCATAAAAGAAACCTCTCCCCCATCTTGTTTGAGTAAACGGCTGAGGATAGAAAGCAATGTACTTTTACCCGCTCCATTCGGTCCGATAAGCGAGGTAATACGGCTGTCCGCTATCTTACCATCTAACCCATCAATGACACGTTTCTTTCCATATTCTTTAACAAGACCTTGGAAAATCAACTTATTTTCTTTCTCGAACTCCATATTAAATACATAAAATACAGCCCCCCAACAAAGTTAATAACAATACTCACGGTGGTGGAAAAGCTTAAAATATGTTCCACAAAAAACTGTCCCGCAATCAAACATATGCACGAAACCGCACTGCAAAGCCATACTGTGTGTGCATGTTTGTTCGTCTTAAATAGCTCGTAAGTCAAGTTGGTAACCAGAATACCCAAAAACGTAATGGGGCCCACCAACGCTGTCGAAACGGATACTAACAAAGCAATAATAAGCATAAATGTCCGGATCAACTTATTATAGTCCAAACCTAAATTAATCGCATGATCTTTCCCCAGGGCAATCACATCTAAATACTTTAAATAACGAAGTGTTAGAACAAGTGTCCCCATCAACGTTATTGCCGCTATTCCTAATAATTTAACGTTCATCTTAGCAAAAGACACGAACATAAAATTCTGTACAATGGAAAATTCGTTCGGATCGATTACGACATGGAGAAATTGGCTCAACGTGTTGAATAACGTTCCCATCACCATTCCCATTAACAATAAATAGAAGATGTTTTTCTGTTGCCTCCCAAAAATCAGAAAATACATAAACACGGAAAAACCGAGCATTAGGAGTACCGCATAGAAAAAATTTTCCTGCTGTGAGATAACCTTAAACGCCTTATCTCCATAAAAAAATACGATCAACGTCTGAAAGAGGATGAAGATCGACTCATACCCCATGATAGAGGGCGTTAATATCCTATTGTTTGTAATTGTTTGAAAAATAACCGCAGAAAAAGCCACGCTCACCCCCACAATCGCCATGGTTGCCAACCGGATACCACGACGACTTAATACATAGTCGAGGTTATTACCCGTATTATACATCATAAACAATAGGATGGATACCACTAACAATGCCACTAGCCATATAACCTTGCGCCCCTGCTTCATCTACTTTTTTTTAAGATCAGTAAAAAGAAGGTTATACCACCAACAATACCAACCGTCATCCCGATGGGTATTTCGTACGGGAAAACCAGTAATCGGCCGATAATATCACAAATCAATAAAAGCACCGCACCCAGAAAAGCCGTTAGCGGCAAGGCACGTCGGAGATTGTCACCGATGAGCATACTCACCACATTAGGCACGATAAGCCCCACAAAAGGAATCGCCCCTACGGTTACCACAGATGCACTGACAACGAGTGATACAGCCATCAGTCCGATATTGACAACCGTATGATAGGATAGTCCCAAATTTGTAGCGAAACTTTTACCCATACCGGCAATGGTGAATCGCTCGGCGTATAAATAACTAATCAGCACCATCGGCAGGATGATATAAATCGCTTCGTACTGCCCCTGCATAACAGCCGAAAAATCTCCCAATAACCACTCCTGCGTATTTTGAACGATATTATTTTTGTAAGCGAAAAAGGTCGAAATAGAAGCTAAAATACTACCGAACATAATTCCAACCAAGGGAATAAAGACCGTGTTTTTATCTTTGACCTGTTCTACAAACCAAATAAAAAGAAGAGCGGATAGAAACGTAAAAACCAAAGCAGAAAGCATCCGAACCATCAAGGAGGCTTCAGGCGAAAACACCAAAGCAAAGAGGATTCCCATTTTAGCCGCTTCCAGCGCTCCCGAAGTGGTGGGAGACACAAACCTGTTTTGCGAAAGCTGCTGCATGATAAAACCCGCAATACTAAGCCCTGCACCGACTAATATCAACGCCAATGTACGTGGAATACGGCTTATTAAAAAAACGATAAGCTTATCCTCATCGCCCAACAAATCTATTACGCGAATATCCTTAACCCCTGTAAACAAAGAAATCCATGCTAATAGCAGGATAGAGCATACAGAAACGGTATAGTAGATTATCGTCCGGTTGTTTGTTCCCAACTTAATTCGTTTATACATGTAGAGACGCAACATGTTGCGTCTCTACAGAAATCCTATTTAGATACAAAGGTATTAATTTATTTTTGTCACCGTATCTCCATTGGTGTCTACGACAACCGGCTGGCCTTCCACAGGTCTTCCACCTTTTGTTTTATTGATAACGTAGGCTATTCCCTGCGCATCAATTTTCACGTGATTAGGATGAGAACCTGTCTGTAAGTCAGCTAATACTGCATAGGAATCCCCATCAATAACCGTTGTTGTACCCGTTTGGCGGTTTGCAGAGTATATTCTATTTTTAACCGGATCATACGCTACACCAATGGCACCAGCACCTGTTTCAATAGTTTTCAACAGCTTTCCATCTGTATCCAAAACAGTCAGTGTACCCGACTTTTGGTTGGTCACAAACAAGCGTTTACCGTCACTAATAATATTTACAGGCGCCTCTCCACCAGAAGGAAAAGTTTTCTCTATATTTTTTGTCTTTGTATTGATTATCGCAACGCTGTTTGTACCCATAATCGTCGCGTATATCTTATCCTTACTTCCGACGAAAGCCATGCCCGTTAAGGTTTTACCGAGATTCTCAATCAGATGCGAAAACGTATTTGTCTTGCCATCTATCACCCAAATACTGCTGGGATCCCCCACATCACTTACATACACGAGATTGTTATCCTCATCAACGAGCACTTCACGGGTATGGGATTTTTCACCACCGTGATTAAACGTCGCAATCAGTTTACCCGATTTCAAATCAACTGCACTGACGGAATTTGTTCGGGTATTGGTGGTATAAACCGTCTGTGTTTTGTTGTTGATACCAATTCCAAAAGGCGGATTTTCTGCTAAGCTGATGCTGTCTACTATCGAAAGGTTTGTGCGGTCGATTTTATATAACGCACCTCCTGGGCTGGTCCGGGATCCCGCGCCTGTAACATACAAAAAACCATCCTGTTGATTAATCACAGCCTCATATACACCACGACCAGCTGGTGCAGATTTTTCAACCTGCTGAGCAGATACCTCTAAAGCCGGTAAAGCGGCTAACCCCGCAAGCAACAAGAGACTTGATCTGTTGCTTTTTCTTAAAGATTTATTCGTAACCATAAAGTTTATTGTAATTAAGTAACCTATTATATATATGTTAATTGCCTGAAATCTCTTTTTGCCAGCGTCCATAAAAACGAGTAAACGCTTTTTGCCAATATAGCGCTCCATGTTTCCCTTCTTCATCTATATCAATCATGATCTTCACACACATCGCTTTTTTATGAGCATCAATAAAGTCCAACATATCCGCGCGCATATCGCCCTGCCCCTCCGGTGCATTTCTACGTTTTTCCCTGCCCCCGGCATAAAAATAATAGCATTGTCCGCAAAGTAGGCAAGCGTTCTCCTTTAGCTTTTCGGCGAAGAAACCTTCTAATTCCTTTTTACCCGTCCAAATCGACGGAGAAAATACGCCAAGGGTACCAAATACGTTTGCATGGAGCAACCCGGCATAGAGCGTCAGCAAACCGCCAAACGAACTCCCCACCATACCGGTATGCTTCTTATCTGCTAATGTTCTGTAATGTTTATCTACGTAGGGTTTTAATACTTCTACGATATCGCGCAAGTATAAATGCCCCTTCGGTTCCGTCATCTCCCCGAATGGAAAAAGTAAAAATTCACGTGCTCTATCCGCTATTTCTGCGGGGTGTTCTATACCAAGTACAATCGCTTGCCGGTTAGCGGCGTCGATAGTTTCATCAACCATCCACTCGACCGGTCCCATTCTTCCCACCGATGTCGCCTCATCAAAAAGATGCTGCCCATCGTGCATATACAATACAGGATACTGTTTATCGGTATATTGATATTCTTCCGGCAAATAAATCCATATCCTACGATGCGTGTCCAGATGTGGAAAGTAAAACTGATCTGCCATGACATGTACCTGCGGACTAGCTGTAGATAAAGGAAATTTATCACGCCATCCCTCAATGGTCACCTCCACTTCTGTATCGCGACTAGCATCGATACGGTAGGGAGCAAGAAGTTCGCCGTCTGCCGTACTGCTTAACGTATCCCAACCACCCCGGGTGATTTTGAATTCCAATTCACTTTCTTCCAAACCCTCAAGTACCACACTTGTTTTTTTACCAAGTGGCGGGATTACACCTGCCGGATGCGCATCCACCTGCCAATTACGTACATTACTTGCCAAATAACACTGCTCACCAACAAAACTATTGCTGTTATTCAGAATATGGACGACGACCGTAAATGTTTTTTTTGACATGCGTAGAAAATTTAACACTCGCGCTAAATGAAACTATAAATTGGCGCTAATTTAGATAGATTCTAAACAAATAACAAGCATTATCTGAATTTAATCTAAATTACCTTATATTTGCAGCAATTATTATAGAGAATAATCCATGCGCTATAAGATATACATGCTATCGGCTTTGCTTTTTTTGTCCAAGTTTATGTTGGCACAAACAACCGATGTGTTAACAGGGTATGTGCACAATGAAGATGGAATTCCGCTTGGAGATGCTACGGTACAAATAGGAAATTACGGTACGACGGCACTTTCCAACGGCTATTTTAGTCTTAAAAACATCCCGACGGGTAAACATTTATTGGTGGTATCTGCGGTGGGGTACGCCGCTTTTCAAGATACTATTGTCAAATTAGCGCATGAAAATTTGGCATTACAGATTCGTTTGTCTAAAGATGATAAGGTCTTGCAAGAGGTCACGGTGGTAGGTAAATCCGAAACGCAGCAGGTAAGGGAGCAAGCCATTCGAGCGGTAGTCGTGGATACCAGAGCTGTTTCTACACGAGCGACCACATTAACCGATTTAATGAACAGGAGCACCGGTGTACGCATCCGGCAGAATGGCGGATTAGGCAGCCGTCCGGAAATATCGATTAATGGGTTTCAAGGCAAGGCGATTAAGTACTTTAAAGACGGTATTCCTTTAGACTATATGGGGGACGGCTATAATATTGCCAGTTTACCGTTGGAAGCGTTAGAGCGAATAGAAGTTTTTAAAGGTGTACTTCCAGTTTCATTAGGAGCAGATGCCCTAGGAGGTGCAGTCAACCTTGTTACCGCAAGAAGAAGAGGATCACACATGCACGCTTTTTACGAAATAGGATCCTTCAATACACATCGGGCTGGCGTCACCGCAACACATGAAACGAAAAACCAAAAATGGTCCTATGGCACCGAACTTTTCTTTAATCATTCCGACAACGATTATGATGCTTTTGTAGGTGTTCGCAATCCCAATACAGCCAACCTAGAATACAGGGATATGCGTTTGTTCCACAACGCTTTCCAGAGTTACTATGGCGAAGCATATGTAAATCTACAAAACCGAAATTGGGTGGATGAGCTCCGCTTAAGCCTGACAGCGTTCGCATTGGAACGGGAACAGCAACATCCGGCGCTGATGACCGACGCTTATGGCGCTGTATTAGGAAAACAACAAACTGTAGTACCGAGCCTGCGCTACAAGAAAAAATTATTGGACGGCAAACTTTCGATCGACCAATTTGCCGCCTATAACAATTTGCAGACACGTCGTATCGATACCTTGATGGGGAGATACGACTGGTACGGTGAATTCACACCAAAAACAACTCCGGGGGAAAGCCGCTTACCCTCCCTCTCGAAAATTCACGAACGCCAGGTCATACTACGCACGAATATAGGCTATCAAATTAATCCTACGACAAGCTTAGACTTCAACTATGTGTTTACAGATGCGAATAGGGACGGTGAAGATCCGTATGGACAACGGCTGGCCGGCACCGATATCGACGTCCTCTCGTTGACGTCAACCTACCAAAAGCAGGTATTTGGATTATCGCTCGACAAATATTGGATGGACGAAAAACTTCATAACCAATTAATGGCTAAGTTTTACCGCTATAGTGCATCCGGTATTCAAAACACCTGGTTTTCTACTAGTGTAACAGATGCGGACAAACGCCAGCAATCCGGTAATTATTGGGGCGTCGCGGAAGCATTACGCTACCGCATCACACCAAGCTCCTTTGTTAGAGGTTCGCTGGAATACACTTACCGCCTTCCGGAACGGGAAGAGTTATTTGGAAACAACATTTTTATTGTACCGAATTTTGAGCTAAATCCCGAAAAGAGTTTCAATGCGAGTTTGGGTTATCAACAGACTTTTGATGGCAACTTCACGGTAGAAGCCAATGGGTTTTACCGTCGCACGAAAGGACTCATTTTATTAGTGCCCATCCAGGCACCAAATGCGCAATATCAAAATCAAGAGCACGTCAAAGGCTTTGGTTTTGACCTAGATATGCGTTATCGTTTTGCTACACATTATACCCTTAGTGGAAATGCCACCTGGCAGAATCTTCGCCTATTTGGTATTACACACGAAACAGATCAATGGAAAAACGATGCGCGTTTACGAAATACGCCCTATTTCTTCGCCAATGCCGGAATACAGTCCGATTATGATGCCGTTTTCGCCCATGAAGATAATTTAAAGGTATTTGTAAACTATAATTTTCTTCGGGAATTTTATCTGGAAACGATACGAAAAGACCTAGAACCGGGAGGGTTTTTAGGCTTATCCGGACAAGCGAATATCAATTCGAATCTCCGCATCCCCGACCAGCACCTGCTGAACGCGGGCTTTACGTATAAAGTATCGTCAGGGCGTATCAATTTAGGTGCAGAAGTGCGGAATCTATTGGACAAGGATTTGTATGACTATTATCGGATACAACGTCCCGGCAGAAGCTTTCATCTGAAAGTAAGCTATGGACTATAATCATGGATATAACTTTTAAATCGAAGACAACATGAATATTAATTTAGAAAAAATGAAAACTTTAAAACTTAAAGCAGGAATACTTGCACTGGCAATGGGGATGCTTTTTGTCGGATGCAGTGACAACGATGATCCGCAACCTGATCCGGACGATAATCAGGAAAGCAAATATGTTTTGATAACTATGAGCAGTAATGTTTTAGAAAAACCCGGTTATGCTACCGCATTCGATGAGTTGCCTTCCGGCAATATCGCGAACAATGGCAGCAATGCTTTGCAAGGTTTCGGATTTGGCGGCTGGCGTCCCTATGGCAATTGGTTATTCAAAATGTTTGCTACAGAGACCCCCAACACCCTTGGTATCGAGCGGCTGGAAGTAAATGCAAACGGTGATGTAACATCCGGACAGTTTATAGCGGGAGACAATACGACCAACGGAACAGGAAATTTTGTTATTGTGGACGAAAACAAAGGTTACTATTGGGACGGTGCATCTCCTTTAAAAATCCAGATATTTAACCCAACAACCATGTCCAGAACTGGAGATATTGATTTGGCAGATGTTGTTAACCAACGTGGCGCAGATGAAGCAGAAATTCTATACCGTGCTATCGGTCAGAAATTCCTAGCCGTAAAAGGCGGAAAGTTATTTGCCAATATTACGTATGCGACCACAAACGGTACCCAAAAAGGTTTCTGGGATGATTTTTATGATGATGTGTATATTGCTGTAATTGATATTGCTTCCGGTACACATGACAAAACCATTAAAATAGAAGATACTGGTGCTATTGCGTATATCAACGACAACAATATGTATGATTTTGATACCAATGGAGATTTATACATCGTAACACAAGGCGTACACCCTAGAGGCGAAGGTGGTAAATCGAAAATCGTCCGTATTAAGGCTAACGAAACGGATATTGATCCGGAATGGAACTTAAACATGGACGATATCATGGATGGTGGTAAATTTGTTTCCGTTTTCGCGAAAGACGGAAAAATAATTACGGTGATCCCGAAAGAACGTATCGTGGGCGGACCAACTGGCAATATCAACTTCGAAGATATTTGGGAATTTTACAGCATTGATATTGCAAGTAAAGAACGCACAAAAATCAATGGTGTGCCTGCTGTAACCAATCCTGGTGCTGCATATGGTGCCATCGAGATTGACGACAAGATCTTACTGCGTGTTACAACAAAAGACGGCAGCAAAAACGGCTATTTTGAATATAATGCCTCGACAAATTCAGCGACGGAATTGTTCAAGGTAACTTCCGGCGGATCTGTTTCTGGTTTACACAAAGTGAATATTGGAAATTAACCCTAAAAAAAAGGACTCGAATCGAGTCCTTTTTTTATATTTTTATTTACCCGGGATAACCGTAATCTTCCTAAACTCTACACCTGTATGATCACCCTGCAAGTAAATCGGTCCCGGCTCACCTTCCCTGCTATCCAAAGCTCCTCCGGTAATACCTGGAATCTCCTGATTGCTGATGATAGTTCTGCCATTCGCCACAATCGTTACCATACGCCCACGTAGCGTTATTTCGTACTTATTCCATTCATTCGGACCCAAAGTTGCCATTTCGCTCGGTGATAAGAATCCATATACACCGCCAAAATACAACGAACCTGGATGTCTGTCTTTTGGAGAATCCTCAATCTGCACTTCATAGCGTCCGCGCAGGTAGATACCCGAATTCGCCCCTTCCTTATAACGAAATTCCGCGATTAACTTAAAGTCATCAAATTTCTGTTCACTAATCAGATTTGCGCCAGTTTCTTTATTGATTAAGATACCCTCTTCAACCACCCACTGGCTGTTATCGCCCGAAGCATTCCAGCTCGTCAGGTCTGTTCCATTGAACAGCTCTATAGGTTCACCCCATTGGGCTTCACCCGTACGGACAAGATAAGGCGCCTTCACCCCGGTGAAATCAAATTTGTTCCCTTTATTAGTTGTAATCGTACCTTTGATTCCATCTCCCGCCAGCTCACCTTCAATCGTAAAAAATCCATCTCCTCCTTCCCATTGTGGTGGAATCTGAAACGAAAACTTACCATCTTTCAGTTGGATGTGAGAAACAGGACGCGCACTGCCGGCATCTGCTACAAACGATCCGACCAATACGTTAAACCCAGACAACTTCACTTCTAACCATGAAGGTGCTGCTTTACCGTCTTTATCCACGGTAATGTCCCAACGCCCTATTAATCCCTCTGCTTCCTCAGGTACCACTTGCGTAGCAGCATTATGTATTTCTTCTTCCTGTTTCTGTTCCGTTGTTCCATTGTTGCACGAAACCACACCAGCTGTTAATAAACACATCAATGCGCTATAGCCAACATATTGTTTTAGCATAACTTTAGTTTAGAGTTTTGAAGATACGAATCTACAAAAAAATAACGCTATACAATCTTTTCTGGACGAAAGAGAAACTGATCATCTTCCAAAATGAAGCAATACATCATGTTTATAATGTCCTCTCCCCCTCTTGGCTTTCTTATATTTTTTCTTTTTCTGACCTGGGGCATGTCGTTTAGCCGATTTATCCCCATAAACTTTTTTCGCCTTCCCCGGCGGCAAATGTCCGTGAGGATGTCGGTGTGAGTAACAAGACGAAAACGCGAATAACAATAACGCTACCGTTAAAAACCCCAATATTCTTTTCATATCCAATCTCTTATTTTGCAATTACACGCAAATTCTAAGCCAAAGCAACGAGGGCCTACCAATCAATGCGCTAGTTATTCCGTTAACCATCCCATTATATGGAAATAAATCGATAATTTAGCCAAAAACAATGAGTAGGTTATCATGGGGAAAGTCAATATAAAGTCTATTGCGGCAGCACTTAATCTATCTCCGGCGACCGTTTCCAGAGCATTGAACGACAGCTATGAAATTAAAAAGGAGACGAAACAGCGGGTTTTAGCCTATGCGGAGGAACATAACTATCGACCCAACCCTTCTGCAAAGCATCTCAAAACGGGGAAAACAAATCTCATCGGCGTGGTCATTCCCTTTCTATCCAGTCCGTTCTTTTTGGAATTTATTGATGAGTTATATAAACTAGCGTGGCCACAACATTACACGCTACTTCCTTTCCAGACACAAAATGGCGAGGAAATGGAAAAAGAAGCTTTAGATTTTCTCATTCGTCAAAATGTAGCCGGAATCATCATTTCACCAGCTTTTGAAAACTCCAACACCGAGTTACTACGAAACATTCATCACGACCATTGTCCCGTCATCCTATTTGATCGCATACAGCATGATCTGGACACCTATAAGATCGGCATCCACAATAGTTTGGAAACCTATAATGCTACAGAAGAACTGATTAAGAAGGGGCGTACAAAAATTGCGTTTCTCTGTGGCAAAGATATTGGTAACACAAAAGACCGCATCCGAGGCTACAAGAATGCACTTCATAACTATTCCATCCCATTTCGGGAAGAATATGTCATTCACGCAGATTATCAAGATCCAACTGAAAATATTGACAATGAACTAAAGGAAGTCTTCAAAAAACTTCAAACAATGGATAACATGCCGAACGCCATCGTTGGTGGCACGGACACCTTATCCGTTAAGGTGTTAGGCATATTGGCAGAGCTTGATCTATCTGTTCCGCAGGATGTCGCCGTGATCGGTTTCACCAATACCAATCTTGCAAACTACTTAAATCCGGCGTTGTCCACCATCCGACAACCTACACAAGAGATGGCTCGGCTAGCGCTGGAGTTATTAATAAAGCTCATTGACAAACAACAAGACCGGCGGGATATGGTCTATGGGAATTTCATGTTTCAGGCAACTACAATCTATCGAAAGTCCACAGAAGTTTAAACCAACTATAAACAGTTTACCTATATCTCTCATCGTCTTATCATCCGATAGGCTATAATAAAGCTCACCATCAGCAATAAAAATACAGCATAGCACAGCAAGCAATTGTGGGCACTATTCCGGGTCGACTCCTTCGCGTTATATTGATAGCTGCTGGCGCTGTCTACTGTGTGCTCCTCTGATCGATGGTTTACAAGGTACTCCCACCCAAACAAACGACCCGAGAGCGTGCGTAATCCGCTATCGGGATGGTAGGCAAAGGCGGAATCGGAAGCAAAGTACCAATACCGAAAAGCACTATCCGAGGCGAAAGTCGTATGTGTGTAGGAAAATCCATGTTGCTCCGCGTTGTTCATCCTTTTACGTAGCGTATAGCACGATGATGTTAATAATAACGCCAGGCACGCTATCTCCTGTACAATCACCAACTTTCTCATTTCCCACCTCCTACCCAATTTGCCAAAGCGTATACCGTAGACAGATGTCGCCGTCTAGATTCTACCCGGTTGTTGCTGTTGCCTTCGATCGTGATCAGGTAGCTATCCTGAACACTTTCCACCAATCCCACATGGTCGATGCGTCGGGCACTCTGCCCATAGATACCGAAGATATCCGCAGGATTTATCTTTAGCCATGTAATGGGACCACGGCAAGCGTCGCCCCTGCAATACGTTCGGGCATTTGGAAACAAGGCCGGACTCCACGGGTTGCGCGGTTCGGGTAATCCGACTTGACCGTAACACCAGCTTACGAATGCGCTGCACCAGGCATAGCCTTTCCCTAGATTTGTATATTGCAGATACTCCTCTACCCTTTTCCCATCGTTGTTGCCTGTCGCCTCGCGCACACCGATTTCGCCCGAGGCGATATCGGTGATTTTTTGCCTTAGGCTGTTGTCCTTTATTTCCTGCCATAATAGTGGACGCTTCATCCCTACAGTATGATGGCCAGCGCCCACAATACCGCATATAACGATAAAAAGAACACCGAGAAATAGATGATACATTGTTGCCATGATGTCAATTGATTAAAGTGGTAATTAAATTCTTTACGGAACGTCTTGAAAGGTTGCCAAAGGATTTCCTGCAACCAGAGGCTACAGAAAATAGCCGCTATGCTGGTCAATAATCCAAAAAGCAGTACCGATAAGATACCGATGTCCAGCACACCGGCCGTGGGATCGATTATTTGCAAGATCGCTCCGATAAACAGGAATAGTGCCGTTAATAGTAATAACGCGATTCCGATTTTGTGTTTGCCAGATAATTCCCCTGCCAGATCCTCGATGAGCCAAGGTGTGTTCGATTGAAGTGTTTTCATATTTCTTACTAATGATTTAATTTTCTCCATATACATTCAGAAAATAAGGGCAGACCAAGTGGTCTACCCCTACCTGGTTAAGGATTTACATCCCTATCCGCGCCGTAAGCTTTGATCACCTCGGTGGTATTCTTCGGCGTATCCAGCATGGTGATCCGGTATATAGCATTCGTATAATCTATATTCTCCGTACTAGCTGTGTACTTCCACCCCGTGTTTTCCTCGTCGGTGGGTTCTGCCTGTCCGACTTCCACAACTGTGTCATCCTGATCAAGGATCTCAAATTCTATTGCGGTCACTTTCAGGATATCCCTGACCAAAAACGTGATTTCGTCTCCTACGTTTCCCAGATATCCACTATCGTTCAACAGCCGTACTTCCGGGCGGGCAAAGAAATCTTTGAATGCTACGTTGTAAGCTGTCTGGTTTACCGTGGCTTTCCTGCTGTAGGCAGCTTTCAGTTCCGGATCCTGAATGGCCTGTTTGGCGTATAGGGAAGCGTTCAGGAAGCGATTCTGTACCTGTTGTTGCTTTTCGGTAACCTCGCGGCCTCCTGCTGTAACGCGGGGACGTTTCGCGATAATTGTCTGATCTCCTCTTTGGCGAAACACGAGGTTTCTTCCCACTTTGCCTGATGCACCCTGCATCACGACATTGTCTCTTGATTTTGCCATTTTTCTAAATTTTTACTCGTTAAAAAACTATTTCTGTGTAAGCACTTTCGGGTACCCATTCGTCTGCCTTACGAAACAAAGGTTTGGAATATTTTTCATAAAACAATGATGTTCAGCACCTTGCGAATGATCATGAAGGATTGCGAAGGAAAAAGGCGTTTCTTAAAATCCTTTTTTTATTAAAAAAGATTAATTTAGCACAAAGTGGCTAATAAAGAGTAGTTTACAAGAGAGGGAAACACTATCGGTAACGATTTAGTAATGGTGCTTACTGCACTTGCTTTCATTTGATTACCTTGTAAATCATTAATGCAAATGTAATAAATAATGGGTAAAGTACATTAGTGCTTTACCTTTTTCTCGTCCTTTCCTTTCAACTTTAATTCGCTATAAAATTCCCCCATTGGGGGGAGCCTGTGATATTGCTTTCAATATTATTTCCAAATTTTGACATGCCAACGATAGGTGTAACTCCGAAACAAATAGTGCTAACTTCAAAACGACTATGCTATGGAAATCGTGTTGAGTAAAATATTATCGCAAATTCATCATAAGGAAGAGAAACTTTCTTCTCAAATGTTGCCAACATCGGAAGAAGCATATCAAATGACCTTATTCCTTAATGAAATGTTGTGTTCCATAAAAGCCCAAGTCTTACAGACTGGATTTACAGATGAGCAGCAAGAGATAGAATTTTTCAAAAATATCAAACCGCAAGTTTTAGGGAAACTCATCTACTATAACAAAGTCTTCCGCATTGAAACAACCTGCCCCGTCAGCAATGGCAAAATACATCAAAACTATTATGAGAATCTATTAAAAAATCTCAAATCAGAATATAAAGAGAGTATCTGCAATGAAGATTTTTACAGGTACTATCGTACAGGTAGGATTGACCGAGATCATTCTTTTTTCAGGCTCGGGCAAATCAACTACCACGATGGCTTAAAGAGTGGCGTATTTGAAATAGACCTTAGTTTCTCAACGTACTATGACAACAAGATAGCCCACATTATTGCGAATGAATTACTTTACACCTACATACTTACTAAAATCAATCCCGAAGAAAATCCAGATGCAATTTTACTAAATGGAGATGCAAACAAGGACATTTCGTGGACAAATTCTCAAAATGCACTTATCGAATTGATATATGCTCTCTATGCTTCAAATTCTATTGCATACGGAAGAATTGGTATAAGAAAATTAGCATTGATTTTTCAGGTATTATTCCGAGCTCCCTTAAACGATATACACCACTCTTTCCACAGAATGAAAACAAGGGCAGGTTCCCGAACTGCATTTTTAGACCAGCTTAAAATATCACTCGAAGAATATATGGATAAAGACCTTTAGCTAATACGATACATTAATTTAAAAGCAGTACACAAAATGTACTGCTTTTTCTTTGCCCATATATGCCAATTGGCAAATGCTCTTAAACTTCATTACAAAATATTCGAAAACACGATAAACCCTTATTAAACAAGGGGTTTGCTGATTTGTAAAAAATTCAAAAAACCGCCAAACCAATGGGTAAGGATTGGCAGACAAACACTGCCACCTTTAGGAGTTTTGCATAGTGAACATTTAAAAGCTGTGCAATGAAAATAATAACTATCGAAGAAGAAGCGTGGCAACAGCTCAACAGCCGTATCAACGCCATTGCTGACTACCTGAAAAGATTGGACAATACAAGCTATGATGACCTGTGGCTCAATAACCACGAGGTATGCCAATACCTGCACATCAGCGAAAAGACCTTATGGCGTATGCGTACCAAAGGCGAGATTGCTTATTCAAAAATCTACGGGCAATACTTCTACACCATTGGAGCAATTAAGGATATGCTCAATGCCAATGCCGTACAGAGCAGTGATGAGTATGTGCAGGAGCTTATGGTAAAAGGCAAAAGCTATATCGAAAAAGGCAGAAAGTTAAAATCCGGTAAACAATAAAATGTGTCCCTATGAATATTGACAGAATGGAATTTTTGGCGTGGATGCAACGTATAATTGACCGCCTTGATATGCTTAGCGACCATATTGATGATTTGCAAAAGAAACGCAACAGCATTGACGGCGAGGAATTGCTCGACAATCAGGATTTGCTTCAAATGCTGAAAATCAGCAACCGTTCCCTCCAAAGGTATCGCTCCATCGGGAAGTTGCCCTATTATACGATAAGCGGAAAACTGTATTACAAACTGTCCGATGTGCATCAGTTCATAAGGGAGAGCTTTAACCCGCCCTCAAAATGAACGCCAATGAAAGACAAAGACTGCCTTTGAGTGCCACTTCGGGCAATACAGCCAACGCTTACTTTACATTCGGCGGTAAACTTTAAAATTTTTCAGATTATGAGCGAAGAAATCACAAACAAACAGGAAATGCCCGAACAATTATCGGACATATTGCTGGTGCTGGATAAAGAGAAAATGAAAATCCAAGCCGTAAAAAGCATTGATGAAAACGGGAAAATGGAAACCGTTGACCCCACGATGAAAAACCAAAACCAATTTATGCGTGTGGACAAAAGCGGCGATTTCTTTTCCAACTTCTTCTCCAATTTTTTCAGCCAGTTAAAGAACCCTACCAATTTTTCATTCTTCAAGGTATCGGCTGATGAAGCCGTAGATAAAGCACAGAAAATGCAAAAGCAGGTGGATAAGCCAACCCCTGAAGGCGAAAAAGTGATGAAAGAACACGAAGTGAAAACAGAACCGCAACAGGATAAAAAGCAAGAAAATAAAAATGATATGGAAACAGCACAAACAACACCACCGGAAGCCAGCCAATACCGCTACAAGCCGGAGCAGATTGATTGGGACACAATGAACAATCTCGGATTAAGTAAGGAATACCTTGAAAAGAGAAACCTGCTTGAACCTTTATTGAAAGGTTATAAAACCAATGAACTCCTACCGATTGGCGTTAACCTCGGTGGTACTATTCTCCGTACGGATGCCCGCCTGTCTTTACAGCAAGCCGAAGACGGAAAAGTTGTAGTAGGAATACACGGTATCAAAAAAGAACCTAATCTACACTCTGAATTTTTCGGACACAAATTTACGGATGAGGACAAGAAAAACCTGCTCGAAACGGGCAATATGGGGCGTGTGGTTGATTTGAAAAACACCAAAACAGGCGAACTAATGCCGTCCATTATCAGTATAGACAAGCTGACCAATGATGTAATTGCATTACGGACGGAGTTTATAAAAATTCCCGATGAAATTAAGGGTGTGAAACTGGACGATGCCCAAAAGCAAACTTTATTGGAGGGTAAACCGCTAAAGTTAGAGGGTATGATTTCCACTAAAGGAACGGAGTTTTCGGCAACGGTACAGTTCAATGCTGACAAGCGTTATGTGGAGTTCCTGTTTGACCGCAATAATTCCAAAAGGCAAACCCAAAGCAACGGTCAAACCCAAAACAACGGACAAAGTAATCAGCAAAGCCAGCCGCAGGAAGCTCCAAAAACATTCAGGGGCAAAGAACTGACCGATGAGCAGCATAAGGATTTCAAAGCCGGGCAAACCGTTTACATTGACGGATTGAGGGATAAAAAAGGGCAACCATATCAGGGTTATATCACTTTCAATGCAGAAACCGGAAAAACGAACTTCCAATTTCCAAGCCAGGTTAAGGCACAGGCAAAACCTACCGAAGCCCACAAAACGCAGACTGCCGTCAATTCGGAGGGCAAAACCAACGAAGCGACCAAAAACATCAACGAGCCTTTGAAGTCGGGACAGCAAAGACCGACAAACAAACAACAGCAAGAACAACAGGAAAAACCCAAAGCTCCTGCAAAGTCCAAAGGCGTAAAAAGGTAATTAAGTATGAAAACAATTATTGCAGAAAAACCAAGCGTAGCAAGGGAAATAGCCGGACTTGTGGGAGCATCTGATAAAAAAGACGGCTACCTGACAGGGAACGGCTATTTTGTTACGTGGGCATTCGGTCATTTAATAGGATTGGGAATGCCCGAAGATTATGGCATTTCAGGATTTGATCCATCCGTTTTACCGATAATCCCTAAACCTTTTTTGCTCACCGTTCGTAAGGTCAAAAAAGACAAGGGATATGCTACGGATTCAGGAGCATTAAAACAACTGAAAATTATTGAACAACTCTTTAATAAAAGCGAAAGTATTATCGTTGCTACCGATGCAGGTCGTGAGGGCGAACTCATCTTTCGGTATATTTATGAATATCTGAAATGTACGAGACCTTTTGAACGCCTTTGGATTAGTTCACTTACCGAAAAAGCCATTAAACAAGGCTTTGATAACCTCAAAGATGGAAAAGAATTTGACGGACTATACTATGCAGCACAAGGGAGAAGCCGTGCCGACTGGCTCGTAGGTATCAATGCAACACAGGCATTAAGTATTGCCGCTGGTAACGGTATTTATTCGCTCGGAAGAGTGCAAACGCCAACGCTGGCTTTGATATGTAGACGCTACCTTGACAATAAGAATTTTGCAGTAAAGAATTTTTGGCAAATACAGTTATTCCACAACAAAGAATTTATCGACTTTAAAAGCCTTTCAAAAACCAAATGGGAAGATCAAAAACTAGCTGATGATACGCTGAAATCTATTCAACGATGCAATACTGCAACAGTTACATCGGTAGAAACCAAAAGTATTACAGAGCAAGCTCCATTATTGTTCGACCTTACTGGATTGCAAAAGGAAGCCAATAAAAAACTGAACCTTTCAGCCGAAGAAACGCTCAATATTGCCCAAAGTTTGTACGAAAAAAAGTTTATCACTTATCCACGAACTGGAAGCAAATATATTCCTGAAGATCTGTGGGCAGAAATCCCCAATCTCGTTAGGGCTCTACAGGATAAGGAGAGCTGTAAACAAGCTGTAGCCAAAATGAAATGGGGACGTTTCAATAAACGCATCGTAAACGATTTACGTGTCACAGATCACCATGGATTGTTAATTACAGATAAAATCCCATCCGCACTATCTGCAACAGAAAATGCCGTTTATGATATGATTGCTTTTCGATTGCTCGAAGCTCTCTCACAATCTTGTATAAAAGAGATAACCGATGTAAGTTTACAAGTTTTACATTACGATTTTGCCACAAAAGGTTGTAAAATTATAGAAGCTGGTTGGCGAGGAATTAAAGGTAGTTTCTCCGATGAGGATACCGAACCTATGCAGGATTTGCCCGAACTGAATAAAGGCGATGAACTTAAAATAAAAGATGCCTCCGTTTTGGAAAAGAAAACCAAACCGCCTGTGCTTTATACCGAAGCAGGACTTTTGTCGGCTATGGAAAGTGCCGGAAAGGAAATCGAAAACGAAGACGAAAGAAAAGCCCTGCAAAATATCGGTATCGGCACTCCGGCTACAAGAGCCGCCATTATCGAAACCCTGTTTACCCGTAACTATATCCAAAGGGAAAAGAAATCCTTAATCCCGACCGAAAAGGGATTGCAAGTGTATGAATTGGTTAAAGAACGGAAAATTGCGGACGTGGCAATGACTGCCGAATGGGAACTCGCATTGCAGAAAATTGAGAACAACGAAGCGGATGCAGGTGCTTTTCAAAAGGAAATGGAGACCTATGCCAAATCCATCACTGATGAGTTACTACAAACATCTATCGCTCAAAATAACCTCCCTAAACTGATTTGCCCAAAATGTAAAAGTCAGCAACTCATTATCCGTGATAAGATTGTCAAATGTTCCGATGAAGTGTGTAGCTGGGTACAGTTCCGAAATGTATGCGGCATACAAATCAGCATAGCCGATATTGAAAACCTTGTTAATAAAAAGAAAACTTCACTCATTAAAGGAATGAAAAGCAAAGCCGGAAAGAAATTCGATGCTCATATCGTATTAAATGAAGATTACACTACATCCTTTGAATTTGCTAAGAATAAAAGCTACAAAAAGTAATGGAAAATAAACCTAGCATTAGCTCAATGGAAATCAGGAATCTGATTTATACCATACGTGGCAAGCAAGTGATGCTTGATAGTGACCTCGCTTCCTTATACCACGTGGAAACAAAGAACTTGAACAAAGCCGTAAAAAGAAATATTGAAAGGTTTCCAGCCTCTTTTTGCTTTCAACTGACTGAAGAGGAAACCCAAAACTTGAGGTTCCAAATTGGAACCTCAAGTTTGAATTATGGAGGGAGACGTTATTTGCCCTATGTTTTTACCGAGCAAGGGGTCGCAATGTCTTCTGCTATACTCCGTTCAGATATAGCGGTTAAAGTCAGTGTTGAAATTATGGAAGCCTTTGTAGAAATGAGACGAATGCTTATCAGCAATGCTTCTTTGTTTCATCGTTTAGATAACATTGAATTGAAGCAATTACAAGCCGATCAAAAATTTGAAGAAATCTTTAAGGCTATGGAAAGCGACAAACTCCACAGCGAAAAAGGTATTTTCTACAACGGGCAGGTTTTTGATGCCTATGCCTTTGTTTCCGATATTATCCGAAGTGCCGAATGTTCCATTATCCTGCTGGATAATTATGTAGATGACACGGTACTAACGTTATTGGGCAAACGCAATGACAATGTAACTGCCACTATCTATACCAAAAATATCAGCAATCAGCTAAGGCTCGATTTACAACGGTACAATACCCAGTATCCTCCGATTGAAGTTGAGTTGTTTAACGATTCCCATGACCGTTTTTTAATCATTGATGATACGGAGCTTTACCACATCGGAGCATCACTGAAAGATTTGGGCAAAAAATGGTTTGCTTTTTCCAGAATGGATATTGAGGTAGGCAAAATGCTTCAGATACTTAACAAATAACAAACCCTTCGAATTTGAAGGGTCTTATGTTTAAGCTTTAGACGCATCTAAAGATGCTTTTCTAAATTCTTTTAAGAGTTTCTCTAACTCTAAAGAAGTTTTGCGAGCTCTTGTACCTGCTGCCTTGTTTCCTTTTTCTGCCTGTAAATCTGCATCAGCTTTTAATGTCTCAAAGCTTGCATTGATTTTTTCGATTAGTTCGTTCATTATGATATTGGGTTAAAAATTTCTGAGTAAAAGTAAAGGAAATATTTATGAAATTACAATTTTCATCTATATGACATTGCCTGTAGAGTGGCTTTTATTTACTAATTGTTTTCTCGTAGTCTGATAAAGATTTCCATATTTCTTCAATTTCGGGCCATACATTATCAGTAAAATCAGTATCTGTGTTAACCAAAACTATTTTGCCAATCTTAGTTGTAGGGTTAAAATACATTGCAGTGAAAACTCCGGGGTCAGAACCATTGTGACCAACCAAATCATTTTTAATATTTAGAAAACCATCTCGAAATTCAAAGAAAATTCCATAATATTTTGTTTTTTTCTCCTCTACGAATTTCTGTTTTTCAAAAAGCTTTTTATAGCTTTCTTTACTTAATAACTTCCCATTTCCGTTGTATCCTTTTATGAGTTCAGATAAAAATATTCCTAAATCATTACTCGATGTGATAAAGCCTCCATCAGCATATGTTATGAGAGAATATTCAGCTATCATTTTTTCTTTGTATGCAAATAATCTAGAGCGTTTTGTAGTGTCAATATCTTTTGTTGTCCATCCAGAGTTATTCATTTTCAAAGGATTCAGAATGTAGTTCTGTGTAAATGTGCGATAATCTTGTTCTGTTGCAGATTCTATAACCAAAGCACAAAGAGCAGCAGCAATATTGGAATATTCACGTTTTTCACCTGGTTTTGAATTTAAAAATGAGTTTTTTTGATACCATGTACCATTTTCAACTAAACTATTCTGTATAAATTCACATAATGAAATATTGGTTTCTGGTTTTTGGAAGTAATTGTAAACGCCTTCATTTTCATCGTGTTTGTCTTTTGTCAAAACATACGATTTTGCATAAATTTCATCAAGGTCAGTAATTGAAGAAGTGTGATATGCCAAATGTTTAATTAATATAGGAACTTCTGGATGATTTGGATTGATAATCTTAAAAGGTAGATATTTATTAATCGGGTCGTTTAGATTTAATTTTCCTAACTCTTGAGCTTTGAGTAAAGAAATTCCAATAAGTGTTTTGGAAATTGAAGCAATGTTTTGAGTTGTACTTGAGTTATATGCTTTATTTTGTTCAATATCTGCAAATCCGAAACCTTTATCATAAATCAATCCCTTATCGCTTACAACAGAAACAGAAAAACCTTTAATCGCATCTTTTTGATATGTTAATTCTAATTTTTTGGTTAGTACATCATTTTGGGTTTTATTCTGTCGAATGGTTTTACAAGAAATTAGTAAAATTGTAGAGATTAGGATTAAAAGTATATTTTTCATATTTAATTTTTCATCAAAGACGAAGACATTTTAGTTTTGTTACAATCATTATTAGAGTATCAAGATATAAAAAAAAATTTGTCGTTGCTTATTGGTTCATAGTCCAAACGATTGCTTTTTCTTTCGTCGCCCTGAAAATGGTATTGTGCTTTTCTTTAGGTTCGTCAGAATAATTCCATTTGATATTTGGATAATTTTCTGTTTTAAAAATGCCTGCTAATTCTTTCGTATAAGGCGAAATATCCTCTGCGTTAGAGCCTGCAAACCAAATTCGTTTTTTTGTAATTGGAAATTTTGCCAAATGATCTTTTGAAGTTCTTACCAAATAATGATTGTTCCACCAAAGTGAAGGGTCAAATGCGATATAGTTATCAAACATTTCAGGTGTCAGGAAGAAAGTTTCCATTACAAAA
The DNA here is from genome assembly GCF_004208525.1 of Sphingobacterium corticibacterium. Lineage (GTDB taxonomy): Bacteria > Bacteroidota > Bacteroidia > Sphingobacteriales > Sphingobacteriaceae > Sphingobacterium > Sphingobacterium corticibacterium. Next base: position 116,050 of record NZ_SGIT01000006.1, on the reverse strand, counting down.
AGCCCTGACGCTGATTCGCCAATGATCGATTTTTCATTTGTAGTTCTGTATTTTTTATTGATTTCGGGAAAAAGTTCTTCTTTAATAAAAGCTCTGAATTTTTCAGAACCTCCCACAACAGGTGCAATTTCTTTGTCTTTTTCCACTTCGGTAAAGCCTGTCAAGTCTCTTCTTCGTTCTGTGTTCTCAATACCTACAAGAATAAGCGGTTTTATTTTTTTCTCCTTAATAAGTTTAGCCAGTGTGTTTGCAATGTGCGGAAAATCTTCTTTAACTCCACCGTCTGCCATATACATAACTGATAGAGCGTCGGAAGTCGTTTTATAGTCATCTGGTGTCCATACATTGATGGTTCGTTCCTCTCCAACTTGTTTGGATTGAATTTTAAAAGTTTCGTGTTCCGGAATCGGGTCGTTCGGTTGTGAAACGTTTGAGCAGCTTGTAAGAAATAGAATTACTGTGAGGAAAGCGAAATAAATGTTTTTCATATTTTTTGAAATTTGCTTTGGTAAAAATACAAATTAAATCCCTCTCTATTAATATACTTACGCCAAATACTACCTCTAAACGCTAAACCCTGCCACTTCTCTAAATACGGAGCTTATCTGCTATAATTTTAGGTTTCTAATAAAATGTAAAACAAGATTATAGCATGGATACACAGCAAAAAGACCTGTCGTATTTCAGATTACGACTGCAAGAATTATTAAACACCAGCTTCCCCGAAAAGGCACACGACCAAAAATTTATCGACCAACGTTCTTCGTGGGCTGCCAATGCTTATGAGGGTGCTTTTACTTCGGGAAACACGGTTGAGCAATGCAATGAAATAGCCAATTATATTCTTTTTGAGGGTTTGCACTTCTCCAAATTCGACACCGTATTTCAAGTGGTATGCAATGAGTTTGATACCATAATGGCAGACGAGGAATTGCGATCATTTGCCCTTAAAATGTCTCCTGTTTGTGAGCCTGTTTTCTCCGGCTATGAACTAACCGATGATTTCGCTTATGGTTATGAGTTTGACCTGCTCTATACCGAAATAACAGGAACCATCGCAATATGGATAGAGGAAAATGGGCTTCAGTAAAAAGCAACATCTCCAACAGAATATTGATGCCCTACGAATTGCTTTTAAACTGGAAAAGGAGAAACGACAAGCCACCGTAGGCGAAAGACTGCTAATGATGCAATACAGCGGATTTGGCGGTCTTAAATTCGTTCTGAACCCCATAGCAAATGAAATAGACATCAATAATTGGAGAAAAACGGAACACGACCTTTTCCCGATTACACAGGAACTCCACCAGCTACTCAAAGAAAATTCCGAAGACGAAAAGGAATACCGCAGGTATGTGGACAGTATGAAAAGCTCCGTACTGACGGCTTTTTATACACCACCACAGGTAATAGATGCGATTTCCGCAACCTTGCGTGAAAGGGGTCTGAACATTGATAAATTCCTTGAACCCTCCGCAGGTATAGGCTCATTCATACAATCCTTTTCGGAAAACCAACAAAGTGTTACCGCTTATGAAAAAGACTTGCTCACAGGCAAGATTTTAAAACAGCTTTATCCTGAAAGCAATATCCGTATAAGCGGTTTTGAGGACATACCCGAAAAGGAACAAAACAGCTATGATGTAATTGCCAGCAATATTCCATTTGGCGATACTTCCGTCTTTGATTTATCCTATTCCCGAAGCAAGGACAGTGCAAAAGTACAGGCAGCCCGAAGCATACACAATTATTTCTTTCTAAAAGGTGCTGATATGCTCCGTGAGGGCGGTTTATTGGCGTATATCACTTCGCAGGGCATTCTCAATAGCCCGAAGAATGAGCCAATACGCAGGGCGTTGATGCAGGGTAATAATCTGGTTTCGGTTGTTCGTTTACCCAACAACCTGTTTACGGAATATGCAGGTACGGAAGTCGGAAGCGACCTGATTCTCTTGCAAAAGAATACGGCAAAACAAAATCTGACCGAAGTCGAAGAACTGTTTTGCCAAAGCAGGCAAACGGAATACAACACTCCGGGCAATGCACTCTTTCAGGACAGCACAAGAATTGTGCATACCGACCGTAAATTAGATACCGACCCTTACGGACAACCTGCACTTATTTATACGCATAAAGGCGGCGTTGAGGGAATTGCCAAAGATTTAAAACAAATGCTTTCCGAAGATTTTGAAAAGCAACTGAATTTAGATTTGTACAAAGGCGAACGGAACGATGAACCTGTAATACAACCTCCGATAACGCCAACGGTTGCACCTCTGGTTATAGAACCTATATCACATCGGGAAAGCCCCCAGGAATTAAAGCAACTAAGCATCTTCGACCTGTTTGAAAATGCGAACGAGCCTGTAATGATTACTGCTCCCCAAAAAAGTACACAAGCCAAAAGGCAAAGCACTAAAACCAACCGCCGTGCAATAGGTAGCCAAACCGACCTGTTCAGTGCGATGCAGCAACCTTATACGCCTCCTGTTATCAATAGAGCTACCAATGGAAATACATCAGCCAATGACAAAAAAAAGGAGGTTGCCGGCGACCTATTTTCAAGTATCAATGGGAATGGACAAGCTGAAAAGCCAACCGTTCCCGACACCATTCCCGAACGTGCTCCTTTTAGTGGCGAACTCCAATCGTTCCACCGTAACGATTGCCTTGTGGTGGATAATGGCTGGGTGGGTCATCTGCAAGATATAGATACAGCAGATGGTACTGCAATTTTCCACCCCCTTAATTTGTCTTCCGCACAGCGGACAAGAGCCGAAGCGTACATTAATGTGCGTGATGTTTATCAAGAACTTTACACCAAGGAAGCAAAACAACAGAGAGAACACAAGGAAGAAAGGGAAACCCTGAACCGTCTATACGATGCCTTTGTCAAAAAGTATGGCAACCTTAACAGTGCCGATAATATTAAGCTCATCAAAACCGACAGTGCAGGTAAGGAAATCCCTTATTTGGAGCGTGTCGTTGGCGGTGTTGTACACAAAGCCGATATATTCAGCAGACCTGTTAGTTTTTCTACCATAACCATAGCAACGGATAATCCCGAAGAAGCGTTAGCGGCTTCGCTGAACAAATACGGAAGCGTGGATTTGGACTATATGTCCGAAATAAGCGGTATGACCGATGATGCTTTGAAAGAAGCCTTACACGGTCGTATTTTCTACAATCCACTGCAAAAGGAATATGAAATATCCGAACGTTGGATTGCAGGAAATGTCGTAGAAAAAGCAACCGACGTAAAAACGTATCTCGAAAACAATCCGGATGATACCGAAGCCAAAGGTAGCCTTACTGTATTGGAAGAAGCCCGACCAAGACGAATTGAATTTGAGGAACTCGATTTCAATTTGGGTGAACGATGGATACCCACAGGCATTTACGCCCGTTTTGCTTCACATCTTTTTGATACGGAAGTAAATATCCATTATTCCGACAGTTCCGATGATTTTTCGGTTACTGCCCAACGAGGCAATATGCACATCTGGGAAAAATATGCAGTAAAGTCTGAAAGTAGAACCTTTGACGGCATTGCTTTACTCAAACATGCTTTGGTCAATACCACACCGGATATTACAAAGAAAATCACGGTTGGCGACCAGGAAGTCAAAGTACGGGATATGGAAGCCATACAAATGGCGAACACCAAGATTGATGAAATCCGTACCGCCTTTACCGATTGGCTTCACGCCCAAAACGATGAGTTTAAAAACAGGCTGACCGACCAATATAACGATACGTTTAACTGCTTCGTCCGTCCGAACTATGATGGCAGCCATCAGGACTTTCCGGGATTAGACCGTAAGGCATTGGGCATTGAAGACCTGTATTCCAGCCAAAAGGACACCGTTTGGATGATAAAGCTGAACAACGGTGCTATCTGCGACCACGAAGTAGGTGCAGGAAAAACGTTGGTAATGTGTACGGCTGCACGGGAAATGAAGCGTTTGGGGTTAGCCCATAAGCCTATGATTATTGGGCTGAAAAGCAATGTTCACGAAATTGCTGAAGCCTACCGCACTGCTTACCCACACGCTAAAATCTTGTTTCCAGGCAAAGAAGATTTTACGCCTCAAAAGCGTATGCGGATTTTTGGCGACATTAAAAACAATGATTGGGATTGTGTGATACTTACTCACGATCAATTCGGGATGATACCGCAGTCACCCGAAATACAAAAGGAAATCCTTACCATTGAATTGGACAGTGTGGAGCGTAATCTTGATGCACTACAAGCACAAGGTAAAGAAGTAACCAGAGGAATGCTTGCCGGGGTAATCAAAAGAAAAGAAAATCTTGAAGTAAAGCTCAAAACCCTGCAACATGACATTGATAATAGAAAGGATGATGTGGTGGATTTTAAAATGATGGGTATTGACCATTTATTGGTGGATGAAAGCCACCAATTTAAAAATCTGATGTTCAACACACGTCATTCCAGAGTTGCTGGATTAGGAAATGTAGATGGAAGTCAAAAAGCAATGAATTTGTTATTTGCTATTCGTACCATACAGGACAGAACCAATGCAGATATGGGAGCTACATTTCTGTCAGGAACAACCATCAGTAATTCCTTAACCGAATTATATCTTTTATTCAAATATCTGCGACCAAGAGCAATGGAAAAACAGGGCATTCATTCCTTTGATGCATGGGCAGCTATTTATGCAAGAAAAACAACTGATTATGAGTTTTCGGTGGCGAATAATATCGTCGCAAAAGAACGCTTTCGTTACTTTATCAAAGTGCCTGAACTTGCTCAGTTCTATTCTGAAATTACAGATTACAGAACAGCGAAAGATATTGGGATTGATCGCCCGAATAAAAATGAGATCTTGTACAATATTCCGCCAACACCAGATCAAGATCATTTTATTCAAAGTTTAATGCAATTTGCAAAATCGGGTGATGCGACTTTATTGGGAAGAGCTCCTTTAAGTCCGACAGAAGAAAAAGCAAAGATGCTCATCGCTACAGATTATGCCCGCAAGATGTCGCTCGATATGCGTATGGTAAGCGGTATTTATGCAGACCATCCCGACAATAAGGCTTCGCATTGTGCGGCAAACATAGTCAAGTATTACAACCAATACAACGCACAAAAAGGAACGCAGTTCGTTTTCTCCGATTTGGGAACATACAAGCCCGGCGAATGGAATGTGTATGCTGAAATCAAACGCAAACTAGTGGAGGACCACGGTGTCCCCGCACATGAAGTCCGTTTTATTCAGGAAGCGAAAAATGATAAGCAGCGTAAGGAACTTATCAAAGGAATGAACGAGGGTAAAATCCGTGTACTGTTCGGTTCTACGAGTATGCTCGGAACTGGCGTAAACGCACAGAAAAGAGCCGTTGCCGTTCATCATCTTGATACGCCGTGGCGACCAAGCGACCTTGCCCAACGTGACGGCAGGGCTGTCCGAAAAGGTAATGAGATTGCCAAATTCTTTGCCAATAATAAAGTAGATGTAATTATCTATGCCGTGGAAAAATCATTGGATAGCTATAAGTTTAACCTGTTGTACAATAAACAGCTATTCATAGACCAGCTAAAAAATAACAATCTCGGCAAACGAACGATTGACGAGGGCAGTATGGATGAAAAATCGGGAATGAACTTTTCGGAGTATGTAGCTATCCTTTCGGGTAATACCGATTTGTTGGACAAAGCAAAGTTAGAAAAACAAATTGCCGGAATGGAAAGCGAAAAACAGGCGTTCAACCGTTCTAAATTCAGTACCAAATACAAACTGCAAGACTTTACGGAGTTGCTTGAAAGTGCTCAATCCCGTTTAAACCGAATGAGCCTTGATTGGGTAAATTTACAGCAACGGATACAAAAACATTCGGACGGTACAATTGCAAATCCTGTACAGTTGGATGGCTTACCACCCAATGCGGATATAAAACAAATCGGTGCAAAGCTCAACCAACTTGCGGACAAAGCCCGAACCGGAGGTCAGTATGAAGAAATAGGAAGCCTGTACGGATTTACCTTATTGGTCAAAACCGAAATGTCTGAAAAAGACGGTCTCGATATAAGAGTAAACCGTTTTTTGATACAGGGTGAGGGCAATATCAGATATACCTACAACAACGGTCTGATTGCTAAAGATGAAAAACTGGCAGTTATGAACTTCCTTAATGCACTGGAGAAATTGCCCGGCTATATCGAGCAGGAACAAAAGAAAATTGTAGAAATACAAAAAGATTTACCTGTTCTTCAAGAAATGCTTAAAGATACATGGAGCAAAGAAAGTCGTTTGAGCGAACTCAAAACGGAATTGGCTGCTGTTGAACGTAAAATACAGTTTTCTATCATGCCCGAAAGTAAAGGAGAAACTATGGAACTAGCCGAAAAACAAAAAGAAACTCCAAGTATTTCGGAGAGTATTGTACGGACGAAAGGCGTTCATTTACCCCGTGGAATATTGTAATAGTTTCGGTTAAACTTCGTCCTCTTCATCCATTTTTCTAATCAAAGCATCACGCAAGCTGTCAAGGAATTTAGTGCGGTTTAGTTTTCGGGATTTAAGTTCCATAAACGTATGGTAAAAATCGCCCAAACTTATATTGAATGCAATTTCAAACGTTTTAGCGATGACTTTGATGTCTGCGTTACCAAATACACCTTGTGAATACAGTGCGTAAATCAACTCGGTTAAAGCTGTTTTGTTGCCCTTCCAATTTAAAGGGGAAGTGTTAGATTTTTTCCGATTACTATAATTATTATTATTTAGCTGATCTTCTAGATAGAGTTGTATCAGGTCATTAGCAATAATCTTTGCTGCTTTATAATCGTGTGAAGTAGAAAACCTATGATCGGTTTCAAAATAAACGGTATCAAGGCTCAATTTTATATCGTGTTTTCCCCGAAGAAACAGCTTATTGTCAATAAATGAATTTTTTGTTCGGTAGTATTTGTAAAATTCGAGATTGTTGTCAAAATATCTTTTCAACTTTCTCAATTCTTCATTGAGATATTTCCGAATAGCCTTTGAATCATTGGGCTTCTTTGTTTCGATTTTATAAATGGCATTATAGTAAATCAGTTTAGAAACAATAGCAGGTTTTTGATATTTAAAGAAAAATATCTCCTCATTTTCATCCTTAAACCCTTTGTGCAATACGAGTTCCTTTATTTCGGATAAGCAATTGTTAATATGTTGGATAATAATCTCTGTTCTCTGCAAAGAACATGGCATTTCAACCTCCAATTCATTAATTTTTGCTTTCAGATTAGAAACCGTTGTGTTATAAAAATTTTCCATACGGCGATTTGGTTTAGGTCAAGAGTATTGATTAAGGCTATAGCCCGACAACTTGAAATCTTACATACTCCTTAACTTGTTCGTTGATGAAGTAATCTTAGAAACATGTCACACATATCTATTATTATTTTATTCTTTTTTCTCTTCATTTTCTTTTGTAAATTCTCTAAAATGAAAAAGGAGAACCGGTCAGGTATTCTTCCAAGACAGATTTGTTTGAAAAGAATGCAAGGCTTCCAGTATTGGAATTGTATTTTCCGATATAAAAAACAATTCTAAAAGAACAACCAGATAAGAAGATCCGAAGAACTTTCATAATTTGCCCGTGGTATGAACAAACAATCAGCAAGCTTTAAAGCAGTTAAGCGAATCGGGCATTATCGTACTTGTTTTAGGTTTAAAATAATAGGATTATTTGCGATCCAAATTTCTCAAAGAAGGTGATAAGAAACCGAATAAACTGACCATACCGCCCGCTATACCCACCACTGCAAACAGCCATCGAATACCGATTAGTTCTCCTAAAGGAGTAGCTAATACCAACCCGATAGGCGCTGCCAAAGCCATGATGGTATTGAGCAGGGAAAGTACACGTCCCTGAAGTTGATTCGGTATGGTAGTTTGCAATAATGCCGTTAGTGGTGCATTGAGAAAAATAAAAGCAATACCGTTTATCAACCACCACATCGCGGCTACCCAAAATAATGTCGAAGGAGTGAACGCGACAAAAGATAGCGATAAGCAGGTAATTGTTGAGCCGATCAATATCCATACTATTTTTCGCTTGGGCGCCATTGCAGTCACAATTGCACCGCCTAAAAGCATTCCTACCCCAGCTAATCCCTCCATTATACCTACTTCTCTTGCTCCCCCATTAAAATATTCCTTCACTAATAAAGGAACAAATGTATAAGAAGGCATAACAATGAGTACAACACAGCCCAGCAATCCGTACAATCTTTTCAATCCCTGATTTTGCCAAACCAAGGATAGTCCCTCCAAAAATTCAGTTTTGATCGTACCCATTAAATTGGACGCTTTCATTTGGCGTATTTGTGGAATAGTAAATACAAATAAAGGAGTAATGGCCAAGATAGCCGTAATGACATCGATGCTTAAAGCCCAACCTAAAGGCATAAAACTAATAGCAAACGCACCTAAAGGAGCACTGCCAACCATGGTCACGCCTTGCATCATCTGATTTAATCCAGCTGCTTTTATGATAAATGATTTTGGAACTAGCATCGCCGTACTGGCTGCACTGGCAGGACTTTGAAATGCCTGCATAGCTCCCCTTATGGCCATCATCACGAATGTATGCCACAATTCTATGCTATTATTTAAGAAAAGGAATATCAATACCGCCATACAAAGAGCACTGATGGCATCGGAAACAATCATGATAAGTCTACGGTTATACCGATCTGCCAGTACACCACCTAATGGACTTAATAATGCTTGCGGCAATAGCGCAGCCATTCCTGCTATCGCAAGATAAGATATACTTCCTGTTGTATCAGTAATCCACCACATCAGTACGAACTGTGTTAGTGATGAGCCTAAAAGGGATAATGATTGTCCAATAAAAATTGTCCAATACCTAACTTTCCATTCATCATTTTCGTTTACATCAGGGTTTTCTAATTCCAATAAATCGCTTTTATCCATCTTAAATTTCAGTATTACATCAAACTATATACAGGAGTCTATCTATTTACTCCACTCATTTTCAACATTGTTCTCTCCATAAAGGTCAATCCCATCTGTTGTTTGTTGATACAGCATAATTTCCTGCTCCAGTAAATACTAAAGCCAGTGCACCAAATAAGTACAACCCTAAAAGCTCAATGGCCCAACCACCGTTACCGTCTAAACTAAATATCTCACTAGAATGAACCAGGAAAATGGCGAACAAACAATTGATGACAAAAATCATGGACGCTAATCTTGTCCGAAATCCAATAATCATCAAGAGGGGAGCAATTACTTCTCCGACATAAACTCCGTATGCCAAAAAAGACGGCAGACCTACATCCTTAAGCATTTCAGGCAAGATATCAAGGCCTGATATTAATTTGCTCACACCATGCAGTAACATGAGTCCAGCAATGGATAACCTTACTATTAATAATCCCAAATTTGTTTGTTTCATTTTATTTTTTTAAGTTTAACAGGATGATTTCTGAAGTACGAGTTTTCGAAAAATCAAAGCCTTCAGTTAGGGCATGATGCTCCCCGGACACCGACATTGTAAATCAAATAATCAATTTTCTGATCTGCTATTATATCTTTTACCTCGGCTACCGATTTTTTAGATTCCCATAAATTAGGAACAAATCTATTTAACATGTGGACAAGGCGGTAAGATAAGTATGTTCGGTTCTGGAAATACCGAATATGGTATCCGTTTTATTCGGTAAGGGCCGCAGCCAAACCTGATCTTCCTCTATAAATAAGGTCTATGTTATTATTTTTTTTCCTCATTATTTTTAGTTAATACTTTAGGATATTCCTTTTACGTATCAACGACATATTGTTCAATATAATTGAAATCAATGTTCTGAGCACCTATTTTACTTGTCCAGCCATAACTTAAATAGAGGCATTTTAATCCTGCTCACAATGACTTCCGTGTTTGGGTCTCTTTTTAAGATTATCTTTGCTTTTTCATTGAAATATTTATGGATACTCTCGATACTGTTGATGTGTAGGATAAATTGACGGTTCACCCGAAAGAAAAACTTCGGGTCAAGTTGTTCTTCCAATTCTTCGAGACTGTAAGGTACTGCTATCGAAAAACCGTCCACGAGCTTGAAATAAACGTTCTTATGCTCCAGAAAAGCATAATCAATATGTTCCACAGGTATGACTTTATAATCATCGCGGTAATGCAACAAGAACCGGGTTTTGTAGGTCTTTTGCTGCGTTCTCAACATCTCCAGAATTCCATGCACATCTTCCGGGGAAGTCATCACACGAAATTCGTTGATATTATCCAATGCCTCTTCTAATTCTTCCTGTACAATAGGTTTCAACAGGTAAGCTGTTCCATAGACTTTAAATGCCTGCAGGGCATATTCGTCATAAGCCGTAGTGAAAATGACAGGGCATTGAATAGACACCTGATTATAAATTTCAAATGAGAGACCGTCTGCGAGCCTTATATCCATAAATATCACGTCAGGGTGAGGATGGGAACCTAGCCATTCTACACTCTCCTGAATGCTTGGCAAGACCGCCAACAGGTTCATCGCAGGATCATACTTCTCAACCAATCCTTTTAACAGTTCTGCATTGTACTGTTCATCTTCTATGATAAGGTAATTCATAATCATACTTATAAATTTAACAAAGGTAACCTTACTTCAAAGCTTGTTTCCGTTGTCCTGATTTCCGGTAACCTACCATATAACAACTGGTATCTTTCCTTGATGTTCGTCAGTCCCATTCCCGTACTTTTATAGTCTATGTTGATGGGCTGGAGATTGTTTTTTACGACAATTGATCCTTCTTTGCCACTTTCAATAACGATGGACAACGGCTTCTTCAAAGTAGAAATATTATGCTTGATGGCATTCTCTATCAGCAGTTGTAAAGTAACCGGGGGAATGCCTCTGCGTTTATCGGATTCACTGATGTCGATGTCCAGAAAAATGGTATTTCCGTGACGTATCTTGATCAGATGAAAATACATCTCTACAAATTTCAGCTCATCCTGTAAAACAACCGTATCTTTCTTACCCGTTGTTAAAATATAACGGTATACCCGGGAAAGGTTCGAAAGAAATTCCAGTGCCCCCTGCCGGTCTGTCTCAATCAGCTGGGTGAGGATACTGAAGTTGTTGAACAAAAAGTGCGGATCCAATTGCAGTTTCAGTATTTCCAGTTCAAACTGTAAAGCACTTTCCTTTAACTGATGGGCGTGAAGCTCAAGTTTATTGCTTTCGATAACTTTGGCTTTCCACTTTTCAAAAAAGAAATAGGAGTGATAAAAACTATTCACGAATGCAGCTACCACCATGTTTACCACAAGATATTGTCTTACCGCCTGCTCTATTTCCTGATCAACTTCTGATGATTCGGGCCAGAAAGTTACATAGATAATATTTTCAAGATAAAGCAAAAAGAACATCGCTCCGATAACCACCGTAGTGGTTACAAGAAAGTGAACCGATATATTGTTTCCGAAAATTACGCGCTTATTTGCCCAGTTGGTCAGCAGTGTAATGATCCAAAACAAAATGGCATACATAGCAATTCCACCAACAATAGTCCCGGATATCTCGGTCCACTTTGCTTCGGTATAGAAACTCCACCAACAGCTCTTGGGATTCAGGAGATACTGGATGAGGTTAGCTAATCCCAATGAAACAAGCACAGCACTCCAATGGAAAAATGGTTTCCATTGTTGATTGTACAGCGCTGTTGATTTATTATTCATTTAATTTCCGCCTAAAGATTTGTATAGAGCAATGTAAGCATTTATTTCTTTCTGAACGGTCATGGTATGCGCCAATTCAGTCTGGAAATAATTCTGCTGCACTGTCAGAACTTCCAGATAGTTTGCCTCGCCGTATTTATAAAGTATCTGCGCATCCGCAATGGCTTTATCCAGTGCTTTTTTTCTGTTATTGACTTCTTTGATCTGCTCTTTGATCTGTTCAATATTGCTCATGGATGTACTGACTTCTTCTACCGCATTCAGGACTGATTTCCTGAATTCATGCACCGCTGCTTCATGCTGGTGCAATGCCTGCTCATAAGACGACCTGATGGCCCTTTTATTGAAGATAGGCTGGGTCAGTCCTGCAGTCGCATTACCGAACAAGGAAGCAGGAATAGAAAACCAATTGCTCGCCTTGATAGCGTTCAGACCTCCTTGTCCCGTGATTTTCAGACCGGGATAAAATTCGGTCTTGGCAATCCCTACGCGTGCACTGGCTGCCCGGAGCAATAATTCCTGTTGCTTGACATCAGGACGGTTCTTTAACAGATCTGTAGGGATACCTGCTTGCAATGAGGTTAGAAATGCCGCATCGGTCAAATCAGCCAAACGCTCTACCGATGCCGGGTAGCTTCCTGCCAATATCTGCAAGGCATTTTCCTGTGCCTTGATGCTTGCCTTTATTTCTGGAACCAACGCCCGTGTTTCTGCCAGTTGTGCTTCGGACTGTTTGATTGCCAGGGAACTTACCTCGCCTACACCAAATTGTACCTGCAGGATATCCAATGTTTCCTGCATGCTTTTCTCCACCTGCTGCGTGATGCGTAACTGCTGGTCCAGGCTGAGCAGGTTGTAATAGGCCTGGGCTGTCTGTGCGATCAACTGAACACGCAATGCCCTTCGGTTCTCTGCCTGGCTTAAATAGTTGGATAGTGCTTCCTCTCTCTGCCGTTTCAGTTTTCCCCAGAAATCAATATCCCAGGACACCGCCGGTGCAAAGTTATATTCTTCAAACAATAGGTTACCCGCGAATGACCCCATCATACTGTTTTTGGAGAGGCGCTGGACGCCCGCATTGATCTGCAGATTGACCTCTGGAAGATAATTGAGCTTCACTGTCTTCAGTATCGCTTCTGTAGCTAAGATATGCTCGGCAGCAATCATCAGGTCGGGATTGTTTTCCATTACCTGATCAATCAGGGTAACCAGTTTTTGATCACTAAAAAACTGTGTATAGGATGGAATTTCCACTAAAGTGCTATCTTTTGCCGCATACGTATCCTCATATGCAGCGGGAACGTTCAGCTCCGGACGCTGGTAATCTTTGGTTACCTTACAGGACTGGGTCAGTAAAACCAGGATAAGTCCTGCAATGCTATTTTTTATCATTAATTTTTTCATCGTCTATGCATTTTTATTGCCTGAAATTCTGTCCTGTAAGCCTTGAAAGATCATGTAAAGGACGGGGATAATCAACACCCCTAAAACAACTCCGCTCAACATCCCTCCGGCAGCACTGATACTGATGGATTTATTTCCGATGGCTGTTCCACCCGTTGCAAACATCAGCGGTACCAACCCTGCAACGAAAGCGAACGAAGTCATCAAAATAGGACGAAGACGCATTCTGGCTCCGGCAATACCTGCCTCAAAAACCGACAGTCCGGCCTTTCGCTGTTGTACGGCAAACTCCACGATCAGGATTGCATTTTTGGCCAATAAGCCAACCAGCATGACCAGTGAGATCTGCACGTAGATATTGTTGTCCACGCCAGCCAATCCTGTAGCGATAAATACGCCAAGGATACCCGTAGGCAGCGACAATATTACCGCCAATGGTAACAAGTAGCTTTCATATTGCCCGGCAAGGAGAAAATAAATGAATAGGATGCTCAAACCGAAAATAAAGACCATCTGCGAACCAGAATTTCGCTCCTGTAAAGCCAATCCGCTATACTCATAACTGTATCCTTTGGGCAATTCTTCTTTCAGTACCTCATCAATCACATTCATTACTTTTCCGGTACTGGCATCCCCTGCCGCATTCACGTTCACGCGAATACTGTTGTACAAATTGTAACGACTAATATCCTGCGGACCGAAAACTTTTTTGAGGCTGACCAATGTCGCAATCGGCACCATTTGATTCAGGTTATTGCGCACCATTATATTTTCCAGCGATGCTTCATTTTTCCTAAAATCTGATTCGGAACGTACATTTACCCGGTACAATCTTCCAAAGCGGATAAAATCCGTTGTCTGTGACCCCGTTAGATATAGCTGAAGGGCATCCATCACTTCTTTCGGCGTCAATCCCAATTGGTGTGCTTTATCTTCGTTGACCTCCACTTCATACTGCGGAAAATCACTTCGGAAAGTTGTGAACGCCATACCTATTTCGGGACGTTCGTTAATGGCCTGTATGACTTTTTGACTTACCTTTTCAAAATCATTGATACTACCAGAAGCTCTGTCCTGCAACACAAATTCCACTCCACCGGCTGTTCCGAAACCTTCCACCGCGGGGTTCCGGAAAATCAGAAACTCGCCTTTGATCTTTCCGTGCATCAACTGTTCTATTTTGTGCATAACTTCATTGATATCGGAGATTTCACCGCGGTCTTTCGGCTTTTTAAGGGTGATGAAACCCATTGCGGAGTTTGGAGCCGTTCCGGAGGTAAACAGGTTAAACCCAGAAACCGTACTGATACTCCTTACTTCGGGAAGTTCTGAAACTATCTTGGTTGCCTTTTCCATTTCTGCCGCAATAAACTGCAGGTTTGCACCTGCCTGCAGATTCACTACAAAGGTGAGGTTATTGTCATCTTCTTCAGGTACAAATCCTTTCTGGGCATTGTTCATCAAAAAGAAGGCCCCGAAAGAAATCACTAATAGAGCTGCGATTGCAATCAGCTTTTTCTTTCCTAAAAACTTGACCGCACCGATATACTTATTCGTTAATCTCTCAAAGCTCGCGTTGAAAGCATCGGAGAAACGTTGCGTGAATTTTTTCTTTTCTGCCTCTTCTCCTCCATGATGGTTCTTTAGTAATAAAGCACACAGTGCCGGGCTCAGGGTCAGTGCGTTTACCGCAGAAATCAGGATCGCAATGGCCAAGGTATAGGAAAACTGCTTATAGAATATTCCCGCCGGACCTTCCATAAAACCTACCGGAAGAAATACTGCGGACATTACCAGGGTAATGGAAACAATAGCTCCACTGATTTCGCTCATGGCGGAAACCGTGGCCGTCTTTGCCGATTCGCCCGTCTGCTGCATCTTGGCGTGTACCGCTTCAACGACCACTATGGCATCATCGACCACAATACCTATGGCAAGTACCAGCGCGAACAAGGTCAGTACGTTCACGGAAAAACCTATCAGATAGATAAAAAAGAACGTTCCGATAATGGACACGGGCACCGCTATTGCCGGGATGATCGTGGAGCGGAAATCCTGAAGGAAAACCAGCACCACAATGAATACAAGCAGGAATGCTTCGATCAGCGTGGTTTTCATCTGCGAAACAGAAGTATCCAAACGGTCTTTCATATTCTGGATGATTTCGTATTTGATACCATCCGGAGCATTTTTCTGAAACTGCTCAAGCGATTCATTCACTTTAACGGCAATATCGTTCGCGTTGGAACCACTGGCCTGAATGACCGCAAAAACAATAGAAGGCTTTCCATCGGTGTACGTGTCACTCGAATAATTGGACAGTCCGAACTCGATACGTGCAACATCTCCAAGTCGTAAGACCGCACCATCCGTTTTGGAGCGTAGAATGATATTTTCAAATTCTTCAGGCTTACTCAACTTCCCCTTATAACGCAATGTGTATTGTAGGGTAGCATCACTTTCCTGTCCAAGTGTTCCCGGCGATGCCTCAAAGCTGTATTGCTGTATGGCAGCTTCTACATCAGAGGGCACTAAACCATACGACGATAGCTTGGTCGGATTGATCCAGACCCTTACCGAATATTCCTTGGAACCAAATAAACTGACATTCCCAACTCCAGGAATACGTTTTAACTCGGGAAGCAGGTTGATATTGGCATAATTTTGTAGGAAGCCCTCATCATATTTATCAGGATTTTCACTGTTGATATTTACCATCATCAGATAACTTGTCTGCTGTTTGGTGGTCGTCAGTCCAAGCCTTATGACTTCCTGGGGCAATTGCGCATTGACCTGTGCTACGCGGTTCTGAACATTTACGGCAGCCTGATCGGGGTCAACACCTTGCTGAAAAATGATGGTGATGGAAAAACTTCCGTCATTTGCAGCACTGGAGGTCATATACTGCATATTTTCCACACCGTTGATGGCTTGTTCCAATGGAGTAACGACCGAACGGATGACACTCTCTGCGTTGGCACCGGGATAGGTTCCCGATACAAAAACCGTAGGGGGGGCGATTTCCGGAAACTGGGTCATCGGGATACGCAATAACCCTATAATTCCCAGTAGCACCACTATGATGGAAATAACCGTAGCCAGTACGGGTCTTTTTATAATTTTACTTAACATCTCTTAACGAATTTTTATGGGTTAACTTTTGGCGTTATAGTCGCATTTTCAGGAACTGACGCCAGTTCATTCGCAATGATCCGGTCTCCCGCATTCAAACCTGATTTTACGATATAAAAGTCCCCTGATTTTACATAATCTTTTAATGCTACCCGTTGCATTTTGTTGGAGTTGTCCACTAATCCTACAAAAATTTTGTCCTGTACTTCATAGGTAGCCAGAACCGGTATTTTATAAACATCCTGCTCTGTCGATTTTAAAACGATTCTGCCGGTATTCCCCGTTCTCAGCAAACTTTCCGGATTGGGGAAAGATGCTCTGAGCATGACAGAACCTGTGCTCGGATCGAATTGACCGTCCATCATATCTATTTTACCGACATGGCCATAAGCACTTCCATCTGCCAGCAACAAGTTGATATCCTGGAAACTTTTCAGTTTCTCCAACAAATTAGAGCCTGGCCGAGAGGCATTTATTTTCAGAATCTCATTTTCGGGCAAAGAGAAATAGGCATAGATTTCGCTTACCTGCGATACTGTGGTCAGGGGCTGTGTATCATTGGGCCCTACCAAAG
The DNA here is from genome assembly GCF_004208525.1 of Sphingobacterium corticibacterium. Classification (GTDB taxonomy): domain Bacteria; phylum Bacteroidota; class Bacteroidia; order Sphingobacteriales; family Sphingobacteriaceae; genus Sphingobacterium; species Sphingobacterium corticibacterium. The sequence goes on along the minus strand of NZ_SGIT01000006.1, from coordinate 99,210 downwards.
CTCCCAGGCGATTGGGAATACGCCCGACATAGCCGCTTACAGGTGCTTTTACAACCGCAAACCCAAGATTAACATCAGCAGAGGCCACAAGTGCCTGCTGTTGGGTCACGGCGGCTTTTGCATTTTCGTAATTAGCTTTTGCCTTTTGATATTGAAAGTCTGCCACAACCTTATTATCACTTAGAACCTTGTATTTATCCAGTTCCAGCTGTGCAGACTCCAGCTGTGATTTTGCCATGGTCAAAGAAGCCAAAGCCGTATTTTTTTGTTCGCGGTATACGCTTGCGTTAATACGGAATAAAGGCTGCCCCTCCTTAACATAAGCCCCTTCATCCACAAATATCTTGTCAATATAACCGGTTATCTGTGGGCGGAGCTGGATATTATCCTTTCCCTGCAAACTAGCCGGAAATGTCTGTTCGAGGGCTGCGTCGGAAGGCTGTAAAGTAAACACCTCTGCCTGTACTGTTTCTGCGTGGTCTTCAACTTCGTTTGTGGCGTTCTTACACCCTTGAATAAAAAGTGCAGCTGTTAAAAACAGCATCAGAACATTTTGCTTTTTTGCTATCAAATGCTTCATCGGATTTTCTTTAATTTGACGTTTATGAAATGCAAAAGTAGAACAGGTGTTATTTATATATTAGGAGAATCTGGCTGAAATGCGGAAATATGCAACTGAAATGCGGAAATCGGGAGTTAAGTTTTTGTCGATGCTATTAAGTCTTGTAGAACACTTTCATTTTTTCTTTTTTCCCCGTGCTATTATTGGTCTCAAAATAGAAAGTATACAAACAACGTTTGATATGATGATTACTTCCTAAAAAATATTTATGATCCAGATAGATGTTATTGGTTCACTTGTAGGGTCATCAAAATCTATAAATACAAAATGAAAAAAGGGAAAGTATTATAAAAAACTCTAGGAAGTGCAGCTTGTAGTTACTATAGTTATTGGTCGTGATAACTTGCACTATAAGTGTTATTGTTCACGTTGATAACGCATTTGATTAGGGCGGTTTCAAATACGGTTTTAGATATTTAATAGGATGATCTATCTTACGATAAATCAAATCCTTCCTGTTGACTGGAAGTCATTATTTGAACAAAAGATGTTCATAAACCTCAAGGGATATTGCAAGGATTTTAGTTTATTCTTTCGTCATCTTCATCCATCTTTCTGACCAAAGCGTCACGTAAGCTGTCAAGGAATTTAGTGCGATTTATTTTTCGGGATTTAAGTTCCATAAATGTATGATAGAAATCGCCCAAATTAATATTGAAGGTATTTTCAAATGTTTTGGCAATAGCTATTATATCTGCATTTCCAAAAGCACCCTGTGTATGCAGTGAATAAATTAATTCGGTTAATGCAGTTTTGCTCTCTGACCAGTTTAATGAAGAACGGTAAAGTGATTTCTGTTGATTGGTATTGTTCAGTTGGTCTTCAATATAAACTTGTATAAGATCATTAGCTATAATCTTTGCTGCCTTATAGTCGTGAGAGGTGGAAAATCTATGATCGGTCTCAAAATAAACCGTATCTAAAGTCAGTTTAATATCGTGTTTTCCCCGAAGAAACAGCTTTTCGTCAATAAATGAATTATTAGTCCGGTAATATTTATAAAATTCAAGATTATTATCAAAATACCTTTTTAGCTTTCTCAATTCTTCATTAAGGTATTTCTTTACAGCCTTTGTATCATTTGGTTTCTTTGTTTCGATTTTGTAAATGGCATTGTAGTAGATAAGCTTTGCTACAATAGCTGGCTTTTGATGTTTGAAAAAATGAATTTCTACATCAGTATTCTTAAACCCGTTCTTCAAAACGTGCTCTTTTACTTCAGACAAAGAGTTGATGATAAGTTCTATGATGATCTCGATACGTTGTATGGAGTGATCCGATTCAATTTCAATATCCTGAATATCATGTTCAAGTTTGTGAAGTATTCTGTTATAGGTTATATCCATAGCTTTTATCAAATGTGAAAGAATAGACCAATGCATTTAAGAAGCTTTATCTGGACTCTTCAATTGCTTTCAGCAATTCCCTTATCTCTAAAGGTTTTAATACCCCACTGTATCTGAATAGAACCTGATATCTACTGTCCAGTAGAACCCAAGTCGGGAAAGTTATGTTCTCTGATCCGCTCAGTGCAATAGCAAGCTCGTGAATACCTGATGATAATCCTGTAGCTTTATGTTGAAAGGTCTTTTGATTAAATACAATAGAGTGTTTACGTTCAGCATTGAATACTATATAATAGAAATTATCCGCTTGTTTCTGGAAGTCTTTATTTTTTGCCAATTGACCTTTCTGCATCTGACAGTATTTACACCAATCTGTTGAAAGCAGTATAAGTATTGGTTTCTTTTGGGTTTGCATAATGCTATCGATATCTTCAATAGCAAAAGATTCTGTTTGGGCAGTAGCGATACCACCCAAACAGAAAATCATAATCATAACTAGTCCAAATCTCCTCATTATTAACCACTCAATTAAAATAGATTATAGCGGAATCCCAAGAAGCCTCTTATTCCTTGATTAGGTCCATAAGAATATGTGTCAGGATCGAAAGTTAACCCGTAAGGATTGTTCGGTGTAACCATTGCTTGACCATTTGCATCGAAAGTAACGTCTCTATCAAAAGGGTCATGAGATCTAGCAATAACAAATGGATTTGTTTTCCCAATCGTCCAGTTTAGAAGATTTTTCACCCCTCCGTAAATTTCGATATTACGACCAACTTTTTTGGTTAATTGGATATTTTGAATGCTCCACCAAGGCGAGTGTTGTCTTCTAGGATCTGTATCACTTAACAAGGGTAATTTCATTGGACCTGTAACATTTCCTGTATAATCAATAGTCAATCCAATTTCCTTAATGGTGTAACCAATGGTCCACGTGCCCATGAAACGTTCTGTTTTTAATTGTCGTTCTCGTATCCCATTTTCTTTTGAGGATACATCCATAATTGTTCCTCCAGCAAGTATCTTTAATCCATTTTCGAAAGCTACATCAATGTTTAGGGATACACCTTGAGATACAGCATTTCCATTTAAATTGTCATAAATGATTTTATTGGGATCTGTTTGATAGTCTGGAATAATTTTGTTGGTAAAATAGGTATAAAAAGCAGTTGCATCTAACCCAATGAATGTACTGCCTACATTCATCCTTTTAACATAATTAATATTTCCATTCCATGATTTTTCTGGTTTTAACTCACTCATAAATACAACTTGTCTAGCTCCTGTAAGAGCTGCATGATCTTCGGTGAAAACGTTGGCAACTCGATACCCATTACCAAAACTTACTCTAAGAATATTATTTTTATTGGCAGAATTCCATTTGTAATTAATTCTTGGCGTGATTATGCTTCCGTGTATAGAATTATAATCGTATCGTGCACCTAGTAATAACTTGTTATTTTCGCTTAGTGTGATTTCATCTTGAACAAAAACACCTGGAAGATGTGTTTTTGATGGTTCATTTATGTTTGGATTGTCAAAAGATGCAGTAGCAGGGGTATTATCATCATAAAAAGTGTATCTATAAGTCGCACCTATCAATAAATCATTTCTTCCAATCGTTTTATCCCAGAAAAATTGTCCAAATGCAATTTTTTGATCAGCGATATATATTTCATCTCCATAAGCACTATTTTGATCATGTCCATTTAAACTAAATTGAAAGAATACTTTTTCCTTTATCGGCAACTGATAATTTCCAAATAATTCCCATCTGCTGGTATAAATACTTTCGGCATACACTTCATCGCCACCTCTATTTTTTCTGTTCCAATTCATCTGTCCTCCCCAACGATCTTCATAAAGATAGCGTCCTGCTATGGTGAAAATTCTATTGTCCTTTCTGTCAAAATTCCATTTGTTAAAAATAGAAATACGATTTTGAAGTGTTAAATCTGTAAACCCATCATTATTGTTATCGATTGGGTTAGTGTAATTGAAATAATTGATACCTAATAGTGATTGAGCTTTTTTGCCAGCATTAAATTTTGCAGCAATATCAGCATTGACTTCTCCCCACGTAGTACCAAATATATCGGCAGAAATAATGGGAGCATTGCCTGGTCTTTTAGTGATTACATTAATCAAACCTCCCACAGCCTCGCTACCATATAAAGTTGATGCAGGTCCCTTAACAATTTCAACACGATCTATTAGTGATTGAGGAATCCCGCTTAAACCATAAACAGTCGAAAGTCCACTAACAATTGGCATTCCATCAATAAGAACCATTGTATAAGGACCTTCTAATCCATTTATATGAATATCGCCTGTATTACAAACATTGCAATTTAGTTGCGGACGAACACCGTTTACATTTTGTAGTGCATCAAAGAGTGATGGAGTCGGGTTTGCTTTGAAAAATTTTGAAGTGTAGACTTCTACTGGAATGGGACTATCCAATTTTGAAACGGGCTTCATTGTACCAGATATTACTACGCCTTCCAATTCTTCAGACGATTCTTCCAGTACAAAATCTTTGAAAAGTGATTCACTGTTTATTATTATAGTTTCCTTGTGGATGGTATAACTGAGATGATTTATCTCAATTTCCCAAGTACCGTAAGGTATGTTTTCTAAAACGTAATTTCCCTGATCATCAGAAGACACTCCGATTTTCAATTTTGGAATGCGTATAGATGCTGCTTCGAGAGATGTTCCTCCCGCATCTGATATCTTACCGGATATTTTACCTGTTTGTGCTATTGCACAGACAGTGAATAGTATAAAGATTATACTGAGTAAATGTTTCATTGATATTTTAATTATTAAATGATTATTGAAAAAGTTTGAAAATGTTAATAGCTGGATTGTTTTAAGGGCTATTAGGGTAATGGAGCAGTTTTTTATCTCTCATATTGTTTGTGCTATCTTTAAATTATTTTTAGTCTTGCAAAAGTAATAAGTTAGACGATACTAACAAAATAAATTCTAACTTTGTTGTTAGGTAGTGCTAATATTTAATATTTTTGTCTAATGATATCACATACGGAAGAAAATTACCTGAAGGTTTTATATAACTTGACCAGCTTAAAAGGCGAAGCCACTGTCAACGACATTAGTAAACAGTTAGATATTAAAATGCCGACTGTTAATAGTATGATGAAAAGGCTGGCTGAAAAGGGATTAGTTGTTTATGAAAGTTACAAACCGCTGAAATTAACTGATGAAGGAAGAAAGCTTGCTGCACTGATTATAAGGAAACACAGATTAACGGAAATGTACCTGGTTGAAAAAATGGGATTCGGCTGGGAACAAGTTCACAGTATAGCTGAACAGATAGAGCATATACAGGCACCAGAATTTTTTGAAAAGATGGATGAACTGCTTGGCTTTCCTAAAGTAGATCCACACGGTTCGCCTATCCCTGATGCCAACGGAAATATAGCATCGGATAATTACGTTAAATTAAGCGATTGCAAAGTCGGAGATACGGTTACTTTTATGGCGGTACAGCCATCTTCTGAAGATTTATTGAAATTCCTAACCAGCCGTGATCTTTCTTTAGGGCTTGAACTTAAAATAAAACAACTTGAACCGTTTGACGGGAGTATGACTATAAGTTATGGCAAAAAGGAAAATGAAATGCTGAGCAGTAAGGTTTGCGATAACCTGCTGGTCAGCAAAAAAAGTAAGAAGAAATAAAAGAATTGACGAATTCAAAAATAGGTATTTGTTAAAAATGAATCTGGGGTTCTCTACCCAATTGTGAGATTATTTCCACCACGCAAATATCCAGATTGCTCAAAGTAAATGCTCTCCCAATGCACAGGTTATACAGAAAAGACTGTCTTGCCGAGGTAATTATCATACTGGTAATATTATGGCTTTCCCAATTTGATTACATTTATCTGTTGGTCACAAACATAAATTAAGGTTTCTCCCATAGCAATTTCCTATTGCAATTTTTTTTCGGGAGTAGATCCCATCAGGGATATTATTAAAGCACGTAAATCATTGCCATGTATCACAATCAGAACACTTTCTGATGTTGCAATATAGCTTGGTATGGTTTTCAAAATAGGATATCGTACTGTCATAGGTAGCTTTCAGGCTTTTGCCACCTGTTATGCTTTGTTATTTTTGGGGATTTAGGCTTTGTTTATCCTACGAGTAGTCCGTATGCTCCTTCGATCAATGCTCCGTATATGCTCTCCTTTTCCTATTTCTTCCAGGATGATTTGCAGTCTATGCCGTGCTGTGATGAGTTTGGGAGTGAACGCCACATTTATTGTTTCTTCTTTTAATGCTATTCCTGTCCTCAGGGCTTCCTGCTTGGTAAATTCAGTAATTTCCACATTATATTAACAGAAAGAACGATTTTCCAAATTATATTGTCATTGTCCGTGCCAAAAAAAATGTCGCAACATGATATCTACATTAAATCACTTTCTACTAATTGTTGTTTAAGCGTTTTAAAAAGCTGCTCCTGCTTTACTTTTCCGGAGTTGATTTTTTCTGCAAACCGTACATAACTGAGAGCGGCTCTTTTCAGCTCAGATTGTATCTCATCAATGTTCAGCTTCTTATTACCTGCCAGATGCAGGAGGTAATAGACCGTTCGTTTGAGCATATTTTCGGCTTCCTCCAGCTTTCCCAATTCCTCATAGGTGTTTGCGAGGTTATTGCAGGAAATGATGTACACCTGTATGAACGGGATTTTCAAACGGATGCAATCCAGAATATGGTTATTCAGTACTTCTGCCCTGTACAAAGCATCTTTGTAACCGGTCAATGCTTTTTCAAAATCTCCTTTATTGAAAGTTTCGTTGTTGGCAATGGTCAATGCCTGCCAATATCTTTCTATGTGGTTCATACAGATATCACTCATTTTTATTTTAAATTTTCATTGGCAAAATCCCAGTTTACGATTTCCCAAAATCCCTCTACAAACTTTGGACGGGCATTGCGGTAGTCGATGTAGTAGGCGTGCTCCCAAACATCCAGCGTAAGGATTGGCTTTTTGTTTTCGGTCAGTGGCGTGTAAGCATCTTTCATCGGCACTATTTCCAGTATGCCCTGTTCATTCTGAGCGAGCCAAGCCCACCCGCAGCCGAACAGCTTGACGGCTGTTTCCGAAAATTTAGTTTTAAAATCCTCAAAACAGCCGAAATCACGGGCTATCAGCTCTGCAATTTTTCCCTCGGGTGCTTTTCCGCCATTCGGAGAAAGGCAGTGCCAGAAAAAACTGTGGTTCCAGTGCTGGGCAGCGTTGTTAAATAACGGTGCGTTGTTTTCCGTGAACCCTTTGCAGATAATTTCCTCAATGGATGCACTTTCCAATGGGGTGTCCTTTACCAACCCTGAAAGGTTATTGACATAGGTAGCGTGGTGCTTGCCGTAATGATAATCAAACGTTTCCTCCGTAATAATCGGGTTCAGTGCGTTTTTTTCGTACGGAAGTTCCGGTAATGCTTGTGTAATTCTCATCTCTTATTGTTCTTTAGTTTTAAAATTTTAATATCTCTCTTTAATTGACTTACGTGACTTAGCTCTTCGGTGGCTTTCCGCATATTGGTCTGCATCAGTTTATTATCCCGGATATTCCTTTCCAGGTACTTCTTGTTCTCCTCTAATAATTCTATCACATAATCCATATTCTGAAATTTACAAAAATTAGATTAGCAAAAATAATAAGTTAGTATGAACTAACAAAATAATTAGGTCGTTTATTTTGTTTTTGGTTGGATACAGGTTTTGCCAAAAGAGAATGTCATTTTATACAAGAAAAAGAAAAGCCGAAGCTTTTTAGGGCTCCGGCTTTCCTTCCTGTATATTAACAGGAATACATGCTCAATGATCTCGTCTCACAGTGCTAGTGGGAGATTTCTTTTTATTTTGTGTTGATATCTTACTAGCTAAACACTATTTCGATTTGCTTTCTCTAAATATTCAACGTTTGAGGATATACTCTCAATTCCATTTTTCTTCCGGTAAAAAGGGTAGTATTAATCCTTTGATAGTTTTATTATACGGAGATGCTTAGCCGGTGAGTGGCATTTTATTGGCATTTCTTCTAAATAATTCAACCGCTAAAAGCATCATTAAAACAATAATACACTAACAAATATCCCGTAGCTATTCTCATTATGTTTTGTTGGGCCGTACCAATCAAAATTTGTAGCAGCACCGAATGTAAACTCTTTATAGCTCAAACCAGCTCTGAGCATGATGTAACTTCTATTATGATTCCCTGACTCAGGAACGAATCCATAAAGTCCCTGAATGCGACTATAGAAGTTAAATTTATTATTGATTTTTGGCTTATACTCAATTAACGCCAAGTTTTCAGAGGCAAAATCACTTGCTAAATCTATCTTCGGGTTTGCAATAATCAGCCAATCTTTGCTAGCATACGAATATATTAAACCTGCCACTGGACGAAATCCGTAGACTGGCGTATACTGCATCCCTGCTGATACGTTAAGACCTTTAAAAAGGCTATAGGTAAGGTGTGCCTGCGTCATGATATCGGGTGTCATTTCTTTTTCCCATGTTGCCGTTCCATTCGTAACACTGAAAAAACCTAGCTTTGGAATACTTTGAAATTTTTTATTGACAAGCAATTGATACATTACCCCTCTGCTACCAACCATTGTTTCCATAGTGATTGGCGGATTTTGTAGTGGAGGTCTATTTACTTCGCTTTGAACTTGAGCATAAAGCAAGGTGGTTGAAAATAAAACTGAAATAACTACTGAACTGAGAAACTTACCCATATTATTTATTTGCTAAAAGATTTACATTAAACTCATACTGCAAAATTAGATTGGATAATGCAGGTAAAATAGGAATAACTATGCAGTAATTAGGATAAATCGTGCATTGCTTCGCTGCGATATCTTGACGGAGTACGACCAGTAAAGCTTTTAAAAATCCTTGTAAAATAAGAGGGATCATCAAAGTTTAACTCGTAGCTAATTTCTGAGATGGATTTATTTATATCTGCCAATAAAATCTGACTATTCAGCATAGCCACTTCCAATATGATTTCCTTGCAACTTTTACCAAATACGGTCTTCACACATCTATTTAAATAATTTGCTGAAACTGCCAATTCGTTGGCATAAAATGAAACCTGTTTTTCATTAATATAATTTTGATGAACTGATTGCTTGAACTTTATAGCCATTTGTTGAGTTCTGGATACAGATCTATTTTTTTTCGACAAGTACAATATCTTATTTAGAAGTGCCTGTACCAGACTGTTTCCTGTCTGACTATTCGATGTCAGCGATATCAGTTCGGTGAAAATTAGACGGCAAAGAGCATCAATCCAGTTACTTTCCGACAGTTTCAAATGCAACACAGGGTCAATCATAAAAACGTTAAGTAATTCTTGCTGGTTGAAAAGCAAGGACATCGCTTCATTTTCAATGAGAATAAAATATCCGTTTAAATCAGGGGAAATCTCTTGCAAAGCACTAACTGTTCCTATCGATATAAAAATAAGGGAATCTGCTTCTACTCTGTAAACTTCATTGCCTATCTGATTCACAAAACTCCCCTCCCTTATGTAAAACAGAAAATTGTAGTCATTGCGTAAATAGGGCAACGGGAGGTTTAGATGATTTCTCAAAAAACTTAAAGAATAGATCTGCAATGGTGTTTCCTGCCATTGAAAACTTTCGGGAATATTTTTCAAATACTCCCTCTTAAATAGTGCTGATGTTACTAGTTTATTCAAAAAATACTGTAAATTGATTGACAAACAAAGGTAAACAATTAGGAGAATCAATGATTGATACAATAGTATAAATTAGCACAAAAGATTTATCTACGTAGGATTAATTAGGGGGTATTTATACAGGTTACTCCACTTTTAATTTGGGGAGGAGGCGTCATAGTAATGTATTAGGCCCACTTATCAAAATTAATAATACTATAACATTAAATGTTTTAAATCCGGGTCGTTCTTTATACGCTCCATTTCACTTACCACAATATTCAGAATATCTGATTTTATCTGGCGGTAATTGCTTTCAATCTGCTGTTTCATTTTATCTTCGCCTTGCTCATTTACAAAGGATAAAATTTCCGGAATATTTTGGTAGGCTTTGGTTTCAGCGGATACCTTTTCGTTATCCACTACAATTTCAGCGTGAAAGATTTTCTGCTCGATACGTTCATCAAAATTATCTGATACAGAGCCTACAAACATACCCTGTGTAAGTGTTGAAATTTTGGAAGCCGGAATAAGGCTATCTAACTGGGTGGATATGGAAGTAGATTTATCGTTTCGGTTTATGGTCATACTCTGGCGTTTCTGCAATACTTTTCCGAAACGTTCTGATAGGCTTTTTGCTGTTTCGCCTACCACCTGACCACTGAAAATATTGCCGACTGTATTTTGTATTACTTTGCTCTCTTTGTCGCCGTAATCCCTTGTTAATTGCGAAAAGTCCTGAAAGCCCAAACAAACCGCCACCTTATTACTTCTTGCGGTTGCGATGAGATTATCCAACCCTCTGAAGTAAATGGTTGGTAGCTCATCAATGATGACCGAGCTTTTCAGTTGCCCTTTTTTGTTGATGAGCTTTACAATTCTTGAATTATATAAACCCAAAGCTGCGGAGTAAATATTTTGGCGGTCGGGATTGTTGCCTACGCACAAAATTTTGGGTTCTTTCGGGTTGTTGATGTCCAATGAAAAATCATCACCTGTCATTACCCAATACAGACTGGGCGAAATCATTCTTGAAAGAGGAATTTTTGCCGATGCGATTTGCCCCTGTAATTGATCTTGTGCTCCACCTTGCCAGGCATCCATAAAGGGTGATAGGTAGTTTTCTAAATCAGGGTATGAAGTTAAAATTGTGAATACGTCTGAATACTTTTTGTTCAGCAATTCAATAGCGTGCGGGAATGTGCAATATTTGCCGTTATCATAGATTTTCAGATACCAAATAATGGCGGCTAACAGGATAATCGGACTTTCTACGAAAAAATCCCCCTGCTTCTGTATCCACGATCGATTAAGGTTCAACATTATGGTATATGCCGCTTCGTAAGCATCGGATATGTCCGTCATAAAGTCGGGGTTCAATGGATTGCAACGGTGACTCTTGCGTGGGTCATCAAAGTTTATAACATAGAATTTCGGCTGTACCTTGTACTTATCCCTGTTCTTCAAAAGATGATTGTAAGCAATGGTAGAAAGGTCATCGAATTTGAAATCGTAGATGTACATACTAAAACCTTTCTCTATCTGCTGTTTGATGTAGTTGTTTACAATGGCATACGATTTTCCGGAGCCAGGTGTTCCTAAAACAATAGTTGCCCTGAAGGGGTTTACTATGTTTATCCAACCGTCATTCCATTTGTTCTTGTAATAAAACTTTGTTGGAAGATTGACGGAATATTCATTTTCCATCAATTTGGTTTCCTGCTGAAAACTTTCATTCTCGTTATTGAAAACATCATCCATCAGGTTGGTACGAAGCAAACGGCTCATCCACACTCCGGCTACCATCAGAGCTACATAACCTAAACCTGTGGTAAGGATATAAAGGAAGGTGGCGGTAACTAATGACAATTTCAATAAAGGTGTATTCAGAAAAAACAGGACGAAGCCAATACCCAAAGCCACGTAAATTTTAGACCAGGTTATTTTTTCGTTTTTAACGCCTTTAGTACCCAAGCAACTCAACGCCAACAATACCAAAGCGAATACTTTAGTATATAAGGTATGCGAGAACAAACCTGCCGTTCGGTCGAAATTGCTTAAAATTTTGTTGATTGTTTCGAGTGTCCAGCCACGCTCCATAAAGAAACCGTAGCAGAACCAATAAAGATGCATTAGTATCAAAAGGATACTCACTGCCCGCATAAAAGCCATTATCTTGGCTAAGCCTCTTAAATCGTCTTCTCCCTGCATTATTATTCAGTTTTAATGTTCGGGCGTGAATTTAAAAGCTCTAAAGATTGGCTATTAGAATGTGGCACTCAATGGCGTTGTGTGGCGGTATTTGTCGTTAAGCGGGTTTAATCAGGTTCAGTTTTGCAACAATTTTTTATTAAATTTATACTCTTGAAAATCATCTTGGATTATCTCCATCCATATGGATTATCGACATTAAAAAAGAAATGATATGAATTGGAATAATCCTGATGCTTATCCGGGAGAAAGTGAGGAAGAATATATAGCACGAAAGAATGGGGAAAGTCAATCTGCCACAGGACTAATGTTTGTGATCAGTAAGGTGTTTATTATCGCCTTAAAAATTTTTGCTGTATTCGGAGTGTTCCTTTATACCGGATTTTTACTTTCACAAAAGTTGTTGGGAGCAGAAGCCGACAAACCTAAAATCTGGGTGTTCACCTTAATATTTACCTACTTTATTTTCTGCATCATTTATTTCTTAAAAGGAACTATCATCGGATTGAAGGTGAATAATCGTAAGCTATGGATATTGCCTTGGGCAATCTGTGTGATAATATGCTGTTTTGTTCCGGCATATATCGTAAAATCACTGGTAGCCGGTCTTTTTAATCCGGCTGAACGACAAGGTATTTGGAGCATCGGGTTAAGTTGGGGTGCATTTGTACTTTTTCTATTATACGTCTATGGAATTTATCAGTTCAAAACACCAAACGCCCCAAAGATTTTGCACTGGAGCTATGCATTGGGGTTGAAAATTTCCTTATAATAGACTGGCGTGTATTGACAATATAACTTTATAGACCTCTTTTTCGCTTCCTTTTCTTCTTCATCTTATTGGCAAAATCCTGTTCTTCGTAATCTTCTCCCTGTGCTTCGGGAAGCAAACCTCCCAATGCTTCTATTAAACCGTCTTCGTGTTTTTCAGTCTTCAGGAAGTCGAACAAATGATGTGGTTCCTCTTGTGGAATATTCGCATCGTTTGTTGCGGATATTTTCGGTTGTAATTCAACTGGATCTTTTATTTCCGGTTTGATATTATTGTTCCAATAATCATTAAAGGTATTCGCAGAAAGTTCCTTGCTTAAACGTGAACCATTCCAAACAGCTTTAGAATTATGGTCTATAAATGTCATTCCGTAGATACGACCTGCATCATTCCTCCTAACCACAACATTAATGCCCTGTTCCGCTAATTGTTTTTTAAAGCTCAACTCATCTCTTGTGGATTGGAGGGCAATGGTAACGGCTGACTGTAAAGTCTTTTGGTTTGGATGGTTTTTCAAATCTGTTTTGCATTTCGCAAAATGCAATTCCAAAGCCAGAAGCCCTGCATCTTTACCAAATAGTGAAGCCTTGAACGGGTGTCCGGCTCTTTCGCCTTTCTCGTTTAAGGGTATGTACAATAAGCCTTTCCGTAGTTGTCCCTGCAATTCACCCTCTATCTTTTCGGTCGTAACATTGAACAAGGATAACAGGGCATTATACTCACCCAAAGTCTGAAACTTATAATAATTAGGTATATGCCTGACTACCGAAGCGATTTGACTTTTTACATCACCCGCCCGATAGTTCACCGGACGGAAAACCTTATCGTTCTGATTACGCTCTTTGTCCGTTGCGGGTATCAAATTGTACTGTCTTTCCAATTCGCGGCATACATTCATAGACCGCATTTTCTCAAATTTGTCCGAAATCTTTTTGCCCTGTTCGTCCACGCAAACTGATACGATGTGGATATGGCTGCGGTCAATATCGGTATGTTTGAAGACTACAAACGGTTGTTCTCCATAGCCCATTTCACGCATATACTGTTCTGCCATCTGCCTGTATTTATCATCGCTTACGTTGTCCTTCGGGTCGGGATTAATCGAAATATGCAGTGTATGCTTTTCTGTATTACGGTTGGCAACCAAATATGGAGCAAATGATTGGGCTAATTGAGCAATGGAATAATGACCGTTGGCGGTTTCAATCATCTTGTTGGCGAATAAAATCTGTCCGTTTTCATTCTCCACTTTGAGCTGATTGTATGCCAATGCCCCATACAAATTTCCGCTTCTACCGATTTTCGCTATCATTTCTACCGCTGTTTTTTCAGGTGTTTTGCTTCAAACTCTTCGGTTATCTGAATGATTTGTTGACATAACATCGCCATTTCAGCCGTCTGCTTTTCCAATTTGTAGAGAAAAGCTGCTGCTTTTTTCTCGGTAAAATGCTTGTATAATAGTTTCACAATCTGGTTATAGTTCACACCTATGGAGCGGAACTGGCTGTGAAACGAAGTCAGCCGCATATAAAAATCAACCGTTCCTTTGTCTATTTTAACCGACTTCATTTCCTTTCCGAATAACTGTGAAATGATAAACTTTGCTTTTTTGGGCATTCCTGATGCTTCAAAAAGCGATAAAAGTTTTGCATTTTCCTCATCTGTAAGACGGAAAACGTGGCGGTGGGTGCTCGGGTTTAGCTTGGGCTTACGACCGCCCTTATTCTGCTTGCTGTTACTGTTCTCATTCATTACTAATCCAATTATTATTTACACGAAAAACCGACTTCGGAGGTTTTTTCTGCCCCCTGCAAAGGGCAAGTTGTTTTGAGGCACGAAACTCGGTTTCGAGTGCCTCAAAACACAACTTGCCGTGTTCTGGTGAACACAATAATCCGCCCTTCGGGACGGATTGAAGGTAACAGGGAAAAACGGTTCGATGCCGTTTCCGTTACTCCCTGATATGTCAAAAGACTTTTGCATAAATCCGTTAATAAAAATCATTTTACAAAGTAAAGACCTGTTTAAAAGAGTATTGCAATGCGATACCCGGACAAACACTGCCTTTGAAAGCCAAACACTGCCACACTTCCAAACCCGGATAAATCAATCGCTTTATTTGCCTTATAGTTTTAAGGCAGGCAGTAAAAAATGTATTTAAACAAGAAAACAAATCAGGTCTGTAAACAGGCAGTTTGGAATAAAAGCGTAAGGTTTTAAAAGTGTAAAAGCATAAAAGCGGTAAAGCATTTTGCTTTTTGTAAGGTTTGCCACTTGCTAAAATATATGCCTAATAAGACTGTAAGGAAAGCAAAAAACAGTATAAGAATATCCCCAAAAACCAATGCAGGAATATGGGAACGAGGAAATATTCGAATACACGAATATTCAAACCTGTAAAGCAGGTAAAGTGTGTAACAATAAATTTTTAAATAATGGAAACAAGAAAGAAAACCTTAAAAATCAGCTTCTCCACCCAGAAAGGCGGTGTGGGAAAATCTACGATGACCACCTTGCTGGCAAGTGTGCTTCACTACCGCTTAGGGTTTAATGTCCTGGTTTTGGATTGTGATTTTCCGCAACACAGTCTGACCAATATGCGTGAACGGGATAAGAAGACCATTATGCAGAATGACTACCATAAAAAGGTAGCAATGAAGCAATTCCAGACCATCAACAAAAAGGCATACCCGATTATCAAAAGCAAGGCTGAATATGCTTTGGAAAAAGCATCGGAATATGTAAGTCAGTCGGCAGTTGTACCGGATGTTATTTTCTTTGACCTGCCGGGAACCGCCAATACCAAGGGGGTATTGACCACCCTGAAAATGATGGATTATATCTTTTCACCCATTACGGCCGACCGCTTGGTGGTGGAAAGCACATTGGGCTTCACCAAAGCCTTTCTTGAACTACCTAAAACTATTGAAGGAAACGATGAGCAAGAGTTGTGGCTATTCTGGAACCAGGTAGATGGAAGGGAAAAAACAAGTTTGTACGAGGCATATCAAAGTGTTATCAAACAACTGAAACTACCCATAATGGAAACGAGGATAATGGACAGCAAACGTTTCCGAAAAGAAACGGACGATACGGAAAGTTACGTGTTCAGGTCAAGCCTGCTGCCTGCCGAAACACAACTGATGAAAGCAACCAAAATGGATTTGTTTGTCGAAGAATTCTTGAAAATTACGCATCTCTAAAATCATTCAGCTATGAGTTCAGATAACAAAAACGAAGATTTTAAAAAGCCCGATGTTGATGAGGATTATTTAATGAACATCATCAGTGGTGATGAGCCGGTAGCTCCACCCCAAAATAATCAGCAACAGGAAGAACAAAAGGAAATCAAGACAAAGCCCAAAGACAAAGCCCGAAACAGTTCGTCAAAAAAAGTGGACTATGAGGAAACATTCCTGGTCAATCGGTTTCCGTCAGGTCGCAGCGGTAAGGTTGTTTACATACGCCCCGAATACCACGAAAGATTGCTCCGGATAGTGCAATTAACGAGGGAAGAAAAGACAACCCTCTACTCATACATCGACAATATCCTTGAACAACACTTCAGAGAGTTTGGGGATGATATTACAGATTATTTCAATGAACGTTTTAAACCTATTTTATAAAGTATTGATTATGAAAAATTTATTTAAGAAAAAGAAACAGCCTGACAGTACAATCAAAGAATACAAGGACATTTTTTTACAGCCAACAGAATTTTTGGCAAGAAATGGCAAAACTGTTTATATCAGTGAAGAGTTTCATCAGAACATATCCCGTATTGTTTTTATGCTCGGGGATGGAAAAATCACAATTTCAGATTACTTGTATAGTGTGTTGAAACAACATTTTCAGGATTGTGGAGAGGATATTAAAACCTTGTATAATGAAACTCAAAAAACAATTCTTTGATTATGGAAATCTTAATTGTGATATGCCTGCTCATCGTCATCGTCCTGCTCTTGCAGGATAAGATTGTCATTCATAAAAGGTCTGAGCAGAAACCTACGCAGGAAAAAGTAAACCCGAACTTGCCGGATATTATGGGCCAGCCCAAGCCCGTAAGAAGCCTTTCGGTGCCAAACACTGCCAATGAAAGCCAAACTGAGGAACCAGAGGTAGACCCTGATAATTTAGACATCGAATACGACGAGAACGAAGAAGTCGCTATTCAAATTCCGCAGGAAGAACTGGACGAAGTTTTCAGTAACATACCTGATTTGGAGGAAGAGGAAGAAGAATGGAACAGGTACGGAATATCCGGAGGCGATGACAGTCTTGCCCAAGGGGTTACCTATGACGAACTAAGCTCCGTAGGGGCATTGCTCCAAAAAGAGAATTTGGAACACTCCCAGAAGGAAACAGCGGTTGCGATAGTTCAAAAATTACAGGGAACTGAATTATTCAGCCTGTTGGAAAATTCCATTGAGGGTGCTTCCCGAAAAATTGCCGAGCTTTTGGACAGCACAATCTCTACTGAAACGGAAACCGGTTCTTCCACTTTGCGGAAAAGTGATTTGAATGATTTTGACATTGGGGAGTTTGTGTAAAATATCTATTCTTTTCTTAAACGTTGTATAGTAGATGCTTTATAAGGACAAAAGGAAATATTTATTATCCTTTTGTCCTTTTTATTTTCTGTAATCTTTACTAACCAAAAAGTTAATAAAATTTCATTAAATTTGACATAAAGTGACAAGTCATTGAAATGGAACTCCAAAACTTCGGAATAATAGTTAGGAAACTAAGAGAAAAGAAAGGGCTGCTGCTAAGACAAGTTGCTGCTATTTTAGAAATAGACACGGCTCTTATTAGTAAAATTGAAAGAGGTGAAAGAAAAGCTAACCGAGAGCAAGTTGCCAAATTAGCAGAAGTCTTAGATGTAGAGGTGGATGAACTTTTAGTTATTTGGCTTTCGGACAAGATTGTGGAAATTTTGGAAGAAGAACCGTTGGCATACAAGGCACTTAAAAAGTCAGAAAAACGAATACAAAAGAAGTAATGATATGCAACTAAACTACTTTCCAATTAAGTTTGAGTTTGAAGAATACCAGATTAAGACAGAACCTTATTCAGAAGAACGGCTTAAGGAGCTAAGGGCATTATATAATGCAACTCATTCTTTTTTTAGGAATGGTGACTATATCTATATATCAAACAAAGAAGGAGAAGATACAAGCCTGACAGGAGAAATTATACCTAAGAGAACATTTGATGATAGTCAGGTTACCGCTTCGTTGATTAAACATCTTTTTTTCAGGACATTCAAAGAAAGATTTCCGAACTATATTCCGGTGGATTTTTATCCATTCCGTTTTTTTTCTGCACAAGCTAAAGATGATATTATTTACAATGCACTACCGGAAAATCTTAGGAAGCGTATCGCATATAAAAAACTGATTGAGGTTCAATTACGTCTAACTGAGATAAATGGAATTAAACAATTTGGTTTTCTTATCAATATAAAACGTAATTGGATATTTAACAAATCTTGTTTAGAACTGCATTCAGAAGGCTATAACTTAATAGGTGTTGATGTTCTGTATGCGGAGATACTTCCAGGTTTAACAGAAGTTCTCGCTCCTAATGAAGAACTATTAGGAGTAATTGCTGAAATAGTTGATGATAAGGCGAGAATTGAGACTAACGAAGGAATTAAGGAATACCCTCTCAACCAATTGTTCATCAAGAAATCCAAATATAATATAGGTAACTATTTATCATTTGCTATTTCACAACAGAAAAGTGATGAAATAATGAACCTCATTGAGAGTAAACGTTCCGATATTTACAATACAAAAGCGTTGTACGATGAAATTTTAAAAATATCAAACCATTTATTTTGCGAAAATGCAGCCCCCATTTTATTTCACAATAAAGATGGCTTTTGTTTTACAGTTGACAGCCAACCGTTATCGGTATCAAATAGTATTGAGCTAAAAACGCCCACTTTTATTTTTGACCCCGCAGCAACTAAAACAAATAGTTCTAATCCAGACTTAGGCTTGTCAAATTATGGACCTTATGATAGTTCAATTTTTGACATTAAAAGTCCTAACGTGCTTTGTATTTGTAATAGAAATAATAGGGGCAATTTCACAAAGTTTCTCTCGAATTTGAAAGATGGGATACCTCAATCTCGATATTTTCAAAAAGGACTTCAGAAAAAATATGATTTGCAGGATGTGATACTTAATATAAGGGAAATACAGGCTTATAGCATTGATGAATATCTAAATGTTATCAGTGGTTATGATGAAAACAAACCGCATTTGGCAATTATAGAAATCCCTGCAAGCTTTAAACGTCAAGCAGATTTAGCAAACCCTTATTACCGAATTAAGGCTAAGCTTTTATCATTAGAAATTCCTGTACAGTTTGTTACATCTGAGATAATAGGTAATCATAACGAATATATTCTTAATTCGGTTGCTCTTCAGATTTACGCTAAACTTGGGGGAACTCCGTGGGTTCTTCCTTCTCAACGCTCCGTTGATAAAGAAATAATTATTGGTATCGGTCATAGTTGGTTGAGAAAAAATCAATATGCCGGTGCTGAACAGAACCGAGTTGTGGGTATCACAACATTTATGTCAAGCGACGGTCAATATCTACTTGGAGATAAAGTTAAAGACGTTCCATTTGAGGGCTATTTTGAAGAGTTACTAAAAAGTTTAAAGCAATCAATTATAAGACTTTCCACCGAACAAGGATGGTCTGATGGAGATACGGTTAGGTTAATTTTTCATATCTTCAAGCCCATCAAAAACACTGAATTTGATGTTATTAGTCAGTTGGTTCGTGATATTACCCAATACAAGATTAAGTTTGCGTTCGTTACGATAAGTACTGTTCATCCAACAATGCTATTTGATATAAACCAATCTGGAATAGCAAAATACGGCAGTAATATTATGAAAGGACAATACATACCCAATAGAGGTAGTAATGTTTTTCTTGATGAGAAAACTTGTATCGTACAAATGTTTGGGGCAAATGAATTGAAAACAGCCAAACAAGGTATAAGTAAGCCAGTCCTAATAAATATCAGAACGCCACAAGGAAATTATAATAGTAGTGATTTAAATGATTTGCTGTTCTATGATTTAGGATATATTACCCAACAGATTTTTTCATTCACATACTTGTCCTGGAGGAGTTTTTTACCTGGCGAAGAGCCTGCGACAATGAAATACTCTAATCTCATTTCAAAGCTTTTGGGGAAAATGAGAAATATTCCAAATTGGGATGCTGATAACTTAAACTATGGTCTAAAAAGAAAGAAATGGTTCCTTTAGAAGAAAGAATAGGTTATTTGGCAAGAGTGAGTGAGAATGCCAAGCTTTCAGCTTTCAATGATTTCTTATCTGGAAAAGTTTACATTACTGCTTCAGGTCAAAACTCTAATGAAAGCGAAGAAATCTTTTATGGTTTAATAGATGCTATTTTATCAAACAATAAACTGAATTTTGAAAGTTACTATAATAAAAAAAATAAGAGTAAGCCGAGCAAAGGTTCTCCAGCACCATTTGTTAATGATGATTTCTTAATCTTTTCCTTAATATCAGGTATAGTAAAATTTAATTTAGATAAAACTTGGATAAAAGATATTGTTTCTATCAGGAACAGAAACTCTATAACAATAACATTTGAAAATATATTAAATGAAAATTATTATAGTACAAGTAATCTACCAGAAATAGTTTTTATGTTTTTAAGCATAAATGGTCAGTCTTTAATGACTAATGATTTTGTAGGTTTCACATACACAAGAATAACCGGAAACGTAAAATTATTTGAGAACAGAAGTGACTTTCAAATCCTATGTTCACTTAAAGCTTACGATATGATATTCTTACTGAAAGACGTTCCTGACAAAAAAGAGGTTGACCTCTTAAAGAAATTTAATGCAAATTTTATTAATCGAATTAAGTATATATCTTGGATAGTTCAGGCAATGCTATTTGGACTGTTGGTTTACGCAATTCTTAAACTTCCAAATTATAGTCCAGAGGCTATAAAATTTATAGATAAGTATAATTATGCATTTACAATTTTTGGAGCATTAGGACTGAGCTTTTTAGGGAATGTAATACCTGTAATTAGGAATACATCTCAAAAGATAATTATGCAATTATTCGGATATCCCAAAGAATTGCTAAATGACCTAAAAATTGGTAACAACTCATAATGTGATTGTTTTCTAAAATTAATAAGTAATAACCTGAATGGGCATCAGTTAACTGATGCCCTTTTGCTTTCAAAGCCACTCACAGCCAAACACTTCCTCTGACTGCCACTTTACGGTAATGCCTCATTTTCCATAAGACATTTGTCCCGAAAGCCCGCAAGGTGCGGGATAAACAGTAACGAATTAATGTGTTTCAATTATGGAAAAACAAAGAAAAAAAGTTCTGCTGACAGCCGTGGCTATGCTGTCAGCAATTGGCGTGTTCGCACAGGGAAACGGTTCGGCAGGTATCAACGAGGCTACCCAAATGGTAACCTCTTACTTCGACCCCGCAACGCAATTAATCTATGCCATCGGTGCGGTCGTTGGGCTCATAGGGGGTGTTAAGGTGTACAACAAATTCAGTTCCGGAGATCCCGATACATCGAAAACGGC
Source organism: Sphingobacterium corticibacterium (assembly GCF_004208525.1). GTDB lineage: Bacteria > Bacteroidota > Bacteroidia > Sphingobacteriales > Sphingobacteriaceae > Sphingobacterium > Sphingobacterium corticibacterium. Next base: position 77,907 of record NZ_SGIT01000006.1, on the reverse strand, counting down.
GGCTTCGTGGTTCGGAGCCTGTATCTTCTTAATCGTAGCGGCTACCATCCTGCGTTCATTCTTCCTTTAATCCTTTGCCTTATGAATTACAATATCAACAAAGGCATTGGGAGGACGGTAGAATTTAAAGGGCTTAAAGCACAATACCTGTTCATCTTCGCCGGTGGGCTGCTCGGTACGCTCATCTTCGTGATGATACTGTATATGGCAGGCGTAAACTCCTATATCTGCCTGTTCCTCGGAGCAGGCGGTGCTTCGCTCATTATATGGCAGACTTTTTCGCTGAACAGGAAATACGGAGAACACGGATTGATGAAGATAGCAGCCAATAAAAGACATCCCCGCTATATCATTTGCCGCAAGCCTGTATGCCGCTATTTAAAATTCACTCCTAAACAGAATGCCCTATGAGAAACGTATCTAAAGCAACAACACTGGAAAACAAATTTCCATTGCTGGCAGTAGAAAACAACTGCATCCTATCGAAAGATGCAGACATTACCGCCTGCTTTGAAGTACGTTTACCGGAATTGTTCACGGTAGCATCTGCGGAATACGAAGCGATGCACTCTGCCTGGCACAAAGCCATAAAGACTTTGCCGGACTTTACGGTCATTCATAAGCAGGATTGGTACATCAAAGAAAGTTATGCTCCCGATATGGCAAAGGAAGACCAGAGCTTTTTGGCAAAGTCTTACCAACGCCATTTCAATGAACGACCGTTCTTAAATCACTACTGTTATCTGTTCCTGACCAAGACCACTAAGGAAAGAATGCGGATGCAAAGCAATTTTTCATCGCTTTGCAAGGGTACACTTATACCAAAGGAAATCAGGAACAAGGAAACAATACACCGCTTTATGGAGGCAGTTGCCCAATTTGAGCGTATCGTGAACGATAGCGGTTTTGTAAGCCTGAAACGTCTGACCGAAGATGAAATTATCGGAACGGAAGATACACAGGGATTACTGGAGCAGTACCTTACGCTTTCGAGAGAAACCGGAACTCCAATGCAGGACATTAGTTTAGGTTCCGAAGAAGTGCGTATCGGCAACAAAAAATTGTCTTTGCACACTTTATCCGATACGGATGATTTACCCGGAACGGTATCGGCAGATACCCGTTATGAAAAGCTGTCCACCGACCGTAGTGATTGCCGTTTATCGTTCGCTGCACCTGTGGGCTTGCTTCTTAGCTGTAACCACATTTACAACCAGTATTTGTTTTTAGATAACAGCGAAGACAACCTGCAAAAGTTTGAGAAATCCGCAAGGAATATGCACTCTTTGGCTCGGTACAGCCGTGCCAACCAAATCAACAAAGAGTGGATAGAAAAGTATCTGAATGAAGCACACAGCTTCGGGCTGTCATCCATCCGTGCTCACTTCAACATTATGGCGTGGTCGGAAGACCCTGCGGAACTGAAGCAGCTAAAGAACGATTGCGGTAGTGCCTTGGCACTGATGGAATGTAAACCACGCCACAACACTACGGACGTAGCCACTTTGTATTGGGCAGGAATGCCGGGAAATGCAGGCGATTTTCCGAGTGAGGAAAGTTTCTATACGTTTATCGAACCTGCCTTGTGCTTCTTCACGGAAGAAACGAATTATCATAATTCACCTTCGCCATTCGGGATAAAAATGGCTGACCGCCTGACCGGAAAACCTATCCATTTGGATATATCAGATTTGCCGATGAAGCGTGGTATCATCACAAATCGAAACAAATTCATATTGGGTCCGTCAGGAAGCGGGAAATCTTTTTTTACCAACCACATGGTTAGACAATACTACGAGCAAGGTGCACACGTCCTACTCGTAGATACAGGTAACTCCTATCAGGGATTATGCGAACTCATCAAAGGAAAAACCAAAGGCGAAGACGGGGTTTACTTTACTTATACAGAAGACAATCCTATTGCCTTTAATCCTTTCTACACAGACGATGGCGTGTTTGACATTGAGAAGCGGGAAAGTATCAAAACCTTGATACTCACGCTTTGGAAACGTGATGACGAACCACCAACACGTTCGGAAGAAGTGGCATTATCCAATGCCGTATCCGGTTACATAGACCGCATCAAGCAAAAGGACGAATACCCATCGTTTAACGGCTTCTATGAATATGTGAAAGGTGATTACCGCAAGGTACTGGAGGAAAAGCAGGTACGGGAAAAAGATTTTGACATTGCCAATTTCCTGAACGTACTCGAACCTTATTACAAAGGCGGAGAATACGATTACTTGCTAAACTCCGATAAACAATTAGACCTCTTATCCAAACGCTTTATCGTGTTTGAAATTGATGCCATAAAGGATCACAAAATTCTTTTTCCCATAGTCACGATCATCATTATGGAGGTGTTCATCAACAAGATGCGAAGACTAAAAGGTATCAGAAAGCTCATACTAATTGAAGAAGCCTGGAAAGCGATTGCCAAAGAAGGTATGGCAGAATACATAAAGTATTTGTTTAAAACGGTTAGGAAGTTTTTTGGCGAAGCGATTGTCGTAACGCAGGAAGTTGACGACATCATCCAGTCACCTATTGTCAAGGAAAGTATCATCAACAACTCCGACTGTAAGATTCTGCTTGACCAACGCAAGTATATGAACAAGTTCGATGATATACAGGCGATGCTCGGTCTTACGGACAAAGAAAAAGGTCAGGTACTATCCATCAATATGAACAACGACCCAAGCCGACTGTACAAAGAGGTTTGGATAGGCTTAGGCGGTACGCACTCAGCGGTATATGCCACAGAAGTTAGTTTGGAGGAATATCTCGCATACACCACGGAAGAAACCGAAAAAATGGAAGTGATGCAGCTCGCTGCCGAACTGGACGGCAATGTCGAACTCGCCATTAAGCACATCGCTATCGAGCGGCGTGATAAGGCAAATCAATAATTATTAACAATTAAAAATTTAGAAACAATGAAAAAAGTAATGTTACTGGTGTGTACGGCACTAATGCTTGCCGTAGCACCCTCCGCAAAAGCTCAGTTTGTGGTTACCGACCCGCTTAACCTTGCATCAGGCATTCTGAACAGTGCTAACGAAATCGTACAGACTTCCTCTACGGTAAGTAATGTGGTGAAGAATTTCAAGGAGGTAGAAAAGGTCTATAAGCAGGGCAAAGAGTATTACGACAAGCTGAAAGCCGTAAACAATCTCGTAAAAGATGCAAGAAAGGTGCAGCAAACAGTTCTCCTGGTAGGTGATGTGTCCGAAATGTATGTACAGAATTTCGGAAAAATGATGAACGACCCAAATTTCACACCGCAGGAATTGGTCGCTATCGGCAACGGCTATTCGGCACTGCTCAAAGAAAGTACCGAATTGCTGAAAGAATTGAAGCAGATCGTTTCCTCTTCCAGCCTTTCACTGAATGACAAAGAGCGTATGGATATTATTGATCGTGTGTACAAAGAAGTAAAGGAATACCACAGCCTTGTACGCTATTACACCAACAAAAATATATCTGTAAGCTATCTGAGAGCGAAAAAGAAAGACGATGCCAAAAGAGTGCTTGACCTCTACGGAACTGCTAACCAAAAATACTGGTAAAGATGGAATGGAATAATCTTCACGAAGTCCTGCGTTCGCTGTATGATGATATGATGCCGCTTGCCGGAGATATGGCGGCAGTGGCAAAAGGATTGGCTGGATTGGGTGCATTGTTCTATGTAGCATTAAAGGTTTGGCAGGCTTTAAGCCGTGCCGAACCTATTGATGTGTTTCCGTTGCTCCGCCCGTTTGCATTAGGTCTGTGCATTATGTTCTTCCCAACCATAGTATTGGGAACCATCAATGCGGTGTTAAGTCCGGTGGTTACAGGAACACACGCTATACTCGAAGACCAGGTACTTGACCTGAACCAATTGCAACAGCAAAAAGACCAATTGGAATATGAAGCGATGGTACGAAATCCCGAAACTGCCTATATGGTATCGGACGAAGAGTTCGATAAGAAGCTGGACGAATTGGGATGGTCACCCTCCGATATTGGAACAATGGCAGGAATGTATATGGACAGGACAGGCTATCAGATAGAAAAAGCCATAAAGGACTGGTTTCGTAATCTGCTGGAAATACTGTTTCAGGCGGCAGCTCTGGTCATTGATACCATACGGACATTTTTTCTGATTGTCCTCTCCATACTCGGACCAATAGCCTTTGCCATTTCTGTGTGGGATGGGTTTCAGTCCACGCTCACGCAATGGCTCACACGCTACATCAGTGTTTACCTCTGGCTACCTGTTTCAGATCTGTTTAGCTCAATGCTGGCAAGAATACAATCGCTTATACTGGAAAGGGATATTGAAATGCTGGCAGATCCGACATACATACCTGATACCTCAAATACGGTGTACATCATTTTTATGATCATCGGGATTATCGGCTATTTCACCATTCCGACGGTAACAGGCTGGGTTATCCAGGCAGGCGGAGCAGGAAACTTTACACGAAATGTAAACCAAACAGCGATGAAAACCGGAAATATTGCCGGAGCCGGGGCCGGTTCAGCCGCAGGGAATATTGGTGGCAAGCTAATGGGAAAATAACAACAATCAAATCATAAAAAAAATGGAATTTAAAACACTGAGAAATATTGAAAACAGCTTCAGACAGATCAGGCTATATGCCATCGTGTTTGCTGTTCTCTGCATTGGCGTGGTAGGATATGCCGTATGGCAGTCCTATCGCTTTGCAGAAGAACAACGCCAGAAAGTCTATGTAATGGACAATGGAAAATCACTGATGCTTGCCTTGTCGCAAGATGCCAGCATTAACCGCCCTGTGGAGGCAAGAGAACACGTAAGGCGGTTTCACGAACTGTTCTTTACGCTTGCTCCCGATAAGAATGCCATCGAAAGCAATATGAAACGGGCGTTTAACCTTGCCGACAAAAGTGCCTTTGATTACTACAAAGATCTTTCTGAAAAAGGTTATTATAACCGTATTATATCGGGTAATGTACAGCAACGCATCGAAGTAGATAGTGTCGTGTGCAACTTCGACACCCATCCTTATGCTGTACGAACCTATGCCAAACAATTCATCATCCGTTCAAGCAACGTAACCCGGCGTAACCTGATTACTACCTGCTATCTCGTGAATTCTGTTCGCTCAGACAATAACCCGCAGGGTTTCAACATCGAAAAGTTTGCCGTGGTGGAGAACAGGGACATTGAAGTCATCGAACGCTAAAATGTTTGATATGAAGCAATTACTTGATTTATACACATTCGCAAAAACCCTTACAGATAAAGGGTATGATGGCTATTTTCAGACAGAAGCAGCTTATGCAGACAAAATAAAAGACAGCATCAGCAGGTTTTTGGAGGCTTGTAACAACGGAATGGACAAACCGATACTGCCTAATATTATGATGCTGAAAACCTACCTGCAATGGAATGGCGACGATAAGCCAAAGGTTGAATGCAATATGTGGGTAAAGTACGAAGACGGTCTTTTCGATGTACAGAAAATGAATATTGAAAGAATAGATCAGTACGGGCAATTATTGAAGCAATCGAAATTAACAGACCTCACTACAAATTCGGTTCCAACAAGGAAAGAAGCCATTGCACAAGTGACTGAAAAACCGAAAGAACAGTTGTCTGCCCGCAAAAGAGGGTTTAGGATGTGATAACACATAATCATTAAAGTATGAAAAAATTAAGAGCAAATATGGACAGGTACTTTGACCAATTGGACGAACGCTGGCGGGCATTGCCTGTACGTAAACAGCATAGGTACACACTATACCTGTTTGTCGGTTATCTACTACTCACCGCAATGGTTATCGCCAAAGTATGGTACGATGCAGGAAATTCCGATAACAGTATGGTAATCGAGCATATTGAAAACCCTGTCCTCCAAAAGAAAGAACATCCTGCACCCTTGCAGGATACATTAACAACAATCTTTAAAAATAAGTTTTATGAAAGAAAATGAGAACAAAAAAACGGTTGTCCGGGTAACAGAAGGAAGCCCAGTAGCAACCGCTGATATGCTGCAAGACAGCACACAGAACAAAGCCCAAAAGCTCAAAAAACCACTCATATTCGGTTTGATGGGCATTGTATTCGTAGGCTGTATGTACCTGATATTTAAACCGTCTTCAGATAAAAAGGAAATCGAAAATATCGGGCTGAACGATGCCGTACCGCAGGCTACAGAAGCAGGGTTGCAGGCAGATAAGCAAAAAGCGTATGAGCAGGAAATGCTCGAACAGAAAAATCAGGAAAAACGCAACGCCCTGACAACGCTATCAGATTACTGGAACACAGACAGCTCGCAGAATTTAGAAGAAAAAATGCCTGAAGAGGATGAAAGTTACAATTCAGTAAGAAATTCAGTAAGATCAGGCAATACGGCACTGAACAGCTACCGAAATGCACAAAGCACATTGGGAGGGTTTTATCAGGATGACAATACCGAAACAATGGAACTCCGCAGACAATTAGATGAGCTGAAAGAGCAATTGGCGGACAAAGGTGTACCAAAGCCTGTTACCGTAGATGACCAATTGGCATTGATGGAGAAATCCTACCAGATGGCGGCAAAATATCTGCCGGCAAATACAAATTCAGCTGAAACTTCACCTTCTAATGGTGCAGGGGTTGCTCCGGCTCAATCGGCTTCTACACAAAAGGAGCATTTTGTAGCATTCACTTCCGCAAGAAAGAATACGGTTTCTGCCTTGTACCGTGAACCTTCAGACAGTACATTCTTAGCCGACTGGAGCGAAACCCGTAACAGGGGTTTTTATACCGCAGGTTCTAAGCAGCAGGTGGTGCAACCGAAAAACAGTATCAGAGCCTGTGTTCACGAAGCACAGACCATTGTCGGTGAAAGTGGTGTACGACTGCGTTTATTGGAGCCGGCACAAACTTCAAGCCGTACCATTCCGCAGGGAACAGTTCTAACGGCAATCGGTAAGTATCAAGGGGGACGTTTACAACTAAAAGTAACCTCGATTGAATTGGAGGGCAATATCATTCCGATAGATATAACCATTTATGATCTGGACGGACAGCAAGGCTTGTACGTTCCGTATTCTCCCGAAATGAATGCCCTTACGGAAATGGCGGGTAATATGAGCCAGACTTCGGGAACAAGCATAATGCTTACACAGAATGCCGGACAGCAGGTTGCCGCAGATTTAAGCCGTGGCGTAGTACAGGGTATTTCAGGCTACTTCGCCAAAAAAGTAAGAACACCAAAAGTTACACTGAAAGCAGGACATCAGGTCTTTTTGGTATCAAAAAAATAATGTTGAACTCAAATATTTTAAACAATGAAAAATCATTTAAAAATCTTTTGGGCATTTGCCCTGATACTCGGCTTTGCCGTACAGTCTTACGCACAGGAAAATGCCAGAACTCCGCTTGCATTAGGCAAGATAGAGCCTTACAAAATGGAAGTAACCTATGATAAAACTTCGCACCTGATTTTCCCGACGGCTATCCGTTATGTGGATTTGGGAAGCGAATACCTGATAGCTGGAAAAGCTGAAGATGCGGAGAATGTTTTACGGGTAAAAGCATCCGTGAAGGATTTTGAAGCAGAAACCAATTTTTCTGTTATCACCAATGACGGTCGCTTTTACAGTTTCAATGTGTATTACAGTTCCTATCCTGAAGCGTTGAGCTATGATCTTTTGACAATGCAGAAAGCAGTAGATAAAGCCAACGGAAACGATGTGCTTTTTGAAGAATTGGGTAACAACTCACCGTCATTGGCTGGCTTGCTGTTGGAAACCATTTACAAGAAAGACAAACGCATTGTAAAGCATATCGGGGCTAAGAGTTTTGGCATTCAGTTCATCCTGAAGGGAATTTACATACACAACGGTAAATACTATTTCCATACGGAATTGAGAAACCGTACCAATGTACCTTTCCAGATTGATTTTGTGAATTTCAAAGTGGTGGATAAAAAAGTAGCAAAACGTACCGTAGTACAGGAAAGACCGATGATACCGCTTCGTACTTATAAACCACTTACGGAAATCTCCGGACAAACTACCGAGCAAAACGTATTCCTTTTAGACCAGTTTACCATTGCCGATGACAAGGTATTTTTGATTGAAATCTTTGAGAAGAATGGTGGCAGACATCAGGTACTTCAGGTGGAAAACTCGGATTTGATTAAGGCTCGTTTGATTAACGATATGCACCTGAAATTTTAATAACCTTTTAAAACAAGAACAATAAAATGAAAAAGTATATCTATACCGTGATGCTTGTTGTGATAGGTATCACGACCAGCCAGGCACAAAGGATGTTGCCTAAACAAAAAGGATTGGAAGTAAATATTGGTGTATTATCCGATGATAAAATAGGTAATGATTATTACATCAATATCGGGATGACAGTAAACGGTAAGAATGGGAACTATCAGCTTTGGGCATTGGAATACACGCATCAATATCACAACTATAAAGACGTAAAAATTCCGCAGGAAACATATACTGCCGAAGGCGGTTACAGTTTCTTCCTGTTGGGAGATGCCCGTAAGAATATCACGTTAAACTTCGGAATAACAGGCGTGGTCGGTTATGAAAACATCAATCGTAGCGAAACGATGTTGTATGACGGATCGAAAATACTGAGTGAAGACAACTTTATCTACGGAGCTGGCGGAAGGCTCACTTTTGAAACCTATCTATCAGACCGTTTTGTATTAGTCCTGCAAGGACGTACAAAGGTTTTGTGGGGTACGGATCTGGAACAGTTTCGTCCGTCCGCAGGTGTGGGATTAAGGTTTAACTTTTAAAATTTGAAACGATGATAGCAATATTTAATAAATTCAGAATAGGAATGTTGTCAATATACCTAATGCTGGCAATCCTGATAGGTTCTATTTCGCTGGTATCTTGTAGCAAAGATGATGAACTCGAAATACAGAACAATTTTCCTTTTGAGGTAAACGTGATGCCTGTACCCAAAGATGTTGCCAATGGGCAGACGGTAGAAATACGCATTACCATACAACGAACAGGGAACTACACGAACACACAATATTTTCTTCGCTATTTTCAGTTTGACGGTACAGGAACATTGCAGTATTACGATGAACAACCGTACCTGCCGAATGATTTGTATTCGTTGCCAACTGAACAATTTAGATTGTATTACACTTCCACGTCCACCGTATCACAGTCCTTTGAGGTTTGGATTTCGGACAGCTTCGGTAATGAAAAGCAACTGAGCTTTGAGTTTAATAGTAGTGATTAAAAAAAGTCCTGCCATATAGGTTAGATCTGTGCCTCAAACGAATACACTAGATGATTTGCTAACGAAAAAACTCTTTGAATTTATCTCACAGGAATACTTACCTAATTCCGATTTGGGATTATTCAGTTTGTTACTTGATGCACAGGGCTTGGATTACGAAGAAGAGCAGTTTGCAAGCCAAATGAAGAAGAAAAAGAAGAAAGGGAGAAGATTGTAAATCAACTATTCTCCCTTACAACACATAGATTTCCTTTTATATTCAGCCTTGGGATGTAATAATCTGAATACAGCTTGTCAAAATATAACTTCAATAAATTAGGAAATTTATTCTTAGATAAAAAAACTGGACAGTCCTATTATCCTAAATTCTGTTGAAAGTATATCATTGCTTCTTTAGTTGAGTATAAAATTTTCCTGATCTTTTGTAAGTAGAATTGGTTCTGTCATTATTTTTTGAACGGCTTTATCATCAGCAGCCCGGAATCCATTAACAAATTTCTCTAATTCTGCTTCGCTCTTAGGCAGAAAAGATGCTGCATTATTCTTTGCATTGGTCTGAAATTTTTCTACAATAGGCTGCATCAATGTGTTATAGCTATCACAGGCGGCTAAGATGTCATCTGGGTATTCTGCTATAAAGTGCGCCAGTGCCTTTGCCCCATAAATAGACAGGGAAGCTCCCATTCCTGATAAAGCAGTCGGACAGAAACCTGCGTCTCCCAACAAAACCAAACGACCATTATGCAGGTTTGGAGCATTTACCATGCCCATTTTGTCCATGAAAAACAAGCCATCGTCCAAAAGATTTTGCAGTAATTGTTTTACTTCCGGATTATAATCACCAAAAGAATCTTTAAGAATAGATGAAGCATTATCTTTGATAAAGCCAAGGTCTTCGGAGCTACGGATATAACACTGAATGGCTATTTCGTCCTCTGCTATAGGGTAGATATGTAGTGATCTGTTGACATCTACATAGACCTTAAATATACCAACTTGTTTTTCGTGGTTTTGTTTTAATTTTCCTCCTACATAAAGCGTATTGAAATCTTCTAATTGATAATTGGTAAAATACTGTTCTCTTGTTGAAGAACGCAATCCTTCCGAGATAACTACTAAATCAACATGTATCGATTTTCCATTTGAAAGTATAACTTTTGTCAAATCTGATTTTTCTTCCAGTTGTGAAATCGTTGTGTCAAAAAGCACATTTATATCGTTTTTGATCGCTTCATACAAAACGTGATGTAATCCACCACGACTTATAAGGACGGAACGTTCAATATTCGTATGCATTTTATCATAATCAATGCTTTGAATGACTCTCTCATTGGTTTCTACAAAATGAACTGTTTCAGAGGGTGATGATTCTGCTTGTAGATTTTGAGTTAGCCCCAATTCGTCCATGATTTTTACACCGAAACTCTTGAGGGAAATAAGAAATCCCGCTTTACTGAATGAAGGCGATCTGTCAATTACTGTAACGTTATGACCTTGTTTTGCCAAAAAGTTAGCAGCTGTTAAACCTGCAATCCCTGCTCCGGATATTAAAATGTGTTTTTTCATTTCTTCTATTTTTAAATTGATATTGCAAATTTATTTATACTTTTAATGCTAAAATACCCCATTAAAAAATAAAAATAGTCCGATAAAATGAATGACAATAGAAAGAAACAAGAGATGTATTATTGGGTGGAGCGATTAGGCGTTTCGCTCACACCATCCAGATCTGAATTGGATATGCTTCATCTCAATGAGCTGAAAATCGTAGATTTATTGCCCGATATGTTAGTTATGGTTCGCTCTGTAGTGGCAAAGAAAACATTCTGCATTCGGAGAAAACCTATAACGGCTTTTAAAAACGGAATATCTATTTCATTTCAAAATATTATTCATTCTCGATCAGACACATCTGTCAAAGACATACAAGAATTACAACAAACACAGCCACACGTACGCATTATCCCGCTGCATGTTGAAAGTGACGTTTGCTTTCCAAAAGATATAAATATTCAGCAGGTAACCATAATTATAAGTCTTGATTATTTGAAAAGCTTTATCGGAAAAGACCATAAAAAATTCGATTATCTTTTTAATAATGAGAAAACACTTTGGATTGAGGAGTTCATGTCTCCGGAAATAGCAGAAGTGGCCAATGAGATTTCGATTACAAAAATGCCGGATAAGTTATCAGATACTTTCTATAGACTAAAATCGCTTGAACTACTATTCTATTTGTTTAAAAACCTGTCAAGAAGAGCAAATGTTACGCATCAGCATTTGTCAAAATATGAACTAGAATCGATTTACAGCGTACGGGATAAAATCGCAGCTTCGATAGACAAACCGTTTATCCAGGAAGAGCTAGTGAAGTTAAGCGGTATGAATGTCATTAAACTTAGAAAACTTTTTACACAGGTATTTGGTAAAGGTATGTATCCCTATTATCAGCATTTACGCATGCAAGAGGCTGCAAGACTATTACGTGAAGAACATTTATCGGTTTCTGAAGTTGGTTACCATTTGGGTTTTAGTAATTTAAGTTATTTCGGCAGATTATTTGAAAGACATTTCAATATGAAACCAAAGAAGTGGAGCCAGAATAAATAATAGCAATCAGCCAAACATTACCTTTCAAAGCCAATGACTACTCTCACACAATACTTGCATAAATTGAGTCGGTCTAATATTGTTCAAAATTTCTTATTCCTGACAATTCAATTTTCAAAAATTATAGTTTTTATCATATTTAGTATTTTTGTTAGAACAAATTTCTACAAGCATACGCTCTTAATGTAATAAAAAAAATGGAAGCATTATTTAAAACGTGGAAAACAAGTCGTAGAATTTATTTAAGTTACTTTGAAAATTATTCATTAGATCAGCTTAACAACATTCCAAATGGTTTCAACAATAATCTTATATGGAATATAGGGCATATCATAGTAACACAACAAAAACTGATTTATAGAGGTTCTGACCTACAAGGATATATTTCAGATGAGTTGTTTAATAAGTATCAGTCTGGAACCAAACCTACAGAACCTGTCTCTCAAAAAGAAGCTGCTGAACTTAAAGAGTTATTGACTTCACTCATTGATTTAACAATCGCTGATTTTCAAAAGGATATTTTTAGGACTTACAAAGAACGAATAACAGGTACTGGCTTCCATTTGTCCTCGATTAATGATGCATTTGAATGTAATAATTATCACGAAGGAATGCATTTAGGGTATATGTTAAGTATTAGAAAATTTGTGTAAAACAATATTCTTAGTGTAATATTTTTTTTGAACTTTATTTTTTAGCATATCTACTCAATTAAAAACCTGACAAATGATTTTGATTATTTGTAATAAATAAGTAGACCTTATAAAGAGGTCTCAAATTTTTATTTTTATTAATTTTATATTTATTTTTATGCTAATTAAAAATGTGTTTCCCCGTAAATAAATTAGAATATATCTGTCTTAAAACCGATGAATCACTAACACATATCGTGAAAAGTATCTGGATGGTAAAAAACAACTCTGATGAAGAAAAAGAAGGCATTATAGTTCCGGATGGAAAAATAGATTTATTTCTGCTAGCTGATGAAAATGGAAATTTTGAAATTTTCATTTCCGGAATATGTTCTGCTCCTATCACCAAACCTCCATTTCCAAAATCTACAATGTTTGCAATCAGCTTTTATCCGATCGCTGCCGAATATATTTTCAAACAATCTTTTGCGGATTTAAATAACACCAAGAAAACACTTCAGACAGGGTACTGGGGATTTTCAAGAGATGATCTAAACGATTTCAACCAATTTTACCATAAAGCTGTTAAGGTTATTTCTTCGTTATTATCCAAAGAAATAGAAGAGCGAAAAAAGAAATTATTTAAACTCATTTATGCGTCTAAAGGAGAAATTACGGTAAAAGAACTCGAAGAAAATGTTTTTTGGAGTAGCAGACAAATGAACCGTTATTTCCATAAATGGTTAGGCGTAACGCTTAAAACTTATCTGAATATTATCCGTTTCTCCAACTCATTAAAACAACTAAAAAATGGGGATTTCTATCCCCAACTCGATTATGCAGACCAATCACATTTTATAAGGGAAGTGAAAAAATTTGCTGGAGTAAAACCAATTATCTTAAATAAAAACGAAAACGACCGATTTATCCAATTTAGCCTGATGCCCGAAAAGTAATTTTGTTCTGTAATTAAAACAAGAATAAAATGAATTTGAATCACATCAATATCGTTGTAAAAGACGTTGAGAAGGCTGTCCATTTGTTTACACAACACTTAGGGTTTAGTTTAATTGTCAATAGAAACAGTAAAATGGCAGTTATGGAAAATAGCAATAATTTTGCCTTAGTTATTTGGGGGCAGGAATTGAACCACAAAGAAAATATACCTGAATATCCGGAAAATTTCCACATCGGATTTTATCAGAAGGATGAGCAAGAAGTTTGGGATATTTATGAAAAATTAAAAACAGAACCTACCTTACAATTTGAAAGTGAACCTAAGAAAATTAGGAATACGTTTGGTTTCTATTTCTTTTTTGAAAAGTTGATGATAGAAATAAGTGTTAATCCATTTAAGGATAATATTGCCTAACGTAGTTAAGCAATAGCCCATAAACCACTGAATTTAAAATCATATTTTGAGGGAAGATTATGGTTAGGACTACTAGCCATACCTCTTACTTGGTTTTAAATTCAGTAGGTCTCATGTTGGTCAGTTGATGAAAATTATTGCTAAAAGCCGATATATTCGAATATCCGATTTCATAAGCTATCTCGGTCATGTTCAAATCTGTATCATTAATCAATTCCATTGCTCTTATAATACGTAACATCTTTAAGTATTGAACAAAAGTGATATGCAATTTCGTTTGGAATAATCTGGTCAAACTTCTCACACTTATTCCAGATTGTTGGGCAATACTATCTAAACTTAGACTTTCATTTAATCGATTTCTAAAGCCGTCGATTATGGCATTAAGCCTTTGATCGTCCGTTGTAGGAAGTTGGATAGAAAATTTTTTGAGATTTTCCTTTGATAACACGCTTTTAAGCGTAGTTAAAAACTCAAATTCCCATGAACCTTCGTAATAATCACCTTGCCATTTCTCGCTAAATGAGAGCATTTCTGCCAGAAGCTTACTAACAGGATAAATACCCAGTTCATCATAAAAACTATCCGCTTTTTTGTTTGGAAAGTAAATATTGATAATGTACAAATCCTGTGTATTAAACATCAGGTTGTGCGGATAATTTTTCGGTATCCAGATATAATGATTAGACGGAATATAGAAATCCTTCTCGTCTGTTTGGAGGTAAGCAATTCCTCCATAAACCAATAACAACTGAGCCTTATCATGCTGATGAGCAGGCAACCGCTGTTCCGTCTGCTGTCGCATCACGAGGATGGAATCAGGATTTTGATCCACAGCTTGTATTAATTGGCTAAGAATTTCCATATGGCCAAATATAGCAAATATTAGGCTAATTATATAAAAATATAGATTGATGCACTTAATAATTTTGCTGTGTTAATAGTAGTTGAATCATAATGAACGATAAAATCATAAAACCCGACAAAGATTTTGAACTTGAAATACAGTTCAGAAAATCTGAACATAAATTACCTCATCCAGATGAAGAAATTGATAAAGCCAACATCTACCGGCTGGCTTGTGCTTATAGCAGCCCTTTTATGCCAATAGTCGATTTAAGCTTTGCTTTTGATGAGTTGAAAAAGATGTTAAAACAATGGTTAAAAAAGAGAAGGAAACCAATCATTTATAAAAACAAAACAAATGAAACAATATAAAACAGTTCCGGTTCTGGGTGTACTGATGCTGTTATTTGCACCCCATATTTACGCTCAGCATACAGAAAAAGTCGAACCTTCAAGTTTGGAAGAAATATGGAAAGTTGCGGAAATGAATAATCGACAACTGAAACTATCTGACCTAAATCTTCAGCAAAGTAAAATAGAAATATTGGAAGCCAAAGACCGTTTGTTGCCCGAACTTTCAGTAGGTGGAGACTTAAAACTCAATTCTAAATTTCTGATTTACGACAATGGATTATTCTCCTCTCCACAAGATGTGCCTGTAAAAGGTTATGGGTACGGAGTAGGCTACAACTTAAACTATAACCTCTACA
This sequence comes from Sphingobacterium corticibacterium, assembly GCF_004208525.1. Taxonomy (GTDB): domain Bacteria; phylum Bacteroidota; class Bacteroidia; order Sphingobacteriales; family Sphingobacteriaceae; genus Sphingobacterium; species Sphingobacterium corticibacterium. Next base: position 62,484 of record NZ_SGIT01000006.1, on the reverse strand, counting down.
ACGGAGGTAAGGACAAGAGAAACGTAGCCATGAAAAAGGAAGAAGAGACACGAAAACAATATGAAGTTGATCTGCAAAAGCATAGTGTAAAATATAATGTTGCAGTTGCTTATTTTGATTTATATAAGTTTTTGCATTTCTATGATTTTCTAAATGCAGAGATTGAAGCAGAAAAAAAGCAATTGAGATTGATAGAAAGTCTGCATAAAAACGGTACCGTATTAAAGAGTGATGTACTGAGAACCTCCGTGAAATTGTCTCAACTGGAACTTAATCTTTCCGATGTTACGAAAAAGATTGAAATCGCCAAACAACGGCTCAATATTCTGATGGGACGTGAAAATGATATGGGGCTAGCAATCAAATACGAAGATACAATTGAATTAAACGCTATCACAGACGGTGACTACAATGACTATGTAGACATTGCTTTTAACAAATCCCCAGAATACAAAATGGCTGGTAGTGACATCAAATGGAGTGAACTGAACGTAAAACAAGTGAAAGCTACGCTATTGCCTAAAGTTTCTTTGTACTCTAACTATAATTACAACTATCCACAGATTTCCTTTTATCCGTATTCAAATGACTTTTGGGGATTTGGTCAGACAGGAATTAAAGTACAGTATTCGATTGATAATTTGTACAAAAGCAAACATACCATTGCTCGTGCCAAGGTTGTCAGCAATCAGGCTAAAGAAAAAGCAGAAATGAAGAAGCACGAAATCGCCCTTCAGATAAAAGAAGTTTATTTACAGCAACAACAGGCTTTGGAGAGCGTGGAAACGGCAGAACAAAATATTATTAAAACCACCGAAACTGTCCGTGTTATCAGAAGTAGCTACCTAAATCAAGAATCACTACTGACCGATCTTTTGGAAGCAGAAAATGCTTTATTGGAAGCAAAATTCAATCTTACAACAGCACAAACAAACGTAAAAGTAACCCATATCAGACTATTGGCAATTGTAGGAATTCTTTAATACAACTATTATGAACAAAAATAAAACAGATAAAATTGTTGTAAGCCTAACCAAATGGTTGGGAATTGCATTATTCGTAGGGATCATTATTTGGGGAGCTTTCTATTTCCTTAAAGGATATCGTTATGAACAAACCAACGACGCTCAGGTAGATGCTTACTTGTCGCCTATAAACGCAAAGGTAGGGGGCTATATCAGCAAAATATATTACAAGGACAATCAGCTTGTTAAAAAAGGTGATACACTTGTTGTCATTCAACTGGATGAGTATGGACTGAAAAAGGACGCTGCATCAGCAGAGCTCATGAGTTCACACGCCAAATTACCGATTTTGGCGGCTAACGAAGAAACGCAACTTAAAAGTATTGAGGTTATAAAAGCACAATTGGCAGGAGCTAAAGCAAGATTGGACCAGCAGCAAAAAGAATTTGACCGTTATAAAAATCTACTAGCAGATGAATCTACCACACAACAGAAATTCGATAACATCAGCACTTCTTTATCCATTGCACAGTCAGATTATGATCAGGCTAAAGCTTCTTTACAAGTAGCGGAATCCAAATTGAATGATTTTAGAGCTCAACATAATGCGATACAGGCAGAGATAAAAATTAAAGAAACACTTGTTCAAAGACAGGAATTGGACATTCGATATACGGTTATCATCGCACCTTTTGATGGACAGATCGGTAAAAAGACCATTCAGGAAGGTCAACTGATACAACCCGGGCAAACATTGGCTTTTTTGGTGAACAATGCCGAGGAAAAATGGGTAATGGCCAATTTTAAAGAAACACAGATTGGCAGCTTTAAGATCGGGCAGGCTGTATCCATAGAAGTTGATGCCTTCCCGAATGAAAAATTCAATGGTACCATCGAATCACTTTCCCCAACTACAGGCTCACGTTATTCATTGTTACCTCCAGATAATGCTACAGGTAATTTTGTGAAGATCATCCAACGGATTCCTGTAAGAATTAAACTGACCGATACGCCTGAAAAGTTAGGAAAACTCTCTGCCGGAATGAATGCCAATGTTTATGTTTTAAAAGGGAAATAATGCAAGCACATAAAATACCGATCTTCAAATCCTGGGTTTCTGAATGGTTGGCGAGATCCGTTATATTTGCCATTCTGATGACCTGTCTGTTTAGTTTCGCTTTTTACAGCAGTCCGGTTGCAACGATGGGCTTTTACGGCATACAGCCTACCGATGTACAATATGGCATGGTCGTTATCTATGGCTCTACGGTAGCTTTCTTGGCACTTGATTTTCGGATCATAAAATATTTTGCACCTAGGAAATATTTATTAGTTGCCCTTGCCGTTAATGCAATATGTTCTGTAATATGTTTTCATTTCAAAGATTGGACATTGTTTGTTATTTGCCAGTTTTTTCAGGGGATTACCTGTGCATTGATGTCAGGAATCGTCTTACAGCTGATTTTTCCAAGATTACAGTCTGTACGTGCCCGTGTGATTGCTTTTAGCCTACTGTATGGCAGCATACAGATTGCCGTTCCTTTTTATTCTATTTTTACCAGCTTAGTCATTCATTTTTTTGATTTTAACTGGCTGTTCTACGGATTTATTGTCATACTATTCATGCTAACAATTACTGTATTGCTAACCATGGACAGTAAAGCTCGATTTACCAAAAAGATCCCACTTTATCAGGTGGATTGGATAGGTTATCTGTTTTATATATCTTTTATCTTGACATTAGGATACATCCTTGTATATGGGCGACAATTAGGCTGGTTCGGTAGTTCATTGATTGTTACGCTTAGTGTAATCAATTTAATTATTCTTTCACTATTCATCATGAGAGAATTGAAGCTTAAACGACCATTAATCAACTTACAGATTTTCAAGACAAAGAATTTTGTCATTGGGCTATTACTACTTTTTACATTTTATATTTTTAAGGGAAGTACAGGACTTGCTTACGGCTATCTTGAAGTAATTTTAGGAAATGACCCACTGAGCACCATTCCGATATGGACGTCTGTAATTTTTGGAACTACAGTGAGTATGTTCATTACCTCCAGATTTGTCCTGATGGGATACAACCTGATAAGAATGATTATTGCTGGCTTTGGAATAATGGCAATCTATTATGCTTATATGATACTATTTGTTTCTGTGCAGGGCGAAACAATTGATTTCATTTTACCGATGTTTATTTATGGTGTGGCAACAGGAGTCTTATTTGTTCCGATTGTTTCGTTTACCGCTTCATCAGCACCGCCAGCAATTGCGATCAATGCATCGCTTGTTGGCATCTTAGCAAGGTTCACTGGTTTTACAGCAAGTCTGGCACTAAATAACGAACTTCAATTATTTGCAAAATCAGGAGTTCGCGAAAAGATTCGGGAAGCAGTTACGGAAACGAACCCACAATTACCAGCTACCTTACTGGATATTCAAAATCAATATGCGAATGCCGGTAGCGACATCTATACTTCAAAAGCAGTATCCTCAGGTTATTTTAATCAAATGGTAGGTCATCAAATATTGGCTCGTGCCACCAGAGATTATTACGATTGGATGTTAACAGGTGTGATTTTGGTAATTGTTGTTTTGCTCTTATTACCACAAATTCAAAACGTTGTTTTGAGATTAAGAAAAGGTAATATCCCTTATTAATTTTATTAAAGCAGACAAAATCATATGACAGTATAATTCATGCGACAATCGTAAACATAAATTTTATGCTAATCGGATACATCGACTTTCCAATGAGATTGGAAAAGAAGGATATTAAATAAACTAAGAAAATGAAATCTTCATTAAATCATATCATCTCGGAGATACAGCGAAAAGAAAATGTCATTTCGCTGTCTGCACCTAATGCAATTAATGAAGCATATCAAATGACGATATACTTAAAATCAATTTCCACGATGGTCTGAATAGTTTTGTCACGGTAAAATAGGAATACGCAAAATCAGTTTGCCTTTAGAAAGAATGTTTCAGATTTCCTTAGGAGATTTGCATCATTCTTTCCATCTAATGAAATACTGTGCCGGCTCACGAACCGCATTTTTAGACCAACTGAAATCTTCTTTGGAAGAATATATGGACAAAGATTTGTAGGAACACTTTGTAAACCAACCACTAAATAGTCATAAAAACAGATAGTCCCAAAGATTATCCTATTTTCGTTTTTAGTCATACAACAAACTGCCAAACACGACCTCTCAAAGCCAATGGCTACAACATTATGCTCCTGGTACAAAAGCCTTTCTAAATTGAACTTTCATCGAAAAATTAAACAGAAATGGAAGTTATCGCAATACAGAAATCCGCATTGGACGGAATGACAAATGAGCTGAAGACACTTTTGGAACTGACTGAAAGTACCACCCGAAAATTTACGTCTATTTTCAAAGAAGAGAAATGGCTCGACAACCAGGAAGTGTGTCTGATGATGAACATTACTAAACGGACTTTACAGACCTATAAGGACAAAGGCCTATTGCCTTATTCCAAGCTGAACCGCAAGAATTATTACAAACGCTCGGACGTAAAGGCTTTGCTTGAAGCCGGACAACCGTATAATATCAAAGACAATGGATTTACTGACGAATGAAGCCGAAGAAATCATCGAACAACAGGAGATGATAATTCGGTTGCGAAACCGTATCGAAGAAATACTGAAAAACTACCGCCCTGTAATGAACGGAGAAATATACCTGTCGGGCGAAGATGTGTGCAAGCTGCTGCACATCAGCAAACGGACTTTACAGCAATACCGTAATGACAATATCCTGCCGTATATACAAATAGGGGGTAAGATTATTTATAAGCAATCGGATCTAGCAAGGATACTAGAAGACAATTATAGCGGAACAAAAAGCTGTTAGTGAGGATTTCTCAATTTTCTTTTCAGATAATAATACCGAAATAGTATACGGTCATACCACAGAGCGAAAAATAGTAATCCTACTGGAAATAAAAGGGTTCGTAATTCAAAATACGCATAAGTAAAACCGCCTATAATACATCCCAAAAAGAAACAGCAAATAATCGCCAGCTTTAAGAAGATACTTTTATTCAATTGTATCCGTGCTGGGCGGTCTTTATAAAAGAACAGTTGTGACAGTTCTATTCCCAGGTCAGTGAACAAACCTGTTAGATGTGTTGTTCTTACCACCGATTGGGATACCCTCGTTACTAATGCGTTTTGTAATCCCATAGCGAAAAGCAGAGCAGATGATAAAATCATTGAAAATCCGGAATATTCTTTCGGCACTAAAAATGTTGAAATGGTAATTGCCGAGAATATTGATATTTCAATAAATATGGGTATAACATATGAGGTTTGTGGCTTGTACTTGGAAACCCATTCCATAACAAGACTTGAAATAAATGCCCCTAACAGAAAAAATAAAATATAAAACAGATAGGCAAAAGCCATTCTATAATTTTTTAAAACAAGTTCCTCAGAAAAAAAAGCAAAATGTCCTGTTACATTAGTTGTTAATGTATGCAGTTCTAAAACCCCCGTTATGTTAACTACACCCGCTACGCCAGATAATATTGAAGCTAATTTGAGGTTATGTGTATAAGTTCGACCTTTGCCTTTATGTCTGAACATGAATGGATTTCTTTTATTACAAATTTACAAAACTGTTTTCCTAATTGATCAGTAATTGTATTTAAAGATACATCTCTTTCACAAAATAAATTTATAATGAAAATGATTTTCTGACAATCTTGAAGTAGAACTACATATCAGTTTAATGTTTTTATTTTCTTTTTTAATTGATAGCTTAGATTTAAAAAAGTATTGTTTTCGTAGAGTTTAGCTGTGGTAGTTAGTGGCTGTCGTACTATATAAATATAACCAATATCGAATTTAAGATTTGGAAAAACGTGATACTCCACGTTAAATCCGATTCTATTGTGATCAAAAAAATGTGCTTTCGATGTACCTGTAACGTTTACAAAAAATTCATCATAGACCGTAAGTTTAATTTGTTCTGTAAAATCATAACGAACACCCAAACGATTTCTGAAACGGCTGATGTCTGATTGGGTATTATTGAAAATACGATACTCAACTGCACTCCTGTCTACGATGTACCATTTTTCAAATAGCTTGTGTTGCCACTCTGCTGCTACCGAAAAACGTATTTCATTACTGGGCTTTGCCGTTTCATCCGATTGGTGTTGAATAACCCTATAATGGGAAAAATATGAAAATGGTGAAACAGAGAACTTTAAATCCGAATTGTGCTGATAATGCAGCCAATTTCTTAGTGTAAACATCAGGTTCCGATCAAACATATTTTCATTTTCAAAACCATTCTGCCGCCTGTGCTGAAATTCTGCATCCGTTTTAATTTTTGAACTGATAGGAACGCTTAATGTACTGCGAAACCAAGCATTATAATGGCTTTGTGCCTGTACATTTTGGACAATAGAAATCCATATTGCTGTAAAAAGCAATACTTTTAATCGTAACATACAGTTTGATTTAGTGAGGTAGCTTCTCTCTCAAAAATCCGTAAACCCAGGTACCTGCAATAGCACTCAAAAGTGTAACGGCAATAACGGTTGCACCTGTACCAATCTGTGCAAACAACGGACCGGGACAAGCTCCTGTAACCGCCCAGCCCAATCCGAATATCAAGCCGCCATAAATCTGTCCTTTGCTAAATTTCTTTGGATGAAATGCTATCTTTTCGCCATAAACAGTTTTGATGTCGAATTTCTTGATCAGAAAGACGGAAATCATTCCTACTACTACGGCACTTCCTATAATTCCGTACATGTGGAACGACTGCAGCCGAAACATTTCCTGTATGCGAAACCAACTCACTACTTCGGCTTTTACAAATACAACTCCGAATAATATACCTACAATCAGGTATTTTAAATTGTGATACCATTTGTGTCCTAAACGGCTTTCGTTTACACACATAGCGTCAAACTCTCGAAGCTGTAAATCTTTTTCTGTATCTATATTTTGTTGCATTTCTATTTTGATTAAAGTGAAAGAATGATCGGTAAAATGAGATTCGCCATAATAAAGCCTCCGATCATAAAACAAATGGTTGCAATCAAGGATGGCAATTGCAGGTTAGATAACCCCATAATGGCGTGTCCGCTGGTACACCCCCCTGCATAGCGTGTTCCAAACCCCACTAAAAAACCACCGACAACCATTAACAAAAAACCTTTCAGCGTAAACAGCGATTGCCAGTTCATAATATCTTCAGGCACTAAGTTGTTATAGTTTGTGATACCGTATCCTGCAAGCTCTGAGGCTAATTTTGGATTGACTTCGATAGGGTTGGGATTTGACAAAAGGTTGATGGCAATTGCTCCTCCCAGGAATATACCGAATACAAAAAATAAATTCCATACTTCTTTTTTCCAGTCATACTTGAAAAATGGAATGTTTGCTGGCATACACGAAGCACAGATGTGGCGTAGTGAAGAGCTGATACCAAACGATTTGTTACCTAAAATTAACAATGTGGGAACGGTTAAACCGATTAACGGACCTGCTATATACCACGGCCACGGCTGTTTTATAAATTCTACCATTTTATTTGTTCTTGAATATTATCTTGAATTTTGGCTTTTGATTTTTTCAACATTGAAAATAAAAGTCCACCCATAACAGAGCCGTAAAGGGTACTGTTTACTGGATTTGATGTGATGGCACAACTTCCCGAATGACAACCAACAAATTTCCAATAGAGATAACCTGCTATTGCTCCGACAATCATACCAGTTATGGTAAGTAAATTTTTCTTAGCGAACTTCTTCATACGATGTTTCTTCAGTTTTTTTATTGCTTTTCGGCAGGGGTGTATTGCATCCCGAGTCACTGCAACAACCTATATTCAGCAATGGCATTAACGAGAACAAACCGCCCAGTCCTGCAAGCAACCATTCTTTTGCTATAATGCCTTGTACTATAACGAGAATGCTCAATGCTAACCTCAGCACACGCATTAAATTCCAGCTTCTGAAATAGCTTTTCATCTTCTTTTCTTTTTTAAAGTGTTGATACCAAAAGGCAGATACAAGGGGCAAAAGCTGATGAATGAGGTAAGTAAAAATACCACCGCTAAAATGCCCAACACGATTGCCAATGTTCCCGATATAACATTTGTGAAGTACAATACGGCAATACCCACTGCTATAATTATACGTATTGCTCTGTCTGCTGTTCCTAAATTCTTTTTCATAACGCTTATTTTTTAATTGCTAAAATTCTGACTACTGCCGCCTGTCCGACGTGATAAAGACCTTCATCTAAACTTATTGTGCATTCATAAGCTTCGGTAAAATCAAATTCCTTAAAATCAGACTTTAATTCTTCCAGATCATAAAGCATGGAAACATTTTTAGGACCTCCTGCTTTGGGATTCTGTTTTTGCTGCTCCGCATGCTTTTTATCGAAACCTTCCAAAATCAGCAGCCCTCCCTTTTTGAGTAGGGAACCGAGTTTTTGATGGTATTCTTTTCTTTTCTCCGATGAGAAATGGGCATAGATGAGAACCAGAGCATCAAAGGAATTTTGGGGATAGTTGACGTGTTCCATATCCGAAACAATGTAGTTGATCGGTACCCCGTTTTTATGTGCTAATATTTTCGCTTTTTTCTTGCCTTCCTCACTTTGGTCAAATGCAAAAACATCCCAACCAAGTGTTGCCGAAAACACAGCATTTCTGCCTTCACCTTCTGCCGGAAACAAAACCTTGCCAACAGGAATACCAGAGAACTTTGCTTTCAAATACTCGTTTGGATTTTCTCCGTAAGCGAATTCTTTTTTACTGTACCGTTCATCCCAAAAATCCTTCATCCTTTATTGATTTACTACTTCGTTTACATTTTGCCAGGTTCCGCCATTGATTACATTTGTAAAGCCATTGCTTTCCAAAATGCTTTTTGCCTGACTACTACGGCTACCGCTTCTACAAAAAACAACGATGCTATTCTTCTCTTTGAATTTTGAGAGCTGATCTACAAGCTTGTCCAGCGGAATATTCACCGCACCTTTCACACTGCCTGCTGAAAATTCAGAAGGTGTACGGACATCGACTAAAAAGGCACCTGCTCTAATCGCTTCTGTTAATTGGCTGTTATCTGTTTTGCCAAATAATGCTGAAAAAAATCCCATAGTTCTATAATTTATGCGTTTGTACAAGATGTTTCGTTACAACCAATTGTATTACCCTCGTTTGCCTGCCATTCTTTCATTCCACCTGAAAAATTTTTCACGTTTGCAAAACCGTTTTTGGCAAGGATAGAATAAGCAATTGCTGATCGGTCTCCAGCCTGACAGTGAATAACGATCTGTTTGTCCTTGCTGATTTTATTGAGGTTGTCATTAAGCGTACCAACAAAAACATGATCTGCTCCGGCTACGTGTCCGGCTTCGTATTCGGTAACGCCCCGAACATCTACAATCTGAACATCTTCTTTGCCGATGTACGTTTTAAACTCGTCGAGAGAAATAACATCTGCCTTTTGCAGATCCAGACTTAAATCTTTTACATCGGTAATATATCCGAAAATATTATCCAGTCCGATACGCATCAGTTTTCGGGTAAGATCTTCTATTTGATTATCATCGCAGACCAGCATAAACTGTTCCTGATAATTCAACAACCAACCTGCCCAGGTTGAAAAAGAATTGTTGCCCTGTATGTTCAGGCTACCGGGAATAAATCCTTCTGCGAAATCTATCTTACTTCTTGTATCGATGACTTTCAAGCCATTGGCATAAGCATCCAAAAAATCTTCTTTGGATAATTTCGGATGCTTGGGCACTGCTACCAGTAATGGACGGTTCACTTTGTTGAGGTGCTTCATCATCGCAAAGTATTTTGGAGGTTCAGGTTGGTCGGCTAGCAGATAATCCGTAAATCCTTTTTCATCTTCACCATATTGGAATGCCCAATTGCGGATTTTTTCATAACCTACCGTAGAGCTGTGTACTGCTCCCAACGCTTTGCCACAGGCGGAGCCTGCTCCGTGTGCCGACCATACCTGAACGTATTCGGGCAATGCCGCAAACTTTTTCAATGACTGGAACATTTGTTTGGCTCCGGCTTCTTTTGTACCGATAAGCCCCGCCGCTTTTTCAAGTAAATCAGGACGGCCAATATCTCCAACAAAAACAAAATCTCCGGTAAATGCCATAACAGGACTGTCGGTTGCCGGATGATCGGTCAGCAAAAAGCTGATACTTTCCGGTGTATGTCCGGGCGTATGCATCACTTTCAAAGAAAGATTGCCTATTTTAATCATATCGCCGTCTTTCAGTCCTTTGTGTGAGAATTGGTATTGCCAATCTTCTCCGCCTTCATCCGAAAGGTACATCGTGGCTCCCGTCACAGCAGCCAGTTCTCTCGAGCCGCAAAGGAAGTCTGCGTGAATGTGTGTTTCCGTAATGTGCGTAATGCGAAGATTGTTTTGCTTCGCAATATCCAGGTACACATCAATATCTCTTTGTGCATCTATAACGATGGCTTCTCCTGTTGCCTGACAGCCTACCACGTAGCTGCCTTGGGCTAAACTCTTATCATAAACGTGTTGAAAAAACATAATGCTTTATTTATAATCGTTAATTATTCTTTTTGATACTGCAAATTTCCGTTGTTCTTTTATCCTATACAGCTACTTTTGTTACATTAGCTGATTTTGGCATTTAGAATGATCTCCGTTTTTATAGAATTGGTGACCAGACATCCTGCTTTGGCTTTCTCAATGATACGTTCAGCTTTATCGGTATCCGTTTCGGGGTGGACCAGTTTTACCTCAGGAAACATTTCTGCCTGCGTGATCTGATACTTTCCGTCCATCATTTCCAGTTTAGCTACGGTCTTACAACTAAAATCTGCTATTTCCACCTTAAAATTATGGGCAATTGCCAGAAACGTTGCCATGTAGCAACTGTTGATAGCTGAAACAAATAGGTGTTCAGGTGACCAGATACCGGACACTCCATCCGGAAATTCAGGTGGTGTGGCACATTCGATGGCTTTTTCTAAAACAGGTGATGATAATTCCCCGATTCTTCCTTCTTTCCATTGGATATTTACTTCGTAGAAATGTGTTTGTGACATGATATTTGATTTTAGATTATTGAATTATTGTCTCTTTGATAATGATGTAAATACCCATGACCAGCACAAACCAACCGAAAGCGGGCTTCAGTTTTTCACCATTAATTCTTTTGGAAAGTACCATTCCTATAAAAATTCCAACCAAAGCGAATCCGGTTATTTTTAGGAGAAAGATCCAATCAATAGCTGTTTCGCCACTTTCTCCAAAAAAGCCGATCAGTGACTTTGCGGCAATAATGACAAGTGAAGTACCAACGGCTTCTTTCATGGGTAGTTTGCTTAGCAGCACCAACGCAGGAATTATCAAAAATCCACCACCTGCCCCCACAAGTCCTGTAAGGATGCCTACAACCGTTCCTTCAACAAGAATCAGGGGATAATTGAATTGCTGTTTTTCAGGTGTTTTATGGGTCGATGTTTTGTCTTTTTTTATCATGCTGTAGGATGCGAAAATCATCAGCACAGCAAAAAGCAACATCAGTAGAATGCTTTTGGTAACAGTGAAATTTCCAATACTGAAAATCTCCTGTGGAATGGCAGGGACTATGTATGACCTTGTTAAAAAAACGGAAATGATAGACGGTATGCCGAAAACGACCGCTGTTTTAATGTTTACCAATCCTTTTTTGAAGTAGGAAAAAGAACCAGCTACACTTGTGGTACCGACTATGAAAAGGGAATAAGCGGTTGCCAGAACCGCATCTATACTGAATAAATACACCAAAACGGGGACGGTAAGAATACTACCGCCACCACCGATCAGCCCTAAAGCTATACCGATAAAAATTGATGCTAAATAACCTGCTATATCCATTCGTTTTTAAGATTGATACAGCAAAAGTGCATCAACTCAAAAACCTATACAGCTACTTTGGTTACATAAGGGATATTTTGTTCCTGCCAAGTTGTAGAACTCCGTTTTCTTCCAATTGTTTTAATAGACGTGAAACCACTACACGGGCGGTTCCGAGTTCGTTAGCTAATTGTTCGTGGGTAATCTGGATGGTTTTAGATCGGGTCAGTTCAGCTTTCTTTTTCAGTAAATTTAAAAGTCGCTCATCTACTTTTTTGAAAGCGATAGCATTGACAATTTCCAACAGTTCCTCAAAACGCTTGTGATACAAACGGAAAATATAATCTAACCATTGTGGATATTCCTTGATGAACAGGGAAACTTTATCCATAGGTAAAAACAAAATTTCTGCATCCTCCTCAACTTCGGCTTTTACTTTGCTTGTTTCGTTGTGCAGTCCGCCCAAAAAGGACATAATACAGCTTTCGCCTGCTTTGATATAATACAGTAGGATTTCTCTGCCGTCTTCTTCTGTCCGTATTACTTTCATCATTCCCTTTGTTACAATCGGGATGGAGCGGATATGGGAATTTTCATTCAGAATAATACTTCCCGCTTGGTAGTTTTTCTGTATGCTATGTTTATATAGTTTCTCCACCAATTCCGGAGAGGATTGAAATTCTGTTATTTGTCCTAAATCTTCCATTTCACAAAGTTAGAAATTTAATTAATGGAGAACATCATTGGCCGAGTGTTAAAACCTGTTTCTTTGACAATCTATATGTTGATTGCGTATCAGGAGATACTTTAGTATCTTTGTTTTGTAAAATATAAAATTCTTAAAGTGTTTTTGCTTTAAGTCTTGGTACTGAAAACTGGTAATTTTTAAGACAACAAGACAATAAGTAGGAACGCTCACGCTATAGGTGTGGGCGCTCGCTTATTCGTTGTCGGGTATACCAGTGCCTCAGTATCGGTAAGTTGTAGTGGCCCGCACCTTCTTTTTTGTGCAGCCCTCCCTTAATAACATAAATATATGATGATATGGAAACCGGTACAGCACAACAAAAAACACCCCTTGCCTTTATCAATGATAAAAGCCCGATTTTAGATGTCATCTGCAATGAGCTTGATAATTCCGGAGTTGAGATATTATTCCGTTCGGAAAATATAGAAAACGGATCATCTCAATTATCTGTTTTAACAGTACTTCCCGATGTTTGTATAATCGACCTCGATTTTTATGACAAGAACGTGCTGGCACAGCTACGGGAATTGAAAAGGTTATACCCGTCTATAAAGCTGATTGCCCATAGCGATATTGATACCGAAAAAGCGGTAATTTCTCTTTTGGATATTGGTGTTGTTGCTTATCTGCTCATTGGTAGCGATACGGACGATTTTAAAAAAGCCATTGAGGGCGTTTCCGATAATGGAAGATATTTTAGTGTGGGAGTAGCGAAAATAGCAAGAGAATATTTTGGTAATAAATAACCGTTCAATCATAGTAACATAAAAGGTTAGATTTATTCATCAATGGGTTATTTAGTGTTGTCTGTACTAATTCGTAAATGGAATAAATTAAGACGATAGCTAATCGAGAACGTTTATCCAATAATTTGTCGTATATTACAACAAATTCGAATTCCACTTTGTAGCGATGAGTGTATAAGCACTTATTAATATAAAGTAAAAAAAATGATAAATGAACTCCCTGTGTCTAGAACAGACACGCCGTTATTCGACACAGCAACAGCAACCCCCATTAATATAGCTTATTTCATATTGGTACATCGTTTACCCAATCAGTTCAAAAGGCTGTTTAAAGCAATTTACGAGCCTGACAACTGTTACCTTATCCATATTGACAAGAAAGCCAGTGATGAATTAAAAGAAGAAATTCGTTTATTCTTACAACCTTTTTCACACGTAAATATAATGGAAAGTGAAAATGTTGTTTGGGGTGGTTATAGCATGGTTCAGGCAGAATTAGATGGTATAAAATATCTTTTAGAGATAGATGCGGAATGGGATTATTTTATTAATCTAAGTGGTCAGGATTATCCTTTAAAATCTCAAAAAATTATACGCCAATTTCTTAATGAAAACAAAGGAAAGAGCTATCTGAAAGTTGCCAATCAATTATTGACCCGCCCGGAAACAATGAACCGGATTGAGAATCATTTCGAGGAATTGGAAAACAGTATTTCTAAAATCACACACAAGCGGGCTTTTATGAAAGATGTTATTCCCTATATTGGTGGACAATGGATGATGCTTACAAGGACTTGTTGCGAGTTTATTTGCAACAGTGCGGAGGTTGAAAAATTTGAGAAGTATTACTTCAATACTCTAATTGCAGATGAATCTTTTTTTCAAACAGTATTAATGAATACGTCATTTGATGGTGTACTTGTGGATGATGATAAAAGAGCTATAATCTGGATTCCGGATGGTGATATTAAATTAAGACCTAAAACATTTATTCAGGAAGATTTTGATTTTTTACATCTTGGGGATAACCTGTTTGCCCGAAAATTTGATGATAATGTAGATAATACTATAATTGATAAAATGAAACCTTTTTATAACATAGCATTAGGTAAAACAAATGTAAAAGTGAAAGCAAAATTGTTATAATTAAATTTTTTCTGATTATAAATTGTAGCATATCCAATCTGATAAAGTGATGTATTGTCTACAAATCGTCTGTAAAAATTTGTCCTAAATAAGCGACGTTCTTTTGCTTCTTTTCTTTGGTCGCTGTGTAGAAAGAAAAGAAGTCTCATAAAACAACAAAAGGGACACTGAATATCCCGTGAAATGAGTAGAGTACATTGAGTTCTACAGATTAGAAAAGAAACGCCTGTTGTGGTCATTTGAGAGAAGAATACAAACAAAATGAGTAACACACTTTTCAATAGAGTTAATTCCATATTATTTTTACTGCTGACATGATTTCTAGCTCAAGCCTTGTTTCAGATATAACCTTAAAACCATTTTTTTGATAAAACCCTATAGGTGATTTGTAATAATAGCCGTTGGATTTTTTATCAAGATCATGGTCAATTACCCAGCCATTTAGAGTATCTTCATCATCTTTTAGTTTATTTAGCATCATTGTTCCTATACCTTTACCATGTAATTTTCCAGAAATGATAATGGCAAACCATTTCTCATTTTCACGCATAAAGGTAATTGCCCATCCCTCAATATTACTTTCATCGTTAAGTAGTAAGTAATGTGCTTTTTGAGTCAGGTTATCCAAATAATTTTCAAAATCTTCTACGGTTTGGTAAACAAGTTTTTCAGGATACTCGTTATTCCATAATTCAAAAATTTGTTTTTTATCTTTTGTGCTTAATTCAGTTTGCTTAACAATCTTCATTTTAGTAATATTTAGGAATACGAATTTAATAAAATAACATTCGCCATTGACACGAGTAAATTAAATCCATAACAAATCAAGCGACGTTCTTTTGCTTCTTTTCTTTGGTCGCTGTGTGAAAAGAAAAGAAGTTCTCTAAAACAACGAAAGGGATACTGAATATCCCGTGCAATGATGTCGCAACCTGTTTGATAAAATGTAAAAAGTGGAATTTGTGGAGCGGTACATTTTGGCAAAGGGGTTGTGCCGATTGAATGCAAAAATGCGTTTCCGACCGCAGGAAGGAAGTGCATTTTTGCCGCCCGGCTTTGCTATCAGGCGACTTTTAGAGGTTGAGTTTGAAAATTCTTCAGATTAAGAAAGAACCCCCTGTTTTCGGTCATTCCATAACGAAACATCGACCACAGCAATGAACAACCCATTTGAGCCAATGTTGCATTGATATACAAATCCTGTTTTTCGAGTGCTTCGGCTAAACTGCAACTTGGCGTATCATCCGATTGTTCGGACTGTTTCAGCAGTTCACCAAATTCATCCGTAACCATTGGCAGGCTTGCCACAGTTTCGTATTTCTCCGATTGTGGTTGTTTAATCTCTCTGATAGTAGATATTATCACTTGTCCTGTCTGTTGGCTGTTGCCAAAATCCAACCAATATTTTGGTTCATTACGGTTCATTCTATGTTTACTCATAGCTTTGAGCATTTCTGCAATATCAAACCGTGCCCGTACATTGTCCACACAAGTAATGTAAATCGTTGCCTCTGCGTTTTCGGGCAATCCACCGAAATTATTGCGTTCAAACTTTTGGGTTTCCGCTTTCCAATTTGTACCCATAAAACGATTAACTCGGTTTATCAAGGCTACAGATTTATACAGTCCTGTTTCACTTGGTGCAAATCGTTGTCTGCCCAAATTGGCTTCCGTGATAATATCATCATCCCACAAGCGTACCTGCAACCCTGCGTGTCCCAATTCCGTTAGGCTGTAGTTCATTTCCATTAAAGCGGTCAGTACCTTTGAGCCTGTACCACCTGCACCAATCAAATTGACTTCAATCGGATTTGTTGGACTTATCAAATAGTTGTCAGTAAAATGAACGGCTGTTTTTAATGTTTCCATTACAATAGATTTTTAAGGGTTTTATTATTCGGTTTCAATACTTCTTTTGGAAAGGGTTTATCTGTGTTTATAAGGTCTTTCCAAAGGGTTATGCAATTGCCTTTTATCGGATTATGATTACCTAACAAATGGCTGAAATAGGAATTGAAAAAGTAATACTCCCAAGCCTGTATAAATTCTTCCACCGAAGCGGATTTTTTAATATCAACGCTTACCGTTCCCATACAGACTTTGCCGTCTTCATAGATATTTAAATAAGGTGTATGATACAATTTTGTCTTTTCTGTTGGTCTTCTATCACTTGAAAGGGCAAACACGCTCAAACTGTTTTTACTCGCTTTCCAAAGCATTGGCGGTACTTGTGCTATTCCGTTGGGTATTTGCAGACTATCCACAAAATACATTTGCCTTTGCTGTGCTTTGGTGTACCAAATTACCGCACCTTTATCCGCATTGAGGTTGATGTGTAAAATGTTGGTCGGCAAAATTCCGTTTGATTTCAGAAAGGCTTTGTTTTTCTCCTGTTCGGTGTTCAATGCCTTTGCCAAAACATTCGCTTCCTTTACTGTCAAAGGGTGGGCGTTGATAGGATTGCCGTTTTTGTCCATATCAAAATGCTCTACATAAACATCGGTATTGCTTCCTTTGGTTTCATAGAATACCAAAGCGGATTTTGGGTGGTACAATGTGCCGAAGTCCTGTGTTATGTCGTTAATCGTTTCCATAATTTCCAATTTTAAAAGGTGTGTAAAATGTCGCTTAGGCTGTGCAGTAATGTAAACAGTCGGTTTTCAAAACAAAGGTTGTTAGCGGTTATATCCCTGCCGTCAAACTGTTTTTGGATAATCGGTTCTTCCATTTGTCCGTATTCCTGCATTTCGGTGTTGACTGATTCTATAAGGGTTTCATTTAGCCAACCTTTGTGGTCAGCATAGAATGAAATATACTTTTCCATTCCAATGATGTTTTCCATATTTTCTTCCGTTGTTTCTCCATTGGGTTTGGCATTGCGGAATACATTTTCATTCGGATAGTTCTGATAAAGGTCAAAGGCTTCTTTTGCTACGGTCAAACACTCGTTGTCAAAATCGTCTTTTGCTTTAAAACTGTTGATACGCTGTTCAAATACGGTTAGATTGATGCGGTTGTAAATCCGCTGTTCCATATAATCCCCAATGTATTCCGCTTGTTTGATTTCGACAAGATAAACGGCTGTTTGCTCGGTTTGGTCATCCATTTCAACCCAATCATTCATCATTTCATACATCCAATACAGATAGCTTGCTTCCTGTCTGTAGTATGGAATGTCGGCTATGTGGTACAGATAAGCACAAACGGACAATAGCAAATGGGCGTTACCTTTTCGTTTGCGATTGTGCAACATTCGGTACAGCGAAGCAACAGGAATGTAAAACAATGTTGAACCTGTATTGTAGCGTTCCTCACTTACAAAATAAGTTTTGTTACTATCCTGTAACAAACGTATTTCTTCCCAATCCAAAACCTTTTGTTTCAATTTTGCTTCCATGTCCGACATTGCCAAAGCCATATTGTAGGGATATGGAAATTGTTTAGTCTGCATTGGTTCAATTTGGTAATGCTCGGCAAGTTTGGAAAGGGACTGAAAAAAATCCCTTTCCGTTTTATCCGATTTCCTGCAAGCCTGTACAGTTTTCGTTTCTTTCAGTTTAGGCAGAAACGTACACTTTAGAAAACCATTGGCAACATCACTGTGGGTACTGATTTGCGTTTGTCTTTCCGTACTTCGTTTGCGTCCTTTGGCTTTTGCATCCAATTGGCGAACTCGTTCAATTGGCGGTGCAATTGCCGTTGTCGTTGCTGTTCGGGTATTGTGATAGTTCCCGATATGATATGTTTGTGCATAGTTCATCGTTTTAAATATTTGATTTAACCTTTCGTTCCCATTACGCTCTCAAATTTGTACTCTACGGCATCATCTTTTATCTGTGGTGCAGATGCTTTTGCCGTTGTAAGTATCGGGTACATATTGGCGTAAAAATTCATTACGGCTTCCACGCTCCAACGTGGTTCGGGGTCGGTCAGTCTGATGTCCTGTCCTTTATCTTTGAGTATAAAAACTCGTTCTAATTGCGTTGCTAATAACATAATGCTCGTTTTTAATCGTTAATACTCTGTTTCTTCTTCGTCCGTTTCATCTATGGGATAATCGGCTGTAACTTCGTCCGTTTTTGGCGGTTCGGGTTGCGGTTCTTCCGCTTCTCCGAAAAGGCTTGGTGTAGCGAATTTTGCAGACAATGCCGTTTTGCGTTTTCGTATCTCGTCCGCTTTTTCGGGAAACTCGGTTATATCGGGAACTTTCATCCACGCTTCACGAAATTTACCCTCTTTTTCAAGTTGGTCAGCCTTTGCCATCCCGTCTTTAAACTTCTTGTCTTTAGCTTCTTTTTCTTTTTTAGCTTTCTCCGTCTTTTCTTTCTCCATTGCCGATTGCTGTTTGACAATTTCCATTTGTTTTAGAAATTTCTCCATATCCACCATTACACCCGAAACGGTTTTGATAGGTGCTTTTATCTGCTCAAAAAATCCCTCGTCAAACTCTTGGGGAGTGGCGTTAAAAGTTAATGGGGGAATAAGGTTTTTGGCATTATCTCCACATTGTTCGTTATTGAGCAGTACTGATACGATAAGGTTGGTTTCTGCTCCTTTTGAAATGTTCAGTTGCAATACTCCTGTAAAGTCTAACTGTTGTATCTGATTGAAAAAATTGGTATTCATCGTTCTGAAATTTTAATTGTTATCTATTCGTTTTTTGATTGCTATCAGTTTCTCGTGTATGTCCGTCCAATAGTTTTTTTGTCTTTTATCGAAGTCGGAAAAACTTTTGTCATCGTGACTATATCCTGTATTGCGTTTGGCTACTTTGATAGCTTCCCTTAGGTCGGTTACTTCAATTTCGCAACCGTGTAAATCTGTTATTTTCATTACTGCTCTAATTCTTATTTAGTGATTTCCGCTATCTGGTCAATCCTGCCGTAAACAATGGTTTTAAGGCTTGTTTTGTCGGGTGCGTTGTATTCTGCCCAATTGCCGTACTGCTTTACCACATAGGTTTTTAATACATCTTCAAACCCAAACCGATAACCCTGCAAGGGAACGGCTCTTTTGAAAAAAGCATTTCGGTTTACGGCTTCTGCTAGCCAGTTCTTTTCGGCTCGGTTCATCTTTTCGCCCTTGTTGAGTTTTTCCCTTAACAGATAGACCTTTGCATTTTGCAGGGTTTTCAGTTCGGGTACATCGTGGCGAACAAACTTTGTGGCTATTATTTTTGTTTCCATTGTATCTGCATTTAAGGTTGATGAATGGCGATTTTTCGCTCCAATAGGGTTTCTAAAATCTCGTATTCACTTTCGTATTCATCATCCTCAAAATGATAGGTGTCCGTTTCTTCATCGAACTCGTATTGCTCAAATTCTTCTTCGTCCAAATAAATATCTGTGAGTAGCTTGTCAGAGAAAATCGCCCTGCCACATACACCGTTACTTAATTCCTCATAGTCCTGTGTGAAATTCACGTTATAGTGTTCTGCTATCGCTTGTACTACCTCAATATTGGGCGACCATTTTGTTTCATACTGAAATATGCCTGTAACATCATCGTCTTGGTAGATGTCGAAGAAATAGCCACCGTCACTGTTCTCTACGAAGTCGGGCAGTTGTCCGCAATTTTCTTCCTGTTGTTTTTCAGCCATTGATTTGAATAGCTGTTGTATCTGTTCGATTGCTTCGGGTTCTCCCTCGAAAACAACCGTATTACTGCACCAATTTGCCATAATCGTTTATTGTTTAAGGGTTATGAATGTGATTTTTCAGCGGTGTAAATGCCATTTACATAGTAGCCGAATGACTGCTCCCAAAGGCGTATTAAACCGTCTGTGTCTATGTAGAAATACTCCGTCCGATTGCAGTAGATAATATGTACTGTTTCGTCCTTATGCTTCTTTTCAAGGCTCTTGCCTTTAGCCAATTCTTTTGCTTCCTCTATGGTTTTTGCTTTCATATCCTGCTGTTTTGTATCGTTATCAATCTTCACTATATCCACAATGGCACATTCGGGACAACCCTCTACGGTTGTTATCTGCTGTATAGCTCCCTGTTTTCCACTTAATGAAAATACTCTTAGCATTGTTGTACCCGTGTCGTGATTCAGCGTTGCTTCATATATCTCTATTGTCATAATTGTAGTTTATAGTAGGCTACCACCGATTAAGGCGGTAGCCTATGGTTATTTAATTAAGGTTTAGGATTTCCGCACCGTCCAAAGCAAACGAGGTACACAGTTCAAATGCTTTCTGTGATTTCAGTTGGGCAGTACCACCCAATACAATACTCTGTAGTTTGGCTTCGTCATTTTTGTAATTTCTGACGTTCTGAAAGTATCCTGTAACGGCATTGTACGCTCCGAACAATGTGCCCTTTGTCGTGTCCATTTGTTGGGTATCGCTCATCATCGCATAGCTGAAAGCATCATCAACCACATTTTTGAATACGGTGGAAACTTCATCTTCCGCACCTTTTTTGAGTAGTTCAAGCGTTTCCTTGTTTGGGCAAAGTGCCAATTGGATTAACTTTCTTACTTCTCGGTCTGTAACCTTTAACTTTGTCCACTCATTGAATATGCCCTCTAATTGTGTGCTCAATGTGTTAGCCAATCCCATAATCTTGTGGGCGTTCTCGATACGTTGTTTGACTCCCGAAGTGTGCTTGATACGGACTACATTGGTCATACTGCGTAATGAGGCATTCAGCGTATTTTGGCATACAATCCTAATGGGAGTAAAAGCGGCTGTGATACTGCCCGAACCATCGTGCGAAGTGGTTAGAAAAATATACTTTTCCGTTACATCATCGCCATTGCCTACACGGATATAGTCGGGCAATTTGGCTGTGATAAAAATGCGTTCTCCGTTACCCAATGCTCCTGCGGTTTCGTATAAAATACCCTCGCCACCACCTACAATGGCATCAAAGAAATTAAAGGCTTCTCTATTTTGTACAATGTGGTAATCCTTACCGACTACGCCCAATACTGCATTGTTATCGGTGCGTATGTTGGCGAAATAGTTAGGTACTTCCAATTCGCTACTGCCTATCTCTATGCCGTTAGCGGTTTCGATAATGCTCGAACCTTTGGTAAACAATGGGGATTTTACCACCTCATAATCTAACCCTGCGTATTTGATAGCTTCTTCGCTCGTTGGGTATTGTTCCACGATTTGCCCCAATCCGTGCCACGCTTTTTGCTGTACTGAAAAGAAACTGTGCTTTCCTGTTCTCTCGTTGAAATGAATGTTATGTGCCATTTTGATAAAATTTTGATGTTAAAAAATGATTGAATACTCTTTGTTAAAATGGTAGGTCGTCCTCTGTACCTTGTGCTGTAACCTTGTTGTTTTCCGCTTGTGCAGTAGCCTGTACAGTTTCGGTTCTTTTACCACCTCCGTGCAATTTGATGTTTGAGGTATGGAAATTCAGCCCTGCTCTTGGCTCTCCGTCATTGCCTGTCCACGCTCTTGTACTTACCCTGCCTGTGAGTTCTACCAAAGTGCCCTTTGTGAGTAATGTGGCTACTTTTGCAGAAATCCAATAAGAGCAGTCGAAATAGGTCGTTTGCTCTATGCGTTCGCCCTGCTTGTTTTTGTAGCTGTCGTTGGTCGCTACTGAAAAGTTTACTACTTGTTTGTCCTGTGACGTTGTGCGTACTTCCGCATCTCTTGTCAGTCTTCCGATGATGTTCATAATCGTTCCTGTTTTAAAAATTTTACATTTTGTTACGTTCGCTTTTCTCGTTTCCTGCTCCCTGTTGTGGTTTGCTCCGCTTCGCATAATTTTTTCCAAAAGAAAAACCGGAAAAAAGAAAGCAGACTATCAAGGCGGTCAAGAGGAAAAGCCAAAAGGAAACGGAATAATTGGAGGGTACCTTTAGGGAGGAAACCGTTTATGCCGTAGTCTTTTGGCTGGGATTGAGCGTGGGTGACCGCCGTACTTTGGCTGCCTTTTTACCGGTTGATTATGGAAATATTCTTGTAATAAATTTTTGGGATAAATGACAAGGCAATGGATGCCTGTGATAGAGATTTGAAAAATATAAAGGGAGGGAAATAGTAGAGCTGTGTTTTTCAATTTTCTATTTAAGAAGTAGTTATAAGCTCTTTTACTGCGAAGGGATGTGAAAGGCGTAAATGTGCTTGGAGTACAAAAAGTAAGGGCATAAAAAAAGCAGGATCGTTAAATCCTGCTCATTTTTCTGTTTACAAACAATAATAGTCTATCCTAAGTTTTCATTCCAATAATAACTATCGGGGTAAATCCTTTGCCCGAAAATAGCCGAACCTACTCGTACAATGGTTGCACCCTCTGAAATGGCGGTTTCCATATCGCCACTCATTCCCATTGATAGCTCCTGCATTTCTACATTAGGAATGTTTAAGGCAATAATCTGCTGTTGAATATCTTTGAGCAACCGAAAACATTTACGCACCTTTTCTGTTTCTGCACTAAACAGCCCTATAGTCATCAAACCTTTTATTTTCAAGGTATCAAACTTTGCTACCTGTTTTATTAATTCGATGGCATTATCAGGGTTTGTTCCAAATTTGCTTTCTTCAAACGAAGTATTTACCTGTATCAATACTTCTATGGTTTTGTTTTCAAACTGTAAGCGTTGATGCAGTTTTTCTGCCAAATCCAAACGGTCAAGTGACTGAATACAGGTCACATTGTGTCTCAATAGGTCTTTGATTTTGTTGGTCTGCAAATGCCCTATAAAATGGTTGGTGTGCGGAATTTCTTTCAACGCTTCGTATTTTTCTTTTAGTTCCTGCACTTTGTTTTCGGCTATTAATGTATGTCCTGTCTGTAATGCCATTTTGATACGCTCCGCAGGTACGGTTTTAGTAGCCAGAAGTAATTTTACTTCATTGGGATTTCTGTTGCTTTCCTTACAAGCGTTGTTTATCCGTTCTTGTATAAGGGCAATGTTCTGTAAAATTTCTTCGTTCATACTTCTGTACTTTTTTCTCTTGCTTCCAATTCTTTTATCAGTATCGATTTTACCAATGTAAACGTATGGTCTTTGGCTTCGGCAAATGAGATATTGTATTTACGTTCTATGCTCTGCAATTCCGTTGGAAATTGGGATAACAGTTTGTTGTAATACTCGTCTAAAACCTGTTGAGTAGGCATTTCAAAATTTATCCGTAACTGAAACCGTCTTAACAAGGCTGTATCAATAATTTCGGGGTGGTTGGTCGCACACAGCAACAATGCTTTTTCGGGATAGTAATCTATGAGCTGTATTAAGGTGTTTACCAATCTTCGCATTTCGCCTACATCTTTATCATCGTTGCCCCTCGCTTTCCCAATTTGGTCAAATTCATCTAAAAACAAAACGGCTTTTTCCCTGCCCGCTTTGTCAAATACCTGTTTGATGTTCTGCGATGTTTCGCCGATGCGAGAACAGACTATATTGCTCAAATTGAGTATAAGAATGTTTTTACCCAATGCGTTTGCAATGGCTTTGGCAGTCATTGTTTTGCCACAACCTGAACTGCCGTGAAGCAATATTTTGTTATTTACAGGCAATTCGTATTGGCTTAATTCTTCAATATATTTATGTTCCTTAATAAGCTGTTCAAATTGCTGTTTGTTAGCTTCATCAAGGAATATATCGTTTAATGACACCTGTTCTTTGTCGTTTATGATAAGGTCAAATACGTTCATCAAAATTATATGATTAGTTGAGGTCGGGGATGGATTTGAACCATCGTGAAAGGTATTGCGTACCCTTGTCTAACCACTCGACCACCCGACCAATTTTTATAAAAAGGCGAACCGATTTAGTCCGCCTTGTTCGTTACTTCCACCAATAGTAATAATTGTGATTGCCGTCGTATTCAAATCCACAACGTGGGTATAATTTGTTTCCGATGTCGTTTGTTTTTTCGGTTTCAAGCATCAATCCGCAGGCTCCTGTTTCTTCGCACCATTGCTTTGCTCGGTCTATCAACGCTACCGAAAGCCCTTTGCCTCTGTAATCGGGATGAACAAACAAATCGCTCAATAACCATTGCTTTGCCAATTTGATGTAATGATACAGCTTGTACAACTGTACAAAACCAACTGCTTTGCCGTCTGCGTACACGACAAAAATGTTTGATTGGTCGTTGTCTAATCGTTCTTTAATGAACTGTTTGCATTTTTCGTAATCGTCTGCCTGACGGTAAAAAATACGGTAAAGGTTAAATAATTCTGCGGTTGTGTCTAAATCGTTTAGACCTACTTTTTTGATGTTGAACTCCATTGCTTTTAATTATTTTAAATGAGATAGCAAAGTTAATTTCCAATAGGACTATCTTTGTAGTCCAATTTATAGATAAAAGGTAGTCCAGAATGTTGCCATACGAACACATCATTATTATAAATAAAGAAAGTAAAATTCCTGTTTACAGGCAGATTGCAATATCCATCATCAATGCTATCAGAAACGGTACTTTGAAAGCTGGAACGCATTTGCCAAGTAGTCGTGAATTGGCTAAAACGCTGGGTGTACACCGCAAGACCGTAATTGCAGGTTATGAGGAACTGGACGCACAAGATTGGATTATGATTGTTCCAAGAAAGCACGTTGCCGTTTCGGAGCATATCCCTTTGCTGAAACCTCAAAAGTGGAGTGAGCATAACATACTGACACCATACGAAAATGATTTGGATATACCTTTCAGGATTATAGAAGAAAATACCCTTGGAAAAAATCTTATTTCTTATCCCGATATTATTATTGATGACGGACACCCTGACGTAAGACTATCACCAATAGATGATTTACTGAAAACATACCGCTCGCTTACTTCAAAAAAGTATGCCATTAAAAACGCAAACATCGGAACAACACAGGGAACACTGAAACTTCGGGAAGAGCTGGTTAATTACCTGTCGGTAACAAGGGGGCTCAACATTTCGGTTGATAATATCCTGATTACGCATGGGGCACAAATGAGCATTTATTTATCTGCACAACTTCTTTTAAGACATTCGTCCAATATCATCGTGGGCAAGCCTAATTATCCTGTTGCCAATAAAACCTTTGAAGAAACCGAAGCGAAAATCATTGAGGTAAATGTAGATGAAAAGGGAATTGATACAGATGCTATTGAAAGGATATGCAAACGGAAAAAAATTGATGCAGTGTATGTAATCCCGCATCATCATTACCCGACTACCGTAACGTTGAGCGTGGAAAGACGGATAAAATTATTGGAACTTTCCAAACAGTTTTTGTTTGCCATTATAGAGGACGATTACGACTATGATTATCATTATACATCTTCGCCTTACCTGCCTTTGGCGAGTAGCAACCATAACGGAAACGTAATTTATATCGGTTCTTTTTCCAAGATATTAGACCCTGCTTTGCGTATGGGCTTTATGGTGGCTCCTAAAAATTTCATCGAACAATGTACAGCTTTCAGAAAAATAATAGATGTAGGTGGCGATGGTTATATGCAGAGTGCTTTGGCTACATTGATAAAAGAGGACGAACTCAAAAGGCATCTGAAGAAATCAAAAAAATGTTATCACGAACGCAGGGATTTTTTAGATGTGTTGCTGAAAGAAAAATTGGGCAAATACGTTTCTTATACGTTGCCAACAGGTGGAATGGCTATTTGGGTAAAGCTAAACCCCAAATTTTCTATTGCCCGACTGGTTGCCAATACGCAGTTTAAAATTATTCGTTGGGATTTGGAACAAAACGCATTTCGGTTTGGCTTCGCTTCAATGAACGAAGCGGAATTGATACAGGCTGTTGATGCTTTGAAAAGTTCATTAGAAGCTGGCTCAAAGCACAGTCAGTGATGATCAATATAATTAAAGCAGAACCGTTAAGTTCTGCTTCAATCTGACAAGTAATGAATACAATAATTCTTAAACCACAATTTCTTCGGTATCGTAAAATTCAAGTGTACCTTCATTCAATAATTCTATGTCTTCACTTTCCATTTGGATAAGAAACGCATCTTCCATAGCCTTAAATTTCGGGGCAACCAAATCCATGTCCTTGCTGATTTTCTGGCTGGTAATCTTAGCATAAATCTGTGTAGTGGAAATGTTTTTATGCCCCATCATTTTGCTAAGGCTTTCAAGAGGTACGCCCTCGGTCAAAAACATTGTGGCAAATGTGTGACGAGCGGTGTGGAATGTAACTTTCTGTTCGGTAACAATGCCCGCTTCCTCAATAATTTTACCTATATGCGTATTGCAAGTAGCATTGGATGGCATTGGGAATACAAAATCATTTCTTGTAACTCCACGATATTTCTCAATGATACGTTTAGGGATTTCCAAAAGGCGGACGTTGGAAGCCACATCTGATTTTTTCCTCCTGCTGATTATCCATTGATGTCCGTCAAAGAAAGACTGAATATTGCTCCATTTCAGTTTTTTAATGTCAATGTAAGAAAGCCCTGTAAAACAACTGAAAATAAAAAGGTCTTTTACAAGTTCATATCGGGGCTTGGACGGTTTCAGGAGCATTAGAGTTTCTACGTCCTCTTTTAACAGGTAGCTGCGGTCGGTTTCCTCCATACTGATTTCGTAATCCTCAAAAGGATTATCCCGTATCAAGCCTTTCTTGATTGCCAATTCTGCTAAAGCGATAACTGGCATTGTGTAAACCCAAACCGTATTATGGGTACATTCCTTCTCAATGCGGAGAAAGAAATCAAACTCCCGGATAAAATCAGAAGTAAGCTCCCGGAAAGCCATATCGCCCCTATGGTAACGCTCCCTTATAAATTCACTAAGGTGGTTGTAAACCGTGTTATACTTGCTGTAAGTGCTTTGGGAGCGTTTTCCCTTAGCAACAATTTTTTTAAATTCCTCATTTTGGTCGTTGAAAACCTTTAGTACAGCATCGTCCATTACGCCTACACCGAGAAATTTAATCTTTACTTTCTGTGCAGTGGCAAAGCCCTCGTGTTTGAGCATATCTTCATATATCTTGTCGATACGCCCACGTATGTTGTCTAATTTTTGGTTAATGCTTAATGCTTTGGTACTCTTGCCCTCAACTCTTCCGAATTTTAAATCCCAAGTATTGGGGTCAATTTCTAACTTTGTACCCATTGTTTTGGGTATTCCGTCAATGGTAATACGTGCCATAATCGGTACGTTACCATTCTTTTTCGGCTCGTTCTTTTTCAGGTAGAAAAGGAGTTTGTACGTGGATTTTTTTGTCTGCTCCATAACTCAAATCTTTAATGTTTAAAATTAAATTACATTGAGTTACAAGGGAATATAAAAAGGGGTGCAAAACACTGAAATATAACCTGTTAAGTTATTTCATTACCTATGTAAATCGGTAACGATTTGGTAACCTAACCTTGTCAATTTAAGCCTAAAATCATACAGACACGGACCTCCAATCTAAGACTACTGTTTTATAAAGCATTGTATAGCAACGGTTTTAATCGTTTTGCTTATTTTTGCTTTTATCTAATCTTTTTTATAAAAAGGATTCAAAAAATCGTTGCTGCGGATATTTGAAATAATGCGACCTTTTGTGTTAAAAAGGGGATTGTCCTTTTATTCTATGATGATAATTGTGATAAAAACACCTTGTTTTTGTTAGGTGTGCCTTGTTCTTTTCTTTGGTGTTTGTTGTGCTTAGGCTGGGCAGTGGCTGTTCCTTTGTTGGGTCGGGCTTAGGTCAACGTTAGGTCGTTCTTGGGTGATTGTTAGGTATTCGTTAGGTGATTATTAGGTCATCCTTGGGTCGTTGTTGGGTGGAGCGACGTACCAATACCGGGAGATGCATATTGCACCTCCCGGAGGTAAGATACTTTTAGTTAGTTCGGTGTATCCGAATCGCCTCCAGTACCTCGTTTTCCAGATAATAATCCTTTCCGTTCAACCGGTAAGTAGGAAAGACCCTACACTTTTTGAGCTGAAAGAACTTGGTATCCCCTATCTTCAGGATACCTTTCAGGTCCGTGTTATCCAACAATTGGTTTTTGAGCGACTCGGGAGCCCAGTCTAGCAGCGCATTTGACAGTTTTTCAAATCGCTCGTCCAACTTCTCCAGAAGTTCGATTACTCTTTCCTGCAGTTGCAGCATTTTTTGAGCATACTTTTCCATTTTTTCTTGTTTTACGCTCCATGCTATAATCAGGGAACACCCATTCCGATTGGTCAGATAGGCCGTTACAGCTGGGGGCAGTTGTTTAACCATTAAACCCCGTACAGTTTAATTTACAGTTATACCGCCGTTTGCAATTCCAGGGCTGCTATCTGGTCGTGCAACAGCTGAAAATACAGATTCCTTTGCCGCTCCGCTCCCATACCCAGCGCCAATGACTTATTGACCGCCGCATCAAACCATTTCGCACCCTCCTCGACAAATTCAGACTGTCCAGTGTGCATGCTATTGATGATCTGTAACTTTAACGTCAGCGACGAATCGCTGCCATTGTCGAGCATCATATAGGGTAACCGGTTCAGGCTTTCGTTCTTAAAGAACTCAAATTTGACATCGGTATCCTTTTCGCCGCTCTCTACAAGCGTCCGAAAGCCATATAACAATTCTTTCAGCTGGCCCAGCAATATTCCTACCGTCCCTCTGTCGTCGAAACAGTTTAAATCGTATTTGCCACCGATGCTGAAAAGCAGCATTTCCAAAATATGGTCGTCCCAGATTTCTACCGACTGAATCCGGTTATATGCCCGGTCGATACGTTCAAATACGGGAAGGAGGTTCTGTGCCCTGAAGAGATCCAGATAGTCCTCAAAGGACATATTCACCATCTTCATATCGTACGCATAGGAATAGAGCTTAAACGCTGTCAGTTCGGGAAAACGCATGTAATAAAAAATGGGGATATCATCTGCTACGAAATATATCTTACTTTCCGGTACAGCCGCAGCATTCTCTAACATTCCGGCCAGTCCCTGGATATACCGCAGGTAATTCCCCATACTCGGATAGTCGAGCCGGATATACCTAAACCCGACATCGTCGTCCGGATCCAGGAACAATTCATGTCTGGAAATGGAGAATTTTTCTACGAGCCGCTGTAGTTCGTAATAGCGTATCGGTGTAGAACCGTTGGTCCGTTTGCGTACATTTGATATTTCGACGCCAAGAATATCAGCAACGGCCTGATGGAAATCCAGTTTGTTATCAAACCGTTCCTCTATAATCTTAAAAAGTGTTTCCTGATCTATCATAATTAGCAGGCGTTTAGTTATACAGTTGGTTAAAACGACCTAAAGTTAAAACTTTTATCCCGGCTTCGCAAACCGCAGGTAAAATTTGACTATCTGCACGCGAAAACTGCATTATTGAACGAATTTTACTTCCTTTACCCTTCCCGTCCTTTCCCTTTAGGTGATTCTCGCTCCGAAACTACGCGAGCATCTCTTTTGATAATCGCATTCCGCGCCCAAATTGATCAATCCATACACAATTTAGTAAAACGCGCCTAGAAAGGGCTTTCCCATGTGTACTCGCGCATAAAAATCGATTATATATTCTTATGCTCCGTGCCGTACTTAGCAGGATAAAATCTAATACAGCAAGATGATGGAGATGAAACAATTTGATAGTATGGAAGAAGTACTGGGAATCGCCCCAACCCGTTACTTCGCAGAGGCCTTTCGCCATTACCATGTACGCCTGGATGAACTTATAAAAAACGGGGACAGCCTATCGGGCAACATACATGTTTGCTATGATGGGCCTGCACGCCCCAGGAACGAGGACGTCCATCTGGGCAGTCTGGAGTACACGGCGCTGTTGATGCGCCTAGGCGGCCATGCACTCAACCGTTTAGGTATGATAGGCCCATGTGACATTGCCCGTGGCTTCGCTTCATCGTTAGACGTGAAAGTTAGCCACAGTCTGGGAACGGGTCAATTCCCATTTCGCTGCCGGCTGCTGGAAAGCCGTAATAGCCTAAACTGTGTGCAGGGCACTTGCAGTACGATCGAGGTTGATATCGGTGGTAACCGGAGCAAGATAAAAATCGATCACCGCGGCGGGCGGCGCTACCTCATTTTGCCCGAAGTCAAAAAGATGCATGATACCGATGGTAGCATGCAGCTCTACGGTACGGGCTACCGTGCGCGCGACCTCCACATCGCGGATGTTGGTATCAATGTTATCCAAAAGGTTGCACGCGCCCGGTTCGAATATGAACCGCTGTCTGCAGAGGAAAGCTACCAGGGCATCGGAACCGCCCGGCACATGTTGCTTCCTACAGAGGGTATCCAGCTATTTGGGCAGCTTATGCAGGCGTTACTTTACCAACTGGACAGCACCGACCGGGAGATCTGTCCCAATATATGGTTGCGCAGTATGAACCTCCGCTGCCGCCGTCCGCTATTCGGGACAAGTGGTTCCGCTTTTGTCCAGTTCGACCGAATCCAGCGCATTCTATCCGGTGGGCATACCTGGCAGATCATCGACCTTTCTGGAGAAGTAGGAAACTACCAGGGTAAGTTTCGTGTGGCACACCAAATAATATAGGTATGAAAAGAATTGTTATCAGCGGCACCTATTGTACCGGTAAAACGACACTCAGCCTCGCCCTTTCATTGGCTACCGGTATTCCGGTTACACATGCGCTTACCATGCGCGAGATCCTGCCCCGGCTCTTTCCGGGCAAGACCCTCCGCTCCTGTAGTTATGCCGAGCTATTGTGCTTGGGCATGAAACGTTTCGAGGAACGCATACGTAGCGAAGCAACTTTTTCCAAAGGTTTTATATCCGATGGCTGTACCCTGCAAGAGTGGCTTTACGGCAGTACCCGGCTTGTCACCGGCGCCTATCCCGATGAATACCCCTGGCAACAGAAAATCAAACATCTGCTTTGTTGGCGCGCATACCGTACCTTTCAGAAACAATTTGTGTGCTTTGAAGGTCTGGCCAAAGCATACGCCGGCTCGCATTACGATATTTTCTTCCATCTACCGGTCGAATTCCCCTTTGTAGCCGATGGACACCGGCCGACGTCTGATCGCTTCCGTGAAGTGTCGGAGTTACGGCTTATCCGTACATATGACGAGATGGGGCTATCTCCGGTCATGGTACGGGGCGATCTGAAAACACGTCTAAGCACCATTATGGAACATCTTCAGCTAACACCTATCATGCCTTTCGATGAAGCTATCCGAGGGGCGGAAAGATTGCGGAAAGAAAAGTTCGACAGTGTCTTGCTGGAATATCGACAACATCCTAAAATAGAAACCGTACAGTAGTTTATATAAATACCTCCACGGGTTAGGAACACGACCTGTGGGGTATTGTTTAACGAACGATGCGAAAAAGCTTTTTTCTACAGACCACGCAGCTATTCGGTAAGCCTTTACCGGACGAGCAAGCTGCGGGTTTATTTCCATCGTTGCGCTTTCATGAAGGCAAGACCGTGTACAAGAGAAAAGGATCCAAAAGCTACATTGACCAGGAATTTAAAGGACGCCTAGGCTACCTACAGCAATTCGATCTTGTATTGGATGAATCCGTAAACCTCCCCATCAAGGTAAAACAACCCGATCTGTACATCGTCTATCTTGTGCAAGCAAGTAACAATATCCAATTTACGGACGAGCAACACCTACCGATTGCCTCTTTGAACAAACGAAGGGCGCTATACATCTACCTCCCTAAAGGGCGTTACCATCTTCAGCTACCGCGGGGCAACTATCACTTATTCGTATGTTATTTTGATGTAGGCATTTTTGACGATGGCGCAGATACTGATTTTGACTTTCTTCACCCCTTATTGGAAGCGCACCGGCAGCAATCGTCCAATCCCATGGCGAGCCGGGACTTCATGGTTGGCCCGGTTACGGAAATTTACATCCGATCCTTGTGCAAGAAACTGAAAAAGGCCGATGTGGACAGTCAGATCACTATCATTGCTCAGCTAAAAGAACTGATCAAGCTTTCGAAGCGGAAAATTGACAGGGAACTGGGCATTGTAACGGAAAACGCGGATCTAGTCGAGACCGCCAAAACTGTAATTGAGTTGGGGGTGGAAGAAAATGGCATGCGCTATGACCTGTCTTCATTAACGGATATATTGCCTCTCGGAGAAACCAATTTGACGTTGCTGTTCAAAAAACAATTCGGTGTGACGCCTACACAATATAAAAAACAGCTCCTTGTTGAAAAGGCGAAACTGCTCTTGCTTTCCGGCTTGACCGTCATGAGCGTAGCCGACCAATTGGGCTTTGCGCATGAACGTAGTCTTTACAGACTGTTCAAACGGTTTACCGGGCAAAGCCCGAAGGGATATATGTCAACAACGTTATAGAATCTTAGTCAATCTTTATTCTCGTTGATTATATTGACCATGTTTTTATTGAATCCAAGCAAGTCTTTTCCCACTATCGAAAAAAACTCCATGTCGGCCAGTTCGATGGCTGTTAAGGCTTTTTGCAGTACCTCCGCTCCTGCATCAGTCAGTTTGATAACTTTTGCCCGGGTATCGGTTTTGTGCTCTTCCCTGCTGATAAACTTTTTCTCTTCCAATGTACGCAACACTTTGGACACCATCATCCTATCCGCATTTCCTTGATTAGCAATATCTACCTGTGTCACCTTGTCGTTTTCGCGGGAAAGCCAGCCCAAAGCTGCCAACAAGGCAAATTGGGTTTGTGTGAGATTTAGTGGATCCAACACCTTTTTCTGCTTTCGCTGCCATAGCAGCGTTACCTGCCCCAGCAGGTAACCTGGACTATCTTCCGGACTTTTGAATTTAAATTCAATTTTTGCTGTCGTTGCCATGACACACCGTTTATTTCGATTCTAAAAATGTCAATTTATATCCATCCAGATCGTTAACGTGGAAAGCCCTGCCGAAAGGCGTTTCTATAATAGACCCCACTTCAGCTACGCCATTTTCTATAAGTTTCTGCGTCAATTCGTCCACATTATCGTTGACAGCAAACCATAGCGCTACGCCTATACCTAGTTCTTTTCCTTCAATGGGCTCAAGCGGTGTGCGGATGGCAAAACTGGCCTGCCCCCCATTGTAGGTAAAAACACAGGCTTGGGGATTTGTATTTGCTATTTCAAAGCCTAATTTTTCTGTGTAAAAAGCTTTGGAAGCTTCCAAATCTTTTACTTGTAGCGATGCGAATGTAAGTTGTTTCATCTTATATTTTATTTTGTTGCCACAAATATAATATACACGACAACAATAAACAAGTTCTACGTTCATTTTAGTAAACGGTCTGTATGTTTTACGAAAACGGTCAGTCACATCAGCTTTTCCATGAGCTAACTTTGAACTGTCGGCTTTATTACCGGCGTGTTAAAGAAATAGTAGCCATGAAAAAGCAAAAGATTATTCTACGGATTATAACTGGTCTACTCCTCGCGATGTGGATACCCGCAACGATGGACAAACTTGTACACTTCGGTGAGTTCAGTAATGGAATGCTTAAACAACCCTTCCCTGATTCACTAGGTCGGGCTTTGGTATACCTTCTTCCGGCAATGGAAATCTTAACCGTGCTATTGCTTGTGATTCAACAATTTGCCCGTTCGGGATTCTTACTCTCCGCTGCTCTGATGGCGGTCTTCAGCAACTACGTAGGCATGACTTTGCTTCTTGGTCAACATGATCTACCCTGTATATGTGGGTCGCTGATACCAAAGTTAGGATGGTTCTGGCATTTTTGGTTCAATCTTTTGTTTCTGGCATTGAGCATCTTGGGCTATTACGTAGAACGAAACTACAGACGAAGCGTCGGTTCGGTAGAACCGGCGTCGAGGGCGGGTCGGCCAAAAGACAATATTTTAAAATCATTTTTTAACAGTTTAAATCTAAAACAATGAAAAAATTCATTTTTAAACACATTATGCCTGTTTTGGCATTGGCATTAATTAGCGGAAGTTATGTATTGATGTCATTCGGTGCCGCCCATACGCAACAAGATGAACTGCATTGGTTCGAGAAAGACAACGACGGAGTTTATCAAGACATGGGCATTAGCGACGCGCCACCAAATTCCTGTGACGGTTTTGCCGGAAACGTCTGCGCAAAGGGCTTTAGTCTGGAAAACCCTATCCCAGATCCTGAAGACATCACGGATTCAACGCCTTCAGAGGACACTCGTCGTAGACCTTAACAGGCAATCTTAACAACTTCAGCAATACCGTACAAAAACTGTACGGTATTGTGTTATCTAACCGTAACCTGTAGCGGAAACGGCATAGTCCATCTCGAATCGTCCGGCGGCAAGAGGTATTCCCTGTCGTTTATGTTTCTTTTCAAGGTATAATCATATCCTTCCAGATTAAACCGTCTTAAATCAGACCAGCGCAGCCCCCTGAATAACAATTCCTTCCTTCTCTCACGGAGCACAATATCAAGCAACATGTCTTGATCGCGCTCTGCAATAGGTACAAATTCCGCACCTTCTCGCCACCTATATTGCAACAGAAAGTTCAGGTCCGCTAACGTTTCATCGATTTTCCCCTCCCGAGCATAGCATTCCGCCCTGATCAGATACATCTCATCCGTAGCCAGTCCAGAGAAATTCATCGTTGGCCGGTGGTTGTAGCTACCTTTAAACCGGAAGGTGCCGTCCCCTTTGTTTTCAAAGAACACGATCTTGCGCAGGTCATCATCGGCATAACTATCGTAGAGGTTCGTATCGATGGAATGGTACATATAACTTGTTGGAAAATTCTGGCTCATATCACTCAGCATCGCAGCATAAAAGATAATTTCCTTCTCATTAACCGGGTGCTGGATCCCTTGAAATAAATAAGGATCGGTGGCATCGAGACTATTGTAGTCCAGTAACCCCGATCGGATGGCCAAACAAGAGTCCGCATATTTACCCGCCAGTTCATACTCCCGCATCGTAAGATACACCCTTGCCAGCATCCCATATCCGGCCTGTTTGGAAGGTCTTGTTTTATATGTATCCTCCGTCGGCAATATTTGCGTTGCGATATGAAAATCCTCCAAAATACGGTTATAGGTCTCGCCTACAGACGCTAAATAAGGGTGATTGTTCATATCCGCTCCATCTCTCAGTGGAATTCCAGCACCATCATTTGCTCCGGTCTTATCAAATGGCGGACAAAAAACCTGGGCTAAACTATAATACATATGAGCTCGATGGAATAGCGCTTGCGCGCGTATATATTGAAACCGCTCGCTGCTCCTGTTTTCTACACTCATGGCAGTCAAACCATCCAAAACGGCATTGCAAGCTAATATAGCCCGGTAAGGATAATCCCAGTCCAGCACAACGCCTCCTTCGTAAGGTTGATCTTCCCACGTATAATAATTCTGCTTTTCCACGGGCAAATTCGATATAAAGTCACTATCAGACAGATAGAAATTGTCTGCACGCGACTCGCCCAGCTGCGGCGTCAAGCCTTGTCCATCGCCACCGTTCATGACAGCATCACGATCCATAAGCGCTTGGAAATGATCAAATGAATACGGAATGATCATCGCTTTATTCGGCTTTTCATTCAAAAAATCCG
This sequence comes from Sphingobacterium corticibacterium, assembly GCF_004208525.1. Taxonomy (GTDB): domain Bacteria; phylum Bacteroidota; class Bacteroidia; order Sphingobacteriales; family Sphingobacteriaceae; genus Sphingobacterium; species Sphingobacterium corticibacterium. Next base: position 26,554 of record NZ_SGIT01000006.1, on the reverse strand, counting down.
TTTTACTACATCCGAATAGTATTCCGAAAAACGTGCAGACTACCGTAAAACTAAAATATATCCTGTTCATAGCATCTGATTTAAAAAATTAGGGATGTACCGAATGACACATGCGTTCCGATACGCGGTACGTGATTATAGTATGGATCTATGCCGCTCTTATTCGCTTTCCAGATCACGCCTATATTGGACATGTATAGAAAGAAACGTGCGGACTTGGGGAGGAAAGGCTTCTTTTGACCTGTCGTTAAGGTATACGATAAATTTACATCTTCGAGCCGTATGTGATCTCCCTTTTCTACTAAAATCTCCGATAGCCGGTAGAAATCGTCCCGATTGGTCGGATTTGGGAACACCATCGATGGTACCGAGGTATTGCGTTCGTCACCGGGCTGCCTCCAGCGGTCTGCTATATCCCGATGCCCAGTAAAGCTGTTGAACGCACCACCGTAATTGGCTGACTGCCGTCTGAAAAAATAACCAAACTTATAACTGATATTGAAGGAAAGGGAAATTTTTTTAAACGTCAATGTATTCATGAGAGCTCCATGCACCTGCGGTTGAGCCGTACCAAAAAAGATGAGATAATCCAGTGGTGTATTTGTATACAATTCATTGTACGCCTTGCTCTCCTCCCCGTTAAGTATCCCTATAGGATCGCCTGTCTCCGCGTCCAAGCCAGTCCATGCCAGTGCATAAACGGAGAAAGGTGGTTTACCTATCATAGGATTGCTGAATGAAATCGGCAGATACGCACTAGAGGATTTGCTTGGCGGCATCAGGTACCTCGTTACTTCACTTTTATTCAAACTCAGGATATAGGATGTCTGCCAGCGGATTGCCTTATCTACGTTCAATGTCTTCAGGTTGATATCCCAACCATAGCCCTCCATGTTGGCTACATTCATGTACATGCTCGTGACCCCGTAAGTGGGATCAATAGGCGCCTGTGCCAATAGGTTATAAGCGTTTTTACGGTAATGTTCAATTGTTCCGGTAAATCGGCTGTTAAATAAAGAAAACTCTACAGCGGCATTAAACTGTTTGATCTTTTCCCATGAAAGATCCTTATTTGACGGACTTCCCAGCCCGGCGATAGGTAAGTTGTGTGTAAAGCCACTATTACCCATTGTAATCACCGCTAATGCATTCGCCATCCTAGAGATATTCCCATTTACGCCGTAACTTGCGCGGACTTTTACATACGGCATCCAAGGTATTTTGTAAAAATTCTCTTGACTTAAGTCCCAAGCTGCGCCCAACGACCATAATGGTGTACCTTTCATGTTGCTGCTCACGCCAAACAGATTCGCTTCATCTTTCCGAAAACTCCCGGACACCGTATATCTACGGTTATACGTATAGGCAGCATTGGAGAAGTAGGATAGGAAATTATCACGAAGTTCCGTATTCGAATGCAGGATAGAGAACCTGTTTCTTGTCCCTGTCGAATTGCGATAGTTGAGGTTAACCACATCTACCCGTGTATCGAACCGGCCGTTTTCCTCATTATAGCCGTACAGATTGTTGGTCATGCCGGTAGACAGCAGCGCTTTCACTTCAAACCCGCCGATAGCACTGATACCGTGCTTACCGATATCCACATTATACGACACTGTGGCCCTTCCCTGATGTGATTGGACGTTTCCGTTTTGGGCGCTCATGATCCCGCCCTTTGGAATGGGATAGGTCTGCACACCCGTTGTCCTATTAATCTGCGTGTAATCGTTGATCAAATTCCTTGCGAAAAAGGAATCTTCTTTATAAAGCAGGTTATTTGTGGTGACCTGGTTTTGGAATTGATAGTTTGCCGCGATATCCAATCCGGGCACAACAGCATATCGGATACTTGGAGACACTGTATAATCCCTTACTTGATTGCTCTGCACTTGCCGGTCTATCTCCTGCACCGGAAAATATCGCCAGTCCATCAGCCTACCCTCGCCTATGGTATCCAAAAACGCCTGTCTGTACAACATGTAAACCGGCAGGTGCGATGCGTCGTCATCTACTAATCGGCTGTATGGAGAGAAACTCACGCCGGACACTGCTGCCGTATTATACCCGTTGTTATTGCCTTTGTGATCACTGATCTGAACGAAGTTGACCACAGCATCGATATCGATCTTCTTGCCAATTTTAAAGGAATTAGATGTACGCAATGACACACGGCTGAACTGCTCGCCCACTAGATTAGAGCGGTTACGGTCAAATCCAGCGGAAACATAATAGGAGTTCCAGTCACTTTTACCACTCACGTTGAAGCTGTTTTGATTATTAGCGGAACGTCTATAAAAATAGTGTTCAATTTCACCCAAGACGTTATTTTGGGACAACGCTTCCAGTTTACTATTGAGATCGGGTTCATTCCTTATCATCAGTTCCACCGCTTCGGGAATAGCCGTCCTCCTGTTGGTGAGATTCGTCGGATTGATAAAACTGTTATAACGGCCATTTTCGAATAAAAAGCGTTCTAGTTCTATCCTATCTGCGGCATTTATCCTGTTGAGGTTATTCAGATCCGGTCTCCCTACAGTCGTTAGATTACTCGTTAATTCTACCCGGGGCCTTGCCGTGCTCCCTTTTTTTGTTGTAATAACGATTACGCCGTTACCTGCACGTGCACCCCAAATGGATGCCGCTGCTGCATCTTTCAGGATACTTACACTTTCCACATCATTCGGGTTAATATTCTCCAGATCGCCATCGTAGGGAAAATTGTCCAAGACGATGAGCGGACTTGCCTCTGCAGTAATCGTATAACGCCCGCGTACAAGAAGCGGGTCGGTGTTTGCCGCATCACCTCGGTTCATGAGCAGACCGGGTGTTAAGTTTTCCAAGCGGGAAAGAATATCGGTAGAAACGCTGCGTTCCAGCAATTCTCTATCGATGTGTTCGAAACTACCCGTTGACCGCTCTTTCGGTATCCGTTGGTACCCTGTGTTAATAACCACTTCTTGCAGTACCCTGTCCTCGGTTTCCATCATAATCCGGAACGGACCGAAAGACTGTCTATTGAAACGCTGAAATACCGATTGGAGACCAATACGATGAATTTCGATTACACCGCTATCCACCGGCAGCTGTAAGGAAAAATATCCAGCGTCGTCGATCTGCGTCTGCCTCCCAGATTCATGGTGCGTAACGGTTATACCGGTCAGCAGACTATCCACACCTTTGGCGGTTACGCTCCCTTCGACCCGTATCGTACCCGGCATTTCCTGTGCATAAATCCTCTGCGTAACGATAAGTGTCTGGGTTAAGCAAAGGATAGATAGCAGGACTACTTTAAAATCTTTCAAGTTCATATATGTGTTACTTTTATTGGTTGTTGATTATTTATAGCTATTACTTTGGCGGTACACGGCCATCGACTTCGGATAAGGTGTAAATTAACACCCGTCTATATTCCTTTTTTAAACCGAGACCGTATTTGCCTAAGAGCTTTTCCAACTGATCCACATCCTTTTGCAATTGCTCAAATTGCCCTGACGCTAATCTCCCCTCGAACGTCGTTTCCGCACGATATATCGGTAGATCAGGATGCCACACATGGTTATAGTTCAATCGGCTCACGAAACTGGGGAACGCTACCGATCGGACTGCGGTATTATTTGGGGCAACATTATTGGATTTTACCGTATCACGATTAGGTTTTGGCAGATCGAAAATAATGTAACACTCGCGTTCTACCCACTGGCTGTCCAGCTTCAATCCAAAGCTTGTATTCAGTTCCGTTAAGGTGCGTCTCTTTACGTTCACCATATCGGCCTTGAGCGGTACTTTCAACTGCAGGCAAAACAGCCCCTCCAAACTTTGGCGTTCTACATCATAGACATACTTTGCAACGGAATGGGCCATAACGTCAATTCGGTTGAAAGGAACACCCAGCATTTCTTGGTATAAGGATACGATGGACGTATTGATATAATTCAGGATAACGCTGTTTTCGGTCTTTCGCCGAGAGGTCGAACCGGGAAGCCCGTCAATAGCGGCAGTGAGGATAGAAGAGTGTAGCACATCTGCTTTTTTACGGTCTGCATAGATGGCCAAGTCCGCGTATGGTGAGTAGTCCAAAATGTCGTCCTTCCGTTTGAACTTCTCCGCATCACCTCGCAAACCGTGCACAATACTTTCCTCCACATTTTTGCTAGCCGCCGATGCCGCAAAAAACCTATTGTCGCGAATCCATATCTGGTGCGGTACGACGTTAAATGGAAAGTATGCTTTAAATGCTGTATTTTCTACCACACTTTGTAGTTGCCATGAACGGGATCGCATTGCCTCTAGTACCTTATCACTTACTTCATCTGATATCGGCAGTATCAGCACATCTTCGGCGTATTTATCGGCTAAACTGTCTAAGCATTGCAATGACTGAATACAGGGCACACACCAAGTTGCCCAGAAATCCAGAATAATCAGTTTCTTATCTCGGTAATCGTTTAAGGTAATCGTGTCCTTTCCATTGGGATGGTTGACGACCTGTAAAGGCAGGTTCCAGAGCTGTTCGGGTATGGTATCCCCTATTTCCAATGCTTTAATCTCATTTTGCCCTTCGGCAGCCCCCCGGTTCTCGGGAGACTGCGCTTGGGCAACAACTAGATCAAACAACATGAAACAAAGTAGTCCGTAAAGAAGGACTACTTTGTTCTTCGTTGCCTTAAAAAACAAACTCTTCAACGAAAAACATAAGAATCCCAGATGAAGGATTCTTATATTCTCTACCGCTCGATAGAATAAGCGTAAAAATTTTATTAATAGGATTAAGAACGTCTCCTTATACATAGACGTTTGCTTTTCCCATAAGGTTGCATCAATACTTTTATGATTATTGTTATTGTTCATAATTTAACGGTTTAGTTTTTGTTCCAAGTGGTACAGCCCCAGTATGGTGTAAAGGGTATCCGAGAAAAAGCCTTTGTTTCCATTCTTTTCCGGTGTTTCCTCAACAGGAATTTTTATATCGTCGAGATTTATTTTTTCTTGATGGGCAACATAGTATGCCATCAACAGTCCCATCACATCCTGGGAAAACCGCTCCATTCCTTCTATGCTAAGCGGCTCTTGGAGTTCCGTCTCGCCTTTGTAGAACAAAAAGAGATTCAGGATGTGAAGACGGCTGTGGTTAACGCCATATTTTGCCCAGAAAGTCTGGATTTTTATTTTAGGATCGTAATCCTCTTCGGTTATTTCTTTGGCATTATGCAGTAAAGGGATATATCTAGTGTCCACAGGCAACCTCCTTTCCTTTCGCTGGAGTTACCCGATGTTGCTTCTCAGGTTGATTCGCTATAAATCGCAAATTTGCTTTGGTTAGGGACAGTCCTCCCCCACCCTTGTAAAAATTGTTCATTTTTTAAGGTTTTAAGGGTGTGGTCCAGAGCTTTTTGCTATTCGTATTCTTCGCTATTTCTCCTTTGTGGCTAAACCTAGCTTAGGCCACACACAGTTAGTAAATTTTAGGAAATAGATGCGAACATTACGGTTTTCGAAATTGGTTTTATGATTCGGTTTTGCGCTGTCGCACCTGTGGAAAAGCCAAATTGGCTGCACGCAAACCTAGTCAGGTGGCGAGATCAAGTTTTTGTAAAGTTTTTTCCTTCCGGTTTTCATTGCTCGTTATTAATAACGAGTCTTGTTGGCTAGCAGCTTCTTTTGATACATGTGGGCCTGCAAACCGTCGTCACAATAAAGTTTCTCACGCCTTACACGACACGGGATTACAGCAGGGCCCACATCTACCTGATATGCAAATATAGCATAAAAGTATAGACATGGGTGTTTAATCTGCTGCCTTGCGTCGTGGCGTGAGAATTGTGACGGCAAGACTCTTAGTTTTAAACACCTAATTGACCCTTGGGTCAATTTCCAATACAAACATACAGAAAACAAATTACAAAAAAAGAACAAAATGTCACTTTTTGTAATTTGATTACGATTCAACTTTGGGTAATGAGTAATATCGACAGAAAATTCATTACACAAAATATCCTTAACCTTATTGACTTTAGTGGGGTTGCTGATATAGATTTTGCTAATCTAATAGAGAAGTCAGCTAGAACTATCGTTCGAATACGAAAAGGAGAAGCACTATTCACTATCGAAGATATTAATATCGCGACAGAATTCTTTAATAAGCCATTGACCGAATTGAACACTAAAAATATTCAATTTGAAGATAACTTTCGTAATAATCTTAAGGCGACACACAAATCTCACACATCATTTTACACAGTACTAGACAAACGCCCAGCTATCACGTATGCAATAACTTATTACTTATTGAAGAATGAAGAGTTTTGTACATCTGGGCTAACCGTTGACAAAATTAATCAGTTTTTCAATTCATTTGGTTGGGATTACTCAAGTTCATATGTATCAAGTGCAATGAATAGAAATAAGAAATTAATAGATATTGTTGGCACAAAGATCATCGACGGCAATGAAGTAAATATTTATAAAGCGAAACCACAAAAATAATGTTTGGTACAAATTGATGGCAATAATCTACTCTCACTGTATTCCAACAACCCATTTTTTGTATTTATAGTAGGCGAACTTCAGTTATAAAGCTTTGTGTTTAAACCTATTGAAAAATTTCCGTTCAACCACAACTACAAGAAAATTACTATGTGCAGCCATATTGTCACTCTTGGCCAAAACAACGGCTGGAATATTATAGGACTAGAGGCTGTTGATTCAAACCGTCCAAATTTATCGTAGGAACACTTACAACGTCCCCATACTCTTTCTTGACTGACAGCTTCGCAAATTTTGGTATATTTAAAGCAAACTAGATAACCCCTAAGATGGACAAAGAAACAGCTAAAAAACACATTATATTTTTGGAGGAAAATATAATGCAACTTTCAAAAGGGAATACATACACTTATCGGAATAGTAAAAATAAAAGGAATATTAAGGAAGCTGAAGATAAACTTGAACGGGCAATCGAATTAGCGAAACGATATTTTGATAGCAATACCGATCTATATGATTTCTTGGCAAGGATATGGAACACTTCGATAGATTATATCGACTATTTCGAAATTGACCATATAGAAAACGATACAAAATATTTAATTGGAAAGCTTAAAGAAGTTGAGTAAGAAAGTAATTTTAACCCCTCGCGTTTCAAATCGCGCTTTCTAAGATTTCCAATAGGAAAGCTAGGGCAGATTTTGTTTTGGAGGAATGGGGTGAGAATTCGCGGGTGGTCTATGGGAGGAAGGCAGCGGATAGAAACGGGCAATCTCAATCTAATATAAAGTAATGCTTAAAAACGCGACTTAGCTGCAACATTTGCGGGACCTAAAAGAAAAACTTAATCTCGGAAAAATGTCCGTGCTCGTGGATCTGGATTTAGTAAAAATGCTAGCCGTAAATTCCCAAACTGGGCAGAACGCTTATGGAAAACCATTTTACAAGAGTATTATTAATTAAACTACTATGTACATGCCAAAAATCAACACATTAGAGGATATTACCGACATCCTTGCTTTTATTGATCGATTTAGCTTCGGTATATTAATTAGTATTAACCAAAACCGGGTGATCGGTACGCATATCCCCATTCTTTCAAATAAGGATCCCAATAAATTGAAGCTTCACACGCATATTGCGCTTGCTAATAACCAGTGGAAAGAAATTAAGGGGCAGGAAGTTCTTGTAATTTTCACAGAACCTCACGCATATATTTCTCCTACCAACTATTTAAAAGAGGAAAGTGTGCCAACGTGGAATTATATGGCTGTCCATATTTATGGTAATGTATCGATACTGCACGAAGCTAATCAGATCTCGGACGTCATGCAACGGACTATGATCAAGTATGAACCCGAGTATTATGAAAAGTGGTTGAAACTACCTGATGATTTTAAGGACAGAATGTTAAAGGGTATTGTCACTTTTGAGATAGATGTCACGGAAATACAGGCCAAGGCTAAGCTTAGTCAAAACAAAACCCAAAAGGAGATAGATAATATTATTGAAGACCTAAAGGATAGCCAAATCCCAAGCTATTCACTTTTAGCAGGGTATATGGACCGCTATTCAAAGAAATAATGGAGCAAAATCAATAAATGAATATTCCGACAAAAGTACACCAGAGTTAGTGACCAATAACCGGCAACTTATCTCAATTCCTTTTCAAACTCTTAACAACATTTTTCCAGATCCTTTATAAAATAGTTTGATCATCCGTGATGACATCAGCATCGGCCAATGTGCCGGGCCTCAGTTTGATTGCGGAATCTTGATGAGTACGATGAATTTCTACCCGCGATAAGAATATACTGTCCCTGACAGGTATATCACTAATACTTGCAATCTTCATAATTTGCTGGGGTTACGATAATTTCCGTATTATTTAGCGGATACAGACAGCCATAGGGAATACGAGAATTCACTGAAGCATACCTTTGCCGAGGTTGGGATTGGTTTATCAAGTCCTAGGACGACGCAAATCATTGAAGAGAAAAAATTGGCGCACCTGGATGAGGTTCCGATAATGGAAAGTAAGTTTTCAAGAACGGTTGTACTTGAGTATCCCTCTGGAGTCAGAATAGCTGTGGATTCAATGGATATTACCCTCATCGCTAAATTAGTAAAGCTAGCTTAATAAATAATTTCACTGTCACTACCCTTCTTGCTCGCTCCGCTGAGCACAAAGGGTAGTGACATAAAATAAAAAATAGTCTGAGAATATCATATATCGGACACAGCTGCGTATAGTTCTTCAGAAAGTTTGAAACGTGCTATATAAATAGTAAGAAACTCTGGTATTCTGGTATAATGCAAATTATACAAAGTATTTTTCACATCTAAAATATTGATTTATTTTTCCGCTGTTATAGCTACAGATTTTCTAGGATATCGCTTCCACCTCTTTTTTTATTCATACGTATTATTTCTAAAGGTTATCTATTTTCGGATTCAAATATTTTATATCTGTCACATCGATATATAAATTTTCTTGAAACCCCATGGCTGCGATCTCTATTTTGATCATTTCTTTATGAAAGCCTACTACTTTCCAGTATAAATCATGATTATCTATTCCTTTACGATCAAAAAAGAGTTCATCCCCTATCTTAATATCGTTAATGTTGTATTTCATAAATAAGTATTAGTGTAATGCGAAAAAAGAATTTGTTCATCTAACATACATCGGGCCATCTAGTTAAGGTTAACTTCCATTAAACTGTAATTAAAGAGTTAGAGAGTAACTTTCATTAAATTCATAGGCGTCAAAATCTGCGTTATCAAAGAAGCTGTAGACATTATCATCTTCAGCATGGTAAACTGTGCCCTCAACAAAATCGTCAAAAATTATCGAGGAAAATGGATGAAAATTTTTAATCAAGTAATTTTCTACAATATATGTGTTCAGCTCGGAGAAAACGGTATTGATTTCATCAATTTTAATTGGAAAGTGTCTGTGGCTGTAGCGATCAAAATATGGGAGTTCGTACAGCTTATCATGTACAGATCCCCAAATTACCGACTCCTCATTTGTTTTTGGTTTCGCCTTTGAAAAAGCAATCAAAATCTGTAAAATATTTATAGTGTTTTGATGTCGGTAGTTTAAATGCGTCAGGCCGAAGCAAAAAGAAGACTCGTAAGGAGCTTCGAAATTACCAATATTAGGCATCTCATCTACATATTCCCGTTCCAAAGCTGAGTAAAAAACCTTCTCGAGCTCTGATGCATCTAAAGGAATCTCAGATTCAATAATCTTTTCAAACAATTCATCTTCGGGAGAAATGAACATAGTTTTATTAGGAGCCCAAACTTCTTGTATGAGAGGAGCACCATAAAGATATGGGGAAGATAGAAAACGGTAATGTGAAAAATGGTGTGTTCTAACCAAATAGTAATTGTAGTATCTGCTCACACTGATCTCTTGAACTGAACTACCGTCCTCAAGAGCTTGATGCTCCAGATCATGACGTGTTAGTATAAATGCTTCGCCTTTCCAGTCGAGAAGAAAATCATTCTGGGAGTAATTATTGCTAGTAGAATCTTCATTATTGAACTTATTGATGAGTTTTCGGCTGAACCAATTGGTATATTTAGGTTGAAGTAAAATTTGTCGATCAATTAAATTTCCCCAATCTTCAAATAAAATAGTCCCATTAGTCTTAATCATAGCAACTGGGCAATTTTCTAGTCCAATAAAATCAATAATCTGATCCACGGAAAGTCTATAAAAAAATTCCATCTGACTCATAAGCACTAGCAATTGCATACCATCTTTGCTTTTTAACAGATCTTCATAATATTTGAGAAGAAACAAGTGTAGTTTGTCCACTACAATATCTTCCCAATGACTACTTCTATTTTCCAAGGAGAACCGAGATAAATCTGTCTTACCTCCACGATCCTTAATCAAATTTAATATAACGCGCGGAACGACGAAGTGCTCATCTGTAAAAAAATGCCCACCTCTTGAAGAAAAATATTGCTTTGGTAGTTTTCCATCAATTTCTCTTGGAGAAAGCGCTCCCGAAACAAGAATTCCGTCTAAAAAAATCTGATAAGTCATTTGGGAAAAGGCACTCCTTCCTAAGTTCCAATCTTCGGGAAGCTGATTATTTCTAGAATTACGCCATTTAAAACTAAACTGAAGACGTTTTTCCTGCCTTCTCTTTCCAGAATCCTTTATTGTGAAGTCATCGCCCGGCCAACTTCTCCCGCTATTAACTAATCTAATATCGAAATCTAATGGAATTAAATAGGATATATATCCTTCAACATTTTCGATGTTAAGGTCTTTGGAGACATCGATCCGGTGCTCTTTAAAATTTAGTTTAGCATTTTTTATATTCTGAATAGCAAACATATTATCTATTCGTAGGTGAGTATCTATCGCATGCAGGTGGTGCTCGGGAAACGTTTGAGAGATTTCATCGAAGTCTGCCCAAGGACTGACAACGACAGATTTGTTTCCTCTCTCAATAATCTCAATTGGAAAATCAACGGCTCCCGCTATTGCTCTAACATAGTCAGTAACTTGCAGAGGTTTTTCATCATGAAGGTTTTTTAAAATTTTTTTTGCTGAGACATACACCTTCACTGTCGTTCCGACTCGATCGTGGTTTTCGGGGTTACGCATTTCTACACGAAATTGCTGATCGACAAATGGCACTTGAATCTTGATTACCTTACTATCATGCTTTACCAGACGATCCCGGTATGAAATAATTTCTATACGCTCAGCCACCATAAAACAACTCAGAATTCCTACTCCAAACCTAGATATAGGATCCATTTTTAAACCAAGCTTTTGAAATTCTTCACTACGATAATAACTCCTACCTGCAACGCTTAAATAATTTTCGATCACATAACGATCCATACCAATACCATCATCAGTTACGGAGACTAGCGTTTGATCATCATCTAATTCTTCAACACAAATCTTTACTCTACTCATTAAACCTTGTCGATACCCCATGCGCGTCGAAAGCAATTCGGTGCGAAATTTCATTGCATCTACCGAATTTTGGATCAATTCGCGGATAAAAACATACTTGTCTCCTTGATAAATTTCATCGCTAAGAATTTCAAACATCCTTGAACGATCAAATTGAAATCTTATATTAATAGGATCAAAACCCTTTGGAATTATATTCCATTTTAAATCATAAATGTGTAGATTGTATTTCTCCAAGTGCATTTCATCAAGCAATTCAAGCCCCTCCTTTAGCTGGTGAGCACAGAAGGATTTTAGATCTAGAAGCGCAGCAAATACTTCATGATCGGTTGTTTGACCATCAACCAAAATATTCCGCCCGTTTTGAGAAGGGACGGTACTCATAGAATTTATTGCCCTATGCTTAGCCCATTCCATTACGGAACGCACGTCTTTTGGCGCAGTATATTTGTAGATACTATAGGGAGTACGCTCATTTGTGATATCAAAGAGGTCAATTAATCGCACATAGATAGCGATTGCTCTTAAATTTATAACCTCTCCCCTAATACTGTAGTTATATGGATAGATGATAAGATTTCTAAGCTCTTCGAAATCCAACCAGTGCCCTTCGCAAGCTCGTGCCAAAGCTTCACCAATGCCATTATCAATATTTTTAAAATATTTAATACACCTTCTTGCACTACGTTCGGCATGTGTTTTTCGAACGTATTCCTGCCATCCAAAATTGCTCAGGTTTTCACGTAGTTGGTTCTGATCGATTAAATGCTGTTCAAATTTATTCTGTTCATTTTCTAACAATGCGAAGTCATCGCTATGTGATGAACCAGACAAAATCACTTCTTTCTCCTTATCTGACACTGCCATCCCCCAGTCATGTCCATACAGCGACAGTGCCAAGATGAACAATTCTGTCGCATTAAGGTTTTTAATAACTATCTCACCTAGTAAACATTCAGCTAGCTCAAATAAACGACGTAAATGAAGTGGTTCGTCATGCGGAGTATACTCTGGAAACAGGGCCACAATAAAACGTGTTTCGTGAGCAACAAGGCGACTAAAAGATTCAAAAAGACTTAAAAATTCAGATTGTCTTTCGTTGTTCTGGGTTTTCTTTTTAAGTTCCGACAGGATAAGTTCTCCTGGTATTGATGGGTGAATTGTCTTAGCCATGAAATTTTAATTGTTTGCAAGCCGCTCTCAAATCTCTTTTATCTACACCTTTTAAATGTTCGAATCGAGACACGTTTATGGGATAAACATAATGATATAATTTATTTGTTCAAAATGTAATAATAATTTGAATTTTTACTCGGTTCCTGAATAATTGTGTCAATCATTTCTAAATATTGATTTTGATTTACCATGTATCGCTCGTTATAAGCTTGGTCTAAAATGTTCTCAAATTGAGTGGATAAGCGATAGTCCTCTGGAATAATAGTACCACTATGGCACGCTATATTTGTTCCTCCTTTAGTATAAGAATAATAGTGATCCGAGCTTGTCACGTCTTCATGGGGAGGGATAGAAACATGAGCTCTCAGATATGGTATTAAACCTAGTTTATACTTCAAAATGCCCGACCTAATATTCAAATCTTCATAATCGATTGGATGAAAATTGAAAAATCGATTAAAGATAGTGACATCTAATAAATCGTTGTATTCTTTAATAGAAAGCGTAAGTGGCTCGACATAAAATGCATATTGCGCGGGTGGATTGTGTAAATTTTTGAGAATATTATGTTGAAAATCGTTAGCGTGCTTTGCTTTATTTCGTTTTTTCAGGACGAGACAACCTGCCTTTGCTCTATGAGGCACGATTTCTATCATATTCTCTCCACTCTGATCGACTTTAATAGGCAGCAATATCCGATTATCTTCAAATTCCAATATCTTATTCAATGGGTACTTTCTCAAATCCACAGTAATCAATAAGTCTAAGCTAATATGAAAAAATCGCGAAATACTTATAAGTAATTCCAAAGGAGGCTCAGAACCCGCCTTTATTCTTTCGTAAGCAGCATATCGATCACGACTGATCCAATTGCAGCTCCCATTTTTTCTTGTGATAGACCTTTCTGATCCCTCAAATATTTTAGATTTTTTGCTAATAACGACATTTTAGTAAAATTTATACCAACAAATACAAAAGTATTTGTTAAAATATTTCACATTTTTACACTAACAATTTTAGTAAAAATAGAATAAGAAATAGCTTATAGACCCTGATACGTTTATCGTATCATAAGAGACTTGTTAATGCACAACTTAACGGAATACCTTTGATTATATAGACGATGCTGATTGCGGTATCGTTTTCTACTCTAATTATGTAGCCCTAACATTTGGAGTTCAATCCACTTTTAATTATTTAAGATGATAATCCTATTAATAATAATAAATGTAAGCAGAAAGCACTTTGTTTTCTTCTTACATTTATTAAATTAGCGTATCCTGTTATTACTTATTATAAAAAACAAACTTAAAAGTGGATAGTATTTTGGACAAAACTCCAACAGAAGCCTTAGAGATCACATTGCGTCCCTCAGATGACTTCGACAGCAGATATGATAATAATCCTGACAATGAGCTAAAATCTTCTGAATTAAGAAAATTTCTAAGCTCGAGCGAGCTATTATGCTTTTTCCAGAAACAAAAGCCCGATGCTCAAAAGAACCGTCCAAGACACAAAATAATTATCCCACTTGGAAAGGAGACTGCAATAGAGATCGGTGTTTCATTGCGATCCGACAAGCTCGACGTGTTCACAGAACTTCACTCTTATCAGATAAGTAAGATAAAAGAAACTAAGTTTTTTGTTGAACCTTCTAAAAACACCATAAAAAAACTATGTACTTTCAAATTTGCTTCGAACTCTGAAAATGCGGGTACCAATTCCAATGGCTTCAAGTTTCTTTTTCAAGAAATAGAATCAAATGAGGTTCCGATGCTTGACATAAATAAGCAAATAGACATGCAGATATGGAAAAACTATGTAAATGCATTAAAAAAGCTTGTAAAGGATAAAGAGCAAGTCTGGAAAATTGATAATATTACAGCCCCATATATGGAGTCCAGAGAAGGCGAAAGCGAGAGGGCTACCTATGTAGATATCTTTATTAATGAAAAAGATCTGATAGAAAAGCTTGAAAAGGGAATCTTCAGCTTATTTAGGAAAAGTGAAATCGAGGATCATGGTATAGGTGAGGAAAAAGCATTTATCGAATTCAAAAATTACAGGGAACTTGCGAGTGAGGAACTTGCGAGCTTGAAAACTCTAGGAGAAGAATTGTTTTATGATTTATCAGCCAAACCTGTCACCCATGCCATTGCTGGTAAGATAGAGCTTACTTATTCAGAAAACACCTCAAAAGAACACATCTACGGGGAACTAATGAGGAAGCTTCAGAATGAGTACCAGCTGGAATGCCCTATATTAGCAGACGGAATGGTAGAGATAACAGATAGAGATCTTCCGCACCTCCAAAAACTGATAACTGAATACTATAAGCAGTCTATTTTCATAGAAAAGGTAAACGACGTACTCCTATCTGTTACCTTCCCAACAAGCAAAGATCCTTCTGAAACTTCCCAGAATCTAATGGAGAAACTCATTGAACTGTCGCTCGATCGCGCAAAAGTTTCCTACACTAAAGAAGGAGAATATCTCGTGGAGGTAAGCGCGCACATAGACAAACAGATTTTTGCCTCCGACAACATGGTATTGGTACGATCTATTTCAAGGTTCAAAGTACCGAATGGCGCAAATGCCATACCTCTGAATGGTTTCACCCTAATCGATGGTATTTACCATATCCAAAATACAAGTCGTCAAATTGTAGAAAGCGGATTAAAGACTATTCAGAACCAGTTCCCTGGGAAAAATATTCGCAGGCTTCCTACCCAGTATTTTTTCAAGCAAGATACATCTACAGATATTACGACTCTACGTAATTTCAAGACTTTTACAGATCAAAAGGAAAAAACCGAATTTATAATAAGCCAATCGGCCGTAAAAGTTTCAGCAGATTCAGCAGATGATTTCAGCAGCCAGATCTTGCGGATTAAAAAACTATTTCCATCTGTTTCCATAGAGGAAAAGGAATATAAGCCAGCCTATATTTTGAGATTTAAGATGGATCTCGAAGATAAGCGAGAAAAAACACTCCATGCTGTGGTCAATTCCGTGAGAAAATCTATTGGAACCGCAGTCCATTTTGATTTTATAAAAAAGCATACTACTGCATTATTTTCTTACCAATTTCTAACTCCCGAAGACAGGGATAACTTCAAGGAAGCTATCAACCAAGCTTGCTCAGAATATGCAGAAATCCTGAATGTCTCATTTGATAACAGTCTTGGCCGGAGTACATATGAGCTTATTAAGAACGAAACCCTTGAAATAGAAAAGGAAAAGGAAGTCAGGCGAAATATAAGCCAAGCGACCTTCATATATTTGACACCTGCCCAGAGAGAGCAATTAAATGAACAGATCAAGAAGTACGGTGCTGAAGCCTTTTTTAAGGAAGGAGTAACTATAGGAAGACTAGTAAGAAAGGAAAAAAACAAGCTCCGCTTCAAAATAACAGATACCTTTGACGAGATGATAAATGGACGCGAGAAAGACAGGATCAGCCTCGAAGAAATTCGCAAAGGTTTTATTAAGCCTATTTTTCCCGGAGAAATGACGAATGTCGGCCGAATGATAAAGGCTATGAAAAAAGTTACGGAACCGAGCAGTAAAAATGGCTTTCCAGTCAATCCAAATCTTTCTAATTTTCTATTCGATCCCAATGAGGCTCGTCAGTCGCTTTCAGATCTCGATGAAGAAAAAGAAAAAGTCGCTGCAAATCTAAATGAACCTTTCCTAAGTACTCAACCCAAACAATTAGAGGCAGTTGCTAAAACGCTGCTTGCACGCGATCTTTCGCTAATCCAAGGCCCTCCTGGAACAGGTAAGACAACTGTTATTGCAGAGATAATCTGGCAAACGCTCATCCGGGAAAACGGATCAAAACTTCTCATTACCTCGCAGACCAACCTTGCAGTAGACAATGCTCTCGAACGCATCAAAGGTAAAAAACTGGTACGTCCATTGAGAATAGGAAATATCGAAAAATTTGAAGACGAGGGGAAAGTATATTCGAATGAACGAATAAGAAACTGGTCTCAAGCTAACAGTGGTTCCAATGAAGAAAAAAGAAATAGTGACAATGCGGTCTGCTCATGGATTGATACGATAATCTCAAACTGTACTGATGAATCAAAGTATGCCGATGTAGTCTCAAAATGGAAAATAGGACTTGAGAGCAAGAGCGCTTCAATTAAAAAGACTTTTACAGATGCCTATCTCAAACATGTCAATGTATTTGCAGCCACATGCAGCGAATGCGGAAGCAAGAATTTCGGAGAGGCATATCAAGCTACTTTTCATAGAAACTCTGATAAGCTTAATGATCCAGTTTTTGACCTAGTTATTATGGATGAGGCTAGTAAAGCAACACCGCCGGAACTCGTCATGCCGCTAATTTTAGGCAAAAAGGTAGTAATTATTGGAGACCATAAGCAGCTTCCTCCAATGATCGACGAAAAAGAATTTGGCGAAGCACTAGAAGCCGTCGGTGCCAAGAAGCTAATTGAAGATTGGACTAAGGAAGACTACAAGGTCTCGCAATTCGAGAAGCTCTTTAAAAATGCACCAAAGAATTTCGTGACCAGTCTTGACACACAATTTAGGATGCACGAGCAGATAATGAACTGCATAAGTCAATTTTATACAGATCAGCAGGAACTAGAAAATGGTCTACTATGTGGCATCAAAGGAACAATGGACATTCCTGACTTCTCAGTAAAATCAAGTAGATGGCATGGTTTAAGCCAAATCCCGTTTATCGAACCCAAGCACCACGCTATCTGGGTAAACGTAGAATCCCCAGAAGAAAAAATAGGCACCTCCTACGAGAATATGGGTGAGATCGAAGCGATCAAACTGGTTCTAAAAGCGCTCAAAACCTCCGAAGGTTTCGATGAATATACACTACATGCTGCAAAAGACGAAGAAAAAGAGATTGGAATTATAACTTACTACATGCCACAGATGACCGCAATTAGAAAAGCCTTATATCCAACACTTTCAAGAAACGAATGGCGTAATTTTGAACAATATAAACTTAGAAACGAATACAATATTCCATTGAGGATAAATACCGTTGATAGGTTCCAAGGGATGGAAAGAAACATCATCATAATATCCACTGTACGAAGCAACAAGCAGTACAAAATAGAAAAAGGGAAAAAGATACCAATAGATAATAACAAGTATCCATTCGCCCTAGGTTTCGCCCGAGAGCTCCAACGAATAAATGTAGGCTTTTCAAGAGCCAAACGTCTCCTTATAGTCATTGGAAACGAAAAACATTTCGCGCACAAGTCTGAATATGAACAAGCAATACAAAAAATGCACAGAATTGATATTTCACAACTAAACAGTCTTGTTAAAAAATGAGAAAGCGATTATCGAAAATAGTTAGGGATCTTCAAACAAATATCGGACTGTTAGGAGAATTCCTTATTGCAAATGGGTACGATTTTAATGAGGATCCCAATGAAGATTATCCAAGCGATGTTGTCGAATTCATTGAGGAAAACTATCCCGCTTTCCTTGCCAGAAAGAATGGCCAGCGGAGGGCTTATAAAACCGACCACAAGCCCCAAGAATCTGCCAACCGAGAGGTACCTCTAGAATTACGCATAATTGAGGCAGCAGGAAAAGAAAAAAAACTAATCGAGCGTATTATCGGATTTACCGATATGGACTGGCCATATACTGTCGCAAAGTATTCAGGCACATGCTCCCAGCCTATAGAATTTAGTCTTTTTGACGAAGTCATCTGCGACCTCCTTCTATTACAGAACATGCCCACTGATCAAATCGGAGAAATCTTAGGTCTAGATACCATAAAAGATCCAGCTGAAAGAGATATTCTCGACAAAGCATTGCATGAGCTTGAGAATGACAAAATAGTTGAAGGTGATGGTCACAAAATATGGCTCACAGAACTAGGAAAAGAATATGTCAACAATGGTGTAAAGTTTTCAACTTTTACAAGGAACTTTGATTTATACATTGATAATTTAGGACCCAACCACGCTAAGACCAAAGAAATTTTCAGAAATTTAAAAAGCGAAAAGAACCTGACACATGACAAGGAATTACTGCCAAAAACCATTGAAGAAGTCAAGCCTCTAGCGGAAGTTCAGGCACCTGAAATCCATTTCCCTCAAAAAAGCTTCTTACTTCAGTCCTCCCGTTTGACCGGCGCACAGGGATTTAAGGCAAAAGTCTGGATAGTACTTCTTGAAAATTTTCGAGATAATACTATGCGTGCAATCGTTTATGATGAGAAACAGGACAAGATTATCGATACCCTCTCCGAAGTATTGGATCGCAATGAAAAAATAAAAGCGGAACTTTTAGAAAAGATTGTTGATTTAGGTGAATATGCTGAGTTTACACAAGAAACTAAACAACAAGAACAGATAGATGCTGAAGAGAAGTTGATACATAAGCAGGTGGAGATTGACCTAGCGACAGATAACCATGATGCTGCTAAACTCAAAGAGATAGCAAAGGAAATCGAATCCATCAGAAGTCACTTCTATTCCCTGGAATTCGAGATAGAACTGAAAAGGCTTTTCGATACTACGTCTGACAGCATAATGATACAGAGTCCATGGGTTCGCGACTTCGCTTTCAAAAAAAGAATACCGTTTATCAGAGAATACTTAAAAAAGGGTGGCCGAGTTTATATTTCCTATTCTGCCAATGAAAGTTTTAATGGGGATAAAATGGTTCAGGATGAATCTATGAAACTTCTACTTGACCTAGACAAAAATCTCAATTTTTATTATTGCGAGCTACCAGCATTTCATTACAAAAATGTCTGGCTAGTACGTGAGGACAAAAAAAACATCTATTATTCAGGAAGCTACAATATCCTTTCATTTTTTGTAAGTCAAAATATGAAAAAAATCAGACAGGAAAAAATGACAAGAATGGAATGGGACAGCGAGTTGGAAAAACAATATTCCGATGTATTTAAGAAATTTGGCCTAAAGTATATCAATGCAGCAATTGACGACTTCAATTTACTCTGCACTAATCCTCCCGAAGTAATCACCAGAGAATATCTTCAAAAGCTCCGCCAAGTGGAAAACACCAAACTAATCCCGTTCAGAGATATCGGTGAACCAGAGTTTAACAGAGTTCTTAAAGAACTAGACCAAACCAAATCCGATAATCTTACCTACTATCGCAAAGTTTTTTTTGAGTCCGAAATACAAAGATATAGATCCGAAGTCAAACAGCTAGTAAAAAAATCTGTTGATCCAGAAAAAAAGAAATCGTTGCAAAAAGAGTTTTCAAACTTAAGAGACGAATTTATAGATTTTCTTGACATCCAAATGGGAGCTGCCAATCAGTTAACTAATGAAATAAATAGTATTAAAACATTTGTACAAAAGGTTAATCATACCCCGAGAGTAGCAAAGCGTTAGAATAAAAGGTGGACTTGACTAGATCTCGGCCGATTCTTAATTTCAAATCTTGAGCTTTTACAGATGAGTTCAAATTAAAAATCTTATCACTTAGACCGTAATGATAAGCCCTTATGACTTGTTATAAAAATGGATACTAAATTAGTGTATATACATTGAACAAAATTCCATAATCGCTCGTTGTAAAATTGGGTTTTTAGATACACTTTAAAATTTAGACTAAGGTACAAAGCCTGCTTTTGCGAGCAGGCTTACTGATTTATTAACAAACTAACGATTCATTATCTTTCTCAAAACCCTCAAAAACGCCAATAAAAGTTCAAAAGTACTCCCATCCATGCGGTTGGAGAGCAACATCCAACAACTAGGGCTGATTGCCGGCGGCCGACCTGCTGAACGGATCTGCCAAATAGTGTCGATGCCTGCCAGTGACACTAATACTATGGTTGGTTAAAAACGAAGCTTTTTTAACTTCGGAGGGTGTCACCGCAGTTGGGGTGGACGACTGGGCCTATAAAAAACGGGATAGCTACGGCAGTATACTTGTCAATCTTAATACAGGGAAAGCTATCGATCTGCTACCCGACCGTGAGGAAGAAACGTTGCGTAAATGGCTTGAAAAGCGTCCGAAAATTGAAGTGATGAGCCGGGATAGATACAGTAATTATCAGAAGGCCATTACCAGCGGTGCACCGCTGGCATCTACTTAAAAACCTAAGTGAAGCAGTGCAGAAAGTACTGGTTAGACAATATAATAAAGTCAACGCCATAATAGCTGAAAAGCGATTTCAGGCCGAACCCAAGAAACCGGTCTGCGGGCAGGATATTCCAGCTAAAAGCGCAACTCAGGACGGAATCCGCTTGAAACGGTTCAAACAAGTTAAAGAACTGCAGGGAAAAGGATATTCCATGCGTGCGATGGCGCGGAGATCACAGAGCCGCATCAATCCACTGGAAAGATTTTCTCCCTATATCAAAAAGCGCATGGAGGAAGAGCCTGATATACTCCTGACCACACAATGGGATGGCTTAAAATCCCGTGGATATGGTGGCGCCCTGCTTAAAGATAGTTTACGCAAGCAGCAATACAGCCCTTTGCAAAAGGTAGGCTCGCCATCACACTATCAAACGCTGCAAGACCGCGATACGGATGAACTGATACTCGAAAAACTTACATCGGACTATAATCTTAGCAATCTCGTTTGTACCGATTCAGCAAAAGATCAACTAATTAACTTTTTGGAAGAACATCGTCATAGTGATCTCTTATCGAAATATCAACTACCGATATCCAACAAGCTTCTGCTTCATGGTCCATCGGGTTGTGGCAAGACCTTAGCATCATACGTAATTGCGGGAGAACTGCAAAAGATGATGATTGTGGTTAATTTAGGCGCTATCGTTTCATCTAAATTGGGTGAGACCAGTAAGAACCTTGCGAAGATTTTCCGCAAAGCGGCGCAGGAGGACTGCATTATTTTTATCGACGAGTTTGACTCACTGGGCAAAGTGCGTGACTACAGCCAAGATCATGGCGAGATGAAGCGGGTAGTAAATACCATCCTGCAACTCTTCGACTATCTACCGCAAAGCAGCATGGTGATCTGCGCAACGAATCAAAAGGATATGTTGGACGACGCATTGCTACGTCGATTTGATTTAGCCATCTCCTTGGAGTTGCCCGACCAACAACAGATACAGGAATTGATCCAGTTGGTACTGAAAGAGGGAAAATTTACGTTTGACCGCAAAGTATCCATGAAAAAGTTAATTGAGCATGCGCAGGGCCTCTCCTACTACAGTATACAGAAGACACTGATCAACGCTGTAAAGCGCAGCCTCTTTGCGATGAAAGATACACGGGCGCTGAAGCCCAAGATCAATACACAAGTATGGCAAGATCTGTTGATACAGGAAAAAGAAGCCTTAGCGATTGAATAAGCCAAGGTTTCTTTCATTATGCTTGGTTAGTGAAGTAGCTGGTTCTTGATGAACATATTATTGGTTATCTTTTATAATCTAGATTGTAAATTAAAACAGGCGCTTCCTTTATCAGAAAGCGCCTGTTCTATATATTATTTTATGGCTAAAAAACTATTTCAGTTTTTCGACCTGTTCAACGGTGAGTCCCAAACCTTTAGCTATATCTTCCACCGGAACGCCCATCTTTTTAAAATTTAATGCAGATTCCAGTTTATCAGCCTCGGCTTTGGCACGCTCTTCACGTAATAGCTTTGCCGTTTTGGCACGTTCTTCCAAACGTCCTTGTTCTATTGCCTGTTTTTTTACTACTTCTATAACACCCATATCGATTGTACCTCCTGACAATTGTATAATCTGTTCATCAAATATACGATTAATTTCTGCATCATTAATATACAAAAAATTTTTGAGAAAAATAAGAAAATTCTTGATACGGTCATGGTCGTAGTCATGACGCAACAATGTCTTGGCGATAGTTAGCCTATTTTCACCTAATTCTTCATCCGGTATCTTTCCCTCGAGTAATGCTTTTTGGCATGCCACCGCAATAAAAGCAAAGATATTGTCCATAGCTAACAATTCTTTCTCGCTGTGGTCGAAGATATGGTAGGTACGATACCTGAAATGGACGGAGGTATCCAATACCACATCGATGTATTCGGAAGGTTTGGGTTGGTTATGACTTCCCGTATACACTGCGATAGTGGCCACGGAAATACGATATCGATCTCTGATTCTATAATTATATTGGTAAATACGCTCTGCAAATTTAGCATCATCGCCACCCTCGATCTCCGCATTGAGCAGGATATATTTTTCTGTACCGTCTTTTAGAAACACCTTTGCCAAGAGGTCGGCTACTCGCTTGCCTTTCTTCCGCTCTCTGTCCGGCACTATCGCCAGCAGCTCTTTGTCCATGAACTGTATGCTTTTGGAAAAGTCAAATATATCGTCGGCATCCGGATAGAGAAACCGCAGGAAATCAGCAAAGTTCTCTTCGAACGCTCCTTTGAGCAATTCATCGTTTTGCTTCGGTGGTATCGAACGCTTTTTAACAGTCATAATAGATAGGGTAGCATGTTATAATTGTTATTGATTCAAATATAACGTTTTACAATCAAAAAAGCGAACATTTTCGTAAGCAAAGTAAGTGCAAAACGTCACCATGCAGCTGTTATTCTAGTGCTAAATAACGGCCTTTATCTCATCCACGAAAGCTCTATCAATATCGAAAATATTGGAATCATCCTTCCGGCAGCGCTGAAGCTTCTCCATAACATCATCTCCCCTAAGGTTTCTCCGCATGTTCCGATCCAGCTCTGGATCAATCTCTATCTGTAGTGCTTCTAGATCGACAGATCGCATCTGCGAAACATGTATATAGACACTTTCATTCAATGGAAGAAATCCTTTCTTTCTTAAACTGGGCCGCAGGCTGCCATCATCCAAAACAGGAACGTCGATACCTATCTTCATTATCGCATAATCCCATCGATCGGTAAAGGCGTAGATCACGGCCGTTAAATCTTCCTGCGACTTCGCTTGCTGTGGAAAGCCGGCCGCATGCCGCTTCTTGGTAATCTCTGCTAGTTCCAGTCCCCGCTTTTGGATGGCTTATCTGTTTAGCTGCTCCTTCCTAGAGGTATCTTGACTATTTTTGTTGTTTCTGAAAAAATTGAACATCATTGTTTTGTTTATTTTTAATCTTCCCACTCCGCCCTACGTATCTTAAAATTTTTCTGCAGATAGGTCAGTTCATCGGTCAAGTATTTCTCGATATGTCCCCGAATCTCATTGAAATCATAGTCATCGAAAGAATACGTTTGTAGCAGGGTGCTCTCGTCATCTTCGTGTGCACCGAAACGCAAGACCTCGCGACACTCATTATTAAGTGATAGTGCGAATGAATTACTCGATATGGATGTGACAAAAAACAGGTAGCGTGGGTAGTCGAAGATATTGCCGTCAACCTTCGCTTTGGCATCTACCGCAAGGGAGGCAAAAGCTGGAATTTCATCATCGTCGAGAATATAAAAGTGCTCATGTTGATCATGTGTATCTAGTATGATTTCCAGATAGGGCGAAGAAAATGCCGGTTTGATTTCCGTGAAAAGGTGCCGAAGATCTTTTAATATCGTATCATCAAATTTTTTGGCTACATCTTCCTTTCGTTTGGCTTGTTCTTCTTCTTTCTTTCGCTCCTGTTCTTTCTTCTGTTCGATTGCATGTTGCTGTTCTTCACATTTGGCGGTGAAGGCCTGCACTTTTTCTGATAATTTTAGTTTTAAATCATTATGGCTCATAGTATAGGGTTTTTATTGTGTTATAAATTTACGGTTATTATATCTGCTTAAGGAATTCTCGTCTCAGCGTTTCCATTTTGTTAAACTGACTAGTGGAAACTTCTGCAAATTTCCCGGAGACGATATCCAGCAGCATATTTTTCTCTTTTGCGTAGATGGGCAGCCATATGGGTTTTTCAGCAGTGTGTTGCTTATCGGGAACAATTTTATCGAATAATCTGGGAATACATTCCCACTGCAGGATTTCCTCCGCAGAGAGTTCTTCCAGCATTTGGTAACAGTATTGCATAGCGGCGGAATATTGCTCCCGGTTGTTTACGTATAGGTCTCCCCTGCTCCGTACCGTCAGTTTCTCGCCTTCCGTTGTAAGAACAACCGGACGGATGGGGACGCCGCTCAATTGACTTAGTATGGCCATTCCCATGCGTACATCCAAAGGTTTGTTATGTACATGGACCTGTGTCCATCCTCTCTCTCCACTTCCTCCCTCCTCCCCATCGACATAGCAGATAACGTGGTATCCTTTTTTCAACAGTTGCTTTAGCTGTATAAGGGATTTTGAGCCGCTGGACTTTACAAACTGTAGTTCGCTTGCATTCGGTTCCCTCCCGAAACTTCTTTTGAACTGCTGCATATACATGGGATATTGCTCTTCGAACACGTCGTCTTTAAGCAAGATCGCAATACCATATCCTAGCCGAATAAGTGCTCACGCCATGATCGCATAAGGGCCGATATGGAAGCATGCCCATATCCGGGGACCATCCACCTTGGGTAGCTGTTCTTCCAATTGTGGTAGGAAGGTATTGTCGTGTTTGAATGGTTCTTGTCGAAGATAGCGTTGGTGAATGTGTACCAGCCGTAGTATGGATTCGTAGCTATCGACTAATTTCCAGTAGTACAGCATGGAAGCTAGTTTGACACTCTGGTTCCAGAAGATATGGTCATCTTTTGCCGCAGGTGTTGCCGGTAAAGTATTTGATGTACTGTTCATATTTGATTTCAGTTAGTAAAAAGGGTGTCCGGATCACCCTTGATTTGGGATTAACTTGACTTAAATGTAGTAAAAATTACATTTTCGATCGCTGCCGATCAGTAGATCCAGACCTTTTCTCGCATCTAGTATGTTTGTGGCTATTTGAACTACGTGCTGGATTTCATGAATAAATTGTTCCATCTTCAATTTATGTATTTTGGTTTATAAAAAGCGCCTATCGATCCTGGATAGATTGCTGTGTGATCACGCAGCAAATATGCTGCATGTGAATGGAGAATTCCAAAAAAAATGTTGAACAGTAGAAAAACAGCAGTTTCGTCCCGACAAAAAAAGGCTGAACGGAAGAAAAGTGGGGGGTTTGGGCGGAAATTAGTTCAATTTTATAAGGGAGCGGATCGTAATAAACAGCAATTTGATGAACCTATTTATATAGCGTCCGAAGAACGGTAGTATAAAAAGAAACAACGAAAAGTAAAACTACTAAGGTCAACCTTAACAATATTTTTAGCTCAAACTGACATACATTAATTGGACGGATCGATTTTTTCAGACACTATTATTAGTCGATGACTCACTATCATGTAACGAAGAAACTATTAAATTCATCAAAGATTCGGCATCTACATCAAGGCCAGTCAAACCTACCAGTATATAGGGATTCCCGTTGCCGTCTTTTTTAATATACAGCTTTCTTATCGGCTTAAAGACTCCTGATAAATCGGCTTCTTTTGATAGAGTAAATTGCAACGCTCGACGTCTCGCGTTCGGATAGGACAGAGTTACACTCTTAATATCTAGATAGCGGAAGAAATGTGTCCCCCAAAAAAACTTTAACCTAACTCCTTCCGGCAAAATTTTAATTACCCAACTAGAAAATAATCTCGAAATAAGCAGAAATAACGATACGATTGCATATATAATAATCAGTAACAAAATAAAAAATGCCACTCCAATCGGTTTTGAAAGCAAAAGGTAATCTTCAACAAAGTTTATAAATGGAAAATACATGAAGAACCATATAAGTATTATTCGTAATACCAGCGCATTTTTTTCTTTCTTTGAAATACGAATAGTTTTAGTATTTGCTTCCATTTTCGCCTACCAACTAACATTTAAAGTATATTCTCTATTATAAACTCCTCTAATTGCGCTGATCTCATATCTACCCGCTGAATGAACCGCTCGCTGTTTAGCAAATATGATGATGGATATTTGTATATATTATATTTGTTTACTTCCGTTTCAGCATCTTGAAGTTTAATCATCGTCCAAT
>NZ_SGIT01000005.1 GCF_004208525.1 Sphingobacterium corticibacterium | reverse complement strand
TGTCTACCTCTTCCCATTCCGAACAGAGCAGTCAAGCCCGCCAGAGCCGATGGTACTGCCGTAAAAGGTGGGAGAGTAGGTCGGTGCCGAACCTTATACAGGGCCCCTGCAGTATAACTGCAGGGGCTTTTTTCGTTCCTTTATAATAAGATTTTTACAAGTTAATCCGGTGAAATAGCGGTATCTTGCGTTAATGTATCTCCTTTGTATGAAGTTTCAAGATAGTTATGAGTAAGAGATTTGCAACGGTTTTTGTTATTATTTTATTGATAATAGTGGGGTTGGTAGCCTATCGCTTGATGGTGAATAGGGAGAAGGCTGCCGAAAATGTGACGGAACGGCAGCGAGCGGAATCAAAAGTATATGGTATAGTCATTTCGGGAAAGCCCTTTTCCGATTTTTTATCGCTCTCTGGTTCCATAGAACCTAATGAAGTCATCAATTTGCGTTCGGAAATTTCGGGAATTGTGGAAGAATTAAATTTTTCCGAAGGAGGGAATGTGTCTAACGGACAGATGCTGATCAAGATAAATGACGCAGAATTGAGAGCACAGTTGACACAAGCTAAAACAAGAAATAGCTTGGCGGCAGAGAATGAACGGAGAGCGAAACTTCTTCTGCAAAAAGAAGCGATTAGTCAAGAAGAATATGATATTGCCAGTGCTGATTATAGGACTGCCGAAGCGCAAATACAGCTTATAGAAGCACAATTAATCAAAACGGCTATTCGTGCGCCCTTTTCAGGAACAATAGGTCTTCGGAATATTTCTAAAGGAAGTTATATTACACCTACTACCGATATTGCACAACTTGTGGACGTCAGTAAAGTAAAATTGGAATTTTCGATTCCGGAACGCTATGCAACCAAAGTAAAAATTGGTTCTTCGGTTCGATTTACCGTGCAGGGTACGAACGAAGAATTTAGTGCAAAGATATATGCTGTGGAACCTCTGGTTGAAACAGCAACCAGAACGTTGCGTGTTAGGGCAGTGGCTGATAATAGCAATAGCCGGCTTATTCCGGGTACATTTGCAAATGTTATTTTTCCGTTAGAGACAATAGAAAATGGCTTGTTGATACCTGCAGAAGCGTTAATTCCTATTCAGAATGGGAAGAAAATTTTCATAAAGAAAGACGGTTTAGCAAAAGAAATTTTGGTAGAAACCGGTGCGCGTACCGACGCTGATGTGTTGATTGTTAAAGGTGCAAATGAAGGGGATACGGTATTGACTTCAGGGGTGATGTCATTACGAGATGGCAACCCTGTAAATGTAACGTTGCGTTAAAAGAGGATTGTAATGAGTTTATCTACATTAAGTATTAAGCGTCCCGTTCTCGCTATTGTTATGAATTTGCTATTAATCCTTTTTGGGATTATTGGATATACTTTTTTGGGAGTACGAGAATATCCCTCCATCGATCCGGCTCAAATTTCTGTTCGAACAAACTATGCGGGGGCAAACGCGGATATTATAGAGTCCCAAATTACAGAACCACTGGAAAAATCTATTAATTCGATTGATGGTATCCGTAACATTTCATCATCCAGTAGTCAGGGAGCCAGTAATATCACGATCGAATTCAACCTGGATAAGGATCTGGAAGCGGCGGCAAATGATGTACGTGATAAAGTGTCGCAAGCCATGCGAAGTTTACCACAAGATATTGATGCTCCTCCTGTCGTTTCCAAAGCAGATGCCGACTCGGAACCGATTATTACCATGACAGTTCAAAGTACAACAAGAAATGTGCTGGAATTGTCAGATTTTGCAGATAATGTGATCGCACAACGGCTACAAACTATACCGGGTGTGAGTTCGGTACGTATTTGGGGCCAACGTAAATACGCGATGCGATTATGGATAGATCCGGTACGTTTAGCATCTTACGGGTTAACAGTGCTTGATGTTCGGACGGCTTTAAATAATCAAAATGTGGAGTTACCGTCAGGTGTATTGACCGGTGCAAATACGGAGCTAGCAGTCAAGACATTGGGGAATTTAGCCACAGAGGAAGAGTTTAATAATATTATCATTCGAGCAGCGGAAAATCGGGTAGTGCGGATGGCTGATGTAGGAAATGCGGCGCTGGAGGCGGAAAATTTCGAAACCAAAATGTCCGACTCGGGATACCCCATGGTCGCCTTGGCGATTATTCCTCAACCAGGAACAAATTATATTGAGATCGCTGAACAGTTTTACGAAGAGTATGACAAGCTGGAAGAAGATTTACCACCGGGCTTTGAATTGAATATTGCGATGGATAATACTCAGTTTGTCCGAAAGTCGGTTTTTGAGGTGGTCGAGACTTTAGTTATTGCGATCGTACTGGTGGTGTTGATTATCTATGTTTTCTTCCGAGATTGGTCAATAGCGTTCCGTCCATTGATCGATATTCCAGTGTCTTTAATTGCGACTTTCTTTATCATGTACCTTTGCGGTTTTTCCATCAATGTACTGACCTTGCTAGCAATTGTATTGGCTACAGGATTGGTGGTGGATGATGGTATCGTTGTAACGGAAAATATATTTAAGAAGGTGGAAGAAGGTATGTCACCTATTGAAGCTGCTATAAAAGGTTCCAATGAGATTTTCTTTGCCGTTATTTCTATTTCCATTACGTTAGCCGCGGTATTTTTACCGGTTATCTTTCTGGAAGGATTTGTAGGCCGCTTATTTAGAGAATTTGGAGTCGTTATTGGCGCTGCCGTTTTAATTTCAGCTTTTGTATCCTTATCATTGACACCTATGCTTAACGCATACCTGATGAAAGGTGGAGAACAACGTAAATCAAAGTTCTACGACAAAACAGAGCGTTATTTTTTGATCATGAACAAGGAATATGAGCATTCCTTGAAGGGATTCTTAAAGATGAAATGGTTGAGTTTTGTCGTTATTGCTGGATGCTTTGGTCTCATTTATTTCTTTTATTCGGTGCTCCCAAAAGAAACAGCTCCGTACGACGATAGAAGTTATATTAGATTAAGCGCAACGGCACCCGAAGGGGTATCTTATGATTACATGGACCGTTTTATGACGGAGCTAACTACGCTTATAAATGATTCTGTTCCGGAAAAAAAAGTAAGTCTAGTGGTTACCTCTCCCGGATTTGGCACAGCGTCGGCTAACAGTGGTTTTGTTAGGCTGGGATTGGTACAACCGGAGGAGCGTACGCGGACACAACAGGAAATTGCGGCCGACCTTTCTCGAATGACCCGATCGTATTCGGAAGCAAGAGTCGCCGTATCGCAAGAACCCACTATATCTGTTAATAGGCGTGGTGGATTACCGATTCAATATATTATTCAAGCACCGAACTTCGAAAAATTGGAAGAGAAGATCCCAGAATTCATGGAAGAATTGTCGAGAAATAGGACATTTTCTGTGGTGGATGTTAACTTGAAGTTTAATAAGCCAGAAGTGTATGTAACTATCGATCGGGATCGGGCACAATCGATGGGCGTTTCGGTATTGGACGTCGCCCAGACCTTACAGATGTCTTTGTCAGGGCAACGTTTCGGGTATTTTATGATGAATGGGAAGCAATATCAAGTGATGGGGCAGTTTGATAGGAAGGATAGAGCAACTCCGATGGATCTGGCTGCTGTCTATGTGAAAAATAACGATGGTCTCCTTGTTCAATTGGATAACATTGTGGAAATAGAAGAGCGAAGCAGTCCACCTCAGTTGTATCATAATAATCGATATATGTCGGCTACTGTATCGGCTGGTTTGGCTCCGGGCTATAGTATGGGAGATGGTATCGCTGTTATGGACGACATTAAGGAACGTGTATTGGATGCTACTTTTACAACCGATTTAGGGGGGGAAGCTCGAGATTTTGTGGAAAGTAGTTCGAATACGATGTTTGCCTTTGGATTAGCCGTCTTGCTTATTTTCCTTATCCTTGCGGCCCAGTTTGAAAGTTTTATAGATCCGATTATAATCTTATTGACAGTACCTATGGCCGTTGGTGGTGCCTTATTTTCATTATGGTTATTTGGACAAAGTTGGAATATTTTTAGTCAGATCGGAACGATTATGTTAATTGGTTTAGTGACAAAAAATGGTATATTGATTGTGGAATTTGCTAACCAGCTACGCGATCAAGGCTACGAAAAATACCAAGCTGTAGTCAAGGCCTCGGAAGCGCGTTTACGCCCTATACTGATGACATCGCTAGCGATTGCATTGGGTGCTCTGCCTATTGCGCTTTCGCTTGGCGCGGCCTCTACTAGTCGCATAGGCATGGGAGTGGTGATTGTTGGAGGAACGATGTTTTCGTTGATTTTAACCTTATATGTTATTCCTGCTTTTTATTTAATGATGTCGAGGTCTAGAAAAAAACGACCAGAGTTTGATAATATCGAAGGATAGGCTTATGAAGAGAATATTGATTTTGCTGTATGTAAGCATGGGTATCTTCACCATGGCAATTGGACAAGAATTGTTGAGCGTTCGGCATGCGGTAGAAATTGCATTGGAAAACAATTATGATATACGATTATCTCAAAATGAGTTGCTCGCAGCCAAAGAAAATAAAACCTATGGCAACGCAGGAATGCTTCCTAATGCAACAGCAGATCTTACACAGAATAACAGTATACAAAATGCGACTCAACTTCAGAATAGCGGCGTTGAGCGTTCGTTGAATAACGCTCGAAATAATAACCTAACCTATGGCATAAATATTGGGTGGACGATTTTTGATGGTTTTGGTATGTTTGCCCGCTATGAAAAGTTGCAGGAATTAGAAAAACAAGGCGACCTGCAATTGAAGAGAACTATTCTTGCTACTGTGGGGGATGTTATTACGGTGTATTATACCATCGTGGAACAACAAAACCTGTTGTCGGCATTAGATTCTAGTATTCTTATTTCCAAAGAACGACTTCGTACGGCGGAAAATAGGTTTTCTATTGGTAAAGCGGCGAAATTAGAAGTGCTGAACGTACAGGTTAATTTAAATGAGGATATTTCGGCGCGACTTCGACAAGTAGAAACGGTGAAGAATTTAAAGACGATGTTGAATGGTATTCTGGCTAGAGACTTGGATGTGGACTTTATCATCGATACGAATGTAGGTATCGATGAGAGTTTGGTATATGGTGATTTACTGGAAAGAGCCGATCAGTTTAATCCCGATTTACAGAATATTATCCTCCATAAAAAACTTGCAGAATTGGATTTGAAGGATATCAAATCTGGCCGTTATCCGACAGTGCGTTTAAATGGTGGATATAACTTCTCTCGAACGGAATCGAGCTTAGGGTTTGTTGCACAATCCAATGCCAGAGGATTAACATACGGCCTCACGGCCACTGTAAATATCTTCGACGGATTGAATCAACGTCGTAACGAACGTATTGCGAAAATTCAGATCGATAATGCTGCGTTACAAATTGAACAACAACGATTAGCTGTACAGACCGGTTTGAAAACGGCTTACGAAACTTATTTGACGAATATAGAACTGGTTAAGCTGGAGGAGAAGAATGAAGATATTGCCCGTCAAAATCTTGATATTACACTGGCAAAATATACCATTGGTTCCATTAGTGCCGTAGAATTCAGGGACGCTCAAGAAAATTTTATCAATGCGATCTCCCGATTTAATGCCGCTCAGCTACAAGCTAAATTATCCGAAATACAACTAAAAGAGCTCGTTGGACAGATAGACTTTTAAACTATACAAAAGAACGAATTATACACAGATAAAAATTAAGCAAACGTTTGCTTTGCGTTTTCACTTTTTTTTAGTTCGGAATACTATTATACTTGTGTTATAAAAGGTCTGACAAACCCTTTTTTGATAACCATTTGTATGCTATCTCACGATATTAAAGGTTATGCGTAATAGACTGTTAGTTTGTTTTAAAATAGGTGATTTTAGAGGGGGCGCAATTGTTGTCCCCTTTAATGTAAAAAAGAAATTTATCAATGTATATGGATACTAATCGAAGAGATTTTTTAAAGAAAGCGTCATTCTTGTCTACTGCAGCAATTACATTGCCGACGTTAAATAGCGGGACTTTCGTTGCTGTTCCAAGTTTCAATATGTGGGGATATGCTGCACCGAAGATAGCTACGGTGCGTATTGCGGTTATTGGTTTAGGAATGCGTGGTCCGGGAGCGGTGGATCGTTTGTCTTACATTGAGGGAACAGAAATTGTCGCATTATGTGATCGTCAAGCAGATAGAGTGACAAAAGCACAAAAAATATTGACCAGCAAAGGCTTGAAAGAAGCGAAATCTTATTCCGGTGATGAAGGTTGGGTTCGATTATTGAAAGAGGAGGAAGTTGACTTGGTGTATATTTGTACCCCATGGGAATATCATGCACCAATGTGTATCGCTACGATGAAAGCTGGCGCTCATGCTGCATGTGAAGTACCTATTGGTTTAACGGTGAAGGAGTGTTGGGAGGTAGTTAAAGTTTCCGAACAGACGAAAAGACACTGCATGATGTTAGAAAATTGCTGCTATGATTTTTTCGAAATGTTGACATTAAATATGGCTCGTCAAGGAATGTTTGGTGAACTGGTGCATGCCGAAGGAGCTTATATTCACGATTTATTAGAACTAAATTTCAGCAAAAAGGGCTACGATCAGATGTGGCGTTTACGGGAGAATATCAAGATGAATGGCAATCTGTACCCAACACATGGAATCGGCCCAATTGCGCAATGTATGAATATCAATAGTGGAGACCGGATGACGCACTTAGTCGCTATGCAGACCGCTGATTTCCAGATGGGAGATAGGGCTCGTGAGTTGGCTGCGGAAGATTCCTTTTTTCAAGAGTTTGTGGATAAGAAATACCGTGGTAATATGGATACCACGCTCATTAAAACGGAGAAAGGTAAAACACTAATGATTCAGCACGATGTTACTTCGCCGCGGCCTTATTCCCGCCTTCATTTGTTGAGCGGTACGAAGGGGTTCGCACAGAAGTATCCGAAAGAGGGAATTGCTTTCGGACACAGCTTTATGAAAGAGGAGGAACTAAAGGATCTTAAAGAAAGATATACACCTGAATTGGTGAAATTTATTGGTGAACAGGCAAAGCTAGTCGGGGGACATGGAGGAATGGACTTTATGATGGATTGGCGCTTGATTGATTGCTTACGGAATGGATTGCCAATCGAACAGCCCGTGTATGAAGGAGCATCGTGGAGTGTTATTGTACCTTTGAGCTGTGAGTCGGTAGCTAAAAATAGTAAGACCGTGAATATCCCCGATTTTACGAAAGGGGCATGGAGGACGAATCAACCTCACAATTTAAGTTTACAAGGTGGTGGGAATACTGGAATTCGTCCGAAAGTAGCCAAAAGCCAGAACAATCAACTGCATGTGGAATAAGTAAAATATGGATATATGTTAAGATGCCCGTTCTATTATTGGGCATCTTTTATTTTTAAGCTGATTATCTGTATATTAGAGCCTATGTTTTCAAGATTCATTTTATTAGCCGCTCTTATATGTATGATGGCCTGCCAGTCGGAAACTAAGACAGGACACAACGACACTGTAGGAGATTCTGTAGCACTGTGTCATATGGGCGCCATTCCATCGCGTTTTGTGCAAAAGATAGATTCTTTTTCTTATGCACAGGGAAAAGATAATATGCGAATGGTACGGATTGAGGGTGGTACATTTCAGATGGGATCGTCTAATTTTGATGATGCGCAGCCGATACATGAGGTGAAAGTTTCTTCTTTTTATATGGACGAACATGAAGTTACTAATGCACAATTTAAAACTTTTGTTGAGGCGACGGGATATGTGACAGTAGCTGAACAACCGTTGGATCCAAGAGAATTCCCAGGCGTAGACCCTGCTATGCTAGTTCCTGGATCGGCTGTTTTCGCTGTACCACGGGAAGTACAGGGGTTAAATAATTATATGCAATGGTGGCAATATATTCCTGGAGCAAATTGGAGACACCCGGAGGGGCCAAAGAGTTCGATAGAGGATAAGGGAAGCCATCCAGTTACACAATTGGCGTATCAAGATGCTGAAGCTTATGCCAAATGGGTCGGCAAACGTCTTCCTACGGAAGCGGAATGGGAGTACGCGGCTAAAGCCGGAAAACATCAAGATGAAACGTATTATTGGGGGAGTGAAAAAAAGGAAGATGGAAAATGGTTAGCCAATATATATCAAGGAGACTTTCCTACACATAACACGAAAGAAGACGGCTATGAAACAACGGCTCCGGTAAAATCTTTTCCGCCAAATGCGTATGGTCTGTACGATATGGAAGGTAACGTTTGGGAATGGTGCGCTGATTTTTATCGACCAGATTATTATGTAAATAGCCCAAAAGCAAATCCAAAGGGACCGACGGACTCTTATGATCCACAAGAACCGGGTTTAGTGAAACGTGTACAACGCGGGGGCTCATTTCTATGTAACGATCAATATTGCGAACGTTATAAAGCAGGTAGTCGCGGAAAAGGCGAAATAAATAGTCCAACAAATAATGTCGGCTTCCGTTGTGTGAAAGATATATAAAAAAATAAACCCGTCTTTAAGACGGGTTTATTTTTTTATTGCGCATTCAAGAACATTGACTTTTTATTGTATAGTTCCCTAAAATAAGGATCTTGCAAATCTTTAATAAAACGGATAGCCTCTCCTGTAGATTTCATTTCAGGCCCTAGCTGCTTATCAACTTCTGGGAATTTACTGAATGAGAACACAGGCTCTTTAATGGCAAACCCTTTCAATTTGCGTTCGATTTGAAAATCTTTCAACTTATTAACGCCTAACATAACCTTTGTGGCGATGTTGATATAAGGTACATCATAAGCTTTTGCGATAAAAGGAACAGTACGAGATGCACGTGGATTGGCTTCAATAACATATACATCTTCACCTTTCACTGCAAACTGAATATTTAACAGACCTCGTACCTTTAATGCTTTCGCTAAGCGAATAGAGTATTCCTCCATTTTCTGTTGTACATTTTCGGAAAGGCTGAATGGCGGAAGTACAGCAGAAGAGTCTCCTGAGTGAATACCAGCTGGTTCGATGTGTTCCATCATACCGATGATGTGAACGTCTTCACCATCACAGATAGAGTCCGACTCTGCCTCTTCGGCACGGTCGAGGAAATGGTCGATTAAGATTTGATTCCCAGGTAGGTTTTTCAATAGATTAACTACCGCTTTTTCCAAATCCTCATCATTGATGACGATACTCATTCCTTGTCCGCCCAAAACATAAGAAGGACGTACCAATACGGGGTATCCAACCTCGTTAGCCACCTTTAGGGCCTCTTCCGCGGATGTAGCAACTCCATATTTAGGATAAGGAATGTTTAATTCTTTCAAAAGGTCTGAGAAACGGCCGCGATCTTCTGCCAAGTCCATGTCGTCAAAGGATGTGCCGATAATTTTCACGCCGAGTGCCTGTAAGCGCTCCGCCATTTTTAATGCCGTTTGTCCGCCTAATTGTACAATGACACCTTCTGGTTTTTCTAATTCAATGATTTCACGCACATGTTCCCAGAATACCGGTTCGAAATATAGTTTATCCGCCATGTTAAAGTCTGTAGACACCGTTTCCGGGTTACAGTTTACCATGATAGATTCATAACCCGCCTCTTTAGCCGCAATTAGTCCGTGAACACAAGAATAGTCGAATTCGATTCCCTGGCCGATACGGTTTGGACCAGATCCTAATACGATGATTTTCTTTTTGTCGGAAACTATAGACTCATTTTCGTCCTCGAAAGTAGAATAATAATAAGGTGTATGTGCTGGGAATTCTGCCGCACAAGTATCTACCATTTTGTAAACACGGTTAATGCCTAACTCTTTTCGGCGTGCATACACGTCATCTTCACTCACGTTACCCAGCAACCAAGAGATTTGCAGGTCAGAATAACCTTTCTGTTTTAATGTAAGTAAGAAATCTCGTGGGATATTATTCAACTGATATCTACGTAATTCTGTTTCCAGTTGTACCAATTCTTGAATTTGTACTAAAAACCATTTATCAATACGCGTTGCTTTGCGAATGGATTCTAGCGGCACCCCAAGCTCGAAGGCATCTTTGATATGGAATACGCGGTCGGAACTCGGATGTTCCAAGCTGTCCATAATTTCTTCCAGGTTGCGTAGTTGACGCCCGTCAGCTCCCAATCCTCCGCGATTTGTCTCCAGCGATTGACATGCTTTTTGTAGCGCTTCTATAAAAGTGCGCCCAATTGCCATGACCTCACCTACAGCTTTCATTTGTAAACCTAGCTCTTTATTGGCTCCTTTAAACTTGTCAAAGTTAAAACGTGGAATCTTAACGATAACATAATCTAATGTAGGTTCAAAGTAAGCTGATGTCGTCTTTGTAATTTGATTCTGTAGTTCATCCAGATTATATCCAATAGCAAGTTTAGCAGCAATTTTTGCGATTGGATAACCTGTCGCTTTTGACGCTAATGCCGAAGATCGTGATA
The DNA here is from genome assembly GCF_004208525.1 of Sphingobacterium corticibacterium. Taxonomy (GTDB): domain Bacteria; phylum Bacteroidota; class Bacteroidia; order Sphingobacteriales; family Sphingobacteriaceae; genus Sphingobacterium; species Sphingobacterium corticibacterium. Next base: position 239,583 of record NZ_SGIT01000005.1, on the reverse strand, counting down.
CACGGGGATTAATTTCGATAGCAATAATGTCTTCATTTTCAGGGTTTACCGAAAACTGAACGTTACATCCTCCGGCAAAGGTACCGATGGAACGCATCATGCGGATGGCATGATTACGCATATCTTGGTAACATTTGTCGCTTAATGTCATACCAGGAGCCACCGTAATAGAGTCGCCGGTGTGGATACCCATCGGGTCAAAGTTTTCAATGGTACAAATAATGATAACATTGTCGTTACTATCACGTAATAACTCTAGCTCAAATTCTTTCCATCCTAATACAGCCTGTTCTACTAATACCTCGTGCGTAGGAGAGGCGTGCAAACCTCTGTTTAGAGCAGCATCAAATTCTTCTTTTCTGTGAACAAATCCACCTCCTGTACCCGCTAATGTATAAGATGGGCGGATAACCAGTGGATAACCTATTTCCTGTGCAGCTTCTTTTCCTTCCAAGAAAGAGTTGGCAATTTTAGACTTTGCAACGCCTACACCGATATCCACCATCAATTGACGAAACTCCTCGCGGTTTTCCGTTTTTTCAATTGCAGCTACATCAACTCCGATGACTTTCACGTTGTACTTTTCCCATAGACCAATATTGGAGGCTTCTATACAAAGGTTTAAAGCTGTTTGCCCACCCATGGTAGGGAGTACAGCATCAATTTTTTGTTCTTGAAGAATCTTTTCGATGCTCTCACAAGTAAGTGGTAACAAGTAAACATGATCTGCAATAACCTTGTCAGTCATGATTGTTGCAGGATTAGAATTGATAATGGACACTTCGATACCCTCTTCCTTTAAAGAAAGAGCAGCTTGTGATCCAGAATAATCAAATTCGCAGGCTTGACCGATAACGATAGGACCTGAACCAATAATTAAAACGGAGTTGATGGAGGTGTTTCTAGGCATTATTTCTCTTGTTCAAAAAATTAATTATCAATTTGTTGTGTAGACAAAAGCAACGAAAAATGCCTTTTAGAGGAGAGTATTCCGACTGCTTTGTCGGAGTGCAAAGTTACATTTTTTTTGATAAAAATATGTTTTTTTTAAAACTAATGTTTTTCTTTTGATACATGATGAATATGGAGTGACCCTATTTTAAAATACCTGTTTACCAGTATTTTTTTTGACGCTGTAGTTTTCTAGCTGCATTTTATCCATTAATAACGATAGATCTCTATTGAAAGATATTAATGGAACAGTTTTTGATATTGGCAGTCAATAAAAAGAATTAGTATTTAATAAATTAAAAAAGATTATGAGGAAAATTACGTTAGCTTTTGTTGCAGTATTATTTGCTGCTGGTGCTTTTGCGCAAGATTACAAAAATTCAATCGGTATCCGTTTTGGTAGTGGAGATTATGATTTGGTTTCTGCGGCTTTCAAAACGTTCTTAAATAACGGACCTGGTGCTCTGGAATTTGACTTAGGATTTAGAACCGATAAAAGTGGAGATCGCTATTTTGGTAACCAGTTGAAATGGACGAATGTATCCTTATCAGGAGCTTATCAACACCATTTCCCGATTCCGAATGTGGAAGGATTTAAGTGGTTTGTAGGCGGTGGTGCTGTTTTGTCTAATACCTTTGTTAGCGGTGATTATGATATTGACGGAGGTTTTAATGCAGGTATTTTCCCTACGGGCGGTGTAGATTATAAATTGAAAAATGCGCCATTTGCTTTTTCGGCGGATGTTCGCCCTACTTTTCATATCGTAAATGGTTATGATTATTATAGTGGGTTCTATTTCAACGGAGGTTTAACGGCTCGTTATACATTCTAAGAAAAGATAACAATATCAATAGCTCAGGAAAAGAGATCCTTCATGGATCTCTTTTTTTATATTTACGATCCCTTTATATTCAAAATGGAATAACCCTGACAATCCACCTACCTCTTTTTTAGGAGAATAATGTGTAACTTTGTGACATGATTGAACTACCTGTAATTTCAGCGGCTGAAACACAACGTAAACCAGATTGGTTGCGTGTGAAGTTACCTGTGGGTAAAGAATACCGTCATGTACGAAGCCTTGTGGATGAACACAAATTACACACCATATGTGAAAGTGGAAATTGTCCGAATATGGGGGAATGTTGGGGTGCAGGTACAGCTACCTTTATGATATTGGGTAACATTTGTACGCGTTCTTGTTCGTTTTGTGCGGTGGCAACAGGTCGTCCTTTGGCTGTAGATATGGACGAACCGAAGCGTGTGGCAACGTCAGTAAAGCTGATGCAGGTAAAACATTGTGTGATTACATCGGTGGATCGTGACGATTTAAAGGACGGAGGCTCTACGATATGGGCAGAAACGGTTAATGCCATTCGTCGGGAAAGTCCTGAAACGACTTTAGAGACGTTGATTCCTGATTTTAAGGGACAGTGGGATAATCTGGATCGCGTGTTGGCAGTGCGTCCGGAGGTTGTTTCGCATAACTTGGAAACAGTAAGAAGATTAACACGTGAAGTACGTATCCAAGCAAAATATGATCGTTCGTTGGAGTGTTTACGTCGTATTTCCGAAGCAGGTTTACGGACGAAATCCGGTATTATGCTTGGTTTTGGAGAGACAGAGGAAGATGTTATCGAAGCGATGCAAGATTTATACAACGTAGGGGTGCATATTCTCACGGTGGGTCAATATCTGCAACCGACAAAAGCCCATCACCCTGTAGTGGAATGGATTACACCTGCTCAATTTGAAAAATATAAACAGATCGGTTTAGATATGGGTTTCAAATATGTTGAGTCGGGACCTTTGGTGCGTTCTTCCTATCACGCTGAAAAACATTTATTTGATATGCAGTAACTGTATAGTAATCATTGACGTAAAAAGACAGTTTCTCCTGCAATTACGGTGCGTAACGTTTTGATATCACGTAACTGATTATCGGGAGCTGTCATGATGTCCTCGTCCAATATAACGAAATCGGCATCTTTTCCACGTTCAATGCTACCGCGTTTCTTTTCTTGAAAGCAGGAGAAAGCTGCCCATATGGTCATCCCCCGCAACGCTTGTTCTCTTGTTATGGCGTTTTCAATTTGAAAGCCGCCAACTGGAAATCCATTTTTATCGACACGGGCTACAGCGGCATGAAAACCATATAGCGGATTGAAATGCTCCACAGGAAAATCACTTCCCAAAGCCAGTTTTCCGTACTGATCCAACAATGTATTATAAGCATAAGCACCTTTTATCCTGTCCGTGCCCAAACGGCTTTCAGCCCAATACATGTCGGAAGTTGCATGAGTAGGTTGGACTGAAGGAATAATATGAAATTGGGCAAATTTTGAGAAATCAGCAGGAGATACTACCTGTGCATGCTCGATTCGCCATCTTTTCTTTTCGCCGTTTTTTAAATATTTACCATAGGTATCTAATATTAGTCTGTTTGCAGAGTCTCCGATAGCATGTGTGCTGATCTGGAAAGGTGTTCTGGCGATTCTTCTGATCATATCATCCAGTTCTTTTGGACTTTGCAAAAGAAATCCTTGTGAAAGGGAATCGTCGCTATAAGGTTCAAGTAGGCAGGCACCACGGGAGCCCAATGCGCCATCAGCCATTAGCTTCACAGAACGAATAGTTAAACGTTCGGATTCATAAATCCCCTCCCGAGTATACCGCTCAATATCGCGGGCACTCCCTCCAATCATCGCATAGTTTCTTATTTTTAAGGAGTCCTGCTGATAGAATTTCTTCAGGTGTTCCAACTCTTCCAAAGAAAGCCCCGCATCCACGATAGACGTTAGTCCGACAGAAAACAAGGAATCTTGTGCTTTACGTAGCCCCCATAATAAATGGTGCTCTTCTAGTACTGGGATATGACGGGAAACCAGTTCCATAGCGTTGTCTATTAATATGCCCGTTAAGTTGCCTAAGCTGTCGACGGCCATTAGGCCTCCCGGTACCGGGCGGGTGGTATCTAATTGTGCTAGATGCAACGCTTGGCTGTTTACTAGCACTGTATGATAATCGACGCGTGAAAGGAAAACTGGTGTTTCGGGGAAATATTTGTCTAGACTGTCTTTCGTTGGGAAACTTTTTTCTTCCCATAAATTCTGATCCCATCCACTTCCAATAATCCAGCGTTTATCTGGATTTTCTTGTTGATAAGTGATGAGTTTAGAGATGATTTCATCATAGGATTTTGCACCACTAAGGTTAACCTGTCCCAACATATCTGCCAACATTAAAAAGTGAGCGTGGGCATCATAAAAGCCAGGATATATAGCTTTCCCCTCGGCGTCGATAACTTCTTTTGCGACGTATTTTCCCCGGATTTCTGCCGAAGTACCTATATCCACAAATATTCCTCCTTTTATTGCAAATGCTTCTTTTTGAGAAAATACAGAATCTACCGTGTATACTTTTGCGTTATATACGATAAGATCAACCTCTTTATTGGTTGTACAGCGAACCATAAAGAACGGTAAAGAAAGCAATAAGATGGCGTAAAACAGCTTCATGGAACAACTTGTGGTTTTTATAAAATATGTTGCAAAATAAAAAAGCTCTCCAATAGAACACAGGAGAGCCTTTTTTATTCAAAAATCAAAATGTGATGATTAGCAGTACTCGTCGAAAGCAGCAATAAGATTATCTGCAATCATCTGTGCAGGTCGTCCTTCTATCATATGTCTTTCGATCATGTGTACCAATGTACCATCTTTGAACAAGGCCATCGCTGGTGAAGAAGGGGGGTATGGAAGCATATATTCTCGCGCTTTGTCCACGGCATCCTTTTCCATACCGGCAAAAACAGTAACCAATTTGCTCGGTTTCTTTCCATTTTCTACTGCATAACGTGCGGCAGGACGCGCATTTGCTGCAGCACATCCACAAACAGAATTAACGACCACAAATACAGTTCCTTTGGAAGGAATTGCTGTATCTACTTCTTCTACTGTTTTTAATTCCTCAAATCCCGCGTCTACCAACTCTTGGCGCATAGGAGCTACTAAATATTCCGGATACATCTTTCTTTCTCTTTATAAATAAAAGTTAAAATACAGGCAGGAGATTAGCATGCGTTCATCTCGTTACCGTTTAACAAAGATAACGGATTATCCGTCGCCAATCAAGAGATTATCCTCAAGATAATGTCAGATTTAAGGGAATATTAGGGCTATCTTTTTGATTTGAGTTGGGTATCAGCTATTTTTGTATTTCCTTAAAAAAATTAGAATAATATGTCAACAGTTGAAACAACGTATGTTCCTTACAAAGTAAAAGACATTTCTTTAGCGGAGTGGGGAAGAAAAGAAATAGAATTGGCGGAAGCCGAAATGCCCGGTTTGATGAGCCTGCGCCAAGAATACGGATCTTCTAAACCATTAAAAGGTGCTCGGATTGCGGGTTGTTTACACATGACGATACAAACAGCTGTATTGATAGAGACTTTGGTGGAATTGGGGGCAGAGGTGAGTTGGTCGTCGTGTAATATCTTTTCGACGCAGGATCATGCTGCAGCTGCTATTGCCGCCGCTGGCATCCCGGTTTATGCATGGAAAGGATTAACCGAAGAAGAGTTTAATTGGTGTATCGAGCAGACGTTATTTTTCGGAGAAGAACGTAAACCATTGAACATGATTTTAGACGATGGTGGAGATTTAACGAATATGGTATTTGATAAATTTCCCGAGTTAATTGACGAAATTAAAGGATTGTCGGAAGAGACAACTACCGGTGTTCACCGTCTTTATGAGCGATATAAAAAAGGTACGTTACATTTGCCGGCAATTAATGTAAACGATTCTGTGACAAAATCGAAATTTGATAATAAATATGGCTGTCGTGAATCGTTAGTAGATGCTATTCGTCGTGCAACTGATCTGATGTTAGCCGGAAAAGTCGCAGTCGTAGCGGGGTATGGTGACGTGGGTAAAGGATCAGCCGAATCATTGCGTTCGGCAGGTGTGCGTGTTATCGTCACGGAAATTGATCCAATCTGTGCGTTACAGGCTGCAATGGAAGGCTATGAAGTAAAGAAAATGGCTGATGCGGTGAAAGAAGCTAATATTGTTGTGACGACGACGGGTAATAAAGACATTATTCGCGCGAACCATTTTAAAGCAATGAAAGATAAGACAGTAGTGTGTAATATCGGACACTTTGATAATGAAATTGATGTTGCTTGGTTAAATAATAATTATGGCGAGACAAAAGTGGAGATAAAACCGCAAGTGGATAAATATACGGTAGATGGGAAAGATATTATCTTATTGGCAGAAGGTCGTTTGGTGAATTTGGGTTGTGCAACTGGCCACCCGTCTTTTGTGATGTCAAATTCATTTACCAACCAAACATTAGCGCAGATTGAGCTGTGGACAAACAACGGTCAATATGAGAAAAAAGTGTATACGCTCCCTAAGCATTTAGATGAAAAAGTGGCACGTTTGCACTTGGCACATATCGGTGTAGAACTGGACACCCTAACCGAAGACCAAGCTGCTTATATCGGCGTCACGGTGGACGGGCCGTATAAACCCGAAGCATATCGTTATTAAGAAAGATAACGAATAAAAAATCCTGTCGGATATACCGGCAGGATTTTTTATCTTTAGTGTATGAGAATATGGAAAATCACGCTTCCTATAATGCTGATGCTATGCTTAGCGTCTTGTTCTTTTTTGTATCCGATAATAATTGTAAACCAAATGGATAAGGATCTCGTATTTGAAGCTACATTCAAGAATATAGCCGATACTTCTCAACTGCATTTGACATATGTAACCACGGCTGATTTAGATGATGAATACAAATATGCCGAACGTCATAGCAGAGACCAAAAGTTACCCTACCAATTACTAGAGCATGATAAGATTCAGTTCATTATTCCTGCGGACTATACTGTACGCATTATTTCTAGAAGAAATGGAAGGCCTGATTACTTTAAAGAATGTAAAATTACAGTTGATGAGAAGCAGCTGGTATTAGATGGTGAGGCCTTACAGGATATGCTGAAACGCAGGAGAAGTTTTGACATTATAGGGATGAAGAAGTATCTTAAAATAAATCGTGCCCTATTTCGCTAGCGATATAAAATCTACAGCATTTATACCATTTTTTAACCGTTCATCACCTATTCCCGAAATAATTTTATATGAAGCGTGTAACGCTTCCAATTCTTGTTTCCAAATACGTATGAAATGTTCTCGTTGCTGGGGAAAATCCCGTAACGGGTCATCCTCCCATGGCAGATCGATGTCCATAAGTAAATAAAAATCGTATTTTCTAGTTTTGATTTCGTTTGTCACTTCTTTGGGAGTGTCGCCAAAAAGATGGTCGCACCAAATTTTTACAGTTAGCATCGTGGTATCACAAACCAGTACATTATTTTTTGCTAAAGGAATCAAAGCCTCTTCCAGCGCGACCTGCCCGTAAAACATATTCACTTCATCCTGTAACGTATATTTTCTGTTGAGATTTCTGCAATAATAGCGGGCATATTCGGGTACACATACTGTTCCAAGTATCTGTGCGAGATGCCGCGCCATTGTCGATTTTCCTGTGGATTCGGGACCGACAATCGCAATTTTCTTCATATCAACCAATGTATAATTGTTTTTACAATTATACTAAAACTAGCCTAAAGAATCTAATCGACTATTGTACCATTTTATTGGCACAATTTGTACTTGCGAACGACTCTGGCTTAGCACGGAATTGAAATCCCATGCCCATAATATATCCCATCGCTTCTTTTAGTGCGATATTAGATTCGAAATTGGGATTAGTGTTGATGTCTGCGTGCACTTCAAGGTCGATATGGTATTGGTCAAGAAGCGGGCATAATTGGTAAGCGACATCGATAGACTTTTGGACTTCGGTAAGCATACGTTCTTTAATACGTAGCCGACGGGTGATTTTGTCGCGGTTGATGAACATGAAACCACCTTTATATTCACGTAGGAAGACAATGACGGTGGCAAATTCAACTATTCCTCGCTTTACTTGCGAATCTGTACCTATGTACACTTTTAGTTTATTGCCAAGATGGGTTTCTCGTTGGATAATGTCTTCAACAGCATCGTTGATGGACGTGCGGATCTTTTCGCCATTGTATTTTTGCCAAACCATAGTTGATGATATTTTTGAATAAAAATAATGTTATGTTGTTCATTTTGTATTAATTGCGTTTTATGTTTTTGTTATAAGATTAAACTATTCTTTATTCCCATAGGCTAAATCACCTGCGTCGCCTAGTCCTGGAACAATATAGGACTTGGATGTCATTTCATTGTCTACATCGCCTACCCAAAGGTGGGCTTCGGGGAGAAACGCACGTACATGCTGAAGTCCCTCTTCCGAAGCAATGGCAACTGCTATATGAAGTTCTTTGATGTTGTATTCGGCGAGTAAATCTTTACAACAAAGTACCAAACTTCGTCCTGTTGCGAGCATGGGATCTGCCATAATGAGGATCCGCTCATCAAGATTAGGTGTGTTGACGTATTTTTTGTGTACTTCCATTTCCCCGCTTTTTTTGGTATGTCTGTACGCGGCAAAAAAAGCACTATCGGCGTGATCAAACACATTTAACATGCCTTGATGGAAAGGTAAACCTGCCCGCATGATAGTTGCTAAAACGGGCTGCTCTTGCAAAATTTGGTGAGATGCAATTCCTAATGGTGTTTGGACGGTTACAGGTTCGTAGTCCAGTGTTTTACTTATCTCGTAGGCAATAATTTCTCCCAGACGTTCTAAATTCCGTCTAAAGCGCATTCGGTCTTGTTGAATGTTAATATCTCGCAATTCCACTAAATAGTGGTTGGCAATGCTATTTTCTTTGGTCAGAATTGTCACCATAGCTGTATATTTGATAGCAGCAATTTAGTAAATTAAGTACCTTTTTCCTAACTTTATGTTTCCATAAACGGAAGATTCTTTCATGAAATTCAAATTAACATCAGAATACAGACCTACGGGAGACCAGCCACAAGCTATCAAGGAATTAGTATTAGGGATAGCGCAGCAGGATCAGTATCAGACTTTACTAGGTGTAACGGGTTCGGGAAAAACATTTACGATTGCTAATGTTATACAGGAGACGCAACGTCCGACACTTATTTTAAGCCATAATAAAACCTTGGCTGCGCAGCTTTATGGAGAATTTAAGCAGTTTTTTCCTGAAAATTCGGTCAACTATTTTGTGTCTTATTACGATTACTATCAACCGGAAGCTTTTATAGCGTCTTCGAATACCTATATCGAGAAAGATTTGGCCATAAACGAAGAGATTGAAAAACTACGTTTGGCAACGACTTCAGCGTTAATGTCGGGACGCCGAGACGTCATTGTCGTGTCTTCCGTATCTTGTATATATGGTATGGGGAATCCGGATGATTTTTCACGTTCCATTTTTCGTTTTTCGGTAGGGGTAACTATCAGTAGAAATGCATTTCTGCATCGATTGGTCGAAATACTCTATGCGCGGACAACGAGTGATTTTAAACGTGGAACCTTTCGAGTGAAAGGGGATGTTGTGGACGTGTTTCCGGCTTATTTGGACCATGCTTTTCGGATTTCTTTTTTTGGAGACGAAATTGACGAGCTAAGCGAAATTGATCCTGTTTCGGGACAAACAATTTCCAAAATGGAAGACGTCGCCTTATTTCCTGCAAATTTGTTTGTAACTCCCAAGGAGAAATTTACCCAATCTATTTGGGCTATACAAGAGGAACTCGAACAGCGTAAGGCGCAGTTGGAAGGAGACGGGAAATTGTTGGAAGCTAAACGCCTAGAAGAGCGTGTGAATTACGATTTAGAGATGATGCGGGAACTGGGCTACTGTTCCGGTATTGAGAATTATTCTCGCTTTTTTGATGGACGCCAAGCAGGTATGCGACCATTCTGTCTATTAGATTATTTTCCAGACGACTATCTTTTAGTGATAGATGAAAGTCATGTTACCTTGCCTCAACTGCGGGCTATGTATGGTGGTGACCGTTCGCGAAAAATTTCATTAGTTGAGCACGGATTTCGATTACCTGCAGCATTAGATAATCGGCCCCTTAACTTTCCGGAATTTGAATCGTTAACAAATCAAACGATTTATGTTTCGGCAACGCCGGGCGATTATGAATTGCAACAAACCGAGGGTGTGGTGGTAGAGCAGGTTATTCGCCCTACTGGTTTGTTGGATCCCATTATTGAAGTACACCCCGCGATTAATCAGGTGGATGATTTTCTGGAAGAAGTAGATAAGACAATCAAAGAGGGCGGACGTGTGTTGGCAACTACATTGACCAAGCGCATGGCGGAAGAATTGACCAAATATATGAGCCGATTGCATATTAAGGTGCGTTATATCCACTCCGAAATAAAGACATTAGAACGCGTAGAAATCTTGCGTGGGCTGCGATTGGGCGAATTTGATGTATTAGTAGGCGTGAACCTTCTGCGTGAAGGACTGGATCTGCCGGAGGTAACCTTAGTGGCTATTTTAGATGCGGATAAAGAAGGATTTCTACGATCCGAGCGCTCATTGATCCAAACTATCGGTCGGGCGGCTCGTAACGATAAAGGGCGCGTTATTATGTATGCCGATCAAATGACGGAGAGTATGCGGGTGACTATCGAGGAGACCAACCGACGGCGAGAAAAACAAATTGCTTATAACGAGGAACATGGAATCGTGCCACGAACAATAGGCAAAACGCGGGATGAGATTTTAGAGCAGACTTCTGTGGCTGACTTTAAACCGGGCGAGGCTAAAGCTTATGTAGAGCCTGATCCGGCAACACTTCTAGCGGCTGACCCCGTAATGGAATATTTAGGTCATAAAGAGATGAAAAAGGCAGTCGAAAACGTCCGGAAAAAAATGGAAAGAGCGGCGAAAGATTTGGATTTTCTGGAAGCCGCAAAGCTGCGTGACGAAATGTTCGCTATGGAGAAATTATATAAGGAACGATTTGGAGAAGAAATAAAGTAACGATTTTACGTTATTTCTTCTCTTCATAAAGTACCTCCTCTTGATGAATCAATGACCAACAATGGTTTTCTTCTATCAACTTATAATTATTATTAGCGTATAAATGAGGAGCGATGCTGTCCAATAAAATACTCTCCTCTTCTTCATTTATGAATAGCTCTGCCTTCTGCTTCAAGGAATCCATTAAAACGAAAGCTGCAGTTTCAAAATTGGTCGACGTGTCTGTGACGTTCATAGTGATGGTACCTTCCCACGGACGGATACATTCTTCTTTAATTTTCGACCAAGTATAGCCCGCGGAAACGAGGCAACCGTGTTTGTCTTTAACCCCACCAATCGGAGGGAGTGAGGACGAACTATCATTTGATGTGTCTTTCTGAACAGAACCCTGACAAGAGAAAAGTACAACTGAAATCAATATGAATGTGATATGCTTCATGGTGGTGTCTTTTTACGAATAGATGTTCATAAACCATACCAAAGTCTGATTTAAATAATGGATAATTTGCTACATTTACATTTCTTTAAACAAATTATTTTGTTTTTCAAATTGCTAAATAAATGAAGAAGCCTGTACTGGTTATAAAATTTGGTTCCGCTGCAATTACAACCAAAGAGGGGGATGTGGACGAACGCATTGTATTGGAAATTGCTCGACAGACAGCGCAACTGCAGTCGAAATATAATATCGTTCTGGTATCGTCAGGTGCGGTTGCAGCTGGAAAAAAATACTTAAAGAATTATGATGGTAGCTTGTCGGCGCGAAAGGCCGCTGCGGCTATCGGAAATCCGCTACTTGTTCGTACCTATGGTACGTATTTTAAACCTTTTAATATTGCGTTAGCGCAAAGTCTGTGTGAAAGGCAACATTTTGCGAATAGAGCACAGTTTCTTCAACTTAAGGATACATATCAGGAACTTTGGAAGAATAATATCATTCCTATCGCCAACGAAAATGATGTGGTGAGTAATAAAGAACTCAAATTCTCCGACAATGATGAACTGGCAACCTTAATAGCGGTCGGATTTGGTGCGGAACAATTGCTATTTAGTACGTCGGTTCCGGGGGTATTGGATGCGAAAGGAAAGGTTATAGCACAAATATCCTCTGTTGATAAAGACATATTCTCCGTCGTGAAAAAAGAAAAATCGGCTGTTGGTTTAGGAGGAATGACATCAAAGCTTAATTTCGCAAGACTGGCAAATCAAATGGGTATACAGACCGTTATCTTCAGTATGCAAACGGAAGATGGAATCTTAAAAGCAGTAAAGGGCGAGACCGGTACGGTTTGTTTACCACAGAAAAAAAAGGTATCTTCGAGGAACAAGTGGCTTGCAACGGGTAGTCTTATCAAAGCATTGGTGCATGTGGATGAAGGGGCAGCGACTGCCATTCAAAATCGTAAAAGCCTATTGGCTGTAGGGGTATTAACTATCAATCAAGCCTTGGAAACAGGAGAGGTTTTTCAGATAGCTAACGAAAATGGAGAGGTGTTTGCCGTGGCAAAATCAAAAATTGATGTCTTAGATGTGGAATCAATTCGCAAGAAAAAGAATGTAGCAATAGCACATGCCGATGATATTGTGCTGTTGTGATTTGTACTTAGTTTGTAATATATAAAATAAAAAGGAAAGGGATTTTTTAGATGATGAAGGAAAGTATACAAGAAGAATTAAAGGCAGCTCATGAAGCTACTATAGCCGTTAAGCGTTTGACTGATAATGCAAAGCAACAGTTGTTGCAAGATATAGCTGGTTCCTTGGAGCAGCGGGTAGAAGACATTATCCGGGAGAATAAGAAAGACTTGGAGCGTATGGATAAGGAAGATCCGCGATACGATCGATTATTGTTGGATAGCCATCGGATTTTGGCGTTATCGGCTAGCCTGATCGATGTTGCAAATCTACCTGATCCAACAGGATTATTGATTTCTCGAAAAGAACTCGAAAACGGATTGTTAGTAGAAAAGAAAACTGTTCCTCTAGGTGTGGTTGGTGTTATTTATGAATCTAGACCAAACGTCACAGTAGATGTGGCCGCATTATGTATACGATCGGGAAATGTGTGTGTATTACGTGGAGGGTCAGATGCTTGGTATACAAACAGTGTGCTGGTAGAAATTATACAAGAGGAGCTGCGTCGGCATCAATTAAATATACATATTGTACAATTATTGCCGACGGACAGAGCATTTGTAAGTGAATTGCTTTCTGCTACGCAGTATGTGGATATCATTATCCCTCGAGGGTCGCAAGCGCTTATAGATTTGGTCCGTGAACAAGCGAAAGTGCCCGTTATTGAAACGGGAGCGGGCGTATGTCATACCTATGTGGAACGTTCGGGTGATCTGGAAAAGGCTGCAAAAATTATTGCGAATGCTAAAATACAGCGACCATCGGTATGTAATGCGTTGGATACGGTTTTGGTCGATCGTGAAGTAGCGAACGACCTTCTTGGCAAGGTTGTTCCCTATTTTAAAGATAGTAGCGTGAAAATTTATGCAGATAAAACGGCGTATTCCATTTTACAAGAACTCGGTTATCCGCTGTTGGAATTAGCTAAAGAAGAAGATTTTGGACGAGAGTTCCTATCGCTGCAATGTTCTGTCAAGGTGGTAGAAGATTTCGATGAGGCCTTAGCACATATAGCAGAGCATTCCTCTAAACATTCGGAATGTATTGTCTCAACAGATACGGAACGCATCAATACCTACATGGATACGGTGGATGCAGCCGCGGTTTATACGAATGCATCTACACGATTCACAGACGGTGGTGCTTTTGGACTTGGAGCTGAAATAGGTATCTCTACACAAAAGCTCCACGCTAGAGGACCTTTCGCTTTAGAGAAATTGGTAACAGAGAAGTGGTATATTACGGGTGACGGACAGACGAGATAATGGGTATTCGATATGAGAAAGATACGATCCTGAACTGGATTAATGAGATGGGTAAATTTTTGCGCTTGCTCGTTGATAAATATGAGGCTTTTGATGAACCGGTGGAACCCACTATTATTGAGGAAGGCTATCATCATTTTTTTGGAAAGGAGCGGAGTTGGATGTTGGGACTCTCCCAAGGCGAACTTTTGACTTATGTGGAGCAAGAGTTGGAGACAGAACAGATTCGTCCATTAGCTTTACTTTTCTTGCAAGATGCATTACGGGATCCTGTGGATGAAACACAACAGCAGCTTCTACGTTATTCAAAGTTTCTCTTGGAACACGTGTCACAGAAATTGGGGAGCTTTTCCTTTGAAGATTACGGGAATCTGACACTTATAGACAAAAGATTACAAAAATGAGCGGTCGTTTCATTTTGAAAAACAAAATAATCCACTAAATTTGTAGATATTGTAGTTGTTTATTTAAAAACCTTTAAAAAGAGTAAGATATGAGTTTACGATTAGGTGATGTTGCTCCGAACTTCCAAGCGGAAACATCCATAGGAAAAATTGACTTTTACGAGTATATCGATGGGGGCTGGGCAGTTTTGTATTCACACCCCTCAGATTACACGCCTGTATGTACAACAGAACTTGGACGTACTGCGCAGCTTAAATCAGAGTTTGAAAAAAGAAATACGAAAGTATTAGCATTAAGTGTCGATTCAGTGGAAGACCACCTCGGTTGGATTAAGGACATCAACGAGACGCAAAACACAACCGTAGATTTTCCGATTATTGCGGACAAAGACCGTAAGGTGGCGGAATTATACGACATGATTCACCCTAATGCTTCTGCTACGGCTACGGTCCGCTCCGTATTTGTTATCGGTCCAGATAAGAAAGTTAAGCTAACGCTAACTTATCCAGCTTCTACAGGTCGAAATTTCTTTGAGATTTTACGGGTGATTGACTCACTTCAATTGACAGATGAGTATTCTGTTGCAACACCTGCCGACTGGAAAGACGGCGAAGATGTTATCGTGGTTCCTGCGATAAAGACAGAAGACATTCCAGCTAAATTTCCAAAAGGTTACACGGAAATAAAACCGTATTTGCGTGTTACGCCGCAACCGAATAAGTAAAAAAGAAACGGGCAAATATAACTTTGCCCGTTTCTTTTTTAATAAACTTTCACGATATAAATGTAATCCTGTAATTTTTTAATCTGGTCAGTCCGTGATAGATTATGTAATAAGTTTTTATTATTCAGCACGACATTTTTTCCATTAAGTGAGTCCGCCGGGATACTATTCAGTGTTTCCATTAAAGCTTTCGTTTTGATTGCAAATGCTGCACCATCTATCCCTTTTTGTTTTCCACTGATAATCCCAATGACATTCCCTTCCTTATCCAATAACGGTCCACCACTATTACCGGGGTTTACCGGAATTGATATTTGATAGGCGAGTGTGTCGCCGGCATAACCAGTAGATGAGCTCAGATAACCTTGTCCATATACGGCTTCATCTCTAGGAAAGCCAATTGTATAAACATCTTCTCCCATATCAGAATCTTGTCTTTTAAAGGTATATGGTATACTCCTTATCGATTTAAAAGTGGAATCGTTGATATGTAGGATGGCCAAATCTTTCTCCGGATTCGTGAAAATAATCTCTGCTTTGAAAGATTCGCCTTTGTGATTTTGTAAATGTACTGAATCGGCGCCGGTGATAACATGATAGTTCGTGACGACATATCCATTTTTCGTAATCATGAATCCCGTAGCACCGTAATGCATTGTTTCCTTTACATTGTCTTTGGTGTTATGGATGTTTTGAATAGCTGCGTTCTGTGCGTTTACATTACGTTTTACGGTATTCATATCCCGGCGTAACGCACTGTAGTCGGATGTGGTTTTTTTAAGATTTTTATAATATCCTGTCAGCCATAGTGTCGAGAACACGGATACAATAGCGATCGCAGCGGCCACCGCAGCATTGAGTTTTAATCTATCCCACAAACGGATAACTTTAGTCGTCGGTTTTGGGCTGTGCGCCTCGTGATAGTCTTGCGCAACGTGTTGTAAATTTCGCTTGAAATTTGACCGCGCCTCAGCTTTGACCATAGTCGTTAAAAAAGCTTTATGTTGCGCAAAAATTTCTGCATGAACAGGGTTTTCTGTACAATATGTCTCAAACCTCAATCTATCTTCTAGGGAAAGTTCTTCCCGAAGATACGCATCTGCCCACGATATAAACGCCTGTTGATTTAAGCTTTTCATGCCCATTGAATTGTAACTTACTTTTTGAAAAATATCTTTTTTAAACGCTGAAGACACTTGTATTTTTGCGTCTTCGCATTATCAGCGTTTGTGTAACCAAACTTTTCACAAATTGCTGCCATCGATTGCCCTTGTATATAAAAATCATACAAGATCGTTTTACAAGGTTCTCCTAATCCGTTTAATGCATCTTCCATCTGGACGAGATTAGTTTCCTTAAGCTCATGATCTTCGATCACTTCTTCAGCAGCTAGCGACTCTCCGTAATCGTCTATTGAATCCTTACGATATTTCGCTTCGCCACGAGTAAGGTGTTTAAGCCATAGCCGCTTGGAAATCGCATATAAGAATGTTTGTAATCTGCTGCTCAACATAAAATCACCATCACTGATTTTATTATACAGCACCATCACGGTTTCTTGGAAAATATCCTGTGCTTCCTCTCTGCTACCACGATTGTTGATGATCATCTGGGCAATAGGCGGGAAATGTATTTGATATAATTGCTGGATAGCAAGGTTGTCTCCCTCCCTGATGCCGTCAATGATTTTGCAATCAATCTGTATATCGCTTTTTTCCTTACTCACTTATTAATACCTTTTTAGTCAAATAGTAACCTATTTACGCCGCATTAATTTTTATTTTTTTCATCCGGTAGATGAGAAATCAAAAGTAGCAAATAAATTTTTGTATGTTCGCGTTGTTATGAAGATAAAAGTAGGTTTTGGTTTTGATGTCCATCAAATGAAAGAAGGACATCCGTTTGTCGTAGGGGGGGTACAATTAGAACACTATGCAGGGGCGTTTGGACATTCGGATGCCGACGTCTTGGTACATGCGATTTGCGATGCTATTTTAGGAGCAGCAAACTTAGAAGATATCGGATTTCATTTTCCGAATACCGATCCTAAATGGAAAGGAATTAGCAGTCTCGTTTTGCTAGAAGAATGTGTAAAGCTCTTGAAAGAAAAGGGGTTCAGGTTGGGCAATATTGATGGTATGCTATGTTTGGAAGCCCCGAAGATTAAACCCTATATCCCTGCCATGAAAGAAAATATTGCGAAAGCTGCTGGGATTGATATAGAGGACATATCCATCAAGGCTACCACCAATGAAACGATGGGTTTTATAGGTCGTCAAGAAGGTGTTGTGGCGTACGCCGTATGTCTTATTGAGAAGTCCTAGGTTTTCGTTGAAAATAAATATAAGCGGTAAAGAATGCTGCGAGTGTTAACATGCCGCCCATAATAAAAGGCGCTCCCGGGAAATAAACAGGTGTGTTCTCTTTTGTGAAAAAGGAGAAGAGGTTGCTCATCATTAAGGGGCCGAATATAGCCGTTAAGCTGATAACAGAAGCGATCCCGCCTTGAATTTGACCTTGCTCGTTAAGCGGTGTGAGATTAGAGATAAGGCTTTGGATCGCAGGGCCACCAATCCCTCCGCATACGTAAAGAACACTTGCTGTAAAAAGCATCCAACTAGAAGATACCAAGCCTATTAACGGCAGCGCTAGTGTTAAGAAAAATAATCCCGTTAAAATGGAGTTGGGTAGGCCAAGTTTAGGTATGACTATACGCAGCAAGCCCGCTTGAACGATAGTAAGTAGTGTTCCAATGAAACCAAGTGATATCCCTACCATTTTTTCATCCCAGGCGAATTTTTCCATTGTGTAATACGACCAGGTACTTTGAACCGCGTGAGCAGCTAGGTTAACTAAAAAAATACAAAGAATAAGCGCATATATCTGTGGATATTTTTTCATATGCTTGAATGCCCCAATAGGATTCGCATTTCGCCAGGAAAAAGAACGTCTGTTCTCTTTTGATAACGATTCTGGCACGATGAAATAACCGTATATGAAATTAAAGAAGCTTAGTGCGCCTGCCGCAAAAAATGGAATACGCGGGCCATAATGTCCTAAAAGCCCACCGATAACAGGCCCGATGATAAACCCCAGTCCGAAAGCCGCTCCCAGCAGTCCGAAATTCTGTGCTTTTTTTTCAGGCGTGCTAATATCTGCGATATAAGCGGCAGCAACGGTATGGCTAGCTCCTGTAATACCTGCGACGAGACGTCCTATAAATAACCACACAATACTCGGGGCAAAACCCATCAATATGTAATTGATACAAAAGCCTAACAACGAAATCAATAGTACGGGACGTCTACCATAGCAATCGCTTAAATTTCCCAGTATCGAGGCAAATATAAACTGTGTAAAAGCATAAGAAAACATAAGCCATCCCCCGTAGTGAGAAGCTTCGCTAAGATTACCATGTATCAGCTCCCTAATCAGAGACGGTAATACCGGGATGATAATACCTAAGCCAATGGTATCGATAACGACGGTCAGGAAGATGAAAAATAACCCCGCATTATTTTTTCTATGCATAGAATATGATTCAAACGGATCAAATAGTTTGGCTAAAGTAGAATTTTAATATGGTATCGTTCTAAACTTTTTTAAAACTTATTAAGGTGAGAATGTTAACTTTGTACTAAAATCGTATCATAGATGCTATGAAGAGAGAATCAAAGCAGAAGTTGACAGAAGTAGATATCAAACGATATACCCGGAATTTTTGGATGATATTGTGTAGTATTGTTATTCTTGGTGCACTTTTCCTTGTGAGTGTACGTTTAGGCGTATTTGGCAAATTGCCATCTTTTGAAGAATTGGAGAACCCAAAGAGTAATTTAGCTTCAGAAATATTGACCGATGACCTTCAGGTATTGGGTAGATATTATAAACATAACCGCTCTAATGTAAAATACAGTGAATTATCTCCTTACTTGGTACATGCCCTAGTGTCAACAGAAGATAAGCGGTTTTATGATCATGCCGGTATCGATTATTCCCGAACGATAACTTCTGCGATATACACTACGTTGTTGAATAGAAAACAAGGTGGAAGTACAATTACGCAGCAATTGGCCTTAAACCTCTTCTCCGAACGGAGGGAACGCAATACGTTTAAGCGTATGATGCAAAAATTCCAAGAATGGATTACGGCTGTTCGCTTGGAGAGAAGTTATACCAAAGAGGAGATCATCACGATGTATTTCAATACGGTCGATTTTGGTGCCTACAATACTTTTGGGATAAAGTCAGCAGCCCGAACGTATTTTGATACTACTCCTGATAAATTGACGCCAGAACAGGCTGCTATGCTTGTGGGCATGTTGAAAGGGACATATATTTATTCGCCCGTCAGATTTCCGGAGAATTCGATGAAGCGCCGGAACACTGTTTTGAATAATATGATCGACCAGAATTTTCTGACAAAGGAGGAGGGGCAAAAAGCGAAAGAGCAGGAATTGGGTTTAAAGCTCCGAATAGCGAATTACGGAGAAGGTATGGCTCCGTATTTTCGCGCGGTATTGAAAGAAGAATTAAAAAAAGAATTCAAACGTCTATCCATCACGAAAGCCGATGGTACACCTTATGACTTGGATCGTGATGGATTGAAAGTGTATACACCGATCAACTATGCTATGCAGCAATATGCGGAAGAGGCTCAACGGGAATGGATGGAAAAGCTACAGCGGGATTTTGATCGTCAGTATCGGAATACAGATCCATTTAAGGGAGAAAATGCAAAATTATTGGTTTCTGGCATGCGCCGCTCCGACCGTTATCGCATATTAAAAGAAGCGGGTATGTCAGAAGAGGAGATCAAACAGGAATTTAATAAAAAAGCGCCGATGACCTTGTTTACCTATAAAGGGAATGTCGACACCGTCATGACGCCAATGGATTCTATCCGTTACAACAAGCTTTTTCTCCAAAATGCGGTGATGTCTATGGAACCTAAAACAGGTTATATTAAGGCGTGGGTTGGAGGTATTAGTTTTGAACATTTTAAATTCGATCATGTAAAGCTGGCGCAAAGACAGGTGGGATCCACAGCGAAACCATTCACCTATGCTGCCGCAATAGATAACGGATATTCACCTTGTTTTCCGGTACCCAATCATTCTCGGACCTATGGTAATTGGACACCTCGTGGAACCGTGCAAGGAGGCGATCCTATTACATTGAAAAATGCGTTAAAATATTCACAGAACTTCGCTTCTGCTTATGTCATAAACGAAGTAACCGCTACAACAGTTGCTTCCTTGACTAAACGCATGGGCATTACGTCCAACGTGCCGAATTATCCGTCTATTGCGTTGGGCGCCTATGAGGCTTCTGTGTTCGATATGGTCGGTGCTTATGCCGCATTTGTTAATCACGGTACGTGGATTGAACCAACTATGATTTTGCGTGTCGAAGACAAAAATGGTACACCTATTTATGAGAAAACACCAACGGTGGTTAAGGCTTTAAACAGCGAATCGGCTTATATTATGATCGATATGTTGAAAGGTGTTGTGGACGGCGGTACTGGTTCTCGTTTGCGGTGGTCGGCGGAATTTGGCGGGTTTAAAAATCCAATGGGTGGAAAAACAGGTACCACAAATGATAATTCTGACGCCTGGTTTATCGGTGTTACGCCAGATTTAGTAACTGGTGTATGGACGGGGGCGGAAGACCGCGGTATTCGTTTCCATAGCATGGCGTCAGGCCAGGGGGCGCAAGCTGCACTTCCGATATTTGGCTTCTATATGAAGAAGGTCTATGCCGATAAAAACCTGCCTTATACACAAGAAGATTTCCCACTTCCACCAGGTGGTTTGACGCGCGAAATAGATTGTAGTCAATATCAGGAGTTTTATGGAACACCCTCCAATGAGGAAGTTTTGGACGACGATCGATTGGGATTCTAGTAATTTTACGTAATTTAGATAGAATTTATAAATGCCGAACAGCAGATTTTGACGAAATTTGTTGTTCGGCGTTTTTATGACATGAGTGCATTTGATTACAGAGAAGAATTAAAGAAAATTCCCCATAAACCGGGTGTTTATCAATATTTTGATAAAAATAATGAACTCATTTATGTGGGAAAGGCTAAAGATTTGCGTAATCGGGTAGGCTCGTATTTCGTAAACGAACATCAACTCAATAGTAAAACGCGTGTACTTGTGCGAAAAATAAACCGTATTGCGTTTACTATTGTCGATACGGAAATTGATGCGTGGCTTTTGGAGAATAACCTGATCAAGAAACATAAGCCTCGTTATAATGTCATGTTGAAAGACGACAAAACCTACCCTTGGATTGTCATTAAAAACGAACATTTTCCGCGCGTTTTCTGGACACGAAAATACATTCGGGATGGATCCCGCTATTATGGGCCTTATGCTTCTGTGGGTATGATGCACATTATCTTGGATATGATCCGGGAACTTTTTCCTTTACGCACCTGCAATCTGAATCTCTCTCCCGAAAATATCGCCAAAGGCAAATATAGGATTTGTTTGGAATATCAGATTGGCAATTGTAAAGGTCCGTGTGAAGGATATCAATCTGAAGAAGATTATGACCAAAACCTCGCGGATATAAAAGATATATTGAATGGCAAGATTGCAGTAGTTACCAACCGTCTAAAAAATCAAATGAACGATGCCGTGGCCGCATTAGATTTTGAGGCTGCACACAAAGTAAAAGCGAAGTTGGAAAAACTTGCTAATTATCAAAGTAAATCTACTGTTGTTAGCTCGTCGATTACAAATGTGGATGTATTTAACATTGCTTCGGAAGATAATTATGCTTTTGTAAACTACCTGAAAGTCGTGCATGGCGTTGTTATCCAGACCCAGACGTTGGAAATGAAGAAACGTTTAGATGAATCCGAAGAGGAGTTACTGGCGTTAGCGATTCCGGAGTTTAGAGAACGTTTCAAAAGTACGTCTAAAGAAATTATTGTTCCTTTTGACATTCATATCGAAGAAAATACAACCATAAAGTTTACCGTGCCCAAAGTAGGGGAGAAGAAAAACTTATTGGAATTGTCTCGTAAAAATGTGGCTTATTTTAAGAAAGAGCGTATGCTGCAGTACGAGAAGTTGAATCCTGAAGTGAAAACAGAACGCATCCTAAAGCAGATGCAAAAGGATCTGCGTTTGAATGTGCTTCCACGATATATCGAATGTTTTGATAACTCCAATATTCAAGGTAGCTATCCCGTATCAGCTATCGTGGTTTTCAAAGACGCGAAACCTTCTAAAAAAGATTATAGACATTTTAACGTAAAGACTGTCGTCGGGCCCAATGATTTTGCCACGATGGAAGAAGCCGTTTTTCGGCGTTATAGAAGAATATTGGACGAAGACCAGCCACTCCCTCAATTAATTGTGATTGACGGTGGGAAAGGACAGCTAGGAGCGGCGATGAAAAGTTTAAAGCTATTAGGGATTGAAAAAAAGGTGACGGTTATCGGTATCGCTAAGCGTTTGGAAGAAATCTATTATCCTGGTGATCAGTACCCGCTGTATCTAGACAAAAAATCGGAAACCTTAAAAATTATCCAGCATCTGCGCGATGAAGCACATCGTTTTGGTATTACGTTTCACCGTAACCAGCGCAGCCGGAAAACATTTGTCTCTGAGCTGGAAAATATTCCGGGAATAGGAAAAACTTCTGTAGAAAAGCTATTGAAAACCTTTAAATCAGCTAAAAAAGTAAAAGAAGCATCCGACGAAGAATTGAGTAAAGTGCTTACCCGCAAACAGGTTATGGCGCTCCGCGAATACTTTGCTTAGAAAGATACACGATCCCTTAATTAATATTTAATGTCGCATCCGGGTGTTTGACGACTGTAGAAACCCATCCTTAGTACTATCCCATCCTGTCAAATATCCGAAGCGACGAGATTTACCTTCGGTGAGCTCCACTTCGTTCCGGTTTTGGTTCTTTTTTGCGGGAAAAAAGAACACAACAACCCTAATCTTCGTAACCGAACTTTTTCAAGTAATTTTTCTTGCGGCGCCAATCGGGAATTACCTTGACAAAAAGCTCCAAAAACACTTTTCCGCCAATAAACTCTTCGATATCCTGTCGAGCGTATGTGCCGACTTTTTTTATCATGGAGCCAGCTTTTCCAATAAGAATATTTTTTTGGGAATCGCGCTCTACGATGATTTCCGCCGCTATCCGAGTGATATTTTCTTCCTCCTTATAAGAAGTTACGATTACTTCGGTACTGTATGGAATCTCTTTATCGTATAACTTGAAGATTTTTTCTCGAATCATTTCCGATACAAAGAAACGCATACTTTTATCCGTTAACTCGTCTTTTTCGTAGTAAGGCGGATGAATAGGAAGTTTCTCTTTAATATATTCCATGATGCCTGCGACACCATGGTTAAGTAACGCAGAAATAGCAAAAACAGCGTCCGGATTTAGTTTTTCTTGCCAGAATGCTATTTTACTCTTCACTTCTTCTTCTGACGATTTATCTATCTTATTAATAAGAACAGCTACAGGGGAATTTGTCTTCTGCAGCCTTTCAATGACATCACTCTCATCGAATTTTTCGTGAATGTCTGTTACAAATAAAATGACGTCAGCGTCAATAAGCGAGCCCTGTACAAAATTCATCATCGATTCCTGCAAGGAATAATTTGGCTTTATGACGCCGGGTGTGTCCGAGAATATGATCTGGTGATCTTCATCGTTAACAATCCCCATGATCCGATGTCTGGTAGTTTGTGCTTTCGGTGTAATGATGGACATTTTCTCCCCTACCAATGCGTTCATTAAGGTAGATTTCCCGGCATTGGGCTTTCCGATGATACTGACGAATCCTGCTTTATGCGACATGAATGTTGTTTTATTTGACGTGTAAAGATACAAAATTTAAGAAGATAGCCACTATGGGAGTCTTCGGAGCGAAACTTCCTTGGTGTTGGGGATGTTTAGTGGAACACGTTCAAGTGTTACAAAGCTACTATCCAAGCCAAAACTTTTTTCTTCTGACAAACTGAATTTTTTTAACGCTTTATATATTTCTAAAATGATTTTTTCATGCCATTTCAGATCATGTGTTTTGGCGATTATCTTTTCAAGTACGACGAAATTAAAATCGCCTGCTATACCGTGTTTTCGCAAAGTATCATAGTTGCTGGTAATGTCAATTTCCCCTTTTTCTACCATATCTTCTACAACTTTTCGGAATAATAAACTAATGCGCTGTTCTTCTCTAAATCCTAGTTTAAAGTCGATGCGGATTAATTTTTGAGGTATAAGTTGTTCCACGAAATACTCCCTTGTATGCGGATTATCCATTACATCAACATGTACAAGCCAATATACATCCGCCCGTTTGGGTTTTTTGTTCAAGATAGAATAAATGATTTTGGACTCGATTTCGTTTTTGTTATTTGCACTTGTCAGATACACGAGATGTGACGCGAACACTGGAACCGACTTGTCCTCGCTTAACTCTCCAATAATCGAGAAATATGGACGGATGTCGTTAAAGCGAACAAAACTATTTTTGATTTTACGTGCACCATACCAGGCAAACATGACCACAAATAAGGTGCTGGCTAGCAGTAATGTGAGCCATCCTCCATGTGTCAATTTTACAAGGTTTCCGGCAAGAAACCCGATTTCTATAGTAAAATAGAATAAAGCAAAAATCACAATCCATACGTTGGATACATGTACCCTCGATAAGAAGACGCACATCAAAATTGTCGTGGCAATAAATGTTAGGTTTATAGCCAACCCGTAAGCGGCCTCCATATTGGAGGAATGTTGAAATACAGCTATTATCAACATACAACCGATATATAGAATAAAGTTTATGGATGGCACGTATAACTGTCCTTTATGATCACTGGGATAGCGAATAGAGACTTTTGGCCATATATTTAAACGTACAGCTTCGGAAATTAAGGTGAAAGATCCGGATATCATAGCTTGACTTGCAATGATTGCGGCTATAGTGGCGATAATAACACCATAACCGACAAATGCATTGGGCATAATAGCATAAAAGGGATTCGTATCTCCAATGGATGTACCCGCGTGTTCCAGGAGCCACGAACCCTGTCCGAAATAATTGAAAATGAGCATGAGTTTAACAAATATCCAACTCATGCGGATATTGGATTTTCCACAATGTCCCATATCAGAATATAAAGCTTCCGCTCCCGTGGTACATAGGAATATCGCGCCGATTAAGAAAAGAGAATTTGGATGGTTGATAATCGTTACAACAGCGTAGTAAGGGTTTAAAGCGTAAAATACTTCTGGGGCGCGTACGATATATAATAACCCTAAAATTCCGATCATACTAAACCATATAAACATCAAGGGACCAAAAATACGCCCTACGATGGAGGTGCCAAATCGTTGGATAAAGAATAATAAACTTATAATCGCGATGACAATAGGTACGGTCGGTATTTCCGGGTTTCGTATGGCTAATCCCTCAATGGCAGATGAAATAGTGATTGCTGGCGTAATCATGCCATCCGCTAGCAAAGCGCTGGCACCGATAATGGCGGGAATAATAAGCCATTTTGCCTTTTTGCGAACCAAGGAATAAAGAGAAAGAATGCCTCCCTCGCCTTTATTATCGGCCTGCAGCGTAATCCAGACGTATTTTATCGTAGTCTGTAAAGTCAGCGTCCAAAAGACACAGGATAAACTACCTAAAATAAGATTTTCTTCTATAGTGCCCTTGTTGAAAATTGCTTTTACAACATAAAGAGGAGAGGTACCGATATCCCCGAAAATGATGCCTAAGCTAATTAATAAGCCGGCAACGCTTAGCTTATTCGCATCGGAATGCTTATTGGGTTTCATTCTTTAAAAATTAGGAAGCAAACATACATTAAAAATACGTGTATTTTTATAATGACAAAAAGGACAACGTATAATCTTGTTAAAAATTGTTAAAGGGTGAAAAAAAATAAAAAAAAGTGTCCAACCGTAAGTCAAAAAAGGTAACTTTGTTAGTATCAATTACACTAATACTCTAATCTACTTACTGATGAAATTTTAACATGACAGGATTAAGGAAAAAGATAGCATTATTTACACTCGCAAGCATAACCATGCTTGGTGTAGGAAAAGCTATGCCTATCCACACTGTCTTGGAAAAAGCAAATATGACATTTCACGCTTTTTCTATGCCTAATAGTGATCAAGACAGCGAAAAGTTGATCAATAATGTAAAAGTGTTTTATAATCCCGTAGCAGAACAAATTACCCTAAACTTCACGTTAAGTCAACAAAATACTGTTGTTATTAAGGTCATGGACGCGTTAGGAAATGAGGTTCTAAATTTAATGAACGGGCGTTTAGATGCTGGTTTGCAGAGTTTATCCTTTGATACCGACGGAAAGCTTACAGCAGGCTTCTATTTTGTACGGGTGTCCTCCGGAACAGAGACTGTAGTCAAACGTATTTCTGTAAGATAGTCTTAGCGGATAGGATTACGCATCCGCATCTATCCATAATCCATCATTTTTTATAATCTCTATCAATTCATCTAAAGCATTGACCGAGCTAACGTTTCTTTTGACGACTTCTTTGCCTCTATAAAGCGTTATTTTATCTGGGCCAGCACCTACATACCCATAATCTGCGTCTGCCATTTCGCCAGGTCCATTCACGATACAACCCATAATGCCGATTTTTAGACCTTTTAAATGATTGGTACGGCTTCTGATCATTTGCGTTGTTTCCTGTAGATCAAAGAGTGTCCGTCCACAGCTTGGGCAGGATATATATTCTGTTTTTGAGATACGGGAGCGGGTAGCTTGTAAAATCCCGAAAGATAATGAAGCAAGTTTATCCAACGGGGTCGCAGGAGAGTCGATCCAAATGCCGGATCCCAATCCGTCAACAAGTAAAGCCCCCATATCCGTTGCAGCGTATAGCTGTATTTTGGAGATCGGTTCTTCCGGATGCATGATATCTCCGACAGGGCCTAAAAATTCTGCTACGGGGTAACTTCGTTTTATGATAACCGGGTTATTTACACCGATAGTTTGCAAGTTGTTAAAAAACTGGCGCTGATCTGCCATGCCATGCAAGTGATTAGTCTCTAAAACGAACACAACCGTGTTATTTATCTGTAAATTCGCGAAAAAATCCCCCTCCAGATCATCATTCGACAACGTTATCAAATTTAAGGAAGGGTCATGTACCGAAGCCTCCTGAAAGCTTTTTAACGAATAGACAGGATGTTTATTAGCTTTGTCAGCTAAATTTTGCCAAGTATCATAATCGTATAGCACCTTGAGGTTTCCGGGCAATGTAAACGAAGGCAATTGCGAACCGAGATAAACAAAGTCTACCGATTGGTCACCCATATGGTATTTATCATTCAATACATCGTATCGATAACCGACAGCAGTCAGTACGAATGGGGCTTTCAAATTTTCGCGGGAGATATCGGCAACCACCCTGGGAACCAAAGAGCCACCAATAAATGCATTGACTTCCATTGTTTCATAAGGCATGGTGTCCGTATGGCCGGATAGGTTGACAATTTCGCGCGGAGGTGTCTGTTCCTGTTGTGTCTTGCGGTCAGTATATCGATTAACTAAGGCCCGCGCAACAGGGATTTCATATTCAGGCTCTTCGGTTAGCGAAACTCGAATAGTGTCACCCAACCCATCTTCCAATAATGTACCAATGCCAACGGCGGATTTTACCCGTCCATCTTCACCATCTCCCGCTTCTGTAACCCCTAAATGAAGGGGATAATTCATATTTTCCGCCACCATTTTTTCGACTAGTAGGCGATAAGCACGTACCATTACTTGCGGGTTGGATGATTTCATCGACACGACGAGGTTATAATATCGTAAATCTTCACAAATCCGTATAAATTCTAAAGCGGATTCTACCATACCCTCAGGCGTATCTCCGTATCGGCTCATAATACGGTCAGAAAGCGACCCATGGTTAGTACCAATGCGCATAGCAGTGCCATATTCCTGGCATATCTTAACTAAAGGCGCAAATTTTTTATAGATACGTTCCAATTCACCTTGATAGGCCGCATCGGTATATTCTATCTGGTCAAATTTCTTTTTGTCAGCATAATTGCCCGGGTTGATACGCACTTTTTCCACGATACGTGCAGCTACCTCAGCGGCGTTTGGTGTGAAATGGATGTCGGCTACCAAGGGGACATTATAGCCCCGTATTTTTAGTTCTTTCTTAATATTGGCCAGATTTTCTGCCTCTTTGATGCTTGGTGCGGTAATTCGCACATATTCACATCCGGCATCTACCATGCGGATAGTTTGTTCTATTGATCCTAAGGTATCCATGGTGTCGACCGTCGTCATACTCTGAATACGAATAGGATGATCTCCTCCCATAGGAATATCGCCCACGTTTACTTCCCGCGTCAAAAATCGACTATAAGATGTTTTGGAATTACAATATCCCCCAGGTAAAATGATTGCGTTCGTTGTGTCCATGCGTAGGTACAAAGTTAGCGTTTTTTTCTCATTTTACTTTTTGCAATATGCTATATCAATATCGGGTTATGGTGAAATTATTGGCAGCTCCTTCCAGCTCAATATTAAATTTATTCTCCGCTTCGTCGTAATTTGCTGTTTTTGCAATACCACTTTCGTTGGTTTCAAAACCTTCGAATGAGTTTTTCGATAAGATCGATGTATATTCTACTTTAATGGCGGCCTCTTTTGGAATGCGGAAATGGATTTTTGAAGCGGCGGTAGCGATGTCAATTTTTGAATTATGTACTTGTGGGAGCCCTAATGTTAGGTTCATGTTGCTTGCCCCGGTGTTGATCTCAAGGTGTCCGAATTTTAGCGTAGACAAATCGCCGTTGATATTAGCTGCGCCATAATTTAAATTTAGGTTCCAGCGCACATCGGCATGAAGATTTAGAAGAACTGCGTCTGACTTTTTGCCTTTTGAGGTAGGTTTCGCATTGATAACGACTTTTTGTTTACCGTCTTCTAGTGCTGTTTTCATACTCATACCCATGTCGTTGGCCTTAGACCTAGCCGATACGAGGTTGTTCTTTTCTTCAACCTTCATCTCAAATTTCCCCGCTCCTCCATTAAACTCTAGGGCCGACTCTTTCATTGCCGAATCAAACGGGATCTGAACCAGATCGGATAGCGTAGCATCCTTGTCCGTATTATCGATATTAATGTATTTGTTGTTATACAGGGGTTCTGTCCAATCCGCTTTAGACGCCGACATGCCCACATACAAAATCCACCCTAAAAATAGTAGGTTACAGCCAATTTTAATATAGTTTCCATACAGTTTGTCTTGGGCGATTAGGTTGACTCCGGCGATAACAATGAGCAACGGCCAGTATTTGATTATTGCCCAAAAATTAAAATGTATAATGTCGAGGTTGTGTAATAAAAGCACCACACCTATAAAGACAAACCAAATTCCGGATGTTATCTTATTTTCCATACTTCTGTAAATATAACAGCTCAAAGCTACAAGTTACGATTTTTCTATAAAATCCCTTTTAGGTTATATGATAAATACTTTCGGTGAAATAAACCATTCTATCGGTGAAATATCTTCCATGCAAATGTGTATATTGCAATAGTATTTAACGAAAGGTCGATTATTCTATGATATTTCATCATTTTGGTTCTTATATCTTGTTGTTGAGGAAGGTTTTCAAAAAACCTGAGAAATGGAAAATATATTTAAAAGAGATTTTTCATGAAATGAACGAAATAGGGATAGGCTCATTAAGCTTAATTTTGATTATTTCTACATTCATCGGAGCGGTTATGACACTGCAAATTGCCTTTCAGTTGGTCTCTGATCTTATTCCAAGCACCGTTATCGGACAGATCAACCGGGATTCTAATATTTTAGAATTGGGTCCTACCATTTCGGGTTTGGTATTGATGGGGAAGGTGGGCTCCGCTATTTCCTCTCAGATTGGTTCGATGCGTGTAACGGAGCAAATAGATGCGTTGGAGATTATGGGGATAAATGCACCTGGTTTCTTAATCCTCCCGAAGATTCTTGCGGGTGTGATTATGGTTCCCGTATTGGTTATAATCGCTATTTTCTGTGCTATCGCCGGTGGTTTAATAGGAGGTAGTTTATCAGGAGCAGTCGCACCATCGGATTATATACAAGGTATACAAGAAGGTTTCAATGGCTTTACAGTGACCGTTGCCATTGTTAAAGCCATCATTTATGGTTTTATCATTACCTCGGTTCCTGCATATAAAGGGTTTTATGTTAGAGGTGGTGCATTGGAGGTCGGACAGGCCGGTACGCAAGCCGTGGTCATTGGTTGTATCGCGATTTTGGCCTGCGATTATATCATTACCGCATTAATGTTGTAGTAATAAATTTATGATTGAGATTCAAAATATATACAAGTCATTTGGTGACAACGAGGTATTGAAAGGAATCGATGCCATTTTTGAACCCGGCAAAGTGAACTTGATTATCGGGGGATCGGGTTCCGGTAAGAGTACCTTACTGAAGTGTATTGTTGGTCTCCACGAGCCCGACCAGGGGAAAGTATTTTTTGATCAGCAAGAGTTTACCGGAATGGATTTTGAAGAACGCATTCCTATCCGAAAGAATCTAGGAATGTTGTTTCAAAACTCCGCTTTGTTCGACTCTATGACGGTCGAACAGAATATTATTTTTGCATTGAGCATGTTTACGGATATGAGCCAAGCGGAAAAAACAGAACGTGCTAATTTCTGTCTAGACCGTGTAAATCTGAAAAACGTTAATAAATTATATCCATCCGAACTTTCAGGAGGGATGAAAAAAAGGGTCGGTATTGCACGAGCTATTAGCATGAGTCCTAAATATTTATTTTGTGATGAGCCGAATTCTGGTCTCGATCCTGCCACCTCGATATTGATTGATGAGTTAATCCAAGAGTTAACGGAGGAATATCAATGTACGACGTTAGTAGTAACACATGACATGAACTCGGTGATGGGCATAGGCGATTATATTTTGTTTTTATATAACGGCCAAAAATTCTGGGAAGGATCCAATGAGGAAATGTTGCGTTCGGATGTGCAGGAATTGAATGATTTTGTCTTTGCCAGTCCGCTCATGAAGGCTGCGAGAGATTCCATAAAATAGTGCAACATCTCCAAGCGAATGTCTATCTTTGTGGCGTCTAATATTTGACATCAAAATATCTAAAATTGACTTCTACAACAAATATACAACTTCTTACACCACACCACTGGGAGGATTATGAACTTATCGATTGCGGTGATTTTGAAAAGCTGGAGCGTTTCGGTGATGTGCTCTTGATCCGTCCGGAACCACAAGCGGTGTGGCCGAAAACTTTATCGGAAGCCGAATGGACGAAAAGACATCATATCCGGTTTAAAGGACGTTCTGCGACGTCCGGAGATTGGCTAAAGAAGAGCCCCAGCATCCGGGATCGTTGGCATATCGAATACAAAAATAACGATGTAGCGATTAAATTTCGGTTAGGGTTGACATCATTCAAGCACGTGGGCATATTTCCGGAGCAAGCTGTGAACTGGGACTATATTTCCGAATCTGTCAAGTCGTTTAGTGCACCTCATCCTAAAGTACTTAATTTATTCGCTTACACCGGTGGGGCCTCGTTGATCGCAAAAGCTGCAGGGGCAGACACGACCCATGTTGATTCTATTAAACAGGTTGTTACCTGGGCGAACGAAAACCAAGAACTATCAGGCCTAGATAATATCCGTTGGGTAGTAGAGGATGCGCTTAAATTTGTAAAACGAGAATTAAAGCGTGGCAATAAATACCACGGTATTATATTGGATCCTCCCGCATACGGCCATGGACCCAAAGGCGAAAAATGGAAACTCGAAGATCATATTATGGAGATGATGCGTGATGTCGTACAACTCCTCGATCCAAAAGAACATTTTCTCATTTTGAATACCTATTCTTTGGGTTTTTCTTCCGTCATCGTGGAGAACCTAATACGAACGGCTTTCCCACAAGTGGAAAACCTAGAGATCGGAGAACTTTATTTACAAGCAACTGCAGGTTCCAAACTCCCGTTAGGCGTTTTTGGAAAATTTAGAAAGATAACATAGCGGGCTTTTCTTATCCCTGACCTTTCAATTCCTCCTCGTAATTACTTAGCATCGATAAAAAACTTCGTGTTTCTTTAAACCCAAACTTCTCCATTTCATTGGTTATTGTGCGGTAATAAGCTACTCCCCGTAGCAGTTGATCTTTGAATTTCTGGATAACTTTCAGCTTTTTTACATCGTCGAAGCTGTTTTTTGCCATATTTTTGAGATATTCTACATAAAGGTGCAATTCGTTTAGAAAAATAGACGGTCTTTCTTTCAAAGCTAAAGGACGACGGCCATATATATGGTCTACCATTTCTTTTAGTGTGTAGGTGTCTTCAAAGTATGCCGTATTTGGACCAGGACAGATAGAAACTGCCGTGCTCTCTTTTGGCTTCTGTATGTTATATTTTAAATAGGCAGACGCGGCAAGTCCCTCACATAAGCAGGTTTTCGCTGTAATTTTATCAAACTGCGACTGAAATTCAGCATCGGGAAGCGTGCGACTTTTTAATTCGTTAATTTTAGCATGTTGATAAACACGGGAAGCCGTACATATAGGTTCTTCTGAAAACTCGGTGTTGGATACCAAATATTTTTTTGTACAAGGACTTCCCGGAACACCTTTAGCTATACGTTCCATTCGTCTTTGTTCCGCTGTACTTCCCTTAAAATTATTGAAAGGAACACCGAGTGGAGAAGAGTCACTTAGATAGAAATCCGATTTATCCGCCCGTATTAATTGCGTTAATGTATCGTCATCCACTGTCGTCGCTTCGGGAACTAATAAAAACGGAGATCCCCACCCTGCGCTATCAAAACCATAATAAGTTAAAAGAAATACCTGTTCTTCAGCCGTTCCTATTCCTCCCTGTACAGCAAATTTAATGGGGAGCGTATGGACATTCGATGTGCCCTTTTCAAGTAGAGCTGCTCTGTATATACTGGAAAGCTCTTGAACAAGCTCTTCTTTCTTTTGTTTAAACTCTTCCAGAATAGGACCGAGTAAATAACCCTCTGTTGCAAACGCGTGTCCACCACAATTTAAGCCAGACTCTATACGGAACTCAGAAACCCACAATCCTTTTTTAGCAAGATATTTCGCTTGAATATAGGCAGATCGATAGTCGGATACTTTCAATATAATTTTCTTTTCCAATACCCCATATCGGTTTGGGAAGAAGGGCGGCAATTCGGTAAGGTAATTGTATAAACGGGGATTCATACCGGCTGACAACACAACGGAAGACCGTAAGTTAGATTGCGCGAAACCTCGTAATGCTGCCAAAGCATCCGAATATTTTTCGTCTAACTTATTTCCCTTTGCATCCACGTTGAGTTTATCGACTTTTGCCATAATATTGACATCGATTTCTCCCGGCACCACCATTGTTTTTAATTCTTCTTGTAGAGCCGTTTTTTGAGCTACCCCCTCCGTTTCTAACATTGTTTTGTAACGTCGCTTGCTGAAGTCACTATCCGGCAATAGTTCAAAATATTTTGTTAAGTCAGAATCTGGTGAGAATTCCTCGTTCTTGATATGGAAAATCTGCATATCAATAATTTGTTGTACTAAATTGAGATAAGCCGTAATTCGCTTGGCACGATAATCTTTCTCGGTTTTCTTTATGGAAACGTAATAAAGCTGGTTTTCTTGTGCATGGAACGCTCGCATACGCTCGATAAGCTCATCGTCTACAATAGACATAACCGAAGAGATACCAAATTTTGCAACTTTTAATGGAGAGTCAATGGAGAAAGCTAACCCTAATACAGGGATGTGGAATGCGTGTTTCATATATAATGTGTGTCATTACAAAATACAGTAATTTCACGCAGGTATAAAATAACGCATACGCCTTTAAAAAATGATTCAAATCATTTTTCTATAGGATCTCTACTCAAAAACAATCGTCTTGTTGCCCTGCAACATTACCCGGTCTTCCGTTAACAAATGGATGGCATGGCTTAATACCGCCTTTTCGATTTCCTTTCCTGCGGTAACCAAATTGGGAACATCATAGCTATGGTTGATTGATTTGGTACGTTGCACAATAATAGGGCCTTCATCCAAGTCGTTGGTGACGTAATGTGCTGTTGCACCGATAATTTTTACCCCTCGTTTGTAAGCCTGTCGATAGGGGTTTGCACCAATAAAAGCGGGAAGGAAAGAATGGTGGATATTAATAAGCTTATTCTCAAATTTTGCGACGAAAGCTGGTGAGAGAATCCGCATAAACTTTGCTAATACAATATAATCTGGTTGGTATGGCATAATGGTGTCTGCCAGTTCCTGTTCAAATTCTTCCTTGCTTTTGTTCTCATGCGATACACAGTGATAAGGAATATCGAATTTTTCGGTGAATTCTTGCAGCGTGTCGTAATTCCCAACGACTGCTTTTATAGAAGCATTCAGTGTCTTGAAGAAATGACGGACCAGGATGTCCGCAAGACAATGATGTTCTTTCGTGACTAATATAACGAGTTTCTTTTCGCGAGCAGGATTGATGGACACTTGTGCCCGGGCAGGTAGGTTCTCTTCCAAATCCTGTTGCAATAGTGCCGTAGCCGCTGGTACGCCACTGCACACTACACGGACGAAGAATTTGTGATTTTCTTCATCTACAAATTCCCGCATGGTTACGATGTTCAAATGATGTTTGGCGATGATATGAGCGACACTGGCAACCAGGCCCACCGCATCTTGGCACTGGATCAGTATTAAGGTTTGATTGTTCATTATTTAGTTGTAGTAAATACCATTGCCTTTTTAGGAGGCAACGGCAGCAGCTTTAGCAAGTTCTTCTTCTAGATCGATTTCAATGCGTAGGTTTTCCACAATATGTTTTTGCCTATCGGGTGTATTTTTGCCCATATAATATTCCAACAATTGCGGAAGTTTGTTGTCCTTTGAAAGAATCACGGGGTCCAAACGTATGTCTTTGCCAATGAAAAGTCCGAATTCGGATGGGGAAATCTCACCTAAACCCTTGAACCGGGTTATCTCCGGTTTACCACCTAATTTGGAAATAGCACGTTGACGTTCCTCATCCGAATAGCAATAGATGGTTTCCTTTTTATTTCGTACACGGAATAGTGGCGTTTGCAAAATAGATACATGTCCAGCTTTGACCAAATCCGGAAAAAATTGCAAAAAGAAAGTGAGTAACAGCAAACGGATGTGCATACCATCCACGTCCGCATCTGTCGCGATAACGATATTGTTATAACGCAGTCCGTCCAGTCCGTCTTCAATATTCAAGGCATGTTGCAATAAATTAAACTCCTCATTCTCATAGACGATTTTCTTCGACATGCCATAAGAGTTCAAGGGTTTCCCTTTCAGACTGAATACCGCTTGGGTTTGTACATCACGCGATTTGGTAATGGAGCCACTTGCCGAATCCCCCTCTGTGATAAACAAAGTTGTTTCTAGGTTGCGTTCGTTTTTATCGTTAAAGTGAATCTTGCAGTCACGTAGTTTTCGATTGTGCAAAGACGCTTTCTTGGCGCGTTCATTAGCAAGCTTCTTAATACCTGCAATATCTTTTCGCTCACGTTCTGATTGCAAGATACGTTTGAGCAGGGCGTCAGCCGTCGTCGAATTTTTGTGCAGGTAATCGTCTAGTGCCTTTTTGACAAAATCGTTGATAAACGTACGGACCGTCGGACCTTCAGGACCGATGCTTTGTGATCCAAGTTTTGTTTTTGTTTGCGACTCAAATACCGGTTCTTGTACTTTGATCGCAATTGCTCCAATAATAGACGACCGGATATCGGAAGCATCAAATTCCTTTTTATAAAATTCCCGAACGGTTTTTACAACGGCTTCGCGGAATGCTGCTTGGTGCGTGCCACCTTGCGTCGTGTGTTGGCCATTTACAAACGAATAGTATTCCTCACCATATTGCTGACCGTGGGTCAACGCTATTTCAATATCCTCACCTCTTAAATGAATAATAGGATAGCGCATGGATTCGGCGTCAATATTGCGTTCGAGCAAGTCTTTGAGCCCATGTTCAGAAACAAACTTTTGTCCGTTGAAATTGATTGTCAGTCCGGCATTAAGAAACACGTAGTTCCATATCATGTTTTCGACAAACTCCATACGGAACTTGTAGTTCCGGAAAATCGTTTCATCGGGATAAAAGCTTGTTGCGGTACCATTGCGTTGTGTGGTTTCTTTTTGCTCGTCAGTCACTAATTCGCCGCGTTGAAACTGTGCGATACGCGTCACCCCTTGACGATACGACTGTACGGTAAACTGATCAGAAAGCGCATTTACCGCTTTCGTTCCCACACCGTTTAGGCCTACAGATTTTTGGAATGCTTTGCTGTCATATTTACCACCGGTATTGATTTTAGAAACCACATCCACTACGGATCCAATAGGAATTCCACGACCATAATCACGCACCGCTACTTTATTATCGTGGACGGTGATGTCAATCGTTTTGCCGGCTCCCATCACGAATTCATCTATGGAGTTGTCAACAATCTCCTTTAACAATACGTAGATTCCATCGTCATAAGCAGAACCATCTCCCAATTTCCCGATATACATACCCGGACGCAGACGGATGTGTTCTTTCCAATCTAAGGAACGTATACTGTCTTCGTTATATGTTGTCATACGGTTTGTTCAAGTTTTCTTTGCTAACAAAAATAGGAAAAAGATTAGATAATTTCGGCAAGCTCTTTGCCTAAACCTATTGTAGAAAAAGCTATGAAAGGAAAAGTCGTTGTAAATAGGTTTTTGACAAATATCTTTTCGGGAAGAAAAGCGATTGCCATCGTTATTTTCCCTTTTATCTTTTTGTTGGACAAACGTTATAAAGAAGATAGATATTTATTAAACCACGAAAATATACATATCAAGCAGGCAGCAGAGATGTTGGTTGTTCCTTTCTATATATGGTATGCTGTCGAATTTTTCATACGCTATCTACAATATAGAAAATTTCGGGAGGCTTATTTTAATATCTCTTTCGAGCGGGAAGCCTACCGAAATGAACAAAATTTACAATATTTAAAGAGCCGTAAGTTATGGGCTTTTAGAAAATATCTTCAATTATAGCTTATTTTACCAATCGCAAATAATTGGCCACTTTATGTTTAAGATTCCGGCGATCTACAATAAAATCTAGGAAGCCGTGCTCCAAAACAAATTCAGATGTCTGAAATCCTTTCGGTAAATCCTTTTTGATCGTTTCTTTAATAACACGTGGGCCGGCAAACCCAATCAATGCACCTGGCTCAGCAATATTAATGTCTCCTAACATCGCGTAGGAAGCCGTTACACCACCTGTCGTTGGATCGGTTAACAAACATATATACGGTATTTTAGCCTGTGCTAACAGCGCTAATTTTGCAGACGTCTTTGCCATCTGCATCAAGGAGAAAGCAGCTTCCATCATACGTGCTCCACCCGATTTGGAAATCAACATGAAGGGGGTTTTATGTGCTATACAATAGTCGATGGAACGTGCAATTTTTTCACCAACTACGGATCCCATGGAGCCTCCGATAAACGTGAAATCCATGCAGGCAATCACAATATCTTGATCTTCCATTTTACCGTGTGCACAGCGAATAGCATCTTTTAATCCGGTTTTTGCCTGGCTGTCGGCCAAACGAACAGGATAAGGTTTTGTGTCAGAAAACTGAAGCGGATCACCGGATGTTAAGTTTTCAAATAACTCCGTGTAGTTGTTGTTATCGAAGAGTATCGAGAAATAGGCAGCAGAACCGATCCGGATATGGTAATCACAATATTGACAAACGTATTGATTTTCAATTTGTTCGCTGTTAAGTAGCGGCTTTTTGCAATTAGGACACTTATTCCACATGCCGTCAGGCGCTTCCTTTTTATTTTCAGTTGCAGTACTGATCCCTGCCTTGTTTCTTTTAAACCAACTCATAAGTTCACGATAATTCGGACTACAAATAAACGAAACCCTCCTGATTTATGCAAACCCATGCGAGAATGAATACATCTGATAGCTTCATCACCTTTCAAGAACAAGTTATTAGCTAAAAAAATAGTATAAAAAAGACGGAAGGAGCGATGCAGGTTACGAAAGTAGTGGAGGACTGTGGGGTTTATAAAATAAAAATAGGCAAGCTACTCCTATCGCACCGCTCAACCTAATACCCTTGCTTTGTTCCCAACCTGGGGGAGTCAAAGGGAGCTGGTCGTAGGAGACTTGCCTGCGACAAAAATAGTAAAAAAATAGTTCTTTGAAAAACTTTTTATACGACTTTGCTTAGAGGATTGATTGTCAGTTACAAATAATCACGTTTAAAAGTATGCACGTTTGTTTGGCATACGTTTTTACAAGATCTTGTAAATTTTCCCAGGTAAAGAGAGGAGTATACCGTTCATCTCCATTTCTAAGAGTATCATTGCCAATTTACTCGTAGGCCAATCCAGGTGAGAGGCAATTTCATCAACCTGCGCGTGTTCCCTTTCTCGTAAAAAATTGTACACCCGTTGCTCATCCTTGCTCAAGTTGTTTGTTAATAACGGAAGTTGTAACCCTTCTTTTTTTTGCGCTGGACGTTCCCACCCCATGAGGTATATCAGATCGTCCGCATGGCGGATAAGATGTGCCCGATGCGTTTTAATCAAATAATTACAGCCGGCGGAGTATTCCTGATCTATCCCCCCTGGAAAAGCGCATACGTCTCTGTTATAGCTGTTGGCTATTTCAGCTGTAATCAGTGCACCGCCTTTCTTTGCCGCTTCCACTACAATGGTGACGTCGGCTAGCCCGGCAATAATGCGGTTTCTTGCCGGAAAGTTGTTGCGATCGGGAACGGTGTTCGAGGGGTATTCCGTAAGCAAACCGCCATTCTCCAACATACGGGAAGCAACATCCCGATGTGCGGCGGGGTATATCCTATCCAGTCCATGGCCCAAGACACCAATAGTGGGGATCTTATGTCGAAGGGCTAGCCGATGTGCTTGTACATCAATTCCATACGCCAGGCCACTTACAATCTGTATGTCATATTCCCGTAGTGTTGAAATCAGCTCTTCACAAAGACGTTTTCCATATGCTGTTGCATTCCTAGTACCCACAATGCTGATACAACGATCAGGATTTTTAGCTGCTGCTCCTTTATAATAAAGTAAAAGTGGGGCATCTTCGCATTGTCTTAAACGACGCGGATAATTTATGTCTTCAATCCAAAGTGTTTCGATGCGGTGCTTCTCGACAAAAGCCATTTCTTGTTCCGCTTCATACAGATAGTTTTTCGAGAGAATAGATTCCACGGTTGCTTTCCCGATATTTGGAATGGATAGCAGCTGCTTTTTACTCGCGTCAAAAATATCATCGACTGAACCGCAGTAAGCTAATAAGGTACGCGCCGTCTTGGAGCCTACACCTTTAATCTTTGTAAGTGCAATTTGTTTGAGCATGGCCATAATTCAGAGATCTAAAGTTAAGAAATTTGTATAAAAATCCTAACTTTGATTGAAAATAAAGCGTAATGGAATTACAAGGAGCCCAAGAACCATTTGATATAGCAATCGGTGAGATCGTATATGCCGTTTTCCCTGAAGAAAAAGATGTTTACCTTGTTTTCAAAGAAGGTAAAGAATATGTTAAGATTGTAAAAGATACGGATACCTCTTGGCTAAAGCTGAACCCCGAAACGGAATTACCTATGTTTGGCATGGACGAGGAAGTGAATCTTATCGGGAAAAAGATAGACGAAGAATTAGGCCAGTAATGAAGTAAACCTACTACATCGGCACATATACCACGTATTTTGTGTCAAAGAAATCCTCTTTAAAATAGGAGGATAGTGGATGTAGCTCTGCTTTGAGCCGTGATTCTTTGATTTCATCCCGAAGATCGCCCCCTTTTAAATAAATAATGCCGTTTGGAATACCATTTCGATCTTGTTTTTCAAATTTATTTCGAATCCAGGAAGCAAATTCGCCTAAACGCGTTACTGCGCGCGATATTACAAAATCATATTTATAATCCAACTGCTCTGCACGGATATGGTCGGCCTCTACATTTTCTAAACCGAGAGCCAGTGCCACTTCACGCACCACTTTAATTTTTTTTCCAATAGAATCGACTAAATGAAATTGTGTTTCCGGAAAAAGGATCGCTAAAGGTATACCGGGAAAACCACCCCCAGTTCCAACGTCCAATATCCTGGTGCCGGGTGTGAACTCCGGCATAAATTTGGCGACACCGAGTGAATGTAGTACATGTTTCAAATAAAGGCTATCAATATCTTTTCTGGAAATGACATTAATTTGGTCATTCCAGAATGGGTACACCTCCCCCAATTGCGCAAATTGTTGTTTTTGTTTTTCCGTTAACGTTGGAAAATATTTGTAGATAATATCGACTGTAGGGTTCATGCTATTCATCACCATGATGTTTGTTTTTTTCGACGGTTAAACAGACCGTTGATGCAAATATAAAAATAATACAAAACGTCCAGTATTGGAAGCCAAATAAACAGATCCCGGATAGCCAGTTTTGCATAAATACGGTTAAAAATTAAGAGTTGGCTAAGCAAGCGTATACTATATATTCCTAGCGGAATGTACCATAAACTGGGGTAGAGTACGAAGCATACGAACAGCATCAGATAAAACAATAAAGCAGATAACAATTGTGTAGCAAGCATGCGTTTATGTTTGCGCTTATACAATGTAGAAGCACCGGAATGCCGTGCTTTCTGTTTATAATAACTTTTCCAAGTTGTTTTAGGAACAGAGCATATATGTGCGTCTGGGTGTATAGCGATATTGACGTTTGTGTTCGTTGCATTGTGGTTTACAAACAAGTCGTCATCGCCGGATTTGATATGCATGTGTTTATTAAAGCCTTTGCCCTTATAAAAAAGGGATTTCGTATAAGCCAAGTTGCGACCGACACCCATATAAGCATTTCCCTTTAAAGCATAGGCTAAATAGCTCATCGCCGTGTGGGTTGTTTCAAATCGGATTAATTTATTCAGAAACCCATTTTGTTTGAAATAAGGCGAGTACCCCAGAACAATTTCTTTTTCCGGGGAGAAGGCGCCTGCCATTTCCGCCAACCAGAAAGCACCCGCAGGTTGGCAGTCGGCATCTGTGAAAACAAGATGTTCATATTTCGCCGCCTTGATACCCATGGTGAGCGCAAATTTTTTGGTGTGTTTTAAACGAATATGTTCTTTGATTTCTACGATCTTTAACCGTTCAGGATATCTGGATGAAAACTCTTTCAGTATCCATTTACTCTCATCGTCCGAACAATCATCGACCAATACTACTTCGAATAGCGGGTAATCCTGCTCTAATATCTGGGGAAGGAACGATTTTAAGTTTTCCTCCTCATTGTGTGCACATATAATAACACTTACTGGAGGCTGCAGCGGAGTTTCCCGGAAAGATTTTATCGGATAAAAGGTTAATTTTCCGTAAACAAAATAGATATAGTAGAGTTGGATAAGCAGCAAAATACCCAGCACGCCTAACGGTACATATGGAAGATAAGATAAGGGTTGTTCCAATAGTGTCATATGAAACAGCAAAGATACAGTGTCTGCTTTGATAAACGGGCGTAAAAGTTAAGTTTTATTAAGATTTTGGCACACACTCGTTTCCTCACGATTTTTATTCTATTTTTGCATTGATTTTATTCAAAAGGATAAGAGGGATATTAGATATATGAAATTTACGCTTCAGGCACAGGACAAGGATTCTAAGGCGCGTGCCGGCGTTCTGGAGACTGCACACGGAGACATTCAAACGCCAATTTTTATGCCTGTTGGTACAGCAGGAACAGTCAAGGCTGTCCATCAGCACGAATTAGTACAGGATATCCAAGCGCAGATTATTCTAGGCAATACGTACCACTTGTACTTACGTCCGGGTTTGGATGTTCTTCATAAAGCAGGTGGTCTGCATAAATTTAATCATTGGGACGGCCCCATATTGACGGATTCCGGCGGATATCAAGTGTATTCATTGACAGAAGTACGTAAGATCAGAGAAGAAGGGGTAACTTTCCGTTCACATATCGATGGATCGAAGCACCTTTTTACACCGGAAAATGTGATGGATACGCAACGCATCATCGGAGCTGATATTATCATGGCTTTTGACGAATGCACACCTTATCCCTGTGAATACAGCTATGCTCGGAAATCGTTGGACATGACCCATCGTTGGTTAAAACGCTGTGTAGATCGGTTCGACAGTACCGAGTCGTTGTATGGATATGAACAAACGCTCTTTCCAATCGTTCAGGGGTCGGTCTATAAAGACTTACGGGAGAAATCGGCAGAAGTGATAGCGTCCTTCAATCGAGATGGTAACGCTATCGGTGGGCTTTCCGTCGGCGAACCAGCAGAGGAGATGTACGCTATGACAGAAGTCGTGACCAACATATTACCACAGGATAAACCCCGTTACCTTATGGGAGTTGGCACGCCGATTAATATTCTCGAAAATATTGCGCTGGGTATCGATATGTTCGATTGCGTCATGCCGACACGGAATGCGCGCAACGGCATGTTGTTCACGCAGAATGGTATTATCAATATTAAGAATGAAAAATGGAAGGCCGACTTTTCGCCTATTGAAGCCGAAAGCGATTTGCTGGTCGATCAAATACATACCAAAGCTTATCTTCGTCATTTAATTAGATCACAAGAGATTTTAGGCGCTCAGATTGCATCACTGCATAACCTTCACTTTTACTTATGGCTGGTAAAACAAGCTAGGGAGAAAATTGTCGAGGGTATGTTTTATGACTGGAAAGAGAAGATGGTAAAGGTTTTAGGACAAAGGTTGTAGAAAATGAACATCATTGATCGCTATATCATTAAAAAATACCTGAGCACCTTTGTGTTCACGGTTGGTATTTTTATTGTCGTGATTGTTGTTTTTGATGTTTCAGAAAAATTGGATGACTTCCTTAAATATAAAGCGCCGATGTCTAAGGTATTCCTGGAATA
The DNA here is from genome assembly GCF_004208525.1 of Sphingobacterium corticibacterium. GTDB lineage: Bacteria > Bacteroidota > Bacteroidia > Sphingobacteriales > Sphingobacteriaceae > Sphingobacterium > Sphingobacterium corticibacterium. The sequence goes on along the minus strand of NZ_SGIT01000005.1, from coordinate 196,562 downwards.
TTATGCGCTGGGCAGTATACCTTTTTTTCTGAATATGTTGACGCCCCTGATCAATTTCATAGCGGTTATTTTCTTTACCTCCAAGATGGCTGATCAGACGGAAGTTGTGCCTATTTTGAGTGGTGGAATGAGCTTTAACCGTTTTCTGCGGCCTTATATGATCGCGGCGAGTGTTATCTTTTTATTTACGTTGGTATCGAATATTTGGATTATTCCTTATACCAATAAGATTAAGGTGAACTTCGAAAATGTTTATGTAAAGCCACATAAGATCAGCACTTCTACGATGTCGACGCACATGCAGATCGATTCCAATACCTACGTGTACATCGACAATTTTGATACGAAACGAAATATAGGTTATAATTTTTCATTGGAGAAATTTGATGGCGACCAATTGACGGAGAAGCTGATGGCACAAAGTATCACCTGGGATTCCGTCGCTACAAAATGGAAAATCAAAGATTATACGGTGCGAACGATTGATGGCCTACGCGAAACGATGGATAAAGGTGCAGATCGGGATACGACATTGGATATGTTGCCGAGGGACTTCGAAACTTACGACAACGTCTTTACCGCCATGGATACCAAAGAATTGAACCAACGGATTGCAAAAGAGGAAACTCGTGGAACAGGTATGATGACCGATTTGCTGTTGGAAAAATATAAACGCTATATCGGGCCTTTTTCAGCTTATATCTTAACATTAATGGGCGTGTCGTTGTCTTCTAAGAAAGTTCGTGGAGGTATTGGTTTGAGCCTGGGGATTGGTATAGCATTGAGTTTTACATTCCTCGTCCTGGTTCAGTTCTCGACGATGTTCTCCTTAAAAGGAGGCCTGCCGCCGTTAATTGCAATTCTGATTCCGAATGTGCTATTTTTAGTACTGGCGTTCTGGCTAAAATATAAAGCACCGAAATAGTGAAGAATAAAAATGTCCTGATCCTGCATTTCACGGTGTTGATTTGGGGATTTACGGGGGTATTAGGAGGCTTATTATCCATATCTGCCATCCATTTAGTCTGGTACCGCGTGCTGATTGCAGCTCTTTCCCTTTTTATTTATTTTATCTTTACAGGCAAATCCATACACGTCGATAAAGAAAAGCTCATACAGTTTTTTATGGTGGGCGGGGTTGTCGGCGTTCACTGGGTGTTGTTTTTCCATTCCATCAAGATTTCCACGGTATCTGTAACGTTGGTAACATTGTCTTCGCTGACACTTTTTACCTCTATTTTAGAACCTATTATCAATAAAACGAAGATATCCAAGGCCGATGTGGGCATAGGTCTGATTATCATATTAGGTATCTATCTCATTTTTAAATTTGAGTTTCAATATGTATGGGGTATTGTATTTGGACTAGGCGCAGCTTTGTGTGCCAGTATCTTTTCTATTCTCAATGCCCGGATGGTGAAAATGACGAGTCCTACCGTGATTACGTTTTATGAAATGTTAGGTGCTTTTTTCTGGGTATCCGTCATCATGCTGCTTAGGGGAGATTTCAACGCAGAAATGTGGTTGAAGGATGCCGATTGGGCTTATATATTGTTGTTAGGGGTGGTCTGTACGGCGATAGCTTACGTACTTGGTGTTGCAGTGATGAAGGAATTAAGTGCTTTTACGGTTGCATTGACGACGAATATGGAACCTATATATGGTATTCTTCTGGCTATGCTCATTTTTGGACAGCAGGAAACGATGAGCTTAGGCTTTTATATGGGAGCTGTTATTATTTTAGGAGCGGTATTCCTATATCCTTATGTGAAAGTGAAAATAGAAAATAGGGAAAGAAAGTTGATTAACCGGAAGCTGCATTGATAAAAAGAGAAAAAGCCGGACATCGTCCGGCTTTTTCTCTTTTTATATAAAACTAAGCGTATGAAACAGCTTTATCTTTACATTCCAGTTCGGAGTATCCCATCAGGAACTCATCTACTTTTCTAGCGCATTCACGACCTTCAGAGATCGCCCAAACGACGAGAGATTGACCGCGACGCATATCGCCAGCGACAAACACCTTATCAGCAGACGATTTGTATTCGCCTTCTCGTGCTTCAACATTGCCACGTCCGTCAAGTTTCACGCCGAGTTGTTGCAATAGCCCTTCGTGTTGCGGATGTAGGAAGCCCATCGCCAACGTCACCAATTCGCAAGGGATTTCACGCTCGGAACCTTCTATTTCTTTAAATTTGGTAGGTCTGCCCAATGCATCGGTTTCCCATTCTAAGTCAACAATCAATGCGGCACGTAGATGTCCTTTTTCGTCTCCCAAGAATGCTTTGGTACTCACACTCCAATTACGCTGACAACCTTCCTCATGCGATGTGGTTGTTTTTAACAGCATTGGATAAGTTGGCCAAGGCATCGCAGAGGTACGCTCTTGCGGTGGTTGTGGCATCAATTCAAATTGTGTAACACTTTTTGCTCCGTGCCGATTAGATGTTCCCACACAGTCGGAACCGGTATCACCACCACCGATAACCAATACATTTTTATCCGTTGCTAAAATTTCTTCCACTTCAATAGGGGAGTTGCCGACTCGTTTGTTTTGCTGCTTCAAAAATTCCATCGCGTAATGCACACCTTTCAGTTCGCGTCCCGGAATCGGCAAGTTACGTGGAATTGTTGATCCTCCAGCCAATACCACTGCATCATAATCCTGCAATTCGCTGGCAGGAACATTCACGCCTACTTCCGCATTTGTTTTAAATACGACACCCGATTGTTCCATTACTTCCACCCGACGGTCGATCACGGATTTATCCAGTTTGAAATCCGGAATACCGTAACGAAGCAAACCACCCACTTTATCATCACGCTCGTATACCACGACATCATGTCCCGCTTTGTTCAATTGTGCCGCCGCAGCCAATCCAGCAGGACCGGAGCCCACTACTGCCACGCGTTTGCCGGTTTTGATATAGCTTTTATTTGGCTGTACGTAGTTTTTCTTATACGCAATTTCGATGATATGTTTTTCGATTTCTTCGATAGCAACCGGTGGTTTGTTAATACCTAGCACACAAGCGGCTTCGCAGGGTGCCGGACAAATTCTTCCCGTAAACTCCGGGAAGTTGTTGGTTGACACCAAGATGTTATACGCTTCTTCCCAGCGGGCATCGTAAACGGCGTCGTTGAATTCGGGGATTACATTTCCCAATGGACACCCCGAGTGGCAAAAAGGAATGCCACAATTCATACAGCGTGCTGCTTGATGATTCAATTGATCATCGGTATAGCTGTGTACAAATTCCTGATAATTTTGTCTTCTGCTTTCTACAGATTCTTTCTGCGGAAGCGCTCTTTCAAATTCTAAAAATCCTGTTGGTTTTCCCATGACTACTTTTCCTCCGCTAATTAAGCTTCCACTAATTTTTTACGTAACACATTTTTGTATTCACGTGGGAATACTTTGATAAACTTACTTTTTTCGCTTGCCCAATTTTGCAAGATGAGGTTCGCCCGCTCACTGTTCGTGAGGTGTATATGGCGTTTCAACAGCGCTATGATGTTGTTTTCATCTTCTGTGTCTAACGGATCAAGGTCTACCATTTCCTGATTGCAATTGTCGCGGAAGTTGCCCGCTATATCGTAAATCCAAGCGATGCCACCACTCATACCCGCGGCAAAGTTACGCCCTGTTTCCCCTAAAATCAGTGCACGTCCTCCAGTCATGTATTCACAACCGTGGTCACCGATACCTTCCACAACGGCCGTAGCTCCGGAGTTTCTTACCGCAAAACGTTCGCCTGCCATGCCGTTGATAAAGAGATGACCGGATGTTGCGCCATACAATGCAACGTTACCGATGATGATATTCTCATGTGCTACCAGCGGACTGTCATCTGTCGGGTAAATAGCAAGCTGTGCGCCCGAAAGCCCCTTACCCACATAGTCATTGGCTTCACCTTCCAATTCAAACGAAAGTCCTTTGACAGCAAATGCCCCAAACGATTGGCCGGCTGAGCCTTCAAACTTAAAGTTAACGGTGTTGTCCGGTAATCCATCTGCACCATGTACTTTTGATACCTCATTCGATAACAGTGTACCTATGGTACGATCTGTATTTTTCACTTTAAATGTGCCAAATACTGGTGTTTTTGTATCGATAGCAGATCTCGCTTGGTTCAATAATCCCCAGTCTAAAATCATACTCATACCGTGATCCTGCTCTTGCGTGTTATACAGGCTTTCAGATGGCTCGTTTCGCGCAACATGCAATATCTGTGAGAAATCTATTTTCGCGGCTTTCCAGTGGTCTATATTTTCACGTTTCTTCAAGAACTGTGCACGACCTACCATTTCGTTGATGGTACGGAAACCAAGTTGTGCCATTGTCTCCCGTATTTCTTCCGCAAGGAAACGGAATAGGTTGACGATATCCTCTGGTTTTCCGGAGAATAGCTTCCGCAATTCTGGATCTTGTGTAGCAACTCCCACCGGACAAGTATTCAGATGGCATTTGCGCATCATGATACAACCACCAGCAACCAACGCTGCTGTCGCGACACCCCATTCTTCTGCACCCAATAAGGTAGCGATTACGATGTCACGGCCAGTTTTCATTTGCCCGTCGGCCTGCAATACCACGCGGCTACGTAACTTATTCTGTACAAGTGTCTGGTGTGCTTCGGCTAGTCCAAGCTCCCAAGGTAAGCCGGCGTGTTTAACAGAACTCAATGGTGATGCACCTGTACCGCCGTCAAATCCGGCGATGAGGATCACATCTGCATGCGCTTTTGCTACCCCCGCGGCGATGGTGCCCACACCAGCTTTAGAAACCAGTTTAACGTTGATTCTGGCTTGACGGTTCGCATTTTTCAGGTCGAAAATCAATTGCGCCAAGTCCTCAATAGAGTAAATATCGTGATGCGGTGGAGGAGAAATCAATCCTACGCCCGGTGTTGCGTGGCGCAAGCGCGCAATAAACTCATCTACTTTATGTCCCGGTAGCTGACCACCTTCACCTGGTTTTGCACCTTGAGCCATCTTGATTTGGATTTCATCCGCTTCGGTTAGGTAATGTGATGTCACACCAAAACGTGCAGATGCTACCTGTTTGATAGCAGAGCGCATCGAATCGCCGTTAGGCAATCGGTTAAAACGCGCAGCATCCTCGCCCCCTTCGCCGGTGTTGCTTTTCGCACCGATACGGTTCATCGCGATGGCTAGGGTACTGTGAGCTTCCGTAGAAATCGAACCCATAGACATGGCGCCTGTAGCAAAACGTTTCATGATGTTTTCTGCAGGTTCGACCTCTTCCAACGGAACAGGAGTTCTATGCTTCGCAAAATCGAGTAATCCGCGTAGCGTGTACATGCGTTCTTTTTGATTATTGATGAACGCTGCGTATTGTTTGTAGGATTCAAAATCGCCTGTGCGGCAAGCCTTTTGTAAAAGGTGTACCGTTTCAGGGTTCCACAAATGACGTTCTCCACGACGTTTCCATTGATAAATACCACCTTCTGGCAATAGTTTCTGTTCTACGCGTGATTGTCCAAAAGCTCGCCAATGTTTAGATAAAGCTTCTGTTGCAATATCGTCTAAGGTCAATCCACCGATCCGGGAAACCGAACCGCAGAAATAGTTGTCTACAACAGATTTGTCGATACCTAAGACTTCGAAAATCTGTGCTCCGTGGTATGATTGTAGGGTAGAGATACCCATTTTCGAGAATATCTTTAACAGACCTGCACAGATAGCTTTTACGTAATTTTTACGCAATTCTTCCCAAGTCAGTTCCGTTTCGATCTGTCCTAATTCTTTCATCGTGCGGATCGAAGCCAATGCCATATAAGGGTTGATGGCTGTCGCGCCGAATGCCAATAGACAAGCAACGTGGTGTACTTCCCATATATCGCCAGCTTCTACCACTAAGCCTACCGCACCTCTGTTCCCTGTTTTAATAAGATGGTGATGTACAGCAGATATCGCCAAGATCGATGGAATCGCACAGTGTTGGGAGTCAATCGCGCGATCAGAAAGAATGATCACCTCAAAACCATCGCGAACCGCATCATCGGCGTATCGACATAGTCTTTCCAGACCAGCTTCCAATGACCCCGGTTTACCATCTGCTTTAAAGTAAAGCTGCAATGTTTTCGCTTGGAATATACCGGTGTCGATGGAGCGAAGTTTCTCTAATTCGCTCGAGGTCAATATCGGATGCTCCAAGGTTACGCAGTGACAGAATTTTTTATCTTCTACGAGAATATTGCCGGCATTGCCGATGAATGTCGCTAAGCTCATCACCATACGTTCCCGAATCGGATCGATTGGTGGGTTGGTAACCTGTGCAAAGAATTGTTTGAAATAGCTAGACAGGTGTTGTGGCTGGTCTGATAGAATCGCCAACGGAACATCTGTACCCATCGAGCCAATAGGCTCATAGCCGGTCATAGCCATCGGTGTGATGATACTTTCTAAATCTTCACGTGAATAACCGAATGCTTGTTGGTATTTGAATACCGATTCTTTTTTAAGGTAAGTATAGGTAACACGAGGTGCTTCCAATTCCGCCATGCGGATTTTGTAATTATCTAACCATTCGCCATAAGGTTGTTGGCGGATAAGTTCGCCTTTGACTTCCTCATCAGAACGAATACAACCTTTCTCCATATCCACGACGAATATTTTACCGGGCTGTTGACGACCTTTCTTAATGATCAAGCTTTCCGGTACAGGTAATGCACCCGCTTCCGAAGCGACAACCACGCGGTCATCGGATGTCACGGCAAAGCGTAGCGGTCTCAAACCGTTTCGGTCTAGCGTGGCACCAATGGTATTCCCGTCGGTAAAACACAAGGCAGCAGGGCCATCCCATGGTTCCATTAATGTTGCGTGGTATTCATAGAATGCTCTCTTCAACGGGTCCATTTGGGTATTGCCATCCCAAGCTTCCGGTACGAGCATCAGCATCACATGCGGCAAACTTCTTCCGCTATGTAATAGCAATTCCACGACGTTATCTAAACAAGCTGAATCCGATTGCCCGCGATCAACTACAGGAAGCAATATCTGCATTTCTTCTTCGGTAAAATAAGGAGAAGAAAGTGCTCTTGCGCCGGCATAAAACCAGTTTAGGTTTCCAGTCAACGTATTGATCTCCCCATTGTGCGCGATATTGCGGAACGGTTGCGCCAACGACCAAGAAGGAAAAGTGTTTGTAGAAAAACGCGAGTGTACTAATCCGAATGCGGATACAACGCGTGGGTCTCTCAGATCTTCGAAATATGTACCGACTTGATAGGTCGTTAATTGTCCTTTATATACAATCGTCTTACAAGATAATGAAGCGATGTATAAAGGTAATGGATAGGTTTGTTGTTGTTTTATTTTTTGGATGATAAGACGTCTCAGCACAAAGAGTTTCCGTTCGAAATCCGTTGTGCTGGATACCCCATCTGGGCGAGAGACAAAAAACTGAACGATCTCGGGTTCTGCGCTCAATGCCGTTGGACCGATACCTTCACGGTTAACCGGTACACCGCGGAAACCTAAGAACCGCATGCCGCGCTCTTCGGTTGCTTCTATAATCGCATTGCGGCATAGTTGATTTAATTCCTCCTCTTTAGGAAGGAAGACCATTCCTGTGCCATAATACCCCGGTTCTTCTAGTTGAATACCCAGGCTTATGCACTCTTCCCATAAAAATTCATGGGGTAATTGAATCATAATTCCCGCTCCGTCTCCACTTTCAGGGTCACAGCCACATGCCCCCCGGTGCTCCATGTTTTCCAACATTGTCAAGGCATCCTTTACTTGCTGATGCGACTTTTTACCTTTGATGTGGGCGACGAAACCAACACCACATGCATCATGCTCAAAGTCAGGATTATACAGTCCTTGTTCCGGTAATCTTTCGTTTGTCATTTCTCTCCTCAAAATATTTGTTTGCTAATATATGAATAAAAAATGTTTTTCGTTATAAATTTTTTAAAAAAAATGATTCAACGTTGAGTTATTTGTAATTTAATGTGCTTTTATTGCGGAAATCGTATTTGTTATTTAGATTCTTTCTATTCGAGTTAATAGTGCGTAGTTAATAGTTGACAGGTAATGGTGGAGAGGGAAAGTTGGTGGAATTGTTAATAGTTCTTGGTGTATTGTATACTTTTGAAGTGGGAGAAAAAAATAAGGGTAAAAAGCAGATTGCGGGAGATACGCAGGCATATCTAGCTGTAGATGATTTGGAGTATGGTGTTGCGGAAAAGATTCCGTTGTGGCTTTTTGGTTTTTTGTATTAAGTATCTTAAAAGGCGGCATTAAATCACCGAAATGGCGAATAGCGGTATATTAACCATCCAATTTTCTTCTCTATAATTGCTCATGGAAGTACGGATCGCTTTTCGGGGTTTGTATTTGTCTGCATAAACGCGTAAACTTTTTGCCTGTAGGTTTTCTTCGGCTTTTACCTCGATCGGAATCACCTCGCCCTGATGTTGTATGAGAAAGTCAATTTCAGCTCGCGAGTTGGCCGGAGACCAATAATAGGTACTAAAATCTTCCCGTGTCATGAACTGCTGGAGAACATATTGTTCGGTAAGAGCTCCTTTAAATTCTTGGAAAACAGCATTGCCCTCCAATAAACTACGCACATCTAAATCGGTCAATGCAGCGAGTAAGCCCACATCGACTAAAAAAAGCTTGAAGGTGTTGAAATCTTCGTAAGCTTTTAAAGGAATAGCGGGTTTGGTAACATTGTGGATTTTGTGAATCAGCCCGCAATCTTTCAGCCAGGCCATCGCCAACTCATAATCTTTTGCCCGAGCGCCTTGCCGTATGATTCCATAAATAAATTTTCTATTTTCCTTTGCCAGTTGAGCGGGTATAGAATTCCAAAGCATGCGAATGCGCGGAACAATATCGTGGGGAGCGTGCTTTGAAAAATCCTGTTCGTAGGCCATTAATATACGTTTTTGTACGGATCGGACTTCGTCATGATTTTTCGTTTGTATAAACGTGTTTACGGCGTCGGGCATACCACCGACATAGTAATAGTGACGTAGCCACTCGCTTAATTTTGATGAAAAACTATTTACCATTGCCCAATCTTTACTATAGAGCAATTCCACCAATGCATCTTCTCCAACGGCAGAGAGGAATTCCATAAAGGACAAGGGATGAAGATCCAAAAACTCTACCTTTCCAACTGGGAATGAAGTGTGACTATGTAACGCCACACCTAAAAGAGAACCTGCGCAAATGATATCATATTGTGGGGCATTTTCATGAAAGTATTTTAAGGCTGTTATGGCTTCGGGGACCTCTTGTATCTCATCGAAAATAAGAAGAGTATCCGTGTCGATCGAAATGCCGGTCTCAATTTGTAGCCCCAGTAAGATGCGGTCAACATTAAAATCAGCGGTAAATAAGTTTTTTATTAATGGATTGCTTTCCATATTGATGTAAGCGACCTGTTGGTAGGATGCTTCACCAAAGGTACGCATGAGCCATGTTTTACCTACTTGACGGGCTCCTCTTACAATTAGTGGCTTATGGTCTTTCCTCGATTTCCAAGATAGCAGTTTCTGATATAAATCCCGTTTCATAGTGCGAAAATACAAAAATATGTATGAGTTTTTGTTTTTTTTGACATTTTTATGTACGAGTTTTTGTTCTGTGGCACATTTTTATGTAGGAGTTTTGTTTCTTCAAATTACGTCAATCTTACAAAAGATCGGAATTATCTCTCGTAATAATGGGAACTCAGGCATTATAGGCATTCACAAATGGGAAAGGAATATTGGCTTTTGCTTTTGGGTTCCATTTGAATTCAAATCCCGTAATTTTTCCATCCGATTCTTCAGCATAATCTACTGTCATTCACAATTACAAGGCCTGAATGAACGAAAAGACAACGGTTTAAAGTAATCCATTCTTGTATTAATGAATACAGGATAGTATATTTGTGATGCGTACAATACTAATAAATTTTCAAGATGAAGACATCAATGTTTAACAATATGCCCGGCGGAGAGCAGGTGCGAGTCCTGTACACTTCAATATTTATTGGTTGTACGCAGCACTGTCGGGCTACTTATTTAAAATCTTCAAAAAATTATGCGTACAACCAAGAAGAGAATAAGCAAGCGACCGGAGGTCAGAAGCTTAAAAATCCAACCAACCATCAAGTCTAATCGTTTCAGCGAAACTACAGTTCCCGTAATCAAATTAAGTGGGCGAGGGCTCGAAAGATTGGGGTTTTCTCCGCAAAAACGAGTAACGGTCACAACAAAGGATAAATTGCTCATTATTCGATTGGAGGAATAGTTGAGTGTAACAAATAAGCCGTCGATTCAATGCGAATTGGCGGCTTATTTAGTTGTTTAATGCTCCCTAGTTTCTATCAGTTCATCATTTTTGTATATTTCAGTTTTGGTTAGCCTGCCGGACTCATCGAAATATTTCCATTCATTTTCTTTTTTTCTATTTGCCACGTTGCCGATCAGACTAAGTTGTCCGTTTTCATGATATTCTTGTGCCTCACCATGACCTACTCCTTTTACAAAATTATATATTGCTTTAAGCTTTCCACTCTCGTAATAGTGCCTTGCCTCTCCCTCTGCTTGACCGTCTACCAGATTAACCACAAAGAGACGAAGTTGTCCATTCTCATAATACCGCTTCCATTCTCCTTGCAACTTGCCGTCCTTTATAAAATAGCTCTCCTTGAGCAGTCCATTTTCGTTATAGAATTTCCATTCGCCAAACTTTTCATCGAGTGCATATAACCCTTCAGCTTTAAGCTTACCGTTTTTATGGTATTCTTTCCAAGGACCATTTTTCGTACCTGTTCCATATCCATATTCTCCAACCGATTCTAATTCTCCGTTATCGTGATAGAATTTTGCTTCTCCATCTATAACTAGACCGTTGCTAAACATCCTGCTGGAATATTCCGTGCCGTTTTTATGATATAGCGTCCATAGACCTGTCTGTTCACCTTCGTCATTAAAAGTACCTTCGGCAGAAAGCGTACCATTATCATGATAATATTTCCACTCGCCATGCTTCTTGAAATTCAGGGTCTTTCCCTTGCCATTTTCGTAAAAATTCTGAGCGTTTGCTTTGTTGCCGATACAGCATAGAAATATAATTAGATAAAGAATCGTGCTGCTATTCATCATTCTTGATTTTTAGATAAAATATTAAAAAGAGTACATTCTCCCATCCTCGATTGCTTGCAGGCGATCGTTCGCCGAGCTGCTCTTCGAGCGTTTGTAGTATTTTATTGCCTGTTTTTTGTTGCCTAGATGTTCGTATGCCTCCCCTATAGGATAATATACCGACGACACATCCACCGTACTTCCTTTCTTGCTAAAATCTTTGATAATCTGCTCTCCTTTGCGTATCAGTTTTTCGAAATATTCATTTGCATATGTTTGCGACTCAGCGGTACCTTGTCCGCGATAGTACATAAAACCAATGTATCTCAGATTATATAACTCAGACATTTTTATGCTGAACCTACCTTGTGGTTCGTGTTGTGTATTGTTGCCGATAGAGTTCCAAATTACGCTTTTCGAAGCTTTTAAGAAATAATCCAGGGCCTGTGGGTAATAGTTCTTTCCCGCCTCGTGATAATATATTTTCCCGGCATTATAATAAGACATCCCGGATGAATTCGGATTATCGTCTTTACCATAACAATATATGGCAAGTTCGAGGTTTTTATTCGGATTACTCTCCTTTGATAGTTCACTGCCTAAATTATACCATATTGATTTTGGGGCACTGCTGAGACGGTTTTCAGAAAGTCGGACAACCTCGTTCCCCTCGTCGTCAATAAGACCGTATCCAATGCCCCCGGTAGATTTTTTATCATGAAACAATGCATGCCCCTGATCGAAATCAGAAAGGTAGGAGTATTTATCGGAAACAATTAAACTTCCGGATTCATTATATATTCCTTTTTCAGATAAGGCCCTTCCATTCACAAAATCATTTAATTGTTTATGTTCAAAGGGAATAATAACTTCATTATTTTGATTAATCGCACCCCATTGTGCTGGACCTGTATTTTCCTCGATATATCTATTATTCACAGCTATAACAAAGATGTTAGGCATTTTAGTCAAAGTGTAAGTATTTGTTGTATATCGATGAATTTCCGCTTTATACCAATCGTTATCTTTTTTAAATAAATATGCGTAGTGGTTTTTATATACGCCGTTAATATATTCAGATTCTTTTGTGTTCAATCCATAAGTAGTTAACTTCGTGAGATTTTTTCCTCTGGATTGAATATGGCTGGAATAAATACCCTTTTCAAAATCTAATACATAAAGGTAGGAATAAAAGTTATTGGTATAATTAAACCCTTTGTCGTTAAGGTTGCTTAAAAGCACCTGTTTGCCTTTTAGATCATTTTTAGGATACTTATTTACTTGACCACTCTTATCCGTAATAACCCACTGATTATCCATTAGTGCAATTTTCTGTCCATCAACTGTATACCATAACCCATCATATTTTACTTCTTCGACTATTCTTCCATTAGCATCTAATTCACCCCATTTATCATATATGTTCACAATAAAACGAACATTTTCTTTATCATAATCATAAGATTTTATACTTTCGAATTGGGGAGGGTATATCACTGTACCGTTATCGGCCGCAAGACCGTACTCTCCTTTATGTCCAATGACGTACGCGTTAAGAAATCCATATGTAAGTTTTGCTTTTTTAAAAGCGTGGACATTCGAGCTATTATCGTCTTCTATTTCTGTATCATACATAAGGGGAGATAACATAATCTTCCAGACCTCATCATATTTAGCTTCTAAATCTTGCTCTATACCGTTTGTATAGGTTGTTCTTTCACTGGTCATTTCGTCATGATAGGATCTCAAAGCATCTCTTTTCGCATTATAGTTATTGATATCAGCTTGTATTTGCAGCCTACGTTGTTCATTTTTACGATCGCGTTCAGCTAGCAGGCCGGTCACCATGCCTGCTACCGCATCCGTGACATCCCCTGTAGCCTTGGTATATGTATCTATCCTTTGGTTACTGGCAGCATATTGCGCTAGGGTTTGGCGATTAGCATTATGTACGCCTGATCGGTAATCCCTTAATGTCTGCTGCTCCCTATTGGCATCCACTTCCAGATGGCGCAGGCGTTGACGAAAGTTAGGATCATTCATCATTCCGGGGTTTTGTGCTGCCATCGCTTTAAGTTCGCTATGCATTTGTGTAGCGGTCTTGGGAATGTATCTTTTCGTTGTAGATTTAGATTCTTTTTCGTCTTCATCCTCATCTTCACTTTTTTCCGACGAACTGCTTGAAGAAACGGATGTTTGTGCAGTCTTTTTTTCCTCCGCTTCCTTCTCCTTTTCTTCGGCTTCTTTTTGGGCGAGTTCTTGTTTCTCTTTTTCTGCTTCTGCTTGTTCTTTCTTCTTTTCGGCTATCAGTTTTTCCAATTCACTGATTTTGCTGCGTTGCTCGTTGCTATTGTTAGAAAAAGATTTAGCATTATTTAAATAACTTTCCGCTGCATCGAAGCTAAACACATTGGCTTGTTGTATACTATTAACGACGGCATTGGCAAAACCCTCTTGTTGTCTTTTGTAGTCACCAAGGATACGGTTGATTTCGTTTTTTAAGTCAGGAAGAAGAAGCTCCGTCACGGAAATATCGCGATAAACACCATATTTTTCCCACTGGCTTTCCTTGCTCTCGCTATGTGCCTTTCTCCACTCTTTCATTTGCTTTCTGGCAATTTCTGAAAATGGGACGGAAGTAAAGTCGCCCGTTCCATGTTGGTTAAGTGATAGAGATGCCTGTGTCGGCCAGTCAGTAATAAGACGCGCGCTCCCTGTAACAGCTATTTGTCCTTTATCCGGTACATGGTTTTTGCCGCCGAGCCGCAGATCGATACCATTTTTGCTCAGTTCCTCAAGCTCCTCGTTAGAGACATTGCTGTATGCGGTCAATGTTATTACAGATCCACGGATTGCTTTCAGCCTCGTCATATCTGCACCTCCTTCGTAGGTTGTGGTAAATTTTACGTAACCGCTAAAACCATCTACATTATTGAAATATACGGTCTGATCATGCATGCGCTGTCCAAGGGCTAAGTTCAAACCTAAAGCTAGTACTAAAAATAAAATGATTTTCTTCATAATATGTCGTTCATTTTTTCAAGATGATAAGTTGCCCCAAAGAATAAGGTAAAACTACTGCTCATCGATTTCCAGGACAATACCCACTAATGGGTATTTTAGCATTAAATCAAATCAAACGCCATAGCAAACCGTAATAATTCAGCGAAAGAATGGCACTCGATTTTATATATCAAGTTTTTGCGGTGTGTGGAAATTGTATGAGGAGATAAAAAAAGTTGCTCGGCGATTTCTTTGGTCGATTTTCCAGTGGCAAGCAAAGAGATGATTTCTTTCTCCCGATTGGTCAATGTCGCGAATTTTCGATAATGGGTACGAATATAAGCGTCTTGATCCAGCGTCTTATTAACGCGTGTAATCAAGTTGTCCATTCCCATAACGGGGGAAGAAAGCAACACCAGTTTGTTGTTAGTCCCCGTGTTGTTTTTTACCTTTAATAATTTGCAGACTGTATAAAACCAAGTGCAGTCGTTGTCGCCATATAACTTTACGCGTTGAAAGAAATTGTATTGCTTATCGAAATCACCTGCGGCGAGATAATGTCCTATTCCTTCGAAGTTATCCACGATCTCCTCTGGAACGAAGTAGCGGTCGTAGTACGCCTCGCCGAGCTCATTTATCTCTTCAACGCAAGTGCCCAGATGTTCACAACCCCATTTGTTCATATAGCTGCAACCAATAGGCTGTATTCCGTCAAGTTCCTGAAGCATTAACGATGCCGGTACAATGTCGCCTATATCGGGTATATTGAAATCCCCAGATTTAATACCTTTGGCGATACCGAATAGTTGCGCGTCAAGTGTTTCCATAAATGGTGTAATAACAGTGATTGTAAGTCAGTATGCTGAAATTAACGATTATTTATGGGGTTTCCAAATTTTTGCGGGAAGTTAAATTACGGGAAGCTGATATAAACGCCGTTTTATAACCCTTATTGCTAAACTTACCCACCCGACGATTCCTTATCCAGCGGAAAGTGCTTATCGACGTATGCCTTTATACGTAACGCCCTTTGATATACAGCTTCAGATTCATGATGCACACGTGCGTATTGTGCAGAGACCTCTTCACCATAATCAAAATATTCCTGTTGGAGTTTACGTATATGACCAAGGACACCGAAAAACTCCTGTTGATCCCGGTCTAAGGAGATGATATCTACCGACACCTCATCGTAATGCTTGAACACCTGATGAATCAATTTATCCCCCTCATTGTCCTGTTCATCAAACCAATCTTCATTTTCATAAATATAGTCTGCCCAGTCGTTGAACCATTGCATTTCCACCGTGATGTCTTTGTGCAGCGCGATAAGATCTTTATTATGGCTTTCCACCTCTTCGTAGAAATCTGCGATATCAATCGTAAATGGTTCCGCTATCTCGGGGAGTTCCACGTTGTCAGCAAGCTTAAAGGCCGCTTCCATAAAATCTAATTGCAGTTCGATGGGGGCTAGCCGGTATTCCAGTTCTATTGTCTTGATATCAATTTCTGTAAGCGTATTTTTATGTTGCGAGAGATTTTGTTTGGTTTCCCACGATCTGTCGTGCATACGGTAGTAAGCTGCAAGTGCCTTCACCTCAAAATCCAGTGCTTTCTTTTTTAGGTCAAACTGGAGTATAATAGGACGTAATGGGTGTTCTTTTACGATCTCTTTCATTTTTCTTACAATATACATTTAATTCTTGAAAAATGGCTGCCGTTATTCCAATCTTGCTGTGATGATCAGAAATAACGGCGCCTTTCCTTGTGTTTGTGATGCTTCTGCATTTTTTTTAATACTTCTATATCTTAGAAGTCCATGTTATTAATCCCAGAAAATGTTGTTCCGAAGAACGGTCTTAAACCACGTAGCTCGCTACAATGTCGCTATAGTTTGGTTCGGGGTTAATACCCAGATAGCTGGCGCGGAACTCATACTCCTGAAATCTCTCCAAGCCCTCGATGACAAAGGTCGATTTTGAGCTGAGTAGTTCAGACCATTCGGTTTCGATACCTTTTTTTCGGAATTGATAGCGATACATGCGGGCACCTTTCCAACGAGCTACCTTGATCTTAATGCGGCGGGATCCAACCTGTTGCGGTTCGGCTACCACACCTTTCGCTTTGGGGACGACGCCCGTAAATGATTCGGCATCTTTAGAGAGTGTAAAGCCAGCGGTTTGGATGATAACCGCATCCTTGTTGGCAATCGTGTCGACATATTTTGCGAGTTCGCTGAGCAAGTATTCTAGCTCGTTTCTCTTTTCCCGCCTGATACGGATCGCCCGGCTGTCTCGATGCGCGGCTTCTGTAGCCGATAGACGGAAGGCGATTAATGCCGTTTCGATACTACCTAAACCCGGCACCGGCTCTGGGAATACCGCTTCGGATGCTCTCATTTTCGTGATAATCTGTTCCGCATACTGCATCAACTCCTCGTTGTTCATGCTTCTGAATAGTTTTGTTGGTTTTTTCATGATTTTGAAAATTAAAATTTAACATTTGTTTATTGATCCTTGTTGCAACGATACAAACATACGACACCGGTTTGGCGCCGATATGGTAAAATAGTGCCAAAAATAGGGGTGTCTCCAAAAACTTTTGGCACTATTTTACCATATGAAAAAAGTCGTTTGGAACCTGTTTTTTATATAAAAGTGGTTTTATTGATATATGAATGGTGTTTTTTGTGAAGATCGTGATGAAAAAACGTAAACTTTAAACATAGACGTAAAACTAAAAACCAAGAGGGTAAAAGGAAAAGTACGACGGAAAAACGAAAAAACAGTTGTGTATGGTGGTGCTATTGTGTCGTCTTTTTGTTTTACACCGTTGTATCTTCTTTATACACCGCTGTATTATTTTTTGACAAAGGTATATTTCCGTGAAACACGCGTGTTCATTCTTTTGGCTGTCGCGCAACTCTTTTTTGCAGGATTTCTTTTTCTCTTTATTGGAATGCTATGTTGCCTTGCAGAAGTGTCTGTAAGTTTTCCGGTCGTACGAAACAACATATCCGAAAGGTGCTTTTATATATAGCAGGGGGAAAAGCACATAGCATCTGTGTATTTCCGGTTTATCTGGATGCCTGATAGAAAAGCACGACGGTCGCGTTATTTTCTCTTCCCGTTTTTTGCAGACACACCCGTGTTTTTCTTTTTCTTTTTCTTTTTACGGTGGAGCTCCCTTTCTTTGGATGGTGAATGGCCAAAGCGCTGCACATATTGCTTGTAAAAATAATGGGCTGTCGAAAAATTAAGCTGAAGGCAATGCCGTCTACAGACATATCCGTTTCACGCAGCATCTCCCTTCCCTTATATAAGCGTATGGTCTGTATGGCGCTGTGGATTGTCGTATGTTTACCTTCAAAGACGCGATATAGTTTGCGGGAGCTGACTTGCAATTTTTCAGCAATGGTATTTTTATTAATATCCTCGTCCATATAATGTTCTACGATATAATCAATAGCCTCGTTATAGATGACAATATCTTCTTTGTGAAGCGAACGGGCTTTGTCTTTCAGGTCTTGATGATATACCTCTATCAACTGACAAAGATGGTAATGGATATTGCTACGCAGGGAATAGGGGGTAGCCGTATTTTGCTGGATTTTTTCAAAGATCTGCCTGATGCGGTAACCGATGTTTATACTGGAAAAATAAGGCTGATCTATTGTTGCAGGTTTTACGAGCTGCGGCCATTCCGATGTAAAGGTTGCTGTATCGTTGATTTTTACGCCCAGAAGCACCATCCACGTCTTGCCGGCCTTTATCTGTATGTTGTGTGTATCGCGTATGCTGTAAAAGCCTCTATATTCACCGGCAGACAAAGCTGTATGCGATAAGGCATCCCGTTTAGAATGCCCGGTAAACTGGAAGAACAGCCAAAAGCAGTCTGGTAAGAGCAGATCAAAATGCCAATCTGTTTGGTATGTTCCCTTGACTTCGATTACGTGGAGTCCTTCCAGCTGTTTGAAAGCCATATACTGCTTGCCGTCCCAAAGGGCAATATCTGCTTCTGTAAGAAAATTTAGATTAAGGGTTGGCAGATTGCCGTCGCTTGCGGTGTTAGATTGAAGGGGTGGAATTCGGATACTGTCATTATAAATAGATGTCATCTCTTCTTGTTAGTGCCCATATCTCTAGTTAGTAGAATCTGGCTTTTCATAATTTGTTATATTGTTTCTTTAAAGGTAATGAAATAGTTTACGATTCCCATCTGCTTATTATTGTAGGTAATGATAGCCTTAATCAAAGTTCGGCACGGATTATAATACAAATCGGACAAAATAAAACGTAATTCGTTGAAAATGTCCGATTTGTGCTATATTCCACTTCTCGCGACCGTCTACCCCTTACCCTCCAATTTGTTATACAAGGCAAAATATTCTTCCTTGGTGGGCGGGTAGCCCGGAGGCCAATCGCCATACACATCGAAATACGCCACAACAGCTTCCGATGGCAATTCTCTCGCGGTGTTATCAAACACCTCATCTATATCGGGGTCACTGGTTATACCCAGCCGGTAGTGCTCCTTATTTTTGTAGTTAGGAATCTTGTTGGGTGCTTCATGATCCGCATGGAGGTGTTCATCTATAATGTGTAAAAGTTCTGTGTCAACATATACGAGGGAATATTCGGTTTTTTGGAATGCCCGTATAATTATTTTCATAAGAGGAAGCCATTTCACATTGTGAATCAACATCCGTTTATACCAATATATCTTTGGGAACTGCATATAAGAGGATCCTTCAAATATTTCTAAATCACGGGCAACGATCGCAGCAGCATTACCGGCAACTTCCGGATGTACTTCTAACCAAAGATCGGAATCCTTGGATTGAAAATAAAGGCAACTCGATATAAAAACGAGCGTTTCCGAAAGTAAAGAGGCCAGTTCCAGTTCAGGGCTATAGGGTTCCTTCTTGTAATGCGCTTTGATAGGGCCAATCGCATTTAACCACTCCCAGATTTCTTCCTCGGATGGATTATCCGAAAGAACGCCTGTTTTTTGAATGCGGGAGTCTGTTCCGAACTGCACTTCAAAGTTATGGTCGATAACCTTGTAATAGAGCTTCTCAAAAAAATATTCTCTCGCGTTGAGATGGAATAATGCATGATATACACTTTTTTCCCATCCTTGTGGTGTTAACTCCTCAATTAGTTCAGGTAAGATTTTAAAGAGATCGGTGAATACACTGATCATTACTCTTCTAGGTAAAAGTTTGTAGTTGTTGAGCAAATTTGTCATAATGGTTTTACGTTGATACTTCTCAAAAGTAATAAAAAATACAATAAGTTACAACCAACCTTTATCCACGGCGAGTGCAATCAGCTCGACGACGTTTTTGCATTTTGTTTTCCGCGTAATTTTTTTGCGATGGGTAGCAACCGTTTCCGGGCTTATACAAAGTTGATGGGCAATTTCGGTCGTGGTTTTTCCTTGAGCGACGAGTTGTACGACTTCTATTTCTCTTGCGCTTAAGGTAATTTCCTCGTTGTTGCCGTTAATAGCTATCGATGACGGTAGCACCTTTTTTCGCGCATGTGCAATGGAGAGATTAATGGTGAGCAGCAGCTGTTCCTTGTGGAAAGGTTTGAGAAGGTAGGCATAAGGCATGACGAGCTCTGCTTTTTGTAGCGTTTGAAGATCAGAATAGGCCGTAAGAAATACGACGGGTGTGCGCTCCGGGATAAACTGCTTCGCAAAGCTAATACCATCAATAGCATGGCGGAGGTTAATATCGCTGAGTACTAAATCGAACGATTGTTGTTCCAATAGCTTCATGGCTTCCTCTGGACTCGTTGCCATTTCGGCAGCGTAACCATTTGTCTCCAAATGAAGTTTGATGCTCCGCGCAATGATGATTTCATCTTCTAGTATTAATATGTTGGTTTCCATGGCTTTTGTTATTTTGTAGGTAGTTCGATAATGAATATGGTTCCGCCGTTGATTTCTAAATCAATCGTACCTTTTAGTTCGGCGATGAGTAAATGGATGAGGTTCATTCCTTGGTGGCCAGCATCCCATATTTTGTCTTTGTTAAACCCGACACCATTGTCCTGATACCGCAGGATCATGTTGTCTCCATTGGTATCTAGGCGAATATAGATCGTTTTATTTGTCTGCTGATCTTGAAAGGCGTGTTTTATGGAGTTGGTGATCATCTCATTGATGATAAGTCCGATATACGTTAACCTATTTGATGGTAGTATCACTTGTTCCATGTCGGCGTGGAAGTCGATATCTTGCCCCGAAAAAATAATCAGATCTTGTGCAAGGTTATCGATAAAGGTGTTGATATATACACCTTGTTCTGAATCGCGTACATTGAGGAGATCATGTATTTTGGATACGGTAAAAATGCGTGACTGCAGGGTGCGCAATTTATCCTGAATACGTTGGTCGCTGATTTCAAAACTTTGTATGTCGATAAGACTGGTAATCAGCTGTAGATTATTCTTGACACGATGATTGAGTTCTTGCATCAGGAAAGAAATATTTTCTTTTTGATGCTGTGTCAATTCTAATGACTGGTGGAGCGCTTTGTTGGCCTCCGATAGTTCTTCGGTACGCTCCTGGACCATGTGGAGCAGCCGGCGGTTAGTTTGCCGTTGCTGATAGGTTTTGTAGGAAAATCCGCCGGCGATGAGTACTAATACAAACAAAATAAATCCGATTCGGAAAATGGTGGTAGCATACCAGGGAGAGCGGATAATGACCGTTATTTCATCTATATCACCCCATAACAACTCGTTGTTGCTTCCACGTACTTTAAAGGTATAGGTTCCGGGAGAAAGGTTGGTATACGTGGTGGAGCGGTCGCGCGTTACGGGACGCCATTCTTTATCGAACCCTTCCAGCATAAATTGATACCGGTTCTTTTTGCTCCATAAATAGTTTAGGTTCACATAGTCAAAAGTAATAACGTTCTGGTCGTGCGAAAAAACGAGTGTGTCCGTGTAGAGGATATTTTGTGCAATAGGTCTTCCGAAGAGGAGCACATTCTCAATATGTGTTCGCCCTGTATGAACGTTGATCGGGATGCTGTCTGGATGAAAGATGTTAAATCCATTCATTCCGCCAAAATAAAGATTGCCTAAACTGTCGCGGTAAGCAGCCTTGCCGTTAAACTCGTTGTTTTGCAACCCGTCATCTTCGGTATAGTTTTTAAATGTTTCGGTTCGTTGATCCAGCATAGAAATACCGTAATTGGTCGATACCCAAATATTGTGGTTGTCATCCACTTGCACGCCGTAAATAAAATCGTTCGGGAGCCCCGTCTGTTTCGTGTAGTGTGTGATTTTTCCGGTCCGGGGGTGGAGCTTATTTAGTCCTTTTGCCGTACCGATCCAGATGTGCTGTTGATCCTCCGTGATCGCAAACACCCGTCCGTTGGATAGCGAATCGTAATACGTGATGTTTCTATCGCGATTGACGCAATAGAGACCATTCTCACTCCCGATCCATATATTGCCTTTGCGGTCTACATAACTGGCTCTTGAGCCTAGAATGGGCCTTTCCCAAAGACCCACCGGATTTGCTTTTAGATCGTGGATGTTGAGCGCATAAATACCGCTGGCCAACGTGTGGATCCATATCGTGTCGGGAGAGATAGGGGTTATCTGGATAACGTCACGATCCACAATAGGTAAAGGGATACGATCAAATTTATCGGTTTGTGCGTTATAGCGCAAAAGACCTTGGTCATAACCACCTGCCCAAATTTTGCCTACGGCATCCTCGGCGAGTGTATATCCTACAAAATCTGTTCGGTACAGTTTGTAATCAGCAGATTTTAACGGATGTTTTACAAACCCAAATTCGGTGGCCATCCATAAATCGTTCGCCGATCGTAAAAAATTGAAGATGCTGATAAAATCCTTTTTTGGAGCGTTGCTTGCCTGGATAAGCTGCGGTCTGAATTTGGTTTGATAGGGATGGTAATAAAACAAACCCCGCGTTTCTGTACCCAACCATTTTCCGCCTTGTGCATCTTGTTCATAGGCTAAAATAACGGCTTCCAATTCTTTTCCGCGATGATCGACGAACGTTAATCTTTGCCATTTCCAGCCTTCCGTTACGAGAAAATTTGTGCTGGCACCGCTCATTAATAGGCAATTATCGTCCCAAGGATAAATACCGCGTATAACCTGCTCACTTTCTTGTTTCAGTTCTTTTGTATCCGGTGCCAATGTATATAGTCCGCGATCTGTCCCGATGAGTATATCGCCGCTCGGTTGTTTATACAAGACGTTTATCTGTCTCCTTTGTAGCGCCTTTAAATAATCGGTGGCATATAAGGATTTTGATCGGAGGTCTAGTAGATATAAACCACTGGCATTTGTGCCTATTAAGTAGTGACGTTCGTCAATCGATTCTATACAGGTGACGAAATCATGTTCAAGTAGTTGTGGGATCTGTAAGGTTTCATAGGTTAACGTATGCCGGTTGAAAAGTAAACAATGACCGGCCGTGCCAATTAGCAATTGATTGTCCGACGCGGCATATAGTGCCAAGCTATGTTTGAGGGACGGTGTGTTTTCAAAATCTAATTGATCGGAAAAATGAATAAACCTGTTTTCGGCCAGAAGGTAGGCACAGAGTGCATTCATATGGGTGGTCATCCACAGGGTGTCGTTCTCATAATGCATTGCCCGGATAAGATCGTTCGGAAAATCGTTGATTTTTTCCTCGGCGAGCCAGACTTTCATTTGGTGACCGTTGAAACGGTTCAGGCCATTTTGTGTACCGATCCACAAATAGCCGTTTTTATCAAATTGTAGCGATGTGGCGCCTAATTGGGAGAGACCTTCTTCCTGTGCAATTTGAAGGACAGCAAGTGTGTCACCGGGTGCTGTTTGTGCGTTGCCCGAGAACCATGCTGTGATCACCATAAGATACAGGAGGAATCGTTTTCTCATTTCTTTTGCGAAAGGTTAATAATTCTTTCGGATGCTATTCAAAGTTAGGGAAACCATTTCTTGTTGCCAATACCCGTTAGTGGGTATTTTTTTTGGTTGTGAATTCAGACAAGTTTTTCCTATTTTTATCCAAAACCAATCGTTTCTTATGGAACAAGAATTAGAAGAAAAATACAAAATCGGAGCACCGGCAGCATGGGCTACCCCATTATCGGAAGAAGAATTGTTGTCTAATATTGTGGAAAATGACTTTTCCCAACAACAATATGATGAAGGTAAGGATTATTGTTATTTCCTACGTAAAATCCAATATACAGACGATACACAGAATGCGGAATACAATTGTATGGCATATAGCGTGCAACAACCGGGTACATTGGAGTTTGCGTCTGTCAATGAGTTTGTCCTTTATCCATCCGAACACATGGTCTTCCATCGCATTGCCATACTCCGGGATGGTGTGCTGATCGATAAATTGCCGGATACAACGTTTAAGGTCCTGGATAACGAAGGACAAAGTTTGGACGGCGTCATCAATAGTTCGAAGAAAGTCAATATTAATATTAAGGATGTGCGGCTTTATGACATTATCTTGGTGGAAGATACCCGCGTGTTGACCTTTACTGATAAAGATTTTTTACGTAGAGAATTGATAAAATATGTATGGTCTAGTCCCGACGTATATTGGGCGTATGGAAGCTATGCCTTTGATTTTATCAATAAACGTTCTAAACCGATTACTTATAAGAAGCAGTTTTTCCGTGATGAACAGGGGGAATTGTTGCCCATAGAGGAGGGGGTGATCGCATCGGGAGATACGTTTTCGTTACGCTATACGCATTATCTAAATCCGGTAGATGTTAATCGCGAGCTATTTCCTTTTATTGATTTCGTCACGCAGAGTACTTATGAAGAATTGCTGGGTTTGGTGCTGCCTTATTACGAGACAGCATTGACGGCTAAGCCGCTTTTGGAATATGCCCCTGATCTGGTTGCTAAACTGGATGCACTTGGCGATGACCTCGAAGCTAAAATTCAGTTGGCGATTGAATTTGTACAGAACCATGTGCGTTATATATATAACGAAGAGGAGATGCACGGTCATAAACCGCAAGATCCGTGGGTTACGTATGAATTTAAACAAGGAGATTGTAAGGCGAAAACCGTGCTGCTCAAATGTGTGCTGGATTATTTAGGTGTTGATTCATCGGTTACGCTGGTAAATTACAACGCGGATTATTATTTGAGATATTATCTGCCATCGTTATTTAATTTTAACCATGTGATTGTAAAAGTGCGTCATAAAGAGAAAGACTATTTTGTGGATGCTACGTATCGCGACGAATATGGTACGCTCGAAAACCGTACGTTTATCAGCTTTCTGAACTATATGGAAATCAAGCCGAATAGTGTTTTGCAAGAGCGCGAACCTTATAAAAGTGCTGATTTTTCGATTTTTGACGAGGTTACGCTGGATGTGAAGGATGAGGTGGGGACCATTACCATAAAAACCACCTATCGCTACGGTCGGGCAAATGGCATGCGCCGTTATGTGAAGACCACCAATAAAAAAGCAGTGGTAGATAATACCAACAACTTCGTTTTCAGCTGTATGGATTTTGTCGAAGGTGAAAATGGGAATGATAAGCGCCAGGTATTTAAAGATGCTTCGCTGACTGTCGTAAGCGACGATAAAGTGAATAATATCTTCGTAACGCTATACACAGCCACTATTGATAAACCCTATTATGTGGGCAATGACGGGCGTAAATACGTGAAGTTTTATGATGGCAACATCTTGAAAAACCACTTAAAGGATTATGTGCTGAAAGATGTGAGTTTCTGGCATTCGTATGATAGTGAGCGTTATTCAATAACGATCCGTTCAGATAAACCGATAGATATGCAGGATCACTATACAAATAGGCGAATGGATGTGGACTATAGGCTTTTTAAATATAGCTTGAAGAAAAAAATCGATAAGTATGGTGCTACGGCAGAGATTGAATATATCCCACTTTCGAATGTGGAAGTGCCGGTGGAGGATATCGCCGACTTGCGTGACAAATATGCGGCAATAGGTAAAGAAAGTGCGTTTGGATTAGGGGTAGCAATCGCCAAGCCTGGTTTTTTTGATTCGGTTAAAGCATTGTTTGGCGGTAAGTAGGGGGCCGCTATAGGTAATAAACCGACCTGCTTTACGTAGCGGATCGGTTTATTTTATTTTTGGTATTGGGTTTAATCCTTATCTTCCAAAATCATCTTCAACCCGAACGATGTCGCTCTCATCAGAAGGGTTGTTGGCGTCTGTATGTTGCCATATTTCAGCTACTACACCGTAGGTTTTCAAACCAATTAAACGGTGACGCTCTCCTTGAGACAGGCGGATAACATCACCCTCCTTTAATTTTTTTAGTTCGTTTTGTTCATCCGTAGCGCTGGTGATAATACCTACTTCGCCCTGTGTAACACGCCATATCTCCGCACGACGGTGGTGATATTGCCAGGATAACCGTTTTTCCGGAGCAACCACCAAGATCTTAGGACTTAATTTGCCGGATATTTTGAGATTTTGTACGTCTAATCCATCAAAATAGGTGTTGGCAAACTGTTGTGCCTGTTCCTCGGCAATAACAAAGAAACCTCCCCAAGGGCGGGTTTGGTCTATATGATCAATAGTAAAACCTTGTGCTGTTAATTTTTCTTCTATTTGACTAAATAATTCGCCTTTATTAACGTATTGTTCTGACATATCTGTTTATTTGTTAGTAATTGTAAAACTAATCCGCTCGTCTGTCATACTGAGGTTACGAAGCATCTTTAATAATGTTGGTAGCTATGTCTTAAATAGCACCGTTTTTATGCGGTGAAGTTAGGAGTTTTCTTGAAATTAAACAATACATGTTTTTAAGCTCCTTAACTTTTCTTACATTTGAGTAACATGCTTAACAATCCAAAAAAGAAAATCAATGACACAGTTAAAATTTGACAAACAAAACGAAGCTTTTTTGCAGGCAGTTTCTTTTGTGAATCAAACAAACCAACATTTGTTCCTAACGGGTAAAGCAGGTACCGGTAAAACTACCTTTTTAAAATATATTCGGGAAAACTCCCACAAGAAAATGGCGATTACGGCTCCTACGGGGGTGGCTGCAATGAATGCCGGCGGAACAACCCTGCATGCGCTCTTTTGGTTGCCGTTTGGAACATTTATCGAAGATTACCCTTTGCAATGGAACGAACAGGATAGCCATATCTATAACAAGAGTCGATTATTTTCGACCATCAAACTGACCCGACAACGACGTGCTATTTTACAGGAGCTGGAGCTATTGGTCATTGATGAAGTCTCGATGGTGCGTGCCGACACATTGGATGCGATTGATGTTATTTTGAAATCGGTACGTCGCGACATGCGTCCGTTTGGAGGTGTACAGATGCTTTTTATCGGTGATCTTTATCAGTTACCACCCGTTGTTCGGGAGCATGAATGGCAGGTATTACGTGATCATTATCGTAGCCCGTTCTTTTTTGATGCGAAAGTATTGCGGGAGCATCCACCAGTTATCTTGGAGCTTAGCAAGATCTATCGGCAGAATGACAATGATTTTATCGATCTGTTAAACAACATCCGAAATAATAAGTGTTCCGCAGACGATTTGGAGAAGTTGAACGGTCACTATCAGCCCGCGTTTTCTCCAGATGAAGAAGAACAATATATTACTTTAACGTCACACAATAAATTGGCGGATGCCATTAATCAGGAAGAACTGACTAGGCTGAAAGGAACAATGCATAACGTACAGGCTGTCGTGAAAGATGAGTTTCAACAGGGTTCTTTTCCGGCAGATGAAATGCTCCCCTTGAAAATAGGTGCGCAGGTTATGTTTATTAAAAATGATAGTGGAGAAGATCGGAAATTCTTTAATGGAAAAATAGGAACGGTTAAGGAATTAAATTTGGATCGCCACCAAGTGGTCGTCGGTTTTAACGACGGTTCGGATGATGTCGTGGTTCGACGCGAGACCTGGGAGAATATCCGATATAAGTATAATAAAGGCGAAGATAAGATCGAGGAAGAGGTGATGGGGACATTTTCCCAATTCCCGTTACGGCTCGCATGGGCAATCACTATACATAAAAGTCAAGGGCTTACCTTTAATAAGGCTGTAATTGATGCGGGAACTTCGTTTGCCGCAGGGCAGGTGTACGTGGCGTTGAGTAGACTGACCGGATTGGAGGGCCTGGTATTAAAATCTAAAATTCCGATGCATTCTATCCGTACAGATGCACAAGTAGTGGATTTTATGCAGCGGATGATACCCAATGCAGGGGTGGCCAAAATTCTGGAAACGTGTCAACGCAATTATTTGGGACAGATCGTGCTGCAAAGTTTTCGCTGGGGAACCTTAGTTGAAAGTGTAGATGAACTCATAGCATCTTTAGGAAAACGGAATATCGACAGTAAAGAGGCTGCGTTGGAATACCTAGGCAATCTTTCCGGGATATTAAAGGAGCAGGAGAAAGTGGCGAATAAGTTCGTTACCTTATTATATAGCATGTTGCGCGATAAGGAAGCATTGGATTATGGTAAGATTTGCGAACGCACAAAAGCGGCGGTAGCTTGGTTCTTACCTCGGCTTGACGAGGAGGTGCTGCTGACTATGCAGGAACATATCGAAGCATGGACGATTAAAAAACGTACCAAAAAATATGTACAAGAGCTACGGTCCATACTATTGGATTTCAGGCGCAAGAAGGAACAGCTCGCACATTGCCTGACGATTGCAGATATATTGACGCAGGAAGGTGATCTGTCTTTACATGTACAGACGCTCAGTCAACAGGAAAAGACGAAGGATAGCGAAGTTAAGGAAGCAGAGGAGGAGGGTGTGGAAAAAGATACCAAAGCAATTTCCTTAGATTTGTTCCTGGACGGATTGAGTGTGGATGATATCGCGCAGAAGCGTGGTATGGTGGTTGGTACGATATACGGGCACCTCATTCATTTTGTAGGAAATGAAGTGGAAGCGGAAGATTTAATAGACAGCGCAAAACTGGAGGTGCTATTGGAGGTATTGCGTAAAAATGACGGGAAGTCTTCTTCGGAGATCAAGATGATACTCGGTGAAGATTATTCGTACCCCGATATAAAGCTGGGGCAAAAGGTGCTGGAAAGTGAAAAGGTTTAACGCCCTTAACGACACAGACAATGAGAGAAAAATCAAATCGCAGAAAAATGGCAACTTGGATCGGTGTGCCATTCCAGATGTTAGCGACTATCTTTGCGGGCTATTGGCTGGGAAGCTGGTTGGACGAAAAGTATGCGGTTGAAAAAAACTGGTGGACAATAGGGCTGACGTTGTTTGCTGTGTTGATTTCCTTATATCAGTTGATTGTGCAGGTGCAGCGTATGGGGAAGAACGGAAAATAAATTTGTAATACATTGGATATTTTAAAAACTACAGGGCAGTTTGCCTGGAAATTATTGTTGGGCAGCGTGTTCGTTTTCGGCGGCGCTTATATTATACAGCAATCGGCAGACCTACGTTTTTTAGATAGCACGTTCGTGCCACTCTGTATATTATTATATATGGTTACGGTATTTGCGTATGCTATATCGTATCTCGGCATACATAGTAATCCGGAGCTCGGCGTGTATGCTATTTTGGGTGGTGTCATGATAAAAATGCTGATATCGCTCGGTATTTTTATGGTTTTTTTGTACGGTTTTAAAGCCGAAAATAAGGTGCTATTAGGGCTGAACTTTTTTTGTATATATTTATTAATGTCATGCTTTGAAGTTATTGTTTTGTTACGTAACTTGCGGCGCAAAATAAAATAGCTAAAAATATTGTATAGATGGAAATAAGCCACTTTTTAACTTCAGCCAGAATCAGAACTTTGATGATTTTGTGCGTTTTTCTAGCTTCTTTCTCTTCGTTTGCATCCTCTTTAACTACTACATCTGCACCGGAACAGCATGCCGAAACAGCGGATGACCATGCACACGAGAAGAAAGGTTTTGATATTACTGCGTTTATTTTCCATCACATCGGTGATTCGCATGAATTTACTATTTTTGGTGGCGATCCGGAAGGCAAATCAAAATGGGTTGGTATTTACTTACCTGTTATATTATATACAGAGAATGGTTTGGTAACTTTTTGTTCGAGTGAATTTGCACGGAACGACGACGGTACCAAAATCGTCGAGAAAAAAGGCCAAGCTTTTGTTAAATACCATGGTAAGATTTACTATGCCGCGGAGCAGGCGAATGACCATGGCGCTTATATCGTGTATGATGATGAGCATCACGCTACGAATAAACGTCCGTTGGATTTCTCCATTACTAAAAACGTATTCAGCATCTTTTTAGGATTCATCGTATTGATTCTGGTGTTCTTTGCTGTAGCAAGAGGGTACAAGAAAAATGCTGGGAAAGCACCAAAGGGTATACAGTCCTTTATGGAACCGATTATTCTTTTTGTACGGGATGAAATAGCTATTCCAAACCTAGGACACCGATATGAGCGCTTTATGCCTTATTTATTGACGGTGTTCTTTTTTATATGGTTTATGAATATGTTGGGCTTGGTGCCGTTCTTCCCGGGATCGGCCAACGTAACGGGAAATATTGCCGTGACGATGGTGTTGGCTGTTATTACGTTATTGATTATTTTGTTTAACGGGAATAAATATTACTGGGGGCATATTTTCAATCCGCCGGTACCTTGGTGGTTGAAACCGCTGATGATTCCTGTAGAGATTATCGGTGTATTTACAAAGCCATTTGCGTTGATGATTCGTTTGTTTGCGAACATTACCGCAGGTCACATCTTAGTGTTGTCTTTATTGTGTTTGCCGTTTATCTTTAATGCAAGTGCAGTAGCTGGAGGTTCAGTTATATTTACTATCTTTATCAGCTTAATAGAATTGTTAGTAGCTTTTATACAGGCGTTTATCTTTACAATTCTGTCGGCTTTGTTCATCGGTATGGCTATCGAAGAACACCACGAACATTAATAACAGATTGAGGGAACAATTTTTTAACTAATATATTTTAAAACTATGACAGGTACATTAGCCGCAATTGGAGCAGGTTTAGCTGCTATCGGAGCTGGTTTGGGAATTGGTAAAATCGGTGGTTCTGCAATGGAATCTATCGCTCGCCAGCCTGAGGCTGCTTCAAAAATCCAAACTGCTATGTTGATCGCTGCTGCCTTTATCGAGGCGGTTGCTCTATTCGCAGTGGTTGTTTCTTTGATCGCTTAATAATAGCATTAAGAAACCAAAGGATTAAAAGAACCTGTCTTGGGGTTGCCATTTCGGGTTCTTTTATTCATCAAAAAACAATAGTTAAAAAGAAAAACTTTAAACGTCATACATAGCATAATAATATGGATTTATTAATTCCCGAAATTGGTCTGATTTTTTGGCACACCGTTAGTTTCTTAATCCTGTTATTTTTATTGGGTAAATTTGCTTGGAAACCCGTACTGAAAGCAATTAAGGAAAGAGAGGGAAATATCCAAAATGCGCTGGATTCGGCAGAAAAGGCGAAATTGGAGATGGCTCGCCTAACCAATGAAAATGAACAGTTGTTAAAAGAAGCACGTGTGGAGCGGGATAATATCTTAAAAGAAGCAAAAGAGCTTAAAGATAAGATCGTTGCCGACGCGAAAACGGAAGCCCAGGAGTCCGGCAAAAAGATTTTGGAGCAAGCAAAAAGAGAAATCGAAGAGCAGAAAAACAAGGCATTAGCCGAAGTTAAAAATCAAGTTTCTTCTTTATCTTTGGATATTGCCCGTAAAGTTTTAACAAAAGAGTTTGAAGATCAGACTAAACAGGACGCTTTTGTAAGTGACTTGTTGAAAGATGTGAAGTTAAACTAACGGGTTGTTCAGATTTTAAATAAAAAATATGTCAATTTTTACAGTTGCATCCAGATACGCGAAGTCTTTGCTAGATCTAGCGGAGGAACAAGGTCAATTAGATGCCGTGAAAGGGGATATCGAAGGTGTGGTTTCGGTATTGAAGTCTAATACGGAGCTGTTGGCTATTCTTAAAAACCCGATTATTAAAGGTGATAAGAAACGCAATATCCTGGCGGCGATATTCGAAGGGAATCTCAACCCCATCATTCTTTCTTTCTTTTATATTTTAGTGAACAAAGGGCGTGCAGCTATTCTATTGGATATTGCACAGGAGTTTGTTCGGGAATATAACGAAACAAAAGGTATTGTGAAAGCATCTGTTACATCGGCTACAGCGCTTTCCGAGGCTAATCTTGCGGATCTTCAAAAGATCATTACCGAAGAAATAAAAGCAGAGGTCATCCTTAAAAATACCATAGATCCAGCCCTAATCGGAGGTTTTGTGGTACGTGTAGGTGATAGACAGATTGATGCAAGTATTGCTGGTAAATTGAATAAACTAGAAAAGCATTTTGCAGCACAGGGCGTTTAAGCCTTAGTATTGAATTGAAAATAGAATCAAAAACCCCTTATAATAATAACAATGATAGAGGTAAGACCAGATGAAGTTTCGGCAATTCTTAGAGAGCAATTGTCGGGCTTTAAATCAGAAGCCGAACTAGAGGAAGTGGGTACCGTACTTACCATTGGTGACGGTATTGCTCGTATATACGGCTTAACTAAAGTTCAGTCCGGTGAGTTGGTTGAATTTGATAATGGATTAGAAGGTATCGTATTAAACTTGGAAGAAGACAACGTGGGTGTCGTTCTTTTGGGTTCTTCAGATGAAATTAAAGAAGGAGATACGGCTAAGCGTACGAAACGTATTGCATCTATTAAGGTAGGTGAAGGTATGTTGGGTCGTGTTGTCAATACATTGGGACAACCTATTGATGGTAAAGGTCCTATCGCAGGCGAAACCTATGAAATGCCTATCGAGCGTAAAGCACCAGGTGTTATCTACCGTCAGCCTGTAACGGAACCCTTGCAAACAGGTATCAAAGCGATTGATGCGATGATTCCAGTTGGTCGTGGCCAGCGTGAGTTGGTTATCGGTGACCGCCAAACGGGTAAAACGGCGGTATGTATCGATACCATCTTAAATCAAAAATCGTTTTACGATGCAGGTGAGCCTGTATTCTGTATATATGTTGCTGTAGGACAGAAAAATTCAACAGTAGCGAACATTGTACGCGTGTTGGAAGAAAATGGAGCAATGGCTTATACCGTTGTTGTTGCTGCATCTGCAGCAGATCCGGCTCCAATGCAGTTCTACGCGCCAATGGCGGGTGCTGCTATCGGAGAGTTTTTCCGCGACACAGGTCGTCCAGCATTGATCGTATACGATGATTTGTCAAAACAGGCAGTAGCGTATCGTGAAGTTTCTTTGTTATTACGTCGCCCACCGGGTCGTGAGGCTTATCCTGGTGACGTATTCTATTTGCACTCCCGTCTATTGGAGAGAGCTGCAAAGATCAACTCGTCTGACGATATCGCACGTAACATGAACGATTTGCCAGAATCTATCAAACACTTGGTGAAAGGTGGTGGTTCATTAACGGCACTTCCGATCATTGAAACACAAGCGGGTGACGTTTCTGCTTATATCCCAACAAACGTAATCTCGATTACCGATGGTCAGATCTTCTTAGAATCCAACTTGTTCAACGCAGGTATCCGTCCGGCGATCAACGTAGGTATTTCGGTTTCACGTGTAGGTGGTAACGCGCAGATTAAACCAATGAAAAAGGTATCTGGTACATTGAAATTAGATCAGGCTCAATTCCGTGAATTGGAAGCTTTCGCTAAATTCGGTTCGGATTTGGATGCGGCTACAAAAGCCGTACTGGATAAAGGTATCCGTAACGTAGAAATCTTGAAACAGGGACAATATTCTCCAGTTTCGGTAGAGAAACAAGTAGCGATCATCTACGCAGGTACAAAAGGGTTGCTTCGTTCAGTACCAGTAAATAAAGTTCGTCAGTTTGAGGCAGAGTATTTGACACAATTGGAGCAACGTCATCCAGAAGTTTTGGCAGCCTTCAAAGCTGGTAAATTTACGGATGAGTTAACAGATGTGTTGGAAAAAGTAGCTAGCGAATTAGCCGCAAAATATTAGTCTTAGATGGCAAATTTAAAAGAAGTAAGAAGCCGGATTAGTTCGGTAACATCAACGCAACAGATTACCAAAGCCATGAAAATGGTGGCTGCGGCGAAATTGAAGCGTGCTACAAACGCTATCGTACAGTTACGCCCTTATGCCAACAAATTAAGGGATATTCTGGCACAAGTTTCTGCTTCTGTTGAAGGGAATGATTCACCCTATACACAAGATCGTATACCCACAAAGGTATTGGTTATCGTATTGACGTCCAACAGAGGTTTGGCCGGTGCATTTAATGCCAACGCAATTAAAGCTGCGAATAATTTAATTTTCGGTAAATATGCGGAACAACATGCCCGGGGTAATCTAAGCATCATTGCCATCGGTAAACGCGGGCATGATTTCTTTGAGAAACGTGGTTTTAATGTGATCGGTAACTACAACGAGCTGTATAGTGACCTTAACTTTTTAAATGTATCTCAAGTAACGGATTATGCAATGCAAGCGTTCAAAGCGGGAAACATTGATCGGGTAGAGGTTGTATATAACGAGTTTCGCAATGCAGCTGTTCAAGTGTTGACGACAGAGCAGTTGTTGCCGTTGGTACCACAAGATAAGCCGGAAACGGCAGTAGCAGCAGAAACGGATTATATTATAGAACCATCCAAGGAGAAAATCATTGAAGAGCTTATTCCAAAAGCTATCAAAACGCAATTGTATAAGGCGGTTTTAGACTCTAATGCTTCTGAGCATGGAGCGCGGATGACAGCGATGGATAAAGCAACCGAAAATGCAGGTGAGTTATTGAAACAATTGAAGTTGTCTTACAATCAGGCAAGGCAAGCTGCCATAACAACCGAGTTGACGGAGATCGTCTCTGGTGCAGCTGCCTTATCCAATGGATAAGATTAGATACAATGATATAAAAAAGGGAATCTCTACAGATTCCCTTTTTTAGTATTAGCTTATATGCCATCTATTTTACGTAACTTTGTGACCTCATAAATAAGGACAGGATTAGAAAGGTATCTAAAAGGATACTTGTCGATGTATAAAATATAATATGGCAAATATAGTGGCAATTGTTGGTCGCCCGAACGTAGGGAAATCGACTTTATTTAACCGTTTAACAGAAAGCAGAAAAGCAATTGTTGACGATTTCAGTGGTGTTACACGTGATCGTCACTATGAAATGGCGGAATGGATAGGAAAGAAATTTACGGTTATCGATACAGGTGGATTTGTACACGGCTCAGACGATGTTTTTGAAGAAGCTATTCGGAAGCAGGTTCATATTGCTATAGAGGAAGCATCTGTTATCCTCTTTATGGTGGACGTGACTACGGGTATTACCGATTTGGATGACGAAATAGCCGATTTACTTCGCCGTACGTCAAAACCTGTTTATGTGGTCGCTAACAAAGTGGATCATGCCAAAAGAACACATGAATCTGCAGAGTTCTATGCCTTTGGATTGGGTGAAGTTTATAATATATCTTCGATAACGGGCTCAGGTACCGGTGAGCTATTGGATGACGTAGTGTCCCATTTTCCGGAAGAGAAGGAAGAAGAGGAAATTTCCTTGCCTAAGTTGGCCATTGTCGGTCGCCCCAATGTGGGAAAATCATCGTTAACGAATGCGCTATTGGGGAAAGAACGGAATATCGTGACGGATATTGCGGGGACAACCCGAGATTCTATCCGCATCCACTATAATCAATTTGGTAACGAGTTTTTACTGATCGATACGGCTGGGCTTCGTCGGAAAACAAAAGTGAATGAGGATATCGAATTCTATTCGGTTATGCGGACGATCAAGGCGTTGGAAGATTCGGACGTTGTTATTCTGATGTTAGATGCCAATGATGGGATTGAGTCACAAGATATTAATATTTTCCATTTGGCGGAAAAGAATAAAAAGGGAGTCGTCATTGTTGTTAATAAATGGGATACCATCGAAAAAGATCACAAGACCACCAAAGAGTTTGAGACACGAATTCGGGAGAAAATATCGCCGTTTACGGATGTTCCGATTATTTTCACTTCGGTAACAGAAAAGCAGCGTATTTATAGAGTGGTTGAAAAAGCCATGGAGGTGTATGCCAATAAAACGAAAAAGATACCCACTTCGAAACTGAATGATACGATGTTAGAAATCATTCAACACTATCCACCGCCAGCTATCAAAGGAAAATATATCAAAGTCAAATATATCACGCAACTCGCAGGGCGCTCCCCTATGTTTGCCTTTTTCTGTAATTTGCCGCAATATATTAAAGAGCCCTACAAGCGTTTTATTGAGAATAAATTGCGCGAGCATTTTGATTTTACCGGAGTACCTATTCAAATATTTTTTAGACAAAAGTAAGCTGATCATAGATTTTTATGGAACCTAATCTTGTTCTTTATAATACCCTTACCCGAAAAAAAGAAAAGTTTGATCCCCTAAATCCACCGTTTGTCGGCATGTATGTGTGTGGCCCCACGGTATATAGTGATGTGCATTTGGGAAACTGCCGTACATTTGTGTCTTTCGACATGATCTTTCGTTACTTGCTACATCTGGGGTATAAGGTAAGGTATGTAAGAAATATTACCGATGCCGGACATCTTGAAGGGGATCGGGACGAAGGAGATGATAAATTTTCTAAAAAGGCAAAATTAGAACAATTGGAACCTATGGAAATTGTGCAGAAATATACGCTCGGTTTCCATGAGGTTTTACGACTTTTCAATACGTTACCACCGAGCATCGAACCTACAGCAACGGGGCATATCTCGGAACAAATTGAGATGGTACAACGCATTATCGACAACGGTTATGCTTACGAAGTCAACGGTACCGTGTATTTTGATGTAGAGAAATATGTAAAAGAACACGATTATACGGTGTTAACCAATCGTAAATTGGAGGATCTTTTAAACAACACACGCGAGCTGGGCGGACAGGATGAAAAGCGCGGGCGTTTGGATTTTGCACTTTGGATTAAAGCGAAGCCGGAGCACATTATGCGTTGGCCGGCTCCCTGGAGTGTTGGATTCCCTGGCTGGCATATCGAATGTTCTGCCATGAGCAGTAAATATCTCGGTGCACAGTTCGACATACATGGTGGAGGAATGGATCTTGCGGCTACCCACCATACGAATGAGATCGCCCAATCGGAAGCCTGTCATCACGTTCATCCTGCCAAATATTGGATGCATACGAATATGCTAACCGTGAACGGTGCACGGATGTCAAAATCGGCTGGAAATGGCTTTTTGCCCCATGAGCTGTTTACCGGTAATCATCCGTTGTTGGAAAAAGGATATTCTCCTATGTCGGTTCGCTTTTTTATGATGCAAGCACATTATCGTAGTACATTGGACTTTTCAAATGAGGCACTGGACGCAGCTGATAAAGGGTATAAGCGCCTCATGAATGCTATTGTATTATTGGAGAAGATAAAGGCTTCGAATAAAAATAGCAGTGATTTTGACTTACTCACGTTAAAAAAACGTTGTTACAAGGCGATGGATGATGATTTCAACACGCCAGTGCTTATCGCTGAACTGTTTGAAGCGGTGCGTTTTATCAACGCAGTATACGATGGGAAGATGACGATCGATCAAACAATGCTAGCGGAACTCAAATCGTTCATGCAAATTTTTGTGGTGGATATATTGGGCTTAAAGAATGGGGTTCTGGCGGAGGACGCAGATGACACCGACGGATTGATGCAGATTATTATAAACCTGCGCAATGAAGCAAAGAAAAATAAAGATTTTACGACGTCTGATCGTATTCGGGAAGATCTCCAGTCTATTGGTATCCAATTAAAAGATAGCAAAGATGGAACGCTTTGGAACAAGATTTGATTGTAAAGGACGAAAACAGTAATTTAATGAAATTGATAAAAGTCTATTGGTTACTAGCCGTCGTCGCATATTTTGGTACATCGTCTATTGTACATGCACAGTTACCGGGGAAAGTAGGAAGCTTGATCAGTGCAGATCGGACAGCGGCTAATATAGCAAAAAGAGAGAATCCACACAAAGCGCTTACGTCGATCGTAGACAAAGAGTCTACCTTATATGTTCCGTCACCGGTAAATGCTATAAATTACCTGAATAACCGACCGAATATACCCGATGTTATGTCTTGGGAGCCTAATTTTGCGTTGGTTTCCAAAAGCTTAGATTGGGGTGTGACATCCGGACCTATGGAGTTTCAAAAGGTAGGTGCAATAAAAAGATATGGACAATACCTTACGGTTTGGCGTCGTGACCGGAAAGGAAATTGGAAAGTGCATATACGGGCTGAAGTGGAGAATTTTGGAAAAGGTTCCAAATCAGACCTCGTATTTTATGAACCGGATGATTCTTGGTACTTAAAGCATCGTTCCAAAGTACGTTTGCAGCAACGGGAGGAGGTTGTAACCCAAAGTGACGAACTCTTTTCTACGATCTTAAAAGCAAATAATGAAGCGGCATTCAATGAATTTCTTGCCGACGACGTACGTTATTATTATCCTTGGGAGACAGAAATAGAAGGTAAGAAAAATGTGCTTGCTTTTCTAAAGAAAAAGCGAATAGAAATCACGACAGATCCTTCTGGGGTGGGGCGTGCTTATAGCGGAGAATATGCGTACACTTCCGGAACGGCAACTGTACGGTCCAAAGAAAAGGTTGTTAATTTTAACTATATCCGTATTTGGCAATTGAAAGATGATTATCAATGGCGGGTTATTATAGAGATGATGTTTGAGCGATAAAAAAGAGGCATTTGCCTCTTTTTTATTTGTTTGCTAGAATTTCTTTGTTTTCTTCCATCCAAGGTTTTAGAACATCACATCTCAGGAAATCCTCATTAATATCAATAAAAGTATTTTCTTTACGTTGTTCAAACCATTCACTAAGTTTTCTGTTTACCTTATCTTGGCTCGCTGCTTCCTGTATCTTAGCAAAATCTTGTCCTAAATTTGCTTTGTGTGGTGCAATGCGAGATTTAAGATAGACGAATTTGTAAACCTGCTCTCCTGTCTGATCTGCGGATAGGAACGACTTAGAATATTGCCCAACTTCCAGCGGATCAATCGCGGTAAATGTCTCCTTATCCATTCTATTGATGGGAATTAAAGGGGAATTGTCTTCTGGGTTTGTCATCATCCCTCCAGCATATTTTGTTTCGTTGGCATCGGAGTGCAACGACGCCGCGGTGTGGAAAGCCAATTTGCCTTCCGACACTTTTTCATAAATACTGTCTATTTTTGCTTTTGCACGTTGTAAACTGGATGATGTGGCTTTCTTCTTTATCAATACGTGCCGCACATTGACTTCTTCTCCTCGCCGCTGTAGAACCTGTAAAAAGTGGAAGCCAAACTGGGTTTCGAATACCGGCGAAACTTCACCTTCTTTAAGTTTAAAAGCCATAGCTGAAAACTCTTTGACATAGTGGTCGCGCGTGGCAAACCCCAGCTCACCACCATATGGAGCTGAACCGTCCTCTGAATACAGACGGGCCACTGTCCCAAAATCAGAGCCATTTAATACTTGTTGTCTATAACCTTCAGCTTTTTTCCTGAATTGCTCTTTTTCTTCCTTGGTTAATTCTGGTTTGATGACAATCTCGCCGATTTCTACTTCCGTATCAAAATAGGGAAGGCTATCCTGGTCTAAACTTTCAAAATATTGTTTGACTTCGGCGGGTGTTACATTTATGGTAGATACGATAGTATGACGCATCCTTTCGGCTTTCAGCTGTTCGGCCACATTGGAACGCATTTCTTCTTTATATTGCAGAAGGGAACGATTTAAAAATTCTTCCAGCCGTTCCTTTCCGCCGGCTTGTCTTACCATCATTTGCATCCGTCTATTTAGGTTGTCGTCAACCTCTGATTCGGACACTTCTATAGAGTCGATCGCTGCCTGCTGGGATAATAGCTTTTGCGTCAGGAGCTGTTGTAAGACGAAACATTTCATCTCCTCATTCGGCTTTTCACCCTGCGCCAAATATTGAGCATATTGCATTTCTACATCTGATTGCAAAATAATGCTGGATCCGACGGTGGCAACCACACGGTCTACCAGTCTCCCTTGGCCATACACGGATTGCAAGTAGATGATAGACATCATCGCTATTCCCAGTAAACTTATATATTTCTTCATCATAAATGTTGCATCGATACTCCGCAAAATTACCATAAATAACCGGATTTTTGTAGGTACTTTGTCTGCAAAACTGTTAAAAATGTTAAAAAGTTGTCTTGGATTTTGCGCTCCGCTGTCATCAAATATATTATCGTAGCAGAAAAATATGTAATTTAGTAACGGTTATCCGTAAATACAGCAATATGAAAATATCCATGATCATCCTGTTGGGATGTTTTACACAATTGGCGATGGCGCAGGAAATTCCGATGTTTATCGGCACGTATACCCATGCGGGGAGTCAGGGGATCTATTTATATATGTTTGACCAACAAAGTGGAGAGGCGACGATGTATTCATCTACCGCTAGCGAGCATCCGTCCTTCTTGACGAGATCAGCAAAGGGGGATATGTTGTATGCCGTAAACGAAACGGGCGATAGTACCGCTGCATTGTCCGTTTTCACTTTTGATGGGGATATATTGTCTTTTGTAGATGCCATGCCTACCGGCGGAAGTTATCCCTGCCATGTCGCGGTGAGCAAGCGCCATCCCCTTGCTGTTGTTTCTAATTATGGTGGAGGATCCTTATCGGTGTACCGCTTGGGGGAAAATGGGGGACTGGTAGAGAAGATACAGCACATCCAACAGGAGGGAACGGGACCGGATAGCGCAAGGCAAGAAGCCTCGCATGTACATTCTGCTTTCTTCACTCCGGATGAAAAGCATGTCTATGTACAAAATCTGGGAACAGATATGGTCACCGTGTATCGGGTAGATACAAATAATAACTACCGTTTAATAGAAGAAGGTCATTTGTCAACCCCAGCGGGAGGTGGTCCCCGCCATTTGGTATTTGATGAGCATGGGAAAAATAGTTATGTATTGTTAGAGATGACGGCTAAGATTGCCCATTATGAAAAGAATGGCGAAAATTGGATCTTGGTAGATACGATTTCCATCAACGAAGATGGCTTCGAGGGAGATAATGGTGCCGCAGAGATAAAGCGTTCTGCGGATGGAAAATTCATCTATGCAACCAATCGTGGTGATGCCAACACCATTACATTATTTGCAATAGATAAATCGGGTAAGCTGGAACGTAAAAAAGTGTATCCTACTGGGGGTGAAGGGCCTCGGAACTTCAATTTATCTCCTGATGGCCGTTTTTTGCTTGTTGCGAATCAGAAGACAAATAATATAACGGTTTTTGAACGTAATATGGAAACCGGCGAACTAAAAGATACAGGTAAACAAATTGAGGTATCAACCCCTGTTTGTATTGTTTTTTAAACTTCTCTATTCTGTTTCTTCCTCCGTTTTAGCGATATTGGGTGTATCATCATCTTCATCATCGTCGTCTTCACTGTCCAATTCATGGGTTTCTTCGTTGTACATGCCGGCAAGTTCATCAACAATAGTACCTTTCCAGAGTGGTGTGCCCGTGAAATAAGCAGCTCTACCAATCATATGAGCACCGATAGGAGCGGTAATAATCAAAAAGAAAATAATAGCAATAGCTTTGGTAGTCACCGATACATCGGGGAACATGATGGCGGCGCAAATGAGTAATAAACCTACTCCCAAGGTGGAGGCTTTCACCGTTACGGACAAGCGTAAATAGAAATCTGGCATGCGCAATATGCCGATAGATGCAAATAAAATAGAAAGTGCGCCTACCGTACTTAAAAGGGCTAATACAATATCAATCATCTTTTTGTTTTTCTATATAATAAGCAAAAGCCACCGTGCCTAAGAAGGCAATTAGGGCAAGAATAATGGCTACATCCAAAAAAACCTCTTGATTAGAACGGATGCTGTAAACGGTTATAATCCCGATACCTGTTGTGATGATCAAGTCCAGTGCTACTACACGGTCTACTACCGCAGGGCCTTTGAACAGCCGGATGAATACCAACATAACAGAGATCGCTAATATCGGAAGGATAACGTAGTCGAAATAGGCTTCTAGTGTAATCATCTTAAAATCGCTAATAGTCTCCTCTCCAAACCAGTTTGTGTCTGTCTGACAAATGTCTCCGGATCTGTTAAGTACATCACGTGAATATAAATCGTTTTCTTGTCGTCACTAATGTCCACAATGAGTGTGCCTGGCGTCAGCGAGATCATGGTCGACAATAAATTTATCTCAAAATCTGTCCGGGCACTCATCGGATATTTAACGATCCCGGGTTTAAAGAAATATTTCGGTGTAATCACATCAAACGCCACCTGCACATTTGCTTTTATGATTTCATAAAGAAAGTAAAAAGCAAAGCTTATAATTTTCGGAACCCGATAAAAATATCGTTGATCTGCTTCGTTGCGATTCATGATCCATAGGATGAAGAAGCCGAGCATGAACCCGAACAAGAAGTTGGTGTAATAAAGAGAACCCGTAAGTGCTACCCATATCGCCGAGAGCAGCAGGTTCATTAAAAAATTCTTAATCATATCTTAATCCGTTTTGTTGCCCAAAACAGCATCAATATATGCTGAAGGGTCGATTAACTGTGTCGATATTGTATCTGCTACTTTAACAATAGCTTCCGCATTTAATCCTATATAAAGTGTTACAAGCGCCAATAGGGCGATCGGTAATACCATTAAAATTTTTTTATACGGGGGCATAGGAGCGAAACGATTGTCTATTTCTTCCTCCGTTGGTGGGTTTTTCCAAAATACTTCCGACCACATTTTAGCAATAACGTATAGTGTCACAAAGCTACCGATGATTAAGGCTGCGACGTAGAAGTATTGGTGTTGAGCGAAGGCTTCTTGAAAAAGAAAGATTTTTGGCCAAAATCCCGATAAGGGTGGTATTCCTACTAAGGAGAATAAGACAATGGCGATAAGGAGCGATATTTTTGGATAATCGCGATATAAACCACCTAATTTGCCCATATCCATTGTCCCTCCTAGTTGACGGATGAGTCCGGCGATGAGAAACATGTTGGTTTTCACCATAATATCATGTATCAGGTAAAATACAGCTCCCATAAGCGCTATCTTACTAAACATGGCAATACCTCCAACCATAAAACCAATATGGCACACGATGAGATAAGAGAATAAACGCCGTATATTCGTTTTTATAAGTGCACCAAATGCTCCTGTTAAGATCGTTAATACGGCGATGACCATTAAGAGGGTTCGTGTAAATTCGTCTGGAACAAAAATTAGGCTAAAGACACGCAGCATAGCGTAGATTCCTACTTTTGTTAATAACCCCCCAAACGTTGCAGCAACCGCTGAAGGAGGCGTGTGGTAGGAAGACGGCAACCAATAGTATAATGGGAATACGGCCGACTTAATACCGAAACCAATAATGAAAAAACAGGATGTAATACCGATGAGTGCTTTGTTTTGCACTTCTTGGATTCGAATGGACAAGTCAGCCATATTAAGCGAGCCGGTTATGCCATAGAGAATACCAATTCCCGTCAGAAAAAACATGGATGCCAGAATATTCATCGCCATATATTTGACGGCGCCCTCCAGTTGAGCTTTTCTTCCCCCTAAGGTCATCAATACAAAAGAAGAAATAATAATAACCTCAAAATATACATACAGGTTAAAGATATCCCCCGTTAGGAATGCACCGTGTAACCCCATAATAAGAAAATGAAAAATAGGGAAGTATCCGTAGAGCATCCGTTGTCGGCTAAGCCCGACCGAAGAAAAAATGGAGACTGCAAAACAAGCAATAGAGGTAAGCAACACCAAGGTGACACTCAGTAAATCCGCAACAAACACAATTCCGAAAGGGGCATCCCAGTTTGCGGCATTCAACGTCAGAATACCACTTTCTTTTACGCGCCCGAACAGACGGAAAGCGACCATAAGGCCAACCAAACTCCCTCCTACGCTTAAATAACGTTGGGTAAGCGTTTTTCTCCAAAACATAAGTTGGATGATGGCCGTAAATAATTGCACAAAAATAGGTGCTAAAATATGGTTGTCTATCATATATCTTCTTCTTCAGGTGTGTTTAAATCGTCCAAATCATCTGAATCGACTAATGCATACACGCGTTTAAGCAGTACAATCGCAAAGGAAGTTAAACCAAAACTAATGACGATAGCGGTTAAAATTAACGCTTGAGGTATGGGATCGGCATAAACGTCTTGAAAAACTTTGTATGCGCCATCAATAACCGGAGGACTTCCTTTGGTAATCTTCCCCAAGACGAAAATCAAAATATTTGCGCCGTTACCCCATAATATAATACCCAAGAGAAGCTTAACCATACTTCGTCGCAGAATGAGATATACGCCCGCCGCATATAATAAGCCTAATATTAAAACCAATAGTAATTCCATATTAATCGTTTAGCGCTATGGTAAATAAGATAGTTAATACGACGCCAATCACGACTAGATAGACCCCTAGGTCGAAAAATAGCGCGGAGCCAATCATACCGATGACGGGAATAGGTTCTTCAAACCACAGGCCGGTCATGGGCGGAAATCCGAGCAACAATGGAAAGGTAACACTCACCGCAGATACGGCAAGGCCAATAGGGATTAACGATAACGGCTTATACCGAAGGATTTTCATGGTGTTTTCGGTGCCGTTAGCAAAGCTATGGAGTACAAATGCGATAGAAGCTACTAACCCGCCCACAAAACCACCGCCAGGATAGTAGTGTCCGCGTAGAAGCAAGAAAAATGAAAATAACAGCAATATCGGGAGTAAATACCGGGTAGCTGTCTGTAATATAGCACTCTTCATATTTTTTGTTTTTTATTCCTTCTCTGACGATTTCAACCGTAATTTAATTAAACTATAAACGCCTAATGCGGCTATAGACAGTACGACAGTTTCAAACATCGTATCCATTCCACGGAAATCTACCAAAATCACGTTGACCACATTTTTTCCTTTCGCCAGCAGATAAGCATTTTCGCCGTAAAAATCACTGATAGCCGTGGTGTTGGGTTCGTATAATACCCGTAAGGCTATAAGCGAAATAATAACGCCGAAGCCTAAGGCTACGATGGCGTCCCGTATCAATATTCCTTGGCGTACGAAATTAATAAAAGGTGGAAGCTTGTATAAAACCAATACAAACAATACCGTGGTCAGCG
This sequence comes from Sphingobacterium corticibacterium, assembly GCF_004208525.1. Classification (GTDB taxonomy): domain Bacteria; phylum Bacteroidota; class Bacteroidia; order Sphingobacteriales; family Sphingobacteriaceae; genus Sphingobacterium; species Sphingobacterium corticibacterium. Next base: position 152,223 of record NZ_SGIT01000005.1, on the reverse strand, counting down.
TATCAATGGTAAATTGTGTCATCGCTAAATCTGGTGCACTATAGAATACGAAAAGCAAACAGATACAATATCCGATAACGCTTGTCGACACCACAGATGTTAGACGAGACCTGGTCGTTACGATAATATACAATGCCCCTATTAACATCGCCACGATACCGACTTCGTACCATGACAACGGTGTCAGGTTTTCAAAGTCAATTTGGATGGGGCCACCTAACCAGAGTTTATACGCTAGCAAGAGTTCGGCAAAAAGGATAATCTTAAGATGGTAAGAACGAAGGTATCCGTCATGGATGGCGTTTGTGTATACACTGGAAAATCGTGTAATACCGTTCGCAATATTGCTGATAATATGTTGTGGCGAAATCTTGTTAAATTGCTCAATAGCCGCTAGTTTAGCCCTACTTGGTTTATTTAAAAGATAGACAACGGTACCTGCTGCCAACGTAGCCAAGCTCAAAATGAGTACCGTATTAAATCCATGCCATATCTTAAGATGCATGCTTGTTTCTTGGCCCGCGATGGCATTGGCAGTTTGGTGGTTGAAATAATCCCCAACGATACCGGGAAATATACCAAAAGCCAGACTCAATAAAGCGAGGATAAGTGGTGGGATCCACATGGATTTGTAGGGGAGATGTACCTGTTCAAATTCCGAAGGTAATTTTCCGGTAAAAGGTTTTATTCCTGCCATAAACCCTGCAGCTACCAAACCGATGTTGGTGATGACTGCCAATGCCGTCAGCCAGATAGCCCAATTATGATGATAGTGTAAGGTCGCTTCATAAATCAGGTCCTTGCCGATAAAGCCGAATGTTGAGGGAAGGCCGGCACTGGAAAGCGCCGCTAATAATGCGGCGATGAAAACCGGCATAAGTACCTTGCGCAATCCGCTTAATTTCGTGAGATCACGCGTGTGCGCCTCATGATCAATGATGCCCGTAACCATAAACAGTGTAGCTTTATATAGCGCATGAACCAAGATGAATACGCTGGCTGCTATAATGGCTTGGTCGCTACCTATCCCTAATAAAAACGTTAAGATGCCCAGTGCAGATATGGTAGAGTATGCTAAAACGCCTTTTAGGTCTGTGCGAAACAGAGAATGTATGGCAGCATATACCATGGTAAATCCGCCCACAATCATCAGGGTGGTATTCCATAACTCGGTGCTACCTAGCGCAGGTGTTAGACGCGCCAAGAGATATATACCGGCCTTGACCATGGTAGCCGAGTGAAGATATGCAGATACGGGCGTAGGCGCTTTCATCGCACCCGGTAACCAAAAATGGAATGGAAATTGTGCTGATTTGGTAAAAGCACCAATAAAAACCAGTCCGACAATTAGCGGGTATAACGGATGGTTAGCAATTTTATCATGTTGGGCAAATAGTTCACTAATGATGAATGTATCTGCAATATTTCCCGCTAACACCAATCCTGCTAATAAGAAAAAGCCTCCTAATCCGGTAATACTAAGTGCTGTAAGTGCACTATTCCTGGATTCCTTGCTGTCGTTATTGAAGCCGATGAGGAAAAAGGAACTGATACTGGTCAGTTCCCAGAAAACAAATAATGTCAGGATATTGTTAGCAAGTACGACGCCTAACATAGCACTCATAAAAAGGAGTAGATAAGCGAAAAACCGGTCAAAATAAACATGTCCTTTTAGATAACTGCGACCATAAAAGAAAATGGCTGTTCCAATACCGGTAATTAATAGCGCAAAAAGTAAAGATAAACCATCCAGACGGAAGTCAAAGTTAACGCCCAAACTCGGAACCCAAGCGAGGTGTTGGATAACGTTTGTTCCGTTCGCTATGACAGGCACATGCCATAAATAGAACAAAAAGAGAATTACAGGTATAAACGGGAGTAAAATACTCCATTTCGTCTTAATAATCTTGCCGAAAGGAACGAGAAGGCTTGATGTTATTAACCCTGTTAAAACAGTAAATAGCATGCAGTCTTTATGTTTAAATAATGTTGGAAACGTTATAAAATTACAAAAAATCCTCAAAAAAGAAAGCCTCTCGTTTTTGCGAGAGGCTTTTTTATGCTGGTTTATCTTATTTTTTAGCTATTTCTTCATTTCTTCTGCTCCTTTGATGATCGCTTCGACTACGGTGGGATCCTGCAGTGTAGACGTATCGCCTAAATTATCAATTTCTCCTTCTGCAATTTTGCGTAAAATACGACGCATGATTTTCCCAGAACGCGTTTTTGGCAAATCGGATACAAACTGAATAATATCAGGTTTGGCAATAGCACCGATTAAGCGTGTGATAGTCTGTAAAATATCCTTACGCGTACTTTCGGCATCGATGTGATGGTTTGCAACAATGACATACGCATAAATACCCTGTCCTTTAACCGGATGTGGATAACCGACAATGGCCGATTCTACGACATCAGAGTGCATGTTGATCGCATTTTCCACCTCAGCCGTGCCAATGCGGTGACCAGAGACGTTCAACACATCATCCACACGTCCGGTAATTTTATAATAGCCTTCGGGACTTCTGTAACAGCCGTCGCCCGTAAAATATTTATCTGGATAGGTAGAGAAATAGGTTTGACGGCATCGCTCGTGGTCGCCCCAGGTCGTGCGTAACATGCCCGGCCACGGAAACTTGATGCACAGATTTCCTGTTACATCGTTGCCCTCGATTTCTTTACCATCTTCGTCCATTAAACAAGGTTGTACACCCGGGAGCGGTAACATCGCATAGCTCGGAATGGTTGGTGAGATACCTGCCATCGGTGCAATTAATATACCTCCATTTTCTGTTTGCCACCAGGTATCGGCAATCGGTGCCTTTCCTTTTCCGATTTTTTCGTTGAACCAATGCCAAGCCTCTTCATTAATAGGTTCACCCACAGATCCTAGTTTTTTAATACTGCTTAGATCTTTACCCTCTAAATATTCGTCTCCAAAAGCCATTAACGAGCGAATGGCCGTAGGTGCTGTATATAGGATGTTCACTTTATATTTATCGACAATGTCCCACAAGCGTCCTGCATCCGGATAAGTTGGCGTTCCTTCAAACATTAAGGAAGTCGCACCTTGTGATAATGGACCATATACGATGTAGCTGTGCCCCGTAATCCAACCGATATCGGCTGTACAGAAATAGACTTCTCCGGGTTGATATTGGAATACATTTGAAAAGGTGTATCCGGTATAAACCATGTAACCTCCGGTAGTGTGTACAACACCTTTAGGTTTGCCGGTCGAGCCCGATGTATAGAGCACAAATAACGGATCTTCGGCATCCATTTCTTCGGCAGGGCAAGGTGGATTACCTTGAGTTTCCACTTTTTTAATTTCGTCTTCCCACCATACATCACGGTCTTTTATCATGGATATTGGCGTGCGTGTACGTGTTAACACAATGACACGTTCCACGGAGTCACATTGCATAAGTGCATCATCCACAATAGATTTTAACTCCAACACTTTTCCGGCACGGAATCCACCATCAGAGGTAACGACCAGTTTGCATGCTGCATCGTTGATTCGGTCTGCGATAGAGCGAGCGGAGAAACCACCAAATACAACGGAATGGATGGCACCAATACGAGCACAAGCCAATACGGCGATGACTAGCTCAGGTACCATAGGAAGATATATACATACACGGTCTCCCTTGACTACCTTGTTGTTTTTCAACACGTTCGCAAAGACTTCGACTTTCTCTAAAAGTTGCTTGTAAGTGAGGATGCGATGTGCCTCGTTTGGGTCGTTAGGTTCCCATATAATGGCAGGTTTATCTCCTAACTGATAAATATGTCGATCTAAACAATTTTCGGTAATGTTAAGTTTTCCTCCTTCAAACCATTTAATGTTAGGGTCGGTAAAGTTCCAGTTTAATACATTTGTCCATTTTCGTTTCCAAAAGAAGTTTTCCGCAATTTCTCCCCAAAATGCTTCCGGGTTTTCGACGCTATTTTTATACGCCTCCTGGTACTCCTCAAAACTTTTAATTTGTAGGTTCATGTTTTTTTTAAATACAAAATTTAAATGATTAACTTTTATCCAATGCAGACATTTATTTATTGAAATCTGTCCGTATTGGATATACAAGCACTAATTTACTTTTTTTTGCCATCAATGTCAATTTTTTAACTTTATGTATTCGTATTTTTATAGCCGATGAAGCTGCTAAAGCAAGTATACTATTTCTTAATCTATACCAACCTGCTTATCGCAGGTGCTGCAATAGCGCAGTCCGCATTGACATATCTATTCTTCGACGCTCCTTTTGATTATCCCATTATGATGATAGAAGGTGCTGCAACCTTGTTGCTGTATAATTTTAGTATGTTACTCTCAAAACCTCGAGAACCTGAAAAATCAGCATATAGGCGTACACGGTGGATATTCAGGAATGAATGGTTATTGTGGTTGAATGGTGGGATAGGAATCGTGGTGCTAGGGTATGCCGCGTGGCATATCCATTTGTATAGTTTGTTCTTCCTAATAGGGATAGGGGCTATGAGTGTGGCGTATTCTATTCCAATAATCCCCTATAAAGGGAAATGGGTCGGATTTCGCCAGCTGCCCGGCATGAAGATTTTTCATATTGCGTTCATCTGGACATTAAGTTCAGTGTGTTTGCCGGTTTTTGAAATGCATTTGGATGGATTAGGGGTTGATTTACAGTTATTCCAAACGCTTTTTGTGCTGAAGTTTATTTTTTTGCTGATTTGTACATTACCTTTCGATATTCGGGATATCCAACAAGATTCCTATTATCATTTAAAAACGATACCGAATATGCTTGGTGCAAATAGGGCGATTTTATTGTGCTATGCACTTTTAATAGTGCATAGCGGTATCGTGCTGCTATTCGATATCCAATTGAAAGTGCAGATGGGAATATTGACAACAAACCTGTTTATTGCGATTGTGCTTAAACAGGTTGTGTTCCGAAATGCAAATCGTTATCATTATGCTTTCTTGTTGGACTTTGCGTTAATAGCACAGTTTTTAATTGTTTATTTGTTTGTATAAAATCCTATAATTTTATCGGCTATAATATCTGACAGTTTATAATAACTTTCGAATGTCCAACCGGCTACATGTGGGCTCAACAGCACATTATCCCTAGAAATAAGGTCGGCGTACCAGTCCGTTTCGCCGAGCGCTGGGAATTTTTCAATAGGTAATACATCAAATGCTGCCCCTAAAATTTTACCGGTATCCAGGTGTTTCAAAACCGATGGGATATTTGTTATAGCGCCCCTGGCGCCCATCAGAAAAAAGATGGGTTTGCGGAAATGAAAGAGATATTCATCATCTACCATCCCTCTGGTTTCACGTGTCAGCGGAATATGAAAACTTAACACGTCCGCTTGGCGGACAACTTCTTCCATTGAAACCTCTTTGGCATAGGCATCGGAAAACCCAGTTTTGTATTTGTCATATGCAATGACATTAACGTCAAAACCTGAAAGTTTTTTCGCCATTGCTTGCCCATTATGGCCATACCCGATTAGCGCTACTGTTCGTCCTTTTAATTCATATCCGCGGTTTTCTTCCCTACACCATTGTCCAGTACACACCTCTCGATGTCCACGGTTTAGGTTGTTCATTAAGACCAGTAGCATTCCGATCATGTGTTCGCCAACAGCGTCCTTATTACCGTCGTTTGCCGGGAATAGACGAATACCTTTCGAAGCGGCATATTCCTCATCAATGTTGTCCATTCCTGCGCCTGGACGGGCAATAAATTGTAGGTTGGTGGCGAGGTCAAGAAAGGATTCGTCGACTTGAAATTTCGAACGGATAATCAATCCCGTATATTGTTGGATAACGTTTTCGGCATCCGCTCTGCTGAAGCTAGGTTGATAATTGTAAGCTATTCTGGCTTCATCCAACTTCTCTAATAGTATGTGGTGTATATCGTCTACAATAAGAATATTCATTTTTTAACTAAAGTTTTATACGTAAATAATTATTGATGAGCTCGCAAGCTCGGTTTCTCTTTTAAAGGCCATATGGAATATCAAGGTTATATTACATTCGTGTTGGTGATTTTGTAATTATGGATATTTCATGAAATCTACAGATAATAACTTGTCCAGATTTTTTTGAGCTATTTTGGCGGGCATGAGCTTCATTAGCATATTGCGTATGCTAATGAATATGCTATTGTCCCATTGTGCGATCTCTCCGATCCGCCTGGAAGTATCCGTAATATATTTTGTTCGAGACAGTCTTCTTTTCTCAAACGAGGAGAACGCCTTCTTAACATCTTGCTTCAATCCCAGTTCATCCAATAGAACAGCGACATCCTCTAAAGCCTGGCAGGCACCCTGTCCCATATTGGGCGTCGTGGCGTGTCCGGCGTCACCAATAAGGAGAATATTATCATAAGCCAGATGTTTGAGCGGTTCGATGTCTACAATGTCGCTCCAAATCAGTTCGCGATCCTTAGTATGCGCTAAAATAGCAGGAATAGGAGCGTGGTACGATTGAAAGTGTTTTAACAAATCGCTGACTTTGTAATCTCGATATATAGGATTACCAGGCGTAGCATTTATACATGCATACCAATAGATACGATTATTGCTTAAAGGTGTCATCCCAAATCTTCCTAATTTCCCCCACGTTTCGGTTCCTTTATCTAATGTCATCTCCGTATTATCAATGGTCGCGCGCCAGCAGGTATATCCCGAATAGCGAGGTTTGGAGGATGGTATGAGTTGTTGTCGGAGTGGAGACCTTACCCCATCAGCAATAATTAAAAAGCGTGCTGTGTGTTGTGTGCCGTCTTCAAAAAACAAGGTAACAGTATCAATATGCTGTTCTAATCGCGTAGCTTTTTTGCCTAACTGTAGTTTTTGAGCTTTGATTTTAGATAGCAGGAAAAGGTGTAAATCCGCGCGATGAATGGCAAAATTTTGTTGTTTATACTTTTTACTGATAGCATGGGTGTCCGGAGATGCCAAAAGCTGCCCTTTATCGTCTAAAATATGGTAGCTATCCAAGTAATAACCTATTTGTTCTACTTCAGTTCTCAAGCCAAGTAGGTCTAAAGCACGCATCGCATTTGCTGCCAGCCCAAATCCTGCACCGATTCCCTTCAGTTCTTTTGTCTGCTCAAAAAGTACAAAATCCTTATCGATTTGTTGGAGAGCTATGGCCATGGCAAGCCCTGCCACACCACCACCTACTATGGCGAAATCACTATCTATCGTTTTGGTGTATGGCATTCGTAATTTCATTTGTTAAAGCAACAAAATCTTCAACCGATAATCGCTCTGCTCGGAGCTCATATAATGGATTGTCGCTCATTCTATCTTTTGGAACAACAGCAGATAGAGCGTTTCGTAACGTTTTGCGTCTTTGGTTAAAAGCCGCTTTTACGACACGCCAAAATAGTTTTTCGTCACAATCAAGTGTTTTACGGTCGTTTCTTGTCATTTTCATAACACCCGAAAGTACTTTGGGAGGCGGATTAAATGCTCCGGCTTTTACCGTGAAAAGATACTGTACATCGTAATAAGCCTGTAAGAATACGCTGAGAATGCCGTATTCTTTATTACCTGGTTTTGCCACACAACGTTCCGCTACCTCTTTTTGGAACATGCCGACCATCTGTACTACACGCCCGCGCTCCTCCAAAATCTTAAATAGAATCTGCGAAGATATATTATACGGGAAATTGCCGATGACCGCCATTTTATCTCCAAAAAAATGACCGAAATCCAGTGTAAGAAAGTCTCCGTGAATAAGTCTGTTATCCAACTGTGGATATTTATCTGCAAGAAACGTGATGGATTCATCGTCCACGTCAATCAGCCACGTTTCATAGGCGTCTTTTTGAAGTAAAAAATCAGATAGCACGCCCATGCCAGGACCTACTTCCAATACCTGTTTAAACCCCAAAGCAGGTTCAAGGGCTTCCACAATCTTCTGTGCAGCATGCTTATCGTTTAGAAAGTGTTGCCCTAAATGTTTCTTTGCGCGTACGGTACTCATTCGTTGAGGGGATGTTGAGTTACAAAAATAAAAATTATTCTGCTACATTCTATACATACCTGCTCTATACTTTCTTTAGATCAGATTCGCTCGCTGTTCGGGGGGCTGTTCGGACATTTACCGGGAATTTACCGTGTAGCCAACGAGTATTTACTGCGGTTTACTCGGTAAAATGTTGTAAAAAGTAAAGCTTTTTATTTATCTTAAATTTTGTAATTTTGATTCAAAGCTTTCGGAAAATGAGTGAAAAACTAAAAATAGGTATTACCGTAGGGGATGTAAACGGCATCGGATTAGAAGTGATTATTAAATCGTTGATGGATAATCGGGTGTTGGATTACTTTACGCCGATTGTATATGGTAATACTAAAGTTGCTTCATTTCACCGAAAAGCGATTGGTGTACAGGATTTTAGTTTCAATGTCATTCATCATCCGGATCAAGCAAATCCTAAACGTGCCAATATGATTAATTGTTGGCAAGAAGACGTGAAAATTACATTGGGTGAACAAAATGAAATCGGTGGGAAATATGCTTTTCTTTCTTTGGAGAGAGCTGCGGAGGACCTTCGTAATGGTAAACTCGATGCTTTAGTTACTGCGCCTATCAATAAGCACAATATACAGCAAGATGGTTTTCATTTTCCGGGACATACTGAATATCTGCAATCTAAAATGGAAGCATCTGATGTCTTGATGTTTATGATTGCTGATGAGCTTCGCATAGGGGTTGTTACCGGGCATATTCCTGTCAAGGAAATTGCGGCTGCTATAACAGCGGAGGCTATTTTACAGAAATTACGGATGATGAACGAAAGTCTTAAGAAAGACTTTTGGATGGAGAAACCTAAAATAGCTGTACTTGGATTAAATCCCCATGCGGGAGATAATGGATTAATCGGTACGGAAGATGAAGATATTATTGCGCCGACTATCCAAAAAGCAAAAGAAGAAGGGATTTTCTGTTTTGGACCTTATCCTGCCGATGGTTTTTTTGCAAGCGATACGTATACCAAATTTGATGGTGTCTTAGCGATGTACCACGATCAGGGGTTGATTCCATTTAAACATATTGCTTCTCGTAAAGGGGTTAATTACACTGCGGGCTTACCTATCGTTCGTACATCTCCGGATCATGGAACGGGCTATGATATTGCCGGAAAAAACTTGGCTTCACATGAATCTTTCCTAGAGGCGATTTTTTCTGCTATTCATATTGTGAAACGCCGCCGGGAGCAAGAAGAACTCGTCGCCAATCCGCTGCCATTCCGCCGCCTATCAAAAGATAGGGATTAGCAAGAGGCGGTTTGTACGAAATAATCTGTATTTTTGCCCGCTGTAGGCGTTGAGCCTAGAGAAGAAGCTATGCGAGAAAATTTACAACATCCTATTTTTCAAATAATCAGAGATTTAGCGGATAAAGAAAAGGTCGAATGCTACGTTGTTGGCGGATATGTCCGTGATTGCATCATGAAACGGCCTTTTAAAAACGACGTCGATTTGGTTGTAATTGGAAGTGGGATTGATTTTGCTTCGAAGCTCGGCGAAATTTTACATACTAAAGTTGCGGTCTACAAAAGTTTTGGAACAGCCATGTTGGTATATGATGGCATTAACTTGGAGTTTGTAGGCGCCCGGAAAGAATCTTACCGTTCCAATTCCAGAAAACCCATTGTCGAGGATGGTACGCTTGAAGATGATCAGAACCGTCGGGATTTTACGATTAATGCGATGGCGTATTGTTTAAATGCTGATCGTTTTGGTGAACTTGTAGACCCTTTTGGTGGGGTGGAAGATATTCAAAACCGTATTATTCGGACACCGCTTGATCCGGCTATCACGTTTTCTGATGATCCGTTACGCATGATGCGCGCCATCCGCTTTGCGACACAACTTAACTTTAAGATTGATGTGAAAGCGATTCAAGCTATCGCGGAAAATGCGGAACGCATTAAAATTATTTCTAAGGAGCGTATTACAGATGAACTGAATAAAATCGTCATGGCGACTAAACCATCCGTTGGTTTCCGCTATCTATTCGATACCGGGTTGCTGAAGATTATTTTTCCTGCGATGTCCAATTTACATGGGGTCGATACAATAGACGGACGCGGACATAAAGACAACTTTTACCATACATTGGAGGTTTTGGACAATGTGGCGTCCCTGTCGGACGATCTATGGTTGCGGTGGGCGGCGATTATGCATGATATAGCCAAGCCTGCCACCAAACGATATGATAAAAGAGTAGGATGGACCTTTCACGGTCATGAAGATCGCGGTGCAAGGATGGTACCGAAGCTTTTTGCTGAACTGAAACTTCCGCTCCATGATAAGATGAAGTTCGTCCAAAAACTGGTGCAACTACACTTGCGGCCCATTGTGTTGGCACAAGATATTGTGACGGATTCGGCCGTACGCCGATTGCTGTATGAAGCAGGTGATGATATTGATGCCTTAATGCTACTGTGTCATGCCGATGTGACCACCAAGAATGAGTTTAAGAAGAAAAAATACCGTAATAATTTTGAGCTGGTAAAACAGAAATTGAAAGATGTAGAAGAGCGGGATAAAATCCGGAATTGGCAACCTCCTGTATCGGGGGCGGATATTATGGCACTTTTTGAAATAGGGCCGGGGCGTGTGGTCGGTACAATCAAGAATGCGATGAGAGAAGCCATTTTGGAGGGAGAGATTCCTAATTCTCGTGAAGAGGCATTGTCTTTTATTCTAAAACAGGGAAAGCATTTAGGTTTATCACCCAAAACGAATACAGCACTTTAATTTTTTAAAAATTATTGTAATTTTAACCTTTGTATAAACGATAAACTAAACGATACGATTAAGAATGGCTATTTACAGATTTCGAGTAACTTTTGAGGATTATGAGGATGTATATCGGGAAATAGATATGCCTTCGAAAGCTACATTTTTAGAATTGCATCAGGCTATCCATAACGCTACCGGCTACACTCCAGATGTTTCTTCGTCATTTTATGTGAGTAATGATCAGTGGAAAAAAGGGACAGAGATTGCTTTTCTGCCTACGGAAAGAAAACAGAGTAACGGTGTGCTGGAAATGGAGGGTATTCGTTTGAGTAAGTTTATCGACGATCCACACCAAAAATTTTATTATGTCTATAACTTTGACCGTCCTTATGACTTTCATGTGGAGCTGATTAAAATTTTAAAAGAGGAAGATGGTAAGGAATACCCATTGGTATCTAAGACGGTCGGAACGGTGCCCAAGCAAGTTGCCGCTGCGAATTTTCCGTTATCGACAGCCGATGATGAGGACGATGAGGAAGAAGATTTACCGACAGATGACACAGAATACGGCGTTGATGAAGATGAAGACTTCGATTTATTTGACGGCGAAGACGAAGGTGGAGGAGAAGAAGGAGAAGGGACCAGTGGTGCGGAAGATGAATATTGATGGCAGGTGGTCACACAAAGAGATTAATCGTAGTCGTCGGGCCTACCGCGGTAGGAAAGACCACTATGGGTATTGCACTGGCCAAACATTTTAAAACCGAAATTATTTCTGCAGATTCCAGGCAATTCTATAAGGAGATGTCTATTGGCACGGCAAAGCCGGATGTCAATGAGCTTACGGAAGCGAAACATCACTTTATTGATTCCCATACAATCGAGGAAGAATATTCGGCGGGGGATTTTGAAAGAGATGCATTATCCTTGTTGGATACCCTATTTGAAAAGCATGATGTGGTTGTGATGGTAGGTGGATCTGGGCTGTTTGTACGCGCGGTCTGTGAAGGGTTGGATGATTTGCCAAAAGCTCCAGCTGTGGTACGCGAACGTTTGAATGGTATTTTTGAACGGAAGGGACTGGAGTCATTGCAACAGAAACTTAAAGAAGTTGATCCCGATTATTATCACCACGCGGATATACATAATCCGCAGCGCGTCATTCGTGCGTTGGAAGTGTACGAAGCAACAGGGAAACCCTTCTCATCCTACCGTGTACGGGAAATGGTTGAACGTCCGTTTGAGATCATAACCGTTGGATTGAATATGGATCGGCAAATGCTATACGATCGCATCAATCTACGTGTGGACATGATGATAGAAAAGGGATTGGTAAATGAAGTGCGCTCGCTGCTATCCTATCGGAACAAACCGGCATTATTGACAGTTGGTTACGCGGAGATATTTGATTTTATTGATGGGGAAATTACACTGGAGGAAGCTATTTTCCGTATTAAACAGAATTCCCGGCGTTATGCAAAAAGGCAGATTACTTGGTTCAAAAAATATGGGAATACGGTATGGTTTGAACCTGATGATTGGAAAGGGATTTTATCTTTTTTAAGGTAGGGTTCAACCCTACCTTAAAAAAGATCGTTAGATGATAAAATTCCATCCAAAAGGATCATTTATCTTACCGTATCGAAGTTGATTTAAATAATCCAATACTTTGTTAGAAAACTCTCTTCCTTCTACCGGCGGCAACTCGTAGTCTTGCCCTTCATAACCAATTCTGGAGATATGCGTGACTGTCGCAGCGGTTCCGGCAGCAAAAGCCTCTGATACGCGACCATCCTTAATGCCGTCAGTCAATTCTTGTACGGAAACTTTACGTTGTTCTGCTTTGTATCCCCATTTTTCGGCGAGCTCCATGATTGTGCGGCGGGTAACACCATGTAAGATTGTATCACCATGTGGTGTGATAATCGTATCGCCGATACGGAAAATCAAATTGGCTGTACCCGCTTCTTCTACATATTTATGCTCATTGGCATCTGTCCACATAATTTGGTCATACCCCTCGTCGTTTGCCAATTGGGTAGGATATAGCGACAGGGCATAATTTCCTGCATTTTTCGAAAATCCAACACCACCTTCTGCAGCACGTGTGTAATACGTTTCCACTTTTAAGCTGATTGGTTTACTGTAATAGGCACCTACCGGACAAGTGATAATAGCAAATGTATACGATTTAGAGGGATGCACACCCAGTGCGCCTTCGGTTGCAAACATAAACGGACGGATATATAAGGATGTACCTTCCTGTGATGGTACCCAGCTGCGATCCACATCCAATAGTGTTTTCAGGCCGTCCATAAAAATTCCCTCCGGAACTTCCGGCATCTGAAGGCGTTTTGCAGATTTGTTGAAACGTTCCCAGTTTTTATCCGGACGGAATATACTTACTGTTCCATCGGCAAATTTGTAACCTTTAATTCCTTCAAAAATAGCTTGACCATAATGCAAGGCAGACATCGATGGATTGACCGTAAAGTCTCCATAAGGGACGACAGCTACATCTTGCCACGCACCGTCATCATATGTGGCGACTAACATGTGGTCAGACATGATAGCACCAAACTTCAAATTGCTGAAATCTACTTGCGAGAGTCTTGATTCTTTCGTTGGCTCTACGCGAATGGAATAGGTATTCGTATCGCTCATCACATTAAAATTTTTAATGTGTGCAATTTAGGAAAAAAGTACGAATATAATTAAGTATTGATTATTTTCAACAACGCGTCAAGATAGGTTCTTTCATTCGCCAGACGAGGGACCTTGTTTTGGCCTCCAAGTTTCCCACGGCTTTTCATCCACTTATAAAAGGTATCCTGTTCTGCTTGGTGAACAATGGGGTAAGCTAATGCCAGATCCTTGAAACGCTTGGCGTCGTAGTCGGAATTGATTTCCCGCAGTGTATTATCTAATGTATCGCAGAACGTTTGAAAATCGTTGGGCTGTTTTTCAAATTCGATAATCCATTCATGCGCACCAGCCTCCCCGTTTCTGAAGTAAACAGGACCAGCGGTATAATCACGGATAATAGCTTCCGTTGCACGACAAGCTATCTGCAACGCGTGTTCTGCATTATCTACGATAAGCTCTTCGCCAAAAGTATTGATGTAGTGTTTCGTGCGTCCGGATATTTGAAAACGATAAGGTGATAAAGAAGTGAATTTGATGGTATCTCCGATCTTATAACGCCATAAACCGGCGTTCGTTGATATGATCAAGGCGTAATTCTTTCCAATTTCTACTTCGTCTAATCGCAACGTTTTGGGATGCTCTTCCAATGCGTGCTCCATGGGGAGAAACTCATAATAAATGCCGTAATCCAACATGAGTAAGAGGTCTTCGGAGTCCGATTGGTCCTGCAAACCAAAATATCCCTCGGAAGCGTTATAGTTTTCGAGGTAATACATGTTATCCGAAGGTATCAGTTGTTTGAATAAATCCCGGTATGGTTTAAAGCTTACGCCGCCATGCCCATAAAACTCCAAATTGGGCCATACTTCCAAAAGATTGCTTTTGCCTGTAATTTCTAATATCCGCTTAGCCATGACGATATTCCAAGTTGGAACACCGGCGAGGCTGGTGACGTTCTCCTTAATGGTAATCTGTGCAATTTGTTCAATTTTTTCTTCAAAATTCGGATTTAAGGTCACTTCCAAATTAGGTGTGCGCTTAAATTCTGCCCAGAACGGCAGATTACGTATTAAAATGGAAGACAAATCGCCATAATACGAATCCGGACTGAAGTTATTGATTTGAGAGGATCCGCCGATCACAACCGATTTACCTGTAAAGACTTTATTTTCTGGTTTGTTGTGGCAATAAATAGACAGCATATCTTTCCCGCCTTGATAGTGGCAGTCTTCTAGCGCCTCCATACTCACGGGGATAAACTTAGACCGATCCGAAGTGGTGCCTGATGATTTTGCAAACCATTTGATATCGGAAGGCCATACTAAGTTTTGTTCCCCTTTGATCATGCGGTCCACATACCCTTTAATATCATCGTAGTCTTGGATCGGAACACGATCTTTATATTCTTCTGGTGTAAGGATGCTGTTGTAGTCGTATTTTTTTCCCCACTCGGTCGCTTCTGCCGTGGAAATTAAACTTTGAAACCATTCTTCCTGCACATCATGGGGATATTTCATGAAAAGCTCAATCTGATGAATGCGCTTTTTCATAATCCATGTGAAGAGAGAATTTAGTAATGCCATGTATAAAGGATCCTATTAGCTAGTTTTATAGTTTTTTTCTTCTCAATTCAAAATGACGTCCCAAATAGAATTTTCGTGCTAATTCATTATCTGCAATTTCTTCTGGAGTCCCCGTAAGCATAATCTTTCCTTCCGTCAACAGATAGGCTCTATCGGTGATGGACAATGTCTCCTGTACATTGTGGTCGGTAATCAGTACACCAATGTTTTTCCGCTTGAGTTTAGAGACTATTGTTTGTATCTCTTCCACGGCGATAGGGTCTACGCCGGCAAACGGTTCATCCAATAAAATAAAATGTGGGTTTGCCGCTAATGCCCTAGCGATCTCCGTGCGGCGCCTTTCTCCTCCTGATAAAAGATCTCCACGGTTCTTTCGAACCCTATGCAAACTGAATTCTGTCAATAGTTCTTCCAGTTTCTCGAGACGTTCCTCTTTATTTTTATAATGTATTTCTAAAACAGCCAAAATATTGTTTTCTACCGATAGCTTTCGGAATACAGATGCTTCTTGTGCTAGATACCCAATCCCTTTTTGCGCACGCTGAAACATAGCATCTTGTGTGATTTCCTGGTCGTCTAGAAAAACATGACCGTCGTTTGGTTTAATTAAACCAACAATCATGTAAAACGACGTTGTTTTTCCAGCCCCGTTAGGGCCCAGCAATCCGACAATTTCGCCTTGTTCAACGTGAAAAGACACATCATTGACAACCGTCCGTTGTTTATATTTCTTGATTAAATGTTCTGCCTTTAAAATCATCTACTGCTTTAAACCGTTTTATACACAAATATATTTTAATATCGTATTGCTTTGATATTTAATTGCAAATTCTTTTTACCCCGCCAATTATTCTCTTCTATCGTATAGCAGATATCAAATTTATGGCCTGCATTAATATAGTCTATGTGTTCCGCTAAACCGAAACCTATACAATCGAACGATACCGAATCGTCTTGTTTTACCACTATTTTGATATGATTGGTGCCCACGATATATCCCGATCCCTGTATTTTGCGCGTGAGAAGAATAGGTGCTTCATTTTGTGGGCCAAAAGGTTCAAATTGCTTTAATAAACGGCAAAATTTAGGATCGATGTCGTTAAGATTTAGTTCCGTTTCTATGAGCACTTCCTGCTGGAGCATCTCGGGCTTAATACTGTTCTGTACTACCGCTTCGAATTTTTCTTGAAACGCCGGTACATTTTCCAAGCGCATCGTGAGACCCGCTGCGTATTTATGGCCGCCGTATTGGTCTAACAAATCGGCACATTCGCTCAATGCTTCGTAAAGGTCAAAACCTAATACGGATCGTGCCGAACCGGCAATGTGTCCATTGGTTTGAGTAAGTATAACGGTAGGACGGTAGTATTTTTCTGTTAAACGCGAAGCCACAATACCGATCACGCCTTTGTGCCAATCGGCTTTGAAAAGTACAGTTGACTTGCGTTGTTTTAATACCTCGTTGTTATCAAGGATATCCAACGCTTCCTCCGTTATTTTAAGATCAAAGCCCTTGCGTACCGTATTCTGATCATCAACTGTCGTCGAATACGCTTCGGCTTCCGCCAACGATTTTGAAATCAATAGTTTTACAGCATCTTTAGCATGTTCGATGCGTCCCGCAGCATTAATACGCGGGCCAATCTGGAAAACGATATCTCCTACAGAAAAATGCCCGCTTTTATTGGAAGAGAGATTGATGAGTGCTTGGAGCCCACAATTTGGATTGGTATTTAATTTTTTGAGTCCAAAATAAGTGAGTACCCGATTTTCTCCAGTAATCGGTACGATGTCTGATGCAATACTCACGGCTACCAGGTCCAGATATTGATACGCAAGCTGCATATCCATATCGTTTTTTTGGACGAAGGCTTGGATTAATTTAAAACCGATACCGCAGCCCGATAGCTCTTTATAAGGATAGAGGCAATCGCTACGTTTAGGATCTAATACAGCTACTGCATCCGGAATGGTGTTGCCTGGAAGATGATGATCCCCGATAATGAAATCAATGCCTTTGCTGTGGGCATATTTGACTTTTTCAATCGCCTTGATACCACAATCCAAAGCAATAATTAAAGAAAAACCATTTTCTGCGGCGTAGTCAATTCCTTTAAAAGAAATTCCGTATCCTTCCAAGTACCGATCGGGGATATAAAACTCCAAACCCGAATGAAAATCACGAAAAAAACTATAGACAACAGAAACGGCAGTGGTACCATCGACATCATAATCGCCGTATATTAATATCTTCTCCTTGTTGCCGATTGCTCTTTCAATTCGCGATATGGCTTTGTCCATATCTCTCATTAAAAACGGATCGTGCAACAGATCGAAGTTTGGACGAAAAAAATGCTTGGCCTGTTGATAGGTTTCAATATCACGGTTGAGAAGTAGTTCGGCTATTACAGCGTTTATACCCAACTCATCACGTAGTTTGTTGGTTTTTTGAACATTGTTTTTTGGCTTAACCACCCATCTTTTTTGCATATTGTTGCCGTTGTATTAACGTGTAAATATACATTTTGTAAACGGGTTTACCTAATAGGTGGCCTTGTTAGGCATAAAAGAGGTTGTGACTTATGATGTTATAATAAATAAAAAAGATATCGAGAATCCTTTTTGTTAAAAGCTTTTCCGAACTCTCTAAATATTTTTGTTAGTTTTGTTTGAAACAGGTGTTCTAAGAAGAATACGAACGTTGTATTTAATTTTTTTGCTATGTCAATAGTTAGAGAAAGCGACTTGATTGGTATAGGTAAGAAGTACCAAATTGAGACGGAAGCCGGTGATAACATGGTGGTTGTTATCCACGACGATGGTAAACGCGAACTTTATCGTTCGGAGGGAGATGACAGTGAAACGCATTGTGTTATGACGCTTTCTGATGAGGAATCCCGTCAGGTGGCGGGTATCATCGGAGGGTTGTCTTATAAGCCCAAAGCGTTGGAAACTATGGAAGTTGCGTTGGACGATTTACGGATTGAATGGTATAAAGTAGGGGTTTCTAGTGATGGTGTTGACAAAAGTATCGGGGAATTGGGCGTTCGGCAACGTACCGGAGCATCGATTATTGCTGCCATTAAGGAAGAAGATACGATCATTAATCCGGGACCAGACTATGTGATTACACCGGGAACAACACTGGTAGTCGCTGGAAAGAAAACGAATATTAAACAATTAAAAGAAATCCTAATTTAATCCTATGCTATCACATACCTTGGTATTAGAAGTTGGTATTGCCGTATTGTTAGTCGCCATTGTTGGTTTGTTGGCCAATAAATTGCGTTTTTCGGTGATTCCATTTTTTATAATAATTGGTATGGTAGTTGGCGAACACGCGCCTCAAATTGGATATATCGACTTCACGTTTACAGAGAGTAAGCCGTTTATCGATTTCATGGGGCGATTGGGGGTACTTTTCCTCTTGTTTTATCTAGGATTGGAGTTTTCTGTAGGACGGTTAATGCGATCCGGAAAATCCATTGTTACGGGGGGCATAGTTTATGTTTTTCTTAATTTTATCTCGGGTGTCCTGATAGGATGGCTCATGGATCTTCCTTTTAAGGAAATGATGGTGCTATGTGGTGTCATGACTAGTTCATCGACGGCAATTGTTGCGAAAGTGCTGACCGATTTGAAACGGACAGCGAATCCCGAAACGGAGATAATTATGGGGATGATTATGTTTGACGATCTTTTTATCGCCATGCATATCTCTTTCCTCTCGGGATTGATTCTGACCGGAGGAACTTCCTTTTGGTCGGTGCTGGGAACATCCCTGCTAGCCCTAGGTTTTATTTTGACGTTTTTGATATTAGGACGGAAGCTTGTTCCGGCCATTGATCGGCTTTTACAGGATAAATCGCCCGAGCTATTTATCTTAATCATATTCAGTTTGTTGTTTATCATTGCGGGATTTTCAGAAACGATACATGTTGCGGAAGCAATCGGAGCGTTGATGGCTGGGTTGGTGTTTGCTGATTCCCGTTATATTAAGAAGATTGAAGGGGTGATCGCGCCCTATCGTGATTTCTTCGGAGCGATGTTCTTTTTTAGTTTCGGATTATCTATTGACATGTATACTTTAGGAGGAGCTGTAGGTTGGGCTACATTGGCAGCGGCTATTACTATCATTTGCAATGTGGCGTCGGGGTATTTCGCTGCCAGATTTTCGGGCAGAAAACCCAAAGCTTCATTTGACATAGGGTTTACGCTTTCTGCAAGGGGAGAATTTTCTATTATTATGGCGAATATTGGAAAAGCAGGGGGCTTGCTCCCCATTCTACAATCTTTTGTAGTAGTTTATGTGCTTATCTTATCTATCGTATCGCCTTTACTGACCAAAGAATCCCGTACATTATGGACTGCCTTGTTCGGAAAAGACGCCCCTCCTTTAAAACAGAAAAAGACATTAGAACAGCTGGAAAAATCAGCGGGAAAGTCTTCTTCTTAAAGAAAACCTAGCTCTAATTTAGCCTCCTCGCTCATCATGTCTTTTGTCCAGGGTGGGTCGAATGTGAGTTCCACAAGGGCCTCCTTAACACCTGGGACAGCCGCTACTTTTCGTTGTACTTCTTCCATGATCTCACCTGCAACAGGACATCCCGGAGCAGTTAGTGTCATGACAATCTTCGCTATACCGTCTTCTTTTGTGATAATCTCATATACCAAACCTAAATCCAAGATATTCGCTGGTTTAAGTTCAGGATCATATACGGTCTCTAGTTGTTCCTGTATGGCAGTTGCCAGATTCAACCTATCCATGATGATGATATTGCTCATGTTTTTGTGATTTTATGATAAAGATCTGTCAACTGATTCATGACAGGAGCCTTTGTGAATTTTTCTTCATATAGTGTATACGCATTTCTGACAATGTCGTCTTTTTTATCCGAATTTTCAAATTTCTGAATGGCGGATAATAAGCTTTCCATTTGATAGGGATCAAATAACCAGCCTGTTTTATCTGGGATAATCACATCAGGAATAGCACCGAGATTACTTGCTAAAACCGGAGTGTGGGTAGCCATTCCTTCGATAATTGTCAACGGAACCGCCCCTTCATAACATACCGACGGTACTATTAACGCTTTGCTGTTTGCTAATATCTGTATCGTTTCTTGCTTATTTTTTTGCCCCAGAAGTTCTATGTTATTGCAGTTTTTGATTATATCGCTGACATTTTTTGTAAGAGGGCCGTCACCCACAATCTTTAATATTTTATCACTTTCTTTTATAGCCGCTATTAACGGTATAATTCCTTTTTCCGCAGATAATCTGCCGATAAATAAATAGTAATTACCTGTATGCAGACTATTTATGGAGAGGTCTACAAAGTTAGGTTTAACGATAAACTGTTTTGGAATAAATTTTTTGCCAGAAGATAAAAACAGGTCTTTGGAAAAATCGGTAAGTGTTATGAAGCTGTCAATGGACTGCCAGGTTCCTATTTTCCAATGTATAAAATGAGTCAATGTTGTCCAAAATGTTTTGACACGAGAGTTATCCAATATTCCCAGTTTGATTCCTTTCCACGGGAAATTTTTCGAGATACTATCTACGTACAGTTTGCCTCGAAAAAATAGTGTTGCGGATGGACAAAGTAACCTGAAGTTATGAAGCGTCATGACCACCGGAATCTGTTTCTTTTTTATGGTTCTAATGATGGCAGGCCCCGTTGCATAATATAGATTGTGAATGTGCACAATGTCTGGAGCAAAGCTTTTGATGCTTTCTTTCACTTTTCGAATGGCATAGATATTCCAAGGGTAGGCGAGAAATTGTAGTAGCCCACGCCAGCCTTTTTTATTCTGAAAGGTTAGTGTTTTTACAACATGTTCTTTTTCTAATTCCTCGACTTCCTGTCGAAAAACAGTATCTTCGCCTCCTGCATGTTGATAGAAATTATGAATAACAAGAATACGCATAGAACATAGGATTTTCACAAAGATACTATTTCCCATTTTATCCTTATCTTCGCGTATCATTTTTTAGCTATGTTCCAAGAGTCAGTACACGCAAAAGCTTTTCAGAATTATTTAGAGAAAGCTGATTTCCCGCATACCCCGCAACATTTATACGATCCAATTCGCTATATATTGTCTTTATCAGGTAAGCGGATACGCCCACTATTGGTATTGATGGGAGCAGAGCTTTTTGATTCTTCTGTTGTCGAGCAAGCCTTGCCTGCAAGTGCCGCCATAGAGTTTTTTCACAATTTTTCCTTAATTCATGATGATATAATGGATGTTGCCCCTTTACGGAGAGGAAAGCCTACTGTACATCAAAAATGGAACGATAATGTGGCTATACTATCGGGTGATGCATTGCTAATTAAAGCGTATCAAGAACTAGCGAAATGCCCTATAGACAAGATCCCCGCGTTGCTTCATCTTTTCAACACCACGTCATTAGAGGTTTGTGAAGGACAACAATTCGATATGGATTTTGAAGAACGAGCACAAGTAAGCGAAACAGCGTATATCGACATGATACGACTGAAAACATCTGTATTGCTTGGTTGTGCATTGCAAATGGGCGCTATTGTCGCGGGCGCAGATGAACGATCACAAACATTGCTTTACGACTTTGGCGTAAACTTAGGAATTGCTTTCCAATTGCAAGACGATATATTGGATGTATATGGAAATCCCAAAAGTTTTGGTAAGCAGATAGGCGGTGATATACTGTCGAATAAAAAGACAATTCTTTTTGTAAAACTGCAAGAACTTATTTCTCCAACAGATCAGGAAGAATTGGAATATTTGCTTAAACAGAATATCGATAGCGAACCGGAAAAAGTAGATAAAATGATCGGCTTATACGCTAAATATGATATTCAGACGTTAGCTATATATCAGAAAGAAAAATTTACGACTATTGCTTACGAAAAACTAACGGAAATTCAAGTGGAAGCAGATAAAAAGGAAGCTCTTTTTTCTCTTTCGGACGCGCTGATGCATCGAGTACAGTAACCTTTTGCGGTTAAAAATTGATAAAACTCTAGTTTTTTAGTAAATTGTCAAAACATCAATATAACAAAAATATTAAGTTGCGCATGGCAGATATGGAACCGGTTAAGATAACGATATTTCAAGCATACTTGTTTTGGGAGAATGTAGAGAAAAATTTAAATAATTTATCATTGCGGCTATCTGCGTTGAAGGAAAAAACAGATTTGATTCTCCTGCCAGAAATGTTTAATACCGGCTTTACCATTAACGTTGAAAAGTGCGCGGAAAAAATGGATGGTCCAACGATGCATTGGATGTATGAACACGCTAAAGCTTATAATTGTGTTGTTGCGGGGACACTGATTATTGAGGAAAATGGACATTATTATAACCGTTTCGTGTGGATGTCTTCCGATGGAAGTTTTGTACATTACGACAAGCGCCATTTATTTGGGATGGCAGAAGAAGACAAAGTTTTTACGCCCGGAAATTCCCGTATTGTTTTAAATCTTAAAGGTTGGCGGGTGTGTCCTATGGTATGTTACGATTTACGTTTCCCCGTTTGGTCTCGAAATTTAGGAAACGCTTACGATTTACTAGTCTATACCGCTTGCTGGCCAGATAAACGTTCTGCACATTGGCGAGCACTCATTCCGGCACGCGCTATTGAGAATCAATCCTTTGTAATCGGTGTAAATCGTGTGGGGTACGACGGTAACGAAATCTATTATTCGGGTGGTTCAATGTGCATTTCCCCTAATGGAGATGTAGTCTACTATAAGCCCGAAGATGAAGATTTGTATACGTTTACGTTAAATCCAACTGATTTGATTAAAGCCCGGGAGCAATTTCCGTTCCTAGCTGATGCAGATGATTTTTCCATGTAATATCTCTTGCAAGTCTTTTAGAAGAAAAAATCTACTGATAAGGGTTTGTTTAATTATTGATAGGGTCTGTTTAATATGGCAGATTGTATCACAGCCTGACGTAAGTCGAAAGGTACAACATCTTCTTCTTCTTCGATTTCGGGAACGACTTTCATCGCTGCTTTCTTACGATTCACTTCGGCAAGTCTTCCATCGGTTGTCTTTTTCACTTCTTTCGGAATGTCGCGTAAGCGCTCTGCTTTTTTTGTGGGAATTGGAATGAATGTTGTCGGTTCAATGACAATAGGTTTCGGTTGTTGTTCGTATGTTACAGGAGGCGTTGGTGGTGGTACCTGCGGCATACGTCGACGTGCTTTCTCTTGCTCTTTCTGATATTCCGTGTAAATTTTATAAATGATACCACCGATAATCAACAATGCAGGTAAGAAGTTCTCCATAAGGGTAAATTTAATTAAATTTTAGAAAAAAGTCAAACCTAAATAAATTTATTTTATATGCAATATAATCGCGTCTGCATATAAAATAAATTCTATTTTGCTTTCCTCTGCCATCAAAGGCTATTTTATAGAGGAAATATTAGATTTTATTTGCATTGTATTTAGTTTTTTGGTTTGTTTGTATATACAATTATTCTAACCCAATATTATCCGATATGAATGACAATTTTGAAGATACGGACGAATTTTTTTCTTTCTTAACAGGAAAAGCTTACGCTGCCTTGGGTAGACGCTTACAACGAAATCTAAAGGAAGAGGGCGTAAATATTACCTCGGAGCAATGGTCTCTCTTATATTATTTATGGATGGAGGAAGGACGAACCCAGCAAGAACTTGCTTGTTTAACTTTTCGTGATAAACCGAGTGTATCTCGTCTAATCAATAATCTCGAAAAGCTTAAATTGGTGATTCGTGTCAACGACAAAGAAGATAAGCGTACGAATCTCATTTTCTTAACAAAACAAGGGCGCCAAATGAAGGAAGCCTGTTTGCGCCAAGCAAAAAGAACTATCGACCAAGCGTTGGAAGGCGTGACCAGAGAAGATATGGTAAAAGCACGTAACACACTAGATGTTTTGTACAGTAATTTGTCGTAAAATGGTAAGGGAAATTAATTATTATATTTCCTCCGTTTGAAATGCACTGTGGCTATTGACCAGCTTTCCGGTATCTTTAAAGTAGATTTCTTGAAAACTCAAGGTGGTTACACTGTCGACCTTGCGGAAAAATTTATCTGCGGAGACTTCGTCCAATGTTTTAAATCCACAAGCTTCCATAATTTCTACTGTAGCACGTAACGTGTTACGGTGAAACTGTGCTACCCGTATATATTTATCTTCCACATCAAGAGCTTTATATAGGTGAGGACGCTGGGTTGCCACACCGACAGGACATACGTCTTCGTTGCATTTTAATGCTTGGATACAACCTAATGCAAACATCATTCCTCTGGCACTGTAACATGCATCTGCACCTAAAGAAATAACTTTTAATAAATCAAAACCGGTAACAATACGGCCCGAAACGATCAATTTTATATGTTTCTTTAAACCGAATTTGATAAGTGTAGTTGTGACGAAAGACAATGCATCATATAAAGGCATACCTAAGTTGTCTGTAAATTCCAGTGGAGCAGCGCCTGTTCCCCCCTCTGAGCCGTCAATGGAAATAAAGTCAGGAAATATCTGTGTGGTTAACATCGCATGACAGATGTCGATAAACTCTTGTTTGTCTCCCACACATAGTTTAAAACCGACAGGTTTATATCCTGATAGCTCGCGTAATTGCTGGATGAAATGTATCATGCCCTCGGGGGAGTTGAAAGCGCTATGTGCCGGAGGTGACATTACATCTGTCCCGGGAATTACATGACGAATAGCAGCTACTTCGGGTGTGTTTTTTGCTGCAGGCAATATCCCTCCGTGACCAGGTTTTGCGCCTTGTGACAATTTTAGTTCAATCATTTTTACATAAGGACGATTCGCCTTTTCTGCAAATAATTCAGAATCAAACATGCCCATTTCGTTACGACAACCGAAATATCCTGTACCTACCTGCCAAATTAAATCTGCTCCGTTGATATGATACGGGCTAATTCCCCCTTCTCCTGTATTGTGTGCAAAATTTTGTAAAGCTGCTCCCTTATTGAGGGCAGTAATAGCTGTTTTACTTAACGCACCATAGCTCATAGCAGAGATATTGAATACACTGAGACTATAAGGTTGTTTGCAAAAATGATTGCCGACGGCTGTTCGCAAGTTATGGTTTTCGATATGGCAAGGAAAGACAGAATGGGCGACCCACTCATTGCCTGCAGCTTGTGGATCAGACTGCATTCCGAAGGCTACCGTTTCTCGTTCATTTTTAGAACGTTGATACACGATAGAGCGCTGTCGGCGATTAAACGGACGTCCATCTGTATCGGACTCCCAAAAATATTGTCGCATCTCTGGACGGATGCTTTCAAAGAAAAACCGGAAATAACCTAAAATAGGATAATTGCGTAAAATCGCGTGTCTACTTTGATAGCTGTTGTAGAAAGCTAATATCATTAATGGGAAAGGAATGATAAGTAACCAAAACCAGCGTGGTGTGAAGACAACACCAAAAGAGAAGATGACGAGATTGATGACAACTATCGTTAACAGAATAAGTTTTCTAACTGCCATATTTTTATATGATATATTTTACATTGCGTAACACCCTTATGACTAGCAAACCGCGAGCCATTAATAACCATGTCCTCACAGTTATATACAAAATTAGAAAGTTATTAGATGAAAGTGAAAAAACAAGCAGGTTCGTGAAAGATTTATCGGTTTGGTAATATTCCTGCTGTTAACCCTTGTTTCTGATGATTTCTTCGGTTAATTGTTGATATATTTTGAGCCAATATGGGTTTTTCATGAGAAACTGTAAATGCTTTTTGATCGTTTCTGTGTCTCCACGCATAGCCGGGCCCGTTTGTACGTCTTTGGGTATGTGTTTTTGCACGTTTTGTGCTGTTTCCAAAATAATAGGTTTTAGTAAATCAAAAGACAGGTTTTGTTCTTGCATGATGTTGTAAGCTGTCTGAAAAAGCACATTACTGAAATTATTGACAAATACGGCTGCTATGTGCAATGCTAGGCGCTGTTCACTATCACATAAGAAAGATTTGGCAGAAATATGTCGCATCAACTCAAGAAGACGATCGGAGATTTCTGTATTAGCACCTTCTATTCCAAAAGGGATGTTCTTCAAAGAAGTAGAAATATCTTTGCGAAGACTTTGGGCGGGGTAGACAACGCCATATAAAGGAAAATGTGCTAATATATTGATGTCCGCTGCGCCGGAGCAATGTACTACTATTCCTTTAACAGGTTTTGGAAGCGTATCAACTATCTGTTGTATGGCTTGATCTGCGACAGCGATAAGATATAAATCTGCGCTATCGGTGATTTCGCTAACCACGTCTACTGTGTCGGCGTTTAAAACAGAAGCCAATGCATTTGCATTGGCCTTATCTCTGCTATACACTTGTAAAATTTGGTGTCCAAGTGCGTGGAAAGCTTTTCCTATATGTGTAGCCACATTTCCACTACCTAAAATAACAATGGTCATTACACAGGATTTTGTTTAGAGATCTTTGCATCTTTTAGACGACGATAGATGGCCATCATGAAACCGATGGTCATAATGATCGTGCCGGCCCAGAAGAAGTTGATATAAGGGAATTTAATTGCTTTAAAAACAATCCATTTTTTCTCCGGTAACGGCTTTTGATACAGCATAATTTCCAATTTATCCTCTTTTGGTAGGATGTTCGTAAAACGGAAACGAAGCCCTTGTTCCGCGACATCTTTATTAAAATCATAACTGTGTCCATCCTTTATTAGGAAAATTGGTTCTATATTATATTCTTTTTCGTCCGCAGCAATGACCTTAATTTTCAATCCGACAATAATATCGTCCGCTCCTTTAGGAATATTATTCAACGTAGCATCTCTATTAATGCCCTCAATGATATAAAACCCATTTCTGTAACGCAGCGTATCACCAATGCCCACCTGATAGGTTGCGGGTTCATCATAATCTTCATAGCCGGTCTGCTCTTCAGCCGGAATGTTTTCCGCTTGCACCTGTGATTCTGCGGCTGCTGCGGTGATCAAGGTATAAATATCATGTGTCAGGTAGTGGCGGGTATCGGGCGTACCGATTAGACCTCCCATTTCGGGGTTGTGTTGTGCAAATGGACGTAATACAAACGATTCCTTTACATTCCCCGTCTCCTCATCGATGCGTTCATATAAAATTTTATAATACACATTAGGAGGAGCTACACTATCGCCGACATAGGTAATTCGGTAGTTCCCCATTTGTTTAGGCTCACCCTCTGTCAAAAACAGATTTTCGCCCGGGTCGGAGAATTTGTCACCTTCCTGGCCAAAGTTCTGTACTTGTATGTAGCGGCTCTCATTAATCGAGATCACCTCGTTTGTTGCCGCAGCGATAAGTGCTCCCAATAGCAATAATGCAAATCCGATATGTGCAACAGCAGATCCTGCTAATCGCCATTTACCTTTCAACGCATCGCCGAAAACACGCATATTCGCTAATAGACAAAATATACAAGTCAACGTCAACAGGATATACATCACGTTGGTATATGTCTTCGTGAAATAAACAATTATAGCACTTAGTATAACCGCAAATAGAAAAGAGGCTAATGTAGATGCCCAAAATTTCTTAGGATCTGTTTTTTTATATTTTAAAAATTGTGTGAATGCTGTTACGAGCATAATCACCACGGCAAAAGCACCTTGCCATTTGTTATAATGTGGAATGGGATCTACTGGAGGAGCGACTTTTGTGCCAAACAAAGCATTAAATACCGGAATAGAGGTAGTTGCTATCATTTGTATGCAAGCGACCGTTAATACTAACCCGCCAATAAATAACCAGAATTCGCGGGAATAGATATCTTCTTCTTGTTTGGAAGATGGCATCTCTTTGTTTCGCCACACGAGCATTACGACCATCAATACCAGATAAATGAGATTGAAGACGATGAGCTGGCCCGACATCCCTAAGCTGGTAAAGGAGTGAACTGATGTTTCTCCCAATATGCCACTTCTTGTGAGGTAGGAAGCATAAATGACGAGTACAAAACTAATCATCGTTAATAAAGTAGCTGTAAAGAATCCATGTCCTGAATTGCGATAAGCAAGCATTACATGGACAGCAGCGATTAATGTTAACCAAGGAATAATCGATACATTTTCTACCGGATCCCATGCCCAGAAACCACCGAAATTCAGTGCTTCATATGCCCAGAAAGATCCCATAATAATACCTGCTCCTAAAATCATAACAGCAAAAAGTGCCCAAGGTAATCCCGGTTTCATCCACTCTTTGTAACGCCTAAGCCAAAGACCAGATGCTGCGTACGCAAAAGGAACAATCATGGAGGCAAAGCCGAGAAATAAGGTAGGAGGGTGAATAACCATCCAGTAGTTCTGTAATAAGGGATTTAATCCGCGTCCATCTCCAATCATACTTAAGTAATCAGGTCGGGTAAAAACTGGGCCTTGCATAGCATCCCGTAGCAGAATAAAAGGGGAACTCCCGATACGGGATCCCAATATTTCTACGCCGATCAACATAGAGCCCAAGAAAACTTGACACAGCATAACGAACGTCATAACCGGTGCTTCCCAACTTTTGGCCTTAAATACGAGGATAACGCCTAATACGATTTGCCAGAACATCCAGAGCCAAAAACTCCCTTCCTGTCCTTCCCAAAAAGAAGAAATGATGTAGTGGGTCGGGAGTGATTTTGAAGAATGCGCCCAAACGTAGTGGTATTCAAAATAGTGATTGTAAATGAGGTAGAATAGAATGGTACCAATAGCCACAACAGAGACTAAATTAGTCCAAAAGCCAATCCGGGCAAGTGTTTTCCACGATTTAACCTCGGGTTCACGTGTAGCGAAAAAATAGCTGATAAGTGAAAAAAGGGCAGCACCAAAGGAAAGAATCACAAAAAACTGACCGATTTTTCCCGGTAAAAGATGTTCTCCAACGTAGTTAACGTCCATTGTTCAAAATAAATGTAAAAAATATCTAAAGATGATCCACAAATAGGATTGTCGCTATTCGCGACCCAAAAATGCCGTTGCAGGCGCTACACTTGTTTCAATGACTTCCACTTCATCTTCGTTATATTTAGATGGGCATTTCATTAATATCTTACTCGCATGAAATACATCACCTTCCATTTTACCAGTAAGCACGATTTGTTCAGACCGCTCAATGTCTTGAGGCTTAGAGCCCCTAAACACGACTTGGCATTCTGTACTATCATTATCATACATGTAGAAAGAAAAATGATTGGCGTCCTTAATCGGATCGTAATATAAGTCTCTCTCTTTATTTAGGACACCCACGACGTAAAGCTCTGTTTTTTTCTCTTTTGCTTCCGTAAAAGTAGAATATGTACTAGAGTCAGTATAAATAACAACAATCATCGCAATCGCTATAGCGATGATAACAATTAAGATAATTGAGCTTTTTTTCATCTAATTATTTTTTTTAATGGCTGATGAGAGTCCGATGTAAATAATCATTGTGTCCTCATTTCCGTATTATTTACATCTCGGTTTCATATCGCACTATCTCTAAATGAAATACAAAATTACGAAATGCTTTTGCAAGATAGGAATTTGCCAAACTTTGTAAACTATTTAGAATTGTTCTACACAGTTGTCCCGTTTTTTGTCGTAAATTTGTGAAAATAATCTCCAATATGCAATTTGTAATAACAGGCGATGGATCGTCTACCTTATACCATTCTGAAGTCGGAGAGCATTATCACTCTAAACACGGCGCTTTACAGGAAAGTCACCATGTTTTTCTCCGTTCGGGACTTGATTTTTTCTTGCAAAAAGAAAAAAAAACACATGTAGCGGTGTTGGAAGTGGGGTTTGGTACGGGATTAAACTTTCTGTTGACAGCAGATTATGCCGATACCCAAGGTATAGATTTGGAATACGTAGGTATTGAAGCTTATCCTTTAAAAGAAGAAGTGATATTCAAAACTGGATACGATAACTTTGTAAAGCCGGAAATCTGGACGAGTTTCATCGATAATTATGAAAAATCGCAGACGGAAGTGATTCCTTTTACAGCGTCTATTAACCTATTGATTGCACATAAAAAAGTAATAGATTTCAGCGATATACAAAAATTTGACGTGATCTATTTCGATGCTTTTGCTGCTGTACATCAACCCGAGATGTGGACGGCGGAAACGTTGGAACACGTATGTTCTTTTTTGCGGCCGGGAGGGATATTTGTTACTTACGCTATTACTGGAAATTTAAAACGTATCATGAAAGCTTTAGGTTTTGCTATTGAAAAAGCACCTGGTGCTCCTGGTAAACGCGAGATGTTACGAGCTGTAAAAGAAAAAAGATAAAGGAACAAAGAAGAAGGATGGTCCTTCTTCTTTGTTCCGAGTTCTTAATGACCTGACTGACCGTCGATGCCATGTGCATGTCCATGTGCCAATTCCTCTTCGGTAGCAGGGCGAACGGCTAAAATTTCGACATCAAAATTCAATGTCTTTCCTGCCATTGGGTGATTCAAATCAGCTACCACTGCTTCAGGAGTCACTTCAACAACTACCGCACGGAACTGATTGCCTTCGTTATCTTGTAAAGGTAAAACTTCACCAACTGGAGGAAGTCCCGTTTCTTTAAACATATCTGCAGGCAATTGTGCTACTGCGCGGTCATCTTTTTCTCCGTAAGCATCGTTTGGCTCTAACGTAAAGGAAGTCTTATCACCAATGCTTAATCCAGCTATATTTTCTTCAAATTTGGGAAGCATCATGCCTACACCATATAGAAAGGTCAAAGGGTTTTCAGTTGTGGTTTCTTCTACAAATGCTTTTTCTCCGTCTGCTTCTACGGTGTGAAGCTTGTAATTCAATGCAACGACATTGTTGTTTTCTATTGCCATTTTGTTTAATTTATTTGGGATGAATCCCTGTTATCATGTATTAATGCCAGTAGTTCTGCCACCGAATTTTGGGGTAAACTACAGGCTTTATTCTTACAAAGGTAGGATTTTGATTCCATACCGGCTTTATCTTTTAACAATGGTAGATCGCTTTTTGTTCCGCCCAGCGTTATTTTATTTGGAATATAATGTTTGTCTAGCTGTTTCCGCCAAGCCCCCGCTTCCTTGCCGGTTAATGCGATCGTATTGTTCCCGTACACATGTTCTAACAGTTGGATTGCCCAGTTTGAATAGGCTGATCCATATTGTTTGATCTGTGGAAAAACATTAGCAAACACTTGGTCGGCTATCGCGATGTAGCGTTCTTGATCGAATATCTCCCCCAATCGATAGAGTACGCGTACAATGGCGGACGACGATGCAGGAATAACATTATCCATGATTTCACTTTTGCGTGCAATTAGCTCTTCTGCATCATCAGCGGTATAGAAAAATGTCTTTTCCTCCTCATCATAAAACATGCCGACAGCCTCTTGAGTCAGGCCTTCCGCTTCGTACAGCCAGTCTTCGTCAAATGTGGCTTCGTATAAGGATATAAAACTGTCGATTGTAAAAGCATAATCGTCTAAAAAACCAAAAATTTTCCGGTTGTGGTCTGCCGGTTGATGGAGTAAGCTGGTTTCATCCGAAAAACAATCTCGTCTGATGAAGTTTGCCGTTTGGATGGCGAGATCGAGATATTGCTGCTTGCCAAAGACGCGGTAGGCATCCACTAATCCTTTTACAAAAAGTGCATTCCAGGAAGTCAATTGTTTGTTGTCCAAGCCCGGTCTTATTCGCTTTTCGCGATAGGCATGGAGTTTTACTTTTATTTTACGGAGATATTTTTCCCACTCATCTTCTGAGAATCCACTTTTGAGCATCATTTTATCCCCATCGATGGCACAATATAACACATTCGTACTTTCTTCCGGCCAATTTCCGGCTTTCGTCACATGGAAATAATCAATAAAAAGGGGAGCATCTTTACCTAGTATGTTTTCCAGTTCTTCGTGATGAAAAGTATAGAATTTTCCTTCTACTCCTTCACTATCAGCATCTAACGCCGAATAGAAACCGCCATTTTCGGCAAGCATTTCCCGTTGTGCCCAGGCTATCGTTTCTTCTACAATTCTTTCGTATAGTCGTGAAGGACGTTGCTGATAAGCTTCGCTGTATAATGAAATAAGTTGTCCGTTATCATATAACATTTTCTCAAAATGAGGAATATGCCAACGACCATCTACTGCATAGCGAGCAAATCCACCACCTACTTGATCATATATACCTCCATTTGCTATTTTCTCTAAGGTAAAATGCACATGTTCCAATACCGCTTGATCCTTTGCAAGGAAAGCATAGCGGAGGAAAAACAACCAGTTATTTGGCAAGGGAAACTTCGGCTCCCTGCTGTAGCCTCCATTTGTCGCATCAAATTGTGCTTTCCATGGGGTTACAATAGCATGTAAATCGGTAGTGGTATACGCTTCCGGAATAGGGACAATCGGAAGTTTTTCTGCTTGATGGATGCCTTTGGATAAGCGTTCGGCATAATCTAAAGCCACATCCGGTGTTTCTTCCCACATTTGTGCAATCTGTAACAATATCTGTTGCCAATCATGTGGTTTAAAATAAGTGCCTCCATATATAGGGCGTCCGTCGGGTAGACAGATGCAATTTAGCGGCCAACCTCCCGTGTTGGTCATTAATTGCACCGCAATCATATAAATTTGATCGATGTCGGGACGTTCCTCGCGATCGATTTTGACAGATACATATAAGGTGTTCATGGTCTTTGCAATAGCTTCATTTTCGAAACTTTCACGCTCCATGACGTGACACCAATGGCAAGCAGAATAACCGATGCTCACGATAATGAGTTTGTTTTCGTTCTTCGCTTTTTGTAACGCTTCCTCACCCCAAGGCATCCAATCGACAGGATTGTGTGCATGTTGTTTTAAATAGGGAGAGTTTTCGTATAAAAGTTGATTTGCCATATTTTATAAAGATTCCTTTTATCAGAGCGCAGTATGTATGCTGTCAATATTCGGTAATGACCTGTTTTAGGATAGCCGTATTGGCTGATAACGTCGAATAATCTATTCCTTCTTCCACTTCCAAGCAAGCTGTATGAGCCGTTTTAAGATTGACAGAATGATCGGTTGTATAGGCAACAAGATCGGAAACACCGGGGTTGTGGCCGAACAACAGTATGCGGTCATAAGATGAAGGGATATCATTTAAGCGTTTCATCAGAAAAAGATAATGTGCTTCATAAACTTTCGGTTCCCACACAATACGTTCTTCGGGATAACCTAAAACACCGCAAAATATTTTTGCGGTTTGCATCGCACGATTAGCTGTTGAGGAAATAACGAGTGTTTTTTCATCCGCAGCCGGTAGCTGTGTTTTTAGCTTTTGAGCAATAAGTTCAGCACGGCCAATTCCGGTTGAAAGCAGATCTCTGTCGAAGTCGTCTTTACCGAAAGTAGGTAATTCAGCCTTTGCATGCCGAATAATATAAAGTGATTTCTTATCCATATCTAACCCTTCTTATTTCGTTAGATGCTTCTTGACATAATCGTAGCTTTTCTTTATGCTTTCAAATTTGTTTGGCATATAGATGTCATCTTGTTCCACAAAAGCATATTTTAGCCCCGATTTATCCGCATAATCCGCAATTCGGATAAAATCTATAGCCCCAGTTCCGACCTCTGTATATTTGATTTCTTTCATGATATCCTCAAAATCAGCGTCATCGTAACCTTCTCCAATAACAGAATTGATGTGCTGTTTGTCCATATCTTTTATATGCCACATCGGAAATCGACCTGGATATTTGTCAAAATAAGATTGTGGGTTAAGACCCGCTTTTTCCGTCCAAAAAAGGTCGAGCTCAAAATCTACGAGATCAGGCTCCGTAAATGCGATAAGAATATCCAACCCTCGTGTTCCATTCGCAAAACGTCTAAATTCCCAAAAATGGTTGTGATAACCTACTTTAATGCCTGCTTTTTTAGCCATTTCTCCAAACTTATTCAGCTGTTCTGCGGCATATTGATAATCCTCGGTTTTTAGGTTGTTTAGATCATCCATCGGCGTGATAGGAGCGACAATATAGGATTGGCCTAATTGATGTGCAATCTCAATATATTTTTCAATATTTTCGTGTTCAGTTAAGTTTTTGTTGAGGTATTTAGAGAGATCATAGTGGCCACTATGTGTTTTCAGATTATTGTCATCCAATACCTTTTTCAGTTCTGCAATAGGAAGTTTCCAATAAGTGCCTGCAACATCGTCTACTCCAAATGTTTCCACATGCTTGTAGCCGATTTTGGCTACTGTACTTATTGTTTTTATAGGATCCTCATTTAGTAAGTCGCGGATAGAATACAGTTGAAGACCGAGATTATGAAAAGGGCTACTTCTCGATTTATCGTCTTGACAGGAGAATAAGTATGGACTAAGAAAAGCGACGGATAAACCTAAGCCTGCCTGTTTTAAAAATCCTCTTCTATTTTTCATTCGTATAAATTGTTTTTAGCGAAATTTCTTTAAAAATCGGTAATCTGAGATGAAAGTTAGTTAAAAAAAGGATATGAAAAAAGGATATGAAAAAAGGATTCTATTTTTTTATAGAACCCTTTTCCTATGATTTTGATCTTCTAACTTTTTCGAAGCGCTAAGCTTAGCGCTTCGAAAATTGACTAGACGGTCATAATATCTTTTTCTTTCAATTCGGCCAGTTGATCTACTTTAGTAATGAAAGAGTCTGTTAGCTTCTGCACTTCCGTTTCTCCTACTTTAATCTCATCTTCTGATACACCGTCCCCTTTTAATTTTTTAATGGATTCATTTGCATCTTTACGAATATTCCGTATCGCCACGCGACCTTTCTCGGCTTCTTCTTTTACTTTTTTAACCAAGTCACGACGACGCTCTTCCGTCAACGGAGGTACGGCCAAACGAATAATAGCACCATCGTTCTGCGGATTCAGTCCGATGTTTGAGTCTATAATTGCTTTCTCTATGGTGCTGATTAAATTCTTCTCCCAAGGCTGAATAACAATAGTTCTAGCATCGGTCGTATTAATATTACTTACTTGAGAAAGGGGGGTCATACTACCATAATAGTCGATGGCTATTCCATCCAACATGCCGGGAGAGGCTTTGCCTGCCCTGATTTTAGTCAGCTCAGATTCTGTATGAGTCACGGCCCTACCCATGCTCTCTTTACAATCGTCTAATTCTAAGGATATCAGTTCATTCATATCTTTATGTATTTCTTTTGCAATAAATTACCTAACAACTGTTCCGATGTGGTCACCATTGGCTAATTTTTTCAGGTTGCCCGGTTTGTTCATGTCAAACACAATAATTGGAAGGTTGTTTTCTTGGCATAACGTAAATGCTGTCATGTCCATTACATTTAAACCTTTTTCGTAAACCTCTTGGAAAGAGATCTGGTCGTAACGTTTTGCAGATGGATCTTTTTCTGGATCAGCCGTATATATACCATCTACGCGCGTTCCTTTAAGTACAGCATCTGCATTGATTTCGATAGCACGTAAAGAGGCTGCTGTATCTGTTGTGAAATAAGGATTTCCTGTACCTGCACCGAAAATAACAATTCGTCCTTTTTCGAGATGTCGCACGGCACGTCTACGGATAAAAGGCTCACAGATTTGCTCCATTTTAATGGCGGTCAGCAAACGGGTTTTTAAACCAACTTTTTCTAGTGCATCCTGTAGTGCCATACTATTGATAACAGTTGCTAGCATACCCATATAGTCAGCTTGTACCCGATCCATTCCAGCTTTTTCTGCACTTAAGCCACGGTAGATATTTCCGCCACCGATAACAATGGCAATCTCCAAACCTTGACTGTGAATTTCTTTGATATCGTTTGCATATTGCATCACCCGATTGATGTCAATGCCGTAACTTTGTTCGCCCATTAAGGCTTCTCCGCTGAGTTTGAGTAGGATACGTTTATATTTCATGATCGTTTTTTGGAATATTTCCAAAAGCCAAAGATAGAACTTTTTTTCTAGCCGCCGATTATTATATTACGCTTTTTTCATCGAGGTCATTTATTCTTTAATCCTTCCAGCACCTCTTTATAATAGGATTCGTAAAACGGAAGGATGTTGCTTAGATCAAATTCTTTCGCCCGAGCAAAAGCCGCGTTTTTGAATACCTGTAAGCGTTCACAGTCTTCTAAAATATGAATAGCGTTTTTCGCCATATCTTCGATATCTCCAATATCACTAAGAAAGCCGCTGACACCATTTACATTGAGCTCTGGCAATCCACCGGTGTTAGAGGAAATAACAGGCACATGGCAAGCCATAGCTTCCAAAGCAGCTAGCCCAAAACTTTCTGAGGAAGAAGGCATTAAGAATAAGTCCGAGACAGATAGAATTTCTTCAATGGCTTCCTGTTTTCCAAGGAAACGCACGTTTTGACTAACTTCTAACTGGCGTGCCAGTTCTTCGGTGTTCCTTCGTTCCGGACCATCTCCCACCATCAACAGTTTGCTGGGAATAACCTCATTAACTTTTTGGAAGATGCGAATAACGTCTGGTGTGTTTTTTACTTTTCGGAAATTGGACGTGTGAATAATAATACGTTCGTTATCTGGCGCTATTGCACGTTTAAAATGTTCCCTATTTTTATTGTGAAAACGGGAGAAATCTATAAAATTAGGGATTACACGTACGTCTCGGGTAATCTCAAAGGATTCTAGTGTTTGTTCACGCAGATTCTCCGAAACGGCCGTCACCCCATCAGAGTGGTTTATCGAAAACGTAACTACTGGATTGAAGCTTTTATCTTTTCCTACCAGTGTAATATCTGTCCCATGTAGAGTGGTTACTACCGGGATATGGATGCCGTAAGAGGCTAATATCTGTTTTGCTAAATAGGCAACGGAAGCATGTGGAATCGCATAATGTACATGCAGTAAATCCAGTTTTTCGAATCTGACGACATCTACTAGTTTGCTGGCTAAAGCAGATTCATAAGGAGAAAAATCGAACAAGGGATACTGGGCAACGGCAACTTCGTGGTAGTAAAGGTTTTCGGAAAAGAAATCCAACCGAGCGGGTTGAGAATACGTGATGAAGTGGATTTCATGTCCGTTGGAAGCGAGGGCTTTGCCGAGTTCTGTTGCAACTACGCCGCTTCCGCCAAAAGTAGGATAACATACAATACCTATTTTCATCTGCTTATTTTTTCATGTAAAAATACAGCGCAAAGATAAGGATGGTTTTATAATTGCTTTGCAATAATTATCTAGAAAATGATTAAATTTAGGCGATGAACAAAGAATTGTTACAAAAGGAGCTTATGTATAGAACTTCTCGTTCTGGAGGGGCGGGAGGGCAGCACGTAAACAAAGTGGAGTCAAAGGTAACGCTTGTCTGGAATGTCAATGCATCAGAAGTCTTGACGGAAGACGAGAAAACACGTGTTCTTCAAAAATTAACCAACAGACTGAATAAAGAGGGGGTGTTGCAAATGGAGGCTTCGACCGAAAGAAGTCAAATAAAGAATAAGGAAATCGTCACCATCCGTTTCTTTGACCTCCTCCATCAAGCATTGAAAAAGGAAAAGAAACGGCTAGCAACCAAAATTCCTAAGTCTCAAATTCTGGATCGATTGGATCGAAAAAAAAAGCAATCTCAAAAGAAACAGAATCGTAAAAAGAATTATAATGCCGAGTGGTAATAATGGGGAAGATAATTTCTATTCTTGAAAATGACTTACCGCCAAAGGTCTTCCTTGTTCATCTTTTTCAAAAGCAGCCATAAAGGCGACTTTGTGTCCTTCTAAAAGTAGGAATCTGGAAATGAAATCTTCATT
Source organism: Sphingobacterium corticibacterium (assembly GCF_004208525.1). Taxonomy (GTDB): domain Bacteria; phylum Bacteroidota; class Bacteroidia; order Sphingobacteriales; family Sphingobacteriaceae; genus Sphingobacterium; species Sphingobacterium corticibacterium. The sequence continues at coordinate 114,484 of NZ_SGIT01000005.1, read as the reverse complement.
ACGTTGGGTTGATTCTATACGTAATATAAAATCCTCATCGTCCAGATCAACTGTTGCAAATTTGATATCCTTTGATACCTGATAAAGTTTTGAAATGAGATGAGAACGTTGTAAAATAGTTCGAATCGAGGTTTTAAAAATCAGAACATACTTTTTCATTAGGATATACTATTTATCTAAATACATTGTTTATCAGATCACCTAGAGTGCTAACTCTAAAACAAATATGCATGAAAAATAAAAGAGTTTTTATAGGAAATCGGCTGAAGCGGACAAAATATCGGTTGAACCGTCGATTTTCTCGGTGAATCGTTTCTTTTTTGAAGAGGTACTTCGGTTATCCCTCCAGCCATTGGATAAAAACTTGGTACTTTTCCTTACTGACCGAAATTTTGGTGGGATGGTTGATACGTAAATTGATAACAAGCTTACGTGATAACCCCAGATTTGCGAATGCAATTGCCGTACGATTTAGAATATGCTGTCGGTTTACCCGAAAGAAATCGTCACCAAGCAAATGCTCCATCTCTTCAAGCGTTTTATTAACAAGATATTCTTTTCCACTGTGCGTTTTAACAAAAACATTGTCCAGCTCGATATAACAAAGCGCTATATCCGATATTTGAACAGGGATAATTTTGTCCCCGTGGATAACGACCAAAGACTTCTTTGTTCTTTCCGTTATTTTATTGTCGTTGCTAACAGAATGAACCATCTCTAACGCAGTGGAGTTGAAAGCCTGTTGTAGAAGACGGTATTTCGCTAACGTCTTTTGAATGCTTTCGTCTGAGAAAGGTTTTAAAATATAATCCAGACCAAAATGTTGAAAAGCTTCCATCATATACTGATTATAGGCGGTACAAAACACCACGGGGGCCTTAGGAGGGATTGTCTTGAAAATATCAAATGATTCGCCATCACCCAGTTGGATATCACTGAAAATAAGATCAACAGGTTTTGCCGTCCTAAAATAAGTAATAGCTTCACGGACACTTGTTAAACGGGCGCAAAGCTGCATATTTGGTTCTAATCGTTTCAGCGTTGAGCATAGATCTTCAGCCGTCAAATCTTCGTCTTCAATGATGATGGTTCTCATGTTGGATAAGTTTAAGCCGTACCTCAAAAGTAGTCTCGTTCTCATGAATCATTACGCTATCCTGAAGGTAGTAGCTGAATCGTTCTTTGAGGTTGTTAAGTCCATAATTGTTGTTGTCTGTCATGGAAGGTTTTCGTAAACACATGTTGTTGCTTACAACCATCCATCCTGCTTGTTCACGAATCGTAATGAATAGAGGATGATCGATTGTATAAAAGTTATGTTTCAGTGCGTTATCAACCAGTGGTTGTAGGGAAAAGATGGGAAGTAAATCTTGCTGAACGTTTTCGGAAACATGAATATCAAACTGTATTGCTTCATTAAACCGAAGCTTCTGCATGGAAAGATAATCTTCACAAAGTTTGAGTTCTTGTTTGACGGTTGCTAATCCGTCATCAGATGTCAGGAAACTTCCGCGCAAATAATCGGAGAGTTGGAGCAGATATGATTCCGCTTTGATGCTATCTTTTTTTATCAGCGATTTCAAACTTGACAGAGCATTAAATAAGAAATGTGGTTGTACTTGTTGACGCAACATTTGATTGACTGCCCGTTCTTTTAATTTGTCTAGTTTTGACCGCTCCAATTCTAGTTGGTTTTTAAAATAGTCAGTCATTAAAAAATACAACCATAAGAGCACAATAAAATTCAAAATAGCAGCCCGAAAGCCAGCTAGAAGTAATAGGTTGAAGACGGATCCTGTGATAATCTTATGCTCTTGGGGAGTTAGTATCCCCAGATATGAAAAGAAAAGGAGGAGACTTAAACTTATGCTAAATGTCAAGATAAAGCTCAACATCTTAACTTTTATAGGAGACTTGATCGGGTCTTTGACATCAAAATGGATATGGAGGGCAAGATTGGCTACTATAATTCCAAAGAATGCTAAAAATCCAGAACATGTATTGAGCCAAAAATTTCCTTGATCTCTATATAGTAAAGCATCAATAATCGATATGGACACGATACATAGTGAGAATATCACACTGCGTTGTATCCAACAAGTTAGCGGATAGCGATGCCGGTTACGTATAAATCCCATTTGTATTTTTTTTACAAAGATAGCGGAATAATTTTTATAGAGACTATAAAGTAAAATACCACATAACTAATTTTTTAGTTGTATAACTAAAAAATTAGTTATACATTTGTTCTTACAATCGATTGCAGGCAATATTGTCTTTTTAATAAATAGAGTTATGGACGAAATAAAAGAACTTACAAAGGCGGAGGAACAGGTTATGCAGGAACTGTGGAATATGGGAGGGGGGTTCGTAAAGGACATCATAGCCCAATTGCCAGAACCGAAGCCGGCTTATAATACAATATCTACCATTATTCGTATTCTGGAGACCAAGGGTTTCGTAGAACATGAGTCTTTTGGCAAAAGCCATCGGTACTTGCCGAAGATTAGTAAAGAAGAATATAAGAAGTTAATTACCGGAAAACTCTTGCAGAATTATTTCGATAATTCCACATCGAGTATGCTGTCTTTTTTCTTAGAAGAAAAGAAAATAGATGTAAAGGAATTGGATGAGATTATGCAAATCATCCAACGCAATAAAAAATAAAATGTAAGCTATGACTTATCTGATTTTAGCAAATTTATCGTTGATACTATTCTTTGTAGTATATATACTAGTGTTGAAACACCTTACGTTTTTTCAGTGGAACAGGGTCTACTTACTGGTTGCGATAGCTGTTTCATTCGTGATGCCACTGTTGCAATTTGTAGACTTGAGCCATCATCGAGAGATATATAGGCCATTGGCAATTATTGATTTTGCAGAAATGGAATATTTGGACGTGACCGACATGGTGGGATATAACGATTCTTGGTCAGCTATGGATTGGGTTCGATTTGTTTACATCACAGGTGTAGGACTGATGTTTCTTTGGTTAGGTATCCGACTGTATCGCGTGTTTAGTGCTTTTGGAGATGATACTGCCAAACAACGGAGCTTCTCTTTTTTCAACCAGGTGCTCATTGCTGATAAAACTCGGCATCGCGATGTAATTACTTCGCATGAGCAGATTCACATGAAGCAGGGCCATAGTTATGACATCCTGTTCTTGGAAGTTGTGCGTGTATTCAATTGGTTCAATCCGATTTTTTATTATTATTTGAAAGAGCTTAAATTTCAGCACGAATGTATTGCCGATAAGGCATGTGCCAGAGACAAGGTGCAATATGCGGAGCTGTTAGTTTCAAATGCGTTGCGTGTTTCCCATAGTGTATTGTTGCATGAGTTTTCCAATCATTCATTTTTAAAAAAACGTATTATGATGTTATTCAAAAATAAATCGAAGAAAATAAACCGAATTAATTATATGATGATTCTGCCCGCGTTACTGTTGATATCCGGGATGGCACTTGCATTCAACGTATCTATCAAAGAGGTCGTGCCTATCGTAGTTAGAGATATGGAAAATAGTGTGCTGCAGGATACAACCAGATCTCTCCAGGAGAAAGCAGATATCGATAGAGTATTTACTGCTGTCGAAATCAGTCCGGAACCAAAGGAAGGTATGCAGGCTTTTCGAACGTGGATAGGAGAGAATTATAATTATCCACAAGCTGCTATTGATGCAGGTGTAAAGGGGCAGCTCGTTATTTCTTTTGTTGTAGAACAGGATGGTCAGTTAAGGGATTTTAAAATTGTAAAGGATCTCGGCCATGGGACAGGCGAGGAGGCAATAGAAATGCTGAAGAAGGCAGAGGCTTGGCGTCCGGGAATACAAAACGGCAGAAAAGTGCGTGTCGCTTATACCTTACCTTTGTCAATTAACCTTGAGCCATAGAAGCTGAGAGGGGACATTTAAACCAGCTATAAAATAAGGGATTTTTTATAAGCAATCACAGATTCATGATAAGCGGTGTTTAAAGCTTTAATCGAATAGCTTTGGATACCGCTTTTTTCGTTGCTGTCCTTTCATGGGATCATGTTTTATTGTATCTTAGGTGAGTAATTAACGACTGGTAACATTTTGCTTTTAACCTGTTTTACACTAATTAACTACAATTATTATGAAAAAGCTGCTATTTATTTTGACGATTCTTCTATCATTGCAGAGTTATGCCATAGAAAAACACGCCCTTATTATCGCCATTGGCAACTATCCAACAACAGAGACTGGCTGGTCAGCTATCAGTTCGGTCAACGACGTCCCGCTTATTAAACAAACATTATTATCCCAAGGATTTCCAGAGGTAAATATTGCCACATTGAAAGATGCGCAAGCTACCAAAGCCGGGATCATAGATGCTTTGAATACGCTGCAAAGAAAAATAAAACAAGGCGATATCGTCGTTATTCACTACTCAGGTCACGGTCAGCAGGTATTTGATGATAACGGTGATGAGATTGATGGGTTGGATGAGTCGCTTGTCCCTTACGATGCGCACGTGGAATATTCATCTAGCTACAAAGGAGAGAAGCATATTCGTGATGATGAATTAGGGGATATTATTGCCAGTTTTCGAAATAAGTTGGGTAGTGACGGACAGCTGCTGTTTATTCTGGACAGCTGCCATTCTGGTTCCATGACGAGAAGTAGTTTGAGCGGGATAGCTCGTGGGGGACGAGGAGCATTGACGCCTCCTGACTGGGAAGCTCCTAAGGAAATCAACCAGATCCAGAGCGGAAGTGGATTGGGAATAGTAGAGCGGGCAGCTGTTCATGAACACGCGGCTCCTTTTGTAATGATATCGGGAGCTTCTGCAAATGAGCTTAATTATGAATACAATGGAGTAGGCTCCCTAAGCTATGCTTTTTCCACAGCCATGAACGAATTAGGTACCGATTTTACCTATAGGCAGTTGTTTTCTGCTGTAACAGCCAATTTAAACGCCATTCGTCCTCAGCAAACGCCAACAATTGAGGGTGATATGGATATGAAGCTTTTCAAAGGCGAATACGCTAAGCAACAGCCTTATTTTGAAGTTACGGATATGTTTCGCAATAACGGCATTATTAATATTAATGGGGGGCTGGTAAATCATATTTTTGACCAAGCTACGGTATTTGTGGTACCTGCCGGAACCCGGGAACTGGATACAACGAAGGTATTGACAAGAGGAACGGTTACCTCTGCGAAATTTAATGAAGCGGTGGTCGTTTTGGATCAAGTCCTAAAAGACAACAATACTAAGAATTATTGGGTTTTTCTCGACAAACCATCCTATGGAGATATTGCTGTAACTGTTTTCTTCGATAAATCGGTTACTGAACAATCTGTTTTGGAAGGTTTGGAATCTTATCTTGAAGATAATATGCTAGGAAATGTCGTTAAAGATTCCTTATATGCTGATATCATCGTGTACAAAACGAGTGATGGTTATGCGATTGGTCACGGAGACGGGGCAGAGCCCTTTGCAGATATTCGGCCGTCGACAGATCAAACGCTATTGTCTGGGCTTACTAGTAAAATATTTAATTATGCACAGGGAAGTTATCTAAAAAAACTTAACGTCAAAAATAATAATTACGAGTTTGCGTTCAAGTTGGTGCCTGTAGAATTCGATCCGAAGTCGCGTAGAATTCTAGGACAGAAAGAGGAAGAGCTACACAGGGGAGGGTCAGGTATCTTCCAAGTGGCTCCAAAGGTAGATCATGTTGTTTTACAGATAACCAATAAAAGTAAGAAGGATCTCTATATTAGTATCGTGGAGATCAACACAGCCGGTGAAATCACACCCTTTTTTCCGAATCAGCGTTGTAATTTGCATGACGACGAACGGAAGTTAGCACCAGGACAGACCGTTGTTTTTAGAGATTGTGTTTACTCCTTTGGGCTGCCGTATGAGCGCCTTATCCTCAAAGGATTTGCTTCAGAAAAACCACTAAATTTTCAACCAACGGTAAAGACGCGTGGTGTCGACAGTGCAAGCAACAATCCATTGGAAAAATTTCTGCAAAGCAGTTACGCTCAAACGAGAGGTTCGGAGGCAGAATCTGTAACAGGAGATCTGGATGGTTACAGCACAGAGTTTGTTTACGATATTGTGAAAAAGTAAGAGCATGAAAAACGCTGGGGCCGGAGCGCCGTCAGTTGTTGCTACGCTATGGTCTGTCAATGATGTGGCGTCCGAAAAACTGATGGTCGATTTCTATAAAAAGTTACAGAAAATCTTGCGAGACGACTAGTCAAATATCTTTTCGATCGTTGAAGCGCCGTCTTGAATAATCGTTTTCTTATTGTCATTCAATAATCCCGGTACTTTATTGATGTATTTGCTTTTGCGCCCTTCGTATTCATCCACCTGTACCTTGATACTTACGACGCCAAATTCGGAATTGGCGGAAATTCCGGCAGGAACGGGTATGTCATAATACCAAGGAGAGAGAATGGGTTCTCTGATTTGATTCTTAGCTCCGTATTTCAAATTTCTGAAATTGTAGTCCTGTTGGATTAATACCGCTTTTTGTGGAGAGCCATCTGTGCTCCGCCATTCACCTTCTATTGCGATGGATACTTTGGCATTCAAATTCTCATCGTTAAAGATACGTGTCTTAGAAAAGAAAATACGCAACTGGTCAAAGCTCAAGCGGGTGACACTAGGATTCTTCGGATCGCTGATCAGTGAAATGACAGCGTGAAAATTTAAAAGATCGTCTTTCTCCTCACGGATAACATCTTTTAATGCAAAAGCCTTTGCTGTTCCCCCTCGGGTAGCAACGAGAGGTTGTGTTTCGATATCCTGATGTAAGTAGGTCTTAAGTTCGTCTTCTTTAGTATCTTCCTTAGGGCGTGCGTATTTCTTAATATGGATTTCAGCATAGCTTTTTTCCGTCGGGCCAAAAAACGTATTATAGTAATTATTAATGGAGATGCTTTTTTTGTAGGAAGTAGCTAATGACTTTGCCGTATTGTCAGCCAAATATTTAGCCCCCATGAATAGTGCCTGAACACCTAATTCAACCGCGCCTCGATTTGGACCTCGTTGTTCCGGATATTTTAATTCTACGACAAACTCTTCGTTCGCTTGGATGTTAGAACGACGGTGGGTCGCACAGGAAGTAAGTAGACACAGTGCAAGGCATGATGCAAGAATTCTATTCATCGCTTAATAAGTTAATTTTTTCGATTAGTTATCGTTATCAAAACTAATCAATTTCATCCAAATTGTGCAAAAGATTTTTTCTTGTCATGTCGCTTGCAGATAGTCATGTTTAACTTAAAAACTCTTTTTCTAAGTCTAACGGAGCGATGTAGACACCATTTTTATAAACGCGCATATTACCGCCAGAAATTTCATCAATCAAAAGGAGTCGATTATTAGAAACATCGTAACCAAATTCTAATTTAATATCATAAAGTTCCAATCCCTTCTTTGCCAGTTCCGCTTTTACGATATCACATATTTTTCTGGTTAAATCTGCAAGTTCATCGTATTGCTCTTTACTTAAGATATTTAACATGGCTAACGCCTCTTGTGAAATAACTGGATCGCCGCGTTCGTCATCTTTAATCGTTACTTCTACGAATCGGTCTAAGTCTTGTCCTTCTTGACAATAAGTCGCGTAACGTCTATAGAAACTTCCGACAGCTTTGTAACGACAGATGACTTCAAGACCTTTGCCTAGTACCTGCGCATTTTTTACGACCATAGATACATCATCGATATCCGCGGACACGTAATGTGTGGGAATTTGCAGGCTGTTCAACAGTTCGAAAAAATAGGTTGTCATTTTCAAACCTGATTTTCCTGCGCCGTCAATAGTTAGCCCTACAGTATTTGCTCCAGGATCGAAAACGCCGTTTTCACCCGTTACATCATCTTTAAATTTTAGTAGGATACGATTGTTATCTAGTTGATAAACATCTTTTGTTTTACCTTGATATATAAGTTGCATGGTGTTTGTTTTATGAAGCGCAATAATACAAAAAATCCACTAATTGATGGGGAAGTATTATCGTATTTCAATGCGTAGCAGCTTAATTTCTTCTTGCAGTTCGTCTATTTTATGTAAAAGATGTTGTGCAACTTCTATACCTTGTAGATTGATTTCCAGGTCATAATGCCAAGTCACAAATTGTTCCAGCGCTTTCAGTTCTTCTTCTTTTACGAATTCCTCCTCATCTTGTACGACCACCTCGATCAGACCACTACTAGAAAGATTTCGAATAAATTGTAGCTCTATTTTGTGCGATTTGCAGACATCTATTATCCTTATTAAAGTCCTTTCCATAGCTTATTTCTTTAGATTGGCCAATTGCTGAAACAGTTCTTTTTCTTTATCGTTAAGTTTAGTGGGAAGTTTTACATGCAGCGTTACATACAAATCCCCAAACTGTCTATCTTTCTTGTATATGGGAAAGCCTTTTTCTTTGAGACGAATTTTAGTCTCATTTTGTGTCTCCGGTTTGATCTTAACTTTGATTTTTCCCGAAAAAGTATCAACTACGGTCTCTCCGCCTAAGAGCGCGGTATAAAGATCAATATCCTGTACCATATAAAGATCATTCCCTTTACGTTCAAAATGAGGATCTGGTAAGATATTGAATTCAATATAGAGGTCGCCCTTCGGCCCACCGTTAACTCCTTCGCCACCTTGTCCACTGAGTTTGATTTTCTGACCGTTTTCTACGCCTGCGGGGATCGTAATCCGAATATTTTTACCATTGACGGTAAATGTCTGTTGATGCGTGGTATAAGCTTGCTGTAGGGTCAATTCCAGTACCGAATGATAATCGTTTCCCCTAAATTTCGTTTGTCTGCCACCGCCGCGTCGGCTACCAAACATTTGCTCGAAGAAATCTGAAAATTCGCCGGTATCATAATTTCCCGAATAATCAAAATCAAAGCCTTCAAAAGGGTTACCTGTAGTTCCTCCACTGGCGCCACGGCTGCGCTGTTGCTGCTGTGCTTGCTCATAGGCTTCGCCTTGCTTCCAGTGCTCACCGTACTGATCATATTTTTTCCGTTTTTCCGGATCGATTAATACTTCGTTTGCTTCGTTGATTTCTTGAAATCTTTTTTTGGCATCCTCATCATTCGGGTTTAGATCCGGATGATATTTTCGAGCGAGCTTTCTATACGCTTTCTTAATATCATCTTGGGAGGCATTTTTCTCCACCCCCAATACCTTATAATAATCTACAAAAGCCATACACTTATTATGTTGTCATTACCATAACAAGATAGGGGATTTTTTGTTTTTTTACGGCTATGGCCGGATCGTGACAGTCACATTTTTTCCAGCGAATTTTTTCTGGAAATATTGCTCGTTACCCGAAACGATAAGGTTGTTTATTTCGTTAACCACGTCTTTGTTGTTGGATGATACCGAACTTCTACCATACAATGTGACGAATAGGGAGTCTATTTTGGCATTTGGACTGTAGTGAAGGACTGCGTGCCGCATGGTGACCGACGCCGTTTTTGCTTTCAGCGCTTCCAAGTTCACTAGTGAGCGATCCGTTGCACAAATATCAAGGTGGGTAATATTGTCTATTTGTTTACGGTTATATCGATTCGCGAAAAAATGACTCTCATCATGTGCATTAATAGCAAGTTTTTCCTGATTGAAACCGTTAGCATCTACCGTCGCTTGGTAGATCGTTATTTGTTCGACTGGAGTAGGTTGTTTCAATACGATATTAGTATAATCATGTAAAACATCTATCACCAAAGTATCGAAATCAATAGAATACGTGAAAGCTTGCGGATCTCGGCTAAAAAGTGAAGATTCCTCTTGCTCCTGGAAGTCTAGAAAAACACGGTTTCCGTTGCCGCGTATTTTTATATGTTTTACAGGTGTGGGAAGTTCTTGGGTCACTTTGAGATCGTACATTTTAAGCCATAGACTGGATATCATATTGACGGGTTGGTTGTCTGCAGTCATGGTAACTGTATATAATGATTCCGTAGATCTGATACCCAAGATAGCAGTAGCGATGGCCAAAATGAATAATATGTTCGATGTTTTCATGTTAGTGCTGTTTTTGATAATAAAAATTGATTTCTTCCAACGATATACCCAGCAGATCGATGGTATTAAAAAAATGCGGCAATTCGACGTCGATAAACTGCTTTTTCCGTAACGCCACAATGGACGACTTAGCATCTGTCGCGACAAAAAAACCTAGGCCGCGCTTATTATAGATGATTTCCTGCTGTTGCAAGATATCGTAGGCGCGCATCACGGTATTGGGGTTTACTTCCAGTTCACCACCTAAATCGCGTACAGACGGTATCTTCTGGTCGGCGAGCCATTCCTTTTTCAGAATTTTCTCCATGACAAACTCCGTAATTTGTAGATATATGGCTTTTTCGCTGTTAAACTGCATGGCTAGATCTCCTTTTCTTTTAGTTTGTGATAAAATGTAGCCATGGCTAAGCACCAGTACACTATATACAGGATGGTGGAAATGATTACAGGGATCCCTTGTTGCAATGTTATGGGGAAAGCGTTAGCATTGACCGCTTGTGGCCGCAGGCTATAGAAAGTAGAAAAAAGCATCGTCCATATACCCACCATTAACACCCAAAATAAAAAGACGCTGTATTTCTTGAAAAATACTCTTGATAGAAAATAAAGCGGCATTAACGATAGAACGACAATGGATATCATGCCGATATTCCAGATTGGAATAGTAAAGAAAACGGTGCTTTTTCCTATACTCGGATATAAATCACCCTGTTGCTCCAGATAACGCAATACTTGTTCGTAATACAGATGCTTGAACCACCAAACCGAAATATGGTCGTATAGGATGAAACAAAGTGTACCCAATAGTAATCCAGCAACACAAAAAAGCGTAATAGCTACCGTTCGTTCTAAGTAAGTGATAGGTGTCAGATTGATGCGTTCGGATTTGTTCAGTACCTCAAAGTGACGCCAAGTTGAAATCATGGTATAAGCTATTGGCAACAGCAAAATAAATATCCTTTCGTCAAAACGTGTGCTCAATATAGTCTGTATCCATATCTCTTGGTTGGGGAAAGCAGCTGGGTTGAAAAGCCGGTTATAAAATATACCGCCCGGAACAAAATACAGCAATGCAAAGAAAAATAATATAAAGAGCGGCATGGTATATAGCAGCAGCTTATATGATTGGAATAGTTCTTTCATCGCTATTTTTAAGCGCTTAATATGCAGTTGTTTGCTCATGGCTGTAAATATTTAGCATTTGATAATTGTTTTAAAAAATCAGGATGGTTAGAAATTGCGTTGAAAAATAATTCGATATCAAAAGGTGTTTCTTCGCCATTGGTATTCGCCAAGATATTGACATCGCCATTTGGTCCGCTTTCTGTGTACAACGCTTCTGGATACGTTCCTTGTCGGAATTTGATTTGCTTGTCCAACTCATCAATTGGAGCGTCCAGAGCCAGTGTATAGTTTTGCAAAATGAGCAGGTGATCGATGAGTTGATGGATATCCCGAATCTGATGGGTAGATATGATAATTGTCCTATCCGGAGACACATGCCGGGCCATCAATTTTCTAAATTGTGTTTTGGAGGGAATATCGAGACCATTTGTTGGTTCGTCCATCAAAAGCAAATTTGTATTAGTTGCCAAAGCAAAAGCAATGTTTACTTTTTTGCGTTGTCCATAGGATAATGATTTTATTTTTTCTCTTCTATCCACGTGAAATGCAAGCAGTATTTCTTCGAAATAAGACTGGTCGAACTTGGGATACAATGGACTATAAATATCGATGAAATTAGAGATCGTCCATGACGGTAAATCCACTTCATCCGTTACAAAATAGACATCCGATAAAAATGTAACCTTCCGTTCGGAAGGCGTGAAACCGTTTGTTATTACTGTTCCGGTTTTTGGAAACAACAATCCGCAGATAAGTTTGAGGAATGTTGTTTTTCCGACACCATTCAAACCCAATAGACCATAAATATGACCGGGTGAAAGCCTTGCACTGATATCACCAAGGATGGTCATATCTTTTTTGTAATGGAAAGAGAGATTATTGATTGCTATCATAATAGAAAGTTTAGTGTATTAGTATATTAATACACTGCAAATATAAAAGAAGAAATTGAAATTGCAAGCAATTATAAAAAAAAACGTCTCATAGCCAAGCCATGAGACGTTTCTTTAAGTGTATTGCCTATTTAAAAATCGTCTACCAATTGATTTATCCTTTCAATTTCTTCCATTGTCAATTGAATGTCTATACTTTGGGCATTTTGTATAGCTTGTTGTGCATTGCGAGCTCCCGCTAATGCGACGGTGATGCCAGGGCGTTCAATCGTCCATCTTAGCACCAATTGCCCTAAAGATGCATTTTTGCTGTCTGCGATAGGTTTTATCTTATTTAACAGTACATTTGTTTTCTCGATAAAGGCAGGCTGGAAATGAGGCGAAGAAGCGCGGTGATCGCCTTCCTGAAAAGTATAGCCTGGATGAATTTTACCAGTTAACAGACCACGTTGAAGCGGGCTATAGGCTAAAATGGATTTGTCATGTCCTATACAGTACGGAACTGTTTCCACTTCAATGCTTCGGTTAACCATACTAAAAGGAACCTGATTGGAAACAAGATTTACTGTTTGTTCCGCTTCTGCCATTTGTGTGCTGGAATAATTGCATACGCCTGCGTAACGTACCTTTCCCTGTTCTATTAATCGAGAGACCGCTTCAAAAGTTTCCGAAATCGGTGTAGTGGAATCCGGCCAATGAATTTGATACAAATCGATATAGTCCGTTCCTAAACGTTTCAAACTTTGTTCACATTCATATATGACACTTTCTTTTCCAGCATATCTGTAGACATCTAATGCTTTACCATTGTTATCTTTTGTATGCATAGCGAAGTCGCCTTTTGCGGAATCCAGATCCCACCGCATACCAAATTTTGTCAAGAGCTGTACTTTATCACGTGAAATGTCCCGTATGGCTTCACCGACGATCTCCTCGCTTGTTCCTTGTCCGTATATAGGAGCAGTATCGATGGATGTTACGCCTACATCATAGGAAGCTCGGATAGCCTCAATAGCTTCTTTTCGATCAGTCGAGCCCCACATCCATCCTCCAGCCGCCCAAGCGCCGAATGTAATGGCAGATACTTGCAGATCACTGTTACCTAAGTTTCTATATTCCATATCTGTTTGTTTTTTTCTACTCTTTATTAGAATCAACGGATAACCGCTTATCACGATTGGCAATTTCCCAAGTCACGTGGAATACCAATTTCTCCCGTTTTACCATCATCGGAAAGTCTATTTTGTCAACTGTATCATCTGGCGTATGGTAATGTGGGTGCAACCCCGAAAAAAAGAATGCGGACGGAATACCTTTTTCAGCAAAATTGTAATGATCCGAACGATAATATAGACGCAGGGGATCTTTCGGGTCATCATACATATAGTCCAATTCCATTTGCGTATAGGTATTGTTTGCAGTTTCTGTTATCTGCTTTAATGTAGAGCTCAATTTATCCAGTCCAATGGCGTGGATATAATTGTGGTTTCCGTTCAGATGCTTGTCATCTACACGTCCAATCATATCCATATTGATACAGGCAACGGTATTTTCAAGCGGAAAGATAGGGTTTTCGACATAGAACTTCGAGCCTAGCAGTCCCTTTTCTTCGGCCGCTAAACCAATAAACAATAAACTTCTGCGAGGGCCTTTGCCGTCTTTCTTCGCTTCTGCAAAAGTACGGGCAAGCTCCAATACGCCGACCGTACCCGAACCGTTATCGTCTGCCCCAGGAAAAAATGTGCCATCCGGTAGGATACCATCATGGTCGTAGTGCCCAACGATGACAACAATCTCATTTTTTAAGTCTGAACCTTCTAATAAGCCAAGTACATTGGGATCTGTCAACTTCTCTTTGGTAACACCCATTTCGGCCTCTAGCTTTGTTGGAATGGAGAACGTAGTAGGGTTACTTTTCTGCTGTTCAAGGCTGGTTTTACGCTTGGCAAGTATTTCATTGGCTAATTTTGGAGAAATATTGACCACTGGTGGTTTGAATGTACCCGAGACGTCATCATTTCCATCATCCAAAGAGAATCGCCCACTAACTAAACGTTTCCCAAACCTTTCCATGTTTTGATCAACATAATCGCCAGTCGCCAAAATCATTTTTGGATTTTTTTTGAGAAGCTCCTGCACCCGTTTAAATCGACTGCTGGCCCATTCTGACATTTTTGTGCTGCCTGTAACGATGGAATGACCGTTTGCATCTTTTGGTTCGCCTTCATTGATCACTAAAACCACCTTATCCCGGATGTCCAGATTAGCCAGATCATTATGTCTCTTGTCTTGAATGCCATACCCGACAAATACGATATCATCCGCGTGATAGGTGTTTTTTTTATTGTCACCCTGTACGAAGAAATCTAGGCCATTTTCGTAAGCAGTTCCATTGATCATGAACTGTTGTACTTGATAGGAAATCTTTGCCAGGTCTACAGGCTGGAAATAGCTCCCATCTACCGGTGCTTTTAAGCCGTAAGAAGCAAACTGTTCGGCAAGGTAGTGTGCCGTTTTTTCACCGCCTTGTTGACCCGTGCCACGCCCTTCAAACGATGGTGATGCCAATAATGTCAAATGCTCGCGCGCGGTTTCCACTGTCAGGAGATCCGCATATTTTACTTGTACCGAATCTTGTCGTTGTGCTACCACACAACTATGGAGTATCGGAACGAGCAAAAAAGCTGTAATCCAATTTTTAATCATAACTCATATTAACTCTCTGTCTAGCGTCCCATTGATGCCTGACCGCTATCATTTATTATTTCACTATGTACAGGCAATCTTATTTACACGTGTGCCGTGTCTGCCTCCTTCAAAATCGGTGGTCAAAAATGTTTTTACAATTTTTTTTGCCAGTTCGATGTCGATAAAGCGAGCAGGGATGCATACGATATTCGCATTATTATGTTGCCTTGCTAAGGCTGATATTTCATTTTGCCACGCAATGGCAGCCCGAATACCTTGATGTTTATTGGCCGTAATAGCTACGCCATTGGCACTCCCACAGACTAATATCCCCAATTCGTTTTGACCATTTTCGATACTCGTAGCTACCGGATGTGCAAAATCAGGATAATCTACGGAGTCGGCTGTTGCCGGACCAAAATCTTCTACCGTGTAACCTTCATCTTGAAGAAACGCAAGTACAGCCGTTTTATATTCAAATCCGGCATGGTCACTTCCTATTGCAATTTTTTTAGACATGATCTTTTTTATTTCTGATTATAAAATTCCTTTTCTTTTTCCAGTTTTCGCTTATGGACATTAGCAGACACCATGATACTCAACTCATAAAGCAGGAACATGGGGGCACTGACAGTTAATAAGGTGATTACATCGGCTGTTGGCGTTATGATAGCAGCAATGATTAAAATAATGACGACAGCATATCGTCTGCTTGCCCGCATAAAGGCTGGGGTCATCAAACCGAGTTTAGATAATATAAATATCACGATAGGTAGCAAAAACACAACGCCGCAACCTAATGTTAATGTAGCTATAAGCGACAAGTAAGAGTCAATCGTAATTTGATTGGTGATTTCTTCGCTTAAAGATACATTAGCCAAGAAATTGACGGAGAGTGGAACGACAATATAATAACCAAATAATGCGCCGATAACAAATAGTACGGTCGCATAAAAAACAAACCCACGTGCAGAACTCTTTTCTATCTCTGTTAGAGCAGGCTTTATAAAGAGCCAGATTTCGAAGAGTAAATAAGGAAAGCCCAAGGCAACAGCCATCAATAAACACGAATTGATCTGCAACATAAACTGCCCTGCCATCTCCGTATTGATGATATTAAAAGGGATTTTTTCTACACAAAAACCATCCAAACTGAGCAAATCGCCCACTTTACACATCATCCGATAGGTCCAGAAGTCGAGGTTTTTCGGCCCCATAATAATCTGATTGAAGACGAAATCGTAAAAGGTGAAGGAAAGGATAGCAAATACCGCAATAGCGATAACTGAACGTATAATATGCCATCTAAGCACTTCCAAGTGTTCAAAGAATGACATTTCTCCTTCGAGGTTCTTTCCTTTTTGTTTTATAGCTTTAATTAAATCGTTTGACGTTGACATCCTAATGTTGTTTCTGAAACAAAACAAAAATACCATTCTTATTTAGAAGAATGGTATTTTAACTGTATGTAAAGGAAATTTTATTCAACCTCTTCGTCCGGATATTCCGTGAGGTCAAATGTTTCCATGAATTTTGTTGTAAAATTGCCCGCTCTAAAGTTTGGGTCACGCATTAAACGTATGTGAAGCGGAATCGTTGTTTTTACGCCCTCGATCACAAACTCACGCAATGCGCGCTCCATGGTATTGATAGCTTCTTCACGTGTTTGTGCAACACAAATTAATTTGGCGATCATCGAGTCGTAATTTGGAGGGATGGTATATCCCGCATATACATGTGTATCTACGCGAACCCCATGTCCACCTGGCGAATGAAAATTTGTAATTCTACCTGGTGACGGACGGAAATTGTTGAAGGGATCTTCCGCGTTAATACGACATTCAATGGCGTGTCCGGTTGGTTCGTAACTTTTTCCAGAAATCGGAATACCCGCAGCTACCTTAATCTGTTCTTTGATAAGATCAAAATTAATGACCTCTTCAGTAACAGGGTGTTCCACTTGAATACGGGTGTTCATTTCCATGAAATAGAAATTACGGTGTTTATCGACCAAAAATTCGATCGTACCCGCTCCTTCATAATTTACAGCCTGTGCACCTTTGATGGCAGCTGCTCCCATTTTTTCACGGAGTTCCGGTGTAATAAATGGAGAAGGCGCTTCTTCTACCAGCTTTTGGTGGCGTCGCTGTATCGAACAATCACGTTCTGATAAATGACAAACCTTGCCATATTGATCTCCAATTACCTGTATTTCGATGTGACGGGGATCTTCTACAAATTTTTCTAGGTAGATTCCATCGTTGCCGAATGCTGCTCCGGCTTCTTGACGGGCAGAATCCCATGCGGGTTCAAACTCTCCGTCATTCCATACAATACGCATTCCACGTCCACCTCCACCAGCAGTAGCTTTTAAGATAACAGGATAACCAATTTCATTGGCCAGTTTAATACCTGTTTTTACATCGGGAACTAAACCATCGGAACCGGGCACGGTGGGCACACCTGCCTGTTTCATAGTTTCTTTTGCCGAAGCTTTGTCGCCCATTTTCTCTATCTGTTCAGATGTAGCGCCAATGAATTTAATACCATATTCGGCACAGATAGCGGAAAATTTAGCATTTTCAGATAAAAAACCATATCCAGGGTGGATGGCATCCGCATTTGTTAATTCGGCTGCCGAAATGATATTGGGAATACTTAGATAAGAATCTTTACTTGCAGGAGGTCCGATACAAACAGCCTCGTCGGCGAAACGTACATGTAAGCTATCGCGGTCTGCCGTAGAATAAACAGCAACACTTTTAATACCCATTTCGCGACAAGTACGAATGATACGAAGCGCAATCTCCCCTCTATTTGCTATTAATATTTTTTTGAACATTTTTTGTAATCTCCTTATGATGGATCAACTAAGAATAGGGGTTGATCGAATTCCACAGGTTGTGCGTCATTCACCAATATTTTTACAATCTTACCCGAAACCTCTGATTCAATTTCATTAAAAAGCTTCATAGCCTCCACAATACATAATATTTTACCCGGCGCGATTTCGTCACCTACATTCACAAATAGGGGTTTATCTGGTCCGGCGGCACGGTAAAAGGTACCGATCATCGGTGATTTTACGGTGATGAGGTTTGAAGACTCGGTCGCGGGTGCATTCGATGCTGGTGCTACTGGTGTTGGATTGGCCGTTGCTACCGGTGCAGCTGGTGCAACAGGTTGTGGCGGAAGTGCTACTGGATTTGGGACGGTCGCCGTAACATAGGTCGGCTCCTGATTTGTTTTTATAGTAATTTTAAAGTCTTTTTCTTCGATAGCGACTTCGTTCACTCCTGATTTAGCAACAAATTTGATCAGGTCTTGAATCTGTTTAATATCCATACTCATATTTCTAGTAGGTTTGTTTCTTGTGTATAAATTTCTCACGATAAATTTTAACCCAGATTTAAGGCTAACGCATAACTGGGTTAAAGTTAACTAATATTTTTATGCTTTTGTATAAGCCCATTTGAGATAAACCGCTCCCCAGGTAAAACCACCACCAAAAGCTGCTAATATCAAGTTATCTCCTTTTTTCAACTGATTCTCCCACTCCCATAGGCAAAGAGGAATCGTACCACTGGTTGTATTTCCGTATTTGTGAATATTGACCATGACCTTATCTTCTGAAAGTCCCGCACGCTCCGCGGTAGCATCGATGATGCGTTTATTTGCTTGATGTGGTACAAGCCAATCCACGTCTTCTGAAGTCAAATGGTTTTTCTCCATCACTTCTACAGCCACATCAGCCATGTTGGTGACGGCAAATTTAAATACGGTACGTCCTTCTTGATAAGCATAGTGAAGACCAGCGTCTACCGTTTGGTGAGTTGCCGGATTTAAAGAACCTCCACCTTTTATATTTAAATATGGGCCTCCTGAACCATCTGTTTTCAAAACCGCATCAATAATTCCGTTATGTTCATCATTGGGTTCCAACAATACACATCCACAGCCGTCACCAAATAAAATACAGGTATTACGATCTTCGTAATTAACGACAGAAGACATTTTATCGGCACCTACTACCAGGACCTTTTTGTGTTTACCTGATTCTATAAATTGAGCTGCAGTAGTCAAACCAAATAAAAAACCAGAACATGCTGCTTGGAGATCGTACCCCCAAGCTTTCTTAGCACCGATTTTATCCGCTAAAATATTTGCTGTTGCCGGAAACAGCATATCCGGCGTACTGGTACAGAAGATGATCAATTCAATTTCGTCAGCGGAAATACCACGCTTTTCCAATAAACCTTTAACAGCAGGAACAGCCAAGTCCGATGTAGCCTTACCTTCCCCTTTAAGGATTCTCCGCTCTTTAATTCCTGTCCGTGTTACAATCCACTCATCGTTGGTGTCAACCATCGTTTCCAGTTCCTGATTTGTTAGGACGTAGTCAGGAACGTATCCGTTTACTGCAGTAATTGCAGCATGTATTTTTGACATATATAAATTAATTGAAAGCAGACCTGATTTTATCGATGATTTGCGACTCAATCATGTCTTTTGATAATAAAACCATATTTTTAATAGCTTCAGGAGTCGAAATGCCGTGCCCGATAATAACCGGTGCATTCACGCCTAAAATAGGACTGCCACCATAACGCTCATAATTGAATCTATCAAAAAAATCATCCTTCATTCCCTTTTTTAATGTAACTACATAAAAAGATTCTGCGAGTTTCAATACCACATTACCCGTAAACCCATCACAAACATACACGTCTGCAGCGTCTGTAAAAAGATCGCGGCCTTCGGTATTGCCAATAAAATTTATCTTTTTATTCTGTTGGAGCAGGGGGTAGGTTGATATGGTTAAATTGTTTCCCTTTTCTTCTTCTTCGCCAATGTTTAGCAAGCCGACTTTGGGCGTTTCTACGCCATAAATATATTGCATATATAAACTTCCCAAGGTCGCAAATTGTGATAGCATTTCGGGCTTGCAGTCCGCATTCGCGCCTACATCCAATAAAATGCCATAACCACTTTTAATCTTAGGAACATTCGTTGCAATAGCTGGGCGAAGAACGCCCGGAATTGCCTTGACACTAAATACGGCTCCAACAAGCATAGCTCCCGTGTTGCCAGCAGAAGCAAAAGAGTCGATTTCGCCATTCTTCAGCAATTCAAATCCTTTAGCGATGCTAGAGTTAGGTTTTTGGGTAATGGCCTTGGTAGGATGTTCATGCATGCTTATGTTTTCGGGAGCATGTATGTAATCAAATTTGTCGGGATCCGCTCCAGCGTGCTTTAACCGTTCGATGGTGTCTTGTTGATCGCCTATAAGAACAAGACGCTGTCCCTCCTGTAGTACTTTTTGGGCTTCAATAGCTCCATTTATGGTGGAGTCGGGGGCGTAATCCCCGCCTAAAACGTCTAAACCAATCTTCATTCGTTATTATTTATCATCAATAATACGCAAAAACATCCCAAATTAAAGTATAAAAATTGAATTTTACACCTATTTGGGATGTTTAATTTCGTTGAATGATCTCGTTAGACAGCAGCGGTGTTTTCAATAATCAATTTTCCGTTGTAATATAAATTACCATCTACTGTATATGCACGGTGAGGTGTATGTACTGCACCTGTTTCTTTGCATACAGTTAACGTAGGTCTTTCAGCCTTATAATGTGTTCTTCTTTTGTCCCTTCTTGATTTAGAAGTTTTACGTTTTGGATGTGCCATCTCGTATTTCTGTTTTAGTTATTTTTAATTTTC
This sequence comes from Sphingobacterium corticibacterium, assembly GCF_004208525.1. Classification (GTDB taxonomy): domain Bacteria; phylum Bacteroidota; class Bacteroidia; order Sphingobacteriales; family Sphingobacteriaceae; genus Sphingobacterium; species Sphingobacterium corticibacterium. Next base: position 94,022 of record NZ_SGIT01000005.1, on the reverse strand, counting down.
TTTAATATATCCCAACGTGGGTCTGTTTTTTCTTCTGTTTCCTTGTCTGTTTCCAAATCCGGCGAATCGCTCAATTTAGCTAGCATTTCCGGATCGCAGCTTGCATTTGTGCCCTGTTCTGAACATTTACTGTAATAAGGAACGCGAACATTGATGTATTCATAAAGCAATCCAGCAATATCCAATTCGTAATCCGTTTTGGATAATACCAGCACATCTTCGGTTTCCTGATTCCAGTCGTCATTTGTAAACTTGACAAGTAGTCGCTCTTGGAAGTCTTGTGCGGCGTCAAAGGCTGCTAAACAAACATCACATGTCAATTGAATAGTGCCATGCACATGAAAGTTTACAATCAGCATATTTTCCTGCTTCTGTAACTCCACGTCTGCTTTGAGTTGCCCCTTCTTTACCAGCGAGTGTTCATAACAATCAAAGAACTTATCATCAATATCAAACTCGAAATTGTGCTTTCCAGTTGTTAACCCTGAAAAAGGAATTCTATAATATTTTAGATGTTTCACAATCTGCATTCGAGCGTGCAAAATTAATTATTATTTCAGTAAAAAGGAAACTTTTTGCAAAATTATTGTTCGTCTTCGCCGTAATAATATTTTCCTAGTTCTATTTTCTCTCTACCATTGGCCATACGCCAGCGATTGGTGTCGCGCAATGAATAGGCACAACCACAATACTCCTGCATATAGAATTTTTCGCGTTTGCTGATTTCCAGCATGCGTGCCGAGCCCCCCTTTTTTCGCCAATTGAGTGTCCAATATTCCATGTCTGTATGGCGAGACGCGGCACGTAATCCGCAATCATTGATCTGCTCCATGTTTTTCCAACGGGAAATGCCCAATGAACTTGATATGACATCAAACCCATGTTCTGCCGCGTACTCGGCTGTTTTTTCAAACCGCATATCGAAACACATGGTACAACGGATACCACGTTCCGGTTCATTTTCCATACCTTTCGCCAGCTCAAACCAATGATCTACATCGTAATCAGCATCTACAAAAGGAATACCATGCTTTTCTGCAAAACGGATATTTTCTTCCTTGCGTAAATCATATTCGTTGCGTGGGTGGATATTCGGATTGTAGAAATAAATCGTAAAATCGATGTCGGAAGCAATTAGGGCTTCCATAACCTCACCGGAGCATGGGGCACAGCAAGAGTGCAACAGTAATTTCTTGCCATCATTCGGCAAATTTAGCTTCTCTCGTTTTAACTCCTTGTTGTCCATGATAGCAGTGCATTTAAAATATGATGCAATTTTACGGAAAACTGCCAGATTTTACAAAAGTTCGTTAACGGTTGTCGCAGGTTTGCCGATATACACGTTTATTTTTTACTTTTGTAACACATGATACAATAATTTTTATGTCTAAAATCTCCCCTATATATTATGTGTTCGCCATGCTGGCGCTTATTCTCGGATTTTATGCCTGCGAACGAGACGATGCAGAGCCGAATTTGGAGATGAGAAAGTTTACTCGATTGTATGTTTCTTTTGAAGAACATACGGTTGGCAAGAACCCGCCTGACACCAACATTCGTGTTATTTACCCTGCAGATTCCTCGGTTTTTGCTTTTAATGGTAGGCACGTATCGCAAGTATGGGGAGGGGGGCCAATCTATTATGAGAGTCAAATGAATGCCATCTTTCAAGCCAGCGTTAACCGTGCCGGATCCAATGATACCGCCATTGCTGTACTTAATGTGGGCTCATCGGGTTCATTGAACAATGCCGGTCTGCCAAAGAGCCGCTATTATAATAGTGTAAGAGGGATGGTCTATCACGCGCGTACGAATGTACTCTATGTTGTTAATGGTGCAGGACCAGATGCTGGTGTATATGTTATGGAGCGCCCGAGATATGCAAACCGCGAAAAGCAACCCGTTAAGAAATTAAGAAATAGTAGCTTAGCCATGTGGGGAGCAGCTTATCAAAACGAGAAGCTTTTTAGCTCGAAAACGAGTTCGCCCGGCGGAATTTATGTTTTTGAAGATATTGCAAATACGGAAGTCCGAGAGAGTGACTCCATCAGTGTCGTTCCGTTAAGCCCTACGCGCATATTGCAAATTGAGGGAGCAACAAATAATGTACGCGGTTTGTTCTACGATACCGTTAAGAATGTCATGGCCGTTGCGCAGATAGGCGATGGAAATGCGGGAAATGGTCGTATCCTTATATTTGAGAACTTTTCTGATCTGGCAGCGGAAGAGGGAACGATTACACCGACCCGGGTGATTACGGGAGCGAATACAGGTCTAATATCCCCCGTCGATGTCGTTATCGATACGAGGGAAACAGGTGTCTATTTATATGTTGCCGATCGGGGAGCGCGAAAAATATCACGTTTTAAATACACCGACGACGGAGATATCGAACCAGATAAAGTGATCAATACCTCCGATTTCAAAGACGGCCGAACGCCGGTCAGTATCACATTGGATACGCGCGAGCATGAACAGTGATGATTGATAGATATTTTATATTTTTGTAACTATACGTTTGATATGTCTAAAAGCCCACTTCTATATGGAGCATGTATAATCTTCGCACTTGTCATCGGATTTGTTGCCTGTGAGGAGGAGGATATCGGACCGGGATTGGAAATCGCACAAATTTCCCGCCTGTATGTATCCTTTGAGGAATATGGTACAACGGATGAGCGGGCCGATACCACGGTTCGCGTCATTCAGCCGGCGGATTCTTCTGTTTTTGCTTTTCGGGAGAGCCACCTATCCCAAGTACAGGGTGGCGGGCCGATTTATTTCAACCCTTATGTGAAAACTGTTTTCCAGGCAAGTAAAAACAGTGATGGGCTTGATACCGTCATTGCTGCAATTAGTGTGCAACAGACAGGATTGCTGAACAATGCCGGAAACGGTATTCGGAGCAGATACTACAACAAGGTGAGAGGCTTTGTATACCACGCTGCTACGCGATCGCTTTTGGTTGTCAATGGCGCAGGTGCAGACGCAGGGGTATACGTGGTCGATAATCCCAATAGTACAGGGAACCAGAAACAACCTTATAAAAAGTTGGTCAATCCGGACCTCGATATGTGGGGAGCAGCTTATCAAAACGATAGACTTTTTACCGCTAAAATTAGTGCACCGGCGGGGCTTTATATGTTCCAGAATTTGACAACGATGTCGGTCAGGGCGAGTGATTCCGTTGCGACGCTGAACCCCGCCCGTATATGGCGGATTGAAGATGCCACGACTAATCTCCGTGGATTATCTTACGATACGATTAAGAACGTCTTGGCTATTGCCGAAATGGGCGACGGAACAACGGTAGGAAGCGGACGTATCCTCATTTTTGAGGGCTTTTCCAATTTGATAAACGGCAGTTCGGATGCCATCCGACCAACAAGGGTGATCACGGGATCTAATACGGGGCTAATCTCTCCTGTTGATGTCGCGATTGATACACGGGCGGGTGGTGTGTATTTATATGTGGCTGACCGCGCAGCAAAAAAGGTCTCGCGGTTTAGGTATACAGACGATGGCAACGTGGAGCCAGAAGATGTGATCGATACTTCCGAATTAGGATATGGCATAACGCCTGTTGGTTTGGCGCTGGATGCCCGCGATGATTCTACGCTGGGTCAATGAGGTCCATCAATAATTGAACTTCCTCACGCTTTTCGTGATTGTCCACGTATTCATAAGCAGCAATCAGATTGCGTAGGATACGTTTGATAATCTCCAAATTGCTACATGGTTTAATGTAATCATCTACCGGCGGTAGATTTAATTGTTGCAGGAAAGCAACGATATCCACTTCCCGCATAATCTGTCCGCGATTAAACACATTAATGTAAAAAAGCACTTCGTCGGGTTTTTCTTCGTTCATGTAGGCCAAGACAAAATGCTTCGGAAGATTAACACCATAAATAGGTATGTCCAATCGTTGCGCAACGATACTATAAATGCAAGCCAGTGAAATAGGATTTCCTTTTTTGGATTCCAGTACCTTGTTGATAAAGGAGTTTTGTGGTGCATGAAAATCGGACGTATTACCGGATAAGCCAAACTCTCGAAAGAGGATATTGTTCAATAGCTTTACCTTTTCAATCGGGCTCATATCATACATCAAATGGTACCAAGCATTGCGACGTAATTCCGCCAGTCTCCCATAAACTTCATCTTCGCCTAAATTGGGATATTGGTAGCGGTTTACGATAAGCAAACCTTCCAACAGATCCTCTTGGTTACTCAGTTTCCACAATTGAAGGTCATTTTTTACTTGGTTGAATTGTATCTTGTGAGTGATATGTTCCACACGTTCTTGCAAAAGCACATCGAAGGACTGTTCCCAAGATTCTTCCAATAATGGAATCACTTCCGGACCGCAAGTGATTAGCTTGTCTTCCAACGCTTGGTAGATTTCCGCATCTGGATCATCCAGTAGCGAAATCAATGCTTTTAACTCCTGCTCATTCATCCATACTAATATACGGGTTTTCTTTAATCTTTTTTTTCCGCAAAAAAAGATAGAAAAAAACTCGTCGCTTCAAATGTTTTACATTAGGGATAGTACTACGGATGAATTAGTACAGTAGTAAAACATTTGGATGCGACCCTGTAAGTCAAGGGAGGGTTAGTACAAATGCGCAAATGAAAGCGATCAATATTGCTTAGCGGTTATACGGAGTTAAAAGGGCCTTATATTGTTTTGCGGCCATTTTCCAGCTGGCTATTCCGTTAAGAACAGCATGCTGTCCGAGCGGAGCGAGTTCCATGCTGTTTAGGAATAGACAATGGAAAATAGCAAAACCATATTCAGCCTTGATTTTTTTGCTTCGTTTTTTTATCAAGAAAAAAATGAAGAGAAAATATCACTTCACTTGCCCATCAAGCAAATTAATAATACGTTTTCCGTATTCCGCATTTTTTTCAGAATGCGTGACCTGTATAATAGTCATCCCCTCGTCGTTGAGTTGTTTGAAAAGCGCCATGATCTCCTCGCCCTGTTTAGAATTGAGATTACCTGTCGGTTCGTCTGCCAGCAACAATTTGGGCGCAGCAGCTAACGCGCGGGCGATACCCACGATCTGTTGCTGTCCGCCGGATAATTGTGCCGGAAATAAATCTTTCTTTCCGACAATTCCGAAACGATCCAGCATATCACCCACGATGGCTTTTCTCTCCTTGCCAGATACATTTTTGTAAATTAACGGTGTTTCGATATTTTCGTATACCGTTAGTTCATCTATCAAGTGATAAGACTGGAAAACGTAGCCCATGTGCGATTGGAATAACGCTGTTCGCTTCTTCGGTTTTAAAGCCAATACGTCTTCGTCCATAAAATAATAATGTCCTTCGTTTGGTTCATCGAGTAAACCTATACTATTCAAAAGTGTCGATTTTCCCGAACCCGATGGACCCATGATGGAAATAAAATCGCCCTGTTCGATTTCCAGATTGATATCTTTCAGTACAAAAGAGCGTGTACCGCCTACGTTGTACCATTTAAAAATATGTTCTAATTTGATCATTTTTGTTTTATCCTTTATTCGTTTCTTAAACTATCGACGGGATTAGCGCGGGCCGCACGTATCGCTTGGGTGCTGACCGTAAATAGCGCAATGATAACGGCTATCATGCCCGTCAATATAAATATCCACCATGATGCATCTATCCGATAGGTGAAATCTTCCAGCCATTTGTTCATTGCCCACCATGCAATAGGAACAGCGATAATAATCGCCATAAAAACTAATTTTACGAAATCCTTGCAAAGCATGGCGACTATTCCCGTAACGGATGAACCGAGTACTTTTCGGATACCGATTTCCTTACTGCGTTGCTCTGCCATAAATGCTGCAAGTCCAAACAGCCCTAGACAGGCAATACCGGTGGCCATGGCCGCGAATGTTAGGCTTAGCCTGCTCATGCGACGCTCCGATCTGTACATACTATCAAAGGCTTCATCCAAAAACCGATAATCGAATGAAAATCCAGGAGCCAGTTTATTCCACTTGTCTTCGATACGGCTAAGCAATAATGGAAGATCAGTCGTTTCTATTTTAAATGCAGCTAATGAAGGACTATAACCCAAGAAAAAGCCCAATGGCGTAACCGGATCTCGAAGGGATTCAAAATTAAAGTCTTTGATGACACCAATGACGTGATATGATTCCACACCATCACCAGATTGGAAATGTATTTGTTGACCAATAGGATTTTTTCCAAAACCAAAATGCTTAACAGCGGTTTCGTTTAAAATAACCGCCGTAGAATCGGCCCGTCGGGTAGCAGCGAAGTTACGTCCCGATAACAGTTCTAAATTTAACGTAGGGATATATTGTTCGTCGACATGCCACGTCTGTAGTTGCACCGAATTACTAGGGGACAAGACAGTTTCTCGGGAATATGTGTTATCACTTCTGTTCGAGTGAGAAACAGGTAGAAAGCCGCTGATTGTACCCGTTTTGATACCCGGTATATTTAAAATTTCATCGCGGAAAGCTTTCGTCTGATTTCCCAGCGCATGATAATCATTAATTAAAAGAATGTTTTCCCGCTCGTACCCTAGTTTTTTATGCTGGATATACCGCAGTTGTGCGGTCATGATGAATGTGCCGACAATCAGCACAATCGATATGGTGAATTGAAAAACCACTAAACCACTTCGAAAGACGCTCTTTCCGGACGAAATCACGGTATGCGATTTTAATACCTGTAACGGATTAAATGCAGATAAATAAACAGCAGGGTAGTAACCGGCTATTAACCCGACGAATAATAAAAGAAGTGCAAATAGCGGAAGTGATTTGAAATTGATGATATCGTTTATTTTAAACTCCTTGCCGGATAGTTCGTTAAATAACGGTACACTCCATGCAACAAGTCCAATGGCGAGAATAATTCCGCCAAGAGCTAGTAACAACGACTCTGCCAAAAATTGACCAGCTACACTTCTTCTTGAAGCACCTAATATTTTTTGTACACCAACTTCTTTTGCTCGGTTGGCCGACCGTGCCGTAGACAGGTTTATGAAATTGACACAGGCGATCAGCAAAATAAACAACGAAATAGCGCTGAAAATGTAAACATATTGAAAACTGCTGTTAGGACGAAGTTCGCCCCTGAGATTGGAACGCAGATGGATATCGGAGATCGGAATGACATCGTAATGGAATGCATTTCCGCCTTGTCTGAATGTTTCTATATCCGTGACATCCATGTATTTTTTGGCTGCTGGAAGGCCGTGTTTGTGAACATACTCTTCGAGATGGATTTCCAACAAGGGGCGGTCGCTTGCGTGTCTCAATAAGATGTAAGTCGTAAAGTTATGGGAGAGGAGCTCACCCCAATTCCGGTAAGGGGCGTTTTCCATGGTAAACAGAAAGTCATAATTGAAATGACCGTTTCTAGGCATATCTTCGATTACAGCCGTGATCTGATAAACGGTATTTCCGGCGTCGTTGGTCTCCAATGTTTTTCCGACGACATCTGTTGTGTTAAAATAACGTTCAGCGGCAGAGCGGCTCAATACAACACTATTTGGCTCCATCAAGGCTTTGTCAAGATGGCCATGGAGAGCTTGGTAGGAAAATATGCGGAAAAATGAGGAATCAGCGTGGGCAACGTTCGCCTCATTTATCCATTTATCTGCTTTTCTGATTAGTTTTGCGCCAGCGGATGTATATAACCGGGTGAAGTCTTCCACTTCCGTATATTCTTTTTGTAGTATAGGGCCTATTACATCGCTTGTAAGGGCCATATCCATTTTGCTTTCACCGATATGGATATGCGTATTTAAACGAACAATACGATCCGCCTGGGTATGGAAGCGATCATAACTGAGCTCATCAAATACATAGGTCGTGATAAATATAAAGCCAACCAGTCCGAATGAAAGTCCAACAATATTGAGCATGGTGAACATGCGGTTCTTTGTCAGGTTACGGAAAGCAATTCTAAAATAATTCTTGATCATCTTGGATTCGTCATATCTGTTTTTCTATCAAGACAATAGCTACGCCATAAAATTAAAATATTGATAACTAGTTTGTTATGTTGTTTTTGGGATGTTGAATCTGTCCGATATCGGACAGTAGTTGTTCACTGCCGAACAGAAGTAACATCACGAATTATGCCGTTCGTATCCGTTTATATTCTTGTTCTAGCCGCTGCAGGCCTTCTTTCAGTAGTAACCGTGGGCAAGCGATATTGATACGGAGGAAACGATCGCCCGCCTGTCCAAATTTGATACCGGGCTGCAGCCATAATTTTTCGTGTTTCAGCAATCTGTCTGTGATGACCGAAGAAGGCATCCCTAGCGCGCTACAATCGAGCCAGACTAAATAAGTAGCTTGTAGGGGAATAATGGGAAGATCGGGAAGATGCGAACGACAAAATTCTGTTAGATACTGGTAATTTTCGTATATGTATTTCTTCAGATTTGCTAGCCAATATTCTCCTTTTTCATAGGCTACGATCAGGCTGTCGATGGCAAATATATTGAGCATGGTCATTTCCCATTTTGTTAATATTGCCTTTATCCTGCTACGGAAAGATGCGTTTTCGGTGAAGAAATAGGCAACTTGTAAACCTGCTAAATTGAATGTTTTGGAGGGGGAGGAAAAAGTAATGGATGTTTTCGCATAAGCTTCTCCTAAAGACGCAAAAGGGACATGTGTAAAATCGTCATGCACTAAATCCGAATGGATTTCATCCGACAGAACGACAACGTTATGGTGGATACATATTTCGCCAAGCCGTTGTAGCTCCTCTTTGGTCCATACCCGACCCGCAGGATTATGCGGATTACTGAGCAATAATAGTTTTACAGCAGGGTCAGCAGCTTTTTGTTCCAGGTCTTCAAAATCAATTTGATAATTTCCGTTGTCATACAAGAGGTTATTCTCCACGAGTTCACAATGACTCTGTTCAACGGTGACAAAGAAGTGATTGTATACAGGAGGCTGTACAATAATTTTGTCACCTTCAGATGTTAGCGCCTCTACCGCTGCTGCGAGTGCCGGCATGACACCCTGCGCGGCTACAATCCAATCGTTTTCCACCTGGAGTGCGTGTCTTTTCTTCCACCAGTTCGCAATTGCGTCATAAAAAGAAGGGGGTGTTGCCGCGTAGCCGAACACACCGTGCGATGCCCGCTTGGTCAAGGCTTCCGTCACTTCAGGAACTGTTTTGAAATCCATGTCTGCCACCCACATGGGGAGGACGTCAGGCTTGGACCATTTCACGCTTCCGCTATTTGTTCGATCGATTAGTTCGTCAAAGTTGTATTCCATCTTGTTTTCTGTTATCATAGTCAACAAACTTAAAGAAAATACCTTTAATCAAATTGACTTCCATTAAACACGTCATCTAACCAAGTAATGCGTTCCGTGAGGTAATTGCGGACAAAACCGACATAATCTGCATGTGTGGTGCCTACATACCAGCTTTGGTTAATATTTTGACCTAAAACATTCCACCGATGGAAATTAAACAATTGGCTATGAACCAGGCGTTCAGCCTGCTTATCAAGGTATGCCGTGATTGTTTTTATTTGTGCTTCTTTCGAAGCGTTCCATCGTTCACGTACCATTTTTTTAAACGCGGGGTCTTGTGCGATACGGTCCATCCATTGGCGAGGAGTATGAGCATTGGTCAACATTAATTTTCGGATAGCATCCGCTTGACCAATACGTCTATCGTTATTGAAAGCTAAATCAAAATCCCAAACCGGACCGGTGTAAATTTTTTGGTCTTCATCGCTTTTTTTGAACATACGCATGCTCCATACCATATCAGTGTTGCCGCAAATTTCGTTAACGAGATAATAATTTACAAAACTTGGTAAATCAAAATATGGTTGATAACCCTCATTAGGATCACTAAAGTTCTCGCTAAAGAGGCGGTTTTCAAATGCAGTATAATGATTTTTGATGTAATTAAGTTCATCATTGGTGATATCATCTTCATCGGGAAATTTAACGGCTATCGGTACATCCTGAGGTGTGGTAAAGAATACCGGCTCTTGATAGGCATATCCATCTTGTTCGAGGATGAAACCACCATTATCTTCGTCAATTTGGATACGGTCTTTACTTTCTTTGATATGTTCGGTCAGCGTGTAGTTGCCCTGATATTCACCGTTCAGAAATAATTCAACATACTGTTGCCTAGGGGTATAAGCCAATTCCAGTCGGCGGCTCAATTCAAAAGCGATATCGTTGCGTAGCAAAGATTGGTCTCCGTAATTGGCGATCAAAGCCCAGCTTTTGTCTGCCGGCATGCCCAACAATCCTGCTTTATCTGTTAGTTTGATTCGGTACGGTTTTTTAGGCATTCCCCAAGTCGAATTTCCTCTGCCCCGAATCTCCGTACCACCTTCGTAGAGGACGTCGCCCAGAAGTCCGGTCGTAATCGTTATATGACCGTCCACATAATCCTCTTTGCTAACGATAGGCACGTCATCCGTCGAGATATATATTGTAGGGAAACCCGTATCGGCAACTTTGACGTGGTAAGTGTGTACATCACCGTTTTCGGCTTCTATTTGATAGCTGACATGCTTTGAAAAATCCTGTTTGCTAATACCACTTTGTTGTACAGTTCCGTTTACGGTCAGCCGTTCTCCGTTGTGGGTGAATTCAGGGATCAGGCTGGTGATGTTTGTTCCCGCTAAGGTATGTAGAAATACGCTATCGTCCACGATTTTACCTTGGATATCGAGAAGTAGCGATGAATTTTTCTCTTTTTTGAAACTGAAAGTTGTTAATGCATTTTCCGTGGATAGATTTTCTTCTGGGGAATGCTCTTTTTTACATGCGGTCGTAAATAGCAATAGTGTTACCAACAATAGCTGGCACAACGTTTTTGATGTATTTGTTCTTATCATAAGCAGGTTCATATTAGACCAAATGGAGCGGATATATGGCTGTGATTTATCCGTCCTCCATTCACAAGATAAGAAATAATCTCCATACTACTCTACGATAAGATTAATCCCTGCCATTTCAGCTTTATATTTTATTTTTTCAACTAACCCATAGTAGCTCCAATTGCGAAGTAAGAATTCATCTTCCTTGGCAATTTCTTCTTTGTTGGTTTGGTTGACCAAAAGTAAGGTGCCGGCCTGTGTTTTCACACAGATGTCGATTAGGCGTCGGCTATAAAGATGTAAACGGCTATCCACGTAGTTTATTTCTTTTTTATTGAATTGTTCCAGGCTTTTTAGTTTTTTCTTTCGTCCTTTTCCACCTTTGTTGAATGCCGCAGCCTTTTGTATGCGGTGGCGTGCGGACTGGATAGCCATTCGCCGGTAGAGGAACTCTTCTTTATTTCCGATTTGGAATTGCTGTTTATTGATTTGAACGTTAATGGGATGTTCCACGGAAAGCGTTGCTTCTGCGATAACATGTTCGTTAAGATCATGAACTTTCTTCGGAAGTTCAAGTGCAAGTAGTAGGAATAATTTGCCTTTCACAATTTGTAGTGAACTAGCACAGATCTTTATCTGACCGGCGAGTGCGCGTTGCAAAAGAACGCGTTTGTCTGATCGGTCTTTGCCAAGATAAGTGCGAAACGGAATTTTGAATAGCGAGAATTTAAAATCTTTTCCTTTTTCGTCATTACGGAGCTTAACCTGCTTGCCAGAAAAAGGAATGGGCATGGTCTTTTTGAAGTTACGTAGCGATTTTTCCCCTTTCCAGTATGCCGACCGATCCGTATTAAATGTTTTGATGAGCGACATATTCATGTTGGATAGGATATCGGAAGGTATCTCCCCTTTAAAATAGCGAGACAACACTTTGTAGGTTGTATTCATACGGGATGTGTTCAATATCCCTTCGGGATCTTTAGTGTTATCGGCCAGTTTAACTTTGATATCTTCCTTCAAATAGATAAAATCTTTGATGTTTTCTTGTATGTATTGGTGGGTGAGTACCAAGTTGGAACCACGGTATACAAGATCTTGCCAGGTAAACAGTTTCTTAAAATATGCTGTACGCTCCTCTTTGTCGTCGCAATCAACAAAGACCTGTACTTTTCGTGTCAAGATGTGGGTATCTGTAGCCATATTTTTGTGTTTTTATGCTGTTTTTTTAGCTTGCTTTATTTTTGCGTGTGCTTCTATAAAAAGCTTTCTTACAACAGCGGCGTTTAATTTCAAGGCTTCCGCAATCTGATCGAAGGAAAATTGTAAATCGTAGCGCATGCGGAATATCTCTTCTTGCTGTTCATTTATCTCCCCTTGGATAACATACCTGGAAGAGCTGTTTAGCTTTTCCATTTTTTCAGCGCTTTGGAAAATTTGGCGTAGTGTTTCGATGGTTTTTTCGACCTGGAGACTTACTTCATAATCCGAGATGCCGCCAAGATAGTAGGCGATACGTTCGTAATTGAAACTGTATTTCAGACAAAGTTGCAGAAAGAGCTGTTGTTCTTTTCGCAGGTGGGGGAGAAGCTTTTCAAGCTTTTGTAGTTTCTCTTTTTTTTCTTCTTCCAGCTGTTCGAGATAGACGATATCCTCTTCCTCCTCGTCCTCCAATTCGTAGCCCAACAAGAACTCTTGATAATCTTCGATACCGTCGAGCCTAAGGAGGCTTCGGTGAAAGCGATTTCTGGTTTTGCTATAAAAGGCATGGACGGCCGATTTGACTTGCGTCTTAAGAAACTGGAAGAGTTCTTCTTCCGATTGTAAGTTTTCCCGAAACAACCATAGGCGGAGGAATGCTTCCTGCGCGATGCTTTCTGCTGCACATTCATCTTGTGTAGCTTTTTCGGTGCGGAAGGCGAGATAGCCGTAGTACTTTTTGTAAAAGAAAGCTAATCCTTTCTCCTGACCATTTTGTAACATGGCCAGATGTCGTGCAGTTGTGTTTAATTTGTTTGGTTTATGCATCGTTCTGTTGTTGATTAGTAATCTATCTTATAACAGCTTGCCGCAGTCCCGGTGGTCATTTGGTAATCGTTTTCAGACGGGACTGCGTTGGCTGTTTTATGTGTTCGATGCATATTGGTGTTTTTGAAATTTTTTCGAGAACTGCGGTTAGTTGCTATTGCGGACACTTTTATTTTATTGTGCAACGAATGTTGTGTATATCTTTTAAAGTATGAGTATAAATGTTTATTCCTGCGCGGATGACGTTCTTGTTGTGTATACCTTTCAAAATGTGGTGTGTAAGAACTTCATAATTTTTAAAAGTTTATGTGAACGAGTTGTGTATACCTTTTAAAATTTGATTTGTCACAGCCTTAAATAACAACTGATCATTTGACCTGTGGTTGTGTATCCCTTTCAAATCGTGGTCTGTAACGTCTATCATCAACTGTGCCTAATAGTGTTTAGTAACACCGTTAGTCGTGCGGAGAAATTAAATTTTTGGTTGTGTATCCCTTTCAAATCGTGGTTAGACACCTTTGGCAATATTTTTAAAAGTTGTCTCTTCATATTTTGCATACCTTTTACAATAGCGTTAGTACTACCCGCAGATGAACGCTACTTTTATAGTGCTAGTTGTGTGTACTTTAAAAGGATGTTTACCGAATTATTCACTATACACGAGTTAAAAAAAGGTATTTAGTGAGTGGCGGATGGCCCTCACCCTATGGCGCCACAAGGAGCCTCGTTGTTGCTTAATATAATTATCTGATAACCTAGTTTTTTTACGAAATGTTATTGACAATGTTAGTTTCTGACCTATAGCTTGTAATCTTTTTTATTATCCCGGAGGTTTGAGTTGTGCATACATTTCATAAAGTGATTTTAACAACTAAGAATAAACCGACCTAGACTGAATGTTGTGTATATCTTTCGTCATATCAATCTTTGAAATACAGTGCGGGCAAATATCTAAAATCCAGTTGTGCATACCTTTCAAAATACCTTTAATAAAATTGTCAATTTTATGGCACACAAGACGTCAGTCGTAGAAAGCTATGATGTGCAATTGTTGAACTACGAAAACACCAATATGTCAAAGAACAAATCGATTCCATGGCAAACCATTGCCTAAAATACAAATCAAACACACGATATTATACGTGTACTGGAATCGAATAAAATGTTTGGAATCCTATATGTCTCTAATTGGTTTTCTACTTGCTATTATACGCTTATGCACGCATATAGGATTAAATGCTTAGACCGGCTGCTGTTAAACCGGAGACTTAATGATATTTCTATAACTAAACTTAGTTGTCATACAATGAGTTAGTTGTTTCATTGTCAAATATACAATATCCTCTGTTTAATGGCAAATTAATATTGTGTTTTTTTTGTTGTTTATTTTGCGCAAATAGAACAGATTATTATTTGTTAATAACCCGCTGTCGGCGTAAATGAATAGCCTAAGATATAAGCGTAAAATTATTAAGATATTCGAAATACGATCAGTATCGTTTGCTTTAAACGGTTTTTGATATGGAATAATAAACGTCCGGTATCGAACAGGTATAATGGAATGGTCTTCTTCATTATCTCGCACGTAAACGGAACATGGCTGCGTGCAAATATCAGGCGCCTGCATGGGACTGGACATCAATGTGCAACAATTGGAGCGGAGGTAATCATGGCCTTGTCCTATTCACTTGCCGATATAAAGAAGATGATCGCGTATATGGATAACAAGTATGCCCTTGTTTTGGATGTAGTCGTAAGTGGAATAACGGGGTTAGCAAACACAACAGGGTTATACTTAGGAATTTTTAGGATGCCTGTGCGCAGGAGGTAAGCCCAAGCACATATCGGAGGTATTCAAGCTGTTTTTTTAAAGACGTCAACAGATTTTTCGGGAAGTGTGGCAAGGACGGCTATCGTGCGGGTAATTTCTAGCGAGGAGTATGCACGTACAATAATTTTGCATGCAAGTCTGTTTTTGCTGTTTTTCAAGGTTGTTTTTGCTGAAAATTGCGTTCACGATGCCAAAATGGCTGATTTTGATGATAGAAATTGAAGGGATATGTACTGTAAAGGTGTATATTTTCGCCAAAAACTTTTTTGGGGTACCCCCGAAATTGGCGAGAATATGCACCTTTTGTTTGTTTTTACAGCACATCTTTGTAATAGAAGAAGATAGTAGTATGCTATAAGTCTGCTATCTACCAAATGAATAGTTAATATATAACAACATGGCAAAACCAGTATTTACAAGCAAGGATGCAACGCAATTGTTGATCTATGCAGAACAGATTTTTTTGAAGATGACGGAGAATGCGGATCTATTCACCGATCCGGTTCCGGATTTAACGACCTTGTCGACAAATTTGAATGCTTATCGAGAGGCTTATACAGAAGCTACTTTTCGGGATAAGCGTGCTGTCATCTTAAAGGCACAACACGGCGAAAAGCTACAAGATGTTATTCGCCGTTTAGCGCACTATGTCGAGGACGTTGCGGCGGGTGACGAAGCCATTATCGTGGCAGCAGGATTTCGTCCTTCAAGATCCAGTCATGTTTCTTTAGGGCGTACACCGAAACCGGAAAACCTTCGTGTAGAACATATACAGGTAGGTTCCGGGATTATCCGTTTACGGGTCAATTCCTGGCGGCCGGCAAGGCTTTATCGGTATGAATATCGAAAAAAAGGAACGGAAGTCTGGGAATCAACGCTGCATACCAAGTCTACCTTTGCATTGCGGAATCTCGATATGTTGGAACAATATGAATTTCGGGTATCTTACATCGGTAGCGACGTGACGCTGAATTATAGTGATGTGGTTACGGCATGGGTGATATGAACTGTACGAGGCATTGTCGGTTTTAAGTGTTATAAATTTTTCTTATATTCGTGTGAATAATGATGTATTTAAGCATGAATAATGATGAGAACTATATTGGATATCCCAAATAATTTGTTGGAAGAGGCAATGGCCTTAACGAATGCGAAGACCAAGAACCAACTGATCAAAGAGGTGTTGGAAAGTTATATTGCCCGAATCAAAAGACAACGGTTGATTGCTTTGAAAGGTACATTAGACTTGGACATCGACTTGGATACACTTCGCGGAAGAGGAGATGTCAAGATATAAAGTGTTAATTTACAACAGGTCATTGAAGAAAAAATAACATTATTCAGTTTCGATAAACATTTCAAATTAATGGGTGAATATTTGAATTTCGATCTTATTTCGACAACTGCTTAAAACGAGACTATTCATCCCGCAAACTATCCACTGGATTAGTTTTTGCTGCTTTTATGGCCCGATAGCCTACTGTCGATAACGTGATGAAGAATGCCGTAGCACCGGATAGGACAAAGATCCACCATGGGATTTCGATGCGATAAGCAAAATTTTCCAGCCATTTATTCATGAGCCACCAAGCAATAGGGCTGGCAATAATAATAGCCAGTAGGACCAATTTGACAAAATCTTTGGATAGCATAGTGGTTATGTTGATAACAGAGGCTCCGAGTACCTTGCGGATACCTATTTCTTGAACGCGCAGACGAAGTGCATGGACGACAAGCCCTAATATGCCCATAATGGCAAGTAACATCGTCAATAGACTGAATATCCGGAAAAGATGATACAGTTTCTCCTCTGCTTCGTATTGTTTCGCTAATGTTTCCCTGACAAGCTGTATATCAAAGTGCTTATTCGGATACAGTTCTTTCCATACCGAAGCGATGTACGACATCGCGTTTCGTTCTTCTCCAGGTTGTGTACGGATGAGTAAGGCTCCGGCGGATGGGGCACGATAGGCTCTGATTACTGTTGGGACAGTCTGTTTGTGTAGGGATTCGCTATGGAAATCATGGACGATACCTACAGGTATAATCCCCGCTTCGGGGAATGGCTGGTTCAGTGTGTCTATTTCTAATAAACGAGCTGTACTGGCCGTTATCAGGCAGGGGCGTAGGGAACTACTTCCTGGACTGACTTCATCAGCTTGGACAGCATCTCCTAGTCGGTCTGTATCTAAAAAACGACCCTCCTTAAGCGTTAATCCCATTGTTTGTGCCATATTTGGCTCTCCGTCTATATACCATAGTTCGGTTTCGTCATACGACTTTCCTGGTGTTCTCAGTAACTTCATTTCCATTCCGGGGACTGTTGGCAACCAATATGTGAAACTGGTGGAGAGGATAGCTGTATTTTTTAAAAGTTCGGTGCGTAAGGCAGTGGATTTGTTATCCCACGATACATAATCAATGCTTAACAATCCTTCCGTGTCAAAGCCAATATCTTTGCTCTTGAGGAATTGTACTTGATACTGTATGACCAGCATAGCTATGAGTACAGTGATAGAAATAGAAAGTTGTAATACGACAAGGCTAGGCCTCAACCACCCCTGTCTGTTTTTTCCTTCACGGAGGATGCTTTGTATATTGCCTATCGACCGAAAACCTGAAACTAACCATGCTGGATACAGGCCGCTAAACAAGCAAATAAGAAGAAAAGCACCCATAACGTAGGCAAAATATGTCCAATGCGCAAGGAAGCGAAATGCTAGTGGATGACCGATAAAATATTCTAATTTAGGAATGGCAAGCTGATAACATATGAAGGCAAGCGCTCCTGCTGTGCTAAAAATGAGTAGAGATTCCAATAGAGACTGTGTCAGAATATTTCTGCGAGAGGCACCCAATAATTTCTTCATACCGGTTTCTTTTATACGGCTGCTTGCGCGAGCAGTGCTCAGATTGACGTAGTTGATGCAGGCGATCAATAATAGGAGGATAGCGACCGCGGAAAACAGGTAGCTATGTTGGACGTTGCCCTTGATCGGTTGATAAGCGGGAAAATCCGTCTTTAGATAGATGTCTGCCATGGGCTGTAGGCCAAACCGGACTTTTTTGTCGATGTCGGTAAACTGATGATACCAATCATTTATTTTATGTTCAAACTGCTGTGGGTCAGTCCCTTTTCGAAGCATGATGTATTGCTTGGTGAACTGCATGCCGGGACCCTGCCTATTTTTAGTAAGCAGTTCTTCTTTTCTGTTCAAAAGCATCACCATATCCGAGCGGAGATGGGTGTTCGATGGGATGTCCTTCATGATGCCTGCTACGAGATAGGTATTACTTTCATTGTCGTATTTTGGCATGTCATATATACGCTGGCCCAGTGGATTCTTGTTTCCAAAATGCGTCTTGCAAAAGGATTCAGATAAGATGATTTTCGGGATGTCGCCGGTAGGCATAAGGTCTTCCTGATCGATGAGTTCGATGTCTAACAGTTTATATACCGCCGTATCAGCAAGAAGAATGGTCGCTTTTATCGGTAGTTCATCTGTCTCGTTGATTTTGAGGGAGATCGTGTTGGGATATACGTTACTGTATTCTTCTACTTCGGGAAAATTTTGCTTTAAGGTGGGGGCGAGACCGGCATATACGGTTCCTCCTTTTTGAGAGAAGGCCCCCGCGTCTTCCCTAATGGTTAACAGTCGATAGGTGTCTGCCGAACGGCTCCACTGCTTATCATAGGATAGTTCATCGATTACCACGGTGCCAATCAGCAAGCAAGCGGTTATGCTCAACGTAATGCCCATAATATGGATAAGGGTATATAGTTTCTCTTTTCGAAGCGTTCGAACAGCAATCTTTATATAGTTCTTTATCATGTTTTAGTCGTCATTGATCAGTAATTAGTGATCAGTCCTTTCATTTTATCACATTTGGATATTCGCCCCCGTTCTAGTTCTACTATCTCCTGTTTTTCCGCTATATTACTCATCCCGCAAACTATCCACTGGGTTGGCTTTTGCCGTCCGTATGCTTTGTATTCCTACTGTCACTAGCGTTATTCCGATGATAACAAGTCCTCCTGTAACCAACATCCACCACTGGAGCGTTATGCGATATGCAAAGTTGTCCAACCAAGTGGTCATCATCCACCAGGCGACTGGCGAAGCGATGATAATGGCAAGCAAGACCATTTTGGCAAAGCCTTTGGAAAGTGCCAATACAATCGTGGATACCGAAGCGCCCAGTACTTTTCGGATACCGATTTCCTTCGTACGCTGTTTAGCGGTGAATATTGCAATACCGAGGATTCCTAAGCAGGCAATAATGACGGTCAGCACGGTAAAGATCAGCGAAAATGTACCTGCCCTGATGTCGTCTTTGTACAGCTGATTAAATTCTTCATCCAGAAACGTGTATTCAAAAGGATAGCCGGGAAAATGTTTTTTCCAGACCGTGTGTGCGGCGTCTAAGGCTTGGCGTACCTGTCCTTCGCGGGTTTTTACAATAAATTTTGTGCTAAAAAAAGGATCTAACTGAAAAATAACCGGTTGGATGGGCTCGTGAAGACTGCCGTGATGGAAATCTTTGACGATGCCAATAATAGTACCTTGATTTGGTAGGTATTGAGGATCTATGTGTTCTAAATAGTTGCTTCCTACCACCGGTTCTTTAAGGCCAAATACTTTAGCGGCTGTTTCGTTGATAACTAGGTTATGTTTATCCCCTGTATTCTGTTCTATGAACCAGCGTCCTGCAACAAGCTCAAGATCGGAAACCCCTAGATAATCTGCATCTATCCAATAGGTAATCGCCTGGTATGGTTTTACCGGTTCGGGCTGTCCCTGCCAACGGTAACGGATATCTCTTAAATATGTATTATCGATTAAGGAAGTTCCGTTGACATTGGAAATATGTTTGATGGTGTGTTGTTGTAGCAATTCGGTTTTAACGCTTTTCAGTGTTTGTGAAAACTTTTTTTCTGCCGGACTACCGTAAGCTATACTTTTTTGGGGATAGACAGCATAAAAGGAAAAGACCTGTTCTTTTTTATACGCTGCCGTTTGCTCTTGTATATAGCGAAATTGAAGATGGATAACGATAGCACCAACAGTGGCACAGACTGCGACAACCAACTGCCCGATTAAGAGTACTTTCCGTAGCGACTGCACGTTAAGCGATAAATGAATCTTGTCTTTAAAAAGCTGGATCGGACTGACACGGCTCAATAAAAGAGCGGGGTAGATACCGGTCAGCACCGTAACTAATACAAGCAAGCCGATTAATATCAATATGGTTCTGCTTTGGAAGATGGACAGGGTCAGTTCACTTTCAAAGAGCAGATTGAAATAAGGCAACAGTAGAAAAGCGAGGATAACGGTCAAAAAGGTTGCCAATATGACATGCAGGAGGATCTCTATGATTATCTGAACAAACAGCTGTTGTCGGCTGGCTCCGGTCACTTTTCGGATGCCGATTTCTTTATTACGGGTTGTGTTCTGGGCAATCGAGAGGTTGACAAAGTTGATGCAAGCGGTCAGTAGCAATACGGCCGACAGTATGCCCAATACGCGCATCGTATTTTTGTTGCCTTTAGGAAGCATACTGTTTTCGAATTCGGTCGACCAATACAAATCCGATAGCGGAGTTAACCTGTTTTGAATATCTGCTTCCTTTTGATTGGGGACGTTGCTATGAAAAATTTGAGTGATCTTTTGAGATACGATAGGAATAGATGCACTTGGATTAATTTTGAGAAATAATAAACTGCCGAACGCACCCCATTCCGTCAGCCTATACTGCTCGTCTTTGGTCATAGTCGCATTATAGGGAATGAGGATATTCTGTGGAAAAGAAGAGTTGCTCGGTACGTCGGCAAATACGGCCCCAACGGATACGGGAATAGAATCCACCAACAGCGTTTGCCCTATGGGGTCATCGTTTCCGAAATATTGCCGGGCTTTGGACTGGCTGATTGCAACCTGTCGGCTATCGTGCTGCTTGAAAAAATTGAATGAGCCTTTTAGCGGCTGATAACTGAACATCTTTGTCCAATTGGAGTCTATAAACAAGATCGTTTTCTCATAAAAAGAATGGTTGTCCATAGAGATTAATACCCGTCCACCATGACTTATTGCAGCTAATTCGACCTCCGGAACTGCTGTGGGTATGACGTCGTATGAAATATATGGGCTCTGTTCCATAAAACGATCGCCATTGGATTCGTGATGAGAAAGCAGGTGGATCCGTGCCGCTTCACGGTGATGCGTGTCGTACTTTGCTTCATAGTCGATCCATAACGTGATCAACAAGACAACTGCCATGGACACGGCTAAACCACCAATATTGATGATGCTATGAACTTTTTGTCCTAAAATATTCCGCCAAGCGAGTTTTATATGGTTCTTTATCACTATAGTCATGCATATTCGGTATGTATTTATGGACGCAATCGGTTTGCCATTATTTTAATTTGTTGTAAATGATTGGTTTGTGCTTTTATTTGCTGTCCGTTTTCGGACAGTCACTGTTCACGATCGAACAGGAGATTGCTGCAGCGTTTTATATAGCTACTTACTATTTAGTACAAAAAGCCGAAGAGCCAAAGGGGAATTTTCTCATCGATACCTATCTCAAGGTTATCTGCGGCAATGAAAGCATTTTCAACGCCTGCGATTTGCTTTCGACTTTTGCCTTTGCCCCCGACTTCGACCGTCACCTTGCGATCCACCAAAAAATCACCAGCAGAAGGTAGTGAAACTTCATGCTTGGCATTGCGGAGCTGATTGAGCAGAAACGACTCTCTGCGGCTACCTTGATTGGCTTCGGATGAAGCGATAGCACGGTGGAGATTTGGATTTTCCAAATACACCTTTTCGGGTTTTTGTAAGGTACTTATACTGGCGCCTGCGGGATTTAACATATTAATCAGCCGTGCTTTTTCCAAGTAGTGGAGGTATTGGGTCACCGTTTGACGGCTGATGCCTATCTTATCGCTTAATTTGCTGATGTTGGGTTTGAAAGGAACGTTCTCGGCCAAGATGGCAAGTAATTGCATCACTTTACTGGTGTTGTTGATATCAAAACCATCAACAAAGCGTAGTTCGGTCTCGACAATCAGTCGGATAACCTGCTCGATACGTAAAAAATAGGTGCGAATATTTTCCTTAAAAAATGGATAATAACCATGGTCGAGATAAGCCTCAAAATGCGGTATCGGTTTGAAGTCTTTGCTTAATTTTAAAGCGATTTGCGTGTGATGACTTAACACATCCGGTAAAGCTATCGCTTCCGCTGAATAAATATCTGCAAAACGTAAATATTCCCGAAAGGAAAGCCCAGCCAGCTCATAGAATACTGCCCGTCGGCTAAGATCGGCTTCTTGTTGGTAGATGTCAATGACAGAAGAGCCCGTGAATACAATGTAGAGATCCTTATAGGTATCATAGATGTTCTTGATTTCCCTGGCCCAACCGTTGTATTTATGTACCTCGTCTACGAATAATATTTTACCCCCTCGTACTCTAAAAGTTTCTGCTAGCTCAATAAGGCTATTGCTTGCGAAATAGATGTCGTCCAGAGAAATGTATAGTGCAGTGTCATCGCTTTGGAAGTGCAACCTCATACGTTGAAGTAAAAGTGTGGTTTTCCCTGTTCCCCTTGCGCCCAGTATCCCAATCAGTCGGTCCGACCAATCAATTTGATAGTAAAGATGGCGGATGTGTACAGTTTCAACCTCATCGCGAAGGAAAATCGATTTAATTTTAATTCTTTCCATTTTGCAAACTCTTGTTTGCAAAAATAGTTATAAAATGTTAACTATACTTATCAAAAGTGTGTAAATATTGGCAAGTTAAGTTAACATTTCTACTCATTCCTTAAACTATCCACTGGATTGGCCTTTACAACACTCAATATAATACCTCCGGTAATGAAAAATAAGAGCAGTACGAGTCCTAATAAAGGAAGTACAAATACACCCAGGTGCAATTCAGTTCGGGAAGTATAGTTTGCCAGCCATTTATCCATGAGCGTGTAGACTAACGGACAACCGAGCAGCACAGCTAAAAAGAACGTCATATAAAACTCTTTGCTGAATAGCATGATAATTTGCCGGAAAGATGCGCCTAGCACTTTTCGGATGCCGACTTCTTTTAAACGTAGATTAATCGCCAAAGCCGTTAAGCCGATGAGACCCAAAGCGACGATGACGATGGAGATAACCGTAGCAATTTGCGAAGCGCGCTGTAGCTGTAGTTCGACCGTATACATGTTCTTGATCGTATCATCCATAAATCGAAATTCAAAAGGGGCGTCGGGCATAAGCTGTTTCCAATTTTTTTCAAGCGCGGTCAACGCATCAAACGTGGAACCTGCTTTAAGTCGAATGGATAAAAATCGATACTGATTATTATTGTTGATGGAGAACCAGATCACCGGAGGTGATGCGCTATGCATGGAATTGGCGTAAAAATCGTCTGTGACACCGGCAATAGTTCCTGTAAATCGATTGTTAAATAAGCTAACTTGCTGACCGATGGCTTCTTCTGGCGTATGATACCCTAGGGCTTTTGCTGCTTTATTGTTGATGACCAGTTTCGAGTTATCTACCGTAGCCTCTTCCCGTGAACTAAAAAACTGACCGGCCAACAACGGAATATTGTAGGTATCCGAAAAGTAACGATCGGATGTAATCATTAATGCGTCCACTTCATCTTCACTTCCTACTTTTTGTACCTGTTGTATGCCATCAGCAAATGACCCCGGTACGCCATACGAGAGACTGATATTCTTGACATAAGGCAAAGCGCGTAACTGTTCGCGTACCAACTCTATCTTATGCAAACCCGCTTCCGACCAATCGCGAGGCGCTTGTACGGTAATGAGATAGTCTTTGTCATAGCCTAAATCACCTTTCGTGAAGATATCGACTTGCCGGGAAACGACAACGGCAGCAATCAGAACAACGATAGTAACTGTGAACTGCGTGAATAACAATATGCGACGGATAAGATGCTTTTGCTGTATGTTCGTCAGCTGGTTCTTCAGTGATTCCAATAGGCGGTTTTGGGACAGCTTCATGGCAGGATACAAACCGGAGAGCATACCTAAAAAGAATACGGTAAGCATAAAATAAACGAAGAAGGATACCGGAAGCTCAAAGATGTCGGGTAGCGCGGTCAACATGATGGACTCAAACAAAGGGGCTAATACAGGATATAACGCCAAAGCGCCTAAGCCGGCGATCCATACCAACATGAGATATTCCGTGGTCAATTGTAGTATCAATTGTAACCTGTTGCTTCCCATCATTTTTCGAACGCCGATTTCCTTTAGGCGTGTGAAGCTTTGGCTTACCGTAAAATTGATAAAATTGACCACCGCCATGACAAGGAGAAAGCCCGCGATAAGCACTAATACATGCGTTAATTGTCTTATAGCACCTTTATTGTCATTGAGATAATAAGAGGAAAGTGGTTTAAGTTGCGGAATAAGATTGGTGGCAACTTCTTCGTTGGCGTGTTGCCTTAATAAGTTTTGTATGGGAATAGCTAATTGCTCTGGTTGCACGTTTTCCTGTAGCTCGATAAAACCGGCAATCCATAGAGTGTTCCAGTTGTCCACGTTTCTGCCGAAATACGCTTCACTGGCAATGGGAAGGAATATCGAGCTGCTTAGGGCGGCATTCAGCTCCGTAACGGAGTTTTGTGAAGTAGGCTTCAACACACCCGTTACCACAAAATCATGTTTTTCACCTGCGAAATTGCGAATAGTCAGATTTTGTCCTAGAACTTCTTTCTTACCAAAATACTTTATCGCTGCTGATTCTGTGATGACAACCGAGAACGGGGAGGTGAGCGCTTTGCTTGGATTTCCTTCGAAAAGTTCAAAGCCGAACATATCGAGCAACGTCGAATCTCCGAGAGAAACGGATTCCTCGTGTACAGCTGTTCCATTTGATATGATGCAAGTTAAACCATCGATGCGGTAATAATTTGCGACAAGATGGGGGTATTCTTCCCGCAACGCTTTCGGGAGGGCGCCAACGGTCGTGAGTTCCAGACCGATCCCTGTTTTTTTGTATTCGCTCTGCAATATATACTGTCGATCTTGATGACGAAGGCCGCTATTTATTTGATACGTTTGCCATACATAAGCAGCGATCAATAACACAAAAGCCATGCTCGATACTAACCCGACAATATTAATGATCGCATGAAATTTTCTTTTCTGGATATTTCGCCAAGCTGTTTTTATATAGTTCTTTATCACGATTGTAGTTTTTACTCATCCCTTAGACTATCTACGGGATTGGTTTTCGCTGCCCGGATAGTTTGAACGCTGATCGTTACCAAAGTAATTAATAAGCCGATAAAACCTGTAAGAGCAAACATCCACCATTGCAACTCTATCCGATAAACGAAATCATCCAACCATTTATTCATAAGATACCATCCTATGGGAATGGCAAAAAGAAATGCTACGCAAACCCACCTAACAAAATCTTTTGATAATAGTAGGGTAATACCTGTGATGTTGGCACCTAATACTTTTCGGATACCTATTTCTTTGGTACGTTTCACAACCATAATGGATAATAGCCCCAGAAAGCCTAAAGAACTTATTATAATAGAAATGGTCGCTGCTATCCATATTAATTTTTCCAATAAGGCTTCTTTTTGATATAGATTGCCAATCTGTTCATCATAAAATTTATAATCAAAAAGCTCGTTTGGATACCATTGTTTCCATTCTTGTTCCAAATCATGGAGCAATTGATCCGGACGATTTCCACGATATTTTATAGCCAGATTTTTAATGCGCCCTTTATTATATCCTATTACGGTAGGCGATACTCCTTCTTTTAAAGAATTGGTGCTGAAATCACGAACCACACCAATGATTTTTCCACTGTATTCATCATTTAAGCCGCCGGCATGCAAATCTTTTCCGATGATTTCCTGATAATCGGGATAGCCTAAGTTCATGGCCATCTTTTCGTTTATTAAAAACTCGGGATGCTGTTCATTATCTTTGAAATTATGACCGGCTAACAATTGTATACCGAATGTTTTTATGTAGGAGGAGTCCCCGATAGCATAACGTGGTGCCCAGGTTTCCCATTCTGACCTGTTATCAAACTTAAAAGTCCCTCCCCAAACTTTATCGTATGATGGGGGATTATCGCAGAATGTGAAAGCAAGTATATCACTGCGGTGTTGGAGAAAGGCGGTTATTTTTTCCGTGTTGTCCCGCATTTCGTTCTTTAGAGGAAAAACAAGCACCGTCTCCCTATTAAAGCCCATGTCGGTGTTTTTGAGATAACGAACTTGGCTTACGATAACGATGGTGGAGATGATTAAGATTAGAGCGAGTACATTTTGAAAGAAGATCAATGCTTTTCGTCCTAATCCCCAGTTGTTCGCAACCTGTTTCTTTAACGCAGCTTGAATCTTTGTTTTGTTAAGAAAAAATGCAGGGAATAGGCTGGTTGTCATGCAGACGGAAAGCCAAATTACAAAGGAAATAAAAATTAATTTGGATAGCGATAATACCTGTAATGGTTCGTTGACGAACAGATAATGGTTGCTCCAGTCGATCGCTATCCATAGGAATAGCCACGCCAACAACAAAGCAAATAAGGAAATCAATAACGACTCTATCAGAAACTGCAGGAACAATTGTCGTTTTGAGCTTCCAAGTACCTTACGTATTCCCATTTCCGTGCTTCTATAGAGCTGTTGAGCAGAAACCATATTCGTATAGTTGATGCCCGCCATAAACAGGATGCCTATAGCGATAACGGTCAGTATCCCTAAAAGAGAAAACTGTGTAGCCTTTCCATAATTCATATTGAAATGGAAGGCTGTCAACGGCAGCAGTTTATAGGTATAGTATTCCAGTACATCCTCATGCCAGTGCTTTGCTATCAGCTTCCGGATACTATCTTCTACACCCACTTTGTCCTCGGCATGGTGCAAGGTCAACAGAATATTATTGGCTGAGTTGGTGTAACCCCAATTATGAAAGAAGGCGCTTTCTCGGAATTCATTTATAGAGGCGAGTGAAAAATATATCTCTGACTGAAAATCGGAGTTCTTCCGGCTATCATCGATAATACCGACCACCGTTACAGGCAATTTATTTTCTACCCATATTGTTTGTCCGATGGCTTCCTCGTTGCCAAAGAAATTTTTTGCCATGGTCTTTGTTAAAGCTACTGTTGCCGGTTCGTCCAACTGCTGCGGACTTCCGGCTAACCATGGAAAATGCATAATTTCAAAATAATCAGATGAGGTAAAGCACGCTTTGCCTTCTATTTTTCGAAGTTCATTGCCAATTTTTAGCGTAAAATCCTGTTTGTCTATGTACAGCGCAGCTTTTTCGACCTGCGGTAATTCTTGTCGGATAGCGTTGTACATCGCATAAGGACCACCCTTATTATGTTCTGTCTGGTCGAGGTGCAAATCTTCCACCACAATAAAGGTACGTTCGGCGTCGGGATGAAAGCGATCAAAACTCAGTTGGTAAGTGTTGAACGCATAAATAAACAGACAGGCAGCAATAGCTAGGCCGAGACCCGCTACATTTAGTATGGAATGAAACTGATATTTCGCGATTTGACGGAGAGCGGTTTTGAAATATATCTTTATCATTTTCCCTAGTTTTACTTTTTTTATTGAAGACGGGACGGCTACTCATCCCGCAACGAATCCACGGGATTAGCGCGTGCGGCTTTGATGGCTTGCGTACTGACGGTGAACAGTGCGATAGCAATAGCTGCTGCTCCTGCCCAGATAAACACCCACCATGAAATAGCTATTCGGTACGAAAAATCTTCCAACCAATTATGCATTGCCCACCAAGCAACAGGCGATGCCAGAACGATGGCCAAAAACACTAATTTTATAAAATCTTTGGAGAGCATGCTGCTGATTTCGCAAACAGAAGCGCCAAGTACTTTTCGGATACCGATTTCCTTGATACGCGTCTCCGCGATATAGGAAGCAAGCCCGAATAGTCCTAAACAAGAAATGGCAATGGCCAACATGGAAAATATGAACGACAAGGACGCTGTCTGCTGTTGATCGTGAAACTTTTTGGCATACTCCTCATCCACGAAACTATAGTTAAATGGATAAGCGGGGTTGAATTTCTTGATAATGGTCTCCATCGTTTGTAAATTCTGTTGCATGGCGTGATGCTCGTTCGTACGTACAACCATATTGAGCATCCAGTTTTTTGATGGAAAAATTGCCATGGGGGCGATATCCTCATAAGGAGAGTCATTGATATAGTCTTTAAAGACGCCTACAATGGTATAGGTGTCATCTCCTCGTTTGAAATATTTTCCCACCGGATTTTCCAACCCCATGGTTTTGATCGCCGCTTCATTTAATAAAACAGAAGCACTATCGGCTGGTAATCTGGCGTAATCCAAATCACGGCCGTCGACGAGTGTCAACCCCACCGTTTTAACAAAATCGCTTTCTGCACGTCCCAATGCGAAGCTGGTGTTCTGCGTCTGTTCGGGTGTCGCACCTTCCCAGGAAAAATTTCCATTGGATACCGACGCATTTTTTGTGATGGACCATCCAGTACGTGTAACGCCTTTGACTGTACCGCTATTTAACAATTCAGCTTTAATAGCTTCGTAGTTTTTGTTCATATCGCCTTCCACAGGGATTTCGATGAGCTGTGATGCATTGTAACCGGCATTTCGTTCACTGGCATAATTGATTTGCAAACGGACAATTAAAGTTGCTATAATGAGCACAACGGCAATACTAAACTGAAAAATGACCAATACTTCCCGTAAACTGAGATTATACCGACTTTTTTTTAGAATACCCTTTAGGGTTTTAACAGGCTGGAAAGTGGAGAGCACAAATGCCGGATAGATGCCCGCCAGCAAACCGGTACAGAGAACAAAGACAAGTATGGCCATCCAAATTAGTGGATTTGCCATGTCGAATGAAAGCGGTTTATCTAATATTTGATTGAATAAGGGGAGAGCGATAAAAGCTAACCCGATGGCAATAATACCAGCAATCAAGGAGAGTAGGACAGATTCCGTTAGGAATTGACCTATCAGATTGCTTTTTCGTGCACCGACTACCTTCCGCACACCGACTTCTTTTGCTCTTTTCTGACTTCTTGCTGTGCTGAGATTAATAAAATTGATACACGCAATACAGAGAATAAGTAAACCAATGCCGGCGATTAAACGTACTTGTTCAATCTTTCCGCCCACGGGAATGCCATTCTCAAAACGGGAATACAGGTGCATGTTGGACATCGGGTAGAGAAATACCGAATTGAATTTTAAATCGGAAGCATTGTTGCGGACGACAGGTTCTATTTTCTGGTTGAAGGATGTTATATCCGTTCCAGAACGCAGTCGTATAAAAGTATAATAGGTATTGGTATTCCAATCCGTGCCGTATGTTTTATCCTCTAAAGGAATCAAATAACTGAAGTCAAAATCGGTATAGCTGGGCAAATTCTGGAGCACAGCAGTAACCTTGTAAGGCTCTTCATTATCCAAGATTACGGTTTTCTCCAACGGATCTTCGTCTCCAAATAAGTTTTTTGCGAGTTGTGCCGTTAGCACAATATTTTTGTGCCCGGTTAACGCCTGTTTGGTGTTACCGCTGACGATAGGGAAATCAAAAATTTGCAGAAAATCCGGGTCAACTTCATTGCCCTGGGTTTTAAGGCTTTTCTCCCCGTAGGTTAACAAACTGTTGGATGACCAGTACATGCGCGCGGCGTATTCTACTTCGGGATACGTCTCTCTTAGTGCATTGGCGACAGCGCCAGAAGTTATATCTTGGATACGAACTTCTTCATCTTTGTAACGGTTCCAAACTTTATAAATGTCGTTTTTGTCGCTGTAGAAGTTATCATACCGGAATTGATTTTGTACCCATAGGGCGATAAGCAGCACGGACGCCATGCCAATAGCCAACCCGATGATGTTAATGGCGGAATAGCCTTTATTCTTCAATAGGCCTCGCCAAGCTGTTTTTATATAGTTCTTTATCACGATTGTAGTTTTTACTCATCCCTTAAATTTTCTACGATATTTGTCCGGGATACTTTTACGATGTTGACACATATTGTGCATGCAGCGACGATAAGTATACTGCTTGCTGCTACGGCAAACAGCCACCCGTTTAGCGAAATACGGTAGGCAAAGTTCTGTAACCATGTATCAGCTGCCCACCAACCCAATGGAATAGCGACGACGACAGCAAAGGCAATTAGCCGTATAAAGTCTTTTCCCAGTAAAAGGCCAAGATCAGTTGCATTAGCACCTAATATTTTGCGAATGCTGATTTCTTTCGTACGTCGTCCAACCAAAAAAGCAGTTAGGGCAAATAGTCCTATAAGAGCGATAGCAATCGCCGTAAATCCGAAAAAAGAGACGATACGTTGCAAACGAATATGGCTGCTAAAGAGTTGCTGGAAATTTTCATCTAAAAAGGAAAACCGGATACCGAATCCCGGTTCGACACGTTTCCAGAGATTCTCGATCGCTGTCACTTGTTTTCCGATGTCACCACCGGTCAGCTTAACTAGTATGGCTCCGCCCGACTGGAATATACAAGCATCATTACCGATTGTAAAAACGGCCGGTTGTATCTGCTGTTCCAGCCCGAGTACGTTAAAATCTTTCACGATGCCTACAACTTCCATTGGAATGCTGTCACAACCGGGATAGGTAATATACGTGCCGCCGGCTCGTTGAAGGCCGAGTTTCATCGCCGCCGTCTCGTTGATAATGGCTGAACGCGTATGTTGATCATTGTAATTATCCGAGAACAGTCTGCCGTCGATCAGTTTGATATCTAGTGTTTCAAAATAATCTTTACTTATTTTGACTGATCCAAGACGGTGTATCTTGCCATTATGCTTAAAATTCATCGTTGATGTATCGGAGAATTGGTCGCCCGGAACCTTGGTAGTTTTTGCTACGGCGTGTACTCCGGATATACTTAAGAGGCTGTTCTTGACTTGCTCGAAATTATCTTCTCTGGTCTGCATCGTTAATGCCTGTATGCGCAGTACCTGCTCTCCCGAAAACCCTTTGTCGAACTGCTGCATGTAAGTTAGTTGACGGTTGACAACAGCAATCCCGATAATAAAAAATGCAGCGACGACAAATTGTATTACAATCAATCCGTTACGGAGGATAGCCCCCTGTTTTCCACTAGAATAGTCTCCTTTCAACACCTTGGTCGTATTGTAACGAGAAAGAAAGACGGCGGGATATAAACCCGAAAGTAAAGTGACGACAACCAAGCATAATATAACCTGTGTAACGAGAAGCCATGAAAATTGAGATCCAAAAAAGTGTAACGGGATCTGGAATTCCCGATTAAAATAGGGTAAGACGATATGTAAAAGCAGGATAGCAATTCCTAATGCAATAAGACACTGAATGGCGATTTCACCCATGAACTGCCAGAATAATCTTGCTTGGCTAGAACCCAATACTTTTTTCACACCGACCTCTTTAGCCCGTTTTAAGGAAGAAGCAATGGACAGATTACTGAAATTAACGGCTCCTGCAAATAGGAGCAATATTGCCAATACCAGCAAAATGGAAATATTTGCCATATTGCTGTTTCCATATTTTGGAAAATTGTGGATGTTATGTACCGCATCGACAAATAGGCCTTCTTGACTTCCCGACCTATGAAATGCTTCATAGGTCATGTTTTTGTCTTTCATCAGTCTATCGGTATAATAAATCCGATCTATCGCTAATTCTACTTCTTCGGCCGGTATAAGAGTTTTGGTTTTGACATACGTGTAATAGGACCAGTTTCCCCAGTGGTAATTGTCGGTTTCATATGGCGAACGATATACCATTTGAATATCCAGATGTGTCGGTCCCTGAGGATGTTCCATGACAGCGGTTACTTCCCGCTCAAAGGAGTTGAATACTTTAATCGTTTTTCCGATGGGGTTTTCCTTTCCAAAAAGCTTGGTGGCGACCTCTTCACTGATGACCATAGCATTGGGTTTTTGCAGTGGATTTAGGGCATCGCCATCTATGATTTTGTAAGGGAACACTTGAAAAAATAACGAGTCGGCAGATATTACCCCACTTTGCGATATAACTTTTTCTTCCACGAATATCGGCATTTCAAAAGTTACATCTGTCGATATTTTTGTAGCGGTCTCGATTTGAGAAGTATTTTCCCGGAGTAAGGCTGCTAAAGGTGCCTGTGTATTCGGAGATATATCGTTGTCGGCATCACGAATGGAGACCTTAAATACTTTTTCAAGCGCTGGATTCCAACGATCATAACTTAGTTCATAATTAAGATAGAGTAGGATTACCAGAAAGCTGGTTAGCCCTACTGATAAACCTAGGATATTGACGGCTGCGTAACCTTTGTTTTTCCAGAAGGTACGGAAAGTGAATTTTATGTAGTTCTTTAGCATGGTTTATACTTTAAATTATCCAATTACTCATCCCGTAAACTGTCAACCGGGTTAGCTCGTGCTGCCTTAACGGCTAATGTACTTACCGTAAACAGCGCAATTAACATGGCGATCATACCAGCGAAGAAAAATGTCCACCATCGTATATCTATCCGATAAACAAAATCCTGCAACCATCGATTCATAATCCACCAGGCAATAGGAGAGGCAATGATGATGGCCAGAACAACCAATTTTAAAAAGTCTTTTGACAGCATCGTGGCAATCGCCGCGACCGAAGCACCCAATACTTTTCGAATGCCAATTTCCTTTTGCCGCTGTATTGTCGCAAAGGAAACCAACCCGAACAATCCCAAACAAGCAATAAAAATGGCCAACCCCGAGAATAACGCTGTTAAAGTCGCGGTGCGTTTTTGTTGTTTAAATTTCAGCGCATATGCTTCATCGGCGAAATGGATGTCTACCGGATAATCCGGATTGTATTTTTTTAATATCGCTTGGAGCTGATCCATATTGGAAAGTAAACTGTTTGCCGTATTTAACCGGATATGTATATAGCTAAAGTAACTGGCGGGGCCTTTTACCATCATCGGCTCAATATCTTGATATGGTGATTGCAGTATAAAGTCTTCTATTACCCCCACAACATGCCAAGTTGTTTCGTATTCCGTTCCTTTGGCCTCTATAATTTGTGTACCCAACGGATTTATAAGCCGCATACGTTCCACGGCCTTCTGGTTCAGTAATACGGCATTGGAATCCGAGGGATGCGTATAAACATCAATATCTCTGCCGCTAAGCAGTTTGATGCCCATCGTTTGCCCAAAATCCGTATCGGTACTCATAATATTGAACGTCACATCGAAATCTTCCGGTTGCGCATTGGGCCAGGAATACCCCCAACTGTTACTTGTATAGCCGGTAATACGGCCTAATGATTTTGTCACACTGCTGGCAACGCCGTGCTTTAACAGCTCGTTGCGTATTATGGTATAGTTCTTTCTTAAATCACCTTCTAGCGCTACGTAAACCAGGTTATTTTGATCATAACCATTATCGCGGTTCTGTGCATGACGTATCTGTTGGCTGATAATAATGGTGCAGATGCCTAAACAGATGGAAATGGTAAACTGTAATGTTACCAATACCTTCCGCGGTTTGAAATTTCCCTTGGCCGACACCAGATTGCCCTTTAGGGTTCTGATGGGTTCGAAAGCAGATAGTACAAAAGCAGGATATATACCCGCACCGAGGGTAGCGATAACGATGACGGTTACGAGAAGTCCCCAAAAAACAATAGGTTGGTCACTGATACGGATATCGCCGTTGATAAGGGTGTTGAAAAAAGGTAATCCTACCGCTGTAAGTAACAGTGCTATACTACCCGCTAAGAGTGTTATCAGAAAGGATTCCAATAGGAACTGCTGGATAAGCATTTTCTTCGGTGCACCGACGACTTTTCGTACGCCGACCTCTTTTGCTCGTCTTTCGGCCCCTGCGGTGCTGAGATTAATGAAATTAATGCATGCGATGAGGAGGATGAATAACCCGATCAAAGCGAA
Organism: Sphingobacterium corticibacterium; assembly: GCF_004208525.1. Taxonomy (GTDB): domain Bacteria; phylum Bacteroidota; class Bacteroidia; order Sphingobacteriales; family Sphingobacteriaceae; genus Sphingobacterium; species Sphingobacterium corticibacterium. The sequence continues at coordinate 60,331 of NZ_SGIT01000005.1, read as the reverse complement.
CATCCGTAAGGTGATGATAGTGCCAGCTACCATTTTCCCATTCTCCGATTTATTATATAGATGCCAACGGTTTGCCGGATAGAGATAAATACTCGCTTTTACTTGATTGTTGGTGTGATTCTTGACAAGATTAGCAATATTTTGATTGGTGGAAGATAGCGAAACTCCCTCTTTCAATAGGGCATATGTCTCGTGATTATAGTTTGTCCAATTGTCGTTAATTATCCAGCCCGTGATCTTCAACAGATCCCATGAACAGAAAAATTCATTTCCCCGGAATATAGAATTATAAGGAATATCCTGAATAACACCTTGGACGGCCATGGAAGCCAAGGTGTCTATTTTTACTATTCTTCCTATTACATCGGTATGCCCGAACATCTTTTTTGCTAAGGATTCCGTTATTACAATTGCATCTGGTTTTAGGAGAACATTCTCCGGATTGCCTGCTAAAAAAGAAAAATCAAATATGGTGAAAAATCCAGGATCACTGACTATACCGGAGGCTTTAAAGCGTTTTTCATCGTTATGGAGAAGATGGTCGACCGTGGCAGTTCTAACGACTTCTTCTATCTCCGGATGTTCCTGTTTGAGGATGGGACCTAACACAGCGGGTGTACCTCCCCAAGTATGGGATTTGCCCTCAAATGTATCGCGTGTGTATACTTGAGATATGCGATCCGTTTTCGAATAAAAGCGATCATATTGTACTTCCGAGCTAATCCATAAGCCTATAATGAGCGATATGCCCATACCCAAAGCTAAACCGAAAATATTGATAGTGGAATTTCCTTTGTTTTTCAGAAGGTTTCTCCACGCTATTTTGAAATGGTTCTTTATCATGATGGACAAGTTGAGAGGTTATACGTGCGCTGTTTCCATAATGACCTGCCCGTCCAGCATCCGTATAACACGGTCGGCGAATTTAGCATCGTGTTCACTGTGTGTTACCATGACGATGGTCGTACCGGCTTCATTCAATTCGGTCAATAGCTGCATGACCTCGTTACCGTTGTTCGAATCAAGATTACCGGTCGGCTCATCGGCTAAGATGAGTTTCGGATTGTTGACAACCGCCCGCGCAACCGCAACACGCTGCTGTTGACCTCCTGATAGCTGTTGCGGAAAGTGGTTGCGTCGATGCATAATCTGTACTTTTTCCAATACCTCTTCTACACGGCGTTTGCGTTCCGCAGCTGGTACTTTCGTGTAAACTAGAGGAAGTTCTACATTTTCAAATACGGTCAGTTCATCGATCAGGTTAAAGCTTTGGAATACGAAGCCAATGTTATGTTTCCGCAGGTTAGAACGATTACTCTCCTTGAATTTAGCGACCTCGGTACCGTTGAATAAATAACTTCCTTCGTCCAGATCGTCTAATAACCCAACAATATTCAAGAGGGTTGATTTGCCACAACCCGAAGGCCCCATGACAGCCACAAATTCACCTTCTTTTACGTGAATGTTTACGTTATTCAACGCAACTGTTTCTACTTCTTCGGTGCGGTAGTATTTTTGTAGGTTTGTTATTTTTATCATGATGTATATGATTTACTTTGTAGCCCGCTGTGGGTTTATCTTTACAATCTTTATAGTCCTATTTAACATTCAATTCCTGTATCTTATCGTATGTTTCGTAACTCGATACAATAACTTTGTCGCCGGGTTGTAAACCGCCAATTATTTCGTAGTATTCTGGATTCTGTCTGCCAAGTTGTATATCCGCCCGATAGGCAGTATTCCCGTTCTTATCCAGTTTGAAAATCCAGTTTCCGCCTGTCTGTTGATAGAAACCTCCTTTTGTTAATAATAACGCCTTTGTTTCATCGCTCAAAGCCAACCGGATTTGTAAAGTCTGTCCGCGACGTACGCTGGAAGGTGTTTCTCCATCAAACTCCATATCGACTTGAAAGCGTCCATTCGTAACTTGTGTGTACACTTTTTTGATTTTCAGCTTATAGACTTTCCCACTCAACGTAAATTCACCTATTTGTTCGGTAAAGATACGATTGATGTAATGTTCATCAATGTCAGCACGTACTTTAAAACCTGTCAAGACATCTATTTGCCCGAGCCGCTCGCCAGCATTTTTATTTTGACCGATTTCAGCGTCAAAAGATGTTAGCTGTCCGTCTACCGGTGCGCGCACAATAAGATCGTCTACTTTCTTACGCATGAGATCCAATGCGCTTTGTGTACGTTCGTAAGTCTTTTGATCTTGCAGCGCTTTCTGGTTGTTGGAAATGGAATCTTGCCGGAGGATTTGTTTGGTCAATGTTACACGTTGCTTTTGATAATTATATTCGTTAACCGATTTTTCGTATTCCTGCGAACCAATAGCTTTCTCTTTATATAGTTTTTGGTTTAAATTGTACACACGTTCCGCTTCGCGGAATGCCTGCTGTACATCCGCCATTTGGTTACGGCTATTAATAGACATTTGTTCGGCATTAGTACGTGCAATTTGTGCCTGCGTTAATAAATTAAGGACCTGTGTTTCCTGTTGTACCAAACTCAGTTCCTGGTCTGTATTTGCCAGGCGCATAATGGGATCCCCTTTTTTTAGCACAGCCCCATCTTCCACAAACTTTTCGTCTACACGCCCACCGACAGATGCATCTAAATAGATACTGCTAATAGGAAGCACCGTTCCATTAATAGGAATAAATTCTTGAAAGGTGCCCTCTTTGACCTCGACGATACTGATGCGGTCGGCATCAACATTCAAACGGCTGTTTCCACTGGTGAAATAATAACTGGCTCCTATCAAGGTGATAATTCCAACAACACCCACGAGTGTTAAAATCCGTTTACTATTCCATTTCTTCTGTTGTATTGGCCTGTCCATTTAAAAAATTAGAAATTATGTTTGTGTAGTTTTTACCTATACAATGCTATGCCAATATTATAAGATGTTTATTTACAGTTTTTTAATTTGTTTGTTTGATGAAAGGTGTTCATATCCGAACAGTCTGCTGTTCGGTGGCGAACAGGGAATGCAAGTGTATGTAAAAAGAAAATTTCTACGGCTCCCATGCTAATTGAGGAGAGCAGGGAAGCCAGTAGAAATAGAGAGAGAAATAGAAAAGTGTATTTTTGTTTATGACATTATTTAGAATGATTTTAAACTGCTGTAAAGATGGGGGTTATTTAGAAACATTCCAAACAAAATGTAACGCAAAAGGAAATTGTTATTTAATAATCGGAAATAATACTTGTATGTTCTTTTTTTCCGTAAAAAAGAACCAAAACCGAGCGAAGCGAGCTCATGGATACTAAAACAAACACGAATCCATAAATCTCGTCGCTGAAAACCTTTGGCATTGGAGATAGTGCAAAATTGGTATTTCTACATTTGCCAAAGCTTTTGAGGCGACCTTTAGTGTTAAGGAAGGGATACTGCAATGCGTAATCTATGCAATTTATATTGCTTCGCGCTTTCGCGGAGTAAAACGACCTAGCATTGTTCCGCGGCCAGTTTTACGCCGGCTATTCCGTTAAAAACAGAATGCTGTTTGACCGAAGGGAGTTTCATTCTGTTTAGGAATGGACAAGTAAAGGTAGCGGAACCTAGCCAGTCTTGACTTTTTTTTGCTTCGTTTTTTTGTGTCAAGACAAAAAAATGAAGGACTCGGTTCATGTTCGTTGGTGAACAACAACTGTTCGATAGCGGACACGTGGCTATTTGTCTCTTTCATATTGTATTCTATTATAAGTTGTTATGTTTTTGGCATGCGCTATGGAAAGGATAAGGAAAATTTTGTGAATGAAGAATTGTGCTATCCTTATTGTTGTGTTTATAATTACTTATAGTAGTGCCATTTCGGTAATGGGACAAACGTACAGCAATTTGTCTCTAGCCGAATGCGTGCGATTGGCAGTCGAGAATAACCCAACATTGAAACAGACGGAATTAAATGTATATCGACATCAGATAAATTATAAACAAGCGCGCTATAATCGATTACCATCTTTGGAAGGAAATATAAACCATGGATACAATGAAGGAAGAAGCGTTAATGCTACGACCAATCAATTTGTGAACACGAGCTTTTTCTCCGGGGGGCAGTCGCTTTATCTTAATGCACCCCTATTCAATGGATTCCAAATTTTGCATGACATCCGGCGTAGGGCGAGTGCCTTGGAAGCCGGAAAATTTGAATTTGAAGGGGCGGTGAATGAATTGAAATTGGATGTAATAGAAGCGTACGTATTGGTATTGACGGCACAGGATATGTTAAGGCAGACGGAGGGACAATTGGCTGTAACGCAGGAAAATATAGATCGTATGGAGATTATGCAGCGGGAGGGGGCGGCTGATCCCGGAGACTTCTATGACCTAAAAGGGCAATTACGTACCGATCAAAATCTATTGGAGACAAACAAACAAGCGTTGTACGATCGGCGATTGCGTTTAGCGGCTTTACTGAACCGCGCTGTTGATGAATTGCCAGAACTCGAACCATTACCATTCTCTATTGATCAGAAACGTTATTCCGATGCTCAGCTATATCATACAGCGATGAATGTCTTACCACAATTTAAGGCGTTGGATTGGCGTATCAAGGAAGCTCAGCAACAAGTAAAAATGATAAAATCTGATTATTACCCATCTCTATCATTGTCAGCTTCCATTCAGTCTCGTTTCTCGAGTATTGATGAGTCTGGGTTTAATTATTGGCAACAGTTTAGAAACTACCCCGCAAAAGGTATTTCGTTGAGCTTACGCATTCCGATTTTTAGCAAAATGAGGGTAAGAACACAAGTGAAATTGGCAAAATTAGATTTGGATGAGGTAAAATGGGAACGGGAAATCCAAGAAAACGCTTTACGGGAACAAACGGCGAAAGCGGTGTTTAGTATGAAAACATTGCGAGAAAATGTGAATAACCTACGCGAACAAGCGCAAAGCTATCAAGAAGCTTTTCGCATAGCACAAGTGCATTTTGATGCCGGAAATAGTAACTCTGTGGTATTTCTAACGGCAAAAAACAAGCTGGACAATACTAGAAATGCGTTGGTGATTAAACAATACGCGTGGATAATGCAAAAATATATCAATGATTATTACGCAGGAACATTAGATTTGTAATGTAAAAAGATAGGTTACCATAGGTTTGTGATGAAAAAAACTTCCATTTTAGTCGTTGATGACGACCAGGATTTGCTAACGGCCGTTCGCATTTTACTAAGACCGAAAGTAAAGCAAGTCATAGTCGAGTCCAATCCTGAAAATATCCTTCGTACGTTGGAACGGAACGTTATTGATTTGGTGTTGTTAGATATGAATTTTAAGAGCGCTATCAATACGGGTAACGAGGGGTTGTTTTGGTTGGGGAAAATCAAAAGCAGGTATCCGCATGTTAAGGTGGTGATGATTACAGCGTATGGTGCGGTCGACCTTGCCGTGCGATCACTCAAACAGGGAGCTTCTGATTTTATTGTAAAGCCTTGGCAGAATGAACATCTGTTGCAGACATTGGAGACCATTTTCGAGGAAACTAAGCCAATAAAAGGACGCGAGCAAACGATCTTGCCGGCGATTCGTCAAGACAACGATTTGATTGGCCGTTCGGCGATTATGGAAGATCTGCAGTATAAGATAGATAAAGTCGCGCCAACGGATGCCAATATTTTAATATTGGGTGAGAACGGAACAGGAAAAGACTTGATTGCGCAGGCTTTGCACCAACGTTCTTTACGAAAAAAACAAGGCTATATTAAAGTGGATGTTGGTGCATTGACCGAAACACTTTTTGAAAGCGAGCTGTTTGGTTACAAGAAAGGTGCTTTTACGGACGCTAGAGAAGATAGACAGGGACGTTTTGAGGCGGCAAACGGTGGTACGTTGTTTTTGGACGAAATAGGTAATATAAATCTACAGCAGCAAGCAAAACTATTGAGTGTTCTGCAAAATCGACAGGTCGTGCCGTTAGGTTCCTATCAGCCTATCTCGGTAGACATCCGCTTGTTGAGCGCTACCAATGTTCCTTTAAAAGCATTGGCGGACGAAAGTAGATTTCGTAAAGATTTGATATACCGTATTAACACGGTCGAGATACAGGTGCCACCGTTAAGAGAACGGGGAGAGGATATTGTGTTATTGGCAAATCACTTTCTGGACTTCTATAACCGAAAATATCATAAGCATATGGAGGGTTTTGAGCGCAATGCTATCCAAAAACTAAAAACCTACCATTTCCCAGGTAATGTCCGCGAACTTCAATATAGTATCGAGCGCGCCGTTATTATGGCGGAGCAACGCAGTATACAGGATAACGACATTTTATTTTCTCCAATTGAGCAGGCGGTCCAGGAAAGCAGTATATTGCGTGAGCCTGCTTATGCTAATCAGAGTCTAGAGGAGATGGAGCGTCATGCCATTCAATCTGCAATCGAACGTTATAATGGCAATATCAGCAAAGCAGCGCGTGAGTTGGGATTGACGCGCGCGGCTTTGTATAGGCGTATGGAGAAATATAATATCTGATAACATGGGGCGACTGCGGGATTTCTTCTTCTGGAACACATTGTTCTTAATATCAGTCGCGGTAGGGACAGCTTACCTATTCTTTCAGAAATGGTATTTGCCTGCTACGATAAGCTTTATAGTGCTTTTTATGCTCGCGTTTCGGTGGTTGGGTAAACAGCGAAAATTAGTCGAAGAAGTACTCGATTTCGCTGAGGCAGTACGCTATAGAGATTTTACCCGACGATTTGTCATCAGACATCCGAAATCCGTTGAGGGCAGATTGTTCGCAGCATTCAATGCTATTAACGATGTGTATAAACGTATCAGCATGGACAAGGAAATCCAGCATCAGTATCTTAATAAGGTTCTTAATATGTTGGATTCTGCTATTATTTTCTACCAGGAGAATACCGGAAAAGTGATGTGGATCAATGATGCGTTTAAACAACTCTTTCGAACGCCGCACATTGGAAATATCCGTGGTTTGATGAAACGTCATCCAGATTTGTATGAAAAAACAATCCATATGAAGCTCGGAAAGCAACAGGTCGAATCGGTGAGCTTTGCTATCGGAAAGATTAAATTGCTGATGCATGGTTCTACTTTTTCTACGCAGGAAGGAACATTTCGGATTGTCGTTTATCAAAATATAAATGAAGCGATAGACGAAACGGAAACCAAGGCTTGGCATAAATTATTACGGGTATTGACGCATGAAATTATGAATTCGATTGCGCCCATCAGCTCGCTAGCAGAAACGTTGCACGCTCGATTAGAAGAAGGATATGGTGAGGAAGATACAGAAGACGTTAAACTTGGCATCTATACTATAAAACGACGCAGTGAGGGGCTTTTACAATTCGCTAAGAGTTATCGGCTGATCAATAAGGTAGATCAACCTAATTTTGTAGATATACAGTTAAAGGTGCTGTTCGAAAGTATATATCAGTTGCTTGAACCTACACTGCTGCAAAAAAAAATCGATTTGGATATCATTTTGAAGGATACACGTTTGTTTCTTCGCGCGGATATTAACTTAGTGGAACAGGCTTTGATTAATCTGTTGCTCAACGCGATGGAAGCGGTTAAAGATTGTGCTGAGCCCTATATCAGTATAGCGGGGTTGAAAAGAGATGACCACGTGGTTATCAAAATTCAAGATAACGGGCGAGGGATGTCTCCCGATATTCAGGAGCAGATATTTACACCATTTTTCACGACCAAGAAATCGGGCAGTGGGGTAGGACTAACCCTTAGTAAGCAGATTATGCTTCTGCACAAAGGAAACCTCTTTGTGGAAAGTGAAGAAGGAAAAGGAAGTACGTTTTCATTGCAGTTTGTAACGTAACTTGCTGCAAAATGCTAACATCTTCATACGAAATATTACCTTTGTGGCATGCGCTACTACTGGGATCTGATACGACATTTTTTTGTTTCCAATAGCCGGCATGGTACGCATTCCCCTTTTGTGTATGATTTGGCTTCACATGTTATTTATAATGTTTCGCGTTTGAAAACCGATACGGTGACAGTTTCATCAGATTTTAATCCTACATATAGAAGCTTGCTTTTAGCTATATTGACCCATATGGATGTGAAGGAACTGGGGTATTTGGGGCAATCTGATCATGCTGAGGCGCTGTTTACGGATTTACGGAGCACTTCTGCCGATAAGATAAAAAAAGCTGTTTGTCAAGGAAAGGTGATCATCGTACATGAACCTTTTCGAACCCGCAAAACAAAACGTATATGGCAGCAACTGGTGCAAAGTGCAGACGTTGTGGTATCGATCAATTTATTTCATTTTGGCATATTGATGTACCGTAAAGAACAACGGAAAGAAAATTTTCAGCTACGTTATCCGTTTTGGAAGTGAACGTTAAAAAGCCTCGCTGATACTTAAATAAAATCCCGTCTGTCTCTTTTCGCCCGGTCTTTTTTCACCAAAAGCATAATCAAACCGAACGGTGCTGTTATGTTCTAAGCTAAAGAAATAACGGATACCTCCACCGAAGCTTGGTACTAAACGTAAATCGTGCTGTCGGGAGAAGGTGCTACCCGTCCCGCCAAACCCGACAACACCCAGCCGGGGTATAAACCGATATCGTAATTCAAGTTGTGCAGTAGCATAGTTCTTGTCTTTATATCGTCCCAGATAGTAACCACGCATGGTCATGTCGCCTCCAAGATCGCGATAGGCATAAAATGGAACGTTTTCCCCGAAGGTACTGCGGTAAAGCACTTGCCCGGCAAGTGTTAGCTCTGGCGAAAGGGCGTGAAATCCTCTAACATCAGCTTCGACTTGACTTCCTACGAAATTGTCGGCATCCCAAAAACTGGGGGCATACGCATATTTTATGCGGGAGTAGAAGCCATTTGTCGTATAAGTGGTGTTGTTTCGCGTGTCGTACAGAGACGATACGCCCAGGGCTAAATACTGGCCACCCTTTCTTCCTAATACTTCGGGTTGCTCAAAAACACCCCCAGGTTCACGATCGTTAAACCTAAAATTTTCATATTCCACATTTACACCGGCATACCATTTGGGGACAATTTTTTTTTCTAGATCGACCTTCGCCCGTGTGAGTTGATGTTCCAAAAAATCCTCATCGGCCAACCAGGTATCTGACCCGAGGCCATAGAAATTAAAGGGCCAATCCCGATACCGTAGTTCGGTTAAAATATGGTAATTATTGTCTTTGGTCCATATATCGGTCAGCAGTTTGATGTTTTTCTGTTTTTTAGTAGTAAGCGTTCCCATAAGTGTTATGTTAGACGTTCGGCTGTGTGGGTCAGCTTTATCCAAGTAGAAATTATATGTTCCAGCAATGCCGTACTCCACGCCGGTTTCTTGGGCGTATCCCAAGGCAGGCAGCACAATCAAACTGGCGCCACGTGTAGAGTCACTTTCTGCAGAGAGGAATTTTTTTACCATTTTCTGGATAAGCGTCTGTTCTTGTGCATAAGCTGGTGAAAAAAAAGAAGTCATGAACAATAAAGTCCATAACAAGATATTTCCGAAATACGGATTTAGTTTTATCAACATAAGTAACAGTCTTGAAAATGCGGTGCAAGATGTAAATTATTTCCTTGCGTATCAAGTATATGGTGCAAACGCTGGTTTTTTTTTTTAAAATATTTTTGTAGTTTGGATGGAGTCGCTATCTTTGCCTCATCAAAATCGAATGGACTAGAGGTTATTTGAGGCTGATGATTGACGTTCTTTAACACAGTAAAAAAGTTTTTAAAAAACTTGCAAATATCAAAATTAAGTTGGATTTTTGCACTCGCTATCTGAAAAGGTAGGTGTTCTTTGGAGAGTTTTTTAAAATTAAAATATTGCCTCTTTAGCTCAGCTGGTAGAGCAACTGACTTGTAATCAGTAGGTCATTGGTTCGATCCCGATAAGAGGCTCTAAATGCAAATTTATTTGCAGGTTTGGAGGGGTTCCAGAGCGGTCAAATGGGACGGACTGTAAATCCGTTGCTTCGGCTTCGAAGGTTCGAATCCTTCTCCCTCCACCACCCGATTTTAGTATGTTACATGCTGGTTCAATCAATGAATCGGTATGGATCATCTAGAATCAATCAGCGGAAGTAGCTCAATTGGTAGAGCGATAGCCTTCCAAGCTATAGGTTGCGGGTTCGAGGCCCGTCTTCCGCTCATTTTTAAAGTTTGATTTAAGTCTCTGTCTTTTTGATGAATTGTCCAAATAGGTAGAGGCTATCATCTGTAGATAGGCTTTTGATAAGCCGAAGTAGCTCAGGGGTAGAGCACTTCCTTGGTAAGGAAGAGGTCGTGGGTTCAAATCCCATCTTTGGCTCAAAAAATATGAAAGTTTATTACTTTTGTAAAGGATTTAATTAAGAAACATTTTATAATTACTAATTCGCATAAACATGGCAAAAGAGAAATTTGACCGGAGTAAACCGCACTTAAATATCGGTACAATCGGTCACGTTGACCACGGTAAAACAACTACCACAGCTGCTATCACTAAAGTATTGGCTGACAAAGGTTTTTCAGAGGCTCGTTCATTTGATTCAATTGACTCTGCTCCTGAAGAAAAAGAGCGTGGTATTACAATCAATACGGCACACGTAGAATACCAAACAGCGAACCGTCACTATGCGCACGTTGACTGTCCAGGTCACGCTGACTATGTGAAAAACATGGTTACCGGTGCTGCACAGATGGATGGTGCTATCATCGTAGTTGCTGCGACTGATGGTCCTATGCCTCAAACTCGTGAGCACATCTTGTTGGCTCGCCAGGTAGGTGTTCCTGCGTTAGTAGTATTCTTGAATAAAGTTGACTTAGTTGACGACGAAGAGTTGTTAGAGCTTGTTGAAATGGAAGTTCGTGAGCTATTGTCATTCTACGAATTCCCAGGTGATGATATCCCTGTGGTCAAAGGATCGGCTCTAGGTGCATTGAATGGTGAAACAGAGTGGGTTGATAAAATTATGGAATTAATGGATGCTGTAGATAACTATATTCCAATTCCTCCACGTTTGACCGACCTTCCTTTCTTGATGCCAATCGAGGACGTTTTCTCTATCACTGGTCGTGGTACAGTTGCTACTGGTCGTATCGAAAGAGGTGTAATCAACTCGGGTGATCCAGTTGAAATCTTAGGTATGGGTGCTGAGAACTTGAAATCTACAGTAACAGGAGTAGAGATGTTCCGTAAGATTTTGGATTATGGTGAAGCGGGTGATAACGTAGGTTTATTGTTGCGTGGTATTGAAAAAACAGATATCCGTCGTGGTATGGTAATCTGTAAACCAGGTACAGTAACTCCTCACACAGACTTCAAAGCTGAGGTTTACGTGTTGTCAAAAGCTGAAGGTGGACGTCACACGCCATTCTTCAACAAATACCGTCCTCAATTCTATTTCCGTACGACTGACGTAACAGGAGAAATCTCGTTGCCAGAAGGTACTGAAATGGTTATGCCAGGTGATAACGTTACAATCTCTGTGAAATTGATCAATGCTATTGCTATGGAAAAAGGTCTACGTTTCGCTATCCGTGAAGGTGGTAGAACAGTAGGTGCTGGTCAGGTAACTGAAATTGTTGCGTAATCTTTTAAGATTATTTTAACATAATAAAACAAGCTAATTGGCTAAGGCTGGTTAGCTTGTTTTTTTCTACGTATAGACAATGGTAATAAAGTAGAAAAAAAGGTAAATAATATTTGCGCTAATAGTGTTGAAACGCTATATTTGCGTCATCAAAAAAAACCAAGGGGTATAGTATAATGGTTAGTATAGCGGTCTCCAAAACCGTTGGTCTGGGTTCGAATCCTGGTACCCCTGCTAAAATAATTTAGGTAAACTAAAAATGGCTAAAGTACTTGATTTTTTTAAAAGCTCCTATGTCGAGGTTACAGAGAAGGTAACTTGGCCTACTTGGGCGCAATTGCAAAACTCGGCTGTAGTGGTACTTGTAGCGTCTGTCATTATTGCGTTGTTAATATTTGTGATGGATAAAGCTTCAAGTAATCTATTGGAGTTATTGTACGGAATTACTTCCTAAATTTTATCATTAAAAATTTTATGGCAGATCAATCGTTAAAATGGTATGTAGTTCGTGCCGTTAGTGGAAAAGAGAAGAAGGTAAAGCAGTACGTGGAGGCTGAGGTAAACCGCTTAGGTATTCAACACTTAGTGCCTCAGGTGTTGATTCCAATGGAAAAATATTACCAAATGCGCGATGGGAAGAAAGTTGCAAAAGAACGTAACTATTACCCTGGATATGTTTTGATCGAAGCCGCATTGGACGGAGAGATTGAGCACGCGATCAAGAACTTGAATAGCGTCATTGGGTTTTTAGGCGATAAAGCAGGGAATGCTATCCCTTTACGCCCAGCCGAAGTGAACCGAATCTTAGGTAAGGTAGACGAGATGGCGGAACAAGGCGAAAGTATGAACGTTCCGTATTATGTAGGGGAAACCGTGAAAGTAAACGATGGGCCATTTAATGGCTTTACCGGAGAAATCGAAGAGGTTCATGAAGATAAAAAGAAACTTACTGTTATGGTTAAAGTATTCGGGCGTAAAACACCGCTTGAGCTTAACTATATGCAGGTAGAAAAAGAGTAATCGAAAAAATAATAGCAGAACGGTAACCCAACAAGGTTACCGTTCTGCTATTATATATATTTTATTTTTGGTTTTTTTATTCCAAAACTTCTTATTATCTTTGCACCTCGTTTGGTTATATAGTTTATATGTAACTATCGAAAACATAAATGTTACGTTATAATGCTTCCACCTTACTAACAAACATTTAACAATTAAATTCAAAACAAAATGGCAAAAGAAGTCAGTGCGTTAGTAAAATTACAAGTAAAGGGCGGTGCTGCGAATCCATCTCCTCCGGTAGGACCTGCATTGGGTGCTAAAGGAGTAAACATTATGGACTTCTGTAAGCAATTTAACGCTCGTACGCAAGACAAACCAGGTCAAGTATTACCTGTTGTCATTACAGTTTACAGCGACAAATCATTTGATTTTATCATCAAGACTCCTCCAGTAGCTGTTCAGTTAAAAGATGCAGCTAAACTGAAAAGTGGGTCGGGTGAGCCTAACCGTAAAAAAGTAGCTTCCATTACGTGGGAGCAGGTTGAGGCGATCGCCAAAGATAAAATGCCTGATTTGAATGCATTTACTGTAGAGTCTGCTATGAAAATGGTGGCTGGAACAGCACGTAGTATGGGCATTACCGTTTCTGGTAGCGCTCCTTGGAACAATTAATTAACGAAATCAGTTTAAGAAAGTGGCTAGATTAACAAAAAATCAAAAAGCGGCACTATCCAAAATTGAAGCTGGTAAAGCGTACTCTTTAAAAGAAGCAGCAGCTTTGGTTAAAGAGATTACTGCGACGAAATTTGACGCTTCTGTGGATATCGACGTTCGTTTAGGCGTGGATCCCCGTAAAGCAAACCAAATGGTTCGTGGTATCGCTACATTACCTCACGGAACTGGTAAGACCGTACGTGTTTTAGTATTGTGTACTCCTGATAAGGAAGAAGAAGCTAAAGCAGCAGGCGCGGATTACGTAGGTCTTGATGATTATATCAGCAAAATCGAAGGTGGTTGGACTGACGTTGATATCATTATTACTATGCCTAGCGTTATGGCAAAAGTGGGTAAATTAGGGCGTATTCTAGGTCCTAGAAACTTGATGCCTAACCCTAAAACTGGAACAGTGACTACGGAAGTAGGGAAAGCTGTAACGGAAGTTAAAGGTGGTAAAATTGATTTCAAAGTCGACAAGACAGGTATCATCCATACTTCAGTGGGTAAAGCGTCGTTCGATGCAGATAAGATTTATGACAACGCATTAGAGGTGTTACAAACTCTTGCGCGTCTTAAACCTTCCGCTGCTAAAGGAACATACTTTAGGAGTATTCACATCTCTTCAACCATGAGTCCTAGTATTCATGTGGAGACTAAATCAGTAGCAGGAATTTAATCATGAGAAAAGAAGAAAAACAAGCAATTGTTCAAGCTTTGGCCGAGCAGATTAAATCTTACGGTAATTTTTATATTACGGATACTGCTGATTTATCTGTTGAAAAAGTAAATAATATTCGCCGCAAAGGCTTTGAGCAAGGAATAGCTATTCAAGTAGCTAAAAACTCCTTGATCGAGAAGGCACTTGTGGAGGCAGGTATTGATTCGGAAGAATTGCGCAGTGTACTTAAAGGTGCTTCTACGTTGATGTTCTCTGAATCAGGAAATGCGCCAGCGAAATTGATCAAGCAATTGCGTAAAGAAGGTGATAAGCCCGTTTTGAAAGCGGCTTATATCCAAGAGACTGCTTTTGTTGGTGATGATCAATTGAATGCTTTAGTTACCCTTAAATCTAAGGAAGAACTTATCGCGGACGTTATCGCATTGCTTCAGTCTCCTGCGAAGAATGTTATTTCCGCACTTCAATCAGGTGGAAATACAATTTCAGGTTTGGTAAAAGCTTTAGAAGAAAGAGGTTAACGAACAACTCTTATAAAATGTTCGTGTATTTTTAATTAACAATTTATATTAAGTACATTCAAAAATTCAAAATAAAATGGCAGATTTAAAACAACTTGCTGAACAGTTGGTTAACTTAACAGTAAAAGAAGTTAAGGAATTAGCTGATATCCTAAAAGACGAGTACGGTATCGAGCCTGCTGCTGCTGCTGTTGCAGTTGCTGCTGCTCCTGCTGAAGGTGGCGCTGCTGCTGCTGAAGAGAAAACTTCATTCGACGTTATCTTGAAAGAAGCTGGTGGTCAGAAATTAGCAGTCGTTAAATTGGTGAAAGACTTAGCTGGTTTAGGATTGAAAGAAGCTAAAGATTTAGTGGACGGTGCTCCTAAGGAATTGAAAACTGGTGTTTCAAAAGACGAAGCTGAAGCGTTGAAAAAACAATTAGAAGAAGCTGGAGCTGTTGTTGAGATCAAGTAATCTCACCATAGATAAGCACCTTAAAGGTTTAGACTCTGCCAATATATTGGCAGAGTCTATTCCTATTTATATTATTACATGCATCAGATGGATGCTGACATCTGATAAATACATGATTACAGCATAATTGGCTCAGTTTTTTTAAACTAAAATACTTATTCCCTTGGCAAACAATAATATTCAAAACGAAAGAGTAAATTTTGCTACAAGTAAGAAGGTTATCGATTATCCGGATTTCTTGGATGTGCAATTGCAATCTTTCAAGGAGTTTTTTCAATTAGAAACTACTTCTGACAACCGCCATCAGGAAGGGCTGTTCAAGGTTTTCTCGGAAAACTTCCCTATTTCTGATTCAAGAAACATCTTTGTACTAGAGTTTTTGGATTATTTCATCGATCCTCCTCGTTACGATATACAGGAGTGTATTGAGCGTGGATTGACGTATAGTGTTCCACTCAAAGCAAAGTTGAAGTTATCTTGTAATGATGAAGAACACGAGGATTTCGAAACCATTGTACAGGATGTATATTTGGGAACGATTCCTTATATGACGCCGAAAGGTACCTTTGTTATCAATGGTGCGGAGCGTGTCATCGTGTCCCAATTGCACCGTTCTCCCGGCGTGTTCTTTGGTCAGAGTAGACACACAAATGGTACGAAACTTTATTCTGCAAGGGTAATTCCTTTTAAAGGATCTTGGATCGAATTTGCGACAGACGTAAACAACGTGATGTACGCTTATATCGACCGTAAAAAGAAATTCCCAGTTACTACTTTGTTACGTGCGATCGGCTACGATTCCGATAAGGATATCTTGGAGCTATTTGATCTTGCAGATGAAGTAAAAGTAAGTAAATCTGGTCTTAAGAAATATGTTGGCCGTCGCTTAGCGGCTAGGGTATTGAAAAAATGGATCGAAGATTTTGTGGACGAGGATACAGGAGAGGTGGTGTCTATCGATCGGAATGAAATTATCTTAGAACGTGAAACTGTTTTAGAGGAGGATCACATTGAAATGATCATCGATGCAGGGGTAAAATCTATTATTCTTGCCAAAGAAGATGGCGCTAACAATGCGGACTACTCGATTATATATAATACTTTACAGAAAGATACCTCAAACTCTGAAAAAGAGGCTGTAGAACACATCTATCGTCAGCTGCGTAACGCAGAACCACCAGATGAGGAAACAGCACGTGGTATTATCGATCGTTTGTTCTTTTCGGATAAACGTTATGATTTGGGCGATGTGGGGCGTTACCGCATTAACCGTAAATTAGGATTAGATACAGCGGATGATACGAAAGTATTGACACGACAGGACATCATTGCCATCGTGAAGTATCTGATCAACTTGATTAACTCCAAAGCTGAAGTGGATGATATTGACCACTTATCCAATCGTCGTGTTCGTACGGTAGGTGAGCAATTATATGCACAATTTGGGGTTGGCCTTTCCCGTATGGCGCGTACCATCCGCGAGCGGATGAATATCCGTGACAACGAGGTGTTTACACCAACAGATTTGATCAATGCACGTACATTGTCGTCTGTTATCAACTCGTTCTTCGGAACGAACCAGTTGTCGCAATTTATGGATCAAACTAACCCATTGGCGGAGATTACGCACAAGCGTCGTTTATCAGCTTTAGGTCCGGGTGGTCTATCGCGTGAACGTGCAGGTTTTGAAGTACGTGACGTTCATTACACACACTATGGTCGTCTGTGTACGATCGAAACCCCAGAAGGTCCGAACATCGGTTTGATTTCTTCTTTAGCTGTACACGCGAAAATCAACAACTTAGGTTTCATTGAGACTCCTTACCGTCAAGTTAGAGATGGTAAAGTCGTGGTTGATGAGCCCGTAGTATATTTGTCAGCAGAAGATGAAGATGATAAAACGATTGCGCAGGCAAATGCACAATATGATGATCAAGGTAACTTTGAAGATCCGAAGGTAAAGGCGAGATACGAAGGTGACTTCCCGATTATCGAACCAGAGAAATTGGATTATATGGACGTTGCACCAAACCAGATTACGTCAATAGCAGCCTCATTGATTCCATTCCTGGAGCATGATGATGCTAACCGTGCGTTGATGGGATCGAACATGCAGCGTCAAGCTGTTCCTTTATTGAAACCACAAGCACCTATCGTGGGTACAGGTTTGGAAGCTCGTGTAGCATCCGATTCCCGCACATTGATCAACGCAGAAGGTGATGGTGTGGTCGAATATGTAGATGCAAACGAGATTAAAATTCGTTACGAGCGTAACGATAACGACCGTTTGGTGTCGTTTGATAATGATATCAAAACATATACACTCACGAAGTTTAAGAAAACCAACCAGAATACCTGTATCAACTTGAAGCCAATCGTTACGAAAGGACAGAAGGTAACCAAAGGTCAGGTACTATGTGAAGGTTATGCAACAGAGAATGGGGAATTGGCACTTGGTCGTAACTTGAAAGTGGCTTTCATGCCTTGGCAGGGATACAACTTTGAGGATGCGATCGTAATTTCAGAACGTGTTGTATCGGAAGACTTATTCACTTCTTTACATATTGAAGAGTTCGAGTTGGAAGTTCGTGATACGAAACGCGGTGAAGAGGAATTGACATCCGATATCCCGAACGTATCGGAAGAGGCAACAAAAGATTTGGATGAAAATGGTATTATCCGTGTTGGTGCTGAGGTTAATGGAGGTGATATCTTAATTGGTAAAATCACTCCGAAAGGCGAATCTGATCCTTCTCCGGAGGAGAAGTTATTACGTGCTATCTTTGGTGACAAAGCTGGTGATGTGAAAGAT
This sequence comes from Sphingobacterium corticibacterium, assembly GCF_004208525.1. GTDB lineage: Bacteria > Bacteroidota > Bacteroidia > Sphingobacteriales > Sphingobacteriaceae > Sphingobacterium > Sphingobacterium corticibacterium. The sequence continues at coordinate 42,590 of NZ_SGIT01000005.1, read as the reverse complement.
GCGTCATTGAAAGCATCACCTTCTTTGAAAGGGGTGGTTATTGATACGAAGCTATTCTCCCGTGCGAAAAAAATGTCTAAAGAGGCGGAAAGAAAAGCATTAGACAAATTAGAAGTCGCACACGATAAAGCAGTAAAAATACTGAAAGATCGTTTGGTAGAGAAGTTATTCACTGTTGTGAATGGCAAAACCAGCCAAGGGGTATATAATGTGTATAAAGAGTTGTTGGTACCGAAAGGGGCTAAATTCACGCAGAAAATCTTAATGGATTTGGATTATGCACATATTAATCCAACGGGATGGACGACAGACGAAGACAAGAATGAATTGATCAAGTTAGCTCTTCACTTTTACAACATCAAGATCAATGAAGAACTTGGTGCTTTCAAAAGAGAGAAGTTTGCGATCTCTGTCGGAGACGAATTACCATCCGGTATCGTTCAAATGGCGAAAGTTTACGTGGCTAAGAAACGTAAATTGAAAGTGGGAGATAAGATGGCAGGGCGCCACGGTAACAAAGGTATCGTTGCCCGTATCGTTCGTGATGAGGATATGCCATTCTTAGAAGATGGTACGCCAGTAGACATCGTGTTGAATCCATTAGGGGTACCTTCGCGGATGAACTTAGGACAGATTTACGAAACTGTTCTGGGATGGGCAGGTCAAAAACTCGGGACCAAATTTGCAACGCCAATTTTTGACGGAGCGGAAATGGACGAAGTGGAAGAGTGGATCGCTAAAGCTAAATTACCGATGTCTGGTAGAACCTACCTATACAATGGTTTGACAGGTGAGCGTTTTGACCAACCGACTACAGTTGGGGTTATCTACATGTTGAAATTAGGACACATGGTAGATGATAAAATGCACGCGCGTTCTATCGGACCGTACTCGTTGATTACGCAACAACCATTAGGTGGTAAAGCACAATTTGGTGGTCAGCGTTTTGGTGAGATGGAGGTATGGGCATTGGAAGCATTTGGTGCGTCAAATATCCTACAAGAGATCTTAACCGTGAAATCAGATGATGTTGTTGGCCGTGCGAAAACGTACGAGGCTATCGTGAAAGGTAACAACCTTCCGACGCCATCTGTACCAGAATCGTTCAACGTATTGGTACATGAGTTACGTGGTTTAGGATTAGATATCACATTGGATTAATAAAATTTAGACCTATCTGTTTTTTAATGCGATAGGTCTTACATACATCTTTAAGTTATACAACGTATGTCTTATAAAAAAGATAATAAAATTAAAAGTAACTTCACTTCGATTACGATCAGCTTGGCTTCTCCGGAAACGATTTTGGAGCGTTCTAGCGGTGAGGTTACGAAGCCAGAGACGATCAACTATCGTACCTACAAACCTGAGCGTGATGGTTTATTCTGTGAGCGTATTTTTGGTCCGGTAAAGGACTACGAATGCCACTGTGGTAAATACAAGCGTATTCGTTATAAGGGTATCGTGTGTGACCGTTGTGGTGTGGAAGTAACGGAGAAAAAAGTACGTCGTGAACGCATGGGGCACATCAATTTGGTTGTTCCTGTAGCACACATTTGGTATTTCCGTTCTCTTCCTAACAAAATCGGCTATTTATTGGGACTTCCGACCAAGAAATTGGATATGATCATCTACTACGAAAGATATGTGGTTATTCAACCAGGTATCAAAGAAGAAGATGGTATTTCATACATGGATTTCTTAACGGAGGAAGAGTATCTGGATATTTTGGATACCTTACCAAAAGAAAACCAATATTTAGATGATACCGATCCACAGAAATTCATCGCGAAGATGGGTGCTGAGGCGATGGAGGAACTTTTGAAACGTATCGATTTAGATCAATTATCGTACGATTTACGTCACCAAGCTGCTAACGAAACTTCGCAACAACGTAAAAATGAAGCGTTGAAACGTCTTCATGTTGTAGAAGCTTTCCGTGGTGCGAACACCCGTATTGAAAACCGTCCGGAATGGATGATCGTGAAAATCGTTCCGATTATTCCACCAGAATTGCGCCCATTGGTGCCGTTGGACGGTGGACGCTTTGCAACGTCTGATTTGAACGACTTGTATCGTCGTGTGATTATCCGTAACAACCGTTTGAAGCGTTTGATTGAAATCAAAGCACCAGAAGTAATCTTACGGAATGAAAAACGTATGCTTCAGGAAGCGGTAGACTCTTTATTCGATAACTCGCGTAAAGTGAATGCGGTGAAAACAGAAGGTAACCGCGCATTGAAATCGTTATCTGATATTTTGAAAGGTAAACAAGGACGTTTCCGTCAAAACTTATTGGGTAAACGTGTGGATTACTCGGCTCGTTCCGTAATCGTCGTTGGTCCGCATTTGAAATTACACGAGTGTGGTCTTCCTAAAGATATGGCTGCGGAGCTTTACAAACCGTTCATCATTCGCAAGATGATTGAAAGAGGTATTGTAAAAACGGTTAAATCAGCTAAAAAAATCGTTGATCGCAAGGATCCGGTCGTGTGGGATATTCTAGAAAATGTATTGAAAGGACACCCGGTATTGCTCAACCGTGCGCCTACACTCCACCGTTTGGGTATCCAAGCTTTCCAACCTACGTTGGTAGAGGGTAAAGCAATCCAGTTACATCCATTGGTATGTACGGCGTTTAACGCCGACTTTGACGGTGACCAGATGGCGGTTCACTTACCTTTAGGTAATGCAGCTATTTTGGAAGCCCAGATATTGATGTTGGCCTCGCACAACATCCTTAACCCTGCAAATGGTTCTCCGGTAACTGTACCATCTCAAGATATGGTATTGGGTCTTTATTATATTACAAAAGGCCGGAAATCTACAGAAGATCATAAAGTGAGAGGCGAGGGCATGACATTTTATTCTCCGGAAGAGGTGATTATTGCCCTGAATGAGAATCAAATTGACCTGCACGCTTTCATTAAAGTAAAAACAAAAACAAGAAATAAAGACGGACAAATCGTTGAAGGTCTCATCGAGACTACGGTTGGCCGGGTTATTTTTAATCAGATCGTACCTGACGAGATGGGTTATGTCAACGAACTGTTGACCAAGAAGTCATTGCGTAATATCATTGGGGATATTGTGAAGAGTACGGGTATGGCTCGTGCAGCACAGTTCTTGGATGATATGAAAGAGTTAGGATTCCAAACGGCCTTTAAAGGTGGTTTGTCATTCAACTTGCAAGATTTGAATATTCCGGCTGCTAAAGCGGATTTGATTGGACAAGCGACCAATGAAGTTGAAGAAGTAATGAACAATTATAACATGGGTTTCATTACCAACAACGAACGCTACAATCAAATTATCGATATCTGGACACGTATCAACAATAGATTGACGGCATACGTGATGGACATTCTTTCTAACGATAACCAAGGATTTAACTCTGTTTATATGATGTTGGATTCCGGTGCCCGTGGTTCGAAAGAACAGATCCGTCAGTTGTGTGGTATGCGTGGTCTGATGGCGAAACCACAGAAGTCTGGTACCTCGGGAGGAGAGATTATCGAAAACCCGATTTTATCGAACTTCAAAGAAGGTCTATCGGTATTGGAGTACTTTATTTCTACCCACGGTGCGCGTAAAGGTCTTGCCGATACGGCATTGAAAACAGCCGATGCGGGTTACTTGACTCGTCGTTTGCACGACGTTGCGCAAGATATGATCGTAGTGGAAGAAGATTGTAATACATTACGTGGTCTATACAAAACAGCACTTAAAGAAAATGATGATATTGTAGAGCCATTATATGATCGTATCCTAGGACGTACACCGTTAAATGACGTATATCATCCGGAAACTGGGGCGTTAATTGTTGCTGCAGATGAAGATATTACCGAAGATATAGCAACAGCGATAGAAGAAGCTGGTATTGAAGGAGTCGAAATTCGTTCAGTATTGACATGCGAAGCTAAACGTGGTGTTTGTACAGCTTGTTATGGACGAAATCTAGCCTCGGGTAAACGTGTTCAAATGGGTGAAGCTGTCGGTGTTATTGCAGCCCAATCTGTAGGTGAGCCTGGTACACAGTTGACATTACGGACATTCCACGTGGGGGGTACGGCGTCGAATATCGCGGCAGAATCTAGTATCGTTGCAAAATACGACGGTATGATTGAGTTTGAAAATGTTCGCTCCGTAGCTAAAGAAGGTGAGGAAGGACCTTATCAAATTGCTATCGGTCGTTCTGGAGAGCTCCGTATCGTAAGTGATGATAGAAAAGTACTATATACCCAGATTATTCCTTACGGTGCTAATGTATATGTGAACGAAGGTGATAAGGTAGAAAAAGGTAAAGTATTGGCTGACTGGGATCCATATAACGCGGTAATTATCTCTGAATTCCCAGGTAAAATTGAGTTCGAAGCTATTATTGAAGGAGTTACGTTCCGTGATGAATCGGATGAACAAACCGGACACAAGGAGAAGGTTATTATCGAGACACGTGATAAAACGAAAAACCCAACGATTAAGATTGCAGACTTGGCAGGAGATACCCTGCGCTCATATAATATTCCAGTAGGAGCACACGTCTCTGTTCAAAATGGACAAAAAATCAAAGAGGGTACAATCTTAGCGAAGATTCCTCGTGCGACAGGAAAAACACGCGATATTACAGGAGGTCTTCCTCGTGTAACGGAGTTGTTTGAGGCACGTAATCCATCGAATCCGGCTGTTGTTACCGAAATTGATGGTGTGGTTACGCTTGGCGGTGTGAAACGTGGTAATCGTGAAATTTCGATCGAATCCAGAGATGGACAGATTAAGAAATACTTGGTGCCACTTTCTAAGCATATCTTAGTACAAGATAATGACTTTGTAAAGGCAGGTATGCCATTGTCAGATGGTTCTATTTCGCCATCGGATATCCTTTCTATTAAAGGCCCAGCGGCAGTTCAAGAGTATATCGTAAATGGTATTCAAGAAGTTTATCGCTTACAAGGGGTGAAAATCAACGATAAGCACTTTGAGACCATCGTTCATCAAATGATGCAGAAAGTGAATATCGAAGACCCAGGCGATACACGTTTCTTAGAAAAAGAAGCGGTTAACAAATGGGATTTCATGGAAGAAAACGACTCCTTGTTTGATAAAAAAGTTGTCGTTGATGCGGGAGATTCGAAGGAGTTGAAAGCTGGTCAAATTGTAACCATGCGTAAACTTCGTGAGGAAAATTCAAGCTTACGTCGTCAAGATTTGAAAACAGTAGAAGTTCGTGATGCTATTTCTGCAACTTCAAGTCCATTATTGCAGGGTATTACCCGTGCTTCATTGGGAACGAAGTCATTCATTTCAGCTGCGTCGTTCCAGGAAACAACTAAAGTCTTAAACGAGGCTGCTATTGCAGGTAAACGTGACGACTTGTTAGGTTTGAAAGAAAACGTAATTGTTGGTCACTTGATCCCATCAGGAACTGGTTTACGCGAGTATAGCAATATTATTGTTGGTTCGCGTGAAGAATACGATCAGTTATTGGCCTCGAAAGAAGAGGACTAATCGTTCTGATATAAACAATAAAAAAGGCAGCAAAAATTTTTGCTGCCTTTTTTATTGTTTATCTTTTTACTTTATCTTTCCGTTACCAAAATCTCCTTTTACAAATAGCTTTTGAAAGCCTGCGCCCGTAGCTGTATCAATAACCTCTTGCGTTGTCATGTTGTTGACAAGGGCATGAATGTATCCACCCATAAATGCATCTCCACTACCAATGCGATCAATGACGTCAAAAGTTTCCATAACATTGGAGCTGACATCTTCCGTTGGCGTATGATACGTTCCGTAAAACAGGTTGTGACTCGGACTGTCCATAAAACGAAAAGTATAAGCGATGTGTTTACATTTAGGATATTTTTGAAAAATTTCCTTCGCAGATGCAGCAGCAGCAGCTAGATATGTTTCTCGTGATGTATTTCTATCAAAAGATTCGTCAACGGCTGTACCGAGCATCTTATTTGCAGCCCATATGTTACCCATAATCACATCACAGTACGCCACCAATTGCGGCATGATATCTATGGGTTCTTTCCCGTATTGCCATAAACGATTTCTATAATTCAAGTCTACCGATATCGTAATATTGCGGTTGGATGCCTCTTGAAGCAGACGAGCTATCAGATCCGCCATATTTTGGTTAAGGGCAGGTGTAAGTGCTGTCCAATGAAGCCAAGAAACGTTCTCAAATAACTTATCTATATCGACATCCTCTATAGTTAACTGGCTAAAACTGGAGTACTTTCTATCGTAGATAACCTCTCCCTTAGAAAGTCCATTTGCCGACATCAACATGTAAGTGCCTAATCGATCGCCTGTGCGAAGGGCTTTCTGGGTATGCACGCCCAAATTATTAAGAATTGCTAAGATTTCATCTGATAAAGCATTTTCTGGTAATGCACTACAGTAAGCTACGTTATCGCCCATTTGTGCCAGTGAAGCGGCTACATTGGCTTCCGAGCCTCCTGGAAAGATTTCCAAACGATTGTTGTTTTTATCAAAAAATGTGTCGCCCAAACTTTGTTGCCGGATTAATATTTCGCCGAAGGATAATATAAGGTTCATGAATAATTTATTTTGGTCGTTAAATTAGGGTTATTTTTTTAAACTTTATAGTGTTGTTTGCGAAATCGTTGCCGTTACATGGTCGTATTTATCTTTATAAGTACAAGCGAAATCGTTATCGTGAATAAACCTGCGGTAAATACTTGAGAATGACTAAAAAATAGCTATCATTGAATGTTATAAACTTAGGACTATAATAACATGAATATTTTAGAGAGATTCTCATTAAAAGGAAAAGTTATCTTGGTAACCGGCGGTACAGGTATTCTGGGAAAAGCGTTTGTCAAAGCTTTAGCAGAAGCAGGGGCTAAAGTCTGTATTATCGGAAGAAGCCAGGAGAAAGCAGACGAGCGGGTGAAAATGGTGCAGACATTGGGTGCTGAAGCCTTAGCAGTGGTCGCAGATGTAATGGATGAAGATTCTGTCCGTAAAGCAAAAGAACAAATTTTGAGTAAATGGAGTACCATAGACGGATTGGTGAATGCGGCGGGAGGAAATATTCCGGGCGCTACCATTGGGCCAGATGACGATCTATTTGGAAACAAAATAGGGGATACTATTAAGGCAATCGAATTGAATCTATATGGTACGATTATTCCAACACTTGTCTTTGGAGAGGTTATTGCCAAGCAGGGAAAAGGATCTATTATCAATATATCATCGTTGGCCGCGAGTTTGCCTATTACACGTGTTTTAGGCTATACCGTAGCAAAACACGGCGTAGACGGTTTTACGAAATGGATGGCAACCGAATTGGCGTTGCGTTATGGTGACAAGATACGTGTAAATGCTATAGCCCCCGGCGTATTTCTTACGGAGCAAAACCGTAATTTGTTGACCAATTCTGATGGTAGTTATACGGACAGAGCAGATAAATTTGTAAAAGGTACGCCTTTCTCCCGCCTAGGGGATCCATCAGAATTGGAAGGCACGTTGGTGTATCTGCTAAGCGATGCTTCGGCTTTTGTTTCTGGCGAAACGATCTTTGTAGATGGCGGTTTTAATAGCTGGTGTGGAGTTTAGGTTTTAATATTATGAATAAACGATTTTTAGAACAGACGTGGCGTTGGTACGGACCCAATGACCCGGTATCCTTACAGGATGTAAAGCAGGCAGGTGCAACAGGTATTGTATCCGCATTGCATCATATTCCACACGGTGATGTATGGCCTAAAGAAGATATTTTGGAGCGGAAGAGAATAATAGAGGAAGCAGGACTGGTGTGGTCGGTAGTGGAAAGCGTGACTGTACATGAAGCTATCAAAACGCGTTCGGAGCAAGTCGATTTTTATTTAGATAATTATCGTCAAACACTGACTAATTTAGCGGAATGTGGAATTAAAACGGTATGTTATAACTTTATGCCGGTACTCGATTGGACGCGTACGCAATTAGATAAAGTGATGCATGATGGATCTAAAGCACTCTATTTCGATTGGATTGATTTGGCGATCTTTGATATCTTTATTTTAGAACGTCCTAATGCCAGATCATCGTATTCAGCAGAAATTGTAGAGAAAGCGGAGAGCCGTTACGCTACTTTTGACGAAGAGGCAAAGAAATTCTTGCTTTCTAATGTATTAATGGGTATCCCAGGAGAGAAAGATCCATCACTGGAAGATTTACAACGCAGTATTGATATTTATGCAAAGATTGGCTTCGAGGGACTGCGGGAAAATTTAACTTATTTTCTTTCTTCTATTGCAGACGTTTGTGAGAAATATGGTATAAAAATGACCATTCATCCAGATGATCCCCCGTATCCCATTTTAGGACTTCCAAGAATTGCCGGCAATTTGGCAGATTTTGAATATATTATAACAACGGTAGACAAACCGTTTAATGGGGTCTGTTTTTGCACGGGTTCATTAGGTGCAGGACCTGACAACGATTTAGTACAAATATTTAAACAGGTACAACACCGGGTGAATTTTGTGCATTTACGTAATGTTAAGAAAGACGCCTTAGGAAGTTTCTATGAGGCCGACCATTTGGATGGTGATGTGGATATGTATGCCGTTATGAAGGAGTTGGCTGCAGAGAACCAAAAACGGGAAAAACCTATTCCGTTTAGACCAGATCACGGACATCAAATGTTGGATGATCTGCATAAAATTACCAATCCGGGGTATTCTGCCATTGGTCGATTAAGAGGACTAGCAGAATTAAGAGGGTTGGAATTGGGTATTGTTAGACAGCTTTAGGTTATAAACAATAGGCTTGCGGCAAAATCTTATTGCTTATGGCCTATAGCTCTCAGCTATTATCCAATAGTAGAGCGTCGAAGCTGAATGGAGGTGGGCAGCTTAATGTCTTCCCACTCGATTTGGCTTCGATTCTTTTTTTGCATAATTTCCACCAATTTATGGACAGAAATCTCGCCTATTTCCGTTGTGGGTTGTCGAATGGTGCTTAAGGATGGGTTCAGTGAAAGAACCAGATCGGTGTTTGCAAAGCCGATGACGGCAAGGGTTTCCGGTACTTTTATATCCAATTTAGCTAAAATGCCCAATAAATGTGTGGTGATGGTATCGGCAACACCGACAATGGCATTCGGAGGTTCGGGCAATTGCAATAGGCTTTTTACATGTTTTTCCAGGTCATCTTGTAAATCTACCAAGCTTTTCACATTGCAATGTACGATATACTCCGGCGTGACGGGGATCTGAAAATCGTGATGAGCTTCTATGTATCCGGATAGTCGTTTGGTAGTGATACCCTGATGCGCTCCACAGAATATAGCAATTTTCCGTCGGTCTATATCTATGAGGTGTTTGCATGCATTATACATCCCTTCGGCATTCAGCACACCTACTTTATGGGTTTCTATCGGATAATGTGTCCGGTCAAAGATGACAACAGGTGTTGTTTTAAGGATTTGCTTTGCCAGATCGATATTTGACTCTTCATGAATGGGGCAGAAAAGAATCCCATCCACCGATTTGTCTAACATGGATTGAAGAGCCAGTTTTTCCAGTTCTTCATTTTCCATGGTATTCATAATGATTGTCCTATAATGATGAGCAGTAGCCGCTTTTTGCATACCCGCAATAATTTGTGCTTCGAAGGATCCAGTCATTTTCGGCAGAACAACACCAATCGTATTTGTTTTTCCTGTTTTAAGGAATTTAGCATGTACATTGGGTTGATAGTTGTGCTTTTTTGCAAACTCCTGTACCGTTCTTTTCGTTACCTCACTAATTTCGTAACTATCATTTAGCGCTTTTGATACCGTAGAAACAGACATATTTAATGCCTGGGCTAAACTTTTAAGTGTCGTCTTCGCCATTGTTATCTCATCTAAGGTCAACTATCTCATAATTGGGATAATCTGCGGTATGAAATGTAAACGTTGCTCTTGGAATTTGATGATTTACATATAGTGTGTTAATCTTATAGATGTATCGAGCTCCTGATTTATCGACTACTGCAACATCATGGATATGTTTGTTTTTATTTATCCGTAGGGTGATTTTAGCATAATTCGTCTTCGTGTCAGTAGGTGTTAATTCTATAACATTCAGCAGGTCCTTGCCTAGCATTTCGTCTTTTTTACTTTTATAAATAAATCCCTTTTTATAGAAAGTAAAAAGATTATTAGGACCAATACTTTCTGTGTTATTGTCTGCGTCACTGACTTGTACCTCTTGATCTTCTTTCAGAATAGACCAAGTACTTTTGCCGTCATTTATGATATCTTGCTCGCTTAAAGCTATTCGGAACTGATTTTTTGGTTTGTTCAGGAACAGCGTGCCCTTATCCACATGGTTTCCTCCTTGTGCTTGCTGTACGGAAAAACTAAAGTCAGACTGTATGGTCTGATACGCATCATATTTTGCAGATACTTCTTCCAATAACTTTTTTGCTTGGGTATCCGTTTGTGTGAATGCTATTAGTGATGTACAAATGAAAGCCATCAGAACTATTATTTTCTTCTCCATCTTATTCGTTGTTTCTTAACGTTTCCAGATACTGTTCTAGCGAATATTCGTCGGGATAAAGTACTTCGCGTGCTTTGCTTCCCTCAAAAGGGCCTACAATACCGGCAGCCTCCAATTGATCGATTATTCGTCCCGCTCTGTTGTAGCCTAGCTTTAATTTACGTTGAATCAATGACGTTGAACCTTGTTGATGCATGACAATCAGTCGCGCAGCCTCTTCGAAAAGTTGATCGCGATCGCTCGAATCAAATTCCATTCCGCCACTTCCTTCTCCATTTTCATCGACGTATTCGGGCAGCATAAAAGCAGATGGATAGCCACGTTGATTTCCGATAAACTCCGAGATTTGCTCTACTTCCGGTGTGTCTACAAAGGCACATTGGATACGTGTTAAATCACTTCCTGTTGCCAAGAGCATATCCCCACGACCGATCAGTTGGTCAGCACCCCCCGCGTCCAAAATGGTCCGAGAATCAACTTTTGACAATACCCGGAAGGCTAAACGTGCCGGGAAGTTTGCTTTGATCGTACCGGTAATAATATTTACCGATGGTCGTTGCGTCGCAATAACCAAATGTATTCCTACAGCTCGTGCTAACTGAGCGAGACGTGCAATCGGCGTTTCCACTTCTTTACCTGCTGTCATCATCAAATCTGCAAACTCATCAACTACCAGAACGATATAAGGTAAGAATCGATGACCCTCTTCAGGGTTTAATCGACGGTTGACAAATTTTGCATTATACTCTTTTAAGTTACGTACTGCTGCATTCTTTAACAGGTCGTAACGTTGGTCCATCTCGATACAAAGGGAATTGAGCGTGTTGATGACCTTTTTTGTGTCGGTAATGATCGCCTCGTCTTCATTCGGTAGTTTTGCCAAGAAGTGACGCTCTATCGTTTTGAAAAGAGAAAGTTCCACCTTTTTAGGATCAACCATGACAAATTTTAGCTCGGCTGGGTGTTTCTTATATAGTAAAGAAGTTAGAATTGCATTGATACCAACCGATTTACCTTGTCCTGTGGCACCAGCTACCAATAAGTGAGGCATTTTTGCCAAATCGGCTATATATACCTCATTTGATATTGTTTTACCAAGCGCAATAGGTAAATCCATCTCCGTTTTTTGGAACTTCTCTGTAGCTAGAACAGAACGCATGGATACCATTTCTGGCGAACTGTTAGGTACCTCGATACCTATAGTTCCTTTGCCAGGCATAGGTGCGATAATGCGTATGCCTAGTGCTGCAAGGCTCAATGCAATGTCGTCTTCCAGATTTTTGATTTTGGAGATGCGTACACCTGGTTTGGGTATGATTTCATATAATGTTACCGTTGGGCCGATTGTGGCTTTAATATGTTCAATCTCAATACTATAATTACGGAGCGTTTCGACAATACGGTTTTTATTGGCTTCCAACTCTTGTTGATTAATGGTGATTTTGCCGCTTCCATATTCCTTTAGCAAATCGAGCGTTGGATATTGATAGCCTGAAAGATCTAGTTTGGGATCATATTCGCCGAATTCGGCGACTAGATCATTTGCAGTAATAGCTTTTTCTTCCACCACTTTCTCTACACTAAGTGCAGGACCTTCGGAAGAAGGCTCTCGTTCGTTATGTATGGTCTCATCTATAACCACTGGCGTATCTACGGTAAAAGTAATCTCCCCGTCATTATCTTTGTGATTCTCTCCGGGCACGTTTAATGTTAAGGGGGTATGAGGAATAAATGCCTCATCTAGCGGTTCTTCCTTTTCTTCAACCGCTAACGGACGGGGAGCGGTATTGCGAGAAACATTGGAAATAGGATTTGATTTGGTTGCAAACGTATCAAAATTATCTTCCTCGTCTTCTTCTACATCTTCATCCGTCTTTTTCGGTGACCAAGTCCATTTCAAATCTAAATTGTAAATAAGAATGAGTATGGCTAAATAGGCAAATGCCAAAAGGGCAGCGATCCCAGTACTACCTATCTGGATTTTTAACAGCTGGTTTGTCCAATAGCCGAACTTTCCTTCCAATATATGGGGGGAGTCCGTCAGAAAATCCTGTAAAAACCCAAGCGTTACGGATAGATAAATGATAGCCGTTGCTGAATAGATGATCGTTTTCCATACCGGTAAAAGGGATTTTCGATAGAGGAGTTTATACCCCACTACAAATAGAATAAATGCGAAAAGGAAAGAGGCTATTCCAAACCATTCGTAAATAAATTGATTGGCGAGTAATGCCCCTAGTTTTCCTAGTTTATTTTCAACGACGGGAAGTTCTACAGCCTCATCTGCTATTTCATCGACACTCCGAAACAGCGTTGACCATCCGCCATTTGTTTCTGTTATATAACTTTGGTCTTGTTTCCATGTGAAAAGATAGGAAACAAACGAAACAGCCATGATGAAAGAAGCAAATAGTAAGAATATGCCCAGTATTTTCAGTGCTTTGCGCTGTCCTTCTGAAAAATTGATGTTCTCAAACGAGTTAAACCGTTTTTTCTTATTATATGAAACATTCCCTGTGGTACGCGGAGCACGTTTGTTGCTTGCATTGCCGGAATTTTTAAATGTATTTCCTTTGTTTGACATGAAAATCAGCTACCTTTCCTAGTTACAAACTTAGGAAAAATAAAGGAAATGCTATCTCCCTGTTACGTGACAATAACCAAAAAATAGTTTTTCTTGCCACGCTGCGCCACGATGTACCTGTCATTAATTAAGTGTGTAGTGTCAATCGTTAATTCAATATCATTGATTTTCTCTTTGTTGATGGCCACACCACCACCTTGTAACATTTTTCGGGCTTCGCCTTTTGATGGGAAAACTTGTGTATGGCTTGCCAGAAAATCCAGCACGTTGATGCCGGGGGTAAGCTGATCTCTGTTAATTTCAAATTGCGGGACGCCGTCGAAAACCTCCAATACACTATCATGATCCAGTTCCGCCAAGAATTCTAGAGACCCGTTTCCGAATAGAAATTCGGATGTTTTGACGGCTGTTTCATAGTCTTTTTCCGAGTGCGTACGTATCGTGATATCCTTCGCCAATGCTTTTTGCACCGCACGGGTATGCGGGGCAACATCGTGTTCTGCAATGATGGCGTCAATTTCTTCTTTTGTTTTTAACGTGAAGATCTTGACCCAGTTTTTGGCATCGTCATCTGTAGTGTTCAGCCAAAACTGATAAAACTTATAGGGAGATGTTTTCTTAGGATCTAACCAAACTGCTCCGGACTCGGTTTTGCCAAACTTTTGTCCGTCTGCTTTTTTAATCAATTGTGTCGTAATAGCATATGCTGTTCCCTGATCTTGACGACGGATGATTTCACTACCGGTTACGATATTCCCCCATTGGTCTGATCCACCCATCTGCACCTTACAATTATGGTGTTTCCACAGATAATAAAAATCGTATCCTTGTATAAGTTGGTAGGTAAACTCCGTAAAGGAAAGACCATTGTCGCCCTCTAGGCGTTTTTTTACAGAGTCTTTCGCCATCATATAATTGACTGTAATCAGCTTGCCCACGTCGCGGATAAAATCCAAAAATTTAAAATCCTTAAACCAATCATAATTATTAACCATTTTCGCATCGTTGTCCGCATCCCCAAAATGTAGGAATTTGGCAAGCTGTGTTTTTAAACTAGTAACATTGTACTGTAATGTGGCTTCATCTAACAGGTTTCGTTCAGCAGACTTAAATGAGGGGTCGCCAATCATCCCAGTAGCTCCACCTACCAATGCAACAGGCTTGTGCCCCGCATTTTGAAAGTGGATGAGGGTCATAATCTGTGTTAAATGTCCCACATGCAGTGAATCTCCTGTTGGGTCGAAGCCGATATAGCCAGAAACTTTTTCTTTATTCAGTAAATCTTCTGTTCCAGGCATGATATCTTGTAACATCCCTCTCCAACGTAGTTCTTCTACAAAGCTCATCTTTTTTGTGGTTAAATTTTTTTAATTAAGATTGCAAAGATACGAGATTAAGCCGTATCTTACGATAAATAAATAAGAAGTTTGGGTTCGTGAATTTTTTGTCGCATTATTATTTTGAACGCTATAGCCCACATTCCGAAAGGATACTGGGGGCATTACTTCCGGATTTGCTGAAGAATGTGGATAAGGGATACAATTTTCATCCGCAGCGGTTTGAAGAGGTGCTGTTTATCCATCCCAAAACGATGTCGGTATCGGAAGGTTGGTACAGGCATGTAGAGGTCGATAGACTTTTTCATACCTCTAATTTTTTCCTGGAACACACACATGCATTGCGGCGCAAATTGGATACCGTGGTGGCGCATCTTCCCATACGTGCATCCTTTTTAGCCCATATCTCGCTGGAGCTTTTGCTAGACCATTTGCTAATAGATCATACACATGTCAATCCCAATAGACTATACGAACATTTGGAACAAGTCCAGAAAGCAACTATCGAAAAATATTTACAGACGATCGGGGAGATAGATACAGTGCGTTTTTTGGAGTTTTACGACCGATTTGTGACGTCACGCTATGTTTTGGACTATGCAGATATAAGCAATCTTTCTTATGCACTTTTCAATATATGTAAACGTGTTTGGACGTTTGAAAATAACGCCGAGGATTATGATCGATTAACGGAATGCCTACGATTATATAAAGAACAGTCTCTTCTGAATTATATGGATATCTTTCAGGAAATACAAGATAAAATAGTTTAGATTACTTTTGCAGCTATGATGAATAAACTTTTCCGAAAGAAGAGTGTCGACCGCATAGTCGCAGATGCTCAACAGGGAACAGGACTTGCCAAAGTATTGGGCGTTCGTGATTTAGTTTCGCTTGGGATTGCGGCTATTGTAGGTGCAGGAATATTTAGTACCATTGGATTGGCTAGCTACGAGGGAGGGCCCGCAATTTCCTTACTTTTTATTTTTGTAGCCTTTGCCTGCGTGTTTACGGCACTCGCATATGCCCAATTTGCGAGTACTGTTCCGGTATCCGGCAGCGCGTATACCTATGCTTATGTCACCTTTGGAGAGCTCTTTGCCTGGATTATCGGATGGGCATTGGTTTTAGAATATGCCGTGTCTAATACCGTAGTCGCCATTTCTTGGTCTCAATATTTTGTGTCAATGCTGGAGGGCTTCGGTTTCCATATTCCAAAATGGTTGACGATGGCTCCCGGATATGCTACGGATGCGCATGAAAAGTTCGTTTCCGTAGGGATGAACGCCCTCAGTGCTTCAGATAAAGTCGGACTACATGCTTATCTGTCCGCTCCTCGGGTCGGAGATGTACCCATTATTTTTGATTTACCTGCGGGTTTGATTACCGTGCTAGTGACTTGGTTGGTATACGTTGGCATTAAAGAGTCGCAGCGGGCAAGTAATATTATGGTTGCGGTTAAAGTAGGAATTATTTTATTGGTTATTGCCGGCGGTATTTTCTTTATTAAGCCGGAAAACTGGACACCTTTTATGCCTAATGGCGTTTCGGGGGTAATGGGGTCGGTAGCAGCCGTATTCTTTGCTTTTATTGGATTCGATTCCATATCTACAACAGCAGAAGAGTGTAAAAATCCGCAACGTGATTTGCCCCGGGCAATGATTCTATGTTTGATAATATGTACGATATTATATGTAGCCATTACCCTGGTTTTGACGGGTATGGTAAACTATACCGAATTGAATGTGAAAGATCCCTTGGCATTTGTGTTTAAGTATGTCGGCTTTGATCACATGGCGGGTATTGTGTCGGTTACCTCTGTTGTAGCTATCACAAGTGCATTGGTCGTGTATCAATTAGCACAACCGAGAATATGGATGACGATGAGTCGTGATGGCTTGCTATGGAAAAGATTTTCTCGTGTACACCCGAAGTATAAAACACCTTCGTTTGCAACAATTGTAACAGGTGTCGTGGTAGCGGTGCCATCCTTATTTTTTAAAATGGACTTTTTCGTTGATTTGACTAGTGTGGGGACGTTCTTCGCGTTTATCCTAGTTTGTGCTGGCGTGCTGTATATGGATTATACCGGATTATCGTCTAAATCGAAATTCAGAGTGCCTTATATAAACGGTAAGTATTTAATTGGGCTGGGATTTGTTATTGCCTGGATTATCCTTTATCACTATGGACAGGATGCACTACAGGAATGGAGAGAAATGTCATGGCAAGAGATGATAGAGCATAAATCATTGTTGGTCATTTTCTGGATAGTGTGGTTCATATTGGCCGTGATGGGTTTTATGTATAGGTTTTCTTTGCTGCCCGTTACTGGAATTCTGATCAATCTTTATCTAATGAGCCAGCTCGGTGCGAGTAATTGGATTATATTTTTGATATGGTTAGCCGTGGGGCTGGTACTTTATTTCGTATATGGTTATAAACACTCGAAGTTGAATAAGGAAATGTAGTAACCAGTTTTCGGAAAGTGCTAAGCATGAGGTGAGATGATTATAATCATGGTTTTCGTGGATTGATAGGATGTTCGTGATATCCTAATTTTGAATATAAACATTAATATGCATTATTATGAAAAAGAATTTATTCGTTCTGGTTATTATTCTTCTAATATTACCCCATATAGGAGTTTCACAGTCATCGTTAACAACCCCAAAAAAAGGCAGCAAAATTTACGTAGCAGGTGTGTCGAAAAATGAAGATGCGATCCAAGCAACGGACAAACTTATCGGAGATCTAAAAGATTGGTCCTATTGGGAACTAAAATCGATTAAAGACGAAGCTGACTTTATATTGGAAGTCGATATTAAAACCTCGAAAGGGGTGACACTTACATCATGGGGAGGAACATCTTATCGTTTGGTCGCTCAAATCATGGATAAAGGAGGGGATGTTTTATGGGAATCTTCCGAATATAAAGCAAGTCCGAATGGAACAAATGGTTTCAATGCCGCTAATGCCGTTGTGAAAAAGTTTATGCGTGCGCTAAAGAAAAAAATTGAACAATAAACGCTGACACAGAAGCAGGTATTCTAGGTTAAAAAATCGTTAATCAATCGATTGCATTGGTAATTTTTTTATATTTACGACCTATTTAAAATAAAACTATTGAAACCTGCAGGGATCGTTCATATTTTTTATGAATGTGGCAATCATGCAAGTTTCACCATCTTTAAATAAAATAAAAATTATGTGTGGAATCGTTGGTTACGTCGGTAGCAACCTGGCATATCCGGTACTTATAGACGGGTTAAAAAAATTAGAATACAGAGGCTACGACAGCGCAGGTGTGGCTCTACATACTGGAAATTCAATTGAAGTTTACAAAAAAGAAGGTAAAGTATCGGCGTTAGAGGGGTCTGTGTACGGAAAAAATATTCAAGCGACGATAGGGATTGGACACACACGTTGGGCAACGCACGGCGAACCGTCCGACAGGAATGCCCATCCACATTCTTCCAACTCTGGAAATATTGCCATGATACATAATGGTATAATTGAAAACTACGCACAACTAAAAAGCGAACTCCTTCAAAAAGGCTATACATTCAAAAGCGATACCGATTCGGAAGTTCTGGTCAATTTCATTGAAGATATTAAAATTAACAACGAGTGTTCATTGGAAGAAGCTGTACGAATCGCATTGAAGAGAGTCGTAGGGGCTTATGTGATTTTATTGTTAGATAAAGATTTGCCGGATACTATTATTGCTGCGCGCAAAGGAAGTCCATTAGTTATAGGGATAGGAGAGAATGCGCACTATCTAGGATCTGATGCTTCGCCAATGTTGGCCTATACAAAGGAGGTTGTCTATATTAATGATTACGAATTAGCCATTGTACGTCCGGATGAGTTGATTCTAAAAAATCTAGGGAACGAACGCATTACACCTTTTGTACAGAAGTTGGATATTGAATTAGCGGCTATCGAAAAAGGCGGTTTCGACCATTTTATGCTGAAAGAAATATTTGAACAACCACAGACTATTTTTGATTCTTTGCGTGGTCGTATGGATGCTGAACATCAGTCTATTACATTAAGTGGCGTGGACAAGATTGCGGACAAACTATTAAAAGCAAACCGGATTATTATAGTTGCTTGCGGAACAAGTTGGCATGCGGGTTTATTGGCAGAATATGTGATTGAAGAACTATGCCGTATTAACGTAGAGGTGGAGTATGCTTCCGAGTTTCGGTACAGAAACCCTATTATCACCAATCAAGATGTCATCATCGCCATTTCCCAAAGTGGCGAAACAGCGGATACATTGGTTGCATTGGAGAATGCGAAAAAGCAGGGTGCTACCATTTTCGGGCTAGTCAACGTGGTGGGGTCGTCCATCGCTCGCATATCCGATGCAGGAGCTTATACACATGCCGGACCTGAAATAGGAGTGGCGAGCACTAAAGCATTTACCGCTCAATTGGCGGTACTTTATTTGATCGCACTGAAAGTTGCGCAATTAAAGGGTACTATTGAGGCGACATTGTTCAATCGATTGTTGGCGGATTTGGCGAAAGTTCCCGAACATGTAAAGGAAATTCTAGACGATCAGGATGCGGTTATTCAAGATATAGCAAGAAAGTATAACGATGCAAAAGATTTCCTTTATTTAGGAAGAGGCTATAACTTCCCGATTGCATTGGAAGGTGCTTTAAAGCTGAAAGAAGTTTCTTATATCCATGCAGAGGGATACCCTGCAGCGGAGATGAAACATGGACCCATTGCATTAGTTGATGAACAACTGCCCGTTGTTTTTGTTGCCACGAAAGACAGTTATCACGAAAAGATTATTAGCAATATTCAGGAAATTAAAGCGAGGAAAGGGAAAGTCCTTGCTGTAGTGTCACAAGGTGATGAGGTCGCCGCAGGCATGGCGGATGATGTGATGTTTGTTCCACAAGTACATGAAATAATCGCACCTATTTTATCGGTTATTCCTTTACAACTATTGTCATACCATATCGGTATAAATAGAGGGTTAGATGTAGATAAACCAAGAAATTTGGCGAAATCGGTAACCGTTGAATAGGAAAGTATGTCAAAGATAATTAAAGAAAAGCTGGCCGATCTGGGATACCATTTTATCCCCAAGGCCTACCTGCAACATAATGACGAATATTATTTTCGTAATCAGCAGTTCCCTGAGCACGGAAAATTCCGAAATCTAACGCAAGAAGAGATTAAAATTCTAGTCAGAAATGACAACTATTCCAATAATTGGGATCATGTTTTGGTTACCGATAAGTTTCTTCCCGAACAAATTCAGCATTCTAAATTTTACGGATTAGTGCGTATAGGTGACATGGACGACGTTTATCTTAATTTTCGAGATCTTCGTTTACCCTGTGGCATATACAATTCTACCATTATCAGCAGTGATTTTGGATGTACGGTAGCTGTTCATAATGTACGTTATATGGCTCATTTTATTATTGGTGATGAAGTAATGTTAGCCAATATCAATGAAATGGAAACCAGCAGTAGCGCGAAATTTGGGAATGGTATTCTAAAAACGGGCGATGTAGAAGAACGTCGGATTCGTTTGGAGCTTTGTAATGAGAATGGTGGACGTTCGGTATTGCCTTTTGATGGTATGCAGGCTGGTGATGTTTATCTATGGTCCCGCTATCGAGATGATCAGGAATTGCAACATCGTTTTCAGGAAATGATGGAGGCTCAATTCTCATCCCATCACGGCTTTTATAGTGAAATCGGTCATCATTCGGTGATCAAGAATACACATACCATTAAAGATATAAAAATGGGCTCACATGCTTATGTGAAAGGTGTGAATAAGCTGAAAAACCTCACGATTAACTCTTCGGCAGAATCATATACCCAAATAGGCGAGGGCTGCGAACTGGTAAATGGGATTATTGGATATGGATGTCGTATTTTCTATGGTGTAAAGGCCGTTCGTTTTATCCTTTCCTCTAACTCCCAGCTGAAGTACGGTGCGCGATTAATTAATTCATTTTTAGGAGACAATTCCACTATTTCTTGTTGTGAGGTGTTAAATTCGTTGATTTTTCCAGCGCATGAACAACACCATAACAACTCTTTCCTTTGCGCAGCACTCGTCAAGGGGCAGAGTAATATGGCGGCGGGCGCTACGGTGGGATCTAATCATAATTCACGGGCAGCGGATGGCGAAATTATTGCCGGACGTGGATTTTGGCCAGGTTTATGCGTAAGCCTAAAACACAATTCATATTTTGCGTCCTATACGCTTATCGTAAAAGGAGATTTCTTGCATGAATTGAATGTCCGATTTCCTTTCTGTTTAGTAAGCAATGAAGCAGATACCAATCGGCTGATTGTTTTGCCGGCGTACTGGTTTTTGTATAATATGTATGCCATGATGCGCAACACTTCCAAATTCCAGTCACGTGACAAACGGAAATTCAAAAACCAATATATTGAATATGATATATTGGCGCCAGATACGGTGAATGAGATGTTTGACGCGTTGATAGAAATCGAAAAGGCAGTAGGTAAAGCATATATCCATGAGGACGTTGTGTCGGATATACAAGCCGTTGGCAAAAGTATCTTATTGTCTGATGAAAAACTTACAGGAAAAGATATTTTATTAGATAACGTCGAATTCTCCAGACGAAAGGTGGTACTAGCTAAACCAAAAGAAGCGTATAACACGTATCGGCGCATGATTCGGTATTATGCTGTTAAACAGATTATTGAGTTGATGGAAAGTAGGTCCTTTACCGATTTACACACGCTTGTCAGTTCCTTTCCTATAACACGTAGTCAATTTGAAAACATTGGCGGGCAGTTGGTTCCAAAAACAAAATTGGATACCTTATTAGCGGACATTCGCCATAATAAGATTTTATCGTGGAAGGATGCGCATGCGCGTTATCATGCCTGGAGCGATCTGTATATAGAAGATAAGTTTAAACATGCAGTTGCTTCACTCGCGGAGGTAACAGGTAGAGGTCCATCGTCTTGGGATGCAAAATTTATGATGGATCTTATAGAGGAAGCGATGGAGACGCGCCGTTGGATTTTTGCGGAGATTGAAAGCTCGCGTTCGAAGGATTATCAAAATCCGTTTAAACAAATGGTCTATGATTCTTATCAGGAGATGGAGGAAGTGGTTGGCCGTTTAGAAGATAACGACTTCATCAATAAGGAACGGGATGGACTTTTTGATTTTGAACGATCTGTAAAAAAGATAGTCGATTCTTTATCTTTGGTTCACTAACTTTTGTAAAGAAACCTGTATTGCGTCTCTTTTTTTGTGATAAGATTTCTATCCTTATCTAATTGCTCGAAAGCAACAAAAGCTAACTAATCGTTGATGTTAAATTAATCGTAAGTTAATAATGTGACTCTACTTTTGTCGAAAGAAAAACGATTGTGTTTATACACTGACAAATCAAGTAGATGTTATGAAAATTATGAAGGGAAACGCATTACGGCAAGTGCGAACTTTAGCTTTTTTTACTGCGCTAATTTTATGCTCCACATCATGTAAAGACGAAGAAGCGGCTTCGGTAGGTAGGGACTACGATCCTTCCAGACCGATTACGCTGACTTCCTTTTATCCAGTAGAAGGTGGTGCGCGAGATAAAATTCTCTTGGACGGAGAGAATTTTGGAACTGACCACAATCAGATTAAGGTTTATTTCAACAATAAAAAAGCGGCGATTGTGTCTTCCAGCGGTAATCGTATCTACGCCATTGTACCACGTCTTCCGGGGGAAAACCCAAGCATATCCGTTGTGATTGGTGAGGATTCGGTTGCCTATGATCAGCATTTTAATTATACACCTCAAGCCCAGGTTACTACCGTGACAGGTTCTGGTGATAGAGAGTTTGTTCCTGGAACGCTTGATCAGGCTCATGTATGTGCGAAATATCTGGAATTGGACGCTGAAGGTAACTTATTCATGACCTGGCGAGATGGTGTCGGTGATGAAAAATTTGGCGTGGGCCGTGTTAGCGAAGCAGAAAATCTCGTGACTTCCATGTATCTGGCTGCGAGTAGTCCATATCCGTATGCCAACGGTATCACGGTGGATCGTACCACCGGTATGATGACCGTTTCCCATGAGTCGGTTGTCGAAGTATTTTTCTCCTTTGACCCCAGAGAGGGCTGGTATCCCCGACAACGCAATGCCTCATTTGCAGGTAATCACGGAATTCCAACCGGCGACCAGTATATGAACTTTGTCTCTTTCTCTCCGTATGATGGTTATCTCTATACACGATCCCGTGACGGTAGTGTGGTCAGAATTCATCCTGATACTTACGAAGCGACCGTCGTACATAAGGGATCAAATACGGCGGGATCAAAGTGGCCGTATGGATCGCAATACGGACAGGGCATTAACCCTAAGAAGCCTTGGGAACTTTGGATGACGCTCCATTCGAATGCCAGTCCGAATGAATTCAGACAGGGACTTATGGTGTTGGATTTGCGTCCCGAACATATTGATAAAGGTTTTAGACGAGTCAATGCGACAGGTGGGAGTGGTCATCGCGATGGACCGCTCGAAGACGCGGTATTTAACTACCCAAAAGATATCAAGTTTGATAACGACGGAAACATGTTCGTGGCAGACTATGGTAACCATTGTATCAGGATGGTATCGGCAGATGGTATTGTTACCACAGTAGCCGGACAGCCGGGTGTATCCGGTTACCGAGACGGAGGCCCCATTGAGTCTATGTTTAACAACCCTTGGGGGGTTGCTGTCAATGAACAAGGAGATATATATATTGCTGACTTTGGCAATTCACGGATTCGTAAACTAGTTATCGAATAATAAAGCCTACTATAATAATGAGAATCATGTATGTTTTGTGCATGCTGCCATTCCTATGGCTCACGGCAACCTTTGCACAGCAACCAAAAGAATTAACGATTGGTGGTACCGTCATCAACGAAAATGGTGAGCCACTATCCAATGTGTCCATTTATCTCAAAGACAAATCTGCGGCAGGTACATCCACCGATGACAATGGAAAATTTAGTATTCAAGCCGTGTATGGTGATAGAGTTGTATTCAGCTATGTAGGATATAATCCTGTTGAACATTTAGCTACGGAATCGAACACCAATTTGACCATCTCGCTCTTCGAAAAGGGAGATGCTATCGAAGAAGTCGTTGTGGTCGGTCTGGGAGCGCAACAACGGAAAATCAGTTCTGTTGGAGCAATTACGACAGTGGATGTCAAGGATTTGCAATCTCCTGCACCTTCTATTGCCAACTTGCTTGGTGGACGGGCAGCTGGCGTGATTTCCATGCAGACCAGCGGTGAACCCGGACAGAATATTGCAGACTTTTGGGTACGGGGTATCGGGACCTTTGGTGCCAATAACAGTGCGTTGGTTTTGATCGATGGACTGGAAGGTGACCTGAATACGATCGACCCGGCTGATGTAGAAAGCTTCTCCATACTGAAAGATGCGTCAGCGACTGCTGTATATGGTGTGCGTGGGGCAAACGGCGTGGTATTAGTCACAACCAAGAGAGGTACGGTCGACCGTATACAGATTACCGGACGTGCCAACACGACGCTTTCCCGTCTTAATCGACTGCCACAGTACCTGCGTGCTTATGATTATGCGCAATTGGCTAATGAAGCAGCTTTTGCTCGGAACGAGTCACCCGTTTATACTGACACGGAGTTAGGTATCATCCAGAACGGCCTAGATCCTGATATGTATCCGGATGTCAGCTGGCAAGATGAAATTCTTAACAATAGCTTTTGGCGCCAAAGCTATTATGTCAGCGGACGCGGAGGATCTGAGGTTGCCCGTTATTTTCTGAGCTTGGGTGGTAACAGTGAAACGGCTGCTTACAAAGTGGATAAAGGCAGTCCGTACAGCTCAAATGTAGGTTTCAATACCTATAACTATCGGATCAACTTGGATATCAACCTTACCCCGACTACAAAAGTATACCTAGGATCAGATGGCTATCTATCCCAATTGAATCAACCCGGGGTATCCAATACGGATTATATATGGGCTGCACAATCAGGGCTCACACCCCTTGCTATCCCCACACAATATACTAATGGGATGTTGCCCGCCATGGGAAGTGGAGCAGGATCGTCGCCCTATGTCTTGATTAACCGTACCGGAAAAGCCTCTGAACAATGGTATAAAGGAAAAACGACCCTTTCTTTAGACCAGGATCTTTCTCCTATTCTTGATGGACTCAAATTCCGTGTACAAGGAGCCTACGATATCCACAGTAGATTTTTTGAGCGTAGATGGGTACAGCCAGCTCTCTATCAGGCAATGGGTCGGGATTATGACGGGTCGCTCATCATGAAAGAAACGGTGCAGGAAAGTGCTGCTATTTATGGTAAGGACACAAGACAGTACCGCAAGTACCACTTCGAATCCATGATCAATTATGACCAGAAATTCGGTTACGACCACCGCACGTCTGCATTAATTTATTATTATGTTAGTGATGCCAAAAACACCCAAGATGCAGTCAACAATTTAACCGCTATTCCTTTGCGTTATCAAGGGGTGTCCAGTAGGCTAACTTATGGTTTCCGCGATACCTACTTATTGGATGTGAACTTTGGATACACCGGCTCCGAAAACTTTCAGCCGGGCAGGCAGTACGGCTTTTTCCCTTCGGTTGCATTGGGTTGGGTGCCCACAAGTTATGAATTTATGCAAGAAAAGGCGCCTTGGCTAAATTACTTCAAGATCCGGGCATCCTATGGTACAGTGGGTAACGACCGTATCATTAACGATGTTCGTTTTCCTTACTTGACGAAAGCCGATCAAGGGTTCAGTTCTGTATGGGGAGTCAGCGGTATAGAAACCATTACGGAAACTCGTATTGGAGCGGATAATCTCGCTTGGGAAAGAGCGATCAAGTCTAATCTGGGAATTGAGGGTAAACTCTTCAATAATAAAATAGATTTTGTCATTGATTTCTTTCAAGACCAACGTAATGGCATCTTCCAGCAGCGTGTACAGGTTCCCAAATATGTGGGAGTTGTCACCAATCCCTATGCCAATGTCGGTCGAATGAAAAGCACGGGTGCGGATGGAAATATCAGCTACAATATGCAAGTTACGCCTGACTTCGGTTTTACGGTACGGGGTAATTTCACTTATTCTAAAAACATCGTGCAAAATTGGGAACAGTCTTATATGGAATATCCGTACCTGGAATACAATGGCTTTCCGTATGGCTCCATCCGTGGCTATCAAGCCTTAGGGCTGTTTAAGGACGAAGACGACGTTAAATACAGTCCTCAGCAGACCTTCGGTACGGTTATGCCAGGCGATATCAAATACAAAGATGTTAACGGTGATGGTGTAATCAATACGCTGGATAAAGTGCCTTTGACCCATAGTGATTATCCATTGCTAATGTATGGTTTTGGTGGAGAGTTTCGTTACAAAAATCTGTCGTTAGGTGTGCTATTCAAAGGAACCGGAAGAACGCCATTCTACTATGTAGGCATGCCTAAAACTTATAAAGGTGTGACAGAGATTAACGGTATGGGGTATATGCCTTTTTATAACGGTACTGAAGGTAATGTGATCACGTTGGCGAACGATCCTGCAAATCGTTGGATTCCACGTGAATACGCGTTGCAACAGGGCATAGATCTTTCGTTGGCAGAAAATCCGGACGCCCGTTTCCCACGATTGCAATATGGTAAAAATAATAACAATACGCAGCTGTCCTCATTTTGGCAAGACGACGCCCGCTATATACGATTGCAGGAGATCACACTGAGTTACCGTGTCAGTCCGGCATTGTTGAAACGTATCGGGGTTACATCTATGGATTTGCAATTTGTAGGAAATAATCTCTATATATGGGATAATGTGAAAATATTTGATCCGGAACAAGCTGCGTGGAACGGACGTAAGTATCCGATACCGTCCACATATTCATTACAAGCGTATATCAATTTTTAATACAGATAGAATGAAGGATATGAGAACATCAATCATAAATAAAATAGTGAAAGCAGTTATCGTCGTCCAATTGATCGTTATGGCGACATCCTGCAAGGATTATCTGAATATCGACGAATACTTTGACGATGAATTTAATATCGACGAGGCATTCAACAATATCCGCAATATGGAAGCCTATATGTGGGGGGCTGCTGCGGAGTTCAATGACGAAGCGAGAACGATTCGGAGCAATTATACACCTGGACCTATGGCAACGGATGAGGCCTTCAACGGGCTGACCGGTGCAGGAACGACCAACATATATTATGGGATGGATTTTGCTACCGGAAACATTAACCCAACCAAATTTGGAGGACTCAACCAATGGGGCAAATATTATATAATTATCCGAAAATGTAACCTCATTTTGCAGAACCTTGAACGGCCTGAGGACATGACTACTATAGACCGCCAACGAATAGAAGGGTACACGCGTTTCATACGAGCTTATGCCTACTACAATATTTTAGTGGATTACGGCCCACCGATATTGGTGGGTGATGAAGTACTTAACACGAACGAGACCATGGAATATTATGACCGTCCGCGGGCGACCTACGACGAGGCGATGGATTATACCTGTGGAGAATTGGAAAAAGCGGCACAATTGATGCCGGCGGATGTGGGGCTTTTGAACTTTGGACGTCCTACCAAAGGCGCAGCACTTGCGCTGGTCGCCCGTTTGCGCCTGATACACGCTAGTCCATTGTATAATGGTGGCGCTGCGGCCCGTTCGTACTTCGGTAACTGGACACGCAAGACCGACGGGGTTCACTATGTTTCTCAACAATACGACGAAACCCGTTGGGCTGTAGCCGCTGCAGCTGCCAAACGGGTGATGGACATGGGGCAATATAAGCTTTATACGGTTCCGGCAGATGAAAAAACACCTGTTCTGCCAGCAAATATTACCTCGGATCTCGACTTTTATAAGCCTTATCCTAGTGGGGCGTCCGGTATAGACGCATTTAGGTCTTATTCGGATATTTTTACCGGTGAATCTGTTGCCGCGATTAATCCAGAGATTATCTGGGGGAAAAGTGCTCCGTATATCAATTCGGATCTAAATCAAGGCGCGCTTCCACCAACGCTTGGTGGCTGGGGACGCTTCTGTGTTACGCAAAAAGTCGTAGACGCTTACTTGATGGAGGACGGACGAACTATACATGAAGCACGTGGAGATGCCTATTTTGAAACCGTTGCCGATCTTCCTTCCGGCAGTACGTTTAATGACCTCTTTACCGAACAATCGAGAAGCTTTTCTGGTTATCCCCTCAATGCGGGTGTGTTTAAGATGTATGCCAACCGGGAGATGCGTTTTTACGCCTCTGTAGGATTCAACGAGGCCGTATGGCAGGCGCTGTCCTCCACAACACTATACAATCACACGGCCAAGTACTATTTTCAGGATCTGGATGGACGTGGTGGCGTAAGTGCGAGTTCCCCGAATTACCCGATAACAGGATATGTGATTAAGAAATGGGTTCACCCCTACGACGCTAAAAATGGTACCGGAGCGCGACAACTACCTAAATTCTACGCGATGATCCGGTACGCAGAAATCCTATTGTCGTATGCGGAAGCGCTCAATAACCTAACTGGTACCCATACTGTGCAGCTGGATGAAAAATCGTATACTTTGAGTCGAAATACAGACGAGATTAAAAATGCATTTAATCTGATTCGTTATCGTGCAGGGCTGCCGGGCTTATCAGTCAGCCAGCTAGCCAGTCAAACGGAAGTGCAGAAACAAATCGAACGAGAGCGCATGGTTGAGTTTTTATGGGAAAATAGACGTTTTTATGATGTGCGTCGGTGGGGTATATATGAGGAGACTGAACGTGAGCCCATCATGGGAATGAATCCCGACGGTGCTACCAAAGAGGCGTATTACAGACGTGTCATTCCAGGAACTTCCTCTTTCCTGACCAGAGAAGTCAATAAGCGAGCGAATTGGGTACCCTTACCACAAGACGAATTGAGAAACTTGCCTTCGGTCGACCAAAATCCGGGCTATAATTAGAATAAGACGAAGAAAGAAATGAAAAGAAGATATATAGCAATCCTTGCACTCATGGCGATGTTTACGGCCTGTAAGGACAATGAAGTTTTCGAGAAAGAGATGTATAAAAATGAAGTCTCTTTGATCAGCAGTGACAGTTACAATGTTTTTCAGGAGGTCGTAAAGTTGACCGGAGACGAAATTATCGGTTATGTCGTCGCGTCTGTCGGTGGTACGCATGCTCCTGAACAGGATATGGTAATCGGATTGCAGGAAGATCCTGAGCCTTTGGAAGAATACAATTGGTCTAATTTTGATGCCGCAGAGGATTTGTATGCCAAACTGGTACCGGCGGACAAATATGAGCTTCTTGACGATAAGATAGTGATTAAAGCAGGCGAGCGTACGGGACGAACCATGATAAAGCTACGTCCGGAAGGCCTGTCACCCGATTCGACGTATTTTATCGGTTTAAAAGTCTCCGATATTTCGGGTGTGGAAATCAATCCCAATAAAAATACCATGCTTTATCAGGTGTCTTTTGAGAACGAGTATGCCTCGCAGGTGACGAATTCTAGGTATACGATGACTGGGATAAAAGACGGCGAGATACCCGTTGCGGCAAATAAACAACTTTTTCCGCTGACTTATAATAGTGTACGGATGGTTGCAGGCAACGAACTGTATGAGTCCAAGGTAGCGGAAATCAATAAAAAATCCGTCATATTGGAAGTGGACGAGTTTAACAAGGTGACGATCAAACCGTATAAGGATATAGAGATTGTCCAATTAGATAATGACCCGAAGTATCCGAATGTTTTTCTGGTCGAAGAAGCTTTTGGAAGAAAAACAAACGTATTCCTGCTATCGTACGAGTATACCTTGGACGGTATCACACAGGTGATAAAAGAACGGGTAGAAATGCAGATAAGATAAAAATATATTGAATTCATGAGCGCAACTAACTATTACAATGTAGGGAACCTATCTAAGGTAATCTATACCTTTTGTATACTTTTTATTATATTGTCCGTGTCCTGCACGAAAGACGATGATCAAAGGGGAACATTTGAGCTGAAAGATAACCCTGAAACGCTTACAATTCCTGAGCAAGGATCTTCAGAAACATTTACTTTTCAGGCTAATGGAAATTGGAAGATCGAACCCTTGCGCAAAGAAAGATGGTTAAAAATCGATCCGGCAGAAGGGAACGGAGACGGTACTTTCACGGTGACCGTGTCTAAGAACACCACCTCAGAAGTACGTACGACAACCTTGTTTTTTGCTGTCGACGGACAGTTACAAAATGATGTGCTCAAAATTCAGCAGACAGCGGCTACTGGCGGAGAGGCTGGAGAAGGGCATAGGTTTATTTATATTGAAGGTGCTGAGACGGGGTTGCAAATCCCGGAAACTGGTCTTACAGAACGTCGTGTAATACGTGCTACAGGGGCATGGAGAGCTGAGTTGTCAGATGAAGACGCCGACTGGATTCAAATTGAACCGATGCAAGGAACGGGAGATACGCCTATTCAATTGAGTGTGGATATAAACCCCGGGGATGTTCGGGCTGTTAACCTAAACTTTTATCTTGACGATGTGTTACAAACAGAGTCATTGCTTATCACGCAAGAAAATGTGATAGTGGTTTTAGAGGAGTATTTTGATTGGTTAAGTTATGGAAGTCCTATTTTCTATACTACAGGCGGTGAAACAAGAATAGACAACTGGACTATCGAACAAAAAGCACGAGGTTGGACAACTTCACCGTCCGCAGATGGCATTACATCAACATATGCACGTCAGGGTTTTGTGAAGCTTGGCAAGACGAATTATGGATCTGATTTTATTTCGCCTAAGTTAAATGAGGTAGAAGGTACGAAAAATTTAGAAGTCAGATTTAAAGCTGTACCATATATGACCGCAGGCGGTACAAAAGATGATACACGTTTGTATGTGAATGTGATTGGTCCGGGAGCAGTCAGTGTGGATGAATTTAACATCAACAACTGGCCAGATTATTCCGCAGATCCAAACTGTACAGATATCTGGAAAGCAAAGGAAACAGAGCGATCTTTTGTGATCACAGGTGCTACCGCTGAGACACAAATTCGCTTCTTGGGTGGAGCTTTAGATTTGCGTGAAGCGACCGGTGCACCAATTAATAGAAACCGTATATTCTTGGATGATATTATCGTCACCGTTAAAAAAAGATAATTAATCTGAATATTACATAATCTAACTGCTCGAGGTTTAAATCTCGAGCAATTAGATTATTTAACGACACAATTTTTCCCTTAAATATGAAAAAAAGCCGCCATTATACTCGCCGTACTTTTATCCAGAACTCCTTTATTACCGGTCTTGGATTAACATTTAGTTTATATAGTTGCTCAAAATCTTCGCCGCAACCCGATCCCCAACCAACTCCCGATCCCGATAGAAATGTTGATGGCAAACTGGCTATTATGGGTGCTGTTATACCTGCTCGCATTGATACCAATAAGGGAGCGGATCTGGTTATTCAAGGTAGGGGATTTGCGGAAGGAGATCAGATTATATTCGAATATTTGACCAACAGACATACGGTTGATGCGAAGGCGGTCACGGATAATAATATGACTATTGCCTTGCCGGAAGCTTTAATCTCTGGAAACACGTATAGGGTGACTGTAAAACGTGGTGCACAGTCGTCCATATTAGGCTCGACAGTGATCAATATATACTTTAACGCCCATATTCCTGACAAAGAAGGTATGACCATAAAAGGATCCGTCTATGCTGCCGGTGTCGGTCTTCCCAACGTGGTCGTGTCTGATGGCTTTGAAGTAACGAAAACCGACGAAAACGGTATTTATTATCTGCCTTCAGCCAAAAAAGGGAAATATGTTTTCGTATCTATTCCGGGTAACTATGAGGTAGCTACAACTGGAAAAGCACCACAGTTTTTTCAACGGCTTAACCAAGCGGCCAATGTGGTAGAAACTAGAGATTTTGAGTTGACAGCTGTAAATAACGACAAGCACGTTCTTATGGTGTTGGGCGATATGCATCTGGCCAATAGAAGTAATACAAGAGATGTGGATCAGTTTCAACAGGGCCTCTTGAAAGATGTCAATCAAACTATTGATGCATATAAGAATACGGGTACTAAAGTGTATGCCCTGACGCTAGGTGATATGACATGGGAAACCTACTGGGACGATTTCGGTTTTGGCCTTCCGCAGTATCTTACAGAAATGAATAAAATTAATACGATGGTGTTCAACACGATGGGCAATCACGATAACGACCCGAATTTTGTTGCCGATTGGGGAGCCGAAGACAGATTCCGGGATGTCATCGGACCTACTTATTATTCGTTTAATATCGGAAAAGTACACTATGTCGTACTGGACAACATTGAATATCTCAATACCAATAACCGAAACTACAATGCAAAGGTTGTTGCCGATCAAATCGCTTGGTTAAAAAAAGATTTAGCGACGATATCGGATAAGAATGCACCGCTCGTGATTTCGATGCATATACAGCTCCATTCAAATCCAGGATTGTCCGGTGGAAACGAGACGACGGGCTACCGCCTTAGCAATGCGCAGGAATTTGTCGATACGCTAACTGGATTTACGAAAGTGCACGTGCTGACTGGACATACGCATATCAACTATAATATCGAACGGGATGCTACACCTGCTATTATGGAACATAATACGGCTGCGGTCTGTGCGACATGGTGGTGGACAGGACACCCTAGTTATGCAGCCCAGAATCATATATGCAAAGATGGTACACCGGGAGGCTACGCTATATGGGAAATGGATGGGAGCGATTTAAAATGGACATACAAAGGCATCGGTCACCCGGCGGATTATCAATTCAGAGCGTATGACCTAAATAAGTGCCATATCACGAAGGAGATCTTCGCACCAAATTATACAGGCTCCGCATGGAATACCTACGCCGCAGAATACGCTGCGGAAAACGCAAACAATGAGGTATTAATCAATGTCTGGAACTATGATAAAAACTGGCAAATAGAAGTCACGGAAAATGGACAAACTCTAGCAGTTACGCGAGTCTCTGTTCTGGATCCGTTACATATTGTTTCCTATTCGGCGCAGCGGCTCAACGTGAATGCTGTACCAACAGCAGACTTTGTAACGACCAAATCCGCACATATGTTTAAAGTAAAAGCATCGTCGCCTATGAGTACGTTGGAGATAAAAGTCACCGATCGCTTCGGTAGGTTGTATCGGGAAACGATGGTCAGACCGAAAGCGTTCGGATATCAGATGACTTAGTTTTTATTTTTCCCTTCGGCTTACTTTTACATTTTCACCTTAGAAACTTTATACGGTTTCTTAACCGCCTTATGTGCAGCTTCTTTCGCTATTTTTGACTGTAGCTCCGTTACCTTTTCCGGCTTATAGGAGTTTTTGCGTACATCTTCTCCAAAAATCTTCTCATACCAAGTACAAGCAGCGGTAAAACGACCGTAATCTAATTGGAGGTGATAGCCGTCACGGGTAAAAGTATCGCCCATGGAGCTGGTACGTGCATTTTGGATAGCTGTACCCGCAGGAATGATGTATTTAAACTTGTCGAGTTTGGATACTTTTTTAGAAACTTCAGCAATCGCTTTGTACATGGTGAGCTGATCACGATTATAGTTTGCGAAACCTTTATGATCGGAGTCATGTTGATAAGCCCATGTCTGGTGATAAACAAATTGCGTTTCAGGATTTACCTTTTCTCGCACATAGTTTACAAGCTCCGGTAAGCTTTCCATGATCACATCGTATTTTCCTGAAAGTGGGCTGGCCTGTTGGAAACTTATATAATCCCAGTTTTCATCGCTTAGTGTGTGGGATATACTGACGTCCTGTGTGGTATTTTTCTTTCCATCCAGCCCAGTTTTACGATAACGATATTTGTTCGCATCCTCGTTAACATTCTTTAGATGTAACGACAACGGAGCTCCGCCGATATACAGATTGGCAATGATTGTTTTTTTATCAGTACTGGTTGCCAGATCGTACAGGTAATTTTCGATGGCATCTTCGGAGAAACTATTGCCTATCGCTAAAATTTTGACAATACCGTCGCCGTTGCGGTCGCCTTTTACGCTTTGCGCAAAAGTAATAGATACCGCACTGATGGATAAAAGAATAAAGAAATACAGTTTTTTCATTTTTAATTGTGTTTTTACAGTATTTAAGTGTTAAGAACACCGGCCCACCTTTGACATAAAATGTCGCATCCAAATGTTTTAAAACTGTACAAAATTATTTTTAGTACTATCCCACACATGTAAAACATTTGAAGCGACGAGTTTTGCTCCACTTTTGACCGCAAAAGTGGAAATAACAAATGCAATATAACGAAACTACATTTTTTTATCGTATTGAACTAAAACATTTTGTACTTTAATACACGAAACCGAGATGTAAATAGCATTAACATATAAGGGAATGATTATTTATTCGAGCTCTCATCAGCCATTAAAAAGAAAAATAAATAGATGAAATGTCTATTAACAATGGTATTTTTGGGGTATAATGGCTTATAAGTTTGTAGACAACTATCGGGAAAGAGGCGCGAGGAAACAACTCGTAAAACATCTGGAAAAACGGGGAATAGAGGATAAGCGGGTATTGCAGGCTATTGGAAAAGTGCCTCGTCACTTTTTCTTTGATGAGACCTTCTGGAATCAGGCCTATCGAGATATTGCGTTTCCAATTGGTGATGGTCAAACTATCTCTCAACCGTATACCGTTGCTTATCAATCCGAGTTGCTCCACGTTAAAAAAGGAGACAAAATATTAGAGATCGGAACCGGATCGGGTTATCAAACTTGTATTTTGATGGAATTAGGGGCAGACGTATACACTATTGAGCGCCAGGAAAGTTTATACGGTCGAACCATTCAGGTGTTGCCTTACATGGGAT
Organism: Sphingobacterium corticibacterium; assembly: GCF_004208525.1. Lineage (GTDB taxonomy): Bacteria > Bacteroidota > Bacteroidia > Sphingobacteriales > Sphingobacteriaceae > Sphingobacterium > Sphingobacterium corticibacterium. The sequence continues at coordinate 8,215 of NZ_SGIT01000005.1, read as the reverse complement.
ATAAACCACATTTTTTCTTGGGGGATGGCTCACGAGGTATTGCTGAGCACGCACCCTACGATAAAATTATTGTAACTGCTGGGGCGCCTTTTGTACCCGAAGTGATGCTGAAACAATTGAAATACGGAGGGCTATTGGTTATTCCGGTAGGCGATGAGAAATTCCAAAAAATGGTAACGATCTTGCGAGTAGGAGAAAATGATTTTGAGCGTATAGAACTGGATACATTCCGTTTTGTTCCACTCGTAGGAGACCAGGCTTGGTAAGTGGTAAGAAGTATTAATAAGAATGATCTATAACAAATATCAAGAACGCATTCAACGGGCGAAGGACGAAATCCAGCGTTTGCATAAATCGATAAATCAAAATAGTTTTGCCCGTTTATTTGTCATAATTGGAGGCGGTGGTTTATTATTTTATCTGATTCAACAGGAAAATCTGTTGTTGTTATTATTAGCTGTTTTAGTTATTGTATTCCTATTTGCGTTTCTAATAAGAAGGCAGAGTAAATTGGAAAAACAACATGCCGATGCGGAGGCTTTTCTAAAGGTTAATGAAAATGAAATAAGGTTGCGGAATACCCGTCAGACACTTTATAGCGATGGTACAAACTTTGAAGATGGTCGCCATCCCTATACATCAGATTTAGATGTTTTTGGCCAATTCTCTTTGTTTTCGTTGATCAATCGATGTGCGACAGCTCTGGGCATTGCTAAATTAGCGGGTTGGCTGCAAGGTACGGCCACGAAACAGGAGATAGAAGGTAGACAAAAAGCGGTAGCCGAAATAGCCGAGGATCTAGATTGGAGCCAGAACTTCCAGTCGAAACTCCTATTTAATATCCATCAGAAGATAGAAGTCAAATCTTTTTTGTTACGCTATTTTGAAGGATCTAGTTTAGCATTTGGTAATGTATTTATGCGTTTGTACGTGCCTGCCGCTCCTTATGTCTTAATTTCGGGCGTATTATTTTCGCTGCTAGTGACGCCTATATGGACGGGATTGTCGTTATTGGGATTAATACATTTGTTTTGGACGCTGGGATTGGCTGGCAAAGTCGGGTTGTTTTCTAGCAGGATAGATAAAGTCGGACAAATTTTGGCAGCCTATGCGGAAGGATTGACATTGATTGAAGAAAAAACATTTGAAGCGGCAGAAAACCAACGTTTGCAACAACAATTAGGTATTGGAGGCAAGCCGCTTTCTACTGCCTTTCGGGAACTGTCAACACTCATCAATAATCTAGATGCGCGAAATAATATGCTCATGGGTGCGATCCTCAATATAATCTTGCTGTGGGACTTTAAATATGTCATGAAGATTGTACAATGGAAATCGAGATACGAAGCAGATATTTTGGAAGCCTTTGATGTTATTGCAGGATTTGAAGCGCTAAATTCATTGGCTATATTAAAGCGTAACCATCCTTCTTGGGCTAACCCCGAATTGCTAAGCGATACAGCAGCAGATAAAATTTTAGCAATGGAAATTTCACACCCTCTGATTCCCTCAGGCCAATCTATAGCGAATGACTATAATAACGCGCACCACCGTATTGCTTTGATTACGGGGTCAAATATGGCAGGCAAAAGTACGTTTCTTCGAACCATCGGCATTAACGCGGTTTTGGCTTACGCCGGAGCAGTAACATGTGCCGCGAGATTTAAATTGCCTATATATAACCTTATTTCCTATATGCGGATAAGAGATTCTTTAAATGAGAGTACTTCTACTTTTAAAGCAGAATTGGATAGAATGAAGTTTATTTTGGATACTGTGAAGGAGGATAAAAATAGCTTTTTTCTTATCGATGAGATGTTGCGTGGAACTAACTCGGTGGATAAATACCTTGGGTCCCGAGCCATTATCCGTAAATTGATTGCAATGGAAGGTAAAGGAATGGTGGCGACGCACGATTTACAATTGGCGTCATTGGAAGAGGAAAATGTAGGTAAGGTACAAAACTACCATTTTGATATTCGTGTAGAAGAAGGCGAAATGCTTTTTGATTATAAATTAAAACATGGACGCTGTACCATTTTCAATGCATCATTATTGCTGAAAGGTATTGGAATTGACGTGGAATCCTAGGTACGAATCACTCTAAAAATGACATTAGAAGAAAGAATAGAAGAATCAGAAACACGGCTATGTACGACTGTGTTTCCTTTTTTGACAAATCACCACGATACGTTATTTGGCGGGAAGGCCATGGCGATTATGGATGAAGTGTCGTTTATGGCGGCAACGCGGTTTTGTCGCAAGCGTCTGGTGACAGTGTCAACGGATCGGATTGACTTTGAGAAAGCTATACCAAACGGAAGTATTATCGAGGCTATTGCACGTGTACATAGCGTAGGGCGGACAAGTGTCAAAGTAAAAGTAGAAGTTTTTTTGGAAAAGATGTATGAAGAAGGTCGGGAACTGGCTATTCAGGGAATGTTTACCCTTGTGGCGTTGGACGATAACAAACAGCCTATTCCCGTTGTACAAGGATTGGATTTGGAGTAACAACATCTCATTACCTTTTCATTGCACGGTCTAATTCCCTTTTGCTTTCACGCTCTTTGATGGTCTCCCGTTTATCGAAATCTTTTTTACCTTGCGCTAAAGCGATTTCTACTTTTGCATAGCCCCTTTCGTTGATAAAAATACGTAAGGGGACGATGGTGAAACCTTTTTCCTCGCCTTTTTCTTTTAGTTTTTTCAGTTCCTTTTTACTCAACAAAAGCTGACGATCTCTTTTTGCCTCGTGATTATAGAAAGAACCAAACGAATACTCGGCAATATGCATGTTTCGAATGTATAGACCATCCTCGAAGAAAGAACAGAAACTATCGTTGATATTCGCTTTGCCTTCTCGAATAGATTTAATTTCTGTACCCAATAAACATATTCCGGCCACATATTTATCTAATAAGTGGTACTCGAAAGATGCGCGTTTATTTTTGATATTTATATTTGCCGATATAGCCATTCCAAATTGATTTAGACGCAAAAATAATGATTTTATAGGTTTATAGAACTTTTCGCGATAAACTGTTGCTAATATCTTAACAATAATTTAATTTTATGATATTTATATGGTTTTTCCATGGTAGGGAATCGGGAGAATTTTGTATGTTTGCTCCGATTTTTTTGGACGGAAAGTATGCAAAAAAGATTCTGAAAGGGGGTGCCAATTAATAACATGGTGGTTAACAGCTTGATTGGAAAGGAAATTGTATATTTTCGTTTTTTTAATTTATTTTTGACGATTGAATATAAATAGTCAAAAGGTAAGTTAGGTTGGATTAAGAAATTATGTCACATATAATACAAACACCTACAACATGAGTAAGGGAAAGTTAAGTGAAAGAACATCTAAGTTCCTAAAAAGTGAACTAGAGCCCATTAAGTCTAATAATCTCTATGCTTATTTTAGACCGATTCAGTCAAAACAGGATACAGAGGTTTTGATTGATGGCAAACGTGTGTTGATGTTCGGCTCAAACTCTTATTTAGGGTTGACAACAGATACGAGGATCATAAAGGCTGCGCAGGACGCGTTGGAAAAATATGGCACTGGTTGTGCTGGATCCCGTTTTTTAAATGGAACATTGGATATCCACGTGGAATTGGAGGAAAAACTGGCAGCCTATGTAGGTAAGGAGGCAGCTATATTATTTAGCACCGGCTTTCAATCTAATTTAGGACCGCTCTCGTGTCTGACGGGACGGAATGATTATATATTATTGGATGACAGAAATCATGCATCTATTATCGATGGAAGCAGGTTGTCGTTTTCTAAAGTTATTAAATATGCCCATAATGATATGGAGGATTTGCGTGGTAAGATCGCAAGACTTCCGGAAGACAGCTTCAAACTAATTGCGACAGACGGTATTTTCAGTATGGAGGGAGATATTGTAAAGTTGCCCGAATTAGTTGCTGTGGCCGATGAGTTTGATGCGGCTATTTTATGTGATGATGCGCATAGCTTGGGGGTGATAGGAGAGAGAGGTGCAGGTACGGCATCTCATTTCGGTTTGACGGACAAAGTCGATCTGATTATGGGAACATTCAGTAAATCGTTGGCGTCATTGGGTGGTTTTGTAGCTGCGGATGCGGACACTATTGAATATTTAAAGCACCGTGCACGTTCATTGATGTTTAGTGCCAGCATGACACCTGCTTCAGTAGCATCTACATTAAAAGCATTGGAAATTATCGAGACAGAACCTGAACATATCGAAAGATTGTGGGCAAATACAGCGTATGCAAAGCAACTTTTGCTTGACCAAGGTTTCGATCTAGGAGAGACTGAAAGTCCGATTTTGCCGATTTTTATCCGTAACAATGATAAAACGTACTATGTGACTAAATTACTTCAGGATAATGGTGTCTTTGTTAATCCGGTTGTTGCGCCGGCGGTACCTGCTGAGGAGTCGCTTATACGTTTCTCCTTAATGGCGACGCATACTTTTGATCAAATTGACGAGGCTGTTGATAAGATGTCTAAAGTGTTCAAGACGCTAGAGGTTGAGTCTTTCATAAATTAAGGGAATGGTAAAGATAGTTCCTGTCCAATCGAAAAAGCAAATTGCGCAATTTATCGACTTGCCGCATAATTTGTATGCAAATGATCCAAATTACGTACCGGAGTTGTTTTTAGGACAGCGGGACATACTCTCTCCAGATAAACATCCTTTTTATAAGCATTCTTCTGCGCAACCCTTTCTTGCCTATAAAGACGGGCAGATGGTTGGTCGCGTTTTGGCTATATGGAATACCAACCATAATACATTCAATGACGTAACGGAAGGGCAATTTGGTTTCTTTGAATCCATTAATGACCAAGAAGTGGCGAATAATTTGTTGGATACGGCTGCTGAATGGGTTAAATCCAAAGGAGGTACTCGTATCGTAGGTCCCATTAATCTCACAACGAATGACACTTGTGGGCTTCTGGTGGATGGATTTGATAAACCACCTATGGTCATGATGCCTTATAACCCTCCGTATTATTTAGAGCTGATGGAGCGTGCTGGTTACAGTAAGAAAGTAGATTTACGTGCTTATCTTGTAAGAACCGAAACAGCCAATCGACGTTCCGTGCTTCTTTTGGAAAGATTAGAAGAAAGATTAAAGAGATCCGGCATTGTGTTGCGCCAAATCAATTTAAAAGATTTCGCGAACGAGGCGAAGAAAATAAAAGCGGTGTATAATAAAGCTTGGGACAAAAATTTGGGCTTTGTTCCCATGACGGATGAGGAGTTTGATTATACCGCTAAAGAGTTGAAAATGATTGTGGATCCCAAATATTGTATTGTAGCAGAACGAGGAGAGGAGATTGTCGGTTTTGCTTTGGGGATTCCGAATATTAACGAAATTTTGATTGGTATAAAAAAGGGTAGGCTCTTGCCATTTGGTATCTTTAAATTGCTTTTTGGCCTGAAAAAGATCAAAATGATTCGGGTTTTAATGCTAGGGGTTATAGAAGGATATAGAAAATTGGGAATAGAAGCTTGCCTGTATGGCCGTATTATAAAAAATGCAATCCCATCGGGGATAGAAGCTGCAGAGTGTTCGTGGATGTTAGACGACAATTATATGATGAACCATGCCATTGAGCAAATTAATGCAGACTTCTATAAGCGCTATCGTCTGTATGAAAAATCGACATGAATATGTTGTTCCCACAACTGGACACGCATTAGCCGATAGAATAAAATAAGGTAATGAAAAAGATTTTAGTAACCGGAGCAAGTGGTTTTGTGGGGTTTCATTTAGTGTCGGCAGCATATGAAGCCGGTTATGAAATTCACGCTGCGGTGCGGAGATCAAGTCAGATTACAGATATTAACCCCTTTGTTGGGAAATTCGTTTATCCCGATTTTAATCAGATAAATTCGTGGGCAACATTATTCGCTTCTGAAAAGTATGATTATGTTATTCATGCAGCAGCAATGACAAAGGCAAAATCAGAAGTTGAAATGATGGATGCAAACGTAGGTGTAACGGAAAGGCTACTGCAAGCAGCCTTTCAATCTCCCAATCCTCCTCAACGACTGGTGTATGTGAGCAGTCTGGCCGCTATTGGACCAGTATCTTACCTGGATGGTCCGATAACCGAATCCACACCTTATCGCCCCGTGACGATGTATGGTCGTAGTAAACGGGAGGCAGAAAAGATGATCCGTGGAAAGTTTGCGGATAAACCGATTTCTATTATTCGTCCTACGGCAGTCTACGGTCCACGAGAGAAAGACTTGTTTATTCTTTTCAATACCATGAATAAGGGGATTGATGCCTATGTTGGGAGAGCTCCACAAAAGCTTTCTTTCGTGTACGTGAAAGATTTGGTGGAGATTTTATTGCGAGCCTGCGTTTCTTCGCAAACAATACTGGATATTTTTAATATTTCGGATGGAAATGTTTATTCCCGTTACGAGATGGCGGAAATATTTAAGCAGACATTTCGTAAAAAGCTGGTCCGTGTCCACGTTCCCTATGCTATAGTCAAGAGTGTAGCACATGTCTCCCAGTGGTTATATAGCAACTCTGTGAAAACACCGGTTATTTATCCGGAACGTCTGGGAGAGTTGACGGCAGAGAATTGGGCCTGTGATATCAGTCATGCGGAGACAGTGTTGGGCTACCGGCCGGTATATGATTTGAATAGAGGGCTGACGGATAGTTTACGGTGGTATAAACAAAATAATTGGTTTTAAAGACGGCAACATGAGTCAAAAAATAAATAAAAAGCTTTTCCAAGATCGGAAGAGAACAAATATTTTAAGCTCTTCGGAGCAAAAATTGATTTCTTATTTTGTTCCACGCGTTCCAAATTGGATTTCGTCAGACGGTTTAACAGGCATCGGACTCTTCGGATCATTTATGATACTAGGAAGTTTTCTGTTGGCTGAATATGTCGCTCGTCCGTGGTTGCTGCTGGGAATTATAGGTTTTTTTGTACAATGGTTTGGAGACTCGTTGGATGGCCGTATCGCGTACTATCGAAATAAATCGCGTAAGTGGTATGGCTTCGCATTAGATATCGTCATGGACTGGATCAGTACCGTGATGATAGGGTTGGGATATGTGTTTTATGCTTCTGGCGATTTTAAGTATTCAGGTTTTGCGCTTGTCGCTTTATACGGCTGGGCAATGATTATTTCGCAACTGCGGTATCGTATAACGGATAAATACACTATTGATGCAGGATTATTGGGGCCCACGGAGATTCGTGTTATTATATGCGCCGTATTGTTGAGTGAAGTTCTTTTTGTCGGAAGCATTAATTATTTGGTGATCATGATTTGTATTGCGCTGTTTGTTATTAATTGTGTAGATACCAAAAAATTGTTGAATATGGGGGATGAGCGAGATTGGGCGGAAAAAAAGAACAAGGAGGTTTCTCTAAATGAGGAAGAAGCGTAGCGCGAAAATATGTGGCTTTTTTCTTTCCTTCGGGAAAGCGCAGGTGTCTGCTTTTCTTGGAGGTCTATTCGACTTTTCGATTTACACGTTTGGTATACAAATCTTAGGTTTTACACCTTATATATCGAACATTCTTAGTGGCTCTTTAGGGGCGGTGCTCAATTTTACAGTTAACAGGTATTGGACTTTTGAGAAGACCAATGCACCTGTTGGTAAGCAGTTGGCAAAATTTGTGGTAGTTGTTATAGGTAGTATATTTCTGAAATCAACAGGTATATTTTTTTTGGTAGGTCATCTTTCCGCAAATCCCTATTACTCGAAAATTGCAGTAGAGATTTTTGTGTCGCTTGGCTTTAATTTTTTGATGCAAAAATATTGGGTATTTAATAAGTAATATAACGAAGGATGTTGCAGTAATATTTTGAAAAAATATATTGCAGTTAATCAGTTAATTGTGCATTTGAGGTTGTGAAAAATAGAAAGACGTTTGGATAGAATATGTAAAGTTTCTACCTTTGCACCACTCCGCGAGGGAGGCCAGGCAAACCGGTTACCCGGGGCGGAAATTTTGGGAAAAATATTTTTTGTTTTCGTGAAACTTCCTTACCTTTGCCAACCCGAAAGGGGTTAAAAAAAGAGAGGATCCATACGGCGTTTAGCTGTATCGATATAAATGCCAAAGCGCGAAGCGGCGGCGAGAGAAGTTCTTTAAGATATATGATCATGTAGCGCAGCAGGAGTCCTTTAGAGGGACGAGAGCTGTAAGAGATTACAATTTTTTCGGTCCGGGCCG
>NZ_SGIT01000004.1 GCF_004208525.1 Sphingobacterium corticibacterium | reverse complement strand
TCGCCGCCGCTTCGCGCTTTGGCATTTATATCTGCCGACCAAATAGGCCGTCGATCTTCTGTTTCTGTACCCCTCGTTCCCGAAGGGACTGCAAAGGTAGGGATGTTTTTCGGAATAACAAAAAAAATATTTTCTTTTTTTGACCTATCCCCTTTCAACATATCCTGTGAACAGGACGCCCTCCCTCGCGGAGTGGTGCAAAGGTAGAAACTTTAACAATACACTCCAACAGTTTTCTTCCTTTTTCGACCCTACAAAACGCAAAACACTGAAAGATTGGCGGATAATTTTATACTACAAAGAAACTAAATAAGAATAAATAGCCGATTATAGTTATAGAACAGCAACAATAGACTGCTTAAATCGGGTGCGGACAGGGTTTCCATTTTTTGATGCCGGCGTCCATTTTGGAGATTTTTCCATCACACGCAACGCTTTTTCGGCGAATTCCGGACTTATTTTATTCTTATTCACAATTTCGATATCACACACAATTCCGTTTTCACATACTGTAAATTCCATTATGGCGGTTTGTTTAAGCCCATAATCTACGTATGTTGTACTATCTACCGAATTAACAAGATCTCGAATATCAAGGTTTTCCCGCACGAAACGGTTCCATCCAGCAACTCCTCCTTCAAACTGCGCATACGTATCTACATCATAGACTATGAGAGAATCTCTGGACGATTGCGCAGATAACATTCCGAATGTCAAGCTTAATAAAATAGCAAACAACCAATACCTCATGACTCCTCCTTTGTTTGTTTACTTAAAATTACATAAAAATTAGGCTTTTGGCAAATCAACTGTTTCTGGAAATCCACCCTCGCTATCGAAGAGAAATGTCATAGGTTTTTCCGGATCTTTGATAATTTCAAAAAGCGTATAACCCCAAGGCTTCCAAAAATTCTCTAATACCTGCCCATATGTTTTGACCTGCCAATTATCGAAAATAGGTTTCAATGTCCAATCATTTAAGGGCATCGGTTCTATGTAAATCTTTTCGGGAGTTTCCATATAAGTATACTCCGGAAGACGATTAAACAAATAAGCGGAATAAAAATACCGGGCACAGACTTCTTCGAATTGTATGGGATGTAAAATATGTTCTTTTATTTTATTCAAAATATCTTCATGATAAATAGCATTTGTACCATTGTCCTGTAAAGTGGCTATAACAGCAAAATCCTTCATCCGTAAAGAAAAAATCAACGTATTAATCTCATCCCGATATAAGAAAGTCTCGGGCGAATTATCTACCGGAAATACTTGTATATGAAACGGATTGATATGTTCAAATTCCATCGGCAGCACAAGCGATTGTAACATAAAATGTAGGTTCCGAAATTTATGCACTAACGCCTGGGAAAAATTTATTTCCTCTCCACTGCCTACCGCTTGTCTAATCCCCGCTTGTATCTCGTTAAAAACAATACCATACAAAATTTTCCCTACCCATTGAAACAACAGCTGTTCAGGAAGATTCTTTACTTCTTTATACCCTGCTTTCATTGCTTCTTCTACTTCTCCCTCCACTTCTTCAAATGACTGAGCAACTCTAATAGAACAAGGCAATTTCAGTGATTTATAGGTCACGATGTTTTCATCCAACATCTTGAACGGCTTTTCCTCCAGATCAAAAGCACGCATCATCCAAACTGGAAAAACTTGGATTTGCTCATCTGCAGATTGCAGCGATTCTCCTGTCAAAAAGCACGCCCGATTGTCGAATTTAAAAGCAATAAATGGATTATAAAGTCTTGATTCCATAGTGAGAACAAAGGTAAGGTTTTGAAGTTTGTTTTTGACTTTTTTATATATATTTCCTCTATAAAATAGCCCTTGATGGCAGAGGAGAGCGAAATAAATCCATTCTATATTATGCGCAATTAAATTGCATATTATAATGAATTTATTTAGGTTTGCGCCGAATGCTAATCAAGTGAACAAATTAACTCTGCATGAAAAAACTTTTCAGCCTGCTTTATTTCCAAGTAATTATAGCTATTCTTATCGGTGTGGCGCTAGGTCATTTTTATCCTGATCTTGGTATTGCGCTAAAACCATTTGGCGATGGGTTCCTCAAATTAATCAAGATGATCATCGCACCGCTGATTTTCTGTAGCATTGTTCTGGGTATTGCCGGCATGGAGGATATCAAGAAAGTGGGGAAATTGGGTATCAAATCTATGGTTTACTTCCAACTGACAACCTTTGGCGCAATGTTTATCGCTATGGCGGTTGTAAACCTTGCCAATCCAGGAGGTGGCATGAATATCAATGTCTCCGAACTCGACACTTCCGAAGTTAACACCTACATTCAAGAAGGCGAAAAACAAAAAGGTGTCGTACAATTTCTACTAGATATCATCCCCAACAACGTCATTGGCTCTCTTTCTGAAGGGAATATCCTGCAAGTTCTTTTCTTTGCCATTTTATTAGGGTTTGCATTTGCTAAGATGGGAGAAAGTGCGGAGCCCGTTAAGCGTGTAATGCAATCTTTTCTGGATGGTATCTTCATCGTGATTAAAATGATTATGAAAGTGGCACCAATAGGTGCAATGGGCGCTATCGGATTTACCGTGGGGCAATACGGTGTAGGCATTCTAAAATCGTTAGGTTTAATGATGTTATGGTTTTATGTAGCTTGCCTAATTTACATCTTTATTTTTTTAGGTATTTTATTGTGGCGTTATAAAATTAGTATATGGCGTGTATTGGTGTATATCAAAGAAGAGCTCCTCATTGTGCTAGGCACTTCATCTTCCGAATCCGTCCTGCCCGCCATTATGGAAAAACTCGAACGAGCCGGCTGCAGTAAACCGCTCGTGCGATTGGTCATCCCCACGGGCTATTCGTTCAATCTGGATGGAACAGCGATTTATTTAACTATGGCCGCGATTTTCCTATCGCAGGCAATTGGTCAACCTATGGCCTGGAATGAACAATTATTTCTTCTTTTTATACTGACCTTCACCTCTAATGGGGCTGCCGGCGTTACCGGAAGTGGATTTGTTATTTTGGCGGCCACGTTACCCATCGTGGGACATATTCCCGTAGAATCTATTGCCATTGTATTCGGAATAGACCGTTTTATGAGTGAAGCCAGGGCATTGACCAACATCATCGGGAATACTTCCGCTGCATTCATTATGGCTAAATGGGAAAAAGAAGTGGACGAAGAACAGCTGGAACAAGCGCTGTCTAAAAAGTAGTAAACCTACTCCACCCCGACATTTAGATAAAACAGAAAATAGGCGAAGTTGAGTATTCTATTTAGCAACTTCGCCATAAACTTTTTACCCTATTGATACCCTAAAATCTTCAAAGACAAGCACTCCATCTATGGATTGACCATCTTTGTTTTTCACCCCTTTCAATGTAGAGGTCTTCCCCTTTTCCAGTAGACTTTTCATTTCTTTCTCCTCTAGAAACACCCCATTTAATGTACGCCAGATCTTAAAATCACATCCTCTGGCATAATGGTCACATTGTGCCACCTTATCAAACAAAAGCATATTCCCTGAGGCGCATTTCGGACACTTTATTTTTCCCTTTTGCTGCGGCTTTATTTCCTCCTGTTGTATAGCTACGCGCAATTGAAGTAGCTCTTTCGTAATTTTTAGCGTATAATCCTTAATATGCTTCATAAAAACATCATACGACACTTTATTGGCACGCATCTCTTCGAGTTTCTGCTCCCACTTTCCAGTCAACGTAACCTTCGCTATTGAACGATCCTTGATTAGCTGATAAACTGAAAGCCCTTTTTCCGTAGGAATAAGTTTCTTTTTATCTCGTTTAATATACGCCCGCTGAAAAAGTGTTTCTATAGTTGCTGCACGGGTAGCCGGTGTACCTAAACCACAGTCCTTCATAGCCTGGCGCATTTCGTCGTCTTCTATCTCTTTACCAGAAGTTTCCATCGCTTTTAAGAGTGATGCTTCTGTATGTATAGGTTTCGCCTTTGTAAAACGCTCCGCTAATTCCAACGACAAAATCTCAAGCAATTCTTCCGCTGCTAACTTCGGCAACTGCGCATTTTCATTATCTTGATCATCGGTATTCTTGTCATCATCGGGGATCTCCACTTGCTCCGCAGACAAACGCCAGCCATACTGTTTAATAACCGTGCCTTTAGCAATCAACTCCACGCCGTGCGCATCGATTGTAACGGTTGTAATATCTTTCAAGCACACATCCGAGAAACTCTCTACCATACGCTTTGCAATCATATTATAAATATGCTGTTGTTCTTTGCGCAATGGCCCAGGTTTTTCCTCCGTCACCAACAAAGCGTGGTGGTCTGTCACTTTCTTATCATCGACCGATCTTTTATTTAATTTCGCACCGACTAGGTTACGGCTTATCGCTGCAATTTCTTCGTCCGCGGTATGGGCAAGATGCTGAAAAAGTTCCGCTATATTTTCAAAAACATCTTCTCCGATATAACGAGATCCTGTACGTGGATATGTAATCACTTTATTCTCATACAACGTCTGCGCAATACTCAATGTCTGATCAGCCGAATACCCATATTTTTTATTGGCATCCTGTTGCAGCGATGTCAAATCAAATAGCAAAGGCGGCTGTTCTTTCGTTTCCTTCGCCTCTACTTTAATTACTTTAGCCTCCGTTCCCACAGCGAGTCTCGCTATAGCCGTTTCCGCCTCCTCCTTTTTATCTATTTTAGTAGAGGTTGCCTTAAACCTGATATTATCTTTTTCGAAACCTGCCTGTATTTTGTAGAAAGCTTGCGGCTTAAAATCTTTGTTCTCCATATATCGGGAACAAATCATCGCTAAAGTGGGTGTTTGTACCCGCCCTAAAGACAAGAGCCCCCTGTTTCCCGCTGCCAATGTCAATGCTTGTGTGGCGTTTATCCCAATCAACCAATCCGATTCCGCGCGTGATTTAGCAGACATATAAAGACTATCGTATTCCGTTCCGTCTTTCAGATTAGCAAACCCCTCTTTTATAGCCCTGTCTGTCTGGGAAGAAATCCAAAGTCTTCTGAAGGGTACTTTGGCATTTAGGTAATAATATATATTCCGAAAAATCAACTCTCCCTCGCGCCCGGCGTCTGTTGCCACGATAATCTCCTCCGCCTGCGCAATTAATTCCTTAATCGTATTCAATTGCTTACTCGCCCCAGCATCATCTATCTGCTTCCCGTCCCTTTTTATTTTCTTTACTTCTAAACGAAATTCAGCCGGTATGATAGGCAGATTAGACACTGTCCAAGTAGGGTAACCGTACGCCTGTGGTGTGCACAATTGTATCAGATGGCCAAAAGCATATGTAAAAGCATAACCATTACCTGTAATATATCCGTCTTTCACTTCCTTTGCCCCCATCACACGAGCCAAATCCCTAGCTACAGATGGTTTTTCCGCTATAACAACTTTCATCAAACTATACCGTTAAATTTATTTCAAGGAGGGGATCGATATACCTTTTATTTTACGATACAAATCTACCGCATAAATATCGGTCATCCCCGAAACGTAATCCAACACCGTCCGGATTTTCGCGTATGTATCGGTTTGTACCGTGTGGAATTGAGCAGGAATCATTGCCACAATCTTTTTATCAAAATGTCCTTTATCTTCTTTTAAATAGGCTGGAATAAACTCTTCCAACAAGGCATTCATCACCTTAAACCCCGCAATTTCAATTTGCACCACAGTGGAAGCATTGTAGATACGATCTACGGATATTTCCGATATCTTCTTCATCTGTCCCACAATATTTCCATCCAGTGCATCCATCAGAGCCATACCAAAAGTACCGTTCAAAAACTTCTTCTGATTTTTTGCAAATACGGTGGCACAACCATGGATTAATGTATTAATAGCTTTCGCCCGCAAGAGTTCGATACGGCTGCCCGTATCCGCCAGCGCATCCAGCCGGCTACGTAAATCTTCGTCTCCACACAAGGGTAACAAAAGATCTTCTACCTCATTATACGAAAGTATTTTTAAATGATGTGCATCTTCCAAATCGATGATATTATAACATATATCGTCTGCTGCTTCCACCAGATATACTAGCGGATGCCGTAAATATCCGTTTGGATTTGTAGGATCGGCCTGTAAGCCCAGTTCCTCGGCGATTTTTTTGAAAGCGGCTTTCTCCGTATCAAAATAACCGTACTTCTTCCGATGATGGTTGCCTTTCACGTGCCCTTCTGCTGCCGAACAAGGGTATTTAACAATGGACGCCAGCGTGGCATAGGTCAATGCAAATCCTTTTTCATCTTTCCCGTGAAACGCATGGGTCAATATGCGCAACGCATTGGCGTTTCCCTCAAAATGTGTTAAATCTGCCCATTCTTCGGCACTAACCTTATCTTTATATACCTGTCCATGTCCCTCCGTAAAATAGGAAGAAATGGCTGCCTCTCCCGAGTGTCCAAAAGCCGGGTTACCCAAATCATGCGATAAACAAGCCGCAGAAACGATGTTGCCCACCTCTTGCAAAAACGGATTTTCCTGATCGATATTCGGATTCTCTTTTTTCATAATATTATAAAAAAGACGCCCTAACGACCGCCCCACACTTGCCACCTCCAAACTGTGTGTCAACCTATTGTGCACAAACACGGCTCCCGGCAATGGGAAGACTTGCGTTTTGTTTTGCAATCTTCTAAACGGTGAAGAAAATATCAACCTATCATAATCCCGTTGAAATTCTGAACGTGCATCGATTTGATCACTCACTTCGCGATGTTCATATCCCCAGCGTTTTGCAGACAATAATTGTTTCCAATTCATGTAAAGTATACGTTTTACGTTTGGTAACAAAGATAAGGTTATCGCGCGGTAAGACATAGACTCATTTCGATAAAGTGAAGATGGGACCTCATTCCCACCATGCCAACATAGTTTCCCCATTTTTCGACAATTTGGCCTCGTCAGGGCAAAAGCTGATCATACCTTTACTTTCATAAAGCAACACCCCCGATTCGCGTATAGCAGCAAATACCGCCGACCTACCTTTGCGGTAACATAGGGTGGTCGTGATGCGTCTATCTGCCGGCAAACAGGTATAATCTTTTACCCGGAAGCCGTACCAGAAGCTCATCTGTGCTACAAACTCCCGCAAGGGAACATCCTTGTATTTCCGTACCGCTTTCGTCCATACCAATATGGCGTCTGTATTTGTAATAGCTTCATACCGCAACGTATCTTTAACACCGCCATCTTGCTTAGCATAGGAAATTACCGAACCCTGCGCACCATAGCGATCAAGCACGACGGTGTCAGCGCGGCGTTTAGAATGTAAGCTTAACTCCCCCCTTACGGTCGCGGCTCTGGTAAGATCATCTAAACTTAACAATGCAAAATCTCCGTAGAGCGATTTTACTAAGCCATTGCTCGTACCAATCAGCAACGTTTTCGCTTTGCTTTTATCCGGACGTTCGATATACGCCTCCCCCAGTATTTTAATCTGCTCCCCTTTTTTCTTATACGGCATGTACTGCAATGTAGACTGTGCGTTTAACCGTATACGTGTACCATCCAGCAACTCGACCATGGCCTGTTGCTGGGCATCGGTTGTCAGCATTATATCCTCTTCCGGTCCGATAGCTTTGTTTCCGTCATCACACCCTTGTACCTGAAACACGCCTTTTCTCGTCTTGAAAACCCGAACACCTGCTGTACGGAGCAACTCCCCCTGCTTTTCACTTGGTACCTTCATCGCCTCTACGCCTCCCCACGATAAAGACACGACCGATTCGGTAAGAGGAACGTCCGCATCGGTGGTCAGCCCGGCACAGGGACCATGTAGAAAATCCGGAATCTGCTCACGCGTGGAATACCAATAGGTAAGCATCGTCATAATCGGTATCGAAACCGCTGCTGCCCATCCCAGCTTGCGCCATAGCGACCGCTTACCACGGCTACGCTGCTCCGCCGTTCGGATGATAGCTGCGATATCAGGCTTCCATCCATCTGATGGAATGACAGGAAGTTCGTCATCCTCCATACTTAAAAGTACATCGGCAATCATCTCCTGTATCTCCTCATGCGCATATAACCTCCTGCAAGCATCCAGCTCCCCTGCCTCACGTGCCGTGAGGATTCCCTTTATCTGCTTTCGGATCAGTTTCTTCACATATTTCTTCTTGTAGATCATCTGTTTACACCTAAATTTTCTTAAACAAATAATGAGAGCACGTTTTTCAACATCCTGCGTAGCTTCTTCGTCGCCCGATAAATTGTATTTTTGACTGTCTGTTCGGTGAGATTGAACTTCTGCATCACTTCTTGATTGCTTAGCTCGTCAAATCTGGCTGCCCTAAAAATTTCTCTTTCCCGGCGAGGTAACGTATCCAATGCTTCGTTAATGATCTCTTCTATTTCCTTTGCCCTAAGTATACGGTCTGCATGCTCTTCTCCCGCCATTTCCAGGTATTCATCTTCCAGTGCCACGTTGTTGTGTTTGCTTTCTTTTCTTAATAAATACAATGCCTGGTTTTCTGCCACACGCTGCATCCAGAAGTAAGGTTTGTCCAACCGTGCTACCTGCTCTCTTTTCTGCCAGACGATTATCAAGGTTTCCGAGATCACGGTATTTGTAAATTCGGTATCCTGTTGGAAGTAGACTTGCACATATATTTTCAACCGTTCACCATACCGCGCTTCGATGGCCGCAAGGGCTTTCTCCGGCTGTACGAGCAATAAGCGGAAGTATGTCGTGTCGTTATCTGGGTTACTTTTCCCCATGCCTTCATTTTTAGAAATAATTTCTACACAAAATTATTTAACTGACAATCAGTTTATTATAAAATACATTACTCTCCAGTAGGTACGAAGCCCGCTGCTTTGCAAGTCATATATAGAAAGCAATAAGAATGTTTTAATTAGTTAAACCAAAGGTAAAGTAAAAGCCAGAGAAAAACAAGAAAAAATATAAATAAAATATTGATTCACAAATAGTTGCAATAAAATAGCGACCTGAATTTGCTATGCCTTTCATGTAGCAGTACGTGACTATTATTTGAAGAAATAAAAAGAAAAACAAGCTTTATGAAAACAAAAAGATATATCGTCACCCTGATCAGCATTGCACTGTTATTGTTGTGGATACCGGCAAGCTTGGATAAGCTAGTATATTTCCAAGCATTCAAAACCGGCATTCTTCGCCAACCGTTTTCGGATGCATTGGGTCAAATATTGATTTATACATTACCTCTTTTAGAGATCATAGCTGCCATATGTATAGTGAGTGGTAGGTTTCGGTTGGTGGGTTTTGGGCTGTCATCCCTGTTGATGGCAGCCTTTACCGGCTACATCGGCATTGCGCTGCTGGGCGCTTGGGAGAAACTACCGTGCGGCTGTGGCTCGGTGATCAGCGGTATGAACTGGACACAACATTTCTGGTTTAATCTATTTTTTCTTGCCTCTAGCATTTGGGGCTATTATTTACAACGAGGTTTACATCGAAACAGTGACTCCGGGCTAGTCGCTGTAGAGGGCTTGTCGGCCAAAAGACAGCATACAAACATTTTTACAAACATTTTAAATTTTATCCGATGAAAAAATTCATCATCAAAAATGCAATGGCTTTAGTGGCTTTAGCGATTGCAACAGGTAGTTACACGTTAATGTCGTTTAAACCGGCACTAGAAACACAGGAGTTCGGACGAGAAATCCCAAATCCAAGTCAGCCCGATCAATTCAATTGGGTTCCCCTGGAAGGACTTGAAGAAGGTGTCGACTATGACTGCAACGCCTCAGACGAAATCTGTAAAGAAGCATTTGAGTCACATCAAATCGATCCGCTTACCAATGCTCCTTATCCGAATGAGACACCTGTGTCATCAACACCAGGAAGCTTTGATATGTAATAGTAACAGACGATAACATATCAAACGTTAACCCCTCGCTTTTCAATCAAGTAGATTGCCAAAAGCGAGGGGTTGAGCTATTCCATCTCACCTTTCATTCTGTTCCATATCATTGTAGTCCAACTCCATTGCCTTCGGAATAGGGAAAATATAACGTGGCGAATTCGGCACCAATTCGATTTCCTTTCCTTCCACCTGTCTACTCAAATATGTTTCGGTACGAGGATCTTTATTTAAGCGCTTCAGATCCGACCATCTCAGATTTCGAAAAGCCAGTTCCTTTCTTCTTTCCTTCAAAACTTCAGCTAAAATAGATTCATCTTCGATCCTATTTGGATCGGGCGCTGCATTTTCATGATACCTATGCTTCCATAGCAATGCTAAATCACGCCTAGCCTGATCATAGTCGCGCCTACGGGCGGCACATTCGGCTCTTATTAAATAAAGCTCTGCCGTGGTGATTCCATCAAATAGCGAAACTCTCCGATTATAAGTTCCGACAAATGAATGATGCCCATTATCCTGCTCCGCAAAAAAGACCTGCTTCCGTAAATCCGAACCATCATATAAGTTGTACAATTCCGGCGATACATAAACAATCGATCTAAATGACCAACTCGCCATCTGCGAAAAAAAGACAACTTCGGGATTAGCATTATCGGGATAGGGACTCGGTATCGGTTTAGCTGCAGATAAGTTCAACGTATTGTAGTCCAACAATACGTCTGTCTTCTGCAACACTTTGTCAGCATATTCATAAGCTTGCTCAAACTCGTTCATAACGATGTACACCCTTGCCAATAGTGCATTTACCGCGTTTCTATCCGGCAGGCTTTTTCGTAAATTGACTTCCGGTACATGCGCTAAGGAAAGTAAAAGATCAGACACGATCCGATCATAAACGGTTTTCAGATCAGCGCGTCCCGAAAGATCACTTATACTGGCAGTCAACTTCATTGGTATACCCATTTTTTTCTGAGCATTTTCATCATACACATCAGCAAAATTTCTCACCAGATTAAAGTGGCCCAGTGCCCGGTAAAAAAGTGCTGTACCCCAGACCCTCTCCCATTGCAGTTCGTTTTCCCCGTTCCTTTCGATCTCATCGAGTCCCTCTATAACTACATTGCTATAAAATATCGATTCGTAAGGGTTCTTCCAATCGCCTATATACTTTGCATCTTCAAACAAATCCGGTTCCCATACATAAACATTTTTCTCAATTTTCGTCAGCCCCGTTCCTTTTAGCATATCATCTGTAAGATATACATTGTCTGTCCCAAGTATGCCCAAGCTAGGGGTATTCAACACATTTACGAATTCGTTGTTAATCAAAGCCTCATAATCATTCAAAGCACTTGGAATCAGTAAAGATTTATCCGGTTTGACCCCCAAAAAATCAGAACTACAGCCTTTTACAAGGAATAGCATTAACATAAAACCTACTAATCTATATCTTTTCCTATAAAATATTCTTACATTCATCATAATCCAATTTTTGTCCCTATCGACATTTGGAAGGGAAATGGAACATTATTGTTATCCGGCTCTATATTTCTCGAATTTTTCACCCACAACAGCCCTAAGTTACTGAACTGCATAAAGTACTGGATTTTAAGTCTTCGATTCCTTTTCAGACCGTAATTATCCACATAGGCGACCCGTATATCGCTCAAACGGATATGGTCTCCTTTCTCAACCAGTTGTGATCCATAAGTGTAAAAGCGATCCCGGTACAAATCTCCATCAGCTACAGGCATGCTCATTACGTAAGTGTGCTGCTCGTCACCAGGTTTCTGCCACCTTTTATATATATCCCCATGGCCACCCAGTCCATAATTAAATCCGTAGGAAATTGATTTCATCCGCACATAATACACGAACCGGTAAGTGATATTTACCGATGCCGACCACTGCCGCCATAAAAATGTATTTCGAAATGCCCCAAACACCGTAGGGAAGGACGGTCCATTTAATGTTGCATTTTCTAGCGTAGTTCCAGCAATAATATTTCTGTAGTCGTCCGAAATCTCTCCATCAAGATATCCTCTCGGGTTACCATTGGTCGGATCTAGGCCTGCCCATGGAAAACTATAGATTGCGAATCGGGAAGCTCCCTCAATCGGAAAAGCAGTAGTACCATACTCAATCGCATTAGCCATGACCGCAGGCTTTAGTAAATAACGCGTAATTTTATCTTTTGCATGAGAGAAAAGCAAGCCTGTTTTCCATTTAAATGCACGGTCGATATTGACGGTATTCACAGTCAACTCTAAACCATTTCCTGCCGTCGAGGCTGTGTTTCCCCTATAAAAATCAACCCCACTAGAGGGAGCATAAGGACTATCTCCGATCAGGTCCAAACCGTTCTTTATGTAATACTCTGCCCCAATATCCAATCGGCCGCCGTCCGAAATCCACTGCAGCCCAAAATTGGCATTCTTTACCCGTTCCCAACGCAGATCTGCATTAGGCGGATTGATAATTTCCGCCCGATTGAGATACGTTGCTGAAGCAGCGAGATAATTTGCTGTAATCTGAGATGACAGCGTATTATCCATATTTCCATTGTAACCAAAAGAAGCCTTAACCCTCCAGATACCTTTCAATTCGTCTGAAAGCCAAGGTTCTTTATGGACATTCCACACAGCACCGATCGAAAAGAGAGGCACTCCCTTTAAATTAGCGCTTACGCCAAAGACATTGCTTTTATCTTTCCGCGCACTGGCCGACAAGGTAAACCGTCCGCCAAACGAGTAATTCAAATTTGCATAGTACGACAGGTTCCGGTTCTGCCGATACCGCAGTGACTGAACGAAAGGAATTTCATCCGTTCTACGCGTAAAATACGACATTGCATATGCTTTCGTATAATCTACCACCTGATTGGACATATACTCGTCATCATAGCCATAAAACCTCTGCCTGCCATTGCGCATGGTACGATCGCGCATTTCCCACCCCAGCATCACATTGATTTCATGCTTACCAAGTGTATTGTCATACGTTAGATTACCACGCAGCGAGTTCGACCGGTTCCTTTCGGTACCTTCATCCAATATACCGCTGTGGGGGATCGGAAAAGTAGGTAATCCAGAATCATTTATCTGTGCAAACTTATTGATCAGATCACGTGCAAAATAACTATCAACCGAATAATGGGTTTCTTCCCTTCCGTTATCTGCCGCATATTGATAAAGCACCTTTAAGCGGAGGTTTGGCAACAGCTTATAAGCAGCACCTAGATTAAACTGGTAATTTTCGGCCATCTTGTTTCGGTCACCGTTTTCCAGTTCATCCAAGGGGCGGTACTGCCAGTCCAATAGCCCCATATTTTCTGCTTGATCTAACCAAGGTTTCCTGTAAAAACCATATATGGCACGGTGTTTACCATCACTGTCTACCAGCCTTTCGTAAGGAGACAGCCCCGTATAGATGGAATGACCATCCATTATCTGTTTATGAAACACACCGAAAATATCTGCCTGCACCGTGAGCCTCTTTTCAAAAAAACTAAAAGCGTTATTGGCACGAAGAGTCAACCGATCATTAGAAACGCGCAACTGCTGTGGTAGGTTACGGTCATAACCTGTCGAAATCGAATACACATGCTGCTCCCCACCCCCTCGGATATTAAGGTTACTTCGCGATGCCATGGTTTTTCTTACTAAAAACTTGTTTATATCCTTTCGTATATCATGCTGCTTCAACAGATCTATACTGCTTTCCAGTTTATCCAAACTTATTTCTTTCTCCCGGTGGGCAATCAAGAGTTCCACCACTTCCGACAGGGGAAGCCTGTCCAGATTACTTTCGGTCGCGGTATACCCTCCTTCCTCGAAAACACGTCTCTCCGTATCGATGTAATCACTAACCGACATAGTCGGCGTATAGAAAAGATCAGGTTTGTTTCCAACTGTCATATTGCTCTGGAAAGAAATCTCCGGACGTTGCCCGAAAGATCCTTTCTTTGTCGTGATTACAATTACGCCATTGCCTGCCCGTGTCCCCCAGATTGCTGCTGCCGCTGCATCTTTCAACACCGAGATAGTTTCTACATCTTCGGGATTGATGTCATTGATATCACCCTCATACGGAAAATCATCAACCACAATCAAAGGAGACATATTCCCGTGGATCGAACTAACGCCCCGTATGGTCATGTTGGGATGCCGCCCCAACAGGTTAAGTCCCGGCACAACATCCTTTAGACGGTCCAGTACATTACTCCCCACATTCAGTTCCAGTTGTTCACTATCGAGGTAATAGGCAGATCCGGTCAGCCTATCCTTTCTAATTTTCTGATATCCCGTAGATATTTCTACTTCCTGTAAAACATTGTTACTTTTTTTCAACTGGAAGGTCATACTATGTCTTTCCGCCGTAAACACCCAAAAAAGAGACTGAAAGCCAACTTTTGAGATCATTATCGTATCACCAGCAGTTCCTTGAATCGAAAACTTTCCCTCGTGATCCGTCTATACCTCTGTTTTGATGCGACCGTTAACAATATTCACATTTGGGATCGCTTTACCCTCTTCATCCTCTACGGTTCCTTCCGCTATCTGTTGAGAAAAAACAGTGTTGCCTATCAGCATAAGCAGGAATACGATCCATATTATCCGTATCATGACTGCCCTCCTTTCCTCATACCCGCTTTCAATAGCAAGCGAATATTCTCCCCGTTAATTTCAGAACCATCCGTTATCGCCAAAACCCGTCCTTCACGGTCCAACCAAACCGTATGTGGCAACGATCGATGGGGAAATAGATGGCGGTAGGTGTTATCCTCGATAACCATCGGAAGAATGGTCTCCCTATTCTTGAAAGCTTTGGCTACAATTGCCCGGATATCTGTTGCCCTCTGGTACGTAATCGGGATAATCTGTATATGTCCTTCGAATTCGCGTTGGATACTGTCCAACTTGGGCAGTGCCGCTACGCAGGGGCTACACCATGCAGCCCAAAAATCGAGGATAACCAATTTTTTATCCAAGCTGGAAATATTAATTTCACCATCGGAAGGATGAAACAATGTCGAACTGATTCCCGGCGGTATGGTATCGCCAACCTTTAGGTTTGAATCGGTCAGATTAATTTGACTGTACGACAATAATGGGATTAGCAATGTTATCAACGGTATCATTTTCATCGTTCGATCCCTCCTACTAATTTTCCCCAATCAAAACCTCTTATCTGTCCATAGTTACCCGCCTCCAACGGAAGATGAACCGGTTGCTGTCCCGAATCGCTGATGACGAGCATATCGACAACCTCTATTCCTTTCTCGATCCGTAATCCGTAGGCTTTTAATGCCTCGTTCAGCTCCGAAACGTTTGATAACGACGCCTTGATATCTATATCTATTTTACCCCTTATAGCAACCTTATTTATCAGTGGCGGTTCGTTCTGCAAATAATAATGCAAACGTTCCACGAGATAGTCTACATCATAGCTGTTGGACATCGAAAAATGGAGTGGAGAATAACTAACTTTCGGATTACCCCCTTTATTCATAAGTGCATCCGTATTCCCTTCGACCACTAATAGAAGGCATTCAACCGGGCGCTTCTCTATCGATACGCTATATTGCGGGAAATATTCCGACATATCCTGCGTCATCTTTTTATATATATTTTTTCTTCCCAACGCGAAAGGTGACACCGCCTCATACGTAAACCCATTGCCAGATCTTAACCAATCCTGGTAAGCAGTTCCCCTATCTTTGGTATTTTGAAGTTTCATGGGATCTTTGACCTCAAGCAGTGTTCGGTTACGTGGCATCATACGCTTGCCATCAAAAGATGCCATCTGGAAAAGACTGAGCAATGTACAATTGTAGCAACCGATCCGATAAGCTTGCATATCATCCAGTCCAGTTTCGGACGTAGCGAATGCCTGCGATGCCAGTATTCTCCTTCCTTTTATCCCTTCCTGATAACCCGTGAGCATCGTTTGCATGATCGGCCTGACCTGCCCCATTCCATTGCCTTCACTGCCGAGAGGTTTATTTATATTATGCTCTAGTGTATACTCTACTTTGGGTGTGAGAATGTCAGCTATCTCTGTTTCTAAATTTTCGGTTTGCCCTTCGGCAGTCCGCGATTCCGCGGACTGCGCCCAGGCGTCTGATAGATTAAACAACATGAAACACATCAATGCCAACACAAAAGGCATTGATGTGTTCGTCATTGCCGCTACCACTCTCCTACTTTTACCGTACAGCTGATCTACACAAGAGGTACATACGTTTAGTGAATCTTTAGTAGCTCTCCAGTACCTTTTTAGTACTTCTCCAGTACCTTTTCGGTACACTCCCCGTACACTAACAGTACACTCGCGGTACACCAACCGTACATTCCTTGTGTCGTTGTTATCTGTTCCTTGGCTGTTTGTTGTGTCATCCTTGGGTGATCCTTGTGTATAACCTGTTCTTAGGCTGGGTCGTGGTTGGGTCAAGCTTAGGTCATCCTTAGCTGTTTCTTGGGTGATCCTTAGGTCATTCTTAGGTTGGGCTTGGGTCGTTATTAGGTCGGATGCCTGTAGCGATTTTCGTGACGATATTACACAAAATAGTGCCTTTTTGGGAATGGTTTTTCGCTTTCTGGGAACACATATTGACTCTCCGTGAACCCTTTTTGAGATTTGGATATCGCTTTTTTGCCAAACGGTGGTACGTTTTGCCGACATGGGAACACAAGTCGCGAAATAGGGATCACGTTTTACCAATAGGGAATCACAAGTAGCAAAATACTGTTCACTTCTTATAAAAGTGTGATCACGTTCGTCAAAAACGGGATCACGTTTTTCCGATAAGGGAACACAAGTAGCTAGATACCGTTCACTTGTTATAAACGTGCGATCACTTTCTCCTAAAATGGAATCACGTTTTCCCAATAAGGGAACACATTTAGCAAAAAAGGGAACACATTTAGCAAAAATGTAATCACATCTTCTGAAAAAGGAAATACATTTTGCCGATAAGGGATTACTAAAAGACAAAAGGGGAACACCTTTCTTCAAAATGGGATCACGTTTTTCCAATAAGGGAACACGAGTTCGCAATAGGTGACCCCATATTTTCAACTTGTGAACCCATTTTCTGAAAAAGGGCTTACAAAACGCTAAAAACAGTACCCAAATTTGGCGGGTATCAGCAGGAAATGTTCCTCCAATTGCCAAAGGTGCTATTAAAGATCGCTCCTCCTTCCAGTCCGTTTTTGAGGGCATGGCGCGCCCATTAGCATAAAATTGCTGCATGTTTTAATCGGTTTTATGATTAGTAAAAATTTGAAAATCAGTAAAACCGACCCCTACTCCTTCTGAGAAAGGAGAAATATGACTAAAATCATTTTGCAGGTTTGGAAAGTAAACGCTATTTTTATTGTGCGACTAATTAAAATGCCATTACTGACCGAAGAAACCATGCAATCGATAGTGCATATTTATCAGAGGTCGGTGTAGCAGAAAACATAGGGTGAAATGTGTCCCTTTGCGGGACGACTGGGCGACGTAGGCCTCATTTGCGTTTGCAGGCGTGCCTTGCCCCTTTCAGCTTTTGCTAACTGCTTATGGCTTTTTTATTCGGGAGATTTAATTACGTTCTTTAAGGATTGTTTACGGGAATGATGAAGCGGCACCTCTTTGAGGTGGCTCTGGGTAGTAGTAATGTTGGTTAATCTTTTCGTTCTCATAACTTTTAGTTTATGTAGAACGATGACACTGAAGATCTAAGGAAACTATGGTAAAAACCAAAGGGTGAACCTTAAAGCTTCCGACCTGGCATCGCCAAACGCCAACCTAACTGAAGTTAGGGTTCCCCGAAAGACTGACATAAGGTTCACCCTCTGGTAATGTGTACAAATATACAGATTACCCAGAGATATGGCGAACCTACGGTCATCTCGTGGGAATTTTGGCGATTTCGGTACGAGAGTGACATCGTTGCTAAGTAGACTTTTCAGTCTACGTTAGATATCGCTATCAACTAATTATTAAGCAAATATAATAACACTTCATAAAATATCAAAATTAAATTTTAAAATGTGTGTTCATGAATTGGAAAATTGAGTTATCTAAATTAATAGAGAAAAGTGGATACTCACATATCGAGATATATGCTAGGACAAATATACCTGTCGCTACAATAAGCAATATGAGTAACAAAAGGCACAAGTATCTCACCTGTGAACAGTTTATACTATTCAAACTCCTTTTTGAAGAAACATATCAAGCACTTCTAGACAATCTCTTCGGAAAAGAAGCTTTTAGTAAAGTTAAGACGGTAGAAAAGGACGGAGAATTAACAAAAATGGGATCGTATTTTACGGATAAGTACAAGTATGAAGTTTTTCCGAAAAAGAAGCTAGTAGATTGTACCGACATAAAATCAAGTAGGATTGATTACTTATTTACTAACTCTTTCGAAAATATAAGAATAGATGAGATTACAAAGCTTGAGTTAGCATCTGGTGAAAAGATAGGCTCTTTTTCCAAGTTATTTTTTTCTCACGTCCAATTAAACTCTGAAAAAGAATATGAAAGATTATTAAAAGAGCAAAGACAGAAAAACAATCAGGCTAATGAAAGACGGAAAAAGACTGAGAAATAAAGAATGAGTATTGAGGTCATAGATTGTGACCC
The DNA here is from genome assembly GCF_004208525.1 of Sphingobacterium corticibacterium. Taxonomy (GTDB): domain Bacteria; phylum Bacteroidota; class Bacteroidia; order Sphingobacteriales; family Sphingobacteriaceae; genus Sphingobacterium; species Sphingobacterium corticibacterium. Next base: position 363,729 of record NZ_SGIT01000004.1, on the reverse strand, counting down.
TTTAATCCTGTTTTAGCTAGTAAGAGTATTCTATAAAAAATAAGCGCGTGAAAGAAGATAAGATAGATAATAATATCGAAGACGAAACAACATTTTTTTTCTCTGAAGAAACAGGAAAAAGCTTGTCCATTGGAGGATTAATATTTATATTTTTAGCTGTAATTGCTTTTGTCATATTTAGTGACTGGAGTTTTTCCCTGAGTTTAAACGAAGAGAAAGTCGGTCAATTTGGCGATTTCGTTGGCGGGACAGTCGGTACGATTTTTTCTTTAGCAGGTGTTATCTTGTTCTACATTGCATTACGAGAACAACGGAGTGACATAAAAATCAATCAAAGATCTGCCAATTTACAAACAGAAGCTCTTCAAAAACAGATTGAAGAATTCGAAAAGCAAAAAGAAGAACTAGAACTGACACGAAAGGTGTATGAGAATCAACTAAAATCAATGGCAGAACAGGAAAAAACCATGAAGATTCAACAGTTTGATTCCACCTTTTACGCACTATTGAACGTCTATATTTCAATAAAAAACGAGCTAAACAAGAAGGATAATAATCGAAATTTCTTTAAAGAAAGGTACTTAGAACTTAGGGATGCATCTCTGGCCCTGCCTTTTGATTCCCCTTTACAATCGCATAATACCATAACAGAAAATTACCTAAAAGTTTTTTTTCTATTTAAGGGTGAGTTATCTCATTATTTTAAGACCATCTATAGATTAATAAAAATCGTAGATAGCAATATTTTGTTGGACGAAAAACAGAAAAAGTTCTATTGTAAAATTCTCAGGGCACAATTGGATGATTACGAAACGCAAATTCTATACTATAATTTTCATTGTACTTATGGAGAAAAATCCAAGGTCTTGATGTATAAGTATAACATGCTAAAACATCTACATCCGCTTTCGAAAGTTGTCTTTCAAATACACCTTGGTCACGATTGCTATAATCAATCCATAATTGCATTTTGCGATAAGGTGGATAGTTTCTTAGAGCACTCGGTAAATCTTTTCTGTTCAGATTTTGATTTGGACATAATAGAACAAAAAATAGAGGAATTAAGTTGCACTATTGCTTTGATTTATGGAGAGAGTCTAACCCTTCGTGTGATTCTATTTGATGAATCTCAGATTCCAAAATATTTCCGTAATTTATTCCTGAATATTATTTATGACAAACTTTATATTTCGCAATTTAGAAATATTCATGATGGTATACTTGACATAAAAGAATCTAGGTTAGATGAATCCTTAATCTTGAATTATACCCTTAATGACAAAAAAATTGGGAAATTAAACACAGACAATAACTAACATGAACTATATAAATCCACAAGAACAATTCATAGAAATTTTCAAAAGTAATCATTTAAAAAAAGACGCAAGGACTGTCTCAATATCTACCTTGCTAAGTGACCGCTATCTTAAAAGAATCAACTACGACCCATACTACCAGAGAAACTATGTTTGGGAGAAAGACAAGCAATCGTTCTTTATTGAAAGTGTTATACTTGGAACAGAGATTCCACCTCTTGTATTTTTCAAATCAGGAATGGAAGTAGAAGTTATTGATGGGAGACAAAGGTTTGAAACATTAAAAAGATTCAAAGAAAATGATTTTTCTTTGAATCTTTCAGGATTGTTAGAACTCCAAGCGTTATCCAAAAAAACATACTCAAAATTAAGCCCGGAGATTCAGCAGCTATTTCTGAATACGAAGATTCGAATATTTGAATTTGAGATAGTTGGATTACCTGATCTGGACTCCAATATGGAAGACCGCATCAAGAAAGAAATATTCCGACGTTACAATTCCGGAATCACGCCATTAAACCAGTCAGAAGTAGATAATGCTAAATACGATGCTGACACATTTTCAGATTACTTCAAACATAAATTACGACAGAATGAAGAACTATTTGATGCGTTAAAAGGTAAGTTTTTAAAAGATCGTAATAAGGTAAAGAATGAACTGATAGTAGACATGGTTACCTTTCTTCGAAAAATGCTAATACTACACCAGTTTCCTATTAGTCGATATGCAGACAGTGGAAAAAATCTCATAATTGATCTTTTATATGACAGCTACATGGACAGCCTGAATAATAGCGACAACTTCAAAGAGTCCTTGGAAAATGAAGCCGAAACCCTGATCTCACAAATTAAGTCTATAGCTGCAACTTTCAGTTTTTCAAACACGTATATATTTGAATGTGTTCTGTGGGCTCTAAGAGTGCTGGAAAGTAACGATATCAAATTTGATTTAAAAAGTCATAAGCATGTTATCGAGATGCATTATAAAGAAAAAAACTCGATCTATAACACCGACAATGACCATTATTATGGAAATGTCGTAAGCCGATTTACTGATACAGCTGAACTTTTCAATAAAATTATGAATTTTGATTTCGAACCATACATCCGATCAAGCATTTTCAAAGACACCTTAAGTAAATTGAAGCAGACGGAAGCCGATGCAGAATTGACTCTGGAAAAGTTAGCAAGTCTCCGTATAAATAAACCCTCACCGGCATCAAAACCTATTGATCAAATTATATCTGATTTGAATGAAAATTTTTACCTTCTTAGACCTTCATATCAAAGACAAGAAAAGATCTCTGTGAGAAAGGCTTCTTCGATTATAGAGAGTATCCTTCTAGGAATCAAACTCCCTCCATTGTTCATTTTCGAGAGAAATGACGGTATTCGCGAAGTAATTGACGGTCAACAAAGATTATTGTCAATATTAGCCTTTATGGGTAGGCATTATAAGAATGAAGAGGGCGAAAAAGCATTCTCTATTAACCATAATTTTAAACTCAAAGATTTAAGAATATTAAAACATCTCAATGGAAAAAGATTTAGCGACGTCATGTCTGAAGTTGAGTCGAAAATTTTAGACTTCGACATTGATGAAATTGAGATTAGCCAAGATCTAAACGGAAAATTTGAAGCCACCGATCTTTTTATCCGCATAAATAGCAAACCTTATCCGATTAAACCGAATTCCTTTGAAATGTGGAATTCTACAGTAGATAAAGAAGTAATTCAAAAGATAAAAGAAGTGACTTCGCAACACGTTAATTGGTTTTATATTAAAGCACCAGATTCTCAGGAGAAAGACAACCGCAATGACAGGATGCAGAATGAAGAGCTGATAACTATATTATCGTATCTTAACTACAACTTACTTAAAGGAATTGATATTATAAAAATTCTTGGTTTTTACCATAGACTGGAAAAATTCACTTGTAGAATAAAAACAAAGTCCAACCTGACTGAACTTTTAGAAAGTTTTGAGTTTAAACCATCGGATAAAGAATTCTTTTTAATGAGTATAGAACAGACTAACTCCACTATTCTAAACATAGGACGTATTCTACTAGATAATGAACCGACTAAAGAGAGCTTCAATAGTATTCTTAATATTAAAAATTTACAAAGGTTTAGCAGGTCTAACCAGGAGTTTTATATTCTTTGGATTATTCTTAGTGGGATTCATTCAAAAGAAATGGAAAAAAACAAGACAGATATTTTGAGAGACATTAAATCTGCTCTCTCGCTATTAAAAAATGTGTCTGACTCAAAAGTTGATCAAAAATACGTTTCAGATTTTATAACTTCTATCAACGAAATCACCCTGAAATATAAACCAGCTACACAACAACATCTTGGCTTACAAAATTAAACTTGTTTTTCAAGAAGATCCTCTCATATTAAGTATAAGATGTAATACCCCCCATCCTTTGGTGCTCCGCGAAATTCAATCAGTTGATTTTCGCGGAGTATCTTAAGATATCGCTCTACAGTTGAATGCCCCTTACCTATAGCGCTAGAAAGCTGTTTAGCATTCATTCCAGGAGTTGCATCAATAAGAGCTATAAGTTTACGAAGTTCAGCATTTACACCCTCACTCACACCTGCTACCATAACATAATTTACACCCTCATTTACACCCTCACGTACACCCTCACCTATTCCAAGCCCAGGAAATTCAAGTACAAGATGATCATGATCTTCCTTCCAAACGGGATCGGGCAAACCATAGGACTTACAGTCCTTGACCATCCGCTGTGTCCCACTACCTAGCATTTCGATAAGATCATGTACAAAACACATGCGTGCAATGTCCGGATTCCGCAAGATGGACGTATGCTCTCTTTTGAGGTCCGCTATACGCAAACCTTCTGGAAGAGTCCCCGCATTGGACACAACCATGCGGTTAGAATAAATAGATATATGTACGGTACTGGAAACTTTAGTATAGTCTCGATGCACCAGTGCATTCATAATACCTTCCCGTACCGCAACAATAGGATATTTTAGCTGGTCATTCCTTTTCAGCCCTTTGATATGACTACCACGTCCAAACAATACGTCAATATAAGCAAAGATATCTTGTATATTCTGAAAAAGGTTGGATTCATACAACCTATCATATAGAAAACTATCAGAAGATTTTTCATTGGCGTACACCGTGAGCCTTATTTTAGCCTGCGGTAGATAACGCACAGGGTTCTTTGCATACAATATAGCCGCCGCGTTGGTTAAATGACCATGCTGATACAGGCCCATATATTGCAAAAAAGCAGCAATATCGTTAGAAAACCCAAGGTGAAGATTTTTCTTTTCGAAGAGCCGGATACTGTCCCCCACCTGTTGCGTCGATAAGTCTTCTAACTCCAGTCCCAATAAAGGTTGTCTCTCCCAATGAAATTCGGAAGTCCTACGTTGCGATATGAAACCAGATATATCTGCTTTATCTGCTTTGCTTGTATCTTCCTGTCCACGGGCATAGATTTGTCCCAGAAAGGAATAGGGTTTTTGCGCTCCCTCCCATACACTAATCCAAATCAAATCCTGTTTTTTATACTTTACTGCGGAAACAGATATGGGCGCATTAGGTTGAATCGAGGCATTAAGGTAGCTACTAAGTACATCAACTTTCGTCGACCCTTCACTTACACCTAAAATCTCTCCATCATCATCAACGCCTACCAACACATCTCCACCCTCTTCATTTATCAGTGCACAAACACTCTTTGCAACAGTATCTCTACGCAATTGAGAAAGAAACACAAGACGCTTTCCTTCCCCGTTCTTGATAAGATTTGATATCAACGATGTGTAATCCATTGTTTATTTTGTCTTATTGCGTTCTACCATTTCTTCTATAAAAGATCTGTCCTCAAATTGTGTTTTGACATACTTCAAAGCCTCATCCAATCGGTAAAACTCCTGCGCCCAGTTACCTGTGCGTGTCTCTAGTGGCTCGCCGTTCTTGATGACATAATCATATACATCCAGCGTTCGCATATCAAAGATATGATTTTTCTTGAGCTCGTAGTTCTTTGCGTCGCCTTTCGGTACTAAATTGCGGAAAAGCTGCCTAGCAAAAGTGACATCTCGATCTACAAGAAACCAATACGGCTTTTTAAGTTCGATGGCAAGTTTCATTTCTTCAAAGGTAATATTTACGCCATTGATATTACCACTTCCATAATAAGGTCTAATAATACCTAGAAATACATCGCAATCCCGGACAGCTCGAAGGCAATTCTCTAAATTAGACAAGGTCGGGTCTACACGCATCGTACCACGATGGGAGTTTACAGCTTCGTAACCGTAGGACTCGATCACGTCGCATATTGCGGCAAGTTGATCGGGAAAACCGTAAACGGTGGAACCTATCATAATCTTTATCTTTGAAGAGCTGGATTTTGGCATAATTACTAAGTTATTGTGGTTAAGAAAGCAGCTTTCTGTTTTCGACGATGCTTAAAGCTTTGTCTAAGATACGAATAACATGTAAATTATCAAAGCGCTCGTCAATGACGTTTGGGTTAACAAATACTCAATTAGGATCAATAGTTCATAATTTAGGTAAATACACGGTAAATCATCATTGAATGGGCGAATAGCGTACGAATAGTGTATAAACAAAGGCTGTTGCGAAAATCAGTAGAAAGCAAGAAAGACAAGTTTTTTGAGCTTATCAAGCTTATTCCCTATATTTATGGCGTAAATCCTACATATCATGGTTATCTACTCACTTCCGGATTATCAAGATTTTGAACATAAAATCGACGGTAAAAAAACACATCTCTTTATTTTAAAGAATCGCACAGGGATGCAAGTGGCCTTTACAGACTATGGCGCCCGCATTGTCAGCATCTTAGCTCCTGATAAGGCCGGAAATCTCCGAGATGTGGTATTGGGATTTAATTCTATTCACGCGTATCTGCAAGCTGACGAACAGTACCATGGTGCGACGATAGGACGGTTTGCCAATCGTATTGCCCACGGCAGTTTTCATTTGGACGGCGAAAAGTATAGCCTACAACAAAATAACGGACGCAACTGTCTGCATGGTGGGCCAACGGGATTCCACACCAAAGTTTGGGATAGACGAACATCATTCAAAAAGAAAATAGATTTTTGCTATGTTTCTCCAGATGGCGAAGAAGGATTTCCCGGAAACTTGAAAGTAACCGTTTCCTATGAATTGACAGAAGATAATGAAATTATTATTAGATATAAAGCGGAGACAGACAAAAAAACCGTTATCAATCTGACAAATCACGCTTATTTCAACTTAAATGGCGAAGGCCAGGACGATGTACTCAGCCATATTTTGCATATCCCATCCAACCATTTCCTGCCTATTGACGAAAATCAGATACCATTAGACAGTGAAGCACCAGTAGATGGAACCGCATTTGATTTTCGCACACCTAAGAAAATATCAGCGGACATCAATAAAGATGAAGAGCAATTAGGACGAGGCAACGGCTACGACCACACATTGGTGAATCAACAACCGATTTCACAAGTAGCTGCATCTGCTTATTCTCCCGATTCGGGGATTCGCTTAGAAGTATTCACTACCGAACCAGGGATACAACTTTATACCGGCAATTTTTTATCCGGCAAAGATATTGGCAAATCCGGCCGTCCATATTCATCGCGATCCGCATTCTGTTTTGAAACACAGCATTATCCTGACAGTCCGAACCGTCCGCAATTTCCATCCGTTCTATTGGAACCTGGGCAAGTGTTCGAATCGGAAACGATATATAAATTTTCCATAAAAAAGGAGATGTAAATCATCTCCCTTTTTATATTTATAGCTTATTTTACAAGTTTATCCAGGGCTTTCTCCACTTTGTCAAAGCCAAACCCGGCCTTCACCTCGTTAAACATACGCGAGATCTCCTCGTTACAAAGATTCCCTATACTACCTTCATGCGTATGATGCACCTCTTTTGAGGGCTGAAAGGTTCCGTTATCAATATCCAACCCTATCTGGCGGTAAGCCTCCCTAAAAGGAACACCTTCTAATACCGCATTATTAACAACTTCTACACTAAACAAATAATCATATTTAGGATCGTCTAAAATATTTTCCTTTACAGAGATATGCGCTAGCATAAAAGCTGTAATTTCTAAACAATCGCTTAATGATTGGAATGCCGGAAAAAGATTCTCTTTCAATAGTTGCAAATCCCGATGGTAGCCTGACGGTAAATTTGTCGTCATGAGTGCGATTTCGTTTGGTAGCGCTTGAATCTTGTTACAACGTGACCGTATCAGTTCAAACACATCCGGATTCTTTTTATGGGGCATAATACTGGATCCGGTAGTTAAGTGAGCAGGGAAAGATATAAAGCCAAAATTTTGGTTGATAAACAGACATACGTCCATGGCAAATTTGGCTAACGTAGCGGCTATAGCACTCATTCCCTGCGCTAATATACGCTCTGTTTTCCCTCGCCCCATTTGTGCATAGACTACGTTATAGTTCAAATCATCAAAACCTAATAATTCCGTCGTCAATTTGCGGTTAAGCGGAAAGGAGGATCCATACCCAGCGGCGGAACCCAATGGATTTTTATTACACACCTTCCATGCCGCTTTTAACATTTCCAGATCGTCCACCAAACTTTCGGCGTAAGCTCCAAACCACAAACCGAAAGAGGAAGGCATGGCAATCTGTAAATGCGTATAACCCGGAATTAACACCTGTTTATATTGCTCGCTCAGCTGTATCAGTTTCTGAAAGAGTGTATCAGTTTGCTCCACTAAGCGTTGGATTTCGGAACGAAAATAGAGTTTGAGGTCAACCAGAACCTGATCGTTTCTAGATCTTCCCGAATGAATTTTCTTTCCGGCCTCTCCCACACGTTGTGTAAGCAACATCTCAATTTGGGAATGCACATCTTCTACCGAATCTTCTATGGTAAAATCTCCCGCTACAATATCTTGATAAATCTGTTTTAACTCATGCTGAACAACCGCTAAATCAGCGTCACTCATCAAATTTATACTATTCAACATTTGCGTGTGCGCCAATGAGCCTAACACATCGGCCATCGCCAAATGCAAATCCATTGCTCGGTCGTTACCTACTGTAAAGGTCTCTACAAACGAATCTACATCAATGTTCTTTTGCCAAATCTTCATTTAGTTTTTGTTTTTATGAGAGCAACAACCCTATTTATTCCCGTACCATAATTCCCTTTTCCTATTGAAGCTCTTGTGGTTTTTTTACTAGTTTCTGTCACAAATTTATCGAATCTTCCCCAATAAACATAAGGTCTATTTAGCACTTCTAAAAACATCAATCATGATCATCAAAAAAGTGATCACTTACTTTTTTTTAAAAAATGTCTTTGCGTGAATAATTTATATCCCTATGTTTGTAGGCGTAAAGGGGAAATGGAAAAATAAAAATAAAGACAAGTGAGTTAATACTCACACTTTATTTTCACCAAAGCTAACAAACTAAAATGTGATAGACGGAGGTCTTAAAACTTGAAAGAAATAAGGCTGACCACTTATAAACAAATTTTGTTCTGAAGCGTATCACGGAGAGGGTGATACGCTTTTTTTATATATAATTTATGTAGTACCTTTGTGATGGCATTGTAATCAATACAAATATGGGAACAGAGAGCAAAAGACAACAACGATTTGCAGGAGTCATTCAAGAAGATCTTGCGGCACTACTTCAACGAGATGGCCATTCTTGGGCCCCAGGAGCTTTTATTACCGTAACAAAAGTACGGGTTACGCCAGATTTGGCCATCGCCCGTATCTATTTAAGTTTCTTAAATACGAAAACAGCAAAAGACGATTTAAAACAGATTCAAAGCAAAACCAGTGAGATACGCTATAAGTTGGGCATGAGAATTAAAAACCAAGCTCGGATTGTTCCGGAGTTGGAATTTTTCCTGGACGACACCAATGAATATGTGGAGCACATGGACAAATTATTTGAAAAAATAAGCAAGGAACCTAGACAACCGGATTAACCAACCCGTTATCGTAATTCCTTATGCCTTATTCTTTGGACGATCGTCTTCTATTTCCTCATCCTTCGCTGGCGGATGACGATGGTTTACTCGCCATTGGCGGAGATTTAAGTACCAAACGATTGTTATTAGCGTACCAGCATGGTATCTTTCCATGGTTTTCTACAGAAACGCCTATTTTATGGTATGCTCCGCATGAACGCTTTATACTCGATCCAAAGGAACTGAAAATAACAAAGAGCATGCGCCAATTTATACGCAGCTCCTCTTTTCATACGACACATAATACGGCATTTACGGAGGTCATAAAACAATGTGCTACGATCGAGCGAAAGGACCAACAAGGCACATGGATTACAACGGACATGCAGGAAGCTTATATTCGTCTACATACATTGGGTTACGCACACAGCATAGAAACATACGATGACAGTGGGGCGCTAGTTGGTGGGCTATACGGGATACAGATTGGATCAATATTCTGTGGAGAAAGTATGTTCTCCAATGCATCCAATGCCTCTAAACTAGCCTTGATTTATCTCTGTCAACAATTTAATTTCGAATTAATTGATTGCCAGATATACAGTGAACACTTAGCTTCTTTAGGCGCAAAGTTCGTTGCCGGCTCCGCCTACTATGAACTTCTGCAAAAACAAAAAGTTGAACCGTTTGCTATTTAGATTAGATAGTATAATTAGATATGAAAACGATCCCGATCTTACCGGAAGGGTTCCCATCAGCCATTAAAGCAAAAATAAATAGATGAAATTTAAAATTGGAGATTTTGTTCGCTTTGTAGACGAACCCATTGAAGGGCACATCACTTCTTTTCAGAACAACGATATTATAGGCGTAACGGATGATTCTGGTTTTGAAATCCCCGTCCCTGCTAATAAGATTACCTTAGTGCACGGCAATATGCGCCGCGACGATGATGAAACGACAGAAACAAAAATAACAGCAACTCATGCTCCTTTCGTAGATCGTGGAATTTATCTAGGTATAGCCGGAGAACAAAAAGATGGTCTTGCCAAGTTTTTCTTTATTAATCATACTTCTTATGATATTTTGATAATCGCAAATGAAATTAACGGTACAAAACGTACCGGAATATTCGCAGAGAAGATATTAGCTAGCGATTTCGTCCAGTTTTATTCCGCAAATTTCACGAACATCGGTAAATGGCCAAATTTTGAAATACAAATCCTTCGTTACAGTGTATCACCCCATAATGCAACCCCAATCCTACATAAGGAATTTCGCGTAAAACCGCTGGACCTCCTTCATACGAAAGAAAATGACCACCTTTTGGGAATAAAAGTATGGCGTTACGAATTGGATAAACCAGAGGAAAACATTGGGTTAGACAAACTGAAAGACCACTTTATCTCCCACCGACCAAATCAACGCTAATAGGTATAATGTCGTTAAAAAAATAATGACCTACCTCATTTATTACTATTTGAATTTATGATTCTAATCACACTGCTAAAACCGAAAACACATAACACACTAATAAACAGCATATTTAACAAAAATTTAACACTATTTAAAACCATTCTAAATTCATTGTATTGACAGATTTTTGACAGAAAACAAAGGCTTTTAGTCTACATTTGCAGGGATAAAATAATGGAGCAAGATCTAGGCCTTGAAGAATTTAAAAGTAATAGCATTTACCCATAAACATGTCGAATTAAAAGACTTGGGGAATTTGGTCATCTGCAACGAAGAGTTAGAAGATCGCTTAGTGAATCTGAAAACGACGTTGGATATTCCAGAGATTTTCTATATCGCGACGTGTAATCGCGTTGAATTTGTTTTTTGTGGGGGGCATGAATTAAATGATGAATTTGTGGCTGATTTCCTGCAACAAATGAACTTCTGCGTCCCTGCAGAGCGCCTGCAATGCTATTTAGGGCAGGTTACCCGTTATACGGATACCGATGCACTGAATCATCTATTCCGGATGTCTTGCTCGCTAGAAAGCCTGGTTGTTGGCGAAAAAGAAATTCTGGCACAGGTACGCCGTGCCTATGAAAGATGCCGAAAAGCCGGTTTTACAGGCGACTATCTACGCTTGGTTATGGATCGTTTGGTTAAGACTGCTAAAGAAGTCTACACCTACACAAATATTTCTCGTAATCCTATCTCGGTCGTTTCGTTAGCTTATCGTAAATTAAAAGAAACGAAACTACCGCCAAATCCTCGCATTCTAGTTATCGGCTCGGGAGAAACGAATCAAAATCTGGCTAAATACCTAAAAAAACATCAACATTCAAATTTTGTTGTTTTCAACCGCACTTTGAAAAATGCGCAGAAATTAGCGCGGGAATTAAATGCAGAGGCTCATTCTTTATCAGAATTGGCGCATTATAAAAAAGGATTTGATGTGATGATCGTATGTACTGGTGCGCCAGAGGCAATCATTAATACACACCTTTATCAATCCCTTCTTCAAGGAGAAACGGACAGAAAAGTAGTCGTTGATTTAGCGGTACCTAATGATGTTGACGCCGAAGTAGTGGCACAGTTTCCTATGCAATACATCGAAGTCAGCAGTTTGCAAGCTATTGCCGAGAAAAACAAACAAGACCGTTACGCCGAACTGGAAAATGCAGATGCAATTATCCAACAAAATATTCAGGAATTTTTACCTGTTGTGAAGCAACGCCGTGTCGAAGTTGCGATGCGTGAGGTACCCGAAAAAATCAAAGAAATCCGCGCCTTTGCGGTAAATGAAGTGTTTGCCCAAGACCTTCAAAATCTCGATCCTCAAGCACGCGAAATATTGGAAAAGGTCATCAGCTACATGGAAAAAAAATATATCAAAGTACCCATGGTTATGGCCAAAGAAATTTTGGTTCAAAACTCCCAAACGGAGATTAACTAATATCGCGTAAAGAAAAAATATACCATAATTCTGACAAATACAGTCGGGATTGTATCCCTATTTGGTTAAATTTACTCCAACAAATATTTTCAAACCATTTAAGCAGCAGTAAACAGTGAACAGAAAACTTATCATCGGAACTAGAGGTAGCCAACTGGCCTTATGGCAGGCGGAGTTTATCAAAGCAAGGTTGGCGGATATTGGTGTAGAATCCGAATTAAAAGTCATTAAAACCCAAGGAGATATCATTCAGCACTTGCGATTGGATAAGTTAGAGGGTAAAGGATTCTTTACCAAGGAGCTCGAAGAAGAGTTACTTACCGCACAAATTGATTTGGCTGTTCACTCCCACAAAGACTTGCCGACAGTAAATCCTCCGGGGTTAATCATTGCCGCCGTATCGGAGCGGGAAGATCCATCGGAACTGCTAATTGTTCACAAGGACTGTGTAGATATAAAAAAAAGGCTATCGCTGAAACACAATGCCTCCGTCGGCACCTCATCCAATCGACGTAAAGCTCAATTATTATCTTTACGGCCTGACTTAGAGTTCACGGACTTACGTGGTAATCTACAAACACGTGTTCAGAAATTACGCGACGAGAAATATGATGCTATTGTTTTAGCAAAGGCGGGTATCTCCCGCATAGAGATGGATTTATCCGACTTTCACATGGAAGAGATCCCACCTATAGAAGTTATTCCCGCTCCAGCGCAGGGTGTCTTAGCTGTACAGATTCGGGAAACGGACCAAGAGCTGTTTGATCTTTTACAGAAAATACATGATAAAAACGTGGCGGACGTCATCGCCGTGGAACGAAAAGTACTGAATTTATTCGATGGCGGTTGTCATGCTCCATTAGGCTGTTATTGCCGTGAAACAGACGATGGCCAATACGAAGCTTGGACATCTATTGCGGAAGACAATGAAGATTTCCCAAATCGTCTATATACACGGGCAGAAAGCACCAATGGGATGGCTGATCGTATTTTTGCGAAATTCCAAAAGGAAAGAAAACTGCCAAGTAGTGTTTTCATTACACGCGACTTGGACGAAAATTCCTATTTGGGCCGCTATTTGGCGAAACATAACATTCAGGTGGATGCACGTTCGTTAATCAAAATTTATCCGACGATCAATAAACTAGATTCTTTTATCCTCAAACGTGCGGATTGGATTTTCTTTAATAGCAAAAATGCTATTGAGCATTTCTTCAAATTAGAACCTTGGATCTTAAAAAAAACCAAACTTGCCGTATTAGGCAGAGGTTCAGAAGACGCTTTACGTAAGTATGGTCGTGTAGCTGATTTTTCTGGCGATAATTTAGGGATCAAGACAGAAGATATTGCGAAAGAATTCGCTAAACTTGTTGATGGTCAAACGGTTTTTATTCCCCGGGCGAAAGATTCTTTAATGTCTATCCAAAACGCGCTTACGCCCGAGACGACAGTGATTGATATGCCTTTCTATGAAACTGTAGTACAGGAAAATGTGGGTAAGACCAATGCTGAGGTACTTATTTTTACAAGTCCCAGCAATGTCATGGCCTATTTCCAAGAGAACCTCATCGATCCCGGACAAAAAATTATCTGCATTGGTCATTCTACGGCTAAAGCAATAGAAGTTATGGGATTACCTTATACACTCCCTTTCACACCCGATGAAATAGGCTTATCCGAAGCTATTTTTGGGCTAGACTATGAATAAGTTTAAAACACGAGAAGTAGAAACACATCACAAACATCTAAATACCACGAACATGTTGCACCGTCCAAGAAGAAATAGAAAATCCGCGGTTATTCGGGATATGATTCAAGAACACCATCTCTCGGCCGCCAATCTTATTTTCCCCCTATTTATCATAGAAGGACAAAACCAGAAAACCGAAGTTTCTTCCATGCCTGGGATATATAGACATTCTATAGATCATTTGCTACGCGAGGTAGAAAGTTGTATGAAGCTTGGGTTATATGCCTTCGATCTTTTCCCCAACATAGACGATTCACTGAAAGATAAATATGCCACATTAAGTTATAAAAAGGGAAATTTATATTTAAGAGCTATCGAGGAGGTAAAGAAAAACTTCCCCGAAGCCTGTATAGTAACGGATGTTGCGATGGATCCGTACAGCTCGGACGGACACGATGGTATTGTAGAGAACGGGGTTATTCTGAACGACGAAACATTAGCTGTTTTAGGTAAAATGGCCCTTGCTCATGCAGAAGCAGGTGCAGACATCATCGCACCATCCGATATGATGGATGGACGCATCGGTTATATCCGTCAGTTGCTTGACGAAAATGGATTTTCACACGTTTCGCTTATGTCATATACCGCAAAATATGCTTCGGCTTTTTATGGTCCCTTTCGCGACGCGCTTAATTCGGCACCAAAGGCCGGAGACAAAAAGACCTATCAGATGAACCCTGCAAATTCACGCGAGGCGCTCATCGAAGCCCAATTGGACGCGGAAGAGGGGGCGGATTTCCTCATGGTTAAACCCGGACTTCCCTATTTGGATATTATTAAATTATTGCACGATAATTTTGATCTACCGATTGCGGCATACAATGTTTCCGGTGAATACGCTATGTTGAAAGCGGCTATTCGTAATGGTTGGTTGGATGAAGAACGTGCTATTATGGAAACATTAATGAGTTTTCGTCGTGCTGGTGCAACTTCGATCTTAACGTATCATGCGAAGGAAGTATTGGAAAAGAAATGGTTATAGTATGTTCTTTTTCCCGTAAAAAGAACCAAAACCTCGTCGCTTAAAACCTTTGGCATAAGGGATATTACAATAATGGTATTTCTACATCCGCCAAAGCTTTTGATGCGACATCAGGTGTTAAGGATGGTGTAGTACAACCCTTAAAATCTAATAAAGTTTATAATTAACAAATTGCAAAATGAAACAACTACAAGATATTTCCCGTAAAAAATCTGCGGAGCTTTTTGAGAAAGCAAAAGATTATTTCCCCGGCGGGGTAAACTCTCCCGTTCGGGCATTTAAATCAGTATATGGTACACCGCTTTTTATTGAACGGGGAGACAAAGCCCGGATATGGGATGCCGATGGTAATGAATTTATCGATTATTGCTGTTCGTGGGGGCCCCTGATTTTAGGGCACAACCATGATCAAGTACGCGAAGCGGTATCCCAACAGTTAAACAAAGGACTGAGTTTCGGCGCGCCGACCCGATTGGAAAATGAGCTAGCGGAATTGATTTTAACCCATAATCGCTACATCGAGAAAATTCGTTTTGTGAGCTCCGGAACAGAAGCCGTCATGTCTGCTATCCGTTTGGCAAGAGGTTATACAAAAAGGGATAAAATTGTAAAATTTGAGGGCTGTTATCACGGACATTCCGATTCCTTATTGGTGAAAGCCGGTTCTGGCTTAATTACTTTCGGCGAAACATCCTCTGCCGGTGTACCGAAAGCATTCGCAGATGAAACCATTGTTATTTCTTTAAACGATAGGCAGGCTCTTGAAGAGGCTTTCACATCGTTTCCCGAGCAGATAGCCGCCGTTATTATCGAGGGTATTCCAGCAAACAATGGTCTGCTTATTCAAGATAAAGACTATATCCATTTCTTACGTCAAATTACGAAAGAAAAGGGGGCTTTACTTATTTTCGATGAGGTAATCACTGGTTTTCGTTTAGGCTTCGAAGGAGCAGCAAAATACTACGATATACAACCCGATATTATCACCTACGGAAAAATTATTGGGGGAGGTATGCCCGTCGGTGCATACGGAGCTTCCAAAGAACTTATGGCACATATTTCACCTGACGGCGGTGTATATCAAGCGGGCACCTTATCCGGAAACCCCGTCGCTATGTCTGCGGGTATTGCCGCGCTACGCGTATTAGCAGAGCCCGACTTTTATACCAAACAGGAAACAAAAACCCAAGAGTTTGTCGAAGCCATACGCATCTATATAAAACAGAAAAACTATGCGGTACAGGTTTTCACGGTTGGCTCTATTTTCTGGTTTGCTTTTACCGATCAAACAAGTATCAAGCGAGCCGACGAAATTGATCCACTTTCCATGGAAAAATATAAAGTGATGCACCGTTCACTGCTGAATCAAGGGATATACTTCGGTCCGTCAGGATACGAAGTCGGGTTCATTTCCAGTGCACACACCCCCGCAGATTTGAATCAAACGATCGAAGCCATTCAAATCGCTTTAGATTCCGTTTTTGCATAGTAAAACTTTTTTCTGTTATATTTGTTCAATAACAGAAGTAGTAAATCATAAAAAATAATTAAATCAAAAGGTATGAAAATGACCAATTTGAAAATTGCCCTAGCATTTGTTGCTGCATCAGCGACACTTGTGGCATGTAATCCAACTACAAAAAATACAGATGGTGAAACACAGGATACTACAGCTTTGGCTGACTCTGTTGGAAGTATTGCCGTAAATCCTTTAGCGCATGCGAAGGAGTTTCCGGGAGCAACCCTGGAAATCGCGTCAATTACAGCTGAAAAAGTTGGCACAGATTCCGCAAAAGTTACCGTTAAATATAATGTTAGCAATTTTGAACTGACCGCACAAACAGAGCATGACCACCACATGGCAAACTCGCATGACGGACAGCATATCCATTTCATTTTAGATAATGAGCCCTATGCAGCGTTGTATAAGCCTGAACATAGCGTGACGGTCGCCCTCAACTCGGAGCACTATTTGATGTCATTTTTATCACGCTCGTTCCATGAGTCGATCAAAACAAATGACGCTTCTAAATTAGTAAAGTTTAAAGTTACTGCGGATGCTAAAATTGAAGAGTTACCAGATTCAGGACAAGCGGCGTTATTCTACAGCCGTCCGAAAGGAGAATACAAAGGGGAAGACACAAAATCCTTATTATTAGATTTTTTCATTGTTAATGGCTCTTTAGGTGCAGATGGTAACAAGGTTAAAGCGGACATCAACGGACAAGAATTCTTGCTAGATCAATGGGTGCCTTATGAAGTATTGAACCTCCCTATGGGTGAAAGTACATTTAAGCTGACACTTGTTGACAAAGACGGTAATGCTGTAACAGGTGATAACGTTTCTGTAGAGAGAAAGATTACACTTTCTGCGGAATAAGAATTAAAATCAACAAAAAAGTAAAGGCAGACTATACATCTGCCTTTACTTTTTTGTTTGTATACCGAAAGATAGACCAAGCTCCTAACGCGACAATAATACCAATAGATAAGGTAATCCACAAGGCTTTATGATCTGCGATAAGCGCCAGCACGATGAAGATCAATGATGTAATAGCCATCGTACGTGCCAAGACTTTCAGACCGTAACGGTTCTGCTCTTCGCTGCTCTGCTCTTCCGTATCTTCCTCTTCTGGCTGATTTGCAATACGCTGTTGCTCTTCCTTATAATGTATATAATCCCGAGCAATTCCCTTCCGGCTTCTTGCCCACACCTCGTATCCCGCTAACAACGCAAAAGGGATAACAGCGCCCGCCAACATCTCCTCTGCCCTACTTAACGAGATGCCGGTCAACAAAGAATGTAGAAATTTAAAATATACATTAATAGCTAGTCCTAAAACAGTGCACCAAAGAATAGAATGTCCTGTGTGGTGCTTGGAGAACAACGCCCATATCGGTGGCCCGTACAGTGAACAGCCTGTTACCGCCCCCACACTCAATACAATCTCTACGATCCCTCCAGCCGACGGCACTAATAATGCAACAACAATGGTCATTGCTCCAAAGATTACAACTGCCATTTTAGCAACAAACATTAACTGCTTCGGCTTGGTATCAGGTCTTACCGATTTATACAAATCGTTCGTAAATACGGCGGCTGCAAGATTTAGGGTGGTATTCACCGAACTTGCCGTAGCGAATACCATACCACCCAACATGAGTCCGATAAGTCCTTTCGGGAGCACTTCTTTACACATCATCAAGTAGGCTCCTTCGTTTTCTAAACCGGACAATTCGGGATTAATTATCCTGTAAATCATCGGGGGTAACATCCAGATAAATGGACTGATAAGATAAAGACCGGCAAATAAGTATCCCACCTTACTGGCTGATTTAGGACTATCCACTGTCGTATAACGCTGCACATAAGCCCAGTTTCCGCCAATAAATATCCCATTGTAGGTAGCGAATGCGAGTAAAAAAAGCCAGGAATATTCCTCGTTCACAATTTGGAAAAAGTCTGGAGGGGCATTTGTAAACAATTCCCCCACACCACCTATGCGGTCAAACGCCAATGGAACAACAATAATAACCGCAGCCGTCAGCACAATAAACTGGACGACATCGGTTATCATGACACCCCAAAGTCCGCCCACAACGGTATACAGAATGATCAAGATCCCTAACACCAAAATACAAGCTTCGATAGAAAAACCGGTAGAAACATTGATAATTTTTGCCACAGGATAAAGAAAAGCACCTGTATACATCAACGAGATCAACAATATGAGATAACTGTAAAATTTCTGGACACTAATTCCCAACCGACGGGATACGAACTCCGCCGCTGTCAGCGCATGGGATTTTTGCCAAGCAGGTGCTATAAATATCCCAACAGCAAGACCTCCCAAACACATCGTCATCTGAATGGCAATCGCTACGAAACCATGCTGATAAGCAATAGATCCCCACACTACAAACGTACCCGCCGAGAAAAAGCTCATAAATAGAGACAAGCCACTGATTCGCCAAGGAACTGCCCCACCTGCAGCAAAATAGGACTTCATGGAACTGCCTGTTTTTCCAAAAGACAAGCCTGCTGCTATAACAATGCCCGTAAAGAGCAGCATAATGATATAATCTAAAATCTCCATCTTTCTATTTAATTATAGCAGCGAACGGAAAATAAGGAAGCGGGAACATTTTCTGAAGGACGGTCGACCACAATGGTCAATGCACTTGTTATAACAGGCTGTTCTAATTCGATTCGATTCATACTTTGATAGTTATCTTCTTTTTCAAAAACAATATGCCCCTGATCGTCTACTATTTTATAATTCCGTACACAGAACGGCATCACATCTTCGGGATGTCCCATCAATACACTCTCCATCGGATGGTCGTAATCGGTATCGAAAAATAAGTCTATCTGACGGATTTCTTGTGGTTCGTCCCAATTTATTTTTAATTGGGGTGCTGCATCTTCCAGCGAAGCTACCCATGCGTTAGGTGCCGTCGTCGGGCGATAGACACCTGTTTTTATCTGCTCGACACCAAATGACCGTAGCGCCGGTTCGACCTGTAACGCCAGATTGTGTCCATCCGGTCTACGTTGTGGGCACCAGAATTCAAACGCTTCCATACCGATATCTTCGGGCGGTGTCTGCTTGCCAAAGTTGGATACCGCTTTATTGATGAGGTTGAACGCCGTAAGCACACCGGTAACACGGGTATTCGTACGATATAACGATACCGCCGTATTTTCGAGAAAAGTCACAAACGCATATGCACGCTCCGGCATCGTTGCCGAAAACGACAGTTTAATTGTTCTTCTGCCCTTCTCCAGTAGAATACATTTAGTTTCCAGTGTAACATCCGGTGTATAATTTCCCGTTCGGCTGCTCATTCGCAATTCCACCCGCAATTCCGTATCTTCCGTTACATCAGCTTCTATCGTTATATCAGGGACTTTGCCTGCTTCCAAGGGCAGCATCTGTGCCACGGCGGTATCTATCGGCAGAGCAAAGTCTGCCTTTAGTGTCTCCAATTCGAAGTTGCTCGATGCATTCAGTTTTGCGTGCTGCACGAGGTCTCCTTCATCCTGTAATGCCAGTTTAGGAATATGTTGCCCAGATTTAAGAAGTTCCTGCTGAAGCTCTGGCACAAAGCCTTCTGTGAGGATATCGCGAGGGTAAAGATATTGTTTTTCCTTCGCAATATAGGCGGCCATACCGATGGCCTGACCGATATGTGCCGCTGTAGCCATGACGCGTGTGGACGCGAAAGCAACGTGTGTTGCGCTGATAAGCCGTCCTCCAAGGAACAGGTTTTTGATATTCTTACTATAAAGACAACGGTACGGGATTTGGTAAATACCTTTGGCATGCCATTGGTTACAACCAGGCTTCTCGCTGAACACCCCATCGGCGGGATGCAGGTCTATCGACCACCCCCCATACGCCACGGCATCTTCATGTTCGCACTGCTCAACAATATCTTGTTGGCGCAGCATATAATCCCCCTCAAACCGGCGGCTTTCGCGCTTTCCGGGGATCGTGCCGACCCATTCCAATGTCATGGTGTCTGCTTCGGGGAAATTGCCTGAATTCTTAACATAATCCCAGGCTCCATAAATGACTTTCCATAAATCCCATTTAATCTGTTCGGTGTCGTGTATGGTATCCATGCGCCCACCATGCTCTAACCACCATAATTGACAGCCGTGCTCCTTCGCATTGAACTTTCTGAATTTTGGCACTTCTTTCGCCACATCTAACGCAAACGCAGGTGCTTTATATTTCACCGGACGTCCGGTATCCTTCGTGTAGAAATACATGCTATGCCCCAAAAGCTCGCCATATTCCTCAGTCGGCGCAAATTTCTCTCCAAATTCTTCTTTTTTTTCCGCTCCCATTCTAAATGCAGCACCGGAAAGAAAACCCACGATACCGTCTCCCGATGCATCACAAAATAATGGTGCGTAAACGATATATTCCGTCGAATTTTGACTGCAAAATCCTTTTATCGAATTGATTGTATCGTCATTCTTTTTATGCACTTCATACACTGCCGTGTTTAACAACAGCGTAATATTGGGTTCAGCCTTGACCTTGTCGAGCAGAATAGCATCAAATAGCAATGGATTTCCTTCTTTATTGCTATAGGTATTCTCCACCAATATCTCGTCTATTACTCCTCCTTCACGACTCCAACGGTTGTTGTTACCGAGATGGGAAGTCGCTCCTAAAATCCATAGACGCACCTCGCTGGAAGAGTTCCCTCCTAACACCGGCCTGTCCTGCACCAGAACGACCTTGACACCCCGGCGTGCCGCGGTAATGGCTGTACATACACCCGAAAGTCCTCCGCCAACGATGGCAAGTTCCGTCTGGTGTGTTTCTCTCTTTAATTCCCTGCTTCCTTCAAATTCTCTTTTTATCATTTTTTAGTTTTCTTGTCTAAGGCCTCTACTCACGAACACTTCTTACATTTTCTATATAGACCGATTCACTCTTGGATACGTCAATCGCCTGTCCGTCGCCTATATAAGATATATCTCTAAAACTTGCGTCTGAAATTCCTTTTGCCGAAACAGGGTGATACGTAATCAAGTTCTTGACAAAAAGATTTTTAATATTGGAAGTATATTCTACAACTAACCCTTGATTAGAAGATTTATTGATAATCATATTCTCTACAAAGACGTTCTTAATTTTTAGTTTCCCAATAGGCATAATACGAATTGCCCGATGAGATATCGAATAGAAATCTTGCCAATTTTGCAGATATATATTGGAAATATCATCCGTATCGCCTGCATATATAGAACCACTTACCACATTTACATTCTCTTCCCCAGCTTTAGCTCCTGTATCCGTCAGACCAATATTGATGAAATCATCCCCACTTCTTCCTCTACAATTGTCAATAATGATATTCTTACATCCAAAGCGTACACCCAAACCGTCCTGGTTCAGAATCACTCGATCCTTACCGTCGATCGAAACAGCTTGCCTTACATCAAAAATAATATCGCTAATAATACCATTTCTTGCGCGCTCTAAGACGATACCATGCGCGTGATAATCTTTAAGCGTAATCCCACTAATTTCAAACCCGTCTACATGCGCCATAATAATCGCATGGTTACGCCATCCTCCTTTTTGATTCTCACCAGATTTGCCCGCGTCACTGCCATACGAATGTGTAAACCCAAGCCTTGGGTTTTGAGACAAAGTTTTGTTATGATCTCCAGTTGAACGTGGGTTATCTGCACCTTCCAACAGTACATTTCCCTTTCCTACAATCTTGATGTTTTTTAAGGTTTCAATACGAGATATACCTAAGCCTGTATTTGCAGAACGAATAAAATTGTCTCGGCAGAGATCAGACAATTTAATCTTACAATTATTCAGTTCTAATTCGATATCTGCAGGCAATAAGATAGCTCGATCAATAAGCCATACCGACGTTTTCTCTACTGCATCATACTTCGGAATAACCACCTTTCCTGTTGTATGTATAGCGTCATTCACCGCTCTTTGTATGCGTTCTATCTGACTACCTTTCGTATATAGGTTAGGCGACAAGTATGATTCCTGTGAAAAACCTCTTACCAAGCCTAATCCCAAGGTTAAAATTAAGGCTACAATTACAACTCTCAAATTACATCTCATATCTTTTCCTATTTTTATCGGTTCATTTATCGAAATCACTGAACTTTCACTTCACTCAATTTGAGCCATCCTTCTGTCGTTATCTCATCTTTTGCCGAAATTCGGATACCTATTTCGTTATCGTTACTCGTGTCAATAATACCGACCGCCCAATAATAATCTCCTACATTTACATCGGATATTTTGGTAGAATACTTATAACCTTTAGGATATCCTTTTATCCATTCCGACAACCTAGGCTCTTCATCTACCAGGATATACTGCGGCAACAAGTCTTCTTTGTCCAGCAAAGCAAACGCTACTTTATATTTATTTTGCCACTGCGGGATATTGGTCGGGCAATACCCCCAACCAAGATTATGCCATCGGTGTCCTATCGTAATATTCGCACCATTTGCTATCTTTGCCGGTAACGATAATCTATCTGGGTATAGTCTATAGCCACCCTCGGCAATAAATTGTTCCACTAAATAAAAAGCGTCGTTAAACCAAGAAAACGTCTCTCCATTCACAATATTTTTACTGTATCGTAAATCCAACATATTAGCTGCCGCACCCCTAGCTTGGTCTAACTCTCCTCTTCTAACGTCCGCATAGTTGCTATACCCATCTCCAGAAATCGATCCGCCATGAGAAATCTTTACCCAGCCCCCTTCGGCGACTATCGGGCGTTTATTTTTATATTTCCGAGCAAAGTTTTGCTCCCATGTGGTGTAATAACCTTTCATACCGAAAGCATCGTGCCGCAAAGAATATCCCTTTTCTATAGCACTTTCCAGCAATCTTTCCGAATTTGGATCGTAGTTTGATCCATCCCATGTTTGACGTGATAATATCCAGCGATGGTAATTGATCAATATCGGCACACGCTTAAACGCATTTGCATACAGACTTGTTACCCAATCAAACACAGCCTCTCGTGGACCATCGTCTGCTGTTGAATACCAAACGGTATGCGACTCACCCCATTTTCCTAATCCTGTACCGCTGATAAATTGGACAATATCCGGATCATCGTAACGATCGGCAAAGACTTTAATAAATTCTTCATAGCGTTTTTGAAAGACAGGATCGTCCGGATAAGGAGACCAAACACGGCTAGCAGTACCGGTTATCGTCTCATATCCTTGTATATTCGGCGAGTCCATTACATATTGTGGTGTAAAATTGTAATGCTTATCTCGGCTATCCACAATAAATGAAAAAGCAAGCTTTAAATCTCTTTCCAATGCACCCGACACCAAGTCCTTGAAACGCTTTGCAGGTTTAGTGTTCACATCTTCATCCCACACATACTTACCTTCTTCCGGATTAAAATCGGACCATGCACCACGGATAAAAAGTGTTGTCGCATAATCTGACACTTTAACCCGACCTTTGACGGACTGAAAGTTATCATAATCCTCCCAGAATGTGTCCGATAAACCATCTCCAAGACCTGCATAAATCACCCATCCATTCATGGGATTACGTAATAATTTTTTCCGTTCTGGCGTTACCTCGACTGTTACGTTACCTGCAACATCTATATCTTCACTCGTCTTTGATAGGACATCGTCTTTATCACTGCAAGCAACAAACGCTAGGGTAAGCGTAAGTAATAAAATTTTTGAAAACATACCATTTATTGTATTCATAATGATTATATTTTATCCTTAGTATTTGCTTTTTATATTCTATTTCGTGTCGAACGTTACTGTTAAATTTTTCACATCTACGACCACGAAATTTGTTCCCGATGGTATACAGAAAAACGCATATCGATTATCTCCCTGACCTTCTACTAGCGTCTGCGGAGCATTTGAATTAACGATAAGATATCCATTGCTGACATTTCGTTGTGCGGGTGCGCTCGAACCAAAAGCATACACATTGTTATGTATGTTGGATACAGCAAACCGTAATGATCCTGTATAGCTTTGTTTCGTAAACTCATCGGAGATTGTTGTCCTTGGCAAAGTAGCTCCCTTATATACGAATATATTCGGGTTTGCTATGCTTTGAACCATTTTGAAATCATTATGGAATCCACTGAATCCATTACCATCACCAGTCCAGCCATTAAATCCACCGTACATCCATAGTTCCGTGATTGGTGCAGTATATGGATTTTGTGGCAACACCGTATTATTCCAAGATACCACTTTAGGCTGTAGATCGGTATCCGGTGAATAAATTGTGATATCTTTGGTTTCAGCATGTACGATAATCCGGTAGGTACCCGGTGTCTGTATTTCCCAGTGGCTTGCTGTTCCGGCAGCACCTGTTTCTGCTTGCCCAAAGCTGGTTGTTATACCATCCTCGATAGCCTGTATTCCAGCAGAACTCGGCACAATAGACAGAAGTCGCTGTCCATTAAAAAGTATGGGCAAATAGAGTGTACCTGCGTTTAGATGACCTCTAAATGCATAACAATTATCGTCTTCCAACGTACGTTCCATCTGTAGTTCTGCGCCTATAGCCGTTCCTGCAATAAACAACCCTTCAAGGTCAAGCACATCGCTCGCAGGGACGATACTGATCTGCTTTGTTGACAGATTTACGGTAACACGATATTGACCCGCCTCTATTATTTGCCACGCGCCTGATTTCGTTATTTCCGATACCTGTATATCCATCGGCAGACCGGAAACTTCTTCCTTATCTTGCCGTGGACCAACTGCATTTACCTTTACGTCCTCGCCATAAATAATAGGGAAATAAATAGAGCCTACCGTCAAATCACCGGTATACACAAACATATTCGCATTACCCGAGACAGGCAACATTTCTATCTCATCTTTTGCAACGGCTGTTCCTTTCATAAATAATCGATTCGCTAAAAAAGGTGCAGGCCCATACGTTTTCACCTTGACATTTACGGTGGCTACCTCTGGAATAATTACGCGTGGGCCTTCTGTATTGGTCGTAATCCGAATTTGTAAAGAACTCGTTGCTCCCGTAGGCCTCTCCCAGTAGTCCACCAACATATTTTGTAATTCCTCATGGGTGTAGCTCTTTGATCTCTCATCTTGTGCAACATATTCGATGATTGCTGCTTTGGCGCTACCACCTACATACTCTATCTCAAAAAGATAGGATGTATTATATTCAAAACCGAGATCAGCCGCGGCTTCCCAAGATATAGTGAACGCGACATCATCAGGACGTTCTTCATCGAGTACAACTTCAATCGAAGAGGCCTCCATTTCCAAAGTATAATTATGACGTGAATACGCATCGTCTATTTCCAAATCATCACAACTAGTCACAATTAATGTTAGTACAAACATACAGAACGACAGTTTGATGAGATTATTTAATTTATTATTCTTCATATTTTATGCTGGTTTAGATAATTCGTTTTACGGAATAAGTTAGTATTTAGTATCCTGGATTATTGTCTGTGATCAAATTGGGAGATATTTCCAATTCCGCAGTCGGTAACGGCCAAAGATATTGACGCTCATCCCAGACGCGTTGCGAGAGGACCGAAATCAATCCAGCATTTTCCATCTGTGAAAAATCAGCGATGCCATCTTCATCAATCTGAGGTGTGTATGCCCAAAACCAATGACCTTTTGAAACCACCTTATCGATCAGTTCAGAAGCCGGGTATAAAATACCGTAGTTTTTCGTATTTAATGCTTTTGTCGCTAATCGCCAACGGATCAAATCCATATAGCGTAGCCCTTCATTGGCAAGTTCCACACGTCTTTCCAAACGCACAGTTCTTCGCAAAGCCGTCTGATCTAGACTTGTTATCGCCGGATACTTATCAGTCTCTGAAAAATTAACATTATATCCGCGAGCGCGCACTCTATTCATCGCGTCTAGCACCGAATTATCAATTTCATTTAATTCAATTTTCGCTTCCGCATACATTAGCAATACATCTGCGTACCGCATTATGACGTAATCCCGGTCTACAGTCCTACCATTCTGTGTCCACAATTCATTGATACCTTTCTTCCAATTTAACCCATTGTAGGAAGCGTATTGGTTAATTGCTCGATTATCTTGATTCGCCTGCATTGTCCCCGTATTATGATTCATGACCTGTGTCACCTCTGGGTGCGTATTGTATTCAAAACCCACATGTACTGTTCCAAACTCAACGATTGTCTTAGCGCAACGGGGATCTCTATTAGCGAAAGGATTATGCGGATCGAACAACGGCGATTCATCTATCGGCAAGCCGTCTGTACAAAGAAAAGCTGCTAGTAAATCCCAAGAGGGGGCAGCTGAACCATATCCACCAGCATTCCTAGTCAATTCATTATTGACAATCCACTGATCCAACACCACGCCATTGGAAATAGAACGCGGAAATGAAAATATTTTTTCCTGTGTATTCGCTTTGGTACTCGCTAAGAATAAATTTCCAAAGTCTGGATGTAAATCATACACTCCCAAATCTATACAATTTTTAGCTGCCTCAGCTGCCACGCTCCAATCCCCCATATATAATGCAAAACGTGCTTTCATGGCATAGGCTGCACCTTTCGTAAAGTGCACCGCATTGGGGCCATAAGATTCCGGAAGATGTGCTGCTGCACGGTCAAAATCTTCATACACTAAAGGAATAACTTCGTCCTTCGCCGTACGTGATTTTGCAAAAGCCTCGTCCAGACTGGGCGATTTATCATAGTAAACAACATCCCCGAAATAGCAAATCAGATCGGCATATTTACAAGCTCTTGCAAAGTACGCTTCTGCTTTATATTGATCAATCCTGTTTTGGCTAACATTTCCAGCTGCGGCGTCATCAATTCTCTCCAACAAAGCGTTAGCTCGTGCAATCAACTTATAGCTTTGTTCCCACAAACGGTATGCTTCCCATTGTCCACCATTTAAGGTCCCGTAAAGAATATCCATTCGATGTGTATTTCGATACGTAAAATTGTCTGTCCATTGCTCTGAATTTTCCAACGGCTGATTCCAATAACCTAGGATATAGAATTCGTTTACGGCCATATTTAGCTCTTCTTCTGTAGAATACCAAGTCTCACTGCTTCCCTCCGACAACGGCGCTAAATCCATATCGCTACAAGCATGAAGTATAAACAGCAATCCCAGCACGTATATTTTTAATATGTATTTCATCATTTTAACTTTTAAAAATTAACAGAAAGACCAAAGACTAATGTAGTTGTTATCGGATATGCGCTTACGCCCATTTCTGGATCCCAACCTGAGGGATATTTATTAACCGTAAACAAATCCGTAGCGCTTGCATATACATGTAGATTATGGATCTTGACTTTTTCCGTATATCTTTGTGGAACGGTATAACCCAGCGTTACATTTTTTAATCGGAAATAACGCCCGTTAAACATCCAATAATCTGACATGGCCATATTGGCTTCGATATTAGATCGCGTTAACCGTGGATATAATGCAGCGGCATTCTCTTCATTCGTATTAAAAGGACTCCAATAATGACCGTCAATAATAGCCGGGATATTACCAAAGTTAGCGCGAAGTGGTTCGACCATTTGTCGCTCTAGTCGAACATTCTGCTTACCTATTCCTTGAAAAGTCATCGAAAGATTTATATTTTTATAACCGGCGTGTACTCGACCACCATATTGAAACCGAGGTAAGGAGTTACCCAATGGCACCCGGTCATATTCGGCAGAAATAATGCCGTCCGGCACGCCGTCTGGACCGGAAATATCCATATATTTAATATCACCTACTCGTATTTGATTATTTAGCTTGGGCGAATTAGCTACATCCTCTTCGGTCAAAAATAAACCTTCATTTTTATAACCATACCATTCATTAAAATATACGCCAGATTCTTTGAGCTTGTTACCACTGATAACTCGCGTATCTTTCATATCGTCTAGTTTTGACAAAAAATCTGATAAATTGGCATTTACACCATAGCTCCAGTCCCCTTTCCGATCCTTCCAGCCAATTTCAAGATCAAAACCTTTGGTCGACATTTCTCCAGCATTCATTTCGGAAATACCTTGTCCGACAGATCCCGGGATATTGATACTAAGTAGCATCCCCGCTGTTTTCTTCCAATAATAGTCGGTCGTAATCGTTAAGCGGTTATCAAAAAAAGCAGCATCCAAACCGATATCGGTTGATTCTGTTTTTTCCCACGAAATATCTTCTACGGCCAATGTTCTTTGCGCTGCGGTGTTGTCAGATATGAGCTCTCCGTTTCGATAAAACAAAGCATTTCCAAAGGTCATTAATGACATATATGGATAGTAGCTACCAATTCGTTCATTACCTAATTTTCCCCAAGATGCACGAATTTTCAAGAAAGACAACTCTTTAAGATTAGCATTCTTTACAAACTGTTCCTCACTGATTACCCATCCCGCAGAGAACGATGGAAATGTACCCCATCTGTTGTCACGGTGGAAACGCGATGAACCGTCACGTCTGGTATTTATCTGTACCAGATACTTGTCGGCATAACTGTAGATGATCCGACCAAAATAAGAATTGTAAGTGTATGCTTGTGCATCCCCGCTATTATCGCGATAGTCCTCCGGACCTACATTCAGATAGGGGTATTGATCTAAAATATATTGATCTCTGGAGGCTCCCAGATTTTCCCATTTCTGATAATAATTTTCGTATCCGATCATTGCCGTAACATGATGCTTGCCGAACGATTTTATATAATTCGCTATTAATTGTGAGGTAATGTTATAATCGTCATTACGTTCCTCCGCCAACCGTGTAGTACTGTATGGATTGGCATTGTCTTCCAACCAACCTCCAAAGGCATTCGGATCAGTTGCTAAGGTGTAAAAAGCTTTCTTTCTGAAAGCCTTGCTCTTTGAAAAATTCATATAGGGTGACACAATAGCCGATACTTTAAATCCAGAAAAAGGTTTAATATCCAAAACACCTCTTCCTCCAATCTGCGTACTCCGCGCATCGCGATCGCCTCCCATCTGTAACAGACCATATGGGTTCCCCCCCGATTTACCTTCCGCGATACGTCCATCGTCCCAAGTTGCGGCATATATTGCCGGCATCTGCCGTAGCAAAGAAAATGGAGAATAATAAGGTGTCTGGTTTCGAGCATTTCGAACATTCATATCCAACGAAGCACCTATAATATCGCTAATTGTGAAATCGTTATTCACACGAAGCATGATTCGCTTGAAATTACGAATACCGTACAACCCATCTACATCGTCATAAGCTAATGAAGCTTTACTGCGAACTTTATCATTGCCACCGGAAACACCAATCGTGTGTGTCTGACGTAAAGAATAATCATCCAAAATTAAATTCCTCCAGTCGGTCAGCGGATAATTATTAGGATCAGCGTCATGATTAGAAATCCAATTTTTTACTTGATCTGCACTATAATCCTGATAGAACCCACCCACCGGATTGTCGTTATAGCGCAACTCATTAGCCATTTCCAGATAGCGGGTCACCCCTACCATTTTAGGCTGTATCGTCGGTATATCTGCCCCGAGCTCACCTGTATAGGTTAAGTTAAGACTAGAACGATTGCCTCTTTTAGTCGTTACCAAAATAACACCGGCAGCAGCTCGAGAGCCATAAATAGAAGCTGATGCAGCATCTTTAAGCACAGAAATACTTTCAACATCATTGGGGTTGACATGATCGATGCTTCCAGGAACGCCGTCAATAATAACTAAAGGTGCGGAATCTCCAATCGTCGTCACTCCACGGATATGCATACTACCAGCAGATGCGCCCGGTGCATTATTATCCCGTCGAACCATGAGTCCTGGCACTGCTCCTTGCAGAGAAGCTGACAAAGTTGTTGTCTTCCGCTCTGCCAAATCCGAGCCCTTTACCGAACTAACCGCACCCGTAAGATCCTTTTTTCGTACTTCGCCGTACCCCACCACTACAACCTCATCTAAAGACGACATCTCTTCTTCTAACGTGACGTCGATTGTTTTGCTAGTTCCGACGACCACTTGTTGTGTAACATATCCCACTGCCGAAAATATCAGTTCCGCATTTGATGACGATATACGGATAGTGTAAGCGCCCTGAGCATCTGTTACAGTAGAGGTTACAGTGCCAGCAACGTTAACACTAACGCCTGAAAACGCCCCTTGTTTATCGGACACCGTTCCCTTTACTAACATTTCCTGTTGCGCCCAGCTCCACATAGAATAAAAGACGGCTAACAAGGAAAAAACAATTCTGTGTCTTGTCATAATTATATTTGTTTGTTTAGTTGATTAATAGTTTATCTATTATTTGTTAAGATTTAGCAACATTCATATAGATCAACAGTAGCTGCTCCCCTTTCACGTTATTTTACGTCCGTATTTGTTAGCTTTAACCAACCCTCGGGCGTCATATCTCCTTTCACTGCCAACTGTATTGCTGGCCGGCTTTCCTTTGTAGTATCTACTATAGCTACCGCCCAAAAATAACGTCCTACAGGCACATCAATCTTCACATTATAGATATAATTCACTGGATGATCTTTCAACCAATCTGCGGGTTCACTATCTTGATCAACGAAAATCTTTTTCACCTTTCCTCTTTCGTCGAGAAGAGCAAACGCAACTTTATATTTAAAATTCCATTGTGGAATATTATTGGGCAAATACCCCCATCCCATATTCTGCCAACGATGTGATATAGATATTTCTTTGCCGGCTTTTACGATAGTGGGCAAATATACTTGATCCGGATATAAGCGATAACCACCTTCCGAAACAAAACGTTGTACTAAAGGAAAAGCTTTTTCAAACCAAGAATCAGTATCGCCTGCGCGGAAGTCCATCATATTAACGTGCGCATCTGCCGCAGTATCGAATTCCCCTTTTCGCACGTCTTCCGGGTAGTCTTTTCTGTAATTCTTACTCGAGTCAAGCCAATAGCGATGCGCTCCCGCTGTAATCCAGCCCCCTTCCATCAAGATTGGTCGCTTGAATCTCCACTTATCGGCAAACATCTTTTCCCAAGCCTGATAATAATCTGTCATCCCAAAGGCATCCTGTCGAAGACTGTACCCCTTGTTAATAGCTATTTCCAAAAGCTTTTCGCTGTTTTTATGAGGCTCTCCCCAACTTTCGGGATGTCCGATCAAACGATGATAGTTAATGATTAAAGGTATATGAGTGAAGTTTTTTGTATAGAGATCCGTCACCCATTCCAACACTTCCTCTTTCCACCTTTCCGTATCCTCCGCTGTAGCGTACTTTGGATCAGCATAAACGACATTGTGCGCCTCTCCCCATTTACCGAAACCGTATGCATCAATAAAAGCGACTTCGTCTGGATTGTTAAAATCCTGAGCGAATGCTTCAATAAATTTGGTATAATACTTTTTAAATATGGGATCTTGCGGAAGAGGGGTCAAACGGTCTGGAAAGGAACTATTTTCAATATAATACTGCGCACCTGCATCGAATACAAAGTGCGGGGTGTTCATACCTTGATCACGCCCGTCAACAACAATACGAAAGGCAATTGGCAAATCACGCTCTTTTGCCCCATTGATCAGCCGGCCAATTTGTGAATGGGGATTACGCCAAGCGTAGACACCCTCAGCTGGATTCAGTGATGACCAACTCGTTCGTATATAGCCCGCCGAGGCATAGTCTTTAACTTTGACAGATGTACCGATATCGGACACATAATACTCCTTATCCCAATAAGACGGTTCTGCGGTACGTCCAGCATACATCACCCAACCGTTCAATGGGTTATGGAGCACTGTTGTTTCGTCGTACAGCGGCGACACCAACATAGTTCCGTTTTCATCACTAATTTTTACCGATTCGACGTTTGTGATTGTAGCGATTCTTGTAAGAGCGTTTTGCTGTCCCAACATAACATTGGCGTAAAATAAAACGGCTAGCAGTAATTTAATCTTCATTGAATAAACATTTTTATATTTATGTACAATTCCAATTCTAAAAAAGTCATCGATTATATTTCCTTCAAAATTGGCGCCGTCCAAAATAGACTAAAAAAACTAGTCTGGTCTGGTGTGGTCTATAATTATAAAACAAACATAAGAGAAGAATATTTAAATACCAAATTTTTTAAAAAAAAGTTCTATTTATTTTTTTAGGTATTGCGCTGGCTTATTCTCCATCATTAAAATACGACATGGTCGGTTCTTCCGGACAGCTATAAACCAAACGTACATCTCTTTAAAGTAAACAGGTATAAGCACAGCGTATTTCCGAACAACTATAAACCAAATACATACCTCTTTGAAGTAAACAGGCACGCGTAGAGCTTATCTCCTGACATCGAGAAGCTAGATAGATGCCTCTTTGAAATAAAGACGTACAACCAAAACGTATTCCTGAACATCCAGAAACCAAAAGCCCACCTCCTTGAAGTAAACAGATACGCGTACACCTTATCTCCTGACACCGATAAGCCAGACAGATATCTCTTTGAAATAAAGACGTACAAGCACAGCACATTCCCAGACGCCTATAAACCAAATACGTGTCTCTTTAAAGTGAAGTAATACAAGGAAGCAATAAAGTGTAACAAGATAAAAGTCATGCTACGTAACATTCTTTAAACGATATACAACAAAAGCTCAAAGGTAAATGAAACCATGTTAAAAGAAAGTTAGACTATCTTAAAAGAAAACAGAATGGTATTATCCGACTTCAATTTTGCGCTCAATTTGTCTCTCTTTTTTCTATTTACGAGCCTCTTGTGTTACATTCGGTCCATCTACGCAACAAACTTCACTTCACATACATTTTTTCCAAAGTTGACAACGGTATTCTCTGATGAGTTTAGTTAAAAAGCAATGTATTTTGAAAAAAATAAGTTTGCCGACAACAATTTTCCATTTCGAGAAAGAAAATTCTCCAATTCCTACGGCAAAAACGCCATCGGAAAAGAGACAAATCCTTGCGTATTTGTCTCTTTTCCATACGACTTTGTGATAAACGTGTATGCCATTACATTCATGTTACGTAGCATGAAAGGAGAAAACACAATAAAAAATCTGGTCTGGTCTGTTCTTTTTATTGTTTTAACCGACCAAACCTAGTAGCTTTGCAGCTGTTGTATATTTAAAATCCATCATCGAAATTGAAAGAGATATCAGATTCTATACCCAACAATAGCACGCAGCGACTAAAATATATGCAGCTGGTAGATTATGTCATGGCACAGATAGCACAAAATGAATTGGCTATTAACGACAGGCTTCCCTCCCTCAACCAGCTCACAGCAGAACTCCGTATTAGCAAGGAAACCGCCCTAAAAGGTTTGCAATACCTTTCGGAAAAGGGAATTATTGAGTCAGAATACCGTAAAGGATATTATGTAAAACGCCTAAAGCTTGAACAGCGTTACCGTGTATGTTTAATACTCGACAAAATGAATATCTTGCGGGATCGCGTCTACCAGGCTTTTTTGGAAACCATACACGATCAGGCAGAGGTAGATGTTTATTTTCATCACCACAACTTCAAGGTATTTGAAAAACTGGTGGAAGAGAACCTGAACGGCTACACTCATTTTGTGGTCGTTACTTTCTTCCGTGAAAACCCCGCCCCTGTTCTAAATAAAATACCGGCACATAAACGCATCGTGATTGACCATAACGAGCATGGCCTAGAAGGTACATACAGCTGTATTTATCAGGACCATAAATCTGATCTGGTTGACTCTTTAACCACCTTATTGCCGCAACTGGAAAAGTATAAACGCCTAGTACTTGTTGCTCCATTGGAGGCTTTTCATGCCCAAGATTTAATTGCGGGATTCGAGGCATTTTCCAAAGAGCATAAGAAAAATCACAAAATCATTCATCAGGTCCAACCTGATTCTTTTAAGAAAGGCGATGCTTATATTACCTTTAGCCGATATGATCAGGATGATGTGGATATTATCAAACTCTGCCGGAAAAAGAGCTGGAAGCTCGGCCAAGACGTTGGATTAATTTCTTATAATGATACAGCCGTAAAAGAAGTGCTCGAAGAAGGCATTACCGTTATCAGTACCGATTTCCGTAGAATGGGAGAAGAAGCGGCTAACGCCATTTTGAATGAAGCACACGTCACCTTACGCGATCCGGCAATAGTTATTATCAGGAAGTCTTTGTAAAAATCAGAACCCTATGGGTTTCAAATTAAGCCCCGCCCTTTCATCCAGACCGAACATCAGATTCATATTCTGAACGGCTTGGCCGGAGGCACCTTTCAATAAGTTATCGGTTGCATTTAAAACCAACAGTTGATCACCATGTTTTTCCAAATGCATGATGCTCTTATTGGTATTCACGACTTGTTTCAAATCAATATTTGCTTTGCTTACCCACGTAAAAGGATGGCTTGCATAATAATTCTCGTAAAGTGTATAGGCTTCATCTTCCGTCAATTCCGAAGTTACGTATATAGCTGAAAAAATCCCTCTTGGAAATGCGCCGCGTTGTGGGATCATATTGATCCGTTGCATAGCCCGTTCGAGTAAGGATTGATCAGATTGCGGCAGAAAATTCGGCTGAAGCTGGTTCAACGATTCGGAAACCTCCTGCAGATGTTGATGTTCGAACGATTTATAAGCAGAAAGATTGCCACTACGCCAGGAAAAATGGGAAGTAGGCGAAGGTTTCTGCCCAGCACCTGTGGAGCCTGTTGTGGCATTGATATGGATCTGCTCCGGCAACAAGTCTTTA
Source organism: Sphingobacterium corticibacterium (assembly GCF_004208525.1). Taxonomy (GTDB): domain Bacteria; phylum Bacteroidota; class Bacteroidia; order Sphingobacteriales; family Sphingobacteriaceae; genus Sphingobacterium; species Sphingobacterium corticibacterium. The sequence continues at coordinate 328,547 of NZ_SGIT01000004.1, read as the reverse complement.
GCAGCTAAAGGAAGCAATGCCAATTGTAGATTAGTAGCAAAACATCCCGGGTTGGCAATATATTGTGCCGATTTTATCGCTTCCCTGTTGAGTTCGGGCAGACCATACACAAAATGCCCACCTTGATAAGCCGTATTAGCCTTCAACCGATAATCTTGCGATAGGTCGATGATTTTTACAGAAGGATCTACCGGATTAGTGTCCAAAAATTTTCGTGCATCGCCGTGTCCAACACATAGAAATAGCACATCGATATCCGAGTGAAAATCGGTAGAAAATTCCAATTCGGTATCGCCAAATAAATCGTTGTGAACGGCATAGACTTTATTCCCGGCATTCGACGCCGAATTAGCGAAAACTATTTCTACATCGGGATGATAAATCAAAACACGAAGCAATTCGCCCCCTGTATATCCTGCTGAACCGACTATACCTACTTTTATCATATTATTATTTGCTTCTTAACTTTCTAACCCTTAACCCTCTAACTTTCTAACTAAAGATCGTTATTCACTTTGTGCCAAATGATAGTTTGATTACCAAATATTTTGGCAAAACCTTTTACATCATCACCGGTATAGCCTTCATTCATTTCACCATAGCTACCAAATTTAGTGGACATCAAGTCGTGCTCGGACTCGATACCTACAACGATAAACCGATACGGATGTAATTCGACAATAACCCGCCCGGTTACCGTTTCTTGTGAAGAACGCAAGAATGCCTCCATATCCCGCATAACCGGGTCATGCATTTGTCCTTCGTGCATGTAGTTACCATAAAATCCTGAGATTTGGTCTTTCCAGGACAACTGCCATTTCGTGAGCGTATGTTTTTCTAGTGTATGATGGGCTTTGATAATAATAAGCGGCCCGGCTGCCTCAAAACCAACACGCCCCTTAATACCGATAATCGTATCTCCGACGTGTATATCGCGCCCGATGCCATACGGCTGGGCTAGATCTTGTAATTGCTGAATAACTTTAACCGCGCCGATCGGCTCGCCATTGAGTGCAACAGGCTCTCCTTTAACGAAGTCTATCGTCACAGTCTGTGGCTCGGATGAAGTCACTGGTGTAGGCCAAGCTGCTTCCGGAAGATATTTATTCGATGTCAAGGTTTCTGCACCGCCAACGGAAGTACCCCATAACCCTTTGTTGATGGAGTATTTTGCTTTTTCAGCATTAATCTCTACGCCATGCTTAGCTAAATAAGCTATTTCTTCCTCCCGGGATAATTTGAGATCCCGAATCGGCGTGATAATCTCTACCCCAGGGATTAGGGTATTAAAGATCATGTCAAAGCGAACCTGATCATTCCCTGCTCCCGTAGAACCGTGTGCTACACAAGCTGCACCGATTTTTTTTGCATAATTAGCTATTGCAGTCGCTTGACAAACACGCTCCGCCGATACCGAAAGTGGATAAGTAGCATTTTTTAATACATTCCCAAAAATGAGATATTTTATAGTGTCACGATAGTAGTTTTCTGTCTCATCGATCGTGCTATGGGATTTAACCCCTAAAGCATAAGCGCGTTCTTCTATAGCTTTCAATTCGTCATCCGAGAACCCTCCGGTGTTGACGACTACAGAATGTACTTCCAGTCCTAAATCCTTTGTTAAATAGATACAACAGAAGGACGTATCTAAACCACCACTAAACGCTAATACTACTTTTTTCATCTATATATAATTATTTCTGAGTGTTGAATTTCAATTGTATAAATGAGCTCGTTACACTCGGTTTGTTCTTAAAAGGTGATGAAGCTATCTACCACGCCAAATATAGCAATTATATATTTTTTGCGAGACCGATACCTACAGGGAATACGGCGGACACGATCTTTCTGGACGATTTCCACAATTTAGCTTCAATACGCTTCAAAAGCGATTGCTTTTTTACAATACGATCCAACCGTTCTTTTGCTTCGGCACGACGCTGGATTTTTTCTTTGAGTTCACGTTCTTTCTCCACAGGATCCCAAAGCATAGCCGTACACATACAATTCTTCCGTTCCTTGCTGACAAGAATATCAAAGTTCACGCAAGATTGACAACCTTTCCAAAATTCTTCATCTTGAGTTAACTCGCCATACGTTACCGGTTCATAACCTAGATCGGAATTTATCTTCATAACGGCTAAACCAGTGGTTAAACCAAATATTTTCGCTTTGGGGTATTTTTCACGTGATAAATCAAAGACACGCTTCTTAATCGCTTTCGCTAATCCTACTTTCCTAAATTCAGGGCTTACAATCAAACCGGAATTGGCTACATAATCCCCGTGACTCCATGTCTCGATATAACAAAAGCCGGCCCAACGCCCATCCTTGTGCAAGGCAATGACCGCTTTGCCCTCCTCTATCTTGCGTACAATATATTCTGGCTTACGGCGAGCAATGCCTGTTCCGCGCGCTTTCGCAGATTCAAACATTTCATTGCAAATCGTCTCTGCATATCCTATATGTGCAGAAGTGGCAGGAATAACTAAAAAATCTGAAAGTGTCATCGAAGATGTCGACCTAATAAATTACACATAAATGTGTTCTCAACAAAACTCTATTAATTAACGATTGAGAAACCACTGAGCCGAGTGATTGTTCATAATGGATGTTGTCCTGCCTCCCAATCAAGCTCGAGGCAGAATAGGTCGTCGGAATCGTAATATAGGACAATTGAATCCCTTCAAGGTATACAATACATCCCTTACAAACTTCTTCGGAAGTTGCACCGGAATATACGTATAACATGCGAACGCGTTCATTTGTCTATCTATTAACTATTAACAGGACAAAAGTAAAAAATTATTTTTTTCTTTTATGCAATAGGCGTCTAGTTTTTTTGTCAAAAAAACACCCATTGCAGTATTCTCCCATCAATATCATAATTAGACCGTATTTTTGCTAAAAGGTTTAAAAGAAATGACGTGGCGCTAATATCTCTTTTTTTAGGTACTTTTGTATCGGTTTAAAATTCTCCGAAAGATGGTTGGTCCAAGTATTATTTTTTATATCTTTTTTGCGGTCCCTTATATCTTCCTGATGTACTGGTTAGTTAAACAGGACAAAAAGAAATATGTATGGGGGTTAGCAATCGTTACGGTTATCGCTGTCATCGGCATTATCGTTTCCTTAAAAGCGAGCAAGGTGGCTATTGAAAACTACAAGCAGCATCAGATTGATGCACGGGAAATAGAGCGGGAGAATCAACTGGATTCATTAAAATAAAAAACAGCCGGTGTATTGCCTGTTGTAACACACCGGCTATTTTTTACTCGGTAATTCCTTCCAATTTGAATAAGAACGCATAGTTCAGTGCGACATCTTTCAGATAATCAAACCTTCCGGAAGCCCCCCCGTGTCCGTAGGACATATCTGTTTTGAACAATATCACTTGATTCCCTTGCTTTATTTCACGCAACTTAGCCACCCATTTCGCGGGTTCGAAATATTGCACCTGACTATCATGAAGCCCCGTAGTAACTAGTAGGTTCGGGTACGCCTTGGCTTCAATATTCTCATAAGGCGAATACGACTTCATATACGCATAAGCAGCTTGCTCATTCGGATTTCCCCATTCGTCATATTCGTTTGTCGTTAATGGAATCGTCTCATCCAGCATGGTATTGACCACATCGACAAAAGGAACCTGCGCAATAACACCATTCCATAATTCGGGCGCCATGTTGATAACCGCACCCATTAATAATCCACCCGCACTACCTCCTTGTGCATACAGATGGTCAGAACTTGTATATTTTTGGGAAATCAAATAGTTGGCGCAGTCGATAAAATCTGTAAAAGTATTTTTCTTATTCATCATTTTACCATCCTCATACCATTGCCTTCCCATCTCCTCTCCACCACGTATATGGGCAATGGCATATGCAAAACCTCGATCCAACAGGCTCAGTCTCGACGAATTAAACGTAGGGTCCATGGACATCCCATACGAACCGTACCCGTACAACAATAGGGGTGAATTCCCATTTTTAGGAAATCCTTTTTTATAGACCAATGAGATAGGAACTTGTGTACCATCAGCAACTGTGGCAAACAAACGCTCTGTTACATAGTGGTCTGCGTCATACCCACCTACAATCTCCTGTTGTTTCCGAAGGGTCTTTTCTTTCGTATTCATGTTATAGTCAAACGTAGACGACGGTGTAACAAGCGAGGTGTAGCCATAACGAACCATATCCGTATTATATTCTACATTTGTACTTGGATATACCGTATACGCCGCCTCGCCGAAATCCAGATAATGCTGATGCCCGTCTTTTAAAGAGCGTACAGCCATTTGTGTCAAGCCATTCTTACGTTCCGAAATCACGATGTAATCCTTGAATTCATCAATATCAGAAACAAGTACGTCTTCCCGATGCGGAATAAATTCTTTCCAATGTTCCTTATCAGTCTTGTCCAGCGGACATTCCATCACTTGAAAGTTTTTCGCCCCGTCATTCGTCAAAATTAAGAACCGGTCGGCGAGCGCCGTCACTGAATACAGCACTTCTTTCATCCTAGGTTGAAACACCTTAAATACACCGTTCGGATGGTCAGCATCCAACAAGTGGACTTCTGAGGATAGTGTTCCGCCAGAATAAATCATAATATGTTTGCCGTTTTTGGATTTTCCGACGCCGATATAGTTGGTGTTATCTTTTTCCTCATATACGACAACATCACCCCCTGCCCCTAAGCCCAAGGTATACCGTCGTATTTTCTCACTCAGTAAGGTTACGGGATTTTTTGCGGTGTAGAATAATGTTTTATTGTCATTTGCCCAAGTTGTTCCACCAGAAGTACGATCTATTTTATCGGGCAACAGTTCACCAGTCTCCAAGTTTTTCACATAAATCGTGTACTCTCTTCTGGATACCGTGTCCACACCAAAAGCAAGCAATTTATTGTCTGGACTTATCGAAAAGCCACTCGCTGCATAATAGGCATAGCCTTCTGCCATATCGTCCACGTCCAGCAATATTTCCTCCGGTGCATCCAAACTTCCTTTCTTTCTACAGAATTTATAGTATTGCTTACCTTCTTCCGTACGGCTGTAATAATAATATCCATTCTTGAGATACGGTACAGACTCATCTTTCTCTTTTATGCGTCCCTTCATTTCATGGAAAAGTACTTCCTGAAACTTTTCGGTATCCTGGAGCATCGCAGAGGTATAGCTGTTCTCCGCTTCCAAGTAAGCGATAACTTCGGCAGAATCCGGACCTTTCTTAAAATAGTCATTCATCCAGTAGTAATCATCCGCGATCGTATCACCGTGAATGATGCGGTTGTGCATTTTCTTTTCCGCTATGGGAGCGGTAGCCGTTGGCCAAGATGCCGTATTTTTCGTCATTTTATCAGAACAAGAGATTGCCATAGCTCCAATAATAATCATATAGTTCCAGTTTTTATGCATTAACAAGCAAGTTTTGGACATAAAGTTAATGTAAAAAGAATAGTGATTTATATTTTTTTAACAACATTGACTCTAGAGTTACCTTATATTTGTCTCTTGACGAAACAAGAACATATGATTAGAACATGGAAACGGGTTGCTTTATTAGGTATATGTATACTTCCATTATGGGGAAATGCACAATCTAAGGGTACAAATCCCCCAAATTGGTACAATCTGGATTACGAAGCGGACGGGGTACGCGGTATTAGTACCGAAAAAGCGTATGAGCTTTTGATAAATCGGGAGTCTACCCCAGTCGTCGTGGGTGTATTGGACGGCGGTATTGATTATAAGCACGAAGATTTAAAAGATGTCATGTGGACAAATCCTAAGGAAGTCGCCGGAAATGGTGAGGATGATGATGATAACGGCTATATTGACGATGTACACGGATGGAACTTTATGGGAAATGCGGAGGGAGAAAATGTACACTACGATAATTTGGAAGTCACCCGTTTGATCCGTCTTTACGAACCTAAATATATCTCGGTATTGCCATCTACACCACTGCGTGAGGACGAACGACGTGAATTTGTGGCTTACCAACGGATGATCAGTGATTATACCAGTAAGCTTGATCAAGCAAATTTTGGCAGCCTAAATTACGGACGGTTAAAAGAAGAAATCGATGCTATTGCCAACAGCATAGGCAAAGATATCAAAGATATGACCAAAGCCGATATCGATGCCTTCAAACCGAAGACAGACCGTCAAAAATTGGCTATTCGCATGACGAAAAGAGAACTCAGCGACGATAAGAGCTTTGAAGATTTTTACAAAGAACTGGAGGAAGGGGTTAACTACTACCGGGCACAGGTAGATTATCATCTGAATAAATCTTATGATTCCCGACATATCGTTGGCGACAATTATGAAGATGCAGCTGAACGTTTTTATGGAAATGCGGATATCAAAGGCCCCGACGCTGATCATGGCACACATGTGGCGGGCATCATCGGTGCCAAACGGCACAACGGAATAGGCGTTGACGGTATCGCAGATAACGTACAGATTATGGGTGTGCGGATAGTTCCTGATGGGGACGAACGGGATAAGGATGTGGCAAATGGTATACGCTATGCTGTAGATAACGGCGCAAAAGTAATCAATATGAGTTTCGGAAAAGGGTATGTATATAATAAAAATACCGTGGATGAAGCCGTAAAATATGCAGAGGAAAAAGATGTACTTCTCGTACATGCGGCAGGCAACGACGCCAAAGATATCGATATGGTCAAGAACTACCCCATGAAATATTATACTGACAGCCTTGACGCTGTAACAGGAGAGGCTTCCAACTGGATCACCGTAGGCGCTACATCCTCGGGCCTTGATGGTGATTTGCTAGCCGAATTCTCTAATTTCGGGTATCGGTCCGTCGATGTGTTTGCCCCAGGCGTAAAAATTAATTCTACGATGCCCGAATCGACATATAAGGAGCAAAATGGAACCAGTATGGCTGCTCCGGTGGTATCGGGATTAGCGACTCTATTACGCTCCTATTATCCGGAACTGACCGCCAAAGAAGTAAAGGATATTATCTTAAAATCGGTAACAAAGATAGACGAAAAAGTAAGGATTAGCGTAGACGGATCGACCAAAAAGGTTTACTTAGATGAAATTAGTGTTTCGGGCGGAATAGTAAATGCCAAAGCCGCTATTGAAGAGGCCGATCGATATGTTCTAGAAAAAAAGTGAAAAAATGTTAAATCTTACATACTATAAACTTCTATCCGGCGTTTAATATATACTTACATAATTAAAACGCTTATGGTAGAATTCTTTACAAAGGAACATGATACGGAATTAAGCGAGGAAAGGGTGAGCATGGTGGAGATAGTTGATGAAACATTTGAACAAAATCTAAAATCCAATTTACAAAAATTGGTGAAAGATCCAAGCCCCAAAGTCCTAGAGAATATATTGAACTATTCTCGTAGCTTAAGAAAGTAAAATGGCAAAGTCTCTAAATCTATTAGAGACTTTGTTTTTTTAAGCGGTCTCGTCTCTCTTTTGTGGTTTGTCTTTTACGTTTTACTTTTTAATTTCTAATTTTGTTCATGCTGAAAAAAGAACGGTATCGGGAATTTGTAAAATATTTTTCCACACACAGCCCTGATGCGCAAACAGAACTAAACTATAGTAATTCATACGAGCTCTTGGTCGCGGTCATTTTATCTGCGCAGTGTACAGACAAACGCATCAATCAGGTGACTCCCAAGCTCTTCGAACGCTTCCCCGACGCTCCGTCATTAGCGGCAAGTACCACAGATGAAGTATTTACGTATATCCGATCAGTGAGCTATCCAAATAATAAAGCCAAACATCTAGTGGGAATGGCCAAAAAATTGCTGGAAGAGTTTCAGGGCGAAGTACCCGAAAAGGTAGAAGATCTTATCAAATTACCTGGTGTAGGAAGAAAAACTGCTAACGTAATCTCTTCTGTGGTATACAACAAACCGGCTATGGCCGTAGATACGCATGTTTTTCGGGTAAGCAATCGTTTAGGATTAACCAGCCGTGCCACGACCCCGTTGGCTGTGGAAAAACAATTGGTCAAATATCTCCCAGAGGATACGATCGCCATCGCACATCATTGGCTTATCCTTCATGGACGGTATATCTGTGTGGCGAGGCGTCCTAAATGTGAGTTATGTCCTATTACGTATTTCTGCAAGTATTTTGAAACCCATTATACCAAAACGGCAAGGAACGCATAAACCAAACAGATAAGCTAAAAATATTAGTATATTAATTTTGTGATTTTAAATTTTAATCTTATTTTTGACTAGACAATACTAAAAATATGAGTAACGCAGACAAACTAAAAGCTTTACAGCTAACTTTAGATAAATTGGAAAAATCGTATGGAAAAGGTACGATTATGAAATTGGGGGATTCAGCAGTAGAGCCCATCGAGGCGATCTCAACAGGTTCTCTTGGCCTAGACATAGCATTGGGTATAGGAGGAGTACCTAAAGGTCGTATTATTGAGATTTATGGGCCGGAATCTTCAGGTAAAACCACCTTGGCTACGCATATTGTTGCTGAAGCTCAAAAAAAAGGAGGAATAGCAGCTATCATTGATGCGGAGCACGCTTTTGATAAATACTACGCACAAAAGCTAGGGGTAGATGTCGAAAATCTACTTATCTCTCAACCCGACAATGGAGAACAGGCATTGGAAATTGCCGACAACCTTATCCGTTCGGGCGCGATCGATGTTATTGTGATCGATTCCGTTGCAGCGTTAGTGCCTAAAGGAGAAATTGAGGGGGAAATGGGTGATTCCAAAATGGGTCTCCAAGCCCGTTTGATGTCGCAGGCTTTGCGGAAACTAACCGGGACAATCTCTAAAACCAATTGCTGTTGTATTTTTATCAACCAATTGCGGGAGAAAATTGGTGTTATGTTTGGAAACCCAGAAACGACCACGGGTGGAAATGCATTGAAATTCTATGCCTCCGTTCGTTTGGATATTCGCAGAACTTCCCAAATTAAAGATAGCGACGAAGTAGCGGGTAACCGTGTTAAAGTAAAAATTGTAAAGAATAAAGTAGCACCACCATTCCGTTTAGCAGAATTTGACATTATGTTTGGTGAAGGAATCTCTAAAGTGGGCGAAATCATAGACCTAGGTGTAGAATATGGCATCATCAAAAAGTCTGGCTCATGGTTTAGTTATGGTGACACCAAATTAGGGCAGGGGCGTGATGCTGTCAAGAGCTTACTACTGGACAACCCCGATTTAAGCGACGAACTCGAAGCTAAAATCCGGGCAGAAGTCAGTGGTAGTGATATTGATGAACATATCGCCGGAACAGAAGAATAAAAAAAGCCTGGGAAAATTTCCCAGGCTTTTTTTATTTCAGACGCTTACTTCGCTTCTTGATAACGTTTCGCGACAGCGTTCCAATCGATAACGTTGAAAATCGCATCAAGGTAGGCAGGACGTTTGTTCTGATATTTCAAATAGTACGCGTGTTCCCATACGTCAATACCCAAAATAGGTGTCCCCTGTACTTCTGCTACGTCCATCAATGGGTTATCTTGATTCGGAGTAGATGTCACAGCGAGTTGTCCATCTGCTTTCACAACTAGCCACGCCCAACCAGAACCAAAGCGAGTAGCACCTGCATTCTGTAATTGTGTCTTCAATTCTGAGAATGAGCCAAACGCTTGGTTGATAGCATCTGCTAATTCACCCGTAGGCTCGCCGCCGCCATTTGCACTCAAAACAGTCCAAAAAAGCTTATGGTTAAAATGTCCTCCACCGTTGTTGCGAACAGCAGCAGGATATTTAGAAATGTTTTTGTTGATTTCTTCTAAAGATAAGTTTTCAGCATCTGTCCCTGCAATCGCTTTATTTAAATTGTCTACATAGGCTTGGTGGTGACGATCATGGTGAATTTCCATGGTTTCTTTGTCAATGTGCGGCTCCAACGCATTGCTGGCGTATGGTAAAGCTTCTAATTCAAATGCCATAATATTTCTGTTTTTTGATTATAATTAAATAAGAACACGAATATAACAATTTCAATGGGCTTCGGTTTTATTTACCGTTCAAAAGTTTATTTTCTTCACCTTTTATTACGAAAAAATGATTTTATCAAATCCCCACATTCCTCAGCTAACACGCCGGAAATAACCGTAGTCTTAGGATGGTAAAGATTACCATAGCGGGAAGCTCCCCTTTTTTCGTCCACCGTTCCATACACAATCTTGGCGATTTGTGTCCAATAAGATGCCCCCGCACACATCACACAGGGTTCTACGGTAACATACAAGGTACAATCTTTCAAATATTTCCCTCCCATATAATTAGAGGCGGCGGTAAAAGCCTGCATTTCCGCATGCGCCGTCACATCATTCAATCGTTCCGTAAGATTATATCCCTTTCCGATGATCTTACCTTGACTAACGACAATAGCCCCAATAGGAATTTCATCCTCTTCATAGGCCTTTTGCGCTAGCTTTAGCGCCTCTCGCATATAAGCTTCATCTGTTGCTATAGGACCAAGGTCCGTCGGTTCAAAATTATATATTTTCATATTAATCTCGTGCCATCTGGGACCTTCCTCTCTATCGAACTCAATACGATATCACCATTCTCGTCCGGGAACCCTGTTACCAAGCATTCTGACATAAAATCGGCTATTTGCTTTTTCGGGAAATTGACGACCGCTATAATTTGCCGGCCTATTAAATCCTCTTTTTTATAGTGTGCCGTAATCTGTGCACTAGATTTCAATATACCCAACTTACCAAAATCGATACGCAATTGATAAGCTGGTTTACGTGCTTTCGGAAAATCTTCCACATCTATTATCGTTCCGGCACGCAAATCCACACTTTCAAAATCGGCCCATGTAATCAATTCTGCCATTCCTACAAACGATTTGATTCTAGATTTGACAATTCTTTTGCCAATGTAAATGCAATATATTCCTTATCGCGCCGAAGTCTCTTTGCCAGGCGAGCGACCAACGCATCCTCTTCTCCGGGCGTATAGGCTAAATCCCCAGTTGTTAAGTGGTTATATTTTCTACTTAATTTTATTTTCAAGATTTCCCAGGCTTCAGCTGTTATTTTTAACACACTCATATATCAAATTTTAAAACAAATATCTTATTATTGTAGTTGTAATAAAATAAACAAATATTTTCCACATGAAAAAATCTATACTTACTTTAATTTGTTTGATCGCCGCTATCAGCATTTCACAGGCACAATTATTCCCAACATTTAAAGTGGGATTAAAGGGCGGATTAGGCTTCTCTAGTCTGCGGTCCGAAGGAAGATTTCTTAATTCAGATACGAAAACAGGATTCCAATTGGGAGCGTGGGGTCGCGTGGGAATAGCGGGATTTCATGTACAACCTGAAGCTTATTATGCCAGTAAAAAAGTAGGCATTCAAACGGAAGATGGTCAAAATGGCGATGCTACCTTTAAAAGTTTTGATGTGCCGGTTTTACTCGGAACAAGAATCGGACTCGGTCCCATTGGTGCCCGGATCCAAGCAGGCCCTGTATTCTCTTTTGGACAAAACGAGGACATAAGTTTTACCAAACCGGCAGAATGGTCAAACTATAAAAAAAGCTCCACAGGCATCATCGGTGGTATTGGAGCTGATATTAGCAGCTTTACCGTTGACCTACGTTACGAACACGGATTGAGCAATTTGAACGAAACCGGTAATCAAAAAATAAGGATGTGGACTATCGGAGTTGGATTCTCCTTTTTATAGACTTTAAATCACTATATAAATATAGCAAAGAGGTTGTTCAGCAGAGCAACCTCTTTTTTTGATTAGAAACGTTCTAAATTGTTTGTTTTCCACACTACTTTGTCATATTTATGTTAGCAAATAAATAGATTTGCGAAAATATATATAAACATCTAGGATAATGAGTAATTCAAAGCCAGTTTTAAATTCTTCACTTGGAAGAAAACTAATCATGAGCTTGACGGGGATTTTTTTATGTCTGTTCCTGATCGTTCATTTGATTGGTAACTTGCAGCTATTTAAAAACGATGCGGGGTACGCTTTCAACCAGTATGCGTATTTCATGACCCACTTTACCCCTATTAAAGTAGTATCATATCTACTTTATGCTTCAATCATTTTACATGCTATTTATGCCTTAGTCTTGACGATGAAAAACAAGGCTGCTCGTCCTATCGGCTATGCACAGTTTAATGGTGCTGCAAATAGCAAGTGGAATTCCCGTAACATGGGAATCTTGGGCACAATCATCTTGGTTTTCCTCGCCACACACATGTATAATTTCTGGTGGAAATACCATAACGATCAAGTACCCTATGTGGAATATCGCACAGATTTGGCAACAGGTGAAACCGCTGTACAGGAGATACAAGCTACTGAATTTAATGATTATCAGGTTACGGTTGAGAACAATGTGGAAATTATAAAAGCACGGGACCTTTACAAACAGGTAGATTTTGCTTTTCAGAATATCGGAATCGTGATCTTCTATGTCCTAGCCATGGCGGCGCTGTCGTTTCACTTGATCCACGGATTCAAGTCAGCGTTCCAGACGTTAGGTGTTTCCCATAAAAAATACGTACCTATCATTGAGTTTTTAGGTGTTTGGGTGTTCGGTATCATCATTCCGATTGGTTTTGCATTGATGCCACTATATTTTTATTTCGTTAAATAATATTTTAGGATATATCCATATCTGTTAAATATAAATTATTTAAAATATGTTAGATTCGAAAGTACCTGCAGGCCCATTAGCCGAGAAATGGTCAAAACATAAATTCAACATGAAGCTGGTCAACCCAGCCAACAAGCGTAAGTTCACTATCATTGTGGTGGGTACAGGTTTGGCAGGAGCATCGGCAGCAGCTTCATTGGCAGAACTTGGTTACAATGTCAAAACATTTTGTTATCAGGACTCTCCACGTCGTGCGCACTCTATTGCGGCACAAGGGGGTATAAATGCTGCTAAAAACTACCAAAATGATGGGGACTCCGTGTTTCGTTTATTCTACGACACGATTAAAGGGGGAGATTATCGCGCACGCGAAGCCAATGTATATCGTTTAGCAGAGGTCTCCGTTAATATTATTGACCAATGTGTGGCACAAGGTGTTCCTTTTGCCCGCGAATATGGTGGATTGTTGGATAACCGTTCTTTTGGTGGGGCACAGGTATCCCGTACATTCTATGCACGTGGACAAACCGGACAGCAATTATTATTAGGTGCATATTCTGCCTTAAACCGTCAGATCAGAAAAGGGAAAGTAAAGTCTTATACGCGCCACGAGATGTTAGATTTGGTAAAGATCGACGGACATGCGCGTGGTATTATCACCCGTGACCTGGTAACAGGTAAAATAGAAGCACACGAAGGACATGCGGTATTGTTGTGTACCGGTGGTTATGGAAACGTTTTCTTCCTCTCAACCAATGCTATGGGGTGTAACGTTACAGCTGCTTGGAGAGCTCACAAACGCGGAGCTTTCTTTGCCAACCCTTGTTACACACAAATCCACCCTACTTGTATTCCGGTAACCGGTGATCATCAATCGAAGCTGACCTTGATGTCAGAGTCGCTTCGTAATGATGGACGGGTTTGGGTTCCAAAAACAAAAGAACTTTCTGAAAAATTACGTCAGGGACAATTAAAACCAGCAGATGTTAAAGAAGAGGATCGGGATTACTTCTTGGAAAGAAAATATCCTTCTTTCGGTAACTTGGTACCACGTGACGTGGCTTCCCGCAATGCGAAAGAAATGGTCGACGACGGTCGGGGTGTTGGTAAATCTGGTGTAGCTGTATTCTTAGATTTCGCGGACGCTATCAAACGTTTAGGAAAAGATACGGTAGAAGCTAAATACGGTAACTTGTTTGACATGTATTACCAAATTACAGATGAAAATCCGTACGAGCAGCCGATGCGTATCTATCCTGCAGTACATTACACGATGGGAGGCATCTGGGTAGACTACAACTTAATGACCACAGTACCAGGCTTGTATGCCTTGGGCGAATGTAACTTCTCTGACCATGGCGCTAACCGTTTGGGTGCATCTGCACTTATGCAAGGTTTATCTGACGGATATTTTGTTATCCCTTACACCGTAGGTGATTATTTAGCAAATTTGGGAAGCTTTGCGCCAGTTGATAAAAATAACCCTGCCTTCGAACAAACACGTAAGGAAGTACAAGATAAAGTAAACGCGTTACTAAACTTGAAAGGTTCGAAAACTGTAGATGATATCCACAAGAAATTGGGAAATATCATGTGGGAATACTGTGGTATGGCCCGCACAGCAGAAGGCTTGACAAAGGCAAAAGGCTTAATTCAGGAATTGAAAAAAGAATTCTGGTCGGACGTAAAAGTGCTGGGAGAAAACGAAGAGCTGAATATGTCGTTGGAAAAAGCGGGACGTGTCGCAGACTTTTTGGAATTAGGAGAATTGATGGTAGACGATGCGTTAAACCGTGCCGAATCCTGTGGAGGACATTTCCGTTTGGAATCACAAACGGAAGAGGGAGAAGCTAAACGTGATGACGAGAACTTTACTTTTGTTTCTGCTTGGGAATTCCGAGGAGAGAATCAACCAGAAGCTTTACATAAGGAAGAGTTAGTTTTCGAAAACGTTAAATTAACACAAAGAAGTTACAAATAGTAGGGAGATATATTATCATGGCACAACATATGAATTTAACGCTAAAAGTTTGGCGTCAGAAAAATGATAAAACCAAGGGTAAATTTGTCACTATCCAGGCGAAGGACATCGCAGATGACATGTCTTTCTTAGAAATGCTGGATGTGGTAAACGAAGACCTTACACGCAAGGGAGAAGACCCTATATATTTTGATCACGATTGTCGTGAAGGTATTTGTGGTATGTGTTCATTAGTTATCAACGGTCGCCCGCACGGCCCAAAATACGGTATCACAACCTGTCAATTGCATATGCGTTCTTTCCATGACGGACAGACTATCGTCATCGAGCCGTGGAGAGCAGCGGCGTTCCCTGTATTAAAAGATTTAGCAGTTGATCGTACATCCTTTGATCGTATTCAACAGGCTGGTGGATATGTAAATGTAAACACCGGAGGTGTTCCTGATGCTAATACGATTCCTATTCCGAAACGTATTGCTGACGAAGCATTTGAGTCTGCAACATGTATCGGATGTGGGGCTTGCGTAGCTGCATGTAAAAATGCATCTGCCATGCTGTTCGTATCGGCAAAGATCTCTCAATTTGCATTATTACCACAGGGCCAAACAGAACGCTATGAAAGAGCACAGGCCATGATTGACCAAATGGATGCAGAAGGATTCGGTAACTGTACGAATACAGGTGCCTGCGAGGCAGAATGTCCCAAAGGTATCAAATTATCGAATATTGCACGGATGAACCGGGAATATTTTGGAGCAAAATTCTTTCGCGAAGAAGATGTACACACGCATTCCTAAGGCGTAGCGTCATAATATAAAAACTAGACATCCCCGTTATGTATACATAACGGGGACTTTTTTTTATATTTACATCCATCGTACGGAAAAGAATGGAGATGCTTACAAAAATTCGATTTTTGCTTTTGGTGTTAACACTATCCCTGATGGGTACAGCACTCACCATTCACTTCACCATTACGGATGAAGACATGCTCGAGCTGGATGAAAAAAAACTTACACGGAAGATCCATTGGTATGAAGACAGAATTGATGACATATTGCGAGATAGCCTCGTCATCAAAACCTTCCAGCACGCCGACAAGTATCCGGTACAACTCGCTAATCTTACGACCAAGCTGGCTAAAGAATTTATCTATTTTTATATATATAGCGATAACCAGATTGTGCACTGGTCTACCTATATCTACGTTCCTTTCAGTGATGTGGGCTTAAGCGAAAAGACTTCTGTCATCCAAACTGAAAATCGCTCTTTCTTAACAAAGAAAAAAGAGCTAACAAACGGTATTTCCGTCCTCGCTTTAGTTCCCATAAAGCGGAATTTCGAAAATACAAACCAATTCTTGCACAATAATTTTCTTTCTACTATCGGTGTTAATAATCTTGAAATTGCCGGATACGACGATAATAAAAATATACGTAATATTTATAGTAAAAATGGTAATTATCTATTTTCCGTCAAGTTAATCGAGGGAAAGAAAGATAACTTATTCATCAGTTTACAATTCTTTTGTTGGGTAGCCGGGCTAGTATGTTTGATTATCTTGATCAATAGTATTGCGATTTATTTCGCAAAAAAAGGGAAAGCTTGGCTGGGAATTATCTTGTTTGCTGGTACATTGGTAGCTGTACGGTATTTAGATCTAAAATCAAACTGGTTGTTTATCCATTCCAGCCTGGAATTATTTGATCCTAAACATTATGCCTACAACCAATTTTTACCCAATATTTGGTCTTTTTTGGTAAACACATGTGCCATATTTTGGTTTATGTGCTTTATTATGTCTATTCAAAAATACCTTCAAACCCCGGCTTTTTTAACAAATAGAAAGTATGCAATTATCCTCTCCGCGATTGGTATTTTTTCGATCTATTTCTTTGGACATATCATCTATTATTTTCTAGGAACGCTTCTGACGCATTCCCCCGTATATGAAAACGACTTCACCAAAATCCTCAATCTTGGCTCCTACGGTTGGTTATGTATTTTGTTATTCTGTATTAATGTACTTACACTGGTATTATATATTGACCGGGTGGTACAAATGGTGCGTCAACTACTAAATAATATTACCGTTATACTGAATATCGAACTAATCTGCTTGGTTTTTGCCCTAATTGCCACAGCTCTTATAGGGTTTAATATTCTCTTCGGTATTCTTTTTGGTATTTTAGTTTTTCTCCGGACTTACAAAGCCTACCATTTTTCGTCGCCTTATCAGCTCTCTACATTTATTTTAACGGTATTGCTATTTTCAACCATCTCGGTCATCTCTTATAACCACTACAATGAGATAAAAAAGATGAACAGAATGGAGCAGGCCATCGCTCACCTTTTGGCTGAAGATGATGTAAACGCCGTTTCCCTTTTTATTGATCTGGAAAAAAATATCATTAACGATTATCGATTAAGTAAACTCTTTAATCTGCATGATACAATGCCCGATATTCCTTATATTACGGATTATATCAAAACAAGATATATGAGCGGGTATTTGTCAAGATTCGAATTCCAAGCGTTCTATTACGACAACGAGGGGACCCCCCTAGAAAACTATACAATAAATAAACCGGCGGAATACCGGGAAAATGTAATTAAAAGTGCTATAAAAATTCCGTTCACCTCAAACTTTTACCGCTTACGTAGCGAGCTGGGGACACATGAATATTTCACCCATTTTTCCATTCCTTACGAGGACAACCCCGATAAGTTTCACCACATTTATCTCAATATAAAAAACCTATCTTATAGTACCTCTCTTCCCTATCCGGAAGTATTAGCGGACAATAATGCGACAAGCTGGCACTTTGAGTCCTTCAGGGATAATTCTTATGCCCTCTATAAAGGCAATAATCTGGTAACACAATACGGCACCTATAGCTATACGGAAAATGACCTAAGCATCCCGAATAAACTGCGGGAATATATGCCTTTAACAGTAAACGATCATTATTTTCATCTCGCCTATAAGCCCGATCAATATACAACGATTGTTTTTAGTATGCCAAAAGCATCCCTTTGGGAACATCTCGCCTTGGCATCTATCGTCTTCATACTCTTGCTCATCTTCTTCGGCCTATTTAATCTCATCAATTATCTTATCAAAACTTTTTCCAGTATATCGTTTCGATGGAATAGGATTCAGTACCATTTTCGCATCCTATTCAACAATATCCAGTACAGTACACGTATTCAAGCGTTGGTTAGTACATCCGTCTTATTGGGCACATTGATATCCGGTGCTGTCGCCTTTATTAGTTTAAACAGGCAGTTGGAAGAAACGACAACCACTAATCGATTAAAGGAAATTGCAGAAATCACTAAAAAGATTGAAAACTATATGGCTGGCAGTCAAAGTCAGGAGGGGTTTAAAGAGAAAATTGTAGAAATGCTCAAAGAAATGGCCCCTTCTACCATGACAAACTTCAACCTATACGATAAGTCTGGACGGTTACTTTACTCCTCACAACAACGTATTTTTGATCTGAAGCTTATATCCGAGTTTATGAATCCTGCAGCATTAAATAAACTAGCTGTATTGCGGAACTCGGAAGCTTATGAGCGGGAACGTATTTCAAACTTTTGGTTTTCTTCTGTATATGCAGCTATCAAATATGAAGATTACACGACGGCTGCTTACCTAAACATCCCTTATTATACCACGGAGAAAGATGCGGCAGATAGTAAAAACCTGTTGCTAAATACCATTTTAAATATCTATACATTTATCATTATTTTATTTGGTTTCATTGCCGTAACATTGTCTCGAAAAATAACCAAACCCCTAGATATTGTACGGATGAAGTTGGCAGAGACGCAATTATCCAACAAGATCAACGAACCTCTCTATTGGGATAGAAATGACGAAATCGGGATGCTCATTAAGGAATATAATCACATGTTGATTAAACTGGAAGAGAGTGCCAAACAATTGCGAGACGTGGAACGGGAAACTGCTTGGCGTGAAATGGCAAAACAGGTAGCGCATGAGATTAAAAACCCACTTACACCGATGAAGTTAGGCATTCAGCAGTTGATCCGATCCTATCAAGAAAACGACAGCCGCTTTGAAGAACGTTTTCAACGTATATCGACTTCTATTATCGAACAGATTGACCTGTTATCAACCATTGCCACAGAGTTTTCTGCTTTTGCCAAATTGCCGGAGACAAGCCTGGTAAAAATCGATCTTGTTGAAAAAATCCGGAAGGCCATCAATCTCTTTAGCAATACAAGCAATACATCCATCCTTTTAATCAACGAAACATCGGATAAATCGGTCTTTGTACAAGGCGACCGTGACCAATTCCTGCGGACATTCAACAACTTATTTAAGAATGCGATAGAAGCGAGTCTGGGCCGGAAGAGAATTAAAATTGATATTATTTTACGCTATACGGATGAAGATTCGGTCGAAATCTTGATCCAAGATAACGGTTTTGGTATCCCGCGAGATGTTATTCCTAAAATATTTAAGCCAAATTTCACGACTAAAAGCTCGGGGACTGGATTAGGTTTGGCCTTTGTAAAGCAGACAATAACGGGAATTGGGGGAAAAATTGATTTTATGACCCAAACAAATGTAGGAACAACGTTTGTTATAACGTTACCTATTTATAAAAAGTGATGAGTTATCTTAAAACGACACTAGCGCGTCCCATGATCGCATTATCATTATACAGCAAGACAGTATAGGCTCCTTTTTTGAATTTGTCTTGTGACCAAAGGAATTGATACTCTTCCCCATTATTCGTAAAACTAATGGTTTCCTTGAATGTATACTGTAATTTCTCACCATGCACATAAAACATATTGTTAGCGTCCCCAAATAAATTACCCGATGGATCTATCACCCGAACGAATACTTCTTTATTTCCTTTCGGCGTCAGGACATTATCTGCGACAGAAAACAAAATCTGTAATTGATCTATTCTACGGCTGCGGGATTCAGTCTCGATTTTGCCTTTTTTTGAGATTGAAATTCCATTAACCTGGATATTGGAAACCTTTAATGCGGAAGCAACAGTAACTTTGCCTTTTAGTTCCGTATTCTCCTGTGAAAGAGCGGTTACTTTTTTGTCTGTCGTAGACACCTGTCTAGTCAGCGTTTGGTTCTCTCTTTGAAGAATCTCATTTCTAATTTTTAACTCATTAAGGGCAAGGCGTAAAGTAGATACATCTCCTTTTAATCGCGCAACCTCTCTCGTTGCTACCTGGATATCTTCTTCTGAAATCGTTTGATTTTCAAGCTTCGTCCGCAGTGAACTGATACTCTCCCTAGCCCGTATCTCAGAAGCCTGCATTGTCGAATCGACTCCGGCTACTTTTTGCGCAACAAGATTATCTAATTCCGCTTCGATACGGTCAATCTCAATCTGTAAGTCCTGCTTTTGAATAGCCATGGTGTAGAGCTTCTCTCCAGACGACTTGAATTTTACATAAAAATAAACATTGGTTGCAAGCAATGCTGCAATAGCTATAATAAAAAAATAAATCTTCGAATTACTTTTTTTTGACGGCTCTTCGGGATATTTTTTGTTGGTGTCTAGCGCACCTCCTTTATCCTTATTTTGTTCTTTGTACATCCTCTTTTTCACATAAAATGCCGTAAAATCATTGTTATTTCTACGTTAACATCTTACAAAAACTATTCCAATTAAGACTTACACATATATAGGTATCTATTCAAAATAATTCAGAATGGTGAAGCCTCCTTTTTTCAGGTACTCTTCTTTCCGCATTAACTGCAAATCACTGTCTACCATCTCTTTCACTAACATGGGCAACGAGTATTTGGGATGCCAGCCAAGCTTATTGTTTGCTTTGGATGGATCGCCGATTAATAAATCTACCTCTGTAGGTCGGAAATACTGCGGATCAACTTTTACCACAGTTTGGCCCAATTTTATATGTTCCACAGGAATATTCAAGCGGTCCAATATCTCTTCATCACGGTCGATGATAACTCCTTTTTCATGTTCATCTTTACCACTAAATTCGATCTCTATGCCCAGTTCTGCAAAAGCCATACGCACAAAATCTCGAACCGTAGTCGTTACACCGGTCGCAATAACATAGTCTTCAGGTTGTTGCTGTTGCAAAATTAACCACATCGCTTCCACGTAGTCTTTCGCATGTCCCCAGTCGCGCTGCGCCGACAGATTGCCTAAAAATAACTTATCCTGTAAACCCAACGCGATCTTTGCGACCGCCCGCGTTATCTTGCGGGTTACAAAAGTTTCTCCACGCACCGGACTTTCGTGATTAAACAGAATACCGTTACACGCATACATGCCGTACGCTTCGCGGTAGTTCACCGTAATCCAATAACCGTATAATTTCGCGACGGCATAAGGGCTACGTGGATAAAATGGTGTTCTTTCGCTTTGTGGAACTTCCTGTACCAAACCGTACAGCTCCGAAGTAGATGCCTGATATATTTTTGTTTTTTTAGTCAGTCCTAATAGGCGAACCGCATCTAAAATCCGTAATGCACCGATACCATCCGCATTTGCCGTATACTCAGGCGTATCAAAACTTACCTTGACATGGGATTGTGCGGCTAAATTATAGATTTCATCTGGCTGAATTTCTTGAATAATCCGAATCAGATTACTAGAATCTGTCAAATCACCATAATGCAGCATAAAATTACGCTTGCTTGCGTGTGGATCCTGATAAAGATGATCAATACGGTCGGTATTGAATAGGGAAGAACGTCTCTTCAAGCCGTGAACGGTGTAGCCTTTCTTTAATAGAAATTCGGCTAGGTAAGCTCCATCTTGACCTGTAATACCGGTAATTAAGGCAACTTTGGTTTTATGTGTATCCATATTTTAGTAAATCGTAATGCGTAAGGAGTAACGAGCAGTCTATACTTTTTACCAGTCACTCCTTATTGATCACTTGATTTAGTCTTGTACGCGCGAGAAATTGAACACAAGATGACCGGTTCCGTTATCCAGTGGGATAGGCATACGCATGATCAATGACTGGCCGTCGGAATACGAAAGATCCAAACGATAACCCGTTGTTACATTCCGAGCTTTCTCACCTGAGTATATTTTCTTAAATTGAAACTGTGGGTGCAAATTATCGTTCGGGATGTCGTATATCGACCATACAATACTCCGTGTCGCGCCATCAGCACATAACGTTCCCGAAGCATTAAAAACAATACTTCCCTGATAGTTACCCCCAGGAAGGGTCCACACACTGCCAATAAAACAATCTACCGGTGCTTCATCAAAAATATTCTTAATCGTGTAGGCGGTAGGAACATCTTCCCGATCTACAGCGTTTAACACCCATTTACCCTTTAGCCCATTTCGCCACTCACGGGCAGATGGACCGTCATTGCCTAGCGATGTACCGCTTCCAGCAGAAGATTTTCGTTGAGCTCCACAGGATGCTAAAAGCACCACCAGTGTAAAGATTGTACATACGGATAAGATATGTTTTCGCATAATGTAAAAATTAGTTTTCTGAATTGAGTATATTCGCAAATATATAAATTATAACGCTGCATTGAATGAGCTCATCCAAAAATCATACCATAAGCAAGATTGTTGCAAAGGCTATGCTACGTATTACCATTATCCTTATTGCGTTCCCCATAATTGTTTATTTCACAAATCCTGAGATGATGTCGCAACGGATTTTCTTTCCGCATCGCTGGGCATTCATTTTCCCCATTTTATTGCTCTTGGTATTTATTGCATTCCTCATACCGGTATTAAGAGATAAATATACAAAAACAGAATATAATTGGCTTTTTTCATTGACCGGTATCTTTGTATGTTTGTATCTTGTGTTGTTCTATACGCGTATTTTATCCATTTCGTGATGATGGCAATGAAGAAAAGTAAATTCTGGACGTACGTTAAAAACATTTTTAAGATACTCATTACGGTGGCGGCTATCTATTGGGTTTCACAGAAAATATCGTTCACCGAGCTGAAGAGCGCATTGGAAAAATGTAATCCGCTCTATCTTTTTCTCGCTTTATTGTCTTATGCAGTGTCGCAATTAATCGCATCATCTCGGTTAAACAGCTTTTTAAAAGTGATCGGACTTCATATCAGCGAACGTTATAATTTAAGACTTTATCAAGTCGGTCTGCTCTATAATTTTTTCTTACCAGGGGGTATTGGCGGAGATGGCTACAAAATATATTTTTTAAAAAAAAATTATGCGATCAAAGGAAGAAGAGTATTAACCGCCGTGTTCTTTGATCGATTGAGCGGATTATGGGCATTATCCATCATTACGGGGTGCCTGATTATGTTTATGCCGCGACTAGCCATACCTCATGTCGTCACGATTAGTGTCTTGGTGATAGGTACCGCGACTTATCTGTATTTTTTACAACTTTTTTTCAAAGAATTTCTATCGAAATTCGTCATTACGCATATAAAAGCGCTGGCCGTACAAAGTTTCCAGACCTTGAGTGCCATTGCTATCCTGCATGCGCTAGGCTTCGCGGGAAAATTCTCTCCCTATCTATTAATCTTTTTAGTTTCATCGTTGGTTGCTATTGTGCCCTCTATACTGGGAGGTGCCGGTTTACGCGAATCGCTCATGGCATTTGGAGCGACGTATTTTCAACTTGACCCCCACCTTGCCGTGCTGATCAGTTTGCTTTTTTATATTATTTCGTTGCTGGTCGCAAGTTCCGGTCTCTATTATATCTTAAGACCCCAACGTTTGGGAGCAAATAAATTGCCCTCAGCGGAAGAGGTAGAAAAAGCTTTAGAAAAAGAAGAATAAATATTATGGCAAATATCATTATTACGGGTGCAAGCAGTGGGATTGGATTTGAAGCGGTTTTAGATTTCACGGCCAAAAAGGAGAACAAAGTCATTGCATTAGCGCGCTCGGGGGACAAACTACGCAAACTTCATGAAATCTCTTCTTCGCTCAATCCAGAAGGCGGAGAGCTCTATCCAGCCCAATTTGACGTGATATACGACAACTACCCGGACGCTTTAGTGCCCTTTATCCAATCAAAATTTGACACGGTGGATATCTTGATCAATAATGCGGGAATATTAATTAATAAACCTTTTCTCGAAACGTCATTGGAGGAGTTTGCACAAGTATTACAGACCAATCTGCTAGGACATATTAATATGATTAAAAATGTTGTTCCGTTTATGAAAAACGGAAGTCATATCGTCAATATAGGAAGCATGGGTGGTTTTCAAGGCGCATCAAAATTTGCTGGTCTTTCTGCCTATTCCACAAGTAAAGGAGCATTAGCTACTTTAACAGAATGTCTTGCGGAAGAGTTTAAGGAGCAAGGCATTAAGGTAAACTGCCTAGCGTTAGGCTCTTCACAAACGGAGATGTTTGAGGCAGCATTTCCCGGTGCAGAAGCTGGCACACTCGCTTTTGAAATGGGACGTTACATCGCGGATTTTGCGCAAAATGGCCACAAATATTATAATGGAAAGATATTACCAGTTGCAAATACAACCCCGTAGAGACGTAAACATACTGTCTCTACAGATCATTTATCCATTTTGCGAGATCAGAAAGTACCTTCTCATTAAATGTTTCTTCAATTTCAATATATTCCGAAACAGCACCTGTTTCGGCTGTTTGGAAGAGGTGATTTAATCCATCATACGCTTTTAGAAAATTCCTTTCATTTGGGGGTAAATGGTCGGTCAAACTCTCCAAATTAGGCGCGAAGGGAACCTGTACGTCTTTTGTCCCGTAGGCTGCAAACACAGGAACATCTATTTTTTTAATAAAAGGGATGGGATCTATTCGCATAAAATAACGATAAGCCGGTAATACCATCATTTTTATTTCGTCTTTTTGGCTATCGGAAAGGTTTGGCAATGGTAATGACATATTCTCCAGAATTTGGCGGTAAGCATCTTCATCACCCAGATCACTCTTTACAGTGGCAAAATTCCGACGATTCACTTCTTTCGCCTCTTGAAGTGCTTCCGTCGACATCCCCATTAGTTTCCCTATTTCGAAAGCTTGCAATACCATAAGCGAATCAATGGGAATCGCCGGTGCTCCTAAAAGACCGATAAAACCAACATCGGCGGAAGATTCGCCGGCAATCAGTTCTGCAATAAGTGCCCCTTCACTATGTCCAATGATTCCCACCCGCGCAGGATCTACTCTTTCTTGTTTTTGTATAAACCCTACAGCAGCAATGACATCACGACTGAAATCACCAATGGTGCTTTTTGGATAGTTTCCGGTAGAAGCACCAATACCACGTTCGTCATACCGCAACACGACCACACCTTGCTTTGTCAGATAATCGGCTATCACTTTAAAAGGTTTATGTCCTATTATCGTTTCGTCTCGATCTTGCGGACCGCTCCCGCTTACCAAGACGACAGCTGGTAGCTTCTCACCTTTCCGGGGCGTCGTTATTGTTCCTGCTAACTTGACGTCATCGTATTCACTGGAAAACGTAACATCTACTGTATCATAACTATACGGTGGCTCGGGCAGTTGTGGTCTCCGCCGTTTTGCGAGCGTATTCTCCGCTTTTAATAGACGCATCAGAAATGTCATGCTGTTTTGGGACACAACACCCTCAATTACTCCATCTGATAACAGTTTACCGTTATAGGTTAAACCAATCGAAGCAACGGCTATAGATATGGAATCCTGCTCAATGTGGATTGCGCTAACAGGAAGTTTCGCGTTTCCTTGCGCAGGGCTCTCCATGGCTCCTTTCCATACCGAGGCATGCTCCAAATGGAAAATCAGCGGTAGGGCAACGCCCTGTACGTTTAGTTCTCCTTGCCAAGTCCCCACAAATTTTTGACTATATCCAAAACACGATTGAAGCAATACAATTAAAAAAACAATATAATATTTCATATAAAAAACCCTCTATATACCAATAACGCCATACCGTCCAATACGAACACTACAATTACTATCAAAAAACCATGCCCAAATTTCTTACTATTGATCGAATGCCGAATACCAATCACGAGTAGATAGAAAAAATAAACGATCATAAACAGCAGGAAAATAGCTAAAAGGGCGACCCACATCATGTTCGACTGATCTAATGAAGTGACGAGATTAATTTCTGCTGTCTTTCTCATTGGAATTAGCTTTGTCATCCAAACAACCAACAAACCGGCAAATAACATGGGTATTCTAGCGATCAGCACATTGTTTAATATATCAACAAAACGAGTTTTTTTATACAGGACCTTCGCCAGCATGAACAGTCCTAATGTCAAAATTCCCATATTTGACAGATTTCCTAATATAATAGCGGTTAGACTTGTTGCGCCCATGTGGATTTGAATAACACCATCAAACACAATTTTTCCAAAATAGGAAATTGTTATGCTTGCTACAAAACCAACTAAACCTATCCATAATAGATTTCTCTCCAAATAATCTTCAAATGGGTTTAAGAACATTCGTTCCATATTATGCTTCATATTTTACCCTTGATTAACTTTACGATATAGTTTTAATATTTCGTTTACCTCTTTCGGCTTTTGTGTCCCAATGAGCATTTTAGCTCTGTTTCTTTGAACCACAAGATGAATTCCATATGAACCCTTCGTCGTAAAAGCTGTTCCTCCTCTACCGAACCGATAACCCCAACCACCATATTCCCATGGACTATATCGCTTCACATACACATCTCCTATCTCGTTCCAACGCCATGTTTTTTCTTTCCATATAAATGGAAAAAAACGGATATGTATACCTTCTGCATCTATACGCGATTGAAGTCTCGTAAAAAAGATGATAGCAAATGCTATCAGACCAATCAAGGCTCCTATGGAAAATTCTCCTATTTTTCCTTGATCTGAATAACTCCATGCCGTGTAGACACCTACCCCTATAATAAACAAGTATAATAAACACAGCCACCACGTTATAAAGCTTTGACTTTCCTTATAGATTTGATTATTCTTCATTTTTCAGCATTTTTATCCTGTTTATCAAATCATCCAGCTTGTTCCGTACAGTTGGATAACTCTTCCCCATTTGATTAGCCATTTCCTTTAGGCTTCCCGAATTTATTAAGAACTGTAAGACAAATTCCTGTTCTTCAATACTTAACTGCATGAGCACTGGCAAATGATATTTACCGGAAACTTCCGTTTCACAATTCATACAAACCAGTTTTGATACTACTAGTTGATTCTCGCAACTTGGGCAAATTGTCGGTAATTTCATCATACGGCCTTCTTTTTTCAAATATAAAAATAAATTATATTAAAATAAGTATAAATATATTTAAACAAATACTTACTATTATTTACAAATAAGAGTATTCCTAAACTTTTGTCCCCTTTTAAGGTAATAAACCTCCGGTATAATGTCAGCGCCGCCACGCTCTAATTCCCGATTTCCCGTTAATAATCGTAAATTCGCAAAATTTTAGTCAAATGAGAAAAGCACTTGGTTATATACTTACGCCTATATTTTATATCTGCTTTGCTGTGTCATTGCTAATTTTTCACCCCATTCAATGGCTTTGCTTTAAATTTGGCGGATATACTGCTCATAAAAAAAGTGTAGATCTTTTAAACGGCTTTTTGGTTGCCTGCAACTACACATTGTTTAATCGCACACAGTTTGTAGATAACAGAAATATTCCGACAGGAAGACCGATTATTTTTGTTGCGAATCACCAGAGTACCTTTGACATCCCACCCATGATTTATTTTTTACGACGGTTTCACGGAAAATTCATTTCCAAAATTGAACTGGCCAAAGCGGGAATTCCCAGTATATCTTATAACCTGGTACATGGTGGTGCGGCGAACATAGACCGTAAAGATCCCAAACAATCTATTGCAGAAATTTTAAAACTGGCGAACAACATGAAAACCAAAAATTGGTCAGCTTTTATTTTTCCGGAAGGAACACGTACAAAAACAGGTACAATGAAAGCCTTTTCAGTAGGTGGGATCGCCACCCTCTTGAAAAAGAATCCGGATGCACTCGTCGTTCCTATCGCTATTACAGGGTCCTATTTAATGGTGAAATATGGGATGTTTCCGCTACGCCCTTTCACTTCCATGAGTTGGGAGGTATTGCAACCGTTGGACACAACCGGGATGAACGCAGAAGAGATTGTAAAAAAAGCAGAAGAAATTATCAAAGCAAAGGTGGAAGGTTAATTAACGAACCTTCCTACCTTTCCAATCATATTTACCCACATTACCGGCTACACCTATGTACACAAGGTAAACGGCATGTATAAACGATAAAGGGAATAGGTACACCAACAAAAAGTGTCTATTTACAAGACTGCAAAGGGGATAAATAAAAACTAATTCCACCAACAGCTTCATTCCGAAAGCCAACAGAAATAACACATGAATGTTAGGTAAATCCACAACAAACTGTAGCAAACCCGCAATGAGCGACAAATTGAATAGCCATATACTGACTCCCAAGCAGACGACCCGCTTATCTCGATATTTGGTACTTTTTGAAGCCCAACGTCTCCTTTGGCTAATAAATGCCGAAAGCGTTGCTTTCGCATCGGTGTAGACAATAGCTTCTTTCGATTTGCAGAATCTTATTTTTGCAGCATATTTTTCCGCGACTTTATGTAAAAACAATTCGTCATCACCCGAAGCAAGATTATCTATACCGTTAAAACCACCCATTTCGTAAAACAAGTCCCGTCGATAAGCAAGGTTTGCCCCATTACAGGTCGTAGGATTTTTATTTCCTATACCCGCAGCGCCCAAACCAATCAGGTACAAGAACTCTAGCGTCTGTAGTTGTTCAAAACAGCTCTTCTCCTCATCGTATGCTACGGGAGACGAAACCATATACGCCCTAGTTTCCTCAAAACAACGGACGATAGTGCGCAGCCATCCCCGCCCCATGCGGCAGTCTGCATCGGTTGTAATAATTATCTCCCCAGAAGCTTGTGCTATAGCTCGGCTTATCGCTAACTTTTTATACGAGTTGAGCTTGTCCCCCTCATTCAATGAAAGCAAAGTGACACCTCGTGAGGCATACGAAGCGACAATGGTGGCCGTTTTATCAGTAGAATGGTCATCCACCACGATAATCTGCAAAAGTTCTTTTGGAAAGTCCTGCTGTACAATACAGTCTAATGTACGCGCAATATTCTCCTCTTCGTTACGAGCAGCAATCAGTACCGAAACAGGCGTAGATACCGTCTCCTGCTCACTGTTAAAATAAGGAATCTGAAACCATCCGCGCAACATATAGAGCACCAAAACAACATAAACGACGGTCATCGTGATGAGAAATATATCAAGACTTGTTGTCACCCACATAATTTACATTTAAAACAAATACAGATCCTATAATAGCGGGCAGAATAAGGTTGACAAACCAAATACAGGAAACGATTGCCATAACTGCTATTTCCTGTGAGGTAATATAACTATATAAATTACTTGCAACAAAACTCCGGACGCTAAAATCAAAAATATCGAGTGATGGAACGGCGGATTGGATAAAAAACAGGATAAAAATCATCAACACCATTGAAACAAAGGGCAATTCGGGCAAAAAGACCAACATCAGTACAACATATTGTGAAGTAAATATGATGAAACGCAACAATGAAAGAAGAATCACATACAAAAGCTCTCGTGCAGTGAAATCTTCCAGTATAGAGAAGAACGGTTTTATTTTACGCAAAAACCTAAATTTGCCGACAAGATAATCTACCCAATGTACGTTAAAATAAAGCACCATAAATGCAAGTGCATAAATTATTGCCAACAACCAAACTCCAAATTTTACACTATCCGGTGTAGGAAGATAGGTAGCGATAAACCAAGCGATACTCAAAGACCCAAACACACTTGTGAGCACCAGTTGTGCAAAGAGGCCGACCCCCATTGCAATTGCCCCTCTCGCTCTGCTGCGCGGTTTAAGAAGAAGAATACGTCCCCCATATTCTCCTATTCTATTGGGTGTAAATATTGCCCAGGTAAGTCCACAAAAGACCGACTTAATTGCTTTCCACCAACTAATAACTTCAATCCGCCGACTGAGATATTTCCATTTAACGACCTCGATTGCCCAATTCATTAGCATCATCAACACGACAAGGATCAGTGTTCCACGAACGGTCCACAGATCAACACTTTGCAATAGAGACTTAAATTCACGAAGATTCTGTTGGTTATTGACCTTAGAAACGATGAACCATGTCGCCAATCCTACAATGACCAACTTAATTCCCAGATTCAGATATTTCTTTTGTTGTTTTGTCAATTATTTAAAATAAAAGCACAATGTTACTAATTTTTCATTAAAATAATTTATCTATGGGTGTAAGATTTCAGGTTTCAAAATCGTTATATTGCGACATGCAAAGAGAGAAGGCTAAAGAACGTATTATTTTGGGAATTGACCCGGGGACGGTTGTTATGGGATATGGGGTAGTCAAGCAAACGGGACAAAAAATATCATTATTAAGCCTAGGGATAGTCAAAATGGGTCATTTAGATGATCAAGGACTAAAACTACAGCGTATTTTTAAGAAAACGATGGCTCTCATACAAGAGTATCAGCCCGATTGTGTTGCCCTGGAAGCACCTTTTTATGGAAAAAACATTCAGGTCATGCTAAAACTCGGAAGAGCACAGGGTGTTGCTATGGCTGCCGCACTGAGCGTAGATATTCCTATCTTTGAATATGCCCCACGTAAAATAAAACAATCTGTCACCGGAAATGGAAGTGCTAGCAAAGAACAGGTGGCAGCGATGTTAAAAACCATTCTTCAGTTTAGGGAGACACCCGAATTCCTGGATGCAACGGACGGACTAGCGGTCGCAGTATGCCACGCCTTCCAACAAAATAATAGTTTAGAGAAAAAGAGTTATTCGGGATGGGAAGCTTTTGTAAAAGACAATCAACGTCGATTAAGTTAGAGTTTCACCTGGCGAATGACATTCTTCACATTTAATTCCACGATATCCGTCATGGATTGGCACTCCAAATACGCTTCATTATTGTAAAAAGCTCGATAACCTTCCCTTAAATTCCTAATATTCTCAGGTGTTGATAACGCCTGCAATTTAGAAGCGTCGCGCAAATCTTTAATACGATGACGTTCGCTACGCACGCGATGCACAATCGAAGAACGCTCTTCCTGCTGATATTGCAACACGGTTTTTTCATTCAAATGTTCCATAGCTAATTTCACATAGGGTAGGTTTTCCTTAAAATATTGAGGCATATATACCTTCGGATTTCCTTCGTAAAACTGTTGATCGAAATCGATGGCCCGGATACGAAATTGGAAATCGTCAAAATCCGGCGTGATCTGCATAACAAAGTTATATGCCCGCATATCCCCAAGCAGCGAAATAATACAACGTTCGTTGAACTTCACAAATTCTTTGGCAATGCGCGTCTGGTTATATTCCGGATTATCTATGCCAAATTTACTGAAAACATCACCTGGTATACCGACGATATGTTCTTCCACCAACGTGTCACGATCTACAAGATAGTTTACCTGATTAGGCGAAAGAATCTCCTCCAATTCCAGCCCATATATCCGGGAGGCATCTGCCTGCTTAATATAAAAATAATCGTACACATCATTTAACCTGTTGATAATACGCACTCGAAAAGGTTTGGTATTCCCGAATGCACAATACTCTATCCTGTCAATAATTTTATGCTCTACAATACGCGTATTACCTGATGCTTTAAGTTTTGCATACACTACGCGTAATGCATCATACAGTTGATCCTGTAAATGAGGCGAGTATAGTGGCGTCTCCCACAGCGTGTCTTCTCCGTTTTTATCCATCACAGGCACAGCTTCCACAAAATTCAACAGCTCGTTATATGTCAAAGGCAACTTCGCATCCCGCTGATACATCCGCAGATATTTGTTGAGGCCGGTACCTACGGGATAAATAGGCTTTTTACGCGATATTGTAACATCATCGATTTCCATAACGGGTTTTTTCGAAAAATACAAAATTTAAAATAAAAGAAAAAGAAAAGATATAATAAAACATTCATAATAAATAGACTGTTTTTTATAAAAAATAAAATTATATAACAAAAATACTTAGTATTTTTACAAAAATAAAAAAATAGTTCAGCATCAGGTTTAAAACAGGAAGGCATAAATGAAGAAACTCCCCGGGGAGAGGAGTTTCTTACGCTAACCAATTATAAACCTATGTTATTTTGAGGGAAGTAACATGCTTTCACTATAAGCAGAGATGATTTTCACCCCTTTTATTAATACAAATATAAAAAACACATGAAAATATTATGTAATTTTATTTTATTTTTACACATATTTTAAAATACACATCATTTTTTAACAAAAAACACCATTTTTTATGGATAAAAAGTATTCAAATTACGATTTAGACAATTTAGACATACAAATTTTGTCTATTTTGATGGATGACGCATCAATTCCATACACCGAAATAGCAAAAAAACTAATAGTTTCAGGAGGAACCATCCATGTAAGGATGAAAAAAATGGAAGAACTAGGAATAATCAAAGGTTCCCAGCTTATTATTAATCCACAAAAGGTAGGTTTTGACATTACAGCTTTCTTAGGAATCTATTTAGAGAAAGGTTCGCAATATTCTGATGCTGTCAAACAATTACAAGATATAAAAGAAGTAGTCGAACTGCATTACTGTACAGGGCAGTACAGTATGTTTGCAAAGATTGTATGTCGTGATACAGCACATTTACGCAAAGTATTAAATGAAGACATTCAGTCGTTGACGGGTATCCAACGTACGGAGACGATTATATCGCTAGAAGAAAGTATAAAAAGGCAAATAACGCTGTAGATATTTTTTTTACACGATATTTTTCAGCAAATCGATATAAAAAATAATACCATGTTCGATTTCTGCTAAAAATATATATTCATCTGCAGAATGTGACCGCGCGGAATCTCCCGGCCCTACTTTTACAGACGGGATAGATAGCAGCGCTTGGTCACTCATAGTCGGACTTCCAAACATTTTGGCTCCTAGACGTACTCCCGATTGGACGACAGGATGATCTAGCGCAATCGCGGAAGGGTTGAGTCTAGTGGAACGGGGATTCACGTTGACCGAAACGTGTTGCCTAATGATGTCCAGAATTTCTTGGTTATTATAAACATCTGTTGTACGCACATCGACGACGAATGTACAGGATGCGGGGACAACATTATGTTGTGTACCAGCATTCACTACGGTAACGGACATCTTTATGGGCCCTAAGTGTGATGAAACTTTCGGAAACTGAAATGTACGAAACCAATCTATAGCCTCCATCGCTTTATATATTGCATTCTCCCCCTCCTCCCGTGCAGCATGTCCAGATACGCCTATCGCTTCACAATCCAAGACCATCAATCCTTTTTCTGCGACAGCCATCTGTAGTTGAGTAGGCTCTCCAACAATAGCGAAATCCATCAACCCGATATGCTTGATCGCTTCTTCGACTCCATTTTTTCCGGAAATTTCTTCCTCTGCTGAGGCTAATAAACATAGATTATAACGTAAATCTTCATGTTCATAATAATACAGAAATGCTGCTATCAACGACACCAGACATCCTCCCGCATCATTGCTCCCTAAACCATACAGCTTGTTATCGGTCTCCACCGGGTC
The DNA here is from genome assembly GCF_004208525.1 of Sphingobacterium corticibacterium. Taxonomy (GTDB): domain Bacteria; phylum Bacteroidota; class Bacteroidia; order Sphingobacteriales; family Sphingobacteriaceae; genus Sphingobacterium; species Sphingobacterium corticibacterium. The sequence goes on along the minus strand of NZ_SGIT01000004.1, from coordinate 295,288 downwards.
AAAAGGATCTTTGGTATAGCCGCTATTGGGCTTTACCGTATCATGGTGAGAATTTAGCAGGATATAAGGTCTCGAATCGTCTCTATATTTATTATAGGCCCACACATTATTACCGAAACGTTTATATCCCACGCCACGTTCACGAAAAAAAAGACACAGTAAATCAGCTGTGTCTTTTTCTTCTTTGCTAAAAGATGGCAGGGCTATCAATTGCTTTAATAGCAATATAGCTTCTTTTGTCAGATGGGCTATATTTTTATTCATTATATAATCCCCCAGCTTTTTCTGCGGACAATTTTATTCCTTTTATAAATGCCGAACTAAACCCATGGTGCTCCATTTCATTCAACCCGGCGATCGTACATCCTTTAGGAGACGTTACCTTATCGATCTCTCCTTCGGGGTGGTTTTGTGTCTGTAGTAACAAATCTGCAGCTCCTTTAGCCGTTTGTACCGCCATCTTTAAGGCATCATGTGCATGAAAACCTATTTCCACACCACCTTGCGAAGCCGCCCGGATAGCACGTAAGAAAAAAGCAATACCACACGCACAAAGCGCAGTCGCAGACGTCATGAGATCTTCCTGAATAACTACGACAGCACCTACCGCTTCAAATAATTGTTCTACCTTTTTTATTTCCGTATCCGCAGCATAGTCAGTCGCTATACAGGTCATTGACTGTCCAATAGCAATAGCTGTATTTGGCATAGCGCGAACAACCAATTTATCGTCACCAAGTACTTGCTTGATATCAGCACAGCTTACACCTGACACGACAGAAACAATAATCTGTCCGGCATGCACGGTATCCTTCACCTCTTCCAATACTTTACGAAGTTGCTGCGGTAGGATAGCTAGCACCACTATTTCAGCACCGACAACGGCCTGTGTATTATTATCGTGTACTTGAAAGCCGAGTGCGGCTTCCTCTTGAAGGTTAGCGAGGTACCTGCGCGTGAGCATGATCTCAGCGGCTGTATATTGTCCGGACTTTACAAGTCCTTTGGCAAGGGAAAGTCCGATATTTCCACTACCGATTATTGTTATTTTGCTCATTTTTTGGTTTATTTAGATAACAAACAAGTACCAAATTCCCCCTGTTGATATTTATGCAGGTTTAAGGCATTGCCAATATATACATTTTTAACGCCCTTGCTTAGTGCCTCAAAAGCGTTATCCAGTTTTGGAATCATACCTTCGTAAATTACTTTCTCTAATTTTAGTTTTTCGAATTCATCTGGACTTATGGATTTGATAACAGATTCGGAATTATCTACATCACGTAATACGCCCTCTTTTTCAAAACAGTAAATCAGCTTTGTCTCATATATCTTCGCCAACGAGACCGCCAACGCTGAAGCAATAGTATCCGCATTGGTATTTAATAACTGTCCCAAACCGTTATGCGTAATAGCAGAAAATACCGGAGTAAATCCTGCTTCCAAAAATTTCTTTATACTTAGGGTATTCACGGAATCTACTAAGATATCTCCGGCATATCCATAGTCAATTTCCCGAACAGGACGCTTAATTGCCTTAATCGTATTACCATCTGCTCCAGACAATCCTAATGCATCGCAACCAAATTTCTGCAGAGAAGAAACCACATGTTTATTGGTTAGACCAGCATAAACCATGGTTGCTACATCGAGCATAGCCTTATCTGTAATACGTCGGCCATTAATCATTTTCGCCTCAATCCCGAGATCAGCGGCAATTCGTGTAGCAATCTTTCCTCCGCCGTGGACTAATACCTTTTTACCTTGTAATGCCGCAAATTTTTCCAAAAAACTCTGCAACTGTACATCGTCATCAATAACGTTACCTCCGATTTTGATAATATGTAATCCACTTCCCATAGCTAATTAAATACATTTACTTCTTAAGATTCTCCAACATTCGCTTTAACACCACCTGAGCTGCCCACACCCGGTTAGCCGCTTCTTTAACAACCAAAGAGTTAGGGCCGTCAAGAATTTCTGATGACAACTCTAAATCACGTCGTACTGGCAGACAATGCATCACTTTCGCATCGTTTGTCAATCCTAATTTCTCGTTGGTCATTAGCCAGTCTTCTTGCACAGGATAAACCTGTCCGTAATCGCTATAAGAAGACCAGTTTTTTACATATACAAAATCAGCTCCGTTCAGCGCTTGGTTTAAATCATACACTATTTGCGCGCCCACCGTAAATTCCTCGTTCAATTCGTATCCAGCAGGATGAGCGATCGTAAAATCAACCAAATCTTGCTCCTGCGCTTTACACATCCATTCCGAAAAAGAATTCGGAACGGCTTGGGGTAATGCCTTCACATGAGGTGCCCAGGCCAACACAACTTTAGGTTTAGCTATCTGTTTATGTTCTGTAATGGTAATTAAATCGGTTAAACTTTGCAAAGGGTGACGCGTAGCGCTTTCCAAAGAAACCACGGGAACCCCACAAAATTTAATAAATTTGTTAAACAGCTCTTCTGTATAATCTGCTACTTTATCTTTCAAACTAGGAAAAGAACGCAATCCTAATATATCACAATATTCGCCCATCACGGCAGCAGCTTCCCGGATATGTTCCACCGTTGTTCCGTTCATAATAATACCATCCTGCGTCTCTAACGCCCAGCCTTCTTTATCCATATTGATGACCATCACGTCCATCCCAAGACTCATCGCTGCCTTTTGGGTGCTCAAACGCGTACGTAAGCTCGGATTCAGAAATACTAAACCCAATGTTTTATTCTTACCTAATTCCCGCCAAGCATAAGGATCGGCTTTTAGCGACAAGGCTTCTTGCACGACCGAATCTAAATCATCAATATCTGCAACTGAAAAAAAATTATTCATCTTTCCACGTAAAAAGTAAAAAATAAGGTCATTCCTCCACCTAGTCGAAATGCCTGTTAAATCGATCGCCAGACAAGTTAAACTGTCTTTAATCGCTCGTCCAGCGCTGTTAAAAAAGTATCTGCTATAGCACTTGTTATATTTAAAGCAGGCAAAATCCGTATAACATTTGGTTTTGCTTCCCCTGTAAAAATTCGATTTTTCACCAATAAATCCTTTTTCACATCGGATAATTCTGCTGGTAATTCAACACCTATCATCAGTCCTCTACCTCTTACCTCTTTAACTTTATCAAACTTTTTCAATTCTGTGATAAGGTAGTTTCCAATGTGTCGAGCATTTTCCAATAGACACTCCCGTTGAATGATGTCAAGCACAGCGATTGCAGCTGCACAAGCCAGATGATTACCGCCAAAAGTAGTCCCTAACATACCAAAGGACGCTTTGAATTTAGGAGATATACTAATCGCCCCGATAGGAAATCCATTCCCCATCCCTTTCGCCATCGAATAAATATCTGCATTTATACCCGCATAATCTTGCGAATAAAAATCACCTGTACGACCGTAGCCGCACTGTACCGCATCCGCAATAAATACAGCTTCATGCGTGTCGCAAAGCGAACGGATCAACCGAAGGAAAGAAATAGAAGCTTCCCGTATTCCACCCACGCCTTGTATACCTTCGATGATCACGGCAGAAATTTCCTCGCCAAAATCTTGAAAAGCCCCAGTTAATGCTTCTTCATCATTAAAAGGAAGAAACACCACATTATCCGTTTGGTTTACCGGAGCCACAATAGCGGGATTGTCTGTCGCGGCTACAGCCAATGAAGTACGACCATGAAAAGACTTCGTGAACGCGATAATCTTTTTTCGTCCATTGTGGAATGACGCTAGTTTTAATGCGTTTTCATTCGCCTCTGCTCCAGAGTTACAAAGAAATAGTGCATAATCATCCTTTCCAGATATTTCACCTAGCTGTCGCGCCAGCTGACGCTGCAATGGGATCTCTACGGAATTTGAATAGAATCCGATTTGATGTAATTGATTGGTGATGGATTCCACATAATGTGGATGACCATGTCCAATAGATATCACGGCATGTCCACCATATAAATCAAGGTATTCCGTACCCGAAGCGTCCCAAACGCTGGATCCCTTGGCTCTAACAATATTAATAGGGTTTATGGGATAAACATTAAATAAATCCATGTATAAAAAAATAAACTGGTATGGATAAAATACTATACGCAAATATAACGTAACATGCTGAAAATAATAAGTAATTATAAAATAAAAAAGCCCGTCATGATATGTGACGGGCTTTTTTATAAATGAGAAAAATATTAATCTTTTTTCTCTTCCTTTTCCGAAGATTCTTCTTTTGCAGGCGCTTCTTCAGCTGCGGAAGTTTCTTCCGCTGTTGCTTCTGCTTTAGATACTTCGTCTTTAACTTCCTCCGTCACTTCTACTTCTTCAGCTACTTCAACTTCAGCAGTTTTTTCCGTAGCTTTCTTCTTACCACCGCGTCGGCGAGTCGCTTTCTTCTCTTCTTTCGCTGTTTGTCCATAGATTTCGTTGTAGTCAACCAATTCGATGAAGGCCATTTCAGCATTGTCACCAAGACGATTTTCTAACTTGATGATACGTGTATACCCACCCGGACGAGAAGCAACTTTTTCCGAAATTTCGCGGAATAAAATCGTTACAGCTTCTTTGTCTTTTAAGTAAGCGAATACTGTACGACGAGAATGCGTTGTATCATTCTTTGATTTTGTAATCAAAGGTTCTACATACTTACGCAATGCTCTAGCTTTAGCTAAAGTCGTCGTAATACGCTTGTGTTTGATCAATGAAGTCGCCATGTTGGCCAACATCGCCTTACGGTGACTGTCAGTGCGCCCTAATTTGTCTACTTTTTTTCCGTGTCTCATTTTTTTGTGTTTTTGTGCGTACCGTTCTTAAAAGAGGAATTACGCAACAGGTCGCTTATTTATTAATTAATTTTATTCTTCGTCCAATTTATATTTGGACAGATTCATACCGAACGACAAACCTTTCGATTTAACCAACTCTTGAATTTCGCTCAAAGACTTCTTACCGAAGTTACGGAACTTCAACATATCCGCAACGTCATAAGTCACCAATTCTGCCAATGTACGAATATCAGCCGCTTTCAAGCAGTTCAACGCACGAACAGAAAGATCTAAATCCACCAACTCGGTTTTCAATATTTTACGCATGTGTAAAATTTCCTCGTCCACTACCTTGGTTTCCTCTTTTGTTTGAGACTCTAACAACATATTTTCATCAGAGAATAACATGAAGTGTTGAATCAAAATCTTAGCAGCTTCTTTCAAAGCCTCTTCGGGATGAATAGAACCGTCGGTAGAAATATCCAACAACAATTTCTCGTAGTCGGTTTTTTGTTCTACACGATAATTCTCGATGGTGTATTTTACGTTCTTAATTGGCGTGTAAATAGAATCTACAGCGATAAAACCAACAGGACCGTCTGTAACTTTATTTTCTTCAGCATTTACATAACCGCGTCCCTTAGCTACAGAGAGTTCAACCTCTATAGTAACGGAATTATCCATATTACAGATAACCAATTCTGGATTTAAAACTGTAAAATTATTGGAGAACTTCGTAATATCGCCCGCTTTAAATTGATCTTGACCATTAATAACGACAAAGATCTTTTCGCTATCGCCCTGCTCACCAGTTTTCTTGAAACGAACTTGCTTCAAGTTCAAAATGATCTCGGTAACATCTTCAACAACACCTTTGATAGTAGAAAACTCGTGCGAAACGCCTGAAAACCTTACCGACGTAATTGCATATCCTTCTAAGGAGGACAATAAAATACGGCGCAAAGCATTACCAATAGTTACACCAAAACCAGGCTCTAATGGACGAAATTCGAAAGTACCATCAAAATCTGTTGATTTTTGCATGATAACTTTATCCGGTCTTTGAAATGCTAAAATTGCCATTTATTTTCTTTTAAAAGTTTTTATTAATAACGTAAAATATAATAAGAGTAAGCATAATCTAGAGATTTGGCTCACTCCTATTAATTACTATTTAGAGTACAACTCTACGATTAAGTTTTCTTTAATGTTTTCTGGAATATCAACTCTTTCAGGGAAAGAAACGAACGTTCCTGTTAATTCATTAGCGTTCCACTCTAACCAACTGAATTTGTTAATCTTTCTTCCTTCTACAGAAGCTACGATAGCTTCTAAAGATTTAGAGCGCTCACGAACGGCAATTACATCGCCCGGACGTAGGCTATATGATGGGATGTTAACGACTTCTCCGTTAACGGTAACGTGCTTGTGTGAAACCAACTGACGAGCTGCTGCACGTGTTGGAGCAATACCCAAACGGTAAACAACATTATCCAGACGAGCTTCTAATAATCTCAAGAAGTTCTCCCCAGTAATACCTTGCTTCGCTGATGCCTTTGCAAACAACGTACGGAACTGACGCTCCAAAACACCGTAGGTGTATTTTGCTTTTTGCTTTTCTAGCAACTGAATAGCGTATTCAGATTGCTTACCTCTTCTTTTTGACGGACCGTGTTGTCCTGGAGGATAATTCTTTTTTTCTAAAGCCTTATCAGGGCCAAAAATAGGCTCTCTGAATTTACGTGCAATTTTGGACTTAGGTCCTGTATATCTTGCCATTTTTTCTCTCTGTTTGAAGTATCTATCAACCTATAGCTGACGAATCTTATCTTAAACAATAAAATTATTAAACTCTTCTCCGTTTTGGAGGACGACAACCATTGTGCGGAAGTGGCGTGATATCTTTGATCGTAGTCACATCGATTCCAATGGTCTGTAATGTACGGATTGCCGACTCACGTCCAGCTCCCGGACCTTTTACAAAAACTTCAACTTTGCGTAAACCTAAGTCGTGTGCAACTTTACCACAGTCTTGAGCAGCTTGACCAGCAGCGTACGGAGTATTCTTTTTAGAACCTCTGAACCCCATTTTACCAGCTGAAGACCATGAAATAGTCTGACCTTGATTGTTTGTCAAAGTAATGATGATGTTGTTAAAGGTAGCGTTGATATGAGCTTGACCTACTGGCTCAATAACGACGATACGCTTTTTTGTAACCTTTTTACTTTTAGCCATTTCTTAATTATTATTTAGTAGCTTTTTTCTTGTTTGCAACTGTTTTACGTTTACCTTTACGGGTACGTGAGTTGTTTTTTGTACGTTGACCGCGAAGAGGTAAATGCTTACGGTGACGTAGGCCACGGTAACAACCAATATCCATCAAACGTTTGATGTTTAACTGCACTTCAGAACGCAAAGCACCTTCAACTTTAACTTCTTCGTTGATGATGTTACGGATGGCTGTTAATTGATCATCGTTCCATTCAGATACTTTAACATCCTCACTGATACCCGCTTTTTTCAAGATATAAGCCGCTGTGGAACGACCAATACCGAAGATGTAGGTAAGGCCTATTACGCCTCTTTTGTTTTTAGGTAAATCTATACCTGCTATCCTTGCCATATAATACTTTAAGCGATTATGTTAATTAAACTACCCTTGACGTTGCTTGAACTTAGGGTTCTTTTTGTTGATTACAAAAACCTTTCCTTTGCGACGGATAACTTTACAATCCGCGCTACGTTTTTTTATTGATGCTCTAACTTTCATTGTTGTAGTATTTTAAAAGCCTATTATACCGAAAAGTAAAAACAACCGCTATTTATAGCGATACGTAATTCTTCCCTTTGTTAAATCATAAGGCGACATTTCCAACTTCACTTTATCTCCAGGTAAAATTTTGATATAATGCATACGCATTTTTCCGGAAATATGCGCAATAATTTCATGCCCATTTTCCAATTCTACACGGAACATCGCATTAGAAAGCGCCTCCTTAATTATACCGTCTTGTTCTATCGAGGCTTGTTTAGCCATATATCCTATGTTAATTTACTTTTTTGGCCTGTACAAACAGGAGTGCAAAGATAAATAAAAAATATTGAAAACCAACTACTTTTTACCCAAAACTTCTTCCACATGTTCAAATGTCAGCAACACGTCCGGCGTACCTTTTCGGATAGCAACCATCTGTTCAAAATGAGCAGATAACTTTCCATCAATAGTACTCACCGTCCAACCATCATCCCAAAACTTCACACCAGCTTTGCCTGCATTGATCATCGGCTCAATACAAATGACCAAACCGGCGTCCAACTTTGGTCCAGAACCACGCTTTCCGTAGTTTGGCACTTCCGGCTTTTCGTGCAAATGTAAACCAACACCATGTCCTACTAGCTCTCTTACGATACCATAATGGTAAGGTGCAACATGTTCTTGCACGGCTGCTGAAATATCGCCTACACGTTTTCCGGCGACTGCCTGCTCAATACCTTTATACAAAGCTGCTTTGGTCACCTCCAACAATTGCTGTGCTTCTGCCGAAATATTACCTACACCAAAAGTGTAGGCTGAATCACTAATAAATCCCTTTAAATTGACGCCACCGTCTACCGAAACGATATCACCTTCCTTCAGCACATAATCACTCGGAAATCCGTGAACAATTTGATCGTTTACCGATATACATAACGAAAATGGGAAACCTTGATAGTTCAGGAATGCAGGGGTACCTCCATTGTCATGAATAAAATCATAGGCTAATTTATCTAGCGATAACGTAGTAATTCCAGGCTTTACTTCCTTTGCAATCTCACCAAGTAATAACGAGAGTACCTTTGCAGACTCTCGTATTTGCTCGATTTGTTCTTCTGTTTTATAATAAACTTTGGACATTTATTAAAGTGCTGATTGATCGATACCTTCTACGGTAGCTGTCGAACGACCCTTTACTCTGCCCGTCTTCATCAAGCCGTCATAATGACGCATTAACAGATGACTCTCAATCTGCTGTAATGTATCTAACACTACACCTACTAGAATCAATAAAGAAGTACCTCCATAGAAATGTGCGAATTGGTTATTCACACCTAATTTAGCCGCTAGAGCAGGCATCACCGCAATAATCGCAATGAATATAGCTCCCGGGAAGGTAATACGCGAGATGACGTTATCGATAAAAATATTCGTATCGTAACCCGGCTTTATTCCAGGAATAAAGCCGCCATTCTTCTTCATGTCTTCAGACATCTGCTGTGGATTTACCATAATTGCCGTATAGAAAAACGTAAACGCAATAATGAGAACAGCAAATGTTACGTTGTAGGCAACGGATGTATAGTTACTTAATGACGCTAAAAAATCAGACTGTAAATCTGGAAAAAACTGTGATAAAGCCATTGGCAAGAACATAATAGCCTGTGCAAATATAATAGGCATAACGCCGGCAGCATTCACTTTTAAAGGAATATACTGGCGTACCCCACCGACCTGCTTGTTACCAACAATCTTTTTGGCGTACTGTACAGGGACTTTACGAATACCTTGCACCACCAAGATGGCAAAAATCACAACAAAGAAAAGGGCGACAAACTCTAATAAAAGTGGAATAGGTCCACCTCCACTAGGACTCATACGAGATCCCCACTCTGCCACAATACCTGCTGGCAACTGCGCAATGATACCTGCCATGATAATTAAGGAGATACCATTACCAATACCTTTATCTGTAATTTTTTCACCAAGCCACATCACAAACAAGGTACCTGCTGTTAACACAATTGCAGAAAGAATAGTGAACATTGGTTCTGCTAATGTTTTCGCTTCTGCAGGGACTTGTGTTTTCACATAAGCTACCGCTTGCACCAACGTAATCGCCAATGTTAGGTAACGCGTAATCTGTGTCATTTTTTTACGACCCGATTCGCCTTCTTTTTGCATTTTCTGAAATGCAGGAACCGCTATCCCCAATAACTGAACAACGATTGATGCAGAAATGTAGGGCATTACACCCAACGCGAATATCGCCGACCGGGAGAACGACCCTCCAGCAAACATATTGATTAAGTCCAATATGCTATTGCCTTCGCTACTTCTAGCCACTAATGCATCAGGGTTGACACCCGGCAGAACCACGTGACAACCAATACGGTAGATAAGAAGAAGAAGCAATGTGGTAATAATACGATTGCGTAAATCTTCTATTTTCCATATATTGGTTAAGGTTGTGATTAGTTTCTTCATGTAATTTTATAGTTTTTCGATAGAACCACCTGCAGCTTCAATAGCTTTCTGTGCCGAAGCAGAAAAAGCATGGGCTTTAACTTCTACTTTAGTAGTCAACTCGCCACGACCTAAGATTTTCACTAAGTCTTTTTTGGCAACTAATCCATGAGCTTTTAAAGTATCGAAGTCGATAGCTGTCAAATTGTACTTAGCTACCAGCTCCTGCAATACGTCCAAGTTAATTCCTTTATACTCGACGCGATTCATGTTTTTGAAACCGAACTTAGGTACGCGACGTTGCAAAGGCATTTGACCACCTTCGAAACCAATCTTCGTAGAATGTCCTGAACGCGAACCGGCACCTTTATGGCCACGAGTTGATGTACCGCCACGACCAGATCCTTGACCTCTACCGATACGTTTTCTGTTTTTTACAGAACCTTTAGCTGGTTTTAAACTACTTAAATTCATTTTGTATTAAAAATGTTGTGTTACGCCTTCGCTCTCACTAAACAGGTCGTAACGATGAATAATTAATTAATAAACGGAATGGAAAGAATCCGAAAACCCTTTCCATTTACCTATTCTATCTTAAACAGTCTCTACCGCTACTAAGTGGTTGACTTTTCTGACCATACCGATAATGGATGGTGTAGCTTCAACTTCTACGAAGTGGTTGATACGTTTCAAGCCAAGGGCCTGAATAGTTCTCTTTTGGCGCTCGCTTCTGTCGATAACGCTCTTTATCTGGGTGATTTTGATTTTTGCCATGATAATTAACCGTTAAATACTTTGTTTAAATCGACACCGCGGTTTTGGGCAACGGTGTAGGCATCACGAAGTTTAACCAATGCATCAACTGTTGCTTTCACAACATTGTGCGGATTGGATGAACCCAATGATTTCGCTAATACGTCCTTAATACCCGCACTCTCCAATACGGCACGCATTGCACCACCTGCTAGTACGCCCGTACCGCCAACAGCTGGCTTAATCAAAACGCGACCTCCAGAGAATTTGCCATGTTGTTCGTGAGGAACTGTACCGTTGATGATAGGAACTTTAATCAAGTTTTTCTTTGCATCATCGATACCCTTCGTAATAGCCTCAGTAACCTCTTTTGCTTTACCAAGTCCGTAACCCACGATACCATTTTCGTCACCCACAACAACGATAGCCGAGAAACTGAAGGTACGACCGCCTTTAGTCACTTTCGCTACGCGTTGGATGCTTACTAAGCGATCTTTTAATTCTATTTCGCTTGATTTTACTCTTTTTATATTGCTTAATGCCATGTTCTTATTGATTAAAAGTCCAAACCGCCTTCGCGAGCACCTTCAGCCAATGATTTCACACGGCCATGGTATAAGTACCCATTACGGTCAAAAACTACTTTGCTAATACCTGCTGCTACAGCTTTTTCTGCCACTAATTTTCCGACAGCCTTCGATTGCTCTATTTTTGTACCGCTTGCGGCAAAATCCTTCGAACCTGAAGACGCTGAAGCTAACGTTTTTCCAGCCTCATCATCGATAATTTGAGCATAGATACCTTTATTGCTTCTGAAAACGGATAAACGTGGACGCTCAGCCGTTCCAGTCAGGCTCTTTCTTATTCCTTTTTTGATTCGCTCTCTGCGAGATGTTTTATTTCCTGCCATGGTTATTATTTTTTAGCTGATTTACCTGCTTTTCTTCTTAATACTTCACCTACAAATTTAACACCTTTTCCTTTGTAAGGCTCCGGCTTACGGAAGCTACGGATTTTCGCAGCAATCTGACCGATTAACTGCTTATCAGCACTTTCCAACGTAATAGTAGGATTTTTACCTTTTTCCGAAGTAGTAGTTACTTTAATTTCCTTTGGCAATATAAAAACAATCGGGTGAGAGAAACCTAAGGCTAACTCCAATGTATTACCTGTACTTGTTGCACGGTAACCTACACCGACTAGTTCCTGTGTAGTTTTGTATCCTTCCGTAACACCTACAACCATGTTATTGATTAAGGCGCGGTACAAACCATGTAATGATTTGTGTCTTTTTTGTTCAGTAGGACGTGATACTATAATAGTATCGTCTTCTTGTTTTACGGTAATATCACTATCCACTTGCTGTGTTAGTTCGCCTTTCGGTCCTTTTACCGTTACCAGATTTTTATCTGATACGTTGATCGTTACTCCCGAAGGAATAGCGATAGGCGCTTTTCCAATTCTTGACATTTCTTCTGTGTTTTTACCTAGATTAATAAACGTAACATAAAACCTCACCACCTACGTTTTGCAGACGGGCCTCTTTATCTGTCATTACTCCCTTGGAAGTCGACAAAATTGCGATACCCAGACCATTCAAAACACGAGGCATGCTGTCAACACCTGCATACTTTCTTAAACCAGGTTTACTCACACGTGTCAATGTGCGAATAGCCGGAATTTTGCTAATCGGATGGTACTTCAAAGCTATCTTAATGTTACCTTGAGGACCGTTTTCCTCGAATTTGTAATTAGCAATGTAACCTTTATCGAAAAGAACTTTAGTGATTTCTTTCTTAAGGTTCGATGCAGGAATTTCAACAACCCTGTGGTTGGCCTTAATGGCATTCCTTACTCGTGTAAGGTAATCCGCTATTGGATCTGTATTCATTATGTATAAAAATTGCGATAATGGTTTCTCACGGACTAACCAAAGTCTGGAGACCTGTCATCTGTTAATAAAATTTGCAAAACAAATTGCCCCGATAAACCGATTCACGATTTATCCGGGCAAAAGTAAATGTTTTTTTCTTGATTACCAAGAAGCTTTTTTCACTCCCGGGATTTTACCGTCCAAAGCCATCTCACGGAAAGTTACACGAGAGATACCAAATTGGCGCATATATCCTTTAGGACGACCAGTTAATTTACAACGATTGTGTAAACGTACCGGTGAAGCATTCTTCGGCAACTTATCTAACGCAGCGTAGTCACCAGCAGCTTTCAAAGCTGCACGTTTCTCCGCAAATTTAGCTACCAGCTTTTGACGTTTGAGTTCGCGTGCTTTTATTCCTTCTTTAGCCATTATTGTTTGAATTTTGATTTTTGAATGGTAAACCGAATTGTTTCAACAACTCCAAAGCCTCCACATCATTGTCGGCCGAAGTTACAAAAGTGATATCCATACCTTGGATTTTATTGATCTTATCAATATTAATCTCTGGAAAGATAATTTGCTCGGTGATACCTAAATTATAGTTACCTCTTCCGTCAAAACCTTTTTCGTTGATACCACGAAAATCGCGGATACGAGGCAAAGATACAGCTACCAAACGATCAAGGAATTCATACATATTGTTGTCACGTAATGTTACACGTGCCCCAATTGGCATTCCTTTACGTAGTTTAAAGTTCGAGATGTCCTTTTTTGATTTTGTAGGAACCGCTTGCTGACCTGTGATCAAGGTTAATTCAGCCACTGCATTGTCAATCAACTTCTTATCAGCAGTAGCAGCACCGATACCTTGCGATACCACAATCTTCTCAAGCTTCGGAACTTGCATAACGCTTTTATACTGGAATTTTTCCTTTAGCGCCGTACGGATTTCCTCCGCATATTTCGCTTTTAATCTTGGTACGTAAGTCATTATTTAATTTCCTCCCCTGATTTTTTTGCGTAACGAACAATTTTGCCATCTGCATTCACACGACGACCAACACGAGTAGGCTCACCTGATTTCGGATCGATCAACGCGATATTAGAGATGTGGATAGCAGCTTCTTTTTCAATAATACCACCGTTAGGATTAGCTGCACTAGGTTTAGTATGTTTTTTAACAATATTAGCGCCTTCTACAACCGCTCTATTAGTTTCTTTTATAACCTGTAGAACTTTACCCTGAACACCTTTAGCGTTACCGGCGATAACTTTCACTAAATCACCTTTTTTAATTTTGATTTTGTGCGTAGTTGCTTTTTTCTTCTGTGCCATAATTATAAAACCTCCGGTGCTAGTGATACAATTTTCATGAACTGCTTCTCACGTAGTTCCCGAGCTACTGGGCCGAAGATACGTGTTCCGCGTGGTTCATCGTTATTATTTAATAATACAGCAGCATTGTCATCGAAACGGATGTAAGAACCATCTTTACGACGGATTTCTTTTTTCGTACGTACGACTACTGCCTTGGAAACGGTTCCTTTCTTCACATTTCCTGAAGGTAAAGCGCTCTTTACGGTAACAACAACTTTATCACCGATAGATGCATAGCGCTTACGCGTACCGCCTAATACTCGGATTACTAAAACTTCTTTAGCTCCTGAGTTGTCGGCTACATTTAATCTTGATTCCTGTTGTACCATTATTTAGCCCTTTCTAATATTTCAACTAATCTCCAGTTCTTTGTTTTACTCAACGGACGTGTTTCCATGATTAATACCGTGTCGCCGATACCGCAGGTATTCTCTTCGTCATGAGCTTTGAATTTGGTAGTTTTTTTCACGAACTTACCATAGATAGGGTGCTTCACTTTACGTTCAACAGCCACCACGATAGACTTGTCCATCTTGTTGCTAACTACCAAGCCGATTCTTGTTTTTCTTAAATTTCTTTCCATTTTTCGACTTTACATTTATGCCTCAGCGGCTGTTTCGGATTGTGCAGCAATTCTACGTTTTGAAATCTCTGTAGAGATACGAGCGATAGTTTTGCGCCCTGCTTTGATCGCATTGGGGTTCTCAATAGCAGAAACAGCATGTGCAAATTTCAACTTGTTAAGAGCAGCTTTCTCTTGTGCGAGACGAGCTGTAAGTTCCTCTTGTGATAATTCGATAATTTCTGAATTCTTCATTTTCTTTCAGTATTGTGTCGGGTTATCTTAAGGTTTACATGTCATCATGTGGGTAACGGCCACATGATCTAAACCCATTGACATTACCAACGTTTATGCTTCTACGTAGTCTCTACGTATAACAAACTTTGTTTGAACCGGTAATTTTTGAGCAGCTAAACGCAATGCTTCTTTGGCAACCTCTAAAGGTACACCTTCTGCTTCAAATAACATACGGCCTGGACGCACTACGGCTACCCAGTATTCAGGAGCTCCCTTACCTTTACCCATACGTACCTCTGCAGGTTTTTTGGTAACAGGTTTGTCAGGGAAAATACGGATCCACACTTGACCTTCACGTTTCATGTAACGTGTTACGGCAATACGCGCAGCCTCAATTTGGCGGCTAGTGATCCATGCTGGCTCCATTGACTTGATACCGAAAGAACCGAAAGCTAACTCCGCTCCACGAGAAGCGTTACCTTTCATGCGGCCTTTCTGCATCTTTCTGAACTTCGTTCTTTTTGGCTGTAACATGTTCGTATTTTTTTAATCCGCCAAGCTGACGGATATCTGTTTTAATCTATTAATTAATTATCCTCTGTTTGAACCACCACGGCTTCCGCCACGGTCACGATTGCTTCCACCCCGGTTTCCACCGCGTCCACCGCCTTTACGGTTGTCACGACGATCGCCTCCGCCTTCGTTTCCGCCACGGGTTTTCGTGTTTGACGTTTGTCCGATATTAGGGGATAGGTCACGTTTACCGTAAACTTCACCTTTACAGATCCAAACTTTCACACCGATTTTACCGTAAGT
Organism: Sphingobacterium corticibacterium; assembly: GCF_004208525.1. GTDB lineage: Bacteria > Bacteroidota > Bacteroidia > Sphingobacteriales > Sphingobacteriaceae > Sphingobacterium > Sphingobacterium corticibacterium. The sequence continues at coordinate 279,685 of NZ_SGIT01000004.1, read as the reverse complement.
AGTCAACGCTTCTGCTAATGCATAGTCAATGTCAGCACGTAATGTATGCAAAGGCGTTCTTCCTTCTTTATATTGTTCGGTACGTGCCATTTCAGCACCACCCAAACGACCTGAACACATTACCTTGATACCTTCGGCACCCATACGCATGGTTGAAGCAATTGCTGTTTTCATTGCACGACGGAATGAAATACGTGCTTCTAATTGTTTAGCAATACCTTCTGCTACCAATTTCGCATCAAGCTCTGGGCGTTTAATTTCAAAGATGTTGATTTGAACGTCTTTTTTCGTCAATTTTTTCAACTCTTCTTTAATCTTGTCAACTTCTTGACCGCCTTTACCGATAACGATTCCCGGACGAGCCGTGTGAATAGTAACTGTGATGCGCTTCAAAGTTCTTTCAATAACAACTTTTGCTACGCCTCCTTTTGCGATACGTACAGAAAGATATTTTCTGATTTTTTCGTCCTCAACTAACTTATCAGAATAGTTGTTGCCTCCGAACCAATTAGAGTCCCATCCTTTGATGATCCCCAATCTGCTACCTATTGGATTTGCCTTTTGTCCCATTCTTATCTAAATTAGTTGTTTACGTTATTTAAACTATCTACGACCAAAGTTACATGGTTTGAACGTTTACGAATTCTATAGCCACGACCTTGTGGAGCTGGACGCAATCTCTTCAATTGACGACCTCCGTCTACCTGTATTTCTTTCACATACAAAGCACTGTCTTCCAAAGAAGCTCCTTCATTCTTTGCTTCCCAGTTTTTGATAGCTGATAATAATAATTTCTCAACACGAGCAGCAGCTTCTTTTCCTGAATGTTTCAAGATATAAAGAGCCGATTCCACTTTTTCGCCACGGATAAGATCTACCACTAAACGCATTTTACGCGGTGAAGTAGGGCAGTTCAATAACTTGGCAGTAGAAGCTCCTCCTACTTGAGCTTTTTCCTGCTCTTTGCGCTGTCTGATTAAGACAGATTTTTTGAGTTTTTTTGTTGCTTCCATTACCTAATTATTTTTTCTTTTCTGCGTGGCCTTTGAATGTACGCGTAGGCGCGAATTCACCAAGCTTGTGACCAACCATATTTTCTGTTACATAAACAGGGATGAACTTATTCCCGTTGTGCACTGCGAAGGTATGGCCAACAAAATCAGGTGAAATCATTGATCTACGAGACCATGTTTTGATTACTGATTTTTTGTTTGTTTCATTCATAGAAAGAACTTTTCTTTCTAAGTTGTGATCGATATAAGGACCTTTTTTAATTGAACGAGCCATTATTTTTTCCTTCTCTCAATGATGTAACGATTCGATATTTTCTTCTTAGAGCGTGTTTTGAAGCCTTTAGCCAACACACCTGTACGTGAACGAGGGTGACCTCCTGATGAACGGCCTTCACCACCACCCATTGGGTGATCAACCGGGTTCATAGCCACACCACGAACGCGAGGACGACGTCCTAAATGACGTTTACGACCTGCTTTACCCAACACTTGATTCGCTTTTTCCGCGTTCGATACCGAACCGATAGTCGCAACACAGGTTAACAAAATCATACGGGTCTCGCCTGAAGGCAATTTAATAATAGCATACTTACCATCACGAGCAGACAATTGCGCGTACGTACCAGCCGAACGAGCGATTGATCCCCCTTGACCAGGATTCAACTCAATATTATGAATGATAGAACCTAGCGGGATATTTGCTAATGGCAATGTATTTCCTACTTCTGGGGCTGCATGATCACCTGCTATTACCGTTTGACCAACTGTTAGTCCAGCCGGGGCAATGATATAACGTTTTTCACCATCAGCGTAGTGCAATAAAGCAATACGCGCCGTACGGTTTGGATCGTACTCAATAGTAGCAACTTTTGCAGGGATATCTTTTTTATCGCGTTTGAAATCAATTAATCGGTATACTTTTTTATGTCCCCCACCGAGATAACGCATAGTCATTTTACCGGACTTATTACGACCACCTGATTTCTTGTTGATACCAACTACTAATGATTTCTCCGGAACGTTAGTTGTAACGTCCGAGTAGTCAGCACCTACTCTAAAGCGAGTACCAGGGGTAACCGGTTTGAATCTTTTAACTGCCATTTCTTATTATAGTGTACTGTAAAAGTCAATAGTTTCACCATCTTTAACTGTAATGATGGCCTTTTTATATTTAGGAGCTCTTCCAGATACAAAACCTGCTTTTGTATAACGGCTTTTTGCTTTACCGGCAACAACCGCGGTGTTAACTGCCAATACAGTCACACCAAACATTTCTTCTACAGCTTGTTTAATCTGAATTTTATTAGCTCTGTGGTCAACTTTGAAAGCGTAACGGTTTAATTTCTCCGTCAATAACGAAGCTTTCTCTGTTAAAATAGGTTTTTTGATAATTTCCATATTATTTAGCGAATGCTTCCTCCAAAGTTTTAACAGAATCCGCCGTCAACAACAGCTTTGTAGCATTTAATACGTCATACGTATTTAATTCTGCTGCAACAATAACTTTTGTTTTCTTCAAGTTTCTGCTTGATAAATAAACGTTCTTGTTTTCTGCTGGCAATACGAGAAGTGTTTTCTCATCGGCACAATTTAATGCATTGATGAACGATACATAATTTTTGGTTTTGATCGCGTCGAAGTTTACTTCGTCCAACACCAATATATTGTTCTCCTGAGCTTTATAGCTCAATGCAGATTTGCGCGCTACCTGCTTCATTTTTTTGTTCAATTTGAACGAATAGTCACGAGGTTGTGGACCAAATACACGACCACCACCATTAAACAATGGAGATTTGATAGAACCCGCGCGGGCACCACCAGTACCTTTTTGTTTGTGTAATTTACGAGTAGAACCCGCGATTTCATTACGTTGTTTGGATTTGTGTGTTCCTTGGCGTTGGTTCGCTAAGTATTGTTTCACATCCAAATAGATCGCATGGTCGTTTGGCTCTACACCGAATACAGACTCAGGAAGCTGCACCTTGGCACCTGTTTCTTTACCTGATAAATTTAATACATTAACTTCCATCTCTACTATTTGTCTACGATTACATAAGAACCTTTAGCTCCTGGAACGGAACCATTAACAACAATCAGGTTTTGCTCAGGATAAACTTTCAAAACCTGTAGGTTCTGAATCTTTACTCTATCACCACCTGTACGGCCTGCCATACGTTTCCCTTTGAATACGCGGGAAGGCCAAGAAGCTGCACCTAATGAACCTGGAGCACGTAGCCTGTTGTGCTGACCGTGAGTCGCACCACCTACACCACCAAATCCGTGACGCTTCATTACACCTTGGAAGCCCTTACCTTTTGAAGTACCAACCACGTCCACATACTCACCTTCTTCAAAGATAGTGACATTCACAGTGTCACCTAGTTGCTTCTCATCCTCGAAGGTTTTGAATTCAACTAGCTTACGCTTAGGACTAACCCCTGCTTTCGCAAAGTGTCCTTTTAAAGGAGCTGTCGTGTTCTTTTCCTTGGCATCATCATAGCCAAGTTGAACAGCCGAATAGCCATCCTTTTCTACCGTACGTATCTGCGTAACCACGCACGGCCCAGCCTCAATTACTGTACAAGGGATGTTCTTCCCTTCCGCATCGAACAGGCTGGTCATTCCTACTTTTTTACCAATAATTCCTGACATCTTATATATTAATTAATTAATCGTCCATCGAAGCAGTAGGGCTTCGCTCAAGACACACTTTCCCCATAAAGGGATTGCAAAGGTAGAAAGAATTTTATAAGTATCAAATAGTTAGCGAATTATTTTTTTCATGCAAGAATACATGATGGAGATACAGGAGTTGCATCTCCATAAACCTGACAGCCAAAAAAACCAAATCACACGCCTCTTACCGCGTTTTCTTATATTTCGTAGCGGACATTTATACCCGCACTAATATTGCTCGGTATTCAGCATTACAAGCGTACAAGCCTCCACAGCCTCAATCCCTGCTTCTTCGAGCCGCCGTTTAAGTTCCTCGTTCTCTGTGCCCGGATTAAAAATTACCCGTTTGGGTTGTGTCTGCAAAATATAATCATAATAAATAGCTTGATTCTGCGGCCCAACGTACAATGTAATCGTATCAATATCTGTATGGATATCATCCATATTCTCTATATCTACGCCAGCTACTTTTCCTTTTTTTCTTCCCACGTTCACAATTGGGTATCCCTTGCGAACCAACTTATTTGCTACCAAATAAGCATATCGAGCAGGATTATTGCTCGCACCAACGATAAGTGTCTTTTTCATAAATTGAACATAAGTTAGTTGACAATAAAGTCTCCATTTGCACTATAAGCATTTTGCCTTAAAATAGGCATTTTCAAAATCTTATACAAGTCGTCTAGTTTCACTAAACTACCATTTACCATATTGGACAATAAGACAATCGTAATATCGTTTGTCAAATCCCGTACATATAGATTGCGAAATCCGTGCCACCATCCGGTGTGATAAACTACCTGTGCCTTTTCCGGTGAAAATGTTCGCCAACCATAACCGTAGCTAAAAAGGCTACGTCTCGCGTCACTACGGGGCACATAAGCCGAGTCTAGTATCGCTTCATTGACAATCCTCCCCTCTTTCAACGCTATATCTAATAAAAACAAGTCTTGTACGGTACTATAGATACCTTTATCACCAACAGGTCCATCCAAATAGTTCTGCACTACGGATCTTCTCCACACCCGGTCATGTCCGACAACATCTGTCGGAATCTTATCATACACCGCTTTCGACAATACCGCCGTATTTTTCATACCTGCTGGGTTAAAGATCGATTCTTTCATGTACACGGCGAAATCCTGGCCCGTCACTTTTTCTATAATTGCAGCCAGCACCATGTAATTGGAATTATTATAATGAAAACGTCCATCAGGAGCTCCATACCGCGTAGGTTTATGTTCGATCAATAAATCCATCGCATCCATGTTATTCATCGCTTTTGTCCTGTCCTTCCATGCCTCTTCCGAAAAATAAATATAATTCGGGAGACCGCTGCGATGGCTCAATAGCATCTTTATCGTGATACCCAAATATGGAAAATCTGGAAAAAAATCGTTCACTGTCTGATCCAACCTTAATTTTTCTTCCTCCGCCAATTTCAGCACCCCCAATGCCGTTAGCGGTTTAGAAACCGAAGCCAGCTCAAACTTCGAGGTAATTTTCAGACTATCTTTATGCAGGTAGTCTGCCCATCCAAATGTGTTTTGGTAAATGATCTTTCCCTTTTTTGCGATCAATACGTTTCCGTTGAAAGCCGATTTCCGATGTAAATTCTGCATAAAAGCATCTATTTCAGGGTCTGCATCTGCTGGATTGTAAACCAACGTAATACTATCCTTCTCTTGTTGCTTTTGTTGCTTCTCTTCTACTTTCTTTTGCTTCGCTGCCGGCGAAGAACAAGACATCAAACCGACAAATAAACTGATAATTAATATCTTCAAAAAATGTATACTCACTGAACTGCCTCTCCGATATATCACGGTTTTATTAAATAAATGTTACCGCTCCAAATTAATATTTATTAAGAAAAAAATCAAGAATTATTCGCTATCATTTACACAAAAAGGACATCTTTCTATGGATGTCCTTTTCTTTATATTAATATGAAAAACAATTACGCTAAAAGCCTAATTGGGGCTTCCAATAATCCTTTTAATGTTTGTAAGAATGCGGCCCCAGTAGCACCATCAACCACACGGTGGTCACAACCTAGTGTTAGCTTCATGACATTCCCCGGAACAACAGCACCATTTTTCACTACCGGAACCTGCTGGATAGCTCCTACAGATAGGATAGCGCCATCAGGTGAATTGATAATAGATGTAAATTCGTCTATTCCAAACATCCCTAGATTGGATACCGTGAAAGTTGAGCCTTCCCAATCTGATGGTTGCAGCTTCTTCGCTTTTGCTTTCTGACCGTATTCCTTCACTTCAGCAGAAATATGAGATAACGACTTGCCATCAGCAAAACGCACAACCGGCACCAATAAGCCGTCTTCTACGGCCATTGCCACACCAACGTTCACATGCTCATTAAAGCGAATCGTATCCCCTTTCCATGAAGAATTTACGGCAGGATGTTGTTTTAACGCTACGGCAACTGCCTTAATAACAATATCATTAAACGATACCTTCACCGGCGCGACGGTATTAATTTGACCACGTGCTTCCATAGCGTTGTCCATATCTACTGAAATCGTCAAATAGAAATGTGGTGCTGTGAATAGGGATTCTGATAGACGGCGAGCAATCGTTTTACGCATTTGCGAGACTTTTTGCTCCGTATATTTTTCTTCACCGATATATTGTGGCAAAGAGATTGTTTTGGTTTCTGTACTTGCTGCAGCAGATACCGGCGCAGGTGCAGAAGTTGTCTCTTTTGCTTTTGGAATAAAGTTCTCTACGTCTTTCTTTACAATCCGTCCACCATCAGCAGAACCTTTTACATCATTCAAATTGATGCCTTTATCTTTCGCAATTTTGCGAGCCAACGGCGATGCTTTTACGCGCGAATCATCGGATGCACCAGAAGCATCACTTGATGACGAAACCTCTTCTTGTTGTTTTGTTTCAGTCTTTTCCTGCGTAGCGCCTTCCGATTTCGACGCTTTAGCTGGAGCATTTGACTTCTGTTTTAATAAAGGCGTTACATCTGTACCTTCCGGCCCTACGATAGCAATAATATCATTTACTTTCGCAGCTTGCCCTGCTTCTACACCAATATACAACAATGTTCCTTCTGCGTAAGCAGTTACCTCCATCGTTGCCTTGTCGGTTTCTACATCAGCAATAGCGTCGTCAGATTTAATGGCGTCTCCTACTTTAAAGTTCCATTGGGCAATTACGCCTTCGGTCATGGTGTCACTCAACAACGGCATCGTGATAACCGTACAGTCTAAATCTTCTGCGGAAACAGAAGAAGAATCATCACCAGCATCATCAGAAGCGCCTTCTTCCACGTTGGGGGAGTCTTCTTTTTCTTCTTTAGCCTCTTCTTTAGAAGATGATGAACTATCTCCCTCCAATAAGGCTTTATAGTCCTCACCTTCTTCACCCAAAACAGCAATTACAGCATCAACTGCTACCGCTTCACCTTCTTTTGGGCCTACGTACAACAATGTTCCCTCCTGATAGGATTCAAAATCCATTGTTGCTTTATCTGTTTCAACTTCGGCAATTAAATCTCCGGAGTTTACCTTATCACCGACTTTTTTGTGCCATTTAGCAATTACACCTTCGGTCATGGTGTCGCTCATTTTCGGCATTCTTACTACTTCAGCCATATTGTATAGTAGATTATATCTATTAAGTTAAAGTAATTCGCTAAATCATTCCTTTATAAAAGGATAATCCTCTTGTACATACACATCTTCATAGATGGCCGAAGGATCTGGATAAGGAGATTCCTCTGCAAACTTCACAGCATCATCTACTACTTTCTTTACTTCAGCTTCCACCTCTTTAAACCAAGCTTCATCCGCATATTTATTTTCCATAATAGCAGCTTTGGTAGTAATCAGTGGGTCTTTCCCTTTATATTCCTCTAATTCTTCTTTTGTACGGTATTTAGCCGGATCGGACATGGAGTGTCCTTTATAACGATACGTACGGATTTCCAAGAACGTCGGCCCTTCACCAGCACGAGCTCGTTGCACAGCCTCATCCATAGCATTGTGTACCGCCACCGGATCCATACCATCTACTGGCGCACTAGGCATATCAAAAGCGTGTCCCATCTTATAGATATCCATCATATTTGTGGTACGCTTTACCGAAGTCCCCATTGCATACCCGTTGTTCTCACACACAAAAATAACCGGTAATTTCCATAGCATTGCCATATTGAAAGCTTCGTTTAAAGCTCCTTGACGAACAGCACCATCACCCATGAAACATACGTTAACATTGTCCGTACCCAAATATTGCTCTGCAAAAGCAATACCTGCGCCCAAAGGGATCTGCCCACCGACGATGCCATGTCCTCCCATCATTTTATGCTCTTTCGAGAAAAAGTGCATGGAGCCACCTTTACCCTTCGAACAACCTGTTGCTTTTCCAAAAAGCTCTGCCATACATTCGTTAGCAGACATACCTTTTGCCAAAGCATGCGCATGATCACGGTAAGATGTTATAACGGAATCCTCTGGCCTGGTAGCAGAAATAGTACCTGCCATAACAGCTTCTTGACCAATGTAAAGGTGACAAAATCCGCGGATTTTTTGCTGACCATATAATTGGCCTGCTTTCTCCTCGAATTTACGCATAAGTAACATGGACTTATACCATTCTAAGTATGTTTCTTTTGTTATAGGTGTTGAACTCATTTTGAAGTATTGAATTTCTTAACTAATCCGACCACAAATCTAATCATTTATAACGATATATCGGACAATATTTCCGTAGGAAATGGTGATTTTTTGTGAATGCAGCTCCCTTAACTTAAAAAAGCAATCAGCTGTTCCAATGAAACTTTTTGTTGCTCACCCGATGTCATATCTTTCAGCGAATACATCCCAGACGCTATCTCCTCCTCTCCCACCAGCAGCACATAAGGAATTTGCTTTCCATCTGCATACCCCATTTGTTTCTTCAACTTGGCAGCAGTGGGATAGAGCTCTGCTGCAATATTGGTTTCCCGAAGCTGATACAACAAAGGAAGAGTATGTGAATAGGCTTCTTCTCCAAAATTCACAATAAGTACTTGGGTCGAAGTAGAAGAAGAAGCCGGGAAAAGATTCAATTCTTCCAATACATCGTAAATGCGATCGGCACCAAAAGAAATACCCACCCCCGTTAGATCTTTTAATCCGAACATCCCGGTTAGGTCATCATATCTTCCTCCGCCTCCGATACTACCCATCGAAACTTCGTTGGTCTTTACTTCAAAAATACACCCTGTATAGTAATTTAATCCACGTGCAAGCGTAATATCGACTTCTACCTCGCGATCCAACAAGCTCGCTGCACCAAAATCCCGCAGATAGCGAAAAACATCTTCTACTTCGGAAACACCTTGCAAACCAATTGCCGACGCAGCCAGCACTTGTTTTAAAGATGCCAGTTTATCAATGTTAGAACCGCCGAGAAGAATGATCGGTTTCAAAACTTCCACATCCGCTTCCGTAAAGCCACGACCTAGCAATTCCTTATTCACGCCATCCAATCCAATCTTATCCAACTTGTCGATCGCCACCGTCATATCCACCATCAGCTCCGGCTTTCCGATCACCTCCGCGATACCTGATAAAATCTTACGGTTGTTGATTTTTATTGTAAAATCTTTCAAACCTAACGCCTTCAACGCCTCTTGATAAACCAATACAAATTCTGCTTCATTAAGCAAAGACGGAGACCCCACGACGTCGACATCACATTGATAAAACTCCCTATAACGTCCACGCTGTGGCCTATCTGCACGCCACACCGGCTGTATTTGAAAGCGTTTGAAAGGAAGTACAATTTCGTGTTGATGCATAACAACGTATCGGGCAAAGGGCACAGTCAAATCGTAACGCAACGCTTTTTCCGAAATATGAGGAATGAGCTTATTGGACGATTTAACATTCAAAAGCTCCGCTGGCGTTTTCGCTAGATACTCGCCAGAGTTGAGTATTTTAAAAATCAGTTTATCGCCTTCTTCGCCATATTTCCCGGTCAGGGTTGATAAGTTTTCGAACGAAGGGGTTTGAATCTCGTTATAACCAAATTTCTTAAAGACAGTTCTTAAGGTATTGAATATATAATTTCGCTTTTCCATTTCTCGAGGAGAGAAATCGCGGGTACCTTTAGCTAATGAAGGTTTGATATTTGCCATAAGGCAAAGGTAATTATTTTCTTTATTCTTTTTCCCCGTGAAAAAGAAGCAAAAGTGGCCGAAGGGAGTTCATGAACACCAAATAAATAAGGCTCGTAAACCTCGTTGCTTCAGACAACCTCAAACACTTTCAATTCTTCGCAAGCCTTTTCTGCTGCCAATTTTTCAGCACTCTTCTTATTAAAATCTTTTCCTACTCCATGCACCTCGCCATTTATCACGACTTTCACCGTAAATAACTTCGGTGATTCCCCCGGCGGATTCTCGACCGGTATAAACTGAATCTCCTTACCAAAGTGTTGACACCATTCGATAAGCCGACTCTTAAAATTGGTTTCGGTAATTTCTAATAAGTGGATATCCACATGTGGCTTGATAATCCTCGTTAACAGAAACTCCCGGGTAAACGAATATCCTTTATCCATATACACAGCCCCAACGATAGCTTCAAAAGCATCTCCCAACAAAGACCCTTGTTTGTTGGGATAGTTAATCATGCGGGCATCATATTCTATTAACTCGTTAAAACCTAGTTTATGGGATAACTGGTTTAGATTGGCTCGACTAACTATTTTGGAGCGTAGCTCTGTCAGAAAACCTTCGTCTTTGTAAGGATATAACTTAAATAATAACTCCGCAACGACACAGCCCAATACCGCATCTCCTAAAAACTCAAGCCGCTCATTACTATTCTTTACGCCATCTTTAATCGTTGTTGCCACAGATTTATGACGAAAAGCCATCTTATACAACTTTATATTCCCCGGAACAAATCCAAGAATATTCTTCAGTTTACGAACGTAAGCTTTATGCGGAGAAAAGTATAAATAGTATATCCTCAAGAAAGGCATTAAGTATATAATATAAATAAGTAATAGGCAGTTTCTCTTCGAAACCACCTATTATTTGTACCTCAATAATCTCCTCTTAATATTAAGATCTTAGGAGTGGTATTTCTTTACAATAATGGATGCATTATGTCCGCCAAAACCGAATGTATTGCTCAATGCCGCATTTACTTCCCGTTTCTGTGCTTTATTAAATGTAAAGTTCAGGTTACTATCAATCTCCGGATCATCCGTAAAATGATTAATAGTAGGCGGTACGATATCATTTTTTACTGTCAAAATAGAAGCAATAGCCTCTACAGCTCCAGCTGCACCTAGAAGATGCCCCGTCATGGATTTTGTCGAACTGAGATTCATTTTATACGCATGTTCGCCAAATAAGCCGATAATAGCTTTTGGTTCACTGAGATCGCCAACTGGCGTCGATGTACCATGAAGATTGATATAATCAATATCCGAATACTCGATCCCTGCATCCGCAACAGCCATATTCATCGCTAATTTAGCACCCAGCCCTTCGGGATGAGACGCGGTAATGTGGTGTGCATCTGCACTCATTCCACCTCCAGCAACTTCGGCATATATTTTGGCTCCTCGAGCCAATGCATGTTCTAAGCTTTCTAAAACGATCGCACCCGAGCCCTCACCTGAAACAAAACCATCACGATCCTTATCAAAAGGCCGAGATGCTGTTTTCGGATCATCGTTACGGGTAGATAGGGCATGCATGGCATTAAAACCACCTATCCCGGCTTCGTTTACCGTCGCTTCCGACCCACCAGTAATAATGATATCCGCCTTACCTAACCGAATATAGTTAAAGGCATCAATCATCGCATTCGTGGCAGAAGCGCAGGCAGAAACTGCCGAAAAATTTGGGCCGTGCAAACCATAGCGCATAGAAATATGGCCAGGAGCTATATCAATAAGCATTTTTGGGATAAAGAAAGGATTGAAACGTGGCGTTCCATCTCCTTTGACAAAGTTTGCCACTTCTTCTGTAAAAGTGGTTAACCCACCAATACCAGCTCCCCAAATCACACCTATTCGGTTTCTGTCTACTTTATCGAATTCTAATCCAGCATCCTTTACTGCCTCATCGGTAGAAGCAATAGCATACTGAACGAAAGGATCGACCTTGCGAGCCTCTTTACGATCCATATAGTTATGTGGATCAAATCCCTTCACTTCACAAGCGAATTGGGTCTTAAATTTTGATGCATCGAAATGCGTAATAGGAGCAGCGCCGCTCACACCATTAATCAATCCGTTCCAATAGCTTGAAACATCATTCCCTAAAGGTGTAAGGGCGCCTAACCCTGTTACAACTACTCTTTTAAGCTCCATTAAATATGTTTGGCCTAATAAATTAGTTATTAACGTTCTTTTCTAAGTAAGAGATAGCTTGACCAACTGTACTGATGTTTTCAGCTTGATCATCTGGAATAGCTACGTTAAATTCTTTTTCGAACTCCATGATCAACTCAACTGTGTCAAGTGAGTCTGCACCTAAATCATTCGTGAAGGAAGCTTCTGGTGTTACTTCTGCTTCGTCTACACCTAACTTTTCAACGATAATTGCTTTTACTCTTGATGCGATATCTGACATGATTTTATAATTTAATTGTTTAATAAATCTGTGCAAAGAAAAATAAATTTCCCCAAATATCAAACCCTTTTTTGACTTGATGATGGGAAAGAAGAACGTACGGACTCCCTAACCAGTCTAAAAACCGCTACCATAAAGAGCGTATCCAATATTAACAATTTTTTTTGTTTATACCAAGAACTTTAAAATCAACCCGTATTTTCGCTATAAAAATAAGCAAAAACATACTTTACAGGCGATTTTTTCCTAATTTCGAAAACTGTGAGCATAACAAAAAAACATCTAACATTAGATCTCGATTTTGATATCGAACTTGATTTTGCATTGATTGGCATTAGTTCACCCCTGCGCGACTATAGACTTTGTCATTTTCTGTACAAACATGCCGGCCTCGCATTTGTGCGCGGAAAAGAAGACTATGTAGACCATAAAGGATATATAAAAGAAAAGGAACAAGATGAGATGGATTACCATATCGTATATGATAAAAACAAACAAAAAAAGCTTCTCAAACACTATTTTACGATCTACCGCTATTGCGACAGCAATTTTGAATTTGAGTTTTACATCGTAAACAATCGCAGTTTGGAGGGTACTTTTCTCCTACCCGAGCTACCAAATTTCGATTATTTTTTAATCATTAAACACTATATAGATCGGGACGACCTTCGTACATTATTATCAGAAATAAAGAATATCAGCGAGGTCATCCTCGCCAAAAAGTTAGACCCAGCTTCATTGAAATCCAAAGAAAATCTTATATTTTAGCACTTTAAAATAATGCAAAGTGTAAATTTTACACTTTCTTAAACCTGACTTATTAAACAGATTGCTATTTTTGCACCATACTATTACTTCTTAAAGAAGATAAAATATATATATAAATAAAACACTGTAAATGAACAAGATTCAGAAAAGGACAAAAATTGTTGCCACACTAGGTCCGGCATCGTCGGATAAGACAATATTGACCAACATGATTGCAAAAGGTGTGGATGTTTGCCGCCTTAATTTCTCCCACGGCAGCCAAGACGACCACCTCAAAGTGATTAAGACCATTCAAGAAATTAATAATGAACACCCCTTTAATGTTGGAATTTTAGCGGATCTTCAAGGTCCCAAAATCCGTATCGGAAAAATGAAGGAAGGTGGCGCTATTTTAGTAAATGGTGCAGAGGTGGAAATCACTACCGAGAAACTCATCGGTGATGAAAAGCGCATATATATTACTTACGAAAACTTCCCGAACGATGTTAAAGAGAATGAAATTATTCTATTGGATGACGGAAAGTTACAATTGAGAGTCATCAGCACGAATCACAAAGACACCGTAAAATGTCAGGTAGTACACGGTGGCGTATTGACTTCCCGCAAAGGTGTCAACCTCCCCAACACAAAAGTTTCCATCCCGTCTCTTACAGAAGAAGATCTGGACAATCTCCATTTTGCTTTAGACAACGGAGCCGATTGGATTGCCATGTCTTTTGTACGTTCGGCAGAAGACATCCACCAATGTAAAGAAATTATCAACGCAAAAGGAAGCCATGCATTAGTGATTGCTAAAATAGAAAAACCGGAAGCTATTGATAATATTGATGCCATTATAGAAGCTACAGACGCGATTATGGTAGCTCGCGGAGACCTTGGCGTAGAAATGCCGATGGAAGTAGTACCTGGCTTACAGAAAATGATCGTACAAAAATGCCGTGATCTTTCGAAACCGGTTATCATCGCTACGCAAATGCTAGAAAGTATGATTACGACACCTCGGCCGACACGTGCGGAAGTCAACGACGTTGCCAATTCTGTCTTGGATGGTGCTGATGCTGTCATGTTGAGTGGCGAAACCTCTGTCGGAGAATTTCCAGAAATTGTTATCGAAACCATGGCAAAAGTAATTACACAAGTGGAACGCACGTCTTATCCATATTATAGTCATAAAGACAGCATTCACGCGAATACAACGAAAATACCAGATGCCATTTGCAGTTCCTCTATACATCTCGCTAAAAATACAAATGCATCGGCTATCGCAGTTATGACATCGTCGGGATACACCGCATTTGAAATATCAAGCTACCGTCCGAATACCGATATTTATGTATTTACAGGCAATAAAAAATTGATAAACTTGCTGAGTTTAGTATGGGGGGTACGCGTTTTTGTATATAGCAAATTTGAAAGTACCGACGGAACTATTCAAGATGTGAACGGACTACTGAAAGAGTTAAATCTCGTTTCTCCAGGCCAGATCGTCATTAATACCGCTTCTACACCGTTACACCAAAAAGGGAAAACAAATACCATTCGAGTATCCCAATTAGACTAACTTGAGGCAACTCCTCGGGAACTAGCGTAGATTTAAAATCTACGCTTTTTTTATGTCCATTTGTATCAAAGCTATTACAAGTGTCTTTTTAACATGATTTTACCCATTTTCTTCTTTTCTTTGAACCACTAGCTTTAATGAATGAAAAGGTGTACACTTATTTTTCTGTGCATAATCAACCATTACCTGTTTGCACAATCCGTACAGGGAGTGATTGTTGACCAAGCAGACCAAAACGCATTGGAAAACGCTTCCATCGTTCTTTTGGATACAGATTCCATCATGCGATATTTTACACGGGCCAATCCGAGCGGAAAATTTAATCTGGAGAAAATAGAAAAAGGAGAGTACCTTTTATTGGTCACCTATCCCAAGTTCGAGATTTACAGTCAACCAATAACCATAAAAAACGACAATATTGACCTGAAAACCATCGGGATAAATTCGCAATCCAACTTACTCGAAGAGGTTGTCATCAACCAAAAAATCCCTATTAAAATTAAAGGTGATACGATAGAATACGATGCAGGCAGCTTTGAAACAGAAAAGAATGCCAAACTAGAAGATCTCTTACGTCGACTACCCGGACTAACCGTATCGGCTTCCGGTGAAATTACCGCACAAGGAAAAAGTGTTTCAAAAGTATTGATCGACGGAGAAGAATTTTTTGGTTACGACCCAAAGATTGCCATCCGTAATGTTAGAGCTGATGCCGTCGATAAGGTACAAGTATATGAACGAAAATCGGAAGAAGCGGAATTGACCGGCATCGACGATGGTGTAAGGCTTCAAACGGTTAACGTGGTATTAAAAGAAGAAGCACGACGAGGAATATTCGGCAATGCCAATGCCAGCGTGGGCACGAACAGTCTTTTCGACGTTAATGCTTTCGCCGCAAAATTCAATAGATCGGAACGCCTAGCCATTACTGGAAATTGGAATAACATGGGTAATAGTGGCGATGCCAGCCGGATTCGTATGAACAACCAAATCGTTGGACGTCCGATGCATAAAAGTGCAGGCATGAACTACGAAAACAATTTTTTAGAAAAAAAGCTGCACTTAACCTCCAGCTACAATTTTACGAACAACGGTACTGCGAATGAATCCAACAGCTATAACAAACGTGTGTTGAATGACGACCAGACACAAGAAACGACACGAGAAAGCACGTCAGAAAACGACAATAAAAACCATGCTCTGCGCTCCCAAATTCGTTATCGCATCGATTCTATAAGCAATTTAAACATACAGCTAAACGGCGGCAAAGGACAACAAACGGCTGCTTCCAGTTCGTCTAGTAACACCTTGCGAAACGAAAATATAAAAGCAAACGAGTTTGAAGGTCGGAACAATAGCGAAAGTGATAGTGAAAACCTCAATTTACGGGTAGACTATAGAAGACGCTTAAACAAAAAAGGTAGAAGTTTAAACCTTCATCTGAATACACAAGTAGACAATTCTACATCCACCAATCAAGTAGATGAACGAACAAATTTATATGATACATTCGGTGTTATTCAAGATACGGTTATTGTTGACCAAACACGTTTATCGGAGAACAAAAGCAATAACCTGGGCGCATCTATAAATATCAGTGAGCCGTTAACGAAACAATTAAACCTTACATTGGGCTACAACTTCAACACTTCTGCCCGAAATGCCCTCGTTAATGCGTATGACAACGATAGGGATGCTATTAGCGCCCTAGATAGTCTTTATTCAAAAAACGAAACAAATAATGCGCATACCAATGGCATGAATGTCAACTTAAACTTCCATAGCGATAAGTTTAATGTAAATCTTTCTAATCGGATCACGCATAGACATCAAGAGCTAACGGACAGTTATCGGAATATCGGACTTTCCAGAAATTTCTGGCAGAATAACTTAAACGCCAATGTGTCTTATAGAATTACGAACAACAAGAACCTGACAATAGGCTACCAAAACAACACCAACGTACCTAGTTTTTCGCAGCTCCAACCCATACAACCTCCTACTAATGAATTGTACCGACAACTCGGAAACCCCGATTTGAGACGGGAGATTAACAACAATATAAACTTCAACTTTAATAAGTTTAGTCTGTTGAAAGCATCGTCCTTTAACATCAATGCGAACAGTGGTTTCACCAAAAATGCTATTGTAAACCGATCGATTATCGATGACGAGGGAAGAACTACCACGACATTCGTCAATATTCAAGACCACGTTAACTGGAATGGCCGTATTTACGCCAACTATACCCGACCAATCTTAAACGGCAATGTACAGTTTGGTCCGTTTACATCTGCACAGTTCAGCAACAACTATGGATATATTAACGGTGATCTCAATCGTAGCAACAACACAAATGCGCAGGGAGGCATTAATGCAAATAAGCAAAACTCAAAAAATATCGATTTTAATCTCAATCTAAGCTTTGGAGTGAACAATGAAGTAAATACCATCCAGCGACAGCTCAATAATACGGCGTTTCGATCGTCAGCAAATGCCGACTTAAAATATTTTCTTCCGTTTAAATTCAGCCTAACCCAAGTACTGTTCTACAGCTATACCGGAAAATCTAAGGTGTTCCCCGATCCTATCCAGCAATTCTATATGAATTTGGAGCTTACCCGCAAACTATTAAAAGATGAATCGCTTTTACTAAGCGTAAAAGCTTTCGATGTATTCAATAGCTTTAACAATACAAATCGTTCTTTCAACAACAATAGTTTCTCCGAAACGCAACAAGAGATGCTTACCCAATACTTTATGGTTGGTGTAAAATGGGATTTTAACAAGAATTTAGGAAAGAAAAGTGGAGATTAAAAAATGAGCAAACTGATTTTACTATATATCATACTGATATGCTGCTATTTTGACACAGCAGCACAACATGCATATTTCCCAAACAAAGGCATTATTAGCTTTGAAAAAGAAGTATATGTAAGGGCAAGAATGCGTGAAATGACCAACCGAGCTGACGGAAGAAATCGAGGCATGATGATGCGGTTTGGCGGCAACATAGATGATGTACCAGAGAAAAACTCATCGATGTTTACACTGCGATTTGACGATGACGAAACACTCATGACTCCAGCAGAAGAAGCAGAAACAACGGGAAGCACAGCGACCTCCGGCCGCAGTGGTACGGGTGGGGGCAGAGGAGGCAATAGAACTATGAATCGTGCGCCGAATGTCCGACAATCCACCAGGCCAGGCGAACAGAAAGTGTATTATCAGAATTTCCGTGAGGGCACGAGCGAATTGGAATTGAATTTGGACGAAAAATATCTATTGCAGGATTCATTACAGCAAATTACCTGGCGTTTTACCGATGAATATCGAAACATAGCAGGCTATGATTGTCGACGTGTTAATGGTGCCACGCCGGATTCACTTTATATAGTAGCTTTTTATACTGATCAAATCCCTATATCCGGAGGACCTGCATTAGTACACGGGCTTCCAGGCATGATACTAGGACTCGCCATTCCCGAAATGCACATCAATTATTGGGCACGCAAAGTAGATTTTGTGGTAGATAATGTCCCAAACCAATGGCGAGACAAAAAAAGTAAACCCATGACGATGAACGACTTTTTCGATGCATTGGGCAATAATCGGTTTTTCGGAGGTGGCTCCAACCCGCAGCAACAACGGCGGAATCTATTGGAGAATTTGATTTACTAATATGTTACTACTTTATAGTTGCCTTTACTGCTTTAGATAGCGAATTATACACCAATGCATAGCTGTCATCTATAAACGTCCTCAAACGCTCATCCGAAAGTTGGCGGTTACAATATACCGTATTCCAATGCTTTTTGTTCATGTGATAACCGGGAATAACCGTTTCAGGATAGTTTAGCCGTAATTCAACGGCTACATCGGGGTTGCATTTCACGTTGAAGCTTAAAGATTCAACTTGATCCAGCCCCACTAACAAGAACACCTTTCCGCCCACTTTAAAGACCAAAGTATCCGGACCGAAAGGCAATTCTTCAGTTACTGCCGGCTTAGTAAGACAGTGCTCCCGAATGTCTTCAATATTCATCCTATTAAACGATTAACTTAACTGCGTAAGCAGTTCTCTTTGCAGTACCTCTCCTTTATCTTCATTATACCACTTTTGTATAACTTCGTTAATTTCAGCGAAAGCCTTTCCTTCCACTTTCATCTGCATATATAAATCCTGCAATGGTTGTGGACGAGGCCCCCAAATAAATTTGTCATGGCCTACATCGTTCCGGATGATAAGTTTAGGTATAGATTTGCTTCCGTTCGTAAGATAATCTTCAATGAGGAATGGTTCCTTATCACGGAGTTGTATTTCAAAATCGATGTTTGGATTGTTTTTCACTATCTGATAAAGCTGTGCCACAGAGTGGGCCGCATCGCCGCACCAAGGTTCGGTGATTACAATCCAGTGTTGAGGTTCGGTCATGCTTGCTATTAAGCTTTTTATAGCATCATTCGGTTCAAACCGTTTCAACCACCGGTTCATCCTTGACCAATTTAATTTTGTGTAATTTAAATATTCCTCATCTCCATAAGGATCGTAATCCTCAGGAGAGGCTAAAATTTGTTCAAAATAGTCTAAGTATTCCTGAAAGGTCATGTTTATGTTATCTTACCAGACGAATTTACTAATTTATTCTGGGTAAAAAAATATTTTAGCCGTATGTTACCAGCCGCAAGCGAGGGGTTCTGGATAATATTATGACAGATTGACAGCGGAGATAAAAAGAAAAACGACATAAACTACATTTTTATGACGATTTTAACCTTGGCACAAGTGTTGTTAAAGACATAGCATATTAAAAACAACGTTAATTACTAATTCGTAAATATTAAAAAACAAGATATGTCAAAAATTATTGGAATCGACTTAGGTACTACAAACTCATGTGTTGCCGTGATGGAGGGTAACGAGCCGGTAGTTATTGCAAACAACGAAGGAAAGCGTACCACCCCTTCTATTGTTGCTTTTGTGGAAGGTGGTGAACGTAAAGTGGGTGATCCTGCAAAACGCCAGGCTATCACGAATCCTCACAAAACAGTTTATTCTATCAAACGCTTTATGGGTTTGTCGTACGATGAATCCACCAAGGAAGCGGAGCAAGTACCTTATAAGGTCGTGAAAGGTGATAACAATACACCTCGCGTTGAAATCGATGACCGCAAATATACACCGCAAGAAATTTCAGCTATGATTCTTCAGAAAATGAAGAAAACAGCAGAAGATTTCTTAGGTCAGGAAGTAACCGAAGCCGTTATTACGGTACCTGCTTATTTTAACGACGCGCAGCGTCAAGCGACGAAAGAAGCTGGTGAAATTGCAGGATTGAATGTGAAGCGTATCATCAATGAGCCAACTGCAGCCGCATTAGCATACGGTTTGGACAAAGCCCACAAAGACATGAAAATTGTCGTGTTTGACTGTGGTGGTGGTACACATGACGTTTCCGTATTGGAACTTGGAGATGGTGTATTCGAAGTTAAATCAACAGATGGTGACACGCACTTAGGTGGCGATGACTTTGATAATGTGATTATCAACTGGTTGGCAGAAGAATTTGCAAATGAAAACAATGGCTTCGACCTTAAAAAGGATGCGATGGCGTTACAACGCTTGAAAGAAGCTGCTGAGAAAGCTAAAATCGAATTGTCCAGCACCACCTCAACAGAAATCAATTTACCTTACATCACTGCGGATGCAACAGGTCCTAAACACTTAGTACGCACACTTTCTCGTGCTAAATTTGAATCGTTAGCTGCAGATTTGATTAAACGTACAATAGACCCTTGTAAATCGGCATTGAAAAATGCAGGATACGCTACTTCCGATATTGATGAAATCATTTTGGTAGGAGGTTCTACCCGTATTCCGGCTATCGTAGAAGCCGTTAAAAACTTCTTTGGCAAAGAGCCGTCAAAAGGTGTAAACCCCGACGAAGTGGTAGCGCTAGGAGCTGCTATCCAAGGTGGTGTATTAACGGGAGAAGTAAAAGATGTATTGTTGCTAGACGTTACACCGCTTTCATTAGGTATCGAAACGATGGGTGGCGTGATGACCAAATTAATCGAAGCAAATACGACTATCCCTACCAAAAAATCAGAAGTATTCTCTACAGCATCGGATAATCAGCCATCTGTAGAAATTCACATTCTACAGGGGGAGCGCCCAATGGCCTCACAAAACCGCACAATTGGACGTTTCCAGTTAACGGATATTCCGCCAGCGCCTCGTGGTGTGCCTCAAATCGAAGTAACATTTGATATTGACGCCAACGGTATTATTAAAGTATCTGCAAAAGACAAGGCGACAGGTAAAGAGCAAAATATACGTATCGAGGCTTCCTCTGGATTATCTGAGGAAGAAATCCAAAAAATGAAACAAGAAGCGGAGGCAAACGCTGAAGCAGATAAAAAAGTAAAAGAAGAAGCAGAAAAAATAAATGCAGCTGATGCCTTAGTCTTCTCTACAGAGAAACAATTGAAAGAATATGGCGATAAGCTATCTGCCGATAAAAAAGGTGCTATCGAAGCCGGATTAGAGAAATTGAAAACAGCTTATGCTGCCAAAAACTTTACCGACATCGATACAGCATCTGCTGAACTTCAGAATGCTTGGAATGCCGCTTCGGAAGAGATGTACGCTGCTTCACAACAAGGAGGAACAGAACAACCGCAGGGCGACGCTGGTCAAGCACAGGATAATAACAAACAAGGTGGTGACGATGTGCAAGACGTAGAGTTTGAAGAAGTAAAATAGTTTTATTTTGATAACCGCATACATAAAAAGTCCCGATGGAAAATCCATCGGGACTTTTTTATAAAAAACAATCATTATATAGCTATCCTCGAGCGTCTGATCTATCAAAAAGTATTTTAAGAGATACGCAGATAGAATCCGTGGAGACATTACGTACTTCGACATCCATCTTCAACAAATTTCCTTCAAGTATACCTACCTTAATACCGTCAATTTCTGCGCAAAAGGACTCCACTAATGTCTTCTCTAATCGCTCTTCCTGAAGAGAAGCGACAACTAACCACATCAAAGCTCCGGCTGCCAAAACTCTAACTGTCCTTAAAATAAATCGTATAAAATACATAGGTTTATAATTTAGCGTTTACTTACATCTAAAACAACTTATCCGGGTATACCCCCTCGTTAACCAGATTGGAAATAGAGTCCTGTACAATAGGTTTGTCCTCTTTGTATGTTACGCCAAACCACTTAGAAGAAGTTGGTATAACCCGAAAGCTAGCCATATCGTTTTTTACCATATAATCCGGAACAGAAGGAATAAAAAACTCCGACTTTGGATTGTCACCGTTCTCTTCCACAAACTTAGAAAACATATTTTGAGCTACTTCAAAAATTCGTGGCGTGAAACCCCAAAAGTTCATCGAAACCCTGGTATCTGGATCTAAATCATGTTGTATACCATCTTCCTCGTAAACGATTTTCTTCGTACCAACATCATTTGTTACATAATAGATATTTGTACGCTCTGTTACCGACACCATATTCCCCTCTCCATCTACATCACACACTCCTCTGGAAACATATCCATAATCTGACATGGTATTGCCGACCTTAAATCCCATAAGGGCCATTTTTTTATCTGTAACTTCATCACGCAGGAAAGCAGCCATCTTCTCAAAAGCATCCTTACCGTAAAAATCATCTGCGTTAATTACACAAAAAGGTTCATTGATATGATCCTTTGCACTCATAACAGCATGGGCAGTTCCCCAAGGTTTAGTACGTTCGATTACGCTGTCAACACCAAATTTCGTTAAGTCAAAACTTTGAAAAGCATAATCCACCTCAATCTTACCTTGCAACTTTTTATCGAAAACTTCACGCATCTTTTCTAAAAATTCCTCGCGAATAATAAATACTACTTTTCCAAAACCAGCGCGGATGGCATCATAAATAGAATAATCAATGATGGTTTCTCCATGCGGACCAAATCCATCCATCTGTTTTAACGATCCATATCTACTCGCCATTCCTGCGGCTAGAATTAACAATGTTGGTTTATTCATTATCTATTTTGTTGTTAACAATTACAAAATCCACCTCTAACAAAGATAGAAATTTATTCCTTCTATTTCTTTTTGAATAGGGCATTTAAGATGCCGTTTGCTAATTTTCCCAAAAGCTTGGCTCCCTCCCGAGCCAATGTACGAGAGGCCTGTGTTTTAGCGGCTTCCATTGGCGTCTGTCTCGAACTTCGCCTACTCGTGCCACGGCTTTTCGATTTTTCTACCTCTTTCTTCGCTTTTTCTTGTTCCTGTTTTGCTTCAAAGACAGCCATCTTTTCATCCACAATTTCCGCGGCACTTCTTCGCTCTACCCGTCCTTGGTACTTACCATAAAACGCCGAATCCACTGTAATTCGGGTATAGCTTTCCGGTTGACAAGGTCCCATAACTGCTCTCGCAGGCACTAAATGCGTAGCCACCACTTCCGTTGGAATTCCTTTTTCATTGAGTACAGTAATCAACGCTTGCCCTGTACCTAATGACGTCAACACCTTGTCAATTTCATAAAAGGGAGAATACGGATACGTCTTTACCGTTTTACGAAGGTTATCCGCATCATTGGGCGTAAAAGCCCGCAGCGCATGTTGCACACGATTCCCCAGTTGTCCTAAGACAGATGCCGGAATATCGCTAGCAGCCTGTGTACAGAAAAACACTCCGATTCCTTTCGATCGGATCAAACGTATAATCTGCTCAACTTGCGTAAGAAAAGCCTTTGACGCACCGTTAAATAATAAGTGTGCTTCATCGAAGAAAAACACCAACTTTGGTTTATCCAGATCGCCCACTTCGGGCAGTTTTTTAAATAATTGTGCTAAAAGACCTAACAGAAAAGTAGAAAATACCAATGGTTGATCCTGGATATCCGAAATATTCAACAATGTAATCACGCCACGACCATCTATCCTATTGAACAAATCCTGAATATCAAATTCCCTTTCTCCAAAGATGTGGGCAATTCCCTGTTGTTCTACAGCGACTATTTTTCGTAAAATCGTTCCCGAAGTTGACGTGCTTATTTTACCATAATCATCCTTTATATCTTCTGCTCCTGGGCCGTCGGCAAGGTATGTAAGCAGCTTCTTGACATCATTTAATTCGATCAATTCCCATTGTTGATCTTCAGCATATTTAAATAAGGCCGACAATACCCCCGTTTGTGTATCATTTAAATCCAATATCCGCGCTAATAGAATAGGACCAAAATCTTGTACGGTAATACGCATGGGAGCTCCCAGCTCACCACTAAGCGAAAAAATTTCCAATGGAAAATGTGCCGGCTCGAACGGAATCCCGACGAGTTCTCCGCGCTCTATTAATGCATCATTTGTTTTCCCCGGCTCCGCCAATCCCGATAAATCGCCTTTAACATCCAACATAAAGACGGATACACCTTTATCAGCAAGCTGCTCTGCCATCAATTGTAGGGTGCGGGTTTTTCCTGTACCGGTAGCACCGGCAATAAGCCCATGACGATTCATAATTTTAAGTGCTAAGTTCACTTTAGCATCCGTAATAACCTCCTTGTCCAATATGCCGGAGCCCAATTGAATATATTCTCCCTTGGGATTGTAGGAAGTTGTTATATTTTCGATAAATTCTGCTATATGGGAAGCCATACACCGATAAGTTAAGTCTCTAAATGCACACAAAAATGCCACATATTTGTAACAATTTCAACTAAATAGGGTAAGATATGGATAATTAATAAAAAAATAACCTAAATAGTCCACTTTCTTTATTTTTTTCCAAAGAAAAAATTGTATTTTTGAAAAGCACAAAATAAAAGAGCGTGATAACAAAGGCAACAAGGATACTAGCAGCAAAATTATGTTTTGCCATCTTTATGATAAAGATGCTAATTTCTGCCACGCCTATGTTTGTAGATATCTTAGACCAAGGAACCATTCTGCAGGTTGTTCTTCAGTTAGAAATTGAGAATACAGCGAAGGGGAATGGTGCTTCCGAAGATCTACATGAAGGAGGACTGAAACTCTTCACAACAACTTCTGATTATCTATCATTTTGCCCAATTATCGAAAATCTGGGTAAAGAGAAGCGCTACTTAAAAAACGAAAGGCTTTTAAGCTTGTTCCATCCATCCGTGCCTCCCCCGCCTCCTAACTGTTAATCCCTTATTTTACATTCATTCTTTTTGAGGTTTTATAAGACTTCAATAGGTTTTCATTGGAACATTTTTTCATAGAGACAATGAAGCTTGGCATGATCTGATTTATTTATGTCTTTATGTATGGCAGCTCATGCAGGTTCAGTTGGTTTTGGTTTATTAGAATAGATAACGGATTAAATTTAAAATTTTATGTCAGGAACTCGTTTGTCTGCTTTTCTTAAATTATCGAAAAGGGACTTAAAATATGATTTCCCAGCTAGTATTGTGGTTTTTCTTGTCGCACTACCGCTATGCTTGGGTATTGCAATGGCGTCTGGGGCACCATTGTTTGCAGGATTATTAACAGGTGTTATCGGCGGATTAGTCGTCGCATCCATCAGCAAATCCCCGCTTAGCGTAAGCGGTCCAGCTGCTGGTTTAACAGTTATTGTACTGGGGGCTATTGAACAATTAGGGGCGTACGAAACTTTTCTGCTCGCTGTGGTCATCGCCGGTATTGTACAGCTCATTTTGGGTATACTCAAGGCCGGGATGATTGGAAATTATTTCCCATCAGCTGTAATTTTAGGTATGTTGGCGGCTATTGGTATTACCATTATACTAAAGCAGATACCATTGGCTTTTGGGCTTACGGAAGAACATGCGTTTGAGCTTGATGGAGGTGGAGGAATAGCCGCATTTAGCGACACCATTTTCGCCAGTGTCAACTGGGGAGCAACTATCATTTGTTTGTTGTCGCTTGCCGTTCTCATTTATTGGCCGAAAATTAAAGGTATTAATAAAGTACCTGCACCGTTGATCGTTGTTCTATTAGGCGTTGGATTGGCCACCGTTTTTCAAGGCTCTACCATGCAACTGAATACGAACCACTTCGTTGTCATCCCTATTGTAAGCTCTTTCCAGGAATTTACACAACTGTTTATTTTTCCAGACTTTACGCAAATCGTAAATAAAGATGTCTGGATAGTTGCGTTCACAATTGCGATCATTGCCAGCCTAGAAACGTTGCTTAGTATCGAAGCTATCGACAAGATAGATCCTTTCAAACGCGTTACACCAACCAACAGAGAACTAGTTGCACAAGGTGTAGGTAATATGACCAGCGGTTTTCTGGGAGGACTTCCTTTGACATCTGTTATCGTACGTTCTTCTGCCAATGCACAGGCTGGTGGACGAACCCGGCAATCCGCTATGTTACACGGTATCTGGCTTTTAGTCGCTCTTTTAGCCATTCCATCCCTCATTAATCTGATCCCACTGTCATGTTTGGCAGCGATATTACTCCATACCGGATATAAATTGGCTAATCCGAGCCTGTTTAAAAAAATGTTGCGCAAAGGATTAGATCAATTCATTCCCTTTTTTGCAACTATCGTCGCCGTTGTCTTTACAGATTTGCTAATGGGTGTTGGAATAGGTATTGTGGTTGCTCTTTTTTATATCATCCGTGCGAACATGCAAAATGCCTTCAAAATGGAAATTGACGAGGAGAATGGTGAAAAAAAGGTTACGATGACACTTGCAGAAGAGGTATCTTTTCTAAACAAAGTACCTATTCAGCAAAAACTTTATAGTTTACCGAAAGGCGTACAAGCGATTCGTATTGACGGGAGATCTAGCAAATTTATTGACAAGGACGTCATTGAGGTTTTAAAGGACTTTCAGACGAATGCGATCAGTAAAGGAATCGACATTGAATTAGAATCCGTTACGTATAAAAAGAACAAGAAAGCGGTTACTCCACACAAAGAGGTAAACGTACAGTAATAAAAAACAAAAATTTACAAGAATATTCATAATAATGTATTAAATTGTCTGGACTGTCAATAGAAAAACGACACTCCATTCTATTAAAAACGATATCACAAATTATAATTATGGGAAATAAAGAACTAGAGTTAGGTTTTCAGAAAATATTAGAAGGCAACAGATCTTGGGTAGAGTTTGTTAAAAACGATACTTCTGGACGGTTTGAGCAATTGGCGAAAGGTCAAAGCCCGGAAATCCTATGGATTGGCTGTGCAGATAGCCGTGTTCCCGCCAATGAGATAGTCGGTTCAAGACCTGGCGAAGTATTCGTGCACCGTAACATCGCAAACATGTGTGTACATTCCGATATGAGCATGCTATCCGTACTTGACTATGCTGTCAATGTATTAAAAGTGAAACACATTATCGTAGCAGGGCATTATGGCTGTGGTGGTGTTGCCGCATCATTGAGCCGCAAACAATTCGGTGTCATTGACAACTGGTTATGTCACATAAAAGATGTTTATCGCCTGCATGCCGCCGAAATCGACGATATTCAAGATCACGACG
The DNA here is from genome assembly GCF_004208525.1 of Sphingobacterium corticibacterium. GTDB lineage: Bacteria > Bacteroidota > Bacteroidia > Sphingobacteriales > Sphingobacteriaceae > Sphingobacterium > Sphingobacterium corticibacterium. The sequence goes on along the minus strand of NZ_SGIT01000004.1, from coordinate 252,549 downwards.
AAAAGGTAAACCGACTTATAGAACTTAATGTGAAAGAGCAAGTTTTTAATCTTTGCACAACTTCCATTGTACAAAACGCCTGGAAAAATGACCAAAATTTAGCCGTACATGGTATGGTAATTGATATTGCTACCGGAAAACTTAATGACTTAGACAACACTTTTACAAATAACGAAGCGTTAGGAAAAGTATTTGCTTTCAAATAATAATAACCGTTAATTCAAGTTTAAGATTTATAAGAGAAGCCGTCTCAAAAAGTAACGAGACGGCTTCTTCTCTTTATTTTATCTCCCTATAACCTACTCCCATATTCTGGAACATAAACGCCCACTTATCCGTTTGCTCGTCTATAACCATAGCCGTCGATTTTCCAGCACCGTGGCCTGCTTTGGTATCGATACGGATCAGAACCGGATTATCACCGCTATGATACGCTTGTAAACGCGCTGCAAATTTAAAGGAATGAGCCGGCACTACCCGGTCATCATGATCTGCTGTTGTCACCATGGTAGCTGGGTAAGCTGTTCCAGGTTTCAATGCATGATAAGGTGAATACGCGTGCAAATAGTCAAACATTTCTTTACTGTCGTCAGCCGTGCCGTAATCGAATGCCCAGCCTGCTCCTGCAGTAAATTTGTGATAACGTAACATATCCAACACACCAACCGCCGGGAAAGCCACTTTGAAAAGCTCGGGGCGTTGGGTCATACTCGCTCCAACCAATAGCCCCCCATTGGAGCCCCCGGCAATCGCTAGCTTTTCAGGGGAAGTATATTGCTGGTCAATCAGATACTCCGCTGCTGCAATAAAATCGTCAAATACGTTTTGCTTATTCATTTGTGTTCCAGCAAGGTGCCAACTTTCCCCATATTCTCCTCCTCCACGGAGGTTCGCTACAGCATATATGCCCCCTTGTTCCAACAAGATAATATTACTGGTAGAAAAAGATGGCGTTAAGCTGATATTAAAGCCACCATATCCATATAGCATCGTCGGATTTGTTCCGTCTAACTGGATACCTTTTTTATAGGTAATAAGCATCGGTATCTTCGTTCCATCCTTAGTTGGGTAGAACACCTGCTTCGATTCATATTGCGAAGGATCGAAATTGATCGCCGATTCTTTATAAATCTCCGATTTTCCGGATACGATATCATACCTATAGATGGTCACTGGATTCACGTAGTTCGTAAAAGAATAATACAAATCTTTATCTTCTAATTTCGCATCAAATCCACCTGCAGAACCTATCCCCGGTAGCTCGATTTCCCTTTCCAACTTCCCATTTCGGTCGTATTGTTTTACAAGCGAAGTTGCATCCTTTAGGTAATTAGCAAATATTTTACCGCCACCTACCGTAGGTGCCAGTGCCTCGTCCGTTTCAGCAATCAATGTTTGCCAGTTTTCCGACTGTGGATTGGCAGCGTCAACCGTTACTACTCGGCCATTTGGTGCGTCAAGCTCCGTATACAGGAACAATTTAGACCCCTCGTTATCTATAATTTCATGGTTTTTATCCATGTCACCTACCACCGTCACAAATCCAGTATTGGAAGCAGAAAGATCTTTAATATACAGTTCGTTACCCGAAGTCGCATTTGCGGCCGACACGATTAAATAACGTTCATCCTCCGTTAATCCGGCACCAATATAGCGACGCGGCATTTTTGGCCCGCCAAATATCAATTCATCCGTTTTCTGCGGCGTATTTAATTTATGGAAATATAACTTATGTTGATCTGTCATAGCCGATAATGCCGATCCCGCTTTGGGCTTATCATAACTGCTATAATAGATACCTTCATTGCCTTTCCAAGCCAATCCGGAGAACTTGACATCCACCAGCGTGTCCCCTACGATAGTTTTATCTTCTGTTCTCAGCACAACAACCTTTCGCCAGTCGGATCCACCTTCTGAAATCTGATAAGCGACCAACGAACCATCCTTCGAGAAGGATATGTCGGCTAATGAGCTCGTACCATCTTCCGAAAATTTGTTAGGATCCAGAAAAACCTCTTCTTTTCCATCTTCGCCTTTTTTACGCCATAGTACGTATTGGTTCTGAAGGCCGTCATTTTTATAGAAATAGATATAATCTCCCTCTTTAATCGGCGCCCCTTCCTTCTCATAGTTCCATAAATTTTCCAATCGTTTATGGATAGCTTCACGAAATGGAATCTGACCTAAATAATCTTGTGTTACTTCGTTTTGGGCAGTTACCCATTGTTTGGTTTCAGCGGATAAGTCATCCTCTAACCAACGATATGGATCGTCTACAATCGTTCCAAAATAATCATCTTTTTGATCTGTCTCTTCTGTTTTCGGATAAGGTTTCAGCACGATGTCATCTTTTGATTCTATAACATGTTCTTGATTGCAGGATGTAACGCCCAATACCAACAGCATGATACCTAAATTTTTATTCATAACCATTTTTTTAAACCGATTGCAAGTTAGGCTTTTTATCCTCTTTTTCCCATAAAAAGAAGCTAAACCGAACGAAGTGAGCTCATGGACACCAGAATAAACACTTGTCCATAAACCTCGTCGCTTCAAATATTTTACATTAGGGATAGTACTAAAAATAAGTTTGTGCAGTTGTAAAATATTTGGATGCGACCTTGAATGTTAAAGGAGGGGTTCGGCTTAAAACAACAACTTTAATCAAAAATTGATTAATTTTGACGCTCCATGAGAGATAAAATATACTTTGCTTCGGATTTTCATTTGGGTGTCACATCCAGAACAACCTCTACAGCGCGGGAGCGGCAGCTTGTCTCCTGGCTAGACCATATCAAGCATGACGCAAAAGCTCTTTTTTTAGTAGGCGATATTTTTGACTTCTGGTTTGAATACAGCACCGTAGTTCCCAAAGGATTTATCCGTTTTCTGGGCAAATTAGCGGAGCTATCCGACCTCGGTGTGGAGATCACGCTCTTTAAAGGCAACCATGACATGTGGATGTTCGGCTATTTAAAAGAACAATTAAATGCCCATATTGTCGATAATGAACTAATCCTCCAACTCGACGGCAAACGATTTTATATACATCATGGCGATGGACTTGGTCCTGGAGATGCAAAGTACAAATTTCTGAAAGCTTTCTTCCGCAGCAAGGTCTGCCAGTGGCTTTTTGCAAGATTACACCCAAACCTCGGCATTGGTATTGCGCAAAGATGGTCTCGTCACAGCCGAGCGGCTAGTTTAGGGGAAGAACATTTTTTAGGAGAAGACCAGGAATGGCTTATTCAATATGCGAAAGAGCTGCTGCAACAGGAGCATTTCGATTATTTCATCTTTGGACATCGTCATCTCGCCTACGATATTCAACTGCCCGGAAACAGCCATATCACTAACCTCGGCGAGTGGATACATGCCTGCACCTATGCTGTATGGGATGGCACAAAATTGGAATTAAAAAAATGGAAGCCCTAACCATCATTCAACGTATTGCTCCTCTCCATACAGCAGACCAACAAGCCCTATTAGCGCTTTTTGAAGAAGTTACATTCAATAAACAGCATAATATTATAGAAACAGGCAAAAATTCCCGCTATCTCTATTTTCTGAAAACCGGATCTTGTCGTATATTTTATTATAAAGAGGATCGGGAGGTCATTTTAGATTTTGCTTTTCCGGGTGATGCCCTTGTATCTTTAAATAGTTACGTACATGGTAAACCGGGTTATGAAACTATACAATCCCTCGAGCCTGTCACGGTGTATAGAATCCATTCCGCTCAATTGCAATCACTCTTTTCCAATACCTTAGGTATAGCTAATTGGGGTAGAAAACTTGCCGAAGTAGAAACACTAAAAATTGAATATCGGCTCATGTCAAAACTATTTAAAACAGCACGTGAAAGCTATCAAGACCTGTTGGAGCGGGCGCCGGAATTGGTTAATCAGATTAAACTAGGATTTATCGCTTCGTATCTGGGTATCTCACAAGTTACATTAAGTAGGATTCGCGCAAAGAAATGATGCGATAAATTTATTCCAGAAGATGCTATACAGAAGTTTTGCACGCATGACGAAAAAGATCTTCCACACTACCCACCGAGATATGGCGTTGCGGCTTCTTGCTACGCTATGCTTTTTTATACTTCTAATTCTACAATACAAGCTCATATCAAGCTCTTATCATATTGAAAGCCGTGAAATTGCACAGAAAGAAAAAGATGTAATCAAGCGTCTCTACGGGGAGGCGATCATCAATGACAAACTATATCCGGGAGGTCAAAACGTGTTTGATAATTACTTGGATAAAGAGCGTCTTATGGCGTTAGAACACCTTTATAAAACGGATAGACGAATGTTTAATGACTCTACACGTCTGATCAGCAATCATATTTTGAAAGAATTGACCGCAGCATCCAATATGGATTCCGTGATGTCCGCTATCCTGAAATCGATCCACCTGGATCTGGAAAATTATGGGTATGCGATAACACTCGATGAAATTTCGATCTCTTTCGATGGTAAAAACTATATCGATCTAACGATTTGGAACGACGTTCTTCTACCCCTTCGTATTGACGGGAACGAGCGTTATATCGGTCCAAATGAGGTAGTATCCAATATTTCCGTTTCTTCTTATATGCCCTATAGCTACGGGGTAAAATTCACCCTTTACGGATTAAATCATTCACAAAAGTTCACGGTCTACAAGAAGATATTCCCACTTTTTCTTCTAACAGCTATTTGTACATTGATTATTGCGACAACTTATATTTTGACCTTTCGGCGTTGGCAAAAACAGAAAAAACTGAATGAAGTCACACAAGATTTTTTGAATAGCATTACCCATGAATTTAAAACACCCATATCATCTATATCCGTTTCCGTCAAAAACCTGATACGAGAAACAAAACCATACAACAATACGCGCGTCACGCAAAGCATTGCCGTCATCGAAAGGCAATCTAAACGAATTGATCAACTAGTAGATCAAGCCATTGACATATCGATGTTCGATCCCAGTAATGTTCGTAAGGAACATCGTAACCTGGTCGAAGATATAGAAAATAGTCTGCATGATTTGCGTCTAAAATATATACATCATCCACATGTTCACATAAAATTTGAGACCGATTTACAGCAGTTTTTTTCAAAATATGATTTTTTTTATTTTACAACAGCCGTAAACAACCTCATGGAGAATGGCATAAAACATAATAATAGTACCGATAAAGAAGTCACGGTACGGCTTATAGAAAGAAAAGCAAACATTCTGCTAGAAATTTCCGATAATGGCGAGGGAATACTTCCAGAAGAACGACAATACGTCTTCCATAAGTTTTATCAGGGTAGACAAGGCAAAGAAAAAGGCGGATTAGGACTAGGGCTATATTATGTTGATCAAATGATAAAAATTCATCAATGGAAGCAAGAGATACGTCTGCGTGACACGCGCGGAACGGAGATTCGAATCATCATTCCCAAAAACGATAAAAAACACGAAGGATGAAAGGTAAGTTGTTGTTGATAGAAGACGATCAAGACCTCGGTCAAGAAGTAAAAAATTATTTGAATGCCGTGGGGTTTACAACCCAGTTGGTTCCAAGCAGCTTCGGAGCCTTAGAATACTGTAAAGCAAACGATTACGATTTGTTATTAGTCGACATTCATTTACCGGGAAAAGATGGTTTCGAACTCATTGAGAGCATCCGTAAAATAAAGCCACATTTACATTTTCTGTTTCTAACGGCGAGAAATCAAAAAACAAGTCGGTTGAAAGGATTGAAATTAGGTGCTGCGGATTATATCACAAAGCCGTTTGACGTCGAAGAACTTGCCTGGCGCATCCATAATATCTTGAACCGATATCAGGGATCGACACGGGATGAACTGAAGGTATGTGATGTTTACCTCCGCAATAACACCATGGAGTTAGTGATCGACGATAGCAAGGTATATAAACTCACTGCACGTGAATTTGAACTGTGGAAATATCTGTTGGAGCATGTAGAACAGGTATTAAAGCGAGAAGATATTTTGATCAGCGTGTGGGGTGACAACGATTATTTTCTCGGTCGCAGCTTAGATGTTTTTATCAGCCGGATTCGAAAAATTTTACAGCATTCACAATTTCTGACCCTAGAGACCGTCTTCAAGGTAGGGTTCATTTTAAAGCAAAAAAACGGGCACGTACGTTAAAGTACCTACCCGTTTCCGATCATAACCACGCTATTCTTATTTCGTTAATAGCCGGGATTCTGTTGCAAGTTAGGATTGATGGCCAGCTGCGTCTGCGGAATGGGGAACAATTCCTTCTGCTCATCATTTGTGGCTTCATGATCCCACCAGGATCCGGTTGCAAATTTACCGAAACGGATCAAATCCGTCCTACGCTTACCTTCGAAGATAAACTCCCGTCCTCTTTCGGCTAGAAGTTCATCAAGCGTTAAGTTCGCCGTGGTGTATTTATTCGCATTCCAGTCGGCCGCCTCAAAAGCGCGTTCTTTGGACACGTTGATTAAATCAACAGCTTCCTGATCAGCGGTACCACCATTCTTACGCATGAGCGCCTCAGCCTTATTGAAATACATTTCCGTTAAACGATAAATAATGTAATCGTTTTCCTGATAGTTTACGTCGCTTAAGCGTCCAGACTTATATTTATGGAACCTCGCACCCGAGTTTTCTTCTCCTTCGGCCATAGAGCCTTCTGAATTCGTGTCGCCCTCACTTTCTCGGCGGATGGCGTTGACAAAGACCAGATCTTGTCCTGCATACTCTTCCGTTCCTTTTACCGGTGTTTGTGTTCCATATTTGTACTGTGGCCCAAAGAGAAACCAGTCTTGTTTACGTAGATCACTCTCCTGATAGGCATCAAAAGCTGTTGGGACCACCACGAAAGCATTCCAACCACCGTACCCTACATCTAACACTTCCTTCATATAGTCATAGCTCATGTAGAAACCTCCCCAATCAAACGTAAAACCTCCTTTGCGGCTATACTGGAACTGGAAAAGTGCTTCTGGGTTTGCGCTATTCGTATTGCTAAAGATAGCGTTAATATCCTCGGATAATTGCGGTGTTCCGCCTATACCACCACCCGCGCCGGATATCACTTTTTCCGAAGCGGCGATACATTCATCCCACATCGCTGTACCAGACCACTTGTCGGCATTCAGATATAACTCCGAAAGCATTGCGTATCCTGCTGCCTTGTTTACTTTACCCACCGTTTCCGCAGATAAATCCGGCAACTTCTCCACTTCCGCTTCAAGCTCCGTCTTTACAAATTCAAAGACTTCCGCCCGCGGCCTCGTTTCGGGGTTTTCAGGCGTTTCTGACACCTTTGTAGCGACGGGAACATTTCCCCACATATCCATAATGCGCATGTAGTGATAAGCGCGCAAAACTCTCAACTGTGCAAACACTTCATCGATCTCTTCCTGCGTCATGCCGATAGCTTCAATATCAAGTGCTTCAATATCAGCTAATGCGTTGTTTATAAATCCGACTCCAGTCCACATCAATTCCCAAGCGGTTCTCATCCGGTTCTCGTTGTCGGTCCAGGTATGATAATGCATCCGAAAATGGTCTCCTCCATCATATCCATGGCGACCTTTTTGAGGCCATGCCACTTGATCTGCGGCCAATTCTGAATGGTAGTAAAAGCCATTACCTCCCGTCGGTGCCAACCAAGCCTGCATATGCGTAAATGGTCGCAATGCTGCCTGCATTACTTCCAATTTATTTTTGTAGAAGCTAGCTTCCTCAAGCTCGCTGTATAGGTTTTCATCCAAGTTTGTACAACTAGAAAAACCGGCCGTCGCAACCAATACCGCTGCCGTAAATCGTATCGTATGTTTTTTAACTGTTTTCATAATTCTTTCATTAAAAGCCAATATTCACCCCAAATGACCAAGACTGTGTTCTCGGATAAAAACCTCTTGAGTCAATCCCCGCATCGAATCCCGTATCTTGTAGTTCAGGGTCCAATCCAGAATAGGAGGTGATGGTAGCCAAATTTCTAGCCGTTAGATAAACATAAAGATTTCTGACATGTTCGCTTTTCAAACTGACGTTATATCCCAAGGTAACATTGTCAATCTTGACAAATGAGCCATTTTCCAAATAGTAGTCTGAGTACTGCGGATCATCGTCTAACTGATCGTGTTTGCCAAAAGCAGATTCAAGAACATTATTAGGCAACCATTTTTTGTTCCCAAAGAACATATCCGCGGTATTCAGGATGTCATATTTAAATTTACCACGGAGGAATACCGTCAAATCAAATCCCTTGTAACTAACGCGGTTACCCAAAGATGCCTGAAATTTGGGCACCCCATTTCCGATATAGGTCAGATCATCGTTATTCATGTCTCCCGCATGTGCAGTAGATCCGTCCGCTTTGTAAAACAGCCATTTCCCTGCATCATCATATCCGGCAAAGCGCTTTCCGTAAAAAGACCCAATTTCTCCTCCCTCTTCCAAGCGAATTGCGGAGCCTAAGTTACCTGGAGAAGGAAGACCACCAAATTCTAAATAATCGCTTTGGAAGACATCACTAGACAGCTTTGTCAATTCATTCTGTTGATAATTGCCGGTAAAATCGATCTGCCAATGTACGTTGTCATTTCTAATCGGCGAACCACTCAGCTGCAACTCGATTCCCTTGTTAACGACTTCACCTACGTTGTACCAGATGGTTGACTGTCCGTAAGATGGTTGTTGCGCACGATACTCATACAGCAAATCGGAAGTTTTCCGGTGGTATACATCAAGCGCTCCGGTCACCCTATTGTTGAACAAACCGAAGTCGACGCCGATATTCGTTTCCGCTTTCTGTTCCCAACGCAAATCAGGGTTCGGGTTACGTGAAAGTCCGTAGGTTTGATAATAAATACCGCCTTGTGGGTACACACCGCCGGTTCCCAATGTAATTAACGAAAGGTAGTTTGGAATACCTTGATTACCGGTTACCCCATAGCCTACACGTAACTTCAGGTCATTAACCACTTCTTTGTTGGCAAAGAACTCCTCATTGGAGATATTCCAACCCGCCGAGACTGCGGGGAAATTACCCCATTTATTATTCGCCCCAAATCTGGACGAACCTTCACGACGTAGGATCGCGGTAATAAAGTATTTATCCGCATAATTATAGTTCACACGACCAAAGAAGGCGATCAAGGTATTATCTTCTTTAAAGGATCCCATGGTGGGACGTGGCAGCTGATCATTTGTAAGCGCGGTTCCAGACCCAAAATTCCAATCCAGAAAACCATCGGTGGTAAATCCGTTATTAGACATATCAAACCATTCCGCTGTAGCATATTGATAGCTATAACCCAATAGACCTGTTATGGTATGCAGGTCGTTAAAAGTCTTATTATAATCAATTGTGCTCTCGAATGTCTTGGTCCAGTTCAATTCATTGCGTTTATAAGCATAAGCCATCCCCTGATAGTCAGAATTAAGTCGCTGGTCCCAATCTTCCGTAGAACGATACTGACGATCATTCCAGTTATCGCGGACATAGGATCCGAAAGCAGACGCGCTCAGTTCTTCTAAAATCTGATATTTTAGACGGGCGTCCCCCGAGAAAGTTTGTTGGTTACGGTCATTGAGACGATGTGCCAATCGGCTCATTGGGTTATAGTTATTGAATTCCTGGGTCTGATAAAAAGATCCATCTTCCCCATAAATAGGGGCGGTAGGATTACGTTGGACAGCTTGCTCGAAATCTGGAACATTCTCGGAATCATCATCCTTCCGACCACCCAATAAGTCCGCCTTACTGAAATTAGCAGCAATATTCGCAGACAACGTCAATCGGTCGTTAAGTCCAGTCTGATTAAAATTAATCCGCCCTCCAAACTGATCTTTACTATTCGATTTGGCAATACCCTGTGCCTGTTCATAGTTAAAGGAAGCACGATAAGTTGAATTTTCACCACCACCACTGGCTATAAAATTATGGAAGTGCGAAAAATTATTTTTGTTTATGAGTTCATTATAAAGATCGGTATCAGATCCCAAGTCATACGACGGTCGGTTCAGTCCATCAACCACTTTTTCACGAAATTGTGTCGCATTAAGCATGGAGGGTCTACGGTTCACTACTTCGGTTTGACCATAGGTCAAATATTCAAATTGTGGCGTACCAGCCTTTCCTTTTTTAGTCGTTACCAGAATTACACCACCATTTCCCCGGGTACCGTAAATAGCTGCTGCCGACCCGTCTTTCAGTACGTCGATCGACTCAATATCTCCTTGCTTGACCAAGTCCAGATTCCCACCAGGAATCCCATCAATAACAATGAGTGGGCTGTTTGTTCCTTTCATAGAGGCCATACCCCTTAATTGGATATTCGTCGCCGAATTTGGATTACTCCCCTGAGCACGTGTAATATTCAAACCCGCCACTTTACCCTGAACAAGTTCCATAGGGTTTCTCATTCCCCCTCGATTGAAATCCTCTTCTTTGACTGAGGCAACAGCAGAAGTAATTTCTTTCCGCCGCTGCGTACCATAACCGACCACCACGACCTCATCCAATATTTCTTCATCGGAAGTTAACCTGACCTGTACCGTTGTTCCCCGCACCGTGATCTCTTGGGTAGAAAAACCAATGAAACGAATTTGCAGCACATCACCAATTTCCGCTGCAATTTCAAAGTTACCCGCACCATCCGTTTGCGTGGCGACGTCTTCTCCTTTCACCTTGACCGTTACGCCCGACAGCGGGTCACCCGTTGTCGCATTTTGAACCGTACCCGTAATAGTTTGTTGTTGAGCCATCGAGGCTGTTATTTCTGCTGCATCCCGATAGGGTCTGCTCTCTGCATGACCATAATGACAGGCTAGTAAAGCAAAGCACAGCATACTGCCCCTTACAAAACCTGTCCGATACCTGTTTAAACTGTAAATGTTTGGCATATTAATCATAGTTTTATTGTCAGCTGTTATGTAGATAGGTCTGTTTTACTTTTGTGTATAGATTCCCCGCCTACATATTGTAGCAATAAAGTTACAGTGTTATACAGACAGACTTGTTAATAAGATGTTAATGACGAGTGCAGCGATAGACATGGGAAATCATTTATTTTTTTATCATTTGTAAAAAGTATTCTGTTTTCGGATATAGATATTTGTAGCATACATAATATGAAGGACTATGAATTGGATTATATTAATTATTGCAGGTCTATTTGAAGTGGGATTCACATCCTGCTTAGGAAAAGCTAAACACACAACAGGAACGGAAATGTACTTTTGGTACGGTGGATTTGGTGTATGTTTGACCATCAGCATGCTACTGTTGATGAAAGCTACCCAAGCGCTGCCGCTTGGAACCGCCTATGCGGTTTGGACAGGCATTGGCGCAGTAGGAACTGTCTTAGTTGGTATTTTTATCTTTAAAGAGCCGGCCGATTTTTGGCGTGTATTTTTCATTTTTACATTGATCGCTTCTATTATTGGCCTCAAAGTGGTTTCCACGCATTAATACCAAAAAAATACGTACTTTTGTGCCTAATAAAAACGGAAAACACCTTTCCGTTATGAAGAGCATTACGCACTATGTTAGAGAAACTACAAGCTATAAAAGAACGGTGGGAAGAGGTAGAGGCTGAATTAAGCAACCCAGATACCATCAATGATATGAAGCGTTTTGCCAAGTTGAATAAAGAATATAAAGACTTGGGGAAAATTGTGGAGCAATATCATATCTATAAAAATATCGTTAGTAATATCGACACCAACAAAGATATACTCGCCAACGAAAAAGACCAAGAACTCCGGGAGATGGCGAAAGAAGAATTGGACATCCTTTTAGATCAAAAGGAAGAAAAAGAGGAAGAAGTTCGCTTAATGCTTATCCCGAAAGATCCCGAGGATGCCAAGAATGCTATTATCGAGATTCGCGGCGGCACTGGTGGCGATGAAGCTGCCCTATTCGCTGGCGACCTATATAGAATGTACACACGATATTTCGAAACAAAAGGTTGGCGCACGGAAGTAATGGATGTAACGGAAGGAACATCCGGTGGATATAAGGAGGTTATTTTAAAAGTCCTCGGCGAGGACGTGTATGGTCAATTAAAATATGAATCCGGGGTCCATCGTGTACAGCGTGTTCCAGATACCGAAACGCAAGGTCGGGTCCATACATCTGCAGCTTCGGTAGCTGTTTTGCCGGAAGCGGAAGATGTTGATGTCGAGTTGAACCCTGGTGACATTGAAATGCAAACATCCCGTTCGGGCGGTGCTGGGGGACAAAATGTCAACAAAGTGGAAACGAAGGTGCAGTTGACACACAAACCTTCTGGAATTGTAGTTGTGTGCCAAGTTGAACGCTCCCAATTAGCAAACCGCGAACTGGCCATGGAGATGCTTCGAAATAAATTATACGAACTTGAGGTGCAGAAAAAACATGGTGATGTCGCAGCTAAACGTAAAACGATGGTATCTACCGGAGACCGTTCTGCCAAAGTACGGACATACAATTATCCACAAGGACGTGTTACGGAACACCGCATCGGCTTGACGCTCTATAACCTTCCTACCGTTATGGATGGTGATATTCAAGGCATTATAGACGCGCTCCAATTTGCGGAGAATGCAGAGAAAATGAAAGAGGGTGCGGTAGACTAAATTTTTTCAAAAAAATTTCGACATTCTGCAAAATACACCTATATTTGCACACCTTCAAACGGGAAGGATAAAAGGTCTGGTAGTTCAGCTGGTTAGAATACATGCCTGTCACGCATGGGGTCGCGGGTTCGAGTCCCGTCCAGACCGCTCCATAAAAGAAGCATTGCTTCAAAACGTTCTTAGCATATATTTCCGCATAAACGGAAGAAATTAGGTCTGGTAGTTCAGCTGGTTAGAATACATGCCTGTCACGCATGGGGTCGCGGGTTCGAGTCCCGTCCAGACCGCTCAATAAAAAAGGTATCTTTTTAATAGAGATACCTTTTTTTTATTTATGCTTACAGTAGATCACCTTGCTTTTGCGCCTTCGCTCCCATCTTAAACTTCAGAAGCGCACCGTTCACGATATCACGATGTTTTATTCGCTTATTGCAGTTTGTGCATAGGTATCCCAAAGCTCATCTAAAGACATCGTCGTATATTCTGCCCACAGCTCCTCCGTATAGCTTTTGTTGCGCAATGCCGCATCCAATTTTTCGACAATACCATTCCTTTTATTCTTTTCTATCCATAACAGAAAACGTGCAGCAATACGATAACTATTCGTATAATGTTGGTCTGCCTTCAAATCGGGCAATGACCAGCTGGCGGCAGCGTTGTCGACACCATAAACTTCCCGAACGTAGTCCGCAATACCCTCTACGAGCCATCCAGGACCACTGCCGGAGGGGTATGCCTGCACAATGTGCATCACTTCATGCGTAACGATATCTATATCGTTCGGGTTCTTCACAAACCAGGCAGGATTATAGCGTACGATACCACCAGATGTTGCGGCGATACCGTCGTAATCTGGATCGATAACAAACGTAATTTCCTTACGTGCGTCTATATTAAACTTTTCCACGAGCTTCGGATAGTTCATAAAATGAACATCAATTAATTTTTTCGTCAGCTTCGGACCGAAATTTTCGTCCTTGTTGATCCAAATCAACGTAAAACCCTTCTGCCGTATGGTATCTACCGCAACGGCTTTTTTTCGATCATCGTCGGTATTCCTCCAATTGCTCTGCGCGTAAAGTCCGCCAACATTAGCACTAATAAATACCAGTGTCCATCCTATTCTTTTTGCAATTCTTAACATAGTTATTTTGATTTTCCCTCGGTTTTTAAAGTTATACTCAATCTAAAAAGCTGAATACCAATCATAATTCGTTTAAACGATTGATATATAAACCTCTTCACCAAGGAGCGGTAACGCGCCATCAAATTTGACAAAAAAATAGTTAGGCACCTTAGGAAGCACATTGTACTTAAGTTAGTGATCTGATCATAACCCCACTTCATTTCGATAGCTATTAGCGGTCTTAATGTCGATACTGATATTTTAGCGCTATTCACTACGTTCGTTTGGCTTGGGGTTTTAAATCTGTCAACGAAGCAATTTTTATTGGACTGCCTTGCTCGATACTATGGCGTGCAGCTACACCAATTAAAATAGACATTACGCCATCCCGCAAACCCGCTGAATGTCCGTAAGGATCAGGGGCCTCGGTTTGCTTGAACAGTTTATCGTGTAAGCGGCGGTCGCCACCACCATGACCGGCGCGTTCGCTAGCGACCTGGATAATCTGGTAATCCTTCCAGTTTTTATACAGCACAACCGGCTCATGAATAACATCGACATTTTCCGCCTGTTGCATTTCTGCGGCGTGCAAACTCTCCTGATCCACACTATCATTTTTCATCCATGGAATATCTAACCATGCCTCAACACGTCCTTTTTGCCCGTTAAAAGCAATTCGCCAACCCTCAAACGGCGAATACGTAGTTAGCGAATAATTAGCGATCGCGCCATTTGCATATTTAATTTGCGCCGACATCTTGTCGTAAATATCGATCTCCTTCCGATAAACACAGCCATCACGAATATACCCATCATGTGCTTCATTAGCCACATACAGTTTCATAGCATGCGCGTCACCCGTAATATCCCAATAGTAATCACATTCTTTTTTATACGAGCAACTCCGGCAACTGGTTCCTCTGAATGGCCCGTTTTTGCCATAGTGCTCCAGCGCACCATAAGCAAACACTTCATCAGGTTCGGAATCCAACCACCAATTGAGCAAATCAAAATGGTGCGTAGCTTTATGTATCCATAAAGATCCGCCTTTGTTCATCAGTCCGTGCCAACGACGGAAATAAGACGCGCCATGATGGGTATTGAGATACCAATTGAAATCAACCGATGTAATTTCACCAATTTCCCCGTTCATAAGCAGTTCCTTGATTTTCGTCATATAAGGACTCCACCTATAATTAAACCCCACAATTAGGTTTTTCCCATATTGTCGTTCCGCATCCAGGATAGCTTGTGCTTTTATTTCATCGGTCGTTAGCGGCTTTTCGGTAAGTACGTCACAGCCAGCCGCCAGCCCCCCAATGATCTGCTCATGATGAGAAGAGTCTGTCGTACACACGATCACCAAATCAGGTTTGGCCGTGCGCAGCATCTCTTTGAAATTGACAAAGGTCGGACAATCCACTTTCATGTATTCCTTCGCATACTGCAATCTACCAGGATTGACATCACTTAGACCCACAAATTCCAGTTGGTCTGGATACTGTTCTACCAAACGGCGGCCCCAAAAGGAGATACCTCTAACACCAGTACCGACCAAGGTGACTCTTAGTTTTCGATGCAATCCAAATGCATTTGCGGGCAACGACACGACCGATCCTGCGGCGAGCAGGGCAACGGCTTGTAAAAATGATCTTCTTGAAAAACTTTCCATGTTCTTTCGTTTATAATAGTCTATTCCTCTTTTGTATCCGACAATACAGTTAGCAGATCCAAAATAAGAAAAAACTTTGTATCAACAAAAAAAGACGCGATATGAATCGCGTCTTTCTAACATTTAAAACTTAAAATTATGAAAAAACTTTATGCCGTTTCCTCTATGTCAGCCGTGGAAAACTCCTCAAACACTTCCGCAAAACCCTCATAATCAACGTCGCCATCCGGAGAAAAACTACGGATTCCATTTTCTACTACATATGCTTTCAATTCGGGGTGTATATCTCCGCCCGCAAATACAGCAATGTCCGTGTATGACAGCGCCCCTTTGTATAGGTCTACGTACGAGCCGTCACCATAAGGAGCTGCTTCCTCCGCACGCATATCTGTTTGTGCTGCCATCGTCCGGTATTTAGCGCCTACCGTATCAAAATCTTCGTCCGCATAAAGCGAATACATCACTTTGGCATCCTTAAATGTAGGATCATCTTTGTAAGCCGTTTTCAAATAGGCCGGAACCATAGCCGAAAACCAACCATGGCAGTGCACCACATCCGGTGACCAACCCAACTTCTTCACCGTCTCTAAGACGCCTTTACAGAAGAACAACGAACGTTCGTTGTTGTCGGCAAAAAATTCACCCTTTTCATCACGAAAAACCTTTTTCCGTTGAAAATACTCTTCATTATCTAAAAAATACACCTGCATCCGTGCAGCAGGTAATGAAGCAACTTTAATAATGAGCGGATTGTCATTGCTATCCACCACGATGTTCATTCCCGACAACCTTATCACTTCATGAAGACGATTTCTGCGCTCATTAATATTACCAAAACGTGGCATCAGAATACGGATTTCAAATCCTTTTTCTTGCATTGCTTGTGGTAACTGGCGTGTTATTTCAGAAATTTTACTTTTTTCAAGGAAAGGCGACATCTCATGGGTTACAAACAATATTTTCGTTTTTGCCATCTCCAATTCTTTTTTTATTTATCGAACAGTAAAATCGGTCTACAAAGATACGATTATTTTATGAATTTTACAATTCATTAAGTTTCATCACTTTATATTACGAATTTATTTCTGCAAATTTGCGCCCTTATTTCAACGTTTTGCCGTGAACATATTTAGAACAAGACAGGCCCTTCAAACTTACCTCGACGGACCCCGTAAAGCCACACTGCGCATAGCGCTTATACCAACAATGGGGGCGCTCCATGAGGGGCATCTTTCACTCCTAAAAGAGGCACAACAAATTGCAGACATCGTCGTCTGCAGTATTTTTGTAAATCCCACCCAATTTAATGACCCGGGTGACCTCGAAAAATACCCCCGTCCGGAAGAAAACGACTTGCGGTTATTACAGGAAATAGGTTGTGATGTAGCCTTCCTACCTTCTGTGGAAGAAATGTACGGCCCAGCGGAAGAACCTTGGCACCTTGATCTCGGGAATCTGGAGCAGGTATGGGAGGGTGAGAAACGGCGAGGCCATTTTCAAGGGGTAACACAGATCGTATACAAATTGTTCCGTTTAGTGGAACCCGATATAGCTTGTTTTGGTCAAAAAGACTTCCAACAGGTGATGGTTATTCAACGCCTCATTGAGTTAAAAAAACTGCCCGTCCGCCTACATATCGTCCCAACGGTCCGAAACGAGGAAGGACTCGCATTAAGCTCACGTAATATGCGCCTTTCGGAAGTGGGAAAGCGAAAAGCATTGGTATTATATCGTGCGTTAAACCATATAAAGCGCCATTTTAAAGACCACGATTTGAACATACTTCGACAGGAAGCTTTGGACATCCTGCATCAGGAGAAGGAAATTGACATCGAATATCTGGCTATTTGTGAGACACGTTCGTTACAAGAAATAGACCGCATCGACCCTGCGAAAAACCACGTAGCCCTATTGGTAGCATGGGTAGAAGGCGTACGGTTGATAGATAATATGTTACTGGATTAAAAAAAAAGCGTAATTTTGTATTATGTTGATTGAAGTAATGAAATCAAAGATTCATCGGGTTCGTGTTACGCAAGCGGAACTGAACTACGTGGGAAGCATCACGATTGATGAAGATTTGATGGATGCAGCAAATATTGTTGCGAACGAAAAAGTGCAGATTGTAAACAACAATAACGGGGCTCGATTGGAGACTTATGTTATTCCGGGTGAACGTGGAACAGGTACTATTTGCCTGAATGGAGCTGCCGCTCGGTTAGTTCAGGTGGGTGATATCATTATTATCATTTCTTATGCAAGTATGACCCCGGAAGAGGCTAAAATACACAAGCCCAGTTTACTTTTCCCGGACCATAACAATAAATTGACACTGTAGTCTCCAGATCATTTTGTATCTTTGCCACTAAACGGCGTAATATTATATGCATAAATTAAGTACCACATATCGCAATTTCATCGCTTGGTCATTAAGTGTGTGGATGGTAGCGATTATCACCAGTGGTGTGGTATTTATGCACAAGGAGATCACGTCTACCGGGGAAATGGTTACCCACATTCACCCGTACGACTTTACCAAAAAAGGCGAGCCTCATCATCATGAATCCGATGATGAAATTCAATTTCTGAATGTTGTATTTGCAGGTGTTTTCGTCGCTGGTGATCTACAGGCTTTCGAGCTTGTCATTACCCCGCTGTTACTTTGTATACATTATGCAGAACTAACGGAAAGCACACCTTCCACCCTACTCTTTCACTACGATTTACGGGGTCCTCCTGCCTCTTCTCTATCCTAATTTCCACTTTCCGAATATTCATCGGAAATTTAACGAAACACATTTATTATTACAGGATAAGGTCTGCATCATATTGTGATTTTTTTCACTTCCTGCATACCTTGACGGCTCATTCGCCTAGCACCTATCACCCGTGATGTCTTTACATGGCAAAACGCTGTTTCATGATGGTGTCATGGGATGTAGCTTCATATGAATTATTTACATGACAAAAAGATACAATTACAGGCTTTGTCTAATAGCCTTACTCTATATATTCCCACTCGCACTTTTTGCCCAAACACAAATACAGGGACAGATTACGGATGCGGATAATCAACCTATTTTCGCGGCTAGTGTACTACTAGAAGGATCTACCATAGGAACAACAACAGATAAAGATGGAAATTTCCAATTGGAAGACATTCCAACTGGAAAAGCGACATTAGTAGTCCGCGCTATAGGTTACTTACCCATCAAACAACCTATCCATCTCACCCAAAACAACACACAACTCCCCATTATATTACAAAAGGACAATCGCAATCTAGATGAGGTAGTCGTATCGGGAACACTGCGGGAAGTTTCCAAATTAGAAAGCCCTATACCGGTCGAGGTATATTCTGCTAAATTTTTCAGGGCTAATCCGGCACCGACAATTTTCGAATCGCTCCAAAATATAAATGGTGTACGCCCACAGATCAACTGTAGCGTGTGTAATACCGGCGACATCCACATCAATGGCCTGGAGGGCCCGTACACCATGGTACTGATCGATGGTATGCCCATTGTGTCCGGTCTGTCCACTGTATACGGGTTGAATGGGATCCCACAAGCTTTAATCGAACGCGTAGAAATAGTCAAAGGACCAGCTTCCACATTATATGGTAGCGAAGCCGTGGGCGGTCTCATCAATATCATTACGAAAACACCCGACAACGCTCCATTATTTAGTTTAGAGACCTTCGGCACCACCTGGCAGGAATACAATCTAGACCTCGGAGGCAAGTTTAACGTAGGTTCTGCACAGTCGTTGTTAGGTGTAAATTACTTCAACTATTCGAATCCGTTGGATAAAAACGGAGATAATTTTACAGACGTCACCCTGCAAGACAGGATATCCATCTTTAATAAATGGAATTTCGCCCGTAAGGACAACAAAACGTTCTCGCTGGCCGGACGGTACATCTATGAAGACCGCTGGGGTGGAGAGATGAACTGGAGTAGGCAATATCGTGGAGGTGATGAGGTATATGGCGAAAGCATCTATACCAAACGATGGGAGGTAATGGGTGTCTATGATTTACCCGGTAGCGAAGATCTCTCCTTCTCCTTCAGTGCCAACGGGCACGACCAAAATAGCGTTTATGGCGATACCGAGTATATGGCGGACCAAAAAATTGTGTTTGGTCAATTAACATGGCGTAAACAACTTAAAAATCATGATTTATTGACCGGACTCGCTTATCGTTACACCTATTACGACGATAACACACCTGCAACGACCGACGTATCACACACCCATTTACCGGGGCTATTTGTGCAAGATGAAATTACTTTACATCCACAGCACAAGCTGTTGCTCGGCGCACGATACGATTATAACTCGATTCACGGGAGCATCTTATCACCGCGTTTGAATTACAAATGGAACTCCAAGGATAAGAGCCAAGTGCTACGTATGGGTGTAGGGAATGGCTATCGTGTCGCGAATGTATTCACCGAAGACCATGCGGCTTTGACCGGTGCGCGCGATGTGGTGTTCATTGGGGACCTGAAACCCGAAACTTCGTGGAACACCAATGTTAACTATGTCAAGAAGTTCTACGCAGATAATGGCGCTATATTTGGTATTGATGCGACTGCATTCTATACGTATTTCACCAATAAAATTATCCCCGACTATGATACCGATATCAATAAAATCATCTACTCCAATTTAGATGGACACGCCGTTTCACAGGGTATTTCGGTCAACTTAGATTGGGCACATCCAAGCGGTTTTAAAGCCATGGTCGGCGGAACTGTAATGGATGTCCACAGTGAAGAAGAGGGCGAACGGGAATGGCAGATGCTGACGGAGAAATACATGGGTACTTGGACTATTGGCTATAACTGGAATCGTTTAGGATTAAGTTTTGATTACACGGGTAATGTCATAGGCCCTATGCGTTTACCTGTGTTGGGCGAGGATGATCCTAGACCGGACGAGTCGAAAGCATGGAGCATCCAGAATATACAGGTTACGAAGCATTTCCGTAACGGATTGGAGGTTTTCGGTGGTGTAAAGAATTTACTAAACTGGACGCCCACTAAAGGGATTCCTTTTATCATCTCCCGTGCCCACGACCCGTTTGAAAAAATTGATGATCCGAATCTTCTACCGTTTGACCCTAGTTACGTTTACGGACCAAACCAAGGGATTCGTGGATTCTTAGGTGTCCGGTATAATTTATTACGATAGAAAGTATCATGATAGCAGGATTCGGTAAACGTTATATAGTATGGCTAGCCATTATGGGACTGTTCACGTCGTTTTGTAACGCGCAGATCAATCCTGTGGGCATCGAGAAGGTAGATAGTCTTCTGGCACAGCACGCGAAACCTATACTGATCCTGCTATCTACTGATTGGTGTCAATATTGCCGGATGCAGAAAAACCAGCTACGCAAGAACAAGGATTTTGCAAAAAAAGCCGACTTATTCTATTATGTAGAATTTGATGCAGAAAGTAAGGATGATATTTTGTTTCAAGGCAAGAGCTATACGTTCAAGCCGACGGGTAAAAATACCGGAACACACGAACTCGCCCGGACATTAAACGGCCCCGGAACACTCGCTTTTCCAAGTTGGGTACTTCTTGACAGAAACTATCAGGTGTTATTCCGTCATGGTGGCGTATTAACACCTATCCAATTAAAGAAACTACTAGATGCTATCGGTGATATGAATCCCTAGCTACTGATATAGTTTTGGAGCTGGTCAATGGTCTGCTTTTGATCTTCGATGATATGTTTCACGAGGTCACCGATAGAAATCATGCCGACCACCTGACCACTTTCTACGACAGGCAAATGCCGCACGTGGTTATTGGTCATCAGTTCCATGCAATTCTCCACTTTTTCGTCGGTTGTAATCGTGCGTGGGTTAGGTGTCATGACGAGCTGGACAGGTGTCTCTTTGGACGATTTTCCTTGCAGGATAATTTTCCGGGCATAATCCCGTTCGGTGAAGATACCCACTAATGTTTCCTGTTCCATAATCAACAACGCACTGATGTTTTTTTCCATCATCGTTTGTAAAGCGTCAAAAACGGAGGTGCTTTGGCTTACAGCGTACACCACAGCGCCCTTTGTCTGGAGGATGTGTTTTACGGTTTTCATATTATTATCAATTTATAATGGCTGATGAACAGGCTCCTGATTGTATCAGGAACGGCTTTCCAAAATACCGTAGCACGATAAAAAAGCGTATCGACAACGGAAAATTGGGGATTACTGTTTAAAGATAACGGTTTTGTTCCTATTAAAAAAATAGCGATCAAAATACATACGAGCTGACGATATCACTATAGGTTATCTGCGGATTTCGACCAATATAGGCTACCCGAAACTCATATTCCTGTACGGGCTCCAACCCGGTTATCGTCACTTTGGATTTCGAGCTCAACACCGGGTTCCAATGGCTATCGCTGTTCTTCTTCCGGTATTCAAATCGATAGGCAAGCACCCGTCTCCAGCCGTTTACCTTGAGATCCGCGACACCGGAAATTTGTGCATTGACCTCGACGATAAAAATTTTCGGTTTGGGGGCCGGCTCCAGCACACGCATACCTCTTTTGGAGGGGATAAAACCTGCGGCCAAGATCATGGCCTCATCCCCCGCTGCCTGACGTTCTACATAAAGTGACATACGGTATACCTCCGCTTTCAATGTGGCATAAGCCTGATTTTTGATGACAACCATCCGCTTATCGCGGTATGCGGCATCGGCCTGCGTCCGTTTGAATTCCGAGAGTAGCTGTTCCAAAACATCCCGTTCTGGTTCTACATCCGGGAATAAAGCTATGTTTTCTGTTAATTTAACCACGATATTTTCAACAAACTTTACATATGCTGCTTCGCTGTTGCCCGTCGCGCCGGTTTTTAATGTTGTTTTTGCCATGATGCCTAGTTTTTAAAGATTAAAAAAATAATGTCTATGTTGACCAACAGACGCAAATATAGGAGGGCACGGTACGAAACAGGGGGTCAAATCGTGCCAAAATTTTTCACTTTTTCGGAAAATTTTGTCGCAATTTGACCCCCTAGCTGCTAAAAACCCCTAATTTTATGCCCTCACAGCTCAGAAACAACGTTTTTAAAAGTTTGGCAAATTTACTTTTTCCCCTAAAAAACTTCTTTTTTGCCTACAAAAAGATCCTTTTTGCTTAACAAATAAACATCATGGTTTACAAACAGGTTTATATGCCGGAAATGGAATCCTTATTGTCAAACAAAATATGCTTATTGCCAACAAAATGATTCTTTTGGTTTAACAAATACATCTAATGACATACAAACAACATGTTATTCCAGAAACAGAAACGTAATTGTATAACAAAACTTCTATGCCATACACAAACATATTCTTTTGGTTTAACAGATAATGGTAACGATACAAATTGATTGTCTTTGTATAATTTTATTACTTTTGCTGTAGCATTACGGAATAGACCTGCGTTCTATCCTTTAGAAAAGACAAAAAGAAAATAACAGATGAAAACTCTATTTAAACCACTATTAGTATTAGCATTTGCGGCAGTTGCGTTCAGTTCTTGTATGAAAGACAACAGTGCTGAAAATGAAGCGGAACAACGCCAACAAGAAGAAGCTATTGCAGCTTCTTTAGCTACGGATAAAACCAAGATTGAAACCTATTTAGCTGCAAATCCATCGGAAGCACCGGAAGGCTGGCAGGAAGATAAGACAGAAGTTACCTTGACACTGATAGGGAAAAAACCTTTAAGAGGATTTTGGTTTGAAGTATTAGAAACACCCACGGAAGAAGATGATGAGGCTTATAAATATGAATTTTCCGGACAAGGTTATAAGGCGCCAAAAGTAAAATTAACGTATACGGCTTCCTTACTAAACGGCACCGAAGTACAGTCGGAAGTAAATGGTGATTTTGATTTTGCCACACTTTCCAACAACAATAAGATATATAATGAAACTTGGTTCTATTCTTTTTTTCCAAAATCAATCCGCCTAGATGGTCGAGACATCGAGGTAGGTGGTTTAACGGCTAAAGGTTTGAAAAAAGGCAGTAAAATTCGCGTGGTAGCTCCTTCGATTTGGGCATTTCGGAGTCAAGCGGTAGAAGACATCCCTGCTAACTCACCATTAGTCTACGAGTTTGAAGTATTAAGCATCGAATAATAAAACAATCACAAATACACGTATACAGTGGGCGTGTTCAAAAAAGCTTTTGGACACGCTCTTTTTTAATCAAAACAATGAATAACCTATCAAAATTTCTTTTTTTCTTTACGCTGGTAATGGTCGGCGTCACATCTTGTAGCAAATCCGACGATAATGGACCCGATTGGGCAGAAGAACAACGAATTAGAGATTCCATTAACAATGCCCGTATAGAAGCCTTACTAAAAGAACAAGCGCCGAGGCTGAAAGATTTTGCAGAAGAACATATCCCGGGAGCAGTATTAGATGATTCTACCGGCATTTGGTTCAAAATCCATGAACCGGGAGAAGAGGGATCATATATCTATCGAGTAGTTCCTAGTTCCATGGGAGGCTTAACACTTGCTAGACCGACAGTAGAAGTAAAATATGTTGGTAGATTATTGAACGGAGATATATTTGACGAAACGTCTGCCGACGATCCCGAAGATAAAACCCGTTCTTTCCAACTTGGCGGGCTTATCCGGGCATGGAACCTTGCTTTCTATCCAACAAAAATACGCCAAGATTCTCGAGATTTTGAGATCGGCGGTCTTACCGAAAAGGGGCTACAGAAAGGTGCAATCATCGAATTCGTTGCGCCATCACCTTACTGTTACGACAATGCGACCTCGGATGATATTCCGGCAAATTCGCCGTTGCATTTCCGTATAGAGGTCGTGGATATAAAATAATTTATTCGCTATACGAAACCGAAGCCCGCTGATTCAAATCGCGGGCTTTTTGCTTGCCGTTCAAAAACCTCAATAGATTTTACGCTATAGCCCATTCAGAAAATCTTCCGCATCACGGGCTTGTTTTTTACCCGCCCGGATAAGTTTCATCTCCTCGACAGCTTCCCGAATCTCACTCATAAGCTGCGCCTTTGAATCAGTAAGCTGCTTGGTTTTCACATAAGGCAACTCTTTAAGCACTTCTAATAAGTGCAATGCTTTGCTATCTTTTATGTCCAATAGTACTTTCATAATCATTCCAAATCTTGTTGCAAGAGCTTAAATATTTAGCATATATCACTAAAATTTAGTCTTACGCAAATATAACGAAAAGAGTTCTGCAAAAAAAGCTTCTTCCCATTCTACAGCCTTCCACCTTTTCGCTAAGAGATTTCGTGTATCCGGTCGGTTTTCTTATTTTTACTTCCAACAAATCCATGCACAATGAAGATAGCGCTTGCTCAACTAAACTATCATATCGGGAATTTTGCCGCCAATAACGAAAAAATTATCCGTCATATTACGCGCGCCAAAGCAGATGGTGCTGATTTAATTGTTTTCGCTGAACTCGCCGTAGGTGGTTACCCTGCAAAGGATCTGTTGCGAAACACCCAATTTATTCAACAGTGCACCGATAGCTTGCAGGAAATTGCACAAGCATGCCAAGGCATTCATTGCGTCATTGGCTCGCCTGTGGCAAATATGGATCCAGAGGGCAAACCACTTTACAATGCCGCCATCGTACTGGCGGATGGCCAAATTCAACACATCTGTAAGAAAAGCTTATTACCGGATTACGATGTGTTTGATGAATACCGATACTTCGAACCTAACCGTTCTGCCTCTTGTATTGAAATCGCAGGAGAAAAGGTGGCACTAACGGTCTGCGAAGACTTGTGGGACGACGAGGTATCAAACTCCTATGTGGGCGACTTAATGGCGGAATTACGGAAGGAAAATCCCTCGCTTATTATCAATATTGCCGCCTCCCCTTTTTCGTATACCCATTTCGACAATCGGATCAATGTATTAAAACGCAATGTCATTAAAGCAGGATGTCCATTGGTGTATGTCAACCAAATCGGTGCACATACCGATATTATTTTTGATGGACGTTCGTTGGCGCTGGATAGAAATGGTAACATACTGTCCGCGTTAGAAGGCTTTTCGGAAGATTACACCATAGTGGACATGTATGCCCAATCGCAAGCTACTTCTAAAGGCTTACCGGTAGAAAAACACGATAAACCGTCGGAAATAGCGTTAATCCACCAGGCGCTCCTTTTAGGAATTCGAGATTACTTTCAGAAGTCTGGTTTCAAAAAGGCTGTCCTGGGCCTATCAGGAGGGTTAGACTCGGCAGTTGTGGCTGCTTTGGCCTGCGAAGCACTAGGTGCAGAAAATGTCCTTGCCGTCCTGATGCCATCTGTCTATTCCAGTGACCATTCCCTAAAAGACGCTTTGGATTTGGTCGAAAACACCGGTTGTTCCTACCAAATTATCCCTATAAAAGACGTTGCAGAGGCTTTTGAACAAACGCTCTCCGAGCCGTTCAGGGATCGCGCTCCTGATCTTACGGAAGAAAATATACAAGCCCGTATTCGAGGAACGATCCTTATGGCTCTTTCTAATAAATTTGGTCATATCCTATTAAACACGTCCAATAAGAGCGAAGCAGCCGTTGGATATGGAACATTATACGGCGATATGGCGGGTTCTTTGAGTGTCATTGGTGATGTTTACAAAACCCAAGCCTACACATTGGCCGGTTATATTAACCGTGAACGGGAAATCATTCCGGTGAATACTATTGTTAAACCACCTTCGGCCGAGTTACGTCCAGATCAGAAGGATTCCGATTCCTTGCCTCCTTACGATATATTGGACAGTATATTGTATCAACTTATTGAACTGGAAAAATCAGTGAAGGCAGTCGTTCAATCGGGATTCGAGGAGACCTTGGTAAAACGTATTGCCGCGTTACTAAACAATGCCGAATTTAAGCGATTTCAGGCGCCGCCTATACTTCGGGTAAGTCCCAAAGCTTTCGGTAGCGGACGGGTCATGCCATTGGTAGCGAAGTATTTTTAATCTTTTTTGAGGGAAAAAAGAACATAAAACTCTTTAAACCTTTTATCAATTCACCTGTCTAATAAAATAAAATGGGGTTATTATGAATACGATAAAATATATTTTCCTATTGGGTATTGTGGCCATTCTTGCTTCCTGTGCTTCTGTGAAGTATAATACCACGCGGGTTCAGCACCAAGATTTTGGCCAATACAAAACGTATAGTTGGCTTCCACCGGTGGATTCGCTATCTAAAAATTATTTCAACAATGATATTGCCAAAAGCAATATCCTGAATGCTGCCAATAAGGAATTGGAAGCATTGGGTATGCAATATTCCAAAGACAACCCGGATATTCTTTTTCGCTATGTCACGATTGTGAATAACAAAAGCCGTATGGTATATAGCCCATCTTACGGATGGGGCGGCTGGGGTCCTTGGGGTATGGGTTGGGGCTGGGGAATGGGCTGGGGTGGTTACAGCTATCCTGTAGGTCATGAAAAATACCGTTATGCCCATCTCATTATCGAGGCAGTGGATAGACGAACCAACAGTGTTGTATGGCAAGCTAGGGGTTCATCTGAGGTTAAATCTCCCGAAAAGACCATTAATAAACTTCCACAGATTGTCAACGGAATATTCAAACAGTATCCGATACAGAAATAAAAAAGAGGCGATGCGCAGTAGAGTGCATCGCCTCTTTTGTTATAATCCAAACACCAACACCTGATCCAACACAACACCCTCATCTAACGCGGAGATTCTAATTCTTGCTTTATCTTTTCCTTGCAAAGGGAACCTTATCTTTCGAATAGCTTGATTACGCAGCACATTCATTTTCCACTCTTCGCTACGCCCCACAGTCTTATAGGATATTTCCTGTGTAGCGGTATCACCCAGCGAAATGGCGAAACGGATATCCCCTCCCTCTACGGGATGGCTCGGTAACAATCGTACTTCCACGAGAACAGAATCGCCTTGTATTTCCTTCAAATCATAATATAATTCTTCGCCTTTGGCCACGGAAACTGCTTTCCCCTCATAACCAAGTCCTTCTAGAGAGGTAGACTTGCCGTGTAGATCTGCTCCATTCAACGTCAGGTTTGGTTTAATATGGCTTATCATAGGTTCAGTGGCCTGCTCCTCCTTCACACGCTGAAATACCGGCAAATTTCGAGGTTTATAATCCATCATACGATTCCACTTTCCACCATGCAGGTTATTATATTTATCCGTTAGCGCTATGATACGATCAAAGGCATCATGGCTTTCTTTCCAGTCGACTTTCCCATGACGCGCTAATTGTGCATGTAGCATCTTATGGTTCATTTCCGCTGCCCCTTGAATAGGATACGCTATTAATTGAAAAAAAGCTTCTCTTTTGTTCTGTGGAATAAAATTTTCTATCGCGGATACCGCTGTCGAAAGATCTCTGTAGGATTGTAACCGGTCACGCACTTCTTCTTCACTCCAAGGCAAATCACGCACCGTTCTGTAATACGCACGGTCTGCTTCCTCCTCACGCGTATTGCCCATAAATTCCGGTTTACGGATATGTGCTAATCGGTAGTGTTCTTGCATCATGGGCAGCAGTTTTTCACCAGTCTCACGTCCAAACTCACGTGTCAACCAATCTCGAAGATGTTGGTTAACCCCCTTATTGTTGATTTCCTCTATATTCCACGCCATATCCAGAAACAGCTCTGTTTGATATTCCCCCGGTTTGATATCACCGACATTTACAATCCATATTTTACGAACATCATGTTCATAAGCTGTTTTCATCTGTTGATGGATCAATGCGGGACTCGCGGTGGATAACCATAAATAGTCGTGGGGACGTCCCCAATAGGAAATATGATAATATACACCGTTTCCGCCACTTCGCTGTTTCTCCTCCGCATCAGGGAAATGCGTAATGTATCCATAGTTGTCATCACACCACATCAAGGTGGCGTAGTCAGGCACCTTCATACCTGCTCGGTACACGTCAAGTATTTCCTTATAGGGGATCACAACCTGCGGAATCTGGGACGGATCAGGGTTAATATACGTCTTCAACAATGCCGTTTGATCGACGATAACTTTATCTATAGCATCTCTATATTCTGCAACACCTTTTACCCCTTCCATAGCGCCATCATGCTTACCGCGCATGCCAAGTGTAAATATATTATTTGAGCCACCCAGCTCTTTTAGACGGTCTGTCCAATACGACACGACATTTTCTTTATTGCTGATATAGTTATACCGTCCTTCTCCCACGATATCCCATTCTGTGGCACTGTTTCTGGCTAAGGGTTCGCAATGCGAAGAACCGATATAGATGCCATATTTTTCAGCAGCTTCCCGATTGCCCTGCACAAAATAAAACGGAACCGTTACTTCATGCATGGCCGGCCAGATAGTATTCGCCCGTAACCGCAATAAGAGTTCAAAGATTTTGCTATAGGTCTTCGGACCTATGGTCTGCATTTTTTTTGTTTTGGCAGGATCAATACCCTCTTTTATTTTCGCTTCGGGTTCAAATGTATGGGCGCTCCAAGGCGTTAAACCCCAATCTTCGTCGTTTAGAAAAATCCCTCTGTATTGTACATTAGGATATTGCGTATCTTTAAAATCAGCTGGCAAAATAACATCCGATTTGCGTTCAGGTGCTGCGTCGGCCCACCAGACCCAGGGCGATACACCAATTAATCGGGACAACTCCAACACGCCATAAGCCGCTCCATGTGGATCACTTCCAACCACAAAAAGGGATTGTGTGTTTCCAACTCTTATCGCTTGTATATGGAAAGCTTCCCATTGCCCTTTAATCTCAGATATATCAATTTGATTTGCAGCCAGGAGCTGATCAAATGACTTGCTTTCTCCCGGAATACCAATGATCACTGATCCGCTCGCTGGCTTATCAGTTAATCGGAACGGCTGCTCGGAGACACTTTTCGAATCTTCCACAATCAAGTCAATTGCCGTTTCCACCAAAGATGCTGTACCACTATAATGCAGGGAGGCACCTTGTCCGTCGGCTATTAGTTTAAATCCATCCTGTGCATAATTGCTAAAAGCAATAAACAAAAGGAAGAACGTTCCTATTACTCTTTTCATCATCATTAAAATTATATTTTATAATGGCGGGATGCAACCTGTGCCGCTATGACTGCTAATTTAGCACAAACCCTTCTACATTTTTTGTCTGAATTTCTTCTTCGGAAGCATGACGGAGGGTCACATTTTTTAAGTGGATATGACGTACCGGCAAATCCGCATTTCCGTTTATCTTGCTTACAAACTTGGCCTCCGTTGCTTGTACGTTTTCTAAGTAAATATCCTGAATTGGGGTCAATTTTCGAACTACCGTGGGTACCAAAGTACGCCACTGATATAAAACATCCGTATCAATTCCCAAAATACCTTCCCGGATCGCATTAGCTTCAATATTTTTGAAATATACCTGCTTAACATGACCGCCCATCCGCTCATTTGTTTTGATAAACAACAGGTGCATCAGTTTCTCGTTATCATCTGCCACTTTACAATTTTCGACATAGACATTTTCGATACCTCCCGATAACTCACTGCCTATCGCGACTAATTGATGGCCGTCTTTCACGAGACAATCTCGGATAACGATATTCTTAGATGGCGTTTTCAGTCGCCAGCCTTCCGGATTCCTCCCCGATTTAATGGCAATGGCATCATCTCCCTGATCGAATACGCAGTTCTCAATCAGTACATTTTGACTCATTTCCGGATCAATACCATCGTTGTTATGACCATGTGCGTAAACATCAATACCACGCACGATAATATTCTTAGATAAATAAAGATGTACGGTCCAAAATGGGCTGTTACGGATCTTGATATCTTCTACCAATACATTCTCACAACGGTTAAACTGTATAAACTGCGGACGCATATTCGAGGTGTCGTTGACCATGTTTCTATCTTCTACCGGCACGCGATCTTGTGCCCAGTTATATAAGCGTTTGATACTTTCCATGTGTGCCGATGGACGCGGGAACCATTTACGCCATTGACTAATATCTGCCCTAACCTCGCCTTTTCCCGTAATCGCAACGTTCTTTGCCTCGAAAGCATAGATCAACGGCGAATAGTTGTAGCATTCCAACCCTTCCCAGGTGGTAAATACAGCCGGCAAGTAATCTTGTGGATCGGGAGAGAACAACAATACAGCACCTTCGGAAAGGTGGAGATTCACATTGCTCTTCAAATGGATTTTCTTGGTTTTCCATTCGCCCGCCGGGATAATCACATTACCTCCGGCAACGGTAGCGGCAGCTATAGCTTTTTCGAGGGCTACAGCATTTTTTTCTTTGTCTCCCGGTTCTGCACCGTAATCTGTAATGACAAAATCCGCAACCCGTGTAAAGCTCGGTGTTTTGATCTTCGGCATCTTAAAAGGAGCCTCCACGCTGACTTGTTGTAAGGTTACTTGGCTTTTCTGTGCAGAAAGGTGTTCTGCAGTCAGGAATAGAAACAACAGCACCGTCATCGTATATGTATTCCACATTGTACTCATCATCATTTAAATTTATTATTCGACTACTATTTTGTTCAAAGCAACACTATAGCCTGTACTACCGTAGTTGTTTCTTCTTTTATCCGCCCAGTTTCCACGTTCGCCCATTACGGTAACGATTATAGTATACGTATCTTTCGGTAATGCCGGGCTCACAAATTTGAGCGTTTCGGCAGGATATAAACAATACATATCGACAATAGATTCTACGACCGTGTTACCTTTTGGATCCCGTATGCAAACTTTTGCATACCCACCGTCCGGCCGCGCCAGACCGTATAATTTTAGACCCGTTCCGGTAAACGTGTACGAAAAATGATCGTCTTTATTATCTGACCGATAAACCGCCATGCTGTCTGCTTTCCAATTGCCTTGGAAACTCACCGCATCCATATCTTTCAGTTCGATCTCCGTTCCTTGGGTTTGCACGGACTTATGCTGCCCTGTAAACAAATCGATGGTCCAAGCGTCTCGATAAGCCGGAATAGATAAGTGCTCGCCATTTATCTCCAAGGGTTGCCATACATAAGTAGCCGCCGAATTCTGCTTCGGAAATGACCAACGATCGCCCATATACATAAAAGTAGTATCCTGTGTACCGATAATCGGTAATACAAACGAACACTGGGAATTCCAGGTCAGGCTACCTTCCGGCGCAAACAAACCTTGTTCTGTCCAAGGGCCAGCGATGTTCCGTGCGGTATGATACTGATTATCGTTACGCTCCCAACTGGTTAGGTTTGAACTCAGCAAGAAGTACACCCCATTTTTCTTTAACATCGCGGGGGATTCACCCATACCCGGAACACGGCTAGCGACTTGCTTGTCAATCCCACGGTAATCCGCGGTCAATTGATAAATATCGCCATGGTGAACCAATAGATAACCCGTTCCATCTTCATCCTGAAACACGCCCATATCCCATCTCCGGATCGGCTTTCCTTCGTACAGGATGGGACCTTGGAACGTATAAGGCCCGGTGATATGTTGTGCTGTTGCGTACCCGACGTATTGATCTTTGTAGTTCAAGGAATCGACGTGCATAAACATAACATACTCGCCCGTAGCCGGCGATTTCATTACCTTGGGTCGTTCCCCAACACGGTTCTTGCCTAATTTCCCTTCTTCCTGCAACGGAAGTGCCATGCGCTCAAACGTCCAGTTATAGAGATCCGCCGAGGAATAGCAGGCGAAACCGTTAAACACATTCGCCGAATCAGTCTTAAACTCGCCGAACAAATAATATCGACCATTATCTTTGATGACACCTGCGCCATGTGCACTCACGGTATTCCCATGTTGTTCAAACCAAGGCACGCCCGAATAAATCGCTTCGTAAGCGGGTTGCTCAAAACGAGTTTGCCCGTAGCTACAAACGGCTATACAGGCAAACAAGAAGATTATCGTTAGTATTTTCATGTAATCTATAAATGTATGTAATAATACCACGGGTCGCAACCCGTGGTAACCTGTGACCTCACAGACAATATTTAATACCCGTCATTCTGTGGATATTCTCCCGTATCCCTATCGATTACTGATTGCGGAATTGGTCTCAAATAATATTTGTTATCCACTATTCCTGAAGGATTCGCCATTTTTGTCAATATGTTGTGTTCAAAAGCCCTCTCTAACTTTCGGGTACGTTTTAAATCCAGCCATCTTTTATACTCTCCTGCCATCTCTCTTGCCCGTTCATCTAATATAAAATCCAAATCAACATCTGCAGCAGTGATAGCAAGACTTTGTCCTGCTTTCGCCGCTCTCTCTCTAAGAACATTCAGTTTTTCTACAGCTTTGCCCGTTTCCCCAGCATTATAGTAAGCTTCTGCGGTAATTAAGTATGTTTCTCCCAGTCGAAATAAGAATA
Source organism: Sphingobacterium corticibacterium (assembly GCF_004208525.1). Lineage (GTDB taxonomy): Bacteria > Bacteroidota > Bacteroidia > Sphingobacteriales > Sphingobacteriaceae > Sphingobacterium > Sphingobacterium corticibacterium. Next base: position 219,746 of record NZ_SGIT01000004.1, on the reverse strand, counting down.
CATCTTTTGTACTGGCATAAGTAAATTCATTGTTATAGGGAAGACCTGCATCTGGTGCATAAAACTTATTGATCATCGGGAACTTTTCTGCACCTCCCACATTGCTGAATGCCTGCTTCCACCGCTCAAAACGGATTACCTCCACACGAGGATTATTAGCCTTCAAATTTGCTTCATCTGTTGACGTGAATGGTTGGTCAGGAAAAGGAAAATAATATCTTAAATCCCCTTTTCTTATGTTTCCTTCATCTTTTGTTGCATAAAGTTCACTAAGAAACGTCGCTTCATACCGGGCGTCCTTCGCTGTGTTGAACAAGGTGTACAAAAATTGCGTAGGCATGAAATCTGACCTCCTCCTATTATAATCTGTCACGGCACTAACTTCATCAAATCCCTGTTCTCGCCAATAACGCCATCCAAACATAATATTCTGCGCGTTGCCATTATAGCCCGGTTGCGGTCCATACTGCACCGAAAAAATAATTTCCCGATTTTTTTCATTCCCTGGTTCAAAGACTTCCGCAAAAGAAGGCTGTAAACTATAAGCAGAACCATTAATGAGCTCCTCTCCTATCTGTGCTGCCCGAACAAAATCTGCGTCGCTACCGAACGATTTATATCCTTTTGTTAAATAAAGTAAGGCATGCAACTGCTTTGCTGCTCCTTGTGTAACTCTTCCAGCTTCCACTTTGGTCGGATCAGCTTCCAATGATGGTATAATGGCCGATAGCTCATTCGCTAAAAACTCGTATACCGTTTGTTCAGATACGGGTTCAAAATGGGTTACAGGCTCTGTAAATTCTTCTTCGACAATAGGCACCGCACCAAAATTCTCCACCAACAGATAGTAATAATAAGCTCTCAAAAAACGAACTTCAGCTGTTCTTCTCGCTTTCAGCTCCTCTCCTAAATCGGGAATTGCATCTGCTCTGTGAATCGCCGTATTACAGCTCTGAATTCCACTGAAAGCAGCGGAGAAAAAAGTATTAATAGGACCATTATCGGGTGTCAACGTACGGTATTCATTGAGCTGTTCTGCTGGCACATCGTTCGCCGAACCACTTACCAGTTCAATTTCTCCACGTGTACCAATATCTGTTCCCCACTCAAACAAACTGGGGTTGATTCCATAGATATCTCGCAAGGAAGCATAACAAGAGTTAACCAAGGATTCATAACCGGCAACGTCCACGTAGTAGTTCTCTGCCGTTATTCCGCTTATATTCTTTTCTTCCAAGAATTTCGCACAAGAAGAAAAGGCAGCAGACAATATAAAAATGAATATGAAAAGATTCTTTTTCATCGTCGTTTTAAAATTAAAATGAAACATTTACCCCAAAAAGATAACTACTCGTGCTTATAGCCGTCCCATAGGTATTTTGGGCAGCCCATTCGGGATCATATCCTTCATAGTCGGTAAACAAAAACGGATTAGTCGCGGTCGCATAAAACCGCAAACTATTAATCTTATATTTACTAATTAAACTGGTAGGAACCGTATAACCCAATGTTATATTACTGATACGCACAAAATCTGCTTTCCGAAAATAAGCGACGTTTACAAATGTACCGGGTGTGCCGGGTTGAAAATGCGTCTGCGACGGATTATCTGGCGTCCAATAATCAACATTCACCTGATTATAAATCTGATTGTAATTCATAAAACTACTGTTGAACGATGAATTAAATTGTTCTCCCCGACGAGTATAGGCCATTGCATAAAGATCGATATTACCATATCGAAATGTTGTCGCAAAAGAACCTGTCCAAGTGGGCACACGCTTGCCAATAATTTGCCGGTCCTCCGCATTGATGACCCCATTATTATCAAGGTCTTTTACACGCACTTGCCCGGGTAGCTGGTTATATCCCGCCGCGATATCACGTTCCGATTCTTGCCAAACTCCATCAAACACATAATTATAATTTACTTGTACCGGATGCCCAATAAAAAAAGCGTTTCCAATATCATCAGCTTTCCCATTGGCGGTTTCGAGGATTTCATTCTTATTCGCATCGAATACAAAATCCGTCTTCCAAGAAAATTTATCTGTCTGTACGTTCACCGTAGTCAATCCCACTTCTAGACCACGATTTCTGAGTTTTCCCATATTTGCACTTACCGATTCCCAGCCTGATGGTGCTGGTAGATTGCGATTCAGTAATATATCGTGAATTTTGCGATCGTAAAGATCAATCGTTCCGTATATCCGATTCCCTAAAAATCCGAAATCTAAACCTAGGTTAATTTCCTTGGTCGTTTCCCAAGTCAGCAATTTATTTGCAAGCCTATTAGGAGAATATCCCTGAACCAGTGCATTTCCAAAAAAATAAGTCGATGCTCCCAAAGTTGCCTGCGTAATATAGGGGTCTACTCTGTCGTTTCCGGACGCTCCGTAGCTTAATCGAAGTTTCAGATCATTAATCGCACCTATTTGTTGTATAAATTCTGTTTGCGAAATACGCCATGCGGCCGATGCGGAGGGGAAAAAACCCCATTTATTCCCTTCCGCCAGTCTAGAAGAACCGTCCCATGTACCCGATAACGTTAATAGGTACATATCATTGAAACTATAATTCACCCGTCCACGGACAGAAGCCAAGGTGTACTGCACAAAATCTGAGCGAACCGTTGGACCGCGAAAAGTGCCGTTAAAGTCTGTATTTGTTGCAGACCCAAAATTATACCACAGCGAATTATAAGGTAAGTTATAAACATCTATTCCGCTAGATTCGGTCCGGTCTTTTTGCATACTTTGTATAACCGTTGCCGTTAATTTATGACCTCCTTCCAACGTTCGCTCATAAATTGCCTGGTTATCCCAAAGCCAGTTAACCTGTTCACTTGTGCTATTATTTCTTGATGAATTATAACCGCCATTTCCTGCCCCTTCTTTTGATTCCGAACCAAAATACCAAGCAAACCTATCGGTATTAAGACTGGGTGAAAAAGTTGTTTTCAGCGTTAAGTAGGGTAACGGCTTTACCTGTAAGTATATCTGCCCGAATGCCCTGATGCCTCGGCTATCCCGTATATCATTGTCAGCATCAAATAAAGGGTTGGTCACACCGTCGCCTCCAAGAACACGAAAAACAGAGTTGCCATCGCTATCATAAGGTGATACCGTGGGCGGTAGTCGATAGGCTGAACGCAACGTTTCGGAACTTCCTAGATTTTGTAAATTTTGCGCCGCATAAAAACTCATTCCAGCCATCCATTTCTCTCCGATATTCTTGTCTATATTTCCACGAAAGGAATACCGTTTAAAATCCTCTGGACTAACGTTACCGCCCTCTTGTAAAAATCCAAGTCCTAACGAAAAGCGGGTTTGTTCATCTCCGCCACTAGCGGAAACATTATGGTTCATCTGCCTGCCATCTTTAAGAAACATTCCCGGCCAATCGGTAAAACGACCTGCGTCGATATTTGCCCATTGCGCTGGTGTAAAGAAAGCATTGTTACTACGGGAAGTATCCCGTCCTGTTGCCAAAAACTGATCGGTACGATATTTTACATATTGTTCTCCGTTCATCATATCCGGCAAATTTGTAGGTTTTCTCGCTCCGGCATAGCCATCGTATGCAATCGTCGTTTGCCCTTGTTTTCCCCTTTTAGTGGTCACAATCACTACCCCTTTGGCTCCACGGGAGCCATAAATCGCCGTTGCAGAAGCATCTTTCAAAACGTCTATTTTTTCGATATCTGCCGGATTAATATCATTCAGTCCGGACGTGGTCGGTATTCCATCGATTACGAACAAAGGAGAGTTAGAACCTCCGAAAGAACTTATACCACGGATATTAATATTATAACCCGAACCGGGTTTGCCCACATTTTTGACAACGACTGCACCTGGTGTTTGTCCTTGCAATGCTCCTGTTGCGTCGGCTGTTGCAGCTCGGGCAATAGTCGTCGATTCCACGGAACTAATCGCCCCTGTAACATCCGATCTCCGTTGGGTTCCGTAACCTACGACAACGACTTCCTCCAAATCAGCGTTGACGGAACGCAGTTTAACCTGTAATTCCGTTCGCCCATTCAACGGAATCTCCTGCGTTTCATAACCCACCATCGTAAAAATCAACGTGACGTTATTATCGGGTACTTGAACGGTAAAATACCCCTGCTGATTTGTTGTCGTACCATTTGCAGAGCCACCCTTCACCACAACAGACACTCCCTGTATGGGGCCGATGGAATCTGATACCACGCCAATAACCGGTTGCTGTTGTTTACTTTCTTCCGCTATAATTTTAACGGGAACAGGTTTAACGCGTGGTTTCTCCTTCACTACAATTGTTTTCTTACTGACGGTATATACCAGTGGTTGATCTGCAAATACACGTTTCAAAGCATCATCCAATGATGCATTTTTTAGATTTAACGATACACGCTTCGACTTGTCAATCGTCAATGGGTTATAGAGAACGTGATATCCGCTCTGCTTCCCGATAGTTTTTAAGGCTTGCTCCAAAGAAGAATTTTTTAGGTCGAGCGTAACCCGTTGTGCGTAACCTGACGCATGTAAACACATCGTTCCGAGCACCATAAAGAATGCTATCAGTTTCATTATTTTCCAGATTTTTGCACCTCGCCTACGGACATATAGACTTGGAGGCACCTCATAATTTTTGTACATTTGGGTGTTTAGTTTTTAAATGTGATTAAGAACTCGGTTTATTTTTTTAATTGCATTAGCTGAACCACCGGGGGCGCGGCATCGCTCTCGGTATTTGCTTTTTGTTTTTTATCTTGTGTACATGTCTAGCCCATAACCAAAATCCTCCTTCCTTCTATTTTAAATGTTACGGTTCCAGTCAGTTCAAGCATATCCAAAACCTCATCCACTTGCCCAAACCGGGAGACCGTTCCTGAAAAAAGCTTGCCTTTCATATTTCCTTTATATTCCACTTCCACATCATACCATCTAGCAATTTTCCGCATGACGTGTTCGATGCTTTCCTCGTTGAACATAAAATAGCCTTCTTGCCAAGCTAGAATCTCTTCCGGGTCAAAAGTTTCCTTTGTTACCTGTCTCTTCGTCTTATCATACACACTCCGTTCACCCGGTCTAAGCGTATAGCTAGATCCGGCGATATCTACCGCTACCTTCCCTTCGATAAGGGAGGTTTTTACACCCTCTTCATCCGGGTAAGCCATGACGTTAAACTGCGTACCCAAAACGGTTATCTCTTGGTTATCCGATTTCACGACAAAGGGCTTTTCTGTATCCTTTTGTACGTCAAAAAAAACTTCACCCTCTATTTCAACAAGCCGCTCAGTTCCGATAAATGCGGTCGGAAAACGTATAGATGACGACGCATTCAACCATACTTTTGTTCCATCAGCTAATATCACTTGGTATTGTCCGCCGCGTGGTGTGCGGATCGTATGATATCTGATCTCACCTTCCGCCATTTCTCCATAACGTAATTCACCTTCTCCCGCCTTATTTGCCCATACTTTTCCATTAATGGTGACATTACCTAAATGAAGTTCGTTCAGCGAGACTTCTGTTCCATCATCCAATACAAGTATCGCGTTATCACCTCCCGGTGCTATCACAATTGTTTCTGTTTTGTCAACAAATGAAGTATCCTTATCCGCAACGAGCCAATATAATCCTCCGATGACAAGTAAGATAGCCGCCGCAGCGTAGCCCCACCATTTTCGCATAGACTTCCAATAGGTGGCTTGATTGTCATTATCCGTTTGCATTTCTCTGTGCAAACGTGCATAAAGACGAGCCTTGACATCCGCTTTATCACCCATAGCTTCCTCGTCCCATATCGTCTCTTCCAATTGAAATTTATCCTGGTAATCTTGCAATTGGCTCAACTCTTCCGCTGAACAGTGACCGGCTATGTATTTCTCGTATAATTTGATGTACTCCTCTTTGGTTAACATGTTTTTGTGTCCCTTTATATACTAGAGTCTTTTTTTAAGGAACACACACATACATTTTTTAATTTTTCCCATCCTGCTCCGTCCTGTATTAAATAATGAGGTATATTTTATTTTTTATAGTTTTTTTAATCTATATTCGATATTGCTAACAGGAAGCCACAGGCACATAAACGAAGACAAAAAACGTTTTGCTAATCGATGGGAGACAATAAGCTTATAGATTCATCTCGCCTCAAAGACCACGCGTATTGGGAGAAGGTACAACAGAAAAGTTGTTCCCAGTCTTTTTCGTTTCTTTTTGACCGGTATTGGGAGACGCTATACAGCACCGCATTTTCATATTTAAAAGACCGAGAAAAAAGCGAAGAGATTACGCATGACATCTTCCTCAATCTTTGGCAAAAACGGGAAACATTGACTATTCAGTCGTTCTCCGCCTATCTTCGGGCGGCGGCCCGCTATCATGTATACAAAGAACTTAAAAAAAGGAAAGCATCCAACATTGTGTATACGGACGAGCTTACCGAAACGGAGGAAGTCATGACTAACCAGGGTGAAGACCGCCTTATTTATCAAGACGCCGAAAGATACGTTGACAGTAGCTTGCAATCACTACCTGCTCGATGTCAGGAAATATACTTTATGAGTAGAAAAGAAAATTTGACAAACGATGAAATCGCAAACAAATTGGGGATATCGAAACGTACCGTTGAAAATCAACTGACCGCAGCGTTACGTCATATCAGGATACAACTGAAGGTAATAAGTATGCTCTTATTATGGTGGTTAATTCTCTAAATAATAAGGGCGATGATCAATCATCGCCCTTATTATTTTCTTATTTTACAAAAAACCGATATTCTGTTTTTGATGTGTATTGTTCGCCCGGCTTCAAGACCGTAGACGAAAAAGATGGCTGATTAGGTGCATCTGGAAAATGTTGCGTTTCCAAACAAAATGCAGAACGGAACGGATAACCTTTCCCTCCCTTACCTTTCGGATCGCTATCCGTCATAAAATTACCGCTATAAAACTGCAATCCTGGCTCGGTGGTTAATATCTGCATTTCTATCCCTGTTTTAGGGGCATAAACGGTAGCTACTTTACGGAATCCTTCCCCTTTCACCAACTCAAAGTTATGATCATATCCTTTCCCTACCTTTAACTGTTCGTTATCTGTATCGATACGTGATCCGATCGTCTGCGGTTTACGAAAGTCAAACGCCGTACCGGCTACCGTGAGGCTCTTACCTGTCGGAATCAACGCCGCATCGACTTCGGTTATAGCGTCAGCATCTATCTGCAACTCATGATCCAATATCGTCGAATCTCCTTCTCCATTGAGATTAAAATAAGCGTGATTGGTTAAGTTCAGTACCGTTTCTTTGTCCGTAGACCCTTCGTAATCGATAACCAACCCTCCTTCATCCGTTAAGGAATACGTTACTTTCATGGTTACGGTGCCTGGATATCCAGCCTCTCCATCGGGAGACGTATACGCCAAGGTAATGGCCGTATCCGAAGTTTGCTCTACGGTCCATACTTTGTTATACACACCATTTGTACCACCATGTAACGAGTTTTCGCCGTTGTTTTTCTCCAGCTCATAGGTAGTGCCATTCAACGTAAAAGTAGCGTTGCCGATACGATTGCCGTATCGCCCCACAATGGCGCCGTAATAATTGCTGGCGTTTTGCTTAAACTCATCTGCTGTATCGTAACCTAGGATGACATCCGTTTCTTTGCCTTCTTTACCTTTTACATGTAAGCTAACCAACCTCGCCCCGTAATTTGTCAGGGTTACGTGCAGCCTGTCATTCTGTAGCGCGTACAGTTTAACGTCTGTTCCGTCGATAACCGCATCAAAAGATGTCTGTTCGATACTGTCGCTTGTTGTTTCTCCTGCTTCGCCTTTATTGGCTCCCTGTTGACAAGCATACGTCAATGAAGCCGTAGCCAATAATGCCATGAAAACGTTTCTTTTCATATTCTTTATGTTTATAGTTATTGTGTTTATTTATTTATCTACCAAAACCGCACGTAAATAGCTGTTACAAGCAGTAAAGTTATCACAATCATCACAAGAATGGAAGGCTCTACCTTAAACATTTTCCGATCGAGTTCAAATGCTTTCGGATTAACCTTCGGACCAAATAGGCTTATTCCCACCATCACCAACATCGTAAATGCAAAAGCTAATCCCATACAAATTTGAAAAGGAATCTCGTATACGCCAAATTTATTGAGGTAGGCTGTATAGATCCACGTTTCAGGCCCAAAGACGTTCACGGCAAACTCGTTAAAGAAAACAGAAAGCACAAAACCGGTGATAAGCCCCGCAATAGCTGCTGGCCCGGTTGTCCGCTTCCAGAACATCCCTAATAAGAACATAGCAAAAACACCCGGACTGATAAAGCCGGTATATTTCTGGATAAAGGTAAATCCACCCGCACCTCCAATACCTAAGGTATCGTTCCACGTAAAGAGAACAGCAACCACGATAGATGCAATAATCGTTAATTTACCAACCCATACCATTTTGCCTTCGCTGGCATCCTTATTCATATATTTCTTATAGATATCCAGCGTAAAGATAGTCGCTATACTATTCGCTTTACCAGCGAGACCCGCAACGATAGCAGCTGTTAATGCCGCTAATGCTAATCCTTTCATACCATTCGGTAAGTAACCTAAGATCGCTGAATAAGCATTATCCGCATGGAATACCCCTCCCGGTGCCATTTCTTCCTGCAAAGCGCCATTCTTATACAATACATAAGCTGCAATACCCGGTAACATCACGATGATCGGCATGAAAAGCTTAAGGAAACCCGCAAAAAGAATACCCTTACGTGCCGTATTAAGATCTGCTCCCAATGCACGCTGCGTGATATACTGATTACAACCCCAATAGTTTAGGTTCACGATCCATATCCCGGCAAGGTACATTCCTATACCCGGCAACATCAAATATTTGTTGATCTCCTCCTGCGTTGCTCCTGGACCCGGTTTCTCAACGATCATATTGAAATGCTCCGGCGCATCGGTCATCAACGCATTGAAACCGGCAAGCACATCCTTACCTAATCCGAAGTGTTCGCTAACCAATGTCAGCGCCACATAGGTTGTAGCGATACCCCCAATGATAAGTACAACCACTTGGATAACGTCGGTAAAACCAATAACACGCATACCACCAAGCGTAATGATAACGGCAAATACCGCCAACGCAACCATAATTAAGTGGAAGGTATCCCCTCCGCCCGCAAGGCTGGAGATGGCTATTGCGCCCAGATAAAGGATAGACGTCAGGTTCACGAATACATATAAGAACAACCAGAACACGGCCATAATCAAGCTCGTCGTTTCATTATAACGGTTGTTCAAGAACTGCGGCATCGTGAAGATCTTGTTTTTCAGATAAACCGGAATAAACCAGACCGCAACGATGATCAGTGCCAAGGCGGCAATAATTTCGTAGGCCGCCACAGCGATACCTACTTCGAAACCGTTCCCACTCATTCCGATGAATTGCTCTGCCGAAATATTCGACGCAATTAAGGACGCACCGATAGCCCACCAGGTTAGTGAACCTTCCGCAAGAAAATAATCTTTACTGGTGTTTTGTGCCGCCGTCTTCTTACGGTAGATCCAATAGCCATATCCGGCTACCACAAAAAAGTAGATTACAAAGATAATGTAGTCTACTGTTGCAAATTTTTCCATTTATTATACAGCTTTATTGATACAAAAAGGCTTCCCGTTACATCATCATGTGGTGGGAAGCCTTGGTTAGGTTATTTTTTTAACAGGTAATATAGTTCATTCCATTTGAGTTGATTTTCCAGGCCTGTCAATGTCGTATTTTCATCAATAGCGACATATTCCAGTCCGGCAATTCTGGCAAAGTCTTCCAAATATTCTGGCGTCAAACTTAGACTATAAGCCGTGTGGTGTGCACCTCCGGCGTATATCCAGGCACTACAGCCTGTTTTCATATCCGGTAGCGGTCTCCATAACACCCGTGCAACAGGCAGCTTTGGGAGTTTCTCGACTACGGGTACACCTTCTACTTTATTCACAATTAAACGGAACCGTGTTCCCATATCGACGATAGAGGCATTTAGCGCCGGACCGCTGATACCGTTAAATACCAGACGCGCCGGATCAGCCTTTCCGCCGATACCCAAGGGATGTACTTCTATCCTCGGCTTATGTGCCGCCAGTGCCGCATCTACCTCCAACATATGCGATCCCAACACCATCGCATTTTCGGGGTCAAAATGATAGGTATAATCCTCCATAAAGGCCGTAGTTCCCGGTAATCCTGCACCCATAACTTTACAAGCACGAACCAATGCCGGTGTTTTCCAATCACCTTCACCCGCGAATCCATATCCATCGGCCATTAAACGCTGAACAGGCAAGCCCGGTAATTGCACCATACCGTGCAAGTCTTCGAAAGTATCTGTAAACCCTTTAAAGTTTCCCGCTTCCAAGAATTTACGAAGACCGATTTCAATTTTAGCTGCTTCGACCAAACTTTTGCGGTCTGCACCACCTTCAACTACATTCTCCGCCAGCTCATACGTTTCTTCATATTCCTGTAGTAAAGCCTGCAGCTCTTCGTCGGTTGTTTCGTTGATTACGGCCACTAGGTCACCGATAGCATAGGTATTCACGGAGAAGCCGAATTTGGTTTCCGCTTCTACCTTATCCCCGTCGGTAACCGCCACAAAACGCATATTATCGCCGAAACGTGCAAATTTAGCACCTTGCCAATCCTGCCATGCAGCAGCAGCCCGTGTCCACACGTTAATACGGTCGATTACCTCCTCATCTTGCCAGTGACCAGTCACGACCTTACGTCCAATATTTAAACGCGTTACAATGTGCCCGAACTCCCGATCACCATGCGCACTCTGATTTAGGTTCATGAAATCCATATCCATCGTTTCCCATGGAATGTCTCTATTGTATTGCGTATGCAAATGCAATAAGGGCTTTTGCAATGCTTTCAACCCTCTTATCCACATTTTTGCCGGAGAGAAGGTATGCATCCACGTCACCAATCCAATACATTCGCGGCTAGCGTTAGCTGCCACAATAGTGTCATATATCTCGTCGCTGTTCTTTACAATTGGCTTATAAATAACCTCAACCGGTATTTTTTCGTGCGCGGAAAGATAGCCTGCAATTTCTGCAGCATGCACAGCTACTTCCCGTAGTGTTTCCTCTCCATATAAATCCTGGCTTCCCGTCAGGAACCAGACTTGTAATTTGTTTAATGCGATATTCATTAGTCGTTATTTAATTTTTTATAGCTCGTCAGGCTCTCTTTACTCATCACTCCTTTACTTCTGTCCATAATATGCATCCGCACCATGTTTGCGGTCATAATGCTTATTGATCAACGCATCTTTAAGCCGTGGAGCTTTTGGGTTGATTTGTTCCGTTAAATAAGCCATTTGCGCTACCGTTTCCAATACCGCACTGTTATAGACCGATTTGATACCTGTCTTTCCCCACGCAAATGGTGCATGATTTCCAACCAATACCATTTCCACTTCTTTATAATCCAGCTGTTGTGCTTCAAAGTGATTCATGATCTGGAAACCTGTTTCGTATTCATAGTTTCCCACGATCATCTTATCGCTCATTGGTGGTGCGCAGGGGATATCTACCGTTAGATGGTCTGCATGGGTTGTCCCGAAAATAGGGATATCCCGTTGGCTTTGCGCCCATGCGGTGCCATAGGTAGAATGCGTATGGGTAATCCCACCGATACCGTCCCAGTGCTTATAAAGCACGGCATGCGTCCTTGTATCCGACGACGGACGTAAATCGCCTTCTACGGTATTTCCATCGAAATCCACGATAACCATATGATCCGGTGTTAATTCTTCATAGGGCACACCGCTCGGTTTAATAGCAAAAACGCCTTTTTCCCGGTCTGCCACGCTGACATTACCAAAAGTAAACAAAACCAGCCCCAATTTGGGTAACTGCATGTTGCAATGGTATGCCTCTTCTTTTATTGCTGTATACATTGTTGTAATATTATTATTCCTTTATATTTTCCACGAAAATGCCTAATTTTCTATACTGCAGATATCGTTCTGCATAAATGGCCACCATTTCCGGACGAGGTTCGTAGGTATGCTCAAAACCTTGCCCCATAGCTTGCATGGCATCTTCCACTTTATCGTAAATACCTGCTGCTGTCGCCGCAAACATGGCTGCCCCCAGTGCACAAGTTTGTTCCGACTTGTGTACACGTATCGGCATATTAATCACATCGGCCATGGTCTGCATAATATACGGTGATTTTTTTGCGACTCCGCCCAGCCCAATAATTCCTTTAACAGGAATGCCTTCGTTTTTAAAACGATCGACAATACTTTTGGCACCAAAACAAGTTGCTTCTACGATGGCACGGAAAATACGGGGCGCATCCGTTCCCAGATTCAAGCCCTGCAAAGCTGCTTTCAAGGTTTGGTCGGCATCCGGTGTACGACGTCCATTGAACCAATCCAATGCCAATTCCGACGTTGCCGTTACGGGCAAAGCTTCGGCCTGTCTGCCAAGCTGAGGAATGACCTGATCATCCACAAAATCAAGTACTTTCTTTAAATCCCCATCGGGCAATATCCCACTATCTGCCAATAAATTCTTCACAGGCCATAGCAATATTTGTTTGAACCAGGCATAAGCATCCCCAAAAGCCGACTGACCGGCTTCCATACCGATCATACCCGGGATAACCGAACCATCTACTTGTCCACAAATACCCTTTACCAGTGTATTGGCGATTTCTTCTTTCGGTGCGACTAAAATATCACAGGTGGAGGTACCGATTACTTTACTTACATAATAAGGTTCAATCTCTCCACCTACAGCCCCCATGTGGCAATCAAAAGCCCCGACACCCACCACCACTTCCGTGGTTAGCCCCAGTCTTTCCGCCCATTCGGTTGATAATGTACCGGCAGACTGATCGGAAGTATACGTATCTGTAAACAGTCGATCTGTCACGCCATCCAGTAGCGGATCCAATGCACTAAAAAATGTATTAGGAGGTAGACCGCCAAATTCCGCAGCCCACAAAGATTTATGTCCTGCTGCACAAACACTGCGCTTGATATCCACAGCGCGCGTTCCGCCTGTCAGCAAAAAAGGGATATAATCACAATGCTCCACCCAGGTATACATGGCTTTACGAACGCTTTCATCTACCCGCAATGTACGTAGTAATTTTGCCCAAAACCATTCAGAAGAATAAACACCGCCTACATATTGTAGATAATTGATATCGAATTTCTCCGCATGATCATTAATTTGCTGCGCTTCTTCTACAGCCGTATGGTCTTTCCACAAAACAAACATAGCGTTGGGATTATTCGCAAATTCATCCAGCAACGCCAACGGCACACCACGTTCATCTACGGCTACGGGTGTAGAGCCGGTCGTATCTACCGAAATAGCTTTTACCTGCTGTGGGGTAAGCACACCTTCCGTTTTTTTCAAGCAATCTTTTACAGTCGCTTCCAATCCTTCTATATAATCCATTGGATGCTGGCGGAACTGACTAGCCGATGCATTACAAAATTCGCCTTTTTTCCATCTAGGATAATAGAACACGGACGAAGTCATCTCGTTTCCATTACTTGCATCAACCAATACGGCCCGAACTGAGTCGCTACCGTAATCCAATCCAATTACATACGATTTTTCCATTTATTGAACACCTTTTCTGGTTTATAACACCTTTTTTCTGTCCTTTCAACATATCACCTACGGTATAGATTCAAGAACTTCCCTTTCAAAATTAATGTCAAATTAACACTTAATTTTAGAAAAGTGAAAATTTTATTTTATTTTCATGAGAATAAATATAATTGTCCATATATTGACCGGACAAATCAATAATTTGTTAACGTGGGAAGACCTTTCAAGCAACATATGGATTTTTACAAAAATGAACCCCAGACATTACTAGCCGTGGATTGTGTTATTCTAGGTTTTAACGGCGAATCACTGGAAATATTATTAGTTAAAAGAGGAATTGCGCCAGAACGTAATAAATGGAGTTTGATGGGTGGTTTTGTATATGAAGATGAAAGTCCCGAAAAAGCGGCATCACGTGTACTCAAAAAGCTCACCAATCTAGAGGATCTCTATATGGAGAATTGTGGCATATTTGGCGAACCAGGTCGCGAGGAGCGCCGTGTAGTGAGTATTGTTTATTTTGCACTCATCGACGCTACACAGTACAGGCATATTCTGAGCGAAGAGTACGAAGCAAAATGGTTTCCGCTGGATAAGCATCCCAAACTTATCTTCGACCACGAAGATATGATTTCTACCGCCAAGCATACCCTACGCACAAAGGCAGCACTGTATCCTATTCTGTTCGAGTTATTGCCGGAAAAGTTTACGATTCCACAAATCGCTTCGCTATATGAATGTGTATACAATATCGATTTGGATAAGCGGAATTTCAGCCGTAAGCTTCTTTCTTCTGGCCTTCTCATCAAGCTAAATGAAAAAGACAAAGAGAATTCGAGAAAGGGTGCGTTTTTTTACCGCTTAAATATGGATATTTATAAGGAGAAAATCATGTCGTTCCTGCGTTATCTACCCAGCTGGTCTGTGGATGAGTGATGAAGACTAACCACTGACTTACAACGATGGTCGGATATTAACATAGAATGGATTTTCCTTCTGTTCCTTTTTTTGTTGCTTGATGATTTGTGCAGCATATTTCCCCATCAGCTCAAAATCTGTGGAGATCGTTGCTATCCCGTTGAGGATAAATTTTTTAAGGGGTGTTTCATTATAAGAAATTACGCCTATATCTTTGCCAATTTGATAGTCTTTTGCAATCGATTTTTCGAGCATATGAACCAAATCATCTTCGGCCAGCATAATGTAGCATTCTCCTCTTTTTAATGGCTCTGTAGAAAGATTGCCTACGAGCAGATGATCAAATGCATATTGTTGACAAAACCTGTAAAAACCTTTGATAATTGCTTTCGGATAGTCACTATGGTCAGGAAAAACAAGTTTCAACGTACGGTACCGCGAAAGAGCAGACAGCATCTTTTCCAACGCTTCATAAATATCCTTTTCATAATTTTCATAGACCGCATCAAAATTTCCGCTCAATCCGTCGATCAGCTTCCCTAACAACATCAACTTGTCGATCGGTATAAGTCCGAGTACCTCCGGAGCTTGATCACTCCCCTCTTTGAAATGTGGAAACACCACATAATGGTCATATTGCTTTGTCAGATTCAACAAGAGGCTTCGCAGGTGTGAGATATCACTGTTATACACAAATAGATCCAAAGAAGCTTCGTCACCCAGCTCGCGGGCAAAGGCGTCGTAAATGATTTTTTTATGTGCGCTCAGTTTATTCAGAAATAGGGCTATCTTCTGCTTGCTAACCACATCGGATTTAGCAACAAAATACCCTTTCCCCGGTGTAGAGGAAATAATATCCAAGCTTTTAAGATGGCGGTAACCCTTTTCTACCGTATCTCTGGAAATATCAAAATACACGCTTACTTCGTTAATGGAGGGTAGGATATCGCCTTGCTTCAATTGATTTTTCCGTACACCTTCGATGACCGCATCTGCTAATTGCAGATACTTCGGCGTAGACGAAAATTCACTGATCTGAATGCTTTTGATAAAATCAATGTCGCTCATGTTGTTCGTGATAGCTATAGAGGGTTAAAGAAACGCTTTTTTTTGAAAAAACGCAAGTTTTTGCTACTGTAGCATTACAAAGAAGAGATCACCTAAAAGAGGTACACCAATTTTGCCATACACCGAATCTTTGATCCATATATCCAGATCCCCGATAAATCTTTGAAAGCCGTGTAAATTTGTAGCATAACCTCCTATAGTGCAATTTCAGCTTCACTGAGCGCCGGGGAGATATGTTCTTTTTTTCCACGCATGATATAATCTAAGACTAGTATAACCAGATTCTACTTATAAAGATACGAGTTTTAATCTGAAACAAAGGAAGCAGAGAACACAAAGCTGATTTCATTAGATATGATGTTGTAAAGATTTGGATTGTGTAGCCATTTTCAAGCATATGATTCTTCGTATGTATCGCGCATGCATCCCTTCGAATTGCTTCTTCATAATTGAGCATGGTTTAGGGCTATCCAATGGAACAGATCGCCCGGTGGTTAATACCCGTCATTTATTCCGTAACTGGCTTACAACACAATCATCCCGCTATCCCGAAGGATAAACCGGTTCATAATTTTAATTTAACGTCATTATTTAATATCATGTAATTGCTTATTCAGTTTATACAAGTTATTTGGTCAGCTCCCACAGGGGAGAAGCTATCAGTTTATTGACTAAATATAGGAATAATTTAAAAAAAGGTAAAACAAAATTATTTTATAATATTAACTATGTGTAACGTTATGACATAATCATACGTTTCTTCAATATCAATTATCAAAACAGAAATTCCAACTAACATGAAAAAAAACACCTTTTTATTGCTCACTACATTACTACTCTTACTGTCTTGCAAAAGTGACAAAGAATATCCTTATGAATATTGGTCGCGATTGGTCGATGAAAAGCATAAAGAAATAGTAGCTCTAACCGAATCGGTAACCTGTACAGATATAGAAGAATTCGAAATTATTCCTTTTGGTGCATACATGGCTCCGCAATATTATTTACGACATTTCTCGATTCAACTAGCGTTTGATAAGCTGTTAGCCGAGTTAGATCACTTACAAAATGAGAGGATACGGGCCGCAGCTAGAGAGGGAATTTATTCTGGTATATGGATGCCTAACCCACCCTTACACAAAGCATGTAAGGACGGCAAGGCAAAACTCATTTTCGCCCAGGATTTGTCTCTGGAGAAGATAAACGAAGAGCTGCCTATTCGTTATGAGGAAATCAAAAATTTCTATAACGATGTATCCTGCACCGATTCTGAAGAATGGAGTGTTGGTTTGTTACTACGTTCAGAATGTTGCTATGAACCCATCGCTAAACATAAAACAATCGATTCAATCGAGATAAATGAAAAAATAGATATCTACAATCGATTAATGGAACGGAAGCATCAGCTTGAAAATACATCGTGTATTCAAATTAACTGTGAAGCCACAACAAACACCCTCTCCTGTATGAATGGCAAGCCGACCATAAAAATAGCACATCAATAGATATAAGCCATATAAAACGAGAAATCCCAGGCATATGCCTGGGATTTCTTTTATAAATCAGATAGTGAATCTACTAATAAGTAATTTTAATTAGCGGGTTCCGCCTGCCCACCATACATTTTCAGTATAAACATACGCACCGTTTCCGTATGCTGCTTGGACATTCGGGTTAGTTGTTGTTTCTGAAGAACCATAAGGTAACCGTAACGGGAACTGACTCGCATTATTTGGATTCTTCAATTCGATCAAATCATCTTCTCCCAACGCTTTCCATCTGCGGATATCGTTATACATCTCTGTAGATTCACCGGATGCGCCGAAAAATGCTAGGTATTTCTGCACCGCAATTTCCTTTAACGAGTTTTCTTGGAACAATGGCTTTACTTCATCTTCGAAATAGGTATCGATATCGGCATCAGTAATATCCGGAGAAGTCTCCGAAATACCACCGTATTGAGCAGGCGCCGGTGCAATAAAAGCAGTTTCGATTGATTTTTCAGAATTAATGATTGCCGCTGTTACAGCTGCTTTTAAAACAGGCTCTATGACTGCAGTAGACCTACCTAAACGTTGCATAGCTTCTGCTTTTAAAAACAACAACTCATGATAGCTTAACAATTGTGTTGACGCAGTTTGTGAATAAACGAAAGTAGAGGTTAGCGGGGGAGCTTGTATTTGAGCATTCCCTCCGTTGGTCGCTAATAATTCATACGAATCACTACCTGTTTCCATGTTGTCCACTTGCACCCAATCCCCACCTGTAAAATTCCGGTTGCGACGAGGGTCGTTGCGTTCGATCATTTTATCGGCAATACTTTTACTTGCTGCTAAAGCATCTCTTGACCATTGAAAATCAAACAATGGATTCAGATTCTGAGCATCGTAGACATTAAATGCAGCTTCCTCGGATGCACTAGCAAAAGAATTATCTACAAACTCGATTACATCCTCTAATGCCTGCGTTTTATTGGATGTGATGTTCAACAGACGCATCGTGTACCGTGCTTTAAGACCGTAAGCCAATTTTATCCATCGATCGTTACGGACATCAAAAGTACCACTAAACAACAAGTCATGACTCGTATAATTACCTGTAACATGCGTATCTCCTTTAGGAATATTGTCGATAGCAGCATCCAACAATGCCAAAATTTGTGAATACAGTTCTTCTTGCTTGTCGATTTTAGGGGTCTTGTTGCCTAATGGATCAAAAGCCTCTGAAAAAGGAACATCACCATACATATCGGTCAAAATAGCCATGTTATACGCTAACATAATTTGTCCAACTCCTAATGTAGAGAAGTTTCCTTCCTGAGAACCACCTTCCGAACATTTCTCTACAATAATACGTGCATTTTTTATCGTCTCGTAAATGCTGTTCCAACTGTTATTGAAAGTAGACGCTCTCTGCGGTTCACCTTCACGATGTTCAGCGTTCCACAATTGATTATGCGATCCTGCTTCGTGCTCAACATACGCAGAAAGATAGGTATTCAAGTCACCTCCAACACTTCTTACCGCCGTCGACACAATAACATCTGCTAAAATAAATTTAGCTTCGACATCTAGCGGATTGTTAGGATTGAAGTTAATCTCATCCATCCTGTCCTCTGAACAAGAGTTAAACGCGATAGGCGCTATAAGTAGTCCTAAAGCTAAAAGTCTATATATATTATTTCTGAATTTCATTGTCTTAAAATTTAATATTCACCCCTAAACCATAGCTCGATGCTCCCGGTAAAGAGAATCGCTCAAAAGCTCCCGACATATTCGTGTTACCCTGAGAAGCTTCCGGATCAAAACCTTTCAATTCTGACCACAAAATTAGGTTACGTGCAAATGCATTTACGTCCACTGTAAACCGTGTATTGGAATACACAGGATATCCTACTGTTATCTCTCTTAACTTTACAAAAGAAGTTCCTCTAATCGAACTTTCAGAAATGTTGTTCAATCTATTAAAATAGTCAAATGCCCTACTTGGATCAATTGATATATCATTTTCAACATATTCGCCAGAACCAGGTGATGTTTCTTTCACCGCTGCTTTTTCAAATAAAAACGAATCACCTCCTCTAAAATCAGCCGATTTTTGCGATGTGCCATAGAAATCCAAGAGAGATGAAGTTGCATTCAGCATCTGTCCACCTTGTTTCCAATCCAAAACAGCACCAAGTCTTACTTTTTTATACTCCAATCTAGTATTGAACCCTAAGATAAAATCGGGTGCTACAGATCCAATGACTCTCTCTTCACCAATTTGAGGTAATCCACGAGCATCTACCACAATTTGTCCGGCATCGTTTCTCAAGTAAGAATTACCATAAATCACTGGAAATTTCTCGCCAATACCAGCACGCACTTGCGGTTCCACAAAACCTCCCAGAAATATGCTTTCTACGCCTTCCGCCAACTCATCTACATAGTTGTCTATTTTTGTGAAATTAAAAGCAAAATCCCAACGGAAATCTCCCTCACGGAAAGGTGCAATGCTCAATGTCGTTTCATGCGCATTAGTGTGGATTTTTCCGCCATTCGTTACCACACTTTGGAAACCACTTGACCCCCCTAACGGTACTTCAAAAATCTGGTTTTTCACGTCTTGACGGGAGAAAGTATAGCTTAGATCAAAAAGACCGTTTAAGAAGGTTAAATCTGTACCAATCTCATACGACCTAGTATTTTGAGGTACTAATTCCGGATCATACAAAATAGGGTAGGGTGTAAATGCCACCGTTGAGCCTAATGGATAAATGATCGGGAAACCAGTAGAAAAACCTCCGCTATAAGTTGGTGTAGAATAATAAGACTCATAGTAGTTACCAGCCTGTCCTACTTCCGCATATGATGCTCTCAACTTACCGAAATTCAACACCTCACTCTGAAGACCTTCCAATTCGGTGAAAACAAAGGATGCCGATACAGATGGATAAAAGAATGAACGGCTATCACGAGGCATATTGGATACTACGTCGTTACGTCCTGTAACGTTCAAATACAACATGTTTTTATATGCCAAATTTAAGTTTCCGAACAGACCAAAGGTACGTGTATGCCGTAAATTTTGCTCAGCAGTGTAGGTAGTTGCATTGTTCATATGGTTCCAACCTGCAAAGTTAAATCCGCCGCCATAACCATAGTCATATCTCCTGTTTCTATCCACAATCTCATTACCAATCATGGCATCGAAAACTAAATCCTCGTTTATCTCCCAGTTATAGACAGCTGTAGCTAATGAGTTTAACTCAGTAACCGAATAGTGATAATTTTCCACTTGTCCTCTAGTCAATCCTGCTTTACCATACCCCCAAAGATCAGTATAATTAGCCGTATAAGAATCTACTCCCAGTTGATATTTTAATGTTAATTTTTGGTTATCTGCTAATTGCGTAGCAAACTGAGCAAAACCGTTTCCGAAGAAGCGTTGTGTCTTTTCTGTAAAACTATTGTGCTGTGTCGCCCAGTAAGGGTTATCGAAAGCACCGCCTCTATAATTAACTTGCGAATACGGATTGTCAGCTACGTGGTTCGGAATACCTTTCAGATCGTAGGACGCAGGTGCGCCGAAAATCGTCGCGATAATACCATCGTTCGCGCTCGTCTGCTTAGAAACGCTAGAGTTCACATAGTTTCCTGAAAAACCAGTTGTCCACTGATCCGACAAGCTAAGCTGTGTCGCTAGTTTAGCATTGTAACGATCTAAGCCTGTTGATGGCACGATACCTTGTGAATTAGTCGATCCTAAACTCATGGAATAATGCCCTTTATCAAAACCTTGCATTATATTTAATGAGTTGTTATACGTATTACCTACATCAAAAAATTCTTTCGCATTATCATAAGCCTGTGGCGTCGCCCAAGGATCTAATCCTGCTGTTGCACGCTGTGGAACGTAGTATTTTCCTGGTTGTCTGCCATCCCGTTGTGTATATTGATTGTCCGTTTCACCTCCGTACGAAGGATTAAGGTGCAACTGATCAATACGAGGCCCCCAAACCGTAGAAGTTGTCGGATTAAAAGTGGGTACATAATTTGTATTTACATCCTGTGAACCCTGTGCATACGTTGTCTGAAAATCGGGCAATACCGAGATCCTGTCAAAAGACACATTGGAGTTAAACGAAATCTGCGCTCTCCCTTTCGGAGCATTCTTCCCGCTTTTCGTGGTAATGATGATCGCACCATTGGATGCGCGCATACCGTACAAAGCAGATGCTGCTTGTCCTTTCAGAATGTTAATACTCTCAATATCATTTGGATCAATATCCAATCCTCTAGCCGAATAATCTGACCCGGTAACAGAGTTCCCGGTAGAGACATCCGAAACAGACGTAATAGGCATACCATCGACCACATATAAAGGTGTATTGTCACCCGTAAACGATCTGGCACCGCGAATAGTAATTTTCGCAGACGCACCCGGCATACCTGATGAAGGTGTCACTTCCACACCGGAAACTTTACCTTGAATGGCAGTTGCTAAATTGCTATTTGCAGCTTGAGTCAAGGCTTCTCCTTTTACCTCTTGCGTTGCAGTAGCCAACGCACGTTTTTCTCTCGTGATCCCCATTGCGGTTACCACCACCTCTTCTAGTGCCTCACCGCCGCCTGCTAGTTGTACATTCACTACAGCACGACTACCTACCGCCACGCGTTGGCTATCATAGCCGATGTAGGAAAATGCTAAAGTGGCATCGTTCCCGGGAACTTGAATGGAATAATTTCCGGAGCCGTCTGTTTGAGTAGCGTTTGACGTTCCGACAACAGCTACAGATACCCCTGCAATCGGAGTTCCATCGCCGGCCGAAGTCACGCGACCACTCACTTGTCGATTTTGTGCGACCGACACCCCTACTAGGCAGGTCAGCACAAAAATTAAACTGAGTAATTTTTGTTTCATGTTTGTGTTGTTTAGTTATTAATTTGTTGATTGTTTGTGTTGTTACGGACATTAACTAACATCTGCACACTTTTGTTTGGACACCGCACACTATCACAAAACTATTACATTAATGAACGATCAAATTAATACAAACCGAAGTTCAAGCAACTTGAAAGTCGAAATCCTGAACAGCCGTATGAAAACGGTGCTGTATCTAACAAAGAAAATGCGATGGAGTAGTTAATAAATTCCGTTTCATTTGTGTTGTTGTTTGTTTAGTTAATCATTTTTTCTATCTCTCCCGCTATCGGAAAAAGCGTCAACAGCGCTCTCTATACTGTTAAAAATTGTTAAACTATGCAAACATAAAAAAATAACTTTGTTCTTGCAACTTTTCAAAAAAACTTACACAATCACTGACACCGTATCAACAAACTAACGGAAAGAATGTAAAATCACAAACAAAACATCACAAAATAATAGAACACCACAAACAAATTAAAACAAAATTATATTCTAACAAAACAATCAAAACAAGAATATAAAAACAGCATACCGAAGACCAAAACTGGATATAATCTCTCCAAACCGTATATAGAAATGTTTGCTTTGTAGAAAAAAAGCGACATGACATGTTTTTTTAAAGCTATCTTTGCATTATGCGTTTTGATATCATTACCGTATTACCCGGCTTATTGGAGAGTCCTTTTGCACATTCTATCCTGCAACGTGCCCAGCACAAAGGTCTGGTGGAAATCCACGTACACAATCTGCGGGATTATGCAACAAACAAACACAAGTCTGTTGACGACTATCCTTATGGAGGCGGCTCGGGCATGGTCATGCAAATAGAACCTTTTGCGGCCTGCATCGAAAAATTACAGGCAGAACGATCCTATGACGAGGTAATTTATATGACACCGGATGGTGAAACCCTCAACCAAGAAATCGCCAATACACTGTCTTCCGTAGAGAACGTCATTATACTATGTGGACATTACAAGGGGATTGACCAACGTATCCGCGATATATTTGTGACTAAAGAAATTTCCATTGGGGATTATGTACTGTCTGGTGGTGAACTACCCGCCGCGATATTGGTAGATGCCGTGGCTCGTGTGATACCCGGTGTATTGTCCGACGAGACTTCTGCCTTATCAGATTCTTTTCAAGACGGATTGCTGGATGCACCTATATATACACGGCCGGCAGAATGGCGAGGGCATCGTGTTCCAGAGGTACTACTTAGCGGTCACGAAGCAAAAATTACCACCTGGCGCTACGAGCAACAGCTTAAACGTACCGAAGAACGTCGCCCAGATTTGCTAAATGACTAAGATTAATCGATATTTTTTATTTTTTTATCAAAAAAAGTTTGCCAAATAAAAAATATTCATAAATTTGCGCTACACAAATGATCATGAAAAAATTACATACAAACTGGTGGTGGCTCGAAGCAAGTAGCGTCGGGAATGCGTTTGGTATGTAACTAAATATTCATAATCAACCAAAACCATTTTGAAAGTAAGCCCGGCGATTAAACGTCGGGCTTTTTTAGTTAAATTACGACGCTTGAAAAGAAGTAAAAAGATAAAATCAGGGAAATAATGAAATATAAACTGAAAACGAATTACAGAAAGATACTGGCCGACACAACGACGCCAGTAAGCATCTATCTCCGCCTGCGGGATACATTCCCAAACAGTTTGCTGTTGGAGAGTTCGGAATACCACAGTCGCGATAACAATATCAGCTATATTTGCTGTGAACCGATTGCGGGCATTACCCTCGACAAGGAACATCTTCGCATTATAGAACCTAGCGCAAAACCCGTTTATAAGAGCGCCAATGAAATTAATCTCCGAGAAGAGGTATCAGCATTCCGTAAACAGTTCTCTCAATCGGACATAGAAGGCGTGAACGTTATTTCCTCCGGGTTATTCGGGTATTTCACCTTCGATGCCGTCGAGCACTTTGAAGATATTGCGCTAACAGCAGGCACACATTCTGCGCGCGAAATCCCTTATATGCAATACCATGTATATCGCTATGTCATCGCGATCGACCATTTCAGAAACCAACTCTATATTTTCGAAAATCTATTAACCGACGAATCTTCTGATCTAGATAGACTGGAATATTTAATACAGAATAAAAATTTCCCCGAATATAATTTTAAACGTCAGGGTGAAGAGGCTTCTAATATGGCAGACGAGGACTTCAGAAGCTTGGTCGAAAAGATGAAACAACATATACAGCGCGGAGATGTTTTCCAAATTGTCCCATCGCGCGCATTTTCCACGCCGTTTGCGGGAGATGAATTTAACGTATACCGCGCATTGCGGTCGGTTAACCCCTCACCTTATCTTTTCTATTTTGATTATGGCGACTTCAAGTTATTTGGTTCCTCGCCAGAGGCGCAGCTGACCATCAAAAAAGGAGAAGCCACGATATATCCCATTGCCGGAACGTTCAAACGTACGGGCGACATGGAAAAGGATGAAATGATCGCAGAAGAGTTGAAAAATGATCCGAAGGAATCTGCAGAGCATGTGATGCTCGTTGATTTGGCACGAAATGATTTGAGCCGCCACTGTACCCACGTAAAGGTGAAATCATATAAAGAGGCACAATATTATTCGCATATTATCCATCTGGTATCCAAGGTTTCAGGAAAACTAAACCCCACCTCTAACCCTTTTGATGTCGTAGGCGACACCTTCCCCGCGGGAACATTATCGGGTGCTCCCAAACATAAAGCACTCACGCTGATAGACCGTTACGAAGGTTTGCAACGATCTTTCTATTCTGGTGCTATTGGCTATATGGGGTTTAATGGTGATTTCAATCATGCTATCATGATCCGCTCCTTTCTGAGCAAACAGAATGTACTGCACTACCAAGCAGGGGCAGGGATCGTGCTGGACTCTGACCCTGAAAAAGAGCTACAGGAAGTTAACAACAAAATTGCGGCTTTACGTCGCGCTTTAGAAATTGCAGAAACGCTATAATAAGAAATGAGTAACAATAAAATATTAGTAATCGACAATTACGATTCATTTACCTACAACCTTGTCCACTTATTACAGGAATTAGGACAAGATTATACGGTATGGAGAAATGACAAGTTCGAACTTGACGATGTAGAACCATTCAACAGCATATTACTGTCACCCGGACCAGGAATACCGGAAGAAGCAGGGCTTTTAATGGATGTTATCCGTCGATATGCTCCTACTAAACGTATCTTAGGCATCTGCTTGGGGCAGCAGGCTATTGCCGAGGTATTCGGAGGCTCACTATACAACATGCCGAAGCCCTTACATGGTGTAGCTACTGATATCGTCATTACCGACGAAACGGAGAAACTCTTTCAAGGTTTTCCTAAGGATTCTAAAATCGGACGATATCATTCATGGGCGGTATCCAAAGAAAATATGCCGGATTGCCTACAGGTAACGGCGCTGGATCCAGACGGCATTATCATGGCGTTACGCCATAGGGAATACGACGTGCGCAGTGTGCAGTTTCATCCAGAATCCGTATTGACAACAAATGGAAAAAAGTTAATAGCGAATTGGTTATTTTAGTGTTAATTGGGGGGACATCATCAATAAATATATGGCTCCGAATAAATAGAATATTATGACGATACTAGATAAAATAATAGCGCGGAAAAGAATCGAAGTAGCGGAAGCTAAAGAACAGGCTTCCTTAAGCGAGCTGGAGGGATACCCACTTTTTAATAGAACTTGCTATTCGCTGAAAGACTCGATATTGCACCCGCAGCGGACAGGCATTATTGCGGAGTTTAAACGGGCCTCTCCATCGAAAGGACTCATTAACGGTACATCGGGTGTAGCGGACGTTGTTCGAGGTTACCAAGATGCTGGAGCGTCTGCGGTATCGGTACTGACAGACTCGGATTTTTTCCAAGGTTCTCTTGCGGATATCCGTGCGGCACGGGAGGTATTGACCATTCCCTTGCTACGCAAAGAGTTTATTGTCGACAAGTACCAAATAGCCGAGGCCAAAGCCTATGGTGCTGATATTATCCTATTGATTGCGGCTTGCCTCAATAGCAAGGAAATTGAAACACTTGCGGATTATGCAAAATCGCTAGGGTTAAATGTGCTTTTGGAGGTACATAACCAAGAAGAACTTCAACGTAGCCTTTTTGATAGCATCGATGCTATCGGCGTGAACAATCGTAACCTAAAGGATTTTGTAGTAGATTTAAATCATTCTTATGATTTGGTCGATAAAATTCCCGACAGATTCATCAAGGTATCGGAAAGTGGTATATCTGACCCCAATACCATCAATACATTGCGAAAAACAGGTTTCCAGGGATTTCTGATCGGCGAAAATTTTATGAAGACCGAAGCCCCAAGCAAAGCGATAAAGGATTTTGTAAAAGAAATGAAAAGAGGGGCATATTAAACGCCCCTCTTTTCATTTCTTTTCTCGTTTCCGTATGCCACGATTGGCACGTTTCTGTGCAACCTTTATTTTGTATGACAGCCATTTATCCTTAAATATCTTCCGCATTGTATCATCAAAATGACGTGTGACAAATAGGTTTCTGGCTCCTTTTATTTTTTCGCTAAGAGAATTCGCCAATGCACGCACAGAAATGGAATATCCTTCTGTTTCATATTGTATATAGTGCCACCATCCCGCTGGCATATATAGCGTATCACCGGCGTGGATAACCGCTTCATAACCATCCAACAATTTTAAAGCGGGATACTCCGCATGGCTGCTTGTTTTTAAATTAGCAATGCTATGAAAGTTATACGGCAGCTTGTACATCAAATCGGATTGATTATTTGGGAAGAGCCAAATCCGCTTGGCGCCTTGAAACTGCGAAATAAAGACATGGGACATATCGATATCGAAATGGTTACGGGTTGCCGAACCTTCTCCACCGAAAAACATATACGGCAACCATTGCAGAACTTTGCCCCCCGTAACATCATTATAAATGACGTCTTTTTTCAACTCCGGTTGAATCTTCATTAAATTGAAAAGAAACAAACGAAGCTCTGTTGGTTCGGCACTTATTTTATCCAAATATTCACCGAAACTCATCCTTCCTACCGGCGGGCTGGCAGCATGGTTCTGCGACTCTTCTTCACGTCCGTATATATCTACTTGTTCATTACCCGCTATTTCCTTGAAATAGTCGTAACTCCATTTTTGCCAGCAAGGACTATCTTTGCTGATAAAATCTTTGATGATTACCGGCTGTCCTTTGTTGAGATAATCCCGAACAAAATCCTTTGGAGCAATCCCTGATATACTATTTACTGGTTTTAGTTTCACAAGTTCTTACGCTTAACAACTACTATTTACAAACTTAAAAAAATATTCCTCTTAAATGATGATACGTTAATTTTAATTTCACCTCATCTTTACGTAAGCACAAATTAAATAGAAATATTCTAAATAAGAAATGATAAGCGTCATTATTCTCGCTATTTATTCGCTTGCTTGATGTATTGTTCAACCGCCATGGTCATGCTTGGTGCTTCTGGTGTAGGAGCTGGTATATCCAAAATTAAATTATGGTTGAGTAACTCTTGCTGCGTCGTCGCGCCAAATGCCGCAATTCGAGTATCTTTTTGCTTAAAATCCGGGAAATTCTCGAACAATGACTGCACGCTAGACGGACTAAAGAAAACGATGACATCATAAAATACATTTTCCAGATCCTTAATATCGCTAATCACTGTACGGAACAGTACAGCTGGCGTAAAGTCGTATCCGTTATCCTGCAACCATTTTTGTGTTTCTTCATTAGCAACATCCGAGCACGGGAATAGGAACTTTTCTTTACTATGTTTTGTAAGCACTTCTTCTAGATCTTTTGCTGTTTGCTTACCGAAGAAAATTTTACGTTTACGATATTGGATATACTTTTGCAAGTAAAGCGCAATAGCCTCCGAGATACAGAAATATTTCATGTCTGCCGGTACATCATACCGCATTTCCTCACATACACGGAAGAAGTGGTCCACTGCATTTTTACTGGTAAAGATAACCGCCGTAAAATCTGCAAAATTAATCTTATCCTTACGCACATCCTTCGCCGGAACGCCCTCTACATGAATGAACCCTCTAAAGTCCAATTTTAAGTTATATTTTTCTGCTAACGCAAAATACGGAGACTTATCATTTTCAGGTTTAGGCAAGGTAACTAAAATACTTTTTACCTTCTTGGCTCTTGCTTCATCTACTTGCATATTCAATTTTTTTAATTGCTCAATGTTCTAACCAATATCAGAATCGGCGCTACTTCAAGTGCGCAAAGATACAGAATTAAATAAAAAATTGAAAACTTTAGATTTCCGAACAAACGGAATGCCGTCCTTAAAAACCTATATATAAACAAGATAGATACAGATACACTGAACAAAATTAACAGAATCTTAAAATACGTAGTGGGAACAAGTGTAGCCGTCAACAGAAAAGGCATCAAAAAAAGCATGCTGTTAAAGTAAACCAAGTAGAGTACCGTTACGTACTCTCTTACTAGACGGTCGATTTCAAATACAAACGAAATAAACCTGATTAAGAGTATTTTGAAAATAAACAATAGCGCAACAAGGAAGGACGTTCGTACGTAATTTTCCCAACTTAATACATCCAAACGCTCAAAAGAAGATTCCATGAGCACAATAAAAAGCCCCAGCGCCAGACTAAAAACAAGATACAGAAATACATACGGCCAGGATGTTAACATATTGTCTTCTTTGCTTACTTGTTGTAGGGTCCGCTCGTCGTAATAGGCTTGTACGATCATACTAAAATCACCCGGAAAGGCTAAGCGTACAAGTGCTACAGCGAGGAACAATAGAAAAACAACCAGCAGCACCCATACAGGGCGTTCTGCTTTTGTTTCCCCTTGCTTATGCTGCAGTTCATGGACGGATTCCTTTCTGGATCCCATATACTCCAAAGAGGCCATCGGATTTATACTGCGCTGCGCAATATCAAACAAAAATTGCTCTAGGAGTTTGTTTGGACGATCTTCTGACGGGAACACATAGTTAAATGTATCAACATGCGACACTTCCACGCTGTCGATTGCTACAGGCAAACGGGTCGTTTCCTCTTGCCCCCACACTATGCTGGTCATTAGACACAGTATGCTACTCAAAAAGATACGCTTCATTAGATGCATCCGAAAAATTCTTACTTTGGGAGGTAAAGTTAACATAATATTGCCTCTTTTACATCAAGAAAATGGGGTAGAAGAATTTTTCCGTAACTTTGCAAAAAATTAACAAGATGGCTGTTAAGATCGGCGAGCATATTGATTTAGGTAAATTTCCGTTACTACTGGCTCCAATGGAGGATGTCAGCGATCCACCATTTCGTTATGTGTGCAAACAAAACGGGGTGGATATGATGTATACCGAATTCATCTCTTCGGAAGGACTGATTCGTGATGCAGCGAAGTCTAAACAAAAGCTTGACATCTTTGAATACGAGCGACCTATCGGCATACAGATATTTGGCTCTGACATTGAAAGCATGCGTCAATCGGCGGAGATATGTACCTTAGCTCATCCAGATTTAATCGATATCAATTATGGCTGCCCAGTGAAGAACGTCGCCTGTCGTGGCGCAGGCGCCAGTCTGCTACAAGATATCGACAAAATGGTTGCTATGACCAAAGCTGTTGTGGATGCCACCACTCTTCCTGTGACCGTAAAAACACGTCTAGGTTGGGATGATAACACCAAAAATGTATATGAAGTCGCGGAACGTCTGCAAGACGTAGGTATCAAAGCACTATCTATTCACGGTCGCACAAGGGCCCAGATGTATAAAGGGCAGGCCGACTGGCGTATGATACGGGATGTAAAACGTAATCCCCGCATCCAGATTCCTATTTTTGGAAACGGCGATGTCGACTCGGTGGAAAAAGCTGCCGCATGGCGTATGGAATATGAAGTTGATGGCATAATGATTGGACGTGCATCCATCGGATATCCTTGGATATTTCGGGAAATCAAACATTTTTTTGAAACGGGCGAACACCTAGAAGGTCCGACAATAGACGAGCGCGTGGAGGTATGCAAAACTCATTTGATCAAATCCATTGAGTGGAAAGGGGATAAAACCGGCATTTTCGAAATGCGCCGCCATTACGCTAATTATTTTAAAGGTATACCGAATTTTAAGGAATACCGCACAAAATTAGTGGGATTGGGAGACCATAATGAAATTCTGGAAGTATTAGAAGAAATAAAGGAGAGGTTTAAAATGCATACCCGAACCCGATCATCCATTTACCGGTAATAGATTCTGTGTTGTCGGTCGTATTGATAAACTTACGAGCAATACCACCACCGACTTCCAACATTAGGTTTCTTTTAAAAAGCCACTTACCTCCTAAACCTACTCCCAGTCCTGCTGATGTCCGTCGTTCCGTAACCTCTGTATAGTTGGCGTGGGCATCACTATATTTCTGAAACGTTTCCTCCATATTGGTAATCGGCACAAAAGCTTCCATAAAAAAACCTGCCCCATGCGAGCCGCCAACATACAGTCGTCCGAAAGGGGAGAATTGTATCATTTCATCCATTGCCCCTAATCCTAAAAGACTATGTAGTCCCAGCCCTACGTCCTCATTGATAGCACGCTCATAGGAGAAATTAAGCACCGGCCCTGCAATTAAAGAAATTGGGTCTAGCATAATGTGGTTAGGACGTGCAACCGCTCGCTCCCTTCTCGATTCCTGGGCATGGCCAACGAATACAAAGGCCAGTAAGCTAAATAAAAGTAAAGTTGATTTCATAAAAGAATATTAATGTTAATAACTAAAATTAGGTAAACGATACACGCGTGTTGAATGCTACATTATTTCAAACTGTTTTTACCTTTTGACAGCAATTGTGCTATATTCTTCCGTTCCAAAAAGATAATTGTTATACAAAACAATAATAGTAAGCCATTGCCTATCCAAAAGTTACTACCAAAGATAAAGAAGCTCATAAGCGAAAGTGCCAAACCACTCACAAGGTAAAGCACTATTTTTAGGAAGTGATAGGGTATTGGATAGTATTTCTGCCCCCAATAAAGCGACAGTCCAATCATCACGAAATAGGCTATAGTAGTCGTTGCCACAGCTCCGGAATAGGAATAAACGGGAATCAACAGAAAATTCAAGGCAATTGTCACCAACGCACCGATCAACGATATATATAAGGCAAACCGTGTCTGGTCGGTCAGTTTGTACCACACGGATAGGTTCATATAGATACCTAATAATACAAAGTTTAAAAGTATGAACGGCACGACTTTTAGTCCGGTCCAGTAGATGTCTGGCTGGAGTTCATTTCCCCTTATAAAATCTTTAAGCCAATCCAGGTTTACGGTGATACCCACCATGACCAATACCATGACCATCACGAAGTACTCCATAATCTTGGCATACGTACGGGAGGCATTTTCATGTTTAGCGTATGAAAAAAAGAAAGGCTCTGCGCCTAGGCGAAAAGCGGTGATAAATAAGTTTAGAAAAATAGCAATTTTGCTCACAGCGCCGTATATACCAAGTTCTGTTCTTCCGTATTCCCCAGGTAGTAATTTTGGAAAAAACATTTTGTCCAGATTCTCATTGATAATAAACGATATATTGGCGATCAAAATCGGGAAGCTGTAAGCTAACATATTTTTCATGAGCGGCCTATCGATACGCAGCCTTAATGTCAACATCTCCGGCACCAACAAAAGTAATGTTATGATACTGGCTAGCAAATTGGAAATAAAAACATAACCAATCCATCCCTCCTGAAACCATTCCGCTGCAAAATTCGCCCAAAAGGCAGACGATTTCGTCCAGTTAGATAAGTAAACTATAAAAAATAAGTTTGAAAGAACAGTGATGAAAATATTGATAAACTTCAGATAGCTATATCGGATGGGACGTCCCTGTGCGCGAAGTTTGGCAAAGGGTACAACTGCCAACGCATCAGCTACCAAAATAAATGCAAAATATTGGATATATTTTGCATATTCGTCGACATTCTCATCTCCCGCAAACCAAGTTGCTATTGGATCAATAAAAGTAAAAATAGAGACTAGCAACAGCAGGGAGGTAATCAAGGTGACAACAAAGCTGTTGTTAAAAACCCTATCCTTATCTTTGGAATCAACTTTTTGCAAGAATCGGAAATACGTAGTTTCCATTCCGAATGCCAAAATAGCATTCAACATGGAAACCCAAGAGTAGAGATAGTTATATAGTCCATATACCGCGGCATTCTCAAATTTACGGAGATATATGGGCGTCATCAAAAAACCGATCATACGGGGAACAATGGTCGTAAAACCATATATCACCGTATCACTCACAAATTTTTTGACGGAAGACACAACGGCTATTTTTTCTTTTTTACGACTTCAAAATTCTTAAAGCCCTGCAGCGGACTTTCGCTAGAACTTACTTCTGCAACTTCTGCGTGGTCAGGTCCCTCTTGGCAAAATTCCAACAATGTATCCAATGCAAAAACATCTCCTTCGGCCTCTATATAGACCGAACCGTCGGGTTGATTCATCACAAATCCCTTTACCCCGAGTTGGTCGGCAACAGCCTTACATGTTGCTCGATAATATACGCCCTGTACTTTGCCTGTAACCGTAATATTCAGATGTTTCATTGTTATAGGCAAATGTAAGAAGAAAAAGGAAAGAAACTAAGCTATTCTTTTCAACGTAACCCGTTCCGTCAGACGCAGATTATTCATTCCCTCCAACAAGACTAGCCCCGGGGTTTTACCTACTTCGATAGATCCCAGCTGATCGGCCAGCCCCAGTACCTCCGCGCCATTAATTGTCGCCCACGGTAAGATTTGTAAAAAATCTAATTGGCTAAAATGCGCGGAAATCACCTTCAGTTCCTCTAGTATATCCAGCGTATCATTAGACGCCAAACTATCTGTACCCACCACCATTCTGCTGTGGTTCGGAACAAAATTGAGTATCTTAGGCAATTTACCTTCAATGTATAGATTTGCTTTTGGACATACACAGAAATACACATCCCTGCCTAAGCGTTCGATAAAATCAATATCCTTTAACGACATATAAGTGTTATGAACCAAGATAAGCGGGTTATTCTTTGGCAAATGCGCCAGGTAGGACTGAATAGAATTTCTTGCCTGTGCTTTAAACGAATCCGCATTCAGCCCCATTTCTTTATAAAAATCGAGAAATTCTCCTTGTTTATAGCGATAAAGCTTATTCTCTTCATCGCTTTCTTGGTTATGAACACTTAAGATATTATCTTCATTCACCAACTTGCGAAATGCCTTAAACAGCTCTTTTGAGCATGAATATGGTGCGTGCGGGGTAATGGAAGCGTGATTGGCATCAAAATAAAATTCAATATCACGTGCCTTATCCACACGGACTTGTATATCTTCCTTGGTCATTGCCATCACTTCGACAAAGGTATGGTACTTTATTCGGCTATCAGTTTTCGTCTTTGCAGATAATTCGGTATTGACATGATCTCCTACCGCTTGGATACCGTTATTATACATCATTTCGTCAGCCGATTCTATTTTCGCTAAAATATCTTTTTCTTTTGCGTCCCGATTTTTCATAACATCGGCCAGAAAACGTGGCAGTCCGGTTCCTTTTTTTGTTTTACCAAACATGTGAGACAATTCGATGTGACAATGCGCATTCACAAAACCGGGTATTAAAACACCGTCATAAAATTCTATTTTCACATCCGATACGGCCGGATCAGTTTCCTCATAGACACCTTTAATCGTGCCGGTTTCATCAATAGCAACGACACCTTTTCTCATGAAACTCCCCTTTACAGGAATCACAATGCTTGCTGAAATATACCTCATTTAACTAATTGAAATAATTTGTTATTCTTATATATACGCAAAAATGACGCCATAATTTGAAAATACCGAATTAATCTTTACTTTTGCCTCTATCGAAAGGGGTGCCTTGTTTGTTTGAACACAAAGACGGGCTGAGATTATACCCAAGTTTCGCATAAAAGCGAGACGCACCTGATCCAGATAATGCTGGCGTAGGGAAGGTTAGTTAAATAATAAGCTGTTGCTAACCCCTGGTAATAGTATGTTTAACGAAGTTTAATTATTTTTTATGTTAAAACATGGATTGATGACCATGGTCATGCTTCTAGGAGCATTCATCGCTTATGCACAAAAGCCGGACACCGCTCGTGTGCTCGACGAAGTACAGGTTATGGCTACCCGAGCGGGAGATAATGCCGCTACGACGTATAAAAACCTATCGAAAGAAGATATTAAACAGGGTAACCTGGCACAGGATGTTCCCTATCTCCTCGATCAAACACCGTCCGTCGTTATCGGTTCGGATGCCGGCGCGGGAATCGGCTACACCAATATGACGATCCGCGGATCGGATAATCAGCGCATCAATGTTACCTTGAATGGTATTCCATTGAACGATGCCGAGAGTATGGGATCTTTTTTTGTCAACCTACCAGATTTCGCATCAAGTACGGAAAGCATCCAGATTCAACGCGGTATAGGCACTTCGACCAACGGTTCCGGAGCTTTTGGCGCCTCTCTTAATATCCAATCGGATGCATTGCAACCAAACCCATACGCCGAACTCAATAACAGTGTAGGTTCTTATAATACGTGGAAAAACACCGTTAAAGTCGGTTCAGGGTTAATCAAGGATAAATTTGCCTTTAATGCACGATTGTCCAAGATTAGCTCCGATGGCTATATCGAACGCGCTTCCTCTGATTTAAAATCTTTCTATGTCGACGCAGGATATTATGGTAAAAAACATCATTTAAAAGCTACTGTGTTCTCTGGCAAGGAGAAAACCTACCAAGCCTGGGATGGTGTTCCAGAAGAAATGTTGGCCAAAAATCGTCGCTATAATGGATTTACGTATGAAAATCAAACGGATAACTATACGCAGACACACCACCATCTTCACTATAATTATTTTGCGTCTGAACGGACAACACTCAATATGGCTTTGCATTATACACGAGGTGCGGGATATTATGAAGAATATAAAGAAGACCAGTCTTTTAGTGGATATAATTTTGTACCCATTGAAATTGGTGGCACAACCATCGATAGCACGGATCTCGTCCGCCGACGTTGGTTAGACAACTATTTTTACGGA
This sequence comes from Sphingobacterium corticibacterium, assembly GCF_004208525.1. GTDB lineage: Bacteria > Bacteroidota > Bacteroidia > Sphingobacteriales > Sphingobacteriaceae > Sphingobacterium > Sphingobacterium corticibacterium. The sequence goes on along the minus strand of NZ_SGIT01000004.1, from coordinate 184,558 downwards.
ACCGTATTTTCCATACATCATACAGTGAATGAAAACCACAATTTGATTTTTGGTGGAGGTGCTAATCAATACCGTGGCGATCATTATGGTGAAGTAATTTGGGCGCAGTATGCTTCGAGCAGTCAATTAGGCGACAAATATTATTTCAACGACGCAGAGAAAAATGATGTCAATGTGTACGGTAAATGGAATGCTACTTTTGGTGCCATGCGTCTGTATACAGATTTACAGTATCGAATGGTGGATTACACGTTCGAGGGTTACAACCACAATCTGGAATTGGCAGATGTGAATGTAAAACATCATTTCTTCAACCCCAAAATAGGTGCAACCTATATTCTTTCACCAACCACAAGCATCTATACTTCGTATGCCTTTGGCAATAAGGAACCTGTACGAGATGACTTTGTCGAGTCGTCTCCAAATGCACGTCCGAAGCCAGAAAAAATGCACAATATCGAAGCAGGATATCGATTAAGGAAGGAGTCTTTAAACATCGGAGCCAACATATATGGTATGTTCTATAAAGATCAGCTCATACGGACAGGGGAGATCAACAATGTGGGCGGATCAATACGAGAAAATGTGCCCGACAGTTACCGCATTGGATTGGAGTTGGACGGTGCTTGGCAAATATCGGAACAGTTTAGATGGAAAGCTACTGCCGGCCTTAGCGAAAACAAAATCAAGAACTACACGGAATATCTTACGGTTATGGACGAGGACTGGAATGAACTGAGCGAACCGCAGGTAGCACAACATTACCGCTCAACAACCATCTCGTTCTCACCATCGGTTATCCTGTCCAACGAACTTTCTTATTCACCCATACAGCCACTGGAATTCAGTATAGCCAGCAAATACGTATCGAGACAGTACTTAGACAACACTCAGTCTGCAGACCGTAGCGTGGATCCTTTCTTTGTAAATAATCTGCGCCTACGCTATAATTTCTCCTTGTTGGGCATAGACAATATAGATGCAAATTTAGCCATCAACAATATTTTCAATGAAAAATATGAGTCGCACGGCTATACCTACGGTGGTATTACGCCTAATGGAACGCGCCTCTACGGTAACGCGTATTATCCGCAAGCAGAGACAAACTTCTTGTTCGGTTTAAATATCCGGTTTTAAGAAGATATATTTTCTTTTATTTTGTTGATGAGAGCTGGAGTAAAGCTTTTTATTTCTAATTTGCAGGATGCGAGCAGTTATACAACGGGTTACACACGCCGCGTGTACGGTAGATAGCGTCTGTACTGGTGCCATCAAAGAGGGATTATTGGTATTATTGGGTGTAGAAGAAAATGATACTGAGAAAGAGCTGGAATGGTTGGCGCAAAAACTAGCTAGTCTTCGTATTTTTTCAGACGATGCTGGTTTGATGAACAGGTCTGTTCGAGATATCGACGGCAATATCCTTCTTATATCGCAATTCACGTTGATTGCCCAGACGAAGAAAGGTAATCGTCCTTCTTTTATCCGTGCAGCAAAGCCGGACAAAGCAAAACCTTTGTATCTCCACATGGGGAAACGCCTATCAGCATTATTAAATAAACAGGTACAAATGGGTATTTTTGGAGCGGACATGAAAATCGACTTACGCAACGATGGTCCAGTGACGATCGTTATGGATAGTAATGAGTAAAAAGAAAAATATGACAATAAAAGAAGCGCAAGAAATCGTTGACAAATGGATAAACAGTACGGGTGTACGTTATTTCAACGAATTAACGAATACAGCCATGTTGATGGAAGAGGTAGGTGAAGTGGCGCGAATTATGGCCCGGCAATATGGGGAGCAATCGTTTAAAAAATCGGATAAAGAGGTCAATTTAGGAGATGAAATGGCAGACGTGTTATTTGTCCTTATTTGTCTCGCCAATCAAACGGGCATAGACCTTACCGATGCCTTGCAAAAAAACTTGGAAAAGAAATCCATCCGGGACGCTGACCGACATCAGCAAAACGAGAAATTACGGTAGGGTTAGTTCTATCTCTGCAAATAATACGGGCAAATGATCGGATGCATACCATCTAATATAGAAAATTTAGGACGAAAAATATTTCGGATCAATCTGTTTATTTGCTTTTGCGCCGAGTTGCTTCAGGTTTTCTACTTTCTTAATCACATTTCCGGTACCGGAAGAAAGCTTTCGCATAGCCTCCTGATGTTTTTCAGATGCGCGCAATAAATGGTTTTCTAACTGCTGCATATCGTTCAAAAAGCCGACGAACTTATCATAAAGCATCCCAGCCTCTTTGGCGATTTCCAGCACGTTACGGTTTTGGCGTTCCTGCACCCACACACTGGCAATCGTGCGTAATGTTGCCAGTAGCGTAGAAGGCGCTACAATAACTACTCTCCTATCCCACGCGTCGGAAAACAAATCTGGTTTTTCTTTAATCGCTATGCTCAAAGCGGATTCTATCGGCATAAACAGCAAAACAAAATCGGGAGAATCGATACCATAGAGGTCGTGGTAATTTTTCGCGGATAGTTGACGGACATGCGATTCAATGGATTGGACATGTTGCCTTAGGTGCTGCGCTTGCTCTGTTTCATTTTCCTCGTTCACCCAACGTTCGTAGGCGGTCAATGACACTTTGGCATCAATGACCAAATGTTTATTTTCAGGGAGCAAGACAATGGCATCGGGAATCTTCCGGCTATTGTCATCGCCAAATACCACCTGCAACCGGTATTCTTGATCCTTCACCAAACCCGAACGCTCTAACACCCGCTCCAAAATAATCTCGCCCCAAGACCCTTGCTTTTTGCTATCGCCTTTCAATGCTTTGGTGAGGTTATTCGCCTCATTTTTTATCAGCATACTTTGCTGCATGAGCTGCTCTACCACGCCTTTCAATACGTTACGTTCCGCAGCTTCCTGTTGGTAGGTTCGCTCGACCTTCTCCTCGAACGTTGTAATTTTTTCCTTTAATGGGGTAAGTATCTGATCGAGGTGCTGTTGGTTAACTGCTGTAAATTTCTGGGTCTTTTCTTCGAGAATAGCATTCGCCATCTGTTGAAATTCTAAATGAAATTGCTTTCGCAATTGCTGCATTTCTTCTTGTTGGGTTTGATATTTCTCTTGTTGTGCCTGCAGATATGCATGGGTACTTTCGAGTGTTCGCTCCACGGCCGACCGTTCACGACGTTCGTTTTCAAGTGCCTGTTCAACACGTTCTTTTCCTTGCTGTAGCAGCCGCTCTCTTTCTTGCACTTTAGCCAGCTCTATAGCGGCCGCGTTCTTCTCCTCTTCGACTTGCCGTAAGACACTTTTTGGCACCTTATGGACCTGCAGCCAGAGTACACCGATAAGAATACCGAACAAGACGATGATGAGGAAAAGTGACAATGTATCCATAAGACCTACTCTATTGTAGTTTTTGATGGGTTTTCCACCAAAGGTCAGGCATATCCCCCCCGACCGCTTGTTGGTAGTCTTCATAACGACAAGGCACCCAATAATACCGTTCGTTTACCGACCTTGATCCAAAATACGGCACTTGCATCCACCATCGATCGGATTTTTTACTTTTAACAAAAATCAATTCGTAATCATCATTTTCTAAAGTCGTACGATAAATAATATAAGCTGATTTTGGAATTACCGGCGTATCGTTTTTGCGGTTATAAAATCCGTCAATAAAACACCATATCATCTGTGCGACCAAGCTACCTGTATGCCCCATGGGGTCAAAGATTGGATTATATTCGTAAAAGCCAATCGACGAACACTTATCGGACATTCCCGCGTAGCGCGCTAACTGGCAAGCTTCGTCTCCATATAATCCGTTCGGATTGGCGTTCGCATTGCCCGGCGCTTCGGAAGCTCGTATAGCACCTACATCAAAGCTGACCATATCCGCAGCACGAATCAGCGGCTCGGCCTGATCGAGCTTGCCTGCCATCATGCCAATTCGCATGGTACTAAAAAACAGCTTATCATACATATTAATGGATTCCTTGCTTACTAAATAGGTTTGATAAGCAAGATTGCTCAGATTAAAGAGATAGTCGGGTTGATGCAGTATAATGTGGTTGAGATACGTATTGGAGTTTAGTGGTGTGTTCTCCACATGATCTTGATCCAAATCAAATCGGGCATCGATGATGGCTACTTCAACACGTTGCTCCAATCCTTCATAGCCTGTATATTGGGCATAGGTAAGATCTTGCCCCCCACCTATAATAATGGGCAATATATCTTGCTTAACCAATTCTTCTACCACTGTTTTTAACGCGATGTATGTATCTTGTATGGTTGCTCCGGCTTGAATATTACCTAAATCTGCAATACGCACATCATAATCGCCTTGATAGAGGTTATAGAAATGTTTCCGCACCGCATTTGGCGATTTTTTCACTCCCCCATTATTACTAGATGCTCGCTCCTCTTCGACCCCCACTAAGGCTATATGTGGTTTTTTTTCGACATCTTCCAGATCTGGGAAAGAAACTTCATATGCCTGTATAATTTTTCCGAATTGTGAGTTATAAAAATCGGTACCCGAACAAAAGTCCTGTGTTAGGATAGGTGTAAAGAAATCAGCTAAAGACATGTTAACAAAGTAAAAGCTAATATTTAAAAACTCAAAAGCGAAAGTTTCCACAAATTGTGAAAAGAAAAAAAATATAGGCTATCTTTGGTCGGTGATATTAGTAACAGGAGGAACAGGCTTTTTAGGATCTACATTGATTAAGCTGTTAATCGATGAGGGAAACGCTGTTCTGGCCATCAAGCGTGAACAGTCAGAAATCCCGGAGCTATTACGTTCCTCTTCCCTAGTCGAATGGTTTTCGGCTGATATCACGGATTATTTTGCCTTAGCTGATGTTTTTGACGGTGTAACACAGGTATATCATTGTGCTGCCAAAATATCTTATCAAAAAGAAGACTGGGCAAGTATGTTGCACACCAATATCGAAGGTACTAAACACATTGTCAATCTCTGTCTGGAACACGGTGCTCGCTTGGTACACGTTAGCTCCATCGCGGCTTTGGGCACACCAAAGATCGGCGAGTTGATTTCTGAACAAAGTAAATGGGATGATGGTGAAGACCATTCCAAATACGGACGCTCTAAATATGAGAGCGAAATGGAGGTGTGGAGAGGCGTTATGGAGGGTTTGGACGCTGTTATCGTCAACCCATCGGTCATTATGGGTATAGGTTCCGGCAAAAAGGGTTCGGGCGCAATTTTCAACTTAATTCAAAAGGGAATCAAAGTATATCCGCCGGGAACAGTAGGCATTGTAGATGTGGAAGATGTGGCTAAAATCATGATACTGCTGATGAATAATCGTACTATCCAGGGTGAACGCTTTGTACTTAATAGTGAGAACCTAAGCAATAAGAATTTACTGGAGCGTATCGCCAAACTGCTTGGCAAACCGGCTCCAACGATTAAAGCACACCCTTTTATGCTGAGTATAGCCTGGAGAATAGCGAAAATGGTAGCTTATGTCAAAGGAAGCCGTCCGGCGTTAACGCGTGAAACCGCAAAAGCTTCGGCTGCTTACCTGGCTTATTCGAACAAGAAATTGATCGACGCAACGGGATACTGTTTTAAGCCGGTTGATGTAACGTTGGAAGAAATGAGTATTGAATTTAAAACTTATAAATGAAGAATTATTACATCATCGATTTCGATAGCACGTTTACGCAAGTCGAAGCTTTGGATGAATTAGCAAGAATATCCTTACAAGATCATCCTGACAAGGATAAAATCTATCAACAAATAGAGGATTATACCAACCTCGCCATGGAGGGAAAGATTTCCTTCCGGGAGAGTCTAACAGGTCGTGTCCAGCTCTTAAATGCTAACAGAAGCCATTTGGATAAACTCGTAACCCATTTGAAAAAAAAGGTATCCCGGTCGTTTGGTCGAAATAAAGAATTTTTCAAAAAACATAAAGATACGGCCCTGATTGTATCCGGCGGTTTCAAGGAGTTCATAACACCAGTTGTAACACCGTACCATATTCAGAAAGAAAATATATATGCCAATACATTCAAATTTGACAGCGATGGCAATATTACCGGATATGACGAGAACAACCCGCTTTCCGATGAAGGAGGTAAAGTCAAACTGCTTAACGAGCTTAAATTGGACGGAAGAATATTCGGTATTGGCGACGGTTATTCAGACTTCCAGCTAAAGGAATCGGGTCTAATTGAAAAGTTCTTCGCTTTTACAGAAAATATTTCCCGTAAAAGTGTAACGGACAAAGCGGATCACATTACGCCTAGCTTTGATGAGTTTTTATATGTGAACGATCTCCCGCGTGCGATTTCGTATCCTAAAAACCGTATTCTATGCCTTATTGTGGGTGAAGTACCGGAAATTGCTGTCCATATTCTAAAACGGGACGGTTTTTCTGTCCGGGTAAAAGAGACCTTCGAAGAAAAGTATACGAAAGATGTAGGTCTACTTTTATTGGCTGATAGTATACGTGTTGACGACGAACAGCTCGCACAAGCGGACAAATTAAAGACCATTGGTTATCTGGGTGATGCAAAGGGACATGTAAATAAAAATATCTGTACGGAAAAAGGCATTGTCGTTTTTGACGATAAAAAATACAGAAAGCGGAATGCCGAGTTTATTCCGAAACGTATGGCAGACTTCATCAATAACGGAGATACCTATATGAGCCGCAATTTCCCTAACCTGACCTTGCCCCGACTTACGCAAGCACACCGGCTATTGCATATCCATAAGAATGTACCGGGCGTCATGGCACAGATAAATAAGGTGTACGCAGAAAACGACATCAATATTATCTCCCAATTTCTAATGACTAGAGGGGAATTGGGTTATGCGGTTACCGATATTCATACGGCATATGACAAAAATGTTCTAAAGCAATTAAAACAGATTGACAACACGATAAAATTCAGGATATTGTATAAATAAGATTGGGCGTTATCAGGGTGTCCAACGGCACATCCAAGGGATCTACGTCATCGATTTTTTCAACGGGTTCAAAGAGTGATATACCGATTTTTCGACAATCGGGTCTACACTTGGCTAAAAAACGATCGTAGAATCCCTTCCCGTATCCTACTCTATTACCCGCTTTGTCCGCAATCAATAACGGAACCAATACGACGTCTAAAGCGGTCTCGGCTACCACTTCACCCGCAATAGGTTCTACTATTCCCCAAACATTTTCGGCTAGCAAGATATTTTCTTCTAGGAGAAAATGTTTCATAGAATGGTCTTTCGGTTCAGAACGGCTAACAACAAGATGTATATCCGGATAATGCACGCGGACATCCGTTATAAACGACCACATATCCGGTTCATTTTGTTTCGCAATCGGTAAAAACGTATGGAGGTAACGAATGCCTCCCCAATCAAATTGTGAAAGCTGTTGCCATATCCCACTATTCAAAGCGCTGAACTGTGCCGCCGTTAACTGCGAACGCCTTTGTTTATATTTTATCCGTAATTCCGCTTTCGTCATGCGCGATTATAAAAAACGGCCTTGCGCCAGAGAGGCTAACAAGACCGCATAATCAACCTAAACCTTATATTTTTATTTTATGCGCTCGATATAATCTCCTGTACGCGTATCTACTTTCACCTTATCTCCCTGATTGATAAACAACGGCACACGAATCTCGACCCCTGTTTCCACTGTCGCATTTTTCAAGGCGTTCGTAGATGTGTCCCCTTTTACAGCAGGCTCTGTATACGTTATCTCTAACTCGACAGAAGCCGGTAAGCTCGCCATTATAGGCTCCTCGCTTTCAAACGCTACCAACACATTCATACCTTCTTTCAAGAATCGAGCCGCATCACCGAACAGCGCCTTTGGAATATTGAATTGCTCGTATGTATTATTATCCATAACGACGAAGAAGTCAGCATCGTCGTATAAATATTGATAGTCGTTTGTTTCTACACGGGCAATCTCTACCTCTTCGTCTGTTCTAAAACGGTATTCCACTAACTTACCGGTACGCACATTCCGCATCCTAGCTTGATAAAATGCACGCAAATTTCCGGGGGTACGGTGAATATATTCCTCTACTGTAACGAGTTCTCCATTAAAACGAAGTATATTTCCTGACTTTACTTCAGATGCTTTTGACATAACAACCTATTTGAGTTTAGTATAACAAAAATACGAAATATCTGCTTCTTATAAAAGTGATAATTTTCGTTACTTATAAGACATTATATTTATTTGTTCATCACAAAAGCCATATTCTTTTTGCTGATTGGAGCCTATAATCAACACGCGGTTGGCTTGCATCGTGTGTCCTATTAAAGAAAGATACCAATCCTCTCCTGCAACATCTAAATTACTCATAGGTTCATCAAGCAAAACGATGCTACTGGATGAGCAACAAGCCAACGCGAGCTTCACCCGCTGTTTCATGCCCGACGAAAAAAACCGGATTTCTTTGTCTACGGCTTTTTCCAGTTGCAATGTCCGAACGACTTCGTTTAAATCAAAGCCGGGCAGATAGGATTTAAATTTAAAATGAAATGCAATCAACTCCCGCAAAGTAAACTCTTCAATCAGCTCCATATAAGGCGCTGCTATCGTCAATTGTTGAAAAACATCTTCGGGGAGAATGGGTTGAATATCTTTATCCTCGTAGGCAATTTTTCCTTCACTCGGCGCAAGACTCCCGGACAGCACCTTCAACAGCGTAGATTTGCCTGAACCGTTCGACCCTAGTACAGCGTATTTTTTACCGAGTGAAAAAGTGTAATCTAGCCGACGAAAAATCCACTCTCTATTATACCGTCTGCCTAAATTTTGTAAAGTTATACTCAATAATTGCGCTTTTTAAAGTGTAGAGGACCTTCCCTGATTAAAACCTTTAATGACGCCTCGATTGGAATTACGCACAAAGGAAAGGATTTCGTCACGTAATTCTGTCGGCGTAAATTCTGCTTCTACCAAGTCCAATGCTTTGGTCAAGTTACGGTGTTGTACAAATAATACACGGTAGATATCTTGGATTTCTGTAATTTCTTCCGTACTAAATCCTCTGCGGCGCAACCCAACAGAATTAATTCCTGCATAAGCAATAGGTTCTCTAGCGGCCTTGATAAATGGTGGTACATCCTTTCGAACCAATGTTCCTCCCGTTACGAAGGCATGCGAACCGATTTTACAGAATTGATGTACAGCGACCATGCCTGCAAGGACGACATAGTCTCCAACCGTAATATGTCCCGCCAGTGTACTGGAATTGGAGAAGATACAGTTGTCGCCCACGAAACAATCATGTGCAATATGACTATATGCTTGAATAAGGCAATTTTTCCCAATTACGGTCTTGTATCGATCTTTTGTACCCCGATTGATGGTGACACACTCTCGAATTGTTGTGTTGTCTCCGATCTCGGCCGTTGTAATCTCTCCTTCAAACTTTAGATCTTGTGGTTCGCCCGAAATAACGGCTCCCGGAAAGATACGACAGTTCTTCCCGATACGGGCACCATTCATAATAGTAACGTTGGATCCAATCCAAGTACCTTCTCCAATTTCTACATCCCGATGAATAGTGGAGAATGGCTCTACCACCACATTCTGGGCTATTTTAGCTTCCGGATGTATATATGATAACGGTTGTATCATGCTAATTACCTTTTACTTTTACAATTTGAGCCATAAGCTCCGCTTCACTTACTACCTTATCGCCTACCATGCCGACCCCCTTCATTCTGGCAATTCCGCGACGAATCGGTTCGAGCAACTCACAACTGAAAATAATTGTATCTCCAGGAGTCACTTGATTCTTAAAACGTGCATTTTCTATTTTTAGGAACAATGTAAGCCAATTTTCTGGATCAGGAACCGTATTTAAAACTAAAATACCCCCTGTTTGTGCCATAGCTTCGATCTGCAATACACCAGGAAACACGGGTGCTTCGGGGAAATGCCCCATGAAAATATCCTCATTCATGGTGACGTTTTTTAATCCCACCACATGTGTTTCCGACAGTTCCAAAATTTTATCGACCATCAACATGGGTTGACGGTGCGGTAATATTTTCATGATTTGCACCGTATCGTAGACTGGCGTCATATTAGGATCGTAAACTTTTAAATTTTTACGATTTTTATCCTTCTTCATTTGCGCTTTTATTTTCTTCGCAAAAGCAGCATTGGCTGCATGCCCTGGACGGGCAGCCATAATATGTCCCTTTAACGGACGTCCCACTAGCGCCAAGTCACCGATCATATCCAACAATTTGTGGCGTGCAGGCTCATTTTGATAACGCAATTGGATATTATCCAAAATCCCCTCACTAGCTACCTCCACCGTTTTGTTAAATAGCCCAGATAATTTATCCAACTCTTCTTTGCTTACCTCTTTATCGACAATAACAATGGCATTGGATAAATCGCCTCCTTTGATTAAGTTGTGATTGACCAAACTTTCTAGTTCGTGTAAGAAACAGAATGTCCTCGAACTGGAAATTTCCCCTTTAAACTCCGTTATATTACTGATAGAGGCATGTTGACTCCCAAGCACTGGCGAATTAAAATCAATCATACAAGTCAGACGATAGCCATCCAACGGCATGGCTATAATCTCTACTTTACGATCTTTCTCTACATAAACAATGTTGTCTTGAATTTCGTAATAGTCGCGATCAGCTTCCTGATCTATGAAGCCAGCTTCTACTAATTTTTCGACAAAAATACGGGAACTTCCATCTAAAATAGGAACTTCCGGACCATCTATTTCGATGAGAACGTTATCAATCTGAAGTCCAACCAACGCGGCCATCAGATGCTCGATGGTGCTGATTGATGCACCATTTTGAGAAATGGTCGTCCCACGCGATGTATCGGAGACATTATCTGCATCTACAGCCACGACAGGTCCCCCATCTAAATCCACCCTTTTAAATTTATACCAATGAAATTCCGGTGCAGGTTTAATCGTCATGTTCACAGCTTTGCCCGTGTGCAATCCGATGCCTGAAATCGATATTTCAGATTGTATCGTCCTCTGTTTTACATTCATATCTAGCATTCTATTTAGGAAATTTATCGATTTTCGTTATAAAGTTCTTTAAGACGAGCTTCGAGTTCAGCGACACGTCGCTCTAGCGCAGGCAGTTTACTATAAATTACTTGCGAACGCAAATTACTATTATAGGGCATGGCGGGAGTACCACCCCATTTCTTATTTTTCTGGTCTATCGATCTATTAACACCCGATTGTGCTTGAATTTGTGATCCCGTCGCTACTTGAATATGACCGACTACACCTACTTGTCCACCTAAGATGACATTCTCACCGATCTTCGTGCTTCCGGATATGCCTGTTTGCGCCGCAGCAACCGTATTCGCACCGATTTCTACATTATGCGCTATCTGTATCAAATTATCCAGTTTTACGCCTTTGCGAATAGTGGTAGAACCTAGTGTAGCCCGATCGATCACCGTATTTGCCCCTACTTCGACATCGTCTTCGATGATTACATTTCCGATCTGCGGCACTTTATTATAGGTACCATCTTTCTGTGGTGCAAAACCGAATCCATCACTTCCGACGATCACCCCACTATGAAGGATGACATTATCGCCGATTTTACTATCACGATAGATCCGAACACCTGGATAAATCACGGTTTTATTCCCAATGGTAACACCGTCCCCAATATAAACTTGCGGATAGATCTTCACCTGATTACCAATGACAACATCCCGTCCGATATAAGAAAACGCACCTACATATAGATCTTGTCCAACACTTGCCGACTCGTGAATGAAAGAAGGTTCTTCGATTCCGCTCCGCTCGTTACGTAATTGATCGTAAATACGCAAAAGCTCTGAAAAAGCGGAGTACGCATCTTTTACGCGAATTAAACTAACGTTAACAGGCTTCGTTAACTGCAAGTCCTGATTAACGATAACAGCAGACGCTTTCGTTTCATAAAGGAAATGCTCGTATTTTGGATTTGATAGGAAAGCCAATGCCCCCTGTTCGCCTTCTTCAATCTTAGCCAATTGATTTACAAGAACATCGGGGTCGCCTTCAACGTATCCGTTTAATAATGTTGCTATTTGATTTGCAGTAAATTGCATCTTACAAATGTATACTTTTTCTTAATTATTTTTTGAGAAATTATTACCTCCGTCCAATGGATGCCCAATTTCCTTAGGATAGGAAATGGCAAACTTAACCACCCGCTTTGCTAAAGCTTCTAAATTAGAAACATCAGAGGCTTCTGTAATATCCTGAACATAACCTCTGTTATTGATAATTTTAATATTATTGTGTTGTATATCATAGGCACTGTTCTGGATGACTTGTGTATACACGAAGTAATCAATTTCGTGGTCTTCCAAATCAAAATGAGTTTTTACTTTTTCCCGTACCAAAGCTACTTCCGTTTCCAAAAAAGGCGTATTTCTAAGTTCTGTACGCAGCAGATCTCTATTCATCAATTTCCGACAAAGCGTACTTAGAATTTTATCTTCTTCATGTACCCATTCTTTCAAGGCAGACAGGATATCGGTATCATCTAGTCGCGTAAACCATTCTAAATGCCCGGGATCTTCCAAGAAATTATGATGGTTAATTTTATTTTTCAAAAAATGGTTCAACGCCCGTGTAGCAAATAAATTTTTTCCTTGTACCGCCAACTCTTTAGCGCGATACAGAATCTTAATGAGTATTTGTTCGGCACTGATAACAGTCTTATGTAAATAAACCTGCCAATACATCAGGCGGCGAGCAATCAAGAATTTTTCGACAGAATAGATACCTTTGGCCTCTACAACCAGCTCCCCCTGCTCCACATTGAGCATCGTAATGATGCGATCAAAGGAAATAACCCCCTCGGATACGCCTGTAAAAAAACTATCGCGGTTGAGATAATCCATACGATCCATATCCAGTTGACTGGAAACTAATTGATGAAAAAACTTTCGGGGATACTGATCGTTAAAAATAGTAATCGCTAAGGACAGCCTGCCAGCGAACTCGTGATTCAGTTTGTCCATCAACAATGAGGAAAGCATTTCATGCGATACCCCTTCAATAAGCGTATGTTCTAACGAATGCGAAAAAGGCCCGTGACCAATATCGTGCAACAATATCGCAATCAGCACGGCCTCTTCTTCTTTGGAGCTGATGGGTACATTTTTATGACGAAGCGTATCCATGGCTAACGACATGAGATGCATGGCGCCGACAACGTGTTGGAAACGCGTGTGAAGCGCGCCTGGATACACCAAATGTGTCATGCTTACTTGCTTGATGAAACGCAAGCGCTGGAGATAGGGATGTTGAATAAGGTCAAAAATGAAAGCTGACGGAATAGTGACAAATCCGTAGACAGGGTCGTTAATTATCTTTTTCTTATTCAACTTTACGCTATGATGTTAATTATTATCTTTACTTTCGAGATACGGACGAGTGTTTATCAAACAATGAACCCCATCGTAGCCTCAACGAGTTCAAAGGCTCACCCCTCTTTCTTTTTCCGTTGTGCTTAAGCGCTTTCGGATGTCTAAATTAAGGGCAAAGATAAGGAGAATGAAGTTAATTAATGTTAAAAATAAATGATACAAAAGATATACATCCTGTGGGCTGATGACGAAATTGAATTTTTGAGGCCACATATTTTATTATTGGAAGAAAGAGGATATCGGGTCAAAACCGTTAATAATGGTAACGACGCGGTCGAGGCTTTTCAGAATGAACCTTTTGACTTGGTCTTTCTCGATGAGAACATGCCAGGCAAAACGGGATTGGAAACACTGGCGATATTGAAAACGATTAATCCAACCATTCCTACGGTATTGGTAACAAAAAATGAAGAGGAACACTTGATGGAAGATGCAATTGGTTCCAAGATTGATGATTATCTGATAAAGCCCGTCAACCCCAAACAAATCCTCCTCACCATAAAAAAGTTTACCGAAAATAAACGTCTCGTCAGTGAAAAAACCTCCATGGCTTATCAACAGGAGTTCCGAAATCTGGGGATGACCATTAACGACGATCTCAATTATAAAGAGTGGGTAGCGGCCTATCGCAAGCTGATTTACTGGGAACTTTCTTTGCAAAAACTAGAAGATGCAGGCATGCACGAGATTCTTACGATGCAAAAAGCAGATGCCAACACTCTCTTCTCTAAATTTATAGAAAAGAATTATCTAAATTGGATACAAAACAAGGAAGAGGGACCAATCCAATCGCATCAACTTTTTAAGAATAAAGTGTTTCCCCAGCTCGATAAAGAGCGTCCCACGTTCTTCTTCTTGATTGATAATTTGCGGTATGACCAATGGAAAGTCATCAACGAAATCATTACAGACTATTATAGACTGGAAGAGGAAGATGCCTATTATAGCATTTTGCCTACAGCCACTCAATATGCCAGAAATGCAATTTTCAGTGGCTTAACGCCTTTGGAAATGGAAAAAAGATTCCCCAACCTTTGGCAAAATGATGATGAGGAGGGCGGTAAAAACTTACATGAAGATAAATTTTTAGCGGATCAGATCAATCGTATCTATCGTCGTGATTTAAAACACTCCTATCATAAAATATTGACATTAAGTCAAGGTAGAGATATTGTTGAATCGTTAAATAACCTTATGCAAAATGATTTAAACGTTTTGGTCTACAACTTTGTCGATATGCTTTCGCACGCACGAACGGATGTAGCCATGATTAGGGAACTGGCAAACGACGAGCGGGCTTATCGCTCGCTAACATTATCCTGGTTTGAGCACTCTCCACTACTCGATGCCCTCAAGTGGCTCTCCCAACGGAATGTACGTATTATCATTACAACCGATCATGGTACTATACGCGTAAAGAAACCTAGTAAGATTATTGGAGATCGAAACACAAATACGAACTTGCGTTACAAACAAGGACGAAATTTGAATTACAAAAACAAAGAAGTGTTTGTGATTAAAAACCCACATGATGCACAACTTCCCAAGCTTCATGTAAGCTCTGCATTTGTGTTTGCGAAAGATGACTACTTTTTTGTATACCCCAACAACTACAATCATTTTGTCAATTATTACATCGAGACTTTTCAACACGGGGGGATCTCTTTAGAAGAAATGATTATTCCATATGCGGTTTATACACCTAAATAATAGCTTTGAATGACGACCATGAACATCACCGTAAACAATCTTCAAGAACTTGATACTGCCGCCAGGCAAATACTATCCAATTTCCCAAACGATAGGATTTTTTTGCTATATGGCGACATGGGTGCGGGCAAAACAACTTTAGTCAACTCATTTTGCAGGGTGTTAGAGGTCCCCGATAGCACCAGCAGCCCAACATTCTCCATCGTTAATGAATACAGTTCACCGCATGGTCCGATATATCATTTTGATTTCTATCGCTTAAAGCATGAAGAAGAAGCGTTAGATATGGGATATGAAGACTATTTTTATACCGATGCATATTGTTTTGTGGAGTGGCCAGAAAAAATCTCCAATCTTCTTCCAGAAAAATCCCGACGGATAACCCTAACGGTGGTGTCTCCCAGCAGCAGAACCATCCTCGTAAAATAATTTTCTTCTTCGTGCAACCTTTCTGCCATTACCATCGTCTTTTTAACAAAGACTAAACTAGAAATTGGATAACATGAATTTAGATACCTTATGGAATGCCTGTCTAGCGGGAAACCGCAAAGCACAGTTTCAATTGTATCAAACATTATCCGGAAGAATGTTTAGTGTGTGTTTACGTTATGCTCAACATGAATCGGAAGCGGAGGAAATCCTCCAAGCAGGATTCATTAAGGTATTTACAAAAGGACAGTTGTTTGACAATAAGGGCTCGTTAGAAGGGTGGATTCGTAAAATTATGGTCAACACGGCGATCGAATTACACCGAGACAGGAGAAGGCATTTTTTTGAACCCCTTACGCACGATTATCCTATGGCAGATAGTCGTGCGGAAAGCGACGAAAACCTGCGATATAAAGACCTGTTAGCTATAGTGACGGAGCTTCCAATCGGTTACCGGACAGTCTTTAACTTATACGTCGTCGAGGGGTACTCACACAAAGAGATTGCACAAATGCTATCTATCAGCGAAGGCAGCTCCAAATCACAGTTGTCCAGAGCAAGGCAATGGTTAAAAGAAAAATTGTTGAAAATTGAACATATCGGGTAATGAACAATAAAGAACTAGACAAACTATTTAAGGAGCAATTGGAACAGCATACGATTCCACCGAGAAACGACATTTGGCATCAAATTGAAAACCAATTAGATCGCGAAAAAGTAGTACCAGTCAGAAGGCTTGATTGGGTAAAGTATGCGGCAATAGTTGTTGGGTGTTTGGGCTTGATCGCGTTGTTATATCGTATCATGCAACCTACACCTACACTTGACATACCGATTGCCACACAAGAAACATCCAAATCATCTCCCCCGGCAATCCCTATGGAGACAACGCATACGAACGAGCCAAAACAAAAGAAGCCAAAACAACAGGTATTGGCAAAACCCGAAACATTGGCACATCGGATTTCCACCCCCAAACAAAAAAAACCAATTAGCGAAGATTCATCGCGTCAAGAGCGCCATCTAAAACTGGTGAAACTCAAACCTGTTGGTGTCTCACTGGCTTTGACAGACGGCCTTCAAGTAGCGGGTACAATACCGCAGCAATACGTTATCAACGTTCCACCGATAGCTCCACTAATTGATGACCCTGAAACGGAAGAGAGCATGTTAGCTTCCACGCAAAAGCCGGTGGAAGGCATAGTACCCGGTATCTTAAACAAAATTTCCGACGCATTGAACCCGACCGATCATACAACCGTTCAATTCAGCAAAGACGAAGAAGGGTTTCTCCGTCTCGATATCGTTAATAGTTTAGTAAAAAACCGTCATAAAAAAAGAAGATAATTAAAAAAACAATTAGATGAAAACAAACTTATTATACACCGGACTAATGAGCATAGCGATGCTTTTCTCAGCACAGCATGCTTTTACGCAAGAAGATGATAGCAACGATACGATCGCCCGAAAAATTAACATCGAACCAACCATAGGGAAAAAAGACTATGACGACCGTGGAAAGGAAATTAAATATCCGCGTGTATTTGGTGGTCTTACTTTTACTCGGATAGATTGGGGGTTTTCGCGTCTGATAGACGATGGAAGTTTTACGTTAGGCGAGGAAAATCAATTTCTGAAATACAAAAAAGCATCCAATTTTGGATTTGATGTCGCCCAATTTGGTGTACGTTTCAATGAAACTTTCAAAATGTACGTATCTGCAGGTTTCGAGTGGAATTACCTCCGGTTGAAAAATGATATTATTCTAGACACCGAAGCGACTCCACTAACGTATAGCCCGTCTGACATCACGTATAAAAAGAACATTTTTACGTCTACCTATCTTCGCACGCCATTGAGTTTCGAATGGCGTGGCCGCAGAAATCATCAAGGCCACCGTCCGAAAATTGCTTTTGGTGCCATGACGGGGGTGTTACTAAAAGGGACACAACGATTTAAAAGTGAAGAACATGGTAAACAAAAGTTCAAGGACAACTACAATTTGGCAAGTTTTCAATATGGTGCATTCGCACGGGTAGGGTTTGGATCATTGGGTCTTTTTGCGAAATATTACATGAATGACATATTCGAAAATAGCCCGAATCAAGAGAACTTAAATAATTTCACATTTGGATTGACTTTAGGGTTTTAATACTTTTGTGCCTCACAAGGTTCAATATTCTCTATGGCGCAGCAAACCTCTTCCTGTCAATATATCCCAACCGACCAAGAAAAGATAGGCATACCACTTATATATGGTGAAGATCTTTCCCATATCTTTCATGCGAAACAGGATGTTGTAGCAGTTCGTAAAGTTGATTTTGGTATAAAGGAGGGAAAGATTACAGCAATCATTGGAGAATCGGGAAGCGGCAAAACTACATTATTAAAACTTATTTATGGTTTATTAGCGCCCTCTTCGGGAGAGGTGCGCTATCGCGGCTGGTTGATTCCCACTCGAAAAGATAAATTGATTCCCGGACATGATGCGATGAAGTTGGTATCACAGGGATTTGATGATCTCAACTTATATGCTAAAGTGTGGGATAATATAGCCTCCCAATTGCCGAACACCAACCTTGCTCGGAAAGAATCTAAGACTCGTGAAACGTTAGACAGGCTAAAGATTCTTCACCTCGCTCAACAACGGGTTGCCGATTTAAGCGGCGGAGAAAAACAACGCGTGGCTATTGCACGTGCACTGGTAAACGAACCGGAGGCACTGTTGATGGACGAGCCATTCAATCAGGTCGATGCGGCATTTCGAGACGCGCTACAGCAAGATATGCGGCAAATTGTTGAAGACACCGGACTCACGATAGTTTTAGTGTCCCATGATCCGACGGAAGTTTTAGCCATGGCAGATGAATTAATCGTGATGAAAAACGCCCAGATAGTGGAGCAAGGATCTCCGACAAAACTTTACTACGAACCGACTCACAGCTACACGGCCCAACTTCTAGCAAAGAGCAATATACTGTCTCCGGATCAAGCCGCACGTCTAGACATCTTAACCCCGCATACCATTGGTATCCATCAAGAAGATGTGACTTTTGTGGAAAACCCTCAAGGTGTATTTTATGTAAAAGATATACGTTTCCGTGGTTTTTATAAAGAATGGGTACTGCACAACGGAGAATTTTCGTTACATGCTATCATGCACCCATTACCCGCTATTTCCATCGGTAGCAAGGTAACGGTCAGTATAGCAAAATACATCACGTTCCGCTAATACCCTTACGACGCGTTTCTGTTCTTCAATTCAGATTTTCCAGCCACGTAAACATATAGTCCGACCATTTTCTCGCATCGGTCTTGTTATTTAATCCGAAACCATGCCCTCCCGTTGGATAAATGAATATATCATTAACTACACCTACTTTATCCAAAGCTTCTTTGTAACGTAATGCATTCGCAATAAGAACCCCTTTATCATCCTCGGCGTGCACCAAAAACGTAGGTGGGGTTTTCGCAGACACCTGTTTCTCCAATGAAAAATACACCAAATCATCTGTATTAGGTTCTTCTCCTATCAAGTTTTTCTTAGACCCCTTGTGTGTAACCTCATCATCCATTGAAATAACAGGATAGATCAATACCGAAAAATCAGGCGCTAAGTTAATAGCGTTTTTATTGTCAATTTTCACATCATCAAAGTGGTTTGATAAGGATGCTGCCAAATGGCCTCCCGCGGAAAACCCGATTACGCCGACCCGATCGAAATCGTAATGTTCTCTAATATATTGTATACCACGTTGTGCATCTTGTAAAGGGCCTATTTTTCGCACTTTCATATGCTCATCTTTAGGTAGACGATAATATAATACAAACGCACTATAACCTTGTTCATTAAATGCTTCCGCTATTTCATGTCCTTCATGATTAATAGCTACATGGGAGTACCCTCCACCGGGAATCACCAGTATCGCCTGCTTCGCACTTGGCAATTCATATTTATACAGAACAGGAACATTTTCTTCTCCTAGGTCTTCTGCAGATTTTGTTGCATTGGGAATTTCGCTATATAATGCCACTTTTTCTTGTGCCAGCGAATAATAATTTAATAACACCACAAATAGTATAGAATAAATAAATTTCATTTTTTATTGATTAGCTACGATAATTAAATCCAGATCTTTTGATGGTAAGTTAAACTTTTCTGCAATGTCCTTATTCGTCAGCATCCCTTGATAGAGATAAATTGCGCTGCGGATACATTTATCAGACCATATCATGTTATTCATACCTCCGCATTCTCCTATTTGGAGAAGTAAAGGCGTCATTATATTGGTGAGGGCGTAAGTCGCCGTACGCGCAACACGTGATGCGATATTAGGAACACAATAGTGTATCACATCGTATTTTCGGAATACTGGTTTGTCATGTGTGGTTACTTCGGATGTTTCGAAACATCCACCTTGGTCGATACTCACATCGATAAGCACGGCGTTCGGTTTCATATTGGATACCGTATCTTCGGAAATAATGCAGGGAGAACGACCATTCTTCGCTCTTAAGGCGCCTATAACGACATCACAAGATTTAACGGCTTTATTTAATACAATAGGTTGTATCACGGAAGTAAAAACACGGCTACCTACATTGTTTTGCAATCTACGTAATCGGTATACAGAACTATCAAATACTTTGACCTGCGCACCGAGAGCAATAGCGGCACGAGCGGCATATTCTCCCACCGTCCCCGCTCCAATAATGACCATTTCCGTCGGAGGAACACCTGTTATGCCGCCTAGCATCAGACCTTTTCCATCAAATATATTACTAAGATATTCTGCCGCGATAAGCACAGAGGTTGCACCTACAATTTCACTCATGGCGCGCACGACAGTTAAATGCCCACCCTCATCTTGCAAATATTCATAAGAAACGGCTGTGATTTGCTTTCGCATTAATGCTTGTAATACGGGCAGTTTCATCAGCGATGGTTGGTGGGATGATAGTAATACCTGCTTATTTTTCATCATACTCACCTCTTCTATAATGGGACTTGCAATCTTAATAACAATATCACATTGAAACACCTCCTCTTTATCATGACTGATTCTTGCACCTTGTTCACTATAATGGGAATCTAAAAAGTTGGAAGCTTCGCCTGCTCCAGATTCTAGAACGATCTCATGACCATATTCAACGAGTAACGCAACAGATAACGGGGTCAAGGCTATCCGTTTCTCCTGAAAAGATATTTCTTTCGGCACGCCAATTTTTAATGTGTGCCGACTTTTACCCACACTTGCCAATGCTTCTTTCGGCTGAAATATCGCCTTGTGGGCAATTTTTGACATATCGCTCATGCTACAATCTATCTGTTTTATCAACTAGTGAATTTAGATATTATTCTTGATATTTTGGGAATAAGATTCATAAATCCACTTTTTTTCCTATTTTTACATCCTATGTAAAAATATTTCAATGCAAAAGTTTCCCGTTTTTAACCAAATTGGCATTGTTCCTCGATGGACCATTTTTATTTTTGACTTAGCTATTGCAGCGATCGCTTTCGTGTTCGCGTATGGTCTGTTTCATTCCTTCAATATACAGGAGTACGCAAAGCCATATTTTGCTATAGAGTTAATATATTGTTTGGGAATAACTTCTATTTCTTTTCTAATTTTCAAACTCTATTCTGGCATTGTTCGCTATACCAGTGCTGTGGATTCTATCCGGATTCTATCGACATTGCTTTTTAACGTTATCATTCTGTTCGCCATTAAATTGATTATGATTGCGAGCAATATGCCTTCGCTCATCCCGACGAACATCATCATCGTATATAGCCTGTTTGCCTTTACCGGCTTAACAACTTATCGGACGTTAATCAAGATATTTTTCCAGTACAACAAAACTAAAACGTCTGACAAGAAAAACGTCATTGTATATGGTGCCGGTGATCTGGGCATAGCGGTAAAGCGTACCTTCGACCACGACCTTAAATCGAATAAATATATCGTTGCTTATTTGGATGATGATGAAACCAAAATCGGCAAATATATCGATGGTATCAAAATTTTCAGCTCTGGTGATCTGGGACGTTTAATCCATAAACTGGCGATCGATGAATTGATTTTTGCCTCCCATAGAATCAGCTCGGAAAAAAAAAACCAAGTTATTGATATATGTTTGGAGCAAAAGATAAACGTACTTACACTCCCTCCGGTGAGTGAAATCATCAATGGTACCGTCTCCCCCACCCAGATCAAAAAAGTTAAAATTGAAGATTTACTAGAACGAGCTCCTATTAAGCTAAAAAATGATTCGCTTTTAGAACAACTAAGAGGTAAACGTATTTTGGTAACTGGTGCTGCAGGCTCCATTGGAAGTGAGATAGCCAAACAACTCGGTCATTTCGAACCACAATTGATTATCTTATGCGATCAAGCGGAATCTCCGCTACATAACCTTCATCTAGACTTACAAGATCGGTTTAAGAACCAAGCTTACCAATCTTTTATCGCCGATGTAAAAAATGAGGATCGAATGCGTATCTTATTTGAGACATTCAAACCGCAATACGTTTATCATGCCGCAGCATACAAGCATGTGCCTATGATGGAAAACCATCCGATTGAAGGTGTTCGGACAAATGTATTTGGTACTTTTATTTTAACTAATTTAGCGGTTGAATTCGAGGTATCAAAGTTTGTGTTTGTATCGACAGACAAAGCCGTCAATCCTACCAACGTGATGGGAGCGACCAAACGCATCGCTGAAATGTATGTGCAATCCATGAACAATAATTTGGAAGAAAATCATCCAAATGCAAAAACCAGGTTCATAACGACACGTTTCGGAAATGTCCTTGGATCCAACGGATCAGTTATTCCACGCTTTCGGGAGCAAATAGAAAAAGGCGGCCCACTTACGGTGACCCATCCTGAAATCACGCGTTATTTTATGACTATCCCGGAAGCCTGCCAATTGGTTATCGAAGCGGGATGTATGGGCAATGGTGGAGAGATATTCGTGTTCGACATGGGGAAATCCGTCAAAATTGTTGATCTTGCCGAAAAGATGATTAAACTGTCCGGATTTATCCCTTACCAAGATATCGATATCAAGTTTACCGGACTGCGACCCGGCGAAAAACTATATGAGGAATTGCTCAACGATCTGGAAAACACACTCCCTACGCATCACCAAAAAATTATGATTGCGAAGGTGCGAGAAAATAATTTTGCAGAAATCTGTAAACAGATCAATCTCCTTTTGGAGCGTGTTAAAACAAACAATAATATAGAAATCGTTCGTCAAATGAAAGTTATTGTACCGGAATTTAGGAGTCAAAACTCAATTTATGAACAGCTGGATGGTGAGGTTTCTTCTACAACCAGTGGATAATAAACGTAGGCTTTGGAGGGTTCACCACGGCATTCTTGATAAAAGACGCGTAAAATACAGCAGAAAACTTGCATTAAAATTTTAAAAGTGTAATTTTGCGTTCCATATTTATTATACGATAATAACAAATGTCAAATAAAAACGTAAATCAAACCGAACCTAAAAAATCATCGGGTTCATTTTTTCAGGATAATCAAAAAAGCATCACCTTCATCGTGGGTGGTATTATTCTCTTGATTTTACTGTATTTAGGTTATCAACGACTATACCTAGCCCCGCGTGCAGAAAAGGCGGCCAATCAATTATATAAAGCAGAAGAATATGCTGCAATTGACTCTCTACAAGCTAAAGCTATCGAAGGCGACGGATCATTCCTAGGTTTTAAAGAGATTGCGGAAGAATACTCCAATACTAAATCTGCGAATATCGCCAATGCTTACTTAGGGGGCTTATACCTTCGTCAGGGCAATTTTCAAGAAGCTATAAAATACCTTCAAAAATATTCCGATACGGGTAGTGATATTTTAGATCCTTTGGTTACAGGTTTAATTGGAGATGCTTATTCCGAATCTAAAGATTATAAGAGTGCTGCCAATCACTATAAAAAAGCAGCACAAAAAAGTAAAAATACGTATACGACACCTTTATTCCTGAAAAAATTAGGTTTAGTTTACGAAGCATTAGAGGATTTCAAAAATGCAGAACAAACTTATCAAACGATCAAGTCGGACTATCCAAATAGTCCCGAAGCAAATATGATCGATGGTTTTATCGCCCGTACAAAAGCAAAACAATAAATAAGAAATAGCTTATTAAGAGATACAGGCTGCTTATTTTTTATAAGCAGCCTTTTTTATATATCTTTGCACCCATGTCTAGTAGCATGAAGAATTTGTCAGACTTCTCACATATTGAAGTTGGCAACGCGAAGGGTCTAAAATTCGCAATCGTTGTTTCACAGTGGAATGCCCAAGTTACAGGAGCTTTGTTAGATGGTTCTCTGCAAGGTTTACAACAACACGGTGCTGCTGAAAATGATATCGATATTATCCAGGTGCCCGGAAGCTATGAATTAATTTCTGGGGCGGATATAGCGCTTCGCAATGAATCCTTTGACGCAGTGATATGTCTTGGCTGCGTCATTCAAGGTGAAACGCGACATTTTGATTTTATATGTGACGCCGTAGGAAACGGTATCGCCAATGTCGCCATCAAATACAATAAACCCGTTATTTTCGGCGTATTAACCACTGATAATCTGGAACAGGCATTAGATCGAGCAGGTGGAAAACACGGAAACAAGGGAGAAGAAGCGGCCATTACAGCTATCCAAATGGCACTTGTCAGTAAAAGATACAAGTAATTGTTGCTTCATTTTAAAATTAGGGGTCAACTATGAGAACATTCCTAACAGCAATTATCATCGGCATTCTTTCCATTTCATATGTGTCTATATGCGCACAGGAAGGACAGGAGGCAGGTAAAATATTATTAAAGGGAATCGGAGGAAAAGACAAGTGGGACAGCACAAACTATATTCTCTTTACGGCAAGTGGAAACGACATCAAATATTTTCAGAATAGTCGAAAGTTCCTTATCAATATGAAGTCGGG
Organism: Sphingobacterium corticibacterium; assembly: GCF_004208525.1. Taxonomy (GTDB): domain Bacteria; phylum Bacteroidota; class Bacteroidia; order Sphingobacteriales; family Sphingobacteriaceae; genus Sphingobacterium; species Sphingobacterium corticibacterium. Next base: position 160,033 of record NZ_SGIT01000004.1, on the reverse strand, counting down.
ACAAGCACGTTTCGAAGGTAGATCTAACGACGGCAACAATATTGTTTCACTATTTAACTTTAAAACGGGTAAGTTATCCAAATTTTTTGTCAACGGCAATGAAGTAAAACAGATTGATCCTGAAACGCACGAACTTTTCACCAAAATCAACGACCAATTCAAAAAGGACGCTACTTTTCTTTTTCTGCCTGCACTAATTGAGCAACCCGAAACAAAAACAGGAAAAATATCGTCCAAGATTTTCAATGCTGAAAAATTACAATCGCTCCCTTTTCAACTGAAGGAGGGATTGTCGGGTGAAGTATTATTTAATGGGGAAACGGGTTTGATTAAGCAATTTGTAGATAAAGAAGGCCAAACTTATCTTGTAAACGGATATAAGGATATTGGTGGCGGACTATTCCTGCCCACTAATTTTAGGAATTTGGAGAATAACAGCAAAAGTCTTTTATTTTCTACGGTAGCTGCATTTACGGAAATGGAGGAGACAAAGTTTTCGATATTGTAGCTTCTTGAAAAAGAAATTGCTTTTTTTGAATTTTATTTTGCATAGTTAATAATCATTTCTATATTTGCACACCGAAACACAAAAACGGCCCGTTCGTCTAGGGGTTAGGACGCAAGATTTTCATTCTTGAAACAGGGGTTCGATTCCCCTACGGGCTACTTAAGGAGACACCATATACAGGTTGTCTCTTTTTTTATGCCAATAAAAATCTGTGACTCAAACACCAATTGCATCCCACCCCTTTACCTTTCATCGCATTACGTATGCCATTTGTCTTGTCAGATATGCCTTCCGGAGCATCACGTCTATCTTTTGACACAACACGTATGCCCGTTACCGCATCCCTTATATCTTTTCCGTCACCTCATATACCTTTTGTCTCTGCACGTATGTCCGTTAGCGCATCTCTTATATTCTTTGCTTCACCACGTATACCCTTTGGCTTGTCAAGTATGTCTGTTACCACATCCCTTATATCATTTGCTTCACCACGTATACCCTTTGGCTTGTCAAGTATGTCTGTTACCACATCCCTTATATCATTTGCTTCACCACGTATACCTTTTGGGTCATCAGTCATACGTAACGGTAAGTGCTAACTCACCCCAAAAACCTCCTTCAAGCGTATTAAATGAATATTTTATAGTGATTTTCGTCTGAGGTGACTAATACGGCAACAAAAAAACACCCTTGTGCGGAAAAGTTTGCACACACAGACCCTATTTTTTAAAATGGTTCTCATATATTTGGCGGCTTTTTCCTTGTTCGTTCTCTCCCACTCGCGTGAAACGGCATTCTGCCTGGCTGAAAGGAAGTAAAATCATCGCGATGCCCACTATAATACTAAAAAATATGATTTGCAACATATTGCTATTAGCGGATGCCGACTCAAAAATATTCTCCGGAACAATATCGACGAGAGGTTGCAGCGGCCCTCGCATTTCCTCGATAGCCGTAACCTCTTCCACTTTTTCATCAACCACGCCGCCAAATGAGCGAAGCATCTCCTCTCGGGTCTTGTTAGAAAGGAAACCTCCCGGTTGTACCAGGTTCACCAACCCTAACCCGAGTGTAACAGCAATGATGGTGGTGAGGAGATAAAGCCCCAAAGTGCGTAGCCCCAAACCCGACAATTGCGTGGTATCCTTTAAGTCTGAAACGCCCTTAATGAGAGAAACAATGATAAGCGGAATAGCGATTAATTTCAATAGATTTATAAAAATAGTGCCGAACGGCTTAATCCAATCAATTACGAATTCTTTGCCCTCTGCAAATTGAATGCACAAAAAGCCGACTAATATACCGCCTACGATACCTATTAATATCTGCCAATGTAACGCTATTTGTTTCGGGTTTATATATAGATACTTGAGATTCTATATGAAAAACCCTAATATAATATAACCCTACGGATTAGAAAAACTTATTATTTGGTTTTTCTGACTTTTGACTTTTTCGGCTCAAGGGGACGTTCCGTAGGATCATTAGGCATATCGTTCAATTGTTCTGCCTGTGGATCTACTCCAGCTTCGCCATCACCATCTTTGGTACGCTCTGTCTTTTTGATAACCGATCCAAGTTCTTTATAAGTATCCCCTTCTTTCTTTTTCTTTTTTTCGCCAAGACCGCTTTTTTCGTTCTCTACTTTCGTTGCCATAGTTATTATTTTATAAGGTTTCTACTGAATCTACTTCCATAGACGGAGCGGATTCCGATCTTACTTGTAGTGACTTTGCCTGTTCCAAATGGCTCGTTAGCGACGGAATCTTTGCCGCTGCCCAGCTTCTAAGTTCCTGATCATTTAAACTATCAGCAGCATTTTCAAACAACGCAATGGTACTTTCATGCATTTTTATCACGGCGTCTTTAAACGCGTTATCAAAATCCGCGTCCGAAAGCATGGATAATGACTTCAATATTGACGCTTGATTTTCCTCCAGTCCATCCGGCATAATTAATTTTTTGGCAATAGCAGCCTCTTGCAATTCCTCTTGCACTTTTGTATGATCATCTACCAACATTTGGCCATATCGTTTGATCTCCTCATTTTTTGATTGGTTTAAGGCTTGTGTACCCAATGCAATTTCAAATTGATTCAAACGAGCTGCTGTTGTTAAGAAATCTTGATCCTTATTAATTTCCTGTGCAAATACCGGCAAAGACAAGATAACCGTGCTTAGCACGGCAATATAATATTTAAAATATTTTTTCATTTTCATTGCTTTTAATTTCATCCCATTTTCGTTAATCGTGTCTTTGTGTTTTTACAATCTTATTGTAAATACCAAAAAGTAAAAAAGGAGCTACCGCATCGACGTTTTTCTCTAAATTTTCCATGTTGTTTTTTTAATGATTACCATGTATGTCTTTCATAGTAAAAGGATTATATCCCAAAATAGTTGGGTAAAAATTAAATAAGGGTATTTTACTCCCCTCTGACACGTATCTCACACATACATTCGTATTTATTTCAGTTTAGATATTAAATCTATAAACAATCCCGTCCAACCAGTTGTTTATTAGATAGAATGAAGAAAAAATTAAAATAAAAACGATTATACAGATGAAAACTATTATCATTACAACGGATTTTTCAGAATCGGCGTTAAACGCCGCTCGATACGCTGCCAAACTGGCGAAGTCGGTAGATGCAAATCACATTATACTTTACCACGCCTATGATAATTTACCTATCGGCACGGATCTACCCATGACGGACGCTACGCCTTCCCTTGTAGAGGAACAAAGTCTATCTAATTTGAGAACAGTGCAGGCAGAATTGATACGAATACTGGGAGAGAATAACAATGTAAACGTCCAATTAGTAACGAATAATTTCCCATTACTACGTGGAATTGAAGGTATTGCCGACGAATGGCATGCCGATTTAGTTGTCGCAGGAACAACAGGGAGGAGTAACTTAGAGCAAGCACTAATCGGCAGTAATACGGTTAATTTAGCTTCTTCCTTAAAACTACCGTTACTTATCATTCCCGCGGATGCTAATTATGACCCGATCCAAAAGATTGTCTTTGCATGCGATTTGAGAAAAGTATCAGATAGTACGCCTGTAGCCGAAATTGGTCACTGGCTAGAAAGGCTCCGTGCAAAATTATTGGTATTAAACGTTACCCTAGAAGGAAAAAATGTAAGCCCCGACGCAATTATGGAACAATACAAAATGCATGCGTTACTAGATATATTTCAACCGGAATATCATTATAAGACAGGAGATGATATTGCAGTTGAAATTGAGGAGTTTGCAAAAGAACATGACGCAGGATTAATTGTTACGATTCCCAAATCGTATGGTTTTTTTGAGCGGTTATTTCGTCGGAGTATAAGCAAACAATTGATCAAAAAATCTGCTATTCCACTCTTGCTTTTGAGGGACAAAGAATAATAGAGAAACGGAAGCAAATCCGTTGTATGAATATGAATATAATATAAGCGACCCTGTAAGGGTCGTTTTTATTTAACACCCTATTCACTAGGGTATTTATTTTATTTTTCAAGTATTTATCACTGCAACTATATAGCGCAAAAAGTGGTTCAATTAATACATTACATAAGGAAAAATACAATGAACCGAGTTTAAATAATATGAACAATAATTATTTAAATCAAGCTCTGATCGACAACTTAAAAAAAATAATGAGATGAAAACAAAAAACGTTTTTGCTATGAAAGAACAAGGTCCTATCATAGCGTTTGCATTAGTAGATCCAACGTCTGACCCTGCCTCTCCAAATCGTGAAGGACAAGAAAATTTACCTGAAGAGGAAATTGTTCCTGATGATGAAAAAGGCGTGGAAAACGTACCCCCAGAACAGCCTGATGTAGACCCTCTTGAACGCGAGGAACCAGAGCTGGACGAGATCGATGAAAATCAACCTAATGAGCAGCCGGATGTTGATCCATTGGAAGCGCCCAACCCTGATATTGACGAGATTAACCCAGACGTAGAGCCCGAAATCAACGAACTCTCAACGCCTGAGCCCAATATCGATCGGGATCCGACAGTAGAACCGGGAACAGACCCTATGGGATAAGATTTAGCTCGAGGATACTTTAACTCCTCGAGCATCCATATCCTTTTTAAACGATTCCAAAAATCGACTCCGAAAGCGTTCAATATAACGAACGTGCTTAATACCTACCTGAATGCTAAGTTGATAGTTATCGGCTGTAATTTCCTTTGTAAATATCTTCATTGGAATTGATCTATCTATTTCTTCAAAGCTCGCAAGTTTTATTTTCAATTCTTTTCTAATCTCTTCAATGGGTGTAGCACTATTCTCTATCGTTAATTTGAAATTCACGCGAATATCGGCATCTCTAAACGTCCAATTGACTAATCGCCCCGAAAGTAGATCGCCATTGGGTATAATTACACGAGCCCCCTCATCGGTCAGCAGCGTACTGGAACGAATTCCAATCTCCCTCACCTGTCCTTTTTTATCTGCCAATTCCACATAATCACCAATCTTGAAAGGCTTTTCGAAAACCAAAATAATACCTGACACAAAATTATTGATGATATTTTGCAATCCCAACCCAATCCCAACACTCAATGCACCAATGATAACTGTCAATTTATCCATTCCCAGACCCAATATGCTAATACCAATCAAAAAGCCGATAACGATAATAAGTAATCTGAATAAAGGGAATAGTGTCATCCTACGCACCTGCAATTCGTCGGTAGGCGAGGTATCATCCAACAAATTTTTTAGGTTTTTCTGAAACCAATTCGCTAACCAAATAACGACGACGGCAAGCAAAAGATTAGCATAAGCGAACGTAATACCTCCAATTTTATGTTCTGTCATGAACAAACGCTCCAACAAAGCACTGGCTTCACGTACAAGGTGAAAATTGTTCAACAATACCAACACAATCAAGACAGCGGAACAAAAACGAAATAAACGTTCAAAACTCAGTAGCATCCGCTTCAAATCAAAACGCCGAAACAAAGCTTCAGGTTTAGCCTTTTTATATTGATGTTCAATATCGTGAAGTAACATTTCACGCACAGCACGTAATGCGATAACTTGCAACAGTCCAATACCCGTCGCTAGACTCCACATCCGTGCAAAGCTGATATATCCCATTAAATTTAGTACAATAGCAAGAAAATGTCCCATTATAATCAACCAGCGAGCATAACGGTGAATATACCCTATTGGATTATCGACATCTGTTCGACGTCCCATAAACCAAACTAAAGTGATGCTTATAACGTTAGCCAGTATAGCTAAAGCCTTGGTCCACCACAATGCCGATAAAAAAAGATTTGCACTTATCAGTATAATATAGGAAACGAAAATCAGTCCCAGTACTTTACGTTTAAAGATAGAAAGCTCCTGATAGAGAATAATATAAAGAAAAACAAAAACGAAAAAATAACTACTTTCAAGAATAAGGACAGGTACAGAAAAGGAGGCAAACGGCAATAAGACCAAAAAGAATATAGAGGCTTTTAAAAATGGAATCCATAACGGTTGGTTCTGATATAATCGAAATTCTTCTTCCCCCCCTTCTGTTTTTCGCCCCAATTTATACATCCAATAAAAATAAAGGAAGCTTACTAGAATTAAAAAGAGACGACTACTCCACGCGGGGTAATCGAAAAACTCCGAAGAAGAACCATCCTTTCCTAAATTAGTCTGTACCGCCCTCACCATATGCCGCCGAACAGGATTCATCTCCGCAGCGGCAGAATCCACATTGACTATCCCTATTTCTGCTTGTTGGCGACCAATCAATCTTTCCAGATAAACCACGTCACCAATCAACCTTTCATAACCGCGAATAAGTTGCGGCAACGTATCTATCAGGTCTTTCGCTCCTTTTTCTAGAGAATCTGTTCCAAGTAAGCCGGTAACCAAACTGTCTACCTCCAGCAAACTATCCGCTTCAACCTGTATTTGTGCAGGTGTCGATGACCATATCGTTCGAGCGTTCTTTATATCATAAATATATTGTGAAATCCCTTTCTTTGTTGCTCCCAAAAAAACTAATGTACTATCTAGCGCCGTGGAATCGGGTGTCTTGCGTTCAAATAAAAGGCTTTTTTTAATACTGTCTACGGTTGTCGAAAGGGTATCCTGTACCTGCTTCCATTGATGCACTTGTGCTTGTCTCTCCTTCCAAACAAACTGCTGGGAATAAAAAAGCGAATCCTGGGATTGAACCCCAGGATGAATAATACTATATAGCAATAATACAAAAAGCCGAAGCAACCATTGTTGCAACTTTCTATTCTTTTCTATTGTCATCATAATTATAGAACACCGTATACAGCTTAAACGTTTCGAAGTAAACTTGCCACCTTGTTTTCCAACTCATCTAAATCAAATGGCTTAGCGAGATATGCTTCTGCACCAGCCTGTTCTGCAAGGGAGCTTACGTCATTATTCGCTGAGCAATAAATGACCGGAATATGCTTAAAAGCAGATTCACTTTTCAGTATTTGCGTGGCCTTCACCCCTCCGATATTCGGAATCCAATTATCCATAATAATCATATCGGGGTTTACTTCTCTGACCCTCTCTAAAATATTATGAGAGGTTTCGGAGATTTCTACGTCGTATCCCGAAGCTTCGAGGACTATCGTAAAAACATCCAAAATATTGGTGTCATCATCAAATACAAGTATTTTTTTGTTTTTCATAGTATGGTAAATGTTAATATTTTGTACTTAACTGATTGATAAAGGAAGCCATTTCTCTTGGCTTTAGAACCGCATCAACCTGTAAATTAAGAAGGGCCTGTTGTGGCATATAAGCTATTTCAGCCGTATCGGGATCTTGTACAAGTACGTCACCTTGTTGCTGCGCTATACAACGCAAACCTTCCAAACCATCTGCGTTAGCTCCAGATAGCAATAGCGCTGTTGTATGACCCATAAATATCTGAGCGGCAGACTGAAACGTAACATCAATGGAGGGTCTGGAATAGTTTACTTTCTCCGAATAGTCCAAAGACACCATCTGTTTGTCTTCAAATAGAAGATGATAATCTGCCGGCACTAAATAAATACGACTTGCCTTTAGTATCATTTTATCATAGGCTTCCTCCACAGGTAAACGGCTACGAAATGCTAATAATCCTTCCAATATACTTTCGGGATGTGCCTGGCGATGAACAATAACCATGATAGGAAAAGAGAGATGATCATTAAGATGGGGTAAGACCTCCAAAAGGACGCTGATGCTTCCGGCGGAGCCACCTATCAATAAAATCTCTGTAGCCTTTCTATTTTTCATCACACTACGATATTTTTTTCCAAATTCTATCCTCATTCCACTGTTTATAATGATGTTCCACATTGGAAAACCGGAGGGTTTCTTTGGCACCCAAGGCCAAAAAACCAAGAGGTTGAAGACTATCATCAAACAGCTTAAACACCTTGTTTTGAAGGTCTTTATCAAAATAAATAAGGACATTCCGACACAAAATAAGCTGAAATTCGTTAAAGGAAGAATCCGAGACTAGATTATGCGTGGAAAAAATCATTCTACTACTTAAATTAGAATGGAATTTGGCCACATCATACATGGAAACGTAATAAGAAGAGAAATCGTTTTTGCCTCCAGACAGGATATAATTTCTGGAATACTGTTTCATGTGGTTTAACGGAAAAATCCCTTTGGATGCCTTTTCGAGTACACTAGGATTGATATCTGTCGCATAAATCAACGTTTTATCAAATAAATTTGTTTCCTTCAGTAATATCGCCAATGAATATGCTTCCTCTCCTGTAGAACAACCTGCAACCCATATACGGATGAATGGATAAGTGCCTAAAATGGGTAAAATATGATGACGTAACGTTGCGTAAAAATGAGGATCCCTAAACATCTCGGTCACATTAACCGTTATCTCTTCAATAAATCGGGATAAATAAGTGCTATCATGAATAAGTCGATATCTCAATTCTGCAAAACTTGTAAACTTATCGAGCATACAGATCCTATTGAGACGCCGTTTTAAAGATGCCTTACTATATTGTGTAAAATCATAACCATACAAATGCGAAATATCTTTTAATAACATTTCCATATCATCATTCTTCACGATATCTAGCTCTACCATCTATAGTAACTCCTCAATAATCTTCATTAACCGATCTACATCAATAGGCTTCGCAATATAATTATCTGCTCCAGCCGCTAAACATTTCTCTCTATCACCGCTCATGGCATTCGCCGTAACGGCAACAATAGGAACGCGCCCATATTTATCCGAATTCCGGATTTGCCTTATAGCTTCATATCCATCTATTTCGGGCATCATCATATCTAACAAAACCAAACCGATCTCCGGGTTGGACTGCAATAACTGCAGACCTTCCGCGGCATTTTGAGCCGACAAGAACTTATATTTTCGAGCTTTTAATGTTAATTCCAAAGCGAAAATATTCCGGTTATCATCATCGATAAGCAAGATTACCTTTTGCATCTTTATCATCATATTTAGTTCCAACGTTAGTTTTCATATAACCAAACCCTCAACAGAGATAACAGCTGATCCTTATCAACCGGTTTGGAAATGTAGTCCGACGCACCCGCTTTAATGCATTTTTCACGATCACCTGTCATAGCCTTGGCTGTTACCGCAATAATCGGTAGTTTAGCATAATCGCGCATATTCCTAATTTGCCTAATCGTTTCGTAACCGTCCATTTCAGGCATCATCATGTCCATGAGAATAATGGATGTCTCCGGATATTTTTCCAATTGCTGTAATGCTTCTTTTCCATCTATCGCCGACACGATCTTCATTTGATAATGCTCCAATGTTTTCGTCAATGAAAAAATATTCCGCACGTCGTCATCGGCAATCAATACCGTTTTTCCATTGAGTACCTCATTCAGCGATCCTAGCTTGCTGGTCTTCCTTTTTTCAGGTTCCAGATTAATTTCTTCCACTAAATGAAGAAATAACCCAACCTCGTCTAGAATACGTTGAAAAGAATGTGCTGTTTTTATAACAATCGAGTGGGCATACTGTTTTATTTTCAGTTCCTCCGTTTGCGATAGATTTTTTCCGGTAAAAATAATGATGGGTAGGTTCTCCAACCCCTCTTTTTGCTTGATAGCTTCCAACGTTTCATATCCCGTATCATCAGGTACTCCCATATCCAAAATCACACAGTTAACATTATCCGACATTAGTGCACGAATACTATCTTCCACATTGCTTTTAATTTCCGATGCGATGTTGAAATTGCTCAGAAAATAAGACAACGCCGTGGCATGTTTCGGATTTTCTTCGACAATCAATACCTTTTTGGGGTTCCGGGTAAGTGCATCTTCTATTTTACGGAACATTTGTCCAATCTGCTCTATCGCAATAGGCTTATTGATAAAATCTATAGCACCTTTAGATAAACTTTCCCGCTTTACTTCCAAGGATGACATAATGTGTACCGGAATATGTCTGGTTTTCGGATTGCTCTTGATTTCATCCATCACTTGCCACCCATCTTTCACCGGTAACTGTATATCTAACAAAATTGCCAAAGGTTGATATTTTTCAGCCGCCTCTGTTGCCCAATCTCCCCGTACAATGATTACACCTTTATATCCATTTTGATGGGCATATTTAAGCAGTGCTTTAGCAAATGCGGTATCATCTTCAACGATAAGTATGACCTTGTCGCCCGATCTTATCTCATGGCGATCATCTTCAACCTCTTCGGGAATATTCGAAATAGTGAACGGAGATCCCGTATCCGCAACCAAAGCGGTCATCTCCTCCACTTCTTGTGTAATACTCTCTACTAGAACTTCCGATGTAAGGGGCAATGAATCGGATATTTTCCGATTGGGAATCGTCAAACGGAACGTGCTGCCTTCGCCCAACGTACTGCTCACTGTAATTTCGCCTCCTAACAATCGAGCTATTTCCCTGCTGATAGAAAGTCCTAGCCCTGTTCCTCCAAACTTACGTCTTGTAGATCCATCTGCCTGCTGGAAAGCTTCGAATATAATTTTTTGATTTTCGGGACTAATCCCAATTCCTGTATCCTTTACGACAAACTGTAGATAATCCGGATTATCCTGCTTTTGTGATATGGATAGCGCCACGTTGCCTTTCGGTGTAAACTTAATGGCATTGGAGAGCAAATTACGGAGAACCTGCTCCACCCGCAGTTTATCTGTTTCCACATAGCCCGGCATTCCTTCATCTATTTCAACGGTTAATGCCAGTCCTTTTTCATCCACAATTGGCAAAAACAAATTTAACAGGTCGTTTCTCAAATCTGTCAATGCCACATGCTCGTACTCCAGCTCCATCTTTCCGGCTTCTATTTTTGATAGATCCAAAATTTCGTCAATAAGGCTCAATAAACTGGAGCCCGAGCTCTGTATAACTTTAGCGGATTCTATCTGATCATCTGTTAGGTTGTCATCCGCATTTTCGACCATCAACCGGGACAATAACAAAATAGAATTTAGCGGCGTACGAAGCTCATGCGACATATTGGCGAGAAATTCCGATTTATACTTTGTACTCAACGCTAACTCTTCCGCTTTCTTTTGGATTTCTAAATTTCGTTCGGCAACAAGCTGATTCTTTTCTTCCAGTAACTTAGAACGTTCTTCCAACTCCTGATTAGACTGCATCAGTTCCTCCTGTTGAACACGTAACTCTTCCTCAGAAGCTTGTAACTTCTGCGTTTGGGCTTCCAATTCTGTATTCAGGTTTTCCAGTTCTGCATGCTGTGTTTGCAGTTCTTCTGCCTGTGCCTGTGTTTCTTCCAATAAAGTCTGAATCTGCTTTCTTCCTTTAGCCGCCAGTATTTCCAATGTAATACTGTGACACACTTCTTGATAAAGCTCCATATCCAGTTTCTCAAATGGTAGTACGCTTCCCAATTCTATTACCCCAAAGCATTGTCCTTTTACCATTAACGGCAACCAAAGGAGATGTTTTACCTTGATTTGCCCCGACGAAAAACTAACAACAAATTCTTCATCAGTGAGATTCTCCAACGTTTTAATGCGTTTATCTTTAAATACTTGCCCCACAATTCCTTCGCCGGGTCGGTACTCCTTTTTCATATGCTCTTCTAACCCATAGGAGCCCGCGAGCACCAATAATCCCTTATCCCATATATAGAACGCACCGTTCACACATTCCGTATAGGATATCAATAGCTCCAAGGCGTCATTAGCAACACTCTCTTCGGTCTTATTCCCAGCCAAAATATCGTTAATCTTAGCCAATCCAGTTTGTCTCCACTCGTTATTATGGAGCTTCCCGAAGGCTTCCTCCAGCGCTATCGCCATACCATTCAGGGAAGAAGCGATATAGCCCAGTGTATCCTTTTCATCGTCGTCTAACCTAACGGAATAATCCCCATCAGCAATCTGATGTGCCAGATTCCGCACGATATTTAAGCGACGCGTCGTATCTTCGTCCTTTTCACGCAGCAATTGTTGCATTTTCTCTCTTCTTCGAAACTCATTCCGAATCTGCAGATAGAATAAGATCGTGATGATAAGGGAAGCGAAAGCTGCAAAAATGATAAAGAACGAAGTCAACCCTGAATTTCGTTGCATCTTAGCTGTTTGAACGTCGAGCTTACTAGACTCCTCCAACACAAAGCGGCGGATAATATTCCGACAACTGTCCATGTATAGCTTGCCGCGCTCCAATTGTTCAACTGTTCCTGCTCCCCCTTCTTTTTTTAACGCAACAAGCTCATTTAAAAGATCCAGTCTCGTTGTTACCAACGTCTCTATACTGTCTATGCGCCGCGATTGTTCCGGTATATCCTTCGCCAATTCACGCGTTGTGGATAAAGATGACGGCAAGGATGTCCGGCTTTCATAATAAGGCTCTAAAAACTTCACTTCGCCTGTTAGAAGATATCCCCGTTGTCCCGTTTCCACATTCTGCAAATCAATCAAAATCTTATTAACCGAATCGATTGTCCGCTGTGTTTTGATAACCTGACTGCGGTTACTCATCTGTGTTTTTATACTAACGTAAGATGCTGACGAACTTAACAACAACACAAACAACGAAAAACCAAATCCAATTTGTAATTTCCGAATGAGTTTCTTAGGCATATTGATTTAATTAAATGGTATCGTAAAATAAAAGGTAGTTCCTTGATTTGAAGAGCTTGCTATGCCGTATGTACCATTATGTTGCTTAATAATTTCTGCACAGATATATAAACCAATTCCTAGTCCTTGAAATTTTACAGATGACTCTTCCACACGATAGAATTTCGTAAAGATATTGTTTTTTTTGTGTTCGGGAATACCGATACCAAAATCTTGAACGGCAATATAGAGCTGATCTTTGTCAACAACAGTATGTACAACGACCCTATCGCTATCGGGAGAGTACTTTATCGCATTCGTTAGGAAGTTGATAAGCACTTGTTCGATGCGAAAAGCATCTCCATTCACCTCTTTTGTAATCGTTTCTCCCTGTCGTTCAATTTTAACCTGTACATGACTATGGGTATAACCAATGGTCTCGATAGCACTTTCAATAAGCTTCTCCATATCAAACGGCTTTTTATTCACCTTTAGCTTACCGTTCTCTATCTTGGAAATATCCAATAAGTCCGCAATAAGGCTGTCCAGTTTATTAACCTGGTTTTGCGCCCGGCTAATATAAGTTGCAAACTTACTTTCTTTCTGCACATCCGGCATACGTTCTAACAATTGGATATAGGCTTTAATACTCGTCAAAGGGGTTTTGAGCTCATGACTTGCAATACTTAAAAATTCATCTTTTTTCCTTTCCTCTTCTTTCTGCTCATGTATATCTGTAAATGTTCCGACCCAACTCCGTATAGCGGTTTTATCTTTCACCGGAATGATACGCAAGAGGTGAAAACAGAAGTGTCCCGATTTAAGTTCTTTTATACGCACTTCTAGTTCTAACGGTTGGCTCCATTCAATGCAATGCCGCCATACTTTTTTAATACACGTATCATCTGGATGTACTTCTGGAAAGGTCTCGGGACAGCGAGAATAGTTATACCATCTCTTATTGACAAACGTAATATTCCCTCGTGCATCCGCGGTAAAAGCAATTTGCGGTAAACTTTCCAATGTAGTGTGAAGATGTTCTACTTTATCTTTCAGTTCTTGTTGTGCCTTTTTTCTGGTTTCGATTTCGGATTCCAATATTTTTTGAGCGTCATTGAGTGCTAAAGTTTGCTCATATAGTCGATAGAACGTCTTTACTTTCAATATTAAAATATCAGGATCCACCGGTTTGGTAATATAATCTATCCCTCCAGAAGCATATCCTTTGGCTATAAATTTCTTATCTGTATTGACAGCAGACAAAAATATAATGGGTACTTCTTTGGTTTTGCTGTATCCTGATAAAGTTTCCGCTACTTCAAAACCGTCAATACCTGGCATCTGCACATCCAGAATAACCAGAGCATAGTCATTTTTTAACACCTTTTTAAGGGCCTCTTCACCCGAAAGCGCGGAATCCACCTCGAAACCCTTAGATTTTAAGAGCTTTTCTAATGAATAGATATTTTCTATTTGATCGTCAACGATTAAAATCATGTGTTCTTCTTTTGGGAATCTATATCACATTCTTCAAAATGAAATAGGCAAAAATAATAGTCGCTATAGTTTTAATGGCATATTCTCCAAATAGGATTTTACGCCATTTCAATAAATGTTCACCTGGATTTTTCACACATCGGTAGCCAAAGCCAAGGGTCAGGTAGGGAATAAACGGGAACAATAAAGCATTGTAACGAAATGCTCCCTCAAAATCTCCGTGTAATATCGCGTGTACTGCACGTTGAGAGCCACATCCCGGACAATCCAATCCCGTTAATGTTTTGAACGGGCATCGTGGAAACCAGCCATGTGCAGCAGGATCATAGGTATAATAGATATAGGTTGCTACGCCAAGCACGACTATACCTGTTCCTATAAACACCAAACGATACTTTTTCAACATCATGTTAAAAATCTCCGGACATCATTGCACCGAACATCGCGAAACCAAAGATAATAAAATAAAGCACCCATAAACCAATACAAACTCCTACATTGATCCACATCCATTTTTTTGCATTCGCAGAATCTGCCTCTGCCCCCATTAAATCTCCGGCATAAAATTTCTTTTCCACACGTGAGGCGTATATAATCGAAGGGATTCCTAACGGCCAACAACAAAAGATCGTCGTCAAAATGGTTTCCAGCAAATAGGTTTTAGGTGGCTGTTCCATACGCTGGCGGTAAGGGGAAGCCGGTGTATTCGGGAATTGAGGAGGGGTTTGTTCTGCTCCTGTAAAATAAGGTTGTGAGCCATTAGACAATATGCTGCCCAACTCTGGTACACTTTTCGCGAGTACCCAGTTCGGCATACCTTCTGCCCATACATAGGTATCACCTGTAATACCCTTTGTTTTCAACTCTTCTATCGAAAAAGGACCGAATGTATTTGTCCCATCTGTGTAATGATATTTTTGCATGTTTATTTTTGATTATAAACGATAAACCTAAATAATTTTATTTTCATATGCAATATAATCACCTTTGCATATAAATATAGCGGAAATATAATAAATTCTTTATCTGTCTATAAACAAAAAAGGCTTCAGAAAGTTCTCTGAAGCCTTTTTATTTCCATTTATTCCGTGGAAATAGTTCTATTTACATCATGCCTGGCATGCCGCCGCCCATTGGAGG
Source organism: Sphingobacterium corticibacterium (assembly GCF_004208525.1). GTDB lineage: Bacteria > Bacteroidota > Bacteroidia > Sphingobacteriales > Sphingobacteriaceae > Sphingobacterium > Sphingobacterium corticibacterium. The sequence goes on along the minus strand of NZ_SGIT01000004.1, from coordinate 144,820 downwards.
AGCACCAGCGCCTGCTGCTCCGCCTTCTTCTGGTTCATCAGCTAACACACATTCTGTCGTCAATAGCATAGATGCAACAGAAGCTGCATTTTCCAATGCTACACGAGAAACCTTAGTTGGATCGATTACACCTGCACCAATTAAGTTTTCGTATACGTCTGTCCGGGCATTGTAGCCAAAATCAGCTGTACCTTCTTTTACCTTCTGAACAACTACTGCACCTTCGATACCGGCGTTGTTACAGATTTGGCGAAGAGGCTCTTCGATAGCTCGTTTGATAATGTCGATACCGATTGTTTCATCTTCGTTAGCACCTTTAAGATCTGATAATGCTGCTGTAGCGCGGATGAAAGCAACACCACCACCAGCAACGATACCTTCTTCTACTGCTGCACGAGTAGCATGCAATGCATCGTCTACGCGGTCTTTTTTCTCTTTCATCTCTACTTCTGTAGTTGCTCCTACATAAAGTACGGCAACACCACCAGACAATTTTGCTAAACGCTCTTGTAATTTCTCACGGTCGTAATCTGAAGTTGTCGTTTCAATTTGTGAACGGATCTGCGCAACACGAGCTTTGATATCATCTGCATTTCCAGAGCCGTTGATAATCGTTGTATTATCTTTATCAACCGTTACTTTTTCCGCTTGACCTAAATAAGAAAGCTCTGCATTTTCCAATTTATAGCCTCTTTCTTCAGAGATAACGGTACCACCTGTCAAGATAGCGATATCTTCCAACATCGCCTTACGACGGTCGCCAAAACCAGGTGCTTTAACCGCTGCCACTTTTAGTGAACCACGAATTTTGTTTACAACTAAAGTTGCTAATGCTTCCCCATCTAAATCTTCTGCAATAATCAACAAAGGTTTACCTGTTTGTACTTGTTTCTCCAAGATAGGCAACAATTCTTTCATGTTGCTGATTTTCTTGTCGTATATTAAGATATACGGGCTCTCTAAATCAGCTTCCATTTTATCAGAATTCGTTACGAAATAAGGCGACAAATAACCACGGTCAAATTGCATACCTTCCACTGTCTTCACTTCCGTCTCTGTACCTTTTGCTTCTTCTACCGTAATTACACCGTCATTGCCAACTTTCTCCATTGCCTCAGCAATCAGCGAACCGATAACGTCGTCGTTGTTTGCCGATATCGTAGCAACTTGTTTGATTTTATTATTATCAGCACCCACTTCTTGTGACTGTGACTGCAAGTTGGCAACAACTGCAGCAACAGCTTTGTCGATACCACGTTTTAAATCCATAGGATTAGCACCTGCTGCTACAGATTTTAAGCCGGGAGCAACGATAGCTTGCGCAAGTACAGTGGCAGTGGTTGTACCATCACCAGCCTGATCAGCGGTTTTAGAAGCAACCTCTTTCACCATCTGTGCGCCCATATTTTCCAAAGCATCTTTCAATTCGATTTCTTTGGCTACGGTTACACCATCTTTCGTGATTGCAGGAGAACCAAATTTTTTCTCGATAATAACGTTACGTCCTTTAGGACCTAAAGTTACTTTTACTGCGTTTGCTAAAGTATCCACACCTTTTTTCAGTGCGTCACGCGCTTCTACGTTATATCTTACTTGTTTTGCCATTTTTTTAATTAATATTTAGTCGTTAAGTACTAAGTATTTAGATCTTTCTAACTTCTTTTTTAATATTGATTTTACGTTTGATTTATAAAACCGCGTAAATGTCAGATTCACGCATGATTAAATACTCCTTACCTTCGTAAGTAATCTCTGTACCGGCATATTTGCCATATAAAACTTTATCGCCTACTTGGACAGTTAACGGCTCTTCTGGTTTACCAGTCCCTACCGCAACGACAGTACCTTGAGAAGGTTTCTCTTTTGCGGTGTCCGGAATATAGATTCCTGATGCTGTTTTTTCTTCTGCGGGAGCTGCCTCTACGACAACTCTGTCTCCGATAGGTTTAATACTTAATGCCATAGTTACTCTTTTTATTTAATTTTTGATTTTAAATTCTTCTCCTTTTACCTATCACCAACTATGCCAAAGGAAAAAACAGGGAAATTGTTGCCATTTTTTCGCTGACCCTGTGTCATCCTGTCATATTGAACGAGACAGTATTTCAACAAAAAAGACCTTGCAGGGGTAATCTGCAAGGTCTATTCAATACCTATAAATTGATGATATGTTAGTTTGCGCTATCAACAGGTGTTGTCGGCGCAGGGGCTTCTGTTACCGGGGTTGTTTCCTGTTGTGTAGGATTCGGATTAAGGTTCAATGGAGAAGTTTGCGCCGGTGCATCGATTTGATCGCCTAACCCACCTGCTCTTCCTCCAGTTGAAGGTCCCAAAATATTCATGGCCAAACATAACACCATCAATGCAATTGCCAAGCCCCATGTTCCTTTCTCTAAGAAATCTCCGGTACGTTGTACGCCCATCAAATTAGAGCTACCTGCGAATCCTGATGCCAAGCCCCCTCCCTTGGGGTTTTGAATCAATACGATAAATCCTAATAAAGCACTTGCCAATATAATCAGGACAATTAAAAATGTTTGCATTATTTTATTTCGTTAATATAGTTTCTCTTCCAATTCCTTAATTCGGGTCGCAAAATACGATTTTTTTTCTGGAAATCTCAAAATTAATTTTTTATAGACTTCTATCGCCTTTACGTACATCGCTTGGTCAGCGTAAATACTGGCGAGTGTTTCTGTCACCAGATCAAATTGTTCCTCGGAACTCTTTCTAGCTTTGTTTTCCACATTTAGATTCTCCGGTTGCGGAGGCTGTATCTGCGGTTCTTCTCGAATAAAGCGTTCGATGACCTCCGCCACTTTACTAGAGCCATGGGAGGTCGTCTCTCGGTGCTTTACTTCCTCACTAAGCTTATCTTCCGGATGCTGCAAATGAATAATATGTTCCCGAATCTGCTGGTCAAGGATAACGTGATCCAATTCCGCAGGATCAAACGACGATTTATTTGCTAACGGAAGTTCCGGACTCGCAAATGGTTGATAAGTGTCTGCGTGCTCCAATCGGGTTTTGTGCAACCACCAACGGAAGCTATATGGCATTAGCTCGTCATTATACAGGCTAATATTCTCTTCGTTTATTTCCTCTTCCGTTTGCTCCTCTTTTTCAGAATCCTGTTCTTCCGTCTGCTCTACGTATAGATCCTTCGTATGCACTGCAAAATAATCGCCGCCTCCTATTCCTTCTTGCACTAGCGTTTCTATAGCTTGTTCCTCTTCTTGCTTTGAGCTTTCTTCTTCTACAAAAGGCTCCTCCATTCTTTCCGAAGACGCCCCGATATCTTCATAAGGCACATAATCATCATCTTCCACCTCCACTACGGGCACATCTTCTATAGGCAATCGTACATATTCCGCTAACCAATTGGCATTACTTGCTAACAAAATTGTGCGATTTGTGATGTGTTCCGGCTGTTCTCCCTTCAAAAATTTATACCTTTCAAAAGCGAAGTATAGTGGTTGTGAATAAGGATATCGGGCAAGCAATTGCTCAAAATCAGTCAACGCGATATCCTTTGGATTCACCAAAGCCTGATGATATAAATGTGTAAATGATGCCCCTTGATTTCCCATAATATATTACCAGTTAGCAAATGCTCTATTGTAAATATCTTCTGTCAACAAATTGATAATTTCCCTTGTCAGGTTTTCTTCCTGTCCCTGTATTAAACCGGGGAACTCTCTAAATTGCGAAAAGGATTGTTCAAAGTTGCTCTCCCCCGTGTCATCTAAACGGTTTGTGTATTTTACCTTGACCGTAATCGTCAACCGGTTCAAAGCTGCACGGTCTGTATTGGCTTCTACAGCTGCCGGCGCAATATCATAACCGGTGATAACACCTTCAAACATCGCATCTGCTTCACCGTTGACTTGACTCAGTCTCGATTGGTTCCGAATACGCTCCTTTAAGCCTTCCGTAAAGTTCTGACCGAGCGTTTGGTAAACCATCGGCGCTATATTTTCGAAATAGGCTACATGAACTGTTTTCATATTCTGTGGAATAGAACCTCCCGTAAAACCGTATTTTACACCACAACCATTAAATAAGAAACACACCACAATTGCAAGTAAAGGAAATATAAATACATTCCGTTGTTTCATGGTATTCATCAATCTAAATTTAAATCCTTGATTTTCCTATACAAGGTGCGTTCGGAAATACCCAATTCACGAGCAGCTGCCTTACGCTTGCCTTTATGCTTCTTCAACGCCTTTTTGATCAAATCTGATTCTTTTTCAACCAAAGAAAGAGACTCTTCTACCTCCTCGGCATCCTGTGCGTCATACGACATATAATCATTGCCTTTTATACCTTGATTCGGGTTATGAATGGTTAGTGTTGGATGTGCACCTTCCTCGCCTAAATAGCCTCCAGAAGGTTTGACTTCGTTATATAACTGATTGATATAGGGTGAATGTTGCTCATAAGTCCCCGGGGTTACCCCTTCTTTAAGAAGTTCGACCACTAATTTCTTCAAATCCACCATATCCTTTTTCATGTCAAAAAGTACTTTATATAGTAAATCCCGTTCCGAAAAATCTTCTTTCCCCGCATCTTTTACAAAGACGGGCAACGATGACACAGGTTGTTCTATAGGTAAGTATTTAGACAATATAACAGCATCTACTAAACGTTCCTTTTCCAAAACCGCAATTTGCTCCGCAATATTCTTTAGCTGCCGTACATTTCCAGGCCAGCTATAATTCATCAGGGTTTCCTGTGCATCTGGTGTCAATTGCACGCCCGGAGACCGGTATTTATCGGAAAAATCAACAATAAATTTTCTAAAGAGCAGATTGATATCTTCTTTACGTTCCCGTAAAGCAGGAATCCGTAGCGGAACTGTATTCAAACGATAGTACAAATCTTCTCTAAACTTACCTTTTTTTACGGCTTCGTACACATCAACATTCGTTGCCGCTACTACCCGTACATTTGTTTTTTGCACTTTCGATGACCCCACACGAATATATTCGCCCGTCTCTAAAACCCGCAATAATCTAGCTTGGGTACCCAAAGGAAGTTCGCCTACTTCATCCAAAAAAATAGTTCCGCTATCTACAACCTCAAAATATCCCTTTCGCGCCTCGTGTGCGCCTGTAAATGATCCCTTTTCATGGCCAAACAGTTCAGAATCTATTGTTCCTTCGGGAATTGCGCCACAGTTTACAGCGATAAAAGGCCCGTGCTTTCTGGCACTTAATTGGTGGATGATATGTGAAAAAACCTCTTTACCCGCCCCACTTTCACCTTGTATCAATACCGATATATCCGTTGGTGCCACCTGCCAGGCAACATCAATTGCTCGATTTAACAATGGTGAATTACCAATGATTCCAAACCTATTTTTAATATCTTGAATATCCATTTTTTCTTTGTGAATCGTGATCACCTTCGAGGAGCTTGCTAGCTCGGTTTGTAATCCGCAATGTATTTATATTCTTAATCAACAATTCTGCCGATTAACGTTGCTGACGTACAACGTTCAGCCAAAACATAGACATATTGCCCGGGTTTAAAGCGCTCATCAACCGGGAAAACAACCATCGTATTTTGGTCATTCCGGCCGCAATAATCCTGATCCGAACGTTTCGAAAATCCTTCAATGAGTACTTTCTGCACGTTGCCCACAAAATTTTGCAAGCGATAAAGACTATGTTCCTGTTGCTTATTAACCACTTCGGTCAATCGTCTTTTCTTCACTTCCTCCGGTACGTCATCTTCATAACGTTTGGCTGCCAGTGTCCCCGGGCGCTCGGAATAAGCAAACATATAAGCAAAATCGTATTTTACATAATCCATCATAGAAAGCGTTTCTTGATGTTCGTCTTCTGTCTCTGTACAGAATCCTGTAATCACATCGGTCGATATACCACATGACGGAATAATACGACGGATCGCATTAACCCTATCCATATACCACTCACGGTCATACGTACGGTTCATCAATTCCAATACCCGCGAGCTTCCTGATTGCACCGGTAAGTGTATATATTTACAAATGTTTTCGTAGCGTGCCATCGTGTGCAAGACCTCATCCGTAATATCTTTCGGATGCGAAGTAGAGAAACGTACACGAAGTTCGGGACTTACTTCTGCCACCATCGCCAAGAGCTGTGCAAAGTTTACAGCAGGTTCCGGTGTTTGTCCTTCTATTACTGGTCTCGTATATTTATACGAATCGACATTCTGTCCCAACAAAGTCACTTCCCTATAACCGGCGTTAAACAAATCATGTGCTTCTTTCACAACAGAATGACAATCACGGCTTCTTTCACGGCCTCGTGTAAAAGGGACTACACAAAAGGAACACATATTGTCACATCCACGCATAATAGATATAAACGCCGAAATACCATTGGAGTTTAAGCGCACCGGACTGATATCAGCATAGGTTTCTTCTCTGGATAGCAATACATTAACCGCCTTGCTTCCATCGTCGACCTTACCAATCAGGTTTGGCAAATCACGGTAAGCATCCGGTCCGACGACAACATCCACCAATTTTTCCTCTTCGAGGAATTTTGATTTCAATCGCTCGGCCATACAGCCTAAAACGCCGACCACCATACCTGGATTTTTTGCTTTAGCAGATTCAAATTCTTTTAGTCTATTCCGCACCCGCTGTTCTGCATTCTCCCGGATAGAGCACGTATTTATAAATACAACATCAGCTTCCTTATAATCTCTAGTCGTCTCAAAACCATTATCCAGTAAAATAGAAGCAACAATCTCGCTATCAGAGAAATTCATCTGACAGCCATAACTTTCGATATACAGCTTTCTTCCTGTAGATTTCCCGGTAGGGAGCATATCCAAAGCCTCACCCTGACGGGACTCGTCGTGTGTTTTTGTTGTGTGTTGTAATTCGATCATAGCATCAACTAAAAGACTACAAAGTTACGAATAAAAACTTAGATTGATGACAGTTTGGCAGCACTTATAAAAAAACCTTCATGATTACGGGGAATCACCAAGAGGACGAAAGGGTAAAGAAGCAAAAAAGCGCTATCCACATAGAATAGCGCTTTTTCATCGTACGTACACTAAAAAACTAAAGCTTAATTCCTAGCTTCAGCTTGTGCTTCTTTAATCATGTCGTCACCAGCCACAATAACAATTTCCACACGGCGATTTTCTGCACGCCCTTCATTTGTATCATTGGAGGCAATTGGCTCGGAATAGTTTTTACCTTCTGTCTTTATACGCGAACCGCTCAGACCTTGTGAAACCGCATAAGCCTTAACAGATGCGGCTCTGGCGTCCGAAACTTTCTGGTTCGCCGCCAATGTACCAATGTTATCTGTATGGCCAAGCACCAAAATATTCGTTCCCGGCTCCTTGTTCAAGGTCTCCACCAATTTGGAGATGTTCGTTTTTGCAGCAGACTTTAAAGTCGAGCTATTGAAATCAAACAAGATACCTTCATCGAATTTCACAATAATACCTTCATCGGCTTTGATAACTTCTGCACCGGCTACCGTATTTTCTATTTCCTTCGCCTGTTTATCCATCTTTTTACCAATCAGGCCACCTGCTACACCCCCGATGGCAGCGCCCGCAATAGCGCCAACGGCCGTATTACCAGCCTTACCCCCGATCAAAGCACCTAGACCAGCTCCTGCAGCTGTTCCGATAGCAGCGCCTTTTGTTGTGTTACTCGTATTTTGTATCGCAGCACAGCTGGCAAACAACATCGCTGACGTGGCTACTGACAAGCCATATACAGCTATTTTTCTATTGAGTTTCATATGTAATAATTTTCTATATTTACTTAACTACTTGTAAGATAAACAAAGTAAATGCCAAAATACTTGCATTCCCAATATAAACTAAATGAAATTGAAAAGAATTATCGTTCTTGTGGAGGAATATCTAGTTTTGGCAAGCGTTCGGAACGGGGACGTCCATTTTTATCCCAAGCTTCAAACGAACGTTTCACATAATGCATGAAGTCATATTGCCCCCAATTTTTAACCATGCTGTAGGAAGGACGGTACATATCCATAAACGACTGGAGATCATCTCCCTCCAAATCAATCACGGAGCTTACCGAAGTTTTGTTAAAAACACGATCCACCTGGCTTTCTTCCAATTCCCTATCCATCAAATTTGCGAACCGCTTGGCATTTTTTGCATCACGCCCAAACAAATTATACAATGCCGTTGCCGGACTTCCTAAATAAGTACCAACGGTGTTTTTCCCGCCGTTATAGACCCCTTTCTTACGATAATCGTCCAACATGTCCCGCATCTCTGCCTCCTTACTCATCCGGCTTACGACAACGGTCTCGATGGTTAAGCCTGCCTGCATTTCCACAAGGATATCTTCCGTGGTTTGTAAAATCGTCTTTACCGGCCCATAGCCTGTTTTTGTCAAAGAAAGACTATCCCCCACCGATGCTTCTAGAATAAACACCCCGAACGTATTTGTTTGCGCACGTTTTTTCGTGCGCAGGTTCGTTACATTTACATCAGAGAGACGTACACTACCGCCTTTTTCCACCACAATACCCGACACACCACTACCAGTTTGCTGTGCGTACGTACTTGTTGCTCCCAAGAGAAGGGAAAAAAGTAAACTCACGAGTATGCATATATATTTAAAATGTCTGTACATTCATATAAATTTAGTAAATGTTTAGACTAACCAATGTTAAAAAGTTTTAAATCGAACTAAAAGCTAGTTATATGGATAGAAAACAAAGTTTGCGCCTTCTGGTATGATAACAAAGAGGCACATATATTCACGGGTATTTTTGAAATGCTTGATAAAATAATCTTTCCGGTCTTCTTTGATGAGTCCACGATCTACAAACTCCTCAAACGAGCTTACGTTAATCGTCCATTGTGTGTTCAATTCATCTTTATTTAGCAGTAGCTCCCCAATACTGACCTCATGTTGATGCGCTATAAAAATTGGATATAGTGTATACCCTTCTGCCACCATCTCCGTAGCTACTTCTTTTATGGAATCACTATAAAAATCCAGATCAACTTTCAAGCTTTTGAGGGGGCTATTTGCGACCGGACCTTCCGCAGATCCCATTCTTCCCATTAAATCTTCAATGTCCATATTTTTGTCGTTATCAACTCTCCGTTTTCAATTTTAGCAACACCACATTCTCTACGTGTTGTGTATGTGGAAACATGTCCACTGGCTTGATACGTTCTACCTGGTATTTTTCCTGCAATAAAGCGAGATCACGTGCCTGCGTTGCCGCATTGCAACTTACGTACACTACTTTTTCTGCTTCCATCTCCAAAATACGATTCACAACGTCCACGTGCATTCCGGCGCGTGGGGGATCGGTAATCACCACATCCGGCCGACCATGTTCTTGTACAAAATCTGCCGTCAGTACATCTTTCATGTCCCCGGCATAGAATTTCGTATTACCAATCCCATTTATCTGTGAATTGATTTTTGCATCTTCAATAGCGGAAGGTACGTACTCGACACCTACGACTTCCCTTGCCGTACGGGCTACAAAATTAGCAATCGTTCCTGCTCCGGTGTACAAATCATATACCAATTCATCGCCTTTTAAACCGGCGAAGTCGCGTGTTATCTTATACAGCTCGTACGCTTGTGCAGAATTGGTTTGATAAAAAGACTTTGGTCCCACCTTAAACTTCAATCCTTCCATCTCTTCGTATATAAAGTTACGGCCGCTAAATGTATGGATATCCTGATCAAAGATCGTATCGTTACGCTTCTGATTAATGATATATAGTAAAGAGGTAAGTGTAGGAAACTGCTCCTTGATAAAAGTCATCAATGAATCTACCTGACCTTCTTCTGGATAGGCAAAAACGACAATCACCATTATTTCTCCCGTAGAAGATGTCCGGATAATCAAATTACGCAAGGCGCCTTCATGCGCACGCAAATCATAAAAAGAGATATTCTGTGCTACGGCAAAAGCGCGAACCGCATTTCGAATGGCGTTTGACGGATCTTGTTGCAGAAAGCAATGATCTATATCTAAAATTTTGTCAAACCGACCAGGCACGTGAAACCCCAAAGCGTTTAGATCATCTGGTTTAACTTCTTCGTCCACCGACGTCAACCAACGTTTATTGGAAAACGTAAATTCCAGCTTGTTTCTATAATATTCCGTTTCGGCCGAGGCAAGAATAGGTTCCATGGGAGAAATATCCACTTTACCCAAGCGCTTTAGTGCATTCTCCACGTATTGCTGTTTAAACAACAACTGTGCGGGGTATTCCATGTGTTGCCACTTACACCCTCCACAAACGCCAAAATGTGGACAAAAAGGATCTATCCGATACTTCGAAGATTCTTTTAATGCCACTAAACGCCCTTCCGCAAAATTTTTCTTCTTGCGAAACAGCTCCACATCGGCAATATCACCCGGCACTGCCTGCTCAATGAACAGTACTAATTCATCGTGCTTGGCAACGCCTTTGCCCTCTTCCGCTATATCAATAATGTGAACATCAGCTAAAAACCGCTTGTCCTGTGGAATTCGTCTACCCATAGTGGGTGCAAAAGTACACAAAAAACTATGACTCTAATAACGTTGCCTGCACCAAATAAGGCAAGATCTCCTTTTGAAAAGAAATGAAGTTTTTACGTACATCGGCATCCGTTACCGCGGTAAAAGCAAATGAGAAAACAATATTTTTGCTGGACTTGATAAGAAAGGTCAATCTTTCTTCGGGTACGGTTAGCGCTATAGTTTCGTTTTGGATAAACGAGCTAAGCAGCAGAAATTCCAAGTCGTCGGAAAGTGTCTTCAGGTATTCCTGTGCGTTGGCCGATTCCCGAATAAACTCCCAACCTACAAATTCATTACACACGGTATACGTCACTCGGCTTACACGAAGAATTGTATTGGCCAAAAAAGTAGAAAGGTCTCTTTCCCGGATATTTTTATTCAGGATATCTTCTACATTTTCGCGGATATAATCCATCAATACGGCATGGAGAATAAGCTCTTTACTAGCAAAATGTTTGTAAAAAGTTGCTTTTGCTATGCACGCCTGCTTTGCCAGTTCATTTACACTGGTTTTGTTATATCCGTAACGTCTAAAAAGCTCACGTGCGGATTTCTTTATTGATAATATGACCTGGTCGGACTCCATATATTCCCTTGGGAGGTTACACAAGCTCTGTCTCGAACTGAGATAAGAAACGAACGTCGTTCTCGGAGAACAAGCGTAAATCCCGAATTTCGTATTTCAAATTTGTTATCCGTTCGATCCCCATTCCGAATGCAAAACCGGAATATTTTTTACTGTCGATACCACAGTTATCCAGTACGTTAGGATCTACCATACCACATCCTAATATTTCGACCCATCCCGAATATTTACAGAGCTGGCAGCCCTCTCCTTTACATATCGTGCAAGAAATATCCATTTCAGCAGATGGCTCGGTGAATGGGAAATAGGAAGGACGGAAACGTACTTTTGTACCCTCGCCGTATAATTCCTGCACAAAATGAAACAAGGTTTGTTTCAAATCGGCAAACGAAACGTTTTCGTCTACATATAGCCCTTCTACCTGATGAAAAAAGCAGTGTGCGCGCGCCGATATAGCTTCATTTCTATACACACGTCCTGGCATAATAGCACGAAATGGCGGCTTTCCCATTTCCATTAAACGGACTTGAACAGAAGAAGTATGCGTACGTAGCGCAATATCATTGCCCTCTTTCTTTTCAACGAAAAAAGTATCTTGCATATCCCGTGCAGGGTGTTCAGGAGGAAAGTTGAGCGCAGAGAAGTTATGCCAGTCATCTTCGATCTCTGGCCCTTCAGCGACAATAAAGCCTAATTTTTTGAAAATTTCTACGATTTCTTTTCGCACCAACGACAATGGATGTCGAGACCCCAACTGGAAACCTTCTCCCGGAAGTGTTAAATCACCCTCTTCCCGTTGCAGACTCTTTTCGGCACCTACAAACTGGGCTTGAGCGTCGTTATATGTATTTTCAGCGAGTTGTTTAAATTCGTTCAAAACCTTGCCTAGCGTGCGTTTCTCTTCTGCTGACACGGTTCTAAATTCCTCAAACAACGCCTTAACGATACCTTTGGCAACCAAAAACTTTAACCTAAAATTTTCAACATCGACTGCCGATGTGGGGGTAAACCCCTTTATTTCTTCTGTAAACTGCTTAATCTTGTCCTGCAACATAGTGCCAAAGATACGGCAAAATATTAAAATGGCAAACCATCTACATCGTCGTCATTTTCGGAAAAATCCACCTCTACTTCTTTTTCCCCATCACTTTTTTCTCCCTCTTGCGATGTGGCTTTTCCCATTTGTCCGAAATCAGAAGGGCGTCCCAATAGCTTAAAACTCTCGCCTACAATCTCCGTTACATATCGACGCGTCCCCTCTTTATCTTCATAATTCCGGGTTCTCAATCGCCCTTCGATATAAGCCAATTTACCCTTTTGAAGATATTTAACAGCCATTTCTGCCAGATTACGCCACATAACGATGTTATGCCACTCGGTATGTTTAACCCGTACACCATCCTTCGTGTACGTCTCCGAAGTTGCAAAAGGAAAACTGCAAACAGAGACATTGTTGTCTAAATAACGTACTTCGGGATCTTTCCCCAAATGCCCGACTAAAATTACTTTATTAACGCTTGCCATACTTTATAATTTAGGGCTGATCAATTGTATATTGTTTCTATATCCTACATATACACTATGGCTAAAAATAACATCTATGTGACTTCATTCTAATTGCTTAGCCGAGATGAGATGTTCATTTTTTTCCAGAAAAGAGAATATAAGTTTATGTTTAGCTAATTTATCTATTTTTTCGTAATAATGATAATTCCAACTCTTTTTTTTCTTTTTTAAAGCATGGGGGTTCCCAACGACATAGAAACGTGCATAAATATTCTGATGACTCAGCACATGCTTTATTTGCTTGCCTACGATCGTTAAAACAGTATCTTCTTCAAAGTATTCAGTAAAATCAGCCTCTGTCATCAGGTCTAACTTGGACCTATCCTCTGCTGTTTCTATCATCGGAAATTCATATAGATTTGTCCACACATCGCCTAGCCCGCGTTTTGACATTAAGATCTGCTCGTCTTCCATTATGATAAAATAATGAAAATACCGATTACGGCTCCCTTTCCCTTTCAATTTTACAGGCAGCACATCTACAAATCTTTCTTGAAAAGCGACACATTCCATCTGGAAAATGCAATCCGCACATAAGGGGTTCTTGGGTTTGCATTGCAAGGCCCCAAAATCCATAATAGCCTGGTTATATATACCCGGATTCTCACCATCAAGCATTTCTTGTGCAATTTCTGCAAACATTTTTTTGCCGTGGCCGGAATTAATCGGTTCTTTTATTCCAAAATAGCGCGCCAACACGCGGTATACATTTCCATCTACTACCGCCTTTGCCTCATTGGACGCGAAAGAAGCGATAGCTGCCGCCGTATATTCTCCAACGCCAGGAAGGCGAATGGCTTCCTCATAGGTATTCGGAAATATGCCTTGAAAATCATTTACCACCATTTTAGCGGCTTTATGCATATTTCGAGCACGCGAGTAATATCCCAAACCCTGCCATAGCCGCAAGATGTCTTCTTCGTTTGCTTCCGCAAATTTTGTTACCATCGGAAACGCCTCTACAAAGCGATGAAAGTAGGGCATTCCCTGTTCGACTCTCGTCTGTTGAAGAATAATCTCCGAAAGCCATATAATATAGGCGTCATGCGTAGCTCTCCAAGGCAAATCACGCCCTTTTTCACGATACCAACTTATAAGTTTTACAGCGAATGACATGCACAAAGGTGCCTATTTTTTCATCAAATTAATTGTTTTTTTTAAAGGTAATGGAGCTTATATGAGCTGTTACATTTATTTTTTCTAAATAGTATCTCATGGAGGTTCTACAATAAAAAGAGTCTTAAAAAATGTTAAAATTTGTAAAATATTGACCACAAATAGCTTGATACATTACCTTTGTGCATTCGTATCATAAAAGTTTTTATTATTAAGGCTCATGCTAAAGAAAAAAACCGCCGTGCTTTTCGTCGAACCGGATGGTACATCTACCAAGAGAATGCAGGTTCCCACGTTTGTCGTCACGCACTGGAAAAAGGTCCTAAGTTCCTTTGTTGCCCTTACTGTTATAACAATATTATCTGTGGTGTATGTGGTTAAACAACGGACATCCGAAAAATATATTAAGGTTTACGACCAAAAAATAAACAAGCTGAAAGCTGAAAATCGTCTATTGGAACTGGATGAGTTCAACAATCAGCTAACAACGGAAGAAATAAAGAAATCTTTCAACTCTATCGATAGCACTATTGACCGTATCAATCAAAAGATGAAGAAGCGGGGGCTGAAGGAACTCAAGATGAACCCTAATATGGGTGGTCCATTAGAGAAAGGTGAAGATGATTTGGTGGAGCTTTCGGTGTTCTACAAAAAACAATTAGCAGACCTGGAGTCCAAATTAGATGGGGTACCGCTGGGTCGTCCACATCACGGCCGAATCACGTCGTCTTATGGCTATCGTCGTAACCCCTTTACCGGACGGGGTCGTGAAATGCATTCCGGTGTAGACTTAAAAGGAAGAACAGGAGATCCCGTGAAAGTCACCGCGAAGGGCAAGGTTTCTTTTGCAGGCTGGCAAGGAGCTTATGGATATGTGGTCATGGTAAAACACAAGAATGGTTATGAAACGCGATATGCACATCTTACCCGTACACGTGTTAAAAAAGGACAGGCTGTAGAAGCCGGCGATATTGTTGGTCTACTCGGTAGCACCGGAAGAAGCACCGGCCCCCATCTACATTATGAGGTTCTCTTAAATAACAGAAAACTCAACCCATCCACATATTTTTCATTATAGTAGATTATTCTTAACGGCAATGAAGCTGCTACTTCTGCTTGTCTGCCCAACCAAATACCTTTGACAACAAATCCGTTGAACGGGAACCACCGAGATTATTTCGGATTTTAAGCTCCTGATCAGCTACTTTGACAAAAAGACCATCGATTGCTTTTTGGGTAACATAGGCCGTGAGGTTGCTTTCCACCTTACTGGACAATGGCAGTTTGTTGTAAGCAGATGTGAGTTGTGTCCAGTAATCGGAAACATTATTTTCACCCATTGCCGACTCGATTACCGGACTAAACCGCTGGGTCAATTCAGATGTAGTACTTGCCTTAAAATAGGATGTTGCCGCATCTTGCTGTCCGCTTAGCAAAATAGTATATGCATCATTAATAGTCATTTTGGACAAGGAGTTGACGAATACCTCACCTGCTTCATTAACAGCGGTCTCGGCAGCACGATTCATACTGGTGATAAACTGATCACATAGTGAACCCATACCCACCGCACGTAAAGCTTCCTCTACCTTTTGCGCTTCTTGAGGCATCAATATTTTCACAGCAGCATCTCCTAGATAGCCATCTTTTGCCGCCAACATCTTTATGCTCGCTTGCAGTCCGTTGCCTAACGTCTGTTTGACAGCATTGTTAGCTTCTGTTTTGGTTACTTCCTGTGTGTCCGAACTAGCTTGATTGACAGACTTGGAGGTGTCTTCCGAAGTTGTCTCTAACTGCCCTAAAATTCCTTTTAGCTTTGATCCTATTTGCGCTTCTGCACTAGAGAGTGTCCCTAGAAAAAACCCTATTGTACAAATCGTTCTGAAACTTTTCTTCATATCTTATCGTTATTTACGACAATAAAGCTACATAAAATCCTATTTTGGCTATTGCACTACATGGACTTACCAATGTAGCACACTAACTACAGGAAAGTGATCCGAAGGAAATTTACTCATATACGTATCTGTTAAAATGCCATACTTATGCACCTGAAATGGCTTTGTAATAAAAATATGATCGATACGTTGTTTAGGTTTAAGTCCTTTCCCCCACGCATTAAAGGAAGAATTCGGTTCGTACACAATTTTTGCCAATTCATGTGTATCTTGTACTATTCCACTTTTTGCAAGCGTAAAATACGCTTCGTTGGTTTCGTCTACATTAAAGTCACCGGTCAGGATAATGGGTAAACCTTCTGCTAGTTCCTTTGCCTTTTCTAAGATAAGCTTCGCGCTTTCACGACGTGCTTCCACACCTATATGATCAAAATGCGTATTCATAAAGATAAACTGCTTGCCATTTTGATTATCTTCAAATACGCCCCACGTACAAATCCTTGGCAAAGCGGCATCCCAGCCTTTATTAGGGTTCTCCGTATCGGTTGCAGAAAGCCAAAAGGTTCCGTTTTTTATTAATTTGAAGCGTTGTTGATTGAAGAAGATCGCCGAATGCTCTCCTTTTTCTGCACCATCATCGCGTCCCACGCCGATGTATTCAAAACCGGGCAACTGACGCTTCATATCCTGCACCTGTTCGTAAAATCCTTCCTGAATACCGAAGATATCAAATTCATGAAATTGGATAAGGTTTGTGACCGCCTGCTTCCTATCATCCCATAAATTCCCGACATCCGATGTGGTTTTCAATCGTATATTAAAAGAAGCTACAGTCAACTCCTGCGCTGACAAAATATAGGAAAATCCTAGAAGAAGTAATATGGCTAAACAAAATCGTTTCATACTGTATAATTAATATTATCTGACATAAATAATGTTATCTGACATAAATAATGTTGGCGACAGCACGTTCACCTTCATGGTCGAACAGTTTATTATCGGATGGATAGTTTACCACGCCATTCTCAGTCGCTCCTTTTATATACAAAGTCGAACTTCCTCCGCCATCCAGGTTCATTGCCTCTTTCGCTCCCAACCACCGTAAGGTATTGGATAGTTCGTCGAGGTTCATACCATGTGCCAATTTATTCCTTCCATCAACAATAAATAGGAGTAATTTATGATCTCCAGTCAATGCAATAGCTGTACGTGGATGTCTATTGTCGTTGAACGCATTTTTGGTTAACGGATAGGGTTTCCCATCCACAACAAGCAACGGACCAGAAAGCATGACGTTCGGATAATTTTCTGCTTCATACAAGGTATCTGTTGCAGCTTTGACCTTTATTTCTGTTCCCGACAGCAAGAACAGCGCATTACCACGATCCGTTTTTTTTCGCGTACGATTAATAACTTTATGATCTACCTGTATAAAATCAGTTGCACCGCCGTTTTTCATATCAAAGAAACCGCCGTTAACAGCTACCAACGCCTGGTGTTCCAGCGCCAATTGCGACGTAGGTTTTAACGTCGAAGGTTCTGCTGTTACATAAAGCTTTTTTAAGTTCTTTTTTAGGTCGATCTCTACATAATTGATCTCTTGTTCGCTATCAAAAAGATTATCAAAGTGCCCTTGTTTCCAGACGATTCCTTTTTTTACTTTGGTTTTTTTCCAGCTTTTGGTTACAACCGCTATGGAATCTTGGTTATCCTGCGCAAACGCAGCTGTAACGAAAAAGAAAATACAAGCTAAGACAGCTGTTCTTAAATGATACATTGACTATTATTTATTTAGAATACGGTTGAGCAACTCCGGTTCATCCGTCGTGATGTAATCAATCTTTTGGTCAATAAAATAATGCATATCATCCTCCCGATTCACCGTCCATACATTGGTTTTAAGTTGTAATTTCTTTGCATCTCCGATCCACGCTGGATGTTTCTTATAAACCGACAGATGGTAATCCAGCCCGCTCAAACCCGCTGCTTTTATTTCCTGTGGAGATTTATCACCATTGAGATAATGAACTTTTGCTTTCTTATCCAGCTCTTTCAATTTCAAACAAGCGTCATAACTAAATGCGATATATTCCACTTGCTTTTCGGCTTTTAGACTCTTTACCAAAGCCACCGTCAGTTCCGCCGCCTTCAATGTCCTTTCTGTACCAAGCTTATTCGTTTTAAGTTCATAGATCAACTTGGTTTTTTTCTGCTTCAGTCCTTCTTTTAAATATTCCTCTGCGGTAGGGATACTTTCGCCATTGGGATGTTTCTTAGCAAGCAATTCTTGGTAAGTTGAGGTCGCTATGTCTATTCCGTAAAAGTCCTGATCATGGGTCACGACTAATACATCATCTTTTGTTAAATGTACATCAAACTCTGTACCCCAAGCTTTTTGTTCTATGGCTTTATTTAAGGATGCAAATGAATTTTGAGGCACCTTGGTGTTTTTCCAGGATCCGCGATGCGCGATCATTTCTGTTTGGGCCATAGCACCCACGTGCATAACCGTCAATAAGGTAAGGATTACTAATGTTGGTTTCATATCTATATTTAACTTCCACGAATATACCCAATTCCCATTAACATAGTGTTAAATCAGCTTTCCCCGTTCCATTCGCTATAAAATTGTTGCAAAAATGATTCCATAACTAGGTGACGATGTGCGGCGATCTGTTTTGCGGTAGTCGTGTTCATTTTGTCCCGAAGCAGCAACAACTTTTCATAAAAATGATTTATGGTGGGTGCCGTCGTATTTTTATACGCTTCCTTACTCAACTGTTGCTGAGGAGGAATATTGGGGTTATATATTTCTCGGTTTTTGAATCCTCCATATTGAAAGGCACGCGCAATACCAATCGCGCCTATAGCATCCAGACGATCTGCATCTTGTACAATTTCTAATTCTTTGGAATGGAAATCAACTTGTCCCAACGATGCTTTGTAAGACATATTGGATATAATCTGCTGTACGTGTTCTATCCGTCTTTTATCCAATCCTATCCGCTGCAAAAACTCTCCGGCTATACGCGGACCTATCTGTTCGTCTCCATCATGAAACTTGCTATCGGCAATATCATGTAGTAACGCCGTCAATTCACAAACCAATGCATCAGCTTCCTCTGTTTCCAAAATCAACTTCGTATTATTCCATACGCGCTGTATATGCCACCAATCGTGTCCTGCTTCAGCATCTCTCAGTTTTTCCTGTACGAACGCGGCTGTTTGCTGTATGAGATCTAGTTCAGTCATTATTCTAGTCTCGTCTGCGGATAAGTTTGTGTATTTTACGGTCGGTAGGCTTGTCGCTGTCCTTTTCCTCTATGCGTTCGTTATTTCTTTCGTCCGCTCTCCTTTCAGGATATCTTTCTCGTGTTCTCTCTGGAATCTCCTGCAATGTAACGACAGTATCCGGTCGCTCTTTCGACCCTTCATACAGTTCATACTGCAATAAACGACAGTCTAGTTTGCCACTAAAAAACTCGAATCTACGGGATGCCTGCAAGCCAATTTTTTTTGCCAAATCGAGGTTTCCGGTAAAGACGTAACCTCGATATCCTCTGCACTCCTGCTTCATAAAATCGCCTATTCGCTTATATGTTGCTTCTAGCTTACTGTGCGTACCGAGGCGCTCGCCATATTCGGGGTTAAACATAATGACGCCGTTTCCCTCCGGAATGGTTGTTTTTGCAAAATCACCTACTTCAAACGTAATCAAATGCTCTACTCCTGCCGTCTTTGCATTCGATTTTGCGATCTCTATCGCCACATCTGATATATCCGAAGCAACAATATGGGGGAGATTCTTTTTATTCGTCAATTCTTTCAATCGGCGACGTTCCTCAAAAAACACCTCCTCATCGTAACCTATAAGATGCATGAACGCATAGTTCATCCGTTGCAAACCGGGCATACGCTTTTGTGCCATCAGCGCAGCTTCAATCGCCAAGGTTCCCGAACCACACATCGGGTTTACGAAAGGGGATTGACCATCCCACTGGGTAGCCATAATGGTCGCGGAGGCCAGTGCTTCCAACATGGGCGCTTTACCGGGATGTTTCCGATAGCCATGTTTAGCCAGTGTTTCACCGGAAGTATCTAAAAAGATCTCCGCTCTATCATCGATCCAGTGCAGATGAACAACTGCCCCGTTTAGCTCAGGGCCACTATTGGGCCGTAATCCTTTTTTATCTTTGATACGATCTACGATTGCATCTTTTACCTTGACATTCGCAAATAACGGCGTGGTAATCGTTTCATTGTGTACATTCGATGTTACAGAGAAGTATCCATCAAACGGTAGTAGCTCTTCCCAAGCAACGGTCAGCAATGCCTTATAAAGCTCATCGGCATTCCTTGCCCGAAACGATTTTATTTCATAAAGCACCTGACTCGCTACCCGCAAATTCAGGTTTAATCGAATACATTCATTTACAGAGAGATTGACCTCTACGCCTGTGTTAAAAGTACGGACAATAGCGAAGCCCAGCGCTTCCACTTCCTGCGCTAAATAAGGCGATAAACGTCTATTGCAGGTAATAATAACTTTATTGGGGGTGTTGAAAACTTCCATCATCTTTTTGCAAAGTTACTATTCTGCTTAGCAAAAAATGCGTAATTTTACAGTTTAATACGTTTTTGATATGGAAATAAGAGGAAAAGTTCATGAGATAGGCGCTACGCAACAGGTTACGGAATCTTTCAAAAAGAGAGATTTAATTGTTGCTTACGCAGAAAACCCACAATTTGTAGAATACATTCGTTTTGAAGCGACACAAGATCGCGTCAATATATTTGATAACTTGTCTGTTGGCGATGACATAGAGGTTTCTTTTAACCTACGTGGTCGTCCATGGACAAATAAAGAAGGGGTTACTACCTACTTCAATTCCTTAGTTGCTTGGAGAGTGACAAAATTAGCCAATACGCCACAACAGGCTCAGGCACCAGGTCAAATGGACATGCCCCCTGTCGACATATCGTCTTCCGGAGCAGATGATGACGATTTGCCTTTTTAAGTTTTAAAAAGAATAGAATAAAGAAGGTGTCCAAAAAGGTCACCTTCTTCTATTTTATAAGATATTTTTTCTTATTGATCACTCTTATCTACGCACTTGCACTACTCTCAAATTAACGATAAATGTCGCCTTCGGATGTTTGAGGCCTGTAGAAACTCATCCTTAGCACGATCCCATCCTCTCAAATATCCGCAGCGACGAGCTTTTATGGATAAATGTTTATTTTGGTATCCATGAGCTCACTTCGTTCGGTTTGTTTCTTTTTCGCGGAGAAAAAGAAAACGAAACATCACTCCGGAAAGACAATTTCAATATGTCCATTTTTTCCTTTCCACTTAGGTCCCTTTTGTAAGACTTGTATAATCTCTTCATAGATTTGTTGGTTCTTTACGACCCCTGGCTGTATATCGTATGGACGTCCATCGGCAGCTACTTTGAAGCGTACCTCTAATCGCTTTTCCATGTTTACCCCCGAATAATGTTCCGAAACGAATGTAGAAAATGCTTCCCAACCGCCTGCCGGTTGCGCATCGCCAGCAGGTAATGAATGTACAACGGTCTGCGTAAGGGTATCATCCATCAATTCTACTTCGGTCATATTAGTGTGTTGTCTGTTAGGAAGGTGGCGAATCAACAAAAGTGTACACACCGCGATAAACATCACAGCCCCTACCATCCCAATCGCCAAACGCTGCCAGCTAAAATAAAATTTATTCTTGCGTTGGGCATGCTCCGCTATGCGCCGTTCAAGCCGTTGTTGCAATAGACTCAACGATTTTACATCAACTCCCTGCTGCATATTATAGCCGTCAATCGCATCCTGCAAGAAAGGATCTTCCAACGCCTCCCGCTCCAACGCATGCATCTCTTCCCGACTCATTAAGCCGTTTATGTAGTTGTGTATTCTTGACAGTTGATAGTTATTTTCCATGTTTCCCGCTCTCCATACAAATTTTCAAATTTCTTTTCCCATTTTGGATATAGCTCTTCACCTTATTCAAATCGTATGATGTCTCCTCCACAATATCCTTATAGCATTTTTGCTCCAGATAGAACAGGCGCACACAAACTGACTGCTCGACGGATAGAGACGCCAGGCATTCGTGTACTTTATCAAAATCATCTTCCGTCCATTCCACTTCCTCCTCCGTTACGAGTTTCTGCTCGCTTTCAGACATGTTCTCTTCGATATCCACATGCATTTTGCCTTTCTGTTTTCGAAGTTCCATCAAGCAATAATTTCGGGCAAATACATACAGCCAGCTTTTGAAATTATCTACCTCATGCACACGAAGTTTCTGCACCAGTTGCTCAAAGATCTGCATAACCGCATCTTGACTCGCAGCCTGTTCTTGAAAGTACTTAAAACACACCCCGTATAATAAAGACATATAGGGAGCATATAACTGTCCCAGTATCTGCAAATCGCCCGTTTGCTTATAATATACGAGTTGTTCTTTTTCGTCCATACACTATTATCCAATAAGAGGATGCTGAAAGATAGTAAATTCCATAATATTTAGTCGTATATTTTTTCGTTCGGGGTTATTAGTTTTGGTACGATTTATAAAAAAAATTCACAAATATTCCTTCTTCATCATTTCTACAAAATTGGCATAATAGGCGATAGCTTCCGCCGGTTTGTTGCGTTCGATCAGCAAAATGGAAGGGATCACTAATTGGTCGTAAATACAATCCAAAATTTCATATCTATTATCTGCCCGATAAATATTTTTCAGCATAGCGGGGGCGATACGCTCATATTCCGAAATCAGTTCATTATATTCCGGGATCGGCTTCATTGCGGTTTCTCTCAATTGCCTTAACGTTTGCAATTCATAACAATCATCCGCCAGCCCTTTATGGAAGACACAGGCAGACGTCAGAAAACAATCCGAATAATCAGCATCAGTAGTTGTCCCGTTATCCGTTGCTTCCGTATTATCAATGGCCGTTTCAGCCTCCAACTCTATGACAGGCATATCAGACTCATCAAATAGATAAACAGCACTATCTGAAACCCCATTTGAACTATCTATGTCTTCATAAAATCCGAATTTAATCATATTCTCGCCATTTTTTTGCTGAATCATACCGTAGTTGTTGTCTAAATTATTCCCTCCTTTTGCTTCGTAGATATGGAAAAAATATTTTGAATTATCAAAGTCTACATCCTGAGACGTACGTTTAAAAATCTGGAATTTTGTAGATTTAACATCACCATTTAGACCAATACACAGCCCCGCTTCCTCTCGCTGAAAATCACTCATAAATGCGGCAACACTATCGGTATTATAAAGGTGAAGATGGATCGTCAGCTCATCGTCGGGACGGTCTTTTAACGTAAAAACACCCTTAAAATTAATTGAACTGGCGATTTTATCACGTGTCCTTACAAGTTTTGGCAACGTAACCATGAGCGGCAAAGCTGCGACGGCTGTTATGAATTTTCTTCTTTCCATTTTTTTAGATTTAAATGTTAGCCACATTACAATCTTCCTAAGTAAAACCCAGACCGGAGACCGTAATAAAACAATTTTGAGGTTATTCCTGTTCTAAGATACACTATATTTTCTGTGTCGGGGATATCATTCACAACTATTTTCAACAAGTATCTTCCAGGTTGGATTGCCACAGTTAGTTGATCTTGTCCTTGTAGCACATTATAACCTCCCTCAGCCGACTTCATGTACCGAAAAGACCTACAGATGCCTACATCGGTATTATTACTCTCGTAAATCATCCATGAAAAATCCTTTCTTTCTTCAGGTATATATTTAAAGAACCAAAAAATTTGGGAGGATCCTACTGGCCGGTCCACAATAAAGGGAAGCATAGTTTCAAACGTTCCCTCTTCCTCATTAAAGGTATATTTTAGCGCCGAAAGATCAACACTATTCATATTGAACAACAGTATCGTGTCGGCCGGATCGGTCGTAAAAAAATCCAAAGAAGGGTTATTATAGTCTATTCCTTTTATACTTTGTGCCTGCGTATGATAGGTAATACAAAATATTGATAAGATTAACAGACTGATGCTTTTCGTAATTTTCATGGCGTTATTTCAACGTATTTCTTTACAAATAAAACAAATAGCCATTCACTTGCAAATACCCATTATTAGGTATTTTTCAATTTACCCAAACAACAGCAATGCAATCACCAGCGTCACCACAATATTGAATCCCTGTGCGATCAGAAACGCATAAAGCGGTTTCTTGTTGTTATGCGCAAATAATTCTTTAAAATTCGTTTCCAAACCTATCGATGTAAAAGCCAGTGCAAACCACAAACCTTGTATACTTTTCAATTCCGCTTTTACGCCGTCAACTTGCGCAGGATTAATAACAAAAGAAAATAAGAGGGACGCAAAAATGAAACCTATTACAAATTTCGGAAAACGCTCCCAAATGATTTTTAAGGTCGGTTTCTCAGCATGCTCTGCACTTTTGGAATGCGAATATGTCCAATAAATACTGATAGCAAATGCGGCTATGCCAAGCAGGACATTTTGAGAAAATTTCACGATGGTACTGATTTTTAACGCTTCTTCGCCTACCAACGAGCCGGATGCAACAACCGCCCCGGTCGTATCAATACTTCCACCAAGCCAAGCTCCGGTAACCTCTTGCGATAAGCCCATCCAGTCTGCAAGATAGGGCATAAAAATCATCATCGGGATAGCGGTAATCAATACCAGAGAGACCACATAGGATAGCTTTTTAGCATCTCCTTTAATCGCTCCTGACGTAGCAATAGCGGCCGACACCCCACAAATTGAAACAGCCGACGAAAGCATCATTGCCATTTCCTGATCGATCTTTAATTTCTTACAAAGCCAAAACGCAAAATACCAGACCGACAATACAACAACCAAAGCCTGAATCAGCCCTAAAGCTCCCGCTTTTAATATCTCGCTAAAGATAACCGTTGTGCCCAGCAGCACCAAACCGATTTTTACATACAATTCGGTAGAAAGTGCATTTTTAAACCAAGACGGTAACTTAAAAAAATTGCTGATCAGCAAACCGATACCCAAACTAAATATAACAGCTTCCAAGTTATACTCTTGTACGGTACTATTGCCTGCTAAAACCAATGCAAATATGGTTAATACAAAAATGAAAGGAAAAACGACCAAAAGTGGCTTTAACGGTTTTCCCAACAACAAGGCTCCCACGAGAGCTGTAGTGAACACTAATAAAAATTGTGCACCGACAACCAATAGGTTATCGGGGGATAAGACTTTTGCAAAAAGTATCGCTGACGTATCCCACGAAAAACTTGGTTTAGGTACGACGACACCAAACAGGGCTAAAAAAATGATAGCTAATCCGAGGATCACGACCACCCAGTCCTCGCTAATCATTATACTTGATTTAGAAGATGACATTATAATATACAGTTAAGGTTTTTTGTAAATGATGGACAATATAAGTATTATTATTTCACTAGATCGGTCAATGCACATTTAATCTCTCCAAAGTCAAAATCAAATCCATCTTCTACAGTGTATTTGGTTGTCCCCGGAACAGAATGAAGTAGAATACTCGAATCGACGCCTTTTAAAAACGAACCGATATGCGCCATGATCAGGGGAAGAGGCAGCCCAAAAGAAACACCCACACTTTCTCTGAGCACTTTCATAAATGTAACATTAGTGACTGGATTAGGGCTACAGGCATGATAAACCCGCCGTGGTTGCATCCGCTCGATTATCCACTGTACCAATTTCACAAAATCTCGCTCATGAATCCAACTAACGCATTGACGTCCATCAGAAACTTTCCCTCCCAGGCCCCATTTCGCTAGTGGAAGTAGTTCCGCTAACATCCCTTGTTGTTTTGACAACACCGGACTGACGCGAAGTATCACCTTTAACGTATCCGGAAGATCAAATGCTGAAAAAGCAGCTTCCCATCTTCGGGTCAGTTGAGCTAGATAATCGTCGCCGATTGCCATACTTGTCTCATCCTGCAATTCGTTTAATCCAGAAAAAATAGATATACCAGAAAAGTTTATCCAGAGTCTTGGAGGTTTATTACAAGTGGCTATTGCTCTTCCCAAGGCATTAGTTGGTAAAAAGCGAGAATCTTCAAGAAGCGCTTTATTTTTTGGTGTAAAGCGACATTGTATACTTTTACCACTTAAGTTGATCACGGTATCTGCACCATTCAGCACATTGCCCCAAGACCCTACATGCTCACCGTCCCAAAACACATAAGTAACCCCTTCTTCTTTTCTATTCCGCTGCCGGGACAAAATCACTACCTCCCATCCCGAATCCAGAAAAGCCCTCTTTAACAACGTGCCAAGATGACCGGATCCTCCGGCAAGTATAATCTTTCTCATAACATTACATCTATATTAAAATGATCCTTTAAAACGAACCGGGCAGCATGAAATCCGCACATCCCGTGTACGCCCCCTCCCGGAGGTGTAGAGGAAGAAGCTATGTAAACATTTTTATTCGACGTACGATACGGCGTAAGAGATAAAGTGGGTCGGGTATACAACTGGAAGATATCCATTACTCCACCATTAATGTCTCCGCCAATATAGTTTGGATTATAGGCTTCCATCTGTGTGGGATTAAAGGTATGTCGTGCCAAAATAGTGTCTTTAAAACCAGGAGCAAAACGTTCAATCTGATTCTCAATATGTGTCGTAAAGTCAACAATAGAGCCATTGGGAACATGGCAATAGGCCCATCCTATATGTTTACCTTCAGGAGTCCGGCTTTTATCAAATTGACTAGGCTGGGCAAACAAAACAAACGGCTTCTCTACCACCTGACCGCTATGGGAATGAAGTTCATTCCGTATTATTTCATCATAGGTATTACCGAGGTGCACCGTTGCTGCTTGTTGACTGTAAGCGTCTTTAAAAGGTGTGGCATCAGAAAGTGCCCAATCAACCTTAAATACGCCCATGCCATAACGGTACTTTCTCAACTGTTTCCGATAGGAATCGTGCAACTGCAATCCCTCCACTCTCAGTACTTGCTTGGGCGTTAAATCCAATATCAATATCTTATGTTGGGGGAGCTCCCGCGTATCTTTTACCCAGCATCCTGTTTGTATTTCGCCACCGAGCGAAATATAATATGCTGCCAGCGCATCGGCGATAGACTGTGAACCACTTTTGGGGATAGGCCAACCGTAACGGTGTCCTACTGCCATCAGTACCAAGCCAATAGCGGATGTTGCCCAGTTCGATAGCGGTTGTATGCCATGTGCTGCCATTCCTGCCCATAATGCTTTTGCTTTTTCTGTCTTAAACGACGATGCTGTCCACGTCGCCGGTTTTAAAGCATTTAGCCCAAAACTTGCCAAATCCAGCGGATGACGAGGGAAACGCAACGGCCCCATGGTATCTAGGGCCAAGCTTTCCCATCGGTTAATGATCGGTAGAATCAATCTTGTGTAGGTCCGCGCATCAACTCCTAAATGTTGTGCGGTTTCTTCTAAGCTATGGTATAGCACGCCTGCATCACCGCTATCTAAAGGATGTGCCGCGGCATAAGTTGCCTGTGTAAATTCCAATCCGTATTCTTTTAGGGGTATGGAGCGCATAAAAGGGGAAGCCATCGCCATGGGATGTATTGCTGAACAAACATCATGCTTGAAGCCCGGCAAGGTTAATTCTTTTGTACGCATACCTCCTCCTGTAGTATTCGCACCTTCCACGATCAACGTAGAAAGTCCCTGTTGCTGCAACGTAATCGCGGCAGCAAATCCATTCGGACCGGAACCTATGATGATGGCATCGTATTTTTTCATTCTCTCACTAAGTTACTTACTTTCAGCTAACATCAAAAACGATAGGATAACGCAGTCAAAAACGACCTTCCCTCCCTCGGATAGCCTAAAGCCAAATAATAATCTTTGTCTAATAAATTTCGCACACTTAAATCCAACGAAACACCACGATAAACCGGAACAGAGAACTTCGCATGTAATAAGGCAAAATCTGGTGCTTCATCCCCTGTACTTGTCATATATCGCTGCCCATAATACTCGATGCTTGCTAGAAAAGCCGATTGAATCTTTGGAATATCAATTTTAGTATACCCTATAGCTTTGTGATTTGGTACATCTATAAATTTCTCATCATTTCCGGTTTTGTCCTTTAATGCAATAAAACTATAATTAGCACCCACACTTAAAAATGATAAAGGGTCGTATTCAAAAGCGAGTTCATATCCTTGAAACACTGCTTTTCCGATATTGACATTTTGATTAATTGGATTGCCATTGTCCAGTTCACCGACTGTCCGAACTAAGATAGCATCATGGATGTCATTCACAAAACCAGATACCTCGTAATGAAATAAGGATCCTATTTCCCCGGAATAGGTCAGGTCAAATACCCACGCATACTCCGATTTTAGTCCGGGATTAGGCACTTGGCTCCCGAATCGACTTGAATATCGTTCTTTTTGCGAAGCAAAACGGGTTCTTTTTGAAGCAGATAACGTGATTTTATGGTTATCAACAGGTTCGACAACCAAACCTCCCTTGTAGTCAAACGTCTGATTTGAACCTGTCGGAAAATCAAATAGCACGTCGCGCTCACCTGTATTATAATGTGTGCCGTATTCCTGTGCTTTGGTATTCTTTCTGGTATTGTAAGACAATCCCAAAATTCCTTTGATAAAAGAATTGAGCACGATAACATCCTCCACACCTACAAAAAAAGTATGATCATTATATTCTTGAACGGGTTCTCCTGCCTTAAAATTCTGCTCAATCTCCAAACGCTCTGCAATTTCGCGATTATGCTCCCGGTGCACATCAAACTTCTGATTTAAGGACAATGTTATAAAGTTATTTCTAATGGCCTCCGAAGTAAGATTAACTATTCCGCCAAATGCATAATCATCATATACACTTGAGAAAGATGAATTTTTATTTTGCAACACATACTCTTTATCATCGTATTGCTTCATCTCATTAAAATAGGTATCATAATATCCCGTCACGTTTAAAAAAGTCTTTTCTGCAAGCAACGTCTTCGTTTTGAAATAGGCACTTTTTTTATTATAGACAGGGTAATCTCTCCAATTACTGTTTCCAGTCAGCAGCACATTAGGAGAAATATTCTTATTAGCATTTTGATAAATAAAACTCAAGGAATATTCATCTGTTCCATTTGGCGTATAACCAACTTTTCCACTTAATTTTACATCTTGGGAAGCGGCGTGATTTCTTTTTCCTGCATCTTGCAAACTAACATCCGTTGGTTCAAAACTATTAGATAAAACGAAATTTTTTCGATCCAAAATAGAAACCGAGCCGAGTACATAATACTTGTTTTGCCTAGTTCCCACATTGAAAGAAGAAAAATAGCCATTTACGGCATCGCCTTTTGCCGATATCAAACCAGATTGACCATTGATATCTAGTTTTTTTATTGGTTTTTTAGAAATAATATTAACCGCGCCACCCATTGTATTCGGCCCGTACTGAATCGACACCATCCCTTTATCTATCGAAATGCCTTCTATATCAAACGTATTAAATCTACTCAAATCAAAAGTTCCGTCGTAAGGTGTGTAAATAGGAATACCATCATAAAAAACAGGCGTCCGCAGCGAATTGAAGCCTCTTACCAAAATGCTCCCCTCATTTCTTGCGCCTAGCTGTGCAATACTAACCCCAGGCAATAAATTAACAGCTTCAACGACATCCTGCTTATTGAAGTCCTGGATCTGTGTTGCCGAAAGTCGATTGTTCAGTCCCTTGTCAGATCCTTTCCCAAAAATGATGACTTCCTGAATCGCATAGTAGCGACTTGTACTATCATTTGACCCAATTTGTGCAAAAGAGTCCTGCACAAATAATAAAATAAGCAAAGGTGATAGTTTCTCAAAAATTCCTTTCACGTCTTCCGAATAATAAATAAGTTATTAGATATCCTTAATGTCTGCCAAGTACACTTCACCACTTTTCTCAATATCCCACCCCACAACAGGATTAAAATGGTAGCCGCCCTTCGATTCTCTTGCTTTTACAAGCTGATTGTATGTCGGTTGCTCATAACCCGTCTCATCAATCGCTTTACTGAGGACACGCGTAGGCTTTCCGTCCCAGTTCCACATGAATTTAAATGCGGTATGTGCCTTTTCTAAAACCGGTCCCTGCAAATGTGCTTCCTGCCATGTTTTGCCATTATCTACACTCACCAGTACTTTCGTCACTTTCCCCCGACCGCTCCATGCTATGCCACGCAATTCTTGCCAACCTTTTTCAATTTTCTTCGGATAAGCAGGATAGGTAACAATAGATCGGGCATCCATCACCAAACTAAACATCCGGATTTTCCCGTCCTTAACTTTCTCTGTATATTTAGAGGTTTCCTCCCGGGTCATCACCGGTTCGTCTGTCACTTCAATACGTCGTAACCATTTGATTTGGGTATTACCTTCGAAACCGGGAATGACCAGTCGCATCGGATAACCTTGCTGCGGTCGGATAGCCTCGCCGTTCTGACCATAGGCGATGATGGCCTCTGTTAACGCCTCCTTCAGCGGCACGCTACGTGCCATAAGCGCACCGTCAGCACCCTCTGCCAACAACCATTTGGCCTCCGATTTGACACCGAGATCACGTAAAACGGTAGACAATAACACACCCGTCCACTCACTTTGGCTAGTTAACCCACATACTTCTCCCGGTGTCATTTCCCGCTTTCCATAACGAAAATTACCCGAACATTCAATAAAACAAATTCGTGACACCGAAGGATATTTTTTGATATCTGAAAGCTTCAGACGTATAGGCTTTTCGACCAAACCGTGAATAAGTAATTCGTGTTGTTCAGGATCTATCTCCGGTATACCGGCATGATGTCTTTCAAAATGCAGATCCGACGGCGTAATCGTACCTTGCAGATCTTCCAAAGGCGTTCGTGAAGCCGTCGCGTAAGTCGCTATACGCTTGGGGCTATCGAATTTAGAACGATAACCCACTTCGGATGATGGGGCTCCTTGTACCTTACTAGGGTCAACAACAATTTTTGAATCAAAATCTGGTTCTATAACCTGATTAAATGTATGTTGATACACCACAAAGCCTACCGTCACTATTAGAAAGATGGCGACGGCCGCTGTCAACCAACGGACAAGGTTCCGTATTTGCTGAAAATATTCTTTTTCTACTGACATCGTATTTTATCTTATCTCCGGACCTCCCTGTCGGTCATCCAAGACATATCTTTTCCTGGCTGGCATTTCTATCGTAGGTAGGGTCTTTTCTGTAATAATATGCTCTTCCTGTATGATACCATTTAAATACAGCAAATACGCTGTGATATCATAAACTTCTTGATCCGTTAATGAACCCGGAGCATTAAATGGCATGGCGCGACGGACATAGTCAAAGATTGTGGTCGCATAGGGCCAATAATTTCCAATCGTATTTCTTCCCGTCGAATCCGTGACCAGCTTATCCTCAGGCCCCTCATAACCATTGACGCCATGACAGCTTGCACATTTATGCTGATATACTACGGCGCCGTTTTTCGCCCTGCCCTCGCCTTTGGGCAGTCCTTTACCGTCGGGCCGGACGTCGATATCCCATTTAGCAATAAAACTTTTATCGGCTGATTTTCCTATCCCAAATTTATCCGGCCACGTTGCTTCGTACGCCTCAAGTCCGTCTGACCAATCTGCTTCATGCCGTTGCACTTGAACGACAGAAGGATTTTTATCAATAGGATTGCAACGGACAAGCAATGCTACGGCGCATCCAAGCAACATATATACGCTCCCATTTTTAATCATATTGTCCGGCAACCAATTTACCTGGGGCAAGCTTATAATCTTTTATAACCCTATCCAAGACGACATAGAGCGAATCACGGTTTTCATCTATCCCTTCCAATATGACTTTATTGCCCTTATCATATACGGTATAATTGACTACAAAACGCTGCCTCACTTCTTTCTTCGCCAATTCATCTGCTTTAGCAAACTCGCGGATACGGCGTGTCGTCCTGGCTTGGGGATGTACATCATTCACCTCATCAGCAAACTTACTTTTTACGGAATCGGGTAACCATTCTTCTAAAGAAATCGACGGAGCATCATCATATGCTTTTTGATCTTTCAGATAGTTTCGAACACCTCCATCGCCCCCTTCACCAGCTGTCACATTACGTGGATCGGGAATAAGCTTAAATTTATCTTCTAGATACAATTTTTTATTGTCGGTGTCCGCATAATAATGAAACGCACGTTGTCCTCCTGCAACCCCAGATAATTCAAATGTGCGGTTCACATCTCGTTTTGGATCGCCACCACCATTTGATAAGTCTAATAGCACAGGTCTATTGACACGGAAAGTTAATGTAGACCAATTCTCAAACGTTGCAGACTGCCAGCGGATAGTGTCGTATGGATTAAAGGGTCTTGTTTCTCCGTTTAATTTAAATTCCGTCACATTATAATGACCCCGCAATTCCTTTACACCTGCAGAGGAGGGCTGCTTGTAAGGGTCATATCGATAGTCAAGATATTGTAAATAGAAGAAAACACCTACAAAAATGAATATAATGACGGTTTTGAAGCCAATTCTAAAATAGTTAAACGTAGGTTTAAATTTGGGGAGATAAAGTTCGACTTTCGTAACTATTTCTTTGACAAACAAATTATAGAACGGTCTGTAATACGGCACCAGCAAAAATAAACTCAACAATACGAAGTATGAACTGTAAACATGCACGCCCCCGTTGTAAGCAAAATTCACCACAACAATGGCTCCCAATGCGCCAACAAGTAAAGCCGCTCCGATAGGAACTGTTTTTCTGAAAAACAGCAAGGTACCTGCTCCCACTTCCAATATTCCGGCAAACACCTGATACCAGGGTACGATTCCAAATGAAAGCCAAAAAATCTTTTGTGCGGTTAAATCACCATAGTCGGTATCCAGAATCCCAAAAGAAGGATAAGGCATCTGCACCGGAAAAAGTTTTGTAAAACCAAACCCGATAATGCCCAAACCTGCTCTATAGCGCACGATAACATTAAGCCAATAAAACGACTT
Organism: Sphingobacterium corticibacterium; assembly: GCF_004208525.1. GTDB lineage: Bacteria > Bacteroidota > Bacteroidia > Sphingobacteriales > Sphingobacteriaceae > Sphingobacterium > Sphingobacterium corticibacterium. The sequence goes on along the minus strand of NZ_SGIT01000004.1, from coordinate 112,045 downwards.
ATTGTATTCTGACCGCTCTCTTTTGAACAGTTTCAAAACAAATGTCCAAATGAAACCTGCTATAATAGAAAAAAATAGGGTATTAACCCAAATACTGTATCCCTCTAGACGATATCCAAAGGTGGTCCGACCAAACCAATTCACACCTGACCCAAATCGACAAACATCATACAGATCCCTGTAATCCAGATTAAGCCAATCTATGGCAAACACATGCTTATACCACAAGGGGTTATTGGGTATAGATATGATGATAAAGAAAACAAAGCTGATACGAAACGCGATGAGTTGAAAGGTAGTCCATTGACGCTTACCTTGCGACAGATTATTCACTGACATCTTCAAATGATTTTAAATATTTATAACTTATATCCCAGTCCACGACGTCCAATCTTTTTAACCTCATACAAAAGATACTTTTTATCGACCTTGTTAAGCTCAATCTGAAGCGTATCTCCCCGTACGTTAAAACCGGACAAATTTATACGCAGACTATCCGGTCGTTCCACTTTGAATAGGTAGGTGTCGTCATGATAGTTTCTATTTGGATTTTTAAATGCTATACTGTCATTGGTAATCGTATAACGATAGTATAGACGATCCCCCACCTGGGTATATTCATAATCTCTGCTATCGTCTTCGCGTTGAAAAAAAGCTGTAGGGGGTTCGTCCTTGAAAACCGTGTTTACTTTTCGCACACTTAACGTATTCCATTTTTCGAATACAACATCTCTCCATCTTACGCTATCTGTCGGCGAAAAAGCCAATGTATCGCCATTCAATACAAAAGTATCCACCAAATATTTTCCTTCAATATCGGGTAGACCTGCCTCATTTGGATAATGTAACGATTGGTTTGGATCTTGGTATATAGAATAAGACCTGACGGCTACCAGTACAATAAACACGAAGACGAAAACTGCTTTAAGTGATAATCGCCATTTTGACCAGCTTACTTTTTGCCAATCCAATTTCCAACTGGCGGGTAATGTCTCTTTCAAAGAGACAATCAATGATCCTAAACGTTGAACATCGTACACAAAAATGGGCAAGGTCAATAACACAATATAAGTAGAGACAAAATAACTGGGACCTTGATACGCCAAATCCGCCAAAAATGCATTCCCATAAAATGGCACAACAAAAATAACGGCTAGAAAAGCTGTTTTCCGGAAGAGCAATAGTACCGCAGCAATAAGCTCAACGATGCCCAAAAACACCAAATAGGCCGGAGCTGTGGATAAACTTAACAGCAGATGTTTCCAATCTGCAAAATAACCATACGCTGTATTTAAGTGGCTCAAAGATAGTTCTGGAGCAAAAATGGGGAATAACTTGAGAAAGCCGGCTACAAACAATATGGCCGCCAGTTTAAACCGTACAAATATCCGCAAATAATAATAGTATAGTTGTTCTCTATCCGTATTTCCGGGTTTTTCCTTTTTCAGCCAGACAGCTGCTCCAATCAATGCAATGATCAAGAGCAATACCCAATCCAATAGACCAGTCTGTTCGCCAAAATAATGTGGCAGGAAGGTAGCTAAGTAGAATACGTCCGCAATAAAATATTGCCAACTGATCGTAAACAACGTTTTATAAAAATCTGGTTGCAAAGGCAAACTAAGCAACCCGATAAAAAGTATGCTTACACGAAGAATATACTTCTTCCATACGGGATTTTGAAGATATGATGCCATCTTATATCGATACTTTATGATGAATAATCTGGGTTTTGTTTCAGTGCCGGATCGGCTAGTATCTGGCTGTATGGAATCGGCAATAATAATCGGAATGATTCGGTTATTCCCAATACCTGCTGCGCCCTCCCTGTTCGCACCAAATCGAACCAACGGTGTGCTTCAAACGCAAATTCGAGACGGCGCTCATCCTCAATCCACAGCAAAAGATCAGCTTGGTTTGTTGTGTACGACTTATCTGCAAGCGAAGTTCTTTCTCTAACTTTGTTTAGATCATCTACCGCCAAGTTGTATTCTTCCAATTCAGCATAGGCCTCTGCACGGATAAGATAGACTTCAGCGATACGAATGACATAAGTTGGATCGGCTCCTGTGCTTCTGTAATATAAATCACCGTACCAGCGATTTTGGTTATCCCTTGCTATTAACTGGCTGCGAGCACCAGCTGTACTAGCATTTGTCAATAAAGCTATCAGTTCCTCACTAGGCGCCCATTGTCTAGTCCCACCATTGGTTTGCGGCTGCCATTGCGCTCTATGAGGATTTGCTTCATTGGCACTGTAAAACAGTTCGAACACCGACTCTTTAGTTCCTGTAACGTTATTCTTAAAGAAGGAATAATAAGGGGCGATTAGTTCATAATTTGATTGGTCATCAATCAATAGTTTTGCATAGTCTCTCGCCCCTTCCCAATTTTTCTGATACAAATGGTATCGAGCCTTTAAAGCCCAGACCGTTTTCTTGGTAAAAGCAAAACGATCGGTTGCGGAAGGTAAAAGATCTTCCGCGAGATTCAGATCATCAATCACTTGTTGATACGTTTGTGCTACAGTGCTACGCTCTATCCCAATATTATCCCCGACTTTCTCCGTTGGCTCTGTGATTAACGGTACCCCGCCCCAAACGCGCACTAAATCAAAATAGGCCAATCCGCGAATAGCGTATGCTTGCCCTAAAACGTTGTCCTTTACAGCTGCCGATATTCCATCTCCTTCGTAATTTACGAGTGCGTTAATTACATTATTCGCTCGATTTATCGTTCTATAAATTCCGTTCCATGTAGAAGATATCGTTGAATTCTCTGGATTGACTTTATTGTTGATAAACTCTTGCACCTGTGATTGCGACCCTGTCCATTGGACATTATCACCCGACAAGTAGGCGATGGACTGATAATCTACACTATAGTAACTTCTTAGTGCATCATACACTCCGCTGATAGCTGCGTTTGCGGATGTTTCATCTTTGATTATACCTTCCCCTGAGAGAGATGACTTGGGATCTACCTCTAAGAACGAAGAGCAGCTTGTGAATAGGACTATGTAAAATAAATAAAGAAATTTTGTTCTCATGACTCTCTTATAAAGTTAAATTAACACCTAGCTGAAAACTTCTGGGCTGCGGCGGTGTTCCCAAATCAATACCTTGTTGATTTGCTGCGCTATTCGCCGCAGATTCGGGGTCAAGCCCTGTGTATTTCGTAATCGTAAATAAGTTGGTTGCCTGAGCATATATTCTCAACTTAGACAAAGGCAATTTCCCTAGGTTCTTCGCTGTGAAATTGTACCCCAAACTTAATGTTCTAAATCTTAAATAGGATCCGTCTTCCAGCCATCTACCACCGCCGTCTTTATAGTTATTGTTATTGACGCCATCTGAACGAGGGACATCTGTAATATCTCCAGATTGTTGCCAGCGATCCAGATTAGATTTAAAAATGATACGCGCCGCATCTCTAGCCCCTCCAGCTTCCCCGAAAAAACGATTGTGATTATATATTTTATTGCCGACTGAGAACGTAAAGAATGTGCTTAAATCAAAGTTTCTATAGGAAAAATCGTTACTTAAACCTCCAAAATAGTCTGGCCAGATACTGCCCAGAATTTGTCTGTCATCGGTCGTTATGCGACCGTTACCGTCCACATCTTCGTATACCGCATCCCCTGTCTGGGGGTCTACATATAATTGGTTGTATACCCAAAATGAATACATTGGAAATCCCTCTCTAAACTGGATGAGATCTCTACTTCCATAATTTTGAGGCGTTTCTAATTTTTCGATGTTATTGATATTACGGGCAATATTAAATGAGGTATTCCAAGAGAAAACATCGCTATTGATATTCAACGAACTAATGCTCAACTCAAACCCTTTATTGCTAATCTCTACAGCGTTGTTCGTAAAACTGCTAAAACCTGTTGTTCCGGGCAACACTTCGGTCAATAAACCGTCCTTAGTATATTTATAATAATAGTTTAAGGACGTAGTCAATCTGTTATTTAATAAGGCGGCATCCAAACCGATGTTAAACTGCGATGTAGTCTCCCAGCTAAGCCCCTGATTGGCTAGTTGCTCAGGAAAAATACCTGCGACCCCTCGATAAGACGACCCTACTCCGGACCACAATTGCCGTGAAGCAAAGGAATTGATACCATTCTGGTTACCGGTCAGCCCATAACTGGCTTTTAATTTTAAGTCATCCAAGAAGGCAACATCCTGTAAAAAGCTTTCTTTACTTAAACGCCAAGCGACACCGACTGCCGGAAAATACCCCCATTGATATCCTTTATTAAATTTTGAAGATCCATCTGCACGTAGTGAAAAATCCAATAGATATTTATCATCAAACGCATAATCCACTCTGCCGAAAAAAGAAGCCAATTTATATTGGTCCCAATCTTGGTTACTTGTGGTCGTAGCAGCGGTATTGATTAGTGTAAAGTCATCCGTTGCGAAGCCCCGACCTTCTGCCGATGTTAGGGAAAAATAACTTCCCTGTAACGTGTTACCTAATAATGCGCCGATAGTATGTCGAGCATCTAATCTTTTCCTGTACGTTAATGTTTGCTCGTTGATCCATGTTGTCGATTGAGAAATTGCAGAAGTTGCTAATCCGTTAGCACCACTTCCGGCAATCAGCAATTTATTCCAGTACTCGTGCTCATTGTAATTATTATAATCAACACTAAATGTCGAACGAAATTTCAAAGCCGGTGTAATCTGGTATTCACCATAAACATTTCCAATGTAGCGCAAACTTGTCGACCCGACATCATAATTGTCTAATAACAAGGTTAAATTATCAAATCCGGCTCTGCCAACCAAGACACCTTCTTCATTGTAGGGCGATAGATACGTCGGTGTATGCAATGCCGCCTGCAGAATACCTCCTTGAGGACCATCTCCTGCCCGACCTTGGTTGCGACCCGTTCTCGAAATACCATTACTCGAACCTATTTTCAGGTTATTGTTTACCTTTTGGTCTAAATTAAAACGAAAATTTGCCCGGTCAAAGGAGATTGGCTTCAATATAGACTCTTGCTTATTATACCCTGCACTTAAATAATAAGCTGTATTCTCACTACCTCCATATACAGATAAATCTGCGTTATGAACTCCTGCCGTCCGGAATGCCTCCGACAATCTGTCGTATGTTTGCTGTTCAGAAGGCAGCCCTCTCCCCCCCTCTGCAACGGGTCTAAATGGCTCGGTCTGACCAATGTTTCTAAAATACTCGTTCACCAATTCAGCGTGCTCAGGTCCGGTAGTTAATTCCCACAATTTGGCGGCTTTTCCTCTTCCAGAATAAAGATTGACATCAATCTTTGCCGATTGCGAATTTTTTCCTCGCTTTGTCGTAATTAAAATAACCCCGTTTGCGCCTCTTGATCCGTATAAGGCTGTTGCCTCAGCGTCTTTCAGTACTTCGACATATTCAATATCAGAAGGGCTCAAGTCGGCTATGGGAGAAGTCGCTTTACCTCCTGTATTGATGGTTTGAAGGCTTTCTGAATTCAGAAAAACACCGTCAATAACATATAAGGGATTATTATCTGCATTAATAGAGGTCGCTCCTCGCAGACGGACGTGTAATGCTTCCCCGGGAATCCCTGTACTAGCCGCGACTTGCATACCCGCAACTTTACCTTGTAGCTGTGCGTCAAAACTTCCTGTGGGTATATCTTTAACTGCTTGTTGAGATACCCGATCTACAGCGCCGATGAGATTCTTTTTCGCTATAGTAGTATACCCAACGACAACTACTTCATCCAAATCTTCCGTAGATCGATGTAACTCGATGACGGCCGGCGAATTTTCAATGACAAGGTTCTGTGTTGCGTAGCCAACCGAAGTAACGGTAAGCTTAAAAGGCAATTTCTGACCTGTTACAAAGGAAAACCTCCCATTGCGATCAGTTTTCACATTATGTGTTACAGCCTCCAGCTGCACGGTAGCACCTTCGATAGGGTCTTTTGTTGCTGCATCAATCACCGTTCCAACAAGGGAAGCATTAATAATTGGTTTTGTTTCTTGTGCCCACACTGTTAGAACAGAGGCCCAGATTAGAAAAACAGAAAGCGAGTATCGGAATACTCTATAATATTTCATAGTTTTAAGTATTTGATAGTGAATACTGACAAGTGCCAACGCCAATTGAACTTGTTATTTGCTTATTAAATCAAAAGGGAGGAAGAATTAACTTCCCTTTTTGGTTTTTATGTAGAGAGGGAAGTTAACAAGTGCACATTCGCATTCGAAGCGAAAGACAATAAAGATTGACAAAATCACGTGTTGCGCGAAGAGAAAAAAATAGGGTCTGGTAGAAAGTTTTCATATCCTGTTTAATGTTTTAATACTATCGTTGCCAACGCCAATTGAAACGAACAGTGCAAATATAAAAACATTTTTCATAAAGTCTACTATTTAAGTAGACTTTATGAAAAATATTATTTATAGTTATAATACCAATCTATTAACTCCGTTTTCAGCGTATAATCTTTTTCGCGTTTATCCAATACGACATATAAAGAATCCTGTCGGTATAAACGGGACACCTAGTTATATAACAGTTGGATGCCATGTGTCGCCACTCCTGCCCATAATGCTTTTTTGTTTTAAACTACAACGCTGTCCACGTGGCCGGCTTTAAAGCTTTTAACCAAAAGCTTGTCAAATCCAGCGGATGACGCGGGAAATGCAATGGCCCCATCGTATCTAGAGTCAAGCTTTCCCATCGGTTAATGATGGGTAGAATCAATCTTTGTAGGTACGCGCATCCAAACCAAAATTTTATGTGTTTCATCTAAACTATAATGATCGCATCGTATTTTGCTGAAATTTTGCTCACTATCTATTCACACTTAATAATGGCTGTTGATATGTTGACTTCTTTAATTCGACATATATCGAATCTTTTTGATCATCTAAACCTTTCAAAATTATAGTTTGTTTATCTGGTTGTTCATACGTAAATGTCATTTTTTCATCTCTGTGGTATCTATTTTTATTAACTAGTTTGAGCACATTGTTAACGGTGTCAGCTTCATAATAATAAAATACCCTGCCTTGCATACCTGCAAATTCCCAATCAATGTTAACATCCCTGGGCCATTTTACTTTAGCAGGAAGTTTTTTACCATCAGCATCTAAATGGTATCTTCTAAAATCACCCCTCCAATCGAAATGCAATTTACCGTCATAAGGTTCGTTTACCCTTGGATAGCTACCTGCTGCAAACATGGCTATTTGTTGTGGCTTATTCACATACTTAACTCCTATAGAAGACCAATTTTCGAAAATTACATCTTGCCATCTTGCTGTATCTAATGGGTTGTGGGGCAGTCCGGTACCGTTACGTTTAAATGTTCTTACTTCATAAACTCCCTTGGTATCTTCCAAGCCTGGTGTATTGGGTATCTTATAAAAATCGTTCTGCACTACTGCCCTTACCTCATAATAGGCAAACAATGCTACCAAAAGAAAGTTGAACACAACTTTCAGCCCTGTTCGTACCCACCGTTGCCACGCTTTACCAAAAGTGGGGTTATAATGTTTTAATATGGTATTTTTTTCTCTAACAATAACCTGATATATTGCAGGAATATCTTTCCACAATATGAATAATGCTAAAACAGCCATTAAAGCACTAGGCACCTGTTCACCGATATCATAAGCATGATTAGATATAGCTATATTACCAAAAACAGCAAATGCCAAAGCTGCCCCAAGTGTTGTTGTGCGTCTAAACAATAAAAGGAAACCTGCAAAGAATTCGGCACAACCCAAATAAACCTCATATACAGGAGCTACACTGAGTACTTCCCAATAAAGACGCTTGGCAAAGAAATTTATTAGCTCCGTATTCCATATAGCTTCAAACTGCACGGGCATCTGCATGACAAATATCTTCTTATACCCCCAACTTATACCTGCATAAGCCACACGATAACGGGCAAATACCCGTACCAGATAATACAAATCGTTATACGATGGTCTGTGCTTATCAAAATACCCCCATATCAGTGCACCAACAACAGCTATCAACAGCACAAACGGCCAATTGATGTAACTGGCAACACCAAAAAAACCACTTTCAGAGTATACGTTTAAGAACTGTGGGTTAAAGAATGCTGCCATTTCTGTCAACTGCCTATAATTGAGATTGAGCCAATCAAAATGTCCTAGCATCACATAATACCCATAATCTGTAGGTATACTCATGATGGTAAAAAAGATAAAAGCAATGCGAAATGCTACTTTTTCTTTTTCAGTCCACGGTTCGTTACGATGTATGTTAGCTCGGGTTTCTTCGGATTGCCAATGTAAGTTTACAATATTTTTCATCCTTCAATATTATTATGGTGTCCAAATATTTTTCCTGCCACGTTCCTGAAATATAAGGTAAGATTTGTCCTTTCTTTTCAATAGCAACTCTATATCTTGACCGTATTCATTATTTCCTTGCAGCAATATTTCTTTACTATTAGGCCTTTGATAATGGAATATTAGCACCTGGTTTTTATATACTTTGTTTTTATTCTGCAAAGTCAAGGCATTATTCACATCATCTATCTCGTAATAAAAATGACGACGGCCCCCGCCTGTACCGGCAGATTCATAGGTTCTATCTATATCTTCATACTGCTTGCCCCTACCTGCTTCTCCGTGTATATCAAATGTATTGAAAACCGTAAAGGATAGCGTAGACCATTTTTCCAGACTTACTTCTTGCCAACGTAGCGAGTCAAGTGGAGAATACGGAAGCTCCTCTCCATTAACTTTAAAGTATTCTACACTGTATATCCCCCTAGCATTTGCCAAACCCGGATTTTGTGGAACTTTATACGAATCGTACTTATAGTTTTGCAAATGCAAATAAGCACTGACCCCAAAGAAAAAGAAGAAAATAAAACTCTTGAATATTATTCTGACCCACTTTTCCCAAGGCTTGCTAAATGGATAATATACGATGTCTAATGCAACATCCTTTTCACCAACAATTAGTTTCCATATAGCTGGTAAATAACGCCACAACACGAAAAGACCACCTAATATATAGAAAGAAGCCAATAAGTGTATCCCTCCGTCGTACGCATGATTCGCTAAGGCTATTACTCCTATCATAGCGATGCTTAAAGCCGCTCCTATTGCCCGTGTGCTTCTAAAAAACAACGCGAACATGATGACCAATTCTGCCCAACCGGCGTATCTTTCAAAATTGTGTACAAAGCTAAACTGTATCCAATACAGTTTCTGTGCTACAAAATCTCCGTAAGGCGTGTTTAACTGGGTTATAGCCAAGTCTGGCATTTGCGTGGGAAACACCTTGGAAAAGGTTAGCCCCTGTAACCTTATCAACATGGAGTAACTTACCAAAGCACCCAAAAAGTAATAAAGGGTATTGTAATTTTTAGAACGCTTATCAATGAGTGTCCAGATTAATGCGCCCACTATACCTATACCAAAAGCTATAACCCAATTTATATAGCTCCAAGCACCGTATTCACCTGACTTTGGATAGATGACATATTTAAATTCTTTTTTCCCGGGCGCCCCCCCAGTATCATTCCCTCCTTCCCTTTTTGTAGCTACTTCAATAATTTTGAAACTAGAACCACTTAAAGAGCCAATATCTCTGATGTGTAAATTTTCCCAGTCGGTAGTAAACCATCTCTGATAATATCTGGCATCCGTAGGAATCAACATGATCAAAAAGAAAACAAAGAATGTTCGGAAAGCAAATTTTTGAAAACCAGTCCAAACGGATCCACTATAATTCTTTTCATGAGTATTTGCCATAGTATTATAATTTAATTGGTTTCCTTCTACCTTCAAACAGCAGATATTTTTTGTTAATCCTGTTCAATTCTGCATAAACAGAGTCTTTCTTTTCATTTATCCCTGTAAGTACTATGGTGCTATCATTTACAACTCGGTAGTTGAGATTAAATATCTCTTCCTTATGGTTTTTATTTTTATTGACCAATTTTAATGTCTTGGACAAGGTATCCGCCTCATACGCAAAATACCTTCTACCTCCAACCCCAGCCGACTCAAAATTTCTTTCATAATCACTATCGGTAAATTGGTCTCCCAGACCCTCATCTATTACAATTGGCCTCGCAGTTTTAATACTCAACGTTGCCCATTTTTCAAAAACTACGTTCTGCCACCTGTTCATATCTGTCGTAGAATAGGGTATCTCTACATTATTAAACTTAAACACACTTACATTGTAATAACCGTAACTATCTTTTATACCTACGGTTTTAGGGTATTTATAAGGTGCCGTAGTGTAGTTCTTGTAGGTAGTATAGCCTAGAGCAATGATAAAAACCGCAACCAAAGACCTAACTACATTCCTGACCCATTTTTCTCTGTTATCGAACCAAGGATGATAGGTATTAGCTACAGTATATTTCTGAGCAACCAATAAGCTGTATAAACGGGGGGCATCATAAATAAACAGCACAATCGCAAAGATGGTCAATTGCAAGCTATACACCTCGTACCCCATACTATAGGCAATATTAGATGCAAATACATTACCATAGTAGCCTGCCAAAACACCTGATCCAAAAGTAACTGTTTTACGATACAGCAATAATAAACCTGCAAATATCTCTACACCTCCTAAGAACGCTTCGAATGGAGGAGCAATCCCAGTAGTATGGAAATAAATCTTCCAAGGTAGGAAATCACCATAATTGGTATGCAAATTACCTAAGCTAGGATAGGGCATTTGTAACGGGAACAACTTAATAAGCCCATACGATATGGCTACTAATGCTAAACGATAACGTAGAATTACCCTTAGCCAATAATACAGTTTATCGAAATCCGGATTAGTATTACGATAGAACCTATCCGCTGCCAATGCTCCTATTAATGCTATTATTGCAGCTATCAACCAATTTTGATAGCCGCTAAGTCCAAAAAACTGCGGATTGTAATTAGCAATTTTAAACAAGATATAAAATCCCTGTCCCCCACCACTTATGGCCAATAGATCTGTATAGAATTTATAATCAAAAGGAATCGCCTGTATAAAGAAATAGATAAGAAGAAAACGTAATACAAACGCATTTGTTCTATTCCATTGAATGGGTGTATTATAATTTAAAAAACTCATGAACCTTCGTTTTAAAAAGTTAATAAACCGGATTTTGATCCAAATTGTCCCTATCTAATTGAATCTGTGTAACCGGTATAGGGAATACATTTTGATGAGCACCTATCGTAATATTTGGGTTCAATGCTTCCAATACCGCCTTAGCCCTTCCTGTCCTGGCCAAGTCGAACCAGCGGTGCGCCTCCCAGGCAAATTCATATCTTCTTTCTTCTTCTATAGCTAACAAAACATCAGCTTTGCTAACAGCATTTGAAGGAGCCAACTCTGCCCTATCCCTTACCTGATTAAGGTCAAACAAAGCTCCGGTTGTAGCCGATAGGTTATCTTGCTCTGCTCTGGCCTCGGCACGTATCAAATACATTTCTGCAATACGGAATATGTAGGCCGGATCTGTAGCATCTCTTCTGTAATATAAATTACCAACCCAGTTTACAATACCGCTTTGGGTCACACTAGTAATCAAAGCTTTTCTGCCTCCGCCTATCGTTGGGTCATTGAGCAACTGTACGAACCTATCGTTAGGCGCGTAACGGTATTGTCCGCCATTGGTAGAGTGCGCCATTTGTATACGGGTAGAGTTTACATTATTTACGCTAAACTGCAACTCAAAAATAGACTCCCGGGTATTTTTCACATTATCTGCAAACCAATTACTAAAGGGTTTTATCAAAGTATAATCTGCGGTTTTCTCGATGAGTTTAGTTGCATAAGTTTCTGCTAGTCCCCACTCTTCTTTATAGAGATGCAATCGTGCTCTCAATGCCCAAACAGTACGTTTGGTTGCTCTAACTCTATTCACTACGTCAGGCAAAAGAATTTCTGCATCCTTCAAATCTTCCAGTACTTGCGCATAGGTCTGCTCTCGTGTACTTCTTTTGACCTGTGGTGTATTTTGTAGAGAGGTAGTAGGTTCCAATATGATCTGCACACCACCCCATGCACGGGCAAGATCAAAATAGGCAAGCGCTCTTAAAAATTTAGCCTCACCAACATATTGGTTTTTCAATGCGTCAGTAAGCAAAGGATCATTAACTGAGGGCACTTTAGTAATCACATGGTTAGCACTATTTATGGCTCTATAAATCGCAATCCAGGTGGTATTGAAGAGGACCTCGTCTGTACGAAAGTTAGCATTTACCAAGTTGCCCGCTCCTCCCGTTGTTAAATTTTTAATATCACCACTTGGAAAGTATCCAAACGTAACATAGTTTTCTCCATAATAACCTATGTTACCAAACTGGCGATAAACGGCTCTTAAAGCCGTTTCGGCAGAAACCTTGTCTATAATAGTAGCTTCATCAGAAACTGCGTTTAGAGGCTCTGTAGTTAAGAATTTCTCACAACCGGTAAAAGTTAACAAACCGGCAGAGAAGAGTATATATCTTAATATTCTCATGATCAATCTAATGATGATTTTTATAATGAAACATTTAAACCAAACTGTACAGTACGAGGTTGTGGTGGGGTATCATAATCATAACCTTGTATGTTCTGTGTTCCCAAATTCGTTTCCGGATCGGCACCTGTATACTTGGTAAATATTAAAAGGTTGTTACCCGTTACATACAAACGTACTTTGTTAATTTTGGCCCGTTGTGTAAATGATTTTGGCAGTGTATACCCAAAAGTCAATGAGCGTAAACGCAGATATGAAGCATCTTCAAAAAAGCGACTATTCTCTTGGCGAGCGTAATTTGCGGCGGTTAACCTTGGAATTTCTGTAATTTGTCCCGGGGTGGTCCATCTATCAAATTGGCTGGCCAACAATACCCGTCCGGCATCAAGCGTACCACCTGTTTCCCCAAGCATACGATTGTGGTTCCAGATGGAATTGCCGTAAGAGTAAACAAAAAATGCTGACAAATCGAAATCCTTATAGGTAAAGTTGTTACTTATTCCTCCGAAAAACTTAGGCCAAGTACTTCCTAAAATCTGTCTGTCCTCTGCATCTATTTTTCCATCTTTGTTGTAATCGTCAAAAATTACATCTCCCGTGCTAGGATCTACGCCTATTTGTTTATATAACCAGTAAGCATATAACGAGTTGCCCTGTTGTAAACGGATTAAATCCCGTCCTGCAAAAGGAATATCGGCAGGTATCTTTTCGATGGTGTTTTTATTACCAGCAATGTTAAAGTCTGTTTTCCAAGTAAATGACCTACTGCGAATATTCACCGAATTAATAGACACTTCGTAACCATTGTTGCTGATTTCGCCATAATTGGTTAAGTATGAGGTAAAACCTGTAATACCCGGTGTTGCTACCTGTAAAAGCGCATCGCTCGTATATTTACGATAGTAGTTCAGTTCGATTCCTAAGCGGTCACTGAACAAACCTATGTCCAATCCAGAACTAAATTGCGCTGTACTTTCCCATTTTAAATCGGGATTGGCAATCTGTAATGGACCTGTACCGGGCAACTCGTCACCTCCAGCTACATCGGCATAACCAAAACCTCCTGTCCATAAACCTCTTGATGCAAAATCGCTAACACCGCCTTGGTTACCAGTTATACCATAACTAAGCCTTAGTTTTAAATTAGATATTTGCGGAATTTTCTCAATAAAATCTTCTTCGCTTATACGCCATGCCCCACCTATTGCCGGAAAATATCCCCATCTATTATTCTCTCCAAATTTTGAGGAACCATCAGCCCTTATGATAAATTCTGCATAGTATTTCGAATTGAAATTATAATCTACACGTGAAAAGAAGGAAGCCAATGTACTATTGTTCTTATACTGCGAAGCAGTTTGTGTTGCAGCAGATGAAATTTGGGTATAAGAGTTGTTTGGGAAATTTGTTCCTGTAGCCGAAACATTCTTAATTTCTATTCCCTGTAAAGTGTTACCCAACAGCACTCCAAAGCTATGCTTACCTATTTTATCATTATAGTTTAGGGTTTGCTCGTTAATAGCAGTTGATGACTGGGTTATACTTTGTGTGCCACGCCCCCCATTATTTCCGAGAATTGTTCTGGTATCCCAATATTCATTTTCTTCATAATTATTATAATCTACACCAAATGTTGACCTAAAGCTCAGCTTGGGAGTTATTTTATAATCAAAATTTACATTACCAACATAGTGATAACTATTAGACCATAAGTTCTGTGTACTGGTAAGCACCCAAATATTATCAAAGTTTACCCATTTAAGTGGTAAACCTGCGTCATCAAAAATTGGCAGATAGGTAGGAATATTTAATGATGCTTGCAATAAGGTTCCATTTGCCCCGTTGGCCGGCCTTGCTTGATCGCGATGTGTTTTACTGATGCTGTTACTAGTTCCAATAGTGATTTTATCGGAAATTTTATGATCCAAATTAATTTTGACAGTCCCACGCTCTAAACCCATTGGACGCCATATCGATTCTTGTCCGGTATATCCTCCTCCAAAATAAAATTTAGTTTTTTCGCTACCGCCCAGTAGAGAAACATCATAGTTGCGAAGGCTAGCATTACGAAATAAGTAGCTCAGCCGGTCATAAGTGGGCTGTTCGGATGGCAATCCTCTACCGGCGACACCGTTAATTATAATGCTCTTATCTCTGAAAGGCTCCGGATTCCCCATGTTTCTATTGTACTCATTGACCAATATTGCATGTTGCTCTCCTGTTGTAGCTTTCCAAATCCTATCACTGGGAGACCATCCGACACCCTCGGAACCATTGAATTCTATTTTGGTTTTTTGCCCATAATTACCTCTTTTTGTTGTCACAATGACTACACCGTTCGCTCCTCTAGATCCATAAATAGCTACTGCAGAGGCATCTTTTAATATCTCTACACTTTCTATATCAGCAGGATTAATATCAGCCAATGGCGAAATCCCTCTCTCCTGATCAATATTTTGAAGACTGGAATTATTTACAAATACACCATCTATTACGTACAAGGGGTCGTTGGAAGCATTGATAGAAGTCGCCCCTCTTACCCTAATAAAAACATCAGCACCCGGAACCCCAGAATTTGCATTAATTTGAACTCCGGCAGCTTTACCTTGCAATTGGACATCAAAACTTCCGGTTGGAATAGTCTTGGTATCAGTAGGATCTATTTTAGATACTGACCCGACCAAACCCTTTCTGCTCTGCGTACCATACCCCACGACAACGACCTCATCCAAATCCCGGGAAGACGGCGTCAATTCGATAACAGCTGGCGATGAGGTAACGACCAAGCTCTGTGGCTGATAGCCTATAAAAGTAACATTGATTTTAAATGGCAACCTCTGCCCTGTTACAAAAGAGAACCTCCCGTTACGATCAGTTTTCACACTATGTGTAACGGCTTCCAGTTGAACCGTAGCACCTTCAATAGGACTTTTTGTTGTCGCATCTATAACGGTTCCAACGAGCGATGCATTAATAATGGGCTTGGTTTCTTGGGATTGAGCCGACATAGTGGCGACCCATAATAAAAAAATAGGAAGTGAGTATCGGAATACTCTGCGAAATTTCATAGTTTTGAATGTTTAATAGTAAATTACAGACAAGTGCCAAGACCAATTGAATACTTGTTATTTGTTATTGAGCAAAAGGGGGAAGCGTCAACTTCCCCTTTCGCATTCATATAGTGAGGGAGAAATTAGTGACAACACATTCGCATTTGCTGCGAGCATCTATACAGGTTGACAACACCCACGTACTTGTGGGTTAACGGGGATAGGGTTTGGTTGAAAGTCTTCATATTCTGTTTAATGTTTTAAATACTGCCGTGCCAACGCCAATTGAAACGAACGATACAAATGTAGAAACTTTTTTTACAAAGACTACCATTTTAGTAGATTTTTTTTAAAGAAAGAGACTTCATACTCTGAACTAATATGTTTCGTACTCGATCAGTCCTAAAATAGATCTACCATCTGCTAAAAATTCATTACTCTTTATCCACAACTGTTAACCAATATAGTATGTTTCTTATAAACGAAATATTACCTTTTGCTTTTGGGTGATTAATTCCCATAGGGCGCTTATCCTTTCCGCTAAACTGTGCCGAAAACATGGCAGCCTCACCGAATAGCGCCATCCTTCCCTTTCCAAACTCTAAAACAGCTCCTTGGGAAAATCCACCTACATTCACAGAATGTGTGGATGGACTAAACTTCCAAGCGGTATCTGGCAATAGGATATGAAATCTATCAGGCAACGTTATTAACGAAATTGCATTATCAGGAATCTCGAATGCCTGTCCACCAAATGTGGCAATAGAATCAACATTTTGTGTATTATCTTTTCCTTGTGCAGCTAAATGTTTAGATAAAGTACCTTCTTGAATACTAAACACATCGGGGCCACCCACTCTTTTAGCAATCTTTACCGCATCCCGTGCAAACCCATCCAACACACTAAAACCAAAAGCTGAAGCAAGGCTATCGACAGCACCGGGGAATGGCATATGGTCTGCAATAAGGAATAAAGATCCCCCTTGAGCTACCCACGATTTTATTGCAGCAATTTCAGACCCCGAAAAAGCTTGATGAATAGGTTTTGACCAATTATTCACATTAAATTCGTTCAAGGCATTAGCGATGACCAATACATCTGTGCCGTGAAGATTTTCAAATGTGATCTCTCCTTTACGACTATCTACCTGATATCCGTAAGCGCGAAGCAGGTTTGCAAATGTGCTATAACGACCATCCAACGTATGGAAATTATGGTGGCCTTCGTCAATGTAAACCCGTGGACCTTCACCAATAGGATGGGTTGGTATTGCAATTTTTGGATCAAATGACGTATCGGAGACTTGTTGCCCGCTTACTTTTGCAGAGGAAAAAACTAATTGAACTGCAATAAAAATATAAATTGCTCTATTTCTAACCATGATTTATTTGTTATTAAAATCACTATTTATTTTTTTGTCTAAAAACTTCGATAGGCAACGGTATTTCCCGATTCCTTAGGGAATTCCTTTTAGGAAAACGGCTCTCCCGCTCTTGTAAGAGCTCTGAAAATGCCAAGGCTAGTTCTTCCACTTTTAGTGGATATGTTGCCGCTAAATCGTTTTGCTCACCAATATCTTCAGTCAAGTTGTATAAAGATAATATCTCCTTATTGTAGTTATAGATCAGTTTCCATTCTCCTTTTCGTATCGCGCTGCTCCATCCGGCGCTATTACCTTTGTAATGCGGCAGATGCCATAACAGAACCCGACTAGAATCTACAAATGAGGGATCCTCGACAAAAGGTAATAGGGAAATACCGTCCACGATCTGTACTATACTATCTCGATTGCTTGCTTCTGCGATATCCAAGACAGTAGAAAAAACATCTTCTATCTGCACATATTGTTTCACTTCCTGGGGAGATTCTAACTTGCGTCTTGGATCTTTAAACAAAAAAGGTATACGAATTCCCCCTTCGTATACCGTCGCCTTACCCGAACGAAGGGGCGCATTACGATTGCCTGCGGCGAAATCCTGCCAACGGGGCATTATACTCACGCCTCCATTATCAGATAGAAATATGATTACTGTATTATCATCGATGGATTTTTTGGCGAGATGGTCCATTAAAATACCGAGGCTGTTGTCCATGCTTTCCACCAACGAAGCATAAGCCACATCGATCGGTGCAAGCCCCTTGCCTTGATAATTAGTTACATAGTTGGAGTCTGCTTGTATCGGAGTGTGTACAGCGTAGTGCGCTAGATAAAGGAAGAATGGTTGGTTGTTCGCTACCGGTCGATCAATTGCCTTTAATGCTTCACGGGTAATTGCTTCGGTCAAAAAGATGTCCGTTCCATGATAACTATCTAAATCTTTAACCGCAGCTCTGCTACTAGCACCATCTCTCGCGTTGTCGTAGCTTTTACGACCATAGTAACTGGCAGGATAACTGAATTCACCGCTCGCTATAGCTAAATCGAATCCTAAGGATCGGGGATCCGCAGCCGGTGTATCTTTTGGGCCAAAATGCCCCTTACCGCTCAGCACGGTATAATATCCGTTTTGCCTGAGGATTTCGGGAAGCCCTGTTGCGTAAAAAGTGTGAGGAATCCCAGGAACAGGACTAACACCGTTAGTGTTCCAATCCACTTCTCCTATCTTTAGATTGGGGCTGCTCTTATCAGGCTTTGTCCAAGAGGTGACATGATGTCGGGAGGCATTCGCTCCGGTAATAAGACTGACTCTTGACGGGGTACACAATGGATTAGCATAAGCATTGACGAACTTGTACGCCTGTGCAGTCAAGCGTTCCATATTCGGCGTTCGAAAATGCTTATTTTGTATCGTAGTTTTGTCCCAAAAAGGAACTGAAGTATCTTGCCATCCCATATCATCCACCAAAAACACGACAATGTTTGGACGTTTGAGATCTTGCCCCAACGTTATTGAAGCCCATAAACAAAGGGGTAACACCCATAAAAACTTTTCTATCATATTTCTTTCATTTTGAAGTGGCTTTAAAGAATACATCAAAGTGCAGCATCTTTCGCACAGCGAAATCCGACATGGTTACTAGAGCTCGAAATTTCACCTTTTCCTCTAGCTCCCGCTTTGTAGCGCTCACAATACATGTCGCTACATAAAAAAGATCCTCCACGTTGTACGCGCTTTACCACCCCCGGTTCTTGTGGATCATAGGCGGAAACAGGGCCCTTTGGGTTTATAAAGTATTTTTCTACATACTGAGGCTGATAATAGTCTGCACACCATTCCCAGACATTTCCAGACATGTCATATAATCCGTATCCATTGGCAGGAAATGATTTGACAGGAGCCGTTGTAGCATACCCATCCTCTAAGGTGTTTTTTAGGGGAAATTCTCCTTGAAAAATATTGGCCTGCCATACATCTTCCTTTTTTAGGTTAGCGCCCCAATAATAAGTTTCATCAGCATGGGTTGCTCCTTTTGCAGCATATTCCCATTCCGACTCTGTTGGGAGGCGTTTACCTGCCCATTTTGCATATGCCTCGGCATCTTCGTGTGCAACGTGTACTACCGGATGATTTTCTTTCCCCTCAATCGTACTACCAGGTCCCTCCGGCCGATTCCAGCAGGCACCAGATATATACTGCCACCAAGTCAGATGATTTGACAAGTTTCTGGAATTTTCGGGCGCAGTGAAGACCGCAGATCCCGGAACCAACAAGCTTTGGTCCACACCTGGAAAATCTTTTGGGTCCAATGGACGCTCTGCTACCGTAACATATCCGGTCTCTTTTACAAATTGAGCAAACTGTGCATTGGTGACTTCATGTTCGTCTATCCAAAAATCGCTTACCGTTACATCATGTATAGGTTGAGCATCGGGAAAATTGGATGACCCCATTGAGAATTTACCTCCTTTTATCAAAATCATCTTGCCATTATCCTGAATATCAATATTTTTTTGGTTTTTCCGACTTAATTTGATCAGTCCGACACGGGATGGTATCACATTTCCCGCACAGGTCGTAATGCAGTCTATGTCGCTTGTGTCTTTTGTCGTAGCATAATCATCGTTATATGAACTTCGTATTATACCAAACAGAGCAGGAAGAACTAGGATAATTGACATATAAGATCTCTTCATATCTATTAATGTTATAATTTCTCTTCTTTAGTTACTTTTTTGTAAAGATTTTGATGCTCTAAACAATATGTTAATTTTCATCTTTTTAGATAAAAAAAATGTTTATTCCTCGCCGACCGGTTTTTGTTTCAACTTTTTATTGATCTGATTCCTTTGCAGTGTCCCCAACGAAGTGCTCGGCCCACTGTAAGTAATTCGGTCTTCTTGCGTATTTGCAAATGACACGGTGTGTATTCCTTTTTGTAAACCGATCACAGCATAACGTTTATCTTTGTCTTTTACGCCATCAGCCGCTACCAGGACAGCCTGTCCATCAACAGATATACTGCCTGGACCTTTGATATAAAAAGTATAATAGCCGTCTACAGGAGCATTGATGTGGATGCCTTGACTTTCTTGCGAAGCATATAATACTGTATCAATTAAAACAGGATATCCAGAGCGTTTGTTAGGCATATGTTCCAGCGCCAACAGTTCGGTGATAATGCCTTGATCGCCATTATAGTCCATCCATTCTTTGAGTTCAGCGGCCAATTCGTCTTTCACCGTTTCCAATTCGGGTCGATCAATCAGGTTAAATTGATTGTAGGGATCCTCCTGATCATCATACAGCTCTTCTGCCGGTCGTTGAAGGTATTTGTTTACTAATTTTGCCGTCTCGGAATTACTTTTGGCATCTTCAATCCATTCTTTAAAATGTGCTGAATTGATCGCTGCATTGCGAAATGACACCTCTGGTGCTAGATTGCGGATATAACGGTATCGTCCATTGCTCACCGAGCGTATAGGGTAATAATCCGAACCATTAATGACACCTCGGGTCGTCATTTGACCAAATGTATATTGTTTGTGTATATCTTTTTCGCCTGTCAGAATCGGCACTATACTGCTGCCGTCCAGCGCAGATACAGGTGTTCCGCCAGCAATATCGATGAATGTCGGCAACAGATCCGAATACTCGACCAAAGCATTGGACACGCTATTGGGCTTAATTTTTTCTGGCCATCTGGCGATTAGTGCGGATCGCAAACCAAGATTATAGCACGTCCACTTTGCAAAAGGGAAAGAGTTTCCTTGTTCGCTAGCAAAGATCACAATGGTATTGTCCGAAAGGTTATGTTTATCTAAAAGCTCTAAAGTTCTTTTTACCTGGCCGTCCAAGTAATTGATCTCGGCGAGATAATCCCTAAAATCTTGTCGGGTCACAGTAAGATCTGGATAGATAGGAGGCAATGTTAGCTGTTGTTTGTCGAAGAGTGTGGTATCTCCCATATTCCACGGGCTATGCGGTTCATTGGACCACACCAACAAACAAAAAGGTTGACGTTCATTGGATACGGTGTTTAAGAAAGTATCAACACTTGCAAAGTCAGCATCATTCTTCAATTTACCAAGATATTCGATCGGATAATTCTGAGAAGGGCCAAAGTGTCGCTTTCCGGACAGCGCCACCCGATAGCCGAGTGGTTTTAGATAATGTGGCAAACTTTTTACGGTGTCTCTCACTTCTGTATGATTTGGATAAGCACCTGATCTGAATGGAGACAAGCCTGTCAGGAGATTTTGTCTAGTCGGCGAACATACCGGTGTGGATTGATAGGCGTTGTTGAACAAAATCCCTTCTTTGGCGAGCCGGTCCAGTGTAGGTGTTCTGGAATCAGGACTGCCATAAGCGCCAATATCCACCGAGCTACAGTCATCCGCTAAAATCAATACAATATTGGGCTGCTGCGCGAGTCCTCGTTGAATACTGAAAGTCATCAACGTAGTTAAAATGAGAAATATTTTATTTAATTGAAAATGCATACTTTTTTATTTTCTACCAAAGGGAACATCCATAGCTGCTCCTTTGTCATCCTGAGATTCCATCCATTTGGTCAACTCGTGCCTCATCTCATCGATTTTATTTTGGTATTTTGGATCGTTGGCCAGATTCACTAACTCATTCGGATCGAGTTTCAAATCATAAAATTCGACATGAGGACGGTTGGCTATACGCTCGACCAAAAGCTTTGCTTGAGGATCTGATGCCGCCTTTTCCACCCAAGAGGTGTAAGCTAGATTCTCATTTTTGGCGTTCATCATGTAACGGACATAATAGTTGCTGTCGGCACTCAAGTTTAGAATCAGTTTATAGTCCTTGTCCCGAATACTTCTTATCGGATATGCCGGTCCTTCAGGAATATTATTATGAATGCCAAAAGCAAATTTTCTGTGTTGCTGAATGTCTCCATTGATCACGTCCAAGAAACTTTTGCCATCCAAATTTTCAATAGGTTGTCCTCCAGCGATATCGATCAAAGTCGGCGTGATATCCTCGTACTGCGCAATGGCATTGGTCTCTGTTCCGCTATTGACGCGACCGGGCCAGCGGATAAGCATGCCACTCTTCTGCCCATTATCCCACAAATTCCATTTTCCTCCCGGAAATTGAGGACCTTGCTCACTCAAAAATATAACGATCGTATTATCGGCTTGTCCACTACGCTCCAATAACCCCAATACATCGCCAACTTGATCGTCCAAGCGTCTTACTTCTGCCAGATATTTTGTGAATAATTGCCGGGTCAGCTCCGTATCAACCCAATGCTTAGGCAAAGTAAGCTTGCTCGCATCAAATTCTGAAGGATCTCCTACAGTCCAAGGTGCATGTGGATTGATGCTCATCACGAATAGGCAATAGGGCTTTTCTTTGTCGTTGATAAAAGTTTCGACACTATCCAAAAAATAATCATCTGTTGCTGACACACAATTGGGCTCGAATCCGGGGATGATCTCGAAAGGAAATGGTCGAGTGACATGATTTTTGCCCGTCAAGCCAACTCTATATCCAAGG
This sequence comes from Sphingobacterium corticibacterium, assembly GCF_004208525.1. Classification (GTDB taxonomy): domain Bacteria; phylum Bacteroidota; class Bacteroidia; order Sphingobacteriales; family Sphingobacteriaceae; genus Sphingobacterium; species Sphingobacterium corticibacterium. The sequence goes on along the minus strand of NZ_SGIT01000004.1, from coordinate 89,578 downwards.
TCATTCAAATAATGCGCTACACTTTTTAAGTCCTTATTGACCGGCTTATGATTTTGGTAAGAACCATGTTTAGCCGGATAAAGACCAGTAAATAACGATGCTCTAGTAGGCACGCACATAGCTTCGGACGCAATAAAATGATTGAATTTGAGTCCTTCTTTAGCCAATAGATCAATGTTTTTGGTATTGATATTGGTGCCGCCGTATGCGCTCAGTTCGTGGCTGTCCAAGTCGTCAGCCATGATGATAACGATATTGGGTCGCTGTTCTTCCTGTCCAACAGTTGTATATTCTTGTGCTGACACAGGATGAAGAATAAATATACCCACAATTGCATATAACAAATGTGTTGACAGTATATATAACTTAGATCTGTTTTTTTTCATTTAATTACTTTCGTTTTTTGCTTTTTCGTAGTCGTAAAACCATTTAACTCCTCTAGTCCACGGTTCTACATTGACTTTCTTACTCCAATCTTTATATGCAGCGATGAGCTGCTCGGCAACTTCGGGATACTCTTGTATACGATTGTGCAATTCCGTACGATCGTTTTCTATATCGTATAGTTGCCAATCCTCTTCCCATTCGGCGACCAACTTCCATTTGCCGGATAGTACTGCCCTATTCCCTTCATGTTCCCAAAAAATCGGGTTAACACGATCAATTGTATGTCCAGAAAAGGCGGGGATCAAACTAACTCCCACCGCGGGTATAACCTGATTATCCCGGTAAGATTGTGGATAAGTTGCTTGACCGAGGTCGGCCACAGTGGCAAGAATATCGGTAATATGGGCAGATTGACGTTCAAACAATCCACGCCGTGCCGTTGGAATACCTTTTGGCCAATGAACGATGGTCGGCGATGATATACCACCTTCATGGGTGTGGTGCTTATATGCCCAGAAAGGTGTACAACCAAGTTCTGCCCATCCTTGTCCGAGAAAGACGGAGGATTGGGAAGATCCGGGATATTCGCCCTCATAACGGGCCTCTGCGCCCGGTTCTGGATTGCCGCCATTATCCGAAAAAAAAACAATTATTGTATTTTCAAGCACATGACGTTTCTTTAATCCTTCCACCAAATCACCAATGCTTTTATCTAGTCTCGATACGACAGCTGCAAAAATGGCCATAATATGGTCATATCGCTCTTTTTCTTCTGTGGTTAAACTATTCCATTTAGGAACCTTTGGATTAAATGGAGGAAGCTTCCAAGAAGAATCGATAACTCCCAGCTCCAATTGACGTTTGTATCGCTCTTCCCGTAATTTCTCCCACCCAGCCAAGTATTTCCCTTTGAATTTTTCTATTTCTTCAGAAGGTGCCTGTAAGGGGAAATGGGGAGCATTATGTGCTAAATAGAGGAGAAAAGGCTTGTCTTCTTGAAGCGCTTCATCGATAAATTGGAGACCAGCTGTTGTCCATAAGTCTGTGGAATACCAATTTTTAGGTAATAAGGGGGAATCGTTTTCTATAGGTTGTCCATTGAGAAATAACTTAGCATTCTTTCCATCTCCGTAATAAAAGCCCCCAGCCGGTGCATAAAGAGACCGGTCAAAACCCCGTGTTGTCGGAATGATACCATGAGCATGACCCACATGCCATTTACCAGTCATGGCTGTGAAATAACCTGCTTGACCCAATACATCGGCAATAGTTACGGTTTGATCATTTAGATGTCCGCGATAACCTGGATGTTCTGCTCCTCGATCGTTCATCATGTGTCCGATGCCCGCTTGATGTGGATATACCCCTGTCAATAATGCCGCTCTTGAAGGACAACATCGTGCCGCATTATAAAAATTAGTAAAACGGAGTCCCTGTGCAGCTAGTCGATCAATATTAGGCGTTGGAATCTCCCCGCCATAACAGCCCAGATCAGAGAAGCCAAGATCATCTACCAAAATGACAATAATATTTGGCGGCGCTTCCTGCGCAATAGTTGTACGGGTTAAAAGCAGAAATGTCAGAAATAAAATGGTAATTCTCAATTTTTTCATGGTTTAAATACTTATATTATTGATGTAATAATCTGGTTTTTGCGGCACTTTATAATTTGATAGTTCCATTTTTAATATGAGGAGCATTATGTTTAGCTTTCTGATAAAGATTCAACCGGTCGGTTAAATCTTTTACAATAACTGGATGTAAATCGTGTATATTCTCTTTCTCTCCAGGATCACTACTTAAATCATAGAGCTGAGCCGGTATTCGTATTCTTTCTGGCTCGTCGTCTTGCTTACTCCTAGATTTGTAATAACATTCAGGGATCAGCTTCCATTTTCCATGCCGCACAGCAACTACTTCGGGATTCCCGTTTAAATGGAATAACGTACGGTCAATCTTTTCATTGGTAACTTCTCCTTTCCATATCGGCGAAATATCCCAAGAATCCAAGGCTTCCGTTTCTTTTAAATGGTAGCCAGTAATGGATGCAAAAGTGGCGAAATGATCCGCTAACGAAACCAGCTGATTTGAAACGGAACCCGCTTTTATATGGCCTGGCCAGCGAACGATATAGGGAATCCTGTGCCCTCCTTCTTCCGAAGATCCTTTTCCCGCTTTATAAATCCCATTTGCCTTATGTCCATTGATCTTTAGCTCATCTTCATCTTCCCGATTACTATTTCTTGATCCCGGATAATAGAAGGAGCCATTGTCGCTTGCGAAAATAAATATTGTATTATCTGAAATGCCCGTATCATCCACCGCTTTTAATATTTCGCCTACACACCAATCCACCTGATGTACAAAGTCTCCGTACTTTCCAATCCCTGTCACTCCTCTAAATTCTTCATCCGGAATAATCGGTTTATGAGGGGAGTTGATCGGAAAATATAGAAAGAAAGGTTCCTCTCTGGAAGCACCTATTTTAATTTGTTCTTTAGCTTTGTCCGTTATCTGCTTTAGCCAATCCTGATGTATAAACTCATCAGAAACAGGTTTATCCTCCTCTAATATTACATTTCCGACTAAAGTTCTTCCCTCCATATTGGCATACCATTTATTTCCGGGTTGTATAGGCGTGCCAAAGAAATAATCAAAGCCCCTGTCCAATGGCCCCAATCTAGTCGGCGCATCCAGTTTCCAGTTGTCGGACGGTTTGGGAAAGCGTCCGCTAATAGGGTTCACATAACCCCAACGTCCATCTTCGCCTTCGAATAAAACGCCATAATGCCACTTCCCCACTATGGAAGTATAATATCCTCGCTCTTTAAGCATTTGTGGCATTGTTTTACAGTCCCATGCTTCTCCTTCTATATTATTAAAATTCTTCCAGCTTGCAGCATCTCTTCCTGTCAGCAAGCCAAATCGCGACGGTGCACATAATGCCCCCACGCAGTGTGCATCTGTAAACCGCATCCCCTGACCGGCAAGTTTATCAATATTTGGGGTGGGTATTCTTGATTTAGGATTATTTACCCCAATATCTCCGTAGCCTAGATCATCGGCTAAAAAGAAAACAATATTTGGCTTTTTGGGGGCAGCAGTCTGTGAACACCCCATAACCGGCAGTGATAAACTGATGCAGCAAAATAAAAAAATACACTTCCAGTTCATAAGTTCTAATTAAAATTATTAGTTTGACTAGCATGGCTGCTTACCTTTATCGAATCTAGTAGGTTTCCCAACGATTCAACGATTTCTGGATTTTCTGTCGCCAAATTTGTGGTTTCGCCAATATCATTCTTAAGATTATACAGCTGCGGTTCGGTCGATCTTCCAAGTTCTTTTTGCCTGTTTGAATTCGCGGTTCTCGCAGATTCAATGAATTTCCAGTCACCTTTTATTATCGCCAGCGCTCCTGCTTGTTTTACCAGTTCCGTTCTCCCAGTTTTAGACTGTCCCAAGAATGCTTCAATCACATTTTCGCTGTCCGGTGCATCTCCCTCGACAAGTTGCTGGTCAACAAGACTGGCAAATGATGAGAAGAAATCGATCTGCCCGACCAAAGCATCAGATTCTGTTCTTGGCGCAGTAACCCCCGGCCAGGATATGATTAAGGGAACCCGAGTTCCGCCCTCGAAAACGCTGTATTTGTTACCCCTTAATGCCCCTGCCGGTTGGTGATCACCTAATTTTTCCACAGCTTCGTCTACATATCCATCATCCAAAACAGGGCCATTGTCACTGCTGAAGATGATCAGGGTTTTTTGAGCTAAACCAAGGTGATCCAAGGTTTTTGTGATCTGGCCTACTGTCCAGTCCAACTGTAAGATGGCATCACCTCTTACGCCTAGTCCGCTTTTGCCCAGAAATTTTGTGTGTGGAGTACGCGGAACATGTATATCGTGTGTGGCGAAATAGAGAAAAAATGGAGTCGACATATTGGTCTCGAGAAATGCAGATGCCTTAGCGGCCAGTACGGCTGCTATGTTTTTATCATCCCACAGCGCAGACTGTCCTCCTTTCATATACCCGATCCTACCTATCCCATTTACGATTGCCTGATTGTGTCCGTGTGAGGATTGCACTTTGATCAGTTCGGGATTGTTTTCATAGGTCGGTTCATCTGGGATCGGTTCGTCATAAGAAACTGTGATGGGATCTTTCGTATCTAAGTTCGCGACGCGATGGTTTTCGACAAATACGCAAGGAACGCGGTCTCCCGTTGCCGGAATGATAAAGGAATAATCAAAGCCCAATTCCAACGGTCCCGGCTTGACATCTCTATTCCAGTCTGGGCCTTCTTCCGGTCCTAATCCCAAGTGCCATTTACCTATTACCGCATTTGTGTAGCCCGCTTTATGGAAAATATCTGCTATGGTGGTCCGTTCGGGATCAATAATAAGAGATGCGTTTCCTCTAGCGATGCCTGTACCCTGTTTCCGCCATGCATATTCTCCCGTTACCAATGAGTACCTTGAGGGGGTACAGGTGGCAGCAGACGAATGTCCGTTTGTAAAAAGAATACCATTGTGTGCTAACCTGTCTATGTTAGGCGTCTGCACCTTTCCGCCGTAAACACTTAGATCTCCATACCCCAGATCATCGGCCAGAATAAAAATGATATTGGGCTTTGTATTTGATTGGCCAAATGAAACCATTGAACTGATCGTCACCAGTAATAGTATGGACGCTGTTCTTTTGATAAAAAATGATTGTTTCAACATTGTATGTTCAATTAATGTAATCCTAATCTCATCTTCCTTCACTATATCTTGCTTTATTTTTATCCAATTCTTCGGCACCCGGGTAAATTCTATAGAACGCTCTGTTCGCTAATTCTGGTTTGTGTCTATTTTGATAAACCGGGACCAATGGATCGTTCGTTTGGATCATCCATTGTTCCAGACTTTTTCTAAATTCCGTTGCCAAAATTGCGGATTCGGGGTCATCGATTAGATTATGGAGCCCATCAGGGTCGTTTTCCAGATCGTACAGTTCTTCTGATATCCGGAAATGATAGAGATTAACGCGTTCTGCTATAGCTTTATCGCTTTCGGCCGCTTCTTTCATTGATTTTAACGTTAAGCCTTCATTGTTATTGGAATAGACCCGCTCCCCATCAGACCAAGCATTGAAGATGTAAGTATACCGCTTCGTATGGATACTGCGCATCGGCGTTGGACCTCCACCTGCTTTATAATCAATCTGTGCAAATATTCTATCCCTATCTGGTTGTTGACCATCTTTTAATAACGGGAAGAAAGACTGTCCGTCTGTGGAGAGTAGAGGTATCCCGAGTCCCTCCAGTAATGTCGGTACAAGGTCCACCGTGGAAATGAAATCCCAGTCATTGACACTTGCTGCCTTTGTGACACCTGGCCAATACACTAAAAAAGGCGTTCTATTGCTGGCATGATAGGTATTAGCTTTTGCAAAAGGCATGGCGATCCCATTATCTGACAGGAAAATCACCACGGTGTTTTCAGCAAGTCCCGATTCCTTTAAAGCTTGTAATACAGTACCAAATGTATCGTCCAAGCGACGTGTAGAGTTAAAATAATGACTTAGTTCCTCCCTGACGCCAGGAAGATCAGGGAGAAAACCCGGCACGGAGATTTCTTCCGGGCTATAGATTCTCGATGGTCTTTCTTCACCATGATCCAACGGGAGATCGGGATTGAAATAAGGGCGGTGAGGATCATGTGAATTAACCAGAAGGAAAAAGGGTTTGTTATCTTCTTTGCGTTCCGACAGGAAAGTCTTCGTTCGTTCATAGTACAGGGCAGGGCTTCTCCCGTTCCCCAGATCAGCCTGGTCGAAAATATAATCCCACTCAAAATTATCTTTGGGTGTAGCGTGTTCGGCTTTTCCCAAAACTCCCAAAGCATAATGATGCTCTCTCAAAATTTCCATAATAAGCGGTACTTTGTGGTCATCTTTAATTTTATAAAACCCATTTACACCGCTATTGTGTGCGTAAAGTCCGGTAGCTAGAATCGCTCGGCTTGGCGCACAGATTGCGGAATTCACAAAAGCATGATCGAAACGAAGTGATTCATTTGCAAAGCGATCAATATTCGGTGTTATATCTGGCACTTGAGAGCCGTAAACACCTAAAGAGTTGCGGTCCAAATCATCGGCGGTAAAAATAAGCACGTTCAAACGATTGGTAGCACCGTTTGCTTCCGTGGGCAATTGCCCGTAACAGGAACATGCCCAAGCAAATAAACTAGTGATAGTAACGATAATTCTTTTTTTCATGATCATTTTTTTCATGAATGATACTGTAACCCTGTTCTTTTATCTGTTCCAAATTTGTTTTTAACTCTTTTACGATATCAGGATATTTGTCATAAAGGTTTACGCGCTCCTCGATATCTTCCTCCAAATTATACAATTGCCCAGGAGTTTCCTCTTTAATGTTTGACCATCCGCCCCCACCATCGCTATCTATAAATTTCCATTTGCCCTGCCTAATCGCAAATATCCCTTTACTAGAATGATGTATAAGGTTTTGCCGTTCAACATTTTTCTGGTTACTGTATACTACCTTGCAGATGGAGGTACTGGCAATGGTAAATAATCTTGATTTAGGATCATCCACTCCTGTAGTTTTGCTTTTAATACTTTCTCCTCTTCTGCAAATTGCGGTTGACCAATCAGGTTTTCATATTCGTACGGATCTTTGTTAAGATCAAAAAGTTCAAAAATCGGACGGTGTCCCGAAAAAAACAGCTTAGAAAATCTTTCGTCTAGCTCTCCTCTAGCTTGTAATTCTGTCAGTTTTTGCCAAAACGGTCTGTTTGCAAAATCTACAGGATGATATGGCAACTGCCATAATGCATTATAAATTAACTTATAGTTTTTCGAAAAAACTGTTCTACCCAGATCGAAGTTAGAACTATTGGTGGGAAGTCCAGATCCGTGCGCTCCTCTTTGGGCAAAAACATACTCTCTGATACTGTTATTAGGATCAGAAAAGACAGGCAGGATACTTTTCCCTGTTACATTTTCTGGAATTTGGACTCCTGCCGCGGACAGGAAAGTAGGCGCGATATCTTCACCAGAGATTAACGCATCCGATACGCTACCCGGCTTGATCTTTCCGGGCCATCTTGCGAGTAGGGGAACATGAATGCCACGATCATACAGCGTTCCTTTGCCCCTCAAAAGTGCGCCCCCATTGTCTCCTATAAAAATGACCAAAGTGTTCTCACGGAGTCCGTGGTCATCTATAGCTTGCAGCAATAAGCCGACATGGTCATCCAAACGCTGTATTTCTCCATAATATCCCGCCAAATCGTTGCGAAGTTCCGGTATGTTGGGCATATCTTCGGGTACGCTAATGTTTGCCGGATCAGGCTCATATGCTGTCGCATTAAAAATTCTATGAGGATCACTGTAACCGACCTGAAGAAAAAAGGGCTTCCCTTTCGGGACTTGTTGAATAAATTCATTAAATATTCCCAAAACTTGCTTGTCTCCTCCAGATTTAATAAAATCCACACGCTTCTGGAATGTCCGTAGGTTATGCTCTTCAAAAACACGCTCTGTTTCGGGAGGAGTTCTAGAGCCATCTAAATGAAAACCTCTCCCACTTAACCCGGTATAATAACCTGCTTCTCGCAACAGTTCTGGATAACTGACAATATCTGTCGGAAGAGGAGCCGAGAAGCGCGTCATTCTAATGTCTACCACTGACCGGCCTGTCATGAGTGATGCCCTCGATAGCACACATTGCGGTGCAGTGGTATAAGCCTTGTTAAATAAGATCCCTTCTTTGGCCAAAAGATCGATGTTCGGTGTGCGCAAATCGGGATGACCATAAGCGCCCAAAAATGGAAAACTATGATCATCTGATATGATAAAGATGATATTAGGTTGCTTTGTGGACTGTGCCTGAATATGTTGGAATAACGCTAGAGAGAGGAACAGGACAAGATAATTTTTAAATTCGAAAATACGGTTCATAAGCGCTATTATTTTACGGGTTGTGGTACATTACTTTTGTCTGTGGTCTTAAAATCCGGCACTTTCCAGTCCACCGGAGGTTGCCAATGGTCGGGCTGTTTCAATAAGGAAAAAGGCAACACTATCTTTTGAAATTCTTTTAGGCAAGCGTCTAGCTTCTTAAAGACATTGGGGTTTTGTTTGGCGACATCCTCTTTTTCATAGGGATCGGTATCAAGATTGAAAAGCTCACCTTTGTTCACCTTCCAATTGTCGGCAACGAGCGCTTCTCTGCCAAGAAAAAGCACCCGGCTATCTATCGCTTTTCCTTCTAATGCAGGTTGTATATTGACGCCATCCAAATTCGGCGGAAGTTCGGCGCCTGCCAAAAAACCAATAGTAGGCACGACATCTACAAAAGAGAGTACTTGGTCTATCTGCTTTCCTCCTTCCACCTTCCCTTTCCAATAGACCAACGATGTACTCCTTACGCCACCCTCCCATTCTGTGTTTTTGTTGCCACGCAAAGGTAGATTGCTCCCCCCTACTTTGGGTGTACCTCCATTGTCACTTAAAAACCAAATAATCGTATTATCAGCGATGTCTGCCTGCTCGATCGTGCTGAGAATATGTCCTACCCCTCTATCCAAACTTGTTACCAAAGCTTTAAATGTCTGTCTGATGTCATTCCCCTTTCCATGAATCGTTTGCTGATCGCCATGCACGCCTTTTGTGGGGTCAAAACCGTTAACTAATAAATCTTCAGCTTTGGCCTGCAAGGGGCCATGTACACCATTAAAGGCCACATATGCTAGAAAAGGTTTTCCTTCTTTTGCAGATTTGGAAATAAAGCGAGATGCTTCATTTGATACCAAATCTACCGTATATCCGATGTCTTTACTTGGTTCAAAATCCATGTGCCAGTCTACCTGTCCTTCCCTTTCATGAGAAAAATAGTCAAGCGCACCATTGTAATGCCCATAAAATGTAGTGAAACCTCTGTTGAGTGGATGATAGCGCGTATCCGAATGTCCCAAATGCCACTTTCCAAACGCTCCCCGGTTTGGATATCCTGCATGTGCCAATATATCGGCAAGTGTCTGCTCTTCCAAAGGCAGGCCCCCAACAAAATTTGGACGAATAACATTATCCCTGATACCAAATCGGTCGGGATATTTACCTGTCAACAATCCGGCACGTGTGGGACTACAGATAGAGGCAACGTAGAATCGGGAAAGTTCAACACCTTTTGATGCTAAATCATCTAGATTCGGCGAAATAATATCCGGATTACGAAAGCCTACATCATTCCAGCCCAAATCATCCGCGACTATTATGACAATATTCGGCTTCTTACTCACCTGACCAAAAGCTTTATTAAACATTATCAATGGTAGTAACAGCACGATTTGCTTTAGATAATTCGGAATGTTCTTCATAGTGAATTATAACGCCAGTTAAATATTACAACGGTTTAACTTCTTCGATTTTTTTGCCCAATGGCATTTTACCTATTTATTGTTTTATTCTTTTTAAGATTAGGATTCGTATTTTCCCATTTATTCTTTAGTGGATAGACATTGTATTTCCAAGCTTCTTCCTCAAATACTTTCTGCAATTCGATCACTTTTCCAGGGTATTTCTTTGACAAATTCTGTATTTCATTGAAATCTTCCTTTAGATTGAATAAATAAGTGGTTGAGGGATCTTCTGCTCTGTTTTTAACGTTGTTCGGAAAAAGTGCTTTCCAGCCATCTTTATATACGGCATACGAACCTGTCATTTCATGGTATTGGAGGGTATGGCGTTCGGGAGCGTCAGGGTTCTCAATGGAATAAGCTAGACTAATGCCATCGGCTGGCTTTTGGGAATAGCCGTTGATAATCTCTGGTATCTTAGCTCCGGTGAGCTCTATCGTTGTGGGCAATATATCACTGACATAGGAGTATTGTGTCCGGATCCCATTTTCTTTGATCTTTTTTGGATAAAAGATAATCAACGGGTCACGTGTTCCCCCTTCCCATATCGGGTTCCCCTTATAATACCTAAATGGTGTATTTGTAGCCGCAGCCCAACCGGCCGGATACATCGGTTTGGTTTCCGCGGAACCGATATTGTCGATAGCCGAGAGGTCGCGATCGAAACGTTCTTGAGAAGTATACTGTTTCGGAGGTAAAACACGTCCATTATCCCCTCCTGCGGAAGTTGCCCCATTATCCCCGATCATAACCACAATAAGCGTGTTGTCTAGTTGATTTATTTCTTCGAGGTAGTCGACTATACGTCCGATTTCATGGTCTGTATGGGATACGAATCCTGCATAAGCTTCTATGTGACGCAGTGCCAGTTTTTTCCTGTCTTCAGTCAGATTGTCCCAAGGCTCGATCCCTGGGTTTTGCGGTGGAAGTTGTGTGTTTTGCGGTACTACACCAAGTTTTTTCTGACGCGCTAATACCTCTTCCCGATACCAGTCCCAACCTTTGTCGAATTTTCCCTTATACTTATCAATCCATTCCCTAGAGACCTGATGTGGGCCGTGAGCCGCGCCGGGAGCATAATACAGGAAGAATGGCTTGTTGGGATCTGCCTCTTTTTGTTCGGAAATATAATGTAGCGCTTCATTGGTAATCAATTCCGTAAAATGTCGTCCTTGGGGATCTTTTGGTTCCAGATGCGTATTTCGGTATATGATAGGATTCCATTGATCCCCTGCACCGGCAGATGGGGTATACCCGTAAAAGCGATCAAAGCCCCTGCCGGTTGGCCAACGGTTGAACGGCCCAGCGGCTGTAACATCCGAAGGGGAAGTGAGGTGATATTTCCCTACGGCATATGTATTATATCCGTTTTCCCTCAATACTTCGGCGATCGTCGCATGTTCAAAAGGTAAATATCCGTCGTAGCCCGGTGTACCATATGAGTTATTTGCAAAAAAGCCGAAATGTACAGTATGAGGATTACAACCCGTTAGCAGAGCGGCACGTGTAGGTGCACAGAAGGCAGCCGTATGCCAGTTTGTATAGCGGAGACCAGCGTTTGCAAGTCGATCAAACGTCGGTGTTTCGATAAGTCCACCGAAAGCCGTACTGGCACCATATCCGATATCGTCAATTAATATCCAAACCACGTTGGGTGAACCCACCTGCGCTTGTGGGTTAATCTGCGAATATGATTCTTGTGTTTCCGCAATTGTTTTACCTATCTTTCCTTTGAAAGGAGAAGTGGGGCTATGCTGTGCAAAGACAACACAATTTACCAAACAGGCCAACCATAAAATTCCGAATCTCTTTTTGTTGTTGCGTGTCAATTTCATTTGATTCATGTTTACATATTTTAATTATCGAACGGGGCACCGTACAGTTCAAATTCAGCAATACGAGGATTCGTATTTCCATTCCACATCGGGAGTACAGAAACAACTCGGATATACCGAAACGGAATACCCGTATATTCAGGAAAAATATCGAAAGCAAACCCGTTCTCTGCAGCATGTACTTTGTCTGCATTGGTCGGTGCCGTAGCACCAGAATAAGGTTTCGTCTCACATTCCGCGATTTTGATCCATCCACCTTCATTCTTCCAAGCATCTGTACCACCAAAAACGCTCCAACTCGTCCAGTAGGCTAAGCTTGCCAGTTGATTCGGAAAATCACTCGGTTGTTTCGGCCTTTCATTAGTCGCCCAGATTTCATAAGATTTCATATTCTGCCCAGCCAGCTCGTTGCCCGGATCGTGCCATAGCCGGTGGTCGCTGATGACAAATGTTTTGCCCAGATCAATCGTGAAGTAAAGTGGAACTAACTGATTACTGCCAGAACCAGGAATGTAGGTTGAAGGCGTATTGTTTACGCCTCCACCGTAAAAGGTGGCAGGAACTTCATCAAACATATTGGTAAAATAATTCTGTCCGCCTCTTGTTGATAGATCACCTCGCCATCTGCTGCTCCCATCTTCAAATCCATACTGGCTCCACAAGAATCCATTCGCGTTTTTTGATGGGATTTTGATCCGCTGAAGAGGGGTTAAGGTTGTGTCCAATGGCGTCGAAAGATTTCCCCATTTGTCTTTTATCTGTATAGTAAACCTCGTACTTTTATTTTCGAAGCCTTTAAAGATATAAGTACCCTGTTCTGCGCTTGAAAAGTAACTCAAATCCTCTGGTAAGCCAGTAGATTCGTTTTCAGCGTATAGGAATACGCCAATATTAAAACGGTGTAAATTTGACCAATTGACCAGTACTCCACCGAAGGAGGCGTCCACTCGCAGTGAGTTTCTTATCTCTTCTAATGGAGACGTCAAAGGTGTAATCTGTACATCCACAGGTTCGGATCTGTTTCTGCTTTCATCTACAGTGATCAATTGTACGGTTGTGGGATTTGTGTCGGGGAAACCTTCCAACCGGATGCTATCGGTAAATACCGAGGCATATGTTTCCACGTACCCATCTTGCTCTCCAGATCGGGAATAACGGGCGATTACGCCTAGCAGGTCGTCGTCTTCCGGCAGTGAATACCAGATAATTGCACCTCCACCGATATTTTCCTGCTTGATCACTGCAACCTGTCCAGGAGGCACATTATCAATTTCCTTATTTTCAAAATCCGGCAATTTGCTACATTGGGCAAACACCAATACCATGAAAACGTATATAGCGGACCGAATAATATAATGATTAATTATAGTCATATTATTAACGTTTTTATTTTAATGAGCTGTTATTCTTATTACCATCCGGGATTTTGAACTAGCTTATCGTTTCTTAGCAGATTGCCCTGTCTCAACGGCCATAAATAGTCTTTTTGTCGAAAATTCGTCTGGTAAAGAGTCACTTGTCTATAAAATTCATTAGCAGTTTCACCATAAATATTTAGTCCGCGGATCGGCTCGTTCAGATAATGTTCTGCCAGTTTCCACCTCCTTAAATCCCAAAAGCGGCTTCCCTCAAAAGCCAGTTCGATCAGACGCTCCCTCCGAATGATTTCGCGTAGTCCTTCTTTTGTCCGAGGCTTGTCTTTTTTTGAGACTACAGCATGGGCGTTCCAGCTATCCACAACTCCTTCCAGACCGCTTCTCTCCCGGATCACATCGATATAATAATAGACCTCCTCGTCCGGTTGTGCCTTTACTTCGTTCAATGCTTCAGCATACAATAGATACAAGTCTGCCAACCGTATTACAGGAAATGCGTATCGAAAATAGACCGGAGCAGTAGCTGCCTCAGCCATCGATGTATTGATGTTGATCATTTTGCGCTGCAGATATCCTGTTGCGGAATGACGGTCATAAACGAAGCCACCCAATGTTCCATGTCTGAACAACGTAGGGCTCAACCTAGTGTCATCAAATGCACCATTGGCGTAGTACAGACTTCCATCAAATGAGATCGCTCCATAAAAACGAGCCTCGCGGTCATAATGAAGATTGACGGTCTGGAAATTATCCTGAATATAATATTTGTGTCCTTCGTCTGAGGGACTAGCTGTACGGAGCCCGTACCAGTCCTTCTCCTGCCAATCTTCATCTTCTTCTAAAGGAACTCCATTTCTACTGTAAAATTGCTCAACGATATGTAGCGGCGGAGCATAGGACATCAGCAAATTGACGGATTTATTGGCCTCGGTGAATGGCGGAAAACTCATGCGCTGGATCAGATCAGGATTGTCCCTGGGTAATTGTCCCCAAATGATTTCCGGATTCCAATGATCTGTTGCGGCGCCTCTCGACTGCATGGCATGTATCGTTGGCTGATGCACAAAAGCAGCCTCGCTGGATGTTCTAAAGTCATATAAAACATGGCCGGCACTTTCCGCATATGCTATTGCCGATTCGATTGCAGTCGCGGCCAACACCCACTTTTCGGACTTGTAACCTCCTGTATGGAAAATTTCTACACCACGGGAGTCCGTAGTTCCCAGATTATCATAATAAGTATTTCCGTTGAACAACGGGCTTGCAGCCAGTACGAGTGTCTGCGCCTTCACAGCTGCGGCAATAGATTTTGTAGCTCGCCCCATTTCCGAGATAAAATTGGGAGAAACTTCTGGTAAATCTACAATTGCTTCGTCCAGTAGACGCGCGATATAATTAGCCACAGAGTCGACGGGTTCACGGTAAACCTGTACTTCTTCCGTTTCCGCACTGATCGGAAGATTTGTATCGATGATTGGAATAGGTCCATAACACCGCAACAACCAAAAATGGAAAAATGCTTTCAGGAACTTGGCTTCCGCAATCCACTGATTTCTTTCATTAATAGTAAGATCTCCGGGTTTATGGATTTCCTCCAGGAAGATGTTTACATCACGTATTGCCGTAAACATAGATATGCCGCCATCTTTACTAAAACCATCCTGGTTGCTCGCCCAATAGTTGAAGATCGGCGTATTTGTATTTTGTTCCCCTCGAGCAATTCTCCAGCCCCTAATATTCAGTACGGATGTATTTACCTCGTTAAATAGCCAGGCTTCATCGCCACCAAAGAAAACTGGGCTATGGTTAGGTGTGGAAAAGGTCGGCAAAAATGAATAACATCCGTAAAGATAGCTTTCTGCATGTGCCCTATCTGAAAATGCGTGATCTATTGTAGCTATATTGTCCGGAACGACATCTAAATAATTGCAGGAAGACAGGATAGATGACAACAATGCGATCCTTATGCCCACAACAATTTTTTTTATGTTATTTTTCATTGTCACAGTTGATTATAAAGTTAGAAAGACACGTTGAAGCCGAGGTTGACGACGCGTTGAAGCGGATAATTAAATCCGTTTCCACCCATTTCGACATCCCAAAGCTTGAAATCTGAAAACGAAGCTAGGTTCAGTCCACTGGCGTAAAAACGGACGTTCTTAAGATTCCATCCGCTGATCCAGCGGGATGGAATGTTATAGCCAATCTCCACGCTTTTCAAGCGCAAAAATTTTCCGTTTCGCATAAACCAAGTACTTGTTTGTGTATTGTTATTAATAATATAATTGGATAATCTGGGCCAGACGGCATAGGGATTTTGATTATTTTCGGACCAATAATCATCCGCTATAAACTTTGCCAGTCCCGTCTCTGTTGCCACTTCGTTGGCGTCGTAACTAATCACAAATGGCGACATTTTATTGGCATTAATCCAGAAAGATGAATTTCCCGATCCCTGAAAGAAAAAAGAGATATCCAAATTTTTATGTCCAAAAGACAGGCCAAATCCATAGTTGATTTCAGGCGTTTGGGGGTAACCAATCGGCACCAAATCCGCTTCATTAATCAGGTTATCACCGTTTATATCTTTATATTTGATATCTCCCGGACCATACTCGCCGAACTCCTGCCTTGCTGAATAGGCAACGTCGGCTTCATCCAAAAATAGTCTTTCGGCAATATAACCCCAGGTCTGTGATATAGGTCTGTCATTCCGCGAACGCCAAGACTGGCCAGCTCTGTTATAGTCCGGTTCTTCATAAAAGTTAAATACTGACCGGGCATAGGTAAAGTTTGCCCTTGCTGTTAACCAGGTGGTTCTATTAATAGTATGGTTGTAATCTAGTGACGCATCGACGCCCCTACCTTGCGCCTCACCAACGTTTACCTGAGGTGTGCTCCAAAGTCCCATCGTACTCGGTAAATCCGCACGATATTGCAAAATGTTAGTCCGATGTTCGTTGAACAGATCTACAAGGATATCGATTTTTCTATTGAACAGCCCCAACTCAATGCCTATGTTGGTTTTATATGCCTTTTCCCACCCAATCAGCGAATTAGGATAATTGAGTATTTTTACTCCGCTGAGATTTTTTCCCGACGCTGAGCTGAAACCTGTAGGATATCCGTTCCCTCCATTTAACTCAATCTGGGAAATATAAAAAAAGCGAACATCTCCTATTTCGTCGTTCCCCACTAAGCCATACGTACCCCGTACCCTTAATTTATTAATGTACCTACTCAGAAAATCACTTTCCTCCCAAAATTTCTCATTGGAAACGTTCCAAGCGACACCCACAGAAGGGAAGAAACCCCATCTATGCCCTTTATCGAACTTCTCCGATCCGTTGTAGCCAAAGTTAAACTCCGTATAATATCGACTGTCATATCCATAAGTAAAACGGCCAGAAACACCAAGGTTTCTTCTAGGCAGCGATTCCGCAAGAGTTTGAGCATCAGTAGTAAGTGAATTCCTGAGAATAGACACCACCATTCCACTGACATCATGTTTACCAAAAATTCTATTGTAATTCACAGACCCCTCGGCGTAAAAGGCACTCGTCACAGTCGTATTTTTATCCCTTCCAGGATTATAACTCAATGCTTCGCTCCCTGCAAATTCACCTTCCGAATTTAATTCTCTTAAAAAATATTCATCATTAGCCTGATCATACCTTGACACCTGATAGAAGTAAGGGCTGTACGATCGGGATAAACCAAATGTTGAATATCGTACGGTATTTCCGAGTACCCGGGCTTCCAATCCTTCTACCCATTGATTTAATTTTTGTTTGAGTTCAAATTGTGCCAACATGTTTGTTGTGCTTTGTTGCCGAAAACCTTTTACCAGCTCGGCATAAGGATTCATGTATCGGGTTGTTGAACCGCCAAAGAGAATATGATTGCTGTGGGCATAATTCCTGTCGGGTTCGTAATATGCAGGAAAGCGAACCGGGCTGACTTGGAGTATTTTATTATACATTTCGTTACCACCGGTAATCGGGCCATTGTAGTCATCAAATGCAGCCTGTACACGTATTAGGGCCTCTGTGGTATTGGTCAGATTTATATTAATATTGGATCTTAATGTATATTTTTTCAGATCTATGTTATTATTAAAATTGTTCCGGTTATCCACTTTTAACACACCATTATCTTGCGTAAATGATCCTGTGATATAATATCGGGCTATATTCCCTCCTCCGGTAACATTCAAGTTCACACGCTGATTGGATGTTACATCTTTCGTCAACATCTCCATCCAATCTACAGCTGGATAAACATAAGGATTGGTCTGTGCAATCGTATTCGCAATACGTTCTTCAGAAAATGCCTGTAAGGGTTGTTGATCGCCTAAGGTACGCGCGCTAATGGCTTCGTTACTGAGCCGCATATAGGTAATAGGATCAGCCATCTCAATCTTTGTCGTTGGGGAGGACAATGAGTTTTCCATCCGCACAGAAACAGATATTTTACCTTCCTTTCCTTCTTTGGTGTTGACTAGAATAACACCATTTGCTCCCCTAGCACCATAAAGGGCGGTAGCGGTCGCATCTTTAAGAATAGAAAAACTTTGGATATCGTCAGGGTGCAAACGAGCCAGATCATTCGTCGTCATTTCCACTTTATCGATCAAAATAAGTGGATCTACTTTACCTGATCCGAAAGATGTTATACCCCGAATAAAGAAATTAGCATTATCCTGTCCAGGCTCACCGCTTGTCTGATAGGATATCATACCCGCTATACGGCCTGCAAAGGAAGTTGTTAAATTACTTGACGGAATCCGTAATTCTTTCGCATCAATCGTTTGGATGGATGAAACGACACTTCCCTTCTTCTGCTGTCCAAAAGCGACGACAGTAACTTCGTCCAAATCTTCTGAAGAAGGAGACAATTCAATAATCGCCGGAGAGGATTCAACAATAATAGTTTTCGAATTATAACCCACCGCGGACAACAATAAGGTGACTGGAAGCTTTTGTCCGGTTACAAAGGAGAACTTTCCTTCCCAATCTGTCTTGACCTGGTGCGTAACAGCTTCCAGCTGTACCGTAACGCCCTCTATAGGCTGCTTCGACACAGAATCGATGACTGTTCCGACCAACGAGGCGTTAATGATTGGTTTGGGGATATCCTGTGCCAACGCCGAAAGATTACACCCCACAGATAGTACGAAAAGAACCAGATACGGGATTGCTCCGTATTTTTTCATATTTTAGCAACGTTTAATAGTAAATTACAGACAAGTGCCAAGACCAATTGAATACTTGTTATTTGTTATTGAGCAAAAGGGGGAAGCGTCAACTTCCCCTTTCGCATTCATATAGAGAGAGAAATTAGTGACAACACATTCGCATTTGCTGCGAGCATCTATACAGGTTGACAACACCCACGTACTTGTGGGTTAACGGGGATAGGGTTTGGTTGAAAGTCTTCATATTCTGTTTAATGTTTTAAATACTGCCGTGCCAACGCCAATTGAAACGAACGATACAAATATAGAAACATTTTCACTAAAGTCTACTGTTTTGGTAGTTTTTTTTGAAGAAAGAACAAAATACTGTAATCTAATCGTTTACAGAAGATAGCTCTGTCTTACCATGTACTTGTTGGATAGCCAACCTGTGAAAATAGTCCAGAACGTCGGCGTATTTTTGATCGTTCGCAAGATTAATGAATTGATGCGGATCGTTCACTACATCCGTCAACGATTTCCCTGCTCCGTGGCCAAAAAATTCAGCGTACCGCCATTTTTCCGTTCGGATCGTAATCCCAGTAACACCTTGCCCATTTTCGCTCCAAACGGTATAAGCAGGTCTTTCCCAGGCTTGTTCAGGTTGATCAAGCAACGGTTTTAAACTGGCTCCTTCTAGACCTTCATAGGGGGGTAATCCACATAAGTCGACCAACGTCGGGTAAATGTCCAGTAGCTCCACTACGCGTGGAGAAGACTGACCATTGCCTTTAGCGCGTGGATCGTGGATAATAAACGGCACACGCGTACCTTGTTCCCACAGCGAACCGGCTTTGGACCACTTTCCCTTTTCGCCCAGTTGATAGCCATGATCGCTCCAAAAGACCACAATGGTATTTTCTTTTAATCCCGATTCTTCCAACTTCTGCAACACGCGACCTACGTTCCAATCCATATAGCTTACACAGGCGAGATAAGCCCGGATGTATTCTTTGGCTTCCTGTGGCGACGCTGTACGATTAACGAAAAAATCGGCGTTTCTTCGGCGGATGGATCCGGCCGGGAAACCAACGGGTATCCCCGGCAAGGAGGAAAAATCGGGTGGCAGAACGATGCTGTCCAAATCATATAGATCAAAGAACTCCTGAGGTGCGATGAACGGCGTATGGGGCTTTGAAAAACCACAGGCCAAGAAGAACGGTTGTTCCGCTTGCTTGTGATCTTCCAGGTATTGAATGGCTCTGTCTGCTACTTTCGTATCGCCCAGTTGCTTGGCTTCTTCACCTGTCAGGGATGCCCATTGATCCGAACGTACTGTTGCCGCATAAGGTTCGATACGGGGAGGCGAACTGGTATACCCCTGCCAATACGATTGAGAATCGACTGCAGCAGGAGGATCGGCATGGATCAAAGTGCCGTACTGACGCGGCTCCCCACCAATATCCCAAGCTTCTGTATCATCTATTCCGCCATGGAAGACCTTACCGCTCCGAATAGTAGTGTATCCATGTTGCTTAAAATATTTAGGGAGACTGATCCAATCTGGAAATGACGCATTAAACCACTCCCTATTGCCATAAAGGCCACTTGTCGTAGGTCGTTTTCCTGTTAATAATGAAGATCTGGAAGGATTGCATAAGGGATATTGGCAATACGCTTGTTCAAACCATACACCTTCCGCTGCTAAACTATCTAAGTTGGGTGTTTTTGCTAAAGGATGGCCATATATACCCATATCCGTCCGCAGGTCATCTGCGATCAGGAACAAAATATTATATTTTTTTGTTCCTGAATCTGTCGGTGGCGTATGCTGAGCTTCTACGTTTGTGCAAAAATTAAGGCCTAAAAAGCAAAGCAAAAGATATAAATATGTTTTCATGGTGATTTATTGATTATATTTTATGAACTGATATTGATCATCTTAAAATGACTTTCTTTATATTTTTGTGGTGAAAGTTGGTAGAATTTTTTAAAGACCCGACTAAAATAATTGAGTTCCCTGTAACCACAACGATAAGCGATTTCGGTGATCGGCATATCGCTTTCCAACATAACTAAAGCCTTTTTTAGTCTATACTCGTTAAGCACTTCGCTGGCACTTTTATGGAGTATGGATTTAAGATTAAGGTGCAACGATGTGCGGCTAATACACATTTCAGCAGCAATATCCTCGATAGATAGCCCTGGATCGGTGTAAAACTTCTCTAAAGTGGCGTTCAGCCTGATTAGAAAATCCTGGTTCTGATTATTGTTTGCTACATTGCTACTCATTAATGTTCCGAGCTCCACAATATGTTCTTTTAATTTAATTCGGGAATCTATCATATTGGAAACCAAAAATTCCAATTCCTTTAAATTGAACGGCTTGCCGATATACGCATCAGCTCCCACAACCAAGCCGTTGATTCGATAAATATCTTCATCAGTCTCTGACAAAAGAATAATTGGAATATGGTCAAGCATTGGATGTTGTTTTAATTTTAGGCACAATTCCAGACCATCAGTTTTAGGCATATTCACATCACTGATAATGACGTCAGGTGGCGTCTTGTTGATCTTGTCCCAAGCGGCGGCGCCATCCCTTGCTTTTATAATACGATAAGCTTCCTGAAAATGTTCGGAAAGAAAATTTAGCAATTCTTTGTTGTCTTCCACGAGCAGCAATGTATATTTTTCAGAAGATATATTCGCGCTGACATGGCTCGCTATTGGCATCTCTGAAACAGGCAGCTTAACTACTGCCTGATTGTTATTTCCTGTTTGCTGCTCATCTAGTCGATCATATATCGGGAGATGAACTGAAATAGTTGTTCCTTTGCCAGGCACACTGGAAGCATCAATCTTTCCATGAAGACTATTAACTAAACTAGCCACTAAAGCCATACCAATCCCCGTGCCCGCAATGTCTTTATGTTCCAAAGATCTGTAAAAAGGATCAAAAATATGGTGTAAGTCAGTAGCAGACATTCCCGTCCCTGTGTCACTAACTGAGAAATCGATCGTCTTGTTATTATCCTGAATCGCCATCACCACGGCTATACTACCCTCATCCGTATGTTTTATAGCGTTGGACAGAATATTTGAAAGTATTTTTTCCAACTTATCTGCATCAAAGAAAACTTCTAAATGATCGACATTAGCTGAAAAAGTTATGGCTAAATTTTTACTCTGGGTTAGAATTTCGAATGAATCGATGATTTGCTGAACAAATACAACCACATCCGCTTTACTAAAAAACACAGCGAATTTGCTGTCTTCGATTTTCCTGAATTCCGCTAACTGATGAATAAGCCTGAATAACTTTGATGCATTTCTTCTAATGTGCAACAAGTCTGTTTGCTCGCTGTGATCGATCTCTTTTTCGGAGATGAACTTGTCAATGCACGCAAGGATGAGTGTTAAAGGTGTTTTGAACTCATGCGATATAAAAGTGAAGAAATTGATCCGATATTGTGAAAGAGCCTCCATTTTTTCCTTCTCCATATGTGCGAGCCGAATTTCAGCACGTTTTTGATGTAGAAAGCGCACAAATCGAGTATACATCCAGATAATACCTACGAGCAAAAATGTATAAAAAATATAGGCAAGATTACTTTTATAAAATGGAGGAGAAACCTTAATGCTAATTTTTGCTTCCATCGGCGAAAGTTCTCCTCCATCATCCAATGTCCTCACATGGAAAACATACTGACCCGGATCTAGATTCGTATAGGTGGCACTTGTTTTGTTGCCTACATAGTTCCATTGATTTTCGAAACCCTCTAAATAGTAGGCGTACTTTGTGCTGCCAGACAGAACATAATCGATAGCGTTATAACTAATGGTGAATACATTTTGATTATATAATAAGTTTATCTCTTTAGCATAAACTATCTGTTCCTTTAAAACAGCACTGCTTTTATCAGGTTGTACGGTTTTATTAAATAGTTGAAAATCAGTAAACACTAACGGTTGCGCCGAACTACTCATTCCCGTTTTTAAAGGATCAAAATAGCTAAGACCATCGATGCTCCCAAAATAAAAAGTTCCGTCACTGGCCTTTAAAAAAGATTTAAAATTAAACTGGTTGGAACTCAGCCCATGTTGCCTGTCGTAATTTATAATTTTGCCGGTTCTTGGGTCACATTTAGAGATCCCTAAATTGGTGCTTAGCCATACCATCCCTGTTTTATCTTCCAAAATACCATATACGTTATTGTTTGCCAGCCCATTTTCAGCGGTGTAATGCTGAAAGGAGTCTTTTTCGATGTTATAGACACACGCACCACCATCTAAAGTTCCGAACCATAACCGCTCCTGTCGGTCCTTATACACACTCACTATCTGATTGCTTAGTAACGGTGCATTTTTCCCTTGATTCGTATAATGTTTGAAGGTTTTTGTTTTGAGGTTATACCTATAAATACCATGTTGCCGCGAGCAAAACCATAAATCACCATTTTTATCCTCGATCATATCATATATGAATTTATCGCCCAGAACTTTCGGTTCAAAAAGATTGAACCGATCTGTCTTGTAATCAAAACAATTTAACCCCTGCTGTGTACCAATCCATAATATTCCCCGGCTATCACGATATACCGTATAAACTTGATTGTTTGACAACGAGTGCGGATCCGATGGACTCTTTTTATAAATCGTAGTCGTTTTGTTCTTTATGTTAAAACGATGCAATCCTCCCAAAAATGTGCCTACCCAAATGTTTCCGGCACCATCATTATGGATGGTATGGACGTTGTTGGAATTAAGAAAGAAAGGTTTAGACTCCTTATTGATGTACTCGAACGATTCCGTTGTGGGATCATAAATCGAAATTCCTCCATCTTCCGTAGCAATCCACACCCGATGTAAGCTATCTTCCATTAATTGGCTAACTGCTTTTCCTGATAAACCGTTTTGGAGATCACTTGGAAGTATTTTCTTAAAACCACCCTCCTCTATCGTAGTATAGTTGATGCCTCCGAAATACGTGCCAAGCCACACTACTCCGTCTTTGCTGATAAAAGTAGAATAAATCGCTTGATCATTTAGCTTGTTCGGCTCTCGATGAAATGATTGTTGATAATTGTACGTTAAACCGGTGAAGACGTGGTGAACGTATAAACCATCTTCAGTACCGATGAACAATTGATCTTTCTGGTCACTGGTTATAGATCTTACCGTTCGATTCTCCATACTTTCATGGATAGCAAAGTTTAGTTTTGTAAGGCGCTGATGATGATCGTCGTAGCGATAGATACCGTATGAAGTGCCTAACCAAATGCGTCCTTTTGGATCCCGATGTATTTGATATACTATAAAATCATCCGCGGAAATTGGCGCGAAAACGTCCTTCCCAAATGAACGTTCTATCTGGCCATTATGATCGATAATAATTAATTTATTGTCCAATGCCAGCAGAAAACGATTGTCTGGAAGTACACACATAGCCCTTACATGAACAGCGCCACTGATTCTTGACACTTGTTCCGAAATCCGAAACAAGCCAATATTTGTCCCTGCATAGATAACACCATTATCCTCTAACAAAAAGGTGATGTTCGGCATTCCGGGAAGTTCCAAAACGGTAAAAGAATCTTGGGTTTGATCATATACATAGAGCCCTTCTTTGGTACCGACATATAACTGCGATCGATAAAATTGCAAAGCATTTATATGATTGGTTGATTTGCCCAACTTGGACATGCTTATGTAATAACTTTTAATTTGATTACCATCAAACTGATTCAACCCCTCTCTTGTCCCAAACCACATAAACCCTGTATCGTCTTGCGCAATAGCAAATACGGTGTTATGGGAAAGTCCCTCTGCAGAAGTCAATTTCCGAAAATTCAGTCCTTGACCGAAAAGTAACATACAAAAAGAAGACAATAAGCAAGTGAAAATAGCTGATTTATTCATGTATAAACAATAATCCTAATAAATTAAACATTGCTGCTAATGCAGCATCAGACATTTGTTTAATTTTGTCTACCAAATCTATAGATTTTATATCAATAACAACAAATAATTTTTAAACCAAATAACAGTATGATTCGATCAATCACAACAGGGAATTTTATGGGCGGACTACTATTCCTTTATTTTGTACTTTTTTTGCTCCCTCATAAACTCCTTGCCCAGACCGATATTAAAGGGCGAGTATTGGACGATAACGGAGAACCGATTTCCGGTGTAAGTATTTCGATTATAGGAACCGATATAGTAACTGCAACTAATGCTCAAGGTTTTTTTACGTTAAATTCTGTTCAGAAAGATGTCACTTTAAAATTTATATATATAGGTTATAAGACACAAGAATTAGCGCTGAATGGTAAATCCGAATTAGAGATCATCATGGTTCCACAGCATGCTTCTCTGGATGAGGTTGTGGTCATCGGTTATGGTGCCGTCGCAAAAAGTGATTTGACAGGTTCTGTATCTTCTATTAAAGCAGAAGATCTTACCAAAGGTGTGAATGTAAACGTACAACAAAGTTTAATAGGTAGGAGTTCGGGTGTGCAGATATACCAAAAAAGTGGCGAACCCGGAGCTGCCATGAGTGTGCAAATAAGAGGAATTACCTCCATTACCGGAAACAATTCTCCGCTATATGTTATCGATGGTATGCCTGTGAATGATGCTGTTGCGATAGGCTCAGCCGGTGTAGCAGGAACAACCAACAATCCGAATAATCGCAATCCACTGAATGCATTGAATCCCGTAGACATTGCTTCTATTGAAATTTTGAAGGATGCATCGGCTACAGCTATTTATGGTTCGCGTGGTGCGAATGGTGTTGTGCTAATTACCACAAAAAAAGGGAAAGAAGGGAAAACAACCGTTTCCTATGATGCCACCTTCGGGCAGCAGAAAGTAGCTAAAACACAGCGCTATCTGTCTGCTGACGAATACACATCAGCCATTAATGGAATAATTGAAGAGGGCAAATTGAACACCAGTGTATATCAACCGGTAGAAGCCTCAGCATATAATACCGATTGGCAGGACCTTTTGTTAACGAATGCGCCGATTCAAAGTCATGACATTTCATTTAGTGGTGGCGTTCAACAAACGAAGTATCATATTTCCCTTGGTTATTTTGATCAGGAAGGAGTCATGTTAAACTCTTCCACTACCCGTTATAACGCACGTATTAATCTGGAAACTGGTGTGGCTTCAAAATATAACATTGGCATGGGCCTCTCCACGGCTTATATCAAAGACTATTACAACGCCAACGGAACAGGACTAAACGATAATGCTAGCGCGCTTTATATGGCACAAAATTATGACCCCACCGCGCAACCCTATAATACGGATGGGACTTATTATCGCTCACCCTTGATGGCGCCTATGGATAACCCCCTAGCAATAATCAATGGACAATATGCAGTAGGCGAAACCTACCGAACTTTTGGTAACATCTATGCGGAATATTTTATTCTTCCTTCGTTATCAGCAAGGGGGAGGATCGGGACAGACATCAATATCTCCCAACGGAATTTCTGGATAGACCCCTCAACAATTACGGGGGCATCCTATAACGGATATGCGGATGCCCGTGACGGAAAAAGAACTTACTATCTATTAGAAGGCACATTGAATTATAACAAAACTTTCGGTAAGCACAAGCTATCCGCACTAATCGGATCCACCTACGAAAACTATACTTCAGGCTCTTTAATTGCCAACGCACGGGATTTTGCATTGCCAGATCTCACATACTACGGAATAGGGTCAGGGAATGATGCTCTAAATGGTGTAAATTATGGGGCTCAGGAGAATAGATTACTCTCATACATAGGGCGGATAAATTATAGTTTCGCTGAAAAATATTTATTTACCGGATCCTTACGAGCGGATGGATCAGCACGATTCGGGCCGGAGCAAAGATTTGGTTATTTCCCCTCAGGAGCGTTCGCTTGGAAGATCAAGCAAGAAGATTTTCTGAAAACAGTAGATCCGATTGACGATCTAAAACTACGCGTAAGTTATGGAACAACCGGCAATCAGCCCAATAGCAATTATATATATTTTTCGACCTATGCAGCTGGTAGATCAGCTGTATTTGATGGTGAGAAGGTAAGTACTATCGCGCCAACAAGAAGTTCAAATGCCTATTTAAGATGGGAATCTGCTAATCAATTCGATATAGGTCTTGATTTTACGATCTTAAATTCGCGGATATCGGGAAGTATAGATTATTATAACCGGAAAACCACAAATCTTCTATATAACGTACCTCAACCATTAAGTTCAGGCTTTTCCAGTCGCACAGAGAATGTGGGAAGTATGCGTAATACCGGAATGGAGTTCAACCTTAACGGATCTATCATAGATAATGGAGATGTTAAACTGGATGCCAATTTTAATATCACTACGTTGAAAAATAGAATTTTAAGTCTAGGCAATGTAAGCCAATTTATTGGTTCTGGCCCTGGAAATATCGGAGAGTACAGTATACTAAGACCGGGTGAATCAATGGGTTCATTCTATGGATATATTGTAGACGGTGTTTGGCAAGAAGGAGATGATTTTTCTTTCGTGCAGCCCGGTGTGCGGCCAGGTGATCTAAAATATCGCGATCTCGACAATAATAACATCATTAATGCCAATGATAGAACCATTCTAGGAAAATCATTACCTGATTTTTATTACGGATTCAATACCAATGTCCAGTATAGAAACTTAACACTATCTATCTTTATAGAAGGTTCCAAGGGCGCCAAAATGCTAAACAGCAGTTTAGTTGATTCCTATTATCCCGTTGATTTTCGCAGAAACAAATTAGCGGAGCCCTATTTGAACAGATGGACGGCGGCCAATCCCAGTGAAAAATACCCTTCGTTTATTCCAGGTGACGCACAGGGCGCTCTAAATGTAACAAATAAAACTGTAGAGGATGCTTCCTATCTGCGTCTCCAATCCGTTCGTTTATCTTATAATGTTCCCTTATCGGAAAGCTTGTTTGTCCGAAGCGCGACCTTTTTCATTAATGGCCAGAACTTACATACGTTCACGAAATATTCCGGAGTAGATCCAGCTGTCAATGCTATTGGCGACGATATCTTGCGGGTAGATTATAATTCTTATCCGCTCACACGTACGTTCACCGCTGGTGTAAATATTCAATTTTAATAGCCATGAAACATCAAAAAAGTATTCCAATGAAAATGATCTTTAACTATATCAATGTATTCCTTCTTAGTGGATCTTTAGCGGCATGCAGCAGCATCTTGGATGTCGTACCCAATTCAGAGTTTTCCCCAGATAATGTGCTGAAGACAGAAGAGGGCATAAAATCGCTCTTATTTTCAGCATATGCAGAACAGCAGACACAGCAAAACGCTCGCTTTGTGATCAATGATTCCGAGGTGAGCACCGATATGGCTTTCAATTCAGCTGGTGCAGAAAATGGTCAACTTATACATCTCATAAACTTCACTTGGACGCCCACACTAAGTACTTTCCAAGGTGATATGTGGGGGCCAAATTACCGTTCGATCCGTGATGCTAACGGTGTAATAGAAAACATTGCGGATGCCAACACATCCGAAGAAACCAAGAATCTATTATTAGCGGAAGCCAAAGTATTACGCGCACATGCCTATGCTAATTTGTACAATTTTTTTGGCCCTGTACCTCTCCGTCTTTCTACCGAACAGGTAGGAGATTTGGAACGAGCCACGGACGAAGAGATGAAAAATTTCATTGAATCCCAATTAATTGAGGCTATTCCGAGTTTGCCAGATCCTGGCGACGAAGAATCATTCGGTCGTTTCAACAAAGGAAATGCTACCGGTATTCTAGCTAAATTCTATTTAAATACAAAACAATGGCAGAAAGCCGCAGACGCGGCTAAAGCCGTAATCGATTTTGATTATTACAGTACTACGCAATATAATTTTAAAGATTTGTTTAAAGTTGAAAACGAAGGAAAAACAAATAGAGAGATGCTACTAGTATTACCCTGCCGGAATGAAGCCGGTTATGGCAACTGGTTTATGGCCGGAGCATTGCCACCAAATTTCAAGAGCACTCCAGAGATACCCGAGTATGTTTATCAGCCAACAATGTCTATTTTTGCCACACAATACCGCTTACGTACCGCATTTGTAAACAGCATGTCGCCGAATGATTTAAGGCGTTCACTCATTTGTACAAGCTATATTAACAACAGTAATGTGACGGTTAACATTTTGGAGGCAGACAACGCCCGAAGTTTCAAATATTGGGATAACGCAATAATAGGAAATAACGGTGGCGCGGATGTTCCCGTTTTACGCTATGCTGATATTCTACTAACACGTGCTGAGGCGCTGAATGAACTCTCCGGACCCACAGATGAAAGCTTTACGCTAATTAATCAAATCCGTAAAAGAGCGGGCCTTCCAGCCTTATCATCTGCAGATGCCGGGACAAAAGAACAGTTTCGTGAAGCCTTATTTAAAGAAAGGGGCTGGGAATTCATCTCAGAAGGAAAACGGCGGGAAGACCTGATAAGGCAAGGAACCTTTTTGTCTTCAGCAATTGAAAGGGGCATCTCATCAAGCGTGGCAACCGCAGATAAGTTAGTATTTCCCATTCCGCAGTCTGAAATCGATGCCAATAAACTTTGCGAACAAAATCCAGGATATTAAGAATTTACCATGATGAAAAAGTTAGTTACTGTTAAGATTATCTTATCTATATTTTGTACGCTTTTATTGACCAATACAACCTTTGCACAATACAGTCCTACACCTAAATTTAAAGGAAAAATAGGAAAAACGATCGAAGAAACACAAGAACGATACGCACCTGTTCATCCAGTAGCACCCGAAAATGCACCCAATGTCGTATGGATACTCATTGACGATATCGGATACGGCGCTACGGCAGCCTTCGGGGGGCTTATTGAAACGCCCACATTCGATCGGCTCGCCAACAATGGTCTACGATATACAAACTGGCACACCACGGCGTTCTGTGCGCCTACTCGAGCGGCATTGCTTACGGGTCGTAATCCACATTCCGTGCATTTCGGCTATTTTGCCAGTGAATCTTACGGTACACCTGGTTACGACGGTTACTTGCCTTTTGAAAAAGCAACCATAGCCGAGGTTCTACGAGAAAACGGCTACAGTACTTTCGCAGTAGGTAAATATCACGTCACATCCCCCTCTGATGTTACTGCAGCCGGCCCTTTTAACCGCTGGCCTACAGGCCGTGGATTTGATCATTATTACGGTTACAAACCCAGTGTTGGTGGTGCCCCACAATGGAATGCCGTCTTATATCGGGATACCCAGTTAGCACCTAAAGATCCGGAAGGACGTCATGTTACCGAGCTATTTGCCAATGAAGCCATACGCTATATCGATGAGCTAAAAAAAGTGGATCCGGAAAAACCATTTTTCCTTTACTTCGCTCCAGGTGCCACACACACTCCCCATCAAGTGGCGGTGGAATGGGTAGATAAGTACAAGGGGAAATTTGACAAAGGTTGGGACTGGTACCGGGAAACAGTCTTAGCGCGTCAGAAACAGCTGGGAGTTGTGCCGCAGAACGTAGAACTGCCTCCTCAAAATCCAGATGTTCGCCCTTGGGATAGTCTGTTGGATGACGAGAAGACGGTAGCAGCTCGTTTAATGGAGAATTATGCAGGGTTCGTATCGCATACCGATTATGAAATAGGCCGAGTCATAGATTATCTCGAACAAACTGGCGAACTGGAAAATACATTGATCGTTTTGATGATAGGTGACAATGGAACGATGGGGGCGTCGCCAAGAGATAAACTTGTTAACTATACGGAAACGCTGCCAGAGGTTCTCGCCAAACAATTGAAAAACCTCGATTCATTGGGTACTGCCAAATCATTCCCTAATTATCCAGGAGGGTGGGCCGCAGCAACCAATACGCCGTTCCGTTACTATAAAGAAAACCCAAGCTGGGAGGGAGGAACACATAATGCTATGGTCTTATATTTTCCAAAAAAGTTTCAGGGGAATGGTGAGGTGAGATCGCAATATTCTTACGTAACTGATATTATGCCTACCACGCTCGAACTTGTAAATGCCAAGGTTCCGAAGATCATTCATGGCTATCGCCAAGAGCCCATAGAAGGGATCAGTCTAGCATATTCTATTGATCATCCTGAAGCACCAGAACGTCATACGATTCAGTATCACGAAACCACCGGTTCATATGCATTATATAAAGATGGTTGGAAAGTTGCCTTCCCCAATGGAATGAAAAGTCCGAATGGCGCTATCAGAGAACCCGACTCCAATGGTGTATATTTATACAACATGAGGGAAGACTTTAACGAAATACGTAATTTAGCGGATAAATACCCGAAAAAAGTAAAAGAACTTAAAAAAGCGTTTGAGAAAGAAGCATGGAAGTATAATGTGTACCCGCTCAAAAACAAGTGGGAAACAACGAACCCTTATACGATAAAATATTACAAGGACAATATGCCAAGGTTCTAGTTATATTTGAATGGCTATATGAAGAGCGACTCTTTTAAATGAATTAAACGGTTAAAACATGAATACCATAAAGTTATATCAAATTGCCCTCACTATCCTGTGTAATACTATTTTCATTACACCTTATGCCAGTGCGCAAACAAAGCAGGAAAAACCTAATGTTCTTTTCATCCTGATCGACGACCTGAAGCCTGCTATTCGCGGTTTTGGGGATAGTGCAGCCATCACACCGAATATCGATGCGTTAATCGATCGAGGCGTACGGTTTGATCGGGCTTACAGTAATCAGGCCGTCTGCGTGGCATCGCGAAACAGTCTCCTGCTGGGAAGTCGTCCCACCTCGACAGGACTTTATGATTTTGGGCGGGATATCCGTCAATATTATCCGGACGTGGTAACACTTCCCGAAGCATTTAAAACCCAAGGATATTTCACACAGGCAATAGGCAAAGTATTTCATATAGGCCATAACACCTATAATGATCCACAATCTTGGTCGGCACCTCACTTTCATGAGAAAATTATCGAGTACTTGACGATGGATAAGTCACAGTCCGAATTGACCGTAGAAGAGGCACTTTTTGAAAATCATTCCTGGGAATATGCTTTGAAACAGATAAAAGGTATTCCTTGGGAGTCCCCTAATGTGCCAGATGAGGCTTACGGAGATGGCCGTGTAGCTAATAAAGCGGTTCTGGTATTAGACTCTTTGCAAGCCCAAAACCAGCCTTTTTTCCTAGCTGTGGGCTTTGCACGTCCGCATCTTCCTTTTTCCGTACCCAAAAAATACTGGGATTTGTATGATGCGTACGAGCTCCCATTACCAAAGACGGAGAAACACCCTTCGGGAGCACCAGATTTTGCTATCAAACGCTTCGGTGAAATTGAACAATATCAGCATATTCCTGCGTACGAAGAGAATCGCCGCTATCCCGATTCGTTAAAAAGGCAACTCATCCACGGTTATTATGCCGGCGTAAGTTATGTCGACGCCCAAATAGGGAAAGTACTTAAAGAATTAAGACGGACTGGTCTGGATAAAAATACGATTGTCGTTCTTTGGGGAGACCATGGCTACCTGCTCGGTGATATGGGGATGTGGACAAAACACGTGAATTATGAATTGGCTAATCGTATTCCACTTGTGATCTCATATCCAGAAAAGATTCTGAGCG
The DNA here is from genome assembly GCF_004208525.1 of Sphingobacterium corticibacterium. Classification (GTDB taxonomy): domain Bacteria; phylum Bacteroidota; class Bacteroidia; order Sphingobacteriales; family Sphingobacteriaceae; genus Sphingobacterium; species Sphingobacterium corticibacterium. The sequence goes on along the minus strand of NZ_SGIT01000004.1, from coordinate 57,719 downwards.
GACATGCCTCTAGATCAATTGTGGAAACCGTTGACATCTACCCTACTCTGATCCAGTTGTCCGGTTTGAAACTTCCAGCAAACAATCCGGTCCCTTTTGATGGTGAAAGTTTGGTTCCTTTGCTAACAAGAAAAGAACATACAATAGATTATGCCTATCATTGTTATCCCCGCGATGGTTGGATGGGTCGGGCCATCCGAACAGATAACTATCGTCTGGTAGAATGGACCAACCTCAAGAATAAGAACCTAGACCCACAGTATGAGTTTTATAACTATGGGCCAGATCTACTGGAATATAAAAATCAAACGGACATGAATAATAAGGATTTTCAGGAAACACTCGATTTGCTAAAGCAGCAGCCTGCGTATCGTGAACCGCTAGCACCTAGTCAGGCTAAATAGCATTTCATATCATTCGTTATGGCATCCCCATGTGGTTTAATCTATTAAATTTTCTAACGTCCTTCCTTATCAATATCCAGGATTCTGGTACTTTTTCTTCGCCTGTGCATCAAGTAACGTACCGTTTTCGTCTGTTAGCATATTGATGAAAGATTGCGGAAAAGGTTTGAACGTATGGGTTGCCTTAAATGTCCCCTTACCGTTTCCGTTTTGTCCGTTTCCGTTTACCGGATTGTTTGCAACCGGCCAGTTTCCACTCTTGGAAGAGGCTAGCTGAGAACGGTGCAGCACGCGCTCCAATTGTATGCCGGCGTGATGTATTCCTTCATAAACAACTTGCTCGGCATTAAATTCTCTGGAATACTCATTATAGATAAAATGGATAAACCGCTGAAGATTTGTATTGGCTTCGGACGGGTAATTTTCAGCTAGGGAACTAGCCGAACTTCCGTCCCAATAACTGGGGTCAACCTTGATTTTCTCATATGTCGACTCGATGCTCGTATAGGGATAAATCCGTTCTTCTTCATGTAGCGTTTCCGCCCCGGGATAAAGCCGTGCAAGCACTTCCGACCGGGACTCTCCGTTCTTGTATGCTGCACGTTCTCGGAGCACATTGATGTCAGCGAGCGCTTGGTTAAAGTCTCCTTTACGACCATGCGCTTCGGCACGCAATAGGTAGGTTTCGGCTAAGCGGAAGATAGCCACGTCCCGGGTACCAAAATGGTTGTCTACTGTGCTTCTATTGGGATCGACAAACTTTCGTGAAGACGGCCGTACCTGGCGGTTCAGCAGAAGCCCGATATCGCTATTCAGACGATCCGCCCCTGCTTTGCGATAAAAATACTGTCCGTCACGTGTTACCCATCTCGGGTAAAGCACATAAGGTTGCGCCAAAGCTTCGTCATAATCGATCGCTGTTTCTTTGCTGTTCTCCAGAAACACTAGCCCTAGATCGGCACGGCCTATTTTCGGCTGCCCTGCCACAGCAGCACGTCCTTCCCACGACGGGCGCTTATAGGTCGGTTTGATATTATTATTGAAAAAGGTTGCTTCTGCTGCTTGCCATTTTAAGGATTTGTTGTCACTATCCGTATAGGCTAGCCCCGGGCCATCACTTTGGGAACCATTATCAAACGAAGCACTTTGGTATTCTATCTGAAAACTTTTTTCGAACCTAGAATCGTTGATCTTATCTGTAAACACGTCGTAACCCCAATCCGTAGCCAGAAACCCTTGCCCTTTGAGCAGGCCATATCCCCACGTCCAACCTGGTATATTCCAAGCCGCGTTTCGGTAGTTCGCCGTGAAAGCTGCATTTGTCCGCATACCATAACGTCCATTGTCCAGGTTATTCCCGTAGGAAGCCTGCAGGATGATTTCCGGATGGGACTCGTTGCTCCAGTCGCCACGGGCCACTGCAAATAAATCCCAATAGTCTGATGCCAGACTAATCCCCGAACTGATAACCTGATCGGCATAATAAATCGTCGAGTCTAGGTCATTGCTGCCTTCTCCTTTATATAATAAGCCTAAATGTGCGTTAGAATTATCCGGATCTACGGTACCATCGGCGAGACGGTACTGTGCATAATCCTTGCCTTGTTCCCGTTGCAGGTAAAGCTTCGCTAGGAAATGTGCCGCCGCATTTTTGGTAATTCGGCCCCTTTCTGTTTGACCGGCGAACGGTAGATGTTCATGGGCAAAACGAAGATCGGAAATCAGCTGGCTATAAATCTGTGCCGAAGGTGTTTTTGGCAGATAGAATTTATCTGGCACACTATTATTGCTAACTAACGGGAAAGGCACATCACCCAATTGCGTAACCAATAGGTAGTAGGCAAACGACCGCAGGAAATATATCTCCGCTAATTTTTGGTTGGCGTATGCCGGATCTGTTTCATATTTGCCCGGCGGTTGTTGCTGAATGATCTCAATAGCCTTATTACAATCGTTTATAATGGGGTAGGCGCCCAATAACTGTTGCTGAAAGTATCCGATAAGATTATTGGCATAATCGCCGGCTTCTCCACCCGGTGACCAAATCGCCGGACTGTAAATTGCCCATTGGTTGTTTAACGGCTCGACAATATCATTGCCCGTTTCAAAAAGGAAGGGACCTTCCATAAAACCGTATTTCCATCTTAGAATATTGTAATTTGCCACGACAAGTTCGTCCAATCCTTTCTCGGTGTAGAAATAATCCTGTGTAATGGTAGAAACCATCTCCTCCTTCAAAAAATCTTTACAGCCTATTGGTAACACGCCGAGCGATGCTAAAAATAGAAATAGTATAGCGTATCTTTTATGTTTTTTTATGCTCATTTCTTTTTATGCTTAATGGTTATTACAAGGACAATCTTAATCCAAAAACAGCGCTACGCAACAGAATGGTGTTAGCGGTCTGTCCACCACGTTCGGCTCCCGCCACGGAATCCCAACCATTGACATCATCAGGATTCAGACCAACTTTTACAGCCTCTCCTCCCCAGATGATGGGATTAAGCACCTGTGTATATACCTGTAAATTGTTCAAACCAAAGCGCTCCAACAACTGATTCTTGAATGTGTATCCGAGGGAAATATAGCGTAGAGAGACCAGTGATCCACTCGTATAGTTGCGAACGCCGTTGAAACTGGTAAAAGACGCGGTAGTCGGTTGGGGAAATGCAGCATCCGTGTTGTCTGGTCGCCAGGTATCCGTCTCGACTCTTCTCCCCAGTGTTTGTAAAGCCCCATAGTACAGGTTCCCGATCCGGGCATACACAAAAAAGGAGAAATCGAAGTTTTTGTATCGGAAGGAATTGACGATACCACCTTGCCACCTGGGACGGTTGCTGCCTAAAATAACCTTATCATCATCATTGATCGTACCAAAGCCATTATCTAGATAGGTAACCTGCTCTCCGGATGCCAAAACGACGGTCTTTGAACCTTCGCTACCCGCTGCGGATTCGATAAATGGCTGGTCCTTAACCTTGACCTGTCCGGGAAGCGATGTGATGTTACCTATAGTTTTATACAACTCCATCAACCGTTGGTCTTCATCTGTATTTTGCCACAATCGGTCGTATTCATAATCCCGAAATACATTTATCGGGTGGCCTATATACCAACCACTACCTTGGTCATCAACTTTACCATCCGTTAATTCAACTATCTTTTCAACATTCCGTCCCCATGTAATCGAACTCGACCAAGAGAAGTCTGTCTTTTCTATATTACGGGTGTTTATCGTAATTTCCACACCTTTATTGCTCGTTCTGCCGACATTCGTCAGTACACTATTGTAACCCAATACAGGAGGGATCGATCGCGACAGCAGGAGGTCGCTGGTGTTTGCCTGATACCATTCTACACTTCCCGATACTTTATTACTGAACACGGAAAAATCCAAGCCAATATTATGCTGTTGCGTTTTCTCCCAACGTAACGCGCTGTTCGGCATGGAAGAAGACTTATAGCCGGCGTACTGTGTCTCATCGAAAACATAGGCTGCACCGGCTATGGTACCCGTCGTGGTATAGGGAGATACAGAAGAGTTACCGGTCGTTCCCCATCCGTAACGAAGCTTGAACTGGTTTATCCAAGAGACTTGTTTAAGCCACGGCTCTTCTTCGAGCTTCCACGCGACCGCCAAAGAGGGGAAAAACGCAAATTTATTACCTTCTGCCAGTACGGAAGCACCGTCCCATCGTCCGGTAGCGGTGAGCAGGTAGCGGTCTTTTAAAGCATAATTTGTCCGTAACATATAAGATCGTAGTGCCCACCGACTGTATGACGTTCCATAACTCATCGGGCGGCCATCGTCATTTGCGGATAGATTATACCATAGCGAGGTGGGAAAGGTGATATGTTGCGCGCGGATATTGATACCGTTGGACTTATTTTCCTGTGATGATTGTAAGGCGTCAATTTTGAGGTTGTGGGCGGCCCATTGTTTTTCAAAAGACAGCTGATTTTCCAATACCCAGGAAAGCCGCTTGCCTTGGTTATTATAACCGATCAAAGGAGCAGTGCCGACCGCAGAAAAAGGGTTGGTATAGTCCGGGCCATAAAAAGACCCATTCTCTTGTCCGGTGTATTGTACCCCGAACCGTAGTTGATACCGGAGCCAGGGACTGAACGTGATATTCGCAAAACTGTTCGCCAGAACGCTGTACTGTACGTATTCATTTTTACTGTTGGCAATATTGAGCAGTACGTTGTGTGCCGACAGACCGTTCCGGTCCGTATTCAATATATCGCCATTTTCGTCATACGCAGGGGCGTATGGCATCAAACTGAGTGCCTGCCCATAGGAATCCTTACCTCCGGAGTTGGCGGAGTTGTCTGCCATGCCGTAGTTCTGTTTCCCGTAAGAACCGATTGTTGATATGCCCATTTTTATCCAATGCCGGGGAGACACGTCTCCTTTCAAAGTGACGGAATAACGTTTATAGTCCTGGTCGATCATCGCCCCTTTTTGGTCCAGAATACCGGCAGAAAGGTAAAGGGAAGATTTTTCGCTTCCCGAAGACATGGAAAGATTGTGGTTATGGGTAGTTGTTAAGCGAGTCACCAAATCCGTCCAGTTTTGATTCAAAAGACGATCAGGGTGATAAACGGGTATCTTCTCCATATAACCGTTAGCGATTTCTTCTGCTGTAGCATCTCTCAAAACCACGTTGCCGTCGGTATCCCAATCATAGGCTTTTCTGATAGATTCCTGGCCATAAGTCTCGCCTCCGCCAAATGTAAAGATGTCAAAATCCGGATCCGGTGCTGTGCCATATTTACCTGTATAAGTGCCTCCCGTGATATGCGTCGTCCGTTGCCAATCCAATAGTTCCGCAGAATTCATCCAGTCTGTTGTGGATTGAATTCCGTCCAGCGAGGTGTTTCCATCTATCTTAATAGTGACCTGCCCCTGTTTTGCTTCTACCAACGTCACAAGGATAACACCATTCGCTCCCCGTGAGCCATAAATTGCGGTAGCCGAAGCATCTTTTAATATCTCAATGGAGGCGATATCTTTCGGATTCAATACCGCTGCTTCCGCAGCAGAGATCGGAATTCCATCAACGACATACAAAGGCTCGTTGGATGCATTAATAGAGCGGTTACCCCGGATCCGGATGGATCCGATACCCCCCGGTCGAGTATTGGAGGTTATATCTATTCCGGCTGCCTTCCCCTGTATACCGGCCACAATATTACCCACAGGACGGTCGTTCATATCTTCACCCTTGATTTGGGAAATAGATCCGGTGATATCGCGACGGCGCGTAGTACCATATCCTACCACCACCACCTCGTCCAAATCCTCAGATGAGGGGCTTAAGGCAATAACTACTGGCGAGGTACGCACCACGACTATTTTGGTCTGGTAACCGATAGAAGAAACGATTAACGTAAAGGGCAACTTCTGACCCGTTACGAATTGAAATCGGCCTTCACGATCTGTTGTTACGCTGTGGGTAACCGCCTGTAACTGAACCGTGGCACCGACCAATGGCTCGTTGGTCAAGGAATCGATAACCTGACCAGACAATGTTGCGTTGATGAGCGGTTTGGGATCTTCTTGAGCGTATACTATACGTGTACCGCAAAAAACAACAGAAAATAGCAGATAAATAGAATACCGCCGTATTCTTTTTTTGTTCATTTTATACCGTTTAAAAGTTAATAATGACAAGTGCCAACGCCAATTGTCTACTTGCTTTTTTATATCAGAACTGAAAAGTGTTTTTTTTACACTTAATCAGACGATGCAGCAAATATAAAAAGATAAAAAAATAAATACTACTAAATTAATAGTCTTTTTTTTATCGAATCCTCTTTTTCGAATAATACACTCATTTTCATAAGGATTATTTATAAAAGTTTTTTGGAATTTAAAAAAAGTCTACTAGTTTTGTAGAGTATTCAGAATTGCAATGCATAAGCAAGCCAACCGAGTGCGGGCACCACGGTGGTAAAATAATACGGGTATCGTCCAAAATAAGCGCATCCTTTCATTTTTGAATACAATTAAGGTAATAGGTAAATACTAAATTCAAAATTGTATGAAGACACACAATCTACAAGGACATCTTCTCCAACAGTTCCTTCAATACAGTATTTCGGAACTGATCGAACTAAATAATGATCTGGTAAAGGGTACAGGATGGGGGCGGGATCGTTCTGCTTTCCGTACGGCTGTCATCTCTGCGCTACGCAGAAAGGGCGTAGATTTGTCGCCCATTATAAGCAGGGACGACGGTTTTACAACAATCCATATGGTACCTATAAAACTTTCGGGAGATAATAATATAATTATTGCGGGATAGGTAGCTTCTACAAAATGAAGCTAATATACTTATGTGTTCTTAAAAATTTAAATATAGAAGTATGAGCGAAAACTTAAAAAAACAAACTGCTCTAGGAGATGTCGCGGCTCGTCAACTAGCCATAGCGACCAGAACCGTACCTCAGCTTGAAAGCATATCACCTCGTTGGCTGGTACATTTGCTGCACTGGATACCTGTGGAATCGGGCGTATTTAGGCTAAATAAGGTAGTCGGTGAAGATAGTATTGAGGTAGATTGCTCCAGACGGGATGAAAGTGTATTACCACACACTTTCGTGGACTACGAAGAAGAACCGCGGGAATATAACCTGAATGCCGTAAATACATTAATAGATGTTCATACACGTGTGTCGGATCTTTATAGCCATCCCTATAATCAGATCAGCGAACAACTTCGTTTGGCCATTGAAAAAATCAAAGAACGGCAAGAAAGTGAACTTATCAACAATCCAGATTACGGCATACTTAGCAACGTTGCCGCTAAACAGATTGTAAAAACCAGAACCGGAGCGCCAACTCCGGATGATTTGGACGAGTTGATAACAAAGGTTTGGAAACAGCCGGGCTTTTTTCTATTGCACCCATTAGCCATAGCGGCATTTGGGAGAGAGTGTACACGCCGTGGTGTACCACCACCGACCGTTTCGTTATTTGGATCACAATTCTTGACTTGGAGAGGTATTCCTTTAATCCCTAGCGACAAGGTGCCTATCGTAAAAGGGAAAACTAAAATATTATTAATCAGAACCGGACAGGAGCGTCAAGGCGTCATCGGACTCTATCAACCCAATTTACCAGGTGAACAAACACCCGGTCTATCAGTGAAGTTCACCGGCATAAATGACAAAGCCATTGCGTCTTATCTTATATCATTGTACTGTTCGCTGGTGGTACTGGTCGATGATGCAATAGCTGTATTGGAAAACGTAGATATTACCCAATACCATACGTATAATTATCAATAATTTGTTTTTTTAAACCCTAAAAGTTAATGTATGCCTCATTTAGATAAAGAATTTGAAGCTTTTCTAGCGAAAGAAGCCAATAAGCACTTTAAGGCCCTCCCGACAGACAACCATACGGAGGTCGTGGCGTCATCCGTGCAAGATAATTATACGTCAAGAGCATATTATAAGGATTTCGATATCGACAATCCGCCTACAAGTTTTAATGACAAATTATTACATAAGGAAAATATATCTCCAGCTGTCTCCGGTAACGGTAGACAGCCGGAGATATACGATTCTGAACCCAGCAGTATTCCCATTGAGCGTACCCATTCTCTATTGCATGTCCCTTTTCAGGAAACAGCTAATGATCATCTTGATAATTTAAATCAAGTCTTACAACACTTTAGCAGCTTTAAGCATACATCCCAAATTCCTGTTGAACAGCAATCCGCTTCGTATTACTTCTTAAAATCAACGAAAACTAAACAAGAGACCGGAAAAGTATATAATCCGTTTGGCGATACGGATATAAAAAGTGTTCAACGTTTGCCAACTGCATTCGATGTTTACGCTATCCGTCAGGATTTCCCAATCCTTCAAGAGTTTGTAAATGGCAAAAACCTCGTTTGGTTAGACAATGCGGCTACTACCCAGAAACCGCAGGTTGTTATAGATAGAATATCGCAGTTCTATAAGAAAGAAAACTCCAATATCCATAGGGCTGCCCATGAATTAGCAGCGCGGGCGACAGATGCATACGAAGAAGCACGAAACATTATAAAGCGTTTTCTTAACGCTACCTCTGCCAACGAGATCGTTTTCACCAGAGGAACGACCGAGGCTATTAACCTCATCGCCAACAGTTGGGGAGATCAGCACCTGAGTAGCGACGATGAAATCATCATCAGCCACCTAGAACACCATGCTAATATCGTTCCCTGGCAACAACTCAGCAAGAAAAAAGGGTTCAGGATTCGCGTGATTCCGGTAGACGATGAAGGAAACTTATTAATAGAAGAGTATGCTAAATTGCTAAGCCCCAAAACAAAACTAGTATCTTTTACCCACGTGAGCAATGCACTAGGTACTATAACTCCTGTCAGGAAAATTATCGATTTAGCGCACAATGCCGGCGCAAAAGTACTGCTAGATGGTGCACAATCTGTTTCACACATATCTGTAGACCTTCAAGAACTAGATCCTGATTTCTTTGTCTTTTCCGGCCATAAAATATTTGGCCCTACGGGAATTGGCGTATTGTATGGAAAGGAAGACCTCCTCAACAGCACCCAACCCTATCAGAGCGGAGGAAACATGATTCGCGATGTCACCCTCGAGAGAACGGAATTTCATAATGCACCGAATCGCTTCGAAGCCGGAACAGGCAATATTGCAGACGCTGTCGGATTAGGTGCTGCTATTCAGTATGTCCAACGTATCGGTCTTGACCATATTTATCGTTACGAACATGAACTTCTCGACTATGCTACGACTCAGCTTAAACAGATTGCGGGGGTTAAGTTGATCGGCACGGCAAAAGAAAAAACAAGCGTACTTTCCTTTACCTTAGCAGGCTATAGCAACGATGAGGTGGGGCAAGCACTAAATGAGGTGGGGATTGCTGTGCGGACCGGCCATCACTGTGCACAACCGATTTTGAGACGACTCGGTTACGAATCATCGGTAAGGCCATCCCTTGCTTTTTACAATACCTATCAAGAGATTGATCTGCTTGCCAGGACAGTTGATCGTTTAGCATGGAAGGCAGCAAGATATTAGTAAATATATATGTAGATAAAAAAGTTTTGTATACGATAGGATAGAAATTTAAAATTATAATACGATGCATGAGTTCTACGAAAATTTATTTACACGACACCAAGAGACCCATGACATGCCCAGCAATGTCCGGATTTGGGAGTGGGCACGGAACGTATTCCGACTGATGTTCCCCGAGCGCAATTCAAAGAAACTACTATCTGTAGAGGCCGTTAGAGCAACTTTCAAGATACACGAGAATGAACTGTATGAGCTTTTATTGAAAAGTAAAGATTGCGCGGCATGTGACCATGCAAAAATCGTGCGTAACTTTTTCCATGCCTTACCCGATATCTATCAGCAGTTGCTGGAAGATGCACAGGCGATGTTAGATGGCGATCCGGCGGCAAAAAATCTCAGTGAAGTCATACGCACTTACCCTGGTTTTCTAGCAATAAGCTTATATCGAATGGCACATCAGCTATGGCTGGATGACGTACCTCTATTTCCTCGTATCCTAACAGAATATGCGCATGAGCGTACCGGAATCGACATCCACCCAGGAGCCACCATCGGCAGACATTTTCATATAGATCACGGCACAGGTCTAGTTATCGGAGAAACAACTATCATTGGTGATTATGTAAAATTATACCAAGGAGTTACGCTCGGTGCTTTAAGTGTAGACAAATTCCTTGCGGGCCAACGACGGCACCCCATTATTGAAGATCATGTGATTATATATGCAGGGGCGACGATTCTAGGTGGAGAAACCAGAATAGGTCGTCATGCAATCATTGGCGGTAATGTATGGCTAACCAGTAGTGTACCCGCTTATACAACCGTCTACCATAAGTCACAAGTAAAGTTCGCTGATCCTAAAATCGGTCTATAACGATGATACAGGAAATAAACAAAGCGGTGCAGAGTTATTTTCAAAATAACACGGATGCACACGAGGTTCCTGTGAAGGTAATTGCTTCTATTTTATTGGAAAGAAAGGTTCTCGATAGAAACCACGCAGCTGGCCTAAAACTCCGTCAGTTATTAAAGAAATTGGATAGAGAAAATCGTTTAGATGAAATTCCATTTGTATTTCCGCTACGAAAAGAACAATATACGTATTGGTATTTTAAAAGGCAGACTTAACAGAACACAAAACACTATAAAACAAAAACTTTTATTTTTTTAAAAAGACTACTAAGTTAATAGATTTTTTTATATCTTTGCTTTATGATTAGATACGCGAACATACAACAGAAAAATAAGTCAATGCAGATGTATATGTGTTTGTGTATTTATACGAAGGGTTTTCGATGATTGCTTTATGGTATTCCAAAAAACAAAGCCCTTCCGTAAAAAGAAGGGCTTTGTTTTTTGGAAACCGAAAACACTTCACAAAATTTGCCTCATCATAAATTAGGTTTATAATTGGTTAGCTAAGTGAAGGTTCCTGCCCATCAGGAACCTCACTTTATTCAAATTGCTAAATCTTTCTAAGTGATGAGCCGTTACGAGATATCATTAAAAGAACTTGTATAAGCTTATGGAAACAAATACACGAATTTCAAACGAACTCCTACCTACATCTACTTCCTTACGGCCAGTTCTGCTACTTCAGCTCCAAGGTGAGACGAACATTAATACAATCCTCACGGACTTAACGCTTAAGATTAAGAGTAATATCAGGATCATCGAGGCACAATTAGATTATGTAGAAAATATGAATTTCGGGATAATACATCTCCATCTATTGGACGATGACGCACAAAACCAGAAAGTAATTAACTACTTTAATAACCAGCGAATTAAACATAGTGTGACTCGATACGCCTGATAAAGCTTCTGTCTAAAAACAAGACCTTTCATTTTCGTCTCTGTCGCTTACCTTGCAATAGCCGGCTGGTCAAATAGCTTACCGCAGCCCCCCAGCACGGCAGGTATACCAATCTGTTCGCCATGTTTGGTATAGTTCCGCTTTTTTAGCTTATAGCGCCCTTCTGGGATGCAGCTGATGCGCGGTATATTATTTCGATCTGGTAGCTCAATGGTATGGCAGATCTTATCTCCTTGGAAGTAGATCGTTATATTAGTCCCCTGTTCTCCGTAAATCCGTCGGAGAACCAAGGTGTGTTCTGTTTTCATTACGGGATATCTACATCGACGATGGTCATAGCGTTATACGGATTATTCTTCAACGGATAATAAGACTCCATTACTTTCCAAGAACGTTTCGATACCTACCACGATATTCGCGGGTACGTTCAAAATTGGGGTCGCTCATGATACGCGCCCTGTCGACCCCGCCCCGCATACGGACTTCATAGCCTCTGCTGCGATGCTTCGTAAAGGAAACATCCCCGACCTTTCCTCTAAACTTTCTCGTTTTGCCATACTATTATTTTTTGATAACAACACAAAGATGTAGCTCAGAAAATAAAGGCTTGATCAGTACAGTCGTATCGGATCAATTTGGTATCAAAAAGTAGTTTTTGAGCGGGGTAAGAGTATACTGCGAATGTACTGTTAGTGTACCGAAAAGGTACTAAGGGTGTACTGGAAAGGTACTGGAGATCTACTAAGAAGCTACTGGGAAGCTACTAAACGCTATGTATATCTGCCGTAATTTCATGGGCAACCAACTATAGATCCGCAAGCTATTCTTCATGCATCTATCTCTATTTTTTGGATCATTATGGTCATACATGTTCAAAACATTAACTATTACAGGAGATCCCAAGCATCGAGCCTATCTTTCGGTTGCTCGCTCCGTCACGGTGTAATATAATTATTTGTTTAAAGTCCATCGGATCAAGGATATGGGCCATGTCGCCATATTTTTTTCAAGCGGCAAGGTAGTTTCTTGATCTCTTAATAGTGGCACAGAACGAAACGCAATCATTTCCTTAAACCCACCTGTTCTGTAAAAAACCTGATTGACATTGGCACCATTCGGACCAGAACGGCAACCTTAAACATTAAACTAAAATGGCTGCTTTTGAACCGTAACAGCTAGCATCATTCGGCCGAAATGACCAGCACAAATCGAACCGTAGTATCCACTTTTTAGTGTTTTTATTACTGCTAGCTTTGAACGGAAGTTATACTATTCCACAATCACCAGATAATGAAACATTTGCTACAGTTCCACAACTTGCCCCTAGTTCTCGTCCTGCTCAAATGGGAAAATATCACTTTCTTGGTGAGCTTCTTCCATAAATCCCAAGATTTTTCTAGCTATATCAGGGTATTTCTCGGCAATATTATATTTCTCTGAAACATCACCGCTCAAATCATAGAGCTCAAACAAATCCTCATCATCCGATTTGGCATTCAACTTAATACCCTTCCAGTTTTTCCAACGGACGGCCTGCTTTCCTCCTTGCTCATGGAACTCCCAATATAAATAATCGTGCTGCTTTTGTTCCGCTTCATGCCCTAATAAACTGTTCTTGAACGAAACTCCATCCAGATTTTGGGGTGTAGACGCACCGGTAATATCTGCCAAGGTGGGTAAAATATCCCAGAATGCACCGACGAACGTGCCTTTTGATGCTGCTGCTATCTGCGCAGGCCACCTGACGACGAACGGCACCCGTATGCCACCTTCATAGAGGTCTCTTTTTACACCTCTTAACCCTCCCGAACTATTAAAATAATCTGGATCAGCTCCGCCCTCTACATGTGGTCCGTTATCGCTCGTAAAGATGATAATCGTATTGCTGTCCAGCCCCAGTGTTTCCAAAGTTTTTAGAACGTCGCCGACATAACGGTCTAGCCGACCGACCATCGCTGCAAAAGCTGCATGGGGATAACGTTGCGATGCATAACCACCAGGAGCAGCATTATCTCCGTAATCTTTCCCGACAAATGGTGTTTCCTCAAATTTACCTTTATAGTAATTAAAAAGACTATCGTCGGGAACAATCAATTCCGCATGCGGCAAAATGTAAGGTAAAAACAAAAAGAACGGATCATGTTGATTCTCCCGAATAAAGTTTATTGTCTGCTCATGGATTAAATCTGGGGCATATTGTTTTTGCTCCTGCAGATTCTTGTTCTCCGTGAGAAGCACTTTCTGCCCATTGTCCCAAAGATGCTCCGGATAATACCGATGTGCCAAACTCTGACAATTATAGCCATAGAATTTATCAAATCCTTGACGATTGGGATCGCCTGATGAACCGACCGGTCCCAGCCCCCATTTGCCAAAAGCACCGGTTTTGTACCCTCGATCTTGTAGTACTTCCGCCAAGGTCACTACGGAATCGGCGATAGGAAACTGTCCTTCGGGTTCCACACCTTTATTGCCGCGTATAAAAGTGTGCCCGGTGTGTTGCCCACTTATAAGGGATGAGCGTGACGGAGCACACACTGTACTCCCCGCATAAAACGTATCATACACTCTGCCTTCTTTAGCCAGTAGGTCTATATGTGGTGTCTGAATGAGTTCCTGCCCGTTAAATCCTACATCCCCATAGCCCAAGTCATCAGCTAAGATGAATATGATATTGGGTTTATCCTGCGCTCTTTCCTGAGCGAATATCGGCCCGTTCCACAAAATAGAGACGGTTAGTAGGAACCGGCCTATGCCATTTATCAGTTTATCCATTGCTATTTCCAATTTTCTTTTTGTTCTAAATTTCGATTAATGTCTATTTCATCTTGGGGTATCGGCCAAGGTAAATCGGAAGCCGAAGCCTTTAGGGTCAGCACCTTGTAATGGCCTTGCGGACCAACCGGAAAACGAGTATAACTACTTGGGTCATTGGTCAACTTTATACCATATAACACCTTATTACTCAATCGTTCATCCACCTCTCCCCATCGCGCCAAATCCCAATATCGTAATCCCTCGAAGGCAAGCTCGACACGTCGCTCCCTTTTTACAATTTCCAAGAGCAAATTACTATTTTTTTCAGTAACATCCGGCATGTTTACCGTCGCTCTGCGGCGTACACTGTTAATGGTCAAATCTAGCAAGGCGGTCGTAATCGCCTCACCAGCCATAATTTGGCATTCCAAATAACTCAACAAGACTTCCGCATACCTGATCACAGGGATATCCACGCCGGAGTTATATAAATCGCCATTATAGGTGTTGTCCACATATTTCTGAAGACAGTATCCGGTCATACCGGCATCATAGGTAAATACATCGCCGATAACGGAAGTGGAATCTGGATGACCTTGATAAAGCACATTGTTGAGCAACGATATCCCCGGGTAAAAAATAGTTTTTGTTAACCGGGGATCGCGATAATTCACACCATTTTTGACGACCGGATAGTTAACATCATAAAGCGGACTCTCTCCTATGGGCAGCCCATCTATACATAAATAGCTATCGACCAAATCCTGGGAAGGGTTTAAATGATGCCAGCCGCCCCCTAAGCTTGGGCGATAATATAATTGTGTGGGGTTGGTTACCTCTCCCTCCAAATACTTCCTTGAAAATATGATTTCACGACTATTCTCGTTTTTACCGTTGAATAGCTCTTCATATTGATTATCAATAACGTGCACACCTGATTCGATAACAGCTTCAAAAGCTTGGGCCGCTTCCTGCCATTTCTTATCCCACATCAGCAACCTTCCTTTTAACGCAAGGGCAGCACCTTTCAAGATCCGTCCATGCTCTGTACCGGGACGTGTTTCTGGTAAATAGGGCGCAATTTCCGAGAGCTCTGTCAAAAGAAATTCATAAACCTGCGTTTTGTCCGTCACGCTCACCGTGTTCGCTTCATTTTGATCTAATAGTTTGGTGACCAACGGGACATCTCCCCAATAGCTATACAGATTGAAGTATGTAAATGCCCGCAAAAATCGAACTTCTGCCTTCAATTGGTTCTTTTCCTCATCATCTAGCTCAGAGACCTGATCGATGTTTTCCAGAAAGAAGTTTGCGGCAGCAATTTCTCGGTAAGAACCGTTCCAATAACTTTTAATCTCCGAAGTAGAGGTGTTGAGATTGCCATAGGTTAAAAATGCCGCATTGGGCTTCCGATTGATTCCATTATCGCTATTGGCGTCGAAGGCACAGATTTGCTCGGAACTCGTCCAGGTTGTTGACTTACTGTAAACGCCGGCCAGCGCCAGATATGCGTCGTTGCTGGTCGTCCAAAAATTCTCAGAAGCAATCGACGTCAATGGCTGTTTGTCTAACAAACTCCCTACGCAGGATGTAAAAATTATCGCAGCGACTGCCAATACACTATATTTCACTTTCGTTATTCCTTCCATCACCTTAAAAATTAATATTCAATCCGAGTATATATGTACGAGTCATTGGATAATGCACACCTTCGCCAACCATCACATCGATCTCTGGATCCCATCCTTCAAAAAATCGATCGAAAGTCAACAGATTTCTTCCTGAGAGAAAGATTCGAGCCTGACCAACTCCTATTTTCTTAGACAAAGCCTGGTTAAACGTGTAGCCAACCAAGGCCGACCGCACTTTGAGATAAGAAGCATCTTTTGCCCAATAGGTAGAAATATAGGAATAGGGTTCATCATTCCCACCACCGTGGGTGTAAAATCTCGGGTAGATGGCATTAGGGTCGGGATTCTCCGGTGTCCAGCGGTTATCCCACATCCATTGTTGCACGTTAGACTTATTAGCAAAAGCTCGCCCGGCCATGTTGCTCAGGTATTTTTTCATTCCACCAGCTCCATCCAACAAGATATTGAAATCAAAACCCTTCCAATTGGCACTTAAGCTCAATCCAAAATTATATTTCGGTGTGGTCTGCCCGATAACCCGTCTGTCATAAGCAGCGTCTACTTTTCCGTCTGGAACGCCATCCGGCCCACTGATATCTTTATATTTAATATCCCCTGGAACCGCATCATAAGCTTGTTTTGCATAATTGGCGATATCTTCCTCGTCTCGAAACAGGCCATCAGCTACGTAGCCGTAGATGGCATGCAAAGGCGGACCAACAAATAATCCATTAGCTATATCTCGTTCAATATTGGCCAATTGTAATACCTCAGAGTGTATGCTTGCATATCGTGGACTAATTGAATAGCCGAAATCTCCTACCTTTCCTTTGTAAGTTAACTGAAAGTCCCATCCGCTATTGCGAACCTTACCCGCATTCACAGGAGATGTATCCAGCCCTAAAACACCAGCCGTCGTTACGGAGTATAAAATATCACTGGTTGTTTTGTTGTAATAGTCGGCCACAAAATTAAGCTGTCCGTTGAGCACCGAAACATCCAAACCAATATCGCTGATTTCAGTGCTTTCCCAACCAATATCCCGAAATGGCAAGGTATTAAGTGTCACGCCTGGATTGATATTGTCACCCCATACGGCGTTGCTACCACTAGAAAGAAATGACTGATAAGGATAATTACCTATTTGTTGATTCCCCAATCTACCCCAAGACGCCCTAAGTTTCAAACCGCTTACCCACGGTAATGCATCTTGGACGGCTTGTTCTTCAGCAATGTTCCAACCTGCCGAAAAAGAAGGGAAAAGACCAAATTTCTTTCCATCCCTGAATCTGGAAGAACCATCATAACGCAGATTAGCCTCTACGAGATATCGATCTTTGAAACTGTATTTTGCCCTTCCGAAAAAGGACACCAACGCCCACGCGGAAGCTCCTCCAGTATTTTTCTGATTTGCTGAACTACCAGCGTCGAGCTCATACAAATCGTTGGTAGGGAATTCATCCCTATAACCTGTTAGGTATTCGTACTTGCTTTCTATTTGTGAATAGCCCGCTAGTCCAGAGATATCGTGATCACCAAAGGATTGCTGATAAGAAACCAAACCTTCCAAGGTGAGTTCCCTTCTCAAATCCCAGTTTACATCAAGTTTGGCCGGTCCGTTATAGGTCGTTGCATCCACCTGTTCATCAGCCGCAAAGAGTTTATAGTTTTGATTATTATAAACATATCCCGACCGTAATTGTAACGTCAAAGGCCCAAACAGTTGGTAATCCAGATTGACGTTCCCTGTAAAATTGGAATTACGTTCATACTCGAAAGAATTGGCGTCTAGATCTGCCCAAGGAGCTCCTTTATCTACTCGCCCGTAATATCCTTCCGAGGTCCGTGCAGGAATGGCAGAAGGCATCCTCGCAATCCTGGTTACCACACGCATGGTGTTGCGATCACCAGTTTGTGCTCCGGGTCCGGTTTCATCATCAACAACACCCGCAAAGTTAGCCGTTAGTTTCAATTTGTCCGTTAACTGATTGTCTAGGTTTAACCGGATATTATACTTATTGTAGAAGTTTTCCAAATTATCCTTATAACTCGACGAACGATTGTTCTGCAACAAACCGTCATTTCTCAGATAGCCTCCCGACAAGCGATAGGTTAATTTTTCTCCTCCTCCCGCAAAAGACAAGTTGTGAAAAGTTTGGTAGGCTTGATTATCAAATGCCATTTCGTAATGTTTGTCGTTTGGGTATAGATCAGGATTATTACCATTGATAAAATGCTGGATATCTTCCTCGCTGTATACTGCTCCTTGTCCAGCGTTGGTCAGTGCTTCATTATAGGCTTGGGCATATATCCAAGAATCAACGAATTTAGGCATGTCAGCCAGTTCGCTGAATCCAACCGTTGCATTATAGATAATTTGAGTCTTATCCCTTATACCCTTCTTCGTTTGTACGAGGATGACGCCATTTGCTGCCCTTGCTCCATAAATTGCTGCCGAAGAAGCATCTTTTAATATGGAAATATTATCTACGTCCTGAGGGTTCACTGCATCGAGACTTCCAGGGATGCCGTCGATCAGCACTAAAGGCTGATTACCGGCAGAACTGAAGGTGCCGTGCCCACGGATTACTACTGAAGGAGACGATCCCGGTCGGCCGTCCGCTTGTTGAATAGTAACACCTACAGCTTCACCTTGTAATGCCTGTCCTAAAGAGATTACTGGCTTTTCAACAAGCTGCTCTTGCTGGATGGTTTCTAAGGATCCGGTTAGATCTTTCTTGCGCTGCGTTCCGTAGCCGACAACGACTATTTCGTCTATCTCTTCTGTAGATGGCTCCAATTCAATAACGGTCGGCGATATGGATGCGATAAGTTCCTTCGACACATAGCCTACAAACGATACTTTTATCTTAAATGGTAATTTCTGACCAGTTAAAAACTCGAAACGGCCCAATCGGTCTGTTTTCACGGTGTGTGTAACCGCATGCAGTTGTACCGTGACGCCTTCTAACGGTTCCTTTGTTAACGCGTCGATGACCGTACCTTGCAACGACGCATTTATTATAGGTTTGATTTCCTGTGCATATACTTCATGCACGATTGATGCGCTACCCAATAATGCAGCTACCAGTGAATACCGAAGTATTTGTTTTTTTATGATATACCTTTTCATTTAATAGTAAAAAACAAGTGCCAACGCCAATTGAGTACTTGGTTTATAGTTAAAACATCCCTTCCCTATATCTCGCTAGCCGCACGAAGAACCCGCTCTGCTTCTTTATCTTCATAAGTTTGGATCAGCTCCTGCAGCCTATCGCGCAAGCTTTCCAATACTGCACGGTAATCCGGATGATCAATAACATTTGATAATTCGTTCGGGTCCTTCTGTAGATCAAAAAGCTCCCAAGTATTCAATTCTCCATAAAACCTGACCAGTTTATATCGGTCTGTACGAATACCAAAATGTGGATGAACATGATGTGGTTGTGGAAATTCATAATAGTGATAATATCCAGCATCCCGCCATTGCACACTATCTTGATTGTTCACCAGCAAAGGTAAAAATGAGTTACCTTGTATATCCCTGGGAATAGTCGCACCAGCCAAATCCAACACCGTAGGCGCCCAATCAATATTTAGTATAAGATCTTGAAGATCCGATCCCGGTTTTACAACCCCAGGATATCGGAGTACAAAAGGTGTTTTCAACGATTCTTCGTAAATAAATCGTTTGTCAAACCAACCGTGTTCTCCCAAATAAAAGCCTTGATCCGAAGCATATATCACGACCGTATTCTCTGCTAAACCACTTTCATCCAAATAGTCCAATAATTCCCCTATATTTCGGTCCAACGATTTTGCGGTAGAGAGATAATCTTTCAAATAGCGTTGATACTTCCATTCCACCAATTCCTTTCCATCCAATTTTTTTTCAGCAAATTCTTTCGATATTTTGCCGTAATAATCAGACAGTGCTTTTTCTTGTTCGGGTGTGTAGCGTCCTTTGACGTGGGCTTCCAATGCTTTACTTTGGCTGGCGGTAAGTTCCTTACCTCCGAACCACTTTTCAATAAGCTGCTGCTTTAATTCCTGCGCCTGCTCTTTGTTTGGGTTGAACACCTGTTCCACTTTCAAATCCTGTCTTAGCACCATCGTTTTATCGATAGTCATATCCTGATCCTTAGCAGCTTCCCTGTCTTCATAATCGTCGTAAAACGTCGCTGGAATAGGAAAATCTATATTGTCAAAGGCACCTAGATCCTGAATATCGGGCATCCATTCTCGGTGTGTAGCTTTATGTCCTACAACTAAAAAGAAAGGCTTATCAGCATCTTGCTGTTCAATAAAATCCTTGGCGAAAGACGTGATGATATCTGTTACATATCCTTCGTGCCTCACCGTATCGCCGTTGTTATGAATAAAATCTGGATTATAGTAATGGCCTTGTCCGGGCAGTATATTAAAATAATTCAACGCTTCGGTAGGGAGTGTTCCCAAATGCCACTTTCCGACCCAAGCCGTATTATATCCTGCTTTTTGCAACTCCCTTGTAAAAATTGTCTGGTTAAGATCAAAATTAGGGTTTTCATTTGTCTTAAAGCCATTCTTATGACTGTACTTCCCGGTTAATAAAGTTGCCCGACTAGGTCCACAGATACTATTTGTCACCAGTTGGTTTTTAAGGATCACTCCTTCCTTTGCGATCCGGTCAATATTTGGCGTTTGTGCCAGCGTACTTCCATACGCACTGATTGCCTGATATGCATGATCGTCCGAAAAGATGAACACGATATTTGGTCGTTTACGTTTAACCGAATCCAGATTTTGTCCAAGAGTACTGAATGTCACACCAGATAATAATCCAGCGAGCAAATAACTATATATTTTTCTGTTCATCATCATTTTTTTAAGTCGTTAACTATTTCATTAGGCCAAGGAATGAGCTTCTCCGTTCCCTTAAAGCGCGGCAACTGAGCTTCCCGCTGTTTGAGTTTTTGCGTAAGTATCCCCGCCAGTTCCTTTGTTTTTTCAGGATGTTTATGGACCACATTTTGCTTCTCTCCTATATCACTGTCAAGATTGTACAGTTCTAGTTCTTGTTTCGTATAATCATAGATCAGCTTCCAATTCCCTATTCTTAAGGCACTAGCCCATGATGAGGACGAAAAATCCTCCTTGATCCATCGATTGGGATGATGCCATACCAACGCTCGCGTAGAATCAACCAGATCAGCATCTTGAAGATATGGTAGAAGATTAATGCCATCTACTGTCTGCACCACCTCCCTGTCCTCCACACCCGCAATAGCGCGTATAGTAGAAAACAAATCTTCCACGATCACAGGATTTTTGGAAACAGATTGTGGTCGGACCACCTTTGGCCATTTCACCACAAAAGGAATACGAATCCCGCCTTCATACACAGATCCTTTACCCGATCGCAACGGTGTATTATGTGTATCAGACACTCCTCCTCTGGGCGGAACACGCGATAACCCACCGTTATCAGACAAGAAGAAGATTGCTGTATTTTCTGACAAATTGTTCTCCTCCAGATAATCCAAGACATCGCCTAAACTTTTATCCACTCCTTTTACCAACGATTGATAAGCCGCTTCCACGCTGTCCACCGACGTGTCATAAAACGAATCTACATACCGTGGATCAGCCTCTATCGGGGTATGTACGGCATAATGACTTAAATATAGAAAAAATGGTGTCTGCTTTTCTACATTTCCTAATGCTGCTAGAGCCGACTGGGTAAGTGCTTCTGTTAAAAAAATATCTTGTCCGTGGAATTTTTCAAGTCCCGGAACCGCATTACGATTAGGGGATCCGTTTCGAGGTCGATCAAAATTTTCCCATCCAAAATACGAAGCAGGATGTCCTATTTCACTTCCTGCAATACTAACATCGAAACCAATATTTTTAGGATTTGATGCCGCAATACCTTTACTTCCAAAGTGAGCCTTCCCCACTAAAATAGTTCTGTAGCCATTTTCTTTAAGTAAACGAGGTAAGGGCGTCACCAAAAAGGTATTGTTTTCGCTCTGGTCTATTCCCAGACCGTTTATATTCCAGTCTACATGCTGGAATATTGTATCCGGGTAATCCGTGCTTCTATCCTTATCAGGATGTGTCCAGTTCGTCACGCGGTGCCTCGCCGCGTTCGTACCGGTAATAAGGCTCACTCGCGTTGGTGTACAAAGTGGCGTTGCATAGGCATCCGAAAACTGGACACCGGTCTGCACTAACTTTTTAAAATTAGGAAAGGTGGAAATATCCTGCCATCCTAGATCATCTACGAGGAATACGATGATGTTTGGTTTAGGGTCTTCCCTTTCATAAAATGTACCGGCATTACACACGCCATATCCAAACAGCAAGGTAAAAAGCAAAAATTTAATATCCATCATTTTGGATAAGATTAGGATTTCTATCAATCTCACTTTGTGGAATCGGGTATAATACTTGATAATCAAACGCCACCTTTCCTCTTTCCTTTGCATATTCAATAAAACGGCCATGTCTGACCAGGTCCTGTCTACGCAACTCTTCCGAGAAAAATTCCCAGCCACGTTCCTTTAGGATGTGATCGCGTAACGTAATCTTATCTCCAAACGAAGATAAGGTTAACAGTGGAATATTTGCTTTCTCACGCACCTGATTAATCAGAACTATCGATTCTTGGTTAGGTCCGTTTAACTCGTTGAGCGCCTCCGCCTTTGACAATAAAATGTCTGCATAACGTACGACGGGAAAATCATTACCTAAGTCAGCTCCCGTCGCTGGCAAATCCTCTTGAAACTTAAAGCTCCGTGCATCGTCTTTGCCTAACGAGATGACGTTTCCATTCAAATCTTCGTAGGAAGTGATGATGACCTGTTTTCTTTCATCGGCAGCGTGAAAAGAATCCAAAAATGACGAAAGTGTCTTCAGCTGCGTTGCATAGTTCGTTTTTGCGGCACCTTTATATTTATAATTTGGAGGAGCTGCATGGGGAAGATAATTTGTCCCCAGACCCGGTTGGGCTATATGCGGCCTTACATAAATAAATTCCTTATTCTCTTCATTTTCAATCAAGAATAAATCTGTCCGCTTTTGACCATCAAATAGATTATACACTTCCAAACCGATCAGTTCGTCCGCTACTTCGACCACTTTATCCCATTTTTTATTGTTCAGATAAAATTTAGTTAGAAAAGCCAATGCGGCTCCTTTTGTCACCCGTCCATATTCTGTCTGTTCGACAGGTAGAACGGCACTCACGTCCAATAGTTCATCTTCTACGAACCGAACAAAATCTTCTTTTTCAGCTCTCGATGGTCTATCGTCGGCGTCTACCTCGCTACTGGTAATCAATGGAACCGGTCCAAATAAATCGAACAAATAAATATAATTGCTTGCTCTTAGAAACCGGGCTTCGGCAATGATCTGGTTTTTCCTATTTTCGTCAAAGTCTATATTTGGGACATGATCGATGACTAAGTTTGCTTTATATACGGCACTGTAGTACCTCGACCAGGCCGTTGCGAAAAACTCATGAGCCGGATTCCAGGTAAAATCCTCCAACGGCTGTGCCAGCCCCCGTAATCCGCCCTCGCGTATGATGAGCAAATCCGTATTCACTTCGGCCATTACCAAAATATTCCGAAAGCCATCCGTACCTTGCTTCTGCTCCGCTGCATACGCCGCCAGCAGAAGTGATTCGGCATCTTCTTGGCTGTTAAAAAAGTTATCAGGACCAAAAGATGAGTAAACCGTTTCGTCTAGTGCATGCTGACAGGAGAACAATAATAAAACTATCAATAATCCAATACTAGTTTTCATTTTCATCTTCATCTAAATATTTTTATACATTTCAACGTTCTTATTTGCCCGTTTTAAGACTGGCATTGATACCGAAAATATAAGATCTCGTTAATGGATAGGCGTTAAAATCTGCCCTCACGTTCGAAGTCCCAAATGCGCTAACCTCTGGATCAGAACCCGAATAATTCGTGATTGTAAACAGGTTCTGTGCTGTCAAATGAAAACTCAATGCGTCAAAAAAAGCGTTGTTCTTTAACGGCAGCTGATAGCGTAACTGTACATTTTTTAACCGTATATACGATGCATTTTCGACCGACCTGCTATTGACATTGCTCGCGTACGATACAGCCACCGGCACGGAAGAAGAGTTCGTATTTGTAGGATTCTCGGGTGTCCAACGATCCAGGTAAGCGTCACGCAATCTGTTTCTTCGAAAAGATATCGGATTTTCCGAATCCGCACGGTTCATATAGAATAATGAAGTTCCAGAAACCCCTTGAATAAAAAACGATAGCCCAAACGATTTATAGCTAAAATCATTATTTAACCCATACGTGAAATCCGGAAATGGAGAACCCAAAATAGTACGGTCGTTAGCATCTATGCGCCCATTACCATCTACATCTTTATATCGGTATTCGCCCGGTCGCGATAATGGTTGAGCGGAATTCTCTATATCGTCATCCAATTGGAACACACCATCTATCTGATACCCATAATACGCATTCAATGGTTGTCCCTCCTGTATAATCGAAAAATCACTAATAAATCCCGCCGATCCAGCTAGGATGAATGGCAGCCCGCCCAAGTCGGTCACTTCATTTCTAATTGCAGAAAAGTTTATATTCGATTTCCATTTGAATACCCTATCTATGTTCAGCGTGTTCAAACCGAATTCAAAGCCATAATTTTTCACACCTCCCACATTTCTAAGTGTCGTGTTAAAACCTGTTGTTCTAGGAACGGGTAATAGCAAGAGTAAATCTCGGGTGTTCTTATGGAAAAAATCAACACTACCCGTTATGCGGTGGTCTAAGAATCCGAAATCAATACCAATATCGAATTGCCTTGTTGTTTCCCATTTCAGATTGGGATTGGGTAGTTGAACTGCCGATATTCCGACTTTGGACGCGCCACCTAGCACAGCCTCGCCAGAAGGGCCGAACAACACCAAGGAATTGTAATTTCCGATTTCCTGGTTTCCGGTAAGCCCGTAACTTGTACGGAGCTTCAGATCCGACAGAAAAGATACATCTTTCAAAAACGCCTCATCTTTTAAGTGCCAGCCAATCGCAGCCGAGGGAAAAAAACCAAACTTATTTGACGCTCCAAACCGGGAAGAACCATCTGCTCGGAACGTAAATGTCAATAAATATTTTTGTAATAAATTATAGTTCACACGCCCCAGATACGATTGCAACTGATTTCGTGTCCGCTCACTACCCACACCGAAAGTAGGTTGCAGTCCCGCTCCTATATTATTGGTGTATAGTGCATCCAAAGGAAATCCCTGTGCATTGGCCGAAAGTCCACGGAATTCAAATTCTTGAAAAGTATAACCCAATAAAGCGTCTATGCCATGCACACCTACTTGCTTTTTATAGGTTGCGGTCAATTCCAATAAGTTGTTTAGTGCTTCGTTGGATTTTACGTCTGCTATGCCCTTTGTTCCCTCGCCTCGCTTTAATAGTCTACTGATGTAACTATCCCGCCTGGCATTCTGGCGATCAAATCCAACATTTGCACGTACGGAAAGTTCCGGAAAAATAGTATATTCGGTATACACATTTCCAAACGTCCGGTTGGTCTTTCCATCATCTCTTACCTCCTGACTCAATGCATAGGGATTTTCCAGATTGACGATACGTGTTACACCATACGATCCATCCTCCTGAAAAACGGGCAGCGTAGGATCCTGAAACAAGGCTGAATAGATGATACCAGCGCTCTCGTTTATACTTACACCACTCGGCGCATATTGGTCATCAATGGAACTACCATTTAAGTTAATCCCAAACTTAATCCGATCAGATTGATAATCCAGATTTGCTCTGCCGATATATTTCTTTAACCCGGAATTCAATACTACCCCCTGCTGATTGGCGTAGTTCAATGACGCATGTACATTCAACTTATCTACGCCGCCTGAAAAGGTGACATGATGATCTTGCAAAGCTGCACTCCTATATATCTCATTCTGCCAGTCAGTTCCTATCCCTATCGTCCGGACTTGTTCTTCCGTAAACTCTGGAGCCTCGCCAAGGTCAGATTTAATGTCGTTCAGAAAAGACATGTACTCCTGGGCGTTCAACATTTCTATCCGATTTGCAACAGATTGTACGCCGGTGGAAACGTTATAGCCGAGGGAAAATCTATTTCCCTCACCTTTTTTTGTTGTTATCAAGATGACGCCGTTTGCCGCTCTCGACCCATAGATTGCAGTAGCTGAAGCATCCTTCAATATTTCTACCGATTTGATATCGTTCGGGTTTAATGAATTGAGAGGATTCCGAGGAGAAGGGTCGCCAACTACTGCCGAACTAGGTGATATAGGTGTATTATTGATAGGTAAGCCGTCTATCACGTACAAGGGGTCATTACTCGCATTGATCGAATTTGCGCCGCGTATACGGATCGACGCTCCTCCCCCGGGCTCACTGCTCGACTGCGTTACCTGTACACCAGGTGCCCTACCAGCAATCAATTGATCCACCGATTGTTGAAAGCCTCTATTAAAATCCGCAGCTTCCAAGGAAGTTACTGAACCGGTAAGATCCCTCTTTTTCTGGGTACCGTAACCGACCACTACGACCTCATCGAGGTCTTCAAAAGATGGTCTTAACGCTATCACGGTTGGTGAAGATTCGACAACTACCGTTTTCGTTTCGTATCCCAAGTAGCTGACGATAAGTGTAAATGGCAGCTTTTGTCCTGTCACGAATGCAAACTCTCCATTACGATCCGTTTTTACGCTATGTGTTACCGCTTCCAATTGCACCGTAGCACCTTCAATAGGTTCTTTTGTTATAGCATCGATGACCTGTCCCGTCAAAGATGCATTGATAATGGGCTTAGGGTCTATTTGGGAATAAGCTTTCGTTCCAATAAGATTTACAGAAAGCAATAGAAAATAGACTGCGTACCAAAGTACTGCAATTTTGTTCATATTTAACATATTTATAGTGAATAACCCCAAGTGCCAACGCCAATTGAATACTTGATTTTATTATTTTTTGTGCCACACGTTATCCCCATTCGGTGGAATAAATCGGGCTGTGTCTGTATTATTTTTATTTTTTTCTATCGCTGGAGCGGCTGCTTGCATTATCAACGCGGCACGGCTAATCGTTGATTTACCTGCACAAGTAACTGCACAGCTATCAATCGTATTTGTTTTGTTATCTAACAATCGCGGGATAGAATAGCTTCCGCTTAACAACGGCAGAACTAAAAAAATAAAAAAGATCTTCTTTGTGTTATTTGCTATCTTCATTTTTAATAAATTTATTTATCACGATGCAGAATACCTTTCAGCTCTTCTAAAATTTGGGTATAATCTGGATCGGTAACTAGGTTCTTGAACTCATTAGGATCGTTCTCATAATTATAAAGTTCTGCCCCGTCACGCCCCTCGTTCCATTCGGTGTATCTCCATTGTTTATAGCGAACACTGCGTCCAAGATAATCACGGTCAATATTCCGGTACCATGCTTTTTGTTTGACATTCTTATCTATCTGCGTATAGGCAGGTCGTTCTATCGCGAGTTCCGGTCTTTGCAGCACATCCACTAAACTTTTTCCTTGTAGTCGATGGGGAGGATTCAACCCGGCTAGTTCTGCAAGCGTCGGATAGATATCGATCAGTTCTGCGGTACTCAATGTTCGTTCTTTTTTAGCGTGGCCTGGAGCGGCGATCAATAAAGGCACACGTGCGGTATGCTCAAAAAGAGTTTGTTTCATCCATTGTCCATGCTGTCCCAGCGCATACCCATGATCGCTCCAAAATACAATGATCGTATTTTCGGTTAATGCCAAACTATCCAACTGATCTAGCAACTTCCCGACCTGGGCATCCATAAAAGAAATGGATGCGTAGTAAGCCTGTGTCAATTCCTTACGTTGCGCAACATTAAGTCCGCTGTGATCAGTCAGGGTAAACCGAGCTGCTTCCGGTTTATCTTCCCACTCACCTTCCTGCTCTTCCGGTAAATTTATCTTTTCAACCGGGTAAAGGTCAAAGTATTTTTTAGGCGCTACATACGGTGTATGCGGCCTAAAAAATCCCACCGCAAGGAAGAACGGTTCATTTTTATGTTCTTCTAATAGTTTTATCGCCTCTAAAGCAACCTTTCCATCGGTCTGTTCTTCATCGGAACCAGGCGCTGCCCAAAACGATAGTGCTCCACCCAGCGGAACCCCAGGTGTGTAGTTGGTGATGTTTTCTTCCTGCTGACGGTCAATACCTATCGGATTAACACGAACATCCCAAGAAAGAGAGTCATCCTGTCCATTCGTACCGATCTGGCTAGGAACGCCATAATGATAAATTTTGCCCACTCTCGCGGTGAAGTACCCATTATTTTTAAATAATTGTGGAAGCGTTACAACATCCGGTAACGTATCACGAAAAAATGTAAACAGGTCTTTAACCTTCGTTTCATCCGGCCTTAATCCCGTCAACAAAGAAGCTCTACTGGGTGCGCACAAAGGATATTGGCAATATGCGCGATCGAACCGCACACCAAGCTTGAATAGTCTATCAAGATTCGGTGTTTTTACGAAAGGATCGTCAAAAACATTCATGTCAACATTTAGATCGTCCGATGCTATAAACAATATATTTGGGCGCTTAACCTGTCCAAATGAAGCATATATACCAAGCAAAATAACGAGAACGCTTGTACAAAATCTTTTCATCGTTTCACATTTTTATAAAATATCTAATTGACTGACGACCGGCACAACCGTTTTGTGGTGTTCTTCGGCCAGTGTAGACAAGGCCTCTACGATATCCTCGTGCTGATCTGCAATATTTTCTGCTTCACCGATATCTTCATTCAGATTATGCAATTTGGGTTTTTCCAATTTTTTCAATTGGTCAGGATAGCCTTTTTCACTATTTTCATAAAAGCTTAATTTATATGGTCCTTGACGCACAGCCACCAATGTTGAAGCATGATAATAGAACATTTCATTCCTTGGGCTTTTTTCCGCACTTCCATTCAAGACAGTCGTCAGATCGTATCCATCGAATACCCGATCGTTTGGCAGATTTATGCCGGCAAGATTGGCAAAGGTCACCAACACGTCCAATGTACTTCCTATTTCTGTAACCTGTCCTGGTGTTACATGATCTGGTCCCCAAAAAATTGCAGGGACGCGCACCCCTCCTTCGTAACTGTTCCCCTTAGCGCCATACAATGGTCCAGAGGAACCACCCAATTCTTTAAATATTTTCCAAGGGCCATTGTCCGTCACAAACACCACATACGTATTTTTATCCAAACCGTTTTTCTTCAAGGCTTCCACAATCTTCCCCACACTCCAGTCTATTTCTTCAATTACATCACCATATATACCCCGCGCACTTTTACCTTTAAATTTTTCGTTTGCAAACAGCGGAACATGCGGCATGGAATGCGCTAGATAAAGAAAAAACGGTTCGCCTTGATTTTTCGAAATGAACTTAATTGCTTCATCTGTATACCGCTCCGTCAAGGTATTTTGGACAGCCGGGCGTTCAATTATCTCCTCATTGCGAAGCAGCGGAACTTGAAAATACTCATTCTTAGGTTGTGTAATAGCTTGGAGATACGGAATAGAGTCGACCCTGTCCATATCATTACTATATGGGATTCCGTAATAATAATCAAATCCATGCCTCGTCGGTAAGAATTCCGGCAGACTTCCTAAGTGCCATTTACCTATAATTCCCGTGTGATAACCTTTCTGTTTTAATAGACGTGCAATCGTTATCTCTGACGCGGGAAGGCCTCCTTTAGAATCCGGAAAGAGCACTCTTCTCTTCTCTCCTTGCATGCCACTTCTTATGGGCAAACGCCCCGTCATTAACGCTGCACGCGAAGGCGTACACACGTTAGCTGCCACATAGAAATTTGTCCATTTTTGCCCTTCGGCAGCCAATTGATCGATATGCGGTGTTTTTATCGTAGGATTGCCGTACGTGCCTAAGTCTCCATACCCTTGATCGTCCGTAAATATCAAGATAAAATTTGGCTGTGATGCCGATTGGCTTTTCTGAGCGTATCCATTTAGCAACAGTCCATATAATGCAATAAATATACCTGCTGATTTGACTAAAAAGTTTTTTTTCATGATTTTAATTTTATGGTTATCAATATCCATCATTTTGTTCCAAGTTAGGGTTAGCATCAATTTCTGTTTGCGGAATAGGGAAAAGGATGTGATGCGCTTTTGCAGCAGTTTTACCTCTTCTGTTTGCGTCGGCGATGAAAGTTCCCTGACGTACCTGATCACTCCTTCGTGCTTGCTCGTACCAAAACTCCCATGTCCGCTCCTTAAAAATTTGTTCTCTAAGCGTTTCTTTGCTAAAGTCCCCAAGCTGTAGCAATTCAGGTAGCGCTCGCTGCCGTACCTGATTCAATAGAGCTATCGATTCCGCATTTGGTCCATTCAATTCATTTAGCGCCTCTGCCCTACTGATCAGCACATCTGCATAACGTAAGACTGGTACATCATTTCCATAAGAAGCACCAATTGCATCCTTATCAAATTCATATTTTCCAGGATAAGATCGGTTATTCCCTAAAAGTTGTACAAAAACACCATTCGTATTGGTATATGATGTAATAATCAATTCACGTCTTTTATCATTAGCGGCAAATGAGTTGACAAAATCATCAAAAAGAT
The DNA here is from genome assembly GCF_004208525.1 of Sphingobacterium corticibacterium. Lineage (GTDB taxonomy): Bacteria > Bacteroidota > Bacteroidia > Sphingobacteriales > Sphingobacteriaceae > Sphingobacterium > Sphingobacterium corticibacterium. Next base: position 27,387 of record NZ_SGIT01000004.1, on the reverse strand, counting down.
ATACCTGAGAGGCATAGATCGTTTGGTTTGGAAGATGTGGGTAATCTGTAGGAAAGGTATTCGCCACAAACGGATTTCCTAGCTGTGGAGTAGACTGTATTGTCCAGATAAGCTCTGCATTACCCTCATTTTCAATTAAAAACAATTTGGTATAATCACTAAACAAGCTATATTCCTGCAATTCGATAATTTCATTTGTTAGATCAGCACATTCCTGCCATCTCTTAGTATTTAGATACAATTTTGCGAGAAAGCTCCATGCCGCCCCTTTCGTTGCTTTTCCATATACAGATTGTTTGACTGGCAAAATCTCAGCTGCTTCAAGCAAATCCTGCTCAATAAACGCCACGGTCTCCTCTTCAGTAACACGAGATTGATAGTAATCGTCATCCGGACTTTTGTACAACGGCAACCGCCCGAACCAATCGTGTAACCAATAATAACTGATTCCCCTTAAAAATTTGGCCTCCGCAATTAGTTGCGCATCATTAGCCGGATCGGCATTCTGTAAAATAATGTTGACATCACGTATTACACTATACAACCGTGTCCATATTCCGCTAAAATACGGATGGTTGCTATCCCATGTAAAATTGCACAAGGGCGTAAAGTTTGCTTCAATTGCACCGTACTCATTCCAGTTTTCACCAGAAGTCATACCCGATGTAAAAAAGTATTCATAGTTTCTGAGCTGTGCATTGCCATAAGCGGAGGTGAGCAACGACTGGAGCCCCTCTGGAGAATTTGCATAATTATCGTCCAATTCAGAATAAAGGTCTTCCTGGAGTAAAGAATCACAGGAGGATGTTGCAAAGATTAATAATGCAAGCGGTATATATTTTGAAATTTTCATTATCTATTACGAATTAAAATGATATATTTAAACCAGCAGACCACACCTGTGCTAACGGATATGTATTTAAATCTATTCTGGCACTACTTCCCCCTAATGCATTGGCTTCCGGATCATACCCAACGTAGTTATTTATGGTAAATAGATTTTGTGCAGATAAGAATACTTGAATTCCCCTGACAGACTTTGTCGAGCGTAATGGAAGATTGTAATTCAATTGAATATACTTTAACCGGAGGTAAGAAGCATCTTGCAACGCCAATGTGTTGGATTTCCCTCCGCCATACGAAGTCGGTTCGGTCGCTGATGGCCATTTGGCATCTGGATTATCGACCGTCCAACGATCTTCAACGGTAATTCTCAACATATTCCGCCGGTAATTGCTGGGATAAAGGCTTTCCAGAATATTGCCATTTAGAATATCCCCGCCATACTGCCCCTGAAACAGGAAATTTAAACTAAAATCTCCATAAGCCACCTCATTACGCCACCCATAGGTGAAATCTGGATAAGGATTACCTATTATTTGTTGATCGTCAGCATTTATTCTTCCATCGTTATTCACATCTTCAAAAATTGGATATCCCGGCCGGGAAGATGGCTGCGCACTATTTGCAATTTGGTCTACATCGTTAAAGATACCTATCACCTTGTAGCCGTAGTAAGAAAATGCAGGTTCACCTTCCGTTATGATCGCTACATTCCCAATATTTGCCGCACTGCCCGTGAGTATCCGCTTAGCATCTCCCAAATCTGTTACCTTATTCTTTATGTGCGTGAAATTCAATGATGAGGTCCACCTAAATTTGTTTTTTTGTATGATATCACTAGACAGATAAAGTTCTATTCCGCTGTTCCTCATACTTCCGATATTCGAAAGAATCGAACGATATCCTGTTCCTGATGGCAATGGGAGTTCAATTAGCATATCCTTTGTTGATTTCACGAAATAATCGGCGGTAAGGTTCAATCTGTTTTGAAAGAAAGAGGCGTCTACTCCGATATTTGACTGTGCAGTAGACTCCCATTTTAGATCACGGTTACCGATTCTTGATGGCGAGGTTCCTACCACTAATGTATTTCCCGACACAAAAGTTCCTCCCGTTGTATAGGTTTGTAACGAATTGTAGTTTCCAATATCCTGGTTGCCCGTAACACCATAGCTTCCTCTTAACTTTAAGTTATTGAAAAATTGCGGAATAAATGATTCATTTGAAAGTAACCAACCCGCTGCGACTGACGGAAAATAACCAAATTTATTATCCGTCCCAAAACGCGAGGATCCGTCTGCCCGAAGCGTTCCTGTCAGGATATACTTATCATTATGGGTATAGTTAACCCTACCTAGATAGGATAACAGTGTATTTTCTGCTTTTCCACTATTGAGCGAAGCCGTTGCGATATCGCCTAAGTTCAGGTTATTTGTAGCGAGGTTGTCTGATGGGAAATTTCCTATCGAGCCACCAAAACGTTTAATCTGAAAATTCTGATAAGTGATCCCGCCAAGCACATCGAGTGTATTCCCTCCCGAAAATTGCTTATTGTAATTCATGGTATATTCTCCTAGAATATCTTGTTTTTCAAGCGTCGCTATATTGGCTATTCCGTTTTGTGCGGCACCCCGAATCGTAAGCCTACTATTGAAGATATCCCTACGTTGTGAAAAAAGATCCGTTCCCAGATTAACCTTAGCCTTCAGTCCATTCGCGATCTCATATTCAAAGAAAACATTCCCAAGCGTTCGGTTTGAAGAACTTTCGTTTTGGATGCCGTGGACAAGGCTTAAAGGATTGTTAATCGTCAAAAACGATGAACGAGTGAATGAGCCATCCGGATTGTAGATAGATTCGGTTGGATCGTATAATAATGCCGCATTTATCGGTCCTGCAGATTCATTGATGCTATTGCCGTCAACCGCATTATTATCTATTATCCTGCTGGTTGTTATGTTTATACCAAACTTACCTTTTGCAGCAAAAGTACCATCCAGATTCACCCGACCAGCATATCTATCCATTCCGGTGTTACGTAAGATACCATCTTGAGAAGTAACATTTAAGGATGTAAAATACGATAACGATTCCGATCCACCCGATAGGGATAGATTGTGATCATGTACAGCTGCTTTCTGTAAAATGGCGCTTTGCCAATCTGTTCCTGAACCGATTGTCGCGATCGCTTCTGAATCAAAAACGGGATCGCCCCCACGCTCAACCGATAATTGGTTGACCACATCAATATATTCTGCAGTATTCAAGATGTCTATCCTATTAGCCAACGATTGTACACCGACGTTAACCCCATAGTTTAGTCTCTTCTGTCCTGCTGTACCTCTTTTAGTCGTTATTAAAATAACACCATTGGCGGCCCTTGATCCATAAATAGCGGTAGCTGACGCGTCTTTCAATACTTCAATTGACGCGATATCATTTGGGTTAATTGAATTTATCGGATTCTTTGCGACTAGATTATTTGCTATCCCCCCTTCGCCCGAAGAAGAAGTGAGGTTGGTTGAATTATCAATAGGCAACCCATCTATCACATAGAGCGGGCTGGATCCAGCGTTAATCGAATTATTACCCCTAATACGGACGTTAACACCCCCTCCCGGTTCGGAACTTGACTGCTGTATATTAACGCCAGCTGCGCCTCCCTGTAAAAGCTGATCTACGGATGTTACTGCTGCTCCCCTATTAAAATCAGCCTCTTTCAAACTGGATACCGAACCCGTTACATCTCTTTTTTTCTGCACACCATATCCGACCACAATAACTTCGTCGATATCTGCTGAAACCGGAAATAATTCTATTACTGTTGGAGATGTGTTTACTACTACTGTTTTCGACTCATAACCTATATAGGAGATCGACAATGTGAACGGCAATTTCTGGCCGGTTACAAATTGAAATCTTCCATTCCGATCTGTCTTAACACTATGCGTAACCGCATCTAATTGAATAGTTACACCCTCAAGCGGATCCTTAGAAACCCCATCTATAACAGACCCTGTCAATGTTGCATTGATGATAGGTGTCGGCGACACTTGTCCGTAAGTCTCTACTATAAAAAAGAATAATACAATAGCCGACAAAAATGAATACCGAAGTACTCTTATATATTTCATAAAAAATATCTAATGTTGAACGATGAAAAAGTCAATAGTAATTGGCTTTTATGGAAAATAAATAGTCCTACGAATGAATTTAATTTCTTCGTTTTGTTGCTTTAAGATAGCACGATATTAACGGCACATTCGACAGGTGTCACGAAATAAGACGTAGAGTGGAAGGTTAGATAGGAATCTGTTTAAAGGGTTGATGTCATACTTTTTCATTACGATAATTGTTTATTAGTAAAATTACACTCGTTGCCAACGCCAATTGAAAAACGATTGAACAAAGATATAAATATTAACATAAAAACTACTAAAAAGGTAGACTTTTCTAAAAATTAACGACTCTATCCAACTAAAAAGGTCCCGGATTAGTAATCGTATCCGCCCTATTTGCTGCTCCTGGTATTTCGCCACGAATACCATTTCCGGGCAACGGCTCCCCCGTTTGTCGATGATACCAATCTTTTGTCAGTACCTCCGGCAATGTATCACCTGTGTCTTCTTGCCATTTTTCGAGTACGGTGCGTAGTTTAAAGATCGCGTCTTGATATGCCTCGTCCTGGATGAGGTTGTCAATTTGTGTCGTATCACGATTGTCGTAAAACTCTTCTCGGGGTCTAGGGTATAAATAGGCCTCCTTTTGCAGAGGAGTGAGTGATCCTTCCACCAGTCCACGTTTTAAGGATTTGGCCGAAGGGCTTTGATTGGCATCAATTGGACCATCATTCATGAATTGCGGCCGCTCATTGACAATATACAGATAGTCTGTCGAGCGCACGGCCCGTTCATACGCTTCGTAATCATGCCAATTGTGCTCGGCAAATATATATTCCCGGAAGGATTGATCTGGTTGGGAAAGTAAGGATAAAAAACTCCGACCTTGGATTTCTTTCGGTTTGGAAATGCCAGCGACTTCCAACAATGTCGGTGCAATATCAATGCTACTCACCATTCCACTTGCGACAGCTCCGACCTGCTTGATACCCGCTGGCCAGTGTACAATGAAAGGTGTCTTAATTCCTCGGTCGAGAAGTCTCGTTTTATTACCGGGGAAGGCCCGGGGATTATCTGCCGTAAACACGATAATAGTGTTTTCTAACTGTCCGCTATGCTGCAATCCCTCCAAGAGCTGCCCTACATGATCATCCAGCCGAGAGATTTCGTTGTAATAAGCTGCTAAATCGACCCTAGTATCTTCGTCATCCACCAAGGTGGGTGGCACACGGACATCCTCAGGAAGATAAGGCTTATCAAACTCACTTTCGGCCGACCATGTGCGATGTGCATCGTAAGGAGCTAACCAGAAAAAGAAAGGTTGATCTTGAGAAACACTTTCCAATAGCGACAACCATTGATCCTCGCCGCCTTCGCCATTTGCTTTTTTGTCTACTAACAACGTATCGTACGCCCGTGCCGTATGGGGACCCTCGTGCCACTTACCAACGAGAGCCGTGAAATACCCATTCTCTTTCAGCAATTCGGGAAAATAGAGCAGATGCCGTGGAGCTTCATTATGCAGTTCTGCGGCGCCGGTATTGTGTGGATACCGTCCTGTCAAAATACTGATCCGACTAGGGCTACACGAACTTGTTGTAAGATATACATTGTCAAATCGAATTCCTCCTTTAGCCAAGCGATCAATATTCGGTGTCCGGATATTGGGATTGCCATAGGCACCGATATCATCCCAACTCACGTCATCAGCAATAATGAAAATGATATTGGGAGCGTCGGTATGTTTTACTTTTCCGCACGACACGCCAAAAACACATAGGCCGATAAAAATCCAAAACCATTTAAAAACATTTTTCATTAGCATAATTTTTTTAAGCCCGTTATTTACCAAATTTTGTTGTCAACAAGTACTGAGCAGCTTTTACGTCGTATTCTGTCTCCCTTTTTTCTACAATACTCTTCAACAGTTCTTCGTGTGGCTTCAATTCGTCCGCTTGTGTCGATACCAGTGCATTCAGTGCTTGCAGCCTTACCATATTATTGGCACTATGCAGTTCTTGTATAAGAATAGGGATTGCTTCTTCTTTCCTCTCAAATCCGTAAAGCGCTTCTGCAGATACTATACGCACATACGGTACCTCGTCCTTGGATAATCGCACCAAAGCACGATAAACATCGTCATTTCTATGCTTTAAGATAAGTAACCCCGTAGCGGCCCAATAACGAATAACCGGATCAGCAGCAGCAGATGCCTTTAACAAAAGAGGAAGTTTATCGGAATTTTGTTCGGAAGCGGCCCATGCGACATCCAACACCTTACGCACATCATATTGATCCGAACGGGCGTAATCGTAAAGCGTTGTTGTTTTCGTAAGGGCTTCTGCCGCTCCTTCAGGAATGAAACCCACATCATTCAATTCGACCAACAAATCGTAGGTCTTTTTTCGCAATGAATCCAATACACCTTGATATGCAGGATCCTGTGCCAGATTATGTATGTTATGCGGATCTTTCACTACGTCGTATAATTCCTCCACAGGCTTAGGAAGAAAAAAACGAGCTTGTGTTTCATTCAATTTACCTTCATTAAATGCCTTTTCCCAAGACGCCATGGATTTTGCCAACCAGAGAAACTGGATATGCTGTCCATAGGGCCTATGCGGCATAAAATTACGTACATAACGGTATTGTCCATATCGGATGGTTCTAACCAAATCAATCCGTTCATCCATACGCCCCCTAAAACCAAAAGCAAGTTCTTTATCGTTGTCGTCCGCCTCCAAGTGCTGTCCCAGGAAAGGTTTGCCTTGGTAATATCCAGGAATCGATATACCAGACAATTGCAGTACTGTAGGGGCAAAATCAGCAAAGTCGACCAATCTGGTCGCTACGGCATCTGATCCATAGGGGTTGAGGTGCCGGTATTTTTCCGGAACGCGTACAATAAGTGGGATGCGCAACCCCGATTCGTACATAAATCGTTTGCTCCGCCCTAAGACACCGCCATTGTCGCCATAATAAAACACTATGGTATTTTCAGCAAGACCTGCCTCTTCCAACTCCTTTAACAACGATCCTACCTTTGCGTCCATCTCCTCTATTTTATCATAATACAAGGCCCAGTCATGTCTCATCTCTGGCGTCTCCGGATGATAAGGTGGCAAAACGATACTATCCGGATGGTGTCGCAATGGCGGATCAGGCTGTTGCAATTCTTTTGGTGGTTCTACACCGAATTGCCTCAACATGCGCTCCTTTGTCTTATTATCGAAAATCGAGCTTTCGTGCGATATCTCTATATTAAAAACGGCAAAAAAAGGTTGACCATCCTTCCTATTAGCATAAGTAGCCGTCCGACCTGATTCATCCCATACTTCTGGCTGATCAACCGTATTATAATCTTTTTTTGCATTGTTGCTGGTGTAGTAACCTGCCTCACGGAGATAGTATGGGAATAATTTCAAAAATGCCGGTAACGGATATTCGCTTCTCATATTTTCAGTACCTACCGACGGTGGATATACTCCTGTAATCAGCGTGGAGCGGGACGGAGCGCAAACAGCAGCTGTACAATATGCATTTTCGAACAGCACCCCTTCCGATGCCAGACGATCGATATTCGGCGTGGTTGCATACCCATCTCCATAAGCGCCAATGAACGGGCTGTTGTCCTCGCTTACAATCCAAATGATATTTGGGCGATCTGTTTGCTGCTGACTAAGTACTAACGAGGTTCCAAACAGAAAACAAACCAAAAAAGACTGTGTAATTTTTCTTAACATATTCCTACGGATTTTGTGTTAATCCCGGATTGATGTCGATCGCGCTTTGTGGAATCGGGAACAACAAACCATTGGATGAAGTCGGTATCCCCTTTGCCGTTAACACCTCGACCGCTCGCCCGGTACGTACCAAGTCAAAAAGCCGGTGAAATTCGAACGCCAGTTCTATACGTCTTTCATGCTCAATGGCTAACGTTAATGTAGGATATTCACTGGAAGGATATCCTGATGCTCCGTAAGGTTCTAAACCAGCACGTGCCCTAACCTGGTTGAGATAGGATGCATCACCGGTCAATTCAGCATAAAGCAAAAGTAGATCGGCATAGCGAATGACTTCGACATTCTGTCCGGGGTAGAGAAAGTTCTCATCCAAAAACTTAATGGTATAGGGATAATCTACGAAAGCATTCGTTTGCAGATTTGTAAAGCCTAGTTGTAACGAGAGATCCTTTCGCGGGTCATCACGCTCGTATTCGGCAATCAGGTCTGCAGACGGTGTATTCAATCCAGTACCCCGGAAAGTGGTGCCAATTCCCGGCAAGTGAAAAGCGAAATCCCAAGGCGAATATTCCGTCTGATGGTTGCTGTTCACATTGTTTTGCCCTGCCAAATATTGCACTTCCAAAATGGATTCTTTGGAATTTTTAGTAGACGACCTGAAGAGGTGCGCATAGTCCGCAACGTTAATTTGACCGTCGCCGTTGGCGTCCAGCGAAAACTGGCCACTTTGTATAATTTCCCCTAATTGTGTAATGGCTGCGGGAATATTATCGTCGGCGATATACACCTTGGCCAGTACCGCAGCCGTGGCATAGCTTGTGATCCTCCCCACATTGTTCCCGGTATAAGACCCCGGAAGTTGCTCCTTTGCCTGCAAGAGGTCAGCGATAAGGCGTTCGTAGATCACCGATCGGTCAACCCTCAGATAATCATAACTCTCCTCTGGTGTAACTACAGTGAGCGGGAAGGGCACATCTCCAAATGCTTGTGTCAAGTAATAGTAAACAATTGCACGAGCTACTAGTGCTTCGGCTTCCAGGCGAGTTTTCAGGTTTGGATCTGCAAACGTTATTGTCGTATTGTTCAACCTGTCTAGCACATTGTTTATGATATATAAAGCATTGTAAGCGGTATTCCAAGCTGTCTCTACAAATCCATTGTCTGTTCGTATGTTGTGCTCACTAATCTGCTCTGCAAAATTGTTTGCTCCGGTGGTTGTTCGTATATATACATTGTCCGAGAATAGCTCTCCGTATAAATCGGGAATTCCTCCGGCATCAAAAAGTCTAGACAACTGCCGATATATATCATTTGTTGCCGCCGTAAGATCGGCTTCGCTGGTATAAAAATTTCCGTCTGTAAGATTGGTTTCAGGATAGAGTTCCAGTTTATCGCTATTGCAGGCAGACAAACATACAGATACTACAAGCAGTCCGATTATGATATTATTTATTGTCTTCTTCATTTCTACAACGCTAAGTTTAAACCAATTGAATAAATCTTTGCTGAAGGAAAAGTGTTTGAACTCACTCCTCTTCTGCCGGCGTCATCTGCATCGCCCGAGAAACCTTCTGGATCAAAAACCGGTGCGCTCTTACTTGTAAAAAGATTGGCTCCGTTAAAGTAGATCCGTAACGAAGACACTTTGATCCGTTCCGCAAAAGCGGACGGCAGCGAGTAGCCCAACGTGATGTCTTTCAAACGGAAATAGGACCCGCTGAACAACCAATAACTCGACGGTGTTTTCTCATATCCGTTTTCATCTACCTTTATTTTATAATGGTATCCATCACCTGGCTCGTCTTCCGACCGCCACCGGTTGGTCAACGATTTTAGATAATTTCTTCCTTCATGGTATAACAAAGAACGGTGTACATTGTCATCCATAATCTGACCGCCTTTTACACCTTGAAGCACAATACTGAGATCAAAGCTCCTGTACTTAAAACGATTGGTAAAGCCGTAGATAAAGTCAGGATTTGGGTTCCCGATGATGGTTCGATCATCTGCATCCAGTGTACCGTTGCCATCAACGTCTATATATCGACCATCCCCCGGTCTGGCATCGGCATAAGCGGCGGGATCAGCGTCAATAGCCGCTTGATTCAAGTACACGCCTCCATATTGGTAACCAAAGAAACCAAATGCCGGATGACCAACCTGATTGATCTTCTGCATACCACTGAACACGGAACCGCTAAATATCATGGGGGCATCATTGTCTCCCAGAGACAAAATTTTATTCCGATTGAACGAGAAATTGAGATTACTGCCCCAAGAAAAATCACCCGTTTGGATATTATTGGTTCCCAAGCTTACTTCAAGCCCTTTGTTTTCTACCTCACCAATATTCTTGAATACGGTAGTAAATCCGGATACCACCGGTGCGGGAACTTCCAAGAGCAATCCATCCGAATTGGACTGATATGCATCGACTGTCAGTTGCAAACGTTCATCCCACAGCCCAAGATCCAGACCAACATTATATTGCTTTGTTCGTTCCCATTGCAGATCTGGATTGGTAATGCTCGACGGATAATAAGTGATCAAGAGATTGTCTCCTAAAGCAGCCCTGCCTTGTCCGATCTGACCAACCCAGCGATAATCTGCAAATCGGTCATTTCCCGTCAGACCGAAACTCGCCCGTAGCTTTAAGTTGCTGAGAAAGTTTGCATCTTGCAGAAATTGCTCTTCTGACAAAATCCAGCCTGCTGATATAGCAGGAAACGATCCCCATTTGTTATTAGGAGCGAAACGCGAAGATCCGTCTCTTCTAATACTGGCGGAAAGAAGGTATTTATTTGCAAAACTATAGTTTGCCCTCGCAAAATAGGAAATGAACGTTGTACGTGTTACGAAATCCTCTGCCGCCGCGACATTTGCACCCGCACTGACAGCTTTCACCAGATCGTTATCATAACCCCTTCTTTCCAGATAACTATAATTGTAGTTGGAATAATTGTATTCGGTTCCTGCCAATGCTTCTAGACGATGTTGATCCCATTGTTTGTTGTAGGTAAGGAGGTTTTGAAAGGTATAGCCAATGGTATTGGAAAGATCTCTCGACATAGCGCCCTCCGTGTAATAGGATGATCCCAATAAATGGTCTCTCGCCTGGTAATTGCTACCATCGTTGCGGTGATAATAATAGTTAAAAGCAGATTTGAAATCCAAGCCCTCCAACAAGCGCACCTGCCCGAAGATATTGCCTATAGCATTGAACCGGTTTCGTAAGATTTCATCCGTGCTACGATAGAGCGGATGCCCATTTTGTGGTCTAAACAAGATGGCATTATAATTCTCAAAGCCCGGTTGGTTCAACGGTGCGCCCAAATAGCCGTTTTCGCTATAGACTGGATAAATACTAGGATACTGCACCGCCCATTCAAACATCCTGTTAAAAGGCTCTTGCTCCCTATCGTAGCTTAAATTAGTGCTCCCACCAACTTCTAACCAATCCGCCACATTTGAAGTTGTATTGAAACCCAAAGCGTAACGGTCATAATCCGAGTAGAGCGCAATACCTTGTCTTTTTAGTATACCTCCCGATAGGCGGTAGGTACTCTTCTCGCTTCCGCCACTGGCGCTAATCTCCAAACGGTTAAGTGGAGCTGTTCGAAAAATAACATCCTGAAAATCAGTATTGGGTAGGGTTTCAGGATTTTCCAAAGCTATCGGCCATGTATACTTGTAAGCTCCCCTTGCAGCAACTGTATTCGGTGCATTGGGACCCCCTCCACTCTCGACCCAGCTGGTCTGAGCAGCATCAATCGCAGCTTGCGCATATTCAGCTGCATTCATTACAGGGACTTTATCGATTACCTGTTGTAAACCAGACACAAAATTAGCCTCAAATCGCGTACGTCCAGCCTTGCCTGTTTTTGTGGTGATCAAAAGCACGCCATTCGCTCCTCGAGATCCGTATATAGCCGCAGAAGCAGCATCTTTTAGTATCTGAATCGATTCTATATCGGCATTGTTGATTAATGAAAGATCGAAATTTGGCACAGGCAATCCGTCGACCACGATCAATGGGGAGCTTCCGGCGGAAATAGAATTAATCCCTCTCACCTGTACACTACTAGACGCGCCCGGCTTACCACTACCCGTGATCACCTGTACACCGGCGGCCTGACCATACAATGCCTGACCTATTTCTGTACCGGGGCGCCCGCTGATATCCTCTGTGAAATTTATATTGGTGCTCGCTCCCGTCAGATCTCGTTTACGTTGTGTACCATACCCCACTACAACAACCTCATCTAGATTTTCTGTGGATGGCTCCAGCTCAATAATAGAGGGCGATAGAGAAATGACAACTTCCTTCGACACATAGCCTACAAAAGATACCCTTATCTTAAATGGCAATTTCTGACCGGTTAAAAACTCAAAACTGCCCAACCGGTCTGTTTTCACAGTGTGTGTAACCGCATCCAGTTGTACTGTAACGCCTTCCAACGGTTCTTTTGTTACCGCGTCAATGACCGTACCTTGCAGTGACGCATTGATGATAGGTTTGATTTCTTGTGCATATCCTTCATACACGATTGATGCGCTACCCCATAATGCCGCTACCAGTGAATACCGGAGTATCCGCTTTTTTATCATATACCTTTTCATTTAATAGTGAAAATACTAACAAGTGCCAACGCCAATTGAACTTGTAACATTATAATTATAAGGCAGAAGTTATAGGGGAACAATTCCCCTATATACTTCCTTAAATAAAGAGAAATAAGCTAATACTAAACGTAAATTATCTAAGATTATATCGCAGCGTCACCCCATAGGTCTGCGGATCACCAATTACCCCAGCATATTGACCGAAATTACCCGGAGCAGCGAGTAACTGCTCATAATAATCTTTATTCGTCAAATTCCTGCTCCATACAATGACAGAGAGTCCGCTTGCCGCCCGGAATCCTACACGCGCGTTTAGTAATGTATAAGCGTCTATATTTAAGTATTGCGATGGGGACGGACTGGACGAGAATTTAGACCGATAAAAAAGGTCTGTTCCAAAAAAGTAATTTCCTGCCAATCCTAACAAACGCCCCTTTGCCGTCAATTCGGCGGACAATGACCAAGACCATTTCGAAATACCAGGAAGTTCTCCGCCGGAGACATCTTTAAAGGCTTCGGGACCTCCCACTTCTTCCAATGGAACAGGCGCGTTAGTGAACGAAACATATTTTCCATCCGTATAAGCCAATGATCCATTCAGTCTCAAAAATTCCCATGGCCTTACACTTCCATCTAGTTCAATACCTTGTACGCGCACTTTCTCTGCATTGGCTAAGTAACCTCTGTTTACTCCCGGATCTGGCGTCTGTACTTGCGTCTGATAATCTTTAATATTCGTCTGGTATACTGTTAAGTTCAAGAAAGCATTTCGGTTGGGACTGGTTTTTACGCCAAATTCCACGTGGTTTACAGATTCTGGCTTTACCTCAGCTAAATCGGTCGCGACTTCTCCATCAATAACTGGAAGTCCACCGACGTTGATTCCTATTGGCTTGTAACTTTTAGAATAGGTTGCGTAAGCATTGTAAAGCGGGTTAAACCGATATTGGAGTGACAGTTGTCCCGACAGATTTCCGGCGTCGGCATTTACATCAAATGTTTGATCAGAATAGATACTATTTACCGCTGCAAGTTGTTCCGGCGTGTAATCTATCGTGTTATCGATGTATTTCTTGCGGTCGTAATCGGCTACTTTTTTATCGTAGTTATACCGTAATCCCGGCAATAGATGTAATTTAGAGGTAATTGCCCAATCAAATTGGGAGAAAACGGCCAAACTCGTACTTTTAATACCATATTTGGTGCGAATACCAACTCTATCGATCAGGCCCGGACCCCATTGCGTGGCCGACTCATTGTTTTGCTGAAAGCGCCATAATGCATCACCAGCTTCTTCCGTGTGTACCGGATCCGTTTTCAAATCCTGCCACAAACCAAATACGCCGACAACAGCACTTACTTTTTCACTAATATTACCGGAATACCGAAATTCCTGCGACCATTGATCGTGTACGGAATTTCCGGCTGAAATAGTATAAGCAGGAACCCCTAAGTAATCTCTGTCATTTAGCGGTACCCAATCCCAATAACGCCAGGCAGATGTCGATGTCAATGTACCGTTTCCAATTTTATAATCCACGTTAAGAGAAACACCTCCCAGTTCATTGTCCGCCTTAGAACGGGTATCCAAATCAACTTTTCGTTCAAAGGCACTTTTGTAGGGAATTTCATAACCTAAGTCTTCAATAATTTTATTGAACTGGCGATAGGCTGATCGTTGGTTTTCAACAACTCCGGCGATACCCCAGCCGTAACCATCCGGACGTTGCTTCGTCACATCTCCGGCCAATGATATGTTTAAATTCTCATTCGGCGTAAATAACAATTGTCCTCTCACACCTAAGTTATTAATATCATTAATCTGGCGATCGGAATGGACATTATACAAAGTTCCGTCACGCTGTGTACCTGAAAAAGAGACACGAGCTGCCAGCTTATCTTTGATCAATGGACCAGTTAAAGATGTTTTAGCTTGTATATAACCGTAATTACCGTAACTCAATTCGAAATTTGCACTGGGTGTAAATTCGGGCTGTCTGGAAGTTATATTAAAAGCTCCCGACGTCGTATTTTTACCAAATAGTGTTCCTTGGGGACCACGCAATACTTCAATTTGCTCAATATCAATAAAATCTAAGGATGTAGCAGCGGGACGTGCCAAATAGACACCATCTAAATAAAATCCCACACCCGGATCTATTCCATCATTGGTAAGACCATATGTAGATCCCAACCCTCTGATGTTTAACGTCGTATTACGTGGATTGGAAGAGTAAAGTTGTACCGTGGGAACTATTTCTTTAATTCTACTAACATTAAATGCCCCCGCATCTTCTATGGTACTTGCTCTCACTGTGGAAACCGGAATGGGTACATCCTGAAGTTGTTCTCGTCTTCTTCGCGATGTCACCACAACCTGATCTAATGTTTCCTGTTTAGGTGACAACACGATCTTAATCGGCGAGGTATTGGCAATAATTCTTTTTTGCTGATATCCGACAACTGTAACAATCAACGTGAGCGGTAATTTCTGACCAGTGATAAACACGAACTTTCCATCTCGGTCCGTGCGAACACTGTGCGTAACTGCCTCTAATTGAACGGTAGCCCCTTCAATAGGAGCGTTAGAAAGGGAATCAATAACAATTCCTTCTAATGTAGCATTAATGATAGGTTGCGGCTGAACCTGGCTAAATACCTGTTGTTTGAACAGAAAAACAAACAATAAGAGGGCTGAGTATCGTATAACTCCATAATTTTTCATATTTTCGGATGTTTAATAGTAAATACTAACAAGTGCCAACGCCAAAATTGAACTTGCGGTTTGTTATTAAACACAGGAGGGAAGCAAGTGCTTCCCTTTCTGTGTTCTATTGAAGAGGGAAGAAATTAAGATCTGCACATTCGCATTCGTAGCGAAAGATTATAAATATTGATAATATCTTGATTCATTTTAATTGACCTGTTTTGAATATGGTTACTTTTCATTTTTTTGTTTACTTCATTTTTAATTGTCGCTATCAACGAAGACTGAAACGACAGGGCAAATATAAAAATATTTTATACAAAGTCTATAAATTTAGTAGTCTTTTTTTTCTTAAAAAAATTAAGCCCATAAATTACCATATGAGAGCCATAACTTTACTCGCCTAAAACGAAAGAGCAGCAAAAATACCCCACCCTGATGAAATAACGACTAATACGCCCACCAAAATTAAAAGTAGACGCTGATTAATTCGCGACGCGATATACGCTCCTAAAGGTGCTGCAATAACGCCACCGATGATTAGGCCCAAAACGATCTCTAAATGCTGAACACCCAACACGAAAATAAATACGGCTGTAGCAAAGTAAGTTACGAAAAACTCAGCAGTATTGACTGTTCCGATGGTATGTCTCGGACTGTTGCCACGGCTCAATAAGTTAGAGGTTACGATGGGACCCCAACCTCCACCACCAATAGCATCCAATAGTCCACCGGCAAATGCCAGCAAGGGTGTATGTTTCATTTTCTTTGGCTTATCTTGCCTCTTTTTAAACGCCTTGTATAATAGATATACACCCAATAAAAGCAAATAAAAAGATATAAAAGGTTTTACTAAATCGCCGTCAAAGAGATCAGAGATGAAATAAGCACCGATGACTGCACCGATGCTTCCTGTAACGACAATCTGAAAAAATAATCTTTTGTCAATATTATCAAAACGAATGTGAGATAAACCGGAAACACCTGTCGTGAAAATTTCTGAGGTATGCACACTCGCAGAAGCAAACTTTGGTGGAATACCCAACCAAAGCAATAAGCTTGTACAACTCACACCATAGGCCATCCCTAATGCTCCATCAATCAATTGTGCTACGAACCCTGCTAAAATAAACCAAAGAAAACGCTCTCCAAACTCAAACGCATTCGTACGAAACCCTTCTACCAAAAGATAAATAAAATATCCTGCAATAGCGAGTTTGAGCGCTAAAATAGCCCACCCTACATGCTTTAACGTAATTTTCTTACTTACATTGGTTAATCCCAAAACCGCTATTGCCTTATCCATTTATTCCTATTATTTATTTTTTATCAAAAAGATTCTACATCCATATTTATGATGCCCCCGCAAATATAAAAACATTTTCACAAAGTCTACTAAATATATAGATTTTATTAAAAAAAATAAAAAAACCTGCCACGTATACCGTGGCAGGCTAAATCAACCAAACCAAAATGTATCAAAAACAATATTTATTCTCTTCGATCATTTTCTTCGCGATGCGCTGGCGGGCTTCTTTTGTATTGAACGGTTCTGCTTTTGCAAATCGTCGCAGACCGACCAGCATCATCTTTAGCTCATCCCCTTCTGCAAAGGCGTAAAGTGCTTCCTTACCTGCGGTAGCTACTTTATCCAATGTCGTATATAAATACACCCTCGCCATATCTAAGGGGAAAGCAGCAGCACTCTCTCCTTGCGTATGATAAATCTTTTCTGCCCGCAACAATATCGACTCGGCCACATAAACGTAACCAATAATATCCGCAATATTCATCAATATCTCCTCTTCCTTCGACAAGCTCATCATCAATTTTTGCACTGCAGCACCCGCTACCATTAAACCTACCTTTTTTAAGTTTGCTATTATTTTCTTTTCCGGGGAAAAAGCAGCTGTATCTTCTTCTCCGAAATCAGGAATAGCCATCAGTTCATTTGCAACCGCCGTTGCAGGTCCCATTAAATCCAGCTCTCCTTTCATGGCACGTTTTAATAGCATATCCACGACCAATAAGCGATTCACTTCATTGGTACCCTCAAAAATCCGATTAATACGCGAATCCCGGTACGCTCTCTCCATCGGCGCTTCAGCCGAATAACCCATACCTCCATAAATCTGTACCCCTTCGTCAACGACATAATCCAGCATCTCAGAGCACCATACCTTTATAATCGCACATTCAATAGCAAACTGTTCTGTAGATTTTAATTTGGCTTTAGCTTCATCCAATCCGCCAGCAACAAGCGCAGCATAAGCATCATCAATATTCTGTCCTGCTCTATAAGCAGCAGATTCATTAGCGTACAAACGAATAGCCATTTCTGCCAGTTTGTGACGAATTGCCCCAAACTTGGATATGGGCAAATTAAATTGCACGCGCTCATTGGCGTATTTTACGGCTTGCGTAACGACAGAACGTGCAGAACCAATGGTCGCAGCACCCAATTTGATTCGTCCGATATTTAGAATATTAACGGCAATCTTAAAGCCGTTTTCCCGTTCAGATAATAGATTCTCTACCGGAACTGGACAATCATTAAAAAATATCTGCCTTGTCGACGAGCCTTTGATTCCCATCTTATGTTCTTCGGGATTCATGGTAATACCGCCAAAATCTCTTTCTACGATAAAAGCACTGAGATTCTTGTCGTTATCAATTTTTGCAAATACTATGAATACATCCGCAAATCCACCATTTGTAATCCACATTTTCTGCCCATTGAGCAGATAATGCGTGCCTTCTACATTTAATTTTGCGGAGGAACGTCCCGAATTCGCATCGGACCCTGCGTTAGGCTCCGTCAAGCAATAGGCTGCTTTCCATTCCCCTGATGTTAGTTTAGGGATGTATTTTTCTTTTTGGGCATCGTTTCCGTAATATAAGATGGGTAATGTACCAATACCGGTGTGTGCAGAAAGAGCTACAGCAAACGAATAACCGCCACCTACCGCCTCGCCAACTAACATAGACGTATTGAAGTTTTTACCAAATCCTCCATATTGCTCGGGGATGGACACGCCTAACAGGCCCAATTCTCCAGCTTTATCCAAAAGGCTTTGCATCAACCCCTCTTCCTGCGCGTCAATTCTATCCAGCTTGTCCAACACTTCCGTATCAAGAAAATCCAAACAAGTCTGGCGAATCATTTTCGCTTCTTCATCAAACTCTTCCGGAATAAAAACTTCCGTATAAGGCGTTTCGCGAATCACAAACTCCCCGCCTTTAATAGCTTTTGTTTCCATTATTTATAAATTCCTCAATCTAGCATTTCAAATATCCCAGCTGCTCCTTGTCCCGTTCCCACGCACATTGTTACCATACCGTATCTTTTCTCCCGACGTTTCAACTCGTTTAAGAGCTGCACGGTCAATTTAGCTCCTGTACAGCCTAGCGGATGCCCTAAAGCGATTGCTCCACCATTGACATTTATTTTTTCTTCATCCAATCCCAATTCGCGGATAACCGCCAGTGATTGCGACGCAAAGGCTTCATTCAGTTCGATTAGGTCGATATCTTCTTTTCGCAATCCCGCCATTTCCAGTGCTTTTGGGATGGCAGCTACCGGACCTATTCCCATAATACGCGGAGGTACTCCTGCCACGGCATAACTCACCAATCGCGCTATCGGCTTAACATTCAATTGCTTTAGCATCTTTTCTGACACGACCATAACAAAGGCCGCACCGTCGGATGTTTGTGACGAGTTCCCAGCGGTAACACAACCTCCTGCTGCGAAGACCGGCTTCAACTTTGCTAACGCCTCAGCAGAAGAATCAGCTCTCGGCCCTTCATCTGTATCTACAATATATTCACGTGTGCCAATTTTATTATCCTTTAGGTAATTTTCGGTGATCTTAATAGGCACAACACCGTCTTTCAAATGACCGTTTTTTATCGCAGCGATTGCTTTTTGATGCGACCGAAGTGCAAAAGCATCCTGATCTTCACGCGAAACATGATATTCTTTCGCGACGGCTTCCGCTGTCAGTCCCATCCCCCAATACCAATCCGGATGGTCTTTCGCCACCACCGGATTCGGCACGATTTTCCAACCGCCAAACGGCATGCCGGACATAACTTCTACACCACCGGCAATAATACAATCGGCCATACCCGATTTAATCTTCGCTGCAGCTGTCGCAATGGTTTCCAACCCAGATGCACAATATCGATTCACCGTGACACCGGGTACTTTGTCGGTATCGAGTCCCATCAACGAAATCAAACGTCCGACGTTCAATCCTTGCTCTGCCTCCGGCATAGCATTGCCCACAATGACATCATCAATTTTCGTCACATCCAATTGTGGCACGGTCGCCACGATATGTTTAATAACTTCAGCCGCTAAATCATCTGCACGCATGAAACGAAAGCCACCTCTCGGTGCCTTTCCTACTGCTGTACGATATCCTGCTATAATGTATGCTTCCATGTTTCACTAATTTCTAAGAGGTTTCCCTTTCGTCAACATATGTTGTATTCGTTCCAATGTTTTACGCTCCGCGCATAACTCCAAAAACGCCTTTCGTTCCATATCAAGGAGGTATTGCTCAGAGACTTCGGTAGGTTCTGAAAGATTACCACCACACATCACCCATCCCAATTTTTCGGATATCTTCTTATCATGATCGGAGATATAATTCCCTTCCCACATGGAAGAGGCTCCTACGTAAACTATTCCTAATCCTTGATTTCCGAGTACTTTAATATCTGTTCGAGGAGCCGGCTGTACATATCCTGCATTCGCAAGCTCCAAAACTTTTGCCTTTGCATCCGCTAGCAACCGCTTACGATTCATCGTGATGGCGTATTTACCTTCTTGCAAATATCCCAGCTCCGCAGCTTCTATGGCAGAAGTCGAAACCTTCGCTTGTCCTATTGTTAAGAATCGATCTTTTAACGTGTTCTGTACAATTTGATCCGGTTTATATTCATCCGAGGCTCGGAGAGCAAACTCCTTAGAGCCACCTCCACCCGGAATAACACCAACACCAAATTCCACCAAGCCCATGTATGTCTCCGCATGCAATTGTACGAAATCGGCATGCATCGAAAATTCACACCCACCACCTAATGTCAGTTGGAATGGCGCGACGACAACGGGAATAGACGAATAGCGAATCCGCATGGCGGTATTTTGGAACATACGCACCGCCGTATTCAGCTCATCATAATCCTGCTCGACCGCCATCATGAAAATCATGCCGATATTAGCACCTGCCGAAAAGTTTTTACCGTCATTCGTAATAACAAGGCCTTGGTACTCTTTTTCTGCTAAATCAATCGCGTTATTGATGCCTTGGATAACATCGCCACCGATCGTATTCATCTTGGTATGAAACTCACAATTGATGATACCATCACCCAAATCCGTAATAGTCACACCCGAATTTTTCCAAATGGTTTTTGTGTCCCGAATATGATCTAAAATGATTAAATCTTCTGTTCCTGGAATCGGTTTATAGGATTTAGAGCCTATGTCGTAATAATGCCTTACACCGTCTTGCACTTTATAGAAAGACTCGTGTCCGGCTTCCAGCATCTCATGTACCCACTGCGCTACTTCACCTTGCTGTCCTGGTAACCTTTTCTCTTCTGTCCGAATCTTATCAATCGTTTCCTGCACGCCCAGCGCATCCCAAACCTCAAACGGCCCCAGTTCCCAACCGAAGCCAGTACGCATGGCATCATCTATCCGATAAAAATCATCGGTAATTTCTGGAACACGGCGGGAGACATATTCAAATAACGGGTAATGCATTGCACGGAACAATGTACCGGCTTTATCGGTACCTTGCTCATAAACTTTCATCCGTTTACGGATATCTTCTACAGGCTTAGTTGCCTCAAGGGTTGCCGATTTAACTTTCTCTTGTTCTTTATATTCCAGTGTCTTTAAGTCGAGTGCAAGAATGACCGAATCACCTTTATCGTCTTTTACTTTTTTATAAAAACCCTGTTTCGATTTTTCGCCCAACCATTTATTCTCCACCATTTTGGTGATATAGGATGGTAATTGGAAAACCTCTTTGGCCTCGTCGTTAGGAACATTTTGTGTCAGTCCCTGCGCAACATTGACTAACGTATCCAACCCCACGACATCTGCGGTACGAAACGTAGCTGATTTAGGATGCCCCATCGCTGGCCCTGTATATTTATCAACCTCTTCTACGGACAAGTCCATCTGTTCCACGAGATGTGTCAACGCTAACATGGAGTAAACACCAACACGGTTTCCTATAAAAGCCGGGGTATCCTTACATAATACAACCGTTTTGCCTAACATTTTATCTCCAAAATGCAATAGGAAGTCGACAATTTCCGGTTTGGTATCCGCAGTGGGAATAATCTCTAATAGCTCCAGATAACGCGGTGGGTTGAAAAAGTGTGTTCCGCAAAAATGTGCTTTAAAATCATCCGATCTGCCTTCGGTCATCAAATGGATTGGGATACCAGAAGTATTCGATGTGATCAAGGTTCCTGCCTTCCGGTATTGTTCTACCTGCTCAAAAACAGATTTTTTAATCTCCAATCGTTCGACCACCACCTCAATTACCCAATCGCACGTTGCAATAGCGGGCATATCGTCCTCAAAATTCCCGGTATGTATACGCTTTACGTAGTGTTTGCTATAAATGGGGGATGGATTAGTTTTTAAAGCCGTATCCAAAGAATTGTTCACTATACGATTTCGAACAACCGTGCTTTCCAATGTTAAACCCTTAGCCTCTTCCTGTGATAAAAGTTCACGCGGCACAATGTCCAACAGGATTACCTCTATACCCACATTTGCAAAGTGACAAGCTATCCTCGAACCCATCACCCCCGAACCTAAAACAGCTACTTTCTTAATACGTCTATTCATTTTATTACTTTTTTTAGTAAAAATGTCTCCCGATTATTTTCCAATATTTACCGTCTTTGAACCTTCAGCCTTCTTCTCTGCACCTGCTTCTTGTTCCAGCTGATAACTTGCCGTCAATGCGTTGATCTTCTTTAACGACTGAATCAACTGCGCACGCTCGTCTTCCGGAATCCGGGACTCCAAAAACTCATTAAAGCTCCGAACGACGTCTTTCGCTAGTTTTCGCTTTTCCACACCTAACGGTGTCAAATACACCTTTACCGAGCGTTTATCGGATGCATTTACCTCTCTATAGATAAACCCTAACGTTTCTAAATTGTTTAATACCCGAGACAACGATGTCGTTTTCACGCCCGTAGCATTTGCAATTTGCGAAACCGAGGTACCTTCTTTATGTATATTGATCAAAATATATCCTGCTGCTTGAGTGAACCCGAATTGCGAAGCAATAATGTTGTACTTGTTAGCGACCGTCTGCCAACAGGTTTTTAAAAAATAATCTATGGTATTGTCTTGAGACATAATTTGATTTATATTTTACTATGCAAGCATAACAAATATAATAAGTCTCTTGGATAAAACAAATTTTTTTAGGTCATATTTTTGCGGCTTTTATCTTCCGCTAATTTCCTATATTTCCTGTGATAAGCAAATTTTTATGTAAATTTCCTCTATAAAATAGTCCTTGATGGCTGAGGAGAGCGAAATAAATTTATTTTATATGCTACGCGATTATATTGCGTATAAAAGTAAATTTATTTAGGTTTGCACAAAAATTTATCAACATGGCAACAAATAGAACTTTTACGATGATTAAGCCAGATGCTGTAGCAAATGGTCACATCGGTGCTATCTTAAATGATATTATTGCGGACGGTTTCAAAATCGTCGCTATGAAATACATCCAGCTTACAAAAGAAACTGCAGGCAATTTCTATGCCGTACATAAAGAAAGACCTTTTTATAATGATTTAGTTAGCTTTATGACCTCAGGGCCAATTGTAGCGGCTATTTTGGAAAAAGACAATGCTGTAGAAGATTTCCGCAAACTAATCGGTGCTACAAATCCTGCCGAGGCAGCGGAAGGAACGATTCGCAACAAATACGCTAAATCTATCGATGCGAATGCTGTTCACGGATCGGATTCGGACGAAAATGCAGAAATTGAAGGTAATTTCTTTTTCTCACAATTCGAAAGATTTTAAGGCTTCAGGCCTTAACTTAAAAAAGGGAAATCGTTGGATTTCCCTTTTCTGTTTATATGCTTCTTTAAAAAACTCGCTTGCTTAAGTACTCGTTCTCCTTAGCGGTCATCAACTCTTTAGCTTCTTTTTTCTTATCCAAGTATCCGCATAGATGCAATACGCCGTGAATGATCACACGATGCAATTCGTCACGTTCGGATACACCAAACTTCAACGCATTCTCTGCTGTTCTTTCTACGGATATAAAAATATCACCCGCAATGACATTATCTTCTTCCGAAGAGTCAAATGTCACGATATCTGTATACGTATCGTGATCCAAATATTGTTTGTTAATTTCTAACAAATAGGCGTCTGAGCAGAGAATAAAATTTAATTCGCCAATTCGGTCAAAGCCTTCTGCCGCAATCGTTGCACCGATCCATTGCCGTATTTTTTGTTTGTCTTTGATTTTATAATCAATGTCCTCGTTGAAAAACGAAATATCTCTTAATGCCATTGTATTAAAATGCTTTAGAGTCCATATAAGTTTGCAGGATGATGGTTGCCGATACCGTATCAACCAAACCCTTCTCCTGTCGTCTTTGCTTTTTCATACCGCTTTGTGCGATAACGCTGGCAGCCATTTTAGAGGTAAAGCGTTCATCAATTTCGACGACCGGGATAGCTAGATAGGTCTTCTTTAACTTTCGGATAAACCCAACAATATGCTGAGCTGACTGTGATGCTGTTCCATCCATCTGCAAGGGTTTACCCACGACAAATGTTTCTACCTCTTCTTTTTGAAGGTAATCCGCTAAAAACGTCCAAATCTCCTCTGGGTGGATAGTCGTCAGCGACGTTGCAATAAGCTGCATCGGGTCGGTAACCGCAATACCTATCCTTTTTGTCCCGTAATCAAAAGCCATTATGCGCATATCCGTCTGTTATGAAATAGAAGATATTTTCTTAACGCTCTACTATTTTCACTTCGTAGAGCTTATTCCATTGTTTACCTGTAACAAACAGTCTTTTGCCTACTTTATCATAGGCAATCCCGTTCATTTCTTCATCTACAGCGTGTCTCTTAGCATTTTTATACAGACCTACAAAATTGATCTGTCCTTCAACGGCACCTGTTTCAGGATTAATGATAACTACTATATCTTTTCCATATATATTGGCATATACATTCCCATCTATATATTCTAATTCATTAATATAATCAACGGCCCCATTGTGATCATACACCGAGATAAAACCTATCTCTTGATAAGTGCTAGGGTCTAGAAAATATAATTTATTAGAACTATCGGTTTTAATAAGTCTCTTTCCATCATAACACAAACCCCACCCTTGTGTACTTTGTTGGTAATTAAATGTTCCAATCTGCTCAAAGGTATTTTTATTAAACACATACCCCAGTTTATTGCGCCAGGTGAGCATCACAATTTTATCCTCGACAATAGTCATTCCCTCACCGAAATAGGGTTCACCAGACACATCGGCACCTGTGATTTCTTTCTTCTGCAAAACCCTTCCAGTAGTGAGTTCTACTTTCCTTAAGGACGTTATCAAATCGTTGCCCGCACCGGTGGATTCATACAAAAAGCCGTTTTCAAATTCGAGACCCTGTGTAAATGCCGTTGTATCATGTGGATATTCATTAACCACTTCGAACGTATACTGACGAGGTGATTCCGGCAAAATAGTTATATTACTAAATGCGACATCCTCTTTTCCCTCCCGATAAAGTTTGGCCACCATATTACGTGCTCCAAGACCAATAGATTCCGTGTCCAACAGCAGTTCTGTTGTATCCTGCTTGCTTTCAATAACCCGCCCATCTATGGAATATACAATAGAATCAAGCATACTGTCCGGAAATTGCATGCGTACAGCTACTTTTTCTCCTAAAATAATTGTTTCACCGGATTTGGGCGACAAAAACTCAAATTTTCCTTTCTGCGATTTGCATCCTGCCATAAGCACGATAGCAAACGCTACAAAAAACAGAATATTATTTATTTTCATTGTTCTTATGTATGTGCGGTGCCAATTTACAGAAATAATATGATAACATAGACTCACCGTCTATTTCACCACGATATTTCCCAAAAATACGCCTAGTACCTTCTCTGCCTCTTTCAGCTTCTGATATTTGGCTAATAGAATCTCCATATCTTCTTCGGTAGACATCGCTTTTAGCTCTTCTCTGATTTTGATCATTTCTTTTTCTACCTTCCGCTTTTTTATGCGATATATGGCTTGCATAGTAAGTTCTTTAAGATGCTCCCTTTCCTGCCGAACATATATTTTACGCTTTTCATCATTCCAGTTTGGACTAAGCTCATACGGTGTAGCCACACATGTGATCGCTAAATCCTGTACGTCCTTGTCTTCGTGTGAGAAGAAATATTTTGTATCTGGAATTTCAAAATGTTCGGCTTTCTGTTTAAAAGTATCAACGATAAAGGCGCTTGCTCTATCTTCAAAGGCAATATCATCCAAAGCACTCAAAAGTAAAGGAGCTATAGGAACATCTCCATCACCTTCCCATATAGCAAGTTCCTCACCATAATTCAATAGAATACGTACGATTTCCCTCTCCTGTAAAGTATCTGATGTAATAGTTTGAGGAGTTTCCTCTCCCGACGAAACGTCTTGGACACGTTCTACATCCGTCAAAAATAAGTCGGCAGGAGGCATACCTTCCGGAGGGGTGTCATTTAAAGTTCTAGATGCCTGTTGTATTTTTTTATCCTGTGCTTTTGCTTTCTGTACACGTATTTTATTCAGCTCGGTCAGTAATACACGCTCTTCAATATCGAGCAAATGTGAACACTGTTGAATAAAAACTGAAACTTTTATCTCGTCAGGTATTAAAGCAATACTCTCTACTACTTCTCTAATAACTTCTGCACGTCTAATTGGATCTCCCCCCGTATCTTTTAATAAGATATTTGTTTTATAAAAAATAAAATCTTCCTGATGCTTAGCGATATATTCTTTAAATGCCGTAGAGCCGTACGTCTGTACATAAGAGTCGGGGTCATTACCATCTGGAAATAATAAAACCTTCACATTAAGTCCCTCTTCCAGCAACATATCGGTTCCGCGTAGCGAGGCCTTAATACCGGCAGCATCTCCATCATATAAAATGACAACATTATTCGTGAAGCGAGAAATAAGACGTATCTGGCCGGAGGTCAAAGAAGTACCGGAAGAAGACACCACATTTTCTACTCCGGCCTGATGCATAGACAGAACGTCAGCATACCCCTCCACCAAATAACAAATATCATTATCTTTTATAGCCTTCTTGGCAAAATGAAGTCCATACAGAACATCCGATTTGTGGTATATATCGCTTTCAGGTGAGTTAACGTATTTAGGAACAGTTTTCTCCGTTTTTAACGTACGTCCACCGAAACCAATAACGCGACCGGTAAGATTATGAATAGGAAAGATAACACGGCCCCTAAAACGATCATAAAGACTCGCGTCGTCTCGCTCTATAGCAAGACCGATTTCCTTTAAATAATCTTTATGAAAACCTGTTTCGATAGCCACATCTACGAGAGCGGTCCATTGATCGGGCGAATAGCCTAAATCGAATTTCTGTATGATGTCCTCTCTATATCCACGCTCCTTAAAATAAGATAAAGCTATACTTTGACCCGACTCCGTATCCCAGAGTTGTTCTTTAAAATATCTACCAGCCCAAGTGCTGAGCACATATAGACTTTCCCGTTTATCTTGAGCAGCAAGCTGCGCAGGAGAACGTTCTACCTCCTCTACCGGGATACTATATTTATCCGCCAAATAACGTATTGCTTCTGGATAAGAATATTTTTCCAGCTCCATAACAAATTTAAGCGCGTCTCCTCCGGCACCACAACCAAAGCATTTATAAATACCTTTCGCTACCGATACATGAAAAGACGGTGTTTTTTCATTATGAAAAGGACAATTACCAATGAGAGAGGTTCCCCGTTTTTTTAAATCCACGAAGTCCCCAACTACTTCTTCTATTCTAGCGGCATCTAAAACTTTCTCGATGGTCTCTTTTTTTATCATAAATCATCTGTAAAATGACAACGCGATTTATACAAAGGTAATAATTTAGTAGCGAGTAATGTGTGAAGTTTGTCCCTCACAAACAAAAAGGGCCCCTGCAGTTATACTGCAGGGGCCCTGTATAAGGTTCGGCACCGACCTACTCTCCCACCTTTTACGGCAGTACCATCGGCTCTGGCGGGCTTGACTGCTCTGTTCGGAATGG
>NZ_SGIT01000003.1 GCF_004208525.1 Sphingobacterium corticibacterium | reverse complement strand
TATATCGGCGGTGTCTACCTCTTCCCATTCCGAACAGAGCAGTCAAGCCCGCCAGAGCCGATGGTACTGCCGTAAAAGGTGGGAGAGTAGGTCGGTGCCGAACCTTATACAGGGCCCCTGCAGTATAACTGCAGGGGCCCTTTTTGTTTGTCGAGATTAGACGACTTTTAGCTATCTAACATTCTTTTGATCACTCTTCAAGATAAAACTCGATAAGCGATGCCATATAGGTATCATTCCAACCTTCTACAATCTCATCAAAAGCTTCATCAGGAATATTGGTATGCTGTAATTCGAAAGAGGTACCCTTTTTATCCTCATGAAGTTTGATCGTGACAATAGAATCTTCCGCTTGTTCTCCAAAATACCATTGTTGGACAATCTTTTTATAAGGATCAAGTTGTATAAATTTTCCGGTAATGGCACCATCCCACATAGAAAATTCACCCCCCTCACGTGGGTCTATTAAAACTTCATCTCCCGTCCAAAGCCGAATCGTGATTTCCGTGGTCAAGGCTCTATAAATATCCTCAGGAGGAGCAGCTACGATATAATACTTTTTAAAATTCTTCATGTATGTTAATTTACTTCAATTGTTATCTGTTTTGTGATTTTTTACTTATTGTGGTAAATTTACAGAGAAATATCCATGTTTGATAGCATACAAACACCGGTGAGTATAACCGAGCGTAGCGAGCTCATCAAAGATAACCGAGCGTAGCGAGCTCATCAAAGATAATCTGGATATACATTAAACGATAAAACGATGAGTAATTTTTTGCCGAACGAGCTTGTTAAACGATTGAATGAACAAGATGGGTTTGATACGGAAGCATTCAATAGGGTACACGAACAGGGTGACAAGATTACCGCTATCCGCTTAAATTTATGGAAACAACCCACAGTCCCATTCGAAGATGGAAAGCCTGTGCCTTGGTGTGATACAGGCTATTATCTCACCGAAAGACCTGTTTTTACCTTAGATCCGCTGTATCATGCAGGATGCTATTATGTACAAGAAGCCTCTTCGATGTTTATTGCACATATTTTAGCGGAAATTGGGCTTAAGAATACTGCCTCAAGGGCGCTAGATCTTTGTGCCGCACCTGGAGGGAAATCGACGCTGTTAACAAGTTATTTAGGAAGCGAAAGCCTATTGGTATCCAATGAAGTCATCAAGTCAAGAGCTAATATTTTAACAGATAATATGAGTCGTTGGGGAGCATCAAATATTGTTGTAACAAACAATGACCCGTCGGCATTTAGTCGCCTACCTGGATACTTTGATGTATTAATGGTGGACGCACCATGTTCGGGATCGGGCATGTTTCGTAAAGATCGAGACGCAATAGATGAGTGGTCGTTAGCCAATGTAAAATTATGTAGTGACCGACAAAAGCGGATTCTTGCTGAATCTTTAGAGACGTTGGTTACCGATGGCTATTTAATATATTCTACCTGTTCCTATTCCAGGGAGGAGAATGAAGATATAGTAGATTGGATACAAACGGAATTTACATTTGAATCGGTTCCGATCACCCTTGAATCCGATTGGAATATTGAAGAAACAAAATCCAGCAAACATAATGCCTTCGGGTATCGTTTTTATCCCCATAAAGTGAAAGGAGAAGGTTTCTTTGTCGCTGTGCTCCAAAAAAAAGCAAAACAATCTACCTTTAATCGAAAGAAAATAAAGATCGAGAAAAATAGCGCTCCTTCAAACATATTGGCAGATTGGACAGAACAGCAGGCTGCACACATACCGTTTATGCATGGCGATAATATCCATATCTTCCCAAAGAAATATGAGGAAGACCTCAGGTGGTTTCAGCAAGTTTTATATATCAAGCAGGCCGGAACGAATATAGGGAAATGGACTGGCCGGGAGTTATTGCCGTCGCATGATTTGGCATGTAGCATACACATCAAGACAGATTTGCCTGCACAGGATGTAACACGAGATGTGGCTCTTCAATTTTTGCGAAAGGAAAGTTTAGCGATAGAAGATTTTCCAGCCGTAAACGCCGGTTGGTGTCTAGTGCGATATAAAGGAACAAATCTGGGATGGGTTAAGGTGTTACCCAATAGAATAAATAATTATTACCCTAAGGAAGTCCGAATTATGAATTTATAGCAGCTTGGTGAGCAATAATAACGGCGGCTATATCATTTGCGACATCTTTCTTGCTTTTTAGTTCGAATTGCTGTGTTTCGCCTTTTCTATCGATCATGGTGACTTTGTTCGTGTCTCCCCCAAAGCCAGCACCTTTGTCTTGCATCGAATTTAAAACGATATAATCTAGGTTTTTGCGTTGCAGCTTATCCTGTGCATTTTGAAGTTCGTTTTCCGTTTCCAGCGCAAACCCTACTAAGGTTTGTTTATTCGTTTTTTTCTTTCCCAATGTCGCCAGAATATCTGTCGTCTTTTTTAGTGCTATTTCAAGATTAGTATCTTTTTTCTTAATTTTTTGGGATGCTACTGAAACAGGGGTGTAGTCAGCGACAGCAGCGCTCATCACGATAATATCTACGGTTTCAAAATGGGAAGAGCAAGCCTCCAGCATCTCTTGTGCTGACGTGACATCGTGCCGATTAACTTTCGGAGGAGTTGGAAGTTGGGTTGGGCCACTGACAAGTGTTACGGTTGCTCCTAGCGATTGCAAAGCAGATGCAATGGCGTATCCCATTTTTCCGCTGGAATGATTTCCGATAAAACGAACAGGATCAATAGCTTCATGTGTTGGACCAGCAGTTACAAGCGCTTTCTTCCCTTCTAGAGGCAACGAATTGCTAAAGAAATGTTGGATATGTTGCAGCATTTCCTCCGGTTCGGCAAGTCTTCCTTCGCCAATCAGTCCACTTGCGAGCTCTCCCTTTCCAGGGGCAATTAAGATATTCCCAAAGTTTAAAAGACGGTGAACGTTTTCCTGTGTACTGGGATGCAACCACATGTCCAAATCCATTGCCGGAGCAAACATAACAGCACATTTGGCAGAAAGATAAGTCGCTAATAACAGATTGTCGCACGCTCCGTGCGCCATTTTACTGAGTGTATTGGCCGTAGCAGGAGCGATAAGTAATAAATCCGCCTGAAGACCTAGCTCTACATGATTATTCCATGTCTCCGTATGGCGATTAATATAATCAGACAGGACTGGACGTTTGGAGAGGGTCGCTAAGGTCAGCGGTGTAATAAACTCCTTGGCATCGGGTGTCATTAAAACCTGTACGTTGGCATTTTCTTTCACCAAAAGGCGGACAAGGGATGCAATTTTGTATGCGGCGATACCCCCGCATACACCAATTGCTATATTTTTGCCCTTTAACGACATTCCCGAACAGTTATTCTTGCTCTTTGGCTGGGTTTCTAAAGTAAACTTTGTCGTTTAAAAACTCGTCTACTGCCACAAGAGAAGGCTTAGGCATACGTTCGTAATGCTTAGAGATCTCGATTTGCTCACGGTTTTCAAAAACCTCCTCTAGGTTATCGCTGGTCGTTGCAAATTCTGCCAATTTACCATTCAATTCTTCTTTCACGTCCACGGCAATCTGGTTGGCACGCTTCGCAATGACAACGATAGATTCATAAATATTATCAGTGCCTTTGTCCAGTTGTCTCAAATCCCGTGTTACTGTTGATGAAGGAAGAGAAGTGTTTTTATGTTGACTCATTGTTAAAATGTATTATAAATTTCAAACCTAAATAAACGCCATTATTGTACCGCTGGTGTGCTTTCTTGCGCAGCTGATTCTTCTTGGGTAATTCCCAATTCTCGCTCATGTTCTTCACGCATTTTGTTTATTTCGTCCATGCGTCTGACGACATAAGCAATCTGTTTTTCGGCGCCGGATCGTAGATCATCTGCGTCCTTTTTGTATTTACTTTGCGGATAGCTTTCCACAAATGATTGGTAATAGTCGAGCGCCTCATTAAACCGTGCCTCCTGCCGATAAGGCATACTATTTTGAGCAAACAGATACTGTGATTTTAAAATCAAGAACTCAATTTCTTCTGCATATCGTGTATCCGGATATTGTCTAAGCATACTTTCAAAGGCGATTACCGCCGCTCGATAATCATCCGGCTGCCCCATATCATAATACAATTTTGCATTCGCAAAAGCCTTTTGTTCCAGCTTATTGCGCAAATTTTGTATTAACTGTCCAGCTTCCTCCGCTCGCTCTCCTTCTGGATACAGGTTGATAAATAACTGCAGCTCATCGATCGCTTTCCGTGTATTCTCTTGGTCAAGAGAAGGACGAGGAGAATCGACATAAAAGCAATATGCTGCCATAAAGCGACACTCTTCCGCGCGAGGACTATTTGGATAAGTCGTCGAAAAATTCTTGAAGTGATACCTTGCCGAAGTGTAATCTCTTAAACGGTAGGCCGTATAGGCGGTATAATAATAAAGGTCTTCCGCCTCTGCTTGCCCACGATACTTGGTTTGTAAGTCTTCAAAAAGAATAATCGCTTTACTATACTTTTTCTTTTCATATAGCTTGACAGCCTCTTGGTATTTCATAGCAATATTATTGCTTGCGCGAAGCTTTTCAAACTTACTCTTACAGCCGCCTGCCAATACAATAAGCAGCACCCCTACCCATAAGGAAAAAATACGTCTATTTAAAAACATTTTACAAAGATACGTCAAATTCAAATAAGATTCAATTAAATTTTAGGCGGGCAATATAGCCCAATTTTATAGGGAAACCTACTTAAACAAAGGGCTTTAACATTCTTTAACCACATTAATGTGCTCTGTCAACGAAATGTTGAATTCTTATGTATTATTATAGGATAACCACAATAATTTTAATAAATTGCCTATATTTACAACATAAATAAAGGGTTTAAAAGCAGAAATGACATTACAAGAGCGCGTAGAGCAGGCATTGGATACCATCCGTCCGTATTTGGAAACTGATGGAGGAAACGTCGTTGTAGAAGAAATCACTCCAGACAATGTCGTTAAATTGAAGCTGTTGGGAACCTGTGCGAATTGTTCCATGAGTATTATGACGTTCAAAGCCGGGTTGGAACAAGCTATAAAAAAAGCTGTTCCAGAAATTACCAGCGTAGAAGCCATCAATTTGACGGATATGAATGATCCGAATGCCATCAGTCCAATGTAAATAGGAGGAGTTAACAAAAATTAACAGCCTTCGTGGACGAAGATTGTATAAATTTGAAGCATGGCGGGAAGATTTTATTATGTATTCACCTTGATTCTCCTTCTGTCGTGGGTAACTGTATCTGCTCAAGAAAGGAAAATCGTACAATTCAGCGGATTGATAAGTTCGGTGGGAGGTGAGCTTCCTGTGCCTTTCGTTACG
Source organism: Sphingobacterium corticibacterium (assembly GCF_004208525.1). GTDB lineage: Bacteria > Bacteroidota > Bacteroidia > Sphingobacteriales > Sphingobacteriaceae > Sphingobacterium > Sphingobacterium corticibacterium. Next base: position 474,016 of record NZ_SGIT01000003.1, on the reverse strand, counting down.
GTAACGAATGTCAGCTATAACAACCAAGTACACGCCGCCAACAACGAAGGTTTTTTCTCTTTCGTTGCCCATGTAGGAGATACCATTAAGTTTACATCTGTTGGTTTTGAGCCAGCGGAATTTGTGATTCCCGAAACCGCTTCCGATAAATTTACAGCGAAGATTAATATGAAAAGCCTAGTCATTGAGCTGCCGGCTGTTATGCCTTTTCCTTGGGCAAGTATAGAGGAGTTTAACATGGCATTTATGGCGTTGGACGTCAGTGACGATAATATATCCCGTATTCGGAACAGTCTATCGCCGGAGGCTCTTGCCGCATTATCGCAGGTAGTGCCAAGAAGTGCAGAAGAAATACAGACATTTAACTCCATGCAACGCCATATTAACATGTCTAATAAAACGATTAATCAACGTTTTGCCAATCCATTATTTAGTCCGTTTGCATGGGGCTCCTTTATAAATTCCATCGTTAAAGGGGATTATAGCAGAAAGCGGTTGGAGTATTAGGTTAATCTACCGAGCGTAGACCAGTATCTCTTTCCAACTCCCGTACACTCAGCAGAGAAGAGATGTAAGCCACCAACAGGGCAACCGCCATTACCGTTACAAATACCAGTACGAAATCCAAGATACGTATATCAACCGGATAGATGTCTAAAATAGGGCTCACACCTTCGCCTGTGCGAATGATACCAAATTTTTCCTGTAATAAACAGAAGATAAACCCAATCCCGATCCCGATCAATCCACCTATAAACGCAATCATTACGCCCTCCAGAAAAAATATCCGCTGAATAAGTGTTTTGTCGGCCCCTAAACTTGCCAATATCGTCATATCCTGTTTTTTATCAATAACCAGCATGGTCAGCGAACCAATAATATTAAATATGGCAATAATACCGATCACCGTTAAGATAAAAAAGACAATCCATTTTTCGGAGCGTACGGTTTTATAGAGCAGTGGGTTTTGCTGTTCCCGATTTTTTACCACAAAGTCCTCACCCAGATTCCGTTGTATCTCTTTTTGAAAGCTTGTTACCCGGCTGGAATCTTTTGTGTAGATCTCAATCGCCGAAACATATTCATGCTCGTTAAGCAGATCCTTTGCAAATGTAATAGGCGTTATAATAAGATCATTAAAACCAGGCTCATAATGGAGAACGCCGACAGGAGAAAGTTGACGGATGTTGATATCATCCATTGGGTTTATACTCGTTCCAGACGCTCCTTTTCGAGGCGAGAACAGGTGGATATCGTTATCGTATCCATCAATAGAAACCCGGAGATTAGCCTGTATTTGTGCACCGATTAATGCCCGGGGTATACTATCTCTGGCAATCTCCAAACTGCCCGCATAAAGCATACGTTGATGATCGGTCTCGAAGAGACTTTGCGGCTCCACACCTTTGATCTGCGCTACGAATTGTTGGTTATCATACTGCACCAAAACTTTGTCTTCCAATATCTCCGAATAACTCTGTATCTTGCTGTTTTTACGTAAATCTTCAAAGACATGCTGCTTCGCATCGAATACTTTGCCCTTTGCCGGTTCTATACGTAGTTCGGGGGCAAATGTACTATATAACGAAAGGATGAGATTCTCCATGCCGTTGTAAAAGGACAAAACGATCACCAATGCCGCACTGCTCACTAAGACACCAACAACGCTGATCCCCGATATAATATTGATCGCGTTTACCGATTTTTTGGAGAATAAGTACCGTTTTGCAAAAAAGAGAGACAGCTTCATGTTTTTATCCCCGAACAAATGGGTTCGTTTCCTTCTCAAATCCGATGGTAGTAGAAGGTCCGTGCCCCGGATAAACTACCGTTTCATCGGGTAGTGTGTACATTTTCTGCCGGATATTATCGAGCAGCTGTTCATGATTGCCACCGGGCAAATCTGTCCGTCCTATGCTGTTCCGAAAAAGTACGTCTCCGCCGATCACGAATCCTTCCTGAGCAGCATAAAAACATAAGTGTGCCGGCGAATGGCCCGGAACAAATAGGAGACGAAGGCTGTGTGTACCGACGGTTACCGTTTGTCCTTCCACTAAAAACGTTTCCGGGATAGGCGAGGTTTCATAACGGAAGCCATACATGGGCGCCATATTTTCTACAGCTACCAAAACAGGCACCTCTCCCTCATGAAATTGAGGAATCAATCCATATTTCTCATAAAGGAAACGATTTCCTAATACGTGATCGATATGGCAGTGCGTATTATAGAGGGCAATAGGTTTTAAGCTATTTTGCTCGATAAAGGAAACCAACGTATCTTCCTCTTTAGGATTGGACATGCCCGGATCAAAGATGGCGCATAAGCCGATCTCATCGTATACGATATACGTGTTTTCTTGAAAAGCATTAAATACAAAAGAATGTACATGTAACATATCCACAAAAATAGAAAATAATTGCTAGCCTTCCTCGTTCCAGATTTCCCAGTTCTTTTCTGCCTGAAGAACAAGCATCTCATGGCCATTTTTAATAGCAGCACCCTGTTCTTTTCCTCTTTTCAAGAAAGCCGTTTCCTCCGGATTATAGATTAAATCATATAACAGGTGCTCCGCGCCTATCCCCGCGTAAGGAATAGCAGGTGCATCTGCTATATGCGGAAATGTTCCGACAGGAGAACAGTTGATGATTAATTTATGCGAAGCGATCAAGTCTTCCGTAAGGTCCGCATAGGTTAGGTCACCGTTGTTTCTACTGCGGCTAACTATTTTGAAGGAAATATCTAGCTTACGCAAGACATAAAAAACAGCTTGTGCGGCTCCCCCATTACCCAACACCAATGCATCTGTATGTTGTGGCTTTAAATGAGGCCGTAACGACTGCTCAAACCCGAAAGCATCTGTATTAAAGCCCTTGAGATAAGGTTTTCCGCCCTGCCAGCGTACCTGCACACAATTTACCGCATTGATGTTTGCTGCTTCTGGTGAAAACTCATTCAAAAACCGCATCACGTTACGTTTATGAGGAATAGTAACATTGAATCCATAGAAACCCGGGTCGCGCTCATACAACAGCGGAAAAGCGGAAATATCCTCCATAGGATAAAGATCATAATGAAGATCTGTGATGTTTTCGCGTTCAAACTTTTCCCTATAAAACTTTTTTGAAAAAGAATGCCCCAGCGGATAACCAATCAATCCGAGTTTCTTCATGAGTTATTTTTATACTTATTGATAATATCGACAATAGTCTTGTTCCCCTGCAATTGTGGCAGATAATCGAACAAGATGTGAAATTTATCTGGATTTGTTGCCAACCCCAATTCCAAAAAGTTTAACGCTTCGTTGTATTTCCCCTGCGCAAACAAGTAGGCCACTAATCGATAATAGAGCTCCGATGCGTCTGGATTTTTCTTGATAGCGTCCGCGATAACGTCAATAGCTTCGTCATACTTACCCTGTTCAAAATAAATAGAAGAAAAGTCCAGCCAGGCTTCCACGTCTGTGGGATTGAGTTGTACCACCTTATTATAAGCAAATTCGGATTCTTCAAATTGCTTTAGTTTATACCGGGCATCTGCGATGGCAAACCAGTAATCCGGGTTACTATCGTCTAGTTCCAATGCTTTTTTATAAAAATGAAGTGACTCAAAATAGCGGTCATCAAAATCTAACGTCACGCCGATTCCAAACCACGCATCTGCCAAAAGGGGATCAATTTTAACCGCCTTTTTATAATTTTCCCGGGCTTCATCCATCTGCTCGAGCTTCTCATAACATTCGCCTATGGCACAATAAACATCAGCCGTGGGGCGTTCGTACTCAAAAGTTTGTTTATAAACACGGATGGCCTCTGTATATTTCTGTATGTTTACCAGCACATTTCCCTTGTTAAAGTACGCCGGTACAAAAGATTCATTGATAAGGATCGCGTAATCATAAGCGTCTATAGCATCCGCAAAGTTATCCATTCGTTCATATACTAGACCCAAGTTAAACCAGGCAGCATACGAATACGGGTCGTCGTCTATATACGATTTATAGAACGTCACACTTTCTTCCGGTCGGTCCACGATTTCATAGCAGAATGCCAAGGCATGAAGCGCATCATCATTTTCCATATTTGCCTCGAGCGACTTCTTCAGGTAGACAATGGCTTTTTCATATTCTCCTTTGATTTGATACAGTTCTGCGATCTGGAAATAGGCTTCGGCAGAATCCTCTCCTAATTCAATAGCATACAGAAAAAGTTGTTCACCCTCTTCTACATCGCCCTGCATGAGCGCTATATTTCCCTTTAAAAGGAATGCCTCGCCACTATTAGGTTCCAAAATAGTAGCCTTATCTAACTCTTCCAATGCCTTTTCGAATTGACCTGTCCGCACATAAAGCTGTGCCTTCTTCAGTAAGAATGCCGATTCGTAAGGATGTTGGTTTTTGGCATATTCCGCCACTTGGAGTGCCTTTACCGGGTCGTCTTTGTCCGTGTAGTATTCAATAATACTTTCAAAAGCTTTTGCATCAAAGAAATATTGATCTTGGTTGCGCAGCATTTCCTCATATCGATCTACAGACAGTCTTTGTTCCTCTGGGGAGCCAAATTCGAAATCTTCTTCCATATCACTCCTTTCGTTTTCTATAAGTACTGTAGAAGAAATTTATGAAGAAAATGTGAGAACTAATGATTTTGTTTTCCACATTTTCACATAAAGCTCCGCAAAGATAGCGTAAATTATTGATAATAAACAGAAAAGCCGACCCTTAATAGGATCGGCTTTTATCATTGATAATTCTCTATCGAAAAAGAATTACTTATTTTACTTGGATCTCAACACGACGGTTTTTGATACGACCTTCTTCTGTTGCATTAGATGCTACAGGATTGTCTTCACCGTAACCAGTTGCAGTAACACTTGAAGCAGACACACCAGCGTTAACTAGGTATTGCTTAACAGCATTCGCACGGTCTTTAGATAAGTTCAAGTTATAAGCTTCAGTACCTTCAGCAGAAGCATAACCATCTAAGTTTGCAGAAGCGTTGTTATCACGCAATTCTTTAGCCAATTTATCTAAAGTAGAGTAAGACTCAGTTTTCAATACAGAGCTATCAAACTCGAACTGAATAGGTGAGTAATAACCACCTTGTGTAGCGTTATTTTGTGCTACTGGCTCTGGGAATTTGATAGGACATCCTGAACCATCAACTGGAGTACCAGCAGGTGTGTTAGGACATTTATCGAATTTATCAGATACACCGTCACCATCAGAGTCTTTGCTCAATTGATCAACAGTACCTTCTAATGTAGATACACGTTGTTTCAATGCTTCAACTTCGTTACGTAACGAAGGATCTTTCAACTCGTCGTACAATGTAGCAACTGGGTTTGTGAACGTTAAGCTTTCTTTGTCACGAGAACCTAAAGTGAACTCTAGACCACCGTAAACATTAGAGAATTTACCTTTGTAGTCAACTCTACCTGGACCGTACAATCTATTGTCATCTGTGAAGTTCATCGTGTAACCTAAGTTCAACGCAACAACTTCAGACAATTTGAATTTAACACCTAGACCAACTGGAATGAAACCGCTCAATTTGTAGTCTCTGTCACCAGTAGCTTCACGATCTCCGAAGATTTCTTCACCCCATTTACCTTTTTGGTTGTAAACTTCGCTACCTGTAAAGTCGTTGTTTGCAAATTGTACAGGGTTACTTGCCATAACACCGAAACCAACTTTAGCGTAGAAGTTAACAGCGTTTTCTCTTCTCAAGAAGTCGATAGTACCCAATTGGAATACACCGTTCAAGCTAGCTGCCCAGTTTACATCAACTTCTGCAGAACGAGCGCCCAAAGAGTTCTCTGTAGCAGGACCAGATACGTTGTGGTTGTATGTTTTGATACGACCGCGGTTACCTTCCAATTCTAAACCGAATAAGTGAGAGAATTGCTTACGTACAGTTAAACCGTAGTACTCACCTACTTTGTTTTGGAAATAACCTACTTTCTGACCAAATGGGTTTGATCCACCTGTTAGTACGCCAGGTGCAGTAATACCACCTTGTACACCGATAGACCAAGTTCTGTATTGTGATCTTCCACCAAATACAGTTGGAGTTTGCGCTTGTGCGTGCTCAGCGAAGCCTAATGCGGCTACTAAAGACGCTGCAACAGCTGTTTTTTTAATTGTAGAATAGTTCATACTCTTGTTTTTAAGGTTATTAAAAATTTTAAATTGTTTCCCTTTTTCAAATTTAACATAACATTAACAAGAACGATGCCAAAAAATCGGGCTTGTTAAAATTTTATGTCTATATTGTAAATTCGCCGTGCAACGACAAATTTGCACGCGTAAAAGTATAGATATTATTTAGAATCGCCAAATTTTTCATTTATTTTTATCCGATTATCAATAAAAGGTTACAATTTGTAGTAAAACCCTTACATCTTAGAGGATAAAGTGAATAATCGCTAGGGCTAAGCCCCCTAATACTGCACTTACCGGAATGGTCAATATCCATGCCCATAATAAGCTAATAGTAACTCCCCAACGTACTGCAGATACCCGTTTTACGACACCAACCCCGATAATCGAACCGGTAATCGTATGGGTAGTAGATACCGGGATTCCAAAATGCTCCGTTATACCGAGCGTGGCAGCACCCGCTGTTTCTGCAGCAACACCTTCCAATGGCGTCACTTTTGTAATTTTGGTACCCATGGTTTTTACGATTTTCCATCCCCCGCTCATTGTTCCCGCGGCGATTGCGGCGTAACAGGATAGCGGTACCCAAGCCGGCATGGCTTCAAAATTCGGGATTACCTGCTCCGCGATCAAGGCTGTGGCAATGATACCCATTACCTTCTGCGCGTCATTTCCCCCATGGGCAAAGCTTAATCCGGCCGAAGATATTAACTGCCCTACCTTAAACCATTTTTCCGCCGTTGCTGGTCGGGCCCTCTTCGCAATATTCATAATAATTAAGGTAATGATAACCGAGATAATCATACCGATGACGGGCGCTAAAACAATAAATGCGGCGATTGTAACGATAGCACTGTGATTTATGGCCGTAATCGGATTGGCTCCCATAAACCAGGCGTAGGCCATTCCAGATCCTGCAAACCCTCCAATAAGGGTGTGTGATGAACTAGAGGGTACGCCGTAGTACCAGGTAAAAAGATTCCAGGAAATAGCTGCGACCAATCCCGCGAATATAACTTCTAGCGTAATATACTCTTCCAGGACGGTTTTGGCAATCGTGTTGGCTACTTTATGGTCTGTAAAATAAAAATAAGCGGCGAAATTCCATATCGCGGCCCATAGTACAGCCATAAAAGGTGTTAATACTTTGGTTGATACAACTGTTGCGATGGAGTTGGCTGCATCGTGGAAACCATTGATATAGTCGAATGCGATAGCCAGAATGACAACGACGATCAATAAAGTGGAAATCATCATAATATGTTATGCTTTCTTCATGCTCAGAATACTAAGCATTTTTAACTAAAATACTTTCTAATACGTTTGCTACGTCCTCACATTTGTCGGTTGCATCTTCCATAGCAGAAAGCACCTCTTTCGTTTTAATCAATGTGATGGCATCTTTTTCGTACTCGAAAAGTTCGCTAACCGCTTTATCGAAGATATAATCAGCCTTATTTTCTACACTATTAATCCGTACGCAAGAATCGGTAATGTTGCGGATATTTTTAAGATCTCTCAGCTCATTAAGCGCTTTTGCTACGTGGTCTGTCGCTTCGAGGATTAAGTCTGCAATTTCTTTCATGGCCTGGCTTGGTGTTTCCACCTTATAAAGTTCCATGCGGTTAGATGCCCCTTGAATAAAATCCGCCACGTCGTCCAAGGAACTCGCTAGCGAGTGTATATCTTCGCGGTCAAAAGGTGTGATGAAATTTTTTCCCAATTCCAGGTGTATCTGGTGCGTAATATCGTCACCCCTGTGCTCAAGGTCTTCGATCTTCTTGTTCAGTGCCGCGCGTTTCGTCAAATCGGTAGTATAAACAGATTCTTGTAATGCTTTTGCCATCTCGATAAGGTTTGCGCCCGCTTGTTCAAACAAAGGGAAAAACTTTTTATCCTTTGGAACGAAATACTGAAAAATGCTATTTAAAGACATAGTGTTTGAATTTATGCAAAATTATGAATGCAATGTTAAGTTAATGTTAAGTTTGAAAAGTTTATCATATATTAACCGTGTTTGGGCTGTTCTAGTGTAAATCCGAATGTCGTACCAATACCTTCTGTACTCCGTACATTAACATTTTGTTCATGTGCCTCAATAATATGCTTCACAATGGCCAAACCAATTCCCGAGCCTCCCACTTCGCGCGAACGGCTGGCATCCGTCCGGAAGAAACGTTCAAACACCCGCGGTAGATTTTTTTCATCGATACCTACGCCATTGTCTGTCACTTCGACCAGCACCTGCTCGAATAGTGGAAAAATCGAAATACTCGTCATGCCACCTTTTTTACCATATTTAATGGAATTGTCCAATAAATTGATAATGACCTGTTGCACGCGCTTGCGATCCCCTTTGACGAAGATAGGATGGTTTAACTTGCCGGTGTACCGCATGTGGATGTCATGTTGCCTAGCCTTTCCCTCTAAATCTTCCATACAGTCCCTAATCAGCGCTACGATGTCAAAAGTCTCTATCGTTAAGGAAATAATGCCCATCTCCAACTTCGATATTTCGTCCAAATCTTGTATTAAATAACTGAGGCGATCCAGGTTCCGGGCTGCTTTTTCCAGAAAATTTTTCGCCATTTCCGGATCATCATCAATTAGGCCGTCCTGCAATGTTTCCACATAACCCTGTGTCGCAAACAGCGGTGTTTTAAATTCATGCGAAATATTGGAAAGAAATTCTTTGCGGAATTTGGCTTGCTCTCTTAATTTTTCAAGTTCAGACACACGTTGCTTGGCCCAGTCTTGCACTTCCCTTTCCGCATCCCGGATAGGGTCGTCCGTTATTTGTTCGCCCAGTGCATCCTTAAGGCCTTTGTCCAATTTCAGATTACGGATAAGCTTGTACACATTCCGGATCCGCTTATAGATAAAGCGTTCAAATAAGTTAAGTAAGATTACGTAGCAGAGCACCGTTACCGTAGCAAATAGTAAAGCGGCTACAGTCAGGCTTCCCCGGTGAAAGTAATCGGTCGCAGCAATCAGAAGCCCGATACTGCTTGATATGAGAAGGGTAAAGATGCTCAGATTCATGAAAACTTCCTTATAACGAGTATCTAAAGTACGAAACCTGACGCAAATTTTATCTATTATTTTTAGAAGGTAGTATTATATTTTTGCGATGACGGTTTTTCCACCCACCACTTTATCGCCGATATTCACCGTTACTTCCGTGCCCAAGGGTAAAAACAAATCCACACGCGAGCCAAATTTGATGAACCCAAACTCTGCACCCTGTGTTACCGCATCGTTCTCTTTTACATACCATACGATACGCCGCGCCATCGCACCCGCGATCTGCCGGAATAGCACCTCTACATTCGATTGGGTTTTTACCACAACAGTCGTTCTTTCGTTATCCGTCGATGATTTTGGATGCCATGCCACCAAAAATTTCCCCGGGTGGTACTTAAAATAAGACACGATCCCGCTGATCGGATTGCGGTTCACATGGACATTTATAGGCGACATAAAAATGGATACCTGTATCCGTCGATCTTGGAAGTATTCCGTCTCTTCCGTTTCTTCAATCACCACCACTTTTCCATCCGCCGGGCAAAGCACAATACCCTCATCCGGTGTAACCCGTTTGATCGGACTTCGGAAAAATTGGAGAATAGCAATAAGCAGGAATGCAGAAAGTGCGTATAGAAACCATTTTAGGTAAACGGACGCATCATAATAGTCGGCCAGTGCATTGATGACGAAAACAAACAATACCACGATTGCCAAGCTCGTATATCCTTCTTTATGGAATTTCATCTCGTATAAGGTAAACTTTTTACAAACCTAAATAAAATATAGGATACTTCGGCGAAACAGCTAAGGTTGTTTTTCCCTTACAATCCGAAAGCTATGAAAATAAAACTGTCCCGCGTCGTTAATGCTCAGGTTACCATGCACGGTTATGGTATCCGGTATAGCATTTCCCGTTTCGTCTAGCGAGGGGAAATAAAAAGGAATTTCAGGAAAAACCATTTCCAGATAACGATTTAACTCTTTGGTTGTTAACGAATCTTTTAACGTCACATCCGCGGGGTTCCCCTCCTCGTCCAATGCCACCTCATAGCTAAATTTATCTTCTATGTTGGTTAAGGTGGGGCTGCTGGTGAGCATCGCGCTAAATTTTTCTGATAAATACGTATTGAATCCACTATGGTCATCAAAAGAGCAAGGTTTAGACAGCAGCCGCTCGGCCGTATAAAAATACGATATCGGCAGGATAGCCATGGGCGTACGGTACCGCGCATCCAAAAAAAGATTATACCCATTATCCAGTACACCCATATCGTTAAAAATCTCTTCCGTATACAGTATTTTCTTCTCGTTGGGGTCTATCATGTGTGTTGTCCAATAGCCCCGTGGCACACCATGTCTTATCCGTCCTTTCCGTTCAAAAAAAGGGTAACCATATTCATTATAAAAGGCAAAAGGCATCCGGAACGTATAACTACCATTCCCGTCCTTGATGCGTTGCTGACCCCTTCTATCCCAAAAAGCCATAATACGGCCGGCCGCTTCATCATAATTTACCGTCAGCATCGGCTTTCCATCCGGATAATAATATTTCCAATCCCCTATTGGTTTATCGTTCTCAAAAGTTACTTCCCACTTCAACGTGCCATCCGGGTGATAAGCTTTAAACGGCCCTTCCTTTACCCCTTTATTATGGTAGCCCGTAAGTATAACCGTTCCATTCCGATCAAAATCCCGAAAATCAGCATGAAAGACGTTCTTATCCACGAGAAATTGCGATACCCGTTCAATAGATTTAAACGCACAATCTTTATCTACCAGGTAGTAATAATCATCAAAATAGAACCGAACAAGGCCCATAGGTGCTTTTTCGAACAGGGTTGCCTTTCCGGTCGAGTCCGTCTGCTGGCCGCTAACAAAGAGAGCCGCAAATAATAAAAAAAGAAATAATCCTGTTCGCTGCATATTCCTAATGTGCTTCCAACCAATTGCTTCCCGTTCCTGCCTCCACTTCAATAGGCACCTGGAGTTCGATAGCATTTTTCATACGCTCGGTAATGATGATCGTTAATTCCGCGACCTCTTCCTCCGGCACATCAAACACCAATTCATCATGCACCTGCATAATCATTTTTCCCGTTAACCCCTTTTCAACGATATCCTGTTGAATATTGATCATGGCAATTTTAATTAAGTCTGCCGCAGATCCCTGTATAGGGGCATTAATAGCATTTCGTTCCGCAAAGCCGCGTACGGTCATGTTGGCCGAGTTGATATCCCTTAAATAACGTCTACGTTTTAAAATAGTTTCCACGTAGCCGTGCTCTTTCGCAAACTCGATCGCTTTTCGCATATACTCCTGAATGCCCGTATATTGCGAGAAATATTGTTCAATGATCGCCGCCGCATCCTTTCGGGGAATGCCCAGGCTTTGGGAAAGACCAAAAGCAGACTGGCCGTATATAATCCCGAAGTTCACCGCTTTCGCATTTCTACGTTGATCGGTGGTTACCTCATTCAGTGGTATCCCATACACCCGTGCTGCGGTGGCCCGGTGAATATCATGACCCGCCGCGAAGGCATCCAACATATTTTTATCCTGACTAAGCGATGCCATCAGACGGAGCTCGATTTGCGAATAATCGGCAGATAAGAGCACATTCCCCGCTTTTCGTGGAATAAAAGCCTTCCGAACCTCCCGACCTCTTTCGGTACGGATCGGAATATTCTGCAAATTCGGGTTGGTTGAGCTTAACCTTCCCGTAGCCGCCACCGCCTGGTTGTAGGATGTGTGTATAAGTTCCGTTTCCGGATGGATAAGACTTGGCAGGGCATCGACGTAGGTCGACTTTAGCTTCTGCAGTTGTCGGAAATCGAGTATATCCTGTACGATGTCTGATTTATAAGCTAAAGCCAGCAGCACTTCCTCCCCCGTTTTGTATTGGCCGGTTTTGGTTTTTTTTGCCTTCGGGTCGAGGTGTAGCTTGTCGAAGAGCACTTCCCCCAATTGTTTGGGCGAGGCGATGTTAAATTGCACCCCTGCCTTTTCGTAGATATCTTTTTCCAGTCGTTTAATATCCTCCTCGAGCGATAAAGAGAACACCTTTAAGGTGTTCACGTCGATTTTTACACCATTTTTTTCGACTTCCGCCAGTACATAGATCAGTGGGAATTCGACCTTCTCTGCCAGACGCAGCGTATGCGTTTCTTCCAGCAAAGGCTTTAATACCTCGTGTAGCTGCCACGTGATATCGGCATCTTCAGCAGCATATTCCACCACCTTATCGATCGCCACATCCCGCATGTTGGCCTGCTTTTTACCCCTCGGGCCAATGAGTTCAGTAATCGAGACCGGTGTATACCCCAAATAGTTTTCCGCCAAAATATCCATATTATGGCGTGTATCCGGATCAATGAGGTAATGTGCAATCATGGTATCAAAAAGTGGTCCCTGTACACGAACCCCATAGCGCGATAACAGCAGGATATCATACTTCAAGTTTTGTCCCACTTTTTCAATACGTGGATTTTCAAATACCTCCTTAAAAATGGCCACGATAGCCTGCGCAGCAGCCCGATCTGCCGGCGTCGGCACATAGTAAGCTTTGCCTTTTTCAAAAGCAAAAGAAAATCCCACGATATCAGCTGCTAAAGCGTCGACAGAGGTAGTTTCCGTGTCGAAGCAAAATTTCGATAATGCCGCCAATTGCGCCGCAAGTTGTCGCTGCTGCTCTTCCGTATCCACCAAAATATATTCATGCGGTGTGTTGTGGATGTTCAACCCCGCTACGACTGGTTCTGTAGGAGCCACAGCAGAGGTTACCGCCGGTTCGGATGGTGCCGCTGCAAATAAATCCATTTGACCAGACGGATTTTTGGCCGCACTTTCCACCACGTTATACTCCTCGCCAAAGACCCTCTTGCCGAGCGTACGAAACTCCAGTTCCGCAAACAGCGGTTCCAATGCGGCCCGGTCAGGATCGTCTATTTCCAGTGCCTTTTCGTCCAGCTCCACCGGTACATCCAGTAAGATGGTCGCCAGTTTTTTGGAGATTAGCCCCTGTTGGGCAAAATTTTCTACATTTTCCCGTTGCTTGCCTTTCAGCTCATGGCTATGCGCAATCAGTTTCTCTACCGAGCCATACTGCTGAACGAGTTTCTTCGCTGTCTTTTCCCCTATACCGGGAATACCCGGAATGTTATCTACCGCATCTCCCCAAAGCCCCAGAATGTCGATCACCTGCGATACGTCCGTTATTTCCCACTTTTCCAAAATCTCCGGCACACCCAAAACCTCGGCGCCATTGCCCATTCGGGCCGGTTTGTAAATAAAGATATTTTCAGACACCAACTGGCCGAAATCTTTATCTGGCGTCATACAATACACGGTAAAGCCCTCGCTTTCCGCTTTTTTCGCCAACGTCCCGATAATATCATCCGCTTCATAGCCATCTTTCGTAATAATAGGGATGTTAAACCCCTCGATAAGCCGAAAAATATACGGGATCGATTTTGCCAGGTCCTCCGGCATAGCCTCCCGCTGTGCTTTGTAAGCCTCAAATTCCAAGTGGCGGTTAGTCGGTGCCTCCGTATCAAATACTACCGCCATATGTGTGGGCTGCTGGTTCTTCAACACTTCCAATAAGGTGTTTGTGAAGCCCATAACAGCACCTGTATTCAATCCGTAAGAAGTCAAGCGAGGTACTTTGCTCAGCGCGAAGTATGCCCTGTATATTAAGGCCATGCCATCTAGCAGAAATAATTTTTTCACCAAAATATTTTTTTATCGTTCTACACAAAGGTAGCGGTTGACCTGCATTCTCGCAAATGGTGTCTTGCTAAAACTTAGAGGGGCTTAGGCATAGTAACTTATGGAGATTTTCCATATATTTGTTGTATGGAACTTATTTTGAAAAAAGTACAGAAGAAGCACCTTCCCTTAATCAAAGAATTGGCGAAGATGCTTAAAGTAGAAGTGGAAGCAAAAGAAGATTCTCCTTATGATACCGAGTTTGTCAACCAAATTCTGACAGCAGAAAAGGATATAAAAGAGGGCAAGGGTGTGAGGATTGCTACAGAAGACCTATGGAAGTAATTTACATATAATGTCACTAAAAGGACACTATGAAAAGTAAAAGCAAAATGTATACTTTTGCTTTATGACAATATCTAAACATATTTCGTAAATATGCGCGGCTTGGTAACGAAATCAACCGGAAGTTGGTATTTGGTAGAGAGCGAAGCGGGCAAGCGTATACAATGCCGTATCAAAGGTAAGTTCCGTACCAAAGGGATTAAAACCACCAATCCCGTCGCCGTAGGCGATTGGGTGCAATATGAATATGAGCCCGATCAAGATAGTGCCATTATCACTGCCTTAGAGCCGCGTAAAAATTACATTATCCGTCGGTCTATCAACCTGTCTAAGCAAGCCCAGATTATCGGGGCCAATCTGGACCAGGCCCTGCTCGTCGTTACCTTGGCGTCGCCACCTACCTCGTTGGGGTTTATCGATCGATTTTTAGTTACGGCCGAGGCCTATGATATCCCCGCCGTTTTAGTATTCAACAAGCTGGATCTGTTTTCCGAAGAAGGGGTAGACATCCTGGCCGATTATATGGCCATCTACGAGCAGATCGGTTATCCCTGTTATGCCGTGTCTGCCCGGGAAAAGACCAATATGGCGGAGGTCCGCCAACTGCTGAAAGATAAGACCACGTTAGTGTCCGGCCATTCTGGTGTCGGAAAATCGACGCTTATCAACGCTATAGAACCCTCGGTCGAATTAAAAACAGGCGAAATATCCGATTGGTCCGACAAGGGAAAACATACCACCACATTTGCCGAAATGATCGATCTCTCCTTCGGCGGAAAATTGATCGATACACCCGGTATAAGGGAACTAGGGATCGTGGATATTGAAAAGGGCGAATTAGCCCATTTTTTTCCGGAGATGCGTGCGCGTTTAAATGAATGCCGTTTTCACAACTGCCGGCATATCAATGAGCCGGGGTGTGTTGTGCTCGAAGCCGTTGAAAACGGCGAAATCGAATCCTCCCGTTACGATAGCTATTTAAGTATATACCATAATCAAGACACTAGGAATTAAAAAAATAAAAGAAAAGCGTAGCCAAAAACATAAATAGCTATTAAATTGTTGTTAACAAGTAATTAATAAGCATAATTTAAGAATCGCAGTATAACAGCATATATGAAGCCAATTTGGAAATGGGTCATCGGCATTCTCGTATTGATTGTGGTGGCTTTAGCGGGAGTATCTTGGTATCTTTCGCGCAACTGGAAACCTATTGTGGAGGAACAATTACAAGAACTGGTTAAAAGCTCTACCGATAGTTTATACCGGTTAACGTATGAAGATCTGGACATGACCGTTGCGTTGGGAAATGTTACGCTAAAAAATGTTCTCTTAAAACCCGATACACAAGTATATGCCCGTATGGAAGCAGCTGAGCTTGCGCCAGACAATCTGTACGACATCGAGATTAAAGAGCTGAAGGTAAAGCGCTTCGGTATCCTGAATATGCTCCGTAACCGGGAGCTGCATATCAAATCCATCGATTTAACCGAACCCCGCATTCATTTAACGAATAAATACCACGCCTACAACGACACGATCGCTACCGAGAAACCCAAAAAGAGTCTATACGAAAGTATAAAAGGCGTGTTGAACGCCGTGAATATTGGACGGATTGATATCGAGCGTGCCGCATTCCGTCTCACCAAGCTAAATGAAGATAGCGTGTCGACAAACTTTGGTTTAGACAGCCTGCAAATCCGCGCGGAAGATATTTTAATAGATGAACATGCGCAGGCAGATACCTCCCGTCTTTATTATACCAAGTTGATTGAAGCCTTTATACCCGGCTTTGAATATACCTTTTCGGATGGATTTTACAAGGCCCGGTTTGAAGCACTGCAAATCAATACACAAGCCCAAACGCTTTTGTTAACCCAAGTAGATTTCAGGCCTGCGCTGGATAAAGCCGCTTTTTACAAGAAACATGGCAAAAACGTCACACGCGCCGACTTACATTTTGATACGCTCTACATGGAGAAGCTAGATTTCAAGAAATTGATTGAGGAGCAGCAGACCATCGCCCAGCGGGTATCTGTAAAAAACGGACATGCCACGTTGTATGGCGATAAACGATATCCCAAGCAGCCCGTTAACCAAATAGGCCAGGCACCTCATCAGAAATTGATGCGGGTTAAAAAACGGATCTCGGTAGATACCGTCTTTGTAAAAAACATCGATGTCGTGTATGGCGAAATGAGCGGCAAGTATCATCGGGAAGGAGAGATCAGCTTTAATGGAGCCACGGGAACGATCACCAATGTGACAAATGACACCGTCATCTTATCGCAAGACAAATACATGCGGGCCGATCTACGGGCGAAGGTCATGGGGCGGGGCAATCTGCACGCGAAGTTCACGTTTGATATGCTGAGCAAAACCGGCGAACATACCTATAACGGTACACTCGGAGCCATGAGCGCAACCGCGTTCAACCGTATCCTGGATCCATTGTTGAACGTCGGCATCCGGTCCGGCAATATCCGGGGTATCCGGTTTAATATCAGCGGAACCGATTACCGTAGCCGGGGCGACTTCCATTTCGATTACGATAACCTCAAAATCGATTTAAAAGCCGATCCCGGTAAGCCACAAAAGAAAAGATCTCTCAAGATCGCCTCGTTTCTGGTTAATCAACTCATTATCAACGATAGTAATCCCGATGCCAACGAAAAATATCACGTGGGCAGCGTAAACCACCGCCGTGTTCCGGAACATACGTTTTTCAAGAACCTGTGGGAGAGTTTACTGGATGGTATCAAACAAACTGCCGGCATCAGCAAAGAACGCGAGCAAAAATGGAAAGAGCGGGCAGAAGTGGCAAAAGAAGCCGTTGAACGCACGAAGGAAACCACCCAGCAAACAAAAGGATTCTTTAGAGGTTTATTCAAAAAGAAAGAAGAATAGACCAGCGCAGGAGCTAGAGGAGAGAAGAACGTCAAGCATGGATGCAATCATTGGTTTTTTTAGATTTTTACTAAAATATCGACACAAATTAGTAGATCGTACCATGTTCTATCTGAGCATGGTATGCGCTATCATGACCCTCGCCCATATCGGTTACATCACCGACAAACAATTGGCAGAAACCTCAGAAGATACCGTTATCGGGATGTTCTATTTCCTGTTCATACTCGGTACTCTCCGCACCGTAGCCGCGATCCTGGCCGAGAGGAAGATTAACGTCTCCCACATTTCCGGATTGGTGCTGCTCGTCTATTTCCTGCTCATTAGCGTCTCCCGGCTGACAGGCTGGGTATACTTCGCGAAAATGGAGTGGTTGTATCTCGGTATCGCATTGGTTTTCCTGTCCGAATTATCGCGGAATAGCCTCTTTTTCGATAACTTCTATTTCAACCCCACGATCCTGTTTGTGATCAGCTTCCTCGCGCTTATTCTGCTGGGAACAGTGTTATTGATGTTGCCGCGTACGACCCTTCTCGCGCCGCTAAGCTTTGTTGATGCGCTGTTTATGGCCACGAGTGCCGTGTGTATCACCGGTCTTACCGTTACCGATATCTCCACAAATTTCTCTGTATTCGGGCAAAGCGTCATCATGCTGCTCATCCAGATCGGCGGATTGGGTATCATGACCTTCACGGGCTTTTTCGGTTATTTTTTCTCGGGCGGATTTTCCTATAAAAACCAGCTGATGTTCGGCGAAATATTGGGTGAGAATAAACTGAACTCCGTCATTTCCACCCTCCTCACGATTATCTTTATTACCCTCTTTTTTGAACTGATCGGTGGTGTTTTCATCTTTTTTTCATTGGATGCCGCGTTGTTTAAGTCCGTGGGCGATCGCATATTCTTCTCCGCCTTTCACGCCATCTCTTCGTTCTGTAACGCGGGGTTCACGATCCTGCCCGACGATATAGGGCATGATATTTACCGGTTCAATCACGGTTTCCAAATGATCATCGCCTGTTCCTTTATATTGGGTGGGCTGGGGTTTGGCACCGTGTACAATTTTTATACCTTCTTAAAGCAGAAAGCAAAACAAGTCGTATATCGGCTGTTCCTTCGCCGGCCATACATCCACAAGCCCCGTGCATTTACGTTCAATACGCGCTTTATCTTGTTTTGTAACGCCATCGTGTTGGTCGTCGCTACCCTATCGTATTATATCCTGGAGCAGCGCCATACCCTTGCAGAAGAATCCTCCGTCATCGGCGATTGGGTGACCTCTTTCTTTATGGCCAATTCGGCACGGTCCGCCGGATTTGATAACGTGAACATCAATTTTGTAGCGACCCCCGTCCTTATTATGATGGTTACCTTGATGTGGATGGGCGCCTCTCCGGGTTCCACAGGAGGTGGCGTAAAGATCACCACCGTAGCCCTGGCTATCATGAATATCATCGCACTGGCCCGCGGCAAAGAATCTATCGAGATTTATAAACGGAGGATAGCGGTCGAATCCGTCAACAAAGCCTTTGCCATCATCGTCCTTTCCGTGCTCACCATTACACTGAGCTTTGTATTGATGAACTTTACAGACCCCCAGCAAGAAATGAAAGCCCTACTTTTTGAAGTTGTCTCCGCCTATTCCACCTGTGGGCTAAGCCTGGGTATCACCCCTTCTTTGTCCGCAACAGGCAAGATTATTGTGGCGGTTACCATGTTTGTCGGTCGGGTAGGCACCTTAACATTATTGGTGGCTTTTATTAAGAACACCAGAAACAAAAGCTATATTTATCCGACAGAAAAGATATTGTTTTAATGAAGTACATCGTTTTAGGACTCGGACACTTTGGAAAATCGTTAGCGGTACATCTAACGGAGTTAGGCCATGAGGTCATTGCGGTCGATAAAAAGTTAGCCATCGTCGAGCAGCTTAAAGATCGGATCACCCATACCGTATGTATGGATACCACCGATAGAGAAGCCATGACGTCACTTCCGCTCAAAGACTCCCATGCCGTTATTGTCGCGATCGGAGAAGACGAGGGCGCTTCTTTGCTCACCACAGCCCTGCTGAAGCAGCTGAACGTCAAACGGATCATCGGGCGTGTCGTCTCCGAATTGCAGAAAACCGTGCTCGAAGCGATGCAGATCGGCGATTATATCATGCCCGAAGAAGAAGCAGCCGAGCGGTTGGCCATGCGGCTGGACAATGTAGATATTATCGATTCCTTTAAGATCTCCGACCGATACAGCATCGTGGAAACACGTGTGCCTACCAAATATGTGGGCATGACCTTAAAAGAGGCCAACCTCACCAACCAATATAAAGTGATCGTCTTGACCACCGTAAAATCCTACGAAGAGAAAGTAGGGGGAAAAACCGTGCTTCGCAACGAAGCATCCGGAATTGCCGGATCAGAAACAAAATTAGCCGAAGGCGATCTGTTGGTGGTGTTCGGAGAACTCTCCAACATTCAGCGTTTAATACAAAAAACCGATTAATAGCCCGCGGATTCCAATTATTTATATATTTTTGGCGTTGACGCAGAAACAATTTAAGAGATATTATAAACAAACATATGAAGCAGTGGTTTAAGGAGAATACAACGCATTTTATCATTATCGCGATATGTATCGCCTTGGTGTTTTTTTATTTTTCACCAATTTTCGGCGGTAAAACGTTGGTTCAGTCCGATGTCGTACAGGCAGTAGGCAGTCAAAAAGAGCTTTTCGATTACAAAGAAAAAGATGGGCACGCGCCCAATTGGACAAACGCGATGTTCGGCGGTATGCCGACTTACCAGATTTGGTACGAGCATGCCCATAATATAACCACGTATATTAACAAAGGCATCAGCCGTATTTTCCCGGCACCTACCGACATCGTTCTGCTTTATCTTTTGGGCGGTTATTTCCTGTTTTCGGTGTTGCGCATCAAACCCTGGCTGGCTGCCGTTGGTGCCGTAGCCCTGGCGTTTACATCCTACAACTTTATTTATATCGAGGCCGGCCACCTCAATAAAGCATACGCCATTGCCTATTTGGCACCTATCATTGGCGCGATACTATTGTGTTATCGCGGTAGCAGGCTGTGGGGGCCGGTATTGCTTACCCTGTTCCTTGCGCTGGAAATCCGTGCGAACCACATCCAGATGACCTATTATTTGTTCCTTGCGTTGCTCGTGCTTGTCGGGTTTGAGCTCTATCATACCATTCGGAACAAACAATGGAGACCTTTTTTGCAAGCGTCCGCATTTCAGCTTGGTGCCGTGGTAATAGCCGTCTTGGTCAATGCATCCGTCCTGTTTCCTACCTATGAATACAGCAAGCTCACGATTCGAGGAAAAGCCAATATCCAGAAAGTAGACGATACCAGCGGAAACGCCAGCGGTCTCGACAAGCAATACGCCTACGAATGGAGCCAAGGTGTGGGCGAAAATATCACGTTCCTGATTCCAAATGCCTATGGCGGTCGTAGTGGAGGTGTGTTAGACGGCAAATCGGAAGTAGCCAAAACCATGACTGGTCTCGGCATCCCGGAGGCGCAAGCCGCCCAGTTTGCCGGTCAACTGCCCACCTATTGGGGCGAGAAGATGTTTACCTCCGGTCCCTGGTATTTTGGGGCTGCCGTTATATTCCTGTTTATTCTGGGGTTAGTTATCGTTAAAGACCGCCTAAAATGGTGGATCCTTACCGCGACCATCCTCACCATCTTGTTGGCCTTCGGACGCCATTTTCCGTTAGTGTCCGATCTGTTTTTCGACTATTTCCCGATGTACAATAAGTTTCGGGCGGTCGAGTCGATCCTGATTATCCCGGCGATCCTGATCCCGCTCCTGGCGATTCTGACCGTCAACGAATTGTTTACACGCGCCGATCAGATTCCACAGCTCGATAAGAAAGTCCTGTATACCTTTATCGGGGTAGGTGGGTTCTGTCTACTCATCGCTTTTCTGCCAAGTTTGTTTTTGGATTTCCGAAACAGCCAGCACCAACAGTTGATTTCGTCGCTAGAGCAGGCGTTTGGCGATAAGCAAGCAGCTGGACAGGTAGCTAGCGCATTGGTGAAAGACCGTGCAGCACTCGCTACGGCAGATGCCTACCGATCTTTTTTCATCGTTCTGATTACTTTTGGGCTGATCTGGTTCTATAGTAAGAAGAAACTCAGCATGCCGCTGTTTATCGGTATATTAGGCGTTGTTATTCTTGCCGATCTGTGGTCGGTTGATAAGCGCTATCTCAACGACGACTCCTTCGTGGACAAACGTACCTCCAATACCCGGATTCCCGAGCGGGAAGTGGATCAATTGATTCGGATGGATAAAGATTTGAGCTACCGGGTCATTGATTTAACCACCAATCCGTTTTCCGATGCCCGCGCATCTTTCTATCACAAAAGTCTGGGCGGCTACCATGCCGCTAAGTTGATGCGGTTCCAGGAAGTATTGGAACATCAGTTCAATGGCGCTATGAACGAAGACGTATTGGATATGTTCAATGTGCGTTACCTGATTACGCAAAACACACAAAACGGAGCTGAACAGATTAAACGCCGAAGTACAGCTGCCGGCAATGCGTGGTTTGTAGACCGCGTTACCTTTGTCAACAGCAATGCCCAGGAGATGCAGGCCATCAGCAGCTTCGATCCGCATAAAGAAGCCTTTGTGCATGAAGAATTTAAGAATAGGCTGAATATCTCCCGTCTGGGAAAATCTGAAAATGCCGAAATCAAGCTGGTGTCGTACCATCCGGATACGTTACAATACGAATATACCTCACCTACCGATGCGTTTGCCGTTTTCTCCGAGGTATTTTATGACAAAGGCTGGAAAGCCTATATCGATGGCGAAGAGGTCCCCATTATCCGGGCAGATTATATTCTCCGCGCTTTGCAGGTACCCGGCGGCAATCATACAATTTCGTTTGTTTTTGCGCCTAAAACCATGCAGATCAGCAGTATTATTTCGTTGATCGCATCTATTATATTGGTGTTAGGCTTTGGGTTCGCTATATGGCGTGGAACGCGGAAAGCGAAAAATATCGCTTAGCGAACGCTAAAAAAATTAGTATCTTTGCCTTATGGCAACATCGATACCTTTAGCAGAGCGGATGCGCCCCAAGGGCCTTGCCGATTATATTGGACAGCGGCATATCATCGGCGAAGGCGCTGTCCTTCGGAACGCCGTAGAGCAGAAAAACATACCCTCCATGATCTTTTGGGGGCCGCCGGGTGTCGGTAAAACCAGCCTGGCCCTGCTGATTGCCCGCGAGCTCGGGCGACCGTTTTTCTCGCTGAGCGCCATCCAATCGGGGGTCAAGGATATCCGGGAGGTGATTGACAAAGCCGATAAATTATACCAGTTCAATCAAGAGCAACCGATCCTCTTTATCGATGAGATCCACCGCTTTTCCAAATCGCAACAAGATTCGCTGCTCGGGGCCGTAGAACGCGGGCTGGTGACGCTCATCGGCGCTACCACCGAAAATCCCTCCTTCGAGGTGATTTCCGCCCTGCTCTCCCGTTGTCAGGTATACGTATTGGAGCATCTCTCCGAGCAGGAATTGACCGCTATTTTGGAACAGGCTATTGCGCAGGACAGCTACTTGCAGGAACATCCCGTCCAGATCGAAGAATACGAAGCCTTGTTCCGCCTTTCCGGCGGAGACGCCCGCAAATTGCTCAATGTATTTGAGCTGGTGGTGCATGCCGCCCATGCGCAAAAGCAGCCCATCACCAATGCCTTTGTACTCAAACAAGTGCAGCAGAATATGGCGTTATATGATAAAACCGGTGAGCAGCATTACGATATCATTTCGGCTTTTATCAAGTCTATCCGGGGGAGCGACCCCAATGCGGCAGTGTATTGGCTTGCACGTATGGTAGAAGGTGGAGAAGACCCTTCTTTTATTGCCCGTCGCTTGCTTATCCTCGCATCCGAAGATATCGGCAATGCCAATCCGAACGCCCTGTTGTTAGCCAACAATTGTTTTCAGGCGGTCAACGTGATCGGCTGGCCCGAATCCCGTATTATTTTAGCACAGACCGTAACCTATCTGGCGTCGTCGGCTAAGAGCAATGCCGCCTATGAAGCTATCGGCAAAGCCCAGGCCCTCGTGCGGCAAACCGGCGATCTTCCCGTACCCTTGCACCTGCGCAATGCCCCCACCAAGCTGATGAAGGAGCTGGATTACGGTACAAAATACAAATATGCACACAGCTATCCCGGCAACTTTGTCGAACAGGAGTTTTTTCCAGATAAAATCAGCGGCACCGTGCTCTACGATCCCGGAAACAACGCCGCAGAAAATAAGATAAGGGAGTCGCTTCGCGCCAAATGGCGAGAGCGGTATCGCTATTGATTTTTTATGTTCTTTTTCTCCGCGAAAAAGAACCAAAAAGCTCGTGGCTTCGGATATTTGAGATAAGGGATAGTACGAAGGATGAATTTGTACATACCTCAAATATCCGCATGCCACATTTCTTTGTTAATAGAGGGTGGTGCAATTTACCTGTATGATTGACTTGTAAAGGTAGCGGAACCATGCAAGTCTTGACTTTTATGGATTCGTGTTTATTTTGGTATCCATGAGCTCACTTTGTTCGGTTTGTCCCCTTTTTTGTCAAGAAAAAAGGGGAAAGAAGAAAAACGTTATCTTTGTAAACTTTACAACAAATAATAAAAGAGGATGACCTTTACAGCAATAGATTTTGAACTCGCTACTGCAGCTTACACCAGCGTGTGTGCGGTCGGTATTGTAAAGGTGGAAAACGGTCAGGTTGTCGATCAGTTTCACAGTTTGGTGCGCCCGCCGGGCAACCAATACATGTGGCAGACCACGAGAGTGCATGGTATCAAACCGAAGGACACCGTGGCCGCACCGACGTTTTTGGAACTTTTCCCGACGATAGCGCAATACCTTAAAGGTAGCCACATGGTCGCACACAACGAGAAGTTTGACCGGGAAGTACTGATGAAGACGATGAAGCTGTACCAGCTCGATTACAATACCCTGCAGCTTTCACCTACCTGGGAATGTACCAGTGAGATCTATCGGCAAAAAGGATTTAAACGAACCAAGCTGAGCATCTGTTGCCGCATTATGGATATCGAGCTGCACCATCATGATCCCCTGTCCGATGCCATGGCGAGCGCACAGCTTTACCTTAAGCGGGATCAGATTACCCCTGCTTTAATAGAAAAGCACTTTCAGACACAAGAACAACCACAAGAACAACAACCCGAGATGTAACCATTATGGGAAAAATAGTAAACGTTATCCTATCCGGCGGAGTAGGCTCTAGGCTTTGGCCACTATCGCGGAAGTCGAAACCCAAGCAGTATCTGCCTATTTTTAACGAGAAATCCTTGTTTAAACTTACGATAGAGCGAAATCAAGCGGTGTGCGAGCATGTCGTTTTGGTAGGCTCCGTGCAGAATATCGATCTGGCGAAAGAAGATTTAAAAGCGGTGTCACACGATATTATCGTGGAAACCGTACCCCGGAATACAGCCGCGGCGATCGCGTTTGCGGCACTATCGCTTGCGCCGGATGATATCCTGATCGTTACCCCTTCCGACCATCTGATCGAAGGAGACGAGCAGTATTTGCAAGCCATTAAGCGCGGTATTGAGTTTGCTAAAGCGGGCGGCCTGGTCACTTTCGGTATAAACCCTACCCGGCCAGAAACAGGTTATGGCTATATCGAATCAGAAGGTAACAACGTGCTGTCCTTTCGGGAGAAACCCAACTTCGAAACCGCAAAAGATTTCCTGAAAAGCGGTAACTTCTTGTGGAATTCCGGTATATTCTGTTTTAAGGCATCCGCCTACCTGCAGGAGCTGGAGCGTTTCGATCCAAAAATATACACAGCCGCAAAAGCCGCCTTTGATGTGGCAAAAGACGGCGTATTAGACGAGGAGCTGTCGCGCAAGATCCCCTCAAAGAGTGTGGATTACGCCATTATGGAACGTAGTGATAGCATCAACGTTGTGCCGTCTTTCTTCCATTGGTCCGATATGGGGTCCTTTGATTCCTTATACGATTATCTTATTTCGAAAGGACATCCACAAGATGAGCAGGGCAATATTGTTATTGGCGAAAGCCATAAGCATACGGTCTTTCTTGGTGTACAAAACTGCGTAGTAGTCAATACAGCCGATGCGGTCTTAGTTTTGGACAAGGCATTTGCGCAAGATGTGAAACATGTTTACGAGCTATTAGAAAAAGAAAATTCTCCATTAATTTAAATATTTTTAATTAATAGTAGCGTTTAAGTGACAATAATCGTTTCGTATTTTACAATATTGGCTGTATTATTGCAGCGTGATATCGTATATGAGAAAGAGAGACGATCACCAGGGGAAATGTGTAAACAAAATTATTAATAATGTCTTTTTGGAAAAACTTATTCAAAAGAAGTACAAAACAACATGAGTCTATTGGCAGATTAGCATGGATAGGGGTAGATATGCACAACCATATCCTGCCCGGTATCGATGACGGTAGCTCGAACATTGAACAATCCTTGACGCTTATCCAAGGATTAAAAGAGTTGGGGATTCAAAAAAGTATATCCACGCCACACATCATGCATGGCGTACACGACAATACGCCGACCACGATTAAGGATGCCCATACCAAGCTCCAACAGGCCGTTGCCGATAGCGGGATGAAGTTTGGTCTTCAATACGCGGCAGAATACATGATCGATGATCAATTGGGAACATTGGTCCAGAATGAAAATCTTTGTCCGCTGCCGAATAGACATGTCCTGATCGAAATGTCCTATTTAGCAGAATCCAAGGCACTTTTTCAGACAATTAAAGATATTCAGGAAAAAGGATATCAACCTATTTTAGCCCATCCCGAGCGCTATAATTATTATCACCAGAATTTTAAAGTATATAAAGAGATCAAAGACGCAGGTTGCTTATTGCAACTTAACCTGCTGTCCATCTCCCGCTATTATGGAGAGCCCGTTAAATCGATCGCTCTTACGCTGATTAAATCCGGAATGTATGATTTAGTCGGTACCGATATGCACCATGAGAAGCACCTCCACGCCCTTAAAATGGTTGCCGCAAAATACGATACCTTCGATTTGTTGAAAGATAACCCTATAAAAAACGCCACGATATTCGAGGATAGTCAAAAGCTTGCTATTTAGGTGTTCTTTTTCCCCGCGAAAAAGAACCAAAAATCTCGTCGCTGAAAAATTTTGAAGGAGTGGATAATGCAAAAATGTTATTTCTACATATTTCAAAATTTAACTTCGTTGAGCTCGCCAAGGCTCGGTTTTGATGCGACCCTTTCGTGTTAATTAGGGGTAGTGCAAGGCCTTGATTTTTGTCGCCTTTTTATCAAGAAAAAAGGGAAAACAACTATATTAGTAAAATGAAAAAAGCCATTTTCATTACCGGCGGAGCCGGCTTCATCGGTTCCCATGTGGTTCGAGAATTTGTCAACAAATATCCCGATTACCATATCGTCAATGTGGATGCGTTGACCTATGCCGGCAATCTGGAGAACCTGAAAGATGTCGAGCACAAGCCGAATTATACCTTTGTCAAGCAAGACATCTGCGATGCCGAGGGCGTATTGGCGTTATTCCAGCGCTATCAGCCCGATGGCGTTATCCATTTGGCGGCCGAGTCGCATGTTGACCGGTCTATCACGTCGCCGACCGATTTTGTCATGACCAATGTGGTAGGTACGGTGAACCTGTTGAATGCCGCACGTGAAACATGGAAAGAGCAGCCCGAAGGCAAACGCTTCCATCACGTGTCTACCGATGAGGTGTATGGCACCCTGGGGGAAACCGGTCTGTTTACGGAGGATACTCCCTACGATCCACATTCACCCTATTCCGCGTCCAAAGCTTCTTCCGATCATTTCGTGCGCGCTTACCACGATACCTACGGCCTGCCTATCGTGATCACCAACTGTTCCAACAACTATGGGCCCAATCACTTCCCCGAGAAGCTGATCCCACTTTGTATACTCAACATCCTGCACGATAAACCCCTGCCGATTTACGGTGACGGGAAATACACGCGAGACTGGCTGTTTGTGGTGGATCATGCCCGTGGTATCGACCTCGTTTTCCATCAAGGGGAAAACGGTTCGTCCTACAATATCGGAGGTTTCAACGAATGGCAGAACATCGATTTGGTTAACGAGCTGTGCCGGCAGATGGATGAAAAACTCGATAGGGCGACCGGTACCGCCGCCCAGCTGATCACCTACGTCAAAGACCGCCCCGGGCACGACCTGCGTTATGCCATCGACGCGACGAAGATCAATACCGAACTTGGCTACGAGCCCTCGGTCACCTTCGAAGAAGGGCTATCGCAAACGATCGATTGGTTCCTGAATAACCAGCCTTGGCTGGAGCGTGTGAACTCCGGGGCATACCAACAATATTACAACAAACAGTATAAAGATAAATAAGAGATGAAGGATTTCAAATGGTCGGAATATCCTTAACGTGTATTCGTACAGAAGATAATTGTGTATATTTGTTAGGCACTTGGTAAAATGGTTCTTCTGAGCCAACCTACAATGTAAATAGTTTAGGCCGTCAGGTCAAATAAAGAACAGGAGGAAAATCAAATGGTAACTGAAGCAAGAAAACTGCATTTGATAGAGAAAGTATTAAAGATAAAGAGCGAATCAAAGCTTGCTGCAATTGAGAACTTCGTAAATCAAACGATAAAGAAGCATCGTAAATCAAAGCTAAGCATCGATGACTTCGTTGGTATCCTCTCCAAAGAGGAGGCCCATGAAATGAAAAAAGTTATTGCTGAATCTTGTGAAACAATCGACCCGGATGCTTGGAAATAACTATTTGCTGGATACTAATATCGTTATCGAGATACTTTCGGGGAATGTAAAAATCGCTGAGAAAATAAAAGAGCTCGCGGGTTTTTCATTGTGCACTACTGTTTTGGGAGAGCTGTACGTCGGAGTATACCGTGTGTCTAATAAGATTAGGCATGAAAAAACGCTTCTGGACTTTCTCGGTTATTGTGAAGTAATCCTAACAGATACCTTAACTTCGCAGAAGTTTGGTGAAATATCTGCCTTATTATACAAAAAAGGTAAGCCAATACCATCAAATGATATTTGGATAGCCTCCATTGCAATACAACATAACTTGATCCTGGTGACTCGAGATAATCACTTCAAGGAAGTAGATGGTCTCAAAATGGAGCGTTGGTAAGAGAGCCACTTTATGAAAATAATAGAAACAAAACTCTCCGGTTGTTTTATCATAGAACCGACTACATACGGCGATAGCCGCGGCTATTTCTTTGAAAGCTTTAACGAGCAGACCTTTCAGGAGCATACCGGAACGACCACACGCTTTGTGCAAGACAATCAGTCGTTTTCGACCAAAGGCGTACTCCGTGGCCTGCATGCCCAGCGCGGCGAACAGGCACAAGCCAAGCTGGTGCGCGTATTGCAAGGACGTGTGCTCGATGTCATGGTCGATGCCCGACCCGATTCTCCTACATTCGGCCAGTACGAAACCGTCGAACTCAGCGCCGAAAACAACCTGCAGGTCTTTATTCCGCGCGGCTTCCTGCACGGCTTTGTCGTTCTTTCCGATACCGCCACCTTCTTTTATAAATGTGATAACTTCTATCATAAAGAAGCCGAGTGGGGCGTGCGCTACGACGATCCCACGCTGGCGATCGACTGGCAGCTTTCACCGGAAGAATTGATTATATCCGATAAAGATCAAGCACTACCTTTTTGGGATGCTATATCTTTTAAAACGCCCCGAATCCTCATCACCGGCGGGAGCGGACAAGTCGGCCGGGCGCTGCAAAAGCAGCTGGCAGGCGAAAACTTCGACACCTTTTTTCTGGACAGCAAGCAGCTGCCGTTGGAGCAGACGATGATTATCCACGATATGCTGGGGATGTATGAACCCGATATCATTATCCACACCGCCGCCTATACTGCGGTGGATAAAGCCGAAAACGAACCCGATCGTGCGGATGCCATCAACCATCTGGCTACCGAAGAAATCGCTCAATACTGCCGTCTGCATGGCGCTAAGTTGCTGGCGATTTCTACCGATTACGTCTTCGACGGGCAATCCAGCGAGCCATTGGCCGAAGATGCGCCCACCAGGCCGTTGAATGTTTACGGCCAGACCAAGCTTAAAGGTGAGCAAGCCATACAGAAATGGGCGCCCGAGAGTATCATCATCCGCACCTCCTGGGTGTATGCCGAGCAGGGCCATAACTTTGTAAACACCATGCTGCGGCTCCTGCGCGAACGCGAAGAAGTGTCCGTCGTGAGCGATCAGATCGGTTCGCCCACCTATGCCGGCGATCTGGCCCAAGCCATCGTCGATATCCTCAAAGCTGATACCTGGCAGCCCGGTATCTACCACTACGCTAACGAAGGTCAAGTGTCGTGGTACGATTTCGCCGTAGCCATCCGCGAGCAGATCGGCGCCAGTTGCCGCATCACACCGATCCCGACTGCCCAATATCCCACACCAGCCAAACGCCCCGCTTATTCGCTGTTGGATAAAAGTAAGATAAAGCGTACATTTAACGTGGAAGTTCCTTTTTGGTTGGATAGTTTGAAGCTCGTGATAAAGTGAACAACAAAACAAAAAAATGAAAGGCATTATATTAGCCGGCGGTTCCGGCACCCGTTTACACCCCCTAACCCTTGCCGTGTCCAAGCAGCTGATGCCGGTATACGACAAGCCGATGATCTATTATCCGCTTTCCACCTTGATGCTGGCCGGTATCAACGACATCCTGCTGATTTCCACGCCGCAAGATCTGCCGAATTTTCAAAAGCTGCTAGGGGACGGGACACAGATAGGCTGCCGGATTTCCTATAAAGCGCAACCCAGTCCGGACGGGCTGGCGCAGGCCTTCCTGTTAGGCGAAGACTTTATCGGCCAAGACAAGGTTGCCCTTATTCTGGGCGACAATATCTTCTACGGTTCCGGTATGTCCAAGCTGCTTCAAGGCTGTGCCGATCCAGACGGCGGCGTCATTTTCGCCTATCCCGTTCAGGATCCCGAGCGGTATGGCGTTGTCGAGTTCAATGTCACCCAAGAAGTCGTATCCATTGAGGAAAAACCCACTGCTCCCAAATCCAACTACGCGATACCCGGACTCTATTTTTACGATAACGAGGTTGTCCGCATCGCCAAAAACATTCAGCCATCTGCCCGGGGCGAATTGGAAATAACCGATATCAATAAAGAATACCTCCGCGGAGGCAAGCTGAAAGTAGGCGTGTTCGACCGGGGTACCGCCTGGCTGGATACCGGTACGATCCAATCCCTCATGCAAGCCGGTCAGTTTATACAAGTCATCGAAGAGCGGCAGGGGATGAAGATCGGTGCTATTGAGGAAGTTGCTTACCGCATGGGTTACATCGATAAACCACAACTACTACGACTTGCAGAACCTTTGGTTAAGTCTGGTTATGGAGAATATTTAAAGCGTATTGCCGCAGGCAGATAGCCAGAAAGTGATGCTTCTTCCGCCTTAAGCAAACAGATGATATTGTTGACGTAAACGAACATATCAATAATAGACCGCGAGATGTATACACACCATATGAATTTCCGATATGATATAGCGTTTCTACGCGCCATTGCCATCCTATCCGTCGTGCTCTACCATCTGGGGCTGCCGCAATTTATAGACGGCTATATTGGAGTCGATATATTTTTCGTTCTATCTGGTTACCTGATGACCAAGATTATTTTGGCACAGCTAGATCGAGATAATTTTAGTCTGATCAGCTTCTATCGGCGTCGATTGATCCGGATCTTACCCGCTTTATTGGTATTGATTCTATTCTTTTTTATTCTCCTCTACTTCGTGTTGGGGGTAAAGCTTTACGACTTCAGTCGATTCGCCCTGTCCAGCAGTATCTTCGTTTCCAATATTTATTATTATCTATCGTCCGGCTATTTTCAGCCCGCTTCCCAGCTCAACTTCCTGCTTCATACCTGGTCGTTATCCATCGAATGGCAATTTTATATCCTATATCCACTGTTGCTTATGGCGCTCAGACGGCTAACAAATAATCATGCACGATACGATCTGTATTTTCTTTGCGGTCTGGCGCTAATATCGATTTGTTGCATGTATTATGCCGCACAAGCCAATCAATCGTTTACCTTTTATATGTTTCATACACGGGCGTGGGAGCTTGTTGCAGGCGGGATCGTGTTTCTGTGCGAGAAATCCTTTCGCGAAAAAATCCCGCAACGTGTGCGGAATGGAATGGCTATCCTTTGTGTCTTTTTACTAATGGTATCGGTAACCGGTTTGTTGAACATGCGATCAGCCGGTTGGCCCTCCCTTTTCACTATAGTTCCGGTATTCGCAACCGGTCTATTAATTTTGGCACAGTGTAATCTCCGGCTATTCCAATTTTCAGCTGTTAAATTTGTTGCAGATATTTCCTATTCTTGGTATCTCTGGCATTGGCCGCTTATTGTGTTAGGGACCTATTTTTCGCTTTCACGCCACTGGTCGTATCTTTTGGCGGTTTTCCTGCTATCTTTTGCATTGGGAGCATTGTCCTATCGATTGGTCGAAATTCGGAGTTTTTTGCGTACACCCAAAAGGCTGTTAGTGGCGGGAGTTTTGGTTATAACGACCACGTTCATGGCGACGCAACTGCCCCTTTATAGATTTTTTCCAAATCCACAAGAAGCCAATCTCGTCGCTTTTCATTATCAATATCCTCGCGAGCGCGCGGCAGCACAATATGGATTCGGAGAATCCCATCTGTTATCACGTTCCCGATTTGAAGACTTTGATACCACGCGCCTTCTCCAATTTTCTAACGACCAACGTAACTATCTCTTATTGGGCGACTGTCATGCAGGTATGTTTGCCCACACCTTACATCGATTAGCTCGCGAAAACAATGTCAACCTATTGCAAGCGACCGGCGATGATGTCTTTCCGGCGCCCGGTGTGAAGCCTATATTTGCAGGACCTACAGACCTGATGCATTATATTTACGACCGCTATCTTCCCCTATATCACGATAAGATCGATAAAGTCATCTTGTCTGCCAATTACGCCTCCTATAGTAAGCACCAAGTAGAAGACTACCTCCATGCTGTTGAGGTATACTTCGGCGAAATGGACATACCGCTGGTATATATTGGACAAACCGAAAGCTATACGGTGGAGTATCCAGCCATAGAGATACTACGCTTGAAATTCGGGATCGAACCAAGAAACTATCTGCAGACCTATCGAACTCGTGCAAACAACTTTCTTAAAACATCGAAAATCGCCGACAAATATATAGATGTGTACCACTCCCCCGCGATAAAAAGTACAAACGGAGTCGAAGGCTATATGTACGATGCCGACCATTTCTCCATCTTTGGTACAGAGCAATATAGATCGATTTTCAGCAAAAAAATATTCCACAGCGCCCCCTATTCGGATACCGACGGCTCGTAGCATACAAAACTTTTTTAATACACCAGTTGTTCTTCTAAATAAAACAATTATTATGGGAAGATTATTGCAAATTTCGATGTTAACCTATGTCACCATGCTTTTGAGTAGCTGTGGTATTGTAGAAGGAATTTTCAAAGCCGGTATGTGGACAGGCTTTCTTATCGTGGGTGCCGTTATTGCGCTTGTTATCTGGATCATCGTAAAAATAGTTGGCGGGGGCAAACGGTAAACAGCGCTTATGGATAAATTAGAAAGCTTCCAGGAAGATGTTTTGCAGGGACTGAAAGACTATCCTAAGCGATTACAGTCAAAATATTTCTATGATGAGAACGGTGCGGCTTTGTTCCAGCGTATTATGGATATGCCAGCCTACTATCTGACCGCTTGTGAGTTAGAGATTTTCCGAGATAAGACAACGGAACTGGCGGAGGTATTGCATGTCCAGCAGGAACCATTCGATCTCATCGAGCTCGGGGCCGGAGACGCAATGAAATCCAGTTTCCTGCTCGAACATCTTGTCCGGGAACAGGTAGATTTCACGTATATGCCTGTTGATATCTGTGAGCCCGTACTGCTCACGCTTTGTGATCGTCTTCAGCAAGATCTTCCCGGTCTGGAGGTCATCCCATGGCATGGCGAAAATCTGGAGATGCTACGCAAAGCTACCGAGCAATCGGATCGCCGAAAGATCGTTTTGTTTCTCGGAAGCAACATCGGCAATATGGAGCTCGACGAGGCACACGGCTTCTGCAGGTCGGTGAGTCGACGGCTGAAAGCAGACGATATGATGTTAATCGGCTTCGATTTGCAAAAAAATCCACATACGGTTCTCGAGGCATACAATGACAAGGAGGGGATTACGGGCGCGTTTAATCTCAATTTGCTCGAACGAATTAACCGGGAATTGCATGCTGATTTTAACACAACCGCGTTTCAGCATTATCAGGCATACGATCCTATTGATGGCGGTTGCCGCAGCTATTTAGTAAGCCTGGCCGATCAAAAGGTACATATCGGGGAAGAATGTATCCCGTTTGTGATCAACGAACCTATTGCCGTAGAAATTTCCCGAAAATATACAACAACAGAAATCGACCGGATGGCTATCGAATGCGGCTTTGCGCCCATAGCGCAGATTGCCGACAGTAAAAATTGGTTTGTAGATGCTATCTGGCACATCAAATAAGAAAGACAGATATGGAACAAACTACCTCTACCTATATACCTGAAGACCTATTAACACAATATACCACGGTACGGAATTATACCCAATTCCTATGCGAACCGCTGGAAGTAGAGGACTACGTCGTGCAGCCCGTCGCACATGTCAGTCCACCCAAATGGCATTTAGGGCATACTACCTGGTTTTTCGAGACCTTTATACTTAGCGTGTACGCGCCAGGCTATCAAGTCTTTAATGACCAATACAATTATGTGTTCAATAGTTATTATGAAACGGTTGGTGCCCGGGTAGTGCGTACGGATAGAGGTAACCTGAGCCGGCCATCGGTAGCAGATGTATACCATTACCGTACCTATGTTGACGAGCAGATGGAAGCTTTTCTGCGCCAAGCAACAATTACGGAAGAGGTGGCAAAGCTGCTGGTACTAGGGCTCAATCACGAACAGCAACATCAGGAACTGTTGCTTACCGATATCAAGTATATTTTAGGGCACAATCCACTTTTTCCGCGGTATGCAGAGGGTTTGGAGCGTGAGAAAATTTCTGCTGAAGAGCTTATTATGCTCCCGATACCGGGAGGGCAGTTTGAAATTGGCTTTCAGGGCAGCGGATTTTGTTACGATAACGAACTCCATCGACATACAACCTATCTTCACGGATATGCGATTTCTAACCGTTTGGTTACCAACGGAGAATATCTAGATTTTATAGCAGACGGCGGTTATCAGGATTTCAGATACTGGCATGCTGAAGGCTGGGATTGGGTCAAAGCACACGGGATCAAAGCGCCATTATATTGGCATCTGTTGGATGGGCAGCATATGTATTATACACTGCAGGGATTAGCGCCAGTCAATCCAGATGCAGCCGTCTGCCACATCAATTTCTATGAAGCCTCCGCCTACGCTGCCTGGAGCGGGATGCGCCTTCCCACTGAAGCGGAATGGGAAGTTGCTTCCAGTCAATTCGAATGGGGAGAGCGATGGGAATGGACAGGTAGTGCCTATTTACCCTACCCCGGTTTTGAGAAAGCAGCAGGTGCGGTGGGGGAATACAACGGAAAGTTTATGGTAAACCAAATGGTATTGCGAGGTGCTTCCATCGCCACATCCCCCCGCCATAGCAGACCTAGCTACCGAAATTTCTTCCATGCCGAACATCAATGGCAGTTTACAGGAATCCGTTTGTGTGCGTCTTCATCGTCCTGAGAACGAAATATAGCCGTCTAATATTCTGATTATCAGGACGTATAGATGTGTCCCCAGTTTGTCCCCCCGCTGCTATTGTCAATCTTTTTAAAAATTCTGTCCTTTGCAGCTTGATAGAAAAATACCTAATAATGGGTATTTTTTTAAAAAAACAAACTATATATCTTAGCCCATGTAAAAATTATTCGGAAAAAATGAAAAAATTACACTATGATACGTTAATAATTGAAGATTTCATACAAAATTAACACGATGTATGTTTGATTTCAAATAAAATAACTACATTTGTGGTCTACAATCTACAACACACGCACTTGGGGGGTGGCGAAAGCCACCCAGCACCAACAGTTTTGATTATTAATCAAAAAAATTGTGAAGGAAGCTGTTGGTGTCAAGGATGAAAAACAAAAGGTATTAACTTAAACAAAATTAAAGAAAAGAAAGACTAATCGGTAACTATTGATTCCCAGGCTACAGCTTGATGCACATATCGAGGTTTATGTAAATAGCATAAAGAATGCTACAGTGGAATTTTATGCTCTATCATTATCGTATTAGGATAATAAACGTTTTATTATGTTCTCACTTCAACTTTTTGGTTTAATCTAATCCTTTTAGGCATTACAATGAACAACTAATTTAAAAGGTATGCATAGATATGTCCAAAATCGCGTGCTGGTGTACTTGAAGATGCTGCTGGTCTTAACCGACGCACTCTGTTTAAACATCGTTTTCGTGACTGCTTTTTGGCTTGTCACCACAGCAGGCTGGGTTAACGCACAAGAAGTTATCACCAGCAATTATTACTCCCTCTGGACGACGTTCAATCTCGTCGCCATCGGTCCCTCCCTCTACTTTCGCTTGTATGAAAACAACACCATCGAGCGTTTGGAGAACGTTTTCCGCCAAACCTATCGCACGGTGTTGACCCTGCTCGTTGCCTTTGCTGTCTGCGTGCTGATCGGTCATCATTTTGCCGGTGTTTGGTATTTTTTGGGAGCCATTGTTTTACTGCTAACGGTATACGTCGGTCTTTCCCGCTTTGCCCTCACTTATGTGTATACGGTGCTACCTAAGCGCTTCCGTTGGAGCAAAAGCATTGCCCTGATCGGCCATAACGACTATCTTGCGGCAGTGCAAGGCAGCTTCGGGCAAGATCACGCCTTTTACCATGTCAATACGATCAAATATTACGATGAAGTAGAGCAGCGGACCAAAGAAGAGAAAGTTGCCCAATTTCGCCGGTATTTTGAAGAAGTTACCAAGCTCGGTATACACGATGTCTTTCTGGTCAGTACACCCGATATCAATACCTACAGCAAGGAGCTGATCATGGAAGCCAACCACCAGTGTGTGCAGCTTAATTTTGTGCCCGCCGTTACTGCTACCCTCTCTTACGGGATGACGAAGAGCGAAGCGGTCAGCGTAGATCTTCCGGTGATCCGTTCGCACGAAGATTCCCTTTCCACGATGGAAAACCGTATCAAAAAGCGTATTGTAGATCTGTTAATCTCCGGTTTCGTGTTGGTATTTATCCTAAGTTGGATGGTGCCGCTTATCGGTTTGATTATCAAGTTGCAAAGCCCCGGACCTATTTTCTTCAAGCAACCCCGGTCTGGTCGGAATAACCAAACCTTTGGCTGCTACAAATTCCGCAGTATGGTGGTTAACAAAGACTCCAATAAAGCACAGGCGACGAAAGACGATAAACGTATCACGCCGATCGGCAAGTTCCTTCGAAAAACAAATTTGGACGAATTTCCGCAGTTTATCAATGTCTTTTTGGGGCAGATGACAGTTGTTGGGCCACGCCCGCATATGCTCTCCCATACCGAGCATTATAGCAAACTGATCCAGCATTATATGGTGCGCCATTTTGTAAAACCCGGTATCACCGGCTGGGCACAGGTCAACGGCTATCGGGGCGAAACAAAAGA
This sequence comes from Sphingobacterium corticibacterium, assembly GCF_004208525.1. Taxonomy (GTDB): domain Bacteria; phylum Bacteroidota; class Bacteroidia; order Sphingobacteriales; family Sphingobacteriaceae; genus Sphingobacterium; species Sphingobacterium corticibacterium. The sequence goes on along the minus strand of NZ_SGIT01000003.1, from coordinate 437,061 downwards.
TCCGAAATTGATGGCCAAGCGTGTCGAATACGATTTAGAATATATTACGAACTGGTCCAGCATGTTGGATTTTAAAATTGTTTTCATGACCGCCTTAAATATGTTACGTGGCGAAAAGAATGCTTATTAATTAATATATGTTTTTTACTCTACAGCACAAAATAAAAATTATGAAAGTCAGATTTATCCAAGTTTTCGTGATGCTCAGCAGTTTTTTCACGTTAGCCGCACTCTCTGGAGCACAGGCTGGCGAACAGCGTGACAGCATCCCTGAGTCAGCCTATTCACATGGCTATCCTTATCCCGTAGCACTAGGTGTCCACATGGGAACCACCGGTGTGGGTCTACATCTTTACCAGCCGCTAGGCGCCAAGTTTGGCCTGCGTGTCGGCGCCAGTTACATGCCGTTCAACACGCAAATTGCAGGCACCTACAACAACTATGCGACGCGTAGTAATGTCAACGCCAAGTCCGGCAATGTATCGCTGACTTTCGGTTGGACACCGTTTGCACAAGGCAGCGGATTTTTCCGCAGCTTCAACGTTCAAGCGGGCGGTGCTTACTTTTATAAGTTGGATGGCGAGCTAACCACCCGTTTGCGTGATCCGTATAAATTCGGCGAAATCAACGTACACCCTGATCATGTCGGAACGATTACCACCGATGTGGAATGGAAAAAAACGGTCAATCCCTATGCCGGTATCGGCTGGAGCAACATCGTGATCGATAGCCGCTTCTCTATGCACATCGACCTGGGCTGCTATTACCTCTCGAAGCCAAGCGTGTCGATGCAAGCCACCGGATTGTTGGAAGAGAACGTTAGCAACGCTGCTACAATTGAGCGTAATATAAAGAATTACCGGTATTTACCACGCGTAGAGTTTGGTTTCAGTTATCGGTTTTGGTAGGGATATACAAGAAAAATAGCAAGACGATGAAAATGAAGAAATTAGCAATATATACCTTAATGGTAGCCCTTTTTGGCGGCGTTTCCTCCTGCGAGAACCCGTTAAAAGACTTTAACCTACAGATCAGTACAGAGGTTATCGAAAATTATGTGACCTTGCGCGTCGTAGACGCCGATGGCGCCAACGTATCTGGTGTCTCTGTAGCCCTTGTCTCCGGCGATACCGAAGATATTTACAATATGAACGGGTACAAGGATTTTAAACTGACCGATAACCTGATTACCCTAGGTGTGGATCCGGCACGTACAGCGACGGCCAATAACCCGATTCGGTTCCGTGTGCAATTCAGTGCGCCCGGCTATACCACACAAACCGTTCCTGTAGCCATTACCGATGCGTCTGCCGGTATACAGACGGTGGTACTTATCAAGCCTACCGAAGTACCTGATGGTGCGGAAGAAGTAGTGGAGAACGTTGATTTGAATCCGGATGGATCAACAGCGGCCGAAACAACAGTAGCATTACCTTCTGCAACGGGGACCGGCGATATGACGTTGACGATTCCAAGTGGTACCCAATTTAGAGATGCGAACGGTACGGTAATCACTGGTACCAATGTACAGATTGTCGTGACCAGTATCGATGCGAACAATGAAGATGCTGTCGTGCTTTTACCGGGTGGTGACCTGCGTGCAGATCAAGTCGTGCTAGATGGCGGTGCTACTGCGTCGGGAACATTCAGCCCAGCAGCCGTTGCCGATATCCGGATGTTGGTTAATGGCGTACAAGTACGACAGTTTAGCCATCCGTTGGTGGTGAGCATGCCTGTGCCTGCGAGCTATGTGAGCCCGATCACCGGACAACCACTTGCTGCCGGAACGGTGTTTCAGGTCTTCAGTAACAGTGGCGATGGTGTTTGGCGGTTCGAGCAAAACAGTACCGTTACTGGTTCTGCGTCTACCGGCTACCGCGTGAGCTTCGCGATCGACCACTTAACCTTCTATATGGCTGGGGAGTTTGCAGAAGCTTGTTCATCAGCACGCGTTATCAATTTATCGGGCGATTGGATGACGAACGGTACAACCGCTGCTGTTAGGGTAGAAGCCGTATGGGGCGGAAAAGTGATTGCTAGCGGACAATATTCGATCAACGCCAGCAACAATAGCATCAGTTTGACAAATGTTCCTGTGACAGGCGTTAAGATCGTCGTGCGTAAAGAAGATGGCAACATCTTGGCGGAAAGTGATTTGGCAGCCTGTGGTCAAACTACGGCTATCCAATTGCCGAATCCAAGTGATGCAACAAGCACTACCTCTACGCTACAGCTGTATGTACGTTGTCCTGGACAAACAAGCGTTATCACCTTATTGCCGACCTTCCAGCTATTCTACCGCGAAGTTGGTACAACCGAATTTAAGTATTTAGGATCGGTAAGCAACGGATACCTACGCACCACCTCGCTCAAGACAGACGGTACGAAATACGATTTCAAAGCCATCTGGAACGAGCGCGTGAAAATCGTAAACGATCATACCGTTACCGAAGACAACACCGCTACAGTAGGTACAGCACAGGGCGATATCCTAGGAGACCATGTGCCTTTGACCAACTTGGCTATCCTAACGGAAGAATGTAATAAGCTGTAAAAGCAGCCATAAGATAATGAAGAGCTCAAGTGTAAGCTTGTGATTGTAGGGAAATACTCCGGCCGGGCGAGCTGGCCGGGTATTTCTATTTTTCACAGGTAAATCGAAAGCATTTCCAACATCGAGAAATAAAGTCATGTGGACTATTTTTAACCGAAAACGCCAATACCCAGATCTGCAATGGATGCACGTGGATATGCATTCACACATCTTGCCGGGTCTTGACGATGGTTGCGAAAACGTGGAGCAGAGCGTAGCACTATTGAGCCGCTTGGAGCAACTCGGGTTAAAGAAGTTCTATTTCACACCGCATATCCTACACGATATGTATCCCAATACGGCCGAGACCATCGGCGGCGCTTTCCATAGATTACGTCAGGAAGGTGTTGAACAGCTCGCGGCAGGGTATGCCGCCGAGTATATGGTCGATATGGCCTTTGATCAGCAGCTTGCGCGCAATCCGCGTCACCTGCTCTGTTTACCTGGTGGGCATATCTTGATTGAGATGTCTTATATAGAAGAAAGTAAACTGATCGAAAAGATCGCGTTCGATCTGCAGATGGAGGGGTATATTCCCATCCTGGCACATCCAGAGCGGTATCTCTTTTATCATCGTGATCCAAAAAAAATCGAACGCTTCCAGGATATCGGCTGCCTGTTGCAGCTTAACCTACTGTCGTTGTTAGGTTATTATGGACGCAACGAACGCCGGGTAGCGAAATATCTGTTGGAAAAGGGCATGATTAATCTTGTCGGTACCGACGTGCATCATGAACGGCATGTACGTGCGCTGGAGATAGGGCTACAACAAGAAGATATCCGTTCCCATTTTAAACATTGCGAGATATTAAACAAAGAACTTTTTAGTGGGGTCACCACGTAAAAATAAACACAACAACAAACTACAATACAACTACAATCTACAATCAACAAGTTTAAATAATGAAAAAATTAATGAAAAGACCAACCTTTTCGCGATGGGGATTCTTCCCGCTCGTGTTGTTGTTGCTGATTAGCAGCTGTTCGGTCAAGAAAATCGTATATTTCAACGATCTTCCCGCCGATACGACCCACATCCTTAAACAAGCCGCAGCCTTTACCGAGCCGGTGATTCAATCTGATGATATATTAAGTATAACCATTCAGACCTTGGATCCATCTACTGCTGCCGTCGCCAACCAAGCGGTAGCAGTACAAGCCGTAGGTGCCAGTTCCGCAACGAATGTAGGGAGTCAGGTGGTTTCCGGATTTTTGGTAGATAAGGACGGCTACGTCCATATGGCTTTGATTGGCAAGGTGGAGGTCAAAGGGTTGACCACTTATCAAGCACGGGAACGTATCACGTTGTTAGCCAGTCAATACTATAAAAATCCGACCGTGCAAGTACGCTTTGCGAATTTTAAAGTCACGGTGTTAGGCGAGGTGACCCGTCCAGCGACCTATACGGTGCCAAACGAGAAAGTAACGGTTTTTGACGCATTAGGTTTAGCCGGTGATATGACCATCTACGGTAAGCGCGAAAACGTATTATTGATTAGGGAAAAGGGTGAAAAAAAAGAATTGGTTCGGCTGAATCTGAACGATAGCGAACTGTTGCAATCCCCTTATTTCTATTTGCGACAGAACGATGTGATTTATATAGAGCCAGGCAAGGCGAAGGCAGCAGCAAACAATGCGGCGAGAACGCAGACTTATGCTATTATCGGCTCTATTTTGTCTGTATTAATCATTGCTGTCTCACGCTTGTAGTTCAATACCTACTGAAACGTAATAATTCTTTAATAAATGAGTAAGAAAAATATAGATTGGGACGAGGAGTTCGATCTCGAAGAACCGAAATCAGATAATAAAGAGCTGCTTCGTTTCGTTGGTCGCATCCTTTCAAACTGGTATTGGTTTGTTTTGTGTGGGGTTATCGGCTTAATGATTGCATTTGCGTATTTACGATATACGGTTCCAGCCTACAAAATTCATGCTAAGTTACTAGTCTCTGATGATAAAAAAGGGAGCGGTATGTTGTCTTCTTCGGCTTTAGGGGATTTGTCCAGTTTAATGGGGACGAAAAATTCCGTAGATAACGAGGTGGAGGTGTTGCGAACGGCAGATTTGATGAGAGAGATGGTGTTAGCTGAAACGGCATATATCGCTTATTTCAAGCAGGGAAGAGTACATGATGTGCCAGTCATGTCCACACCTTTTTTGGTGACCTTGTTAAGCGATCCAGATTCAGTTGCGTTTGGGTATAGTTTAGATGTAAATCCCGTAGACGAAAATATTGCGGAGTTATCAAGTCCCGATACCCTATTCCGTGTACAGTGGGATGAACCGTTTAGTTTGCCATTAGCTGGTCTTTTGCGAATTGAACGAATAAAAATGCCACCTACGAAGGAAAGCTATGGCTTTCGGATAACACCGGTACGGGATGTTGTGGAAAATTTTGGTGAAGCGTTGACGGTGGAGGTGACAAATAAAAATGTTTCCACAATCGACTTAACGTTAGAACATAAATTGCCAAAGCGAGGGGAACAAATGTTAACCACCTTGATTGATAAATATGTTGAACTCAATTTACATGATAAGAATGTTATCGCTGATTCGACATTATCTTTTATCAATGCACGCCTTTCCAAGATTACCGACGAGCTAGCCGGTGTAGAAGACCGCATTTCGGGATATAAGAGACAAAATCAATTAGCAGATATATCGCAGCAAGGTAGGGTGCTCATCGAGAGTTCAGCAGATTATACGCAGAAATTGGCAGAGGTAGAAACTCAACTAGCTGCCGTGGATGCGGTAGCCAGTTATTTAAAAGATACACAACATCCCCGTGTCGTACCTTCAGCGGTTATTCCTCAAGATGTTGGGTTTAACGCGTTGATCCAGCGATATAACGAATTGGTGTTGCAACGAGAGCGCTTGCTATTGGCTAATACAGAAGACAATCCGCTCGTACAAAACATTACAGCTCAGATTGCTGGCGTACGTCAAGATATGATCGCCAATGTAGCGTCCACACGTCGTCAGTTAGAACTGGCGAAGCAAAGCCAACAAGAATTAGCAAATAGCGTATCCTCTCAGATTACGCAGGTGCCGACGATAGAACGTGGCTATATTGATTTGGCACGTCTACAACAAATCAAGCAAGCACAGTATATTTTCCTACAAGAAAAATGGGAGGAAACAGCGATCGGTCGTACAGCGAATGTATCCAATTCCAAAGTAATTGATTCGCCAAAAGCAGAGAAGAAACCTTTCTCGCCAAGACGGAAAGTAATTTATGCAGTTTTTGTGTTTATTGGTTTAGCAATACCGTTAGCAGTTTTCTACCTGCGCGATTTATTAAATGTTCGTGTGCGTAGTTTGGAAGATATCGAGAAGGGGACACAGCTTCCAGTCTTAGGTATGGTTGCCCATTCCGATGAAGAACAGCAGGTCGTTGTTTCCAAAACTTCGCGCTCGGCCATTGCAGAGCAGTTTCGGGCTATGCGAACGAATTTAGAGTTTTCGTTAAATGGTGGGAAAACCATTTTATTTACGTCCTCCATGTCGGGAGAAGGGAAATCCTATGTGGCACTGAATCTCGCTGTTTCACTGGCACTCTTGGACAAGAAGGTGCTGTTGATGGAACTAGATTTGCGGAAACCCTCAATTACTGCAAAATTGGGGCTTCCCGCAGGTAAAGGTTTCTCCCATTACATTGTTCGTTCGGAAATGCAGGTAGATGAAATTGTCATGTCCTCCGGTGTTCACGAAAATGTAGATTTGGTACAGGCAGGAGCCATTCCTCCCAATCCAGCAGAATTGTTGATTCACCCACGAGCAGCAGAACTTATGGAGGCATTAACGCAACGCTATGACTATATTTTAATGGACGCTCCTCCTGTAGGGATGGTGACAGATGCACAGCTCTTATCCCGCTATGCAGATATCTGTCTGTACTTGGTACGGCAGGGACACACCTATAAAGAACAATTGCGTATACCAAGTAATTTGGTGACACAAAATAAAATCAAACCGATACAATTGATCATTAACGATATCCAGGCGAGAGGAGGCTATTACCAGAATTACGGTTACGGTTATGGTTACGGCTATGGTTATGGCTACGGCGAGTATGGAAACATACGAAAAAGCAAATGGTGGAACATAAGGAAGAGGAACTGATCAAGTTTAAAGTAATAAATATCTAGATTAACATTTACATTGGAAACGAGTAACAAGAGGATTGCCAAAAACACCTTATTCCTGTACTTTAGGATGCTCTTAATGATGGGAGTATCCTTGTATACTGTAAGGGTAGTGTTGGATACACTCGGTGTTGTAGATTATGGTTTGTACAATGTCGTGGGGGGAATCGTCATTATGTTTTCGTTTTTAAGCGGAACGATGTCATCTGCGTCACAACGTTTTTTTGCGTTTGAGCTTGGGCGTAAGAATCATGACGCTTTGCGGAAGACCTTTAGTATGACCATGATAATTTATGGAATTATTGCGGTACTGATTTTGATTTTAGCGGAGACGATTGGTTTGTGGTTTCTAAATAACAAAATGATTATTCCCGCGGATAGGTTAGAAGCAGTACAATGGGTCTATCAGTTCTCTATTCTGTCTTTTATGATGACGATGATCACCATTCCGTATAATGCAGTGATTATTGCCCGTGAAAGAATGAGGGTCTATGCATACGTTAGTATTATAGAGGCAGTATTAAAGCTGTTAATAGTTTACTTGTTGGTACTCTTTTCTTTAGATAAGCTGAAGTTGTATGCTGTATTGATGTTTGTGGTTACTACCCTGATTACGTTGATTTATCGCATGTATTGTTTACGCAGATTTCACGAATGCAAGTTCTATTTTTACTGGGATAAAAGACTTTTTAAGGAAATTATTGGTTATTCTGGATGGAATTTATTTGGAGCTATTGCTAGTATATTCAATAATCATGGTATTAATATTATATTAAACTTGTTTTTTGGGCCAACGGTCAATACTGCCCGAGCGATAGCATATAGGATCAATAGTACAATGAGTCAGTTTGTGTTAAATTTTATGACAGCCAGCCGTCCTCAGATTACTAAATATTATGCAACGGGAGAAAAAGATAAGATGTTAGCGCTTGTCTTTCAGACTTCTAAATTCTGCTTTATTCTTATGTTTATGTTGTCCATACCCTTGCTACTTGAAACTAATTTTGTTCTTGAGGTCTGGCTAAAACAAGTACCAGAATATGTGGTGTTGTTTACACGTTTAATCATTGTTGCAACTTTAATTGATTCGCTTTCTTACCCCTTAACTACTGCTGCTCTTGCAACTGGAGAAATAAAGATATATCAATTGGTAGTTGGAGGAATATTGATTTTGGTGCTCCCTATATCTTACATGTTCTTGAAGTTAGGATTTCCCCCACAATCTGTTTTCTATTTAGCGATTGTTGGTTCTGTCATAGCTATGGCACTTCGGTTAGTGATGTTGCGGAAAATGGTCGCGTTGAATATAACACGATACTTTCTTCAGGTCGTAATTCCAATCCTGTTAGTACTTGTTCCGTCATATATTGTTCCACTTTTTGTAATTCAGGAAATACAGGCTGGATTACTTCGTTTTTTTGTAACCACATTGGTAGGATTGGCTAGTTCGGTCTTGTCCGTTTATCTTTTTGCGCTTAGTAAGGATGAGAAAAGATTTGTTGTCAATTTTATAGGTAATAAAGTAAATGCAATAATGACATTGATCAAGAGGTAGCACAAGTATTAATTAGAGATTTTGTTTTAATTAAACTAAGGTTAAAGATGAAAGATTTAAAAGATGTTGTAGAAGGAGGGCTTTGTTTGGGATGTGGTTTGTGTACCATTAATCCAGATAAGCGAGATACAGCTGTTAAAATAGACTATAAAAATAATTGTGGACACATTGTACCAGTAGATTTCGATTTGCTATCTCCCAATACAAAAGCGGGTTTTGAGATCTGTCCCGGCAAGGGGTATGATATTAACTCTCGTGCAAAAGATTATGAATTAGGACCATATTTCCACTTAGATTTGGGACATTATGATCAACTGGCAGTAGTTAGTGGAGTTGGGTCTTTATACCAAAAAAATGCATCCTCAAGTGGTATTATGATTGCTATAGCACAATATTTAATTGAGAGGAAGCTCGTAGATAAGGCTATTGTTACGAAATTCACATACGGAGACCGTGGTGTACAAACAAAAACTTATGCAAGTAATAATTTAGTTGAATTACTAGACTCCCAAGGATCCAAATATTGTCCGGTAGATTTGAGTGAACTCATAGAAGATTTAAAAACTAATCGTTCTAACGAATCCTATGTATTTATTGGTACTCCATGTCAGATCGCTGGTTTGCGAAAAATGCAAGATAGTGTATGCGATTTAAATATTAAATATTTCATTGGGAATTTTTGTGGAGGGTTTAAAAGTTTTAATAATTTAAGAAGATTGATTTCAATGCATGGAATTAAACCACAAAATGTTGACTTTTTTCGCTTTAGAGGTGGTGGGCAGCCAGGATCTATGGAAATAAGATCGGAAGCCAAAAAAGTGAATGTTGCCTATCCAGAATATGTAAAAACAACCGGATATTCAAAGTTGAAGCGATGTCATTTATGTGTAGATGCTACGGCAGAACTAGCAGATTTTGCCTGTGGTGATGCTTGGTTGAAAGAGTATGAAGGAAAAGAACCAACTTCAATCGTTATGACTAGAAATAACCACGCGACGGAGATATTAAATAATATGGAACGCGAGAAAGGCATCACTGTTGGAAATATTTCAGAAGAAAATGTTATTAAATCGCAAAAGGGAAATATTTCGACAAAGAAATATAGACAACGAGGGAGAATGAAGCTATATAACATTCTCGGAATTAAGACGCCTTTTTTAAAAGAAGGGTTTCATATAAACAATAAGATTAATCTAAAGCTTGAACTGAATGTTTTATTTGGTCATAAGGTCAAGTTCATCGCTGAGAAATTAGGTGTGTTTAAATTATTTTATTACAGAAAAGGTATTCTAAGAAAGATTATGTTTCGAATATTTAAGGATAATTATAATTGATATGAAATATTGGTGGGTGGTATTTTTGTTATTAATTTATACAAACTTTTTTGGTGCTACGAATATTAATAATACTATTTTATTAGGATCTCTTTTACCATTTGTCTGGCTAACGAGAGATCAGAATGCTTATTTTAGACCATTTATAGTCCTAGTATTTGCATGTTTGTTTCTAAGTTTTATTTCTTGTAACTATTATAGAGGACAGAGTATATTTCTTACTTTTCGATCGTCCGCACAATATTTTTATTTATTGTTTTATTTCCTGTTAATTTATTTTAAACCTACGCTAAAAACAATGAATCATGCAATTTTGTGGCTTACAGTCATATTTTGCTTTTGTTATTTGTTGCAATATATAATCTATCCAACAGTCTTATTCAGGGGGGCACAGGAAGACTTTAGTCATGATGTTCGTATAAGACTTGCGGGCCAAGGTATCGTATCATTAGGTTTCTTTTTAAGTCTCAATAGATTATTGGTAACTGATCGACTAAAACTAAAATATCTTGCGATAATGTCGGCATGTGTGGGCGTTATGATTCTAATGGGATTTAGAACCGTATTACTTGCACTTTTGATTATCAGTTTTGTTATGGTGATTACTATAAAGGGCTTCAATTTTAGATTGACTTTATACTTGCTCGGATTTTTAATAATAGGTGGTTTTTTCTCGCAAATGCCTTTTGTTCAGGATAAGATCCAAGCTATGCAGGAACGGCAGGAAACTGATAATATGTCAAATGATAATTATATTCGAGTTCTTCAACTTGAATATTACTTGAATGAACATTTTAAAGATTCAAAGGAATTTGTCTTTGGTTCAGGTATTCCAGCTCTTAATGACAATGGTAATTATTCAAAATACATGAATATCCTATTAGATAGTGGATTAACTTGGGTAGATTTTGGGCTTTTTAGTATAAGTTGGTTAATTGGAATACCAACTGTGTTAATGATGATTTGGTACAGTATTATGTGCGTATCAAAGAGAGTATCAGTGAACAATAGATTTCTGGGTTTTTGGTTTTTATTTCTTTTGCTGATCTCTTTTACAACGGCAGAGTTTTTTAGATCAGGGAATTTCGTTATTCAATCGGTTGTATTCTATTATATCGAGTTAGCAAACAAAAGTTATTTATTTAGTATGTATGAAAAAAGAAGTAAAGGTAGGTATACTTACATACCATCGGGCACATAATTACGGCGCGGTTCTTCAGGCATTTGCTTTGAAAGCTTTTATTGAAAGTAACGTGTCCGTCATAATTGTTGATTATTGGCCAGAATACCATAGCAAAGAATATAAAATGTGGGATTCTCGATTCAAGAACAAGTCGTTTGTTGGTAAGGCGAAATATCTTGTTAAATATCTCATTACTTGGAGATTAACTAAAAAAAGATTTCTTGCTTTTGAATATTTTATTAACAAATTTTTATTAAACTATCCTAAAGACTCGAGGACTTTTAAGACGGGGGAGGAAATAATAAATAACTGTAATATCTACATATACGGTAGTGATCAGATTTGGCGTAGTTTGGATAAAGGAGGTGTTACTTTTGATAATGTCTATTATGGAGATTATCCATTCACTACCCATGAAAAGAAAATAGCTTATGCTGGAAGTATGGGAACTATATTGTACAACAAGGAGGCAAAAAATAATTTTATACAAAAGCTGAGTAATTTCAATGAAATCTCGATAAGAGACAAAAGCCTTAAAGACTTCTTGGAAACGTTTAGTCAGAGGGAATTTACACATGTTTTCGACCCAATATTTCTGTTGGATAAGGAAACATGGGTCAAGCGCTTCGGTTTGCTTAACGATAAGCAGACAGCTCCTTATCTCTTAGTGTATAATCTTTTGGAGAATAAGCAAGTTACCGATTTAGCTGAGAAGATCGCAGAGCAGAAAGGATTAAAGGTGATAGAAATAGTTGGCACGATAAGATTATTTAGAGATAAAAATAGATTTCAACAAACTGCTGGACCGTTGGAATTCTTACAACTAATTTATAATTCGTCGTTTGTTGTTGCTTCTTCATTTCATGGCGTTGCTTTTTCTATTTTATTCAATAAGGAATTCTGTGCTAGTAGTATGGGGTTAAAAGCGAACAGGGTTTTAGATATGTTAGAGGATCTTCAGCTCTCGGATAGATATGTTTCCGAATATCAGATAAATCAAGTAATGAAACCGATAAATTACAATTTAGTAAATATTTTGATATCAAAAAAACGAGATCTTTCTAGAGATTTTCTTAAAAAAGCCGTATTTGATGAAGCTTAATCGACAACTTACAGTTCTATTTTTAGTTTTTGATACAAAAATGTATGGTTCGAATATCGCACTCAAAAACTTAATAAATGATTTGCATGATAACTATACGGTTCGACCAATCGTTGTGTATCGAAAAGAAGGCGAGTTTGTTAGATGGTTAGAAAAAAACGGAATCGAAAATTATCAACATAATTTTGGCTTTGCTATTTACCCTAAAATTAGAAGCCTTTTTGATATTGTTTTATTTATACCTCGTATATTTAATTTAATGCGAATGAGAGGCGAACGAGAATTGATTAAACTCGTAAAAGATGTTTCTCCTGATATAATCCATACGAACGTAGGTCCAATTCATGTGGGAAGTGTTATTGCCAGAAAGCTTAATATACCCCACGTTTGGCATATAAGAGAATATCAAATAGCAGATTATAGATATTTCCCTTTTCCATCAAAACAGTCGTTTTCTTCTAAGTTGCAACATTCCCATTGTATTTCAATATCAAAGGATCTTTTCAATTATTTTGATATGGATGACGCATATGGAAAGGTTATCTATGATGGTGTAATGTCTGAAGATTTTACTCCGCACGATATACAAAAGAAAAAGCAACTTTTATATGTAGGACGCATTTTAAAAACGAAGGGGATTGAAGATTTACTTAACAGCTTTGTCCGAACCTCTGATACAGATCCGGAATACGAACTTTATATCGCTGGAGAAGGAGATAAGAAATATGTAGAAAGCTTAAAGAATTTAGTGAAAGTAAATAAATTGGAAGATCGCATTAAATTTCTGGGGTATCGTTCGGATCGCTATAAACTAATGGCTCAAGCCTCTGCATTAATAGTACCTTCATATAAGGAAGGTTTTGGCTTTATTACAGTTGAAGCAATGTTCAATAAGTGCTTGGTTATCGGGAGGAATTCTGGAGGTACACAGGAAATCCTTGCAAACCGCGGTTTAGGGATATTATTTAATGATAACCAAGAACTTGATCAGGCTCTGCGAGATGTAATGACGCATGGTTCCTCGTATTATGTAAAGCAAGTAAAAAAAGCATATAAATATGCAAAATCGAACTTTACAACTCAGAATCATTCGACAAATATATATAATCACTATCTGAAAATATTAAAGAATTATGAAGGATATTAAACCCCAAATAATAGCATTTTATTTGCCTCAATTTCACCCAGTTAAGGAAAATGACGAGTGGTGGGGAAAAGGTTTTACTGAATGGACAAATGTCGGTAAAGCTAGAAAATATTACCGAGGACATTATCAGCCTAGAATACCAGCAGATTTGGGATACTATGACCTACGGATTGAAGATGTGCGTGTTCAGCAAGCAGAATTAGCAAGGGAGGCGGGTGTTTCGGCGTTTTGTTATTGGCATTATTGGTTCGGCAATGGTGACCAATTGTTAGAACAGCCGTTGAGAGAAGTTGTCGAAAGTGGTAATCCTGATTTTCCGTTTTGTCTTGGGTGGGCAAATCATGATTGGTCGAAAAAGGATTGGAATGTCGATGCGAATAGATTGTCCGTGTCTTTATTAAAAAAGCAATTATACCCGGGAGTAGACGATTACAAGCAGCATTTCTATACCATGCTGCCCACATTTAAAGATAGAAGATATTATAAAGTAAAGGGACGTTTGCTATTTTATATTTACGACTTGTCTTCTATTCCGAATTTTGGAGAATTTAAAGAAATTTGGAATAAGCTGGCAGCAGAAAACGGACTTCCTGCATTTTATTTTGTAGCAAATCTGACGGATAGTGCTAAACTAAAGGATGATCCATATACACAATGCGATGGTATAAATCTCAACTTAAAAAATAATGCTTTTCTAGGTAACTATAACCGTTACGTGAGGTGGATTTCTTATTTTTCTCCTATACCAATTAACGTCGTACAATATCGAAAAGCTATGAAAACGTGGCTTTCAGATAAATTTAAAGAAAAAACGGTATACCCTACAATAATTCCCAATTGGGATCATAGTCCAAGGGTTGGTAAAGCTGGAACCATATTGCATAACTCTACTCCGGATTTATTTGAGGAACATGTAGTACAAATTTTGGATTCCGTTAGAGAAAAAGACAACGATGACCAGTTAATCTTTCTTAAATCTTGGAATGAATGGGCGGAGGGAAATTATATGGAGCCCGATTTGAAATTCGGAAAAGGGTATATAAAAGCGTTGAAAAATGCGATAAACAAATTCGTAAAATAGCAGGAATATTATGTCAGATACAGAACGCCCTTATTTTTCCGTAGTCATCCCGTTGTACAACCGGGAAAACCTTATCCAAAATACGATACAATCGGTGTTGGATCAGGATACAGAAAAGACCTTTGAGGTTATCGTTGTCGATGATGGTTCGAAGGACGAATCTGCAAAAAAGGTCGCAGAAATGCAAGACCCGAGAATCCGTTATATTTATCAAGAAAATGCAGGGGCGAATGTGGCACGCAATCACGGTGTCGAAGTCGCCTTGGGAAAATATGTTGCTTTCCTAGATTCTGATGATGTGTTTATGAACGATCATCTCTCCACGTCAGCCGCGGTATTACTTAATGATCCTGATACGGTGGTGTACGCGAAAATAGTAGTCGACCGTGGAGAAGGTAATACCTTTTTAAAGCCACCTAGAGGTATCAAAGAAGATGAACATATGTCTGATTATCTTTTTAGGCATAAAGGTTTTTTGCAGACATCTACATTAGTATTACCAACCGAATTAGCTCGTAAAGTACGATTTGATGATGAGTTACCTTTTGGGCAAGATATGGATTTTGCGGTGAGGTTGGCTGCAGCGGGAGCATCTTTTTTTATGAAAGAAAAGCCTTCCGTGATATGGAGGGATGTTTTTGATGTTAATAGAATATCCTCGAAATCACGACCTGATATACGCGAGAAATGGGTGGAAAGTGTAAAACCTTTGCTGACAAAAAAAGCATACTTAGCGTATAGAGGTTGGTTTGTGGCGAAAGCTTATGCCCAGCAGGGAAGGTATGGAAAGGCATTTGTAAGATATGTTCCGGCTCTGTTAAGCAATAGTTACGGTATAAAGCACGCATTAATTGTAGGATTTCAAGTGTTTTTTCCACAAAAGCTATACAGGAAATTAGCCGATAAATATATATCTAAAAAAAGTAAATAATATTGCTAAAACATACTATAGAAATGGTTTTCGACAATTATCTTAAAAAATATCATAACGATTTGGTAGGCTTTTGGCTTCATGATGAACAAATCCCTAATAGACCTATTCAGGATTTTTGTGATATGATATACAGCCTTCATTTAATAGGTAGATTAAATGAAATAAAAATAGAATCCTGTAATGCATTTGTTGAGGAATTAGAACGCTATGATCTTCCTGGTTGGCAAAGTTTAGAAGTAACCGATAAAAAAGAAAAATTGTCTGTACATAATTTTGCTTATTTGCTGGGGACATTGAATATAATTAAACTGTATAATATCGATTTATACCCAAGATTGTTTGTCAAAAGAAAACTTAACATTGGAGAGCTTATAGATGAGAAAAAATTTCTGCCAAAATATCCAGCGTGGTTATCTCATCACAATTGGCGGGTAAGTCATTGGATCGGTGGTATTCCTTCTATACTTTTTTCTTTAGGGGATTCTTCACTTGAACAGGCAGGATATTTTAGGAGTACCGCAAAATCTGTTTTGAAGGTCATAAATACACAATTACTCTCTCAATCAACTGGATTGATTAAGCTTTATAAGATAGAATTATTTCAGCAAATATTCAAGAAGTTCTATAAGCTAAGACACGACCCGGAATTGGGTGATTTAGGAGGTGTCGCGCATATATTGTGGATTAATCATTTTACCGACCAAAAATATGTTGGTAACGATTGGTTGCTTAATGAGTCTATCAGGCTGTTTAAAAAGCATACGCCGTTTATGGAAAAGGTACCGTATTGTCTAGATTTTGATATTGTGCAAATTGCAAGAACAGCCTTTGCTAATGATAGTAAGATTGATCTAAACGGGTTAAAAGATAGGGCGACTCAAATGATGGACGATATAGAATCATTTTATAAAAATGCCAATCTTGAGGGGTATACATTGCATAAAGTACCAGGTGCATTGGCCACCTATCATGAGTGTGCCTTAATTTTAGAAAAAGACAAATTGGAAAATCTTGAAATGAAAACAATAGATATCATTAAAGATGCTTATTGGCTATAAAACTTATCCCAACAGCTTTAATTTCCGTGAATTACGGAATCCACTAACTACCAAATAGATTAAAAATGAAAACAATTCGATTTTGTGGGACAGAGTTAGTTTGTCTTTCCAAAGATGAGTTCGCTGCTTTTGCTATCGATATTTCTCATCGATTTAATAAAATTATTTCTTTTTCATTGAATGGAGAGAGTCTTGCTAAATTTCATAATGATGCAGATTTCAGAACGCTATTTTTAAATGCTGACTATGTGCATGCAGATGGTATGTCGATCGTAAGTGCATCGAAGAAATTGAGCAAAGAAGCCCTGCCTGAACGTATAGCGACTACAGACTGGTTTCATAATGTGGCCGAACAATCTGAGGAAAGTGGCGAGTCTCATTATTTTTTAGGTGGTGATGAGCTTACAATACAAAAAACAATAGGTAACGTTCGTAAACTATATCCCAACCTTAAGATTGCAGGTTATAGGAACGGATATTTTTCTGAAGCTGATCAACAGGAAGTTCTAAATGATATAAATAGTGCCCGACCCAATTTTGTATGGGTGGGACTAGGAAGACCAAAGCAGGAGCGATTTTCGTTGCTTATTAGAGATAACTGTGAAGTAGGATTAATAAAAACGTGTGGAGGTTTGTTTGATTTTTTATCCGGTAACAATAAGAGAGCACCTGTTTTGATGCAGAAATTGGGGTTAGAATGGTTGTATCGTTTGTCATTGGAGCCTAAAAGGCTATTTAGACGATATTTCGTTACAAATTGCCAATGCCTGATTATTTTTTCGAAATATTACTTCATTAAAAAGAGACCTGCCTAAAATTATGAAAAAGACTATTTTAGTAACCGGTGGAGCCGGTTTTATTGGTTCGCATGTGGTGCGTGAGTTTGTTAACAAGTATCCGCAATATCAGGTCATCAATCTGGATGCACTCACCTATGCCGGTAACCTTGAGAACCTACGAGATGTCGAAGATGCACCCAACTATACCTTTATAAAGGCAGATATTACTGACGCGACACATATATCGAATATCTTCCGCGAATACCAGCCGGACGGGGTTATTCATCTCGCCGCGGAATCTCACGTAGATCGTTCCATTACCGATCCGAGTGCATTTGTTATGACAAACGTGATCGGTACAGTAAATCTGCTGAATGCTGCGCGTGAAATCTGGAAGGAGAGCTACGAAGGTAAACGCTTTCACCATGTTTCTACCGATGAAGTTTACGGCGCATTAGGTGAGACCGGTCTGTTTACGGAAGAGACGAAGTATGATCCACACTCACCCTACTCGGCATCCAAAGCATCTTCCGACCATTTTGTAAGAGCTTATCATGATACTTATGGGTTGCCCATTGTACTGACCAACTGCTCGAATAATTATGGGCCAAATCACTTTCCAGAAAAGCTGATCCCACTCTGTATCCACAATATACTGAATAACAAGCCGCTCCCGATCTATGGAGACGGCAAATATACGCGGGACTGGCTCTACGTGATCGACCATGCAAAGGCCATTGACCTGGTGTTCCATAAAGGAAGAAATGGTGAAGCATATAATGTGGGAGGCTTTAACGAATGGCAGAATATTGATCTGGTGAAAGAACTGTGCAGGCAGATGGATGGAAAGTTGGGACGCCCGGAAGGCACGTCTGCAGAGCTGATTACGTTCGTGAAAGACAGGCCGGGGCATGATGTCCGCTATGCCATCGATGCGACAAAGATCAATCAAGAGCTGGGCTATCAGCCTTCGGTGACCTTTGAAGAGGGACTGTCCAAGACCATAGACTGGTTTTTGGGTAATCAGGAATGGCTGGATAGGGTGACCTCAGGCGATTATCAACAGTATTACGAAAAGCAATATAGCAAGTAAATAAAGGAAATGAAAATAACGGAAACAGCACTAAAAGACTGCTATATATTGGAGCCGGCTGTATTTGGAGATAGCAGAGGCTACTTCTTTGAAAGTTTCAATGCGCGCATCTTCAACGAGCTTACCAATACACAAACAGTTTTTGTACAGGACAATCAGTCATATTCAACGAAAGGTGTTCTGAGGGGGCTACATGCACAGGCAGGAGAAAGTGCGCAGGCCAAACTGGTCAGAGTACTGCAAGGAACAGTACTGGATGTGGCGGTTGACGCTCGGTCGGAATCGCCGACTTTCGGACAGCATGTAGCCGTGGAGCTTTCGGCAGAAAATCAACGACAGCTATTTGTGCCAAGGGGATTTCTGCACGGATTTGTCGTACTGAGCGAGACGGCAACCTTTTTTTATAAATGTGATAACTTTTACAATAAGGCGTCGGAATGTGGGGTAAAGTTTGACGACCCTGCCCTGGGGATTGACTGGGGGCTTCCACACGATGAACTGCTGATCTCCGACAAGGATCAGGTATTACCCAGTTTCAAGGACGTATTTGGCGGTTAAACAGATAGAAAGATGAAGATATTAGTAACAGGTGCATCCGGTCAGCTCGGTTCGGAAATCCGGGATCAGCACGAGAAATATACAGCAGATACTTTTGTGTTTGTGGACATACAGGAGATGCCCTTAGATGATATACAGAGGGTCACTGTCGTGCTGGACGAACAGCAGCCTGATGTTATCGTTAGTGCGGGTGCATATACGGCAGTAGATAAAGCGGAGTCGGAGCCCGAACTGGTGGACAGGATCAACCACTTGGCTGTAGCCGCTATGGCAGATTGGGCAAAAGAGAATGGAAAGAGGTTGGTGCATGTATCGACCGATTATGTCTTTCAAGGTAACAGTAGTACGCCTTTAAAGGAGGGTGAACCTACCGATCCGATCAACGTATACGGTTTAACAAAAGAAAAAGGTGAACAAGCGATCATCCGATCAGGAGCCGATGCGGTGGTTATCCGCACGGCATGGGTTTATTCTAGCTATGGAGCAAACTTCGTGAAAACGATGATTCGCCTGATGACCGACAGGGATTCAATCGGGGTTATCGCCGACCAGATCGGTTCACCGACCTATGCAAAAGATCTGGCTACCGCGATCTTGACCATCGTGCACAGCGATAAATGGGAAAAGGGTATCTACCACTTTTCAAATGAGGGAGAGATTTCATGGTATGATTTCGCCATCGCTATCCAGGAACTCCAAGGGCTGAACTGTGAGATAAATGCGATTGCGACCGACCAGTACCCAACACCGGCCAAGAGACCGAAATATTCATTACTGGATAAAAGTAAGATCAGGCAACAGTTTGGTTTAAATGTACCTTTCTGGAAGGATAGCCTCAAGGAGATGTTATATAAGTTGAACACTGAAAATAAATAAGCAAATGAAAGGAATCATACTTGCCGGAGGATCTGGCACACGATTGCACCCATTGACACTGGCTGTCTCGAAGCAGTTGATGCCGGTGTATGACAAGCCTATGATTTACTATCCCTTGTCGACGCTGATGCTGGCAGGGATCAATGAAATATTGATCATCTCCACGCCGCAGGATCTTCCTCATTTTGAAAAGCTTTTAGGCGATGGTTCGCATATCGGTTGTAAGTTTTCGTATAAAGTGCAGCCCTCACCCGACGGGTTGGCACAGGCTTTTATTCTTGGGGAGGAATTCATCGGACAGGACAAAGTCGCCTTGATCTTGGGAGATAATATTTTTTACGGGTCTGGGATGTCGAAGCTTCTGCAATCCTGTGCAGATCCTGACGGAGGTTGCGTTTTTGCATACCCGGTGCACGATCCGGAGCGTTATGGTGTGGTAGAGTTTGATAGGGAAAACAAAGTAGTGTCTATCGAGGAAAAGCCAACCGAGCCTAAATCGAACTATGCGGTACCGGGACTTTACTTCTACGATAACGATGTGGTGGAGATTGCAAAAAACATACAACCTTCGCCGCGTGGTGAACTGGAAATTACGGATGTGAATAAGGAATATTTAAAAAGGGGAAGGTTATCCGTAGGTGTTTTCGACAGGGGTACCGCTTGGTTGGATACGGGAACTATTCAATCCCTGATGCAGGCCGGACAATTCGTACAGGTAATAGAGGAACGACAGGGAATGAAGGTTGGGGCAATAGAAGAAGTGGCATATCGTATGGGTTGGATTGACAAAGAGCAATTGAGGTCCGTGGCTAAGTCATTGATAAAGAGTGGTTATGGAAGTTATCTAATGAAATTGTTTTAAGATTATAAAACATCTTAGATATGAAAAGAAGTCAATTTTTTGCATCTGTCTTATTAATTTTCCTACTTTGGATAGGGGTGGACATACGGATATATGCACAGACAGACACTACCCGACAATACATAGATGTAAGTCTTTTAGCGGGCTATACAAGTAATGACGTTGTGCCCTTCTGGATGCGTTCTAACCAATTTGGTTCTATCCCGTTGGACGGTACGTCAGGAGGATTGTTGGTGCGCGCGGCAAAAAATTATGCGATACAAGGGGAGTGGACTGAACCTACAGATAAGATAACCTCTTTGTGGGATTGGGGCTACAGTTTGGAGGCGCGTACAAATATTGGGAGTAAAGCACAGGTACAACTGATTGATGCCCATGTCAAAGCACGCTACGCTATGTTTGAGGCAAAGTTGGGCCGGACGAAAGATGCTATGGGTCTAAACGGAGATACCTTATTAAGTTCGGGGAATTTTGCTGTATCGGGGAACGCTTTGGGTGTGCCCATGTTAGATATCCGGATACCGGAATATTATCGTTTACCTTGGTTTGATGGACTTTTTTCCTTTAAAGGGAACTTTGCAAATGGGTATATGGGAAAAATGCCGATCAGTAAAAATGTGTTTTTGACTCCGGCTTCGAATAATAATATGCCGACGTTACTTCACCAAAAATCCTTATATGGACGGCTTGGTAAATCACATTGGCGAGTTAACTTCTATGGAGGGATCAATCATCAGGTGCAATGGGGTAGTGAAAAAAAGGTATATGGTAGTGCTTATAACCTCAGCACAACGGAAACCTTATGGTATGTATTGTGGGGCAAGGCTTATGGGGCGGAAGGAATTCCAACATCAAAATTAGGAAATCAACAAGGATCCGTTGATTTAGGTTTTTCCTACGATTGGGATCAAGTACAGCTTTTGGCTTATCGACAGAATGTTTACGAGGTCGGTGCCATATCCAAGTTAGCGAATATTGCGGATGGGCTTAATGGCATTACCTTAACGAATAAGCAATATAATACGACTAATAAAAACTGGGATTGGCAGAAGTTGCTATTCGAATTTTTCTATTCGAAGGATCAGGCTGGATATCCTTGGTCAAAACCGACCGCGTCCGGGGATGAGGATTATTATAACAATTATTACTATACAGAAGGTTGGTCTTATAAGTCGCAAGGTGTAGGTACACCATTGATTGTGCCTGCGCATACAGTTAGAGAAGGGCAGGCACACGACCCTGTAGACTACTTTATCAGTAACCGTGTCGTAGCAGGACATCTTGCGACCCGAGGTCGTATATATCGGTGGAATGTATCCGGAAAGTTGACCTATGCGAAGCATTACGGAACGTTTGCGACCAGCGTTTATGGAAAATCAACGGGCGACAGATGGCAGGAACCCCACGAAGAAACATTCACCCCGGTCTCCCAATTCTCTGCATTTGTTGATGGTGAAAGAGAGCTAAAAAACAATTTCTTTCTGGGCATACGCCTAGCGGTAGACCAAGGTAAACTACTTGACAATAGTATAGGTGGACAGGTATCCGTACGAAAATTCTTCGGGAGCAAATAGCGAATCACGAACAACTAAACAACAATAATTATGGAAACAAAACCAATTAAAAAGAAAGAGGACTACAACCCAGGGCCACGTGTAGGCATAACTTTTTCAACATTCGACCTATTGCATGCCGGACATATCATGATGTTGGCAGAAGCAAAACGGCAATGTGATTATCTTATCTGTGGTTTGCAGATGGATCCGACACTAGACCGTCCGGAGAAAAACGCGCCTACCCAAACGGTGGTGGAACGTTACATCCAATTGCGAGGTTGTGAGTATGTCGACGAGATCGTTCCTTATTCCACCGAACAGGATTTGGAAGACATCCTCCGCTCCTTTAAACTGGATGTACGCATTGTGGGTGATGAATATGCTAACAAGGAGTTTACCGGCCGGAAATACTGTGAAGAAAAAGGCATCGAGCTGTATTTCAACAGTCGGGATCACCGTTTTTCGAGTTCCGGCCTTCGTAAGATAGTATATGATAAAGAAGTAGAGAAAAACGGCAAGAAATAAAGCGTCAAAAAATTATGAAAGAGATAAAAAAAATCACCTGTATCGGAGCGGGTTACGTCGGGGGGCCGACGATGTCGGTCATTGCCCAGAAGAACCCGGATGTCGAAGTTACGGTCGTAGACCTGAACCATGCGCGTATTGCCGCGTGGAACGACGAAGACCTGGATAAGCTTCCGGTATACGAGCCTGGGCTGGATGCCGTTGTGGGAGAAGCCCGCGGGCGCAACCTGTTTTTCTCCACGGAGGTTGACAGAGCGATCGATGAGGCCGATATGATCTTTATCTCGGTGAACACGCCGACCAAGACCTATGGTAAAGGTAAGGGACAGGCAGCTGACCTTAAATTTATCGAGCTGTGCGCCCGCCAGATTGCTGCAGTGGCTAAAAATGATAAGATTGTTGTAGAGAAATCCACGCTTCCGGTGCGTACGGCCGAAGCATTGAAAAATATTTTGGAAAACACGGGTAACGGTGTGAACTTCCATATCCTATCGAACCCGGAGTTTTTGGCGGAGGGCACGGCCGTTACCGACCTGCACAACCCGGACCGTGTACTGATCGGCGGGGAGGATGCGGAAGCGATCGAGGCCCTGGTAAATGTTTACGCAGCGTGGGTTCCACGGGAGCGTATCCTGACGACGAACCTATGGTCATCGGAGCTGTCGAAACTGGTTGCGAATGCTTTTCTGGCCCAGCGTGTCTCCTCGATCAATGCGATCTCGGAACTGTGTGAGGTTACGGGTGCGAACGTGGACGAGGTGGCGCGTGCTATCGGTCAGGATTCGCGTATCGGCGGGAAGTTTTTGAAAGCGTCGGTCGGCTTTGGGGGTTCCTGTTTCCAGAAAGATATCCTGAACCTGGTGTATATTGCCAGGACATACAACCTGCATGAAGTAGCGGACTACTGGGAGCAGGTTATCATCATGAACGACCACCAGAAGACGCGTTTTGCAGAGAAGATCATCCAGACGATGTACAACACGGTGAACGGTAAGCATATTGCATTCCTTGGCTGGGCATTCAAGAAGGACACGAACGATACGCGTGAATCTGCGGCGATATACGTAGCGGACCACCTGCTGGACGAAGAGGCGCAGGTGGTGGTGTATGATCCAAAGGTATCTGCCGAACAGATCTACAGGGACCTGGATTATCTGGGCACCCGTTCACCGGAGGACAACCGCCGGTTGCTGAAAGTAGTGGACAACGCTTACGAGGCCCTGGACGGTGCACATGCAGCAGCGATCCTGACCGAGTGGGATGAATTTAAGGGCTACGACTGGGCGAAGGTCAAGGAAGGTATGAAGAAGCCTTCGTTTGTATTCGACGGCCGGAAGCTGTTGGACAGAAAAGAGCTGAACCGGCTGGGATTTGCCTACTACGCGATAGGGGAATAATTTGTATACATTCACACAAAATTAGAATATTCGCGATTTACCTAAACAACAACAATTAAGGAAAAAATGGAGGCTGTTAAGGATGTAATAGACTTAAATATCGCTAAATAACAACAGTCGTATTCTTCCGACAGTTATCTATGTATAGCGGATGACTGTCGGAAGTTTTTTATAGCGCGACCAACTGTCATTCTCCCATTATGATCTTGCGCAATTCGTCCAAATATCAATTTATCTGAGTTTTCAGAATCAGGAAAATTTCACTAAGTTTGAACAACAAGTGGTTGAAACCAAATTAGGAAGGAGTGATTGTTAGCCGGTAATTGATCAATCAGGATATTATGCGTAAAATAAACATATCAACATCCGATATAAAATCTTGCATTATAGTTTTGTTGTCCTTTTCAATCTGTTTAAATGTGGCTATTCTGGCAGCGCATACAATACCCGTTTTGGGACGTTTGGACGTTGCTACTTTTGGAAAGCTTCTCACCTATGTACTTTCGCGGATGATGTTTGTTGGGATTTTTTTTTCAGCTTGTTTTACCCTACTTTTTATGTATGTGCTGTCGATTATCCCTATGCAAGCCAAAACGGCAATAGCCCGATTAAAGAGAATTGACCTATTCCCTTACCTGTTCGTGATTGCTTTTTTCGGATGGATGTTTATGCTTGGTCCAACTGAAAAAGCTCCAGTTTATGATCCGTTTGATCCGCGAAACATACAAGAAATGTATAGCAAAGTACATCCTACGGATCCAGCTCTGAAAGAGCTGCTTAAGGAGATTGACATGCGGTACTATTGGATAGTTGCCGGCGTCGGTTTGCTTGTTTTGGCGTGTTTTAAGTCTTTGCATACTCATTTTATCCGGCTTGTAGATACACTTCTTTTGACGTTGTCGGAAATTATACCTGTCGATGAGCGCCCGACGACCGATTCGCAGATGAAAGAAGAGGTTGAAGATGTCTGTCTAGTTTATGGGAGTAGTGATGAACTGCTAGCGGGCGCTACACACTTAGCTAATACGTATGCGAAAGCTCCTTCTGACGACGAAACAGCCCCTTACGGACTGGATAAGGTCGCGTTCGTATACAGAGACGACCGCCTTTTTTCAATTCTAAGGCAGGGATTTGCGATACCCACTACCTTCGGGGAGGGAGAAACAATAGAGTCTATCTATGAAGGCGCGTTTCTACACATTAATAAGGCACTGTATATTCGCTTTGACCAGATCACATTTTTCGATTTTGATAATCTAAAAGTCGGTGTTACCCCACAGTTGATAGAGATATTTCAGAAACTTAACCGCCCGAGTGTTAAGGAAAAGCTGTGGTCCTATCGCAGTGGCGATCATGCAGACCACTCCTTTGATATCCATCCTGACCTGGTTGCAAAGCTGAAAAGAACGCTAGACGAGGATGATTAGGGAAGTAGCCAATCCTTCCAAGTACGCCTTAGTGCGCACTCTCATAGTGCAAAATTTAGTATTTTTGATTAAAAGTAAATACCATGGATACTTTATTTGCAGACTCTAATCAATTGGTTTCTGAGACAGATGAACCGCCCGGTCTTATTTTATACAAACTCATCAATAGAACTTATGTAAATTCATCAATACATATTATGTAAATTCATCAAAACGAATTCTTCTTGCAAGAAAATTTTATAAAATGTTTATAAAAAGAAGAATAGATGAGATAATAGAGGAGATTAAGAACAAGTTCCCTATCCTCGCTATTACCGGTCCGAGACAATCAGGCAAAACGACTTTATTAAAGCAAATATTCCCTGAATAACGGTACATCAGTCTGGAGGATCCGAATACCCGGCAATTCGCGGAAAGTGACCCGATTGCTTTTTTAGACACTTATGACAAGTATGTCATTTTAGATGAAGTACAACGGACACCCCTATTGTTCTCCTATCTACAGGGGCGCGTAGACGAGAGTGGGATGATGGCACAGTATATTCTTTCAGGATCGCAAAATTTCCATTTGCTTCGAAGTATTACCCAAACGTTGGCTGGTCGGGTTGCGCTTTTTAAATTATTGCCTCTGGACTTTTCCGAACTAAAAAACAGTACGCTATTAGCGGATGAGTATGCTGAAGCGGCTATCAAAGGAGCATACCCGGCTATATTCGATAGAGCGATCGATTCTTCGGTATTCTATAGTAACTATGTGGAAACCTATGTTGAAAAAGATGTAACAGAACTACTTCGTGTCAAAGACACCCGTCAATTCAAACAATTTATTAAGCTATGCGCAAATAGGGCAGGCCAATTGCTTAACATTAACGCGCTATCGAATGAAGCAGATATTGCATATAACACTGCGAAGGAATGGCTTTCTATATTGGAAAGCAGTTATATCACATTTCTCTTACAACCGTATCACGAGAACCGGAATAAAAGGTTGGTTAAAACACCCAAGCTTTATTTTTACGACACCGGCCTGCTGTGCTTTTTATTAGGAATCAGAACGGATGAGCAACTACTTACCGATAGATCAAAGGGAAATATATTCGAAAATATGATGGTATCAGAGCATCAAAAGTCGCTCTACCATCAGTACCTGTTTGAGGATTTATATTTTTGGCAGGACAGCAATCGGGTGGAAATTGATCTGCTATGGAAAAACCGTGACACCTATTTTGCGACACAAATCAAAGCGACCAAAACGATCCAAAAAGACTTATTCAAGCAATTAGACAAATTCGAGTCGCATGTAAGCCCTCATGCTGTACAAAAAGTATTGTTATATGGTGGGAACGAAGCCCAGCGCCGGACCCAGTACGATATCCTAAGTTGGAAGCAAGCGTCTGACGGACTCTATTTCGGGAAATAAATTCGATGCCTTTTCCTACTTAACAACCTTCTTTCTTGCCGTTGAATGTGGGCCAAAGGTCTGGGGCTTACTGTTGAACAGGTCGAAAAGCTAAAATAAAATTAGACGATCTGTGTTATCCGCATGATTTGGATGTTGGCTAGATATGGTCATCAAACCAAACGTTTTGACCTAATTACAGACTTTATCCGTTATTTTTGTCATCCTCTAAAAAGCTGTTATATTTTTCTAAGAGAACGCAGTATTTGTCTTTCCACGTTGTAATCTCATTCATTAGTTTTGCGATCTGGTCCTCAGTATGCATGGTCTCGTGTTTCGGTACGATCTCTAGCTTATCTATGTTTTTTAATGTTTTATCAACAAAATTTTCGAATAAGGGGAGGATATCAACTACTTTGTACTCTGCTAGTTTTGTTTCGTATACTAACTTTTTGTCCGATTGATTTGGATGGTTTTTATACGAAAAATATTCTATCGATTCATTATAGGAATACAGCATTACTTTTCCTAAATTAATATCAGATTCGAAGGTGAGAAACGGACAGTTGTACCAGCGATCTCTTAATGATTTTTTACTACTTTCTATGGCTAATACGATATATGGATTTGTGTGGTTATCCGAAGAGCGAAAGTGCCCGTGATTTTTATGGTGCTCCAACTTTAATACTAAGCCGTGAGCGTTAAACTGCTCTTTTAGCGGATTTATGAGATCTTTGATATCTTTTAGTATAGTCTGTTCAAAAGCTTGGCGAAAATCAGGCTTGGCATCTTTATAGGTTTCTTTTTGTTCTCGTATTTGTGAATCACGTTTTTCACAAGAAATTCTGAATTGTTCTAGCCTATCCTGTAGGCGGGTTATTGTATTCTGCATTATCAATAATTTTGGTAGTCTGAAATGTAAAAAAAGAAACCCACTTTTGCCGGGCGCGCCAGTGGGCTTCAACTGAATTATGAATTTCTAATTTCGTGATTTTTTTCGATATAGGCAAGTTTTGTCGTAGTTTCTTTACACGCCTACTACTGGTCGCTCACCATCGCCGTAGAAGTAGTTGAAAAGTTGACTGGGTTTTAGGTCAAAGGCTTTGGCTAAGCCGTAGACTTCGTCAGGATATAAATTCTTGAACTCACCGCTTAACAGTCTTGTTAGTCTTGAGTTTTCAATGCCCGTAGCTGAAGCTATCCTTGTAATATCTTGTAGAAAGATGGATAAAAAAAATCTTAGTTTATTACTTGAATCTCCAACAGCACGGATTGGAGCGAACTTATGTTCTTTAAATAGTTTTTCACAAATTAAATCAATGTCGAGACTTAAAAGTGTAATAACATCATAGAAATTCCTCGCCAAGATGTTTCTCCTAGTTCCCAATAATTCTTTTATTCTCAATTCTAGTTCCCGCTTTTCTTTTCCCGAAAACTTTTTTGAGAGAGATTTTAAAACAAAAGATGAAAAAAAATCAGTTTCTAATTTATTGTATATCAATTCTTTTTATTTTTTATTTATTAAAACAGCATTTAATTTTGCTGTTATGTGTAGAGTTTGTTATATTTGTTTCTTAATCAGTTTGTTCTGATTAGAGTCTCGTCCCGGTAAAAACTAGCAATTTTTTGGACGCGAGACCTTTAGGAGCTGTCAATCCCATTTTGTACATTTGCGCATATGGGGTGAGCTCCTACTGGATTCCGTGTCGTGGTCTTTGCTAGTACCGTACTGGGACGGATGAAGGTAGGAGCTCTTCCTTTTCAGCGACCTCCTTTCTTCTCCAGACTCTTATTTCTTAACCACATTGATATAATGATTATGAATATTAAAGAGTTAAAACCCCATAGCAAAGCGATACACGTCGTAGGAGAGCATAAACCTCGTCCTACAAAAAAACTGCTTTTCAAAAATATCATCCGCTCGCCGGACTAGCGGATTTAAAGAAACGGTGGGAGTAGTGTGAACGATAGCAAGCCCGGTCGCACAACATTGCTAGACGTAACGCCTCCCACCTTTACCGACCACTATCAAAGCCGCTACAGGGATTTTGGTAAATGGCCATTCTAAGTTTAAATTCGCACCTTAAAATTAGAAAGATTTTGCCTGTTTCCCTAATTATAGATGCATTTGGTTGTTGTAATCAACAAAGCTGTGGTCGGTTTATGAAATTTAAAAAGGAATACGGATGCAAAACCGATTATCAAAAAATTATGAAGAGCGTTTAAACGTATTCTTTTCATCTTATTTATTAATCGCGACGAGGTAAAAGGCTAAAGCTACAAGATAGCTGCAGGATCTTACGCATAGTTTAAACCGCTTCGCATAACACTTAAAGGAATGCAGAAATTATGCAATAAGGAGAGCTATGCGCTATGGCGAAGCCAAACATTACGCAGCCTTATGTTACCGATATGTTTTTCAATACGATCATTTTCTTTAATGGCAACGAAGAACAAAGGAATCCTTTCTTATGGATTCCTTTGTTTCATGTTGTTTAATCTATCAACAGCCTGGGCGCAGCCTCCCGAGAACGGGGAGGCTGCCGAAAGGCAAATGGAGGTTCTGGAAAATCCCATATCTTCAGATACGTCAAAGCGGTTGCTTTTAAATTTAGAAGATGCTGTCTTGAAAAAAGATTGGTCCAAGTTTGAACGGAGTGTAAAGAAAAAAAATCCAGAAGTCGATTTTAAGCAATTTCCCTTTATAAAGTATGAAATCGATACGACCCAAATCGGATACATATTCAAAGGAGAACAGATTCCGGATGAGATACTCGATATGCCGCTTTGGGTACTCAATCATCCGTCGGGTAAAAAGACAACAACGCTACGGGAATTATCAGACAAGAAATTTCTTGTGTTGGATTTTTGGGCAAGATGGTGTTCACCCTGTGTCGCCTCGATGAATAAATGGGAAGAAATTTTACCACGTGTGCAAGATCATATTCGCGTTGTAGGGGTACACGTTGCTGCCGACCATGAAGCAAGTCTAACTATAAAGCAGAGAAACTGGCAAACCGTACAGATTCTCGGTGCCGAAGCATTTATATTGAGTCGCTATTTTACGAGATGGTCATTTGTAGGCCCCTCGGCCTGGATCAGAGACGGTAAGCTGTTCGGAATATCGTCCGCCGGCCTTAAATCCTATGACTTTATATTTCAATTGGCTAATGGAGAAATAGACGCACTTCCGCAAGAAGCGGAATGGTCACACAGTCGCTGACATACTCCATGTATAATATTAATTATATGATCAAAATTAGAAATAAAATTAAGAGCAGAGATGGATATGGTCTTTGCTTATTGCTCTATATCGTGTGCTTTTCCTCACTTCCGATTCTGTCTTATAGCCAGAAACAGATCGTGACAGGAATTGTAAAATCTGAAGGTACACGCGAACCTATTCCGAACGTATCCGTAGAGCTTAGAGAATCACAGCTTCGTTCTATTACAGATGATAGGGGAATCTTTATTATAAACAGTCCCGTTGAAAGTGGAGATCTGAAGTTGTCACATGTTGGCTATGAGCAGACTACCGTCAAATTTGATAGCGTAAAAGACACGCTTTTCGTTATCATGAAGAGTATCGAAAACCTGATAGATAATGTGGAAATCGTCAGTACCGGCTACTATGATATTCCAAAGGAAAGGGCAACAGGTTCGTTCAGTTTTCTTACCAATGAGGATCTTAACCGCTTCCCGGCAACCAATATCCTGGACAGGATTGATGGCATGGTCAATGCTCTTACGATGGATCGATCGCATCTGAACGGTGAACGGACAGTAGAACCGAAATTAAGACTGAGGGGGCTGTCAACGATTGAATCAGATAGTGAGCCTCTGATTATTCTGGACGGGTTTCCGTATGAAGAAGGACTGTCTTCCATCAATCCTTCCGATATAGAAAATATAACCATTCTTAAAGATGCGGCGGCGGCTTCTATATGGGGGGCAAGAGCAGGAAATGGCGTATTGGTCATATCGACAAAAAAAGGAAAATTCAATCAGCGGACACAGCTAACGCATTCAACCGTCTTTCAGTTCCAATCAAAACCCGATCTCTTTTATGACCCTAACTACCTGCCATCTTCCGCGGTGCTGGATATCGAAGAGGAGATGTTTGCCCGAAATAATTACCGGGAAAGAAATCAGACGCCGATACCGTTATACACCGAATGGCTGATCAAAAATCGGGAAGGGGCAATAGATGATACCGAGCTATCGAAAATTCGATATCAATTCGAACATACGGACACACGGGCGGAGAGTCTCAAACATTTTTACCGGACCGGTCTGAACAGGCACCACGATGTAGCGCTTTCCGGGGGTGGAGCAGGTTATTCTTTTCGGAGCGGCGCATCCTATGACAGCAACCGTTCCTTCATGAAGGGGAATATGTACACGCGATGGAATGCCAATATGCAGGGTACGGTGAAATGGAGTGATAGATGGAGTATAACGCCTGCAATCTGGTATACCCAGCAAAAACAGCAGGAAAGTAGGGTCAGGTATTCAAGTTTTACGGACGGGGGGATCTCTGTTGTTCCTTATTACCGTTTTATGGATGAACAGGGGAATGCTCTGCCCGTGGTAAACGGACTTCGGTATGCTTATCAAGAATCTGCCCTTGATGCGGGCTTGCTGGATTGGATGTACCGCCCCGTCGATGAACTGGGGTTGACCAACAGTTATAATACGGAAGCGGAATTAAGGCTACAGCTTGGTACCGCCTTCCATATCACCAATACACTCCGCTGGAACACCTTCTATCAGTTTCTTTCTGTGGAAACAGGTGGAAGTGTTCTGTATAATAAAGATAGTTATCATGTGCGAAATATGGTCAACAGGTTCACACAGGGTGATCTGGCACAGATTATTCCCTATGGAGATATGCGGATCGAAAATGGTAGAGGGAAAAATCGGAGCCACAACATACGCACACAGGTGGATGGAAACAATACATGGGGTGACGACCATCACCTTGCTTATCTGGTTGGCGCCGAGCTGATGGACAGATCTACAAATAGCAGTCCTGCAATCCATATATACGATTATGATCCGGAACTATTACTCGGCCGGACAAATTTTGACTATACCAAAAGATATACAACCAGACCTACCGGCTCAAGCCTAATAGCCCAGGGTAGCGGAAATTTTAGCCAGAAAAACTATCGCTTTCTTTCGTACTACTCCAATGCGTCCTATGATTATAAAGAAAAATACCTGCTTTCGGGAAGCGTTCGCTGGGATGCCTCAAATATCTACGGAGTGAAAACCAATCAAAAAGGAGTGCCTCTCTGGTCGTTGGGAGCAGCCTGGCATCTGGGGAAAGAAACTTTTTTCAAAACAGACGATATAAATCAATTGAAATTGAGGATGACTTATGGAAGTAGCGGCAATACAAATCCCAATGTTTCTACCTATCCGATAATCTCTTACGATATAAATGGCATTACCAATCTGCAATACGCTTCCTTACGCAGTGTCGGTAATCCCTCGCTTCGATGGGAAAAGGTCAATACGTTCAATCTAGGTATGGATATCGCTGTTTTCAATAATAGGGTATCCGGTTCATTAGAGTACTATCGGAAAAAATCAGAAGATCTGATCGGTGTTACCCTGATGGATCCGACGACCGGTATCATTGAGGACGCGCTGCCTGCTATCGTAAACAGGGTAAACTACGCTAACTTAAAAACCGAGGGCTGGGATATTACGTTGAACAGTCAGAATGTTAAAGGCGTATTTAACTGGAATTCAAGACTGCAGTTCGCGTTGGTAAAAAATGAAGTTACGAACTACGAAACAAATGAGATGACGACAACCCTTTTGTTCTTATCGCAGCCAACACCTGTATTAGGTAGATCACTTGATGCAATTTTCGCGTACCCCTGGAATGGATTGAACAGTGAAGGTAAACCAATTATTTACCGGAATGGTGAGATATCCTCGGATTACATCGATTATTATAACACTTATGCTATTCCGGATCTTGTATATGTAGGAGACAGGGTTCCTCCTCTGACGACCAATCTGATGAATACGTTCCAGTGGAGAAAGTTTCAGCTGTCGGTTAACCTTTCCTGGAAATCAGGTTACTATTTTCAGCGGTCAACGATGTCAAATATGGGTGAGATCAATGGAAACTATCATAGGGACTATTTTAACCGGTGGACGAAACCGGGCGATGAGCAATGGACGGATGTCCTTCCAAGGGCAGAGGTATCAGATCAGGAGGTCTCGGCTATTTCTACTATGCACGCGAATTCCGAAGCGCTATGGGAAAAGGGTGACCATCTGCGAATCAGAGATGCTGTTTTAGGGTATTCTTTTGATTCCCTACACAAATGGGCTCGCCGTATTAACACAAGTTTCAGCGTATCGAATATAGGAATACTATGGAGGAAGAATAAATACCGGCTTGACCCGGACTTTCCCAACGCAACCTATCCTCCCCCAAGGATTTTCGCGTTATCGATTAATGTCGACTTTTAATTTTTTTAGTATGAAAAGAACAGTATTTTTTTTAACCATACTCTTTTGTTTGGGATGCGGCAAATCCTTTCTGGAAAAGAAAACGAATGTAAGCGATCTGACACCCTATAGGATACAGGATTATCAGGCATTGTTGGATGATGCATCGACGATGAACAATTGGAGCAGTTGTCAATTGGGTACTATCGCTGCCGATGAAATCCAGGTGGATGAAGTCGCTTTACAGAACTTTAATCCCTATCATCAGCGGAATACCTACCTATGGTACCGGGAAAACCTCTTCCAGGGTGAACAGTCTAATGACTGGAACAGAGCATTTCAGCGGATATTATATTGTAACCAAGTGCTGGATGGGCTGGCAGGGCTTACACCGTCAGAAGGAGATACCGAAGCATGGAACAATGTAAAGGGAAGCGCACTTTTTTACAGGGCTTATGCCTATTATCAACTGGCACAATTGTTCTGTGAAGTTTATGATGCGGAAACGGCCGTAAATTCATTGGGACTTCCACTACGTAAGGAAGCCGATATAACGGTTACGGTTGGGCGGAGTAATTTACAGGATACGTATGATTTTATGCTGAATGATCTCAAAACGGCCTATGATCTTCTTCCTTTAGAACCCCTAGTATACGAGCGACCATCCCGATTGGCCGTACAGTCTTTGCTGGCAAGGATCTATTGGAATCTAGGAAAATATGACGAGGCTTTAGATGAAAGTGTACAGGTATTGCAGACTAAAAACATCTTAATTGACTATAATTCTGTGGAACCTAATCCGGCGCCTGTCAGTATATTTTTACCTATTGCCAAAAACAATCCTGAGATTATTTTTGATGCGACGATGTCCATGCCCCAGATAGCATCTATCGGAGCCGTCGCGGTGAATGAAACACAGATAGAATTGTACGAAGAAGGCGATTTACGAAAAAATATATACTTTAAGGAGTTTAACGGATTCACTATTTATCTGGGATCCTATTCGTCCCGAGGAGCTCCATTCAGTGGGTTTTCAGTTGGGGAATTGCTATTGGTAGCAGCCGAATGTGAGGCAAGAAAAGGCAATCTCGAAAGGGCCTTGCTATATCTAAACAGGTTGCGAAGCCATAGGTTCGGGTCGAGTTCTTTTACGGAATTAATCTCGGACGATCAAACGGAAATACTGGAGTGGATTTTATTGGAACGAAGACGGGAACTGGTGTTTAGAGGTGTCCGTTGGGAAGATATCAGACGTTTGAATAAGGAAATGCGCTTCCCCGTTACCATTGTTAAAACTTTTCTGGATGAAAAGATAGAAATTTTTCCGGGAGATAGTAGGTATGTGTTTCCATTGCCAGATAATGCGGTAGATTTAGGTGGGTTAGAACAGAATAATAGGTAATTAAGCGGATATCAATTTGGTGCCCCAAAAACGCATTGGCTTTTTGGGGCACCATGAAACAGTTCCGTTCATTCACTAAGGGTTACTGGGATTTCTAGCGTGTCCGGATGCTGTAGCCGATAGTGAAGCCATGGCGCTTTGCACGTCCAGGTCGATAACATCTTCCAGTTCTTCAGAATCTATATCGGCATCAAACTCCAGTTGGTAAGCGCAGAACTGTCCGCTTGTATTCTGTTGAGCACAAGCTCCCAGATCAGCAGGTTCGGGAGGGGTTGACGTCGATACTTGGACAATTCGGTAGTTCGAAGGCGTGTCTCCACCCGAAGAACTTATTTTCGCAACGTCAAACCAGACCTTTTGAGTCACAACTTTAGAGGAGATCTCTTTGTTTTTAGATTCCTTCTCCATTCCATTCACGAACAAACCAATCCCTAATACTAATGTTAATATTGCTGCACTGGCACGTAACCAGTAATTTTTTAAAATGCTCATAAGGCAATTTGTTTTAATGTTTTAACTAATTTATGTTTAATCTTGGCTAAACGGCATGCCCTTGCCACAAAATAGCACCCGTAGTGCCCTAGGCATTCATTTTCGCTCCCGCCTACCGGGGAATACCGCAAATTTTCTTCTGTAATGTGTTGTGCTCATGATTCTATCCTTACCTAAATTACATTTCAAAAGTAAAGGGTATAATCAAGTGCGTGTTAGGCAAAAGTTGACATCAGTAAAAGGCAAAAGTTGACATCAAGGCTTCATATTTCGCAGATGGAAGTCTCCTTTGAGTGAAGGATTTTTGATCCAGCGTACACCCAGTAAACCACGATGAATAGTAAAGGAAATCGTGTCACCGACCTCAACTTTCTACCGCCGTCGGTACTGTGCCGGCGTCATCCCCGTTTTTCGTTTAAAGAAGCGGTTCAATTCGCTGACGCCCGGAAATCCACAGAGATGGCTGACCTCTTGCGGCGAATACCGTTCGTCCAACAAGCCGCGTATTTTCTCCGTAACAAGGGCATCGCGGTAGTCGTTCAATTTTTGCTGATAATACTGCTGATGCAACCGGCTAAGGTATTCGTGGCGCACATGCAGCTGCCCAGCGACGTCCCGGATGCGTACTGCGTTGCCGTGCTCGGCAATACGGCCCGCCAGTAGGTCGCGGCAGCGTTGTATAAGCAATTCGGGATCGGAGGTACGTTCATAGGCATCATATATTTTTTCTTTTGCGAGTTTCAACAAGCCGATCAGCTCCTGGAGAACAAACTTTTCATTTTCGATATCGCCCTTTTTGATATGTTGGCAAAAGCGCCTGATCTGATTAAGCGTGGGCTCACCGGCAGGGAAATCGATGCTCCCTACCGCTTCGGGAAGATTTGCCCGATAGGCTTCGAGGACATCGTGCAGAAAGCTGAAAGGGCGCTCGTTACCGTCGCGGAACAGGCCGCCGTCAAAATAGAAGCCGAAAAGACAATAGGTTCCCGCCTCAAATTGGAGCTGATACCGACCGCCGGGCAAATAAGCGCAGCGGCCATGCTCTGGTGGAAGCTCGGTGTAGATTTCGCCTGTATCGTTGCACAGGGCGACCGCTGCATCACCTTGAAGGAGATAAAACACGTGTAGGTCTGCCATGTCCGCCCGGACAGGAATAGTCCGTTTTTTCAGCAGGGAAAAGTCGTAACTGTATAGGTAGCAGTCTTTGGCATCGAATTCTTGCTCGACGGCATAATCAGCTTCTCCCCGATAGTGATACACGGTTGCATGACGCATGCTGATCATCGGGTCGGGAGCATCGCTTGGTGCCACGCGCCCCGGCATGCCAAAATGGGTAAATAGGTTCAAGTATAGGCTTTTCAGCATGGTTTATCTATCCGTTTTTCTAGGGCTAGAGTACTAAAAATTGTGTTCTTGGAACGAAAAAAACCGTGAAACCGCCCGAAAGGGGGGGTGAAACTGCCGGAAAGGGGTGAAAATAAAATTTATCTGCTTAAAATGGCCTCCACGCGACCGCTTGGACTATTCACGGTTTTTTTTGACGTTACTGCCTAAAATAATTCAGATTTGCCTTCGTGATCACACGCCTAAGGGCATAGCGATCTATCTGGGAACGATAGATGCTTTTGATAAACCATAAAGACAAAAAATGGATCCGAGGACGTTTTCTTGCAAATAAAGGAAGATTTTGCTAAGTTTAAGGTAAATTAATCTACAGATCGTATAGTAATACGTTCTACACGTGATAGCCTAATAGATAATCGATAGCAGTTTGACGATTACTTTCATTTAGCGGTGCTTATGGCAATAGCTCACTTTTTAAGACCATTTCCAGTAATTATTCATGTTATTTTATGGATTGTATATCTTCTATGGATTGGTTCTGTAAACGTCTTGTGTCATGGAGTTGGTCATATATGGGTTATGTTGGGTATGTTGCCGGTTATGTTGGGAATTTTCTACCTGAATTGGTATGGTTTAAGACGTTTCTTTTTGAAAGGTGCCAGGTGGAAAGATGTCGTCTTCTCGGGGTTATATTTACTTGCGCTACTCTTTGTTGGCTACCAGATATTGTATGGCTATCCAAATGAATTTGCAAGGAAGATACGGAAGGATCCAGATACGCAGACCTTCAGTTTAACAATGTATGTTATAGAAGTGGTAAGTTTTTATTGGACGTTTGCCTATAAAGGGCTAGGAATGGCTGCCATAGAAATATTGTTTAATCTGGCGCGTGCCCGGATCGCGTATCTCCAGGGCAAACACAAGGATAGATCCAACCACAGAAAAAAGGTACGGATGAAAAAATGGATATCCCACTTTTTAGGCAATATGACGCAAAGCTTGGTAAGGTCTGCAAAACAGGGAAAGGCGACTGCCAGCATGTTGGAATCTTACGCGATCATCTGGGCTTTTGGGATTCGGATGATGGCGCGTGAAACGAAGTTCTTCATTCCCTTGGATACCGAATTGTATCATCTAAGACGTTTAAAGGTTATATATCCCATAAGCTCGTTGGACATGAAGCTCCGGGGGGATATCAAGACAATCGATGTGCTACCGATGCTCCTGCTAAATATCTATAAAAATATGTACAAACATGGTGAATTTGGAGATAATTCCGGAACGCTTTTCCACGTGAGCTGTCATGCAGACCGTCTGACGATTCGCACGGAGAATAGGGTGGCGGCCCGCTCGAGGTGGATATTTGAGCGTGGAGGTACGGGACTTGTGCAGCTGGAGGGTATCCTGCAACAGCATTATGGCACCGCAGCCACGATGATGCACAAACAGCAGGAAGATATATTTTATTTACAAATCGAAATTTTATTTACATATGGACGTGTACAAAGTGATGTCAAACCTAGCGGACAAAAAGAAGAAACTGCGGGTAGTGGTATTGGATGATGAACCGGAATCTGTTGAGCATATGGTTAGCTTAATAGAAGTAACGGATGGATTTGAGTTGGCTTTTGTCTCGAACAGTCCATGGGAAGTGCTGGGTCGGCTCAAAGAGGATGCTGTCCACGTTTTGTTCCTGGATATGGAAATGCCGACAATGCATGGCCTGCAGCTTATGCAGCAGCTCGATTTTATAAAGAAGATAAATCCCCTGGTCGCTCATCTTCAGGTGGTGGTCTGTACCGCTCATGAGCATTTTGCCCGCGAGGCTTTTGACAACAGGGCGACCGATTACCTGACAAAGCCGGTCACTTTTTCCAGATATATGCAGGCCGTGAATGTAGTGAAAGAAAGATTGCTCCCGATGAGCCCGAACGTCTTGGACCGTGCGAATGAATGCCTGATCATGTTCAGTGAAAGGGGTAAAGCCGTCGCGCGGGTCAACTTTAATGAGATTATAGTTGTGGAAGCACAAGACGACAAAAGCTGGGTCTGGATAAATTCCACGGACTACTACGAGACCTCTGAGGGACTGGGTGATGTGTTACTACGGCTACCAAAGTCCAATTTTATAAAGGTGCACCGAAGCTATGCGATTTCCCTTTCCCATTTTCAAGGCATTGTTGGTGAATCGGGGAGTAAACACAAGTTCGTTGTCCTGAAAGGTACGGATGCTAAAATTCCGTTGGGCGAACAGGGCAACCATCCTTTATTTGAAATGTGGTTAGGTGAAAATGCCGTCCGTGGTAAGAAAATCTCGAAAAAGCGTTAAGGTATGCTGATCCAGCTGTTACAGGAAATAGCGACCACGCTGAACCGCATAGAGATGCATTTGCGCTCCTCCGATCCCAAAACCGAGGAGACGCCCGTTACGCCCCCAACAGTGGAAATGCCTGAACATGTCAGCATTGCCTGGATTATTAAGTACTTGGACGTGGCGCGCTCCACCTTCTATCGGAACATCAAAGACCAACTGTTATTTCACGTGCGCAAAATAGGTAACCGTCCATTTTATCTCAAAGCTGACGTAAAAGCGCTTATGGTAAAGCACGAAAAGAGCGCATGGACGTTTTCTAAATTAGCCAAAGAAGCTAAAAAGACTCCCCTAGACGGAAACGGAAGTTGATCATTCGGTTCCCCTTATTGTAAAAACGTGAGCACGTTTTTGTCTTACGTGTCCTCTTTTTATAAATAAGTGATCCCGTTTGGAAAAAATGTTTTCCGTTATCGTAGAAACCTACTCCCGTTTCTGGGAAAAGGGGACACATTTGGCTGAAATGTAATCCCTTTTCCGTATAAAGTGTCCCCGTTTGTGGTAGATGTGTCTCCTTATTGTATTTTTGTTTACCCTTTCTGGAAAATCGTGTAACCCTTTTTAGTACATGTGCTCACGTTTTTTGAAAAACCATCTCCGATAGTAAAATACGTAATCCCTTATGTAAAATAAGGGATTCCCTTTAGACCATAGGTGATCCCCTTTCGATGAAAGGTGTGCCCTTTTGCCTACAACGTGAACACCTGTTGCAGATCCGTTTTCCCATATGCCGAACAGGTGTTCCCTTTTCTCCAACATGTGATCCCTTTTCTCCAACATGTGATCCCTTTTTTCAAAGATGTGATCCCTTTTCTCGAAAAGGTGTTCCCTTTCTTGTGTTTTGTGTTCCCTTTTCGTAAACAAGGGAAATCGAAATGCAAAAAAGGTTTCTGTTTAACGGCCGTTTTAGGAGTGGACTGTCTCATTTTGACATTTGGACTGTCTCAGTTTGTCTCAAAAACATATTGCCTGTTCCACTTTGTCCCAGTTCTGGTTTGGTATGCGGTATCAGG
The DNA here is from genome assembly GCF_004208525.1 of Sphingobacterium corticibacterium. Taxonomy (GTDB): domain Bacteria; phylum Bacteroidota; class Bacteroidia; order Sphingobacteriales; family Sphingobacteriaceae; genus Sphingobacterium; species Sphingobacterium corticibacterium. The sequence goes on along the minus strand of NZ_SGIT01000003.1, from coordinate 397,358 downwards.
CTATGTTTGCTCCAAGATGATATCCGGAGATCATCGAAATAAAAAAATGTTGAACCGGGGGAAACCCCTTAAAGAAAAAAAAATGAGAACAAAGAGAGTATTATTGGATTATTCCGAACTGTATGACCACGAGTTGAATACCTTGGCCGGCAGAGTGTTGGATTGTTTGGATGGGCATCCCGTGCTTACCGAACCGCCGGTAACCGTGGGGATACTCGAGGAACAAGCAGCTGATTTTCGGACGAAATGGCAAATAGCGTCTAATGGAGGAAGCTCGTTACAACGCGCGGAAAAAAACGATGCTAAGGCCGTATTATCACGAAGCCTGAAGGACATTGCGTTTTATGTAAACAAAGTGGCGGCGGGTTCCCGATCGGTGTTGTTGAGCTCTGGGCTTTTGCTGGAAGCGGATCCTAAGCCATCGCGAGCACCGCAGCAGGTTACGGGAGTAACATTGGCTGACGGAAGGCAAAAAAACCAGTTGTTGTTAGGATTCCAGTCTTTACGCGGTAAAGCCCTGTTTTATGAGTATGAGTTTGCTGAAGAGCTGGATGGGGATGGTATGCCAGATTGGAGACCCGCATTCCTAACGAGCGACAGCCGGGGAAATGTCTACGCGCCTACAATTCCCGGAAGAACTTACTATGTCCGTGTGCGTGCGCGCAATAAAAAAGGGATTGGCGATTGGAGCGAAACCGTATCCATATTGGCAAGATAGAGCCGCTGTACACTAGTTAGAAATGATAAGAGCCCCCCGAAAGGGGGCCTTTTAAGAAAGAAAACACTTTTTAAAATGAAAACACTACAAACAAAAACACCATGGCTTATCGAGGATATAGCCTTGGAACTTTCGGTAAAACACAAGATAGGGCTGGCAATGCTTGCGCTCGTGGGCATATTTATTTTTGCCGGCACCATATTGCAGGTCATCGATCCGACGGCAGCGGTACTGGATATCGGTATCCTATCGGTGCTGTTGATGGGACTGCTTGGCGGAATGGCAGCCGTGTTCTGCAGTCTTTGGCTACAGGAAATCCTCTGGCAGCGGTTCAAATTCTTCCGTAAAAAACTCTTCTATCACCTTGAACAACTAACATCATGGCAACAATGTATCCTTTATTTCTCGGTATTCTTTTTATTGCTGTATGCAGCCATCTGGATGCTGTCGATCGTACTGTAAACCCGCCAGCTTCTTTGCACCAGGAAGTTGTCAGTCGTCTGCGGCGTTCGCGGATTATCGAAATCGCTGCAGCCGAGATTGGGGTGCGGGAGGCCACCGGCAATAACGATGGGGGGCGTGTGGAGGCGTATCTGGCCTACACCGGCTTACGCAAGGGGCATGCCTGGTGCGCGGCGTTTGTCTCCTGGTGCTATGGGCGGGCAGGTTTCGCCGAACCCCGCAACCCCTGGAGCCCGGCACTGTTTCCCAATGCAAGGACATATTGTAGGGGTGGTGCCTGCGACGATCTGAAAATAAGTGCGAAGGTAAAACCTGCCGACATATTTGGTATCTATAGCCATAGTGCGAAGCGGATCAACCACGTAGGGCTGGTGTGGCGTATGGAACGAAATTATATCCTTACGATAGAGGGCAATGCAGAGAACAGGGTGCTGTCAAAAAGAAGGCATCTATCAACGGTTCAAGCGCTATCAAATTGGATTACGGATGGGAATAAAAATCATTAACAATGAAACATATACTCATTTCATGCATCATCATAAGCTTGGTCTCCTGCCGTTCATCGCGGGAGAAAACACGCTTGGAAAATAGCTGGAACAGTTTGTCGGAAAGCCGTAAAGGCATTCGGTACGGTTTCGAGCTTATCGAAAAAGATAGCCAAAACCGGATGTGGTATTTTGCTACGGACAGTATGCTGTCTTTTCATCCCGATTACGGATTGTTTAGCAAGGGAGGGCAGCTCTATATCCATGAAAGTCGAATCGGCCTGCAGCAGTTGCAGGTCGAGGTTGACTCGCTCGAGCAGAAGCGGACGGAAATAGCCACGAAGACACGGGAGGTTGAATCGCGAACCCGGTACAGCACTCCATGGTGGTTTTGGGGATTGGGTGGGTTAAGCATTATCGCCGCAATAGGTGCGACAGTCAGTTACCTGGTAAGTAGATTGCTGGATGGTAGGCGATCGCGCCGACGGCGTTGACCAATGGATAAATCATAATATAGAAAAAAGCTCTCGGAATTCGTTTTCCGGGGGCTTTTTTAATTTCGATGAGCATGCCAACAAAGACTTTACGGGAAACAAGCGCTCTGTGTAGATCGCCTGAAATTGTTCTCCAATAATTCCAGCTCCTTATGTCTATTGTAGAATTTCATTCTGAATGTACTTAACCATAATTAATGTAATGGACAGATAGTTGCCGGCTTGTAGATACACTTCTTTTGACGTTGACGAAAATTATGCCTGCCGAATTCGTTTTGCACCTTGACGATTCTTTTTCCGTTCCGTTGATGTTTCCAATTTTTCCTGCAGACGGTCGATGTATTCAAATATCAGTTCGGTATCCGTTCTCAAGCAACCAGTTAAAAACATTCAGATGCTTTACGCCGTTACGGTCTTGCGTAAATGAGTCGGTGGTTAGTAAATATTTCGGGTAGTTGTCATTAATTTTCTCCAAAGAGCCAAATTCTCGTTCTACGGTCTTCTCATTGGACATTTCCCAAGCTACTTGATAATATTCAATATCACCTTTGGGGGTTCTACAAACAAAATCTACTTCGGTATTTCGGGCTGTACCTGTCCAGATTTTATTGCCTCTACGTAACAACTCCAGATAAACGATGTTTTCTAATATATGCCCTCTGTCGGTCGTACGTTCTTTACCAGTTAAAACATTAAGCAAACCTGTATCAACCAAATAGTACTTTTCCTGCGTAGCCAATTGTTTTTTACCTTTCAGGTCAAAACGGTTTACTTTATAAAACACAAAACTTGCTGTCAAATATTCCAAATACTTTTCTACGGTGGTGTTGTGCGTAGTTTGTCCATCCTGTTTCAAAGTCTTTGCGATATTTCCGGGCGAAAGCGGGTTTCCGATATTGGATGCAACGAATTTAACAATGTTTCCAAAAGCCCGTTTGTCGTTAATCTGATGACGTTGGGTAATGTCTTTTTCAACAATGGTGGTGTAAATGGCTTCGAGATATTCGTGGATAATATCGTAACCACCTTCACGTAATTCAACCCCTTTGGGCAAAGATGTTTCGTTGATGTAATCAAAGAAAAGAGCTTCGTAATTGAGGTATTTATTCGATGTGTCAATATCTCTTGCCGTTAAATATTCTTTGAACGAAAAGGGTAAAATAGAAATTTCGATGTATCGTCCGCTTAGTAGAGTTGCCAGTTCACCCGACAATAAAAAAGCATTTGACCCTGTGATGTAAACGTCTATATTCGGTTTTACAAACAATCCATCCACCAAACGCTCAAACTCGTTGACGTTTTGAATTTCATCTAAAAAAACATAGCTTGGTTTTGATCCATCTAAAGTCCCGATAATGTGTTCATACAAACCATCTAAATCGTTGAGAAATTTACGCAGTTCAAAATCTTCAAAATTCAGAAATACGATTTGACTGGCAGGTACACCCATTTCCACCAAGGTTTGACGGTAGAGTTCAAATAAAGTACTTTTTCCGCTTCTGCGTAATCCACTAACTACTTTGATAAGGTCTTTATCTTTATAAGTCAATAATTTCGCTAGATATTCTTTACGGTTTGTGTAATTTCTCATATGCAAAGATACTCAATTAATCATTAAAACTTGTGATGTTTGCAAGTTTTAATGATTGCGCGCTTTCTCAACGCCCTCCATCGCTAGGACAAGAGACCAAGCTATAGTCCTCGTTGCCTGATATTGCGTTCAACCGGAAGATCCTTGACCAAAATACGATGAATATCTTCTATTCTTGCTGTGGTCAAGGGTACAACGTAATCGGGATTATCAATGATGAAGTTCAAGGCTTCTTTATGATTCAAGAGCATAGTGGCATCGTCTTTCGGTTTTCCAGCAGCAGTCTCCTTATCCTTTTATTTTTTTGACAAGGATCGCCCGCTCTACGCCTGTGATTTAAGAATAAATTTTTACCTTTGGCGGCATAAATACATCAGTTCCCAATGAACTACCTATCTACCTATAGTAAACACCTTCTTATAGGCGTATGGCTAATGCTGTGCGGCTTTGCAGACGTTCGGGCAGAGCTGCCCTACCGGCATGTGCAGGTGCTGAAGGGGGTAGACGACCAGCACGTGATGTTCAGCGTGGCGGAAAAGGATCCTTTTGGATCGATTTGGCTGGTGTCGGGGGGGGAACTGTATCGTTATGACGGTGTGCATGTCATTCCTTTTTCAAAGCTCTACGACGAAAAATTACCGTTTGATGAGGTGCAGACCTTAGCCATTGATCCTTGGGGGCGCATATGGCTGAATACGAGAAATGGAATCCTGATCTTTGATTTAAATACCTGGCGTTTTTGCTTCCACGAACATTTTGCCAAAACACTGACCGAGAGAAAAGCACTCGCATTCGGCCAAACCGACAAGGAGTTTCTGGTGGCAACCGACATTGGCGAAGTATGGCAGATCAGCCGGGATAGCAGCACATTGCTATTCACCTTCGTAGCCGATAAACATCGTGGGCGGCATACGGTAGGAAACTTATTTACCCTGGATGATGATTGTATTTGGTTAGCCGCCAGTGGCAAATTATATGCGTACAACCGCCATACGGCGAAATGTCGTAGAACAATAATTCCGGAAGATATAGATGATTGTATTGAAGACCTGTTGCCCGTGAAAGGTGGGGTGCTTATTCGGAACTACCGGGATGGCTACTATCTCTATGACGGGGAATTCCGGTTGACGGCCATACAAAGTGCGTACGATAACGATTTCACCAACTGGAATCATTGGGGCTTTGTGGAGGATGACCGGGTCATGCTATTCAACAATCACGGCGAATACCTCGAACTATCCCGGGATACGGCCCTCACCGTGCGGAAAAGGGGCTTCCACCGTCTGGCGGAACACGTGCTGTACAAACGGCTGAACGCTTGGAGACGGCTTGGCGATGAATGGCTGCTGGCTACGGACGAAGGCTTGTATGCGCTCTTTCCCTCGTCGTTTGCTTTTGAACATGCGGCATATGGAAGTGCTAGGGGGATGTTTCGGCAAAACGACCACTATTACTTCGGCGGTTATGGCTTTCTCCATCGCATGCCGTTACAGGGAAGCGTGACGGCCTATCGAAATGCACCCGAAAGAAATTACTACGCCAGTTATATGTGGCATCAGGACACAACCTATCTCGCCTTGGAAACCGGCTTTCTGGGGCGGATGGTGGATGGTCGATTAACCGTTTTGCAGCCGACGGTACCCAAGGAATATGCGCATAAGTTCTCTGATCTGAGCTACTGTCTAACGGCATATAAAGGGGCTAGTTTGCTGGTGGGGACATCGAACGGGATATGGCAATATGATCTACAGACAAACCGGGCCACACCCTTACGAGATAGCAATGGTACGTTTTTCAGTGATAAAAGACGGGTGCTATCGATCCATTATCTACAAGGTAGACTAACGTATTCCACGGAAGACGGATATTACAGGTTTGACGGACATCATCCTACCAAAGGCTACCCAGAAGGAGGACAACAGTTAATGATTTATGACCATGTTGTCGACGAGGGGAAGGTGTATTTGGCCACAAAAGGACGTGGTATTGTCGTGTTAACGGATTCGGGAAGCCGAAGCATTGATGTGCAGCAGGGACTCGGCAGCAATACGGTATATCAGCTGTTTGCGTTTGACGGAATCTTATTTGCCGGAACACATCGCGGGTTGTCGCTCGTCAGTGATAACCGTATTTTTAACTATCGCACCAATGATGGTCTACCCTTTGAAGAGTTTAATCATCAGGCGATCTTTTATGATACCGTAGCGCAACGCTTGTTTATGGGCGGAATAGGCGGTTATATCTTCTTTGATCCGAACGAAATGGTAAAGGCCGCTAACCAGCGGGATGTGATCCCGGAACCCCGGATTGTGGCGCTGCGCGTCGGCTTGACCGGGAACAGGTACCAAGATTATTATGCCGCCGATGCCTTGCGCGATACCATGGTGTTATCCGAAGATGCTCTGACCTTTAACATGGATTTTGCACGCCCAAACGATTATAGACATAGCTATCAGGTGTCTTATAAAATTGATCCGCTCATGGATGGATTCCAACCAATGGCTTCGTCTGGTCAGATTACCTTGGTAGGATTGCGCCCGGGCGAGTACCGGGTGCATGTCAGGACATGGTCGACGAATGGTGGTTTTGAAAAAACCTGGACGTGGCTGCTGATCAAGCAGCCGGCGTTTTTTGAAACACAGGGTTTCTATGCCTTGGTATTGTTGAGTATTGCGGGGCTCGTGTCCTTTGTTATCCTGCAACGTGCGAAAAGAATGAAAGATGAAAAGGCATTACGCAAGCAGATTTCCCGCGATCTCCATGATGAAGTGGGAGGCCTCTTAACGGGTATATCGATGCAGGCAGACCTCTTGTCGATGGACGTGGTGCAGGATAAACAGTCCAGCGCGGCATCCATCGGAAAGTACAGCCGCGAAGCGGTGCAAATGATGGACGATATCATTTGGGCGATCGATGTGCGCAATAACTATCAAGGGAGTCTGCAGGAGCGTATGGAGTATCTCGCCTTTCAGATGTTGGACCCGAAGGGAATCCGGGTGCTTTTTGATAGCGATACCAAAACAGATCGTGAAATCCCACAAATTGTACGACAGAATACCTATCTGTTATTTAAGGAGATCTTACATAATATTGTGAAGCACGCGCAGCCTGAATGGGTATCGATCACCGTAAGGATGCATGCGAAACAGCTGCTGATGGATGTCCGTAATAATGGGGTGAAACAGCCGGCGCAGGAAAATATGCGCAGAAAAGGCCAAGGAACACGCAATATGGAAACGAGAGCGCGGCAAATGAACGCCAACTTGATTATTACACAGGACAACGACCTATATACCGTGCAGTTAAAGGTGAATTTACGGAATCTAATATGGAGAATATGACAGATTTTATAGCGGAATTCGGCATTCGGCAGGAGGAATGGCAAAGCTGGGGTATGTTCTTTGCCTTGTTGGGATTGTCGCTATCGGTCGCTGCTATTATAGGTTTTTGCTATTATGCGATCCGCTTTAACGACCGGCGCGTCCTGTTGATAACCCTGCTCGCTATAGCGTCTTTCTGGCACGCGTTCACCTATGCGCTCATTTTCACAGGCTTTATTCGGGCGGTACCGGAATGGTACAACAAGGGCATTGGCTTGTACTATCTCATCGCACCTTGTGCGTATTTTTTTGTTTTATTTTCTCTCTTTCCGCGGCTCAAATGGCCCCGATATCCGTGGCTGCATCTGTTGCCGTTTGTCTTTGGTGTCATAGACGCTATCCCCTATGCCATGGCTTCCATCGAAGAGAAAAGGGCATTGCTGGAACAGGTGGTATATGATATGCAGCTCGGGGTACGGCATGAATACGGCTATATCGAGCAGAAGTGGCATTATATCGCGAAGTTTTTCATGGCCTTTATCTACGTGATAGCGCAATGGAGACTAATCTATGTGCACGATATGGAATTCTCGTCCATTTCAGTTGCTGTTCGGCGAAATATCGTATATTTTAGTCTTGTCTATTCGGGGCAGCTCCTGCTGCAAGGAGGAATGGTAGTGAGTTTATTGTCCAATTCTTCGCAGAGCAGTTTCATCATGCAGAATATGGATCAATTGACGACGATTAGCTTCTTTTACCTGACACTCAGCTGTTGGTTGTTTCAGCACATGTGCCGGTTGGGCCTGCGCAGTGATGAAGTTGGGGTGATGAGGTACGCAAAAATGAATGGATAATGATGGAAATTAAAAATAGGGACGACGATGCTCCCAAAAAATATCGTTTGGCTATCGTAGAAGATCGCGAGCCGGTACTGGCAACGTTAAAGCTTTTTTTTGAAGCGAGTGCATCTTTCGACTTGCGCATTACAGCGCGCTCGTTCGAAGGGTTTACCGACGCCTGGAAAAATGAAACGCTGGATATCGTGTTGAGCGATATTGGCCTGCCCGGCAAATCGGGTATCGAGACAACTTGGTATATCAAAAGACGGATGCCGGAAGTACAGGTGGTGATGTTTACGGTGTTCGAAAACAAAGATGCCGTATTTCAGGCACTGCGTGCGGGGGCATCGGGCTATCTGCTGAAAAGCACGCCGCTACCGCAGATGGAGGAGCATCTGCTGGAGGTACTCTCCGGCGGATCGGTCATGAGTCCGCAGGTGGCCCGGCTGGTGTTTGACCATTTCAATCCCGTGGCGGGCAAAAGCCAGTATGAGAAGACGGCCCAGCTGACACCACGTGAAATTGAAATTATGACGATGCTGCAGCAGGGTGCCTCCTATAAGGAGGTGGCTACACAGTTATTTGTCAGCGTGGATACGGTAAAATACCATATCCGCAATATCTACCAGAAACTGCAGGTGTCGAGCCGTGCAGAACTTATTTTGAAGTATAAATAGACGGCCTATTTACGCGTATTTCTGGAATAGGTCGCGAAAAATCCCTGAAGACGATCGTTCGTCAGGCCCACAAGGAGACTATTAGATTTGTCCGTATAATAATGGACGTTATTACTGGAGCCCAAAAATTCGTATCGTTCGGCATAGAAGATCTTTCCTTCTTCTGTTCTGGCGTCGCTCCAAAATAAACTGACCGAGGTAAAGAGATCACCCTCGAAAAAATAGCGCGCACGAGACGTGTAGTCGGACGCGTCGGTATACACCAGTAAGTCTGACGCTTCATGGAGCAACTGTCTTTTTTCAAAATCTTTCACCACAGGTAGGGTTTCCCCAAACGCGATATAAGGCTCTATAACCCCCACGATGTTTGGCTCTACGACGACCCGCGCGGTGACAAACTCCCCAAGGGCTCTCCCGGTAACGGTTGTTTCCCCAATATGACGGGCTTCAAATTTACCGTCCCGTCCAACGACGCCCACAAATTCATCGCTGGACGACCATTCCACGTCGGAGACATTTCGGATGGAGAAATCAAACGTACCGTCATAACGCATAGTTACTTCTGTTTGATTAATAGTTAATGGAAGGTTGTCGTTTTTGCCGCAGCTGATGAGCAATATGGATAAGGCGATGCATAAGGTTAGTAATGGATTTTTCATGATATAATTTCTTTTGTTTCTCATCTGTTTTTGATTTGGTAGTTAAATCTGTTACAAATTAAGAAAGAGAGAAGGGTACATTTCCCACCCATGTGGGTAGTTTTGACCGGCCAGCAAAAAACCACCCACATGGGTGGGAAACTAGGAATTAGGGTTGTCTATGTTTGTATCAACATCTACTTATGAATTACATTTATTGAAAAACAAATATGCTATCTATTTTTAGTCGTAAACGCAGATATAACGATCTCAGCTGGCTGGAGGTCGATGTGCATAACCACCTGTTGCCCCGCTTGGACGACGGCAGTGCCTCGGTATCACAGAGTTTGGAGTTGCTGGCGGCGTTGACTAATCAGGGCATAAAACAATTTATCGCCACCCCACATATCTGGGATGGCATCTATCCGAACAACAAAGTCAGTATACAACGGTCCTGGGAAGAATTGCTGCAAGATGCCGATCTCCCGAGAAATCAGGTTCGCTACGCGGCCGAATATATGGCTGGCGAACAGCTGTTGGAAGATATTGATAATCCTTTAGTACCCTTGCTTTGCTTAGCAGGAGGGTATCTTCTGGTCGAAATGCCGCTTGCTAGTGAGAGTCCGTTTATTATGGATATCATCCGGAAGTTGACCGGCCGTGGTATCACCCCGATCTTAGCGCATCCCGAACGGTATATATACTACCAGCACGCCCCCAGTATCTTAAAAACATATAAGGATATGGGCTGTCTATTGCAGGTAAACCTGCTTTCCTGCTACGGTTATTACGGGCCCAGAGAACGGAATGTGGTGAAATACTTGGCCGGAAAAGGTATGGTAGACCTCGTCGGAACAAACGTACATGACCAGCGGCATGTGAAAGCCATGGAGCATTATGTGCGAAAAGAGGATGTATCCGGTTATTTTTTGGAAAAACTGCGTAATGCAGAGTTTCTCCTCGATTTAGGCTCAGACACGCGCTCGCGTAGAAAGATGCATGTCCATAATAAATACAGAACGGATGTATAGATCTGTTCAAACCCAGATGCCCTATGTGAGAACCTCGCTCATGCTGACGGATGCAATATGCTCGAATATAGCTTTCGTCGGGGCATTCTTCTGGGTACAATCCCATAGTCTGGTGACGGAAGAGGCCGTTTGGACAGACTTTTATGCCTTGTGGGTGCTGTTCAACCTAGTCAACGCTATCGCGGCACTGCACCTGCGTTTGTATGCAAGGAGTACCCTAAAGCGTTTGAACAAGCTCATGTACGCCACCTGGAAATCTGTTGTTACATTACTGCTGGTGTTTACGGGATGCACGCTGATCGAACATCGCTTCCCCGGTGTCGGTTATTTCTTGGTCGTCTTGGCCTCCCTGGTCATTGTATACGTCGCAGTATCCCGCTTTCTCCTCGCTTACCTGTATAGACGCCACGCCCGCGCCTCTGTAGAAACGTTATCGAAATATTAGTCCTGTCTCTCCGTTTTGCACGGTCACCGTGCAGAAAATGAATGTTTTTTCTGCAAAGAATATTTGGAAATATCCTATTAATATTTACCTTTGCCTCGTTATTTGTATTTAATCTAAATAGATGTGGGGCAATGGTAAGAACAAAATAATATAATCTAGCATAGCAACGACCCGAGAAGACGGCAATCTTTTCCGGCGTTGTTGGAGAGAAGAGGTCTGGCGGCAACCAGACCTCCGGACGGTAGATTACTCTACCACACTTTAATCGTCAAACTAAAGTAATGCAATATAATAAATTTTATACAGCCATGCTATTGGCTGTCGGGATTTTTGCATATAATCCTGCAGCAATTTTGGCTTCTACACCAAGCCATTCTAACAAAACTATTTTTCTACAGCAAGGGAGCACGCACCGTATAGTGGAGACTTTCATCTCGGGATATGTAAAGGACTCCTTCGGAAAAGCTATCGAAAATGCGACCGTTACCATTGTGGGATCGAATATCCAAACCAGCACCGATATAGATGGGTTTTACAAATTGGAAATCGGACAAAACCGCGACGTTCATGTGGAGGTGACTGTCGTAGGTTACGTGACGCAACGTGTGCTATTGAAGGACAACGAACTGTACAAAGACTTTCAGCTAAAAATAGACGATCGTGTTATTGAAGCCATTAGTGTAAAAGGCCAAACCGAAAACCAACGGCGCGTTCACGAAATAAAAAGATCGGGATTCAACGTGAGTGTTATTGATATGAACCAATATGCGAACCAAACCGCGAATGTCAATCAAATCCTCCGTACCGCACCCGGTGTTACGTTTAGAGAAGATGGCGGTTTGGGTTCAAATTTTGTTTTCCGCATCAATGGTTTGGCGGCTAAAATCTATATCGATGGTGTGCCGATGGATGATTTTGGCTCGTCCATGTCGTTGAATAATATCCCTGTCAACTTAGTGGACCGAATCGAGATCTATAAAGGCGTTGTTCCTGCATTTTTAGGCTCGGATGCCCTTGGTGGAGCGGTCAACATTATTACGAAGCAACGAAATAGGCACTTTCTCGATTTTAGTTATAGCTACGGCTCTTTCAATACGCACCAATCTTCTTTGGTTGGAATGTATACGAACCCGAAGAATAAACTTTCGATCCGTACCAATGCCTTCTACAACTATTCGGATAACAATTACAAAATGTACACGGAAAAAGAATACGGTGTTGTCTTTGAAAAAGTGGTCAATAATAAATTTGTCCCTATCGACGAAGTCAAACGTTTCAAGGATCGGTATTATTCCGCTATGGGGCAGGTAGAAGTGGGTTTGCGCGATAAGAGCTGGGCAGATCAATTCTTTGTTGGATTGACGTATTCCGCAAATAACAAGGAGAATCAACTTGGTGCTACGATCAATACAGTGTATGGTGGCAATTGGCGGGAATCAACCTACATCATGCCGACGATCAGTTATAAAAAGCAAAATTTCATCGTGGACCGGTTATATGCGGATATCTATGCAAACTACGGCTATGATGTATCGCGTGTCAGAGATACGGCTAGCTTTAATTATGAATGGGGTGGAGCTCCCATACCGAACACAACAGGACAAGCGCCAAATGAGCCCGTTCACATCCGCTACAACACAAACAGCTTGCTCGGTAGGTTGAATTTCAACTATGATTTTGATGAAAGTCGGAATCAGAGTTTAAACCTAAACTATAATGTCAATACCAATGACCGTCAGTCTTATGACATTATTTTAAATAATAACACGTCGGGATTACCAAGCGACATGGTCAGGCATATCGTGGGTTTGGCCTGGCAAAGTCAATGGCTGGATAAGCGTTTGGTCAATAACATTGCCGTCAAATACTATGGGCTGGATACGTATAAGCAAGAAGATCAGCGCGTATTTGGCGAATATGATGAGGTGTTAAGTGGCGACATTGTTTCGCAATCAAAATATTTTGGCTACCAAGGCTATAGTTTAGCTTCCCGTTACCGGATTTTTAAAGATGGCGGGGTAAAATTCTCGGCGGAACGGGCATATAACATGCCGTCGATGAATGCGCTATACGGTGATGGTCAAAACTACTTGGCCAACTGGGACATTAAACCCGAACGTAGCGATAACCTCAATGGCGGGTTTTATTACAATACGTTCCTGAACGACGATCATTTTATAAATTTTGATATCTCTGGTTTTTACCGCTTGGCACAGGATTACATCAATGTAAGGGTCGTGGCCGACAACGAACGGGATAAATATCAATATTACAATATTCCGGGCGTGAAATTGTATGGAGGTGATATCGAGCTGCGGTACGGTTATAAAGACATGATTACCGCATCCCTCAACGGCAGCTATGACAAGGCTATCGACAATCAACAATATACGGATGACACCAACCAGCAACAGAGCATAACTTACGGGTATCAGATACCGAACCGTCCTTGGACATATGGTAACCTGGATCTTGGCTTTGCACAGAACGACTGGTTCGAAAAAGGTAGCCGTACGCAAATAACCTGGAATACGCAGTATACCAAATGGTTCTATCTAAGCGATAGCCATCTCGGTTCGCTGGCTTCCAAAAATTATATCCCGACACAATTAGTCCACTCGTTGATCGTCAGCTATTCGTGGAATCGCAACCGCTATAATATTTCTGGCGAGGTCAGGAATTTATTGGATGAACGCGCGTATGACAACTTTCGCCTGCAAAGGCCAGGGCGGGCATTTTATATGAAATTTAGAATATCATTATTATAATTTAACATCATCAATATGAAGAAAAATAGACTATTTGGCTATGTTGCCCTTGCAACAATCCTATTCTCCGCGTGTGAAGATAGCCCGAATGTTCCAGATGTACCCGGCGTAGAAGACTCCGAGTATGCCGTATGGGTAGCCACTGAAAACGGATCGTATCTACTGACGACCGACGAGATTATGAAAGACACGTTGTTGTCTCCGCAGAATAACAAAGGGATCGATATCACCGGTTACCTTCCGCAGGCGCGTTACGCGGGATACGCCTATTTCTTTAATGGCTACTATTACATGTCCAATGATGGTACGCGTTTCAGCAAGTTACAAATCAACGAAAAAGGAGATGAACTCGTCGAGGTGGATAATTATGCGTTCCCAGGATACTTCTATCTTGGAAAAGTCGCGAGCCAATTGAGTACAACAGACGAGATTGTTTTCACGTCAACAGGTGCCAGCGATCCTGACCCGGAAAAGAAAGTATTTGAAAAAGATATTTACTTTATGAATACAAAGGATATGACGATCAATAAGACATTAAAAGCTCAGATTCCAACCTTGGATTACACGGTGTACAAACCAGATGGAACGGTCGATCCAACCATTCTTAATGTCACCAGTGCACGCATTAGCGACGGGAAAGCTTATTTCGGACTGTTCTATTATACGTTCGATTACAAGCCGGTAAACCAAAATGCGTATGTGTATATCTGTGATTATCCGAGTATGGAAAACGGACATATTATGAGCGATGATCGGGCAAGTTACGTAGCGGGTCACTGGCAACGCGAAAATTATTCGTTTTTGGATGACAATAATAACCTATATGTCTTGACAAGAGGTAAAACCGATGGTACCTACGCGCTACTTCGTGTCAATAACGGCGCAACGGAATTTGACAAAGACTACATCTTCGACTTGAAAGATTATGCCGTAAGAGGTGGTGACCTTTCTTGGTTAGGCGAAGGTAAGGCGTATATAAGACCTTATGTGATCGATGTAGCCAGCAAAAAAATCGTGGCAAACTTAGATGAGATGACAGGAGGCGAAGCAAAGAGCTCCATCAATCTCATACAAGATGGCAACCTATACACCGGCGTTAAAACAACCGCATCGAAATGGTTTATCTATGAGTATAATATAGCGACAAACACGGTTAAGCGAGGTGCTGAAATCGATCCTGGTATCACGCAGGTATACCATATCAACAAATTGAAGTAATTATCTATTGTTTGTTTCATGTGAAAGGGGGGCTGTACGTGTACAGTCCCCCTTTTCTGTTTTGCAATTTTATTCCGTAACAGGTTTCTTAATTATTTTCGGACCACGTACAGGTGCTGCCGAAACCTTACCGACATTTTTTTTGGCATTGTCCTGTTTCCCGCCATCCCGTTGTATCTTCACAAACGCTAGCAGCGCCACAACCGAAATAGCTATCCACAATAGATCAAAAAACAAGATATCGGTTTCGCCGGCAGCAAAGGTCTTCCAAATCCAGTTACCGCCATACAGCCCGTTCACAACCGGAATACAAAAACCCAATAGTGCACCTAATAGAAGTGTTTCCTTATTGGTGGCACGCAGATTTCGCCGGATAATATAAAATACGGAAAAGGCCAACCAGCTATAGAAATATACGGAATAGATAAAATCCTGATTCACCTCCGGATACACTTTTACAGCGATAAAAGTCAGTGCCGTCACGGGAAGCATGGTCAGGCAGATTGCTAAGAAGACATTACTTGCCCAAAAATTGAAGACGCGTTTACGTTTCGGTACATTATTCTTATCCCGCGCCACCAACCAGATCAGAATTCCGGAGATGATGACAACGCAGCCCATGATGCCTAATATGAAAAACGTAATTTTCACCGGATACCCCCCGAAATCGCCAAAATGCAGGTGGTAGATGATACTGGACACCTTGTCTTTGTAAGAAGACGCTGTATGCGGATCCTTCTCAAAGACCAATGCGTTGTCGTGAATGCGATATATCGCTTTTCCTTCTCCGGAGAAATTGAGTTTCGGATCCGGCTTGGCATGGACGATAAGGTGCATGCTTTCATCCCCGTAATTCTTGATGAAAATACGACTGAATGTAGCGCCGTTCCATTTTTGTTTCAATTCCGCCAGATAGGGTTGGATGTTGAAATCCTGATCGATAGGTTGGTATAGGTATTCGTAGGTCTGGCTATCCGAAAAACCTAAATCGAGGTAAAGTTCTTCCTGTTTGCCATCGTATAGGTAGTTGGTCAGCGGCTTTACGAGCACCCAATTGACGATCAGGATAATGCCGGTTAACGCAAAAATAAATTGGAAAGGGAAGCCAATGACACCCAATGCGGTGTGCATGTCGGTCCATACGGTTTTCCATTTGCTCCATGGACGGAATATAAAGAAATTGGATACGATTTTATCCCAATGCAACAATAACCCCGTAATAAGTGCGAAGAGAAATAAAAAAGATACGAGTCCAGCCACCGTATAGCCAAACGGCATGCCGATACGGATCGGAACCTGGTTCAGTTGGGCGAGGAAGTGCAACCGGTATAGAAATTCACCCATATCGTAACTTTCTGCATAGGTGCTCGCTTTTTCCTGGTGAAAATCATAATAGAAGAAACTTGCATCGCCGCCGCCCCGACGGCCGCGTCTTTGCCCTTCTGCGGGAGCCTGTTTCGGCTTGCTGACCGTGGTATCTTTGGATACGCTCATGTTTACGGAGGCCCCGAGCGAATGAGGCTGTAAGTAGAAGGTAATGTCCCTCCCTTGTAGATTATGGGTTTGCCGGAGCGAATCCAACAGGAAATCAAAGTCTTTTCCAACCTCCTTATTCGCCTCGTACGAGACGCCGTGTTGCCAAGCCTGTATCTCTTGCTTGAAAAAAGAAAAGGAGCCCGCAAAAAAGATTACATACAGGAGCGCACAGATAACAATCCCACTGATGGTATGCGTGTTGAAATAGATATTGTAATGACGTATGTTCATTGGTTTTAACCGTGTAAGAAATGAAAAAGGAGATAAAAAACGATAGCCATGACCGTGTAGATAAGCCAGACCCACCAGCCGTTCTTGGCTAGAAAGGCATATAGCAAGAGAACCGCCCACAGGACGTAACCCGATAAATAGGCGGTGATGACGACATCTTTTTCCTGAAAAACACAGGTCAGCATCAAATGGAAACTAATCATCACCAGATAGCCTCCCACAAAACCGCCCGTAATTTTTAGAAAGCGCTGGAAAGGACTGCTCAGGTATTTTTTATTTGCAGGCATAAAACAATAAACTAAAAGATGAATGTTTCGAAAACGATAGAGAAAGCAAAGAGCCCCAGCAGGTGTGTCCAGCGGATATAGTTTAATGGGTTCAATAACACCACAACACTGAGTGCCGCCATAATATAACCGCCAAACGCAAAAGTCCCGGATCCGAAACCTTGATCGAGGATAATGATGGCCCAGGAAAACATAAAAATCACCGAAGCGATGATTTTCGCTTTTTTGGCCGGTTGTGCGAGCCGTAACAGGCGCGGCGGAACCTTACCTACCTTCGCTTTTTTGGAGGTAATATAAAGCAAATAGCAGCCGACAAAGATGAAGAAGAAAAGCAAACTATACATTCTTTATTTAGATTTGATTTAAATAAAGGCAAAGATAGTTTATTTTGGAAAAAAAGCAACAAATCCTTATTTTTTTAACGAGGCTACATATTCGGAAGGCGTCATGCCAAACTGTTTGGCAAAGCTCCGACCAAACTGTGCCGACGAGTTAAAGCCGGTAATGGAGGCGATCTTTAAAATTTTAAAATGACCTTCTGCCAGTAACGAGGCCGCATGCTTGAGCCGCGTGATATTGATGAGCTCATGGGGCGATAGATTCGAAATGGCTTTTGTTTTCCGATACAGCGTAGATCGGCTCATATGCATAACATCGGCCAGAAAATCAACATCCAGGGTGGTGTTGGCCATGTTCTTGACGATCGTGTCATTTATTTTTTCCAGAAAAGCTTCATCGGCTTTATTATAGGCCATACTTTTGATATGGGCCAGGGGAGATTGTGCATAGTGGTTTTTAATTTTATCCCTTACGGTCAGGAGATTCACTATTTGCGTCAACAGATGGCTTGGCGAATAGGGCTTTTCGATGTAGGCATCCGCACCGACTTCCAGCCCCTCAATCTTCGCCTGCAGGCTATTTTTCGCCGTCAAAAGCACGACGGGTATATGCGCATGGTTGATATTTTTCTTGACGGTGGCACACAGTTCGAAACCATCCATACCCGGCATCAGCACATCGCTGATAATCAGCTGTACACTGATCTCCTCTAGTAAATCCAGGGCGGCTTGTGCATGATCAGCGGTATAGACGATAAAATCTCTTTTGAGGATGTTACTGGTAAACGTTCTGACCTCGGCATCATCTTCCACGAGTAAAATAACGGGGAGATTGGGTTCGTCGATGCCTAAGTTTAATTCTGGTACGTCCACTTCTTCCGCGGTGGACACCTGGCGGTCAATGGTATACTGTTGTTCTTGCTCTCTGGGAAGGGAAAGTTCAAAGCAAGTTTGTCCGTTGCGGTCGGGATGTAAGATCAAGGTACCCTTATGCAATTCGGTCAGTGATTTGGCCAACGACAGGCCGATACCTGATCCGGCTTTTGTTTTGGCGCTTTCTAACCGATAAAAAGGTTCAAATATTTTCTCCCGGTACTTATACGGGATCGGATCCCCATCGTTCATCACCGTAATCTGGAAGGTTTCCGCATCTGCTGAAGTTTTGATATGGACCGTGGAGGCGGCGTACTTCAACGCGTTATCCATGAGATTGCTCACGATCTTGGTCAGTGCTTCCGCATCGGCATAGACCCGTAACGGGGTTTGTTCTATGGCGACATGCAGCGAAATCGCCCGTTCGGCAACAGCTGGTTGAAAACGAGTACATATATCCCGCACGAGCGCGTTCACATCCAGTTGAACAAAGCTGAGGTTAAATCCCTTCTGCTCCGTTTTTCTAAAATCCAGCAATTGACGCGAAAGTTCCAAAAGCCGGTCGGTATTCTTTTTCATGATCGTCAGGTGCTCGCTGAATGGTGCCGCATCGGGGCTATGGTGGAGCATGTCTTCCAACGGGCCGTTGATCAACGTGAGGGGTGTCCGGATCTCATGGGTTACTTGCGTAAAAAAGTTAATTTTTGCGCGGTATAGCTCCTTCTCTTTCTGCGTCTCCCAGCGTTCTATCTTTTCACGGTGCTTGATCAGCACCCGTTTATGGTACTGTCGTATGATCGCCCAGGTTACACCCGCCAACAGAAGTGTATAGAAAAGGAGTGCCGGGGTGCTGGCCCAAAAGGGTGGTGCGATGATAATCTCCAGCTTCGTCACGGGGGCATCCCCGCCTTCACCGCCATTGGAAGCTTTGACCATAAAGGTGTATTTGCCTGGAGAGAGATCTGTAAAATATGCTTTTCGGTTGGTTTTGAGGTAGGTCCAATCATCATCAATGCCTTCCATACGGAATGCGTATTGGATCATATCCGGTGCGGTGAATCCCAGCGCCGCAAAATCAATACTAAAGTTCGACTGGGTATGGCTTAACCGGATGGCCTGAGAGAAGTTAAGGGGAAAATCGGCTTCCTGATTGTTGATTTGAAACCCGGTAATATAAACGTTAGATATCGCATGGTTCTCGCGGAAAGATGCCGGGTCAAAACGGATCATACCCTTCAAGCTTCCAAAATACATCGTGCCGTCCTGGTCTTTAAACGCCGAACCATAATTAAACTGATTACTGAGTAACCCATTGGATTTGCTGTATGTCCGTATGTGGCCGGTGGACGGATTAAACCGTACCAGTCCTTTCGCGGTACTGATCCATAAATGCCGTTGATGATCTTCCAGTATCTTATAAAAGGTATTGGTCGGGAAATTATCGTCTGTGGTATAGCGCTTGAAACGGGTTGATCCCCGCTGCAGCATACAGAGACCATTTTCGGTCGTTACCCACAGATTCCGGTCGCTATCCATAAACAACCCGTTGATTTCATTGCTACTGATGCCGGTGCTATCCTGTCCGTCGAACAGGTAGCTGCCGGATCGGTTCGTACGGGGGTTGAAGAAATGCAGGCCATCGCGAAGCGTTCCAGCCCAGACGGTACCATCGTCCTCCTCGAGCAGTGCGGTATAATGTTTATTGCCCGGCACTTCATTTAATAGTAGAAAATCATCGGTATCGGCATGGTATCGATACAGTCCGAAAGCCGTGCCCACCAATAATTCGCCTTGCTTGGTGGCGAGTAAACTTTCTATAAAATTATGCTTGAACTGGTTGGGTGCAGGACCGGCTTTATACCGTTTGATAACTTTCGACGTATGGATATCAAGTACGTCTAAACCATGCTCAAAGGTGCCTATCCACAGCTGGTCGCGGTATATGGCCAGTCCGTGGATGTTGGAGTGCGAAAGACCGTTGTTCGCTGTCGTCAGATTTTCAAACGTGTTCGTCTGGGGATTGAATTTGTTGAGACCGGCATCCTCGGTACCAATCCAGAAATTTCCGTTTTTATCCTGTACAATCTCCCGTACGGCATCGCCCTGTATACTATTCTCGCCCGACTTGGGGTAGTAGGTCGCAAAAGGGGTGTATGGCTGCGGGTAATAACTCAATCCGCCAAAATAGGTGCCACACCAAATACCGCCTTCTTTATCCTTGGTGAGTGTATACACGGCATTATCCGAAAGCGAATACGGATCATGGAGGTTATTCCGCAAATGGGTATACTGCTGATTTTTGATATGATAAACATATATACCCGACTCCGTTGCCATCCAATATTCGTCCGTACCCGTTTTTAAAAAGTCCCGTGCAAAGACGAGGGATTGATCGACATTTTTTATCGGGATATCGGTTGATTGCCGGGTCGCCAGATCAAATAACTTAATACCTTGGCTGGATGTGGCGACAAATAACCGGCCATCGCCGGTGTCCTCGATCTTTTCGATCCAGCGGGTTACGACCGGCGTGGTTTCATCAAAAATAGCGAAATTTTCAAATCCATCGTTATCCTCCTGATAGCGCTGCACAAAACCGCGCGCGGTAGAAACCCATACGTCATTATCCTTGGTGATCGTAATCGACGTGATTTCGCCATACTCCCCGTGCTCGAAAGCGGTTACCTGTTGCTGTTGGGGAGTATACCGTTGTAACGCGTTAGCGGCTAGGAACCAAATATTCCCTTTCCCATCAGTCTGCAGATGCGTAATATCTTTATCTTTTGTTTCGGGTACGGCGGCAAAGCTATCCTTGTGGGGATCATACCGGTAAAGGCCTTTCAATGTGCCCACCCAGATCAGGCCATTTTCATCTTCCAATAACGAATGTATAAAATTATGGCCTAAGCTACCAGCTTGTTTCGGATCGTGCCGATATACCCGAAAATGATATCCGTCAAATCGGTTAAGGCCATTTTTGGTGCCAAACCACATAAAACCGTACTGATCTTGTAGGCTACACATCACGGTGTTGTGGGATAATCCGTTCTCTACGTGGTAGTGTCTAAAGTTAAAAGACTGACCAATTAAAGAGAGACTAACCATCAGGAGAGCCCAAAACGTACATAAGGTTTTCATCGTTTGCTGGTAGCCGTTCATCATCGATTAAATTTTAAGCAAAATAATGCAAAAGCTTTATAATTCCGCTCAAACAGCCTCAAAATAGGCATAATTGATACGTATTGCATACATTTTGAACCAATACGTGCTTCGATATTAACGTACTTCGCTGTTACCAATTTTAAATTTATAGTCATATGAACAAGATCATTATTGTTTTTATTGTATGTATGCATGTGTTTGCCTTACATGCACAGATTACAGGAACCGTCTGGGATAAAGACGGACCATTAAAAGGTGTTGCCGTTGCGGTGAAAGGTAGCAGCACGGCTACACAAAGTGACCAGGACGGTCATTTTCGTATTGCTGCCGACCCGGCTGCCGTACCGGTGTTGGTGTTTTCGCATATCGGCTACCTGACCCAATCGGTTACCGTATCCGGCACACAACCGCTGCAGGTGATCCTGCAAGTGGCAAATACGGATCTCGATGAGGTGGTCGTTGTCGGTTATGGTACCCAACGTAAACAGGACCTCACCGGCGCGGTGTCCGTCGTGAAAGTCGCCGATGTACAGAAAAGGCAGGCCACGACGGTTGCGGAATCCCTCCAAGGCTTAGCCACCGGTATCCGGGTACGCGGCGGCGGACGTCCCGGTTCGGAAGCGCAGATCCAGATCCGGGGGCTGAAAAATTTTTCGGGCACACCACCCTTATACGTGGTCGATGGACTGATTACGACGGCCAACCGGGATTTCAATCCGAGCGACATCGAATCCATCCAAATCCTGAAAGATGCATCTGCTGCAGCGATCTACGGCTCGCGGGCAGCAAATGGGGTGATTATCATCACCACCAAACGGGGGCAGCAGGGGCCTGCGCAGATCGAAGTCTCGGCGAAATCTACCCTGCAAACGACCCCGCGGTATAATCTGGCAAAGACCGAAGAATTTGCCCGGTTAAACTACATGGCTTATGACAACGCCAATGTTCCCCGGCAAGATCTGGACATGACGGTAGATACGGACTGGCAGGATGCGGCTTTCCGTACCGGAAAAGTGCAGGAGTATTCGGCGAGTTTCTCCGGTGGTGGTGAAGGGGGCAACTATTTCATTTCCGGTGGCTATTTCGATAACAAAGGAGCGGTTATCAGTACGGATTTTAACCGGTTTAATTTCCGGGTAAACACGGTCAGTAAAAAAGGAATCTTTACCATCGGTGAAAATTTAGCCATCAGTAACGCCAAAGCGGACGAAATGTCGGGCAACCCGTATATTGATGTGCTCCGCTTATTGCCAACGATTCCGGTCTATAATCCAGACAATCCAGGTGGCTATGGCTACGGTGATGAACGCCGCGCGCGTACCTTCGGGTCAAACCCGGTCGCTATTGCCGATCTGGATGATAGAACGAATGCGAATCTCCGCATCCGCGGTAACCTCTTTTCGGAATTGCAGTTGCTGCCTTCGTTAAAATACCGCTTCAACTTGGGGTATGAAACCAGCCGGGACCATCACACCTACTTAAGAAAGGCGGGCAGCTGGACATTAAACCAACCTCTAGACCCGTCACAATACCATGAGAATAGAGCGGAATCGTCGACGGTCCTTGTCGAAAACACGCTTTCTTTTGAAAAGGAATTTAATGCACATCGGTTGAACGTGTTGGCAGGGCAATCCTATCAGCGGGACCGCTATGCGCAAATGTGGGGAACCAAACGCAATATGTTGGAAAATCCGAACGGCGGTTATTATACGGTGCTTGATCAAGGGAACGAACCGCAAACGGGCGGATTCGCAAACCGGACAGATATCATCTCCTATTTCGGGCGCTTTGAGTACAATTATGCCGATAAATACTTGGTGAATGGTATTATCCGTACCGATGGTGCTTCCCGCTTTGGAAACAATTATAAATTCGGCACGTTCCCCTCTATTTCCGGAGCGTGGCGGATCAGTCAGGAAGATTTTTTCCAGGCTTCCTGGATCAACGATCTGAAGGTGCGGGCGAATTACGGAACCTTGGGTAGCAGCAACATTGGCCCGTACGATTATATCCCGGTCGTCAATACCTTCCCCACGATCGCAATGGGCCCTGGGCAGGTGATTTTACCGGGTGCAACACAGGTGAAGCTGGCCAACCACGATCTTCGCTGGGAGACGCTCATACAGCAAAACTATGGTTTTGACGCGGCGTTCCTGAACAACCGGATTAACGTCAGTGCCGAATATTTTATTTCCAAAACCAAGGATGTGCTGCTCCAATACCCCTTATTATTGTCTACCGGAAACGATGGTGGCAACCCTTTTACCAATGGGGCTACGCTGAGCAACCGGGGTATGGAGCTGTCGGTCACGTACCAGGAGAATACCAAACCTTTCCAGTATAGTGTGACCGCAAATATCAAGAAATTGCGGAACCGGGTAGTTGATCTGGGCTATGGCCAAAACCGAACATTCTCGGGGAATACCGTTACCGAGAAAGGCCAGCCGATCGGGATGTGGTATGTGCTCGAAACCGACGGCATTTTCCAAAATATCGAGGAGATCAACAGCTATCAGAATGCAGAGGGCCGGGTGATCCAACCGAATGCACAGCCGGGTGATATCCGTTTCAAGGACCATAACGGCGACGGTACGATCACCAATGCCGATAAAACCATTGTCGGCGATGCGTGGGCAGATTATGAGATGGGCTTAAATATGAACGCTTCCTATAAGCAATTCTCTTTCAGCATGGATTGGTTTGGATCGTTCGGGGCGACGGTGTTTAACGGCCCGCGGAGCGTAATGGATATGTTTTCCGACAATACGAACTATCGTGCCGATATACAACCTTGGACACCAGAAAACCCGAATACAGACGTGCCACGTGCTTATTATGCGAGTACGATCAACGCGCGGGGGGATACCGACCGCTGGTTGGAAGACGGCAGCTTTGTCCGTTTAAAATATATCGGTGTTAGCTATCGCCTGCCGAGCAGCTTATTGGACAAGATTTATTTCAGCGAAGCACAGGTGACCCTATCTGGACAGAACTTACTCACGTTTACCAAATATACGGGGCTTGATCCGGAGTTCAACAACAGCAATATTTTTCAGAAAGGACACGATTTCGGCGTATTCCCGAATCTGAGAACGGTTTCATTAGGTGTACAATTTAGATTTTAAAATGATGAAAAAGAGCATATTTATTCTCCTGATAACAGTATCTTGTTTGCTTTCGTGTGATAAAAGCTTACTTGATCAAGACAATCCCAATACCCTCACGGAATCGCAATTCTGGGCGACAGAATCCGATGCGCAGCGTGGCGTAAACGCCATTTACCATATGTTTTATCAGCCGGGTACCTGGTCGCGGTGGATTTATTTCCGCTTGGACCTCACCTCTGATGAAGGTTTTAGCAAAAGCCCTTGGATAGAACTGGCCGACTGGACACGGTTTCAATATGTCAATTATAATTTTCTGGAGGGAAACGTCATCACCTATAAGGATACGTATAAAGCGATATTCCGGTGTAACCAGGTGTTGACCCATGTGCCCACGATTGCATTTGCGGACGAAAACAAGAAGGCACAGCTGCTGGCCGAAGCGAAATTCCTCCGCGGTTTTTACTATTACTACGCGGCCCTGCTCTGGGAAAACTTTCCAATCGTGACCACCTTGCAAAGTCCGACCGATATGCCGGAGGCTAGCACCTTGGCGGATGTTTGGGCGTTGGTAGAGACCGATCTGTCAGAAGCCGCCCAAGCGTTACCGCTACAGTGGAATGGAAATGACATCGGCCGGCCTACCAAGGGTGCTGCGCTAGCCCTATTGGGAAAAACCTATATGCAGCAGCATAAATGGAACGAAGCGAAATCGGCTTTAGATTACTTTATCACCGGCGAGGGAACGCCTTATTATGATCTGGTGGCGTATCAAGATAACTTCCGTGCGGAAAATGAGAACAATAAGGAGTCTGTTTTCGAAATTCAGTTCTCCGACGCGAATAAAACCGCCGAGGGCGATATCCCGAGCTCGACGATGAGCACGAACCGTGCGCAGTTTTTTGCACCCCGCTCGATCGGCTGGTCGGACGGACAGGCGCGCTATTGGCTCGTGACCGAATTCAAGAAGGAAAAAACCGTGGACGGAGAAATCGATCCACGTTTACGCTACTCCTTGTTTTACCCCGGCTTAGAGGCAGATTTTGGCGATAAGGTCTACGGCAGAAGCTGGCAATGGGATGCCGATGAAGCGTGGTTTCGGAAATATGCACGGGATTATAAACAAAATCACGACGATTACTTCAACGAGGTCAATAACCGGGTGATCCGTTTTGCGGATGTATTGCTGTTATACGCCGAAGTTTTAAATGAACTTAACCAAACGGCCAGTGCCTATCCGTATGTAGATCGGGTAAGGGCACGTGTCAACCTCGCACCTTTAGCGACGGCACACCCAACCATTGGAAACGATAAAGACCGCTTCCGGGAACGGCTGAAAATGGAGCGCGCTTTGGAGTTATGTGGGGAGAGCGTCCGCTGGGCAGATTTAAAACGATGGGGAGATCTGGAAACGCAGGCGGGTATAAACCGTGTGGCTGAACGGGATCCCGATTTCAACAACTTTGTGTTGGATAAGCACATACGTCTGCCTTTACCGGAGGTAGAAGTCGCCAATAACCCTAATCTTACAACGAACAATCCGCATTATTAACATTTTTTAGATATCGCTATGACTTATTGCACTTTATTCAGACGTCTCGTCCAAAATACGTTTATGTTTCTTTCTTTGGTGGCCTGCGGGAAAGACAACCCACCCACGGTGGAGCCGCCGCCGGACCAGCCGGATCAGGAGGAGATTTATATTCAATGGGACCAACAAACACGCCGGAAAGTTTCGTCCGGCCCGAATACCCGGTATGCGGGCTATGCCCGGATTATCCAGCTGCCGGACCAATCCTTACTTGGAATTTATGAAGCGGATGGCAGCGTCGTGTCCGTGAAAAGTAGGGATCTGGGCAATAGCTGGTCGGAACCTGTGGTTGTTGCGGCCCGTGGCGAGGGGACGAATATGTGCGTGCCGGATTTACTCTTATTAAACGATCAGAAAACCCTACTCGCACTTTATAACGGTAGACCTTTCGCGATTTCCCCCGACCGGAAATTCGATATACGCATAAAGAAGAGTACGGATGGGGGACAGACCTGGGCGGACGAAAAAGTGTTATACGAAGCCGGATATGAGTTTGAAAACGGCTGCTGGGAACCAGCGGCCCTGCAATTACCTAATGGTGAGATACAGCTCTTTTTTGCTAACGAAGGGCCTTATACGCAGTCTAATGAGCAGAATATCTCCATGATCCGTTCGCAGGATAATGGTGCCAACTGGACAACGGATCCGGTAATCGTGAGTTTCCGTCCCGGCAGAAGGGATGGCATGCCGGTTCCTGTATTGCTGAACAACGGGAAGGATATCGTGGTCGCGATAGAGGATAATGCGATTCAAACCTTCAAGCCGTATATCTTGCGCAATAGCCTGGAGGAGAACTGGGCGACGACGATCGGTGCAGAAAGCCCAAACCGGAGCTATGCCTTACTACAACCTGTGGCAAATGAAGTTTATGCCGGAGCGCCTTATATCAGGCAATTAAGCAGCGGGGAGACTATCTTGGCTTACCAAGGCACCGAAGGCCGTACCCACGACATGAATTTTGCCGATATGAAAGTCGTGATTGGCGATGATCAGGCCAAGAACTTTACCAGCAAATCGGTGCCGTTTTCGATTCCGGGCAATAAATCCTGCCTATGGAATAGCGTCACGGTACTGCACGACAATACGATCATCGCGGTAACCAGCACCAATGCATACGGAACGGGTAATACCGAGGTGTGGATGGTTAAGGGAAAAGTCATTAATAACACGAATAAATAGCACATTAAATGAAGATCATGCAGAAAAACAGGATTTTTTTTATGGCGGTATTGCTGAGTATACTGCTGAACAGTTGTACGGAAACACAAAAAAAAGAAACGGAGCCAGATCGGGCGGTTTGGACAAAAGAACAGGCGAATGCTTGGTATAAGGATCAGGAATGGCTGGTGGGAGCTAACTTTACACCAAGTAACGCCATTAACCAGTTGGAGATGTGGCAAAAAGAGACCTACGACTCGGTCACCATTGACCGGGAATTGGGCTGGGCGGAAGCCTTGGGTATGAACACAGTACGGGTTTACCTGCACGATGCGCTGTACGAGCAGGACTCCGTGGGTTTTCTTGACCGGATCGACCATTTTCTAGGCTTGGCAGACCGGCACAACATCAAAACGTTGTTGGTTATATTTGATTCTTGTTGGGATCCGTTCTTTGCCTTGGGGGAGCAGCGGGAACCGACCCCCTTTAAGCATAATCCGGGTTGGGTACAGAGCCCTGGACAGCTGGCGTTAAAGGATTCCACGCAATATCCGCGATTGGAGCGCTATGTGAAAGGTGTCATCAAGCGGTTTGCAAACGATTCCCGGGTTTTAGGATGGGATATCTGGAATGAGCCGGATAATATGACGGGACCTTCGTACGAAAAAGTGGAGACCCCGGATAAGGTTGATCTCGTGCTTCCTTTACTGGAAAAGTCTTTTGCTTGGGCAAGATCGGCTAATCCGTCGCAGCCGATTACCTCGGGTGTGTGGATGGGCGATTGGTCTTCAGAGGAAAAGATGAAGCCGATCGAGAAATTGCAGGTCAACGAGTCGGATATCATTACGTTTCATAACTACGACAGTCCGGAGGAATTCGAAGAACGGATCCAATGGCTGCAACGTTACGAAAAGCCTATGCTCTGTACGGAATATATGGCCCGTCCTAATGGTAGCACCTTTGCCGGATTTTTGCCTATTGCTAAAAAATATAACGTCGGTATGATCAATTGGGGTTTTGTAGATGGCAAGACCCAGACGAAATTTCCGTGGGATTCGTGGACTAAAACCTACACTGCGGAACCGCCGGTTTGGTTTCACGACATTCTGCGAAATGACGGAAGTCCATATGACTCCGCCGAAACGGATCTCATCAAGTCCTTAACAGGCGCAAAATAAAATTTTGACTTGCATGCAAGTCGGTTATGCGTTCGGCATGACTTGGCCACAAGTTATGCTGAACGCATCTTTCCCTTTTTGCTTTCAGCGTTTCTTTCAAAAAGTAAGTGATATTTTCTATCTTGCGGGAATTATTACCTTTGGAATGCAACGATTACGATTAACGCTTTTAGTCCTATTAACAATGGTCTTTACAACCTGTGGACAACCGAATCACGAAACGCTATTTACGGAAATTAACAGTGTATTGAATACGCATGGTTCCTTGTCGGCAATAATCGCTCGCAATACCCTTGAAGAAGCGATATTGGCGGTCATGCTAAAAGTAGAAGAAACCAAGCAAAGGGCAAAGGATCATACCATCGTCGATCCCAAGATAACATTGGCTTTTGAGGAAGCCGATTCTATGGCATCCACCTTAAATGTGCCCGCATTATCGATCTGGACAAATACCCAGATCGGTTTCTATTACTACAGCATGTCGTATCTACAGGAAGCATTTCCTTACTTTCTAAAATCATCGCAAGCCATGTCCAGCACAGCGCCTGCTACGCTGATTGCACCGTCCGACTGCTACACCAAAAACGGTTATTTTTTTGGAAATATCGGCGATCATTTACACGCCATTACTTATCTTAACCAAGCGCTGTTGCTTGCGGATTCTTCTGCATTTGCGCAGTTACATTTTGCTATTGGAGGGGAGTATAGTGCTTTGGAAGAGTATGACAAGGCGGAAGAGCATTACCTTACCGCCAAGGAACTCGCTGAAGATATCGATCCGGTTCGTTACGCAAAAGTATTGGGGGAACTGGCTTTTTTGGCCATGCGTTCCGCTGATTTTCCATCGGCGGAAGCGTTGTTGCTGGAAGATATCCATCTTTCACGGCTCCACCATGCAGACCGAAATTTAATGTTCGCGCAAATCCGGCTTGCGCATCTGTATGTGGACACCCAGCAATGGGAGGCTGCGCAGGCGCTGTTGGGAGAAGCGGAGGCCTATACGCGGAACAAGGCTAACCTCAGCGGCTTCTACGCAGAAGTGTTACAGCTCAAATTAGCTGTTGCCCATGCCCTTCACGATACCGTTGCGCAACTTGAGCTCTATCCGAAATTACAGGAGGTCCAAAATCGATTAAAAAATACCGATGGCGAAAATGCCGTGATGAAAGTCAATCTTGCCCTGCAACGTTCCAAGGCCGAGCGGGATGCTCTCGTGCATGCCACCAAGCTGCAGCGGTCAAAGATGAATGTGTTTGTCTTAACGGGCACATGCCTGTTATTATTGGTCATGGCTATACTGCTGTTTCGGAGTAAAAAACAGGCGCTCAAGCTGCAACATGTTAAGTTCGAACGCAGCTTATTCCGTTTCCAGTTGGATAAAATGAAATCCGAAAAGAAATACGAGTCTGCCCAGCAGACTATACAGGCCTATCTTACCTTTCTGAAAGAGCGAAATACAGCGATTGCGGAATTGAAAGGCGTGGTAGCTGACCTGAGCAGGTCGAATTCGGCGGATGCGGTAGAAAGAAAAGAAAGGTTGGAGCAGCTATTGGATGAACATTTGATGACGGAGGAGAATTGGCAACGTTTTAAGACTACTTTTATAAAGGAGTATGGTTCATTTTATGCCAAAATCACCGCAATGCTACCGCATCTTACCGAATCACAGCTGCGTATTGTCCTACTACAAAAGCTTGGTCTCAATAATCATGGTATGGCCAATCTATTAGGGGTGGGGCAAGAATCCATCAAAAAGGCTAAGCAGCGTCTCCGGAAAAGATATGGGGACCAGTATGACCAGGTTTTCGTAGAAGTTTAACAAAATAATAACTTGCATTTTAGTAAATCATCGAGTACCTTTGTTGCTCAATAAAGGGAAAACGTATGCTAGGTGCATTGATCACTTCCAAAACAAGATTAAAACTACTGATCAAATTTTTTGTATCGGCAGGTAACACGGGTTATCTACGGGGCATTGCCGAAGAATTTGATGAATCCACCAACGCCATCCGGAAAGAACTGAATCAATTAACAGAAGCGGGATTTTTAGAACGGAAGCAGGAACAGAAGAAGGTGTTGTACCGGGCGAATATCGATCATCCGCTATTTAATCCTGTTCAGCGTTTAGTACACTCTTTTTTGGGGGTAGATAAAGTCGTGGATCAGGTGATGGAGCGTGCAGGCGACGTACGGGAGGTGATGCTGGTAGGGGCCTATGCGAAAGGACAGGAATCTGACCAACTGGACGTCGTGGTGTCGGGCGAAAACCTCGACAAAGAATATTTACAGAAACTCTCCGAGAAAACCGGAAAATTAATCAACAAGGAAATCAGGATAAACTTCGAAAAGCCCAGTAGTGGTGCTTCTATTGTGGTGTATCAGAAAGGGCGTGAAAATCTACTTAATTAACACTTGGCACTTTTATTGCTTATAGGGGGCAAAGTCTACCGGGGCAAAAAACATTGAACAGCAGATAAGAATAACATTATGGAAAAAAAAGTTGTTAAAAAAAGAGAAGATTATAATCCAGGCCCTCGCGTTGGGATTACTTTTTCCACTTTTGATCTATTGCACGCCGGGCACATTATGATGTTGGCCGAGGCAAAGCGCCAATGCGATTATTTGATTTGCGGTCTGCAGATGGATCCGACGTTAGACCGTCCGGAAAAAAACGCACCTACGCAAACGGTGGTTGAGCGTTATATCCAATTGCGCGGCTGTCAATATGTAGATGAAATCGTGCCCTATTCAACGGAGCAAGACTTGGAAGACATCTTAAAATCATTCAAATTGGATGTCCGTATTGTCGGTGATGAATACAAGGACAAAGATTTTACCGGCCGTAAATACTGTGAAGATAAAGGTATCGAGCTGTATTTCAATAGTCGCGATCACCGCTTTTCCAGTTCGGGATTACGCCGGATTGTTTACGAAAGAGAAAACGAAAAAAACGGTAAAAAATAAGCCAAACCGCGTACATGCAAAATCAGACATCTGCGAGTAATAAGAAAATTGCCGTCATCGGTCAAGGCTATGTGGGGTTGCCCTTGGCGATTGAACTGGCGCATTATTTTCCGGTTGTAGGGTTTGATATCAATGAAGAGCGTGTGCGCGAGTTGACGAATGGAATCGATCGAACGCAGGAAGCTGATATCGAAAAACTAAAAGCGGTTTTGATAGGCAGCACGATGCTAGAAACCTCGACTTTAGACGGGGTTTCGGTTCACCAATTTAGTGACTCCCAGTGTGACGAAACGCAATTCAACAATCCCCGGGAATCTGCCGTATTATCCTTTTCTAGTGATATAGCCGATATTCAAGACGCACAAATTTTTATTGTTACCGTTCCCACGCCTATTGACCAACTTAATACGCCTGATCTCCGTCCGTTAAGAAAAGCTTCGGAAATGTTGGGCAGGGTCATTAAGCGCGGTGATATCGTGATCTATGAGTCTACGGTCTATCCCGGCTGCACGGAAGAAGAATGTGTGCCTGTTTTAGAAAAGACTTCCGGCTTAGCGTTCAACCGTGATTTCTTCGTCGGTTATTCGCCAGAGCGTATTAATCCGGGCGATAAAATCAATACCTTAACGACGATTACCAAAGTGACCTCGGGTTCTACACCGGAGATTGCGGAGGAAGTCGACCGGCTGTATAAGACCATTATTGCCGCGGGCACTTACAAAGCGCCGAGCATTAAAGTAGCGGAAGCATCGAAGGCGATCGAGAATGCCCAACGGGATGTCAACATTTCGTTTGTAAACGAGCTGGCACTTATTTTTGACCGGATGGGCATCGACACCAATGATGTGTTGGAAGCTGCAGGTACGAAATTTAATTTTCTAACATATAAACCGGGATTAGTGGGCGGACACTGTATCTCGGTCGACCCCTATTACCTCACGCATAAAGCGAAGCAACTTGGCTATTACCCTGATGTGATTTTGTCTGGAAGGCGCGTCAATAATTCGATTCCCGCGTTTATTGCTTCCAAAGTGGTTAAGCTGATGGTAGCGAAAGATATTAGTATCCGTGGAGCGAAAGCACTTATTCTAGGCATAACTTTTAAAGAGAATTGCCCGGATATCCGAAATACGAAGGTGGTGGAAATCTACCGGGAACTTAAAGAATACGGTGTGGAGGTCGAAATATACGATCCTTGGGCAGATGCGGAGGAAGTATATCATGAATATGGCATTCCGCTTAAAGCAGAAGGCGTGTCGGACGATTCCGAAATACCGATTGCAAAGTATGAAGCTATTATTTTGGCGACAGCACATCAAGCCTTTTTAACAATTAATATTAATCAGCTCAAAAAAGAAAAAAGTGTCGTGTTTGACGCAAAAAGTATGTTGCCCCGAGCGTGGGTAGACGCAAGACTTTAACCTTAACTATACTACTAATAAAATGAAAGAGATAAAAAAAATCACCTGTATCGGAGCGGGTTACGTCGGGGGGCCGACGATGTCGGTCATTGCCCAGAAGAACCCGGATGTCGAAGTTACGGTCGTAGACCTGAACCATGCGCGTATTGCCGCGTGGAACGACGAAGACCTGGATAAACTTCCGGTATACGAGCCCGGGCTGGATGCCGTTGTGGGAGAAGCCCGCGGGCGCAACCTGTTTTTCTCCACGGAGGTTGACAGGGCGATCGATGAGGCCGATATGATCTTTATCTCGGTGAACACCCCGACCAAGACCTATGGTAAAGGTAAAGGACAGGCAGCTGACCTTAAATTTATCGAGCTGTGCGCGCGCCAGATTGCAGCCGTTGCGAAAGACGATAAGATCGTGGTGGAGAAGTCCACGCTTCCGGTGCGTACGGCCGAAGCATTGAAAAATATTTTGGAAAACACGGGTAACGGTGTGAATTTCCATATCCTATCGAACCCGGAGTTTTTGGCGGAGGGCACGGCCGTTACCGACCTGCACAACCCGGACCGTGTACTGATCGGCGGGGAGGATGCGGAAGCGATCGAGGCCCTGGTAAATGTCTACGCGGCGTGGGTCCCACGGGAGCGTATCCTGACGACGAACCTATGGTCATCGGAGCTGTCGAAACTGGTTGCGAATGCTTTCCTGGCCCAGCGTGTCTCTTCGATCAATGCGATCTCGGAACTGTGTGAGGTTACGGGTGCGAACGTGGACGAGGTGGCGCGTGCTATCGGTCAGGATTCGCGTATCGGCGGGAAGTTTTTGAAAGCGTCGGTCGGCTTTGGGGGTTCCTGTTTCCAGAAGGATATCCTGAACCTGGTGTATATTGCCAGGACATACAACCTGTATGAAGTAGCGGACTACTGGGAGCAGGTTATCATCATGAACGACCACCAGAAGACGCGTTTTGCGGAGAAGATCATCCAGACGATGTACAACACGGTGAACGGCAAGCATATTGCTTTTTTGGGCTGGGCCTTCAAGAAGGACACGAACGATACACGTGAATCTGCTGCGATCTACGTGGCGGACCACCTGCTGGACGAAGAGGCGCAGGTGGTGGTATATGATCCAAAGGTATCTGCCGAACAGATCTACAGGGACCTGGATTACCTGGGTACCCGTTCACCGGAGGACAACCGCCGGTTGCTGAAAGTGGTGGACAACGCTTACGAGGCCCTGGACGGTGCACATGCAGCTGCCGTACTCACCGAGTGGGATGAATTCAAGGGCTACGACTGGGCAAAGATCAAGGAAGGTATGAAACGGCCTTCGTTTGTATTCGACGGCCGGAAGCTGTTGGACAGAAAGGAACTGAACCGGCTGGGATTCGCTTATTACGCCATCGGCGAATAATATAAATACGCAAAAAATGCACAAAGACTTTAAAACGCTTTTTCCGGATACGCCGGATACGGATGTAAGACATGTATACAGCCCCTATCGGGTGTGCCCGGTGGGTGCACATATTGATCACCAGCACGGCCATGTGACGGGCTTTGCGCTGGACCATGGTGTCGATTTTTATTACGTTCCGACGGAAACGGGGGTGATCAACCTGTTCAGTACCGATTTCGAAGGGCAGGTACTGTTCGCTATAGAGACCATGCCCGGCAGGTATGATACGTGGGGCCGTTATATACAGGCCGCTATCTATACCCTGTCCAAAAAACATGAAGTTACCATCGGTGTGCAGGGGCTGATCTGCGGATCGCTGCCGGTAGGGGGGTTATCCTCTTCTTCGGCCGTGCTGCTGTGTTATATCATGGCGCTTGCCGATGTCAACGATATAGAAATCAGCGAGCATGACCTGATCGAACTGGCCTTTGCTGCGGAAAAGGAATATATCGGTCTGAGTCTGGGCAAACTTGACCAGAGCTGTGAAGTGCTGAGCAAAAAGAACCATCTGCTCTATCTGGATACAAAAGATGATTCCTACCGCCTGATCCCGCAGCCTGCGGAAATGCCCGACTTTGATATCCTGATCTTCTTCAGCGGACTGACGCGTACCCTGGTCAACACGGGGTACAATACCCGCACCGATGAGTGCAAAGTTGCCGCCTATTCGCTGCTGGCGTATGAAGGGATGCCCTACAGCGCGTTTACGGATACCCGTTTAAGGGATGTGGATACACACGTGTACAATAAATGGAAGCATAGGCTGCCGGATGCACTGGCAAAACGTGCTACGCACTTTATGACCGAATACGAACGGGTGGACCGCGCTGTGGAGGCTTTTGCCAAAGGGGATATTACGATGCTGGGCGCGATCATGTTTGAATCGGGGGATAGTTCTATCCGCTTCTGGGAGTCGGGCTGTCCGGAGATGATCGGCCTGTTCGAAGCCATCAAACAGGCTCCGGGCGTATATGGTGGCCGGTTCAGCGGGGCAGGTTTCAAAGGCTGCTGTGTAGCACTGTCCGACCCTGCATACCGGGAGGAAGCGATAGACTACGTCACCAAAAGTTATCTGTCTCAATATCCGGAGATGGAGGGGCAATATGAAGTCCGGGTCTGTAAAACGGCCGATGGCGTAAGAAGAGTCAGTTAGCAAAAAAAGAATCAGATGAAAACATTGATATTAGCGGCGGGTTATGCCACACGGCTGTATCCATTGACCAAGCACTTTCCGAAACCCCTTTTAGAAGTGGGCGGTAAGACGATACTGGACCGTTTAGTAGAGGCCGTGGATGGCATTGAGCAGGTAAATCAGCATATCGTGGTTACCAATGCTACCTTTCATCAGCATTTTGAAGACTGGAAGGCAGCCTCGGGCTATAAAAAAGATATTGTCATCTTAAACGATGGTACGACCAGCAATGATAATCGGCTGGGTGCAGTCAGGGACATCCTGTTTGCCATAGAGCAGCTGGGCATTAACGAAGACCTCCTGGTGCTGGCCGGTGATAATGTGGTGACTTTTTCCTTTGCCAATTTTGTGCGCTATGCACGGGAGAAAAGAACGAGCTGTATCAGCTGCCACGAAGAACCGTCGCTGGCCGCGTTGCAGAAAACGGGCGTACTGGAAGCCGATGAAAATATGCGGGCCATCGCCATGCACGAAAAACCGGAGAATCCGCCCTCGCACTGGGCGGTTCCACCATTTTACTATTATAAAAAAGAAGATCTTCCCCTCATCCAGCAGGCGATCGATCAGGGCTGTGGGTATGATGCCCCGGGCAACCTGGCCGCCTGGCTGTGCAGAAAGACCGAGGTGTACGCCTGGCCGATCAACGGCGAACGCTACGATATCGGCGATATGGCGGCTTATGAGCATGCGCAGGAAGTCTTTAAAGAAGTATAAATATTCATTATATAAAGAGAACAAACATGTCATATAAAAAAGTACTCGTTACGGGAGCCGCCGGTTTTATCGGTTTCTATCTAAGCAAGGCCCTTGTGGCCAAAGGGGTAGAAGTGGTGGGTATCGATAATATCAACGATTATTACGATGTGGGCCTGAAATACGCCCGCTTAAAGGAACTGGGCATCGACCGGGAAGCAGCCGGGCAATGGAAGCAGGAAGCGTTATCGGCGACTTCGCCCCTGTTTAAGTTTGTGCGGATGAACCTGGAAGACCGGGAAGCTTTACCACAGCTTTTTGAGAACGAAAGATTCGATGCAGTGGTCAATCTGGCCGCCCAGGCAGGGGTACGCTATAGCCTGGAAAACCCGATGGCTTATGTAGACAGCAACGTTGTTGGTTTTGTGAATATTCTGGAATGTTGTAGACATCATGCCATCGGTCATCTGGTGTATGCGTCCAGCTCCTCGGTATACGGCGAAAATGGTAAAGTGCCTTTCTCGGAGGATGACCGTGTGGATTATCCGGTCAGTTTATATGCGGCAACGAAGAAAGCGAACGAACTGATGGCGCATACCTATAGCCATCTGTACAAGATCCCGACCTCGGGTCTACGTTTCTTTACGGTCTACGGTCCGTGGGGCCGTCCGGATATGGCGCCGATCTTATTTGCGTCGGCGATTACCGAAGACCGTCCGATCAAGGTATTCAATAACGGTGAGATGAGCCGTGATTTTACGTATATCGATGATATCGTGCAGGGTATCATCATTACCTTGGATAACCCTCCGGTAAAGGAAAAAGAACAGCCGTTGTTTCAGGTGTTCAATATCGGAAATGGCTCTCCGGTTTCGTTGATGGAATTCATCGAGACATTGGAACAGCATCTGGGCAAAGTAGCGGAAAAGAATATGATGGGTATGCAGCCCGGCGATGTACCGCGCACGTGGGCAGATACGGCGCATCTGAATGCACTAGGTTATAAGAGTACGACGTCGATTCAGGAAGGGGTGGCGGAGTTTGTGGAGTGGTATAGGGGGTATAATAAACTGTAGTTTGTGGCTTTAAGTTTAAAGAAAAATTTTGGTTTTGCGCTCATTGGAAACCTTGGCTACGCAGCAAGTCAATATCTTATATTATTAATATTTATTAAGCTGTTTCCTATGGAAGACGTGGGGCAGTTTATTTATGCTGGAGCATTTACCACTCCTCTTATGTTGGCACTAGAAATGCAACTTCGAAATTTCTATATTACGGATAATGAATCGGAGCTTAGTTTTGTGGATTATACCATATTTAGGGTTGTGACAGCTACTCTAGGTGTTATCGTGTTGGGAATTGTTGCGTATATTCTTAAGCCAGAATTCTTATATATAATACTTGTTGTCGCTCTCATCAAAAGTTTTGAATCCCAATTGGATTTGCTATATGGCGTATATCAAAAAAATCACCAGTTAGACTATGTTGCTAAGTCACGAATTATCAGAGGGGTTGTTGCCATACTTGTTGTAACAAGCCTATCTATTGTATTTAAGAATATATTAATCTCTCTTATAGGCTATTTAGCCAGTTGGTTTCTTTTATACTTTTTTTATGAGAGAAAGCAAGTGATAAGGAGAGGATTTTTAAATAAATCCGATTTAAAACTGGTAGCTCCCAATTGGAAAAAAATGAAATTGTTAATAGGGCTATGTTTGCCCATGTTTCTTGCAATATTTATAGATAAATATTATCTAAATTATCCGAGAATAAGTGTCGAGAAATTTTTTGGAGTAGAAGCCTTAGCTATTTTTGGTAGTCTGTTGTATTTTAAATCATTAGGGGGGCAGTTTATATCGTCGTTAGCGCAGGCGGCGATACCCAAAATGGCGGATTTTGTTAAGAATAAGGCGTTTACTAAACTAAATGGCCTTTTATTTAAAATGATAGGAATAGGAGGAGGAATAGGACTGGCATTGACTATTTTTCTGTATTTTTTCGGAGAGGAGGTGTTAACTATTCTTTATACAAAGGAGTATGCAAAGTACACTGATGTTTTAACTGTCATTCTTTTAGGGACGACCATTACATTTAGCTATATCTTTATAGGTACGGCATTGACTTGTATCAGGAAACAATGGGTGAAACTACCTATTTCTATACTCTCCTTTGTAATACTTTTTAGCTGGGTAAACTTCTCTAGGTTAAATGGTATGATTGATATTGCATTGATTGTTCTTTATGTGGAGATTGCTAGTCTTTTTCTGTACTTTATTGTATATTTCACTTTTATAAAACGATTGAGGTATGATTAGAAGTTTATATTTGATGATTAGAGGTTTATATTTAAGGTATTTAGCGAAAAAGAACCCGATTAAATATGCCAAAAAGATGGGAGTAAAGATAGGTAAGAACAATCGCATTGTCTCATGCCGCCATGGTATGTTTGGTTCGGAACCATATTTGGTATCTATTGGAGATGATTGCCTTTTTTCGGGTGATATTCAGTTTCTTACACATGACGGCTCATTGGATATTTTTCGGAAAGAAATACCTAATGCATTTATATATAAACCTGTGAAAGTTGGTAATAATGTTTTTGTTGGGTTTAGGGTAACGATAATGCCGGGCGTCTCAATTGGGGACAATGTGGCCATCGGCGCCGGTTCGGTGGTGACAAAAGATATTCCTGCAAATTGTGTTGCTGCGGGTGTGCCTGCTAAAGTACTTCGCACTTATGATGAATATAAAGCGAAGATGATTCCACAATTGGATGCTATAAATGGATTAGACTCGGCGGAAAAAAAGGAATATCTAACGAAGAAATATAATCTAGATAAATCATGAGGGTCCTGACGATCATTAGCAAATTGGAGATGGGAGGGATTGAGAAAACTCTTTTGTCTTGTCTGCCTTATTTGATAGAGCACGGGGTGAAGATGTCAGTATTATGTTCTTTGGGAGGAGCTTTGGATAAAGATTATGAGGCGTTAGGTGTAGACCTTATCGATTTTGGGAAGCATAAAAAGCCCTTCAAAGATGCACGGTTTTTAAAAAAGGTACTTTCGGAAAGAGAATTTGACATCGTGCATAGTAGAGGGGGACATACAGCAGGTTTGTTCGCTAAGGTTTGTCATGATTTGGCTATACCTTTTGTTGTATCTCTACATAATGAGCGGGCTATGTTTCGGAACAATTGGATAGGTAGGCCACTTCTTGGTTCCGTACGTGCGTTATATCTGAATTATCATAAGCGACTGACGTTGAAGTACGCAACAAGGATAGTTGGACATTCTAAAGCAAATCTGAAGTATTTTACAAATGTGGTGGACGAACTGCCTTCAGAAAGCCAATTTCAGGTTCTTTATAACGGTGTTAACTTTTCAAAATTTCATAATTACCCATCATTGTCCGCAGATAAACAGGCAGAACTGGATGACCTTGTAGCTGGTGCTGATAAAGTATTTATTCATGTTGGTAGTTTTAAAGAACAGAAAAACCACCAATTTTTGATCGACGTGTTTAAGAGGCTGGATCCTATTGAAAATAAATATCGTTTGGTATTGTTAGGGGTGGGGCCCTTAATGAGGCGAATTCAAGATTACGTAAAAGAACAAGGATTAGTTCCCCATGTCCTATTTGTTGGCATGCAGACTAATATTGCGCCATACCTCCATTGCTCTGACCTTTTCATTTTTCCGTCACTGTATGAAGGTTTTGGAAATGTATTAATCGAAGCACAATATGTAAAGTTACCTGTCGCAGCATCTGCGATTGCACCTCACTATGAAGCTACAGAAAAAGGCTATCATGAGTATATGTATAATCCGACGGATGTTGATGACGCGACACAAAAGATTGTAAACTTACTTGAAGCTTCGGATTTAGTTAACAAGAGAGAGACAGGCCAGACATTTGCGAGAAGTTTTTCTATAACGAATATGGTTAATAATCTTTTTAACATTTATAAGACTGCTACTAATGCAAAGTAATGCGGCTAATAAAGAAATAAGATCCTTAACTGGAATTAGGGGGCTCGCAGCTCTCATTGTCGCAATTCATCACTTTATTTCGAAATATTATATTGATTATTTCGAAAAGCAGGCATCTGATTCTTTGCTGGGTTATATGCGTTTTAATTATGCGAATCATGGATATTTGATGGTTGAATTGTTTTTTATTCTTAGCGGCTTTGTGTTAGCGCTTTCCTATGACAAGCGTTTCGGAAATGCGGTTACGAACTTGGACTACAAACGATTTATGATTAAGCGATTTAATAGAGTATACCCGCTATATTTTTTTAGTACAATCATTTATTTTTTTGTATTCAATTTAGATAAAATAAATAGGCCGGAAATTTTGGTGGCGAATCTATTATTTTTCGAATTGTGGTTACCGAAGTCCTTTACGCTCAATAACGTGTCTTGGTCCTTATGTACAGAATGGTTTCTTTATATTATTTTTCCGTTTATTCTAATAAGTACAAAACACTTTAGAGAAAAGCCTGTGTTTCTGATTCTTTTAGCCACAGTGATCTTTATTCTTGCGCCCATATTGAATACACAAAAATTATACGACCAGCATGTGAATTATTCGATGCTTGAATTAAGAATGTCGAACGGAACAGGTGCATTTTTACGATGTTTAGGAAGTTATATCGTCGGACTTGCTATTTATTACGTATATATTTATAGAAAAGAATACGTTAAGTTATCGGGTAAATACTGGTACATTATTATTGGATGTATTTTAATTTTCTATGGTATTGATAGAAGTGATATACTGTTAAATATTTTATTTGGCCTTTTGATATTAGCGCTCACACAAAGCAATAAGTTAAGTGATTTCTTTGGCTCGAGAATATTGTATTTTTTGGGGATGATATCTTACTCTATCTATTTAAATCATATGATTTTTTTACGAATTTTAAATTTTTCGTTTAAAAAAGATATGTGGATAGAAAATGAATTTAATGTTTTTATTGGTCTTCTACTATTTTTATTAATGACAATTTTATCTTCATGGGTTTCTTTTAGGCTTGTGGAAGCACCTTTTAATAGTTGGCTCAATAAAAGAATTGCAAAGTAAAATTATGGTCTTAAAGCGTTTCTTTTTCTTTGGTTTTTTTCTGTTCGTTATCGTTTTTTTACTAACGGTATTTTATACTGTATACACGGGTTGGCTCTCCTTTTCTATTATGTGGGTTGCCCTGTTTGCAGGAAGTTTTTCCTATCTTAGAAGAGCATATAAAGATCAGAATACAGTCCTGAGTTTTGTCATCCCTTTCTGCGTATACAGTTTGTATATGTATATTACGAATTATCTCTTTGTCAAAGATCCTTACATAGATTTTTTTATGATGGTTGATTCGAAGAAGTTTTGGAGCTTTTCAGATTACCAACTCCAAAGTTTCTCCGATGTAGTTGATGCGCAGGGGAAGGATTATTTGATGACAATTCGATACACACTGTTTAACTTCGGCAATTTGTGTTTAAGTTTTTTTGCGCAAATTTTTGATGAAAATAATATTCTTGTGCAGAAGCTACAAAGTGTGTGGCTAGGGGCATTCTCAATCCCTTTTGTTTATCTCAGTTTAAAAAAATACTTTCCCACAAAGCAATCATTGGTCTACGCTCTGTTTTATGCCTTTTTTACCCATGTTTTTATTTATTCCGTCGTTTTCAACAGAGATCCACATGTCTATCTTTTATATACTATCGGGGCGTATATTATTACAAATCATAACACTGTTAAAAATGGCCTTGGAAAATTGGTGTTATTGTTTGTCTTGATTTGTGGATTTCGCTTGGAGCATGGGTTATTTTTTTCTGCTTTTATTCTACTATATCTTTGGGTACAAGCGAGAAGTAAGCCGAGATTAAAAGTATTGGTGATTGCATTAATCCCTATAGTAGGGCTTATAGCTTTTCCTTTTTTTTTCGGCAAGTATCAGGAAAACACGGATACCTATGAGGGGCACTTGGAACGGGTAGAACGAACGGAGGCCTCTGCCGCTGTATTGCTTAATAGTTTGCCTCCCGGTATTAAGGAAACCTTAATGGCGGTAAACAGTCAAGTCGCCCCTGCCGTTCCGTTTTGGAGATCTTGGTATCCTTCCTTAAATCAATCAACTTACAGTAGACATCCTGTAGAGGGATATTATACGCCATGGCGCTTTATAGAAAGTATCGCAAGTGTTGTTTGGGTATACGTTTGGAGCATAGTTTTGTGTGGCCTATTATTAAAGAAATATAAAGTGATTCCTCTAGAGTTAAACTTATTATTTATGGTTTCTGTAATTTTATTAATGATGGCTTCAACATCTGTTAACGCCCGTCGAACTTATTGCGTTTACCCAATTATATTTATATATTGTCTTTATATACGACAATTGTTGTCTCCTAAATTGAGGAGAAGGGTGATGCAATCTGCGACTTTGGTGTTAATTGGCATATATTGTGCTTATTATATCTTTAAAAACTGATAAGCTATGAAAATATTATATGTTACAATATTTGTCGTATGGTTTAGTTTAGGATGTGCACAGGATGCGGAAAGACAACATCAGCCCAGTGCTTATAATCAAAACAGTATCAATATAGAGTTTGACAATTATAGTGATAAGGCTAGTGACTTGGCAAAGTATTTACCTTCGGGTTACATCAAAGATGGATCTATCGATTACACGAGGTATTTACAGCAAGGTATTGATGAGAATGCTATTGTCTCAATGCCTGATTTTCCTGTTTTGATTAATGACCGCGGTCTTAGACTACGATCTAATTCGGTCATACTTTTTAATAAAAACTCAAGTTTAAAATTGATTCCGTCAAAGAAGGATACTTACAACATATTGGAAGTGCATAGAATCAAAAACGTAAAGATATTTTTTCCGAAAATTGAAGGGGATATTTTAACCCACTTAGGTAAGGCTGGAGAGTGGGGAATGGGGATTGGGATTAGAAGT
Organism: Sphingobacterium corticibacterium; assembly: GCF_004208525.1. Classification (GTDB taxonomy): domain Bacteria; phylum Bacteroidota; class Bacteroidia; order Sphingobacteriales; family Sphingobacteriaceae; genus Sphingobacterium; species Sphingobacterium corticibacterium. The sequence goes on along the minus strand of NZ_SGIT01000003.1, from coordinate 354,530 downwards.
TCAAAAAATATCCAAATTTATAATCCAGAGATCACTAATTGTTGGGGCGATGGTGTTTATGTAGGGGTTATATGGGATAAAGTCAATGGGAGAATTTATGATGAAAGCGAAAGCATTGGTATATATAACGGTTATTTCAACAATAATGGGCGTAATGGTATATCTATTGTGGGGGTAAAGGGCATGAAGGTCTATAATAACTTGATAGCAAATACGAGAAGAGTATTTCCGAAGTCAGGTATCGATATTGAACCTGGGCCAAAATTGACACAGGAAATCGTCCTAATGAATAACGTAACGTATAAAAATGGTGCTAGAGGGATTGATATTTTTCTAAGAAAGATCGCAAAAGGTAAGGAAAATACGACTTCTGCTAAAATAATCAATCATAAAGACATAGGGTCGCCGATAGGCATTCGTATAGCAGGATATAAAAGCAATAAAAGAATGAATACAGTAAAAGGTAATATTGAAGTAATATCCCCGAATTTGACAGGTAACCGGTTAAAGGCAATTGAGATAGAGCGGGATCAAAGATTCGCACCCATTATAACTATAAAGGATGTAAAACATGTAGAAGGATTTGATTATACTTTAAAAGGAGTGAATTCAAAAAAACAGATTAGAGTAATACAATAGAAGATCTTACTGTAAGATAAGGGATATATATTTTGGTTTTTCAAATTATTAAATGACAGGACGACAAATTTTTAAGGTGGCAAAATCACCATTATCAGTTATTTCTAAAATTGTAAGGGTTTTCCCAAACTTTATATTGCGGTTTGTATGGCATGTGATTTTTCCATTCAATGGTTATCTATCAAAAATGATTAGATATGTTATTCTAAAAGCCAAAGCGAAAAAAATAGGCGATAATGTTTCAATAGGCTGCAACACAATAATTAAGCGGTGGGACAATTTTTCTTGCGGCGATGACGTAAGTATTCACGAATATTGTATGATAGATTGCGATGGGGGCATTACTATAGGAAATCAGGTTTCTATTGCTCATTCTACTTCGTTAATAAGTGCGAATCATACTTGGATGGATCAAGACACGCCTATTAAATATAATCCTGTAACGACCCAAGGGATAGCCATAGAGAGTGATGTGTGGGTTGGAGCGGGTGTAAGAATTCTAGATGGTGTTGTTATTAAAAATCGCTCGATTGTGGCGGCAGGTGCAGTTGTAAATAGGAGTGTTGAATCAAATTCAATAGTAGGAGGTATTCCTGCCAAGCTAATAAAAAAAATATGAAAGTATTATTTGTTCATGATCATCGGTTCGCCTATATTGACAACGATTATTACTCTCCGGGAGGACTGCCTAATACAGTATGGAGCAGATACTTAAATTATTTTCAGGAAGTAGTTGTTCTTGGAAGGACACTGACGGAAAATAATAAAGAAAAGCTAACTATGTCCTCTCGAGATAGGGTTACATTTGAGCTTTTAAATTATCTTGAGGCACACGCAAATACATATCGATATAAATCTAGGGTTAAGCAGGACATAAAAAATATTATCGAGAAACATAATATTAATGCCGTTGTCGCAAGATTGCCGAGCGAATTGGGCTATGCGGTCATTGATGTGTGTAGAGAAATTAAGCTTCCTTATGCTGTTGAAGTTGTGGCGTGCGCTTACGATGCAATCGCTAACTATAGATTTACTCCTTGGTATAACTATAGAAATTTGGCAATAAAGATTCTAGCTCCTTTCTCTTACCGGAAAATGCGCCGTTATGTGGGCGGTGCGGAGCATGTAATATATGTAACCGAAAATTTTTTGCAGATTCGTTATCCTGCAAACTCAACGGCAATTGTTAGTTATGCATCAAATGTTGAATTGCCGAACTTTGAAGAAAATGTTTTGAATAATCATATTTCGTTGCTTGAAGAGAAAAAAAAAGAACTGAGATTTGGGATGATCGGTAATGTTGATGTGCTTTATAAGGGATATGATATAACGCTGAAAGCGCTGGCTTTGATTAAAGATGAAATTCCCCCTTTTAAGCTTTATCTTGTTGGGGGAGGGAAAGGGGATGCAGTTAGAAATATCGCAAGAGAGCTTGGGTTGATAGATAATTTAGTTTTTGTCGGAAAGTTGCGGAGTGGACCTCAAGTATTTCATTTTTTAGATAAGCTAGATTTGTATTTACACCCATCTCGTCAAGAAGGATTGCCTCGTTCTCTAATTGAAGCGATGGGTAGAGGTTGTCCCTGTTTGGGCTCAAAAACAGCGGGTATCCCAGAACTTTTACTCGTAGAATCATTGCACGATACTGGTGATCATAAAAAATTATCGGCGCAAATTTTAGAACTTATCAATTCGAAAGAAAAACAAATAAATGCTGCTAAAGTGAATTTTATGAAGGCTAAAGAATATAATATGGACATTTTAGCGGGAAGAAGAAATGTGTTTTTTAGTTCTTTTTACAAGTCGGTAATTGAAAAGAGTAAATGAAAAAAAAGATAATTGTAATTAGCAGTTTAACAATGTCATTAGTCAATTTTAGACTTGATTTACTGAGAAATCTTGTTGAGGATGGCTATGATGTTTTGGCGTTAGGGCCGGATACGGATGAAAGAAGTATTGAGATATTAAAGAATATAGATGTACGTTTTAGAACTTTTGTTTTAGAGAGAACAGGGTTTAATCCAATTAGGGATATCAAAACAATAAGGCATCTGAAAAGAATTTATAAAGAAGAAAAGCCCAATTTCATATTACCATATACGGTGAAACCTGTGATTTATGGAAACTTTGCGAAAATAGGCACTCAGATAAAATCTCTAAACTGGATTACAGGTTTGGGTTTTTATGGTTTAGAATCTCGGAACTGGAAAGATAGAATTTCAAAAATCATTATGACATACTTGTATAGACTTAGTTTCAGCAAAAATGATATCATAGTTTTTCAGAATAATGATGACGTCGAATTTTTTAAAGAAAAAGGTATTCTTAAACAGAATAGATATAGAATAACTCCGGGGTCTGGTATAAATTTGGAGAAATTTACCTCCTCCGTTCCCGATACATCATTGGTAAAATTTATTTTTGTCGGACGCTTAATAGAAGCCAAGGGAATTCGTCTTTTTATACGCGCCGCCGAAATTTTGAAAGATCAATTTCCAGACGTTGAATTTATCGTTATCGGTGGGCTAGATGAAGGAAACCCTAATGCAATTCAGAAGGAAGAAATTGATATATTAATGCAAAAAGGGATTGTAGCTTATTTGGGACACGTTGATAACGTTATAGAGCACGTTCGTGACAGTTCCGTTTTTGTTCTGCCATCTATGTATCGTGAAGGCGTTCCTAGATCTATATTGGAAGCTCTTTCATCAGGCAGGGCAATTATTACTACTGATAATGTTGGCTGTAGAGAAACTGTTTTAAAAGATTACAATGGTGTTTTAATTCCTAGAAATAGTATTGAAGATCTCATAAGTGCGATGACTTTTTTCTGTAATAACAGGAATAAGATAATCGAATATGGAGAGAATAGTCGAAAGCTTGCAGAAGATAAGTTTGATGTATCAATTGTTAACAGAATTATGTTGAATTCTCTAAAAGCGCTGTAGTATGTATAAGCAGTTTTTTAAAAGGTTGCTAGATTTTCTCGTGGCGTCATTTGGCCTCTTTCTATTAAGCCCAATTTTTATTTTAGTTACAATAGGGTTATTTATTGCTAACGATGGTAAGCCTTTTTTCTTTCAGCGTCGTCCAGGTAAAGGAAGAAAGATATTTAGTATCGTTAAGTTCAAAACCATGAACGATAAAAAAGATGCACACGGAATTCTTTTATCAGATGCTGAACGACTCACCCCTGTAGGATCCTTTGTCCGAAAAACATCTTTAGATGAAATTCCACAATTGATTAATGTATTAAAAGGGGATATGTCTTTAATTGGTCCTCGGCCATTATTGGTTCAATATTTGCCATTGTATAACGAATATCAATCACGCCGACATGAGGTGAGACCCGGTATAACAGGATGGGCTCAGGTGAATGGCCGAAATGCGATATCTTGGAAGCAAAAATTTAATTACGATGTTTGGTATGTTGATAATATGTCATTAGCATTAGATATTAAGATTTTCTTTTTAACGATAAAAAAAGTATTTGTCAGAGAGGGAATCTCTGCTAAAGGACAAGCTACAATGGAGCCGTTTAAAGGAGATGAAATATAATGTTTTTTTATTATGCTGGGTAATAATGTATTTTTGTAAATAAGGTTAGGGTTAAAATTAGAAAGATGGGATCTAAAATTAGAGCTATAGAGTATTATCTTCCGGACAATAAAGTGACTAATCTGGATTTGTTAAGTAGGTTTTCTGACTATGACTTTGAAAAGTTTGAAAGTAAGGTTGGTATAAAAACTCGGTATTGGGCTTCTCAGCATGAAACCGCTCTTGATTTGGCCGTAAAAGCGTGTGAAAAACTTTTTCTAAGAGTAGATAAAAAGATCATAGATTATGTCATCTATTGTACCCAAAGTCCCGAGTACTTGTTACCGACTACCGCTTGTATTCTACAAGATAGACTTGGACTTTCGACAAATATAGGTGCTATTGATTATAATTTAGGTTGTTCTGGTTTTGTGTATGGCGTAAGTTTAGCAAAGGCACTAATTGAAAGTGGGCAAGTCGAAAATGTACTGTTAGTAACAGCAGAAACGTATTCAAAATACCTGCATCCTGAGGATAAATCGAATATGGCGATATTTGGTGACGGTGCTTCTGCCACGTTGATTGCTGTCAGTGACGAAGATATGATAGGTGACTTTTTATTTGGGACAGATGGTAGCGGATCAAATAAGCTTATTATAAAAAATGGAGCAAGTAAATATGCATTTGATCCGAACGCAACTTTACTTACTTATGGTAGCGATAATCATTATACTGATAATCACCTTTACATGAACGGTCCGGAAATATTTAATTTCACTTCTGAATATATACCTAAATTTACAGGGAATCTGCTCCATAGAAATAATTTATCGATTGAAAAGGTGGATTATTTTGTCTTTCATCAGGCAAATGCTTTTATGCTAGATTTTTTGCGTAAAAGAATTAAAGCGGAAAAGGATCAATTTTATATTAATTTAGAAGATGGGGGAAATACAGTTTCCAATACAATTCCCATTGCTTTAAAAAGGTTACTGAGTGATATTGCTATTGATAAAGAATATATTATTGCAATTGTGGGGTTTGGAGTGGGATTATCTTGGGCTGGTGGAATCATTAAGATAAATAATAAATTATAATAGAATGGAAAAACAGGAATTTTTAAAGAACCTACAGGAAGTCCTCGAGGTGGAGCAAACTTTAACTGTAGAAACTAATTTGAAAGATCTTGACGAGTGGGATTCAATGACTGCGATGTTGCTGATAGGTTATGTATCTGACGAGTTTGGTGTTACCTTGACGGGAGATAATATAGGTGAGATTTCAACAGTACAGAGTGTAATTGACTTTATCGGCGAGAGCAAATTTTCTTAAGATGTTGGAGGTTGAGTCAAAAAAAAATATTTTAGTTACAGGTGCGACATCCGGGATAGGAAAAGGGCTTGTAATCTCCTTACTTCAAGATCCAGAGAATATTGTTTATGGGATAGGAAGAGACGAGGAAAAGATATCGGGATTGCTAGATAAGCAAAACTTTAAGTTTATTGCTTACGACCTGACTGATATAAACAGTATAGAAAACATGTTTCGGGATAAATTTGAAAATGTCAAATTCGACGGTTTCGTGCATTGCGCTGGGATGGAAGAAACAATTCCAATTACACTTTACTCTCCGGAAAAGGTTTTACAGATATTTCAAATTAATGTTTTCTCTGCAATTGAGCTCTTAAGGCTTCTTTCTAAGAAGAAATATTCCGAGAACAATGCTAGTTTTGTTTTGTTGTCGTCGGTAATGGGTGAGTTAGGTCAGGCGGGGAAAGTCGGTTATTGCGCTTCTAAAGCCGCCTTATTAGGCGTCGTAAAATCATTGGCGTTAGAATTGGCGAAAAGAGAAATTCGTGTAAATGCCGTTTCTCCTGGAATTGTTAATACCCCATTGACGTCTCAACTATTTCAACAGCTTGATGCCAAAAACGTTGATCGAATAAAGGATATGCATCCAATGGGAATAGGGAAAGTTGATGATGTGGCTGATTTGCTTTGTTTTTTATTATCAGAGAAGGCGAGGTGGATTACAGGACAAAATTTGAAGATTGATGGCGGATATTCAGTACAATAGCAAAGAGATAGTGATTCTTGGTGCAGGTGGGCTCGGACGTGAAATACATTCGTGGATCCAAAATGATAAGAATACCACTTATAGGATTTCAGGATTTCGTGATGATAATTTTTCTTCATTGGATATGTATGGATTGAGAGATATGCTTTTGGGTTCGTTGTCATCTGTTGAAGATAGAGAGAATGTGTTGATTGGCATAATGGATTGTGATTTCAAATCATCTCTCTTTGAAAATCTTAAGAAAAAAAATCAGATTGAAATTTGCGGTTACATCCATGAATCAGTTATTGTTGGTATAAGAAGTAATTTTGGGGAGGGGGTAGTTTTGTTCCCTAAAGTTGTCATCTCATGTGATGTAGAAATAGGAGATGCTACTTTTATTAATTTAGGTAGCCAAATCGGACATGATGTTAGAATAGGTAATTGTGTTAGCATAATGCCTAATGTAGATCTTGGCGGTGGGGTAGTAATTGAAGATAATGTTTTTATAGGAACCGGGGCTACTATATTACCTGGGGTAAAAATTCCCGAAAATTCTAGAATAGGGGCAGGAAGTGTAGTTGTAAAATCTATCAAAAAGAGCGGAACATTTTTTGGCAACCCAGCTAGAAAGATATTTTAAATAGACTCATCGCCAAATTTTAAGAAATAGAAATTGATTTTATTTAAATACTGAAGTTTAATGGTATAAAGTGTTTTTTGTAATAGCATAAAAATTCATGTCAGAAAAAATATGGTTGTCTTCTCCACACATGGGGGGTAACGAATTAGAGTATATCCACGACGCATTTGATGCGAATTGGGTGGCGCCATTAGGGCCGAATGTTAATGGATTTGAAAATGATATAGAGTCGTTTTTGAATGCGGATGTGAAAGTAGCTGCCTTATCTGCTGGAACTGCAGCTTTACACTTGGCGCTAATAGAATGTGGGGTAGAGTATGGTGATGAAGTTATTTGTCAATCTATGACATTCTCGGCCTCAGCTAATCCAATCGCTTATCAGGGAGCCGTGCCGATATTTGTGGATTCCGAGCCAGATACATGGAACATCTGTCCGAACCATCTACGGAAAGCCATACGTGATCGATTTGCTAAGGGAAAGAAGCCTAAAGCTATTATCGTAGTGCATCTATACGGTATGCCAGCTAAAATGAATGAGATTTTGTCCGTAGCTAAGGAGTTTGATATCCCTGTCATCGAGGATGCAGCCGAAGCGCTTGGTTCAACATATAAAGGTCAAGCCTGTGGAACATTTGGGCGTTTTGGCATATTAAGTTTCAACGGAAATAAGATCATAACAACTTCAGGTGGAGGTGCTATGGTATGTCATTCGCAACAAGACAAAGACAAAGCCGTTTTTCTTTCGACCCAAGCAAGAGACGAAGCTCCGCATTACCAACACTCGCAAATTGGTTATAATTATCGGATGTCTAACATTTGTGCAGGTATTGGTCGGGGGCAGATGGAAGTCTTAGACGATCGTATTATCGCTCGTCGTAAAATGCACAAATTTTACACCGAATTATTTCAAGGTATTGACGGAGTCTCGGTATTTACAGAGCCATCTGACGACTACTTTTCTAACCATTGGCTGTCAGCCATCCTAATGGATCCAGCTAAAAGTGGGAAAACAAGAGAAGATTTACGTCTGGCATTTCTTGAGGATAATATAGAGTCGAGGCCGCTTTGGAAGCCCATGCACTTACAGCCGGTTTTTGCAAACAGTCCATATTATGGAGAAAAAGTGGCACAGCGTTTGTTTAATGAAGGACTTTGTTTACCTTCTGGATCAAACTTAACAGGTAGCGAAAGGAAAAGAATAGAAAGGGTCGTTACCAAGTTTTTTACTAAATCATAACATACGCTATAAGAATGCAGCTGTGTTCATAAAAAAAACACTACTTTTGTGCAAATCTGCATATATTGTGGACAGATTTTTGCTTTAGCAAGTTCAACGAAATAAAAAATCTATGTCTAAACGTTTTTTTGGTGCAATTTTGTCATTGCTCACCCTAACAATTTTGTTTTGTACTTCTTGTGCGAGCAAAAAAAATATGGTTTATTTTCAGCCGGATTCAGTGGAGCTGCATACCATGTATGAACTTAACGCCCCAAAATTGCAACCCGGCGATATCCTAGCTATTTCTGTAACCGCGGATGATGTACGTGCGACAATACCATTTAACCAGGTTTCGCCGTACCAAGGTGGCGGTGGTACCATACAAGCAACAAATCCTTTTATTCCTACTTATGCTATTGATGCTAACGGTGAGATCGATTTCCCCAAAGTAGGAAAGATCAAGCTGGCGGGTAAGACCCGCACGCAGGCCATGGATTTATTGCGGGGCGAAGTCGGTCGCTATATCTTGGATCCGGGGATTTCGATGGTGGTTCGCAATTTTCGTGTAACAGTGTTGGGAGAAGTACTACGCCCAGGAACATTTACGATAGAGAACGACCGCGTAACGATTTTAGAAGCCTTGGGGTTAGCAGGTGATATGACGATATACGGAGAGCGAAAAAATGTATTGGTCATCCGCGAACAAGATGGGAAAAAGGTAGAATTCCGCATAGACTTAACAAAGCGTGAAACGATGAATTCTCCCGCATACTACCTGACGCAAAATGATGTAGTGTACGTAGAGCCAAATGGTGCACGGATACAAAACTCGAAATATACGGCTACAACATCTATTTTTGTATCGGTCGTAGGTTTGATTGTCACGGTGATATCCGTGGTGACCCGCTAGCTAATTTAATCGAAGAAAAGAAGTAAGAGTATTTATGAAGAATAACGCTTATCCTAAAATAAAGGAATCGGACGACCAAGAGTTAAACCTCAAGCAGATTTTTGAACAATATGCCTTTTATTGGAAATGGTTCTTAATTTCGGTGCTCGTTTGCCTTTTCGCTGCCTTCGTGTATCTACGGTATGCTCAGAAAATTTACAATACCAGCGCGAAGATTCTCTTGCAGGATGAAAAGCAGGCATCTGGTGATATGGCGGGTCTAGCAGAATTAGCTACCATGACGGGAATGGGAAGTTCTTCTGCAGCTTTTGTAAATGACCAGATGGAGGTGTTGCGCTCTCGCAGGTTAATGCGGAAAGTGGTCGACACGAACCGCTTGTATCTTTCCTATTACTTGAAAGGAAACATAAAATCCACTGAATTGTTAGAAAGCCAGTCGCCTTTGAAAGTGCTACTGCTCGAGCCAAACCATGCCCGGTTGGATTCGGTAGGCTATACCTTTACTGTAACCAAGAAAGGCGATAATTATAAAATAAGGGATGAACGAAAAGGAGCGAGGGATTACACGCTAGGAAGTAAATTGGAGACACCGATTGGCCCAATCAGCTTGGTGCCACAAGGAAATATTAAGCTATGGGACGGTGATTTGCAGGTGAGCTATATTCCGGCAGATATCACGGTAGATATTCTAAGGAACGCGGTACAGATTACGCCGAATAAGGAAGCACAATCATTCCTAGTGAATTTCTCGATGGATTATCCATTGATTGCCAAATCGGAACTCATCTTAAACTCCCTAATAGAACAATATAACGAGGATGTTACCTCCGACAAGGCGCAGGTGACAATAGCTACCTCTAAGTTTATTACCTCCAGGTTGGAGCTTATCTCTAGAGACTTGGCAGAAGCAGATTCCAAAGTGGCGGATTTTAAAGACCGGAACAGCTTAATGGATATGCAGGAAGAGGCACGGCTCTACATGCAAAATGCAACGGAAAATGAGCAGAAGCTAGTAGAGTACCAAACACAGCTGAGTTTGGCGGATATGATGCGGGAAGCCACTTTAAGCACAGAATACAATTTACTGCCCTCGAATATTGGGCTAAGCGATCCATCGATACAAGCGAATATTACCAGTTACAATGAGTTGGTGCTCGAGCGGGACGATTTGTTGAAATCGGCTACGCCGGATAACCCTGTGGTACAGCAGCTAAACAATAATATCGCACAGATTAATAAAACGTTACAGCTATCGTTGGATAATTATCGAAAGGTTTTGCAGGGCAACGTAGATGCATTACAGGGTCAGAAAAGTAAGTTCGAGGGTAAACTCAACCAGTTACCGAACCAAGAGCGTGGCTTTAAGGATATTTCCCGGCAGCAACAAATTGTGGAAACCTTGTACCTCTTCTTGCTACAGAAACGGGAAGAAACGGAGATTAAAGCGGCAGCTACTCCGGCAAATTTGAAAATTGTGGATGAAGCCTACGGTTACAAGGCACCCGTAGCTCCTCGTAAAATGATTGTAATGCTCGGTGCCTTGATTATGGGCTTCTTGATTCCATTTGGTATTTTGTACATCAAGTTCTTACTCGACAACAAAATACACTCACGAAAAGATATCGAAGAAGCACTTCATGCGCCTATCTTGGGAGAAATCCCTGCCTCGGATCATCCGATTATTGAAGAGAACGATCGTTCTTCACTGGCCGAGGCCATTCGTATCTTACGGACGAATATCTCCTTTATGCTGGGGGCTAGTAAGAAAAGCGAATCGGCGGTCTTATATGTTACTTCCACCACTTCCGGCGAGGGCAAATCCTTTATCGCTACTAATTTGGCGAAAATCTTGTCCATGTCCGGCAAGAAAGTATTGCTGATCGGTGCGGATATCCGCTCACCCAAAGTATTGGATTACTTGGGGCTATCGCATTTGCAACATACGAATATCGGGATTACCCAATACCTCGTGAATCCAGAGATGTCAGTGTCCAACATCGTGATCCAGAAACCGGCTCCTTATAATTTTGATATTATTTATTCAGGTTATATCGCACCAAATCCTGCCGAGTTGCTCATGAATGGTCACTTTGCCGATTTGATTGCTTATGGTCGTATGCAGTACGATTATGTAATCGTGGATACGGCGCCGGTCAGCATGGTAACGGATACCTTGCTGATTGCCGAGCATGCGGATATGACTATTTATGTGACCCGTGCTAATTACTTAGATCGACGTTTATTGAATATTCCAAAAGAACTCTATGAAGAGGGCAAATTAACGAATATGGCCGTTGTCGTCAACGATGTAGACTTTAAGCGTGGTTATGGCTACGGTTACGGCTATGGTTACGGTTATGGCGAAACGCAGGAAGTTTCCTTGCGTAAGCGGCTTTGGAATATCATCAAAGGCAAGAGTAATAAGCCGAAGATTAGGGGCTAAATTAAAATCCCGGTGTTATGGAAGGCATCGGGATTTTTTATTATTTTTACGCTATGAGGACCTTAAGACAAGATTTAGTGCTCCGAAAGGTTGGAGACGATTATATCATGGTAGATCCCGGGCAAGGGATGGTAGATCTTTCTAAAGTTCATACGCTGAACGAAACCGCCGCATGGCTCTGGGAAAATCTAACTGGAAAAGATGTCACCGTGGAACGGGTTGCAGGCTTATTATGTGAACGCTTTGAGGTTACACAGGAGCGGGCAACTTCTGACGCACTTGCGCTAATTCGGGAATTTGAAGTTGCTGGCCTATTTGAAGCATAGCATATAGGCGAAGAAACGATGAAAATTAACCCCCGAACAACCTTAACAAGTCTCTTTTATGAAATCGCTGGATTGCAATTGGAATTGCGATTATCTCCAACAGTGAATGTGGATATGCTCTTGCCCTCATTTACGGGGTTTCGCATCAATGTTGCCAACGATCGAATCCCGGCTGCTACCGTAACGTTGTTAGAAAGTGAACCCCCTGAAGAAAACGAAATGGGTGTTCTGAGAAGTGATATTTCTGTTGTCTGGGGAGATAATTTTCGCTTTTACGAACGTGAAAATACGTTTGTCACGCAAATTAAACATCCGGTGAAGGAGATGCAATGGGTGATGGAGAGTACACGCGACTTTAAAGAGTCGGTCATTTATGGTAACGCTAAGGATCCGCGAATGGGAGAGTTAGTCAGTTGGCTTTTAATGGTCGTCTTTGGACAGGCGGGTCTGCAATATCAACTCATATTGATCCATGCGTCGGTTATTGCGCACCGAGCAGAACATGGGGTAGCGTTTTTGGGGAAAAGCGGTACGGGAAAAAGTACGCATAGTAAGCTTTGGCTACAACATATCCCAGAGACAGCCCTGCTGAATGATGATAATCCGGCTGTGCGTATCGAAGATAATGATCAAGTGTTTATATACGGTACGCCTTGGAGCGGAAAAACGCCTTGTTACAAAAATAGCAAAGTCGAGTTGAAGGCTTTTGTGCGTTTGGAACAGGCTCCATACAATAGATTTACAAAGCAAGAAAACATGCATAGTTTGATTGCCGTTCTGCCGAGCTGCACAGCTATCCGTTGGAATAAGACATTGTTCCAGACGATGACAAATACACTTTCGCGAATAGTTGGCAAAGTCATGGTCGGACAGCTTGAGTGTCTTCCGGATGCGCAGGCGGCCTATATGTCGTCAAAAGCGGTTTTCGGAAGTAAAGCCGCTGGACATACTGGCGAAAATTAATACATAACCAATACATTCTTAAAATCTACCTTTTTTTGCTTGAATCTTGTTTTTTGAATTGTTGGCGTAAAAAATGTAATATTTTTTATTTATGTTTAGAAAACAATGACGGACAAGCTAAGAGATATATTTTTTGAGCTGTTGAAAATGGGGCTTTGGGGAAAGGGTGAACTTTCCGTAGGCAATCCCTTGTCTGAAGAAGATTGGTCCTTGCTTTATCAATATGCCTTGAACCATACGGTAGAAGGCGTTGTTTTCGAGAGTTTTCCGTTGTTAAAAGAAGCACAATTACCTCCTTTGGTGGTACGCCTAAAATGGACGGCGCGCGTTGATCAGATCGAACGCCACAATATCCGTATGAATGAGGTAATAGCAGCGCAATACGTGTCCTTTGTAAAGCAGGGTGTGTCTCCGATTTTGTTAAAAGGACAAGGGGTTGCGCAGTGGTATCCAAATCCGTTGCGGCGAACCTCTGGCGATATAGATTGGTGTTTTAACAGCGGAGGATACCAAAAGGCTGAAAAGTTCGTGCGGGAAAAAGGGCTTTCGGTACACTCCCCTTTTGGTTTTAGTTTAGATTATGACTGGGCGGGCATTCACATAGAGCATCATAGCCGCGTTTTCGATCTCAAGAACCCTTTTTTGACAGCTTATTTGAAAAAGTTGTTAGCAGATTCTCCCTTGGATACGATGCAGGTCAATGGGCAAGAAGTTGCGCTATTAAATCCTTTGTTGCAGATCTTTCAGGTCAATGTACATATTTTAAAGCATTTGCTGGGTTTTGGTGTAGGCTTGCGGCAGATTTGTGATGCTGCGGTATTGTATAAGGCTTACAAGCATAGAATTGATGGGGCTATTTTGCGTGAAATGTATAAAAAGGCTGGGATTCTGAAATGGGTTCATCAGCTGCATCGTATATTAATACATTATATTGGCCTCTCTGAAGATGATCTTCCGTTTCCGCTTCCAAACGATAGAAGGGCAGACTGGATGATGGACGAAATTTGGCAGTCAGGAAATTTCGGGTTCTATGACGCCCGTTTTGCGGAAGGAAAGGTTTCTTTCGTTTCTGTTCAGCCGGATGGTTTAAAGCGGTTGTGGAGAAGTGTACGTCTCTACTTTCCCTATGCTCCCGCAGAGGCTCTCTTCTTTCCGATTCGGCGCGCTACTGCTCGAATAACGGCCTTGTTTTCCGCCCAATGATAGTTAGGCCTTTGCGCGCTTATTTCTTTAATCTTCTTTTTCTCGCAGCCCTTTAAAATTAGCTAATAACATTATTTCTCCTATCGTTTACTTTTCTGGTAAGCCTCCCTGTCCTACACTATAATTACAGCCATTTTGAACTACGAATTCAAAAAAAATAAAAACGTTAAAACAATTTAACATTTCGAATGTTTTGTAGTTGTCTGTGAGGATATTATAAACGTGATTGTGAAGAAGCATGGACATTTTAATGAAAATTTAGTGTGTATTTCGATATGCTTCTTTCGAAGTTTATCAGGTACATGTGAGGCATTTGTAGGGGCTAAATTTTTATTTAAATAATGAATTGCAGAGTTTTTAAAAAGTTCTGCTAACCGCTATAAATATGATACTAGTCATCTATAAATTAAATAATGTAATATGGAAACAAAAACAAGAGAAGTATACGTAGCGCCTCAGGTCGAGATGCACGTAATTGAGTTGGAACAAGGCATTGCCGCCAGCTCTGTAAGTAGTAGTGCCCCCGAAGTGGAAGGGCATGGTAACGGTACGGACCAAAGCAGTTGGAGTGATTTTTAAATAAAGTTAAATAATGAATAAGAAGTTATGAATAAATCTTATAGAAACTTAACGAAAAAATTCCTCATCGGTACGTCAATAGCCATGGGGATAGTATTTATGGCGGGATGCGCCAAGGATGCCAAACAAGATATCAAGGAACAAGAGGTTGGGGGTACACGGGTTGTGCTACGTGTAGGCGATATAGATTATGGGAAAGGAGGACCAGCATTAAAAGGAAAAGCGGGGCAGACCGCGTCGGTTTCTTCTGCCAATAAGATAGAAATATTGGAAAGCGACGGTTTTGAGGTACTGGTCTCCCAAAGAGAAAAAGGGGGGAAGAGTTCTAAAATGATCGGAAGTCGACGGAACAGCGGCGGATCTACTAATGGGTTACGAGCGGAAGCGATGGAAGAAGGCTTTAATTACCGCATTTTCATCAAAGAGCAAGGTGCTACAACGGGTTTTATTTCGGAGCAATTTGTTTCGGGTGAGACCGGTTCCCTTCCTGTTGAAAAAGGGAAAATTTACGAATGGTATGCGCTCTCTTATAACAGTACAGACGAGGTTCCGGAAGGTGATGAAAATGGACAGGTGACGGTTATAGCGGGAGACGGGCTACTTTATGCGGCGGGCATATTTGAAGTGGAAAATGCCGACGGTGATGTGGTGGTTCCTTTGACAATTACGTTTAAACCCCGGTTGACACGTTTGGTGATCGAATTAAATACGATGGGGATGTTTGCGCCTATGGCAGGAGCCGATGTTTCGGTATCGGGGTTATATGTGGCGCCTGAAGCTATTGATATAGTGACGGGTCATTTTGTTGGTGATACAACCGAGAACCTGTCTGTAGCATATGAGGATTTCACGGATATCGCAGGAGCAGGAGGGCAGCGAAAGGTGCTGACTACATCCGTTGCGGCGAATGCTGCCGATGGCATCAGCGTTACCGTCTCCGGCTTGCAGATAACGTTGGACGATGGATCGACTAGAGATTTTGGTACCAAGGCTATCGTGCATCAATTTACACCGGAACATGGTATGGAACAGGAGATGCTGTTCGGGTTTATAGAATCGGCATTGACAACAGATCGAAGTGGTGTAGAAGTTCAATGGGCAAGATCGAACCTGTATTACGAGAGCGGAGAATTTAATCCATACCGCTTTTTTCACACCAATCCGTTTATAACGGCTTCAAACACTGAAGACGCGAACAAGAGCTTTTTCTCTTTCAGAGGCCATATTCCGCGTCAGTTTGCAAGTGCAAATGAGGCGCAACAATTAGATCCATGTGCTTTGGTATATCCGGCGGGCCGCTGGAAAACGCCGACAGATGTAGAACTTCGTTCGTTGACATCAACCTCAGGGCTCATCGGTGATTTGTTAGGCGATATATTAAGTGTCGTTTTTCCGGAACCTGGAACACCGGGCGCTAGTTTCGGCAGTAATTATATCGAATATGTACCGTCTGCTGGTTCCGATCCAGCTTATGGTTCGGCAACCTCTGCAACCAACAGATTACGTTTTCCGTATAATGGTTTACAGACACAGCTATCGGCTGTTTCAGGGTTAGTGACCCTTTCCTTGGGAAATGTCGGAGAAACGGCGGCGCTTTGGTCAAGTGACCGTGTGGCAGATCTTGCTCTTATAGAAGTAGGGGCATGGGGATATTTGGGCGCTACTGCTCCGGCTCAATTAGGTATTCCGCCGAGAGCAGCGAGAGCCATCGCAGGACGGAGTGCGGGAGTCTTGAATCTGGATGTCCTAAACCTAGGCTTATTAGGTTCGGGTTTCCAAAATGTGCGGTGTACGCGAAATGCGAGCTGGGATCCTACCGCTGCGGGTTATGATCCGAATCCAGATCTCTCTGCATTATAGTTACAGGACAAATTGATTAATATCGATTATTTTATGATAAAAGGCCATCCATCAGCTATCGGGTGGCCTTTTTTGTTCGCATATTGGTATAAGTAACAAATCTAACTATTAATTTTACCGTGTTATGAATATAATGTCGCTAACGAAAAGAGTGCTGTATGGTACGATACTCATCTTATTAATTACAGTTTCCTGTGGTCACCCTCGGGAGGGAAAATCTGTGCAAAATGGAAATGTAAGTGCAGCGGGTGAAGTGATGTCATCAATCCCTGCCGAAAGACTACTCCGATATTGGGATGCTTTTAACTTTAAAGCGAAGGTACAGACCAACAATTCCGATGACGTAGAGCAGAAACTGGTGGACTTTATTGCGCTGTTTGCCACCGTGCCAGATACCGTTGTGCAGGTTGCCGTACATGGCATGCTGGACGATGCATCTGTAGAACCGCAAAATTTCGCTTATTTTGTAGATAGATATAGCCATTATCTGTATGATCCAAATTCGCCGATGCGCAATGAGGGATATTATGAGCAGGTTTTGACATATCTGGTAGCGTATCAAACACTGCCAGAGGAAGAAAGAAGTAAATATGCCGTACGGTTGGAGCTTATACGTAAAAATCAAGTCGGAACAGTGGCAACAGATTTTGAATATTTGGCTAAAGATGGGAAATACCGAAGAATGCACGAAGGAACGAAACCATATAAGTTGCTCGTGTTCTATGATCCGACTTGTACACAATGTGCCGCGCTGATGCTAGATCTAGCACAGACACCTGCGGTACATAATTGTATAACGAATGGTTTTTTAGAAATTGTATCGGTAAGTTTGTATCCGAATAAGGATAGCTGGATGGGATATCAAAAACGAATACCGGATAATTGGATCAACGGCTGGGATGAAAAAGGACATATTATCCACGATGGTTTGTATAACATAAGGGCCTATCCAACCATCTTTTTACTAAATAATGCAAATACAGTGTTATTGAAAGACGCGCCACTCGACGTCACTTTACGTTATTTGGCAAATGTAGTTTCTCATTCATAGCAAATTAGTGGAGATGAATTATACGCAACCTGTCAGGTTAGAAAATGAAGCATTTTTTTACTTGGTCGAGCAACGGCTCGAACAAGGCGATCAGGTATGGATTCCCGTGCGGGGCAAAAGTATGGAGCCTTTCCTGCGAGAAAGTGATGAGGTGCTATTACAAACAGCAAATGGAGCAGAAATCGCTATTGGCGATATCGTGTTGGCAAGATGGAAGCAACGCTATGTGCTACACCGGGTGGTACGGAAAAAAGCAAACTACTTTTGGCTTGTGGGCGATAACAACCTGGTGCAGCTAGAAGAGATCGCTTTAAAAGATTTTATAGCGGTATTATCCGCTGCACGTCGTTCCGAAAAAAAGTTACGTGTGTCAAGTCGCCTGAATAAGAAACTGGGGGTAATATGGTATCATCTGCGTTTGCCTCGGCGTGTGGTGGTAGCGATGAAGCGTCTTGTGTTAAGAATTTTACGAATTACGAATAAAATTGGAGCATAAACTAGCGTATCAAATCAAATGGGCATGGTCTTTTTCGAAACCTTATCGGGAAGCTTTGCTACTTTATTTTCTGTTGGAGCTGATCGCTCTGGGGCTATCTTTACTATTTATCTACTACTCGAAACATGCTATTGACTACGCGATTGCGGGGGATACGGCACGCATGAAGCACGCATTATGGTTGGCGGTATGGAGTATATTGGGCGGTCAGGGAGCAAGTTTATACGCTTCTTGGGTAAACGATCGTATGCGTTCGCGGATGTTGGTGAGTTTACAGCAAGATGTAGTGGACGCACAGATGCATGCAACATGGCGGGTAGTGAAGAATTGGCCTACGGGGGATGTTATGGTGCGTGTCAATACAGATTGTCAAGAAGTCGTACAGATGATCGGCACGACAGCAGTAGATGCTATGGTGACTGTTTTCCGGTTGCTGTCGGCTTTTGGATTCTTATGGATGATGGATCCGATGTTAGCCGTTTTAATACTTTGTATTTCCCCATTGGTGGTGTTTTCTAAATTGTATTTTAAAAAGTTAAGAAACATGAACCAACAACTGAAACGTGCTGAAAGTAACTTGGGAAATGTCGTTCAGGAGAATATGCGCTTTCGTTTGGTAATTCGTGCTTTAGGACTGGAGCGGATCCGGAAGCAAAAGGTAACGGAGAGTCAGAAAGCTATTTATGCGATGAAAATGCGTGTCTTAAATTTCTCTACCGTTTCAAAAGGTATTTTGCGCTTTACCGTGAACACAGGTTTTTTACTAACGTTTGTCTGGGGGATCTTTCGTTTGCATGCAGGAGAGATTACATTTGGTACCATGTCGGCCTTCCTGCAATTGGTTGGTCGTATTCAAGGACCTGTTTTGACATTAATGGGGTTTGTTCCCACATTTATTCGATTCCGTACAGCGTTGGAGCGGGTCGATGAAATGCTGCAGTCGGAAAAGGAGGAAAAGGTAGCGGCAGAATATCTGCCTGCCATACAGCATGTGCGCTTACGGGGTGTCGGCTTCCGTTATGAGGATAAGGGAGTGCTTGATCAGTTTAATGCAGATTTCGTTCGTGGAAAACCTACAGCAGTGGTAGGGGCAAGTGGGAAGGGGAAAACAACGCTTATTCGTTTGCTACTCTGTCTGCTTCGGCCCGATAGCGGTCTCTTGCAGCTCCATACGGATGGACGTGAAATCCCGCTGAGTAGCGCACATCGTACTAATTTTGCTTACGTACCACAAGGTGATAAGCTTTTTAGTGGAACGATACGCGAAAATCTACAGGTAAATAGGCTGCCTGTTTCGGAAGAACGTATTCGGGAAGTATTGGTGACGAGCTGTGCGCTTTTTGTGTATGATTTGCCCGATGGACTGGATACGGTGGTTGGAGAATCCGGTTACGGTCTCTCTGAAGGGCAAGCACAACGCATAGCTGTGGCAAGGGCACTCTTGCAGGACTGTGCTGTTTGGCTGTTTGATGAGGTGACTTCTGCCCTTGATCCTTCTACGGGTACGGAGTTGACGGAACGTTTAATAAAAGTTGGTCAAGATAAGATAATGATTTTCGTAACCCACGACAGGATGTTAATTGAACGTTGCAGCCAAGTGGTTTACATTTCGTAAGCGGACGGAATGGAAGCAAGACTGTTTACGAAGTTTATTTTAAGGAGGTTTCCTTACGTAAACGGCTTTGGAATATCATCAATGGCAAGAGCAATAAGCCCAAACTTAGAGGGTAACTTACATAAGTTGTGGGGTTGTACGATTTTTTGTTAACTTTGTTACGGTGGTAACGGTTGCCGTCGTAACAAAGATCAAGACACCATGAAGTTTTACAATAGAACTAGTGAATTAGCCGAACTGCAACGGATACAACGTTTGTCCGTAAAGGAAGGTTCTCGTTTTACGGTGGTGACAGGAAGGAGGCGTATTGGTAAGACGAGTCTGATAATGAAAGCTGCGGAAGGTCAACCGACGGTTTATTTGTTTGTGGGTCGGAAGAATGAGGCGACGCTATGTACAGAGTTTATACCGTTGATCAGCCAGTCGCTCAATACCTTTGTGCCTGCTGAGATCCAGACTTTTCGCTCCTTGTTCCAATATGTGATGGAACTAGCCACGCAAAGACCCTTTAACCTGATTATCGACGAATTTCAGGAATTTTACAACATCAACGAGTCGATATATAGCGATATGCAAAATATCTGGGATAGCTATCGTAAGAAGACCTATATGAACCTGATCGTGTCGGGTTCGGTATATTCGCTGATGGAAAGGATCTTTCAGAACAGTAAAGAACCGTTGTTTGGTCGGGCGGATAATATCATGAAGCTGGGGGCTTTTGATATAGCTACGCTGAAAGAGATTATGCAGGATTACAGACCAGGCTACAGCAATGATGACCTACTCGCATTATACACTTTTACCGGTGGTATCCCTAAATACGTCGAATTGTTCTGTGACAACGATATGCTCGGTGTTGACGACATGATTTCCTTTATGGTGCGAGAGAATTCCTCTTTTACGGACGAGGGAAAAAACCTATTGGTTGAAGAGTTCGGCAAAAATTATGCTACATACTTCTCTATACTGAGTGCGATATCGGGAGGAATCAATACACAGCCCGAAATAGAGGCTGCTTTGGGCGATAAAAGTATTGGTGGGCAGATCAAGCGCCTAATCGATGATTACCATATCATTGTACGGCAGCGGCCGATATTGGCTAAAGAAGGGAGTCAAACCGTGCGTTACGAAATTCTGGATAATTTTATCCGTTTCTGGTTTAATTATTTTGACCGTTATCGCTCCCTGATCGAGATCAAAAATTTTGCAGCGCTACAGCAGCTTATTCGTTCGGATTATCCCATTTATTCAGGAATCATGCTGGAGCGTTACTTTAAACAGCAGTTTGCGGAAAGCTTGCAGTACAAGATAATCGGATCGTGGTGGGAACCGAAAGGCCATGCGTATGAAATTGATATCGTTGGATTGAAGTTGGAGAAAAATAAGGCTGTGGCTGCCGAGGTAAAAAGGCAACGAAAGAATTTTAAACCAGACTTACTGACAGCTAAAGTAGAGCGACTAAAAAATAAGTTGTTGGCGAAGTATGAGGTTGAAATGCGCTGTCTGACTTTGGAGGATATGTAGTTTCAAAAATCAAATATATGAAATATATACACGTAAGACTTCTAATTCTAGCTTTGTTATTCGCGAAAGCAGGTATATCGCAGATACATTACCAACCTTATTCCTACGAGCAGTATCAGCGGAACATGGGGCAGCTATACGCAGATAGTTTAACCCATACCGCTGTAAAGCCTTTTGTGGGAACAAACATAGACCCGCGGCACACCATCACGCAACGGGATACCACCCGAAGCTGGGGACACCGCAAGCTTTTTCAGGAGCATTTGATTGAAGTCGCGAAAGACGATCATACGTTTTATCTGGATTTTATGCCTGACTTTATAGTCGGGGCAGAACGCGGTACAAACAGCAAAACCTTATGGACAAATACACGTGGTGCACAAGCAGGGCTTTCGGTGAATAATAAGTTTTCGTTGTTCGTGAGTTTCTACGAGAATCAGGCGCGCTACGCGAGCTTTATTGATAGTACAGCTTTAGGGATCGGTAATTTGCCGGGACAGGGTTTTTCTAAAAACTTAAATACCGGAAAATACGATTGGATGAATGCCACAGCGAACATAAGCTATCATTTTGCGGACGCATTGCAGGTAAGTGTAGCCTATGATAAACTCCATATCGGCGAAGGATATCGATCGACCCTAATCTCCGATAACCCGTACAACTTCTCGCATGCACGCTTGTCGGGTAAGGTGGGGCGTTGGCAATACCATTCAATATGGGCGTATATGAACGATTTGAGAAACCCCCGTATAGCCGACGCGCAGGATCCTTTTTCAGATCGCCTAGGGAACGGTGTCAAATACGGTGCTTTCCAGTATGTGGATTACCTGGCAGGGGAAAAGGTGTCTCTTGGGCTCTTCCATTCCTTGATATGGGCGCAGAACAATCAAGGCACGGGTGGAAAAGCAAATGGTGGTTTAGGACTAAATGTGAAATACCAACCTTGGAAAAAATATATCTTTTATGGGCAGCTATATGCAGATGATATCTCCAAGTTTGGTTTTGGAAGCAGCGATAACCATCGGACGGCTTTTCAACTGGGTGGAAAGACGTATGATTTGTTTGATGTAGAAAACCTGAATGTGACGGTAGAGTATAACCAGGCGGCTCCTTATACGTATCAGCATCCGAACAACCGAATCAATTATACGAGTAACGGGGAAGCTTTAGCGCATCCGAGAGGTGCCAATTTCCGGGAAGCACTGGGAATTGCAACGTATCGTTGGAACCGGTGGGAGGTTTATGGCCAGGCAATGTATGCGCGCTACGGATTGGATCCAACGGATAGCGATAATGTAGGTGTAGACCTGTTTAAAGAGGACGTGACAGAAGACGGTTTCCACATAGGGCAAGGAAACTTAAATAACTTGTTTTACCACGAGCTCCGTTTCTCGTATGTGATGAATCCTAAGTATAACTTGCGTTGGGAATTGGGTTTAATTGATCGTCGTAACAAAAATACGGTGACGGGCGATTACCAGCATGCGATGATTTTTACTTTTGGTCTGCGCTCGTCTTTCCGGACATTCCAACGGGAATATTAGGTAGGTTACATAGTATTGGCCGACGTGTTTCCACATCGGCCAGTTTAATGGACAATCAGCAAAGTTATTCTACCGTTACTGATTTCGCCAAGTTCCGCGGCTTATCCACATCAAGTTGCAATTCTACGCCGATATAATAGGACAGTAGCTGCAAAGGAATGACAGCCAATAAAGGCGAAATCAACTCGTCCGACTTTGGTACGGTCAATACATCTTCCGCGAGCTGCTCAGCTACGGTATCCCCTTCGGATACAACAGCGATTAAGCGACCTTTTCGGGCCCGAATTTCTTGCATATTGCTCACGACCTTTTCGTAGAACGGATCCTGTGTAGCCACGAACACAACGGGCAGAGTTTCATCAACCAAAGCAATCGGACCGTGTTTCATTTCTGCCGCTGGATAACCTTCGGCGTGTATGTAGGAAATTTCTTTTAATTTCAAGGCGCCCTCTAGCGCAATAGGGAAATTATAGCCTCTGCCTAAGAATAGAAAATCGCGTGCATCTTTGTATTTCGTAGCAACCTGCTTAATATTTTCCAATTGGTTGTCTAATATCCACTGCACTTGTTCGGGAACGGCATGCAGAGCGGCGGTTAACTCCTGCAAACGGGCTGTACTGATGGTACCTTTCATCGCTCCAAGTTTGAGTGCGAAGAGCTCCAACACGACAAGCTGGGCGGTAAAGGCTTTGGTGCTCGCCACGCCGATCTCCGGGCCAGCGTGCGTATAGGCACCCGCATCGGCCATACGCGCGATAGAAGATCCGACGACATTTACGATACCGAAAATAGTCGCCCCTTGTTTTTTAGCATTTTCCAGCGCGACCAATGTGTCGGCGGTTTCGCCACTCTGGGATACGGCGATAATCACATCGCTTTCATCGATAATCGGATTGCGGTAGCGGAATTCTGACGCGTATTCGACCTCCACGTTTACACGGCAAAGCTCTTCGATCAGGTATTCGGCTAAAAGACCGGCATGCCAGCTGGTGCCGCAGGCTACAATGATGATACGACGTGCCGTTAACAATTTATCCTTAATCGTCTCGAGTCCACTTAAGGTCAACAGGGTCTGTTCCACATCCAGCCGCCCCCGGAAGGAATCGAATATGGTTTGTGGCTGTTCGAAAATTTCTTTCAGCATGAAATGCTCATAGCCACCTTTTTCAATGGCGGCCAAATCTAAGTCCAGGCGTTGTACGAACGGTGTTAATTTTTCATTAACTAAATTCTTCAGAATAAGTTCGTCTGGACGGACGATGACCATTTCGTAGTCATTTATATACACGACGTCTTTCGTATAGGCCAACATCGGTGAAGCATCTGATCCTAGGAAATGTTCGTTTTCGCCGACGCCAATCACTAAAGGAGATCCTTTCCGGGCGGCGATGATGGTATCGGGCATTTCGTTGTCCAGAAGTAGAATCACATAAGCACCGGTAATACGCTTCAAAGCTACCCGGACAGCTTCCTCCAACGAGCAGTTGTTGTGAAGGCGTATGTCGGATATAAAATTAACCAATACTTCGGAATCGGTATCACTCTTAAAGGTATAGCCTTTCTTCTCCAATTCGGCCTTCAATTGGGCATAGTTTTCGATAATGCCATTATGGATCATGGCAATAGAACCGTCGTTGGAAAGGTGGGGGTGCGCATTTCGGTCGCAAGGTTCACCGTGCGTAGCCCAACGCGTGTGGCCGATACCGATTGTGGAGAGCGGTTGTTGTTCGCCGACCAACCCTTCCAAAGCGGCAACCTTACCTTCTTTTTTAAACACTTGAAGATTGTTATCCACAAGGAGGGCGACACCAGCACTGTCGTACCCTCTATATTCCAGACGCTGCAAGCCGGATATGAGTATTGGGTAAGCGGGTTTGCTACCTACGTAGCCTACGATTCCACACATAAATTTTATTGTTGTTTGTTTAGATAATTCAAATTTGTTTTAACTTTTTTACATGCGTCATGGCAAGAACTATGCCATGGCATTATTCCTCTCCAATCTGGATAAATTAATTTTTCGTACCTTTGTCAACATGAAGGAACACAGAAAGCTGCTAACAACGAGATTTCTTTTTTTCCTGCTTCATCTGAGAACGCTCAGGACAGTGAAGTTGTCACCCCCTTCAAACCTATAATCCGCTCAATATAAATCATATTGAAAGTCAGTGCACTTTTTTAAGTAAAAGTCATCTGGGACTTTATTTGTTATATAACCCATATGAAGGAATGGGTATAAAATATAGAATATACATGGACGAGAATAGACCCGTAAAAATAAAAATCGAAGAACTGGTATTGATTTTTGGCAGAAAGAAAGAGAAGGCTTTGGAAATGCTGAAGCAAGGTAAAAGCAAAACGGAAATTCTGGAAGCTACACAGTGCACCGTAGGCGTGAACGGGGCAAGTTTTGAGATTTTTGAAAATGAATTCTTTGTGATCATGGGTCTATCGGGAAGTGGTAAATCTACCTTACTCCGCTGTCTGAACCGTTTGATTGAACCTACGGCCGGAAGTATTTATATCAATGGCGATGACATCACACGTAAAACGCATAAGGAGCTCTTGGATGTCCGGCGTACAGAAATG
This sequence comes from Sphingobacterium corticibacterium, assembly GCF_004208525.1. GTDB lineage: Bacteria > Bacteroidota > Bacteroidia > Sphingobacteriales > Sphingobacteriaceae > Sphingobacterium > Sphingobacterium corticibacterium. The sequence continues at coordinate 329,333 of NZ_SGIT01000003.1, read as the reverse complement.
AGTATGGTGTTTCAGAAATTTGGGTTGCTGCCCCACCGCACTATTATAGAAAATGTTGCCTTTGGTCTGGAAATTCGTGGAGAGGATGCGGAAACGCGGAAAGAAAAGGCACAAAATGCATTGGACACGGTTGGTCTACGGGGTTTCGAGAATCAATTTCCGGCACAGCTATCCGGGGGTATGCAACAGCGGGTAGGGCTAGCCCGCGCATTGACGAACTCGCCCGAGGTACTCTTAATGGATGAGGCATTTTCGGCACTTGACCCACTCATTAAAACGGAAATGCAGGATGAATTGCTCGCCCTGCAGGAGAAGCTGAAAAAAACGATTGTATTCATTACCCACGATCTGGATGAGGCTATTAAATTAGGGGAGCGGATTGCGATTATGAAAGATGGTGTGATTGAACAGATCGGTACGGCGGAGGAGATCTTAACGAATCCGGCGACGGAATATGTGGAAGCATTTGTAAAAAAGGTGGACCGGAAGACGATCATTACAGCGGGAACCTTGATGCATGATAAACCGACCGTGGTGCGGCTAGGGAAGGATGGGCCGGAGGGAACACTGCGGAAAATGCGTGCAACGGGACTGGATGTGTTGCCCGTGGTGAACGACCAGGGGGTGTTTATGGGCTTTGTATGGGTGAAAGATGCGGTACAATCTGCGAAGGCGCAGGAGAAGACAGTGCATCGTATTTTACGGACGGATGTGCCCTCGGTAACAACTGAAGTCACCGTGGAGGAAATGCTACCGTTGATATCGGCAACGCGCTCGCCGATTGCCGTGGTGGACGGAGAAGAGAAGCGGTTGCTCGGCATTGTAACGCAAAACTCCCTGATCATCGAGGCAACACGTTTTGACGAACAGGATATCCAGGATTTGAAAGAACAAGCAAACAATAGTTAAAAAGGATGGAAAAAACGATAGATATAGGACAATATGTTGCGGTTGCGGTGAAATGGCTTACCGATAATCTAAGGCCTTTTTTTGATTTCATAAAGGTAACGGGAAATACGGGCATAGAGAGCTTGGAATGGGTTTTTGTGCAGACGCCATTTTATATCATGATCGCCTTATTTACGTTTATTGCCTGGAAGCAGGCGGGAAAGAGCATTGCACTGTTTACGGTACTGGGGTTTGCGCTTATCTACCTGATGGGCTTTTGGGAGGAAACGATGCAAACACTGGCGCTTATTCTCGCTTCGACCTTTATAGCATTGGTCTTTGCTGTGCCGCTGGGGATATGGGCGGCGAAAAGTCCGACCGCCAACCGCGTTATCCGTCCGCTGTTGGACCTCATGCAGACCATGCCGGCTTTTGTGTACTTGATACCAGCCGTCTTGTTTTTCAGCATTGGAAAGCTGCCGGGTGCATTTGCGACCATTATATTTGCGATGCCACCGGCTGTTCGCTTGACAACTTTAGGCATTGAACAGGTGCCGAAAGATGTATTGGAAGCGGCGCATTCGCTAGGTGCTACGTCTAAACAGATTCTTTTTAAGGTGGAGTTACCCTTAGCGATGAAGACCATTTTGACCGGTATTAACCAGACCATTCTCCTATCGTTGTCTATGGTTGTTATTGCCGGAATGATCGCTGCTGGTGGATTGGGCGAAAAGGTGTTGGAGGGAATCAATAACCTGGATATCGGTTTGGGATTTGAAAGCGGTTTGTCTGTGGTGATATTGGCTATCATACTTGACCGTATTACACAGGCTTTTGGTAATAAGGGATTATCTAAATAAGAGCGAAGCTATATGAACGGAAGAAAATGGATAGCGATCGTCATCTCGTGTGTTTGCCTGCTCGGCTGTGGAGACCGCCTGACCAAGCGTATCAGCATGGGCATGGTGGAAGGCTGGGCGGAAGGAAATGCCATGACGACAGTCGCACAGGAATATTTAAAGGAAAAAGGATACCATATCGTTATTCACAAAGCGGCACCGAATCTGCTATTGGCGTCCATGGATAATGGTGATACGGATATATTTATGAATGTATGGCTCCCCAAAACACATGGCGATAAGATTGCACCGTTTCATCGTATTCAAAGCGTCGCGACAAATTATGAAGGAGCGTTATTGGGACTCGTGGTGCCGGATTACGTGGAAATAAATTCGATTGAAGAACTGAATGCGAATAGCGATAAGTTCGACGGAAAGATCATGGGCATAGAAAGAGGTACCGGCATGGCTATTTATACGGACACGGTTATTCAGGAGTACGGCCTAAATTACCGGCAACTCAATTCCTCTATGGTGGCGATGGCTGCCGAACTGAATAAAGCTATCCAGGAGAAGCGGTGGATCGTGGTGACGGCATGGCAACCGCACTGGTTGTTCGGAAGGTTTGACTTGAAGTTTTTGGAGGATCCAAAGAAAATATATGGTGAGGTGGAACATATAGAGACGTTTGCCCGACAAGATTTTGAGAAAGATTTCCCGGAGGTTTACCGGTTCTTTCAGCATGCTTTTTTTGATGGCGAAATGATGTCAGACCTCCTGACCAGAATGGAAACCAGCACAAATCAAAAAGAAACCGCCCAACAATGGATAATGGAAAATAGATCCATGTTGGACGCTTGGTGGAATGGCATGTAGAATATTTGCTGCATTTACGCTCATTCTGTGCAGCTATTAACTAGCTTTTTTATAAGATGAAAGCTGCGCTTGTAAGAATTTGCGTGCATGGTGAATGCGAGTCTTTACCGTACCTTCCGGCATATTAAAATAAGCAGCAATCTCCTTGTATTTGTAGCCTTCGATATGCATATTAAAAATTTCACTGCTTTCTGGTGATAGTTTTTTTATCGCCGATTCGATATCATCCATCGTAAACTTTCCTTCGCTGTTATTTCGGCTAAACGGCTCGCTGCATCCCATGTCGCGTACTTCGCACATTTGTGCGTTTTCATAAGTTACTCTATTCTGATTACGGCGGTATTGATTTATGAACAAGTTTTTCATGATCACGTATAGCCAGGATAGAAGTTTCGGATTATTTTCATATTCATCTATGTGCTTTATAGATTTGACGAGTGTATCTTGTACCAAATCTTGGATATCATCGGGATCTTTTGTGAACTTTTTTGCAAACTGGGTAAGAATGGATTTGCTTTGCTCAATCTGCTGTTGTAATTGTATAGAAGTCATAGATAAGTGTATTTTAAGTTGATGCTAGTACTATTACAAAAGTGATGCTAAAATCGAGGGGTTCTCACTTTGGGGTAGTCTCACAACATAAAGCTGCGTAAAAACCACCGTAGCGCGTATTTATACGTTTTTTCGCTTAATTTGAGTAATATAAAACGCTCGGGCTTACTTTCATCCTTCGTTATAGCCCTTTTTTGATCGTTAATTATTTATTGTTTTTCAGTATAAATATTTGTTTGGGCGCATATTTTCATCTGATCCGCGTGTATTTTTATTTCTTTATTTGGATAGTACGTAGCTATTATGAGGTGTTAAAAGATACTTTGTTTTCTGTTTTTATAAACTTTTAATGAACTGTCGTGCTATTGAAGAGTATAAAAAGATGCTATTATAGGTATTGCTTCCTTAGTTTAGCGATAGTGTGATGTAAAGGTCGTCTTGCAAATAAGACGGCCTTTAATTTTTAAAACTTTTTGTCGATATCGCTGTTCATTTAGAGCACTAGCTATAGAAACTACAATAAAATAAGAAATACTATGTTACAAACACATAATTTATTGGTAAACGCGGCAAATAAGCTACTGCAGTTGTTAGCTAAGAGATATAATTATGACAAAGAGGTGCCGTCGATTTCTGATCTATCAGAATTCAAGGATAGGATCCTACATATTTCTTGGAATGAGGATGGTCGTGATTACGGAGGAGAGTGTATTTACATCTTTCTCGATGAAGAGATTGTTATAAATTTTGATAACCAGGTCTACCTTCATGTTAGCGAAAATTTTGTTGGCTTGAAAGAGTATTTCGAGGGAGGAAACCAGGTTTCTGCCTAGGTGATCTTCTTTCGAACGGTATTAAAGTTCCAGCATCAAAAAATCAATAAGGTTTTTTTGTAATATTACATCGTAATTATCTCCTGGTATCGGATCGTTGAATGTAATTATAAGTTTCATGTATACCGTAATAATGTCATTTGCAAAGCGACTATTTTGATTGTCGATTCCGATCAAGTAAATCCTGTGGCTATATATATTCAAGCATATGAAGGAGCTGGATGAAATGCCGAAATTTTTGGATAATCGGGTATTTGGACTTATGTTTGATATAGGAAAGATAGCAAACTATTCTCGCTGCGGAGGAGAGTGCGGGGTAGAGGGACGCAGCAAATTTAGCAGAAATAGACAAACTAAAATAAACGTATGCTTAACGATAGACAGATCAAAGAGATCGCTGATTCTTTGCTGCCGACTTTTATTCCGAAGAATGATGCAGAGACAGAACTGACCTTTAATTTCACCGTCCCGCCAAATCACACGTACAAGGTTTGGTATGAAAAGCGCCATACTACTTGGGTTTTTGTGAAATCTGAAAAAGTAAAGATTTAAATTCCTTAAAATTTTCTTTTTATCGAAGATAAAGAAATTGATGTTTCTATTTCTATAAGGGGTTTGCTTTGTTCAATAATGCCAAAAAGGTAAGCAGGCCGATTGCCTCTGTGTTATCCGCCATCGGAAATTGTTCTGAGCCATTGTATACGACAAATTTTCGGGTAGCACCTATGTCTTGGCAAGCCGGGTGAAAGCTTTTCTTCATGTGTATATACGTCTGTTCATTTCCGGCTAGACGAATAAAAACGATGTTCTTAGAAGAAAAAAATAATGAATAGTATCTAAAAGGGGTATGAACGGTTACGCAGAGCGGATGAATGGATCTAGGGCTACGAAAAATACTGTTCATGGGCTGTATGTGGCTATTCATTGTTTTTTTACGTTAAGCGAAAATAAACAACCAATTTCACACTGTGATCACGCTACTCCGATGGCCAGGGAGTAAAGCGATCTACTTAGGAAAAGTAGATGCTCAGTGCAAATATAAATCTTATAGAAATGGAACAGTTTATTTTAGAAATCCAATCTATTGCCGCAAGCGGTATCCAAACTTTCGACATTGGAGAAGGCTTTAGCCTTTTGAGTCAAGTGGGTGGTACCGGAAAATGTAATCTTTACTACATTTAAGGTAGAAGACCACTAATAAATGGCATCTAGATCGCCAAACTAGCCTGTTATTATAACAGGCTAGTCATTTAAACCTATTACACTTTTTAGCATGAAGAATAACCATAAATTATCCTTTTCTTTTTCAGAAGAGGCGGATACACGTGGACATAGTCCCACGTGGAATACCAGTGTAAGATTCGTTACGTTGCTCTATCACTGGGGCATAGTACATGATTATCCGCATCTTATCGAACTGATTGCCCTGCATCAAAACTGGTGTAAACAACCAAAATTTAAAGATGATTCCCGACTATTGGAGCAATTGGTAAAACAATGGCCCCCGGTTGATAAAAAACCGCGTATATGGGCTTGTTTTCATATAGGTCTATATGGGTTAATCCCCCGAGCAATACTCCTAAGAGATCGTGGTGTCGCGATCCTATTGAAAGATGAAGTTTTTGAAGAGCAACAAGATATGTATCTACTGTATTTTCAGAAAACATTCGGTCGCCAACCTGCCGATTCGGAATTGCGGTTTATCCGTAGCGGTGAACCCGATTGTTTGACACAGTTGAAAAGAAGTGTGACGGATGGATTGGATGTGATCTGTTTCGTCGATGGCAAAGAGGGGAGCACGGCATCGAAAGGCTGGACGGTGGTCAACCTGCATGATATGCCGATTCCTGTACGTTATGGTATCGCAGTGCTCAGCCGTTGGACGGGTGCAACAGTACAGCCTATTGTGTTTTCGCAGGTTCAAGGTGTACCCAAGGTACGTAGTCGATGGGATTTCCACCCGGTCACAACGAATCAATATCGATCCTTGATGCAATATTGTTATGATCTGTTACATGACCTTACGGCTGAGGAATGGATACAATGGGAATTTGCGCCATCATTTTTTGATAGCGTGATGGCGAATAGCAAAAAAAAGCAGAATGTGACGGCAAAGGAACAGGCGTGGTGGATCCCGATGATGACACCAAACGAATACCTATTAGTCGATGTAAGGTCTGGCCAGACGGTCGTTGTCTCCAAAGCGGAACATCAATACCTCTGTCGCAAAATCCAGCGACTCGTCGTGAAAATTCAATAAAGGAAGTCAAAAATCAGTTGTAACCTTTGCATTTTCCAAATAATTATGTTTTTTTACCAGTCCGACCTATTGAATTACTCGAATGAGAAACGTGTATCTTTTACGACCCTTTCCGAAGGCCGTCCATATCGTTATTTGGCTTTTTTATTTTGGCTGGATAAGTTACGGAAACGTCAGCCTACATGGTCCTGGCCACTGGAAAGTACTGCTGCTGGCCGTACCGTTAATGCTGGGGATCATTTATCTTAACCGCTATTGGCTTCGTAAACTCGTAGGCCGCGGAAAAATAAACAAAAAAACAATTATCTGGATGATGGTTGCTATACTGACGGTTGGTATTGTATTGTACCTAGCGCTATATGTCTGGCCCACAGCATTGATCCGGCTTGTCCTGCCCGAAGGGGCGGTCAAAGGTGTCTGGCTTTACTTTTTAGATTTTACGGCATTTTATTGGACGTTTGCATGGTATGGCATCGGCCTGGGATTGTTAGAGTTAGCCGTAAACATACTGAAGTGGGAGAGTTGTACGGCAGCGCACCGAAGGCTTCAGATATCGGCATACCAAAGGCAAGCAGAATTGAAAAGATGGCTGTCTCATTTTATGGGAAATATTGCTCAGCATATGTTGCAGATCATTTCAATCCGAGGGAAATCAATAGAAGCCTATCTTGCATTGAGTGGCCGCTGCGTGCGGTTAATGTCGCGGACAAATATGATGGTGCCGTTGGTAGAAGAGCTGCAGGATTTGACAAGACTAGCGGGCTTATTTGAAGACAAACCCATCCTATTGGATTTATCCATAGAAACGGAAGATTACCAAATTGTACCCATGATGTTGCTCGGGTTATTTAAAAATATGTGTAAACATGGTGAATTCGGTGAGGGAGCCCTACCGGCTGTGTTTACTGTAGTCGCTACGGTTGACAAATTGTGGATCTATACGCGAAATCAGGTAGCAGAACATTCGGCATGGCTTTACAAAGAAGGTGGGACGGGGTTAGATCAACTGGAGCGGTTACTGCATTTGTACTATGGGGAGAAGGCAACCTTGCACCATGAAACGGAAGGCGATCTGTTTAAATCGACATTGTCCATCGAGTATAGTAACGAGCATAAAATCAGATAGATAGATAAATATGAAGATTATTACTAAAAAGTTGAAAGTGCTAGTGATAGACGATGATCCTGTAGCGCTGAAGCTTATCGCAAATTATGTTAAAGCAACAGATGGTTTGGAGTTGATATGCCAGACAACGAATCCACGTAAGGGCATGGATGTACTCAAAAAAAGCGAGATCCACGTGATCTTTTTGGATATGGAAATGCCGGGTTTGAATGGTATGGAATTTTTGGCACATTTAAAAATAATTGCAGAGGATAATCCAAAAATCGCAGATGTTGCCGTCGTTGTATGCAGTGCTTACGATCGTTTTGCAGTGGACAGCTTTCATTATGACGCTGCAGATTATTTAGTGAAGCCGATTTTTTTTGAGCGCTATACTACGGCGGTAAAAAAAGTGAAGCAGAGGTGGCATCGGTTGAGCTTAAATATGCTCTCGTCAGATAACGACTGCCTGATGGTATACACCCAACAGGGTAGACTGTTCCGGAAATTGCGTTACGACGATATCCTCTACCTCGAGGCAAAAGATGAAAAAACATGGATATGGATAAGTCAGCGTGAATATTACGAAATTGATGACATACTAAAACATGTGCTGCTCCTACTACCTAGGGCAAGGTTTGCCCGGGTACACCGAAGTTATGCGATATCGTTGGCTCACTTTGAATTTATGAAAGGAAACGAAATTGGTATAAGAGGAACCTCGGCGAAAAACATAAAAATGGGAAGAACAGGCGATTATGAGCTCTTTAAGAACTGGCTTTCGGAAAACGCTGTTAAAGGACGATACATCGCGCATGCGGAAGACAACAAAAAATTATCGAATTAGTAAATGTCTTAATAAATATTCTTTATTTTTCGGTATAAAAAACAATCGCCGTCATCTTTCAAAGAAGTGACGGCGATTGTACTATATCATCGCGTAGCAATAGCTGTTATTTGGTCAATTTTCCAATACCTTTTACATACGTTGCTTCAATCTCTACACCTTTGGTGGCGGTAGCAGTAGGGATGTCTACTTCGTAGATATTCAACGAAGTTCCTACTTTTGCCGGTAAATAAGCTTTATCGCCATCCACAAAAGCTTCTTCCGAATAGGTATAGATAGGCGAATTTTGTACAGCGGTGATCTCTTTTTTTACTAAATCGACAATCGCATACCGAAGGTCGGTTTGATCCCACTGGCTGGTGGTTTCTTTTGTATATATTTGTGCCAATAACTTATTGTTGCCCACGTAAGTAGCCTTGATGATTTTACCGCCATTCGGGATACCAACAGTTTTGAAGTAGTAATCTTCGTCAAATTCATCCTCGCCTGCGTTAATGCGCAAGATAGCAGGATCTTTTAACGACTGCTGGTGGTCAAAACCATACCCAGCATGGAAGAGTGTATAAATATTGCCCGATTCCGTCACAAAAATACCCGAGCGTGTTAACGGGGCACCAGAAGGTCCGGTACGCGTATCGGTAATCACTTTCTGCAACTGGAAGTCTGGGTAGCTGTACACGGCTACGTAGTTGGTATTTACATTTGGTGTCGCCCAAGTCGAACTAATAGGGAACACCGTTTGGAAGGCCTGGTTTCCTCTAATTACCATACCCGAATGGCTCCAACCGTGATCGCCGTTTTCAGCTTTATACACATCCTGCACGGGAACGGTTGTTTTTTTGGTAATCGTATATCCATTGACATCGACGGTGAAGAATTCTACATTACCTTCATAACCGCTGGCCGCGTCCCGGTCTACCGTGACACCTAAGAGCGTCTTTCCGCCGTCCACATGCAGGTAGTCGTCTGCGCCATGATCGAAAACCAATCCTTTTTTTGCGGTAAGACGACTCTGATCATTGATATAATAAGCATCAACCCCCGTCAACCCTAGTCCGCCGATAGCATAAAAATAGTTGCCGATATTCGTGTATTCGCGATAACCTTCTTGTAAGATGCCATTATTGAGCAAGGAAATTTTACCACTTAAGAGGTCTTTGGTATGGACGATATAGTTCGTGGAGTTATTTTCGGCGTCCGTGATTCCTACACCTAGCACATAGGTGCTATTCCCTTCAATGATCGGCCCATCGTTATCATTAGGGCCATTATCGTCCTTTGTACAGGAACCCGCTGCTAGGGTAAAACCTAAGGCAAGAGCCACGTGGACATATTGTTTGATTGTTTTCATATCAATTAAAATTATTTGTGTATAAAATATCTAAGTTTTAAAGTGAAAGAACGCCCAGGCTTTTGTAACCTAAAATTGTCGAACAGCCGGCTGTCCGTCAGGTTATGGCATTCTACAGCGATGTTATATTTACCGTTCGCCAGGCTATAATCGGCCATAATATTATGCGCAATTTGTTGCGGTATCATGTCCGGGTTATTGGCTCCGAGCTGTTGTGGGGTGAGGTAATATTCCTCAATGAAATTCATAAAATAATGGATGTTGGCTATACGGCCGGCACCCCCGAAATCTTGCAAACGGATACCCAGATCAAAATTGCCAAAGAAATAGGGGATATTGGGAATTTTGTAACCATAATTCAGATTTCTGTCTTGGATCGTGCCACTGAGATTCTCCGAATAAATGAACTCCGTTTTATCGATGATGTTTTGATAGCTGACGTTGACGCTGCTATAAATTAAATGTTTCCAGTTATATTTTACTTCTCCTTCTATACCCGTGGTTTTCACATCGCCGACGTTGATGAATTTGCGTCCTGTCGGTCTGTTACGGGCTTGTTCCTGCCGGATATAATCTTCTGAATCTCGATAAATACCATTGACCTCTGCCTGGAAGTTGTGGTCGGCGTTTAAAGTAAACGCGTATAAGGCACCGAGATTGATATTATGACTTTTTTCGGGTCTTAAGGTTTCGTTTCGAGTCGTAAATAGTCCATCCCCCAATAATTCGGTCGGTTCGGGCAAACGATACGTATGTTCGTAGGACGCCTTCATTTGTAGCCGGGGAAGGAAGAAATAGGTGCCGGCGACACCATACCCTATATTATGCTGATTAGTAGATATCTCGACATAATTGGGCTCGTTGTTTTCAGATATATTTTCAAAAGACTCGGCATAAAGGGCATAGTACTTCGCAAATACATTTGTCCGTAAGGCGCCAAACCGGCTGTCGATGCCGAAACCGATGTTCTGTTTCTGCAAACGTTGGGGCATCTTATGCGCAACATTATCCGGTTGCTCCACATCACTCGATTTTCTGTTGAAGTCGGTCAACACGTAATTTAGTGCCAAGTCGTGGTTCTGATGAAGGGCATAGGAAAGGTTAGCGGTCAGCAATGCTTCGTGATCACGGTTGATCAGTTGCGTCCGGCTACGTTCGGCCCCGATGGTATTGGGTGTCGTTTCCTGCAACCAGTTATACACTAAGGCGACGGTATCGACCATGTTATTCCTGGACATATTATAGGCACCGTAGAGGTTAAAATCCAGTCCTTCCACAAAAAGGTTATCCTTTTTGTATTTCAGGGTGGGGATAACAGATGAACTGTTTCTGGTCATGGCCCCATAGACTTGTTCCATCACTACACCAGTCTGTATATCTTTATCATTAGTAGAAGCGAGTAAGCCTACAAATAATTGGTCTGCAAAGGCTTTGTCGCGCACGCCGACTTCAAACTGTCCGCCCAAAGACGCATAGCTATCGTGGAAGCGTTCGACTTCCTGCTCGGGCAGGTATTGATTGCCTCGGATAGGCTGGACATGTACCTTATAATTGTTGTCTGAATAATTGTAAAAGCTATTAAACCTAACCGCTAAGCCGGTGTTTTCGTTGGTATAGGCGCCATTTAAGCCAGCCCGGTGTGTATTGAACGACCCTAAGCTATAGGATACATCCAGAAAATTCGGATTGCTTCTCGTGATGACATTGATGGCTCCTCCTAAGGCATCGGCTCCCAGTGTTATCGGAACGACCCCTTTATAAACTTCTACCCTTTCCGCCATCGTGGCTGGGAAGTTATTTAAGGCGAGTGCCGATCCAAAATTATCCATAGGTATACCGTCCAGAAAAAACTTCAGCGATTTGCCGCTGAATCCGTTTAAGGAAAACCTAAAATCTGAACCCAATCCGCCGTCTTCCCGTATACGGATGCCGGTTGTCCGTGTCAGCAACTTGTTCAGATCCTGCGAGGAGTTAAAATGCTGCTTGGTCTCGATAACGTTGACATTGAACGGTAGTTCCTTCGTCTCTCTCGATTCTGTCTTGTGCAACACCTCGACTTCTGATATCTTCTCTTGCCGTACCACGGTTTTCGTGGTATCCTGGGCGGCTGCTATTTGTACATCTGCAAGGAGTAGGAGAAATAGCAACGCGAGTAGACGGGGTGTCTTTTTGTGTAGATCGCGTGTTTTCATGTTCATTTTTCTGTGTCATTTCGTCACAGAGTTCTTATATTTGCGCCAAATATAGTTATTATTTAGACTTGTTGTAAATAAAAACAACGGTTTTATTAAAAAAATATGGGTGTAAGGAAAAAAGGGAAATCATCATTCCGTAAGGTAAACGACTGGTTACATTTGTGGTTGGGCTTAGTCTCGGGCATCATTGTATTCATCGTGAGCATTACCGGATGTTTTTATGCTTTTCAGCAGGAAATTAAAGATATGCTGGAGCCTTGGCGCTTCGTGGAAGAAAGAAGTATGCCACTTGTTCCACCCAGCCAACTGTTAGATACAGCGGCTAAATATATGCCCAATCGGCAACCTACGGGGTTGACCTACAGTCATGCTACCGGAGCGGCAGCCGTGGGTTACGGTGGGATGGTGGAGGGAAAGCATACCTTTTCTGTTGTCTTCATGGACCCATATACGGGGGAGTTTCTAAAAAAGCAGACGCCCGTAGGAGGAGAAGAGTTTGATTTTTTTCGTTTTATCATTGACGGGCACCGAGCCTTATGGATGCCCTACGAAATCGGTCGTCCTATTGTTGGCATAGCTACATTAGTTTTTGTTATATTATTATTCACGGGACTGATTATGTGGTGGCCCAAACGCTGGAACAAGAAAAACCGGGATAAGAGTTTTAAAATCAAATGGAAAGGTACGTTTAAGCGGGTAAATTATGATCTGCATAATGTATTAGGATTCTATACGCTCCTTTTTGCCTTCATTCTTGGTGTCACCGGACTAGTATGGAGCTTCACTTGGTTTGATCAAGCGGTATATTATATTGCCTCAGGTGGAGAAGTAAAACAGGGGCATCATCACCCCCACTCGGATCTGCGCAATAAGGATATGGTTTGGTCTGACGCCATGAGTCCGCTGGATAAAGCTTGGTACCTTACCTTGGAGCAGACGGATGAAGTGGAGGGGATGTACATGACGCCTTACCCTAGCGATGACGATGATCCGATCGATATCACCGTGTATCACCTGAATGGTGCTTGGTATGACCATAGCGAATATTTTTATGACCGGTACACGTTGGAGCCGCTGGAAATGGAAGGAAGTAAATATCGTGAGGCATCTTTTGCGGACAAGTTGTCCATGATGAACTACGATCTCCATATCGGCTCGGTAGGCGGTTTGCCCGGCAAAGTGTTTGCTTTTTTGATCAGTTTGGTTTGTGCCAGTTTGCCTATTACGGGTTTTTTGGTGTGGTGGAATAAGAAAAAACCTGCCAAGACGAAGCAAAAGTATCCCAAATCAAACATCTAACTTATCAGGACGCTACAGTACAGTAGTCTGTTTTATATACGGTATATTCGCTATATAACAACATTATATACCGTATGACATCACCTTGTAAACTAGTTATTGTAGGTTGCTTAATTGCAAATGCGCTTTGTTTAGCCGCTTTTGCGCAAAACCAAAAGGAACTCATTGTACGTGAGATACACGAGGGACCCATCATTGACCACCGCCATCCAGACGTCATTGCCAGTGGGAACAAATCGGGGTTTGAAACCGGCCAATTTGTAAAATTGGGAGACACCTACCATATGTTTATCAATGAAATGTTTGACCGACCACATCGGGATATGCGAATTTCCTATTGGACCAGTACCGATGCGATAAACTGGAATCGAAAATCGACCATTGTAGAGAGTATTCCGGGTAGAACGCCCTTTAACCCGCGTTCGGAAGTCTGGGTAACGGGTGTTGAATTCAACGATGAGGAAAATGCCTGGAATATCTTTTACGTAGCTTATAGAGCGGGTGACAAAGAAAAAGGAGAGATAGAAGCAAACGATTATGAGGGACGTATCTGGCGGGCAAAATCTGTCATTCCCGGTATCGACGGTATAGCTGGTCCATACGCTGATATGGCGATTGTTCTGCAGCCGGATGAAAATAGCCAATCTTGGGAGGGGCAGCAAGCTGTCGCAGCATTCAATCCCTATCGTGTGGGTGATAAATGGTATGCTTTTTACGATGGGCATAACCATGTCCCAAGAGGAGATTGGCCGTTAGGGATGGCAACTGCACCTACACTAAATGGTCCTTGGACACGTATGCCCGAAGGGCATAACCCCGTACCGATATCACCGGAGTTTAACGAAAATGTACAGGTCACAGAACTCAAATCAGGAGGTTATCTCGCCATTTTTGATTCCTTTGGTGATCATGAGATCGCGTATAGCCAGTCGATAGATGGTATTCATTGGGATAAAGAGACGCGGTTAAAAATACAATCCGATAACAATCTATGGGCAGACGCCGGCGACCACGCCACCCGTACACCACTAGGTGCCGTAGAGGAAGAGGATGGTACCTTCACGGTAGTATATACGGCTCGGTACGATAAAGATGGCCGCGTATTCTTTGGATTAGGCCGGGTTGTGCTCGCCTGGAAGTAACGGGCAGAAATGAAGCCAGTCGCTCTCGTCTTGATAGTCAACAACAAGTTCTGCATGGTTGCGAAGCGTTAAATTGGACGCTAACTGTGCCACATCCAGCTGCATGTTGTACAGACAATTTTCAACTAGATCCTTGCGGAATCCTTTGTCTTGCAGATCAAGCACATATTGTGTGTTGACCAATCGGGCAATTATTTTTCCCAGATCGACTAATTTTCGTTGAACCAAGTTATCGCTCAACGTAAATTGTAGATGCTCCCGAAAATGAGGAACGGCTTTTTCTGTTTGCGGTAAAGTAGCTAGCGATTGGTAAAGGGAGCTTTCTTTTTGGCGCTTCATGCGTTTTAAAACGATTTCTGCGATTTGTGTGTAAAGCATCTCGTTCGATCCTTCGAAGATCTGGAACGGCCTGCTGTCGACAATTCCCCTGCCGGCAATGTGGCTGATTTTGTAGCCGTTAGCGCCGGAAACCTGCAAACAAAGCTGTGCGGACTCCTGCATCAAATCAGTTACCAAAGCTTTCATGCTGTTGGCTTCGAGACCTTCGGTAGCTAAGTTGTGTTCGATACCGCTGATATCACTGCTTCGGGCACACATACCAGAACAGATCGTGAAAGCTGTTTGTATTCTCGAAAGTTGAAATTGTACGGAGTCCAAGGCTAAGAGATTCCCTGCGCCTACCATACGGGTGGTACAATGTTGAAGCGCTTCATCCAGCATACGTTTTATAAAGCCCATGCCCATACCCGGGAATTGCAATCGGCTTCGGTGCAAGATATCCAACATCATCTTGATGCCGGTACTTTCTGGTTGTAGACGTTGATAGCTAGGAACTTCCACGTCAATCACGTTCATGCCGTACGGAATCATATATAAACCGAGGTTGCTGTATAGCTTTTCTACTGTAATACGTTGGTTGGTGTCTGCATTGTTGGTGACAAAAAAGTCGACATCACGCGCTAATTCACCATCTGCCAATTCTTTTCTGGCAGCTACGAGCCAATAGTCGGCTTGCCCGGTCAATCCCTGCCAGTGTTTCCGCCCACGGACAGCATAGCCCTCGTCTATGCTGCGGTAGGAAGTCCGCATGTTCAGCGCATCGCTTCCATAATCTGGCTCCGTGATCATAAGCCCGCCCATCCGGTGTCCTGTTAAGAATTCCGGAAAGATTTTTTCTTTGATTTTGTGGTCGCCATATTTGGCAAGAGGTTCTAAAAATAAAGCGATGTTGATACCAAATGTGAGAGACAAAGGAAGAGACTCATAAGAAGCTGCGGAAAGAATGCTCAAACACTCTTTAACAATGCCTCCACGACCACCGTATTCGGTCGGGACCGCTACAGCAAGGGGATGGGTATCCATGATATCGCGCCATACGTGGGGAGGCAGACCACGGTCATGACTCAATTCATTGATGTCTTGTTGTTCATGAAACACCCGCTTGAGTGCTTGATTAAACCTTGCTATAAATACCGACAGCTCTTCCTTACCTAGCTCCATGTAACGCTTTTTTATTAAATGTCCTGAACAGCAAATATATCTGTTTTTTTACGAAATTGTGATTTGTTAGGTGAAATAGACGATTATTTTTATCAACCTCTATTTGTAATTGTTCTAAATAAATATCTATATTTATCGCCCAAATGGAATCTGTAAACGATAGCGGTTATGTAATTGATGAAAAGACATTCAATGTACTGTATGACGCGCATTGGCGGGACTTGCTTCGTTATGCCTATCATTTTTGTGGTGATTTGACGATTGCGGAAGAACTGGTTCAGGATGTGTTCCTATCGGTTTGGCAACGGCGGAAAACCATTGGCCGTGTAGACAACCAATTTGATCGTTATCTCCGGCAGGCTATTCGTTATAAAATCATCGATACGCAGCGTACGAAGGCGAACGAAAAGAAATACGAATGTGAACAATATGTAAACCCGGCTACAACGATTTCCAATCAAACAGAAGAGACCATCCTATTTGACGACTTAAACGAACAAATCGATCGGCTGCTTGATCAATTACCGGCTAAATGTCACGAAGTGTATAAACTGAACAGGAAGCACGGCATGGATAAAAAAGAAATTGCCGATGCCTTGTCTTTATCCGAAAAGACTGTTGACCATTACCTGTATAATGCGCTCATGTATTTACGGCTGCACCTTTCTAAATAATTTTTTTGCTCTTATAATGAGTGCGTTGTGACTTTTTTCCATTTTTTATATGGGAAAAAATGAATCTCGTACGATATGTTATATGATGGGGATGAAAATTACACCTTCTTTGATCAGGAAATATCAGCAAGGAAAATGTTCGCCGGAAGAACAACATGCCGTAGAACATTGGCTTGAATTCGGGGAAGATGATTCCAGAACGGATGATTTGGAAAGCTTTTCGGAAATTCGGGATGAGGAAGAAATTGGTGTTCGGATGCGGAAGCAGCTTCAGGAAGCGATTAAACACGAGCACAAAGAAAATACACAAGCGGACGATAAGTTGGCCGATGCAAAAGGAAGAAGAACGATATGGATGTATCTTGCTCCGGTGGCAGCCGCAGTGGTATTGCTGTTGTTCGGATATCTGTTTTTTCCTAAAGACGACTTTAACCGTTTATCTGTAGGAGATATACTGCAATCGGAAACATATGATACGCTGCGAACCGACTTCGGACAGAAAGCTAAAATAGTGTTATCTGATGGAAGTACAGTATATTTAAATGCCGGAAGCAGATTGGTATATCCGAAGAAATTTGCCGTATCTTCCCGTCAGGTATTTTTGGAGGGAGAGGGGTTTTTTGAAATTGCGGCACAGAACGGAAAACCATTTTTGGTTCATACTGCCCATACCTGTACCGAAGTGTTGGGCACGAAGTTTAACTTATGCAGTTTTGCAGAGGAACAGCGTACTTATCTCGATGTCGAGGAAGGAAAAGTTAGGTTTACCGCCCGAGATAGTCGGGACACCTTATTATTATTTGCGCATGAAGCGGGTGTTCACGAAGGACAGACCATAAAGGACTATAGCGGAGCAGACAAGCAAGGTAACTGGAGAAATGGTTACTTGATATTCGATAACCAAACGCTTCAAGAAATCGTCCCTATACTCGAACGTTGGTATGGCGTTACTATTACACTTACAGACCGTAAATTAGCGTCGTATCGTATGCGGGGACACTATCACCACGCTTCCGTGCATCAGATACTCGACGATCTGGCTTATGCAACTGGAATTCACTTTCATATAACTGAAAAATCAATACGCATTTATCCCTAAAAAATCAACCATGCATCCTACATAAAACACCTTCATAACAAATATATCCCGGACCGCAGTCGCCAAACATAGATCCGGGAAGTTGTTTATTCGACCATTAACGCTTAATTAACAATCAAAAAACAGTTATCAAAAATATGTATTATTTATCATGGAATACGTGGAACGGCATAAAATATAAGGTTTGTGCTACGTTTATTCTCTTATTTATCCTAATTTTCAACGTCGCTGGACAGGAAAATTTGCTTCAGAAAAAAATTAGCATCGAACTTCAAAACGTCAAACTTTCTGAAGCGATCAAAGTCATTGAAACAGAAGCTAAATGTAGTATAGTCTACAGCGGGACCTTTGTAGATGTAGATCGTATCGTGACTATACGGGCTAATAACCTTCCTGTCAGTGATGTACTAGGGCAATTATTCGGTAATTTAGATAATGCGATAAAAGTCCGCGGCAACCAAATTACACTCCGACGCCCGCTGGGAACGGATACCACCACCATAAATTTTAAAGTAGACGCCTTACAGTTGGATGAAGTCGAGGTTTTCGGCGAACGTAATCAACAGCCAGATAAATTGGATGCGATTACGCGGCTTCCACTGAAGCCATCTGATCAAATCCAGAGTATCTCGATCATTTCCGAAAAACTTATTCGCCAACAGGGGGTGCTCACTATCCGTGATGGTGTGCAGAATGTTCCAGGGGTATATACGTTTTCCACCTATAATAATACGAAAGAAAGTATTGCCTCGCGTGGTTTCCGCGGTATTCCGACCTTGAAAAACGGTGTTCGGGTTTATGAAGATGGATTGGGACAAGGGTTTATTACGGATATGGAAGGTGTAGAAAGCATACAGGTGTTGAAGGGATCCAATGCCATTACACAGGGGCTTTCTGCAGATGTCGGTAACTCGGGTGGTGTGGTGAATATTGTTACAAAAGTGCCAAAATTCGAAAATACCGGTTATGTATCCATGCGCGCCGGTAGTTGGGGCCTACTTCGCCCGGCTTTTGATGTACAGGGTGTAATAAATGAAGAGAAGACTTTAGCTTTCCGGATCAACGGTGCCTATGAAAATAGAGGAAGTTACCGGTCGGTGATAGACGGACAAAAAATGTATGTTAATCCATCACTAGCATGGAAACCCGATAGTAAAACACAGGTTTTTCTGGAACTGGACTACTTGAACGATAGCCGGACGCCCGATGCGGGAACCGTGAATCTGGGAGATATGGGTACAAATGCTATTTATCGTCTGCCTTATGATAGCTACCTCGGTTTCGAAAACGATCGTTATACGACCAAAAACATGACGTATACATTACGCCTTAATCGTAAAATGACTGATCAGCTCAGCTTGCGTGTTGCGTATTTCGGGTCGACGTTAAAAACGACCAACCAGAGCGTTTATCTCGCAACTGTACGAGATACGGACGCTAATATCAGAGCCCGCAGTATTATCGGATCTACAGTAGAAAACAATAACTCTACGCTCCAGGTAGATTTGGTGGGTACGGATATTTATACCGGTGGACTGTCTCATACGTTGCAGGTGGGGTTTGATTATAAAGCGAGTACGATCAGGACCTTTTTGCCTTCCAACAATTTATTGCGTATCGATACCGTCAATATTTTTGAAAACCCCACCAATGTGCTACCAACAAACAGCCGTTTGCAATGGAATGGCATAGCGGTTAATGATGTATTGATCAATTCGTACGGGATCATGGCACAGGATGTGGTATCGATTGGTAATTATATCAAGGCAGTTTTAGGGTTGCGCTACAGTGCCTCCGAGACACAAAGTAATGCGGTTTATGGGACAACCCGCGGCGATGCCTGGAATCCGCAGGTCGGCGTTGTTGTTTCACCATGGAAAGGCTTAAATGTATTTGGATCGTATACCAGCAACACGAATATAAATGCAACAGGCATTATCGACCGGGAGGGTAAACCGTTGGGGCGGTCACGCTATGACCAGTTCGAAGTAGGAGCAAAAACGCAGTGGCTCAACGATCGTCTGCGCTTTAACCTGACCTTGTATAAAATCAACAACCATAACTTGCCGATGCAGATCTATGAAGGTAATATTCCTACACCTTTTTATGAAAAGGGAGGTAACGATGAACGTAAAGGTGTGGAAGTTGAGTTGACCGGTAGACCGCTGCCGCAGCTGGATGTTATAGCCGGCTACGCGTATATCGATGCCCGATACAAAGATCATACGTTGTATTATTTTGATTCGGCCCCGTTGAATACACCGAAGCATACGTATAATGTATATGTAAATTATTTGGTAGACAGGGGAGCCTTAAGAGGCTTTTCTTTAGGGGCAGGTGCCTACTACATCGGCAAAAGACCAATCAGTGACTGGTCTAGGGTTGTCGATGAAATGCATGGTATCCAGCCGGGCCTCAAACCTTTTGATATAGCGGCCTATACCACTGTAAACATACAGGCTGGTTATGGTTTTTCAAAGCATTGGGATCTTCGTCTTTTTTTCAACAATGTATTTAATGAAATTGGATTCAATGCTTACCGGACGCTCTATATCAACCAGACTGATCCACGTAATTTCTCGGCAATACTGACCTATAAGTTTTAAGAGAAATATGTTAGGATACGTAAAATTTATCCACCGCTGGCTCGGGCTTTTATCCGGGCTGGTGGTTTTTATTGTGGGTGTTACCGGTGCTTGTTTGGTCTTTGAAGTAGATATCCTGTTGTGGGGTAAATCGCATGTATTTGTAGAACCTCAAAAAGATGTGTTTATCTCCCCGGATATTATACTGGACAGCGCCAAGGCACACTTATCCACCGAAATACCTGCAGCTAGTATTTGGTACGGAACACCCGACCGTAGTGCCCGCGTCACATTTTCGGACAGCCAAAATCAGGAGAAGACGGAAGTTTTTATCAATCCGTATACCGCGGCATATATGGGAAGCGAAGTGACGAATGAGGAAGATCATCACGCTGGTTTTTTCCATTTCATGGAGGAGGGACATATTCATTTGTGGTTGCCAGAAGAGATAGGGCGACCTATCGTGGGTTATGGTACCGTTGTTTTTGTGATCATTTTGCTCACAGGGATTATTTGGTGGTACCCGAAAAAATGGACGAAGGGAACGGTACGGAAATCATTCTTTATCAAATGGAATGCACGTGTAAAAAGATTTACTATAGACCTGCATAATGTTCCTGGTTTTTATACCATGCTGGTCGCACTTGTATTGGCTATTACAGGACTATATTTCAGTTTTCCGGTTATTGGTAAGATAACCTATTGGATGGCGTCTGGTGGAGAAGAACAGATTCAGGTGCAGTTTCCTTCTTCCGACACGACATCTATCGGGAATAAAACAACCGAAGAAATGTTGCAGCATATTTGGAATCGACATTACACTCCATCCGAGCCGTCATCTCTGAAACAGATTTTTATCAGTATCCCTTCTGGTTCTGCTACGCCCTGGATAGTGGCACTTAATGCGCATAAAATAAGCTCCCATACCGTTGATTTGAGGTTTTACGACAAATACACTGGTCATGAATTATTCAAACGTAATAAGGAGACGGGGGAAATTCTTCATCGGGATATCGCGTATAGATCTATGCTTTACCATTATAATATACATTTGGGACGTGTTGGCGGTCGATTTACACAATGGTTAATGTTTGCCGTATCGCTCGTATGCGCCTCCTTACCGATCACCGGTTTCATGATTTGGTATCAGCGCCGGTGGGGTAAAAAGAAATTCACCAAATTGAAATCGCCCATCTAACGGGGAGTGGTCCTATTCCAAACAATTTGAGGGTTCTGTAGTTCTTTTTTTATGAAGATATTAACAACAAATTACAGGTATCTCTTGAGCACGTTGCTCTTTATTGCAGCAGGGTGCCAGTCGTCACAAGGTGATAAAAACGTAGAAACAGTGGTGAAGGACGTGATGGAATATGAGGTTCCGGCAAAGGACGAACCGTTGGAATTCCAACGAAATAAGGTGCGGGGAGAAAAGGATACGATTTCTTTCGAAATCCAGGAACCGTCTTTCGTGAAGATGACACTTTCGACACCGAGTGACTCCGGGAATATCCGTATTAACCAATTACGGATGCCTGATGGGGAAATGGATGGCCCGTTCGGAAAAATGTATGAAGCCCGTTTCGATCAAGTAGGAACCTACCAAGTCATCATCGCGGAAAGTATGATGGCTGAAAACCCGTATACGGGCGACTATCGTTTTAGGATCGAGATAGAATAGAAATCGGGAACGCTTTATCTTTGCGTCCCCGATTTGTCTTGTTACAACATGACAATGCTGGTAACTTTTCCTTATTGTTAAGTTTGTGTGAAGATGTATTTTGCTCCTGAAAAGCAATTTGGAAACTAAAAAATTGCGTAATTGCAAATAAATCACTAACTTAATGACCGAAATTTTGCTAAATTATGAATTCAATTTCGCTACATAGGGGTGGCTTTTACTGGGCAATGGTCCTCCTGCTGATTGAGATTTCGTGTAGCAACTCGAGACAGGGTAGTATGCTGCAGGGAGACACGACAGATAACGAGATCATGAACTCACTCCCGGCTAGGCGCTTGCTTACCTATTGGAATGACTTTAATTTTGACGGAAGGGTGCTAGTGGTAAATTCCGACTATGCAGAGCAGAAATTAGTAGATTTTATAATACTGTTCCCCACGGTGCCCGATACCGTCGTGCGCGTGGCCATACATAATATGCTAAAGAAGGCAGCTGCGGAACCTAAAACCTTCACTTATTTTTTGGATAAATATAGCCACTATCTATACAGCCCCAATTCGCCGATGCGAAATGAAGGGTATTACGAGCTGGTATTGATCTATCTTGCAGGGGATGAAACACTATCGGACGAGCAGCGAAGCCACTACACAACGCTGTTGAAACACGTTCGTAAGAATCAGGTCAGAACGATGGCAGCAGATTTCGAGTTTTTAGCCAAAGATGGGAAATACCGGCGTATGCATGCTGGCACGAAACCATATAAAATGCTGGTATTTTACGATCCGACATGCACCCACTGCGCCGCTGTGATGTTGGACCTGGCACAAACTCCCGTTGTAATTAATTGCATTGAAAATGGTTTTTTAGATGTTGTATCGGTAAGTTTGCACCCAGATAGGGGTAGCTGGATGGGATATCAAAAACGAATACCCGATAGCTGGATCAATGGCTGGGATGAACAGGGGCAGGTTATAAACAATGGGCTGTATAATATACGGGCTTATCCCTCGATCTTTTTATTGGACGAGAAAAATAGGGTGCTGTTAAAAGACGCACCGCTCGACGTCACTTTACGTTATTTAGTGAATCTGACGAATGAGGGAAATTGATACGAATGGGAACAAATGCATAATTATATACTTTTCTTGACGTGTTGGCTGGTTAGTATCTTCACTACGCCGGCGTTAGCAGTTGAGTTCCATTATTTTCGCAACGTACCGTTGGATGCAAAAGCTAGTACGGTACATGCTTTTGCACAAGATAGTCTGGGCTTGTTATGGCTAGGAAGCAATAATGGGTTGTATCATTATGATGGCTATACGTTGCATGCGGCACCGGGTGGAAAATCTGAATATCAAACGTATATTTATAGTATTGTCGTGTTGGATGGTAGCCGATTGGCATTAGGTACCGAACGGGGCGTTGGCCTATACAATTATAAAAAAGATTGTTATGAAGACCTGCCTATGGTTGATGTTTCGGACGTCAGGGCCTTATTGCTGGTTGGTGATACCTTATGGATAGGATCCTTGAAAGGCCTGTATACGTATGATATCAAACGAAAAACTTTTTCCAGCTTTACGGAAAAGTTGAAATCGGAATTGACAAGTCAAATTTATGCCCTAGCCCAACAAGGGGACAAGATTCTTGTTGGAACCTATAATGGACTTTTTGAAGTAACTCCAGAGACTGCTGCTGTTCGGCAGCTCGCGCTTCCGGAATATCGGAAAGGTGCAAATCAATTTATTAACGCTATCTTAGTTTTCGATCAAGAACATACCTATATCGGCACGGAATATGGGTTGTACATTTATGCCGATGACAACGTAAAACTGCTCAAAACGCCGCATCTACAAAAGCTCCCCGTGAAGTCCATGACGAAGCGTGATGCGGAAACGCTTCTGATTGGTACCGATGACGGCCTCTTCGTTTACGGTCCGGAACAGCAGAAATTGCAGCGTATAAAGCACGACGCGCGAAACCCGTTTTCCCTGGCAAACAATATTATATGGAGTGTTTTTACCAGTCGGACAGGCGATGTATGGGTCGGGACGGATTTAGGCTTTTCAGGATGGACGGAAAGATGGAGGGAGAGAAAATTTCCGATCTACCAGTTTACACATAGCAGCAATGGCAATAAATTTTATCAGATCTGGCGGGACCGGTCAGGGTGGTATTGGCTTGGCGGTGATAATGGATTGATACGGACGCCGACATTTGACGAAAATGAAACAGAGCCCTATTGGTACCGTATGGATGCTGCCAAATATGCGTTACCCCACAATCGGGTACGGGATATCTACGAGGATCGGGAAGGGATGCTATGGGTAGCATCAGACGGTGGGGTGAGCTTGTTCCATCCAGAGACAAAATCATTTAAAAGTTTTATGATTGTGGATAGTAGCGGGCGAAAAAATGCGAAATGGGCCTATGACCTCGAGGAGGATAGAAACGGAAACCTTTGGGTGGCAACCTATATGGGAGGGGTTTTCGTCGTTCCGAAAGAAGGTTTAAAAAAGGCAATCAATGGGTATGTTATCGGCGAAAGTTATGATCAGTCACGCGGACTGTTGGCTAATTTTGCGAATCAGGTTTTGCTGGATTATCAAGATCGGATGTGGGTACTCTTCTACAACAGAGGTATAAATGTCATTGATGTACATACCAGGCAAACATCGGAGATTAAGGGGGTAGATGGCAAGGCGATATCGGATGCAGTATTTATGTTGATTGATGCGGAAGGAACGGTTTGGGTAGGGGAACATGGCAGGCTGCTGCGTATAGCTAAGGACGGGAAAAAAGAATCGATTGCGTTTGATCCACATGGAAAGGGAGAAGTGACTGCGATGGAAGATGTAGGGGACCACCTTTGGGTAGCCAACAATGTGGGCGTTTGGAAGATACATAAGAAAACCTTCCACAGCGTTTTAGTACGCTATGGAGGTGGTGTCACAACACTATTTTACCGGACAGATACAAAGGATGTTTTGCTGGGCGGGATCAATGAAGTAGTGGTGCTGCCGGCTATGGGTCCTATCGAGAAACCAAGGTCTGCGTCGACTATCGTACTTACCGCGATGTATATCAACAATCAGCGTTTTGGAGCTAGTGGGTATGGCTTGCGCTACCGCCATGAGATTGTGCTAGAACATCAGCAGAATAACCTTCGACTAGAGTTTTCCGACCTGGACTATGGAAATCAGCTGGGGCATCGCTTGGCGTATGCATTTAAGGCACCGAATGAAACCTGGATACCGCTGGAACAGGATGACAACAGGATACAGCTTAGCAACCTGCAATCGGGTGATTATACCTTGCAGGTTGCGAAGATCGATATGTTAGGACAGGTTATTTCTGAAATTTCGCTTTACGAGATTAAGGTTAACTATCCCTGGTATGCAACGATTTGGGCAAAGGTGATTTATGCGTTAGCGATGCTGGGACTCCTCCTGTGGATATTAAACTTTTTTCGGGTGCGAAACAAGCTGAAATGGGAACGGAGGGAGCGAAAGAAAGTCATGGAGCTTTCTCGGATGAAGATGGATTTCCTAACGGCGGTATCGCACGATCTGAAAAATCCATTAAGCCTGATCATGGCACCTGTCAGCCAACTGATGCTGAAAACCAAAAACCCAGATAATAAAAAGCTATTGGACGGCGTGCACCGGAATGCGATGAAAATTAATAATCTGATTCAGGAGGTAATGACGTTTGAAAAGATAGATGATCGTTCTGACGTCGGCGAATTGATTACCTCGCAGTTGGATATAACGGCTTTTGTAGAACGTTGTTTAAACGAGTGGAAGCAGCTGGACTTGTATAAGCATATGGAATGGCGATTCGTGTCGGATATCCCCAACTTTCTTATCCAAACGGATGCAGCTAAGCTAGAATCTATGTTGAACAACTTGCTTTCTAATGCTTGTAAATATAGTAAGTCGGAGGGAGCAATAGTGGAATTGTATCTGGGACGTAGTGAAAAAGGTATTGTCTTTACCATTCGGGACAATGGAATCGGTATAAAGAAAAAGGATTTACCTTATGTATTTAGTAAATTCTACCGGGCAGCGGCAGACGAGGTGCAAGCCATTGATGGAACGGGGGTAGGTCTTTATCTGGTTCGCAATTATGCGGGACAACTGGGCTGGACGGTAGAGCTCGATTCGCAGTGGATGGAAGGAACCACCGTGACCATGGAGATACCGGTAAGTAGCGCCTACGTGGTGCCAAGTGACGAAGAAGTCGAAAAGGAACGTAAAAAGCTGCTGATCGTAGAGGATAATGAAGAATTGTCTTCTTTTTTACGGTTGGCTTTTGAAAATATATATGATTGCCGAACCGTCGTAGATGGACGGGCAGCAATTGAGTTAATAGATCATTCTTTTAAACCTGATATGATCGTGTCCGATGCCATTATGCCCAGAATGGACGGCGTGGAAATGGTACGGCAATTGCGAAAACGTACCGACACCGCTATTATTCCGGTCATTCTATTGACGGCTGTGCGTGACGAACAGCTTCAACGTGCGGGGATTGCGGCGGGCGTAGATGCCTTCGTCCAGAAGCCATTTGATTTGGAGTTGTTGAAGTTACAAATGCAGCAACTGCTCTTGAAAAAGACGACATTGCAAACCAAGCTGCGTATAGATGAACTGTGTGAACCGCGCGAACAACAGATTGCCGTATCACCCGACGAGCAATTGTTGAATAAAATAACACAGGTTATCGAAGATGCGATGGATGATTCCGATTTTTCGGTGCAACGGCTAGCTGATGAGGCAGGTGTAAGTGCGAAGCAGCTGTATCGAAAAATAAAACAACTCACAGGCCATACGCCGGTAACCTATATCCGGACAGTACGGATGAAAAAGGCAGCATTACTGTTGCGCCAACGGAAGTTCACTGTCGCAGAGGTGATGTATATGGTTGGGTATGCGAATGCGTCCTATTTCTCCAAATGCTTTCAGGAAGAATTTGGAACAACACCTAAAAATTATATGGACCAGCTAAATGGGGGTTCTGCTTAATCTGTTTATTCACAGCTTGTTATTTATTTATTTATTTAGGCCTTTGGACAGACGGGATGTCCGATTTGTGTTAGGCTTTGTCCGAAACGTGGTCGCTTTAATTGGTAATGCTTGTTAGGTTTGTGTTATTATTTCGCTAACATAAAATTATAAAACAAGTATTATCATGCGTAAATGTATTCTAGGTTTATTTGCCTGTTTTTTCTTCTTGGCTGTTTTTGCACAAGCTGATAAAAATGTACCTACTATCTATGTGGATAAACAGGGGGTGATGCGGTGGTCGGATACGAAGCAGGAAGCTTCTTTTTTTGGTGTAAATTATACGACGCCTTTTGCGCATGCCTACCGGGCTTTACAATATAAGGAGATAGACCACAAAGAAGCGATTGATCGCGACGTTTATCATCTTGTACGATTAGGATTCAATGCCTATCGTATCCATATTTGGGATGTAGAAATTGCGGACGGAGAAGGAAACTTGCTGGAAAACGAACACCTGGAATTATTGGATTATCTCTTGTTCAGGCTGCAGGAAAACGGTCTCCGGATACTGATAACTGCCATGACGAACTTTGGAAACGGCTATCCCGAACGAAATGTGCAGACGGGCGGGTTTTCGTATTTATACGACAAGTGTCAGATACATGCGGACCCGCAGGCTATAGCCGCACAAAAGCGGTATATCACCGGACTCCTGCGCCATGTAAACCCCTATACGGGGCTTGCCTATCAGAATAATCCCTATGTAGTGGGCTTTGAAATTAATAACGAACCTTGCCATACCGGCGAGGTGGGTACTACGGAGCACTATATCCGTGAAATGCTGGCTGCGATGAAGAAAGCAGGGAATAAGAAACCGGTTTTTTACAATGTGAGCCACAACATGGAACATGTATCAGCCTACTTTAAAGCGGATGTGCAGGGAACAACGTATCAATGGTATCCTATCGGATTAGTCGCGGGGAAGGAGCGAAAAGGTAATTTCCTTCCCTATGTGGCTCGTTATGATATTCCGTTTGCAAATGAAAAAGGCTTTACCAATAAAGCCAAAGCAGTGTATGAATATGATCCGGCGGATATCGTATATAGCTATATACATCCTGCAATGAGCCGCACATTCCGCGCGAACGGTTTCCAGTGGATAACGCAATTTGCGTACGATCCGCTGGATATGGCAGCATACAATACCGAATACCAAACCCACTATCTGAACCTAGCCTATACGCCAGCGAAAGCGATCAGTATGATGATCGCGGCTGAAACAGCCTATAGAATCCCACGAAATCAGTCTTTCCCAGCTTATCCGCAAGATACGCTGTATGGAGATTTTATGGTGAGCTATGAACAGGATCTCGCAGTAATGAATGTGGATACCGCTTTTTATTATACCAATAATACGGATGTATGGCCGAAAAGCACGAAAGTATTACGAAAAATAGCCGGACACGGGAGCTCGCCAGTAGTAGCTTACAGTGGCTCGGGTACCTATTTTTTGGATAAATTGCAGGATGGCGTGTGGCGTCTGGAGGTCATGCCTGATGCGGAGACAGTGAACGATCCCTTTGCGAAGCCGTCTTTATCCCGGGAGGTGGTACAGATTCTTTGGTCGGAAAACAACATGGAAATTCGCTTGCCAGATCTAGGAGAGGATTTTTCCTGGAAGCAATTAGCACCCGAAACTTCGTCACGCGGACAGGCGGATCGAACAGTGATGACGGTGAAACCGGGGGTTTATATACTCGGTCGGAAAGACCAACCGGCATGGGCAGAATGGAACAGCTCGACGGTATGGAACCGTTATCCATTAGGGCATTTTGTGGCGCCAGCGGCATCCGTACAGCAGTCGCCCACGGTCGTACATACCCCTGCTGGTTATCACGAACGTGGTCAGGATCTAGCTATTTCCCTCCAGGTCGTATCGGCTGTGGCACCTGACTCGGTGATTGTTCAAACGGATGAAATATCATTTTGGCGAGATGACAATACGTATATAAAGCTGGAAAATAAAGAAGGATATCGGTATGTCGGCCGTCTTCCCCAATCTATGCTTCGCGGGGATAGGATCCGTTATACGGCGACTGTATATGTGGATGGCAAAAAATACACCTTTCCGCAGGGAACATCGGGTGCACCCTTGGATTGGGACACGGCTATAGACAGGTATTGGACGACAGAGATTGTTGACCGCGCGACGCCTATTGTCCTTGCGAAATCATTGTCTGCGCAGCCGGCGTGGGAAACTTATGCCATTCCCGAAACAGCCTATAGCCAAGTACGGAAAATACAAAAAGATCCGATGGCGGTACCGATGTGGTCTTATGCGTTTTCCAGACACGATAACGAGACAAAATTTTTCTGGTTGAAAGATATCAAACAGGTTGTCGCCGAGCGGAAGTACAAGATCGATGAGGTGAAGAACTTGATGATAGCGGTGGGGAATCAATCGTTTAGCGGGAAGATACAAATAGGATTCGTATCCAACATGGGCTATACCTATGCGGAAACGATAGAGCTGGAGAAGGATGCGCAACAGACACTTCGTGTTCCTTTGAAGGAGCTATCGCTGGTGCCGACAGCCTTGTTACCGGCACCCTACCCGACCTTTTTGGAACGTTATTTTGTGCCGGTGACACCAATACCGTTTGTTGTCGGGGATAGCGAGAAATTGATCATTTCGACGGATGGTGCCGTAGATCAACAGGCCGTCATCACGATCGGAGCGGTCTGGATGGAGTAGTATAAATCTAATTATATAATATACAGTAAGATGAGGTTTTTTAATAAGAGAATTGGCGTTGCCTGCTTGTCTTT
This sequence comes from Sphingobacterium corticibacterium, assembly GCF_004208525.1. Taxonomy (GTDB): domain Bacteria; phylum Bacteroidota; class Bacteroidia; order Sphingobacteriales; family Sphingobacteriaceae; genus Sphingobacterium; species Sphingobacterium corticibacterium. Next base: position 299,772 of record NZ_SGIT01000003.1, on the reverse strand, counting down.
GGTTTGCGGTACGGGGGCTGTGATGCTTTCTGGATTGGCATATGCCGGCACACAGGAAAAGACGGTATTTCGTTTCCAGCAGCTTGCCCATGGCGTGGTGCGGAATCAGAACGGGGTACCTTTACAAGGCGTATCGGTGCGGGTGGTTGGTACAAATGTGGGGACATTGACCGCAGAAGATGGAACCTATAGCATATCCCTGCCGGAAGGGGCGAAACAACTTGCGTTTACTTTCCTTGGACATGAGGAACAAACGTTGACAGTAACGGGGAACGTATTGGATGTTTTCTTGACGGAAGCGGGAAATGTCCTGGAAGAGCTTGTGGTGGTGGGATATGGTAGTATGACCAAGAAGGATTTGACGGGATCGGTGAGTACCGTAAATAGCAAAGATTTTAATGCGGGACTGGTGGGATCGCCCGAACAGCTGATCAATGGAAAATCGGCTGGGGTACAGGTGATGTCGAACAGCGGTTCGCCGAGTGCGGGAAGTACGATCCGTATCCGTGGAGGGGCTTCGCTGAGCGCAAGTAATGATCCGCTTATCGTACTGGATGGTGTACCCTTAGAGGCCGGAGGTATCAGTGGTAACAGTGGTAATTTTCTGAGCCTTATTAACCCCAACGATATCGAGAGCATGACGATTTTGAAAGATGCTTCTGCGACGGCTATTTATGGTTCGCGGGCGTCCAACGGCGTGTTGTTGATTACGACAAAAAAGGGCACAGGCGATCAGCTTCGCTTTTCGGTATCCTCTGTTTTGTCTGCCCAACAGCCTTGGGGAGTCGCGGATATGCTCGGTACAGACGAGTTTCGGTCATTGATCGATTCGAAAGGTAACGATAAACAAAAAGCACTGGTCGGTGAAGCGGATACGGATTGGCTCCAGGAAGTCTTCCAGACGGCTTGGGGAACAGATGATAACCTGAGTGCCACAGGTAAGATTGCTGGGCGTGTGCCTTTTAGGGCATCGGCAGGGTACTATAACCAGCAAGGAACATTGCTGACAGATAGAGCGGAACGGGTCACCGGATCGCTTGTATTGAACCCTTCGTTTTTGGAGGATCACCTCAAGGTAACGGCGAATCTGAAAGGATCCCGCAATAATAACCGATTTGCCAATACGGACGCAATCTGGACGGCAGTGGCTTTTAATCCTACACAGCCTATATATTCGGGCGACGAGGCGTATGGAGGTTATTATGAAAGTCTGGACAATGCAGGTCTTCCAGCAACCGGAGCAAACCTCAATCCACTTGGCTTGTTGCATCAGGAGAAACATCGGAGCCATGTGAACCGTTTAATCGGAAACTTGGACATGGACTATAAGTTTCATTTTTTACCGGAATTGAAAGCGCATGTGACCCTCGGCTACGATTATGCAAAAGGGGAAGGTTACAATCATATACCGGCAACAGCAGCGAATAGTTTTTTAATTGGCGGAGCCTACGATACCTACGAAGAAACCTTAAAAAACCGGCTGTTTACAGGTTACCTTAATTATAATAAAGAGTTGCCGGATTTAAAAAGTAATCTGGAAGTGACGGTGGGGCACGACTACCAATATTGGAGCGCTACCCGTCCGCCGATTACGTATTACAATGATCGGGAGGAGATCCGTTCAACGGCTATAGCGAGAGATCAAAGGCATACGTTGATGTCGATTTATGGGAGGTTGAATTACAACTACGATAGTCGTTATTTATTGACAGCGACGGTAAGGCGTGACGGAACGTCTCGCTTCAGTCCGGAAAATCGATGGGGAACATTTCCTTCGTTGGCACTGGCTTGGCGGCTTTCGGAAGAACAATTCCTAAAGGAAGCCTCATTTCTGGACGATCTAAAACTGCGGGCGAGCTACGGGGTGACGGGCCAACAGGAAGGTATCGGGAACTATGGCTATCTGCCAATTTATAACCAAGGGACGCCGTACGCGCAATACCGTTTCGGAAACCAATACCACTTGGTTTACCGGCCTTCGGTGTATGTACGGGATTTACGCTGGGAAACGACGAAGGCGTTTAATTATGGTCTGGATTTCGCCCTGTTCCAAAATCGTATATCGGGAGCTGTCGATTATTATACACGTAAAACGCATGATTTATTAGCCAATGTGGCGGTGCCGGCTGGAACCAATTTTGATCAGATGGCGACAACCAATGTGGGGAATATTGAAAGCCGTGGTTTTGAATTCCAATTGAATACGGTACCTATCGATCGGGAAGATCTGCGTTGGGAGGTAAACCTGAATGCTACCAGTCAACACATGAAGGTGACGAACATCACGATGGTACCCGACGCTTCATCGGTAGGGACGTATGCCGGACCCGAAGTGAATGAGCGTGGTATACAAATCTTGACACCCGGTTATGAACCGTATATGTTTTATGTATACAAGCAAATGTATGATGAGACGGGAAAACCGCTGGAAGGGGTATATGCAGATCTGAATGGAGACGGCGGTATAAACGAAAGCGATCTCTATCGCTATCAGTCTCCCGCAGCAAAGTGGATGTTTGGATTCAACACACAAGTGTCTTACAAAAAATGGTCGGCGTCTACGACATTAAGGGCACATGTAGGCAATTATGTGTATAATAATACCAAAATGAACCTGAGCGCCTGGGAAACGCTACAGTATGTGGATCCGGCACTCAACAACTTACATCGGGATTATCTCCATACCGGTTTTCAGGCCAGACAGTATTTTTCGGATTACTACGTAGAGAATGGTTCGTTTCTGCGTATGGAAAATATTTCGTTGGGTTATAATGTGGGACGTGTAGGTCGTGTGTCGAATCTACGGCTCGGCGCGATTGTGCAAAATGTGTTTGTCATCAGCAAATACACGGGAATAGATCCCGAGGTCCCCAACGGTTTTGATAGCTCGTTCTATCCGCGCTCCCGGACGTATTCTTTAAGTATAAACTTAGATTTCTAATGATGAAGACAAACTTAATATTATGGTTGGCGGGAATGATGTGTTTCATCGTTCTGCTCACATCCTGTACAAAAGATCTGGATCAGTTTCCTTCGGTGGAGACGACGTCTGAACAAGTGTATACCTCGGTGGAAGGCTACCAATCGGTTTTGGCAAAGTTGTACGCTTCTTTTGCTGTGGCGGGAAACGGTCGGGGCGATGATGATCCGGATATGGCAGGTACAACGGCTTCTTGGGGTTATTTGCGGGTGTACTTCAACTTGCAGGAAATCCCGACGGATGAGGTGATGTATACGTGGGCTGGAGGAGATAACCTTGTGGAGATACAGTTTATGAACTGGGGGGCTTCGGATACGTGGGTGAATGCCATGTATTACCGTATTTACTATACCATTGCGATATGTAACGAGTTCTTGCGTAATGTGACAGACGAAAAGCTGGTTGCTTTTGCAGACGCGGATCAAGTGGCTATTCGGGAGTTTGCTGCAGAGGCACGTTTTTTACGTGCGCTGGCTTATAGCCATGCGATGGATTTATATGGGAATGTGCCTTTTGTGACGGAGCAGGACGTGGTCGGCGCATTTTTTCCGCCACGTATAACACGTGCGGAATTATTTCGCTACCTCGAAGGTGAACTAAGCGAAATAGCGGAACTCTTGCCGGAAGGGCATCAGCACGCGTATGGACGGGTGAGCCGCGAGGCAGCTTGGGCATTACTCGCGAAGAACTATTTAAATGCGCAGGTATATACAGGTGAAGCACGTTATAGGGATTGCATCGACTATTGCCAAAAAATAATAGATGCAGGGTACACGCTGCAGGAAGATTATAAGAAGCTGTTCAATGCCGATAATGATCAGCGGACAGAGGAGATTATATTTGCTATTCAAGCGGATGTTGCCCATACAAGTACTTGGGGAGCGACGACCTATTTGGTAAATGGGCCTATTGTGGGCAGCATGAAAGCGGAAGATTATGGTGTGCTGTCAGGATGGAACAGTTTCCGGACACTGCGGGAGTTTGTCGGGATTTTTAATACGGCAGATAGGCGCGGCGACTTCTGGACGGATGGTCAAACCTTGAATATCGATGACCCTTCATCGTCTAGCCAAGGATACAGTATGGTGAAATTTACCAATCTGAAAGATGACGGGACGTTTGTAACAGATGAAGGAATGGTTAGCACAGATTTTCCGATGATCCGTTTGGCAGACGTGTATTTAATGTATGCCGAATCGGTTGTCCGCGGTGGTGGTGGAGACCTGCAGCAGGCATTGGATCTGGTGAATCAGATCCGGCACCGGGCATTTGGAGGGGACGATGGTAAAATTTCCACAGCACAGTTGACGCTGGATTTTATGTTGGAGGAAAGAGGACGGGAATTATTCTGGGAGGCAACCCGCCGAACAGACTTGATACGCTTCGGTCGGTTTACAGGAGGTAACTACCTGTGGCAGTGGAAAGGAGGCGTAGTCGATGGCCGGGCAACGGATGCCAAGTTTAACTTGTATCCTATTCCGGTTACGGATATGGCCGCAAACCCAAATTTGATTCAAAATACGGGATATTAGCATAATGATCAATTAGAAAACCATGAAAAAATTATTTGACTATTTGGCGGTTGGCTTCGTACTGCTGTTGCTGGCTGCCTGTGAAAAAGAGGGAGGCACGCCTACCATAACTGATGTGGAGCCGGCGACATTGACAGCTTCCAAAACGGAAGTGCTGTTGGAGGCGACGACACCGAAAGCGGTGGCGTTACAACTGATGTGGAACATAAACGAGCTGCAAAGCACCGAAAAAATAGCACTATCGCAAATGAAGACAATGGTGCAATTTTCAACCAACGCATCGTTTGCATCTGTCGGCCGATCGGTCGATGTAGTAAGTGCTTCACTGAGCTATACTCACCAGCAGCTTAATAGTATGGTACTGGCCTTGGGCTTTTTGCCGTCGGAGCAGCAGCCGATATATGCGCGTGTAGTCTGCCGGTTGGCACCAAATGTGGAACCGATGTATAGCAATGTGTTGGAGTTGGCGGTGACTGCATTTGAACCGGTGGAGGATGGCGACTACCTCTTTATGGCCAATGGTGATTTCTCTGCATTTCCATGGAAACTTTGTGCGCGGTTGGAAGATGGCATATATGATGGTTTTGTGCAGGTAGACCAATGGTATAATTTTTACTTAGCGAACGAAGCAAGTGCAGATGCGAGTACGATTTACGGATCTTATCCGGTGGACGGGAATCAATATGTATTGTATGCCGGCGATGATCGTTGGAATTGCTGGACGAATAACGGCGGATATCTTTATCTCCGGGCGGATGTCAATGCAATGGCGTGGAGCGAAACGGTCGTTCGAAGCTTATCGGTTACAGGCGACTTCAACGGATGGAATGCTGCTTCTAACCCCATGGTGTATGATCAGGAGCAACAAGTTTGGACCGCAACCATTACGACGACTGCACCGGAACAATGGGGGATGAAAATACTGATCAACGAAAGTTGGAGTTGGTTTTTTGGAGGATCGGAAACAGAAGGAGTATGTAACCTCTACACGGCAGATGCAGATGGTTTTGCTTATGAACAGGTGGGTACCTATCGGTTGATCCTCGATTTGCGCGACCCGAAGGCGTTCCGTTATAGTGTTGAACCTTTATAATCTATATAAGATATGAAAGTATATATAAAGAAATTGTCCTGGTTATGGATGTGTATAGGTATTTTTGGATTGGGAAGCTGCAAGAACGATAATGTAGCTCCGGCGGTCCCAGATGAAGATAACTTTGCGAAGGGTGCTGACATCAGTTGGATAACCGAAATGGAGGCGGCTGGCGTATCGTTCTATAATCAGGCGGGTATGGCAACAGATGGTCTAAAACTGTTGCGCGCGTTAGGTATGAACGCGGTGCGGCTGCGCGTATGGGTAGACCCAACGAACGGCTGGTGCAACAAGGAGGATGTATTGGTAAAAGCCTATCGGGCACATCATCTGGGCATGCGTATTATGGTCGATTTCCATTACAGCGATCATTGGGCAGACCCCGGACAGCAAAACAAGCCAGCTGCCTGGGAATCGTTATCTTTGGATGAGTTGAAGGCCGCCGTGGCAGAACATACGAAGGAAGTTTTGCAGTTGTTAAAGGACAACAACATAACAGCGGAATGGGTGCAGGTCGGTAACGAAACTGGGAACGGCATGCTGTGGGAAGATGGAAAGGCCTCGGAAAGTATGGCAAATTATGCAGCCCTGAATAATGCGGGATACGATGCGGTGAAGGCTGTTTTTCCAGAAGCCAAAGTCATTGTGCACGTGCATAATGGCTATGATAACAGCTTGTTTCGTTGGTTGTTCGACGGTTTGACGTCTAACGGTGGTAAATGGGATGTGATCGGCATGTCGCTCTACCCGGATAAGGATAACTGGCAGGAGCGTACGCAACAATGTGTCCAGAATATGGAGGATATGATTGCCCGTTATGAGACGAAGGTGATGATCTGTGAGGTGGGGATGAGTTGGGATGAAGAGGATGCCGCGGTTGCATTCCTAACTGAGCTAATGGATAGAAGCCGGCAGTTTCCGACGGGCCAGGTGCTGGGTGTGTTCTATTGGGAACCTTTATCGTATGGTGGCTGGAACGGCTATACGTTGGGCGCGATGGATGATAGTGGTCGGCCAACGAAAGTGTGGGAGGCCTTTAAGTAAAAAGTAAGATCTTTTTTTTGAATAGTTTTATGATGATACGTGTTTTTTTATGTTGTTTGCTTTTTTGTCCTTCCCTGTTAACTGCACAGGAGCTGCGGCAGTCATTTTTGCTGGAAAAAGATTGGCGGTTTAGTCAAGGGGATGTGGATAAAGCAGCATCAACCACCTTCGATGATAGCGGATGGGATCAGGTAACGGTACCGCATGACTGGGCTATTTACGGTCCGTTTGATCGGGTACATGATTTGCAGGAGGTAGCTGTGACGCAGAATGGAGAAAAAGTGGCCACCGTCAAAACGGGACGCACGGGAGGATTGCCTTATGTTGGCGTAGGGTGGTACAGAAATACCTTTGACGTAGACGCTTTTGAAAAATCGCAAAAACGCGTGGTGCTGAAGTTTGATGGTGCAATGAGTGAAGCACGTGTGTATGTGAACGGACAGGAAGTGTGTTTTTGGCCGTATGGCTATAATGCGTTTCATTGCGATGTGACGGATTTTATTAACCCTTCGGGGAAGGATAACCTGGTGGCTGTGCGGTTGGAAAATAGGCCGCAATCCTCGCGCTGGTATCCGGGGGCTGGTCTTTATCGGAATGTGCATGTTATTGTAACGGATCAGGTGCATGTCCCGGTGTGGGGAACTTTTGTAACCACACCCTTTGTTTCGGATACGTTGGCCTCTGTGCGGCTGGAGACAAATATAGAGCATGCGGATGGCAAGGTGGTTCGGGTCACCACCGATATTATTGACGGAGAGGGAAAGGTGGTGTCGTCTAAAGATAATGCGCAAAAGATAAACTATGGGCAACCTTTTGTGCAGCACTTGGAAGTGTTGGATCCCAACCTGTGGAGTCCGGAGAGCCCGGCATTGTACAAGGCAATATCGCGTATCTTTATAGACGGGAAATTGCTGGATAGCTACGAGACCCGATTTGGTATCCGGGATATCAAATTTGTCGCTGATAGAGGCTTTTTTCTGAATGGGAAACACCGTAAGTTTCAAGGAGTGTGTAACCACCACGACCTCGGGCCATTAGGTGCGGCAATCAATGTTTCTGCGCTGCGATATCAATTGGAACTATTGATGGATATGGGCTGTGATGCCATCCGAACGGCACATAACATGCCTGCTCCGGAATTGGTTGAGTTGTGTGATGAATTGGGCCTGATGATGATGATCGAACCGTTTGACGAATGGGAGATCGCGAAGTGCCTCAACGGCTACCACCGGTTCTTCGAGGATTGGGCCGAAAGGGATATGGTGAATATGATTCGCCATTTCCGTAATAATCCATCGGTCGTAATGTGGAGTATTGGCAACGAGGTACCCACACAATGTAGCCCGGAGGGATATAAGGTCGCTCGTTTCCTGCAGGATATCTGCCATCGGGAAGATCCCACCCGTCCGGTGACTTGTGGGATGGATCAAGTAAGCTGTGTGCTGGAAAATGGTTTTGCGAGCATGCTCGATATTCCAGGATTTAATTACCGGGTGCACCGCTATGGGGAGGCTTATGCAAAGCTACCCCAAAATCTGCTGTTGGGAGCAGAAACCACGTCGACGGTAAGCTCACGCGGAGTTTATAAATTTCCAGTGGAGAAAAAAGCGGAGGCGGTGTATGCTGATCATCAGTCTTCTTCTTACGATCTGGAACACTGTTCTTGGTCGAATTTACCGGATGAAGATCTAGCTATGGCGGACGACCATGCTTGGTCGCTCGGGCAATTTGTATGGACGGGGTTTGATTACTTGGGGGAACCCTCTCCTTATGATACGGATGCTTGGCCAAACCATAGTTCGATGTTTGGTATTATCGATTTGGCAAGTATTCCCAAGGATCGCTATTATCTTTATAGAAGTGTTTGGAACAAACAATCGAAAACCTTACATGTGTTGCCACATTGGACATGGGCGGAACGCGTGGGGGAGGTGACGCCTGTGTTTGTGTATACCAACTATCCGAGTGCGGAGCTATTTATCAATGGAAAAAGCCAAGGTGTGCGCCGGAAAACGGAGGAGACGGTGCAACATCGCTACCGGTTGATGTGGACAGATGTAGTATATGAACCGGGCGAGCTGAAAGTGGTAGCCTATGATGATAACGGAAAGCTCGCGGAGGAGAAGATCGTCCGGACCGCGGGTAAGCCTCATCAAATTGTGTTGGAGACACCGCATAAGATCATTGCGGCAGATGGAAAATCATTGGCCTATGTACGCGTAAAGGTGTTGGATAAGGAGGGTAACTTATGCCCGAACGAGGATGCGCTGGTACGTTTTTCGGTAACTGGTGCAGGCCAATACCGGGCGGCGGCAAACGGAGATCCAACCTGTCTGGATCTGTTTCATGAACCGAAAATGCACCTTTTCAACGGGCAGCTGACAGCGATTGTGCAGGCTGGAGATCGACCGGGAGATGTCCAGCTGGAAGCGAAAAGCAAGGGTTTGAAAAGTGGGAAGATATTTGTGAAGGTTGAATAGCAAGAACGCCGCCTCAAAAGGGTGGCGTTCTTGCTATTTATGAAATGCTGGATGTACAATCTTATGTTAGCGATTTCTTTTTGAATTCTGAAGGGCTCATGTCAAACTGTTTTTTGAAGCATACACTGAAGTATTTTGCATTGTTGAAACCTGTCTGATAGGCTATCTCTGCTATAGTCAGATCAGATTGCTCTAATAAATAGGCACTTCTTTTTAGTCTAATATTCAAAATAAATTCTTTGATAGACATGCCTACAATATCATGTATTTTCTGGTATAGAATGGTTCTTCCCACATTCATATCTGAAACAAAGTCATCTACTGAATACAGAGGATTGGCGATGTTCAGTTCGATAAATTTCATGGCCCGCACGAGCAGTTCTTCATCCATAGATGTGATCGTTACTTTGGCTGGATCGACCACCAAGCGTTTGCTATACATTTCCCGTAGTTCTTGCTGGTTTTTCAAGATTGCTTCGGTCTGTTGCAACAGATATTCGATATCGAAGGGCTTATCGATAAAAACGGTTGCTCCGTATTCAAGGGCCTTAATTTTATTTTGATTTTCTTCCCCAACGCCCGATATCATGACGATAGGGATATGGCTGGTCTTAAAATTTTGCCTTAAGCGACGGCATACTTCAAATCCGTTGCCATTAGGCATGATGAGATCGGTAATGATCAGCTGAGGATATATTTTTTCAGCTTTGATAATCCCTTCCATACCGTCGCTTGCCGTATAAATATTGTATTTTTGTGAAAGACGTTGTTCAAGGTAGGTACGCATAGCAGGATCATCTTCTATCAGCAGTAAACTGTTGGCTTTTCGTGCATTCTTGGTAGGGCTGTCGGGCTCTGTATCATCTAACATGACGTCGTCAATCTCCGAAATGGTATAATCATAAACGTTCCCGCGCATACTACCGGTGCTCGCTTCCTTTTTCAATGGTAGAATAATTGTAAAAGAAATTTTGTTGGTTTTGTTGACCATCCAGATGTTTCCCTTGAGTACATCAACCAATTCCTTGACAATAGCCAGTCCCAATCCTGAACTCTCCTCGAAGGTGGGCCGATGGGAAGACAGACGGTTAAAAGAAGTGAAAAGGGTAGCAATTTGTTGTTCGGAGAAGCCGTCACCGCTGTTGAGTACTTCGATGGAAATATATTCTAATTCGGCTTCCGCCCGTTTTTGAGGTAGCCTCGCCTTCTCTTCTTCCGTAGAACTATATATGCGCACGCCAACATAACCCTTATTTGGAGTATATTTTAAAGCATTGGAAAATAAATTGGTCAAGATTTTCTCAACGATATCATAGTCGAAAGCGACATATACTTGATCCTTATATGCTGAAATATTCGTTTCTATCTCCTTCTTATTTGCATATAATTCAAACAGACTAAAGACATCACGTACAAAGTTGATAATATCCCCCACCTGAGGATGTAACGTGACTTTTTGACTTTCTATTTCTCTAAAGCGGAGTAGCTGGCTTATCATACGTTGAATCCGCGACACGTTTTTCTCGATGAGCTGCATGTAAACGGTAGCGTGATTATTGGCGTCCAGTGTTTCCTTTAGTTGTTTAAGAGGTTGCAGTACCAAAGTGAGCGGGGTTTTTAGATCATGCGAAATATTCGTAAAAAAATCGGTGCGGGCTTGATTCAGTTTCAGTATATTTTGCTCTTTTAACGCTTCGAGTGCCAAACGCTCCTGGAACATCTTTTTATCGGTGTAGTAACGGATGATGAAAAACAATAATGAAATGACAATAAGGCTATAAAAACAATAGGCCCACCACGAAAGAAAGAAAGGGGGATCTATATGCAGATAGAGCCGTGATATATCGTCTCCCCATAGCCCGTCATTATTAGACGCTTTTATTTCAAACGTATAGCTGCCGCTAGAAAGGTTGAAAAACTGTACAGACTTATGTGGTGTATTGACCACCGTCCAGTTATCGCTGATTCCCCGCATGCGATACGCAAACTGGTTCTTATCCGCAGCCAGGTAACTGTTGGCTGAAAATCGAATTTCTATGTTGGATTCGCTGTTGGAAAGCCGTATTCGTTCGTCCCGTCTGTTCGATAGGCTGGAGATGTCTTTTGACAGCGGGGAGGAAGCAGAACTAGCTGTTACCTCGGTATTGTTTACCAGAAAACCCGTAAAGAACACGCGAGGTTTCTGTGGGTTCTTACCGGTGTGTGCAGGGTCAAATAGCAAAAATCCGTTGGTTCCGCCAAAAAATAGCTCCCCTTTTGCTGTCTTGTAGGCCGCGCGTATATAAAAAGATCCACATTTGTTTTCTTTATAAAAACGTGCCTTCTCAAACTTGGTGGATTTGGGATTATAACTATAAATGCCATCGCTGGTACTAAGCCAGATTCTCTTCGAACTGTCGTCTTCCAATATACCGAATACCATCTTTGGCGGAAACCCATTGTTGCTGTTGAAATTGAGGTAAGTGCCATCTTTCTTCAGTACGTTTACGCCTCTTCCTAATGTGCCTAACCATAAATCACCATTTGAAGATTCGTGATGGCAGGATAGATTGTTGGCGGAATAAGGGGCGTCTTGAATCAGATAATGTTTCAGGACTTTAAGCGTATTTCGGTCAACAACATATAATCCTTGTTGTGTAATCAACCGGAGGTTATATTGGTTATCTAAATACAATGTGGCTATATCGAGGTTTAGCTTTTCATCATTTGCACCGATAATTTTAACAATTTCTGTATCCGCGTTTTTCTTTCTTTTATATAAAAAAGGTTGGTTGGGATCGGTCATCCACCAAGTTCCTTCTTCATCCTGTACGAAATCGTATATGGTGAGTGGCTGCCGGCTTCCCGGGAAGAAGAAATGGAGATCGTTGAAAGTACGACCAGCGGGGTCATACGCCGTAAGGCCGCCGCTAAATGCAGAAATCAAAAGACGTTGGTTCTCCGAATCAAAACGTAAACGCTTGATCATGTTGGAGTTTGGTGAATCTGTGGATGATTTTATAAAATGGTGGAAGGAGTCGTTTTTCCGGTCCCAGTAATTGAGCCCGCCACCTTCAGTTCCGATCCACATGTTGCCCAATTGATCTTCTTGGAAACTACTGACAATAGGATGGTTAAGTCCTCCTGGGCTGGGATTAAAATAACGTACATGCGCATCGTATAGCGAGCAGTAGGCAATCTTACCGCCATAGGTTCCGATCCACGCGCCTTGATTAGGATCTGCATAGATGGTCCAGATCGAATTATTCGGTAGTGAAAAAGGATCATTCAAGTTCAATCGAAGAAAACCGCGCTCTTCTTTGATTGGATTATATAAGAACAATCCAACCTGGGTGGCCACCCATATTACACCGGTTTGATCAAGAAATAGGCCTTTCGCTAATGCCGGCTGGTTGTTCGCAAAGGATACAGGAATATGGCGTCTTATTGTTCCCAATGTATCGGTGACAAAGATACCACCTCGTTGGGTGAGGTGGTAATAGAGTCCTTCATATTCCAGTACGTCAACAAGGGTATGGGAAGGTTTGTCTAAATGGATAAACGGTACCAATTGCTTCTCGCTTTGGTGCAGTTTATAAAGTGTGCTTTCATGCGACACATACAGGTCACCATTCAAACTTAGAATTTTACTGTAGAATTTGTCTTTGGGCAGCTGAAAACCGTTTAATGTATTGTTTTGTGAATCATACCACAAAAGACTATCTCTGGATAATATATATAGTTTGCCGTCATCATGTTGACATGCAGATCGTATGCTGCGTTGTACGGCGATATGAAATTTAAATTGCTCATAATCGAAGCGTAGCAAGGCATGATTCGTGAAGAGAAATAGTTCTCCTCGCTGGCTGGCGATTAGAGAACCATACCCCCATTTGACGGTAGGATTGAGGGCGGAAACGAGTTCGTCTAATTGGTGGAAGCTATTCCCGTCATACATAAAGATAGCGTCAGTACCGGTATACCAAATTCGCCCTAGACTATCTTTTGCTATGCTCTGTATTCCACCGTAATAGGAGGTTTCAGGCATCACGTGAAACCGGTAACGTGACGTATCAATCGCAAAAGCGCACTGTAAAAAGAAAATAAAAAAGCAGAATAATAGACTGTATTTTTTCATTTTATAATGAACATTCCTCCGGATTACATGCCAATGTACTATAAAAATTGTTTAGCCCGTTACTTCTTATCTTAAATTTTTTCCCTTAGCCTGGTCAAAGCTTCTAAATAATAGTAGTCTGCATAAGTGAGCGGTACATCCACTTCTGATTGGAGAGGATATGCACCTACACTATGCTTTAAGATAAAATAACCATTTTCGCCGAGAGTAGCCGTATAGGCCGGAGACGCCATGGTCTTAACCTGGACTTTGGCAACGTGCTCATATAGCGATGCGCGATCTTTATCAACATAATTACTTAACTCAATCAACGCCGACGCGGTGATAGCCGCTGCGGATACATCGCGATAAGTGTCCGGAATATCGGAACTGTTATAATCCCAATAGGGAATATAGTCATCAGGCATATTGGGGTGATTAATCAAATAGTCTGCGATATGCTGGGCTTGTTTTAAATAACGCTCATCTTTCGTCTCCTTGTATAGATAGGTATAGCCGTAAAGTCCCCAAGCTTGCCCTCTGCTCCAGGACGACTCGTCCGAGAAACCTTGATGTGTTTGTTTCAAGTGCGGTGTGCCGCTAATTGTGTCATACGAGACGACATGGTAGGAACTGTAATCGGGTCTAAAGTGATGCTCCATCGTTTTGTCGGCGTGGGATAACGCAATCTCCTTGAAACGGGCGTCGCCCGAATAGGTCGCCGCCCACAACAATAACTCTAAATTCATAATATTGTCGATGATAACGGGGTACTGCCATTGTTCGGTATTGTGATCCCAAGACCGGATCAATCCTACCTGCGGACGATAGCGGGTACTTAGCGATTTAGCAGCGGTAAGCATCACGTCTTCATATTTTTTATTGTTTGTGAGCCGATAGCCGTTGCCAAAACTACAATAGATCATAAAGCCGACATCATGATTGTCTGTCGTATATTTCTCCCGCTCGACACGATCCGTATACAATTCCGCATATTTTAATACAGCGGGATTTTGGCTGTTTTCATAGATGTACCAAAGCGAGCCTGGAAAAAAGCCGCTGCACCACCAGCGTGAGTCGGAAGAAACATCTTTGCCGTTCTCGTATGTCCGGGGGAGTCTTCCTTGCTGATCTTTGTATTTTTCCGCCATCAACAAGGATTGTTTTTCGGCAAAAATAAAGGCGCTGTCGATTACCGCTTTTAAGGCCTGATCGTCATCCGTTTCCGGACGTTCGGTACAAGCGAACAGTCCGGACAGGATGATAAAGTAACTAAAAAGTTTGTTGTACATACTTATTGTATTTGGACGTTCAGAAGTTTCACCCACCCTTCTTCGGTTATCTCATCGTTAACGGCAAGCTTTATACCGGGCTGGTTGTCCTTTGTTGTATCAACAATAGCGATGGCCCAGGTATATGTTCCTTTAGGCAGGTCTATGACCATTTTAAAGTCATATGATGCGGGACTGTCTTTTAACCAGGTCGAGGGTTCTGCCTCATGGTCGATAAATGTTTTTTTGACCGATCCCTGCTCGTCCAGGAGTGCAAATGCCACTTTATATTTATAGTTCCATTGCGGGATGTTGTTGGGAAAATAACCCCAGCCCATGTTCCGCCACCGGTGGTTGATGTTAACTTCTTTACCGCTAGCTACGGTTTCTGGTAGGTACAGGCGATCTGGATAAAGCCGATATCCTCCTTCTGATATGAAACGCTGCACAAGGTTAAACGACTTTTCAAACCAGGAATCGGTATCTCCAGATCGGAAGTCCATCATGTTGACACGGGCTTCAGCAGAATCGTCAAACTCGCCCTGCCGAACATCTTCGGGATGACCTTCGCGGTAACGGCCACTTGGATCTGTCCAGTAACGGTGTGTGCCCGAGGTAATCCATCCGCCCTCCATCAGTATTGGGCGTTTGAAATTCCACGATTTGGCGAACTGTTTCTCCCAACTTTGATAGTATTCTGTCATCCCGAACGCGTCTTGCCGCAGACTGTATCCTTTGTTAATCATCTTGACGAGTAATCGATCGCTGTTCGGATTGGGAGAGCCCCAGCTTTGCGGGTGGCCGACTAGACGGTGGTAATTGATGACCAATGGGATGTTAGTGAATGTTCTCGTATAGAGGTCGGAAACCCAATCGATCAATTCTTCCTTTAGTGTTTCGGTATCGGATCCGCTTGGGCTATTGGGGTCTTCGTAGATCACGTTGTGCGCTTCTCCCCATTTTCCAAAACCATAGGCGTCGATAAACGACACGAGATCTGGATCATTGAAATCCTCGGCCAGGGCTTCTATAAATTTGGTGTAGTATTGCCTAAATATTGGATCTTGGGGAAGGGGTGTGACGCGCGTAGGAAAGGAGGGGTTTTCCAGGTAGGACGCCGCTCCGGCATCAAAAACAAATTGTGGCGTATTCATCCCTTGATCGCGGCCATCTACTACGATACGGAAGGCTATGGGAAGCCCTCTTTCTTTGGCACCGTTGATTAATCGGGCTATTTGCGTGCTCGGATCGCGCCAAGCGTAAACGCCATCGGCTGGGTTTAACGATGACCAACTGGTGCGTAGATAGCAGGCCGATGCGTAATCGATAGCTTTTACGCGTTTGCCCAAGTCGGCAACATAGTACTCTTGGTCCCAGTAGGTAGGTTCGGCGGTTCGTGCGGCATACATGACCCAACCATTCAAGGGGTTGCGGAACATGGTGCTTCTGTTGTATTTTGTTTTTACGAGCGTATGATCTCCATTTCCACCTTCGCTTTCATTAATCCCGTTTGATGAACACGCGACGGATTGGAAACATACTAAGATCATCAAAAGGAGCTTGATCGTTTTCAAATAATTTAAATTTCTCATATTTTTAATATTTCTGCTTAGTGTTTTAGCGTTTTTCTGCAAGAATCGTCATGTTTCTCAAGTCAAGCACCAAGAGGTTTGTACCACCTGGTATCGTGATATAAGAGTTTCTATGCTCTCCGGAAAATCCGCCAGATATGTCATTTATTTTGCCGAGAATGAGCGTGATATCTTGCCTTAAGCCTGCGGAAGTCAATGGAGAGCTAAATGCATAAGCTAAGTTTTTATCGTTGTCACTTCCGCCATACGCAATGAACTTGGTTTTACCCGTGGTGCCGCCCGTGTAAACAAGTACCTGCGGATCCGCCAGGCTTACGGTACAATTCATTTTAATGGGTGTTCCCCAATTATTGATGGCTCCATGCATCCATAGGTCCGTGATTTCCGTTGTTACTGGTCCAGCTCCACTGTTCCAATCCACGACCTTGGGCATCAGTGCTTTGGCCGGAGAATAAATAGTAGCTGTTGCTTTTTGCATATCGATGACGACCCGATATTCGCCGGGGTTTTCTATTTTCCAAGGAATCGGATTTTCGCGTACGGTGACACTGATCGTCTCGCCATCTTTTAATGTTCCATCGTTATCGGAAGGGCTGATATAATTGGTCTCGCCATTGTACGATATGGGTATGATTAACTCGCCGGCATCCAAATCGAGAACATGTGCATAGACATTATTGTTTTCAATGGTTTTGGCCAGCTCAATCCGTGATCCTGGTACCGAGCTGCCGTCTAAAAATACGTTGTCTGCATCGAAGACAATGGTTCGGATGGGGTGTACACGTACCGTGACTGTTTTGACTTCGGGCGCTTCAAATGTTGGTCCTCCTTCCCACTGCGCAATCACTCTGAATTCCAGTGTAAAAGGGGTGTTCACGGGTAGCTTCCATTTTTCATTCGCCCAATTTTGTAACTGCTCTGAGGTGAAGCTGCGGCTGAATATACCATCGTCTTCATACTGCATGATGGCAGTCGACGATCCGAAGTTATTGCCGATGACATCCAGCTTGGTCGTGTAAAGTACCACATGGTCTTCCGATGTTGATCGTGCGGGCTCCCATGTAAAGGTGATGATGTCGTCTGTGAGATGTTCCACATCCAGTGCAATCTCTCCTGATGATGCCTGTAAGGTCATTGTTTCAGGTACTTTGTCGATATCGACGATTTCGTAGCTACAGGCATTTAAACCACAGACGGCGAGAAACAACGTTAAAATTCGATATAGATAAGCTATCTTTTTCATAAAATATAATTTTTAAACAAATGCATGGAATACTTTATCCTATCTATAACCAGGATTCTGTGGGAACTCCGCATCGCGATTGGCATCACGGATGCTCTGCGGTATCGGCCATAATGCATGATCAACCTTTACTCGATCGCGTATGGCACTGTTGTACGTGCTGACTCGTTCTACGTACGTATTCGTGCGGACCAGCGTAAAGCGACGGCTTTCTTCACCGACTAATTCCCTGATGCGTTCATCAAGCAGAAAATCCATATCCATATTACTGGCATTGACAGGTAAGGCGTTCGCTCTTTGCCGCACGGCATTGACGGCATTTGCTGCGCGATCACGAAATGCATCGCCTTGCCCTAAATATGCTTCTGCCAGCAACAGGTAGGTTTCTGCCAGGCGGAACTTCATCCGGTCTCGGTAGCTGCCGGTGAGTCCCAGATTCTCGGCGCGGCCGTAAAAGAATTTGGTCAACGCCGGGAATAGTGTTTTGGTGCTGAACCACGTCTGCTCCGTGATATTCGCTTTCGTGCCGTGCACTGGGCTGTTGGGATTATTATAGTACCAATTACGTTTGATGTTGTAGTTGGAGTTTCGGATATCGCTGGCATCAAATATTCCGGGTGCATTTCCGCTTGCATTGGTGCCCGTAGTACCCATCCACCACTTCATCGGTACAATCTGTGCCAAGCCGCGGCCTCCGAGGGTGTCTGCCAACGTAAAACCAGTGATATCAAAATATTTTGGATTCCATGCGCGACGTGTCCAATCGTCTGAATTTGTTCCTCCGCCGATGGCATTGAATTCAAACTGCAGCACCCAGATACTTTCCCGGTTGCCTGCCTTTCTGTTTTGATTATTTTCTTTGAAGAGATCACTGAATGCATCGCCTGGCTGATTCTCACTGACGCCAAACCGACTCGCCATCAGATTGAAATAGCCGCTGTTGATAACGGCCAAAGCAGCTTTTTCAGCCAGGTTGTACTCGCCTTGTAAGAGATACATTTCGCTTAAGAGATGATATGCCGCCCATTTGGTTAACTTTCCATCTTGCACCTGATCGGGGTTTTCGGGCAGGTTTTCGACGGCGAATTGGAGGTCGTCTACAATGTGCTGTAACACTTCCGCCTTAGGGGTGCGGGTGAAGTTGAGCTGAAAATCATACTGTATGGTTTCTACATAAGGCACGTCGCCATAGAGGTAGACCAACGTGCGATAGGCATACGCCCGAAAAAATTTAGCTTCTGCTTGGAAATGTACTTTATCCGTCGGTCGATCCCAATTGTCGTTTATATCCGAAAACAGCAAAATTTCATTGGCGGAGGCTATCAAGCTGTAAGACCAATCCCAATAAGAACGTACAAACCGTTCTTCAGCGGTTAATGTAAGGTTGGCAAATGCGGTCAGTGATGCATCGCTGTTGATCACGTCCACAATATCCGTTGCGGCCTGTAAAGCTTCATATGGGGTTGCATTACCATGCATAAAAGCGCCCCCCTCTCCCCACGTATTATACTCTGCGCGAGCGAGAGCGTATAGTCCAGTACTCCCTACTTCAAAGCCATACGTACTGGTGAATGTATTTGTAGGCGCCAACTCCGATTTTAGATCTTCCGTGAGAAAGTCTTTGCATCCTGTTACGGCACCTATTGCAAGTGCCGCAACGCAACTCATCATGATTTTATTTATTTTCATCGTCTTTAGGTCTTAAAAAGTTAAGTTTAAACCGAACATATACGAACGCGCTGTGGGGAAAGAAGCCATCCAGCCATTGTCGTAGTTTAGCACCTGCCTGGCGTTAGAAAACGTATGGAGATTATTGACGCTCACGTTTACGTCTATGGCGCTTAGCCGGACTTTATTGGCGATGGCCGATCCGACGCGGTAGCCGAGGGTTACATTTTTAAGTTGAACGTAGTGCTGCTTTCGGTAATATCCATGCCCGAGACTATTGAGATAACCTGGAGAGACAATGTCTGCGTCTGGATTTTCAGGTGTCCAATAATTTGCTCCACGGACATAGTTGGTGATACCATACGTCCATGAACCCATGTTGGCCAAATTATCTTCGCGCCAGACACCAAATACGCCGTTAACCAAGAAAGAGAAATAAAGATTGCCGAAGGACATTCTGTTGCCTACAGAAGCTAGAAAACTAGGCATTTTTGATCCGATGATTTTTCGGTCCTCTGCATCGATGTACCCATTGCCGTCCACATCTTCTATCTTGGCGTCGCCAGGAACAGCACCTCTTTGTATGTCTTCTAAATTACCATCGGCATCGGTGTACTTAAACGTATCTCCCTGCTGCCAAATACCAATGACGTTATAGTCATAGAATACACGTAATGGTTTTCCTATGAACCATTGGTTATTGATGTCATCCATCTGGTCGCCGCGCAGTTCAATAATTTTGTCCCGGTTTAGCGAGAAATTCAGGTTCGAACTCCATTCAAATTTGGACGTACGGACGTTAACGGCATTTAAGGCTACTTCAATACCGGTGTTACGGGTCTGCCCGATATTATCCCAGATCCGCCCAAACCCATTCATGATGGGGACGGTACGGATCATCAAGAGATCGTGTGTGTTGGATCTATACATTTCGATGGTTCCGCCCAAGCGATTATTCAGAAACTGAAAGTCGATACCGAGGTTGGTGGTGCGCGTTGTCTCCCACTTCAGGTTGGGGTTCCCGACGCCGTCACTAGGCAGGTATGCGGTGTTCACAGGTAAGCCGCCATCTCCCCAGATGTATTTCACACTGGAGTACAGCCGGTCCAACGTACGATAGGGGGAGATAGCTTGGTTCCCGTTTGAGCCATAAGAAAGACGTAGCTTCAGCATGTCCATCCAATCTGCGTTATCTTTGATAAAGCTTTCTTCTGCCACGTTCCAAGCTAGGGCTACGGATGGGAAAAAGGCGTATTTATTGTTGGTTCCAAATACAGAGGCGCCGTCTGTACGTCCGGTAATCGTGGCTAGGTATTTGCTCTTATAACCGTAGTTTAGACGGAACATATAGGATAGTAACGCGGTTTCGGTCAATCCCGAAGATATGGTTTGGTTGCGCTCGGCAGCTTCCATCATATAATAGCTGGTTTGGTCCGTTACAAAGCCTTGTCCGTTCAGTCCGGATGAAATATTTTTAGTTTCCTGTAGACTGAATAAGCCGGTCGCATCAAGCCGGTGGTCCCCAATCTCCCGTTCATAACGCAAGATGTTTTCCCAGGTATAGTCCGTATTGTGCGCATTGCTGATGCTGGCATTACCCCCAACCAATCCGGCTTGTTCTCGGCCGACGAAGGTGTCCCTGCCGTAATATGTTCCTGTAAAGTTGGAACGGTAATTATAACCGAGATTGGAGCGGAAGGATAAACCTGTTATCGGAAGTTGTATGTTCGCATATCCATTGATAAAGAAATTGCGGTTGGTTCTGTTCTGATCCGCATTGACATTGAGCATGGGATTGGTGATGAGTGCATATTCCATAGGCTCGGTAATGTACCGGCCTGTTTCATCTATATATTTGCCATAGGGACTCTGTTTGATCGCGTGCTCGATATTTGGCGTAACACCACCGTCTTCGCGCTGTACAAACTGCGTACCTATTCCGGTCGTTAACCAGTCATTGAACACTTGATCGATGTTTGCGGAAATATTATGTCGGTTCAACCGGGAGTTGTATACAACACCGTCTTGCTTCATGGACGAAGCGGCGACCATGTATTTTGTACTGTGTGTTCCGCCCGAAAAATTTAACTGGTGATCCATGGTGATTCCTTTGCGAAAGATATAGTCCTGCCAATTGTGTGTGATTCCATTGATGTAGTTTTCGCGTTCGCTTTGGCTGATGATACCGCCCGCGATGGGATCCAATTGATCCCCGGAAAGGCCTTCTTTTAGACGGCCTATATCTTGTTGTAGGCGGATATATTCATCGGGTCCCATAACCTGGATATATTGCATGGGTTCCGCGACACCAATCTGACCTCTATAGCCGACCTGCGGTTTACCTGCTACGCCTCGTTTTGTTTGCACCAAAATGACACCGTTGGATCCGCGCGAGCCATAAATAGCTACTGCCGAAGCATCTTTTAGTACCGTAAGATTTTCAATGATATTGGGATCCAAGTCTACCAAGGAACCACTATAGGGTATGCCGTCTAAGACAATTAAAGGGTGATTGCTTGCTGATAACGAGTTCTCACCACGGATTAATAACGTTTGGCTGGCACCGGGAGCGGCATTTGAAGTCGTAATAGTAAGACCCGCTACTTGCCCAACCAAGCGATCCATTAAGTTGGTGGTGGATACCATGGATAATTCTTTTTGTCCGACAACGGAGAGACCTCCGGTAAGATCTCGCTTACGTGTGGTACCATACCCAACTACCACCACTTCGTCTAATACGGCTTCGCCCGTCATGGTCACATTCATGATCCCGGAGGCGGGGACAGGCACCTCTTGGCTACTATAGCCAACGTAGGAGAAGGTTAATATAGACGAGGGGGCAGCTTGTAAGCTGTAATTGCCCGCGTCATCAGTGCTCGCGTAGGTGTCGCTATCTTTCACTTGAATGGTGACGCCGGTTAGTGAATTTCCATCGGCATCACTTACTTTTCCCGTAACTTTAATTAAATTTTGTTGTGCATGCATAACCGTTGTCCACAGAAGGGAGAAAAAGAGTAGCATGCAGGTTTTTATTTTTATGTTAGTTTCCTTAATCATATAAATTTAGTTTGGTTAACGCTAAAAAAATATTTTCATTTTTTGGCTTCGTTGCTAAATAAGCAAAGGTGTTATAATAGCTATTTATGTATTTCTATAGGCATTGGGTTTAATTGTTTAACTTTTTTGTTTATAGCGGTTAGCGGAAGCGTTGATGGCGTTCCAGCATGGCACAAAGGTAGCCGAAGAGGCCTGATCTGACGGTATAGGTTTGTTCAGAAATGGTTCAATTTTGTACAGAAAGCGATTTATTGCGCCTAGGAGGCGCTAGTCGGTACTAGAAATATGATCGAAATAAAAAAGGCTACCCTACTGTGCTGTAAAGTAACCTTTATATCGTCTTGTGCTCAGATTTTAGGACTTAATCCCAAACGCCTCCTTAATAGCATCCACATAGTCCAATTTCTCCCAGGTAAACAATTCCACTTCCACGGTTTTCTTCTCACCGTTGGAGCTTTCGAATGTTTTGGTTATGGTTTGGGGCGTTCTTCCCATATGTCCGTAAGCTGCTGTTTCTGAATATATCGGTTTGCGAAGTCCTAAGCGGGTTTCGATGCCGTAAGGTGTCATGTCGAATATTTCACCGATTTTTTGAGCAATTTTGCTATCGTTAAAGTCGACGTTGCTTGTGCCGTACGTATTTACATAGATTCCCATAGGGTCTTTTAAACCGATAGCATAGGATATCTGCACCAGTATCTCGTCCGCAACACCTGCTGCTACGAGGTTTTTAGCAATATGACGGGTAGCGTATGCTGCAGAGCGGTCTACTTTAGAGGGATCTTTTCCGGAGAATGCACCACCACCATGTGCTCCTTTTCCTCCGTACGTATCCACGATAATCTTACGGCCGGTCAAGCCGGTGTCGCCATGCGGCCCGCCGATCACAAATTTTCCCGTAGGATTAATGTGAAACTTGATGTTGTCGGTAAATAGGGCCTGCAACGCTGGTGTCAGTTGTGCCTTTACGCGGGGGATCAGGATGTTTTTAACATCGTCGGTAATTTTCTCCCGCATTGCTGCTTCAGTAGCGAACTCATCATGCTGTGTTGAGATGACGATCGTGTCGATGCGTTGCGGTTTATGGTCGTCACTATATTCTAATGTTACTTGCGACTTAGCATCTGGGCGTAGATAAGTAATCTCTTTATTCTCCCGGCGCAATGCAGCTAGTTCGTATAATAACCGATGAGCGAGGTCTAACGCCAACGGCATATAGTTTTCGGTTTCGTTGCTCGCGTACCCAAACATGATACCTTGGTCGCCGGCGCCCTGTTCCTGTTTTGTTTGGCGATCGACGCCTTGATTGATCTCCGCAGACTGTTCGTGAATAGCCGACAGCACACCACAAGAGTTTGCCTCAAACATATACTCGGACTTGGTGTACCCTATTTTTTGGATAACCGAGCGGGTAATTTTCTGTACATCTAAATAGATGTTGGATTTCACTTCGCCAGCTAAAACAACCTGGCCGGTCGTTACTAAGGTCTCAATAGCGACTCGGGCATCTTCATCCCACGCCAAAAAATTATCAATCAACGCATCGGAAATCTGATCCGCTATTTTATCAGGGTGTCCCTCCGACACCGATTCGGATGTAAATAAATAAGCCATTACTACATATTTCTTTTGTGATTGAACGTACGGAAGGAGTTGTCTAAGTAGAAGTGGAAAAACGACCCAAATTCTGGTTTTAGCACTTTTTTTTACTGTGGTTGCAATCTCCTTCTGGCATATTAGTCAATATGCAGCACGCAAATCAGTCCACATTTTTCGTGCACAAAAGTACAATTCTTTATTTGAATAATACGAATGGAAGCGAATTTTTATGATGCATATTTTAATCGATTTTCTCCTTTAGATATTTGCATTATTAAAATATTCCACATACATTTGAACATACTTTAAATGTTCATACATTAAAATCAGTAACAGCTATGTATTATAAACCCCTTTTCTTTTTTTTCTTAATCAACTGGGCTTTCATTTCTGGCAGTCAAGCGGAAAACATTATTTGGCAGCTTGGTGAAAACAACAACAGTGCAAAAGAATTTGCGCTTGCGCCCAATGAATATAAACGTTTTCTGGAAAAAGATTTTGGATATGAAGATCGTTATTTTCTTATTGGACTTTCTCAGCTGAATCAAGATTTCCCTTATATCTTACCTGGGCCGGCAGATTCTTGGGGTGGTACCGGACCTACATCTGGCTGGCGGACACATGATGTCAATATCCTTTTTGGGTTGGGAAAAGTGCCACAAAACGAAAAATGGACACTGGTTTTGGATCTTGTTGATAACCATCAAGCCCAGACATTAGTAAAAGTAACCGTCAATCATAAAAGCAAGACATTCAGATTAGGTAAGAATGGCTCGGCAGAATCACTACTTGGGAATACATCCCAAGCAAATGAATCTATTCTCGAACTGGGGTTAATGAGCGATGATTTAAATGAAGGAGGCAATATGGTAACGGTCAGTGTGCTGGAAGGTTCATGGATTATATTCGACCATATAAAACTGGAAGGTCCGCAAAGAACACAATTGCTTAGCCACGACAAAGTTTTTATTCGGCAGGTATCAGCCGCCGATTATCAAACAACGAACCAAGGTCAGCAATATCAACCGTTATTAGTAGATGTTGAACATTTAAAAGAAAGACCTGAGCTAAAGGTGCTATTGGATGGAAAGCAAATATTTGCCGCACAGCTAGACACGGGACGCTATATTTATGAAGCGTTAATGCCGGCTGTATCCAAAAGTAAAAAAAGTAAATATAAGGTAGTGGTCGATGGTAAAGTCGAACAGGAAGGTGTCGTTTTGCGGAATAAACAAAAACAGCAAACGTTAGCCGGATATGTTGATACAAAGATTGGCACTGCCCACTCGCGATGGATGATTGCTCCTGGTCCATGGATGCCTTTCAGCATGGTGAAAATAAGCCCGGACAACCAAAACATGGGCTGGCAGGCCGGCTACCAACCCACCTTTGAATCTGTCGGAACATTTAGCCATATTCACGAATGGACCATGGGAGGTCTCGGTCTTATGCCGGTCAATGGAACGCTAAAAACAAAAATAGGCGATGAAAGAGATAATAATTCAGGCTATCGGTCGGCGGTGGATAAGTCTACCGAACGTGCACCGATAGGCCGATATGAGGTATTATTGACCGATTATGATATTAAGGCAGAGATGACAGCGACAACCAGGGCAAGTTTCTCTCGTTATACATTCCCGCAGGATAAAGATGGTAGGGTGATGATCGACATGCATATCCATGCGGAATACGATTATCAGTTAGTAGATGTAGAAATAAACAAAGTAAGTGACTACCGCATTGAAGGCCGAAGCCATCAGATATCTCCCCGTCCGCATGTGTGGAGTAATGATGCCGATCAGGATTATGTTGTTAACTTCGTCATCGAGTTTGACCGCCCGATAAAAAATGTAGGCGGATGGATCAATGAAGAAGTGAAATCTGGAGCCGCTAACATTAAGGGAAAAAACCTAAAAGATGCCGGTATGTTCGTGGAATTTGAGACATCAGATCAACCTGTCGTACAAGTACGCACGGGTATTTCCTTGGTGAGCATAGCCAATGCTTCAGAAAATCTAAAAACAGAAATCACAGATCCTTTTGGGTGGAGTTTCGAAGCGGTAGAAAATAACCAGATAGCCGTATGGAATAGCTATTTCGATCGTATAAAAATTCAGACGAACGATAGAAATGAGAAAATAAGGTTCTATAACAATATGTATCGGTCTATCTGTAGTAGAAATACCTGGAACGATGTCAATGGAGAATGGATGAGCGCTGATGGCGTTAAACAAAGACTAAAAAATCCCGAACATCGTGTCTTGGGTTGTGATGCGTTCTGGAATACATTCTGGAACCTAAATCAGTTCTGGAACCTCGTCGTACCCGAATGGTCTTCCCGATGGGTCAATTCACAATTAGCGATGTATGATGCCAACGGTTGGCTGGCAAAAGGTCCGGCAGGGATGAAATACATACCGGTCATGGTCGCCGAGCATGAAATACCATTGATCGTAGGTGCTTACCAGATGGGCATCCGCGATTTTGATACCGAAAAGGCCTTCGAAGCGGTCAACAAAATGCAAACGACCCCCGCACAGCCCGTGGCTGGAGGATTTGCCGGAAACAGGGACCTGCTACCTTATCTGCAATATTCGTATGTCCCTTCCGATAAAGGACGGTTTTCGAATACCCTGGAATATGCTTATGATGACTGGACCGTGGGCCAATTTGCAAAATCGCTTGGCAAGGAAAAGGAATATCAGATCTATAATAATCGGGGAAGCTGGTGGAAAAATGCGATTGACAAGGAAACGGGTTATGCCAGGTTAAGAGATAGTGAAGGGAAGTTTGAATCGCCTTTTGACCCGTTTCATTCCGGTAAAAACCACCATTATGTGGAAGGAAACGCGTGGCAGCTGACGTATTTTGTTCCGCAGGATGTAAAAGGATTAGCGGACTATATCGGTAAGGACCGATTTTTAGAGCGCTTGGAGTGGGGCTTCAATGCCAGTGAGCATTGGCGATACAATGCACCAAACGACCAGTACTGGGATTTTCCCGTCGTACAGGGCAATCAGCAATCCATGCATTTTGCGTTTCTCTTCAACTGGGTAGACAAACCGTGGCTCACCCAAAAATGGTCCCGCTCTATTATAGACCGCTATTACGGCAGTGGCCAGGCCAACGCCTACCTTGGTGATGAAGATCAAGGACAGATGAGCGCCTGGTTTATTATGGCTGCTTTGGGACTGTTCCAAACGGATGGAGGCTGTAGCGTCGAGCCGGTCTATGAAATAGGTAGCCCGATGTTTGAAGAAATAGAAATCAACTTAGGCAACAGATATGGCCGCGGGGATAAATTCATCATCAGCGCAATAAATGCTTCGCGCAAAAATGTGTATGTGCAACAGGCGACCTTAAATGGTAAACCGCTTCAAAGCTTTAAGTTCTCCGCGAAGGAATTGCTTAACGGAGGCAGTCTAGTGCTGGAAATGGGTCCGACGCCCAATAAAAACTGGGGAGTAGAACAGTAAAGCAATCCGTATGATCCGATTTTTCTTATTCATTATATTACAGATCGGCCTCCAATGGACCTTGTTGTCTGCACAGGAAACCTCGATATGGCAAGAGCTTTCCGCGTCGCATATACAAGTGTCTGCCAGCAGCGAGTTTGAACATTTCGCCGCAGAGAACCTACTTACAGACAAAAGCTTTGTACAAGGAAGACTGGTCAAGAATGCGCAGGGCAGAGACATGTGGCTCTCTAAGGTAGCGGAACACAATGTACAAGGCAACCAACAGGTGCCGAAGGGTAAAGGCTGGATTCTATTCGAATTTGATAAACCGTATATCTTGGAACAAATGGGGATCTGGAACTATAATCAAAATGACCATACCAAAAGAGGACTGAATAAAGTATATATTCACTATACGCAAGATGACAAACACTGGAAACCTCTCCGTAATGGCGAGAAAGACCATTTCTGTTTTCCGGAATCGGGAGGTTCTTTCGAACAGGACATGGATCTTTCCATTGCTTTACGCGGATTGGAAATAAAAGGTTTATGGATAACAATCGACGCCGACTCCGGGAATCATTATCACGTTCCTCATAATGCCGGCATTCTACAGGATGCCGAGCGAAGAGCACAGAACATCAACTATTATGGATTGGGCAAAGTCAGGTTCTATACACGAAAAAAGCTGCCGATCGGCCAGCTGCCGAAACTGGACGGCCTGCAGTTCATAGCTGCCCAGGGGTACCGAAAAACACTGGATGGTCCCGCCCGTGAATTTCGTCTAACCTTCGACCAGCCGCTATACACAGGTGGAAAACTGCGTCTTCAGTGCAGAGGACAACAGAAGATCCTGCACATTCCTACAAGCGAAAGAGGTCTTTACGAATTCCGTGGAACGCTAACAGCGGGGCTCATGGAAAATGAAGAGCAGCTACAGTTGGCCTTTGAAAGCCTCCAAGGAAAGATAGAAAAGCAATTGAATATACCCGGGGCACGTAAATGGGAAATACATTTCTTAGCGCATTCACACCAGGACATCGGTTATACGCACAGACAGGCCGAGGTTTTACGGCGCCAGTGGGACAACCTGGAGTTAGCACTTGATTTGATTGATCGGACGGAACACTATCCGCCACATGCCCAATTCAAGTGGAACACGGAAGCGACCTGGTATCTACACGCTTACTTGCAGCAGTATGAAGACACACCTAAAGCGGCCAGATTGAAACAGGCTATTCGGAATGGCCGTATTGGCGTGGACGCATCTTTGGGCAGTATGTTGAGTGGAATAAGCCGGCAAGAGGAGCTTATGCATTATTTTGATGATGCCCAGACGTTGGAGAAAGAATTGGGCATGGAATTCCAAAGTGTGCTGTTCAGTGATGTGCCTGGCGCTGTATGGGGTATGACATCCGCGTTGGCACAGAATAAAATCAAATATTTTTCGTCGGCACCAAACTATACGCCAAGTTATCCCGGAGGCGGCAGCCGACTGGCACATTTCCATAGGATATGGGGAAATAAACCGTTTTATTGGACCTCGGCCTCTGGAAAAGATAAAGTCCTGTATTGGGCAACAGGTACCGGATATTCGCTCTTTCACAGTTGGATATACGACCGGCTATCGGTATGTGGCCTCGATCCGATATGGGAAATCCTCCAGAATATGGAAAATGAAGCGTATCCCTATTCTATTTCGTATATGCGCTATACCATACACGGTGATAACGGGCCACCGGATCGCGAAATGGCGGACGTGATCAAGAAATGGAACGAGACCTACGCCTACCCTAAATTTTCCATCTCTACTACCGAGGAAGCATTCGAAGCATTGGAAGGGCGCTATGGAAATGTACTGCCTTCCTATGCTGGCGACCTCTCTCCGGTTTGGGAAGATGGTGCGGCGTCAAGTGCCCGGGAACTGGGTATCAATAGGAGAACGGCTGAAAAACTCAACCAACTTGAAGTACAGTGGACTATCTTATCCCCAACAGATTTTCCAACGGAACGATTTAAAGTAGGGTGGAAGTATGTTAACTTATTTTCGGAACATACGTGGGGAGCGTCTAACAGCTTCCACGATAAAAATAGCGCGTTTACCAAAGATTTATGGGAAGAGAAAAAAGGTTATGCGCTGGCAGCAGACAGCATCTCCAGAACGTTGGAAGCGGAACTGATGGACAAAATCCGCCAAGAAGAGGGCGACTATATACAAGTACTCAATAGCAACTCCTGGGTTCGAACGGATTTGGTATCTTTTGTTTCCTATCGGGATCTGCACAGCTTGTCCATTCAGGACGAACAGGGCAATATTTTCCCACTACAGCAACAGCAGAACGGGAATTGGTGTTTTCTCGCGAAAGATATCCCGCCTTTGGCCTCCCGGGTATACCGTTTGGTCAACCATAAACGGAATTACCCGTTGACCTTGCAGACTCAGGATGATGAGATGGCAAGCGACCGGGTAAAGATTGGGCTGGACGAGCAAGGTGTGATTACATTACTGACATTTGACAAGGATCCGCATAATTATGCTGGAGCGGAGGGTTTAAATGGATTTGTACATTCCAAAAGAGGATTGGAGGAACTTTCAGATGAGGTTACGAATACTATGGTCCGTATCATTGAAAATGGACCTGTATTCGCGGTGATTCGTATAGAATCGGACGCTCCGGGATGCGAAAAGTTATATAAGGAATTAACCTTGATACGGGGTATAGACCGACTAGATATAGCGAATATCATCGATAAAAGTGAAACCGATGGTTTCGAGAACCTGCGGTTCCATTTTGATTTTAATGTGACCAATCCCGAAATCAATCTGGATCAAGCCTGGTGTTCTATATTCCCCGAGCGGCAGCAACTACGTGGCGTAAACAAAAATTATTATGCTGTACAAAATCAACTTTCGGTAATGAATAGCGATAGAGCGATCGTGCTGACCACGACGGAAGCTCCTTTTATAGAGCTCGGTAACATGAGTGCGGAGGGTTGGCGTACGCAAAGCCGTTCGCGTACCGATTGGCAGCTTAGCGCTTCACTCGGTAGCAGCCATATATATTCTTGGGTAATGAATAATTCATGGACAACCAACTATAAAGCCTCACAGCCGGGCATAACTTCCTTTCATTATAGCATTTCTCCATCTAGCCCGGATAACTTGGCAGCCCATAAGCGAAAAGGAACAGAGGCCGTTCAAAAACTGACGACGATATGCACATCCAATAAAATGCCGATTGCTACTCCTTTTGAAATTGTAGGGACAAAACAAGTGGCACTTTCGACCATGAAGATGATCGATGGAAATCTCTTCCTGCGGCTGTTTAACCAAGATGATGCGACATCCCGTTTCCAGATAGATTGGAAAAACTTTAAACACTACCATAAATATAATTGCGATAACAAAGGACAGATCATCAGCAAACTCGATGAGGAAGATCTATGGTTAAAACCATATGCTGTTCAGAATATATTGGTCACCCTAAATAATGTCACGAAATGAAAAAGATATTACTCTACATACTATTTTTATCGATTTGCTTACCGAGTGCAGCTTTCCAGCATCAAACTGCAGATAGCTTAACCGCCTATGTAAAAACGGGCATAGGAACGGCGCATTCCAGATGGTTTCATTATGCTCCCGCTTCGGTACCTTTTGGTATGGCCAAGGCAGGCCCTTCGACAAACGGGCATTATGGAAATACCGGTGGCTGGCAAGCGGTGGGATATGATCCACATCATACATCCATCGAGGGTTTCCCAAATTTCCATGAATTTCAAATCGGCGGGGTTGTTTTCGCACCCGCAACGGGCAGACTGCTGACTTACCCTGGGAAACTGGAGACCCCGGAAGACGGATATCGCTCTACCTTTGATAAAAAAGATGAGTTTTCTGCACCGGGCTATTACGCCGTGTATCTAAAAAAGCATCAGGTAACCGCAGAACTCACGGCGACGAAACGGGTGGCTTTCCATCGCTATACTTTCCCCCGCTCCAATCAATCGCATGTGCTCTTTGATATCGGAAATAGACAGGGAGAAAGCGGCCCCGTATTGGATGCCTACGTCGAATATGACGGCGGATACCGCATCGAGGGTTATGTGATTACGAATCCAGTATATGTGGATATTTATCAAAAGGGAGCTGATGTCAAAATGTATTTCTCGGCGGTGGTTGACAAAAAACCAACGTCGTGGGGAACGTTTAAGGGAAAGACAAAAACCGAAGGTAAACGAAAAGAAAAGGGTGTGGGTGCCGGAATTTATCTAAGTTTTGACACGGAAGAGCAAGAAAAGATCGTCATAAAAGCGGGGTTATCCTATACATCGATAGAGAATGCACGCCAAAATCTAAAGCAGGAAGCGGACGAGCTCTCTTTCGAACAAGCCAAAATACGCGCTTCGCAGGAGTGGAATAATATGCTGGGCAGGATACAAGTGGAAGGGGGTAAACAGGACGATAAAATAAAATTTTACACCGGTTTGTATCACGCGTTGTTGGGCCGGGGTCTGGCTAGTGATTGCAATGGAGCATACCCTAAAAATGATGGCAGTATAGGGTATATACCTACCGATATCCATAACGTACCTATCCATCAACATTATAATACCGATGCCATTTGGGGGGCATTCTGGAATCTCACACAGTTATGGTCCTTAGTCTATCCCGAATATTACGACGATTGGATAAAAAGCCAGCTCCTGGTGTATAAAGATGCTGGATGGCTAGGCGATGGTATAGCGGCTAGCCGGTACGTCTCCGGTGTAGGGACGAATTTCACCAGTCTGGCGATCGCCGCAGCCTATAATGTAGGTATCCGGAATTTCGATGTACAACTCGCTTACGATGCCGCACGTAAAAATGAATTGGACGGTCACAACCGGATTGCCGGAGCGGGCAAGCTCGATGTATCGCAATTTGTGAACAGAGGATACTCGCCTTATGCGGATGAACTGCACATGCAGACCACAGCGGCAGGTTCAGGTTTCGCCGCTTCGCATACCTTGGAATACGCATTCAGCGCCTATGCGGTAGCTAATTTTGCAAAGGCGTTGGGAAAGCGGGAGGATTATAAAAAATTAAAAAAACTGTCGCATGGCTGGCGTCTGCTGTATGACGATAAGTTAGACTTGATCCGTCCGAAAGACAGTCTGGGTAATTTTATCGAGCATTTCAATCCACAGGAGCCCTGGCGCGGATTTCAGGAAGGAAATGCCATACAATATACGTTCTATGTACCTCATCATATCGAAGATTTAGTCCGTAAAATGGGTAGAAAAGACTTTGTTAACCGGCTGGACAGTATTATGCTCTTATCGGAAGAGGATTACTTCGGTGGCGGTAAAACACTGGATGCTTTTTCTGGTTTGCAGGCTGTTTATAACCATGGGAATCAACCCAACCTCCATGTTTCCTGGCTTTTCAATTTTGCAGGAAGACCTGATCTGACCCAAAAATGGGTAAGGGCCATATGTGATAAATTCTATGGTGTATCGGATATACATGGTTATGGTTTTGGACAGGATGAGGATCAGGGACAATTAGGGGCTTGGTATGTGATGGCTGCTATGGGACTCTTTGATGTCAAAGGATTAACGGCGGAAACGCCCACTTTTCAATTCAGCACGCCGCTTTTTGAGAAGATCCGCATACAGCTAAATCCGGCATATTATCTTGGTGAAAGATTGTATATCCTCACAAAAAGAGAAAGCGAGGACGCAAGATACATACATGATACGCACTTTAACGGGAAGAAAGTCAACGGATTCGAAATCAAATTCCACGATCTCGTTAAGGGCGGTGAATTAAAATTTAATAGCAAAAACAATCCTAAACGATAAAACAACATGAGAAAATATAGCTTACCTCTTATGCTATGCACCATGCTGGCATGTTTGAACCATACGAATGCGCAGGTAAAAAAAGAGGGGAATAAAAAGCCCAATATCGTCTGGATCATGTCTGATGATCATTCCTTTCAAACGATCAGTGCGTATGGACACCCTATTTCTAAATTGGCGCCAACACCGAATATAGACCGAATAGCGGAAAACGGCGTCGTATTCGACCAAGCTTTTGTAGAGAACTCAATTTGTACGCCCAGCAGGGCTACCTTGCTGACGGGTATGTATAGCAAAAATCATGGTCAGATGTTTTTTGGATATGGTCTGGATACGGGCAAAACGTTCTATTCCGAATATCTGCAAAAAGCTGGGTATACTACAGCGGTATTTGGAAAATGGCACTTAGCCGCAGAACCGAAAGGTTTTACTTATTATGATCTTTTCGACGACCAGGGAGATTATTATAATCCGGCCTTCCGAAACCCGACTACAGAGGGAAAATACATACAGGAAAAAGGGTACGCCACCACACTGGTTACCGACCATGCCCTTACTTGGCTGGAAAAAGAAAAAGACAAGGAAGAACCGTTTTGCCTGGTCATTTTACATAAGGCTCCACATAGAAACTGGATGCCTGATCTTAAAAATTTATATGCTTATGAGGATGTGACTTTCCGGGAGCCCCCAACGCTATTTGATGATTACGCGACCCGCGGAGGGCAGATGGACGTACACGAACTTAGTATCGCACAACACCTGGGGTATGCTTTCGATCTAAAGGTCGAAGCGTTAAAAAATGAGCCTACGCTAGACTATATCAGAGATAGCTGGGCGCTTGCCATGGATAGACTGGATCCTGAACAACGTAGAGTATGGGACGAAGCCTACCGCTCCATCCACCACGATTTCCTACAGAACAGACCGGAGGGTAAGGCGTTAATCAGCTGGAAGTACCAACGCTATATCCGGGATTATTGTAAAACTGTAAAGTCTGTCGATGACGAGGTGGGTCGTGTACTGGATTATCTGAAAGAAAATGACCTTGAAGACAACACGATTATTGTCTACACATCGGATCAAGGGTTTTTCATGGGAGAACATGGCCTCTACGATAAAAGATTCATGTATGAAGAAAGCTTCAGAACGCCTTTAATTATAGCTTATCCCGGTCATATTGAAGGTGGACAGCGTACGGACAAACTTGTACAAAATATCGATTTTGCTCCTACTATATTGGATGCCGCCGGGATAAAAATCCCAGATGACATGGACGGCCGATCACTGATGCCCATCCTCAGAAAAGATAGAAACCTCCAATGGAGGGATGCGTTATATTATGCATACTACGACTATCCAGCTGTGGGTGGCGTGCGACCGCATTATGGCATACGGACCGATCGCTATAAACTAATCCATTGGAAAAATGTAGACCCAAAGACGAAGCAAACAGAATTCGACCACTGGGAATTATATGATCTTAAAAAAGATCCTTTGGAGATTAATAATGTATATGATAAAACCACCTATCACCAGATTCGGCAAACGCTACGGAAAAAACTGGAACCTTTTGCAACGAATAAGTAATGCCTGCGTATACTATAGAAGCTATCTTTCAGCTTCTATAGTATACGTAAAACTATCTGCACGGTAATAACCTATATTGTATTCAATAGGCCTACCTTTATCGTCATAAACAAATCTCTTTCTGACCAATATCGGATCGGTTGCCTTGATTTCGAGTTTTTGAGCAACCAAGTCTCCCGCTAGCCGCGCATACACTTCTTCTTTGGACGTCTTTACGATGACGCCGAAATCTTTCTCGAGAATCTCATACAAAGGACGTCGGAAGTTTTCGTCAGACGACAAGGGTATATCCGGATTGAAATAAGAAACGAAGTAGACAAAAGGATAACTGGTATTGCCACGGACGCGCTCCATCAGCAAGCATTTGGTGTTTTCTTTCTCCTCCAGCATAAAGAAATTGGAAATTTCTGTGGGGGCATCGGTATAACGAATATGCAATTCAAAATTTTTAACCTCTATACCCAACATCTTCATTTCTTGGGAGAAGCTCAACCAATTTTTTATACCACCTACAATTCCCTTGCGTACGACTCTCGTTCCATGCCCTCTTTTACGCAACAGTAATCCTTCATATACCAACTTATTGATAGCTTGTCTCAATGTATTCCTTGAAATGTTCAACATTTTAGCGAGCTCAACTTCAGTGGGAAGTAGTTTACCGGCTTTGTACTCTTCTTTTTCGATCAGTTGCCTTATATATGTTTCTGCTTGAATATGAAGCGGATCTAGTTCTTTTTTGTCTAATGAATTGCTTTTCATGTATGCCTAATATATCAAAATAGCCAAATTTTAGGTAAAAATATGAAATAAAACAATATTTACTCAAAAACAGTTTGACAAATAGAAATAAATTATATATTTGCACATACTTAATTTGTTCATACATTAAATAAGACAAATGACTGCTCAAAAAAAACGCTCAAATTATGACAAGTATCCCGCTACCATTATATCCGGTCAGATACACACTGGATGGGATAATATTCGCTCTATTTTCCGTCCACTTATAGAAAGTAATGGTATACTGGCTATTGACATGTATGTAGGCGTATACGAGTCCGAAATAGCGGAAGCTTTAGAAGTCCTTCATCCCGATAAGGTTATCCTCACCCGAGATTTATTAAAATCAGAAGAGGAAATCCGAAATATGACAGCCCCGTACGTTACGGAAGACATTTTGTTTGGCTATGTTACGCCTCTTAAGCTGGTTGACTATTTTGATCCGGAAGCGTTGGCTGCTGCTAAAGAATGGTTGGAACAGCACGACGGCAATGCTATCGTGTTAGGTATAGGTGCCTCGCTGATAGCTCCTGCTTCTGCGACGTTGGTCTATGCCGATCTGGCCCGCTGGGAACATCAACTCCGCATGCGAAAAGGAAGCGTACATAGCATCGGTATAGATAACAGCAAAGATACTTTTGAGAGCCAGCACAAAAGATGTTATTTCAACGACTGGTTGATCTGCGACACACATAAAGAATCTCTATTTGACCGTATCGCATTCTGGATAGACACCCATATAGAAGATGCACCTAAACTCATCGATAAGGCAACATTTATGCGGGGGATTGATGAAACGGTAAACCGCCCTTTTCGCGTAGTGCCATTTTTTGCGCCAGCGCCATGGGGTGGACAATGGATGAAAGAGGTTTGTGACCTGGACAGAGAGGTCGCCAATTATGGCTGGTGCTTCGACTGTGTACCAGAGGAAAACAGCCTTTTGTTTTCTATTGAAGGAACCACATTTGAACTCCCATCGATAAATGTGGTGCTGCTCCGTGCGAAGGCATTGTTAGGAGGACCTGTAGAATCTCGCTTTGGAAAAGATTTTCCTATCCGGTTTGATTTCTTAGACACGGTAGGCGGTGGGTACCTCAGTTTTCAGGTACACCCTACTACCCACTACATACGCCAGCATTTTGGAATGAAATATACCCAAGATGAAAGCTATTATGTGCTGGATGCCAAAGAAGACGCGATGGTATATCTGGGCTTGAAGAACGAAGTGGACAAAACACAGATGGCACAAGACTTACGCGATGCGCAGAAAAGTATCATGCCGTTTGACGCGGAAAAATATGCCAATAAAATACCGGTGAGAAAACATGATCATTTTTTGATCCCCGCCGGAACGGTGCATTGCTCCGGACCGGAGACCCTGGTGCTGGAAATAAGCTCCACACCCAACCACTTTACCTTCAAAATGTGGGACTGGGGAAGACTAGGGCTCAATGGCAAACCTCGTCCTATCAATGTGGAACGTGGTCTGGAAGTAATAGACTGGGAAAGGGATTACGACTATACCATGAAATATCTGGTGAATACCATAGAGGCGGTAGACAGTGGCGACGGCTGGTCGGAAGAGCGGACAGGCCTACATGATCATGAGTTTATAGAAACCAGAAGGCACCGATTTAACAAAAGGGTTGTCCATTATACTGGCGACAGTGTAAATGTACTTAACTTGGTCGAAGGGGAGGAAGCTATCGTAGAAAGTATAGATGCAAGTTTCGAGCCCTTTATTGTACATTACGCCGAGACCTTTATCATTCCGGCTCACTTGGGACAGTATAGCATACGGCCATATGGAGCGTCCGAAGGAAAGGAATGCATGACTATAAAAGCGTACGTTCGTTTCAAAGCATAAAATCTGGATAACATGAGCACCAAAACAAATCGCATCAACGTATTTATCCCTATTCTACTCAGCTTTTTTGTAATGGGCATGGTCGATATCGTAGGCGTGTCTACAAATTTTGTCCGGGACGATTTTAACCTAGGTACATTTGCCGCGTCGGCACTACCTATGATGGTGTTTTTATGGTTTGCCGTATTTTCTATCCCGGCAGGCCTGCTGATGAATAGATACGGACAGAAAAACATGGTCGTCCTTTCCATAGGCATAAGTATCGTCGCATTAACCATACCGTCGATTTATTATACATTCCCCAGCATGCTCTTTGCTTTTATTTTACTGGGTATCAGCAATACCATATTGCAGGTGGCTATCAATCCACTGGCAAGCAACATCGTAAGTGACGACAAGCTGGCGGGCATGCTGACCTTTGGCCAATTCACAAAAGCCATCGCTTCTTTTTTAGGCCCCATCCTCGCCAGTTTTGCCGCTTCGTATTACGGTGATTGGAAGTTGGCCTTGCTAACGTATGCTTTCATATCAGCCGGCACGGGAATCTACCTCTATTTTACACCTATTGAAGAAAAAATACGTCACGGGGAAACATCCGGTTTCGGAGACATTATCAGGCTGCTGAACGACAGGAATACCCTGCTGCTTTTTTTGGGTATCCTTGTCCTGGTAGGTATCGATGTGTCCATGAACACATTTACGCCCCAATTGCTTATCGAAAAATTAGGCATGGAAACAGATAAAGCGGGGTTAAGCTCCAGCCTGTATTTCGGATCACGCATAGCGGGCTCTTTTCTGGGCTCTTTTCTGTTGTTACGCATTGCTCCGGCTAGATTTCTGAAAATCAATATGCTGGTAGCTATATTGGGTGTGTTGCTACTCCTGTTCACCCAAACAAATTCAATGATTTACTTGGGCATTGTCATTATTGGATTTTGTTGTGCCAACGTCTTTTCGATTCTGTTTACCTTTGCGCTGCAACTGAAACAGGATAAACAAAATGAGATATCGTCTTTAATGATCATGGGTGTAGCTGGAGGTGCTATCATTCCGCCTATCATAGGCTTCGTCACCCAAAAAACGGACATTACATTCGGCTTCAGCTTATTATTGATACTTGTGCTTTATCTTCTGGCGATTTCCTTT
Organism: Sphingobacterium corticibacterium; assembly: GCF_004208525.1. Taxonomy (GTDB): domain Bacteria; phylum Bacteroidota; class Bacteroidia; order Sphingobacteriales; family Sphingobacteriaceae; genus Sphingobacterium; species Sphingobacterium corticibacterium. Next base: position 261,435 of record NZ_SGIT01000003.1, on the reverse strand, counting down.
AAGTTCGCACCTAAAAACATCCAATAATGTACCAATTTGACAACAGAACTGTACTCACACTAGATGCCGGAGGTTCCAACTTTGCGTTTTCGGCTATACAAGGCAATAAAGAAATTATTCCCTCATTTACGCTGCCGGCCTCCCCAAATGATCTGGGTAAATGTCTAAAAATATTAATCGAAGGTTTCAGCCGTTCGGTCGCACTGCTCCAAACGAGCGGCTTGCAACCTCCGGTGGCGATAAGTTTCGCCTTTCCCGGTCCTGCCGACTACAAAAACGGAATTATAGGTGATTTACCCAATTTTCCTGCTTTTCGTGGCGGTGTACCATTAGGCCCTTACTTACAACAATATTTTAAATTGCCGGTATTTATAAATAACGACGGCAATTTATTTGCCTATGGAGAAGCGTTGGCTGGTGCGCTGCCGGCGATCAATCAACTTTTGGAAAACAAAAATAGTGGCCGGAAATACAGAAACTTAATTGGATTGACCTTTGGAACGGGCTTTGGTTCAGGGGTGGTGATCAACAACGTCTTACTCGACGGAGATAATGGCTGTGGTGGTGATATCTGGACTTTCCGGAACAAGCGATATCCAACAATGCTGGCCGAAGAAAACGTAAGTATAAGAGGGGTTATACGGGAGTATGGCAACCTCGCTGGTGTACACGCTGCTGACCTTACCCCTCAGGATATTTTTGAAATTGCAGAAGGCAAAAAGGAGGGGTATCAACAAGCGGCTATCCGAAGCTTTGAACTGCTCGGTGAGGTGGCGGCTGACAGTATAGCCCATATGATAGCCATTGTGGATGGGTTAGTGGTATTGGGAGGTGGACTGATGGGGGCTCAAAAATTCATTATGCCCGCGCTCATGGAGGAGCTGCGGACATCCTTGCATACTTTTTCCGGAGACTCCTTCAATCGAATGGAGGCGCAGGTCTTTGATTTAACAGATGTCAACGACCAGCAGAAATTCTACGCTAGCGCGTCCGAAAATAGATTTATCTCTTTCAAGAACGCCGAATCGGTGGAAATGGACATTAGATATAACGAAAGAAAACAGACTGCCATAACCGTTTCTTCCCTCGGCACGAATCAAGCCATTGCCATTGGTGCCTATAATTTTGCTCTTCATCAACTTGATCATGATCAATAAACCATATAACTAATTTGTTGGTACATAATAAAAATATAATGGGTTAGAGATTCGTTTTATATGAAGAGCAAAAATATTACATGCTAACGTGTTTTTCATATGGAAACGAATATAAACACTGATTATTAATTACTTATATTGTAAAAAGCTGTTCATCCGTTATCAAAAAAAATAAAAAATAACGAGTTTTTTATTTTGATATTAAATATGTACAAATTATATTTGTATGAACATATAGATAAAACGATATCGATATGTGAGCTTATCCCCATATTTTGCGATGGCGGATAGAGAATTTAAAAATACCATACTATAAACCATGAAAAGATATGAGCAAAACGAATACTCCCATCAACGGATCTTTATTATTCATTTCCAATAAAACCTATAAATAAATGTACAGAATAACAGTTTTAACATGGACGCTGTTTCTGATAGTTACAGCATCATTTGGACAGGGCCAAAATCCAGTCGCCATAAGCGGTGTAGTACAAGACAAACTCGGGCCGCTCAAAGGAGTCACCGTTAGTGAAAAGAACACTAAAAATACGACTACGAGTGATGACAAGGGAAGGTTCACCATTACCGTTGCCCTAGGAAGCACGCTTACCTTTCAATATATAGGTTACAAACCCGTAGAACACCTTATTACGACTACGGACGATATCCGGATTAACATGGAGAATGATAACCAGATGGTCGAAGAGGTTGTGGTGGTGGGATATGGTCAGCAAGCCCAGAAAACGATGACAGGGGCGGTATCTGCTATTAAAGGCGAAGAGATCGTCACGACCAAAAATGAGAGTCTTCCCAATATGTTGACAGGTAAAATTCCTGGTTTGCGTGTCGTACAGAATTCGGCTGAGCCGGGCCAGTTCAATAATTCGATGGACATACGTGGGCTGGGCTCCCCACTGATTGTTATTGACGGTGTACCCCGTAATAACATGGCACGTCTCAATCCGGAAGACATAGAGAGCATTTCGGTATTGAAAGACGCCTCAGCTGCGATATATGGTGTAAACTCGGCAAATGGTGTTATACTCATTACGACCAAAAAAGGAGCGCAAGGGGAAATCGATCTTAGTTATTCCGGCAGCATGCTCTGGCAACGGCCATCAAATTTTCCAAAACTGGTAGATGCCGTAGATTGGATGACACTCTATAACGAACGAAGCTCCCATAATGTGGATAACCCTACCCGCCCGTATACGGATGAACAAATAGAACAATATAGAAGTGGCGAATTGAAAAGTACGGATTGGGTGTCCGCTATATTCAGAAATAGCGCCCCACAGCAGATGTATACCCTTAATGCATCGGGGGGAAGCGATAGAATATCGTTTTATTCCAGCTTAGGGCTGCAAAAACAGGAAAGCTTTTTACGCACCAACGCTATTAATTACGAAATATTCAATTTGCGATCGAATATTTCGGCTAAAATAACGGACAATCTGGTGTTTGACATGAATCTTGCCGGTACGTTGGATGATCGCCAATCAACACCTTATAGTTCGTCGGATATTATCCGCGGCATGTGGCTCATGCAACCTATGGACCGGGTATTCTATGATGACGAACAGACAAAATATTGGCAACCGTCAAATGGGGGATTACAAAATCCGGCGGCTATGATGGATGGTGATCTGGTAGGTAAAAACGAATACCGAAGCAAATGGTTCCAATCCAATTTCTCTTTACGGTACGATGCTCCATTCCTAGATGGGTTATATGTAAAAGGGTTATATAGCTACGACTATACCTTAAATGAAAATAAGGAATTCAGTAAAGCTTACCAGCTCTATGACTCTGGAGGAAACCCAAGGACATGGAACGCCCAAAGTGATGCACCTAACCGTGTGGCAAGGTATTTTTATGGAAAAGATGCTAACCTATGGAATGTGCAAATAGGCTATGAAAAACAATTTGAAGATCATTTCATCTCGTCCATGGCGCTCTTTGAAAATACCCATCGGGAAGGCGACAACTTCTACGGCAGTAGGCAGTTGGCGTTACCACTGGACCAGATATTTGCGGGAATAACGGATAAAATGCAAATAAATCAAAGTGTAAGCAGCGGTTCGTTATACGATTATGCTTATCATGCATACGTCGGTCGTTTAGCTTATAACTATAAGAGCAAATATCTCTCGGAGTTTACTTATCGGTATGAATCGTCTTCACGGTTTTCGGGACAGTCGGGTTGGGCAGGCACGCCTGCCATCATGGCGGGCTGGGTGATATCGGAAGAAGATTTTATAAAAAATTCTTCTTTAAATTTCATAAATCTGTTCAAGGTAAGGGCATCCTATGGGAGAATGTTGGATGATGCCGCAACAAATGATTACAACTTCTTAACAGGATATTACTATCCTGCCACCGGCGGAAGCAGTGTCAGCTTACCTTCCGGATACGTATTCGACGGAAATTTTATCAACAGCTCCAGCGATAAGGGTGTTGCGAATAGAGCGATCACCTGGTATAAATCAGATATGTTCAACTTAGGGCTTGACTTTGATGCCTGGACGGGTAAATTCGGCGGTACATTAGAGCTTTTCCAACGCAAACGACACGGCCTCTTAGCTACCCGTAGCCAGTCGCTTCCCGGTATTGTTGGTGCCGCCCAACCTCAGGAAAATCTCAACAGCGACTTGACAAAAGGTATCGAACTTGAATTATATCATGCAGATAAATGGAAGGACCTTTCTTACAGGATTGCCGGAAACATTTCTTACACACGCGTAAAAACACTGCATTTTGAACGAGCTAGAGCGGGCAACTCTTACCTAAACTGGCGTCAGAATAATAACCAACGTTACAATAACATTTGGTGGGGGTATGCGGGCAATGGTATCATTACGGATTGGGACGACCTATATTACAATACAACCTATATCAGTCGAGGTTCGACATTGGGTGACTATCAATACCTCGATTGGAATGGTGACGGACAAATTAGTGACCTGGACGTCCATCCGCTAGCTGTCAACGGCATGGTACCTTTGATAAACTATGGTATCACATTGTCTGCCAGCTGGAAAGGAATTGACCTCAATATGTTGTGGCAAGGGGCGGGAAAACGGTATTTTGCTGCGAGGGAATTTTTATACCAACCCCTGTGGTCGGATACTAATGCATTGACCGAATTTCTAAATCGGTGGCGCCCCACAAACCCAGAAGCGAGTCCTTACGATCCGGCTACAGAATGGATAGAGGGAGATTATGCTTTTACGGGCACGAATCCGAATTATAATTCTGAATTTAATATTCAAAATGCAGCTTATATCCGATTGAAATCGATAGAATTAGGATATTCCCTTCCTTCGGACTGGCTGACCAAAGTTAACCTTAAAAAGGTGAGGCTCTATGTAAACGCTTATAACCTGTTAACATTCACTAAACTAAGATATATGGACCCGGAATTCTATTCTAATCCAGATGTATCTAGAGGCGGCCTAGGCGATTATGGATATAGCTATCCGTTAAACAAAACAATATCAGTCGGTTTAAACGTGAACTTTTAACTTCAATGACCATGAAAGTACATCAATTTATATATGCATTCTTCTTGTTGGTAGTAGCCGGTTGTACGAAACTGGATATACCACCTAAGAATATCATCAGTGATCCCGAGATTTTTGGGACAAGTGAAGGCGTTTTAAGTTATATGGCAAGAATGTATAGTACACTGCCCATGGAGGATTTCCGGTATAACTATGAAGCAAGCGGGCTATTTAATAATGGGGGAACAAAATACAAACAACAATCTGCATTGACTGGCGAAGCACTCGGAAGAGATACGCAGGGAGCCGATGCGGAAAACGCAAGTTATTGGGATGCTGCATATACCGCTATCCGGACAGCAAATATGCTCTTGGAAACGCTTCCGCAATACCAGGAGTTTCATTCGGAAGAGGAGGTTAAAACTTATTTAGCGGAGGCCCGGTTTATCCGAGGTTTTATTTATTATTCTCTGGTAAAGCGTTATGGAGGAGTTCCTAAGGTGGATATGGTCATCGATTATCCGGCTTCGGTAAGTCTCGAAGAGACCTTGTTGCCCCGTGCTGCTGAGGAAGAAATATGGGATTTTATAGGAGAGGATCTCGATTTTGCAATGAACAACCTTCCAGAAAACAATCAAAAGGGTAGGGCGACAAAATATGCGGCAGCAGCATTCAAATCCCGTGTTATGCTACACGCCGGTTCGATAGCCAAGTATAACACAATTGAAGAAATTGACAGAGGAAACAGAATCTGCGGAATACCGTCTCAAAGGGCAACGGAATACTTTAAAGCTGCATATGAAGCCAGTAGGATTCTGGATGAGACAACGAAGCACCGCTTGTATAAAGACGAATGGGTAGCTGGCCATGCCGAGGCGCAAGCGCAAAATTTCACCAATATTTTCCTCAAAGATACTTACGAGAATATATTTGTACGCTACTACAAAGATCCCGAAAGTCTGCACAATTTTGATGACTCGGCACAGCCTATGCAAACTTCTTCCGGTGGAAATAACTCGGAACTCTGCCCTACCTTGGACTTTATCGAAATGTTTGATGGAATCGAAAAGGATGCAAACGGTCATTTTGTGTTTTTGGATGCAAACGATAAATACAAATTGTATGAATCTCCGTTAGATGCATTTGTCAATGCAGAACCTCGATTGAAAGGTACGGTTATTCTGCCGATGTCCGAATTTATGGGGCAGACAATTGATATACGAAGGGGGGTATGGACGGGATCGAGTCAAAATGGTATTTCGCCTTTAATGCCTGCTGGTAGTGTGGTGAATTATACAAATGTCTATAATGAATCGAGTCCGCTTAAGCTTTCGAGCAATTTTGCTTTCAACAACGACCCGGGCAATCAGATTACGCTGAAAGATGGCAGCAGAAAAAAGAGATCTGGCGAAAGTGGTGTCGTATCTGGTTGGGATTTTGGTAATATCAGCGGATTCTATCTGCGAAAATACCTCAACCCTGAACAGACAGATAATAACGGAAATAAATCGACGCAGAGCTGGATAGAGATACGCTATGCTGAGGTATTGTTGAACCGGGCAGAGGCAGCCTATGAACTACTTACAGCTGGAGCGACTTCGCCTGGTGGAGGAGATTATAGGCAAGATGCCTTTGACTGCATCAATCAGATAAGAGAAAGAGCCGGCGCAACACTTTTGGTTTCGCCCAGTGCAATAAATAGTATAGAGACCATCCGTACAGAACGTAGAAAAGAACTGGCATTCGAACACAGAACATATTGGGATCTTAAACGATGGAGAATTATGGAGGCCGAACAGAGCAATAAGCGCTATAGAGTATTATATCCGTTTTATTCTACAGATGCCGACAGATATTTTCTGGATGCCCGCTACATGGAGTCTAAAGGTGGTGCGGCAAATTATATCTTCAATTTTGACAGTCGTAACTATTATCAAATGATTCCGCCTGCGGAAATAACAAAAAATCCGAATTGTAAACAAAACCCGGGGTATTAATGAGCGGTGTATTTATTTTAAAAAAAGACTTTTAACGATATGAAAGCATTAAAACTTCTTACAAATATATGTTTGTTGCTCTTCATGACCACGGGTTGTGAACAGGACAATTTTCCGGCGCCTCAAGAGACCTTTAAAGGGAAGTTCGTCGACAAAAACAGTGGAAAGCCATTTCAGACAGCAATTGGGAATACGGGGATACGTATTCGAATGATGGAATACAGTTGGGACGATAATCCCCAGCCTTATGATTTCAATTGTAAAATGGATGGCTCATTTTATAATGATAAGATTTTCTCGGGTTCCTATGGTGTCAGGCCATCAGGAGCGTTTGTGCCGCTTGAAGAAGAACGTTTAGAGATAAAAGGGGTTGTTGAGCGCGTATATGAGGTAGTACCCATTCTTCAAGTAGAATGGATGGGAGAACCTGTTTTAAATGCCGATAGAACAGTAACCTTTAAGGTTAAAATTACATACGGAAGTGAAGATCCCCGATACCGGACGCCGTTGGTAGAATCGAGGCTATTTGTTAGTGAAAACCAATATGTTGGCGACTTTAGCTTCAGCACGAATTATACCATTATATTAAATCCGGCCCAAATGGGATTAACAGCATCGACCATATTGGATGATGATGGCGTTGTATTAACCATTACGACTGCTCAATCCCAAAAGGCTTTCCCGGATTACAGCAGAAAATATTTTTTTAGATTCGGAGCACGCTCACAAATATCTTTTGATGCCACAAATAGATATAACTATACCGACGTCAAAGAGGTACTTATTCCGTAGAAAGAGTAAACGTATTTATAACGTATTTTATAGAGACACAACATAGTGTCTCTATTTTCTTTTTACCGGAGCATACACGTTACACGAGTGTACACGGTATTGCACAGACCCCGATTAACCTTTAATGCCGCATCCGGAGATTTGATAACTGCAGAAATTTGTTTTTAGTACTACCCCTTCCTATCAAATATCCGAAGCGGAGAGGTTTTGGTTCTTTTTACGGGAAAAAGTAACAAAGAATCCGTTATCTTTACTAAACTATTTCGGATGAAGATATGCGTCAACGTAAGCGAATATTGTTTGTTATCAACCCAATCTCGGGAGGGAAAAAGAAGACCGCGTTTAATAAGCAGGTGTTAGAAGTGCTGGATCTGGAGAAATTTGACCCGACATTTAAGATCACCGATCACGCCAATCATGCTTTTGAGCTCGGAAAATCAGCGATTGAGGAAGGGTATGATGCAGTTGTAGCTGTGGGGGGGGATGGCACCATTAACGAGCTGGGATCAGCGATTTTAGGTACGGACATGCCTTTGGGAATTATTCCGGAAGGCTCTGGTAATGGTTTGGCGCTTTACTTGGGGATTCCACTCAACGAATCTGCTGCCATCCGACGGATAAACCGTTTCGAGACGACGGCAGTCGACACGGGTGTGGTTAACGGAAGGCATTTCTTTAATATTGCCGGACTAGGTTTTGATGCGTCGGTGAGTGACCGCTTTGCAGCAGATAATATCAGGGGGCCGATCGGTTATCTACGTTCGGCGATTAATGTACTCAGTGATTTCCAGCCCAGCACCTATACGTTGACGATAGATGGGAAAGAATATCGGAAAGAAGCGTTTATGGTCAGTGTGGCTAACTCACCCCAGTATGGCAACAATGCATATATAGCGCCGCAAGCGTCGATTAACGATGGTCTGCTGGATGTGTGTATTGTAAAGAAGTTCCCACTTTATCTCTTTCCAAAAATGGTGTTCCATTTGTTTACGAAGAGTGCGGACCAATCAGAATATGTGGAAATTATTCCTGGAAAGGAAATTATCATTTTACGAGATGGAAATGGTCCGGTGCACGTCGATGGGGAACCTGTGGAAATGGGAGAAAAACTGGAAATCACCATACAACCCAAGTCGCTGAAGATAATTTGTTAAAAAGAGTTAAATAATTTAACATTAAAAAATGTATATGGCTAAACAAAAAAAACAACGATTTGAAGGGATTGTCTATTCCACAGCGAATGATTTTGAATATGTGGACGCAGAGGGAACGGCCGCAGAAGAGACAATACCTATTACGCAGCAAAAACTAAAGGTCTTATTAGACCGTAAGGCTCGAAAAGGAAAAGTTGTTACAATTGTACAAGGTTTTGTCGGGACAGACGATGATTTGAACGAACTGGCGAAAAAGTTAAAACAGAAATGTGGCGTGGGAGGAGCGGCAAAAGACGGAGAGATTTTGATCCAAGGCGATTTTAAACAAAAGATTTTTGATTTGCTAACAGGTGATGGGTATAATGCGAAATTGGTTGGAGGTTAGTGTTTTATGGTGAATGTTAAGCGTTGACGTGGACGAAAACCAGATTATTGGCGTTGAAATTATGACAATTGCTTGATCGTGTCTTGGGCTGAAAAGAAGTTGTCTTTTTGTGAGTAAATACTTACTTATTTTTTTCTGTTAATGATTTTTTAATTTGCATAAACCAAAAAAAATGGTTTTCATTGTAAAATATTAGCGCGGTATTAACGTTAATCCGTATAGCTAATAAGCATATTGGGAAGGACACGGAACCGCTGATGGTTTACTAATATGTGGCGCATTGAAAGATGTATAAATTAATGTCAAGAAAATTTTATTTTTAACACAAAATAGTATATTTGTTTTGCTTTATAGCAGAATAAGTGCCTTTAAATTGCACAAATTGAATTAAACATTAAATATTAAACAACAGTAAAAATCTAAAAATTAGTAAAATGGCAAACGCACCAAAAACTACTGCTCCGGCTAAAAAACAAGAAAGCGGAAATTCAGGTAATTTATTTGCGAGTTTAGCAATTGTTATTTGTTTTATTATCGGTTACATCGTGTGGGAATTCGTAATGGGTGCTCCATCTAACTTTATCGATGGTAACCGTGAAAATCAGCCACTTCCAGGTAATTATGGAGGTATGGTTTATCATGCAGGTGTAATCGTGCCTGTTCTTATCGGTTTATTCCTTATGGTATGGGTTTTCGCTATCGAGCGCTTGATCGTTATCAACAGAGCTTCTGGAACAGGTAACGTTGGTAACTTTGTTAGAAAAATCCAACAATTGATCAACGGTGGTAATATTGATTCTGCGATTACCGAGTGTGATAAACAAAAAGGGTCTGTGGCAAACGTTGTAAAAGCCGGTTTGTTAAAGTACAAAGATGTTTCTGCAAATACAGGCTTAGATGCAGAGAAATCAGTTGTCGCTATCCAGAAAGAAATCGAAGAAACAACTGCATTGGAAATGCCGATGTTGGAGAAAAATATGAACGTTTTGGCGACGTTGGTATCTATCGGTACGCTGACAGGTCTATTAGGGACAGTAACGGGTATGATCAAGGCGTTCTCGGCTTTGGCAACGGGAGGAGCTCCAGATTCAGCAAAATTAGCAAACGGTATCTCTGAGGCCTTGATTAATACAGCAACAGGTATCGCAACTTCTACATTTGCTATTGTATTCTATAATATCTTAACAGCGAAAATAGACAAATTAACGTATTCTATCGATGAGGCTGGTTTCTCTATCGTACAAACGTACGCAGCAAACCATAAATAAGAAAAAGTGTTTTTTAAATTCTTTTATGGAATTTTAGAAGAACATGCATCATAGCTATAAAAAGAATAAGAATTGTTAATTAAAGGAAGTAAAGATAATGGGTAAAGCAAAAGTAAAAAGAGCCAGTACCTCCATCGACATGACGGCGATGTGTGATGTATCGTTCTTGCTTCTTACATTCTTCGTATTAACAGCAACGGCACGCCAGCCCGAAGTTTTAGTGGTGGATACACCCGCTTCGACGAGTCCGGAAAAATTGCCAGATGATGGTCTAGGTATTATTTCGGTGGCTGATGGTAAGGTTTTCTTTGGTGTGAAAAATCCGAATGTACGGGAGATAACGTTGAAGAATATGTCGCAGAAATACAATGTCAATTTTTCTGCTGAGGAATATGAAAAATTTAAGCAGTTGGACGAATTTGGTGTTCCGATCAAAAATCTACGTCAGTTGCTTTCACTGCCAAATGAACAACGTACAGAGAATATTCAGCCAGGTATCCCTGTAGATAGTACAGAGACAAACTCCAATGAATTGTATTCTTGGGTACAGGAGGCGCGTCGGGCAACGATCGAATTTAACCGTTCGCGAGAAGGAGAGAAGAACTATGTGGATCCGGGACCGATGAAAGTAGCAATCAAAGCGGATGCGGAAGAGAAATATCCGGTTATCAACTTGATTATTGAAACGCTACGTAACCAGAAGCAAAACAAATTCAGTTTTGTGACGGGTTTAAGACAGGATAATTAAACGCGTAAACGAGAAGAAAATGGCAGAATTAAATCAAGATAGTGGTAAAAGTGATAAAGGTGGTAAGGTAAGAGCCAAGAAAGCTGGTGGCAAGGTCGATTTGACCGCCATGGTAGACTTAGCCTTCTTATTGATTACTTTCTTCATGCTGACCACGTCACTAAATACTCCACAGGCGATGGATGTCGCGATGCCTGATAAGAACAAGATGGATCAAAACGATAATCTGGAAATCGCAGACAATCGTTCCATCACACTTCTGTTGGGATCGGATAACAAAATCTCTTGGTATTATGGACAATTGGCGAAACCGATCTACCCACCTACAACCATAGATTATGGGAAAGAAGGCGTTCGTCAAGTATTGCTCAGAATGCAAAAAGAGGTTCCTCAGCGTGCCGGAGGTAAAGATTTGATTGTGGTAATCAGACCTAGCGAAAAATCTGTACAACGTAATCTGGTGGATATTTTGGACGAGATGCGGATTGTGGATGTCAAACGCTACATGATTTCAAAAATCAATAGTGACGAAATAGAAGTGTTGAAAAGCGAAGGTCTTTTTAACGATTAATCGCATAATTAAGTAAAATATGTTTGGTTCTAAATTAGATATATTCAAAAAAGAATGGCTTGACGTCGTTTTTGCGAATAGAAATAAAGAGTATGGTGCCTATGACTTACGTAAGTTTGCTCCAAAGGCAACCAATGTTGCGCTATTCTCGATTGTCTCAGTTGTTCTTGTTTTGAGTGCTCCAAAAATGTTTAACATTAAGGTATTCCCAGATAGACCAGTGGAAGAAGCTCCCCTGATAACGGAGGTAACGCTGGAGGATTTGGATATACCGGAGCCTGAAGAAGAGGAAGAAGAACCACTTCCACAGGAGGAAGAGCCCGTGCAACGTATTGCACAGGAACCACCAGCAGAAGACTTGGTGCGTTTCCCAGAGCCGAAGGTAGTACCTGAAAGTCAGGTGAAGGAGGAAGTGGTATCACAAGAAGAAATTAAGAAAGAAAATAAAACACCGGCACGTATTACCTTAAAGGGTACAAAAGGAGCATCAGGTGTGCCTACCGGAGAATTTGGTCCGAAAAAAGTAGAAGGACAGATCACAGGTAGTGCTACCGGCGATCCGGATGGTGGTGCTGACAAAATCTTTACCGCGGTAGAGGTCAACCCAGAACCACACGGTGGCTTGAACGCTTTTCGGGAATGGGTTGGACGTAACTATAGTTATCCGCAAGGAGCTATTGATGCAGGCGTAAAAGGACAGGTTGTTGTTTCTTTCGTAGTAGAGCGTGACGGTAGTTTGACGGACATTAAAGTGGTAAAAGACTTGTCATATGGTACCGGTACAGCAGCTGTGAATGTGTTGAAAAAAGCGAAACCTTGGAAACCGGGTATTCAGAACGGTCGTCCAGTACGTGTAGCTTACACATTGCCTATTACATTGAACCTTCAACAATAAGTATGAGTGGTTTGCGTAACAACACAAGAAAATTTAGTCAGAAATCGCCAACAAAGCGATTTCTGTCTATTTTGGGCCTGGCGATGTTTGCCTTCTATTTTATTTTGGGTATTCTGGTTATCTTTTGGGATAAATTTCCATTGGATATCGATCCCACGTATAAGAATATGTTCGGTATCCTGCTCATTGTTTATTCATTCTTGCGCTTTGCCCGCTTATGGCAGAATAATTTTTGATGAAACAAATAGTCAACATAAGTATACTGGCCATCGTGTTGCTGAGCATAGCAGGCTGTTCCGGCTGCTCCCGGACAGAGAGGAAGGCCTCTTCTGCCGCGGATAGCTCGGTAGTAAATAACGCCGGATCGAAAGAAGATATCTTGGTAGGCGTGCTTAACGTCATAGTAGATGAGACGATCCTGCCACTTGTGAAAGAGCAGGAAGAGGTTTTCTTATCGGCGTACCCAGATGCTAGACTGAACATTATCGTCCAACCGGAATTATTAGCCGTGCGCGAGTTACTGTCAAAAGAGGCCGGCGTGGCGCTATTAGCGCGGGAACTTAATGAAACGGAAAATGATTATTTCAAGAAGCGAGCGATTAAACCTCGGGTATTTCCCGTATGGACCGATGCAATTGTGGTCATCAATAATACTAAACTAGTCGATACGACCGTTACTATTGAATATTTGGTGAATGCGATGAAAGGAGAAAGTGCTGACCGGAAAAAGATTGTTTTCGACAACCTTAATTCCAGTACGTTTAGACACTTGAAAGAATTGGGTAAATTAGAAAAGGTAGCATCCAATTTTGTGGAGGCCCAAGGAGATAGCGAGAAGGTGTTGGAAGCGGTAGCAAATGATCCGGATAAAATTGGAATTTTAGGGTATAATGTCTATTTAGATTTGATTACTTCGTTTTCAAATAAAAATAATATTCGTATCTTGAGCGTCCAGAATACGATAGGTGAGGCGGCCGATAATAAATATTATAAGCCCAGCCAGTCTACGATTGCTGCAGCGGAGTATCCGCTACGCCGTACATTTTACGTGCAGAACTATCAACCTAATTTAGGGTTGGGGATAGGTTTTTCTGCGTTTTTGACAGGCGATCGGGGGCAACGGATTGTGTTGAAATCGGGCTTAGTGCCGGCTACGATGCCAGGGCGTGACATTATTATACGGGATGATATTTCGCTGTAAGTGCGCACATTAAGCCAAATATTGGCGGAAATTAAACATTTATATTGAGAGACAGTCAAAGTATAAGAAACGAGCACAGGATAAAAAAATCATATAATTCGTTTAGATTTGTGATAATTCCTGTTTAAATTGGTGTGTAATTAGTTAGTAAAAAAAGAAAAATAGAACACAAATAGATTATGACAAGAAGCAAATTATTTTTAAGTCTATTATTGGCGGGTACGATAGGTTCTGTAAGTGCACAGAGCTTAAAGGATGCGAAGGCTGCAATAGCCGAAGAGAAATATGATGAAGCAAAAGGGATGCTTCAGAACTTGGTAGAAAAGAAAGCAAAAGACGGAGAGAACTGGTTTTATCTTGGTCAAATTCACTTGATCAACGATAAAATTGATTCTGCCTCTTATGCATTCAATCAAGGGGTGACGAATGCGCCCAAAGAAAAATTAAATAACGTTGGGTTGGGTATTGTCGACTTAATGAAAGGCGACAAAGCAGCGGCTGAAACGAAGTTTGCGACAGCTGTTTCTAGTTTGGGCAGAAAGGAATATTTACCGTTGTTATATGTTGGACAAGCATATATCAAAGCGCCGGAACCTGATTATACAAAAGCTATTGAGTATCTAACACAGGCGAAAGAAAAAAACCAGAAAGATGCCGATATATTAATCGCTTTAGGTGATGCGTATGCGGGTATGGGTGAAAGTAGCCAGGCGTTTGTAAACTACCGTGATGCGGAGTATCTTGATCCCAACTTATTGGCTCCAAAAATTGGGCAAGCGTTAATTTCTAGAAGGGCACAAGCGTATGACGTGGTTATTGAGTCATTGACGAAATTATCAGGTGAGAACCCCGATTATGCACCACTTTACCGCGAGCTTGCGGAGACCTATTATTTGTCTTCGCTGAAAGCGCCGGAAGATGACTATCGGGAAATCAACCAGAAGGCATTGGAGTTTTACCAAAAATATTTAAGCTTAACGGGAGATGCGTCGGTCGAAGCAAAAACACGTTATGCTGACTTCTTGGTTTACTCCGGTAACTATGCGGAATTGAAGACCGTTGCTGAGCAGTTGGCAAATATGCCAGGTGTAGACGCCAAAGTTTACCGTTATTTGGGGTATATCGCCTATAACCAAGATAAAGATTATGCGAAAGCGGCGGAGAATATGAATATCTTGTTTGAAAAAGTGCAGCCGGAACGTTTGATTCCCCGTGACTACTTATATGCTGGTTTGGCGAACTTAAGTGCTGGCGATTCCACAAAAGGTGAGCAGTTATTGAAGCAAGCTGTCGAGAAACAAACGGCGGAGGATAATCTGGAAACAGAAATTGCAGAAACGGCTTTCGCTAAATACCAGGACGGTGAAGTAGAAGAAGCGGTTAAGATTTTCCGTATCCCGGCTGCGCAGGATTCATCTGATTACTATTATGATGCCAATTACTTTGTGGGGCTTGGGCAGTATACCAAAGGCTCTAGATTGGTGTCTCCGGCAGAAGGTGAAGAGGTAACACCGGAACTCGGTGCGCAGAAGATCGCAGCAGCAAAGCCTACGCTTGATGAAGCTATTAAATCGTTCGGTGTCGTTATTGCAACGGATAAAGAAGACGTAAAGAAGAAATATTTAGTAAATTCTTTGTATTATAAAGGTTTGTCTGAACTGGCGCTGGATGGGGTGATGTATGATCCCGAAAATGCGAAGGGACTTTTTGTAGACTCTTTCTCCAGATTGTTACAAGAGGTGCAGAACACAGAATTGCCTGAAACTACAGTGAATTCTTACATTGTGGATGCGAATAATTACTTAGGTTACTTCTTTTATTTGAAAGGAGAAACCGAAAAAGCGAAAGCACATTTCCAGGAAACCATCAAGGTTAGTCCGGAAGATGAATTTGCGGGCCAATTCGTTGATCAACTGTAATTTAGAATCATAACAAATAAGAAAGGGGCTGTGTACAGCCCCTTTTTTTATTGTGAAAAAATGATATATTTGTTAAGAGGAGAACTGAATATAAAACTGCTATTATGGAAAGTGTAAACTTAGAAAGCGCCCCAATAGATTATATACCGATTCTAATACAATTAGGCGTGGCCGTAGCGTTTGGTGTTTTAACGATCATCGGTACGCATTTAATTGGGCCGAAAGTCCGCACAGAGAATAAGCTGGGGGCGTTCGAGTCAGGCGTGGAGGTAATTGGTAACGCGAGGCAACCTTTTTCTGTTAAGTATTTTATGGCGGCCATCTTGTTCGTCGTTTTCGACGTGGAGGTTATATTTATGTATCCTTGGGCGGTTAATTTTAGGGAGATGGGGATGGACGGTTTATGGAAAATGGGTATTTTCCTAGGTATTGTCGTTCTGGGTCTGGTCTATGAGGTGAAACGCGGAGCCCTGGATTGGGATTAATGCAACAATAACAAAAAAATCATGAGTAAAGTGACATTGGCGGAAGCGCCTCCGGGCGTAGAAGGAGCAGGATTTTTTGCGACGTCTTTAGATAAAGTGATCGGTTTGGCTAGGGCAAACTCCTTATGGCCGCTGCCGTTTGCCACGTCGTGCTGTGGGATTGAGTTTATGGCCACTATGGGCTCGACGTACGATTTAGCACGTTTTGGCGCGGAGCGTCCGAGTTTCTCGCCACGACAGGCGGATATGCTATTGGTCATGGGCACGATAGCTAAAAAAATGGCGCCGGTCTTAAAGCAGGTTTATATACAAATGGCGGAGCCCCGTTGGGTAATAGCTGTAGGCGCCTGTGCCTCCAGTGGTGGGATTTTTGATACCTATTCGGTACTGCAGGGTATCGATGAGATCATTCCCGTGGATGTGTATGTCCCCGGTTGCCCTCCCCGCCCCGAAGCCATATTGGATGGTGTGCTGAAATTACAAGAAATTGTGAAGAATGAATCCTTAAACCGCCGGAATACACCGGAATATAAGGCATTGTTGGAAAAATACGGAATAGCGACGGAGAATGGATAAGCTGAATAATCAAATCGTTATAGATCGTCTGCAAGAGCAGTTTGGGGAACAGGTGCGTATCGTGGCCGAACCGCATGGCTTACTGACCGTCGCAACGGAAGCAATGTCTATATTGGATGTGCTTGCTTTTGTAAAGGACGATGTGGCTTTACGTTTTAATTACTTGACAGATATTACGGCAGTGCACTATCCGAATGAGGAGCGCGATTTCTGTGTTGTATACCATGTACATAATCTATTGCAGAATTTACGTCTGCGGATAAAAGTATTTATCAGTGGGCCTACACCAACGATTCCATCGGCTACCCCCTTATGGAATGGAGCCAACTGGATGGAACGGGAAACGTATGATTTTTTTGGTGTCGTGTTCGAAGGACATCCTGATTTGCGACGTATCCTGAATATGGATGAATTGGAGGTATTCCCGATGCGCAAGGAATATCCGCTCGAGGATCCAAATCGAGTGGATAAAAAAGATTTTTATTTTGGACGTTAAATCGTAGAGGAGAGTAAAAATGAGTAAACCGATAACCAAGATAACACCGAATGCAGCTGTCTTTTTTGACAATGATCCACAAGATGAGTTGATTACGCTCAATATCGGGCCTACGCACCCGGCCACGCATGGGGTTTTCCAGAACGTGGTACAGATTGACGGGGAACGTATTGTGAGTGGTGTCTCTACGATAGGTTATATACACCGTGCTTTCGAGAAAATTGCGGAGCACCGTCCTTTCTATCAGATAACACCACTGACGGACAGGCTGAACTATTGTTCATCGCCGATAAATAATATGGGTTGGCACATGACGGTGGAAAAATTGCTGGACATTGAGCTGCCTAAACGTGTACAGTATATGCGGGTTATTGTGATGGAACTGGCACGTATTGCTGACCATATCATTTGTAATGGCATATTAGGCGTGGATACGGGAGCTTTCTCGGGGTTCCTCTACGTGATGCAGGAACGGGAATTTATATACGAAATTTTCGAGGAAATTTGTGGCGCGCGTCTCACGACCAATATTGGACGTATCGGTGGTTTCGAGCGTGATTTTAATGAGATTGCTTTTCATAAAATCGAAGAATTTCTCAAACGTTTCCCACCGGTATTGAAAGAATTTGAAAACTTGTTTGTCCGTAACCGGATATTTATCGAGCGTACATCGGGTGTAGCGGCTGTTACACCGGAAACGGCCCTAAGCTATAGCTGGTCGGGCCCTATTCTGCGTGCCACAGGTGTGGATTACGACGTGCGGGCGACGGCGCCTTATTCGTCTTATGAAGAATTTGAGTTTGATGTTCCGGTAGGAACCAACGGCGATGTATACGATCGTTTTATGGTGCGCAACGATGAGATGTGGCAGTCGCTGCGTATCATTGAGCAAGCGTTGGAAAAGATTAAAAAAGAACCTGCAGGGGTATTCCATGCCGATGTGCCGGATTTTTATTTGCCGCCTAAGGAACAGGTATATACCAATATGGAAGCGTTGATTTACCATTTTAAGATTGTGATGGGCGAGTGGGAGACGCCGAAATCGGAGGTTTATCATGCTGTAGAGGGCGCGAATGGTGAGTTGGGTTTTTATCTTATCCACGACGGGGGGCGAACGCCTTACCGCTTGCATTTTAGAAGGCCCTCTTTCGTCAATTACCAGATGTTTGCACCTATGAGTAGTGGGATGCTTATCTCTGACGCGATTATCAATATGAGTAGTTTAAACGTTATTGCAGGAGAATTAGATGCTTAGTGTTAAAGAAAATAAGATCGTCGATTTTAGCACGCCTTTGTTGGAAAAGTTTGCAGAAGTGGTCGCGCGCTATCCGAAAGGTAGACAGAAATCAGCACTTCTGCCTATCTTACACTTGGTGCAGGCTGAATATGGTTGGTTGAGTGTAGACGCGATGGACAAGGTCGCGGCTTATCTGGATATACGGCCGATAGAGGTGTACGAGGTTGCTACGTTTTATACGATGTTTTTTCTGCAGCCCAAAGGTAAATATGTGTTGGAGGTTTGCCGTACAGGCCCTTGTTGTTTAGTTGGTGCCGAACGTATTATGCAGCATATGGAAGATAAACTGGGTGTTAAAGAGGGAGAGGTAACAGCGGATGGTTTATTCTCATGGAGGGGTGTGGAGTGTCTTGCTGCCTGTGGCTATGCCCCCGTATTACAGATCGGTCCGGAGTATACGTTTTATGAAAACTTGACGGAAGAAAAGGTAGATCAGTTGATTGATGAATTGAAGCAAAAAGCACAAACGAAATAAGTATGGCACGTAAGTTATTGTTGGCACATATAGATGTTCCTGGGATCAATACTTTTGAGGTTTATCGTCAAAAGGGAGGCTATCGTGCGGTAGAAAAGGCTCTCAAGACCATGTCGCCGGAAGATGTGGTGGAGGAAGTAAAGAAATCTGGGTTGCGCGGACGGGGTGGTGCGGGATTCCCGACAGGGATGAAGTGGGGTTTTCTGGCGAAACCGGAGGGTGTTCCACGTTATTTAGTCTGCAATGGGGATGAATCGGAACCCGGTACATTTAAGGATAGATATCTGATGACCCATATTCCACATGCTTTAGTAGAAGGCATGATTGTTTCCAGTTATGCATTGGGCGCCAATACCTCGTATATCTATATTAGGGGTGAAATGATGCCCCAGATTCGTATAGTAGAAAAAGCGATCGCGGAGGCGAAAGCAGCAGGTTTTATAGGCAAAAATATACTAGGAACAGGCTACGATTTAGAAATACATGTTCAACCGGGTGGAGGAGCTTATATTTGTGGAGAAGAGACGGCGTTGCTGGAATCGCTTGAAGGTGAACGAGGTAATCCGCGCATTAAACCACCTTTCCCGGCGGTAGCTGGTTTATATGGTTGCCCTACCGTGGTCAACAACGTAGAATCAATTGCTGCTACCGTACCTATTGTGAATGACGGTGGAGAAGAATATGCAAAGATCGGGATTGAGCGTAGTACAGGTACAAAATTAATATCGGCTTCGGGCAACTTAGTGCGTCCGGGAGTATATGAAATTGAAATGGGTTTGCCCATGGAAGAATTTATCTATTCCGAGGAATATTGTGGTGGTATAGCGAATGGTAAACGTCTGAAAGCGGTGGTTGCCGGCGGTTCGTCGGTGCCGATTTTACCGACCCACCTTGCCCTAAAAACAGCAAAAGGAGAACCTCGGCTCATGACGTATGAGTCGTTGGCAGACGGCGGTTTTGTAACGGGTACAGCGATGGGCTCCGGTGGTTTTATTGCGTTTGACGAGGATCAATGTATCGTACGCAATACGCTGAACTATACGCGATTTTACCATCACGAAAGCTGTGGGCAATGTTCGCCTTGTAGAGAAGGAACCGGCTGGATGGAAAAAGTATTGCACAAAATCGAGTATGGACATGGCGATATGTCGGATATTGACCTATTATGGGATATCCAGCAGAAAATCGATGGGAATACTATCTGCCCGTTAGGAGATGCTTCGGCCTGGCCGGTGGCAAGTGCCATACGGCATTTCCGGGATGAATTTGAATGGCATATTTTACACCCGGAAGAAGCACAGACGAGGAATTATGGATTGGTGATGGAGGGAGTGGAGAGTTAAAGAAATAAACAAATGGCAGACGAAAAATTTAAAGTAACGATAGATGGGATTCCGGTGGAAGTGGCGCCGGGAACGACGATATTGAATGCTGCGCGTCAGATCGGCGGGGACATTGTACCTCCTGCTATGTGCTATTACTCGAAATTGGAGGATAGCGGTGGAAAATGCCGTACATGCTTGGTTAAGGTATCTAAAGGATCAGAGAAAGACCCGCGTCCGATGCCGAAATTGGTAGCATCCTGTAGGACGACCGTTATGGACGGGATGGAAGTGCAGAATATCACGTCGCCGGATGTACTAGAGGCGCGTAAAGGTGTGGTGGAGATGTTATTGATTAACCACCCATTGGATTGTCCGGTTTGTGACCAGGCAGGAGAATGTAAACTGCAGGATCTCAGTTATGAGCACGGTGTGGCACAAACACGGTATGAATTTAAACGACGTACGTTTGAGCCTATCGATATTGGCGATAAGATAAAACTACACATGAACCGTTGTATTTTATGCTATCGTTGTGTATTCGTGGCGGATCAGCTAACGGGAAAACGTGAACATGGGGTCATCAATCGTGGTGACCATGCAGAAATATCTACTTTTATCGAGAATGCATTGGATAATGATTTTATCGGAAACGTCATTGACGTATGCCCGGTAGGTGCATTGACCGATAAAACATTCCGCTTTAAAAACCGTGTTTGGTTTACCAAGCCGGTAGATGCACACCGTGATTGCCCGACGTGCTCTGGTAAGGTTACACTGTGGTATAAAGGAGAGGAAGTTTTGCGTGTAACGGCGCGCAAAGACGAATATAATGAGGTGGAAGAGTTTATCTGTGACACCTGTCGTTTTGAGAAAAAGAAAACAGCTGACTGGGTATTGGAAGAGCCTGCGCCAATCAGCAAGCAATCGGTCATCGATGCTAATCACTATGATGTATTCAATCCACCACCAGTCATCAAAAAGAACCTGCAGTTGCAGGAAGCAAATGAGGAGCAGCTGGCAAGGACAGAACGTTTAAAATAAGCAAAGGAAACACATGGAAGGAGCTTTTATTTTAGAAAAATTGATTTTGGTGGTGATTGTTTTCACGATCTCGTTGGTTATAGCAATGTACTCAACGTTGGCGGAGCGTAAAATAGCTGGCTTTATGCAGGATCGTCACGGGCCCAACCGGGCGGGATTTGGCGGGATTTTGCAACCGCTTTGTGATGGTGGTAAGTTCTTTTTTAAAGAAGAGATTATCCCGGCAGGAGCACATAAACCGTTGTTTATACTGGGACCCACCTTGGCCATTATCACGGCCTGTATCAGTTCGGCTGTCATTCCTTGGGGGCAGACACTAACCATTGGCGGACGTGAAGTGGTTTTGCAGGTTGCCGACATCAATGTGGGCGTACTTTATATCTTTGGCGTTGTGGCCTTGGGGGTATATGGTATTATGTTGGGTGGATGGGCATCAAATAATAAGTTTTCGTTAATGGGTGCTATTCGCGCGGCCTCGCAGAGTATTAGTTATGAAATTCCGATGGGGCTTTCCATTATCGCCTTGTTGATGGTAAGCGGGACGTTATCCATGGGAGAAATCGTCGCCCAGCAGTCGGGCTTTGTCAATTGGAATATTTGGGTACAGCCGTTGGGCTTCTTAATCTTCATGGTGTGTGCATTTGCGGAATGTAATCGTGTACCGTTTGACTTGCCAGAGTGTGAAACGGAGCTGATCGGAGGATACCATACCGAATATTCATCGATGAAACTCGGTCTTTATATGTTTTCCGAGTACATCAATATGTTTGTTTCTTCGGCATTAATGGCCGCCTTGTATTTTGGGGGATATAACTTCCCGTTCATGTACGAATTAGGACTATCACAGAATTGGATCACCATTATTGGTGTATTGGTATTCTTCCTTAAAATATTTGGATTTATCTTTTTCTTCATGTGGGTACGTTGGACACTGCCCCGCTTCCGCTATGATCAGTTGATGGGACTGGGGTGGAAGATATTGATTCCGCTGGCGATAGCAAATATTGTCTTGACAGCAGTGGTGATCGTGGTGAAGGATACTTATTTTTAAGACTATGCAATCTTTATCAAATAGAAAGAAAGTTATCGAGCAGAAACCCATGAATTTTTGGGAGCGCATGTATCTGCCTGCTATTGCAAAGGGATTAGGTATTACGATACGACATTTTTTTAAGAAAATTCCAACGGTGAAATATCCGGAGGAGCAGCGACCTTATTCGAAGAATTTCCGGGGACTGCATTCGTTGAAGCGTGATGAGGAAGGACGTGAACGTTGCACAGCCTGTGGCCTTTGTGCGCTTTCTTGTCCGGCGGAGGCTATTACGATGATCGCCGCGGAACGGACAAAAGAGGAGGAAAACCTATATCGAGAGGAGAAATACGCGGCCGTATATGAAATCAATATGCTGCGTTGTATTTTTTGTGGTCTGTGTGAAGAGGCTTGTCCGAAAGAAGCGATCTACTTGGATGGTCCACATGTGACGGCGGATTATGTAAGAAAGGATTTTATTTACGGGAAAGACAAATTGGTCGAACCTGCATTTGATATTAGGAAACTAAACCCGGAAAAAACGAACTAGCATGTCTCTATTTTATTTTGTTGCATTTGTTGCTATTTTTTTCGCGTTGATGACGATCTTCACCAAAAATCCAGTACACAGCGTACTGTATTTGGTGGTTACGTTTTTTACGTTGACGGTTCATTATATTTTATTGAACGCGCAATTTCTGGCTGTAGTCAATTTTATCGTGTATATGGGAGCCATTATGGTGCTCTTTTTATTTGTCCTCATGTTGCTGAATCTAAATGGGGATACGGAACCTATGAAATCCAATTTGGTGAAGATTATTGGGGTTATAGCAGGGATGTGTTTGTTTGCGACAATCTTAGGGTCGCTGCGGGTGATAGAGCCATCCAGTGAGGTCGTCACCGGTAATACGGATATAGGACTTGTGAAACATTTGGGTAATGTGTTGTTTAACGAGTTCTTGCTGCCTTTTGAGATTTCGGCAATTTTATTGTTGATAGCGATGATCGGCGCGGTATTGTTGGCAAAAAAGGAAGTTAAAGAGATTAAAAAAGCATAATGGAGAATATTGTAACGCAGATTCAGGGTGTTCCACTCAACCACTACATCATTTTTTGTAGTATCATTTTCGCTATCGGTGTTACGGGCGTACTTATCCGTCGGAACGTGATTATTATCATGATGTCCATCGAATTGATGCTGAATGCAGTCAATTTATTGTTGGCAGCTTTTTCGGCCTATCGGGGCGATCCAACAGGTCAGGTGTTCGTGTTTTTCATCATGGCATTGGCAGCAGCAGAGGTGGCTGTGGGGCTTGCGATTATCATCATGGTGTACCGAAACACGAAATCGGTGGATATTGAATCGTTGAGTAAATTGCGTTGGTAATTGAATAGAAGAATTTTTACTAAGAAACTATATGTCTGAATTAATTTGGCTGATCCCATTGATACCTTTTATAGGTTTTGTAATAAACGGCTTAATGGGTAATCGTGTGCCGAAAGCGGTTACGGCTATTGTGGGCTGTAGCGTGGTGCTCGCTTCTTTTGTGTTAAGCTTGTTGGTTTACTTTGAAGTCGCGGCTGCGCGTGAAACCGGTGCTTCCGGAGAAATATATGTACATCTCTTTGACTGGTTTACAGTAGGCAAACTGCAGGTCGCGCTTTCTTTTCTGGCGGATCCGTTGAGTGCTATTATGCTCTTGATTATTACAGGTGTAGGGTTTTTGATTCATCTGTATTCCTGCAGTTATATGGCCGGTGATGCAGGATTTGGTAAATTCTTTGCCTATCTCAATCTGTTCATCTTCTTCATGACCATCCTCGTGCTGGGTTCTAATTACCTGGTCATGTTCATCGGATGGGAAGGTGTGGGTCTTTGTTCTTACTTGTTGATTGGGTTTTGGTTCAAAAATGCCTCTTACGCCTCGGCTGCGAAGAAAGCTTTCGTCATGAACCGTATCGGGGATTTGGGCTTTCTTATCGCGATGTTCTTTATTCTGGAAACTTTTGGTAGTTTGGAATACGGAACGGTATTCGCCGCTGCGGCAAGCATGCCGGTGGGAAGTTCCACACTACTCGTTATTACACTCTTGTTATTTGTGGCGGCAACCGGTAAATCTGCACAGATTCCGTTGTTTACCTGGTTGCCGGACGCGATGGCCGGCCCTACACCGATGTCCGCCTTAATTCACGCGGCAACCATGGTGACGGCAGGTATCTATATGGTCGTCCGTTCGAACATCTTGTTTACGCTTTCTCCGGTGACGATGGAGATCATGGCCGTTGTCGGTTTGGCAACAGCGTTGTTGGCAGCTTTTATAGCGATTACGCAAACCGATATTAAAAAGGTATTGGCATATTCTACGGTATCTCAACTGGGATACATGTTTCTGGGCCTCGGGGTAGGTGCGTTCACCGGGGCTTTTTTTCATGTTCTGACGCACGCGTTTTTTAAAGCATTGCTGTTTCTTGGAGCAGGATCGGTCATCCATGCCATGCACGATGAGCAGGATATGCGCCAGATGGGTGGTTTAAGAAAAGCGTTGCCCGTCACGTTTATCACGATGTTTATCGGAACAATTGCGATTAGTGGAATTCCACCGTTTGCCGGATTCTTCTCTAAAGATGAGATATTGGCACATGCGTTTCAGCATCAGCCTGTTTTGTGGGCAATCGGCTTCCTCACCGCTCTATGTACGGCGTTCTATATGTTCCGTTTGTTATATCTGACATTCTTCGGAAAGTTTCGGGGAACGGAAACACAGAAACAACATTTACATGAATCGCCTTGGCAAATGACAGTGCCGCTGATTGTTTTAGCGATGTTATCGGTCATTGGTGGTTTTATCAATATTCCCGAAGCACTGGGTGGACATCATAGTCTAGCTGCATTCCTGGCACCGATCTTTGAAGCGGGAAGTGCCCGTGCGGAGGCGTTGACATTAAGCCATAGTACGGAGTACCTGTTGATGGGGATATCCGCCGGTGGTGCGTTGATTATGGCGTTTGTAGCTTACAATCGGTATGTGAAGAAAGAAACCCTTCCTGCTGCTGATACACAAGCATCAAAAGGATTGCATAGGCTTTCCTACCGCAAGTTATATGTGGATGAATTTTATGATACGCTTATCGTACAACCATTACATAAATTATCGGTCGGCTTTTATAAATATGTAGATCGGTTGGGGATTGATGGATTTGTGAATGGGGTGGGCGACTTTTTTATCGGAGCCGGAAAAGGCGTAAGACAATGGCAAAGTGGTCATGTCGGGTTTTATATTATGATGATGGTGATCAGTGTGATAGCGATTATGCTTTACGCGGTATTTAATATTTAGACAGACAATTAAACAATGAGTAACCTATTTATATTAATATTAGTACCTGTTATTTCGGCAATAGTATTATGTTTTGTGAGGGATGCGGTACGGGCAAAGTGGATAGCACTATTGGCTGCGCTGCTTGAATTGGGGCTTTCCATTCCTTTTCTGTGCGGGTTTATACCGGACGCGAGTATACAATTCGAACAACGTTGGATGTGGGTGGAGTCGTTGGGGATTCAGTTTCATATCGGTTTAGATGGTATCAGTCTACCTATGCTATTGTTGACCAATGGGTTGATTCCGCTTATTGTGCTCTCTTCGTTTAGAAAAGCACATAAAGGAAATTTTTTCGCATTGATTTCGTTTATGCAGGCGGGGCTATTGCTTGTATTCCTGGCATTGGATGCGTTCACGTTCTATGTCGGATGGGAAGTAGCCTTAATCCCTATTTATTTTATTTGTGCCCTGTGGGGGGATGGTGATCGTATTCGCATTAACCTTAAATTCTTTGTTTATACATTTTTCGGAAGCTTGTTGATGTTGATCGCACTTATTTATCTATACAACCAAAGTGCAACACCGAGCTTTGAATGGAGCTCTTTTGTGGCCTTGGAATTGTCTGAATCGACGCAACGCTGGATATTCTGGGCATTCTTCCTGGCGTTTGCCATCAAGATCCCGATTTTTCCCTTCCATACCTGGCAACCCGATACGTATACACATGCGCCTGCAGCTGGAACGATGCTATTGGCGGGTATCATGCTTAAAATGGGGGTATACGGATTGATTCGTTGGTTATTGCCTGTCGCTCCACTTGGTGCATTGGCGTATAGCCAGGTGGTCATGGTGCTCTGTGTTATTGGTATCGTATACGCTTCTATCATCGCTTTTAAACAGCAGGATGCTAAACGTTTGATTGCGTATTCTTCGATTGCGCACGTCGGACTTATCTCTGCGGGTGTTTTCTCTTGGAATACGGAAGGATTGCAGGGGGGCATTATCCAGATGGTGAACCATGGATTGAGCGTGGTGGGATTATTTTTTATTATTGATATCTTACAGGAACGGACAGGAACGCGTACGCTTGCAGAATGGGGAGGGATAGCCAGTAAGGCACCTCGTTTGGCAACGGTGTTTCTTATTATTCTGATGGGTGCAGTAGGCTTGCCGTTAACGAACGGCTTTATTGGTGAATTTTTGCTATTGAAGGGGGTTTTTGATTATGGTGTATGGTATGCTGTATTTGGTGGACTGACCTTAATTTTGGGCGCAGTATACATGTTGCGTTTGTATCAGAAATCGATGTTGGGATCTTTACCAGAACGTTATGAAGGTGTATTAGATATAAAGGGATACGAAGTGTTGGTACTGGCGGTTATCGTGTTTTTTACGCTTTTTTTAGGGATATGGCCGAAAGCGATTTTACAGCTTTCAGAGGCGTCTGTAACGAACTTATTGAATCAAATTAAATTTTAATTAGCGATTGTAGAATATTATGGGGGCAATTATTACATTGTGTATTTTGGGGATCGTGGTGTTATATCTGGGCTTATTCAAAGCGAAGAATGCGCTACTTCCTGTCACCTTGCTGGGATTGGTCGTGACAGTAGGTTTTCTGGTGGCAGGATGGAACAACGAAGCGCTGCCGCAATTTCACGGGATGGTGATTTTTGATCGCTTAGCATTGTCTTTTTCGATCCTGTGTGTGATAGTTACAGGGTTGGTTATGCTGCTTTCTAAAGAATATTTTAAGAATATCAGTACCTATCTTTCGGAATATTTTTGTTTGATTATCTTTTCGTTGCTGGGGGCATTGTTGGTCAACTCCTACCATAATTTTGCCATGTTGTTCATCGGTATTGAGGTGATGTCTGTGGCCTTGTACATCCTTGTGGGAATCCGGAAAACGGACCTGGCTTCGAATGAAGCTGCGCTCAAGTATTTCTTGATGGGGGCATTTTCGACTGGTTTTCTCCTTTTTGGGATCACACTCTTGTACGGAGCTTCCGGAACATTTGATTTAACGGAGTTACAAGCCTATGTACAAACATCGTCCGATATTTCTCCTTTATTTTACGGTGGCGTATTGCTATTGCTTTGTGGCTTGTGCTTTAAAGTTGGTGCGGCTCCTTTCCACTTCTGGACACCGGACGTATATGATGGAGCACCGATATTGATCACCAGCTTTATGAGTACGGTTGTAAAGGTTGCTTCTTTTGTCGGATTCTTAAGGTTGTTCAGCACGGTGTTGATTCCGTTGCATGATTTTTGGACGCCGGTATTGCTTACGATTATCATTATTACGCTATTCGTGGGAAATATCACGGCATTGCTCCAGTCTAGCTTTAAGCGGATGATGGCCTATTCGAGTATTTCGCATGCAGGTTATATGCTGTTCGCTATCGTATCCATTGGTGCGATGTCCGCATCGGGTATGCTCGTGTACGCCGCGGCATATTCGTTGGCTTCGGTAATCGCTTTCGGTGTGCTTATTTTGGTGAAACGTAGCACTGGCTCGGAGAGCTTTGAATCATTTAACGGCTTGGCAAAAAGAGAGCCTATGTTGGCCCTCGTGTTGACTATTGCGATGCTTTCCCTTGCCGGTATCCCTTTGACGGCAGGTTTTATGGGAAAATTTATGCTATTCAATAATGTAATGGGATCCTATAACATCACACTGCTTATCCTTGCTGTTATTAATGCGGCTGTCGGGGTATATTATTACTTGCATGTAGTGGTGAATATGTATTTCCGCAAAGCAGAAGAGGACGTAATGGAGCAACATGTGCCCGCCAGCTATAAGATTGTATTGGTTGGTGCGGCTGTATTGACACTGATCATTGGTGTCTATCCGGATAGTATTTTGGGATTTCTATAGTCATGACTGTGTAGCGTAAAAGAGACTCCAACAAAGTCTTATTGTTATAAAAAAATCAATTTCATTTTAATCTTATTGTACAAATTGTATCTTTATGGCAGTGCCATTTTGGATATGAGTAGAATAAGCTTGCTGAAATTGTTGATATGGATATTTGCCCTTGGCGTTGTCACACAACAAGGCGTGGCTCAACAAAAAATCAGTGGAACAATTATAGATGATGTAACAGAGAAAGGCGTTCCGCAGGCGAGTATACAGGTGCGAGGGACGTCAGACGGGACATCCTGTGATGCTACGGGACAATTTATCCTAACCACAACGAGTCCGTTTCCGCTGCGACTCGTCGTATCTGCTATTGGCTATAAAGAGCTGCTACTCTCCGTTGATTCCGCTCAACAGCATATGTATATTGCACTGGAAAGTGATAAGCAGCTTATTGATGCGGTGGAAATCTCGCGCCGGCAGAAATATCGGAATCGCAATCCTGCGGTGGATATTATCCACCAAGTCATCAAACACAAACGTTCTAATCGTTTGGAAAACCAGCCTAAGTTGTCTTTTCAACAGTATGACAAACTCCAATTTGGACTCGTAAATCCGTCGGAACAGTATAATAAGCGGATGGGAAGCTTAAGCTTTTTTTTCGATAATGTGGATACATTGACATCGCCGGGGAATAAACTACTTACCATTTTTATGCAGGAGCAGCTTAGTGATGTCTATTCCAAGAATGATCCCAAGGCGTTTAAAAAGCGGGTGAAATCCATCAAGCAGACAGATTTTGACGACCGATATGTGAACAACCACAATATCCAATCGTATTTATCCTATCTCTTTCAGGATGTAGAGATTTATGATGAAAATATATTCCTGATCAATAAATTATTTCTCAGTCCGATAGCCAACAATGCAACGGTTTTTTATAAATATTATATTGCGGATACGATTGATACCGATGATGGCCGTTTGATTGAATTAAACTTTGAGCCGAGAAATAAAACGGACCTGTTGCTTAGTGGTAAATTACGGATAACAACAGATGGACGGTTTGCGGTGCAGGGGGCGACCTTACGGGCGAACAAGGAAGCGAATCTGAATTGGGTAAATGATATAACGATTGACTTGCAGTTTCGTCCGAATGCAGAACGGTATATGTTCTTGGAGCGTAGTGATGTGGATATTATGTTTGGGACGAACCGAAGCGATGCCGTATATGGCCGGAAGACTACGCATAACTATGACTACGATTTCTCTCCGTCTTTCTCGGATGATGTTTTTAAAGGAGCTCCTACGGAGATATTGAAAACAGCGAAAGACAACCAAGTGCTTGTTCAACAGCAACGTCCGGTAAAGCTATCGAAGGTGGAAAACCGTGTTTATGCTAATGTAGATTCTTTGAACGATAACCGTACGTTTCGGACAATGCTTGCTGCCGGTTATCTGCTGGCACAAGGGTTCTATCCGGCGGGAGCAGTAGAATTTGGACCGTTAGAATATCTGTATTCGCGAAATAATATTGAGGGTAACCGGATACGGCTTAGCGGACGGACAACGCTCGGGTTTTCGGAGAAAGTGTTCATCGAAGGATATTTGGCGTACGGGACGCAAGATGGCGCAATGAAATATTTCGTACGACCGACATTTTCCCTTAATGGCAAATCAGTAGCTACTTTTCCAGCGCACTACTTGCAAGTAGCGGTGCAGCATGATATTTTCGATCCGGGTAGAATGCTCGGTTTTAAAAAAGGAGACAGTTTTTTTCAGTCCATACGAAGCAACCGGCCCACGAAATGGATGGACACATATGCGTATCAACTTAAACACTTGATAGAATTTGGCAATCATGTGAGCCTGCAAAGCTCGCTTATCCATCATCGTAGACGTGCAATAGGGGATTTACAATTTATTTCGTCGGGCGACGAACCCCACCACATACCCCATATAAACACCAATGAGTTGGAATTTATACTGCGATGGGCACCAAAAGAGAAATTCTACTATCGTAACTTGACACGTAATACCATTATCGAAAAGTATCCCGTTTTTACGCTACAATATAATCGCGGGTTAAAGGGGTTTTGGAGTGGTGATTATACTTTCGATGCGGTGCGTGGTTCGGTGTCAAAACGTTTTTTCTTAAATCAACTCGGTTTTGCAGATATGACATGGAGTGGTGGAAAAATCTGGGGTACGCTTCCTTATCCGTTACTGGAAATGCCAAATGTGTTTCGTGATGAGGACACGCGTCATGAAATTGATTTTTCAATGATGCGTAGCATGGAGTTTGTCGCCGACGCGTATATCCGTATGGCATTTGAACATCAATTGGAAGGGTTTATCTTGAACAAGATTCCATTGATCAAGAAACTTAAGCTCCGGGAGATTTGGGGTGCGAAGATGTTTTATGGAAGATTGAGCGATGAGAATAATCCGTATATTAGTAAAGATGTAGTCCATTTTGATACGGATGCGGATGGCAATATCATGACACACGTATTTGATAACAAGGTACCCTATTGGGAGGGAAAAGTGGGCATTGATAATATTTTTCGTCTGCTGCGCGTTGAGTATATACGTCGGTTGAACTATGCAGCATTACCGAATGTCGATAAGGACAGGTATCGGGTAAGCCTTCATTTAAATTTCTAATGTGATGCAACCATCATGATTTATCCGAACCTCGCAGGAGTGAAAAATCTGATAGCTTCATCACCTTTAAAAATAATTTATTACGATGAAAAAAACACCTACTTATTTTCTATTGGAGATCAAACATAAAACGGCTTATATCACAGTGAATAGACCGGATAAACTGAATGCGTTGAATACTTCTGTCTTGAAGGAGCTTACGGAAATATTGGCCGGGCTAAAAACAAATGATGATGTGCGGGGTATCATTTTGACCGGGGCAGGAGACAAAGCTTTTGTGGCTGGTGCCGATATTAAAGAATTTCAGGAGCTTTCGCCCGATGAGGCCTGGCAGTTGTCGAAATCGGGGCAGGAAGAGGTGATGGATGAATTGTATACCTTTCCAAAACCGGTGATCGCGGCCATCAATGGGTTTGCGTTGGGTGGAGGCTTGGAGTTAGCCATGGCCTGTCATATCCGTGTGGCTAGTGAGCTTGCAAAGATGGGGCTTCCGGAGGTTTCTTTGGGGATTATTCCGGGATACGGCGGCACACAACGATTGCCGCAACTGGTCGGACGCGGAAAAGCGTTGGAGATGATTATGACCGGTGAGATGATTGATGCAGCGGATGCATGGCAATGGGGGCTGGTTAATTACGTAGTACCTTCAGCGGAATTGATCCCTGCTTGCGAGAAGCTTTTGGAAAAAATGTACCAGCGTTCGCAAACGGCGATCGCGGCGGCTATCCGTACGGTGAATATCGGGCTTATGGAACCGGAAAAGGGATATGAAGAAGAAATGGATGCGTTTGCAGATGCTTTTGATACGCCGGATTTTAAAGAAGGGGTAGCAGCTTTCTTGGAAAAACGAAAACCAAACTTTTAATATGTTTGTTCATATGTTATAGATGTTATTAACTGTATGAACAATCCTGTTTTTTCCCAAAAAGAGAGAAACATTATTATTCTCTTAATCGTCCTGACTTTGGGCGGTATTCTCCTGTATGCTACGCGAGGAATTTTTGGTGCTTTTCTCGGTACGTTGGTTATGTATACACTCTTCCGTACACTAAACATTTTCTTTATCGAGAAATGGCGATGGCCGAAACCTTTGTCTGCCGTGGTTATTATTATCCTTTCTATTTTTATTATCGTTCTTCCCTTTGTAGGTATTGGTAGCATGTTGGTCCGAAAAGCAATAGAACTACAGGAAAACCCGGTTTGGATAAAGCAGATTATCGATGCGATCAACAAATTTGCGGGCGATACCTTGGGAAAGCCGGATTTGCTGAAAGAACAGCTCCAGTCAAGTGCCGCTTATTTCGGAACATTGCTAACGGCGGTTTTGGGTGGAGCAGCTAATGTATTTATCGAGGTAACGGTGATGTATTTCATCTTGTATTTTCTGTTTATCAACTACCAAGGGTTTGAAAGTGGTATATTATACTATCTGCCGTTTGATGAGGAGCAGGCGGTGGTTTTTGGGTCAGAACTAAAAAATATCACCTATTCTAATATTGTGGGACAAACGATCATTGCGATTGTTCAAGGCGGATGTCTGGCAATCGGCTTTTGGATATTTGGGGTTAATGATGCGTTATTCTGGGGTGTTATTTGTGCCATTCTGTCTTTTATTCCCCTTTTGGGACCGCCATTAATTTTTGTTCCCGCTACGTTGATACTGCTTTCTCAAGGACAAACTTGGCAAGGAATAGGATTGCTTATCTGGGGTTTCGGCTTGGTGATTAATATTGATAATGTGCTCCGTTTTATTATTAACAAAAAGATCGGGAATATCCATCCGCTGATTACCGTAATCGGGGTGATTATTGGGCTTCCACTTTTCGGTCTTATAGGCCTAGTGTATGGCCCTTTATTGCTGGCTTATTTTTTAATAGCGGTGAAGATATATAAAGCGAATAAGCGTCTATCGCTAAAACGAGAGCAGCTAGAAAAGAGAAAAGAATAAAAAACAGGCTGTATCAAAAGTAAGAATACAGCCTGTTTTGACTCGCTATCTTTTCAATAACCTTTCTGGGAATTGGCTCACCTTTTCTAAGGTGAGTTGCTGCATTACCTGATATAATTGTGCTTTAAACAAACTGATGGTATGCTCGCCACCTTCGTCGCCTAAAGCACCGACACCGTACATGAACGGACGGCCCATAAAGTTAAAATCGGAACCTACGGCATGAGCCCGGGCGAGATCGACTCCGGAGCGTATTCCGCCATCTAGCATGATTTTTATTTTTTCTTTGTAAGTTGGATTGCTGGCGAGGTGTATTAACGAATTGATAGATGATTCTCCAGCATCTATTTGGCGTCCTCCGTGATTGGATACAATCACGCCGTCCGCACCGATGCTGATAACCGATTCCATATCTTCATCGCTTGTAATACCTTTTACCACGAGTGCGCCTTTCCAAATATCACGGATAGCTTTTACTTTTTCAATATCAACCTTGCCGGTAAAAGTACGATCCATAAACTTACCTAGTTGCGCAAGATCGAGTCCCTTTTCCATATAAGGTTTTAGCGTGGCGAAAGAAGGTATGCCGTGCTGCAAAGTTTTGATACCCCAAAGTGGGCGCATCATAGCTTGGGTGATATTGGCGATATTCATCTTGGGAGGCATGGACAAACCGGCTTTGATTTCACGGTAGCGAAGCCCAAAAGACGGAACATCGACCAAAACAACCAATACAGGGCATTCTACTGCCGCCAAACGACGCAAGATATCATCGCGAAGCCGGTTCTCTGTCGGGTGGTACAATTGAAACCAAGCCTTACCTTCCGATACCTCGGCAATACGCTCGATACTGCTGGTGGATACCGTGCTCAAGGTATATGGAATATCATGTTTGGCCGCGGCTTTCGCCAAGATTTCGGGTGCATTGGGCCACATCAATCCTTGGAGACCAATGGGAGAGATGCCGAAAGGTGCGCTGTAGCGCTTTCCGAAAAGCTCAACGGACATGTCAATATCGCCCGATACACGAAGGTATTGCGGTTTAAGCACAATGTCGTCGAAATCACTTTCATTTTTTGCTAAGTTCCATTCTTCATTGCAGCCTCCTTCGAGGTAATCAAATGCGAATTTTGGAATCCTGGATTTTGCTTTTTTCCTTAAATCTGCGATAGAAGGATATTTTGAATTATATCGATATACGATTTTCCCACTCATTTCTGAAAAAGTAATTTAAAAAAGTCTAGCGAATATACACACAATTTCCATATGTACTGTCCTGTTGTGTGTCGCTCGAGCCGTTAGGCTGTTACTTTTTTTTTCCGCAAAAAAAGTAACCAAAAAAACTCGCCACTTTAAAATTTTGAAAGAGTGGGTAGTGCATCTATAATATTTTTACATATTTCAAAATTTTACATGTGGCATTCAGAGGTTAAAGGAGGATTGTGCAATTGTATTATCCCTTCTTAACTTTTGAGGCCGCATCCGAATGTTTTACAACTGTACAAACTCATTCCTAGTACCATCCCTAGTGTAAAACATTCGAAGCGGCGATTTTTGTGCTCCTTTTTCTAAAAAAGGAGCATAAATAAAATTTGGTGAAACCCCATTTTATTCTTATCTTAGCCCTGCTTATAGAGAAAGGCCGAGGGAGTAGACCCAGTGAAGCCTTAGCAACCTGTCTCTTGACAAGGTGCTACATTCTACTCCTGATTGGGAGAAAGATAAGCTGAGCACACTCGTTCTGGTGTCCTTTTCTCCAAAGCAAACAGTAAAAAGAATTTAAACACAACACGTACATATTTATGTTATTAACAAACAATTTAGGGTACCCGAGAGTGGGTGCGTTCCGCGAATTGAAAAAGGCCAACGAAGCGTATTGGGCTAAGAAAATCAGCGCGGAAGAATTATTGCAAGCTGGACTTAAAATCCGTGAAGGCAACTGGAAGACACAACAGGAAGCGGGTATCGACTTAATTCCATCCAATGACTTTTCGTTTTATGACCAAGTATTGGATTTATCGTTGACAGTAGGAGCTATTCCGGCTAGATACAACTCTTTGTTAAACAAAATTGACCGCCAATATAACTTAGATTTATATTTTGCGATGGCACGCGGTTTCCAAGAGGAAGGTGTGGACGTCACGGCGATGGAAATGACGAAGTGGTTTGACACAAACTATCACTATCTTGTTCCGGAATTTACGAAAGATCAAGCGTTTAAATTGACGTCTGAGAAATTCCTGAACGAATACAACGAGGCGAAATCATTGGGTATCGAAACAAAACCCGTATTGATTGGCCCCATTACTTATCTATTAGTAGGTAAAGAAAAAGAAGAAGGCTTTAATCGGATTGATTTGATCGATCGATTATTGCCGGTTTATGAAGAAATTTTGGGCAAACTGGCTGATGCAGGTGCACAATATGTGCAGATTGATGAGCCTTTCTTGGCTTTGGATATTGATGATGCTACGCGCACTTTATATAGTAAAGTGTTTGAAAAATTAGCGACAGCTGCTAGAGGTATCAAATTAATTGTGGCGACTTATTTCGAAGCACTCCGTGACAATGAGGAAACAGCGGTAAACTTACCCGTTCACGCACTTCACCTTGACCTTGTTCGTGGAGAAAATCAACTAGATACTGTTTTATCAAAAGTTCCTACATCCTTAGCGCTCTCTTTGGGTATTGTGGAAGGTAGAAACATTTGGAAAAACGACTATGAAAAATCGTTGGCAAAAATTAAACAAGCGGTAGACGCGCTGGGTGCTGACCGCGTATGGGTAGCCCCTTCCTCGTCTTTGTTGCATGTTCCTTTTGATTTGGACAACGAAGATAATGAAGAATCTTTACCTGCTGAGGTTAAGAACTGGTTAGCTTTTGCAAAACAAAAGTTAGCAGAAGTAAAAGATTTAGCCGTGTTGGCTGATGGTGAGGTAGATGCGAAAACAACTGAACGTTTTGAAGCGAACAAAGCAGCTGCGGAAAGCCGTCGTACATCACCTTTAATTCACAGACCGGAAGTAAAAGAACGTACGGCAAATATTACAGATGATGATGCGACACGTACTTCTCCGTTCTCTGCCCGTAAAGCGGCGCAACAGACGAAATTTAATTTGCCGGCTTTTGCGACAACAACCATCGGATCTTTCCCGCAGACGAAAGATGTTCGTAAGTGGAGAGCAGACTTGAAAAAAGGTACGATTACACAAGAACAATACGATAAAGAGATTGCGGAAGAGACGGAAAGAACAATTCGTTTGCAAGAAGAACTTGATATTGACGTGTTAGTACACGGCGAGTTTGAGCGTAATGACATGGTGGAATACTTCGGTGAGCAGTTAGCAGGTTATGCGTTCACTAAAAATGGATGGGTACAGTCTTATGGTTCGCGTTGTGTAAAACCTCCGATTATTTATGGTGATGTTCATCGCCCTGCGGATATGACCGTTCGTTGGTCTGCTTACGCACAATCCTTAACTAATCGTCCGGTAAAAGGAATGCTGACGGGTCCGGTTACGATTTTGCAATGGTCATTTGTACGTAACGATCAACCGCGATCAACCACGACTTACCAAATTGCTTTAGCTATCTTGGATGAAGTACAAGCATTGGAAAAAGCGGGTATTAAAATTATTCAGATTGACGAGCCGGCTATTCGTGAAGGACTTCCTTTGCGTAAGGCTGATCAGCAAGATTATTTGAACTGGGCTGTTCGTGCATTCCGTGTTTCTTCCTCGAATGTGGAAGATGATACGCAGATCCATACGCATATGTGTTACTCCGAATTTAATGATATCATTGAAGACATCGCGGCAATGGATGCGGATGTCATTACGATAGAAACTTCGCGCTCACAAATGGAATTGCTTGACGCATTTGCAGGAGATTTCAAATATCCGAATGATATTGGTCCTGGTGTGTACGATATTCACTCACCACGTGTGCCTAGCACCGAGGAGATGGTACACTTGCTACGCAAAGCAAAAGCGGTCGTTCCTGCGGAACAATTGTGGGTAAACCCTGACTGTGGTTTGAAAACCCGTGCATGGCCAGAAACCAAAGCGGCACTCGAATCTATGGTAGAAGCCGCGAAAATATTGCGTGCGGAATAATGTAAGCGATAATTAGTATTATAAAAGTAGACGCAGCTCGAAGATTTTTCTTCGGGCTGTTGTTTTTTCATAAACGTAGAATTAACATTTTTTTTACAATAGCGGGTAGATTACTTCAAATAAGCTTAGTAATTTTGCAGGGCATGTTATTTAAGATTATTCATTCCATCGTGTTGCTGTGCTACTTGAATATTCTGGTTTATCAACCGGAGACAGGGTTTGCTATGCGTTATGACGATTCGCTGTTGAATGGCGAATCTCTCTTGGAGATTGTTCTAGATGATGTGTTGGCGCTGCCGATCGATAAAGACGCGGCAGATGTGGAAATACTATACGACGAATATAGGTCGTATGAATACCAAGTCTTTTCCTTAACATTTTTCGTATTGGTGTTGGCTGTCCTGTTTTCCTTTAAGCAGTTGGCGTCCTATGTAAAACATCCGGTATACGACGGAAAGAAACGACGTATTATACCGGGCTATTACACGCACTTGTATAGGCTACAACCTTTTTAGCCTTTTCATTCCCAATAGTTTCCCAAATCTTCGAATATTTTCGTAGATGTTAGCGTTTGGTTTTCGTCCCAATGCAGTAATAGGCAGAAATGCGTATACTTTTTTATTGATTTTCGAATATTTTTTTCTTGTCAATATGAATAAAAAGGACGCTAAAAATAATGTTTAAACACATTGCCTATTTCAAAAGGTTTCAAGTTTAATATAGGTTGATCATTTTTTAAGTAATAAATAATATAGTACATGAAGACACGTTCATTGGTATTCCCGGCAGTAGGATTGGCATTATTTGCTGGTAGTTGCACCGTTAAGAGTACGGAAAATAGTGCAGAGATGGTGAAACAGGTACCTGTGGTAAGTCTTACCGTAATGGATACCACCGTTTATAAAGAATACATTGCAGATATTCAGGCCACGAAAAATGTGGAGTTACGCTCGCGTTTAACAGGATTTTTGGAAAAGATATACGTAGATGAGGGTGCGCTGGTTAAGGCAGGCCAAGTTCTTTTCCAACTGAACAATGAAGAATATAAAGCAGATTATGCAAAGGCAGAGGCAGCGCTTAATATTGCCATTTCCGAAGCTAAAAAGGTAGAGTTAGAGAAGGAACGAACAAAGAAGTTGGTGGAGAAAAATATCGTATCTACGACAGAGGCCGATCTTATAGCCGTGCAATATAAGGCCGCACTTTCCAAAATAGAGGAAGCTAAAGCGGTGAAGAACCAGATGCAAACCAAACTCTCCCAAACGCTTATACGGGCGCCTTTCAATGGACGAATTGACAGAATTCAACTTAAGGAGGGTTCTCTGCTGGAGGAGGGATCTTTAATAACGACCATATCCGATTTAGGGAAAGTTAACGTTTATTTTGATATTTCTGAATCAGAATATCTCGATCTGGCTAGTGATTCCAATTTCCGTAGCAATACATTTAAGCGGGCTGTAAAGCTTGTTTTGGCAAATGGCGAGGAGTATCCGCATGGTGGAGAAGCAAAAATTGTAGAAAGTGAGTTCAATCCTGGAACGGGTTCGATCTCGCTGCGTGCAAAATTTCCGAACGCGGAAGGGTTATTAAAACATGGCGCTTCAGGTAAGATTGCTGTGCCCGTATCGACAGGTGACACGAAGTTTGTCCACCAAAAATCGGTCGTGGAGATTCAAGACAAAGCATATGTGTATGTTGTGGATAACAACTCTACCGTGAAAATGCAACCCTTTCAGGCGGGAGCGCGTGTAGGACATTATTATATCGTCGAAGGGGGCCTCGATGATAATCAAATGATTGTATTTGAAGGCGTTCGAGGGCTCCGCGATGGTATGAAAATACAGTCTGTGACACAGCAGTAATACGATTGGATATACACTAATTTTTAGCAAATAATTTCATGTTTGAAACTTATATAAAACGACCGGTTCTTTCGTTGGTGATCTCTATTTTTATCACCCTGCTGGGACTTCTAGCCTTATTTACCTTACCGATTACACAATTTCCCGATATTGTACCGCCATCTGTGGTGGTAACTGCAAATTATACCGGTGCGAATGCCGAAGTGAGTACGGATGCAGTAGCCATTCCTTTGGAACGGGCAATTAATGGGGTCGCTGGTATGACATCCATGAACACCGTTAGTACGAATAACGGAAGTACACTGATACAAGTGACTTTTAATGTGGGAGTGGATCCAGATATTGCCTCGGTGAATGTTCAGAATAGGGTGGCAACAGTGCTAGATGAGCTTCCAGAGGAAGTTATCCGTGCTGGGGTTATTACCGAGAAAGAGGTAAACAGTATGTTGATGTACCTCAATATTTATACGACTGACGAAACAGCCGACGAACGGTTTATCTATAACTTTACGGATATTAATATTCTGAAAGAGTTAAAACGGATCGAGGGGGTGGGTTTCGCTGAGATCATGGGTTTCAAAGACTACGCTATGCGGGTGTGGTTAAAGCCGGATCGTCTGGCGGCATACCAGATTTCTACCGAGGAGGTCATTGAAGCATTACGCAGGCAGAATATCGAGGCAGCTCCCGGACAGACCGGAATCGGTTCGGATAAAACTGTGAACATGCAGCAATACGTGTTGCGTTATCCTGGACGGTTTACAGAGCCTGAAGAGTATGAAAATGTGCCTATACGGGCGAATTCGGATGGTTCGATTCTGCGGATTCGGGATATAGCCGAGGTGGAGTTTGGTTCGCTGGAGTATGAAATGGCGTCAAAAGCCGACGGTCGGCCATCGGCCTCTATTATGATGAAGCAGCTCCCGGGATCGAATGCACAGGATGTAATCCAGCGTGTTAAAGACCGTATGGAAGAGTTGAAGGTGATGACTTTCCCTCCGGGAATGGAATTTAGTATGGGATACGATGTTTCCCGGTTTTTGGATGCATCCATGTCTAGTGTGATAAAAACGTTAATCGAAGCGTTTATCCTGGTTTTTTTGGTCGTGTTTATCTTCCTGCAGGATTTTAGAGCAACGATCATTCCCATCCTTGCGGTTCCGGTAAGTTTGATAGGAGCCCTGTTTTTTATGTTGATGATGGGTTTCTCTATTAACTTGTTAACGTTATTTGCACTCGTCCTTGCCATTGGTATCGTCGTGGATAACGGCATTGTCGTGGTAGAAGCCGTCTTTGCCAAGATGGAGGAAGAACATTTACCTCCTATGGAGGCAACACTTGCCGCTATGAAAGAAGTAGGCTCGGCAGTTATCGCTATCACCTTAGTGATGTCCGCTGTGTTTATCCCGGTAGCGTTTCTTTCCGGACCGGTGGGGGTGTTTTATCGTCAGTTTTCGCTGACGCTGGCGGCAGCTATTGTGATTTCGGGAATTAACGCGTTAACCCTGACACCGGCCCTGTGTGCACTTATTCTTCGCTCGCCGCACGATAAAAAAGAATCTAATAGTTGGTTAAGCAGATTCTTTAAAAAATTTAATGCGTCCTACGATAAAACCGCAGGTGGTTACAAAAAACTATTGACCCGTATTGCGGGGCGCAGGATGGTAACGGTGGGCATGCTTATTTTCTTCTTTATCGCCACGTGGGGCGCCAGTAGCATATTGCCATCGGGTTTTATTCCTACCGAAGATCAGGGAATGGTGTATGTCAACGTCACAACGCCGCCGGGAGCTACGGTAGACCGTACAGAACGGGCATTGAATGAAGTGGACGAGATCGCCCGAAGCTTGGAGTCGGTCGAGACCGTATCTACACTTGCGGGATACAGTCTTTTAACGGAGGTGTCAGGTGCTTCTTATGGCATGGGAATGATCAACCTTAAACCTTGGGATGAACGTGATGTGACGGTGGACGACGTTATGCGGGAATTACAGGAGAAGACAGCGCATATAGCGGACGCCGAGATTGAGTT
Source organism: Sphingobacterium corticibacterium (assembly GCF_004208525.1). GTDB lineage: Bacteria > Bacteroidota > Bacteroidia > Sphingobacteriales > Sphingobacteriaceae > Sphingobacterium > Sphingobacterium corticibacterium. Next base: position 220,313 of record NZ_SGIT01000003.1, on the reverse strand, counting down.
TTTTCCACCACCGACCGTTCCGGGATTCGGTAATGCTTCAGGCTTCGAGTTACGATTATTAGACCGCAGTGGAAATGAAGATTTAAATCAAACGGCAGAAGTTGTCGAAGAATTTATAACGGCTCTTAACAACTCGGAAGCCATAGAAGGGGTGTCCTCTAGTTTTGATGTGAGTTTTCCGCAATATATGCTAGAGGTGGATTATGATATGGCTGCTAAGCGAGGAATTTCAGTAGAAAATGCCATGACTACCTTGCAGACATTAATGGGAAGTTTTTATGCGACCAATTTTATTCGCTTTGGGCAGATGTATAAGGTTATGGTACAGGCCGATCCACATTACCGGCAACGTCCGGAGGATGTCTTAAATCTATTTGTAAAAACAGCAGATGGAGAAATGGTGCCGTATTCTTCTTTCATCCAAATGAAGCGTATTTACGGACCGGAGCAGATAACGCGGTATAACATGTTTACATCGGCCATGTTAAATGGACAGCCGGCACCAGGATTCAGTACGGGACAGGCTATTGAAACGATTCAACAGCTGGCGGAACAATTGCCTCAGGGATATGTAATCGAATGGGCGGGCATGACACGTGAGCAGGTTATTTCGGGGAATCAGGCAATCTATATTTTTGCCCTGTGTTTGGTTTTTGTGTATTTATTGCTTTCGGCGCAATATGAGAGTTTCTTGTTGCCGCTTCCGGTTATCCTTGGATTGCCAGCAGGTATTTTTGGCTCTTTCTTGTTTCTAAAGTTGCTAGGATTGGAGAATGATATTTATGCCCAGGTGGCCTTGGTGATGTTGATTGGTCTACTCGGAAAGAATGCCATCCTCATTGTAGAATATGCCGTGCTAAAACAAAAACAAGGTATGAGTATATTACAGGCAGCGATCGAAGGTGCTTATGTCAGGCTACGCCCGATATTGATGACATCGTTCGCGATTATCGCTGGATTGATACCGTTGATGCTGGCTTCGGGTGCAGGTGCTATTGGAAACCGAACGATCGGTACGGCATCTGTTGGCGGGATGTTAATCGGGACGTTATTTGGCGTAATTATTATTCCGGGATTATATGTTCTATGTTCGCGTAAGAAAAAGGAAAAGAAAATAAAGAAGGAGAGTGTGGCAACCAACGTCTTAACATTATTGGCCGTTACCGGATTGATTGTATCGTGTAGCGTACCAAAGCAGTTGGAAAAAGGAACACATGCTGAACTGCCCACGCAATTTAATGGGGATAGTCTGACGCTAATAGATGCAGATACGTCAAATATCGCTTACCGGCCTTGGAAAGATGTATTTACGGATCCGTACTTAAAAGAGTTGATCGATTCGGCATTAGTTTATAATTATGATTTGCAGCAAGCTGTGCAGCGGATCGAAATTGCACAAGCGAGCTTTAAACAACGAAAAGCCGCTTTATTGCCTAGCTTAGACTTGGCAGCCGAAGCGGGATTACAGAAGTATGGATTCTATACGGAAGAGGGTATTGGGAATTATGATACTGGCTTTTCCGAGAACTTGAAAGACGATGAACAGATTCCTGAAATATTACCGGATTATTTTGTAGGCGTTCGGGCGTCTTGGGAACTGGATTTATGGGGTAAATTACGTGCGCAGAAGAATGCTGCATTTAATAGCCTGCTAGCAGAAAATGAAGCGAGACGACTTGTGGAAACCGAATTGGTGACCAATATTGCGTCTGCGTACTATGAGTTGCTGAGCTTGGATGCGAAGATTAATGTTTTTAATAACAATATCGTATTGAATGAGCAGGCTTTGGAGATCACGGAATTACAGAAAGATGCGGGTCGTGCTACACAGCTTGGCGTACAGCAGTTTAAAGCTTTTTTGGCAAATTCACGAGGAGAGCGTGAACGTATTAAACAAGAAATTGTGCTGTTGGAACATCATATTAATTACTTAACTGGGCGATTTAATACAGCGGTTCAACGAACAGAAGTTGGATTTGGCGCGCAACCTTTGTTTGAAAAATTGGACGTAGGAGCACCTTTTCAAATGCTAGCCTTGCGACCGGATATTAGGGAAGCATCGTTTCAACTTATCGGCGCAGAGCAGGATGTGAAATTTGCAAAAGCCGCATTCCTTCCTAGTGTTGTATTGTCCCCATTCGTCGGTTTACAGGCGTTTAGTTTTAATAAGCTTACAAACATCGAAAAGTCATTGACGTATGGGTTGACAGGTGGACTGACAGCGCCGATTTTCAATCAGCGTCAGCTTAAAAGCCAGTATGAAACCTACAAAGCGATGTATGGACTAAGCTTTTTGGAATATGAAAAGCGGGTTCTTAATGCCTATAACGAAGTTTCGAATGCTATAAAAACCCAAGACCATATCGAGCAACGACAGCAGTATATCCAAGAGGAAGTGGAGGCACTCAAAGGTGCCGTGGCTGCGGCGAATGAATTGTTTATTGCCGGACGTGTATCTTACCTGGAAATTATTACGGCACAAAAAGATGCGGTAGCCGCTGAATTAGATGAGGTGGAAGTACAGAAAGAAGAATTGTTGAATGAGATTGTCATTTACAAAGCACTTGGAGGAGGTTGGCAATAGGAATTGCTAAAGCTCCTCCTTCAGGATTTTTTCCAGTTCCTCTGGACTGAGGTTCATATTGACGTTTCCATCTTTGGTAAACGATATTTCACCGGTTTCTTCCGATACGATAACGGCAATGGCTTCTGACACCTCGGTAACCCCAATAGCTGCCCGGTGGCGCAATCCAAATTGTGGTGGTAAATCTTCACTATCAGACAAGGGCAATACACAGCTCGCTGTCATGATGCGAAAGTCAACAATAACGACAGCCCCATCATGTAGCGGGCTGTTTTTGAAAAAAATACTTTCCAATAAACGTTTGGAGACGGGGGCATCGATATATTCACCGCTGGATTGATAGTATTCTTCATCAAAATAGCGGGAGAATACAAGTAAAGCTCCAGTACGGGAGCGGGACATGCTACGACAGGCATCGATAATAGGTTTTATTTGTTCACCATTATCTATTTGTGCTGTTTTTTTAGTATTCAGAAAAGACCAGAAGAACTTTTTCCGTCGTAGGGAAATGTTTTTGCCGATGTGAATTAAAAAGCGCCGTATTTCCTGCTGAAAGACGACGATCAAGGCAATGGAACCAACAGATATGAACCCTCCAAAAATTTCGGTGAGTAGACGCATTTCCATTTGTTTAACAACCAAATAGATGCCATAGAAAAGACCAACTCCTATCAAGATATTAACGGCAATAGTACCCTTTATCAAACTATATATATAATAAATGATAATGGCCACCAACAAAATGTCAATGATGTCTAGTAGCCGGAAACCGCTGAGAATATTTGGATCAAAATTGTTCATTATCTGTTTGCAATTTAAGGTTTTTTTTGGATTTTCGTAAGAGCAAGGGATGTTATGTCCTTACGAAAATCCAAAAAAAGAAACATCATGACAAAACTATCTGTAAATATTAATAAGATTGCCACCTTACGAAATTCCCGAGGAGGGAATGTACCGAATGTATTGGCTACCGCTTTAGCCTGTGAGCGCTTTGGTGCACAGGGGATCACCGTTCATCCGCGCCCGGATGAACGGCATATACGTTACCAGGATGTTTATGACCTTAAGGCCGAGATTACCACAGAATTCAATATAGAGGGAAATTGCCAGGAACCTAAATTTGTAGACCTGGTGTTGGCAAACAAACCGACGCAGGTAACATTGGTTCCCGATGTACTTCATCAGATTACCTCCAATCATGGCTGGGATACCATCAAAAACAGAGACTATTTAAAAGAGATGGTGAAACGTTTTCAAGATAGTGGAATTCGCGTATCTATTTTTGTTGATCCCGATGAAATGATGGTGGAAGGCGCGGCAGAAACGGGTACCGATAGAGTAGAACTCTACACCGAGGCTTATGCAGCGGAATTTGGTTACGATGATCAAAAAGCGATAGCACCTTATATAAGAGCCGCTAGAAAAGCAGGGGAAGTGGGACTCGGACTAAACGCCGGCCATGACCTAGACCTTCATAATCTAAAATATTTTAACGAACATGTTCCTGGACTTCTTGAAGTAAGTATCGGTCATGCACTGATTGCAGATGCATTATATCTGGGGTTGGAAGAAACTATAAAACGCTATTTGGCGGCGTTAAAAGCTTAGACACTATTTTATCCCTTTAAATATTCTATTCCATCGTATTTTGGAAAGGAATGTTCCTTTTTCATCCCAGCTCATCCAGGTAAATAATGCTTTGCCGACGATATGATCTTCGGGAACAAAACCCCATGAACGGGAGTCTAACGAGTTATGTCTGTTATCGCCCATCATCCAATAATAATTTTGTTTAAAGGTATAGTTGGTTACTTTTTCACCGTTAATATAATAGTCCCCGGCTTTTTTCTCTAGCGTATTACCTTCGTAATCACGTATGGCGCGACCATATAGTGGAACGGTAAGGGAATCTAGGTTTACCGTCCATCCTTTAGCGGGAATGGTGAGCGGTCCGAAATTATCAATGGTCCAATTATAGTGTTTGTCATGCGGATAGGCAATTGAGCTCTCGTCAATGATCATTTCTACATCCTGTACATTTCCCCAATTCTTAATCATTTCGGCTTGCGGTACCGTCATGTGCATCATGAAGACGCTGGGGTCAGACATTTGTTGAAAATCTATACGTAAATCGTGCATCCTTTCACGGTTGAGCCCTGAGCCATCTGTATAAACAAAATAGGCATGTTGCATCTCTGGAGGGGTAAAGGCTGGTTCTCCATTTATCAGCAATTTTGCCCGTTCTAGAGATACAACGTCACCGGGCATTCCAACACAACGTTTGATATAGTTTTCGCGTTTGTCGATTGGACGGGTGACAATCGTAAATTGATTGTGCACGGTCTCTTTTCCCATATTGCGTACGAGATCCGCATAGGTAGTTTCTTGATATTCCAAAGCTACGGTGTCTCCAGCCGGAAAATTAAAGACGACCACATCATTCCGCTTGATTTTTTGAAAACCGGGAAGACGCTTGTAGGGTAATTGTACGACTTCAGAATAGGCTTTGCCTCCTGTGACAGGCATGGTGTGGTGTGCAAAGGGAAAAGCAATGGGTGTCATAGGAACACGTGGTCCATAATTCAGCTTGCTCACAAACAAGAAGTCTCCAATCAATAAGCTGCGTTCCATGGATCCGGTAGGGATCATATAGGCCTCGATCAGAAAGCCGCGAATCAAAGATGCCGCTATCGTAGCAAAAATAATCGCATCTGCCCATTCCCGTGCAACGGATTTCTTGTAAGGGTATTTTTTATGAAATTCTTCCGTATTAGACTGCCCTAGATATTTTATGTTGGGATCTCTTCCCCAAAGCGGCAAAAATATAAATGGTAATAATACGGCGACAACGGTTTCCCAAAAGCGACGCTTGCCGAAACTTTTTAGAAAATCGAGATATAGCGCATAAAAAATAAATATATTGACGATGGGCACCAAAAGGAGGATGACCCACCACGTGGGGCGAGCTGTCAATTGGGCCATGATATATTCCCGGTAAAAGGGAATAACAGCTTCCCAACCTTGCTTTCCAGCCTTTCTGAATAGCAACCACAGTCCGTATAGCGTGGCAATAATTAATATGAAGAAAATAATATAGTACATAAATTACACAACATTAAATAAAATCAAACATCTCTGTTACCTGATAAAACCCTTTTTTATCTTGCACCCATTCGGCGGCAACCACCGCTCCCAAAGCGAAGCCTGCGCGGCTATGTGCAGTGTGTTTAAATTCGATCTGATCAACTTCAGAGCTGTACAAAACGGTGTGTGTACCCGGAACTTCTTCTATACGATGGCTTTCGATTAGCAATTCATCGGGTTTTGCAATTACTTCTTCGCCCGTGTCAATGACATTGTTAACCCAATTTGTTTTACCGGGAGTGTTCTCTAAAATGCCTTCTGCAATGGTGATAGCCGTTCCGCTTGGCGCGTCGAGTTTGTGGATATGGTGTATTTCTTCTACCTGCACATCATACTGCTGATAGGGACTCATCGCTTTTGCCAGCAATTTATTGACATGAAAAAAGACGTTTACACCAATGCTAAAATTGGAGCCATAAAGCATTGTCTGATTTTCGTCTTCGCATATTGATTTTACTTCATCCAAGTGGGTGTACCAACCGGTGGTGCCCACAACGATGGGTAGATTTGCTTCAAAGCACAAATGGATATTGTCTAGCGCAGCTGCAGGCTCACTGAAATCTATGGCGACGTCTGCTTCAGCAATGTCACTGGCTGAAATAAATTCACGGTTGTCTTTGTCCACGATGAGAAAAATTTCGTGGCCACGCTTCATCGCGAATTTTTCGATAAGCTGACCCATTTTGCCGTAACCTAAAATAACTACCTTCATATCTGATAACTGGTTAATTTAATTTAAATTCATTGTAAGTTTGATGCCTGGCGCTACTCCGAAACCTCCTAAAGCGTGAGACCCTGCTAACGTGGTCTTCACATTCGGCATAAGTGTGGGACGAACCCGCATGGTCATGTCGGAGCCAATATTCCATCTATATTTTAACATAGAGTCTACATAAGCTTCTACAACGTTTAACCCCCAAAAGCCGGCTGTGATGAGGATAGTTAAATCACGATTTCGACGTCCGTAGTCTTTTTGTTGAACTAAGCCTTCCATATTCACGTAATTTATTAAATCGGGGTCGCGTCGGTCACCGTTATTTGCAATGCGATAATCCAATTCATCCAGGAACTTTTTATAATACCACTGCCAGTAATCAAACACAACATATCCCGTAACTAATCCGCCATATATAATAGGTACTTTAACCCACCATAATCCTTTGTTGGTATATTGTCCCCATCCAGGTAAAATCAAAGAACGTTTCCAAGCTGTGCGGGAAATCTGTTCGATTTCTAAGCGAGCTGAATCTTTTTTGATGTCTTTATAATAATATTTTTCGCGTTCTTTCTCTGCTTTCTCCCGTGCTCTACGCTCTTTTCGAGTTTCTTTTTTTACAGTGTCTTGTACCGCTTCTAACGAGTCTACAGATAGCGCCAAGGTATCCTGAAGCGCGACCTTCTTTTTAACGGTATCTATTGCCGTCGTATCTGTGGTTTTCGTTATCGTATGCTGCTCCTGTGCCCGTAGACTCAGCACGACAAAAACGCTTAAGGACAATATAAATATATAACGCATTACCAGTCCAATAATTCCAGGATACGGCTTAGGTCGTCTTCACTCTCAAAAGGGATCTCAATAGCGCCTTTGCCTCTACTGTTTTTCATGTTGAGTTTTACGCGTGTAGAAAATCTGGAAGCCAGATCGTCTTCAATTTTTTGGTATTGGAAGTCCAGTTGCTTACCTACTGGATTTTTCTTCGGTTTGTTCTGTTGCTGTATATTCCGCACCAAAATCTCAGCCATCCGTACAGAAAGTCCTTTGTCGATAATTTCCTGATAAACATATAACTGTTTCTCTACTTCGCCTACATTGATCAGGGCGCGTGCATGTCCCATAGAAATCTGCCCGTCACGGATACCTGCCTGAATAACAGGGGGTAATTTCAGTAGACGAAGGTAGTTCGTTACGGTTGATCGATTTTTACTCACCCGTTCGCCAAGCTCTTCTTGTTTAAGGTTGCACTCTTCGATCATACGTTGGAAGCTCAATGCAACTTCAATTGCGTTGAGGTTTTCGCGTTGGATATTCTCGATAAGCGCCATTTCCAACATCTGTTGGTCATTTGCTGTACGGACGTAAGCTGGTATATCATTAATGCCAGCTAATTTTGCAGCTCGTAGACGACGCTCTCCACTAATTAACTGGTATTCATTTTTACCCACCTGGCGTACCGTAATGGGTTGGATCAATCCTTGCACTTTAATAGATTCGGAAAGTTCCTGCAGGGCTTGTTCGTCAAAATCGGTACGCGGCTGAAAAGGGTTTACGGCAACCTGGTTAACTTTGATGAAATTAATACTGCCAGCGGCCGTATTGGTATTTTCTTTCGCTACAGCATCTGTTTTACCTGCGTTCTTTGTTATTTGAACGTCATCACCTTGCAATAGTGCACCTAAACCCTTTCCTAATCCTGTTTTTCTTTGTAATGCCATACTATACTGTTGCTGTTTGCGAATTCTCTGTAACTAAACCGTTTTTCTGTAATATTTCACGCGCGAGATTTAAATAGTTGATAGCACCTTTACATGACGCATCGTGCATAATGACAGAAATACCAAAGCTGGGCGCTTCGCTTAACCGTGTGTTTCGTTGAATAATGGTGTCAAAGACGAGGTCGCTAAAATGTGTCCGGACCTCTTCTACCACTTGGTTGGACAGACGTAATCGTACATCATACATAGTTAATAGGATACCTTCGATCTCTAAGCTTGTGTTCAACCGTGTTTGAACAATTTTAATGGTGTTCAACAATTTTCCTAAGCCCTCCAACGCAAAATATTCGCATTGTACCGGAATGATAACAGAATCCGACGCCGTCAATGCATTAATGGTAATTAATCCTAAAGAGGGCGAACAGTCTATGATAATGAAATCGTAGTCGTCTTTCACTTCATCCAGCATTTTCTTCATTTTGAACTCTCGTTCGTGCATATTGATCATTTCAATCTCTGCACCAACGAGGTCAATATGTGCTGGTAGCAAATCGAGATTAGGTGTGTCTGTCTGTTGAATAGCCTCGCGGGGGGGTAAGTCGTTCACTAAACATTCATATACACTTGCTTTGATTACCCGCGGGTCAAACCCAATTCCTGAAGTAGAATTTGCTTGAGGATCGGCATCTACCAACAACGTCTTATGCTCTAAAACAGCCAAACTTGCCGCCAAATTGATGGAAGTTGTTGTTTTTCCTACACCGCCTTTCTGATTGGCTATTGCTATTATTTTTCCCATGAGATTGAACCCTTTTTTGTCTAAATGCCGTTCGAATAAAACTTTCCCAAAGTTACTGCCAAATTTACATTCCTTAAATAAAGAAAATGCTTAAATGATGTTAAAAATCGTATTTTTGGCAAAAGCTCTCGCCTAACGGCTAAGGTTGCTAAGATACGAAAAAATAGCATTACCCTTTTATATAGAATGAGGGCTTTTTGTAAAGAAAGATAATTAGATGAACTTAATTATATCGGGAACAAATCGCGAACGGAGTAATTCGTTAAAAATTGCCAAATATTATCAACAGGAGCTACAGCGGAAGGGGGAATCATGGGAATTGCTATCGCTGTCTGATTTACCCCATGATATTACGGTTACGGATTTGTACGGGAAACGTAGTGAAGCTTTCAAGCCCATACAGTCGTTAGTATCCGCAGCGCAGAAATTTGTTTTTATCATCCCAGAATACAACGGTAGTTTCCCCGGTATACTAAAAGTATTTATAGACGCCTGCTCTTTTCCCGCTTCGTTTTTCCACAAAAAAGCAGCTTTGGTGGGGGTGTCTACCGGGAAATATGGAAATATACGGGGAGTCGACCATTTCACTGGCGTATGTAACTATATGCGTATGCACGTATTGCCCTTGAAGATCCATTTATCAAAAGTACACGATGAGTTAGACAGTGATGATCAACTTATCGATGAGTTGACGACGAAATTTGTGCAGGAACAGATTGACGAAATTGCACGTTTTTAGATAGGTCCATTGACGATGCTTTTTAATAACTCTTCGACGTTGTGTTGTAAATTTGTATCTTCTTCAGGGCGTTGTTCCAATTGGATTTTATGGTTTTCATAACTGAATAAGCTCCAGCTCCCCTGATGGTATTCCAAGGCAGTCAGGTTTTCAATCCAATCACCAGAATTCATGTAAGTGCAAGTGCCTTTCTTTGTTTCTATTTGTCGGATTTGTGGTTGGTGAATATGACCACAAATTACATAATCATAGCCGTTTTCAATAGCAAGGTGCGATGCAGTCTCTTCAAAATCTGAAATGAATTTTATCGCTTTTTTTACAGAGTTTTTGATACGCTTCGATAAGGAATATTTTTCATATCCTAATTTAACCAATCCCCAATTGATGATATTATTCAGTTGGATTAATCGGTCGTATCCCCAGCCGCCAAGTTTGGCGAGCCACTTGGTGTGTTGGATAGAAGCGTCAAACACATCGCCATGAAAACACCAAACTTTCTTGTTGTCGATATCCATAAGTTTTCGGTTGGTCAATTCGATACGTCCAAACTGCATCTTTCCGAATTTTCGTAACATCTCGTCATGATTGCCGGTGATATATACCACTTCACAGTCCGTATAGGCCAAATCTAATATATACTTTAATACCTGCAAATGGGGCTCGGGGAAATAACTTTTTCGAAATTGCCAAATGTCGATAATGTCACCATTGAGAATAAGCTTTTTAGGTGCTATAGAAGATAGGTATCGAAGGAGTTCTTTTGCACGGCAACCGTACGTTCCAAGATGAACATCGGAAATAACGACTAATTCAACATTTCGTTTCATCCGTTTACTTTTTATTTTTCAATTGTAGGATGGCACCTTGATAATGATGTTAATCATCCCGGGTTCCTATTCGTTTTTTCAAAGTAAACTTTTTTTTGTTAACCTAAAATGTGCAGGGAGTTAACAAATTATCAAATTTATTGCCCGAAATGAGATTGCATTTAATGTTCATCTACGACGTAACCGAGCATGTAGTCTTGAAATTTTTCGTAGTAAACGTGAAACGATTTGACGGCACTTGCTTTGCGTAACATAACGGTCATGACGCCCTGTGGTTTATATTGGAAAGGTAAGATAGTCATGTTTTCTAAGAAAGAAATACCTTTATTGCCTTGTAGTTTATAGACAGCTTCTTTGGCGCACCAGCAGGCGTATAATTGTTCGATATGATCATGCTGTATAAAAGCCAATTCATTCGGCTTCATAAACTTTTCTTTGATACGCACGACTTTATCTTTGACAATTTCGAGGTCAATGCCACAAGGACCTTTTTGGCTCATCATCAGTCCGGCATAATCATAGGAGTGTGTAAAGGATATTTGATAAGGGTAATCAGGTAAATACGGCTTTCCATTTGTATCGGATGGACAGGCGATAAATGCATCTGTTTTGAGGAGGTAACGAAGCAATACACGTGACGCCAACCAGTGTAGGGTACGCTTTCCTTTACTGAAACGTTCTAAGAGAGATTTCTCCCGTTCATCAAGTTGTAACCGGTCTAATAATTCTGTAGCCGTTTCCTCTATTTTCCATATTGCGAATTTCGTTTCGGCGTCTAATTCTCTGAGATATACCAATGCCATAGTCAAATTTAAATAAAAAAACGATCCTTTGAGATCAGTCTTTTATTTATTTTTTGATGATGTCTTAATCAGGATTTTAGGGTAAGGAGTGGATTCTGCCATGGCATTCCGTTTGTCCAAGCTGTCCAGTTTTTCTGTTCCGGGCATTGGAGCAAGTTCGTGGCCGTATAAGGTTTTTACTGGTGTCGGGTAGGTTTTCGATGTATCCATTTTCAGAGTCGGAATATCGACTATGGATGCTTCGGGAGCTCTTTTAATGATTGTTTTTTGTTTGATGATTTTTGCTGTATCGTCAGGGTCTATCGGTGTCGTGATAGCTGTATCGACCACGGTCATGATGGTAGCTCTAGAACCAGATGTGTTCTTGTCATTTTCGGTTTGTTGAGCTGATACTGCCGTCAGCAATATACAGCTCCATATTGTTAGCAACAACTTCATGTTTGTACGAATTATTAAATCATGAAGTTACGTAAAAAACTTAATTTTTACGGTGTTTGCTGTTAAATAGTGTTAAAGGCTGATTTTTAACGCTAACCCATACCTATTTTTGTAGTTCAAGATGAAAAAGCGTAGTATCACACTGATTATTTGGTTAATGTCTATAGCCCTTATGGGGGTGATGGCTATGCAATACTATTTTGTAAGAGAATCTTTTAAGCAGAAATCCCAACTTTTTGATGAGGCAGTTACGGCGGCACTTGCCTCGGTTGCCAGCAAGATTGAAAAGCAAGAGATTTTTGAATTTGCGCGCGAGCAGGACCGCATTAATCAAGAGAAGTTTAAAGCTGACCAAGCCATGCGGGAGCGAAATGAACAGCTTTTAGCGAGCCAATTACAAATTCAAGAGCAGATAAAAAAGTTACAACGTCAGCAATTTGATTATCAGCAGCGTTATCGGGCAGAGGAGGAGAATTTAAAAGCTGTTTTTCCGAATGCCATCTATGTTAACAATGCTTTTTATGAAACGTATATCAGAAGAAAGCGCTACCAAAGTTTTATAAATTTTAACGTAGACAATAAATACTTAGGCGAGGGGTATTTTGATACCGATATAAAATTAACGGCGACGCGCGAAGTGCCTCTAGTTCCCGCGAAAGATGATAGCACGCGGTTTATCATTCCTTATTTTAGGAATAACCAAGTGGAGGCCATGCAGACGGCCACCTTGATACCACGTTTAAATGGGGAAATAGCAGATCAATTGCAGACATTGGAGAACCAATTGGTCGTACTAAATGCTAAAAAATTGCAACAGGCGACTACGCTTTTTGACACCTTAGCTATTATTGGTGGTAAAAGTGAAGATATCTTGAAAGATGTGCAATCAAGTATGCTGCTCGCCAAAAAGCCGTTTCGTGAGCGTTTGAATGTCAAGTATTTAAAAAAGGAATTGGATGCCGAACTTAACAAACGTGATATCTATGTGCCGTTTAATATCGAAGTGAGAGACGACCAAAGTTATATTATTTACGAGACGTTACAAAGCAACAATCCGAAATCAAGAAAGCAACTTGCGAAATACAGCACCAAGTTGTTTGAGAATGATATAAACAGCTCGCCCGGCCTCTTGTCTATTTATTTTCCCAATAAATCCTCTGTTATCAGGGATACAATGGGCTATATGATGTTGCCTATGATAGCGCTTTTGGCTTTACTGATTGGTGCTTTCGCATACACCTTAAGCATTATCTTTAGGCAAAAGAAAATTTCGGAGATGAAGACAGATTTCATGAATAATATGACCCACGAGTTTAAAACACCTGTGGCAACTATTATGATCGCCAGTGAATCCCTCCGCGACCCCGAGATAGCTGCCGATGGTAAACGTGTAAACAGATTGGCGAATATCATTTATGACGAGAACGTCCGACTTGGAAACCATATTGAGCGGGTACTGAATATTGCTCGGTTAGAAAAAGAGAATTTAAAAATAGAGAAAGTGGATGTCCATATCAACGCAGTTGTTTTTGGCGTTTTGGACAGTATGAATCTGCAACTTCAACGAGCAAATGGCATACTTCATACGGATATATCCGCACCGAAAGATTTAGTGATTGGGGATGAGCTCCATTTGTCTAATGTATTTTTTAATTTAGTAGACAACGCGATTAAATATAGTAAAGATGCTCCTGAGATTACGGTGAAAACATATAACGCTAAGGATCATGTAGTTATTACTATCGCTGATAAGGGGATGGGGATGACGAAAGACCAAAAAGAAAAGATTTTTGACCAGTTCTACCGGATTCCGACAGGAAATGTACATAATGTCAAAGGATTTGGATTAGGGCTAAGTTATGTTAATGATATTGTAAAACGGCTTAACGGGAGAATTCAAGTGAAAAGTGAAAAAGACAAAGGCACAGTCTTTGAGTTAACTTTTCCATTAAAAGGGACTGCACTTGATCGTGAAGCATAAAAACTCAATACGCGTATGCAAAAAATATTATTAGCGGAAGATGATCCTAACTTAGGCGAACTTCTAAAAGATTACTTGGAATTAAAAGGGAAATTTGATGTCACATTGACCCAAGATGGCGATGAAGCGCTGAGCGCTTTTCGCAAAGACAAATATGATCTGTGTATTTTTGATGTGATGATGCCGAAAAAAGACGGTTTTTCGTTGGGTAAGGATATCCGTAAAATGGACAAAACCATACCGATTATCTATGCTACGGCAAAAGGTATGATGGAAGACAAAACGCAGGCATTCGAATTGGGAGGGGATGATTATATTACGAAGCCATTCCGTGTGGAGGAGTTATTACTACGTATCCATGCCCTGTTAAAACGTGTGTCTAAGGAGAAAGAGGAAGAATTAGCCGATAAATTTGAAATTGGAGATTATTTCTTTGACTATACCAGTCAGATTATTTCCTTCAAAGGTCAACAACAAAAGCTATCTACCAAAGAAGCAGAATTGTTACGGCTACTATGCTTAAACAAAAATGATGTTCTTACGCGAGAGGAAGCGTTGGTGAAGATATGGCATGATGACAATTATTTTACAGGTCGTAGTATGGATGTATTTTTAAGTAAATTGCGTAAATATCTCAAGGAGGACCCCAATGTGGAGATTGTCAATGTACATGGCAAGGGTTATAAGCTATTGGTAAGTTGATAGGAGGGCGCATTTTATGCGCCCTTTTGATTTTATAGTGATAAAATCTCTACGATTCTGGTCAGGTTCTCGTTTATCTTATCAATATGTTTAATAGCTTTGTTAAAGGGAGTGAATTGTACTTGTCCGCAGATAAGTCCAGCCATTTCTCCTCTTCTTCCCTCTAGTAATCCTTCTACCGATGCCACCCCTAGTCTACTTGCTAAAACTCTATCCATACAGCTTGGTCTGCCGCCACGCTGGATATGTCCTAATATAGACAGACGCACGTCGTAATGCGGAAAGTTCTCCTTGATTTTATCTGCAACGACTTCGCCACCCTCTTTATCACCTTCTGCTACAATAATGATACGCGAAGACTTGTTTTTACGAGATTTGTCCAAGCGCTTCATAATCGCATCGTAATCTACATTTAGTTCTGGGATCAATACCGCTTCTGCTCCTGTGCTAATGCCGGACCGTAAAGCTATCAAACCGGAGTCCCGTCCCATAACTTCGATCACGAATACACGATCATGCGATTCTGCGGTATCTCTTATCTTGTCCACCGCATCAACCACGGTATTGATAGCGGTGTCGTATCCAATGGTGAAATCCGTTCCGGCGAGATCATTGTCGATCGTGCCCGGCATGCCTAAAATGGGAACGTCAAATTCCTCGATAAACTTAGACGCACCTGTAAACGTGCCGTCGCCACCGATAACAATTAAAGCATCAATTCCTAATTTTTTAATGTTTTCGTATGCTTGTTTCCGTCCTTCGTAGCTTTTGAATTCCTCACTTCTAGCTGTTTTGAGTATGGTTCCACCACGTTGAATGATGTTGGCGACCGATTTAGCATCCATAGGTACAATCTCGCCCTTTACTAAGCCATCGTAACCGCGACGCACGCCAAATACGTTTAAGTTGTTGTATATCCCTGTACGTACAACTGCACGGATGCCCGCATTCATTCCTGGAGCATCACCTCCAGATGTCAAAACGGCAATATTTTTTATGGTTTTCATCTAATTATATTTTTTAGTTGTTGATAAGAGGTTCCCATACGCTGGGGCGGTCTCCTGTTAGATTGATTATTTATGCTGTTATATTTTACTCTTTGTTGTTAAAAACGTCGATACCTTGTTGTAAATAAGCAGCATAGCTATTTACATTGTAGTTTGCACCACTGGGTGGTATTAATACGTTGCCTGCTGTGTCTACGATGACATACAACGGTTGCGAGTTACTATTGAATGCCGAAGCTTGGAAGTCGCTGTTCTTTGCGCCGATTGTCCGAATACGCTTGCCCGAGTATTCCGAAATGTATTGCTCCTCCTTAGATAGTTCCGTCCTGTCGTCTACGAACAATTCCACCATTACGAACTCCTCCCGAAGTAGGGCGGCTACCTTAGGGTCGGTCCACACATTAGCCTCCATCTTGCGACAATTTACACAGTTCCAACCTGTAAAGTCGATCAGCACCGGCTTGTTCGATTCTTTCGCTGCGGCAAGTCCCTCTTGATAATCATAATAAGGGTCGAACCCCTTGGGCGTGCCGCGTTCATGGAAGATCTCATAGTATTTCTTCTGTTTGCCAGCGCTGGTTGTCCCAGTAGGGGCAACACCTAAGTTTACGGTAGAAAGGTCGAAGTCCTGCGTAGCCGAGGGAGGCAAAAATGCGGAGATTGACTTTAAAGGTGCTCCCCACATGCCCGGTACCATATATATCACAAAAGCGAATACGATAATGGCCAATATGGTTCGAGGCACGGAGAGGTGCCCTGGCCGGCTGTCGTGCGCAAAGCGGAGCTTGCCAATAAGATATAGTCCTAATAACCCGAAGATGGCTATCCAAAGTGCTAAAAACACTTCTCTATCCAGCCAATTCCAGTGATAAGCTAGATCCACATTCGATAAGAATTTCAGCGCTAATGCCAACTCTAAAAAGCCTAATACCACTTTGACGCTGTTAAGCCATCCGCCCGATTTAGGTAAGGATTTCAACATAGAGGGGAAAAAGGCGAACAGCACGAATGGTATCGCCAATGCAATTGAGAAGCCTAACATCCCCACGGCAGGGCCGAGACGTTCACCCTTGGACGCCGCTTCTACTAGCAGTGTGCCGATGATCGGTCCTGTACATGAGAACGATACCAATGCCAAGCTGAAAGCCATAAAGAACAAGCCTAGCAATCCGCCCCTATCTGACTGTGCATCTATCTTGTTTACAAAAGAACTAGGCAAGGTAAGTTCGAACGCGCCAAAAAAGGAAGCTGCGAAGACTACCAAAATAAGAAAGAACAGGAAATTGAAAAAGCCGTTGGTAGACAGGGCGTTGAGTGCATCGGAACCAAATGCTATCGTGATGAGCATACCCAAAGCTACATATATCACGATGATGAATAATCCGTATAGGAGTGCTTGTGATACACCTTTTGTACGAGAGCCACCTTTCTTGGTGAAGAAACTGACCGTAAGTGGGACCATGGGAAATATACACGGCATGATAAAAGCCGCAAACCCGCCGAGCAGACCTGCAATAAAAATACCCCACAGAGACTGCTGTTCGGCACCACTGGCGTCTACATGTTGCATAGGCGTATCACCTGCCGTTCCTCCATCCACCTCTTTGCTGGCTATTCCATCTCCAAAGATTAGGTCATCCGGCACTTCTAACAAGGTATCGTCTCCTGATTCAATAGAACCATCTGTAAATTCTATATCATCAAAGGAGATTAGGCTATCTTGCTGAGCAAATGACGGAGTATATAAGGAAAGTGTTAAAATTTGTAGTACGATGAGGTACTGAAATAATGAACGCATAGCTTATTTAGATATTTTGCTAAAATAAAAAAAAGGCAGTAAACTTACCGCCTTATCGTTTTTTATATTCACAATTACTACTTAATTGTGACGTTGAAAGCGTATTCTTCTGGAGGTAAACATCGTTCCGCATCGCAAGCCATAAATTCAACTGTTCCTTTTACCGTTGTTTGGCCTTTATTTAGCTTTATTTTCTGCTGGAAAACAACCTCTTTCGTATAATATGGAACATTCATATCAAAAACTTTCTCAAATTTCGACTTTGGTGCAGGTGCCGCAACCTTTCCGTTTAAGCTATAATCTTTAGATGCTCCGAAAGCAAAGGATGTGGCAATTGGTCCACCGGTAGGAGCATTCAAGCCGTATATATGCCAGCCGTTATCGATGGTCGCTTTAATAAATACGACAGCTTCTTTGTCCGTTAATTTTTGTGATGCAACGCTCCATTTTACAGGCTTATATATTTGAGCCACCCCACTAGCCATAGTAAATAATACGATGACAATTAATAGACTTAATTTTTTCATACTAATAATTATTTTTAATCGTTAGATTCTCTTATGTAAGACTATTTCTGCTCGATAAGGTTTAAATCTAATCTGTGTTGAAAATGATCTTCAAATTTAGGAATAGTAAAAGCGATATGCAAACAGATTGTCAAAGCGATATGACCTTTACAGCTTAAAACGAATTCCCTGAAGATCAAATAGCCGTTCTTGGTTATCGATTACGATGTTTAATTTCCCATCACTTTTCACGCCCTGGATAATGCCCGTGACGGTTTTTCCTTCTACTTCATATATTGCTGGGATCCCTTTTCTAAACAGCGAATTATTGTAAGCATCCAGTAGCTGCTGGGTATCTTTTAAATCTATGTTCTCATAGCATGCTGTTATAGTAGAAAGAAGGGATAGACCATAGTGCTCGATGGGTTTGGTTGGTGTCGTCGGTTTTTCGAGATAAAGTGAAGTCGCTTTGTTTTGTATAACGATGGGAAAGGTTTGTTGTTTTATGTTGATGCCGATACCGATTACACTTGAACGGATATGGTGTCCAGATAATTGATTTTCGATTAATATCCCGCCTAATTTCTTACCGTGGATATAGATATCATTAGGCCATTTAATCTGCACATCAGGAAGTAAGGCGGACGCCCAACGTTGGACGGCCAAACAAACGAGCATATTTAGATTAAACGATTGATGGGTGGAGAAGTCTTTTGGATATAAGGCGAAACTTATAGCTAATGTTTCGGAGGGTTTATCGAGCCAGGAATTTCCCCGTTGACCTTTTCCTTTTACTTGGTGGGTTGCCATAATGGCAGTTGCTTCGGGAAGTGGCTTAATATTTGACAAAAGTTGTTTTAAATAATCGTTAGTAGATGTTACCTCTTCCAATACAATTAAATTTTGTCTAAGGTAAAGTCGGGAAAATGTGTTATTTTGCAAGGGAAAAATATTTAAAGACATAAATATCGTTCAAAACTAATGTTTTTTAATGAATAAAGATACAAAAAAGGATTTATCGGATAGACTTGCAGAAGTTGTAGTACACGGGATGCAAGAGAAAAAAGGTAATGATATTGTGCGGATGGATATGCGGAACGTGAATGCCACCTTATCTGATTATTTCGTTATCTGTCATGCGGATTCTGCAACACAAATCAATGCCATAGCGAATAGTGTAGAAGAAGAGGTTTACAAAGCCTTTGGGCAAGAACCGTGGCGGAAAGAGGGACATAACAATGGTGAATGGATTCTGCTGGATTTTGTAGATGTCGTTGTTCATATCTTTAAAACGGAAAAAAGGAGCCATTATGGCATAGAGGATTTGTGGGGTGACGCGCAGGTAGAAACATACCAAAGCGCATAGAGGTTTAGCAAGTAAGAGTAGAAGAAATAGATATAATAGATTGTAATGAAGAAAATTCCAAGTAAAAAAGTAACTCCTGTTCCACCCAAATTTAATATGATGTGGTTATGGATATTGATTATCCTCGGGTTCTTTGGACTGCAGTACTTTTTTAGTAGCGATAATACCGAAGAAATTACGTATTCAAAATTTGAGAAAGAGATACTGTTGCCTGGCGATGTAGAAAAATTGGTCGCTTTTAAGAGCAATGATTTGGTTGAGGTAGAGGTATACATAAAAAAAGATAGACTTAAGGAAGACAAATATAAAAATGTCGCACCTAGTCCGAATTCCCTATTGTTATCTCCTGATATGGGACCGCAATATACGTTTACAGAGCCTTCCGATGTGATTTTAAACGCAAAGCTGGAAAAATCACAGGCTGGACTGCCCGAAGATCAGCCCCGTATTGAGCCTCATTACGAAAACAGGTCTAATCCTTGGGCCGGTTGGTTTATTTCGTTTATGCTCCCGTTATTAATTATCGTGGCCATATGGATGTTGTTGATGCGTCGTATGGGAGGAGGAGCTGGTACCGGTGGTGGTGCGATTTTCAATATTGGAAAATCTAAAGCGCAGCTTTTTGACAAAGAGTCCCAAATAAACATCACATTCAATGATGTCGCCGGATTGGAAGAGGCTAAAACAGAGGTTATGGAAATCGTGGACTT
Source organism: Sphingobacterium corticibacterium (assembly GCF_004208525.1). Classification (GTDB taxonomy): domain Bacteria; phylum Bacteroidota; class Bacteroidia; order Sphingobacteriales; family Sphingobacteriaceae; genus Sphingobacterium; species Sphingobacterium corticibacterium. The sequence continues at coordinate 200,476 of NZ_SGIT01000003.1, read as the reverse complement.
TCTGAAAAACCCAAAGAAATACACGGATCTAGGTGGTAAAATTCCAAAAGGAGCCTTACTTGTAGGGCCTCCGGGAACGGGTAAAACATTATTGGCAAAAGCTGTAGCCGGAGAGGCTCAGGTGCCATTTTTCTCCCTGTCGGGATCGGATTTTGTAGAAATGTTTGTGGGTGTTGGTGCATCGCGTGTACGGGACTTATTTAAACAAGCTAAAGAAAAAGCGCCTTGTATCATATTTATCGACGAAATTGATGCGATCGGTCGGGCTCGTGGTAAAAACTCTGTTATGGGAGGGAATGACGAGCGCGAAAATACATTAAACCAATTACTGGTGGAAATGGATGGTTTTGGTACGAACTTAGGGGTTATCCTTTTAGCCGCTACCAACCGTCTAGATGTATTGGATCAAGCGTTGTTGCGCCCCGGAAGATTTGATAGGCAGATTTCTATCGATAAGCCGGATTTGATCGGACGTGAGCATATATTTAACGTACATTTAAAGCCGTTGAAATTAGCAGAAGAAGTGGACGCGAAAAAGCTGTCGGCACAAACACCCGGTTTTGCGGGTGCAGAGATCGCTAATGTATGTAACGAAGCGGCATTGATCGCAGCTCGGAAAAATAAAGCGTCTATTAATATGCAAGATTTCCAGGATGCCATTGACAGGGTTATCGGAGGGCTTGAAAAGAAAAATAAAATTATCTCTCCAGAAGAGAAGAAAATAGTGGCTTATCACGAAGCGGGCCATGCTATTGCTGGCTGGTTCCTGGAGTTTGCGGATCCCTTGGTTAAGGTTTCTATTGTTCCGCGTGGTGTTGCCGCACTCGGATATGCACAATATTTGCCGAAAGAGCAGTTCTTATATACGACGGAGCAATTGCTAGATAGTATGTGTATGACCATGGGAGGACGAGTCGCAGAAGATATTACGTTTAGCCGTATCAGTACGGGCGCGCAAAATGATTTGGAAAGAATCACCAAATTGGCGTATGCCATGACTGCTGTATATGGTATGAATGATAAAGTAGGAAATGTATCTTTCCGTGATAGCGCTGGAGAAACACAGTTCCAAAAACCCTATTCTGATCAAACGGCAGAGTTAATCGACCAAGAGGTACGAAACTTAATCGCAGCGGTGTATGATAGAACGAAACAGCTTTTATTAGACAAGCAAGACGGCCTTATCAAAATCGCGGAAAAGCTATTGGAGAAAGAAATTCTGTTTCAAAGTGACCTGGAAGAGATTTTAGGCAAACGTCCGTTCGAAAATCGGACGGCGTATGACGAATTTGTAAACGGCGGTGTTGACGGCGGCGGTGTTCCACAAACGGATTTGCCGTTGGATCTCCCACAGGATAGTAATAACAACGATACAAAATCAGAAGAATAAGGAGCGAATTGGCATGGCGCTTGGTGACGACGAAGTCTTTACGTTTCATTCGTAAGGGGTACATAAATGAATATTCGAAATACAACAGCTAAAGAGCGGATGCTTAAAAAGATTCGTCAAGCGCTGTTACAGAAGCGTGATAATCCGCATAGTGATTTTGAGGATTCTCCCCTCTATAAAGATGAGGAGGAGCCGTTGGATGTTACGTTTGCACGGGAGTTTACGCAAGTTGCAGGCAATTTTGTGTATTGCGATGGCGAAATCTCGCTGATTGAAAATTTAATACTTTTAGCCGAAAACTTGCAGATAAAAAAGATTTTAGCGTGGGAGCCTAGTATACAAAAATTATTGGGACAATACGGTTTCCCGATTTATACAACCGATCAGCAACTTGACGCTGCAGATGCGGGAATTACAACTTGTGAAGCACTTATTGCACGCAATGGAAGTATTATGTTGTCTAATGGGAATGAGGCGGGGCGTCGATTGAGTATCTATCCACCTATTCATATTGTGGTGGCTAAAGCTTCCCAATTAGTCATGGATATTAAACATGGATTACAACGTATAAAAGAAAAATATGGAGATAAGTTTCCATCTATGATTTCAACGATAACTGGGCCCAGTCGAACGGCAGACGGGGAGAAAATGTTGGGGTTAGGTGCGCATGGCTCCAAAGAACTATATGTCTTTTTAATAGAAGACAGATTTTAACCAGCAGACTTTATGTTATATTACCTTTATGCGACTCCTGTTGCTTCCGTGATTTTTGTCTTGACAATAGGATTGAGCTTATATGTTTTTTCCAATCCGCAATGGTATACGAAATTAATGCTCCATCCCTATACATTGTATAGAGATAAGTCAAAATGGTATATGGTTTTTACGAGTGGCTTAATCCATAAAGATTGGATGCATCTTATTTTCAATATGATGACGTTCTATTACTTCGGATTCGGTCTGGAGAATATGTTTGTCCAATTTAGTGGAGCATTGGGTCATGTGCTTTTTGCAGGACTTTATATCGTTAGCTTAGTTCTTAGCGATATACCTACACTAATTCGGCAAAAAAACAATTCTGGTTATTATAGTTTAGGTGCATCGGGTGCGATTTGTGCCGTACTTTTTAGCTTTATTATGTTTCAGCCGAAAGCAATGTTGGGACTCTTTATGGTTATTCCGATACCGGCGTATTTGTTTGCATTCCTGTTTCTAGGGTATTGTATCTGGGCTTCCAAAAAGGCGTATGATAATATCAATCACGATGCGCATTTGTTTGGTGCTTTGGCAGGTATAGGATTGACTATATTGCTTTATCCTTGGTCCATTGGCCACCTTATTAGCCAATTTTTTTAGATTTTTTCACCCGGCCCAATTTTCTCGATCTAAACTTCTAAAGTGAATGGCTTCGGCCAGATGTTGGTTTTCAATTTGCATTGAACCATCCATATCAGCGATGGTGCGCGATACTTTTAAAATACGGTCATACGCCCGAGCCGAAAGTCCGAGACGTTCCATGGCGGCCCGCAAAAGTTTCTTGCCTGAGTCGCTGACTTGACATACTTGGTGTACGGTGGGTGTGTTCATCTGTGCATTGCTATGGATATCCGCAAAACTTGTAAAGCGCTCTGCTTGAATTTTGCGTGCTCGTATAACCCTTTCCCTAATAATCTCGCTGGTCTCCGTATTTCTGTTGGTAGAAAGCTCGTTAAATTCAACAGGTGTGACCTCCACATGTAAATCTATACGATCCAATAAAGGACCAGAAATTTTGTTTAGATAGCGGTGTACAATGGCGCTGCCGCAGATGCATTCTTTTTCTGGATGGTTATAATAGCCACATGGACAGGGATTCATAGCGGCAATCAGCATGAAACTAGCTGGGTAATCAATGGAGAACTTGGCGCGTGAAATCGTAATATTTCGAGATTCTAGCGGTTGCCGCATGACTTCTAGAACAGATCTTTTAAATTCCGGAAGTTCATCCAAAAATAATACACCATGATGAGCGAGTGAAATCTCTCCTGGTTGTGGAGACGCTCCCCCACCAACGAGCGCAACGTCCGATGTCGTATGATGGGGAGCCCGGAAGGGGCGAGCCGTCATGAGCGAGGAAAGTGCACGGAGTTGACCCGCAACGGAATGGATTTTGGTCGTTTCAAGTGATTCGCCTAAAAGCAGCGGCGGGAGGATCGTCGGAAGACGCTTGGCAAGCATGGTTTTACCAGCGCCGGGTGGACCAATTAAAATGACATTGTGCCCTCCTGCGGCTGCTATTTCCAACGCCCTCTTTATATTTTCCTGTCCTTTCACGTCGGCAAAATCGACATCATAGTTATTTATATGATGCAAGAATTCATTTTCAATATCGATCTCTATACTCGTTAACTGCTGTTGGCCATTAAAGAAAAGGATAACTTCTTCTAAATTATCTGCAACTAGGACTTCCAGATCCTGGACGGCTGCAGCTTCACGTCCGTTGGCGGTGGGTAAAATAATACCCTTAAACCCATCCTTTTTGGCTTGCAGGGCTACGGGTAAGACACCCCTGACGGGTTGGATATTGCCGTCTAGCGATAATTCGCCTAAAACAATATAATCTGTTAATAAGGTATCCCGGATCTGTTCCGAAGCAGCTAAAATACCGATTGCCATAGACAAATCGTAGCCAGATCCTTCTTTACGAATAGCGGCCGGAGCGAGATTGATAACAATTTTTTGACGAGGCATACGGTATCCTGCATTCGTAATAGCGCTTTCAATACGGTGTAGACTTTCCTTGATCGCACTATCGGGCAATCCGACGATATAATAATGTAGGCCAGGACAAATGAGTGTTTCTACCGTAACAGTGGTTGCATTTATGCCATATACGGCACTACTAAAGGTTTTGACGAGCATAGCTGTGATGTTAAAATGGTTAATTAAAAGTAGGTGAAAAAAAGGAGAAAACAAAAAAAGCGTAGAAAAGTATTACTTTTTGCAAGATTTCTGTTTTCTTTTTTGGCAGGGATACGGAAGCCCAAAATACTTTTGTATTTTTAAAACGATTACGAAGATTATTTGTTATGTGTATAACTTATCTAATCTTCATGGGTAAAATGGGGAATTATTTAAATGACAAAAAATATGAATGATAACAGTAAAGTAGTAACAGCGCTATTAGCAGGATTTGCAGCAGGAGCAATTGTAGGATTATTGTTTGCTCCCGATAAAGGATCTGAGACAAGGGATAAGATAAACGAGTCATTGTCAGATTTAGGTGATGCCATCAAAGAACGGGCGGAAGAGCAGTTTGACCAACTTAGTGAACTTAAGGATAAATTAATAGGTTTAGTTAAATCAAAAGTTTCTGAAGTGGAAACTATGGTGGATGACGAAATAGAAGAACACGCCTAACATCTCGATTAATAGCATAAAAAAACAGTTGATGGAAGAAGAAAAATTTTCGCTTAGTGGTACCTTTCAAAAAGGTAAAGAATATATAGACACCCAGTTAAAGCTATTGCAGTTGAAAGGCTTAGCCAAAGGTTCTCGAATAATGGGATCGTTGGTACTGGATGTCGTTAGGATCGTATTTACTTTATTCATTGTTTTTTTCTGCTCATTAGCATTAGGCTTTTACCTTGGAGAAGTGTTGGAAAGTAATGCGTTAGGGTTTCTGCTAACGGGTGTTATATTCTTCGTGCTCGTGTTACTCATGCGTGCATTTGAACCTAGTCTGGAAAGGATTTTTATGAACCTTACCATCCGTAAGGTGACAAGCAAATGGCAAGGAGAAGAAGACGATGATATCGTGGAAGAGAAAATTAAATCAAGCGTAAATGAAGAGTTCACAGAAAATAAATAACATACATGATTTAAAAGCCGAGATTGCTCGGCTCAGTTTGCGACGAAAAGAACAGGAGGCCTATCTAACTGATCAATATGAGTTATTAAAGGTAAAAATAGCTACTCCTTTTCGTTTTTTTCAACGAATTACGTCTCACGTTCCAGGAGCAGGTATGCTGAAAGGCTTCACATCTGGTATCGCGAAAGCTGTGCAGAGTAAAGATGCTGACTGGCTAACAAGGGCTTTACAGCTGGGCGCGCCCATTGTGCTAAATTCAACGGTACTTCGAAAAGCTGGTTGGTTTAAAAAAGCTATGGTTTTGTTAGCTTCAGAAACGGCTATAGGGCAGGTTAACCAGGATAAAATAAGTGGATTCGTGAATAAAGTTACCTCTTTTATAAAGCCTAAAAAGAAAAAAAAGAAGAAAAAACTAGCGGAAGATACGATAGAAAAAATAGCCATTATGGAACAGCAGTCTGCTATCTTGGAAGACGAACGATTTACGGACGGGGCTTAGGCTTAGTACTTATGGAGAAAATCTGCATAGGCTAACGCAATTCCTTCTTTTAAGGAAGTCTTATGCTTCCATCCCAATGCATGTAATTTATCAACATTCATAAGTTTGCGTGGGGTACCATTTGGCTTACTTGTGTCGAATCGGAGCCCACCGCTGTATCCTACAATTTCACTTACGAGATAAGCGAGATCCCGGATGCTGATATCCTCACCCACACCTACATTAATAAACTGTTCTTCATTATAGTTTTGCATCAAAAAAACACAGGCTTCCCCTAAATCGTCTGCATATAGAAACTCCCGTAGTGGAGATCCAGTTCCCCAGATATTCACTTCACTTATTCCCGCTAGCTTCGCCTCATGGAAACGTCGGATTAGAGCGGGTAATACATGAGAGTTTTGCGGATGATAGTTGTCATTGATGCCGTATAGGTTTGTGGGCATCGCGGAGATGAAATTGCATCCATATTGTGAACGGTAGGATTCACACATTTTAATCCCCGCAATTTTTGCTATGGCGTAAGGCTCGTTGGTAGGTTCTAATGTGCCGGTCAATAGGTAATCCTCTTTAAGAGGCTGTGGGGCAAGTTTAGGGTAAATACAGCTCGAACCTAAGAATAAAAGCTTTTTTACGTTTTGAACATACGACTGGTGGATTACATTTGTTTGAATCATGAGATTCTCATAGAGAAAATCAGCACGATAAGTATTGTTGGCCACGATACCGCCGACTTTTGCAGCGGCCAAGAATACATATTCCGGTTGTTCTTCAGCGAAAAAATCGGCTACCTTAGTTTGATCGCGCAAATCGAGTTCCTTTGATGTACGTTTGATAAGGTGAAAGTATCCCTCTTTTTCCAATGCTCTTACAATCGCTGACCCTACCATGCCACGATGTCCAGCAACGAATATTTTAGCTTCTTTTTCCATTGATTCCTACAAATATAAGATTATTTTTGCCAACAAATTATTGGAAATGGGTAAGGATAAGTTACGGAAATTTGCCGAAGTGGCTACATTTAAGAATGTTATTCAATTGGATGCGGGAAAAGATTATAAAGGTGGATGGGCATCAAAGTTCTTTGGAAATAATAATCCTGTTGTCTTGGAACTTGCATGCGGGAAGGGAGAATATACCGTCAACTTAGCGAAAATGTTTCCCCATATCAATTTTATTGGTATCGACTATAAGGGAAACCGGATCTGGAGAGGAGCAAAAACAGCATTGGAAGAAGGAATTAATAACGTGGGATTTCTACGTATTCAGATTGAAACCATATTGGAGTATTTTGCAGAAAGCGAAATAACGGAAATATGGATTACTTTTCCGGATCCGCAACCACAAGATAGCCGCGAGAAAAAGCGTTTGACCAATCCTACGTTTTTAGAAAAATATAAAACGATTCTGAACGATAATGGCATCATGCATCTCAAAACGGATAATGACGGTTTCTATGCCTATACCTTAGAACAGATTGCATTGTTAAAACTTCCTAAAATGAAAGAAACGACAGATCTATACCACTCGGATTTAGTAGATGATGTGCTTTCTATCAAAACATACTATGAACGCAAGTATCTCGCCGATAATAAAAACATCAATTACGTAAAATGGCGGTTTTAAGTGTTACCTGTCTCGAAACGTATAATAATAATCCTTAATCACAACATCAATAAACTCTTCGGGACGCATTTGCGGTTTGACGTCCAGCAGTTCGACAAGCTTATTGCTCAATGCCAAAATGATATTGTAATCTTTGCGTTCGTAACCCTTTTTGTATATATCTTTAATGGTGTTGGCATCTTTGTCTGACAAGCGCATCACTTGAGGAAAGGTAACGGTATATTCTTGCGTAATCTCTGCAAAAAGCGTTTGTTGCAACACCATATTTTGTTTGGTGCTGATGACGGTTGTGTCGGCGGCGATATCCCCAATCCGTTGTGCATGTTTTGTGGCAATTATACTGCTAATTCCTAATGCTCCAGCACATAAAAAGATGTCAACGATGGAGCATACCCAACGGATAAAATATTGATATATCGAGGCGCGTGTACCGTCAATTTTTACAACTTTAGTACGCATAATCATTTTACCTATGGTTTGCCCGTTAAAGAATGTTTCCATAAGAAAAGGATAAAAGAATGCAGGAAGCAAAATAAGCATATAAACACCCGCTGTCAGCCAAGGGTCGCTTGTATTAAAAAGACCGAGCCGAGACACCATGTAATAGACCATGATGGCATAACACATAATGATGAAATAGTCAATTGCAAACGCGATGATGCGCGAACCTAGTGAAGCCAAGTTATATTCAAACTTTACGTTTTGGGGTGTATTAATAGAGAGTTTGTGCATTTTGAAACGTTAATATTTCCTATATTAGCCTCGAGTAGACGCTACTTGCTGAGCTTCTCCTCATTACTTTGTTATTATTTAATAATAGAAAATTAGAAAAACAAAATGAGAGAAGCGTCCTTTATTGAACGAAATAAAGAAAAATGGATCTTAATTGAAAATAATTTAAGAAATAAAATCAATGTAGATCCTGATGTACTAGCTTCCAATTATATCGAATTGACGAATGATCTGGCATATGCACAGACCTTTTATCCCCGATCAAAGACCAAAGATTATCTGAATGAGTTGGCGATATTGGCCCATCAACAATTGTATCGCGATCAAAAATCATCGGAAAACCAATTCAAGCGTTTCGTACAACAGGAGATTCCCGAAGCGGTATGGCAATTGCGACGCCCGTTGTTTTATTCCTTATTAATTTTCTGCCTGGCGATAGCCATTGGATTCATTTCAGCCCAATACGATCTGGATTTCGTACGCCTAATCTTAGGTGATTACTACGTAGATATGAGCATAGCTAATATCGAAGATGGAAATCCCGCAGGTGTTTATCAAGGAGGAAGCGAAGTAGGCTCTGCTTTAGCGATTACGATCAATAATGTTAGGGTCGCTTTTTTGGCGTTTGTATTAGGCGTATTTTATAGTATCGGTACGGGTTATATTTTATTCAGTAATGGCATCATGGTAGGTGCATTTCATCACTTGTTTTTCCGATATGACATGATGCAGGAAGCTATGTCTGCGATTTGGATTCATGGTGCTATTGAATTGTCGGTGATTGTGATTGCCGGAGGCTGTGGTCTCGCTATCGGTAACAGTATATTGTTCCCAAAGTCCTATACACGACTTGAATCATTCAAACGCGCCATGAAAACTGCTTCTAAAGTGTTGGTAAGTACCATTCCGTTCTTTATTGTGGCTGGCTTTTTGGAAGGCTTTGTAACAAGACATTATCAAGTTTCAATTTGGTTATGCATCAGTATCATTATCATTTCGTTTGCAGCTATTATTTATTTCTATATCATCAGACCTTATCAACTGGCAAAAATTAACGGATGGAAATAGACTTCGAATTTCGGAAAGAACGAAAGCTGAGTGAAATTGTTCAGGATTTCGTCAATCTCTTACGGTTGGTGTTACGGCATTTTTTTCAGACTATCCTTAGACTCGCTATTGTTCCATTGTGCCTCATGCTTATCCTTATCTATTACGGAACGACCAAGATTAATTTAACAACAACGCAAAGTTGGACAGAATCAATGGATCTTATATTCATAGCTGTTGCTGCTTTATTTGCGCTACTGGTGGTGAGTATGGTATTCTTCGGTTTCGCCATTGAATACTTCATCTTACTGAAAAATAAGCGAGGAACTGATTTTGATTCTAATGATGTTTGGCAGGCATTTGTTGCGAATCTGGGCAAGTATTTCAAATTTTTACTAATCAGTATCATTGCCTCTATCATCTTATTTATTCCGTTTATGTTTGCTTTGATTATCCTGATGTTTATTCCGTTTATCGGGAGTTTTGCAGCGGGTATACTGGGAGCGTTCGTCGGCGTTTGGTTTTTCTGCGCATTCCTATTTTATCGGGAAGGATATATGCCTGCCAGCAATGCCATACAACAGAGCTTTTCCATTTTAAAGAAAAAAATTATCGATTACAGTATATCTTCATATGTGGTCAGTTTGGTTTTCCAGACGCTTCTTGTGATGCTGACCTTAATACCTTCTCTTATTATTGGGATTATTGCTTACAACACGATCGGATTTGAAAATACCTTTTTTGACAGCATGGCGGGGCGCATGTTTACATCTATTGGGGCTACTTTGTTGGTGTTGCTCTATATTGTGTATTATATGTTTACGGTGTTGGTGTCGGGAATTATTTATGAGACAGCAAAAGAAGTAACATACGGTGAGGATGTGTATGAAAAAATACAAAACCTGGGAAGGGAGGAAGATGGGCAGTAGATTATTTTTTGTCCTACTTGCGATGGCCTTAATATCTGTTTCCCGTGCGCAGGACACCGATTCGATAGAAACCTTATCTCCTCCCTTACCGGAAGATAGTATATCCATGAAAGCACCGGAATATGCGCCACAGCATTGGATCGATTATATGGAGGATGGTTATTATGACACTATTCCCCGTATGCATCAGATTCCACAAGTAGACATAGTGGCATATACCGAATTGATAAAGCGTTATCAAGGGGAGGAATTTGATTATGATAAAAATAGCCCCAATCGTATTGGCCTATTCAAGAAAATATTGGAAAGGTTAGGGCGTATGTTGGATAATCTTTTTCCTGCGAGGGAGTATTTTCAGTTTGCCGATGTGGTATATAAGGTATTGGCCGTTGCTGCACTGGTTATTTTCCTTTGGATTATTTATCGCGTGCTATTTTCGGGTAAACGCCTACTGGCGAAAGATAAAAATGATGAAGATGTGTCTGACGAAGTAAAGTTCGTTGAGAAAAACCTGTTGGATATTGATTTAACAAGCTATATCGAGAACGCCAAAAAAGAGGGGGATTTTGCACTGGCTATTCGCTATCTCAACCTCCTGAATATACAATTACTGGCGAAGCGGGAACTGATTCATTGGAAATATACCAAAACACATGTCGAACTGATTGAAGAGATCGAGCATGAAGAACTGAAACGAGATTTTACCCGAAACGTAAATATATACAACCGCGTGTGGTACGGAAATATGGCTATAGACAAAGCTAAATATGAGGAGTATGCCCCTTATTTTTTAACTTTTCAATCAAAATGGCGATGAAGAACTCTGGGAAATTTGGGCTTATATTACTCGGCATTACGGTCTTGATTATTGCCTTTATTGACTTGGCAAGTGATAAGCAGATCGATTGGTCAAAAACGTACGACCAACGGGATAAGATTCCATACGGTTTATATGTGACCCGGGAGGAATTGCCGGAAATATTGGGGAGTCAGGTAAAGATAGAAGACTTCACGTCCACGAACTATGATTTTCTGAAAACGTTCTTGACAGCGAAAGAACGAGGTAGTTTGGTTTATATCGTCAACGGATTTTACGAGGGAAAAGAAGTAACGGGAGAACTGTTGAGCTTTGTAGAAAGGGGAGGAGAAGTTTTTATTTCTGCCAATAATTTTCCACTTTACCTAATGGATACACTGGGGATCAAGCAACAATTTCATTATCCGTATAATTTTAATGAGGTCATCAATGTGGAAGACCGGCCCTTCTCGTTAGTGGATGGTAAAACAGCATATTATAAGGACCTAGACTATCCGGGGCTGTTCTGCAACTTGCATACGGTTAACACCCATATAATCGGTTATTATGAAGTGGAAGATAAGGAAATACCCAATTTTATCGAGATAAAAAGAGGAAAAGGTCGTTTTCTTTTGCATTTAGAACCACTGATGTTTACCAATTACTATATGCTGAGAGAAGATAACTTTATATACGGAGCGGCTGTATTGAAATTGCTTTCCAATGAGGATGTATATTGGTTTGATAGTACCTTTAAGGGAACGGTGGAAGCAAACACACCCTTACGTGTATTGTTGCAAAATGACGGACTGCGTCAGGCATGGTATATTTTACTTTTTGGGCTTATCCTGTTTTTATTGTTCAAAAGTAAACGGGAACAAAGGGCTGTCAATGTCGTAGAACCAGAACCAAATCTATCCAAAGAATTTGCACGCACGATTGCTACTTTATATTATGAGAGTGGAAATCCGGGCAATCTTATACAGAAGAAAGTGGAATATTTTCTATATGATATAAGGACGCATTTCCAACTAGATATTCTGCAGTTGGAGGGAAAAGTTTTTGCGAAGCAATTGTCGCTAAAAACAGGCGTATCATTGGAAGAGTGTGAAAACCTGATCAAGCTCCTGCTAAGATATAGAAAAGTACGTATGTCTACGGATGCCGAATTGGTAGAACTAAATAAAAGAATAGAAGATTTTAAACATAAAGCAAATATGCTATGAGTGAACTAGGAAATAAATATGAACCGAGTTTTGAAAACAGAATAGACCTCACCGAGCTGAAAGATAAGATGGGAGCGGTGAAACAGGAAGTTAAAAAGGTCATTATAGGTCAAGATGAAGTCATCCATAAACTGTTGATTGCTATTCTGGCAACAGGTCATTCGTTGATAGAGGGTATGCCGGGTGTCGCCAAAACATTAACGGCAAAGTTGCTAGCAAAAGCAGTGAAAGGTGAATTTAAACGCATCCAGTTTACGCCTGATTTGATGCCGTCGGATGTAACAGGATCTTCCGTGCTGGACTTAAAGACGAATGAATTTGAATTTAAGAAAGGTCCGATTTTTGGCCATATCGTCTTGATTGACGAAATAAACCGCGCCCCGGCAAAAACGCAATCATCTTTGTTCGAGTGTATGTCCGAAAGGCAGGTGACGGTGGATGGTATCACGTACCCTGTGCCAACACCGTTTGTGGTATTTGCTACACAGAATCCTATAGAACATGAAGGAACCTATCGTTTGCCCGAAGCGCAGTTGGATCGCTTCCTGTTCAAAATTAATATTGATTATCCGGCGATAGAGCAGGAGTTAGCTATATTGCGTGAGCATCATGCGCAAAAAGCAAACAATAAGGAAGATCTGGTACAGCCGGTATTGGGTATCGATGAATTGATCCATTTTCAGCAGTTGATAAAGTCTATTTATGTCCATGAAGATGTATTGACCTATATCGCGCAAGTGGTTTATCATACGCGTTCCAATCCAAATCTTACGCTGGGAGCTTCGCCACGCGCGTCGATTGCCCTATTGGAAGCTTCAAAAGCAAGTGCGGCACTTCAAGGAAGAGACTTTATTACACCGGATGATGTAAAGTATGTCGCTCCCGCTATATTGGGGCACCGTGTGCTGCTGACCCCCGAAAAGGAAATGGAAGGGTTCACGAGTGATTATATCATTAAACAGATTGTGGACAGTATCGAAATCCCGAGATAATGCGTTTTATCCGTAGTTTATATGTAACTAATAAATTTTTCTATGCGCTACTTCTATTAGCGACATGCTTTGTCCTGTCCTTTTTTATCAAAGTGTTATTCCCGTTTGTGATCGCACTTCTTTGGCTATTTGTGGCAGCCTGTGCATGGGATATGCTGTTTCTATACTATCAGAAAAGTAAGATAGTTATACAGCGAAAATATCCCGAGAAGCTATCAAATGGGGATGAAAATGATATGGAGATTCAGTTGACCAGTCGTTATCCTACCAAAGTGCACATCCGTCTGTTAGAAGAGTTTCCGGTACAGCTGCAACTACGGAACGTGGAGTTGGAGTCAACGATTCTACCTCGGGAAATCAAAGCAATCCGCTATCAAATCCGTCCGACCTCCCGGGGGGTGTATGCTTTTGGAAGATGCCATGTCCTGGTGCTGCGACTTGGATTGTTTGCTCGAAAGTTTACGTTGAACGAATCCCTCGAACTGCCTTGCTACCCCTCGTTTATCCAAATGCGGAAATATCAATTATTGGCCACGACGGATAGACTAGTGGAATTGGGAGTTAAGCGCATCCGAAGAATTGGGGCTACATTGGAATTTGACCATATACGGGAATACGTTCGAGGAGATGAATATCGGCACCTCAACTGGAAAGCGACAGCCAAGCATAAAAAGCTGTTGGTGAATCAATATCAAGAGGAGAAATCCCAACCTATTTATGCGCTTATAGATACCGGGCGGGTTATGCGCATGCCTTTCGACGGTTTGACTTTATTGGATTATGCGATTAACTCGACCCTGGTGCTGGCGAATGCAGCTATCCTAAAACGGGACCGTGCAGGTATGCTTACATTTTCTAAGGCGGTATCAGACCATATCGCAGCGGAGAAACGTAATAACCAGATGCAGCTAATCTCCGAAAGACTCTACAGCATAACGACTGCGTTTGAAGAATCGGAGTTTGGCAACCTCTATACTTTCTGCAATAAGCATATCAATAAACGCTCCTTGTTGATGTTGTACACAAATTTTGAAACGATGGATGCGCTTTCGCGGCAGATGGCCTATTTGCGTATGCTGGCCAAGACACATATTGTGGTGGTGGTGGTATTCAAGAATACCGAGTTAATCGATATGGCGAAAAAAGAAGGAAAGAAAACCATTGACGTGTATAATCAGATTATTGCGCAGAAATTTGTCTACGAAAAGCATCTTGTTATCCAAGAATTGCATAGACAGGGAATTCAGACCATCTATACATCGCCGGAAAACCTCACCATCAATGCCATCAACAAATATTTGGAAATTAAAGCGAGAGGGTTGTTATAAGCTATACGTCGCAGAACACTTAGCGGTTTCTTCCACTCTACACGAGACTAACCGGACGGGGTAATCTTTTAATTGTTGCGGTCCGATATGTTCTACCAGATACTGCGCAATATTTTCGGCTGTAGGGTTGAAAGGTACGACGACCAAACTGTCACCAGCCACTTCCTGCAATTGAGACAACAATTCATCATTCGCCCAGATTAAAAATTTGTGATCGAAATGTTCCTCCAGCCACTCACAAAGGGCGGTTTTGATCACGGAAAAATCAACCACTCGACCTATTTCGTCCAACTGATCAGCCGCCACCGTAAAATGTATACGATAGTTGTGGCCGTGTAAAAACCGGCATTTACCCTCATGCCCCACCACCCGGTGTCCACAGGATATATCATGGTATCTTTCTGCAAGTATCATCTGTCTTTTAATTATAAAACATATCACTATATCAATTCCATCTGAAATAAATCAGCGATATGGCCTTTGAGTTTGCTTTTAGCCTCTTCCATATCCAGTTTGCGCCCAAGTTCACGCTCCAGTGAAGTCACATCCTTATCGTCTATGCCACAGGGGACTATATTTCTGAAATAACCAAGATCTGCATTCACATTAAAAGCGAATCCATGCATCGTTACCCAACGGGAAGCGCGGACGCCCATCGCACATATTTTACGCGCTTTGTCATTATCGGCATCCAGCCAGACCCCGGTGTACCCCTCATATCGCCCAGCTTCTATACCATATTCCGCACACGTTCGGATAACGGCTTCTTCCAGTGTGCGTAGATATAAATGGATATCCGTAAAAAAATTATCCAAATCCAAGATGGGATAGCCTACAATTTGTCCCGGTCCGTGATAGGTGATATCCCCCCCGCGGTTAATTTTATAAAAGGTAGCGTTTTTCTCTTTTAGACCTACTTCATCCAACAATAAGTATTCTTCATGGCCACTTTTACCCATGGTATATACATGCGGGTGCTCCGTGAAGATCAGATGATTAGGGGTAGGATGAGCGGTACCGTTTAGCCGGTTTTCGTTCTTGACCGCGACCGTTTGAGTAAATATTTCTTCCTGACGATCCCATGCCTCCTGATAATCGACCAGCCCCCAGTCTGTATATTGTACTTGTTTGTTCATTTAAATAGCTATCTATAAATCGTAAGCTAGTAAAGCAAATTATTATACGGATAGCGTGCCGTATGCATTTTGGAGATGATTTCGTATAGCTTTTGCTTGAATTCTTCCACATTGGTTTTCTCCGTAGCCGATAGGAAAATTGCCGGATCGGCGTTTTTTGCCATCCAGGAGTTTCTGAAATCTTCCAGCGTCACCTTAATTTCTTCACCATTCTCATCAACCTC
Source organism: Sphingobacterium corticibacterium (assembly GCF_004208525.1). Classification (GTDB taxonomy): domain Bacteria; phylum Bacteroidota; class Bacteroidia; order Sphingobacteriales; family Sphingobacteriaceae; genus Sphingobacterium; species Sphingobacterium corticibacterium. Next base: position 184,704 of record NZ_SGIT01000003.1, on the reverse strand, counting down.
TACAGGAGCTTTATAAGCATCAATCTTGTTGAAAACGGTGATAACGGGTTTGTCCAGTGCATGGATATCTTTCAGTGTTTCGTTTACGGCAGCAATATGATCCTCAAAATTGGGGTGGGAGATATCGACCACGTGTATAAGTACATCCGCTTCGCGGACCTCGTCCAACGTGGATTTAAAAGATTCCACCAAATGGTGTGGCAGCTTGCGGATAAACCCAACCGTATCCGAAAGTAGGAAAGGGAGATTGTCGATAACCACCTTTCGCACCGTTGTATCTAGCGTTGCAAACAGTTTATTTTCCATGAGCACGTCCGACTTGGAGATCATGTTCAATATCGTGGACTTCCCGACATTGGTATAGCCGACGAGGGCGACACGTATAAGCTCACCCCGGTTTTTACGCTGGGTTTCATTCTGTTTGTCGATGACCCGTAACCGTTCTTTAAGCAACGATATTTTGTTGAGGATAATCCGCCTATCTGTTTCAATCTGGGACTCTCCCGGGCCGCGCATACCAATACCCCCTCGCTGCCGTTCCAAGTGCGTCCACATACGTGTCAGCCGTGGTAATAGATACTGCAGTTGTGCCAGCTCTACTTGTGTCTTAGCCTGTGCGGTTTGCGCATGCTTGGCGAAGATGTCCAGAATCAGGTTGGAACGATCCAAGATTTTACGTTTGAGTTCACGCTCTACGTTGCGGAGCTGTGAAGGCGACAGTTCGTCGTCGAACACAATCATGTCAATATCTTCGGCATCTGCATACTGCCGGATTTCTTCCAGTTTGCCCGATCCCACAAAAGTGGCGTGTTCCGGTTTGGCCAATTTTTGCGTAAAAACATCTTGTACTTCACCTCCGGCTGTCTGCACGAGAAACTCGAGCTCCTGCAGATAATCTTTTGCCGTTTGTTCTGAAATGTCTGGCGTTATGACTGAAACGAGCAATGCCCTTTCTGGCTTAAGTGCCGTATCGTATATTTTTGTTTTTCCCATGTATTTTTTCGTCTCCAATAGCTTTTGTAAAAAGAACAAGCATACAAAGATAATGGTTTTTGCGCTAACGTAAGCGACGATTCCAACCAGCGGATTTCGGCATCATAAGACAGGATATGGAGAAATGAAGAAGACGGGATTTTAGATACGAATACGGAATAAAATTATGCACCCTAGAGTTTCAATTCGCTAGGAGGGACTCCGAAATATTTTTTGAATGCTATACTAAAATTGTTTTGATGGGAGAAACCAACTAAAAAGGTAACCTCACTAATAGACCGCTGTTCGTCCAGCAGCAATTTCTTTGCCTTTTCCATACGAAGCCGGGTAATAAAATCATAGACTGTTATACCAAAATATTCTTTAAAGCCCCGCCGTAGCTTAAATTCATTAAGCCCAACCTCACGCGAAAGCTCTTTTTGCGTTGGCGGAGCCGCGTATCGTTCGTTCAAGATTTCCCTTGCCTGTTCCAGCTTAAAGATATCGTCTCCTTTAATGACTTCCTGTTCTTGTCCATTGCCGCCCAGCTGTTCCAGCTGGTACATCAAAAGCTCCAAGATACGGGCCTCGGTATGGACGCGTTTTAGTTCTCCTTCCTGTTGGCACTGAATGATGTCGTCGATAACACGGCGCATTTCCAATGTAACAAAGAAATCCTCGTCGGTAAATGAAGTATAATTACCCCGTTCGATCTCGCGGACAAAATCTTCATGTAGAATTGAATGCCGATCGATAAGGTTAAAATAGTAATCCTTACTCAAAACGATAAGGAAATACATGTAGTCAATACCCGACTTGACTTCGTGTTCACTACTCGTCGTTGGGATATAACGGATATTGTGTCTGCTTCTTCCGTAAAGCGCATTTTTTACCTTTGCACCGTCGTCTGCTTTCTTGTAGAAAATAAATTGGCTACTAACTGTCTCACCGTTTACTTCGGTGTAAATCGTCGTTGGCTTATCGAATCGCATGGAAGAGTACATCATAAACAACCCACCGGATGTTACCCGTGTGTTTTCCAAAAAAATAGACCCCTCCCGGACCGCGATACTTTTTTCGGCCAAACTGTAGTTTGGAACATAAGCATCTGGAACGTTTTCTTCAAACAACCAGCCAGATAGTCCTTCGATACGTGATTTGATCAACATGTTAATGTTCTCTACTCCGTTATACACAAAGATACATTTTTTGTATCATTATTTAAAAAGATTCTAAATAACGGCTTGATTATTATCCGCTATTTTCTTTTTATTCAGGATAAAGTCTAAAGACAATGGCCGTACTACTTTGGGCACGATATACGTATGCAATGTCGTTGGATTAACTACAACATCCGCGTCTATTCCAAAAATGGTATAGATATTTCTGGAATTTAAGACCTCGGATGGCGTCCCATCCATCAACTTTCGCCCATTTTTCATAAGAAATAGGCGGTCAGCATATTGCGCCGCCAAATTGATATCATGTAAAACTGCAACCACCATCCACCCGTAGTCGGCCAGCGCCCGCGCCAAGGTCAAAGTCTGGTGCTGGAATTTGATGTCCATGGCGGAAATCGGTTCATCCAGAAGCAACAGGGCATTGGGTTGTTTCCATAGTTGAGTGAGTACCCGCGCCAAGTGTACGCGTTGTGATTCACCGCCAGACAAGCTTAAAATAGAGCGATCCTCCAGATGACTCACCCCGCACAGCTCCATAGTCTGCTCCACCGCTTCCAGATCTGCCGTTTGCGGCTGTTGATTATAATGTGGGTATCTTCCCATCATCACAATTTCTTTCACCGTGAAATCCGCCGATACCCGATGTTGCTGCGCCATAGTGGCCCGCATTTTGGCTAAAGAAACAGCAGAATAGGATTGAAGGTTATTGCCACACAGATTAACTTGTCCATCCGTAGGTGTATACTCTCCGTTCAACAACTTGATTAAACTCGATTTCCCCGCTCCGTTGGCACCAAGCAAACCTACCATCTCGCCGGGACGAATAGCAAAATTCACCCCTTTCAATATCGTATGCTTCTTTATGGTGTATGTTAGGTTTTCTGCTATTAGCATGATCTAAACTATTATCTTCTTCTTATCGCGTATCAGGATATATAAAAATAACGGTGTACCTAGCAACGCTGTTACTACACCGATTGGTATTTCCGAAGGTATGGCGATGGTTCGGGCAATTAAATCTGCGACAGTCAAAATAATGCTGCCCAGCAAGGCTGATGCTGGTAAGACATATCGATTGTCAGAACCGCCCAACATACGCACAGCGTGCGGAACCAATAAGCCCACAAAGCCGATAATGCCCGACACCGAAACCGCCGCACCCACGGCCATCGTGCATAAGATAATCACCAGGATCTTGACACGTTGTGGATTCTGCCCCAATTGGCTCGCTTCCTGTTCGCCGAGTGAAAAGACATTCAAAGCCTTTGCCAGAAAAGGTAAGCCTACCGCTGCAAACAATACAAAAGGTACCATGGTCCAGACGGCTTCCCAGCTCGCACCCCCTAAGCTTCCCAGCATCCAGAAGGTGATCGTCCGCAGCTGCTGTTCGTCTGATAGGAAAGAGATCAGTCCCGTCAAAGAACCCGCTAATGCGTTAATGGCCACACCCGCCAATATCATCGTGCCGATATGGGGCTTCCCGTCATGCAGGGATATTCGGTAAACGACCCAGGTTGCTATACCGGCACCGGCAAAAGCACCGACCGCTAATAGATAGTGGCCGAACAATTGGCCCAACGAAGCAAAAAGCATGGCTTCGAACGCGATAATGGAGGCAGCGACTAAGGATGCTCCAGCCGACACACCAATTAACCCCGGTTCCGCAAGTGGATTCCGGAAAATCGCCTGGATAGCTGCGCCACTTATACCTAAAGCGGCGCCCACCAAGACGCCCAGTAGCGTCCGTGGCCAGCGAACCAAATCGATAACACCACCGTACAGTTCATCTATCGGTGTAGCGCGAAACAAACCTATTTTGTGCAGTATGTTCAGCCATACTTCCGTAAGGGGTATGTAAAAGGCACCAAAACTAAGGGATGAAACCATCGCCAGTAAGAGGACAATGATGAGGAAAAGGTATATGATTTTCGTTTTCAATTCCGATACAACTGTTGATTCAATTCCTTGATCGCCTGTGGTAAACGGACTGAAAAATTGACCAATAAATTTCCGTCCATCGAGATGACCCGTTTGTTTTTTCCGACATTCGTAAGCGATACACCCGGCATATTCAATACTGCATTCTTTCCACCTAAACTGCTTGTCCCAAAATCAAACAATAGCAGGACATCGGGATTTGCTTTTATCAGTGCTTCCGTGCTATAGGGCTTAAAATCATTAAACTCCTGTACCGCGTTGCGGCCACCTGCAAGGCTGATGATGGCATCGAGCGAACTACCTTTGCCGGCTACGCTCATCGTGCCGACACCACGCGCATAAATAAAAATTACTTTTGGCTTGTTCGCACCGGTTTGGAGACCAGCCAGCGCTTGCTTTATGTCTGTCTGAAGCTTTTTTACCAGCGTCGCACCTGCAGCGGATGCGCCAATGGCATCGGCAACCTCCCGGACGAAGCGTTCGGCTCCCTTCGCGGAATATTCCTGTTGGATGGTGACCACTTTTACACCTAATCGCTTCAGCTTGCTTTCCACGGCGTAACTGATTTCGTTTGGTGGAACAAGGATTAAATCCGGCTTAAAGGCCAATAGTCCTTCCAGCGAAAATGTACGGTCACGACTGGCACGTGGTTTCTGTTTAATAGCAGCAGGATATTCACTTGTGACATCCACGGCCACAATGTTTTTTCCCTTTCCCAACGCATGCACTGTTTCGCTCAATGCACCACTTAATGTGATGATACGGTTCTGGGCCACAATGTTTTGTGTGTAAAAAACAGTCAGCAAGGAAAAGCATAAAACGATTATATGTGTCATATTTCTTTGCAAAGAAATGATTAAAACAAGCTAAAAACAAGTTCTTATGTAGACTTATTAAAAATAATACGGATTGCATATAAAGAAATACGGATTCCATATAACGACTACCATGCTTGTTCCTCAACTTTGTACCATGATGATAAGTACGAAAATTAAAGAGGCTACGAAACAGGCCCATCAAGAATTAGAAAAAACGGTCGTCTTGCAATTGAAGAACATTCGAAGCGAGACCGATTACGCACAGGTATTAAAGAATTTCTATGCCTATTTTTCGGCGGTAGAACGAGCGGTAGCTCCTTATATCAATAGTCATACATTGCCGGATATTAACGAGCGCAGAAATTCATCCTATATAAAAACCGACATTCAGGAACTAGGTGGCGATATCGCCGATCTGCCAGCAGCGACAGCACCTACAGTTCATAATTTACCTGAGGCCTTCGCAGTTTTGTATGTGCTGGAAGGCTCCATCATGGGAGGTCCCTACATCGTACAGATGTTACAAAAATATGGGCTAAATAAGGGTTTCCATTTTTTCTCTGGATATGGAGCAGACAGTGGCAAGATGTGGCAGGCATTCACAGCAATACTAGACACTGTTCCGCAAACAGAAGCAGATGAAGAAGCAATGACCCGGAAGGCCAACGAAACTTTCCAACGTTTTGGTGATGTGTTTGCGGCCCAGCCGACATTATCCTAATATTTGGTTATGGAGGAAGCTAAAGATATGATCATGACGCTTTTGGCTGATAACGGATATGTTGTCAGCCAAAAGCGCCGTGTTATTATCGACATCCTCTGTAGGAAAAAGTACATCCAAAGTGTAGACGATTTTTGGTGGGATATCCGACGCCAACATAACATTAGCTGGGCGACGGTCTATAACACCATCCGGTTGCTCGTACAGATTGGTTGTGTAATACCCGCAGACACCGAAAGTCGGCAGCAGCAATTCACGCTATGCGTGTAGTTGTTTAAAAAATACAGAACGCATATAAAATAATACGGATTGCATATAAATCTTTTGAATCTTATTAAGCACCTTTGTGTCATGTTATTTAGAATTGGTTTAAATAAAATAATACTTATCTCATTTGCTATCCTTCTTGTAGGATGTAGCAAGGATGATGAACAGGCACCATCCTTAGAGGATGGCAAAAGCATGGTTATTGCTGATTTGGCGGGAGATACCAAAGCTTCAATGGCTGAAGGTATTGACGGGAAGGAGCAACGGGATTTTTATACGTTCCTATTCAACTTGGAGAGTAAGAGGCAGATTTGGTTGCGACCAGAGTCAGATTCCACGGTGATGCAGACGGACAAATGGGACCTGGCTTTTTCCGGACCATATAATAGTATTGTGTCTATCAACAATGCGACGCAACAGGACAATCCGGGGTACGGCGGGCCAGCTGCTAAAACGGGAATTGTGTTACTGCGGCAGTCGTACGAGTCTGTGACTACGGCACCCAGTGATGCGGAATTTGACAACAATAACTTGGTCAGTATAGGCCAAGCAGACAATGAGCAATCGCCAGGTTGGTATGCCTACAATTCCAGTACGCACGTGATGCGTCCCTATACCAACCGTACGTACGTGTTGCGGTTGCCGGATGGCAAATTCGCCAAACTGGAACTGTTCAGTGTTTACAAAGGGAATCCGCCTGCGGTAACGGATATGTTCTGGCCAGCGCCTTACCTCACTTTCCGATATTTTGTGCAGCAGGATGGTAGTAAAAATCTGAAAACGAATTGATAAATACCTGACAACTATCCATTGATTACTGACAACTGATAAAAAATGAAAGCAATATGTATACCTATAATAAAGAAGCTAACTGCCATGATATTTGGCTCCATTTTGTTCTTATCTTCCTGTGGAGAAGTGTACGACCTCAACGCTTTTGAATGGGAGCCGGAGACGCCGTTGAACGACTCGGTTTTTAATCGGGAGATTACGGTATTAAATTTCCAGCCATTTGAGGGTGTGGAAAATATTCAACAGCCCTCAGATCGTTCCCCTTTGGATGCTGAACAACCAAGTACGTTATTTAGTTTAGAGCGTTTTTCACGAATCCATGACGCCTATACCGTATCAGAACGATGGGATTTGTCGATTGGTGGATTTGGAGATATTACCGCCAATAGTGGAAGTGCTAGGGGAATTGGTTATGGCAGTAATGCTGTCGGTGGATTAGTCGTTCTCGATACATTCTACAGTAAAATCATGGATGTACCGGCAGGAATAATCTTAGAAGTACCTGGCTACGGTGGCTTGGACGCTCAAGGGACAATGTCAACAAGAATAGGGACGACCGTCTATACTTATGGCGGAAATTTTATACGCCCTGATAAGGTCATCAACCGTGATAGCCCGGATCCGGTACTGGCGGAGGAAGCACGGATGTACTCACACATGCTGTATGCACTTTCCGAAGAATTACTACGCACCTTTCCAAACGCAAAAAATATTCATGGAGGTCCTCTTCGTCCGAGAGCGATGATTGTCCGGACGGCAAGAGGGAATTACGCAAAAGTGGAAATGCTTTCTTATTATCATGATATTTTAGACCCGGAGCTTATGCGTCGGGGTTTGGAAAACTTTTTGGTAGGATCGGTGAGTTTCCGCTACATGGTGATCAAGGCAGAAGAACTACGCTTTGGTTTTGTGGAAAGAAGACCCCCTCTAACAATTGATATGACACGTGGCACTAAGATAATTAGTGATTCCTTAAGTAACTAATACGTTTTTAATCATAAATAAATAACAACCATATTCATATAAAATGAAAAATCCTCTCGTTAAAATGTCACTTCAAAAAAGAATAGCAGCTCTATTGTTTTTTAGTATGTTGATTATATGTTTTAATTCCTGTACAAAAACCGAAGTTGTAGAATACGAATCGGAAGCTAAAAACAGGATACTTGCCTACAAGGTCCGCAATACACCACACGAGATTTTGGCGGCAATCAACCAAGAGCAAAATACGATCGACGTACGCTTGCCTTATTATCTCGGTTTGGATTATATATTAGCTGATATCACCTTAGATCCCGGTGCTACACTTTTGGACGTTGATAGTTTAGAAATCAATTTATTAGAGGACGAATTACAAGCTGTCGCCATTGGAGATACGATTAAGTATATCGTAAGAAGCGAAGATAATCAATATAGGACCTATACCATTACGCAAGAATATACGCCACATCGAGATACATTAGTGCTAGCGTTTAGAAATAATAGTTCAACCTCTAATGGAAAGTATTACGATGGAGGAGATCTGTTTCAAAGAGTTAGAGGGTCGTCCCTCGAAGGTCCAGTTTTTATCGAGGGTAATTTCAATTCTTTGAGTATGGAAAGCTTGAAGGTTTACTTCACAAACCAAATAACAGGAGAGAAAATTGAATATAAAAACCCTTCTAAAATGAACTTAGATATTGGTGCAGAAAACTATGTATTATCTTTAGGCTGGCTGGAAGATGCTCCCATAGGATTCTTTGATGTGCATGTTGAGCATCAAGGGCGCCAAATAGATTTGCCGGTTGGATTAGCGATCGCTGAACATTCAATGCCTACTAGAAATAATCTATCAGGAACGATTGTTCTCAATGACGGCACAAATGCTGCAGTACTAGGTTTTGATCGAGTATTTAAGAAAAGCGAAGCGACTATTACCAGAACTTTAGATAAACGCTACCCAGGAGCTACCGCTTTCATAGGTGTCAAACGTGTGTATTTAAAAGTGGATGCGGATGCAAAGTTTACGCAAGCACCAGCCGGTTTTGTCGAGGACTTTGTAGGCAAAGAAGTCGACCTGGAAATTCTAAAGTCAGAAATGTATGAATTATCATTTCGTTTTCCAAATCTTCCAGAGGGGGTGTACGAAATGAAATCCAATGATGTGCTTCAGACCCCATTTAACGTGTATGTTGAATACGAAAATAACCCGGAATTGGGAATCGCTTGGGGTAAAGATAATATAACCTGGTTTTTTGGAGGTATTCAATTTGACAGAACGACCAACATACGCACATTAAGATTTAGTGTACAGAACTAATATTGATATAATTTTAATTAATCATAGAACAATAATTTATGTCTACTCCAAATAAAAATATTTACATATTGTATAAGGTATCAAGCCTTATATGTTTAAGCACAGTTTTGTTTTTTACGCAATCGTGCTCAAAAACAGAATACGAACAACTAAAAAGACCATATGCAGATATTCAGGCGTTTACAATAGCTGGCTATGGTCTGGTTGACTCCATTGATGCGGTAATTGCCGGAGATAGCATTACCATCTATTGGGATGATGCCGTGCCATTACCAGCAGAAATATCGCCATCAATTAGCCTGTCAGCTGGTGCTACTATCGAACCACAAGCGAATGTGAGCGTAGCCTTTTCCCGTAACACGGTTTATACCGTTACAGCCGAAAATGGCGATAAACGTGAATATAGATTGATACCTAAGCCAAACAGAGAAATCCCAAGACTCCAAGGATTACTAATTAATGCTTTTCCTTGGTTAAGTAGATCAGAACTTACTTTACGCGGAGAATATTTTATGGCAGCTCCGCTCGATCAGTACAAAGTGTATATGCAACGGTTGAGAGACGGTGTTGAGTTTGACTTGGAAATAGATCCAAGTACCATTACACCACATCAGATTACTGCAAAACTTCCACCGTTTACAATGGAACAAGATACGGGGATGCACCGCGTTTGGGTAGATTTGGGCGGTGTACGAACCGAAAGTTTGGAGTTGGATATGTACCAGCCAACATTGAAGAATGAACAATATACGATTGCATATCCGTCCGGTACACAAAGCGTAAGGCCAGGTCAAACGATTACGATTCAACATGAAATCACAGATGATTCGGATGGCGCAGCAGCTCGCTATTATCAGGGAAATAACATATTGCATATTCGGTTAGGTATCCGGCCTTCAGGTTCTACGGGAGCCCTAGAATACCATGAAATTGGAATAGAATCTATTACAGAATCCACAATCACATTCAAGATTCCAGATAATTTCTCGCAATATGTGGATTACGATATAATAAGTTCGCAAGTGACATATAAGGCGTATACAATGGGTGTTATGTGGGGAAGTTATACTACGTCTATTACTGTTTCATCAGGGCTTCCGCAACGTGCATATATTAAGATCGCGTCAGCAGAATAAACGTAAAATAAGCATTGACCAATGAGATATTTTATTATCCTACTATTGTTAGGGTTAACCGTGTCGTCTTGCTATAAGTTAGAGGATTTAACCCCTAATTACGAGGATGGACATAGTACGATAGTTTATGATTTGCCGGGTGACACATTGGCTACGGACGGTTGGGAACATCAATTAGAAAATGAGGATCTTTTTATAAGACAGCGTTATTACAATTCACCTTGGACAGATTCGATTCGTTTTTTTCCTTTGGATAATGAGTTGATCAATGGAGCGATAAATGTGAATAGCAGTTCTGAAAACGATATCCGTTGGTTGAACCCATCTTCTTCTCATCCCGTAGCTGTTGTAGAAAACGATGCTTATTTAAACACTACGGATAATTTTCATTACATCAGGCGTTCAGATAGCTGGTATCAGATGGAAATTAATGTGGATTTCGCTGATACATTGCAGGTCGATGAGGATTATGAAGTCAATTGGCGTGGTTTTATGGCACAAGCACCACGAAACCCTGATATGAATTGGGCTTATCGAAATAATCGAAACAATCGGGTATATGTTTATAACGGGATAGCTTGGGAAGTGTTGGTGCGATCGGCTAATTATCGAAATAATATGGATTTTATTGAAGTACAATTCAGTCGCAGTGGCAAAGAAGCAGGTTTATATAGTCCACTCTTGTTTCGTTTCAGTGATCATTGGCAGCATTTCCTTCGAGACAATGCAGACTCCTTAAGGTATTTGCGTACTGACGAGTGGGATTTGGCTTTTACGGGTGAATTCAATGGTGTCGTGTTCCTCAACAACGGTCAAGCTAAGCTCAGCCCGGCGTCGGGTAGCCCCCTCCGTCATGCCATCATCATGTACGAGTATGGGTACGACTTTATGGACGAAGCGCCTGAGGATGAGTTTTTCGACAACCGGCCGGCAGATCAGATGCAGATAACTTACGACTCGCAGTATGGACCGGGCATCAACTCTTGGTTTGAATTAGGTACTACCGGAATAGGAAAACCCTTTCCCTACCGGGCGTATTACTTACGGCTGCAGCAACCGGCAGGGAGCACGCATAAGTACCTGTATGGCAAACTGCAGTTGATCTCCATGTACAAAGGCGCTCCTGAAGTTCTTACCGACCGTAATTGGCCATCGCCGTACATGACTTTCCGGTATTTTATCCAGAAAGATGGTAGCCGGAATTTACGGACGAAAGATTAAATCTTAACGCATGATTATCGTGGACGAGCCCTTCGGGATTTTTAACTAGCTACGAATTACTAATCGCGAATCAAAAAAATGAAGAACTATATTATACCCATATTTTTGCTAATCAGCATGGTGATACAGAGCCATGCCCAACAACAGGCTGTTTTGCAAGGGAGAATCACCGACAATAAAGCAAAGCCCGTGGTTGGAGTAACCGTTGGGTTGGAACATAAAACAGCTCAGACAAATACGAACGGCTTTTACCAGTTAACAGATATCCCTGTTGGGATAAGCAAATTACTGGTGCAGGGTGTGGGCTATCGTGCATTTAACGATACCATCAACTTGTCTGCCGGTGTTAATACCTACGATATACGCTTGATGGACAGCGAAAATATATTGGAAGATATAGCTGTCTCTGCTGAACACCGCAGTCATTCCAATACTGAATCTTTGGTTAAAATCGAAAATACGATTATGCCCGTGACCATTATCGACCGCCGAACCATTGAGTTGATGGGAAGCCGGCGTTTGGATGAGGTTGTCAAGGAACAGACCGGTATTGCAATCGTCAATGATATCGGTGCGGGAGCACGGTCAGTAGGCGTGCAGATGCAAGGATTTGGCAGCGAATATGTGATGGTGCTGATCGACGGGCAGCCCATCGTGGGGCGTAACAACGGGAATTTTGATCTTTCCCGTATCAGCGTCAATAATATTGAACGCGTGGAGATTACCAAAGGTGCAGCATCCAACATTTATGGAGGTGACGCACTTGGGGGAACAATTAATATCATCACGCGTCAGGTCGTGACCGATCCGCAGGCGGTGGTCTCGGCTGCCTACGGCAGTAATGAAACTATTGATGTGTCGTTGGACGGAGAGACGCCTGTGTTGAATAAAAAAGGTATTCTCTCCTTGGGTGGAAATTTTTACCACACCGGCGGATTTAATACTACACAGGGGCATATAACCGGTACCACAATGCCTCCGTATGACAACTATGCAGGTCATAGCCGTTTCCGTTACAAATTTAATGAGCGCAATGCGATGTCCGTTAGCGCCCGTTATGGCCTCCGGCGCAGCTTTATGAACAAAGCCTTTGCAGGAACCGATTACCAAACGAACGATGCGCTGGAAGATCGTGACCTCAACCTCATGGTTAACTTCGACCACCGCTTTAGCGAACGCTGGCGAAGCATGACCCGCTATTATTTTACACGTTTTGACAACGATAACTTTGTTGCACTCACGCAGGGAGATAGCCTGAGCCAGTCGAGTTTCGGGCAGACCCTGCACCGTTTTGAGCAGCAGGTATCCTATAGTATACCCCAAAAACTGGAGTTGATTACCGGTGGCGGTGGTACAATAGAGAGCATCGATGAAAACATCTTAACCGGTATTGACCAGATTAAGGCCTATTTCGCCTATTCGCAAGCTAACTGGAATGTACTCCCGAAACTGGAAGTGACGTTTGGACTTCGCTACGACAATATTGTAGACTACGGATGGCGGTTGGATCCGAGCGCCGCCCTGAAATATGAAATTCTGCCCAATTTGACGGCAAAGGTCGCCTATGGAACAGCGTTTAAGGCGCCGGATATGAAAAAACTATATCAGGTGTCTTACGATCCGGGGATCAACAGTATGCTTTTAGGAACCTATACAATGCTCGACGTCATGAACGCATTGCGACAGAGCGGAAGGGTAAGTCAATATGAGCTAGAGCCCATCTATGATGAGATAAAAGGCTTGGCCTTGAACGCAGAACAAAGTAAATCCTATAATTTCAGTCTGATCTGGGAATCAACTGACCGAAAACTCCGGGCAGAAGCCAGTGCTTTCCACCATGATATTACCAATCAGATCAACCGGGTATTGATCGGTATGGACATCGATGGAGGTCTCATCTATTCGTATCGGAACAATCCCGAAGCCTATTACCAAGGGACGGATTTTTCTTTTACCTATAGCCCGTTCAGCGACTTGCTGATTAGTGGCGGGTACCAATATCTTGTTGCCAAAGACCGTAGCATTGCCAATGAAATACGCGAGGGCGGTCAGTTTTTTGATCCGTTGTTTGATCCAGAAGGTGGATCTGTCAACTATAATCCTTCGGCCAAAGACTACTGGGGTATAGAAAACCGCTCCAATCACATGTTCAATGCGCGTGTATTCTATACCTATCAGCCACTGGATATGACTTTCAATTTTCGACTTAATTATAGAGGGAAATATCCGTTTAGTGACCGAAATAACAATGGTTATCTGGATAGGTTCGATACCTTTGTCCGTGGACATTATTTGCTCAATGCCGGGATCGAGAAAAAATTTCCGGCAAAGCGCTTTGCCATTCGTGCCACGACGGAAAATATGTTGAATTTTGTGGATCCTAAAATGCCTTTCCAGCCAGGGAGAGTATATTTTGTGGGGTTAACGTATAATCTTTATAAACAATGATGAATTATAAGTGATGTGTGATGGGTTCGTGATATCGTTACGTTATGTCATGGTTTGGCTGTTCGTTTTAATAACCTCCGTTTCATATGCTCCATGCTGGCGCAAGCTTGTCGTTTGCTCCTTACAGTTGTTACTGCTCATATCCTTTTCGTTTGCTCAAACCGGAACTTTTAGCGGCAATGTCTCCGACGAAAAGGGAACGGCATTACACGGAGTGACGATTACGCTGGAGCCTGATAAACACATCGTGCAGACCGACCAGCAGGGTCTATTTGCGCTCGACGATCTATATCCCGGTACCTACCGATTTTCGACTTCCCATAAAGACTATGCTACGTATAGCGATACGGTTGTTATTGCCGTGGAACAATCGGTCGAAAGACAAATCGTGCTACAGCATACACGAACGATAGCTGAAGTCGTGGTCAGTGGGGCAGTGACGGAGCAGGAATCTCCTAACCAGCTGTTAAAATTGAACCGTTCCGCGATGCCGGTACAAGTCATCAGCCGGCAGATGATCGAGAAGATGGGGAGCCGACGCTTGGACGAAGTGCTTAAAGAGCAGACTGGTATTGCTATTGTTAACAATGTGACAGGAGGCAGTCGTTCGGTGGGCGTGCAGTTGCAGGGCTTTGGCAGTGAATATGTGATGGTACTGATTGATGGCCAACCGATGGTAGGACGGAATAACGGAAACTTTGATCTGTCCCGGATTTCCGTTAGTAATATCGAACGCATAGAGATTATCAAAGGGGCTTCTTCCTGTTTATTCGGTAGCGATGCACTAGGCGGCGCTATTAATATTATTACCCGATATGGCGCAGTAGAGCCGCAGGCACAGTTGGCGTTGCGATATGGATCGTTGAATATGGTCGACGCTACTGTCGATGCTGAGGCACCCTTTGCACACCAGCGGGGTTCCGTTCAGCTCAGCGCCAATTATTACCGCACGGATGGATTCAATACCAACCCGTATTTATCTTCCGGTCAATCTAGCCCACCATATCAAAATTTTGATACACAGGCTCGCATACGCTATCAATTGGGCCGACAAACCTATTTAGGCACGAGTATACGCTATGGCATACGTCGATCAGACATGACCAAAAACTGGAACGATGAATGGCAAGCCAGCGATCAACAAGACGAAAAAGATATTAATTTTTCCTTGAATCTCGACCATACGTTCCGGTCAGGCCTTCGTAGTATGAGCCGGTATTACCTTACGCACTACAATGTAGATCAGGCGAACCGTTGGCGGGGGAATGAGCATAGCAGTGGCGAACTGTCTTTTAGACAGACAGTACATCGTTTTGAACAGCAATTCGCTAAAAGCTATCGGAGTGGAATAAGTCTGACAGGTGGTTTAGGCGGCAGTATGGAGCATATGGACGACAAGGCACTTGGTGATATTCCTGTTCTCACGACGGCCTTCGGCTATCTCCAAGGCGATAAGCGGTTCTTCGAAAAACTAGATCTGCGTGGCGGATTACGGTATGATCACACCAGTTCTTATGGAGGGAAAATCAACCCAAGTTTTGGCCTGGAGTATTACCTCAACGAGAAGCTTTCCTTGAAAACCGGAATTGGCACGGGCTTTAAAGCACCGGATTACCGCATGCGTTACCTGGTGTTCTTCAACCCCTCGGCCAGCTACCTCGTGGTAGGTAATGAGCTATTGGGTGAAACTTTGCTGCAGATGCAGCGCAACGGCGAAATAAGCGAAATTTTTCATGTAGCCGAGCAGCTGGACAAAAATTTAAAACCGGAGCGCAGCACATCCTTCAATATCGGCGCGAAATATAAACCCATAGCACAGGTTACGATGGAAGGTGGATTATTCTACCACAATCTGCGTAACCAGATTGACGCGGTACCAGTGGCTACGGGAACATCCATCAGCCAGATATACAGCTACTGGAACTTACCGAAAGCTGTCAATAAAGGGCTAGAAGCCAATATGCAATGGCAGATCAACAACGATTTGAATGTGCAGGTGGGCTATCAGTACCTCATCGCCAAAGACCTTAGCGTTGCCGATAGTATCCGTGCTGGCAACTGGCCCTATAACCAAAACTTACACGATCCAAAAACGGGGCAGTCGCCGTCGCCCACGGTATCCGACTATTGGGGAATCGTGAACCGCTCCAGGCATATGCTGAATGCCCGTGTTTTCTATCACTATAAACCTTGGGATACCCACATGTCGCTCCGCGCCAATTATCGGGGAAAATACCCCTTTGCCGATTATAACAACAATAATTTTATCGACCGGTTTGATACTTTCGTGCCCGAGCATATCCTGTTGAACGCGTTTATCGAAAAGCGGCTGCTCCACGATAAACTAAAACTCTCCTTGACTATCGACAATATATTGGATTTCAAACATCAGCTTATGCCGGGGCAACCGGGAAGGATGTTTATAGGAGGAATCTCCTATCGGTTGCAGAAGTAAAAACGGTTTCATGAGCATGTGCACTACCATTTCCTTGATACAAATTAAGAAATCTTATCCCAGGAAATACCCGGCGACCGCTGATTAAGATAATGTGCCAACAGAGTGTTTTTCTTGGAGGAAAGAGAGGGATCTTCCTTAAATATCTCGATGACGCTTTGACGTGCCTCCATTAGGATAGCTTGATCGGAAGCAAGATTAGCGATTTTCATTTCGAGCACACCAGACTGTTGCGTACCCGAAATGTCACCCGGTCCGCGGAGTTGTAAGTCTACCTCGGCAATCTCAAAGCCATCCGAAGTACGTACCATAGTTTCCAGCCGGGTTTTCCCTTCCTTGCTGAGCTTATGCGTTGTTAACAGGATACAGAAAGACTGTTCTGCTCCCCGCCCTACGCGCCCGCGGAGTTGATGTAGTTGCGACAACCCGAAACGTTCTGCGTTTTCAATGATCATCACGGAGGCGTTCGGCACATTGACACCTACCTCAATAACGGTCGTAGCGACCATAATTTGTGTTTCGCCTTTAACAAAGCGTTGCATTTCAAAATCCTTATCTTTGACGGGCATTTTGCCATGCACAATACTGATTTTATATTGGGGCAATGGAAATTCTCTTTGCAGATTTTCAAGACCAGCTTCTAAATAGAGTAAATCCATTTTTTCACTTTCCTTAATTAACGGATACACGACATAAATTTGTCTCCCTTTAGCAATTTCTTCTCGCATAAAGCCGAATACCCGCAAACGTTGATTTTCGTAGAAGTGTACCGTTTTAATAGGTTTGCGCCCCGCCGGAAGCTCGTCGATAACAGAAATATCAAGGTCGCCATACATGGTCATAGCCAGCGTTCGGGGAATAGGTGTTGCGGTCATCACGAGCATGTGCGGCGGGACGATGTTTTTGCGCCATAGCTTCGCCCGCTGCTCTACACCAAAGCGATGTTGTTCGTCAATGACCACGAAGCCGATGTTTTTAAACTTTACCTTATCTTCAATGAGTGCATGTGTTCCGATGAGGATATCCAACGTGCCCTCTTCCAGTTGTTGATGTATCAATCGTCTCTCCCTGATCGGTGTAGAGCCTGTTAACAACTTAACCGTACAAAGTTCGTCGCCCAGTAATGCACGAATTCCAGCGAAATGTTGTTGTGCCAGAATCTCGGTTGGCGCCATCATACAAGCTTGGTATCCGTTATCGATGGCGATCAGCATCGACATTAACGCCACAACCGTTTTACCTGAACCTACATCACCCTGTACAAGTCGGTTCATCTGCGCACCTGTGTTCGTATCTTGACGTATTTCCTTAACGACGCGTTTTTGGGCGTTGGTTAGGGGAAAAGGAAGCCGCTCATTAAAAAAAGTATTGAATTTGTCGCCTACTTTGTCAAAGCGATGTCCTTTATATTTTTGCGTATTTAACTGCTTATTACGTAACAACCGAAGCTGAATAAAAAACAATTCCTCAAATTTCAACCGACGAACAGCAGCATTCAAATCGGGTGTATTTTGTGGAAAATGAATAGAAAGCATAGCCTTTGCATAATCCATCAATTGATGCTTTTCCAATAAATAAGGAGGAAGAGGTTCCTGAAGTGTGTTGAAAATTGTTTCTAATGCTACTTGTTGCAATCGCTGTATACCTCTAGTATCAAGATTAAATTTTTTGAGTTTTTCGGTCGATGAATATACCGGCTGCATGGTTAGGTTACCAATTTTCTTTTCCTGCGGATGAAATAATTCCATCTCGGGATGTGTGATAGAGATCTGACCATTAAATTCGGAAGGTTTGCCATAGATGATATAAGCAGACCCTACTTTCAAGCTTTTTTTTAGCCAGGTGATGCTTTGAAACCACACCAGTTCGATGCCGCCGGTGTCGTCCCGGAATTGACCAACCAGTCTTCGTGCTCTTTTTTCTCCAATTTCCTGAATAGAAATAAGACGTCCCAAAATTTGTGCACCGATCATATCGGGATGCAACTGACGAATTTTGTGAAATTGTGTGCGATCGATGTACCGAAAAGGGTAATGGGATAGTAAGTCGCCAATAGTAAAAATCTGTAGCTCTTTTTTGAGCACGTCTGCCTTTTGCGGCCCCACACCTTTTAGGTATTCTATCGGGGTTATTACAGATAAATTAGCCATTCCTAAGAACGGCTAATTTACAAATAAATATTATTTATTCGGTTACAGCTGGTGAGTTGGTTCCGATATTGAAAAACTCCGGTTTGCCATCCACACAACGAACCCCCGTAGGAGATGTTACATACATACAATCAGAAACAGCACCATATTTCTTATTGTATTCGGCCTCCAATTGGGTGTATTTTTCAATCAGATCCAGTAAATCACCCGATTCATCGGCAGCCTCGGGATAAGGAATATATTCCTGCGGGCCGCCGCATGCTTTGCTTCCCAATGCTTGTGGACGCCAATCTTCCGCATTTTCACAAGGTATGGTATTTATCTGGTCTAATATTTCTTGCCGCCTCTCGGCTAATCTTTTGCGATCAGCTTCTTGGCCATTGCCGACATTCGATTTTTCACAAGCAACTACAATTCCGAGCGTCATCAACAACATTAAAAATCTTTTCATGGCACATGGTGTTTAGTTTATCACATTATAGAAATGAACGTAAATTTTATATGGAACGCTACGTTTCGTTCTGTTGTTTAATAAGTTAAACCAATTTTGTGCTATAGCAGTTTGTTGTTTAGTTAGTTTTGCCACACTTTCGTTATAAATTCTTTTAATGTTTTCCAATTAAAAAGAACAATAGCAAATAAGATGATGGCATAGGCCAGGTACTTATGTGGTGCAACGGACTCCTGGAAATAGGTAATCGCCAAAGTGAATGCAATGAGTGGATTGACATAAAGAAGAACCCCCGTAGTAGAGGACGATATACGTGTTAGCGCATACATGCTGAAAAATAACGGGATGATTGTGAAAATGACGGCTATTGTCAGTATGCTAAACCAAAAAAAAGGCTCCTTAGGAACAGCATGTTGATTAATGAAAAGCTTAGGGATGACAAATAATGAACAGAGTGTTAGCTGGACGGCTAACATATTCAGCTTGTCAAACCCCTGCGAGGCGCGTTGAACGATTAAATAAAGGGCGTATAACGAAGCAATACTTATGGACCAGAGTACATCTGTAAGCGAACCGGTTGCCAATGTAACCGCGCTAATCAATGCAATGCCAAGAGCAGTCCTTTTTAAAGGCCCGAGTTGTTCTTTAAGAATGAAAAATGCCGCTATGGCGGTAATAAGTGGGCAGATGAGGTAAGCAAACGCCGCGGATTGTACGCTGATGTGATTAACGGCATATATATAGGTGAACCAATTTCCAAAAATCAACACGGAAGCCGATATAGTGAGGCCAATCGTTTGTGTTTGCCGAGGGCTTGGTAACAGTTTAAAGACTGCTATATCTCGTTTTAAAAACTTGAATCGGAATAAAAAGATAAATAACCATAGTACGGTAAGCGCAGCCAGAATGCGATAGTATAAAATATCTTCTGCCGAATATTCCCTTACCCAACGTACCGGAATAGCCATAAATCCCCATATTAAGGGAGCCAAAAAAGCCGCAAGAAAATAATTTTTGCGACTTTTTGTTTTCTCGGATGGTTGTTCCACGAGCTATGCTTTCCAGGCAATAACGGATATTTCTACGTTCACGTTTTTAGGAAGTGTCTTGACGGCTACAGTTTCACGCGCAGGCTGATTCTCGGTGAAGTATTGTGCATATACCTCGTTGATGGTAGCGAAATCATCCATATTGGAGATGAAAATACTCGCTTTTACGACATCGTTGAGCGTATACCCAGCATGTGTTAAGATAGCTTGTACATTTTTTAAAACCTGATGGGTTTCATCTGCTACTCCACTATTGATCAACTCCATCGTTTCAGGAATCAAAGGGATTTGTCCAGAAACATATAATGTATTCCCCGCCTGAATAGCTTGATTATAAGGCCCGATAGCTGCCGGAGCCTTTTCGGTATTTAATATCTGTTTGTTTGACATGATTATAAGTTACTTTGAAAAAAATATTTTATAGATAATGGCCAAAATAAACACGGAGATCGCAACGATATTCATGATGCGCATCGCTTTTCTGTTGAATCGGGATGATTCAGAAAGTTGTGGTTTCGTCTCTTTTGGCTCCATGCTGCTAATTTACAATGGAAAATCTGAAAAATCAAAAGTGGGTGTATTAATCCGTTCTAAACTTTGTGTAAGTTTACATCTTCCATAACTTAGCACAAAAGATATACAGATGGGGACACGTAAATTTGCACTGGTGAACGGCCATATTTTCAATGGAGATCATGTTTTTTTAGAGCATGCCCTAGTTATACAAGGAGAAAAAATCAATGGTATATGCCCTGCATCCGACGTTCCTGCAGATGCCGAACGGATTGATGTGGAGGGAACCAATATCTGTCCAGGGCTTGTTGATTTGCAGGTGTATGGTGCCGGCGATGACCTGTTTTCAGCCGAATTAACAGCGGAAAGCATTGCCCGGATTGAACGTCGGCTGCTTGCCCAGGGATGTACTTCTTTTGTATTAACGCTAGCAACGAATACCATATCCGTATTTAAAAAGGCGATCCGCATATTTAATAATTATCAGCCTCAATCAGCTATAGGGTTGCATCTAGAAGGACCCTTTCTCAATCCTCAAAAAAGAGGGGCACATCCTGCCAAACTAATTCTATCGCCATCCGTCGAACTCATTTCAGATTTATTGGAGGAAGATCGAGGTGCTGTTAAAATGATGACAATTGCTCCTGAACAAATCAATGCGGAGAGTCTGGACTTGCTTTTACAACGTTCCATCTTACTTAGTGCAGGGCATAGTGCAGCCCGTTTTGAACAGGGTATGCAGGGTTTCGATAAAGGAATAAAAGCAGCTACTCACCTATGGAATGCAATGTCATCTTTTCATCATCGCGATATTGGGCTCCCGGGAGCCGTATTTAGGCATCCCGAAGTTTCCGCATCGATTATCGTAGACGGTATACATGTGGATTTTCAAGCGGTAAAAATTGCAAAAGAGTTGATGGGAAGGCGTCTATTTCTGATTACCGATGCGGTTGCAACATGCCATAAAGGAATTTATCAACATGTGCTCAATGACGATCATTATATCTTGCCTGACGGAACGCTGAGTGGTTCTGCACTTTCGTTACTCGGCGCCATACGAAATTGTGTCGAATACGTAGGTATACCCTTGGAGGAGGCTGTTCGGATGGCGACCTGCTATCCGGCAAATTTAATTGGACGATCCGATATAGGCAATCTCGATGCGGGATCACGGGCAAATGTATTGGTGTTTGATGCTGACTTTAATGTTCATGCGGTGTATTGCCAAGGGGAAAAGGTTGTAGCTTAAATGGATCAGACTTCAATCAATTTAACATTTTCATATACATAAAAACATTAGTTTTGTACCCTATGAAATATCCATGGTTACAAAACGTAGTAATAGTTGCCTTGATTTTTTCCACCGTGATGCTTTCTTGTGCTTCCCGCAAGAACAGGCGAGCTTCGAAGGAATTGAAGTCGCCCGCAGTAGAAATAGTAAAAGCGGAAAATGAAGAGGCGAAGGCTATAAAAAGAGAAGAAGCAGCGGCTGCGCCAGCAGTTGAAAAATCGATTCCAGAAGAAAAATCTGTTGTCGAGGAAAAGAAACCTGTTGTGGAAGTTCCGTTACGCGTCGAATTACCAGACGTTAATCGAGAGTTTAGAGGAGCTTGGATTGCAACAGTTGCCAATATCAATTGGCCAAGTAAAGGAAATTACGCTACCGAAGCACAAAAACGAGAAGCCATACAGCTGTTGGACTTGTTAAAGGAGAATAATTTTAACGCCGTGATATTTCAAGTCAGGCCGTCAGCAGATGCCCTGTATGACAGTCCGCATGAGCCATGGTCTTATTTCCTGACAGGACAAATTGGCAAACGCCCAAACCCTTACTATGATCCATTGACCTTTTGGGTAGAGGAAGCGCACAAACGTGGGTTAGAGCTTCACGTATGGCTAAACCCTTATCGTGCGCATCATTCTACGGGTGGGGCGGTGACTAGTGAATCTATGGTACGTAAAGCATCCGATATGGTTGTTCGACTCAAAAACGGTATGTATTGGTTTGATCCAGCCAATCCCCATACGCAAGATCATGCGGCGAAAGTTGTGCTGGATATTGTAAAACGATATGATATAGACGGCGTTCATTTTGATGATTATTTCTACCCCTATGCAAGTTATAACGGAGGTGCAGATTTTCCGGATGATGCTTCGTGGAATACCTATCGTAGAGCGGGAGGGACATTGTCGCGAGCAGACTGGCGCCGGGACAACGTGAACCGTTTTATAGAACGCGTATATAAGGAAATAAAAGCCGAAAAAAGTTTTGTAAAATTTGGGCTTAGTCCGTTTGGGATATGGAAACCTGGTTATCCATCAGGTGTAACAGGTTCTTCTCAGTACGATGAACTATATGCGGATGCCAAATTGTGGTTGAATAAAGGATGGATAGATTATTTTGCTCCCCAGTTATACTGGCCTATTGATCCGCCTCGGCAAAGTTTTACAGCCCTTTTGCGATGGTGGGAGTCGGAAAATACACACAAACGACATCTTTGGCCAGGATTAAATACGGTGGAAGTACGAGCGCCAAACAGACCGCAGGAAATTGTTAGACAGATTGAAGAGACCCGGAAGCTGATTCCTAATAGTGTAGGCGCTATCCATTGGAGTATTGCTGGGTTAACGAACAGCCCCGGTATGGTGCAAGCCATGAAAACTGGCCCCTATAGCCACCAGGCATTAATTCCCCGATCACCTTGGTTACATGCAAATCCATTGTTGACACCCAGTTTGTTGCTGACAGAAGAAACCAGCAGCGTATTTGCAAAATGGCTGCATAAGCAGCCTGATCAAGTATTCCAATGGGTTGCCTATGCGCAATATGGCGATGTATGGGAATATGAAATATTGGATGGACAACAGACAGAAAAAAGTTATCCGAAAATAAAAAATGGAAAACCACTAAAAACGGTTGCTGTAAAAGCTATCGATCGGTTGAGCAACGAAAGCGATTATATTGCTAAAAAAGTGAAATAAACTTTATAAAACCGTATTATTAGGTTTAAAAAAGACGCTACATTATAAAAAAAGTAGCGTCTTTTTTCTTGTTTTAATTTTTCTTGTTTATGTTTGTTATGAAATTAAAAACGCATAAATATGAAAATATTCACCCATTTATTGCTTTTTTTAGCATTTTATTTTGCGGCATGTGCTGGTGGAAGTAAGCAAAATAGCGATAAAAACGCAGAAACCGATAAGCGTCAAACGAACGGCCCAATAATTCCTGGTGCTGATCAGCTTTCTGCTTATTTGCCTTTGTTAAAAGGAAAGAAAGTAGGTTTGATGGGTAATCAGACCTCTATAGTGGGAGAGGAGAAGGAGCATCTGGTAGATGTATTGTTACGGGAGAAGGTAGACTTAAGATTTGCCTTTGCACCGGAGCATGGATTTCGGGGGGATATTGAGCGTGGTGAAAAGGTGGATAATACGGTCGACAAAAAAACAGGCCTTACGCTGCACACGTTGTATGGTGAGAATGCGAAGGCCGATTCTATCGTAGGGTCGGTGGACGTTATGATTTTCGATTTACAGGATGTAGGCGCTCGATTTTATACGTATGTAGCCTCAATGCACCGGGTAATGCAGCTTTGTGCAAACCAAGGCAAAAAAGTAATTGTGCTGGATAGACCAAATCCCAATGGAGATCAGGTAGATGGCCCGGTACGAAAAGATGATAAATTTAAAGCGAACATCAGCTATCATAAAATTGCGATGATCCATGGGCTAACGGTAGGCGAGTTGGCAAAAATGATTAATGGAGAAGGTTGGTTGGATGGGGGCAAAACGTGTGATTTGGAAGTGATTCCGGTGAAGAACTGGGACCACAATATATCTTATGAGCTGCCCGTAGTTCCATCGCCTAGTTTGCCGAATTATGCCTCTGTAAGATTATACATGTCGCTCTGCCTTTTTGAGGGGACCGATATCAGTATAGGGCGTGGAACAGATTGGCCGTTTCAGGTAGTGGGATACCCAAACCCCGTATTTGGCGAATTTACTTTTACACCGGGTACACGGCCGGGAATGGCCGCACACGTGGAGCAGCAGGATAATTTGTGCTATGGAATTGATTTGCGGAATGTGGATGCCGTCAATGAAAAATTCACGTTGAAATACTTGTTGGACTTTTATCATAAAATGCCGGATAAAAGCAAGTTTTTTGCTCGTCCGGAGTTTTTTGACAAACTCGCAGGAACCGATGAATTGCGGAAACAAATTCTTGCCGGTAAGACAGAAAGTGAAATTCGTGACAGCTGGGCAGAAGAGCTAAAAGCTTACAAAGAAATGCGTGCGAAATATTTAATGTATGCTGATTTTGAGTAGAAAATCGGAAACACGCCTTGTGCGTGTTTTTTTATTCAAAAAAACCGTCGGGTATTCATAACATACGTTTTTACAAAAATTGTAAAACTAAAGCCGCAAAAATGAATCTTATTAGAAGTAATTGATACATTATAAATAAACTAACTTGCTATGCGAAAATCTTTACTATTTTCTGTTGCACTTGGGCTAACAACAGTATCGTTTGGTTCGTTGGCCTACGGGGGAGGGTACCCTATCGGCGAAGGTAAACCTCCGGTATCCGTTTCCGATATCAACATCCAAAATGCGGTTACCGGTCGGGTGACCGGTGCGGAGGGACCCCTTGCCGGTGTAACGGTGACTGTAGTTGGCGGAACAACTTCCTCCAGTACCGATGCAGAGGGGAGCTATTCCATCCAAGCACCAATGGGAGCGACATTACGCTTTACCTATTTAGGATACCACGCCAAAGATGTTGTCGTTTCTGGTAATACACTGGATGTGAATTTGGAAGCCGAAGACACGACATTGGACGAAGTGGTCGTCGTGGGATACGGTTCGCAGCGCCGTTCGAATATTACCGGAGCAGTGTCCACCGTGGATACGGAGAAGACCTTTGAAACGCGCCCGATTACCGATGTGGGGCGAGCTTTGCAAGGTGCTGTCTCCGGTTTATCCGTTTCGACGCCAAGCGGAGATTTGGGAGGCGACCCCACCATTCGGTTACGCGGTGTCAGCGGATCGTTGCAGACACAGGGCGGCGCGTCGCCATTGATACTGGTGGATGGAGTAGAAGTACCGAGTCTGTCCATGATCAACCCTACGGATATTGAAACCATGTCGGTTGTCAAAGATGCCTCGGCCGCCATTTATGGATCAAGAGCGGCATGGGGTGTTGTCTTGATCAAAACGAAATCAGGCAAAAGAAATACAAAGACATCCATCAACTATTCCAATAACATAGCCCTTCAGAAACCGACAACAACACCTGTTATTGCAGGAGGTGCAGAAGGAGCAAGAGCAGGGTTGCTTGCGCAACAGCGGACGAACCCCTCGCTAACGGGCTATAACAATTTAGGTACCCGTTACGATGACTACGCCATCGAGAAAATGGAAGAGTGGGAACGCCTATACGGAGGACAGAATCTAGGTTTGGAGATGGTGGAAGGACGAGATTGGGAAGTGAAAGACGGATTTCTTTATTTCCACCGGCCATGGGATGCAGAAAGTATGTTTATGCGCGACTTTACACCACAACAAAACCATAACCTGAGTATTACCGGCGGATCGGATAAAGTAAATTACAACGCCGGATTTGGATTGGTCTCCCAAACGGGTATATTGAAAGAAAACCCGGATAAATACAACAGATATAATTTTAATCTCGGCATAAATGCCGATCTCAATGACTGGCTGACAGGTTTTGCGAAAGTTTTGTATTCGGCTTCGGATGTTAGTAAGCCCTATTCCTTTAATGGCGACGTATTCGAGCCTATATTCTACATGTATCGTTGGCCGCGAAATTTTCCTTACGGAACGATCGACGGATTGCCTATGCGAAATGCGATAACAGATGTGCAGCAGGCAAACATGAATGTAAGAACGCTGAACATGACCCGTATTTCATTCGGGGGGCAGGCAACCATTATGGAGGGACTAACCTTGGATGCCGACTACACCTATTCACAGTATCTCAACCGGTTTGATATCAATGGTGGTAGCGTAACGGGTTGGGATTTTTGGAACAAAACAGATTTTGATTATATGACGTATACCGGTGCGACGCACGACCGGGCGAGAAAAGAACGTAGCATGAGTACCCGGCATGTCGCGAATATATATGCGACCTACGATAAAAGCTTTGACGACGCACACAACTTTAAGTTTATGGCTGGAGCGAATGCCGAGCTAGCTGAATCGGACAACGTTTGGGGGCAACGGCTCGGGCTTCTTGATCAAAGTTATCCGCAGTTAGGTTTGGCCACGGGCGACCAGACGACAAGTTCGGGCGCATCACATTGGTCTACACTCGGCTTTTTCGGGCGTATTAACTATGATTACCAAAATAAATATCTTTTCGAAGTACTGGCTCGGTATGATGGTTCCTCTCGATTCAATAAAGAAAACGTTTGGGGCTTTTTCCCGGCGATGTCTGCCGGATACGTGCTTTCTCAGGAAGAGTTTATGGACTGGACCAAACCTTATCTGGATTTCTTAAAAGTAAGAGCTTCCTGGGGTAGTGTCGGGAACCAAACGGTGCCTACTGGGCTATATCTGTCTACATTAAGCCAGGCCCCAACGAATTGGGTGATTGATGGGGTTAATCAGAATACGATGACGACGCCGACCATTGTTTCTCAAGATCTGACTTGGGAAACGGTAACAACACAAGAGATCGGAATAGATGCGGCATTTTTCCAGAATAAATTTAATGTGACGTTCAACCGTTTCAGAAGGACGATTTCGGATCTTATTACGGGGGGTGTGATATTGCCGTCTAGTTTTGGGGCACTCTCACCTTTGCGTAATTTTGGCGAGATGCAGACCAACGGTTGGGAATTGGAATTAGCTTATAATCATAGTTTCAGCAATGGTTTGAATATGCGATTGGCAGGTCAGCTGTCTGATTTCAAAGAAACGATCACCAAGTTCGATGGACAAGCTCAGGTAAATGTCAACGGTACCTCCACCAACTACGAAGGTAAGCTTATCGGCGAAATTTGGGGTTATGAGACCGATCGCCTTTTTCAAGTTGATGACTTCATTGCAAATCCAGATGGAACATATACGTTAAAAGAAGGGATTCCTTCACAGTCTTTTTATGAAACCCCAAATTTTAAATTTGGTCCAGGAGACATAAAATATAAAGATCTGAATGGAGACGGTGTGATCGGTATAGGGGATGGTACAGTGCAGAATCCCGGTGATCGGAGAATCATCGGTAATTCCAATCCAAGGTATCAGTATGGTTTCCGTGCAGATTTCGACTATAAAGGATTTGATTTAGGCTTCTTCCTGCAAGGAGTCGGCTCACGTGACATTTGGGCAGGAGGAGATTTTATCGTGCCGGGTTGGAGGCCTGCGGAAGCGTGGTATACACATCAAATGGACTATTGGACACCGGAGAATACCGGAGCGTTCTATTATCGGCCCACTGATCAGGGACAAAGTAATACCACGTTGAACCACATGCCGCAAACGAGATATCTGTTGGATATGTCTTATCTGCGGTTAAAAAATTTAACGTTTGGATATACGTTACCTTCATCGGTGATGGAAAAAGCTAAAATTTCGAAACTAAGGGTGTTCTTCTCAGGCGAGAACCTGTTGGAATTTGATAATTTAGACGTTCCGGTCGATCCAGAAATAGATTACACCGTGGAAGGAAGAGATGATTCCAATGCTTTTGGTCGATCAGGCAATGATCTAAATACATTCGGTCGCTCCTACCCGTACCGCAGAACATTTTCATTAGGGCTTCAATTAACTTTTTAGAGATGAAACTACTTAAATATATAGCCATAGCAGGTATTTTATCGATGACATCCTGCTCTAAAGATTTTTTAGGCGATGATTTTCTGACCAAAGATCCGCTAGATCAATTGACGGATCCAGCATTCTGGTCGTCCGAAAACAACATCCGGACCTATACCTTTGGTTTTTATAACTCCTATTTCAAAGGATATGGCAGTGGTTTTGGTAGGGGAACTTTCTATGATGGGCAGTTTATCAACGATGATTTTATACCGATAAGCCCGAATGAAATCGTTGTGGACGAGTTTGTGATCAACGTGCCGACCTCGGGTGGAGGCTGGTCGCCTACTTTGCCTGCAAGTCAAACACCAGCTGGTGTAACATCCTATTATTCCCGTATTCGAAAAGCGAATCACTTTATCAATAGTGTGCCGATCGCAGAACTCGCTGAAGAAGTTCAGAACCACTGGCTGGGTGTAGGGCGATTCTTCCGCGGTTTAGAATATGCAAATTTTGTGAATGCTTTCGGGGATGTGCCCTATATTGATCGAGTTTTAGCGGAGGACGACCCCGACTTATACCGTCCACGTGACTCGCGCGTGTATGTCATGGACAAGGTATTGGAAGATTTTAGGTTTGCTGTCGAACATGTACGTGCCAGCGATGGACCGGCGCAACAAGCCGTCAACAAATATGTGGTGTTGGCCTATATGTCCCGGGTATTTCTATTTGAAGGAACCTGGTTGAAATACCATGGCGTCGATGAAGCGAAAGCAACGGAATATCTGGAGGCCGCGAAATGGGCGGCTGAGCAGGTGATCACGAGTGGTGCTTTTTCGGTTTCCAATAACTATCGTGCTTTGTTTGCTTCGGAATCACTTAAAGGAAACTCCGAAGTTATCCTGTTTAAAGAATATGCGGAAGGTATTTTGTCGCACAGCGCGATGTCGTACAACAACTTGGAGCCGCAGGCCGGGATGTCCAAAAATGCACTAGATAGCTATCTATTGTCAGACGGACTGCCTATCGGTTTGTCGTCGCGTTACGAAAATGACCGGACGGTAGCCAATGCACTACGTGATCGTGATGGACGCTTAGTACAAACCATTGCACCGGAGCTCCGCATGATGAATGTGAGGAGCAACTTTGCCCTTTCAGGATACGCCGTACAGAAATTTCTGAACGAAAGTCTGCGGAATGAAACCGTGGGAACCGGCTCCTTGAATATTACCGACGCACCGATTATCCGTTACGGAGAAGTGCTCGTTAATTATGCGGAAGCCATGGCCGAGTTGGGAACGCTGACACAAGGCGACCTTGATATAACGATCAACGTCCTTCGCAACAGAACCGGAGTTGGCCTGCCGAGATTAGAATTGGTAGGGAATCAACCTGCTGTAAACGGCGTTCCTTACGATGATCCGGTTCGGGATCAAACAGTGTCCAGCCTGATTTGGGAAATAAGACGCGAACGCCGGTCTGAACTGATGTTCGAAGGACTTCGGCTGAACGATTTGCGCCGATGGAAAAAGCTGGAGTATGCGGATACAGACAAAAATCCGACGAACAATAGAGGTGCTTATATCGTAAAAGCAGATTATACAGACGAACAATTGAACGGCATCACAATCGATGGTGCAAATGAAGGGTATATTATACCTTCAGCGTCTATTAAGAGGACGGTACAGGACAAATTTTACCTCGATCCGATTCCTTTGGACCAGATTTCACTTTATGAAAGCAATGGTGTTGAGTTGAAGCAAAATCCAGAATGGTAAAGATAGTACAGGATCCAGGGTAAATACGGATTAATTTGATTTCTTTAAAAAAAACACGCGTTTATGCGTGTTTTTTTTGTTTTTGACAAAAACACTTAAAAAAAAGCAAAAAAGTTTGTTTGTTTTATGTTTTTTCTTATATTAGTGCAGGTTTTAGCATTTCTTGATTAAATTATGACAAAATATGCAAGAAGCAGGCCTTTTATGAAGTAATCATTATTAAAATAAACTAACTAACTAGCTATGAGAAAATCGTTATTATTTTCTGTTGCTTTAGGGTTGATTGCGACGACGGGAACCGTTGCGCGGGAAGGGCTTCCGGCTGAAAGAGAGACTCCTTTGCTATTGAACAATGTCGTTCAAGATATCGTTAAAGGAAGGGTATCAAGTGCTGATGGGTCGATAGCAGGAGCTACTATTGCGGTAGTTGGAACGACTGTTTCGGCAGCAACAGACGCAGACGGAAACTTTTCTATAAGAGCCAAAGTTGGCGATGTCCTAAGAGTCACGTATATCGGCTATGTGACTCAAGAAGTGAAAATCGAATCGGCTACTGTTCTGGTTATACTTCTGCCTGATGATGGTGCGATAGAAGAGGTGGTCGTAACAGCGTTGGGTATCGAGAGAAGCAAGAAAAACCTTACCTATTCAGTTCAGCAAGTCTCTGGAGACGATTTGAGGGCTGCAAATCAAGGAAATATTCTTAACGCTCTGCAGGGACAAGTTGCAGGAGCTCAGATTTCTTCGTCAGGAGGTTCACCCGGACTGCCTACCGAGATTATTCTTCGCGGATCTACAACCTTAACAGGCGATAATCAACCGCTTATGATTGTTGATGGTATCCGCGTAAACAATTCGTCTTCAAATGGAACAGTCAATCGTATCGCAGATATCAACCCGGAAGATATTGAAGATATTTCTATCCTAAAGGGTGCCGCCGCCGCCGCGTTGTATGGGATTGATGCGGCTTCCGGTGCTGTTATTATTACCACTAAAAAAGGGAAGGCCGGTGTCATGCAGATTGGCGGTACGTACAGAGCTTTTGTAGAGACCATGGGCCGATTGCCCCGTCAACAGCAGATTTACACTACGGGTACC
Source organism: Sphingobacterium corticibacterium (assembly GCF_004208525.1). GTDB lineage: Bacteria > Bacteroidota > Bacteroidia > Sphingobacteriales > Sphingobacteriaceae > Sphingobacterium > Sphingobacterium corticibacterium. Next base: position 153,635 of record NZ_SGIT01000003.1, on the reverse strand, counting down.
GGAGGTACATATGACGAATCTTCTGGATCTTCGTGGGGTAGAAAATTTAGATATGATGAGCCTATCTATAACAACATCGAAAGATTTTTTCAGACCGCATTAACACACGATGCTGGCGTAAATATCAACGGCGGTTCTGAAAATCTACAATATTATATGTCTGGTGGATATAGAAAGGCAGGATCGATGGTGCCGAATACGCATCAGGATAAAATAAATTTTTTAATGAAAGGAACAGCGAAGTTAAGTGACAAAATCAGTGTTACGGCTTCTGCTAATTATGTACAGAATAATATCCAAGAGGGGTTGGGTGGAGCAACTGCTGGTGGATGGATTAACAGCATCTTGACCTATCCATTACGTTACGACATTTTACAGTACGAAAGACCTAACGGAGAACCATGGTATGCTTATAAGGAACCCGAAGATGATGGTAGGAACGCGCGGATTTCCCCCATGTGGGGCGTGATGCGAAATCCCAGAAATAATAATGTGGATAGATTTATTTTGAACGGTAGCATTGACTATAAACCGTTGGATTGGCTGACGTTAAACTATCGTTTAGGACAGGATTATACGGCTTCGAAATATAGAACAATCACAACGCCTGGGACACCCGGGGGAGTAAATATCTTCGATGGGAGAGTGACAGAATCTAATGCCAATTCTAAATACATCACTTCTACCTTTAATGCGACCATGCAGCGTCGATTTTATGACGATTTTGAAATTTCCCTGATTCTGGGTGCCAACAGTGATTATTATGTGACGGATGGCTTGGCGTATTTAGCGGAAAATTTACTGGTGCCAGATATTTTTTCGCCTAATGTAGTGGATCCGGATAACAAAATTCTTACTGATAATTTAGCCTACCGTCAACGCTATGCTATTTATGGAGATCTAAGCGTATCGTACAAAAATATGCTGACATTGGGGATTACTGGCCGAAATGATTGGACATCGACATTGTCTCCGCAACATCGACAGTTCTATTCGCCATCTTATTCGGGCAGCTTTACGTTTTCGGAACTTATTAATCCTGATACGTGGTATGGTAAGCTGCGTATGAGCTACGCTAAAGTAGGGAAAGATGCGCCAATTTTTAGAACGAATACAAACCTCAGGCAAGTCGTTACCGTCGGTGGTGGATTTGTGGTCGATGCGACAGGTGGAAATCCAGATTTGCGTCCTGAACGAACGTCAGAATTTGAGGTGGGAACCGAACTCGGATTCTTTAATCGCCGGTTGAATGTTGACTTGACATATTATAAGCGGGAAAGTATCGATATGATTATGACGCCGAGGGTTCCATTACCATCAGGATATGTAATTATGACGTTTAATGCCGGATCGTTGTGGAATAAAGGTTATGAGGCGTCAATCAATGTCATTCCTTTTAGAAATGAAGAGTTTACTTGGAGCACAACAGTGAACGCTTGGAAGAACACCTCTAAGATGCTGGAATTTGCGGGAGATATCCAAACGTTTAAGTACACGAACGCCCAATTAAATGCGGGATCGGCTGCGACCACATTGGATGAACATGTGTTGGGAATAGTAGGCCGAGACTATCAACGTACGGAGGAAGGATATCTCATCGTTGATAGTGATGGTTATCCATTGATTGATCAAGTCGAGACAACCATTGGAAATCGAGAACCAGAATTTAATATCGGATGGTTGAACAGACTTAGTTACAAAGGGTTTGATTTGTCGTTCATGTGGGATTTTCGGTTTGGAGGAGATATTCTCAATGCATCGCGCCAGGGTATGATGTCCGTTGGTACCGGTTATGACGTGGGGCAATGGCGAGATAAGGAGTTTGTGTTTAATGGTGTTGTCGCGCAAGAAGACGGCTCATATGTCAGAAATGAACAACCCGTGGTATTGAATTACAGCTTCTTTGCAAATAACTATTATCAAGTGGGAACAAACTTTGTCGAAAAGATAAACTGGGCCCGTGTGCGTTATATCACGCTTGGATATACAGTCCCGAAGACTCTTTCTTCAAGATTGGGTGTAAAGAGGTTAGGTTTGGAATTGTCGGCACAAAATCCATTCGTCATCACGAATTATTCTGGAGGAGATCCTGAAGTGAATAGTGCTGGTCCGAATGCCGGAGGCTCCGGAGCAAGTACAATGGGTGTTGACAACGGTGCTATTCCGTTGCCGAGATCGTTCTCTTTTGGTTTAAATATTGGACTCTAAATTAAAAAGTCATGAAAATATTCGTTAAAGGTTTTTCAATCATATTGGGTATAGTAGCGCTTTCGGCTTGTAACAAGTTGGATTTAAATTATAATCCGGTTCAACCCGTGACGGTCCCATCCAGCCTACGCTTACCTGCTATTCAAGCCAATTTAGCTTATTCGTTATATGCGCAGGCCCGGTTTGCTGCGTATCACAGCTACTATGTGACGACTAGAACAGGGAATAGCAACGCGCAGACAGACACTTGGAACTATAATAATATCACGCGTATGGGGGCTTGGAGATGGCATTATTTTGATGTTGGTTCGAATATTTCCGGACCAGCCGGTATGCTATTGAGAGCAGAAGAAGACGGTGATAACAATTATATTGGAGTTGGGAAGATTATGTTGGCATTAAGTTTCTTATCTGCTACTGACGTTTTCGGCGATATGCCATTTGATGAGGCTTACTCGGGCTCTTTTAATCCATTATACAACACACAGGAGGAGATTTATGCTGGTGTAGAGCGATTGTTGGACGAGGGTATTGAAGAGCTTCAAAATGTTAGTTCCTCAGCAAGTTCCATGAACGCTAATGCTGATTTAATCTATCAAGGCGATTACCGGAAATGGATAGCGCTGGCAAATGCTGTACGGGCAAGAATGAAATTGCATACGGCTAATTTTACGAACGGCTATCAAGAGTTGGTGACACTGATCAATGCAACGTTGACTGATTTTGAAGATGCAGTATTTCGTTATCCCGGCACCAGTACATCCAATTGGGAAAAGAATTTATGGGGAGAAAGCCGACCCAACCCCGAGTGGCAGTTTGCGGATATTCGTAACGATTTACTAAATTCCTTACCGACAGATGTATTAATGAAAACGTTGACCATTAATGAGGACGCCGGTCTCTATGACCCGAGACTCTATAAGCTTACAACGCCCGGGACAAATAATAAATACCTTGGCGCAAAAATGTCTGAAGGTTTGCGGGATAATGCGTTGCCATCGGGGACAACCTATCAAGATTTTGCTAATTTATATAATGGATATTGGACGGCCGATAGCTCTGCCTATCCTTACATGATCGAGGAAGAATTGTATTTTATCAAGGCAGAAGCCCTGTATTATCTAAATGATAACCAAGGCGCTTTAACGGCCTATAAACAAGGGGTGGAAACGAATCTAAGACGCTTGGGGATAGAAGAGGGGCAGATTATTAATTTCTTAGGGTCTTCGAAATTAGCACAAACGGCAGAAAACTTAAAAATATCAGATATTCTGATGCAGAAATGGATCGCACTTTATCTACAAGCGGAAAGCTGGGTGGATATCAGACGTTACCATTATAGCGTGGATGCATACCCCGATCTTTATTATCCTCGTTTCGCGTTAGCAGAATGGGGCGGGCGGTATATCCAAAGGTTTGTGTATGACCCGCAAACAGAGTATATCTACAATCCGAAAGAAATTTCTCGTTTAGGAGCCGATAAAAGAGATTGGGTTTTTACGCCGCTTTGGTGGGTCGAGAGATCTACATTGGCAGGTAACTAATGAAAGTAATTTTAAAAAATTTATTCTGATGAAAAAAGTTATTCTATATACCATTCTGTTAATTACAGTTTGCTGGTCAAGCAGTTGTGAGAAGAATGATCCTATAACAGAATTGGGAACCACAAATGAGGAGTTTTCAGCTCAGATAAGTATGAGTTTCAATAATACAAGGCCGGCTATCGGTGATACCGTGGCCGTAACAGTTTCTACATGGCAACGAGATGATAGGTTTGATAAAGTCGAATTTCACGAGACTATTTTTGAATCGTTCGGAATACAATTGAGTTTGGAAAAAGGGACATCAATAGATACGAAAGATATTACATCTAACAACAGTACATTCTCTACGTTGATTCTTACAGATACCATCAAGAATATGGCGGTATGGAATACGGTTTTGTCCAACGATCTGGACAAATACTGGGTAACCGTATCTAATAATTACGTTATTCGGTTCGAATATGAATTGGAAAGATTGGATGGAAAATATCCGAGTGATATTGCGCTAATTTCCAGTTTATCAGATGTTGATTTTGCCATTCTGAAAAGTATAATAGCCTATAACATTACAAAGGAGGATTACTTATTGCTATTCCCTGAAGCGCCACAGACACATTTCACGAATGGTGGAACTTATGCCTTGACACAGGTGGGGATTAATAATCTTAAAGAAAATTTAGCAAAAGAGAATCTTATATCGATAGTAAGTAGTATTGCAAAAAAAGGAACCTATAATGTACGGATCGATGCAAGGGTTACTACCCCAACAGGAGCCGTAACATCAGCGACACCACGTACATTTGAAAACAATATTTAGCGTTATGAAAAGGATTAAATTTTTATATCTGGTAATCGGGTTGACCATTTTTCTGGGATGTTCAAAGGAAGAAATCACGAGTATAGGACAGCAAGGAGACTACATCACAAATTTTGATTTTCCCACCATTGAAATATTTGCTCCTGCTAAAGTCGGTTTAACAAACCGTTCTAAAAATGCGGATAAATTCTTGTGGGAATTCTCCGGAGCTAAGACGATAACGCCGCAAGGAGATACCATAAGTTATAGTCAGTCAGAAAAAATGGTGCCGGATTCTGCTTTTTATGAGTTGCCCGGTGAATACAACGTGAAACTGACAACTTGGAAAGACGGTGAACAAAAGGAAATTACCAAGAAAATTGTTGTAGAAAAACAACAACCTGTTATCGTTGTTCCCGAAAATATCGGTGTATTTTTAGAAGTGACGTTCGCTGCGAGGGTTTTCCAATTTCCGGGGCGTCCTGTTAGTTACGAATGGGATTTTGGCCCCGCAGGTACTTCCACGGCAGCGAACCCAAAGGTTACATTTACGACAGAAGGACCGCAGCTGGTGAAGCTAACTGTAAATGATGGAGACGAGACACTTAGCACCGAGGTTGTCATAATTGTTCAAGGAGAGTTGGCAAAAACGATTTACTTCACCGATGCGTTCACTAGACGTATCTATAAATATAAGCTGACTACGCAGAGTGAAAGTCAGGTAGAGTGGATTGGCGCCACAACGGGTTATAATGCCTTTGGACTCTCCGTAAAAGGGAACAAACTTTATCTTTCAGAGACAGGTTTTGGAACAAGGTTCTCTGCGGGAGACGCCGCTATTGCTGACGGGGTGTTGAAATCTTATAATCTGGATGGTAGTGGTGAAAATATCATTACTAAACCAGTTGCCGCTTCTTTGGATTATCGTGATGACCCTTGGATGCATACTGTAGACAGATTTGGAAATATTTGGTGGACCTGCAGGAATTGGGGAGTACGTGTTATTAATGCTTCCTCGTCAGAAGCTGCTTATCCGGCGATTAAGTTCAACATCAATGCGACTATTGCAGGTGAAGGAGTTTCCACTTATTTCGCTTCAGACATAAAAGAAGTAGGTAATGAAATTTGGGTGTCTTATGCTGGAACCACTGGAAAAGGAATTTATAAATATGGTTATGATGGTAACTATATCGGCAAATTCACGACAGCTATACAAAGTCATGCTATCCGAACATTTGTAGTTGATCAAGTAAACAGTCATATTTACTTTGCTACAAACAGAGCTGATGCAGGGCATGGTTTAGGTATTTATAGAGCAGATATGGATGGGTCTAATATCATCTCGGTGGATACGCATTGGTCGATGAATATCGGCTCGGGGGGGTACAGTGACCAAGGCGCAGCTGGAGAGTACGTATATATTACCAATATGGACATTGATGTCGACGAGGATGGTAAAGGGTATCTATATTACGGGTACAGAGCTATTTCGGATATCTATGGTAGTGGAAACCCACCAACTTTAGGTCCATCGGCTGCTAATTCAGGTGTAAAACGCTATAATCTGGATGGTTCAGAAACTGCTAGCTTCTTATTTAAAGGCTATGCGCCATATGGTTTGGCAATCGATCAAGTAAAGAGATAATAAATCGGTTCTCTTCTCCAATCATGGAAGAGAACCGCTGATATTTAAATTTTAAAATAAGGTTCATGAAAAAGTTATTCCTACTTTTTATAACATCGGTTATTGTTTTTTCATCCTGTAAAAAAGATGTAATATGGGTGACCGATGATTATGGTTCCAAAGCGGTTGAGAAACCAACGGGAGAATATATCGCAGACAATTCTTTTAAGCGTGTTGCTTATTGCTATCATAATGCTGCGATAGCAAATTTTGATACTGTAAAACTTGCGTATATTACCCATTTACATTTTGCATTCCTAAACCCCAAAGAAGACGGAACATTACAGACGCTTACAAATCACGGAAACTTTGACGCCTTGAATAAGTTGGCAAAAGAATACAATGTAAAAACGGCCATTTCTATACAGGGGAATGAGTTGATGTTTAGAACAATCGCGGCAAACGAGCAAACACGCAATAAATTAGTGGAAAGCCTTGTGGAATTTGCTGTTCGTTATAACTTGGATGGGATAGACCTTGACTGGGAATATCCGCGTGCTAATTTTGGAAGTGATGTCACTTTTGAAGTTTTTGCTAAAGATTTGTCGGCCGAATTACATTCGTGGCATAAGTATCTGAGCATTGCGGTAACCCCCGGATTGTACGCGGGGCCAGTGAAAGAAGGAATAACCGCAGGTACCATTGAGGCCGTGGATTTTGTGAACTTAATGGCGTATGATGGATTTAATATAGATCCGGAAAATCCAGATCACCACGCAACTTACTATATGGCAAATCGAGTATTCGATGTTTGGCTGAATGAAAAAGGTTTGCCAAAGGAAAAAGCAATTTTAGGAATGCCGCTTTATGGTAAGAATAAAGACAATGTGTCCTTGACCTATTCGGCCTTATTAGGTAGTGGTGCCGACCCTAACGAAGATGAATTTGATGTGCAGGGAATTACTTATTATTACAATGGTATCCCTACGATCAAATCCAAAATAGAATTAGCAAAAGAACGTGGTAATGGCGTGATGTTTTGGGAATATGGACAGGATGCTAGAGGAGGTAATGCACTGCTAAAAGCTGCTCATGAAGTAAGTAAATAGGATTATGCTTGCGATACCTAAATATATTCTTGTTATATGCTTTTTGCTGATAAGTCTTGTTTGTTTCCCGCAACCCTTCAAATTCGCGCAGGTAACCGATACCCACGTAGGCGGGGCAACCGGTGCAGAGGATTTAAGGCGTACTGTTCGGGATCTTAACCAACAAAGCGATATCGATTTTGTCATCCTATCGGGAGACGTAACAGAGTTTGGGTCAGATGACGAACTTGCCCTGGCAAAGCAGATTTTAGATAGCCTCTCGTTACCTTTATACGTATTGCCCGGTAACCACGACAGCAATTGGTCAGAAAGTGGTGCCAACTCATTTCGGAAAGTATTTGGCGATGAGACGTTCTTCTTCCGTCACAAAGGTTATATGTTTATGGGGACGACATCAGGACCTAACATGCGCATGAGCCCAGGGCAGATACCTCGGGAGAACTTAGTGTGGATGGACTCGGTGTTTAAGGCGAATCCGGATACCGAGACCCCACTGATCTTTATTAACCATTATCCGTTGGACTCTTCCTTGAATAACTGGTTTGAAGCAATAGACCGTTTAAAACAACGGAATGTGCAATTGGCAATGTGTGGACATGGGCATAATAACAGTGTATACAATTGGGAGGGGATACCAGGTATCATGGGGCGTTCCAATTTGCGGGCAAAGGATTCTGTTGGTGGTTACAATATTATTTCTATCGAAAATGGAACGGCTACCTATAGCCTGCGTAGACCATTGTGGAAAACCGAGGTAAGTTGGACACAAGTGTCCTTGAAAAATCATTACTTTGGTCAAGGGACCGTTTCTTATAAACGCCCAGATTTTTCCGTAAATGATAAGTATGCAAGCCGTGTACAGGAAGTCTGGCGATTTCAAGATAATGCTGATTTGGGAGCAGGACTGGAAAGTCATCGGAATTTGATCTTGACCGGCAATACCGCCGGGCAAGTTTTTGCACTCGATGTAAACACCGGAAAGAAAGTGTGGGCGTACCAAACGGGAGGTAAAGTGTATGCTACACCCGCAGTTTGGAAAAATACAGTAGTCGTTGGTTCATCGGATGGGACGATATACGGGCTGAACGCAAAAAATGGCCAGTTACAATGGCAGATAAAAACAGAGAAAGCGGTGTTAGGTAGTGCGGTAATAGAAAAGGGAGTCGCTTTTATCGGCGGATCTGATGGGACATTCCGCGCCATAGATGTAAGAGAAGGAAAACTCAAATGGACGTTCGATCAGCTCCAAGGATATGTTTCTGGAAAACCTACATTGTATAAAGATAAAGTGGTATTTGGTGACTGGGGAAATGGGTTCTATGCATTGTCCAAAAAGACGGGTAAGTTACAATGGTCTTGGGATAACGGGCATAAAAACCGGATGTTATCAGCAGCTGCGTGTTACCCGGTAGCGACGAACAACCGTATTTTTATTGTCGCACCGGATCGCTATATGACCTGTTTGGATGCGACGACGGGACAAGTGATCTGGCGGAAAAAAAAGGATACCATACGTGTTCGCGAGTCGATGGGACTTTCAGAAGATGGACGTTATGTGTATGTTAAAACGATGGATGGCAACCTGCTGGGCGTATCTACAACGGCAGATAGTATGGATATTGCTTGGCGTTCAACATTGCAGTTGCCCTATGAGCTAACGCCGTCTGCCATAGCTACCAACGGTCGGCAAGTATTTGTACCAAGCCATTCGGGACTTCTTTCTGGCGTTGATGCGAAGACTGGAGAAGTTTTATGGCAGTATAAATGTTCAAATGCGATGATAAACCCTATATTTGTTTTGAGGTCTAACCAAATAGTTGTCACCACGATGGATGGTATGATGATGAAATTTAACCTCGGCAAAGAATAACGCATAGAACCGGAAAATCTTTTTTAAAGTATTTCTGCGTGTTTATGCATGTTTTAGATTAAAATTTGCATTTTTGTGTTGGAAGTAATAGAATTTTAAATGGTAAGAGTTACGGAAAAGGAGTCGAACTACCGAGACTTAGATAAAATGTCGGTCAACGAATTGTTGACTAATATGAATAAGGAGGATAAAACCGTGCCATTAGCTGTGGAGAAAGCGATTCCACAACTGGAAGCGCTGGTGGACGTTACCGTGGAGAAAATGAAAATGGGGGGACGTTTATTTTATATAGGTGCTGGAACGAGTGGCCGTTTGGGTATTTTAGATGCTTCAGAATGTCCACCGACTTTTGGCGTGCCCTTTGACTGGGTTATCGGATTGATAGCCGGTGGCGATACAGCCATTCGTAAAGCCGTGGAATTTGCAGAAGATGATATGGAACAGGCTTGGAAAGATATGGAAGAGTACGGTATCGATGAGAACGATGTCATCATTGGGATTGCAGCATCCGGAACAACGCCTTATGTTATTGGTGGATTGAGACGAGCTAATGCGGAAGGATTGGTAACAGGATGTATCGTATGTAATAGTAATTCACCTATTGCGCAGGAAGCACAATATCCGGTAGAAGTTATAGTCGGTCCCGAATTTGTAACAGGTTCTACGCGGATGAAATCAGGTACAGCGCAAAAGCTGGTGCTCAATATGCTGAGCACTTCCGTCATGATCCAGCTCGGACGGGTAAAAGGCAATAAAATGGTCGATATGCAATTGTCGAATATAAAACTAGTTGCCCGCGGCGTGCGGATGGTTATGGAGGAGACAGGACTCGATCAAGAAGCAGCCTCGATACTGTTAGAGCGCTATGGTAATGTGCGGAAAGCTATCGAAAGTTATCAATCCTTAAAATCGTAATATTTTACTTTTAACTATGTCGCCAATCACCCTATTGACGTTTTTATTCGTATATTTCGGTATACTACTGAGCGTGTCTTATTTCACTTCCCGTAAAACCGCTGACAATGCTACTTTCTTTGTAGCAAACAAAAGTTCCAAATGGTATATGGTTGCGTTCGGGATGATTGGTGTAGCACTGTCGGGGGTTACTTTTATCTCCGTTCCGGGAGCTGTAGGGGTTTCAAACTTTAGCTATTTTCAATTTGTTTTGGGGAACGCCCTTGGGTTTCTGGTGATCGCCTACGTTTTGTTGCCACTTTATTATCGGATGAACCTCACGTCCATTTATACCTATTTGGAGGAACGATTAGGGCATACGAGCTACAAGACAGGGGCAATGATCTTCTTGGTGTCCCGAACAATCGGATCAGCATTTCGGTTGTACCTGGTAGCTATTATTCTTCAAAAATTCATTTTTGACGCCTGGAACGTGCCTTTTGGAATTACGGTAGCTGGATGTTTGCTTTTAATATGGTTATACACCAATAAAGGTGGACTAAAGACCATCATTATCACGGATATGTTCCAAACATTTTGTCTGGTACTAGCTGTTGTCTTGTCGATTTATTTTATGGCCGATGGGCTTGGTATATCTGTTTTGGAGGCATTTGAGCGTGTGAAAGAAAGTTCTTATTCACAGATTGTGGTATGGGAAGATTTGTTAGGAGATCGAAATCATTTCTGGAAACACATTGTTGGAGGAGCATTTGTAACGATTGCGATGACCGGTCTCGACCAAGATCTGATGCAGAAAAACTTGAGCATGAAAACTATTGGTGAAGCACAGAAAAACATGCTCACGTTTACGGGGGTATTTGTTGTTATCAACTTATTTTTCTTGGCCGTTGGGGCATTGCTCTACATTTATGTGGCCGAAAAAGGGATTGATATCAGCATGCTCCGTACACCAGATTATCTTTATCCCGAGATTGCACTGAACCATCTGTCTATAGCTGCGGGGGTCATCTTTATGATGGGATTGACGGCGGCAACGTTCGCGACCACCGATTCGGCACTCACGGCGTTGACGACATCGTATTGTGTGGATTTTCTCGACTTTAATAAAGCAAAGGATCCGAATGCGAAGGCCTTGGTGCGGAAACGGAATATAGTGCATTTCGCCTTTAGCGTCGTGATGCTTGTCGTCATTTTGATATTCCGGCTATTAAATGACGATTCGGTCGTGACGGCTATTTTTACCGCGGCGAGTTACACGTATGGGCCATTGCTGGGTTTATTTGCCTTTGGGATCTTAACGCGAAATAAGGTGAAGGATAATCTGGTGCCGTATTTCTGTATTTTGTCGCCCATTATATGGTATGTATTGAATACGTATTATATTATACCGTATACCAGCTATCGTATTGGTTTTGAATTGATTGTTTATAATGGATTGACGACTTTCCTGCTGATGTGGGGGACTTCACCCGGTAAACTGCCGCGGGAGGAACGCAGACTTTAATAAACTCATTTTAGATAAATTTTAAAATTGATTTCACATTAACTATCTTTGAGCCGCGCAAGCGTCGACCGGGAAATTAGCTCAGCTGGTTTAGAGCACTACCTCGACAAGGTAGGGGTCACTGGTTCGAACCCAGTATTTCCCACAAAAAAGGAGACTTTAATAGTCTCTTTTTTCGTTTCTACAGTTTATTTTTTACTTTTAATCCAACATGTATCATTTAATAGAAGAAACCGTCGTCTCTATTCGTCGTAAAATAGGCGATTTCACACCGGAATTTGGTATTATTTTAGGCACAGGGCTTGGCAAATTGGTGGAGGAAATAGATATAGAATACAAGATGATGTATTCCAATATTCCCAATTTCCCCATATCAACGGTCGAATTTCATAGTGGAAAGCTGATTTTTGGTTTGTTGAACGGGCGCCGGGTTGTGGCTATGCAGGGACGCCTTCATTATTATGAGGGATATGATATGCAGGCGATCACGTTTCCGGTACGGGTGATGAAAGCTTTAGGTATCCAGAAGCTTTTTGTATCCAATGCCGCGGGATCGCTCAGTCCGAATATTCTGAAAGGCGACATGGGTATTATCGAGGATCATATCAATTTACTTCCCGACAATCCGCTGCGGGGACCAAACGACGACGATTTTGGTTCGCGTTTTCCCGACATGAATGAGCCGTATAACAAGGATATGATTCAGCAAGCGTTGGAGATTGCCGATCGCTTCAAATACAGAGCGCATAAAGTCGTGTATGTCTCCACGCAAGGGCCGAATCTGGAAACAAAAGCCGAGTATCGTTATATGCGTATCATTGGGGGTGATATTGTCGGTATGAGTACCGTACCTGAAGTGATTGTGGCCAATCATATGGGGTTACCGGTATTTGCGATTTCGGTAGTAACCGATGAAGGATTTCATGCCGAATTAAAACCTGTTTCTTTTGCAGAGATCATACAAGTGGCTACCGAAGCAGAGCCAAAAATGACAAAGATTCTAAAAGAATTGATAGCATTGCAATAAATGAAGATTTTTAGCCTTATTTTTGGCATAAAATTTAGAACAAATTGGTATTGATGAACAGGCACTTGAAGCAACTCCTACTTTTTTTTGTGTTTATCTTCGTAGGTACGGCATATGTTTCTGCGCAAGTGGAAGAGGAATTTAGCAGTGCCTTGGATTCGGCAAGAGCCAAAGAGGATAATAGGCAGGACTCCGTTGTTTTTACCGCGAGATATGTACGCTATGCTACTTTGGATATGCTCAAGCAGAGTACACGTACTATACAGATTGATACAACCCATGTCAATTTCCAATATTACAATAAACAAAATGTCCCCTGGAACCCGACGATTAATCTAGGCTCTTATGGATTAGCATCACGAGATCTGTTGTTCAATCCAAACAAGAGCATTGGCTTTCAGCCCGGATTCCATGCGCTGGAAAGATATTTACTACAATCGGATTCTATCCAATATTTTCGGGCAAGGGCACGCTATTCCGAATTATATGCGGTAGGTTTCTTTTTCAATGATCAGGTATTTCGTGCCCGACTGGCGCAAAATATTAATCCACAGCTAAATATAGGGGCGGAATACTACGCCACCAACACGGATGGCTATTATGTGAATCAAGATTATAATGACCGAAGGGCCGCCGTCTTTTCCTGGTATGAATCGAAGAGCCTACGCTATAACCTGTTGATGAATGTCACGATCAACAATCTCAACTCGCCCGAAAATGGATCTGTTGTGGATCGTAATGTCTATATGCAGGATGTATTTCAGGATACCTCCAGTATGTCCAATATGGGATATCCAGTTAGACTGAGCGGACGACAGGCAAATCGCCCTAACCATAAATGGAAAGACAACGGTGTCTTCTTACGGCAGTCCTATTATCTAGGACGGTTAGATACGCTAAACGTCGGAACCCCCGAGATGGAGGTGCGTCCTACGAATACTGTAGCTCACAATTCGTCGTTGCGTCAAAGAAGATTTACCTTTTTCAAAAATGAAGAGGATTTGGAAGGCGCATTCCCGTATGGTGACTTTGGCCTTGTCGAAGATACCACCACCATAACAAACATTACCAACGAATTTACCTATAGTTTTTATTTACGGGGTAAAGGTGTGTTTAAAAATGAAGCCAAACTGGATTTGGGCTTTCAGAATGATCTAATCTGGTATAAGGATAGTCTGACGAACGAGTTTTTCCAAAACAGTATGCTAAAGGGTACTCTAGGTTATCAATTTAGTGACCGTGTGCAGCTGCAGGGAAATGTAAACCAGATTGTTGTAGGGCGTCATGCGGGAGACTTTCTGTATGAAGCGAACGCCGATATTTTGTTGAGCGAAAATGCGGGTAGGGTGCGGATCGGCGCCTATTCGCAAAATAAATCACCGGAAATGGTATTTAATCTGATGAACTACACGTATCATCAGTGGGATCATAGTTGGGAAAAAACGAAGACACAGAACCTTTCTTTCGCTTATACCAACAATAAAATCGGATTTTCAGGTAAAGCGGAATACTTTTTAATGGATAAGTATCTCTATTTTCGCGAAATCGATAACCCAGATAATGATGAGTTATATATGCGGCAGATCACCCCGGAGCAATCCGGCAATATGAATTTATTGAAAGTCTCGGTCAGTCAGAAATTTCGTTTAGGACGCTTCCATTTTGATAATATGGGTGTATATCAGAAAACGGACGCTCAGAATATATTGGCCATCCCGGAGCTGTACACTTGGCATAGCTTCTACTATGCCAATAAATTATACAACGTCATGGATTTCCGATTGGGAACCGATGTGCGCTTCAATACACCGTTCCGTTCGCCTTCCTACGCCATTAACGTTGGGCAATTTTACAACGATAATGTGGGGATAGAATACTCCACCTATCCGATAGTGGATTTATGGTTTACCGGTAATATAGACCGCGTGAATTTATTTATCTCCTATAATTTTGTTAATCAGTTTGTTTATCCGAAGGGATACTATACTGTGCGGCGTTATCCTATGCAGGATGCGAATCTGCGATTTGGGGTGTCCTGGAAGTTTTATGATTAGGCGGGCTACGCCACGCGCTACCGTCTTAGGGTAGCTTAGGGGTGTTTACCCTAGCCTGTACACCACTGCTGATTGCGCCCAGAAAGCTAATAATGGCGTGAACTTCATCATCACTTAGTTCTAGCTTCCGTAACAATGGGGACGGAATAGGTACTTTCGTAGAATCTATTTGAACATACCGCTGTATAGGCGCTGGATTTCCTAAATTATAGTATACCACAACATCAAACAACGTCGGGAAATTACCGTGATGCATCCAGGGGCCGGTCAAGGTGATGTTCCGCAACGAAGGCGTACGAAAAGCACCAACATCGATCTGTTTGCCGCTAATATGGTAATGGCCTAAATCTTCTTGACGGCTGCCATATAAGGCCTGCCCGTCGTTATGAAAGAGATTGTCCGAAAATAAGGGCGTGTTATGGCAATTGATGCATCGAGCTTTTGTGCGGAAGAGGTGCATTCCCCAGATTTCCTGGTCGCTTAAGGCTTTTTCGTCCCCTTTGACAAATCGGTCGAATCTGCTCGGCAGACTTTTGATTCCCCTTTCAAACGTCGCGATGGCGTATTGTATACGTTCCAGATTGACCATTCCATCGCCAAAAGCAGCCTCAAAATAGGGCGCATAGCCCGGGATCTCCGAAATGTGCTGTACGACGATGTCCAGCGGATTGTTCATCTCTACACTGTCTATCAACGGGAAATCCACCTGTTCTTCCAGAGACTTAGCCCGGCCATCCCAAAAGAAAGATGTAAAATACCCCATATTATATAAACTCATGGCATTTCTTTTCCCCACCTTTCGGTCATGTCCGTGCGAAAGACTTTTGCCATCCCCCCATCCGAGCTGCGGATCATGGCAACTTGCGCAGGCAATCTGTTTACTGGCGGATAAGCGGGGATCGAAAAATAGCATCTTCCCCAACGCGGCTTTTTCGGTGCTGAAGAGATTATAATCCGGATAAGACACCGGGGGGAGGGAACCGATATCTTCAAAATGGGGCACAACGGTTGAATCAATATTGGCTTTGGGCCATTGCGTAACATCTCCCGAAGCGTATAGGCGGCGTAAAGTAGTCATATCAGGAATTTCCTTTTCCTGGACGAAACCGACCAGAAAAAGGAAAATTCCCAATAAGGCAAAGACAGCTGTTTTCTTCATCAAAAAAAACTAAAAAGTAAGCGCCTCTTTACTGATCTTATACTGACGCACAACATCCTCTTGTCCACCGATCTCGCGCTCGTCAAAATGAACCTCCAAGTCGATAACGCCGGTTTTTAGGTCGTAAGTACCTTTACCGCTGATACCGATTTCAAAAAAATCGACTAATCCTGATTTTCTGATTTTAACTTTTTGGCTGACCACTTCGACCTCACCTTTAGCATAAGTCAGGTCGTTGTCCTCTTCCTTACCGGTCAATTCCGAGCTTTCGTCGGGTACAAAACCCAAAACCTTCTCCACATTGATGCCGGCCGTCTTGACGTTAGTGGAGCCGATATGCTCGGCGTACAAGGTCACCATATGGAATAAGTTGACCCCGCTGTCTTCCACATAGGGTTGGGTATAGCCGATGTATGTCGGGCTGCTTTCGGAAATGGTCGAGAAATGTGCGCCAATCCGTTTGCTCCATGCAGCTGTCTCTGTGTCATACCGATAGACGTACGGTTGGTAATACGCTTCATCCTCGTGGAAATACGCGATGGTGCGGGTAATGGCAAGCTCTTTAGGAAGGGTCTCTTCTTCCGGTTCCGGTTCTGGCTCCGGTTGCGGCTCCTCCGAGCTTTTGCTACAGGAAAGCAGGAATAAAACGATCAACGCGAATAATGTACTTTGTGTTTTCATTTTTTGGATAATATAAAATATGTGATAAATAATGTGTAATAAACGTTTATTGTTAATAACCGGGATTTTGCTCCATATGGTTATTGCTGTATACGGATTGCTGTGGAATGGGCAAGACGAATCTGTCTGACGGATAGCTCATATTACAATTTGTGCCCTCACAGTCGCTCCGTTCTACCGATAAGCCGCGCCGCATCAGATCGAAAAATAGAAATCCCTCGAGGCAGAGCTCCCGCCGACGTTCGTTCAGTATTTCATCGATCAGCGCTTGTTTGTTCTGCGTCGTCCAAGGTTCCTGCTCCGGGTCCGCACGTAATCGGATCAGGTTCAGGTCCGCAATAGCTTCTTCTGTTTCCCCCATTTCTGCCAAAGCCTCGGCACGGATCAGGTACATTTCAGATAACCGGATGATTTTGACACTCGTAGCCTCGAAATTATAGGAATCATATTTGAAGATCCCGCCGGCGGATCGAATATCATGCTCGCTAAATAATTCGAGCAGGTCTTCGGATGGCGCAAACTGAAAATAAGAATTGGAACTCTCGTTAACATAATAGTTCCCTAGCGAGTTTCCCCCGTGACCGGTAGGCACGGCAACCTCCAGGATGGTTTCTTTCGCTGCCGCCGTTTTCCACGAAGGGAGGTATTCCTCCCGGCTATACAAGGTAAAGTTTTCGGCGATCACTTGACTACTATACAGGGAAGCCCCTTCCCAGTCTTGTTTATGTAGGCACAGCCGTGCATACAATGCCTTTAGCGCCGAAGTGTTCATATATTGAACGCGGTTGCCCGTAAATACCCGCTTGCTGTTCGCAAATAAATCGGTTGCCAGCTGCAGATCAGACGCGATCTGATCATACACTTCTGCCACTGTTGCCCGTCTTCGTTGTGCATTCCCTACAAGAATGGGTTCGTCGGCAATGACAATCCCGAGGTGGCTGGCGTCCGACGTATAGCGGTAAGGTTGGGCAAAAAGCTGCACCAGATCCAAATGGATCAATGCCCGTATACCATGGGCTTGGGCAAGAATTTCGTTGCGCTCGGCTGCTGTTCCGTCCGCCAGATCGGGTACACGCGTCAAGATATTGTTGATGTTGTTTAACATGCTATAGAGATGCGAATAGACCGTATTCATACTACTGCTGTCGGCGTCAGCGCTGAAATGGAAGAGATCCAGCAGGCTTGTCCGTGTAGGATAGGCATGCCGCAGGTTTCCGCCCGTGAGTTCTGGGTAAACCATCCGTGGGCCATTAAAATAGCTCGTGCTGAACATATCCAAATAAACCCCGGTGAGTGCGGCCTTTGCACCGGGCAGATCGGCGAAAATTTCCTCTATCGAAACCTTGTTCTCCGGCTCTTTGTCCAGAAACTTATCGCAGCTGAGTGATAACAGGGAAACGATTAGAATAATAATGAATTTTATCTTCATGGTTTAAGACATTTAAAGGGTCATTTGTAAGCCTAGTGAAAAATTCCGGGTTTCTGGATAATTGAAACGGAGTTCGCGGATGCCGTTTCTGCCTTCCGGGCTCTTATCCTTATACCAATAAAGGAGGTTGTTGACGTTGAAACTGGCCGATAGATTGGGCAGTCGCAGGCGTTGTACCAGCTCCTTGTTCAGCGTGTAACTGAACGCCAGGTTGGACAGTTTGACATGGGTCATATCATAGAGATACCGGGACGAATTGGTAATGGCCGAAGGCGGAAGCCTGCTCAGTTTCGGTACAGTGGTGATATCGCCAGGTGTCCGCCAGCGATCCAATATATTAACGGCCATATTGGAATGATCTAGATTTAAGCCATCCTGAAGACGGGTGGTTGCTACAAGACGATCACCGCCAAGCTGATATTGGATATTGAAGGATAGTGTCATGTTTTTCCAGGATAAAGTGTTTACCACCCCGCCTTGGATAGCCGGTAGGGAGTTTCCCAACGGAACATAGGCGCTGGTGCGTAAGGCGCGGATACCTACCCGGTTTACCGTTTCGCCGGACGGCGTATAAAAGCGTTCCTCTCCGGTATCTGGATCTACACCTGCCCATCGTACACCCCAGATGGTATTGGTACTATAGCCTACCCGATGTGCATTTCCTACCTCATCCACGTTCGTCCCTGCATATTGGTCGGCGAGCGGGTTGTTGAAGGAAAGCACTTTGTTTTTGTTCCAACCGGCGATAAAGGAAGACCGCCAAGTGACCGGCTTTTCTTTAAACCAATCCACCGCTAGGCTGAGATCTATTCCCCGGTTTCGCATGTTGCCCGTGTTAACGGGGATACTGCTGTAACCTGTCTCTAACGGGATCCGAACCTGCGCAATTAAATTCCGGACATCGTTCTGATAAAATTCCGCCGTGAAATGAAGCCGGTCTAATACAGATATATCGATGCCGATATTTGTTTTGTAGTTGGTTTCCCAGCCGAGATCAGGGTTTGGAGCTGCCTGGGAGGACGGCCGGGCACCTACTTGTCCGAGATAATCACTACCGATGTCGTACATCCCACGGGAAGCATACGATCCTATGCGGGAGTTTCCGGTGCTACCGAAACTTGTTCGCAGGCGTAAAAAGTCGATGATGTCGGATTCGGCAAGAAAATCTTCACTGGAGATATTCCAGCCTAGACCCACCGCAACGTTGACGGCCATTTGTTTGTCTCCACCAAAAAGAGAAGATTGATCCGCGCGTCCACTTAACGTGGCGTAATATTTACTTTTGAAATCATAGTTCATCTGCGTATAGTAGGATACCGTCGCATCAGAAATCTTAGACGATGCTGACAACTTATTGGTTGCCAGACTCAACTCACGGATTTTCTCGTACGAAAAGCCGCTCCCACTTCCGAAAAGCAGGGAAGAATATTGATCGCGTATTTCTGTTCCGAGGATGATAAGCATGCGATGATCTTCCGAAAAGTTTGGCCGATAGCCCGCCTGTAAGAAAGATGTGTAGTTATAATTCTGGCGGTTGTATATACGCAGCCGTCCGCCCACCGTATTCGTTGGGGGAACCTGCCCCGATTGGTAAATCTCCTGTTTGGACTGAAAAATATTACCGCCCGCCGCACCTCGTATATACAACGAAGGGGTAATGTCATACTGCAGGTCGAAATGGGCATTGGCCGTGAAAGTCTGGCTCTCGTCACTGTTGTAAGCGAGTACCGCTAATGGATTAGGTGTATTGGAAAATGTAGCGAAGCTGCCATCGGTATTATAAGGCGCTAGATTCGGGGGGATATAGGCGTTGTTCGCAAAATTATCGAGCCCTTTCCGCTGCATGAATGTAGGCGTGAACGTGCTGGTCAGACGAAGTTTTTCGGATATTTTGTTTTGGTACCGGAACTGCCCGGTGTACTGCTTCAGACCATTTCCCGGACTGGCATTTTGCTGGTCGCGGTAACCTATGGAGAGAAAGTAGTTGTTGCCTTCCTTACCGCCAGAAACAGAGGCATGTATGTTGGTGTAATTGGCATTCCGGGATGTCAAGGCAAACCAATCCGTGTCGATCGTGCTGCTTCCGGCGAGATTTTTTGCTGTGCTCTCCGACATGCCTCCGTTCATATAGGTTTCTTTGAGTACCTCATAATATTGTGGCCCCGACAGTAATTGTAGACGATTGATAAAGGTGGATACGCCAGTCTGGAAGGAGGCCTGCACCCTCGGAGAACCGCTTCTGCCCGATTTGGTGGTGATCAATATAACGCCGTTGGCTGCATTGGCACCATATATCGTCGTTGCAGCGGCATCTTTCAGGACCGTAACCGATGCAATGTCCATCGGGTTTATTCCCGCTAGTGGATTTAACAGGGTTTCTTGATTGAAATTGGAGCCGGCATCACCCTTTTCCTGCTCCTGCATCGGAACACCGTCAATGACAAATAAGGGTTGGGAGGACGTCGTCCGGGAGGAAGCACTCATAGCAGATAATGTCCCCTGGCCACGGATGTTTATCTTGACGGGCGTGCCTAACGCGGTGTTTGTCTCCACGTATAAGCCCGGAACAAGTCCTTCCAGCATTTTGTCAATACTTTCCAGCGGTCGGCTTGTCTGCAGTTCCTTTGCGTTGAGGGAAAAGACACTCCCCACGGTTTCTTCGCGTAGCTTCGGGCCTTCATAGGTATTGGTAATGATGACTTCTTCCATGCTTTGGTCTGCGGATGTCATCCGTACTTCCTGATAGGTAGTGTTGACAATAATTTCAGCCCGGTTATAACCGACATAGCTGATCTGCATTTTTTTGCCGATGTACGTATCTGGTAGGTTAAAGGCATATTCTCCTTGTTGGTCTGAACGGAACTGTGTTTTTTCCGATTGTAGGTAGATTGTTGCCCCGCGCAGTACGGATCCGGATAACGAATCCCTTACGACACCAGATACCCGGATGGTTCTGTCGGCCTTGGTAACGGCGATGACTTTCCGGCCCATTTTACGGAAATTAAGCTGGTGGTTCAACGTAAGGTACTGCAGGTGGTCGTCCAGCGTGGTTATATTTTTTGGTAACTGTATATATTGCTCCGGCTGGATGGCGTTATCATAAGAAAAAGAAACCTGAAAGCGTTGTTCCAGCGTGGAAAGTGCTGAACGTAACGTAACCTTTTGTGCCTCCTGGGCAAAGAGAGCAGGGGATATGCAATGCATAAGCAGGAATAGAACGGAACCCCAAATCCGTTGATAACTAATAGAGTACATAGTGGTTGTCTGCTGTTTTTCTGTATTTTTTACCTTTGATATGGCAAATGGTATTTAGGACATCTTCTGCTGTCATGTTTTCATACCGCCCTGTTAACTCCCAGTTTTGGACAGTACCTTCATGGCGCAGTATGATGCCGTAATAGCGTTTGAATTTGAGTTGTACTTCTTCAAAATCAGCCTTGTCGAAGGCAAGTACGCCTTTTACAAAATCGGAGCTATATAGGTTCGAAAAAGAAGATACGGTAATTGTTCCGGAACGATGGACAATGGCCTTATCCCCGGGGGAGAGTATGGTGCGATCTGCCGAATGTGGATGGGGTAGGCTGATTTTTCCGGAAAATAAACTGATTTGATGCTGGGCATCCCCTTTTTCTTCCACCAGGAAGTTTGTTCCCAATACCTGGATATCGGTAAACGCGGTACGCACCGTGAAAAGGCGCTCTATGTTACGTTGGATGGCGAAATGCCCTTCTCCTTGGAGTTCCACGACCACCGAATCTTTTCGGAATACCTGTGGGTACCGAAGCGTGCTGCCTCCTGCTAGAACAACCGAACTGCCGTCCGGGAAGTTGATTTTTTTAAGTTTACCGAATTCTACATTGACCTCCTGCCATGCAGAAACCTGTTTTTGGGCAGCTATATCGTTATCTGTACCTACGCCGTCAACGGATTTTATCGTATAGGCAATAAAAAATCCCAAGACCAAAATGATAGAAGCGGCGGCAGTCCAGCTCCACCAGCGATAACGGAATCTGGTTGTTTTGGTCGATACCTTGTGGTACAGCGATTGCTTAAACCTATGCTGTTCTTCTAAAAATTCTGCCTCAGGCAAATGAACACGAAAGCCATCCAACATCCGGATAGCTTCTTCTATCTTTTCGATTTGATCAGGGTTTTCGCGGCTAAATTCTGACCAATAGCGAATTGCCGCAGGATCCGTTTTCTCATAAAATGCAAGAAAGCTGTCATCGCAGATCAGCTCTTCTACTGTGCATTGTTTTTTATCCATTTATAGGTGTATATCACGATGTGTAATTTGTTCTTTATTCTATAGAGGGGAGGAACAACCGTTTTTACCGATTATTTTTTACTTTTTTTTTCAGGACTTTCAAAGCCTCGGAAACGAGGTTATAGATGGTGCGGACGTTGTTCTGGGTTCGATCGGCTATTTCGTCATACGATAGCTTGTCAAAATAACGTAGTTGGATGGCTTGCTTTTGTTTGGGTGTGAGCTGCTCCATCCCGAGAAGGAGTTGTTGCCATGTTTCCCGGGCTAACTCCGCACGGATAATGATATCTTCTTGTGAGTCTGCAGACGCTTCCAGGTGGTGAGCTATCGGGAATGTAGTTTGGTGGTCTTTCTTTTCGTTCAGTATGCGGCGTAACCAAGTGAAAAGATAGGGTTTGACAGATGATACCTGAGGGAGGCGATCCCGCTTTTCCCAAATAGAAAGGAAAAGATACTGTATACCGTCTTTTACTGCTTCACGTGGATGCCCTAACATCACGCCGTAAGCAAATAAATCGTGGTAAGTACTTGCATATAAGCTCTCCAAGGCATCGGGAGAGCCGGTTAATACTCCTTTCCAATCGTCCAACATACTATAAATTCCGGCAAAGCTACGTATAGTTTAGAATGATTCCAAATTGTTTGCAACAACTACATATACGAATGATATTTTCCTAGACCAACTTTGTGGAAGGAACTCGCGGAAGTTTGATGACGAAGTAGCTGTTTTTCTTTTTGTCGAAATGTTGTATCTTTAGGAAGCGAAACCAACATAAATACGAACATGCTCACTTCTAATTTCTTTTGTTTACAACAACGAATTATCCCGTCAACAAGAACGATCGAAGGCGGCTACCTTTCTTTTTTGCCCTTAAACCACCATTATCGTATAGGGAACAGCCTAGATGCTATTTTTATAGAACTCGAAGAATGTGTTCTGCTGGAATTAAAGGGAACCATTGATCCGGCTGGATTTCGTGTGGACCCTGCTATGGAGGGGATCAGTTTCTGGCAAATGTACCAGTTTAGGAACACCTCCCAACTTTATTTACCTCATAGCCTGCCTTTGAGCGATAACCGCTGCATTTCGTTTTCTACAGCGGCACAAAAAGTTCCGTTGTTGCTGAACCAGGGCAAGCAATGGACTGTTCTCATAGGCTATAAAACCGATGCCGTAGCCGATTTGCTCAAAGAGTTTCCAATGTTGGCGAGTTTGGTCTACCGTAACGAATCCCCTAAAACGAATGCTTATTGGGAACCGGATATCAGTGTCAACCATAGTCTACGGGACGCCTGGAACCGTCTCAGCAGACCGGAATATCTACCTTTCCGTGGTAAGGGCGAACTCTTGTTGGATGTTTGTCGGTTGCTGGAAGAATACTGCCGGCAATTGGATCGTCAGGCAGACCAAAACGAACGAAGCCGGCTGGGACTTTATCACAAAGCATTGGCCTATATTAATGAAAACTTGTTGGATTCGATCAATAAGCATGATGTTGCGGAAGGGTTAGGCGTGAGCTGGCGTACGTTGAACCGGGCTTTTGAAGGTCGGCCGGTCAAAATAGCAGAATATATCCAGCGGACGAAACTCAACCAAGCAAAAAATCTACTCTACGAAGGCGAGATGACCGTGGACCAGATTTCCAACCTGCTGAACTACCCCAACCGGAAATACTTTAGCCGGGAATTTAAAAAGTACTTTTTCCAAACCCCGAGTTCCTTTCAGAAAGAAATGGGTGAATTTCGGAAAGGTAACGAAGAAGAGGAATAAGTCAGTGCAATAGGTTTTTTTTGTAGGGAAAATATATATTTTGTTGGTGCATCACGTTTATATTTCTGTAATATAATCTTGTTTGTGGTACAAAAGAATTATTTGTTGGGGAAGAAGCAAATTTTTGTGGGGAAGTAAGAAGTTTTGTTGGTGCATGACATTTCTGTTTTTGGAATATGATGCGGTTTTTGGGGAATTACAACTATTTGTTGGTGAAAAAAGAAGTTATGTTGGTGAAAAAAGTAGTTTTTGTGGTTGGATAAAATATGCATTTCCAAGCTGGAAACGCACAAATTTACCGTTTCTGCTGGGATAGGGGGTCAAATCGTGCCAAAGTTTTCTGCAAAACGCGAGAAAATTGTCACGATTTGACCCCCTGTTTCGTGGCCTTCCATGTTATGTTTGTATCGTTGATCAACAAAAGGTTTAATTTTTAACACAAAAAAAACTATCATGAGTAAAGTAACATTAAAAACTGGGGGAACCAGTAACGGAGAAGCACAGTTTCTTAGATTCGTTGAAAACATCATTGTTAAATTAGCAGAAAATGCAGATTTGTTTACGGACGCAGATCCTAGTATTGCGGATCTGGAACAGGCACTGGCTAAAGTCAAGCAGGCACAGGCCGATGCAGCCTATCGGGACAAGCGTTTTGTCGTGCTCAAAAACCAGGCTTTTGCGGCGTTGAAGACCATGGTTTATCATCTGTCGCTCTATGTAGAGCGTCAGGCAAACGGCGATGCAGCTGTCATTTTGGCGGCAGGTTTTAACCCGTCAGCAAAGGGTATCATTGGACCCAAACCGGCACCACAGCCAAAATTCCTATCGGTAGAGGTCAATGCGCGCATATCGGGGGTAACCACGCTGAAGACGGCCTACTGGAAGGGTAAACTCGCCTATCAGTTTGAATATCGGAAGAAAAACAGCGACGCTGACTGGACAAGGCTGATAAGTTCCAAGTCCAAAGTGACCATCACCGGACTGGAATCGGTACAGGAATATGAGTTCCGGGTCGCTTATATCGGTAGAAATCCACAGGTGATCTATAGCGATGTTGTGAGTTCGTACGTGTTTTAAACGTTAATCGTGTAATTTTGGCTATCCCCGCATCACGGAATATGATGCCCTCTTCGGAGTGGGATAGCCACTTTTTAAAAAAATAAATAGACAAAATATATGAAGACGATCGTTCGCCCACATCCACTAAAAGATATTATACTGGAATTTGATGAATCCAAGGAGCAGCCAGACTACGAAAAAGAAGCTTTAGAACGTTACTACATGGCGCATGATGTGGTGTGGGATTTGAGACAACGGCTGGAATATTTGGCAAAAGGTCTGTTGGCTATACAGGAGCATACGCGTGAAAGCGAGATGGAAGCCCTCCGCTTAGATCAAAGCCTGGCCTTTGTGGAAGATAGCCTGGGCTTGTCTGACGGCAAGAACCTGCCGGAAATAAAGGATGAATTTACCATTGATGTGACCGGTTTATTTCAGGATTTGGAAGAGCACAATAAAGCGGTGCAGGATTTGTATGTGCTGGTGGATGATTTGACTCAACGCTACAATTATGAAATAGACCTGATCGACCCCGCGGACGAATACCGGGAACATTGGCCGGTACATGGTCGGCATTTTGGTATATTCGACGAGGTGTATCCGCGCTATGAGGAGCTCTCTGTCAATATCGTTTCCCTGGACGATGATGAACAGCTTTTTTTGGAGATATACAGTGAGTTATCTGACATGTACCAGCGAAACTTAGATTTTGCAGAAGAAGTGTTTGAATCTTACCGAAAGTTACTCGAACTCGTCGACCCGATGTACAAGCGGGCATCGATTGCTATGAAGACGATGAATCAGAGAATGCGAGGAGATTCGCTTTAATATCCTTAACAATTAGTAGGTTGTCTTTTAACGCTTAAAAAAATCAAAAAATAATTTTGCAAATCAGATTTTACCCCTATATTTGCACACGCAATAAGCGAAAGGCTTGGAGAATTAGCTCAGCTGGTTCAGAGCACCTGCCTTACAAGCAGGGGGTCACTGGTTCGAACCCAGTATTCTCCACATCATATAGAACCTCGGGAGATTAGCTCAGCTGGTTCAGAGCACCTGCCTTACAAGCAGGGGGTCACTGGTTCGAACCCAGTATCTCCCACGAAAAGCACCGGATATCCTCGGTGCTTTTTCCTTTTATAAATCTTCTTAGAAGATAAGAATATTAGACCCCAATGTTGTACCTTTATCGATTATTCTTAGTCCAAATGCAAATTTATGGTTATTGACACCGAAAAAATGGAATTGATGGCGATTCCTTTTTTACGACATAAGGTGTGACAGCTTGACGACATATCAATATATATGGAAGAATGTACTATATTTAATGAGATAAAGAAATTAGCACAATTTGCGCACTACTCCAAACGTGAACAAATCGTTCAAGGCGTAATTAACGCCTTAGAACAAAACCTTATTCGACGGGGGGATACGATGCCTTCTGTCAATAAAATGATTCAAAAACTGGGATTTGCCCGACAAACTATTGTCAATGCCTATCAAGAACTTATCGAAAGAGGTATCTTGGAGTCCAAAAACCGTCTCGGATATTTCGTCGCCTCCGATGAGAGCCACCAACAATTGAAAGTTTGTTTGATCATTTATGCCTTCGATACTTTCCAGGAAACTTTTTATGAGACTTTCCGGAAGAGTTTGGGAGAGCATGTAAAAGTAGATGTGTTTTTTCATCATAACAATTTTGAGGTTTTTCAGCAAACCATCAATACGGTAAATGCTAAATATGGTGTATATGTTATCGCGCCTATAGAGCGTCCGGAAACAGCTAGGTTGCTCGAACAGCTCCCTGCGCAGAAAACCTTAATTGTAGACAGACACATTTCGTTAGATCCATCTTACTCCTATATTGCACAGGAATTCAAGAACTCTTCTTATCAGGTTTTTGTCAGTTTGCTGGATGATATTCGGCGATTTGATGAATTTATTTTCTTATTCAAACCTTTTTCCGCAGAACCTAATGATGTGCTGCTCTCTTTCCAACAGTTTATAGCAGATTACCAAGTCAACGGGATAATTAAAAACGAATATGAATCCGGAAGTATAGAGAAGAATAAAGTATATTTCACGATCCATAACCTGGAATTGTGGGAGATGTTGAAAGACGTTAAAAATAAAGGTTTTAAGTTAGGCGTTGACGTAGGAATACTTTCTCATAATGATGACCACGTGAAGGAAATTATTTTTGATGGGATAACTACTTTTTCGATCGATTTTGCTGAAATGGGTGTATTAGCGGCTGAATTCGTCAAACACAGAAAACCTATCAAGTATATCATGCCTACAAAGCTGTTTAAACGAAATTCGCTTTAGCTTACATCATGTTAGCTCTTTCTGCCATAAGTTTCATTTTTTTCATTCTGGCGGCGTTAACCTTATCCATTTACCTCAGTCGGAAAAGAAAAGGAAGTCAGACTGTTGCCGGGTTCTTTTTAGCTAACCGTGCAAATGGGTTTATTTTAGTAGGCGCTTCGTTGTATTTGAGCAACCTAAGTGCTAACCAACTGATTGGGGAGAACGAATCCGTATACATCAACAATATGTCTGTTATCGGATGGGGTGTTTCTTCTGTTTTTGCCATGTTGCTCGTGGCGGAATACTTTATTCCTATTTATCTAAAATCAGGCATCAATACGGTTCCGGAATTTTTAGAAAAACGCTATGACAGCGGCACGAAGAATTTGGTCTCGCTTGTTTTTCTATTGGGATATCTACTGAATTTGCTTCCCACGACACTTTATGGAGGTGCTTTGGCCCTTGATAGCCTCTTTGACATTTCTGGATATATCCAGATAGATTACTGGCAAACGATTTGGATATTGGTTTGGTTTATCGGCTTGGTTGGGGTTATTTTTACCGTTCTCGGCGGATTAAGTGCCATTACGATATCCGACACGATATTGAGCGTTGGGCTCTTGATCCTCATGGTAGCCATTCCGTACTTTGGACTTAAATATCTGGGGGATGATTCGGTATATCAAGGTCTTAAAACCGTGTTATCAAACAAAAAAGAACATCTCAATGCTATTGGTGGGCCACAAGATGCTATTCCTTTCTCTGCTCTATTTACAGGGGTATTTATTGCCAATCTTTATTATTGGGGAATGGAGCAATATATTGTCCAGCAAATTATTGCAGGAAAGAGCCTTGCGGAGAGCCAAAAGGGTGTAGCTTTAACCTGCTTCTTGAAATTGCTCAGCCCATTATTGATTAATATCCCAGGATTAATTGCGGTTAATTTATATGTTGACTTACCGCACACGGCGAGTGTATTTCCGTTATTGGCTAGAGATGTATTACCTGCGGCAATGAGCGGATTGACGGCAGCGATATTGCTAGGGGCAGCCATTAATACATTCAATGTAGGATTGAACGGTGCGAGTTCACTGTTTATTTTTAATATTTACAAACCTATTTTCGCCAAAAAGCATAAAGAAGAGGTATCGGAAAAACGAATATTGAGGACCGGCAAACTGTTCCAGATTGGGATATCACTTTTTGCGATGAGCATCGCCCCATTTATCATTTACAGCGATAAAGGCTTCTATTTTTATATCCAGAAAGTTAGTGGCATATTCAGTGTACCCATTTTTACGATTCTATTCCTAGGTTTTTTCAAGACTAAGATTCCGCCTATTGCCGCAAAAGCAGGTATTTTCTTTTATATTGTCTGCTACATTTTTACCCAGTTCATTTTAAACAGTTCTCTTCATTTCCTGCATTGGATGGGTATTTTGTTCGTGGCTACAGCCCTTCTTATGTTTGTCATCGGACGGCTTTACCCCATGTCCCAGCCATTTCAGCTTATCCAGGAGAATAAAGTGGAAATTGTGCCTTGGAGAAATCGTGGTTATTATTACGCACTGCTCCTTGGTTTACTGATCTTGGTGTATTGGATATTTTCTCCATTCGGCATTGCATAGTTCCTTGGAAGGTTAGGTTTCCTCTATTGCAACAATCTTATTTCATCTGTTTTTATTAAAAAAATTTGTAAGATAAAATTTCTTGATTACATTTGTAGAGTGGTACAGAATAGAATAGATAAAATTAGCTATTAGTTACTAATTATAGACATTGTTAACTAAATTCAATAACCATTTAAAAAAACCAAAAAGTCTATGTGTTATTTTTCTACCAAGAGAGTTCGGCATATGCTGCTATTCTTTTTCGGCACTTTTCTTATGTTGCCAACACTGTGGGCTCAAGAATCCTTTGACCTGAAAGGGGTCGTATTGGATAGCATTAACCGACAGCCCATCACAAACGTTTCCGTCTCGATTAAAGGCGTACGAGAGGCAACGAGCACCGATAACGTCGGACAATTCACCATAAGAGGTCTACAGGAAAATTCTATTTTAGAATTTTCCGCTATCGGTTATCATCGGAAAGAAGTTGCCGTTGCCGGACAGCGAGAACTCGTTATACACCTAGCACCTGCAGAATCCGAAATTGAAGAAGTAGCCGTAGTAGCATATGGGAGCCAACGAAAGAGCAGTATGGTAGCTTCTATTACAACAGTAAACCCAAAAGAACTTAAAGGCCCAACGTCAAACCTAACAACGATGTTAGCGGGTAAAGTAGCCGGAGTAATTGCCTATCAGCGCACTGGCGAACCGGGAGCAGACAATGCTTCTTTCTTCATTAGAGGAGTTGGTTCGTTCGGTGCTGGTAAAAAAGACCCATTGATATTGATAGACGGTGTAGAGTCTTCATCCACAGATTTGGCACGCCTACAACCGGATGATATCGCTGGTTTCTCGGTATTGAAAGATGCAGCCGCTTCGGCTTTGTATGGTGCTCGCGGTGCCAATGGCGTAGTATTGGTGACGACAAAAAGTGGTATCATCGGAAGAGCAAAATTTAATGTTCGTTTTGAGAACTCATTATCGACTAATACGAGAAATTTTAAGTTCGCAGATAATATCACGTATATGCAGATGGCAAATGAAGCCGTATTGACGCGTAATCCTAGGGCAGAGCTCCCGTACGATCAAAATAAGATCGAACATACGCGTAATGGAGATGATCCTTATTTATACCCTAATAATAATTGGTTGGACCAAATGATCAAAGATTATACAACCAATCAACGCTTAAATTTCAATGTAACAGGTGGTGGTAATCTGGCGCAATATTATGTGGCCGGTACAATGAATATAGACAATGGAAACCTTCGGACGGAGAATACGAACCAGTTTGACAATAACATTAAATTGAAAAATTATTCGGTACGGTCAAACATTACCTTGAATGTTACACCGATCACAGAGGCTTTTATCCGCACATATGCACAATTTGACGATTATAGAGGTCCTATTGGTGGATATGATGAATGGGGCAATATGATCAATGGTGGTCAACGTGTATTCAAAGAGGCCATGTGGTCTAATCCGGTAATGTTCCCTGCTATTTATCCGAATTCATTTTCGCCGTTTACTACCCATCCATTATTTGGGAATGCATTGATTCGTCAAACAAATTCGATGTATAACAACCCTTATGCACGGATGGTTTCAGGATATCAGGAATACAATACGTCTACGGTAAATGTACAACTGGAAGTAAAACAAAAATTGGATTTTTTGACGGAGGGTTTATCTGCCCGGATGATGGCCTATACACAACGTTATTCTTATTTTGACGTGGCGCGTAGTTTTGATCCCTTTTATTATAATTTAATTCACATTCCTGCTGCCAATCAGAGCATTCTGAATCCACTAAATCCAGACGATGGTACGGAATACTTGAGTTATGATGCAGGCAATAGGAGGCAAAATACGACAACCTATGGAGAATTGGCTCTTAATTATAACAAACTAGTTGGCGAGGACCATGAATTCACGGGCATGTTGATCGGTATTATCCGAAACTACGTAACAGCCGACGGAGGGGATTTACAGACATCCTTGCCGGCAAGAAATTTGGGGCTCTCGGGGCGCGCTACGTATTCATTTAAAAACAAATATTTATTTGAAGGTAATTTCGGTTACAACGGCTCTGAACGTTTTTCACAAAACAATCGTTTTGGTTTCTTCCCATCATTTGGTTTGGGGTGGAACTTACATGAGGAGAAACCTTTTGAATTTATGCTACCCGTAGTAAGCCGGTTAAAATTGCGAGCCACATACGGTGCTATCGGTAATGATCAGATTGGGGAATGGTATGATCGTTTCTTCTATTTGTCCAATGTAAACCCCAACGATGGCGGTAGAGGATTTTCTTGGGGTAATCGCTGGGATTATTCACGACCTGGATATGGCATCTATAGATATGCTAATGATCAGATAACCTGGGAAAAAGCGACTACATTTGACGCAGGGTTTGATTTGAGTTTGGTGAATGGTTTGAATGTAATTTTCGATTATTATCATTCTATAAGAAATCAAATTTTGATGTACCGTTCTACGATTCCTACGTCTATGGGGTTCCAAGCGCCCATTCAAGCAAATTTAGGGAAAGCAGAAAACAGAGGATTTGATATTGCTTTCGATTATAGCAAATCATACAATAACTCTTTGTGGACACAATTCCGCGCCAATATGACTTACGCTGCGAATAAAATGTTGGTCAACGAGGAACCTGATTATCCGGATGGATTAAAGCACTTGACAAACATTGGACAACCGTTAAGACAAGAATATGGTTTGATTGCCGAACGTTTGTTCGTGGATGATATTGAAGCTAATAATTCGCCGGTACAAAATTTCGGAGGACTGATTCCGACGATGGGTGGCGATATTAAGTACCGTGACGTCAATGGGGATGGGCAGATTACAGATTTGGATAAAGTGCCGCTTGGTTTTCCAACTGATCCAGAGATTATCTATGGCTTTGGCTTTTCAGTAGGATATAGAAACTTTGATGTCAGTGCATTCTTACAAGGATCTGCCAGATCATCCTTTTTTATTGATCCTGGAAATGTGACGCCATTTGCATTGAACGGCGGATACCAGAATGGGTTGTTGGAGGTGATCGCTAACGACTATTGGTCGGAGGATAACCAAAACCTGCATACATTCTGGCCACGTTTGACGGATGGTTTTAATAATAACAATGGGCAACGATCTAGTTGGTGGATGCGCGACGGGGCATTTATGCGCTTGAAGTCTGTAGAGCTGGGTTATAATATGCCGACTAGTTTATTACAACGTTTCAAAGTGTCCAATCTACGGATATATTTAAATGGTATGAATTTATATGCTTGGAGTAAATTTAAATTGTGGGATACGGAAATGGGGGGCAATGGATTGGGATATCCCATTCAGGCCGTTTATAATGTAGGTATTAATGTCGGTTTTTAATTGTGGAAAGTCATGAGATTTAAAAATATTTTACAAATAGCATTAGCAACTTCAATATTGAGTTTGTCTTCCTGTAATTTTTTGGATGTAACGCCAGACAATTTACCGACGGTCGACAATGCATTTACGAGACGTAGTGAGGCCATCAAGTATTTGGCGACTTGTTATTCTTATCTCCCTAATGATGGTGAACCTACGCAGAACGTGGCTTACATGGGTGGAGATGAGTTATGGTATGATTTTCCTTCTGTTAGTATAACAACG
This sequence comes from Sphingobacterium corticibacterium, assembly GCF_004208525.1. Classification (GTDB taxonomy): domain Bacteria; phylum Bacteroidota; class Bacteroidia; order Sphingobacteriales; family Sphingobacteriaceae; genus Sphingobacterium; species Sphingobacterium corticibacterium. The sequence goes on along the minus strand of NZ_SGIT01000003.1, from coordinate 121,038 downwards.
ACCAATTGGAACATCGCTCGTGGGAATCAACGCGTAACAGATCCTTATGTAAATTATTGGGATGGTGGTTTTGGAGCTAAATCTATGTTTCAGGCTATAAGGGACTGTAATATCTTCCTGGAAAATGTTGTAGACGAGAATAAGGTAAGGGATCTTTCTATTGATGAAAGGCAGAGCTGGTTGGGAGAAGTCGAGTTCTTAAAGGCCTATTATCATTTTATCCTTCTTCGTCACTATGGTCCTATTCCAATTACGGATGCCAGTCTTCCGGTTAATACGCCTATTGAAGAAACACAGTTAAAACGCGCCCCGGTGGATGATGTCGTAGATTTTATCGTAACGCTTTTGGATAGTGCTATCGAAAAATTGCCTCAGGCAGTATCGGCACCAGTGACTGATTTAGGGCGTATTACTAAACCTATAGCGATGGCCATAAAAGCGAAGGTATTATTATACGCGGCGAGTCCATTATTTAATGGAAACCCAGATTATGCCACTTTTGTTGACAAAGAGGGTGAAGTGCTATTTAATCCGACTTATGACAATAGCAAATGGACGAAAGCTGCTGAGGCGGCTAAAGAGGCGATTGAAATGGCGCATAGTCTAGGCGTCAAATTGTATGAATTTCCGGGAACCACTTTTCCTATTTCTGAAACAACGGAGATACAGATGAATGTCCGAAATGCGGTAACAGAGGCGTGGAACAGTGAAATCATTTGGGGTAATCCTAATTCGCGTACGTGGCAGATGCAATATTCGTCTATGGCTCAAATCGATCCAAACAGTGCAGGAAATAACAGCGTACATGGTACTATGGCTCCAACGATTAAGATTGTGGAACAGTTTTACACGAAAAACGGTGTACCAATCGATGAGGATAAAACATTAGATTTTTCAAATATCACTCTACTCCGGACTGCTACGCATGATGAACGTTATAATTTAATAGAAAACTACCAGACGGCCAGACTACATTTTGACCGTGAAAATAGATTTTATGCATCGGTCGGATTTGATGGCGGAATTTGGTTTATGGAAAATACACCTAGCCGTAGTGATGAGGACACATTTAAAAGTATGTTTAGATTAGGACAATTGGGAAGTTCTTCCTTGGTGACGGTCACCACTTATTATACGAAAAAATTAGTCAATTGGAAATTTGCATTTAAAGATGGTAATAGTAACCACATTGAGGAATATCCTTTTCCTATGGTTCGCCTAGCTGATCTGTACTTGATGTATGCAGAAGCACTCAATGAGAGTGAAGGTCCTTCCGCCGCTGTCTATGAATACTTGGATTTAATCAGAAAACGTGCTGGTCTACAAGGGATACAAGATTCGTGGTCAACCTATTCTTTGAATCCAGGAAAACCCAATACCAAAGAAGGGTTACGTCAAATCATTCAACGCGAAAGAAATATTGAACTCTGTTTTGAAGGATCACGTTTTTGGGATTTACGTCGTTGGAAATTGGCCGCACAAGAATTAAATAAAAATATCACGGGCTGGGACAGAACACAAGATAAAGACCACCCAGCATTATTTTATACGGTGAATACGTTCTTTAGGCAACGTTTTATAGCACCGCGTGATTATTTTTGGCCCATAAGAGAGTCCAATTTATTAGTAAATCCAAATTTAGTTCAAAATCCAGGCTGGTAAATCTAAATTATACAGAGATGAAAAAAATGAATTTAAACGAAAAATATATCTTTTTCTATTGGTGCATTGCATTCATATTAATAGGCTTAGGGGGCTGTAAGGATGATCATTTCAACGGCATCGTGGAAGGAAATGACACACCTCCTGGGCCTGTCACCAATGTACAGGTAACAAACGATCACGGTAAAGCTGTATTAAGATATAGGCTTCCAGATGATGTTGACTTATTATATGTCAAAGCAGAATATCCGTTAGCGAACGGACAAATGCGGGTGATCAAGTCTTCTCAATATACCAATGAATTGGTTGTGGATGGCTTTGCGGATACGAAACCGTATCAAATTAAGTTGTACGCCGTTAATAAAAGTGAGATTAGTTCGGACGCTACGGAGGTTACCGTTCAACCCAAAGAACCTATATTTAATTTGGTTTTTGATGAGATCCAAGTTACGCCGAGCTTTGGCGGAGTCCGGATCCGTACCCTGAATAAACTAAAAGGAAGTGTCGTCATTGTACCTTTACTAGATTCTCTTGGCACGGGCGAATATGCACAACTCGATTCCTATTATACAGAAGATTCATTGATTAATTACAATGTTCGGGGGTTAAAGCCGGAGGAAATGAAATTCGCCTTTTATGTCCGGGATCGTTGGTTGAATACTTCTGACACGCTATATACCTCTATAACCCCCTTGGAAGAAAATCTCCTGGATCGAAATCTATTTCAAGCCATCCGACTTCCAAATGATGCTGAATTCCGGTTTGATACCAACCTGCAGATGCTTTGGGATGGAAATATGAGTGAAGGAAAATGGCCAAGTCTATATACGCAGGATGTCGCCGGTTCGCCTACTTCGCTGACATTTTCAATAGGCAAAGAAGCCAAAATAAGCCGTGTGGTGATATTTCCACGCCGCGAAAATGGTTTCTATGACAAAGGAAATCTAAGGGAATTTGAGGTGTGGGCGACTAATGAATATAATCAAGATGGATCATGGGATAGTTGGACAAAACTTGCATCCTGTCTCGTCGTGAAACCATCAGGCACACCGGTTGGAACTTCCACGCCGGCAGATGATGCGGCGGGAACGATCGGCTGGTCCTTTGATATGCCCGAAGAAGCAGCCAAGTATAAATATTTAAGAATAAGAAATTTGCGTAATTGGCAGGGAAGCTACTTTATGCAGATGCGACAAATTCAAATTTGGGGTGTATATTAATCAATATATGATGAAGACAAATAATCTAATCTATATCATTGTACTACTAAGTAGTATAATTTTATCCGCTTGTTCCAAGATGGATGAATATAAACAGTATGTCGAAGGGGGTGAAATCGTGTACCCGACAAAAATTGATTCATTACAAATACTTTCCGGTAAAAATCAAGTTATGGTGCATGGTGTAGTCAGCGTAAATAGAGGAATGACAAACTATAGAATATTTTGGAATAATCGACAAGATTCGATAGTTGTTCCTGTAGAACTGACGGAGAATATCGATACACTGACGTATGTCATCGAAAACCTTCCGGAAGGAACGATTAACTTCGAGGTTCGCAGTTACGATGATAAAGGTAATAGTTCCGTGCCGACTTACCTTGTTGGAAATGTATATGGTGATCGTTTTAGAGAAGGTCTGTTCCAACGGGCTATCTTGAATTCCGCTTTTAATAAGGAAGGTGAATTCAACATTACCCTTCAGGATGTATCCAAAGACATGGGCTTTTATGGTATCCGGTTAGAATATAAGAATATCGATGATCGACAAGTTGACACGGTGATTGTCACACCTAATATCAATGCAACGGCAGTTTTGAAGGACTATGTCATGGGTAGTACCATTGACTATACAACGGTTTATCGCCCCGAGCCGAATTCAATTGATACCTTTGTTTATAACAAACACGAAGCTGTCCGTGTCATAGGCGACGTCTCGGAAGTATATCTCAAAAATTATAAAAAGCCTTTCTATCCATCAGACTATGACGGAAATCGATGGGGAACCTTGCTGGATTGGGAAACAAACGCGGCAGCGAAGAACCATTGGGCCGGAGATATTTTGGTCGGTGGATATGCTTCCGATAATGGTGGATCTGCTAAATTTGAAGCTGGATGGGGAGCGGCAGATATCATTAATGGAAAAATCCATCAGACCATATTGCTTCCTAAAGGAAAATATCGGTTCTCGACGCGAGTAACCGAAGACGCTTGGGGTGGAGATGTTCCTGGCTATTTAATCGCGAATGAAGGCAATCAGCTTTCTGACTACGATTATATAGATTCAGACACACGACTCGGTAGCGTCAAAATGACCGGTGGAGATGTAAGTTTTGAATTTGAAGTCATGGAAACATCGGCGGTCAGTCTCGGTTATGTGGTGAATATGACAGCGGAAAAATGGTTAACCATGGAATATTTTAAGTTAGAAATTTTATAATAACCTCAAGTTATTCATGAAAATAAAAAAAATAGCTATCCTTTTAATTTTTTTGTGGACCTGCACGACAACTGCACAACCTTTTAACGCATTAACACTTTGGGATGACAAACCGGCTAAGGATTGGATGACACAATACTATCCTATCGGTAATGGGCGATTAGGTGCCATGTTATCTGGTGGAGTGACGCAAGACCATATTCAATTTAATGAACAATCTTTATGGACAGGCGACGAACAGGAAACAGGTGCCTATCAAGCTTTTGGTGATGTTTTTATAGATTTCGACCATCCATCTCCAGCTGTAAAAAGTTACAGTCGATCACTGAACCTTCGGGAGGCAAGTCACCATGTAAAGTACCAGTCGAACGGACATACCTTTCAACGCTGCGGTTTTGCTAATCATCCTGATAATGTATTGGTGTTCACGTATAAAGCCAGTGCCAAGGGCGCCTATTCCGGACGCATCCGATTAATCGATGCCCACGGAGCTATCATCTCAGGTGATAATGACGCCTTACACTTTAGCGGCCAGTTAGAAAATAAGCTCCGCTACGGAGCCTCGTTAAAAATAAAGCATATCGGTGGAACCGTCGGCCTTCAAAAAGACGAAAATAACATGGTAAGTCTGGAATTTAAAGCTGTAGATTCCTTCACGCTCTATCTCGTTGCGTCAACGGATTATAGTCCATTACGAAGTGACAATTGGAGAGCTGGGGATCCCATTATCAAGAATAAACAAACACTGGATAATATCTTCAAAAAATCAGATGAACAGCTTTTTAAAGCGCACATGGCCGATTATCAAGCCCTTTTCAACCGCTTTAATCTATCCATTGGGAAACAGCATAAGGAAAATAATATCAAAACCACTGTACAACGCATTATCGACTATAAGGAGGAGACTGACCCAAGTTTAGAGACACTGCTCCTACAATATGGGCGATACTTGCTTATCAGCTCCTCGCGAAAAGGCGGACTACCCGCCAATTTACAGGGGCTGTGGAATAATAGCAATACACCTCCGTGGCGTTCGGATTATCATTCCAATATCAATGTGCAAATGAATTACTGGCCGGCAGAAGTAAGCAACCTTGCTGAATGTCACGTTCCTTATCTGGAGTATATCCAATCCATGCGGGAAGTAAAGAAACAAAATACACAGGTGGAATTCCCGGGTGTACGGGGCTGGACAGTGCGTACCGAAAATAACATTTTTGGTGGAGAAAGCTTTAGTTGGAACACCCCGGGCAGCGCATGGTATGCGCAGGCATTATGGGAACACTATGCTTTTAATCACGATAAGGAATACCTTAAAAATTTTGCGTATCCCATCCTAAAAGAGATCTGCGAATTTTGGGATGACCATCTCAAACATCGTGACGACGGTACGATAGTAGCTCCCAATGGTTGGTCACCGGAGCATGGCCCCACGGAAGATGGCGTGAGCCACGATCAGCAAATTATCTATGACTTATTCACCAATTATGTAGAGGCTTGCGATTCTTTACAGATTGATCCCGAATATCGAAATCACATTGCAACGCTACGAGATCAGCTATTGAAGCCTAAGATCGGCAGATGGGGGCAATTGCAGGAGTGGGAAACAGATCGCGACGATCCGGAAGATAAGCACAGACATGTATCCCACCTTTTTGCACTACATCCCGGACGACAGATTTCGGTCAACAATACACCTGAGCTGGCAGAGGCCGCCCGCGTCAGCCTTACGGCAAGAGGCGATGAGTCTACCGGCTGGTCCATGGCTTGGAAAATGAATTTTTGGGCAAGGCTTCAAGATGGTAACCATGCATACACCATTCTGCATAACTTTATTACGTTGGCTGCTAGCGAAGGTGTAGATTATGATAGTGGAGGAGGTGTATATGAAAATTTGCTTTGTGCACATCCGCCTTTCCAGATCGATGGCAACTTGGGTTACGTGGCAGGCGTGTGTGAAATGCTGGTACAAAGTCAAGAAGGCTTTATCGATCTTCTTCCCGCCGTTCCTGATCAATGGAAATCCAAGGGAGAGGTATCCGGTCTCCGGGCTCGTGGTGATATCACCGTGGATATGACATGGAAAGATGGAAAAGTCGTGTCCTACCGATTAACTTCTTCCAACAAAAAGAACGTAAAGATCAAAATCAATGGCAATTTTAAAGACGTGATTGTTAGCCAACTGTAGTTTTTTATATTTAGTATATCCCCTATGAACTGTAATCGTAACCTCTATTCGTTTTCTGCATTATGCCTGTTTGTTTTACCACTTCACGCTCAACAGCATTTAAAATTGTGGTATCATGAACCTGCCGAAAATTGGGAAGAAACGCTACCTCTTGGAAACGGGCGCCTTGGCATGACGCCAGACGGAAATGCAACGCATGAAACGATTGTCTTAAACGATATCACATTGTGGTCTGGCGCTGTACAGGATGCCAACAACTACGATGCCCATAAAAGTTTGCCAAAAATCCGACAATTGATACTGGAAGGAAAAAACGATGAAGCGCAAAATCTGGTGAATACCAATTTTGTATGTTTAGGGCCGGGATCCGGTGGCGCGCGATGGGGTAAGTTTCAAACGTTAGGAAGCCTTCATCTGGATCAGTATTATGGCGAAAATACCGCAATAGAAATCAAGAATTACAAACGTACGCTGGATTTGCAGGAAGCTATCGCAACGTCGACTTATACGGTAAATGACGTTCATTATCAAAAAGAGTATTTTTCCAGTTTTGATGATGACGTGAATGTGATTCGCTTAACGGCTGACCAACCACAGATGTTAAACCTACAGATCGCCCTACGCAGGCCTGAAAAGTTTACGGTAAAAACGACCGATCAGGAATTGTCTATGTATGGACAACTGGATAATGGAATCGATGGAAAGGGGATGCAGTATGAAGCAAGAGTTCGTGTCCAATTAAAGGATGGTGTGCTCTCTAACACGGACACCTCGCTCGTGATCCAAAATGCATCCGAGGTTATACTATTTCTCGCTGCTGCTACCGACTTCCGGCAACGTGACTACAAACGAGAAGTACGTGAAGTACTTGATGCGGCCTATCAGAAACCCTATGTGCTGCAAAAGAAAAAACATACGCAAAACTTTAGCAAATTATTTGGACGGGTGAAGCTGGATTTAGGGCAAGGAAGAGAAACGGAATGGTCTACCCGTCAACGATTGGATAATTATTATGAGGGTTATGCAGATGATGTATCCTTACCTGCATTATTTTTTCAGTTTGGACGGTACTTGAGCATCAGCAGTACACGCATTGGATTATTACCGCCAAATTTACAAGGGCTTTGGGCGAAGGAAATCAATACACCCTGGAATGGGGACTATCATCTCGATGTAAATGTCCAGATGAATCACTGGCCATTGGGTGTGGCGAATCTATCCGAGTTGAATTTGCCGTTGGTCGATCTGGTGAAGGGATTAGTTGAGCCGGGTAAAAAAACAGCCAAAGCATATTATAATGCCCAAGGGTGGATTGCGCATGTGATCACGAACGTATGGGGCTTTACCGAGCCGGGAGAGAGTGCCAACTGGGGGGCGTCTAATGCGGGTTCAGGCTGGCTATGCAATAACTTATGGGAACATTACGAATATACTCAAGATATGGATTATCTAAAAGATATCTATCCGGTACTCAAAGGATCAGCTTTATTCTACAACGATGCTCTCGTGAAGGATCCAAAAACGGGATGGGTGGTCACTTCGCCATCGGTATCCCCGGAAAATTCATTTTATTTACCGAACGGCAATCAAGCTAGTATCTCTATGGGGCCAACGATTGATAACCAGATTGTCCGTGAATTATTCAGCAATGTCATCACAGCATCCAAACTGCTGGGGATTGATCATGATTTTAGAAGCGTATTGGAAGAAAAATTACCGATGGTTCCACCCCCGGGCGTCGTGAGTAAAGATGGTCGGATCCAAGAATGGCTTGAAGACTATAAGGAGGTAGATCCAGAACATCGGCATATTTCGCATTTATATGGGTTATACCCGGCAGCATTGATTACACCGTATAAAACACCGGAACTGGCTGAGGCATCTAAAAAGACACTCGAGGTACGTGGAGACGATGGGCCGGGTTGGGCAATTGCCTATAAGCAGTTGTTTTGGGCACGCCTCCATGATGGAAACCGTGCCTTCAAACTATTTAAAGAAATATTAAAACCAACATTACGTACCGACATTAATTATGGTTCGGGAGGCGGGGTATATTATAACATGCTCGCTGCCGGTCCTCCTTTTCAAATCGATGGAAACTTTGGTGCGACAGCAGGGATTGGTGAAATGTTGCTACAGAGCCACGACGGCTTTATTGATCTGCTGCCTGCATTACCCGATGCATGGAAAAGTTATGGAAACGTACAGGGTCTAAAAGCTAAGGGAAATGTAACGGTCGACCTGAAATGGAAGAACGGAAAGGTCGTGCACTATAAACTTCGATCTCCCGAAACCAAGACCGTGCAGGTAAAGGTGAATGGTAAATTAAAGAAAATAAAAACACAGAAAATATGATGAAAAAAAACGTATGGTTTATCTTCCTAGTCGTTTTAGCTGGTTTACAAACCGCCGATGCAATCGACATTCCCTTCGGTAATGGAGGAAAGGTTCTTTACGATATGAACACCGGAACCTTTGACATACTTTCCCGCGAGGGGGTATGGCTAAAAAGAGGATTTTCAACAGCGAAAAATGGGGAGGCCTTCTTAAACACCAAGCAATATACACAACGGGAATATACGAAAGGCTCTTTTGAAGATGGGTATGGGGTGGGAGCGAAACACACCATCACGTCTAGCCAGCGGGGTCTTCCGGATTTCAAGCAGATATTTTACGCCTATGCCGGCAAAGACTATATCGTCGTGGAAGTGGAAATCTATGATAAAACGCGTAAGTTGATCACGAATGGCTTCGTTCCTATCGAGGGAACCCTTGTCACCGATCATACAGACCAATTACAATCTCTTTTTGCGCCGTTCGACAACGATACATTCATCAGTTATGATCGTAAATCTTTAAAAGATACAGATGAGTTATATAGTGCCGAAGTAGGCGTTTTGTACCATGAACAAAACCGTTTGGGACATATCATTGGATCTATTGATCAGCAAATTTGGAAAACTGGAGTCCGTACCGTCAAAAATCAGGATCAATCGATAACGGTACAGGCGCTCGTTGGCTTTACCGCCAAAGATATTAATCGGGACGATATGCCGCACGGCTCGCTGGAAGGGAATAGCATTCATTCTGCAAAGGTGATGGTAGGCCAGTTCTCAGATTGGCGCACAGGTATGGATACGTATGCTGCACACATCCAAGCACTCCAACGCCGTGTCGTGCATGAATGGAAAGAGCATACGCCGGTAGCATGGAACAGCTGGGGTGCTATGCAGCAAGACATCAATTACGACAGACTTCTGAAAGTAACTGATTTTTTTGCGCACGACGTCCAGCAGTTGGCATCGGGACAATCTATTTATATCGATCTGGATTCTTATTGGGATAATATGTTGAAAGGGGGATTAGAAGGTGATTATTCCCAGTTAAAGAAATTTGCTGACTACGTGAAATCCAAAGGGCTAAAACCTGGAGCCTATTGGGCACCATTTGTAGATTGGGGTTTTGGCGGGGGTGCAAATCGTCGTGTGGAGGGAACCAGCTATACTTATGGCGATATATGGACAAAGGTAAAAAATGGTTATCATGATCTGGATGGAACCCGAGCGCTGGACCCTACCCACCCCGGAACACAGCAACGTTTAGCCCTTGTCATTGGCAAACTCAAAGAATGCGGTTTTGACATGATTAAAATTGACTTTTTAGGGCATGCGGCGATTGAATCTACAAAATTTGCTGACCCTACTGTAAAGACCGGTATGCAAGCCTACCATCGGGGAATGGAATATCTGGTAGAACAGTTGGATGACCAAATGTTAATTTATGCTGCTATTTCGCCAAACATCGCTACAGCACCTTATGTACATATGCGCCGCATCGCTTGCGATGCTTTCAGTTCCATTAAGGACACCCGTTATACACTCAATGCATTGACGTTTGGTTGGTGGCAAACCCACCTCTATGATTATATGGATGCTGATCATATCGTCTTTAAAAACGCAAGCGAATCGGAAAATACGGCTCGATTCCTATCTGCTGTGATTACAGGAAGTGTCGTTTTAGGCGATGACTTTTCCCAACCCGGCATATGGCATAAAACGACACAACAGCTTTTTGAAAATCAAGATATTTGGCCCGTAATCGCCGACGGAAAATCGTTTGTACCGGTGGAAACTGACCAATATGCTTCCCGTGTTTTTGTAAAACATACGGAGACAGATGCCTATATCGCATTATTTAATTACGACGAACAGGAATTGCATTTGACCTTATCAAACGAAAAACTAGGCTTTGATAAAAACGCAAGATACAAAATGATTAATCTAACGGACAACAGTATACATTATTTGTCGCCCGAAAAACCTATTCGTTTAGACGCTAAACATGCAAAACTATTTAAAGTACAGAAAAACTAATTCTAACTATTAACAACAACATGCAATCCATGCTACAGAAATTTTTTACCGTAAGTTCCGTATTCCTTTTTATTGCTAGCTTCCTGCCTATATGTACTCAGGCACAGAGTATCCCTATCGAAACACAATCCAACGCTTTGGTGCTACATAAGGATAGCGCCAATAATCTTACCGTTATCTACTATGGAAAGAAACTATCCGATGAAAGGGAATATGTATTGGTGCCCGCTTCTTACAAGCAATCGGAAGATTATACGGGTTTATCCAATGCTGCCTACACACCTTCGGGATCGAAAAACATCCTGGAACCAGCTATTAGCGTCGTCCATGCCGATGGAAATAAATCATTGGACCTCCGATATGTAACGCATAAACTAGATCAGCTAGCAGATAATGTTTCGCTGTTAGAAGTGGAATTAAAGGATCCTGTGTATGACTTTACTGTCCGTTTGTTTTATAAATCTTATTTTGCAGAGGATGTCATAGAGCAGTGGTCCGTGATCGAACACAACGAAAAGGGTGCCGTGCTCCTCGAAAAGTTTGCTTCCGCAAACTTGACCCTGAAATCGAACAGTTACTGGCTGCGCCAATATCATGGCGACTGGGCTAAAGAAATGCAACCGGAAGATTCCAAAATTACACATGGAATTAAGACGATAGACAGTAAATTGGGAACACGTGCGAACTTGTTTCAACCCTCCTCTTTTATGGTCTCTCTGGATAAGCCCGCACCAGAAGATGAGGGAACGGTATTGTTTGGCACATTGGGGTATAGCGGTAATTTCAAAGTCGATATGGAGCTCGATTATCTAAATAACCTACGCATCATCGGGGGCATAAATAACTATGCTTCCAATTATACGCTAAAACCCCAAGAGAAATTCACTACACCAAAATTCATCTATACGCTTTCCACTACCGGTAAAGGAAAGGCATCACGCAATTTGCATAACTGGGCGAGAAAATATAAACTATTGGATGGCCAGGGCGACCGACTAACGTTGCTTAATAACTGGGAGGCAACTTATTTTGATTTCAATGAAAACAAGCTGAAGGAATTGCTTAAAGATACCAAGAAGTTAGGTGTCGATCTTTTCCTGCTAGATGATGGTTGGTTTGCCAATAAATATCCTCGGAATAATGACGACACGGGGCTTGGTGACTGGCAAGTAAATAAGAAAAAGCTACCAAACGGAATCACTTCTTTGGTAAAAGAAGCCGGTCGGCAAGATGTAAAATTTGGTATCTGGGTAGAACCCGAGATGGTCAGTCCAAAATCAGAACTCTATGAGCAACATCCGGACTGGGTCATTAAACAATCCGCACGGGCAGAGCATTATTTTAGAAACCAATTGGTATTAGATCTGTCCAACCCTGCCGTTCAAAACTTTGTATTTGGTGTTCTTGATGAACTGTTTACCGAAAATCCGGAATTGGCCTACATCAAATGGGATTGCAATGCCATTATTTATAACGCATATTCTGCGCACTTGAAAAATCAGGAGCATTTCTATATCGAATATATGCGGGGTCTCTATCATGTATTGGAGCGTATCCGCGCCAAGTATCCGAAAGTTCCGATGATGCTCTGCTCCGGTGGTGGTGGTCGTGTAGACTATGCTGCTTTACAATATTTCACAGAATTTTGGCCGTCGGACAATACCGATCCGATGGAACGAATCTTTATGCAATACGAATATTCGTATTTCTATCCGGCTATCAGCACGTCAAACCATGTAACAGATTGGGGGAAGCAGCCAATCAAATTCAGAACAGATGTAGCTATGATGGGGAAGCTAGGTTTTGATATTGTGGTCAGTGAACTGAATGAAAAAGATCTTAAGTTCTGTCAGGATGCCGTCCAAATATATAATAATATGAAGGACATTATATGGCATGGTGATCAATATCGTTTGGCAGATCCAAGGGAAGGAAATTTTGCGGCTATTCAGTATATAGATACCAATCGGTCTGCAGGCGTTATTTTTAACTATCTCGTAAATAACCGATACGATCAGGGCAGTCATTTCCCCGTGCTTTTGAAGGGATTAGATGCGAATAAAAAATATAAAATAACGGAAATCAATCTGTATCCTGGAACATCTTCATCCATAAATAATAAACAGGTATATTCGGGGGAATTCTTAATGAAGATCGGTATTAATCCGGATTTACACAAAGATCGTACGAGCGTAATATTGGAAATTAAAGCTATCGACTAAAAAATGACGAAAAAGATTATAAGCATCGCTTCGCTTTTGTTGGTTATTCTCTTTGTGGAAGCAGAGGTGAAATTGCCGACCGTATTTAGTGACAATATGGTCTTACAACAAAAAAGTAAGGTCAAAATATGGGGCACGTCTTCCAATCAGGAGGAGGTCACCGTAAGCCCTTCGTGGAGCAAGAAGAAATACGTAGTGCCTGTGCAGGACGATGGACATTGGTCTGCATACGTCTCCACTCCTTCTTTTGGCGGTCCCTATGATATACAGATCGATGACGGACAACAATTGGTTTTGAAAAACATTTTGATTGGTGAGGTATGGGTTTGTTCAGGTCAATCCAACATGGAGATGCCCTTAGCGGGCTGGGGAAATATCAACAACTTTAAGGAAGAGATTGCAGCAGCAAATTTTCCAGACATCCGCTTTCTACAGGTACAACATACTACCCGTAACCGGCCCGTGCAGGATGCAGAGGTCCAATATGGCGGTTGGGTTGCAGTTACACCTCAAACGATTGCTGAATTTTCTGCTACTGCCTACTTTTTTGCGCGCGAATTGTATGAAAAGACCGGTATACCGATAGGATTAATACATACCTCTTGGGGAGGTACGGTAGCCGAGGCATGGACAAGTACAGAAACGCTGAACAAAATTCCAGATTTCCAATCGGCCATACAACGGGTAACGAGTGCCGATGCGCAAGCGGAATACGAGCACGAATTACACGTCTGGAACCAAATTATGGCTCAACATGATGAAGGACAGCAAGATGGGGAATTTGGTTGGCTCTCCCACAAAACAGCAGATAGCAACTGGTCTGTCATGCAATTACCCACGCTCTGGGACACAGACATTTTACCAAATTTTGATGGTGTAGTATATTTCCGAAAAGAAATACAACTACCAAAACACTGGATAGGAGAAAAACTTTATCTTCAACTGGGAATGATCGATGACGAGGATGTTACCTATTGGAATGGGAAACAGGTGGGTACCACACAAGGTTATAACCAAAATAGAGTATATGAAATACCCGCTTCATTGGTGCAGTCTACCGATGTAACCATAGCCGTCAGAGTCTTCGATAGCGGCGGTGGTGGTGGAATGTATGGCGAGGCGGCACAGTTCAATGTAGTGGGGCCGAATGGCGAATATCTTTCCCTGGCATCCGATTGGAAATATAAAATCGGTGTAGACTTGGCGAAATTACCCGAGATGCCTACCTCCAATGAGGGTCCAAATCGTCCTACAGTGCTATACAATGCCATGATACATCCATTTACGCCCTTTAAAATACGTGGTGCAATATGGTATCAGGGAGAGAGCAACGCGGATCGAGCCCATCAATACCGTAAGCTATTTCCAGATTTGATTCGGGATTGGCGTACGCACTGGAATCAAGGAGATTTCCCTTTCTACTATGTACAATTGGCGAATTTTATGCATAAAGAACCTCAGCCGATAGCTTCAGCATGGGCCGAACTGCGAGATGCGCAAAAGGGTGCACTACAACTGCCCAATACGGGTATGGCCGTTATCGCTGATATCGGCGACGCAGACGATATACATCCTAAAAACAAACAGGAAGTAGGTAAACGTCTGGCTCTTATCGCGTTGAAGAAGACGTATAAAAAAGCGGTTGTGTTTTCAGGGCCTATCCTTCGGTCTGCTGTGGAAAAAAATGGAGAGATTCATCTTACATTCGATCCGGTAGGCAAGCGCTTAATCAACCGAAATGAAGAGCCCCGATTAACGGGCTTTACCATCGCTGGCGAAGATCAGGTGTTTTACAATGCTGAGGCTCTACTGCATGGTGATAAAGTTATCGTAAAAGCATCGCAGGTTAGCAAACCCGTTGCGGTTCGATACGGCTGGACAAATAATCCCGATTTGTCTCTGTATAACGATGCAGGTTTGCCTGCCTCGCCATTTAAAACGGATAATTGGAAAGATAGTACCCAAAAAGCTCGGTCCGCAAATCCTGATAGTTATGCAAAATGACTTCGGCATTATTGAAATCACGTTGTGTCATATATATCTGCCCCAGCTTGTCTGCAATAGCCAGCTGGAGCAGTTTATTATCTGCTGATTTAGCCAGTTCGTCTGCTTGCAGAAATTCCTTTTTTGCAACATTATAATTCTTTTGGACAAATTTGGAGGACGCCAGCATATATTCGATTTCCGCAAGCTCTCCGTTGAAGTTTTTGCTATTTGCCAGATCGCGTGCCTGAATCAGAAACCACTGGGCTTCTGTATGTTTATTTTGTAATTGGTAAATCCGGGCTAAGGTTTGCCAAGCGATGATTTTTTGTTCGTAGGCTTTCGCACGGTTTAGCAATGGGATAGCCTTACGGATGATATTGTTTTCTGCAGAACGGTAATCTTTGTCGTGTGCTTGGATAAGTGCTATTTTCAGAAGAGAATTAGCCTGATCGACAATACTCTTCTGCTGCACAGCTGTTTTATAGTAAGCTTCTTGAAAATAACCTGCCTGTTGAATATTCCTATCGTACAAATAAGTGTTGGCCAGATTATATTGAATAACAGCCACATCGGATGTGTTTGATGTTTTCTGTGCATGTTGAAGGGCACTTTGCAGCAAGCCTAGGGTTTGAGCGATAGTTCCTTCTTTTAAAGATAACGATGCATAAGTATGCAGTAAACCGTAGGCTGCGTTATAATTGCCACGCTCAACTTCCCGTTCTACCAGTTCATTCCACGCCAAAGCAGTGCTGGGTATAGGCGACAGCAAGTGCTGCACATTCATTTCAGCGCGCGTGGTTTTAAAATCCACAATCAATTCTTGAAAGTCAAGTGCTCTATCGATACTGTCTTGAAAGGCTGTTTTTTCGTTGTATGAATCCGTCAGTAATTCCTCACGAGTCCGTGGAGCTGGAAGTACGTATACCCGTGGACCCACCCCGTCAAAATCAGTATCATACTTATTAACATAGCCTGCGGGATCCAACGCGACGTCGGCCTCCTGTGCTTGGATATGGGGTACGCTCAGTCCGAAAGCGAATAGCCCTGATGTAATATAAAAAAGACTCTTTTTATCGAGTGTCATACGCGTTCCTTTCCTGTTTTATCAAAAGTAGCGTCTAAATCGCATATTCACAAAGATACGAATATAGAAAATAGTATATCAACAATCGAAAATGTTGCGGAAGTTGACCGTTTGGTTATCTTTGTATGATAGAACGGAGATATCCGATATGTAGGATGTACTCCTATTGTTTAATTAAATAATGGAATCAATATTTCCTTTTGTGAAGAGCGCTTTACCAGTCTAAATCACGCTGAATCAAACCATGAGACTTAAATTAATTTTTATAGTACTACTAGCAGCATTAAGCATAAGCATTAATACAAAAGTATGCTCTCAACCAATTGGGTTAGGTTTTGCCAGCCACGAAATTGTCCAGGATAAACGGACGGGGTTAGATTTAAGTGCGAATAAAACAATCTGTTTAGATCGTAACTTTGAACTATCTTTTGACCTTTCTTTTTATGCTGGTCATTCAGATTATTTTGGTTATATCTTTAGAATAATAAGCGATGAAAAACAAAATATAGACTTAATTTATGATTATAGGCTCTCTGAAAAAGAAAACTTTAAAATTACTATAGGCGATAAACCTTCAAAGATAAAATTTAGTATAAGCCTCCATGAGTTATTTAGAGATTGGCATGCTATTAAATTGAAATTTGATGTTGAACAAAACGAATTGCAAGTATTTGTTAACGGCAACTTATTAAAAGATAAAGTAAAGCTCAAAAAAAGCTGTTACAAAATACTTTTCGGTACAAATAACTATAAAGATTTCAAAGTCACTGATGTTCCACCCATGAAGCTTAAAAACATTAAGCTGAAAGAGGATAATAATACGGCTTATTTCTGGCCTCTTGATGGAATAGAAGAAGACATAACGATTGATGAAAATAATGGGTTAGCGGCTGCCGTTTTTAACCCTATCTGGATTAAAAAGCAACATCGGGATTGGGAATTAATTAGCCATTTTTCTATCAAAGGTGCAGCCAGTTTGGCATTCGATAGCGCTAAAAATAATATGTTTCTAATCGGAGAGGATTCTTTATTTGTGTACAATATCATCAACAAAATGCTTAAACCTAAAGCATATCCTCATACTTATCATTTATTAGCCGGAAATCAGTCTTTATTTGCTTCAGGCAGGTTACTCAATTTATATATAGATCAAAAACTGGTTTCTACCTATGATTCGTTAACAAACAACTGGACCGGCGAATATGTATTTCCGGATGTCATCACGCACTTTTGGCATTATAATAAATTCTATTCTTCATTAGACTCTTCGCTCTATATGATTGGGGGGTATGGACAATTCAAGTATAAAAGTAATGTTTATAAATACCACGTACCTTCAAAGGAATGGACAACAGTAAATCTGGAAGAGGGGTTTGTACCAAGATATTTGGCCGCATTGGGACAACTGGAGGATGGTGTTTACATATTAGGAGGGTATGGAAGTACGACAGGAGAGCAAATACTGAATCCAAGAAATTTATATGATCTAATCTATTTTGATATTAAAAACAAAGCTTTTAGAAAGATTTTTGAGTTGAATCCTAGAGAGGAAAATTTTGCATTTGCAAACTCGATGGTTATTGACGCTAAGAGCCGTACGTATTATGCACTCACCTTTCCAAATCATCGATACAACTCGCATTTGCAGTTAATACAAGGTTCTCTTGACTCGGCGTATTATAAATTACTCGGGAATGAGTTGCCGTATACTTTTCATGATATTCATTCGTTCGCTGATTTATATTATAGTCCGAAAAGCAAGCAATTTATCGCGGTAACGATGTTTCATAATGAAGTAAATAACAACACGGATATAAGTGTTTATGTGTTGAGAAGTCCACCTTTAGAAATGGAAATCGATAAGAGACTTCTCTCTCGTAGCATCTGGCTATATGTATTGTTATTTGCAGGGTCGGCTATCTTATTTTTTCTTTTTTTGAGATGGAGAAAGGCCAGAGTGATCAAGAAAGAGGTGATTCACCGAGAAGAAACACCTCATGACTTTAAAGAAGTGGTTACTCTTTTACCTCTCGAAAAAACGCCGAATCTGGTAATGCATGAAGCACCATCGGCAGATATTCCAAAAACAAATACGATATTTCTTTTTGGAGGTTTTCAGATCTATGACAAGGAAGGAAATGATATTACCAAACTTTTCAGTCCATTGATTAAGGAGCTTTTGTTAATAACACTTTTATATACCATAAGATGGGAAAGAGGAATAAGTTCCCAAAAATTAACAGAAATTTTATGGTTCGACAAAACAACAGAAAGTGCTAGGAATAACCGTTCGGTGAATATTGCAAAATTGAAGGGTATTTTAGATAAATTAGATGGTTTTCAGATTTCCAAAGAAACGGGTTACTGGAAAATTAATGTGGACGCTCCGGCCTATGTAGATTATAAAGATTATTTAGATATTGTAAATAGAGGGAAGAAAATTTCCAAGATGGAGGTCAATCGTTTAACGGAGATTGTCCAACGAGGTAGCTTTTTATCCAGTTTGGAATACGAGTGGCTGGATCAATTTAAATCTGAAATTTCGAACGACGTTATAGATACCTATTTACATTATATGTCAACGCTACAAATTAGCGAAGACCCGGAATTTATTATTAGTCTGGCTAATTATATTTTTTATTTTGATCCGGTAAATGAAGAAGCAATGGTACTTAAATGCAAAGCGTTGGTTTATCTAGGCAAGCATTCTTTAGCGAAAACTACTTTTGATAATTTCAGTAAAGAATACAAGGCTATATATGACGAAGATTTTTATAAAAACTTTAATGAAATTCTGGAATAAAGAAAGCCGCAATATATAGCTTCGGAGCTATACATTGCGGCTTTATTCATTTAATGGTTACTCTTTTTCAAATCGTAAGTGATCTATACCCACCGTGAGCGGATTTTCTGCAGATACTAGACCCGTAGCTCTCAGGTATATTCTGAAAAAATTAATGTTTGCTAAATCGATTGTTCCACCCTGTGCTTCGCCTTCTGATAATTTCAATTCTACTTTATTCCAACCGTTCTGCGGATTTTCAATTTGGGATGGGAACCAATGTATTTCATCTTTATCAGGTCCGCCAGAACTACTTAGTTCGATCTGCGAATTTTTTGCAGCCCAGTCTATTTCGCTTACATCAGCAATCCATAACCAGAAGGTGAATTTGCCGTCTTCAAAGTCTATTTCCGGATTTGAGGGCGTAACAAATGCTTTTTTAAACTCTAAAGCACCACTTCCCCCTTCAACTGTACTTGTGGGTGTGCCATCAGGTTTATTCTTAAATATAAAGCTCAATGATCCCGTACCAACTTTTTTATCAACCGTATTAAGTAGAAGTTCAGCCGCCATACCTCTGTTCCAGCCAGTAATATCGTCACAGGCATCAAGCAACAGGTGGTCGACAGGATCCGTTGTCACTTCAGCAACAACAAATTTTACATCGTCTATAGCCACAGAGAACGGAGTTGTGGTTGCTTCTGTGAGCTTAAAGTACATTCTAAAGAAATTGATGGCATCTAGATCAGCTCCGCCGTCTCCGGAAGCGGAGGCTTGACTTACCGCTAATTTTACTTCATTCCATCCGTCTTTTAGGGACAAAGAAGCGGTAGGCCAATTAAATTCGTTAACATCAGGCCCTCCCGAACTGGTGATTTCTATTTGTCCGGTACGCAGATCTAATTTACTGGCATCTTCTATCCACAACCAGAAATTTAATTGTGCGGTTTCTTTGGTTAATTGTGTAATGATCGGCCTTGTTAATTTTTTCTGCATTCGTAGATCAAGTCCTGAGGTTATGGTGAATTTCACGGATGCAACTCCTTCTTTCTTATCTTCTGTATTCAGCGAATTCGTTCCTGTCTGTCCCCAATCATCTGTTAAATCGGCATTATCAAAGATTTTAGTAATAATAGGGTCCGTGGAATCCGGATCAGGGTCTGTATCGTCCGGATCTGGAGTTGGAGGAGTTCCGGTAATAGGCTCACCATGAATTAACGGGGGAGCTACATCTTTTTTACAAGCCACAGCAAGACAGATGAAGATGGATAAAAGCGATAAATTTAAAAGCTTCATTTTTTTCATGTTAATGATTTTTAGATAGTAATTGAATTTATTTTTTTAATTGTTCGGCATATCTAATACCTAATTGTGTGGCGGATTTACTGTCGAAATGTAAAGCATCTCCTCGGTCAGTGAGTCCTTCCGAAGAAATCTTATACGTATTTGGAACGGATTGTATAAGTTCTGGAATTTGGTTATTGATTAATGTAAAACTCTCCTTACCATTAAAATCTCTGCCTATTTCGCCAATTAGAAATTTTAAGTTCGGATCCTGTAATTCCTTCCTGTATCCTTGGATGATCAGCTTAACCTTATCTCCCCACCCTACAGTGGTATTAGCAAAGGCATCAGCTTCCCCTTGTAAATAAAGTACACCCTTAATTACGCCATCAGTTTGTGCAAAAAGTGACTTTCCTATCGAAGGGCCATAAAGACTGCCTCCAGGTATCCAATGACCAACATTACTATCACCTTTAGCCGTAGGAATAAGTCCAATTTTTATCTTCGGGTCGGCATCTTCCAACATTTTAATGGCGAAATCTAAACCCGGCCCAACGCCGGCGTTTTCGTTTTCTCCCGGATGTAATGGATGTATGGCAGTTTTCCATTCATTTTCCGCGTTTAAGACCAAAATCCGGTCGTCGGAGACGTCAGCATATTTTATATTCAATATTGGATGGATATCCGTTAAATAACCATAGCCAGCCATATTAGACTGGCCAGCTAAGATATAGATATGGAAGTTAGGATCGGCAACATGTCCGTTATCATAAAAATTAGTGAAACGAATGTTGTCAATTTTAAAGATAACAGACTCCCCATCTTTTGAATTGGCATAGAACCTAATAAAATTGATAGCGGTGAAATCGGTCGTGCCACCTGTATTCGAGCCGGCACTTAGTTTTAATATAACATCGTTCCATCCATTTTTAAGCCCTAAATGATTAAGGCCCCAGGCAGTTTCGTTTAAATCCGCTTTTCCAGAACTTGAAATTTCAAATTGTCCGGCGCCTGTTAGCTTGGATAAATCAGAAACGTATAGTGAAAAACACAGGTATGCTTCATCGGGATGTATAGTTACATTAAATGGCGAAAATGTGCTGATAAACCTTCCGGTAGATGATCCTTCAGATTTTAACGAGCTGTTTCCCTCTGTTTTATCAGTCTGATCTATGATGAGCTCATTGCCCGGAGACTGCCATCCTTCGTTATTTTCTAGTTTATCAAAAGAGAGCGTTATTCTATTATCTGGATTTTCTTCTTCTGGAGGAAGGTTGTTCCCGTCGTCATCTGGGTCTACGTGTTCTTCATTGTCTTTTTTCAATTCTGGGTTCGCCTTTTTACATGCTATGGTCATGAAAAAAAGCATCGCGAAAGCGAAAAGGAATAAGTTTTTACTTTTCATAAAATTGTTGTTGGCCTAAACGTTTTGTTATTACTTCTTTTGATGGATCTGGTCCTATATTGATTATACCTATTTAGGATTTTAGGGCAATTATAGTTTGCAACATTAATAAAAGATAAATAAATAATTAATCACGCTAGTTTTTAGGAAGAGATTTTTCGCGGGCCCGTGTGTTAAGTAAATATTAATTTTTTATTAAAAGCCCATATGTATATTAGAACGAGATTTTAAAGGAAAGCAATCAAAAACTAAGTTATATGAATACAAGAAGAGGGTTTCTTCAAAAGGGATTATTAGGCCTATCGGGAATCGTGTTAGGAAGCACAATCCAGTCTACCGCTCAAGCAGCTCCACCTACAAAGAAAATAAAAGAAGATCCATTTCATTTAGGAGTCGCAGGCTTTAGTTTCGTTAATTTTAAACTTGACGAATCGTTAGCCATGATGAGGCGTTTGGATATAAAATATTTATGTATTAAGGATTTTCATTTGCCTTATAACAGCACTGAGAATGAAATTGCTAATTTTCATGAAAAGCTGAAACATTCGGAAGTTATCGGTTATGCTGTCGGACCGATTTATACAAAATCGGAAAAGGAGATTGATGATGCCTTCGATTATGCAAGTAGAGTGGGTGTGAATTTGATCATCGGTGTGCCAAGCCCCGAGGATTTAGCATATTTATCAGATAAGGTTAAAGCTACCGGAATTAAATATGCTATTCACAACCACGGACCGGAAGATAAACTTTACCCCAATGCGACCATTATTTATAATCTCATTAAAGACCTACACCAAAATGTAGGAATTTGTTTTGATATGGGGCATGACGCCAGAGATGGACAAGATGTCATCAAAGACGTTCAGAATTACCATAGACGTATTTTTGATATTCATCTTAAAAATGTGACCTCAGCGACAGCGGAAGGATCAACGACAGAGCTCGGCCGGGGTGTAATAAATATTCCATTATTTATCAAAGCGCTGCGGAAAGTAAACTACAATGGTAAATGTAGTTTAGAGCATGAAAAGGATATGAAAGATCCTTTGGCGGGTTTGGCAGAGTCAGCAGGATATTTTAGAGGAGTTTCAGATACTTGATTCTCCCTCCTATTTTATATAAACCATCCTTGATTGTCTCGGGAAGCAAGTCTGCGATACACCAATAAAATTGTACGTAGATAAAAACGATGGATAAAAAGCCGTCAGTCTATGAAATGACCAAGAAATCGAGTTATAATTTTTAAGAAATGAACAAAGTTACTATTTTATGTTTATGCCTTTGCGCATCATTATTTTTGCAGAGTGTGGCCCAAACCAAACATGCAGAACAAACAAACTATCCCGCGTACGAGGGTTTGGTAATGTCTGGTTATCAAGGTTGGTTTAGGGCGGAAGGCGACGGCAGCAATGCGGGATTTAGCCATTATTTTTCAGGTAAAGAAAAAGTAGGCATTGATATGTGGCCTGATATGACTGAATATGAGAAAACGTATCCAACACCGTTCAAAAATGCAGATGGAACGACCGCTCATCTATTCAGTTCTTACGATAAAAGTACCACTGATTTACATTTTAAATGGATGAAAGACTATGGAATAGATGGTGTCTTTATGCAGAGATTTGTGGGATATACACGAGATGAAAGAAGCAGAGCTAATTCCAGCATTGTACTAAGAAATGCTTTTCAGGCAGCATCTTCGGAAAATAGGGCTATAGCAATTATGTACGATTTATCTGGACTAAAAGCTTCGGGAGAAGATTGTTCTATGATTATTGAAGATTGGAAATATTTGGTAGACGAATTAAAAGTGACCAATCAGGAATCTGGAAATAAAACCTATTTACATCATAATGGAAAACCTATTGTTGCCATTTGGGGAGTGGGGTTTCCGGATAGACCTTATAACATTAGAAATATAGGGTTACAAAGATTAATGGACTTTTTAAAATACGATCCTGTTTATGGTGGCTGTGCAGTAATGCTAGGTGTACCCACTTTTTGGCGAGAATTGAACGCGGACTGTATTAACGATCCGTATCTGCATGCGCTAATTAAACAAGCAGATATTGTTTTGCCATGGACTATTCAGCGTTTTACGCCTCTATTACATAATGATATGGACCGTTTTCGGGATTTAATTATAGATGATATCAAATGGTGTAATGAAAATAACCTTCAATATGTGCCATCAATTACGCCGGGATTTAGCTGGCATAATTTAAGTAAATATGAATTTCCTGATGATGTAAAGCCTTCCGGATCTATACCCAGACAAGGCGGTCGCTTTTTCTGGCAGCAAATTTCAACTTCACTGTTAGCAGGCGCTAAAATGTTGTACGTTGCTATGTTTGATGAAGTGAATGAAGCTACCGCTATATTTAAAACTACCAATACACCTCCCGTAGACGACAATGCTAAATTTATCGACATGGATGGGGTTCCTTCTGATCATTATCTGTGGCTAACAGGAGAAGCAGGGAAAGTGCTTCGAGGAGAAAAACCTTTAACCACAGTAATGCCAAAAAGATAGAGCAGAGAATAAGCCATCATCAGATAAAAAATATCATTTAATGATGGTATTAATCAATTTTTAATCTTTTTTTAAGCCTCTAATAGTTATTTAGAGCTGTAATGTGGGTAACCATGATGTCCAGATAGCATCTGGCATAATGAGCAACTTAAATTAATTAATTAATAAACCAAGTAATAAAAACAAAGCATGAAGAAATTATTATTTTCCATATTGGCGTGTTTTATGTCAATATGCTTATGTGCTCAAAATGTAACGGTGAAAGGCAAAGTTACCGATGAGATGGGGGAGCCGCTTCCTGGAATTTCAATTAGACTCAAAGGGAGCGGACTGGCAGCACAAACGAATGTTGACGGAAATTATACCATACAAGCCAAAGACTCCAATTCAATTTTAGAGTTTTCATATTTAGGTTTCATACCGCAAGAAATTAAAATAGGGTTACGAACAGTTATTGATGTTGTTTTGGTCTCTTCAAATACGGGGCTTGATGAGGTCGTAGTCGTGGGATATGGAACCCAAAAGAGAGAAACCGTAGCAGGTTCTGTTGCCGCTATTTCAGGTGATGAACTGAGAACCACAAAAACGCAGAATGTTCAGAATATGATGACCGGAAAATTGCCCGGTGTACGTGTCGTTCAAAGAACATCCGAACCGGGAGAATTTAATAATCAATTTGATATAAGAGGCTTTGGTAATCCGTTAATTGTTATTGACGGTGTTCCCAGAGATAATATAACGCGATTAAATCCAAATGAGATAGAAAGTATTTCGGTGCTAAAAGACGCATCGGCAGCGATTTACGGTGTTAGAGCGGCGAATGGTGTCATTTTAATTACAACAAAACAAGGAAAGGGTAAACCAAAAATTGAATATTCGGGATATTGGGGCTACCAAACGCCAATCGGTTTTCCAAAACCAGTAGGTGCTATCGACAGAATGACCCTCATGAATGAGAAAAGTATGAACAACGTGGAATCTCCGGTAATTACTTACGATGAATCTGAATTTGAGGCTTATAGAAATGGAACAAGAGTAAGTACCGATTGGCATGATATTATTTTACGACGGTGGAGTCCGCAACAGGAGCATAATATCAGTACAGCTGGGAGCACGAAGGACGATGATATTACTTATTTTGTAAATCTTGGGTATACCAATCAGTCAGGGCTTTGGCGAAGTAATGTTACCAAATATGATAGATACAATGTGCGGTCTAACATTAGTGCAAAAATATCGCAAAGACTTCGCGCTTCTTTAAATATTAATGGTGTTCTGGATGAGTCCAAACGACAACAGACACCAACATGGGAAGTTTTTAGTGCGCTATGGAGAGCGCAGCCTACAGAACCTTATTATGCAAATAATGATCCCGATTATTTATTTAAGCCATTATTTAGACATGTAGGAGCGCTTACAGAAGAGTCCATTTCGGGATATAATAAGAATAAAAATAACTGGATCCAAAGCCAATTTAGTTTAGAATACGATATTCCGCATATAGAAGGCTTAAAAGCAAAGGGAACATTTAGTTACGATAGAAGGTTGACGGACAATACGAATTACAGAAAAGAGTATAATACTTACCTTTTTGATGAAAGTACCTATACTTACCTGGTGACGGGTAATAATACACCGCAACAAATCACGCGTAATTACGGCAGTAATCCACAGACTTTACTCAACCTGTCGTTAACGTACAATAAAACCATTGCAGAGAGGCATAATATAGGGGCGTTGGCATTATATGAAGAAACGACATATGATGGAGACAATTTTAATGCGTCAAGAGAGCTTGCTCTTCCACTAGATTATCTGTTTGCCGGAAATGCCTTAAATCAGCAGGGAACATCTAATGCAAGTGGTGTTTATAGAAATACAAACAAGGCATTTGCGGGTAGGATTAACTATGATTTTGACGGCAAGTATATTGTTGAAGGGACCATAAGGAGAGATGGGTCTTCTAAATTTACAGAAAATAAGAAATGGGGTATTTTCCCGTCTGTTTTACTGGCTTGGCGCATTTCGGAGGAGCCGTTTATCAAAAACAATGCATCGTTGTCTTTCATTAACAATATCAAGCTAAGAGGATCTTATGGAGAAATGGGTGACGATGCAGCCAATAGTAATCAGGATATAAATGGATATACTTACCCGTTTGTCGGAAACCCGACACAATTGCCTTCGGGAGCTGTATTTGACGATGTATTTGTATCTTCTTTATGGCCTACCGTTTTGCCTAACGTTAACCTGACATGGTATACCGTACAGACATCTAATATAGGGATTGATGCCGATCTCTGGAATGGAAAATTGGGCATCAATTTCGATATGTTCAAAAGAAACAGGCAAGGTTTATTAGCTACTAGATTGGTAACCTTACCCGCGACGTTTGGTGCTTCCCTGCCACAGCAAAACTTGAATAAGGATCAAACAAGCGGGGCTGAACTGGCATTGTCCCACAGAAATATATTATTCCATGATTTAGGTATTCACATTTCTGCAAATGTAAATTACACCAGAACAAAAGTTATTTTTCAGGAAAGAAATATGGACGGTAGTAGGTATGCCCAATGGAGGAACAATCCGGTTAATAGGTATAATGACATTTGGTGGGGTTGGGGAGATGGCGGACAATTTACTTCCTACGAGGAGATTGCCAACGCACCTTATTTCGTCGGACGGGCGGCCTTACCGGGGGATTATGTTTATGAGGATTGGAACAATGACGGCGTGATTGATGATCTTGACAGACATCCAATTGCCACGGGTACAAATAGAGGCGATGGGACTAGACATAACTTCCCGTTAATAACGTATGGTTTTACGTTAGGGGCAGACTATAAAGGATTTGATATGAATTTATTGTTTCAAGGAGGTGCAATGTCTTACGTTTCTTACCCGGAACAATTATCGCAGCCATTAGGATGGGACGGAAATGCATTGAATATGTTTATGAACAGATGGCACCCGTTAGATCCTTTAGCTGATCCCTTCAACCCTAGTACAGAATGGAATGCTGGCTATTATGCCTACACAGGTAGAGGGGTTGACGCCAATTCGGAAAGGAATATACAGAATGGAACATATCTAAGATTGAAAAGTGCAGAGCTTGGATATACATTACCATTAAAAATATGCGAACGTATAGGAACACGGAATGTGAGACTGTACACGAGTGCATATAATCTGTTTACCATTACCAAAGTGAAATTTTTGGATCCGGAGCACCCGTCTGAACTTTATGGTGCTATGTATCCGATCACCAGAACCGTAAATTTTGGAGCAAGTATTTCATTCTAATTAATTAAAGACTTACACATATGAAAAAGCAAATAATAGCATTGTTTATAGCCGCATTATCCCTAGGTAGTGCCTGTAATAAAATAGACATCGCACCCCTAAATATTATTCAAGACAAGGATGTGTTTACAGATGCAGGCATGAGAGCCTATATGGCAGCCTTATACAGTAGATTGCCCATCGAGGATTTTAAGTACGGTTTAAGTGACGGTGGCGCAGCGGAAGGATTTAATACATGGAACGGCATTGTTACCCCCGAATTAAACACTGGAACAATAGCTAATCGTAACCAAGGAAATTTTGCCGATCCTGGACAAAGGCAATATTGGCGTTCTGGCTATCAATTGATTAGAAATGCAAATTATATTATCGAGAATTTACCGGAACATGTTGAGTCGATTGGGATAGATAACGTAACCAAATGGGTGTCAGAAGCAAAGTTTATCCGGGCATATACCTATTTTGCTCTAGCGAGAAGATATGGTGGTGTTCCCATTGCCGACCAAATATTGTGGGCTGACTTGGAGACAGATAACAACGATCATTTAAAACTACCTCGGAATAGTGAGGAAGATACATACGATTTTATATTACAAGATCTGGATGAGGCGTATGCCGATATGCCGGTAATAAGCGAACAAAAAGGCCGCGTTAATAAAAATGTGATCGCTGCTTTTATATCCAGGGTTGCCTTACATGCCGGATCTATCGCTAGATACGGCGCACTACAGCGATATGCTGTTGACGGAGTGATGTTAACAGGTATACCGGATAGCAGGGCAAACGATTATTTTTCGCAGAGTTTTAAGGCCGCAAAGGCAATTGAGGGAGTATATTCCCTCTACAAAAAAAAGTGGTCAGCGACAGATAAGGTGGCGACTGCAGATAATTATGCTGATTTATTTTTGGATGCAGAAAGTCCGGAGACTATATTCTTCAAAGCTTACCAATACCCCTATGCGGTACATAGTTTTGATGCTGTTTATTCACCACCGCACATGACCTCCGATTACGGAGATCGATATAATATTACCCTGGATTATGTCGAGCTGTTTGATGGTTTGCCTAAAAATGAAAAAGGGCAGTTAAACACCCTTCATCCGAATGGCACCTATGTCGTTTACAATACGGTGGATCAACTATGGGAAAATGCGGAACCTCGTTTGCGAGGAACAGCCCTTTTACCTGGACAGGAATTTAAAGGGTTTAGAACGGATATAAGAAGAGGGACAATCATCGAAAGTGTCGATCCGGCGACTCCAATTCAAAAAATGGTAGTTGAAGAAGCAACGGCTTCGTATAACACTAGCTCGTTTTACCAAGCAAACATCAAATCATTTGGAAATGTTAATAATCAAGAGCAAGTTACATTAGCTAATGGGACAAGAATTAACCCGATTGGTATTGACGGTCCAACCAATGCAAATACCGGAACCATTACGGGCTTTCATGGACGTAAATGGATGCAGCCTAATATTACCAGGGCACAGACAAATTTACATCTTTCAGACCAGACCTGGATCGATATTCGATATGCAGAAATTTTACTCAACAGAGCCGAGGCTGCTTTAGAATTATCACAGAATGGCGTAGCTACATTGGAAGGCGTAAATCTTCAGCAAGATGCTTATCTATGTATTAATCTCATCCGGGAAAGAGCCGGTGCGACGTTATTAACGTCTTCCGGAGAGTTGTCTTCTATTGCTCCTTTAGCAAAGGACACCGGTGTTGGATCGTATGTATTAGCACCAACTAGAGGATTACAAATTATCCGGGTAGAACGCAGAAAAGAATTAGCCTTTGAAAATAAACTATGGTGGGATTTGGTGAGATGGCGTACAGCGGATCAAGAAATTAATAATCGTATCTGGAGAAAATGTAACCCATTTCTTTTCGCAAGAGGAGCAATTGTTGAATCGATTGATTATGTGAAAGGTAAGTACATTTTTGACTGTAGATATGAAGAAAGATCAGCTCGGTTTACTGTTCCTCCAACAAGATACTATCAGGGAATTCCCAATAACGAGATTGCTGCAACAGATGGCATTATCAAACAAAATAATAACTATTAATTTTTTTGACTTCTAAAATACAGACAATATGAAAAGGATATTTTTTAAGCTGATGATTCTTTTTCTGACACTTCACTCTTGTGAAATAGATAATTTCGATGGACCTGATGCCTCCTTGCAAGGAGAAATAGTCGACCCTAACGGAAAAAGACTGGAACTCGAGCAGGGAAGTAGCAGTGCGAGAATCAGGTTGGACGACTTTGGGTTTACGGAAACTCCCGTTCCTATTTTCTTTAATTTTAAGATGGATGGGACTTATATCAATACCAAAGTGTTTGCTTCCAAATACTACATCACGCCGATCGAGGGACCTTGGTTTCCGGTGCTGGGAGACACTGTGGAGGTGATCGGTAATACGACGCATAATTTTACCGTTATTCCTTATCTGGAAGTGGAATGGGAGGGTGATCCGCAAGTAACCGCAGATAAAAAGGTGGTCGCTAATTTTAAATTTAAGCGAAATGAACCAAGTGCTGGTGCTGCTAAACCAAATGTCTTAGATTATCAGTTATTTATTTCGACAACGAAATATGTAGGAAATAATAATTCGATATTAAACGGGCAGCCTACTCTTGTAGGAAACGCAGCTGAAGGGACGTCTTTGTCAATTACATCCCAAAACCCAATGAAATATGCTACAACGTACTATGTCAGAGTTGGTGTAAGGGTCGATGATAGTTTTAAAAAGTATAACTACTCATCTGTTAAAACCATTCAGATACCCGAATAAATTTAATTTTTTAATGACAGCAGTGCATTGCGTTTTTACAATGCACTGCTTTATATAATTCATATTATGAGAATAGGAATATTAGGACTTTGCTTTGTTCTTTCTGTCGTATCGTGTTCAAAAGGGAGCGATGGGCCTGTAGATAACGGAGATGGAGATCCAATAAACGAAGAAAAGAGAGAGAAGGTCGTCTATGATGAAACAGGGTTAACTTATACAAGCTATACAGGTTTAGCCATGGCTGGTTACCAAGGTTGGTTTAATACGCCAGAGGATGGTGCAAATAGAGGGTGGACGCATTATAACAGGCCTGGTTGTACGTTTGGACCGGGTTGTGTAGGTGTCGATTTCTGGCCGGATGTTTCAGAACACAGTAAGTTATACGATAGCCCTTTTAAATTTGAAGATGGTTCTATAGCACAGCTGCCGAGTTCATATGATTACGAAACGGTAGATCTTCATTTTAAATGGATGCAGGAATATGGGATAGATGGTGTTTATCTCCAAAGATTCATTTCTCAGCTGCGAAATCCAGGCGCAAAAAATCAAGTAGACAAGGTATTTGAAAATGTGCTTAAAGCAGCCAACAAATATGGAAGAGCGGTGAGCTTAATGTACGATCTTAGTGGATTGAGCGATAAAACAGGCATAGAGGCAGACTTACAAATGGTTGTGGAGGATTGGGAAAGTCTACAGGAAAAACATGATCTCTTTAACAATGTTAAAAACCCCAGTTATTTAAGGCATAACGGGCAGCCGCTATTGGCTTTATGGGGAATAGGATTTCGGGATAGACGATATTCTACAGCGAATATAAAAGAGCTTATTAACCGACTGCAAGGAGAAGGAACAAAAAAATATTCGTTGCTACTCGGTGTACCTTATAACTGGCGTGAATTGAAGGGGGATGCAGAGAATAATGTTCATTTTCATACTTTAATCAAAGAAGAAGCAGATATTATTATGCCATGGGCTGTGAATAGGTATAATAGCGGAACCTACAATACAGTTTCGACGCCTGTGCTAAAGCCAGATATAACTTGGTGCGACCAAAATAACGTAGATTATGCTCCACTTGTATTCCCGGGTTTTAGTTGGGCAAATTTATATCAATCTTCCGAAAACGAGAATGATAGAGTTTACGATAGAAATCCCAGATTGAAGGGGGACTTTTTTTGGATGCAGGTGGCAGGAGCCAAAGCAGCGGGCGCGAAATCACTTTATATAGCCATGTTCGATGAAATAGATGAAGGTACCGCTATCTTTAAATGTGCAACAAGTGACAAACTTCCTTTAAATGGCGACGGAACATTTGTTGGGATTGATCCGGAGTTAGGTAGCGATCATTATTTATGGTTAGCTGGAGAAGCTACAAAATGGATAAAAGGCGAGGGAACATATACGGCAACCAGACCTGTTAGAACTGTTAAGTAATAATAAAAATTAGAATATACGATGAAAAACCTATTCATTTTTGTGTTTTTGTGCTTTACATTGAATGCATGTAAATCACAGGAAAATGATAGTATAATTATTCCTCCTGATGAAGAATTTCCGCAGGATTTCACGGCAATAATAGATAATAATGATCCGTTTAAAAATTATCTTTATTCATTGCCAGATAAGATAACTACGCTTAGTACAAATAGTACTTACAACATTATTCCGACAACCACTGAAAAATTTGTATTTAAATCTAAAGATGATATAAATACAGTTTATAGCGTTTTATCGTATCCGCAACAAAAAGGGAAATATCCTACTATATTGATTCTACACGGTGGCGGTGGTAATGCCGAAGGTTTGCTTGGAGAAGTAGAAGCATTTGCTAAACAAGGATACGTTGCGATGGCCCTAGATTTACCCGGATTATGCGGATTTGACAATACACCTAATTCTTCGGGACCTTGGAAAGCAAGAACAAATGGAGAGACACCAAGATTTGAAGTCGGGGAAGATCCGAAAAATAACACTTTATTTGACGCCTTAATAGCCGCTATTGAAGGATTTAACCTGCTAACATCCAGAGATAACGTTGACAAATTGAATGTTGGTATTACAGGCTATTCATGGGGTGGTTATACAACGACAATGCTTTCCGGCTTAACGAGAGATCGAGTGAAAGCAGCCTATTCTGTATATGGTAGCGGTTATTATGACAAACAATCTTTTTGGACAAAGATAATAAGCGATTTACCCCAAGCAACAAGAGAAACCTGGCTGAAATATTATGATGCAGGACGAAGAGCAGCGTTTATTACTGCTCCATTCTTTATGGAAGCCGCTGTAAACGATACATATTTCGGTCCCGAATCGGTTCTGGAAACATTTAATGCCATGCCGGGCGCGAAAAAACTGTACTGGGGTGCGAACTTAAATCATAAGCGAATAGAAGGTGCGGAGAATATGAAAAAAAGCTATTTTGAATATTTCTTAAAGAACAAAGGTAAAGCGCCTATCGCTATTTCTATTTTGAACGATGAGAAACAAGTTGATGGGAGCCATAAGATTACGGCAAATATAGGCGCGGCATCCTTGTCAGAAATTAAAAGTGTAAAGTTAGTTTACAGCGAGCCTAATACAGACTGGACACAAAAAAAATGGATAGAAATTGACGCGGAAAATATTAATGGGATTTATACTGCAATCCTCCCAAAAACAGTAATAGAGAAGAATGTCTCTTACTATTTACAGCTCATAGATAAGACCAATGTACAGACATCCAGCCTAATCGTTACGCCTCTTTAAGGGGTGTAGCAGTCGAACTCGACAATTTAGGCCCTTATTTACATGTTTAACCATTGTTTTTATGCAGACTTGAGCATATGCTCAAACAGATTTTAGATTGATTCGATACCGATTTTGAGAACAACATTCCCCAATCACGAAAGTTGATAGGGGTATATAATCTTTTAAAAATGTTTTTGAAAAAAAGTTTTTTAGCTAGTAAAGCTATCGCATTAACAGCCTTAGTCTTGTTATTCTTGGGTTGCTCTGTAAAATTAAATAAAGTGATTTTAGAGGATCAAAATATGAGCTCGTATGGTATTAATCCTATTATAAGACATATGTATACGGCAGACCCTTCGGCAAGAGTGTGGGACGATGGACGGTTATACATCTATGCATCACACGATATAGCCCCTCCGAGAGGGTGCGATTTAATGGATCAATATCATGTGTTCTCTACAGATGATATGAAAAACTGGGTAGACCATGGCGAAATTCTAAGAGCAAGTGATGTGCCATGGGGAAGAAAGGATGGTGGCTTTATGTGGGCACCTGATTGTGTTTATAAAGATGGAACTTACTATTTCTATTTTCCACATCCAAGCGGAGACGAATGGAACAAAACATGGAAGATTGGAATTGCAACAAGTAAAAAGCCAGCCAATGATTTTGAAGTTCAAGGATATCTTGAATTAGGAGACGACAATTTTGCAATGATTGATCCTTGTGTTTTTACTGATGATGATGGAGAGTCGTATTTCTATTACGGTGGTGGTGGTAGGTGCGCCGGAGCTAAATTGAAAAAGAATATGATGGAGTTAGCACACCCTCTTCAATTTATGGAGGGGTTAAAAGATTTCCATGAGGCTACCTGGGTATTTAAAAAAGATGGACTGTATTATCTTACGTATGCAGATAATCACGAAATAAATGGAAAAGGAGCTAATAGGCTGAATTATGCAACGAGTATGAGCCCTTTAGGTCCGTGGACGTATAGAGGAATTTATTTAGAGCCAACAGGTTCTGATACAAGTCATGGTTCGGTGGTAGAATATAAAGGACAATGGTATGCCTTCTATCATAACAATGTGCTTTCTGGACAGGGGAATCTTAGAAGTGTGTCTGTAGACAAATTATATTTTAATACAGATGGAACCATCCAAATGGTTAAGCAAACGGGCTTAGTCATAAAATAACAACCCCGAATTTTTTAAGAATTATAAATAAAATAGTTAAAGTTAGCATGTTACAACCAAAAATATATATACAGGTCAAGCACTATTTATCTCTATACTGCGTCACAATTATCCTTGGATTAATTGCCGTTACAGCTTGTTCTTCAAAGAAAGCTGGTGATGCGACTCCCGTTGAATACGTTAACCCCTATATCGGGAATATAAGCCACATGTTGGTGCCCACTTATCCTACGATACATTTACCGAATAGTTTGTTAAGAGTATATCCAGAAAGAGGGGATTTTACGGGAGATAGGCTCCATGGATTGCCATTAATTGTGACTAGTCATAGAGGTAATTCTGCGTTTAATTTAAGTCCATTTCATGGAGAAACTATGCCTTCTAAGCCGGTGATTGATTATAGCTACGATCAGGAAATAATTACCCCATATTCTTATTATGTTTATTTAGAAGACGAAAATATAGATGTTGATTTCGCCGTCTCTCATCAATCGGCTATTTATTCTTTTGATTTCCCAGATAATAGTGTTTCCCATCTGATGTTTAACTCAAAAAAAGGTAACTTAAACTGGGATGGAAGGGGTCTTTCAGGTAGTCAAGAAATTGGTAATAATACAAACGTATATATTTATGCGGAACCAGAATATCAACCCCTTAATGTTGAAACGCTAAACAGTAATAAAGCCGTTTTGAAAGCTCCTGATGTGACAGAGGGGGATGCTTGTTTAATATTAACTTTTGGAGAACGGAAAAATATTAAGATTAAATACGGAATTTCTTTTATTGATGCGCAGCAGGCTAAGGCTAACTTAACTCGTGAAATTAAAAAGTTTGGTGTTTCTGAAGTGAAAAACAAAGGTAAAGCGGTGTG
Source organism: Sphingobacterium corticibacterium (assembly GCF_004208525.1). Lineage (GTDB taxonomy): Bacteria > Bacteroidota > Bacteroidia > Sphingobacteriales > Sphingobacteriaceae > Sphingobacterium > Sphingobacterium corticibacterium. The sequence goes on along the minus strand of NZ_SGIT01000003.1, from coordinate 86,178 downwards.
GAACGAAGCTTTGGGGAAAATTCAGATTAGTGGAGGAACGGAATCGGATAAATATGTTTTCTATACTTCTTTATATAGAACTTTTGAACGCCCGGTAAATATTTCTGAAGACGGAAGGTATTTTAGCGGATTCGACGGAAAAGTTCATCAAGATGGAGGGAGGTCATTTTATACAGATGATTGGATATGGGATTCCTATAGAGCACATCATCCTTTAAATGTGTTAATTGATGGAGATAAAGAAGCCGATATTTTAAACTCATTTGTCAGAATGTCTGAACAAATGGAGAATTTTTGGTTACCTACTTTCCCGGAAATCAACGGGGATAGTAGAAGAATGAATTCTAACCATGGAGTTGCTTCTTTATTGGATGCCTACGAAAAAGGTATAAGAGCCTTTGATTTCGAAAAAGCATATCAAGCAGCAAAAGGGGCACTAACAGAAAAAACATTAGCTCCCTGGTCGGCTATGCCCGCGGGTAAATTGGATGATTTTTTCAAAGAAAAAGGATATATACCTGCGTTGTATCCCGATGAAAAAGAAACTGTTCCAGAAGTTCATGATTTTGAAAAAAGACAACCTGTAGCAGTTACTTTAGGTACCTCTTATGATTTGTGGTGTTTAGCAAAAATGGCTAAAATATTAGGACATACGGACGATTACGAATTATTTATAAAACAATCCTTCAATTATCGCAATCTATTTAATCATGAGACTAAATTTTTTCATCCAAAAGATGATAAAGGGAAATTTATAGAGCCTTTTGATTATATTTTTTCGGGAGGCCAGGGGGCAAGAGCATATTATGGAGAAAATAATGCATGGATTTACAGGTGGGATGTACAACACAATATAGAAGATTTGATAAAACTGATGGGAGGAAAAGATCAGTTTGTCAAAAATCTTGAAGATATGTTTAATAAACCTCTAGGAAAGTCGAAGTCTAGTTTTTATGCACAATTGCCAGATCATACAGGAAATGTAGGACAATTTTCTATGGCAAATGAACCTTCTCTGCATATTCCCTATTTATATAATTATGCTGATCAGCCCTGGAAGACGCAAAAAAGAATCAGGGCATTGATTCATCAATGGTTCAGAAACGATTTAATGGGTGTTCCAGGAGATGAAGATGGAGGTGGACTATCTTCTTTTGTGGTCTTCTCCCAGATGGGGTTTTATCCGGTAACCCCTGGGAGTCCAATTTATACAATTGGAAGTCCTTTCTTTGAAAAGTCTGTAGTGAAGCTGACAAATGGAAAGGAATTTATAATTATTGCAAATGATGTTTCTGCTAGAAATAAGTATATTCAATCAGCAAAACTTAATGGAAAGAATTTGAATGAACCCTGGTTCGCACATAGTGATATTGCAAACGGGGGACTTTTAGAATTGGAGATGGGACCGTTGCCAAATAAGAAATGGGGTAGATATTTATAGATATTAGGGGTACAATACACAATATCTCACCGTTTATTCAGTTATTTACAGGTGTATGTTTGTTTGGCAGAAGTAACTTATTGCGTTAATTTTTGCGACCTTGTTATTTTGTGCTTTGTTTTCAGTATTTTTATGGCAAACAAAATTTTATTGCAAGTTTTGAATACTGAAAAGGATTATTGCAAATGCATTTAAAAAAAATAGCTTATATGTTTAAGAATATCGTATTTGGTCTGGCTTTAATTTCATTTATCGCATGTGGATCAAAACCTAGGGTGAGTTTGGATGAAGAGGCATTACAGTTAAAACCTTCGGCACAGCATGAAGTTATTGCCGCCGAGGTAGCCAATCTGTTGGAAAACTATAGCTATAAAAAGGTTCCGATGACGGATTCCTTGTCACGGATCGTTTTTGCCAATTTGTTAAAATCGATGGATCAAGGGCGTAATTACCTGCTACAGTCTGATATTGATGATTTCAAGCAATTTGAAAATACCATTAGCCAAGACTTTAGAAAAGGCGACTTATCTGCCCCATTCTATATTTTCAATCTATATTCACAGCGTTATCTGGAAGCGATGGAATACGCGCTGACACAAGTAGATGTGCCGCATGATTTTGATATGGATGAGAAATATGTGGCTTATCGAGAGAAACTTCCTTATTTCAAAGATGAGACAGAATGGAAAGACCAATGGCGTAAGCGTGTGAAATACGACTTGTTGAATTTGCGGTTGACCAGTACAGATAAAGATTCTGTGGATGTAGAAAAACACAAAGAGACATTACGCAAACGGTATAAAAATTTGGTTAGTCAGGCAAAACAAACCAATTCCAATGACGCATTTCAACTCGTTATGACAGCGTTGACAGATGCTGTTGATCCGCATACGACCTACTATAACCCGTCGTTCGCGCAAGCATTTAACGAAAGTATGTCCAATACATTTGAAGGTATCGGTGCACGTTTATCGATGGAGAATGAAATGGTTACCATCAAAGAAATTATTGCGGGAGGACCTGCTTTTAAAGATAAAAGCTTAAATGTAGATGATAGAATTATCGGCGTAGCACAGGGAGAAGGTGAGTTTGAAGATATTATCGGCTGGCGTTTAGATGCCGCGGTAGCAAAAATTAAGGGGCCAAAGAATACGATCGTGCGGTTGAAAGTTATTCCCGCTGGGCAAGAGCTTACTGCTCAGCCAAAAGTGGTCGCACTGAAGAGAGACAAAATTGTTATTGAAGAAGAATCTGCGCAGAAAGAAATAAAGCAAGTTAAGGGAGACGATGGTAAAACCTATAAAGTAGGGCTTATCAAGTTGCCTAAATTCTATATTGAATTTGAAGCTTATCGTCGGGGTGATCCGAATTACAAGAGTACAACGCGAGATGTTCGCCTGATTTTGGATACTCTTCGTCAAGAAAATGTAGATGCAGTTGTATTGGATTTAAGGAACAACGGTGGCGGTTCCTTGCAGGAAGCTATTGAATTGACCGGACTGTTTATTGACAAAGGGCCGGTTGTTCAAGTACGCGACGTACGTAATCGGGTAGATGTAGAAAGTGATAAAGATGCCGGAGTGGCTTGGGATGGCCCGTTTGGGGTACTGATTAATCGTTTTTCGGCATCGGCTTCCGAGATTTTTGCTGGCGCCATTCAAGACTACGGCAGGGGAGTGGTGTTGGGAACGCAGTCGTATGGAAAAGGAACCGTACAATCGGCTATTGATATGTCACGTTTTATAAGCGCAACCAATAAATTGTTGTTAAAAGCTAAAGGATTAGACAAAGATCCGGATACACCGAATGGCGCTCCAGAGTTCGGTCAGATCAATATTACCATGGGTAAATTTTACCGTGTGACGGGAAGTAGCACGCAACATAAGGGTGTGGTGCCGGATATTACGTTTCCGACACAGTATACGGCAGAGAAATTTGGGGAAAGCTCGGAGCCTTCGGCGTTGCCGTGGGATCAAATCAAGTCATCTAGCTTTACCGCTGTGGCGGATCTAACGAATTTAAAGGATCAGTTGAAAGAAATTCACGAATCGCGGATGGAAAAATCTCCCGAGTATGCCTATCTGCTGGAAGATATCGAAGAATTCCAGAAGCTAGATTCTATCCAAGAGATTAGCTTAAATCAAAATAAATTAAAAGAGGAGCGGGCGAAAACCAGAGAGAAAAATAGGGCGCGTATCAACAAAGGATTAGAACTGCGTGGCCTGCCTTTATGGAAAGAAGGGGAGCCGCAGCCAAAAACGGATTTCGATTTTATCTTAGACGAAAGTCTGTCGGTGATGACCGATTATATACGGCTTGGACAGACTAAGTTGGCAAAGAAATAGAAAGGGCATCAAAATAACTTCAATTGGGGGTCAGTAACCCGAAATGATTTTCTATGGTGTGGGCTGATACCATATTGTAGGATTGCATTTCGGTGCTTAATAGTCGGATACCCTTTATTGGACAGCCAATCATAATAGGGGAATTCACTTGCCAGATTATGCATGTATTCGTCCCGATAGGTCTTTGCCAAAATCGATGCAGCAGCGATAGAAAGGTATTTTCCATCTCCCTTTACGATACACTGATGGGGGATGTCTTGATATGCGCTGAATCTATTGCCATCTACAATAATGTAAGCCGCCTTTGTTTTCAGCTGATCCAACGCACGGTGCATCGCCAAATAAGAAGCATTTAAAATATTGATATGGTCGATTTCTTCTGCGGAGACACTCGCTACCGCGAAATCTAAAGCTTCTTCCTCAATAATGGGACGCAAAGCCATCCTTTTCTTTTCCGAAAGTTGCTTGGAGTCGTTAAGCAGTACATTGCAGTAATCGGGTGGAAAGATAACGGCAGCAGCAAATACGGGTCCCGCTAAGCACCCTCTTCCTGCTTCGTCACAACCCGCTTCCACAAAATCTTGCTGAAAAGTTGATAATAACATTTTGCTAAAATACGAAACCGAGATGTAAATAAGCATTCACACACAAAGGAATGATTATCTAAGATGAGCTCGCAAGCTCGGTTATTTACTCGAGCTCTCATCGGCCATAAAAAAGAAATAAATAGATGAAAAGAGCAGGACTGTATGTAACATGTGTGTGATATTCGATAAAAAAGTGTTTCTTCTTTTTTACTTTGCCGTGATATAGGAGTCTATAGGTAAAGCATTAAAGTCGCAAAGTAATCATGAAGAACAACGTCCTTCTGGGTATATTATTTATAATGGCAACGATTCCATCTTTTGCACAAAAAAAACAAAAGATAGTGATCCATTCTTTATCGGACGTAACGGTCAATGCAGATTTAGCAGAATGGGATACGTTAAACAACGTCGCAGAAGAAGGCTCGTGGTTCTATCAACTCGCACAGGATGCCTCCAACCTCTACGTTGCTATTCGTGTAGAAAACCCGATGATACAGCATTTGGCAGCCAGAAACGGTATTTTGCTGACTGTTCAATCTAATAAAAAAAACAAAGACGATATTCAATTTCTATTTCCTTTTCCTGATAGCGAGGTGAAGCGTGCGATGATACGTGAGGACCACGATTCTGACGGCGCTTATAAAGCGGAGTTGATCAACCGGTCGCGAGGATATTTTGTTTATGGATTTCCGACAGTGCCAAATGGGCTGTTATCTTTAAAAAATGGCTATGGTCTGGATGCCAAGGCACGTATGGACGATGGAAAATTGTTTTATGAAGCTGTTGTCCCCAAGTCATTACTGGATTATACGACACCTGTAGCAACCTTAAAATTGGGGATTTATGATGGTTTTATGCCGTTAATTTCGTCTAAGAGCGTAAAAGCCGCCCGTTCGGGAGCGATGTACGGTCCTTATCGTGGAAGACCTGCAGCTCGGTCTAAAGACAAACTGACACTAACCGTACTTTTAGAAACAACATTAGATTAGCATTCGACTTAAAAAAAATATGAAAGGTTTATTGACAATAATTTGCGGTTTGGCGGTTTGGTTATCCGCTTCCAACGCGGTGGCACAAACGGGTAAAACAGTACAGGGGATGTTGCGCGACGATGAGTCCAGAGTAGTGGCTGGCGCTTCTGTGCAATTGGAGGGCGATAAAGATACCTTAGGAACGAGTGCCTCTCCAGCGGGTATATTTACATTTAACAATGTGAAATCAGAAACGTTTACCATTAAAGTAAGCAGTTTAGGCTTTGAACCCTTTGCCCGACAATTCAGTTTTTCGCCGGGGCAGGATAAAATGACAATTCCATCGTTTCAACTACAAGGAATAGCTAATATGTTGGAAGAAGTCGTCGTAGATGGTGTGCTTACGGTGCAGGTGAAAGGAGATACAGTCGAATATTCTACAAAGGATCTGAAATTAAGGGAAGGTGCGCTAGCCGAAGATGCCTTAAAAAGATTACAAGGGGTGGAAGTAGATAAGGATGGGAATGTAACGGCCCAAGGTGAACAGATTACACGGGTACGTATCAATGGGAAAGACTTTTTTGGTGGCGATGTGAAAACAGCGACGCAAAACCTCCCCGCCAATATCATTGAAAAAATGCAAGTAATCGATGATTATGGAGATATGGCAAACTTGACAGGTAATAGAACCGGAGATTCGGAAAAAGTTTTAAATATTCAGATCGATCCGGAATATAACAAAGGTCAAATGGCAACGGTGCGCGTAGGCTATGGAACGGAAGAAAGATTCCAGACCACGGGTATGTGGATGGGCTTGACGGATAAGACACAGGTTTCTGTATTAGGAAACTTGAATAATATGAATGCCAACTTATTCGACTTTAATACGATGGGTGGTGGTGCGCGTCGACGTATGGGAGGCGGGGGTGGCCGTGGAGGTAGTGGTGGTATGTGGGGAGGTTCCGATGGTATCACAAAAGTAGGATCAATCGGTTTGAACGTTCGCCATGATTTCAGTGATAAGTTTAAGGTGTATGGTTCCTATTCGTTTGGCAGGGATGACAATAATACACAAACACAATCATTCACCGAATATATCGGTCAGAATATGGGCGTGGATAGCGATCAGGATAACAACGCCATCCGTACTAACCATCGTATGGAAGCAAATATGGAATGGAATATTTCAGAAAAAGACTATTTGAAATTGACCCCACAGTTTGGCTTTAATAAGAATGATGCGGATAATCTGGATAATTCTATGTTCTATTTGAATAATGTACTGGATTACACACAAGTGCAAACCCAATTGAACGGCAGCAATGCTCCACGCTACGGGATCAGTGGATTGTACAACAGACGGCTGAATGACAAGGGAAGAAATTTCTTTATCAATTTTAATTACGATAATGCTGTTTCCGAAAGCGATTACAACCAGATTTTAGATCGCCTCATATATGACCCGAACAACCAAGATCAAACGATAGGAGAGATTTATGAACAGACCATACGGGAAGCGCAAAACAAAAGTTGGAATGCTGGAACATCTGTTTCTTATACGGAGCCTCTTGGAGAAAATAGTCGGATGGAGCTGACATACGATTTCAATATTAACGATTATGATAATTTCGACAGGCAAAATGGATTTGATAGAGACGGTAACCCTATAGCTAATGGGGCAGGTGATGCAGCCGTGCTGAACTATTCGTATGATTATGACTACGCATTTACTTCCCACCGGGTGGGGGCAAACTATGCTTATGACAACGATAAAATTAAGTATAGTATAGGTGCTGCGGTACAACCTACTGTTTTGAGCGGAAATGCATATAATGCATCGGAATCTGCCGTAATCGACCGGAAAAATTTTAATATCATTCCGATCGCCCGGTTTGAATATAAATTTTCAAGACAATCGAATATTACCTTTAATTATTCTGCGCGTGCTTCTGAACCAGGAGTGTCTCAGATATTGCCGTTTGAAGTCAGTACGAACCGTACAAGTACGACGATCGGGAATCCTAATCTGGACCCTGAATTTCAGCACAGCGGTCGAATTCGTTTCCGCAGTGGTGATTTCCAGCAAGGAAAGACGTTCTTTGCGACTATTAATGCAAATTTGACCACGGACAAAATCGTTTCTTTTAATAAACGTTACCCTGTTGAAGGAGATGGTATTTACCAGGAAGTACGTTATTTAAACGAATCCGAGCCTGTTTATTCTGTTAATTCTTTTTACCACCTGGGGCGCTCACTAAAAGATAAGACCTATAACATCATGTATATGGGTAGCGCCAATTATAATAAGAATATCGCCTATATAGCAGAAGATGCGGATGCGTTGGAAGGGGATAAAAACGTGACCAATAATACGGTTTTGATGCAAGGGTTGTTTTTTCGGTACACACCATCGGAGAATCTGGAAATTAGTCCAGGAGCACGGTATTCTTATAATATAACCAAATCATCCTTACCGCAGTATTCACAAGGAAATGTGTCGTCGTTTTCGCCAACGCTGATAGGTTCTGTAAATATCACCCCGACGACCATTTTTGGGGCTGATGTTTCTAAGACTTTTAATAAAGGCTACCGAGCAACGGAAAACCCATTCATCATCAACACCTATATTGAGCAACGTATGTTGAAAGGACAACGAGGCACGATCCGCTTACAGGCTTTTGACTTATTAGATCAGCAGATCAATATCAATAGAACGGTAGGCGATATACTGACAGACTCCCGTACTAATCGCTTAGGAAGGTATTTTATGTTGACCTTTACCTTTAGATTTCAGAAGTTTTCGGGGATGAATCCTTTTCAGGAAGAAAGTGGCCCAGGGGGGATGAGAAGACCAAGGATGTAAATGTCCTTTTTTATTGCTAATTTTGGGGTTTGACTTTGATAGATATGGAATATGAAATTATCCGCTTGGATAACGGTATCCGTGCGGTATTTCACCGTCAGATTTCTCCCATTACCCACACTTGTTTGGTAGTAAATGCCGGTTCCCGAGATGAAGAAGAGGGTAAATATGGTGTGGCTCACTTTATTGAGCATCTACTGTTCAAGCAAACGGAACGACGGTCTACGCAACAGATTCTTAATTACTTGGAAGCTGTTGGGGGAGACCTAAATGCATACACCACGAAAGAATATACGTGTGTACACGCTTCCATTCTCAAACCACATCTGCATAAAGCGCTGGATTTATTTGAGGACATTATCTTCCATTCTACATTTCCGGCGGATGAAATGGAAAAGGAAAAAGGGGTTATCGTAGACGAAATGGCATCTTATCGGGATAATCCCGAAGAATCCATTATGGATGATTACGAGGATCTGATTTTTAAGCGTTCTGGATTGGGGCACAATATTCTGGGTTTGGAAAAAGATCTTCTGGCTTTTACGAAAGAAGATGTGCAGCAATTTATTCATCAAAATTACCACACCAATGACATCGTCATCGGTATCACAGGTGATTATGAATTAAAAACGGTGGAGAAGATGTTAAGGCGTTACTTTGAGCCGGTAAAGGAGAACAGACCCGCTCGTTCCCGTCAGGAAGTATTTGTGAATATGTCCGCGCATCTGGAGCAACAGAAACCAATCAATCAAGTGCATTTTATGCTGGGCGCACCAGCGTATAGTATTCATGACGATCGTAAAACTGGCTTGCTGCTGCTCAATAATATGTTGGGTGGATTTGGTATGACATCTATCCTTAATCTTGCTGTTCGCGAAAAATACGGAATTGCTTATACAATTGAATCAAACTATACGCTCTTTACGGATACGGGGTTATTCACCATTTATCTGGGCACGGACGAAGAAAAGATCAAGCGGGCAAAAAAGATTGTTTTTCGAGAACTTGATAAATTGAAAACGAAGGGAGTCTCTGAAAATCAGCTGCAAAAAGCAAAAAATAAGTTCAAAGGGCAAATTGCGCTCGCGGAGGAGAATAGAATGAGTATGATTATAGCAGAGGCAAAAAATGTCATGGACTATGATCGGGTCATATCACTGCCTGAAGTCTTTGAAAAGATAGATGCGGTATCTGCGAGCGACCTGTTGTCTACTGCGCAAGATATTTTTGAGGAAAAGAAGCTCACGTCTTTAGCGTTTGTTCCGGAAACCTAGATGAAAATCCATAGAATTACAGAAAATATTTTTATTTTGTGATATGAAACGGCTCTCGATTTATCTGGAGAGCGCTCATCAGCCATTTGAAAAGACAAATAAATAGATAAATGAAAACAGCATATATTTTTCCAGGTCAAGGTGCTCAGTTCGTAGGAATGGGGCAGGATCTATACAATTTAAATGAAGAGACGAAGGCTCTTTTTGAACAAGCAAACGATATTTTGGGTTTCCGTATTACCGATATTATGTTTGCGGGAACAGAGGAAGATTTGAAGCAGACAAATGTGACCCAGCCCGCTATTTTCCTTCATTCGGTGATCCTGGCAAAAGCTTTAGGCGATAGTTTTCAACCGGCGATGGTAGCAGGACATTCGTTAGGCGAATTCTCCGCATTGGTGGCAGCAGGAGCGTTATCTTTTGAAGATGGTCTAAAATTGGTAGCGAAGCGTGCCAACGCAATGCAGAAAGCATGCGAAGCACAGCCGTCGACAATGGCGGCGATTTTAGGGTTAGACGATGAAACTGTAGAGAAAATATGCGCGCAAGTAGAAGATGTGGTTGTGGCGGCAAATTACAATTGTCCTGGACAATTGGTTATTTCCGGAACAATAGAGGGGGTGGATAAAGCTTGTGTTTTATTGACTGAAGCCGGTGCTAAGCGAGCTTTAAAGTTAAATGTTGGAGGGGCATTCCATTCTCCGTTGATGGAGCCTGCTAAGGTAGAATTGCAGGCTGCAATAGAAGAAACAGAAATCAAAGCGCCTGTTTGTCCGATTGTCCAAAATGTGGATGCAAAGCCTTATACTGATCCGGCACAAATCAAAGCGAATCTAATTGCACAATTAACCGGAGCTGTCCGCTGGACACAAACAGTACAACAAATGCTAGCTGACGGTGCGGAAGCTTTTGTAGAAGTGGGACCGGGAAATGTATTACAGGGATTAGTGAAAAAGGTAGATCGTTCAGTACAAACTTCGGCAGCGACGATCAGCGAATAGGAATGGTAGCAGCTGCTAGAATAGAACAAAAAAGCCACTTCTTGTGGCTTTTTGTCTGAAATGGTGTCGTGCTTGGGGGTAACGCATTACAGGTTAATATTTTCCGCGGATTTCTTGGCGAATCCGTTCGGCATAGAGTTCTTTAAGCTTTTGGAGAGTGTCGTTGTCGAGATCCGGTTGTTGTGCGGCTGCTATGTTGGACTGTACCTGCTCCACTTTACTTGCTCCTGGGATGACGGTCGTAATTGCAGGATGCTGCAATATCCACTTGATACTTTGTTGTGCCAAGTTTCCATCGGGGAGGATGCTCCGTATTTCATCCAGTAATTCGATGCCTTTTTCAAACGCAATTCCACTAAAGGTTTCACCTACATTAAAGGCATCGCCGTTGGCGTTGTAATGCCGGTGATCCTTACCATCAAAGGTTGTCGACCGGTTGAATTTTCCGCTAAGGAGACCGCTCGCCAAGGGTACCCGGGCGATGAGTGCCGTCCCTTGCGCCCTGGCTTTGTCAAAAAACTCATCTGCTAGATGCTGACGGAATAGGTTAAATATAATCTGTAGAGCAGCGACATCCGGATGCTCGAGACAGATAAGTGCTTCCTCCGCCGTCTCGACACTCACACCGAAATGCTGGATAAGACCTTCTTCTTGTATACGGCGGAGGTGGTCAAAAACCTCTCCCCGACGAAGAACTTCAGTCGGAATACAGTGTAGCTGCTCTAGGTATAGCTGCTCGAGTCCGAGATGTGTCAGCGAATCTTCTACATGCCGTCGTATAGCGTCATAAGTGAAATTTTGAGGCCATCCGTTTGGCACATCGTCCCGCCTGCCCAATTTCGTTGCGACATACACCTTCTTGTCGGTCTGTTTTAGGAATTTTCCAATCAGTCGTTCGCTGGTTCCCATGCCGTAAACGTCGGCTGTATCGATAAAGTTTCCACCTGCTTCTACATAAGTGTTTAGGATTTCCAATGCATTGGCTTCGTCTATTTGTCCCCAATCGGCACTCCCCAACTGCCATGTTCCTAATCCTATTGCTGCAATCTGGTCACCTTTAAAAATTCTATAATTCATTTCTTTTCTATATTAAATGCCAATCCGATTTTCTTGCGATGTTGTTCAGGGCTATGCCGGAACGGAATACGGTAACGCCTTTTAGCCACGTCCGAATATAAGGGGATTTTCATAAATTCTTCTCCTCCTACACCAAATTATACACCTTTTTGAACGATAACTCCTCTTATCGCAGGCGTTGTATATGCATCTTGCGTCCAGTAAACTGAAAAATTAAGTAAATCTATTGTCATGGTGTATGTAAGGGAGCCTAGTAACCGAAAGGCTGTTTTTTGTTTTTACCTCTTTTTCCTGGTCGTGCTTGTTGGATGGTATCCGCAAACTACCCTAGCTTGCAAAAAAGCGGATGGCGTTATTATCGCTTATGTGACATCTTGGACGGCGGTCATGCCCGATCCCGCTTATGTTACGCATATCAACTATGCCTTTGGACATGTCAATGATAATTTTGATGGGGTCAGGGTCGATAAGCCAGAGCGTTTACAGGCACTCGTGGCACTGAAAAAACAATCTCCTCACTTGAACGTCCTGCTGTCTATCGGTGGTTGGGGAAGCGGTAGGTTTAGCGAGATGGCGGCCTCTCCCGGCCGTCGTGAAGAATTTGCCAAAGATTGTCTGCGTATCGTGGAACAATTCAAACTGGACGGCATTGATATCGATTGGGAGTATCCCACCAGTTCGGCAGGAGGAATTTCGTCCTCCCCCGCAGACACGGAGAACTTTACTTTATTGATGCACGACATCCGCAGCGCTATCGGAAAAGGAAAATTGCTGACGCTGGCTTCGGCGGCAAATGGAAAGTATATTGCATTTCGGGATATTGCATCTACCGTTGACTTTGTTAATATCATGACCTACGATTCCGGCAATCCACCGTATCACCATGCCAGCTTATATCGTTCGCCATTGTCAGGAGGGACTACCTGCGAAGAAGCGGTAGCAGCACATGTTAAAGCAGGTATGCCTGTAGAAAAGCTTGTTTTGGGAATCCCATTCTACGGACGGGGAAATAAAAAAGAAGTAAAAAGTTTCATCGATTATAAAGACCTGTTGAAATTGGAGGGATTTGAGAAAAAATGGGACGATGAGGCCAAAGCTAATTACATGATAAATAGAGATGGGGAATTTGTGCTGACCTATGAAACACCTGAATCCATCGCCCTTAAATGTGCTTATGTTCGCGATCAAGGGTTGTTGGGTGCAATGTATTGGGAATATGCCGGCGACACCTCGGAAGGAATACTGCGCCGCGCCGTGTATAATGGGATTATAAAATAGAAAATACGACGAGAGATGATTATGGTTAGAAAATTCTTATGGTTATTTGTTTTAATTGGGATAGCACCGGGATTAAAGGTGGTTGCGCAAGAGCAACATCGTCTATTGCATGGATGGGAGTTTGTCCGAGGGGATTTGGGTGACATTTGGGAGGGCGTGCGGCCAGTACCTAAGGGTGCACCCGAAACCTTACCTATTTGGGAAAAGATAACGCTTCCACATAGCTACAACGCGATCGATGCGGTGCATCCCGAAAAAAATTATTACCAAGGCCCTGCTTGGTACAGAACGTATTTGGATATCGAGAATCCCTATCTCGATGGCCGGACGATCCTGCATTTTGAAGGTGCCGGACAGAAGAGCGAGGTGTATGTCTATCAAGAAAAAGTCGGTGAGCATGTTGGCGGATACGATGAATGGTATGTTGATATCACGGACGCTGTAGCACAATTCTCCAATACGGATGTAGCGAAGCGTTTCAACGGGCTGGTTCCGATCTTGGTCCGTACGGATAATTCGCGAGATGTCGAGATCATTCCTTCGGATTTGTCTGATTTTAATGTGTATGGTGGTTTATATCGTTATGTCAATCTATGTTATGTGCCGAAACTTTCTGCCCGTTATCTCTTTGCGGATACGAAGTTGACGGACAACGATGGAATGGTCGCTTTGCGGGCACAGCTGTGGAACCCAGATGAAGTGTCTATTGCAGACATCCATACTACTATTAAAGATCAATCGGGAAAGATAGTCGCTCAGCAGAACAAGAGCGTACAGTTACAGACAGGATCCGAAGTCCAAATGCTAGGGGATATCCGTGTGCAGCAACCAAATATGTGGTCTCCAAACGACCCTTATCTATATACCCTAGAAGTCGCAGTGATACAGGGTGTCGATACGGCCTTGATCTCCGAACGGATAGGTTTTCGGAATTTTGAGTTCGTCCGGTCGGGGCCATTTAACTTCAACGGAAAACGGTTGTTGTTACGGGGTACCCATCGGCATGAAGACCATGCAGGTGTGGGGCCTGCTATGACCGAGGAGCAGATCTGGCAGGAAATGCGGATGATGAAAGAAATGGGTGTCAATTTTATTCGTTTGGGGCATTACCAGCAGTCGGGTATTGTCCTGGATGCCTGCGATTCATTAGGTATTTTGGTGTGGGAAGAGATTCCCTGGTGTCGTGGGGGGCTAGGTGGCCCTGTTTATCAGCAGCAGGCGAAAAGGATGCTGACGAATATGATTCAGCAACATTTTAACCATCCATCCATTATCATCTGGGGCTTAGGTAATGAGAATGACTGGCCGGGCGATTTTGATGAGTTTGACCAACAGAAAATAAGGGCATTTATGAAAGAGTTACACGACCTGTCGCATCAGCTGGACGATAGCCGTAAAACGGCTATTCGACGGTGCGACTTCTGTAAGGATATTGTGGATGTGTATTCACCGTCGATATGGGCTGGTTGGTATCGTGGTGTATATACCGATTATAAAAAAGCGAGTAGGAATGAATTTGAAAGGGTAGATCATTTTCTGCATGTGGAATGGGGAGGTGACAGTCATGCCGGTCGGCATTCGGAAACACCAGATGCCGGGTTATCCGAAGTGATGCGTAGTACTACTGCTGATGAACGCGCAGGTGATGCATCCTTGTACGGCGGACCGTCGCGGGTTTCGAAGGACGGTGATTGGAGCGAGAGTTATATGGTGAATTTGATTGACTGGCATTTAAAGGAACAGGAAACGATGCCTTGGCTCACCGGTACAGCTTATTGGCCTTTCAAAGACTTCACTACACCAATACGCCCTGAAAACCCTGTTCCTTACATGAACCAAAAGGGCGTCGTGGCACGTGATTTTAAGAAGAAAGAATCCTATTATGTTTTTCAATCCTACTGGGCCGAGAAACCGATGATTCATATTTATGGACACAACTGGCCGGTCCGTTGGGGAAATGAGGGACAAGAGAGGATGGTGAAAGTCTATTCGAATTGCCAGGAAGTAGAACTGTTCCTCAATGGGGAAAGCTTGGGTAAGCGAAAACGCGATAGCCAGGATTTCCCGGCGGCAGGTTTACGCTGGATGGTGAAATTTAAAACCGGTGAAAATAAGCTGGAAGCGATCGGATATAAAAACGGACTGACGATCCGTGACATGCTGGTACAGGAATATCAGACTGAACGCTGGGGCAAGCCAGTACGGGTGGCACTAGAGGTCTTGGAAGAACAACAGGATACACTTTTGCTACAGGCACAGCTCTTTGATGAAAATGGTGTGCGCTGTCTCGATGCAAGTAACTATATTAGCTTCGATGCGGTAGGCGAAGGAAAACTGTTAGTGGATCAGGGAACCTCTGATGGCAGCCGGCGTCTGCAAGCCTATAACGGTAGAGCTTTGCTGCTTTTAGTACGTACGGGAAAGAATGTGGTGGTCACGGTTAAGGCTGACAGCTTGAATACCTGTATCTTGGATCTGTCCCATACCACTGTCAATGTCAGGGCACAGGTGTCAAAGCGCATTAAAGCGAGTGTATTGAAGGAAGCGGAAGAAGCGTTAACCTTACCTCGGTTAACGGTTACCAGCAGTGTTTCTCCACGCAGTGCTGGCGGAAAGCACGACTTTTATTCGGAAGGGGATTATTGGTGGCCGGATCCGAATAATCCCGAAGGGCCTTACATCCGGAAAGATGGTTTGAGTAACCCTGATAATTTTATAGATCACCGAAACCTTGTTATGCGCTTAGGCGACATCGTTGGAACACTGGTCTCGGCATGGGAACTGACCCGCGACGCACGCTATCGAGATGCTTCATTGAAACACTTGAAGGCATGGTTCATAGATCCGAAAACGAAAATGAATCCCTCCATGGAATATGCACAGGCCATAAAAGGTATAGCCACTGGGCGTGGCATCGGCATTATTGATGGCATTCACCTCGTAGAGGTGGCGCGTGCACTAAAAGTATTGCATGACGCCCGTGAGCTTCCACATGAAATCTATGTAGGAACAAAATCTTGGTTTTCGACTTATTTGGAATGGATCATGACACATCCTTACGGTTTACAGGAAAGAGACACAAAAAATAATCATGCAGCCTGCTGGATCCTGCAGGTTGTAGCCTTTGCACAGTATATTGGAGATGAGGAGGCGTTAGCCTTTGCAAATGAAAGATATCGCTCCGTTTTGTTGCCTAATCAAATGGCAAATGACGGGAGCTTCCCATTAGAATTGGAACGTACTAAGCCTTATGGTTATTCGCTGTTTAATCTAGATGTCTTTGCGGGTATATGTTATATGTTAAAAGACGATGATACGACCATTCATACTTTTCAATTTGGTGAAAAGAATCTCGAAAAGGCAATACAATTTATGGTGCCTTATGTCAAGAGCAAAGTGTCCTGGCCTTTTGGTAAAGATGTCATGTACTGGGATAATTGGCCTATAGCCCATCCATTTCTACTTTTGGGAAGCACTATGTTCGAGCAGTCACAATGGCTGCAGTTATGGGGTCAATTACCCTTGGATTACAATGAGCTAGAGGTAAAACGCAACTCCCCAATTCGTCATCCTTTACTGTGGATGTAACAAAATAACGATGTAGAGCGATTTATCCTCTCAAATAAACAATTTCTCTCCCCCAAAATACACAGGAAGGTGGAACTTTGTATGGAGAGACCTCAAATTATAGACGTAAAAGTCCAAGTTAAACCAACATGTTATGATAAAAATTTTAAACCGAATGAGCAATGGTGCACTAATCATAGGCTACATGCTCTTAACATTAAATTTTGTTTATGCCCAGTCGGCGCGAACAATAAGAGGAGAAGTTCGTTTCGAGAATGGAACACCTGCTATTAACGTCACGGTTAAAGTCAAAGATGGTTCGCAGATAGCAGTCACCGATGAACGTGGTGTCTACGAAATTCAAGCGGGAGAATCAGCAATCTTATTATTCAGTTTGGTAGGATTCCAAACACAAGAGGTTTTAGTGGGAGTACAAACGACAGTCAACGTGGTTCTGCAGGATCAGGGGGCTTTGGAAGAAGTCGTGGTCGTTGGATATGGTACCCAAAAGAAGGTTAACCTCAGTGGAGCCGTCTCACAGATTGGTGGCGATGAACTCGTCGACCGGCCGGTGGCTAATTTGACCGGAGCCTTACAAGGAACATTGCCTGGCGTAGCTGTCACGCGTGGAAGCGGTAAACCAGGTAGCGAGGGATATGGTATTCGTATCCGTGGGTTCAGTTCTGCGAATGCAATGTCTGCTTTGGTACTGGTGGATGGTATACAAATGGATCTGAATCTGATTAATCCGGAAGATGTCGAATCTATATCCATATTGAAAGATGCCTCGGCATCGGCTATATATGGTGCGAGAGCAGCGGGAGGTGTTATCTTAGTAACGACAAAAAAGGGAAAACAAGGTAAACCCATTATCAATTACAATAACTATTATGGTGTAAACGTGGCCGCTCGCAGACCGGAACGTTTAAACTCCTGGGATGAACAGATTCTAATTAATGAATCTCGGCTAAATGCGACGGGAAACCCGGAATTTACCGAAGAGCAAATAGAGTGGTTGAAAAACCCGAACTTCTCTGTGCGTCCAAACCCAACGCAAGATAGGTGGGAATATTTTGGAAACAACAATTGGGTGACGGAGGGGATGAATAAATATAGTGGGATGCACAATCATAATCTATCTGTCAGTGGGGGAGGAGAAAAAACGGTTTATAATATCTCAACCGGTTATTATCACCGTGACGGAGTATTACGATACGGACCGGATGACAATTCCCGTTATACGCTACGTACTAACCTCAGCACCGAAGTAAACAAATACATCAGCTTGGATATTTCAGCTAACTACGTAGGGTCTGAAGTAAATGAAAATGCCTATGGTACGGATCAGATCATCAATCGTTTGTATCGAAGCCGTACACGCCAAAGCTTATATGTTCCGGAGGAAGATGTAACCGGGCAACCCTATAACGGGGATTTGCAGATAAACGCTGTGGATATTCAAAAAAACGGCGGCGAATGGCGACGTTTATATGAGTCTTTCACGGGGCGGGCTAATTTGAAAATTAAAGACCTTGTAAAGGGATTAACGGTAGATTTGAGTGGATCGCGTAATCAGGATTATTATTCGTCTGTTCGTAACCGACGTACGTTGATGTGGTACGGACGTTCTACAAATACCACACGCTTCTCCATCCATAATCCAAATAGCACGGAAAACACAAAAAATAGGGGATATCTCAATAACCTCCAAGCGGTAGCTACCTATAATTTCGATGTGGCAGACGATCACCATTTTACCCTCTTGGGTGGAACTTCTTATGAGGAATACCGTAAGGATGAACTCACGGCAGGAGCACAGTCTATGATCACCAACGACTTTTTTAGCTTAAACTATGGTGATCCATTAACCAAGACCAATGGCGATTTGGTCGAGACATGGGCAATTGCGTCGTATTTTGGTCGTTTGAACTATAATTTTCAAGAGAAATACTTGTTTGAAGCTTCCGTCCGCTACGACGGTAGTTCGCGTCTGGCTCCCGAAAATAGATGGAAATTATTTCCGTCTTTCTCGGCAGCATGGCGTTTGGATCAGGAAGATTTCCTGCGTGATAACGGTATTTTTGATCAGTTGAAATTACGGGGTTCCTGGGGGCAATTGGGAAATGGCTCCTCCTTGGGGTTTTACGACTATATTCCGCTACTAACTAGTGGGTTGAATGTGCCTACAAGCGAAGAAGATCGATTGGTGTTTAACAACCTACGGACACAGTTTTTGTACCAAAGAGAGTTAGCTTCCGCACAGAAAACTTGGGAAATTGTCGAACAGAGTAACATCGGTTTGGACATGACTTTCCTAGAGAACCGATTGTCATTTACTGGAGATTACTACGTCAAGCGTAATAAAAACATGCTGGCAGCTCTAAATTTACCTTCCATTATTGGAATTAATGTGCCCCGTTTTAATGTCGGAGAGCTGAAAAGTTGGGGCTGGGAGTTTGATCTAAAATGGCGTGATAAAGTAAATGACTTCAGCTATTCTATCGGATTGAACCTGTCGGATAATCAAAATGAACTGGTGAAGTTTGATGGTCGAAATATCATCAACGAAGGATATGTGGAACTATTGGAAGGGTATCCGATGAATACAGTATGGGGATATAAGACAGACGGTTATTTCCAGACCCAAGAGGAATACGATCAATATAAACAATCGGTGTCTACACCGTTTTTTCCGAACAATGCGGGGGCTGGAGATGTTAAATACCTGGATTTAAATGGCGACGGGGTAATCAGCGCCGGTGGGGGTACACCAGAGGAACCTGGGGATTTAATAAACTATGGAACGACTAACGGGCGCTATTTCTATGGACTTAATCTGGACTTTCAATGGAAGGGCTTTGACGCTAGCATCTTTTTTCAAGGGGTCGCCAAACGGGTGTTTTTGATCAATCAAGCTACACTGTCGCCTATGTTGGGTACTGCGGATTTACCGTGGACTATCCATATGGACCGCTGGACACCAGATAATCCAGAAGCTTTTTTCCCTCGAATGTACCAAACGAGTGCGCACAATTATCGACCATCGGACAGGTATATTCAGAACGGGGCCTATGTCCGCCTTAAAAATCTGCAGCTAGGTTATACGGTTCCTCTTCGTACTCCGGCGATCCAAAAGCTTCGGGTATTTTTCTCTGGACAAGATTTGTGGGAGCACACAGATGTGTTGAATGTATTCGATCCTGAAGTTCCGAACGATGTGTCCGCGACGGCTTATCCGTTCTTCCGCTCTGTTTCTTTTGGTCTAAATGTAACCTTTTAAAAGACAAAACTATGAAAGTAATAAACATCTCTATAAAAGCAGTGACGCTAGCTACGTTGATTATCTTTTTGGGTAGTTGTAGCTTGGATCGTTTCCCCGAAACGGAATTCTCCGATCAGGACTTCTGGAACACAGAGAATGATCTTAAATTTGCCGCCAATCGTTTATACCAGCAGCTTGGTGGAGTGCAGTTGGATGCCCGCGCAGACGACAATGTGAATCAAACGGTGAACCTGACAAGCAATGGCGCCTGGAGTATTCCGAGCACGAGCGGCGAATGGTCTGATCCGTACGACATGATTTTTACGGCAAACAATATACTGGAGAAAGGTGGGCGAGCGTCGGTTGCCGATGAGGTAAGGAACCGATACTTGGCTGAAGCACGATTTTTTAGAGCCTATGCGTATTTTCAACTCGTACAACGCTATGGCGATGTACCTTTAGTAACGGCAACATTAGATTTTGACTCGGAAGAATTAGAGATGCCGCGTACAGCAAAAAGTGAAATTGCTACGCAGATATACGAGGATCTTGATTTTGCTAAGGACTGGCTGCCTGCATTCGGTGCTTTGCCCACTATAGATTATGGTCGTGTAACCAAGAGCTCGGCACAGGCACTGAAAGCAAGAGTCGGATTATTTCTCGGCACATTTGGGAAATATCATGGTGAAAGCGGTTACGAAGAGCACTTGCAGCAGGCGATAGAAGCCGCATTATTCGTGATGAACGAAGGCCACGTACTGTTTGCAGACTATGGAAGATTATTTGTGAATGAGGGTGACGGCCCAGCAAATAAAGAGAATATTTTTGTTAAAATTTATGGCGAAAGCTCATCAAATTTGATTCTTGGACATAATTACTCGCGCGATTTGGAGAATGGACGTGTGGCAGTTACACGAAACTTGATTCGTCAATACTTGTATGAAGACGGACTTCCGGCGTATAATGAGCACAACGAACTGAAAGAAAATAGATCATCGTTCTATATTCAAGAGGGAGATGAGGAGCGGTACAATAGTATATTTGATCACCGTGACCCCCGTTTAAGCTATACACTTTTCCAGGCAGGCGAACAGGCGTATAAAGGGCCGTGGATACCAACTACAACTTTAGGCTCTCGCACAGGTTATGCAACGAAAAAAGGATTTAGTGCAGAAGATTGGCAAATTAATAGTGCTGGAACAACGGATAAAATTCTGATCCGTTATGGGGAGGTCTTATTAACATATGCCGAGGCAAAATATGAATTGGACGGTGAGATATCCGATAGTGACCTTAACCGTACCATTAATGCATTGCGGAGCCGGGTGGGGATGAACGTGGAATTGACAAATGCGTTTGTGGCTAATCACCAGCTGAATATGCTGGAGGAGATACGGCGCGAGCGCACAGTGGAACTTGCCTTAGAAGGATTTCGGTATACAGATATTATACGTTGGAAGTTGGCAGAAATCGTATTAACCCAGCATATACTGGGGGCTAAATACAATCAAACAGATTGGGAAGGTGCGGACGTTTCCAATTTAAATTTGAATGACGATGAGGTTGTCGTGGTCGAGGCGGCTTCGACACGACGCTTTGATACTGCAAAAGATTATCTTTATCCTGTGCCATTGAACGAAATCTCGCTGAGTGGAGGAAATGTTACACAAAACCCTAATTGGAAATAATATGAAGACAATAATAAATAAAATAATGCTTGGCCTTACGTTTGGTTTCACGGCCTGTATATTGACAACTCTTTTTGTTGGCTGCGAGGATCGAGACTATCCCGCAGGCTTATCGGAATATGAACACCATTATTATATTGTTTATGTGCCGAATAATAACAGTGCGATGACGGTGAATAGCGAGCAGACGACGCTATTGGAGCTACCGGTGCAGTTCTATTCAGAATTTGAGCGTAATTATAATGCGGTTGCAACGTATGAAGTCAGTACGGGAGATTTAGCAGAAACTGCAGTTCCGGCAGTCCGGGGAGAAGACTTTGAAGTCGTCGACGAAACAGGACAAGTGCTTAATCCTGTAGAGGGCAAATATCAATTGGTTTTTCCTAATGCCAAGAAAGCACAAGCTAAAATCTATCTCAAGCTTTTAAATAATACGGCGGCTACGGGACGGCGGTCTGTTAATATTAATTTGGTGGATAATATCCAGGAACAGTTCCGCGTCGACATTTTTTCTACCGCGTTTAGACGTACTATTCAAATCGATTAATATGAACAAGTATATATGGTGTCTAATATTTGTCTGCTATTCTTTCTCGGGATGGGGACAATCTCGGCAGGACGAGAAGATCGTAGCGGATGCGGCGGAGCAGCTCCGTCATTTGGTAGAATATACGGAACAATTGGTAAAGGATTCAATAGGGGTCTCACCGCGTACGATGGAAAAAGGTGAATTGCAACTGGTGCGTAGGGGCGATTGGACGAGCGGTTTTTATCCAGGTGTGCTGTGGCAGATGTTTGCATTAACCAAGGACAAATCGTGGAAAGACTGGGCAAAAACGGCTACGGCGAGAATAGAAGGAGAAAAGGACAATGGACGAACGCACGATATGGGCTTTAAGGTGTACAACAGCTTTGGTAAAGGTTATCAGCTAACAGGCGATAGCCATTACCGCGACGTCATTATCCATGCAGCGAAGACGCTCTCTTCGCGGTTCAATCCCACGGTGGGCTGTATCCGTTCTTGGGATCATAATACGGATAAATGGCAATTTCCGGTGATCATTGACAATATGCTTAACTTGGAACTGTTATTTGCGACGACGAAGTTAACAGGGGATTCGACCTATTATCGGATAGCTTTATCACATGCCGACAAAACCCTCGAAAATCATTTTCGACCGGATGGAGGAAGTTATCATGTGGTTGACTATGATCCCCAAACAGGTGAGGTGAAACACCGACATACCCATCAGGGTTATGCGCATGAGTCGACATGGTCTAGAGGACAGGCATGGGCTTTATATGGCTTCACGATGTGTTACCGTGAAACGAAAGAAGAGCGTTTTTTGGGAAAAGCCTTGGCTCTTTTTTCTTGGTTGTCAGAAAGATTACCCGAAGATGGTGTCGCCTATTGGGATTTTGATGCTCCTACTATTCCTAATGAGCCGCGAGATGCGTCTGCAGCCGCTGTTATGGCGTCCGCACTATACGAACTTGACCATCTGATTTCCGATAAACCTGTTTTAAGGAAGCTAGCCGATCGTATCATAACTTCCTTGACTGCCAACTATAGGAATGCGAAAGGTACAAACAGCGGCTTCCTGTTGACACATAGCACCGGCTCTAAACCGCATCATTCGGAAGTAGATGTCCCGTTGATCTATGCAGACTATTATTATTTAGAGGCACTTTTGCGTAAAAACGGAAATTTTTGATTAATTTGACACCTCGGCGTGCGTTATTCCGCCGCGAGCTGACGATGAAGATAATCCTAAAAATACTACTGTTATGTCTCTGTTTAATAAGCGACTTTTTACATGCGCAGCCTTTTGCTGATCAGGTAAAGTTTGTGCACGTTTCGACAAAAGACGGTTTGTCGCAAAGTACCATTTTTGCAATAGCACAGGATCATTTGGATTTGATGTGGATTGCAACACGGGACGGGCTAAACAAGTATGATGCGCATCGGTTTGTTACATATAGAAATGTACTTTCTGATAGCACATCGCTGTCGGATAATTATGTAACGGCTATTTTTGAAGACAATCAAAACAGACTTTGGATAGGTACGGGGCAAGGTATTAACTTGTATGATCGGAAATCTGATCGATTTTTAAGGGTTCCACTTGTAGGGAGAGGATCACCCGAGCCGTTTATCTATGCTATTGATCAGGACCGTAATGGTAATGTCTGGTTTTGTTCTAGTGCAGGGCTGTTTTTATTAAAATCCAACCCTGAAAATCAACTACAATGTTTCTTAGTCTTTAATGGTAGAAACATTGCGGGGCATACTTTCCCTCCGGGCTCGGGGAATGTCCAACAGGTTTATCAGGATAGTCGAGGTCGACATTGGCTGAGTACGACAAACGGCGTATATGTATTCGAAGGACTTTCTAGACAGTCAACTCCCCAACTTATCTATGATATCCAGCAGCGAAGGGGCGCATTAAACAGTGCTGATGTCCGTTTTGTCTACGAGATGAAACCCGGAATATTTTGGATGGGCACCAAAGAAGGCGGAATTAATGTATATGAGGAAGAGAAAGATACGTTTCGTTATATCACAAACGACGGCTCTGCAGGAAACCGACAGGCATCACTAAGTAGCAACGATGTGCGAAGTTTAGTTCGCGATAGGCAAGGCGGATACT
This sequence comes from Sphingobacterium corticibacterium, assembly GCF_004208525.1. Taxonomy (GTDB): domain Bacteria; phylum Bacteroidota; class Bacteroidia; order Sphingobacteriales; family Sphingobacteriaceae; genus Sphingobacterium; species Sphingobacterium corticibacterium. Next base: position 62,173 of record NZ_SGIT01000003.1, on the reverse strand, counting down.
GGATTGGCACGATCAATGGATTAAACTATTATGATGAAAAACTTGGTTTTGTTACCTTCCTTAAAGATGAACATGATACCTATTCATTAGCCGATAATTCGATCCGTCCAATCTTTCAGGATCGACGAGGTTCGATATGGGTGGGGACATACTACGGCGGGATCAGTATTTTCGATCGAGATCTGGCAAAATTCCGACATTATGGGAAAAACGGACAAGATGACCATCTGTCTTACAGCGTTGTAAGCGGTATTGTACAGGACCGTCAAGGTGGATTTTGGATTGGCTACGAGGGCGGTGGATTGGATTACATGACAATTGACAGACGGGTGAAACGACATTATAAACATAAAAGAGAGGACCCGCGCTCCTTGACGAACAACCATGTGAAACATATTTATCTGGATAGCGAGGACAATCTATGGGTGGGAACGTACACCGGTGGTTTAAATTTGCTCAAGAAAGACGCGCAGGGCTTTGTGCATTATAAACATGATCCAGATGATATATCCTCCTTATCTAATAATAACGTTTATTCAATTACGGAGGATAAAGCAGGAAACCTCTGGATAGGAACTTATGGTGGCGGATTGAACGTAAAGAAAGCGGGAACGGAAGGGTATTTTGAAAGTTATCGATCTACCGGTAAAGCGCAATATCACTTAGGTTCTGATCTGATTAGAATCGTTTATCTAGACAGCCGCGAAAACTTATGGGTGGGAACAGAAGATGGACTGCATGTTAAATGGGCAGGAGCAGATCGTTTTGATGTCTTTCACCCCCAAGCGGATAATTCCCATAGCATCAGCGGAAACGTTATATTGAGTGTCTATGAGGATGAAAAAGGGAGGCTATGGATAGGGACGTCTATGGACGGTTTAAATGAATTTCGATATGCCACGAAAGATTTCAGAAGAATAGGAACCGAGAACGGGCTTCCGGGGAATAATGTTGTGGGAATAGCAGAAGAGGATGGTATATTATGGTTGAGTACGAACAAGGGTATTTGCGCTTTCGATCCGTCGACAGATGAGATTGTATCGTATAATTTAAAAGATGGATTGCACGGGAATGAATTCTCCGTTGGAGCAGTATGCCACAGCCGGGAAGGTGAGCTTTTACTGGGCGGTACACATGGGATTACGGCTTTTTACCCAAGTAAAATCTCCCGTAGTCGTTTTCGTCCCAAAATGATTTTTTCTGAAGTGCGGGTACACAATAAAGTGCTGCTCCCGGAAAGTAATCAATTATCGAATCAGCATATTTCGATGGCAAAAGAACTTCGATTATCATATCGGGATAATAATGTGAGTATAGACTTTGCCACACTCAATTATATTACGCCAGAGAAGAACAAATACGCCTATCGTTTGGAAGGGCTGGAAGAGGATTGGAATTATGTGAATGTGCCAACAGCGACGTATACAAACTTGCATCCGGGAACATACATTTTAGAGGTGAAGGGAACGACAAATGACGGTGTGTGGTCGGAAGAGGTTGGAAAACTTCGGCTCGTTGTGTTGCCGCCTTGGTGGGCCACTTGGTGGGCATATACGACTTATATTGTAACGTTTTTGGTGGTGCTGCTTATGGTTTGGCGCTTTTTTAATGCCCGAAGAGAATTGAAGTATCAGTTACGTCTAAAACAATTAGAGGCCGTCAACGAGAAAAAGATGGCGGATATAAAAGCAAATTTTTACACCCACATATCCCACGAGTTGAGAACGCCTTTAACATTGATTCTAGGACCGGTGCATCAAATGCTTTCGGAAACAGCGGAAAATGATCCCCGTCGATCGGCGCTACAAGTGGTACGGCAGAATGGACAAAGACTCTTGCGTTTGGTCAACGAGCTGTTGGACAGCCGTAAAAATGAATTGAATCTGGTACAGTTAAATGTGGGTGAATATCAGCTGCTTGAACTTATTCAAGAGGTGTTAGCGTCCTTTCAAGAGGAGATTCGGGCGAAGAATGTCGCCATTGAGTGGAAGTATAAAGAGCCCGTCCCTGTTGTTTGGCTGGATTATACGCAAATGGAAAAGGTATTCTTTAATCTCTTGGGAAATGCATTGCGCTTTGTGCCGCAAGGAGGTCGGGTTTGGATCCACGTATCGGCGATACCCGAAATATCAGGAAAAGGAATTGTACGCCTGGAGATTGGTGACGATGGCCCGGGCATTACGGAAGAAGACCTGCCTTTTATTTTTGAACTCTTTTACCAAAGTAGAAGTCCATTGTCTGCTAAGAATCGATATGGTAGCGGCTTGGGCTTGGCCCTCACACGTGATATCATCCGCCTACACGGAGGAAAGATTAATGTGAGCAGTCAGCATGAGAAATCATCAACAGATTCATTTACGGTCTTCACATTAGAGCTGCCTGTTGGAAACGCACATTTTGATACCGACAAGGTAGATTTTGTTGATACGATAAAGGAGGAAGCTAATACGGTGTTACCGGAAAAAACACCTATAGATTTTTTGACCAACGGCATAGTAACGGACGAGTCGAATGTTGAAAAGGAAACAGACTCGGCATTGGTACTTGTGGTAGACGATAACGATGATATTCTACTATTCTTGCAACAGGAGTTGGTAAAGGAATACACGGTCGTTACCGCACGTGACGGTGAACAAGCATGGGATATTGTACGGGAGAGATTGCCGGATGTGGTGATCTCCGACGTTATGATGCCCAATATGGATGGTGCTTGTCTGACGAACTTGATAAAGAGTAACGAAATGACAGCCCATATCCCCGTGATATTGCTTACGGCATTGAGCTCCGAAGAGGATATGCTGATAGGGATGGGTGCAGGATCGGATGATTACCTAACCAAACCTGTTCACATGGACTTGCTGATGATCAAAATCCAAAATATTCTTTATACGAAGAAAAGTGCTAGGCGTTGGTTTATCCGTAAATATATGCTGGCTACGGAGGATAAACGAAGTGAGAAGCCAAACGAAGAACAGTTGTTCTTAAATCGTATTGTTAACGTTATAGAAAGCCGGTTGTCCAGTGAAGATCTCAATGTCATGCAATTATCGTCTGAGTTGGGTATGAGCAGACCTGTGCTGTATAAAAAAATTAAACAACTTACGGGGATGAGTATCATAGAACTGATCAATATGCTACGTTTGAGACGGGCAACGGAGCTTTTCGACCACGAATCATTAGGAATAAGTGACATTGCTTACCAAGTAGGGTATTCGGATCCCAAATGGTTTAGTAAAACCTTTAAATCGTATTATGGTATTACGCCGAAGAGGTTTGCGGAGATGACACCCGTGGAAAAAGCGCGGATTATCGACGAGCACAATCTATTTCATATTTTTCAAAACCGTAACTAGAGAGATTATCTAAACGGAGTCTGTAAATTATAAAAATAACCCCCAAAATAGCCCCATAAACCGTACGGTTTATGACGTTGACCGAACCCTTTCTCCTGTGAAGGGAACACTATATCCCAGAAAGGGAAAGCTTTTGGCTGAAAGGGGAATACCGTATCAAATAATGTGTTCCCTTTTTAGCTATACACCAAACGCTTTATCGGAGAAAGGGAACACTTCGCATTAAAAAGGCGTTACTTAATCGTACAAAGGGAATACTCCTCGGAAAGAACCGTCCCCTTTGTACCAATAGGGGGATACCTTATACCAGAAGGGAAACACGGAATGCCGGAAAGGGAATGCCAGATATCAGAAAGGGATCACTCGATGGAATATACCATTTCCTCTACACCATTAAGGAACTACTTGGTGGCGTTAAGTGTTTACGGAATATTCTATAGGGAACACATCCTTCGGAAAAGGGGATACCATTTACGATACAGCGAATGGTAAACACGGCTAAGCGATCACCTGATCGCGCAAAGGGGATACGTTATCGTATAGACCGTTCCCTTTTTCCCGTAAAGGAATCACCGGATGGAAAAAAGGGATCACTTGTTATGAAAAAGTAATCACAAGATAGAAAGAACCATTCCCTTTCTGGTAAGAAGGGAATGCCAAACATCGTCGACCGTTCGGTAAATCTCGGAAATATTTACGTTTTTTCTGCAGTTCTTTCAGGAAAGTTAACACTATCCACTATAAATACATCTTATTTTCACTTTTTTATCCATAAATCATCATGCACAACGGGTAAAAATAAATAAGCCCCGAAGCAATCGCTCCGAGGCTTTTACATAAAACTAATAAAGATAATGTTATTCTGCAGCAACTACGGCAGGCCATAGTGGATTCTGAACGAGTAGTTGGCCTTTACTTTTATTGATTTCATTTTGGGGAACGGGATACCAGTAATACTGCTTTAACCAACGACGCTCTTCCAGACGGGTACGACGATAATAGGAATCTGACGAACCCAGATCACGTATCGGGGTTGTTTCATTACCGATGGTCATGGGAACGTTATCGAATCCGTTCATATTCATGCCGTGCATACGCGTAATATCACCGTCTACACCGCCTTTGTCTGGTTGATTAGAGGCCTCTGGATCAGCGATCATCCAACGTCGCATATCAAACCAACGCTGTCCTTCGCCGACTAGTTCCACATGTCTTTCCTGCACAATAGCCTTAAACTGGGCCTCCTTGTTGCCAATGACAGTGGTCTTTACTCCATTGGCGGCTAATTCTGCATAACCCGAAATCCCTGCTCGAGTCCGGATCATATCGATGTATTCGATGATTTTTGGATCGTTTGGATTGATCTCGTTTAGTACTTCGGCATAATACAAATAGAAGTCGGCTAAACGGAATATGATCGATGGTCTCGACCATGAAGTATATACCGTATAAGCGGTGCCATCTACGGAGATGGATGTTCGCCCCTGCGCGATACGTCGATGTTTGAACTTGTAGAATAAGTAACCCGCTCGAGGCCAGTTCTCTCCTCCCGAAATGCCAGACGGTTTCCCGCGCCCAAACCACTGACGGTAAATTCCATTGGGATTGTTGTGTTCATTAGCGTGGATATGCCAACTTTTGCCATTATATCCTACTGCCGCGTAGAATCGCGGTTCTCGGCGGGCATACATGTTGAAAACGTTAGCATCTGCATGATTTTTGACATGGGTCGGGTTGTTCACAGTCGTAAAGCCATCTTCGCGATATCCCGATCCGGTATCATATATCGTAAGTCCATTGTCCATAAAGAATGCATCGACCGACTCTTGTGAGATACCGATATTCGCAAAGTTGGTTGGATTTGCATATAGGTCTATTGGGTTGGAGCGACGTTCTTGTGCATTGGGATTACTATATTCGTTGTACGCTGTCGCCCAGATAATCTCGTCGTTGTACTTTTGGAACACCTCATATACGGATTCGTGCGGATTGATGTCGCGAACACCCGGATTACCCGAATCCTCGGGATAATATTCGATGTGCAATTTATGGCCAAGACCATGTGCGTAATCGAGAAATTCCTCCAAGCGGATTTTAGCCGTTTGCCATTTTTCTGGGTTGTAATCCGGAAACAAACGGGTACCGTCAGTGTTGGTTACGGACAAGCTTTCTTGGAATCCACCGTTGAATAGTTTAGATGCGGCATAGGTCCATAATTTGGCACGTAATGCATAGGTCGCTACTAATGTCGGACGTACCATTTCTCCCGTGTTGTAAGTGGCATTCGCTCCTTTTATGGTACTCGGTAGATTTCCGGACACGAGAACTTCCGCTAGTAGGCCGTCGATGTAGTTTATGATGTCGTCCATAGGTGCTCGTGCATAATCAATGCCTTGATCTTCAGGATCAGCGAGCTCAGTGACGAGGGGCACAGGGCCATATAACTCCAGTAATGTAAAATATGAATACGCCAAGAGAAATCGGGCTTCGTCTTTCATACGTGCTACTTCATCTTCTGGAAGAGCCGTGCTGCCTGACCCAGCAATGGGATGCGCCCTCTCTAGAAAGATTAGTGCCTGACGAATATAGGTGTATTGCGTAGCCCAACGGTGAAAACCGGCATTACCTGCTGTATAGCCAGATACCATAATGTTGCGGGCAAAATTACAGGCCAATTCACCCGAGATGGCTGACCAGGGATTACTCATGGCATCCGCTGTGGAGGCATTTTTCGAATATTCGATGATACAATTGAAAATGTTACCATGCCAGCGCTTTGTATAGGCGGCATTCTCGAAAACTTCGTCGATCGTGAGATTTTCTGTTAGTTCGGAAGCGACGTCCAGATATTTTTTACAAGACGTCGAGAGGGTTGCAGTGGCAACCGCTGTGCAAATAACAATCTTTTTTATTATGTTCATAATGCTCTGTTTTAAAAAGTTACGTTCAAGCCAAATGTCCAGGTAGAACTGATTGGATAGCGGGCTCCTGAACGGGCGGTCACTTCCGGATCCCAGAACTTCACTTTATCCCAGGTATGTAAGTTCTCGCCTTGTGCATACAGCCGTATACTGCTTAGATGCATCCGCTCCACCCAATCCGATTTGAAGGTATAGCCAAATTCAATGTTTTTCAGACGTATATAGGAAGCATCGCGATACCACCAAGTACTGGTGCGCGTATTGTTTCCGTTATTTGCTGTCCTCAGCCTCGGAAACAGAACGTCCTGGTTATAAGGATCCGTGGCTGTCCAACGGTTCATCGCTTCGTCACGTAATGCCGCATCAGTAATAGAGCGTTGGAAAGGATAGAAGTTTTCCGTTTTGCCTAACAGGTTGGTAGAAAACTGCCCTGCACCCTGGAAGAATAAGCCTGCGCTAAATCCGCGCCATTCAGCGGCCAATCCAAAGCCATACACAATTCCGGGTGTGATATTGGAAAAGAACCCATGTGTATACGTTTGGTCGTAGTTGTCAATCTGTCCGTCTCCGTTTAAATCGGCATAACGAATATCGCCTGGTGCCACAGCAAAACCAGGGTCGGGGAGTTCAGGCCTGAGCTGGTAGTTCTGTGCTCCAGTAGACGGGTTTTGCGTAATGAGAAAGTCATCCGGGGTGTATAGGCCTTCTGCCAAGTAAATGAAAGGTTGTCCGATACTTTGTCCGGTGTAAGCTTGATAGTGAAAAGGTTGCGGTACCTCGTCGTATTCGAGAATCTTGTTTCGCGTAAAGGTATAGTTGAGCCGTCCGCTGAGGGTAAGCTCGTTAATGCGTTGTGTACCTGTTACGTTCATGTCGAAGCCTCTGTTTTGTGTCCGTCCGAAATTCTGCATAGGGCTAACGCGGAGACCTGCTGCGGTAGGCAGCGTATTGCGACGCATCAGGATATCATAACGTTCGTTAAAGAAGAAGTCGACCGTGGCATCAATGCGATTGTTAAATAAACCCACGTCGATACCGGCGTTAAATTTGTTTTCCTCTTCCCATTTCAATAAGGGTGTGGCATAGTCCATTTCTACAATACCTGCGCCTGGGCTGCCGGAACCTTGTCCGTTATTGGATACACCAGCACCGCCGGTCCAGGCGAAATTATAACCGGAACTGCTTTCGTTTAGCTGTTCACGGTAGGGGAAGCGCGAAAGATCGTTGGCCAGCACATCGTTGCCCGTCTTTCCGTAGGACGCCCGGAATTTAAGTTTGTTCACGGTTTGTTCCAGTGGTTCCCAAAAATCTTCACGGCTAAGCCACCAAGCAACACCGACGGAAGGGAAAACACCCCAACGGTATCCGGCCGCAAAGTTTTCACTTCCTGTCATACCCATACTCGCTTCCAGCAAGTATTTTCCGTCGTAACCATACGTACCACGGGCTACCATACTTTGCTTACGATAAGGTAACATCTCGATACCGTTGTTTCTGTTTTGGTATTGTCTTTCTTTCTGATTATAGAGCACCATCCCGGTCACATCATGTTTGTCAAATGTTCGTTTATAATCGAGGGCTGTTTCGAGGTATATATTGCGTTCACCCGAGCTGCCTGCGGCAGACGGATTGGAGAGGGCTGCGCCTCCCCGTATCTGCCGAAGTACCAGGTTACCTTCTGCATCTCGTGAATCAGCAAAATAAGAAATAGCCTCTTTCGTTCGGTTTGTTCTTCCCTGCGAGAGGTTGTCAAACCCTACGATGCCGCGCCAGGAAAGCCCGGGTGTAAAGTAATCAAGCTGTTGGGTCAAATGGATCTTGGATTGCAACGTAACTTCTTGATTCCGGCTATATCCCATATTGTTGAGTAAGTTGTAGGGATTGGCACGTTCGGCAGTGCCTACCGAACCCGCGGAGTACACGGGGTGTTCGGAAAAGCTTCCATCTGAATACATCATCGGGAACAGATATCGTGGCGCTAAGGAGATGATACTCCACAATTGATCTGCCGTCTGTATTGGCGCGTTTTGTTTCACGAAGAAACCAGAGAGGTCTACAGACAATTTGGTTGTTGATGTTAAATCCATATCAATATTGGAGCGTAGATTGAAACGCTCGTATTTCAGATTGGCATTATAGTCCTCAACGGTATTGCTATTATATAGCCCGTCTTCTGTATAGTAAGCACCCGAGGTGAAAAAACGCATGCGATCTCCCCCGCCACGAAAGTTAATCGTATAGCGGGACACATTGGTGTTTGGTTTTAACAATGTAAGCCAGTCCGTATTCGGGTACAGATCCGGGTCTGCCCCGGTCAAATACTTTTCTAAAGTGATATCATCGTATGTCGGTAACCAGCCTGTTGTTGGATTGCCGTCTTCATTCCACGTGGCTTCGTTATAGAGGCTTAAGGTTCTGTAAGCATCTAAAGAGGTAGGCAGACGAAGCGGCGTCCGTACAGAATGCCGCGCATCCAGAGAGATGGTTGTTTTCTGGGGTGTTCCGCGCTTGGTGGTGACCAATACAACTCCGTTGGCACCTTCCGCACCATAAACGGCGGTGGCAGCGGCATCTTTGAGTACCGAAAAACTCTCAATATCTTCCACGGGAATATTGTTCATGTCGCTTTGGCTGCGCGGTATGCCGTCGATGATGATCAAAGGATTGGTCCCGCCCATAAAAGAGCTCACGCCACGAATCCAGAAATTGGAATCATCGTATCCTGGCTCACCGGAAGGCTGTATGGCCACAATCCCTGGCAACTGCCCCGCAATAGAGTTGGAAAGTCCTCGTCCAGTTACCGCAAGCTCTTTGGCCGTAACCGTACTGATCGAAGCGACTACACTCTCCTTTTTTTGTTGTCCGAAGCCTATAACCACAACTTCATCGATGTCTTCTGCACTTTCAGTCAACCGAATGTTGACGGTAGTTTCCTCGTCTTTGAGCACATGCTCTTCCGTAACGTAGCCCACAAAGGCAAATGTTAGTTTAGCACTCGGTGTAGTGAGGACCCTATACCGGCCCAGATCGTCTGTATTTGTTGTTTGTGTGGTTTCGCCTATTGCGGTTACCGTAACACCGACAACAGGGTTTCCTTGTCCATCCGTCACAAGACCGGATATGGTTTTCTGTTGCGCTAGCAAGTTACAAGGCAGTAAGCTTAGCACGAACAGAAATAAGATATATATTTTTTCTTTCATCTTCATGATAGCATGATTTTGGTTTATTGAACGCTGATTGATACGGCTACCGGAGAAACATTCGTGTTTAAGGTAAAGACAAATGTTCTTACGCCGAGATTTCGGTTACTTCCCGTGACAATCATATTGCCATTACTTTGATTGTTGCCACTGTGAAGCATGAAACGGTCTGAACCACCGTCAGGTGTCAGGGACATGCCAGCACCATAGAGTGTTTGTACCAGCGCCATAGGTAATACATTATCTAACGAACGGCTGTTCTGGTAAAAGGAGAAACCAGCGGTACTGCCGGATGAATTGCTCTGGAACAGATTTGTGCCTGTCCTGAGCTTGAGTTCATAGATACCATCGCCCATTGGAGCCATGGCGAAGTTGTGGTTCGGATTCCATAACGCTGGATTGCTGGTCATCGACGGTATGCCCAAGCGTGCGTCCGGTATCGAACCACCCTGATCGCCGATACCACCGTTCACCCAGATCCCACCGGTCTTGGTGACGGGGTCAAAGTCCGCAAGTGCCTCGCCGCTCATAGGTTCTATCTTGAAATATTTAAGATTTTGATCAGCGGTGATACGGTATTTTCCCGTGATAGCCCGGAAAGTATAGGTGCCCCCGTTATCATCGAGGAAGGTCGGATCGATCCACCAGTCGCCAATATCTAATATCCCATCGAATACTATCGTTTGGCCTTGAGTAAGTTCTGTTTCAATGGTGGTCAGATTGTTTTCATAAGCGGGGAACTCCATGCCTCCGAACGATGGCGTAAGAAAGGGGCGCCCCACAAAGCTGCGTATGTCGAAAGATACCGTATAGGGTGTGCCAGGGTCTCTGGCAATCTGAAACGGAATGGAATCTTGATCTGTCGCATAAGCACTGATATTGGTGCCTCCGAATAGCATAATATTTCCGTTCTCGCCATAGGCCGGTGCCTCAATGAGTGCATTCAGCTTGGTGGCGGGAAAATTATCGGTCACAGCATAGAGGTACTCTTCGCCGGAAACCGGTTCCATACGGTAATTTCCATACGCTGTTTTCAGCGTAAGGTAAGGGAATTTCGGACGATTCACCTGGATGGGGATGAGTGTTGTGGCATAGTTGAAATTTTTATTCCTGACCATTAGCTGTATTTCTGCAGAGCCGTTTTCAATATCCTTTACAAAAGGTACGGGTAATTTTCTTTGGTAAGTCCCTCCCTGATTAATGGGAATGATACTTTCTGCAATCAGTTCATCGTTACGATAAAATGATGCCTTAATTTGGTTTAGAGGATGTTGTCCGTCGACCGTGATATTAACGGGAATGCTATCGCCCATATAGGCAACGTCAACGATCTGATACGATGTGAGGCTGGGAGTGTCTATCTGGGTCTCTTCCTTACAGGAATAAAACCCTAAAATTATCCCCAACATCAGCAAAAGGTTGTTTTTCCTTTTCATATGACATTTGTTTATAGGATTAGTTGTTTTTTAGGTTTCTACTTCGGTTGAAAGCTGCGACAATATAATACCTTGCTTTCTTTTTGTGATGATAGTATGCGTTAAGTCATATCAATAGCTGATTAGAAGTTTACATTAATTTTTTGGTTACTTGATAGTTGTAGCTAGCTGTATTTATCACCTCGTCATAATCGACGCAATGACAACGATACAAAACTAGAGAATTAGGAAATGTAAAAACAGCGCGTAGTAGAAAAGTGAGACTTGATCAGCTGTCATTAAATAGTAACATCCTTTTTTACAGTTTTTTATGTGTTTGTTCGGTTCGGGAAAAAGTGGATGGCAGATCGATTTGTCCACCTTTTAGATCGAATTGACGCCAATGTGAAAATAGAGGGTGTATAAGGAACTTCCGGGTATTTAGACTACTTTTTTTAAGAATTTGTTTTTTACAATAAGCTTATATATAGGTTGTTGTGATTGGATGTTTTGTCTTCTGTCTCATTTTTTTTTCAAGGTCAAATTTCATGTGTTCTTAAAGGATAAATTTGTTTGTATCAGGTTACACCGTGTTGTGTAGCCTACACCTTATAAGAGACCCAAATATGATACGCAAAATTTTTATGCAACCTCTATGTTTTTTTTGTTTTTATAGATGTATTCTCATCTTGTTATTATCCGTGTTGATGTTGAACGTGAAAGGACAATGGTTATGGGAGGTTACTCACATGCACACGATAAAAGAACAGTTGAGTTCCCTAAGCTATAACGCGGCTTATCAAAGGCTGTTACGACAAGCAGACCGAGCAATGGTTAAACCAATTTATTCCGTAACACAAAAAGAAGGAATAGCACCTAGTGGTAACCGACATGACTATGTTAGTCTAAGCCGCTATTGGTGGCCTAATCCCAAAACAGCGAATAAGTTGCCCTATATTTATAAGGATGGTCGGTCGAATCCTGAGTTAGAACAATATGATCGTAATAGATTGGGCGACATGTGTACTGCGGTAAATACATTATCGCTGGCTTATTTTTATAGTGGAGAGGAAAAATATGCCGAAAAGGCTGTAATGCATATACGGGGTTGGTTTATGGATGTCGATACTCGGATGAATCCAAATTTGAATTATTCCCAATTTATTCCGGGGAGGAACGGTTCGAGAGGGCGGCCTGAAGGACTTATCGATAGCTACTCATTTGTAAGTATGCTTAGCAGTGTACAGCTGCTTCAGGGATCGCGGAGCTATACAAAGCAAGATGAAATAGGATTGAAGCAATGGTTTGAGGAATTTGCACAATGGCTTCAGACGAGTGAGCAGGGGCGGGCAGAAAATGTGGCTAAAAATAACCATGCTACAGCTTACGATGTCCAGTTGGCAACCTATCTGTTGTTTGCCGGAGATGTAGAAGCGGCACAGAAAATTATTCACGATTTTCCGAAGAAGCGAATCTTTGCACAGATAGAGCCGGATGGAAAACAACCCCATGAGCTATGGCGTACACTCGCTTACCATTACTCACAATATAACCTAAGTCATATGTTGGATTTGTGTGCTACCGCAAAATCCCTAGGTATTGACCTGCTCAACCAGGAATCTGCAGACGGCAGGTCGATCAGCGTAGCGATGGACTACTTGGTAAGCTTTTTGGGAAAAGACGTGGACAGCTGGCCCTATAAACAGATCAGTGGTTGGGAACAAAAACAGCGAGACGTATGTGCGGATCTGATTCGTGTATTGACGTTGGATACTTCCAAAACGCACTATCGGGAAGTATACCGCCAATATGCGGAAGAGGATATTACGGACCGTCAGCGTCTGTTGTATGGTGCGGAAGATATGGTTACTGATTTTTTATCTTTTGCTTCCTCTCAGTTACAATATGCCATGGAACGCACAGACAGTGTTTATAGCGCTTCCGATAATAAGCGAGCAATCATGCCGCGATCGGTGGACAAACAAGGGAAATTAGTGCTGGTAGGTCCGCGGGATTGGTGCTCGGGTTTTTTTCCCGGGACTTTATGGTTCATGTATAAGCTTACGGAAGATATGAAGTGGCAAAAGGATGCGGATCGTTATACGCGATTTTTGGAACGAGAAAAAGATGATCGTACTTCACACGATGTGGGATTTAAGATAAACTGTTCGTACGGCAATGGTTATTTACTAACAGGAAATCCAGATTATAAAACTATTATGTTACAAGCGGCAGCTACGCTCTCTAAAAGGTATCATAAGCAAGTTGGCGTAATACGCTCTTGGGACTTTAATCGGGAAGTATGGCAATTCCCGGTTATTATCGACAACATGATGAACCTTGAGCTCTTGTTTGAAGTAGCAAAATTGTCGGATAATAAATACTATTATCAAATAGCAGATGCACACGCCGGCACGACCTTAAAACATCATTTTCGATCTGATTGTTCGTCATATCATGTCGTAGACTATGACACTATTAGCACGGGCGTGAGGCAAAGAAATACGCATCAGGGTTTTGCTGATGAATCTGCTTGGGCACGAGGTCAGGCTTGGGCTCTTTACGGTTATACGATGTCTTACCGCTACACACGAAAAGCAGCCTATTTGGAACAGGCTGAAGGGATAGCGGGTTTCATATTTAACAATAAGAATTTACCCGATGATCTGATTCCATATTGGGATTACAATGATCCTGCTATTCCTGATGCTTCCCGAGACGCTTCGGCAGCTTGCATCACGGCATCCGCACTGTATGAACTGGCGTCCTATAGTGCAATGCATCGCAACAAGTATATTGGTTGGGCGGATGTTATATTAACTAATCTTATGCGAGAATACCGCGCGAAGGAAGGTGGAGATGAAGGTTTTTTGTTATTACACTCCACGGGACATTATCCACATGGTAGTGAAATAGATGTTCCTATTAGCTATGCCGATTATTATTTTTTGGAAGCGCTAGCTCGTAGAAAGGATTTGTATGCAAATCAGTAGTGCACTTTTTTTAGCGTTTGGATTGTTCTTGACCGCCTGTAAACCTGTACCGCCGGTGAAGATAGATTTTTCGACTGTTCGCAAACAAGATTTGGATACGTTTATGAAAGAAATCTGCCATCGATACCGTATTCCTGGAATGGCTTACGTCGTGATACAGGGTGATTCATTGTATTGTAACGCGGTGGGTATAAAAAATGCACAGGAGGATCCAATGACCATACATACACCGATTAGGGCAGGTGAGCTCTCCGAGCCGTTGTTGGCCTATGCGGTGCTTGGCTTGGAACAATCTGGAGGTCTCGATTTGACGGAGAAAGTAGTCGAATACCTTCCTTATTTTAAAATGGGCGGAAATGCCTATCGGAATATTGCTATAGAGCACTTACTAACACATACTTCTGGAATTGATAATTATACGCTATTCTATGATAAGCCTCGATTTGATTCGATAGCATTGGAGACGACGACCAAAAGTATAGCTACACAAATACCGAGGTGGGAGCTGCCCCGTATAGAGATTCTCCGTTCGGCATACAATTATGATATTCTGGCCGATTTGATGGAAAAATCAACTGGTAAACCTTTTGAAGAGGAAGTACAGGACCGTGTATTTCAACCCCTAGGTATGTCACACAGTAGCTTCACAAAGCTCGATGATGCTGCACACTCTTTTGTGGTTCAAGATTATTTGGATTATAGTTTTGTCCCTAATAACGGCTATCCGTATACTCGAGCGCATAGTGGGAGCCGTGGTTTACATGCGTCAGTGTATGATATGGGACTGTGGATGTTTCACATATTGCACAATGATAAGTTTGCGAGCCGTTTTCTGCAGGTGTGCTACAGAAGTGCAAAGGAGAGAGGGATAGGCTACGGATGGGATATCATGACTGATGAAAACGGGATCGATTGCTATTTTAAGACGACCGAATCTGAGGGGTTTAGCAATCAAATGATATTAATCCCCGCTAAAAATATCGGTGTTCTTATCATGAGTAACATTAGCAGTGATTTTAATCCATCGAAAATAACAAATATGGTGGCGGCATGGTTAGAAGATCGAACAGCATTATACTTGCGGATACCAATCCATATTCCTATGGGAATAAAACTAAAGGAAACCGGACAGGTGGAAGATGCTTTGCGGGAGTACATTTCCTACAAAGATAAGTACTCGGAAATGTACGATTTCTCTGAAAAATCGTTACTGCTGCTAGGCCAAAACTTGTTGAAATATGAAAATAACGTCGTGCAGGCTATAACCTTATTTAAGTTCTGTACTGCAATGTATCCGCAATCTGCTATGGCTTACCTTAACCTAGCGGAAGCTTATCTCTATGATAAGCAACTGGCTGCTTGTCGGCTACAAATAGAACAAGCCAATAGGTTGACGGAGCATACGGCCAACAGAGAAGATTTCGTACGTTATCTGCAGGAGCGGATGGAGATTTTAGAAGAAATCAAATAAAATAATTAAACTGATGAAAAAGAGCAAAAGGAACAGATTATGGACAATCGGGCTTGTGTTTTCCGTTATTTCCACCGGCTGTAGTAAAGAGAATACCAGTAGCGTGTTTGTACCGGATCATGATATTAAAAAGCCTTCGGAAAATACCGGTAACCCAGATAGCAGAACAGTGGATTTCAATAGGCCAGATGGCGTTTATACAAAAGAGCAGGCGACAATGGATTTTGGTGCCGATGTCGTCATGACTTGGCAAAATATGGATGTCATTAGTAATCGGGCCAGGGTACGTTTGCCTGCAAATACCCTGTCCCAAGGTAATATTGTCAATATTGATGTAGCGGATGGAACGGAGTATGAGCTCTCGTTCAAGGTGCGGTTTGGCGAAGGCTTTGACTGGAGCAGAGGTGGAAAAGTGGGATTCGGATTTCACATAGGAAACGGTTATACCGGCTGTAATAAAGCGGATAATGGATTAGGTGGTACCGCACGCCTAATGTGGTATAATCCAACAGGAACAAAAACAAATAAGGTGACCACGGGAACCTACTTCCGACCGTATGTATATTATCGGGATATGCCTGAAAACTGCGGAAATAGTTTTGGTCGGCAAAGTAAACAGCTTGCCACGGACACGTGGTATACGGTCAAGATTAAGGTGAAAAGCAATACGGGGTCCAACACCGACGGGATGGTATCTTATGAAGTGGATGGAGAGAATCTGTTGACGCAAAACTTGCGCTGGACAACTAACGATAACTACGGAAAGATCAAATATATCACCTTTCATTCCTTTAGGGGAGGAAGTCAAGAGTATTGGCAATCGGCAACCGACGGATATATTTATTATGATGATCTGGTATATACGCGCATAGCGAAGTAGGAAGATCATAAATCGATAATATATAACACACGAAATGATGGATAAATGGTGGAAGTTAGGGATATGTATAGCTATTTTTAGCTTGAATGGTTATGCACAAGAAGTAAATGTACGCTTTGAGAATGGTAATTTGGAACTGGACTTTAGTGGAGTGGTAGCTGGAAAAGAGTATGACGGGTCATATACTATCAAAAGAGCAAAAGGGCGTTTTGGAGAATATAAGACCATTGGAAAAATATCGACGACCTTTTTCATAGATAAAGATGTAGAAGGAAATGCTTATGACTATTATTATCAAATTGGGAGAGGAGATAGTTCTTTAGCAATTATGGGACTGGAAATCGAATTGTTCGGCGAACATACCTTTATTTATAGTCCGACCGATAATAAATCGCAGATAGGACAGCAGATCAATGACGTGCACGATCGTATGTTCGGACAGGAGTTTAGTCCGTATCGTTATGCAGTTTTGTTTAAACCGGGCGACTATAAAGAAGCGGGTTTATTAAATATTCCATTTTATGTACAAATTGCTGGTTTGGGAAAAACACCCTACGATGTGCAGCTTTCGAATATACATACACCACCTCATTTAGCCAATGGGAACGGAACTTGTACTTTTTGGCGCTCGGCAGAGAACTTTTCTGTTATTGGACCGGAGACCTATATGGAAGAAGAAACGTTTAAGTGGGCGGTCTCACAAGCGGCCCCATTACGACGAATCTATTCGACACGTGTTGTACGCCACCAATGGGGTAATGGCTGGGTGAGTGGGGGCTATACTGCAGATTGCTATTTCGAAAGTGCAGCTGGATCCCGACATCAACAGCAGTGGTATACCCGTAATTCGCACCTCAACAAAGGTCGGGGTGATTTTGAGGAAACAAAATACAACTATTGTTTTCAGGGCGTCTCTCTTGGACCAACGGTAGATCGGGGGACTTATCAAAACAATTGGGAAAGTGGAGGGAATGTGACCGTTATTCCGATAACACCTGTTATTCGTGAAAAGCCATTTTTGTTTATCGACACCGACGGTCGTTATAAGGTGTTTCGACCTGCACTGAAACATAACAGCGTAGGAGTGTCCTATACCAGAGAAGATATGGGTGAAGGTGAGTTGTTTGATGTGTTAGACGACTTCTTTGTTATAAAGCCTGGGGTGGATGTGCAAACGATCAACCGTCAATTGCAAAAAGGAAAGCATATTCTTTTTACCCCGGGTATGTACGAACTTGAAGCACCTATACAGGTAAATCGTCCCAATACGATCCTTTTGGGACTCGGGCTGGCTACTTTAATTCCCGGTGCGACAAATACAACTTCCGCTATGATCATTGGTGATGTGGATGGTGTAACTGTGGCTTCCTTGATTTTTGACGCGCATTATAGTTCGCATAGCTTGCTTCAGGTAGGAGGTACAAAAACAACTGTCAGACATAAAGAGAATCCGGTTGTACTAGCGGATTTATTTTTCCGGATTGGAGGTTTCCGCACAGGAAAGGTACATGTGGACCAGACGGTTGTTATCAATAGTAATGATGTGATTGGTGATCATTTTTGGATATGGCGTGCTGATCATGGTGTGAAAGGTAGCGTAGGTTGGTATATTAATACGACAGCAAACGGATTGGTCGTACATGGGGATCACGTTACAATGTATGCACTGTTTAATGAGCATTTTCAGGAATACCAAACGCTATGGAATGGGGAGTATGGACGCACTTATTTTTTCCAGTGCGAAACGCCATACGATGCGCCAAATCAAGATGCTTACAGGAGTGAAGGAGGAATGAAAGAGGGATATGCTGCTTATAAAGTTGCTGATGACGTCAATCATCATGAAGCCTATGCCTTTGGGATATACGATGTGCTAGTCAACGAGATCGCGATCGAAAGTTCCGTGGAAGTGCCAAAAGGCAAGCCTGGTATTGTATTCCTGCATATTTGTAACAATAGCTTGTCTAACGGACCAAACCGTGGGTTTAGATATGTCATCAATCGTATACGGAAGAGTACGTTTGACACTTGGCGGGATAATCGGACTTTTGTTGTTGATTTTAAATCTAGTGATTGAAAAGCTAATACTTTGCACCAATCGGTATTTTCTCTTTGACCGTAGTAGATGTATATAGGATTAAAAAAATAGCTATATTTAGTTGCTCAAATAAATCGCATGCATGTCTCCGCATTAAGCGGAACGCGTGTTGTAAGATGACTAACTAAATGAAAAAAAATATCTTAACAATCGTGTCTTTGAACATTGCTGTTGTGTTTGGAAATAACGAGCTGGATTCGACATTAAACGTGCTGGATAGTGAGATAAAGCAGGCAGCTGTTTATTTCGACGCGAAAGAACGAAGGATAGAAACGCGAAGAGTACAGCGAAACGAATTAAGTCGTATTCCAGAACATACCTATCTATTAAACGCGGAACTGTACAATGAATACAAGGATTATATCTCCGATTCCGCAGTACATTATTTAAATCTGAATTTAGATATTGCTCGTATATTAAACGATTCAGAAAAAATGTACGAAACTCGTATGGCATTAGCTTATCTTTTTGTACGGCTGGGAATGTATAAAGAAGCATCCGACTTGTTGGAAAGGGTGGATAGGTCTTCTCTTGATAAACGCCAACTTCCAAATTATTATATTGCGTATCGCGAACTCTATTTGGGGTTGGGACAATATAGCCAGAATACGATGGGACGTAGTCAATATTGGGCACAAGCAAAGATGTTCAATGATAGCGTACGGAACACCGTGTCGGAGACATCAGAAGAATACCTGCAAATTTTGGAAAAGTCATTACGGTTGGATAGTGCCTATCAGGAAGCACTTTTAGTTAACGATCAACGACTGAAATTAGTAACATCGGATATGCCTGGCTATGCTTTGGTGACGTTTCACCGTTCCTTACTGTATCGTAAGATGGGGGATATAGAAAACGAAAAGAAATACCTGACGCTCTCGGCTATCTCTGATGTTCGACTTGCTATAAGAGATAATGCCTCCATTCCTATATTGGCCAACCTGCTTATGGAAGGCGGTGATATTAACCGTGCTTACTTGTATATCCGTTCATCACTAGACAACATACAAAAATACAATACCCGCATTCGGAGTTCGGAAATTTTGAATATCCAAATGATTATCGACAGAGAGTACAAACGGAGAAATGAAGAAAAAAGCCTCCAACTAAAAAGTTTGCTCATTGTTGCTTGTTTGTTGTCTATACTGTTGATTATGTCGATTATTTTTTTATATAAATATTTAAAAAGATACAGACATTCTGCACAACAATTAAAGGAAACTAACGGCGAATTAGCATCTTTTAATCAAAAGCTTCGGGAAATGAATAGAGCCTTAAAGGGCAGTAATCTGGAAGTTGCAGAAGCAAATCATATAAAGGAAGAATATATCGCTTATTTCCTCAATGTATGTTCGAAATATATTATCAAGTTGGATGACTACCGAAAAATGGTTCGTAAGAAGCTTTTAGGAAGAAATTATGAAGAGCTTTATAAGATAACCCAGGACAATACGTTGGTGGAAGACGAAATGCGGGATCTGTTTGCTAACTTCGATACCATGTTTATCAATTTGTTTCCAGATTTTTTAAAGGAGTTTAACGCACTTTTGATGGAGGATGAACAGATTTCCGTTAAAAAGGGAGAGGTATTGAATACAGAGCTGCGCATTTATGCCCTCATACGACTCGGTATTACAGATAGCTCAAAAATAGCCGATTTTCTGGGATATTCCGTAAATACAATATATAACTATCGTACAAAAATGAAAAATAAATCTAAGGTATCCCGCGAAGAATTTGAGCTCTTTGTCAAGAAAATAGGTGCTTTTAATTAAGGGAAATTTATACGAGCTCCGCTTGTTTCGTAGCACGGATTGACTATCTTTAGCGTTCTAAAGTTATCGAAGCATACCAATGATAAGCAGAATAACACTTTTTTATGTTTCGCTGTGCCTGTGCTTTTATTGTTATGGACAGGAGACGGTTAACTTTAAACACCTGACTGTAGACGAAGGCCTGGTAAGCAATCATATTAACACCATCCTAAAAGATGAAGTTGGTTTTTTATGGTTTGGCACCAATACAGGACTAAGCCGTTACGATGGATATCGTTTTAAATCCTACTCCAATAAGCCGAACGATGCATCTTCCTTGATCAATAATGGGATTATCGATTTGTTTATAGGCTTTGATCAAAAGCTGTGGGTAAGAACGAATAAGGGGAACTGTATATATGAACATACCAGCGATTCTTTTAGCTGGAACGCCGATAGCATACTGGTTGATAAACAGTTTGTGGCCGGAGAGGTTCGTAAGATCATCATAGCGGAAAGGGCTTCTTATGTGCTGTATGAAAATGGTGATTTGTATTGTTCACGAGATAGCGGAGAGAAGCAGCAGGTCACACGTTGTGAAGTGGATATGTCGGGTAAGATTACGGACATCCGTTTAGACTCTATTCGCCACGTATTGTTGTTGGTATCGGATCACGGCGAAGTGGTGTCGCTGGATAGCCATAATTTGCAACCTCAACAGCGTGTCACATTTACGTTTGAACGTTTGGTGGAAAATCCGGACTTTCAGGTGTTTATAGACAGTTTTTCTGGTGTTTGGGTGTACGCCAAAAATTTTCCATTCGGCGCATTATATTATAAGACATTAAGTTCAAAAGCCGCGGTTTTCAGACAGTTAGGCGGGACGTATCCCGTTAATAATAATACGATCAGCAACATACAGCAATTGGATCATACCGTCTGGCTTGCAACGGATCATGGGGGCATCAATGTATTCGATCTCCATACGAAAGAAGTTGAATATCTCGTTCATGATCGAGCCAATATAGCTTCACTTCCCTACAATAGTACCACCGCGATGTACAAGGATAGTGAAGGTATGATGTGGGTAGGTACATACAAGGGAGGGGTTAGTTACTATCATCCTGATTTAAATTATTTCAGTCTCTACCAACATCAGGCAGGTTATCCGGAGAGCTTACCCTTCAACGATATCAATTGTTTTGTCGAAGATAAAAAGGGTATAATCTGGATCGGAACAAATGGTGGCGGATTGTTGCGGTTTGATCCGAAAGATCACACTTTTCGATCCTATAAGCATGATAATCAAGATAATCATTCGTTGGGAAGTAACGTAGTGGTTAGTTTGCACATAGATGAGGAGGAAAACTTATGGGTGGGCACCTACCACGGGGGGCTTAATAAATTTAAAGAGGGAAAGTTTATACGATTCTTGCATGCTTCCGACAGTTCGACAACGATAAATGATAATTGTGTTTGGAGTGTTTTTCAGGACTCCAAAGAACGTTTTTGGGTAGGATTGTTGTCGGGTGGTATTGATTTATTGGATAAAACTACGGGACGTTTCCAGCGTTTCAAATCTGTCTTCTCCACGGATTTTAGCTCATCATGTAATGCGAAGTTTATCGAAGATCGACGTGGGAATATCTGGATGGGAACGTCTAACGGCCTGGCTAAATTATCTCCGGAGGGCATCGTTACGGTTTATGATGAAGGGTCGGAAAATAGAACGTTGACTAATAATGTTGTTTCCGATTTACTAGAAGATCGCATGGGCAATATTTGGGTAGCGACGCAGACCGGAATTAATATTATATCCGAAACCGAGATCACGTATCTATCTACTGCTCAAGGATTGATTGACAATGTTATCGTCGGATTGGCTATGGACGATTTCGGTGATATATGGGCGACGGCTCCCACGGGAATTTCCCGCATCCAGTATATTCAGGAGTCTGATGGCTATACGATACAGCGTTACGATCGATCTGATGGCCTGCAATCCTCCAATTTCAATGAGCGCGCAATATACAAACTAAAGGATGGTAGACTGATTTTTGGCGGATCCGAAGGGTTTAATATGTATACGCCACAACCTAGTCGTCGTACAAATTGGTATCCACCTTCTATCGTTGATTTTCGCATATTGGGTGGCAGAATGTCATCAGGTAAAGTACAGGAGCTTGTTAAGGAATGGCTGTATGCAGTGGGCAATAAGCAAGTAATTCGCGTGCCTCATCAGCTACATACCTTCACGCTTTTATTGGCAGATCTCGACTTTATTGGAAGGGACGAATCAAAAATACAGTATATGCTCAAGGGATTGGGCAATGACTGGCTTGATATCGAGAACATGGAAATTACACTCGCCAATCTTGGAGCAGGTAATTACACCTTGTTGATCCGAGGGGTGGATCATAATGGCGCTTACGCTTCACCTGTGTCGTTGGTAGAAATAACGATGCTGGCACCTTGGTGGCGTACCAATTGGGCTTATTTTATATACATACTGATGGTGGTGGGCATACTGCTGTTTTTTAGGAAAATGGAGAAAATGAGAGCGCGGACGCGATTCAATTTGATACAGGCGGAGGAAAAAGCGAGGCATGCAAAAGAAATGGAAGCATTGCGGACTCGTTTTTTTACCAATGTGAGTCATGAATTCAGAACGCCAATCAGTCTGATTATCTCGCCGGTACAAAAGTTGAAGGTTACGGAAAAAAATGGCGGAAAAGCAAAATACTTAGATATCATCGAACGCAATGCATCCTCGCTATTAAACTTGGTTAACCAGCTATTGGACTTCAATAGTATAGAGAATAACGAACATACGGTGAAGAAAACATACGGTGATGTCGCCGCGTTTATCCGACGCATAGGGGAGCAATTTGAAAGTATCGCGCAACATAAGCATATTCAGTATGTGGTGAATGTGCCTCTTACACCTTTAGAAGCTTACGTGGACTTTGACAAGTTGGAACGTGTGGTATTAAACCTTTTATCGAATGCCTTTAAATTTACCGATGCAGGTGGACATATTTATCTGAACTGTTGCGTAGAATCGCAAACGGAGGAAATACGATTGGAGGTCGCCGACACGGGCATCGGTGTGCCAAAAGCGGTGCAGCATAATGTATTCGAACGTTATTTCCAAGTTCAGGATAAGCGGAACATAGGAGAAAAGGGAAGTGGCCTGGGCTTGGCAATCGTAAAAGAATTTGTGCATTTGATGGCAGGACGCATATTGTTTACGAGTGAGGAAGGGGAGGGAACAACCGTGAAGGTTTGGTTACCTCGATTGGTCTTGCCGGATACTATAGCGCCGGTGCGCAAAGAAATAGGGGAAAGAAATGAAGCTAGGATGCGGAAAGACCTTGACAGTGGTATGAAAAGCGGGCATCTGTTAAAAGTGATGGTGGTAGAAGATCATGCTGATTTCGCGTTTTATTTACAAGACAATCTCAGCGATTATTTTCAAGTTGATGTTTACAATACAGTGGAAGAAGCCTGGAAGTCTATGTATCCCTACAGTCCGGATATTATTGTGTCAGATCTTCACTTGCCCGGAAAATCGGGAATAGATTTTTGTAAGGAGATACGCTCGAATGGACGAACGAGACATATCCCGTTTGTCTTGATTACCGCCGTCGGTACGGAGGAGAAAGAGATTGAGGCATTACAGCATGGTGCAACAGACTTTATTAGTAAGCCGTTTAACTTCGATGTTTTTCTATCTAAAATAAAGGGATTTGTCGAACAACAAGAAGTAATGGAGAAGCACTATAAACGGCAGGTTGATGTAAAAGTGGCCAAAGCGGAGGTCGTTGATGAGGATGAGCGCTTCGTGTTGAAGATGACGCAAATTATAGAAGCACATTTGCAATGTGAGCGTTTCTCGGTAGAAGTACTGGCCTCGCAGATGAATATTACCCGCGTAGGGCTTTATAAAAAAATATTGTCAATGACCGGATTCACACCCATTGAGTTCATCCGTAACATTCGATTAAATAAAGCGCTGGATTTGCTCAAAAATACGCAAATGACCGTCAGTGAAATTTCTTACGAAGTAGGTTTCGGAACACCAAAACAATTTAGCAAATACTTTAAAAATTTTTACGGTGAAGTTCCTTCTGCCTATCGGAAGTGATCAGAAGGAGGTATAAAGAAGGTTTTGTTAACATTTTAACCCATAAAAGTTAACAAAATGACCCTCCGGTGCAGCAAAATACCCCCTATGTTTGCTGTGGAAGTAATAATTATAAACTGGAAATGCCGCACAGGCTTTCTCTAAATTTCGTAAACCTTTAATGATAATGTGTAAACTTCATCTTACTATTTTATGTAGTCTCTTGTTCACCGTTCTACAGGCAATTGGACAATCTGCAGATCGAGCGACCTACCAAAAGACAGATCATGGCGTAAAGATTAGCTTCGCGGGATTACCAACTTCTGTGGATCAGGATATTTATCTGGATGCGATCCGAGATGATATTGTCCGTGTAACGGCATTACCGATCAATGTTCCTTTTCCTACACGTGAAAGCCTTATTGTCGTGGACTCCCTACATCGTCTGATCCATTCGCTGTCTGTTGAAACGGAGCGAGATACGTTGTATCTGCGTACGGCGAGCTTGGTTGTGGCGACTTGCCTACGTACCGGGCAGATTGTTTTTAAGGACAAAAATGGACAGACTATACTAGGTGAGCGGAAACGGGAAAGCAATAGTTTCCGGCCTGAATCGTATAATGGAGATTCTTTTTATGCATTGGAACAGGGGTTTGAAATCGAGGAAAATGAAGGGTTATATGGTTTAGGACAGCACCAAAATGCTGTCATGAACTATAATAATGGTAGACGTGTTACTTTGCTCCAATATAATACGGAAATTGGGATGCCGTTCTTACTGTCCAGTAAGAATTACGGACTCTTATGGCATAATTATGCTATTACGACCGCCGGAGATATACGTCCGTTACATCCATTAAATGCTTTTAAACTCACTTCCAAAGAAGGATTGGATGGTTGGTTGACCGCTACTTACGCACATCGGGACCACCCGGATAGCGTATGGTTGAGCAGACCGGAATCTATTATAGATTATTCGTATCTGACGGATCAGCATAAACTACCGAATGATATCACGTTGGCCAAGGCAAAAGTGCTGTATGAAGGACAAATAACCTCTCCTTATACGGGCTTGCACAGGCTGCATTTTAAGTATTCGGGCTATATGAAAGTGTGGATAGATGGAGAGCTGCAGGAAGATAGATGGCGAGAGTCATGGAATGCGGGAACTTTCGAGATCGCTAAGGAAATGAAGTCGGGTGAACCGCACGACATCCGTATCGAATGGCTTCCGGATGGTGGCGAATCGTACTTTACGCTAAATTGGCAAAGCCCTTTACCAGAGGAATTGAAGCATACTTTTTCTTTTGCTTCGGAGGCGGGCGATGCAATAGACTATTATTTTATCCATGGCAAACATATGGATGAGGTCATATCGGGGTACCGTGCGCTGTCGGGCAAAGCACCGATTATGCCTTTATGGAGTTTCGGTTTTTGGCAAAGCCGGGAGCGTTATAAAACACAGCAAGAGATCGAGGAGGTGGCGCAAGAATTTCGGAAGCGTCGTATTCCGATCGATAATATCGTGCAAGACTGGTCGTATTGGGCGGAACACGATTGGGGTAGCCATGATTTTGACAAGACCCGTTTCCCGGATCCCGATGGGATGATCCAAGACTTACACGATAAAAACATGCGGATTATGATCTCGGTATGGCCTAAAATTAATGAGGAATCATCTGTTTACCAAGATTTTAATGACCGGGGGTGGTTATACCCGCGCAATATATACGATGGTAGAAAAGACTGGATTGGTAAGGGCTACACATCCACATTTTATGATCCTTTTCAACAGGAAGCACGACAGGGTTTTTGGGATCTGATGAATGAAAAACTGTATAAAAAAGGAGTTGATGCTTGGTGGATGGATGCCAGTGAACCTGATGTGCATTCCAATATCAGCCTAGCGGAACGGAAAGCTGTTTTTCAGCCTGCTTTAGGGTCTTCGGTGCGTTACTATAATACGTTTCCGCTGATGAACGCAAAGGGAATATACGAAGGACAACGCCAAACAGATCCCAACAACAGAGTGTTTATCTTGACCCGTTCTTATTTTGCTGGTCAACAGCGTTACAGTGCGGCTGCGTGGAGTGGTGATATTGCATCCCGTTGGCACGATATGAAAGACCAGATCGCGGCAGGCATTAATTTCTCGATGTCAGGAACTCCTTATTGGACGATGGACGCGGGTGGCTTTTTGGTAGAGAAGCGTTTTCATAAACCGCAAGCACAAGATTTGGAAGAATGGCGGGAGATGAATACCCGTTGGTATCAGTATGGCGCATTCTTGCCGATGTTCCGCGCCCATGGACAGTTTCCGTTCCGGGAGCCGTTTAATATAGCGGGGGAAGATCATCAAGGCTATAAGAGCATGGTATACTACATCAACCTGCGCTATAAATTATTGGCGTACAATTATAGTTTAGCGGCAAAAACCTTCTTCGATGATTATACCATGATTCGGGGGCTTGCCATGGATTTTCCACAAGATCGGGAGACGTATGCGCTTAATGATCAATACCTGTGGGGACCAGCATTACTGGTGAACCCCGTAACGGAAAAAGGAGCTATACAACGCTCGGTTTACTTGCCCAAAGATGCTGATTGGTATGACCTTTACCAGGGAACATCTTTTAAAGGAGGACAAACGATACAGGCTGATGCGCCTTACGAACGGATACCGGTATTTGTGCGTTCAGGTTCCATCTTGCCGATCGGAAAAGAACTGCAATATACAGGAGAACATCCTCAGCATGAATTGACGCTATATGTGTATGACGGTGCGGATGCTTCTTTTGAGCTGTACGAAGATGAAGGGGATAATTATAATTATGAAAAAGGACAGTACGGTACTATAGCGTTTACGTACGAACAGGCCAACGGAACATTGACCATAGGAGAGCGTGTTGGCAAATTTGCAGGTATGCTGAAAAACCGGGTGTTTCATGTTGTGTTGGTCTCCGATCAAAATCAGGTAGGGATAGACTCTCCGCAAGGGAATAGAAAAACGGTCAGATACCGGGGAAAGGCAACCTCTATAGTATTGAAATAACGAGTATTTACCAATCTAATAAACTTAATAACAATGAGAAGAAAACGACAGTTTTATCACCAATCGATCTTACTGCTTTTGGCACTTTGCGTAAGCAGTTATGCCTGGGCACAATCGATACGAGGGAAGGTGGTATCGTCCGCTACGGGCGATGCGATATCGGGTGCTAGTGTGCAGGTAGGCGGACAGCAGGTTTCCACACAGACCGACGCCACAGGTAATTTTACCCTTTCGGCTAGTTTACCGGTCACGTTGAAGGTGTCTTATGTGGGATACAAAGCACAGGAAATTCATGTTACGCAACCGGATGCCTTGCTCATTCAGCTAGAAATAGAGACTTCTGATCTGGAAGAGGTGGTCGTGATCGGTTATGGTGCACAAAAGAAGAAATTGACAACCGGCGCAAACCTTCGTGTAGAAGGGGAGGATCTGGAAAAACGTAACCAGATTAATCCTTTGCAGGCATTGCAAGGACAGGCTCCTGGTGTGTCGATCACGTCTACCTCCGGACAGCCCGGAGCAGATATGCGCGTGGTTGTACGTGGATTGGGAACGATAGGCAATTCTGGACCTTTATATGTGATCGATGGTATCCCGGGTGGTGATATCAGTATCCTGAACCCGGCAGATATCGTATCCATCGATGTGCTCAAAGATGCTGCTTCTGCGGCAATCTATGGATCGCAGGCGGCGAATGGCGTCGTTTTGGTGACGACCAAAATGGGGACTTCGGGTAGAAGCCAACTGGCTATAGATGCCTTTGCCGGTATACAGAATGTTGGGCGTATCATGCCGATGCTCAACGCAAGTCAGTACAAGACCATCATGAACGAACAGGCTTTGAACTCGGGGGCATCGCTAATCGATTTTGATGCCATGGATGACCTTGCGGACACAGAATGGCTAAGCCATATGTTTTCCGACAATGCCAAGATGCAGAACTATAATTTGGGTTTGACCGGCGGGTCAGAAAATTCGGTATATGCCATGTCTCTTAACTATATCGGACAGGAAGGTGTTGCAGGCGGAAAGGATGTGTCTAATTATGACCGCTATGGATTCAGGATCAATTCTGAACACAAGCTGCTGGACAAATTCCTGACGATCGGTCAACATCTAAATTTTAATTATATCCGTAATAATGGGATCAACGTAGGCAATCAGTACAATAACACCCTGCGCGGAGCATTTGCCACGTCACCATTATCCCCCGTATACTCCAGCAATAACCGTTTTGGTATTCCGTACAACGATACGTCCAACTCCCCTTGGTATACGGGCGATGGAAACCCTTACGGGTCTATGATGATAAATTCCAATAACGCCAACGATGCGCAGCGGATGCTGGCGGATATCTATGCTGAGATCGAACCGTTTCCCGGGCTGAAGATTAGGTCTATCGGCGGGTTCAATTATCATGCTTCGGAATACAGAAGCTTTACGCCATTGTACCAACTGTCTGCTTATGCTTATAATACCGATCATACGACGGTCAACCAAAGTATGGGTAAAGGACACACCATGACTTGGACCAATACCGCAACCTACGATTTCACCGTAGCAGACGACCACCGCTTTACGGCTATGCTGGGAATGGAGTCACAGCGCTATCAGGGTACTTCCCTGTCTGGATCGAACTGGAACTTACTGTCACAGTT
This sequence comes from Sphingobacterium corticibacterium, assembly GCF_004208525.1. Taxonomy (GTDB): domain Bacteria; phylum Bacteroidota; class Bacteroidia; order Sphingobacteriales; family Sphingobacteriaceae; genus Sphingobacterium; species Sphingobacterium corticibacterium. The sequence goes on along the minus strand of NZ_SGIT01000003.1, from coordinate 33,252 downwards.
TAATGATTTTGCGCATGCCTACCTCGATAATACAACTGGCCAAGCGCATTTGGATGATGATGGCAATATCGTTGAAACACGCTTTGTCAATGGTAGGCCAGACAATGTGTATAGACGGGTGTCATATTTCGGTCGTGCAGAGTATAATTTCAAGGAAAAATACATCTTGAATGCCACATTGCGAGGGGATGGTTCTTCAAAATTTGCTAGCGGAAATCGGTGGGGCTATTTCCCCTCGGTATCGGCAGGCTGGATTGTTTCGTCTGAAGATTTTTTTCAAGGAGCAGGCAATACGGTCAATTTTCTAAAACTTCGTGCGTCTTGGGGGCAGGTCGGAAATCAGGATATTGCTGATTTTCAGTTTGCTTCGCCGATCAATACCTCGACGGGGTGGACGTCAGATAACCCGGCAGCACATTACGTTTTCGGTACAAGCAATTTTAATGTGCCGGGAGCTTACCCAAGCAGACTTTCCAATCCTTTGCTGACTTGGGAAACCTCAGAACAGACCAATGTCGGGATAGATGCCCGGTTTTTGACCAATCGCCTGGATGTCGTTGCTGATTTCTATATCAAGAATACCAAGGACTGGCTGGTACAACCTCCAATCTTGGCTACTGCTGGCGCCGGCGCTCCGTTTATTAATGGCGGGAGTGTCAAGAATACTGGGGTAGAACTTGGACTTTCATGGAATGATAGAATAGGCGAAGTAGCCTATAGGGCCGGCCTCAATGGTGCTTACAACAAAAATAAAGTAGGCTTGATACCTACCGAAGATGGTATTATCCACGGACAGATCAATATGTTGTACGACAATTCGGAAGAATTTTATAGGGCACAGAACGGATATGCTATAGGTTATTTTTGGGGATATGAAACGGCAGGTCTATTCCAAAGTGAAGCCGATATTGAATCTTGGCGAAATCAGGGATACGGTATTTTACAGCCGGACGTGAAGCCGGGTGATGTGAAATATGTTGACCAGAATAATGATGGCGTCATCAATGCCGGAGATAAGGTGGACATAGGTGTAGGCATGCCCAATTTTACCTTTGGGTTTAATGTGGGGGTCAACTACAAAAACTTTGATCTATCTGTAGATGCTTATGGTGTTGCGGGAAATAAGATCGTCCAGTCGTATCGTAACCACACCAACAAGCAGGCAAATTATACGACCCGTGCGCTCGATAGATGGACCGGCGAGGGAACTTCGAACAGGATTCCACGGGTAACGGAAACGAATATCAACTGGCAATTCTCTGATCTATATCTACAAGATGGTGATTTCTTACGGATTGCGAATATTACCTTGGGATATGATTTTTCGAAATTGACCACCTGGAAATTTGCCAATCAGATCCGATTGTATGTGCAAGGACAAAACCTATTTACATTTACCAAATATGACGGTATGGATCCGGAGATTGGATATGGTACCGATGGATGGGTGTCGGGAATAGATCTGGGGTATTATCCTAGACCTAAAGTTGTTCTTTTTGGAGCGAATATTAAATTCTAACCTATTTAATTATTGAAGATGAAAACGTCAAAAATACTATATACATCGATCTTAGCGACGAGCTTGTTTCTCAGCGGATGCTCCGCTAGTTTTCTGGATGTCGAACCGATGACCGATGTACTGGAAAATAATTTCTATAAGACCATCGATGATGTAGAGATGGCATTGATCGGTTGCTACGATGGCTACCAACGGACCTCCTCCAATGGCAATCTCTCTTTTACCGTTGCTTCGGAGATACTATCCGACAATTGTTTCGGTGGAACCGGACATACCGATGGAAGGGGCTATCAGGTGCTTGACAGATTTGATAAGGCACAGTCGCCTTCGGATAACAACCTGTTCGACGGTACATGGACAGACTACTATGCGGGTATTTTTAGGTGCAATACGCTATTGACTAAAATGGAAGAGACTGACTTTGGTGATCAGCAGAGTATACAACTTCGGATAGAGGGAGAGACCCGGTTTTTGCGAGCTATCATGTATTTCGATCTGGTTAGGTTATTTGGCCGTGTCCCTTTGTTGACAAGTCCAACGAGCGACAATGTGCCGCAGGTGGAGCCTAAAGAAACGTATCAACTGATTGTGGAAGACCTCAAGTTTGCAGCGGATAATATTCCGGCGGACGCTTATCCGAAATCAAACGCCGCCAACAACGATGGACGGGTGACACCGCATGCTGCTAAAGCTTTATTGGCGCGTGTATACCTGTTTTACACCGGTTATTACGGGGTGGACGATTTGCCGGTGAGCAAGGCTGAAGTCGTGGCAGGACTAGAAGAAATAGTAGCGAGTAATGAGTTTGCCTTGTTGGTGGATTTTAAAAGTCTATGGCCGGCTGCTAGCTATGTGCCTGTTCCCGGCGACAACACTCTGGACCGCTCAGGGTATGCCGGAAAGGGTAACTTAGAAGTTGTATTTGCTAAAAAATTTAATAATACCCAAAACTATAATGGAAACATAGATGGCAACAGATGGCTGGTTATGCTCGGGCTGCGGAATACCAATTTTTCACCCTACGGACAAGGCTGGGGAGCGTGTACGGTCAACCCGAGACTGGTGAATGCTTTTTCCGACAATGACGCGCGTAAGGTGGCATCGATCATCGATATTGAAGGAGAAGGTATTGCCGGATTTGATATTAACGACCAACGAGAATACACGGGTTACGCAAACAAAAAATATACACCTACGTCGTTACCTGATGGTTCGTCGAATACAGGGGGAGACAATGATTTTCAGATTTCCCAAGATCAAGACTACTTTGTGATCCGCTATGCCGATGTCTTGCTGATGGCAGCAGAATTAGGCTCATCGCAGGCGCAGAATTACTTCAACCTGGTCAGACAACGTGCTTATGGTAGCAGTTTCGTGGCTTTGCCGGTAAACCAAACCAATATATTGCAGGAAAGAAGGTTGGAGTTTGCTTTTGAGGGGATTCGCTATTGGGATCTATTGCGTCAGGGAGTGGAGCGTGCCGCAGCAACGATCGCACAGACACAAAATGTGTTGAGTGGTTCGGCTCCGGACCAAGTGATCATCAACGAACAGCAGGTTATCAGTACAAAGGGATTGATGCAGATACCGAACAATCAGATTACCTTATCAAATGGTGTTTTGACACAAAATGATGGTTGGAACTAAACTTATAAACGATAAAATGATGAACCGCGTAATAAAATTATGTGCGATGCTCATTGCCTGGGCTAGCGTATGGATGGGGTCTTGTACACCTGATGATTTTGATTTGGGAGCTGTGGATGTTAATCCCGGAGATCTTGTAGAAGGTATTGCGTTCAAAATAGAGCACGACCCACAAAATCCTAATATTGTTTACTTAACGAGTCTGATGGACAGTCGTTATACACCCTTATGGGATCATCCGCAAGGGCGTAGTCAAGCGCATAAAGTGACATTGAAAATCCCCTTTGAAGGTACTTACCAAGTCAAGTTTGGGGTGCAAACTAGAGGTGGTATGGTATTCGGAGAACCGGCGACATTCACCATCGATGATTTCTATGCAGGCTTCGTTGACCATGAATTGTGGACGCTCTTGTCTGGAGGGGTGGGCCAAGAAAAAACATGGTATCTTGATCTAGATGCAGAAGAACTAAGTAGATATTTCTTAGGGCCACTTTATTTTTACGGTACTGATGATAGTTGGGAGACTGTTACGGAAGGGAAGACTGTAGAGGGGGATTCCTGGAATTGGAAGCCTGATTATAAAGGCAATACTTGGTTGTTGGATGCCGGAGATTACGGCTCCATGACGTTCTCGCTTAAAGACGGGGCTAAAGTAAGTGTAGATCACAAAATGATTTCAGGACGCGGCGTGGAAAATGGGATGTTCATGATTGATACGGATAACCATACCATGCGGATGCTCGATGCTGCACCATTACATGATGCCGGACGTGATGGCCAAGTGGTTGATTGGGGGAATATTAAAATTATGTCCTTAACGGAGGACTACATGCAGCTTGCTGTCTTGCGTGATGAAGCTTTGTCTGGAGAAGGCCCTGCCTTATTAGTCTATAATTTTATTTCCAAAGACTATAAAGATAATTGGGTGCCAGGAGATCAACCGGATCCGGAACCGCCTTATGAGGGCAATGCCAACGATGATCTAACAACATCGACGACAACGAGTAAAAAATGGGCGTTATCATTGAATACGCCTTACAATTGGACAACACTTGCCGGAGAATTTTTAAACAACTGGTCTGATCCTTCGGGCTATCTGTCGACGGATTGGGCTTCGTACGATGCGACCTTGATTCGAAATATTTCGCTGACACTGGATAAGACCGGAGCGAACGCCGGTAATTATGTGTTTACGGATGGTTCCAACACCCGAATTACAGGATCCTATAGTACCGATGAGCATAATAATATCGTGTTTGACAAAATGATTTCATTCGCCATATCAGGCTCGATAATGCTCTCAACCAACGATGACCATATGTTGCGTATTATTGATGTTGAACGTGATGCTGCTGGTACGATATCCGGACTTTGGTTGGGGAAAAGAGATGCAGATAAGCCAGAATATCAAGTATACAAGTTCGAGCCGGTAGCTGGCGGTACGACAGCCGATCCGATGGCTCCTTGGAAAAGTGCGTTGGTAGGGAAAACCTTTACGCCAAACGTGAACTATTTTGCCGATTGGGTCACCGAATCTTGGTCTGGCGGATGGACGGCGAGTTCCAATATCTTTCCGGATAATTTTGGAGCGCAGGATTGGCTTTGGACACAATCCATATACGATGCCTGCCTGGCCTCGTCGATCTCCTATTATTTGGATGGCGATGTGCTGAAGGCGAATGCCGTGGACAACGGCGTTGCGAAGAACGGTATAGTGGTTTCTATTGATCCCGATACACGGACAATCACTTATTCTGAAGCCCCTTTCACCTTTAGCTTTGTATATATGGATAACGGAGATGGAAAAGGACCTTGGCTCTTTGGTTCGTTTGACGGAGCCAACTTGAATAACATAAATACGAAAGGAATGTATTTGGGATTCGTCTCCAAACCTGGAGAAATAACCATGAACCATATGATATTGAAACCCTAGAAAGATGAACATGAAAAAAATGCGTTGCTTGATCGTTGTATGGGGGATAATAATATCCTTTATATCTTCTTGTTCCAAGGAACACGAATCCGTTACACCAGAACTGACGGTTTCTACGGAAAACATATCCCTTGCCAATGCAGGGGATACCAAGGTATTCCATGTAAAGGCTAATGTAAGCTGGTCGGTATCCTCTTCGGAGAGTTGGTTAACCCTAACACCTTCTATAGGGGGCACGGGCACACATAAAATAGAGGCAACTGCGACGGTAAATCCCCAGACGGCTGATCGCGAAGCTATTATTACGGTCACCGCGGATAACTTGACGAGACAGATAGTCGTTGTCCAGACGGCATCTGTATTGTTTTCGGTTGGTCAAGACCAATACTCGGTGGAAAAGGGTGCGCAGGAATTGGTACTTACGCTAGCGAGCAATGCGGCCTATGTTGTTGATTTTGATGGAGAATGGATGACTAGAAAGTCGGAACCTATAGTTTCAGGAACTTCTTATCAGGAGATTATTTCGATAGAGGAAAATGGAAACATTTTTGAACGTATAGGGACGATCACGCTCAGACAGGGTGATGAAACTTTACTTGTCACTGTCCAACAGAAGGAAAATCCGTTAACGGTTGCTCCGGTATCTACTGGCGTGTCTCTGAATGCAATTGCTTTAGCCGCCAAGTTGCGTTTGGGATGGAATCTAGGTAATTCATTGGAATCTGCGGCAAGTCCTACCTCTGCCAGTGAAACTATGTGGGGAAATCCAAAGGTGACAAAAGGCTTGATTGACGCTGTGAAAGCAGCAGGTTTTAATGCTATACGTATTCCTTGTGCATGGAGCGGATACATCGAAGACCAAGAGACGTACCGAATCAAGGACAGCTGGCTAGACAGAGTTCGAGAGGTCGTTGATTATTGTGTGAACAACGATATGTATGCCATTATCAATATACATTGGGACGGAGGTTGGTTAGAGGAACATCCCTTGTATAACCATCAGGAAGAAGTCGGCAAGAAACAAAAAGCACTTTGGGAACAAATCGCGGCCTATTTCAGGGAATACGATGAGCATCTGTTATTTGCAGGAACAAATGAAGTTCGGGAAAATTATAATACCCCAACCGCCGAAAATATTGAGGTACAGCAGTACTATAACCAGGTTTTTGTCGATGCGGTGCGTTCTACCGGGGGGCGCAATGCGTATAGAAATCTGATTGTACAATCTTATAATACAAATATCAACTTTGCCATTGACTATCTGGATATGCCGACCGATGTCATAACAAACCGTTTGATGGCAGAAGTGCATTTTTATGATCCCTATGAATTTGCGTTGGATCGTAGTAGTGACAAATATCTTTGGGGGGCGGAGTTTACGGGTTCTCCCAATGTGGCCAATTGGGGGCAAGAGGATTGGGTAGATGCGCAGTTTGCAATGGTGAAAGCTCATTTTGTGGATCAAGGTATACCTGTTATCCTTGGAGAGTATAGCCCGACATATAGGGCGAATCTGTCTAATCAAACCGCTTTAGCCAATCATAAAAAAGCACGAGCCAATTATCTGAAGTACGTGACCAGATCGGCCAGAACAAACGGATTGATACCTTTCTATTGGGACAATGGCCATACCGGAGATGGTGGTTCAGGATTATTTAATAGGAGTAACGGACAGGTTGTGCATCAGGACGCATTGGATGCGATTATGGAGGGTGCACAGCAATGAAGTTGAAAAGGAATATCTTCGTTTTTGCGGTCACGATAGCTTGGTTAGCTGTAGGCAGTCAGGTATTCGGGCAAAGTAGAGCGTCCATTGATTTTAACACGGCGTGGTTTTTTCGCCTGGATTCCGTCTCTGATTACCGGGACAGTCGTGTTGATTATCAGGACTGGCGCCAATTGGACTTGCCGCATGACTGGAGTATTGAGTTACCTTTCGATAGTTTAAGTGCTGGAAGTAGCGGCACAGGATATTTATCAGGGGGTGTGGGCTGGTATAAGAAATCGTTTACGCTTTCCGAAGAAGAAAGTTCGAAACGTGTTTATATCGAGTTTGGGGCGATATACGAAAATAGTGAAGTTTGGATCAATAATACTTATCTAGGACATAGACCGAATGGTTATGTACCCATCGTTTATGACTTGACGGACCATATAAATAAGAAAGGAGATCCGAATATCATTACCGTCAAGGTAAATAACAGCAAACAGCCTAATTCGAGATTTTATGCAGGCTCGGGGATCTATCGAGATGTCAAGCTGTTCTTCACATCTGATGTAGCGATCGCTTATAACGGTACCTTTATCATAACGCCTGTCATTAACGAGCGGCAGGCGCAGATTAAGACACAATTGGAGATTGTTAATCATTCCGCGCACCGACAAAATGGGATCACGGTAGAAACACAAGTGTACGATCCCCAAGGTAAGATAGTCTCACAAGGGCAGATAGGAAAGTTACGTATTGACGGGGAGGGAAACCAATTCGTGGAGCAAAACTTAACGATAACGCACCCGCTGCTCTGGTCTCCGGATACCCCTCATCTTTATCGCGCAGTGACTATCATATGGGAGGGAAAGCAGGAATTAGACCGGTATACTACTGTATTTGGCATACGATCTTTTCATTTTGATGCTGCACAGGGATTCTTTTTAAACGGGCAGCCGTTGAAGATCAGAGGCGTTTGCCTGCACAGCGATCTTGGCGCATTGGGGATGGCGTTCAATCGATCTGCTGCGAGGAGACAATTGCAAATGATGAAGGATATGGGCGTAAATGGTATCCGGACTTCGCATAATCCAGTGGCCTCTGAATTTCTTGATCTATGTGACGAAATGGGATTTATCGTAATGAACGAAACGTTTGATGTATGGAAACACCCTAAAAATACGTTTGATTATCACCTGTATTGGGACGAATGGTATAAGCGTGACTTTGCGGATCATATTAAGCGTGATCGGAATCATCCATCGTTGTTTATTTGGTGTCTGGGCAACGAAGCGCAAGAGCAATGGCATGATCCGGAATTGGGTGCAGCGATACCTGCGCGATTGGCGGCTATTGTGGATAGCTTGGATGGCACTCGACCCACCACCATCGCGAATAATGAAATGTCCAAAGACAATCCCGTGTTAATGAGTCCGGCTGTTGATATTGTTGGCTATAATTATAACCATCAAAAATGGGCGAGCTTTCCTGAAGACCATCCGACCGGTAAATTTATCGTCACGGAAGGAACTTCCGCATTGGCTAGTCGCGGACAGTACGATGCCGTGCCGGTGGATTCTGTACGAATGTGGCCGTTACATTGGGACATTCCGTTTGATGGGGGAAACGTAGATAAAAGCATCTCCGCATACGATCATGTGCATACGCCATGGGGATCCTCACATGAGGAGAGTTTACGGTTGCTCGAGACTTACCCGCACGTTTCGGGTATGTATGTGTGGACAGGGTTTGACTATCTGGGAGAACCTACACCCTATACTTGGCCGGCACGAAGCTCTTATTTTGGTATAGTTGATCTGGCCGGGTTTCCGAAAGACGTTTATTATCTTTATCAGAGTGCATGGAGCGAAACCCCGGTACTGCACATATTGCCTCACTGGAACTGGCAAGATGGCGATACGATAGATGTGGTTGTTTATTATAACCAAGCGGATGAAGTGGAGCTGTTTGTAAACGATGTGTCGAAAGGCCGGAAAGCAAAAGAAAAAGATAAGCTCCACGTCAGTTGGGCGGTACCCTATGAGGCCGGAAGCCTTACAGCTGTTGCTTATCAAGATGGGCTAGAAGTGAGACGTACGACTCGTCAGACAACGGGAGAAGCCGTAAGTCTTGTCATAAAAAGTAAACGAGATACCTTAAACACAGCACTCGAAGAGTTGGCCTTTCTTGAAGTTGTAGCGGTGGATGCGGACGGAAATGAGCTGCCTGATTTCAATGAGTGGATCAATGTGGAAATACAAGGTGGAGGAACTGTCGTAGCTACGGATAACGGTAATCCGACAGATTTAACATCTTTTCAATCCTTGACACGAAAAGCATACAATGGAAAGTTACTCATTGTAGTTAAAGGGTATATAGCTAATGGAGAGGTAACTGTCTCGGCTCACTCCGATGGACTGAAGAGCGGAACTCGAAAATTAGTTGTGGAGTAAAATGGAAGCGTAAGCTCAGATCAATTTACTGGAGCTTACGCCTTTACATTTTTTATTTTGCTTCCTCGAGCACTTGCGTATTCAATTTTATATATTCCTCATTATTGGCAGCTTTCGCCATCGCAATGCCTTCTGTTGCTGTTTGGATCGCTCCAGCTTTATCGCCAGCTTTTAATTGGATTCTGGCTCTCCAATATTTAATATGCGGCGCTTTTGTGTTTCCTTTATCGGCCTCATTTGCCCATTCAACAGCTTTATTAATGTCCAAATCGTTGTTATAATAGTACTGTGCCGCCTGGAAGTAAGGTTTCTTCTCGCTTTTCATGGCTTCCTCTATGCTGGCCATTATTTCTTGCGATTGGTTCACAACAATAGGGAAGGAAACTTTTGTGTTTTCCCAAGCTAAGGTTAAATCAGCGCCAGTCTGTTTTACATTTTCAAAGGCGATGGTAAAGGTTTCTACTTTGTCTGAAAGTTGTTTTGACTTCGCTTGAAAACGTAGGAAATCTTCACTTTGATTGTACTGGTAAGCTCCCCATTGTTCTACATTCTTACTGAGGATGACGGTCCAATCACCTTTGGTTGGGATGGTAAAGAGACCATATGTACCAGCAGGAACTTTATGGCCTGCTAAGATCACGTCTTCTTCAAAGGTTATCGCAGGTATGCTGTTCGCCCCTGTCCGCCAGACTTGATCAAACGGCACTAGCCCTCCAAAGATCGTACGGCCGTTTATGTTTGGACGTTGGTATACAAGGGAAACCTTTTTTATACCGATGCCCTGCTCGATTTTTGTTGTGCTGCTGGCAGGTGGAAACTTCGCCTGTGCTTGTGACTCTTGTGAGGCTAACAAGAGAACTCCGGCAAATACTAAAGATAAGAATGTCTTCTTCATATATGTTGTTTGTTTTTATTACGCTAAAATAAGGTTTCTTATGATTTTTTTCCCACTTTATGGCCAGCAATACCGTAATAAAGAATAAACAAATAACAGGGTAGGGCTATCCAGTACGCAGCATGGGAGCCTACCATGTGAGCTATTTGCCCGTAAATTAGTGGTATAACAGCTCCACCCGCGATACCCATAACCAACAAACCCGAAGCTGCATTCGTAAATCTTCCGACTCCTTTTAATGCCAACGGCCAGATGGCAGGCCATACCAATGAATTAGCTAAACCTAATAAGGCAACAAAAGTGAGGGAGAGCATGCCGTCAGTAAAAACAATCCCTAAGGTAAAGAGGATACCTAGGATAGCACACGCTTTCATCGCGGTTTCTTGTGTGAAATATTTTGGAATAGCAACGATTCCAATAATATAACCTAATACCATTGCGCCCATCGTATATCCGGTGAAGACGGTTGCTTTATCTAGACTTACACCTTGTGATACACCGTAGGCAATAATAGTATCACCGGCAAGGACTTCCACTCCCACATACATGAACAACGCAATGAAGCCCAATATAACGTGTGGAAAATCCCAGATACTCTTTTTATCTTCTGATATGATATGGTGATCAGCTGTCTCTTCTTCGTCTCCTTTGACTTCCGGGAGATTCGCGCGGGAAATCCAAATAGCTAAAAGCACCAATACTACCACAATACCAATGTAGGGATTAACAACTTGTAACGCGACTTGATCTAACGCCGCTGAATATTGATCTGCTGGCATCGACTCTACCTGTTTAGCAATCTTATCGGCTTCGCCAAGGTTTAAGAATAATCCTAATAGAACTGGAGCGATAGCACCTGCGACCTTGTTACAGATACCCATGATACTAATCCGTCTTGCTGCCGTCTCAACCGGACCGATAATAGTAATATACGGATTGGAAGCGGTTTGCAAAATAGCTAAACCTCCACCCATCGTAAATAAACCTATCAAAAAGATCAGATATGTTCTGGTATATGCCGCTGGAATAAATAGTAATGCACCAATAGCCATTACGCCCAAAGAAATCGCCATTCCTTTCTTAAACCCGTATTTATTTAAAACCCATGTAGACACTGGTGCCATGACTAAATAGGCGATATAAAAAGCAAAAGTTACAAAATAAGATTGCACTTCGGTAAGTTCACAGGCTATTCGAAGATAAGGTATCAGTAAAGAGTTTAGCCAGGTAGCAAAGCCGAAAATAAAAAATAATGAAGCAATAATAATCATTGGTCCCAACGAAGATTGACCAGTTTGTTGTGTTGAGCTTTTAGAATCCATTTGTGGAATATTAGATTTAATATGTGATTATCAAAATCGAATTACAAGACTAATAAAATATATCGATATTAAGAAACAGAAAAATATACACAAACGATTGCATTTTGTAAAAAAACTTCACAAAATTTTAGGCAAAAAAAATAGAGAGATTTCATTTGGGGGTGAAATCTCTCTAAAACCTAAACCGTATCATAAAACCATATCGAATGGTATTTGTATATAGTACAATTTAGATGATGATATAGTTTTAAAATTTTTTATTTTTTTTAAGAAGGTTTATCTATAATCGCAACCGTCAGTCGAGAAATACAAATAAGAACGTCTTTTTCATTTTTTATTTTGATATCCCAGACGTGGCTTTTTTTTCCAATATGAAGAGGAGAACAATACGCATATAGTGTGCCCGCTGCAACGGATTTCAAATGATTAGCGTTTACTTCCATTCCCACACCTACTAAGCGCTGCGGATCAATAATGAGATTGGACGCGATACTCCCAACAGATTCTGCCAATACTACAGACGCTCCGCCGTGTAAAATCCCGAACGGTTGCTTGACTTTGTCAGATATGGGCATCGAGGCAATCAGCATATCGTTTCGTACCTCCGTTGCCTGGATGTGGAGATAACCTGTCATAAATTTTTGGAAAATACTGTTAATCTCCTCCAGCGTATAATCTTTAAACCAAATTTTCGACATTCTCATTGTTAAGGTAGCGTTCTTTTAAAATAATGCGATGATGTGCCAGGTGACCTGCAATCACATAAAGGAAAGCTTTAACGGTGATGAGTCTACCTGAAGCCATACCTTTTCGCTCTAGTTCTATTTCGTTGAAGGTGTTGAATAACACGAGATTCGCCTTTCGGAGATGGATGAACTCTTCTTCTATGCTGTCCAAAGAGCGTTCGTTGTGACGTCCATGTTGTACGAATTCGTCTTGTTCAAAAGGAGCTAGTTCTGTCATGTCGTTGCGAGCAAATCGTAAGGCACGATAGGCCATAACCCGTTCGGTGTCCAAGATGTGGCATAGTACCTCTTTGACTGTCCATTTCCCTTCTGCATAGGTATAATTGCCCAAATCTTCCGGGATATTTCGGATAAATTCAGGGAAAGTTTCCACCTGCTGGTGTAATTCTTCCATAACAGGTCCAACTACATTTTCTATGTAATCACTGTATATTGCAGGATATTCATCAGACTTGAGTGGGTTCATAGCGTAAATTACTTTTAAGTATAATCCTAAATGTTGTTCCTTTTTCTAGTTCAGATTCCTTAACAAATATTTGACCTTGATGATAATCAACCATACGTTTTGTTAAGCTGAGCCCTAATCCCCAACCACGTTTACGTGTTGTAAAACCAGGTTGGAAAATTGCATCGAAGTTTGATTTCGGAATGCCTTTTCCGGTATCGCTAATGTCTATAAAAATTTCCTCTTTTGCAATGTTGTCGATGATGTTAATCGTTATTTTTCCTTCGGATTCAATGGCATTCACTGCATTTTTTAGTAAGTTTTCGATAATCCAATCGAATAATGGAATGTTCAATTTCGCTTCAACAGTCTGATCCCCCGTAATTTCAAACATGATTTTCTCGCTGGTTCGCACTTTAAAATATTGGACGAAATCACGGATAACTTGATGAACAACATGGCTGGTTAAGGAAGGGATAGAACCTATTTTCGAGAAGCGATCTGCAACAATCTCCAGACGTTTTACATCTCTTTCCATTTCATTTAGGGCACTATCATCCTCAGCATTGAATTTAATACGCACAAGCTCTAACCATCCCATTAATGAAGATATGGGGGTGCCAAGTTGATGTGCAGCTTCTTTCGCCATACCTACCCATACTAAGTTTTGTTCAGATTTTTTGATAGAATTAAAAACCGTATAGGCGATGATCAGAAAAATAGCAATTAGGGAGAGTTGGAGGTAAGGGAAAATACGTAATTGACGTAATGCAAGGGAATCTAAGTAATAAACAGACCATGTTTCCCCGGTGTCCAATGGGAGCGCAATAGGTGCGTGATTCCGTTTCATGCGTGCCAATTGTTTTTCGAAATAACCGGGGTCGTATTCTAAATCGTTGTTGGTAGAATCGACTTGTTCTTGGATATTGGTTTTGTTAGGATCAAGGTCCCGCCAAAAGATGATGTTGCCGTCGCTATCGGTGATTATCGCGGGGATGGATAGACTGTCTCGTACCGCATACACATAGCTAATGAATTGATCATCCACATCGGGCATGGTCATAATACTACGGGTACTCATCGCCCAAACTTCAGCTTTGGTACGTTCGGATCTAGAAAGGCTCTTTACTAAATAGTTTGTGTAAAACAGGGATGCAGCCGCAATGAGAGCGGCAAACACGAAAAGAAAGAATTTCCAACGCTGTTTATTATTATATTGATATAGCTTGTCCTGATTCATATCTAATAGTGTGCAAAATAGGGATTTTTTGCCATTCCTAAAATGTGTAATTTTGCATCTATGAGTTCGCAACGAAAAGTAAGAGTGCGCTTTGCGCCAAGCCCTACAGGCGGTTTACACCTCGGCGGTGTACGCACGGCATTGTTTAATTATCTGTATGCTCGCCATCATGGGGGGGAATTTGTTTTGAGAATTGAAGATACTGATCAAACTCGATTTGTACCAGGAGCAGAAGAATATATCAATGAATGTTTGGAATGGTGTGGGCTTACACCCGATGAAACACCAAATAAACCAGGTGAATATGGTCCTTATCGGCAAAGTGAGCGGAAAGCGTCCTATCGACAGTATGCGGAACAATTGGTGAATGACGGATTCGCCTATTATGCATTTGATACAGCAGAAGAACTAGATGCACGCCGTAAGGAAGAACCGAACTTTCGGTATTCACATGAAAACCGTTTGCAATTGCGTAATTCGTTAAGCTTAACCAAAGAAGAAACGACAAAACTTTTAACTGATGGGCATCCCCACACGATTCGTATTAAAATGCCTTTAGAAGACACTGTTTCTTTTGAAGACATGATTCGAGGACGTGTCGCGTTTGAAACGAGCTTGATAGATGATAAAGTTTTGCTGAAAGCAGACGGGATGCCAACATATCATCTGGCTGTTGTGGTTGACGACAAAGCAATGGAAATTTCGCATGTTTTCCGCGGTGAAGAATGGCTTCCCTCAGCACCCGTGCATATATTGCTATGGGAATATCTGGGATGGAAGGATAAAATGCCCTACTGGGCACATTTGCCCCTTATCTTGAAGCCAGATGGAAATGGTAAGCTTAGCAAACGCGATGGCGACCGATTGGGATTTCCGGTATATGCCATGAGCTGGACCGACCCGAAATCGGGAGACGTTACCAAAGGATTTCGCGAAATGGGGTTCCTACCGGAGGCTTTCATTAACATGTTGGCTGTTTTGGGTTGGAATGACGGAACCGAGCAAGAGATTTTTAGTATCGAAGAACTCATTTCGAAGTTCTCAGTCGATAGAGTTAGTAAGGCCGGTGCAAAATTCGATTTCGAGAAAGCCAAGTGGTTTAACCACGAATGGATAAAGAAAACAGATAATACCGAGATCTTACCGCAGATAGAGGGGGTGTTAAATCAACACGAGGTCACTTCACGTCCGTCAGATTATGTATTGAAAGTATTAGCTTTGGTGAAGGAACGCATGACCTTTGTCGAAGATTTTTGGGAACAGGCTTCTTTTTTCTTTACTATACCTGACATCTATGATGTGGATGCAGTAAAACCCAAGTGGAATGAAAATAAAACAGCCTTTTTTCAAAATATAGCAGCAGAATTTGAGACGATGCAGGAATGGACCGCTATTTCTCTAGAACCTTTTTTCAAAAATAAGGTTGCTGATTCAGGTATGAAAATCGGTGAGCTGATGATGCCTTTTCGGATTATGTTAGTGGGTAGAAAATTTGGGCCAGATGTATTCCAAATTGCGGAGAGATTAGGTAAAGATGAGGTTATAAAGCGTATAGAGAAGGCGTTGCCGCATTTTGCATAAAAACATAAGATTAGATAGCATAAAAAAGGAGCTGTACATTAAAGTCAGCTCCTTTTTTACTTATTCCTTGTATAAACTAACGAACAGGAGCAAACTCAAATGTAGTGTCGTAAACGGTGCTTCCGTTCAAACCTGTTGTGACGTAACCTTTACCATTCAGTGAGAAACCAACTGCTTTTTCCCGAGGGTCAGTAGAAAGAGCCTGATGTTTATCGGTCCAAGAATCTGAGGATGGCTCATATTTCCATACGGTACTAGTTACGGTGCTGGCGTTACGACCGCTAACCACGTAACCGTAATTGCCAATAGTGAATGCACTTGCACTGTATTTGCGGGCATCGTAAGTATAATTGTCGTCACTGCGGTTCAAATCGTTTAGTGACGTCCAATTAGTTCCGTCAAACGAATAGAAATCTTCCGGCAACGCACTGCTACCCGTGTTTCCTCCACCCACGTAAGCTTTATCGCCAATTACAAACGCAAAAGCATACGCTTTTTTGTATTTGAAAGATGTATTTATACGTGTCCACGTGTCGCTGGAAGGATCGTAACGGTAGAAATTACTGAAGTCCGTTGCACCGGCTTTTTCACGTCCGAGACCTACATAAGCATAATTTCCCAAAGTGAAAGCAACCGCACCATAACGAGCTTCTCCCGGGAAATCGGCAATTTGCGTCCACGTGTTGGTAGACGGGTCGTAGCTGTAGAAATCGTTGAAATCTTCGTTATCTAAATTTCGGCCAGTACCAATATAACCTTTGCCGTTGATAGCGAAACCTACGGCTTCATGGCGTGCATCGCCTGGAAATGCAGCGATCGTAGACCATGCAGAACCATCAAATTTAAATCCGTCAGATACTAGTCCGACAGTAGCGTTCACATACCCGCCAACGACATAGGCATTTGAACCATCAATATTGAATGAGGCAGCACCACTGCGGCGTTGGCCGTCAAATACAACTGATCTTGTCCATTCGGTAGGGCCGTCATCCGTTGTATCGTCATCATCATCTTTGCTACAAGAGTTGAACGACGTGAAGGCAATAGCACAGGCAAAGAATAACAATAGCCAATTTTTCTTATTCATAAATTATCTAAATTTAGTATACAATATATTCAATTTTATTTTGGGTTTTGCATTTTCCAACTCGATAAATGCAGTATTAAAAGTGCTGAACAAGTCAAGACTGGCCGCACTCAGATAGAATGATGTGTTGTCGTATGTAGTTGTTGATTTAAGCGTTTGCAAATATGCCATCACATTGAATGTGTATGTGCCGTTCTGCCCGAACTCTCTCCCAGCTACAAATGCCGCTTGTTGCATTCCTGTTCCATACGAATTTTGCAGAAACGAAATAGGTACTCCATCTTGATCGGCTACAAAAAGTATTAAAGAACTCGGTATGGCATACATACCGGTGGTTTTGGACGATGTTTCGATTACCAATTCTGCTTTATTGATCGCCATATTCTCATTCTGTAGGAATTCTTTTAACGATGGTAAAGAGATTTTCGCTACAGTGCCACTTCCCGCTTGTACGTAGGTAAGACCTCCAGTCGCTGTTGTTGACAAGGCGTTAGTAGACGATAGGCTTTCAAAAGCTGTGCCTGTTCGGTCTGTCCTGATATTGTTGTATTGATAGTTCGGGTCGACAATCTTGAGTTCTTTGAAGCCGATCTGTTTATGCCCGTCAGTTCCGTAATAGCTATAGTTAAGTTTAACTTGCAGTGTATCGCTAAAACCAAGAATAGTCGTGTTGTTTCCATCCGGAGTCAATACCAGTCCTTTGAAATACTCTTGGAAATTATTGTTTGATGTTACGCGGATATCACCTTTTTTTACCTTGTCAAAAAAATCCTGTCCGATGTTGTCATCTAGACGAATGTTCAAGGTATCCATCGATTTTATACGGGGTCGGAATGTTGCTGTGCCAATTGTGGAACTATTGTAAGCAAAGGTTTGATCTGAGAATATAGATGCACCCGTTACGTATATTGGAAGCGGTTGGTTCGGATAGCGAGGAGTAGGTGTTTTACTTGCTAAAGCTTCTGTAAGTTGATGTACATGAATAGTCTGTGCAATTGTGGTATCACCAAAGTAATAGCGATTATAAGTAGGTTTTAACACTAAATTTAACGAATCAAATGTCGCAGCCTCTGGAATGTCATTGGTTAATGTCGAAAAACCAATCCTAAAATAAGAAGATGATTCTATAACTCCGCTGTACGGAACCGTAGCTTTACCGACAAGTACTACACCGGTATAAATCGAAGGCATATCGGATAGCTGAACAGTGGAAGTATTAACCGTGAACGAATCTATCATCGTGACACCTACATTGCTTGTGGCGGAATTATCTAACATCACGCTCATGTCCTTGTCGCAGGAAAGTACAATGATTAGTGTGAAAAATGATACGGCAAAAAAGTGAATACTTCTCTTAAAAAAATGATTCATACTTGTTATTTGACGAGCAAAAGTAACTAAATAGAACTGTTAAACAGTGTTATATTTTGTTAAAATAGCCTTGTGCGGTGCAAAGCTACTAATTTTCTCCTACTTCCCACGATCAAAATTTCGTAAGTTGTAAATTAGTGACAACATAAAATAACGTGTTAACGTATTGGACGTCACATCGGTAATCGCAATGTCTGTAACCCTTCTGCCAATATTTTGTGCTTGATTGAAGATATCAAATGCTTTTAACGATAGTTCTGCATTTTTCTGTCTTAAAAATTTGGTGCCCAGCGAAGCATTCCAGAGCATCGTATGGGTGCCGGGAGATTCCAATATGCCGCTGTTATAGATATATAACAGATTAGAGTGCGCAATAAGTGAACCTAGGAATTCGTATGTTAATGTGTGATTGATGGTGTGAGAATATAGCTTATAAACAGCTACACGAGACATTGGATTCTCACTTAATGTGAGGTTGATGCGATAGTTTAGTCCTGAAACAAACTTTTTGTTGATATTGGTATTTAAACCGATGCGCTGCTGTACACCGTAATTATATCCCTGTACCAATTGATCGTTGAGCACCGCAAAGTTGCTATTATAGAACGTGGTGTTGTTTAAGTTTAAGTTGAGTTTCCATTTTTTGATGGGGATACCAAAACTGTTGGTCCAGCGTATGCCATAAGCGCCGTCCACGTTGATGGGAACGGTATATTGGCCCCCAGCTCCTAAGCGTATATCCTCAATCAGTACGAGAGCGGTGTCTGTCGTCAGGACGGAATTGACAATTTTATCATTTGTATAATTGAAATCCATGCTTGAATTGAAGCTTTGCCCCGTGGAGCGTTGCACGTCCTTATACTGAATTTTTACTTGGTGGTTGTACTCTTGGTTCAGATAAGGGTTGCCGTTGCGGATGTTCAATTCATTTTGATTGTTGATGAAATCCTGTAGCTGATTGATATTCGGTGTATTCGTCGTGGTATTATAATTTAGTTCTAGACGTCTTTCTTTGCTTATATTGTACGTTGCTGAAAATTCGGGATGGAAGCTGCCAAAGGAAGCTTGTGTTATAAGGTGGATCGGTACCGTACGGTCGTTATTGCGAACGCCATGTTGATAACTTAACCCAATTTGAAAGCGCAGAGAATCTTTTTTATTATAGGAAAAAGACAATCCCCCTTTATGATAATTGAAATCATTTCTAAATTCATTTGATAGACGGTCGTTTAATTCACCCAATTGGCCTGTTTCGGCTAGCCATTCAAATGTTTCTCGATCGGAATAGTTCAGCGTGTTTCTAATATTGTAACTGATTTGTAGTCTGCTCCGTTGGGAGAGATTCTCTGTATAAGACAACCTGTTATTGAAGCCGGATCCATATCCGTTGGTGATACTCTGGTTATCGTTGGTGTCGACCCGATTAAGCAATGCGTCTTTGTAATATTCGGTAAGGGCAAGGTTTTTTCCCAAAGCATCGTTAGTATTCTTATTTCCGGAAGCGCTTAAGGAAATTGTTCGTCCGAGCTTTTTAAAACGATACATATAGGTTAGCCTTCCTCCAAAATTTAAATTGCTGTTGTGGCTGTCGGTCTGCCTAGCCGATGTATTGAGCAAATCATTTTTGTTTAAGAAAGTAGAGAAATGATTGCTTCCGGAACGACCCAAAGAGCGGTAAGATAGGTTGGGTGCAAAATCGATACGTTGCTTGTTGTTGATGTTCCACCGTACACGTGCGTTTGCCTTATGTTCTGTTTGCTGATTAAGGCTGGACTGGTCTTGTGATCGAGATTGGTTGGCACGGTTCCCTAAGATATATTCGATATCGGATAAAGAAATAACACTTGTCTTGGACGAATGAAAGTTATAGTCGCCACTGATATCCATGGCGTTATCCAAGAAATCGTTGTTGTAGTTAATAGCTCCTGCATAGGTGTCTGACAATCCACGATCGGTATTGTTGTTCCCTCGTCGTGATCCACCACGGCCCTGTTCGGCAAAGTTCGTTTCGTTGACATTATTTGCCATGAGGTTTACGGCGATTTTCTCATCACCGTTGAATCGGTTTATGGATGTATTTAGCGCAAATTTATTTTCGTCTCCGTATCCCGAAGAAGCCTTTCCAAATGTGCCACGCTTTCTGTCTGGCTTTGTTACAATGTTAATGATTTTTCGTCGTTCGCCATCATCAAAGCCAGAAAATCTAGCCTGTTCCGATTTTTCGTCTATGAGCTGAATTTTATCGATGATTTCAGCAGGTAGGGTTTTGAGAGCTATCCGGGGATCTGTACTGAAAAACTCTTTTCCGTCAACAATAATCTTGGTGACCTCTTCGCCATGTGCTTTCACATTTCCCTCTTCATCTAATTCCACTCCTGGTATCTGGGCAACTAATTCGTCAGCATCTGCATATTCTCGGGTCGAAAACCGCTTTGCATCAAATTCGGTGGTGTCCCCCCGAAGGGAAATTGCTGGAGTTCCCGTGATTTCAATCTCCTCCAAAGCAATCTCTGCGGATTCCATCGGAATGTCGATTTGGATATCTTTATCCGATAGGATAATAGATAATTTAAAGGGTTGATAACCAAGGTTAATCGCGCGTAAACTATACCTGCCATGCGGGATGTTTTTGAACGAAAATATACCTAATCGATTAGTCGATGTAGATAGCAAAATCGAATCTTTTGTGTTCAGTATGTTTATGGTTACTCCCGTAAGGGGGATATTCGAAATTTTGTCTTCGACTTTGCCATTTATCGCGTGTTGAGCCATAGATGTTATGCTGCTGATTGATAAAATCAAAATCAAGCTGAGATAACGAAGGGATACCAAAATGCGAAAATTCATTGTAGGTTTATGTTGACCATTTAAAGATAGAAAAGACAAGGCAGGTTTGGTTGATTGTTTCAAAAATTTTGCAAAGGACAGTCGTGCTGAAAAATAGTATCTTTGTTAAAAATAGTATAGTTTTACATGAAAGAGACGACATTAAGCCGTAAAGAGAAGATAATGAAAGTAGCCCTTTCTTTATTTGCGACGAAAGGCTATGTGGATACGTCGACAAAAGAGATTGCGGCGGGAGCAGGAGTATCGGAAGCGCTTATTTTTAAACATTTTGGTAATAAAGATGCCTTGTTGACACATATTATCAAGTCCGGATATAGGCGGGTGCTTTCGCATCATCGAGGGATGATGACATACAAAAACCCCAAAGAGTTTTTGAGGAATATGATTTTTCTGCCAAATAAGCTAGTTGCCGATGAACCACTTTTTTGGAAATTGCAAGAACGCTTGTCGCATAATAGTTTTTCCAAGCAACAGCATGAACAGTTTATGAAACCGGTACAGCCTGTTTTGGTGAAAGCCTTTTCCGAACTAGGCTATGGAGAACCCGAATTGGAAACGCAGTATCTGCTGCTTATTATTGACATGCTTTGGAAAAAAGAGGCGAATGGGGATATCGATAACGGGGTAGAGCTCGCGCAATTGTTGGAAAAGAAATATAATTTGCTGTAAAGCGTTTTTGTGCGTGTTTTGTGTAAAATGCGCAATAATTTGGAGAGTATCTTTTTTTTCGCGTAATTCGAATCTGAATAATTAATAAATTATGGTAAGAAAGTTCTTCTCCTTTTTCTCTTTTTGTGTGTTTTTTGTGGCTAGTGTATATGGGCAAAAAAGACCTGATTTCGTTAAATTTATCAATAGTCAGCATGTATGGGTGGATTCCGTATTTCAGAAGCTCACACCTAAAGAGCGTATTGCACAACTTTTTTTAGTTCGTGCGCATACCAATTTAGGGCAGCGGTATATCGATTCGGTCGCACAGGTTATTCAAAAAGAACAATTGGGGGGCTTGGTTGTGTTCCAGGGAGGGCCAGTACGACATTCGCAGATGTTCAATCAATACCAAAAATTGGCAAAGGTTCCGTTGTTGGTGACGTTTGATGGAGAGTGGGGACTTGGTATGCGGCTTCCCGATTCGACCATTTCTTTTCCTTATCAGATGACTTTAGGGGCTATACAAAACGAAAAGCTGATTTACGAAATGGGTCGACAGGTGGCACGAGATTTTCAGCGTATTGGTATGCATTTCAATTTTGCTCCAGTGGTTGATATCAATAATAATCCTAAAAATCCGGTTATTAACTTCCGATCTTTTGGGGATAATAAACGCAATGTAATGCAAACAGCGAAAGCATATATGGACGGTATGGTGGACGGAGGAATTATTGCCTCTCTGAAGCATTTCCCGGGGCATGGTGATACGGACGTAGACTCGCATTACGACCTTCCACAGCTGAAATTCTCAAAAGAACGACTAGACTGTCTGGAAATTTTCCCATTTCGCGAACTGATCCGACAGGGCGCGCCCGCGGTTATGGTAGCCCATATGAATATTCCTTCACTAGATGCAAAGCCTAATATACCCTCTTCTATTTCACGAAAGGTAGTAACAGATCTTTTGCGTAACGAGTTGGGATTTAAAGGGCTAACAGTAACGGATGCGATGGATATGAAGGGGGTAAAGAAGTTTTTTCCCAATGGAGAAGCAGATGTGATGGCGATTGAGGCAGGACATGACCTATTGGAAATCTCTGAAAACAGCGCGCGTGCCATCGGCTTGGTTGAAAAGGCCGTGAAAAGCGGACGTATAAAACAGGCAGAACTAGATCAACGTGTAAAACGTGTACTCGCAGCTAAATATTGGTTGGGACTAAATCAATATCGACCGGTTAATACGATCAATCTGGTAAATGATTTAAATACACCTGCGTCAAAATCATTAGTGCAGCGATTGGCGGATGCCGCCATTACGGTGCTGAAATCGGATCGGCGTATTCGATCTTTTGATAAAAAGATCGAAACAGCCATTGTATCTATAGGTGTGAATCACGCGCAAGACTTTGAGAAAGGCTTGGCTGTACAGCTGTCTGATAAAAAGGAGTTTTTTATTACGGGAAAAGAAACAGCGGAGGAGATGAAAGATTTGTTGAAAGAAGTCCGTCGAAGTCCACAGATCATTTTGGCAATACATGATAATCGTATGCGTCCGGGGAGTGAGATTAAGGTAAACGAGCAGGTGCGGGAATTCATCGATCGGCTGGCAGGAAGAAGAACGATTACCGTGATGTTTACGAATCCCTATGTAATGGATAATTTGCCTATTGAGCGTAGTAATAGTATAATCCTCGCCTATCAAAATGACCATTTTATGCAAAAAGCGGCGCTGAAAGTGCTATTAGGTCAAACTAAAGCGCAGGGCAAATTGCCCGTGACCGTCAATAAGCGTTTTGCTTACGGTGATGGGATGTAGCCAAACAGATTCATTTGACATATTGCCATTTAAAAGATAGCTTTGTGAGACTTAAATTTTCGCAATGGCTAAAGAACAAATCTCCATTTTTGATATGTTTAAGATTGGTATCGGACCGTCAAGTTCGCATACCCTTGGTCCTTGGCGTGCAGCGCAACGATTTATAGAAACATTAAAAAATAAGGAGATACTGCAACAGGTAGCGGGTGTCCATATTTTATTGTATGGTTCTTTAGCAAAAACCGGCGTAGGGCATGGAACTGATATCGCAGTGTTATTAGGGCTCAGTGGTGATGATCCAGTTACGTTCGATGTTCATCAGGTAATGCCGAAGGTGCAGGAAATCAAATCGTCTGGAAAACTAGATTTGGGAGGAGAACACTGTATTAATTTTTCTTATGCCACGAACTTGTTGTTTCTTTATACAGAAAGCTTGCCTTTTCATCCCAATGCCCTGACTTTTCAAGCATTTTTAACCGATGGTATTGCTGTATCTGAAACCTACTATTCCATTGGAGGAGGTTTTGTCGTGCAGGAAGACGACACGGTTGGTGTTTTAAAGGAAGTTGATTTGGCATTCCCTGTGGATACGGCCCAGCAGCTCATGACGTGGTGCATGCGGACGGGATTGAAAATTTCGGAGTTAGTGATGGAGAATGAATTGGCATGGCGATCCGAAGAAGAAACTAGAAGTGGCATCATGCAAATTTTCCACACGATTAAGGATTGCATATATAAAGGTTGTCATACCCCAGGTGTACTGCCTGGCGGATTGCATGTAGAGCGGCGCGCCTCCAAGATGAATAGGCGCTTGTTGAAAGAAAGGGTATATCAGAATTACGACTCGTGGGTAAATGCCATACGCGAAGGAGGGAAAGATTTTAACTATATTCTGGATTGGGTGAGTTGCTTTGCACTTGCTGTTAATGAGGAAAATGCTTCTTTTGGGCGCGTGGTTACAGCACCTACCAACGGCGCATCTGGTGTTATTCCCGCGGTGCTGCAGTATTATATTACCTTTCACGATGCCTATAAGGAGGAGAAAATTATGCAGTTCATTGCCGCTGCTTCTGAAATTGGATCTATTTTTAAAAAGGGCGCAACAATATCGGCAGCAATGGGTGGCTGTCAAGCAGAAATTGGCGTATCGTCTGCGATGGCGGCGGGTGCATTGACAGAATGTTTGGGGGGGTCGCAACGCCAAGTACTGATGGCGGCAGAAATTGCGATGGAACATCATTTGGGATTGACTTGTGATCCTATTGGTGGCTTGGTGCAAGTGCCATGCATAGAGAGAAATACGATGGGAGCTGTAAAAGCTATTACAGCTGCTCAATTAGCGTTAAATTCGAACCCTGATAAAGCTAAGGTAAGTCTTGATGCGGTAGTTAGTACGATGTGGGAGACGGCACAGGACATGAATGTGAAATATAAAGAAACTGCGGACGGTGGATTGGCGATTAAAGTACCGCTGAGCTTGCCCGAGTGTTAATCAATATTTTTATCTTTGCCCATAGATGAAATATTGTGCTTTAGCTTCGGGGAGTAATGGCAATTGCTATTACATTGCCAATGCAGACGATGCTATCTTGATTGATGTTGGTATTAACGCGAAGCATCTGGAATTGCGTATGGCAAATTTAAGTATTGCTCCTGCAGGCATTAAGGCGATATTTATAACACATGAGCATACTGATCATATTCGTGGACTAGCTGTTTTTTGCAAGCGTTATCAAATTCCTGTCTATATGACTTCCGGTTCATATCGTGGGGCTAGATTGCTGCTGCCCGAAAATTTAACACATATTATTCGTCGGGATCAGCGCGTAGAGATTGGTAGCTTGACTGTGTGTGGAGTTCCCAAATATCATGATGCGCAGGAGCCCTGTAGCTTTTTGGTTTCCAATGGGGAAATCAATATTGGCGTGCTGACTGATATTGGACGTATTTGTGATAACGTGAAACATGTAATTCAACAAGCAGATATTCTTTTGCTGGAGGCAAACTATGATGAAGAATTGCTGGATAGAGGAAGTTATCCCTTCTTTTTGAAAAACAGAATACGAAATGGTTGGGGGCATCTATCTAATCATATCGCATTGGAAACCTTTTTGGAATATAGAACATCCCGTTTGCGACATTTAATATTGGGGCATCTTTCGGGACAGAACAATAACGTAGAATTGGTGTACAGAACCTTTGCACCTCATTGTGGGGGACTTAAATTATCTATTGCTACACGCCATCAAGAGACCGAGTTGTTTGATAGCCAGGTTTTGCTACCACAATTGACAACGAAAATTGTGATTCGACAGGTTTCTTATCAAACCACTTTTGTTTTTCCTGAAAAATAAAAAAAGGTTTTCAAACGGGGAGAATGAAAACCTTTAGCTAACCAATTATAAACCTAAATTATGATAGTACAAATATAGGGGGTTTTTCTTTTTTTTCCAAATCGATTTGTATTTATCACGTATTTTTTACAAAAAACGAAGAGTTATGGTCATTATTTAATGATTCGGCATACTTCTTGAATAAAGAAGGCAGCTACTGTTAAAATAATTTTGAGAGTCGTTAGCGGAATGACATATAATAATATTAAAAAATGAACAAATTGATAAATAAATATAATCGTGTGCCGTTTGCAACGCGTACATTTTGGCTTGTAGTTTTATTTGTGTTTATCCTAATAGTTGAGTTGTTGACTCTTCATAAGCTGAGTTAATTTTAATGTTGATTTCTGAGGCGAAGGGGTTTTAGGACGAATATGTATTGAAAATGCTACGATTAGGGTAGTTGTTGGCATAGGTTAAATAAAATAACTAGACTATCCGAGGATGGATTTGAATGTACTGAAGAAGAAGTTGCGAAAGGATAATCCGCGCTGGGTTATTTTGTTGATTGACATTATTATTGTATTTGGATGCTATGTAGCATTCAACTTTATATTAAATAGTTTTCTAGGTGAATTCGATATAGAATTGATGTTTAAACAAAGCATAGTTGTCTTATCGGTTTACCTGATTTCATTTCTTTCCATGAAGACCTACCGCGAGATTGTGCGGCATACCGGTCTTAGTGAGGCCATACGTATTTTCAAAACGGTTTGGTTGGCCTGTATGATACTTTTTCTGATTACGTTATTAGTAAGATCTACTACGGTAAAGGATTCGATATGGGGGGAATACCTTCGCCTATCCTATGCTGTAGTCTTTTCACATGGTTTTTTTACGATGGTGATGTTGGTTGCGGCGAGGGTTGTTTATAGACAGATTTATGAGCTTCTTTTTTTTACAAAAAGGAAAAGCAGGCATGTATTGATATTTGGGGCGTCGAGGCCTGGTTTGGTAGCTTATGCGATGCTGCAAGACGATATACGGTCGAAAAATAAGGTCATCGCATTTGTAGAAGATAAACCTAATAGGGTTGGGAAAAACTCAAGGGGAATACGGATTTTACATATTACGGATATCGACCAGAATTTTGTCCGGAAAAACGATATTGATGAAGTTATTATTGCTGTGGAAAATGATAATCCGGAGCGCCTTTCCCGCGTTACTGACCATTTCCATAACTTGAATATTGAACTCAAAATTATGCAACCTGGCCGATCCTTGCTGAGTGGGGGAGGTAAGCGGCAAATTCGTCAATTACGGATTGAAGATCTTTTAGGAAGAAAGCCGATTAAATTAGATAATCCTGTTGTAGAAAAGGAATTAAGAGGGCGAACAATATTAATAACAGGTGCTGCAGGCTCTATTGGAAGTGAACTTGCGCGACAGATTGCTGTTCTACCTTATCAAAAGATTGTCTTATTGGATCAGGCTGAATCTGCATTATATGATGTGCAACAAACGATTCATACTTCCAATCCTGATGAAGCGTATTTCATTGTGGGAGATGTGCGTGACAAAATCTTTATGCGACGTATATTTGAGGTCCATCGCCCAGATGTAGTTTTTCATGCTGCAGCATATAAACATGTGCCGTTAATGGAGGCTAATCCTTACGAAGCTATTTGGACGAATGTATACGGCAGCCGCATTCTGGCAGATTTGTCGATGGAATATAACGTGTATAAGTTTGTCATGATATCGACTGATAAAGCTGTCAATCCTACAAATGTTATGGGAGCGACTAAAAGGGCTGCGGAGATATATGTCAATTCTTGCAATGAGCAGAGCGATACTAATTTTATTATTACACGCTTTGGAAACGTATTGGGATCTAATGGCTCTGTTATTCCTCTTTTTGAAAAGCAAATAGCAAAAGGTGGACCGCTAACGTTGACCCATCAGGAGATTACACGTTTCTTTATGACTATTCCAGAGGCTTGTCAGCTTGTTTTGGAAGCCGGAACTATGGGAAAAGGAGGTGAGATTTTTGTTTTTGATATGGGAAAATCGGTCAAAATTATGGACTTGGCTAAGCGCATGATCAAATTAAAAGGGTACCGTTATCCACAAGATATCGATATTAAGATAGTAGGGTTGCGTCCCGGTGAAAAAATATACGAAGAGCTCTTGGCAAATAATGAAGACACGCTCAAGACGCACCATCCGAAAATTATGATAGCGAAAGTTTGTACGGCAGATTTGTTGATGAAAAGAAAGCAGATTAATCTGTTATGTGAATTAGTGGAACGTAATGATGACTCGGCAGAATATGCCGATTTCGAGTCGGTTCGTCAATTAAAAGCTATTGTTCCTGAGTTTCTCTCCCAAAATTCTGTTTTCGATCAGCTGGATAAATAGATGTCTGCTTACGAAACGATGTCTCTCTGGCCAACGGACCGTTTGTCGAGTTTGAACGGCAAGCATTACGACGAGTGTGAGGTCTTTTATACTTTGATATCGTTTCGGAGAAAAAAAGTTGGGATCAATAAGTTATGCGCAATTGATTTTGTCAAACTACGCGAAAAAAGTTGAGCAAAAAAACTCTTACGGCTATAAGCCACTAACAATAAGTCTACCTGCGTCTTTTCGATCATCCAATCGATACATTTTGGAATCGGCATATTATAATCTAATCGATAAACTGCGTTTTTTTCACAGTAGTCAATGTTTTTTATAGGAAACCGTTGCACGATTTGCTCTTTCCAGAATTCGACGTCTGTTAGGGCAGGAGATTCTTCTTTCTCTGTAACATGCAATAACACTAAATCCAATGTTGCTTGTATGCGTGCGGTAAACGAGCGAAGAAGCTGAGCTTCACTTTCTTTAAAATTTGTTAACAAGCCGATTTTTTCCAATTTGAAATGCTGATAGTTTTGCGGAACCGCTAAAACACCAATAGGACTCTTTTTGATTAGTTCAAATGTATTACTACCAATAGTTGCGCTTTTAATGTGGCCGGCTCCCTTTGTTCCCATAATCAAAAAATTATATTGGTCTGTTTGTAAGAGATCCAATACTGTTTTGCTTAGGTCGCCTAACATACAGGCTGAGGTAAACACAAGATCTGGAAACTGTACACGTAGGTCTGTTTCTAATTTTTCCATGTTTTGAGTAGCAGTTTCCGACATAGAGGTACGTACTTCTTCCGTAAATTTGATGCCTGCTCGTGCATTACTAAACTCATGATAGGTGTGAAGAAGGTGTAGTTGCCAATTGTGCTTTGCAGCATAATGAGCCGCATATATAACAGCAGTCCATGCGTTATCAGAAAAGTCGGTGGGTACAAGAATTGCGTTCTTCATAAAATGAGCGTAATATGTTTTTCTTTATATAATAAGCTATTTATCAAACGTAAATAAAATGCTTTGTATTCACGAATTTCTACAATATAAAATTATCATGAGTAATTCATTTTTATATGCAAAAAAAATGTGCTCTCCTATCAAAGAATTTATTTTGCTATCCTTTAACCGTTAAAAGATGTTAAATAAAGGTTTTGAAAAAATAAAGTGCTCCGTTAGACGTTTTAGAGATAACAATAGAGTAATTTTTTTCATAATTTAGGTTAATTAATAATTGGTTAGTAGAAAAATCCTGGAGTTCCCCGCTTCAGGATTTTTTTTGAAATGAATTTTTTATTTGCCGTCAGAAATTTTCGTGTGATATTTCACGATTGTTGTTGTATAAGAATTCAGGAAAGTTTCATTTTTGTATTAACTTTGTGCATGATATATTCCAGAACATAAATAATGGATCATGTTATTAACTATCTTTCGGAAGTAAATCCTGTATTAGCTGCATTGTATGCGTCCACTTTCACATGGCTGGTTACGGCTTTGGGGGCAGCATTTGTCTTTTTCTTTAAGACGATGAATCGTAATTTTCTTGATGCAATGCTGGGCTTTACCGGTGGCGTAATGGTAGCGGCGAGTATATGGAGTCTATTAATTCCTGCTATAGATATGAGTGAGGGAGAGGGGTTTATGCAAGTCTTTCCCGCTGTCGTAGGTTTTTTAATGGGGACGGGATTCCTTTTTGCACTCGATAAACTATTGCCGCATTTCCATGTTAATTTTAAGCAAGTTGAAGGTGTGAAATCACCGTGGCAGAAAACGACATTACTAGTGTTGGCCATAACATTACATAACATTCCGGAAGGACTTGCTGTAGGTGTATTGTTTGGAGCAGTTGCAGCAGGTGTTCCTGAAGCAAGTATTGGTGGCGCCGTTGCTTTAGCTGTAGGAATCGGTCTGCAGAATTTTCCCGAAGGCATTGCTGTTGCTATGCCCTTACGCCGTATGGGGATTTCGCGAAGGAAGAGCTTTTATTATGGACAGCTTTCTGCTGTGGTGGAGCCGCTAGCAGCTGTTTTGGGTGCATTCGCGGTCGCATTCTTTACGCCATTATTGCCATATGCTTTGGCTTTCGCTGCTGGCGCCATGATGTTTGTTGTCGTGGAGGAGGTAATTCCTGAAGCCCAGCAGAATAAGGATTCGGATTGGGCGACTTTGGGTTTTATTGGGGGGTTTATTTTGATGATGTCATTGGATGTTGTACTGGGTTAGGTAATGAGTGGGAGATAAGCGATAGATAGGCATGAATGCGGAAACGGATGCATTGTTTAAAGCGATAAAACGTTGTAGAGTCTGTGAATCAGGACTGTCAGCTGGGGTCAATCCGGTGTTGACAATTGATGATCGCTCTAAAATTTTGATTGTGGGGCAGGCTCCCGGTACGAAAGTACATTCGTCGGGTATTCCTTGGGATGATCAAAGTGGAAAAGAACTTAGAAGTTGGTTGGGGGTCGCGGAAGAGACTTTCTATGATCCTAAAAATTTTGCTATTGTGCCTATGGGGTTTTGTTATCCAGGAAAAGGCAAAAATGGAGATTTGCCCCCTCGCAGAGAATGTGCACCATTATGGCATGAATCTATATTTGAGCAATTGCAAAATATTAAATTGACTCTGTTAATAGGTCAATATGCACAATCATATTATCTTCGGGGAGAAAAATGTAGGACGTTGACGGAAACTGTAAGAAATTATCAACGTTACTTACCAACGTATTTTCCATTGCCACACCCCTCACCAAGAAATTTTATTTGGATGTCCAAGAACCTGTGGTTTAAAGAAGGGGCTGTGCCGGTGTTACAAGGATGGATTGACCGCGTTTTGCATGAGGCATAAAAAGAAGCCCTGAAGTCGGGCGACTTCGGGGGCTTCCAAACCAATTATTAACCTAAATTATGAACTTATATATAAGCAAATTCTGTGCCATAATTTTTATATAATATGGGTTTTGTATGATAAATTTTTGTGAATCGCATTTAATTTGAATACATGTAGATCTGTAAGGAGGGAATGAATATGAAAACAGCAATAAGATCATCAACGCGCCCGTCGGTTAAAGGAACGGTGTATAGTATTTTGTTTGCAATCAGTTTTGGACATTTTATAAATGATCTATTGCAGGCCGTCATACCATCGATATATCCGATGCTTAAGGAGAGTTTTGCCTTAAATTTTACCCAGATCGGGTTGATTACATTGGTTTTTCAATTATCAGCTTCTATATTGCAGCCGTTTGTAGGGCGTTATACCGATAGACGACCAAATCCAGGATCACTTGCCATTGGTATGGGATTTACATTGGTAGGGTTGGTGTCATTGTCTATGGCGTCGAATTTTTTGTTTGTTCTTCTTTCCGTTTGTTTGGTTGGGATTGGTTCGTCTATTTTCCATCCGGAAGCCTCTCGTGTTGCTCAGCTTGCTTCCGGCGGTAAGAAAGGGCTTGCACAATCTATTTTTCAAGTGGGCGGAAATGCGGGCAGCGCTATTGGGCCGTTAATGGCGGCTCTAATTATCATACCGCATGGGCAGCGTCATATTCAATGGTTTTGTTTGATTGCCATCGTCGGGATTTTACTGCTATCGGTGGTTGGAAAGTGGTATAAAGGCAGTATACAGGAAAGAGAGAGGCGGAAGAGTGCAGCGAATGCGGGAGCGCAAAGCCTGGTCAATTCTACTTACGCATTGAGTCGTGGAAAGATAATCAGCTCTATTGTTATATTGCTGGTACTGATTTTTTCGAAATATATTTATATGACGTCTATAACGAGTTATTTTACCTTTTATTTGATAGGTAAATTTGGTCTAAGTGTTCAAGAGTCACAATTTTATTTGTTTGCGTTTCTCGCAGCTATTGCAGTAGGAACGATACTTGGCGGGCCATTAGGCGATCGTTATGGGCGTAAAATAATTATTTGGATTTCTATTTTGGGGGCTGCACCGTTTACTCTCGCGTTGCCTTACGTTGGTTTGACGTTTACCGTTATCTTAGCAATCATTATTGGTGTGATTATCTCTTCTGCATTTTCTGCCATCTTGGTGTATGCGACCGATTTGGTTCCTGGAAAGGTAGGTATGATTGCAGGACTGTTTTTTGGATTTGCTTTTGGGATCGCAGGATTGGGGTCAGCCTTTTTGGGTTGGCTGGCAGATCGTACAAGTATTGAATATGTATTTCGGATTTGCGCTTATCTCCCACTGATTGGCATTGTGACTTGGTTTCTGCCAAATGTAAAAGGACGGTAAACGGATTGTCCTTCTTTTACGCGAGCGATCGTTTGCTCAACACAAATAATCGGCTAACACTTAGAGGCTTTGTTTCTGGAATAAGAACGATTTGTTGGTGAATCAAGATCGTTTGTTGGTGAAAAGAGTTTGGTTTGTGGTGAATCAAGATCGTTTGTTGGTGAAAAGGGTTTGGTTTGTGGTGAATCAAGATCGTTTGTTGGTGAAAAGAGTTTGGGTTGTGGTGAATCAAGACCATTTGTTGGTGAAAAGGGTTTAGTTTGTGGTGAATTAAGACCATTTGTTGGTGAAAAGAGTTTAGTTTGTGGTGAAAGAAATCTTTCTTATTTCGAAAAAAAGATATTAAAAACTGCGTTCAGACACCTTTAAACGTTGTTTTTTAGTTAAATAGATCTTTCTTTATGGGGTATATTTTCGCCATGAAAAGAGATGGGTTTTTAATTGTTAATACGAAGCGGTGTGCATTATTAAATAATGCCATATCATAATGTACAACGGATTGTGAATAAAATTATCCGCCAATCTTTCAGTGTTTTGCGTTTTGTCGGGTCGAAAAAGGAAGAAAACTGTTGGAGTGTATTGTTAAAGTTTCTACCTTTGCACCACTCCGCGAGGGAGGGCGTCCTGTTCACAGGATATGTTGAAAGGGGGTAGGTCAAAAAAAGAAAATATTTTTTTGTTATTCCGAAAAACATCCCTACCTTTGCAGTCCCTTCGGGAACGAGGGGGTACAGAAACAGAAGATCGACGGCCTATTTGGTCGGCAGATATAAAGGCCAAAGCGCGAAGCGGCGGCGAGAGAAGTTCTTTAAGATATATGATCATGTAGCGCAGCAGGAGTCCTTTAGAGGGACGAAAGCTGTAAGAGATTACAATTTTTTCGGTCCGGGCCGTACAGTATACAAATACTGACGATCCGGTCATATAAGATGACCGGGGTCAATTTACATTTTTACAATGGAGAGTTTGATCCTGGCTCAGGATGAACGCTAGCGGCAGGC
>NZ_SGIT01000002.1 GCF_004208525.1 Sphingobacterium corticibacterium | reverse complement strand
ATCCTGAGCCAGGATCAAACTCTCCATTGTAAAAATGTAAATTGACCCCGGTCATCTTATATGACCGGATCGTCAGTAATTGTATACTGTACGGCCCGGACCGAAAAAATTGTAATCTCTTACAGCTTTCGTCCCTCTAAAGGACTCCTGCTGCGCTACATGATCATATATCTTAAAGAACTTCTCTCGCCGCCGCTTCGCGCTTTGGCATTTATATCTGCCGACCAAATAGGCCGTCGATCTTCTGTTTCTGTACCCCTCGTTCCCGAAGGGACTGCAAAGGTAGGGATGTTTTTCGGAATAACAAAAAAAAATATTTTCTTTTTTAC
This sequence comes from Sphingobacterium corticibacterium, assembly GCF_004208525.1. GTDB lineage: Bacteria > Bacteroidota > Bacteroidia > Sphingobacteriales > Sphingobacteriaceae > Sphingobacterium > Sphingobacterium corticibacterium. The sequence continues at coordinate 1,674,786 of NZ_SGIT01000002.1, read as the reverse complement.
CTATCCCCTTTCAACATATCCTGTGAACAGGACGCCCTCCCTCGCGGAGTGGTGCAAAGGTAGAAACTTTAACAATACACTCCAAGCCCCCAAACACTTTTGCTCCCAAAAAACCCACAAGGTACTGGAAACCTGATCGATATTTTTTGCTGGCAACTTATAGTCCACCATCAGACGGCCCCGCGAACAATTCTGGACATTGGATTATGAAAAAAAAGATACTTACTATTTGGAATATACGAAACACTTCGTACATTTGACTACGAAAACATTCGTAGATTAAAAAAAGATGAAACCGACAGATAGTGAAATGGAGATATTGCAAATCCTCTGGGAAAAAGGGGAGAGCAGTGTACGACACGTACATGAAGAGCTTAATAAAAAAGACATTGGATATACCACCACATTAAAGCTGATGCAAATTATGTTGGACAAGGGGATGGTTTCACGTGACGCCTCAGCAAAGACGCATTTGTACAAAGCTTCACTAAGTAAAGAACAAACACAACATACCTTTTTAGAAAAGATGATCAACACGGTATACAATGGTTCTACTGCTCGTTTGGTTATGCAGGCACTTGGCAACAAACGTACAAGTAAGGAAGAAATTGAGTTAATCAAAAAATATTTAGACAATCTTTAAATCGACAAAATATGAATGGTCTACTTCAAAATATCACGCAGGCATTAGGATGGAGCATAGCGCATTCCCTCTGGCAAGGAGCGTTAATATATGGCATGCTATGTTTCCTTTATCTCTTTTTGCCAAAACTGACGGCTAAAAATAAATACGCCTTTGCCTTATTTGGACAATTTATTCTCTCTATCGCATTTGTCATTACTTTTGGCCATTACATGGATATCTCATCTACTTCGGAAGAAGTATTTATGGATTACGTAGCTGCGCCGTTGGTCTTATCTTCAGAAACTTCTTCTTCGTTTTTAAAAGCTGTAAACCCGTTATTGCCGTGGATGAGTTCCTTATATGTATTGGGACTTTCTTTCCAGTTCATCATTTTTAGCAGCAGTTTGTCCAAACTCCGTTATCTCAAAACACGAGGATTGTCTACTATTCCTATTGTGTGGGATCAATCTTTCCGAGATATTTGTTTTAAACTTCAAATCAAACAACATATACAATTTCATTTATCGGAAAAAATATCTGTACCCATGGTAATAGGGCATCTAAAGCCAATCATTCTATTTCCGGTTGCATTTGTCAATCATCTTGAATTAGAGCAAGTAGAATCTATATTAATACATGAATTGGCACATATTAAACGACAGGATTATTTATTCAACCTATTCAAGGTTGCCATGGAAACAATATTATTTTTCAACCCTTTTGTTTGGCTTCTTTCCCGCTATATAGACACTGAACGGGAACATGCCTGCGATGATATCGTCATGAAATGGACGCCATCATCCATTGCCTACGCTCAAGCATTAATGTCTGTTGAATGCCTTAAAAGTACAGCTGCTCCTATGTACGCTATGGCTGCTATAGGCAAAAAACATCATTTATTACATCGCATACAAAGAATCACGAATATGGAAAAAAATCATCTCCATGCACGACAACATCTTATAGCTGTTGTTCTTTGCTCCTTAGCATTACTTACTATAGCTTGGATCTCTCCTTCAGAAAAACCAGCTACTGTTACAGAAGAAATCAACATGACACCAGCTGTAGAAGACCCCACCGCAATTTATCAGATACCTCCAGCAGCGGCTGCCCCAGATTATCCCTCTTTTCTTCAAGATACTATAACACCTCCTTTGTCCCCTGAAGAGCCTCGAACAGAAGAAACATACATTAAAGATGTAGAAGCCGAAGCTAAAAAGATTGAAGCCTATTACAACTCGCCCGAGTGGAAAAATAAAATCGCTGATATAGAAAAACAAGCGAGAAAAACAGAAGAATATTTTACCTCATCGGAATGGAAAGCACAAATAGCAGAGATAGAAGCCGAAGCTAAAAAGATTGAAGCCTATTACAACTCGCCCGCGTGGAAAAACAAAGTCGCAGAAATAGAGACACAAGCCGCAAAAAAAACAGAGGAATATTTCAATTCATCGGAATGGAAATCGAAGCTAGCGGACATCGAAGAAAATACGAAAAAAATCGAAGCTTATTACAACTCGCCCGAGTGGAAAAATAAGATCGCAGATATAGAGACACAGGCGAAAAAAGTAGGTGAATATTTCAATTCAACAGAGTGGAAAGAAAAAATAGCCGATATCGAAGCAAGTGCTAAAAATATGGCAGAACACTATAACTCCCTTCAGTAATACTATGACCATCCCGCAATAATGCACTATCTTTGTGCATTATTTATCACCATTATTGCGGGATGAACATTATTTATTGCATCGACCTTCTAGGCACTATGGTTTTTGCCATATCGGGTGCTATGGCGGCTAATCGTTCAGGGATGGACATTTTTGGGGCTACGTTTACCGGTTTTGTGACAGCCATAGGCGGTGGATCCTTACGGGATGTATTTTTGAATTTGCGTCCCATATGGGTAGATGACAGTAACTATCTTATTGCCATTTTAATCGGTGTTCTTATTTCTATTGCCGGAAACAGGCAGTTACATCGCCTGGCTAGAACGCTAACTTTCTTTGATGCTTTGGGAATAGGTTTCTTCTGTGTCGTGGGCGTACAGAAATCGCTTACCTATGAAAGTACACAGACAGCTGCCGTTATTCTGGGCGTTTTCTCTGCTGTTATGGGAGGGGTGATTCGCGATACCTTAATGAATGAAACACCATTGATTTTCCGGAAAGAAATATACGCCACAGCCTGCCTATCCGGTGCAATTATATATATGATTTTAGGTTCTTGGGGGGTTGATACAGCAATCAATGCCTTTGTTTCCACGCTAACCGTCTCTGTTATCCGTCTTGCGGCGGTCAAATATAAATTATCCTTACCCGGGATAGGCGGTTAAAAAGAAAAGGTAGATTCAACGGTTACCTTTTCTTTTTGGGATTAGGAAATTTCATTTTATATCCGACATGCACCATCCCTTTGGATATGGTATCTAATTTCCCCTTTAACATGGCTTTCTTGAGCGGGCTCAGTTTGTCGACAAAAAGTTTGCCTTCGATATGATCGTACTCGTGCTGAACAACACGGGCAGCAAGACCGGAGAGCTCTACTTCATGTTCTTCAAAATTTTCATCTAAATAATTAATCACAACGTGGGATGGACGCATGACCTCTTCATTAATGTCTGGAATGCTCAAGCAGCCCTCGTTAAAGCCCCATTTCTCTCCTTTTTCCGCTATGATAATCGGGTTAATCAAGACTTTTTTAAAGTCTTTCAATGCTGGATCACCCTCACCATCTTCGTCGTCTTCTGCAAACGGAGAAGCATCAATCACAAACAAACGAATGGGTAGCCCTATTTGGGGTGCAGCAAGCCCCACTCCTCGAGCGGCGTACATGGTCTCAAACATATCGCTGATTAACTCCTTTAAATTAGGGTAATCCTCATCAATTTCTTCTGCTTTTTTTCTCAATATAGGGTCGCCGTATGCGACTATCGGTAATTTCATCTAATTAATTTTTCTTCAATGGTTGATGAGAGCTCCCCGATAACATTGGGTTCGGCTTCATCCCGTTATTTTAATATCATACAAAGGTATCAATAATAATTTATTCCACTTTAGATTGTGCTAACTTTGTATACTATGGTGGTACCTCTAGCAATAGAAAACTTTATTTCTACACTACAGAAGGATCTGGGCATTTTCTTTTCCCGAGAAGACTTAGATGGCGTAATTGTCTTACAAGCGCTTACGCCCGATATTGCTTTGGTAATCTATTTCGAAGAAAATGCAGTGCGCGTCAACACGGGCGATCAACGCACTTTTCATATTGATCAAGATCAAATTTTAAGAGATCCGTACAAAATCCGCGCCCGCATATATTCGCTATTAGGGAGAGGAAAAGTGATCCATGGTCGTCAAACGGTCGTCGCGCGTATCGATAAAGGTATCGCCTTAGCTTTTTTAGCAGAAAACCACCTGCAAGTTGCCATCCCCGGAAAGTATCGCTATGGATTATTCGACGAGGGAGAACTCGTCTCCGTTGCTATTTTCAGTGGCGGCCGGCGAATGCGGGAGCAGGCGTCTAACTATCGATCTTTCGAGCTTATACGTTTTTGCCACAAGGCAGGATACCGCGTTGTAGGCGGCCTGTCCAAGCTCCTTAAAGCATTCATAAAAGATTTTCACCCAAATGATATCATGACCTATGTGGACAGGGATTGGGCGCAGGTTTCGAACCTCCGCACATTGGGTTTTGAAGAGCAAGGATGTACCTCTCCCCAGGCTTTCTGGATTGTGGATAAGGAACGACATCATATAAGGGGTGTGGAGCATCTCGTTCAACTCCAACAAACTTATCCTACAGGGTATATTTCTCACAACAGCGGAAGTACGAAATTGATACTCCGGCTATGAAACCGAGATGTAAATAACCGAGCGTAGCGAACTCATCGAAGATAATAATTGACACACAGGGTAATGATTATTTACTCGAGCTCTCATCAGCCATTAAAAAGAAAATAAACCGATGAAAAATAGTCTGGGTTGTGTATATTTAACACTTAGAAATTTAACTAAACAAAATAATTACATATGAAACGTAAACTACGGATGGGCATGGTTGGTGGTGGTAAAGATGCTTTCATTGGCGCCGTGCACCGAATCGCCGCATTTATGGACGGAAAAATCGAGTTAGTATGTGGTGCCTTCAGCATTAATCCGGAAATTTCCCGTCAATCTGCAGCGGAACTTTTTGTTGCTCCGGACCGCGTATATGCCGACTACGAAGAGATGATAACGAAAGAATCTCAGCTACCAGAAGGGGAGCGCATGGACTTTCTAACGGTAGTTACTCCCAATTTTCTACATTTTGCACCAGCAAAGATGGCCTTAGAAAATGGTTTTGACGTCGTCATAGAAAAACCCATGACCGTCACGCTAGAGGAGGCAAAAGAACTTAAAGCTGTTGTAGAAAAAACAGGAAGAACCCTTTGTCTCACGCATACCTATTCAGGTTATCCAATGGTAAAACAGGCAAAAGCTATGGTAAAGGAGGGACATCTCGGCAAAATCCGGAAGATTGTGGTGGAATACCCGCAAGGCTGGTTAAGCCGCCTATCAGAACGTGAGGGAAATGCCGGTGCTGCTTGGCGTGCTGATCCGAAAAAATCAGGCTTATCGCTTGTAATGGGTGATATTGGAACGCATGCTGCCCATTTGGCAGAGTATGTTTCCGGACTAAAAATCACGGAGCTTTGTGCCGATCTCAGTACGTTGGTAGAAGGACGTGTATTAGACGATGACGGATCCGTATTATTACGGTTCGACAATGGCGCAAAAGGTGTTTTGATGGCATCACAAATTTCTGCTGGCGAGGAAAATGCGGTGAGAATCCGTATTTACGGCGAAAAGGGTGGGTTAGAATGGGCCAATGAAGACCCAAATAACCTGATCGTTAAAATGCTGGATCAGCCTCGACAACTCTACCGAACGGGCAATGCCTACAACGCTCCATATACGCTAAGTTCATTTGCTACGCACAATACCCGTATACCTGCTGGACATCCGGAAGGATTGCTGGAAGCATTTGCAAACATTTACCGCAATTTTGCGGCTACTGCAAGTGCGAAACGTGAGGGGAGGACACCTTCTCCTGAGGAATTGGATTTCCCAACCGTGGACGACGGCGTTCGTGGAATGGCTTTTGTTCAAAATGTCGTTGCTAGCAATGCAAGCAATGAAAAATGGACTAAATTTGAAATGTGAGCACTAGCGCGAGCATAAACGAGATCATTCACCAGGCGAAAGAAAAACTTTCGCCTGATTTATTAATCATCATACTCGGCCCTACTGCTTCGGGCAAGACCAAACTTGCTGTAGAATTAGCTAGACAAATTGACGGTGAAATTATATCGGCGGATTCGCGTCAGGTATATAGGGATATGGATATCGGAACCGGCAAAGATCTGGAAGAATATCGAGACGTGCCTTACCATCTTATCAATATCAAAAAGCCCGGAGATAAATACAACGCAGATCTTTTTAGGCGTGACTTCTTTAAAGCTTATGATCATATTATTAATGTGCAGAAACAACCTATACTCTGTGGCGGTTCTGGTTCGTATATACAATCTGTTTTACAAGACCGGCCGTATGCACAAATTCCGAAGGATAGTTATCTTCAAAAAAAACTATCTCAACTAGCTGAAGAAGAACTTCTCGAGCGGATTCATACCATTGGCGTTCCGCCAGACCTCCAGATAGATTTTCATAACCATAAACGACTGGTAAGAGCGCTCGAAATCCTCTTATACCTACAACACCACCGCCAACCAAAGCAGCTACAGCGCATCGTCCCAAATTATCTGGTATTCGGGCTTTGTCCGCCATTGGAGAAAAGAAGGATGTCGATTACACAAAGACTTCATGCACGGTTACAGCAGGGGCTTGTTGAAGAAGTTAAGCACCTTATCGAGAAGGGAATAAGTCCAGCGGATTTAATCTATTACGGTCTGGAATACAAATACATAACCTTATACTTACAAGGAGCACTGACTTATCCCGGATTGCTAGAAAAATTAAATACGGAGATACACCGATATGCGAAACGACAAATGACTTACTTCCGCAAAATGGAAAAAGACGGTATTAAAATCCATTGGTTATAACGCTCCTCAATTACGCACGCCATCAGCTAAAAATGTAAAAAGGACGACCCTGGAGGAATCGTCCTTTTATAATCTCTTCCAGACTTACAGTTTAATCTCTTCGTCTTTGGAATTAAAGAATCTAAATTGTGTCAAATGATAAGATGATACGGTTTTCACCTTAATCCATTTACCGTATTTAAAAAACCATTTGAGTCTAATAGAGAACAAACCAGACTTAATGTAGGCGCCTATATAGGGGTGGACACAGAGTGTAATTCCCTTTTCGTTTTGTTCTTGTAAGATGTAACTCAAATTACTTTCAATATCGTCTAGCAATACGATGCTAGAACGAATTTCGCCAGTTCCTCCACATGCCGGACATTTTTCATTTGTCACTACACTCATTTCGGGTCTGACGCGCTGTCGGGTTATTTGCACCAATCCAAATTTACTTGGTGGAAGAATAGTATGCTTGGCGCGATCGTTTGCCATGCATTCTTTCAAAAACCCATACAATTCTTTGCGATTGGCCGGTTTATGCATATCGATAAAATCGATAACCACAATTCCCCCCATATCACGTAATCGCAATTGCCTTGCGATTTCCTTTGCTGCTTCTTTATTTACAAGCAGCGCATTTTCTTCTTGATTTTCTTTACTAGCAATCCGGTTTCCGCTATTAACATCCACGACGTGGAGTGCTTCGGTGTGCTCAATAACGAGATAAGCCCCCCCTTGCAGATTTACCGTTTTGCCGAAAGCCGCCTTAATTTGTTTTTCGACACCGAAATGGTCAAAAATAGGTTCTTTATGTTTATAAAGTTTGACTATCTTTTCCAGGTCGGGCGAAATTTCTTGCACATACGATTTTACTTCCTCATATAATGCATAGTCATTGACATGAATATGTGTGAATTCGTCCGTTAGTATATCGCGCAAAATGGTAGAAGCTCTATCCATCTCCCCTAATACTTTCTGAGCGGGTTCAACACTTTTAAGGCGTTTGGTAAAAAGTTCCCATTTCGAGATTAAATCTAAAAGGTCTTTCTCTAATTCGTCTACACCTTTTCCTTCCGAAACTGTCCGTATAATAACGCCGAAGTTGGGTGGTTTAATACTTTCCACTATTTTCTTCAGTCTATTCCGTTCAGCACTTCCTTTAATTCTCTTGGATATGGAAACTGCGCTTGAAAAAGGAACCAATACAACGAATCTACCTGCGATGGAGAGGTCCGAACTTAATCGGGGACCTTTAGTCGAGATAGGCTCTTTGGCAATCTGAACTGGTAAAAGCACGTTTCGGCTTAATATATCCGAAATCTTCCCTGCTTTATCAATATCCTTTTCAAGCTTCAAACTATTGAGCAGCTTCTCTTGATAGCTGCCATTCTTTACTATTCGTGTTAGCTTGAGCAAAGACTGAACCTGAGGCCCTAAATCCAAATAATGTAAGAACGCATCTTTTTCGTAGCCTACATCTACGAAAGCGGCATTAAGGCCAGGCATGATCTTTTTGATACGCCCCAGATAAATATCGCCTACGGCAAAATTATTATCGGCCTGCTCCTTGTTCAGCTCAACAAGCTGTTTGTCCTGTAGTAAAGCAATAGTCACCCCCTTGTCGGGAGTTGAATCAATAATTAATTCCTTTACCAACAGCTACTCATTTACGGCTCTATACGCACTGTATTTAGCCTGATGAAACATAAAAACGCATTAATGAAAAAATACAATCTACAGTTTTTCAAACGTAAAACTATAGATTGTATGACGTCTTATAGGCTTCGGCCTAAAGACCAACAAGCTTATTTCTTCTTGTGTCTATTTTTTCTTAAACGTTTTTTACGCTTGTGCGTAGCCATTTTGTGTCTTTTTCTTTTTTTTCCGCTTGGCATAGCTTTAATGTTTTTAATGAATAAATTAATATGTTAATTACTTGCTGAGTTCTTCCACACGTCTGTCGATGAACTGAGATAAGGTTGGATCTGCGGCCATCTCTTTACTTTTCTGAAAAGCGGCGATGGCTTCGTTCTTCAATCCAATATTTTCGTAGCCCGTTGCTAAATAAAAGTACGACTCTGCATCGGGGCTCAATTCGACAACTGTTTTGAATCGCTCAATAGCTTTGTCGAATTGTCGAGATTGTAAAGAAAACAATCCCAATGTTTTGTTTGCATTAATGTTTTTCGGGTCTTTCGCAACAACTTCCTGTAATAAAGCGATTCCCGCCATTGGGTTACCGCCTCCTGTTACCATAGCTGCACCTAATCCTGTTTTTGCGTCCAAATTGTTTTCGTCTAGTGCTATTGCTTTTTCATACGATCGAATGGCTAGTCTGTTTAGCTCTGCGGACATTGCTGTATCTTGCAGATTCGTGTATGCCGCCCGATAGGCGTCTCCAGCTTTCAACAAATACTCAAATTTAGGTGAAATTTCGGCCATTTCCTCATAGACAAACCCCTGAGGAGCAAACTTAGCCACGTCGTCCCATTTTTGCACCAATTGTTCCAACAGCGCCAGCTTTTCATCTCCACTAGTCTGCGCTACTTTCTCCTCCAACGCCGTAATTTCCTGTGCAATACTGGCATTTATCGACTGTTTGGTAATTTCAGATACACTTTGGAAATTAAACGCTGAAGAAGTCGTCGCATCTGCCGAACTATTAGCTCCTTTGTTTTCGTCTACCAAACCTTTTATAGGACGCGCCAAAAGTCCACCCATTAAGGCGACGACAATAACGATCACTATGATTTGTTTGGTATTCATTTTGGTTCAGTTTTACTTGTTACCGTGTTTAACTTTTTCTACAAAAACTTTTGCCGGTTTAAAGCTTGGCACATAGTGTGCCGGAATAATAATCGCTGTGTTTTTTGAAATATTACGAGCTGTTTTCTCTGCTCTTTTCTTCACAACAAAACTTCCGAAACCTCTAACGTACACATTCTCTCCGCTAATCATCGCATTTTTCACAACCTTAAAAAACGCCTCTACTGTTTCTTGAACATCTACTTTCTCTAAGCCTGTTTTATTAGAGATTTCCGCAATAATTTCTGCTTTAGTCATATCTGTTTTTACTGTAATTATTTATTTCTCAACCCTTAACGCAACAGCAGTTTGGGGATGCAAAAGTATCTTTTTTTTATGATGTTTAAAAATTTATTTTGTTTTTTTACCAAACTTCGCCCATTCAAAAACTTTTCTGTATCAACCATTTACTATATTTTAGATAGGTCGACCTAAAATATATGACGACAGCACTTCATCGCTTCCGTCAATTTTAGTACAATTTAAGTGGAATATTCAACGTCACAGAACCGGTTAGCCCTTTCAGTGGTTTAAAATCTTCTTTTGTCCGTATATCGAATCCATAGCCTACTCCTAAATCTACTATGGAAAGTACACTTACGCCTACTTTGGGTGTAATCGTATAAGGTGTAGCCTCTGCCTGAATAAATGGAAAAATTAAACGATTGCTTAAATAATAGGTTACGCCCACTTCAGGGATGATGGTAGTCTTACGCTGCATCCACGTAAAGTTTGCACCAGCATTAAACTTTATATATTGATAATCATTTGGTGCAAATAACCCCCAGCCCGAAGCTTTCAGGAAATTCCCACTTTGGTATTGCCATCCTACAGACGGGCCCCATATCCAGCCTAATTTTTGTGGATTTTGTGCGTGTAATATTCCCGCCCAACAGCAAAAGATGATTATCAATCCCTGTATTTTCTTCATGTTTTCTATTTTCTATCTAAATTTAACCTAAATTTTTGGATTTCCTAGTACAAGACCATAACCATAAAATAAGGCGCTAGGCCGATATGTAGCATTTTAAAGCGAGGAGTACCGCAAAAATAGGATAATCTGTATCTATCCTTGACCTACTATAATGCACCCGTTTTATCGTTGTTTCTTCTCGTTTGCAGCTCATCGGAAATCAGGAGCATTTTCTTTTCGTTCAGGGGATAAAAACAGATAAAGGCAATCGATAAAGCCGTCCCTATGGCAGGAAACAGGCTCAGGAACATCCGGATACCTTTTAGCGTTTCGGCGGATTGCTCGAAGTTCGCTTGAAAACCAAAATAGCCGAGTAACCATCCTGTAACGGCAGTTCCCAAAGCCCAGCCGAGTTTCTGACTCATAGAAGACGAGCTAAAAATCAGCCCTGTTGCCCTATTCCCGGTATTAAACTCGGAATAGTCCGCACAATCGGCATACATAGACCAAAGTAAGGGAAATACTGTGCCGGCGCAGATACTGATCAACACCTGTAATCCAAAAATTCCCCACAAGTCATCGCTTCCGAGCCAAAAAAAAGCCGTGCTACCTATAGTTGCCAAACCCATTGCTAAGACGAAAGTGGCCTTTTTTCCAATCCTATTACTCAACGGAGCCGCCGAGATAACACCCACGATATTAGCCACCTGTCCAAGGGATAGATATAGTCCGCTCAATACAAAAGGAATACGAAATAGGCTAATCTCCCCAAAGGTCTCCTCTTGGACGTAATATTTAAAATAATACAGCGCTGCCCCATCTCGTACGGAGTTAAACAACAAGGTCATGATGCTGGCGCCTAGTAATATCCACCACGGACCGTTGCGCACCAAGTCCCGGATATCTTCCTTGAGGGTGGATTGCTGCTCTGGAATGTTGGTTACCCGTTCACGCGTCCATAAGAAACACAGCAAAAATAGGACTACGCTACATGCTGCGATAACCACAGCTGCCATGGTCCAGCCCTGCTGTTGGTCTGTAAGCGCCTTGCTACCGTCACTGAAGTAACTTACTAGTGGGCTGAACAACAGCAGGGTGACGAAGCTTCCTAGATAAGCAAAGGTCATCCGATACGTGGCCAATACGTTACGGACCTTGGGTGAAGGACTGATTACACCTAGCAAGGAAGCATAAGGAACATTGATAGCCGAATATACCATCATCATGATGGAATAGGTCAGATACGCATACACCACCTTGCCGATATCTCCAAATGCGGGTGTATAAAATGTCAGCACGCCCATTATACCGAAGGGTATCGCCATATAGAGCATAAAAGGGCGGAACTTCCCCCAGCGGGTATGGATGCGGTCGGCAAAAACGCCGACGACAGGATCAAACAGGGAATCCCATACGCGGGTAATCAAAAACATGGTGCCGACCACCTTCGCCTCCATTCCGAAAATATCTGTATAGAAAAACATCAGGTACATCCCAAACAACTTCCAATACATAGAAGATGCGGCATCACCCAAGCCGTATGCGATTTTTTCTTTTAAACTGATCCGGTTGCTTTCCATATACTGGGATTGAGCTTTAAGTTGCTATTTTTATTAATCAGATCCGTCAGCACCTGTACGGATGTGGCCGAACGATACCCGTCTGCAGCAGTGTGCAAACAGTAATCCAGCAACCTGTCTATACTGGAGACAGCCACATGCATACGGGTATCACTAGAGGCGTAATAAATATACACTTTTCCTTCTTCATCCGTTATCCAACCGTTCGAAAAAAGCACATTGGACACATCCCCGATCCGCTCTTCACCTTCCGGTGCCATAAAATACCCGGCTGGTTCGGCGATCAGTCTGTCCGGTTGATCCAGATCGGTCAGATATAAGTACAAAACATAACGAAGCCCCGCGGCACAGCTACGGACACCATGTGCCAGGTGCAACCAACCTTTGGGTGTTTTGAGCGGGGCGGGACCCTCGCCGTTTTTCATTTCCTTTATGGTATGGTAAAAGCGATGGTTCAGTATACGCTCCTCAGTTATTACCGCGTCCTCCATGCTGTCCACCAATGCCCACCCAATTCCACCGCCATTTCCGGCATCAATAAAGCCATCCTGCGGGCGTGTGTACAAGGCATATTTTCCTTTTACAAAGGAGGGATGGAGTACTACGTTTCGCTGCTGGCTTTTGGATTGTAGATCCGGCAACCTTTCCCATACTACGAGATCTTTGCTACGGACAATGCCCGCTGAAGCCACAGCCGTCGATAGATCTCCGGCTGGCGCATTGGGATCTTTCCGTTCGGTACAAAACAGCCCGTATATCCAGCCATCCTCGTGCACCGTGAGGCGCATATCATACACATTGACGTCCGGATCATCCAGTTCGGGAATTGCGATAGGGTGGTTCCAAAAAACAAAATTATCGACGCCGGTAGGACTCTCGGCGATCGCAAAAAAAGACTTACGATCATTTCCCTCAACCCGTACGACGAGTACATATTTCTCTTTCCACCGGATGGCACCGGCATTGAACGTTGCGTTGATGCCAAACCGTTCCATAAAATAAGGATTGGTATCCCGCGAGAGATCGTAGCGCCAGAAAACCGGTGTATGCTCTGCCGTAAGCACTGGATATCGATAACGTTCAAAGACTCCATTGCCATGTAAAATCGGCTCATTTTTCCGATTGATCAATTGTTGGTGTGCTGCATGCATGGCCGCAACGCGCGTAGCAAATAAATCGTTCATCGTATCATCTTAGTTCGACTTTCCTTTTTTCAACTCGCTTCGGACAGTCTTTCCCCATTCCTTCAAATCATCTTCACTCCAAGATGCCCGAGGCGCATGCGGATCGCGGATCATGGAACAAGTTTCATCTTTATCGGCGATAGACCAAGCCGCCCAACTTAATTTCTTGTCATCCATCCACGAAACCCAACGTTGCCACTCTTCCTGATCGATCGGTCCGTCGCCGGTAGCTTCCATTCCCGCACATTCGGATATGAAAACCGGAATACCTTTGGCCATTGCTTCATCGGTGCGATCCCGCAGATATTGCTTATGGGTGGCCGCATAGAAATGGACAGTATACATGATATTATCATAGCCCTGTATCGGATCTTCGGCTACAAGATGAATATCTTGATCCCAATGCGGACATCCCACTAATATAATTACCTCGCTATTGATCTTTCTAATTTCCGCAATGATTTCCTCCGCATAGCGCTTAACGTCTGTCCAACTATCTTCTACTGGTTCATTGTATATCTCGTAAATCACATTTGGATATTCTTGGTATTTCGTGGCAACTTTCTTAAAAAAATCCTTTGCTTTTTCGGTATGAATTTCATGGCTATGCCAATCTACGATAACATAAATTCCCTCGGCGATGGCCGCATCTACAACCTGATATAGGCAGTCAAGTGCAAACGCTGGGTTGTCAAGGTAAGACCCTTCCGGCCCGACACCAATTGCTGCCCTGATAACGGATATATTCCAATCTTGTGCCAGCCATCCTACGGTTTCTCTTTGATAAAAGCGCGGCCACCAGTTATGCCAGCCCAAGCTCACACCACGCAATACAACCGGCCGGCCATGCTGGTCGTGCAGGGTTACTCCTTGCACAGATAGCTGCCCATGCTCCTCCACCACAGTCGCCGGAGCTTCTTCGCGTTCCGATATGGTGTTCGATGTTCCAGCGGAACATCCACTGACAAGAAACCATACCCCTGCACTCCAAAATAACGCCTTTACGGCTTTAAACAAATAGTTCTTCATACGTTTTATTTTTATAAGACGAATCCATTCTTAACGTAAGTCCGGCATCTCGTCTAAGGTAATCGTTCGTTCATCTGCCAATACACGATGCCAATAATCGATATCGGCGTGCATATGTCCCTCCTTGTTAAACTCCGGTCCGGACATGTTTTTGGTTCGGTCATAATCATACCAGGGCATTGCCCAAGACCATTGCGCCCCGCTATTCCACTGTGTCGACAAGTCTGCTACTCCTCCAAACTCACTTAGTGTCAACATCTTATTCGGATACTCCTTTTGCAACGATGTATACAATGCAGCGATTTCGTTCGCATTTGGCTTTTCGTAAAGGTCGCATCCAATCATATCCACATAATCATCTCCTGGGTACCACGCTGCATCATCACCCTGGCTCGTCCAAATCCAGATAAGGTTATTCAGTCCTTTCTCCTGGAAGATTTCAAACATCATTATCCACAGTTTTCGGTAGTCTTCTGCCGTTTTCGCTCCCCACCAAAACCATTTTCCCGAAGCTTCGTGTAGCGGGCGCCACAAAACGGGAATGTGCTTATCCTGCAAAAGGATAAGATGATTCGCCATGCGTTCTAAGTCGGCTCTAACAACTGTATTTTCGTAGGTTCCGCTAATGACTGCCTTGGAGATATCAAAACGAGTATCTTTGGTATAGAAATGATAATCAGCACTTCCTTCGTACGCCGGTACGTTCCAATGCCAAGAAGCGGCCACCAACCCCTTACTACGCCACCAATCTTCGACTACCTGTGTGTTTTCGTAGTTGATCCAATCGGCAGGCGAAGCGTATAAGTGTAGGTAATCAAAACAATTTAATGCAGGATATTTTCCCGTATGCCGGTATACCCATTCGGCTTCATTGCTGTTCCAGTTGACGTTTGCCATGGCACCCGATATCATCTTCGCCCCATACTGCTCGCGCAAAAAGTCGTATACCTTTCTTGCTTGCACACTGGCATTTGGGGTTACCAAAGCCGTACCGATATCTGGATCATGAAAGTCATCGGTCGTAAAGGACAATTGTATTTCTGCTGCAAACGCCCCCCTAGGGCCTTTTATGGTCTGCTCGGGAATGTTCAGCGTATAACGTGTTCCACCCTGTAAGTGAACGGTTATTTTCAGCTCTTTGAAAGCCGCATAGACCTGCTCCACCGTTTGTCCGTTGAGTTGTATGCCGCGTTGTTGGTCCAGCACAATATTCTGGTCAAACTGCAGGACAATGGTATTCTCCCCGATAGGCACGTCATCCGCGCCATCTTTTACCGAGGAAGAAATCAAAAGGGGCTGGGGGGCATCCGTTATCTCTTGGTTTGGATTGCCTTTAGAACAGCTAAACGATAAGAAAACAATATACAGCCATAACGCGCACCGTTTATTCTCCATAAATAATCAATCATCTTTTTAAAGGGTTCTATTTTATTTTCTCAAACCGGATATTGTCTATCGCGATATTCAACATGCCAGCAGCGCCATTTGTTGCCATTCCAAAATCCTGATCAATATTCTGCACATTTGGAAGTCGACCACTACCTGTTCCGTCACCATCTCTAAAGTCTGTTAACGGAATCGTGACGGTATACCACCCCCCTTGGTTCGCCAACGGCGGGATAATCGCCCAGAAATCGCCGTCTGCACCATTCAACCGGAATTTTAGTGCCTGCGTCGTACCACCTAATACATTCACATCCATTTTAATCGCCCATTCTGCCACGGAAACTCCATCGGTTTTGAAATTGTCGCGTCCATTCCGCCAGAAGAAATCATCCCATCCGCCTGCCAATTGCTTATTAACCCGAAAATAATTGCCACTGATAGATAAGTTCGGTTCATTTTCCACTTGCCCATGCGATCCCCACCAGCTTCCTTTCGAGTCAAAATCAAAAAACACATAGCTAGGGTCAACGACCGGGTCAACACCTGAAATGGTGAATGTCGGTGATTCTACTTCCGTACCGTCGAATGTAACAAGCTTCAAATTGACTTTTCCTTTAACGGCATTTTGTGGAATGTATACCTCTATCAGACTCTCGTTACGCATTCCGTATTGCGTTCCTTTTACATTATCCTGAAAATAGACACTCTCTACCAAATGTAACTTCGTGCCTTCAATTCGGATCAATTCTCCCGGTTTGGCCGATGTTGAGATTTTGGTGATAACAGGTATGTTCGGTGATGTGACAACCAGCGACATCGATGATTTCACCTCTGTTCCATTCGCTGTTACTAACGTTATAACACCGGATCCTGCCGACATTGGTACCTGCACACGCAGCGAGGTGGCGGAGGTAGCCTGTATATCATCAACAACGTGCCCTCCACCAAATATCACCTGTCGTACCAAGTCGAGATGCGTCCCCGTGATAGTCAGTTCATTCCCTGCCATCAAATTCGTCGGGTTTAAGCTGCTGATCGTTGGGCGCACCAAGGTAACCGCAGCCGTTGCCGTCTTGCCCGAATGCGTACTTAGAACAAGCTCACCATCTTTCGCAGACAGCGGAACGTTGACCTCAAGCTTTGTTGCAGACTGCGTCACGATTTCTCCTTCCGCATCACCGGAAAAGATGACGGAAGTAACTAGATCTAAATTTTCCCCTATGATGACCAATTTTGTGCCATTCTTTACGGGGTTAGGTGCTATACTTTCAATCTCAGGAGCCAACAAGCCCAATTCGTCCGAAAGGATTTCCAGGCCGGAATACGACAACAGCTTGACTGGCCCCTCTTTTGCGTCTTGCGGCACATCCACCTTGATTTCCGTATAAGATTCATTAATGGTAAACTCGCCTACCGCGATATTCTCTGGAAAAAGTATAGATTCAACCAACTGAAAATCAGTTCCGGTAATAAGCAATCCCTTTCCCGGTTTTACAGGGTTAGGCGCAATAGATTGCACTGTGGGCACGACTACTTCTACCTCCTCTTCTGCATAAACTAAGATAGGAACCTCAGCCCCGTTGGAGACACTGACCAAACCTGTCTGTGCTTCCCGAGGAACGGCTACTTCAATCTTATACCGCGACCGGCTCTTGAAGTCCACACTATCTACCGCCACACCTTTCGCAAATATGACCTGCGCAATCAGGTTTAAATAATCCCCTTCAATGACGAATATGTCACCAGCCCTAACTTGCATAGGCGCTATCTTATCTATCGCAATAGGCTCCGAATACGTTAGTGGCGTTTTTGTCCTTATTTCCCCACCGTCATACTTTAGGACGAGATGTCCTGGCGGTGCTTCTTGCGGTATGGTTATCTTGATCTCACCGGAGTTTACGACGATAATTTCCGTAATCTCCGTGCCATCTGCCAACACCACGGCTTTTACTTTATCCATTCCGTTTCCGATAAACCGAATGTCGCTGCCGCGCAAGGCCGGCGATGGCCCAAAAACTTCAAGTTGTACAGTATCTTCACCTGTCGCTTGTTCTTCTTTTTCACAAGAGGTGAAGAATAGCCCCCCGATCAGCAAACAGACTAGCCAACGAGCCAATCGGTATTTTTTTATTTTAAAGACTGTCATCATGGTTTATTTTAGGTTACTGTGGCACAATTCTCAAATTATCCATTAAAATCACCGGGTCGGATGCCGTTCCAACATACACTAATCCACGGTTCGCCAAGAAAATATTCAGGTTGTCAAAAGCCTCCGGCAAGACGTTCAAAGACGAACCAGCTCCGTTGTACTTAAATTCCGAAAGTGGAATCGCAACGGTTACCCAGCCATCGGTTTGGTAAGCCCCGGTATTTCTCCATGGCATCCATATTCCACGCGGTTTAGCATCTTCGTAGAGTGGGCCATTCGTCGTACCGGTAGCAGCAAAAATAAAGGAAAGGCCCACTGCGCTCCATCGGTTTGGAACGTAGGCTTCAAATTTCATCACCATTTCTTCTGGATTGCCGTCGAAAATCGCGTCCGTATGCCCGTTTTCATTCCCCCAATAGTGGCTAAGCCCGTCATTCTCGCTCGCAGCACTCCATTCCGTCGGCTCGGCAAATGAGCCCGACAATTTCAGGTAGTTTCCGGATAGTGCAAAGGCAGGATCGTTTTCGAGTCTTCCAGTTCGGCCCCAACTGTTCACAATCGGATAATCGGCATCATAATTTGTAATCATTCCGCGGGTATCTCTAAAATGGAAGGTAGATCGGGCCGTTCCATAACGCGACTGCACAGAAACTGGTCCTTCCGTTGCCCCTGCAGGCACGACCACCTGAATATCTGTCAGTGAATACGATACGATTTCCGTTGCCTCTATATTGGGCGAAAATACCACCACCGGATGATCCTGTGTCGCCGTCGAAAGAAAATAATTGCCTTTCAGTACAGCGATTTCACCTTCCGGCACATATTCACATTCCATCGCCACGACTGCCGGCGGAGGAACCAATACGTTAAAGCCGTGCGACACGGTATCCTGCTTCGAGCTATTTACAAAATAAATCTTATCGGTAACGTGTTCTGGTATGCCTTGTGGTACCGATACAATAATAACCTCGTCCGTCATAAAACTCGTGTTCAGCACTGCTTTTTGATCGTTAAACCAAATCTCAGACACGCTTTTCATATTTTCCCCGATGATGGCTATACTGTTACCTAAGAAAGCACTCGTCAGAAGCGAATCACTTACGTTCTCGTCTGGCACGCGCACATAGCGAATGGTCGGTATACCATCTTCAAATTCAAACATCGCCGTATCATCCTTACAAGCATTTACCGACAATAAAAGGAATAGAACTACACATGCTATACCTATCTTCGACATTGTTTTATAAATTGTTTTCATGTCTTCTCAGGTTTAATATTGTATACTACTAAAATCAAACTTCACCGGATCCTTCAGCAGGTTCGGGTTCATCGTCAGGTCGGTGTCCGGAAAGGGTAACTGAAAATGTGCACTAGTGATATTCGGGATTACCGGATTATCATCATAACGGGTCACGTTGGGATCAAAGCTCTCGGTCTTATAGAAATCATCGAGTCCTATGTAAAAACTTCTTCGCTGCCCTTTTAGCTCCGCTATTGCCGCCGCGGGTTCATAATAATGCCAACGCACATAGTCATACCAGCGGTCGCCCTCACAGGCCAATTCCAGACGTCTTTCTTTCCAGACGTCCTGCCAGGTAATGGAAGTGGTGTTACCACTAAAGCCAGCTCGTTTGCGCACAGCGTTATAGGCCTCCAGCGCCTTGGCATCCGTCGTTGAGCCCGCATTTCCCATGATGGCTTCTGCATAGATTAAATACACGTCTGCCAACCGCAGCAAATGGGTACTTAAACTCGTTGACATATTCCGCATGGGTGCCCCGATGCCCGCCACGTGGTCGCTATTGTTCCCAACGAGGTGCTTCACACTGTTTGCTCCGGTAGGTGAGCGAAATTCGCCGGTAACATTTTCGGCAAAATTTGCGTAATCGAATCCCCCCTGATCGGCCCAAAAATAGGTATAAACATCACCGTACATCATCATGGTGGCTTTTCTTCGGACATCGACATTGTTACGCGTCAATGAAAGGGCATTTTCGTTAAAATCATCTTGGAGATCGATAGAAGGACCGCCCCAGTCTCCCCAGGTATCACCAAATTCGGAAAACCCGGTCAGTGCCAAGTCGGATTGTAACGTGTTCTGTGAGGTCCATACTTCGGATGATACCCAGTGCCAGGCAAGAAGACTTTCACTGGAGAAATTGTTCTCCAGCCTAAAAATATCGGAATATACCGGTGCTAATACACGGCCACTTTCATCGATTACCTTCCGCGCATATTCGGCGGCTTTGTCTAAATCCGTTTGATCACGCGAACCACTTTGTCCGTACCCCGATTTCGTCAGATAGACCTTGGACAGCAGGGCGTATGCAGTGAAGCGATCAATACGTCCCGGACGATTGTTAAGCGGAAGCCACTCGACAGCCTTCTCCAAGGTCATCACGATATACTGATACACGTCCTCTACAGGCGCTTTAAATACTTCGTTATAGTTTCCTGCTGCAATCTCTTCGGAATTGTTGTGGACAATAGGCACGGCTCCAAACGTGCGGACCAAATAAAAGTAAGCCATTGCTTTCCAAACCAATGCCTCTCCTTTCACGGTATTCTTCACAACTTGGCTAACGTTAGGTCCGGATTTAGCTTCAATATTTTCCAGTATACCATTACAATAAGCGTTGACGGACCATAATGAAGCCGACATGTTGACGAGATCCTGATCGGTAGAGTTAATGGTAAAAGTCAAGTAAGGCGAATTGCCCATATAGTAATTCCCCGAAAGCACTTCGCCGACCTTGAAGAATCCGCGTTGGTAATCGTACCAGGGTGAATTATAGATTGGATTAACGGCCTGAAAGCATTGTTCATCCGTTTGGTAAAAGATATCGATGGTATAACTGTCTACCGTCGGGCGATCCAAAAAATCGCCGCAAGACCCGAAAGCGAACGCCAACATCCCCCAACAAACGGCGTGCTGTATATGTGTATATATTCTTTTCATTGTTCTCATTCTTTGCATTGTTAAAAAGATAAATTGATACCGGCAGAAAAAGTACGTGGAGATGGATAACGACCGTTATCCAAACCAAACACATTTGAACTGGCCATACTAGCCCCAATCTCCGGGTCATATCCCGTATAGTTGGTAAAAGTGTACAGATTTTGGATATTGACATATACCCGCACGTTATCCACCCGCCATCGCTCCGTCCATGTCGAAGGCAAGGTATATCCTAATGCTATATTGCGGACACGCAGGTAAGAACCATCCTCGATATAACGATCGCTAATCCGGTCGTTATCGTTCGGATCATTAAAAATTGCCCGTGGTATTTTTGTGTCCGGATTGCTTACCTCGATGTTGGTGACATCTTCAAACCAATTGTTGACAACGGTTCCATTGACGTTCGCAGGGTAACTCTTATCTGGATTTATCGGTTGCAGAATAGCGCGATCTGTGACTTTTTGATGCTGATTATTCCATCCTGTCAACATATTAGATAAGTTAATCCCCATATAATTCATTACTTTATTCCCGTATGATCCGTTTAGAAATACATTGAGATCAAAATTCTTATACCGAAAGGTATTATTAATGCCAAAGGTAAATTTAGGCATCGGTGAACCGATATCCGTCCGGTCGTAAGTATCGATGATACCATCTGGCACACCATCGGGTCCGCTGATATCAGCATATTTAAGGTCGCCTACCCAAGTTGTATTGGCTCTATTAAATACGCCATCGGAAGGATATTTTTCGGGTTTAGGTGAGTTCTTCAAATCCTCCAAGTCACGGTACACACCGATCACTTTATATCCGTAAAAACTATATAACGGTTCGCCGATCCGAGATACCGAGACGACATCACTCCACTGTCCGTATCCCTCAATATGCGCAGACGCCGTGCCGTCCAATGCGACCAATTTGTTCCTATTGACAGTTACCTGAAGATCGGTATCCCACTCGAAAGCTCCCGTCATATTTTTGGTCGATACGGCCAATTCGAATCCCTTATTGTTGATCGTGCCGTAATTTCCCATCGGCGACGCCAATGCGGACGAAGCGTTTCCGCGTGTTCCCATATAGGATGGAAGCTGCAACGCCATTAACATGTCTTTGGACGTTTTATCGTAGACATCCGCGACAACTCTTAGCCGGTCGTTGAAGAACGCTAGGTCTAATCCGAAGTTCCATTGTTCCTGTGTTTCCCACTGTATATAGGGATTAGCTATGTTAGACTGTCGATACCCGGGTCCAAGTCCAGTGGGCATCATCGTGATACTTGCCCCCCAGAGATAGGATCCTATACTGGAATTCCCCGTCTGTCCCCATCCAATACGTATTTTACCATCAGACACTACAGATTTCAAAGGCTCAAAAAACGCTTCGTTAGAGAAACGCCAAGACGTCGCAAACGAATGGAAGCTTGCCCAACGGTTTTCTGGCCCAAAATTAGATGAGCCGTCCCGACGATAGGTATAGGTTCCCATAAATCGATCTTGGTAATTATACATCAGGCGGCCAAAAAAAGAGGACATCGCAGATTCCCCAAACCCAGAGTTTATTTGCGGATCTTCGCCCAAGCGCGGGTTTTGCACATCATTGGAAGGGAGTCCTGTAGCACTGATACGCATAAACTCGTAAGTAGATTCCCATGCTTCCTGTCCGAGCATAGCGTTGATCGCATGCCCTGAGCCGAAGTTACGGGTGTACGTCAAATAGTTTTTGAGCTGCCAGAATTTACTGTTGTTGCGTTGCCACGCGTTCATATTTATTGATCTTCTCCAGTTCCCTAATTCCAATGTAGGCTCGAATACTTCTGCGCGTGATCCGCTAATATCAAATCCAAGCTCTGATCGCCACACCAAGCCTTCCAAAATGGTCAGATCGGCGAAGACGCTTCCGTTTAACTTGGTTCTATCCAGCAGTATCTTGTCGCTCAATGCTTTCGCTATAGGGTTCAATGTAGTGTAGCCTTCCCGTACCACACTGGCGTAGTTGCCATCTATATCATAAATCGGGATATCTGGCGGCGTTAACAGTGAAAACTTCACTACCCCTTCGTCACTATCTACCAAACTGAGGCGTTCGCCTGTAGAGGAATACATCGCATTTAAACCTAGTTTGAACCAGCTTTTAAGCTGTGCATCTAGATTGGATCGGAAAGAATATCGATCGAAATTCGTACCGATAACTGTTCCGGTTTGATCCATAAAAGAACCCGAAACGTAGTACTTCACAGCGTCCGTGCCGCCCTGTGCAGATAGCTGATGTTGCTGCATTGGGGCATTCCGGAAAATCGCCTCCTGCCAATTCGTTCCCTGACCAAGCAAAGACGGATCACGAAACTCCACGCGGCTGTCTCTGGAATTAGTCTCTCCGGCAATATTATTGCTAAACGCTGCAAACTCGCGTAAATTCATCATATCCAACCGGATAGGCTGGTTTTGTATGGCTGTTAGCCCTTCGTAACCGAACTTAGCTTCGCCTGCTCGTCCTCTTTTTGTCGTAATTAATACCACACCATTCGCCCCTTGAGCACCATAAATTGCCGTTGCAGAGGCGTCTTTCAAGACTTCTATGGAGACAATATCTGCAGGGTTGATGGTAGACAAAGGAGAGATGGTAGACACACTTCCATTTCCGAGCGCATCCCCCAAACCAAAAGATGCGCCGCTAGCCCCTCCTCCTTGTACAATCACGCCGTCGATAACGTAAAGAGGCTCCGCATTAGCATTGATTGTGGCCTGCCCCCGTACCCGGATGGACATTGCTCCTCCAGGTGCACCCGAAGTCATGGTAGCCGTGACACCCGTCGCCCGGCCTTGTAATGCCTGATCTAGATTGGTCACAACCGACCCTTTTAATTGTTCCTCGCTGACGGTGACCGAAGAACCGGACAAGTCGCCTTTACGGACGGCACCATAACCGATGGCTACTACTTGGTCGAGTTCGTTTACGCTGGCCACCATCTGCACGTGCAGTTCGTTGCTCGTAACGCGAATTTCTTGGGTTTCCATTCCAATATAGGAAAATACAAGCATGCTGTTCGCTTGGGCTTGAATACGATAGCGACCTTCGTTATCTGTACTTGTTTGGTGAGTTGTTCCCTTCACGCTGACAGAAACGCCCGAAATCGCCCCTCCATGCATCAAATCGGTTACCCGTCCGCTAACTTGCATGTTCTGTGCCTGCAGCAGGGCAGGCAATAACATTACAAACAGCATGAAATAAAATAATCTATTCATATCTATGGTATTAGTTTATATTAGTCCTGAAAAAGGCTCAATGGCCGAACAAAATGTTGAAATGAAACGGGAATCTCGTTATGAAAAGTACTTTTTTTATCATAGTATATTGTTTAAAATTGGTGGTTTATTATTGCTCTACAATAAGCAATATCCAAATGTAGTAAGAACTTGTCGTTCGGCGCTAATACTTTTTTATCTATTAAAGACACTTATCAAGCCAATATCACCCTCTGCTATCAAATGAAGGCATTCCACAGGAGCATTTACTTATCCTTAAGAAGGATAAGCAGTGTTTACAGCCAAAACAAATTTTTATAGAAAAAACTTGGAGGCACGATATTTATTCCGAAAATCAGACGGGGTACAACCTTTTTTCTTTAAAAAAATTCGGTTAAAGTTTGACAAGTTATTAAATCCAGATTGCAGTGCTATTTCTGCGACGCTGTGGGTGGTATCGATCAGCCTCCGGCTTGCGTGCCCCAGCCGGATATCGTTCAGTGTATCGACAAAACTTCTTCCCGTTCGCAACTTTAGAAAGCGGCTTACGGAGACCGCCGTCATCCCGACCAGATCGCTGACATCCCCTAAAGTCACTTCCCGCGTATAATTCTCCATTAGAAATTGGATAATCCTTTCTACCCGTCGGCTATTGAATTGTTGTTTTTCCGCGTGAAACGAGCGACTGGAGAGCATACGCGCTGCTGTATCATGTGAAAGTTCATACAAAAGCTCGATGAGTTTCATCACAGAATAAAAACCATCATTGTCAGCTGCCAGATCATAAATCTTTGTCTTAATCTGTTCGATAGCGGTCTCACTGAAGGAGATTCCGTAAGCCGCTTTCGCGAACATATTTTGTATAGTTCGGAACTGATTCCTGTTCAATAACTGATCATTTAAAAGATTGGGATGAAACTGAATAGTAATTTCCTTAATTATCGTTCCTGGCACACATCGATGGTTCATCCATCCATGTTCCAGATTCGAACTCGTAATCAGCGCAAGCTCTATATCTTCTATTTCTTCTATGCTATCACCCATAATACGTTGTGCCCCTTTCGCATTTTCAATAAAATTCAATTCATACTCCGGGTGAACATGAACTGGAAAATCAAAATCGGTTTTCTCTCTGGTGAACACCATAAAACAATCTTTTTCGGAAAGTGGCGTTGTTTCTCGTAATATCGATAGCATGTTCATTTACGTTCAAATTAGTATTCTTTGTTCATCCATACAGAAGTAGCATATCTAAAACGAAATCTGCCTTTCACAACGTCGGTAGTTGGAGCGTTGCCTTTCAGTTATTTCTTGATGGATAATCAAATTTACAAAAGTGAGATCAATTTCTAATGAACAAAATTTAGCGTACTTTTGCTTCAACATCAGGAAGCAAACCATGGACTCGTCAACAAACGCACAAAACACGGCAGTGTATGGAAATAAACAAAGGATACGTTTAGCCGTTTCGCTATTCTATTTCGGACAAGGGTTGGCTTTTGCCAGTTGGGCAAGCCGTATACCCGTGATTAAGTCAGCATTGCAGCTCACAGAAGCGCAATTAGGCACCGTTTTACTTGCATTGCCTATCGGTCAATTGATGACTATGCCTATTTCCGGAAAACTTGTCAGCAAATATGGAAGCCATCGCATTATGCCCATCGCGGCTTTCGTTTATTTGATTGTATTATGTGGGATTCCCTTAGCCGCTAACGCTTGGCAATTAGGTGGTATGCTCTTGCTTTTTGGGATCACTGGCAATATCTGTAATATCTCGGTCAACACGCAGGGCGTATTGGCTGAGCGTCTCTATAAGAGATCCATCATGTCTTCCTTCCATGGTGCGTGGAGCATAGCGGGGTTTACGGGCGCTGTCATTGGCTTGGTTTCCCTGAACATTGATTTATCCACGCAGACCCACTTCTATATGATCATGGGCTTAATGCTCATCAATATTTTACTAAACAAGGCTTATCTTGTACCGGATATTTCCAGTTCGTCAGAAAAAAAATCCTTTTCATTTAAACCCGATCGTGTGTTAATATCCTTGGGGGTAATTGGCTTTTGTAGCATGGCTACAGAAGGAGCGATGTTTGATTGGAGCGGTGTATATTTTCACGACATTGTGCAGGCGCCGGAAAAATGGACCACCGTCGGATATGCTTCATTTATGATTACGATGGCAATGGGTCGGTTTATCGGGGATGCTGTTATCAGCCGAATTGGTCGTAAACGGACGCTACAGATTAGCGGAATTCTCATGTTTACGGGCATGATGGGAGCGGTTCTTTTTCCACAATTTGTGTTATGTACCCTTGCCTTTATGCTCGTCGGATTAGGCGTTGCCTGCAACATCCCTTCTGTGTATTCCGTTGCCGGCAAACATAAAACTATTTCTTCGGGCGTGGCATTAGCAATGGTTTCTAGCGTCAGCTACTTAGGCTTCTTAATGGGCCCTCCACTTATTGGATATATTGCCGAATTATTTAGTTTACGGCATTCTTTCGGTGTATTCGCTTGCTTTGGCCTACTGATGTTTGTATTGACCAGTCGGTTAGCTGTGTTTAGCAGAAAGTAAATCGTTAGGGTTGAATAAGCGTAGTTGGAAACACAATAGTCTCAAAATCCTCTATAGGATGTTTAGATTCGATTTGTTGAATCAATAGCTCGGCGGCTTTTTCGCCCATTTCAAACGCAGGCTGGCGTACAGCGGTGATAGGGGGGGAGAAGAGATTCACGACTTTCGAATTGGTAAAGCCTGTTACTTCTATTTTCCGCAGGTCAGCCTCAGGACGCTCTTTCATAGCTTGCAAATATCCCATACTCAATTTATCTCCGGAGATGAAGATTGCATCGTATTCTTCTTGTAGAAGCTCCGTAACGGCCTGCTCTATTTCATCTTGGTGAAGCCCTCCGTATTCACAGTGCTTAACAAGCTCAGGGGCATACGGGAGTCCGTTCGCTTCGAGTCCCATTTTATAGCCTTCCAACCGTTCCCTCGTAATGGAGAGTTTCCTCGTTCCGGTAAGGTGCGCAATCTTTCGCTTACCTTTTCCGACAAGATACTGGATAGCATCGAATCCTCCTTGACGATTGTCTGCAATTACCTTATGGCATGCTGCAAGGTTAGGCACACGATCAAAAAACACGATCGGAAATCCCTTACCGATCAAATGTTCTAAATAGGATAGATCGGTCGTTTCGGCGGATAGCGCGATCAACAAACCATCTGTCGAACGGGAGTAAAGGTGTTCCACATTAAGTCGTTCCCGTGCAGAAGATTCGCGCATTTGAGAAATAACGACTTGATAGTTGTTGCTATAAGCCACCGACTCTATTCCATCGATTACCTGCGAGAAGAAATTATTCGCAATCTCTGTTACGATCACACCAATACTATAACTTTTTCTTTCTTTCAGGCTCCGTGCAATGGGGTTTGCCCGGTAATTTATTTTTTCCGCATACTCCAAGACCAGTTTTTTGGTTTCTGAGCTGATTTCATAACTGTCCCGTAAAGCTCTGGAAACAGTTGATGTGGAAAGGTTTAAGGCCTTTGCAATATCTTTTATCGTATAGTTCTCAAACGCCATAACAGGTAATTATGGCGTAATAATACCTAAAATAGCCGATATATTAAAATACCTTGCCGGTAGGTAATAAAGTTGTTATCCGGGAGAATAAAAAATGGGCAGATAAAAAATCTGCCCATGTTCTTGTTAAAAATATACTGCCTACTTAGAAGTATACCTATGTTATTCTTTAATTATTTCCATTTTTGGCACCAACGTTTTCATCACTGCCCAAGCGATTAGATAGGCTACCGCACAGAACGAGAAAACGATAAAATATCCTGCCTCTTCTCCTTGAAAGCCCATAAACACCATTTGTGTTTGTGCAGCATGATCAAATAGCTTTCCAGAACCAAAGTTGATAAATGTCGAACCCACTCCGCCGGCAAGACCACCGATCCCCGTAACCGTTGCAATTGCACTCCGAGGGAACATATCGCCTACCGTAGAGAAAATGTTAGCAGACCATGCCTGGTGGGCGGCTCCTGCAAAACCAATAAACAGGACGGGCACCCAGTAGGAAAGATGTCCGAGAGGCTGTGCAAACAATACCACCAGTGGTACAAAAGCAAACAATAACATGGCTTTCATGCGTCCGTCATACGGATTTAATCCTTTTTTTTCTACAAAATAGGTAGGTAGCCACCCGCCAATAATGGACAATAACGTTATCAGATATAGGACGAACAATGCCAATTGTCCTTCTGTATCGGACGATTTGATATCATAAACGGAGGAAAGATAAGCAGGCATCCAGAACAAGAAAAACCACCATACCCCGTCGGTCATAAATTTACCAAATGCAAAAGCCCACGTCTGTTTATATTTAAAGCAATCCGCGAACGACATTTTCTTCTTCTCCGCTGGGGCTACGCCCACGACATCCTCCGGCACGACATGGTCGCCGTCCTGCATGATATAATCCAGCTCGGCCTTATTAATTTTAGGGTGTTCATGCGGCTTTTTATACATAAAAATCCAAAAGCCCATCCATACAAAACCCAACGCACCAATAATAATAAAAGACATCTCCCAACCCCAATGAGCGGCAATCACCGGTATAGTAAGTGGTGCTGCTAATGCACCAATAGTCGCTCCTGCATTAAAAATACTGGTTGAAAGCGCCCTATCTTTTTTAGGAAAAAATTCTGCCGTAGCTTTAATCGCCGCCGGAAAGTTACCTGCTTCCCCTACAGCGAGCACAAAACGTGCAAAAATAAACAAAGTAACACTGACGCTGACCACTAGGCCAACATCATTGACCCGCGCAATTGCTTCCTTAGCCCCTTCAAACCCTACAAACCATTCTCCCGCAACAATTCCAGAGGTGGCAATACCACAAAAAGCATGTAGCACAGCACCTACCGACCAGATACCGATGGCCCATAAAAAACCTTTTTTGGTATCCAACCAGTCTACAAACCGCCCGGCAAATAACATACTTACAGCATAAAATATAGAGAATAATGCTGTAATCAATCCATAATCACTATTTGTCCAATGAAACTCTGGCGCAATAAAATCTTTCCATGTGAGCGACAGTACCTGTCTGTCCAAATAGTTAATAGTTGTTGCAAAAAATAGCAGCCCGCATATTGTCCATCTATAATTGCTTTTCTTTTCCATGTTCATTGGTATAGCTTTTTTTTTATTTTTCGTTTCTCGTAATTTGCTTTTCGTATTCGTGATCAATGACTCTCTATAAACTTATCCCTCACTTTCCGCTCTGGCCTGTGCGACAAGTTGTAATGCTTGTTGTGTCCTTTCTGCCAGACCATCCACCTGTTTAGGGTTGATCAATTTACTGCCCATTCCCACGGCACAAACACCGGCTTTAAACCAAGATTTTAAATTTTCTATCTCCAGATCTACCCCGCCAGTAGGTATAAACAACTGCCCTTTAAATAATTCCTTAATAGCAGACAAAAATCCTGGCCCCAATACATTTGCCGGAAAAAGTTTAATCAAAGCGGCTTTATTTTGTTGTGCTAACGCAATTTCGTTAGGGGTCATACAGCCCGGAATCCAAAGCAGGTCATGGCTGTGTGCCAAGTCTCCTACACTGGGCGTGACGATGGGTGCAACGATAAAATCTGCTCCTAGGCTGATAAATTTCTCCGCTTCACTCATCGTTTTGATTGTACCGATACCCAGTTGAAGCTCGGGCATCTCTTCATTTCGTGCATCTATGAGTGCTTTGAAAACCTTTTTCGCCTCTTCTCCGCGATTTGTAAACTCAAAAACGCGAATCCCCGAGGCATATAGTGTCTTTACGATATCAATACTTTCTTGCACATCGGTGTGGAAAAACAAAGGCAACATCCCCTGTTTCAAAATCGCATCTAAAACTTCTTTTTTCTTACTCATTATAAATAATAATTTTGTTCTGCTTTATAAGATCTTCCCTTCAATCTTTTCGTTGACCGGTTTAGGTGTCATTAGAATATTTTGGAAAGATAGCCATTTGAACGCAGAAAACCATAAAATGATTACTACAAGGATTTCGTTGACTACCTAACTTCCAGGAGCATGAGAAATTGATAGTCAACGAAATTCTCGGCTTGTGCCTAGAAATTAAAGTATTCTTTCGCGTTATGATAGCTGATGTCGCCTACAATTTTACCAATCCATTCGATATCATTCGGTAATTCTCCTTTTTCTACATCTTCTCCAAAGATATCACATACTAATCGTCTGAAATATTCGTGCCTTGGAAACGACAGGAAGCTACGAGAATCAGTCAACATCCCCACTAAGCGACTCAGTAACCCCATATTCGATAAAGCATTTAGCTGTTTGGTCATGCCATCTTTTTGATCGAGGAACCACCAAGCCGATCCAAACTGAATTTTTCCTTTGATAGATCCATCGTTAAAATTCCCGATCATTGTCGCGATCAACTCATTATCGGCCGGATTAAGGTTATATAAAATCGTTTTCGTCAATCTATCTTCGTTATCCAATCTATTGAGGAATTTGGAAAGTGCTCTCGCCTGGCTAAAGTCACCAATGGAATCCCAGCCGGTATCCGGCCCATTTACACGTAGCATACGTGCGTTGTTATTACGCAGAGCCCCTAAATGATACTGTTGAACCCAACCTTTTTCGTGATCCCATTCGGCAAACTGCACCAACATAGCTGATTTGAATTTCAGATTTTCGCTATATGTTAATGTTTGATTTGCTCTTATTTTTTCGAAAATAGCCCCGATTTCCTGGTCTGTATAATCTTCGGCATAAATCTGTTCCAATCCGTGATCGGATACGGAACAACCGTTTTCAGCAAAGAAATCATGTCTCGCTTTCAATGCGTCTAAATAAGCTGAAAAACTTCCTATAGACGTGTTTGTTACCGCCTCTACTTGATCAATATAAGCATTCAATGCGGTCACATCATCGCTGTTCATAGCTTTGTCTGGACGAAATGCCGGAAGCATCTTGAAGCTCTCCTGTTCTTGTGCAAACTGTTGATGAAAATTCAAGGAATCTATGGGATCATCCGTCGTACACACGACCTCCACATTCATCATTTTCAATAATCCCCGTACGGAATAGCCCGGCGTTGCCAATTTAGCAGCTGTTTCCTCATAAATCTTTTCCGCTGTTCTAGGAGATAGCAAATCCTTGATGCCGAAATACCGCTGAAGCTCTAGGTGCGTCCAGTGATACAAGGGATTACGCAACGTATATGGAACTGTCTCCGCCCATTTCAAAAACTTATCTTTGTCAGAGGCATCTCCTGTAATATATTTTTCGTCCACACCGTTAGCACGCATAGCACGCCATTTATAATGGTCACCATTTAACCATACTTGACTGATGTTTTCAAATTGTGTATCGTTCACAATTTGTTCTGGTATCAAGTGGTTATGGTAATCAATAATCGGCAAACTCTTTGAAAATTGATGATATAACGTTTCTGCCGTTTTGCTATTTAATAAAAAATTGTCGTCTAAAAATGTTTTCATGATCATGATAGTTTTATAGACTAACCCCTCTTTTCCAAGGGATAAAGTCGTCTTGATTTAATTGAACTGCTTTTGGTATAATCTCGCCACTGGCTGCTTTGATACAATATTCGAGAATATCTTCTCCCATTTGCTCAATAGTCTTATCTCCGTCAATGATGGAGCCGGTGTTGATATCAATTATATCTCCCATCCGTTGCGCCAACGCATTGTTGGTTGCTACCTTAATAACGGGACAAATAGGATTACCAGTCGGCGTACCTAATCCGGTTGTAAACAAAATTAACGTTGCACCCGAAGCCGTTTTTCCAGTGGTTGCTTCTACATCGTTGCCAGGCGTACACACGAGATTTAGACCGGGCTTTGTGGCTTCCTCCGTATAGTCTAGTACGTCAACGACAGGAGATGTCCCGCCTTTTTTTGCTGCTCCCGTGCTCTTTATCGCATCTGTAATCAAACCGTCCCGAATATTTCCGGGTGATGGATTCATGTGAAACCCAGAACCCACATTTTCTGCTGCCTGGCTGTATGCCCCCATCAATTTAATAAATTTATGCGCTGCTTCAGGCGCTATCGTTCTGTCGATTAAATTTTGTTCGGCGCCACACAATTCCGGGAACTCTGCCAACAACACCTTAC
Organism: Sphingobacterium corticibacterium; assembly: GCF_004208525.1. Classification (GTDB taxonomy): domain Bacteria; phylum Bacteroidota; class Bacteroidia; order Sphingobacteriales; family Sphingobacteriaceae; genus Sphingobacterium; species Sphingobacterium corticibacterium. The sequence goes on along the minus strand of NZ_SGIT01000002.1, from coordinate 1,642,647 downwards.
CGCCCAATGCGACCAGCAAGTCAGACGTATACCCAACAGCAGGATTGGCCGATATTCCACTAAAGCCATCGCTGCCACCACATTTCACGCCTAAGGTCAATTTGCTCAACGGGGCAGGTTGCCGTTCCAGCTTATTAATTTCGATAAGCCCTGTAAACGTCTTTTGTATAGCTTCTTTAATAAGCTGTTCTTCGCTTTTCGACTGCTGTTGCTCAAAAACATGAATCGGCTTTTTAAAATTTGGATTTCGCTCTTTAATATCCGTCAATAAATCGCTCAATTGCAGATTCTGACAACCGAGACTTAATACCGTGACACCTGCTACATTGGGATGGTCAGCATAAGCGGCCAATAGTTTCCCTAAAACGGCCGCATCCTGCCGAATACCGCCACATCCTCCCTGATGATTTAAGAATTTAATACCATCTACATTCTTAAATACTCGATTCTTCGAATGAGAGGCAACGCTTAACTGCTCAGGTGATAATGTATTGATGTCCTGTCCGGCTTCATACGCGGCCAACAGTTCATGGGTGAAAGCACGGTATTTTCCGGTCACGGAATATCCTAGTTCGTTGTGAAGCGCTTCCTTAATAACATCCAGGTTTCTATTTTCACAGAATACCGTTGGCACAAACAACCAATAATTGGCCGTGCCTACTCTACCATCCTCCCGCACATAGCCATTAAAGGTTCTCCCGGAGAATCGGGAAACGTCCGGAGCCTCCCAAGAGTACGCATAAGGTCTAAAGGTGTAAGGATCTGCCGCATGCTTGGTGTTATCGGTATTCATGATTCCACCCTGTGGCACTGTATATTGTGTTTTCCCTACCAATACCCCATACATGTATATCTCATCCCCTTGCTGCATTTCCTGCATAAAAAACTTATGCTTTGCCGGCACATCTTCCTGTAAGGTATAAACAACACCATTAAATTCAATTTGCTCCCCTTTTGACAGATTCTGCAATGCCACCAACACATTATCCTTAGGATGGATTCTTAATATTCTACTTGCCATTCTGCATTTAAGTTTTCAATTGTTTTTAATACGCCATTTGCGTTTATTTCATCCAAATATTGCTTCACTGCCTGTTCAAACTCGGGATACGTCGTCAAATCTTTTCCCCATAAGCTATCATCGTGCAATACATTATGTACGACCGTCTGCGGGTTCTTCCAATAGTCGAATAGCACAGGCGCGAATTCATCTTGCAAAGCGATCTCTTGTCCATCTATTTCCTGCACATATTGCCCGTTTTGCACTTTCGTATTCATAAATTTGATATAGGCAGCGAAACCTAATGCCATATGTAGCGGGGGAACTAAGTTCTTTTTATACCATTTCTCCAACAACGCAATGTTTCGCATATTCATTTTGGAGGTGTAGTTTAAGGCTATACTTTCCCACCGATGTTCTAAGAATGGGTTGCTAAACCGATCAATTACACGGTTGGAAAAATCTTCGGCGTCTTGTATTTCAATATGCTGATCTACGATAGCTTTACTGATTTCATTTTTCATTAGACCCTTGACAAAAGCATTGAAGGAGTCGTTTTGCATGGCTTCCTTCACCGTGATAAAACCACTCCATAAAGCAGCCGCACAACTCAATGTATGTGTTCCATTAAGCAAACGTAATTTGATTTCCTTAAATTTATCAATAGATGGAACAAGCACAACACTGCTGTCCACTTCCGCAAAAGAAAGGATTTGTTTTACCCGCTGCGAACCGGTTTCGATAGCCCATAAACGGAATGGCTCTGCCATAATCATCAGTTGATCTTGGTATCCTAACTCCTGTTCTGTCTGTTGTTGTTCTTCTTTTGGTAAACGGCCAGGTACAATACGATCTACCAAGGTGTTACAAAAGTCGTTCGCTTCGTCCAACCATGCCAAAAAATCTTTTTCCAAGTTATTTTGAGCTGCCAGACTGTGTAAGATTTTCTTCAGTTTTGTCGCGTTATCAGAAATCAATTCTGTCGGTAATATAACCAGCCCTTTTGTGGTATCACCCTTGAAGTGGCGATAGCGCTCATAGAGGAAGGCCAACAATTTTCCCGGAAACGACGCGGGAGGGTTGTCTGTTATCTTATCGTTACTCAACACGATCCCTACTTCGGTCGTATTCGAGAATACGATCTGCATTTCAGGATTGTGCGCGGCCTCCAAAATCGTCTCCCAATCTTTCGAAGCAGACAGTACCCGCGAAATCGCATTATTGATGCTGTACCTCACCACTTCCTGTCCTTCTTCTATTCCTTTTATGCATAAGGTATATAACCCTTGCTGCTCTGCAAATTCATCTGTTCCCGATGACGAAGTCGATTTAACGACTAAAACACGACCATTAAATACACCCGCTTTATTTGCTTTATCCACAAAATAATCGGGTAACCCTCTCAACAACACACCTGTGCCAAACTGTAATACGCGTTCCGGCAATTCAAAGGAGCTACCTTGTGGTAACTCAACCTTGCTTACATCTATTTTTTCTATATTCTCTCTTGAAAGTAACATGTTTTTACTTTTTTATCACTTTATTTTCCTTCCACTTGGGATATTCTTTTTCCAACAATTTGATGGGCCAGTTGCCAAACCAAGCATACCCATTTTTTCGTTCATCCGATATTTCCGAAAAATCGTAGGTCACGCTATTATCCCGATCGCCAAATAGGGGCTTATTATTTGCGATATCATAAAACCTCGACCATATGACAGAAGTACTATCGGGTACGAGGTCACGAACGGTTTTCCCCGTTTTCGGATGTTTTGTCTTGTCAAACCGATATCCTTCCAGATCGTGTACTTCGAACCACTGGACAGCTGCTTCTATCGCCCTCTCTATCGCTGGCGTTACAGGCTGTTTCATCAAAAAACGTACAATATTGACCGATTCTGATGTACTTAACGAAACAGGCTCAAACGCTCTTGCCTGTTCGGGTTGAAGCGTTTTTTCATTATATTGTGCCGCCCAAATGGTCAAGGAATCACCCTGTATAATCTGTGTTTTCAATATGCAGTCTATGCCTCTCGTTACCGCATCCACCGCACGTTCTTTTAATCGATCGTCCGCTAGCGCGGCAAAACCCGCTGTTTCTTTCGCTAGGTTATCCAATACCGTCAACACGTTGATCATCGCATTATCGTTGTACGTGATTTGGGCCCGATATAGGGATTTATTGGGATAGTATTGCGGAAAACCCCCGTTTTCATATTGTGCTTCCAACAGGTATTCTATTCCTCGGCGAGCCGCATTTAGATAATCCGTATGCTGTGTTTTAGTATAGGCCTCGATCAAGATATTAATTTCTCGCGTTGTTGCACCATTGTCTATGGTGGCGTGTTTTTCGTCTGTCGCTTTGATTTTCTGAAGCAATTCTTTTGTTAACGGCAAAGCATAGTTAACCGCTTTTTTATCCACCAATTGTTTTCCCCATGCACCATTCGGGAGCTGGTAAACGAGCACCTTCTCTGCTAAGCTATCCTTTTCTTGCGCGAAAGCCAAAAAAGATAATCCGAACAAACAACAAAACAATATGGAAAATCTAGTACATTTCATTTTTTCCTTATTTAGCTTTTCTCAGTAACCACTGTACCAGTTCGTGTGCCGCATCAAAGTTCTGGTATTCCACAGGTAGTTTACGCCCGTCTACATATTCGTTATACAGCCACGGATCGCCAATAGCGAACACAGTTCCTTTACCATATTTTGCGGTCGCGATGATAATATCCCCTTGCTCCTGCACAAGCGGTTTCGCTGGTTTTACCGCATTTATCGTAGAGATTTCTTTCACATAAATCTTTTGGGTCTTTTTGAATATTCCTGTTTTGGAAGGGATAACGACCGCGCCGTCCGCATAATTGCTTCCTTTCACCATATTGCGGTTATCCTCGTTAAACGTAATCCCAAATTTCTGCGACAGCGTATTAAATTTTGCTATTTCACAATTTCCCGCATCATTTGCCAATAAAACTAACACGCCTCCTCCAAGAACCCACTTCGCAATTTCATTCGCCTCGGCCTCATTCATAAAATGAGGGCTTGTCGTTTCCTTTTCCGTATCCGGATCTACAATAATATAGACATTACTATTCGCTAATTTCTGTTGTGTCGGCGCTTCCCGCAATGTGTTCAAAACCCCTCCATACTGTTCAAAGATACGGCCCAACAAAAAGAAGCCATTGTTATCCTGACCGTCCCAAAGGTAATGATAAGGTTTCAGTTGACCGTCCGGTGCTTTCTTGTACTCGTTATTATAATAGTTATCTAACGTAACATGAACTGTCCTTTGGCTTTTTGCCGACTGCGCAAACTCCACTTCCGAGGCGGCCAAAATAAATGGCCCCACCCCTTTGGGATCATTTGGTTTCACGGGTTCACTCATATAATATTCAAAACTACCATCGCGATAGTTTTTCGATCCTCCCAATCCAGAAACCGTAACCACATGGTTGATATTCACGCGATCTGGTCCACCTGACGTGATAAATTGTTTTACCAATCCCGCATACCCTTTATCAATGTGCTTTTGAAAATCCTTCTTCGGCACATATCCTTTTCGCACCGCTTTCGCCATAGCATATACAAACATGCTAGATGCCGAAGCTTCGACATAATTCCCCTCACGCGTACCTAAATCCACAATATCATACCATACAGATGTCTTCGGATCTTGATACTTCGCGACAGCCGTTAATGTCCGGTGTAGGATTTGCACCAACTTTTCCCTTCCTGGATGTTCCATTGGAAAATAATCCAGTACATCGACTAAAGCCATGGCGTACCATCCCATACCACGTGCCCAAAAATGTTTAGAAAGGCCTGTTTCCGGATTTGCCCATCTTTCGTTACGAGATTCATCCCAACCGTGGTATAACAATCCGCTCTTTTCGTCACGTGCATGATTCTCCATATAGGTGAACTGGTTCACGACATCATCGTATATACTGTCAATACCCATCAAATCGGCAAATTCCGTATAGAAAGGTTGAGCCATATACAAGCCATCTAGCCACATTTGATAAGGATATACTTTCTTATGCCAAAATCCTCCTTGCTTGGTCCGGGGATGCGTCAAAAGCTGATTATAGACTTTTTCGCTAGCCTTTAGATATTTCGCTTTTCCAGTGACCTTATACAGAAACAACAACGACCGTCCGTTTTTGACGTGATCTATATTATACTCTTCTGGTCTGTAATTACGGATATCGCCGTCTTCGGTTACAAACTGATCCATCCATCCCTGCACATAATCAAAATAGGTTTTATCACCCGTATTCCGCCATACTTCTACCATCCCTTCCAATACCACACCCATATCATACGTCCACTGTGGGCCTTTCTCTTTGTTTGTAAAGCGGGTATCTTTATATAGCGAATCCATCGCCGTAATGGCCATTTTTTCAGATAGTGCTTTTTCTTGTCCAAAACTAACCTGCGCAAACAATAATAAGCACAGCATAATATGTATACCTTTCTTCATGTTATTATTTTTTTGTTCCCCTACTTTATCACCAACGCTTCTTCTGACGCACCGTTGGTAAACTCACTTATTGTTTTGCCCTCTTCTACCTTGGCGCCTGTGAGTACAATATTTTGGGTCGACTTGCCCGAGACGCGAACCAAGAGATCTATATCGCCTACCGGTTTCAAATCTGTGAACACAATATTTTTACTATTATCTACATGAACAAGCGGATTTGCTTCGGTTACGTTGAGTGTCAGGTCTTTCAAGGCAATTCCCGACGCTTCTATAAGCTCTACGCCTTTTTTTGCCGTTATATTGGCTTGCTCAATCACTATATTTTTAATAGCCATCTCCGGCAACCCACGGAAGAAAATTCCTTTTTCTGCACCGTTTACATTAATATTGCGCATAACAAAATTCTGGAATTGGGGTGTTTCCGCTGTTACGGCAGGGATTTCTACCACGGCATCCCCTTGCTCACCCGCCGTCGGAAGGGGACCTTTCATACCATAATACATATCAAATAATATCGCCTCTCCGGGAATACCCACCATATTAATATTATTTATAAATATGTTTTCCACCACGCCGCCACGACCTCGTGTGGTTTTAAAACGTAGGCCAATATCGGTGCCTATGAATGAACAATCTTCCACCCAAATGTTTCTAGCGCCGCCACTCATCTCACTTCCTATTACAAATCCTCCATGTCCGTGGTATACGATATTATTGCGAATAATAACATTTTCTGTAGGCATTCCTCTATCACGCCCTGCTTGATCACGTCCAGATTTAATGCATATGGCATCATCGCCCACATCAAACGTACTATTTTCGACCAATACATTTTTACAAGATTCGATATCTAAACCATCTCCATTTTGTCCGTACCAAGGGTTTCTCACCGTTAGGTTTCTTACTGTCAAGTCTTCGCACATCAACGGATGAATATTCCATGCCGGTGAATTTTGAATGGTTACGCCTTCCAGTAAAATACGTTTACAAGCGGTAAACACCAATAAATTCGGACGCAGGAAATCCTTTACATCCATGAAATCAGCAGCTGTCTGTCCAGCATGGCCTTTACCCGTATTTTTGGTTGTGGCACCGTGCAGCGAACTTTCGGAAGGATACCAAATCTTACCCCCTTCATCCACCACACCGCCCGATGCAACGAGTTTTTTCCATTGTGCGTCTGTCATTTTATCCCGTTTCACCATGCGCCAAGCTCCTCCATTTCCATCAATGACACCAGCCCCGGTAATCGCTATATTTTCCAAATTTTTCCCCGAAATAGGATTTTGATTTCGCCAAGCGGGTTCTCCCTCCCAATTTGATTCTACCAGTTCGTACGCCCCAAAATCATCGGTAAACAATACAACAGCATCCCGCTGAACATGCAGGTTTACATTGCTCTTCATTTCGATGGGACCGGTCAACCAAAGACCACCAGGTATTAATACAACACCTCCGCCTTTTTCACTAATGGTGGTAATCGCCTTATTAATAGGCTCGGTGTTTATAAATTGTCCATCCCCCTTTGCGCCAAAATCGATAATTTGCAAGGTATCTTTTGGAAAACTCACCTGCTGAACGATAGGATGTACAGGCTCTTGGGCTTTTAATGTACAGACACCTCCCCACCCAAGCAGTATGGTTGTATATATTATGTTGATATATTGTTTCTTTTGCATCATTTTACCTCTTATGTGTTTAAATTTTGGTTGCTTCTCTTAGACAAGTCTACATCGTTTGTGTAGAAAAAGAAAGAAAAAACTATGCAATCGTTACCGGAGAACCGGGTGTTTCTTTATTATCGATTCGGCATCCCAATCACCGAAAACAGCTGACATAGATAGCTTTTTCGCCTCTCCGTCCGTTAGCTGCCGAGACCATTTGACACGATTTTGTGACAAAGCTCCTTCCCCTTTATTTTTATATTCCGCATAAAAAGCGGTGTGTTCATTGCTTTCCTTGCCCCAGTTATGCCATCCCTCCGGAACGATAAAAGCGGGCAAGGAGCAATACATAAAAACCACCTTCGCATACGGCCTCCATGGGCGACCTAAATAAAAATGTTGTACGTCTTCGGACCCGGTAATAATACAGTTGTTGAATATATAGCCATATGCAGATGTTTCGGGAGTTGAAGCTGCGGTAATATAACCTGCTTTTTTACAATATAGCTCACATGCCTCAAACCAAGCGGTGGACGATCCAAAAATAAAATCGACTGTTCCTTCAATATAACAGTTGACATATAGTTGCCGCGCCCCTTTACCATAGGTATACAAGGTATCTTGAAAACCCAAAAAACGGCAGTTAATAAACGTTGCTTTATCCGCACCTATCCATATCGCCACTGCCTGCCCTACTGGACCAGCACTATTTTCAAACGTGATGTTCTCCGCGATAAAGCCGTCTCCAATACAATAAAAACTAGATGAGCCCGATGTTCCGATTTCTTCACCAAAAACATTTTTCTTTTGGGCAAAATCATCATATGTCAGAATCGTATTAAACTTGTCCTCACCAATTAGTTTTATATACTGCTTAGGCGCTGCCAACACAATTTTTTCTCTATACACACCCTTTTTTACAAAAATTGTAGTCACGTTTTTCCGAAAAGAGGGAACGGCATCAATCGCTTCTTGTACAGTTCCAAAGTCACCACTACCATCTTTCGCCACCACGAAATCATAAGAAGTAGCCCAAACGGAATGGACACCAAACAAAATCAAAATAATGAACAGGCTTATCTTCATACAAATACTCCCTCTTAACTGGTTGATGTTAAATGTAGGTATTAATAATCAGTTTAACAGCGAGTTAGCCTAAAATTAAAAACGCAAACGTTATCGGTAACGTTTGCGAAAGAAATATGCCTGCTCTCTAGGTGAAAAACCTAATTAAATTCGATGATCGTCTTAATACCCGATAGCAAAGGTTTGCTAGGATCACTGAACAGTTCCGCAGCATTTGTGAAGTTTACCCGTCTGGTAATAAACTGGGCGGCATCTAATGATTTATCCTGCAGGTGCTGCATGACATACTCAAAGTCATTCGCCAAAGCGTTTCGGCTACTCATCAATGTTCCTTCCCGCTTATGAAACTCCGGGTGGCTAAAATGTATCTCTTCTTTTTGCAGTCCGACAAGAACATAACGCGCGCCATGAGCCATATACTGAAAAGCGTTGTTGATAGCAGCGGTATTGCCGGTTGCATCAAACAGGAGTGTAGGCATATCTCCATTCGTGATATTCGCTAACTGCGCATGGACATCTGCATCTAGCGCGGAAATCGTATAAGAAGCACCTAACGCCTTCGCATAAGCGAGACGAATATCATCTACATCTAGTGCTATCACCTTTCCACCGGCAATATTTGCCAGTGCAATAATTCCCAAACCGATTGGACCTGCGCCAATCACAAGCACAAATTCTTCCGGGATAACCCCTCCACGCTGTATACCATGTGCCCCGATGGACAGCGGCTCTACAAGTACCAAATCATCATAATCCAATCCTTCTTCCTTACGCAAAGCATGCGACGGTACGACGACGTACTCTGCCATCGCACCGTCAATATGAACGCCCAATACACGCATATCATTCGTACAATTGGGCTTTCCCATCCGAGAAGCAATGTCTTTACCTTCCGTGAAATAAGGAATCACGGTGACTTTATCGCCCGGCACAAATCCCGCTGCGTCTCCCTCGACATAATCTGCAGCAACTTCATGACCCAACACGCGTGGATAAGAAAAAAAAGGTTGTCGACCTGCAAACGCATGGATATCCGTTCCACAAATCCCAATTTTCCGGATACGCAATAAGGATTCTCCTTTTCCCGGAGTGGGAATATCTACGTCTTCATACGCAAATCTGCCCGGTTCCACGCAAACTAATTTCTTCATTTTATTATCTTTTCTTTTTTAAATCATTGACTAAAGGTATACCTTGTCGTTTCATTTCTTGAACGACGAGATTGGCAATGGTTTCGGCCCCATGTTCGTTCAGATGCGTGTTATCAACCGCACCTTTTGGGTAGTTGGGGTATCCTTCCGGAAGATGCAGAAATAAGCTTACTGACCTTTCCTCTCCCAGTTTCGATAGCACACCAGAGGTTTCCGTCGTGAGGTCAATAAGCGGCACATCTAAGCTGTCAGCCACTTGCCTTACCGCATCCGGGTATTCGCCATGTGTATCCACCAGCTTTCCGCCCTCAAATGCACGACGCGCAATAGGTGTTAACAAAATCGGTTGTCCCTTTTTTGAACGTGTCTCCGTTACGAAAAAAGAAAGATTTGTTTTATACTCCTCTATCGTCGTTCCCACACCTGGCTTATGCACTTTTTCGTCGTTATGTCCAAATTGAATAAAAACATAGTCCCCCGGCTGAATGCCTTCGTATACTTCTTTCCAAATGCCTTCATTTATACAGGACTTTGTGCTTCTGCCATTTCTCGCTCTATTTTGAACTTCTGCTTGCGTCTTAAATTTTGTCGCAAACGCCACTCCCCAACCTGTCTCTGGGAATTTGTCAGGCGCTTTGATAGCCATCGTCGAATCGCCGATCATCCATACGTTCTTTTTCCTAGGCTGTATTATAAAGCTGCACAGTATCCCCAACACAAGCACGCCACTTAATGACCATAAAATATTCTTTTTACACATATTTATTGGGTTTATGATGTAATATACCTTTCCTTTGGCATGTCAATTTCCACATTTTTTCAGAATTAACCATAAAATTAAACGCAATCGTTGCCGGCAACGATTGCACATTTACTTGTTGTTATCTTTCCTAGAAATGTGTATCCTTGTGATTACCAATACGTAAATCAAACACACAACAATGAATAAATTTTCTATACTTTCACTTGCTTTTGTGCTATCATCCGGCTCCGCAGTTTTTGCACAGCGTCCTTATGTTTCATCCGTATGGGTTGCTGATTTGGGCAACGGACAGTACCAAAATCCCATTTTACATGCCGATTATTCCGATCCAGATGCGATACGTGTAGGCGATGATTTCTACATGACTGCCTCCAGCTTCAATCACGCGCCAGGGCTTCCTGTATTACACTCGAAAGATTTAGTAAACTGGAAAATCGTCTCACACGCTTTGCCTAGACAAATACCGGAGGATGTATTCAACACCGTCCAACATGGAAATGGTGTTTGGGCCCCTTCTATTCGTTACCACGAAGGAGAATTCTATATTTATTGGGGAGATCCTGATTTCGGTATCTATATGGTCAAGACGAAAGACCCCGCCAAAGACTGGTCAGAGCCCGTTCTCGTATTTGAGGGTAAAGGACTGATCGACCCCTGTCCTTTTTGGGATGAGGATGGCAACAATTATTTATCTTTCGCCTATGCCGGGAGTCGTGCAGGGCTGAAGAGTGTAGTTGCTATTGCGCGACTCAATGCAACCGGTAGCAAGGTGCTAGATCGAGGTGTTATCGTATACGACGGACACGAAGATGACCCTACTATTGAGGGGACTAAAATGCATAAACATAATGATTATTACTATCTGTTTGCCCCGGCCGGTGGTGTTGCTACCGGATGGCAGCTCGTTTTACGTTCCAAAAACATATATGGTCCCTACGAGCGACATGTTGCCATGCATCAGGGAAGCGCAGCCACCAATGGCCCACATCAAGGGGCCTGGATAGATACTCAAACAGGGGAGGACTGGTTCATACATTTCCAGGACAAAGATGCCTATGGTCGTATCGTCCATCTGCAACCGATGAAATGGGTAAACGACTGGCCTGTTATCGGTATCGAGAAGGATGTCAAGGGCACGGGCGAACCGGTCTTGACATATAAAAAGCCGAATGTAGGAAAAACCTACCCTATAGAGACCCCTGCTGAATCGGATGAGTTCGATACGCCACTACTGGGTAAACAATGGCAATGGCAAGCTAACCCTGATGGTACCTGGCTTATGCCGAGCAAGCATGGACATTTGACCTTGTATACACAGCAGGTCCCCGAAACTTACAAAAACCTGTTAGACATCCCCAATGTGTTGACGCAGAAGTTTCCGGCGGAAGAATTTATGGCAACCACCAAAATGCGGCTTATCGGTAACGAAAAAGTAGAGAACGAACGTGCAGGGTTTGCAGTAGTTGGAGAAGACTACAGCCAACTTTACATTAAACAGGGGAAAGGCAAACAGACGTTACATTATGCCAGCTGTAAAAAAGGATTAACCACGGGCACCGAAACAGTGACGGATATTACCGATCTACGCGAAGGAGACTATATATACCTCCGCGTAAAGGTAAACAAAGGTGCCATCTGTCAGTGGTATTATAGCTTGGACGGCAAAAAATATATAGCAGTAGGAGAGGCATTTACGGCACAGCCCGGTAAATGGATTGGTGCTACATTGGGCTTGTATGCTATACGGGATAACAAAATCAACGATAGCGGTTATGCCGAGTTTGATTGGTTTCGGGTAGAACCACTAAAATAAAATCATATACTATAAAATATGAACATGCGCAGCATATTATTAACATTGTTTGTCTCCTTTATCGCAATAGCGGGTAGGGGACAAACCATTGATAATCGATTTGAGCTAACCGTCGCCCAAGACGGCTCAGGTGATTTTACGACAATACAGGCAGCCGTTAACCAGGTGAGAGATCATGCCGAAAAACGCGTGATCATCCATATCAAGGCGGGTATATATAACGAAAAAGTCGTTATTCCTTCGTTTAAACGTAACATCACCCTGAAGGGTGAAGGGGCAGCGAAAACGATTATTCAATTTGATGATTATTCGGGCAAGCCATTTCGCGGAATTGACGTCACGGGAGATTCCAAATACAGCACGTATACCTCCTATACGGTACTCGTCGATGCCAACGACTGCACGCTAGCGGATTTAACGATCGCTAATACCGCTGGAAGGGTGGGACAGGCCGTAGCCTTACATACAGAAGGAGATCGTCTGGTGGTGCGCAATTGTCATATTTTAGGAAACCAAGACACCCTTTATTTAGCGAAGGCGGGTACACGTAACTTTTTTGAAAATTGCTTTATCAGCGGTACGACCGATTTTATCTTCGGTGCGGCGACGGTGTATTTCCTACATTGTCACATCGAAAGTTTGTCAAATTCATATATCACGGCCGCATCCACAACAGCTGAAGACCGCTATGGTTTTGTATTTGAATCCTGCCAATTGACGGCCAAGGACAAACAGGTAAATAAGGTTTATCTCGGCCGGCCATGGCGCCCATTTGCCAAAACAGTCTTCCTGAATTCGGAAATGGATGTACACATTACACCTGAGGGATGGCATCCATGGCCGGGCGACAAAAACTTTCCCGATAAAGAGAAAACGGCCTTTTATGCCGAATACGGTAGTCGTGGATCAGGGGCAAAGGATCTGTCTAAAAGAGTAGCTTGGTCGCATAAGTTAAAGAAATCAGATCTAAAAAAATATAGTCAGGAAAAAGTTCTAAACGGATGGAATCCATTGTAAATACTTATGAACAAATATAATCTAGCGATAGTTACATTGGTATTAGGTATCATACTTACTTCTTTCTCTTACCAAAAGGTAACAACCATCTACCTCATAGGCGATTCGACTGTCGCTAACTATGCATTGGAAGACGATTACGACAACAAGCGCTATCCGTTAGTGGGATGGGGACAGGTTTTTCAACCTTTCTTTGTCACAGATAGTTTAAAACTCGTGGAACATCTTCTTGGCAAAGTAGAACATGTGAAAATCGATGATCGCGCCAAAGGCGGACGTAGCACCCGAACTTTTTTTCAAGAGGGGCGTTGGTCTGCCATCTACAAGACACTCCAAAAAGGTGATGTTGTCATGATGCAGTTTGGCCATAACGATGGGGCTGAAAACTATCCCGAGCGCTATGTAAACATCGATGGTTATAAAGAGTTTCTTCGCTTGTTTATTAATCAGACGCGTGAGCGCGGAGCACTTCCGATTTTGCTTACGCCCGTAGCACGGAATTATCCTTGGAAAGAAGGTAAATTACACAATGTGCACGGTGCGTATCCCCAAGCCGTGAAGGACGTTGCTATAGAAATGGATGTCAAGTTGATTGATCTAAACGAACTTTCCATGACACATTTCTCCGCGAAGGGACAAGATTATGTCACCAAAAATTATTTTATGAATTTCCCGGCCGGACAGTTTCGGGCCTATCCTGATGGACAGCAGGATAATACCCATTTCCAAGTAGCAGGAGGTAAAGCTATTGCTCAATTGGTTTTTGACGCCATGAAAGGATTATAGTTATGCAACCGATTGTTACAAATTGCGCAAACATAACGCGGATGACAACGTTGCCGGCAACGTTTGCGTAACTTTTTTGAAACATTCACTTTGTGTTAGTTTACGAAATACCCTATCATTGTAGTAACATAATTCATAAACCGCATACACTTTCTAGGAGAGCGTAGTGTTTCAAATGAAGTGATAATCCAACGAATAAACGATTTTAATAGGTATCATTTTAAAAAAGCAAATTTAAACTAGTCGAGCGTCTGGGATAGGTTTCAAATGAATCGATTTGGTTTTCTTCGAAAAACTAAACAACCGGTTGCAACACCATTCTCTTGTCCTTGAATGCCGACTAAAGCAAGCACTGTAAAATTAAATAAACCCTATATTATTATGAAAAAAACAAATTTAATGCGAAGAAAGGGCTTCCTCTTTATCCTAATTCCGCTTCTGTTGCTGTGCGGAAGGAGTCTGGCGCAGACAGCAACCCAGAGCGGAAACGTCATAGACCAAGCAGGTGCACCGATTCGTGGTGCCAGTGTAAAGATAAAAGGAACAACCACAGAAACCGCTACGGATAGCAACGGTGATTTTACATTATCGGGTGTATCAACGGGAAATGTAATTGTCGTAAGTTATACAGGGTATAGCCCGCAAGAAATTATAGCAGATCAACATACAACCCTTTCTATCACCCTGACAGAAGATGACGTAGCCCTAGATGAAGTGGTCGTGATCGGTTATCAAACTGTTCGACGTCGCGATCTGACCGGGTCTGTGGCCTCAGTCGGCGGAAAAGATCTCGCAACTGCTCCGGTGATTAATGTCGCGCAAGCATTACAGGGGAAAATGCCCGGCGTTAATGTCATGTCACAAGATGGTCGTCCTAACGGCGATGTTTCCATCCGCATACGTGGAGGAGGTTCGATATCGCAAAGCAACGAACCCCTGATTCTCATCGACGGAATACCTGGTAATATTTCGGACATTCCCAGCGATATGGTAGAGAATGTCGATGTGTTAAAAGACGCTTCGGCTACGGCTATCTATGGTGCACGTGGCGCCAATGGGGTTGTGCTGGTCACGACCAAAAGGGCAAAAGAAGGCAGAAGCTCGGTAACCTATACTGGATATAGCAAATTCAATAGACCTGCCGGCTATATGGAGGCCCTAAACCCCTATGATTATCTCGCTTTTAAATGGGCCATGTTAGATGCCTACGAAGACATTGATTATGTGACGCCATTTACCCAGTTATTTGCCCTTGGCGAAAACAGAGGTAACAACACCGCCGGTATAGACGCTTATAAAGATGTATCGGCCTATAACCTACAAAAAGAACTCTATAATAGTTCCTTTTCACATAACCACGATTTGTCCATTGCCGGCGGAAATGATAGGACAAAAATATTGTTTGCTGCAAGCTATATGGACGATCAGGGGATGAAATTGATGTCTTATGCCAAACGTGCCTCCGCCTTCTTTAAGATTGAACAGAAACTAAGCAATAATTTAAAATTCAATCTCGACCTACGTTACACCGATAGAAAGTCTTTGGGAAGCGAAGGTACTACGAGTGGTGCAGGCTCTATCCTATCGTCGGCCTACCGCTTCCGTCCAATCGCCATTGCAGATATTAAAGGAGATCTGTCCTACCTCACCCATTCTAGCTTAGGTGAAGAAAATACCGTGATGTATGATGTAACCAATGGGGTAAACAGAACCTTGGATAACGATAACTCGACTTTGGATCAATCCTTACTCGGCACGACAAACCTTAACTGGAACATCCTGAAGAACTTAGCCTTCCGCACCGAACTGACTCTGTCCCGTTCGTACAGGACTAACAAAAACTGGGAAGGACCTACCATCGATCCGAATTACTACATTGCTACCGGCACGATGGAGACAATCGATCAGCTTGTATATGCGGGTAATGCAGACCTCAGAAAAAGTGATTCGTGGGGATTACGATGGACAAATACCTTGAACTACGACATCCTGCAAAATGAGACGCATCGACTGAACATTCTGGCGGGACAAGAAGTTTCCGACGCCGGCGGAAATAATATGCGCATCGACGCTATGCGGTTTCCGGCAAACTTTACGAAAGACAATGCTTTCGCTATGATCAACCAATATGATACCAGTGTTTCTACCAACCTAATCGTTTCAAGTGGCGTTACGACCCCATCTCGGATTCTTTCCTATTTCGCCCGGAGTAATTACGCCTTGTTAGATCGCTATATGTTCACCGTAACGATGCGTGCGGATGGTTCATCAAACTTCTCGCCAGAGCATCGCTGGGGTTACTTCCCTGCCGTGGCAGCGGCCTGGCGCCTTTCAAACGAGTCATTTTTGAAAAATCAAACCTGGATAGACGATCTGAAGTTACGCGCTTCCTACGGAGAAGTGGGTAACGATGCGGTGGATCCGAACCAATGGTCACAGCTTTGGGAAGCAGAAAGCGATGCGCGTTACCAACAGGCCTTGGGCAACGTCATCCAACCGGCTTACGATTTGGCATCGGCACAGTTAGCTAACCGCAATTTAAAATGGGAAACCACTGTTACGCGCAACCTTGGTCTTGATTTCACGTTATGGAACAACAGAATCTGGGGTACGTTGGAAGTTTACAAGAACAGTACCCGAGACTTGCTGATGTTGACCGATATCCCTTCCATCACTGGCTTCAATACAAGCTACGCTAACGTAGGTAGAACCAGTAATAAAGGGGTTGAATTCTCGTTATCAGGAACCCTATTCAAGAATGACGATTGGAACATCACGGCAGGCGGTAACATTAATTTCAACAAAAACAGGATAGAAGAACTCGCAGAAGGTGTACAAAGTGCTTACGGAACCAATTTCTTACAATCGGGTATTCCAGGTAATGATTACATCTTGCAAGAAGGTAAACCGGTGGGTATCGTCATGGGCTATCAAACCGCCGGTAGAGGGTACTACGAAACCAGCGATTTCCACTACGATGCTGCTACGCAAATGTATACCCTTAAAGACGGTATTGCAGATCTTACCTCCGCATTCGTTGCTCATCACAAAGGTGTCGTACCCGACGGGCAACAGGCCTATCCCGGTATGCCTAAATTCGTAGATACCGACGGAGATGGTGTAATCGATACCAAAGACTATGTAGAAATAGGAAACATGACCCCTAAGCACACCGGAGGGATTAGCCTCACCGCTAATTATAAAAACGTTGACCTAGGAGCCTATTTCAACTGGAGCTATGGGAACCAGATTTACAATGCGAACAAATTGGCGACCCTTTACAACGGTAATAAGGGAGGCGGGTTATACGGCAACAAACTGGATATCGTGAATGATGGTTATAAAATCTACGATATCGACGCCAGTGGAAACCTCCAACGGATAACAGATCCAAACGCATTGGATGCGCTAAACCAGAACGCTACACTTCCGCTTACGTACTTACACCAGGGTTATGTGAGTGATATTGGTATAGAGGATGGTTCTTACCTCCGCTTGAACACGTTGACACTTGGCTACAGCATGGAGAAATCTTTAATGAACAAGATCGGATTAAGCAATTTACGTATTTATGGTACTATCTATAATGTGGCAACATTGACTGGATACTCGGGAATCGATCCGGAAGTGAATGCTAACCCCAATATCAATAATTCCCGCTATCCAACACCGGGTTTTGATTGGGGAACTTATCCACGTCCACGTCAATTTGTGATCGGATTAAGTGCTACATTTTAAGCAAGATGATTGATTAGAAAATTAAACAAAAGAACCATGAAAAGAACAGCTTTATATATATGCTTGGCGATAACATCCTCGATGTTCCTCCAATGTAAAGACTACCTAGATGTCACCAACCCAGGGCAGAGCGACAACGAGTTTGTCATGTCAAGCCCCGAGGAAGCAGCCAAAACCTTATCTTGGGCTTACGGAGAATACCGAACTAACGTAGCCGCGGGAGGAAATTACAATTGGCAGGATCCGTTAGGCTCCGATGCCGAATACATGAGTGAATATCCCACCGGAAATAATGTGATTGCACGACTACAGCCCGAAGCCTCGGCCGTAAACAATGCTGCCACACAATACAACAGTCTAAATATTATATTGGCCCGTGCTTCCCGGATCGCGCAGGTTATCCAGGACAAAGGCGTAGTGGAGACTACCGAGACCAATGAGTGGACCCAACTCTATGGTGAGGCGAAAACCATGTGGGCCCTCTGTGGTTGGGAATTAGTACGTCATTTTGGAGATGTACCTTTTGGCTACGAAAACCAATACGTACAAGACTACGAGCTGAAATCTCGCTTTGCCATTATGGATACCCTTATCGCCGAACTGAAGTTGGTAGAAGGTTCTATGTATAAAGTAGGTGAGGGTGGTGTTACGGCAGAACGCCTTAACCGCTCCTATGCCAACGCGCTTATTGGAGAAATCGCCCTACATGCTGGTGGTTGGCAGACCATCCGTACAGATGTACCGGGATTATATGGGGATGTACAGTTTGACTATAGAGGTACTGACGACGGTACTTGTGTGTACGCCCGACGAAAAGATTATATGGATTATATCCGGATGGCAGAACAATATCTTAACCTCGCCGTCAATACGCATAATGGAACAACACGATTGATCACTTCGGACGATAGATCGGTCAACAATCCATTTCAGATGCATTGGCAGCATATCAACTCCAGACGATCCAGCCCCGAATCGCTATACGAAGTTGCTTGTTCTCCGGGCTTTGGTGGAGAGCATCCGTACTCGCAAGGGCGTCCAGGATCTAATAATGGAGCTGTTTCGGTGTTAAATACATTTGCCGCTATCCGTATTGTGCCTTCTTTCTTTTACAACGGTTACGAGGATGGCGACAAACGTCGCGATGTCAGTATGGTCGTAACCGGCAGTGATGCTGCGACTGGCCGGGAAGCATTAATGCCGCTCGGAGCGGGTACACGTATTGGTGGCGGTGGTCCGGCGATCAACAAATGGGATCAAAACCGCGGCGACAACCCATTGATTCCAAACAATGCCTTCCGCAGTTCCGGAATGAATTACACGGTCATGCGCATGGCAGATGCGATGTTGATGTTGGCGGAAGCGAAAGCTATCCTTGGAACAGACGATGCCGGTGCGGTGAATCTAGTGAACCAGATACGCAGTAGGGCTTTCGGTAATTCAAACCATCCTATTGCTTCCCTATCGGGCGAAACACTCTTGGACGCCATTTATGAAGAACGGCGATTGGAACTATTAGGCGAAGGCGATGTCCGTTGGGATATGATACGCTCCGGAAAGTTCAATGAGCGAGCTGTTAAAGTTCGCCAGGAAATGGAAAACATGATGACTGGATTGGCTAGTAACGGCTACTATACCTTTGCAAGCGGTCGGACGATTTCCAATTATATATGGACGAAACATGTTCAGTTAAATCCGGGCAGTTCGGCAGCCGAGGTAACACAGGAAAGTACCAATCCAAACGATCCGGCACGTTTCCCCGGCTGGCGAGGAATCTACAATTGGAATGCCGCCGTGCATGCCAGTGTCGCCGCTAAAAACCTAGCCATAAAAGGACTATATAATTACATTGATCCGAATGGAGCCGAGGCTGCTGCCTTAGAGGCAGATGGTTACGTAAGAACAAACTGGGGAATTACAATATCTGCGGGTACGAATCCGGCGATGTACCGAGCC
The DNA here is from genome assembly GCF_004208525.1 of Sphingobacterium corticibacterium. Classification (GTDB taxonomy): domain Bacteria; phylum Bacteroidota; class Bacteroidia; order Sphingobacteriales; family Sphingobacteriaceae; genus Sphingobacterium; species Sphingobacterium corticibacterium. Next base: position 1,623,187 of record NZ_SGIT01000002.1, on the reverse strand, counting down.
GCCATTCTAGATGGCGTAGTGGGTAGAGAAAACTTAGCGCCTCGCTACTTCCATCCTATGCCATTGACCGTAATTGATCAATCGAAAGGCAAGGTAAGAAACGGTTACGGGTTGCCTAACAATTAATTTATCAGCTAATTGCGTACGCTTTGCATCATATTACTTTGTATCTTACCGCTTGTGGGTTCTCCACAAGCGGTTGGTCATTTAACGACTTATACCAAGGAAAACGGTCCTTCCCACCGTACGGTATCGTGTATCGCGAAAGATAAAGATGGTTTCCTTTGGCTAGGCACCTGGAATGGCATCAATCGCTATGATGGAACTACTTTTAAAACGTTCGACGGTATTCAGCAAAATAGTGAATCTTTTTTATTAAGTCGCCGAATCGTACAAATTGTAGATGACGACGACTATTTATGGGTACTGACTTACGATCACCAAATCTATTGGTTTAATAAAAGAACAGAAAGATTCCACGCCTTATCCTCGTTGATAAGTCAATCCCTAGGACGCACCTATCTTTTTAATAAGATATTCCTCTTAACCGATGATTATGTCTGGCTTGGCACAGAAGAGCAGGGTATCGTGGCCGTACCTCGTCGAGACCGATTAGCCAACATCTTACATTACAGCACGAAAAGTTCGACACCCTATCGCATCTCCTCGGATACCATTAATATAGTCCATCAGGATAAAAGCGGGCATATCTGGATAGGAACTAACAAAGGGCTCGATCACCTCCAACTGGTAGGTAAAGAATACCAATCTACAGACAACATATCTGCCAGCGGACCGGTCGTCAAATCTTCCCATGGAAAATGGGGCTCTGCATTCATCGCCAATAATTCCGATATATTATTCGTAAAAGATGGTCAGCATCAAGTGGAACAGATAAACGTCGGCGATGATATTATCCACGCTATCCTTTTCTCAAATTATGGCGATTTCCTATATGCAACGCGTAAAGACGGCTGTTTATTCAGAGTTAACCTATCTACGAAGACCGTAGATAGACTCCTCGACGGACATCAATCTCTCTATGGTATGTACGAGGATGCCAAAGGGAATCTTTGGATAGAACAGGAAGGCAGTGCACTTTATCTGGATCGACGCAGTAATTTACCCCGCATTTTTAAACCGCTATATGCTAAACAGAATACCAAGATTCCGTTTTTTTGCTTCGAAGATGTCAACAATCGCGTGTGGATCAGCATAAGAGGAGGTGGTTTCGGTTACTTTGATGAAAATACGCAGGATGTCAAATTTTCCATAAGCGACATCGGGTCGCAAACCACGGTATTACCGCAATATAATTATCTTTTTTTCTATGATCATAGCGGAGCTTTATGGTTTACTTCTGAGGAGAAAGGATTTGTCAAACTTGTTTTTTCCGATGTTGCCTTTCACCATCATGATCTGTTTATTGACAAACACCGTGCTTTAAATGATGAGGTTAGAAGTTTGATGTTGGACGCATCCGCGAAATTATGGGTGGGAACAAAAGCGGGAAACCTCTATGTCCGGCAGAACGAAAAGGCGATTTCTCTTTTTAATCCTGCCATTTTTAAAGAATCTGACGGTATCTACAGTTTGTTGGAAGATCATGCCGGTAATATCTGGATCGGGACAAAAGCATTAGGATTGTTTAAGGCTGCAGCCAAAGGTGATGGAGGTTATACATTAAGCCGGATTACAAGCGAACAGTGTGGATTAAACGCCAACCAAATATATACTTTGGCCCAAGATCAGAAACAGCGTATCTGGATAGGTACTTTTGATAAGGGATTATATAAATTGGAATATGGTTTTGGAAAGATTGACGTGAAAAAGATCCCCTGGACAAGCCATGCGACACAAAACAGATTATTTAACAAAATCCGCCATATCACTTTTGATCAACGCGGAAACTTGTGGATTGCAACGACAGAAGGATTGGTTGTACATGCCCCTTATGGGGGGACCCGCTTTTTCTTTGATACACCACATCATCCTATAAAACTGGGCGACAATGATATACAATATATTTTTTCTGACGCACAAGGGGCCATGTACCTATGTACATCCGGCGGTGGACTTACTAAAGTAGAAGGCAATCCTTTTGGAGAATTGACTTTCACGAATTTCGGACGGCAGGAAGGACTTTACAATAGTTTTATTTTAGGCGGTACCGCCGATTCTAATGGCAATCTATGGCTCTCCACAGAAGGTGGCTTAATCAAGTACGACAAACACCGTAAACAGTTTATGAACATGGATTCGGGAGATCGACTTAATAGCTTGTCTTTCTCGGAGAAGACAGTGTCCGGAACAGCAGAAAACCGTCTTTTCTTCGGAACTAATAAGGGCTTCCTCACCGTAAACCCCGCCAACATCCATGCAAACACACAGGCTGTCAACTTAGTATTGACAAGATTGTGGATCAATAATGAGGAACGAAATTTAATCGGAGATGAGGAAAAAGCGAATATTCAGTATATCGATAATCTTACACTCCCACACGACGAAAACAACATCAGTATCGATTTTGCTTTAACAGATTTCTATACAGGCAAACCTAATTTCTCATACAGATTATTGGGATTAGATAGCATCTGGCAACAGAACGGTTCGTTAAATCGAGCGACATTCACGAATCTAAAACCTGGTCATTACCTATTTGAAGTAAAAGGGGAATATGATCTCTATACAGCTGGGCCTTTCCGAAGGCTTTCCATTGTCATATCGTCTCCTTGGTGGGCTACATGGTGGGCTTATAGCCTTTATTTCTGCCTCACCATAATCATACTCGCATCCGTCCGCCATTTCGTTAAATCGATATGGCTCTTAAAGCAGCGCGTCATTATTGAGCAAAAGATGGCGGAAGTCAAAATGCGCTTTTTTACGAATATTTCGCACGAATTAAGAACGCCATTAACCCTGATTCTCAGTCCGGCAGAACAGCTACTCAAGAGTAAACAGCTAAATGAAGAAAATCGTCAGTACACGCAATTAATCAACTTGAATGCAAAACGCATGCAACGTTTTGTAGATCAACTGCTGGAACTAAGGCAGATACAGGAGAACAGCTATAAATTGCATAAAGTCTCCACTGATTTTATTTCGCTTGTACATCATGTACTGAATGGTTTCCAAGTTGTAGCAAAAGAGAAAAATATTCGTCTACAGCACAACCTTCCTGACGCAACCTTATTTTTGACAATAGATCGGGATAACATCGAAATCGTCCTGTACAATTTGTTATCCAATGCCTTAAAATATACTTATCCCCATACAGAGGTTATCCTAGCATTTAACGTAAATACAGCGGTAGGTTCTGTAACGCTCTCGGTATGCGATGAGGGGCCTGGTGTTAAAGAGGAGGCTTTGAACGAAATTTTTGAACTCTTTCATGTAGCATCACCTCCCTTCTCCCAATCGGAAAAAAGTTCGGGCATAGGACTATCCCTTGCGAAAGAGCTCATACAGTTACACGACGGCGAAATATGGGCAAAAAATCGTGAAGGTGGAGGTCTGGAGGTTACATTTTCCTTAATGTTAGATAACGAAGAATGTGCTGGACCTAAATCGATACCTATTGTGCAGGAAATTATTGACACATACCCGGAACGCAATACTGGGGAGGGGAAAGAATACGCTGCAACACCAAAAGAATTACAGGAAAAAGTTCTTATTGTCGAAGATAATGAAGAGCTTCGCGCCTTTTTGGTGTCGCAGCTGCGAAAAGACTATCAAGTAATAGAAGCTGGACAGGGCGATACTGGATTATCTGCCGCGATAAACAGTCAGCCAGATATTATCGTTAGCGATGTAATGATGCCCGTTATGGATGGAATAGAATTCGTGAAACAATTAAGAAAGCATACCGAGACAAGTCATATCCCTATTGTTCTGCTCAGTGCGAAGCACGCCATAGAAACGCAGATACAAGGCCTCCAATATGGTGCAGATTATTATATTACCAAACCTTTCCATTTGGATTTTTTATTAGCTTCTATACAGCGTCTTTTAAAACAACGTAAGCTTCTTTTTGAACACATGCTAAATCAACGCGAACTGTTGATATGCACAGATGATATCATTATCACAGACCATGACCGAGAATTTCTCCGGAACGTTATTTCCATTGTGGAGGAGAGAATGGAATGCCCTACGTTGAGTATTGATCAAATAGCCGATTCGCTCAACTTAGGGCGGAATACGTTCTATAAAAAATTCAAAAGTTTGACTGATATTGCTCCTGTCGAGTTTGTTCGTGACATGCGGCTTCAAAAAGCCAAAATATTGTTGGATCAAGGGTTGGATAATATCGCAGAAATCGCCTATCAAGTAGGTTTTAGTAACCCAAAATATTTCAGCACCTGTTTTCGGGAAAAGTTTGGTACGTCGCCTAAGATGTATTTCCAGCAAAAAAAAAACTGCTGAAGGAAATACACTGTAAAATTTGCCTCTCCATATAGGTAGATTTAAAATTTGAACCTTATTAATCAAAATTTGAACCTCTAAAATGGCGGTGTCTCTTATACTTGTGGTGTCTTTTACTGCAATCGGTTGCACTCAAAGACGCTAAAACTATAAACCAACGTAATATGAAACTAAATTTAATCACATCTTCTTTCTTGATCAGTATGGCTTGTTATACCTGTACTGCTCAAGCATCGGGATTAGATCCAGATCTGTTGCTCGAGACCGCGATGGCCCAAAAGCTGATTGACGTCACGGGACGCGTTAATGATACTGGTGGAAATCCAATAGGGGGAGTAACGGTAAGTGTCAAAGGGGGAAATAAAGTTACCTCCACTGATAATTCCGGTCAATATGCATTGCGAGACCTTGAAGAAAACGCCATTCTTGTTTTTATGTATATGGGCAAGCAATCGCAGGAAATTTCTATCGCCGGAAGAACACTTGTCAATGTTGTGTTGGAGGAAAGTTCCTCGACCATAGAAGAGGTTGTCGCTATCGGTTATGGAACAGCCCGACGAAAAGATTTGACCGGATCCGTAGCCTCTATTAATGCAGAAAAGCTAAAAGATCTCCCGACTACCTCTGTTCTCCAAGCTATTGCAGGAAGGATGCCAGGTGTACATGTCACCGTTACCGAAGGGTCTCCGGATGCCGATATAAAGGTCCGTGTCCGCGGAGGAAACTCCATCACGCAAGATAACTCTCCGCTATATATCGTGGATGGTTTCCGGGTTGCCAATATCAATGATATTCCCATGACCGACATCGAGACGATCGACGTATTGAAAGATGCTGCATCGACTGCCATCTATGGGTCAGAGGGAGCCAATGGTGTAGTTTTGATCACGACTAAGTCCGGTAAAGGAGGTGCGCCCAGGATCGCGCTAAGTTCGTATTTAGGCGTCAGTAATGTTTACAACTTGACAGAAGTATTATCTCCTTACGAATACGTCTATTGGCAGCGGGAACTTGATCCTTCCACTTCCGCCAATAACAGTTTCAATTCCATGTATGGGCTATGGGAAGATCTGGATATCTACAAATCCAAAGCAGGTATCAACTGGCAAGATCGGCTTTACGGCAATACCGGTATACAGCAGAATTACAATGTTGGACTTAGCGGGGGTGACCAAGATGGTAGCTTAACGTATAACATCAATTATACCCGGGACGATGAGGATTACATTATGCTAAACTCTGCCTATCAACGTGATTATGTCAGTGCCAAACTCAATAAAAAAATCAGTCCCAAATTATCCTTCGAGTTCAATTCCCGTATGTCTAACACCGAGATACAGGGCCCCAGCATATCCGATGGACGAAAACTCCGGGAAGCCGTTAAATATGCCCCGGTACGTAGTTTAGCCTCCTTGACCGAGGATGCCCTTGGCGGTGCAGAAGATATCACCTCGCCGGAGGCTTTAAGTTCTTTGCGGGATCCTGTCGTGAATGTGGAAAACGAATATAAAGATCAAAATCGTTTTAACCTCACGTTTAATGCTGGTTTCAACTGGAAAATTATCGATGGGCTGAGCTTTAGCACCAAAGGATCCTTTGGCTATAACAAAGATTTTACGGATAATATCTGGGTACGGGGCACGGGGCAGTCAAGCTCTAACGGCGGACAGCCCGTGGCGCGTAGAGAAGATAGAAAAGGAACCTTGTATTCTATACAAAACGTACTGACATATGATTTCAATCTGCAAGAAGATAAGCACCGCTTCACCATAGTGGGTGGGCAGGAGATCACGAACAGCCAACGGAACGATATGTTAATGGAGTCCAAGTTCTATCCCGAAGACTTCACACCCCAAGACGTACTGGCGATGTGGAATTACGGCACACCGCAACCTACCTATACCACCATTGGTGAGCCATCCCGGACTTCCTCCTTCTTTTCTCGGGTCAACTATACGTTCCGTGATCGGTATATCTTAACGCTAACCGGAAGAGTAGATGGCAAGAACGTTTTTGCGCCGGGTAACCGTTGGGGTTTCTTTCCCGGTGCTGCTTTCGCCTGGCGTTTCTCCGACGAAGATTTTATGGAGAATACGCGTAGCTGGTTATCTGATGCAAAATTACGCTTAAGCCGTGGAGCGGTGGGCAACGCTAGAGTAGGTTCTTATTGGCGACAGGAATATGGCTTCGTTACCGGAGGTAATCAGCTGTATTACATCGGTGAAACGCCCCAAAGTGCATTACGTACACAAAACACGCTCAAAAATGAAAACTTAACTTGGGAAAGCACGGTCTCTACCAATATAGGTTTAGATTTAAGCTTCTTGAACAGCCGGTTCAATGTCACCATCGATGCGTATAATAATATTACAAACGACCTGATTCTTCAAGTTCCTCTTCCTTCCAGTTCCGGCTACGCAAATCAATACCAGAACATCGGTAGCACGTCCAATAAGGGATTAGAGTTTTCCGCTTCGGCTGTGTTGATGGAGAAAAAAGATTTTCGCTTATCGGCTGACTTCAATATCTCGTTCAACCGAAATAAAATCCGGGCGCTTATCGATGGATTGGACGAGATGAATACGCCCGCCTCGGCATGGTTGGATTTTGGGCGGGATGATTTTCGAGCTATAGTAGGACAACCTGTCGGGCTGATGTACGGATTTCTTTCAGATGGCTATTATACTTTCGATGATTTTCATTTTGATGGGGATCAAAATAAATGGATCTTGAACGATGGTGTGGTCGACGCTTCCCACGTCATGTCCCGTTCGGGCAATTATTTTGGACCGGGTCATATTAAATTAAAAAAAGTAGGGGGAGAGGGAACCGTTGTCAATCCAGACGATGACCGGGTAGTTATTGGTAGGGCGCAACCTAAACATACGGGCGGCTTTATGCTGAATAGCAGTTACAAAAATTTTGACTTGGCGGCGATGTTCAACTGGTCTTACGGAAACAACATCTATAATGCAGACAAAATTGATTTCACCGCCTATGAGGGTTCGAAACGCTACCAAAACCTGAGTGCAGATATGCGCCTATCGGAGCGTTTCACCACCATTGACCCAGCTACCGGATACAACATCATGTTTGGAAACGAAGCGAATCCCGAGATGTTCCGGGCATTAAACGAAGGAAAGACCATGTGGAATCCCATGGCAGCCAATGCGCGTATCTTGACCGATTGGGCTATCGAAGATGGTTCGTTTTTACGGCTGAGCAACCTAACCCTCGGTTACACCTTGCCTTCACATATCGCCAACCGTTTGCTTATGCAAAACCTACGGGTATACGTTGCGGGGTATAATCTACACGTGTGGACAAAATACACCGGACAGGATCCCGAAGTAGACACCCAACGGAATGCATTAACCCCAGGTGTAGGATATTCCGCATATCCGAAATCTAAAAAAGTGTTGTTTGGATTAAATGTTACATTTTAAAGAGATGATGAAAATGAAAAAGATAATAGGAATAATTTCTGTCGTGTTCGTCACGTTTTTCACCGCCTGTGAAAAGTATTTAGAAACAGAATCGCCGTCTTCGTTGAGTCCGGAGACCGTATTCAATACCAGCTCCATGGCAAAAGCGGCCGTCATGGGACTTTATGGACGGATGACAGATGCGTATATATACGGTCAGAAGCTTGCCGTCAACTGGCAAGGTGTTTCCGACACAGAGTCGAATGGAGCCTTTAGCGAGACCAACTATGTCCAACCGACCAGTGATTATGGTGCCGGCAACTTTTTTGGTGACGCCAACAATCAAACCACCCGCTGGCAACGCCTTTATGAGTTCGCCGAGATGGCGACGGCTGTCGTAGATGGCATCCGTAACTCGCCCATTTTGGAAAGCGATGCCGCTACGATGAAGCCACTATTAGGGGAAGCGTTAACACTCAAATCATTGGCTTTCTTTGAGATTGCTCGCTATTGGGGAGATGCGCCTTATAAAAAAGAAGCTTCTAAATCTGATCTTTCCAACGTATATTCCGGAAAATCAGACAAAGATACCATTTACCATTATCTGGTACAGGATCTAAATGAAGCCCAGTCATATCTACCCTATAAAGGTGCTACTGGCGAATACGGCACTGTAGAGCGTATCACCAAAGGCTTCACAAAAGGTCTGTTGGCAAGGGTAGCGTTATTTGCCGGAGGCTGGTCGTTAAGGGACGCGAGTCTATTCCCCAACTCTACGGCGGAAAGACACCCTACCATTCCCGAAACCAACGGTTACTACGTAGGACGTCCGAAAAACTGGCGTGATTACTATGCGATTGCCGCCCAGCATACGGCAGAGCTGATTGGCTCGCCCGACAACCCACACGCCTTAGATCCAAGCTTTCAACATATATGGGAAACCGTATGTGGTGGCCAATTGAACAGCTTCAATGAAAATCTTTTCGAAGTTGCTTTCGGTATGGGACAAAATGGTGATATCGGTTCGTTGATGGGCTACGCGGTCGCAGGCGGATCTAAATACGGATCGAGAGGCTTCGGCGGTAGCTATGTAACCTCTACCGCTTACTATTTTTACTCATTCGACCGCGAAGATCAGCGCCGCGATGTAACGTTGACCTGGATTGGATACGGTGGAGATAACAAGGAAAATGTGAGCACCAACCCCTATGATGTCAAATTTGGAAAATGGCGGATATATTGGATGTCTGATGCCTATTTGGCGATGCATAAAACCGCTAGCGGAAGGATTGCTACCGGTGTGAACTGGATTTTGATGCGCTATTCGGACATCTATCTGATGTATGCCGAAGCGTTAAGCCAATTAGAAAACCCAGACGCCGTGCACGAAGCTGCCGGCATGTCCGCACGCCAAGCCCTAGAAAAGGTTCGCGAAAGGGCTTTCGGCACCGGATCGGCAAAGATAACCCAATATGATCCCAACTTCCTAAATGCGGTTATCAACGAGCGTGCTTGGGAGTTTGGAGGAGAATCAATCCGAAAACAAGACTTGGTGCGTTGGGGATTGTTATATGAGAAAATCGAAGACATGAAGAAAGCACTTTGTCTCATGTACGACAACACAAAACCTGTTACCATATTTGACAAAACCTATCAACCCTCGGATTTCCCCAAAACCGTCTACTACCGGTTCCGGAACGCAGAGTATATAGATCAAAGCTCATTAAACTATTATGGCGATCTCCCCGCTAATCCCGGAGGGGATTGGTTGTCTGTCTCTTGGTTTCCAAAAGCAGCGGAGAAGCCTGCTACTGTCGAGCAGGGCCGTACCTACAACTACACGATGTGGCCCGTGAGAACATTATTGGCAGGAACAGGCTTGATGGTTTCATACGACTATTCGGAATTTCTATCTACACTGACCTATGGAACCGAAATCCAGAATTTACTGCAACAATATAAGATGGGGAACGGTGTATGTAATTATCGTTATCCGTTCGCAATCTATGTGGACGATATCCGTGAGTCAAGAGGTTATTTGGAAAATTCATATGGATATTAATGCCTAGAGGAAAACAGTCATGAGAAAGATGTTAATAAATATGACCATGCTAGTTGCAATGGCACTAGCTATGTCAAGCTGCGAAAAGAAAGTCAACGATTGGGATGTCGACCCTTCCCATGCTGGGCTCTTCCGATCACTAAGTTTCGAAACAACCAACATTGGAGCTACCGATGTAGAAATCGGCTATACCCAAACCGTATCGGCTAACAAATATGTTTTTGAGTTCAGCAAAGACAGTTTAGAATTTAACGAGATTGTCAAAACGGTAGAAATTCTAGCGGATACACTCACGCCCTTTGCTCCATCCACCACACCAACACGTGTGGTCTACCGCACGATATTCGAGGACTTAGACGGAACATCTCCTTACTCCGTACGCATGAAAGGCATCAATACGGAGACCGGTCAAGAGTCGGGCTATGTGGAGCTATTTTTTAGAACCATGGCGGAGCAATTGTTTTCCGGTGCCGATATATCCTTAGATCGGATTACGATGCACTGGCCGGCAACCGACAATGTGACCCATATTGTGGTTACCGATCCAATAAACGATGATAGCGAGGTAAAACGGGTAGATTTGACAGCTTCCGATAAAACAGAGGGGGCTGTAACGATTACCGATCTTCAGCCCGGTAAAATGTATGCGATTTCCATCTATAACGACGATGTTTTACGCGGTACCCGGGTTCTTGTAACCTCGGGCATATCCGGAGGTGATATCATTCCGGTCTCTCCGGGAGATGATATCCCCGCCATGGTCGCGGCGGCACTGGCAGCAGGGAAACAAAATATCATTTTAAATTTTTCGGGAGATCAACCCTATGCCCTTGGTTCCGTGACATTACCTTCTGGTATTAACAGCGTCAGCTTAACCGGAACGGCGAATGCCGACGGGAAAAATCCAGTATTGCAGATCAGTTCTTTCAAGCTTTCGGATGCACAGTACGGTAGGGTTATTTTTGAGAATGTGGATATTCACGCTATTAACGGAAGCTCTTTCCTCATCACCTCCGAGCAAGCAGGTATGCAGACTATGGGCTACTGGTTCATCAACTGTTATATCGAAGGATTTGGTAACGGTGTCGTACGCTTGAATAATGCCGTCAACGTGAATCGGATTGAGTTTGCTAACTGTAGAGTTCATAAAAATGGAGGCTGGGGTGTTGTAAATGTGGGTGGAAGTGAGGCTGTTGTCGATTCCATCAAGTTTACCAACAGTACGCTGACCGATCTTTCCACACAGCTTATGGATGTACGGGTTGCGGTCAAAAAGATTGTTGTACAGAACTGTACATTCTACAATCAGAACGCTGCTATGAGCCAGTTGTTACGTTTTGACACGAATAGGCTCCCGTTAGAGCTGCAGGCTGGGAACAATATTATTTCAGGCACAAACAGTGGCGCGAAACTGAATGCAACCAGCTACGACCATGCAAACTTCGGTCTTCCGGTCTCCTTTGCAGGTAGCTATCGGACGAATGAGTTTGAAATAGAAAGGGATTCTCGTGGATTTGCAGATATTACACTCTTCAGCGGTAGTGCTGCCGATCTTTTTGTGGATCCAGATGCCGGCGATTTTAGGATTAAACCCGGCAACGGGTTTGGCGGTCGCGGAACAGCTGGCGATCCACGTTGGATTGAGTAAAAAAAAGATATGCCCCAGATTGTTCCGATAAAGTCTGCGGGCATATCTTCTCGGAAAAAATAACACAAAAAACAAATAGAAAATATCACCTCTTATAGTCTATATAAATATCGTATGATTTCAACATTAAAAATAAAAAATTATATGCCGGGTATCTCGATGCTATGCTCCATCCTCCTCATAGCCATTTATCCTACGCTGATAGCCTGTTCTAAAAGTGCGGAAACATCGGATGAAACTACGCCAATAGAAGAAGAAGGCAAAACGATCAAAGCAGATGCAGTTGTAGCCGCAGATGGTACGGGGGATTTCACATCCTTACAAGATGCGATAAATGCCGCACCAAATAATAGGACAGAATATTACTACATCTATATTAAAAAAGGCACCTATAAAGAGGTCATTACGATTCCGCAAACCAAAGATTATATCTATTTAATAGGAGAAGAGACCGCAATGACCGTTTTAACGTATGATAATTATGCCAGCCGTCGTAAACCGGATGGTTCTGAATATGGTACGAGCGGTTCAGCCTCGTTTTTTGTACAGGGCAATCATTTCGTCGCCGAAAAGATAACTTTCGAAAATACGGCCGGCATCGATGCTGGACAGGCGCTAGCGATCAATATTAGCGGTGCTCGTTCCTCTTTCCGCAATTGTAGGTTTTTAGGCCATCAGGATACGTGGTATGCAGGTAATGGAACCTATCAATATGTCAAGGATAGTTTTATCGAAGGTTCTGTCGACTTTATTTTTGGTGGGTCTACAGCGTTTTTTGATCATTGCCAGTTGGAGAGTACCCGAAATGGTTACATTACGGCTGCATCTACTCCAGAAGATCAGACCTACGGTTATGTATTTCATCATTGTACCCTTACTGCTCGCCCGGAGATAACTAGCAGTTCCGTCTACCTCGGTAGACCCTGGCGCCCGAATGCAAAGGTTATATTCATCGAATGCGCTATGGACAAGCACATACAGCAGGCTGGTTGGCATAATTGGGGGAAACCTGACAATGAAAAAACCGCATTTTATGCCGAGTACAAATCTACCGGTGCCGGTGCGAGCATAGATAACCGAGTTTCATGGTCTCATCAACTGACGATGGAAGAAGCCAAGCGCTTTACGTATGAGAACGTTATCGGCGATCAGCACCCTAAATTTGTGATGGAAAAAATCCAGATCAATTAATTTTCCCTATATATAATCGTATGCAGAAATCCTTAATCACATTTTGCCTTCTCTTATTTGCACAATACACCATGGGGCAAGAGCGAATAAACCTTTGGGAAAGAAATAATATACCGAATGCTAAAGGTATCGCCTTGCACGACAGCATTGCAAATGAACGCATTTATCAGGTCGCAGAACCTCGGATACAGGCATTTTTCACATCTTCACAAGAAAATAAACGTGCTGCGGTACTGATTATACCAGGAGGGGGATATGCTCGTTTAGCCTACGAAATCAGTGGTTATCAATTAGCAAAATGGTTCAATACGATGGGCATGCATGCGTTTGTATTAGAACATCGTATGCCACAATCTCCGGACGTTATAACACCGCATCTGGCACCATTACAAGATGCGCAACGGGCAATACGCATCATCAAGCAAAACGCCGTATCATGGGATATAGATATCGATAAAATCGGTGTTATGGGCTCATCAGCGGGAGCACATCTTGCGGCGACATTAAGCACGTGGAACCAAGACGTATCCATTGTAGGCGATACGTTGGACAACTATGATTTTAAACCCGCTTTTCAGATACTGATCTCTCCCGTTATTGATATGGGCGAATTTGCCCATAAAGGAAGTCGGGAGAATTTACTGGGTAAACAACCAACAAACGAGCTATTAAAGCAATTTAGTCTGCAACATCAGGTAGATACAGAAACGCCGCCGGCGTTTATCGTGCATGCGTTCGATGATCCCGCTGTACCCGTAAAAAATAGCATATTGTATGTTGACAGTCTATTTACCAAGGGTATATCGACATCCCTGCATATCTTCCCACAGGGGAAGCACGCCATCGCCCTGCGAAACAACCCGGGATCGACATCCCAATGGGTTACGCTTTGCGAGGAATGGTTAATTGAAAATGAGAAACTATAAAAAAGAAACATGTTTTTGAAACAGAAAAGAAAAGTTTGGATCGCCACGAGTATATACGTTTTATCGATGTTGAGCACGCGTGTGGACGGCCAGACTCAACCAACAAACAGCCCTTACAACTGGGATAATTTACCCGAAATTCAGCAACCCATGTTTCGGAAGGACACCCTCGATATTCGAGATTTCGGGGCGAAAGGAGATGGCATGACCCTCAATACCAAAAGCATCAACGATGCGATAGCTGCCAGCAACCAAAATGATGGAGGGGTTGTACTTATCCCCGCCGGTTACTGGCTGTCGGGTCCTATTGAATTAAAAAGTAATGTGAACCTGCATTTAGACGACAACGCTTTCCTACAGTTCACGACAGACTTTGATCAATACCAGATTGTAGAAGGGAACTATGAAGGCAAACCATCTGCCCGAAACCAGTCCCCCATCAGCGGAAGAAACTTAAAAAATATCGCTATTACAGGAAAAGGTACCATAGACGGCAACGGCGATGCCTGGCGTATGGTTGGAAAAGGAGCGCTAACAGAAAGAGAGTGGCGTGATAAGGTTGCCGCTGGTGGACTGATCAGTGATGATGGTAAAACTTGGTTTCCTTCGGAAAAAACAAAGCGAGCACACGAAGAAAAACGATCTGTTTTGTTAACGGAAGGTAAAACGTTAGCGGATTTTGAAGATATTAAAGATTATTTACGTCCCAACTTACTCGTTTTAACGAATTGTGAAAAGGTCTTATTGGAGGGTGTTACATTCCAAAACTCACCTGCGTGGAACCTACATCCACTCATGAGCCAGCATATAACGATGAGGGATGTCAAAATCAAAAATCCCGACTATGCCCAAAATGGAGACGGCATTGATATTGAATCCTGCTCCAATGTACTCATTGAAGATTGTATTTTGGATGTAGGTGATGATGCGATCTGTATCAAATCCGGAAAAGATGAAGAAGGGCGTAAGCGCGGGATTCCTACAGAAAAGGTCATTATCCGCCGAAATAAGGTATATTTAGGACACGGTGGATTTGTCGTGGGTAGCGAGATGTCTGGAGGAGCACGCGATATTTTTGTCGAAGATTGTACGTTCATGGGGACCGACAAAGGAATACGTTTTAAAACGACACGTGGGCGCGGAGGGATAGTAGAAAACATTCATATCCGTCATATAAACATGTCGGATATTGTTGACGAAGCCATTTTCTTTGATATGTACTACTGGACCAAACCACCAGAAGCAAACGAAATACAAGAAATTCCACCCGTAACAGTGGAAACCCCGCAAATCAGAAATATATTCATCGAAAACATCAATTGTAATGGCGGAAAAGTAGGTATTTTCGTACGTGGGCTGCCAGAAATGGCTGTACAGCATATCCACATGAAGAATTTAAACCTGACCGTGAATAAAGGAATTGAAATAAAAGATGCACAGCATATTACGATAGAAAATGCGATGCTAAATACCCAGACGGAAGCACCTTTATTGTATATCGAAAGTGCAAAAGATCTTGCATTTAAAGGGTTGCAATTCGATAAGAAGCAACCACAGACCGTTGAAGTACATGGTTCTAATTCGTCTAATATTGTGATTAAAAACACGCCGATTGATAGGGGCAGTATGAGTTTCCATCATGGGGCAAGTAAAGAAGCGGTACAATTTAATTAAAAACAGAAACAATGAGGAATAAAAATATGCTAAAGACAATTTTATTGGCGGCCACGGTACTATTCGCTCCGTGGACACTTTTGCACGCGCAGCAGGAGCTAAAACTGATATATGATAAACCTGCTGCCGATTGGAACGAAGCGCTGCCTATTGGAAACAGTCGGCTAGGTGCCATGGTTTTTGGAAATCCGGCGAAGGAACAAATACAACTTAACGAAGAAACGATATGGGCGGGTGAACCGGGTAATAACGTTCCCAAAAATACATACGACAAGATTGTCGCAATCCGAAAGCTACTGGCCGAAGGAAAAGCCAAGGAAGCACAAGATTTGTCGAATGCGACCTTCCCGCGACAAGCACCCGATGGTTTAGATTATGGGATGCCCTATCAGACCTTTGGAAGTCTTTGGCTAAATTTTCCAGGACACGAGACATTCCATGATTTCTATCGCGAGCTCGATATTCAAGATGCGGTAGCACGCACATCGTATAAGGTGGACGGTGTTCAATATAATCGGGAAGTGTTTGCTTCTTTTACGGACGATGTTGTCATCGTTCGCTTAACGTCCTCCAAGAAAAATGCCCTTTCGTTTTCTATCGGGCTCAGCACTCCTCATAAAATGCACGCGCTAACCGCAACAAAAAAACAGTTGAGCCTTTCGGGTACCAGTGGATCAGTGGATAGCAAAACAGGGAAAGTAAACTTTGAGGGTATGGTGCGTCCGGCCCTAAAAGGAGGACAGCTGACCGTAAACGGGAATAGCTTTGACATCAAAGATGCGGACGAGGTGATCTTGTATATTTCTATCGGCACCAATTTCAACCGATATAACGATTTAAGTGGAGACCCGTCCAAACGGGCACAAACCATATTGGACAAGGCATTACGCGTAAAATATGATAAGGCACTGGCTAACCATAGTCAAAAATACCAACGTTTTTTTAACCGAGTTCATCTAGATCTGGGTACCTCGGCACAGGCTAATAAGACAACCGATGTACGTGTACAAGAGTTTGCAACCGCACATGACCCGGCTTTAGTATCTTTGTATTTTCAATTTGGACGATACCTGCTAATCAGCTCCTCGCAGCCGGGTGGTCAGCCAGCGAACCTACAGGGTATATGGAATGAAAAGCTATCTCCGCCATGGGACAGTAAGTATACCGTTAACATTAACACCGAGATGAATTACTGGCCTGCCGAAGTGACAAACCTCTCCGAAATGCACGAACCATTATTTTCTATGCTGGAAGATCTTTCGCTCACCGGGCAGGAAAGCGCACGGGAAATGTATCACGCCCGTGGATGGAATATGCACCATAATACGGATCTATGGCGTATTACTGGCGTTGTGGATGGCGGTTATTACGGTATGTGGCCGATGGGAGGAGCTTGGTTAAGCCAACATATTTGGCAGCATTACCTCTACAATGGACAAACATCTTTTTTGCAGAAATATTATGATATACTGAAAGGGAAAGCACTGTTTTACCTAGATATTCTGCACGAAGACCCTTCAGGACAATGGCTGGTCGTCAGCCCTTCGATGTCACCAGAAAACTCGTATCTGCCCGGTAGTGTCGGTGTTTCAGCCGGTACCACCATGGATAATCAATTGATCTTTGATGTGTTCCATAACTTTATCGATGCCGCAAAAATATTAGGTTTAGATGCACCGCTGGCGGACTCCGTTAAAGCTACATTGGATCGTTTACCTCCTATGCAGATTGGACAGCATACGCAGTTACAAGAATGGTTAGAGGACCTGGATAAAACGACTGACCAGCACCGGCACATCTCCCACTTATATGGGTTATACCCGGCCGGGCAGATATCGCCTTTCCGTAATCCAGACTTGACAGAAGCGGCAGTCAATTCATTGATCTACCGTGGCGATAAGTCGACCGGATGGTCCATGGGCTGGAAAGTGAATTGGTGGGCTCGTCTATTGGATGGTAATCAAACGTATAAACTCATTCAGGAGCAGTTGAGCCCACCTGTGGGCGATAAAGGACAGGGCGGGGGTACCTATCCGAATTTATTGGATGCGCACCCTCCTTTCCAAATTGACGGGAATTTCGGCTGTACGTCTGGTATCGCAGAAATGCTAGTGCAGTCTTATGACGGGAATATTTTCATTCTACCGGCCTTACCCGATGCCTTACCTCATGGTAGCGTCAGTGGTCTGAAAGTGCGCGGAGGATTTGAAATTGACATGACTTGGGCAGATAGCAAACTAAAGACATTGACTATTAAATCAACATTAGGCGGAAACTGTCGCCTTCGCCTAGCGCAGGAAACAAATTTGAAAAGTGATCTCATGATGGACATCGCAGAGGGAGAAAACCAGAATCCATTCTATCGGGTACATCCGATCAAAGATCCTCTGATATCCGCTAAAGCAAATTTGAAAGGTTTTAAACTTCCAGAGACAAAGCTAATTGAGTTTGATACGAAGGCCGGTGATACGTATACGTTTGTTAATCAGTAGAGCGGAAATGTGAAGTCTCAAAGCTTATGCCCCTAACAGAAATGTAACGTCGGCGGACGGAAGTGTTATGTCGACGGACGCCGACATCACTTCGTTGCCCTACTTTACGCAACTCCCGTCCATCTTTTTCACGTCGGCATATGGGATAGTCGTCTCGGCCTCTGGGGAAACGTTGCCGCTGTCCAAAGAAACATTTTCCCGGTATGCCGACAACGTATCGGCATACCGGGAGACGATGCCGGCGAACGGAAAACTCATCCCGAAGGGCGGAAGTACTGTTACGTCATACGAAAGAATGATCTTCCCGCACAAAGAGATGAAACAGATGATCATCCCCATCACTTCCCTAGACGGGTTGACTGTATCTCCAATACCACGACATCGTGTCGTTGTCTGACGAACGATTCAAGACGTACGACGAGATCGCGTCGGTGTACGGGAAAACAGCGACTGCGTATTTCTTTGAGGCTTTGTACATGTACATGTGAATGCCTGCACAGCACATTCCTGTTTTGTACGAGAACAAAGCTGACATGTCACGTGAGTTATAGATTATGTTCCGTGACTTTGTGGTCAACTACAAACACATAGTCGTTCACGCACGTGACATATCAAACATGTCACGTGCGGTCATCGACCATCAAAAGGACATTGTCGTTATGTCAAGCAACAAATACGTTTTGACACGGTACAAAACCGTCAGCTACAGTGATCTGTTGATGCAAACACGGTACATAGCCGCTAAGTACATGCGCAACGGAACCATGTACATGTGCAAAATGGGGACTTTGCGCTTTTTCGTAGACGCTACAACATAAAAACATCTATATATTGTCACGTTAATATTACTGAAAATGAGACTATTTCGTCAATTATTTGCCGCCGTAAGGCACAAATAAATTGATCAAATTCGTAACTTTAATGTCTATAAACCTAGCTATATACTTATGATTAGAAACTACTTTTGTATACTGGTTATGCTGCTTGCTTCAGCGATTGTCATAGGCCAAGACAGACCTAATTCTACCACTCAAAATTACCTCAGAATGAGATGGACAACGGTTGCGACCGGAATGCCGACAGACTGGTATGGCACCGATGAGGCTAAGCGGATCGCAGAAAACGTATTGGTCAGTCAAAAGGATATCGGTGGCTGGGTAAAAAACCAACCTTATCATCATGTCTTTTCCGACTCCCTTAGAACTTATTATAAACGGACTAAAAACGATGTCGGAGGTACGTTTGATAACGGTTCTACCATCAGTGAGTTAAGATTTTTAGCCAAGGTATATACGCATTTTAAAGACGAAAGGTACAAAGAAGCCTTTAATAAAGGGTTGGATTACATTTTTTTGGCTCAATACGATAATGGCGGTTGGCCTCAGTTCTATCCCGTCAGAGATGCTGGAGAGGAGACACGTACGGACAGAACCGTACCTTATTCCATGCATATCACCTATAACGATAACGCTATGGTGAACATCATGAACTTTCTCAAGGATATCTATGCTGATGTTCCCGAATTTGCACCCCTAAAAATTGCCCCAGATACAAAAGACAAGGCACGTAAAGCGTTCGATAGGGGTATCGATTGCATTCTCAAAACACAGATCAGCGTTAATGCTAAACCAACGGTGTGGTGTGCACAGCATCATTACAAAACACTTGCTCCGGTGAAAGCACGATCTTACGAACTTGCGTCTTTTAGCGGATCAGAGTCCGTAGGTATTGTCGCGTTGCTTATGGATATAGATCATCCTTCTGCAGCCGTTATCGCCGCAGTCGACGGTGCGTGTACTTGGTTCGAGCAGAATAAGATTGAAGGAATACGTGTGGAACGGCAACGAGATCAGCAGGGCAACCGCAACACCGTCGTCGTCACCGACAAGAAGGCACCACCGATATGGGCCCGATTCTACGATTTGGAGACCGCCAAGCCCTACTTTTGTGATCGTGACGGTATAAAGAAGCATGCGCTAGACGAAATCGGAGCGGAGCGCCGCAATGGCTACAGCTGGTATACGAATGCGCCGCAACACGTGCTCGATGCGCAGTCCGAATGGCATAAAAAATGGGGAGTAGATTAGAAAAATCAGCGTTTGGCCCATTTTATTCCTGCACGTCAATTATTACTCTTTTATATCGGGTAAGCCGAGGTGTTCCATGATCCGTAACTGCCAGAATGATATGCATAGTACCTGTTCCGGGAGGCATCACCCTACTGGTTTTTACATCCAACCACGCCTGTGGCTGATCAAAAGCATAAATATCATGCTTAACACCTGTGGCGGAGTTGGACATTCGCCTTGTACCTGGCTCTTCATAACAAAACCACTCAAAAGAAAGCGCATCGCCGTCTGGATCGATCGTGCTTGTGGCGCTAAGCTCCACACGTTCCCCAGGTTTGGCTTTGATATATTCCGGATGATCAAGCTTCACAATAGGTGGATGATTTGCTTTATCATAAGGTTTAATTGTCCAATCCATTCGAGCCGCAAAATCATTTTGATATGCAGAACGCCAACGCCAGATGGTCGCGTGGTTGGTCGTATGCCATTCTCCATCTATCCCTAAAACCTCATCCTGTACATTGGTCCATATAGGTCGGGTTTCGGGTTCCAAAAACCATTTCTCAGTTTTGGGAGTGTATAATTCATACCTGCCGCCCCAACCGCCCCAATCGGGCCGATCCGGATGACTAAGGCCATTGTTGATCAGATGAAAAAACGATGGGGTATCACCTTCCATCATAAATTCCCAACGGGGATATAGCTTTCCCAATGCCCCTTTCTCCCTTATGTTCTTATCTAGCCATTCATTGCTGACCAGCGAAAAATCGGCGCCGCCAAATCTGCCATGAAATTTGTCCCCTCCAATAGCAATCCACGTAGCATGATGAAATCCGCCACCAGCATTCACACCGGGAGTGACTATGTAAAACAGGTTGGGAAATTCTTTACGGATCCAGGGACCGCTATTGTCCTGATCAGAAATAGCATACACACGAAGTTTCGCCACAAACTCCGCCAGCTCTTCCGGCGATCTTGTCTTTCGGACTTTCCACAGTGCTTGTGCCAGCACGTTGGGTCCACCCCATACGGTAACCCACAAGGGCCTTTGGTCTTCCTTGTCAACGGATTGTATTAATAATTCAGAACCTGGCGAGTCCTTTCCTTCGCCCACAGCATCCATTCCGTCCTGTTCGATACCCCGTGATATTTGTTGCTTCAGATAAGCCGCAGTGGGATAGCCGGATTCATGCAATTCGAGATTATCCCTAACTTTACCATAGGCCGTCACGATACGGTCTATATACTCCGGTTCTATACGATAATCCGGGCCGTGGGGTGTTGCTATCAACCCTTCGATATCGAAATGATTGGCGTAGGTCATTAACCGTACCATAGACATTTGATCATCGGGATCCCCACCTATGTCCGTAAGTACGACCAAACGATTCTTTTGCTGTGCACTTACAGCGGTTAAAGTACACAATATCATCAACCAAAATAGAAGGTTTAGTTTGTTAAAAGAAGTTTTTCGCATCACTACCTATTTTCTAACGTATTTTTTATCGCGGCTTATTTTTGGGGACTCTCCCTGTTTTGTTGCTGTGTAATATCTTCTACTAAACTGTTCAGGTACACCTCTAGGTTGGTATAACCCGCTTTGTTCAATGTTACGGTATTGCCGTCAGTGGCATCGTTCGGATTCAACTTGTTTGAATTTTCCCACCAATCGGGCATACCGTCGCCGTCGGAATCTTGCAGAGACTCGGGGTTAACACCACTGTCGCTCAAATCGGGCCAGGCACTTGCTGCACTTGAAGGCTTTACGTCATCGGGAACGTCGATGAGTCCGGGATAATTTTTCGCGTCTGAAGAAATGCTGCCGAAGTAAGTCGCTGTTCCGTTTTTCGTTTCTTCAACGATGCGTAAATCGATGATGTCGCGCTGTTTTGAACATCCCGCATGTTGCAAAACTAAACGGTAAGCTTCCTGAGCGGTATGGGTGGTAATCACGTCGCTTTCCAACGGGGAGGAAAGACGCATCTCTTTCTTCACCTGCTTTGTAAAAGTGTGATCATTATTATTGGCAATTTGCGCGTAGATTCCCTTTGTCCAGTTATTTTTTGTTGTTTCCTGATCGCCTTCCACCACATTTCCGTCTACATAAAAACGTCCCCAAACATGTTCCATCGGTTTCCATGCGTTGGGTTGACCGTTCTTTCCGGTCACATATTCGGAAGTACGCACGCCGATAGCAGCAATACGGTAGCGGACACGGCTGTTTTTCGGCGTTGCCGGACCGGGCTTGTAATAATTGTTTACAATATTCACCTGCATTCCTTCACCACCGTAACATCCTGCTCCCGCCCAATTATAAAGCACATTGTTACGCATATCCACATATTCGCGTTCCTGCGTCGAAACATGAGGGCCCAAACGAGGCATGCGACTTTCGTGATGGGCCATCAGATTATGATGAAAGGAAGACCGGTGTCCACCGACAATGGCTCCGTAACCATGCTTTCCCTTAGCATGTCCGGCTGTGCGAAGGCTTTCCGAAATCAGGCACCATTGTACCGTTACGTTTTCACCGCCATAGAAAGTACAGGTTTCATCAACCGACCAGCTGATGGAACAATGATCGATAATGACATTACGGTTTTTTGACCCCCCTAATCCGTCCGGCTCTCCACTCCCCTCATTACCAACGCGAAAACGCATGTAACGAATAATCACATTATCTGCATTAACGGATACCGGATGGCGTGCAATACAAATCCCCTGCCCGGGTGCTGTTTGTCCGGCAATGGTCAGATTGCCGTCGACGATATTCAGGCGGCTATTGAGAAAAATAGTTCCCGCCACATCAAATACTACCGTGCGTATGCCCTTCTGAGAGACAGCATAGCGGAATGTCCCTGGTTCGTTACCGTCTTCCAGCGTGGTTACATGATATACTTTTCCTCCGCGTCCACCGGTAGCATAGCGTCCAAAACCCTCGGCTCCCGGGAAGGCTGGAATGTCATACTGTGCAGATCCGGATAGAGCAGAAAAGACAGATAGTAAGAAAATAAGAAGACTTTTCATGTTGTTATGATTTTTATTTATTCCTATCATCGAATCCAATCCCAGCGTTTAGCCCAATCTATCATGACATCAATACGCCATTTAGATACCGTTTTGAAGCCGTGCAAGTTCTTATCGAATAAATCTTCATCACTTTTATCTGTAAACCAGTTGTTCCCCAACTTGTAATCTGTTTCACGGGTCTTGCCTGGCCAGACATTCTCGATGGTGATCTCACCGTTCTGCTCCGGGAAACCTGGAATATCGGAAACGATAGTATAGGGCATTGTTCCAAGCGCGTAGGTCGCATGTCTTACGGCATAAATCCCATCTCCTAAATAAAATCCTCCCCAGGTTTGTTTATTAATCGTCATATGCATGCAAATCGAATCGGATGGAATGTCTATTTCGGGACCTTTCACACGAAATTCCATGATGGAGTAGATCTGAACAGTGTCTTGGGCTATTGTTGGCCTGTCGAATATAACCTGTGGACTATGTGTGAATTTCACAAAGGCACCACCCCACGATTCTTTTGTGGGATCATTTGGATCCCCATCCATCATATAAAGCAAAGATGGCGTATCTCCCAACTTGGTATTTCCGTCCAAGTAATTTTTAAAGTCTTTGCCCAAATTTCCACGGCCACTGATGAATGTATCGTAATACCTCCCGTTAAATTCATCCATTTGCTTGTAGTTAGCAATGAACCCACGGTAGGAAGCATTATTTTCGATGAACCAGAGGTTTGGAAAATTCTCCACAATGTAGGCATAGCTGTTGGTGCTCCACTTTTTATTCGGACCACCAATCCAGTATATTCTTATTTTGTCCTGAATATCCGGGGCGTCATGCAGCGCTTGGGCCACATCATCTAAGCCTCCCCACACAAGTACCCATAGCGGCTGCTCACTTTCTTTCCGAGCACATTTGATAATCCAGTCTGATCCCTCGGTAGCAGTCGTATATCCACGATAAGGAGCAGCTCCAAGTCTTCCCTGTTTGCTGATGGACCGTAAATATTCGGGAGACGGAAAGCTATCGGAGTGTTTTTTCAATTTAGGTAGGTCTTTTTCATAAAGATCAATCATTCGCAATATCTCTGACACACTACCGCTTCCGTATGATGGTGAAGAAACAAGGCCTTCAGTTTCAAAAAGGTCGCTGTACATTAAAAAATGAGCCATCGATTGATTATCATCCGGATCTGTGCCTCCAATATCTGTACTTATGAGTATACGGGGTTTTATAGGAACAGGTGATTTTGCCAGCTGAACATAGTTTTTTTGCCCAAAAGCTTGGACGGCAAAAAAAACGGAAAATATCAATATGATTAACTTCTTCATCTAAACGAGGTTTATTTTCGGTTTATTATATGCTTTTACAACAATAAGTATTTGATAAGTAAATACATAGGAAATAGCTTAAAAAAACAGTGCAAACGTTGCCGGCAACGTTTGCACTGTTTTTTTTAAATAAGAACTACTTCAGTTCTACAAGATCAATCATATTCAATTTCTTTAATTCACCGAAAGTTATATTTTTTGGTAAAAATTCATTCAAAAATCCCATCCAAAAAGTCGACTGTATAATCCATCATCGGTTGAAACCAAGGGCTAAAGAACCAATACGGGTGAGGTGTATCGGGAAATTCTCGGATTTCCCAATAAATACCATATCGATCGAGTTTTTTGATCATATCATCTCGTCCCGCATGAAATCGTGGAATAGAACTATTTAAAAATATAATCGGTACCGAATTTTTGGAGACATGGTTTAAAGGAGCGGCCGACTCCCAGTTTGCCGAATTCTGCTCGTACGTTCCATCCAGCCAATTGGATGCTGCGGTGCCTTCGGAAGATTCTGGATGCCGGAACGCAAGCGTTCCATCTATATTGACAACAGCTTGGACATCGGATAGCTGCTCGGCATTTCCTCTACCCTGTCCCTCAAAATCAGAATTTCCATTTGTAACACCTAATAGACTAGCCAGTTGCCCTCCTGCAGAAGTTCCCAAGCTGGCTATATGTTTCGTATCCAACTGAATTTTATCGGCATGGGCACGCATCCATCTTACGGCCGACTTCAAATCATAGACAGCTTCCGGATATTTGGCTTCTAAAGACAAGCGATACTCTACCGCAACGGCAACATAACCTTTAGCCGCTAATGCCTTTCCAATAGTATGCATTTGAGATTTATCACCCGATTGCCATCCTCCTCCATGAATCAACAGCACACCAGGATAACGCTTTGACGTACCGCTCTTGGGATAAAACACATCTAAAAGTAATGGTCTGTCTCCAACTCGATCATATTCTTGATCTAAATACGACGCTACCGAACTTTTTACTTCCGCGATTCGGATATAAGGCCTGTATTTCCGTTCCTTCAAGTATGTGCCATGTAGCGTGAACGACGTGTCTCTCGGAATCGGCGTTTGGGTGTATCCTACCACGACCGCGCCGAGTAAAAGAAAAAGGATGAATGATTTCATATATATACAAATTTAGTATTCCGGGTTTTGTTCGAGTTGTGGGTTCGCTGTAATCTGCTCCTGTGGAATAGGATAGATACCCCTCCACGTAGGTGTATCTTTCGTCTTAAACGCCCATCTTCCCGTAAAATACGTTCCAAATCGAATCATATCCCGTCGGCGATGCCCTTCCCAGATAAATTCACGCGCGCGTTCTGCTTCGATATCAACAAGCGAAAGCGCATCCAATGCGTTAGCATCACTACGATCACGGATCATATTGATTAACTCCAGTGCATCCCCTTGGTTTCCTAACCGGAACAAAGCTTCCGCCTTTATTAACAAGATATCTGCATACCGCGTTAAGACATAGTCGTTATCGGCGTTATAACCCGACCACGTTGTGCCGACCGGCGTATATTTGAGCACCTTATAGCCTTCATTGTCCTGCGCGCTTATCAAGTCTTTAACAGCGATAATATCCAGCTGCGTACCGTCTGGGTAATTCAATGGACGGCCATCCAAGTAGGTTTGAGGACCATATTGCAATAGATTTTTACGTTTATCGCCATCTTCATAGCGATCCAATGCTTCCTGATAAGTACTGTAGCCATTTGCCGGGGTAAAAGGCAAGTTATAACGTTGCTGATCTAAACCATTTTGGGTATAGAGAATAAACTGGTTGCCTCCGGCATTACGGCTTGGGTCGTTCGTAAAGGCAGATATTAACTCCTTCGAATTTCTTTGCAGAGTTGCGCTGAAATTATTGACAACATCAGTCTCGAGTGAGAATGCACCTGTATTGATCACCGCATCACAAGCATCAATCGCCTTTTGCCACTGTGGCGTGCCGGTATACACCTCTGCATTGAGATACATCGTGGCTAATAACGTCTGTGCAGACTCTTTCGTAAAACGCGGATAATAGCTCGATTTGTCAACTTCTGTCATACTCGGCAGATCGTTTATAGCTTCCTGAATCTCTGTCTCAATAAACTGGAAAACATCCTTCCGAGGGGTAGTCAATGGCAAATTGGCCGGATCTATTCGAGCTACGGTGACCACAGGCACATTTCCCCAAAAATCCATCGCATAGAAGTACCCATAGGCGCGAAGCAAACGCGTTTCCGCTATCAATGCTTTGAAGTTATCCTTATTCGGCGAAGCATCCAAGCCCTCCAAAACAGCATTCGCCGTGCCTATTTCTAAAAAAAGATTATTCCACGCTCGCGCAAGCATTGCATTATTGCGGTCGGTCTCATGTAAAATAATATCCAACTGATTTTGGTCAAACCAACCACCACTGGCTCTACCGGGTACAACGAACTCATCTGTGCCAAATTCTGCTATCCGGAACAAATCACCAATATCGATAACTAAGGACAATTTTTGATAGACTCCGGCGACCGAAGATAAGGCTTCTTCTTCTGTACTATAGTAAGTTTCAGGCGATAAATTCCCGAAACGTTCCTCCTCTAATTTCGTACAGCCTGCAGTAACAAAAAGGAAAGCCGCAGCCAGCATGTATTTATATGTTAATAACGTGTTCATCTTGATTACTTTTAAAAACTAGTTGAAAAACCTAAACTAAAACTGCGCGCCCTTGGGTAACTTAAATAATCGACTCCCAACGGAGCGACACCCGTAGCCGAGACCTCTGAATTTACTTCAGGATCCAGCCCACTATAACCTGTCAAGACAAACAGATTCTGTCCGTTCACAAATACACGTGCATTTTCAAAAAATTTGGCTTTTCCACGAAGTGTATAACCTAGCGTAAAGTTATCCAATCGGAGGTATGAACCGTCTTCTATCCATCGAGAAGAGTATACCTTAGGTTGTTCCCTATTGACACCGCTGGTAACCGCTGTTTCCAAAACATTCTTGCCCGGTAGATTATTGAGGTAACTTAAATTATTACCGGTTAGATTATAGATATCGTTACCGACTGTTCCCCTAAATGTGAATGCTAACCACGCTCGACCATATTGAAAGTCGTTACTCCAACCGTAGGTGAATTTCGGTTGTGCGGATCCAATAATCTGATTATCTTCTTCATACTGTTCCAGTCCATCTACAATGCCTGTAAATTTTCGTCCAAAAAATGTCCCGAGGGGCGCTCCGGGCATAATCAGTTGGGCATAACTTCCCGATACGGTACCCATGATCGGGGCAGCCTGTATATTGTCTCCCTTATACATGTCGTTAGACAAGCTGAGTACTTTGTTGACATTGCGACTAAAGTTAAGTGATGTCTGCCAACCTAATTTATCTCGTTCTATCAGGTCTGCGCCAAGTTCAATTTCTACACCGCGGTTTTGCACACTCCCGACATTCACAATTTGGGTGTTAACCGCCGTAGGCGACGGTACCCGCACGCGTAGTAGCAAATCCGTTGTCTTTTTATTATAGAAATCCACACTACCCCGGAGCCTGTTATCCAACAAACCAAAATCCAAACCGACATTGGCTTGCGAGGTAGATTCCCATTTGATATTGGGGTTTGCATATTGTTGTGGCAAAACGATCGTTACGCGGTCTTGTCCGATGATATAACCCGTCGTCGAAGCTCCCAAAGTGGTCACCGAATTGAGATTCCCAATTTCCTGATTACCCGTAACACCGTAACTCATCCGAAGTTTCAACTCCGATACCGGTTTTACCTGAAAAAAATCTTCCTGAGAAATCCGCCACGCCACGGAGCCTGAAGGGAAGTATCCCCACTGGTTCGACGGGCCAAAGCGACTAGAGCCGTCCCGGCGCAACGTTGCCGTCGCTAGGAAACGATCGTCGTAATTGTAATTAACACGTCCATAAAAGGAAATTAACTTATTACTCGAACGAAAAGTTGTCGTACTGCTTATAGTCTGCGCAGCCTGCAGGCTGTACCATTTAAACTCATCTGAAAGAAACCCATTCGCTGTATTCCGCCCTCCTTCATTCATAAAATACTGCCAGGAATATCCCGCTATAGCATCAATACGGTGCTTTCCAAACTGATCATTATAGCGTAGTATGCTTTCCAACAGACGGCTATAATCCATCAGATTCTGCACGCTGGCATATCCCCCAAGTCCCTGCCCTAACAAATTAGCTTTAGCGATATAACTGTTTCGATCTATCCGTTGGTTAGTATAACCTAGGTTGACATTGATGCTGAGCTGTTCTATAAATTTATAGGTCGTCGATAAGTTTCCGATAAAGCGCGTGTTTGTCAGCTCGTCGCTAACTTCCTCTGGAAAAGATACTGGATTAACGCGGTAAGGGGGAACGTCGTAAAAATCGCCATTGGCGTCATATACCGGATAAGTCGGATTGAAAACGTAAGCTTCGTAATTTATACTTGTGCCTGCCTCGCTCCCAACCGTATTCGATACAGGGGCCGACTGGGAGAATGTCCGCCCGTAATTCGTCCGTAAATCAAACGTTAGACGATCGTTAAGTGCGGCGTGTGTAATATTTACCCGTGCATTTGCACGGGTAAGCTTAGACCCCAACATGATCCCTTCTTGATCCCCGTAACCCAGTGAAGCCCGGTAGGTTGTTCCCTGCTGACCACCTGATAGAGACAAAGCGTAATCCTGCACCATTGCCGTCCGGAATATTTCATCTTGCCAATCGGTATTTGCCCCTTTATCATCAATCTGCAATCCTAGTTTGGCAAGCTCTTCCCTATACCTATCCGCTGACAGCATATTCATTTTCTTCGCGACATTAGCGATGCCTGTAGATGCATCCATCGCGATATTACTCGCTCCTGCACTTCCTTTCTTGGTGGTGATTACGATCACCCCATTTGCCGCCCTTGATCCGTAAATCGCGGAGGCCGATGCATCTTTCAATACGGTAATTGACTCGATATCACTCGGGTTGAGCGTCATTAGCGGGTTTGTAGGCTCCTGGTCAAAGATATCCGTTCCGTTACCTCGTATATTAGCTTGCGCAACGCCCGCTGTTGTCGATATGGGCACCCCATCGATAACATATAGCGGATCGTTGGACCCGGTAAGTGAAGTTCCTCCGCGGATACGAACAGTATTCGAACCGCCGGGTTTACCACTATTCTGGGCGATATTTACCCCCGCCATTTTTCCTTGTATAAGTTGCTGCGGACTCAATTGTGGTCCTTTATTAAAATCTTCGGCTGTCGTTACACCCACGGCTCCTGTCAGGTCTTTCTGCCGTTGTGTGCCATAACCCACCACGACAACCTCATCCAGGCCATCGATTGTCTGTTTGAGCACCACCGTTAACGCTTGATTGCCTGCCGCCGCAACCTGCGTAGGTTCATAACCCACGATTGAAAACAATAATACGGCATCAGCGGACTGTAACTGCAATACAAACAAACCATCAGCATCTGAAATTCCACCGTTGTTGGTGCCTTTTTCCGTAATGGATACGCCCGCCAGCGGCTCTCCTCGTTCATTGCTGATTTTTCCACGAACAACTTGTTGCATGACAGCGGTGTTAGCCTCCGTAATTCTACTCGCCGACCGGTGATTTTCTTGGGTTTTTACCGGACTAATTAAGACCGTTTTGTCATCTATTTCGTATTGAAAAGGCAATTCTTTTAAAATAGTTGACAGAAAGGTTGGCAGTGCTACTGCATGCACATTTACGGCAATAGGCTTTAATTGTTTAAATTCTTTATAATCATAGAGCACGACGTAGCCACACTCCTTTTCCACTTGTTTGAAAAGATTTTCAAAACTAATCGACTTCGATCTTACACTGATCGTTTGCGAAAATGTTGCGGCCTGTATCTGCAGGCACCCTATAAACAACAACAAACAGGTTTTGGTCAACATAACTAATCTCAATACCCACTTTTTTTTCATAATATTGTAAGTGCTAGGTTATTTATTCTATTTCGTTATCAGGATAGCATACCAAAGCATTTGAGGGAGGTGTTACGAGCACTTCCCTTTTTGCTCATCGGTGACGCGATCGCTTAGGGCGGATTACATACCTTGGTTTTCATACGCTTCATTATTTTTGTTCCCGTGTTTAAATCCCTTGAATGACAAGTTTCCCGTCTTGCAGCTGAGTAGTCACGTCAAAACTTTGCTTTAAGAACTTTAAGAAGACAGAGAGCTTTACCCCGCGGCTCATTTTTCCACCCAACACGACATCAGGCACTCTACCTTGGTAAACGACATCCAGATCATACCATCTGCCGATTATCTTCATACATTCTTCCAGTCCCATCTCGTGTAAATCGATTACGCCTTCTTTCCAGGCTACAGCTCTGCTTACATCTACCTTCGCTTTGTACATTAGCTGATCTTCCATATTCCAGGAGGCCTGCTCATCAGGTAAGATCGACAAACTTCCTTTTGCTGTAGACAGTAGAAGTGCCCCCTCTACGAGGGTCGTCCTAAGCGATGTCTCATCCTGGTAAGCATTCAC
The DNA here is from genome assembly GCF_004208525.1 of Sphingobacterium corticibacterium. Classification (GTDB taxonomy): domain Bacteria; phylum Bacteroidota; class Bacteroidia; order Sphingobacteriales; family Sphingobacteriaceae; genus Sphingobacterium; species Sphingobacterium corticibacterium. The sequence goes on along the minus strand of NZ_SGIT01000002.1, from coordinate 1,592,381 downwards.
ATTGAAAGAGGTACCAAGAACTTTAATCTCTTGTCCTTTTGATTTAACGATAAAAGGAAGTGCGGCATTCTTCTCCACTTCAAAATACGCTTCGCCGTTCAATTCCACTGTCCTGTCTCTCTTGCCATAACGCGCTGTATAGCTGAGCTGCGTCGCTGCATTCAACCAAATTCTTGTGCCATCGGGCATCACCACCGCATATTGTCCACCCCTAGGTGTTCGTAAACGTACTGTTGCAGAAGGATCATGGATAGCGATTTTCGCATCAGCTCCATCTTGGTATTGCACCTCCGAAGCGCCCAATATAATTCCAGCTTTACGACCATCCAATGCATGTTCCTCACCTCCGATTTCAAGAATCGCCTTATTGGATCCCGGCATGACGTCAGCAATAGCTGCCGTACGTGGTGTATTCCGTTCATCCGAAGCCTGCTGTGGAACTAAATACCTTAGCCCTAAAAAAGCCAGCAATACAGCAGCAGCGGCACCTATCATGCTCCACTTCCACAACCTCCGGTTACCATTTTGTCGTCGTTCGTATCTTTCTGATAGCTGCGTTTGCTCAATCTCCGCGATTAGGTTATGGTGGACAGCATGGATACGTTGCTGCATGTTTGGATGTGATAAGGATTCTTCTGTGTTGAGCAGCTCGTCCAGCAGCACCTGCACATGGTCTCGATCAGCCTGTCCGAGTAAATCGAAAAGTTCCGAAAAATCGCCAAATTCCAAACGATTTCCGATATATTCGCCCAACAGGTACTTCAGCCGTTGTTGATTTTCCACTTTGGTTTACATTTGGGTTTATAACTTCTGTTACTTTCCCTCTATACGCTCCCCAAAGAAAAACACACTAGAAAAAAATGATTTTTTTTAGAAAAAGAATATTGACCCGATTAAAAAAGACATAACAAACTCATTACCATAATATTTCGTAATGTATCTTTTAATATCTTTTATGGATGCCACTAGTTGATTACTTACACTTGATACCGATATTCCTAACATATCGGCCACTTCCTTATAACTTCTTTCCTCTAGTTTGCAGAGCTTGAGTATCTCTCTTTTTCTAGGGCTAAGGGTATCAATTGCTTCCTGAAGAATATGACCCGCTTCTTTGGAGTAGATTTTCTCCTCGGTGTGAAAATAATAATGTACAGATGCCGCCCATAGTTCCATTTGAACCGCCGCATCCCGTCGGCTTTTCCGAAAAAAATCAATGGAAATATTATCGGAAATCCGATTAAGAAAAGACACAAAGCCTTTGTCTGGATCAATTTCAGCACGCTTTGCCCACACTTTTAAAAACACCTCTTGAAGAATCTCGTCGGCTATATCCGGCTTTTTCACTAAACGCAGGATGCGGCCATAGATTTTCGGCGCGTATAAGAAATAAATACGGTTAAAAGCTTCTAGGTTTCCAGCCCGAAAATCGTTCAAAACGTCATTTTTTTCTTGCCACATCGTATTATTCTAACCAAGCCTATCGTTTAGTCCAATCGTCCAGATAACCTGCCCGAAGACTGATTTCACACACCTACCTATCCAATAAAACACTTGTCATGATGAAAGGTCCTATAGCTTTAGGATCATTATCTCGGATCGGTTCGGAAATATAGTATTCAAAACTTCCGTCTCTATAATTCTTTTCGCCCCCCAATCCTGCTACGGAACAACAATCGGTAATAGATAAAGAGCCATCCGCTTCTGTCTTCACGAATCGTTTTAAATATTCATCATAAGCTTGTCTCCCTTTCTTCAAATAACGCTTATCCAAATAGCCTTTTTGGGCGCCTTTGATCCAGGTATAGATAAACATAATAGATCCTGTCGATTCCAGATAATTCCCTTCTCTATCTCCTAAATCGGTAACTTGGTACCACATGCCTGTTGCCGGGTCTCTAAATTTTTCAATCGAAGCTGACAGTTCTTGTAGAATATGGATGACTGCTGGCCGATCTTTATGGTCTTCCGGTAAAAAATCCAAGACATCAACGATTGCCATCATATACCAACCTATACTGCGCGACCAAAAGTGTGGGGAAAGTCCTGTTTTGGGATCTGCCCAACGCTGTTGTCTGCTTTCATCCCACCCATGGAAATACAGGCCGGTTTGCGGGTCATACAAGTATTTCCGGACATCCACAATCTGCAAAGCGACATCATCAAATAGCGCTGCTTCATTATTTTCCTTTGCATATTGTGCTAAAAAAGGTCCTGCCATGTACAACCCATCCAGCCATACTTGATGCGGATAGACTTTTTTATGCCAAAAGCTCCCGTCTTTTGTGCGAGGATGCGTGCGCATCTGCTCCCGTTGATGATCCAGTGCGATCTTGAATCGCTCCTCTTTCGTTTTTGTCAAAATAGGGAAGAGAATTTTGCCGGTATTGACGCGGTCTATGTTATATTCCAACGGTTTATAGGTCTTGATCGTACCGTCAGCATTCACCATCGTATCTGCGTAATCATACACATAATCGTAATATTTTGCATTGCCCGTCTTATCATAAACTTGTAATATAGATTGCATCACCAAGCCGTGGCAATAGTTCCATTTCAACGTTTTTGAAAAATCAAGCATCCACGCTTCTGGATTACGTTTCATATCAGCATCCGCCATTTGAACATAGTTTTTTTGCCCAAAAGTTTGTAAGGTGAAAAAAACGGAAAATATCAATATGATTAACTTCTTCATCTAAACGAGGTTTATATTTATATTCGGTTTATTAATGCTTTTACAACAATAAGTATTTGATAAGTAAATACATAGGAAATGGCATAAAAAAACAGTGCAAACGTTGCCGGCAACGTTTGCACTGTTTTCATCGTTTACTATTAATAAGAACTAGCTAGCGCTATCGCGTAAAGCTTTAATCTTATCATGAGAGACGCGAATCTGCGCAGCCTGATCAAGGATAGTTTCTAACGCATGTCCGCTGACCTCCCCGCTATCCATTACTTTTTTATAAGCAGCTTTGATAGCATCCTCGCCGCGTTCGGCTTCTTCCAGAATACTCTTCCGATCTTTACCACCAAATAGGGCTTTCACATCGATCCAAGCGCGATGGATAGCTCCTGCTACGCTTTCGTCATCCTCATCTACTTCTGCCCCGTGCTGTTCTGCAAGCGCCGTAAGTTCTTGAGAAAAACGCTCACTTTCTGCTGCCGCTGCCGTAAAAATAACCTGAAGATCTGCATTTATAGGCTCTAAATCTTCTAGTGCTTTTCTAAATCCTAACGTACGGTCGTTATTGATTTCTATTAAATTTTTTAAGTGCTTTATCTCTTTCATAACATTTTTGTTTTGTGACTATATGATATGAACGCTTTAACAGGATAATAGTTTCTGGAAATACGTGTTGCATTTTTTTTACAAGAAATTGATGTTAATACAACCCTTCTACCAGACTATTGAAATACATTTCGATATTATCGTACACTTGGCTTAAATCTCTGCCGTTGGCATTCGGTGTATTCGGATCCAGTTTATTGGCCGTTTCCCACGCATCGGGCATACCATCTCCATCGGTATCCACTAAAGGTGCCGTTTGTACCAAAGTCGGCCAACCACCGACATCTGTTTGTGAATCGATAATACCCGGATAACCGGTTTTTGAACCATTATATGTCGCCGTTCCGTCCTTGACTTCTTTTACGACACGTTGATCTACTGCATCACGTTTATAGGACGCGCCTGCTTTTTCCAACACCTGTTCAAAAGCTTGTTCTGCTGTATGTTGTACGTTCAGCGGTTCAAAAGGAAAAGGTGTCGTTCTCTGCGCTTGTGCCGCAGAAACGCCGGAATCATAATCAACACCTCCTGCCCAATTGTTCATCGTCACATTCGCATTGCCAAATACATAATTGCCTTCGATAAAAAATACGCCATGCCCCGGACTATAGTCCGCATTATTTTCCTTTGATATCTGCATAATGCGTGTACTACGGTTAGTGGGTGTTGCTGGCCCCGGTTTGTAATAATTATTCACCATATTGTACTCTCCGTTTTCTCCGCCATAGGCCGAATTACCACGCCAGTTGTAGATCACATTATTACGGTAATCCACTTTATCAGCACCCACGGGGCTTAATCCTCCAGTGCCCGGACGGTTTCCACCATCAAAGCGAGGGTTACGGCTGTTATGGTGTGCCAACAGATTATGATGGAAAGAAGCTTCATGACCTCCCCATATACCCCCGTAACCGTGATCGTCTTTTTCGTGGAACGATTTGTTTAAGCTTTCTGCCAGGATACACCATTGCATCGTAAAATCTTTATTGGCATAGAAAGAGGAGCACTCATCAATTGACCAACTCATCGAACAGTGATCAATGACAATATTTTTCTGATAGCGTCCCCACAGCGCATCCTGTTCATTTTGGGTCAAGTCACCCATCCGAAAGCGTAAGAATCGGAGGATGACGTTATCCGCCGCGATGACCATTTCATGATCCTGAATGCAAATACCATCTCCCGGAGCCGTCTGTCCGGCAATGGTGATATCGCCATTACTAATACGCAACCTACTATTCAGTTTAATATTTCCGGAAACTTCAAAAACGATCATCCGCGGACCTGATTGCTCAATAGCAGCACGTAGACTTCCTGTACCTGCATCGTTTAAATTGGTCACCTTGATAACCCGGCCACCACGACCACCTGTTGTCATCTTGCCATAGCCATCTGCTCCGGGAAACGCTACAGCGGACTCTGTCTGTTCCGGTGGCGGATTTTCTTTCTCTTCTTTTTCTATCACAGGCTCTTCCGTTTTTGGCGTGTCTTTTCCGCAACCTATGGTTGCCCACAGTAGACATATTCCAATCCATGGAAATACAATATTTTTTATTCGAAAGTTTATATTATTTCTCATCGGTATATCATTATTAGTTCACTCCACCAACTTGCTTTGAACGTGGCGATACAATTAGATCGATATATTTTAAAAGAGCCGCATCGATCAGTGATGCGGCTCTCTCAGCCTTTTATAGGTTATCGCCAGCGCGCGGCGCCTATTCCATTGAGCTTTAGGTCTTCATTACTGATCGTAAAGTTACCTTCACTAGGATTAGCAAAACCAGGATCGAGGGTTGTGTAGGAGCCTATGTCCGTTTTGACATTACTCGTGCTACTGTTATAATAAGCTGGAGCATTATAATAGTTGTTCCCAGACATACTGGTTAACGTCGTGGCACTTTGATTTGTATGCATTCCTTCTGAAGCAGCAACAATATTATTCGTAAATGTAATCTGATGATTCGTCAAGCGGATATACAAGAACCTACCTGCACTTCGATTATTGACATTATAAAAAGTGTTATTTCTGAAATTTAATAGACTGGTGACGGAAGGGAAATTGTTTGACCCGTTAACATCCATTCTGAAAAAATCCCGGACATTACCTGAATTATACACCGTATTATTATTAAAATCCAATACATCAGTAATACCTTCTCTAAAGTCAATAAACTCACCCCCGTCGCATCTTATATTATAAATCACGTTGTTTTGGATAAGTGTACGCTGAATCCGAGCAGCCGTGCTGACGTATATCAAACCTTTGTGGTAATTATATATCTCACAATTTTCAATTTCTAAGCTCCCGTATGTGCCCGCGCTATATATAATGGTTTGATTACTATCTTTCGCTCCGGTACCGTCCAATATCAGATTCTCCAAAGACAACGATGCACCCAAACTTATGCGCAAAACAGCTCCTTTTAGTACAGGTCTATCGGCCGGTTTGGCCGCTTTTATAGAGATACTGGTTGATATAGTTAAATCTTGGAGAGCATATTCGCCAGGCATCAATGCAAAAACGTCTCCATCATTTGCATTAGCAATTAAATTGGTCAAATTGTCTGTCGGCTCCACTGCAATGGCATCCCCCAGATCTAATATGGTTCGGAATGATACGGTTCCGCGTGTTCGTCCTTCATACAGTAGTCTAGCCGTATAGTCTGTTTCGGGTGTTAACCCTGTGATTTGTGCCGCACCAGTAGCTATATCCTCTGCGGTTACTGTATATTGTATATTCCCCGGTTCCACGACAATTTGGGCGGCAACTTCACCGGGCGTCCAACGCAATGTAACGGCTGTAGCTTCTATTTCATTGATATCTACCTCTTGGAATATCTGCTCGGTATCGGTCGTAAACGTAGCACTGATCCATTTTGACTCACGGATTTCTTCGCCAATACCCTGTACACGAACATAATAAATTGTCTCACCTTCCAGCCCGGAAATCGTATACGGAAGCTGGTCCATCGTAATACCATCGGCTGTTGCTGCCGCCGTTCCGGAAAATTCCGCATTATCGAAAATTTCAATGTTATACGATTGCGCATTACTTACGCGTCTCCAATTCAACCGAACATTTGTACGATTTACTACCTGAGCTGTCAACTCTGTTGGCGACAATGTCTGATCAAGATTCAGCTCGGTAATTTCTTGTAAAAGGTTTTCCTTACAGGAAGATAACCCCAGTCCCACCATCATGGCGGAAAACCATATTATATATCTAAATTTCATGATTTCAACATCTTTAAGGTTAATTTAAATGATCGTTATTCAATAATCCGTTAGAATTTTCGATAAAAAACTGCCATATCGGCCAATACTGCTGCTTATTCGGATCTTTACCCGGGTAAACCAACGCGTTCCAAAAAGAAGTCTGATCATTGCTCGAGACCATTGTCCAAGTTTTACTCGATTCATAGCCCAGTGCAGCGCCTACAGCATCCGTATCTCCAAAGTCTAACCCATAAATGGTGATCGTCTCATCATCATCATTTGTCTGATAGTAAATCTTTTCTGGAAGATCGGCATACTTTCCAGTCCGGTTTTCCAATTGCTCCAGTTTTTCTTTAGCTTCAGCCAGTTTCGTACCAAGCAAGTTCCAACGGATAAGATCCCCTTTACGTAACATCTCTCCGGTAAACTCTAGAGCTCTTTGATCAACGATAGCATCAAAGAATGTCGCTTTTGACACCGTTGCTTCTGCCAATAGGCTTTCTGCTTTCGTAGCATTTGTTGGAAAGGCCCGATCCAGTATCATTTTCAAATAAGGTGCCGCTGCTTGCGGACCATCCAGCTCATTAATAGTCTCTGCCGCCATCAATACTACATCCGCATAACGCATATACATCCAGTTTAAACCATCGTCATTGGTAGAGGTCACGCGTCTCCCCATCCATTCATACCGGTATTTGCCAAAAAATAGACGCCCTAAGGAAGAAGGCACCTGAAACGCCCCGGCATCAGCCACTTCACCCGCACGATCCCACTCATAAGGAACAACGGAGACGAAACGTCGTGCATCATCTTTATCAAACTCGTACAGCATAATCGGATTCGGGCCTACGGTACCGCCACGGTTCTGTCCGGTATACTGATTCGTCTTTAAATGCCTAACACCTAAATCAAAAATAACGCGCCCACGCCCCTCAGAAAAGGGGATTTCCCACATGGATTCACCACCTGCCGCTAAATTTTCTTGGTTAAAGCGACGAAAGGTTTCTTCAAATCCTAATAATCGCTGTGTGTTACTATTAATAATATCCAGACACTCCTGTTTAGCCAAAGCATACATTTTTTCTTTGGAAAGATCCGGATCTCCACTCAAACGTACCGTTCCATCCAGCCGTTGTGCATACCCTCCTGCGGCTAATGCCAATCTTGCCCGAAGTCCTTTGGCAAAGGATTTGCTCGCATGCTCTACAGAGGATGTTTTGGAAGATTCATTCGGCCAAGGCAATAAATTAGCGGCCTCTTCCAGATCTGCTAATAATTGTTTGTAGATCGTATCCCGATCTGCTCGCGGCAAATACGTCGTCTCCGTGACGATAGGCTCGAAACGCGCTGGAACATCGCCCCATCCCTTTATCAGGTCATTGTACAGTACTGCGCGAAGCACAAGAACTTCACCTAATATTTGTGCCATTTGTGGATCTGCTTCCACATTTCCATAAGTCCGCAAACCTCGTATGGCCATATTTGCTCGCTCAATGCCCTCGTAAAATTTTGCATAGGCATTATTGTCTGTATTCATTTGTCCATTGTCGAAATTTGAGTTATAGTTACTCAATCGTGACTTATCGTCGTCAATGGCTTTGAGGGAACTGTTCACTTCCACATCTGTATTGGTGCCGTAAAAAACCAGATAGCGCCCGCGGTAGGAATTGGTCTCGCCGAAGGATTGAAGTATTCCCGGAACAACTCCTTCCGCTAGAGCAGGTGACGAGAAAATAACGGACTCGTCCATGGAAGATTTTGTCGGTGCTTCTAATATATCTTTACAGGCTGTTACCGATAAAACTGTTGCTGCCAAAACGGCTATGTTTATAATTCGCTTCATCTCTTTCAAATTAAAAATTTACATTCAAACCAAATACAAAGGATCTGCTTTTCGGATAGGCCGAATAATCTACACCCGGTGTAAGCTGTGTTCTCCGTCGTGTGGAGACTTCAGGGTCAAAACCACTATAATTAGTAAACAATAGGAGGTTGTAGCCTGACGCATATATCCGCAGATTCTGCATTTTTAGTTTCGAAGAAATAGACTGCGGTAGTGTGTAACCAATGGTTGCAGTCGAAAGGCGCAAGAACGAACCATCTTCCACCGCCCAGTCCGTAAAGGTGAATGACCGTGTATACGGCGACCACATCGTCGTATTCGCATTCATCGCTTCCAGCTCTGCAGGATCATTACTGATTGTGCCGTCCGGGCGAAGATTCGTCCAACGCGAACCGCTTGCTACTTCACCGATCATGTTGCGGGAATTATACTGGCTGGTTGACGTATATTCGATTTTATTGGCGTTATAGATGTTATTACCATAACTCCAAGTAAAATACGTCGCCAAATCAAAGTTGTAGATACGGGACATGATTGAAAAACCTCCGGTATGCAATGCGTTTGCATTTCCAATGATAGTCCTGTCCGCGACGCTGATTCTACCATCTCCATCTATATCTTTTATTTTCATGGAACCCGGACGAATTAAACCAATTAACTCTCTTCCATCTGCCACCCCTTCTTTTAAAATCCACTGATTCGAAGCTGCATCATACCTGTCGAAATCAGCAACTTCATATCGCCCATCGCTTTGGTAGCCGTACATATGCCCAATAGGGGAGCCGACTTCCACCATATAGTCTGTTCCTATCGCTGTAGATGCCCAACCAGAGGTTCCCGGAATATTTTCAATGGAACCTAAGCTCAATACCTTATTTCGGTTAAAGGCTATATTCGCACTCATCGATAGATCGAAGTTTGTTTTCTGCACCACTGTTCCGTTCAACGTAAATTCAAGTCCTTTGTTTTGCGTATTGCCCAAGTTACGGTATTGTATGTCATAGCCTGTTCCACCAACCGGAAAAGCAATGAGTAAGTTTTTTGTTTCGTTGAGATAGGCATCTACTGTTCCGCTTAAGCGACCTTTCCATAACGTAAAATCTAAACCCATATTCCGAGTTACCGTGGTTTCCCATTTCAGATCGGGGTTCGCCATTGTTTTGGAGGCTGCCCAATAATTGTTATAACCATTGACCCAATTCGTTGTCGAATTGTTAAAAACCTGCACCAGCAAGCCGGGAGGAATACGGTTGTTACCGGCAGATCCGTAACTCGCCCGAAGTTTCATGTCGGTTAACCACGTTTTTGCATCCGATAAGAATTCCTCATCAGATAGACGCCAAGCTCCGGATACAGATGGAAAATATCCCCATCTATTCTCTGCTGAAAATTTAGAAGAGCCGTCTGCGCGGAAAGTCGCACTCAACAAATATTTCCCTCTAAAATCATAATTTGCACGACCAAAGAACGACAAAAGCTTCTCATCCGGAGAGAAATTATTATCCACAGAATTAGCAACGCCCTGAGTTGTCAATTTCCGTGCATCTTCAAAAGAGAAGGTTTCTGGGAAATTGTGAATAGAATTTGTCAAAATTTGATTCTCAGTTAATAAATACTCTTGCCCCGCCATTACATTCAACTTATGGTCCTCGCCCAAAAGCTCATCCAACGTATATGTTGCCGTATTCGTATTCCGCCATCCGTTCCGGTTTGTATTGGTCAATATCAACGCTGGCTTATCTTGATAATCTGCCGCCGGGACATTGCGTACATAATAGGTTGTACCCCCGTAGAAACGATCCTGATCGTTACGGTAGTTATCATAACCAAACTCGGAACGTAAACGGAGGCTAGGAAGCACCTGATAGGAGAGAGCTGCATTTAAGTTTACCGTTTTCCGTCTGTAATATTGATCGTTATCGGAAATGGCCACAATTGGGCTGTATAGATTAAAGTCGTCATCTGTTTCGGTCGTTGTGGTTAGGCCTGCTACCGGAAACGGTGGATATAACATGGCATACTTCAATCGGGAATCAGCCGAAGAGACTTCGTTCTGCTCGTTCATCCCTCCACCGTTAACCTGAGTATCCGAATAACGTGCGCCGATATCTAATGTTAAACCATCGTATAACTTATGATTGAGTTTAAAATTCGCATTGTGGCGCTGAAAATCCGACATCTGCATAATCGCCCGGTCTTTTACAAAGCTGTGGCTCACGCTAAACCGCGTTTTTTCTCCGCCACCGCTGAGGTTCAAGTTCTGATTATATGTCGTTCCTGTCCTTCCAAATATAATCTCCTGCCAATCATTCGGCTCGACATCCGCATAAAGATCTATATCCTGATAATTTCCAAAATACCGTGTATAGTTTTCCGGTTTATTTGCTAAAAGAGAATGCTCATATTGCCAAGTAACGTAGTCTAGCGGAGACAACACATCAAGCTTATTGGCTAAGTTTCGGGAACCGGTAAACACATTGAAGCTGATTGCGGTCTTTCCGGACTTGCCACCTTTGGTCGTAACGAGAATCACCCCATTCGCCCCGCGGGCACCGTATATCGCTGTAGAGGAAGCGTCCTTTAAGATATCGATAGACTCGATATCCTGCGGCGCAATGTCGGCGATAGAGCTAACCGGGAAGCCATCCACAATATACAGAGGCGCATTATCTTGCGTTATCGAGCCTCCGCCACGTACGCGGACGGTCAGTTCCGCATCGGGAGAACCTTCTGTTGTATTAATATTCAGACCTGCCACACGACCCTGTATAGCCTCTAATGCAGAAGACACCGGTGCAGCAGTGATGGTTTTTGCGTCCACGGAAGCAACTGCTCCGGTTAAGTCCCTCCGCTTCACGGTACCATAACCGATCACAACCACTTCGTCCAAACCGGCTGCATCGACTTGCATCGTCACCGTAACGTTGTTGTTGCCTTGCACGGCTTGTTCTTGCACGACATACCCCACAGAAGTAAATACAAGCACATCACTTCCAGTCGAAACAGCAATGGTGTAATAGCCATTTTCGTCTGTACTGGTTTGTTGACTCGCGCCTTTCACTTTTACCGTTACCCCAGGCATCGGTTTTCTGTCTTCGTCATACACCGTACCGGTAATATTACGCTCTTGTGCAAAAGCAGCGTGAACGAAGAAAAGCATCAGCAATAAAGCTTTAAATATCCTCATGATAATTGTTAATAAATGATTAAACTGGTTACTAATTATAAGAACGATAATCTCTTGTTAGATTATAATACTTTGCATTTCTTTGTGGATTGTTAACGGTTCAATTGGTGTCATCATCAGAATCTCTCTCATCGACAACTTATGTTTATATCTTGTTAGCGTTAATATCCTATTACAATTATAAGGTAATACAGGTAGTAAAGAGCAATAAATATAAAATAAAAACCACGCAAACGTTGCCGGCAACGTTTGCAGGACAGTACAGGACAGCTGTTCGTAACGATTTTTTCAAAACAAACAGCTTCGAAAATATTCTGGAAGGTGCTCCTAGCGGCTTAAATAGCTCCGCAAAACATAGTGGAGAATACCGCCATGTTTGAAATATTCGACATCGATATCTGAATCTAACCGGGCTCTGGCGTCAAATTCAATCGCTTCGCCCGATGCCCTTACCGCACTTACTTTTACCATCTTAAATGGTTTCAAATCGCTCGCCACACCCGTTATACTGATCTCTTCTTCTCCTGTTAACCCCAGTGATGCTGCACTCTCGCCAGATGGAAATTCTATCGGAAGTATCCCCATTCCTACCAGATTGCTTCTATGGATTCGTTCAAAACTTTCAGCGATCACTGCGCGAATACCTAATAAGCTGGAACCCTTCGCTGCCCAGTCTCTGGAGGAACCGCTTCCGTAATCTTTGCCAGCTAAAACAACTAAGGGTGTCTCGTCTGCTTGATATTTCATGGCCGTATCGAATACGGTCAGGGTTTCCTTGGTCGGAAAATAGGTCGAATAACCACCTTCTCGATCGGTAATCTTGTTTCGGATACGCACATTCGCAAATGTTCCTCGCATCATGACTTCGTGATTCCCCCGTCGTGAACCGTATGAATTAAAGTCTTTCTTTTCGATTCCTTTGCTCAAAAGATACTTTCCTGCAGCGCTTTCCTCATTAAAAGAACCAGCCGGCGAAATGTGATCAGTTGTTACAGAATCACCTAAATACAGCAGAACACGCGCATTCTCGATTTCTGTGAGCGGCGATGGCTCGGTAGGCATATCCTTAAAGAATGGAACTTCCCTAATATATGTAGAATTGTCGTCCCAAATAAATTCGTGGCCTTCAGGAGCCTCGAGCCTTTTCCAAATGTCATCACCATCAAAAATCACATCATATACCTCTTTAAAATCTTCCTTTCGCATCGCCTCTTTGATCGTTTGGTTGATCTCCTCTTGCGTAGGCCAGATATCCTTTAAATAAACCGGATTTCCATTCGGATCATACGATAAGGGGTCTTGCATGAGATTCACATCAACACGGCCAATAAGCGCATAGGCAACAACCAGCATAGGAGACATTAAGAAATTCATTTTCACCTGGGGATGAACCCGTGCTTCGAAGTTCCTATTTCCTGAAAGTACCGAGGCTACGACCATCTCGCTATTATCGACCGCCTCTGCAATATGCGTTGGTAATGGACCACTATTACCGATACATGACGTACATCCATAACCCACGGTATGAAACCGCAACGCTTCCAAATCGGTGGATAAACCCGAGCGTTCTAAATATTTTGTAACAACCTTCGATCCGGGTGCTAAACTTGTTTTTACCCAGGATCTGGTGCGAAGCCCCTTTTCTACGGCTTTTTTGGCCACTAAGCCTGCACCTATCATCACACTGGGATTTGATGTATTTGTACAACTGGTAATTGCTGCAATAACGATACTACCATCGCTTAACCGGTATTCGCCATTTTTTAATTTGATTTTCACACTTCGAAGATCGGTGGTTTCTGTTGCCAAAGTTTCTTTATGTTCATCCGTAGCCTCTTGGACAAACTGTGTCCCCGATCCTCCTTCATTTAACCAAGCATGCTCGCGACGGTCGTCAAAGGCAACGTAGTTTCGTTGAAAATCTTTATCAAGGATAGTCCTGAAGGAGGCATGAAGGTCTTTGACAAGAATCTTATCTTGCGGCCTTTTCGGGCCTGCAACAGTTGGCTCTAACGTGTTTAGGTCTAGTTCTACAACCTTGGAGTATTCGATTTCTTCGTCTCCCGTACGCCAGAGCATATTTTCCTGACAGTATTCCCGTACTAAATTAATCTGTTCCGGCGATCGGTTGGTCCGTTCCATGTAGTCAAGCGTCTGATTATCTATCGGAAAATACGTTACGGTACATCCAAATTCCGGAGACATGTTAGAGATCGTTGCCCGATCGGTAACGGTCAAATGATCTAAACCATCTCCGAATACTTCCACGAATTTACCGACCACACCAGTCTCCCGCAATATTTTGGTTATGGACAATACCATATCCGTAGCGGTACATCCGGCGGGAATTTCGCCGGTGAGCTTGAGACCGATAACCTGAGGGCAGGTAAAGTATACGGGTTGCCCCAGCATCGCTGCTTCCGCTTCTATACCGCCAACACCCCAACCGAGAACACCGATACCATTAACCATAGGCGTATGTGAATCGGTTCCGACCAACGTATCGGGAAATGCCCAACCCTCTCGCTCTACAACACCTTTTGCTAAATACTCGAGATTGACTTGGTGACAAATGCCCATTCCTGGCGGAACTACCGTCAGGCTGGCCAAACCCTGTTGCGCCCATTTTAATAATTGGTACCGCTCCGCATTTCGCTCATATTCCAGTTTCACATTTTCCTGATAGGAATAATCTGTCCCGAAATAATCTACTTGCACAGAATGATCAATAACGAGGTCAACTGGTATTGCAGGATTAATCTTCGCGCCATCTCCCCCCCTTCGTACAAATTCCGCCCGGATAGACGTAATGTCAACAACCGCCGGCACACCCGTAAAGTCTTGCATCAACACCCTTGCCGGCTTGAAAGCAATGTCTTTATCCGTCCCCGAGGCATCCCAGTTAACAAGCGTATCCTGATGATCATCCGTAACCGCAAAGCCATCGTGATTGCGCAAAACATTTTCCAGCAAAATCCGAATAGAGAATGGAAGTCTATGGATATTCTTACCACTTTCTTGAAGCTTTTTAAGTGAGGCTATTTTCTGTGTCATGATGTATGGGTTATTTCTCTCTTATGGGATAAAACCCCATTTAACAAATATTGTTTAGATCTTACTCCTTTCTTTTGTAACGCAATGGTGTCTGCCCATAATACTTTTTAAATACACGGCTAAAATAATTGGGGTCGCTATACCCACAATGATAAGCAACCTCATTAATGGGCATATCATTTTCGAGCATAATAATAGCTTTTTTAAGACGGTACTCATTCAAAAGCTCGGTTGCATTTTTATCCAGAATCCGTTTCAGGTTTAAATGTAATGATGTTCTGCTTGTATTCAATTCATTTGCAATATCTTCAATAGTTAGCATTGGATTAGCAAATTCCTTTTCGAGGATTTCACTTAATCTTGACAAAAACTCCTGATCTTTATTGTTACTCGGGAGTGTGTCGCCTTTAAAAGCGCTTAAATTAATAACATGTTCGCGCAACTTAACCCTTGATTCAACCATGTTGTTGACCAACAATTCCAGCTCTTTTAGATTAAACGGTTTACTTACATACGCATCTGCACCCACATCCAATCCATCAATTTTAATATTTTCTATACTACTATCTGAAAGCAGGATTACGGGAATATAGTTGAATCTTTCATCACTTTTCAACCAATTACAAAGTTCGATCCCATCCATTTTAGGCATTTTCACGTCACTTATAATAATATCAGGAGGTGTTTTATTAATTTTCTTTATCGCGAGCGATCCGTTTGATGCATTTACTACTTCGTAATGACGAGAAAAATGCTTAGATAAAAATGTCATTAACTCTCTATTATCCTCTACAATAAGTAATGTATATTTCGTTTTTGCTTCCTTGCTTATCGAGGCCACATCTACGGGTTTTTCTTGTTTAACGGGAGCAGCCTTTTCCGGAGACTCGGAGATCTGGTCGGTTTTTGAAACATGATCCAAGCGTATGAGAACAGGCAACGTTATTTCTATGGAGGTTCCTTTGTCTTGTACACTTTTAACATGAATTGTTCCATTAAGATACTTTACAAGGCTGTCAACAAGAGCAAGCCCAATACCGCTACTTTCCGTATCTGTTTTATTGGCTCCTGATTTATAAAAGGGGTTAAAAATATTTTTAAGCGCTGTTGGAGACATCCCTCGCCCGGTATCATTTACACGTATGGTAACTAATTGCTGTGCATCGTTCCGCTCATCAAAATCAAGCGCGACGTCGATACTGCCTGTTGATGTATTTTTCATCGCATTAGAAAGGATATTGAACAATATCTTCTCTATTTTATCTTGATCAAAGTAGCATTCCAACAATGGTTTAGTGGAAACGAAGGTTAAATCAATGTTCTTTTTAATAGCTATTGTTTCGAAATGACAGGTGGCCTTTTTAACAAAGTCAACCATATCTGATTTTGAAAGATTAATCGACGCATGGTCGGATTCTATTTTTCTAAACTCCATCAACTGCTGGATAAGTTTAAACAGGATTGAGGCATTGCTTTTGACCGTAGATAATTCGGTACTTTTTTTAAACTCGGAACTCGTATTCTCCAGAAATTTATCGATGGATGCCAGGATAAGGGTTAGTGGTGTTTTAAACTCATGCGAAATAAAGGTGAAAAAGTTAAGCCTATGCTGTGTCAGCTCCTTCATTTTCTCTTTTTCAACGCGTTCCAGTTGGATTTCTACTTTCTTATGGTCAAGAAATTTAACAAACTTCGTATACATCCATATCACAGCAACAACCAATAAAAAGTATACAAAATAGGCGAAATGGCTCCGATAGAATGGAGGAGCTACATAAATTTCTATCGTCCTTTCTGCGCTTCGGGCAAGACCGGCGGCGTTTAAAGCTTTGATGTGGAACACATAGTTTCCTGGCGACAAATTCGTATAGGTGACGCTATTTTTATCTCCTACATAGTTCCATTTATCTTCAAACCCTTCTAGGTAATAGGCATACGCTGTGCTCCCGGGATTAGCATAGTTTATGGCTGCGTAACTTATCGTAAACACATTCTGATTGTAAGCCAGCTTTATTCTTTTGGTATCATTTATCTGATTTTCTAGAATGGCAGACTCCTGCGGGACGAGACTTTTATTAAACAACTGAAAGTCGGTAAACATGAGTGGCAGTGATGTGTGATTATTCTCTACGGTCGAGGGATCGAAAAAGCACAAGCCATTTATACTTCCGAAATACAACATGCCGTTACTACTTTTTAAATAGGATTTAAAATTAAACTGATTGGATGACAACCCATGTTTACTATCGTAAGTTGTGAATTTGTTGGTCTTCGGATCTAGCCTGGAAATCCCGCGATTTGTCGTAAGCCAAATAATACCCTCCTTGTCTTCCAGTATTCCATATACGTTATTGTTCGGCAAACCGTCTTCGATCGTATAACTTCTAAATTCATTTTGTTCCGGATTATAAAGACATACGCCTCCGTCTAGCGTGCCAAACCATAACTGCTGCTTACGGTCTTGGTAAACACTGATAATTTGGTTGCTTAACAAGCTAGGATTATCACCAGTGGCCGTATAATTTATTAAGCTATCGGTAACTGGATCATATTTATAAATCCCATTATATCGGGTGCAAAACCACACATTGCCCTTTTTATCTTCGATAATATCATAAATAAATAAATTCCCCATAATTTGGGGTTTGAATAGTTTGAATAATTTAGACTGGTAATCAAAAATATTCAAACCGTATTGCGTACCTACCCACAATATACCTCTAGAATCTCTGTAAATAGCATATATACCATTGTTAGACAATGACTGGATATTTTCTCTCTTTGAAGTATAAACTGTTGTCGTGTTTTTTTTTGTATCAAATTGATGTAAGCCACCTAAAAATGTACCTACCCAAATATTTCCATAGCCATCATCGTGAATAGCGTGAACATTATTTGTTGTTAAATAAAACGGAGAACTATTCTTATTTATATACTGAAAAGATTCATCCAAGATATTGTAGATGGTAATACCACCATCTTCGGTTCCTATCCACATTCTTTTTTCATCGTCTTCCATCAATTGGCTGATAGCTTTTCCAGATAGTCCTTTCTCTTTGTCATTAGCTCTTATACTTTTAAAACCATAAGAACTGGAAGGTATATAATTTACGCCCCCAAAATAAGTTCCTATCCATACAGAACCATCTTTAGCGAGATAGGTAGAATAAATGGCATTATCGTTTAGCTTTTCGGAATCGTTAGCAAAAGATTGGTGAAAGCTTTCAGAATATCCAGTCCTTATATCGTAGATATATAAACCCTCCTCTGTACCAATATATAGCATGTCTTTATCTCCAGATACCGATCTGACAGTATTGTTTTCAGGAGTTTCTATTACGGTGAATTTTAGTTTAGAAAAGCGTTGATTTATCCTATCGTACTTCAAAAGCCCTTTGTTGGTGGCAACCCAGATATTCCCCTGTTTATCTTTATAGAGATCGAAAATATCGTTCACATTGGCAAATTCAGGCAGGGAAGCCGTGTCAAATATTTTCTGTACGTTTCCTTCCCCATCAATTATGCTTAACGAATTTCCTATTGCTAATAAAAGGCTATCATCAGAAATAGCACACATTGCCTTTAGATAACTCTTCCTGTCGCTTATACGTTTAGATGCGTTACCTGATAATTTATAAACTCCGTCTGATGTACCAATATATAGATGATCATTTTGCAGAAGAAGAAACAACACATTAAGTTGATGAGGAAAAGCACTACTCCTTTCAAGATTATCTTTTTTGGAATTATAAATATAAAGACCATTATCTGTACCGACATATAATAAAGATTTATAACTGCAAAGCGAACTTATTTTATTGGTAGAACCGCCGATTTTAGAACTTGATATATAGTAATTTTTAACTTGATAACTATCATACCGGTTAAGGCCTTCCCGCGTACCAAACCACATGAACCCATTTTCATCTTGCGTAATGGCATAAACGGTATTGTGAGACAATCCATGATTAGAGGTGATTTTTCTAAAATGGATATCCTGACCAAATACACGGACAGCAATACAAAGCAGCAAAAAAACAATAAGGCTAGCGTACTTCATCGTTTTATCAATTAGTTTAGGCTAATTTCTAAATTAAAATCCGTAATCCTACATATCGCTGCTGTTAACAGCATATTTATAAACAACAATCCTCAATATTTTAACCTGTGTGCTATTCGTAAAAATATTTTTATACTAACATTGCTTCTGTAAACTATTATAAATCACATGAAAACAATAATTCTTCAAGTATCAAGTATACTGCTTTTCGTATGCTCCATAATAGGATCTGTTTTTGCCCAATCTAAGGCAACAGCAAAGAGGCCTAATATTATTGTGATCTTAGCGGATGATTTAGGTTATTCTGATTTAGGTTGCTATGGTGGGGAAATTAACACGCCAAACCTGGACTGGTTAGCGAGTCAAGGTATCCGGTCTACCAGCTTTTATAATGCAAGCAGATGTTGCCCTACAAGAGCTTCTTTGCTTACCGGCCTCTACCCGCACACCGCTGGAATAGGGAACATGACGACCGATCAAAAGGCTCCTGGATATAGGGGACAACTCACCCCCAATACGGTGACTATTGCACAAGTTTTAAAGGATGCAGGCTATCAAACCGGCATGGTGGGAAAATGGCATGTATCGGAAACCAAACCTTTTCCAGACAACGAACAACAATTACAGTGGTTAGATCATCAAATTCAAGATAAAGCATTTTCCGATACCTTGTCTTACCCCACGCACAAAGGTTTCCAGAAATATTATGGAAATATATGGGGTGTAGTGGACTTTTTTGATCCATTTTCCTTAGTTAACGGTACTACTCCGGTAAAAAATGTTCCGGCCGACTTCTATTATACGAATGTCCTTGGAGATTCTGCCGTAGCCTACATTGATTATTTCACAAAAAATGAAGACCCTTTTTTTATGTATGTAGCCTTCACCGCCCCACATTGGCCACTGCAAGCATTGGAAAAAGATATTCAAAAGTATGAAGACACCTATAAAAAAGGATGGGAGCATATTAGAACGCAACGGTATCAGAAAATGATTGAGTTGGGAGTCATAAACCCCAAACAGGTACCGTTATCTGATTTTATGCGTGATGGCAAAACCTGGGAAAACAATCCGGATTCCATTTGGGATGCCCGAGCCATGGCTGTACATGCTGCCATGGTGGACTGCCTGGATCAAAATGTAGGAAAGCTTATCGACCAATTAAAAAAATCTGGTGAGCTGGAAAATACGTTCATCATGTTTCTTTCAGACAACGGAGCAAGCCCCGAACGGCCGGAAGCATTTGGCCCCGGCTACGATCGGTCAGGAACAACCAGAAATGGAGAAAAAGTAAGCTTCTCTGTAAATAAAGATGTATTGCCTGGGTCACAAAAAACACATATGGGTATTGGCCAACAATGGGCAAATGCTATCAATACACCTTTCCGGTATTGGAAAGCGAAGGAGCATGAGGGCGGAATAAATACACCATTTATTGCGTATTGGCCACAAGGGATCAACAGCATAAATAAATTTAATCGCGTTCCTGCCCATATCATTGACCTAATGGCTACCTGTATCGAGGTTTCCGGCGCATCTTATCCACAGACTTTTGACGGCAATACGATTACACCTTCACCTGGGAAGAGTTTAATACCTGTTTTAAATGGAAAGATAACAAAACAGCTTCATGATGAACTTTTTTGGGAACATAATGGTGCTGCAGCTCTTCGACAGGGAGACTGGAAAATTGTTAGGCTAGGAGGGAAGGCTGATTGGGAATTATACAACTTGGCTGTAGATCGCACAGAGATAAATAACCTGGCTAAAAAATTTCCTAACAAGGTAGATCAAATGCAAGAGAAGTGGCAACAATTAGCAAACCAGTACCAGGTGTTTCCAAAGCCTGTAACAAGGTAACGCGAATCGGCTAGGCAGCTCTTTTCTTAACGAAAATCTTTTAAGCTATGTGCTATCCTTAAAACGTTTTTACTATACCTTAAAAAACCAGAATTTGAACTTAAAATAACTCTTATATGAAACTTCTTTTAATATTATTAAACGTATGCATTGCGATGTCCAGCTGTAATAAACCGGACTATGGTTCTCCTCAAACTACGCCTCCTGATGATGGAAATAACGGATCTATTACACCTCTAACCGGACTCGTTGGGTTAAATGACGCTTCCCGTGTTATAAAATCAGGAACGAATTATTTTTGGTATTCTACAGATGGCGGTATTAGGATGAGATGGACGAATAACCCAATATCAGGTAAGTGGTATACTGGGTCAGATGTGTTTCCTACCCGCCCAGGCTTTTGGTCTAATTATAGCCCGATAAATGCCGCTTGGGCTCCAGATATTATTTATGACCCCGCTTCCGCAGAGTTCCGTATGTATTATTGTGTATCTAGTATGGGTAGCCGAAAATCTGCTATTGCTTTGGCGACAAATAAGACGCTAGATCCGAATGCTCCAAACTATAAATGGGAAGATAAAGGGATTGTAATCTCTACCACCGAGAGCTCTACTTACAATGCGTTGGATCCTTGCCCTATATTAGCGCCAAGTGGCGAATGGTATTTATGTTTTGGATCGCATTGGACGGGAATTAAGCTCATGCGATTGGGTGCGGATGGTAAAGCACATCCAACGGAAACAACAATTTCTAACTTGGCTAGAAAAGAGCCTGTAGCCAATAGTGCAATTGAGGCCGGCGCAATATATCCGGGTGTGAAAAACGGGGAGCAAGGTTATTGGTTATATGTAAATTGGGGAACAGGTCTTGGTCATGAACAAAATGCAACCTATGAAGTACGTGTAGGATGGTCTACCAATATTAGAGGTCCTTATTTGGACAAAGACGGAAAAGATATGTATAATGGTGGTGGTTCCGTTTTTACGACAAGCAAACAAACATTCAGCGCAGATAATAGCACGCGTATAGGGAGAGGCCATATTGGAATTATTAAAGGGCATGCATTGGATGGCGTTCATACGGATTGGATCTCCTATTCATACTGGTTGGAAAATCCTCCTTCAGGTGAGAGCGGCAAGCGATTCGGGTTACAAAGATTATTGACAGGAACAGATGGTTGGCCCGAAGCAGGAGAGATCTTTAAGTAATCAGCTTAGCACTTTAATATTACCATATATAAACCAAAATCAGATTTTTCTCTACGATGACTATTCGCCTGGGTCGCTAATTTTTGTCCCAGACGAGTGGGAATAGCAGCGTAAATTCTGCAGCACAATAAGATTTATTATAAACTAAATTAAAACGAATATGAATCAATTAATTACCCAACATCCTGGTATGAAGCTAAAGTACCTGATAATGGCCCTGCTTATTCTCCTGGGAGGGGCTTTACAGGCACAGCAAAAGAATATTACTGGAAAAATTTCCGACAGGGCTGGCGAACCTCTTGTAGGCGTCAGCGTCTTGGTTAAAAATGCTACAAATGGCACCAGGACTGACGCTAACGGAAACTATAGTTTAAATGTCAATTCTTCGCTTGATGTTCTGGTTTTCCAACATGTAGGTTTTAGCACTAAAGAAATTGCTTTAAATGGAAGAACAATTATTAACGTAGTATTAGAGGCAGAAAACGAGTCACTAGAAGAAGTTGTTGTCGTTGGCTATGGGGCTGTGCGAAAAAGTGATTTAACAGGCTCTGTATCTTCCATTAAAGCGGAAGATTTAACTGCAGGAACAAACATTAACGTGCAACAGGCATTGCAAGGAAGGGTTCCGGGAGTACAGATTTACCAGAAAAGCGGCGAACCTGGAGCTGCAATGAGTGTGCAAATAAGGGGAATTACATCCATTACGGGAAATAACGCACCCTTATATGTTATAGATGGTATGCCGGTTAATGACGCTTCTGCGATTGGTTCAGCCAGCCCAACTGGTGCTGCCAATAACCCAAATAACAGATCCCCTTTAAGTTCCATAAACCCTGCAGATATAGCTTCTATAGAAATCTTAAAAGATGCTTCAGCTACAGCAATATATGGTTCAAGAGGAGCCAATGGTGTTGTTTTAATTACGACAAAACAAGGCTCGGTGGGTAAAATCAATGTTAATTATAATGCTACTTATGGTAAGCAGACTGTTGCCAATACACAGCGTTTTATGACCGGAGATGAATATACTACCGTAATAAATCAAATTATTATGGATGGAAATTTAAGTGGAGACCCTGGGTCTTATCCCCCTGTTACGGGGGCAAATTATAATACAGACTGGCAATCATTATTGTTAAAAGATGCCCCTATACAATCTCATGACCTGTCTTTTAATGGTGGGGAAGGTAATACAAAATACTATATTTCTGCGGGTTATTTTGATCAGGAAGGGATCATGTTAAACTCGGGAACTACCCGATATAATGCACGAGTTAATCTGGAGACCAGTGTAACATCTAAATACAGTGTGGGTATAAACCTTACCACAGCTTATAGTAGGGATAAATACAATGCAAATGGTTTGGGGCTTAATGATAATGCGAGTGCATTATATATGGCCCAAAATTATGATCCCACTTCACCTGCATTAAGTGCCGACGGTTCTTTTTACCGATCTCCTTTAATGAGCCCTATGGATAATCCCTTAGCCGTTATCGATGGCCAGTACTCAGTTGGTGACACCTACCGTACATTCGGTAACATATATGCTGAATATTTCTTTATCCCGTCGTTGTCTGCGAAGGTAAAAGTGGGTGCCGATTTAAATGACTCAAAAAGATCTTTTTGGATAGATCCTTCTACCTTGATAGGGGCGGGTTATGGTGGCTATGCCGATGTAAGAAATGGTAAAAGAGGTTACTATCTGATGGAAGGTACCGTAAATTATAACAAAGACTTAGGGATACACCGAATAAACGCTGTTGCGGGGGCAACCTATGAGCGCTATACATCCAGTACTTTAGTTGCAAATGGAAGAGGTTATAGTTTACCAGATTTAACTTATTATGCGATAGGTTCTGGGAACCCTACATTGAATGGAATTTCTAGTGGCGTACAGGAAAATATTTTATTATCGTATTTAGGACGAGTAAACTATTCTCTTTTAGATAAATATCTGTTTACATTTTCCTTCAGAGCAGATGGATCCGCAAGATTTGGCCCCGAAAACAGGTTTGGTTATTTCCCTTCTGCAGCACTAGGTTGGAAACTAAAGCAAGAGGATTTCTTGAAAGACGTAAACTTTATTAGTGATTTAAAATTAAGAGCAAGTTACGGGGCAATTGGAAATCAACCAAATACCAATTACCTTTATTTTTCAACATACTCGGGTGGAAGAAATGTTATTTTTGATGGACAAAGAATAAGTACCATCGCTCCAACCCGCAGCCCCAACCCTTTCCTGCAATGGGAGTCTGCACAACAAGTTGACATAGGTTTGGATTTTGGATTTTTAAATTCCAGAATTACAGGTAGTATAGATTATTATAATAGAAGAACTTCTAATCTTTTATACAACAATCCTCAGCCACTGAGTACCGGTTTCGGGACAAGAACAGAAAATATTGGAAGTATGCGAAATTCCGGCGTTGAATTTTCAATAAACGGGGTTATTGTTGACGGCAGCGATTTTAAATTTGATGCTAATTTCAACATTACAACTTTGAAGAACAGAATTTTAAGTCTAATATCTGACAGTGAAGTTATTGGCGGAGGTCCGGGTAATATCGGAGAATATAACATATTAAAACCAGGCATATCCATGGGGTCGTTTTATGGATATGTGATAGATGGTGTATGGCAAGCTGGGGATGATTTCTCTACCGCCCAACCGGGGGTAAGACCAGGGGACTTAAAATATCGTGATTTCGATAATAATAACATTATAAATACGGAGGACAGAATTGTTCTGGGTAATTCTCTTCCAGACTTTTTTTATGGTTTCAACACTAATTTTAGTTACAAAAATTTATCGCTGGCGATATTTGTAGAAGGTTCTCAGGGCGCTATGATGTTAAATAGTAGCTTAGCGGACTCCTATTATCCCGTAGACTTTAGAAGGAATAAATTAGCCGAATTATATTTAAACAGATGGACGCCAGATAACCCAAGCAACGAATATCCTTCGTTTATCCCTGGAGATGTTCAAGGATCGAGACAAATCAACAATAAAACAGTAGAGGATGCATCTTATTTGAGGCTTCAATCCGTTAGATTAGGGTATAAAATACCACTGCCAAAAAATAAGTTTATCAGCAATGCAACGGTTTTTGTCACTGGTCAAAACTTGTATACTTTAACGAATTACTCTGGTGTTGATCCCGCTGCAAATGCGATAGGCAGTGATATTTTAAGGGTTGATTATAACTCCTATCCATTAACCAGAACGTTTACCGGAGGAATTAATGTCCAATTTTAATTTAAATATTAAACAACATGAAAAATACGTATAAATATATATGTTTGGTAGCTATGCTAATAGGTTTTACATCTTGCGAAAAACTGCTTGAAGTAACTCCTAATTCAGAATTTTCACCAGGTAACATCCTTACTACAGAAGAGGGAATTAAATCTTTATTGTTTTCGGCCTATGCCCATCAGCAAACGCAAACGGGGTCAAAACTTACTATTAACACTTCGGAAGTCTGTACTGATATGGCCTTTAATTCTGGTGGTGCAGAAAACGCAACACTTCTGCCCATCATTAATTTTACCTGGAATTCGGATTTAATAACTTTCCGAGAAGATGTATGGGCGCCTAACTACAGATCGATAAGGGATGCTAACGACGTCGTTGAAAATATAGATGATGTAAACACATCTGATGAAAAAAAGAAACTATATAAGGCAGAAGCACGTGTACTAAGGGCCTATGCCTACACGGTACTGTATAGCTGGTTTGGCCGTGTACCATTAAGAATATCTAATTCCCAACCAGGAGATCTGGCCAGAGCTACAGATGAGGAAATGAGGACATTTATAGAGACAGAAATTACAGAATCTATTGCCGACTTACCTGATCCTGGGCAGGAAGAAGCTTATGGAAGAATTAATAAAGGAAATGCGTCTGGTATACTGGCAAAATTTTATCTCAATACAAAACAGTGGCAAAAAGCTGCGGATGCAGCGCTAGCTGTTATAAACTTTAACTATTATACAACCACCCAATATGAATTCAAAGATCTCTTTAAAATAGAGAATGAGCTAAATAACAGGGAGATGTTGCTTGTGCTGCCATGCATAAATGAAACAGGAGGGTTTGGTAATTGGTATATGGCGGGGGCTCTGCCGTCGGGTTTCAAAAGTACACCGCAAATTCCGGAGTTTGTTTATGTTGGTTCCATGGCCAATTTTGCTACACAATACCGCTTAAGGACAGCTTTTGTAAACAGTATGGCTCCAAACGATAAAAGGCGTTCATTAATATGTACGAGCTATATCAACAATAACAATGTCACAGTAAATATATTGAATGATGACAACGCCAGAAGTTTTAAATATTGGGATAACACTACTGTAGGAAACAACGGCGGAAGTGATGTTCCTCTTCTTCGATATGCTGATATCTTATTGACCAGAGCAGAAGCTTTGAATGAATTATCCACAACTCCTCCAACAGAATGTTTTACACTTATTAACCAAGTTAGAACACGAGCAGGATTAGAAGGTCTAACCATAGCAAATACGCCCTCTAAAGAAGATTTCAGAGATGCCATTTTTAGAGAGAGAGGTTGGGAGTTTATTTCTGAAGGTAAACGTCGTGAAGATTTAATTCGTCAAGGTACATTTTTATCTTCCGCTATAGCCAGAGGTGTATCTCCGGATCTGGCAACACCAGATAAATTGCTTTTTCCAATCCCGCAAATAGAAGTTGAGGCTAATAAACTGTTAGACCCAAGCAATTAATGATGTAGCGAAGACAATTACAAGTGTATAAACTTTAAATGAAGTAATAAATATGGAAAAAATACTCAATTTTAGGTCTTTTGTATGGATTATCCTTGCTCTTTTTACGCTTAACCAGATATCCTGTAAGGACGACACTTCACCACCGCAAGAGCAAAAACAGGCGATACAATTGAACAAAACGACAAGCGCACTTGCTATAGGGGAAGAGTTGGTCTTAATTCCAACATTTACACCCTCCGTAACAAACCCTGAATCCTATAAATGGAATGTTGACAACGCAGAGGTTGTAGCAATCACCATAAACAGTGATCACTCCGCTACGGTTGTTGGAAAGTCGCAAGGTGAAAGCAGAGTTTCCATCACGTCTCTACAAGGTGTTATACTTGCTAGCTGTATCATCAATGTAACTGGTGAAACTATAGAAAATCCAGACGATGGGGTAGTAAAGATATTAACTATAGGCAATAGTTTTTCAGAAGACGCCGTAGAATATTACCTGTACGGCCTTGCGAAAGCGGCAGGTAAAAATATTGTCATTGGCAATCTATTCATCGGTGGTGCTACCCTCGATCAACACGTACAGAACGCCGCGAACAACTCTGCTGCTTATGCCTATAGAAAAATAGAAGAGAATGGTAATAAGGAAGATACACCGAATACAACTATTGCAACGGCTTTGGCTGATGAAGATTGGGACTATATCAGTTTTCAACAAGCAAGCCCAAACTCCGGTCAATATAACACCTTTGTAACTCCGCTACCCGCCTTATATAACTATGTAAAAGGAAAAGCGACAAATCCACATGTAAAGTATATCCTACATCAAACCTGGGCCTACGCACAAAATTCTACACACGCGGGCTTTGCCAACTATAATAAGGATCAGGAAATCATGCATACGGCTATAGTAGATGCTTACAATCGTGCAACAGATCTGATTGACACGGAGCTAATCGTTCCGGCTGGAACAGCCATTCAAAATGGACGGACAAGTATTATTGGCGACAACTTCTGCAGGGATGGCTATCATCTTGACTTGAATATAGGAAGATATACGGCTTCCTGTACGTGGTTTGAAGCTATCTTTGGGGAAACTGTCATTGGAAATAGCTATAAGCCTACTGCTCTCACTGATTATGAAACCGAAATTGCACAACATGCGGCACATAGGGCAGTGGTAAAACCCAATGCTGTGACAGCTATGCAAGATTATCAGGGCGGTGGTTCCGGCATCCTTACTAATCCGGTATTCGTTAATTTTGGTAAGGATACATCCTCACCTAAATGGAATAGTGTAACAGGACACATGGAGGATACATCGATTCCAAATCTGAAAGACGATGAAGGAAACTATACAGGAATTTCCTTGACCATTACAGAACGATTCAATGATATAAATCGGAATGGCCCTGCTACAACATCAACAGATTTTGACATGCCTGCGGGAGTGTCGTCCGATTCTTACTATGGCAATTCTAAAAAGCTCTTTAACAATGCGACGATATTACAAAGTGTCGTGAAGTTGGGTGGTCTGGACAAGACGAAGAAATACAATTTCTGCTTCTTCGCTTCCCGGATTGATACAAAGGTTAATGAGAATAGACAAACTAAATATATTGTCAAAGGACAAAATGAAGATATGGTCTTGCTTAATGCAATGAACAACACATCAAATTCAGTTTGCGCAAATAATATTCAGCCTAACGCGAATGGAGAAATAACGATCACTGTCACTGCTGGGGAACAGAATAATAATGCGAACGGCTTTTATTATATCACCGCACTACGATTATCACCATCAATAAATTAGGCTATACTGTTGGAGCTGTCCCCCAGGTTTAAAAAAATGTAGGGACACTCTCTTGATGTAATTGATCCGCAAAACAATAGATATCCTTTATAGAAAACATTTATGTACAAAAACACTTTAGTTGAAATTCAAAAATTCATTGGTTTATTATTATTGATTTTTATTGCTGTTTCCTGTGGTTTAACACAAGACAAATCCGCGTCAACGCAAGTTTTTAGTGATCCAATCGCCCCAATAGGAGATTCCTCTCTTACTATTCCTGCGGCTGTGAGACCTATTTTAGATGTATGGATGAGAGACACCTATGTAACTTACGGACCCGATGGGTACTATTATCTGACAGGAACTACGGCAACTCCCGGCAGAGTTTTCCCAGGTCAGGTACACTGTTGGGATTATAACGATGGTTTATACTTATGGAGGTCCAGAGATCTCAAAAATTGGGAATCAAGAGGTGTAATCTGGTCTTTTGATAAAGATGCAGCTCCTTGGCAAAAAAAAGGAACGCCCGTTAAACCTGGTGAAAAATCTCCTAATGGAGATCCATTAGACTCCCTGTATAGAGCTGTTTGGGCACCAGAATTACATTATATAAAAAGTCAAAAAAAATGGTTGTTAATCGCGTGTCTAAATGGTAACAATGGTTCGTTCGTTTTGGAAAGTTCATCCGGTAAACCTGAAGGGCCGTATAAAAACATAAAGGGAAACGAAACCAAGGCCATATTTGACAATATAGACCTTAGCTTTTTTGAAGATACAGATGGTGAAGTTTATCTAATCGGACATAATCATTACATAGCCAAGATGAAAAAGGATCTGAGCGATATTGCAGAACCCTTTAGAGCTTTTAAGGAAACGCCATATGAATCTGAACCATATATAGAAGGCGTTTGGCTAGATAAGCATGCGGGTAAATATCAGCTATTACAGACGATATGGTCGGTTTCTCATGCAGATAGCACGTATTCTTATATAAGGGATAACAAAAAAAGTGACAAGTTA
The DNA here is from genome assembly GCF_004208525.1 of Sphingobacterium corticibacterium. Classification (GTDB taxonomy): domain Bacteria; phylum Bacteroidota; class Bacteroidia; order Sphingobacteriales; family Sphingobacteriaceae; genus Sphingobacterium; species Sphingobacterium corticibacterium. The sequence goes on along the minus strand of NZ_SGIT01000002.1, from coordinate 1,563,097 downwards.
TATAGTTATGATGTGGTGATCGCTGAATCAGATCATATTTATGGCCCTTATGGTCCTCGTTATCCGGCTATTTTACAGGGTGGACATAATAATTTGTTTAAAGACGAAAACGGTAACTGGTGGTCTACCACATTTTTTAATCCCAGAGGCGTAATGGGAACTAGATTTCCTATAACCTGTCGCCCTGCTATTGTGCCTTTAAAATGGAAAAAGGACAAGTTAATGCCAGATGCAAAAGTGGCAGATGACTTTTATTCGACTTTAAATATTAAATAAAATTTTATGAAACAAGCGTATTTCATTTACTTACTATTTGTTCTGGCTCTATTTCTTTCTTGTTCAGCAAACAAACCCGTAAAAAAACCGAATATCCTGATTATTTATGTAGATGATTTAGGTTACGGAGATTTAAGCTGCTACGGCGCAAAGGCCGTGAAAACACCACACATCGATAAACTGGCAAACAATGGGCTACTTTTTACGGATGCGCATTCATCTGCATCAACCTGTACACCTTCTAGATACTCCTTGCTAACCGGTAGTTACGCCTTCAGAAATAACGCGGCTATATTACCCGGTGACGCGCCTTTAATTATTGATCCAGAAACGGTGACTATTGCCGATATGTTAAAAAAAGCTGGCTATGCAACAGGTGTAATTGGCAAATGGCATTTAGGTTTGGGTAATGGAGAGCCTAATTGGAACATAGAAATCAAACCGGGACCAAAAGAAATTGGCTTTGATTATAGCTTTCTTATTCCTGCCACGGCAGACAGGGTGCCTACCGTATTTGTAGAAAACCAGCGTGTCGTAAACTTAGAAAAAGAAAATCCTATAGAAGTTAGTTACGACCACAAAATCGGTACACTCCCAACGGGTTTGGAACACCCTGAACGGCTAAAAATGAAAGCTGATACACAGCACAGCGGTACGATAATTAACGGAATTAGTAGAATAGGATTTATGAGCGGAGGTAGTAGCGCCCATTGGAAAGACGAAGAATTTGCCACCGTTTTATCCCAAAAGGCTAAGGAGTTTATTACAAAACATAAAGATAGACCCTTTTTTATGTATTACTCATTACCAAGCATTCACGTTCCAAGATCCCCAAATGCAAAATTTGTAGGAGCCACGGAAATGGGACCTAGAGGTGATGATATTGTACAAATGGACTGGATGGTAGGCGAAATAATGAAAAATCTTCGTGAATTAGGAATCGACAAAAATACATTGGTCATATTTAGTAGTGACAATGGCCCTGTACTTGATGATGGTTACGCCGATAATGCTGTGGAATTAATAGGAGAGCATCAACCTTCAGGTATATATAGAGGGGGCAAGTATAGCGCTTATGAAGGAGGTACGCGTATGCCCACAATTACTTATTGGCCAGATGTCATCAAACCTGGTCGAAGTGACGCGTTATTTAACCAGGTAGATCTATTTGCTTCGTTAGCGGCATTAACGGGTCAGCAAGTGGACGATAAAAATGCTCCTGACAGCAAGGACATGTCTGAAGTATTACTTGGGAATTCTAGTGATGGAAGAAAAAGCATGCTTCAGGAATCTTTTACGATGTCTATAAGGTCTGGAGTGTGGAAATATATAGAGCCTCTGTCAAAAGAAGTACCTGACTGGCTAGCAAATAAAACCATCGAAACAGGTCTAAGTAACATGCCGCAACTTTACAATCTTAAAGAAGATCCAGAAGAAATGAATGATCTTTCGGCAAGGTACCCGGAAAAGGTTAAAGAGCTGGCAAAGGAGCTAAATAGAATAAAAGGCATGTAAACACCATTATATAATTATAAATCAATAATAAAAAACAAGTTATGAAAAGAATTATAACATTAGTATTATTTGTGAACGCAATAGTACTCGGATACGCACAAACGGCGTTTAAGACTGTCTGGAACACCAGCAAGTTATCAGGAACTTATGCCGGATCAAGTAATAGGACGATAAAGCTTCCCGTAGCGGGAGGAACTTACGAAGGTAACTGGGTCAAGGTAGAAGAACCTGCAACAAATGGAACCTTTACTAGTTCTAGTCTAACAAATAATATAATCACCGTTCCTTCGGAAGGAACTTACGAAGTAACCATATCTAATGTAGGTGCAGGGTTTTATTGGCAAATAGGTTCCGCACCGGCGGAAACAGATCGTAGAAAGCTAATGGAAATAACGCAGTGGGGCGACCTCTGGACCTGGGACAAAACACATATGTTTTATGATTGCCTAAATCTTGAGGTGACCGCTATGGATGTTCCAACACTAGCTGGAAATATAAGCTATATGTTTCGAGATTGTATACATTTAACAGGAAATGCAAGCTTTAATACCTGGAATGTATCAGAAGTTACGAATATGGCCGCGATGTTTTATGGTGCTAAGGTGTTTAATCAACCATTAAGTAACTGGAATACAGGGGCTGTTCAAAATATGTCAGACATGTTTCGGGGTACAGAAACATTTAACCAGCCTATCGGAAACTGGAATACTGAAAACGTAACAACCATGACAAATATGTTTGAAACTTCAAAAGCATTTAACCAACCGTTAAATGCATGGAATGTATCAAACGTAACGAATTTAAATGGTATGTTTTTTAACAGCGTATTCAACAATGCCAGTTTAGGCAGCTGGACATTAAAAGAAGGGGTTACGCTAAGTGCTTTTTTGGGATCCAGCAATGGGGTAGGAATGGATTGTGTAAACTTTAGCAATACCTTGAAAGGCTGGGCAGAAAATAATAATACACCACATGGATTAGTGCTAGGTGCTGCACAGAGAACTTATGGAGATCAGGTTTCTTACAATAAATTAAGGACAGAAAAAAACTGGACAATTAACAACGCTAATTATGATATAGCTTGTGACCAAACTCCTGTTGTAGCCTTTGCAGATATAAGTGCAAGTATTGTTAATGGCGATTTATTGATACAGTGGAAAACGGAAAGTGAAAGAAATAGTGACCATTTTGTGGTTCAAATTTCTAATAATGGAGAAACTTGGCATGAAGTGGCTTCTGTAGCTAGTAAAGCAGAAAACGGTGATTCCAATGAAGTTTTGGAATATCAACATACGCTTAACCTCGATTCATTACAATTAGCTGGCATATCGGTATTTATTATTTTGCTGTTAACAACATTATTGTTTAATCGCAGAAATCGTATTTTTATTGCATCGATGCTATGTGTGGGCATCTTTTTATCAACAGGTTGCACTAAAAAAGCGTTGCTAACTCAAGAAATTGAGCGTGAAGTTTTATACATTAAAATAACCCAAATAGATAAAGAAGGTAAAGCAAATAGCGATAGCGATGTTATTGCTGTAGAAAGGTAACAACAGGTGTTATTGGGAGTCGGTGTTATTATGCGGTGAAAATTATGCAGTTGGATATGTTACAGCAAGTCCATTAGGACCATATAAAAAAGCAGCAAATAATGAACATTCTTCAAAAAAGTTTATTTCTATTACTGATGGCTGGGTCATTTTGTAATACACCATTAAAGGCACAACAAGGAAAGAAGGATAAACGACCAAATATTGTATTGATTATGGCCGATGATTTAGGGTATTCTGATCTTGGTTGTTATGGCGGAGAAATAGAAACTCCTAATCTGGACAGGCTTGCCCAAGAAGGCCTCCGATATAAGCAATTTTACAATGCGGCGAGATGTTGTCCTACAAGGGCGTCTTTGTTAACAGGGCTTTACCCCCATCAAGCAGGAATGGGATGGATGGCTGCTGCGGATTTAGGTACCCCAGCGTATCAAGGAAATCTCAACGACAATTCGGTAACCATTGCCGAAGTATTGAAAACTGCTGGGTACGGTACTTACATGACAGGTAAATGGCATGTGACAAATGAACGCAAAATAGATGGGATGGTAATTGATAACTGGCCAAAACAAAGAGGATTTGACCATTATTTTGGAATTATCCCGGGAGGTGCTAATTATTTCACACCCGTAATTTATACTGACAATCACCGATATAAAGCCCCTGATAGTTTTTTCCTGACAGATGCCATTAGTGATTCAACAGTGAAATATATTCATCAGCATTTCAATAAAAATGCGGATAGCCCCATGTTTATGTATGTTGCTTATACCGCTCCCCATTGGCCGTTGCATGCGTTGCAAAACGACATAGATAAATACAAAGAGTTTTATAAAGTAGGATGGGATGTGGTTCGCAAAAACCGTTTCGAAAAACAACAGCAGATAGGCTTATTTTCTAGTTATACGACCCTCTCTCCGAGAGATACGGTGATAAAAGACTGGAATAGTTTATCAAATGAAAAGAAAAACGAAATGGCTATGCGCATGGCTATTTATGCTGCACAAATTGATAATATGGATCAAGGGATTGGACGTATTCTAGAAGCGTTAAAAGCAGAAAACCAATTAGACAACACCTTAATATTTTTCTTAAGTGATAATGGCGCCTGTGCCGAATTCATAAGCAGCGGAAAGCGAAAAGACGTGGATGGGAAAGAGGATACGTTTGAAAGTTATCGTGTAAATTGGGCAAATGTCAGTAGTACACCTTTCAGAGAATATAAACATTATACAAATGAAGGAGGCATCGCTACCCCGTTAATAGTTCATTGGCCAAAAGGTATTGATGAAAATCTTTATAATTCTTTTGTAACGAATTACGGTCACATCAGTGATATTATGGCAACTTGTGTGGACATTTCGCAAACAAGCTATCCTGTTACTTATAAAGGGAAAAATATCCCTTCTTTAGTCGGGAAAAGTTTAAAACCTCATTTTAATGGAAAAAGCAACAACCGGGGTAAAATATTTTGGGAACATGAAGCCAACATCGCCGTACGGGATGGAAGATGGAAATTAGTAACGAAGACGCTACAAGACGCAGAATTAGATGAGAACAACCTCTCTCTATATGATATGGATGCAGATCCTACAGAAATGGACGATTTATCTGTTAAATATCCCGATAAGGTAAAAAAAATGTACCATGAATGGATAGACTGGGGAAATGAGGTTGGAGTTTTTCCATTAGATACACGAAATTACAATGTTAGGGCGCAGCTTTATAGCAGAAATATAAATGGCAATTTTGACGATAATTTAGGTGGATGGAAGATTAGAAAAACTGAGGGAGTACGGGCTACAGTTTCTATAGATACTACATACAAACTCACAGGCAAGAAATCGGCTTTTATTCAAATGGAAAAGTCCGTCGATAAATCTTCGGCATTTGCTATGTTCTGGAGTCTCCAAGCAAAAAAAGGTGAGCAGTTTGATATAAAGATCAATTCTGCAGCTAGCCGTAAAACCTCTGTTTTTATACGATTGGAAAATTCTGATCCAGAAAAAGGAATTGAAAAAATGCTGGATAAAGAGTTGACCGTTTCCACTACGTCCAGAAAGAATTCTTTTCGCTCTATCAAATTACCTAGGGATGGTAGTTATCGCTTATCTATAGATATGGGGATGCTTGAAGGGGGAGACAGACTCTGGATTGATGATGTAGAAATTTTAGCTGTAAAATAATAATCTAATATATCCTTTATTTTACGCCGCCCACAACATATAAAAATAGGCATTAAATTTTTTAGTTTAGTGCCTATTTTCCCATCTTTAGTAGCCCCGAGCAGAATCGAACTGCTATCAAATGTTTAGGAAACATCTATTCTATCCGTTGAACTACGGGGCCAATACTAATGGATACAAAAATAACTTTTTTTTCCAACTTAAACCATAACCATTAGTTATATAAACGATATATTCTTTATAGATTTTGACGATATCATATAAAGATTTTTGATGTTTTATTGACAATAAAAACTCCTACTTTTGTACTGCAAAAAGAAAGAACAAAATAAATATAATTATTATGAGTTTTACAGGTAAAAATTTTCCAAACATTTCAGTTGACGCAATTGATTATTTAGGTGACAACTTTACTATCAACGTATTTGAAAAAGCAAAGGCAGAAAACAAAAAAGTATTGTTGTTCTGGTATCCAAAAGATTTCACTTTTGTCTGTCCTACAGAACTACACGCTTTCCAAGAAGCTGCTGAAGAGTTTGCAAAGAGAAATACCATCTTAATCGGTGCTTCTTGCGATTCTGCAGAGGTTCATTTTGCTTGGTTAAATACAGCAAAAGACAACGGCGGTATCGAAGGTGTGGAATATCCACTTATTGCGGACACTAATCGCAACTTATCAAGTGTATTGGGTATTTTAGAGATGAAAGAAGTAGAACACCCTGAATACGGGACGCTGGTAGAAGGTTCTGCTGTTTCATACCGTGCGACTTATCTTATCGACGAGACCGGTAAAGTATTCCATGAATCTGTAAACGATATGCCATTAGGCCGTAACGTGAAAGAATACATCCGTTTGATCGACGCATATACACATGTTCAGAAACACGGAGAAGTTTGTCCTGCCAACTGGGAAGAGGGTAAAGATGCTATGAACGCTACACGTGAAGGCGTTGCGACTTACCTATCTGCAAACTAGTTATAACAGTATTCGAAAAAAGACTGAAAGGAGAGGTTCTCTCTCCTTTCATAAAATCAAATTTTATGTTACAGGAATTAGAAAAAGACGCTCTACAAGAAATTGTAGACAACAACGATACCGTATTGGTACAATTTTCGGCATCTTGGTGTGGAAACTGCCGCATCATGAAACCTAAGTTCAAAAAACTAGCGTCGGAAAACGATAATGTTTCCTTCGTAATTGTTGATGCGGAGAAGTTTCCAGAGTCCAGAAAACTTGCCAATGTAAATAATTTACCAACTTTTGCATCCTACAAAAACGGAAAACTGGTAAATCAAGTACAAACAAATAAAATTGACGGTTTAATAGATTTATTAAATGAAATTACCAGTAATTAAGCATCTTATCGAGTTTATAGAACAGAACGACGCAGATTTCGTGTTGGAAACTATCGAAACACTAGAGGCGTTAACGGAGGTTTCCTCTCTCAAAGATGAGGAACTTGATGTAATCGGTGAATTGATTTCCAATATGTATGGAGCGGTAGAAGTCGACAAGCTAATAAAAGAAGGAACCCCTAAAAAAGAAGCATTAAACGGCTTTATGCAAAGAGTGCTTGGATCTATCGACAAATAAACAAAACACATAGCTGTTTATAACTTTGCTTATGTGGAAAAGTTTTTCGCCATTAAGGGCGCTATTTTTATTTATTAATCCTATTTTTACTTGTACCATATAAGGTTACTATTTTAAAACTATCGACTGTTCCGTTTGTTTTTTAAAATCCGTTGGACGAATTGGAAGTTTTAGACAAAAGATTTTTAATTGTTGGTAAAAGGAATCAGAAAGTATCTGGTTCCTTTTATTTTTTCCTATTTTTAGGCATTATGAGACGACATATTATCTGCATTTTTCTGGCACATCTTTTCACGGCTCACTTTTCTTTTGCACAATCTACCTATTCCAGTAGTTCTGCAGATATACAGTTGCAAATGGAACGACTAAATGTCTTAGGTTCTGTACTCTATTTTGCTGCGCACCCGGACGATGAGAATACGAAATTAATATCCTACCTCGCTTCTGAACGCAACGTGCGAACCACTTATCTCTCGTTGACGCGCGGTGATGGCGGACAAAACTTAATAGGAACCGAACAAGGAATTGAACTAGGGCTAATACGGACTCAGGAACTCCTTCAGGCGCGTAAGGTGGATGGGGGAGAGCAATATTTTTCTTCCGCATTCGATTTCGGTTTTTCTAAAACTTACGACGAAACCTTTAAATTTTGGCAAAAACAAGAAGTATTACGAGAAGCTGTATGGCTTATCCGAAAGTTACAACCGGATGTGATTATTACGCGATTTCCTCCTGATGAGCGTGGCGGGCATGGCCACCACCAAGCTTCTGCCATACTTGCACACGAGGCCTTTGTAGCTGCCGGCGATCCTAAAATGTTTCCCGAACAGCTAAACGAATTACAACCTTGGCAGGCTAAACGCTTGCTCTGGAATACCGCCAACTTTATGCGCCTTCAAGGAGACGATTCTAATCGACTCCGCATTGATATCGGTCAATACAACCCTTTATTAGGCAAGTCCTATGGTGAATTGTCCGCCATCAGCCGTTCACAACACAAAAGCCAAGGCTTTGGGTCGGCAAGTACCAATGGTGTATCACTCGAAACATTTGAAAATGTAGCGGGCACGAAGGCAACGGAAGATCTGTTCGATGAAATTGATCTATCTTGGAACCGCATCCCTCACAGCGAATCTATTCAATTGGCCATCCAAAAACTCCTATCATCTTTTAACGCCAATAGGCCGCAACTCTCTATTCCTCAACTCGCCACCATATGGCATGAAATCCAAAAATTGGAAAATAGTTACTGGAAGGAAAGAAAGAGCAAAGAAGTAGAAAATATCATCCTTGCTTGTGCAGGGATAAAAGTCGAAAGCCTTACACCTAGATTACGTTTAGTAGAGGGGCAGCCGATAGCTTTTCAAACAGAAATCGTCGTCCGCAATCCCGATGTCCACGTGGAACTTTTACATATAAACGAAAATAAAATTGGACAAACGCTCCCTTCAAACGAAGTAATAACCTTCGAGCAAATTCTTCCACCAACAAACATCACTCAACCGTATTGGTTGCGCAAATCGCATACACAAGGTAAATTTGATGTTGATCCAAAGCATTTTGGTTATCCTATGAGCCCCGATTTACCTGCCGCTCATATTTATTTCAACGTAGCGGGAGTTCCTATTCATATACAAACACCGTTACAATATCGCTATGTTGATCCCGTAAGGGGAGAGGTACACGAATATGTGGAAGTTGCACCGGTCGTTACGGCCTCCATAGAAGTCAATAACCTGCTTATTCAAAAAGGTGAACAGAAAACCTTAACGGTTACATTTCAAAGGCACGGTGAAATAAACAAAGACATACCTATCGATATAAACCTTTCATCTTCAGGATGGAAAATATATCCCGAAAAATTGATTTTATCTTTCCCTGAAGGACAAGACATCCTTTCCAAGACCATTGCGATAAGCAATCTCCAAACGACCCATAACGAAACAACATTAAGCTTCTCGGCCAGTGGAAAAAAGTTGAAAGATATCCGGGAGATTACATACGACCACATCCCCCGGCAGACATGGTTTCCCGATGCGGAAGTGAAACTAAACCCCATTACATTAATCAATCCCGTAAAAAGGGTCGGTTACATTATGGGAGCAGGCGATCTCGTTCCGGTAGCATTACGAAACATCGGTACCACAGTCGACATACTGGATATAGCCAAACTCCGATCAGACGTGCTGCAGCAGTACGATGCCATTGTATTTGGCGTACGAGCATTAAATATCCATACCCATATTACACAAAAACTACCGTTAATTTATAACTATATACAGGACGGCGGTGTCGTTTTAATGCAATACAATGTTAACTCTAGATTACAGGAGGAACATTTTTCACCTAAACCAGCACCGTTCACCATTACCCGTACTAGAGTAACAGAGGAAGACGCAAAAGTCACCTTTACCGATCCTAAGGACCCCATATTAAATTATCCGAACAAGATTACACCCGAAGACTTTAATGGTTGGGTACAGGAACGAGGGCTTTACTTTGCAGAAAACATCGATCCTAGTTATCGCACACCTCTTGCCATGAGCGACCAAAATGAACCGCAACACAACGGCGCTTTACTCATACATCGAATGGGGAAAGGTAAATTTATTTATACGTCTTTATCTTTTTTCAGACAATTACCTGCCGGAGTTCCCGGAGCTAATAGATTATTTGTAAATTTGTTAGCAAAAGAAAAATAGAAACTATATAGTATAATGGAAAATCAAGTAGAAAGCAACGAAAACCTAAATGTAAAAGGTATTATCCTAGTACTCGGCACCATATTCGGTGCTTTGATTTCGATCATCGTTAAGGGTACTTTTTTAGGTTTTATCGGCGGTTTAGTGATAGGATTCGCATTGGCGGTCTTCTTCATCAGCGTAATCCTTCCCCATAAACCAAGTGACAGATAAGGGCCTTCCTCCGTTTGTAAAAAGCTGGCGACAGTTCTATATACTTGTTTGTATATGGCTAGCCGCGTGCATTTTACTCATGTATTGGTTCACTAAATATTATTCATGAGTACTATTGATTGGATAGTACTCTTTTTTACGCTGCTGCTCATTGTCGTCTATGGCATCTACAAAAGCAGAGGTATCAAAAATATCGATGGGTATATCGTTGGTGATCGCGAACTGCCCTGGTATAATGTAGGACTCTCTGTGATGGCGACACAGGCTAGTGCCATCACATTCTTATCGGCTCCAGGACTTGCCTACTCCTCCGGAATGAGTTTTGCCCAATTCTATTTTGGACTACCACTGTCGATGATTGTCCTATGTATCACCTTTGTGCCCATCTTCCATCGGTTAAGGGTCTATACGGCTTATGAATTTCTCGAAAAGCGATTTGATGTGAATACTCGTGTACTCACAGCATTACTTTTTTTGATCCAACGAGGGGTCTCAACTGGCATCACCATCTTTGCGCCATCTATCATTCTTTCGAGTATCCTACATCTTGATGTGACGTATACTACACTTATTATCGGAACAATGGTTATCTTCTATACCGTTTGGGGTGGAACAAAAGCGGTCTCCTATTCGCAATTACTGCAGATGGGTATTATTTTTACGGCGCTATTGGCTGCGGGGGTTATGGTTGTCCGCTTTTTACCCGCCGATATTGGTTTCACAGAAGCACTACATATTGCCGGAAAATCTGGCAAGACCAATGCCATAGACTGGAGTTTCGATCTTAGCAATCAATACACCGTGTGGACAGGCCTCATCGGTGGATTTTTCCTGCAGCTTTCATATTTCGGCACCGACCAAAGCCAGGTAGGTCGATACCTAACAGGATCGTCTATTCGTGACTCCAGATTAGGGCTTCTCCTTAATGGTTTGCTAAAGGTACCCATGCAATTTTGTATTTTATTGATTGGTATCTTAGTTTTTGCTTACTATCAGTTCCATACACCTCCATTATTTTTCAATAATGTAGAGGTGGCAAAAATCGAAAACAGCCAATACAGCGATGAATATACCGCTATAATACAACGTCACGAAGCCATTGGTGCAGAAAAAAAAGAATGGGTAGAAAAATTGGTCTTGGCGATTAAGGCCGATGATTCCGAAGCAATTGACGCTTCCCGCCACGCCCTTCAGGAGAAGAACCAACAAGATCAGGTGCTACGAAAAGAAGTAGAAACCCTATTGCAAAAAAATAACCCCGGTGCCGAGCTCAATGATAACAATTATATTTTCCTGTCGTTCGTAACAAGCACCTTTCCAAAGGGGCTAATCGGATTATTGATTGCGATTATTTTCCTAGCCTCCATGGGGGCAACAGCCAGTGCGATAAACTCACTGTCATCAACCACTGTAGTGGATATCTACAAACGCTTTATTAACAAAAAGGGATCCGATAGAGGCTACCTTAATGCATCAAGATTATTTACGATGGTGTGGGGCATTATCACGCTTGCCGTAGCACTATACGCCAGTCAGCTCGGAAATCTCTTAGAAGCCGTCAATATTTTAGGTTCCCTCTTCTACGGTACCATTCTGGGTATTTTCCTTGTCGCTTTTTATGTGAAACGTATCGGCGGGAAAGCGGTGTTTTGGGCCGCAGTATTTTCAGAAATAGTTGTTTTTGGTATATGGAAAGCAGATATCATGGCTTACCTTTGGCTCAACTTGGTGGGTTGTGTCTGTGTAATTGTGTTTGGGCTGATTTTACAAACGATGTTCAAATCAAAAATACCGTCGGTATAGATTATACAAAACCCGCTTATCATAATCTGTCAGTGTCTCCTCAACATCCGTAACAATAAATTTCCGTTTAAAAGCGACGATTGTTTTGTTCAGATTGCTAACGTCATAGCCCATGATACGGAGGGCGTCAACAAAACTGAAGTTGTCCGGAGGAGAAACGAGGTTACTTTCGTCATACCACACACCAAAGCCTCGGTCTGCCAATCGTTTCCAAGGGAAAAATACACTTGGGTCGTTCTTACGTGCTGGTGCGACATCCGCATGCCCTAGAAAATTGGTGAATGGTATCTGGTATTTGGTCTTTAGCGTATCCAACAATATAAGAAGTGCGTTTATTTGCGCTTCGGGAAAAATCTCTCTTCCATTATTGTCCAACTCTATGCCCAAGGAGACCGAGTTCATATCCGTGACATTTCCCCATTTTGATCTTCCCGCATGCCAGGAACGTAGATAATCATTCAACATCTGTACGACACGACCGTCCTTACCAATCACATAATGCGCAGAGACTTTGGTATGCTCCAATTGAAAAGTTCGTATGGTTTGCGCTAGGCTATGTTGTGCTGTATGGTGGATAATCACAAAATTTGGCTTTCTGATATCATAATGTATTGCTTCTGCCCAATCCACATTTCTATTGATACCCTCCCGCATCATCATTTTGATGTTATCCTCAGTCGTGAGGATTAACGGCATTGCCGTTGCCTGTTTTTCAGCTAAAAGGTCTGCTGTGCCTGGTAGTTTCACCGAATCCGTATTGATTTTAATGTTATCTACGCGCAGTACGGATGTGTTCGTATGCTGCAATACACGTTGCTTAGGCGTGCCACAAGAGGACATCAACCATAAAACAAAAATGAAATAACAAAAACTTCTCAAACGCACCAATACTTTCTCAACTAACCCTTATAACTATAAATACTATCTCGGTAATGTATAAGTCAAACCTAATGCCAAAGCTTGGCTATATTGCACCTTCACATCTTCATCTGAATTATAAACCATAATACCTGTTAATGATACATTTACCAGATTGGTAACTTTAGCGGTAAGTGTCGCATCCAAGCGGTGATCCGGGTCACTCAGCTCTTTATAGTCTGCAAATAGATTGTACCTCGATTTTATATTGAGGTTTTTTGACAGATTTCTATCTAAATTTGCCGTTATCTGAAAAGCTAGATCATTTTTAAAGTTCTCACCCGGCTTCAAACCAAATTTTTCTTGATCACTTTTGATTGGATCATTTTCCGGATACCGCAAAGCATATTCGTCTATCGTAAGTGGTTTCACCCGATCATCCAGCACCAATGTTTGTCGGGCAGTACCTGTACCCAACCGTAAGGAGAACGTATTGTCCGGTTTATATTCCAAACCGAAAGATTCTGTAAAATATCCCGGCCCCATAAAACTTGTATTATATTCATATATACGTTCCACTCCATTTTGTGTTCTATAGGTATATCCCAAATCAAACTGAGACTCAAACGTTACAGAAAAATAAAGGGCCCAGCCTTTTGATAATTTATAAGCTATCTTATGATCCCAGAAAATCCGGTCATTGTTCTTTTTTGCCAGTTGTTCTTTATTCTTAATCTTTCCGTATCTCAAGTCAATTTCCGTCACATACTGAAAGTTATTTTTATTGTATTCCGATTTATGCCATCCAAGTAAACCGATAGCAATGGAATTCACACCTCCCGCGTTCCAATTTTCGCTGAAAGAAGCTTGATTCATGTTGACCCCGAACTTCGTCCAATGTTTCCAATAATTAACCTCTAAGTCTAGTTGTGGAATGGGAACTAATACTTCTTGTAAATTAGTCGCAGGTGCTTGCGGCTTTTCCACAATATTTGTATCAGGTTTTGCCCTTAACTCTTTAAGATCGACTTGTGCCATACCTTGTTGGCCCACTACGAGTAATAAAATAACAAACAGAAAGTTTATGCTCTTAAACATGGCGTTTTATTTTTCTACTTCTAATTCAATTTCCGGTAACTTCGGTAAAAAGCGCAAGTTAGGATTTAATTTAAATATTTCATACTTGCTTCTGATATATGTTGCCAATTCATAAGGCGTGGCGATAGAAACAAAATAATAGGTAGGCCTATAATTACTCATAAAAATAGTGAGACGTTCTCCCGTTAAACCTGTAATATGGCTAACAAGATCCCGTGTAAATTTAGAATCAATCACATCTTCCTCATATTCAACTTGAATAAAACGAGTCAAGCGACGGGCATTTTTTCCCTCTCGGCTCAGCATATTATATATAGACCCGATACTAAGTCCGGCTCCCGTCGGACCTACACTAAATACAGAACCAGGATCAGCAAGCTTATACGCCTTATTAAATTCTTCTCTCCGTTGCTGTAAAACTTCTTCTGGTGAGCGCCGTGCCACCACCCTCACCTCTGGAATATAAATAGAAGTACGATCTAAATAGACCATCAAAACCTGCTGTCCGGTATACTTAATGGTATCCGTCAAGTACCCCTCTTTTGACGTAATTATTAAATCACCTAAAGAAACCCCAACTTCAAATTCACCACGGGCATTATTGAATGTATTTTCTTTGGTGTGATCGTTTTTAATGAAAGCCTTTCCCACCCGTTGATTGGTACCTTTGTCAAATACAATCCCCTGTACCGTTTTGTTTTGCGCTACCACAAAAACCGGTACATATAAAAATAAACAAAATAAGAGTATATATTTTAGGGGGGTCATTTCGAGATAACCAATAATTGACCTACTGATAACTCATCAGAAACCAAACCATTTAGCTGTTTGATTTGATCTGTACTTACACCATATCGTTGACCAATATTATAAAGCGTATCTGTTGCTTTTACTTCATAAATGACCATGGCTACGGCACTTTTCATTTCGTCCGTATCTGTTTTCGTCGTGGGTTCTTCAATTTCTTTCTCTTGAATAATTTCCTCTATCTTTTCTTCCCGCAGCTCCTTATTTACATAGGACACCTCTGGACGATCATATTGATAAAGCTGGTATCGTTCTATCAAATTAATAAGCAGTTCGGGATAGCGCGGATTAGTGGCATAGCCCGCTTCTTTCAGCCCTTTTGCCCAGCCTTTATAGTCGTTCTTATCTAATGCAAACAGCTTTTCATAACGTTTTCTCAATAGAAACTGGCTATGATCACGAAACGAATGTTCTGGGTCGTTGTATACCCGAAAACAATCTCGTACATGGTCATCTGGCCGTGTAACCGATTTTCCTTGCCACACACCGCCACATTTTATCCCGAAATGATTATTGGCTTCCTGTGCCAGATAGCTATTCCCGTTTCCAGATTCCAACAACGCTTGTGCTAATTTTATACTAGCGGGAATACCGTATTGATTCATTTCCGCAATGGCAATATCTTTATATCGCTCAATATACGATAACCCGGTTGTTGATGTAGTTCCGGGGGAGGGAGTTTGAATATGACCGGTCTTATTTTTTCCGTAATTTGGCTGTTGCAATGTTGTTCTACGTGAAGCGCAGGAACCGAATACCAGTATGGTAGTAACGAGCAGTAGAAATAAGGTCCTGTTCTTCATTTCCGATTATAATAACAAACGCTGGCCAATAGCTAATTTCGAGGATTGCAAATTATTCCGTCTTTTTAAATCATCTACCGATATATTATAGCGAGTTGCTAATTCTGAAAGTGTATCCCCTTTTGTTACGACATGGGTGTCACCCGACGTAAAATCTGTTGACGTATCATTGGCTTCCATGGAACGCAGTAATATATCTTGTTGGATTTTTGCTGCTCCACTTTTTGCTAACATTCCTTTTGCAACGGGCTGTGTTTGCATTTGGTCGTATTTATCCAAATTATAGCGTCTTATGGTCGCCAGCACTTTAGATGGCCACTCTCTAGTAGTAGAATAACCTGCACGAGCAATGCCTTTGACCCAACTTTGATAATCCTCAGCACCATGCTTTTCAAACATGGTATTTGTTGCTTTTCGACGTTGGAGCAACCCCACAAAATCGCGGTATGATTCCTTTATCGATCCATAGCCTTTATAAGCTGAACGAATAGCCTTGCTGTTATTTTTACCCTTGATTCCAAAATGATTATTTAAATGTTTAGCGATTTTACTGTTTCCGTAAGCGCTTTCATGAAAAGCAACCGCCAAAATAACAGAAGCTGGCACTCCTGTTTCGATCATCAATTGCTGAGCGATGTCTTTATGCTCCGCAATATAACTACTTGGTGAAAATTTTTGTGCAATGGTCGTAGTGACCGTAAACACAAACATTAGCAGTACCATTACATACTTACCAATACTTGTTTTTTGCATATCATTTATTTTTGTTCAACCATTACTTTTTGCGTAACACAAAAAGTCCATCTCTAATGGGCAAAATCAGCTTTTCTACACGGCTGTCTTTTGCCAAGGTTTCATTTAATTCAATTACTTTTTTTGTTTGGTTACCCGGATTGTTCGCAAAAACCCTTCCTTTCCAAAGTACGTTATCTATCAAGAGCAATCCTCCACTAGAAACGCGGTCAATAAGCGTCTCAAAATAATACAGGTTTCTCTTTTTGTCCGCATCAATAAATACCAAATCAAAATCACCGGCTATTTTCGGAATGATCTCAGCGGCATCTCCAATATAATACTTTATTTGCTCCCCGAAACGAGAAGCATCAAAATAACCTTGTACACGTTCTTCTAACTCCTCATTGATATCGATAGTATGCAGTACTCCCTCTCTATCAAGACCTTCCGCCAAACACAATGTGGCATAACCTGTAAATGTGCCTATCTCCAACACGCTTTTTGGCTTCATTAGTTTAGCCAGCATGGAAAGAACTCTACCTTGAAAATGACCAGATAACATGTGCGGCATCGTCTCACGTAAATAAGTCTCCCTATTTATACGCTTTAGAAGCTCACTTTCCGTATCACATGTCTTTTCTAAATACGTCGTTAATGCATCTTCATTTTCAAGCATAGTCGCAAAATTAACAAGTAGCACCCTATTACAAAAAATTTTAACATAAATTAAAGCATATACTATTTCACCTATATTATAAAAAAAGCCCTTTTTGAGGTCAAAAAGGGCTTTTTTTACATCATATTTTGCTAATCCAACGATGCTGTAATCAGTCTTATAAATTCCGATCGTGTAACATCATTTTGAAAAGCTCCGGTAAAAGCAGAAGTGGTTGTCACGGAATTTTGCTTCTGTACACCGCGCATCGCCATACACATGTGTTTGCATTCCATCACGACCGCAACACCCGCGGGCTTTAAAGTTTGCTGTATGCAATCCCGTATCTCATTCGTTAATCGTTCTTGTACCTGTAAACGTCTTGCAAATGCATCCACGACGCGCGGAATTTTACTCAATCCTACAATATGTCCGTTAGGAATATAAGCAATGTGCGCTTTCCCAAAAAAAGGAAGCATATGGTGTTCACACATCGAATAAATCTCGATATCTTTCACGACCACCATTTGGCTATACTCTTCTTCAAACATAGCGCTCCGCAATACTTCTGCCGCATCAACATCATATCCATGTGTCAAAAACTGCAGGGCTTTTGCAACCCGTTCGGGCGTCTTAACTAATCCCTCCCTTTCCGGATTTTCGCCAATCGCACGCAATATAGCGGGGTAATAGGAAGCAATTTCTTCTACTTGCTTTTGATTATACTGATCGATTTTAATATAACCATCTTGTTCTTCGTTTTCGAAGGATGTTAGATTACTCATTTGTTTAAATTAAAAATGGCACTTTATTTATTCGCCAAAATATTCGACAAAATTATTCTCCGTTTCGTACAGCTTGACAACATGTAATTGTACACTTTCCTGATCAAAATACGGTTTTAACACATGAAATATTTCCACGGCAATGACTTCCGTAGAGGCTTTCTTACCTTTCATAAAATCCACATCAAGGTTCACGTTTTTGTGGTCCAACTTACTGATCACGTGCTCCAAGATAATGCTTTTCATCTTCTTTAGGTCGATTAAAAAACCTGTCTCGGGGTCTATCTCACCTTTTACAGTCACAAAAAGTTCATAATTGTGCCCATGCCAATTGGGATTTGAACAATTGCCAAATACAGCCTCATTTTGCTCTTGAGACCAATCCTCGCGATAAAGCTTATGGGCCGCGCTGAACCGTTCTCGTCTTGTGATATAAATCATAATAACAAAGATAGGGGATAAAAACTATATTCTTAGTATCTTCACCCGGTAAAGCGCTTTGTTTGATATGAAGGTATTAGTTGTTGCGGCCACACTCGAAGAAATAAAACCGTCTCTTCCTTTTTTAGAAGAAAAGCATATAATGTATCTCATTACAGGAGTAGGCATGGTGGCCACGACATATGCTTTGACCAAGTTTTTACAGCAACACAAGGTAGATTTATTGCTCCATGCCGGCATCGGTGGAATACTAGATCCTTCCGCTCGTTTAGGAGATATCTACCAGATATATACAGATGAAATATTTGGGCTAGGAGCTGACGACAACGGATCATTTATACCCATTGAAGAACTTGGTTTCGGAAAAAGGATATATACAGAAAAACCTCCTGCCCATATTCAGCTCCCCAAAATCAATAAAGCCCAAGGTATTACCGTTAATAATGCGCATGGTGCGGCCGAGAACATCATGCGACTCCAACAGCAATATCAAAAGCCGTTGATTGAATCTATGGAAGGAGCTTCGGCTTTCTTCGTTGCGGAGCAAGAAGAAATAAACTGTTTGCAATTTCGGGCTGTTTCTAATTATATTGAGCCTAGAAGACGAGATACTTGGGAGATTGGACTAGCGGTCAAGAATTTGAATATCTTTTTGCAACGGTTTTTGAACTATTTTAATCACGTAAGATAAACTGTTTTCCTATTGTCAAATCAAATCTATATTTCCATCGCTTTCCTGCTTTTTTACGTATAAACCTCTACGAAATATCAATTAATTATAGTAGTTTTGCGGTATTCAAATAAGATACAATTTTACAACTGATGAGAGAAATACAATTCAGAGAAGCGCTTCGCGAAGCCTTGAGCGAAGAAATGCGTAAAGATGATAAAATATTCTTGATGGGCGAGGAAGTCGCTGAATACAACGGAGCATACAAAGTTAGCCAGGGTATGCTAGAGGAATTTGGGGAAAAACGCGTTATCGATACGCCTATTGCAGAACTTGGTTTTGCCGGGATAGGAGTTGGTGCAGCGATGAACGGCCTGAAACCCATTATCGAATTTATGACGTTCAACTTCTCCTTGGTCGCTATCGATCAAGTCATCAATTCAGCAGCAAAATTGCATCAAATGAGTGGTGGACAATTCTCTTGTCCGATCGTTTTTCGTGGACCAACAGGTAACGCTGGTCAATTAGGGGCACAACACTCCCAAAACTTCGAGAATTGGTATGCTAATACGCCGGGTTTAAAAGTTGTTATCCCTTCCAATCCTTATGATGCCAAAGGCTTATTGAAAACATCCATTCTTGATCCAGATCCTGTTATTTTTATGGAATCCGAAGTTATGTACGGAGACAAAGGTCAGGTTCCAGAAGAAGAGTACTATCTACCTATTGGTAAAGCACACACCGTACAAGAAGGTACGGATGTAACCGTGGTATCTTTTGGTAAAATGGTTCCGCGTGTTGTTATCCCGGCGGTAGAGGAATTGACAAAAGAGGGCATTAGTGTTGAATTGATCGACTTACGCTCCGTTCGTCCTATAGATTACGAAGCCATCATCGAATCTGTGAAGAAAACAAATCGTTTAGTCGTTGTCGAAGAAGCTTGGCCATTGGCTTCTATTTCTGGCGAAATAGCATTCAAAGTTCAGAAAGATGCTTTCGATTATCTTGACGCGCCGGTTATACGGGTAACATCTGCAGATGTGCCTCTTGGCTATGCGCCGACATTAGTAGAAGCAAGTTTGCCAAACATTGCTAAAGTGGTAAAAGCGGTAAAAGAAGTATCTTATATTACGAAATAATTTAAGACCTCTTTCTGAGGGATAAAAAAATAAAAAGGGCCTTCCATATTATACGGAAGGCCCTTTTTATTTTTTTCCTTTAACCAATTTTCCTATATTCACGCTACATTACTATATATCGATGAAACCGCTCCCGATGAGATCAGGAAAGCCCTCATCAGCCTTTTGAAAAAACTAGATGAAAACACTCTTTATTACATGCTTGGCGCTATGCGTTAGCCATATTACACTGGCACAAGAAGCTGTCAATTTTAAATTGAATCCCGAAATTGGAAAACTTCTTCGTTTCAATATGTTCATGAAAACAGATATAGATGGCCCAAAAAGTGTCATAATGGACATGAATATGAAGATGGAAATGCTTCCCGCAAAGAAAGAAAATGAAAACTTTACGATTGAAAATATTATCAAAACCATTAAAGCCGATATCAATGCGGAGATGATGACCGTATCCTATAACTCAGAAGAAGAGTCCACAGATGAGACAACAAAAATGATAGGCGAACAATTATCCAGAATTATTAATAAAAAGATATCTTCTATCGTTAGCGAAAAAGGAAAAACAATAGACGTGAATTTACCTACCAGTTTCGTTGCACAAGGATTTGATGCAAGCTCTTTTTCGAAAATGTCACCTACTTTCCCTGACAACGAGGTAACGCCCGGCGAATCTTGGGAAAGTATCACCGAGGTGAATGAAAACCCTTTGTTTTCAACCATAGAAATGACTTCTACTTTCCTGGAAGAGAATGATGAGGGTTACGTTATTGATATCCAAGGAAAGATGTTGCATAGTTCGGGCGAAGAAATTGGAACAATGAAAGGCAGTTATACCTTAGATAAACAAACGCACTTCACTGTAGCAAGTGCCATAAAAACAACTATCGAAGTACAGGGATCTACTATCATCAGTGATGTGGAAATGACAGTGGACTAGTTCGACGTACAATAAAAAGAAGAAGCCGATACTGTGAGACAGTATCGGCTTCTTCTTTTATAGACTCTATAAATTTTTAAGCGTTTATTTCCGATTGATATCCATCTGCTGATAATAAGGTGTCTACATCAGCAGGATTGCTCAGTTTCACACGGATAATCCAACCTTCCTCATATGGATCTGTATTAACCAATTCCGGCGAAGCATCAATACCCTCGTTTACTTCCAATACCGTAGCTGTTACAGGCATAAATAAGTCCGAGACCGTTTTAACAGCCTCTACTGTACCAAATACTTCATTCGCAGCAACTTCTTCACCGATAGTGTTGATATCAACAAAAACAATATCACCTAGTTCTCGTTGTGCGAAATCTGTAATCCCGATAACAGCTTCGTCACCCTCTACACGGATCCATTCGTGATCTTTCGTGTATTTTAATTCTGCTGGAAAATTCATACGTATAATATTTGTTCAAAAATATAATTATCTGCCGATATAACCAAAAATTCCTTCCTATCTTCACCTTATGAACCCACAAATTGAAAAACTCTATCGCATCGCCCAACAAAAAGAACGGCGTATCATCGGGCTGATGTCTGGAACGTCATTAGACGGCTTAGATATCGCGTTGTGCCATATAGGCAATAGCGGTCAAGAGACGATATTATGTCTCGAAAACTTCATCAGTATTCCGTATGAGGATACTTTTCGTCAATATATTCGGGAAATATTCGCCAAACGCCGAATAGATCAACAGGTGTTGTGCGGGCTACATGCCTATATCGGAAAAACACATGGTACATTCATCAATCGGACATTAAAGCAATGGAATATCTCTCCACTAGATGTGGATCTAATAGCCAGTCATGGACAAACGGTTTTTCATGCGCCTCAACGTTTGACGGAACAAGCAAGTTTTCCCAACAGTACCTTGCAAATCGGAGACGGCGATCATATTGCCCAAACAACAGGTATCATTACTGTGTCAGATTTTCGACAAAAACATGTGGCAGCTGGAGGAGAAGGAGCGCCATTGGCCGCTTATGGTGATTACCTTCTTTTTACCTCAGAAACCGAAAATAGGTTCCTACTCAATATAGGTGGGATATCCAATTTCACTTTCCTTCCTAAACAAGGAAGTAGCCTAAAAGCTTACGCCACTGATCTCGGACCTGGAAATACGATGATGAACCAGTTTGTTTTCGAACAATTCGGGTTAGAAATGGACGAAAATGCGCTCCTTGCCAAAAATGGTACAATAGATGTCGCCCTTTTGGAGGCTTTGCTAAAGACACCTTTTTTTGACGCGGACTTCCCCAAGACCACTGGGCCAGAACTGTTTAATTTAGCTTATTTGAAAAATGCGCAATTTGTTTCTAATACGTCTTCGCTTACTCCCGAAAATGTGCTAGCAACCTTAAACAAGTTTACGGCACAAGTTATAGCGGATAGTATCCGACGTGTATCGAAAGACCTTGAGCATGTTCATATATATGTAAGTGGAGGAGGTGTACATAACCCATTACTGATGAAAAACATTCGTGAAGCTCTGCCCTCGATATCGGTATCCTCTTTCAGCTCCCTAGGACTGAACCCTGACGCCAAGGAAGCCTGTCTTTTTGCTCTCTTGGCAAACGAAACGATAGCCGGTTCAGTATCTACATTATGGAAAATTAGAGATTCTCCGGCTGTGTGCATGGGCAAAATCAGTCTCCCTTATTGATCTAATGCTTGGTGGATAAAACGTTTAAAGGGTAAAATCCGCTTTGCGGTATCAACAACCTTTTGTAAGGATTTAGCACCGGTTATTTCTGCATCTGTAAACGATTGGTACAAAATAAAGCTCTTCAGTTTTAGGATCTCGATGTGTGGGTCATCTTCACTATAGCCTGCCGGAGCTCGTTTCAATTTATCTTCGGTGGATAGATCATCTACTGTCCAATTTCCTAGTGAAAGCGCATCAACCATTTCTTGATAACTATAATCTATTTCCTGTCGAATCGCCTGCAAATGATGTTTCTCGGGCCGCCAATAGCCTGCTGCCAAAAAATGCTTCCCCGGTTCAATATGCAAATAGTACTCGGGGCCGTCCAATTTCCGTCCGTCGATGGAAATTCCAGCCGCAAACCATGTCTTATATGGCGTCTTATCTTTTGAAAACCGAGTATCACGATATATCCTAAACAAACAGCGCGAAGCTTGTATATCCGTATTGATATGTGGGTCAAACTCCGATAACGCAATAATAAGCTGTGTGATGTAATCTTTTACATTCGCCAACGTTGTTTCATACATCATCTTATTTTCTTGAAACCATTCCCGGTTATTGTTTTCGTAGAGTAGGTTCAAAAAGTCCAATGTTTGTTTTTCTATTTTCATCTTAAAGGATATTTTTCAAAAACAAATATACCAATGGTGCGGCCATCAGTAAACCATCAAATCTATCCAGCAGACCACCATGTCCCGGCAATATATTTCCGGAATCCTTAACGCCCACATTGCGTTTGAGCATAGATTCCACCAAATCACCGAAAGTTCCGAATACACCAATAATCAATGCCATACACACCCAGCTCCATAGCGGCAAAACCCCAAAATAATGCGAAAGGATAAATCCGGCAACGACGGCCATTACCACACCTCCGAAGAATCCTTCCCAAGTTTTATTTGGCGAGATGCGTTCGAATAATTTGTGCCGCCCCATACTTCTTCCTGCAAGATAGGCTCCCGTATCATTTGTCCACAAAAGAATCAAAAAACCAAGGGGAATATAAGCATTATAGCTATCTCCTACAAAACCTAAACCCATAAAAAATATAAATGGTATTGCCGCATATATCAACCCGAAAAGCGAATAAGCAACATCTTGAATAGGGTATCGCGTTTTGCGAAAAAGTGCAGCGATATAAAGCAATAAGACAGCAACGATACTTGCAGATAAAACGGAGTAGGGTAATAAGGCTAACAGGGTAAAACTAACGAGACCGAATCCCAAAGCGGCAATTCCAACCCCCAATAAAAGCAATGGTTGGACGCTTTCCGTACGCACCATCCGATAAAACTCATATACACAACAAGTCGCTACCAAAGAAAAAAAAGAAACAAAGGTATAAGGTCCAAGCAATACCGCACCGATCAAAACTACAATAAAAAAGAATCCAGTTATCGCCCTAGTTTTCATCTTTTTCTGTGCCGTTTTCTTGAATTAATCTTTGAGCCAGTTCAAAATCTTTTTCATTGACGAAAAGGTCTATTTTTCCAAACATAAAAGACGAATCCTGCTTATTCAGCAGCACTGCGGGAATTCCGCTTTCCGCTAACATCTGTTTATCCATCTCTCCCCGAATAGCATCGGTATAAGTCTGTATTTTAATCCACCCTTTTTCCATATATATGTAGTCTTGTTGTGTATTGATAAAATATGAAAGCAATAATGATACTGAAAATCAAGCTCCCAAGATACACAATTATTGAATAAGAATCGCTTTCCATGAGCTCCGTATAACTTTTACCTTGTGTCGCATAATAAAAACCTAATATAACCACCATGCTGTTGTTAACGAAATGAGCCACAATAGCCGTCCATATATTTCTTGTCCAAATGACCATATAGCCAAAAAAAACACCCAAGAGGAAACGAGGAAAGAAACCGTAAAATTGAACGTGTATCGTACTGAAAATAACAGCAACAATCCAAATGGCGACATATTCATTTTTAAAAATCCGTGTACCGATCTGTTGCAAAGCTCCTCGAAAGAACAGTTCCTCTCCAATACCGGGCAAAATAGCTAATACAATAATGTTAAGGACTAGCCTATCCCATTCGGTGGTCATCAACAATCCTCCCATCAATAACGCGGCTTCATCCTCCGTTTCCCGCATCCACTGTTCTATACGCTGCCAAGCCTCGGGGAGCTTCATCTGCATATTCCAATCCGAAATAAGAGACATAAAAGGGGAAAACGCAAACAGAAATAATATACCCAATAAATATGGCTTCCAATCGCTTATATTTTCCTTTGGAAGGATAGCGACATGTTCGTTTCTACACTGATAAATATAAGCGGGCAAAAGAAACGTTCCGGCCGAACTTAGCCCTAGGAAAATATAAAAATAATACTTTTTTAATGGGCTATCGCTCGAAATACTTGTTAGAAAATCAATATCTCCAAAAATGGCTGTTCCTACTATACCGAACAGTAAGGAGATAATGAAAACGCAAACGAAAGTAATCAACATTAGCGACAAGAAGTCGGTCCAGGGGCTCTTTTGTGGTATCTCCGTTTTATGCATAGATTTTCATTTATGTAAGCAAGATTTTTTAACAAAATAGCCCCGCGGTTATCGTGGGGCTATTTATTTATATTCGTAAGAATACGACTAAGCGTGCTCTTCTTCGAAAACGATACCTTCGTCTACAATGATTCTTCCACAGTGCTCACAAATAATGATTTTCTTACGCTGACGGATTTCTGATTGTAATTGAGGTGGAATTTTATTGTAACATCCTGAACAGCTATCCCGCTCAATGGAAACAACAGCCAGACCATTTCTGAACGTTCCGCGCAGTTTGTTATAAACTTTTAACAAACGTTCTTCAATATTTTTTTCTGCCTTTGCCGCCTTATCTAATAACGTGTCTTCTTCCTTTTGCGTTTCGCCAGTGATCGTTTCCAGCTCTTGCTTTTTTACATCCAATTCACCTTTACTATATTCAAGACTTTTTTGTGTGCTTTCGTAAAGTTCAGTTTTGTTCTTTATTTCGAATTCTGCTTCACGAATACGCTTTTCACATACCTGAATTTCTAATCCTTGAATTTCAATCTCCTTTGAGATAGCGTCATATTCACGATTATTTTTTACTTCATTCAGTTGTCCTTCATATTTTTTAATCGCAGCTTGTGCGTCTTTAATCATGTTTCTGCGATTCACGATGGAATCTTCCAAATCATCCAGATCTGTTCTGATTTTCTCGATTCGGGTATCAAGTCCTGCTATCTCATCTTCCAGATCGGCAACCTCGATAGGCAACTCACCACGCACCTGGCGAATCTTATCTACCTTCGTATGGATGGACTGTAGCGTCCATAATGCTTTTAGCTTTTGTTCTACGGATTGTTCCATTATCAAACGTAATATTTAATAGGATTTGTCTCTATTCCTGTCAATAGGACAGCAAAGTTAACAAATTTTTTCTGAATAATTTCTAATAATAATTCCTGCGTAAATTGTTCACTTTCAAAATGTCCGATGTCTGCAATAACAATATCATCCTCCGCGTCAAAGAACTCATGGTATTTATAATCGGCCGAAATAAAGATATCCGCGCCCGAACGTTTTGCATCATTTAGTAGAAATCCTCCTGCTCCTCCACAAACGGCAACTCTGGAAATGGATTTTTTTAGCAACTTGGTATGCCGAATAACCTGTACATTCAATCGATCTTTTACATATCCTAGGAATTCGGTTTCGCTCATCGGATTCGGTAAGTTGCCGATAGCGCCTGAACCTACCGTTTGCAGCGTATTTTCCAACGCAAAAATATCGTGAGCTACTTCTTCATAAGGATGTGCAGCATACATCGCAACCAAGATAGAACGTTCCAATCTTTCCGGATAGATAACCTCTATCTTTGTTTCTTCAACACGTTCTTGTTCATCGACTTTACCAATTGTTGGGTTAGCGCCATCCAATGGCCGAAATGTTCCATACCCTAATGTATTATAACTACATTCGTCATAATCGCCAATTGCACCTGCTCCGGCTTCGAACAATGCTTCTCGAACCGCCTCCACATGTGTGCGCGGCACGAAGACGGCCAATTTCTTGAGCAGATTTCGTTTAGGACGTAAAACGGCGTGTGATTCCAACCCTAGCTTTTCGGCTATTTTACTACTCACTCCTCCCAACACATTATCTAGATTGGTGTGAATGGCATAAAGTGCGATACCGTGGCGTATCGCTTTAATAACCACCCGCTCCACATAATTTTTACCATTCAGTTTTTTCAATCCGCTAAATATAATTGGGTGGTGTGCGATAATGATATCACAACCTCGTTGTACAGCTTCATCAACGATTTCCTCCGTACAATCCAATGTAATCAATGCCTGCTGTATCTCATCATCCGGATAGCCGACAATTAAACCAGAATTGTCATACGATTCCTGATAAGCCAATGGCGCAATATGTTCTAAGTACTGTGTAAGCTCTCTAATCTTCATCCTATCCTATATCTCAGTTTCCTTTTTATTCTCTGCTATAAAATCTTTTCCATAATGTTCAATATGCATGCGAAGCAGTGTTTTATATTCATTGACTTTGACCCAATAGGTAATAAAATATACCAAATGTAATATACTGATAATTGTCAGCACAAACAACGGTAAGGGAATATTACTTAATAAAAAAGTCCAAGCAAATATAAGTCCCCATTTTTGCGTGGGTCTTTCTTCTACTTCTACTTTCCGATCATAAAATTCATTATTTAACGAATCAGCTAACCGTTTTGCGACTTCAAAGTTCCAATAGATATTAAATATAGGTACAGCTACAAACCATGCTTGACTAGGTAGTATACATAGGTTGTCTTTTTTTACGAGTTTCAAGGTACGATTAAGGGTAAAGGCAAAAAATATCCAAATTATAATTCGGATTATTCCTCCAATAAGCATATACAATGCCATATCATCCATTATATTTTCAGGCATTATATCTAACATGGTATACAAACAAATTTAATTTTGGACATACATCAAAAATATAGTGGGCTTCTTATGAAGTTCCGGTTTTCGGTTCTTCCACTCGGAAACCGACAACGTCAACAGTTGTTCGTCAGGCGCCGTTATGTTACAAGCTACACATAGCATTGTTTTCGGTTTGGAATTTTTAAGTAAATCATCAAACAGGGCGTTATTGCGGAAAGGTGTTTCAATAAAAATCTGGGTTTGTTGCTCTTTTTGCGATTGAAATTCCAAATCCCTAATTTTTTTCGCCCGTTCGCCTTTGTCTATCGGAAGATAACCGTGGAAGGCAAACTTTTGTCCGCTAAATCCCGAAGCCATCAACGCCAACAAAATAGAACTGGGTCCAACCAATGGAACCACCTTTATACCTCGTTTATGTGCTTCAGCAACAACGTCTGCTCCCGGATCCGCTACGCCAGGACAACCCGCTTCCGACATCAATCCCAAATCTTTCCCCTCCATAACCGATTTAAAAATACGATTATAATCGATTATTTCACGAGCATGTTTGCCATAATCGTGTATTTTCAGTTCGTTTTGAGGTATTTTTAAACCCGCCTGCTTTAGAAACCGACGCGCAGTTTTCTCATTCTCAACAACATACTCGTCAATATGATTTATAAGCTCCTGATGGAACAACGTGTATGACAGTTTCTCTGCGTTTTCAGCCAATGGCACTGGGATAAGATATAGCGTTCCTAAAGACATCATTCAAACCTAAATAAAATGCTTTGCATTCACGAACCGAATTTAAATAAGTTCATCCATGTCTTTAAAAATAAACAAAAATGCTTAATAAAAAAGATAAACTCCTTTGTTTCCATTTTAGATAAAAGCACTTCCGACATTAAAATAAATTTGACGGTTAAAAAGATAATTGATAATTTGCTCACGATTAAGGTGTTCATTATCAAACGAAGTATCCTGATATATTTCCTCTATACAATAGCCCTTGATGGCAGAGGAGAGCAAAATAGAATTCATTTTACATGCAGACACAATTATATTGCATATAAAATAAATTTATTTAGGTTTGATATGCAGTTAAAGACGAGCAATTAAAAGATGAATACACAAATAACATCCGGCGTAAAAGTATCTGTAGACGTTGTCTATCAACCCGAATATTCTAACCCGGCGAAGATGCATTTTATGTTTTCCTATCAAGTCACCATAGAGAATCTAAGTGATGTTACCATACAACTTCTCAACAGACACTGGGATATTTTTGATTCTTTTGGAGACTTTAAACAGGTTAAAGGTGAGGGTGTCGTAGGTGAGCAACCTATATTAATCCCAGGATCCACTTACCAGTATGTTTCGGGATGCAATCTAAAAAGTGAAATAGGATATATGACGGGACATTATGAGATGATTAAGGAAGTGAATGGCGATATATTTCATGTAGAAATTCCCAGGTTCAATTTAATAGCCTCCTTTAAATTGAATTAAGCAAATTATTTGCCAATAAAGCTTGAAAGTAAAAAATGTAAGCGGTATAAAATAACCGCTTATGTCACTTAAAAAAACGCATATATATTACGGGAAAAATAGATATTATTTTTGAAAAATAACTTGTTGAATTTTGAGAAAGGACTGACCAGTTTCCCCAAATCTTACAGAAAAAAAAGAAAATTATTTGCGTACTTTTGTACTTGGAAATTTATATCCGTATTAATACAGTTATAAATTTTTTCTGTAATTTATACATTAAGTTATAGAAAAAGATAAATATAAGTATTTAATCATCAATATATTACACGTGAGTATTTTAGCAACAGAGCAAGTTAGCCATTCCTTTCATGACAAATGGTTGTTTACCAATCTGCATTTTGCTTTACAGAAAGGAGACAGGGTAGCTTTAGTCGGCATAAATGGAACGGGTAAATCCACGCTGCTCAAAATTCTTGCTGAACAGATTGTATCGACGGAAGGAAAAGTTGTCAAAGAACGTGGTATTAAAATCGGTTTCTTATCTCAAGAACCAAGTTTTAATGGAATGGAAACGGTGAACGATTTTATTTATAGCTCAGATAACGAACAACAGCAGTTAATAAAAGCCTATGAAAATTTATTGAGTAGCGATAAAATAGATGAGCAAAAACTGGTAGAACTTACCGATAAATTATCCGCTTTGGAGGCTTGGGAATACGAATATAATATTAAAACAATTTTAAATAGATTGCAGATCTCCGATTTTGACCAAACAATCGACAGTCTATCGGGAGGACAAAGGAAACGTTTATCTCTGGCAAAATTACTGATAGACGAGCCTGATGTTTATATCTTGGATGAACCAACCAATCATTTGGATATAGAAACTATAGAATGGCTAGAAAAATTATTGACAACAGGAAGTAAAACTGTTCTTCTCGTTACACACGACAGGTATTTTCTGGATAATGTATGTACAGAAATAAGAGAATTGGACAAGGGAAGTTTATTTGTATATAAAGGAAATTATACATACTTTTTAGAAAAGAAATCCGAACGCGAAGCTATAGACGCAGCCACAGCAGAAAAAGCACAGAACCTACTTAGGCGTGAATTGGAATGGATGCGCCGCCAGCCCCAAGCCAGAGGAACAAAATCAAAGGCACGCATTGATGCCTTTTATGAGTTGGAGGAAAAATCAAAGGGAGCACATAAAAAAGAAAATGTTCAGCTTTCCGTAAAGATAAGCAGGCAAGGTTCCAAAATATTGGAATTGGAACAAATTTCAAAATCTTTTTCTGGAAAAATAATTATAGATAACTTTTCTTATATTTTTAAGAAGGGGGATCGCGTTGGTCTTGCAGGGAAAAATGGCAGTGGGAAATCCACTTTTTTAAATTTAATAACCCAAGTCATATCTCCAGATCATGGAAATATTATCATAGGGGAGACTACTAAATTCGGATATTATAAACAAGAAGGATTAACGTTTAAAGAACATGATCGTGTATTGGATATTGTAAAAAATGTAGCAGACTATATTGAAATGGCCAACGGCGATGTCATTACAGCTTCACAACTATTGACATTATTTTTATTTCCACCAGAAAAGCAATACAATTTAGTAAACCGGCTGAGTGGGGGAGAAAAGAAGCGTTTACAATTGATGCGTGTATTAATGGCCAATCCGAACTTCTTGATACTCGATGAGCCCTCTAATGATTTAGATATAGACACATTAAATGTATTAGAAGAATTTCTAGAAAATTATGGTGGAGTTTTAGTATTGGTTTCTCACGATCGCTATTTAATAGATAAACTAACGGAACAACTCTTTATTTTTGAAAATAGTGGAAACCTAAAAATATACAATGGGAATTACGCGGATTATAAAATAGAACAAGAACAGATTCTGCGAGACAAAAAAGAAAAAGTAAAGAGTATACCCGCCGAAAAGATAATATCATCATCAAAAACAGAAAAGAAAAGACTTTCTTATAAAGAGCAACTCGAATATGAGTCTTTGGAAAAAGAAATAACAGAAATAGAAAATATAATAATACAAAAAACAGAATTATTAAATTCCATTACTAGTCATCAAGATATAACAGAAATTGCTTTAGATATCGAAAAATTACAAAACGAACTTGATAACAAATCGGAGCGCTGGCTAGAACTAGCAGAATGTATATAATCCGTTCCACGTGAAACACGATTAAATATATATAATTCCACGTGGAACTTCAGTGAACAAAAAGAACATGTTTAATAAATATAATGTCATAGTAGTAGGTGCCGGCCATGCAGGATGTGAAGCAGCGGCAGCAGCAGCTAATCTTGGATCATCTGTATTATTAATTACGATGAACATGGGCGTCATCGCACAGATGAGTTGCAATCCGGCAATAGGTGGTGTAGCAAAAGGACAAATTGTTAGAGAAATTGATGCGATGGGCGGATATACCGGTATTATTGCCGATAAGTCCACCTTACAATTCAGAATGTTAAATCTCTCGAAAGGACCCGCAATGTGGAGTCCCCGATCACAAAATGATAGAATGCGTTTTGCAGAAGAATGGAGACTTACACTAGAATCACTTCCAAATCTAGATATGTGGCAAGATACCGTTAAAGAAATTATTATTGAAAACGGAAGAGCAACGGGCGTCGTAACGTCTCTCGGTATCCGTATAGAGGCAGATGCTGTCGTTTTGACCAATGGTACTTTTTTAAATGGTGTTATACATATCGGCGAAAAGAAAATAGGAGGGGGACGTACAGGAGAAAAAGCAGCGACCGGGCTTACAGAACAGCTCATTACTTTGGGGTTTGAGTCAGGTAGAATGAAAACGGGGACTCCTCCCAGGGTAGATGGACGATCGCTCAACTACAATTTAATGGAAGAACAGTGGGGTGATGAAAAAAGGGGACGATTCTCTTATACCGATGTTGAATTACCAACGATACAACGATGCTGTTGGATTACCTATACCAATGATAAAGTGCACGAAGTACTAAAAACCGGATTTGAAAAATCCCCCATGTTTACGGGGCGAATAAAAGGTTTAGGTCCGCGATATTGTCCATCTATCGAAGATAAAATAAATCGCTTTGCAGAACGGGATAGACACCAAATATTTGTAGAACCGGAAGGCTTTAATACTGTAGAAATATATGTAAATGGTTTTTCCACCTCGCTTCCGGAAGATGTACAGCAAAAAGCATTACGCTTAATACCCGGATTTGAAAATGCGAAAATGTACAGACCGGGATATGCTATAGAGTATGATTATTTTCCTCCTATGCAATTGGACTTGACGTTAGAAACTTTGAAAGTTAAACATCTCTTCTTCGCTGGTCAAATTAATGGAACAACCGGCTATGAAGAAGCCGGAGCGCAAGGGTTTATCGCCGGTGTAAATGCACATCGACGAATTAACGATTTACAAGAACTCATATTAAAACGCTCTGAATCCTATATTGGTGTTCTCATCGATGATTTAGTTACCAAAGGTACAGAAGAACCTTACCGTATGTTTACCTCTAGAGCAGAACACCGACTTCTCTTACGTCAAGATAATGCAGATATTCGTCTCACACCCATCGCGCACAAATTTGGTTTAATTGATGAAGAACGCTTGAGAAAAGTAAATAAGAAAATAGACGATTCGGATTACCTAGTGGATTATATGAAACAACATAGTATTTCACCTGACGAGATGAATCCCGTTTTGAAAGAAGTCGGTTCCAGTCCACTTCATCAAAAATCTAGGATATTCAACATATTGAGTAGACCGCAAATAAATATCGGAGATATTGCTAAAGCAAGTACCGCATTTAGTAACTTACTGAACAATTACGAACAGGAAACCATTGAACAGGCGGAAATAAAAATAAAGTATGATAGTTATTTCGCCAAAGAAATGGAAATTGTAAATAGAATGAAAAAAATGGAAGACAAAGAAATAAATCCAAATTTTGATTATGCTACACTTGCCTCTCTTTCTATTGAAGCACGTGAAAAATTATTAAAAGTAAAACCACGTACACTTGGCCAAGCTTCCCGTATATCAGGAGTTTCACCCTCCGATATCAGTGTATTAATGGTACATATGAGTTAATAATCTGATATTCAATATATTATATATAAAAAAGAATTATATAAAAATAACGCGATATAAGAGACTATCTTAAATTTTATGAGTCAACCTTCCAAAATAAATAAAAGTTTGTCCAATAGCCTTAAAATAATGAAAATGCAAAATA
Organism: Sphingobacterium corticibacterium; assembly: GCF_004208525.1. Lineage (GTDB taxonomy): Bacteria > Bacteroidota > Bacteroidia > Sphingobacteriales > Sphingobacteriaceae > Sphingobacterium > Sphingobacterium corticibacterium. The sequence goes on along the minus strand of NZ_SGIT01000002.1, from coordinate 1,529,880 downwards.
TGGCACTTTTTGGGTTTATTTTATTGCTATTATTTAGTTTAAGTCGATGTGCAAATATGCAGCGTCCGACGGGCGGGCCGAAAGATTCTATAGCGCCAAAACTACTAGATGTATCGATTCCGAACTTCACGACAAATTTTACAGAAAAAAGAATTGTACTCCGTTTTGATGAATTCATAAAATTAAACAACCAATACAAAGAATTTAGCATCAGTCCTGATCTGGAAGACATCGTGGACTATCGTGTACGGAAAAAAGACTTGGTTATTACTTTACCTGATTCATTGGAAGGGAATACCACTTATACAATCAATTTTGGCAAGGGGTTGGTAGATTACAATGAAAGTAACCCTTTTATAGATTACAATTATGTATTCGCTACCGGAGATGAATTAGATTCTCTCTCTATCAGTGGCTCTGTTCTCAATGGCTTTACGAAACAATTCGACCAAAAGAAAGACGAAAACATCAAAGTGCTTCTTATTCCGATATCTCAAGATTCTATATTTGGAAAAAGAAAAGCAAATATATTCGCAAATGTGGACACCTCCGGCAATTTTAAATTCAATAATTTAAGAGAAGATACCTATCGAATTTATGCTTTAAAGGAGCAAAACAATGACCGTATCTTTAATGGAAATGATGAATGGATTGGTTTTATCGAAGATAGTATATACTTAGATCGGGATATAACAGATATAAAACTTGAAATAACAAAAGCATATCCAAAAGATTTTCGCACGTTGGAGAAAAAATTCGAACCAACTGGCCATATCTTATTAACCTTCACAAAACCACTCGAACGCCCAGAGACAAAAATTCTATTCCCTGAAGAACTAAATGAAAACAAAATAGAGCAATATAGTCTTAACAATGACTCTGCAAAAATCTATATACCAAAAACAGAACTTGATTCTATAAAAATAGAATTAAGTGACAACGATCAGATATTGGATACTATTTTTATAAGAACAAATAAAAACGCAAAATTCGATAGAGAGGTAAAACCTATATTAAGCATTACAAATAAGGTAGATCGTGTCCGCCATATCACACTAACTAGCGCCAGCCCATTAGCTAATGTTGATAAATCAAAAATCCTTATTCATGAAGATTCCGTCTCCAGAAGAAACTTCCAATTGCAACAGGATACCCTAAATACAAACCTATATCATATACGTTATAATTGGCGTCCTAAACGAGACTATGAGTTAGTTATTCAAGAAGGGGCCATGCGCACGTCATTTGACGATACCAATATAGAATTTAAGACAAGATTTACCTTAGATGAATCGGATAATTATGGTAACATCAATTTCACCGTAAACGGATTGGATTCTACAATAAACTACATTGTAGAACTTATTGACGAAACGAAAGAAAAGGTATTTGATAGGCAGCCTCTTCATGCGTCAAACCCCAGAATAAATTATAACAATTATCCTGGAGGTAAATATTCCATACGGATTATTTACGACGCGAACAATAACGGAAGATGGGATCCAGCAGATGTTTATGCAAAAAAACAAGCAGAAAATATCTGGTATCTCAATAAAACCTTTACTATACGGGCTAATTGGGATCAAAATGAAACGATTAATTTAAAATAGAATGGCTGATAAAATAATATCTATCAACTATTATTCTAAAGAATAGAATATAGCATTAAAACCAGGAACTATATAACACATAATTATGTGGCAGTTGCTTTAACATAGCCAATTGCTCATCTGTTAGTGGCTTTATCTTTTTAGCCGGAACTCCCGCATATAAATATCCTGATTCGCATATAGTATTTTCTAAAACAACCGCACCGGCTGCAATAATTACATTAGATTCTATAATAGCCCTGTCCATCACAATTGCGCCCATACCAATAAGTGTATAATCATGTACTATACACCCATGTACAATGGCGTTGTGTCCTATATTCACAAAATTACCAATATCCGTTCCATTTTTCCGATATGTACAATGGATAACAACACCGTCCTGAATATTCGTATAATCACCAATACGAATATAATTCACATCAGCTCTGATAACAGCATTAAACCAAATAGAACAATGCTCGCCGATAACAACATCACCAACGATAGTAGCGTTCTCAGCAATGAAAATAGATTTATCTATACGCGGATAAATATCTTTTACGGGTAAAATGGTTGGCATCTTGCTTCAATTATAAAACTGTATCTTTTAATTCATCTGATTTATAAGGAAAATCTGTTGTATAATGTAATCCCCTACTTTCTCTACGTTGCATCGCAGATTTCACAATTAAATAGGAAACTTGTATAACATTACGCAACTCACATAATTTTACAGATAACTTGGTATTTCTATAAAACTCTTCCGTTTCTTCATGTAAAAAACCCAACCGTCTAATAGCTCTGTCCAAACGAAAATCAGAACGCACTATCCCAACATAATCGCTCATCAATTTCTGTGTTTCACGTAAATTATGCGTGACTAATATCTCTTCATTCATTAATTGTACCTTAGACTCATCCCAAAACGGAATATCCGTTGCATAATCTACCGTATTCAATATAGACGATGCATCCTCAAAAATTCGGTGGGCATATACTACAGCCTCCAGTAAAGAATTCGAAGCCAAACGATTGGCTCCATGGAGTCCTGTTGACGAACATTCTCCACAGGCATACAAATTCTGAATGGAAGTTCTTCCCATTTCATCAACCATTATACCTCCGCATAAATAATGTGCAGCGGGTGTAACGGGTATATAGTCCTTCGTCATATCTAATCCTACTGAAAGACACTTCTCATATATATTCGGAAAATGTGCTATAATGTCCGCTCTTTTACGATGGGTAATATCCAAGTATACGAAATCAAGCCCAGATTTCTTCATTTCATTATCTATCGCTCTCGCAACGATGTCCCTAGGAGCTAATGACGCACGCTCATCATATTCCTCCATAAAGGACTCTCCGGTTACTCTTCTCAAAATACCACCAAAACCACGTACCGCTTCTGAAATAAGGAATGATGGCGATTCCTGCGGATTATATAAAGATGTTGGGTGAAATTGTATAAATTCCATGTTTCTAACTTTCCCCTTCGCCCGATATACCATGGCAATCCCGTCACCAGTTGCAATAGTAGGGTTCGTTGTACTGGCATATACATGTCCCGCTCCCCCAGATGCCATCAATGTCACTTTACTAAGAAAAGTCTCAATCGTATTGCTTCGTGTATTCAACGCATAGATACCAAAACAGCGAATATCTGCTGTACTTCTATCAACATGAATTCCCTGATGATGTTGCGTAATCAAATCAATCGCAAAATAATGCGTTAATATCTCAATATTTTGGTGTTGATGCACTTTCTCCAATAATGCTCGCTCTATTTCATAACCTGTGATATCCTTATAATGAAGAATACGATGATTGGAATGTCCACCTTCACGAGCAAGATCATAATGTTCCTCATCGACTTTATCGAAATTAGTGCCATACTCAATAAGTTCCTTAATTCTTTCAGGAGCTTCCTTAACTACGTTTTCCACAACATTTAGTTGACACAAACCATCTCCAGCTATCTGTGTATCAGCTATATGCTTTTCAAAGCTATCAGACTTATCCACAACGGCGGCTACACCTCCCTGCGCATATTTGGTATTAGATTCATCTTCATTAGACTTCGTGACTATCAATACTTTACCCAATTTGGCCGCTTTAAGTGCAAAGCTCAACCCGGCAATGCCGGAACCAATTATCAAAAAATCTACGTTTCTATGTATCATAAAGTATATAAAGCGGAATGTCCTTCTATTAATATAAAGAACAAATTAACAAAATATGTGGAAAACCTGTATAAAAAGGGTGAACTAAAAATTAAAACTTTCAATCTTTCCACAACCACCTGCATATTCCCACAAAAAGGAGATAAAAGTTAAGACAAAATCAACCTAATATTAACAAATTGTAAACAATAAACATTCAACAAAAAATTATGGAAAAAGAAAAACTAAAAAAATCACTCCATTGAAAATCAAATCGTAACAGTTTCAGTTTTGTTGATAATATGTGGAAAACGAAATAATAAACATTTATCCAAATAAAAATCGATACACTTATCCCCATTTTCCACACGCTAATAAACAATAAGATTCTTTCTTTAAAAATAGATTATCATTTATTGAAAAAAGGGAATGTGGATTTCGTTTGATTTTCTTTCTTTACTTTTGTATTGTTGTTTAGTCAAACTAAAGAAGCTAAATAGAGAGAGAAATCATGAATACTATTTTTGAAAGGGATTTGGAGGCAAAGGGCTATATCGATGAGCCTATTGATCCCACGGTAGATATCGTAGCTGAAATTCAGCAACTTAAAAAAGAAAAGAATGCAGTTATCTTAGCACATTATTATCAAGAAGCTGATATTCAAGATATTGCTGATTATATTGGAGATAGTTTGGGATTATCGCAACAAGCAGCCAAGACGGATGCGGATGTAATTGTTTTTGCTGGAGTGCATTTTATGGCTGAAACAGCTAAGATTTTATCGCCTTCAAAAAAAGTGTTGTTACCTGATTTAAAAGCAGGGTGTTCATTATCAGACAGCTGTCCTCCACATTTGTTCGCTAAATTTAAAGAGCAATATCCAGATCATATGGTTATTACCTATGTAAACTGTACTGCAGAGTTAAAAGCCCTGTCGGATATTGTGTGCACATCTAGTAATGCGGTGCAGATTGTGGAAAGTTTACCAAAAGAGCAAAAGATTATTTTTGGTCCTGATCGTAATCTAGGGGAGTATGTCAAAAAGAAAACAGGTCGTGATTTGGTATTATGGAATGGCGCATGTATGGTACATGAAATTTTCTCACAGGATAAAATAGCAGATTTAAAGAAGCAATTTCCGGATGCTAAATTTATTGCACACCCCGAATGTGAAGATCATATTCTAGCACAAGCAGATTATATCGGTTCTACCTCAGGTATGTTGAAATTTACGATTGAGGATAGTGCACAACAATATATTGTTGCAACGGAATCTGGTATTTTACATCAGATGCAGAAAGCAAGCCCTGCGAAGACTTTTATCCCGGCACCACCAAATAATATATGTGCATGTAATGATTGCCCACATATGAAGCTAAATACGTTAGAGAAGCTTTATAACTGTTTGTATTATGAATTACCCGAAGTAGACTTGTCTATAGATGTTGTAGAACGTGCCAGAAAACCTATCGAACGTATGCTGGAAATATCCGAGAGATTAGGGTTGTAAAAAAGATTAAGAAAAATGTTTGATAACAAGGATAAAACGGAAATAAACGACTTAGGTGAGTTCGGTTTGATTGCGCATCTAACCAAGGCGGTAGAACTCACGGAACCATCTACTATAAAAGGAATTGGAGATGACGCGGCTGTATTGGATTTTTCTAATAAAAAAACGTTGATATCCACAGATTTGCTGCTTGAAGGCATTCATTTTGATTTACGTTATGTTCCGCTAAAACACTTGGGATATAAAGCCGTACAAGTCAATTTGAGTGATATTTATGCCATGAACGGCAAAGCTTCACAGATTACTTTTTCCATAGGCTTATCTTCTAAATTTCCATTAGAAGCGGTGGAGGAGATTTATGAAGGAGCGCTGATAGCTTGTAAAAAATATAATATAGATCTTATAGGAGGCGATACGTCTGCGTCGGCACAAGGTTTAGTTATTTCTGTTACGAGTATCGGACATGCAGAAGCAGATAAAATAGCTTATCGTTCGGGTGCGAAAGAAGGTGATTTACTTTGTGTAAGTGGTGACTTAGGCGGTGCTTATGTAGGGTTACAGCTTTTGGAGCGTGAAAAGCAGATTTTTTTAGATAATCCACAGATTCAGCCGGATCTGGAAGGTAAAGATTATATTGTGGAGCGGCAACTAAAACCAGAAGCACGTATGGATGTCGTGGAATTATTTGAAATTTACGGCATACAACCCCATGCGATGATTGATGTGTCTGATGGTTTAGCTTCGGAAATATTGCACATCTGTAATGCATCTAAGGTAGGATGTAAATTATATGAAGATAAAATACCAATCGATCCGATGACTTATGATACTGCTCGTGAATTCGGGCTGGATCCTACTGTATGTGCATTAAATGGAGGCGAAGATTACGAGTTGCTATTTACTGTTCCACAAGAGCAATACGATAAAGTGAAAAACCAGTTGGATATTACGATTATTGGTTATATAACAGAGGAAGCAGCCGGATGCGAAATGATTTCCAAATCAGGAAATGTACATCCTATTAAAGCACAAGGCTGGAATGCTTTTAAAGCAGGTAAATAGATACCTTAAATATAAAGAGACAGATTTAGAGAAATCCCTAAATCTGTCTCTTTTTCTATAACAGAGCTTGTTTAAAATTGTAATACTTTGATTTCGGTCCTTCTGTTTTCTTGATGCTGCTGTTCCGAACAGCTCGCACCGTTACCGCAGTGGTTTAGCAATTTTGTCTCCCCATAACCACGGGCCACTAAACGAGTTTTGGCGATACCATTTGCTATCAGATAATCTACAGCCGAATCTGCTCTACGCTGAGACAACTTTAGGTTGTAATCATCATTTCCTCTACTGTCTGTGTGCGAAGAAAGTTCGATACGTAATGTAGGATTTTGTTTCATTACGGCAACAACGTTATTCAGTATAATCGCCGCATCTGCTCGGATATTACTCTTATCAAAATCATAATGAATATTCTTTAATACCCATTCGCCGTTTTCAACCAGTTCACAAACACCCAGCTTCAAGGTTACATATAACGTTTGGCTGCGATCCAATCCTTTGGTCGAAACAATCTCTGTTTGTGAATACCTACCTTGCTGATTGGCTACTACTGTGAAGTCACTTTGCGCATCGAGTTGATAGATAAATTTACCTTCCGCATCTGACGTCTGGCTAGCATTTACTTTAGAGCCAGTATGTGTCAGCACCGTATTAATGCCTGCTAAATTTTGAGTTGTTGCACAATCAAAAGTTTCACCGATAAGCGTAAATCTTGGATCATCGTGATAGATTTCTTTAAAGATAACCGCGCTCGAGGTCTGGAAATCTGCTTCGGTCAACGTTAGTATCGGTGTTTTGATACCATTTTTCTCTCCAACTACCTGATATTGTCCTGGTTTAATGGATGATACTTTAGAGGCCTGACCATTAGCATCGGTTACCGATTTATCATTGATGTCCATACCTTCGATAGATACAGTGACGCCACTGAGTGCCAGGTTGGTCTGCTTATCCTTGACAACGATTTGAAGACCTTTTAACGCTATTTTTTTGACTTCTTCATCGTATTTAGGGCTATTATCTTGGATAACAACTGGTGATTTTTTCTTACCAAAAATATATTTTACACCGATACCTGTTTGAACGGTTTTATGTGGAGTTTGCGTTGTTTCCCGAACATCGCCATAGTGATCCCAAACACTTTTCACACTGGCTGTTTCTAATATAGGATTAGTTTCTTCTATACGTTCTATAGCGAATTGGCTGGATTTTCCTCCAAATTTTTCACCAAATGTCTGTACGTAATCCACATGACCGAAGAGTGCAAAATGTTTGTTCAACATATAGTTAAAACGTAGTCCGCCTACACCTGCCCAACTGTTTGCCCGGTTGGAAGCATCATTAACGGTGGCCATGATATCTTGTGTATGGGTTATAGAACCACCTGTTGGATCGCGTTCCTCATAAGTGACAGATCGTACATACTCTGGAAAATATTGCATCATCAATCCGCCACGAATATAAGCTTCTACATGGAACCGGTCAACGGAATACTTATAGCTAGGACCAAAAGTGAATAAGTAGTCTTGAAATCTGGTTTTGTTAATATAGTCCGTCGAGATGTATCCATTTTCAAAACGGAAGGTGTCTTGACGATTGATACTGTTATAGATATAACGAGCATCTATCCCTAATCCAAATTTATTTCCCGAAAAGTATTTATCGACAAAGAAACCGGAATAATACCCGACTTTTGTCTCTCCAATGGATTTGTAGGTGCTGATAGGTAAGCTTGCTCCACCTTGGATGCCTATCTGTAAATCGCCTTTTTCTTTTTGCTGGGCGATGGCTAAAATTGTAACACTTAATAAGATGAGTGTAAGTAAAAATCTTTTCATAGTAATTGTATTTTATTGATAAAACTTGTCCGACCTGTTCTTGATCCGAACTTCTTATTCTTTTATCAAGCATAATTTGGAATTGTTACCCCTTGGGTGAAAATTTGGAGGTTTTTATTATCTTTAAGACTGTTAATCAGTTGTAAACATAATGAAGCAGCCTATCTGGACACCGTCTGAACAATATATTAAAACGTCCGTTATTTATAATTTTCAACAATTTGTAGAACAGCGCTATAATCGGTGTTTTCTGGATTATACGGCTTTTTATCAATGGTCGATTGAAAAGCAGGAGGATTTCTGGGAAGCTATTTTGTTGTACTTTAAAATAAATTATACCGGAGAATACGAACAGGTATTGAAATGGCAAAATACAAATACCGATTTTATTGATGCAAGTTGGTTTGACGGTATTTCCTTAAGCTATGCAGAACATATCTTTCGTGAAAAAAAAGGTGCTGATTCGGTCATAAAATATACAGATGAGACAGGAAATTATAGGGAGATTACGTGGGATAAGCTGCGTGAAAGGGTATCCTGCATACAGCAATTTTTGGAAGAAAAAGGTATCCAAAAAGGAGATAGGGTAGTCGGTATATTAAACAATACCATAGAGACGGTCGCTATTTTTTTGGCCGTAAATTCCCTAGGTGCTATTTGGTCTTGTTGCTCACCGGATTTTGGTGATAAAAGCATTGCCGAGCGCTTTGCACAAATAGAACCTAAAGTATTATTTATAGAGCTGGACTATCAATATAATGATAAAACATTCTCTAAAAGAGAAACATTGGGTTTTATTCAAAATCATATTCCATCGATTGAGACAATAATTGCTGTTTATGAAGAAGATTGGAAAGGGATATTTACTAATTATCTTCCGCAGGTATTACACTTTCTGCGCGTACCTTTTTCCCATCCGATATGGATTTTATATTCTTCTGGTACAACAGGCAAACCGAAAGCGATTACACACAGTACCGGGGGAAATTTGTTGGAACATTATAAAGCCTTAGCTATCCACCAAAATGTACAACCGGGAGAGAACTTTTTGTGGTATTCTACCACCGGATGGATGATGTGGAATTATGCTTTGTCTTCCTTGCTCTGCGGAGCTACGCTTTGCCTGTTTAATGGGGCTATCCATCATCATGATCACCAAACATTTTGGCAATTTGTAAAACAGGCAAGTGTGCATCATTTAGGAGGAGGGGCGGCATATTTTTCAGCTATCCATGATCTGAAAATAGAAAATTATGAACCCAAAGTAATAGGTTCAACCGGTTCACCATTGCCTGCGGCTACTTTTGAAAATCTTCAGGAAAAATTTCCTGATGCACATATCATATCATTAAGTGGCGGAACAGATGTGTGCAGTGCCTTTCTATCTGGATGTGTCTATTTACCCGTGTATGCTGGGGAGATTCAATGCCGAACATTGGGTTCAGATATCGTAGCAATAAATGATCAAGGTGAGGAAGTATATAACGAAGTAGGCGAACTGGTTATTAAGAAACCCATGCCGTCTATGCCACTTTACTTTTGGAATGATAAAGACCATGAGAAATATAGGGAAAGCTATTTTTCGGATCGAAGGGGAGTATGGAACCACGGCGATTGGATTTCCATTATGGATCATGGTGGTATTGTGATGTATGGGCGTTCAGATGCTACGCTGAATCGCGGTGGTATACGTATCGGAACCGCAGAAATATATAATGTGGTAAATGAAACACCAGGTGTAAGAGATAGTTTGGTTATTACAACGGACAATGAAAAGGGTGAATCGAAAATGTTATTATTTATCCAATTGGAAGTACGAAAGGAATCGGAAACTGTTGTTCCTATTATTAAAAGAGAACTTCGTAAGCAGTATAGTGCACGTCATGTACCGGATTTGTTTTATGCTGTAGATGATATTCCGTATACCTTGAGTGGTAAGAAATTAGAGATACCGGTTAAGAAAATTTTTTCTGGTTATTCTTTGGAACAAGCAGTGTCTAAAGATATTATGCAGAATCCGGAATCGCTAGAGGAGTATATTCAAATATACTTATACACTAGCATATAACCAATGTATAATCAAGACAATAGCAATACAGACTTTTTCATTGAACGGATTTAAACCTGTATCACGCCCACATTATACTTATTCATATTGGGATTTTGATTAGCGGCTTCTATTCCCATCGAAATAATCTTGCGTGTGTCTTTAGGGTCGATAACGCCATCTACCCAAAGACGCGCAGCAGCATAATAGGGGCTGAGCTGTTGGTTATATTGCTGTTCGATTTTGTAAAGCAGGTTTTTCTTTTCTTCCTCAGTTAAGGATACGCCTTTTGCTTTAAGTGCTGCTTCTTGTATTTGTAATAACGTTTTTCCGGCAGAAGCACCACTCATAACGGCTATTTGTGCGGTTGGCCAGGCGTATATCAATCGGGGATCGTATGCTTTTCCGCACATGGCATAATTTCCTGCACCGTAGCTGTTACCTATAATAAAAGTAAATTTCGGTACGACTGAATTGGCCATTGCGTTGACCATTTTTGCTCCATCTTTGATTATTCCTCCATGCTCTGACCGAGAGCCTACCATAAACCCGGTGACATCCTGGAAAAATACGAGCGGTATTTTTTGTTGATTGCAGTTCATGATAAATCGGGCAGCTTTATCTGCCGAATCCGAATAGATAACTCCGCCCATCTGCATTTCGGTGGCGTTACCAGGTTTTTTTGCTTTTACCATTTCCCGCTGGTTGGCAATAATCCCTACTGCCCAGCCATCAATACGTGCTAATGCACAAACCAATGTTTTTCCATAGTCTTTTTTGTATTCCTCTAAGGAACCTTTGTCCACAATTGCCTTTAAAATTTCCAGCATATTGTAAGATTTTAGACGGTCTTCCGGAAGATTTTTATAAATATGTGTTGCTGGAAATTCAGGTTGCTTGTTAGCAATACGAGAGAATTTATTTTGATCATTTTCACCAAACTTGTCCACAATATTTTTGATGGCGTCGAGACAGCTTTTATCGTCGGGATATTTATTATCCGTTACACCGGATATTTCGCAATGTGTGGCAGCACCTCCCAGCGTTTCATTATCGATGACTTCACCGATGGAAGATTTTACCAAATAGGGTCCCGCCAAGAAAACAGAACCTGTACCCTCCACTATCAATGCGTAATCAGACATAATAGGTAAATATGCACCCCCAGCGACACAGGAACCCATAATAGCCGAAATTTGCGGAATACCCATGGAAGATATTTTAGCATTGTTTCTGAAGATACGGCCGAAATGTTCCTTATCCGGAAAGATTTCATCCTGCATAGGAAGATAAACTCCAGCAGAATCCACCAAATAAATAATCGGAAGATGGTTTTCCATAGCGATTTCCTGTGCCCTTAAGTTCTTTTTGCCGGTAATAGGAAACCAAGACCCGGCTTTCACGGTAGCATCGTTGGATACGATAATACACAACCTGTTTCTCACATAACCCAGCACGACAACTACGCCTCCATTGGGGCATCCACCATGTTCTTCATACATGCTATCCCCTGCAAAGGAACCTATTTCTACATAAGGACAATCGTCATCTAAAAGATAAATGACTCTTTCCCATGCAGTCATTTTTCCTTTTTCTTTGTGTTTTTCTAGCTTGTTTAATCCACCCCCAAGAAGAAGGTTTTCATATTTGCTTTTGAGTGTCTTTAAGAGGTTTTCCATATTGCCATTGGATTGTTGTCTGAATATGTTTATAGTAGGATGAGTTTTTCTATTCTCTTTTCTCAAAGATAACAAAAATGATGAGCTGTTATTAGCACCTTATATTTAAAACCTTTTAATATGCCGTTTGTTTTTATAGGTGAAAATATAAATATTTTAAAATATTGCTTGTTTTTTATATATTTAACAAATACGGATATAAACTTCTAAAATATGATATCGCAAATACAACAAAATGAACAATTAGCTTTGGTGCAAGATAGTGCCCAGCAGTTTGCTAAGGAATTCATTAAACCCTATGTGATGGAGTGGGATGAAAAGCAATATTTTCCGGTGGAATTATTTAAGAAAATGGGCGAATATGGTTTTATGGGTGTATTAGTTCCGGAAGAATATCAGGGTGCAGGGTTGGGCTATCAAGAATATATAACCATACTTGATGAAATATCAAAAGTATGTGGATCTATTGGATTATCTTTAGCAGCACATAATTCCTTGTGTACAAATCATATTTTGTCATTTGCAAACGAAGAGCAGAAAGAAAAATATCTTCCCAGATTAGCTACCGCGGAGTGGATCGGTGCCTGGGGGCTTACCGAAACGGGATCTGGTTCTGACGCTGGAGGTTTGGCAACAACCGCGATACAGGAAGGGGATTATTTCGTTATCAATGGTTCTAAAACGTTTATTACACATGCCATTAGTGGGGATGTAGCCGTCGTGATGGTGAGGACAGGAGAAAAAGGAGATAAACATGGCGTTACCGCATTTATCATTGAAAAAGGGACGCCTGGCTTTACAGCCGGTAAAAAAATAGATAAATTAGGCATGCGCGCTTCAGAAACGGCAAGCTTGTTTTTTGACAATTGTCGTGTACATAAAAATCAGGTCATTGGTGCAGTAGGTGATGGATTTGTTCAAGCATTAAAGCTGTTGGATGGCGGACGTATTTCCATTGCTGCGCTTTCATTAGGTATTGCCCGTGGAGCATATGCGTGTGCGTTGCAGTATGCGAATGAACGGGAACAGTTTAATCAGAAAATATTTGATTTTCAAGACGTCGGTTTCACCATAGCAGATATGGCTACAAAAATCGATGCAGCCGAATTATTGATAAGAAGAGCAGGTCTTTTAAAAGATACAGGACAAAAAGTTACAAAGGAAAGTGCGATGGCGAAATATTATGCTTCGGAGGTGGCGGTAGAGGTATCTAATCAGAGTGTGCAGGTGCATGGGGGGTATGGCTTTACAAAAGATTATCCGGCAGAAAAATACTTTAGGGATGCTAAATTATGTACGATTGGAGAAGGAACCAGCGCCATACAGAAGATGGTTATAGCAAGAGAAATTAAAAAGGATGTCTAATAAGGAAACAATACAATTAATAGAGTGTCCTCGAGATGCTATTCAATCGATTAAACATTTTATTCCTACAGAAAAAAAAATAAACTATATCAATCAATTGATTGATAGTAACCTATTCTATTGTATTGATTTTGGGAGTTTTGTGTCTCCTAAAGCTGTTCCGCAAATGCAGGATACGGCGCAGGTGCTAGAGAACATAGAAAATAAAAATGAGACAAAATTATTGGCAATTATTGCCAATGAAAAAGGCGCTGAAATAGCGCAAGCGTATGATAAAATAGACTTTTTGGGGTATCCGTTTTCTATATCCGAGACGTTCCAGCAACGAAATGCCAATTCGACGGTAGCGCAATCCTATCAGCGGGTAGAACATATTAAGAATATAATAGCATCAGGTAAACAAGAGCTGATAGTCTACATTTCCATGGCTTTCGGCAACCCCTATAGTGACCTCTGGAACACCGATTTGGTACTGGAATGGATAGAAAAGCTTTCAGAATTAGGTATTTCCCGTTTTTCCATAGCCGATACGACATCAGAAGCATCGCCCGAGAGGGTAAAGATTCTATTTACGTTACTAAAACACACGTTTCCGGAATTGGAATACAGTATTCACTTACATAGTAGGGCAGAAAATGCAATGTTGAAGATAGAAGCCGCTCACGAGGCTGGCTGTCGTATTTTTGAGGGCGCTATCATGGGGTATGGTGGTTGTCCTTTTGCACAAGATGATTTGGTAGGCAATATTCCTATGGAAATGTTATTACATCGATTTAAAAATCCAAAAGGAAACAAAATACAGGGTTTATTGACGGAATTTCAGAATTTGATTGGATGAAAAATAAAGAATGGAAAAACGGTATCTTTGATATATGCAGGCCATAAAATACCAATATATTAAGGTGAACAAAATGGATTTCCGTATGGAGGTTATACTTGCACGTCCCGAGAAACGGAATGCGTTTACACCGACGACGGTGAATGAAATAGCCCATGCTTTTCAAAACGCAAATGATGATGATAGCGTAAAAGTTGTGGTATTTAAAGCTGAAGGGCCGGTGTTTTGCGCAGGGATGGATTTAAAAACCTTTGAAAACGAGGATCTTGATATATCGAACCCCCTGATCGAAAATAAGCGTATATCGCTAGGCGAAGTATTTGCAGGATTATACAAACCGTCGGTGGCTATGGTGGAGGGAAATGTTATTGCCGGGGCTTTTTTGATAATTGCCGGATGTACGTATGTATTCTGTTCGGAAAATGTACAGTTTCGATTGCCGGAGTTAAACTTAGGAATCTTCCCTTTCCAAGTTATGGCAAGTTTGATAAAGGTAATGCCAGAAAAGAAAATGCTACAACTGTGTTTACATACAGACTATTTCTCTGCTCGGGAAGCGATGGAATATGGGCTGGTGGATGGATTTTTGGAAAAGATAGATACAGAAGGATTTTTAGCTAAATTTAAAGATATTAGTTCGTCCGCTGTTGTCGCAGGTTTTAAAGCAGCGAGAGGACTCCCCTCCGTCGCCAGTGAACAACGATACGGCTTTTTGTTAAAAAGTTTACATGAATTGAAGTCTTCCGAAGACGTGAAAAATCGAATTTTTAGAAAAGAATAAGTTTCATAGATAGTTGTAATATGAGATCTGTTGGTTTAATTTATGTGTCATATTTAGTTTTCTAAACGCCTAAGATGCTACATCTTCTTATTGCTCCAAATGCATTTAAACACAATCTAGACGCACGAAAGGTTGCAGAGGCACTACATGAAGGTTTCTCCCAGAGTCGTTTGGACTGTCGTGTAACGCTTTTTCCTATTGGCGATGGAGGTGACGGTACATGTAAACTTTTGCATGAAAAATTAGCGGGTAAGCTAGTCACAATTACGGTTATGGGACCATTGGGAACGCGTGTTGAAGCTTCATATAGTTTGGTTGACGGAGGAAAAACAGCTATCATTGAAATGGCGAATGCATCGGGTATCCGTTTGATAAAAACAGAAGAACGGAATCCGCTTCATGCGAGTAGTAAAGGTACGGGGGAATTAATACTGCATGCGTTGGATCATCATAAAGTAGATCAGATTATTTTAGGGATGGGCGGTTCTGCAACGGTGGACGGTGGGTGTGGTATGCTTCATACGCTTGGTGTACGTTTTTTTGATAAGAATGGAAAAGAGCTTGACCCAATTCCTGAACAATTGCAATCTCTAGAACGTATTGACACAAGTGGGCTGGACAAAAGCATATTAAAAATCGACATTAAGATTCTTTGTGATGTAGAAAATCGTCTTCTCGGAGAGGAAGGGGCAGCGCATGTTTTCGGACCACAAAAGGGAGCTTCTCGAGAACAAGTGAAGGTTTTAGATAACTTTCTATATCAGTTAAGTGATATTGTTTTAAAAGAGACGGGAAAGAATATGGCGGAGGTCGTTTCCGGAGGTACGGCGGGGGGCGCAGCTGCCGGTATGTACGCCTTAGCCAATGCGCAATTGGTGAATGGAATAGCTTATTTTCTGCAAAAGACGGGCTTTGAAGAAGTTATAAAAACGGCTGATTGGATTATTACAGGTGAGGGTAGTCTCGATGAGCAGACACTCTCGGGCAAAGGTCCGGCAGGCGTGGCTTTGTTAGCAAAGCAATATGGAATTCCGATTGCTGGGATAGCAGGAAAAGTACCATTAGAACCTTCATCTGCGTTATTAGATATGTTTGATGTACTGCTGCCCATTAGTCACGAAGCTATGCCGCTGGCTAAAGCACTTGCAAACACGGAACAGAATCTTCGTCGTACCGCCAAAGCTTTAGGAAATATACTGGCTTGTCGTAATAAAAAGAACTAAGCTACATATTCGGACTCATAGCAAAATTCTTCCTTTTTTCCGATGGAGAAATTATTGAAACCTAGTCCGATTTCTATTTCTAGTAAACGTTGTTGAAGCATCTCCAGAATCGCCAAAAAATTGAATACGAGTTGTACTTTGTTCTCTGAGCTTTTAATGATCTGCTGAAAATCCAGTTTTTTATTCAATTCTATCAGTTGTGCAATAGCTTTTTTCTGCTGTTCAATCGTATATGGGAATTTTACAACGGTATGGGTAGCTTCTTGAACGCGATGGGTAAAATTGAACATCAACTTTTCGTATATCATCAAGAGTTTGTATAAGTCAAAAGAAGATAATTCTTCTTCTGTGGTATCGGTATACCTCACCATTTTATTATCCTTGGCTATATTTCCTCGGGCATGTAATCTCGTTCGATTATCCTCTAATACCCGCAACTTCTCACATACTTCCTTAAATTGCTTATATAAAATAAGCTTTTGGGTCAGTTCCTTCTTCAGATCTATCTCGTTTTCCGTGTCATCCAACTCTGGACGTGGCAAAAGCATTTTGGCTTTGATACGCATCAACGTAGAAGCAACAAATATAAATTCGCTGGCGAGCTCTATATTCAAAGACTGCATTTTCTGAATATAGTCTAAAAAATCATCCGTTATATTAGAAATAGGAATGTCATGGATGTTTAATTCATCCCTTTCAATAAAGAAAAGCAATAGGTCAAAAGGACCTTCAAATTGCGCTAGTTTGATTTCGTAACCTGCTGTTTGCATAGCTTGCTCAAAAATAAAAAATTGTGCGCTAAAGCTACCTCATATTTTATCCACAATTGATGTTCTATTAACAATATATCATATATTGTTTACACACTCGTGTATACTATTTTTAACAGTAATAAACTTTTATTTGCGTTTATTGTTCTGTAGTTTAGGGAATAAGTTGTTAAGTTTGTAACTTATTTTATATAAACGAAACTATGCAAGTAGAGGCAGGTCCACTATTACAACAAATAAATTATCCGTCCGACCTTAGGAAACTGAAACCAAGTGATTTGGAAGAAGTATGTCGTGAATTGAGGCAATTCATTGTTGATATTGTTTCCGTGAACGGTGGACATTTTGCAGCTAGTTTGGGTGTCGTAGAATTAACCGTTGCATTACATTATGTATTGAACACACCTTACGATCAAGTTATTTTTGATGTAGGGCATCAAGCGTATGGGCATAAAATATTAACAGGAAGAAAAGAGACCTTTCATACTAATCGGATTCTGGGAGGAGTATCTGGTTTTCCAAAAAGAAGCGAGAGCGAATATGATGCTTTTGGTGTAGGACATTCTTCTACCTCTATTTCTGCCGCGTTGGGAATGGCCGTCGCCTCGGAATATAAAGGAGAGAAAGATAGACAACATGTAGCAGTAATCGGTGACGGTGCGCTAACTGGGGGGATGGCATTCGAAGCCTTAAATCATGCGGGGATTGAAAAATCCAATTTGTTGGTCATACTCAACGATAACTGCATGTCTATTGATCCCAATGTGGGGGCGATGAAAGAGTACTTGACTAGTATTACAACGTCTAGAAGCTATAATAAATTTAGAGATGACCTGATTGCTGTATTAGCTAAAATTTCGAAGAATGGGCCAGACGCCTATGGATGGGCAAAGAAATTGGAGCAAAGTATTAAAGGGACATTACTGAAGAATGCCAATCTATTCGAGTCACTGAATTTCCGTTATTTTGGTCCCGTAGATGGACATGATGTGACGAAACTAGCGAAAACCATTGAAGATCTAAAACATATTCCTGGACCAAAGTTATTACATGCTGTGACTGTGAAGGGTAAAGGATATGCATTGGCAGAGAAAGATCAAACAACATGGCATGCTCCAGGTTTATTTGATAAAATTACAGGAGAGATTAAGAAAGCCGTTTTAGATAAACCTCAACCACCGAAATATCAAGATGTTTTTGGACATACTTTAGTAGAGTTAGCAGAAGCTAACGATAAAATTATGGGGATCACGCCGGCAATGCCTTCAGGTTCATCATTGAATATTATGATGAAAGCCATGCCTGATCGCGCTTTTGATGTGGGCATAGCCGAGCAGCATGCAGTAACATTTAGTGCCGGTTTAGCTACGCAGGGGTTAATACCTTTTTGTAATATATATTCTTCGTTTATGCAACGGGCTTATGATCAGGTCATCCATGATGTAGCATTGCAGAAATTGAATGTCGTTTTTTGTTTGGATCGCGCAGGGGTTGTCGGTGCTGACGGACCTACACATCATGGAGCATATGATATCGTATATATGCGTTGTATTCCTAATTTGATTGTTTCTGCTCCGATGAATGAAGAGGAACTACGAAACTTAATGTATACCGCACAAATGCCAAATACAGGACCATTTGTAATTCGCTATCCACGTGGTAAAGGCGTGATGGTAGATTGGAAACGCCCGTTCGTTAAGCTTGAGATTGGCAAAGGACGCAAACTTCATGACGGGGAAGAAGTTGCTATTCTTAGTTTTGGCGCTATCGGAAATGAAGTCGTGAAAGCTGTTCAAACATTAAATGAAGAGGGAATTTATCCTGCTCATTATGATTTACGCTTTGCTAAGCCGTTGGACGAAGGTTTGTTACATAAGGTATTTAAAAAATTCAATAAAGTTATTACGGTAGAAGACGGAAGCATTATGGGAGGTGTGGGATCTGCCGTTTTAGAATTTATGGCAGATCACGGTTATGGGGCGAAGTTGGTTCGATTAGGGATCCCCGATGAAATCGTTGAACATGGTGAACAAGCAGAACTCTGGAGGATATGCGGATATGATGCATTGTCTATTGCAACCCAAGTTAGAAAATTAGCTGCTGGAATAAAAACCGATACGATGGTGTCGTAGTATAACCACATAAAGAAAATAACGGCAGAATTTAACAATTCTGCCTTTTTTTGTGTTTGAATATTCTTTATATTTATACATGAAAAAAACCTAATAGTTTTCCACATTAAAGAAGGTATTGCGTTTTTCTGATACAGAAAAAGTTTCATTTAAAAGGGATAAGCCGAGATGTTGAAAAAATATTTTTAAGGACATTTTATTCGATGAAAAAGCATTATTTTATTGTTTAATAATTTGATAATTAGTTTGTTATGTTTTTTTTGATTTTTTAGTTTTTTAGGTCGTTTTTTTTTGTCATCTTCGTCTTAAGCGAAAGTTTTAAACAATTTTTTTGTCAAATATTGGTTTTCAAGTTATTAACAATTTAAGAATGGAAAAAACGTGTACAAGTGTTTGGAATAGCTGTCTTCAGATCATCAAAGACAATATACCTGCGCAAAGTTTTAAGACCTGGTTTGAGCCTGTTAAAGCAGTAGGTTTGAATGGTAACGTTTTAACTATTCAAGTGCCTTCAGTATTTTTTTACGAATGGTTGGAGGAACATTATGTAGGTATTCTGCGTAAGACAATTAAGAAATTTTTGGGGGAGCAAGGGCGTTTGGAATACAATATTATTGTGGATAAATCTTCTGCTAATACTCCTTATACCACCAATATCCCTTCCAATGGAAATGGTGCAGAAGGAAAAAAGCAATCTATTCCTGTTCCCGTAGCATTAAATAAAAATATCAAGAATCCTTTTGTTATTCCCGGATTAAAGAAATTGCAGGTAGACCCACAGTTAAATACACATTATACATTTGATAATTTTATTGAAGGAGAATGTAATCGATTGGCACGTTCGGCAGGTTTTGCAGTTTCAAACAAGCCGGGAGGTACTTCTTTTAACCCTTTAATGCTTTATGGAGATGTAGGTCTGGGGAAAACGCATTTGGCTCAAGCGATTGGTAACGAAATCAAGAAAAATTTACCCGACAAATTAGTTATATATGTTTCCTGTGAAAAATTCTGTCAGCAATTTGTAGACTCTTTAAAAAATAATACGATTAATGATTTTGTGAATTTTTACCAGGCAATGGATGTGATTATTATGGATGATGTGCACAATTTTGCGGGTAAAGAAAAAACGCAAGATATCTTCTTCCATATTTTCAATCATCTACATCAATCTGGTAAACAGATTATCTTAACATCAGACAAAGCACCAAAAGATTTGTCTGGTTTGGAAGAGCGTTTATTAAGTCGTTTCAAATGGGGGTTATCTGCAGATATTCAGGTTCCGGATTTAGAGACTCGAATGGCTATCTTGAAGAAAAAAATGTATTCTGATGGTATTGAGTTACCCGAAAATGTGGTTGAATTTGTTGCAACACAGATTGACAACAGTGTCCGTGAATTGGAGGGAGCTATGGTTTCTTTATTGGCTCAATCGACCTTAAATAAAAAGGAAATTGACCTCAATTTAGCAAAATCCATGTTGAAGAACTTTGTGAAAAATACACATAAAGAAATTTCCATGGAGTATATCCAAAAACTAGTTTGTGAGTATTTTGAGGTACCGGTAGAAATGGTAAAATCGAAAGTTCGTAAACGGGAGATTGTACAAGCTCGCCAAATCTCGATGTATTTAGCGAAAAGCCATACAAAATCTTCTTTAAAGTCAATTGGAAACTTTTTTGGTGGACGTGATCACTCCACGGTGATCTATGCTTGCCAAACGGTAGAAGATTTAATTGAAACAGATAAGAAGTTTAAAACGTATGTTCAGGATATCCAGAAGAAGCTGAAGTCGTCTTAATAAAAGAAAACATTATTATTTAAGTTTATTTTTGAATGTAAAAAAGCGAAACCGATTTAAGGTTTCGCTTTTTTATGAAAATCAAATGATCTATTACTCGCTAATGGGTTGTTGCGGTTCCATAGGCTGTGCTGGTTCCGCTGGTTCCACTGGTGGTGTGACGATCGGTGTAGCAGGAGCAGGCGTTTCTTCTTGTGGACGCTCCGCAATTATCCTGTCGTATTGTGTCTTTTGTTCATCAGACAGTTTTTCCTTGATTTGAGCATCTGTTGTTTCCTGCAATCTACCCTTTGCCTCCGCTAACGCCTCCGGCGATTGTGAAGCATCTGCTTTTAATGCCTGTTTTGCTTTTGCATGCTCCAAAACGATATCATAGACAGAAGTTTGCTGTTCATCTGTTAATGTTAATTTCTCTGTTAATTTCGCTACTTTTTCTCTTGCTTTGTCTTCCGGATTTGCATCTTGAGCAAATGTTAACGTTAGTGCAAATAATAAGCTGATTCCTGTTAAAAATAATTTTTTCATGACATTATATTTTAATTGTTAAACCACTATTGTGTTATTTCTAATTATATAACTCATTATAGCCCAGGTTTGTTGCGTGATATGTATCAAATGTGTTACATTTTAACATTTCTTAACGACATTACCGTATAAATACAGATACTAATCCCGTGCTAATCCGTATCAGTTTACGTATAATCTATAGTGTATATATTAAAAGTCTGGGTGCCGCAGCGGGTAACCTCGAATATCGGCAGGTTGTCTGTTAAGAGGAGAACGCACGCTTTACTATCGCATCGAACATGTGCGCATCGCCAAATAAAAACACTTGGTCTATAGGAAGAAAATATAGCGGATGTTGGTCTACGAATGACGATGGTAATCGTTGTAAATCCTTTTCTGTCGTAATCATAACCTTCTGGAGGGAGTCTATATGTTGAAAGGTTTGGCTTATTTTATCCAGGTCGTCCGGTGAAAACTGGTGATGATCACGGAAAGATAAATGAATGATTTCTTTAAATTTTGGTTTTAAATAGGATACTAACGGTTGTGGTTTTGCGATACCCGTTACGACTAAAGCAACAGTATCACCCAGTTGTGTGTCGTCTAATAGGAGGCCGTTTTTCATCTGTAACTTTTGGTAACCAATTTTTGTATAAAATAAGGGTACGGAAGTGTATTTACGAAACCTCGACTCTATAGAGAATTTCATTTGGGCGGGAACAGTATCCGGACATTTGGTAATCACAATGGTGTCGGCACGTTTACAAGCCGGCAGCATTTCTCTAAAATTTCCGGTAGGTAACGGCAGAATAGGGTGTTGTAATGATTCATAATCAAGCAACAATATAGAAAAACTGGGCCTTAGCTTACGGTGTTGATAAGCATCATCGAGCAGTACGGCATCAACTTGACCCTGAACCTGCTCAATTCCTCGCACGCGGTTTTCACAGACAATCACCGTAGCATCTGGAAATTTACGTTTTATTTGGAGAGGTTCATCTCCTGTCAGTTCAGCAGAATCGTCTATGTTTACATATCGAAATCCCTTGGTTCTCCGTCCGTATCCGCGGCTGAGAACAGCTATATTTAGGTGGGGCTTAATCAGTCGAAGCACATATTCCGTCATCGGACTTTTTCCTGTACCGCCTACGGACAGGTTCCCAATAATGATGACAGGAAAATGAAAAGAAGTACTGTTATAAAGTTGGTTGTCGTAAGCCCAGTTCCGGAGCAGTACTATCGCCGCATATAAAATAGAAAAAGGGAAAAGCAGCCAACGAACGAACTTAACCATTACTTTCTAACAATTTTTAAGCCGACATCTGTAATATCCAATATCGGATTTTCCTGCATATTTTGTTCGATTTCGAAAGTATACATACCCGTATCCGGAAAAGTATAATTTTCTTTCAGAAGACGCCTGTTCTCATATAGATTACCCGCACTTTTTCCTGTCCAGCGTCCATCTGACGTGGCTAGTGTAAACTCATGCCTGTAAGAAGTGTCTTTTAGCCCTGGTCCGGTTTCATGTGAAAGAAAAAACAAGTTTGCAAAATCGTACTCACCAGTATGTCTTATATAGACCCAGACATCATATGGGCCATTATTTTGGTCTATCTGCACCTGAAACGTTTGTCGCTCATGATGATGCCACCGTCTGTTTGTCGTCGATTTATAGACGTCATAAAAAGGTTCGTTGGCACAAGCCAGCACAAAAAATAGCAGAAAAAATCCAAAAACACATCTAGCTATCGCCTTTATTGTTATTTGGTGTTTTGTTCTTGTTTCTATTCTTATTCCGATTAAACCGTTTTTTGGGTTTGTTCCCATTGGTATTTTCTTCTTCAGATGTAACGATTTTTTTTTCGTTTGTCTCTACTTTCTTTAGCGATACAATTTTATTTCCACTGGTATTGGTCTCTTTTTTACCCTTAGGCTTCTTCTTTCTTCGTTTCTTGTTCTTATCGTCTAAGCGAGTTAAGGAGTCTTGTCCCACCACATTTTCATAGTCATAGGAGATCGGTTTCTCTATTTCCTCTACAGGTTGCTGATGAACCGTTAAATCTTGTGATTTGCGACCCTCCTTATTCATTTCTGCATATTCACGCACTTTATATACTTCCAACGGAATCCAACTTTCTGCGCCCGGATAGGAATACCACATGATCTTTTTGAAGATATCGGTCTTCTGCAAGAACGCTGTTCCCGCTTCGGTATCCAATCGATCGACGTTGGATGGGATATCCTTTAGCGCATCCATATAACTGTCAAGCTCGTAGTTAAGGCAGCATTTTAATTTACCGCATTGCCCGGCTAGCTTCAGTGTATTCAATGAAAGGTTTTGATATCGTGCTGCTGCGGTAGAAACAGTTTTAAAATCTGTTAACCAGGTAGAGCAGCATAGCTCGCGGCCGCAAGAACCAAGGCCACCTAAGCGGCTGGCTTCCTGACGCATCCCAATCTGCCGCATTTCGATACGGATGCGGAATGCCTCTGCCATACGTTTGATTAGTTCCCGAAAATCAACCCGCCCCTCTGCGGTATAATAGAAAGTCGCTTTCGTTTTGTCGCCTTGATAGTCGACATCCGAAATTTTCATAGACAAACCCAGGTCTAGCGCCAGTTTTCTCGCTCGGTGCATCGTTTCCCACTCCAGTTCCTTGGCGGCGTTATATTTCTGTACGTCAACTTCGGTTGGTTTCCGGTATATTTTTTTAGCGACGGTTTCCGGTTTTACATTATTTTTCTTCAACTGTAAACGCACCAATTCACCGGTTAATGACACATGTCCAACATCGTATCCTCCGGTGGAGGGTTCAACGACGACCATTTCTCCCATTTCAAGATAAAGGTTGTCTGTGTTGATATAGAAATCTTTACGCGATCCTTTGAATCGCACTTCTACAATATTGAATGGTTTATAGTTTGCCGGCAAATCCATGTCGGAAAGCCAGTCGTATACATCTAATTTATTACATCCGCTGGTCATGCAGGAGCCATTATTTTGACAACCTGCAGGTGCATTTCCGGTAGAACCACTACCACACCCACCTCCGGATGAGCAATTGCCACATCCCATATTCTTTCCTTTTATATATATTGAGTCCCTTGTGGGAACGTTTGATATTTAAATATTAAAACTAATTGCAAAGATAAATCTAAAAATAGAATTTTAGGATTAGCATTGCGTTCTACTTTATAATGTGTTTTTTCCAGCAAACCAATAGCGGGCTCCAATTGTTCGCTTTTAAAATTTTCACTGAATTTCTGGACGAAATCCAGTTCTTGTCCCTTTAAAAGTACTAATTGTGAAAGCCCCGTTTGTGTTAATAACACTTGGCGCAGCACATTAATGGTGTAAAGTAAAAAAATTTTTTGGTTTTCTCGGCCTAACCGAGGAAAATCCTCCTCACAAAAACGGATAATATTCAGCCCCGAATCCGTGACGATGAATCGTAACCAGTTGATGAGCAAATCAAAATAAGGATGCGTATCTTCATCTAGAAGATCTATTGCTGTTTGTACGCTTCCATCAGCTATAAAAGCAATTTCCTGTGCGCGATCTTCGGATATTGCCCTTTCGGTGATCAGATACTGTTTCACATCACCAGGCGAAAATTTTGGAATTTTTACCAGCTGCGTACGCGATATGATGGTGTTCAATATGCTATCTTGATTTTCCGATACGAGTATAAAAAGTGTTTTTTCGGGAGGTTCCTCAATCAATTTCAGTAAAGCATTTCCCTGTGTCTGGAGGTATTCCGGCAGCCACATCACCAATACCTTATATTTTCCTTCAAATGCTTTCAAACTAAGCTTTTTGATGATGTCGTGGGCTTCTGCAATATTGATATTTGCCTGCTTGTTGCCCGCTTCTAGCTGATGACGCCAGTAATCCAATCCCATATAAGGATTTTCCAGAAAGGCCGTGCGCCAAACGTCTAGGTACGTGGTGGCTACATCTTTTTCTCCACTCGCAAAAAATGGATAAGAAAAATGTAGATCGGGATGAATCAGCCGTTGATATTTCCGACAGGAGCTACACGTTCCACAACTATCATTTTCCGATGGTTTTTCGCAGTTGATGTATTGCGCATACGCAAGAGCCAAAGCCAAGCTTCCCGACCCTTCGGGACCAAGAAATAGTTGCGCATGGCTTACCCGATTGTCTTTTACGGTTTGAACCAAATGCGCTTTAATCGTTCGGTGACCTATAATATCCTTAAACTGCATGTCTATGTAACTCCACAAAGGTACTAATTAATTAATTTGCGATAAGAATTAACACGTATTCAGGTATAAAATATAGATTCTTTTGTGTAATATTGCATATAAAAATCTATAAAATTCAGGAAATGAGATTTATTGTATCCACGTCAATTTTATTAAAACAACTACAATCAATTAGCGGCGCTTCGAGTAGCAGTACGGTCCTACCTATTCTTGAAAACTTTTTGTTTGAAATCAAAGATAACTTGTTGACCATTTCAGCTACAGATTTACAGACGAGTATGGTTACTTCTTTGCAGATAGAGGCAAAAGAAGAAGGGCGAGTGGCCATGCCCTCAAAAATCTTAATAGAAACATTAAAGACACTTCCTGATCAGCCGGTTGCATTTTCTGTGGACACCAATACGTTGGCCATTGAGATTAGTGCCGGTGATGGGAAATATAAATTGAGTGGAGAAAATGCCGACGATTTTCCTAAAATTCCGATAGTTGATAACGTATCTACGGTGGCGATAAGTGCATCTATTCTTTCAGAAGCCATTACCAAAACGCTTTTTGCCGTGAGTAACGATGAATTGCGTCCGGCAATGTCTGGTGTGTTGGTTCAATTGGCCGAACAAAATATCACGTTTGTGTCTACAGACGCTCATAAATTAGTTCGCTACCGCCGTACAGATGTGCGCACAGAGAAACCGACGTCTTTTATTTTACCTAAAAAGGCATTAACACTATTAAAATCTTCGCTTCCATCCGATGATGCAGCTGTTTCCATTGAATATAATAACACCAATGCATTTTTCCAATTCGGAAACATCCATTTGATATGTCGTCTTATTGATGAGCGCTATCCAGACTACGAGGCAGTTATCCCGCAAGTTAATCCGAATAAGTTAACAGTAGATCGATTGCTATTTTTAAACACGCTTCGCCGTGTCGTTATCTTTGCAAATAAAACGACGCACCAGGTGAGATTAAAGATTTCAGGCAGCGAATTACATATCTCGGCAGAAGATTTGGACTTCTCGAACGAAGCACACGAACGTCTAAATTGTCAATTTGAAGGTGAAGATATGGAAATTGGATTTAATGCTAAATTCTTAGTAGAAATGTTAAGCAATTTAAATTCAAGCGAAGTCGTTATTGAAATGAGTACACCAAACAGGGCCGGATTATTGATCCCTGCTGTAAAAGAAGACAACGAAGATATTTTGATGTTGGTGATGCCGGTTATGTTGAATAATATCTAAACTTGTCATTTTGGAAGTAATATATTCGCTAATAGACTTTATTCTCCATATCGATAAACATCTTGTGGAGATCGTGAATGATTATCAGACGTGGACATACCTTATCCTGTTTTTGATTATTTTTATTGAGACAGGGATTGTCGTCATGCCTTTTTTACCAGGAGACTCTCTTTTGTTTGCGGCAGGCATGTTAGCTGCGCAACCTAACGATTTGAATGTATGGATTATGGTGGTGCTGCTCTTGATCGCGGCTATTGCCGGAGATTCGATGAACTATTCTATCGGGCGGCGTTTTGGTATGCAGATAACCAAATTCAAATTATTTGGAAAACGTGTGGTAAAAGACGAACAGATCGAAAAGACGCATTCTTTTTATGAAAAATATGGTAGCAAAACGATTGTTATTGCGCGTTTTGTGCCTATTGTGCGGACGTTAGCTCCGTTTGTGGGCGGGATCGGCAGAATGCACTATGGTACATTTTTAACCTATAATGTGGTTGGAGGTTTTTTATGGGTCGTAGGTATCACGTTGGCTGGGTATTTTTTAGGTAATATTCCTATTATTCGGGATAACTTTTCGAAAGTAGTGTTACTCATTATTTTCCTTTCTGTTCTACCGATTATTTTCGAGGTAGTCAAAGAGAAGATAAGCAGCAGAAAAATAAAAAAGGAAGCATAAACTTCCTTTTTTATTTTTTATAGCATTTCCCCAAAATATTAAAACCTAATTCCTTATAGATAAAAGTCTTTTTCTACCTTTGCGTATGATAAAATCTATGACAGGGTACGGTATAGGCAGCCATGAAAATGGAAAAGTCAAATATACCGTGGAATTGAAATCCCTCAATTCCAAATTTCTTGAGCTTAGTTTGCGTTTACCCAAAATTGTTTCAGATCGGGAACTGACGCTTCGTACGGAAGCCAGTAAATTGATTGAACGGGGTAAGGTAAATATCACGGTCTCCGTTGAATATGCTGATCAAACGGCGAAAGCTTCGACGATTAATGCAGCACTTTTTAAACAATATTATAAGCAATTACAAGAAATAGCACAAGATGTGGGAGAAACTAATGCCTCCCTATTTCAAATGGCACTCGGCATGCCGGAGGTTGTAAGTGCGAACGAAGATACGGTAGATGAAGAGGAGGGAAAAGTACTGATGGGCGCCTTTTATACTGCAATAGCACATTTTACCAAGTTTCGGGAGGATGAGGGCGACGTGTTGAAGAAAGATCTGGAAAGCCGCGTGCATCTAATTCTTTCCTACCTAACGCAAGTGGAAGAAGTAGAAGGAAACCGTATTCCCTTAATACGGGAGCGTTTGAGCCATTACCTCGATGAAGCTGTAGGAAAGGAAAACGTAGATATGAATCGCTTCGAACAGGAGATTATCTATTACATAGACAAGCTGGATGTCACCGAAGAAAAAGTTCGTTTAAGAAGTCATTGTAATTACTTTATCCAGGGATTGAATGCCAGTGATTCCAGTGGGAAAAAATTAGGCTTTATTTCGCAGGAGATGGGTCGGGAAATTAATACCTTAGGATCTAAAGCGAACGATGCTAATATTCAGCAGATTGTTGTCCGGATGAAAGAAGAATTGGAAAAGATAAAGGAACAGCTACTTAACGTGTTATAAAAATGAGTGGAAAATTGATCATATTCTCAGCTCCTTCCGGCGCAGGAAAAACGACAATCGTTAGGCGGTTGTTGTCTAATCATGGAGATAAAATAGCGTTCTCTATATCTGCTAGTACACGGGAACCTCGGACAGGAGAGATCGACGGGAAAGACTACTATTTTATTTCCAAGGAGGATTTTCTGCATAAAATAGCTAAACACGAATTTATAGAATTCGAAGAAGTATATGCTGGAACCTTCTACGGAACATTGAGAAAAGAGGTAGAACGTATTTGGTCGTTGGGAAAATCCGTTATCTTCGATATTGATGTGGTAGGCGGTCTCCGTCTGAAATCTAAATATCCTGAAGAAGCTCTCGCCATCTTCGTAAATCCGCCGTCGTTGGACGTGCTGAAAGAACGCTTGAGGGGCCGGGGAACAGACTCCGAAGAGAAATTGCAGGAACGTTTTGCGAAAGCCGAGTTGGAACTGAGTTATGCCGATAAATTTGATGTCGTGTTAAACAATTTTGATCTGGAGACCGCCTGTAAAGAGGCGGAAGCACTTGTGTTGGATTTTTTGGAGGAAAATAAATAGTTAGCGAGTTAGAATGGCAAATAAAAAAGTTGGCTTATTCTTTGGCTCATTCAATCCTATACATATCGGACACCTGATTATTGCCAACTATATGGCTAATTATACGGAACTTGATGAGGTATGGTTTGTGGTATCCCCCCAAAACCCATTTAAGGACAAGAAGAATCTCGGAAATATGTACGACCGCTTGGAGATGGTCAATTTGGCCATTGAAGGTGCCGAGAGGCTGCGGGTGTCTGATATAGAGTTTTCATTACCTCAACCATCTTACACCATCGATACCTTGATCCATTTGGCAGAAAAGTATTCCACAAGGGAATTCTCTTTAATTATGGGGGAGGATAACCTCGCCAATTTTCATAAATGGAAAAACGCCGATATTATTCTTCGTGATTATCGGATTATCGTCTACCCTAGGCCGGATTATGATGGGGGAGAACTTAAACAGCATCCATCCATTACCATCACGGAAACCCCTGTGATGGAGCTATCTTCTACCTTTGTTCGTCAAGCGGTAAAAGCCGGAAAAAGCATCCAATTTTATGTACCGGATAAGGTTATTGAGTTTATCGATAAAAAAGGGCTTTATCTGCGTTGATAAAACCCCTTGGGTTACTTTATACCACATAACTTGATACAATATCACTGTAATTTGGTTTCGGGTTGATCCCGATATAGGTAACACGGAAATCATATTCCGCAAACTGATCTAACTCCTCCAGCAAACAAGTCGATTTGGAGCAGAGTTGTACCGACCAAGCTGTTTCGGCACCTTTTTTACGAAACTCAAACTGGTACATGCGGGCACCTTCCCAACGGTCTACTTTCAGCTTGATCCTGGACGATCCGATTTCTTGTGGTTTCGCGACGAGACGAGTCGCCTTTGGTATGTAACCGGCATACGATTCCGCTTCCTTGGAGGGGACAAACCCGGCTGCAAGAATAATGGTCACATCTTTTTGCGCAACGGTATCGACATACTTCGATAGTTCGCGAAGTTGGTAAACGAGTGCTTTTCGCTTTGCTTTCCGTATTTTGACAGCCCGTGTGTCCCGGTAAGCGGCTTCGGTGGCCGATAGACGGAATGCCGCCAGTGCTGTTTCGACGACGTTTAGTGCGGGTACCGGATTAGGAAACAAAACTTCATTCGCTTTCATTTCGGTGATGATCTGCTCTACATATTGCATCATCGCGTCATCGCCTAATAGATGTGATTGTGTTGTTGGTCTTTTCATGATTTTAAAAATTTAAATGGTAAACAGATGTTTTTTTGATTGCTGCAACGATACAAACATACGACATCGGTTTGGCGCCGATATGGCAAAATCCTGCCAAAAATAGGGGTACCCCGAAAAACTTTTGGCAGGATTTTGCCATATGAGAGGTGTTTGAAAAGGGTTCTTTTTAAGCTAAAAACAATGTTTAAAGACCTTTAAAGATGGTTTTTTTACCCCCGTGGGGTGATAAAAGTCTAAATAAGAAACGGACAAGTTTTTTGCAAACTTGTACAACAATGCAAAATTATGGTAAGCGTTTTTATAAAAAGCGTGTGACACCCTATAAAATTCGTGCAAGGATTTCGTGTCATTAGGCGGGAGCGGGGTCTTATTACACGAGTGCGGAAAATAACCTTACTAGATCTTTGTTTGATTGGGGGGCCCAGGGACGCTATTGTTGGGTGATAGCCGAAAATACCACAGGTATGTTGCATTAGTATACAATACGCAGACATTATTGTCTTAAAAAATAAAGAAATGATACGGCTATGTTAATTTCCCGAACAAGGCTAAGCTGCACTCGCCGTAAAGCAGAACGAAATGCTACAGCTATTTTCGTTTATTGTACGATATAGGCGTGTAATTGCGGCGAGAGAGGAAGCTATTGGTGTCGAACAAAATCCACCCGGAACAACGTACCTTGGCCAACTTCGCTTTCTACGGCAATAGTTGCATTTAATCTATTGACAATCCTTTTGACAATAGATAAACCAACACCAGAACCTTCGTAACCCGTCGAATTTGGCATACGACGAAAGATCTCAAAAATATCACTATTATCTTTCAAATCCATGCCGATACCATTGTCTTCAATAAAGTAGGATATATGACTATTGTCAATTCGGCTATATACATTCACGCGGGGTTGTTGTTCCTTTCCGCTATATTTTATAGCATTACCTATTAGATTTAAAAATAACTGAAATAGTAATGTTCTTTCGGCTAATACGGGATAAACTTCACCAAGTTCAAAATGTAGATGATGTACGTTATGTTCCTGCTTGGCTGTTTCTACAATAGATAGAATATGTGCTGTTGGATCAATTAAATAAGGTTTCAATAGGACAGCGTTTGAGCTCGCAAATTCTTCATGCATTTTATCCATCATCTCGGCCATCAACTGTGCGGCATCCAAAATATTGGTACTACACCGCTTTAAAAACGCCTCGCTTAAATCGGATTTCATTTGAATCATCTGTGCGGAAAGCCGAATAGCAGACAACGGGTTTTTAAGATCATGCGTCAACGTATAGCTATAGGTATCCAACGTATTATTTGCGTTCACCAGTTCTTCGTTTAGTCGTTGTATCTCTCCAGCTTTTTTAGCCAGAACCTGTTGTACTAAAAGGACGATACGTTCGATAAACTGAATTTCCCGTTGTTCCCACTTGATGGATGTGCCTTGGTTGATTTGTTTCCAAGCCTCGAAAGAAGTACGTGGAGAAGGAAACTTCTGATTGCTAACGGGGTCATACTGTATGATTTTTTCGGGTTTACCCGCCCATACTTCTTCTATTCTATGTTCTTTCCGAAAAAATAACAAGGTCCAAGAGGAATCGGGAACAAGATTTGCTTTAATGACCCCTGGGAATAGTGGTTCGCTGGTTTGCAGCCCCTCCGTATAGGTAAATTCATGCGTAGCAAATACGTTTTCCTGCTGTACGTCCAGTAGTTTGTGAATGGCAGCGATATGCTGTTCTGCTGGTACATGACCAAACGAAAGTTGTTCTTTATGATTGCCAATCCACATGCCGTCTGCAGCCAGCTTGTTCATTAATCGATGTGCGAACTTGTTAAAAGTGGCCAATAAGTCATTATTTAACCACAGTTTCTCTTTCAGCTCTGCTTCCAGCTGACTTGTTAGCTCGATATATTGTGTTTCCTGTTTCCGACACACAGCCAGATAGTAATTGACTGCATACTGTGTCAAAAACGTGCAAGCGTGTCTTTGTGCGAGATCAACATGTTTGGGCAAGACGTTTTGGCAAGCTACCAAGCCCCAAAGTTCGCCATCCACGATAATAGAAAAGCTAGCACTTGCCCGAACTTTCGCATTGCGTAAATACTGGAGATGTATAGGAGATAGCGCCCGTACGCTGCACCGGGTAAGATCTATTTCTTCTTCTGTTGATTGTACCAAAGGACTAACAATGCTTTCGGTATCGGCAGTATGGCGGGCTAAGAATGCTTTATACAGCGCCCGTGCCTGTTGTGGAATATCAAATTCCGGATAGCGATATCCCAAAAGCGGATCAAGATTATGGCTAATCGATTCGGCAATTACCTGACCACTTTTATCCTCCTTAAAACGATAAATCATAACGCGGTCAAACTGGATAATCTCCCTGATCAGCTGTGTAAGCGATTTCCAGACATCACTGTCCTCGCGTTCAAGATGTTTAGCGTAGTAATAGAGTTTTGTTTGTTTTAGATCAAATCCGTTACTCTGTTCTATTTCGAGATACAACTTTTCTGCATGTCGGTAAATACTAACATAGTAATCAGAACCATCCAGATCTACCTTCTCTACAAAACGGTAAAATACGGGATCTGCAATTTCGTCTCTAAAATGCTGAAAAAGGGTATTGTATTTTGGCAAAAGAAAATACAGAAGTTCGTCTATATTCTTTCCGATCAGACTAGATGCCGAACAAAGCCAACGTTGCTCCGTATTTTCACTCGCAGCGATACATTGTTCATACCTGTCAAATACAAATAAATAGCCGAAAGACTGAATCTTTCCGCAGCTATGTATTCTTTCCTCATGACAGTCGATATGCCGCATACGTTCTCTCCTTTCTAAATAGTAGCCGACAAACCACCGTGCAATAAGCACGCGTATTAATATTTTGGTAGCAATAAGTTCTATGGAAAAACAAATTGAAACGTTCTCAAAACTACGAAAATTTTTTAAGTTAATATTTAAATCTATATTCTTTAAACGTTGGAAAATCTAGGAATTTATCGCAGACAATAAATTGTTGGGAAACAGACCAAAAACTATTCGCTATTTCGAGCGTTCATACAGAAACTATTTTTGTTCTCGAAACCGATCTAGTGGAAAAATGCAGGTATGTTACAAAACGATAAACAAAATAACAATACACGACACAACAACGAGATAGCACCTCTGATATATGCCGCGCTGGATGCAAGTTCGGCAGGTATCATCATCACCGATAATAGGCTTCCCGATAATCCGATCATTTATAATAATAAGGCTTTCGAACGTATTACCGGATATACGTCCGACGAGATTATTGGACATAACTGTCGTTTTTTGCAGGCGGGAGAACGTAAACAGGAGACACGCGAAGCTATACGTGAAGCGATTGACAACGGCATAGGTATTACCGTAGAGATCAGAAACTATAAGAAAGATGGCGATCTTTTTTGGAATGAACTTTCTATTTCTCCCTTAAAAAATGATGATGGGGAAATAACCCATTTTATCGGTGTGCAAAATGATATAAGTCTTCGGAAAAATGCAGAAGAAAAATTGATGTTCGAGCGGCTGCAGGTTGAAAAGAAAATCAATGAAAGAACGGAAAATCTGCGGTTAAACGAAGAATATTTTAATAGTATCATCCAAACAATACGAGAAAGCCTTGTTGTACTAGACCCCGATTTAAACGTGCTTACGGTTAATGAATCGTTTCTCCGGACGTTTAAGGTCACGCCTTCTGATACGGTTGGAAAGCAACTTTTCGATTTAGGAAATAGGCAATGGGATATTGACGGTCTACGGATACTGTTAGAAACGATACTGCCGACAAATAATCCAGTATTAGATTTTGAGGTCGAACACGATTTTCCACACATTGGGAAGAAAACGATGTTGTTGAATGCACACCGTATTGAACTCGAAGGAGATTATAAAGATAGAATATTACTGGCGATAGAAGATGTTACTGATCGGCGCTCGATAGAAAAAAGAAAGGATGATTTTCTGTCCATTGCCAGTCATGAGTTGAAAACACCATTGACAGCAATAAAAGGGTATATACAGTTAATCAGAAGATTGATGCCAGATGACAATAAAAAACTCAATGACGTTGTGCAGAAATCAGTCAGCCAGATTGAACGATTGGATAAACTCATCGTTGAGCTTTTGGATGTATCGAAAATCCAGTCTGGGAATCTAGACATCCATCATAAAAATTTTGATTTCGATCAGATGGTACGTGATACCATAGAACATGTCCAGTTTAATAGCGACGACCACACGATCAGCTTGAAAGGGAGTACAGGGGTTGTTTATAACGGAGATGAAACGCATCTAAGTCAGGTGGTCGGAAATCTTGTATCGAATGCCATTAAATATTCCCCTTCGCAGAAGCAGGTTCATGTTTATTTATCTCGATTGAAAGGACATATTAAGTTTTCGATTACAGATTCTGGCGTGGGAATTGAACAAAAGGATCAAAAGAAAGTGTTCGATAGGTTTTATAGGGTTGGTGCAGTAAAAGAGAAGTTTGCGGGGATGGGCATGGGATTATATATCTGTGAACAGATTATTAAACAGCACCAAGGGATGATATGGGTAGAAAGCGAATTAGGAGAAGGGTCGACGTTTAGTTTTACGCTTCCTATAAAAGAACAACAGTAATGACACGGAAAAAAATATTCATTTGTGACGATGATAAAGGCATTTCCGAAATGTTGGAAATGATATTTGAATTTATTGATGCCGAGACGATTGTAGAGACGAACAGCATAAATGCATATGAAAGGTTGCGCCAGTACAAACCGGATGTTCTCATTGTAGATTTATGGATGCCCGTCATTTCTGGTGATTTGTTGATTCAGAAAATAAGAAAGGACCGGGAGTTGAGCAATATATTTATTTTATGTATATCTGCAAGTCGCGATGGTAAAACCATCGCGCTTGATGCAGGGGCAGATATGTTTTTGCCCAAACCCTTTGATATGGACGGCATCCTTAGTATTGTGGAGGATGCGTTGAAAATCGAATCAGCTAATTAATTATCTGCCCATCCAGCCGCCATCGACGGTTAGGATTGTACCGTGTACATAATCCGAAGCCTTGGAGGCCAGGAATACGGCAGGACCTTTAAAGTCTTCCGGTTCGCCCCAACGCCCCGCAGGGATGCGCCCGAGGATAGAAGCGGAACGCTCCGGATCGTCGCGCAGAGCCTCCGTATTATCTGTAGCGATATATCCCGGAGCAATTGCATTCACATTCACACCTTTAGAGGCCCACTCGTTGGCAAAAGCTTTGGTCAATGAGCCGATTGCACCTTTGGATGCCGCATAACCCGGTACAGTGATACCTCCTTGGAATGTTAATAAAGAAGCGGTGAAAACAATTTTTCCGGAACCACGAGCGATCATGTCTTTCCCGATTTCACGGGTCAACACAAATTGTGCATTTTGATTGATTTCGATAATTTGATCCCAATATTCATCAGGGTGTTCCGCAGCGGGTTTACGCAAGATGTTGCCAGCATTATTGAACAAGATATCAATAACTGGATGGTCTTTTTTTACCTGCTCAATGAATTGATAAAGCGATTCGCGATTGGCGAAGTCACATTGATAAGCATAAAATTTGCGTCCGATGGCTTCTACGGACTGGGCAACTTTGGAATTTTCCAATTCTAATGTTGCCGATACGCCGATAACATCAGCACCGGCTTCAGCAAGTGCCTCTGCTAAGGCTTTTCCGATTCCGCGTTTGCAGCCTGTAACTAAGGCCACTTTTCCGGATAGATCAAATGTATTTAGAATAGACATTTTTTATGTTTTTATTTTAGTTTAACAACCAAAGGATTTTTTAATTTTTCTACTTGTTTTTCGACAAGGCCTTTCCATTCGTCGGCAGAAGTCACCTGACCCGCTTTGTTCCAAGCAGCGCCATTGTAATATACAAAAGGCTTATTCTGCTGAACTTCAGTGCCCAGTAAAAACTGTGCATTATCGTTATCGATAAACGTGGATTTGTTTTCCGTTAATATTAATGCCGTTCCGGTTTGGCCATGCCCCTGGATATCTGGCTCCCAATAAGCCAAGCTACCGTTTGATTCGTTAAAGTCGTACTGCGGTTCGCTTTCTCCTCGTCTTGCTAGCCCAACGACTACAGGCGTGCTTTCCGACTGTTGGTTTTTAAGGTCGATGACAACTTTATTGAAGTGTTGATCCGCATCGAGCGATATGGTTTTGGTCAGGGAGATCATTTGCCCGTTTATTTCCTCCGGTTCAAAAGTGAGTTGAAATGTGGTTCGAAGCGGACCATTGTCTAGTATTTGGTATTCCCGATAGTGTTTGGTGAAATGCACTTTACCATCAAAATAAGGCATTATATCGCCCGCACCCACGGTCTGCCCTACCGAATAATAGTCCAGTCCTTCGCCGTGGTCGGTATGATAATCGTTCTCCTTATACCATTTGTCTATCACCAATTCTTCTGTTCGTTTTGCCCATACATCCATCCCCTGTGCATCATCTGGTCGTCCCTCTAGCGCTTTGCCATACATACGAAAAGCAAGTACATTGTTTTCCCAGGCGAAATCGTCAAAACGCTCTGGCACAAAGCGAGCAAAGGTTTGTGCTTTGAACGCCGGTTTGGCCTCCTGTTTTGTTACAGATAGTGTAACTTCACCTTTCGCATCTACAGGTATCCAAATCAATACGTTTTCAGGGGTGGTATTTCCTCTTTTTTCCAGTTGATATGGAAGCGCAGTCTCGGTATCCATCAGCTTGACTGAAAAGATAGAGTCTACATCAAAATGTGTTGTAAACTCATCATAGGGAATACTGATGAGCTCCTGGCGTGCAACATCCGTTGGATTGCTGACGACAATGCCTTTCTGTTGCTCAGCGCAGCTTGTACTTAACAAAGCACAAGCTAGGATCGACCAAATCGTTTTCTGCATCGCTGTTGCTATTTTAAATCCGTTATGGCACATTTATCCATATCATCGTAGTCCAAGTTTTCACCGGCCATTCCCCAGATAAACGTATAGTTACTGGTTCCGGCGCCCGAATGGATAGACCATGGAGGAGATATAACGGCCTGCTCGTTTTTCATCCAAATATGACGTGTTTCATCAATTGGTCCCATAAAATGAGAAACGGCTTGGTCTTTTGGTAAATCGAAATAGAAGTATACTTCCATACGGCGGTCGTGTGTGTGGGATGGCATGGTGTTCCATACAGAACCTGGTTGTAGTTCGGTCATGCCCATCTGCAATTGGCAGGTATCTAGTACCTTGTGTAGTAGCATCTGGTTGATAACGCGGTGGTTTGCTGTTTCCATGGCGCCGAGTTCTATTTTATTTGCTTCGGCTTTGGTCACGCGCTTTGTTGGAAAACTGTGGTGTGCCGGCGTAGAATTCAGATAAAACTTCGCCGGGTTCGAGGCATCATTGCTGCTGAAAAAGACTTCTTTCGCGCCTTTTCCTACATATAAAGCCTCCTTGTGACCAATTTCATAGACCGTACCATCTACTTCTACCTTTCCATCTCCACCCACGTTAATAACGCCTAGCTCCCGTCTGGAAAGAAAGTAGGGTTCCTTCAAAAGATCATCTATCGTCTCCAGTTGCAAGCGTCCGTCGACAGGCATTGCACCACCGGCCATATAACGGTCGTAATGGCTATATACAAAATGGATTTTATTCGCTGCGAAAACGGTTTCAATCAGGAAGTTTTCACGAAGGCCCTTGGTATCCAATGATTTCGTTTCATTGGGTCCAATCGCATATCGACTCTCGAAAATGGTGTGGTTTGCCATAGTATTATAATGATTAAACTGATAAATGGTCTAAGATAAGAGTTAAAGTGCACTTAAAGGCAAATATCTTCGGAAACGTTTACATAATGATCGTATCCCTAACCTCCACTTTTGTCCAATATTTACTGTATTGTTCCGCTGCAGAAATATGCGTAGGATGTGTTTCGTACGTGTTAATATCGTCCATGTTCTGAAAGGTAACGACCAAGTTGTATTGAAAGGAATTGTCAACAACCGGGCGTGGATTGGTAGGAGCAGGTTTTCCGTATTGCAAGGTTTGCACACCAGGTACTTTGCGAAGCTCTTCAAAAAAGTTTAGGAAATCCTGCTCTTCTTCCTCGGTAATATCGTCTTTTAACCAAAAATATACACTATGTAAAATGGTACCATTCGTGATTGTGTTAGCAGACTTTGTGCCTTCTTCCACCGAGGAGGTACAGGATGTAAGCAACGTACCGGTTAAACCTGCGGCAGTCACTGATTTTAGAAAATTTCTTCTTTCCATGCTCATGATTTTTAACGAAAGATACGGGTTTATATTTAAAAAAATGCGCTGAGGAAGCCCCAGCGCATGAAATGAAAAATCTAAATAAAATTTTAGACTTATACGTCGTAGGTTGTGGAGGAAGTCTCCCCACCGCGACCTGTCCAGTTGGTATGAAAAAACTCACCACGTGGTTTGTCGAGGCGCTCGTAGGTATGCGCGCCGAAATAGTCACGCTGTGCCTGCAACAGATTTGCCGGCAGGCGTTCGCAGCGATAGCCATCATAGTAGATCAAGCCGGCACTGAGGCAAGGAACAGGAATACCGTTGGTAACCGCCGTTGCAACCACCCGACGCCAGCCATGCTGGGCTGTTTGAATTTTATCTTTAAAGAAATCATCCAGAATCAGGTTTTGCAATGCCGGATTTTTATCAAAGGCTTCTTTGATCTTGCTTAAGAAAGCAGAACGGATGATACATCCCTCGCGCCACATGAGCGCTATACTGCCGTAGTTTAATTCCCAGCCAAATTCCTTGGCAGCCGCGGCCATCATTTGATATCCCTGTGCGTAGGAGATAACTTTAGCCGCATATAACGCGTCGCGTAGGTCATTGATGAACGCTTGGCGGTCCCCATCGAAAGATGGCTTTGGCCCTTCTAACACCTTAGAAGCTGCTACGCGCTCATCTTTCAGTGCCGATAAGCAACGCGCAAATACCGACTCGGCAATAAGCGTAAGCGGTATGCCCAGATCAAGCGCTACCGTTCCTGTCCATTTACCGGTACCCTTTTGTCCGGCGGTATCAAGAATCTTGTCCACTAGCGGCTCGCCGTCTTCATCCTTAAATGCTAAGATGTCACGGGTAATCTCAATCAGGTAGCTATCCAACTCACCTTCATTCCATTCCTTGAACACTTCATGCATCTGATCGGGTGTCATACCCAGCACATCTTTCATGATGTGATAAGTTTCGTTGATCAGCTGCATATCGCCATATTCAATACCGTTGTGCACCATTTTCACAAAATGTCCTGCGCCACCGGAACCTACCCAGTCGCAGCACGGAGAACCATCGGCAACTTTTGCAGCAATCGACTGAAAAATTGGCTGTACGGCAGGCCATGCTGCCGAAGAACCGCCTGGCATGATCGATGGACCCAATAATGCACCTTCTTCTCCGCCCGACACACCAGTTCCGATATAATACAAACCTTTGCTTTCTACATATTTGGTTCGTCGCTCGGTATCCGGAAAATGGGAGTTTCCGCCGTCGATAATGATATCGCCCTCATCCAGATGTGGAATCAATAGCTCGATGAAGTCATCAACAGGTTTCCCGGCTTTTACCATTAACATTACTTTCCGCGGACTTTTTAACGACTGGATCAAATCCTCGATGGAAGTAGCTCCATAGATATTTTTACCCTTTGCGCGACCGTTGACAAAATGTTCTACCTTGTCTACTGTACGGTTGTAAGCAGACACATGGAAGCCTTTGCTTTCCATATTTAAGATAAGGTTTTCCCCCATAACGGCGATACCAATGACGCCTATATCTGATTTTTGTTGCATATCTGTTTTAATTGACTTCCAAAGTTATACTTTACGTATACAAGAACAAATAGAAAAATGATGAATTTTGTATAAATTAAGCAAAAAAAAGAACATAAACCTTATTTTCGCCCTATGGCAAAGAAGAAACCGACGATTTTGGTCGTTAACGATGATGGCATTACTGCTCCTGGAATCAAGGTGTTGCTGGAAGAAATGCAAAAAATAGGTAATGTCGTTGTGGTGGCTCCCGACAGTCCACAATCAGGGATGGGGCACGCCATTACCATTGGCAAGCCGCTCCGCTTGGATAAAATCGATTTGTATGAAGGTGTGGAGATGTATAAATGCTCTGGCACGCCGGTAGACTGTGTTAAGCTTGCCGTAAATAAGATTTTTAAAGGTAAAAAGCCGGATCTGTGCGTATCGGGCATCAACCACGGATTGAATTATTCGATCAACGTATTATATTCGGGCACAATGTCTGCTGCCGTAGAAGGGGCCATAGAGGATATTCCATCGATTGGATTCTCCTTGGATGATTTTTCCCATCATGCCGATTTTTCCCATTGCCGACCCTATGTAAGGGCTATAGCACAGCAGGTGCTGGATCGCGGATTGCAAAAAGCGACCTTATTGAATGTTAACTTTCCACATATCAGCCAAGAGCTGAAAGGAATAAAAATATGTAGACAGGCTACTGCTAAGTGGTTTGAGGAGTTTGACGAGCGTTTGGATCCTTATGATAGAGAATATTTTTGGATGACGGGTAAATTTCAATTGTTGGACAGAGGAGAGGATACCGACGCTTATGCTTTGAGTAATGGCTATGTTTCCATTGTGCCGACACAGTTTGATATGACCGCTCACCATACCATCACGGAATTAAATTCGTGGAATTTTGATGTGAAATAGGAATGAAAAATAACTTTTGGATAGGTATGGCATTAGGGGTTATTTTTCCATTGCTGGCTCATTTAGCAACGATCTTTACCTCCATTCAAACGTCTTTATTTATACAAAAGCCTATCGCTTTGTATGTAATTGCTGCTACCCTGAACCTTATTTCGGTTCGTTTCTTATACCGTAACGAAAAAGAAGCTACAGCTAATGGCGTGGTGTTGGCTACATTTTTAGCGATGATTGTCTTGATCGTGTTTATGCGAGAGATGGTATTTTCCTATGCCTGATGTTTTTTCTCCTGGTATTGTTTTTTATATTCCGAAGGTGTAACCTTATATAATTCTTTAAAACTCTCCCGGAAATACTTGAGGTCGTTGAAACCGACTTCGTAAGCTACCTGTGATACATTCATTGGTGTATGGGTAATCAGTGTGCTTGCTTTTTTAAGTCGGATGAGCCGAATAAAAGTAGAAAGATTTTGACCGGTAAGCGCTTTTAGTTTTGTATAGATAACCGTACGGCTCATATTCATCTGTTCGATGAATGCGCTAACGTTGAAATCCGGGTCACTAATATGATGCTCCACAACAGAAATTGCTTTTTCCAAAAAAAGCTCATCGGGTGAAGATATAGTCAGCTTCTTAGGCTCCAGTATAGTATCCTGTTTAAATTTGCGGACTAGATTGGCTCTCGTTTTTAATAAATTATCGACCCTAAGCGCCAAAATTTCTGCATTAAAAGGTTTGGTAATATAGGCATCTGCTCCCGTACGATAGCCTTTCTCTTGGTGGACCGAGGATGTTTTTGCCGTTAACAATATCACCGGAATATGACTGCAGATCAGCGTTGTTTTGATGTATCGGCAGAGTTCAAAACCGTCCATAATCGGCATTTGCACATCGCTGACAATCAGGTCAATAGTTTCTTGATGAGCGATCGCAATAGCATCTTCTCCGTTTTCGGCGGTGAAAACACGGTATTTGTCCTTGAATATTTCTTGAATGAACTTTTGAAGATCGATGTTGTCTTCCACAATGAGAAGATTTTGTCGGCTTTCCACAAAATGGGTGTCGGACGAAGGTTCTGCGTCTATACCTATCTCTTGCTGTAGGTCAAATTGATCTTCTCCTACATCCACGTATTGTAAGTCTTCTTCGTATCTTTCGAAGATAGCTGATTCTTCTATACATTCATTTTTTTCCAGATGTTCGTTTCCCAACTTTAATAAGATACTAAAACGTGTACCCTTGGTTTCAGAGCTGTTGACGATGATCTTGCCCCGATGAAGCTCCACGAGTCGCTTGGTCAGGGAAAGTCCTATACCGGATCCGAGATTCTTTTGTTTGTAAGGAAGCTGGTAAAACTGCTCAAAAATGAGCGGAAGATCTTCTTTGGAGATAACTGGCCCGAAATTAAGGACACTAATTTTTACATAATTCACAAGCTTACCATTCACTTTCTTTGAGGTAGTAGAAACATATATCGTTATATCGCTGTCGTCATGACTGAATTTGAAGGCATTCGACAATAGGTTAAACAACATGTTTTTCAGCTTAGCCTTATCGAACCAGACGGGAATATGATCATGGCGCGTGATGAACCGATATTGGATGTTTTTTTTATCTGCAAGTGCGTCAAAGGAGCTTTTAACCTCCTCGATAAAAGGCACGATATTATTTTTTGTGGCTTGTAAGGTAAGCTTTCCGGATTCACTTTTTCTAAAATCTAATATCTGATTGACCAACTGTAATAGCATCCTTGCGTTTTTCAACATAATATCATGTTGCCGCTGAATATAAGAATCACCTAGTTTTTTGTGAACCATCTTTTCAAGGGGGCTGATGATTAACGTTAGTGGTGTTCGAAAGTCATGCGATATATCCGTGAACAATTGAAGCTTCAATTGATTGATCTCTTCTGCTCGTTCTTTTTCTTTTCGCTCTTTTATACGTAGAAGAGTTAATTTTCGGATGTAAAGAAACAGGCTGCTACACAAGATAAAATAAAGTAAATACGCCCACCAAGTTTTCCATGGAGGAGGGAGTACATGTATACGAAGTGTTGTCCCCCGCTCATTCCAGATCCCATCATTATTAGCCCCGATTACTTTAAAAACATATTCTCCCTGCTGAATATTGGTGTATACAGCGCGTCGCTGGTTTCCAATATAGTTCCAATCTTCGTCATATCCCTCCAACCTATATGCAAACTCGTTTTTCTCGGGGCGCATATAGCT
Organism: Sphingobacterium corticibacterium; assembly: GCF_004208525.1. Lineage (GTDB taxonomy): Bacteria > Bacteroidota > Bacteroidia > Sphingobacteriales > Sphingobacteriaceae > Sphingobacterium > Sphingobacterium corticibacterium. The sequence continues at coordinate 1,486,675 of NZ_SGIT01000002.1, read as the reverse complement.
TAATGAGGTAAAATCTATACTAAAATTATTTTCGTTGTACGCGAGGATAATGGTCGTCACCGAATCTGTGATTTTACGGAAAAGCGCATTATTTACATCGATATTAGTAATATCAATCGGAGGCACAAACGTATTTCTTCGAAGATCCTTTGGGTCGAAGTAAGACAATCCGTTTGTACCGCCAAAGAACAACTCGTTTTTACCTGTTTTAAAAAAAGAGCCATAGTTGAACTCGTTTCCTTGTAGACCGTCTGATTGATTGTAGTTTTTTAACGTGTTGGATGCGGGATCGATTTGGCTGATTCCGTTATTGGTACTTACCCAGATCTTACCGTTGTCGTCGGGTAGAATACCATAGATAATATCATTTGGTAAACCGTCTTTTTTACTGTAAGATTTTGTTGTTTGTTCTTTAGGATTGTATATATACAACCCTTGCCCTTCTGTTCCGATCCAGTAATGGCCGGATGGGTCTACGAATATGGTATTTACATAGAGAAGGGGCTCCGTTTGGGCGTGTTCCTTTACTTGTACGCGCTGTTTCTGTTTTGTATGGATATGAATAGTTTCTATACCGTTGTTCCCACCAATAAGTAATAAGTCCGGGTTTTCGGTCTGGGTTATGCTCATCACTGTTTTGATGTCCTTATCGATTTTCGACAGTATTTTTCTATCTGTGTCATAGAAAATCAATCCCCCGGTGAGCGTGCCGATCCAAATGTTACCATTATGGTCTTCAAAAAGAGTAAGCACTTTATAAGCTTTTAAAGAAATATTTTGGTTCGGAGGAAAGTCTATTTTTTGAAATTTAAAGGGCTTTTCGCTAGCGGTTAGAAGATCTAGCCCACCATCGTGCATACCTATCCAAATATTGCTGTCGCGGCCAATAATGACTGATTTTATGTTGTTGGCACTTATGCTATGTGGGTCGTTTGCACGATGGGTATAATAGGTAAACTTCTGTGTGTTTCTGTTGTAGTAGTTCAGCCCGCCGCCCTCGGTACCTATCCATAGGTTGCCGGATGCATCCTCGGCCATGCCGCTGACCACCTTGTAGTTGAGCTTATTGGCGGTATTTCCTGCGTGTATGTTTTTGAAAACGGTGTTGTCCCGGTTGTAGTAATTGATGCCGTCGGCCCAGGTTCCGATCCACATGTCGCCCCGCGAATCGCGAATAATGCGGTAGATCGAGTTTTGGCTCAGGCTGCCGGAATTATCCGGATCGTGTACAATATGCTTTAATTCCTGACGGTCGGCACTTAGAATGTAGAGTCCTGAATAGCTGCCTATCCACAGGTTTCCGGCATGGTCTTCGCAGATGGTACGTGTAGCGCTGGTGATGGCTTTCGATTGCTTAAATTCGAAGTCGACAAAGCTTTCCGTAGAGCGGTCGTACCGTGCAAGACCCTGCTCATATCCGAGCCATAGTGTGTTTTTCTTATCGAGATATAGGGAAGGAAGGTCATTCAGGTGGATGCTACTCTTATTGGCTTTCTGTGGATACTCCAAGCGTTTAAACTGACCTTGCTGGATATTATATACATCAATATAACGGGTATTACAGATCCAGATATTGCCATCCCCATCCCGTAAAAAGGACCGTAGGTTATTGTCGCTCAGGGAATGTGGCTTGCCGGCTTGTTTTTGAATTTTTTTGATTTCATTTGTCTGTATATCCAATTGGATAATCCCGTTCTCGGTGGCGACCCATAATATGCGGCTGCTTAACTGTGTAATATCGTGTACCAAGTTATCCGCCACGGCATGAGGGGAATCCGCGAATGTATAACGAATGAATTTGTCTGTGGCAGGATTATATTTGTTTAATCCCCTTTCGGTACCCACCCAAAGATTCCCGCCCTGATCTTCATATATCGCATGTATGTTGCTGTTACTTAAACTCGCACTGTCTGTTGTATTGTGTCTATAAACCACAAATTTTTGACCATCAAATTTATTTAGACCATCCCGTGTTCCGAACCATATAAATCCTTTCTTATCCTGTATAATGTCTGCTACGGATCTTTGGGATAAACCATTTACAGAAGTGAAATGTTGGAATTTTAGATCATCCGGTATATTTTTTAGCTTTTGTGCATGTACCGCTTGTAAAAATGTCCCCCAAAAAAGTGTAAAACAAAAGAGATAAATGTTCATTCGAAACACGGTTATGAGCCCAAATTTAAGCATTATAGTCCTCTTTCCCTAAGGCGAATTAGTGCTTCTATATAATAGTAATCAGCATAGTTTAATGGAACGTCTATTTCGTTTCCATGAGGAATACTTCCGACACTGTGTTTTAAAATAAAGTTTCCGTTCTCTCCCGTCTTTGCGGTGTATGTATCACTTGACAAAGCGTCAAGAATATGCTGCGCGGGTGTGAGGTACTTATCACCTGTGTACGTGCTCAATTCCAACAATGCAGAAGCAATAATGGCGCCAGCCGAAGCATCTCTGATTTCATTTGGAATGCTCGGCGCGTCAAAATCCCAATAGGGAACGCCGTCTTCCGGATAGTTTGGGTGATTCAGTATAAAGGCAGCTATTTTCTCCGCAAAATCAAGGTATTTTTTATCCTTCGTATAACGATAGCACATCGTGTATCCGTATAAAGCCCAAGCTTGTCCACGCGCCCACGCACTTTCATCGGAATAGCCCTGTGCGGTTACTTTATGGGATACTTTCCCCGTTTCAGGATCGTAGTCTATGACGTGGAAGGAGCTGCCATCTGGTCTAAAATGGTTCGCCATAGTCGTATTGGCATGCGCAATAGCGATCGTTCTATAGCTACTATCGCCCGTGATATTACTTACTTCGAATAACATCTCTAGATTCATCAAATTGTCGATGATGACCGGAAATGTCCAACCTCTCTCGGATTGCCAACCATGGTCCACGTCCCAGCTTTGTATGCAACCGACCGTATCATTGAACCGGGTAGACAATGCATTGGCGGCATCGATCAATACTTGCTTGTATTGCTCTTCCTGCGTTATTCTATAAGCTTTTCCATATGAGTTGTTAAAAATGAAACCCAAATCATGATCTGTGGTCAGATCTTTATGTTCCCTAAATAATTTCTGTGAAGCTGCCGCGGCGTCTTTCCATTTTTTATCTTTGGAAACTTCGTATAGCATCCAACAGGTACCCGGCCAAAATCCTTCTGTCCAATCATAAGAAGATTGGATCCAATGAATATGGCCGTCTTTTGTTAAGGTTCTAGGATTTTTGTTCTCTTCGCGTGCTGCGATGCGTAGGGTTGAAAGCTGTTTTTCACTTCTATCCAATAATACTTTGCTGCTATCGTCTGTCTGGCAGCCAAAAAATGTCAGGGCGGATAAAAGCAAGGTTGACTTGATTATGTTCATTCTATTGTATATTTATTTAAAGGGATGTGTTTTACATTAAAAGGATATTATAGGGTTTCTGCTCATTAGTATTATATGGATTGTTAGCAACAAAACAAATTAAAGAAATTTTCACCGTAGGGATAGGGGGGTAATCGTCTGAATAAAAGGTGTGAAATGTCCAACTTTTTTCTAACGTAGATGATGGTTAGCGAGCAAATTTAATAGCAGACGTATGCCAAGTGCCATAACAGATAATTTTAAAATGACCCCTCAATTTAGACGCTTTACCCCCGCTGTGATGCATATTGTTTTTTGATATTTGCAACAGACAGTTATTAAAACCATTAATTAAATTAAAAAACAATTATAAAACTAAGGGAGGCATGTTGTATATATGCTACCTTTTATAAACGAATCGATCATGAAAAATAAGACACGGCTTTTATTCCTGCTCTGTTGTTGGGTGATAGTCTCCTTCTCTTGTAAGGATGATTTTAGAACCAACCCGCCGGGAGCTCCCTACGATCTGCGGTATGTAAGTGTTGGCAATGCCCGGGAGGGCGGCCAGATTGTGACGGCCCCACCGACGGTACAGACCGGTGGACTGACACCAAAGTTTGAGCTGATCGGTATTTCGAGAAGCGACGGTTCTTCTTTGGATGATTCCTACCTGCAGTACATACGTATCGGCGAGAGCCACGTGGTGGATATTCCCATCAGCCCAGATGCAGGTTATGTGGATGAATATGGAAACCCACTTACTTTTTTTGCTTCGGAGAACACAGCGAGCAATGGCATTATCACGGTAGCTGCTGGGCACACTTTTACCGCGGGCGACTACTATTTTGATATTAAGGTAACGACGCAGGATGGTGTTTCCAAGTATGAAACTGTGTTTAAGAAAGCATTTCATTTGAACGTCGGGCCGCTATTGCCGACCAATCTTGTTTATACACCAAAAAACCAAAATTTAGTGTATGGCCAAATGGATAGTAAAACCTCCGCTCCACTTCTGCCGAGCGCCAACCCTGATGTAACCTACGAACTGGCAACAGAAGAAGATAAGCTGGTCATTGATGGCAAAACAGGAGAGGTTTCCCTTTCCCCAAATTATGTCTATTCGAGTTACGATACATTGATGCCGGTCGTGCGTGTTGTCAGCAATATTACGGGCGAAGAGGTCTTGTTCGACGGGAAGCTAACCACCATCATCACCGATCGGCCGGAAGTCATGCCGCGAGAAACGATTTATTTCTTTTATCCTACCCTACGGACGTCCGGGTCATATCCTACCGGAGGTGACGGTTTCACGGTACAGGTTATTCAACGTGGTATCGGCGATGATATCTGGGGTGAAATTGACAACAGTTCCGGCCGGGCCTTTGTGGCACCGCCCGAACGACCACGGGAAAATACCACGCAGACCGTACTTGAAAACCAACTGCATAACGGATCAAACGCCACCACACCAACGACAAGCTGGATGGTCACCAACACGCAGGATTTAACGCCGTTTGAATACGGTTACGAGCTATCTTTTGACTATTATTATATGCCACACTTCCAGACCTATATGGCAGATGGCCGTACACCTGCGGATATGGAAGTGTATATTTCCACAGATTATACCGGGGGCGCTATTCAGGACGCGAATGGCAACTGGCAGAACGGTACTTGGACACAGGTCAATGATGTGATGCGCTGTCAACGTTCCGAAGGTACGGCGGGCAGCAATTCTTCTGGGGCGCCATGGGGTCCGGAGTTTATCGGAACCCCGTATCCTGGAGACCAAAAGGGGGCTGATCCCGAAGGGCGTAAGCGGCCAGAGCTTGGTACCTTTTACGGCAAGTGGGTGAAATGTACCTATGCTATTCCTGTGGAACAGGTTTCTACAACCTTTACCGTAGCGTTTAAAATTGCTTCTTATTTCGAAGGAGAATTGCTGAACAACGCATCCGCACCGGGACGAGGGGGAATTTTCTTCCTTTCAGATTTCCATTACAGAGCGGTAGAACCAGAAAACTAAGTTATTGGATATACTAATTAATAAAATATGAGGAGTAACCTATTTATTATACTAATTATCAGTGTCCTTTCCGCTTTCTCCGCACAGGCGCAGCAAAGTGTGAAAGGGACAGTAAGAGAGGCAAGTGGAACACCGATCGGAGGCGTCAGTGTTTCTATAAAAGGAAAAACAGGCGGATCAACCACGACTGAGCAGGGAACGTATGTCATTAATAACGTACCATCCGATGCGGTGTTGATTTTTTCTTCCCTCGGATTTCGCCGAGAAGAACAGGCTGTCCTCGGTCGGCAGCAGATCGACATGGTGTTGGAGGTAGAAGATGTGAAGCTGGAGGAAGTGGTGATCGGCTACGATGTGATCCGAAAAGAGGATCTAACGGGTTCGGTAGCTAGTGTCAACACCAAGCAACTTGCGGAAGCACCGGCAGCCAACTTCGATCAGGCGTTAGCCGGTCGGGTGGCAGGCGTACAGGTGACTTCACAGGATGGTACGCCGGGGGCACCTTTGCAGATCGTGATCCGGGGCGGAAACTCCATAACGGGTGACAACTCTCCGCTTTATGTCGTGGACGGTGTACCATTGGAAGGGTTTGATCCAGGTACCATCAATACACGCGATATTAAGAGTTTTGATATTCTGAAAGATGCTTCCGCGACCGCTATCTATGGCTCGCGAGGCGCAAATGGGGTCGTCGTGATCAATACCTATGGTGGGAATAACGACGGACGTACCGATGTAGACATCCGTTCGTCGGCCTGGTTTGAACATATCCCGACCCGTATGAATGTGATGAATCCTTATGAATACGTGCTTTATCAACAAAAGTTGGCATACGCCAATGACAATTATGTGCCCGGCACGAATGTAGAGCTCTTTAACCGGCAGTATGTGGATCCGGAATTATACCGCGATGTAGAAGGCATCAATTGGCAAGACGAGATATTCAGGTCGACGAACTCGACGAATCAGTCGCTTTCGTTGCGCGGAGGCAACAGTAAAACGACGTTCTTATATAGTGGAAACTTCGTCAATCAACAAGGAACATTAATTGAGACGAATTTCCGGAAAATCAATAACCGGTTGAAATTCACACACAAAATCGCGCCTAATTTTGAGGCTAATGTGCAGTTCGAGTACAGCCGGAACAACCACGATGGACAGATAGCGTCTGGAAATTCAAGACACAGTATCATCCGTGATGCGATATCTTTCCGCCCTTTGACGCCGATCAACTGGACAGACAGCGATGAGGCCGGTGTAGAAGATACTGACCCTTATCTTCTGAATCCCGTTCGCAGAATGCAGAGTACCGATCGCTTTCGGCTTGACGATGTATTGGGCGGTACGCTTGGTTTCAATTATAATATAACGAAAAAATTGACGCTGAGCATGATGGGTAATTATCGAGCGAGTCTCCGGGAAACGACGACTTTCCATAAACGAGACTCTTATGAAGCAACCCGTACCAGTAGGGGAATCAACGGTTCGTTGACGAACAATCGCTGGGATGTGTTGTCAACCTCCAATACATTGCGGTATAAAGACCAGATTGGTAAACACAATTACGGCGTATTGGCTGGACTCGAAGCGCAGTACAATACATCTAAGTTCAATAGCCTACAGAACACCAACCTGCCTACCGATGAGTTTGGTATCTATAACTTAGGGATTGCGACCGCGTCAACCATTGCCAGTACGGACTATTCCAGAAATTCGTTGTTTTCGGTCTTTGGAAGGGTAAACTATACGTACGACAACAAATATTTACTGACCGCAACGATGCGTACAGACGGCTCTTCAAAGTTTCGTACAGCCAACCGCTGGGGCTATTTCCCCTCATTTTCCCTCGCATGGCGGCTTTCTGAGGAACCTTTTATCAAACCTATAGAAGCAATTACCGATCTTAAGCTTCGCGGGGGCTGGGGCGCTACGGGAAATAACCGTGTAGGGGATTTCGTGGCGTACAATCTTTTTAGTGTCAACTCGAATAGCGGCTATATACTGGGCGCCAACCAAGGTTATGTTCCAGGGGCCTTTCAAAGCAATATGGCGGTGCCGGACCTGCGCTGGGAAAAAACGGAACAAACCAACGTCGGTTTAGACTTACAGCTCCTCCGACGGTATAATTTGACGGTAGATGTTTACCAGAAGAATACGGTAGATTTGTTGCTGGCGGCTGATATGGCACCAAGTACCGGCTTTGCCCGTGTACAACAAAACGTGGGCGAGGTTTCCAACCGTGGAATAGAATTTACGCTCGAGTCACAGCATATCCGAAACGCTAACTTCACGTGGAGTACCAATTTGAATATTTCTTTCAACCGGACCAAAACGATACAGTTGAACAGTGGTCAGAATGAGATTCGCACCGATCCACAGTGGGATGTGCAGTTCATGCAGACGGAGTATCAGTATATTACTGAAGTCGGCCAGCCAGTAGGTATGATGTACGGCTTCGTATTCGATGGGCTTTACCAGATGGACGATTTCAGCTTCCAAAATGGAACTTATACTCTTAAGGAGGGAATTCCGACACATGTGAGTGTCACTAAGCCGGGAATGGTACGGTTTAAGGATGTGAATGGCGACGGGATTATCAATCAGGACGACCGGACGATTATCGGTAATCCACATCCAAAACATACCGGTGGGTTGTTCAATAATTTCCAGTACAAGGCGTTCGATTTGCAGTTTCTACTGCAATGGGCCTATGGATTCGACCTGTTGAATGGAAACCAGTCGGAATATGGAAATATATACCAGACTAGCAGAAATGGACTAAAGTCATTAACGAACTTTTGGACACCGACAAATCCGGATACCGAGATCGGCGGCATGCGTTTCGATGGTACGAACTTGTTAACACCCTTCGGGTATAAGTTGGATTCAAGGCATATACAGGATGGTTCCTACCTCAAGCTAAAGACGGTTTCCTTCGGTTATAATCTTCCCGAGGATTTGATATCGCGCGTCCGTATGAAGCGATGTAGAGTATCACTCTCCGCGCAGAACCTACTAACCTTAACGAAATATGAAGGCTACGACCCCGATGTGTCTGTAGGAAGGTTTGGGGCGTTAACCCCTGGATTGGATTACTCTGCTTATCCGCAGAGCATGACCATATCGGCCGGACTGGAACTTTCTTTTTAATCGATTATAAAACGGTATAAAATTAGGAAATGATGAATACAAAAAGATTTCGAGTGGCCGTAGCCATGATGGCTTTGCTAACCGCATGTATAAGTGCCGGATGCAAGAAATTTCTTGACTTGGACCCGCTATCGACTTGGCGGGACGAGACTTTCTATTCTTCCGCATCGGAAGTGGAAATGGCACTTGCCGGGATCTACAGCGGCATGGCCAACGATGATATGTATGGTTATAAGTTTAATGTGGTGTTGGAAAGCGGTACGGACGAGATGTATACGAACGCTTCTGCTGCCAACTGGGGAGCGGCTCGATATGCGTATACCTCTTCCAGTGATGAAGTGCAGAATATCTGGCTACACTTCTACAGCATGATCAACTTGGTGAACCAACTGGAAAAGAACTTAGATCCACAGATGTTTTCTGAGGAACAAACAAACCTGTACTTAGCCAAGGCTCGTTTTATGCGCGCATTTGCCTATTTTAATTTGGCGAATTGGTTTGGTCCTGTGCCTATCCGTCTAACGCCCAGCGCTAATCAAGATGATAATCATGTTGCCGCTTCTCCTGTGCTAGACGTTTACCAACAGGTGGAACGCGATTATTTGTTTGCTGTAGAACATCTGCTTCATGCCAATAACCCCGACTACGTTCCGGGCGAACCCAATAAAATGGCGGCGCACGGCATGCTGGCACGCTTGTATCTACGTATGGGTGGCTTTCAACCCTACCTGGCAGAAAATGAAGCAGATTGTTATTTTGACAATCCCGGGCAGTATTTTGAGAAAGCCAGACAACAATGCGAAATCATTATTCAAGATGGCTGGCACCATATTGTGCCTTACGCTACCGATCCGCAGAGCTATCGTAACCACTTCATGAATTACCTGCAAAATCGGTACGATTTGCGGGAATCACTTTATGAGGTGTCCTTTGGCAACTTGATCGAAATGGGGTTGAATGTACACGGACGGATGGGTAATATCAATGGTGTAGAGTTTGTCGGAACATCCGATATTCCCCGAGGTTTTGCTAATGTGAATGCTTCTGTTGCACTATATAATCGCTATGCAGCGGAGGATACCCGCATGACCTGGAATATCGCAGGATACCGTAACAATTACTCTTCGGCCAATCAACGGTATACGATGAGCTATATTTTTGACCGCCCGTTGCACCAAGAATTTGCGATAGGCAAGTACAGGAGATGGGAACCTACGGATATGGAGGCGTTGCGTACACAGCGAAGCATTGTAGACGCTCCGTATACTATTCTAAACAATGTGACGGGATCAGCTACTGATCCAAACTATACCAGTATCAATTTTCCACTATTACGTTACTCGGACGTATTGCTGATGCATGCGGAAGCCATTATCGGCGGCCGTTTCGGAACAGCAGACGCAACAGTGGAAGCGGTGAATAGTTTAAATATCGTGCGGGAGAGGGCAGGGCTGGATCCGTATATCGGAAGTACGCAACATGATGCTTTTTTCAACGAGCTGGTCGATGAACGCTTGCGTGAATTGTGCTTTGAGGGACTGCGCAAACAGGATTTGGTGCGCTGGAATTTATTGAGAGAAAAGCTCGACCAACTCGACGAAGCGATCCGCTTTAATTCGTTCTATGTGGAAACTGATGCTTTTCACCAGACCTATCGGGAGCCTGGGATAACCTTCGACCGGAGTCGACATTTTCTGCTGCCGTACCCATTGCAGGAAGTAACGATTAATACGCAGCTGGATCAACGTTTTCCATGGTAATAAAACGGGTTTATCGTAAGCCCTGTAATGAAACCTGATCGTTTCATCACCATTTATTTCTTACAAGCATAGATAACTATATCGATGAAAAAGATGGATAAAAAGATAAAAAAATTAATAGTAAACGGCATGGCATCCTTATTTATCGCAGTGCTGTTTTTAGGCTGTTCTGACAAAAAGATAGATGACTTGAACGTTGGTGACAGCAGTAAACCTGGAATAAGGGCGGTGGTTCCGCGAACGGCACTCCCTGGTAATCATGTGATCATCTCCGGCGTAAACTTTGGGGATGACCGCTCGACAATCAAGGTCATGTTTGGCGACCAAGCTGCAGAGATTGTAAATTACTCCTCAGGCAGGATTGAGGCGGTTGTGCCTGCTCAAACCGAGGCTGGTTATGCCAAGATACACTTGGAGATTGGCGAAGAACGATCCAACCAATACTATTTCACGTTTGGCTTTACGAAGCCATCTATTGACTCCCTGACCCGTGCCTATATCGGAGAACCAGTCGATATCATGGGCTCGGGATTTGGGAATTTGGAAGAAAATATTACCGTGACCTTTGATGGCGATACCGCCGACCTTCTTTTGGTGACGGATACGCTAGTTCGGGTGTTTTCACCACAGCTCGGCGAACGCATCGCCATGGACGTTCGTGTGGATATTGGGACCAATCAATCGAATGTTCGACGATTCTCCTACCTGGATAACTTATATAGTAACCCGGTGATAGCACAGAGTCTACCTGACCCGACACTAATCAAAGCGGAAGATGGATTCTTTTATTTATATGCGACCGAGGACATCCGTAATATTCCGATCATGAAATCTAGCGATTTAGTCAACTGGGAACTGTTGGGTACAGCATTTACGGATGCCACTCGCCCTTCGTTTGAGCCAAATGGCGGCCTTTGGGCTCCCGATGCCCGCTATATCAACGGAAAGTACGTACTATATTACTCCATGTCCGTATGGGGTGGCGAGTGGAGCTGCGGCATTGGTGTGGCCACAGCGAGCAATCCGGCAGGTCCGTTTACGGATCATGGACCGTTATTCCGAAGTAATGAGATTGGTGTGCAAAACTCCATCGACCCGTGCTTTATCGAAGATAATGGACGGAACTATATGATGTGGGGAAGTTTCCGCGGCATTTACTTGATTGAGATGAGCGAGGACGGTCTTTCGGTAAAAGAAGGTGCGGAAAAAAGACAGGTGGCGGGCACTTATTTCGAAGGGGTGTATATTCACAAGAAAGATGGATACTACTATATGTTTGCTTCTATCGGATCTTGCTGTGCGGGAATCAACAGTACCTATCAATTGGTGGTAGGACGTTCCACTAGCCTCGCCGGCCCTTATTATAATAGAAGTGGCTTTGATATGATGAATAACGGACGAACCCTAATTATTGATCGAAATGATTCTTTCGTGGGCAATGGACATTGTTCGCAGATCGTTCAAGATGACGCCGGTAACGATTGGATATTGTATCATGGTGTGCGCACCAGCGATCCTTCCGGTCGGGTGCTGATGCTTGATCAAATAAAATGGGGTCAGGATGGTTGGCCTTATGTAGAAGGGGGAACCCCTTCTCGCGCGACGCATGCACCCGTGTTCAATGCCAGACTTAACTAAAGAACCGTATATTGCAAAAAATACCATAAATCTATGTTTCATACTATAAAATGTCTTTTGATAACTTGTTTTTTGACCTGCTCCCTATGGAGTTGTGCGCAGGATAAAACGAAATTATCATACGATTATGACAAGATAGCTGGTCATCCAAGGCTCTTGCTGAAACAAGGAGATGAAGAAGTTATCCGCGCCTCCTTGCAGCGAAATCCCGAATTTCAACAAATCGACACGTACATTCGGCAAGTTAGTGATGGGCTATTTGATGAACCGACGCTCGTCTTCAAAAAAGAAGGTAAACGTCTGTTGGCCATATCGCGCCTTGCTCTTACGCGCTTGTATTACCTATCATATAGTTACCGAATGACCGGCGACACCCGCTATCTGCAACGGGCAGAGGATGAGCTTAAAGCGGTATGTGCATTTGAATCTTGGAATCCATCCCATTTTCTTGATGTTGGGGAGATGGCAATGGGGGTGGCTATCGCTTATGACTGGCTCTATGATGGCTTAACAGACGATACGCGTAAGCTGGTTCGGCAGGCCATTGTAGAGAAGGCTTTTAAGCCGTCCTATGTATCCGGGGACAATTCGTTTTTAACACGACATAATAACTGGAATCCGGTGTGTAACGGCGGGCTGGTGTATGCTGCATTGGCTATTTTTGAAGATGAAAAAGAACAGGCTACGGCGATTATCGAACGGGCGCTGGAATCTACCAAGTTGCCGTTGGAAACATATGCGCCGGACGGAAATTATCCCGAAGGTCCGGGCTACTGGAATTATGGAACCACTTTTCAGGTGATGTTTTTCGCGGCGTTAGAGAGTGCCTTAGGGTCGGAGCTCGGGTTGTCTAATGCACCCGGCTTTACCTCCTCCGCATACTATATGCTCTATGCTGTTGGTCCGTCTGGCTATTATTTTAATTATTACGATGGTGGTCGCGCGGTAGCGCCGTCCTCTGCTTTATTCTGGTTTGCGGAAAAAGAACAAGATCCGGCTTTAATTTATCAGGAAATACCGCTGATCAAAAAAGGTGGGTACACCAAAAAAATCAATTCGGACGAACACCGCTTCCTACCTAATGCTTTAGTGTTTGGGAAAAATCTAACGTTATCGGAAATTAAACCACCTCGCGGAAATACCTATACGGGGCATGGTATGACGCCAATATCTATTGTTCGCACGAACTGGAAGGATGGCCAAGGGAAGTATCTAGGCATCAAAGGAGGAAGAGCAGGTGATCCCCATGGACATATGGATCAAGGTACCTTTGTGTATGATGTCGGGAAGCTCCGTTGGGCAATGGATTTTGGTTTGCAGAGCTATATTACACTGGAGTCCGAGGGCGTAGATCTCTGGAACATGAGTCAAAATTCGCAACGTTGGGATATTTTTAGGTATAATAATTTAAATCACAATACGCTGACTATTAATAATCAACGGCATAATGTGGAGGGTAAATCCGAAATTATCGAAACGTATGATAGGGGTCGCGAGCTCGGTGCTATGGTGGATTTGACACCAGCATTAAACTTGAACAATGAGCTGAAGCGGGCAACCAGAAAGGCGGTCATCGTAGAGGAGTCATTTCTAAAAATAGAAGATTTTATAGAAACGAATGCCGAATCTGTCGATTTGAGATGGAATATGGTGACGCCGGCATCCGCGGAAATCATGGACGAAAATACGATAAGACTTTCCCAGCAGGGGAAAGATATGATCCTAACGGTCGATTCGGAGGTGCCTTTTAAACTCACCATAAGACCTTCTGAAAATCCAAGAGAATATAAAAGTGAATTTGGGAACTATAAATACGGAGATTACAATCAACAAAATAAGGGAACGGTTATGGTAGGTTTTGATACTACTTTACCGGCGAATACGACGGTAAAGTATACGGTGACGTTGATAGAATCGCTATAATTTATAATGAGGACAGGCGCTTCGTTTAATTGTTTTAAAATGAGCGGATCAAGTTTAAAGATAATAGTTGTATTTTTCTTTATAGGCCACATTTTGATTGGTAAGGCCTCTGCGCAACCATGGAAAGCAAAATGGATAGGTATCGATCTGCCGGAAGGAGATACCGTCAATGTCTGGGCAGGTTTTCGAAAAGATTTCACGATAGACCACCTACCCACTAAGTTGGTTGCGCGGATTGCTGTCGACAGCAAATATTGGCTGTATATCAACGATAAACTCGTTATTTTTGAAGGTGGACTAAAAAGGGGCCCCACCCCAAACGATACATACTATGATGAGTTTGATATTGCGCCATATTTAAAAAAAGGAGGAAATACAATCGGTGTAAAAGTATGGTATTTTGGTAAAAACGGTTTCTCGCATAAGAGCAGTGGTATGCTAGGCCTATTTTTCGATGCACAAAGTGAGGGGTATGAGCTGTTAAGCGATAGTTCCTGGATGGGAAAAAGACTAGAGGAATATGGAACGAGCGCCGGTACTGTGCCGAACTTCCGGTTATCGGAATCTAATATTCAGTACGATGCCAGGATAACTAACGAAAACTGGTATAAACTAGCGGCTGGTTTTGTTAATCCTGGTCATGTCAAAACATACGGGGAAATAGGTGTACATCCCTGGAATAAGCTGGTGAAGCGGCCAATCCCCTTGTGGAAAGACTATGGTGAGCGCGCATTCAACGATACAGATATTACCGAAAAAGGGGATACATTGATCTGTAAACTGCCTTATAACATGCAATTTACGCCTATTATCGATGTAGAGGGCTCGGCAGGGGATACGATTCAATTCTTAACGGATAATTATCTCCGATACAATGGAGGAGCAGAAAATATCCGAGCAACTTATATCACCAAAGAGGGACGACAGAAATATGAAAGTTTAGGGTGGCTTAATGGCCATTATCTGCATGTCGTGATTCCGAAGGGGTTACGTGTGCACAAACTCCACTTCAGGGAAACCGGATACGATACGGCATTTGAGGGGGAATTTCATTCATCCGACCTGTTTTTTAACAAATTATGGGATAAGGCCGTGCGCACATTGTACATTACGATGAGGGATAATTATATGGATTGTCCGGATCGTGAGCGCGCGCAATGGACAGGTGACGCGGTTCTGGAATGTGAGGAAGCGTTCTATGCCCTGACGCCATCGTCTCACGCGCTGGGGAAAAAATGGCTCTATGAATTGATCGGCTGGCAAAAAGAAGATGGAGCGTTATTTTCCCCCATTCCTGCGGGGAACTGGGATAGCGAAATTGCTGATCAATCACTGGCTAGTATTGGTTTCTACGGGATCTGGACATATTATATGCATACGGGCGATAAACAGTTGCTTATAGACCTTTTTCCTGCCATACAGAAATATCTTCAACTGTGGGAAAAAGATGGCGATGGGCTTGTCAGGGTAAGGGAAGGTGGATGGCTATGGGGAGACTGGGGAGACCATAAAGATATGCTGCTCATCCATAACCTATGGTACTATCTGGCCATAAAAGGTAATCAGTTAATAGCAAACGAGTTGCGCTATGATGAGCAGGCTAAAGAATATTGGCTTGAGATGCAGAAGTTTAAAAGAAATTTCAACGCACGATTTTGGAATGGTCAATCGTATAGGGATCCTAAGTATACAGGTGAAACGGATGACCGGGTACATGCGCTGGCCGTTCTGGCAGACATTGCGGATGAACAATATTACGATCAAATTTTAAAAGTTTTTTTAGAGGAAGAGCATGCAAGTCCATACATGGAAAAGTATGTGTTTGAAGCTATGTATAAAATGCAGGAGCCAACGAAAGCGAATGCTCGACACCGAAAGCGGTTTTCTGGAATGGTCAATAATGGCTATTTCACGACACTTTTCGAAGGCTGGGGAATTGGTCGTGAGGGTTTTGGAGGAGGAACTGTAAACCATGCGTGGAGCGGTGGCGGGTTGACCGTGTTGTCCAGTAGGCTTTGTGGAATAAGACCGCTTACGCCTGGGTATAAAACGTTCCTAGTGGCGCCTCAACCGGGTGACGTTCGTGAGGCGTCGGCAAAGGTGGCAAGCGTAAGGGGAGATATCTTTGCTGGTTATAAGATGATAGATGATAGACTCTATCTCGATGTTGTTGTGCCTAATGGAACCACTGCACATGTCAAACTGCCTATCGGATATCGAAAAATAAAACTTAATGGCCGAAAATGTACGGCACCAATTGAGCTTCAACCGGGAACTTGGGAAATAATAGCTAGGAGATAGCAGCAAATTCTTATTTTTGCTTAAAAAAACAGCAAAGACATGAAACTTACGCTAGGCTTTTCGCCCTGTCCCAACGATACCTTTATTTTTGATGCGTTGATCCATCGTAAAATCGACACCGGAGGACTGGAATTTGATGTACAATACCAAGATGTGGAAACCTTGAACCAAAAAGCTTTTCAACGGGAACTAGATATCACCAAGCTGAGTTACCATGCTTTTGCATATGCGGTAAACGACTACGAATTGCTAGACGCCGGGAGCGCATTAGGTTCTGGGGTAGGACCTTTGCTCATCGCGAAAGACCCCCAGCTTGCTGCCCGTTTACAGGAGGTGTTAGAAAGGGGTATAGCGCGGAGCTCGCACGAGCGTAATTTGAAAATTGGTATTCCCGGAAAATATACAACGGCTAATTTTTTACTTGGTTTAGCCTTTCCAACCCTACAGCATAAAGTAGAGCTGTTGTTCTCGGACATTGAACAGTCACTATTGGACGGCACGATTGATTTGGGATTGATCATTCACGAAAATAGGTTTACCTATCAAGCTAAAGGGTTGCATAAAGTCGTAGATCTGGGTGATTTTTGGGAACAAACGACGAACAGTCCGATACCGTTGGGAGGAATTGTTGTTAAACGTAGTTTGGATGCGGAACTTAAGTTAAAAATCAACCGATTGGTTCGTGAGAGTGTGCAGTTTGCCTTTGAAAATCCTAGATCAGGGTTAGACTATATCCGTTCGCACGCACAGGAAATGGAAGAAGACGTGATGTATAAGCACATTGATCTATATGTCAATACATATTCGGAGCATTTAGGGAACGAGGGGCGTAGTGCTATTCAACAAATGTTTGATAAAGCACGGGCGATAAAACTTATTCCAACGACAGATAAACGACTTTTCTTGACCCCCGGAACCTAGAAAAGACTCGGTTTTCACTTCGTTACAAAAAAATAAACTGGAATTCTGTTAGTTATCACATGTAATAATTAAATTTGCCCGGTTAGTGCCAAAATGTCTGCAAAATACTATTGGATTCATTATTGCACGCGGTACACGGAGATAAGAAAATATTATGTTAAAATTTTTAAGTAAATTATTTGGCAGCAAGTCAGAACGAGATATCAAATCCATTCAGCCCATTGTAGATAAAATCAAAGAGGAATACGAGAAGTTATCCTCGTTAAGCCACGATGAATTGCGTGCGAAAACTGCTGATTTTAAAAACCGAATCAAAGCCTATTTAGCCGATATAGACGAAGAAATTGCATCCTTGAAAGCAGAAGCGGATCAGGATAATGTCGATATGGGTGAAAAAACAGCCCTTTATGAACAGGTCGATAAATTATCGAAAGATAGGGATAAAAAGCTGGAAGAAGTATTACTGGAAATTTTGCCCGAAGCTTTTGCAGTAGTAAAAGACACCGCTCGCCGATTAACGGAAAATAAAGAACTTGAGGTTACCGCAACCGATTTTGACCGGGAACTGGCCGCACGTAAACCGAATGTGATTGTGGAAGGTGATAAAGCGGTATGGAAAAATTCTTGGATCGCAGCCGGTACGGAGGTTACCTGGAATATGGTACACTATGATGTACAGCTTATCGGTGGTATCGTTTTGCATCAAGGTAAGATTGCGGAGATGTCTACAGGGGAAGGTAAAACGTTGGTAGGTACATTACCGACTTACTTAAACGCATTATCCGGGCAGGGGGTACATATTGTAACAGTGAACGACTATCTAGCACGTCGTGACTCCGAATGGAATGGGCCGTTATTTGAGTTCCACGGATTGAGCGTAGACTGTATTGATAAACATCAACCCAACTCGCCACAAAGAAGAAAAGCATATTTGTCAGATATTGTGTACGGAACAAATAATGAGTTCGGTTTCGACTATTTGCGCGACAATATGACACAGACACCGGATTCCATGGTACAGCGTAAACTACATTATGCCATGATTGATGAGGTAGACTCCGTTTTGATTGATGATGCACGGACCCCGTTAATTATCTCCGGTCCTATCCCACGCGGTGATCAGCATGAGTTTTATCAACTAAAGCCGCGTATTGAACGGCTGGTAAATGCGCAAAAAGCATATGTAAATACGGTTTTTAACGAGGCAAAGAAAGCCATTGCCAACGGCGATGCTGATGTCGAGGGTGGAGGAATGGCGTTATTGCGTGCTTATCGCGGGTTGCCTAAAAACAAAGCCTTGATTAAATATCTATCAGAAGGGAATCACAGACAGCTGTTGCAGAAGGTAGAAAACCACTATATGGCGGAACAAAGCCGCAACATGCCTAAGGTGGACGCAGAGTTGTTCTTCGTGATCGATGAAAAAAACAATCAAGTAGAGCTGAGTGAAAAAGGTATTGAATTGATCACCGCTTCTGGGGAAGATCCAAATTTCTTCATCATGCCAGATGTGGGATCCGAAATAGCAGATATCGAAAAATCAGAATTATCATTAGAAGAAAAAGCACAGAAAAAAGAAGAATTATTGCGGGATTACTCTATTAAATCAGAGCGTATCCATTCTATAAACCAATTGCTTAAAGCTTACACCTTATTTGAGATCGACGACCAATATATCGTGGATGAAGGTAAAGTGAAGATTGTGGATGAACAGACGGGCCGTATTATGGAGGGGCGTCGTTATTCCGATGGTTTACACCAGGCAATCGAGGCAAAGGAAAATGTAAAAGTAGAAGATGCAACACAAACGTATGCAACAATTACTTTGCAGAACTACTTCCGGATGTACCATAAGCTGGCAGGGATGACGGGTACGGCATCTACAGAAGCAGGTGAGCTTTGGCAGATTTACAAGCTAGATGTAGTGGAAATTCCGACAAACCGACCTACGCAGCGAGATGACCGTCAAGATTTGATTTACCGCACAGCTAGAGAAAAATATAACGCCGTAGCACAGGAGATTCAGTTACTAACAGAGGCAGGAAGACCGGTATTGGTGGGAACAACCTCCGTAGAGATTTCGGAATTGCTGAGTCGGATGTTGAAATTGCGTGGCATCAAACATAATGTATTGAACGCGAAGCTTCACCAAAAGGAGGCGGACATTGTTGCGGAAGCAGGACGTCCCGGACAGGTAACGATCGCTACCAACATGGCGGGTCGTGGTACGGATATCAAATTAACGGATGAGGTTATCAAAGCTGGAGGACTGGCGATTATTGGTACAGAACGGCATGAATCGCGTCGTGTAGACCGTCAGTTACGTGGACGTGCCGGCCGTCAAGGAGACCCTGGTTCATCACAATTCTTCGTGTCGCTAGAAGATAATCTGATGCGTCTATTCGCTTCTGAACGGATTTCCAACATCATGGTGAAAATGGGTGTGGAAGAAGGTGAAGTGATGCAACACAGTATGTTGACGAAATCTATTGAAAGAGCGCAACGTAAAGTGGAGGAGAACAACTTTGGTATTCGTAAGCGATTGTTGGAGTACGACGACGTGATGAACTCCCAGCGTACTGTAATTTACTCGAAGCGTAAGAACGCACTATTCGGAGAACGTTTGGACGTTGATTTGAACAATACCATCTACGATGTCGTGGAAGATGTGGTGACCGAAGCAAAAGAAGGCGGAACCTATGAAGAGTTCCAGATTGAAGTGATTCGTTTGTTTGCCCTAAATCCTGAAATTACGGCGGAAGAATTTGCACAAAGTGGCTTAGCGGTGTTGACCGATAAATTATTCCAACAGGTTCTTACACATTATCAAAATAAAGGACAACAGGTGGCGGAACAAACGCTTCCGGTACTGACAAATGTTTTGGCTGAACGTGGGGGAATGATAGAAAATGTGGTTATACCGTTTTCCGATGGTATTCGTGGCATACAAGTTGCGACAAATTTGCAGAAGGCGGTAGAGTCTAGTGGGAAAGAAGTTTTCAGATCGTTTGAAAAAGGTATTGTTTTAGCATTGATTGACGAAGCTTGGAAGGAGCACCTACGTGAAATGGATGACCTGAAGCAATCTGTACAAAATGCTGTCTACGAGCAAAAGGACCCTATTATTATCTACAAAATGGAAGCATACAATTTATTCAAAAGCATGCTTGCTTCCATGAATAAAGAGATAGTAAGCTTCTTGTTTAAAGGAGAAATTCCTGGCCAGCAACAAGAGCCGCAAAACGTTCGGGAAGCACGTCCGGTACAGCCGCAGCCTGCACAGGTTAAAGCTACAAAAGCGGAGCTGAGCTCGCCAACAGGAGTTTCGGAAGAAGATAAAGATACCCGCGAACAACAAGTCACGCAGCCTATACGTAAAACACAAACGGTAGGTAGAAATGACGAATGTCCTTGTGGTTCCGGGAAAAAATATAAAAACTGTCACGGAAAAAACAGTTAAAATAAAATTATCGAGAAGTTATATAGTTGACGTTCTCACTTTTTTAAAATAAAGATGTTATATAAAGGATTGATATTTGGTTTTGTACTCCTTGGATTTGCACAGCTCAGTAAAGCACAATCGGGAATCGTCGAAGTAGAGAAGGATTCGTTGATTAATCTGTTGCAGGAGTTCAGAGCGGAGAACGGTATCAATCCTACTACTGCCCGAATGGTTAGCTTAGGGTCGAAAGTCGTTGATAAGAAAAGCGGTAAACGGGTAAAAGTGCGCGGTTTTCGTGTACAGGTATTTTCTGGAGCGAACCGAAGTGATGCCTATGCCGTACAGGCTAGATTTCAACGATCTTATAAAGATATAGGCGCCTATGTGACTTACGATGAACCAAATTACAGGGTAAAGGTTGGTGACTTTAGAAGCCGATCAGAAGCAACCAGCTTTATGCAGGAGCTACGCTCTCAGTATAGTAATGTATTTGTCTTCACCGAAGAGGTTTGGGCTTACGAATAACGAGGAAAACCATATCGATGTTGAAAGAAAAGATAAAACAACTTGCGGAAGACTTCTTTGAAGAGACAGTCGGGTTTAGGCGCCATTTGCATCAACATCCTGAGCTCTCCTTTGAAGAACACCAAACATCTGCTTTTATCAAGCAGCAGCTAGAGCGTTTGGGTATTCCATACTCGTCTATGGCAAATACCGGTGTGGTAGGACTGATTCATGGCGAGAAACCCTCGGCTAAGGTATTAGCTCTTCGTGCGGATATGGATGCTCTACCCATACAGGAGGTGGAGGGGCGCAGTTATGGTTCACAGAATTTTGGCGTTATGCACGCTTGTGGGCACGATGTGCATACCTCCTCGTTATTGGGAGTTGCATCGATATTACAATCCCTGAGAAGCGAATTTGGGGGCGCTATAAAACTTATATTTCAACCTGGAGAAGAGCGTCTACCCGGCGGTGCTTCGATCATGATTAAAGAAGGCGTGTTGGAGAACCCAACTCCTGCCGGTATTATCGGGCAACATGTTATGCCCCTTATCGAGACGGGGAAAGTAGGTTTCCGTACGGGGAAATACATGGCTTCTAGTGATGAACTATATATGACCGTGCGGGGTAAGGGTGGCCACGGTGCGCATCCACACCAAAATATTGATCCGATTGCGATTACAGCACAAATTATTACGGCTCTCCAGCAAGTCGTAAGCCGGAATGCGGATCCGAGGATACCAACGGTTCTATCTTGGGGGAAAATAACCGGAAATGGTGCGACCAATGTGATTCCCGATGCGGTGTATCTGGAAGGTACGTTCCGTACGTTTGATGAAAAATGGCGGGCAGATGCCCATAAAAAGATGATTAAGATGGCAACTGGCATCGCGGAGAGTATGGGGGCTGTTTGTGATTTTGAAGTGCGAAAAGGTTATCCTTTTCTAATTAACGAGGAGAAAATAACCACGTCGTCTCGCGCTTTTGCCGTGGAATATCTTGGTGAAGAAAATGTTGTTGAATTAGATATATGGCCGGCTGCCGAAGATTTCTCTTATTATTCGCAAGAAACCAATGCTTGTTTTTATCGATTGGGAACAGGAAATAAAGCCGCCGGTATTACGTCTGCAGTCCATACCCCGACCTTTGATGTCGATGAAAATGCACTGAAAGTAAGTATAGGCTTGATGTCGTATATTACATTGCGGCAACTTGGCGAGAATTAAAAATGTCCTCACATCATATTATTAGAGAAAATCAAGAACCCGCTTTGATTGTTGCCTCTTATGAAGCGCTCGATGAAGAATATATGGGACAACTTCTAGAGTGGAGCCCTACGGTAATAGCCAACGATGATACCGTAGATTTTTTCTTAGCCGCTGATATTAAAGTGGATGTAATCTTCGGCAGGAAAGAAATAACATATCCGCAAGAACAAATTAAAAATATTCCGATAAAAAAAGGGTTCATACCTGACGCTTTAGATTATCTTATCCACCACAATCACAAAGCCGTTAATATTGTTTGCGATGCGCCTGATGAAGCATTAAAAGCCTATTCTGCGGCAATTAACATGGTTGTGTTGTCTCACGGGATGCGATATGTATACATTCGTCATCGTTACGAAAAATGGAAAGAAGCAGGTGCGCGTATTTCCGTTCCGGAAAACCATCTCAAATCGTTGGTCGGCCTTAAACATATTAGTCCTCATGGATTTATAACCGAACAGGACGGTTTTATGTATCTGGAATTTAATTCGGATGAATATGTTTGTATAGGCGAGGAGATTTAAAAATGTATACTATTCGAAAAGTAAGTAAGGAAGGGGCTGCGGTTATTCACCATTTAGGAACAGCCGTATACCATACGACATATACAGCTATTTTGAGTCGTGCACAAATCGACTTCATGTTACATAAAAATTATACCCCCGAAGCCATTCAACAAGCGATGGCAGAAGGACAGGATTTTTATATTATTTGTCAGCAAAAGATGCAACCGTTGGGATTTATCGCCCTTCAAAAAAAGAACAATGACATTTTGCGCATAGAAAAGCTTTATCTTTTGGTGGACAGTCAGGGATTGGGATTGGGAAAAAAGCTGATTGATTTTGCGGTAGACCAGGCAAAAGAACATGACTTTTCCATTGTTGAGTTGAATGTAAATAGAGGGAATAAGGCGTATCATTTCTACCTTAAACAAGGGTTTAAGGTTATATCGGAGGTGGATATACCTTACTATGGCTACATCCTCGATGACTATGTAATGCAACGATTAGTTCATTAACTTCTCCACGCGTGAAGGTGTTTGCTCTCCCGTAACGATTCCAACAACACCTTTGGCAATAGCTTCAATGCTGGATTTTATATTTTGAATAGCTAATGTTGAAAGCTCATCCTTCACGGTATGGTAATATTCGTCTTTATCAATCTGTGAAGTGGAGAAGGTATGTGCCGGAACACCTAATGCCGCTAAAACAGCGTTATCACTTCTATAAAAGAGATTCTGTATTGGGTATGGATCTGGATGGAAAGTAAACGCAGTTCCTTTTAGGTTTTCTTGCATCAATTCTGCTAGATTGGAATGATGATAGCCGGTTATGTACAACGTATTCGGTCCAAATTTTGAATCTTTACCAATCATCTCTATATTAACCATGGCTACCACTTTATCGGCATCGATATTATTGGAAAAATATTTAGAACCAAACATGCCAATTTCTTCTGCGGTAAACGCAACAAAAATTAACGTACGCTCATTGATATTTTCTTTTTTGAAATGTTTCGCCAGGGCAATCATGGCCGTTGTGCCTGATGCATCATCATCTGCTCCATTGGCTATAGAATCTTGTCCTACGGGATCAATGATACCAATGTGGTCATAATGCGCGGAGAAAACAACAAATTCGTCTGCCTTCGATTTTCCGGGGATGACGGCAGCCACATTGAACAGGGAAAAATTGTCGTGTAGTGTGTTTGCTTCTATTTCAAACCGTTTTATATTCTTTTTCTTAATGGCAAATACTTTACTTGGACCATCGGCTGCACTTGCTTGTTTTGGAATGACGTTTTCACGTGAAAATATTTTTTTGAAACGTGCCAGCATAGGTGCAAAGGATGGATCTACCCAAACGATGTTGTGGTTGGCATTATTCCGCACGATGTCACGGAAGCGCTCAGAGAAATCGTCTCCTGCGCGGATTTCCATGACTTCTATTTCCGAATCTTGATTCCAAGAGAGGTTGGGATTGCTGTTCAATATGATAAATTCGTCTACATTTAATGCTTTTCCGTTGATCTTGATGGATTCGTTTTCCGTAAAAACCTTCGTAACCTCAAATGTTTGGCGGTAATTATCTTCAGTATAGGGTTGTAAACCTGCCTGCCGGAATTCTTCCGCAATAAAATCGGCTGCACGCGCAATATCAGGGCTTAATGCTGCTCTTCCCCGCATGTCGTCGCTGGCAAGCGTAGAAATAATCCGTTCGACATCTGCTGTTTCTACTACTTGTGCTTTTACTCCAAATAAGCAGATGGTAAATTGTAGAGAGAGCAGTAAAGACCACTGTAAAAATTTTTCTTTCATGATAGAACTCCACTATGTGTTCCTAAAAATAGTATATTTCCTCTATAAAATAGCTCTTGATAGCAGAGGAGAGCGAAATAGTTTCATTTTATATTATGCATAATTAAATTGCATATAAAAATGAAATTACTCATGATAATTTTATATTTTAGGAATTCGTGAATGCAAAGCATTTATTTAGGTTTGATACAAGAAAATATAAAAACATGAAAGAAGTTACAGTTGAAGAACTCCAAGGAATGATAGATCGCAATGAGGATTTCCAGCTTATTGATGTACGTGAGCCTTTTGAATATGAAGTTTCTAATTTGAATGGACTCAATATTCCGTTGGCAGGAATTGTAATCGAGTCGGACAAGGTTTCGAAAGATAAGCCGGTTATCATTCACTGTCGTAGTGGTAAACGTAGTGCACAGGCCGTGATGTTGTTAGAACAACAGGGATTTGATAATTTATCTAACTTGGCGGGGGGTATATTAGCGTGGAAAGAAGATATTGATCCGGAAATGGATGTTTACTAATAAACAAAACTCTTAGCGGATATCGTTGTTTTTTATGTAGTGGGAAATAAAAAGAGGTATGCCAACAAAAAATGTAAATATTTGTTGCTGTACACATTTTGTGCTTAACTCGACTAAAGTTTGTTAATTTTAATGTATAAAGCAGAACCAACATAAGTATATAAATAACAACGTTATGGGGATAAAAAATGCAGCAAACAACACTTTTTTTGAAAGTGTTCAACGGAATTTTGATAAGGCCGCTCAATTTACGCGATTTGACCAAGGTATTCTCGCCCAGATTAAAGCCTGTAATTCTATACTTCGGGTAAAATTTCCCGTTAAGATTAACGACAGCATTGAAGTCATTGAAGCGTATCGGGTACAACATTCACATCATAAGCTACCATGTAAAGGCGGCATTCGATTCAGTATGGAGGTAGACCAAGAAGAGGTAATGGCGTTAGCGGCATTGATGACGTATAAATGCGCGATTGTAAATGTTCCTTTTGGAGGAGGAAAGGGCGGAATAAAAATAGATTCGCGCAAATATTCCACTTTTGAGCTAGAGAAGATAACACGTAGGTATACGTCTGAGCTATGCAAGAAGAACTTTATTGGTCCCGGTATCGACGTTCCGGCACCAGATTATGGTACCGGTGCTCGTGAAATGAGTTGGATTGTAGATACCTATTCTTCGCTTAATCCCAATAATATAGACGCTCAAGCCTGTGTTACCGGAAAGCCGGTGTCGCAGGGAGGAGTGCGTGGACGTACCGAAGCAACTGGTTTGGGTGTGTTTTTTGGCGTTCGTGAAGCTTGTTCTTTTCAGGATGATATGGATAGGCTGGGGCTTACGGCGGGGATCGCCGGCAAACGGATCATTGTGCAGGGATTGGGTAATGTGGGGTATCATGCCGCAAAATATTTTCAAGAAGCAGGCGCAAAACTCGTGGGCTTAATCGAATATAACGGAGCAATTTATGACGAAAACGGGCTGGATGTAGACCAGGTACAAGCCCATCGACAAACAACAGGAGGCATTCTTAATTATCCCGGGGCCATTAATTTTTCAGACCCTGCAGAAGGATTGGAGCAACCTTGTGACATCCTTATTCCGGCAGCTTTAGAAAGCGTTATCCATAAAGATAATGCCGATCGGATACAGGCAAAAATCGTTGGAGAGGCGGCCAATGGACCGTTGACCTCTGATGCGGATGAGATTCTAAACAAAAAAGGCGTTTTGGTGATCCCAGATATTTATCTGAATGCGGGAGGGGTAACTGTATCGTATTTTGAATGGTTGAAAAATTTAAGCCATGTACGCTACGGCCGTTTGGAAAAGCGCTTCGAAGAAAATATGTATAAGGAGTTGATTGATATTATCGAATCTACCACAGGTAAGCGTGTGTCTGATTTGGAACGTAAAACCATTTTGCGTGGACCGGATGAAATTGATTTGGTACATTCCGGATTGGAAGATACGATGATAGGTTCATATCGTGAGATTCGGGATATTTATAAAAACAGAGAAGGGGTAGAGGACTTACGGACGGCCGCTTTCATCTGTGCTATCGATAAGATCGGAGTGGCTTACGAAGAATTGGGAATTTTCCCATAACCAAAGATTCTGTATTTTTGTTGGATGAAAAATCTCGTCCACCAAACTCAACAAGCATTTTATTTTAGTCTAGGGTTTTATATCCTAGCTTTTATATTGTGGATATTAAACTTTTCTTTAGCTTACATTTTGATAAGCATGGCGTTGTTGTTGTCTTTGTTGTGGATATTTTTGGTTTTACGGGAAATTATGCTCTCGGTTAAGTTGACTAATACAGAGCGGATATTGTTAATTATTTTTATCATCTTTGGTAACATCATAGCCGGGACAGTCTATTTTTTCTTTATGCGCGAAAAAGTCATAGGAAAGCCCATTAATAAATAAATATGACGAAGTATTTTATCTTAAATATAGTTTTGAATCTTGCCATTGCATTTTTAGTATACAGTGGCATCATGTCCTTCCAAACGGGAAATCATCTTTTTTTATTTATTTCTATAGCGCTGTTGGTGGTATTGATCTATTTCAAAGTAGTCCTGTTGAAGGTGGTGAAGAGAAATGTACGAGAGGGAAAGCAGCAACCGAAAAGAAAAAAATAGAGACGCAATACGTTGCGTCTCTACAACTATATATTATAATGCTCCTTCCTATTTCACAAAAGGAGGTTTTTTAACGACAGCTTTCACGGTTTGATTTCGGATGGATATATATATTTCCGTTCCTTCTTTAGCAAAGGCTTTGTCTACATAACCCAGTCCAACGGACTTCTTCAACGTGGGGGATTGTGTGCCTGACGTTACACGTCCAATTTTATTGCCTTCTGCGTCAACGATTTCGTAGTCATGGCGTGGAATACCGCGTTCAAGCATTTCAAATCCTACTAGTTTCTGAGAAACGCCGTTTTCTTTTTCAGCTTTTAAATTTTCACTGTTTACAAAATCACTCGTGAATTTTGTTACCCAGCCTAAGCCTGCGGCAAAGGGAGAAGTTTTTTCATCAATATCGTTTCCATACAAACAAAAGCCCATTTCTAAACGTAACGTATCGCGTGCGCCAAGACCGATAGGTTTGATGCCGTATGCCGCGCCGGCTTCAAATATAGCGTCCCATACTTTCTTAGCGTCTTCATTAGCCACGTAGATTTCAAACCCACCGGCTCCAGTATAACCCGTAGCGGAAACCAATACGTTGTCTACACCCGCGAATGAACCTTTTTTAAAAGTATAATATTCCATCTCCGCCAACTCAATATCAGTTAGAGATTGTAAGGCTTCGGCTGATTTCGGACCTTGGATTGCGAATAATGATGTTTTATCCGAAATATCTTTCATGTCTACACCATACGTATTGTATTTACTGATCCAGTTCCAGTCTTTATCTATATTGGACGCATTCACGACTAATAAATAAGTTTGTCCATCAATTCGATAGGTTAGAAAATCGTCTACAATACCCCCTGTTTCGTTTGGTATATAGGCGTACTGTATCTTACCATCGTACAGCTTAGAAACGTCATTTGATGATATTTTTTGGATCAAGTCCATCGCCTTTTCACCTTTTAGGATAAATTCGCCCATGTGGCTCACATCAAAGACACCCACGGCAGTACGCACAGTTTCATGCTCGTCGTTGATTCCTGAATATTGAACGGGCATATTGAACCCCGCAAAAGGTACCATTTTAGCACCAAGCGCTATATGATGCTCGGCTAACGCAACGTTTTTAATCATGATCATCTAAATTTTTTCAAACCTAACGAAATTCATTTTTATATACAATATAATCGCATCTGTATATAAAATGAATTTCTTTAGCTCTCCGCTACCGTTGAAAATATCTTATTACAGGGAATTTAGACAAAAAAAGACCATTCAACGTCTGGATATTTAGCTATTTTCAATTCACGCGAATGATTTACTCTATTTCCTTGTGTTTATAAATCCAAAATTTGCCGTACACGGCTAAATTCCGAAAGTGTAGGTGCTTCAATATTAATTTCTTGCTGGGTTCTCGGATGTTTAAAGGATAATTTTTGTGCATGGAGCATCATGGTGTCCATAGAAAATTGCTCTTTCCAAAGCTTATTTTGTTTATTGCAGCCATGAGGTCTATCACCTAAAATAGGGTGGAAAATATGGGCGAGGTGCTTACGGATTTGGTGCATCCGACCCGTCTCTGGCCTAACTTCCAATAATGAATAGCGAGAAGTGGCGTGTTTACCAAAAGGAAGATCAACCTCCGCTCGCGATAATGTCCGGTAATGTGTAATCGCATCTTGTAAGGAATTGTTTTCCTTACGAAGGGGGTAATCAATTGTTCCTTGGTCATCAGTGTAGCCTCGTACAATTGCCCAATATATTTTCGCTATATTTTTGTTAGCAAAGAGTTGTTGTGTGAGCGAGTCCATTTCCTTGTTTCGTGCGAAGAGTAGGATACCACCGGTCTTGCGATCTAAACGATGGGTAGGGTATACAGCTTGCTGTATCTGATCTCGGAGAAGTTGTAAAGCAAATTTGGAGGTATCCGCAGCAATAGACGATCGATGTACTAATAATCCATGTGGTTTATTAATAGCGATTAAATCTTCGTCTTCATATAGAATGTCCAGCATTTATAGTCCCTCTTTTATCATCTTGACGATTTCGGCTGCTTTTTCGTCTATTTTAGGACTAAGCCAGATTGTGCCGAATGCTCCTCCACCAATCGTGTTTTCTTGGGGGCCTACGCGTATTTTCGTAACGGAAAAAAGATAGTAGTTTTCGACCTTTACATGGTTTTGCATGAATTGATCGATTAACGTATTTCCAAAAAGCTGAATACCAAAATCTACCATTTGTTCATTTTGCTTTCCAGCTTGCTGTTTAAGAAGCACTATGGCTTTTTCCCTTACTATCTTTTCGTGTTGCTCTTGTTTGGGGTTACTGAAGAAAGCGATAAGCATGAGTACAATCATACTTATCGCAAATATTCTCGTTTTGCTCATATAGCGTACAAAGGTACATTATAAAAGTTCAAATATCCCATCGATGTTACAGGTGAGCTTAATCGGGCGCACGTTGATGTCGAGACTTTCGCCATCTGCCGAAGCAGCATCGCTTGTTTCTGCTTTTGCTGACATAGCATACATACGTGGAGTTGGTAAAATATCGTTCCATCCAAATGAACTGTTGTCATTGATGACGAGTACTTTTCCAATCTTGTCGCCAGTTGCAGTAGCAATGATCTCGGCATTGGCACGGGCATCCTGTACGGCCGCTACTTTCAACTCTTTCTCAATTTGACGCTTTTGAGAGTGATCGTAACCGTTTATCGAAGTGCTTTGTATACCTTTAGGGTCCACTTGGTCGAGCATATTATTCAAACCATTGAGATTGGACACTTTGATCCTATATTGTTTCGCTTGCAGTAACTGTTTGTTTTCTTTTTTCTTTGAACTGTCATAGTTATAGCTATAAATGTTTTGGATATTGAAATCCTCTTTTTTAACACCGATAGCCAATGCGGCATCATAGAGCTGTTTTTCCAATGTTTCGATATTGACTTTATTTTTGGTATTTCCATCGACAAAGTATTCCCTTAATGAAATGGAAATATAAACAATATCAGGAGTTACTTCTTTTTCAGCATATCCTCTTGTAGAGACTCTTCGGCTAGATTCAAAATTATTTGTTTGCGCATTGGACATAGATACGATACAGATGGCGATAATTATGCCGATTATTTTTTTCATTGTTATTTGTTTTTATTGTTACTAATACAAAATTGCATGCGTATTGTTTGACAGTGCAGGTTACTTTTCGTTTAAAATTGAAAATAAATAAAGAGACATTAAAAATTAATGTCTACCTTTAGAACCAATACATTAATAATATATTACAATAATGCAAGAAGGTGTAGTAAAATTCTTTAATGAAACCAAAGGTTTCGGTTTCATTATCCCTAATTCTGGTGAGAGTGAAATTTTTGTTCACGTGTCAGGTTTGGTAGACAAAGTTCGTGAGAACGATCATGTATCTTACGAAGTAGAACAAGGCCGTAAAGGTCTTAATGCGGTAAATGTAAAGCTTATCTAATTTAGATTCAGATATATTTATTGTGAAGGGCTGTTTTCCGAAGAGGGAAGCAGCTTCTTTTTTATGGGGTATAAAGCTGAAAAAAAGCCAGACATGTTTTTTTAGTCTGGCTTTTTTCTTTATACGTTAGGGTTGTTTGTAAATGGGTCATTTCCCGGTGTTGGTGGGAAATTACCAAATGGATTCGGATCACTGCCGCTTTCTTTCGGATCCGGGCCAAATTCATTAGGACCTTTGTCTCCTTCTTTGATCATCAGATAGAGGAAATATAAGTTGACAAGCGGGATAAAGGCAAATACAATGTACCATGTTGGGCTCCCCGTATCGTGAAGGCGGCGTACAGCTACAGCTAGATTGGGTATGAGCAGTCCAAGCGAAACCAATCCCATAATACCGTATACCAATCCGCCCAAAATAGAGCTGATATAAGAAAGTATACCTCCTACGATGCTAAAGGCGACATAGATGAGCCAAACAAATAAAACGAACATCCAGAATTCTTTTCTGCGTGCCCGCCCATCGAAATTAGCATAGTTTTCTTTTAATGTTTTCAGAAACCAGTCCATAAAAGTAAATTTTAAGTAAAGTAAATAAGTAAACAAATGTTGTTTTTGCTGTTTTAAAAATAGCAATAAAAATGTTACATAGAAACATTTAGTTAAATATTTCTTCCAAGATGTACAAAGAATTTACTTGGCCGAAGTTTTCCGTGTGCAATCGATAAAACTCCAACACTTTTTCGACAAGATATTTTCTGTCGCTCTTGTTCATTTTGATATGGTGCGATTCTTCGAAGTCAGTTTTTAGCAGGCGAAGGAAAATTGAGGTGTGTGGTTCCTGTAATACATGGCGATGTGCAGGAAGGTTATTGCTAAATATGCCCTCTATAAGATTAAAATAGGGATATTGCTGTTTATGATGGTGCAGGGGTAAAAAACCGAGGAATCTACTTAGTTTAAGGAGAAAGATCAGGTGAAAATTTGCTAAAGATTTTTTCGTTTCATCCAGCCATATAATCGATTGTTGGATGAAGTTAAAGAGAAAAGGGTCTGGCGATTGGTGACGGAGTACTTTATATAATATCTCATTCAGAAATAAAGCTATAGAGCCTTTGGTAATCTCTAGGGGTATTTCCTTTAATAAAGGACGTGGGTGAGCTTCTTTGATGCGTTGCAGCCCGTTACTCTCTTTATAATATACAACAAGATCCAGAAGATGTAAAGGCTGAAAGAGATTTGCTGGGAGACGTGCTTTCAGTTTTCTTGCCCCGTTGATGAGATAAGACTGCATACCAAATGTCTCTGTGAAAATATGGACAACAATGCTATTGTCGGCATAGTTGGTTGTTTTGAGCGCGATTCCTGGCGTTTTGTAAAGCATGTTGGGTTTAAAAAAACAAATATACAAAAGGGAAAACTATCCCGCGGTAGAAAACGTGATGTGGATTGTGGAAAACTTTAAAAAAAATATTTCATTGCTTGCAATTCACAAAAGAAATATGGATATTTGCAAACTCTTTGTGAAAAGAGCGATTAGAGAAACAACATTAAAAATCAAATATCATGTCAAGAATTTGTGATTTAACAGGCAAGGCGGCATTAACAGGGAATAACGTTTCACACTCAAACGTTAAAACGAAACGTAAGTTTTATCCTAATTTACAAACAAAGCGTTTTTATATCCCGGAAGAAGATCGTTGGATTACGCTAAAAGTGTCTACTTCGGCAATCAAAACGATTAACAAAAAAGGAATTACAGCAGTAATCGATAAATTTATCAAAAAAGGATCTATTTAATCGTTACCGCCTGTTATCAGAATATTCATGAAATCTGTCCGTCATCTGGCGGATATAATAAAGTAAAACAATGGCAAAAAAGGGAAATAGAGTACAAGTAATCTTAGAATGTACTGAGCACAAAGAAAGTGGTCTTCCGGGAATGTCTCGCTATATCACCACAAAGAACAAGAAAAACACGACAGAGCGTTTAGAATTGAAAAAATTCAATCCTGTGCTTAGAAAAGTAACTGTTCACAAAGAAA
This sequence comes from Sphingobacterium corticibacterium, assembly GCF_004208525.1. Taxonomy (GTDB): domain Bacteria; phylum Bacteroidota; class Bacteroidia; order Sphingobacteriales; family Sphingobacteriaceae; genus Sphingobacterium; species Sphingobacterium corticibacterium. The sequence continues at coordinate 1,453,900 of NZ_SGIT01000002.1, read as the reverse complement.
TTAAGTAATTAACTGTAGAGCATTCGCTCTTTTAAAAATACAAGACAATGGCAAAGAAATCAGTTGCATCGTTACAAAAAGGAGGCGGTAAGGAATTTACCAAAGTTGTCGTAACTACTAAGTCTGCCAAAACGGGAGCTTATACTTTCAAAGAAGGTATGGTTCACAACGACAAGGTGAAAGAATTTGTAGCAGAAGCTGCAAAATAAGTTGCGTAACAGCTATACCTTTTCAAAGTTTTCTTTAAAAGACAAGATAAGCCGTTTTGGTATGTACCGAAAGGGCTTTTTTAGTATATTTACCTTTTACTTTTTTATCCATGGGATTATTTGATTTTTTTAAAAAGAAGCAGGAAACAGTAGAGGCACAAGAAGCTTTAGATAAAGGTCTGGAAAAAACCAAAGAAGGTTTTTTCTCCAAAATAACCAAAGCCGTTGTCGGTAAATCCACCATCGATGATGAAGTTTTGGATAATCTCGAAGAGGTATTGGTCATGTCGGATGTTGGGGTAACGACCACGCTGAAGATCGTTGACCGTATCCAACAACGTGTTGCGCGCGATAAATACGTGGGTACAGAAGACTTAAATCGCTTACTTAAAGAAGAGATACAGGCACTGTTGGCGGAAAATAATAGCAACGATTTCGAAACATTTGAATATGGGGCACACAAACCTTATGTGATTATGGTCGTTGGTGTAAACGGTGTGGGAAAGACCACTACGATCGGTAAGCTTGCCCATCAGTTGAAAGAAGCGGGAAATAAGGTCGTATTGGGCGCTGCAGATACTTTCCGGGCAGCCGCTGTAGATCAGATTAAATTGTGGGGTGAACGTGTTGATGTTCGTGTCGTAGCCCAACCAATGGGTTCAGACCCCGCGTCAGTTGCATTCGATACGGTTAAATCGGCAGTGGCAAACGGAGATGATGTAGCTATCATAGATACAGCTGGACGCCTGCATAATAAAGTTGGTCTGATGAATGAGTTGACCAAAATCAAAAATGTGATGCAGAAGGTCGTACCGGGTGCTCCACATGAAATACTACTTGTCTTAGATGCTTCAACAGGGCAAAATGCCATTGAGCAAGCTACTCAATTTACACAAGCGACCGACGTCAATGCCTTAGCACTAACAAAATTGGACGGTACTGCTAAAGGGGGCGTGGTTATCGGTATTTCCGATCAGTTTAAAATTCCAGTAAAATATATTGGTGTGGGCGAAAAGATTGGCGACTTGCAGTTGTTTAATAAGCGAGATTTCGTCGATTCATTGTTTAAATGATCGGACTCGGACTACACAGGTCATCGTTATATCTGTGTAATGCTAATGAATAGAAATGAAAACAAAAAATAGAAAGGTTGCTCCTCTAGTGAGTACGCCGAGAGTGAATGTCGTGACGTTGGGATGCTCTAAGAATATCCACGACTCTGAAGTGCTAATGGGACAGCTGAAGGGAAACCAAATGGAGGTTGTGCACGAAGCATCCAATATACAGGCAAATGATATTGTTGTTATTAATACCTGTGGGTTTATTGACAACGCAAAACAAGAATCTATTGATACCATTTTACAATATTCCGCATTAAAGGAGGAGGGAAAGATAAATAAGGTTATCGTAACGGGTTGTCTATCCGAACGATACAAGCCAGAACTTCAATCTGAAATTTCGAACGTTGACGCTTATTTTGGAACAAATGATCTGCCAGAATTGTTGACGACCATTGGAGCAGACTATCGACATGAACTATTAGGTGAGCGTCTGTTGTCCACTCCTTCCCATTTCTCTTATTTTAAAATTGCTGAAGGGTGTAATCGCCCTTGTTCTTTTTGTGCTATACCTTTGATGCGCGGTAAGCATGTGTCTAAATCTATTGATGATTTAGTGAAAGAGGCTAAATTTTTAGCTTCTAATGGAACGAAAGAATTAATACTCATTGCCCAAGACCTCACCTATTATGGGTTGGATATCTATGGAAAACGTAATTTGGCAGATTTGTTACGTCACTTATCAGATGTGGAAGGCATAGAATGGATTCGTCTGCAATATGCTTATCCATCCGGTTTTCCAATGGATATTTTGGATGCCATGAATGAGCGTTCGAATATCTGTAACTATTTGGATATGCCTTTACAGCATATTTCCGATTCTATGCTAAAATCGATGCGTCGTGGAACAACCAAACAAAAGCAAATTGACCTTGTCAACCAAATTCGTGATAAAGTGCCCGATATCGCATTACGTACAACCTTAATATGTGGTTATCCAGGAGAAACAGAGCAAGACTTCAATGAAATGTTGGAATGGGTGGAAGATAGCCGGTTTGACCGATTAGGTTGCTTTACGTATTCACATGAAGAAAAGACTCATGCCCATACCTTAACAGATGATGTGCCGCAACAGGAAAAGGAATCACGCGTAGAACAAATCATGGAGGTACAGCAAGGCATTTCTTACGAAATTAATCAAGAAAAAATCGGACAAACATTTAAGGTGCTCGTGGATCGTGTGGATGGTAGTTATTTCATTGGCCGTACAGAGTATGATTCGCCGGAAGTGGATAATGAGGTGATCTTGGATGCGAAAACAGATTACGCGCGTATCGGTGATTTTGTTGAGGTAGAGGTAGAGCGAGCAGAGGATTTCGATCTGTATGGTAAAGTGATTAAATAGCCTTTCGTCAAACGTTTGCTATAATTTCGGTATGCCTGTGGTCGCTTCGTGTAAAAATATGTAAATTGTCCGCTCAATCTGTAGACATTACGAGACGACACGAAAAGAGCTAGATGAAAGCAACATACATTGATTACAGTGATACGGGTAGTTTTTCGCAAACACTATTAGCGTATCTCGCCAACGATGAACAGTTAACATCCTTTTACGGACAACAACCTACCTTAGCTGGATTCAAACAACAGATAAGCGAGAAGCAGAACTTCTCCCACAGGGAGTTGTTAGTAACAACACTCCGCGAGCAATACGGTTCACTGTTAGCCCATTCTCCAGCAGTTGAAGCTAACATTACGTTGTTAGAAGATAAAAAAACATTTACGGTTACAACAGGACATCAGCTCAATATATTTACAGGCCCGCTTTATTTTATCTTTAAAATTGTCACGGCTATACGATTGGCAAAAGATTTAAAAGAAGCCTATCCCGAATATTCGTTTGTGCCCGTCTATTGGATGGCAACAGAGGACCATGATTTTGCAGAAATCAATAATACGAAAGTATTCGGTAAGCGGATCATATGGGATACGCCAACCGTCTCTGCTACGGGACGGATGTCCACACATGATATTGCCGACACCGTGAAACAATATTGCGGGACGTTCGGGCTATCGGCCAACGCGGAGAAATTAAAATCGATAGTGGAGCATGCCTACTTGCAAAATCAATCACTAGCAGCAGCCACGCGACACATGGTAAATGAGCTATTTAAGCAATACGGACTGGTGATTGTTGATGCGGATCATACAGGCTTTAAGAACGTTTTTGCGCCGATCATCGCGCAGGATATTTTTGAACAACATAGCTTTAAAGCGATTGAAAACACTTCCGAAAGCCTCACGGAACTAGGTTATCATACCCAGGTGCACGCACGGGAAATCAACTTTTTTTACTTAACGGATGAATTTCGCGAGCGCCTCGTGCGGACAGAAGATGGCCGGTTTGAAGTATTGCACCGTGATCTTTATTTTTCGGAAGAGGAGTTAAAGGCAGAGATAGCTCAACATCCTGAACGATTTAGTCCGAATGTCGTGATGCGACCCTTGTATCAGGAGCTTATCTTGCCAAATTTGGCATATATTGGTGGAGGGGCTGAGATCGTATATTGGTTGCAATTGAAAGCTAACTTTGATCACTATCAAATTCCCTTTCCGATTCTCGTTCCACGTAATTCCGCCATGATCACCGACGACCAAATTGCGGGGAAAATTTTTCGTTTGGATTTGACTTTCAAAAGCATATTTAAGCCAACGGATGGATTAAAAAATGACTATGTTCGTCGGCAGACGAAACATCGGTTGAACTTGCGTGACGAGTGGATGGAATTTAATGCCATCTTCGGAAAGATTAAATTGCGGGCACATAAAATTGATCCGAGCTTGGGCCCAAGTACGGAGGCGGTAAAGGCACGTTTAAAAAAAGCGATTAATAATTTGGAAAAGAAGTTGCTGAAAGCCGATAAGCATAATCATGAAGATGCGCTTATACAGATAGAACGGGTGAAAGATAAACTCTTCCCCGGCGGGGGATTACAGGAACGGACGGAAAACTTTGCTTCCTTATATTTGAAACATGGCGATGATCTTATTGGATATTTGGAAAAGTACTTCAATCCGCTGGATTTTAAATTTACAATTTTATATTGATAGCTTCTATGGAATTCAATTGGCGAGAAAGTAATTTTTATAAATATTATACGGAGAAAGCCGAACTTTCCGAAGAGGTTTTTGAAGAATTAGTTCCCTATTTCTCGTTTCGGGAAATTGCTCATCATCATTATCTGCTCCGGGAAGGAGAGGTGAGTCGTTATACATTTTTTGTAGAATCAGGCCTACTGCAGTCCTTCTCTTTAGATGAAAAAGGAGGGGAGCATATCCTGCAATTCGCGCCGGAAAACTGGATTGTATCCGATAGGGCCAGTCAATATTTTAACAAGCCGGCTGATTTCTATATCAAGGCAATAGAACCTTCTGTCATCGTATTTATCCAACAGGAATTTATGGAGAAAGCTTCTTTGCAAAGTGCCGCATTTGCCTGCTTTATGGAAAGTTCGCTACAGCGGAACATTTACATGCAGCAGCAACGTATAAATTCCCTATTGGCGATGACGGCGAAAGAACGCTATCTGCTGTTTATGGACACGTATCCGAGTTTGTTGCAGCGGGTTCCACAATGGATGATTGCGTCCTACCTAGGTATTACGCCGGAGAGTCTTAGTCGCGTACGTCGTGAATTGTTAATGGAGTCGGGGAATAAGAAAAGAGATTAGTAAAATACCTCGGCAAGCATACAACGCGCGCTGCCCCCGCCCGCCTTTTCTATGATAGTCAACGGGCTGTGTATAATCGACCCCCATACATGCAATTGGTTTAACTGGTCTGTGTTAAAGGCTCTAAACGCCCGTGAGCTCATGATAATATGAGGCTTTCCTGTGGTAGATTTTACCTCCAATATATTTCCGGCAAAGTTATGCATTTGTTCTTCGGATATGGCTATAACTGCTTTCCCTGTTTCTTGCAGGCGCCTGATTAAACGTTCTTTTTCTGCTCTATTATCTATACTTTCTGTACACAAAACAGCAAAATGTGTGCCCACAGATAGCATCACGTTCGTATGATAGATAGGTAGACGTAAGCCGTCTACAGTTTGGTTGGCGACAAAAATAAAAGGCTCATAATCCAAGTCTAGGCAGAACTGGTGTACCATATCGGCACTTGCCCTTGGAGATAGCGAACAGTATGCTATACGGGCTACGCGATCTAAAATTAAACTTCCGGTTCCCTCTAGAAAACGGTTTTCTTTCTCAAAACGGGTATAATTTATAATACGGTTGTATGTCAAACCCCGTTGTTTTAAAGCTTGAAGATAACCTAGTTTGCGTTCCCGTCTTCTGTTTTCGGCAAACATGGGATAGAGAACAACGGTCTGTTGATGAAATGAAATGCAATTGTTGGGGAAAATGCTGTCGGGAGTATCGTACTCACCTCCGTCTTGTATGACCAGCGTGTTTATATTATGTGTATGGAGCTGATCTACAAAACTGTCGAATTCCTGTTGTGCTCTTAGTGTTCGATTGGGATCTGATACGTCTTCTTGAAAATAGTTGTTTACGGCTGTCTCTTCATTTTTTCGAAATCGAGACGGGCGAACTAAAAGTAACGTATCTGTCGTCTGTGCCATAATGCATAGAATTAATCCCGATATAAGGGAAGAGTAGAGCACCGTAGTAAACCTTCCTGTTTGCCAATTTCGTGGTAAGGAACTTCTTCTACATGAAATCCCTGGTCTCTGAGCCAATAGTTGAGCCTATCAAATCGCCGCTCCGTCACGACGACATTTTCCGAGATAGAAAATACATTACTATACATCTCATACATCTCATCTGGCGTGATGGTAAAGATATTTTCTCCTCCGAAAAGTTTCCGGAGATAAAGGTAGTCTGTTGGATTGCGGAAGCCACCCGGATAAATGATAGCCTTATCCTTGCCTATAGGTTGGAAGCAGCAATCTAGGTGGAGTGCATTCTCTCGTGGATTGGTCATTGACTTGATCAGGTCGAATTCTTTTACAATTTTGTGAGGAAACATATCCTTCAAAAATTGCACGCCTTTTATATTCGTTCTGGCAGTATTTATAGCCGAATAGTCATCGCCCTTGTATGTACCTACAAAAAGGTATTCATTCCAGATGATGACATCGCCGCCTTCGATATGTACTTCTTGTGGTGCTTCTATAAAATTTTCTGGTTCGATTTGCTTCACAATATGCTCGATGGCTCGCCATTCTTCTGCGCGGTCTGGAAGGATGTTGGCCTTTATAAAATAATGATCTATCACAAATCCAATATCGCGCGAGAATATTTGATTTAAATCGGGGATCAGTTCTGGACGATATACTTTTATCCCGTATCGTTCCAATACGTCGTGGAAGGCGGATATCTCAAAAACCATATCCGACTCTACGGGATACGTACCAGCCAATACATGTTCCAGCGACTTCGGATCGTAAGCCTCTTCTGCTTTAGGGGTCGGTCCATTTTGGTTCGCAATACCTAATACGACAGCCCTTAATCTTCCCGTTTCATTTGTCACCTGGAGTTTGATCATAAAGGTTGCTTTTTATTTACTACTGACTTAAAGATAAGTATTTTATGTCGCGAAGACTAACTTTGCAAAAAACTTATCAGTAGTGCGAGCCAACCAATAATCATAAATAGGCCGCCTAAAGGGGTGATCGGACCGAGGAACCGCACACGTTCTGCTTTCCAGTATTCTTTGAAAGAAAGTAGGTAGATGCTGCCAGAAAAGAGAATAGCTCCATAGAAAACACCATAGTATGCCCAGTTTTCCCAAACGGAATCAAAATCCAATAATCCGCCGATAATCAACAGATATAAAGCGGCATACATTTGATATCGCACGCCAACCTCAAATGAGGCCATTTTATCCTCTGGTAGGATTTTTTTGAAAGCGTGGGCTCCAAAAGCGCCTAGAACAATAGCTATAATACCCAACGAGGCACCGCTTATAATAACAATTTTTTCCATAATATCAGTGAAAAGCAATTATTCGACAGTTCTTATCCAATTCTTCCAAATTTTGACTGAATGAGGTCAAAGAGAACATGACCATAACGGAAAATAATAATAAGCGAGTCTTCATATAATCTGGTTTTTTATTAAAACGTAATTAAAAGTAGCAAGAATAAATGGATTTTTGCCATAGTGGAGATGTCAAAATATATAAAACGATAAGGCATTGTTGACAGCCTTGATCCGCACAATGTCAGTATGATTTGACATGGGATAATATTTCTTTTAATTCTTTTTCAGCAATATTTTTCTCACGAAGCTTACCCACCCTTATTACATCCAGTAAAGCAAGCAGCCGATATAACTCATCGTCTTCCTGTGCCGCCTTGACCTGATTAGCATAGAAAGGTTCTATTGCCTGCCCTAATATACTGCCAGATTGGGAAGGCCAAACATAAGCTTGATCGCTACTGATAAATGTTTGTAAGAAAGGATGTGAATGTGCCGTTGGCAAACCCCTTGTCAATATTCCGGGCTGTGCCGGAAATACATATTTCATTCCGTAGATAAGAAAATCCAAAAGATTCCCACGGTGGACATTCCGTTTTCCAAAATCAATCAGACCAGCGTAAGCACTTCTTTCTAACGATTCCGATATTTCTGAATTACTGATGTATAGAGAATTCGCTAAATCTTTTAACTGCCAACCTCTATCGTTCATTGTCAAGATCTTTACCAGGACAACGATATCCTGTGGTCTCATGCCATTGTGTTTGCGTCTCATAACATAAAGATAAAGTTTTATTTTGCAATTTGCAAATCGCGAATTACAAAATACAACCGGCTGTTATAATATATTAAGAGAAAACGAATATATATATTCCCTTATTTCAGCTTTCTTACTAAAAGGTATTATATTTTTCTAATAAAGCGTAGTACTTTTCTTTCCAATATTTTATACTATTTATGTCGAGAATTTTTTACTAAAAAAATAGTTTGCTTTCAGTTGTTTTCCTATCTTTAGGTCATACACCAATATAACAGTGCCATGCAACATACAAAATACATTGACCCGACTACGGATTATGGCTTTAAACGGCTTTTCGGGACAGAAGTGAACAGGGACTTTCTTATTTCATTGCTCAATGACCTCTTTCGGGGCAGGAAGACCATAACCGGTTTGGTATATAACAAAAACGAACATGTCGGCGAAGCCGAGGAAATCGGCTCGGTTATTTTTGATCTGACCTGTACGGCAGATAATGGAGAACAATTTATTATCGAATTTCAGCGGAGTTGGCAGGCTAATCTTAAACGGCGGATGCTGTACTATGGGAGTAAGCTCATAACCGATCAAGCTCCGAAAGGTAACCGCAAAGAATGGAATTATGCCATAACGGAAGTATATGTCATCGTCTTGATGGATGGTTTTACCATGCCCGATGGAGAGGGCGATAAGAGTTTCCTGCACGATATTTGCCTGTGTAATAGGGATACAGGTAAAATATTCTATGAATATTTGGGGTTTATTTATGTGGAATTGATTAATTTTACAAAAGAAGAGACGGAATTGGATAGCGATCTGGAACAATGGATGTACGTGTTGAAGAATATGTCATCCATGAATAAATTATCGACTTATCTAAAGAAGCCTATCTTCAAGAAGTTATTTGAGATCGCTGAATACAGCAAATTAAATAAGGAGGAACGTAAGATGTACGATGTTAGTTTAAAACGTAAATGGGATGCGGAATCTATTCGTCAGACGGCTATCTTAGAAAAGAAGAAAGCTCGTGAGGAAGGTCTCGCTGAAGGTTTGGCAGAAGGTTTAGCCGAAGGGCGTTTGGAAGAGCGTGCCAAAGCCGAGGCTGAAAAACGGGAATCCGTAATAAAAATGCTACGCAATGGTTTTGACATACAGATGATTTCCGACATCATCGGACTACCCGTCGAAGAAATCGAAAAACTGAAATAGCTTTTGCTATAAAGCTAATAAAACAAAGAAAGCCGAACATTTTATCTTGTTCGGCTTTCTTTGTTTTAACAATTGTAACACTGTTATTCTTCTATTTTTACAATGATTGATACATCGGTATCATGTTAATCACAACGATTCAAGTTTGGGCAATCGCGAATACGAAACTAATGGATTTTGCCTCTTTATTTCATTCCCTCGAATCTTAGATTATGTCAGAACCAAAATCGTAATCTAATAATTTAGAGGGATGCACTTCAAGCCCCTTAGCCAGTTCAATGATAGTCGAAAGTTGTATATTAAATTTACCATTCTCAATTTTGGAAATGTTACTATCATCAAGGTCGCACTGTGAAGCAACTTTTCTCAAAGAATAGTTTTTGGTATCCCTCAACTTCCGAATATGTGTTCCAAAATCCGCTTTTATTTTACTATAATCTTTACTCATTGCTCTTTTGAGCTAATGTGCCGATATAAAAAAATAAAAATGCGGTTAAATATTACCGCAATTAAAAATAATTTATTATTTTAGTCTCGTAATACAACTTAAAGCAGTTATCGAGGAATAATTGATATAAATTAAATGTTCGATAATTAAAGGCATTGAATAAAAACACTTGTGCAAGGAAATGTAGGAAATTTTCAGAGCGTGCAGGTTGCAAGAGTTCGGTGCCCATTACGTATCTTTGCAATACAAGACACGATGGGCTCCTCTTGCATATACGCTCGGTCATCCTACAGGCTCCTTGTGTGTGCAAAGAGGTACCCCATCACCATATAGATTTTAATCTAAATCTGTTGTTTGGTTTCCCTCGCCTAAAAATAATAGATTTATGAACCACAAAAAACAACGTTACAAAAACATCATTAGAAACCCCGAATAACCGGAGTATCTAAGCTATTTAATGGCATTAACCAAGGATGCGATGGTGCAAAACCGTATACTAACACCAATATGAAACCGTCAAAATTCGCATTCCTATTTCAACTTATTTTTAATCCGCAATGTGGTAAATACTACGGGTGCAAGATAACTGTAGCGTTTTGCTCCATAGTTTCTATCACATCGAATAAAAAGCGAAATGAATGGAGAAAGAAGAATTTAGGAATATGCTTCTCGACGCCATCGACGAAGACCATCACCATGAGGTGGAGGCGTGGTTAGAAAATGCGGAAAGGGGATTTGAACGCATCGCAGATGCCATGAATTGGCCGGTAGAGCAGATACGTGACTTTTACAAATTAATTGGTTTCGAAATAAAGGTAGCACAAGCACAGGAAGATATAGGTAAACAATAACCATGAAGCAACTATTAAAAAATATAATCAAACCACCGGTATAGCGCTAACATTTTTTTAAGCGCAGAACTAGCTTATGGTGCAACCTTGTAACTAACCTTCCTGCGCCTATCTTCTTATTAACCTTAATCCATTCATTATAAATGAACTAAAAAATGACGTTTTTACACGCACTGGCCACGCTTTGGCCTAAAATAAAGCAGAGCATACCAATAATATGCATGTTGTTGCTCCATATATTTTTTGTTTTCATGTTTAGTTACGCCCACGCGCAGCCTCCCGAGAATGGGGAGGCTGTCGAAGGGCAAGAAGAGATCAAGCCGTTGATCGTCGGAGAGAAAGTGCCAGATACATTTTGGACAACGGAGCATACGGTTCTGGAAAATGGTCAGATAAGAACCGTCAATCTACAGCATATTAAAGGGAAACCGTTGTTGCTCGATTTCTGGGCAACATGGTGTGCTTCATGCATCAAGCGATTTCCACAATTGGATACGTTACGGACTAAGTACCGGAACGAACTTCAAATTTTATTGGTCAACAGCGAGAAAACCAGAGATACACACGAAACTATTAAATCCCATTGGAACACCAATGTCAAGGAACTTAGACTACCGACCATTCTTGGCGACCAGTATATCACACAGTTGTTCCCCCGTTATGCCATCCCGTATTATATATGGATTGACCGGAACGGAAGGGTATCCGCTATGACATCAACTGTATTTATTAATGAAAAAGTAATCGAAAGTTTTCTTGCAAAATGAAGAAGTATATCATCACAGTAATACTATCTATTGGCCATATCATCCTGTTTGCGCAACAAAAACTTGATGGTACCGTCAGCGATACGACCGGACGGCCAATAGTGAATGTCAATATCGCGGACGGAGAAGGGAATGTCCTCGGTCACACTGATAGCAAAGGTACATTTTCCTTCACCTTAAAACGTAGCCCTGTCTCTCTGGATTTTAGAAAAATCGGATATGAAGATAAAAGAATTATACTTCAACGACAAGCTCACATACTGCGCGTTGTAATGACAGAAAAATTAACGGAAATAGAGGAGGTGGACGTTTATAATACCGGTTATCAGACCTTACCAAAGGAACGGTCGACAGGGAGTTTTTTCTTTGTTTCAGAAGAAAAATTGAACCAGGTCCCAACGGCAAATTTTATGGAGAAACTGGATGGAATGGTACCCGGGTTGCAGTTTGATAACCGTACGGGAAGTTCCGAACTGCATATAAGGGGCATCAACAGTTTTTACTCTTCGTCGACTAGACCGCTGATCGTATTGGATAACTTTCCTTTTGAAGGCGATATAAATACGATAAACCCCAACGATATAGCCTCCGTATCGGTATTGAAGGATGCGGCTGCAACGTCAATTTGGGGGGCTCGTGCCGGAAATGGGGTAATCGTATTGACCACTAAACAAGCAAAAATGAAAGATCGGATACAGATCAACGGCGGTGCCAATATTTTTGTAACGCAGAAACCCCGGCTAAGGTATCGTCAGGAAATGTCCTCGGCTGATTTTATGGATGTGGAGAAATGGTTGTTTGAGCAGGGACATTATGGAGAAGCAATTGATGGTGTAGAAAATAGGACACAGGTATATTCGCCTTTGGTGATGTTGCTGTACGACGTGAAAAACGGATTTTCTACAGAAGATGATGTAGAGAAATCCATTTCCAAATGGAAACAGCAAGATTATAGAGATGATCTGCTCAACCATTATTATAAACAGGCACTCCGCCAGCAGTATAACTTTTCGGTGTCCAAATCATCTAACACGGATAGCTATTGGATTGGATTAGGCTATGACCGGCAGGCAGGGCCAACAGACGTGATGGAATCAGATCGGTTTACCGTAAGAGGAAACCTGTCTTATACCATCCATCCAAAGGTCACGCTAGGGGCAAATTTGTCCTCCTCCCTCTCGGGAAACCACTTGAGTTTAAGTCCTGTCAACTTCCCTATCATTCCGGGTGGAGGCAGAACGGCTTTATATCCTTATGCTTCTTTAATTGATGATAATGGGAATAACTTAATCATTCCCAGAAATTATAATTCATTATTTATTAACTCATTAACGGAACCGCGCCTAAAGGATTGGACGTATTCCCCTTTTGATGATCTGAATAAGTCCCAGGGGGAAAACGCGATAAATCATTTACAAGGAGGGATTACGCTGAAAGCGGATATATTGGAAAACCTCAAGCTGGATTTATGTATAACACCGAACGGCAATGGTCGAAAGGGCGTAGCCATTACAGTGTGGATTCTTATTATGCACGTAACCTGATCAACCTGTTTACGGAACCTACGGCAAACGGATTGATCCATAACCTGCCTGTAGGAGGAATTCTGAGCGAGAGTTTCTCGGCATTGCAGTCGACCCGGTTTAGATCGCAGCTTAACTATGATGCATCATTTGCAGAAAGACACCATCTGGCTGTCCTCGGTGGATTTGAGTTTTCAGACCGTAAAGCAGAAATTACAGCAAATGGCGTATATGGCTATGACGACAATGTCTTGACCGTGGGAGCAGTTGATTATACACGTACTTATCCCATCTATGAAGGACTGTCCGGAAATGCTTCGATACCTAGTTTTGGTGATTTTTCTTCTACGGTACAAAGGTTTGTTTCTCTATACACCAATATGGGATATACCTACCGAGATCGTTATGTATTCACGTTATCGGCGAGGCGTGATGCTTCCAATATGTTCGGTGTAAAGACCAACCAACGATGGAATCCATTGTGGTCTACCGGGCTGGCATGGAACATGAAAACAGAACCCTTCCTAAGGGAGATAGAATGGGTCGACCAGTTGAAGCTAAAATGGACTCGGGGGGTGAGCGGAAATTTATCCGGGGCAGCAACACAACGCCCGGTACTTACTTACCTAAGTAGGGCGGATTATACCCGTCTACCGTACGCCATTATCCAATCTCCGCCAAACCCTAATTTAAAATGGGAGAATGTGCTCATGACGAACTATGGGTTGGAATATGGATTTTTCGATAACAGGATTACCGGCTCATTGGATTATTTCCGTAAAGTTGCTTCAGACCTCCTGTCGATTGACCCGATTGACCCAACATCCGGCTATAGCAGCATGACGAGAAATGTGGGCAGGATCAAAAGCCAGGGATTTGAGTGGAATAGTAACTGGCACTGGATTAGAAAGGGCAATGTAGCGTTTACTTCATCAATAGCTTTATCTTATGTCAAGGACATTGTTGATATTTATAACGGTGTGGAAAACACAGCTGAAAATTATGTGCGTAATGGGGGACGGGTCTTAACTCCATTGCAGGATAGGGTGCTGTATCCGGTATTCTCGTACAAATTTATGGGGCTGGACGGACAAACGGGAGACCCGGTAGGAGTATGGGAAGGAGAGCCTTCCCAAGATTACAACAGGATCGTGAGCGACTCACTGCGGAACTTGGACTACCACGGCTCTGCATTACCTTTATTCTATGGGTTTTTCCAGAATAATCTGAAATTAGGCCCAGTGAGCCTATACGTGAACATCGCCTATAAGTTCGGGCATCATTTCACAAAACCGACTATTAGCTATCCATCTCTGATCAACAGTTGGGGCGGTCATAAAGACTATGAGAAACGGTGGCAATCGTCCGGTGATGAAGAACATACCACAGTTCCATCTATGGATTATCCGGCAAATTCGGTTAGAAGTAATTTCTATCGCTACTCTTCTGCCAATGTGGAAAAAGGGGACCATATCCGCTTACAAAGTGCACGGATAAGTTATGATATCAAAAAGTTAATGAACAAGTGGACCAATGGCTCGGGACAGATCTTTATGTCCATCAATAATGGAGGGGTACTATGGAGTAGAACAAAATCGGGATATGATCCAGACTATAGTGGCCTTCCACCATCAAAAAATTTTGTAATTGGTATAAATTGTCAGTTTTAAAACTAATGATCATGAAGAAAATAAATAACCCAGTTCGTTTTTGGTGCATGATGCTGTTTATTGTGCTGTTTTATGGGTGTGAAACGTTTTTGGAGGAAAAGCCGAGCAAAGATTTGGTAATCGCTTCGACAATCGCGGACCTGCAGGCCTTAATGGACGCAGGAAATAAATTGAATCTTGGAAATTATCCGGGGCTGCTGGAAGCAAGGACAGACGATGTTTATATCGGCCCAGGTGGATTAAACCGCTTAACGGTGTATGATCAAAACATCTATCTTTTTGATGACGACTATCAAGAGGATGGGGAATCGATTCTAATGTCATGGTTTTATACATATTCGACCATTGCCATAGCAAATACGGTTATGGACGAGCTCTCCTTTGTCAAGGAAGGCACATCTATTGAACGTGATATTATTCAAGGAACTGCACTTTTTCATCGTGCCCTTGGCCATTTTTTGCTGGCGCAGGTTTTCTGCGATGTTTATGAGGAATCCTCCGCAGACCAGAAGTTAGGTATCCCATTAAAGAAAACGTCAGATACCAGTGAGCCGACTGTCCGTTCGACTATCCATGAAACGTATGATTTTATAGAAAAGGATTTGCTAGAGGCGTTGGAACTGCTTCCGGAAAATACAACATACCTAACGCGACCCAATAAAGCCGCTGCGCACGCCTTGTTGGCGAGATTTTATTTGTCCAAATCCGATTTTGAAAACTCCTTGTTCCAATCGGAGAAAGCACTTGAGTATAATGCTGATCTGATAGATTTCAATGAACTGAACAGTGCTTCTAGTTTCCCAATTGCCGCGATGAACAAGGAAACGTTATTTTTCGCTTATTCATTCGGTATAGGATTTCTGCACCATAGCAGGGAGTGCTATATAGATTCTGTGCTTTATGGGCAATATGATGATCAAGATATAAGAAAGAAAGTCTATTTCCGGGCACTTGCGAACGGCAAATTTAGCTTTAAAGGTACGTATATGGGGTTTGGATCGGGATCTTTTTTTGTTGGGCCTACTACATCTGAGATGTATTTGACGAGTGCGGAGTGTTATGTGCGTAAAGGAGAGCCGGAACGCGCAAGAGAAACAATAAACACACTTTTGAAATATAGATGGGAGAGGGATTATATCTATATGATCGAAGAAGAGGATCCGCAACGATTATTGGATATTATTCTTATGGAGCGGAGAAAGGAACTTATCCATAGGGGCGTTCGGTGGACCGACATCAGAAGGTTAAACCTAGATGCACGTTATAGAAAAGATATTGTGCGTAAGGTCGAACGTGATGACAATATCTATACATTGCCAGCAAATTCTTCTGGATTTATTTATAAAATACCGCGTGTGGTTATAAATTTCTCCGGTATTGTGCAAAACTAAAAAACCGCCTCCTCAATATCAGGAGGCGGTTTGTAACCAAGTAAGTAGTACCGATACTATAGTGCTCGCAGACCGGTGACTGTTTCGTTGGACTGGATCGGAGAAGCATCCAATGAACTGCTGATTCGTTCATGTACCTTCTGTGTCAAGGTTGAAGACACAACCACTTCAGGCATTCATGTCCGGTAGATTAGGATTGGACTGATCTGCTGGTGCTTCAATTTTGCATACTGTTTCGGGAAGGCCAGGACAAGGATCATCCGCAGCGTCCAGTTCGTAAAAACTGGCGTTTAATGGGTCGTCATCTTCTTCACCAATAAATTTCCAAGTCTGGGTCACTAATTTTTTTGAAGTCGTTACCTTTTTGATCGGTTCTTTATCCATCGCTTTCACCATAAAGAATGCGCCTAATAAGATTGTAAATACAGAAGCGGCACTTAGCCATTTGATTTTTAAAGTTGCCATAAGCAATTTATTAATATGTTTTCAATTTAGTTTATTATCGGCTAAACGGCATGCCCTGCCGCCAGATCTGACACACGTGATGCCTGGGCATTGATTACATTACCCCGTGGGGGAAAAGCGCATATTTACGCCGGCACCGCGCGAAAGCTGTACCTATACACGCAACAACAATATACTGACCACAAAAAACAGCGCAGCTTCTATCCTGATGTAGGAAATGGCTTATGGGCAAAGCCCCCGATAACGCCCCATGCATTCTTGCCGCGAGATAATTTTGTGTCCCTGATATGATATGTGGTGCTTTCATTCTTTAGTCTCGATTTTCTCTTTTCTTTATTCTCATGAGATAAAGTAATTGATGTCTCCTGAAACCACTGTTTCTTTCTCCGGTTCCGAAACGGTAGACACACTTTTCTCTTTACGGATAAACTTGGAAGTGCGTACACTTATGTCTCCTTTGGTTAGCGTTACTGCCAATCGGTTTCGGAAAGCGAATGCCAGATCGTTCCCGTTTTCAGTGGCGAAATCCTCTCCGAGCGATTGCAGATAACTGATCTGTTCAGCCGATAAGTCAAAGTTGTTCGTCAACCATCCACAGAAATTGCTCGAAACTGCTACAGCTTCTGCTTCGATCTCGGGAAGGGGACTGATATAAAGATCTGTGATTTTTTCACCTACGCCTATTGGCGTAAAAGGGTACTTTTTTTCTTTCATGTTGTTTGTCTTAAGGGTTTAAAAAATCAATTAATAACTTCAAAGGAGCTCTAAAACTATTAATTCACTATGTTTATTTCTAAATTTGCATAAACCTACTGGCGGATTTTGGACGCTGTTGCGCTATTTTGGACAGCCATTCCAAAGAAAACTAAGTTATAAATGCAATTCTTATACGAGAACAGGAAAAAAATCTTAATTGGAATAAGGGTCTTTATCGCATTGCTCACCTCACATATTTTGAGGTGGTACGGAGAACCCGAAGGTTTTTTTGAAATCATGGCGGAAGAGGGTTTCATAGAACAATATCTCTTGAATGCGGCGGCACTTTTCGTTCTGTTCTGGTTTACCAATTGGCTGTTGCATTACCAAAAACCTAGGCTATCACGTGTTAGGATGAGTAGAAAAGATCGGTATATGTTTCTGTTGAAAGGATTGGTACTTCCAATATGCTTGTCCGTTATATTTGGTCTGTGGTATTATACGCACCATGATGTACCCTTTTCCGTGGTTGATTACGGTAAGGTAGTGTTACCTATTGTAGTCGTATCCTTGGTCACGGTATTGGTTTTGGAAGGTTGTTTTTTTGCTTTGGAAGGTATTGCGGTACTATCGAGAGCACTTCGGATAAGCAGGAAAGGTAAGCGACAAATACAGCTAACAAGGCATAGATCGGATTTTCCCAATGTGGAGGTAGTATCTCGGAAAAAGGATGTGCGGGAACAACAGGCGCGAGAATTAGAAATAGTCAAAGCTTTCCGAAATAAGCGTGAATATGGAATGGTATTGCAGGATTTTCTGCTCTTTGACATTGTCGATCGGCGCGTCAAGGCCTACGATGAGGATGGCAATGACTACAATTTTGAATTTAGGGCGCTTAGCCGTGCAAAAGAATTGTTGGCAGATAATCCACTATTTTTTGCTACAGGCTCTTGGATTGTTCGTTATGATCTTATTGAACATTTTGCCAAAGGAGAAAAGCGAACATTGATTATTCATCTAAAGGCTCCTTTTAATAGCTTTTTGACATTGAACAAAACCCAAATAAAAGACTTTTTGGATTGGTACGAAGGACGTTATACCCATACGGTCAACTAGAAAGAGGTAGCTTGTGAGCTACCTCCCGAAAATAAGGGATATCAATTGCGCTACCGTTTCAGACAGTGCTCCCGGATAATCTCGATAGTTATTCCGGTATACTCGGAAAATTCTTCTAGGGTGATGTACTGTTTGGTGTCTTTTCCGTAGGCGTCTTTGATCGTGCGCAGTAGGCGGACGCCCTGCTTGTAGCTTTTTCCAAGGAGAATACTGACATCTTTTGCATAAATACAAACTCGTTCGTTAGTCATAGCAAGTTATACTAATGGTTAAATAAATAGACAACCGCTTCCGATACGCAATAACGACTAATTACCCTTTTTGTAACGATGAAGTACTGTTTTGCTATGTAACAAAAGGTACTATATCCTTACTTGATCCTTACTATATCGTTACTTGATTCTCCATGCCGAAATCTGTTGTCAACGTTACAAATGGTTCCTTTGAAATTATTAATCTAAAGGTAAGAATTTTTTTTTGTTTTTGTCAAGTGGACATTTGAGCCCATTTGGGACATATATGGACAAATGACCCCAGATGGCCCATCTATGCCCATATGGGACACGCTCCTCGAAAATGGGGAGCATCTTTGTGTCGTGATCAAATAATACATATTATGGCACGTCAAGAAAGTTTAATCAAATTGAAAGGAAAGATCGGGGATCTTTCCTTTTACAAAGACAAGCGCAACGGTTATCAAGCTCGTATGAAGGGCGGACCAACTAAGGATCAGATCAACAATGATCCGCGGTTTCAGCGCACGAGAGAAAACGGACAGGAGTTTGGCCGGGCGGTACAGGCTTCGAAACTGGTTCGCCAGCAGTTGTACGAACTGTTACAGCAGGCTGGTGATGCGCAATTGAGCAACCGCATGACCTCACGTATGCACCAAGTATTGAAGGCCGACGAAGTGAATGCTCGTGGGGAACGACAGGTATTGGTAGAAAACCTAAGCATGCTCGTGGGAATAGACTTCAACATTAATGCACAGTTGCGTAATGTATTCTTGGCGAAGGTGACACCAAGCTACAGCCGTGATACCGGAGCAGGCACGCTGGAACTGCCTGTATTTAAGGTCAAGAATAAGATTAAAGCTCCCGGGGGTGGAACCCATGCGCAGCTACAGTTGGTCGCTTTAGAGTTCGATGCGACAGATCCGAATGCGGATAGCGTTTCTATCGCACAATCGAATTACCTGGACATCGGTAAAAGCGAAGACACAGAGGCGGAAATACTAACCGTGGATTTACAGCCGAAGTCGGAAAGTGCTGTTCTGATCATGATGGGAATTGCATATTTCCAATTTGTTAACGGGGGATATTATCCACTGGCGAATGGGCAGTATAATGCGCTAACCATTGTAGATGTAGATATTCCATAATGAAAACAAAGCACACCCTCGTTCTCCGACGAACCTACGGAAAACAGGGAACCAATGGAACGATTTACTTTGAAGGCGAGAAAATCTGCCACACGATCGAATTACCGGATCGGAATAACATACCGCGTATCAGCTGCATTCCGGAAGGCCGCTACAAGCTACAGAAGCGGCAGTATAACAAGCACGGGGAGCAGATCGGTATCCCAGCAGTCCTAGGGCGCGAAGCTATCCTGATCCACGCTGCCAACAATGCCATGAAGGAGCTGTTGGGCTGTATTGCTCCTGTCACAACGCTAACGGGTGAAGGTAAGGGAGATGAAAGCGGGAAAGCCTTGGAAAAGCTGAAGGCATTGGTATATAGCCTGTGGGATATGGGCGGAGAAGTGTTTCTCGTGATTAGGGGAGTGTGATTGGTGATGATTGTAATGTAGGGGCTGGCCTATGTGTCAGCCTCTTTACAGAATTTCTATAAAAATCATATCCATCACAATAATCAATTCATCTTTTTAATCTATGTAATCATGCATAAAATAATCAAAAAGATCAGCCAGGCAGTACAGGTGGTATTGCTGGCACCCATAAAATTGCCGGGAAAGGCAATGAACGTTTTAAGATACATTGCTGTGGGTTTGGGCATTATCGAACAGGTGCTCGAAAAGGAGGAGGAAAAACCGCATCAAACAGACGGAAAGGAGGAAAGCGATGAGGGTATTAAGTAATACACAAGCAGGCACGTTAGGTGGTACTATTTGTTCTGTCTGGAACAGCTTCGACTGGAGCAACTTATTGCAGACCATTTTGCTTGCTGCGGTGGGCGCATTGGTAAGTTATGGTGTCAGTCGACTTTTAGATCGTAAGCGACGAAGATATTAATATTAATTGTTGCTAGTTTGTTGTTTTGCCAGAACCCCGGAGAGAGAGTCTTTCCGGGGTTTGTTTTGCGTAGTAAACCAGTGTTTCCTATTGTCTGTCATGGCACCGATGATCGTTGCAGCGGTTACCATGAGCTCATCGACTTTGTCATTGGTAGCAGACTGGCATCGATAATTCTGACAGAAATAGCGATATTGAGGTTATCTATCCCAACGACATACGGATAAAGGTAGATACGGATTTTGGTCTACTCTCACGGCTGTTCTACTTTTACTGTGATGTAGCGTTAGCCGATCATACAATGTCTGTACAATAATATTATAATCCGAAAAAGTAGTACCATCTGATCTAAAACGATTCCCCTATCTTAGGGGTTGATAATTAAACAATTAACACCAATTGATATGCCGCAATATCAGGACATCACCAACAAGTGCGTAGCCAT
Organism: Sphingobacterium corticibacterium; assembly: GCF_004208525.1. Lineage (GTDB taxonomy): Bacteria > Bacteroidota > Bacteroidia > Sphingobacteriales > Sphingobacteriaceae > Sphingobacterium > Sphingobacterium corticibacterium. The sequence goes on along the minus strand of NZ_SGIT01000002.1, from coordinate 1,433,039 downwards.
TATAGCAGCTAGGGGTGGAAGCAAACGGATTCCAGGAAAAAATATCAGAAAATTTCTCGATGTCCCGCTTATTGGCTATTCAATAACCGCTGCTTTAGAAGCAGGTGTTTTCGACGAAGTGATGGTTTCAACCGATAATGCTGAAATTGCTCAGATGGCCGTTTCTTTGGGGGCAAAGGTCCCGTTTCTGAGATCACCGGCCACATCACATGACCAAGCTACAACTTACAGTGTAGTCGAGGAAGTCTTAATGTGTTATGGCGAACGTAAACAACTGTTTACGTATGGATGTTGTATTTATCCTGGACCATTTGTTAATGCGATAAAGATCAGGGAAGGTTATCGTAAACTGTATAATAGTACGGCGGATGCACTAGTCCCTATTGTTCGTTTCAGTTATCCCGTTTTGCGATCCCTGACAATAGAGAACGGCTTACTAACAATGGCCTGGCCTAAATACCTGAACGAGCGGTCTCAGGATCTTCCTGTCTTCTACCATGACTGCGGCCAATTTTATTTCTTCCGGACACAGGCTCTTCTAAGGCAAAAAAAATTGTTTCTGGATTCAACCATCCCTTTCGAAATCCCCGAATCCGAAGTCCATGATATTGACAATGAGGAAGACTGGAAAATAGCAGAATTGAAATATAAATTATTGTTAACTGGACAGTCTACCGATTAGAAAAAAACCTGACCATATGGACCGCGATTTCTATTGGGAATACCTGGAACAATCTGAAAAAATGATTGATGAATTTATCGCCCAGGTAAAGGAGAAGGAACCTGCAGCATTTTTTGTTAACGGTACCGGCCTAGAGAAGGCCGCTGTGAATTACCTATGGTTCAAACTGATGTACAGCAGCTCACGTTTCCATTACAATAGCCAGCGGAAATCCGGGATCCCCACGTCAGCTGCCACTTTGGAAGTCTGGAAGAGAGAATTCGGAGTGTTATCATCACAACAGGTTGACTGTCGACAGCTGACCCCTGGTCATATTGTATATAGTAAAGCTACCTTGTTGCAGGAATATCGTTCCAAACCCGTTTTTTACTGCATAAACCACAGGCAGCTGATGTACCTGGTCCCTCTCCTCAGACATATCAAAGAGGAAGTCGTTTTGCTAGCGGGATATGCTGTGCCTGATGGTTTGGCAATTGGCGAGAATGTTTATGTTGTGGAATATGATCTCATCTGCGATGAGGTCTGTGTCCAAAACAACTATTTGCAAACCTGGTTCAGTAAACTGTTTTGGTTTGCAAATACGTTTGAGATACTGTTAGACAGTTTGTCACCCACCTATGTGGTCATTCTGGAAGGGTGCCATGAAGATATGGAAATATTGGCACAGTTATGTAAAACGAAGTCCATCCCGTCCGTATGCATCCAGCAGGGCTGGCCTCTGTTCCTTACGGCCCTGTGGAGAAACATGAATTACGATTACTTTCTGACCTGGGGCAGGAAATTCAATGCGCTTTGGGAAGAAGGTCCATCCAACACATGCTTTATCGACGTTGGCTATCTGTATAAAACAGGATCGGCCAAAGAGGATACAGGCATCACTTTTTTTCTTTCCCCGCCAGTGGTAGTCATGGATAGAAGTCACATAAATGAACTGTTAGCATTTATGAAATATTGTGCAACGGCATTTCCTCATCGGAACATTTACATCAGGGAGCACCCCGAATGTCTGCTCGGATTGCATGACCGCAGTGCGATCATTGACTATCCCAACGTAAGACTTGTAAGCGATATGGCTCTTGATGAGGTCTTCAGAATTTCGGAAATCTGCGTTTCCATATTTTCTTCGATCGCATTTGAAAGTATTATCCACGAATCCGTGCCGTTTGTCTTTAACCGGACCTACACGCCGAGCCTTGAGAAAGAGGGCGTGGGCGTCCACGCAAATTCCCTGGAAGAAGCTATAATGAAAATGGATAATCTGATCAATGATCCAAGTCGTGTAGACGGCATGAAAGCAACTATCAGGAAAGTGAAGCAGGATTACTTTACGGCAGGAGGGGGTCGTACAGTGTCTAACGTCATTGGATTTTTGAGCACATTAAAAACGTGAATATTATTAAAACCAGTAAAAAAAGGAGGATGTACAGACCGGAAAAAGTATGAACATAATAACAGACGCCCCAAGGGGGCGCCTGCAAAGAGCCCGTTTTTCAACGGGCGGTAGAATTAATTAAGTTTCGAAAATACGGCATTGGCCGTTAATTTCCTAAAAAATGAAAAAGTTAAAATTAAACAAAACCGTTATTTCTAATTTAACAAGGGAAGAAGCAGGACAAATTGTGGGTGGGGGAATCACCGATGGCTGTCAAACTCTAATCCATGAAGGCTGCCCTCCCGGAGGTAGTTGGGATAATTGCTCCAATGCATGTACGGATGCGTGTTATGGTTATACCGATAATCCGGCAATATGTGCCAATACAGGTTTGGGAGCTACCTGCAGCGGATGTCAGACCGATTATGGCTGTCCTCCACTCAGCGACGGACCCTATACTGTTTGCGGCACGGTGTGCTAATTAGTGGTGGCGGTACATGGACCTATCGGGCTGTGTACCGCTATATTGTAAGTCAACAACCCATCAGCGATATGATGTCAACAATAAGGTTTATCTATTCATTACTTTGGCTGATTCTTCTTAGCCCCTCCTTAAATGCGCAGGATGGGGATAATGTTCCATCTGCTGTTTCAAAGCTGCGGAAACAGCTCTCCGTCTATACGAGGGAGCTCCCAAGTAGCAATCTGTACCTGCATCTGGACAAAAACATCTACTCGCCTGAGGAGACGATATGGTTCAAGGCCTATCTGTTGGGCGACACCTCCCAGAAAGCAAAGATTCTCTATATACGTATTGTTGACGAATGCCGGATAGAGAGGCATAATGCTCAGTTTCCTGTTTACGACATACGGGCACATGGGAACATCGGGCTGTCCAAACCTGGCAAGAGGTATATATTCGGATCCAATAGACTTTTTTTCGATCCACCGAGGACGCTGCTGGAGGGTAATTATCTGCTATACGCCTATACGGACCGTATGGTTGCCGTGGGGGATACGAACGTATTCGTGCAGCCGATCCGGATCAGCCGGAGCACGGGAAGGCGGCTGGAGGCCAGTGCGGAGGTGACCGAAATGGCACAGCTGGAAAAGAACGGAAAAGTCCGGGTAAAAGCCGTTGTCAGGGATTTCGGTTCCCCTGCAGCAGGTATAAAAGGTGAATACCAGTTGCTTTCTGCGGGGAAGGAGATTAAATACGGCAGGGTGACGACCAACATCTTCGGGGAGGCCTTCCTGGATTTCACATATCCGGACCTTTCGGACAACCAGTCGCTGGAGGTTAAGCTGCTGTTCACCAGGGGCAGCGATTATGCCGAACTATCGCTGAACCTGCCGCACCGGGGAAACCCCCTGACGGTGAACTGTTACCCCGAAGGCGGCAGGTTTGTGCCGGGTGGACGCGTCGCCATAGAGGTGCTGGACATCCATGGCAATCCCGTGGAAACCGATATTCAGGTGAAGGAAGGGAACAACCTTATCACAGGCCTACATACCGGCCGCCGGGGTATTGGCACCGTCGAACTTCCCGACGCCACGGGTGTACGGTACGTTGTCCGGACACCCGATGGCCGGGGCCGGAAGACATTTGAAGTCCCCCCTGCCGATCAGCCTGAAGGATACAGCCTGAAGGTCTACCGGGATAGCACCGGCGTCAGCGCCGTTGTACACAACCGCGGCACACCGGGCAATGCGCTGCTTGTGCTGAGGTCGAGGGGGAATATCCTATGGAACGCACCCGTAGCCGTCATACCCGGAGATTCGGCAATCGTCAGGGTACCTACCGCGGATTTTCCAAAGGGCATCCTGAGCCTGGCGGTATTCGACGGGAATAACAGACCGTGGGCCGAGCGGCTGTTTATGAATAAGGAGCAGGATGATTATCGGGTAGGCATCTCGACGGACCAACAGGGCTATGGGACAAAGAAGAAAGTAACTGTCACGGTCCGCGTTACGGATGCCGCGGGAAACCCGGCTGTTGCCAACCTTTCGGTGACTGCCACCGAAAGGAACCGACGGGACAGTACGGCCTTTCGCAGCATCCGGCAACAGGCTTACTATGCCGGATTTGCCCGGCCGTTGCGGCAAAGGTTTTATGCCGCAGGATCTGACATGCCGGACGGCCTGCTGCTGGGCAGGCTGTGGCAGTACAGCAAATGGGGCAGTATCTGCGTATATACACCTAGCAATGCTTCTGTGTATGTACCGGATAGGGGTGGGACTACCGGAGCAGTGGTGGCGCCTCGACAATTCCCGAAACTCTTGCTTTTTGAGCCCACAAAGCAAAATGTCAAAGCGAAGGAGGTTGACCTACGGTCACTGCGAGGATTTAACCTCGGGAAAATAGATGCCGGTCCGGTATTCAGGACAATGACCGTCGAGGTCGACCCAGAGTCCGGCACATTCTTCGTACCGGACAGTCTGCTGCTGTCGCGACAGGGCCAAGAATGGGAAATAAAGATTCCCGCTATCCACAATGCATCATGGCGATTCCATTATCTAGTGGAATGGCAGGATCCCGATATCGGGTTTGACAGTACAGTGGTACGGGGTGGGCACCTTCGTCTACCAAAAGCAATGAACAGCTTCGCTATTGTCAAAAGCCCGACAACATCAGCATTCGATTTCCGGGGAATAAACCGGCTGGAAGAGATTGTAATAGGACGAAAAGAAAAAGTGGTGAAGAGAACGCTCAAAAAGACGAAATGTGAGGAGTATGAGGATATTATTCGTGAACACAGCTACAGTTTTCACGGCAAACATGTAATGAAGTTAGTCAAAGGATGGACCCATCCGTGGGCGAGCACCCCTTACGGTGAACCCAGAACCGTCATGTACCTCGGCTGCGGCCGTTACCGAGACATCAACTATATCAGGAACATCACCATCCCGGAGGAGTTTCCCCTTCTGGATTATGAAACATATCCCACCACTGAACTCGACATGCGCTCCACCGTTTACTGGAACCCCAACATCGTTACGGACAGGGATGGCACAGCCACGTTCAGTTTCTTCACCTCGGACGTAACCGGGGATTTCGAAATCGTGGCACAGGGACTGGACGTGAACACACTGGCCCCACTGGTGGGCACCGGACATTTTAAAGTGATAATAAAATGAATAAACAAAAATGGGAACCCTTACTGGAGGGAAATCAAAAACAGCTGGACACGATCATCGGTACACTTGAAAAAGAAAAGTTGCACAAGAATCATTCTTTACTGGGCGAGGGTAACACCGGCGCCGCGCTCCTGTTTTACCACTATGGTAGATATATAGGAAAGGAAAAATATATTGAAAAGGCGAGTTCTATCATTTTGGACAACTTTGATATGTATCACTCCAATGATCCCTCCACATATAGTCTATGCAATGGTATGGCCGGGTTTCGGTGGGCTGTAAATCATTTAATCGATGCGGGATTTATAGATGGGGATGCTGACGAATTGTTTTCTGATGACGATGCGTTGTTGTACGCAGTTATGGAAAAAGACATCGGTGAGAGCCGTTATGATTACCTTCACAATGCCATCGGTATAGGCCTGTATTTTATGAAACGAAGGACTGCTCGTTCTGCGGGTTACATCGCTGCACTGGTTGAAGGTTTGGCAAAAGCTGCTATCGCAGATCAAGATGGCCTAAAGTGGCTGTCCATGTTTAATCTGCAAGAAGGGGAAGGTAAAAAAGCAGTATATAACCTGAGTCTGTCACATGGTATGACGAGCATCATCAGCTTCTTGGGCAAGGTCTACCAAATGGGCATTGCACAGGAAAACGTCAATGACCTTCTCTCCCGAACAGTATCGTATATGTTGTCCCATAAGTTATCCGTTCCTGATGAAACCGGTTCGTTTTTTCCTTCGATGATTTCAGCAGAGGATGACCATCCTGTTTATGGTGGAAGGCTTGCCTGGTGCTATGGAGATCTCGGGCTTGCTTACATATTGTTGCAGGTATCGGGGATCGTTGGGAATCAAGAATGGGAAGAGATTGCCATGAGTGTATTATTACAAAGCACCACCCGTAAAAATGCGCTTAAAGAACGTGTAGTCGACGCTGGTTTTTGCCATGGTTCGGCAGGTATCGCTCATATTTATAATCGCTTATACCAGTACACGGGAAATCCGGTTTTTAAGGAATCTGCTCTTCACTGGCTGGACGACATGCTAAGAAAGGCTGTCTTCCCGGATGGGCCGGCAGGTTATAAGGCTTGGTATCCACAATCCTATGGAGGGTGGAAGTCCGAATTTGGTTTGCTTCAGGGAATTTCGGGAATTGGCTTGGTGTTACTTGCGGCCATAAGTGATGTCGAACCTGTCTGGGATGAATGTTTTCTACTTAGTTAATTATGAGACCAACAACTAATCCATACCGGCCATTTGAGCGGTTTGTTTTCAGAAGTCCTTTATATCCGTTCAGTACTTTTGTTCGTCATCTTGCTGAGATTTCCGCCTCTGCTGAATCTTTTAAAACGTTTTTTGCCGACAAAGTCATCCAAGAGGCTATCTATCTAGCCTCTCCTGTTCTTTTTGAAGAACTGCTGAAATTCCTCGAACGTGGTTTGCCAAATAAAAAGGAGGAAGAAAAGCTTAGATATTCCCTGGTGCGTTACCTAAGCCGCATGTCAACCCGTTGTACACCATTCGGTCTCTTTGCGGGGTGTTCGGTAGGACAGTTAGGCAGCCATACCGATATCTTACTAGAAGAAAACAAATGCTACAAAAGACACACCCGGCTCGATATGAGCTATCTGTGTGCACTTTCACAGGATCTGGGCAAATCGCCTGACGTGCGTTCGCACCTCCGATATTTTTGTAACACCAGCGCTTACAAGCTTGCTAACGAGATCCGGTATGTAGAATATTTTTATCGGGGCACCAGGCGTGTTCATCACCTTTCGGCAGTAGACCATTCTGAGTACCTTGCCAGAGTAATGGAGGAAGCCTCCCAAGGGAAACGTATAAATGAACTGGCGGCGCTTTTGGTGGACGATGAAATCAGTATCGAAGATGCATCTGAATTTGTCGCTGAACTCGTTGACTCTCAATTAATATTTAGCGAACTGGAACCGACTGTCACCGGGCAAGAATTCCTAACCAAGGCTATACGACACCTCGACCAGTTGTCCACGCTATCCGGAGGAAATGGAAAGGTCTCGGAGACATTCCACATTCTGAAAAAGGTAGAGGCTCTTTTGGAGACCGTAGATCGTACTGCGCTGGGTTATACATTCCCATACTACGGTGGTATCCGTACTGAAATTGACAGGTTACAAACGGCATACGAGCCAAAACATTTATTTCAGACAGATATGGTTAAGCCGGCGATTACCGCGGTTGCGGGTCAGTCCGTCATTACCAACATCATGGAAGCTCTGGAATTTTTAAATAAGCTATCTCCCAAAACAGGAGAAACAAATCTATCCAGATTCCGGGACGCTTTCCGCGCGCGTTACGAAGACCGTGAGGTGCCCTTGCTGAATGTACTGGATAACGAGACCGGTATCGGGTACGGCCAAACCAATAGTGCCGGCGATATTAATCCACTGGTAGATGACCTGGTAATACCGGTACTGAATAACAGCACAGTTAATGTTGCAGGGAACAAAGTACAATCGTTGCTGCTGAAAAAATATATCGAAGCTGCCACCACGAATCAATATACCATTGAGCTGGACGATCGTGATTTCAGTTTCCTGACAGCGCAGCAATGGGACGACCTGCCCACGACGATGTCAGTGATGTTCGTACTGCTCCAGGACGACGAAAATGCGAGCGAGATCTATATCAAGTCCGTGGGTGGACCGAGTGCAACTAATCTGTTGGGGCGCTTTTGTCACGCTGATACGCAGATCGAAGCGCATGTACTGGATATTACCCAAAAAGAAGAGGAGCTGAATCCTGATGTTATTTTTGCAGAAATCGCACACTTACCTGAATCCCGCACGGGAAATATACTCTTGCGTCCCGTTTTGAGAAAATATGAAATCCCTTACCTGGCGAAATCGGGAGTCGACCGGGACTATCAGATTCCATTATCAGATCTTCTGGTTTCCGTACGGAATCAGAAGATCCGGCTACGGTCAAAACGTCTGGATAAGGACATTGTCCCAAGACTCGGCAGTGCGCATAACTTCCGGATAAATGCCATGCCGGTCTATCAATTCCTGTGTGATATGCAAATGCAGGATAGGCGCCCCGGCCTGGCGTTCAGCTGGGGAGCCTTCGCAGGAGAGTGTTCCTGGTTGCCCAGGGTGAAATATCGTAATGTTATTTTGGCTGCTGCCAGGTGGACCGTCAGGCGTGACGAGATCAAAAACCTCATGGATGAACGGGATGATATGTTACTGATAATAGCTATCACTGCCTGGAGACAGAAACTCCGGATACCGGTATATGCCGTATTAGATGAGGGAGACAACGAACTTTTTATTGATTTTAGCAACATGCTGAGTGTTAGAACATTGCTGTCCACCGTTAAAAAACGGTCTTCCTTCGTGTTGGAGGAGTTTCTTTTTAACCCAGAGACTGCACCCGTAAAAGGGCCTGAAGGGACTTTTACCAATGAGTTTATCATGTCATTTTACAATGGCAATCAGAAACATTAAACGATTTTTATGGAAATCCATCCAAAAAGGACATTCATTCCCGGTGATGATTGGGTCTATTTCAAGTTGTACACAGGTTACAAGACCGCAGATATCATCCTGAAAAAGACGTTACCGACGCTAATGACACAGTTATACAACCAGAACATTTTGCAAAAGTGGTTCTTCCTCCGTTATGCTGATCCTGACTTTCATTTACGGATACGTTTGCTTGTACGTGACAAAAAAGAGGTATCTTCCGTGATCCATAGTTTTAATCAGTCACTGGCATCTTATGTACAGAATGACTTGATCTGGAAAGTACAGCTGGATACCTACCAGCGTGAAATCGAACGATATGGCATCTTCTCCATCGAACATGCCGAGTCTATTTTTCAAATCGACAGCGATGCAATCGTACATATACTAAAGATACTTGATGAACAACAGGCGGATGGACAACGATGGTTGGTGGCGTTGAAAATAGTGGACGACATGATCTCCGATTTTCAGCTCGATATCAATGATAAATCATCATTCCTGAACGCATTGAGCGATGACTTCAAAAAAGAAACGGGGTTTCACATAAAAGGATATAAACTGCAACTCGACCGGAAATACAGGACACACCGGAGATCCCTGGAGCAGGTGATGACGCTGGCAGATCCTGTCGTTCTTGCAGCGCCTGTGTTACAGATTCTTGAACGGCGATCGGCTGGAATCAGTCCTATCGCCGCAAAACTGTTACAAATGGAAAAAGATCGAAACCTAGATGTTCCTATACATCAACTATTAAGGAGTTTGATCCACATGACGGTAAACCGCATGTTCCGATCAAAGCAACGCGTATACGAAATGGTCATTTATGATATGCTTAGCAGGTATTATTGTTCACTGGCTGCCAGAAATAAACGTAACATCATTAACTATGTATAAGATATCATTTTGTACGGTCTGCATGAACCGGTTGTCTTACCTGGAGCAAACACTGCCGGTTAATCTGATCGACAATCAGGATTACGAGAATCTTGAGTTTATCCTATTGGATTACAACTCATTCGATGGATTGGAAAGCTGGGTGAGAGAACATATGCAGGCATACCTTGAAACGGGTAAGCTGATCTATTATAAAACCACGACGCCCGTCCATTTTAACCGAAGTCACTCAAAAAATTTAGTCCACAAGCTGGCGACCGGTGATTTGGTATGCAATATCGATGCGGACAATTATACAGGGAAAGGCTTCGCAGCATATCTGAATCGCGAGTTTAAAAATGACGACAGTATTTTTTTGACCGCCATTGATGCCTCCGGAGCCAGGGAGAAGTGTGATGTGCTTGGCAGGATATGCGTGAAGCGGACAGATTTTCACAATATAGGAGGATATGATGAACGGATGACCAGTTATGGGTTCGACGACTACGATTTAGCTAACCGGCTTGAACTAAACAACGTCAGTAGGAAACTTATGGAGAGCAATCCCGCGTATTTCGATGCGATCTCCCATTCGCAAGCCGAGCGGATTAACAACGATGCGGTTTTTATTAATCTGAAAGCGTTGCTGGTTAATTACCTGAGCCCTTGCAGCTCGGATTTCGTTATGCTTTTTACCGACGGTACGTTTAAACGGGGAATCGTAATTGATATAGAAACGTACAAATTCGATAGGCCGCTGACTGAGATCCAAAAGGCAGAAATGAAATTTAGATTTTCACTCAAAGACTTTTGGCAGGAAGGTAGATGGCAAGAGCATGATTCGCATATCAGTTTGTACCTCAGGGAATTTTTAGTCCAGAAACTTTATTTTGATCAGACAAAGAAATGTTTCTTGTCTCAAGTAGAGGATACAACATCAACCTTCTATCAGATTGTTAATCAGGATTTCATTGAGCGTTTTATAATGTTCTACAGCCAGTCTACCAACAGAATCATTATGGCGCAGAATGTGCTTGAAAAGCGGACTATTGTCAACCGTTCCGGATTTGGAAAAGATGTGGTGTATAAGAACTTTGATTATCAAACGCCAATAACTGTTTAAATATGGAAAATATCAGTCATCGTGTTATAATCGCTTCAGTTTATTACAACCGCGCGGATTGGCACATCTTCATCCGGTTTATTTATCCTCATCTAAGCAAAGCATTTGATGCGGGGATGCTTAACTGTTTCTATATGCAACTCAATACGTATCGGGGAGATCATGTGAAGTTGGTTATTCATCCTGCGGCACATTGTGAATCACTGGAAGAAAGATTTTCTGAACTCATCAGCAACTTTTTGGAGTGCCATCCGTCGGCCGATAATGAAGTGGCTTATCCTGTCAACGATTTTTTTATGCCATATCCCAATAACTCGGTTTGGATTAACCACAATAGAAACCAAACATTATTGTATACCGATAAGAGCAACGCTATCGAAGACCTACAAATGCAGGTATCCTTAGCCATGGTCGCTGCGCTCGGCGATGAAGAGATTACACTGGAAAGTACTGTGTCATTTTTAGTTTATATGCATCTGGTGATGCTCTATACTATCTGTGATGACTTTAGACAAGCGCAGGTCTTCCTTAACGAATTAATCTATTCGGACCAGACTAAACTGCCACCGGAAGAGATCAGGAACCAGGAAAAAGAATCTGCCTGGTTTTTTTTCCAACAGTTGTTTGATGAGAACCGGATGCTTCTGGTCCAGATGGTGTATGATGTATGGAAATTGAGGGATGAAGAAAATGGAATGGAGTGGCTAGATACTTGGAAGAACAATTGTAAACATTTCCTGGACGGTCGGGACCTTCCCTCTTCGTTTTTTCATCTTAGTGGTCTCATTGCCAACCAAGCCAACTTTACATCGGCTGTCAGTCTGTCTTCTTTGACATTGAAACTTATCCATAAGCTTCTTTCTTATATTGGAACTCATCCTTGAACTATGGCTTTAACCAAATGTAATTAGCTTTTGAAAGCATTTCCCCATTACCGTCAGCAAGACAAGATGGATTGCGGAGCCACTTGTTTGCGTATCATATGCCGCTATTTTGGCCAGCATATCCCGATAAGCCGACTTCGCCGTCTCTCATATACCACAAATATGGGCGTCAGCCTGTTGGGAATAAGCGAAGCTGCCGAGCAACTGGGATTCCGGACTTATCGGGTACGTCTTAGCTTAGAACAGCTTGCCCAGGTCGAACTGCCCTGTATATTGCACTGGAACCAAAACCATTTCGTCGTCCTGTACCAGATAAAAAAGGGGAGATATTACATTTCTGATCCGGCCACAGGACTGGTGGTTTACGATGAAAGGGAGTTTACACAGAACTGGTTTTCGACCAAGCAACTTCATGAGGGGCTATCCCTGTTGTTAAGCCCCGGACCCTATTTCTATCAATTGGACGAAGATAAGCCGGAACTGGCACTGAAATGGAGTAAGATCTTTACCTATTTCTATAAATACAAGCGCCTATTCATCCAGTTGATATTAGGGATGTTGCTGGGAACGGTACTCCAACTAATCACGCCGTTCTTGACACAATCGGTTGTCGATATCGGTATCAACTCAAAAAGCATCAGCTTCATCAACCTGATACTAATCGCCCAGCTCATGCTTTTTGTTGGCAGTACGTCGGTGTCATTTATCCGTTCGTGGATCATGCTCCACATCAGCACAAGGGTCAATATATCCATATTGACGGATCTATTGATCAAGATCATGAAACTACCGATGGGCTTCTTTGACCTCAAGACACACGGTGACCTCATGCAGCGTATGTCTGATCAGCAAAGGATCGAATCTTTCCTCACAGGAAACACGCTAAGTACATTGTTCTCCCTTGTCAACATGATTGTGTTTGGGTCATTATTGATTATTTACAATAAAACAATATTTCTGGTATTCTTCGGCACGACCGTACTGTACACAATCTGGATATTGATCTTTATGAAGTACCGTCGGGAACTAGATCAAAAACGCTTCAAGATATCCTCGGAGAACCAGACTTATATGGTCGAGATGATACAGAGTATCAAGGACATTAAGCTCAATAATGCACAGAAGCAAAAAAGATGGGGCTGGGAAGCCTTGCAGGCAAGGTTGTTCAAATTCAAGGTACAGAGCCTGGCCTTATCACAGTATCAGTCTATAGGATCCATGGCGATTAATCAGGCCAAAGGCATCCTAATTACTTACATTGCTGCTAAAGCCGTCATTGAGGGGGAGATAACACTGGGAGGCATGATGGCTGTCCAATATATCGTGGGTATGGTGAGCAGTCCTGTCCATGCCCTCTTGGAATTTTTGCAGTCCTATCAGGACGCCAAGATCAGCTTGGAAAGGCTGAACGAGATCTACGAAACCGAGGAAGAGGAAAACATGCAAAAAGACTACCTGAACACCTTGCCGGACAGCAGGAGCATCGAGATGCGGAACGTGACATTCCGGTATTACGGAGCAGGCAACGATCCGGTATTTACGAAGCTTAATCTGACCTTCCCCGAAGGTAAGACGACGGCGATCGTGGGCATGAGCGGCAGCGGCAAGACGACCGTGCTCAAGCTGTTGCTTCGCTTCTACGACTACGAGGAGGGAGAGATCTGGATCGGTGGCAAGAGGCTCGAACAGCTATCCTTCTCCCTATGGCGGGACAGCTGTGGTTCCGTGATGCAGGACAACTATATCTACGCCGATACCATTGAACGTAATATCGCGATCAATGATGAGTTCCCCGATGAAGAAAAGCTCAAAAAAGCAATCGAGATCGCCAATCTCGACGACTTTATTGCCGAGCAGCCCTTTGGGTTGGCGACTAAGATCGGTACGGCCGGTAAGGGAATCAGTCAGGGGCAGCGCCAACGGCTCATGATCGCACGGGCGGTGTACAAAGATCCAGCCTTTATCTTTCTGGACGAAGCGACCAACTCATTGGACGCCAATAACGAGAGAGCCATCATCGAAAGCCTGGACCGCTTTTTCAGGAACAGGACGGTGGTAGTCGTAGCACACCGCCTGTCAACGGTCAAAAGCGCAGACAATATCGTGGTGCTCGATAAAGGGGAAGTTGTCGAACAAGGTACGCACAGCGAACTGACGGCAAAAAGAGGACATTATTTTGAACTGGTCAAGAACCAGCTGGAACTAGGAAACTGACATCATGGCAAAGAAAAATTATCAAGAAGAAGAAGTGCATTCAGAGGATCTACAGGAGATCATCGCCAAACCGCCTTCATGGTTGTTGCAACGGGGAATATCCTTTGTACTGCTGACCATACTGCTTATACTGGGTCTTTCAGTATTCATCCGTTACCCGGAGATCGTACCGGCCAACATGAAGCTGACAACGGTCGATGCACCAAAAATAGTCGTCAGCCGGACGGCAGGTCATCTGGTCAAACTGTTGGTCGAAGAAGGTACTCCTGTGACACCCGACATGGATCTGGCCTATATGGAGAGTACGGCAGACCATACACAGGTGCTTGCCCTGCTGGAACGATTGAAATCCATACGTGCAAAGGATAACATCCTGCTCAACCTGGAGCACATCGCTCCCCCACAGAGTATGGATCTCGGTGAATTGCAGAACGACTACCACAATTTTTACCTCGCCTACCTCAATTACAGGGCCATCGACAAGGAAGGTATATTCAACAAACGAAAAGCTATCCTGCTCCGGGAATTGGCCAATACGGATGATCAGAACAGACATATACAGGAAAGCTACGAGCTGCAAAAGCGCGAACTGGCCCTGGCCGAAGAGGAATACAATAAATACAGGATACTCGCCGAAAAAAAGATTGTCAGCCAGATGGAACTGCAGCAGAAAGAAGCCCTGCTGCTGTCCAAACGCCAGTCCATACCGCAGATGGAAAATAACCTGATCACCAACAACAGCAGTCTGCTCGCCAAAAGCAAGGAACTGTCCGAGATCGACAACCAGATACTCGAAGAGTCCAAGAAATTCCTGCAGGCGCTCAACAGTTTTATCAGCAGCGCAGAGAACTGGAAAAAACAGTATGTGCTGTCCAGCTCATCAACCGGTAAACTGATCTACGGTTCTTTTCTGCAGGAAGGCCAGCTGGTACAGAATGGACAAGAAATGTTTTACGTCTATACGAAGAATGAGGATTTCTACGGGGAGATGTATATCCCCCAACAGGCATCTTCCAAGGTGGGGGTCGGTCAGGAGGTGCTGATCAAGGTACGGAGCTATCCTTATCAGGAATATGGATATCTGCATGGAAAGATCAGCTATCTCTCGGACATCCCTCTTCAGGATTCCGTATTCTTTTCCAAAGTAGACCTCATCAGGACAGCGCAAGACTCCCTGATCAAACTAAAACCGGGCATACGAGCGGACGCAGAGATCATTACCGAGGATCAGTCTATATTCAAGCGGATATGGATGAACCTCACAAAATCCTTAAAGCTATAGAAATGCACGCAAAAATAATCCGGACAAGAATAAGGCCACAAAGTTATTATTTGCCTTTACACAAAAGCCGAAATATACGTCGATTTGTTAGGAGGAGAACGCTACTATTTAAATAATTTCAGTTGATTGTGTGATGTTAAATTTTC
Source organism: Sphingobacterium corticibacterium (assembly GCF_004208525.1). Taxonomy (GTDB): domain Bacteria; phylum Bacteroidota; class Bacteroidia; order Sphingobacteriales; family Sphingobacteriaceae; genus Sphingobacterium; species Sphingobacterium corticibacterium. The sequence continues at coordinate 1,417,817 of NZ_SGIT01000002.1, read as the reverse complement.
GAGCGAAAAGACTTTTTGATTTTTTTATTTGGCACAGATCTTTCGCTGTTAATATTCTGGGATGCTTGTAGGGCTTGTCCCACTTGATAAAATGAAGGTTATGATTGCGTAAATTATTGTCAATATAGGGATGTTCACAGTTCAGAAAGAGTGTTTGAAAAAAACTTTCATCGGGAATTTTAACATAACGAAAGTATTCTACGAAATCAGGGTTGCTTTTTAAGAACCTGAAAATAATAGAAAGTGCTTGGTACGGTATGGAGAACCACTGCGATCCACCGTAAAATTTGATTGATGTGGATATTGTATCATAGAGCGGAAAACGAGTGATACCTCCTTTATACCATATTTTTCGGGGAATCGGCTCATATGCTATAAAGATGGTGTCCGGATGGCTATTTAAGTAACGGTCAATATATCGGTTACTTTTGATCGGTAGATCAGCTCCGCTGAGTAGGACGACCCGCTGTCTTTTCCGTAACTCTTTTCGGATAAAATCAAAAGCATGTAGTGTCGCTTCGATCAAAGCGAAGGAACCCCAATAACTTGCGTATCGTTTCTGCGTAAAGTGGCAATTTTGTATTCCTCCGGCAGCTTCAACAAAAGGGGTAATGTCTTGATTTTGATCGATGTGTATGACGAAGTGATTTCTTTTTTTCTGCAGTTTATTGATAAGTAGACTTAACATCTCTGGAGAGTTATGGGCAAGAATAACGTATATCATACAGCGGATTAATATTTGCTATACAATATACATTTTTTTCGTTTTTTGAAAGATTTCAATCTCAACGATTCACAACATCTGTACAATAATATTATAATCCGAAAAAGTAGTACCGCCTGATCTAGAACGATTACCCTATCTTGTAATTTGATATTTAAACAATTAACACCAATTGACATGCGGCAATATCAGGACATCACCAATAATTGCGTAGCCATAATTAGGTCTTACATTAGGCGTGGCAAGGATTTTTCACTGCTACGCTTATTCTTTTCAATATTTTAAACAAGTTGTTATATGATGGTAATTAGAACACTGTTCTTGACTGTTTTAGTTGTATTATTGACGCTTTCCGCTGCTGTGTATGGACAAGACCGTGTTAACATTAAAATTAATCTTAGCGGTATTGATAGAGAAAAACTAGTGGTGCATTTTGACGATGGTATTGTCTTAGATATCATCAACCTAAACCAAGGTGATTCTACCATCGTTGTTGACCGACCTACTTATACACGCTATCCGAGCATGTATGCCCAGTATGACGGTAAGTATTATCAAGAATTTTTTATAAATAGTCCTGTTGCTGTTTTGAATTTGTTTTATGATTTAAATAGAAAAAATGTACCATTTTATGCTGATTGCAATATAAATATTACAGCTATTTATGATACGGTTTCAAATGAGATTTATCGTGACTTAAGAATAAGGCAAAAAGATGAATTGCTAAAGCTGAATGATCTGTTTACAAAACACGGAGCAGAGATTCGCACGAATGATTCCGTTGAATATGAGTTTAATCAGCTAACAAGATTAATGAATGCTAATTCAATGGAGTTCCTAAAGCCATATGCAGAAGACTTTTTTTCCTTCTATTATTTTAAAGACCAAATACTTGCATCAGTAGAATTTATAGAAGATTATCCTGAATACTACATGGAGTTATTAGCGTATTATAACGATACATTTCCGGAAGAATTTAGAGCTACTGGCGAAGGAAAAAAGGTAGTCGATGGATTGCTGCAGAAAATATCTCCAGTGCTTTTAAAGGAAGGCGCAACGATGCCGGATATTCATTTTAGAGATCTCTATGGGGATACCGTTCTTTATAAAAATCAAAAAGAGAATTTCGTCCTGCTGGATTTTTGGGCGAGTTGGTGTGGACCCTGCATACAGCAAATTCCAGATATAAAAGCGTTGCGAAAGGAATTTCCGGAGAACAGATTGAAAATTGTGGGTATTTCTATTGATCGTGATTCCACCAGTTTTATCAATAGTATAGAAGAGCACAAAATGGACTGGATACATAGTTTGGATAGAGGAAGTCTGTTGAGCGGTAAACTAGGAATTAATACTATACCACGAGTAGTGCTGTTAAATCGAAGTGGTAGGATCGTTTATAATAAAAGGGGAGGAAGGCTTGATATGGAGAAAATACGTGCTATTCTGGGGGAGGATTAGTATATCCATAGTTCAATATTCATTTCTTTAAAGCAATAGAAGACTTGTTGCCAGATAACACGACATCTGACTTCCGTTTCTATTAATTTCGAGGATTAAATCGTATCTTTGCGGTCTCAAAAAAGTATATGAAAGTATCGTTCTAAAAAGGTCTAAATAAGATAGTTTAGAGCGATGCTACGGAAAAGTTAAGCGCACATGAGCAACGTATTTTATCAAGAAAAATTTCAGGATCGCCACAATGGTCCGAGAGCGGAAGAGGTACAGGAAATGCTAAGCTATTTAGGAGTACAATCCTTGGATCAGCTTATTGAACAGGCAGTTCCCAGCCAGATTAGGTTGAAAAAATCACTGGCCTTGCCAGCAGCCTTGAGCGAACAAGCTTATCTAGCCAAAATCCAGCGTATTGCTGACAAAAATAAAGTTTTTAAGTCCTATATCGGGCAAGGATATTATGATGTGACGGTTCCTGCTGTTATCCAGCGCAACGTATTGGAAAATCCCGGATGGTATACCCAGTATACGCCTTATCAGGCAGAAATAGCCCAGGGGCGTTTGCAAGCCTTATTAAATTTCCAGACAGCGGTATCAGATCTGACCGGACTGGAAATTGCGAATGCTTCCCTATTGGATGAAGCTACCGCTGCTGCTGAAGCGATGTTTATGCTATACAGTGCGCGTAAAAATAAAACTGCAAATGTATTTTTGGTAACGCCTAATATCTATCCGCAGACATTGGATGTACTCCAAACGAGAGCGGTTCCGTTTGGCGTGGAAATCCGCGTAGCCGATCTGGGAGAACAAAACTTGACCGAAGACATATTCGCCGCGCTTATTCAGTATCCGGCCGCAGATGGTACGATCACGGATTATACCAATTTTGCAACGGCAGCTCACGATAAAAATATCATGGTATGTGCCGTAGCCGATTTGATGTCCTTGGCGTTGCTAACTCCTCCAGGAGAATGGGGTGCTGATGTCGTTGTGGGAAATTCCCAGCGTTTTGGTGTGCCGATGGGTTTCGGGGGTCCACACGCTGCTTTTTTCGCAACAAAAGAAGCGTATAAACGAAATATCCCCGGCCGCATTATCGGCGTTACTTCCGATGCTAGTGGTAATTATGCCTTGCGTATGGCATTGCAGACACGTGAACAACATATCCGTCGGGATAAGGCCTCTTCTAATATTTGTACTGCACAAGCTTTGTTGGCGATTATGGCATCTTTCTATGCCGTATATCACGGTCCGCAAGGGGTGAAAAATATAGCCACACGTATTAACGACTTAACTAAATTATTGAATAAGGCGCTGCAGGAACTTGGTTACGAGCAGATCAACAAAACATATTTTGATACCTTGCGTATCGTAGTCGGTGATCAGGCTGGTGCGTTGAAAGCAGAAGCACTTAACAATGAATTGAATTTCTTCTACCAAGAAGGTATCGTTGGTATTTCCCTTGATGAAACGACAACGTTTGAAGATGTAGAAACCATCGTGAAGGTTTTTGCCAAAATCAAAGGAAAATCTTGGAATGATGTGGAGTTACGTGGTCTAGCAAATCAATTGGAATCTTCTATTCCATCGGAAGCTGTACGCACCTCTCCTTATCTTACCCATCCGGTTTTTAACAGCTACCACTCCGAGAGTGAAATGCTTCGGTATATTAAGTCTTTGGAAGCGAAAGATCTATCGTTATGTCATTCCATGATCCCACTAGGCTCCTGTACGATGAAGCTCAATGCAACGACCGAGATGTTGCCGCTGACATGGGCACATTTTGGAGGTTTGCATCCGTTTGCTCCTGCTGACCAGACATCCGGCTATATGCAGCTTATTAATGAATTAAACGATTGGTTATCCGAAATCACAGGATTTGCGAAGATGTCATTTCAACCGAATTCGGGAGCACAGGGAGAATACGCGGGTTTGATGGTGATTCGAGCATATCATGAAAGCCGTGGTGAAGGACATCGCAATGTATGCTTGATTCCGGCTTCGGCACATGGAACAAATCCGGCCTCCGCATCTATGGCGGGGTTGAAAGTTGTTGTTGTCAAATGTGATGCATATGGTAATATCGATGTAGCCGATCTTCGAGCGAAAGCACAAGAGCATGCAGCATCCTTAAATTCCTTGATGGTAACTTATCCTTCAACGCACGGGGTGTTCGAGGAATCCATTATCGAAATATGTGAAATTGTTCACCAAAACGGTGGACAAGTATATATGGATGGCGCAAATATGAATGCGCAGGTAGGCTTGACCAGTCCGGGTTTTATTGGAGCAGATGTATGTCACTTAAACTTGCATAAGACCTTCTGTATTCCACATGGTGGTGGTGGTCCCGGTATGGGGCCAATTGGTGTTGCGGCGCATCTGGTACCGTTCTTGCCAAACCATGAAATAGTGGAAATCTCGGGCGAACAAGGTATTTCTGCGGTATCAGCAGCGCCATTTGGGTCGGCATCTATCCTGACCATTTCGTATGCATACATTGCAATGATGGGCGGTGATGGACTAACCGATGCGACGAAGACTGCGATCTTAAATGCGAATTATATCAAGGCACGCTTGGAAAGTCATTATCCGGTATTGTATGCAGGAGCTAATGGTCGCTGTGCACACGAAATGATATTGGATTGTCGGACGTTCAAAAGTGTCGGAATTGAAGTGGGGGATATCGCGAAACGTTTAATGGACTACGGTTTCCATGCACCAACGGTGTCTTTCCCAGTGGCGGGTACACTGATGGTAGAGCCTACGGAATCAGAATCTAAAGCAGAACTAGATCGTTTTTGTGAGGCTTTGATTGCTATCCGTTCGGAAATAGCAGCGATAGAAACTGGTGAAATTGATCAAAAAGAGAACGTTCTGAAACATGCACCACATACTGCGGAGATTGTTTCTGCTGATGAATGGAATAGGCCATACAGTCGCCAGACAGCAGCTTATCCGCTTCCTTACGTAAAATTGAACAAATTTTGGCCATCGGTAGGACGTGTGAATGACTCGCAGGGGGATAGAACATTAATCTGTTCATGCCCTCCTATGGAGGAATATGCTGAAGCTTAAAGAGCTATCCTGTTTGTAAAAAAGGGGAAGATTTGAAGAACTCCTGCAGTTTTATAATTGCAGGAGTTTTTTTATTTTTAAAGAAAACTTCGTGTTTCGATTACCGTAAAGGAGCTTTAGGAATTGGAGCGTTTATTGCTTTATCTGAAGTAGGAGCGAAGAAAAAAACATGGAATGAAAACGATTTTTATCTTTCTATTTAGCGGTGCTGTTTTGTTGTCGTCTTGTGGCGGTGGAAAATACGCAGCAACAGAAAAAATTTATAAGCAAAAAGCCAAAGAATTTGCGGAATTATATAGGGAATCTCCGGTAACGGAACAATTAGAAAAGGTTATAGTAAAGGAAAAGGAGTGGATTGCCGCTGTTAATTTTGGTGTCCGAAAACCGAATTATGTTATCCTTCATCATACAGCACAAAATTCTACTGAACAGACGGTCAGGACTTTTCACAGCCAGAAAGTAGGCGTTAGTTCGCACTATGTGATCGGACGTGATGGGAAAGTTTTACAAATGGTGAATGACTTGTATAGGGGGCACCATGCTGGTATAAGCAGATGGGGAAATGATACTGATCTTAATTCGTCGTCTATTGGTATTGAGTTAGATAACAATGGGACAACAGATCCTTGGCCGGATACGCAAATTGATGCGTTGATTAGTTTATTGCATTATCTGAAAGAGACATACAAAATTCCGCAGGCAAATTTTATCGGACACATGGATGTTTCGCCTGGTAGGAAGATCGACCCATCCCGCTTTCCTTGGAAGAAGTTGGCAGATCAAGGTTTTGGATTTTGGTACGATGATAATTTAGAAACTCCCCCAGAAGATTTTGACCCGAAATTGGCATTGCGGATTATTGGATATAATATAACAAATTTGGATGCTGCTATTAAAGCGTTTAAAATTCATTACATTCAGGAAGAGACTACTACCGCCGTTTTAAATGTAGAAGAGTTGAAAATTCTGTATGCTATCTTTAAAAAATATCTTTAATCTCTTTCGGGACTATACCGTTTTCACAAATTTCTCGTCGTAATTCTCAATATCGACGATATAATTGTTCTGTACCAAGAAATCGAACAAAGGTTTGGCTTCTTCGGCTACGGGCATATTCCGGGAAGTAATAATTTCATTGGTATTCTTATCTAGGTAAGGATAAGCGTATAATTTTACATCCTTGCTAAACATCCCCGAGATGTAAGAAAGTAATTCGTTGGTGTAGACCTCTTTGTTGTAATTATCGGTATTGAAAATATTCTTTAAGTTGGATGTGTTGGTTGCGATACCGACATGTTTGGGCTTGAATGTCTGGATAAACTCCGCCAAATGATTATTGCGCCGGAAATTGGAGACCATAATGTTGTTACCGGTTGAACAAAGGTATTCAGCACGCTCTGCGAAATAAGTAAGGTCCTCGTTCGTTATTCGATTTTCTTCATCGAGCACATTACCCATCAGTACCTCGATTAAAACGACTGTGTCTTCTGCTGTTCCTCCTGTATTCTTTTTGAACTGTTCTACAGCAAGATTGAAGAGGTCGAAGTTCGGGTTGGATTTCTGACGATATTTGGTGCGTAAAATGATGATATTCTTTTTGTACAGGTAATCTTTGATTTGTGCAGCATGGGCATCGGGCTTGAAAATAGCAGCTTGTGCAAACCCTTTGGCAATGAGATAAAGATTGAGCAATCTTTCGTTAGCATGTTCAAAAACAGGACCTGAAACTTTGACCAAGTCGATTTCTACGGATCCTATAGACAGATTGTCTACCAAGGACTCAATCATGGTCTGGGGATCTTCAGCGTAATAATATGCCGCAAAAATGAGGTTGACCCCTAAAATACCCAGTACTTTGCTCTGTAGACGTGAATCACTGTCCAATAAGCGGACGTGGATAACGATGTCGTTGACCGGTCCATCTACTTCATGTTGAAAGCGTATACCAATCCATCCATGCGGGTCATTAGTTTTGGTGAAATTAAGCGTAGTGACGGTATTGGCAAAAGCAAAGAATGTTTTTGATTTGTATTTTTCACCTTGTAAGCGTTCGGTCAATAGATTAAACTCGTGGGTGAGCATTTTTTTAACACGTGTACGACTTACATAACGTCCCGATTCCTCGATGCCATAGATAGCATCGCTAAAGGCCATATCGTAAGCTGACATCGTTTTTGCAATAGTTCCCGAAGCAGCCCCGGCACCAAAAAAGTTGCGTGCCACTTCCTGTCCAGCACCGATTTCAGCAAAGGTGCCATAAATATCGGGGTTGAGGTTAATTTTTAATGCTTTTCGCTTCGTTTCAAAAATCTCTCTTGCCATATAGCAAAGATACAAAAATCTTGAATATTATTCGGCTCGGAGGCTTGTTTTAAAAATAAAATTGGGTTTTGCTAAAGCAAACCCAATTTTTGAAAAGAATAAAAAAGAGCAGAAGTGTGTAACGCCTGACCTATTTTATTGTCAAAGAGGAACTGTTTGGCCTCTTCTATCCCCATAATAACAACCTCAATATCTTCGGAGCTATCCAGCTGTTGTTCTTGAATTTTCTTTCCCCCCTTAAGTACATAAGTATAGGTCAAATTTCCACTCGTTGCTGGATTTGCATATAGCTTACAGATATATTCTATAGAGGTAAAGGTATACCCCGTTTCTTCCAAAAGCTCCCGACGGGCAGCTTCCTCGAGGTCTTCTCCATCCTCGACGACACCGGCAGGAAGCTCGACCATAATTTCGTCTGCTCCGTGTCGGTATTGACGGACAAATAACAGTTGGTTGTCTTCCGTAAAAGCAACCATATTGACCCAGGTGGGATACTCTAAGACATAATACTCGTCTTTGATATTCCCATTAGGAAGTTGTAGTTTATCAACACGCAACGTTGCCCAAGGACGCTGTATAATATACCTAGAATCTAGTAAGGTCCATTTCTTCATCATCAGTCTTTTACGATATCAGCCATGATGTTTTTTACTTTGTCTCCCAACTTTATAAGTACTTGCTCGTATGCATCGCTAGAGGCTAACTCTTCTTTCACGGAGCAATAAAACTTAATTTTAGGTTCGGTGCCTGATGGTCTTGCGGAAATGACATCGCCGTCAACCGTAATGAACTGAAGTACATCCGATTTCGGTAAATCTATACTCGTTTTTGTTCCATCGGCCAATACATGCGCAATACTAGTGGAATAATCACGAATCTCTTTAACCTTTATACCACCTAATGACTGTGGAGGATTGGCGCGTAGATCTGCCATCATCTGCTTGATTTCGTCGGCACCTGCTTTTCCTTTCTTGGTAAGTGAGATCAGTTTTTCTTGATAGAAACCATAGTTTTCGTAAAGTTCCAACAATACTTCGAATACCGTTTTCCCTTGTGTTTTGAAGTAAGCGGCCATTTCAGCAATAAAAGCACAGGCATTTACGGCGTCTTTGTCGCGAACTAAATCGCCAACCAAGAAACCATAACTTTCTTCGCCGCCAACCAGATAGTTCTCTTTTCCTTCCAGTTTTGTCATCACTTCGCCAATGAATTTAAACCCGGTCAAGGTTTCATAATTTTTCACACCGAAGCTATTGCCAATGTCGGTCATAAGGTTGGATGTTACGATGGTTTTCACGATAAAATCGTTATCCTGCAGATCGCCCTTTTCTTTTTTAGACGATAGTACGTAATAAATGAGTAAGCTGCCAATCTGATTCCCGTTTAATAACTGCATTTCACCTTTTTGGTTCTTTACAGCTAAACCAACGCGATCTGCATCGGGATCGGTTGCCATGACGACGTCTGCGTCTAGCGCCTGTCCCTTTTGTTTCGCCATCGTCATCGCCTCTTCCTCTTCAGGGTTCGGATAGATGACTGTTGGAAAGTTTCCGTCTGATTTGATTTGTTCCTCTACGACCTGTACATTCGTGAAACCCCAGGCGGAAAGCATTTTGGGCACGATTATACCTGTTCCATGAATAGGAGAGAAGACTATTTTCAGGTCTTTTTGGGCAGACACTGCTTCCGGATGTATGCTTAGTTTTTTATTCTCTTCAATATAGATTCTATCAAAATCCTCCTCCACGAGCGTAATATTATGGCTGTCGCGCTCAAATTTAATGTCGTTCACGGATTGTATGGCATTGACCTCATGGATTACATTTTTATCATGAGGTGCCACCAGCTGTCCGCCATCGTTCCAATAGGCCTTGTATCCATTGTACTCCTTTGGATTGTGTGATGCTGTCAACATAACCCCTCCTTGACACTTAAAATGCCGAACAGCAAAGGAAAGCATCGGGGTAGGACGCAGCTCTTTAAATAAATAAACATGGATTCCGTTTGCCGAGAAAACATCTGCAACCAAATGACCCAATTCTTGCGAATTATTCCGACAATCATAACTTACCGCTACGTTAATGGTTTGATTTGGAAACTGTTTCTTTAAATAATTTGCGAGGCCCTGTGTTGCTTTTCCGATGGTATATTTGTTGATTCGGTTTGATCCCACCCCCATGATGCCACGTAAACCTCCTGTTCCAAACTCTAATTCTCTGTAAAAAGCATCTATAAGTTCTGTTTCTTCATTGTTATCAACAAGTTTCTGTACTTGTGCAACCGTATCATCATCGTATTCTGTGCCGAGCCATTGCTGAATACGGTTTCCTGTTTCGTTATCTATATTATTCATATGGTAAAATTATTCAAATTTTAAGATTATTCTGTAAAAAATCTTTTAGGCATCACAACCTGCATAAGCACGGTCAAGCACAAATATATACCATTTATTGTCATATTTTTTAACATGAAAAATCAGGTGTTCGTTTTTGGCTAAGATGACACGGAACGTATCTTTCTCTAATTGTTTGATTTTCGCCAGTGCATCATCACTTATACCATTAAATTCTCGATCAAAGGCTGCGATGGTGGTTAACTGATTTGCCTGAGACGTGGTATCACAAAAAAAACCGAGTTTATCCCATTTTTCTTCGCCGCAATCAAAAGCAGGAAGTTTCTCAAATGTGAGTGTATAGTCATTTTCAAAGGTGGTATATGGAAAATATTCAGGGGTCGGTCTATCGAAATTGAGGCTGTCTATTTTCTCGTAGGTATCGGCTACCCCGGGACGATAAATAATATATAAACCCAGATCGGGATGGATAAGGGCATTTGCTTTTTCCTGATCCTGAAGGAGATAGGCTGCCGCAAAACGGGTGATGACGGCACTAATTTCCTGCGTATCTTCTGGAAAGACCGCTGTTGGTGTATCCGTCGAGTCTTTGGAATCTTCGGTCTTCTTATTGGAAGAGTTACAAGACGTTACCAAGAGGACATAGCAACATATAAAAATTAAAGTATTTCTCATCGTTATATTTTTTCATGGTATATAAGAAATCTCTACTTTGTTTTTGTAAGATTTTCTATAATCGTTTTTAATATCTGTCTCGTCGATGGTTTCCACCATTGTGTCAACATCTGCTGCACTACATCTGCTTTGTTTTCGTTGATGTGTTGCAGCATGTATCTTCGCATATTCAACTTTGTTGTTCCCCATGCCTGACGTTCGAATTGTGTCCATGATTTTGCTTTTCGAGCAGCTGCAGTATGGATGCGGTCTGCCGGAACAACCTCATCAATAAGACCACTTTGTAATCCTTCGGTAGGAGAGAGAAGCTTTCCCTCTAAAAGGTATCGATAGGCTTGGGTTTGTCCTAACCATAGACTGTAGAGGTCAAAGATGCTGGGCGGGACAATCAGGCCAACGGGAACTTCGTTTAGTCCGATGATAAATTCTCCTTCTGCCATAATACGATAATCACAACAGATCGCCAAGACACATCCTCCGGCAGGTGCATGTCCCGTAACAGATGCAATGGTTGGCTTAGGAAAAGAAGCAAGCGTATATATTAAATCGATAAATGTTTCCCATAGGTTTTTTATCTGCTCTTCATTGTATTTGTATAGCGTGATGAGATCAAGCCCCGCAGAAAAAAAACCTTCTTTGCCATGCAAAATAATGGCTTCCACTGCAGGATCTTCTTTCGCACGTTCCAATTCGCCGATTAGTTCTTGCATCATTTCTAAATGCATCGCATTGGATTTCTCCCGGTCAAGCCCTACGTAAGTGATGTGTTCGTTTGTCTGTGTCTTGATAAATTCACCCATAACATTCTTTTGTGCTATTTTATGGAAAATTACGTAAAAAACCATCAATATTATAAATAACCAAGTCGAACTTTTTAAAATAGCACAATATGGCAGAATTAACAAACGATCAAAAAGGAGGAGGTAAGAAAGAACGTAGGAGTATTCGAAACAGACCCATGCCTAAAGTAGACTTGACAGCAATGGTTGATTTAGCGTTCCTCCTGATTACTTTTTTTATGCTCACTACCTCGCTGAATACGCCTCATCAACTGGATATCGCTATGCCGGATAAAAATAAAGGCCCTATAACGGCGCCGATTTTGCTGAGTGAAGATCGGGTGTTGAACCTTCTGTTAGGCGAGAATAATGAATTAACATACTACCGAGGTACAGCCGACTCGCCGAAGTCTAGTCCGCAAAAAGTGACGTATGGAAAGCTGGGTTTAGGAGAGCTGCTGGCGAAGATGGCCTTTGATGTGAAACAAGCGACGAACGGACAAGATATTATTGTGCTGATTAAGCCTGGCGAAGGATCAATAGCGCGCAATCTTGTGGATGCAGTGGATGCGGTACAACGCGCAGCAATCGGTCGTTACATGATTACCAAGATTAACGATGTGGAAAAAAGGATGATGTTACAATGCTGTTTTTAGTTGACATCAACGGTTAACGTTTGTCGCCCTAACCGTCCATTAAAATCTAGTCCTTCGATTGTTATAAGATATTTACCAGCTTCATCGGAAGTATAAAAATCAAAAGACGCTTTACCATTCTCATCTGTTACAATATTGGGTTCCCAATGGATAGTAGTCCGTAAATCTTGATTAAGTGTTGTTTCAGAATTAGGCTCATATTTGGGTTTGTAAAATGTTTTCTGGATATGGAAACCTTTTGGTTGTACTGTTGCGATACCTTTGGGGGTATAGTTGCTTCGCATAGCATCAGCCCCCGATTTTGAGGTAATGATGATAAGGCCATTCCCTCCGTAAGAACCATAGATGGCAGTATAATTTACATTGCGTAATACCTCTACACTTTGCACATCCATAGGGTTGATCATCGATAACATATCGTTTTCAACATACATTCCATCTAGTATAACTTGCATTTCACCGCCCCCGCGTGTGGTGTATGGAATGCCATTTCGGAACATGACGCCCATTAAACGTCCATTTAGACACATTTCTAACGTCGTGCACGTTTCTAAATCCTCTGCTGAAATTACTTGATCGGCATTACCCGGACCATTCAGGTTTGCGGAACGTTCAGAGGCTTTATGTCGTGGTCGCTGAGCTGTTACAATAACTTCTTGGATAGCGATCGATTTTTCCATAAGACCTTGTGCTTCCAATCCCGAAAAATATTTCTTGCTGTGAAGAAGCTCTTCTACGAAGTTGGTATTTACGTTATTCTGTTCGCCGGGAGCATTTTTGTTAGGGCCTATGGTAGGCGACGTTTCTTCGGAAACAATAATGTCGATGTTATTTCGTCCTTTTTCGTCTTTTGCGGTTATCAGGAATTTAATACTATCTGGGAAAAATAAATTGTTGAATTCAAAATAACCTTCTTCGTTGGCCACCGTATCGATAAATTCCATGAAATTATGGGTAGGGACTAAGACCATGTTCGCTTTTGAAGCGGGTGCCTTTCGCCCGAGTTTTCGGGCCTGTCCCGTAATAGATATGCTCTTCTCGGGAGAAAAAATAGGTTCACTTATGCCAAATGAAGGTGTTATATCTATTTTTCGCCAACCCTGTGTCAGCAGTAGATTGTCTATATCATTGATTTTTATTTCTCCATCGAAATAATAGCCAGGGGTCTCTATGTATCCCTTTATATCTGCACTCATTAGCAGTGATGATAGAATATTGGAGGCTACTTTCGAACTATCTTTTAATTTGGAATTGTTGACTACCGAAGCGGATAAGATGCTGTTTCGTATACTATCTGATGAATTTCCTGTTTCAAGTGATACGGTTATTTTTTTTCTTTTGGTACTTGTTGGCGTATCGACATTGGCTGTCACGGGTAATGCTTTTTTTTCATTATAGACAAAAACTGGCCTTTCTATCACGGGCTCTAGGGCGCTGTTTAAGATACTGATGGTTAATATGCCGTTGGGTAAATCGGTTTTAGGTACAGAAAAGATAAGCTCTGATTTAGATGCAGGCTGTTTCGACGCGTAGTACACATTGCCCATATACTGTGCTACAAAATAGATTTCACTTCCATCTTGTTTGTCGGGGCTTACGCCTACTTGTGCGAATAATTTATCGCTATTTCCATTGTTCATTTGGATGTTATAGCCTGAAGCAACCGGTTGAGGAAGTTCGGTTTTTATCGTGGAGCCATCATCGAATGTGGTATATGCGGCCATCGATTCGATACCGGGAATAAATAATGGAACGGAACCCATACCCAAGGTGTTGGTCTTAATGGTTGCTGTGGTGTCGCCGGTTGCTGTCAGTATAACGGTTTGGCTTTCTATACCAAGGCCATCGGGTTTTAGCGTTTTGACGGCAATTTTATTAACACTGCCTACTAGCAGGTTTCCCCCCTCTGGGAAAAACTGGATGCTGTTCTCTAAAACAGTAGCTTTCGGTAGCTTAAAGATTTTTTTAACTTGTGCTTTGGCTTTATTTGAAAAACTGATGAAGAGTTTAGATTCGGTATATTCATCTTTAAAGGGAATCACTAGCTGTCCTTGGTCGTCTGTTTTAACACGCCCTCGTCTGAGGTTTTTACCTGTTGGAGAGATAATCTCGTATCGTACAGCCTCCTCTGTTAACGGAGCGCCTTGGATATCCTGCAATTGGATGGTGTAATTGTTGTTGTCGAGGTAGGAACGGGAAAGAACATTGTCTAATCTACCGTTGCTAACATGTATATTCTCGTTAAAGAAATAAATAGAACTATCGTTACGCATCCAGTTGGTATAGGCGCGAATACGGTATGTTCCTTCAATTAAAGTGTCGGCTAATGTAATATCGCCTACACCGAGGCCCGTTATTATGGGAATTCGTATACTCGACACCACCTCTTCCGTTGGGCTGATAAGTTCTACGTATGCAATATTGCTAATATTGGATAATAGGTTGTTTATTCCTACAGTCGTATAGGCTTTGAACCAAATAGATTCTCCTGCAGTATAGGTATGTTTATCGATATGGAGATAGAGCTTTTCAATAGGGTGGATGTCTTGATATGCATTGATTTTAGCTAGAAGACCTTGTAAATCTTGTGCTTTTATACTCGCTGTCGCTAGTGTAAGAAAACACAATAAAAGAAGCCTTTTCATATTCATAACAGGTGAATTTTGGATTTAAATTACGAAAAAATCAGGATACCACATTAATTTTTTGTTGATTATTAATCAACATCGGTATCTTTGTCGATATGAATATCTTAATTATTGGTTCCGGCGGCAGGGAATCTGCCTTTGCGTACAAATTATCGAAAAGTCCAAAATTGAATCAACTGTTTATTGCTCCGGGGAATGCCGGAACGAGCCAGTATGGGCAAAATGTAAACTTGAAAGTCACCGATTTTGGAGGCATAGCATCTTTTGCAATTGAAAATGCGGTCGACATGATTCTCGTAGGACCGGAGGAACCACTAGTGAAAGGTATTCATGATTATTTTTTAAACCGCGAAGACGTTAAGCATATACCGGTCATTGGCCCTCAACAAAAAGGGGCACAGTTAGAAGGATCCAAAGATTTTTCAAAGGAATTTATGTTGCGCCATGAAATCCCGACGGCCGCTTATAAGTCTTTTAATAAATCGAATCTGGAAGCTGGATTAGCTTATCTAGAGACGCAGAAATTGCCGATCGTTCTGAAAGCTGATGGTCTAGCTGCTGGAAAAGGCGTTTTGATTTGTGAGACGCTGGAAGACGCTAAAGCGGAATTAAAGGCGATGATTGCTGATGCAAAATTTGGTGATGCAAGCTCGGTAGTGGTTATCGAGGAGTTTTTAAAAGGAATAGAGCTTTCCGTTTTCGTACTGACAGATGGTGAATCTTATAAAGTACTACCTTCTGCTAAGGATTATAAGCGGATCGGAGAGGGGGATACGGGGCTGAATACGGGTGGTATGGGATCTATATCTCCTGTTCCTTTTGCGGACGAGACTTTTCTGTCTAAAGTAGAAGAGCGCATTATTAAGCCGACAATTGAGGGGTTAAAGAAAGACGATATTCCATATAAAGGGTTCATTTTTATTGGTTTGATGAATCTAGATGGAGAGCCTTATGTTATCGAATACAATGTCAGGATGGGTGATCCCGAAACGGAATCTGTATTGCCGAGGATTGAATCTGATTTAGTTGATTTATTGGAAGGGGTAGCAACAGGTGATTTAGGTTCTCGGAATTATACTGTTAGTTCCAAAACAGCTGTAACAGTGGTGTTGGTTTCCGGAGGCTATCCGGGCGACTACGAATCGGGAATAGAAATTAATAATATCGAAAATGTAGAAGATTCTATTGTGTTTCACGCGGGAACGAAAGAGGTTGATGGGAAAGTAGTCACTGCCGGAGGTCGTGTGCTTGCTGTAACAACACTTCAAGATAATCTGTTTGATGCGCTCCAGCAAGCTACGGCTGATGCCGGAAGGATCTTTTTTGAACGTATGTATTTCAGAAAAGATATTGGGTTTGACTTGATTTAACGGTCAATGGTTTTTGGGTTATTATAGCAATGATAAAAATATTATAGATATTCTATTTTAGATTTATTTTTTGGAAAAAATAACCTTTTCAGATTCAATGTATTATAAAATAGGGCGCAAAAATGTTTTGGTGATTTGAATATTGATCTTATATTTGCGTCACCAAAAAATAATGGCCCGTTCGTCTAGGGGTTAGGACGCAAGATTTTCATTCTTGAAACAGGGGTTCGATTCCCCTACGGGCTACAGGAAACAAAGAAAGTTGGTTTAAAAGGATACTACTTTAAACCAACTTTTTTTATATCTAAAACATTCATATCTTTGCAGATACAAAGATCTAAGTAAGGCAAAATGTAAAATATTCTTTCAGATAAATCAAGAACGACTACGGCTAAACGCTTTGTCGTATTGTTTAATTTTTAATGAAAGAATTTATGTTGAGCTTACAAAGCATTTCGTATACACATCCCAATAAAGATATACTGTTTAGCAACATTAGCTTTACAGTAAAAAATCACGATAAAATTTCCTTAGTCGGTAACAACGGGGTAGGAAAATCCACCTTACTGAAAATTATTGCAAAAGAATTGATCCCATCAAATGGACAAGTAAACGTAGAATCCGATCCGTATTATATTCCGCAAATTTTCGGACAATACAATCATTTAACGATAGCGCAAGCATTGCGAATTGAAGATAAATTGAACGCCTTAAAGGAAATTTTAGCCGGCAGCATGAAGGAAGAAAATTTCAATTTACTGAATGACGATTGGACAATAGAAGATCGTTGCAGCGAAACCCTGAACTATTGGCAACTAACGGAATTAGACTTATCGCAAAAAATGGAAACGCTTAGTGGAGGACAAAAAGCAAAAGTTTTTCTTGCTGGTATTTTCATTCATCAGCCTGAATTGGTTCTATTGGATGAACCGAGCAATCATCTGGACATCTCAAGTCGACAACTTTTATACGATTTTATTCAGTCCACCAAAAGTACGCTAATTGTAGTGAGTCACGATAGGAAATTATTAAATCTATTGGATACCGTTGGCGAATTAAGCAAGCATGGGATTAAGATTTATGGGGGCAATTATGACTTTTATGAGGAACAGAAACAAATCGAAAACAATGCATTGAATCAAGACATTCAAAACAAAGAAAAAGCATTGCGAAAAGCCGAAGGAAAAGAACGGGAAACATTGGAACGGCAGCAAAAATTGGATAGTCGAGGGAAGGGCAAACAAGAAAAATCAGGTGTCGCCCGAATCATGATGAATACATTACGAAACAATGCAGAAAATAGTACATCAAAACTCAAGAGCATACATGCAGAAAAGATTGGTAATATTACACAAGAATTGCAAGGCTTGCGTGCTACGTTGCCCGACATGGATAAGATGAAATTTGGTATTGATAATCCCCGACTGCATAATGGTAAAATTCTGTTTACAGCGACAAGTATCAATTTTGCCTATAACAGTAATTTGCTTTGGAAAGAAAGCTTGAGTTTTCAAATTACAAGTGGTGAACGGATAGCATTAAAAGGGCAAAACGGTTCTGGAAAAACAACTTTAATCAAGTTGATTTCAGGGAACTTAGAACCAAAAACAGGCTCGGTTTATAGAGCAGAAAATAAATCTGTTTACATTGATCAGGATTATTCTTTGTTAGATAATACACGGAAAGTTTATGAACAGGCTCAGCAATTCAATAATTCCGCATGGGAAGAGCATGAAATTAAAATACGGCTTAATCGTTTTCTGTTTACCAAAGAAGATTGGAGCAAATCTTGTAACGCATTGAGTGGTGGCGAAAGAATGCGCTTAATGCTTTGCTGTCTAACCATTGACAGGAAGTCGCCAGACATTATTATATTTGATGAGCCGACAAATAATCTAGATATGCAGAATGTTAAAATTTTGACGACAGCAATAAATGAATATCGAGGAACAATCATCGTGGTGTCACATGATGAAATTTTTTTGGAGCAAATAAACGTTGAACGGACGATTGAACTCTGACAGAAAATAAAGCGATGACGGAAACTTTCAAAATATTTCAAGTGGATGCACTTGAAGCAAAAAAGATCATTGCCTCGGAAAACGAACTGCACCACCATGATTTTGAAGAGCTCATTATCGGTACGGAAGGATCATTGGAACATTTTATTGATTTCAGATCTACTGTGCTCCAGTCTCCTTTTGTGAGTTTTGTAACAAGAGGAAAAGTGCATCGCGTAAAACCCGTTTTGGAAGACGGGAAATGTCAAATGTGGGCCATCCGTTTTAAAAGTGAATTTATCCCGGAAACAACCTTTCAGCTTTATTCACTTTATCATGACAACGCCAGTGTCGAACTACCGAGAGGTGCTTGTTTTGGACGTATCAGTACACTTTGTACAATGATGGATGACGAAATGCGACAATATTCGCCCGATTATGCGATTATCCGACAGCTTTTGGGAACGGTTTTTACGATGATAGAATCCGAACGAAGAAAATTAAAACCTGATGATGAAGAACAGCTCAAATCGCAAAGCATTACGTTTAAAAACTTTCTGAGAATTTTGGAGGAGAACTTTCGAAGAAATGTCGGTGTAGCGTATTATGCTGAAAAATT
The DNA here is from genome assembly GCF_004208525.1 of Sphingobacterium corticibacterium. Classification (GTDB taxonomy): domain Bacteria; phylum Bacteroidota; class Bacteroidia; order Sphingobacteriales; family Sphingobacteriaceae; genus Sphingobacterium; species Sphingobacterium corticibacterium. The sequence goes on along the minus strand of NZ_SGIT01000002.1, from coordinate 1,399,141 downwards.
ATTTATGTCTGCTCGAAATCTTAATAATATCTGTCATCAAATCCTACAACAAAGTGTTTCGGAAATCATCGAAACAAGAAAATTGATCGAAGCCAAAAACTTGCTCTCCACGACTAACAAATCGATTTCGGAGATCGGTTTCGAATTGGGTTACAACGAAAAAGCCTATTTTACAAACGTATTTAAAAAGAAAACCGGACAGACCCCCTCAGCCTTCCGAAAGGAAATGAAAACACTCGTTTCCTAAAACTACAACCCCTTTTCTGAATGTTGTTATCTCTCTCTACATAATCCACAGTATTTTTGTATATGATAATTTTTGATATATAAATAGTTATATATAAATGACATGGGAACAGCAATGAAATTGAAAGAATTGAATAAGATGACAGCAGCCTTGAACAGCACGGTAAAAATGCCTGTGCTGTTTCTAGGCCATGGCAGTCCGATGAACGCTATTGAAGAAAATGAATTTGTGGAAGGCTTTAGGAAAATTGCTGCAGAGATTCCCAAGCCAAATGCTATTCTTTGTGTTTCAGCACACTGGGAAACACGGGGAACCTTTGTGACTGGTATGCAAAACCCGCCTACTATACACGATTTTGGGGGATTCCCGAAAGAACTTTTTGAAGTGCAATACCCTGCCCCGGGAAGCCCAGATGTGGCAAGAGAAGCGCAGTCGCTGATTCAGAAAACGCATGTAGAACTGGACGACAAATGGGGGCTTGACCACGGGGCATGGTCGGTTATCAGGCATATGTATCCGCAAGCTGATATTCCTGTCATTCAGTTGAGTTTGGATTATTATCAAGGCCCACAATACCACTATGAGCTGGCTCGTGAATTGAAATCACTTCGTGAAAAAGGCGTACTGATTATTGGTAGCGGAAATATGGTGCACAATCTTCGTATGGTAGCGTGGAGGCAACTGAATGAAACCTTTGGATTTGATTGGGCATTAGAAGCTAATGAAAAGATGAAACAATTTATATTGAACGATGACCACCAGCCTCTGATTCAATACGAAAAACAAGGTAAACCCTTTCATCTAGCCGTACCCACACCGGAACATTACATGCCTTTACTCTACGCCTTATCCGTGAAAGACAAAGATGAACAAGCGGTCTTATTTAATGATAAGGCCGTCGGAGGCTCATTAACGATGACTTCCGTGAAGATTGGTTAACTTTGTGAATTTATCAGCATACTGCTTAAAGAATACTTTTTTTCGTATATTAGTACTATGGATATGTAGATCTAAAAGGTTTCGGAGACTTATATATCAGAAGCATTAACAATTATAAATAACCGTTTAGTGTAATTATTGTGACTAATACCTATTTCGATAAAAGTAAAATGACAACACTATGCAAGAGAAAAAATCAAAACTGACAAGACAGACCGGTGCGCCCGTTCCTGATAATCAGAATGCACAAACAGCTGGTCCTAGAGGTCCATTATTAATGCAGGATTTTTGGTTTCTGGAGAAAATGGCAAATTTCGATCGAGAGGTCATCCCTGAGAGACGGATGCATGCCAAAGGTTCTGGCGCTTTTGGAACTTTTACCGTCACGCATGATATCACCCAATATAGCAAGGCGGATATCTTCAGTGACATTGGCAAGCAGACAGAGATGTTTGCTCGGTTTTCAACAGTTGCTGGTGAAAGAGGAGCAGCCGATGCAGAGAGAGACATTCGGGGATTTGCCCTTAAATTTTACACGGAAGAAGGTATTTGGGACTTGGTAGGAAATAATACACCTGTTTTTTTCTTCCGTGATCCGATGAAATTTCCGGATCTGAACCATGCCGTCAAACGCGATCCAAAAACTAACTTAAGGAGCCCTAATAATAACTGGGATTTTTGGACATTGCTTCCCGAGTCACTCCACCAAGTTACTATTGTGATGAGCGATCGCGGTATTCCTAAAGGATACAGACATATGCACGGATTTGGTAGCCATACCTATAGTTTTATCAATAAGGATAATGTGCGGCATTGGGTGAAATTCCATTTTAGAACCCAGCAAGGAATAGATAATCTCTCAGATGAGGAAGCTGCGAGCATTGTAGGCTATGACAGGGAATCGTCTCAACGAGATCTTTTTGATGCGATAGAAAGAAAAGATTTTCCGAAGTGGAAAATGTTTATACAGATCATGACCGAAGAACAGGCCAAAACATATCGCTTTCACCCTTTCGATCTCACAAAGGTCTGGTCGAAGAAGGATTTTCCATTAATTCCTGTCGGTGAGTTTGAATTGAATCGCAATCCCGATAACTACTTTCAGGATGTGGAACAAGCGGCATTCAACCCGACAAATATTGTTCCGGGCATTGGCTTTTCTCCGGATAAGATGCTTCAGGGAAGATTATTCTCCTATGGTGATGCACAGCGTTATAGGTTAGGCGTAAACCACTACCAGATTCCGGTCAACAAACCGCGTTGCCCATATCATGCGTATCACCGTGATGGCGCTATGCGTGTAGATGGCAATTATGGGGACGCGATACATTATAATCCAAATAGCTATGGGGAATGGCAGGAACAGCCTGAAAGTAAGGAACCACCTCTTGAGCTAGAAGGGACAGCTTATGCACATAATTTTAGGGATGACGATGAAGACTACTATACACAGCCGGGAGATCTCTTCCGTATCATCAAAGCAGATGGAAAAGCCGATATGTTATTCAAAAATACCGCAGCACAGGTAGGGGCTGCGGATAAGTTCATACAAATTCGTCATATTCGCAACTGTTATAAGGCAGATCCAGAGTATGGTGAAGGTGTAGCGTCAGCACTAGGTTTGACCATGGAGGAGGTTAATAGTTTTGACCTGTCACCTTATGACAGATGGGCTCCACGACCAACCAGCAGATAATATAAGCATAAGAAAGATTCTAAAATTGAAATCCCGATATGGTCACATGCCGGGATTTATTTTTTATTATCTTTTGTGGATCTAATCCATTTAACAAAACATTTTATAGAGCTTATAGGTTCATGGAGAAAATGACATGGATCAATGGGTAATAGATTGGCTAAACAAAAGTTCCTGTCACGTCTGTTGCATCAATTATGGATAATTTATATATGGAAAAAGATGAATTATATATCGGGTGTTCAAGTTATGCTACGGCATCTTGGAAAACAGTATTTTATCCAGAAGATCTACCTAAAAAAAAGTGGTTTGATTACTATTCCAAACACTTTAATACCTATGAATTTAATGGGACGTTTTACAGATTCCCGACTGTAGAAAACCTGTTATTATGGCATGATAAAGTTGCGGACGACTTTAAATTCAGCGTTAAAGTTCCTAAAACAATCACACATATTAAAAGACTAGAACAGTGTGATGAAGAAATAGAAGATTTTTATTTAATATGCAAAGAAGGGTTTAAAAATAAATTATCCTGTATTCTCTGGCAGCTGCCGCCGAGCTTTAGCTTTAATAAAGATAGATTGAGGTCAATTGTACGCGTGATGAACCCAAACTTTAAAAATGTGGTTGAATTCAGGCATGAAAGCTGGTGGAGGGATGATGTGATAACGAAGCTGCGTGAAAATCATATCACTTTTTGTAATGTGAATTATCCTCAATTACCTACTTCCATCGAACAAAGTACTTCAATTGGCTATTTACGTATGCACGGCAATCCGAAACTATTTTATTCAGCATATACCAAAGAAGAGATCGAAACACTCTATCAGAAGTTAAATAATATGAGATTCAAAGAAGTTTATATTTATTTCAACAATACCGCATCTACAGCTGCCATAATAAACGCATTACAACTAAGCAGATTTGCCAGACAACATCAAAAGGAATAATTTCTTTATAGGTTGGTTGAATACAATTAGACAAGCGCTGGCTGAAATAAAGACAAAAAATTAACATAATAGTAATTGTTTATTCACATGTAATTCCTTAATTTACATGAGGATATAAATTTAGTTCTGTTATGAAAGCGATTGTTTATTTTTTCCAGAAAATGTTCACGCGATTGTTTCTAGCCCAGTTCTCTTCTTTTTATTCACCCATGCGGTCTCTTAAATCGTGATGCGTATAAAAAGAGAAAGGTTGGATGTTGTTGAATAAAGATACTTTTGGCGAAGATTTTAGCTGGGGTGTTTCGACTGCGGCATATCAGATTGAAGGTGCACATAATCAAGATGGCAAAGGGCCGTCGATCTGGGACGTTTTTGTCACCAAAAAGAACAAAATATTTCAACGTCATCATGGAGACATAGCCTGTGATTTTTACAATCGTTATATAGATGACCTCTACTTGATGTATAAGCTTAATATCCGGCATTACCGATTTTCGATTTCATGGAGCCGTATTCTTCCAAAAGGTATTGGGGAGATAAGCCAAAAAGGAATTGATTTCTATAACCGGCTTATTGATTTCTCCTTGGAGCTTGGCATAACACCTTGGGTGACTCTCTATCATTGGGATCTTCCCCACGAGCTGGAGTTAAAAGGTGGTTGGGTAAACCGTGATATCAGGGATTGGTTTGGTCACTACGTGTCTATTTGTGTTCAGAATTTTGGTGATCGTGTGAAAAACTGGATGGTACTAAATGAGCCACTTGTATTTACCGGTGCGGGTTACTTCTTTGGTGTGCATGCTCCGGGTAGAAAGGGCTTGGATAATTTTCTGGCAGCTACACACCATGCAGCACTGGCGCAGGCATACGGAGGAAAAGTTATTAAGTCCATACAACGCGACAGCTATGTAGGTACGACGTTTTCTTGTTCGCATGTCGAGCCCTTTCGTATGCGAGAGAAGGATATACTTGCGACAAAAAAAGTAGATGCCTTGCTCAATCGCCTGTTTATTGAGCCGTTACTGGGCAAAGGATATCCAACGCGTGACCTTAAGATCCTCCATAGAATAGAGAAATACATGCAGCCGGGTGATGAGCGGGATTTGAAGTTCGATATGGATTTTATTGGCGTGCAGAATTATACGCGTGAGGTGATCCAGTATTCGCCATTTGTTCCCTTGTTAAAGGCAAAGATCGTGCATGCAAAAAAACGTAAGGTAGAAATGACGGCAATGAATTGGGAGGTTTATCCCGAGTCGATCTATCATATTTTGAAGAAATTCAATGCTTACGAAAATATCCCGCCCATCATTATTACCGAAAATGGAGCAGCCTTTCAGGACGAGGTGCAAGATGGTCGTGTAGATGATCCCAAAAGAACCGCTTATTTACAGCAAACTATAGCACAGGTATGGCGTGCAAAGCAGGAAGGGGTAAAGATAAAAGGCTATTTCGTATGGACCTTTCTCGATAACTTTGAATGGGCAGAAGGATATCACCCTAGGTTTGGATTAGTGTATGTCGATTTTCCAACGCAGCAGCGTATTATAAAAACTTCCGGACATTGGTATGCAGATTTCCTTTCCACGCGCTAAGCTCTTTAACGAGCATCACTTGTACATCACTTCAACTTTATTTAAGTTTGTGAATAGCAATATCCTAAGGTCAGTAATATGATGAAGTATTTATATGTCAATTTAAGTAGGTGTGCAATAGGCTTGTGGTTGCTGTTTTTTAGCTCGTTATTAAAAGGGCAGGAAACGATTGTAACCTATGTTAAAAAAAACGGAGGATATACGGCTTACAAAGATTCTGCGGCTTATACGAGTATACTGCGTATTGTACCGAATGAAGCGGGAATGCATGAGCTGAATGACTACTATACAAATGGAAATCTAAAACGTCATGGATGGAGTAAAACTGCCGATCCGAAGCGGTTGCGCTTCGAGGGGCTGGTAGAGACCTATTATGATGATGGGGCCTTGGAAACGGTTGTCCGTTATGCGGATAACCGACGGATTGATACGGCGGAACGATACTATAGAAACGGCGTGTTGAAGGAGCGTGAGGCTTATTTGAAACAGGCGGAAAGAAAGGAGGATTCTCTGCAAGTGGATTTGAACAAGCGGTTGGTTTATTATGCCGACTCAACCGGACGAATTCAAATACAGGATGGAAATGGCTATGCCGAAATCATGACTAATAATGTCGATATAGAACAGGGCCATTACGTTGATGGACTTCGAGACGGGCGTTGGGAAGGATCTTTTCAAAAAGCAAAATACCGATTCGAAGAATGGTATGAAAATGGAGAAGTGATCCGTGGTATTACCACGGATAGTCTCGGGAAACAATATCCTTATGAACAGCGGGACGTTAATCCGGAATACCCCCAAGGCAGACGAAACCTCCTGCAATTTATAGGGCAAAATTACAAATATCCGAAAGAGGCAGTACAGGCAAAAGTAGACGGACAGCTGCTGATTAGTTTTGTAGTCGATAAAACAGGTATGGCGACCGACTTTGAAGTAGTGCATGACCTCGGATATGGAACAGCAGCAGCAGCGATCAATGCACTCAAGAAATCCGAACGTTGGTCACCAGGTTACCAACGAGGTGTGCCTGTTCGTGTGAAGTACACACTTCCAGTTCGGTTGAATCTATCTTTCCGACCAAGCCCAAAACCTGCTTCACAGTGAGCGATCTTGCATCTGTTTTAACACATCCCGCATTTGTTTATAATAGTGCTTTTGTGGCTTATACAGCTCGATAGCTCGTTGCTGTTCGGCTTCTGCTTCGGCGTAAAAGCCAACATGGTATAATGCTTTGGCGAGGATATGATGAGATTGTCCGCGATTGGGTCTCAGGCTAATCGATTTCTGTAACCAACGGATAGTATCGAAAAGAACATCTGGATTGTCATTTTTTTTAAAATCTATAAAATTCAACAGCTGGTTTGCTCCATAATTTAGGCTTTGAGCCTGCCTTTCTTTATACCGTTTGCGGTTTCCCTCCATCCACTGCAGGAAAAGGCTATTTTCGGCACTGTCCAGATGCCATGGCTGTCCCCGTCTAGGAATAGCAATCTGTTGATTGTTTGCGAAATCCAATTTGGCAAGCGAATCTGGGGCGATACGATAATAAAAGGTATTATAATAATTCCTTGCCATTTGGATATAAGCAGAAGTATCCCGGGAGAGTCGTCTATGTTCCATTGGATAGTAACTTTGTCCCATTTGTGCACGCAGGTAATGTGATTGCCACGTTCGCCCCACAAAGTAGCCGAGATTTTGGGAAAGTGTATAATCTTTCTTGTCTAATGCGTCCCGGAAAGTTCGCTGAATAATCCGATTGTTGATCTCCTGCCGTTTTGGTAAGGGCAATGTTGCGTATAGACTATCCACCATTTTGCGATTTGTATAGGCCAATTGATAGGTCTTGCTATTGTATACCGGAGCACAGCTCAATAGAAAGACCACTGTTTCGAAGTTATTCAGTTCCTGTACGGTCAGTTGAGAAACGTAGTCATTTAATACGTGTTGGTCCGTGTATTTATCGAACACTTGGTATTGTTGGAGTAGGTTCGTTAACAAAAGTCTATTACGAATACCTTTTTGGTATTGCTGTATCAATTTCCCCATGGTTTCTCCCTCGGCTATAGTCTTCGCGGAATCAATCAATTTTACTAATGTTTCTTCCTCGCTGATTTGCTTGTTGTGCCGTAGTAAAGGATAGCCATTTTGATCTGTAAACAGATATATAGGAGTTGTGAGGCGATAGGTCTTATGAAGTGGGTGGTCAATACTATCCGACGTAAGTCTGACCATACCTGAGGTAAATTGTTCGCGGAGAATATCCTTGGTTTTTTGTGATATAGCGGTGTTAAAAGGAGAGAATTGTTCATTACGTTGGTGAATTATAAGGAACATTGGCTTTTGTTGCTGTTTCGCAAGGCAAAGCAAGCTATCGTAATCCATCTCTTGCGGGAATTTTGGTTGAGCAACGAGTTGGAGGGAAACGACCCAACTTAAGAAGAACAAAAAAATAACTTTAATAGAAGACTGGTTGATCATCTGATAATAGGATTATGGATTGTTATTTGTTAAGTAAATATAATAGGCTTGGATGAGATCTGCAAGTATAGGGTAGCTATGGGAGAAGTTTCCGAATTTCTTCGATACTGTTTACTTTTGCTTTGACAAAAAAGTAATGGATATGTATAGTTTCAAAAATGATTACGCAGAGGGTGCCCATCCCAATATTCTCCATAAGCTTATAGAAACCAATTTGGTACAGCAAATGGGCTATGGCGAAGACGGATATTCTGTAGAGGCAAAGGAAATACTTCGCCAGAAGATACAAAACCCCGATGCTGCCATTTATTTTGTTTCGGGGGGCACACAAACAAATCTAATCGTCATATCATTTATGTTACGGCCGCACGAAGCGGTTATTAGTGCCGAGACAGGACATATCTACGCCAATGAGGCGGGAGCAATCGAGGCTACCGGGCATCGGATAATCACCGTTGAAACGGAAGACGGCAAACTGAAACCTGTTGATATTGAAAACACATTACAAGCATATTCCCTTAAACCCCATGTGGTGAAACCCAAATTAGTGTACATATCCAATCCGACTGAAATAGGAACAATTTATACCAAATCGGAAATAGATAGCTTATCAATTTACTGCAAATCCAAAGACTTATATCTGTTTTTGGATGGTGCGAGATTAGGGCACGCATTGACAGCAAAGAACAATGATCTTACCTTATCCGATATTTCTTGCAATACAGATGTGTTTTATATCGGAGGGACGAAGAATGGCGCTTTATTAGGAGAGGCTATTATCTTCAATAGAGCCGATCTTGCCATAGATTTCGATTATCTGTTGAAACAGAAAGGAGCACTATTAGCCAAAGGACGTCTGTTAGGTATCCAATTTCTGGAACTGTTTAGAGATGATTTATACTTCTCGTTGGCAAAGCACGCCAATGAAATGGCGATGAAAATAGCCTGCGCAATAGAAGCACAAGGTTATTCTTTCCTTACACCACCTCATACCAATCAGATTTTCCCTATTCTTCCCAAAGCGGTTATTGACGAACTCATGCAACAATATGATTTTTACGAATGGAAAGCTGTTGATGAACAACGGTCTGTTGTTCGCATTATTACATCGTGGGCTACAAACGAAAATATGGTGGATGCGTTTATTGATTGTCTGAAAGGAAGAATAACGCTATAGAATGGATTAATGTGCTAAAACCTTTTCAAAAGCTTTTCTAGGGGCTCCTCGAAAAAAGACTTCTCCGCAATAAGTATAGCCCAGCTTTTCGAATATATTGAGCATGCCCAGATTGTCAAAGTTCGTGTCGGCTTTAACACTGTATATATTATGTTGTCGGGCGAAATCTTCGATATGCAGCAGCATTTTTTGCGCCAATCCCTTGCCTAAATAATTTTCGGAAATAGCCACTCGATGGTAAACAACGAAATCACCTTCCGTTAACCATTTTCCGATCAATTTGGCGTACTCCGGCTCGTCATTTATCAATATCGCACAATAACCCACGATGGTATCGCCATCTATTAATACGTAGCCGTTTCTCTTTTCTATATCTGCTTTGATCGCGGACGGATTCGGATAACCATCTTGCCATTGATTACTTCCATCTTCTTTTCTCCGTTGTATGGCGCGTGCTAAGATTTCCCAGATTTGGGACGCATCTACTTGTTGTGCCTGTCTAAAAGAATATTCCATTTTTTACAATTCGAATTTACGCTATTTATTACAAACAGATAACATGGTCTCTTTTAATAATCATTAAATTTAAAAACTGTACATAATTCAATGTATCGTTATCTGTCAATTGGCAGATTTGTCTTTGCATATGAATAATAAATAATATAATATAATATGGACAAAGTAACAATTAAAAACACTGATTTAGAAATAGCCCCTATCAATTTTGGGGGCAATGTCTTAGGTTGGACATTAGATGAACAAGCATCTTTTGATATATTGGATAAATTTATTGCTGCCGGTTTTAACTTTATCGATACTGCTGATACGTATGCCTGGTGGGTAAATGGAACCGGAGGGCAATCTGAGGAAATTATTGGTAAATGGCTGAAAAGTCGTGGCAATCGAAACCAGGTTGTGATTGCTACGAAAGTGGGCTCGGAAACAAAGGAACACGGGTTTGACATCAGCAAAAAACACATCTTAAAGTCGGCGGATGAGTCGTTGCGTCGACTAGGAGTGGACAGTATCGATTTATACTATACCCATTTTGATGACAAGGTGACACCGATAGAGGAAACGCTGTCTGCTTATGATACATTAATTAAAGCCGGCAAAGTCCGCTACATTGCGGCATCCAACCTTTCTCCAGGTCGACTTACCGAGAGTTTTGAGATTGCGGAGAAAAATGGTTTACCGAAATATGTCGCTTTGCAACCGCATTATAATCTGGTAGAGCGTACAACCTTTGAAGCCGATTATGCAACTTTGGTGGAACAATATAATCTGAGTGTTTTTCCATATTGGTCGTTGGCAGCAGGATTTCTAACAGGAAAATACAGAATGGAAGAGGACTTCAATAAAACAACCCGAGGTGGTAGCGTTAAAAAATATTTCGATGATAGAGGGAAAGCTGTTTTGAAAGCATTGGATACCGTTGGGGAGAAACATCGTGTAAAACAAGCTACCGTAGCACTAGCTTGGCTATTGGCAAATCCGCTGATTACAGCACCCATCGTAAGTGCAACTAGTGAGAGCCAACTGCAGACCCTGTTTGCTGCGCCTGAGCTGAAATTGGATGCCGAGGATTTGGCAATATTGGACGAGGCTAGTAAATAAAATTTAGCCCATAGCTTTTAAACTGTGGGCTAAATCTACCACCATGCTGCTATGGGCAACGCATAGTGAGCCGTATCCGGCTTATCCTGCCAAGGTGCTTGGTGGAAGTGCCAGCATTTTTCAATCTTGTAATGGCTTTTTGCAATGTCTTGTTCTCCCCATTGATAGCCCACCTTATATGCGTTGTCGCCATCAGTTATCGTACCAAATATGGTAGGATAGGAAGACCCTGAAACACCGTTGGTATATTGGATAGCCTTTTCCAGGGTCAGATTTGTTCCCGCTGGAAATATTTTAATCTCGTTGACGTCACCAATTTCTTTTTGTTCACGGATATATTCCCATCGAGGATGCAGACTGTCCAGTAAGACGTATGGATATTTACTATTCGGATTCATCTTTATTTTTTCTTCGAATACGACAGTTTCCTTATCGAGCGTGACGGTGTTTCCTACCCATTCCTTAAAAGGATCATATTTATCCAGGTTGGTAGATTTGGTTTTTATCGTAGCATACAGGAAAAAGGCAAATAGTCCGATGCAGCCGACAATGACCAACGTGATGATACCCATAATTTTCTTTGCTGTCATGGTGATTTATAAAATAATTACCATCTTTTATTTCTTATCCGTGATATATATCTCTGTCAATCCATCGTCTGATAAAAAACGTATGTTATAACCTGTTTGCTCTGTTAGTTTCACCGGTGGCATGCTTTCCGTTTCAAAATTTGTACTGTTAAGCTGTTCTTTTGGCTTATGTCCTTTGTTCATTTCGGTCGATTTTGCGATGTGATAAATGTCTCCTTCGACTTGGAGGACTTTAAACCAGCCAAAACGCCCTTCCATCCCTAGAGGATTTCCTTTTTCTTTATAGATCTCGTAACGGCCAAAATAGATGTCGCCTTCTACGGGCGCTTTTTCCATTGCCAGGTATTCTTCTGATTTTGGTAAAGGAGATTTCAGTTCATTATAAACAATCATGCCGAATACACCGGTCATGAGGAGGACAAATATCCATCCGATAATGGTGATCTTGAAGATATAGGGAGGCATGGGAGCTTCTAACGCTTTCTCCTTATAGAGCGCTTTCATTTCCGGTGTCCATAAGCGTTTTGGAATCTTTTTGTTTTCTACTTTATCCCAATATTCACCATAGGTTTTTTTTGTATTTACGATGTAAAGTGCTGTGCGTATTTTATTACGATAAATGCTCAATACCATAGCGTTTCCCAGAGCCTTAGGATTTTGCAGTTTATCTGTATGATGAGCGCTTTGTTCGATTTTATCAATGGCTATAAACATAATTTATTTTATTAAAAGGGGCGTATTGTTGTAGCAATGCTTGTAGTTCTGTATTAGATGCATTGGTCTCCGTTGTCGCAACATTGACTAATCCTTGGAGCTATCTAAAAACGGAAACTGGTTTTCAAATAATTTGCCGATTAGGGGTAAAGGCTTTCGGACTTCGTTTGCCGCATTAATGATACCGAATATCATCAAAATTAAGAACACGACGCTTATCAAACTAAGAGGAGTGCTTAATGTGGGTACAAGCATAATGATGATGTTTAACATTAAATTTACAAGAATAGCGACGACTAAAAGACCTAATCCTTGCCGGAGATGATAAGTACTTAGACTATCTCTTTTTTGCTTTCCGCCGAAGTAAGCAACTAACCATAAAATGCCTAGATAACTCAGAATGGATTGTGTTTTGGAACTCATAATAATAACCTTTAGAAATGTGAAGTGAAGTTCATTATAAAATATCAAAACCTATGCCTATAACGCTTAACAAAGCGTCTACGGGTATATTTTGCGTATATACAAAGCATCTACATTTTTTGTATGTTTCTGTTTTTCAATATGTTGTTTTTTTATTTCTGTTGGTGATCATTTCCAATACGTTATTTTTTATTAATCTTACGTTAATTATTAATGTATTTTTGTTTATCTCAATTATGTAGATATTATAGCTAGATAAGTAATGGATTTAAAGATTTGTTTGTTGGTTGCTATTTCCGTAGTATGTCATTCGATTGTCCGGGGACAGCATATTCTTACATCCACGCAGGAGGTCCTGGATAAGGTAGAACAGCTGCAACTACAAAATAGACCACAGGAAATACCGGTAATTTTAGAAGACGCTATACAGTCAACACAATCAGCGGATGATCTTGCTTATTTGTATGCGTATACAAGTAGCTATTACATTTCTCAGGACAGCCTTCTAATCGGTAAGAAGTTTTTGGATCTAAGTCTTGAAAATGCGGGTAAATCGAAAAAAGGTACATCCAAAGCTATTGCCTATAGAGCCAAAGCATTTTTTAACAATAGGTTGAATTTACCTGATTCCGTCATAAAAAACGCACTAACAGGATTGAAATATGTGGAAAGCAGCTCGGGTGATCCGGTCACGAAATGCGGTCTTAATTATTTGCTTTACGGTGCCTATAGCAAGTGGGATGATGGAGAAAAGATGGAAAAGTATATTCGAGCCAGTGCGAAATATGCGCTTGAGGCTGAAAATGTAAATCTTCAGGCAAATGCTGCCAATGGCATTTCCAGTATGTATCAAGCACGTTATCGGAAAACACCAGAAAGAAATCTCATAGATAGTTCCTTTATTTACTTAAACAAGTCGTTTGCGCTTCACCAAAAGAATCCTGACAAAGTAAGTGGAAATACCTTCGCGATCACGTGCATTAACCTAGCCAATTATTATCTGGAGTTTTCTACCGAAGAAGAAGAAGTAAAAAAACAAAAGGCATTTGAATATTTAGATTATGCGGAGCATAAATTGGAAAAGAAGGAAGCGCTGGACGATATGCTGGTCAATATACTCGGCATCAAAAGTAGTTTTGCGCAGAAGGATGGGGATTTGAAGGTGGCTGAGCAGTACCTATTAAAAGGTCTGGGCCTGTTGAGAAGTGATAATAGAAATCATTACAAACTGGAATATGCTGTAAATAAGGATCTAAAAGAGATCGCATTAAAGAACAACGATGTAAGAAAAGCATTGACATACCAACAAAGGGCAGAGGATCTGCTAAAGAAGTCTTTTGACGAACAGCAACTTTTCAATGCCCAGAAATTAGAAGTCCAATACGAAACCGAAAAAAAAGATCAGCAGTTGAAACTATTGAGTGAAAGAGAGGCATTCCGTAAGAAACAGAATTATCTTTATGGAGGCATTGCGGTAACCCTATTGTTCGGTCTTATCTTTATGTTCGCATCCTATCACTTCAAACTAAAGTATGCTATTGAAAGGGAGAAGAAACTCGCTAAAGAAAAGGAAGATGCGGAACATCAGGCGGCGTTGGAATTAAAAATCGAAAGAGAAGAACAGGCTAGACTAAAGGCAGAGCAGGAACTGTCCGATTTAAAACGTCAGCAATTGGAGAAGGAGGCATTGGCAAATTCCCTGATCATAGATCATAAAAATGAAATGCTCAAGCAAATTCAAGGTAAGATCCAAGACGGTGGTGAGCCTGGAGATATTCAGAAATTGCTGAAAGAAGAAATGTTGTTGCGAGCAGATTTTGAGGATGTTAAAATGCAAATACAGCAGCTCCATCCAACTTTTTTCAACCAATTAACGGAAAAGGCCGTCCAAAAACTGACATCGCTCGATTTAAAATATTGTGCTTATATATATCTGCAAATGACTACAAAGCAAATCGCACAGGCATTGCATGTGGAACCGCAAAGTGTAAGAATGTTTAAATATCGACTAAAACAAAAATTTGAGTTGGGTAAGGATGTTGATTTGGAAAAGTTTTTGATTGATTTAACAGCGTCCATATAGCTTCTTTGCGCCGAACTATACTAACCTTTTCCTATACTCCGTTGGTGTGATTCCTTTAAATTTCTTAAAATGCCGATAGAAATTGGAAGTATTTTCAAAACCACTTTCTACAGCAATATGTTGCATTGTCAGATCGGAATCTATAATAAGCCTACAAGCGTGATTCAAGCGAACCTCGGTTAGAAAATCAAAATAGGACTTGTTCGTAATCATCTTGAAGTAGCGACAGAAGGATGTGCTGCTTAAATTGCATAATATGGCCACATCTTCTATGGATATCTTTTCCCTAAAATTAGTTAACGTATGAGAGAATACCTTATCCATGCGGCTTTCATCAATCTTGTTCAGCTTGTTATAGGCAAAGCTCCTGGATAATGTTTCGTATTCGTCACTGGTAGCGAGTACACGGAATATCGCAAAAAGATAAATCAGTTTTTCCAGACCATTGGTATGCTGCATAGCCGCCATTAATTCCTTGATTCGCTCTTTTGTGTCTCCGTGAATGATCAGTCCATTTTTCGATAATTGCAATAATTTTAATATTTCCTGTGTCTCCGAAACGGTCAAAAACTCTTTGCCTAAGCATTCCGGATGAAAATGTAATACGAGTGCTTCCACATGGTTTTCTCCTTGTTTTATTTCGTTGCATTTCCAAGTGTGTGGAAGATTAGAACCGAGTAAAACCATATCGTCTTCGCCAAAATGGTCAATATGGTCACCAATAAATCGCACACCTTCTCCTTTGATAAGATAATGTAATTCTATTTCGGGATGGTAATGCCATATCGTGCCGAAATGGGGTAATATATCATGCCTTATACTGAAGGCATTGTTGAATGCTTTTGGAACCTGGTGAAACTTCGCTTTCATCTGTATTTATAAATGGTGTCATCTAATTTAGCTAAAGTATACTTTTCCTGCAAAAATGTGATAAAATGTTGGATACTTTGGGAAAGTTATGCCATGAAATCGCTGATTTTCCGATGCATCTTTGTAATACCAAATATAAATCACATGACGACAACAAATAATAATCAAGCTTATTTAGTGTGTAGCGGAGACTTAAGACCTTCAGCGAATATCAAATGTTGGCCGATGCAACAGCAAATGGAAGAAAAACTCCATATCGCTTTGCAAAAGCTAGGCTGGACGATCAAACGGGCGCATACATACGATGAAGAAAAAGGACATGGTTTTATTGACTATCAGCATGTGGGCATCAAAATCTTTAGAGAAATTGATAAAAAAGCCCCGCTTATTGTCGCTGAAAGTGTATGGCAGTATAGCCATCATGTTTTAGCGGGACTGATTGCCCATGAAGGACCGATCCTGATTGTTGCCAATTGGGATGGTACCTATCCTGGATTGGTAGGTGCGTTGAATCTGACAGGCTCGCTTACGAAAGCCAATGTACAATATAGTTTTCTCTGGAGTAAGGATTTCACGGACGATTTTTTTATCAACAAACTTCAGGACTGGTTGAACACAGGCACGGTGATTCATGATTATACGCATGTACAGGCTTTTGAGACGACATCGATGACGGCAGCAGACCGTGAATTAGCGGAGGGGTTCGCCGCAAAATTACAACATGACCAGGTGGTTATGGGCGTCTTTGACGAAGGTTGTATGGGGATGTTTAATGCTATTGTACCCGATGCACTGATTCACCAATTGAGTATTTTCAAGGAAAGACTCAGCCAGTCGACCTTATACGCGAAGATGTTGACCGTCTCGGATGAAGAGGCACACGCTGTTTTGGACTGGCTGTTGAAAAAAGGAATGAAATTCGATTGGGGGGCAGACCCTGTTAACGAACTGACCAAAGAACAGACATTGGAGCAGTGCAAAATGTATATTGCAGCACTTCGTCTAGCGGATGAATTTGGATGTGATACGATTGGTATACAATACCAACAAGGGTTAAAAGATTTAGTGGCGGCGAGTGATTTGGTGGAAGGCCTGTTAAACAATACAGAACGACCTCCTGTTTATGATGAAAAAGGCAAAGAATTATATCCGGGCGAAGCTTTACCACATTTCAATGAAGTAGACGAATGTGCGGGTATCGACGGGTATATCACCTATCACCTTTGGAGACAGTTAGGATTGAACGGCGATAATACGTTGCATGACTTGCGTTATGGCGAAAACTTCGTTGTGGATGGAAAAGAGGAATTTGTTTGGGTGTTCTTGATCTCCGGGGCGGTACCCGCGTCCCACTTTGCTAATGGGTATGCCGGCGCAAGTAGCATGCGTCAACCACCTATGTTCTTTAAAAAAGGAGGAGGAACGCTTCGTGGCGTCAGTCGTCCGGGCAGCATCGTGTGGAGCAGAATATATATCGAACAAGACGAATTGTGGTGTGATATCGGTACAGGGCGGGCCGTGGAGCTACCGAAAGAGGAAACAGAAAGACGGTGGGCACTCACTGATCCACAATGGCCGATTATGCACGGTGTGCTGGATGGCGTAAGTAGAGACCAGATGATGGCCAAGCACAAAGCTAACCATATACAGGTGGCTTATGTAGATGGTGATTTTGAGGTGAGAAGAGCGGCAGAAATTAAAGCGGCAGCATTACAAGCACTAGGAATTAAAGTGAATTTTTGCGGTATATAGTTTTTCTTTTTTGACCGCAAAAAAGAAAGAAAAACTCGTCGCTTCGGATGATTTACATTTGAGGTAGTGCTAAGGATGAGTTTCTACAAGTGTAAAATATCCGGATACGACATTAAAAGTTAAGGAGGGATAGTGCAGTTCGTAAATAAAAGATTAGACGATGAATAATAATTTGGTTATAGGAATGGACTTTGGGACTGATTCCGCGAGAGGAATACTGGTAAACCCACATACTGGAGAAATTCTCTCCAAGTCTGTTTCTTATTACAAACGGTGGGAGCAAGGTTTGTATTGTGACCCTGCAAAAGACCAATACCGTCAACATCCCTTGGATTATATAGAAGCTATCGACGAGGTTTTTGCAGCGCTTTTGGCAAATCTTACCGAGGATGATCGTAAGCACATTGTCGCCATCGGTACCAATACCACAGGTTCCACACCGGTAGCCGTAGATAAAAGCGGTAAACCCTTGTCCTTACTGGAAGAATTTCAAGATAATCCACACGCGATGTTTATCCTATGGAAAGACCATACTGCGGTGAGGGAAGCGGAGGAAATCAATGCGTTGGCAAAGAAATGGCCCGTTGACTTTACGGCATACAGTGGAGGAATCTATTCTTCCGAATGGTTTTGGTCAAAAATATTGTACACCAATCGTCATGATAAGCGCGTGCTTGAAGGTGCGTACAGCTGGATGGAACAGTCTGATTGGATTCCAGCCTATTTAGCGGGGACGGACAACTTGGAGGATGTTAAACGAAACCGCTGTGCTGCGGGTCACAAAGCCATGTGGGCAGAAGAGCATGGCGGACTTCCGTCTGCTGAATTTCTGTGCTCTTTAGATCCTACTTTTTATCATCTGGTGAACAAGATGTATCGAGAGACGTTTACCTCTGATGAGGTGTTCGGGAGCATTTCTCCGTATTTTGTGAACAAGTTTGGATTTTCCGAGGATACCTTAATTGCCGTGGGAGGAATTGATGCACACCATGGTGCGGTGGGTGCCGGAATTAAGCCTGCCACGTTTGTCAAGATAATCGGCACTTCTACATGCGATATGTATACCTTGCCCAAACAAGCAGATATTCCATTCATACAGGGAATCTGTGGTCAAGTGGATGGTTCCATCGTACCTGGTACGGTAGGTTTTGAAGCAGGGCAGTCTGCTTTTGGGGATATATACCAGTGGTTCAAAAAGTTACTATTGGAACCAACGGTATCCGTTTTAGCGGATACACTGTCAAGAGAACAAAACAACCTTTTGAACGAAAAACTGTTGATTTACCTTTCGCAGGCTGCGGCGCAATTACGGTTAACCGAAGACGATCTGTTATTTACAGATTATCATAACGGCCGACGTACTCCTGACGCGGACTTTACGGTACTAGCTTCTGCCCATGGGTTTAACTTATCTACAACCGCAGGCCATATCTTCAGAGCATTAGTTGAAGCTACGGCTTTCGGTTCCAAAGCTATTCTGGGCCGTTTCAAGGAGAGTAAAGCGCCCATTCAACGGGTTTTGGCAACGGGAGGAGTGGCGACTAAATCTCCATACGTTATGCAAGTACTGGCGAATGTATTGGATACACCGATAGACATGGTTGACAATGACCAAACATGTGCATTGGGAGCTGTTATTTTTGCTGCGGTAGCCGCGGGGATCTATCCGCATGTCGTTGAGGCACAGCAACAACTAGCTGCAGATGTTGCATCCACCTTTTCGCCTATACCAGAACAAGTGGAGATTTACGAACAGCGATACCGAAAATATCAAGTCTTAGCCAAAACCAATCTATTCGTATCATGAAAAACCTACCCTTATTTGATTTAGGCATTATTCTGATCTATTTGGTTGGAATGGTTTTGGTCGGCGTCTATTTTTCCCGACGCAATACATCGGCCGATGAATTTACCAGAGCTGCCGGTCGTATCCCCGGATGGGCGATTGGTATCTCTATCTATGCTACTTTTTTGAGTTCCAATACCTTTTTGGGGGTTCCAGGCAAGGCTTACGGAGGCAATTGGAATGCCTTTGTATTCAGTCTCTCTATGCCGCTCGCTGCCTGGTTGGCGACAAAGTATTTTGTTCCTTTTTACAGGAGTACGGGAGAAGTATCGGCTTATACCAATTTGGAAAAGCGATTCGGTACTTGGGCGAGAACGTACGCCGTTGTATGTTTTTTATTGACGCAATTGGCTCGGATAGGTTCGATTTTTTTCGGAATTTCCTTGACTTTGCAGGCGTTAACTGGATTCGGCCTGGTGACGATCATGGTCGTGACCGGTATCTGTATCGTCATATATACGGTGATGGGGGGAATAGAGGCCGTAATATGGACCGAGGTCGTACAGGGGGTCCTAAAGACCTTAGGTGCCATCATCATCATCTTTTTGGTCGTCCGTGAAATACCGGGCGGTGTGTCGGAAATCGTTTCCGTAGCGACGAAGAATGATAAACTCAGTTTGGGAACTTTCGAGCTTGATTTTGTTTCTTCCAGTTTCTGGGTGGTACTTCTGTATGGTTTTTTTATAAACCTGAATAATTTTGGGATGGATCAAAATTATGTGCAACGTTACCATACGGCCACCTCACCGCAGGAGGCCAATAAATCGGTATGGCTTTGCGTATGGATTTATGTACCCGTCTCTTTATTGTTCTTCATTATCGGAACCTGTCTTTTTGTGTATTACCAACAACATCCAGAGTTGATCGAGGGTTTGAAATTGCAGGCTGCGGCGGAGCGTCTTGGCATGCCGGAAACGAATGCACAAGTGGTGGCGTTAGCACAACAAATGACAACGGAAGATTATGGTGACAAAGTGATGCCCCATTTCATGGTCAATATGATTCCGACAGGCCTGTTGGGACTGATTGTTTCCGCCATCCTATCTGCTGCGATGAGCACGATCAGTTCCGGGATGAATGCTTCTGCTACCGTATTTACCGAGGATATATACAAACGGTATATCAACCAGCAGAGTACAGAACGTAAGAGCCTAAAAGTGTTGTATACGGCAACGGTATTGGTCGGTGTGCTAGGGATGTGTTGCGGGATTGCGATGATCGGGGTGAAGAGTTTGCTCGATATATGGTGGACATTGTCTGGTATTTTTGCCGGAGGTATGTTAGGACTTTTCTTACTAGGTATCATCTCCAAAAAAGCAACAAACCGGGCCGCTATCATGGGCGTAACTGTAGGGGTGCTGGTCATTCTCTGGATGTCCTTGTCTTACTTACTGCCTGCCGATCTGGCTTACCTTAAATATCCGCTGCACGCAAATATGATCATCGTTATCGGAACGTTGACCATCTGTTTGGTCGGTATGTTGGTGACAAAATTGAACGGAAACAAAAATAAATAGGGACAATCCTTTGCGGTTGCCCATGAATGATAAATTAAAAAGAAAAAATGAATAACAGCAAAAAATTCGTACCGGTGATGTTGATGCCGTTTAAAGAAGATTTATCTATTGATTATGGTGCGTTGGGTCAGTTGGTTGACTTTTATCTGGAGAGTGGGGCAGGGGGCCTGTTTGCGAACTGTCTGTCTAGCGAAATGTACCAACTATCGGTAGCAGAGATGGTGGATTCCGTGGGTTATATTGTGCAGCGTGTCAATGGACGTATTCCTATCGTGGCAACGGGTTCTTTTGGCGAAACCATTGTGGAACAGGCAGAGAATGTGAAGAAAATATATGAAACGGGTGTTTCTGCGATTATTTTGATATCTGGTCTATTGGCGAAGGAGGAGGACTCCGAAGAGATATTTAGCAAGAATGTTCATCAATTACTTGACTTAACTGGAGACATTCCGGTCGGATTTTACGAATGCCCTGTACCTTATAAGCGTATTATATCGCCTGAATTGTTAGGGGAATTGGTCAGCACAGGACGTGTAAAATACCATAAGGATACCTGTCTGGATATCTTCAATGTGCGTCAGAAAATCGCTAATACCCAAAGGGACCCTGCTTTTGGACTATACGATGCCTATATGGTGCATGCTGTGGAGTCGCTAAAAGCTGGATCTGCAGGCTTATCTTGTATTCAAGGGAACTATTTTCCGGAGCTTGTGGTATGGCTATGCGACAACTACGCGAACACGGAAAGACAAGCAGAGGTAGGCAAAGTACAAGAATTTTTCGCAACGAATATGGATGTCATGCATGACACCTATCCGGCTAGCGCAAAATATATCTTGGGACAACGGGGGCTGGATATAGGATTGTCTTGTAGAAACGGAAGTGTACTGCCGAATGAGGACACAAAGAAACAATTGGATTTGTTGCGGGAGGATTTTGCGAATTTAGCCAAGGAGATAGATTTGGTGAGCGTGAAGTAGATTAACACCTCAAATATAGGAAGGGGTTTATCCTAAAAGGGGGGCTGTTTGCGCCAACTTTATGGCCAGGTCCGGATATTTATGTCGCAAATAGCCCCCCCTATCTGATTTTTAAGTAAAAAGTGGGGTTTAAAGGCTTATAAATGTCTGTTTTTCGGTAAGTATTCACTAACCAAAGTGTCGTACTTCTGAGTCAAAAGGCATTACCTTTACGTCAAAAGCAATTACTTTTCGACTATTTGTATGTCAATATGGGGCATTTGTTATAACAATTGCGGTAAACGGATGTACGTTTGAAACAGAAGCAATTACTTTTCGATCATCTGTATGGCAAGATGGGACATTTGCTATTTAAAATAATTGCTTCACTCGCATGCTCTCTTGGTATTCCAGCGGACTTTCAACCGAGTAGGACGTCGCATTATTAGTTAATATTATTTATAAATCTAAAAAGTACTTGTTATGATAGGTATTTATAGTTGGCAGCTCATTGTAGCTATCCTTTTCCCTATCTTGTTTAGAAAGCTGTATGAATATTAAGAATAAATCAATCGAAGAGGAAACCGTTGTAAATATTACCACTTCGCCTAAAGGTCACACGCTACATCACAATGGTGTCTTTTCCGAAGATGGACAATGGATTGTATTTGATGGAAGAAACGACGATACGAAAATCGGAGAAACGGCTACCATCGGTATGGTACATGTACAGACTGGCGAAGAGCGGACACTCTATCAAACCACGAATCAAACGATTTATGGGCCAGGTGTGGGAGCAGTATCCTTTAGTCCGGTAGAAGACCAAGTGATATTCATTCATGGTCTGCCCGATGCAAATGCAGATCGTCCTTACGCGATATCCCGTCGTACGGGAATGTTGGTAAATATCCATCGCGAAGGATATGCTTTTCCGGCAGATGCCCGAGATGTGTCGGCACCCCATGTGCCAGGGAGTCTTCGGGGCGGAACACATTCGCATTGCTGGAGTCCGGACGGTACGATGCTTAGTTTTACCTATAACGATGAGCTGGTAGAGCCCGATCTGAGAGTAGTCGGTGTGATGCTAAAATCAGAAACAGATATCGTTGTCGATGAAAGATCTGGAAATTCAGATGGTCGATACTATGCAGCCATTGTATCTGATGTCGTGGCAAATCCCACCTTTGGCTCTGACGAAATCAATAAAGCTTTTGATGAATGCTGGCTTTCTCCCATGATCGACGGAACAACCAATCGTTTTTCCATCGCCTTTCAAGGTAACACCATAAGCAAAAATGGACAACTGATAACGGAGATCTTCGTAGTAGAAATAGACAAAGAAAAAATTTTGGTAGACAAAGATGCGGTGGGTAAAGAGGGTGAGCGCCCAAAAGTGCCCCACGGCATACGACAAAGACGTCTAACCCGCGGCGCAAACTTATCGGACTTCAGACATTGGCTGCGTTCAAGTCACGATGGGAAATATATCTATGCCTTGGCAAAGGATGAGCAAGGTAATAACCAGATAGTAAGATGTGATGTAAACAGTGGAGAACTATTTTTTGTGACAGATAACCCATTTTCCATATCTTCTCCTTTTAACCTGTGTAAAGAAAGTAACAAGATTACGTTTGTTGCAGAAAATAATGTGTTTGTTCATCACATAGATAGGAATGAAAGTATCCAGCTTACACAAAACGATTTGAAAGCTCTACGAGTGGTCGGGGCACCTTCCTTTTCGCCAGATGGGAGATTCGTGGTGTACAACCAATATGAGCAGATCGGAGGAGAAGAACATTTGCAGATAAAGCGAGCGATTATTGCCGATAACACTTCTTTTTAATGAGGTGAACTTTCTCTGTATAATTCCTTATCTTGACCTATCAAAAAATTACATCAATCAGTTATGAATAGATTCAACTTTATGAAGTTTTTAGCAGCGCTATGTTGCTGTCTTTTTATTTCTTTAGCAGGTTTTTCGCAATCGCGATCAACCCACCCCATCCAAGTACTCGTTTCGCCAGATAAGCCAGACTGGACGTATGAACCTAACGAAGAGGCCTCGTTTAGCATACAGGTATTGAAGCATCAGGTACCGCTCAACGATGTTGAAATAACGTATGCAGTAGGACCAGAAAAGATGACTCCGGTAAACAACGGCAAGCTGCAGTTGAAAAATGGCACGGCAGTAGTTAAAGGAAAATTATCAGCACCAGGATTTTTACGTTGCGAAGCGAATGTGACGATTGATGGTAATACCTATCGTGGTATCGCGACGGCAGGGTACGCTCCACAGGATATCCAACCTACACAGAAGTTACCCGATGACTTTCAGGAGTTTTGGAATGAGGCAAAGGCAAAAGCGGCAAAAATCCCGATGGATGCAAAGTTGACCTTACTGCCAGAACGTTGCACAGAAACAGTAGATGTGTTTCAAGTCAATATTCAAAATGCTATGGTAGGAAATCGCCTATATGGTATATTGGCTAAACCGAAGAAAGAGGGCAAGTACCCAGCGGTGTTATCAGTGCCGGGAGCAGGAGTTCGTCCATATGCCGGTATTATAGATCTAGCTGAAAAGGGGATCATTACACTACAAATCGGTATACACGGGATTCCAGTTACGTATGAAGCGGGGTTGTATGCCGATCTAGGTAATGGAGCACTGAGAGGATATCCCTTTTTTAACCTCGATAATCGCGATAGCTATTACTATAACAAAGTATATCTCGGTTGTGTAAGAGCAATAGATTTTTTATACTCTTTGTCTGCGTTTGATACAAACAACCTGCTGGTATGGGGAGGTAGTCAAGGTGGAGCATTGGCGATTATTACAGCTTCTTTGGACGACCGTATAAAAGGTTTGGTGTCTATTTATCCTGCGTTGAGCGATCTAACCGGATATTTACATCATCGCGCAGGAGGATGGCCGCACATGTTTAATGTGACGAATGCACCACAGATGGCTACAGAAGATAAAATTAACGTATCTGCTTATTATGACGTGGTTAATTTTGCGAGGAACTTGAAAGTCCCCGGATTTTATACTTGGGGATATAATGACGATACTTGTCCGCCTACTTCTTACTATGCAGCCTATAATGTGATTGATGCGCCCAAGGAATTGTATTTAGTACAGGAGACGGGGCATTGGACATATCCGGAGCAACAACACCAGATTAGGGAATGGATATTAAAACAGTTCGGGAAATAGGAAAAATATAATAGGGCATCTCTCGCGGATGCCCTATTTGTAAAGTAAGCTAACGAAAATTGATTGGGAATTAAATGCCCATAAACTTAAAAGGTTTAGCTTCGTTAAAAGAGCTGTTTGATAAACCGTTGAATGTAGTATGCCCTTTTAAATCTAACATCATTGTTTTAGCGCCTTCCTGCAAATCAAATTTGGTTAGATCGACCCAAAATGTATTTGGTGTTAAGACCGTTTCGAAATAATAGACCTTATTTTTTTGGTCGGCAACAGATCGCCAACGTGTGGATGAGATATTTGGTTCCGTCTCCGAGCTAATGCCAAAAGGTACAGAGCAATTTCGGATAACACTGAATACACTAGCAACCGCTATCCTTGTATCTTCCGTCTGTGGAATGGCATTTATGTAATAAGAAGCCCTAACAAACCGATCCGCCGCCCGGTTTGTACCGGGCAACATAATCGTACCCGGAATACCTTGCCAGTAATTATTCAACGCGAGCTGTTGATCGAAAACAGGAGAATTGGTCATTACGGTATAGGAAGGGTCATGATGGATAATCAGTTTTCCATCTATATATTCGAAAATGGCATTATCACCTGTTGCATCTGAAATAGACAGATGGAGGGTTGTAAATTTTGTCGTGCCAGGAACGTAATCACTGACGACAACAAAAGGTTCGTCCTTTAATGCTGTTACCGCTTCGCTGACGGTTGCAAAATTATCTAAGACATATTGTGCCCAAGCTGAGATAGCAATACCTTTTTTCGTGCCTTGAGGATCAAATTTAGGGTAGCTGGATTCTACTAGCCACAACACATTCGCAACAAGCCCTTTTTCATTTAAGCCGTCCGTTGTTGCAATGTCCCAAGCACTCGAAATCACACTTCCATATTTGGAGACCCACGTAACCGATTGCGGGCCAGCTTCTCCACTTCTTGCGATACCGCGGGGAAATACCCAAATGTTGGCCGCAATATCGTCTTTCCAATCCATACTGCGAGCCGTGATAACAGTCTCGTTCGGCCCTTTATAAACGACTCGTGTACATGCTGTTGTTTCCTGTCGAAAGCATATAAATGCGACCAACATAAAATAAAGAAAATACTTCATAATGTAACCTGATTTAAATTAATATTACAAATATTGAAAACGTCAGTAACCTATGACGTTAACATCCATATTGTCTTTTTTGTTTTGATTCAACCGATTTTGAATTGACTATTTTGGCATCATACTTGGATACTTCTTATTGTACTTTTAAAGTTTATATCAATAATGAAAGGATGGATATTGACATATAGGAACTTGGTGTTCTTGTTTGTTGCGACGATTTTGGTAGGACTATCGTCCTGTAGTAAAGAGACCGTGGATAATATAGGCCGTGATACTGCGTTGAATATTATTCGTTCAAACAAGTGGTTTGATGTCGTAAAAACGACTTCAAAAACGGATGAAGACCCGGTGCGGGAAGTATTGGTAGGAGAGGGAGAAACGATGGAGTTCAAATCAAACGGATATGCATACGTATATAAAGGTGCAGGAGAAACAGGCTCCTATACTTATAGTATGCCTACCAGTAAAAAAATGATTTTTGCTGGTGTCGAGTATGACATTCCAGAAAATCTGGTTCAAACGGTAGCTAAATTTACTTTGGTAAATATAACAGGCGATATCACGACAAAAATTGAATTTAGACGGAGATAGCTTTCAAAACGTAAATTCCTTATTTTAGTCCGATGAAAACAATACTTTTCATCGGACTAGTTTGGCCGGAGCCCCAATCATCTGCTGCAGGAATACGTATCCTGCAATTAGTTCGGATGTTCCAAAGTGTCGGTTACCAAGTGGTTTTCGCTTCGGCGGCTGCTAAATCGCCCTATAGCCATCCGCTTTCCCAGGAGCGTGTTCGGGAGGAAGATATTCAGCTCAATGATAGTCGTTTTGACGCTTTTGTTATCTCATTAAAACCAGATATCATTGTTTTTGATCGTTTTGTCACGGAGGAACAATACGGATGGCGCGTAAGACAGCATTGCCCCGCCGCACTAACTATATTAGATACAGAGGACCTACATTTTTTACGACGGGCACGACAGGAAGCGGTAAAGCAGCATACGACAATAGACTACTATAATGAGATTACCATGCGAGAGATTGCTGCTATCCTGCGCTGCGATCTTTCCTTGATTATTTCAAAGTACGAAATACAACTTCTTTTGGAAACATTTCATTTGTCTGCTGACCTGTTATATTATCTTCCTTTCTTAGAACCGACGATAGAAGAATCAACGAGAAATAATTGGCTTCCATTTGAGCAAAGAAAAGATTTTGTATTCATTGGGAATTTTCTGCATGAGCCTAACTGGCATACCGTTCGGACACTAAAAACACACATATGGCCGAAAATAAGGAAATATTTGCCAACGGCGGAATTGCATGTTTACGGTGCATATGCTAGTGAAAAGGTTTATCAACTCCATCAACCCCAAGAGAATTTTTTGATAAAAGGAAGAGCGGAAGATGCCCGAAAAACACTGGAAGCCTATAGAGTTCTCATTGCTCCGATTCCATTTGGAGCAGGTGTCAAAGGTAAATTTATCGATGCCATGCAAGCGGGAACACCGTCGGTTACGACTACGGTAGGAGCAGAATCGATGTCGGTTGATGGGCGTTGGAATGGATATATGGAAGATGATCCAGATTGCTTTTCCGAGAAAGCGACGCGGTTATATGAGGATATGAAAATATGGTACGAAGCTCGAGAAACGGGAATCGATATCCTACATGCGACGAGTAGTAAAGAACAGTTTGAAGTGCCATTTCTTAGGCATATAAATGAATTGAACACCGGGCTAAGCGTACATCGTCGGAAAAATTTTATCGGGCAGATCTTACAAAACCAGCAGCATAGTGCTAGCAAATACATGTCACGCTGGATCGAAGAGAAAAACAAACATCTTCGGTAATAAATATGATAACATTCTTTTCAAATTAGAATTTTTTTTTACTTTAGTTCCGGCTAAGCAGTTAATTGGCTGAAACCTATAAGCTATGTGCTAAAAGGATTAAGCTGTAGGTTCCGTGTGTTAAAGACAATGTCGTACTTACGGCATAGTGTACAGCAATATAAGAGAGAGAAATATATATATGGTTGACTATCAAATAAAAGAAAGTCCGGAAGTTTATGACGCTATTGTTGTAGGGTCAGGAGCTGGCGGCGGTATGGCCGGTTATATCCTGGCCCATGCTGGATTAAAAGTATTGATGTTGGAAGCAGGACCATTTTATGATCCCGCGAAAGATGCCTTACAGTTGCGATGGCCCTGGGAATCGCCCCGCAGGGGGGCGGGAACGACTCGCCCGTTTGGAGATTTTGATGCGGCTTATGGAGGCTGGCAATTAGACGGAGAACCTTATACCACGGTAAATGGAACAGAATTTGAATGGTTCCGCGCCCGCATGCTAGGTGGTCGAACTAATCACTGGGGACGTATTTCTTTACGGATGGGCCCTGATGATTTTAAACCAACAGACGGCATTACCGACGAGTGGCCCATCACGTACGAAGAAGTGAAGCCGTTTTATGATCGTGTGGACCGGATGATTGGTATCTACGGAACGGTAGAAGGTATACGAAATGAGCCCGATGGTATCTTTATGAAACCTCCGAAACCTCGTTTGGGAGAACTTTATATCGCTAAAGGGGCAAAGAAAGCTGGTGTTCCGGTTATCCCTGGACGAGGTGCTGTTTTGACAGAATCTTCTCCGGAGATTAAAGGACGTGGAACGTGTTTTTATTGCGGGCAATGTGGGAGATCCTGTAAGGTTTATGGGGATTTTTCGTCCTCGTCTTGTCTGGTTATGCCGGCAATGAAAACGGGAAACCTAAAAGTGATCGATAATGCAATGGTTCGTGAGGTGCTTACAAACGACGAAGGACTGGCAACCGGTGTTTCTTATGTGGATACGAAAAGCCTGCAAGAATATGCCGTAAGGGGAAAGACCGTTATACTTGGTGCGAGTGCTTGTGAAAGTGCGCGTATTATGTTGAATTCCAAGTCATCGGCTCACCCAGGAGGATTAGCGAACAGCACTGGTTTGGTAGGACGATATCTACATGACTCTACGGGGTCAAGTGCTTGGGGATTCTTGCCTCAATTATTAGATAGGAAACGTTATAATGAAGATGGTGTAGGTAGTGTGCATATTTATTCTCCTTGGTGGGAAGATAATAAAAAGCTGACTTTCCCAAGAGGCTATCATATAGAGTACGGCAGTGGCCTGAATATGCCGGGGTATGGGTTCTTGAACTGGGTTCCTGGCGCTGTTGGAATGGTAGTTGGCAACGGCGGAGAAAAGCGGGACAGTGGTGGATATGGAGCTCTGCTAAAACAAGACTATCGTCGCTTCTATGGAGCGTCTATTGGGATGGCCGGACGCGGTACCGCGTTGGCGAGAAAAGATAATTATTGTGAAATTGATCCTACACGTGTGGATAAATACGGTATCCCCGTATTGCGCTTTCACTACAAATGGGCCAACGAGGAAATTGAGCAAGCCAAACATATGCAAGATACATTTAAGGCTGTTATGCACGAGATGGGCGCCATTGTTTTGTCGGACGAGCAGGGACCGGAAACAAAATATGGACTGGAAGCTCCGGGTGTAATTATCCACGAGGGAGGAACAACCCGTATGGGTAACGATCCCAAGCAATCGGTATTGAACAAATGGGGGCAGGCGCATGATTGTAAGAATTTGTATGTGGTAGATGCAGGTCCTTTTGTGCAGCAAGGGGATAAAAACCTAACTTGGACTATCTTGGCCATGTCCATGCGGACTGCGGAATATATATTGGAAGAGAAGAAAAAGTTAAACGGCTGATCGAAAAAGATATGAACAGAAGAGAATCCCTTAAAGCACTAGGTTTACTTGCGGCAGGAGCGGGTGTGTTAGCTACAGCCTGTAATGGCGAGAATGCGAAAGAAGCAAGAATCGCCAGCGAGACTGCTAATAAGCTGCCGGGCGTAGAGGATTGGGAACATGAACGTACGCAGAAACTGTTGGAAGAAAAGTTTTTTACGGACCACGAAATGGCGACCATCACGGTATTAGCAGATATTATTATTCCAAAGGATGACATATCTGGCAGTGCCTCCGAAGCAGGCGTGCCGGAATTTATTGAATTTATCGTAAAGGATCTACCATCCAACAAAATTCCTATGCGTGGTGGGTTGAAATGGATGGACGTACAATCCCAAAAGCGATATGGACAAGCTTTTATAAAGTGTACAGGAGAACAACAAATTCAACTTATCGATGATATTGCCTACCCCGATAAAGCGAAGCCAGAAATGCGTCAGGGGGTTGCCTTTTTCTCCTTAATGCGTAACTTGACGTCGTCAGGGTTTTATACGACTGAAATGGGGGTTAAAGATATTGGTTATGTGGGAAATAGACCGGGCGTATGGAATGGTGTTCCAGAGGACGTATTAAAAGCGCACGGGTTTGATCCCGAGAAATTTTTTGGATAGTTTACGGTAGAGATGCAAGTTATTGCGTCTCTATTATTCATATATTAACATATGTTAGGTTTAAAATTATTGACAGACCCTCGTTGGGCAAACATTGCAGAATCTAATTTGGACGAAATTCTGACAGATCATGCTTGGTGTGAGCAAAAAGCGGCATCTAATGCGATTACCTTAATTACGCAGAATCCCGAACATGAAGACCTCGTTCATGAATTGACCGCTATTGCTATCGAAGAAATGCAGCATTTCCAGATGGTAATTGATATTATTAAAGCCCGTGGATATGTGTTAGGAAGAGAAAGAAAAGATGACTATGTCGGACAGCTGATGAAATTCTCTAAGAAAGATGGTTCCCGTAATCAAGCGTTTGTCGATCGTTTACTATTTGCAGCAATGATAGAAGCGCGTAGCTGTGAACGCTTTCGTGTGCTTTCTAAAAATATAAATGACCAGGATCTAGCAACATTCTACCATGATTTGATGGTCTCCGAAGCGAATCACTATACTACTTTTCTCCATTTTGCACACAAATACACGACAGATGTCGATGTCGATAAAAGATGGCAGGAATGGTTAGACTTTGAAGGGGAGTTGATACAGCGTTACGGGAAAAAGGAATATATTCATGGTTAGTTTTTCTCTTCTTTTTTGCCGTAAAAAAGAAGCAAAAACCTCGTCACTTCGAATCTTTGAGGAGAGGGGTAGTACTAAGAATGGGTTTCTACATACCTCAAAAATTCGGATGTGACATTGGAGGTTAAGGATGGGTTTAGTGCAGTGCGTAAGTAGAAAGCGATCAATAACGCTCGGTGGTCAAGCGGAGTAAATCGGCCCTGAACTTTTCCGCGGCCATTTTTCTGCAGATTATTCCGTTAAAAACAAAATACTGTTTGAGCGAAGGGAGTTTATTTTGTTTAGGAATAAACAAAGAAAAATAGCGGAAACGTTCTAAGCCTTGATTTTTTTGCTTCGTTTTTTTATCAAGAAAAAAATGAAGGCCACTCTGGCAGGAGAACTTCTTGATATACATCAATGCCGACCGGAAAAAACATCCCTATCTTTGTTTAGAAAGGAAAAAAGCTATGATCGAATTAGGAATAGGTATGTTTGGGGATGTACATATAGATCCCATAACAGGCAAAATGCAATCTGCGGCAAAACGTACGCAGGAGATCGTCGAAGAAATCAAATTAATGGATGATGTAGGGGTGGATTTTTTTGGAATGGGTGAACACCATCGTGTAGATTATGCTGTTTCTTCTCCGGAAATTATATTGGCAGCAGCTGCTACGGTGACCAAGAACATCAAGTTAGGCAGTGCGGTTTCTGTTATCAGTTCGGCGGATCCCGTGAAGTTATTTCAAGACTTTTCGACGGTAGACCTTATCTCAAATGGACGAGCGGAGATTATGGCTGGTCGCGGATCTTTTATCGAATCTTTCCCGCTGTTTGGTTACGACCTAAAAGACTACGCTGAACTTTTTGAAGAAAAATTAGAGCTGTTACTGCGACTCAATAAGCAGGAAACGGTTACCTGGTCGGGCAAGTTTCGGAAACCCCTGATAAACCAGGAAGTATTTCCACGCCCCGTTAACGGGTCTTTACCGATATGGGTGGCCGTTGGTGGTACCACTTCTTCGGTAATCCGCGCAGGTAAGCTAGGACTTCCGGTTATGTTTGCGATTATAGGTGGGGCGATTGAAAACTTTAAACCTTTGTTTGAAGTGTACCGACAGGCCTGGGCAGATAATGGACATGCAATGGAGGAATTTCAAGTGGGCGTTCACATGCATGCATTTTTTGGAGAAAACGGACAAGAAGTGGCGAACCAGTACTATCCACTTTATGCTGCACAGATGAATAGAATCGGTGCTTCAAGAGGGTGGCCGCCTTATCAACGTTCGCAATATGATTTCGGAAGATCTATTCATGGGCATTTGGTGGTAGGAGATGTGAACCAATCCGTGGAAAAGATTTTACATGTGATCGAAATGTTTGGCTTGACCCGTTTTTCCGCGCACATGGATGTGGGTAGTCCGAATCATATGGACATGATGAAAGCCATAGAGTTATATGGTACGCACATCATACCGAAGGTAAAAGAGGCGTTGAAATAAAATTTGTTATCTTTGCACAGTGGTACAGCAGAGTAAATTAATAGATATCAGAAGTTTAAGCTTATCTGCGTTGAAAGATAAGCTTACTGCGATGGGTGAGCAAGGGTTCCGGGCGAAGCAGGTATATGAATGGCTATGGTCAAAATCATGTACGGATTTCGACCAGATGACAAACCTAAGTAAGGCATTACGCGAGACATTAAAAAATAACTTCGAGATACGTGCTGTGAAGGTCCGGGAGTCACAGGTGAGCTCGGACAAGACCATCAAGAGTAGCTTTACCCTCTATGATGGCAATGTGATTGAAGGTGTGTTGATTCCGACTCCGGATCGGATGACAGCTTGTGTAAGCTCGCAGGTAGGGTGTAGCTTGACCTGTAAATTTTGTGCGACAGGCTATATGGAGCGTAAGCGGAATCTCCAAGCTGATGAAATCTACGATCAAGTTGTCCTCATTGCTAATCAGGCGGCAGAAAAGTATAGTCAACCATTGACGAATATTGTTTATATGGGTATGGGTGAGCCGTTGCTGAACTACAGCGGTATGATGAAATCAGTAGAGCGTATCACTGCTCCGGATGGATTGAATATGGCCGCAAAGCGTATCACCGTGTCTACTGCGGGGATCGCCAAGATGATCAAAAAATTAGGAGACGACGAAGTTCGCTTTAATTTAGCGTTATCCTTACATGCGGCGAATGATGAAAAGCGAAATCAGATCATGCCGATAAATGAACAGAATTCCTTAGAAGCATTGGCAGATGCATTAAAATATTATTATACAAAAACCAAGAATCCGGTAACATTTGAATACATTGTGTTTCATAACTTCAATGACGAACTGCAAGATGCGAAGGAGCTTGCCCGGTTTTGTAAACATGTGCCATGTAAAGTGAATATCATTGAATATAACCCTATCGCATTAGCTGATTTTGTGAATGCAGAGGCGGATAAAATTGAGCAGTTTGCAGAATACCTGCGTAGCCAGCAGATTGTGACCAACGTTCGCCGGAGCCGTGGGAAAGATATTGACGCCGCCTGTGGCCAGCTTGCCATCAAAGAAGAAACCGCAGTTTAGAGAGTAATATGTAAAATATCCGAAGCCACGAGATTTTTGCTTCTTTTTTGCGGGAAAAAAGAAGATAATATTAAATTTGCGTATACCAATTGTAACAATATGCAAATCAAATCGTATTGGAGGAGTTTTGTCTCCATTTTGTTCCCACCGCTATGCGTTTCTTGTGAAAATGTCCTTTTGTATCAAGAGGAGTTTGTTTGTACCGCGTGTCGCTACCATTTTCCCCTGAATGATCACTATCGTTTCCTACAGAATGAATTAACGCAACGCTTAGTCGGTAAAGCCCCTGTTTATACAGGGGCGGCTTATCTTTCGTTTTCTAAATCGTCTTCTGTACAGACTATCATTCACAAATTAAAATATCGTGACGATTGTCATATTGGACGATATCTCGGTAAATGCTTTGGTATGGAGCTACTTATTTCCCCATTCTATGCCGACATCGATGTGGTGGTTCCGCTGCCACTGCATCAGCAGAAAAAACGTATTCGACGATATAATCAGAGTGAATATATTGCAGAAGGTATTGCGGAGGGGATGTCGTTGCCGGTAAATCAGGTGGATTTTATCCGGACAATAAATACAGAAACACAAACAAAGAAAAGTCGTATGGAGCGGTATGATAATGTCGAAAATGCTTTTTCCTGTGTTACGCCTTCGGCTTTCGAAAATAAACATGTATTGTTGGTAGACGACGTTTTCACAACCGGAGCCACAATAGCTTCGGCAGCCCAAACGCTCATTGAACAGTGCAATTGCAAAGTTTCTATAGCCGTATTAGCGATAGCGTAGCGACCTTCATACTATATCGACCGTTTCCGATAAAACAAAATATAACTAAAAAGTGCCATTCCGATTCCGACATAATCTGCGAAAATATCCCACCAATCCGCTTGGCGTCCTGTTGATAGATAATATTGAATGGCCTCTGTACCAAAAGCAAAAATACTGGCAACGAAGAACGAGATAAAGACTGCTTTCATTTTGGATGGATTTCCGGCGGGTCGTGACATGGAGCCCCATAATAGCAATGCCGTAAAAACAAAAAAGAAGCCGCAATGTGCCATCTTATCAAACCCTTCAAAAAATCCGACTCCCGGGATATCGTCTGAAGGTAAGCCCATTAACAATAGCATAAAAATGCCCCAAACGATAGCCCAAATGTAGTTCAACAGGTTTTTCAACATGGGAGATAAAAGTCGTATAAATTGAGGAGCTTTCAAAGCAATTTTATATTAAAAAAAGATTATGGATAAGTATAGATAATGAATAAGCACGCTGCTGAAATATAAAACAAAAAATTAATTAACTGAAAATAAGCCTGTTAGTATGGTTGTATGATTTTTTATAGTACTATGTATTGCATAGTACAATATAAAACATATAACTTTGTATTGTTATGATAGCAGAAAACACACAGACCCAAATGCGGAAAGGGATATTAGAATACTGTATCCTTTCCATCATTTCCCGAGGGGAGATTTATGCTTCAGATATTATCGCGGAACTAAAAAAAGCCCAGCTGCTAGTCGTGGAAGGGACGTTGTATCCGTTATTGACGCGCTTGAAGAATAATGGGTTATTGAGTTATACATGGAAGGAATCAAGCTCCGGTCCGCCTCGTAAATATTATCAGATTACGGCGGAGGGCCGAACGGTGTTATCTCGGCTAGACGTAACATGGAAAGAACTTGTTTTCGCGGTGGAAACATCCCTGCAAGGACGAAACGACTAATAAGAGCATCTACATATATAAACAAGGTCATGAACAGGACAATTATTATAAATATCAACAGTATCGTCTTCCATATCGAGGAAGACGCTTACGACACGCTACGGTCGTATATGATTGATATTAAAAAGCATTTTGGAAATACGGCAGAAAGCAAGGAGATATTGGAGGATATTGAAAATCGAATTGCCGAAATGTTCAACGAGCGTATCCAAACAGGACGTAAAGAGGTCATCAATTTAGAAGATGTGCAACGCGTCATTACACAAATGGGGCAGGTGAGCGATTTTGAAGAAAGTGAGGGCACTGCTGCGAACGAGGATTTTCGTCACGAGCAACGGGCGGGTCAAGCACCTCATGTGGAATATGTTGGTAAGAAATTGATGCGCGATCCGGATGACAAAATGTTGGGCGGAGTGTGTAGTGGCCTGGCGCGTTATTTCGGTATAGAACCCATTTGGATACGGATTCTATTGGTTCTTTTCTTCTTACTTGGTGGTTCTGGTGTTTTGGCCTATATCATTCTTTGGATAG
The DNA here is from genome assembly GCF_004208525.1 of Sphingobacterium corticibacterium. Classification (GTDB taxonomy): domain Bacteria; phylum Bacteroidota; class Bacteroidia; order Sphingobacteriales; family Sphingobacteriaceae; genus Sphingobacterium; species Sphingobacterium corticibacterium. The sequence continues at coordinate 1,363,475 of NZ_SGIT01000002.1, read as the reverse complement.
TGATGCCTATTGCGGAAACCCGCGCCGACAAAATGGCGATGCGGGGTGAAGAACCAAATTTACAAAATTTTAAAAAGTCCTTCGATGAAGAAGCGAAGAGCCTTTCTGAAACTTTTTCTGACACAGGAGAGCGTCATGACCGAGGGTCACGTACAGCCGGAAATCTATTGAGTGGTTGTTTAGGGTTGATTGGGAAGATGATTGCGTGGATTATGCTCATTTTTGCGGGGCTAAATTTATTGGGTTTGTTCATCTTCTATGTGTTTAATATGATGAACTTCTTTGGACTGGAAAATCCGATGTTTTTCCCGCCATTGAAAGGGCTGGCGACCAATGATGGGATTATTGCATTGACTTTTGGCTTTTTGGCGATCGCCATACCATTTTTTGCTTTGTTTTTCTGGCTTACACGTATCTTATTTAAAACAGACAAACTGAACAGCTACTTATCGTTGACGATGTTTGCGGCCTGGATCGTATCCATCGTCGGTATTATCTACTATTGTATAGCTACAGCACAAGATTTTCGGGAAAAGAGTACCATCAATGTGCAAAAAAACATACAGCGACAAGAAGTCTACTATTTCGATGAGAAAGATATTCGGGTATTGGATGCCAGCGAACAGGATTCCTTACAGTCTAAATTTAATATTCAGCTAGATGGACAGGACTTGCGGAATTACTTGCATAGTGATATTAATATCTATTTCGAAAGTATCGATTCGCTTAGTCAACCCTACATACAGTACAGTTATTCCGCGAAGGGGAAAACTTATCAATTGGCTTCTGAGCGCGCACATAATATTGCTTATGAAGCTATTCAAGAAGGTTCGACGTTCTTGTTTCCCAGTCATTTTTTGTTGATGAAAAACACGTTGGATAGAGATCAGCAGGTGAGAGTGACCGTTTATCTCCCGAAAGGTGCAAGAGTTGTGCTTCAGCGGAGTATAGAACCGAAAATTCGGGATATTTCCTATTGGGAATGTTTGAACAACTATCCGGAGGCAGCACAACAAAAATATACTGAGTGGACGATGTCAGGAGCCGGTCTAGTATGTGTACAAAAACCACAGCCCCTACCAAAAGAAGAGGAGGAACAAGAAGCCGTGAAATCTAAGATGAAAGCATTATTGGAGGAGATAAAAGATAAGAAAGATTCTATTATCCGGATTGATGGTTCTGATGTGACGATTGAAGTGAAAGACAACAGTGTAAGAATCAATACTAAAAAGCAAGAAGAAAACTAAACCATGCGTATTATTTTAAGTTTTAGTGTTCTCCTGTTCACTGTATTTACCGTACAGGCACAACAAGGAGAGATAAGCGGTCGTGTGTTTAATGAGCAGCGAGAACCATTGGCAAATGTATCCATTTACGTATTGACGGCAAAAGTGGGGGCCCTCCTAAAAACAGGGGCGACGGATGGACAAGGCCGGTATATAATAAAAAATGTACCTCCGGGTGAATTTTTGGTGCAGGCGTCGTCGGTGGGATACGAAACGATGAAATCTCTCCCCATAATGGTCATGGAGCAATCCGTTGTTGTGGATGATTTAATACTGACCGTCCAATCTCGGACAATAGACGAGGTTACCGTAGAAGGGCAGGTACCCCTCGTGCAACAGCGGGACGGGAAACTGGTGTTAAACGTCGAAAATTCTACGCTGGCCGCGGGGAACAATGCCTTAGAAGTGGTACAGCGTGCACCTGGAGTAAGTGTGGATAAAGACGAGAACCTCCAGTTAATGGGACAACAGGGCGTGAATGTGACTATTGACGGTAGGCAGACATATATGAGTGGCGAGCAGCTTACGGCATTTCTCAAAGCGACCAATGGCGACCAGATCAAGAGCGTGGAAGTCAGTACGATTCGAAGCGCAAAAGAGGATGCGGAAGGAACAGTAGGTACGATCAACATCGTGTTGAAGAAAAACAAACTAGAAGGGTTTAATGGTTCATTTCTGGCAAGTGCTGCCCACGGTAAACATGCCCGGGGAAATTCTTCGTTGAACCTCAATTACAGAAAAAACAATACGACTATCTTTGGTACTTATGGTTTTACCCGGAATAAAAGACAATTTGATTTGGGGATGGAAAGGGTTATTCCGTCAGATGGTGCCGATCGCGTATTTGATCAGGATGCCTATCTTATAGAGACAAACAAAACGCATAATTATAGGATAGGAGTAGAGCAGAAAACCTCGGAAAAAAATACCATGTTATTGCAGTTTTCAGGTGATAATGATGAGGAAATATCAGATAATACCAGTCTCACAAACATCGGTCCTCGCATCGGCGTTGTCGATTCTGTATTGGATGCCTCTTCGAAATCTGTAACACCTTTTAACCGTTATTCCGTCAACTTTAACAACGAGCTCCAATTGGATACGTTGGGGAGTAAATTGGTGCTGGATTTGGACTGGAGTGCTTTTCGGAACAATTCAAATATCAACTATACATATCGCACTTCCGATCCCGCCGGAAACCTGTTGTATGATTCCGAGCTGGAAAGAAGTCGCATGCCTGTAGATATTGATATCTATGTTGCCAAGTTGGATTTTGAAAAAATGTGGAGAAAGGGTGGGAAATTGGAGACAGGTCTAAAGTATAGTAATGTGCGTTCGGATAATGACTTGCAGTTTGAACATTTTGTAGATAACCAATGGCAAGACTATGCAGGACGTCCCAACCATTTTGTATATACAGAACAGATAGCCGCAGCTTATGCAGACTATAGCCGTGGATTCGGACAATGGTCGATGAAACTGGGACTTCGAACGGAGTACACCTTTTCCGATGGAAACTCTATCACATTGGAGAAACGTGTGAAACGTGATTATTTAGATTGGTTCCCCTCGGCAAACGTATCCTATACACTTAATGAAAACAATATCCTTTCGCTCAGCTATGCCCGAAAGATAGGGCGTCCAAACTACAGGCATTTGAACCCATTCGAATATTATATCGACAAATTTACATTTATGAGGGGGAACCCCTATGTCAATCCGCAGTATACCAATGGTTTTACTTTAAATTATACCCTGTACAAAATGTTCAATTTTACATTAGGAACGGATTTGACCAAGGATGCGATGGTAGAAAGCTTAGGACAGGATTCGGTGACCGGCCAGGCGTGGATTACCCGGGAAAATTTAGCGAATACGGTGACATCTTATTTGAATATTAATGCGCCGGTAAGAATAGGTAAGTTTTGGACAATGAACAATAACCTGACGACGATCTATATGCATTTTAAAGGTCCGATCGCCGGGGAGTATGCTAACTTAGGATCTACTTTCTTCCAAGGCCGCAGTACAAATAACTTTAGGCTGAACAAAGCATTTTCTGCAGAATTATCTGTCAATTATAACAGTGCATTTCTTTATAATGTCTACAGAATTCACGCCCGTTGGGGAACGGATGTTGGTGTGAATTATAATTTCAAAAATGAGCGAAGCTCTTTGAAATTGGCGGGAACGGATATTTTTCGAACACAACAGAACAATGTATCGACAGATTTTGGGCAATTCAACTCCATAATCCGGCAGTATAACGACAATCAGACAATTCGGTTGACGTATACGTATAAATTTGGTAATCTGAAACAGCAAATCAGAAAACGAGATACCGAATCGGAAGAGGCAAGTCGTGCGCGGTAGGTCATAAACCAAACTCCCAGAAAATTGTTATCTTGTCAGGATTAAACAAACAAGACTATTATGAAACGATTTTTTCTTTTTGCGGTAACGGCTGTAGGAGCCACACTATTGACAGTCGCATGCGGTCAACGGCAACAACAGGAGCAACAAGACGGACAGGAAGAACAGGAACTGCAATGGCAATTGAAGGAAGTGTGGGAAACGAAAGACCTACCTACACCGGAATCGGTACTCTATCACGAGGGCAACGATGTATTATATGTGTCTTTGATTGATGGTGATGGAGCCGAGAAAGATGGAAAGGGAGGCGTTGCCCTGTTAAATCTAGACGGAAGCGTCAAGGATCAAAATTGGGTAACCGGCATGAACGCGCCCAAAGGCATGGCCATTCATGAGAATTTGTTATATGTGGCCGATATTACCGCCGTCGCTGTCATTGATCTGGAAACAGGCGATGTGCTTCATGAAATTGAATTTCCTGACGCAGTTTTTCTGAATGATGTTACAGTTAACGCCGATGGTATAGTTTATGTGTCGGATACCCGTACCGGTACGATCTATCAGATGCAGAATAACCAACCTACAGTATTTTTAAAAGACGCACCGAATGCTAATGGTTTGAAGGTTGTGGACGGAAACCTTTACGCGTTAATAGGGCCCGAGTTATGGAAAATCGATGCTGATAAGAATAGTACGGTAATTACAAAAGGCTTCGAGCTCGGTGGCGATGGACTGGAACCCGTAGGTGATAAAGGGGATTTTCTGGTGACCTGTTGGGGAGGTTTGGTATATTATGTGAAAGCAGATGGTAGTTTCGAGAAGTTGATGGATGTACAAGGGGAGATGAATACAGCAGATTTGGGTATACATCCCGGAAGCAATACGATATACATTCCGACATTCAACAGCAATAGCGTCAAAGCATTTAAGTTGGAAAAATAAATAAAAGAGAGGAGGAAACTCCTCTTCTTTTTTTGAAGGATAACTATCTTTGTCGACGATGAACAGTATGACGACAGAACAATTATATCAGCGCTATAGAGAAAGCGGGACGGTATCTACGGATACCCGAAATATAGTACCTAACAGTATATTTTTCGCCTTAAAAGGAGAGCGCTTCAATGCCAATGAATTTGCAGCGCAAGCATTGGAAAGCGGTGCTAAATGGGCGGTTGTCGACGAATCAAAATATGTAGCGGATGAACGTTATGTACTGGTGGAAGATGTGTTGACTACGTTGCAGGAATTAGCGCGATATCATCGTCGCCAACTGCATATCCCTTTTATAGGAATTACGGGAACGAACGGAAAAACCACGACTAAAGAGTTACTATATGCTGTGCTGTCACAACGCTTTAAAACATATGCCACAAAAGGAAATCTCAATAACCACATAGGTGTCCCGCTCACGTTGCTTTCCATAGATGACAGTATCGAAATGGCAGTTATTGAAATGGGCGCAAATCATCAACAAGAGATTGCGTTCCTGTGTGATATTGCCGCGCCGACGCACGGACTAATCACGAATGTAGGAAAGGCGCATTTGGAAGGCTTCGGTTCATTTGAAGGTGTAAAAAAAGCGAAAGGGGAGTTATATGATTTCCTTAAAACGCACGATGGGGTGTTGTTCCTTCAAGGAGACAATGAATACCTGCGAGAAATGGAAACGCAACGCGGTATTTTAAAAGTTGTTCGCTATGGTTTTTCGCCGACAAACGACATCGTAGGACGATTGGAATATGCTAATCCGCTTCTTGGTGTCTCCTGGAAAATACGTGACGCGGAGATGTTTCATACCATACAAACACAATTAACAGGCTCCTATAATACGGAAAATATATTAGCTGCGGTTGCAGTGGGGCGTTTTTTTGGTATAGATGATACCCAGATTAATCAGGGAATTGTGACCTACACACCTACCAATAACCGTTCGCAAATCACAAAGACGGCACAAAATGTCGTCATTGCCGATTATTATAATGCAAATGTAAGTAGTATGGAAGCTGCGTTGGCCAATCTAGCCGTTATCGAAGCGGAACATAAAGTAATCGTATTAGGCGATATGTTTGAATTGGGTGAAGATGCTGCGAAAGAACACCGATATATAATCGATAGAGCGCTAGCCCTCGATGCAGATCGGACGATCTTCGTGGGCGAGGCATTTTATGCTCATCAAAATACGAAAGCGGAATTTTATGCGACAACGGACAATGCAAAAGAAGCGCTCAGAGAACGTCCTGTTGTGGATAGTACGGTTCTTCTGAAAGCTTCTCGTGGAATGGCGTTTGAGAAATTGATGGACATGGTGTAAAAGTTATTATTTCGTCCTTAATCCAGCGATAATTGCTTTTCTTTATTGATAAGCTGTGCTATACTGGTATCATTTAGGATCTGCAGCATAGCGTTTCGTACCTCGACAAAAGTGTCTCGAATGCCGCAAGCGTGCTCTTCGACACATTCCTCACAAGAGCGATAAAAATTAAGGCTTACACAGGGTAATAATGCGATCGGTCCATCGATTAATCGCATAACCTGGGAAAGGTAGATGTCTTCAGGAGCTTTATTTAAGCTGTAGCCTCCGCCGGCTCCCTTTTTGGAATACAATATACCCGCATTGCGCATTTCTAGAAGAATCTGCTCTAAGAATTTTTTCGGAATACGTTCCTCTTCTGCAATCCTTACAATCTGCATAGGTTCTTTTCCGTAGTTACGTCCTAGCACCATAAGCGCCTTAATGGCGTATTTTGTTTTCTTAGAAAGCATACGTTCCCTTTTTATGGATCAATCAATAATAACCACAAAGATACGGAAAAAATAATATGCCCTTGACTTATTGTCCCAATACCTCTATGATAGGCTTTCCGATGTTCCCATTCGGCTCCATAATATGCAAAAGCGAAGCGATCGTTGGAGCGATGTCTACAACATGTACTTCCTTGTTGCTTACACCATGTTGTACACCCCATCCCATAAATATCAATGGTATATGAGAGTCGTACGGCGACCACACGCCGTGGGTAGTTCCTGGACTACGCGGTGTGCCCGAATACCATTGTGGATCGGCGATAATCTGTATAGCACCACTATGTCTGCGGTTGTAACCGTTGATAATTTTCTCGCGGAGTGGAGCAGGTATAAACATATTTTGATTCCCCTCCATGTCAATAACATACGTAATGCCCTCTTCCTTTTGAAGCGTATGGATAATGGTCTCCTTGACCTTATTTATATCAAGCTGAAGAGAATCTAGGAGCGAATAGTTGAGATGGACCTGATAGTTTAATAAGCTTCTAACAATTTTATCACTACCAAATTTATCTTGAAGTTCGCTATTTAGATTACGTTGAATCTGCCGGGTGAATAAATAACCTGCATTTCCTTTTTCATCTGTGTAATACATTGGGTTGTAAGAAGCGGCGTGATCCGCAGAGAGGAAAAAAGTATAATTACCTTTGCCTACATGCTTATCAAGATAGGCTAAAAAATCTGCGATATCCTTATCGAGTCGGAGGTAGGTGTCTTCGATCTCAACAGCGGAAAGGGAATAGCGATGGCCAACATAATCTGTTGCCGATAAACTCACACACAAAAAATCGGTATTGCCAGAGGGATTATTGCCAAGTTGCTCGTGTTCGAGTGCTTTTTTTGCGAAATCTAGGGTGAGCGTATTTCCTTTAGGAACAGATTTAATCATCTCGTAGCCGGCATCTTTCATCAATTCCGACGTTTTACGAGGGAAAGTAGGCGTTTCTTCTCCTGCCCATTTGCCTTCATACGGATTATCATCGGAAATACTATTGATATACGTATCTATAGGATAAAGTGTATTCCAATCTTCTTTTAAATATTTATCTGCCAGATTCTGCTTATTGAAAGACGTTACCCAGTCGGGCAGATTTTTCATGTAGAACGAACTGGAAATCCAATTTCCCGATTTTCCTTCAAACCAGTATGCGGCGTCCGCAAAATGACCCGCTGGCAGAATAGCGCCGCGGTCTTTTAGCGATATACCGATCACTTTCGACTGAAAGTTGGTGCCAAGCTTCAGTTGGTCCGTCATGGTGGAGGCTAGTAGGTTGCGCGGCGACTGCTGTCCGGCTTTTTCTGTTGTGCCTACGCCTTGTACGTTGTCATCCTGTGTACAATACATCTGTTGGCCCGTTGCTTGGATGATCCAATCATTTCCTGCAATACCATGGATAGAAGGAACCGACCCTGTGTAAACAGAACTATGCCCTATAGCCGTGAATGTAGGAATATAATTAAGTAGCGTGTTTTCACATGAAAATCCTTCATTTAGCATACGTTTGAAACCATCATCACCATATCTGTCCGCAAATCGATAGAGGTAATCCCACCGCATTTGGTCTACCATCAATCCCACAACCAACTTTGGACGTGCAGGTTGGGTATGTCCTTGCAGCGTTATAGTTACGGTCAGTAAACCGGTAAAGAAAAATTTCCACATATTAGTTTAGTTTACTTAGAAAGAGTAGATAAAGGTAAATGATTTTTCAAATACTTCCCAGTATAAGATTCGTTACATTCCACCAGATCCTCTGGTGTTCCTTCGAAAACAACCTCTCCCCCCTTATTTCCACCTTCCGGTCCGATGTCGATAACCCAATCGGCCGTTTTTATCATTTCCATATTGTGCTCAATGACCAAGATGCTGTTTCCTAGAGCAATCAACGCATCAAAAGCTTTAAGCAGTTTGTGGATGTCGTGGAAATGCAATCCGGTTGTCGGCTCGTCGAAAATGAAAAGCGTTTTCTTACTGTTGTTCCCCTTGATTAAAAAAGAAGCAAGCTTGATACGTTGGGCTTCACCTCCCGATAAAGTACTAGATGGCTGACCAAGTTTTACGTAACCCAATCCCACGTCTTGTAAGGGTTTGATTTTCGCAATGACTTTAGGGACATCATCGAAGAATTCTATCGCTTCGTCTACACTGAGGTTTAAGACGTCAGCTACCGATTTTCCTTTGTATTCGACGTCCAATACGTGTTGTTTGAACCGTTTACCGCCACAAGCTTCACAAGGAAGGACAATATCGGCCATAAATTGCATTTCGATTTTAACCTCGCCATCTCCCTGACAGACATCGCAACGGCCCCCTTCCACATTAAATGAGAAAGCGGCAGGCTTTAACCCAGAAGCCTTCGCCGCAGGCAAATTAGCATAAACCGACCTTACTTCATCCCAACCTTTTACATACGTTACTGGATTGGAACGGGAGGACCTGCCTATCGGGTTCTGATCGATCATTTCGATTTGTTCAATACTGGTTATATCGCCCTCAAGGGCATCGAATATACCAGTTTGCTCGCCGCTGTAATTGCCGATGGCTTTTTGCAAGGCTGGGTAAAGAATACGTTTGATAAGGGAGGTTTTCCCCGACCCCGACACACCGGTTACGACGGTAAATACGTTTAAGGGAAAGGTTACGTTAATTCCTTTTAAATTGTTTTCCCGAGCCCCTTTTACGATAAGGGCGTCACGCCACTTACGTCGCATTTTAGGCGTAGGGATGGTCAGTTGACCGTTTAGATATTGTCCTGTTAAGCTGTCTTTATCTTGAAGAATTTCCGAATAGGTACCCGCGAAAATGAGTTGACCACCATTTATTCCCGCTTCCGGACCGATGTCAATAAGATAATCGGCGGCTTCCATCATTTCTTGTTCGTGTTCCACCACGATCACGGTATTACCGACATCGCGTAACGATTTCAACACACCGATTAGCCGCTGGGTGTCGCGCGGGTGAAGACCGATACTGGGTTCGTCCAACACATAGATAGAGCCCACGAGCGAACTCCCTAACGATGTTGCTAAATTGATGCGTTGCGATTCTCCACCCGAAAGTGTGTTGCTCAACCGGTTTAAGGTGAGGTAGCTTAATCCTACATCACACAAAAACTGGAGCCGGTTGACAATCTCAGCCAGCAAACGCTTTGCGATAAGTTGTTCATGTTCCGTTAATTTCAGCTCTTTAAAGAATTGGAGCGCTTCTTCCAATGGCAATAAAACAATATCCGTAATCGATTTTCCCGCGATTTTGACATAAGTGGCATCTTTGCGTAAACGCGATCCCTTACAATCCGGACAATCGGTTTTTCCGCGATAACGTGATAACATGACGCGGTATTGTATTTTGTAGGTCTGTTGTTCCAGCTCTTCAAAAAACTGGTTCAATCCACCGAAATATTTGTTCCCCGTCCATAATAATTCCTGTTGGGCAGGTGTAAGATCGCCATAGGCACGATGTATGGGGAAATCAAACTTGAGTGCACTGCGTACCAGACGGTTTAGCCATTCGCCCATTTTCTCTCCCCGCCAGGGAGCAATAGCCCCATCATACACCGAGCGGCTTTTGTCGGGAATAACTAAATCGGCGTCTATACCGATGACCTTACCATATCCCTCACAGCGTTTACAGGCACCATAAGGATTATTAAAACTAAAGAAATTCGGTGTAGGCTCTTCAAAGAGAATACCGTCTAGTTCGAATTTGTCCGAGTAATGTTTTCGCTTGCCATCGATGTCAATGTAACATTCGCCTTTCCCTTCAAAAAAAGCCGTCTGTAGTGAATCCGCCATACGACTGTTCGTCTCGTCTTGTTTATCTAGCCGTATACGGTCTACTACAATCTGGACTTCTCCTGCTTTGAAATCTTTATTTGGTATGCTCGTATCTTCGATAATACTTTCTATCTTCTGTATCTTTTCTTCAAACATAACCCGTACGAATCCTTTTTGGAGCAGTAAGGATAATTCTTCTTTTAGCTTTCGCTTATTAATAGGTATAAGTTCCGCGAAAATAGTGATAGTCGTATCTTCTGGATAGGACATCAATTCATCAATAATAGACGATATGGTATCTTTCGTAACCTGTTTCCCCGAAATTGGAGAAAAGGTCTTGCCAATCCGGGCATACAGAAGTTTAAGATAATCGTATATCTCCGTGGACGTACCTACAGTAGAGCGCGGATTAGACGTGATTACCTTCTGTTCGATGGCAATTGCTGGAGCTATCCCTTTAATATAGTCTACTTCGGGCTTGTTCATCCGGCCCATAAACTGTCTGGCATAAGAAGATAGACTTTCCACGTAGCGTCGCTGACCCTCCGCATAAAGGGTGTCAAAAGCAAGGGAAGATTTCCCTGAACCCGACATTCCTGTAATGACAACGAGCTTATTTTTAGGGATGTCAACATCGATGTTTTTCAGATTGTTGACCCGCGCACCCTTAATTTGGATAAACGACTTTGCGTTTTGTTCCGATTTTTTTGACATAACCCACAAAGGTAAGGATTTTGTCTGACTCTAATTTGTAATCCTTATCTTTGCCAAAAAACTAAACAACAACGGATGAATAAATTAAAATTTTTACCATTTTGTATAGTCGTTGCTACGGTAGTCGTGGGTTGTCAGGAGGCAGACAACACCCAAGACGCAAACAATCCCCTGCTCTCGACTTATGATACCCCGTTTCAAGTGCCACCATTCGACAAAATTAAGGATGAACACTTTCGGCCGGCATTTAAAGCAGCATTAGAACAGCACAATCAAGAAATTGATGTTATTGTAAACGATACAGAAAACCCTACTTTTGAAAATACTATCGTAGCGTTGGAAAATGCAGGAAGCACGTTGGGAAATATTTCACGTGTATTTTTTAATCTTAATTCAGCACATACCAATGATTCTATTCAGGCGATAGCCAAAGATATGGCCCCTGTACTATCTGCGCATGGCGATGAAATTTCCTTGAATGAAAAGCTGTTTGCGCGCGTAAAAACAGTATATGACAAACGTGACTCTTTACAGTTAGATGCAGAGGATACCAAGTTATTGGAAGAAACTTATAAAGGGTTTGTCCGTGCCGGTGCTAATCTTTCGGAAAGTGATAAGGAGAAGCTAAAGAAAATCAATGCGGAGTTATCGGTGTTAACGAACGACTTCGGACAAAACTTGTTGGCAGAGACAAATGCTTACGAATTGGTCGTGGATAAGGAAGAAGATCTCGCTGGACTTCCTGCTGCTTTAAAACAAGCTGCTGCGGATGCGGCTAAAGCAAAAGGACAAGAAGGAAAATGGATTTTTACACTTCAGAATCCTTCCGTGATGCCTTTCTTACAGTATGCCGATAACCGGGAGTTACGTCAAGAAATTTGGAATGCTTACCAAATGCGTGGAAACAATGGCAACGCAAACGATAATAAAGAAATCCTACTTAAAACGGCTAACCTTCGTTTAGAGAAAGCGAAATTATTGGGTTATACGTCGCATGCTGCCTATGTGTTGGAAGAAGCCATGGCGGAAAATCCTGCAAATGTATATGCGTTATTAAATAGAATATGGACGCCTGCATTAGAAAAGGCGAAAGTGGAGGCTGCTGATATTCAAAAGGAAATCACAGCTGCTGGTGGAGATTTTCAGGTAGCGCCACACGATTGGAGATATTACCAAGAAAAAATCCGTAAAGCGAAATATGCGCTGAATGAAGAAGAAATCAAACCCTATTTTAGTTTGGCTGCGGTACGACAAGGCGCTTTTGATACCGCTCATAAATTATATGGATTGAATTTCGTTGCATTGAGTAATGTACCAACCTACCACGAAGAAGTAGAGGTATATGAAGTAAAAGACAGTGATGGAGAACATTTGGGCTTGCTTTACGCAGATTTCTTCCCAAGAGAATCGAAAAGAGGAGGGGCATGGATGACGTCCTATCGTTCACAGTATACAAAAGATGGAGGGCGTGTAGCTCCTGTTATTTCTATTGTGTGCAACTTTACAAAACCCGTTGGCGATGCGCCTGCACTGTTGACGTTTGATGAAGCGACTACGTTGTTCCATGAATTTGGACATGCTTTGCACGGGCTGTTATCAGATGTAAAGTACCGCAGTTTAGCGGGTACGTCTGTGTCACGCGATTTCGTGGAATTACCATCGCAGGTGATGGAAAACTGGGCGGCTGACCCCGAGGTACTGAAAACCTATGCAAAACATTATCAAACAGGCGAAGCTATTCCAGATACGTTGATTGAAAAAATGGAACAGGCCGGAACATTTGATCAAGGGTTCGCAACCGTAGAGTATGTGGCGGCATCTTTGTTAGATTTGGATTATCACGCTACGACAAAACCAATAGAAGGCGATATAAATGCATTTGAAGCAGCGGGGATGCAAAAAATTGGATTAATTGATGCGATTATTCCGCGCTATAGAAGTACGTATTTCCAGCATATTTTCTCCGGAGGATATTCGGCAGGTTACTATGCGTATATCTGGGCAGAAGTATTGGATTCCGATGCTTTCGCAGCCTTCAAGGAGAACGGTCTTTTTGATCAGACTACAGCTACTTCTTTCCGGAAGAATATCCTGGAAAAAGGTGGTACGGGTAATCCGGCTGAAATGTACAAACAATTTAGAGGTAAAGATCCTGATCCGGTTCACTTAATGAAAAAACGTGGATTGAATTAATTTCTCTTAGAGCCGCTAACTAATATGATAGCGGCTCTTTATGATTATTGCTCTCTTTTGTGTATGGTATAATGTTATTTTTCACGGATGTATGCGGGGTAGCTATATTGTTCTTCCATAATTTACGCTCCGCGATGAAAAATTCAATCGTGGCAATTAAAATGAATAAATAACCGTATAGTTCCAGGCATTCTTCTGCGGCATTTTTCACTCCCCTGAAATAATGGCCTTCCATTACAGTCTGCCAGAATATTCTACGACCAAACAATCGGGAAAACACATAGGTCGTGATGATACCGGACGTAAGCAGGCCAGCTGAAAAAGTATACCGATAACGGTTAAGTTGTGTAACAAAACGCTGCCAGTTTCGAACCACAAGGTATAGGGCTGCTATCAGAATGATCAGAACAGGAAAAAACCAGGCTGTTTGACCAATTAAATTTTCAAAATAAACATCCTGTTCGCGAATCAGGGATACGCTGGTAAAAGCAAAGAGTAAAAGGGCGAGATAAGATCTTGGTCGGGATCGTTTATAGATGATAAAAAGTAAGATGCTTGAAGTAAGTAAAAAAATACTTTGCATGTACTCTGTATAGGAATCTTCCGAGAACTTTGTTTCTATCGAACCAATTTGGGCGTCAAATCGTATAAGTTCAGCAAGAAGGAAGGCTGCTACAACGTAGATGAAAAAACGTATTCCTTGACCTATAAGCGGGCGAATTTTTGAACTTTCCATGTGTGTGTGTTGTGTTAAAAAAGATAATAAAATGTAGTGGTGCAAATATATAATTGACTTTTATGTTTAATAAGTCAGATCTGATTTGTTGACCAAACTTTTACAATAGTCAGGTTTGTGGTGTGCTATCTTTGTATACATTTGTGCATGCTGAAAAGTAATAAAACCAAGAAATTTCGTCTTTTATTTCTTACGTTGCTATTTTTGGCCTCTTTAAGTGAAGGTTTCTCACAAGTTGGGGTTGGTGTCAAATTAGGTGGAAATTTATCAGGCGCGGATGCACTTTCTTTTCGTTCATCGAAACGTCTAGGTTTTCAAGTTGGAATGGCAGTAAGCTATCATTTTCGTCCGAATATGGCCATTCAAGCAGAGCCGACGTTTAATCTAACCCGTATTCGGGCAAATTCAGAAACCATCCATGAAACCAAAGGTATTGATAAAGGAAACAAAGCTCTTCATTTTTTTGATCTACCTGTGTTGTTTAGGTTAGATGTTACGCCTGGGTTTGCGCTGTTGGGAGGAGTAGAGTTCAACTCGCTTCTCAATGAAGACAGGTACCGTCTGAACAACAGTGCCCCGGCTTTTAAAAGTGGAATCCAACTGGGGTATACGGTCGGATTGGAACTGGGTAAATTCTATGTTCGCTATCGTGGATTTGAACGGTCAACTGAGGTCCACCGTAGTTGGACCACTGCGATTCAGCAATATCAAGTCGGCATAAAATGGGATATCCTCTGATTATATACCTAAAGAATTAAACTGCAAATCGTACAGTTTTTTGTAATAGCCATCCTCGATCGTAAGCAACTCTCGATGCGTGCCAACTTCCTTGATTTCTCCTTTATCGAATACGATGATTTTATCTGCTTTTTGAATGGTGGATAGGCGATGTGCAATAACGATAGCCGTTCTACCGACCATCATATTTTCGATGGCGGTCTGGATAAGTAACTCGGTTTCTGTATCTATAGACGATGTCGCTTCATCCAGTATCAATATAGCGGGGTCGTGCACCAATGCCCGGATAAAGGAAATCAGCTGTGCCTGTCCAGAAGAGAGGGTGGCTCCCCGTTCTTGTACCTGATAGTCAAACCCTCCCGGCAAACGCATGATAAAATCATATGCTCCAACTCTTTTGGCCGCTTCGATAACCTCTTCCTCGGTAATATTGGGATTATAAAGGGTGATGTTGTTGAAAATGGTATCGGAGAATAAGAAAACATCCTGTAAAACAGTAGCGATGTGGTGACGCAACGAATCGAGTTTGTATTGCCGTATATCTTTGCCATCTATTAAAATACGGCCTTGCTGTATCTCATAAAAACGGCTGAGGATATTGATAGTAGATGACTTTCCGGCACCTGTGGCTCCGACTAATGCCAACGTCTCGCCCGGACGGATATGGAAGCTGACATTTTTCAACACCCAGTTTCCATTGGATAAAATTTGTTTTTTGTCGGCAATGGAGCTATCCACCTCCCGGTGGATGGTTTCTTCATTATAAGCAAACCATACATTATCAAACTGGATTTCACCCTCCATGCTGTCCGGTGAGAAAACACCATTATCCGGTGTAAATTCTTCCGTATCCAATACGTCAAATACCCGCTCCGCGGAAACCATCCCCATTTGTAGGGTATTAAATTTATCTATCAGTTCTCGAATAGGTCGGAAAATCATGTTGATGTACATCAGAAATGCGACCACCACTCCAGGAGAGATTGCATTGGCAAGAATCTGTTTCGATCCGTACCATACCAAAAGACCGATTGCAATAGCCAAGATAATCTCCAAAACAGGAAAAAAGATAGAAAAATACCAATTTGCCCGAATGTGTGCATCCCGATGTTTGCTATTGGCGGTCTTAAACTTCTCCATTTCCTGTTTTTCTCGTGCGAAATACTGGATAATAGCCATTCCACTAATATGCTCCTGCAAGAATGTATTGAGGTTGGATACCCAGGTACGGACATCCACAAAAGCCGATTTCATGGCTTCTTTAAAAATATAGGTTGCCCATATTAAGAGTGGCATAGGAATGAGCACGATGAGGGTCAATTGCCAGTCTGTATAAAACATAACCCCGAAGATGACAACAAGCTGTAGTAGATCTCCAATAATTTGGATGAGTCCTTGGGAGAAAATATTGGATATAGTCTCCAAATCGGAGATGGTACGGGTAATCAATTTCCCGATAGCTGTATTATCAAAATATTTCAATCGTAGATTGATAATATGGTTAAATACCTGTATGCGGATATCACGAATGACATTTTGACCTAATACGTTTGTTGCCAAAGTGTGATAATAGCGAATGATCGTTTGTATGATAAGCAGTGCTATCATGGCAATGAGCATCCAGGTAAGTCCCGAAGCATCGGCTTTCAAAATATATTTATCTAAAGTGTACTCCACTAACATAGGGAGCGCCGGGGCAACCGCAGCCAACAAAATGGTTAATATGACGGAAGCCCAGAATATTCCTTTGTAAGGATCCATGTAGCGAGCCATTCGCTGCAGGAGTTTCGTATCGTAAGTTTTTCCAGTTATTTTTTGTTCGCTCAAAATGCTGTGTCAATATAAGGATAAACAACTTTTGTTAAATACAGACCATGTGCCGGTACCGAAGTGCCTGCCTTTGCCCGGTCTTTGCTGCCGATGATGTCTAGCATGGATTCCGGTGCTTTAGTCTTCAATCCGATATCCAGCAAGGTTCCCACGATTGCCCGAACCATGTTCCGAAGAAATCGGTTCGCAGTAATATGAAATACGAGCCCATCATCCGTTTTTTGCCAATATGCTTGTGTTACCGTGCAGATATTTGTGTACACTTGTGTGTGGCTTTTTGAAAAACACCCGAAATCTTGCGTACCTATCAGAAACATCGCGGCGTTATTCATGATGGCTAGATCTGGAAGCTCTCGTAACTGCCAAGATTTGTGTCGAAGAAATGGGTTTTTCCGAAAATGGATATGATATTCGTAAGCTCTTTCCGTTGCGTCAAACCGAGCATGTGCTTCTTTGTCTACGGGAAAAATACGATGTGCGGCAATGTCAGGAGGAAGTAGCGAATTCAGGGCGTGCAGAAAACGACTTTCATCTTGTATTTTACCTATCGGTATATCTAGATGGATAAACAATTGTCTAGCGTGTACACCCGTATCTGTTCTGCCAGCACCTATAGTTTCAATTGGATAACGCAAGATCTTATGGAGTGCGTCATTCAGTTTTTGTTGTACGGAGACAGCGTTATGCTGTATCTGCCAGCCATGATAAGCCGTTCCGTCATACGCTATTTCCAGAAAAAAACGTTGTAATGTATCTTCCACTATACAAAGTTACTTCTTTTCTTTTTACTTTTTTCCCTCAAAAAAAGAAGATAAAGTTATCTTTGTTCAACAAGAAGAAAAATTAGTTATGATCCAACGTATTCAAACACTATGGCTATTGGCAGCCGCTGTTATTTTATTAGGGCTTTTTGTTTTTCCTTATGTGAGCTTTATTGACTTGGTAGGGCTTGGCAAGCAGATTTATGTTACCGGGATATATTCTTCGAATAATAACGAATCTGTACGGGAGTCTGCCTCTATTGCCTTAGCAATTTATGCCGGAATCGTAACTATCGTACCCTTATTAATTGTTTTTCAATATAAAAACAGAAAGCGACAGGTTCTTTTTATTATAGTGGAAATTGTACTTATTGTACTGTTGGGTATATGGATGTGGAGTGCCGCACACACGACCTTAGATGTTATCAGCCAAAAGCTGCAGGCCGGTAATATTGGTGTAGGTTTTTTCCTTTTGCCTGTGGCCATCATTTTCTTAGGAATGGCTATCGGCGGTATCCGTAAGGACGAGAAATTGATAAAATCAGCAGACCGTTTGCGATGAGAAACTGGCTATATTTCTTGTTTTTAACGTTAGGTATTCTCCTTTCGGGCGATCTTCTTGCGCAGAAACAGGACGAAGACAGCTTAAAAAATATAAAAGATGACATCCAAGTAGATGTGAAATCAGTGAGGACTATAGCTAATGGTGATACACTTTCCATTGAGCTGTTTCTCATTTCTTACCAAATGGATCCGCGAGAATTTAAACTGAATACGTTTGCTACGCAGGTTTTGGATAGCGAGGGTCATAGACACCTGATTACCCGCATGAAGATGGGGCGTGTGTTGGTGCAATTGGCAGACAGGCAAAATTATTTACATTATTTGTTGGAAGAGGATATGCCTGTCTCTTTAACGATGCAAGTAGGAGATTGGAAAGGAAAGAAAGCGTCGAAAGTAATATTAGTATTTGAAGACAGTACGGAAGAAGGGCGGTTTATAACACAAGAGGTTGACTTATAGTCAACCTCGTTTCTTATCTGGAATACCTAAATTGTTGCTTATCCATCAATCCCATTTGATTTTTCATCATTTTGATCTGATCGGCAAGTAATTTATTTTTGTCCGCCTTCTTAGCCTCCGCCAGAAGTTTTTCGGCTTCGCGTTTATTGCGTTTTGCCATGGCCACACCAGCTAGGCTTAATTTTGCCAAGGCAATGTTATGACTCATGTGTAAGCCCAGTGACAAGGCTTTCTTGAAATATTTTTCCGATTGTAAAGGTGCGCGTTGTGATTCCAGGATACCTAACAGCATGTGATAATATCCATGTTGCGCACTGATTAGTTGATTTTCATAATTCTTGATGTTTCCCAACCACTGTTCCGCTTTAGCCATGTTCTCTTTTCTAAGAAACCACTGTGCAATGAGCATATTTTCGTTGAAAAATACCGTAACCCAAGCTAGAATGGTAATAAGAATTCCTAAGATACCCCATCCCCAATGGCCGAACCAAAATAGTGCTACCGTTCCCACCAAAAGTAAGCTACTAAGAATTATACGAACTATATTTGACATATATTTTTATCTGCGTAATTTAAACTAAAGGCAAATATCCGGTTATTTTGGAGTTTATCCAACTTGTTTGCGTGATAAAATTGTAAAATTTATTTAGGTTTGTGTTATGGCAGAACGTTATGACCCCAGTTGGGAACCTATTTTAAAGCCTTTGTTTCGACAAGACTATATGCGTAGTCTTTCCGCTTTTGTGCAAGATGAACGGAAACAGGGCTTAGTCTTTCCGCCCGAAAATCTCGTTTTAAACGCTTTTAGACTAACGCCTTTCGAAGATATTAAGGTCGTCATATTAGGACAAGACCCTTACCACAATGATGGGCAGGCCCATGGATTGTCATTCTCCGTTCCGGAAGGGATAGCGCTTCCCCCGTCCTTGCGGAATATCTATACGGAGTTGGTGTCTGATATTTCGGGGTTTCAATACCCGACTTCCGGTAATTTAACGAAATGGGCCAAGCAAGGTGTGTTATTGTTAAATGCGACGCTTACTGTACGAGCACACCAGGCAGCCTCTCATCAAAAAAGAGGCTGGGAAGAGTTTACTGATCAGATTATTCATTTGGTGTCTCAAAAGCTAGAAAATGTAGTTTTTATATTATGGGGGAGTTATGCGCAAAAGAAATCTATGCTGATTGATGCGCAAAAGCACCTGATACTAAAAGCTGTTCATCCGTCACCCCTGTCCGCACATCGCGGATTTTTCGGCTGTAAGCATTTTTCCCAAGCCAATGCTTATTTAAAAGCTAAAGGCAGAAAGCCTATTGATTGGCAGATTTAAGCGAAGCGTTCTTTTAGCACGCTAAATTGATATTCCTGATTCGCGAGACGCTGTAGATGGTGGATGCGTATCTTTCTTCCATGCTGTTTTATATGGGTGAAGAGGAGATGGCTGTCATACGTAATTTCAAAAGGTTGTGATAAATCGAAAGATTCCATTGCTTCACCGAGAATGACATATTCCAATTCTCCTTTTGTGGTGAACCGCTTGATAATGACCTGGTCTTCTGGAGCAGGCTGTACACTGAACCAGGCACCATCACCTACACCACCTAGATATTGGGCATCTCTTGGCACCGTAATAGGTTTGGAAGTGAACTTCATATAGCCGATGATCAGGTCGTTAGGCAAAAGGTTTGCTTTCTTCTGTGTTACATTGTCTCTCAGCTTCTTTAACAAAAAGCCGACGGATTGCCAACGGTTCATTCTAAAGTGCTTTAATCCTTGCTCAGGTGAGAACGAGTAAATCATACGATTTGGAACAGCATTTACCACATTGCTGATGGGGCTGGCCTTAATCGTTTCCGGGAAATTAATACTATGCCGCCAGGTATACTGTTTGGACGAGCGAATAAGCATGCGGGCAATAAAGCGTGAACAATTGTTGTTATTGCGAGCCACAGCACCGTAAGGAAAAGTTCCCTGATGAACACAATCATCTCCATATGCTTTTGCAAGCTCAAAGTTAATATGGCGGGCGACAGAAAAATAAAGAACACCATCTCCATACATGGCGGGTTTCAAGGCCTCGAACTGTTCTACAATTTCTTCCAGGTTGGTAATATTGTTGTTTTCAAATTTGGCTTTGAGTTTTATCTCTAAACGCGGGTCTGAAAATTTAGAGCGCGCACGGCCGTATCCCCGAGGCGTGATGTAGCGCCCGAAATCATAGAAGAGCATCTCACCGGTTTCTCGCTTAATAATAACGATGCCCGTATGGCCCACTTTGAAATTCAAGTTTTTTACAATGCCGATTTTCTTAAAAAACATCATCCACTTTTCGTCTCCCCGGATGGTGGCATCAGGCCATGTTAAAATAAGGGCTAGATCATTATACGTTATACTTGATTGCATGAAATTCCTTTTTGGTTTAATATTCTAAAGGGATGATAGGCTCTTTTTTGCTCGTCGACATGATCATCATGGTCTGAAAGGTTTTGACGAATGGTATTTTCGCAATTTTCTCCATAATGACGGCTTCATATGCTTTGATGTCTTTAACGTATACCTTTAGCATAAAGTCGCAATTACCCGTAACATGGTGACATTCCGTTACTTCTGGAATGGTTTTGACAGCTTCTACAAATTCTGGGATGGCGTTATGCGTATGAAAGTCTAGCGATATTTGTATAAATGATTTAATGCCTAGCCCCAGCTTTTCTTCATCTACAAACGCATGATAGCTTTTAATAAACCCCGAGTTTTCCAATTTGCGGACGCGCTCCAATGTTGGAGCGGGAGAAAGCCCAATGTTTGAAGCTAGTTGCAAGTTAGTTATCCTTCCGTTTTCCTGTAAAAGCTTCAGGATTTTTAAGTCAGTCTTATCTGGTTGATATGGCATTTCTATAGTCGGCTAACGTGAATATTATATTTTATAGAATGTAAATGTACGGAATATTATTTGGCGAACAAAAAAGTTCCTAGCGTCATATTTGTTATAGATAAAATTTATTTCATTTGCTTTATGAAATTGTTAAATATTATTTCGAATCATGGTAATGTCAAAAATACTTTGGTGATACGCATTTAAGGGCATAAAAATGATGTTTGTCATTTTTTTTGCTAAAAAGTAGGTTAGAGCGGTCGTTAGCTTAGGGTATGTCGTCTTTTAATCGTATCTTTGTAGTCCAAAATAAGGTAGGAATCGCCGAATTAAAAAAGGGGTAGAGAAATGAGTACCAAAGACGATGAATTACTAAAAGAGCTGGAGCTCGAAGAATATAAATACGGGTTCACGACGGATATTGAAATGGAAATAGCCGCTAAGGGGCTAAGTGAAGATACTGTTCGTTTCATTTCCGCAAAGAAAAATGAACCTGAATGGTTGTTAGAATGGCGGCTGAAAGCATTGCGTCATTTTCTGACGATGAAGATGCCTACGTGGCAAAACTTTGAAAGTCCGGATGTGGATTTTCAGGATATTTCCTATTATGCCGCGCCAAAACCAAAAAAACAGTTGGAAAGTTTGGATGAGGTAGATCCAGAGTTGCTTTCGACGTTCGAAAAATTGGGAATCCCGTTGGACGAGCAGAAAGTTTTAGCTGGCGTGGTGGCTGTTGATGCGGTGTTTGATTCTGTTTCTGTCAAGACGACGTTTCGGGAGAAGTTGAAAGAGCAGGGCGTTATTTTCTGTTCTTTTGGTGAAGCCGTTCAAGAGCATCCAGATTTGGTAAAGAAATATCTGGGTACGGTCGTGCCACAAACCGATAATATCTATGCGGCTTTAAATTCTGCTGTATTTTCAGATGGTTCCTTTGTTTATATTCCGAAAGGCGTAAGGTGTCCGATGGAACTTTCTACTTATTTCCGGATAAATGCGGAGAACACCGGACAGTTTGAGCGTACATTGATCGTGGCAGAAGAAGGATCGTATGTTTCCTACCTGGAAGGTTGTACCGCTCCAATGCGTGATGAAAATCAACTGCATGCTGCCGTGGTCGAACTGATTGCTGAACGGGATGCGGAAATTAAATATTCGACGGTGCAGAACTGGTATCCGGGGGATAAGGATGGTAAGGGCGGTATCTATAATTTTGTGACGAAGCGCGGTATTTGCAAAGGAGACAATGCAAAGATTTCGTGGACACAAGTGGAAACAGGTTCTGCCATTACGTGGAAATATCCAGGTGTTATCCTGAAAGGGGATAATTCTGTAGGTGAATTTTATTCTGTCGCAATGACACGTAATAAACAGATCGCTGATACCGGAACAAAAATGGTCCATCTTGGTAAAAACACACGTTCTAAGATTGTGTCAAAAGGTATTTCTGCCGGTTTGAGCCACAACAGCTATAGAGGGTTGGTGAAAATAGGTCCAAATGCCGACAAAGCAAGAAACTTTACCCAATGTGACTCGCTGTTGATTGGAGATCGTTGTGGCGCTCACACGTTCCCTTATATAGAAAGTAGAAACCGTACAGCGATGTTGGAACATGAGGCAACAACATCGAAGATTGGTGAAGATCAGGTTTTCTATCTAAACCAAAGAGGCATTGACCCAGAGAAGGCTGTTGGTTTGATTGTTAACGGCTACGCCAAAGAGGTATTAAATCAACTGCCGATGGAGTTTGCGGTAGAAGCACAAAAGTTACTGGCGATTTCCTTGGAAGGATCGGTAGGGTAGTCATATTTAAATTTCCAAATTAAAGAAAATGTTATCAGTTAAGAATTTACACGCGTCTGTAGACGGTAAACAAATATTAAAAGGATTAGATTTAGAAGTCAAAGCAGGCGAAATTCATGCTATTATGGGCCCGAACGGCGCTGGAAAAAGTACGTTAGGAAATGTACTGGCTGGTCGTGACGCTTATGAGGTTACGGAAGGCGCTGCATTGTTGGAGGGCGTTGATTTATTAGATTTATCACCGGAAGATCGGGCTCGGGAAGGTCTTTTCTTAGCGTTTCAATATCCGGTAGAAATTCCGGGTGTATCCAATATTAATTTCTTGAAGACTGCTGTAAACGATATACGGGAGTATAAAGGCTTGCCGCCAATGGAGGCAAAAGAATTTTTACAATTGGTAAAAGAAAAGCAGAAGCTGGTCGATTTTTCAGCAAACCTCGCTAACCGTTCCTTGAACGAAGGGTTTTCGGGAGGAGAGAAGAAGCGTAACGAGATATTCCAACTCGCGATGTTAAATCCGAAGTTAGCGATCTTAGATGAGACCGATTCAGGTCTTGATATTGATGCGTTGCGTATTGTCGCCAATGGGGTAAACCAGTTGCGTTCTGAAAACAATGCATTTGTAGTCATTACACACTACCAACGTTTGTTAGATTATATCATACCAGACTTTGTTCACGTATTGTATAACGGACGCATTGTGAAAACCGGTCCCAAAGAGTTGGCGCTGGAGTTGGAGGAAAAAGGTTACGATTGGCTAAAAGAATACGACACGCAAACCGCATAACGAAATTTATCCATGGATAAAGTAGATAGCGGATTGATAAAAAAGAACATGAGTACAATAGTTGCAGATTCATTATATCAACAGTTGGTTTCGAGTTTTCAAGAGCTCGATACGCAAGAACCGTCACATTTGACGACCTTGCGTCAGGAGGCTTTTGAACGGTTTCAACAGGAGGGTTTTCCAACTGTTAAGAACGAAGAATGGAAATATACCAATATACACCCTCTCATCAATGCAACCTATGCGTTGAGCCCTTCGATAAATCCAGACGCCGCGGATGTCAACAAAGCAAATATTCCCGGTTTGGATGCCCATCGCATTGTGTTGATTAACGGGCAGTATGTTTTGGCGTTCTCCTCCCTTGAAGAAGAGATTGGTTTAGTGGTAAAATCCATTAACGAAGCGCATACAGAAGCTAACTTTGAAAAACACTACGCACAGCATGCCGATAAATCGGATAACGTGATGGTGCAATTAAACACGGCGCTCAATACGGCAGGGGTGTATTTGTCGGTTGCGAAAGGCAAAGTGATTTCTAAACCTATTCACATCGTGCATGTCGCGATGGGTGGGGAAGCTTTTTTTGCCCAGACACGTAATCTAATCGTCGTTGAGCCCCATGCAGAGGTGGAAATTATAGAATCCTATGTTACGATGGACGGTACAGCACACAATGTACATAACAAAGTGACAGAAATTGTAGTAGAAGAGCATGCGAAAGTGCAACATTACTATCTACAAGTGGCTGATGCAACGAGCCATTATATGATGCATACGGAAGTTTATCAAGCGCAACATAGTCTGTATAATAACTATAACTGTAATTTGCCCGGCGCGTCTTTTGTACGGCATAACATCAATGTCCGCTTGGACGCTGAGCAGGTGGAATCACATTTATATGGTATTAATCTAACGGCAGATAAACAGTTGGTCGACAACCATACCATCGTGGACCATATGAAACCACATTGCGAATCTTATGAATGGTATAAGAATATTCCGCAAGACGAATCCACCGCGGTATTCAATGGTAAGATTTTTGTACGTGAAGATGCCCAAAAAACAAATGCCTTTCAGCAAAACAACAATATGCTTATTGGCGACAAGTCAGCCGTATATACGAAGCCTCAGTTAGAAATTTTTGCGGATGACGTGAAATGTTCGCATGGTTGTACCATGGGACAGTTCGATGACGATGCTTTGTTCTATTTACGTGCTCGTGGTATCGGTGAGGAAGCGGCTCGGGTATTATTGGTGCACGCATTTGCCTTTGACGTTACTTCCCGTTTCTCTAACGAGAAGGTTCGTCAATATATAGAACATCTCGTAGAAAAGGGATTGGAAAAGAGTAAGTAGTTTTTCATATATATTATTATTGATAAAGGCGTCTGGATTTAGTTCGGACGCCTTTTTTATGTTTATCCTTCTATAAAATCTGCAGGAAATATAATGGGAAGAGCTCATCCTGATTTACAAAAAAGGAGCCTCCGAATATTTTCAGAGGCTCCTCTTGTGAGCGAAAGACGAGATTCGAACTCGCGACCCCAACCTTGGCAAGGTTGTGCTCTACCAACTGAGCTACTTTCGCTGATGGTGGTACAAAGATAGTGATTCGGAATATATCTGTCAATAGCCTTTGTTTCTTTTTTCGTCGAAAAAAGAAATTACCTTTGTATTGATTTTGGGATAAAAACCCAGCCAACAGCTATGCAGAAAGAAATAGAAATTGCGGTAGCACCTGAAAATATCCAGGACACCGAACATCTGATCGTACTCGGTTGTAAACAGCTGAACGTGGAACGTTCCCGCATACAGGGACATCATGTCCGTAAACGCTCTATTGACGCTCGAGGGCGCAAAGTAGTATATCGTCTTCGGGTCGTTTTTTATATCGACGAACCACCTATTCCGGACATTCATTCGCATTCCATTAAGCGGGTACATGATGCCACACCAGTCATCATTATTGGCGCAGGTCCGGCAGGCTTATTTGCGGCATACCGTTGCCTGGAACGCGGACTGAAGCCTATCGTGATCGAACGGGGGAAGCCCGTAAAGGAAAGACGGCGCGATCTTGCTAAAATAAACCGGGAAGGCGTTGTAAACCCGGAGTCCAACTACTGCTTTGGTGAAGGTGGAGCAGGTACTTATTCAGACGGTAAACTGTATACCCGGTCCGATAAGCGCGGCGACGTGGATAAGGTGCTGCGTATTTTTGTACAACATGGTGCACCGGAAGATATTCTGGTAGATGCTCGTCCGCATATTGGTACGAACAAACTTCCCCACATCATCGAAGACATGCGGAATACCATTTTGGAATTCGGTGGTGAGATCAGGTTCGATTGCCGTGTTGATGATATCCTGGTCGATTTCGGGCAGGTAAAGGCGGTGCGTACATCGACCGGAGAAACTATAGAAGCAAATCATGTCATCGTTGCGACCGGACACTCCGCTCGTGATATCTTTCATCTTTTCCGGCAGAAAGGTTGGTTGATTGAAGCCAAACCTTTTGCACTGGGCGTTCGCATCGAACACCCTCAGCAGATTATCGATCAGGTACAATACCATTGTTCGACGCGACCGCAAAACCTTCCGCCAGCATATTATAGCTTGGTAGAACAGGTCAATCAGCGGGGTGTTTTTTCCTTTTGTATGTGTCCCGGTGGGGTTATTGCCCCCTGCTCTACGGAGCCAGACGAAATTGTGGTGAACGGCTGGTCTCCCTCAAAACGGAATAATCCACATGCCAATTCCGGAACGGTGATCCAGATCAATATGGAGGATGTGCCGAACGCGCTATCCGATCCTTTTGCTTTATTGCGCTTTCAGCAGGATATCGAACAGCAAGCCTTTCGTTTAGGCGGGGGCAGCTTGGTAGCACCAGCACAACGGATGGTAGATTTTGTCCAGCAGAAGGTATCCAACACGCTCCCCGAAAATTCCTATAAACCCGGAACAAAAAGTGTCGACCTCAACGAAGTATTACCAAGCTTCGTGCATGAAGCCCTGCGGGGCGCACTCCCGCTTTTTGGCAAAAAGATGAAGGGGTACTATACGAATGAAGCCATATTGGTAGGTGTTGAGTCCCGTACATCTTCTCCCGTCCGAATTCCACGGAACAAGGAAACGCTGCAACACCCGGAAATTTCCGGACTTTATCCTTGCGGAGAAGGCGCAGGCTACGCCGGAGGGATTGTTTCCGCAGCGATTGACGGTATAAATTGTGTTGACGCCATCTCACAATAAGAAATGTATAAAATTTGAGATAGGCAGGCAACGATACCGCATGAAGCCATAATAAAGGAGTCCGTAAAATTTGAGCGATGTCAGATATTCACACTTGAAAGATTGCATCACCCCTCCTTAACTCTAAAAGGTCACATCCAAATGTTTTACAACTGCACAAACTTATTTCTGCACTATCCCATATGTAAAACATTTGAAGTGACGAGTTTTTTGGTTCTTTTTTAGGGGAAAAAAGAACGATAATTAGTATTTTTATAAAAATTGAATAATATTTTACAGATGAAAAGATTAGTTATTGCAATCGTAGGTTTGTTTACGGCGCTGTCATTCAGCTCTTGTGGATATAACACCATGGTCTCCAAAGATGAGAATGTAAAAGGGAAATGGGCACAAGTAGAAAATGCCTATCAACGTCGTGCAGACTTGATTCCTAATTTGGTCGCAACGGTAAAAGGTGCTGCTGAACACGAAGAAGGTACGTTGACGGCGGTTGTGGAAGCACGGGCCAAAGCTACATCCGTAACCGTTGACCCTTCTAATCTATCGGAGGAGGCTATTGCCAACTACCAACAAACGCAGGACGCCTTGTCGCAGTCCATCGGAAGATTGTTAGTGAGTGTGGAAGCTTATCCGGATTTGAAGGCGAATTCGAATTTTCAAGAATTGCAAGTACAGTTAGAGGGAACGGAAAACCGTATTTCTGTAGAACGCCGTTCCTACAATGAAGCTGTTCAAGATTATAACACCACGGTACGGAGCTTTCCAAATAATATTATGGCCGGCATTTTCGGCTTTAAACCGAAAGGAACGTTTCAAGCCGCCGAAGGATCCGATAAGGCACCTACGGTAGAATTTTAGTGTTTGATATGGACATATTTTCATCAGAAGAACAAGACCGCATTGTTCACGCAATCAGTGTGGCGGAAGCCAAAACTTCGGGCGAGATTCGGCTGGTAATCGATAAAAGATTAAGAGCAACTTCTGCGATGGATGCGGCTGTTTCCTATTTCGAGGAGCTGGAAATGCATAAAACAGGTCTCCGTAATGGTGTCCTTATTTATATGGCCATCGATGACCATGAATTTGCCATTATAGGCGACCGAGGTCTAGATACCAAGGTAGAAGCTAATTTTTGGGACGAAACCAAAGAACTGATGGTTTCCTTTTTTCGCCGCAATGATATAGTGCAAGGACTAATTGAAGGGATACACGATGTAGGAGAACAGTTGCAGAAATATTTTCCGCGTGGTGTTGATGATGTAAATGAACTTCCGAATGATATCCATTTTGGAACAAATTAAAAGCCCAATGCGAGTATATATGTTGATTAAACCGACCATGAAATGGATTGGAGTAATGTTTTTTGTGTTATGGAGTTCGATTTTTTCGCTTTATGCACAAAATTTACCGGAAGCGCCGAACCATTTGGTTACCGATTATACGGGGACGTTGACTGGCACGGAAGTTCAGGCATTGGAACGAAAACTACTCGCATTCGAGGACTCTACATCAACGCAGATTGCTGTCGTCTTGATGAGGTCAACAGATGGCTATGATATTGCCGACTACGCCGTTCGGTTAGGGCAAAAATGGGGCGTTGGCGGAAAGAAATACAACAATGGCGTACTTTTGTTAGCGGCCCTGGACGACCGTGCGGTCACTATTCAAACAGGTTACGGCATGGAAGGCGTGTTGCCCGATATTATAGCCCATCGGATTATCCAAAACGAAATACGCCCTAATTTTAGTCGGCAGAACTATTATCAAGGACTTGATGCGGCGACAGATGCCATTATAGCTTATACAAAAGGAGAATACAAAGCAGACCCTCGAGAGCGAAGAGAAGATGGAGGAGGTGTTCCTGTTATCTTGATTGTCATTATAGCGATCGTGATCATCAGCTTGTTTTCGAAAGGCGGTGGTGGTAAGGGCGGACGTGGTGGACGCGTGATGACCGGTAGAGGAGCTTCTGATATTTTCTGGTGGACACTCCTTAGTGGTATGGGAAGAAGTGGCGGCGGTGGTGGCGGTTTCGGAGGAAGTGGTGGCTTCGGTGGAGGAGGAGGTTTCGGCGGGTTCGGCGGCGGCGGCTTTGGTGGTGGCGGCGCTAGTGGACGTTGGTAACAATTCTTATATGTTGTAACAAATTGTTGTCTATGCACGTTATCATAGTATGAGAAAAGGATTATTGATGCTTTTAGGCGTGCTCCCCCTAATGGTGTTTGCGCAGGAAGATTTTACATTAAAAGGGAAAGTGAAGGGACTTCCTGAAGGAGCAAAAGTTTTTATTCAATACCGAGATAAGGGACAAACGGTTTTAGACTCCACCGTTGTTAAAAAGAATAAATTCAAGTATCATGGATCGGTATCACAACCTACTGCTGCCAGGCTAATTTTAGCCGATGCTGGCAAAAGCATGTCCACATTGCAGAAAAGTAAAGAGAAGCCAACGGAGAATTCCGTTTTTTTAGCCCAAGGCGTTGTCAAATTTGAGGGTAAGGATTTTTTAACCGCCAGAGGAAAAGGAAATACCATTAATAACGTTTACACCAAATATAGAAAGCTGGCAGAGGAAATATATGCGAATTTTACCGCTTTAGAAGCTGAATACGATGCTGCGCCAGATGAACAAAAGCGAGATGAGGCTTTTCTCCAAGAATTGGATACAAAAGCGGAAATGCTTTATAAAAAGCAACATACTCTTGACGAAGAATTTGTAAAAGCTCATCCCAATAACTATATATCGTTGTCGATTTTGGATGAAATCGCGTCTACAGAAAATTTAATCAGTTTGGTAAAGCCGGAATATGAACGCATGTCAAACAGTTTAAAGGCAACTGATTTAGGAAAGCGACTGGAGAAAAAGATAGCGAGCATGGAAAAGTTTGCTGTTGGAGCAGTTGCGCCCGATTTTACATTGCCCGATACCGTTGGTAATAAACTTTCTCTTTCTTCGTTACGTGGTAAATATGTATTGGTTGACTTCTGGGCGAGTTGGTGTGGTCCCTGCCGGTATGAAAACCCAACGGTGGTTGCCGCTTTTGACAAATTTAAAGATAAAGATTTTACGGTTTTGGGCGTATCGCTTGATCGTCCCGGAAGGAAAGCGGATTGGTTAAGGGCCATAAACGAGGATAACCTTGGGCAATGGGCGAATGTATCCGATCTACAATATTTCAATTCACCTGTTGTGGAGCTGTATGCTGTCAGGAGTATTCCGCAGAACTATTTAATTGATCCAGAAGGAAAAATTGTGGCTTCGAATCTAAGAGGGCCTGCGTTGGAGCAAAAGCTACAGGAGATATTAAATTAGCTTTCGAAAAATAAATATAAACATAGGGGCTGTCCATAAGGATGCAGCCCCTATATTTTTTTATCGCCAGGCTTTATATTGATTGATTAAGCCATTAGTAGAGACATCGTGTGCATGTACCGGTTCATCGTTTTCCAATTCAGGAAGAATCTTATTCGCCAGTTGTTTGCCGAGCTCCACGCCCCATTGGTCGAAGCTGAATATATTCCAGATAACGCCCTGAACAAATATTTTATGCTCATACAAGGCGATCAAACAGCCTAAAGTGTACGGTGTGATTTTCTTCAGCAGGAAGGAGTTGGTTGGACGGTTGCCTTCAAATACCTTGAAATTTTTCAAGGCCGCAATTTCTGCTTCCGTTTTTCCAGCTTTCTGCAGCTCACCGACTACCTCTTCTTCTGTCTTTCCGTTCATGAGGGCCTCCGTCTGTGCGAAAAAGTTAGATAGCAGTAATTGATGGTGATTGCCGAGGGGGTTATGAGAAACCGCAGGCGCGATAAAATCACAAGGAATTAATTTAGTGCCTTGATGGATGAGCTGATAAAACGCATGTTGTCCGTTCGTACCCGGCTCACCCCAGATAATCGGCCCTGTTTGGTAGTCCACCCGATTACCGTTTCTATCGACATACTTACCATTACTTTCCATATCGCCCTGTTGGAAATAGGCCGCAAAGCGGTGCATATATTGATCATACGGTAAAATGGCATGGCTCTCTGCATCAAAGAAATTGTTGTACCACACACCCAATAAAGCGAGTATTACCGGAATATTCTGTTCAAATTCTGTTTCTTTAAAGTGTATATCCGCAGCATAGGCACCTTCCAGCAGTTGCTCAAAATTATCATAGCCAATACCCAAGGCGATGGACAGTCCGATTGCGGACCATAGCGAATAGCGACCACCTACCCAATCCCAAAATTCAAACATATTCTTGGTGTCGATACCAAAAGCAGCTACGCCCTTCTCGTTGGTGCTTAGCGCAGCAAAGTGTTTGGCTACATCGGCTTCTTTAGCACCCGCTTTCAAAAACCAATCTTTTGCAGATTGGGCATTTGCCATCGTTTCTTGAGTGGTAAACGTTTTGGAAGCGATAAGGAATAAGGTCGTTTCCGGGTTTAATCCTTTTAATGTTTCCGCGATATGCGTACCGTCGACATTGGATACAAAGTGCATATTTAGCCGTGTTTTGTAAGCTTTTAACGCTTCGGTTACCATCACTGGTCCCAAATCGGAACCCCCGATGCCAATATTCACGACATCTGTTATTTCCTGGCCTGTATAACCTTTCCATTCCCCCGAAAGAATCCTGTTGGTGAAATCTTTCATTTGCGCCTGTACGCCCCTTACTTTAGGCATCACATCTTCGCCGTCGACGATAATAGGGTCGCTAGACTGGTTGCGTAATGCGGTATGCAACACCTGTCGTCCTTCGGTCTGGTTAATTTTTTCGCCGGCAAACATCGCATTGATCGCGTCGTCCAGTTGGCATTCTTTCGCAAGCTGTATCAGCAGTGCCAAGGTCTCATCATCTATCCTATTCTTTGAAAAATCTAATAGAATATCCCCCAAGTTTAAAGAGAATTTCTCGAAGCGCTGTGGATCCCCGGCGAATAACTGCTTTAACGATTTCTCATTAATTGAGATATAATGATCTGCCAGGTATTTGTAAGCCTGTGTGGTCGTAAAATCTACGTTTGGAAACATATACGTATTCGTTTATTTGTTAATAAACCAAAGATAGTTTTTTTTGTCTTCTTTTCTGAATTAGGATTCATGAAGGTTTTATTTTACTTTTGAGCATGACCAAAGAACAAATACAAGACTTGAGGGATAGAGTAGGCTCCCTGAGGAGGCATCTTTGACATCGATGCACGAAAATCAGAGATAACAGAAAAGACAGCAATCACCTTACAGCCTGATTTTTGGGATAATCCCAAAGCGGCGGAAAAGGTCATGCACGAGATTAAGAATATAAAGCTATGGACCGAGCATTTCGATGCCGTGTCGGCCGTAGTCGATGATGTTGGCGTGATGTATGAATTTTTTCAGTCTGGTGATGCGAGCGAACAAGATGTGAATGAGCAATATGAGCTCGCGTTGGAGCAAGTCGCGGAGTTAGAATTTAAAAATATGCTCAGCTCCGAAGAAGATCAGCTTGACGCTATTTTACAGATTACAGCCGGAGCTGGTGGTACCGAATCTTGCGATTGGGCCGCTATGTTGATGCGTATGTATATCATGTGGGGCGAGAAACACGGGTGCAAAGTCGTGGAACAGGATTATCAGGAAGGCGATGTCGCCGGGATTAAAACCGTAACACTGCAATTTTCAGGAAACTTTGCCTATGGCTATCTGAAGGGGGAAAATGGTGTCCATCGCTTGGTTCGGATCTCCCCATTTGATTCCAATGCGAAACGGCATACATCCTTTGCTTCCGTATATGTTTATCCCCTGGTGGATGATAATATTGAAATAGAGATAAAGGATGGCGACATCGAATGGGACACGTTTCGTGCCGGTGGTGCCGGAGGTCAAAACGTAAATAAAGTGGAGACGGCTGTTCGCTTACACCACAAACCGACAGGTATCATCATTAAGAACCAGGAATCGCGTTCACAACTTCAGAATAAGGAAAATGCATTGCGTTTATTGAAATCCCAGCTTTATGAGATCGAGATGCGTAAGCGCCAGGAAGCAACAGCCGCTATCGAAGGTTCTAAGAAAAAGATAGAATGGGGATCGCAGATCCGAAATTACGTATTGCATCCATATAAATTGATAAAGGATCTACGCACAAATGTAGAAACCTCCAATACCCAAGCGGTGTTAGATGGTGATCTCGACGTGTTTTTGAAAGCGTATTTAATGGAATTCTAAAAGGGGCGTCTATTTAGACGCCTTCTTTTTTAAAATGCATTTTTCCACATCATGCTCTCTACCGGGCGGATGGTTTTATGGTTGTATTTAGCGTTTCCTTTGGTGTTATACAAGGTTTCGATATCGCCATCTACAACAAAATAAATAAGCTGCCCTACCGGCATGCCGGCATAGACCCGGACGGGCTGTGCGACGGATATTTCCAGTGTCCATGTATTGCAAAACCCCACGTCCCCTTTACCGGCCGTCGCGTGGATGTCAATTCCCAAACGTCCTGTGCTGGATTTCCCTTCCAGAAAAGGAACGTGTCCGTGTGTCTCGGTGTACTCTAGTGTCACTCCTAAATAAAGTTTGCCCGGCTGTAGAATAAATCCTTCTTCCGGTATTTCGAAATGTGCAATTTCGTTATGCTTTTTAGCATCGAGTACATCGTCTTTGTAGGTGGCCAGATACTTGCCCAGGTGAACATCGTATGAGTTTGTCCCCAGGCATTTTCTGTCAAAAGGTTCGATCACGATGGAGCCCTTATCTATTTCTTCTAGAATTCTTTTATCTGATAATATCATGGTTTTGTTATTACATCTTCAATCCAATCTCCCGCAGACGTTCATCCAAATATTGTCCGGCGGTGTAATCCTGATAAGCCTTTGGATAAGCATCAGAAATGCAAGATTCCAAACACGTTAGGCTCATGGAAGCCTTTGGATGCAGGAAGAACGGCACCGAATAACGGGAGGTCTTCATCAGTTCTCGTGGTGGATTTACCACACGATGGGTGGTAGACTTGAGTTTATTGTTCGTTAGCCGTTGCAACATATCGCCCACATTGACGACGATATCTTCTCCTTTCGCTTTGATCGGAAACCATGCCCCATCTTTGGTCCACACTTCCAGACCATCTGCACTGGCTCCGATCAGTAAGGTGATTAAATTAATGTCCTCATGGGCGCCGGCACGAACGGCATCAGCAGGGATCGTGTCTGGATTTTCGATCGGGAAATAGTGGATCGCTCGCAGAATAGAGTTGCCGTTGATGACAAATTTTTCGAAATAATCTTCTTCCAAATCTAAATACGAGGCGATGGCTTTCAGCAAGGCACGTCCGGCATCTTCCAATTTTTTGTACACCTCGCCTGTCACCTCGTTGAATCGAGGCAATTCTTCCACGATGATGTTATCTGGGAAATCCGTTTTCGAGTAATCTTCGCCTACGATGGTTTGTCCGCGTTGCCAAAACTCCTTTAAGTCCGGCGTATGTGCATCTTTTGCTTTCTCTTTTCCTTTGGAGGTATATCCCCGTTGTCCGGCTAACTCCGGAAATTCATATTTCTGTTTGACTGCTTCCGGGAGCTCAAAAAAAGCATTTACAACGGCATAAAGTTCATCGATAAGTTCTTGGCTCAACCCATGGTTGGCGATGGTTACGAATCCCGTTTCGTTAAATGCCTTTCCTATATCTTGTACAAATTGTCTTTGTTCTTCCGCACTACCCTGCGTATATTGAAGCAAATCCAACCGGGGAATGTTTATTAATGCCATCGCTTTTTTCTGTAAAGATAAGAAAATTATACCTTTGCTATACAGAAATGACTGCTTTGAACCGATACTTATTTTGACAGGTCATGACGAATATGATAAAAAGAAGAAAACAATTTTATGTGGAGTCCGGGCTGACAGAAACGGTTGACATTCCGGTGCGCTTTAGCGAAGTAGATTCTCTAGGTATCGTATGGCATGGGCATTATATCCTCTACTTTGAGCAAGGGAGAGAAGCTTTTGGAAAAAGTTACGGTATCGATTACAGGACCGTACAAAA
This sequence comes from Sphingobacterium corticibacterium, assembly GCF_004208525.1. GTDB lineage: Bacteria > Bacteroidota > Bacteroidia > Sphingobacteriales > Sphingobacteriaceae > Sphingobacterium > Sphingobacterium corticibacterium. The sequence continues at coordinate 1,328,521 of NZ_SGIT01000002.1, read as the reverse complement.
AGCCGGGTATACCACGCCTATTGTGAAATCAACCTGTACACATAAGTTGCCCCTGCGATATGGGGATACGGCACGCATTGTGACCTCTTATCTAGATACCCCTGCGGCCAAAATGATCTTTCGGTTTAAAGTCTATAACAGTAAAGAACAGTTGGTCTGTGAAGGGGAAACCATTCAAGTTTTCTTGGATAAAGGCGATAATCTGGTGTTAAACGTTCCCGATTTTATCTTGGATTGGAAAAGAAAGGTGGGGTTGTTGTCATGATGTTTGATCCGATATATATACACGGAAAGAACTTTGTCACGCCGATGGGTGGCATACGGCATTCTGCCGCCGAGCCCTTTGTGATTGATTGGTTGTGCCATTGGAGCACGCTGTTGATGGGAAGGAGCAGCATTTTCATGAATGATGTCGGCCGGGATATGCTGATACATGCTTCGAAATTTGATGTGGATGAGGCGCAGTACTTGTTGCCACTTGCGGAAGACAGTACCTTATTGGAGCAGCTGTTATATAATGCGGCGAAACCGGTTGTTGATAAACACGTACCCTCCGCCCGGACGGCGCTGGTATTGGCGACGACGAAAGGAAATGTTTCTTTTTTGGAGGAGGGGAGAACAGCAGATGCGCAGCTGCCGGTATTGGCGAAGAAAATGGCGAAGGTATTGGGCATCCAAACCGAACCTATTATTGTGTCGCAGGCCTGTGTATCCGGTTTGTTGGCTTTATCGGTTGCCAAGCGGCTGATCCAGATGGGGCAGTACGACGATGCGGTGGTGCTCGCCGGAGATACCATCAGCGAATTTGTTTTAGCTGGTTTCGAAGCATTCCAAGCGGTGAGTCGGGACCCGTGCAGACCCTTTGATAAAGATCGGGCAGGGCTGTCCCTGGGCGAAGCCGCTGCTTGTGTATATGTTTCTAAAGAAAAAGGTGAGTTTAAGATCTTAGGCGAAGCGGCCATAAACGATGCGCATCATATTTCGGGACCATCCCGAACCGGCGAGGGGCTTGTGCAAAGTGTTTTGCGCGCTGGAAAAGAAGCAAACATCGATATAAAAGATATAGACTTCATCTCGGCACACGGAACCGCGACCCTGTACAACGATGAAATGGAAGCGATTGCCTTTAATCGGCTCGGGCTTCAAAATGTTCCGCTGCATAGTCTGAAAGGATATTTCGGACATACATTGGGGGCTGCTGGATTGCTCGAAACAATTGTTGGGATGATGTGCCTGCAATTCGAGACGTTGATTCCAACGAAAGGATTTGAAACATTGGGGGTGTCTCAGCCGTTAAATATTATTCAGCAAACAGACTATGTAAAAATGACCCGCTTTTTAAAGACGGCTTCCGGCTTTGGGGGAACTAACGCAGCGATGATCATCGAAAAAACAATCGATTTAGCTTAAAAGCCAAAAGCTTATTTTTATTAGGTATAGTCAATAGATTTCTGGTTTTTTTACTTTTATTGTGTATAATTAATAAAAAACCTATTTTTATGTTGTTTTTAAGCTATATATAATAAAAATGAAACTCATCAATAGGAATTTATATACAAATCGCATTCGTCCATTTATTGATAAAGGCGTTATAAAGGTACTAACCGGGCAAAGACGTGTCGGGAAGAGTTATATTTTGTTTCAGCTGATCAATGAAATAAAAAAAGACAATCCGGGTGCAAATATCATCTATATCAATAAGGAACAGGACGAATTCAAAACGATCAGAACAGATGACGATCTTTCCGATTACATTCAGGGACATTTGATACATTCCGCTTCAAATTATGTATTTATAGACGAGGTTCAGGATATCGAGCATTTTGAAAATACGTTACGAAGTCTACAGGCAAAGGAACAATGTGATATTTTTATAACCGGGAGCAATGCAAAAATGTTGTCCAGCGAATTATCTACCTATTTATCCGGACGCTACGTGGAGTTTAGGATACACAGCTTGTGTTATGCAGAGTTTCTGGAATTTCATGGGCTTGAAGATACTGATCTTTCTTTACAGAAATTTTTAACGTATGGTGGGTTGCCACATCTTTCCCGTTTAGAACTCTCGGACGAAGTTGCGTTCGAGTATCTTAAGAATGTGTATTCTACCATATTGCTCAAAGATGTTGTCAGCCGCGAAAATATCAGAAATGTAGATTTTCTGGAAACACTTTCCGATTATGTGGCCGATAATGTAGGGAGTCTGTTTTCGGCGAATAATATCCATAAATTTCTGAAATCGCAACGGATAGATATTTCCGTAAACCTGATTATCAATTACTTGAAAGCATTGAGCAACGCGTACATTGTTAATAAGGTGCAACGTATTGATGTGAAAGGTCTGAAAAAATTTGAAATCGGAGACAAATACTACTTTGAAGATTTAGGGCTACGGAACTGTAAGCAACATCTTGAATTTGTAAATGATATTGGCAAATTAATGGAAAATGCTGTTTATCAACACCTCCGAATACATAATTATCAAGTTTATATTGGTAAGTTGGATAATCTGGAAATAGATTTTGTCGGTATAAAAAATGATAGCAAAATCTACATACAGGTGGCTTATATGTTGCACGACGAGAAAACAAAAGAACGGGAATTTGGCAACTTATTGAAAATTGAAAATAATTACAGAAAATACGTAGTTACGCTGGATAGCTTTAGTTCAGGCACTAATTATAAAGGTGTGGAACAACTCCATTTGCGGGAGTTTTTAAACCGAATTGAATTGTAGAATCCTGAACAACCACGAACGTTCGTATATAGATAGAAAAACAACGGCTACCCTGTAAGCGTAGCCGCTGTACAGATAGCGTTACTTTCTTACATGTAGGGGTCTTGGTGTCCAGAGTGTTTGATCAAAATTGTCTACAGCTTCAAAAAAATCCTCCAGCCGTTCATTCAGATCCGTATAGCTATCAACCAGGGCATCCATCTCATCGTAGTATCTTCCTTGCTGTTTTCGGACGAGGCCCAGTGATCCCTTGAAGTCGTCAAGGTCTTCATCAAAGAACACCATGTCTACCGAGCAATCGTCGTAGTTTTCGAAGATGGTCCGGAATTGCGGAAAAGCCGTATCCTCCATCCATTTGTCCTGTGCGAAGAGATATTCTTCATCACCGTAATAGTCTTTAGTCAACGTTACCAGCTCGGGTAAAAACCGGTCCATGAAAGCATGGATCTCCGCCAGCATCCGTATCAGCTGTATCCGGATGGTAGGCTTATACGGATTGGTTTCGTACGCCGCCTGTAGATGTTTAAATTTGGCTTTCGCCTCCTCCAGCAGGCCTTCCAGTTCTTCGACCTGGATACAGAAGCCCCTTATCGGCAGCCTTCCCTTGTTTATCCGCTGCTTCATTTCCCAGGTGCGCTCGTGAATCTCCTGATAGTATTGTAATGCAAGTATTTCAAACTCCGGTGCTGTTTTCGAGCGGTCAAACCGTAGCGTGATGGTGCGTAGCGGGTGGGATTGCGTTGTTATTTCCATGATAATAAGATGTTGTAAAGATAAACAAATTAAAGTAGAGACGCCATACACGGCGTCTCTACGTGTTGTGCTAGACGACTAGTGCCGTGACGGTATCGCTGAAGTTTAGTTCAATGTCCCGACCGATGTAGGAAGCCCGGAACTCATATTCCTGCAGCTTCTCCAGATCGCGCAGCTCGATGGTCGATTTGCTGTGCAGTACTCCTGTCCACGCTTCTGTTCCCTTCTTGCGGTATTCATAGCGGTATAATCGTGCCGGAGTCCATGGTTGCACCCGAACGCGGATGATGCCCAGTCCCACTTGGATATGTGATACCCGTACGTTTTCCGCTTTGGGTGTCCGGTCGATACGGTTGGTGTTGCTTTCCGAAGGCCGGTATCCGGCTGCAACAATGATAGCGGGGTTGCCTTGCGCCACCGCATCTACATAGTGCGAAAGGCGGTAGATAACTTCCTGCAATTCTTTCCCCACCTGACCTTTGAGGATAACGGCGCGCTGGTCGCGGAAAGACGCTTCAGCAAATGCCGCACGATACGCTGTCAAACTGTTTTCCAGTGTTTCTAAACTCGGAACGGGATCGGTAAACATCTCCTCATTCTCTACCATCTTTTGAAAGATCTGTTCTGCATAACGCAATAGTTCCGTTGCGTTTTTGCATCTAAAATTTGGTTTTGTCATTTTTCTTTTTTTTTTAGTGTTTGAAAAATTGTTAATTACTCCTGTTGTACGTACAGTACAAAGATGCGGTACAAAAACAGGCAAAAGGTGCGTATTTTCGCCAATTTCAAGGGGGGTACGAAAAACTTCTTGGCGAAAAAGCGCATCTTTACGAACATTGTTGCCTTTCTTTTTTTGGGTGAAAATTGGGTTGTAGGCCTTTTTAGGGCTGGTTTTTGGTCAAGGTGAGTGAAAAATAAGACGTATAATTTAACTACTTATTTTTCCAGGACTAGTAGTTGTTTTTCCAAAATGAGTAGTTGGTTGATAAAAATAAGTAGTTGCTCTGTCCTGTGAAGTAGTTCGTGGGAAAAAATAGGTCGTTGCTCCAGTAGAAGAAGTATGTAGAAATATAGAATAACTACTTTGCACGGTAGGATAGGTAGTTGTTTTGGTAGAAAAGGTAACTCTTTTAAAGAAACAGGTAGTTTGTCTCTAGCACCAACTAGCTAGCTGCTCAAGTGAACTCGTTGTTTCTGCCCTGAAACTAGTTCGCAGCGTGAGAATGATAACTTATTTATCAAATGAACTATTTAAAAAAGAAAATGAATTGGTTATCTGCTCCATATCACTACTTTTTTCAGTCTAACAAATAGTTGGATGATGGACATAGTTCGTTTACATGGTCTTGATCAGTGCTTTTCGTTCCTCCCGGGGTGTCCGATGAAAATGTTTCTTATACCGGTTAGTAAAATGTTGTGCATGAGGAAAGTGAAGCATGCTGGCAATATATTCCACAGAGAGTTCGGGCTTTTGCTTTAATAGTTCGCGCGCTTTATGCAGGCGTATCAAAAGAATAGATGAATTTAAGTTTGGAGTGCGTCCTTCGAATGCCCGGCTAAGGCTTCGCGTGGAACAATGTAGCGCCTCGGCAATGGTCACCCGATTGAGATCTGCACGCATATAATGCTCGGTAATGTAGCTGATGGCGCGGTGATAAAGCTGGATCAATCCTTCTTCTTTGCCCTGCCCTCCTTGCTTATCCAACTGCTGCATATAGGCGGTATACAGCTCGCCCAGTGCCAACCCGACATGGTGAACGGTTGTAAACGGGCCGAATGTTTTTTTGGAAAACTGTTCCAATACCTTCCGTTCGTAGTAAGAAATGGTAACCGCCGCCATGATACCGTTTTGTTGCGGATTGTACTGTTCTCGCAGCTTCGGCTGCTCGGCCATAAGCTGTTGCCGCGATGCTCCGGTAATGCCCAGAAGTAGCATCCATTGTTTTTCAACAGCAACTGTTAGGAGATTTTCTTCTTCGCTTACCGTAAAAGAGAAGATGGTATTGGGCTGGCTTACTTTCCCCGTAGAAAATGATAGTGTACCCTGAAATTGCAGACCGAGCCAGAGGATTTTCTCGTCTTTTTGTGGCAATGGAAAAGCGGTCAACTCGTTTGGCCGTCCTTTTAGCTCGCAGAGTATAAAATCATGTGTTTCAAATTGGATATGTAAAAGGTGTTCACCTAGCTTCTGTCGCGTTGCCTGATGCAGCACCGCGAGATGCATCCCTTTGAACGTCTCCCGCGTGGCGGGTTTGGCCGACAGGGTTTCTTTCCATACGTGAACAGAGTTTTTATCGAGCATGGTTATAATTTGTGTTGCTCTAAGATAGTAGTTTTTCAGGTAAATATGAACGATTCTTACTTCAATTTTTATGTTTTCTCGACCAAATGAGGTTCGGGCTTGCTATAAAAGGGTTCGTGCAGGATATGTTCTTGGATATATAAGAAGTATATAGACGGTTGCTAATTAGTTGGCTTAAAATGGAAATAGTGTTATAATCATCTTTTGTAATGCTGAGACTTCAGTTGGTCGAAAATATACTTTCAAATCTTTGCTATAAGGTTTTTTAAAACATAGGTAAGTTGTAGTTATGTTTATAATTTGCTGATTTTACAAATCAAGTTTAACTTATAACTATAGAAATGGAGCTGTTGCAACCTGATATTATTTCCAGACCGATATATCTCACCCGCATTAGACCTTTTATTGGTAAGAATTTGATTAAGGTCATGACTGGGCAGAGACGTGTGGGAAAAAGCTACCTGTTATTTCAACTTATGGATGAGGTTAAAGCCGCGAACGCTGATGCCCACATTATATACATTAATAAAGAGGATTTAGCATTTTCGGATATTAAATGACCGATGGAGGTAGTCAGGTTGATGTCATATAAGCAAAACACCCGGGAATACGCTTCCCAGGTGTTTTTTATAGCTTTACAGCACAGAAGTATTACTTCTTTAACAAATCAAGGTAATATGTTTTGATGGCGAATGGTAAATTGACAATTTCTGCTACTGCAGCATCCATTGGTATGACATGACCACTTTCCAGTAAGACCGCCTTCCTTTCCGGGTCAAATACCGCAAACTGTACGCGACCTATACCCTCATAGTCTCCTGGTACAGGCAAATCCCCCTGTTTACCCAGTTTTACCGATTTTTGTGCCCCATGTATAAGCCATTCGCCGGTAGTGGGCCGCCACACACAAATATCGGCTTTCCCATCCCCATCGTAGTCGCCCGGTACCGGTACATCGCCCGGTTCTCCAAAAGGTACATTTCCTACCTGAGCAATATACCAAGTTTGGTTACTCCAGCGCCACACAGCTCTTTCTGCCGCCCCATCGCCGTCGTAATCAGCCGGGACAGGCGTTGACGCTGCCCAGCCGTGCTTCACATCCGCCTGCCCTCGTGTTGACCATATCGCTGTAGTCGGATTCCAAACGGCCAGGTCTGCTATTCCATCGCCGTCATAATCCGCCGGAACGGGTATGGCATTCGGTTCGCCCAAAGCCACTTGCTGACCGTTTTGCAGCGTATACACCGCTTTTTGCAGGTTGTATACCGCCGGAAGTGTTTGCCCTCCACCTTCAAAATACGATGCTGCCGGCACTCCGCCAGCATTCCAATGAGAGAAAAGCAGCGTTCCGTTACGGTCAAACCAATTGCCCGACTGGAATTTCATGACGTCCGACCGGCCGTCCAGATTAAAATCGTATACCCTTGTGGCGGCGGGCTCCCGAAGGAACGGTACTTTAAAATTAGAATCTCCATCTAGCTCTTCATAATCAAAATAAGGTGAAAAAGAGCGTACATGCACCAGATCCGATGCGACATCAAACCGCATCAGGCGCATCATACCGTTACCGCCCATAGGCCGACTCTGGTAATCCGACAAAAAGCTCTTCACCGTATGGCCGTTATAAGTATCCTGCCGATACCCTTCCCCATTGTCCCCCACGTGTCCGCCCATCATCATGATAAGATTAGGATGGGATTTAATTCGGTGATAAAGCCGTTCAGCCTGCTTTCCAAACGGCGCACGGCCGTTGAGATTTGTTCCAGCCACCGGGTTCAAGAACAACGTATAATGTGTTACCACGATCGCTTTGCGATCCGCGTATCGTTCCAACAATTCAGCAGCCCAATTGTTCATCTCATCCTGTTGCTCATCAAAGGCATCGTATTCGATATAAATGACTATAAAATCTATTCCCCCGGCCGAAAAAAGATCATAATGGCTGTCGTTGTCCTGCGCAAAATGTCCACCGTAGTAGGCACGTCCTTCAAAATGAGAAACACCAAAATATTTGTTGTACAATGCGGTATGACCGGAAGCTGCAAACTGGCTCGGGTATTGATCATGGTTGCCTACAGCCATCCCGTAGGGAATACCATGAGGCAGTCCTTCTTGCGGTTTCTCCAGCTTGTACATAACCTTTGCCTCTCCCATTGTTCAGGCGCTTGGTCTCCATCATCGGTAATATCGCCTAAGTGGATGACATAAGCAATATTTTCTTTTTCGCGATTCGTGAGAATCCATTCGATCTGTGCATCAAATAAATCGTTTGATCCACCCTGACTTTCTTTGGTATTATATTGCGTATCCGGAATAATGGCAATCGAAAAAGGCTGGTCTGCCACTGGGTGTTCAAGTGCGGCTGCACGCTGTGCATGTAATGGCTTCATCACCGTCGCAAAGAATGCAAAGGTCAGCACCGCCGTGTAGCTTATATAGTTTCGTTTCATTAATAACCTTTATTTTGTTCCAACAAGGGGTTCACCCCGATTTCGGCAAAAGGAATCGGGTAAAGCAGTTTTTCCTCCGCTATCTGATACGATTCGGTAGATAGATAGGGATAATGCTGTTTCATCCAGGCGGCATTTGTCGTTAAGATCTCTACGGCTTTTCCGCTCCGAAGCAAATCAAACCAGCGCCGGTTTTCAAAGGCCAGCTCTACGCGCCTTTCCTTTAAAATCAACTCCTTTAGCTGTGTTTTATCCGTTACCCGAAGATCTTCGGCCTGTGGCAGCGCACGGCGGCGAACGCGGTTCAGGTGTACCAGTGCTGCGGCATTCTTTCCCTGCTCATTCTGCACCTCGGCCAATAACAATAAAGCATCTGCATAGCGATATACCGGCCAATTATCATCCGTATTGTTGGGGTTAGCATGTGGGTTCAGGTATTTTTTAATGTAAGGTACCCCTATTTTACCGTCAGGCGCCACATAATTTACCACGCTCTTGTCAGCCTCCAGTTTAAAATAATTACTTGCATCGTACGTTCCTTCCGCCATTCCGATCGAAGCCTCCAAGCGTGTATCACCCTCTTCGTAAGCCGCAATCATCTCCTGTGTAGGTGTATTCCATCCTCCGCCGTTGTTCGACGTATTGTTGGTGGCGACACCATAAGTAATAGTCGCTGTATTGTGACAGCGCGGAAGAAAGACATAAATAAAGTTGCTCTGCACGCCCGTATTTAAGCCTTCCTTAAACTGCACTTCAAAGATAGATTCCTTGCTATTCTTTTGGTCGGTAGAAAAGACGTCTGCATAATTGGGCAGCAAATCATAGCCCATGTTTTCTAAGGTCAAAAGCAGACTTTCGGCTTCTGCATATTGTTTTCGTGTCGCATAGACTTCTGCCAACAGCATTGTTGCCGCGCCTTTGGATGCATAGCCCGATTGTGGAAATTTCTCGGGTTGTTTCAACAAATCGACGGCTTTGGAGGCGTCTTCAACGATCTGCGTGTAGACTTCATCCACGGATGCCCGCGGCTTAAAAGCCTGACTTTCGTCTGCAACTTCAGTTAAATATAGCGGTACACCACCAAAATAACGCACGAGCTTGAAATAATAAAAGGCCCGGAGAAACCGTGCTTCACCCTCCATTTTTTCTTTGGCTGCTGCGGGAATATCCGCCGCTGATAAGCGATCTATCAGTACATTGGTGCGTGATATACCTTGGTAATTATCATAATACATCGCGGCCGAATAATCGTTGCTCGAATTGTTCGTAAAATCAGCAATGTCCTGCCGCATATAGATAGCTGTTCCCTGATTGTTTGGATTATACTCATAATGCGTGTTGTCTGAGCGCATTTCCGATGTATAATAATCGGGCCCGACCGTCCGTAATGGATTGTACGCTGCATGGAGCGCCTGCATAAAATCAACCTCTGTACGAAAGAAACTAGCGCCCGAAACCTGATCTTCCGGAGCAAGTTCAAGAAAATTCTGGCAACTGCCCAGCAAGAGCATGCCTGCAAGCATAGCGGCGTAGCCATAACTTTTTATGTTCAATATTATCTGCATCATATTAATTAAGTGTGAGATTAAAACCTAGCGAAAAAATACGGGGTACGGGATAGGCATTTTCATCGATACCGATGCTGGCACCTTCCAGTCCATTCAAGCTGATCTCCGGGTTCATCCCCGAGTAAGACATGAGGTAAAAGACATTTTGAACAGAAGCATAAGCCCGTACGTGGCGGACGAAGCGGTTTGCCGTTGGAAATTTATAGCCCAAGGTTATATTCTTCATCGCTAGATAAGTCCCGTCTTCTACCCATTGCGAATTGACATTACGCCCCCAGGCCGTTGTGCCCGACAGGGTGCGCGGGTATTTTCCAGACCCCGGGTTTTCTTCCGAGCGCCAGCGGTCTGCCGTTTCTGCCAGCATGCCCCGGGCACCATCCATATTGGCCAGGTATGCCCATTTTGCCGGGAGAATCAACTTCCCGCCATACGAACCTGTCATCGAAAAGCTAAGGTCAAAATTACGATAAGCAAAGTTATTGTGGAATCCAAACAAGAAGTCAGGATTTGGATCACCGATAAAAGTGCGGTCGTTTTCGTCGATCAAACCGTCGCCATTCATATCCTGCATCTTAATCGTTCCAACTGCAATCCGGTTATATTTCGCGGCCGACTCCAGATCTGCTTCGTCCTTAATCAACCCTTCATTGATAAAACCAAAGAACATGCCCAAAGGATATCCTTCCTGATTTCGGTAGTAATCGGACGATATGTTATTGAACCGTCTGAAATAGCCGGGGCTCACCAAGCGCTCGATGCGGTTACGGTCAAACGAGATATTAAAGGCAGAGATCCACTGGAGCTCTCCAAACTGTTGATTGGTCGATAAGGAGAACTCATGCCCCCAAAACCGAATTTCGCCTACATTGGAGGTGATGCTGGTAAAACCCGAGGCCCGGTCTATAGGTCTGGCCTGAATGAGTCCGTCAGAAAGCTTCCGATAATAGTCATACGTGAACGTCCACTTATCGTCAAAAAGACTCATGTCCAATCCCAGATTAAGCTGTGCCGTCTTCTCCCACGCCAAGAAAGTATTTCCAAGCGAGGTAACGGTACTACCCTGTACCAATCCATTGTTGATGACGTAATTAGCCTCCCCGATCTGGGGAATATGGGTGTAGTTTCCGATATTGTTATTACCCGTTAGACCGTAACTGGCACGTAACTTCAGCATGCGGAGATAATCGGTTGTGGATTCCATGAATGATTCGTTACTGAGCACCCATCCTACAGATGCTGCCGGAAAAGTACCATAGCGCTCGTTGCTGCCGAAACGCGAAGATCCGTCCCGTCGCATAGATAGCCCCACGAGGTATTTGTTTTGATAGCTATAGTTCAAGCGTGCCAGATAAGAGAGCAGTGCATAGCCCGTGGCATTACTGGTGCCGCCGGTGATATTGGCCGCTACATTCAGATAAGGGATGTCATCGCTTGCGAATCCCTGCCCACTCACGCTATTGGACGTCTGCCGGAACGATTGTCCGGATATACCAAGCAAGCCGTCGATGTGGTGGTCACCAAAGTGCCTGTCGTAGTTCAAATTCAGCTCCGTTGTATAGCTGTAATTCTCTACGGAGCTACTTGTGCCAGACGATATATTATTGGTATTCAAAAAAGAAGGAACAAAATATTGTCGCATCTCTTTCCCCATATCTATACCTGCCAATCCATTAATCTGCCAACCCTCCGCAAATGCATAGTTGACATAGGCGTTCCCGAGGATACGTGTTGTTTTGTAGTCGTCTACCGTTAGTTCGTACCGAGCCAAAGGGTTGATGTAAGAGACCATCCCCGGCGAACTTACAAAACGGGTGTAGTTACCATTTTCGTCATAGGGTGCAATCATGGGACTCGCCTCCGACGTTTTTTGCACGATTCCTTGAATACCATCGTCCAGCCGGTTGTTGTGGTCAAGACGATGGCTTGGCGCGAGGTTAATACCTACCTTCAGCTTACCATCGACCAAATCAAAGCGCTGGTTCATGCGCAGCGAGAATAGTTTTGTGCCGCTATTGACGACGACACCATCTTGTTGCTGGTATCCGCCAACCACCATCGTTGAAGAATTTTCCCGTGCAGAGCTGAAGCTGATATCGTAGTTCTGTTGGGACGCCGTGCGCGTCAATAGGTCAAACCAATTCGTTCCTTCACCATATTGCTCGGGGTTCTGGTATTCTTCTGGAATTTTGCCGGTGAAGTTTTCATAACGGATCATATCTTCATAGCGTTCCTTCATAAAGGTAGCGTACTGGCGGGCATTCATCATCTTTGGTACCCCTCTGTCCGGAATGTTTTGTATGCCGTAGTTTGCATTGAAATCGACCTTGGTTCCTTCGCCCATTTTTGCTTTTTTGGTGGTGATCAAGATAACACCGTTGGACGCCCGGGAGCCGTAAAGTGCCGTAGCCGATGCATCTTTTAAAATGGAGAACGATTCAATTTCGCTGGGGTTTATATTATTGATGCTCCCGGTGATCGGCATGCCGTCAACGACAAATAGCGGAGAGCTTCCGGAATTTAGCGACGCTGCGCCACGGATACGCCAGGACATCCCTCGGCCGGGTTGACCGGAGGTCTGAAAGATCTGGACACCCGGCGCCCTACCCTGAAGCTGCTGTGCGAATTGCGTAACCGGCATATCCTGTAGCGGAGCTGCATCAATATGCGTGATCGCCCCGGTCACTTCCAATCGTCTCTGTTTACCGTAGGATACGGTTACTTCCTCCAATATGCCAGATGGCTGGAGGGTAACGTTGAGCGGCAGCTCTTGATTTTCTCCCAGTGTAATCGCGATATTTCGTGTTTCAAAACCGATATAGCTTACCGTAAGTGTCCATTTCCCGGGTTTCAACCGCAGCCGAAACGTACCATCGTCTTTTGTTTGTATCGATGGAGATACACCCTGAATACTTATCGTAGCACCTGCCAATGGTTGATCGTTTATGCCCCGAACGGTACCCTGTACCACACTCGGTGCAGGTTGACGTTTGAGGTAAATACGATTGCCGTCCAATCGATAGTCAATTGCCATTTCGCGCTCCAGCAAAGCCAGCAGACGGCCCAGGTTTAATTGCTTATCCGCTACGCGAACCACTCGCTCGCTCCGGATTTCTTTTGGGTTATACATAAAGCTAACCTCGGATTGCTGTTCGACCTGGCGGAGCAACTCCGTTAATGTGGATGACGAAGACGATAAATGGAGTTTTAACCGTTCTAAGTGTTGCGCTTCGAGTTTATTCGCATAGAGCGTACTGATGAGTATGCCGAAGAAACAACAGGTTGCCAACGAAAATTTCATGATAAAAAGGATATAAGGATACTGTTTCCAAATTTTTAACATATATTGTATTGTTTTTTGATAATGGTGAGATTTTATTGAAAAATGTGATCAGACCGGGGCTCGGCCAAAGCTTCGGTCTTCTTTTTTTGTTAAGATAGCTACTCGATAAACACCTCCTTTCCGTCGATACGATACTTGAAATAGTTTATGTTTTGCAATCCTTCCAGGATCTCCTTTAGACGGGGCTGTTTAAAAGACGCGGTGAAATATTGACTTTTGACCTTCCGGGGATCTACGTATACCTTTACGTCAAACCATATTTCTAGTCGTTTTTTAACTTCTTCCCAGTTATTGTCACTAAGGAGCAGGACATTATCTTTCCAGGAACTTAATCTTTCGGTTTGCGCTTTGGCAAGTTCGGTTGTTCCATTTTGAAGATCGAAAATCAGCTGTTTGCCTTTCTCAACAACCTGTATGGTAGAATCACCGGTCAATGATCGAAATCCTACCCTGCCGGTATTTACCGATAAATGATAGCGTCCGTCATCCCCTAACAGCTGTATATTAAACGAGGTGCCTAAAACGGTGTTTTCGGCGTAGGCTGTCTGCACGACAAATGGTTTTTCCGAATCATGTACAACTTCAAAAAAGGCCTCTCCTTGATCCAAAAAGACACGCCTTTCGGGTTGCGCCGCATAATAGGCGTTGTAGCGCAGCACGGTATTTCCGTGAAGGTATACCACCGTGCTGTCAGGCAGTGATATTTTGCCCCGTTGTCCGGATTTTGTGGTAATTGTTTGGAATACCGGCTCAGGTTGCTTTGCGATATTGGGAGCATCATTGGTCTGATATTTAACGTAAACACCTACAAAACTTCCGATGAGTACCACCGCGGCGGCCGCGTAGTACCACCATCTTTTTATTTTCGGGGTAGGGGTAGGCGCTTGTTCGGATACAGAAAGAATACGGATATGACTTGCTACATGATGGAAGATTTCTTTTTCTATACGCGTGTAATCTTCCTCTCCTAAGTTATTGTGCTTTGGCTTTTCTTCCAGCCAGTTTTCTATTTTTTCTTTTTCTGCTGCAGGAAGATCTTCTTGTAAATAAGCTGCCAGTAGCTGTTGCAGCAAGGTTTGTTTCTTTTTGTCTGTTTTCCCCATATATCTGGAAGAGGCTTTTTAGACCAAAACGTACTATGGTTGACCGATGAAGAAATGATTACGTTTATGTTAGTTTTATGTGAATCAAAGGGTGGGTGCGGCGAGTAGCCATATGAAGAGGCTGGCATCCATAACGACACGAATCTTTTTATTAGCAGATACTAATTGATTTTTTACGGTTTGTTCGGCTATACCCAGTTCGGACGCGATCTCTGTGATGGAATAGGCAAATAGATAATAACGGCTGTATATTTCCCGTTGTTTCTGTGGCAGCTTGGCGATTTCAGACTCCCATTGGGTATGCAGCTCTTTCGCCAGCAGCAGGTCGTCGACTGCTATCGCTATCGATTCAATCGCTTCTTTATATAAGATTTGCCGTTGTGTGGTCTGCAATGCCACTTGCAAGCGCCGGATAACTTCCCGTTTGGTTGCCCGCCGTAAATAACCGGCTACATTTTCCCAGATATCCAGACGGCCTCGTTTCTCCCACAACTTGATGTAGATGTCCTGCACAATATCCTTCGCCTCATCCTCGTCTTTCGTTTTGGCGAATGCGAGATCGAATAGCTCACGCCAAGTCTGGTGATAGAGGGCGTTAAATGCCGCCGTGTCACCGGCTTTAATTTTCTGGAAAAGTGCCAACAGTCCTGTGTCTTGCATCCGCTCTATCTCATTTTTCCAAAAGTAGGGGTAATACATCAAGCTAAGATGAATAAGCTGTTAACATCATATTAACTGTATAGGCAAAAAAGCCGTACATCGAGCATGGTCATAATTTGTGTTGCTCTACTATAGGGATTTTATACTCTTTTTCCAATTTACCCCCTAAGATTTGCCAAAATTACGCGGTCGCTTTTTTCTGATTGCCACTACTTTTGCTCCGTAAACCTTAATGAAGTATTATGAAACACCTATTAAGCATACTGCTTTTTGCACTGTTGCTATCTGCCTGTTCGGATAAGGAAAATAGCGAACTGGAGCCGGAGAGCATTCCAGAAAACTCTTCTATTTCAACCACCATGGGAATAAAGCTGAGCGCGGCTTCGCTGACTGCTTTTGCAGCACAAAATGTAACTGCGATCGATGTCTTTGTCTATCTAGGAGATTCTCTGGTTTTTGGGGAGAATTTAGCGCTTGGCGACGGAAATCTACAGGTTGAAGTACCCTTGGGCGAAAGCCTCAAAACCTTTGCTGTCGCCAATGCCGGAGAGATTGTCGATCCAGAATCACTACAGAAGGTACTTATCTCCCAAAATGTCGGTAGTCAGAAAGAAATATATGTTTCCGCCCTGACGACATTTATGTCTGATAAAACGGTAAGCACGGTCAATTTAGAGCTCAAACGGATGGTGGGGCAGGCCGTTTTCCAACCGGTCGAAGCCGTTGAAGAACTGACGGGCATCACGACTTTTGATGCGCTGGACGTCCATTTCAATAATGTGGTGATCGGCTATATGCCCGGTGCCAATCGCTTTGTGACGGATAAAGTAATTGTACGTACCAACGTGGTCACGGATTTTAAAGCATCGGTTTATTCGTTTCCTACACCGGATGCCAATCTAGGAAATATAGAGGTGGTTTACCTGAAAGAGGAGACTGAAGTCAACCGGACATTACGGCCTTTAAGCGTTGCGATAAAATATGAAAGCTCCAAACGTACGGTCGTGAATATGCCTATTCTGAATCCGGCTTTTCTATCGCATAAATTATCCGCATCCTCACGGTCAGCTTCCAGCAGTACCTCCTCCGGTGTTACTTTTCAGGAGTATCAATTCTAACCCTAAATATGATGAAGAAGAATATAATATACCTATTTTTCCATGTGCTGATCCTTGCTTCGGTATGTGGATGTGCTAAACAGGACGCATACGATTCATCTGTCGTCAGGGCGTACAACATTTACCTGAATGGCAAACCTTGGCAACTTAATCCCGGTATTTCTACCAAGCCTTTTTTTATCTATAAGGATGATACGGGAGATTTTATAGCGAATTATACGAGCCATTACCGCTTTTCTCTCGAAAATGGCCGTTATCGTTTTGTAGCAAGCCCTATGCCGGCTAATCTGATTCCGGATTCGGTCTTGTCGACCAATCTGAAAGATCTGGTGATCAAGCAAGCTCCGCGCGCAGATCAACACGTACAGATTTCTGCAGCAGTGTTGTACAGTTCACCCTTTGAGCAACCTTTGCATATCGATATGATCAGCAGAACCGGAAGGCTACGTTTACAGGCGACAGATACCAAATCCGATAGAAGCTACAACACGGTCCGGGCGGTCGTCACCGTAAAGCGTTCCGGCTATCGGGTCATTGACGAGAGTTATGTTGAAACACCATTGGAAGTAACCCGCTCGATGGCTACAGACAGAGGCGGGATCAACTATACGGATGATTTCGTGCTGTTTAATACGAAAAGCGAAGAAAGTGGCGTAGACGTTCGGCTTGAATTACTGGACGGAACCGGTAGTATTGTCCGTACACGTAAGCTGGATGCACCCATCTCTATATTTTCGGATTCCCTGACATTAGTGCAATTTGGACTTAACGATTCGGAAGATCCAATGATACAGCAATATAGTGTTACCGTTTTACCCGAAAATTGGACAGAAGAAGAATACGATGCAGAAGAGCCTTTTAGTATACCCGAAGGATTTACGGTGTTAGCGCCGGATGATGATATCAACACGGTATACAATGCACTGAAGAATGACAACGCGGTAAGCGAAGTGAAACTTTTCTTGAGTGCTGGAACCAGTTATTCTTTTGCTAACGGTACGTTAAGCAACATCATTAAACCGCTGCATATCGTAGGGCAGCAGACCGCTGCAGGAGAGCCCGCAGCCACACTCGCCATACAAGGCAATGTTAGTATGGGGACAAATACCGGTACACCGCTCAAGATCAGTACAATCCGTTTTGAAAACCTAGATCTAAAACCGTCCGCAGATTTCTTTAGGTTCCGTGATCAGGATTTTGAAGTGGACAACGTCATATTCCGCAATTGTGAATTCCGGGATCTGCCGGCGACGATGTGGTATCAGCAGTCCGATGGAGACCTGATGCAGATCATTCATAACTTTCTTATCGAAGATTGCCGTTTTATCAATCTCAATCTAGGCAGTAGCGGACTGCTCGGGTTAGGAAATAGACAGATATTACCGATCTATAATATTGTTTTCAAAAACTCGACTTTCCATGCCAAGACTTTGGGTAGCGCTGCATTGATTACCAATCTCAATAGGATCGATCGGAATCTCTCCGTGACCATTGAAAATTGTACGATGGTCAATCTTGCCGGTGGAGATATGAAATTCTTTGATCTCAATGGAGCCAATACCGATGCATTTCATCTAACCGTAAAGAATAATCTGATCAGTGGGAATGCCGAGGCAGGTCGAGGCACCTGGCTTATTTTGAACAAGGTCAGTAGTAGGGAGATAACGAATAACTACTATACCAACGGCTTTGTACTCAACAACTGGGGTGTATTGGCCGGAGAGGAGCCCGTGCCGACACTATTGCCTATGGCAGCATTGTTCGAGGATCCTATAACAGGGGATCTGCATATTAAGGATAAGGCATCGGAAGTTTATCTGCATAAGATAGGTGATCCACATTGGCTTAAGTAATTTATTGAAAACAATAATCAAAGCAGATGAAAACGATTGCACTAGTTTTAATGGTAACTATGCTATGTTCTGGTTGCGCGACTAAGCATGACCTAGACATCAAAAAGGAAGCTGTGGAGTTTAACGTATCCAAGGCCACGGTCAATCTAGCCAATGCGAAGGGCTCCGCAACAATCAATGTAATCGCGGATGGAAACTGGAACACAACAGTAGAAACTGGAGCAGACTGGATCTCCCTGGGTTCGTCCGAAGGTAGCGGTAATGGCCCAATACGTATCATGGTCTCCGATAATACAGCAGAAGGCACCCGTAACGGAAAGATTACGATATCACAAACGAGCGGTGGAACAAAGATCTCGAAGGAAGTGGAGGTCAATCAGCTTGGCGCAGATCCAGATATTTTGATAGAATATGCTACGGATATCATGTCAGCAGCCGGTGGCGAACTGATTGTGACCGTAACCTCCAATACAGCGTGGGAAGCGGCAATCGATGAGCACTATTACTGGCTTACCACAACAGAGCGGTTGACAGCGAAGTCTACGCTTGTCACCGAGGAGTTGAAAATTCTGGTGGCACCCAATGCAGACGTACAAAGAACGGGTAAGGTGCTGATACAGTCTACGGGACCGTATGTCATCAATCGATCTGTTGGCATTACGCAGGAAGAATCTTTCGCGGAGTTGAGTCTGACGCAGGACGAGTATATCGTTCCGTTCAAGACCGCGCAGCTGAACGTTCCGGTCGATTTAGGCAACAACGGTACCCGATATAGCATTACGGCAGATCAGGACTGGGTCACTTGGGATGAGGGGGCTTCGACTTCCACACAGATCGCCTTGAAATTAAAAGACAATAGCCTGTCTGATTTTCCGCGTACAGCGCGGGTAACGGTCACGAATTTCAACCTCTCCGAGACATTTACTGTATTCCAGTATGGCAAGCCTAATCCACGTATCGGTGACGATGTAACGGTTGTGCCCCAGGCTTTTCCGGGGGCTGAGGGAGGAGGACGATTCACGACAGGTGGCCGCGGAGGCATTGTTTATCATGTCACCAATTTACAGGACTACAATCGTGGGGAGTCTCCTATACCCGGAAGTTTACGCTATGGGCTGGATCTCACCGTGCCTCGGACAATCGTGTTTGATGTCTCGGGCACGATCGAGCTGAAGCGGAGACTGGGCATCGTACAGCCCAATGTCAGTATCATCGGCCAGACAGCACCCGGAGATGGGATTACGTTAAAAAATTATCAGCTGGAGATTTCGTCTACGCTGAATAGTGTGAACGCGATCATCCGTTTCCTTCGGTGCCGGACAGGTGACGAGATGAGTGATCATGAAGATGATGCTATAGGTGGACGCTGGTTCAGACAAGCCATTATTGACCATGTCAGTTCCAGCTGGTCGGTGGATGAGACCATGTCCTTCTATGGTGCCAAAGATATTACCGTGCAATGGTCTATTGCTTCGGAGAGCCTGAGTGAATCGCAGCACGAGAAAGGTGCCCATGGTTACGGCGGTATGTTCAGCGGAGACAACGCAACATCCCATCATGTGCTTTTTGCGCATCACGGTAGCCGGGTACCCCGTATCTCCGATCTATCTGCCGACGGACCCGGTATACCCAACGACTATCACGGCTATTTCGACGTAAGGAATAATGTGTATTACAATTGGAATGGTGCCGGACAAGGGGCATATGGCGGAGCGAACGCCAAGTTCAATCTCGTGAAGAGTTACTACAAAGCAGGGCCAGCGACCAATAGTAAGCGCACGCGGATACTTTCCACTGATCCATCTGCCCGGATATTTGCAGAAGGGAATTACGCCACGGCAGATCCGAGTGTGGTCAACGATAATTGGACGAACGGTATCTGGAATGAGTTTTTTCATACGCTCAATCCGACCGAACAGGAAAAGCAGGCGATGAAGATGGATCAGCCTTTCCCTTTTGAAAAAGTGACAACGCACGCGCCGGAGGATGCCTACCGTCGTGTTGCCGACTATGCTGGCGCTTCGCTTCGTCGGGATGCTGTGGATAAGCGGATCGTCAACGAATTACTGACCGGTACCACGACGTATATAGGCTCGATATCGACCTCGCCTAAGCCGGGGATCATCGATAAAGTTTCGGATACGGATGGCTATCCGGTACTGAAATCTTTAGCGGCATGGCCGGATACGGACGGAGATGGTATTCCCGATATCTGGGAAGAGGCCTACGGACTGGACAAGAACAATGCACAAGATGCCAAGGGGTTTGACGTAGATCCTATGGGACGCTATTCCAATTTGGAGGTGTACTTTCACAATCTGGTCCAGCATATTGTCTACTACCAAAATTTAGGAGGGATCCAACAGGAAAAGAAATGAGAAACGAAAATATAATAATAGGTAACCAATTTATAAGCTAAAAATATATGATAAGCAAAAGGTTTTTTCTTAGTTGTTGTGCGATGCTGTTCGCAGCGATTAGCTTTGCGCAAACCGTTGTGACCGGCGTCGTTTCAGATAATGCCAAGCCGTTGGTAGGGGTAACGGTCACGGTACAGGGAACCAGCAAAGCTGCGTCTACTGATAGCAACGGAAAGTTTAGAATTAGTGTTGCAGACCCGAAGACAGCGGTATTGTTGTTCAGGTTTATGGGGATGCACGAGCAGGAAGTACAGGTGGATGGACGTCTCTCCGGTATCGAAGTGCAGCTGGTCAATCTGGAAAATCAGATGGAAGACGTGGTGGTGATCGGATACGGAACGCAGAAGAGGGGAAACTTAACGGGAACCGTCGCGTCTGTATCGGGAGAGGTACTGGCTAAAGTTCCTACGACATCTGTAGCTGAAGCGATGGTCGGAAGGCTGCCCGGTGTACAGATCACTGCGGTGGATGGTGCGCCCGATGCGGACATCACGATCCGTGTACGGGGAGGAGGGTCCATTACACAGGATAATTCTCCCCTCATATTGGTTGATGGATTTGAGGTCGCCAATCTAAATGATGTTCCACCATCGGATATAGAGTCGGTAAATGTGTTAAAGGATGCGTCCTCTACAGCGATATATGGTGCACGTGGAGCCAACGGTGTAATTTTGGTCACGACAAAGCGGCCAAAAGCCGGACGTGCAGTCCTTACCGCGAACTCCTTTTGGCAGATGAAGACACTTTCACGTAAGCTCGACGTTATGGATCCTTATGAGTTTGTCATGATGCAGTACGAATATGATCGACAGCGCTCCTCTAATCCAGGAGGTTTTTTCAACAAGTATGGACAAGCTTACGAAATGTATAATTACCAGAGGATACGTGGTGTGGACTGGCAGAAGGAAATCTTTGGAGAGAATCCGATTGCCCGGTTCACCGATATCAATCTTTCTGGTGGTAGCGAGAAGACGAGGTACAAATTTTCGTTGGCAAATCAGGATCAACCGGGTATTTTGGTCGGTAACGGGCTGGCGCAAACGAATATTAACTTGACATTGGACACCAAATTGTCTGACCGTCTGACTTTGGAATACCGTACGCGCTTTACGAATCAGCAACTGGATGGGGCAGGTACGGAGGGTGTAAATCTGTTGGATGCACTGCGTACCGCTCCGACCGAGGGGCTGGATGATTTTATGGCCCTACCCGAGGACAACACCTACTTTGATCCGGACGATTTCATCGAGGTTGTTCGGATGAATCCACAACAGAAGGCAGCAAACAACTACCGTAAGCGGGTGACGCGTACGTTCAACACGGCGGCAGGACTGACTTGGAATATTTGGGACAAGCTCTCTTTTAAGACGGAGATATCCGGTGAGTACAAATACCTGGAAGACCAGCGTTTCTGGGGTGTAGATGAAAATGTAGCCCGCAATAACAATAATTTGCCGGTGATCCAATGGAGTATGAATAAGAATCCCAGATGGCAATGGACCAACCGATTGAACTATGACTTTAATTGGAAAGATATACACGATTTCCAGTTTATGATCGGGCAGGAGGTGCGACACAACGCGAACAGTGGAAAGTCCTATTCATCGCGTTATTTCCCTGAAAATATTACAGGCCAAAAGGCATTTGACAATATTGCTTTAGGTACGGTCTTTGAAAGCTCCTCCTCTGCAGGTTCACCGGTCAGAATTTCGTCCTTTTTCGGCCGTGCTTATTATGGTTATGACGATCGATATCTGGTGACCCTTGCGATGCGTGCCGATGGGTCGACGAAGTTTGCTCCTGGCAATCAATGGGGATTGTTCCCTGCTGTATCTGCGGCTTGGCGTGTGATGAATGAGGAATTTATGCAGGAGGTAGATTACCTATCCAATCTAAAGGTACGCATAGGCTATGGCATCTCGGGCAACGACAGGATCGGAAGTGACCTCTTTGCGAAGTATTATCGTGTGAATCGCAACCGTCCTGTTGGATGGGGCGAAGAGATGGATCATTACTATTACAATTTCTTTGACACGAACAACCTCTACAACCCTACGGTCAGATGGGAAACCACGATTTCGCGTAATGCGGGATTAGATTTTGGTTTTTTTAATGAAAAAATAAACGGTACGGTGGACGTCTATTGGAATACGGTAAAGGACCTGTTGGTACCTTCGGATATTCCAGCACATTCGGGCTATACCAAGATTATGACCAATGTGGGGCAGACATCCAATAGGGGTATTGATATAGCATTAAATGCTTATGTCGTCGATAAAAGAGACTTTTCTTTGAACGTTAACTTTAACGTAGGGTATAATCGGACACGGATCGATAACCTGGCTACGGGCGAGAATGAATGGATTTTGTCTTCGAATTGGGCGGGTTCACAACTGCTCAATACGGATGATTACCGTGCCTACGTAGGTGGAACCAAGGGCCTGATCTTTGGTTTCGTTAATGATGGTATGTATACGATTGATGATTTTTCTTCCTTCAATACCACCACCAGAGCATGGGTGCTCAAGGATGGTGTTGCCAATTCCAGAAATCTTTCGGGAGACCCCCGTCCGGGTAATGCGAAGTTTAAAAAGTTGACACCTGTAGATCCCAATGACCCCAATACCTATGTCATCGGAGATAATGACCGTACGGTCATCGGCGAGACCACCCCCGACTTTTCGGGTGGTTTCGGGCTCGACGCGAGGTATAAAAATTTTGACTTTACGGTGTTCTTCAACTATATGGTAGGTTTTGATGTGTTCAACGCCAATAAGGTGATGATGACATCCTGGTACAACAATAATCGCAATAACCTAAGCATGGATGTGGGAATGGATAAGCGTTGGCGAAATTTTGATGATATGGGCAATGAGATACGTTATAATCCGGATGCCTTGGCTAAATTCAATGAAAACGCCACCATGTGGAATCCTACATCCATCGGACGTCCGATTGCGATGTCTTATGCGGTGGAGGATGGATCTTTCCTGCGGTTGAATATGGCTTCCCTAGGCTATACCTTGCCACAGTCGCTAACTAGACGGGTGGGCATGAATAGGGTACGGATGTATGCTACGGGATATAACCTGTTGACCATTACCGGTTATTCAGGATATGATCCGGAGGTCAATATAGAGACTGGACTTACACCAAATATTGATTACAATTCATACCCTAGAAGTAGGACGTACACCTGCGGGATACAGTTTACATTCTAATCTTAAAGACTAAAACGAAAGAAACAATGAAAAAGTCATTATATGCAATTTTTGTGGGGCTGATGGTGTCGCTTTCCTCCTGTGACGATTTTCTCGCGGTCGAGCCACCGACAGGATTTACATCCGAATATATCTATTCGTCCGAATCGGAGATTAAGGCTGCACTGGCCGGTGTATATTCACTGATGCTCCGGGACGATGCCTACGGCAATAGGCTGGCCTATGTATACAACTCCAACACGGACGTGGAGATGTCCGGAATCGCTACAAGTGCGGCAAACGTAAACGGAGGCGATATGGCTTGCTTTGAGCCTAAGCCATACTGGACGACGTTGAATGGAACCTGGAATACGATGTATGCGACGATCAATCTGACCAACGATATTATTCAGGGAATAGAAACTTCTGAGCTATATCGAAATGCAGATAAGACCAAGACTTCCACGATCACACAAATGTACGGTGAGGCGAAAACACTGCGTGCTATGTTATACCTTGACCTCATCCGTATCTGGGGCGATGTGGTATTCCGTACTGTGCCTTCCACTTCCGAGGAAGACTTATTGGTAGGCGTTACCGATCGCAATGAGATATTGGAGTTTCTGATCGATGATCTGAAGGTGGTCGAACCGCTGATGTTTTACGCAGGTGAACTGGACTATGGGGTAGAACGCGCTTCACGTGAGTTCTGTCAGGGACTCATCGGGTTGTTGGCTATGAATAGAGGCGGTTGGACACTGCGGCCTAACGTCGGCAATCCAGCCAGTATAGGTTATATGGAACGGGGTGAGAATCACACACATTATTACGATATCGCTATCGAATATCTGGGCAAGGTCATCGACGAGGGCCGACATAACCTAACCTTAAGTTTTGAAGAACTCTGGAACAGGGAAAATAACTGGTCAACTCCCCACAACGATGATATGATCTTTTCTATTCCGATGTTGAAGAATTCGTCTAGCCAGTTTGGCTACTACCTAGGAATACCTATTACAGCAGGGACGCATCCTTATGGCGGCGCTTCGGGCAATCTCAACCTAAATGCGCTATATCTGTATTCCTTCGATAACAAGGATCTCCGCAGAGACGTCACCTGTGCGCCTTACCGCTATAATGAGCGCCTGAATCAGGAGATCCGTCTCGATTTGGCGACATTGCCCACCGGAAAATGGTCCAAACTAAAAATGAACAACCCATTGGGAGTCTCTAGCCAAGCTGGTACAGGAATAAATTTTACATGGATGCGTTTTGCCGATGTATTGTTGCTCTATGCCGAAGCGGTAAACGAGCAGTTCGGCCCACGCGAAGACGCGAAAGAATGTCTGAAACGCGTCAGAAGGCGCGCATTTGAATCTTCGGACTGGAGTACCAAAGTGGATGCTTATGTAGATGTGCTTGGCAATAAAGAAGATTTCTTCAAAGCCATTATGGATGAGCGGAAGTGGGAATTTGGTGGAGAAGGCATCCGTAAATTTGATCTGGCCCGTTGGAACAAATACAGTGAAGTGATTTACCAGCTCTACCATGACATGATCAGCTGGGGTAAAGTGGCCAATGGGGGTTTTGATCCCCATATTCCCGATGCCGCTGCCAGCGTCTACTGGCAGAATATACCGGATCCCAACAATTCTGATCGTACGATTCTGGATATCGTGGGTATTAATGAATTCGTACACGCTAGACCGGCTGGCTATACGGAGCACGAACTGGCAAAAAAATGGTATGCACTGGATAATGCCACCGAAAGCTATGAGCCTATTCCGACTATACGCTGGAGCTTTAGAGGTTTTATCAATTACAATAATGCTGCCCAGGTCAGTCCAACCGATCCACTGCGATACTTGTGTCCGTATCCAAGTAAGGTGATCACTGACCACCGCGGTAAAATACAAAATTATTACGGGTTTAATTACTAAGGTTATGAAATACAAAACAATGATGAAAAGACTATCTATTTTATCCATCCTGTTCTTAGCCGTTCTTTTTACCTTGCTTTTTAACGCGTGCAAAGAGCTAAACTATGATGAAGATATCGACTTGTTTCAGCCGAGATTCGTGTTGACCGAACCGAATGTGGAGGGCAATTCTATCGCCTGCGTATGGTATAAAGTTAATGATGCGGTAGCTTACCAGGTGGATTTTTACCTGGACAATTATTACACCAATCAGTTTGCATCCTATACCGTTACGGATCCACAGATTTTTATAGATGATATTCCGTATGCCACGCGATATTATATCCGTGTACGATCTATAGCTGCGGATACCTTGAACAATTCGCGCTGGACCATGACAAGCGCATTGACGCAACCGCGCCCGGCATTTGCCAGCTTATTGGAGCGTGTGGCTAAAGGGGATATACTGGAAAACTCGGCTATCATCCGCTGGACGATTGATTCCGATAATCCAGTGGATAGTATCAGCCTTGTGCCTGCCATGGATGCTACGCTACCCACGATCGCTCGGTATCTGACGACCGAAGAAATAGGGCAGGGATTTGCAGAGATTGGCTCATTGGAGAAAAACACTCTTTACAACGTAGATATCTACGATACACACAAACCCCGTAAATACGACAAACCCTATAATACGGTTACCTTCCGCACCGCAGGACCTTCTGCGGAGACAGTCATTGTGGGTGCTACCGATGATTTAACGGCAATACTGACGGAAGCGAATAATAACGCGGAAGTGCCTGAAGGCGTAGAGTATTATATTCCTGCCGGCTCGTTCTACAAACTAGCACCATTCCAGATCAGGAAAGGATTCAAACTAGTAGGTGCACCTGGCGGTACCAAAGCGCAGATCGAGATGACGGGTAACTGGGATATTTCTTCGAATGCCTATATTGCCAGTTTGGAGTTTGAAAATATAGAGTTCTTCCAAAATCTGGAGGCCGGTTATTTTCTCAATAGTGGTGGAGGATGGAACCTAGAACAGGTGATTTTCTTCAATTGTGATTTTAAACATTTCAAGCGGGGATTTTGGCGCCATCAGGGAAGCTCCTACAAACGGATTGGCCGTCTGGAAATGGAGAACTGTCTTTTTGATGAGAATGGAGGACATACCGGACCATATGGATTATTTGCCATCAACTCTGGAGGTAATGATAATATCGAAAATGCGAGTTTTACCAATTGTACGTTTATGCGGGATTACTATGGCACGACAGACCGTACCCGGAATATGCGCCATTTGTTTGATTACGGTTCCTCAGCCTATCCGATCAAGCTAGAATATCGAAATATTACGATTTATGATTATGCGTATAATCAGCGATTGATCAACATCTCTTCGGCAGCAGGCTCGTCGTTGGTGTTTGAGAAAGTCTTGATAGCCTCGGCTTCAGGAGCCCCATATGCGATTGCTGCGGCTACGACGACCAGTTTCGACCAGAACTATGCAACGACAGATTACCTTCCGGGATTGACACCGATTGCTGGTACGCCATTGGGCGTTAGCGCGGCAGACCTGTTTGTCAATCCGACAGCAGGTGATTTGACGATAAAAGATATAAATTCCCCGATTGTCACGAATCGGGTCGGAGATACACGCTGGTTACCTTAGCACGATAATTTACTTCGTGCAACGTGAAGAAAGCCCTCCTAGTGGGGGCTTTTGTGCGTGATGCCCGGTTCTTGCTATAAAACAAGAAGGTAGGTGTTTTGGAATATTTAGGTGGGTGAATTGGCATTCCCGCTCATAAATAGAGCTGTCGATTTGCTTTTTAGGGCAAAGACCGTAATATTTGTTTTTGTTTATTGCCAGAGAAGAGGATGAGAATATTTACGCTAACCTTGCTGTTGTTGTCAGTTTTTGTGCGGTTATACGGCCAGCCTAGATCCTCCATAGAGCACTATAGCTTGCAGGAGGGGCTGCCACAGCGTAATATCATGGGCATCACGCAAGACAAGAAAGGGTTTATCTGGTTGGGTACCTGGGATGGTATCTGTAAATTTGATGGGCATACATTCACCTCGTACAAAACCAGTCCGGGGGATGCTGTGGTAATGACCACCAATCGGGTAGACAAGATATTGGAAGATAACGATGGTTATATATGGCTTTGTGCCTATAATCAGGAAACGTTCAAGTTTGACCCACGTACAGAAAAGTTCGTGGCACGGTATCCGGCCAGTAATAAGACGTTCAAGACCTCGCATATACGCGTACAGCCCTCTGGTAATGTATGGCTGACCTCGGAGAAAGAGGGTGCGGTATGTGTCACGAAATCCGGTGAACATGCTTTTTCCTTGGAAAGGAACAATCTGCCGGGGAATAAAGTTTATTCGGTTTACGAAGATCAAGAGGGGGTATCGTGGATACTTACGGATAACGGTGTGACGCAGGTATCGGTAGCTTCCGAAGCGAGTCGTATATTAAATAATTTCTATACAGCGCCCCGATCCGCATTGGATAGGATACCATTTTTTTGTGCATTGGAGACTGACGAGGAAATCTGGTTTGGTTCCGGTCGAGGGAAGATACTTTGTTATCAAAAAACAAGTAAAAGCTTTTTGCCTTTTGAAACCGGCCTGTCTTCCGATATCGTATCGATGGCCAAAGTTTATGATAACTTATTGGTGATATTGAGCGCTAAAGACGGCTTTATCATCTGTGATCGACAGCGCAGCCAACTAAAAAAAGTGGATAGTTCTACCGCCAAAGAACTTCCCACCAACGAGATGATCTCCTGTTTTGTGGATAAAAGCCATAATATATGGCTAGAAACCAATTCCAAAGGTTTGGCACGATATAATATTATAGAGGACAAACTCCGTTACTATACCCCCAATGATTATGGAAACAATAAGGCTGTGCATCCTTCCTTCTTTATTGTGGAGGACAAGATGGGGGGGATATGGACACATCCGCACGGAGGTTTTTCATTTTACGATCCCAAAACAGATAGATTGGTACCCTTTTATAATAATCCTTTGTCGTCCGAGTGGCGGTTTTCGGACGTGTTGCACAATATTTTTCAGGATCGACAGGGCAATCTTTGGATGAGTGCCCGCTCCGGAGGGCTCGAAAAGATTGTATTTGATAATCCGCTCTTCCGGTTAAATGATTTTTACTCCAATAAGGTTTCGGCAACAGGATTTGAGGTCAGGTCTTTTTTACAGGATGATAAGCAACGTATCTGGTTGGGCAGCATGAATGGCTACATTTCTGTCTATGATGCAAAAAAGGAGTTTAAAGGTTTTCTGAATAAGGATGGCAGCATTTCCAAAAACGGAACACCGCTTCGATCGGCGGCAGCCTATAGCTTTCTTCAGGATCGCAAGGGTAAAATATGGATTGGCACCAAAGGTAATGGGGTATACGTGCTCACACCGCACAATGCACCAGGAGAAACATTTCATATTCAGCAATTCGCACATGATGCTTCAGACCGGTTCAGTCTGAGCCACAATGCGGTATACGCCATGCACGAAGATGATCAAGGCCATATCTGGATAGGAACTTTTGGTGGTGGAATCAATCTGTTTGATACGCAGCAACAAAGATTTATCAACCAGAACAACAGATTTGCCAACTATCCATCGGAAATCGGTCTGCGGATCCGCGATATCAAAAGTCGAGGAAATAAGGTCTATGTAGGCACCACATTAGGACTTCTCGTATTGGATATGGATTATGGACAGCGACAGATTAAAACCCATAGGATCTATGCCAAACGCGACAAAAAGGAGAGCGGTCTCCATGCCAACGACGTATATGATGTGTTGGTAACAGGCCAGGATGAAGTGTATGTGGCTACATTCGGAGGCGGGCTGGCAAAAGTTCAGCACTTTGATGCGGAAGGATTTCCGGGAACATTCAAGATTTATGATCGCCAGAACGGTCTGTTGTCCAGCATTGTGCTGTCTATTTCCGAGGATGGGGACCAAAATTTATGGATAAATAGCGAGGGCAGCCTCTCACGCTTCGATCCCCGAACCGAATCGTTTGAGCAGTTCAACGACGTGAGTAGGGCCATTCGCAATCAGAATTTTACGGAAGCATCGCCCTTATTGACGGAAGAGGGAGATCTGATCTACGGATGTGCGCACGGCACGTTGTCTTTTTCTACACATCGGATAGCTAAAAATACATTCACCCCTTATCTAGCACTGACTAATTTCAAGGTCGCTAATCAGGATTATGCCCTCGCGGTACAGATTGATGATGCAGATGAGGTGGTTTTGCAGCATGATCAGAATACGTTCAGTGTGGAATATGCAGCACTCGACTACGCCGATCCCAATGGTATCATGTATGCGTATATGTTGGAGGGTTTTGATGAGGATTGGATTTATGGGCAGCAGCAGCGTATGGCCAACTATACCAATATTCCACCGGGTGAATACGTGTTCAAGGTCCGGTCTACCAATAGCAATGGGAGCTGGACATCCAATACCCGAATGGTGTCGTTGCTTATCCAGCCATCCTTTTGGCTTACAAAATGGGCTTACTTTATATATACCGTGTCTTTTGGTGTCCTGCTGTATATTATCTTTAGGTCGCTGTTCGTTTTCTACCGTATGCGTGACCGTATCAAACTGGAACAGGAACAGGCGGAGCTGAAGACACGATTTTTCACCGATATATCACATGAAATCAGGACGCCACTGACGATGATCGTATCGCCGATCGAACACATGTTACAGCACGGTAAGACCCATGAGATCCTTAAACCGCAGCTTCAGTTGGTCTTGCGTAACGCCAACCGTATGTTGAAAATGGTCAATCAGATTCTTGATTTTCGAAAGATTCAAAACCGAAATCTACAGATACGAGAGATTCCGATCGGGACCTTTATAGAAGAACTCTGTCGGGGATCTTTTCAGATCATTGCGGATCAGGGCGTCACACTGGTCGTGGATAATCAGGTTGGAGATATGAAAATATGGGCGGATTCCGAAGGATTGGAAAAGCTAGCTTACAATCTCATCTCCAATGCCGTCAAGCATGCTGCAGAAGGTAAATGCATAGAAGTTTCGATCCTCTCCAGGGAAAATGCAGTTGCATTGCAGATCAGGGACTATGGAGAAGGCATGACCAAGGATACCCTAGGGAAGCTGTTCACCCGTTTCGTGTCTTTCAGTAAGGATAAGAGCAAACCAAGCACTGGTATCGGACTTTCCATTGTACAGGAGATCGTGGAGAAACACCATGCGAAGATATACGTAGACAGCGAGGTTGGTAGCGGTACGACGTTTACTGTCGAGTTTCTATTGGGTCTAGATCATTTTGTCCACGATACCGAAGTAGAGATCTGTAAGAATGGGGATGCTCCGCAGAATTTGGCGATCCCCGTTATAGATCATATCGAATCTATAGCGCCAGCAGATAAAATGTCTGTTCTGGTTGTAGAGGACGATCCGGATCTCCGGACTTTTATCGCTTCGCTGCTTCAAGAATATTACGAGGTATATGTTGCCGGTGATGGTAAGGAAGGATACGAAAAGACATTGGAGCATATGCCTGATTTTATTTTGAGCGACAGCATGATGCCAACCGTAGACGGAATTACCTTCCTACAAAATGTACGTGACAACCGGGATACTAGCCATATTCCTTTTATTCTATTGACAGCTAAGGCGGGAGAACAGCACGAACTGGAAGGTATCCGCAGGGGAGCAGATGATTATATTACGAAGCCGTTCCGCGTCAACCTGTTGATAGCCAAGATTGACAACATCCTCAAGCAAAGGCGTCTGCATGCCGACCATCTACGAAGTAAGCCAGCGCCAGAACAGGCGGAAGAAGTAAAATCTGCTGTACATAATGCCATTACCGTTCAGGACGAGCTGTTTTTACAGAAATTGCAGGAAAGTGTACTAGAGCATATGGACGACAATACGTTTACAATCGACGATTTGGTCAATCAGACGCATCTGAGCCGTCGGGTTTTTTTTAATAAAATAAAAAGCCTCACCGGACTGGCTCCAGTGGAGTTTGTGCGGGATATACGTCTTACGCATGCGGCTGCGCTCTTAAAGACGCAGCTATATATGATTAAAGAAGTCGTGTATATGGTCGGGTTTTCTGATGTACGGTATTTTACCCAGTGTTTTAAGGAAAAATATCAAATGACGCCGGGGCAGTACAAGAATCGGTTTAAATAATGCGGCTATGCCAATTTGACTAACGAATAGTTCCAAAATGTCCACGGTATTTATAGGGTTTAACCTCTATAATTGCAGGAGTTGACTAATGGTATAATACATATTTTAAACTTACGAATTGGTATATGATCAATCTCTGGACAAAAAAAAATATTCGTTTCGCTGTTTTGTGCTGTTTGCTGAACGTCGGATTCCATATGGCTCAGGCTTTGGAAATTCCGTGCAAGGATTATCAGCGCTTGTATAAAAACCTTCCTTTTGAAATGCCCATTCTTGAGCGACCTGTATTTCCAAAAACCATGGTCAATATCAAAGACTATGGTGGTCAGGCCGACGGAGTCACATTGAATACAGAAGCTTTCGAAAAGGCCATAGCTGGTCTGTCTGCCCAAGGTGGGGGTACGCTGATGGTGCCATCGGGCGTCTGGCTGACTGGCCCTATCGTTTTGCGGTCCCATATTAATCTGCACCTGGAGAAAGGTGCGATTTTATTGTTTTCTTCGGATTTTGACCTGTATCCTTTGGTGACAGCCGTTTTTGAGGGTAGGGAGAGTAGACGCTGCCAATCACCGATATCTGGAAAGAACTTGGAGAACGTGGCTATTACCGGAGAGGGTGTCATCAATGGTTCGGGAGAAGCTTGGCGACCGCTAAAAAAGATGAAGGTATCTGAAGCACATTGGAAGAAGGTGTTACAGTCTGGTGGTGTACTTAAAGACGCAGGCCTATGGTATCCTTCGGCCAGCGCCCTAAAGGGAGATACCGCCGACCGGCAGTCCTTTTCGTCCGAAGCAGATTGGTTGTCCATTAAAGATTTTCTACGCCCTGTCATGATAAGCTTGGTGGAGTGCAGAAATGTGTTATTGGAGGGCGTACTTTTCGAAAACTCTCCGAGCTGGAACATCCATCCCTTCCTTTGCGAAAATCTCATTATCGACAATATACAGGTACGCAATCCGTCCTATGCGCAGAATGGTGATGGATTGGATATCGAATCTTGTAAGAATGTAATTGTAACTGGATCTACCTTTGATGTGGGGGACGACGGAATATGCATCAAGTCGGGCAAAGACGAAGAAGGCCGTGAGCGCGGTCGTCCTACGGAAAATGTTATTATCGAAAACTGCAGGGTGTTCCGTGGTCACGGTGGTTTTGTTATCGGAAGCGAAATGTCTGGTGGTGTCCGGAACGTTTTTGTCTCGGATTGCCAGTTTTTGGGTACGAATATCGGTCTACGGTTCAAGAGCGCCCGCGGTAGGGGAGGTGTGGTCGAGAATATCTATATCCAACGCGTCAATATGTTTGATATTGTCCACGAACCCATGTCTTTTGATCTGTATTATTTTACCAAAAGGACGGATAGCATTCCGGCAGTTGATGTGTCTACACCTATCTTTAAGGATATATACATCAGCGATATTGTAGCAAGTAATGTGGACAAGGCGATGTTTTTTAACGGCCTACCGGAAATGAATATGTCGAATATTAACGTGAGCAATACGGTTATCACGGCTAGAAGGGGAGCGGAACTATCTGATGTAACACAGGTAACGTTTGAGAATGTGGCGATTTATCCCCAGGAAGGTCCGGCACTGCTGCTGAACAATGTGAAGGAGATGTCGGTTAAAGGATTTAAGTACCCGGAGCAAATGCAAAAACCTGTGCTGATCAAAGGAGCGGAGTCCAGAAACATAGATCTACCGCGCGGTATCGCAAACTAGGAACATATCGAGGTAGTACGAATTATTTAAATGAACAAAAGGATGATAAGATTTTTTTTAGCTTTTAGCTTATTTATTGCCGGCACGGTGTACGCACAGGAACCCTACAAGAACCCGGAGCTGAGTTTTGAAGTCCGCGTGGAAGATTTATTAAAGCGTCTGACATTGGAAGAGAAAATTGCGCTAATGCTGGATGTTTCGCAGCCCATAGAACGATTAGGAATGAAGACTTATAATTGGTGGAATGAGGCACTTCATGGTGTGGCACGGACAGGGATTGCGACGGTCTATCCGCAGCCGATAGGTATGGCGGCCACGTTTGATAATCAGGCTGTTTTTGACGTGTTCACTGCCGTGTCGGACGAGGCTCGGGCCAAGAACAGTTATTATATGCAGCGCGGTGAATACGGCCGCTACCAGGGGCTGACCATGTGGACACCGACCATCAACATTTATCGGGATCCACGTTGGGGAAGAGGGATTGAAACCTATGGCGAAGATCCTTACCTAACCAGTTTGATGGGTGTTGCTGCAGTAAAAGGACTTCAAGGACCATCGGGTGAGAAATACGATAAGCTACACGCCTGCGCCAAGCATTTTGCTGTGCACTCCGGTCCGGAATGGAACAGACACTCGTTCGACGCCAAGGATATCAAAGTGCGCGATCTATGGGAGACCTACCTTCCCGCCTTTGAAGCTTTGGTCAAAGATGCACAAGTGAAAGAAGTAATGTGCGCTTACAATCGGTTTGAAGGCGAACCTTGCTGCGGCAGTAACCAGCTACTCCATCAGATCCTGCGGGAGAAATGGGGCTATGAGGGGATTGTGGTAGCTGACTGTGGTGCTATCCGTGATTTTTACGGAAAAGGAGCGCATGAAACACATCCAGATGCGGCAAGCGCGTCCGCATATGCCGTGCTGGCCGGAACAGACCTGGATTGCGGATCGAGTTATAAAGCTTTGGTAGAGAGCGTGCAGAAAGGGTACATCAAAGAAGAAGATATCGACGTATCCGTCCGGAGATTGCTATTGGCACGTTTTCAACTTGGCGAGTTGGACGATCAGGATGCTGTGTCGTGGACCAAAATACCTTACGATGTTGTCGCTTCCGAAGCACATGACGAACTGGCGGTAGATATTGCCCGCAAGTCCATGACCCTATTACAGAACAAAAATAACGTGTTGCCCCTAAAACGCGGTGATCTCACGGTAGCAGTCGTAGGTCCTAATGCCAACGATTCGATTATGCAGTGGGGGAATTATAACGGGACACCGGCTCGTACGATCACTATTTTGGAAGGTATCCGTGCAGCTTTGGGTAGTACGGACAAGCTGATCTATGAAAAGGGATCTTCCCTTGTCGAGAATACGCTGATGGAAAGTGCTTTCGGTCAATGTCGTTCGGCAGATGGCCCGGGTTTTAGTGCTCGTTACTGGAACAATACGGAGCGTAGCGGAGAGGCCGATGTCAAGACACAGATCACGACGCCTTTCAATTTTAATACCATGGGGGCTACCGTATTTGCAGCAGGTGTGGAACTTACCGATTTCTCCGCGAGTTACAATACGGTATTTGTTCCGCAGCATTCGGGTGAGGTCGTGTTTGACTTTTATGTCAACGGCATCGTTAATCTATTGGTAGATGGCAAAGAGGTCAAGGGCGTGAAGGCGAATCACGGGAGTCGGAAGATGTCCCATGGGATGAAAGTCGAGGCTGGAAAATCTTATGACCTGCAAATCGACTTCTTCTATAACAGGGGTGATGCGCAGTTGATGTTCGATTTTGGATATAAGGAAGAAATTAATGTGGCCAAGACAGTCGAAAAGGTAAAGGATGCTGATGTTGTCATCTTTGTAGGGGGGATCTCTCCGTCACTGGAAGGTGAGGAGATGGGCGTTAATTTGCCCGGATTTAAAGGCGGTGATCGTACCGATATCGAACTCCCTGCCGTACAGCGTAATTTAATAAAAGCGTTAAAAGATGCGGGAAAGAAAGTGATTTTGGTTAATTGTTCCGGTTCACCAATAGGATTCGAGCCAGAGGTAGATAACTGCGAGGCCATCTTGCAAGCCTGGTATCCCGGACAATCCGGCGGTAAGGCCGTGGCCGATGTGCTATTTGGCGATTACAATCCGGCGGGACGTCTGCCTGTTACTTTCTATAAAAATGTACAGCAACTGCCTGATTTTGAAAATTATGATATGGAAGGTCGCACGTACCGTTATATGAACGAGAAACCGCTGTTTCCTTTTGGATATGGCTTGAGTTACACCACCTTCGCATACGGTAAGCCTCGTCTGGACAAGGCTAAAGTAAGGACCGGAGAAACCGTCCTCGTGACTGTTCCGGTTACCAATACAGGCGGTATTGATGGCGAAGAGGTCGTGCAGGTATATCTGAATAAAGCAAAAGACAAAAGTGGTCCGCACAAAACGCTAAAAGCATTCCAGCGTTTGCATATTCCCGCTGGACAGACTGTTGATGTTGTACTCGAGCTCTCGGCCAAACAATTCGAGTGGTGGAACGAAGCTACGCAGGAGATGGATGTTAGCGCAGGCAAATTCAATGTTTTTGTGGGCAGCAGCTCGCAGGACAGTGATCTTAAAAAATTAAGTCTGGAGCTGTGGTAGGATTAATTATATATCGCGGGTTTCAATCGTGTTTGCAGACTTTTATTCCATCAATACATTGATGAATAGGACAAATTTTTCTATGTTTGAGGTGAGAATTATGCCCACATGCTAGAAAAAACCAATATACGGAAATCCTGTACCATTGAACAGCATCAGATTGTTGTCGATGATAAACTGATCTGGTCAAGTGAACCCCATGTGTCCTTTTCAGATTTTGCGAAGGGAGCTTTTCTTCATCTGGATATTGACTATCCGAAATTCTATAAGATGGATGCGTTGAGCAAACTGGCTTTTCTGGCTGCTGAATATATCTTACAGGAAGAAGATAAGGATGAGCTTGCTCTTGTCTTAGCAAACAGATCCGGTAGTCTGGATACCGATGTAAAACATCAGGAAAGTATTCAGGATCCCGAACATTTTTATCCACGGCCAGCGACCTTTGTTTATACGCTTGCGAATATCTGTGCTGGTGAGATTGCTATCCGGCACGGTTTGCAAACAGAGCATGCTTTTTTCGTTGCGGAGGAGTTCCCCGAAGAAACGATTACGGCATATGCTAATTACTTGCTGCAATCCGGTAAAGCAAAGCGCGTCTTGTATGGATGGGTAGAATATTTTCAGGAAGCGTATCGGGCAGTTTTGTATATTTTTTAGTGAATGCGGCGCATTTTGTTTAGGTTTGTTTTTATTTTGAAGAGTGATGACAGCATTAAAAGAAGAGCTAAAAAAGCAAATTATCAACGTACTAAATCTGGAAGATATTACCCCCGAGGATATACAGGATGACGAGGCTTTATTTGATGAAGGGTTAGGCTTAGACTCAATCGATGCATTGGAGCTGATTGTATTGATGGATAAAGAGTATGGCATTAAATTGTCTGACCCGAAGCTGGGTAAGTCTATTTTTCAGTCTATCGAAACGATGACAACCTATATTTCGGAAAATAGAACGAAGTAATGACAGGCGAGGGCGTTGCGGTAACTGGTTTGGGTGTTATTTCTTCGATTGGAAATACATGGGAAGAAAACCTGCAGGCTTTACAGACAGGTAAACATGGCCTTTCACGAATCGCAAACTTTCCTACACGTTTACAAGAATATATTTGGGTAGGCGAGGTAAAATCCAGCAATGACGAACTGGCGGACAATCTGGAGCTATCGCCACCTCATTCCTTTACGCGAACAGCTCTTTTAGGCGCTTATGCCGCCCGCCAAGCACTAAAATCCGCTAACATTGACGATGTCAATCAGCTAAGGACGGGATTTCTATCATCAACAAGCGTCGGTGGTATGGACTATACCGAACGATATGGTCCCACCTATCTTACATCACCCGAATGGCGTCGTTATATCCCTTCGCATCCAGCAGGCGATTCCTCCCATAAAATAGCGAAATATCTGGGTATAAAGGGACTCGTCACGACCGTGAGCACAGCGTGTTCGTCAGCCGCCAATGCTATCATGATGGGTGCCCGTTTGATTCGTTCTGGACGCCTGGATCGCGTCGTCGTAGGCGGAACGGATGCCTTGAGCAAGTTTACGATTAATGGATTTCACACCTTGATGATCTTATCGGATGCACCTTGTCGACCCTTCGACAAGCACCGTAATGGGCTTAACTTGGGAGAGGGTGCGGCATATCTCGTGTTAGAATCTCAAAAAACGGTAAAACAGCAAGGTAAAAATGTGTTGGCCTACCTAACGGGCTATGGCAACGCAAATGACGCGTTTCACCAAACAGCATCTTCGGAAAATGGAGAAGGAGCATTCCTGGCCATGCAAAAGGCCTTAGCCGTTGCGCAGTTGCGGTCACAAGACATCGATTATATCAATGTGCATGGGACAGCTACACCGAACAACGATTTGTCGGAAGGGCGGGCCATGCAACGTATCTTTAAAAATAAGACACCTTCTTTTAGCTCAACGAAGCCTTTTACAGGACATACATTGGCTGCAGCGGGTGCCATCGAAGCTGTATATAGCATGTTGGCATTGCAACAGGATCTGGTATTTCCGAACCTTCATTTCGATACACCGATGGAAGAATTCGATATGATACCGCAGACGATGGTACAATACCGATCGGTGTCTCATGTGCTCTCTAACTCTTTTGGGTTCGGGGGTAATTGTTCATCCCTTATTTTTTCAAAAGCTTGAAAAGACGTGTATTTATAAACGGTATTGGTGCAGTGACAACGCAGGGTGTGTGGCGACCGGATTTTTTTTCAGCAGCACGGGAAATCGATCAGGCTATTACCACTGCTGATCAGCCGTCGTATAAAGGATTGGCTTCGCCAGCGGCGATCCGTCGTATGTCGAGAGGTATGAAGATGGGGATGTATGCCGCACAACAAGCGTTAGCGGAGGCTGCTGTGACGACGCCGGATGCCATTATTACCGGAACCGGATTGGGGTGCTCCGAAGATTCTGATAAATTCCTCCGTAGTATGTGGGAAAACGACGAACAATTTCTCACACCAACATCTTTTATCCAATCTACGCACAATACCGTCGCTGCTCAGATCGCGCTGCAGCTGTCCTGCAAAGGATACAACGTAACACACGTAAACGGAGCAAGTTCTTTTGAATCGGCTTTGTTGGATACACTATTGTTGTTAGTATCTGGAGAGCATAAAAATGTGTTACTGGGAGGAATTGATGAGGTCGCCAAACAGACTTATGCTTTTCTGCAGGCTGCGGGATATATCAAAGCAGATGGTGTCCGGGAAACGGTTAAAAACAGCCTGTCGCCGGGAGTTAATTATGCAGAAGGTGCTTGTTTCTTTTCCATGGGCATCGATCAAACAGAAACATCGTATGGGGAAGTCGTGGATATCGCCTTGCAAAACGAGTTGGATATAGCAGAAACAGGATCCTTTTTACAGGATTTTCTGACGACAAACGATATACAGCCAACGACTATCGATGCGGTTGTCCTAGGCTATAATGGTGATGAACAGGATGATTTATTCTATATAGCTATACAGCAAATACTTCCATTCGCCACACCGTTATATTATAAGCAGTTAAGTGGTCAGTTTGATAGTTGTTCGGCTTTTGGTTTAACGGTGGCTGCTTCTGTGCTACAACAGCAGACCGTTCCTTCTATGTTGTATTGGAACGATAAAAGTCTGCCAAAAACTGTCTGGAAAAATATCTTGATCTATAATCACTATCGGGGTAAAGATCATTCTCTCGTTTTTGTTCGGGCATGTTAAAGCATAAGGTATTATATCCCTTGTTTCTAGTAGCCGGATTTATCACGATGCTCATCGGCATCTTTGGATACTCTTTTGCTTGGTTTCTTGTCATTTTACTGTTGTCGGTTGGTTTGACCGCTTGGGGTACGTTTGATATCCGTCTAGGATATTTTATCCCCACTTTTTTTCGAAAAAAAAGCCATGCACAACGACAGGTCGCGCTGACTTTCGATGATGGTCCTTCTCCTTATACTGCCGAAGTGCTGCAATTATTGAAGACTTATCAATTCAAAGCGACCTTTTTCTGTATCGGAAAACAGGTTTCGGCGTATCCGCATATCACAAGGATGATTATCGACGAAGGGCATACCATCGGTAATCATACCTACAGCCATCCTAAAAGTTTTGGTTTTTTAAAAGAAAGGGAAATTGTTACAGAGCTGGAGCGATGTAATTTAATTATACAACAAATCGTAGGCAAAAAGCCACAATTCTTCAGACCGCCGTTTGGGGTGACTAATCCATTGGTAGCAAAGGCTGTCCAATACACGAAACAGCACGTCATCGGGTGGAGCAATCGCTCGTTAGATACGGTGATAGGAGATGATGATAAAATCTATCGCCGAGTGCGCCAAAAGTTGAAATCTGGGGATATTATCCTTTTTCATGATACCTCACAACGCACGGTCGATGCCCTAAAACAGCTGCTTCCTTATTTACAGAAACAAGGATATATATCGGTTTCTGTAGATGATTTGTTAAATTTGCAGGGATATGAATGATAAATTACTGTATTTATTGTTTTTTTTGATGCCTTATTGCGGATGGGCACAGACGAGGGAAATGACGGCAAATGAACAGGCCAGCTTTCAGAAGTCCTTACAACAGCTTGTAGAAATCAAGACTGTATCGGCAGATTTTGTGCAATACAAGCACCTTAGCTTTATGAAAAAGCCAGTGGAGTCGGCTGGAAAGCTGTATGTAAAACATCCCGATAAATTGAGCTGGGCATATACGGCACCTTTTCAGTATAAGATGGTGTTCAAAGACCATAAAATCTATATCGATGACCAGGGGAAGAAGCAAACGATTGAGATCGGAAACAGTAAGCAATTTGAAAAAATAAGTGCGTTGGTTTCTTCCAGTCTGCGCGGCGGCAAATACGACGAGAAGGAATTTGCGGTTTCCTATCTGAAGCAAGGCAACGCTGACATGGTACGTTTGACACCGAAATTAGCGGGTGCGAAAAAGTACATTAAAGAGATTGTCCTTTTATTTTCGTCGACGGATAAGCACATAGAGGAGGTGAAGCTTGTCGAACCCTCCAACGACTATACGCATTTTGTGATAAAGAATAGAAAAGTAAATACAACGATTGATGAATCGATTTTTAACCTGTAGTTTTTTCCTGCTGTTATTTCTTGCTTCTTGTGGCACATACCGTTATCCGAATGCCTCGGGGATCCGCGAATCAGCAACCCAGGAACTGAATAATTATTACATCGACACCACGCAGACGTTTGTGTATCGGGCGAAACTGCATGCTTTTAAAAAAGAGATGAATGGTAGTTTGATGATCAAAACCTTGGGACGCAATGAACATCGTGTAGCGTTGGTGAGTGACTTTGGTCAAACCTTATTTGATGTCAGTATTTCGCCGGATGGGCATGAATTGCATTATGCGATGCACGACTTGAATAAACGCCGTGTAGTAAGGGAAATTGTCGATATTTTTCGGACAATGACCACACAGCGCCATGCTACATCGGCCGTGATGTTTGCCAATCAACAGCATTATTATCCGGTGTATGTCGTGGATAACAACTACTATGTGTTGAAAGAACGTAAAGTAGAAAGGATCCAGCAAGCGAAAGGAGCTAAAGCGTATTTAGCGATTGTTTATCAGGGGTGGAATGCAGAAGATATTCCCACAAGCATAGCGATAGAACATAAAAAGTATCCCATAACAATAGATCTTGCGCTAGATGTAAATCAATCTATCCTATAAAACGAGTGATATGACCTTATTACCGGATTTTTATCGCGTGGAGCATATACGATCTCTGTCGGATAATCTATATGTGGCGGAGGTACGTCTGAACCCTTCCCACGCCATATTTGACGGTCATTTTCCCGGTAATCCGGTTGCTCCCGGGGTGTGTATGATGCAGATCGTGAAGGAACTAACAGAGACCGTTGAACAAAAATCTCTTTTCTTAGTGCGTGCCTCCAATGTAAAGTTTACGGCCTTAATCAATCCCAATGAGAACCCTGTGCTACAGTTTGCGCTTGAAATCTCCTACGATAACGAGGGGCAGTTAAAAGTCAAAAATACTACGACCTTTGGAGAAACCATGGCACTCAAATTGACACATACGTATAGGATCGTATAGGAAAAAATGGATAAATGGTTGAACACGAAACGATAAGGAGAGAAATAGAACGTTTAGGGATAGTCGTTATTATACCTACGTATAATAATGAAAAGACCCTGACACGTGTATTGGATGGTGTGCTCCAATATACCCCTCATGTCATCTTGGTCAACGACGGTTCTACGGATACGACACCAACGATCCTACACCAATATCCCGAAATAGAAATTATCACATCAACCCATAATCAGGGTAAAGGCATGGCACTGCGAAAGGGGATAAAGCGGGCGAGAGATCGGCATTTTGACTATGCGATAACCATCGATTCTGATGGTCAACATTACCCGTCTGATATTCCGGTGTTTGTTGATGCTATTGCTAAAGCGACTTGTCCGGTGTTATTGATCGGAAGCCGTAACATGAGCCATGATTCCGTACCGCGGAAGAGCAGCTTTGGTAATAAATTCTCGAATTTCTGGTTTTGGTTGGAAACAGGTGTTAAATTAACCGATACGCAATCGGGATTTCGGGCCTATCCGCTCCGCGCTATATCGCAAAAATTTTATACCCGTAAGTTTGAGTTTGAAATAGAGATTATCGTTCGCGCGGCTTGGCGCGGCGTTGACGTAAAAAACGTTCCCGTGGGGGTGTTATACGATCCCGATGAACGCGTGTCCCACTTTCGGCCTTTCAAAGATTTTACGCGTATCAGTATATTAAATACGGTACTGGTTTTTTTGACATTTTTTTATATTCTCCCCCGTAATTTCTTCCGCAGCTTTAAAAAAAAAAGATGGTCTGACTTCGTACGGGAAAATATATTAGGCAGCACGGATTCGCCTATAAAAAAGGCATTGTCGATTGGGCTGGGTGTTTTTATGGGTATAGCACCTTTTTGGGGATTTCAGACCGCTATCACGATTACGTTAGCGGTTTTCCTACGATTGAATAAGGTACTTGCTTTCGTCTTTTCCAATATTAGTTTTGCGCCATTTATTCCGATCGTGATATACGCCTCCCTGTTGGTGGGTGGCTTGGTCTACCCGTCTCCGTCATCGTTTCAGCTTGATGGGGTATCTTTAGATACTATTAAATCACATCTTTGGCAATATGTTATCGGTAGCTTCTTGTTAGCGAGCGGCATGGCCATTGTAATAGGTTTTTCCAGTTATTTTTTTATTAAGTTCTATCATCAAAAACCCGTTTCATCGCCGTAATGGAGAAGATATTCTATCATATCTATGTTTGGGTTCAGCGTAATAAAGCCTTTGCTGCTCTTGTAGCCGTCTTGTTTTTAGTAGGGTGTAGCTTGTTGGCCTCCCATCTTCGCTTTGAAGAGGATATTACGCAGGTTATCCCGAAAAATGAGCAGACAGATGAATTTTCCAAAGCACTGAAGCAAATTAATTTCGCCGACAAAATAACGGTTTTAATAGAAAACAAGACGCGTACGGAACCTGATGCCCTGACAGCGGCGGCGCAAGTGTTTATAGATTCCATCCAGACAGACAGCCTATATATCCGTGGGATTACGGGTAGAATAGGACAGGAAGAAATGGAGGATACGTATGATTTTGTGTATCAAAACCTTCCCCTGTTTTTAAATGTAGGGGATTATCGCTCGATCGCCGAGCGAATACAACCTGACACGATTTCGGAACGGGTTGCTCAAAATTACCGTACCTTGATTTCGCCGACAGGTTTTGTTATGCGGAATTTTGTGCTAAAAGATCCATTGGGATTGGCTTTGTTAGGTTTGCAAAGGATGCAGCAGCATACGGTGGGGGAAAATTTTATGCTCTATGATGGGTTTATAACCAGCACCGACACCAGCCAACTACTGCTTTTTCTGGATCCGACTTTTCAGGGTACAGATACAGAGCATAATACCGCGCTGGTAGATCATCTTTATCGTTTGCGAGACACCTTGCAGCAGCAATTCGGGCAGAAAGCTACGATTTCCTATTATGGAACCGCTTTTATCGCTGTAGCGAATGCCAAGCAAATCAAGAAGGATATTTCGACCACCGTACTCATCTCGATGTCGGTACTCATGCTTTTGTTGATCTTGTTTTATCAGCGGATATATATTCCACTATTGGTTTTTATACCCACCATT
The DNA here is from genome assembly GCF_004208525.1 of Sphingobacterium corticibacterium. GTDB lineage: Bacteria > Bacteroidota > Bacteroidia > Sphingobacteriales > Sphingobacteriaceae > Sphingobacterium > Sphingobacterium corticibacterium. The sequence continues at coordinate 1,284,830 of NZ_SGIT01000002.1, read as the reverse complement.
TTCGCCAGCTTGTTTGGCGCGGCTTGCCTTTATCTGTACAAACCTGTTATCTCAGCGATTTCCTTGAGTGTGGCCGCGGTGCTGGTCGGTATTACGATTGATTATGCGCTGCACATCCTGACACACTATAAAAAATCGGGGAATGTCCGCGAGCTATACCAGGAATTGACGCGTCCGCTGTTGATGAGTGGAGCAACGAATGCGGTGGTGTTTCTCTGCCTGTTATTTGTACGTTCGGAAGCGCTGGTGGACTTGGGTATCTTTGCCTCGATCTGTATTTTTTCTTCTGCTGTTTTTACCTTGCTCATCGTGCCGCATCTTTATCGTCCGAAGCGTGAACTTCGGGCAAATGCTATACTGGATAAATTGGCCGCATTTCCGTTTGAACGCAGCAAGGTGCTGATTGCTGTTTGTTTGGTGTTGATGGTGTTGAGCTGCTTTACAAGCGGACGGGTAGGGTATAACCATAATCTGGGTGATTTAAATTTTGTACCACCGGTTTTGCGGGAAACGGAGCGCAAATTAGATCAACTCACCAATACTTCGTCCAAATCTGTTTATCTAGTGGCTACGGGCGAAACCTTTGACGAGGTGGCCAAGAAGACAGACCGTTTAATGGGGTTTCTGCAGGAGGCGAAAACCAACCAGGAAATTGTAGATTATAATGGTTTTATGCTACCTCTTTCCGCTAGTTTACAAGAAGAGAAGATCGCGGTATGGAATCAGTTTTGGAAAAGCCATGCGAAGGATGAACTTATCGAGCAATTACAAGATGAAGGCGAAAAATATGGTTTTGAAAGGGAAACGCATGCTGATTTTTATACCTTACTAAAGGACGAACCAAAGCCGATAGGATGGCGTGACTTCCAATCGCAACAGGCTTTGGGGTTATCAGATTTCATGGCGGAACAAGATAGCTTTTTCACCATTTCTACCTTAGTAAAGCTGGATGAGGCGAAACGCGAACTTTTCCTTCGGACGATCAAGGAAAATGCGGATGTATTGGTTGTTGATCGCCAACAGCTGAATGAAACATTTTTAGGACAACTGCGTGCTGATTTTAACCGCTTGGTGAGCTATTCCTTCTTTGCGGTGCTTTTTATACTTTGGGTATTTTTTCGCCGATTGGAGTTAGTGCTGTTGAGTGCGATTCCGATCGGTCTTACCGGTTTGGTCACTGCGGGGCTTATGGGGTTGTTTGGCTTGGAGCTCAATATATTTAGTGCGATTGTATGTACGTTGGTTTTCGGACATGGTGTGGACTTCAGTATCTTTATGACGGCTGCGCTGCAAAAGCAGTACAGTACGGGTAAAGATACGCTGCAAACCTATCGGACCTCGATCTTGTTGGCGGTATTGACCACGGTGTTGGCGATTGGCGCCATGGTCTTTGCGAAACATCCTGCATTATTGTCCATCGCATCGGTTTCCTTGATAGGTGTCTTTTCGGCAGTCATCATTACCTTCGTGTTCTATCCGATGTTATTCCATTTCTTTATTTCCAATCGGGCGGAGCAGGGAAAATCGCCTTTTACGATAACAATCCTCTTATTGTCTCTGTTATTTTTTGTTTACTACGGAATAGGCTGTTTGGTCATTTCTTTTTTCGGTAGGGTGGTCCTTGCTGTTTTACCGCTATCAAAGGAAAAGAAAGATGTGTTTTTCCGCAAGACGATGGCTGTGTTTATGAAATCCGTGTTATATCTGCATCCACAAACAAAGCATAAAACGATTAATTTAGCGGGAGAGACCTTTGAAAAGCCCGCTGTTATTATTGCCAACCATAGCTCATTTTTAGATACCCTATCGCTCGGCATGCTGGTGCCCAAAGCTATTTTTCTCGTCAATGATTGGGTCTGGAATTCGCCTATTTTTGGACGTGCAGTAAAAGCTTTGGGGTTTTATCCCGTGCGTCAAGGATTAGAAAGCGGAATGGATATCCTTCGGGAGAAAGTGGCACAGGGCTATTCGTTGATCGTGTTTCCGGAGGGAACGCGTTCGTATGATAACGTGGTAAAGCGTTTCCATAAAGGCGCATGCTATCTGGCGGAACAGCTGCAGCTGGATATATTGCCTATATACCTCCTGGGAAATGGGGACGTATTACCGAAGAGTGATGTGCTTATCTTTGGAGGTGCTATGACACCGGTTATTGGAGAACGCATACGGATAGATGATGCTACTTTCGGTGAGGGGTATCTGGCGCGTACCAAAAGCATGATGCAGTATTTTCGGCAACAGTATAGTGCTTTGCGCCGAAAAGAAGAGGGGGTGTTTTATTTTCAACGGAAAATACAGCTCGCATATTATTATAAAGACGAGGATATTTTAAGATCTGTTAAGCATAATATAACGCAATTTTCGGCTTATTACCACGAGCTGCATCAGCATTTAGGGGACGCCGAGCGGATGGTGCATATTTCCGACACATATGGTGAATTCGATTACCTGTTGTCTTTACAAAGTGGCAACCGGAAAGTGCTAGGTATCATTGCAGATGAGGAGAAACATGCGGTAGCGAAGAGTATTTATTGGAAAAAATGGCGCCACGTTCGTTTTGTTTCACACCTGGATGTGCAATATGCGGTGCTCATCGTTCATCCGCTCGTCGAATTCATTCGTTTGCCGGTTTCCTTTTTGGAGAGCTTTAAAGAAATCTATACCTTTAAAAAAGAACAAGGTTTACAGCCTTTAGGGTGGAAAGAGGACGTATTATCGGACACACTAATTCGCTATTATAAATGACGGAAGCAACAGATAAACAATATGATGTCGTTATCGTAGGGAGCGGACTCGGCGGTTTGGTGTCGGCGGTTATACTGGCTAAGGAGGGATTACACGTTTGTGTGTTGGAAAAAAACAATCAGTTTGGTGGAAATCTGCAAACTTTTTCCCGCGATAAGAAAGTGTTTGACACCGGCGTACACTATATTGGGGGCTTGGCGGAGGGGCAAAACCTGCACCGTTATTTTTCGTATCTCGGAATTATGCCCCATCTCCAACTAGAACCGATGCCGGAGGTTTTCGACCAGATTTGTTTTGCGGATGAAGCAAGCTGTTACCCTATTGCACAGGGGTACGATGCTTTTGTGGAGGGCTTATCGGCTTATTTTCCGTCGGAGCGCGCGGCCTTGAAGCAGTATATTGCTGATTTACAATATACGTGTAAGGCATTTCCTTTGTATTATGCGGAAGAGGGAGAGGGATATGCATCAGCGGTTATCAGCCAAAGTGTGAAGGCCTATTTCACGGAATTGACAGGGAATGAACGGTTGCGGGCGGTATTGGTGGGGAATAATTTTTTATATGCAGGGCAAGACGATAAGACGCCTTTTTATGTTCATGCACTTGCGGTGAATTCCTATATCCAAAGTGCCTACAAATGTACGCTTGGCGGAAGCCAGATCAGTAAATTATTGATCCGGGAACTGCGGAAGCTGGGTGGGGAAGCCTACAAACGTGAAGAGGTGATAAAGCTGGAAATCCAGGAGCAACGGATACGTTGTGCAATAACGGCTCATGGCAAACGGGTTAACGGAAAGTTATTTATTATGAATATTGACCCTAAACGAGCTTTACAATTGGTCGGGAAAGCGCATTTTCGGAAAGCTTTTTATGACCGTATTCAAACCTTACCTGTCACAACTTCTTCCTTTAGCGTACACGCGGTGTTGCGAGCGGCAGAAGTTCCCTACCATGCCCATAATGTATATTGCCACCAAAGCGCGCATACGGTATGGCATGCTGCTGCTTACAAAAAAGAAGATTGGGGCAATATGTTCATGCTGTCCATGACAGAGGATCCTCGGCATCCCGGTTATGCGGATACCTTTACGGTTCTTACCTATATGCATTTTGAGGAGGTGGAGGCATGGGCGGATACAATGAATACGGTTGTTCATCCCGATGGGAGAGGATCGGCGTATGAAGCTTTTAAAGAAGAGAAAACGGAACAGTTATTCCAGAAAATGAAACATCGTTTTCCCGAATTGGTGGAGGCTGTGCATCGAACGTATGTATCGACCCCTTTATCCTATCGAGACTATATCGGGATGTACAGGGGTAATCTATATGGTCACATGAAGGATGCGAGCGATCCTTTGAAGACGTTCATTGCACCAAAAACAAAGGTGGAGAATTTGTATTTGACGGGGCATGGGGTGTATATGCACGGCATTTTGGGGGTGACCGTGGGGGCAATAGCAACCTGTTCTGAAATAGTAGGGAAGTCCTATTTGTTAAACAAGATCGGAAAACGTAATACAACATCATGAAACATCAGGTCGTTATGGAGAGGCAATCCCCGGAAGAAATCAAGGCTTACCAAGAGGAGCTCTTGCGAAGACAATTGGTTTATCTGCGGGCGCATTCTCCCTATTACAAACAATTGTTTGAAGATTATGCTATTGACATCGAGACGATTCGCACGCTAGCAGATTTAAGACGGATACCGACAACGCGTAAAGATGATATCCAAGCGCATAATGATGATTTCTTTTGTGTGGAACGCGAAAAGATTATCGATTATTGTACCACCTCGGGAACATTGGGTCGACCGGTAACTTTTGGACTTACAAACGACGATTTGGAACGGTTGGCCTACAACGAAATGCGTTCGTTTCGAACGATCGGTGTCGAACCGGGAGATGTGGTGCAATTGATGACAACGATGGACAGGCGATTTATGGCGGGTTTGGCCTACTTTCTCGGTCTACGGAAGCTTGGTGCGGGTGTTTTACGGGTGGGATCGGGTATCCCGCAATTGCAATGGGATGTTATTTTACAGCATAAGCCCCGATTTTTGATTGCAGTACCTTCTTTTCTCTTAAAGATGATTGAATATGCAGAACAGCAAAACATTGATTATCGTAACGCTGGTATAGAAGCGGTTTTATGTATAGGTGAGTCTTTGCGGGATGCCGCGCTCAACGATTCTTTGTTGACACAACGCATTCGTGAAAAATGGCCGTTAAAATTGTATTCTACGTATGCATCGACAGAAATGGGAGCGGCTTTTACCGAATGTGGGGCTTTCCAAGGCGGACACGTGCATGAAGATCTTATTATTACGGAAGTACTGGACGAGGAAGAGCAACCTGTGCCTGACGGTGATCCTGGAGAGCTCGTTATCACGACCTTAGGTGTCCAAGGTGTGCCGTTATTACGATTTAAAACGGGTGATATCGTCCGGAAACATACGGCACCTTGTGCCTGTGGTCGTCACACTTATCGGATTGGTCCGGTAGAGGGAAGAAAGCAACAGATGGTAAAATATAAGGGTACGACCTTGTATCCACCGGCCATGCACGACTTACTTGTTGGCTTTCCCGAAATTGAACAGCATATCATCGAAATATCGCACAATGATATTGGGACGGATGAAATTGTCATTTATATCAGTACAAAGGAGACAGCCGAAGAATTCCTGATGCAGATCAAAGATCACTTCCGGGCAAAATTACGGGTGGCACCTCGTGTGGAAAAACGACCGTCGGAAGAGCTACAGCGTATTATTTTTAATCCATTGAGCCGAAAACCGATTACCTTTATTGATAGGAGATAGTTTGTCCTTTTTTTTTAAAAAGAAACTATCGTAATAATTCCTGTATATCCTCCGTGGATAACGATTTTATAAAGCTTTCTTCTGTGGTAATTAGCGTGGATGACAGTGCTTTCTTTTGGCCTTGGAGCGCTAGTATTTTTTCCTCTACGGTATCCTTGCTAATGAATTTGTATATAAATACATTTTTCGTTTGTCCGATACGATGTGAGCGGTCAATAGCTTGTTGTTCTACTGCCGGGTTCCACCAAGGATCTAAAATAAATACGTAATCTGCTTCGGTAAGGTTAAGCCCTACACCTCCTGCTTTAATGGAGATTAAAAAGATTTGTGTGTTTTCCTGTTCTTTAAAGGTGTTTACCGCATCGGCTCTGTTTTTGGTGTTTCCATCCAGGTAAGCATAGGCTATTTTTTCGCGGTCGAAATAGTCTCGAAACAATTGTAAGTGTTTTACAAATTGGGAGAAGATAAGCACTTTATGGCGCTCGGCGATAATAGATTGCAGCATCTCCACCACGGTATCAAATTTACCCGATGAAAAAGCTTCCTCCTCGTTTATCATGATGGGATGGTTGGCTATCTGTCTAAGCTTGGTGAGTCCCTGTAATAACATAATCTGGTTCCCCTGCCCGTTTTGCTGCAACTGGTTGTCCAGAAGGGCGTTACGGTATTCCGATTTTATACGTTCGTATAGCTTCATCTGTTCCTCTGTCATTTCACAATAAACGGTTTGTTCGGTTTTTGGAGGAAGTTCCTTGGCAACTTGGTCTTTGGTGCGGCGGAGAATGAATGGCTTGATGATGGCTTGTAGACGAGCCGCTTTTTCTTCGTCTTTCTTTTTCTCAATAGGTACTACAAATTCTTTCTGAAAATAACTGTACGAACCGAGTAAACCCGGATTTACAAAATGCATCTGCGACCATATATCGCCAACGGAATTTTCTATGGGTGTACCGCTTAATACCAATCGATGTTTGCTTTTAAGACCCTTAATCGCCTTAAAGGATTTGGAAGTCGGGTTTTTGATATGCTGGCTTTCATCTAGAATAATATAGTTGAAGAAAAATTTGCTTAACATTTCTGCATCGCTACGTACAACGCCATAGGTCGTGATCACCAAGTCAAAATGGGAAAAGCCAAATGTATCTTTTAGACGATTTGAACCGGTGTGAAGATGTATACGAAGCTTCGGTGCAAATTTTTCGGCTTCTTTCTGCCAATTGTAAAGGAGTGATGTGGGCAGTATCAGCAGGGAAGTTTTGGCATGGTCTGTTTCTTTTAAATACTCTTTTTGCCGTTGTAGCAAAGCGAGTGTCTGTACGGTTTTCCCCAAGCCCATATCGTCTGCAAGGCATCCGCCAAACTTGTATTCCTGTAGGAAGTGAAACCAATTGTAACCCGCGCGCTGATAGGGGCGAAGTTCGCCTCGAAATCCGGTCGGCATTGGTGCTTCCGCGATACTGTCGAAATTTAATAATTGTTCTAGTTTGCGATGAAAAGAAAGTTCCGTATGCTCCGATATTTCATATAATAATCCGATATGGGTTTTGTTTAGCTTTAAGCTATGCTTATTCGTCGTAAAAAGGAATAGGTGTTCATATTGGGAGAACCATTCTTCTGGAATTAGCGCGATTTCCCCATTGGGTAATGTAAATTCTTTGTTTTTACTTAAAATATGTTCCCTTAAAGCGACAAAGGGAATCTCATAGGGGCCAAAATGTGCCACCGCCCGTATGTCAAACCAATCATTACCCTCTTCGATCGCCATTTCCAGGGAAGTCTTTCCGATGAAAATACGTCGGTCACTTTTTGCCTGGGTGATGATAAATCCTTTCTCTAAAAGCAAGTGTTGCTGGTTATTTAACCAATCAACAATAGATTCACGTTCTCCGTTGACTACATAATTTGCGAACAACAAATCTTTTTTGCGCAGACCTAATTCTTCGATGAAAATACCTTGTTTTTTTTCCCACGCGAGGGAACGCTTTATCCGATGAAAAATATACGTGTCCGCTTCTTGGTTGTATACTAATCGTACCGTAACAGGATGCTCTGTTCCGGCCGAAAACTCATAAGGACCATACGCAAAGGTCAGTTGTAAAAAAGACTGGCCGGAAGGGACGTAAAATAGCTTTAGGATGGGGGTTGCGTTTTCTTTATGGGTCTTAATTTCAAACCCCTCGGCATACACATGGTGTTTTTCGATCAGGTTGCTTACAAAAGTTTCAAAGTATCGCCTTTCGGTATTGCGGGCGACGCTGATATAACGTTTGCTCAGAAACGGGCTGAGTTTCTTGCCATCTATATCCTGATCGAAATAGTATAAGGTGTTTTCTACCAACAACCAAGCCTCCTTATTCACGATAACTTGTGCTCCTTTATACATGAAGTCCAGTCGATGGCCTTTGTGTTTTAGGGTAGGGAAATAGCGGGTTTCTGTCTCATTGCGCCGAAAATGGAATAAGATAGAGGTAGGCTCATCGGCAATATGTATTTCCTGATCGGCAGGATAACCGTCTTTACTCATTAAAAAAAGCGGCTTATCCTGCAACTGCTTTAATACGGTGAGCATCTTCTGCTCAATTTTCGGGCGTATCCGATCGTAAATTTTTTCATCGAAAACATTTCCGAAAAAATCTACGGGACGTATGGCTTTTTTGTTGAAAGCTTTAATAATATGTGTTTGTTCGATCTCATCTAATAAGGTAATAAGATGATAATCGGTTTCGTCCAATGCCGGTGCAAAATCACCAATAGTATTCGTGAAAATACGTTTATAGCTCAGCGAATAAGAACCATTGGTGTTCAATTGAACAATATGGGGTTCTATCAAGTAGCCCAAATAAGGGTGTTGTCCTAACGAATAGATTAACTTGAATGGTAATTTGCTATCAACCTGCTGCATTAAAATTCCTGAAGTCTTTCAAAAAAGTCTCTAATATACCTTTATTCTTCCTTTTTTTCGTAAAAAAGAGGTATAAATCCTTCAAATACAAACTGCGCGGGTCCTTTCAGGCGTACATCGGTGAATTTTTGACCTATTTTGTGAAAGCTGATGTATAGTTGTCCGCCGAGAACACGAATTGGGATTTCTTGGTGTCCCTCTAAGCCGTGATGTAAGGCAACGGTCATAGCAGCAGCAGTTGCACCGGTGCCACAAGCTAGTGTTTCATCTTCTACACCACGTTCAAATGTCCGTACGAAATACCCCTGTTCTTCTTGTTCGATAAAATTGACGTTGATTCCTTCTTTTTTGTAGGTTGCATTATTCCGGATCGCATATCCCATTTCGTAGACATTCTTGTGTTGGAGATCACTGATCCACGTAACATAATGGGGAGAGCCAGTATTCAATATATAGGCGTCGCCATCACGCTGTATAGTGGGAACATCGATCATTCCTAAATCCACCTGGTTGTCTTGGATGGTGGCTTGATGCTCTCCGTCGACTGCCAAAAAGACAGTTTTTTCTTGAATAATTCCTAAGTCGCGAGCGAAAGCGACGATACACCTCCCCCCGTTGCCACACATACTTGCTTCTCCGCCATTGGCATTATAATAAATCATTTCGAAATCAAAATTTTCATTATTTTGAAGGAGCATTAAACCGTCTGCACCAATTCCAAATCTTCTGTCACATATCGCTTGTACTAAATCTTCGTTTTCACGGTCAAAAAAACCGCTTCTATTGTCGATAAGCACAAAATCATTTCCGGCACCTTGATATTTTGAAAATTTTATTTTTCTATCCATTTGCTTGATTTTTTTGTCAAAAATTAATATTCTTGTTACAATACAACGTTTGATTGTTAAATCGTGTTAAAAACCAGACTTAAGCCTTTTCATTAACATTTTTTAACTGTCAAAACTTTCCATGCCATTTCTAATGGTACTACATTTGAACAAGCCATAACACAAAAGTAAAAGAAAATATTTTTAAAGATAAAAGATCATTATAGTAATTAAGACAATGAAGAAAATAGGAATGAGTTTATTAATAGCTGCTGTTGGAGGTGCGGTGGCTATCGGAGGGTACAAGCTCTTCGAAAATAAGCAAAACGAGCAAATGACCTTCGAAGAGAAACAAAAGGTTTATTTTGCAAATAATCCGGGGAGCGAAATCTTGTCGTCGACAGGGAATCCAGATTTTACAGAAGCCGCTGCGGCGGTATCGCCTGGTGTGGTGCACATCAAGGTGACCATGACGCGACGGGCGTCTCAGGGAGGCGGCGGATCTCCTTTCGATATGTTTGAAGAGTTTTTTGGAATGCCGCAACGTCGTCAACAGCAACAACCTCGACAAGCAACTGCCTCCGGATCGGGAGTATTGATCTCACCTGATGGCTATATCGTTACGAATAACCATGTGGTGGAAGATGCCGATAAAATTGAAGTGAAACTAACAGATCAACGAACATTTGAGGCGAAGGTTATCGGTAGAGATGCTGATTTCGACTTGGCGTTACTTAAGGTGAGCGGATCTAGTCTGCCTTTTGTGAAATTCGGTGATTCTGATCATGTACGCATTGGTGAATGGGTACTGGCGGTTGGCTACCCGTTGAGTTTGCAGTCCACTGTAACAGCGGGTATAGTTAGTGCGAAGGGACGGCAGATCGGTATTCTCGGGGAGCAAGGACAAGGTTCGCCTTACGGATACGGACAACCGCAGGAGCCTATAGCGCGTACAGCGGTAGAATCGTTTATCCAAACAGACGCGGTTATCAATAAAGGAAATAGTGGTGGAGCATTAGTAAACACACGCGGTGAATTGGTTGGAATCAATGCGGCTATAGCGTCGCCTACAGGTGTCTATGCCGGCTATGGGTTTGCTATTCCGGTCAATTTAGTGAAAAAGATTGTGAATGACTTTAAGGAATTCGGCACGGTACAACGTGGTTATGTCGGCGTGAATTTCCGTGAGGTAGACGCGGCCATTAGAGAAGAATATAAGATTGATGATATTCATGGTTTATACGTGTTTGATGTAGTGAAGGATGGAGCAGCGGCAGCGGCGGGTATACAAAAAGGAGACGTACTGACGAAGGTGGAAGGAAATATCATTTATTCGTCTTCTGACTTACAGGAGCGCGTAGCACGGTTAAACCCGGGCGATAAGCTAAAACTTACTTACAAACGCGATGGGAAAGAACGTGATGTCACGGTTACCCTAAAAGCACAGGATACCAAGAAATCTGTTACAGAGGAAGAGGCGAGTGCGAGTGCAACAGAAATCTTCAATAAGTTGGGTGCAAGCTTTACGCCTGCTTCCGATGCACAGAAGAAAAAATTTGGTGTAAACTCGGGTGTAGTGATCACACAGGTGCATCGTGGAGGAATGTTTGAGTACTTCGGTGTTGAAAAAGGATTGGTTGTAACACATGTGAACGGAAAACCTGTGAATAATGTGGATGATGTGGAGTCTGCTTTGGGTAGTACCAAACGAAATATTGTTCGTATCACTGGCGTTTCGGAAGGTGGAACGACTGAATTCAATTTCCCGATCCAATATTAATAGCGATCATCGATTACATCATAAAATAGATACGCGTCATCTGCTGAAAAAGTAGATGACGCGTTTTTTATCATATAGGTATCAACTTTCTGGATTACCTTTTGTATTCAAAAGAATAGCGTTATTTTAGAAGCATGAAGATTTTGATGGTTTGTTTAGGTAATATCTGTCGATCTCCACTGGCACATGGGGTCATGCAGCATCTAGTGGAACAGGAGGGGTTGGACTGGGAAATAGATTCCGCGGGAACGGGCGATTGGCATGTGGGACATCAACCAGACAAGCGTTCCATAGCGGTGGCGAAGAAATATGGGGTGGATATAACGCAACAACGAGCCCAATGGTTCCAACGAGATTTTTTTGAACGCTATGATCACATCTATGTAATGGACAACAACAACTTTCGAGACGTTACGGGACTGGCGGAATGTGATGAAGACAGGGCCAAAGTGCGTATGTTTTTGTTGAAAGATATCGTGCCGGATCCGTATTTCGATGAGAATCAGTTTGAGCCTGTGTACCATATGATCGAGAAACGCTGTCGCGAACTTATTCGTGAACTGCGTAAATAATTCCCTACTTTTGCTAACGTATGAAAGCATCGGAGATTAATAAAAAATGGACGGAGCTGCAACGTGTTATTGCAAGTGACTTCGAGATGGAACTTCCCGATATTAAAGTTATGCTTTTTCTCATCGGTGTCCAAGAACTTGGAAAAGGACCACAGCAGTTTTCTAAACGGCAAAAAGAAGAGCTTATGCATATTGCTACTTGTCGTTTGTTTAGCGCTATGGGCTTCTACGAACTGAGAGGATTGGATGAAGAGGGGTGGCCGCATTGGGATTTAATAAAGGCCATTCCCAACTATACGTTGTTGGAACAAGAGATGATTCTAAAATCGTTGATTATTGATTATTTTCAGGATACCTATACCTTATCGTAATTTGTATTTATGAAGAAATATTTTAGGGAGATAGGCATACTTATGTTGGGCATGTTTCTGGTTACAGGGGCGTGGGCGAAAACACCGCAATATCATTATGTATCGATAACAACGGACAAAGGCGCTTGTTTATTGAAGCTGTATAACGAAACACCCAAACATCGGGATAATTTCGTTAAGTTGGTTAAAGAGGGTTACTATGAAGATTTGATGTTTCATCGGGTTATCCAGAACTTTATGGTGCAGGGTGGCGATCCTAACTCACGTTATGCCGCACAAAAGCAGTCGCTTGGTGACGGAGGACCCGATTACAAGATTCCTGCAGAGATTCAGGAGGGCCTTATGCATAAAAAAGGAACAATCGGTGCTGCACGAGATGATAACCCTGCAAAGCAGTCCTCGGCTTCTCAGTTTTATTTAGTACAGGGACGCGTGTTCTCATCTGCGTCATTAGATTCTTTAGAGGAATTTCGATTGAAAGGAAAGAAGCTGACTGCACAGCAAAGAGAACTGTATTCGACGATTGGAGGAGCACCACACCTAGATGGAAATTATACGGTGTTTGGAGAACTATTGCAAGGTGTAGAAACCATCGATAAGATTGCGGTTGTAGAAACAGATGAACGAGATCGTCCATTGGAGGATGTGCGGATGTCGATGAAGTTACTGACTAGAAGAGAGGCGTTAAATCTTGAACGGGAAATGGAAGGACTCTCTCCCAAGACAGGCTTTTTGACTAAGTTTTTTGATCTTTTCCACTCGCGGTATTATTAACTTCTTAACCTCTTTACAAATAGAACAATGAAGATCATAACCTATAACGTAAACGGCTTGCGCGCTGCTCTTAAAAAAGATTGGTTGGGCTGGATGAAAATAGTGAATGCAGATGTCGTTTGCTTGCAGGAAATTAAAGCTACGCAAGACCAAATCCCAGAAATTCTCTTATTGGAACAGATGGGATATGAGCACTATTGGTACCCGGCACAAAAGAAAGGTTATAGTGGTACGGCTATTTTTACGCGGATTACACCTAAACATGTGGAATATGGTTGTGGGCATGAAGATTATGACTTTGAAGGGCGTACCATTCGTGCTGATTTTGACGATGTATCCGTGATGAGTGTATATTTTCCTTCTGGAACAACAGGTGATATACGACAGGACTTCAAATACCGTTTCTTAGATGATTTTCAGATATATAGTGATAAGCTCTTGCAGGAAAAGCCAAAACTAGTGATTTCGGGTGATTATAATATATGCCATCGTGCCATTGATATTCATAATCCAAAGTCCAATGCAAATAGTTCTGGATTCTTGCCAGCGGAACGTGAATGGATGGAAAATTTTATCAATTCTGGATATGTAGACTCCTTTCGGCATTTAAACCCCCAACCGCATCATTATACTTGGTGGAGCTATCGTGCTGGGGCACGAGCGAGAAATCTCGGCTGGCGGATTGATTATAATATGGTTTCTACGTCGTTGGCAGACAGCATAGTTAGGGCAGAGATTATGCCTTCTGCTGTGCATTCCGATCACTGTCCGGTGTTGTTGGAACTTCGATAAAACAATAATAGTTTTACGCGATAATACAAGCAACGAGCTGATGCTCATCCAATGGTTTGCTTAAGATACAGTCGAAGACATACGTTTGACTTTTCTTCATCTCGCCTTCCAGGTGCATCGTATCTGCGGTGAACGCAATTACTTTAACGTCCTCTTTTTCCGGATTATTCCGGATTTCTCGCAATACATCCCAACCGTCGATCTCTGGCATCGAGATATCTGTGATAACGGCATCTACGGGGTGCTGTTGTATGAATGTCAACGCATCCTGCGCTTTTTCAAACGTATATACGTTTGGAAAGTCTTTGAAATAATGTTTTAAATAGAGAATATTGATCCTGTTGTCATCTACCAACACGAGCTGTATGTCTTTTGGGAGGTCGGCCAGGGTATAAACTTTCGACGCAGTGTCTTCCAGACGTAGTTGTTTAATCGGTACCGATAGAGTAAAGGTAGAGCCTTTTCCAACAGTGCTGTTTAATGTGATATCCCCTTGCAATTGTTCCGATAGCAATTTAGAAATATAAAGCCCAAGACCAAAGCCCTTCGTTTTACTCCTGTTGTCCGTCATGTAATATTGCCGGAAAATTTGAGATTGGTGCTCGGGCGCGATGCCTAAGCCTGTATCTTTCACTTCTACAAAAAGTGTATCTTGACTGCCTACTTTTTTTGTATATGTTTTTACGCTGACTTCGCCTTTGGGTGTGTACTTTATCGCATTGCTAATCAAGTTAGAGACGATTTGTCTTATCCGGAAGGAGCTGCTGTAAATTTCCAATTTGGGGTCAATATCTATTTGTTGTTTTAAAGATAGCCCTTTCTTTCGTGCCTGATAGGTATGCAGGTTTATAATGTCTAATAATAGCCGATAAGGAGAAAAGTATTCATTTTTTACTTCCAATGCCCCTACTTCTAGCTTGCTAAGGTTCAGGATGTCGTTCACCGTGCTATTGATGACGGAGATTTCATGTGCCGCAGAATCTAAGTATTCGGGCTGAATAGTATCCTTACTGCCATTCTTCCGTAAGATATCGATAATCCCTAGGAGCGAATTAATAGGCGATCTTACTTCGTGGCTTATGTTGGCTAAAACGCTTGTCTTTTCCTCTGCAACTTTTGCCGCATAATCCTTTTCTTTTTCCAGTTTCTTTTCGTACGTCGTTGCTTTGGATTGATAGTAAAGAATAAATAGAATCATAAGCAACATGACCGATAGCGAGATGATAAGCTGTCCGCGAAGCTGATCTATATTTTCTTGATATAGTTCCAGATCTTTAGCTTCTGCTTCTCGTATCGAGGCACGCTCCAATTCTTGTATTTTTTCTACGCCTGTGCGCAGATTGTTTAACAGTAGGTAATTTGCTTGTATCAGATTACGCTCTTTTTGTCGCATTACAGCGAAATTTTGCTGTAATGTGCGCATACCTCGGTTATAGCTTGTTTGGTTCTGTACAATCAGGTTCTCGACATTGCGTTGCAGTACCTCAATTTGATGGGTATTAAATTGTTGGGTGATCGCAGAATTTAGCAAGGTGTCATCCTTCGCATTAAAAACACGATTGAATAGACTTTGTTTTTTGCGCACCGCAGTATCTACGTTCACTTTGTTGAGGGCGGTATCGTTAAGAATTTTACGCATAACAGCGTCTGTTGAAACATGCCTCGGTGGCATAACCTTTTGGCTTTGGGTTAATGCTGATAGGGAATCCTGTGCCATGAAAACAAGATCATTAACGATCTTTTTAAGCGCTGCGAATTCCCCCGCCAAAAGGTCTCTTTTTTGTATATCAGCGTTGCTGTGTTGTAGAGATATGTTTCCCGTAGGACTATTAGACAATGTGTCAAGATATAATTTAATTGTATCAAGTTTCGTCCGATATTCGTTGTAGGTCTCCTGATCAAAATCTACTGTATATTGTCTAAAACGATTATCTGCTTCGCCATAAACTGAAAACAGCTGGTATAACGTAGAAGACTGCTTTAACCCAAATGCATAAGCAGCATCAAGACGTTCCTTGACTTTCTGGTAGGCTATATACTGGTAAATAAAGACAGTACTTAGGTATGCAAAAATGGCAATAATTGCACCGATAAGTACTTTTCGCA
The DNA here is from genome assembly GCF_004208525.1 of Sphingobacterium corticibacterium. Lineage (GTDB taxonomy): Bacteria > Bacteroidota > Bacteroidia > Sphingobacteriales > Sphingobacteriaceae > Sphingobacterium > Sphingobacterium corticibacterium. The sequence continues at coordinate 1,269,143 of NZ_SGIT01000002.1, read as the reverse complement.
GTAAAAATGTTTTCTTACTTGTTGGCACGGCTACTGTATTTAAGTTAAAGTTTAACCGTTAAGCTTTAGCCTGCTGTCCTGCCGGCCGGTTCTTATGTTTTCTTTTGCTGATTTTTTCTATATTGACCGGTTGAGGTACTTTTACATAGTAGCCTGTACCGTCATAAGTCCGTTTACGAGGGTGCTCCATACATACCACCGAACAGCAACCATCCATTTCCCAACCACATGCGTCACATTGCGTGAAGTGCTCGTTACACTCGGGGTTGGCACAATTGATCATCTTCGAAGTCACCTTTCCGCAATTTCTGCAGGTAGATACGACAGAGGGATTAACGGTATTGACATCTACCGTAACACGGTTGTCAAACACGTAACACTGCCCTTCGAAATCTTTACCCTCAACTTCCTTACCGTACTTAATGATGCCTCCATGCAGTTGATAAACGTCTTTAAAACCTTCTTTTAGCAATAAAGCAGAAGCTTTTTCACATTTGATTCCTCCAGTACAATAGGTCAGTATTTTTTTGTCTTTATATTGTTCTAATTCCTTGACCTTTTCCGGAAATTCGCGAAAGTTCTCTATGTCTAGTGTCACGGCATTTTTAAATCGACCTACGGCATGCTCGTAATTGGAACGTACGTCCAAAATAACGACGTCTTCCTGGTCTTTCATCTCTAGGAAGTCCTTCGGCTCTAAGTGTTTGCCTGTCTTCTTATTAGGGTCAATTATCGCTGGGTTGCGTAACCCAGAATGTACGATCTCGGATTTGTACCGACAGTGCATCTTGATAAAAGATGGTTCATCGACGTCATCGATTTTAAAATCTGTTTTACGGAATCGCTCATCGGCATGTACAGCCTCCATATAGGCTTGACAAGCCGCTGATGTTCCAGAAACGGTACCGTTCAGCCCTTCATCGGCGACGATGATACGACCTACGAGACCAAGTGATTTACAAAATTCGAGATGTTCCGCAGCAAATCGTTCTGCGTTTTCGATTGGACTGTAACAATAGTACAGTAGTGTTTGATATTTTGCCATATTCATTGATACCGCTGCAAACGGCGTTTAATGTTAAAAAATAATTCAATTGCAAAAATAAAGATTTTTATGTTCTTTTTCCCGTAAAAAGAACCAAAACCTCGTCGCGTCGGATGTTTGAGATAATGGATAGTGCGAGAATGAGTCTCTACAGACCTCAAAAATCCGGATGCGACAGTTAAAGTTAAGGAGGGAACGGTGCAATTGTATTATCCCTTATTTAACTTCTAATGCCACATATAAAATTTTGAATATGTAGAAATATTATTAGTGCACTTCACATTCCATCAAAACTATTCTCGATGCGGGAAAAGTACGGGGTGGAGGGACGCATCAAATTTTAAAGTGGCGATTTTTTTTGTTTACTTTTTTTGAGGTAAAAAAAGTAAAAGCAACGTCGCGGCTTGAGCGACATAAAAAAATGTATAATTTTAACGTTATTATTTCTTAATAAGGGGCTTGAGTAGATATTCCAGACCGTTTAACTTTATTTCATAAAGGGTTGCCAATTGCATACCGAGTTTACCTTTTGGAAATCCTTTTTGACGAAACCAGTTCAGATAGGGTTCCGGCAGATTACATAGTAACCAACCCTGGTATTTGCCAAAAGGCATTTTGGTATTCGCGAGTTCTACTAATATTTCGGGGTTAAATACGTTATTCTCTTGTTTTGCCATGTTTTAATCGGTATAAAATAAGACGAGCGGCGATAACGCCATGATTAACCACGTTGGCGAATGTACCATAGTACTTTTTAAAAATTGCATAACGTTCTTTCAAGCTTTGTCGGTGGCGTTTTTGAGTTGTTCCTCCCACAAGATATTTAGCCACGTATTGGTTAACGTTCACTATTTTATTAGCCTTTTTTGCAGCGCGGATGACCCAATCGATATCCGCACTGAGCTTGTATTGTAAATCATAAGGTGCGGTAATACTTCTTTTTACGTAAATGGCTTGATGACAGATACTCATGCCATAGCGAAACGACTTCCAATCAAAACGTTTTGGTGTTTTATGACGGCGATCACCGATAATGTTGCGTTCTTCGTCTATCAATTTCGTTTCGCCGTAATAAATATCTGCATTTTCTGCAGATGAAAAGACTTTTTCCAGCGTCGTGTCTTCATATAATTCATCCCCGGAATTGAGAAACAGGACGTACTCACCGGTGGCGACAGAAAGTCCCTTATTCATGGCGTCATAAATACCCTGGTCCTTTTCCGAAATGACAATAGATACCTCTTCTCTGTATCGGTCTATCACATCAAGGGTGCCGTCGGTAGAGAGGCCGTCTATAATAATATATTCCAATTCGACATAGGTTTGTTTCATGACCGATCGGATGGTGTGTTCAATGCCAAGGACATCATTGTAGACAACAGTGATAATAGAAACTTTCGGTAAAAGTTTATTCATTTGTGGTGTCATTTTCTCCCAAATTTTTTAATTAAAAACCGGATTAAGCGTTCGGCTATATTTCCTTTTCTATGTGCATAAAAATGTTTAATAGCCTCATAAGCCTTTTCGTTCTCCCTGATTTCACGCGGAAAATACTTTACCTTTTGGGTCGCCAGTTCCACATGGTAGACATCGTCTATATCCGAGTGGGTTCCCGAACCGTCTGTTCCGATATTCTGTACCATAGAGTGTCGAGGGTAGAGTACCAAACCATCCTGATTGAAGACAGAAAGATACCAACGGATAGCCCAAGAGTTAATCTTTCCCGCTTTATATTCCTTAACCTGTTTCCAAAAATTTTCGGTTCCTTCGATACTAAAACGTCTTATATCTTTCCGCTTGAAATGCTTTGTTAATGCATTGATGTCGGGATTGAATTGTTTCCACGCTCTTTTCCATGTGGCCCAACCCCAACTATTTGCTACCCGAAAAAAGAACGTTTTAGGCAAGCGTTTTGGATTTTCTATCGGATACATATAGCCACTGATCTCCATAACCCGTTCGTCATGTTCGTAACAGTGTAGTGCATCATTGAAATAGGTCAGCGCATAGGGTGCGGTCTCCAAATCATCTTCCAGTATGATAGCTTTGCCATGCTCCTCAATGATTTTCGTAACGCCATCAATCACATTTTCGGCAAGCCCCCAATTTTTTTGACGCTCCATAATTGTTATATGCTTAAAATCCCAAGGTTCGCGGATAATAGCACGAACGTGATTGACATTTTCTACGGCATCCGCATTTTTCGCGGCATCCGAGATAATATATAACAGGGAGTCCTTGGCCAATAGATTCTTTTCCAACGCCACAAGCGTCCGTCTAGTGTGCTTAGGACGGTTGTATACAAATAATATGATAGGAGCCAGTGTTTGCATGCATTACAAAGGAACAAAGAATGATTCAAAAACCGTGCTAATATTTATTTAATGTATACTGATACAGTAGAAGGCATACATGTGATACTTTTTTTTGGAGTTGGAAAAAATAATATTAATTTGTTGGTCTATTAAGACGACTACAAGGATGTTTTCTTTAAAAAAGATTATTTTAAAATATATACCCTTTGATAAATTTTTAAGTGTTCGATCCTATTCGCAGGAAGGAGAAGATGCCGTTCTGTTAGGTTTCTATGAGGGAAAGAAAAAATATAAAGGTTTTTACGTAGACGTGGGAGCCCATCATCCATATCGGTTTTCCAATACCATGGCTTTTTACAAAAGAGGGTGGAGAGGTATTAATATAGAGCCAAACCCCGAAGCGACGAAATGGTTTAGATGGTTCCGAAAACGAGATGTCAATCTCAATGTCGGCGTAGCTGAAAATAACGGAACACTAACATATTACTGCTTTAATGAACCAGCTTTGAATGGCTTCTCAAAAAGGATATCGGAAGAGCGGGATAATAGAACACGGTATTCTATTGTAAACACAATAGATGTTCCTGTTAGAAGATTAGATGCTATTCTCGATGAATATATTAAAGAAAACACAGAAATTGATTTTTTTTCAATTGATGCAGAAGGATTTGATTTGGCTGTATTGCAATCTAATAATTGGGATAAATATCGACCTTACTATATACTAGTTGAAGACGCTTTTGAGATCGGTATAGTTCCAACTACACCAATCATAGAGTTCCTTAAACAAAAAGGTTACCGTATGGTAGCAAAGACCAAAAGAACATTGTTTTTTAGCATGGCTTAACTTGTAACGGAAATCTTTGCTAACTTTATAGCTTCAATGTCTTTGCATGAGCGAAAATATCAAGCAAAATACCCTTAAAGGATTGTTTTGGAATGCTATCGACCGATTTGGATACCAATTGGTGATAACGTTGGTGGGTATCATCATCATGCGTATATCGCCTGTAGAAGATTTTGGGGTGATAGCCGTTCTAGTTATTTTTACGACGATCTCCACCGCGATAGTAGATAGTGGTTTGGCGACTTCACTCGTGCGTTCCCGACATGTGGATGAAAAAGACTACTCCAGTATGTTTGTTTTCAACTTGGCTGCGAGTGTTCTGTTATATCTTCTTCTATTCTTTTCAGCTCCGGCCATCGAGCGCTTCAATAGCATTGATAATCTTACACTCTATGCCCGCGTACTGTTTTTGCAGCTCGTAGTGCACTCGTTTGGTATTGTACAATATGTCAAATTGCTGCGAAACTTCGATTTCAAAAGAACCGCCCGTATCAATGTTGTTTCGGTAATATGTATGGGGATAGTGGCTATTTCATTGGCTTTAATGGGGTTTGAGGTCTGGGCTGTGCTCTTGCAGCCCCTGCTGTATTCGTTCTTTCGGACTTCTTTCTTGTGGATATGGGGCAATTGGCGAATCAGTTTCTTCTTTTCGGGCAGTTCGTTGCGCCAACATCTGCAGTTCTCTCTTTCTTTTATGGTGGGGAACGTATTGGGAAAATCTTTTTCGCAAATTTACTACAGTTTTATTGGGAAGCATTTTACCGAACAGGATACGGGATACTATTATTCCGCCAACAAATGGGGGGAAACACCCAACCTGCTCATTTCGTCTATTATTCAGGGGACGACCCTGTCGACCTTAACACCTATTCAAAACGACTATCCACGGTTTCTGAATGCTTGTAGAAAAACGATACAGACGTTGGCTTTCGTTCTTTTTCCCGTGAGTTTCTGTGCCATTGCTGTTGCGGAACCAGGCTTTATCTTTATTCTGACAGAGAAATGGATTCCATCCATTCCTTATTTTCAATGGCTATGTTTTGCTGGGATATTTATTTCGCTAACAGATCTAAATGTTAACTTTCTCAATATAAAAGGAAAGTCGAATTACACCCTATGGTTAGAACTCTGCAAATTTGTAATCGCAATGTTGGTTTTATGGGGCACCTATCGTCTTGGCGTGCTCCATATCATCTACGGTCAGCTTGGTGTACGGCTGTTGTTCTACGGTATAACGGGCTGGGTAAGTGGACAGGTGTATGGTTATGGCTTCTGGAAGCAGGTAGTGGATATCTTTCCTGCTTTTCTAACAAGCCTAGCAGCTTTCTTGGCTGCTTGGGGAATAGCATACTTCATAGCGGATGTGCCCCATTTAGTTTTGCTATTCGTACAAAGCACTATATTTGTGTTGGTGTATATCACAGGAAGTCATGTGTCAAGAAATACTGTATGGCTGGAATTGTTGGAAATAGGAAAACGTAAATTACCGAAGCGGAAATAAATGAGAACAATACATGGAAATTGGGTGGGATACGGAACCGTTTTTTATAACGAAAAAACGGGAGCCGTTAGTACATCTATAGAAGATGTTATTGACTACACCAATTTAGAGATAGACTTAAACGGGCTTGCCGCATACCTGGATTATGGTTACGCTGTATTTGGGCGAACGGCAGTTAAAAACGTAAAGTATCTCTTGCCAAACGAAACATTATCTGTTGTCGACGGTAAAGTCCACATAACGGAATCTGAAGACCGTATGGTGGACGAATTGGGAAAGCGTTCAAGAGAAGACGATGTCTTAGGGATGATGGAAGAGCGGATAAATAATTGGGCTGCGTCATTTCAAGAAGATATTCTGATTCCGACCAGTGGCGGTTTTGATTCACGGTTGTTGAATGTCCTGTTAAAGGACCGCCGCAGGATTCGCGCCTATACGTATGGAACATCTTTTAACCAAAATCTTTCGCGTGAAACCGTGTATGCGAAGGCACTCTCCGAGCGGTTAGGGACACATTGGCAACGGATTGATTTGGGGGAGTTTAATAATTACATTGCCGAATGGTACGCGTTATATGGCATCTCCATCGCAGCATCTGGTACCTATCATCTTGAATTTTATAAGCAGATATCCGATTTTGAAGATCATAGAAAACTACATTTGCTCAGCGGTATTATAGGTGATGCATGGGCTGGTGCATTTACTGTTCCCGAAGTTAAAACGATAGCTTCATATCGGACGTTAGGACATACACACGGTATGAGTGCGGATGCAAGCCAGGCCGTAGAGGCAGATTATAAAGACGAGTTGGTAGCTCCTTTTTTTGAAAAACAGAAGGAGCTTTTAAAGATGCCAGAATACCGGCTGCTGACTACGATGCGTACGAAGATGATGATGTTGCAATTTCTGGTCACCTTACCCCCTCACTATGGCTTTGACAGCTATTCTCCTTTTCTGGAACAGGATATTGCTTTTGCTATGCTAAATCTCGCACCAGAAAGAAGAGCAAACAGGCAATGGCAACGCGACTTCTTTAAAAAACATAATGTGCTATTTGAAGAAGAAAAACATCGATATACCTATCAGAATTCACTCAACTATTATGCACTTCTTCATCACCGGTTGGAACCTTTGAATGTCCCGTTGTTGAGAGAAATTATACGCCCAGCTTACCTGGAGTGGATTAATACAACATTAGCGTGTATAAATTGGAAAGAGCGTGTCTTCCAAACGTTGATGCATACCCCGAAGGTAAAAGAAGGACTAAAACTACTGGGTTTTAAAAATAGGTTGATGCAAGCTTATTTTGCTTATATCACGATCAAACCTTTAGAAATCATGTTATTGAAAAGAAATGCATCATAAGTTACTTTTCGTCGGCGACATTGTTTTAGAAACGGAGCCTGTTTTATCTACAGAACTTCAAGAGATGTTTGCGGAGAATGTCATCCGCTCCTGTAATGTAGAGGCTCCTCTACGCGGTAAAGGACATGCTATTGAAAAAACCGGTCCATTGCTGAACCAACGGCCCGATGCTGCCCGTTTGCTCCAGACGATGGGCTTTAATTTATTTGCGATGGCGAATAATCATATTTTTGATTATGGTGAAGAAGCCATGATTCATACGATATCATCGTTGGATGAAGAGGAGACTATTGGAGCAGGAGATAAGGAGCAGGCCTACCGACTATTGGTGAGAACAATAGATAATATCCGTTATGGCTTTTTGGCTTATGGCGAAAACGGTTATGGAGCGTTAGACGGAAAGAGCACATCAGGCTACGCCTGGGTTAATCATCCAAGGGTAAATTCGGATATAGCCGCATATCGGGCAACAGTAGATATGTTGATTGTACAAGTGCATGCAGGTGTCGAAATGATCGATGTGCCTATCCCCGAATGGCGAGATCGATATCGGGAATTGATACACTGCGGTGCTGATATCGTGATAGGACACCATCCTCACATTGTGCAAGGAGTGGAATATTATAAAAGCAAGCCTATTTTTTATAGTCTGGGTAACTTTTATTTTGATGGTATTGCGAACACGAGTATATGGAATACAGGGGCTATCTTACAATTGGAGGTGAAGGATGGGCAGCTGTATGCGTTTGATTTTCATTTAGTGGAGAAGAATGGACAAAAGCTTGTACTAAAACCGCAAGACGAATCGAAAAAAATATTGGAAAAACGAAGTGAGATGATGTCCAATGAATCGGAGTACCTGGAATATATTAACAAGGTTGCTGTGCAGGAATGGCAGAAACATCACTCCAATTATTATGCAAAAGCTTTCAACGGATTATCTAGTTATACATTTCGTTCGTTATTGAAGTATGTTAAACGGTTGATTTTCAGTAGAAAAATAGATTATAACATCATGTGGCACAATCTAGCTATCGAAAGTAACCTTTGGATCGTTAGACGTGCCATTGAAAGACTTCATCGGCAAAAATAGCTTTCTACTTTATCTCACCTCAATCTGATGCGCAAACTCTCTTAATTTAGGGTGTTTAGGATCGAGATCTGTAACCAGATAAGTGACATCTCTTAGTGGAGCAACACGCATCTTCTGATTGGAGTTCAATTTCTCTGCGATACTAAGGATAGCAAGATTCTTAGAACATTTGATCATGGCGCGTTTAATCTGGACGACTTCCCAATCCGAATCTGTAATACCTTCGTCCAGTGACAAACTGTTTGTTCCGAGCAAACAGAGATCTACCCGCAAATCGGAAAGCTCATTGATGACCTGTGCTCCCGATACAATATTGGTGTTTCGAGATAATTTTCCCCCGATAAGAATAACATCAATGTTGTCCTTCTCTGCTAATTCCAATGCCACGAGTGGGCTAATGGTAAAGAATGTACATTGGAGATCGTTAGGAACCGACCGTGCCAATTCAATCATGGTTGTTCCGCCACCCACTAATACCGTCATTCCGCTTTGTATGAGTCCGATAGCCTTGTGGGCGATCTCTTTTTTTGATTCCTTAGCATAGACGTTCCCTTCCTGAAAAGGGAATTGAAAGGATTTGGATAAGGCACCTCCGTATACTTTTAACACCTGCCCGTTTTCGGCCAGTTCGTTCAAATCGCGTCGTATAGTATCTTCGGACACGTTCAATTGTACACTTAAGTCGGACGATAACACCTTGTTGTGTAGGTTTATCTGGTGAATGATATAGGCTTGTCTTTCTTCCTTTAACATAGTGTAAGTTAAAAAGTAAAAATCTAAAAGTAAAATGTCTCCTACATTTGTATATGACAGATATAGGAGACAATACCTTAAAATTATATCTAATGTTGTTCGGCGGTTAAATCAATCCTCTTTTAAGGAGCAATTCCGCGATTTGCACCGCATTGGTTGCTGCTCCTTTTCTAAGGTTATCTGCCACAACCCAAAGATTTAATGTTTTGTCTTGCGACTCATCACGACGAATACGGCCAACTAGAACCTCGTCTTTACCATGTGCATCTTTTGGCATCGGATATTGGAGATTAGCAGGGTCGTCAACCACAATAACACCCTCTTGTGCGGCTAGTATCTGACGAACTTCAGCTAGGTCGAAATCATTTTCGAATTCGATATTTACTGCTTCTGAATGTCCCCCCATAACCGGAATACGCACCGTTGTGGCCGTAACACGAATAGAGTCATCACCCATAATCTTATTCGTTTCCTGAATCATTTTCATCTCCTCTTTTGTATATCCATTGTCTTGGAATACGTCGATATGAGGGATAACGTTTAAGTCGATTTGATAAGGGTATGCTTTTTCCCCATCTTTTCCCGCCCGCTCATCCATCAATTGATTAACAGCTTTTACACCTGTTCCAGTGACAGATTGATAGGTGGATACGACAACACGTTTAATGGTATATTTCGCGTGTAGCGGTTGGAGTACAACCACCATCTGGATAGTCGAACAATTTGGGTTTGCAATGATCTTATCCGTTGCGGATAGTACATCACCGTTCACCTCCGGAACAACCAACTTCTTGGTTGGGTCCATACGCCATGCCGACGAATTGTCCACTACAGTAATACCTGCTTCGGCAAACTGTGGCGCATATTCTGTTGAAGTGCCACCGCCTGCAGAAAACAACGCTACATCAGGTCGGAGTGCAATAGCTTCGGCTGGTGTAACGACCTTGTACTTCTTCCCCTTAAACTCGATTTCCTTGCCCTTGCTCCGTTCCGATGCTACAGGAATCAACTCTGTTACCGGGAAATTACGTTCCGATAAAACGGTCAAAATCTCTGACCCTACAAGGCCCGTTGCGCCTACTACTGCAACTTTCATAATTGAATTTGTTTTATTTGTTTATGATATTAAATAATTTACAATAAATTTAAGATACCAAAAGTAAGAAAATAAAAATAAATTTTGCAATTTATTGCACACAACGCAACGTTTTTCCATGAAAATTTACAGATTTATAATTCTGGTTATTTTGGTGAAAAAAGTATAAACGAAGCAATCGATTGCTGTCCAATTTTGCCTAAAAAATGCGCTAACTTTGTTTCAATGAAAGAGCGTATACTCATGATTGGTTCGAATGGCCAAATTGGATCGGAGTTAGCAACAGCACTTCGTCGTAGATTCGGCACAGAAAATGTCATCACTTCAGACATTCGGGAGCCGACGGTCTTAAAAGAAGACGAAATTTTTGAAATTATCAATGTGTTGGACAAGCCTGCATTGACGGATTTGTTTGAAAAATATAAACCCACACAACTTTATCTGCTTGCTGCTATGCTTTCTGCAACTGGTGAGAAATACCCGCAAAAGGCTTGGGACCTTAATATAAATGGCCTATTAAATGTATTGGATCTGGCGGTAGAACTGGATGTTAAAAAGGTTTTTTGGCCTAGCTCTATTGCCGTTTTTGGCCCGCATTCTCCTAAACAAAACACGGATCAATATTGTGTAATGGATCCCGTTAGTATATATGGTGTCACTAAACTGGCAGGTGAAAGGCTTTGTGAATACTATCATCACAAATATAAACTGGATATCCGCAGTGTTCGCTTTCCGGGTATTATCTCCTGGAAGACCGCACCTGGTGGAGGAACAACGGACTATGCTGTCGATATTTTTATCGAAGCGTTAAAGTATGGTAGATATACCTGCTTCCTCTCCGCCAACACGGCTTTGCCGATGCTCTATATGGAGGATGCAGTGCGTGGAACTATGGAACTAATGGATGCTCCTGTCGAACAAATTTCCATCCGTTCAAGCTATAATCTCGCCGGATTATCGTTCACTCCTTCGGAAATTGGCAAAGAAATTAAAAAAATTCTTCCTAATTTTGAAATGTCTTATGTTGATGACGACCCTCGTCAAGCAATTGCCGACACTTGGCCGGCAAGTATTGATGATGCCTACGCACGTAGGGATTGGGGTTGGAAACCGAAGTTTGATTTGGAATCGATAACAGAAGACATGATTGCGAACCTCAAAACAAACGTATAAAAAATGGGCAGAGCCTTTGAATTTAGAAAAGAAAGAAAATTTAAACGTTGGGCCAAAATGGCCGTACAGTTTACACGCTTAGGAAAAGAAATAGCCATTGCGGTAAAAGAGGGCGGTCCACACCCCGAAAATAACTCGCGTTTGCGTACAGCAGTTCAAAATGCGAAAGCGGTTAACATGCCGAAAGATCGTGTTGAAGCGGCGATTAAAAGAGCTTCTGAAAAGGACGCCAAAGGATATGAAGAATTTGTATATGAAGGATATGGTCCACATGGCGTACCGGTTTTGATAGAAACGGCAACAGATAATACCAACCGTACGGTAGCTAACATAAGAAGCTATTTTACGAAATCAGGTGGATCATTGGGTAAAACAGGATCACTTGACTTTATCTTTCAACGGAAATCGATATTCCGTTTTGAAGCTGCGGAAGACATTGATGTGGAAGAATTGGAGCTAGAGCTTATTGATGGGGGATTGGAAGAATTATATGTGGAAGCTGACGAAGAAGGTAATGATATTGTCGTCGTCCAAACTTCATTTGAGGATTTTGGAAATATGCAAAGCCTTTTAGAGGAAAAAGGAATTGAAGTGAAATCTGCCAAATTAGAACGTATTGCTCTATCTCATACTTCATTGAATGAAGAACAAGCTGCCGATGTCCTCAAATTAATCGACAAGATTGAAGAAGACGATGATGTACAGGCGGTGTATCATAATATGGATTAGAGGAGTGGAATAGTATGACATTTGAGGATTTTTTTGCCAAAAAGAAAATAGACTTATCACAATTGCAGGGTGATAATCGTGTGCTGTATGATGAGTTTAGGCAGCATTATACTCAAATGGGGGAGAAAAGTTTCGATCACACCAAGAAGTTTTGGTTTAATAAATTACGAAAGCAGTACGCGTTGATCGAAGAGGAGGCAGTGGTTAGAGATCAAACTGTTTCTGCGGAGATATTAGAGGAGTTGTCTTCAGATCCGGCAATACCAGTAGCTCCTTCGAGTAAGCCATCCGGCTTCAAGCCGAGGTTTAAGGCGGGTGCTACGAAAGCTGCGGAACCGGAGAAATCGAAAGAAGAGGAAACCAAGCCGGTGGAACCGGAAACTCCTTCAAGCAAACCATCCGGCTTCAAGCCGAGGTTTAAGGCGGGCGCTACGAAAGCTGCGGAACCGGAGAGACCGAAAGAAGAGGAAACCAAGCCGGTGGAACCGGAAACTCCTTCAAGCAAACCAGCCGGCTTCAAGCCGAGATTCAAAGCTGGCGTGACCAAAGCTGCAGAACCGGAGAGACCGAAAGAAGAGGAAACCAAGCCGGTGGAACCGGGAACTCCTTCAAGCAAACCAGCCGGCTTCAAGCCGAGATTCAAAGCTGGCGTGACCAAAGCTGCAGAACCGGAGAGACCGAAAGAAGAGGAAACCAAGCCGGTGGAACCGGAAACTCCTTCAAGCAAACCATCCGGCTTCAAGCCGAGGTTTAAGGCGGGCGTGACCAAAGCTGCGGAACCGGAGAGACCGAAAGAAGAGGAAGCCAAACCGGTAGAACCGGAAGCGCCATCGAGTAAACCTGTGGGTTTCAAGCCGAGATTCAAGGCTGGTGTGACCAAAACACAACCACCTAAAACAGAGGAAGGCGATTAAGGATTATTTTCTAACATATACGCCAACGTGCGTATTACCCGGTCATGTTTCTTGACAAACGGATTCTCGTCGTTCCAAACGTAACCAGCTAGCACAGCACATATTTTACGCTTGACATCTAGGTTTTCAGGACGGTGGAAGAAAAGCGTTTGTAGATTACCCGTATACCATTCTTTTACGTAAGTCGTAAAGACACTAATACCGCGTTGCATATAATCAGCATATTCCACCTGCCAGTTAACCTTTTCTCCTTGTAATTGCCGGTAGGCTAGTTTCGCAGAAAGAATGCCCGATTCTGTCGCAAAGCATACACCGGAGGAAAATACCGGATCTAAAAATTCTGCGCTATTGCCCGTTAGTACGAATCCATCCCCAAACATTTTGGAGACAGCAGCAGAATAGTTTTTGAGATGAACAGGTTCGAACTCGAAGTCTGTATCCGCAAAACGCTTTACATAAAAATCGGACAGCTTAATCGCTCTTTTTAGGGCTTCTGCCGTCCCGTCGTTTCCCTTCAGCTGCTCGATAAAATCCGTGTGTGCAACGATACCCAAGCTTGTCATCCCATTAGAGAAAGGAATGACCCATAACCACACTTCTCTATCTAATACATCAAATGAAATTTGTGTGCCTTCTATACCTTCGGGGCGATTAATGTCTTTTACATGAGAGAAGATCGCAGAATGTGGGTTTAGCTGTGATGGTTTGTCCAAGTGCAACAGGCGGGGAAGTACACGCCCATATCCACTAGCATCGATGACAAATTTGGCTTTTATTTGTGAGCGGTTTCCCTCCTTGTCTTGAATAGTAGTCAAAGAGTCGGTTCCATCAAATTCAATCGCCGTAACAGCTGTCTCAAAAGCAATATCTACATGCCTTCGTTGCAGTTCTTGTGTCATGATGTTATCAAAATCTGCCCGCGGCACTTGCCAGGTCCAATTCCACCCTTCTCCAAATTTGTCGCCAAAATCAAAGATGCTAATGACCTCGCCTCGAATAAAGCGTGCACCAGGCTTCTTTTGGAAATTTTGAGCTTGTAGCGCAGGCAACAGTCCGGCTTCGTCGAAATGATCCATGACGCGTGGAATAAGACTCTCGCCTACAACCAGACGAGGGAATTTGGATTTTTCGATAACTTTGATATGAACATCTTGTTGTTCTAAATAACCCGCGGCAACACAACCCGAAGGTCCCGCACCGATAATTAAAATATCTACTTCCTCGACATGCATAGCTTGATGAATTAAGTAAATTAAAATTAAATTATAGTATTTTTGCAAACGGCTCGATACGATATTGCCCCTACAAAAATAGCAGTAAAATCTGTGCTTTTTGATGGTAAATAAAAATTAGTGAAGAATATAGGCATACATGATTTCGGTAGATAAAAAATTAACATTGTCTCAGTTTTATGAGATTATATTTAAAGGTGAATCTCTTGATATAGAACCGGAGGTGCTCCGAGTAGTAGAAGAAAGCCATACTTTCCTAAAAGAATTTGCTGCGAATAGAGTAATCTATGGTGTGAATACCGGGTTTGGACCGATGGCACAATATCGTATACAAAATGAAGACACGAACCAGTTGCAATACAATTTGATCCGTAGCCACGCAGCGGGAACGGGTGATGTTTTGTCACTACTCCATGTAAAAGCAGCCATGCTGACGCGTTTGACAAATCTCTCTAAAGGGAAATCTGGTGTGCACGCAAGTGTTATTGAACTGCTTAAAGAATTAATTAATCGAAATATTATACCCGTCATTTTTGCACATGGTGGCGTGGGTGCAAGTGGTGATTTGGTGCAGCTCGCGCATTTGGCGCTGGTGTTAATTGGAGAAGGGGAGGTGATCTATGAAAATGAACGTAGACCTACAATGGCCGTTTTCGAAGAAGAGGGATTAAAACCTATTGAGGTGGTCGTACGCGAAGGGCTATCGCTGATTAACGGCACATCTGTAATGACAGGCATTGGCATCGTCAATTATTGTTATGCATCTAAACTGCTTGACTGGTCAATTTGGCTTTCTTGTGCGATGAATGAAATTGTTAAGGCGCATGACGACCATTATTCTCCGAGCTTGAATACGGTAAAGTTACATGTTGGACAAAACCGGGTTGCCGCTCTTATGCAGGAGCATCTGATGGATAGTCAATTGATAAAAAAGCGAGAAGACGATTTATATTCGGGGAATAATCAGGAAGACGTTTTTAAAGATAAAGTGCAAGAGTATTATTCGTTACGTTGTGTCCCACAGATTTTAGGGCCGATTTTGGAGACCATTGAGCAAGCAGGGAAAATCCTGGAGGATGAGCTGAACTCTGTAAGTGACAATCCGATTATTTCGGTGGAAGACCAAAATGTATATCATGGCGGGAATTTTCATGGCGACTATATCTCCTTGGAAATGGATAAGCTGAAGTTAGCTATTACGCGATTGACGATGCTATCGGAACGGCAGTTAAACTATCTTATGAATGCTAAAATCAATGGATTACTACCGCCGTTCGTGAATATGGGTAAGCTTGGTTTTAATTTTGGGATGCAGGGTGCCCAATTTACGGCTACCTCTACTACCGCGGAAAACCAAACACTTTCCACTTCCATGTATGTACACAGTATTCCGAATAACAACGATAATCAAGATATTGTAAGTATGGGAACAAATGCTGCGGTGATAGCGAATCGTGTGATCGTGAATGCATTTGAGGTACTTGCTGTGCAAATTATCGCTGTGAGACAAGCAATTGATATTTTAAATTACCAAAATTTAGTATCTTCAAAAACAAAAGCGGTGTACGATGAGATCAGCGAGATTATCCCCGCCTTTTCGGATGACAAACCGCTTTATCCTGCCATTCAGCAGGTTAAAGAATATTTAATGAACTAATATGAAGTGTGCAGTAGTAACAGGTGGGTCAAGGGGTATCGGACGGGCAATCTGTAAAAAGTTAGCGGTCGAATTGGGATACCATGTGTTGATTAATTATCAGGGGAATGAAGAAGCCGCTAAAGAAACATTAGCCGCATTGAAAGATGAGGGTGCAACAGGTGAGATTATTAAGTTTAATGTTGGAGACTTAACCGATGTAAAGCAAGCATTACAACGATGGAGTGATCATCATCCTGAAGCGATCGTGGAGGTCATTGTCAATAATGCAGGTATTGCGAGAGATGGTCTGTTCATGTGGATGTCTCCGGAAGATTGGTCTTCTGTGCTAGACGTTTCGTTGCAGGGCTTTTATAACGTGACACATTTTTTTATCCAGAAATTATTACGTCAACGATACGGTCGAATTATTAATATCGTTTCGGTATCGGGCGTTAAGGGAACCGCAGGACAAGTTAACTATTCGGCGGCGAAGGCTGGCCTTGTGGGTGCTACAAAAGCATTGGCACAAGAAATTGGAAAGAGAAACATCACTGTCAATGCTGTTGCTCCCGGTTTTATCCGTTCAGACATGACAGCAGAAATGGATGAAAAAGAATTGAGAAAAATTATTCCCGCAAACCGATTCGGTGAAGCAGAAGAGGTCGCTGATCTGGTTTGTTTTCTGGCCTCCAAGAAAGCCAGTTATATCACTGGAGAAATTATCAATATAAATGGTGGAATTTATGCTTAGGGTTGTAAGATGAGGAAACGTGTAGTCATTACGGGAATGGGTATCTATTCTTGTATCGGTAAGAATTTGGAAGAGGTCAGGCAATCACTTTTTGAAGGTAAATCCGGTATTGTGATTGATGAAGCCCGATTAACCTTTGGGTTTCAATCTCCGTTGACGGGCGTGGTGCCTGCACCCGATTTAAAGAGAGTGCTCAGCAGGCGCCAACGTATCAGTATGGGGGAGGAGTCAGAGTATGCTTATATGGCAACAATGGAGGCGTTAGATCAGGCGAATTTGCGAGAAGAAGATCTTGGTAAGCGAGAGGTAGGCATTCTGTTTGGAAACGACAGTGTTTCCAAGGCGGTTATCGAGGCCACAGATATCGTGCGAGAAAAGAAAGACACTCAGCTCATTGGTTCTGGAGCAATCTTTAAATCGATGAATTCTACCGTCACGATGAATTTGGCCACAATTTTCGGATTGTCGGGAATTAATATGACGATTAGTGCTGCCTGTGCTAGTGGTTCGCACGCTATCGGCCTAGGTTATATGTTTATCCAGCAAGGATTGCAGGATATGATTATTTGTGGAGGAGCACAGGAAATCAACCCTTATGCTATGGCTAGTTTTGATGGTTTAGGTGTCTTTGCGACTGATATTAGCCACCCACAACAAGCATCAAGACCTTTTGACAAAAGACGTACTGGATTGGTGCCTAGTGGCGGAGCAGCAACAGTCATATTGGAGAGTTATGAATCGGCTGTAAATAGGGGCGCACCTGTCATCGCAGAAATAATAGGTTATGGTTTTTCTTCCAATGGAGGCCATATATCAACCCCTAACATCGAAGGGCCTGCGAAAGCGATGCGACGAGCACTCGAGCAGGCCAATATACGGGCTGGAGATATTGCCTATATCAACGCACATGCCACATCAACCCCAATTGGTGATGCAAATGAAGCAAAGGCTATTTTAGAAGTATTTGGGAATAGACCCTATGTTAGTTCTACAAAATCCATGACAGGACATGAGTGTTGGATGGCGGGTGCGTCGGAGATAGTATATTCTACCTTGATGATGCAGCATGGGTTCATCGCCCCAAATATTAATTTGGAAGAACCGGATGATGATATCAGCGAATTAAATTTTGTTTCCCACACCATAAAACAAGAATTTGATATATATTTGTCTAATTCTTTCGGATTTGGTGGAACCAATTCCGCGTTGGTGGTCAAGAAATTTAACGATGGATAAAGCGAGTATATATCAAAAGATAAATGAAATCTTGGTGGAAGAGTTTGAAGTAGATGAGGAGATTATCAGTCCGGAAGCGTCTTTAAAAGAATCTCTTGATCTGGATAGTTTAGACTATGTAGATTTGGTTGTTATTATCGAATCTAATTTTGGAGTTAAACTCGTTGAGGCGGATTTTGATGAAGTAGTTACGTTCCAGGATTTCTATAACGTCGTAGAACAAAAAATGACGATAAGGAGTTAAATCGGAGGGTAATATGAGCCAATGGGACGGAAAATCAAAAGGGACACTCCTTGGCTATAAGATATTTGTCTTTTTAATAAGAAAATTAGGGGTTCGAGCCGCCTACTCCTTGCTTGTTTTTGTAGCATTCTATTATTTTCTTTTCTCTCCCAAAAGTTTCCGAGCGATTTATTATTATTTGCGTCATAGGCAGGGTTATGGGGCTTGGAAAGCATTTTGGAAAGTTTATCAAACCTACTTTGTATTTGGACAAACCATCATCGATAAGGTGGCTATCTCTTCTGGTCTACGCGACAGGTTTACCTATGAATTTGATGGAATAGATACGTTAAAGGAAGTTTTGGCAAATAAAAACGGTGGTGTTCTCATTTCGGCACATGTGGGAAACTTTGAAATTGCCGATAAATTTTTCGCTGATATTGATTTAGATCTTCAGATTAACCTAGTGACAGCAGATCAAGAACGCACAATCATTAAGGAATATATCGAACGTATTTCTGAAAAACCGAGTGTTAAGTTCATCCATATTCAAGAAGATATGTCTCATGTCTTTGCTATTAACGAAGCCTTGTCCAGTAACCAATTAATTTGCTTCACCGGCGATCGGTATTTTGATGGTGCTAAAACGCTCACTGCTTCTCTGCTTGGTGAAGAAGCCCATTTTCCGGCAGGGCCTTTTCGTATTGCATCTCGCTTATCTGCTCCTGTTATTTTTGTATATGTCATGCGCGAATCCGGACTTCACTATCATCTTTATGCACGTAAGGCTATCGATGTAAAACGGCGTGATCCACAATCTTTTCTGGCAGCTTACACAAGCAGTGTGGAAAGTATATTGCGGAAGTATCCGCTACAGTGGTTTAACTTTTTTGATTTTTGGAAATGATCTCTTTACCTATTTCGGGCGAAAAACTATTATCACTCATCCCACAACGAGCACCGATTGTTATGGTGTCTAGTTTAGAAAGCTATGACGATAAGGAGCTGGTGTCGACTTTTGTCGTTCGTGAAGGAAATATATTTGTTAATGGAGCAATGTTGGCAGAAAGTGGTTTACTTGAACATATGGCACAATCCGTTGCATTGCATACCGGGTATAGTTATTTCTTGAAGGGGGAAGATGCACCGATGGGTTATATTGGTTCTATGCAGCATGTAGAAATTCAGGATCTACCTGTAATAGGAGAAACCGTTTTTTCTGCCATCACAATTCTACAAGAATTTATGGGCGTTACATTGGTTGAAATCGAAACAAAACTGAAAGACAGGATCATCGCACGCGCTCGCATGAAGACGGTGATTGCAAAATAGCATGTCGGCTTTTGTAGTCATTCTGGCAGGAGTGACACTTACCCCATTTGAAAAAATATGAAAAAAGTTAATGTGTAGGATAAATGCCTACTTGACAGCGGGTTGTGTCGCGTATTTTTTTAAGATCTCCTAGTTTATTTTGCATTGTATTAATTTTCAGCACGTTCCTTGTGGGGTTATGTGTGAACTAATGTTATTACAACAAAAATTTAATCCGATGAAACTTGTATATGCTGCCTTTAAGGAAAGGTTGGTTTATGCAAAGCTTGATCATTTTAAAAAAAAAAATTTTACGATGAAAATTCTAGTAATTGGCGCCGGAAACATGGGGCTAACGTATGCTCATGGGATGGCCCAATCAGACTTGTTGAAAGAGAAAGATTTAATGATTTTAGACAACTCGGCAGAAAAAATTGCTGAATTACGAGCAGAGAATACGTTCGATGTCTACGAAAAATTGGAAGATTGTTTGCCTAAAGCGGACATTGTATTTATTGCCGTGAAACCTTATCACAGCGATGAAGTTTTTGAAGCGATCAAAGCGCACAAAAAACCAGATCAGATTTTTGTATCCATTATGGCAGGCGTCACGATAAAGACTATGCAAGAAGCGATGGATATTAAGAAGGTGGTACGTGCGATGCCAAACCTTGCGGCACAGGTTGGTCACGGGTTTACGTCGTTTATAGGCTCCAAAGAGGTTTCTCGGTTGGAACTACTCACGGTAGAAAAATTAATCGACACGACGGGCCGCTCCATCAAGCTTGCGAATGAAATGGAAATCGATAAATCTACCGGCATATCCGGTTCAGGTCCCGCTTATGTATTCTATTTTATGGAATCGATGATGGAAGCCGCTGTAAAAATGGGTTTCAGAGAGAAGGATGCGCGCTTAATGGTCGCACAGACTTTTCAAGGGGCTGTGGAACTCTTTAATAGCTCCGACCTTAATCCGACCGATTGGATGGATAGGGTGGCCTCTAAAGGAGGAACTACGCGTGCCGCATTAGATTCTATGGAAGAAAATAATGTCAAAGAATTGATTAAAGATGCAGCTTATGCCGCGTTTGACAGGGCGGTGCAGCTGGGAAAGGAAAGCAATAAATAAACATGTATAAAAAAAGAATTGTTATTAAAGTTGGTACAAGCGTAATGGCAAATCGGGATAATCGGATTATGCTATCGGCTTTAAATAAACTAGTTGACCAAATAGCGCAATTGTACGAAGACGGTATCATGCCTGTATTGGTCTCGTCAGGATCTGTAAATGCTGGGCGGGAGTTGTTGGGCGATAGTGTGATAGAAGATAAATCACAACGGAGACAGGTATATTCCGCTATAGGGCAGCCACGCCTGATGAGGCATTATTATACGCTTTTCCAGAATTACGGTATGCGCTGCGCACAGGTTTTGGCGACCAAACGGGATTTTAATCCGGGAGAGCACCGTACAAACATGATCAATTGCTACGAGGGATTGATATCGGAAGGTGTCATTCCGGTCGCCAATGAAGACGACGCTGTTTCTGTATCGCATTCCATGTTTTCGGACAATGATGAGTTGGCGAGCTTAATAGCTGAGTTAATCCAGGCCGATATGCTCATTATATTAACCGATATCGATGGTTTTTATACGGGACATCCTGCCGATGAAGGTTCTACGTTGATCAGCGAAATTAAGGTTGATCAACAAGTAGAGCAGTACGTCGCAAAGACAAATAAAGGTGAAACCTCCGGTCGTGGGGGCATGGAGTCGAAGCTTAAAGTTGCCAAGAATACAGCAGCTAAAGGAATTCCTACGTATATCGCCAATGGCAAAAGAGATCGTGTTATATTAGATATTGTCGAAGGGAAAGATGTTGGAACGAAAGTGACGGTTTAATTCTGTGGATATTAAGAGTATAGCTCCATGCAACATGTTGTATGGAGCTATGTTTTAGATCAAATTACTCCTCTTCTCCGCTACTCAGGACTTCGTCATCGGCTGCGGATTCGACCAGTTTTGCTAACAGCTTTTCTACTTCCTCTTCTGATGAGGTGAGCTTGGCTTTGCAAATGGCGATGAGTTGAGATGCTCGACGTATCTTTTCTGTCAGCTCGTCGACATCAGTTTGTCCAGATTCGATTTCCGATACAATCCGTTGAAGCTCTTCAAATGCATCGTTATAGGTGTATGTATTTTCCATTGTTGGTTTATCTGTTTAAAGTTTTTTCATCACTTTACTATACACTGTTCCGTCATACAGGATAGTTTCGATTTCATCGCCCACCTTTACCGAAATCCCCTTCGTAACAGCATGACCGTTAATTTTAGTAATGCTAAATCCTTTTTTAAGCAACTGCTTTGGATCTGCCAATTGTAGTAATCTTTGTATACTGTTAAGATCTGCTTTTCGGTCTTTCAACAATTGCCTACAGAAGAGTTGTAAGTGATTGGTTAATGTTGTTAGTTTATGGTCTTCAGTAGCTAATATAGCTTTGCTATTCCACGATATGGACTGGCTATATTGAGCTAATAGGCGGTCTTCTTTTTCAAATAAACTTTTTGAGGCTTGTATGATACGATTTTGAGCTTCATCCACCGGAATAGCAAATTGATGAAATTTCTGTATTAAGAAGTCGGCCAGCTCACTAGGGGTAATCGCATTCTGGTATGCAACCATCTCGCTGACAGTTTCATTGGTGGAATGTCCGATGCCTGTGATAACAGGTATCGGAAAAATTGCAATCGCTTTAGCCAATTGATAGTTATTGTAAGAGGAAAGCCCCACCTCTCCGCCACCGCCACGAATGATCGCCACCGCGTCAAACTCATCGGTTTTCTCGGCAATATTGGCTAATTGTCGAATAATAGAGGGAATAGATTTGTCTCCTTGCAATAGTGCGGGAAACAAGGTATACTCGAATTTATATTTCCAGGGATTCCGTTGAATAATTTTAAAAAAATCGGATAGCCCTTTACTCGTTTCCACAGAGACGATTGCGAGACGCTTGGGCAGGAGGGGAAAAGGCAAGGTTTTATTAGCCCGGAATATACCTTCTGCCTGAAGCTTTTGTATACTTTCTCGTTTCTCCCTTTCCAACTCACCCAACACAAACGTGGGATCTATATCGACGATTTTAAGGCTAAAGCCATACAACGGGTCGTAAGAAATACCTGCTTGGAATAAAATGGTAATGCCGTCTCTCAAGGGCTCATTTAACAGCTTGCGGAACTGCTCATTAATTCGTTGGTAGTCGGTTTTCCACAGTATCGAGCGCATCTCTGCTACCACCTTCCCCTCTTTTTTCTCGACCAGTTCTGGATAACAATGTCCCGAGTGGGTATAATGGTTAAGTTTGTTCATCTCCGCTTTAATCCAATATAGACTTCTGTATCGTTCCGCAATAGTTTTCTGAATACTGCGGGATACTTCCAAAAGAGAAAAAATAGTCTTATTGTCTATAACTTCGGGCATAAATCAAATATAGAATTTTTATGTTCTTTTTTACTTTAAAAAAGAACCAAAAAAATCGTCGCTACGGATATTTTAATACATTTACAATTTAAAATGATGAATAGAATGAAAAGTACGATAACTTATTTTTGTTTATTACTACTATTATATACCACCAACAGCTTTGCGCAATACAAACAAACTGTGGTCAATAAAACTACTATGGTCCAAAATGCTGGCGGATTGGTGCCTTTAAAGCGTTTGGACAGGCACCGCATGGCGGTAATTACGCCTTTTCCTAATAAATACGCTCATTTTGTAAATATGATAAAGCGTTATGCTGATGTGGAAAGTTTTAATTTTAACGGTTATGAAGAGCATACAAAATATCACAATACTATTATTATTGTTGGCACAAAGGAAGATCTCCGAAACGATTTGTTGTTGATGGTTCAACAATCAATAGTACATAATAAACAAGTTATTGTCGTACGATTTGAAAATAAGGCTACAACTTCCAGTTGGTCGCCGGCGCGTTTACAAGGTCGATTTTCGGAATTGATTTATCCCGAATTTAATAAGGAAGCTCAGCAGTATGCTGCCATGTCGATTTTTGGGGGGCTAGCTATCACACAGGGACAAAATAAAACGGAACAGACTCGCTTGCAGTATGCGACGGAAAATTCCTGCGGATTGGATATGGAGGGCATGACAAAAAAGATTGATGTCATTGCTGCGGAAGCTATTCGGGAACACGCGGCTCCAGGTATGGTTGTTATGGCCGTGAAAGATGGACAGGTTATTTTTGATAAAGCGTATGGCACGCATACTTATGGTACTAATGCAAAAACGACGACCTCCGATATATTCGATCTCGCATCCGTCAGTAAGATTGCAGGTACAACTCCTGTAATCATGCATTTGCAAGAAAGGGATATTATTCATTTGGATAGCAGTATGGGGTGTTATTTAGGGCAGGCACAAGAGACGAATAAAAAGGATATCACACTTCGTAGCGTATTGTTACATGAAGCAGGGTTTACCCCTTTTATCCCTTTTTATCGAAACCTGAAACCAGGTGATTTGGTGTATAAACCAGATACAGCTCATCAAGTGCGCGTGGCAGACAAAGCCTATCTCCGGAACAACTATTATAGGGATGTAATGTGGCCTCAAATGCTGATGTCACCCGTAAAACCTATCGGCAATTATGTATATAGCGATATTAGTATGTACGTCATGAAAGAAATTGCGGAACGCATGACGTCCAAGCCAATGGAAGAATATGTACAGGAACTGCTGTATCAGCCCATTGGTATGAAAACAGCGGGCTATAATCCGCGTCAGCGCTTTGCAAAAAAACAAATTGTACCAACACAGAACGATACGGTTTTCCGAAAAGAGTTATTACAAGGTTATGTGCATGATGAAGGAGCGGCGATGGCCGGGGGCATAGCGGGTCATGCGGGGCTTTTTGCTACAGCAAATGATCTGGCTATTTACGGTCAATTACTGTTAAATAGAGGTGAGTACGGAGGTATCCGGTATTTCAGGCCGGAGACAGTCGATTTATTTACATCCAGACAATCGTTGACCAGCCGGCGTGGGCTAGGTTTTGATCGAGCTGACCCGGATAAGAAAAAAGAATATCCTTCTCGACTGGCAAATGAATCCGTGTTTGGGCATACAGGTTATACCGGCACGTGTATATGGATCGATCCCCAAAATCAACTTATTTACATTTTCTTGTCCAATCGGGTTCATCCGCAAGTATCCACAAAGTTGTTGGATTTAAATATACGTAGTCGAATACAAGATGCTATTTACGAAAGTTTGTAATGCAAAATAATACTTAACTTCGCTTAATGGCGAAAGCAAAAACAACATATTTCTGTCAGCAATGCGGCTATGAATCTCCCAAGTGGTTGGGGCAATGTCCTTCTTGCAAGCAATGGAACACTTTTGTCGAAGAAGTGGTAGAAAAGACAGGTTCTAAGGTGCCCGAGTGGCGAAGTACCACGACGCCGACATCCTCACGACGAACAAACAAAGCGGCGATCATCAACGAAATTGTTTATCAGGATGAACAACGTCTGACAACACCTGATAAGGAATTTAATCGGGTGTTAGGAGGAGGTATTGTACCGGGATCTCTTGTCCTGATCGGTGGTGAGCCTGGAATTGGTAAATCAACGCTGATGCTGCAATTGGCGCTGGGCATACCCAAAGTCAAAACACTTTATATCTCGGGTGAGGAGAGCGAACAGCAGATTAAAATGCGGGCAGAACGACTTGCGCAGAGCGCAACTGCAAATTGCTATATCCTGACCGAGACATCCACACAGCAGATTTTTAAGCAGATAGAAACGGTGCAACCCGATATGGTGGTTATCGACTCGATTCAGACGCTGCACTCTTCCCAGATAGAGTCAGCTCCGGGCTCGGTATCTCAGGTGCGGGAATGTACAGCTGAACTCTTGCGTTTTGCTAAAGAGACCAGTACACCTGTATTTATTGTAGGGCATATTACTAAGGAGGGTTCTATTGCAGGTCCAAAAGTATTGGAGCACATGGTCGATACGGTATTACAATTTGAAGGGGATCGGAATCATGTGTATCGTATCCTGCGAGCCGTAAAGAATCGCTTTGGTTCATCCTCCGAGTTAGGGATATATGAAATGCAGGGATCAGGACTTCGGGAAGTTTCCAATCCTTCGGAGATTATGATCTCCCAGCGTGACGAACCTGTCAGTGGAGTCGCTATTGCTGCCATGTTGGAGGGTATGCGTCCGCTCATGATTGAAGTGCAGGCTTTGGTGAGTAACTCTGCTTTTGGTACCCCACAGCGAACCTCAACGGGATTTGATACAAAACGGTTAAGCATGCTGCTTGCCGTTTTGGAAAAACGCTTTGGTTTCCGGCTTAGCGCGCAGGATGTCTTCTTGAATATTGCCGGTGGATTACGCGTTGAAGATCCTGCTATTGACCTAGCTGTTATTGCGGCGTTAATATCCTCTCAACAAGACATTCCATTGCCATCGCAGGTAACATTTGCGGGAGAAGTAGGATTATCTGGTGAAATCCGTGCTGTAAACCGTATCGAACAGCGCATTATGGAAGCAGAAAAATTGGGATTCGAAGGAATTTTTATCTCGAAATATAATACGAAGGGGCTGGATGCTAAAAAATACGACATTGCTATTCGTCCACTGGCTAGGTTAGAGGATTTGTTCAGCGCGTTGTTTGGATAGGGACATGTAAAGATTTATTTCTATTTTTATCTAGATTAAAAATTACATATGGCATCAGGTATTTTTGCGATTTTGGACGATATCGCAGCATTAATGGACGATGTAGCCGTGACGGCTAAAGTTGCTACTCGCAAAACCGCAGGTATTTTGGGTGACGATTTAGCGGTTAATGCCGAAAAGGCAACAGGTTTTTTATCCTCTCGGGAAATACCTGTTCTATGGGCTATAACAAAGGGTTCATTTATCAATAAACTTATTATTGTTCCAATTGCATTATTGTTAAACACTTTTTTTCCGATTGCTATAAAGATTGCTTTAATTTTGGGTGGTTTTTATCTTGCCTATGAAGGAGCGGAAAAAATTATCGAATATTTCTTTCATCGCCCGAAGGGTGATACGCCCATTGTGGAGAAAAAAGAAGAAGAAAGCAGTGAAGTCGAGAAAGCGAAAATTAGATCGGCGATAACAACCGATTTTATCCTTTCCGTTGAGATTGTCATTATTGCACTGGGGACGGTGCTGGATCGAAGCCTTACCATACAGATTCTAACGGTTTCCGTTGTTGCTCTTTTGGCAACGGTAGGGGTGTATGGTATTGTAGCGCTTATTGTCCGTATGGATGATACCGGTTATCGTCTAATTAAATATAGTAACGAGAAAGGATTTTTGTCGGTTTTAGGACGTCTGCTCGTGAAATCATTGCCTATCGTGATCAAATCGTTATCGGTTATCGGTACGGTGGCACTGATATTAGTCTCAGGTGGTATCTTTGTACATAATATTGACTATATCCACCATCTTTTTCCATCGTTGCCTGCTATTATTAAGGAATTTGTAGTCGGATTAATTGCAGGAGTATTAGTAGTCGCAATTTTTACTGGGGTTAAGAAGATATATCACCTATTCCTGTAACTATCCTATATTGGCTATTCTATGTATAGACGACTGTTACTTCTTTTTCTGATTACGATACCATCATCTATAGCCTTGTGTCAGGAGGTAAGGAAAGATGATGCTACCTTAATCGACTTGATCCGGTTGATTGATAGAAAGCAGGAATTTATGGAAGTGAAAGAGATGAAAATCCGAGGTCTGGTACAAGCATTCAGCCAACTTGCCGACCACGATAGCACCCGATATTTGATTGCCAAACAGCTTTATCAGGAATATACACCCTACAAATTGGATTCGGCCATTGTATACGCAGAATATAGTTTGCAACTCGCCCGGCGGTACGGCCATGCCGAATGGATAACAGAGAGCAATCTTGATCTGGCAGCCTTACATTTCACGGCCGGTATGTATATCGACTCTTATAATATTTTACAAGATATATCGAGTGAGCGACTTCCCTCGCCCTTACGTGTGAAATACTATGATGCACGTAAGAGATTATATAAGTTTTATTCTTCTGCCAATCACTACGATGATAAATACGAAGCTCAGAGTGATCTTTATCGTGATTCGTTGCTCCATGAATTAGATCCTGAAAGTACACAATACCAGATTGTTTATGCGGAGAAACTACTGGATCATCAGCAGTTGGAGAAAGCCAAAACGATATTAATGCGACTTTTGAGTCAATCCGACGAAGAGAACCACGAGCGCGCTATCCTTTGTTATGCGCTGGCAACGGTCTTTAGGCAGGAAGGGAATATTCCCCTACAGCGTCGGTATTTGATACAGTCTGCTATATACGATATCAAGAACGCCATTAAGGAAAATGCCGCCATGCAAGCGTTGGCTTCTTTACTCTACGAAACGGAACATATTGAAGAAGCCTATAAATGTATACAATCCTCCATGGAGGATGCTATCTTTTGCAATGCTCGTTTCCGGGCCTATGAAGCCTCGCAGATTTTTCCCATCATC
Organism: Sphingobacterium corticibacterium; assembly: GCF_004208525.1. Classification (GTDB taxonomy): domain Bacteria; phylum Bacteroidota; class Bacteroidia; order Sphingobacteriales; family Sphingobacteriaceae; genus Sphingobacterium; species Sphingobacterium corticibacterium. The sequence continues at coordinate 1,241,340 of NZ_SGIT01000002.1, read as the reverse complement.
GATTCTGCATATCAAGAAAATGAAGCGCAGAAAAAGGATATGTTGACCGGCTTTTTGTTGTTGGTGTCAGTACTTTCTATTTTTCTGGCTTTAGCGATTATTTATGTTTACCGACAGATGAAAAGGATAAATAGGGTACGGGAAGAGCTGTTTGAGGCGAATCAACGTTTGCAGGAACTGAATGCCCGGTTGAATACAACCAACGATGCCCTGCATAAGACGAATCTCGAAGTATCCTCTATTAATAAAGACTTAGCAGAGGCTAACCACATTAAAGAAGCCTATATCGGTCAATTCTTGGATCTATGTTCGACGTATATCGATAAACTGGAGCACTTTCAGACCGTGCTGAAAAAGATGGTCATGGGCGGTAAAATGGATGAGCTCCTGAAGCGTTTAAAATCAAGAGATATGATTGAACGGGAAGTAAAAGAGCTGTTTTCTACGTTTGACCATATTTTTCTTCATATCTATCCGAATTTTGTCGAAGACTTTAATGTGCTATTGATGGAAGAGGAACGCTTTGTGCTGAAAAACAATGAACTTTTAAATACAGAACTCCGCATATTTGCTTTAATCCGACTGGGTATTACAGATAGTTCAAAAATTGCAGGATTTCTCCATTATTCCACCAACACGATTTATAGTTATCGCACGCGGATAAGAAATAAAGCACGTGTCCCTAGAGAAAAATTTGACGATATGGTCATGAAAATAGGAAGAATTAGCAAGATTTAGCATTATACTTTCTATATTTTTCACATCCTGTTTTTTGTATAATTATCTGTTTGTCAGAAAGTTGGTTTATTTTTAGGTCTATATTTTATCTTGACGCCCTTTTTTAGACCTAATTCTCTCCTAGCTTTGTATAAGACTTCCAAGAGTAAACCTGATAGAGGCTGGCGGTCAATTATAAATTGTGTTATTCATTAAAGTAAAGCGTTATTTATGAAAATCTTTTTGTGTCACAGACGTACTGCAGTGATGTATGTCCTACTGGCTATGTGGAGTGTGCTATTGCATGTCGATGCGTATGCGCAGCAGCGAAGCATCTCCGGTACCGTATCAGATCGTGCAGGCAACCCGGTTGCAGGGGCTTCGGTAGCTGTTTTGGGGAAAAATGCAGCAACGCGTACCGATGCGGACGGACAATTTTCGCTACAGGCAGAAACGGGGGATGTACTGCACGTTACCTCGATTGGCTATTCATTGATTGAGCAACCTGTAGATGCTTTATCTGTTTATCAGATCACCCTGCTGGAAAGCCAGGAAGAGCTGGAGGAGATTGTCGTGGTGGGGTATGGTACCGTGCGAAAACGTGATCTAACGGGGTCAATGGCTTCGGTCGGTTCGGAGGCCATGAAAGATCGACCTGTCGCCAATATCGGAGAAGCATTGCAAGGACGCGCATCCGGTGTACAGATTGTGAATAGTGGAGCGCCGGGAAGCAATGTATCTATTCAGATACGTGGATTGGGGTCGATCAATAACAGTGCTCCCCTATTAGTTATTGACGGTGTGCCGACCGATCTTGCATTGAACGCCTTGAATCCCAATGATGTAGAAACCATTGATATCCTCAAAGATGCGTCAGCAACGGCTATTTACGGTTCGCGTGGTGCAAATGGTGTGGTGCTGATTACTACCAAAAAGGGACATAAAGATAAGGGAACCTTCGCTGCCAGTGCCAATTTTGCAACGCAGGAGGCAACCAGTCTTCCTAAAATGTTGAATGCCGCACAGTTTGCCTCGTTGCACAATGAAATGATGGCTAATAATAATGAACGGCAACGGCCTGACTTTGCCGATCCTACGCTTTTGGGAGAGGGTACTGACTGGACTGACGCGCTATTGCGTAGGGACCGCCTGTCTAACTATTCCCTATCTTATTCGGGGGGAGGAGAGAAAAATACCTATTACGTTTCAGGGGGTATCTTGAGCCAAGATGGTATTGTATTGAATACATCCTACAAGCGTTATACCTTTCAGTTTAATAATGAGGCCCAACAGACCTCTTGGCTGAAAATGGGGAATAACCTGAGCTTGAGCCATGATATTAAAAAGAATGGTTCTTACAGCGTTTTGAATACATTGGCCTCATTGCCCACGCAACCCATATACAATGAAGACGGTAGCTTCTCCGGACCGGGAAATGAAGCGATTTTCTATGGGGATTTGAGGAACCCCATCGGTACCGCCTTATTGGATCAAAATACCACCAATGGATATAATCTGTTGGGCAACTTGTATGCTGAGGCAAAGTTTTTAGACCATTTTACATTCAAAACCATCGTTGGCCTGGACTATAAAGCATGGGACAATGTGAACTTTGCTCCCAAATATGATTGGAAACCCATTCCCGTGCCGAATTCATTCCGGAGCGAGAGTTCCAACAAGAGCCTGACGTATCTGTGGGATAATACGTTGACGTATACCAATACCTTCGATGGGATTCACGATGTTAACATTATGGTCGGTTCCAGTGCCCAGAACAATGAGTATAACTACATGACGGGCAGTATTAAAGAGTTTCTATCCGATAACAATAACCAGCTCAACAACGGCTTGCTTGACCCGACGGTTGGCGGTAGTCGGAATGAGTGGGCACTTCTTTCTTTTTTCGGTCGTGCCAATTATACCTTCGACAATAAGTATTTACTGACGGCCACGGTACGTCATGACGGAACCTCCCGTATTGCACCAGACAATCGTTGGGGAACATTTCCTTCCTTTGCGGCTGCTTGGCGGATCTCCGAAGAAGATTTCTTTAACAAGAACCATATTTTCGGAGATGTAAAAGTACGCGCCGGATATGGTGTCACCGGTAATCAGGCCGTTTTGGATATCTATGCGGCATCCGCACGCCTCAATACATCCAGATACGTGTTTAATGACACGCCGGTCTCTACATTGTATCCATTGGTCATGCCAAACCCAAATATTCGCTGGGAAACGATCAAACAGACGAATGTCGGGGTCGATGCCGCATTTTTTGAAAACAGGATCAATGTCACATTTGATACCTATATCAAGAAAACCTCCGATATGTTGGTCAGTATGGTTGTACCGATCACCACGGGATATTCCGATATCTATACGCCAATGATCAATGCGGGTGAGGTAGAAAATAAAGGATGGGAATTGACCATCGGAAGTGATAACTTACGTGGCGATTTCAAATGGCATTCTGATTTTAATATTTCGTACAACAGAAATAAGATTGTCAACCTGCATGGTGATGTGCCGATCTATTTCGGATACCAGTCCCATACCGTTGGACAGCCTGTATCGGGATTTTATGGCTGGCGTACCAACGGTCTTTTCCAAAATTGGGATGAGGTGAACAGCTACGCACATCAATATCAGGGTGCAGACCCGGCGAATAGTACGGCACCCGGAGACATCAAGTTTTTAGATTTAAGTAAAGATGGTGTGGTTAATGATTACGACCGAACCTATCTGGGGAATCCAACGCCAAGCTGGAGTTTTGCCATGGGAAACAGGTTGTCTTATAAAAACGTTGATATGGAACTGTTTTTACAAGGCGTAGCAGGCAATCAGATATATAATGCTAACCGGGTCACCTTGGAAGGTATGTATACGATTCGTAACCAGACGACGAAAGTACAAGAGCGTTGGACGGGTGAAGGAACGAGCAATGAAATGCCTCGTGCAATCTACAGTGACCCTAACCGAAACACCCGTAATTCGGATCGTTTTATCGAAGAAGGAAAATATTTGCGCCTAAAAAATGTGACAATCGGTTATACGTTACCGAATGTCCTATCGGAGCGCGCAAAAATCAGCAGTCTACGTTTTTATCTGTCGGGTCAGAATTTGCTGACCTGGACGAATTACTCGGGTTTTGATCCGGAAGTAATCGGTGGTGTAGACAATAGTAATTATCCGATTACCCGAAACCTGAGTTTAGGTGTAGATTTTAGATTCTAAAACATTCAGCATAACGATTATGAACAAGATATTTTATACGGCTTTTTTAATTTTTCCTTTACTATTCAGTGCCTGCTCGGGTTTCTTGGATAAAGAACCTTTTGAAGATCCGAGTGCCGAATCGGTAAAAGATGCTGCTTCAGCCGTGGCGATGGTAAATGCCGCCTATCAGCCTTTGCAACGCCCTAAATTATACAACATGCGGATCTGGTCATTGGATATCATGGCGGGAAACAGTGTCGTGGGTGCTGGCGGTGGCGATGATGGTATCGAAACAATACAGTTGGCCAACTTTTCTACCGGCCCAGACAATTTTGCAGCAGTTGACCTCTGGCGGGGGCCGAACCCCGGAATATTATATTGCAACACGGTGTTGGAGAATGTGCCTGATATGGATATTGACGAGAACCTTAAAAACCGGATTATCGGTGAGGCAAAGTTCCTACGGGCGCATTATTATTTCCTGTTGATACAACTTTTTGGCGATGTGCCGTTGAGTTTGGTCCCCCCGAAACCAAATGATGATTTGAACCAGGAACGGATAGACAAAAACCGCATTTATAATGAAGTCATTATACCCGATTTGAATGATGCCATCAATCTGTTGCCCCGACGGGAAGAATATGGAGACGAAGATAAAGGGCGTGCAACAAAAGGAGCGGCCGCAGGGATATTGGCGAAGGTATACCTAACGCTGAAACAATATGAGCAGGCAGTCGAGATGTGTAATCTCGTAGCTGATTACGGCTATGTACTCAATCCTGATTATAGCGATTGTTTCGGTGGAGAGAAAAGGAATAAGAACACACCGGAATCTCTCTTTGAAGTACAATACTATGGGCTTACAAATGCGGGTTTTTGGGATGATGAAAACCAGGCAAATTGGCTGAGTACCTATATGGGGCCACGTAATTCTGGTTGGGTAGGTGGCGGTTACGGCTGGAACCAACCGACGGACGAATTTGTCAGCCAATATGAAGAAGGTGATTTGCGCAAAGATAAGACCGTACTCTATGAAGGGGGGCCTTTGTTTGACGGCAAGCAGTACAAATCCAATATGTCTTCTACAGGATATAACGTCCGGAAATTTTTGGTGTCGTTGTCCGTATCACCGGATTACAACACAAATGCGGCAAATATCGTGGTGTTACGTTATGCCGATGTATTGCTCATGAAAGCGGAAGCACTGAACGAGCTTGGTCGTACCGGAGAAGCCGTAGAGCCGTTATATAGTGTTCGCGAACGTGCGGGTTTGACCAATAAGCAGGAGCTGGAAAATTTGTCACAAAGTGACATGCGCGAAAAAATCCGTCAAGAGCGGCGTATCGAGCTGGCTTTTGAAGGACACCGTTGGTTTGATATGATCCGGTGGGATAACGGACAGTATGCGTTGGACTTTCTGCACAGTATCGGTAAGCTGAACGCAGCCAGAAAGCACCTATTGCTTCCTATTCCACAAGTAGAACGGGATGCCAACCCGAAATTGAGACAGAATCCCGGTTATTAATATGTTTACGATGAAGAAGATATATCATATCCTGAGCTTATGTTTGGTAATCCCCATGTTATTGAGCTCTTGTAAAGAAGATTTTGGCGGTATAGATTATCCCGATGGGCCGTTGGCCTTGTCCGTAGATGAATCGGAAATCGTTTTGGACGTGGCCGCACCGGAAAGCGATGCAATTACCTTTCAGTGGACTCCGGGATCGAATTTTGGATCCAATGCTGCGATAAAATATACTTTTGAGCTGGCGGTAAGGGGGACAAATTTTGACGAAGCGGTCAGTAGTACCCACGACCAGGGAAATACGATGCTGGCCTATCGGACGGCCGTCCTCAACAGCTTATTGCTGAATGATTTTGACGTGGAACCCGGGAGCTCGGTGGAGTTAGAGGTCCGTGTAACGGCGCATGTGCAGGCGGCAGGTATAGCTCCGCAGGTATCTGACGCTATAGTGATAACCGTGCAGACCTATAAACCTGTTAGCTCCACGTTATTCCTGATCGGCAGTGCCACACCGAATGGATGGAGTGCAGATGACCCAACACCCATGAATGCCGTGCAGGGTACACCGGGAGGCTTTATGTGGCAAGGCAATTTAGTTCCGGGCGAGTTTAAATTTATCACGACAGAAGGCCAGTTTACGCCTTCCTACAACCGCGGCGAAAACAACAATACCCTGTATTTTAGGGAGTCAGAAGACGATCCGTATGATGAGCCGTTCCATATCACGGAAGCAGGAACATATCAGATTAGGGTTAACCTGATTGCCCGGACGATAGACATCGTAGAAGCAGAAGGGCCTCCCTATAGCGAACTGTGGTTTGTCGGAGGCTTTACGGGATGGCAGTTTGCGCCGATGGTGCAGGATGCCAATGATCCGTTTATCTTTTACTACCACGCTGCACTGAGCTCAGATGCCGGATCGGATGAATTCAAGATCGCCACTCGGCCGGATTTTGATCAGAGCATCGTATTCCTGCGTCCGGAAACCAACGGACAGGGAGTGGGTACGGATTTACCGGTGGCGAGCTGGTCGGAAAGTGAGAACGCAGCGGACTATAAATGGAAAATACCGGATGGCACGTACAAAATCAGGTTGGATCTGCGTGAAAATAAAATCGATATTGTACCCTTCAAACCTTATGCTACTATGTATCTGGTTGGGGATGCAACACCAAACGGATGGGATGTGGAAAATGCAACAGCCATGGCAAAAGGGAGTACCGCTTACCAATTTACATGGACGGGTGCGCTAAAAACCGGGGAGTTAAAATTTAGCTGTGATAAGCAGGCAGACTGGAATGGAGCTTGGTTCCTGGCTCTGGCCAATGGGATAGAGCCTACCGGTGATGTGGAACATATACTGTTCAGTAATCCCGGCTCTAATCCGGATAATAAGTGGAAGATCGCGTCTGCGGGAACATATACGATTACCCTGGATCAGTTAAAACATACCATAATCATTGAAAAACAATAGGAAGAAAGAAAATGAAGAAAATACCTTGGTCTTTACTGATTTGTACTACCCTGTTATGGGGAAGTTGCAAAGATTATTATGATGTCAATGCAGATCCAGTTACGTATGGCGAAACCTACTTTAAGGCAGCTCTGCATAAAGATCGGGCAGTATATAGTCCCGGCGATCAGGTAAAACTCTCCTTGGATAGCAAAATCGATCCACAGGAATTAACGGTGTGCTATACGCATCTCGGAGAGGTATTAAAAGAAGAGAAGCTAACAGGCTCTTCTTGGACTTGGACAGCACCATCGGATGACTTTAAGGGGTATTTGATATATGTGTATAAAAGCAGTGATCCACAGAAAAAAGCTTTATACAGCATGGCAATTGATGTATCATCGGAATGGACGAAATTTCCGAGATATGGTTTTGTTTCCAGTTACGGGCGCTTATCGCCAGAGATAATTCAACGGAATATCGAGAACCTAAGCCGTTTTCATATCAATGGCGTACAATTCTACGACTGGAAATACTATCATCAGAAACCCCTTGCCGGAACACCGGAAAACCCGGCCGAAAGCTGGCCGGACTTGATCGGGCGGATCAACTACAAAGCTACCGTAGCGGGTTATATCCAGGCAGCACATGACAAGGGGATGAAAGCGATGTTTTATAACCTGTTGTTCGGTGCGTTATCGAATGCCGCGGGTGACGGTGTGCGGGAAGAGTGGTATCTGTTTAAAGATGCTGACCGGAATGAAAAAGATGTACACCCACTCGATGCCCCGTTTCGCAGTAGTATTTATCTGACGAACCCTGCGAATACGGAATGGCAGAATTACCTCCATAAACGTCATCAGGAAGTATACGATGTATTTGATTTTGATGGCTTTCATATTGACCAATTGGGCAATCGAGGAACCGTTTATGACTATGATGGTCAGGAGGTGGATCTGGCTCAAGCGTACGGCCCGTTTATCGAATCCACTGTTGCTACATTTCCGGATAAATACCATGTGATGAACTCCGTCGCACAATATGGGCAGGAGAGTCCGATTGCAACATCGGATGTAGACTTCCTGTACACCGAAGTTTGGGATCCGTTCAATTCATTCAATGATCTCGTGGGCATTATCCACGATAACTATCGGTATAGCGGTTATGAAAAAAACAGTGTGTTGGCAGCGTATATGAACTACGGACGTTCCAATCAACCCGGATTTGTCAATGAGCCAGGAATCCTGCTCACCAATGCGGTTATCTTTGCCAATGGCGGAGCACATCTGGAAATCGGTGAACATTATCTCACGAACGAGTATTTTCCTAATAATAACTTACAGTTGCGGGGAACAACTAAAGATAAGCTGATCACTTACTACGATTTTATGGTGGGCTATCAGAACCTGCTGCGTGATGGTGGAGAGGCTTTTGAACCTGCTGTCGAAGCACAAAACGACGATGTTGCGGTAGTGAATGGAACTGCTGTCCAAGGAAATATAACGAGTTACGGGCGTCGGTTCAGTAACCGCGATGTTGTTCATCTTGTCAACTTCAACAATACCAGTACCATGGAATGGCGGGACAGCAATGGTACGCAACGCGAACCGAATACCGTGACCGATGTGTCCTTGCGGATTCCGGTAAGCAAAACGGTGCGTAAGGTATGGATGGCGTCGCCGGATATCGCTGCCGGGGCACCTATTGAGTTGCCTGTAGAACAGCAAGGGAATACGTTGACGGTTAGCTTGCCAAGCCTTCAATATTGGGATATGTTGGTTATAGAATATTAAGAATATGAAGTTAATAAGATATATAGTAATAGGGTGTACGGTGTTTCTATCGGCTTTTGGATCAGCGGCACAGCAAGGAACAGGTCCGCAAGCTTGTTCAAGTTATACAATAGATGGGAATGTAGTTACTTTTCATGGAGATGCCGGCGCAAAGCTGCAATTGAAATTCAACAGCAGTTCGATGGTACGGATCTGGTTTGATCCAATGGGTGAACTAAAACGAAGCAACCCTTCCTTTGCGGTGATAAATGAAGAGCTGGAAGACGTGGGGGACATCTCGGTGAATGACGAACCGTCGAGTTATGAGATTTATACCTCCAAGTTACGGGTGAGGCTGCATAAAAAAGATATGCAATTGCTCATCTATGACAAATGGCAAAAATTGATTTTCAGCGATTATCAGGATCGTGGACATGAGGCCGACGGTACGCGTATAGTGGCGCATAAGGTTCTGCGGAACGATGAGAACATTTTCGGTCTTGGCGAGAAAACCGGGCCGCTCAACAGACGCGGGCGTGCCTACAAAATGTGGAATAGCGACCGGCCTTGCTATAGTGCTCAGGAGGATCCGCTCTATAAGAGTATCCCTTTCTTTATGAGCAGTTATAATTATGGGGTTTTTCTGGATAATACCTACAAAACGGAGTTTAAATTCGGTAGCGAGTCGGATGAGTTCTATTCTTTTGAAGCCCCTGACGGTGCTTTTATTTACTATTTTATCTATGGTAAAGATTATAAGGATATTCAGAGCCAATATATTGCGCTAACGGGTAAGCCGATTATGCCGCCAAAGTGGGCTTTTGGCTTTGCACAGAGCCGTGGGCTGTATACCCGGGAAGATCAGGCGCTAGAAATCGCTACAGAATTTAGAAAGCGGCAGATACCCATCGATATTATATACCAGGACATTGGTTGGACACAATGGCTACAGGATTTTGAATGGCGGAAAGGAAATTATGAAAACCCCAAAGCCATGTTGGCGGAGCTGAAGCAAAATGGTTTTAAAATGATCCTGTCGCAGGATCCTGTTATTTCGCAGGCGAACAAGAAGCAGTGGCAGGAAGCCGATGCCAAGGGATTCCTTGTTAAGGATAGCCGTACAGGCAAATCGTATGATATGCCCTGGCCATGGGGCGGTAATTGCGGTGTCGTAGACTTTACAATACCGGAGGTAGCCGACTGGTGGGGCGAGCAGCAGCAAAAGCCATTAGCCGACGGTGCGCATGGTTTTTGGACGGATATGGGTGAACCGGCATGGAGTAACGAAGAGGATGCCGACCGTCTTTATATGCAGCACCATATCGGTATGCACGATGAGATTCACAATGTATACGGCCTCACTTGGGATAAGGTGGTGAAAGAGCAGTTTGAGAAGCATAATCCCAACAAGCGGGTGTTTCAGATGACCAGGGCAGCTTATGCCGGATTGCAGCGTTATACATTTGGCTGGTCGGGCGATAGTGGAAACGGCGCGGATGTCTTGCAGGGTTGGGGGCAGTTTGCCAATCAGGTTGCGGTGGGCATCTCTGCCGGACTTGGGGGAATACCGTTCTGGACGACCGATATTTCGGGCTATTGTGGAGATATTACAGATTATCCGGCTATGGCAGAACTGTATACCCGCTGGATGCAATTCGGAATCTTTAATCCGCTGAGCCGCGCACATCACGAAGGCGACAATGCGGTAGAACCTTGGCTCTTTGGTGAAGTCGCCGAAAAAAATGCAAAAGCCGCCATCGAACTGAAGTATCAGCTTTTCCCATATTTGTATACCTACGGCCGACAGGCTTATGATACCGGTCTTCCGATTCTGCGCGGATTGTTTATGGAGTATCCGGACGACGAGCAGGTGGTTAAGGTGGAAGATCAGTTTATATTCGGACAGGAATTGCTCGTAGCGCCGGTGCTGAAAAAAGGGGAGCGCGTAAAACGGTTGTATCTTCCCGAAGGTGAATGGATCGATTTCAACGATAAGAAGACCGTATATTTCGGCGGTGAAACAATTGCTTACCGGGCACCGCTAAACGTTATCCCGATGTTTGTGAAAAAGGGATCTATCGTACCGATGATGCCGGTGATGCAATACATCCACGAAAGAGAAGATTATCCACTGCATGTGCACATTTTTCCAAATTATGAGGGAGAACAGGCTTCTTTTACCGTGTATGAAGATGATGGGGAGAGTTTGGATTATCAAAACAATGTTTCTTCGCAAACCGGTTTTATCTGCACCACAACAGATATAGGATATACGATGGAAGTTACGCCGCAGGATAAAGGATATACGCCGGCAAAAGGTCGGAATATCGTCTTGCGCTTCCATATAGAGCAAACTCCGGTAGCGGTAAAAGTAGATGGTAAGGCTATTTCCGATAACCCGGATTTGTTTACGGTGGAAACACTGGGCGGAAACAGTCCGGAAACCGCTTGGTCTTGGAATGAAGAAACGGGCGAATGCATGGTGCGTTTCCCAGACAATAGAAAGAAAGTAACAATACAGATAAATGGAATATAACATGATAAAGAAATGGTTTTGGATAGTCGGATTTTGTTGTCTGGGGCTTTGGAGCGCGGCACAGGAATTGAAATCACCAAACGGTAACCTGTCGTTGTCGTTTGCTGTGGAAGATGGGGGTGTGCCGACCTATTCCCTGCACTATAAAAATAAAACGGTTGTGAAACCCAGTAGGTTGGGTTTTACGTTGACAGGGAATACACGCAAATCGGAGTTTGGCGGAGAAACGGATGCAGGTAAAACGCAGTCGGAAAGTTCACTGGCAAGCGGATTTAAGGTCGTAGATCGTCAGGAGTTAACTTTTGACGAAACCTGGCAACCGGTGTGGGGCGAATCTAAGGATATCCGCAACCATTACAACGAGCTGGCGGTAACATTGCAACAGGATGACTCGAAACGAAAAATGGTGATCCGGTTTCGGGTTTACGACGAGGGGGTAGGCTTTCGCTATGAATTCCCCGAGCAACAGGATCTGGCCTATCTGGTCGTGAAAGAAGAAGAAACGGAATTCGCCATGACGGGCGACCATACAGCATTTTGGATTCCCGGAGATTATGACACGCAGGAGTATAATTACACTACTTCCCGATTGTCCGAAATACGTGGCCTGATGCAGGAAGCCATTACACCTAATGCTTCGCAGACCCCGTTTTCGCCAACAGGCGTACAAACGGCATTAATGATGAAAACAGATGACGGCCTGTATATCAATATACACGAGGCGGCGTTGATTGACTTTGCCTGTATGCACTTGAACTTGGACGATAAGAATTTCGTCTTGAAATCTTGGTTGACACCGGATGCAAACGGTACGAAAGGCAATTTACAGACACCGGCACGTAGCCCGTGGAGAACCATTATGGTGAGTGATGATGCCCGTGATATTTTAGCCGCTACCCTGACGCTGAATCTGAATGAACCCTCAAAGATCGAGGATACCTCATGGATTAAGCCAACGAAGTATGTCGGGGTGTGGTGGGAAATGATTACCGGAAAAAGCGAATGGTCATATACCTATGATCTACCTAGTGTGCATATCGGAAAAACCGATTATACCCAGGTAAAACCACACGGCAGACATGGTGCGACTACGGCGAACGTGAAGCGTTACATCGATTTCGCAGCGGCGCATGGCTTTGATGGGGTACTCGTAGAAGGATGGAATATTGGTTGGGAAGATTGGTTTGGAAATGCGAAAGACTATGTCTTTGATTTTGTGACTCCCTACCCGGATTTTGATCTGGATGAAATACGTGCGTATGCGAAGAGCAAGGGTGTGAAAATGATTATGCATCATGAAACTTCGGGTTCGATACGAAATTACGAACGGCACTTAGATCAAGCCTATCAATTCATGAAAGATAATGGTTATGATGCGGTGAAAACTGGCTATGTCGGGAATATCATCCCCCGTGGGGAATACCATTATAGCCAATGGATCAACAACCATTATCAGTATGCGCTGGAAAAGGCCGCGGAATATCAGATTATGATCAATGCACACGAAGCGGTACGCCCAACAGGATTAAGTCGGACTTGGCCGAACCTCATTGGAAATGAATCTGCCCGTGGCACCGAATATCAAGCCTTTGGAGGAGATAGAAATCATCCGAACCACGTCACGATCTTACCATTCACCCGACAGATAGGAGGGCCTATGGACTACACGCCGGGTATTTTTGAAATGGATATATCGAAGGTAAATCCGAATAACGACTCTTGGGTCAATAGTACATTGGCCAACCAGTTGGCGCTTTACGTAACCATGTATAGCCCCTTACAGATGGCCGCCGATCTGCCGGAAAACTATGAACGGTTTATGGATGCTTTCCAATTCATCAAGGATGTCGCCTTAGATTGGGATGAGAGCAAGTACCTAGAGGCTGAACCGGGGGAGTACGTTACCGTAGCACGCAAGGCAAAAGGAACAAATACCTGGTTTGTTGGAAATGTAGCGGGGAAAAATGGTCATACCTCGGAGTTGGAATTCGGATTTCTAGATCCAGGAAAGAAATATACGGCAACGATATATGCCGATGCGAAAAATGCGCATTATAGGGATAATCCGCAAGCGTATACGATTTCTAAGAAATCGATCACACGTAAGTCGAAGCTGAAATTGAGAAGTGCGCCGGGAGGAGGTTATGCTATTCATATTCAAGAAGTAGTGCGATAAAATTAAGGGCGCATCTACTGCGCCCTTAAAGTAACTCTCTTAACTTCGTATTCAATTCCTCACCGCGTATATTTCGAGCTACAATAATCCCTTCTGGATCCACGAGAATATTCTGTGGAATAGCACGTACGCCATATAGTGTCCCCGCCGCATTCTGCCAAGACTGTAGATCAGAGATATGCTTCCAGGTTAACTTTTCTTTTTCAATAGCAGCAACCCAATCTTCCAGTTTACGATCAAAAGAAACACCGAGAATCTCAAAATTCTTATCCTTAAATTCCGCATACGTCTTCACGAGATTAGGGTTTTCTCTACGGCAATCTGGACACCAGGACGCCCAGAATTCGATTAGTACATATTTGCTACGAAGATCTGAAAGAGAGAAAGGTTCGCCTTCAGGAGTAAGCTGGGTGATAGCTGGAGCTTTTTTGCCTATCGATGAGTTCTCTAAACGTTTCAGGTAGTAATTAAACTGTTTACCCTCTTTTGATTTCCTTACAGATTTGTCCAGACCTTTGAATAAAGTACGGAGCTCTTTGTGATCGGGGCTATATCCGCCAACCCGCTGTATAGTTTTCAGTGTCTCGACACTGGAAGGATTTGCCTTGACTTGTGCGATAAGTTCTTCTTTCGTTTCTTGTATCTGCGCGAAAAGAAGAGATGGTATGGTAAACAGGAGCAATGCTATATATTTTCTCATTTTCATCTTTTTTATTTCTTCAAAGATAAAGAATTTCTATTTTCTGGAAGTTATCTCCGGTCAGCACATTGTAAATTGAACGTAGAGGAGTCTCGGATTTGCCTAAAATAAAAATATGAGTATATTTGTTTTGCATAGAATCAATCTAAATAAAATGGAGAATAGTTGTGCACTGACTGTTACACAATACGCCTTTCAACATCAATATATTAAAGGGAGTGCGTTATTTTCTTATAAGACAGAACAAGCGTGTTATATTAATATCCTTTCGCATAATTGTTCGCGAATAGTTCATTATACATTGTCTCATAACGCTTGCATTTTACCGGAAGGACATAATGTTATTCACTATGTCGATGCGTACAGTACTATTGAAATACGAAGCGAAGATGCGTGTAATCATCTGGTTGTCGTATTGATTATGCCCGAAAGTCTCCACTTTTTTCACGACAAATATCAGGAAGAATCGGTGAGATTTGCCAAGGGTTTTGTGACAAAGAGTGATACGCGCTTTCGACTTTTATTTGAGCAACTCCATTCGTTGTCAGAAACAGATTTGCTTTACCAGATGCGTTCAGAGTTGATTATTTTGGAAATTATATTTCATCAAATACAATCGCTGGCAGTAGAAAACAAAAATACACAGCATGTAATTGTGATGAAAGGTCATTATGAGAAAATCCTACTTGCCAAAGAGATTATCGAAGAAGATCTTTCGAAGAATCATAGTATTCCCGAGTTAGCCAAACAAGTGGGGACAAATGTGCAATATCTAAAAAAATACTTTAAGCAGTATTTTGGAAAAACGGTAATGAATTATATCACCGAGAAAAAAATGGAACATGCCAAGGAACTTATTCTTACAGGCGATCATAGAGTGTCGGATGTAGCCCGTATGACAGGCTACAAACACTCCACTCATTTTACCACTGCCTTTAAAAGGCATTTTGGCTTTATTCCTAATTCTTTAAAATATAGCTTTCTGCTCCAGCAAGGAACGGATATTTTGATAGAGTTGGAACATATTTTTGGTTGTTTATGATCAATCAAATCTCCATCTTACAAAGGCTTCGATAGCTTCGTAGTCTGCCAATCCGAGTTTATGATATAGTTCTGCCGTTTCACTGGTACGATCCTCCGCACGTACCCAGAATTCACGTGGGTCATCCCCCGGAAACACCGGTACATCTTTCTGGGATTGGTGCTTGAAGATAGCGAGACGCTTCCGTTTCACTTCTTGTGGAGAAAGCGGAACTGCCATTTCAATTTCATGAATCGGATATTCATGCCAAGCTCCTCGATACAACCATAACCAGCAATCTTTCGTCCATTCCTCGGTTTTTGATAGGCGTTTCAAGGCTTCGAATATAATATCAAAACATACTCTATGTGTCCCATGCGGATCTGCAAAATCACCTGCAGCAAATACCTGATGCGGTTTTACTGCTTGAAGCAATTCCATCGTTTGCTGGATATCGTCTTCATATAAAACTTCTTTAGAAAATTTACCACGATCGTAAAAGGGTAAATCTTGGAAATGAATGTTACTGTCTGGAAGCCCCACAAAACGTGCTCCCGCAATAGCTTCTCCTTTGCGGATCAGCGCCTTAATTGTACGAATAATTTGCGGATCGACCTGATTAGGTTGTTTTGTTTTGAAGAATTCTTTCGCTTCGTTGTAGATATTTGTTGTAACGCCATTGTCGTCATCAATTGCAACGGCAAAATCTTGAACAAATTCCAGATATCGTAAAACATCATCGTCCCAAACAGCCGTGTTGCCTGAAGTTTGATAAGCAACATGTACATTATGCCCTTGATCAGCTAAACGGATGAATGTTCCGCCCATAGAAATAACATCGTCATCGGGATGAGGAGAGAACAGGATAACATTTTTACGTCCCGGCTCTGCCCTTTCCGGTCTATTCGTATCATCTACATTGGGTTTTCCTCCTGGCCAGCCGGTAATCGTACGCTGCAGTTCGTTGAAAATCTTAATATTGATGCTATATGCCGGCCCTTTCTCCGTAACCAATTGGGCCATGCCGTTATTGTTATAATCGTCATCGGTTAACTTTAGAATGGCTTTATTCAATTTCAGAGATAGCCACACCACCGCTTTCTTTATCAAAGTATCCGTCCAGACAACCTCGTGTGCTAACCAAGGCAAATCGAATCGCGTCAATTGTGAAGCGGCATCCGTATCCAATATAAATTCTACCGAATCAGAAAGTTGAAGATACGTTGCCGGAATGTCGGAAGATATTTCTCCCTCCACCGCTTTTTTAACGATTTCTGCTTTTTTCTCATTCCAAGCCATAAGCACAATCTCTTTTGCTTTAAAGATTGTGCCAACGCCCATCGTTAACGCTTTGGTAGGTACGTTTTCTTTACCTCCAAAATCACGGGAGGCGTCTCGACGCGTTAGATCGTCCAGCACGACCAAACGGGTTCCTGAGTTTGGTGCTGATCCAGGCTCATTAAATCCGATATGTCCCGTCCGCCCGATACCTAGCAGCTGGATATCGATGCCTCCCAAATTGGATATCTTGTGCTCATATGCCTCACAGTAGGTATGTATGGCTTCTTCTGGCAGTGTTCCATCGGGAATATTGATGTTCTCTTTAGGAATATCAATATGGTCGAACAAATTTTTGTTCATGAAGGTCACATAACTTTGGGGAGCATCAGGTTTCATGGGATAATACTCGTCCAAATTGAATGTGACAACATTTTTAAAGCTTAATCCCTCTTCTGTATGAAGACGGACCAATTCTTTATACACTTTAACAGGTGTAGCACCGGTAGCCAGACCTAGCACTGCCGTTTCGCCTTTTTCCTGCTTTTTTTTAATGATGGTAGCTATACGATTAGCAACATCCACCGAGGCCTCGTCTTGGTTCGCATATACCTTTACCGGTACACGTTCAAAACGAGTTTCCTCCAATAAATTTAATCTTGCCATTGAATAAGGAATAATTTTTATTGTTTACAACCTGAATAACAAATCTAAGCATAAAACCTTTCTAAATCGAACAAAATATGCAAAATCATGCAAAAAAAAGCATAAATAAGGGGTGCAATCGTTTGTTCTGAGACTTTACAATAATCGGTAGTATGCTTTCTTGTTTTTTGAGGTACTACTTTGTCATGACGTCGGTGTGTTCTGGCCTGACGACGGGGTTCCTACACATCTTGCGGGGGTGATGGATGTTGTTGTTGGTCGATGGAGCGTGCAGGAGTATGTTCTTCCGGCTGCGTTTGGGAGTGATGGGTGCTGCTTCACCCCTGCTTGTCTGTTGGTATGGATGTATACACCGCTATGTTGGAGCATCTGTGCGTGCATTTGGAGGACTGATTGACCGGCTTGCCCTGCTGTGGAAATGCAGTGATATGTATAAGCGTATCGGTAGGGGTTCTCTCCGGCGTTGTTGGCCGACAGGTTTGTAAGGAAGGGGTGAATATGGTTGCAGAGCCCGTGGCTGGGCGTCGATCATCCCTGCACAACCACTTTTGCACGGCCTCCGTGATGCCGGTATAGCCTGCATATGCGCAAAGTTGTCCGACATAGCCCTATTGATGGTCATCATCCGCTTAAAGTTGCCTGTCACGCCGTCTATGTTGTCCGTCAGACCGCTTATGTTGTGCGCCGTCCGCTCAAAGTACCTCGTCGTCCTGCCCATGTTGTTGTGCGGAATCCAGACAAAAGCAGCTAAAAGTTCTCGTAATTCGTTTTCTGGGGGGGTATTTCATGTTACCTTTTGTCTATACTTCTGCCACCCACATCTTATTTCCGTTGGTAAGAATATTAGGGAAGCTAGAAAGAAAAAAAATGGTCGCAGGACGATCTAGCAAGTCGATGCGAGACTCTGGGTACCGATGTATCAACGATTGTTAAAATAGAGGAATAATATACAATTATATAAAACAAGAAAACCGAACAAAATGAAATGTTCGGCTTTCTTTATTATTAATCTTTTAGCAGAGGTTATTTCAGCTTTTCGACTTGCTCAACGGTAAGTCCTAAATCTTCGGCTATATCTTGTACAGGAAGCCCCCTCTTCTTTAAATTCAACGCATATTTGAGTTTTTCCGTCTCAGCTTTGGCGCGTTCTTCCAGGCGACCTTTCTTGATCCCTTGCTCCAGTCCTTGCTCTATTCCTTCTTGACGTCCCTCCTTAATTGCGGTAAGACGGACACTTTCCGCATCCCGCTTGTTCTTTAGACTTGACTCGTATAATTTCATCTCCAATTCCGTTAAACTTGCTATCTTTCCGATATCAAATATAAGCCCAAATACCCGATTATCCAAAAATTTCGGCATTTCATCCAGTTCCTCCATGTGTCTGAATATATACAGCCACATATCTATATAGCTCTTGATATCAGCCTGTTTCTTGTTAAAATTCGGCAATACCAGCATCTTGTAACCGAGCTTCTCGTAAAATACTGATCCGTAAACCTTATCGCACAATGCTACATCGTAATAATACTGTCCGGATACAGACCGGTCCAGAACAAAGTTCAGTATACCGATGAAGTAAACTTCCGGCAACTCATATGTATTGCCTTTGTGGCCACGCGGAACGAGCTTGTTGATCATGCGGGAGGTATAATAAACAGTCCGATCCTTGAAAAACTCCTGTGACAACTGCTGCATCTCGATCTTCATACTTACCCAGAAAATTTTTGTTCTTTTTCATAACACTTACAATTGGATTCTGCTGTAAAGATAAAAAAGAATCTAATAAAAACTAAAAATATTAGCTTTTAGCGCTTAATAATTGGATAAAGTTGGAATACGCGAAGTCGACTCTAAACGCATTTCGATTTCTGGTAGTCTATAGAAGCCACGAACCTCCTTAATAGGCCACTTCGTTGCCCTTGCAACTCCACCATCAGATAAAAGATAATCGCACGGTCCGAGCACACGATCCCTATCGCGTAGCCCATATTAAGTGTTCATTTTCCGAATTTGAATGTTTATTTTCCGAATACGTCATTTTCTTATTTAGAATAAATCTATATTTGCAGCGAATTATTTAGACCAGTTCTAAAATGAAGTTAAGAGAATTCATACCATATACATTAATCTGCTTATTAACCTCGTTATCCATTGCTGCATTTGGACAACAAAGTGTAGTAAAGGGAAGAGTCCATCTAGAATCCGGAGAATCTGTTAGTCATGCCACGATACGAGTGAAAGGTATGGATATCAGTAGTATGTCTGATAAGAACGGATATTATTCCTTACCCAGTGTGCCTTATGGCAATCAGGAAATACAAGTAACGGCTATCGAGATTCAACCGAAAACTGTTCGGTTAAAAGTAGATAAACCCACACATGATTTTTCTATATCCGTATCATCTACCGGTGATATCGCGATAGAAGGTGTAGAAGTCAGTCGAATGACGGAGAAAAAAGATATGGAGACGAGTGGTTTTGCGGTGGCGGTTATCGAAACAAAAGAAGCATCTCTCCGCAACTTGACGACAAATGAGCTGTTGGATCGGGCTGTTGGAGTACGGGTGCGGCAAAATGGTGGAGTGGGTTCGCAGGTGGAATATAACCTAAATGGAATGTCAGGAAGTGCTATCGGGATATTTTTAGATGGAATAGAGGTTGCAACCTATGGCTCTTCTTTCAATCTAAACAATATACCTCCAGCTATGATTGAGCGGATAGAAGTGTATAAAGGCGTTTTGCCATCACATTTGACGGGAGACTATGTAGGAGGGGCTATCAATGTGGTGCTGAAGAAAGATGCTTCACGTAATAATGCGACAGTTGCTGTTTCTTATGGTTCATTTAACACTTTCAACTCCGATATCAGCTTAACGTTACGAGATAAAAAGACAGGTCTTTCATTTAGAGGGTCCGGATTCTATACGTATACGGATAACGACTATGAAATGTGGGGGAAATTCGCAAAGTATACGGATAGAAATGGAATATTAACCCGGAATTTTAGAGCGAAGAGGTTTAATGACACTTATAAATCTATAGGGGGTCGTTTTGAGGCGGGATTTACCGACGTAAAATGGGCTGATCAGTTTTTTATAGGCTATAATATTTCGGATACTTATAGCGAGATACCGCACGGGACAACGACAGCACAACCATATGTGGGACGGTTTACTGAGTATCAAGCTCACGTATTTAGCTTGAATTATAACAAACGTAACCTCTTTGTAGATGGATTGGCTTTAAATATTAATGCTGTACGCAGCCGTCGCAGTACATATGTGCAAGATACAGTTACTACCCAGTACAATTGGGACGGAAACCCTGTGATATTGCATACTGACTATATGATTGAGGCGGGAGACCCTCCAATAGTAATGAAGTATCCATTTGGCGCTGCACAACAAGGACAACCTAGTATTACACAGGTTGATAGGGAAATACTAAATGCACGGTCAAATCTATCCTATACTATTGCTAGAGGGCATAGAGTGTCTCTAAATTATAAGTTGGAAAGGACTGATCGAGACGATACGAATCTTTTGCGACCTGTTAATAAAGATCTTTTAGTCGTGACACAGTTGACGAAAAATATCGTTTCAGCAAACTATGAGGCACAAACCCTTCAGAATAAACTACGAACAAATTTATTAGTCAAATATACCGCAAATAATACAAAGCAAACGGATCCAAAACCAACCTATAATGAAGATGGTTCTTACGAGCTCCACTCAGAGACGAAGAAAACATTTAATGACAATTTTGGATATGGTGCTACGATATCTTACAGTTTGTTAAAAGATTTTTTTATTATAACCTCTTTCGAGAATAGTTCCATAATGCCTACCGAAGAGCAGATGTATGGGAATTTGGAGAACAATATTTTACCTAATTTATCTCTAACTCCCGAAAAAAATATCAATTATAATATTGGCTTTAGGTGGGGTAGTGTAGATTTTGGAAAACACAAGGTCTCCTTTTACGGTAGCGGATTTTGGCGTAATGGCTACGATAAAATTACGAGGCAAACCGTGGATAGTATAGTAACCGACAACGATATGGATATACGAGCTACCGCATTTGTAAATCTTGAAAAAATACAATCAAGAGGTTTCGAAGGTGAAATACTTTATGTTTTTGATAACAAGTTGAACGCTATGTTGAATTTTTCAAAATTCAATGCACTCTACAAACGTAAATATGATAATGAAGGTAGGCCAGATGATAGGTACAATTTGCAAAACCCCAACGAACCTTTTTTCACTATCAATGCCAATTTACAGTATCGCTTAAATAACATATTTCAACGTAACTCTATTCTGAACGTTTATTATAATGCAGGATATGTCGGCGCTTATGATATAGCTTGGTATCCATCTGAAGGAAGTCTGACTCCTGCTCAGCTTTCACACGATATTGGTGGGAGTTATCGTTTTCCTTCAGGCAAACTGGTCGCAAGTCTCGATGCGAAAAATATATTCAATGCAGCATTGTACGATAATTTTGGTGTTCAAAAGCCTGGTAGAGGAATATACTTTAAGATGAATTATACAATAGGTAGATTTTAAATAACAAATATTAACAAATTAAAAAATAACAGATGAAAAAAAATTACGTTTGGAGAGCTGCATTTCTAGGTGCAGTTATCTCATCGTTAGCATTAGGAAGTTGTAGTAGTAGTGGTGACGAACCGGAACCTACACCAACACCGGGGGAAGATGGTACACGTTGGATCACACTTACTGCAGCATTAAAGCAGGATAATGATGGTGATGGCAATGGCGGTACATTGGCTTATGCTGTTACTCATGATCAAGCCATTGACCCTTCATATGAATTGGATATTTTTCCAGTAGGAAAAGGATTTAAGTTTGAATCTCCAAGGACATCGAGGATACAAACATCTGCAGACGGTAAATTCCTGTACGACATTCAGTATACGGGTACGGATGGTGGTATTTTCCAGAAGTTCAGAGTAGATGGCGAGGGAAAATATGTTAAGGACGGTAATGAAGTGAATGCCGCAATTATTTTGGGAACTTCACCTCGCTGGGTTAAGTCTGCAGAAGGCGTCGGTATCGGTGTGACAATCTCCGCAGATACAGCAGCGTATACTGGAGTCTATCCAAGTGCAACTTTTAAATCGATAAAATCTACGGCTACGGTTGCATCACTTAACCTTGACAACCCAAGTATTATGAACACAATTCAGTTTGATGTTCCATTTACGGCCGATCAATTGGCGCAAGGATACTCAATTGGACGTATCGATGTTCCTATTATAAATCAAGCAAAAGATAAGGTGTATATCGGATGTAATATATCTAAAGTAAATCCTAGCGGTACTCCTACTCTTACAACACCAAGAGGATCTACCACAGAAATTGTTACTTGGCCGAATGATGCAGCTAATATTGCTGGAACGGTTACGATTGTGCTTGATTATCCTACATTAAAAAATCCCAAGTTAATCTGGTCTTCAAAAAGTACATACGGTAATAACGGATATCGTACTATGATTCAGTATATTGGTGACGATGGTCACGTTTATCAAGCAACGGGAGTAAATACAACGGGCTATCCGCACATCCTTCGTATAGATAAGAACACGAATGACTATGATAATAGCTATTTGTTCGATTTGTCTAAAGCTTTAGGAGTGCAGGGTATTGCTGGTATTAAGGCTTGGAAGTATCTGGGCGATAATAAAGGTTTCGTCCTATATGATATCGATAAAACAGGTGGTTACTTGGCGTTAATAGACTTAATTGCTGGAACTGCAACTAAAATTCCGACTGAATACGAAACAAGATTGAATTTTGACCAGCATCAAAGTATAGCGGCAGAAGGAGATTATGTGTATGTTCCGTTAACTCCGGTAAGTGAGGCAGGTAATGTATTCGTTTACAACTGGAAAACGGGAGAACTTACTAAAGGAGCCAAGTTGGCAAATGGTACAGGACACCGTTTTATCGGAGCATATTAGTTCTTCGGATAATAATACTTTTACTTAAAAAAATAAAGCCAACCTCTTTAGAGGTTGGCTGATAAATGAGAATATGAAAAATATTGTATTAGCCCTAATTTTTGCAGGACTCTGCTTTGTTTCCTGTGAGAAAAAAGAAACATTAACGGATGATAATGATCAAATATCTGTTGAGACAATTACATATCAAAACAAAGAATATCCCAAGGAGACCTTGTTTGAATTGATGAGCAAATCGACAGGTGAGCAAATCGATAGATTAGACTATGACCCAGTGAAGGAAGTTTTTCTAATAAAGGGGCACGCTATAGAACTCGTTCCAAGTAAGTACATCCAGTTCGAATTATTAAGCAAAAATTAATATGAAAATACTATTAAGAGTTGTAAGCATAATGATAATGAGTATAATTACTCTAACTTCCAATGCTCAAAATTCTAACACTATAATTAATAAAGTTGATTTTTCCATTCCACTTAATAAACTTAAGGATGGAAAATTAATGTTGGATATCAATGCAGATACTGAAGCTATTGGAAATTCATTTGCTATAGTAGAAAGATGGAGTGATAAAGTTGATGTTCCATTAACGGCTGAGTTCCTTCTCGTTCTTCAAACAGCGGGAGGCGAAATAGCTTTAACTCCAACTACTGCAATCTCAAATAATGATTTTGTTCCTTCGTGGGCAATTGTTTCGAAGGATATATATTTTATCCTCACCTTTAACAGTTCCACAGGGAAAACGGGTACTATAAAACTCAAGTATAGAGAGAAGTTAGGTGGTGAATGGCAAAGCTATAAATATAGCGCTTCTTCATATGAAACCGTTCTGGTAGGCGTTGCTAACGACGAATATACTACAGCTATTACTTTAAACGCGGGACCGACAAAAATAGCGGGTACAACTAGAGATGCGACTCAATCGTCTCAATCGGCGCCGTCATGTACCAATTACGGTTTGACAGCTGATGTATGGTATAAATTTACCGCATCGTCGACAACTCATACAATAAACTTAACAAATGTAAAAATGTATGGAGTAGAATACGGAACCCGATCTGCTAAAACGGTTGTGTATAATTCTTCGTTAAATTTGATGCATTGTTCATCAAATGAAATGACAACGGTAAGCAATCTGATAGTTGGTAATACATATTATGTTAGGCTTTGGGTTGATGATAATAATTCGGCTCGAACAATGGATTTTGATATTTCTTTGGCTTCTAATGGTCCCAATGTTATCACTGGCTTATCTAGAAACGGATATACCTTTACTGTCAATTATCAACATGATTCTTCTGTTCCCCCTTCTGATGTAACATTTGATTGGTCAGTGGTGCCAGGGGAAGTGGAACCGGCGACTGATTATTCGGTGCTTGATGGAGAAGGGCCTCATCAAATAATTATCGTCGGAGGGCCATATGCCGGAGATACTACTGTCAGATTGAAGGTGAGAATGAAACGTGTGAGTACTGGAGAGCTACTCACTGATTGGTATGCATACTCAAGTTTGATTTGGTTTGACAATTGGTAAAACCAGTATTGAAAGTTAACATTTTTTGTAGTCAAAATCTAGGAGATAAAGATTGCTAAAAAATACTTAAAAATGTCAAATCAGGTGAGGTAGCAAATATCTTACCTGATTTTGACGTAAAATAGATTCATTAATTTCTGTTCATTCAGAAAAAAAATCCGTACAATGAAAAAAATATTGCTAGCATCACTTTTACTTGCATCGGTATATGCTACGGCACAGCAACGTGAAACCAATACCTTAATGGATGCTGATTTTTGGAAAAGCAAACCAACGATAGAGCAGGTAAAAGCAGAAATCGCGAAAGGTCATAGTCCTTCGCAGCCCAATGCTGCTTCTTGGGATCCAACAGCAAGAGCCATCCTTAATGGTGCGCCTTTGGAAACCATCAAGTTTATGGTGGAACAAGAAGGTAATGGTGTAACCAAAAAGACGCACCATAGTGCTTCCTACTTACATTGGGCGGCCGGAAGAGGAAACGCAGATTTAGTTGCTTACCTGATCGAAAAAGGTTCGGACATACATCTGAATGACAGCCACGGCCGTTCCGTTATTGAAAATGCTGCTGTGAGCGCATCAGATAACTTCGCTGTTTTGGATGCACTTTTCGAAGCTGGCGTAGATCCACAGCAGAAATTTGAAGATGGTGCGACATTGTTATTACTCGGTGTTTCCACAGATAATGATCTTTCCAAGTCAGACTATTTTGTATCTAAAGGCTTATCCTACAGCGATACGGATGAATATGGAAGTACGGCGGTTGATTATGCGGCAAAATTAGGAAACAAGGCGTTGATGCAAAAATTAATCGCTAAAGGAATACAGCCAACAAACCGGGCCCTTTTCTTTGCAACGCAGGGTTCCAGGATGTCTCAAAATGGCATCGAGACCTATCAATACCTCGTTGAAGAACTGAAGTTAGACCCGAAAGCCATTAATCCGAAAGATGGTGCTACGATCTTGCATACATTGGTGCGCCGACCAAATGTTGAAGTTATCGACTATTTCCTGGCAAAAGGTGTTGATGTCAATAAAAAAGATCACGAGGGTAATACGGTACTGATCAATGCTGCCGGAGGTAGAGATGCGGCGTTATTAACAACATTGATTGCAAAAACTACAGACATCAATGTCGTTAACATAAAAGGTGAATCGGCATTGACAAAAGCGATTGAGATGGGTTCGGCAGAAACTGTAGATTTATTGTTGAAAAGCGGAGCAGATATCAATGTAACCGATAAGGACGGTCATAATCTGGCTTATTATTGGTTCAATTCATTTAGAGACGGCAGACCGGGCGGACCTATGGGAGGAGCTCCAGCTCAACCGCAGACAGATGATTTTGCTGAAAAATTACTCGTTTTAAAAAGCAATGGTCTTGACGTAACAGCTCCACAAGGAGATGGAAGCTCTCTTTTCCATTTGGCCGTTGCCAAAGAAAATACTAACCTTGTAAAAAAGGCGGCTGAATTGGGCGCAGATATCAACGCGCAGGATAGTGAAGGTACGACAGCGCTACATAAAGCAGCATTAATTGCGAAGGATGACCAAATCCTAAAAGAATTGGTTGCTTTGGGTGCGAAAAAAGACCTGACAACTGAATTCGACGAGACCGCTTTTGATCTGGCACAAGAAAATGACTTTTTGAAAAGTAATAACATTGCTATTGATTTCTTGAAGTAGAGGGAATGTCTTTGAGATTACAGTAAAGAAAATAAACAGATGAAAACAATACACAAAATACTAATAGGATTAATGCTTTGCTTTCTGGTGACAAACTCCTTCGCGCAGAGTAGCAAATACAAATGCATGATCCAAATGGTTAGTTACCAAGGAGAAAAAGCCTATGTCATTATTTCTTTGATCAATCCCAAAGGTGAATACGAAAAGACACTTTCCGTACTTGGACCAGACAAGCAATGGTTCAATACATTAAAAGAATGGTATAAATTTCAAACGAAGACCAAAGAGAAAATTAGTGCGGTAACCGGTGCTTCGGTGGGTGGTGGCGACCGTGCTGTGCGTACCATCGAAATAGATGATTCAAAATTGAATAAAGGATATAAATTGCGCTTTGAGTCGGCGGTAGAAGAGCAAAAATACCACGTAAAAGATGTAGAGCTTGCCGTAACACCCCAAGGATTGGTAGAACGTACGGAAGGTATGGGCTATATCCGTTTCGTAAAATTAAGCAAGGTTCAATAATGACCTTATCCATTTGGAGATATGCCCATTTGGCTTTAGCCATCATTTCTTCGCTATTTCTGTTGATACTTTCGGTGACGGGAGTGATTTTGGCAATCGGGGCAGTCGGCGAAAAGACACAAGGGTATAAAGTTCCTGATTTTGATAAAATAAATCTTGCACAGAGCATTCCAGCACTGTGCGAGGTTTATTCCGAAATAACGGAACTGACGGTAGATCATAATCAATTTACGACTATTGAAGCTTTTGATGGAGAAGGTAATGCAATGAAGGGCTATGTCGATCCAAGAACCGGAGCTCTCCTAGGAGAAATAAAACCACAAAGCGATTTTATACAATGGAATATCGCGCTACACCGTTCTCTTTTTTTAAAAGAACCAGGGCGTATTATCGTTGGTGTTGTTTCTTTTCTACTCCTTTTGATTACTATTTCGGGGATTGTATTGATTGCCAAACGCCAACAGGGGTTACGAAATTTCTTTGCTAAAATCAATAAAGATTTCTTTTCTCAGTACTTTCATGTCGTTAGTGGACGAGTTTTTCTGATTCCCGTGCTGATGCTTGCCCTTACGGGTACGCATCTTTTTATGGTTAGAGTCGGCTTGGCAGGAGGTGAAAACCGAACGATCGACCATTTGTCGACAGAAGATGTGGAGCAGAAAGCTTTGGTCGATTTTCCCGTCTTTCAACAGACATTACTAGCTGATGTAGAGAAGATAGAATTTCCGTTTATGCCCGACGATCCGGACGAATTTTATGTATTGAAACTAAAGGATCGGGAACTCTATGTCCATCAGATTACAGGAGAAATCGTAGAAGAAACCCGCTATCCCTATAGTTTGCTGTTGGAAAAGCTGAGTTTCGATTTGCATACTGGACGGACAAATGCTATTTGGGCAGTTATTTTGGGTTTTGCATCGTTAAATATCCTGTTTTTCATTTATACTGGTTTCGCGATTACTTTTCGGAGAAAAGGAACAAAAGTGAAAAATAAGTTCCATGCATCTACAGCAGAATATGTGATTTTGGTCGGAACAGAAAATGGCAGTACACTGTTTTTTGCCAACAAAATTCATCAACAATTGCTGGCACAGGGACATAAATCTTTTCTGACGGAGATGAGTCGGTTTACGCATTTTCCCAGTGCAACGCATGTTCTGGTTTTCAGTTCCACTTATGGCTTGGGGACAGCACCCGCGAATGCGATCAATTTTGATAAATTGCTGACAAAGTTTCCGCAAAATCAAACCGTACAATATTCTGTTATCGGGTTCGGATCAAAGTCATACCCTGATTTTTGCGCTTACGCAAGACAAGTTGATGACCTATTTGCCAGACAAAGTTGGGCAACACCATTGCTCAACTTGCATACCGTTAATGATCGCTCGGTAGAAGAATTTGTCGAGTGGGTGAAGGCTTGGAACAGAAAAATGTCCTGTGAATTAAGTGTCACTCCAGCCCAATATACCACCAAAATAACCGGATTGAAGAAATTCCATGTATTGGAGAGAACGGAAGTTACCGAGGATAATTCTACTTTTAAGATAGTGCTTCAACCACAAGGTCGGCAACATTTCAGATCAGGCGATTTGTTGGCTATTTATCCTACAGACGATGGGCGAGAGCGGTTGTATTCTATCGGCAAGAAGGATGGGAATATCCAACTGATGGTCAAGTTATATCCTAGCGGGTTGGGATCTGAATTTCTGTATCATTTAAATAAAGGCGAATACATTTCTGGTCGGGTGGTTATCAATAAAGGTTTTCATTTTCCTAGGAAAGCCTCTGGTATAGCTATGATCGCAAACGGCACAGGTATTGCTCCTTTTCTCGGTATGATCGAGGAGAACAACAAAAAGATTCCTATCCGGCTTTACGCAGGATTTCGATACAATAATGTACTGTCCAAGCAATACCGTCAATTTGGCGAAGAGGCTATGCGTTCGGGAAAGTTAACAGATTTCCATATGGCATTTTCGAGAGAAGAAAGCCGGCAATATGTAATGGATTTGATTCGAGACGAAGCTAGATTTTTTTCCGACTTATTAGAAAATAAAGGTGTGATTATGATCTGTGGTTCGTTGGCGATGCAAAAGGACGTAGAGAAGATATTGTGCGAGATATGTCCAACCAAAGATTTGGCCAACTACAATGGACAGATTTTAACGGATTGTTATTAATGAAAAAGGCAATAGTAGTCTTTTTTTTGATCATGTTGGAGGTGTCGATTGGCTTTTCCCAACAGATTTTTAAGGAACAAACTACGCAAATGGGCTCCGTTTTTGGGTTTGTTTTAGTAGAAAATGATGCTGCCCAAGCACAGCACTACTTCCAGCTCGTAACAAATGAAATAGAACGCATCGAAAACCTTATCTCCGAGTGGAGACCACATACGCAAATCTCACAGGTAAACCAAAATGCAGGTATCCGACCAGTGAAGGTTAACCGGGAAGTTTTTGAATTGATGAAACGTGCCATTCATTATTCTGTACTTACGGAGGGCGCTTTTGATGTAAGTATCGCTGCTTTGGATAAAGTTTGGCTTTTTGACGGAAGTATGGAGCAATTGCCACCCAAGGATGTTATCCGAAACTCTGTCCAACACGTGGGCTACCAGCATATTATTTTAGATAGTATAAATTCGACCATTTTTCTAGAAAAAAAAGGAATGAAAATTGGTTTTGGTTCTATTGGAAAAGGCTATGCAGCAGACAAAGGCAGAGAATTACTAGAATCTTTGGGTGTTGTAGGTGGTATAGTCAATGCTTCGGGTGATCTTTCGGCTTGGGGAACGCAACCCGACAAGCAGCCTTGGAGAATAGGGGTAAGCAACCCTTTTAAACCACATAAAATGATAAAGGTCTTGAAATTACGAGATGGTGCTGTGGCCACATCCGGAAGTAATGAAAAGTTTGCAGAAATAGGTGGCAAACGCTATTCACATATTATAAACCCCAAGACAGGTTGGCCCTCGGTCGGGTTGACGAGTGTTACCGTATCCGGTCCGTCAGCCGAGTTTGCCAATTTTCTAAGCACATCCATTATGGTTTTGGGTAAAAAGGAGGGAAGAAAATTAGTTAAAAAATTCCCGGGTTACAAAGCTATTCTGGTGGAAGATAAATAAGCTATCGCTTATCTTTGCTTAAACTGCCAATAATCATTTCAATAATAGCCACGACAATAGCAAATAAAGTCGCTGTCCAGAAGCCATCTACATCGAACTTGTTTCCCATAAGTTTATCGCTCAATAATATCATTAAAACCGTAATGATAAAAGAAACTAATCCAAAGGTCAGCCAGTTTAACGGAAAAGTGAATAAACGTAAAATGCCCCCTATAATGGCATTTACTAATCCGATAACCAAACCTGTTAAAATAGCCCAGCCAAAGCCGGCTACCTGTGCTCCCGGCACGATATACGCTGCGATAGCAACGACGGCACCTGTAAGTAATAAGCTGATAATAAACTTCATCTGATTCTTTTTTACAAAGAACTCAAAAAAGGTGCCAAAGGGTGGTATTTTCTTAATAGCATTTATTCGTTTAGCGCTCATAAAAGATTAATATTGTAAATGGAGCGTAATTTCTTAAATTAAATAGATGAGCAAAAAGTTGAATAAATGCGATCATTCTTGCTTTATGTGCCGCCATGCCGGGCAAGATTGGTGGGAAAATATCGGTATCCGGCGACAGATTATCAGGGCGAAAAGGGGCCAGCAGATCATTGATGAGGGAGAGGAAGCTAATGGTGTATATTTTGTGCAAGAAGGATTGGTCAAAGTACATAAACGGTATGGCGATAAAGAAAGTATTGTCCGATTTGCTAACAAAGGAGACATTATAGGGCATCGGGGTATGCCGGGAGATAAACCTACTTTTCCGATATCGGCTACTTGTTTAGAAAATTGTGTACTGTGTTTTGTTCCCTTCGATTTTTTTAAAAAATTATTGAGAACGAATCCGGCACTAACGTACGCCATGCTGATGTTTTATGCGGATGAACTACAGGTTTCCGAACAAAAAGCGACTAATCAGGTTCATTTGTCGGTTAAGGGAAGGCTTGCATGGAGTTTTTTTCAGTTGGAGGAAAAAATGGGTACGGATAACGAGGGATACATTCGATTGATGTTGTCTAAGACAGATTTGGCAGCTTATGTGGGCTCAACTTACGAGAGTGTGTACCGCATGATGGTTGAACTGGAAGCAGAAGATATTGTGGAACGGGCCAATAAGCGTATAAAAATAAAAAATAGAGAAAAACTATTATATTATAGTAATTTGTAATGGTTTGACTTTCAATGTGTACTGTAAAGTATGTCTATGTGTCTAGCTTCTCGTACCCAGCGCGAATGTAATCTGTCGTTTGGAGCGATGATCTGCAAAGGACCTACCTGCTTATTCAACGGTTTCCCAGCCTGTCCAATAGCGAGCAAAACAGCGCCTCCTTCCGTTTTCGGATCAAGTTCTGGCAAGGAGAATACAACCTTGTAACCATCGCCGGCTGTCACGACAACAATCTTCTGTAGCTCCTCTCCTTTTAACTGATCCTTGGTGGGTACCCCTGCTAGTGCCAAGACATGTGTTAGCTGGATCACATCATAGGTTATCGTATCATGATGCTCGCCCGTGACGACATATTGTTGCATAGGTAGGTGGTTTAACTCAGCCATTGTCAATGCGACTTTTTGTGCAACATCGCCATCAATATCCAGTAATACTTGTGCCCGAATCTCGCCGATCATCAATATACTGAGAATAAAAAATGTAAGGTATAATCGTTTTGCTTTCATATCAAAATTAGTTAACGTTAAAAGGATTTGAAAATAGTGGATTCGTTATAAAAGTGCTGTCCGTCAATAGCTGCAGAAATGCGATGATGTCGGTTTTTTCTTGTGAGGTTAGACGTAGTAACCGACTGTTTCCATCATGATCCGTAAGAAAAGGGCTTAATGTTTCGCTTGGTTGGATATGGTCACTATAATGATCTAGAACCTCTCGAAGTGTTGCGAACCGACCGTCATGCATATACGGGGAAGTTAGCGCGATGTTACGCAGCGTTGCTACCCGAAACCGACCTTTATCTTCTTGGCGCCCGGTAAATGCTGATCTTCCAGGATCTATGCGCGAAATATCGAATCCGTTATTGTGGAACAGCTCTTTGTACATCTTTGGGCCACCATGACAGTGGGCACAGTTTGCTGTTGTAAAGAGATCCATTCCCCGTTTTTCCGAAGAATCGGGAAGGTATTCGCCATTCAGGAAGCGATCATACCTTGACGAAGCAGATATCAACGTACGCTCAAATTGTGCCAAAGTCCGCACAATGCCTTTAGCTGTTACGTCGGTACCGAATGCTGCTTTGAAAAGCGTTGGATATTCCGCAGTCTGTTGCAGCTTTTCGACACTTTCTTCCAGCGCTTGTCCCATTTCATGGGGATCAGTCAATGGAAACACGGCTTGCTCTTCCAGTCCTTTTACCCTACCATCCCAGAAGAACTGTTTGACCCACAGTAAATTTACAAGTGCCATCGCATTGCGGGTTGTCAAACTGCCATCGTGCCCCACACTCTGTCTGCGGTTGTCGGCAAAGGCGTATTCCTGTTTGTGACAATTTGCACAGGAAATCGTGTTATTGGCGGAGAGCCGTGTTTCGTAGAACAACATCCGACCAAGTTGTACGCCTTCCTCCGTGGTGACATTCGATGATGGCACCATATAATTGTTTCCGAAACTTGCAGGATATACGAAGGGATAGCGTTTTGGAGAATCGACCTGTTGCCGAAACGAAATAGCCACCGTTCCGCCTAGGAGAAGCATAAAAACGAGGGATTTCGTTCCGACAAATTGTAAAATAGGTCGTTTCATATTTACTTTTTCTGGAAAGAATAACTTAAATTCAGAAAATAGTTTCGACCTACCTCCGGAAATCCTTCCGCCAGTACATAATTACGATCGAAGATATTCCGAACGCCCGCTTCTAGCACCAAATTGCGGTAGATAGGTATCGCCGCCGCCGTGTTAGCCAAGAAAAAGCCGTCTAGTTTCAAGCCGGTCTCACTCCCGTAACGGAAACTGTTGTATTCAGCGTCTACATACAGGGCTGCTATGTTCCGGGGCAATTGCCAACCTAATCGCCCTGCCCATTTGTGGTTAGGGACATCCGTAAAGTATAGATCTGGATCGGTCAGGTTCTTGCGATGGATATAAGTATAGCTTGTCGTTAACTTCAGTGATTCCAGCAGGCTAGCGTCTAGTCCCAATTCCACTCCTTGAAATCGGGCGCGTCCACGATTTTGCAGTTGTGTTTTGTCTTGATCGACAAGTATTACTTGTTGGATGACATCGTCAATATCGCTACGGAACATACTATAGTGTATACCAAGTAAGCGTCCTATCTTACCGGTGTAAGTGAGGTCATAGTGAATGGCAGATTCCGCGTGCAGAGAAGGGTTCGGAATAGCTCGTCCCATACGGAAAGAAAAGCGGTCTTTCATGGTGGCGAACCTCGTTTTTCGGGCTAGGGTAGCCTGTACCTGATGCTGGCTGTTAACTGTCCAGAATAGTCCGAGTTGTGCGTTTACGGCGGCATTGGAGCCTATTTCTAAGCGTTCAATGATATCGGTATCTGCATTGTATTTTTCTGCCATATCGGCATTACGGTAATTCCAACTTATACCGGGGATGAACGATAGGGAAGGCGAGATACGGTAGGTGTCTTCTACGCCGATCGAAAGTGTATTGTCGATCATGCGCTGCACCGGATCGCCTAAATCATGTTCTCTATGTACGTCACGCTTGTACTGTACGCCAGCTTGCAAATTATGGTTTTTCCAGCGGCGAAATTCGTACTGAACTGTACTGCCTAGCGTATAATCATCGTAAAAGCTCTGGAAGGAAGAATTTCTATCCTGCGTAGTATACGTGTCATCATCATAGGCAAATAGTTCGTTTGTAAACTGATCAAAATACAAACGGGTTTTCAAGCTGCTGAACTCGCCCAATCCGGTGTTACCGATAAAGTACAGGCTTTCTTTGTTCCATGCGGGCCAATCCCAAAATCGTGGACTCTCACCTAGATAGGGAGGATTACCTTTTTGTCCTTTTTGTAGAACATAACCTAATGCATATTCCTGATTTTCGGTTGGTGTATATCCGATTTTAGCACTGGCTTTGACATCATTGCGCTGTGCATTATTTCGGTTGTAGTCCATTTGGTACTTCACAGGCGTGAAATCTTTTGATAGCGGAAAAGTTTCTTGTCGAAGTTGTGAAAGCCCGAGCTGATAGTAAAACTTACCTTGAGCACCCCCGGCATTTATATTCCAACGGTACCCCTCTCCGCTGTATATTCCCGTTCTTGCGTTTAATTCCAACTTGTTGGACGGCACGCGTGAAACAAGGTTAATGGCGCCTCCCATGGTGTTTGCGCCATACAATATGGAGGCAAAGCCTTTGGAGATTTGAATCTTCGCCAGATCGAATGTTGTAAAACGTCCCATATCAACATAGCCATCATAGGGTACATAAACCGGAACGCCATCAATGAATACGGGGGTCTGCCGTAAATTGAAACCCCTTAGATATACGACAGACTCATTTCTTGCACCGATATTTGCTAAATGAATACCCGGAAGCATATGCAATGCTTCACCTACGGTCGTGCGGTTGTAGTTCGCCATATCATTCGCATAGACAGCGGATAAGCTATCGGTGGGATTAGCCGCCGTCACCACCACTTCGCCAAGCTCGAAAGAACGGACAGATTTTTCAGGTTGGTTTGCTGTCTGTGCCGGGAGGACATATGGTAGACAGAGTAACAGGACGGAAAGTGTTTTTTTCATAATTTCAATGTATTCGATTAAAAAAGTGTTGGGTCAAAAAAATCGGTCTTTTGCCATTTGCGAACATGTGCTGGCGTATTGTAGTTCCGGAAATCTTTCCTGTTTCCGGCTGCGGGGAGTTTTACCGCACAAAGGTTTTTTATCGCACGTCTTACCGAAAAGTTTGTTAGGCGGGCATTTTTATATTCAATAGATAATTTCTGTAGCCCGGAAGCAGTATAAATGGCACACAGGGGTTCGACCTGTTCCTCTTTTTCAAACAGATATACATCTGCTTGCACGATCTGCCGACGAATGTCCATTAGCCGCTGTAATAATGGCGTTTCTACATCAATCATATCGCAAGGCAGCACAAGGATGTCTGCTTCGGGAAATAACTGATGGGTGCTTAACAAACCTGCCAAAGGGCCCTCTACGTCGACTTGATCGATGACCAAGCTTTCGGAAGGAAAAATCTGACCGTAGGCTTCTTGTTGGAGCGGATTAATGGAAAGATATGTTTTCAGCCCCAGACTTTCCAACCTATCGGCCATATGTATGGACCAAGGACGACCATCCTTGCGTAATTGTCCTTTGTCGGTTCCCATACGGCTGCTTTTACCGCCGCATAGGACCAGCCCTAACAAGATATTTGCGGTGTTGTTCATAGGTAAATATTATGGTTCTATATTGCCCGTTGACTTCTGCTTGCAGGAGCAATGTCCTCCCCAGGCACGCTCACCATCCACGAAATGCTCACATTTCCATAGGGGTACATGATGTTTGATGCGATCGATGATATATTGATTGGCTGCATAGGCTTCCGCGCGATGGGCAGCCGCTGTAATGACCACCACTGCTGTTTCCATGACTGAAACCTTGCCTAACCGATGGACGGCGATGGCAACCTGTAGCTCCCAGCGTTGTTTTGCTTCATCCAGTAATGCGGCAATCATTTTGTTGGCCATCTGCTCGGCGGCCTCGTATGAAAGATGCGAAACTTCTTTTCCCTGGTGGTTATTCCGCACTTCACCACTAAACAATACAACGCCTCCTGCTGCTGGATGATGCGCCTGCTCCCAAAGTGCCATTACATCGATTTTTTCCGTGCTTAGATGTATCATCGTTAACCTCCGCTACTGGGTGGAATGACTAAGACAAGATCGCCCTGACGAAGCGGGTAATCCTCATGGACAAACGTATCATCTACCGCAAACCGACATTGCTCTAGTAATGTTTTGGCAAACGATTGCTGATCAATCAGGTAGCGTCGTAAAGAATTGATGTCTTCTGGAGTCTCTCGGACCTCCATAACGGGCGGGAAGTAATCCTTCAATCCCGCAAAAAATTCCAAAGTAATCATATTTATCCTCCAATTGTTAACATACTCATTTCACTTCCGGAAAACCGCATTTGTTTTTGCCCTAATGCGGCGTGTAAGCCCGCCTCCAATCCTTGCTGACTATTAACCTCCCGAAGCGGTATAGGCGTGTTGCTACTTAAACAGCCATAAATATTCCCCTGGCAGTCTAGTCGCAGGCGGTTGCAGTCTGCACAAAAAGGCTGGCTCTCATTGGCAATGATTCCGAAGCTATGCCCGCAGGACGTACACCAATATGTAGCGGTGTCTCCGCATTTCTTTACCTGCTCGTGGATTTCATAGACGCTACTTATTCTGTCCAGTATGGCTTGCCGGGAGAAGAACTTACTGTCGGTATCGCCAAATAGGTGACCCATGCCCATCAATTCCAAGAAGCGTATTTTAATGCGATGTCGGAACGCAAAATCCAGTAAAGGCAAAATCTCCTGATCGTTTTCACCGGCCATAATCACGGTGTTAATTTTTACCTCCAATCCTATTTCCTGGGCGGCTATTATGCCTTCGACGACCTGCTGTAGCCCCGTCCGTTTTGTTACCTTATAGAAGGAACTTTCGGATAATGCATCCAGCGAGACATTGATGGACCGAAGACCAGCTTGTTGGAGAGCAACTACTTTTTTCGCGAGCAAAAAGCCGTTTGTCGTCATGCGGATATCTTGGATGCCCAATTGTCGAATGCCCTTTGTTAACTTGGTAAGGTCGGGATATAGCAGTGGCTCACCCCCTGTTAAACGTATGGTCTGTAGATGCAGCAGATGGTGCAAACGACCTATGAGATCGATAAGTTCATCGCTGGACAATACCGCAGATTTCGGTGTTGTTGTGTTCAGTTCATCTTCACATACACAATAGGTGCACGCAAAGTTGCATCTATCTAATAGGCTTACGCGTAGGACGTTGAATGATCTTCCGATAGGGTCTGTCAATGTTCGCATTACATGAAAAATAATAGTTTACAACAAGCGATCAGGAGCACTACACTCAGCAAGGTGCGTACCGTTGCCATAGGAAAACGCGCACTCCCGAAATAGGCGCCCGTAAATCCTCCGGCAGCTGCCGCACAGAACCATAGGGCAAATGATGGATCAATGTATATCGGTGTGGTGTTGCCGAGCAAGCCACTGAAAGAATTTAACGTTATAAAAATGGCGGAGGTAGCTGCAGCCTCCTTGGCATTGGCCCAGCCCAATAAGATAAGCAACGGGCTTAAAAAGATACCGCCGCCGATATTGAGCATACCCGACAAAACGCCGACAATGGCGCCTATGAGTAATGCCAATGGTATATTTACCGTTTTACGCTTCTGGTGCTCCTTGGGGGTTATACCGAGTAGCCGGATGGTAGGCAATATGAGGGCAAGACCGAGTAGCACAAAATAGACTTTCCCTTCAAGCGCATACCGGGCACCTAGAAATGCTGTTGGAATGGAGGTGATCAAAAATGGCCAACAGGTAGACCACCTGAAGTGCCCGGCACGGCGAAATTGGAAGAACCCTGTACCGGCAACAAGCATATTAAGCATGAGAATAAGCGGCTTGTATTGCGCTACCGGAATGGAAAAAATAGAAAAGACAGCAATGTAACCGCTGGCACCTCCGTGTCCAACGGAGGCATACAAGAAGCCAACAACAAATAGGACGAATGCGATATAATAGAGTTCCATGTCAGTGCTTTAAAGGTGTGGTGTTGATTTGATCAAATGCTGTAAATTCTTTCTTGGGAGAGCCGCATAGACCACAGGTATAATCTGTAGGTAGATCGCCGAAGGCAATGCCTGGTTCTATAGCCGCTAATACATCCCCATAAGCGGGATCGTAAATACTGAGGCAATGTGGACAGCGGAATAAGGGTTGCTGCGGGGCGCTATGCGAAAACTCCGGTAAATCGGAGGGATGATGTTCAGACACCGGATGGCTGTTTTGTAATGTAGCATCGTAAAAGCAATCACAAAGTGTTTTTAGGGTTGCGGGTAACGATTTCTCGGTGACACGTTGTTTATAGAGAATGAGGTTATAGGAGTTGGCCTTGAAATCTTGCGTGTGGAAAACATCGAAGTAGGGTTCACGGTTCCCATCGTTGATCTGTTTGATGATAATCGAACCCCAAATGCCGCTGTTTGATCCAATCTTGATGCCAAAGCATAGCCGATAAGTTCGAATATTCCAACGATCGAAATATCGGACGATGAAACGCTTCAATTTCAACGCCGGTTCACACCAATCTTCGATTTGCCAGTTTAGTTCGTTGGAAGCGTGGCGCAAATTAATACGATGTTTGTCGAGAATGATATCCCATCCTTTGCGATCTTGCTGTCGGATGTCTTTAATAATGAGTGACCGCCAGGGCGTCGTATAGATCTGGCCCACCCGAGACGTCTGGCAGACGTTGCAAACGTCCAGCAAAAAGGAAACGGTGTAACACTCGTCTGGTCGGTAAATGCCTAGCCAATATTTATCGTCATATTGGTTAAAGCCTTCATAATAGGGAAGACGGAAATCCGATTCCGTTAACGGTTCTTGGATTTGTTGACAATGAAACGCACCCGACGTTTTAATTTTTAATTCCAGATCCGCACATAGCGTAGCAATGTCGTCTTCTGCTATATCTTTGTTATCCATTATGGCGCTTTCCAGTTCCTTACTAATGGCGGCAATATCCATGGAGTAAATGAGTGATGACCAGCTTCTTACTTGATTTGTTTTGGGCCATCGGATATATACATACCAATAATTGCCTACGCCTGAGGATACAAAATTCAGGTTGCCGGTATAATAAGGTACAAACGACTGATTCGCATCGACGATGTTGATCTTTAGTTTTGGAGTATGCTCAAAGGAGGCTAAAATATCCTTATAAATTCCTTCTCTCAACCAATGTGGCTGATTGTAAAGCCCGTCGGCCACATAAGAACTAACCATATTTGGATAATGGTTTTCATTC
The DNA here is from genome assembly GCF_004208525.1 of Sphingobacterium corticibacterium. Lineage (GTDB taxonomy): Bacteria > Bacteroidota > Bacteroidia > Sphingobacteriales > Sphingobacteriaceae > Sphingobacterium > Sphingobacterium corticibacterium. Next base: position 1,202,416 of record NZ_SGIT01000002.1, on the reverse strand, counting down.
ACTTCATACAGCAGTTCTTGATTGAAGAGCTGATATTCGATATCTTCCATTTGCGCCGGGGAGGCAGAGAAAAGCAATTGTTGGCGTGCGCCGATTTTAACGGTTTTTACATCTGCCGCATGCGCCGCTTCCAGTATGGCCTTAAAATCACCCACCGATACATAGCCTCCGGGCAGATTGATTTTTACGTGTTGCCATTCCGGTTGTGTCTGCTTAGCCATTCGTGACCTCCATTTCTTCTTTTTCGGCTAAAAAACTATCCAAAATTGCCATCACCTGTGGACGGCAAGAGCCGCAGCCTGTTCCGGCACCACTGGTTTCGCATAATGCTTTCAACGCTGTGCATCCGGATTGGATGAGCTTGTGTAAATTCCCTTCACCTACCTGGCTGCAACTGCAAATCAACTTGCCAATAACCGGTTCTTTTGCGCTACCGCTACGTAATAGCTGCAGACGTTTTTCACTAAGTTCTGTCTTATTGGTGATCAAGTCTTTAAATTCTAGGAATTCATTCTTATCACCAATAAGTACAGCGCCTACTAAGCGATCCTGGTAAATAATACATTTTTTATAATAGCGCTTTGCCTTGTCAATAAATACAATTTCTTCATACTCCTCGTTCGGACAATCGACAATACCAATACTACAGAGATCGAAGCCCTGTATTTTGATGATGTTCATAAAGACAGAACCCTGATAAATACTGCCGATGTCACCGTTATGATAACGGGCCACCACAGCACTTTGCTGTTCGGCAGCAGCCGAAAAGCCGTACATGATCCCTTCAAATTCTGCAATTTCGCCGATGGCGTAGATAGCTGGATCACTTGTTTGTAATCTATTGTTTACCACCACCCCACGCTGACAATGTAATCCGGCGGCTTTTGCCAGCTCCATATTGGGCGTCGTACCGATAGCAACGATAACGGCATCGCATTTGATCTGTCTGCCACTCTTTAATTCCACCTTATTGACCTTGTTTCTGCCGTAATAGAGTTGTACCTCATCGTTGTAAAAGACATCACAGCCTTGGTCGATCATTTCTTCGTGGAGCAATTGGCTGCCGAGTACATCCAATTGCCGGTTCAAAAAGCGCGAAACACGCTGTACAACCGTTACCTGTACGTCCATTTCCCGCAAACTCGCCGCCATCTCCAAGCCCAGTAATCCGCCTCCGATAATGACGACAGAAGCGTCCTTACGGAGGAATTTACGAAGATTATCGGCATCCGAACGATGTCTGATGCTGAATATCCCCGGTAACGATGGAATATCTTTGGGCATCGCCGACCGACTGCCGGTGCCGAGGATCAAGGTGTCATAAGGTGTTTTTATTCCTCTTGAATCTTCCACGTATTTATGCGCACGATCGATACGGGTCACGGTAACGCCTCTGATATGGTTAATGTTGTAGACATTCTTTTCTTCCTCATCCCGCATTTTGACGAGTTCCTCCCATTGTTGGTCGCCACTTACATAATGCGGTAGCATGACGCGGTTGTAAAAGGGCAGGTTCTCATTACTGATCACCGTTATCTCATCGGTGGTGTTGATTTCCCGAAAAGCTTTTATAAAACCAAAAGCGCCGGCGCCGGCACCGACGATCACAATGCGTTCAAACGGTTTCTTATAAGGAACGACCTGTACGGCGCAGAATTTAAAATCTGGCTCTTTTGAAATGGGATCCACCAAGGGGTTGGTGAGGTTATTTGCCCGATGTAAATCGGTGTCGCCAAGCTTTCCCCAGTGCATGGGGAGAAAGACACAACCGGGCTTTATGCTGGAGCTGAGGCTGGCCTTGACACGTACATGGCCACGTCTTGAGGTGATTTCGACCAATTGCCCGTCGTTTATACCGAGACGTTCGGCATCATCGCGATGAATTTCGAGCTGAGATTCGCTGATATGCTGTTTCAGCTTACTGACTTTACCGGTCTTGGACATGGTATGCCATTGGTCACGGATGCGTCCGGTGGTCAGAATAAAAGGAAAGGCCGTATCCGGTAATTCACTTTGGAGATCCGTGTCCGGGCTATGGATAATTGCTTTTCTGGACGGGGTATAGAAATCATGATCGGCAAATAAACGCGTTGTTCCTATTTTCCGTCGCTTATTATAGGGCCATTGAATGGTTTTATGTTTGTCAATCTGTACATAATCCAGCCCTTCGATATGCAGATTTGTTTTAGCGGTGAGTCGCGTGTGTTCTTTGTATATGGCTTCGGTGTTTGGGTAATCAAAACCTTTGAAACCCATTTTTTTGGCAAAGCGACAGATAATTTCGGCGTCAGGGAGTGCTTCGCCCGGAGGTTCGATGATTTTGTGTAAATGACTGATTCTGCGTTCGGAATTGGTCATGGTTCCTTCTTTTTCTGCCCAGGCGGCTGCGGGCAAAATAACGTCCGCATAGGCTAAGGTTTGAGGCTTATTGCTGATTTCCTGTACTACCACAAATTTAGCTTTTTCCAAGGCCTGTTCTACTTTTCGTGTATCGGGTAGGCTTGTCAACGGATTAGTACACAATATCCAAACAGCTTTCAACTTGCCGTCGGCCAGTGCCTCAAACATTTCGGTTGCGGTAAGTCCCGGTTTGTCGGATAGCGTAGTTCCTCCCCAAAAATCAGCCACTTCCTGTCGGTGTATTTCGTTTTTCAGATCACGGTGTGCAGGCAATAAATTAGCCAGACCGCCGACTTCCCGGCCTCCCATAGCATTTGGTTGACCGGTTAACGAGAAAGGTCCGGAACCTGGCTTACCGATTTTTCCCGTGATCAAGTTGAGATTAATGAGCGACAGATTTTTATCCACACCTTTCACACTCTGGTTAAGTCCCATCGTCCACATGGTCAATAGGGACTTGGATTCGCCTATATAGGTTGCGGCTTGACGGATTTCATATTCGGGTATACAGCAAATATGTGCTGCCTCTGTTATGGTGCGCTCAAATACACGTGTTTTATAATCTTCAAATCCCTCTGTATGGTGTGCTATAAAATGGTAATCAATATCATCATTTTCAATCAGCAGCCGGCCAATAGCATAATTCAAAACGATATCTGTACCGGGTTGAATTTGTAGGTGTAGGTCCGCAATGGCTGCTGTATCTGTTTTTCGAGGATCGACCAAAATGATTTTAGTCTGTGGGTGGTTTGCTTTGTGGGCTTCTACCCGACGCCAAAGAATGGGGTGGCACCAGGCGGGGTTGGCGCCTTCCACCAAAAAGCAGTCGGAGAGTTCAATATCATCGTAGCAAATAGGCACGGAGTCCTCCCCGAGGGCCATTTTGTAGGCGGCGACAGCACTGCTCATGCATAGACGTGAATTGGTGTCGATGTTGTTGCTACCTATAAAGCCTTTTATCAGTTTATTGATGACATAATACTCTTCCGTGAGGCACTGTCCAGATGCGTAAAACGCGACTGAATCGGGGCCATACTTAGCTATCATCGTGCGGAATACAGCTGCTGTACGGGTTAATGCGTCTTCCCAACTTACCCGTTGCATCGGCATGTTGCGGTGATATCGCATTTGCGGATAAAGCAGACGATCCGATTTATCGTTTACCGTGTATTGTAGATTCATGCCCTTGCTGCACAATTTTCCCTGGTTGACCGGATGCTCCTCATCACCTGTTACCGTCACGGAATCGTGCTTATCCAGCCGAATTTTCACGCCGCATCCGACACCGCAATAACAACAGGTACTTGTTACTTCTTTTTCTTTCATGTCTGACAAAAGGCAAATCAATGGATGTTTATTGTTGAAAGTCGAGCTCGCCTGTCTCTATGCTGTTTTTGATGGCGGGCTTTGGCTGGAATCTAGTCACCGCAACGAGCAAACCGATGAACACGACCCCTACACCAATATATTGAAAGGCATCTGCATAGGTTAAGTTTTCGGACTTGAATAGAAAACCAACCAACATGGCACCGATGTTTCCGCCGGCACCTACTATACCACTGACGACACCAATATTGTCTTTATTGATAAAAGGGACAATCCCATAGGTACAGCCATTGGCCATCTTCAGAAACAAGGCGAAAATCAGCATGGAAGCAACCGCAAAGACCAACGTACCCGAAGCAGCAAACAACGCGATACCCAGACCTTCCAAAACCAAAAGTAGTCCTAGTAATGTACCTTTTCCTTTTAGTCCGAATCGTTTACCAACTTTATCACTCACGATGCCCCCCAATGCACGGGCGAAAATATTCATGCCGCCGAATATGCCGGCCATGGCACCGGCTACAATGATGCTGGTACCAAAGCGGTCTATAAAAAATATCGCAGCAACATTATCTACCGTTATTTCAATGCCGAAGCATGCTGCATAAGCGAGTGTTAATACCCATACGCGATAATCCTGCAATGCTTCCACGAGTGATCCCTTGCTTTTTTTCGGAGAGGTAGACGTATCTCTTTGCTGCAAATTGCTGAAATTCCCCGCAGGCGTATCTGTCGTGTATCTGTAGTAAATAAAAGCCATGATCAGGAGGATGACGCCAGGGACAATCATGGCGATTCTCCAGGAGTCTGCTTCGCTCACAAAACCCATCGCGGCAAAACCCGCAGCAATTAATGGCATAACTAAATTGGTAACACCACCACCGAGATTTCCCCACCCACCGGTTACCGCATTGGCGGTGCCGACAATGTTAGGAGCAAACATCATGGATGTGTGAAATTGGGTGATGACGAAAGAAGCGCCAACAATGCCGATACAGAATCTGAATAGCAAAAAAGAAGCATAGCTGTTGCTGAGGCCGATCAGCATGATCGGGATAGCACCCACAATCAATAAAATGGTATAGGTGAGGCGTGGTCCCAATGTATCGCACAACTTCCCGATCAATAAACGGGCAATAATGGTGGCGGAGACGGACGCGATAATGATATTACCGACCTCACTCTTGGTCAAATTCAGCTGATCGCGAATCATGGGCATCAAAGGTGCGACACCAAACCATCCAAAGAAACAGAAAAAGAACGTTATCCAAGTGATATGGAATGTACGCATCTGAACGCCTTTGAACGAAAAGATGTTGAGCTTTGAAAGGGGGGATTGGTTCTGTTGCATCGTTAGTATGGTTTAAATGATATTAAAAAAAGGGTGCAAAGAGAGCACCGGTATGGTCTCGTTTTCCGCAATGACCTGTTTGTTATGAATATGCCAGCCAATACCGTCGCATCCGACAGTCGCTGTTATGTCACCGGAGCCATGGTGAGGTTTCCAGGTATATCCGTAGGTATCGGGTTGTCGAAAAACAGGAAAAAACTCATCGAGCGAAGATTTCTTGGATCTGGAGGGCTGTAATTTTATCTTTTGGAAACGTTCGTCCGTAAAGCCCATGCATCCGTGGAGGTACTCCTCTACAAATAGCTTGAAGGTCATAAAACAAGATAAGGGGTTTCCGGGCAACGCAAATATAATCTTGCCTTCTGGTAAGAATCCGACCAAAAGGGGTTTGCCGGGCTTAATGGAGACTTTATGAAATAGTATCTCTACGCCCAGTTCTCGTAAGATTTGAGGCACGTGATCGGCATCGCCAGCAGAAACACCGCCGTTGATCAGGATGAGCTGCTGTTCCATGGCCTGCTTAAAGGCGGCTGATAATGCTTTGGGTTCATCTGACACATGCTGACAAGATCGCACGGGCAACTGCCATTGTTCGCAGAGGGCGCGCAATAGATATTGATTGCTGTTGCGGATTTGAAAGTGTTTTGGTTGCTGGTCGATATCTACGACTTCGTTGCCGGTTGTGACAATCCCTACACGCGGCATTTTAAAAACGGGTACAAGGTGGATTCCCAAAGCTGCCAACGTTCCGATCAGCGAGATATCGCAAACCCGAGGCGCGGTAACGGCGAGGTCGGTTTCTTTTAGATCTTCGCCTCGTTGCGCAAGGTGCTGTCCGTGCGAGATAGATTCCCGCAGGATACGAGCTGTTCCGTATGGGGTATAGGTGAGGTCTTCTTTACGGATAATGGTGTCTGCTTCACGAGGACAAGCTGCGCCAGTCATGATCTTGTAGCATTCACCGGCTGCAATAGCTGCAGGCGTTTCCATGCCCGCAAAAATGGTGTCCGAGATATGGAATTCCCGGATGCCGTTATTCCAATCGTCCATGCGTATCGCTATTCCGTCCATCGCCGCGCGATTAAACGGAGGATAATCCCTGTCGGCGAAGATGGGATGAGCCAGTACACGATTTAAGGATTGGGCGAGTGGTACGTGTTCTATGGGAAGCTGCTTTACCATGCTTCGAATCTTGTCCCGGGCCTCTAGATAGGTCAACATATCAATGTCCTCCTCCCATCATCATTTTCTGGGCATGAAACAAGGCTGGCAAAATAGCCTCTAAACATTCCTTCACGCCGTTGGTACTTCCAGGTAATGTGACGACAAGTGAGTTGCGAATGGTACCGGCAACGGAACGGCTCATCATAGCCAATGGCGTCCGTTGCTGCCCATGTCCGCGCATGGCTTCGACAATGCCATCTGCAGTTTTGTCCAATAATTCGGAAACAGCTTCCACGGTTACATCTCGTGGTCCCAATCCGGTCCCTCCCGTCGTAAAAATAAACGGTATGTCTCGGTCAACCCAGGTGTTTATGGCCTGTTGGATGAGCGGTTTTTCATCTGCAACGATTTGGTAATCCAGTACCTGTGCGCCGGTAGCCTGCAACATTTCTTCGATTTTTCGCCCACTGTTATCCTGCCGCTGTCCGCTAGCGGTAGCATCGGAACAGACCAAAACCGCACAGGTAGCCAGCGGCGCCAGAAAACGACTGTGATCCGATTTACCGCCTGTTTTTTTCGCTAGACGGATATGACCGATCTCTAACTGATCGTCGACAGGTTTCAACATATCGTAAAGCTCGAGCGCTGCTATAGATGCGGCGGTCAGCGCCTCCATCTCTATACCGGTACGACCAATCGACTTGGCCGCTACCGTGATCAATATCCCGGCACCTGACTGCTGTGTTCCAGCAAAAAAGTCTGGATGGGAGCTCGGATAGATATATTCGAAATCGACCTGCATCCCGTCAATCTGGACGGGATGGCAGTGTGGAAGTAACTGCGGGGTCGCCTTTGCTCCCAAAAATGCTGCTGCCCGGGCAACATCCAGTAGGTTTCCTTTTGGCAGCTTATCTTGTTTAATCTTGATAGCCGTGGATTCCGTAAAATAGATAACAGCGTTAGCTGATGCGGTACGTAAAGTGCTGATTTTATGGTTTATATCTTTCATGATTTCAGTGCTGGGGTGGTCTCTGTTGGGTCGGGTTGCAAACTGGAAAAATGAATGACGCGCTTCTGAAGAGAAAGCACATCGAATAGAAGCAATTTACCCATTAGCTTGTCTGGCAAATCCAGCAACACTTTGATGGCTTCGTTTGCCATCAACATACCAGCTACCATACTGCCGATGACGTAGGTGCCCGAAACATCGCAACCCATCCCTTGACCGGTCGGCTGCAGGGTAAATACGTCATCTATCGCCAAGCGCTGCGTCTCGTTGTTAAACACGGTCATCTGCACTTCAGAACGGAAAATAGATCCATAGACGACTGGTGTGCCGAGCTGAATACCTGTATGACCGATTAATAAGCGGGATGGAAAATTGTCTGTGGCGTCGATGACGATATCATATGCAGAAAATATCGCATGAATATTGGTTTCGTCTACAAAAAACGGATATGCTTTGAAGATCGTTTCCTGATATCGGTCTCTTAAATGGGTGACGGCAGCTGCAGTCTTCCATTCTCCAACTTGTGCTGGTGTATAGAGATATTGGCGTGCCAGATTTTTAAGCTCAACCTTATCGCCATCCAGTATTCCGATATGTCCGATACCACTAGAAGCTAATGCGGAAATCACAGGGCAACCCAGGCCTCCGGCACCAACCACCAGCACGCGGGTACATTTTAATTTGTCGAGACCCTTCTTGCCAATAAACGGCAGTTGAAGATGATCGCTAAAAAATCTGCTATGCATTTCTCTCATGTGGTTATATCTTATATCCCAAACCGATACCTAAAGTCCACCTCCCATTGTCCACATTTGTCTTGGGTATATAGAATGCCGGTACCTGTAGCGCCAGATGCTTAAAAATCGTTAACGTAGCACCAAAGCCTAAAGTGGGAGTAAACGTAGCGTTCTTTACGACGGAGGGATCTTCTTTAATTTTGATAGACGGTAAGAATCCTAATGTGAGATTCCATTTCTGTGTGGTATATTTCATGGCAGGTCCGGTACAATTAATGTATGCGCCGTTGTCCGCATAGCCCCCTACGATAATTCCATCAAAAGCTTGTGCACTAAATTTTTTATGCTGGGCGCGTACAGTTGTTGCTGTCAGTACTATACAGACTATCGTACAAAAGGTGCGGTTTGTCTTCATGTTTGCAAAGGATTATTTGTTGATTGCCATCTTATATTAGTTCTGTAATGCAATATATACGAACCCGTCTTCCACTTTTACCGGATAGGTCTTGATGGCGCATTCATCGCCAGAGAGACATTCGCCGGTATCCAGTGCGAATGTTTTCTTGTGAAAAGGGCAGGCGATCTTCGGTTTATCTCCTAATGATCCGATCATACCGCGACTAAGGATCATTTGTCTTTTATGGGGGCATTCGTTCTGCGTAGCGTACCACTCATTACGACGTTTGAAATAGAACAAGGCAACTTGCTGATCCTCTAGTTTTAAACAGATACCTCCGTTTTCAATGGTGTCTTCTACGCGACAAGCTAATTTCCATGAAGTGATTGATAAGGTTTCCATAATGATCTTGTGTTAAAGTTTCGTATTTATTTGATTAATATGTTATTGGGGCATTCCAGTCGGCCGCTTTCTTTTGCCCGCGCATTTCTTCGAATTTTACGGTTTCATCTTTCTCGGAAGGTGCATTCACAAAATGAACAAAGCGCTTGCGTATATCCGGATTATTGACCGCGACCTTCCACTCACATTGATAGGCGTCGACTAAGGCCTGCATCTCTTTTTCCCAGGTTTCCGCCATTCCAAGACTGTCTTCCACGACAACATTTCGAAGATAATCGACTCCGCCTTCCATTTTATTCAGCCAAGTGGCCGTGCGTGTTAATGGATCGGCAGTGTGTATATAAAACATGAGGAACCGATCTAGATAGCGTATACAAGTTTCACTATCGATGTCACTCACCAAGAGGTGCGCATGTTGAGGTTTGCTGCCACCGTTTCCGCATACATACAAATTCCAGCCTTTTTCCGTAGCAATGATTCCAAAATCCTTACTTTGCGCTTCCGCACATTCCCGGATACAACCGCTGACGGCGGATTTCAATTTGTGTGGAGATCGGATCCCACGATACCGTTCTTCAATCTGAATAGCAAAGGATACACTGTCGTGTAGTCCAAAACGGCACCAGGTACTTCCTACACAGCTTTTTACCGTACGCAAAGCTTTTCCATAGGCGTGTCCGCTTTCGAACCCGGCTGCGATCAGCTCTTCCCAGATAAAGGGAAGATCATTGAGGTGCGCTCCAAACATGTCGATGCGTTGTCCGCCCGTGATTTTGGTATAAAGCCCATATTTCTTAGCGACTTCCCCGATAACGATCAATTTTTCTGGTTGGATTTCTCCTCCTGGTACGCGTGGTACAACAGAATAGGTTCCGCCGCGTTGTATATTAGCCAAAAAGCGGTCATTGCTATCTTGGGCCACATCATTTCCCTTTCCCAGTATCATTTCGTTCCAAAGGCTGGCTAATAGCGAAGAAACTAGTGGTTTGCAGACTTCACAACCGTGTCCTGTTCCAAGGTTGTCCAGTACGCTGTCGTAGGTTCTTAGATCATGAATCTTGATGAGATCAAATAGCTCTTGTCGACTAAAGTTGAAATGTTCACATATTGTATTGCGAATATATTTACCCTGTTTCTTCATGGTATATGCTACCAGGTCTTTGACCATAGGGACACAGCCGCCACAACCAGAACCGGCTTTCGTGCATTTCTTGACATCATCGGCATGCTCACATCCTTGCTGCGTAACCGCATCACATATTTGAGCCTTTGTAATGCCTTCGCAGCTACAGATCAACGCTGTATCGGGCAAAGCTTCCAGTCCTGCGCCGGCAGGTTTACTTTCACTTTGTTCTCCTAAAAGAAGTGTTTCGGGATGTTCGGGAAGGGGCATGTTATTATTGACAGTCTGTAATAACATGTTGTAGCTCGCTGCTTCACCCACCAAAATACCACCTAATAGCCTTTTGCCATCCGGACTGATATTGAGCCGTTTGTAAATGCCTTTATTCTTGTCTTCTAGAAGAATGGTCCGGGCGTGAGGCTCTGTGATAAATGGATCTCCAAAACTAGCCACATCGACACCCATTAATTTTAGTTTGGTGCTCATGTCGAAACCAGCGAAAAGCTTCTGTTCGCCAGAAATGGTAGTTGCAGCGACCTCCGCCATTTCGTATCCGGGGGCTACCAAGCCATATATCATTTCGTTATAAAGGGCGCATTCACCGATAGCGAAGGTGTGAGGGTCGGACGTACGCATGTTCTCATCGACTATGATTCCTCCACGAGGTCCAATAGCTAGTCCCGCAGCTTTTGCTAACTCATCACGAGGTTTGATCCCTGCCGATATGATCAAGATATCGCTGTCCAATTGAGAGCCATCAGCGAATGCAAGCCCTGTTATTTTATTTTTGCCTAGTATTTGGGTTGTAGATTTTTGCAGAAAGCAGGTCAACCCAAGTGCCTGTAGCTTGTTTTGTAATATGCTACTGGCCATATCGTCAATTTGTCTGGGCATTAGCCGTGGTGCAAATTCCACGACTGCTGATTCTTTTATGCCAAGATCTACGAGTGCTTTTGCAGCTTCTAGGCCTAACAATCCACCGCCAATGACCGTGCCTTTATTTGCGGTCAAGGCATATGCTTTAATTTGGTCAAGGTCTTCGATAGTGCGATATAAAAATACCCCTTCTTTGTCGACGCCGGGGATTGGGGGGACAAAAGCAGCCGATCCGGTAGCGAGGATGAGGTAATCGTAATCTATCTGGATGTCTTTTTTGGAATGGATGCGTTTTTTTTCAATATCAATGTGTACAATAGGGTCATGAAGGTGTAAATCGATATTATTTTCGTTGTACCACTCATTTTTTGACAAAAATAAATCATCTAATGTCTTATTTCCGAAATAATCAGTGAGATGTACACGATCATAAGCCCTAATTGGTTCCTCGCCGAACACTATTAGCTTAAAATTGTTGCTTTTTGTTGTTAATTTTTCACAAAACTTATGGCTTACCATTCCATTTCCGATTACTATAACTGTTTTTGTGTTCATTTCTCAGATATTTATAGGTAAAAAATGATTTTTCGTTATTTATTTTGCTAATTTATGTTTTTGATATCAATAAATGAAATATTTTCATGATATATATCATATTATTTTCTATTTTTGATTGATTTGTTGTGAATTTTAATGATTTATATATGGTAAATAGGTTTAAATCTCTAAAAATAGTCGGTTCTGGTCCGGGTGATCCAGAATTATTGACGATAAAAGCGTATAAAAGCATAAAAAATGCTGAGGTAATACTCTATGATAACCTTATTAATGAAGAAATACTCCATATTGCTTCAGAAAAATGTCTAAAAATATACGTAGGGAAGCATCCGTATGGGAAATATATGCCACAGGAAGATATAAATACATTAATAGCTTATTATTGTGAGCGTTTTTCCAATGTGGTAAGGTTGAAAGGAGGCGATCCGTATATATTTGGTAGAGGATTCGAAGAGTGGCTTGTTGCAAAGGAGTTGGAGATCAAGGTAGAGTATATTCCAGGGATCAGCAGCATGCAAGGTGTAGGATTGAGTGATATACCGCTGACACATCGTGGTGTTAGTGAAGGAGTGTGGGTCTTGACAGGTATGAAAAAAAATGGTGATATCGCGACTGATCTTTCGTTAGCGGTTCGCTGTAATTCTACAGTTGTTATATATATGGGTATGCGTAAATTGGCAGAAATTGCCCGGATCTATCTGATGAATGGTGAGGGAGATCGCCCGGCAGCGATCATACAGCGGGCTTCCAGGGCAGATGAAAAGAAAGTGATATGTAAGGTTAAAGACTTGGTGAGGGCGAGTCAGCAAGCAGGGATGTCTCATCCTGCTATTATTGTTATCGGAGAAGTTGTCAATTTGCAGTATAATCTTTCTGCTTTATTGCAGCGAGAAAGAAATATTGTGTAATGGTTTTGATAGTCGAGCGTACTATATTTGATTTTCTGCATGCTTTTTGATAGCATTAACATAGTTAATAGTTATAAACTAGAAAAGATATGAGGAAGATGCTGTTTGTATGGCTAAGTATGCTGATCGGACTTCAGGCTATAGCGCAAAATAACCAAAATATAGTCGGAAAATGGAAAACCGTGGACGATGAAACGGGAGAGGCAAAATCCATTGTGGAAGTTTTCCAAAAAGCAGATGGTAGGTATTATGGGAAAATTAGTAAACTCCTCATCAAACCAGAGAATGACAAATGTGTGCAGTGTAAAGATGATCGTAAAAACCAACCCTTATTGGGGCTGGAGATTATTCGTGGCATAACAAAAAAAGGAAACGAATTTTCTGGTGGTACGATCACGGACCCAAAAAACGGGAAGATGTATAAGTGTACCATTACCAGAGAAGGAAATAAACTTCTTGTGCGGGGATACGTAGGTTTTTCTTTAATTGGCCGAACCCAGACTTGGCAGCTAGTAAACTGATCGATTACTCCTTATGATTTTTCTCTCAGGAGTTCGTGAATGCTGCGCATTTTATGTAAGTTTGGATGAAAAAAACGCGCCATGTCCGTTAATATGTCTTACCGCGAGAATGTTAAACTTGCCTTACAATCTATTGTAAGCAATAAATTGCGTACTTTTCTTACGGCGCTGATCATTGCAATAGGTATCATGGCTCTTATCGGTGTATTGACTTCCATCGACGCCATGCAAAGTTCGCTAACCAATTCCTTTTCATCTATGGGGTCAAATTCGTTCAATATTCGTAATCGCGGCGTAAATGTTCGTATCGGAGACTCGGGGAGTCAGGCAAAGGTTTTTCCGTCTATCACGTACCGAGATGCGATTCTTTTTAAAGAACGATTTGACTATAATGCTATTATTTCACTCAGTGCAAATGTGACTTGGGGAGCGACAGCCAAATATGTGGCGGAAAAGACAAATCCCAATATAGGTGTTATTGGGGTGGACGATAATTATTTACAGACATCGGGGTATAAGCTTTCAGATGGGCGTGATTTTACAATGCAAGATGTGGAAAATGCCAGTAGCGTTGTGATTATCGGTGAGGAGGTTAAAGGTAAATTATTTAAAAACAGAAAGAATCCGATAGGTGAATATATTACAATAGGAGGGGAGCGGTTTACCGTTATCGGGGTATTGGAAAGCAAAGGCTCCAGCGCCGGATTCGGTTCGGATAAAACTTGTTTTATTCCCTTGTCGCGAGGAAGGGCTATGATGACACAGGGAAACCCTTCTTATGTCATTACGGTCATGACTACGGATCCGTATAAAATGGAAGGAGCCGAGGGGGAGGCTATTGCAACGTTTCGTAAAATTAGGGGTTTAACGGCTAAACAAACGAATGATTTTGAAATTGTTAAATCCGATGCGGTAGCACAAATGCTTATGCAGAACCTCGCTTACGTGACTTTGGGCGCTGTTGTTATTGCCTTTATAACATTAGTCGGTGCTTCTATTGGACTAATGAATATCATGTTGGTTTCTGTAACAGAACGAACGCGTGAAATCGGTGTTCGGAAAGCCATTGGCGCTACGCCGGCGGTCATTAGAAAGCAGTTCTTGATGGAAGCTATTGTAATTTGTGTATTGGGAGGGATTGTGGGGGTTATCGTTGGGATTGCTATAGGGAATTTATTGGCGTTGGCGTTGGGTGCAGACTTTATTATACCCTGGAAATGGATGGTTTTAGGAATGTCGGTTTGTGTGGGTGTGGGGATGCTATCAGGCTACTATCCGGCTTCAAAAGCTTCGAAATTAGATCCAGTAGATGCCTTGCGGTATGAGTAAAAATGAAGTAGACGAAGGAAATATAGCACATAACTTTTAACATGTACAAAGTATTAAAACCCGCATTGGAAAAAGAGCTTGCAGCGATTAAAGAAGCAGGTTTATATAAGGAAGAGCGTGTTATCGTCACGCCGCAAGGAGCAGATATTAAAGTCAGTACGGGGCAGGAGGTCATCAATTTCTGCGCAAACAATTATTTGGGGCTGTCATCCCATCCGAAGATAATAGAAGCGGCAAAGAAAGCGATAGACCGATATGGTTATGGGATGTCATCGGTCCGTTTCATCTGTGGAACACAAGATATTCATAAGGAATTAGAGCGTAGGATATCCGGATTTTTAGGTACAGAAGATACTATTTTGTATGCAGCTGCGTTCGATGCAAACGGCGGTGTTTTCGAGCCGCTGTTAGGAGCGGAAGATGCCATCATATCCGATGAACTGAATCATGCCTCTATTATAGATGGTGTGCGTTTGTGTAAGGCACAGCGCTTCCGGTACAAAAACGGTGACATGGAAGATTTGGAAGTCCAATTGAAAGCGGCTTCGGAAGCGCGCCATAAAATTATTGTAACGGATGGCGCATTCTCCATGGATGGTTCGGTTGCACCTTTGGATAAAATCTGTGACTTGGCAGATCAATATCAGGCATTGGTAATGATTGATGAGTCGCACTGTTCCGGTTTTATAGGGAAGACCGGTCGAGGGACACATGAACTCTTCGATGTGATAGATCGCGTGGATATTATTACAGGGACCCTCGGTAAGGCATTGGGAGGTGCTTCAGGTGGTTTCACCTCGGGACGTAAAGAAATTATTGATATGTTGCGTCAACGCTCACGGCCCTATTTGTTTTCGAATACGCTTGCGCCTGCTATTGCAGGGGCTTCTGTGGCGGTGTTAGATATGTTGAGCGAAACGACGGAACTTCGTGATAAACTCGAAAATAACACGAAATATTTTCGTGAAAAGATGACAGAGGCTGGTTTCGACATCAAGCCCGGTTTTCATCCGATTGTTCCAGTGATGTTATATGACGCTAAATTGGCACAGGAGTTTGCGGCGAAGATGTTAGGCGAGGGTATCTATGTGATTGGGTTTTATTATCCGGTTGTGCCTCAGGGGAAAGCTAGGATCCGCGTACAGTTATCCGCCGCGCACGAAAGAGAACATCTGGACAAAGCGATTGCTGCTTTCACAAAAGTTGGTAAAGAACTCGACGTAATAAAATAATAATATAAAAAAATAAAATTTGAGGTGCAAAATGCTTAGCTTTGCACCTCAAAATTCTTATAATACATTATCGCTCAATGCAAAACATCAGAAATATTGCGATCATCGCGCACGTTGACCACGGCAAAACAACCCTCGTTGACAAAATCTTGCACTATACAAATCAATTCAGGGATAACGAAAATACGGGAGAATTGATTCTGGATAACAATGACTTGGAACGTGAACGCGGTATCACAATTGTGTCCAAAAACGTATCCGTAAAATATAAAGATACTAAAATCAACATTATCGATACGCCAGGTCACGCCGATTTCGGTGGAGAAGTAGAGCGTGTATTGAAAATGGCCGATGGTGTAGTATTGTTAGTAGATGCGTTTGAAGGCCCCATGCCACAAACTCGTTTTGTTACAGGGAAAGCACTAGGATTAGGAATCAAACCTATCGTCGTCGTGAACAAGGTAGATAAAGAAAACTGTCGCCCAGATGAGGTTTACGAACAAGTATTCGATTTATTCTTCAATTTAGGCGCAACGGAAGAGCAATTGGATTTCCCGGTATTATACGGCTCGTCTAAACAAGGTTGGATGTCTACGGACTGGCAGCAACCTACGACAGATTTTACAGATTTGCTCGAAGCTATTATTACACATATACCGGCACCAAAAGTTTCTGAAGGTACGTTGCAGATGCAGGTCACGTCGTTAGATTACTCTACGTTTGTTGGACGTATTGCTATCGGTCGTGTCGCGCGTGGTACAATCAAAGAAAATCAACCCGTTTCCTTGGTGAAGCGTGACGGAAAAATTGTGAAATCCCGCGTAAAAGAATTGCAGATTTTTGAAGGTTTAGGACGCGCTAAAGTATCGGAAGTAAAAGCTGGCGATATCTGTGCAGTAGTAGGTATAGAAGGTTTTGATATTGGAGATACCATCGCCGATTTTGAAAACCCAGAGCAATTGGAGGTTATCCACATCGATGAGCCAACGATGAACATGTTGTTCACGATCAATAACTCTCCATTCTTCGGTAAAGAAGGTAAGTTTGTGACCTCTCGTCATATCTACGACCGTTTGCAGAAAGAATTGGAGAAAAACCTTGCATTGCGTGTTGTTCCTACGGAATCTCCGGATGCTTGGTTAGTGTATGGTCGTGGAATTCTGCATTTGTCGGTATTGATCGAAACAATGCGTCGCGAAGGATACGAATTACAAGTGGGCCAACCGCAAGTAATCGTAAAAGAAATTGACGGCGTGAAATGTGAGCCGATCGAAGAGATGGTTGTCGATGTTCCTGCAGATGTGTCAGGGAAAGTAATCGAATTGGTTACGCAGCGTAAGGGAGAGCTATTGGTGATGGAAACAAAAGGAGAAATGCAACACTTGGAATTCTCTATTCCATCCAGAGGTATCATCGGATTGCGGAATAATGTTTTGACGGCTACTGCCGGTGAAGCAGTTATGGCACATCGTCTAAAAGGATATGAGCCTTGGAAAGGAACTATTCCAGGTCGTTTGGCGGGTGTATTAATTTCTTTGGATACCGGCACAACCACGGCTTATTCCATTGACAAGCTGCAAGACCGTGGACGTTTCTTCGTTGATCCGGGAGTAGATATCTATGAAGGTCAAATCCTAGGAGAGCATATTCGGGATAATGACTTAACAATCAATGTCACCAAAGGCAAGCAATTGACAAATATGCGTGCTTCCGGTTCGGATGATAACGTACGTATTGCACCTGCTATCAAGTTTTCGTTGGAAGAATGTATGGAATATATCCAGGCAGATGAGTATATCGAGGTTACACCGCAGTCCATCCGTTTGCGTAAAATTTACTTGACGGAAAACGAAAGAAAGATAAACGCGAAGAAATTCCAGTAGATAAGAATCGAACGATTTGTTATATTTTATAGAGACGCCGATGGCGTCTCTTTTTTTGTTATCTTTAGATATGGATAAGGATAACATAGCATGGTTTGTTGTCAAGAAGCCTCGCGAAGAAGGAAAAATAGAAAAAGTAGAAGTCGGCGGTAAAAAGCTTTGCGTTTTTTTATGGAATGGAAAGCTTTACGCTACCTCTAGTCGCTGTCCACACGCGGGAGCTGATCTCAGTCTGGGTTGGTGTGAAGGAGAAAAATTAGTTTGTTCCTATCATCGACATCGATTTGATTTGCAAACCGGAAAAGGTGATGAAGGGCAAGGGAACTATATCGATGTATTTCCGTTAAAAGAAGAAAATAACCAATGGTACGTTGGTATTAAGAAATCTTGGTGGAAGAGGCTGTTTTAATACAGCCTTTAAATTATAATTTTTTTATGTCGCTCTAGCCGCGACTGGCTTTTCCTTTTTTTTTGGAAAAAAAAGGAAACAAAAAAACTCGTCACCTCGAATCTTTGAGGAGGGAGATCGTACTAAGGATGAGTTTCTACATACCTCAAAAATTCGGATGTGACAATTAAAGTTAAGGAAGGTCCATGCAATTGTATTATCCCTTTCTTAACCTCCAATGTCGCATCCAAATGTTTTACGACTGCACAATCTCGTCCTTAGCACTATCCCTATTGTAAAACATTTGAAGCGACGATTTTTCACCTTCTTTTTTGAGGGAAAAAAGAAGGTGAAAAAAGAATATAGAAAATAATCTTTACTTTTGTAATGTATGGCTAAAGATCTGCAAGTCACGATTGATAAAGACTCCGGCTTCTGTTTCGGTGTAGTGTATGCTATTGACATGGCAGAAGAAATCTTGGAAGAGGATGGATATTTATATTGCCTAGGCGATATTGTTCATAATGATGAAGAAGTGGCTCGTTTAAAAGCAAAAGGACTGCGTATTATAGGGCATGCGGATTTAGCGAATTTAGAGAACGAAAAAGTCTTGATTCGGGCACATGGAGAAGCCCCTGAAACTTATCGTACAGCATTAGAGAATAATATCACGCTTATTGATGCCTCTTGTCCGGTAGTACTTAAGCTACAAAACAGAATCAAAACCTCCTATGACGGACAGGAAAAAATCTTGATTTTTGGCAAACATGGGCATGCAGAAGTAATCGGACTACAAGGGCAAACAAACAATGAAGCGATTGTGTTTCAAGACTTAGAAGAATTGGATCATGTCGAACTTCCTTCATCTTTTACGCTGTATAGCCAAACCACAAAAAGCGTTGATAAATTTTATGCTATTAAGGAGGAATTGAAACGCCGGGGCTATGCGGTAAAAGCCAATGACACCATATGTCGGCAGGTCTCTAATCGTTATGAAGATTTAGGTGATTTTGCCCGTCAATATGACAAGATTGTCTTTGTATCCGGTAAAAAGTCTTCCAATGGAAAAGTGCTTTACGATGTGTGTAAGCAAGCAAATCCACAGAGTTATTTTATCTCTGATCCAGCGGAATTAGATGAAGCGCTTTTCGACCCTCATAATACAGTAGGCATCTGTGGTGCAACTTCAACTCCGATGTGGCTTATGAAAAATGTAAAGCAAATGTTAGAGCAATTTTAGGCTCAGTCATGTGATTCTCATATTATCCGTGCTCCCAATACTTCCCTGTAATTTATGGTTATTTTTGTAGCAAATGAGTAAAAGCGCTACAAAAGGAATTCTTTTGGTGCAACTAGGCACACCGGACAACCCTACAACAGCTGATGTACGCAGGTATTTGACAGAGTTTTTAATGGACCCTCGGGTAATGGATATTCCATATCTGGGGCGTACCCTATTGGTAAAGGGCGTAATTGTCCCGAAGCGTTCGCCGCTATCTGCAGCAACTTATCGCACAATATGGGACAACGAAACAGGATCTCCTCTATTGTATTATAGCGAGTTACAACGGGATCTACTGCAGCGGGAACTGGGAGAAGAATACCATGTGGAATTAGCGATGCGTTACCAAAATCCTTCTATTGCTTCAGCACTTCAGAAAATGGAGGCTATGATGTTGGAATCTATTCGTGTGGTTCCTCTTTTCCCACAATATGCATCCGCGACAACTGGATCGGTTATTGATAAAGTAATGGAAATTATGCGAAGTTGGCAATACTTTCCACAGGTAACTTTCGTTAATAGTTATTGTGATGATGAGGAAATGTGCGAGACGTTTGCCGATCATGGGCGTCAATATCCTATAGAAGAATATGACCATGTGTTGTTCAGTTATCATGGACTACCGGTTAGACAACTTGGTAAAGTTGATCCGACCGGTACGCTTAAATGTCCTGATTCGGGTTGTGAATCTTGTAAAGAAACCAAAAAAACATATTGCTATCTGTCGCAATGTTATGCCACATCACGCGCAATAGCCGCGAAAATGGGGATTACAAAAGAGCGATATTCGGTTTGCTTCCAATCGCGGTTAGGAAAAACACCATGGATCCAGCCGTATACTTCCGACACACTGCACCAGATGGCAGACCGCGGATTTAAGAAACTGCTCGTCTTTAGTCCGGCTTTCGTAGCAGATTGTATAGAAACGCTGGATGAGATTCGGGTCGAATATGCTAATGAGTTTAAAGCGTTAGGGGGAGAAGAAATAACGATGGTGGAGAGTTTGAATGACGACCCTAAATGGATTAATGTGCTGAAACGATTGGCACAAGGATAAAAAATTATTATGTTAATATTTAACGCAATATTACTGCTTGTCTTTGATGTTTACATTTTCTTTGCTTTACGAGCAACGAAAATTAAGGCCGCGAAAACAAAATGGTTTTCATTCGTGTGGTGGGGCTATTCTATTGCCCTTTTGCTAGGGCTTTATATTTCGGCGAAGTTTAATCTTCCGCTAGCGTATAGGTCTGTTATTTTAGTCGCTTTTTTCATGACGGCGGCCAGTAAGTTTATTTTTATTGTCATTTTGCTTCTTGACGATATCCGTCGTGGCGGAATTTGGGTTGCTAAACTTTTTTCACCACGTCGTAGAAACGAAAGTTTACCAGAGCGGGTAGAGGAACTTTCGGAACCTTTACCAGAAAAGCCAGTGAATGGAATCTCCCGTTCTGAGTTTTTAACCAAATCTGGAATTATCGTCGCATCGTTGCCTATATTCCCTTTGTCGTGGGGTATGATCTCAGGTGGATATGATTATAAAATCATTCGACAAAAGCTGTATTTACCTCATCTTCCTGCTTCCTTTCACGGCATGCGCATTGCACAAATATCAGATGTCCATTCCGGATCTTTTTATAATAAAAAAGCGGTATTAGGTGGAATAGAGATGCTCATGGGCGAAAAACCGGATGCTGTGTTTTTTACCGGCGATTTGGTTAATAATGTTGCTTCTGAAATGCGGGATTATCAAGATATTTTTGCTAAACTACAGGCCGATTTAGGAGTATATTCCGTATTAGGTAATCATGACTACGGAGATTACTATTTTGGACGTGAAGATTCTGCTGCAAAGCGTAAAAACTTGAAAAGCCTCAAAGAAACACATCAAGTAATGGGATGGGATCTATTGCTGGATGAGAATCGTGATCTAACGGTTAATAAGGAAAAAATATCCATTGTAGGGGTAGAGAACTGGGGTACAGGTCGTTTTCCGAAGAAAGGAGATTTGAAAAAAGCATTAATGGGAACAGAAGAATCTCCTGTGAAGTTGCTTCTATCGCATGACCCCTCTCATTGGAGAGCACAAGTATTGGATACGGATGTTGACGTCATGTTTGCGGGACATACCCATGGTATGCAGTTTGGTGTTCGTGGAGAACACTTCCAGTGGAGCCCAGCTAAATATGTATATAAAGAATGGGCAGGGCTTTATGAGGAACAAAACAAAAAACTCTATGTGAATGTAGGATATGGATTCTTGGGCTACCCCGGACGTGTAGGGATTTTGCCAGAGATTACTGTTTTCGAATTGATAAAAGGGGAAAAGCCAAAAGCATAATCTATCGCTGTAATGGCTTGAAAGTCATTATTTTTAGTGTTAATAAAGTGTATTATTGACACTTTTTATTGCCCTCCTATTTTGTTTTTCCAAAAAAAAGGTGATATTTATAAAAATATAACCTTAAACCATGTTGGATTTTGCAGAACAACCACACAAACGTAAGAATCTTTTAACGGGAGAATACATTCTCGTTTCTCCCCATCGTAGTAAACGCCCTTGGCAAGGTCAAGTCGAGGATTTGGCACCAGACAACCGTCCGCAATACGATCCGAAGTGCTATTTGTGTCCAGGAAATTCGCGTGCAGATGGTACGCAAAACCCGGATTACAAGGACAGTTTTGTTTTTGTCAACGATTTTTCGGCTTTATTGGAAGACACATCGATAGAACAATTTGATGAGGAAAGTTTGCTTGTCGCCGAATCGGAGAGAGGGATATGTAAAGTTATCTCTTTTTCACCGCGTCATGATTTGACACTTCCTCAAATGGATTTGCCAGCAATTAAGGCGGTAGTAGATCTTTGGCAACGGGAATTCAAAGAGCTTGCGGAAAAGGAATGGATAAAATATATCCAGATATTTGAAAATAAGGGCAGCATTATGGGGTGTAGTAACCCTCATCCACATGGTCAGATATGGGCGGAAAGTTCATTACCCGTAGAGATAGAAAAAGAGAGTGCGCAACAAAAGACTTATTTTGAGCAGCATGGGCGTACACTTCTTCAAGATTATGTCGCCCTCGAATTAAAAAAAGACGAACGTATCATCGTCGATAATGAGCATTTTGTGGCGCTTGTCCCTTTTTGGGCAGCTTGGCCTTATGAAACGATGATTATCAGCAAACGTCCGGTACCGTCTATCCTAGCATTTACGGAAGAAGAAAAAGAAGACTTTGCGCGTACATTGCAAGAACTAACGATTCGTTACGATAATATTTTTAAAACATCTTTTCCCTATTCGGCAGGGATGCACCAATCGCCGGTGAATTCTGGGGAACATCCGGAATGGCATTGGCATATGCATTTCTACCCACCGCTATTACGGTCAGCGACAGTAAAGAAATTTATGGTGGGTTATGAGATGTTGGCTACGCCGCAGCGTGACATTACCCCCGAACAGGCTGCGAATACACTAAAAGAACAATCTACGATTCACTACAAAGGATAAATACATGATTTCTAAACAACAGATAGAAGAAAGATATACAACCGTTTTTGGATATGCTCCTACACATGTGGTACGCTCGCCCGGAAGAATTAATATCATCGGCGAACATACGGACTATAATGAAGGTTTTGTGCTTCCGACTGCAATCGATAAAGCAATATATGTAGGGGTCGGAAAGCGTGACGACAATATGATCCGTTTGTATGCAGAGGATTTTGCAGCATATTTTGAAATTCCGTTAACCGAAATACAACCTGTAGAGCAGGGTTGGCCGAATTATGTACTTGGTGTGGTACATCAGCTGCAGTTGAAAGGAGCAAATCTGAAAGGATTTGATATGTATATTGATGGTGATGTGCCGCTGGGAGCTGGATTGTCATCTTCTGCCGCACTGGAATGTGCCGTGGGATTTGCACTAAACGTACTCTTCGATTTGGAAATAGAACGCGTGGATATCGCGAAAATCGGGCAACAGGCAGAGCATACGTATGCGGGCGTAAAATGTGGTATCATGGATCAGTTTGCATCGGTGATGAGTAAAGCGGATCATGTCGTGAAGCTGGATTGTCGTGACCTTTCTTTTTCCTACAAGCCGTTGGAATTAGACGATTATGCTATTCTATTGTTGAATACCAATGTAAAACATTCTTTGGCATCGTCTGCTTATAATGATCGTCGGGCTTCCTGTGAAGAAGGTGTGCGATTGGTGCAGCAACAATTTCCGGAAGTGAAAAGCCTACGCGATGTGACCCTAGATATGCTAGAAACGCATGTAAAGCCAGTAGATCTGGATGTGTATACGAAGTGCCGATTTGTCGTGGAAGAGAACGAGCGATTGAATAAGGCGTGTGATGCATTAGAACAGGGCGATTTAGAAACAGTAGGACAACAGATGTTTTACGCACACGAAGGATTAAGTGCAGCATATGAAGTAAGCTGTCCTGAACTAGACTTTTTAGTAGACTATGTGAAATCTTTTCCAGAAGTAATAGGTGCTCGAATGATGGGAGGTGGTTTTGGTGGATGTACCATCAATTTAGTGAAAAAATCTTTTCAGGATTTATTGGTAGAACGCTTGGCACCGATTTATAAGAAACAATTCAACCTGGAATTGACGGCTATTAAGGTTATTCCTTCTAATGGGACGGAATTGCTGTAGATAATAAAAGGCGTATATGGATCATCTCTATTCGTCATGAAACAATAAGATAAGAATAGGGATGATCCTTTTATTGGATTGTTCGCTGCCATATATCTTCAAAGGTGTAAGCATAATCTTCTCCCATCAAACGCCGATAGTTCTCCGCGAAACGCTTATAGAAAATTGTTGCGCGAGATTCGAGTTTTCCTTTATACAATGCGTAAAGCCCTTGTTCCAAGGCTAGTTCATTAACGGCGTCGATCGTAAGTAAGGCGTCTGCTGCACGAAATAGCGAAGACCAGTTTTTATCCTCACGACTTTTGGCTATACACTTTTGAAACCTTTCGATCAACATACTTTCGATATCATATTTTGACTTATCAAAAATAGGATCGTCCATGCCTAATAGGAATTCTCCACGTTCCAGAATATGTAGAATCTCTGGAGAAAGGACATCGGCACCTTGCGTAAGAAGCTCTTTCAGACGCCAATAATCACAATAGCAAATAGATTCGAATAGTACACGATAATGTCCCTCTTCATAAATAATTTCTATACCATCCAATTCACTCAATACCTTCCGTAGATTATTTATGGCTACTCCTCTAGAGGTCTTGGCCTTATCTTTTGGTTTGTCCGGCCACAGTAAATGGGTAAGGAGATTGGAACTGATGCCCGTATTGGAGCTATGGAACAGCACCAAACAGAAAACCTGTTGTAAGCGTGCGCTGAACAAATGGGAAATATCCATTCCTCGTCTATCTAGGACCGTGAAGTCTCCAAAAAGATAAATACAATTCGTCTGTGGCTGTTCGGGTAACGTTGGCTCATCAGGCAGTGCTACCACAGATTCGGGTTGCTTCGGGCGACGGGAAATTTTGTATACCAAGGCTCCGATGCATAGTCCACCGAGCGCCAAAACGAACACGTAAAATCCTATATTTTTTTGTGTACCAGAACCCGGAAAAGCGTAGAGTTGGGACTCGCTGATAGCCGGAAAGTCTAGACTGTATACGGTAAGCGTAGACCGGATGTCATCATCCGATTCCTGTACCAATGCGATCAGCTTCTTCAGATGAGGGTCAAAATATAGATTCGCATGGGTACTAATCTTGTCGGAATAAATCGGAATGGAGTCGCCCAATTCTTCATATTGACCATCATGAATGGCAAACCGACGCAGTTTAATAAACGAGTGTGTTAAATGCTCGGGGTATCCGAGCATGTAAATCCAGTTAGAATCAGGGATGACTAAGCCACGAGCTGGCACGAAAAAGTTTTCCTTCCGGTCTACGTCCCAGAGTTTTGTGGTTTTTCCGGTTGTTGGATCTAACATATAAAGGTCGTAGAAATATTTTCGTCCTACTATATGCTGGCCAGACTCATTACCCATACCGCCAAAAATATAGATTTTTTGGTTCACCTCCGATCTACCTGTAGAGGTAAAATATCGAGGTAAAATAGAGTCTCCGCGCATGGTCTCCGGTTTAGACCAATTTCCATCCGTTAAATTATAAAATAGCAGATCGTTACTATAAACCATGTTGCCATATCCACCAAATAACAGTAATCTGCGGCTATCGGGAAGAAAGTATGCAGCATGGTGGTTCAATTCTCGTTGTAGGTAGTCGCTGCTTTCTATTCTCCAGCTAAAATCATCTAAATCTAAGCTTACGACTGTGGGCCCAGTATAAGGTTCTTCATAATAAGTTTCATAGACATACAGCCTGTTTTCTTCATGATCTATAAAACTGTTTCCGAGCTTAAGTTTCATTGGGCAAGGGGTAAGGAAACGGATACTCCGTGTTACGCCGGTTTGAATTTCATAAATTCCTAAAGAATCTCGATTGAAGTAGTAGATAGATTTTCGCTTTGGATCATAAGTAGCGCCCGAAGGAGTGGAGGAATGCATCTCGGTGTGTCTATGCCAATGATAGGCATCGTTCAATAACCAAGTACCGTTGGTAACCTTTCCCATCACTTCACCGGAAGCATTATGCAGTTTATTTCCCTCGCTTTCCCGTAGAGGGAAGGAAATTTCCTTCACTTTGTTACCGACACGGAAATTTCGAAGAGAGAACGAAGGAACATCAATCATGTAATCGCTACGTCCAAATGTTATGTTAGGAGAATATGGCGACTCTATTTGTACGGAGGCAAATTGTGGTGCTGCATTGGCAATCTGCAGTTTGATTTTTCCCCCCCGAAGATCATACTCCAACAGTATCGGAAACCAATGTCGTTCAATAAGGTATTCAAGCGGAATCCGAGTGGTAATCAAGCTGGTTTTGCCCTCTTCGTTTAGCCGAAATACAGCTTGTCCTTCTTCTTCATCATAATGTAAATTGAAAATAGAGCCCTGATTTTCTTCTTTAATCCGAACAATATACCCCATGGTTCTATCATTAGGTAGCTGGAGATCAAAATGGATAGCAAACAAATCGTAAAAAGTGGGAGCTGCATCCGAAAAAAAAGTGGCAGAAGTACGTTTCTCTATAGGTTGGCTGCTTCCGGTAAATCGGATACCTTGTGCATAAGCACGGCTTGAAACAGCCTGCAACATCATCAAAAAGAGAAGATAAAATAGAAAAAACTGTATTCGGTAAATGCACATGTTTCGGTTTATCATTGTCATAAATATGATATACAATTTATAACCTTTATTGCAAAGGTAGCTAATATTATACAAAAAAATTAGAGGCATGCAGAAGAAAAGTCGGGTCACAATATGGCTTAAAAAATGAGATCATAAAGGTAATATAGAAGGGTTAATGTTTTTTTTAGCGGTTAAATCTCATTTTTAACCCTAGTTTTAATCCCGGTCTCGCTACTTTGGTTACGAAATACGTCGAAAGACTATTCCGCCAATTTTAAATTTTTTTATTATAAACTTAACTAATCTCAAACATGAAGTTTTCCATTATTGCCATGTGTTGTACGATGCTATTGAGCTTTACTTCGATAACTGTCGTACGATCAGGAGCTGTCAGGAGCCCGTCACCCCCTGATATGCTAGGGGAGTCAGGTATGGATGATCCCCAGGCTATTGCGATGCAGAACCTGCAACGTTCTATAGATTTGATCGATGTAACCATCGCACATTATTTTGACCCCGAGACTTTTGAGATGCGACGCTTTTATAACCCGTTTACCAACGTTAAATCTGATGAGCGTGCTTCTGTTTGGATGTATACCGCCGGAATTGAAGCGGTCAATGCGGTGCTGTCAGGGCTTAAGCATGCTCAGCATATAGATGGGAGTACATTGTATAATGATCATTACGATCGCTACGTGACATTGCTGGACAATCTGTATGCGAATGCAGACTATTACCTGGGCACTTTTGAACTCGTTTCCTATACACAGACGAAAGAATGGTCTGTATATGCTGTTGATCGTGTCAATCAGAAGGGGCAAGCAAACGTTTCTGGTATACTGAATGTATATGACGATCAGATGTGGTTGATCCGTGAGTTATTGGATTCCTATAAACTAACGGGTAAAAAGGAATATTTGAAAAAAGCAGAGTATTTAACGGCTTATGTGTTAGATGGGTGGGACGTAACTCGCGATAACAATGGGAAAGAAAATGGCGGAATCCCTTGGGGTCCCGGTTATACCACGAAGCATGCCTGTAGTAACGGACCATTAATCAGTCCGCTGGTTTGGCTACATGAAATGTATAAAGGCAAATCGGACAAAATTGAACATCGCTATATTGATGAAGGAGACAAACAAACTCGTCGAACCGAACAGCTGGAAAAACAACGCTACTATCTTGACTATGCACGATCTATTTACGAATGGCAGAAAAAAAACCTACTTAATACAGCTGGTGTATACACGGATATGATGGGCGGTTGCGTGCCAAATTGTGATATACGTTACGAAGAGGTGGATGGTATACGATACCGTGCAAACACACCATTGACGCAAGCCGTAGGAAAAGCGTATACCTATAACAGCGGAACAATGTTGTCGGGTGCTGTGGACCTTTATCGCGTAACGGGAGACGAAAAATATGCAACGGATGGCCGGGAGCTGGCTAAGAACAGTTTCCAGCAATTTGCTTCTTTGGGAAAGGATGTTCCGCAATATTACAGCTTTGAAACCAATGGCTTTAACAATTGGTTTAATGGTATCCTCATGCGCAGTTACGAAGAAGCGAGTCGGCTTGATACGCAAATAGGAAATTATCTAACGGCCTTCCAACGAAATCTGGATTATGGTTTTGAGCGATTTCATCAAGATGGTTTCCTCCCGACAAACTTGTTGAAGGGATGGGGGAAAGAAAAGGAGAAGCAGGGCGTAGAAGGGATGTTCATGTTTACCTATGCCGCACAGTATGCTATTTTGGGAAAACATCAGTTGGAGAAAGGATTGTAAATGCTACGCTAAAAAATAAACGAACCTATTTAAAAATGAATGAAAAAGATTAATCAAATGAAAAACCTAAAAAAAGTATGCTATGTGGCAGTGGCCACGCTGATGTTCATCTTACATTTCGGGTGTAAAAAGGAGCATGATCCTACGGATAACCGACGTGGGCAAGTTGTTGGTACAGTAACCGATGCAAATGGTGAACCCATTGCAGGGATGAAGGTCACCCTTTCGGGCATCAATGAAGACGATCAGGTTACCACAAGTGGGAATGATGGGAAGTATTCTTTTGACAATGTGACCTACAGAACACATGCGGTCAAGTTTGAGAAAGATGGCTGGTTGGCAGTTGGTTTAACGGTAACGGCGAATGATTTTGATGACAATGGTGTCGCTACCGTGAATGTAGAAATGGTCAGTGCTTCCGCAAGAATTGTAGGAACAGTATTGGATGCACTCCAAGCAGGTGAACCACTTTCAGGCGTTACTGTTTCTATTGGTGTGGTTGGCGGAACAGCGACTACCGATAACAATGGAGCCTTTGTCATTCCCAATCTGATTGAAAATAATTATAGTGTCACTTTTACGAAAAGTGGATATGTCACGATTGTGAGAACGATATCTCCTGCTGATTTTGTGGATGGTATCGCTACCCTTAATATCCAAATGGGAAGTCAAGAATTGCTCCCTGGATTAACCACTATTGATTTGCAAAGTGCCGAAAAATGGTATTATAACGAATACCGCGGAGGAAGGAATGCCGATGCTTATCCACATTGGGACTGGGCATGTAACTATATGAGCACCTTAGACTTCAGGGGTGCATGGCAAGAGCAGAATGAAGGAACGACATTGCAGATCCGTAACAGCGGGGATGATCGAAATAACCCAGCAGATATGGATGTTTTTGATTCGTTTGTGTATGGTAGCAAATTGATTACGGAAGACAACAAAATTCTTTCGCTGAGAGTTCAAACCCACAATGCGGATGCCGCTGCACCGGTTTATTTCGGCGTACAGGTCATTGATTTAAATGCCGCTGAACCGAAAGCGGAGAAAGTAGGTCAAAACCGCACCTATTCGGGAGGTTACACGGATTTTGATTTTGACCTGAGTGCTTATGTCGATAAGGAGGTAATCATTGCCATAGGAATATATAGGCAAGCGACCGGGGATTATTGGAAGCAACTCGTTTTGCGGGCGATCCGGTTTGCAGACAGAAAAGTCGAGAATTGGGACTGGCTTCCTGGAACCGACGTTATTGACGGATGGAAGCTCTCCCATGAAACCGTTCGGTCTACCATGCCGCATACCAAAAAATCGTTTACCGGGATCAGTCCTGTAAGTGGTAACCGTGATAACTATGTGGATGCGTATCGTGCCTGGCGGAATGTCGCTCACGTTGCCGCGGAATGGATGTTCATGCCGCTGAAAAAAGACCCCGAAGTATTTCCTTCGGAAGGATATATCATTAAGACACGAAATACACCAGAAGTAGACACTAAGGTGCCTGAAGCGTATATGTATACTAAATTCTCTATCGCGGGCGGAAGTAACCGATTGACGCTCAGTACCCGTAATTTCGGAAGTAACTTTACCTACTTTAAACTGACGGCGATTGAAAACGACGGTACGGTAACGCATCTTTCACCTGCCTCTAATACAGCGCAAGAAGCGTCGGCTGCAAGTGATGGCTGTTGGAAATTCAAGCATGGCGACGGAGGAGCCGGTAATCCGGAAGGATACGCTTTGTTTACCTATGACCTATCTTCATTCAATGGTTCTGATGTCACGTTAGTGCTTGGTGTATATAATGGCGAGGCGAATACCGGAGAGAATAAATTGGTACTGCACAATATTAAAATGAATTAACCAAATAAGTTTAATAAGATGAAACTGAAAAAAAGTATAATTATCGCGGTTGGGAGTCTGCTATGCTTCTTTATCTGTGCCTGTGATAAGGGCAATAACGATGATGGGACAACACCGCCAGAGGATACGGATCTGGCGACGAGATCGCTGACCCGCGCTATGGAGATTACAGATAATGCGCTTGAAGCCTATTTTACGGGAAGCGGAATGACCATGGCAAGATATTACAATCCCTATACCGGTCAGCGGTCGAATGAAATAGGTAGTATATGGATGTATACGAGTGCTATTGAGGCTGTTACGGCAATTCTTCATACCCTTGAAACGGAAAAGGAAAAGGGAGACGCTACACGCTATAATGCCCATTTCAATAGATACGAACAAGAACTGATGAAGCTCTACGATGCGGCCGATTTTTACTTAGGAACATTCACGCTTACCTCCTATACCGGTACCAACGAATGGACCGTATACGGTGTAAATCGTGGGAATTCCAAGGGTGGCGCTCGAGTAGAGGGGATTGAAAATGTTTATGATGATCAAATGTGGCTAATTCGAGAGTTTCTGGAAGCTTATAAAGTAACCGGCAACCAATTGTTTCTGGAGAAAGCAGAATACCTCACGGAATATGTGCTCGATGGCTGGGACTGTACGTTTGATACGAACGGAAACGAGGTAGGGGGAATCGCCTGGGGACCCGGCTATGTGACCAAACATGCTTGTAGCAATGGCCCGATGATAAGTCCGCTAGTTTGGTTGCACGAGCTCTATAAAGGGAAAAACGATGAGATAACACATCGCTATATCGATGCTGCCGATAGAAGAACTAGAAAGGCAATTCAAATGAAGAAAAGCGACTATTATCTCCTGTTTGCAGAGAAGATCTACGATTGGCAGAAACGCTCCCTTCTTCGAGGCGATGGGGTGTATGATGATATGATGGGAGGCTGTACGCCGGGATCTCCCCAGCTCGAGCAAATCGATGGTGTTAATTATCGCCGGGGAGTGACGTGTCGTGATAGAGTGGGGCCAGCTATAACCTACAATAGCGGCACGATGTTGTCGGGAGCAGCCGATCTTCACCGTGTTACAGGAGACGACAAATATCGTGCAGATGGTGCGGCATTAGCAAACGCCAGCTTTTCCTACTTTGCAAAAAAAGGCGTGAATGTCGCAGATCATTACACCTTTGATATCAGTGGTTTTAGAAACTGGTTCAACGGCGTGCTGATGCGAGGATATGTCGACTTTTATCCTTCGTACAAAGAGACGAATGAATATATCGACGCGTTTCAAAAAAATCTGGATTATGCGTATGAGCGTTTTTTCTACAACGGGCTTCTACCTACAAACTTGTTAGTCGGATGGAACCGTGATCGTGGTAAAAACGATACAGAGGGGATGTTTACCTTCGCCTTTGCAGCCGAATATGCGGTTTTGTCAAGATATGAATTAACAAAATAGCTAATCAATAGAGTTAAAAAAGAACCTGTATGATCAAGAATTTAAAGATGGAAATGAGAATATTTATGCACACCATATGGTTTGCGTTTCTCCTGATTCCGGCAATGTCGTTGGCACAGCAAGTAAATGTGTCAGGGAGCGTAGCCAGCTCCGACGGCCAACCACTTAGTGGCGTATCCGTATTCGTGAAGGGCTCATCACCCCAAATCGCTACGAGTACGGATGCCCAAGGGCAATATACCATTCAAGTGCCGCAAGGAGCGGTACTGCACTATTCTTTTGTGGGCTTTTTAAGTGCAGAAGAAACCGTCGGTACACGAAGCCGCATAGATGTTGTCTTACAAGCAGATGAGGCAGCGCTGGAAGAAGTCGTTGTCGTCGGATACGGTACGCAGCGAAAAGTCACCTTAACAGGTGCTGTATCCAATATCAAAGGGTCGGAAATGATTAAAACTAAAAACGAAAACCCTCAGAATATGCTCACCGGTCGTGTTCCGGGGGTAAGGGTTTGGCAACGCAGTGCCGAGCCAGGAAATTTCGCGGCCAACTTTGATATTCGAGGTTTAGGTAGCCCATTAATCGTTATCGACGGGGTACCGCGTACTACAGCAGATTTTCAACGGCTTAATGCCAATGATATCGAAGATATATCGGTATTGAAAGATGCTTCTGCAGCTATTTATGGTGTACGGGCGGCCAATGGCGTTGTCCTTGTGACGACAAAAAAAGGAACAAAAACAGGACGTACAAGCGTTTCGTTGAATAGTACCTATACCTTTCAGCGGCCTTCGGGATTGCCTGTGCTTGCCGATCCCTACCAAACGATGACGATTGAAAATGAAAGAGCTCGGAATAATATCGCTTCGCCTTTTAATACCATTTACCCGGAGAGCGTGTTTGAAGATTTTAGGACAGGGAAGAGACGTACAACGGACTGGACGTCGTTAATCTTTTCCGACTACTCGCCTCAAACACAGCAAGACCTGAGCATCACCGGCGGCGGAGACAAATCGCAATATTACGTCGGCGTAGGACACCTGTACCAGGAAGGCTTCTTCAAATCAGGCGATTTGAACTATAGGAAAGTGAACCTTCGTTCAAATATCAGTGCCGAAGTGACGAAGGGGTTGAGCTTCGACCTAAATTTGAGCGGTATCGTGGATCAGCGTAATAGTCCTTATTCGAGTTCAGCGGATATTATCCGGAATTATTGGCGGCAGGGCGTGCTCGTTCCGGCGTATGCAGACCCGGAGAATACCATGCTCAACTATGATGGATTGGACCTGGAAGAAAATACCGTGGCGAAGATGACGTCCGATATCTCGGGTTATCGTAAAACGGGTCAGAAACAGATTCAATCGTCTGCAAGCTTGAATTACGATTTCGGTGAGGTCAGTGATGTGCTGCAAGGCCTTTCGGCAAAGGCGTTGGTAAGTTACGATTACCGCATGGATAATAACAATATCAATCGGAGAGAATATTATCAATATGCGCTCGACCCAATAACCGAATTGTATGTGCCGAAACTGTATAACCTCAGTGCGCCCAACCAAATACGTCGGGAAATGTTTGATAAGCAACAAGTGCTAGGACAGTTCGTTGCAAATTATACCCGGGAATTTAATAACCTACATCAGGTGACCGGTATGTTGGGCGGGGAGGTGCAAAAGCAAACCGGCGATAATTTCTTTGCACAGCGCAATCTCGCTTTCGCTATGGACTATCTTTTAGGGGGTGTTGTCCAAGATCAGGTCGGTGGAATGAGCGACTCATTCGACGATATTTATGAGACAAGCAATGCCGCAGTTTTCGGAAGGGCGAACTATACCTTCGCCGACCGGTATATAGCGGAGGTACAATTCCGCTATGACGGTTCTTCGAAGTTTCTCCCGGGTCGTCAATGGGGATTTTTTCCGTCAGGATCTGTGGGTTGGCGTATATCGGAAGAACCGTTTTTCAAGAACTGGGATAAGTTACGGTTCGTAAACCAGTTAAAGTTGCGTGCAAGTTATGGTGTATTGGGGGACGATGGCGACCTTCAATATGACTGGGCGACCGGATATAATTATCCCGCAACATCTGATAATGCAGCAAATGGATATTATGCCCAATACGCTCCCGGATATATGTTTGGCAACCAGTTTATATATGGCGTTTCGACCCTTGCGCTACCTAACCAGTTGATCACGTGGTACACGTCCAATACCTTAAATCTTGGTGTCGATTTTGAAGGATGGAATGGTCTTTTCGGCTTTGCCGTGGATTATTTTGAAAGAGAACGGAAAGGGCTTTTTGCACGTCAGACAGGTGATCTTCCAACCGTTGTAGGGGCGACTGCTCCTCGGGAGAATCTCGATAGCGACAAGCATTTTGGGATGGATGTCGAAATTTCGCACAGAAATCAGATAGGCGATCTATCCTATCGGGTAAAGGCTATCGGAACCATTACCCGTCAGAAACATCTAGTAGGCTCGGAGAAGGGACCGTGGGGAAATTCATACGACAGATGGCGTAACGACAACCTCAATAACCGTTTTCAAGGTATGCAGTTCGGGTATCAAGGAGCCGGACAGTATGTAGACTGGGATGATGTCCGGAGTTTTCCGGTATATAAAGACAATCAGACTTTGCCGGGCAATTATAAATATGAAGATTGGAATGGGGATGGCGAGATCAATGGGTTAGACATGCGTCCGCTCTTTTTCGACAATACACCATGGATGAACTTCAGTTTTAATTTTGACGCCAGTTATAAGAGCTTCGATTTGAGTTTCCTGCTACAGGGAACGGCCCTTGGTTCCATGCAGTATCTGGAACCACTTCGTGCCATTTGGGGTACCAATGGTGGCGGGATACTTGAACAGTATGTAGATAGATGGCACACGGTTGATCCCCAAGCCGATCCTTGGGATCCTTCCCAGGAATGGGTCAGCGGTTATTACGGCTTCACGGGCAATTATCCGCTGGAAACCTCCACATTTAATCGGGTGAGCACGGCCTATCTCCGACTCAAAAGTATAGAGCTGGGATATACGTTACCGAAATTCCGGCCTTCATCAACGATGAACCTGCGGGTATTCGCTAATGCTTACAACTTGTTTACCATAACAGGTGTAAAATTTGTAGATCCGGAACACCCGGAGGACGAATTGGGACGTCTCTACCCGTTGAACAAAACCATTACGGCGGGTCTTTCACTCAACTTTTAATCGCTTTGTGTTATGGACTATATGAAGATAAAAAACAATCACATGAAAAAAATATATCAGTTGACACTGGCTATCTGCATGTTATTCAGCTCGTGTTCGAAATTTCTGGATATCCCGCCGAAGAGCATAGTCGGTGATGAAGACTTGTTTACCAGTGAATCGGGGATGGACGTTTACCTAGCAAGAATGTACAGCAATATGCCGTTCGAAGATTTTAAATACATGGCGCAATGGGGTGTTGAATTCAATGGATGGTTAGCCGCTATGGGTATTGAAGGAACCGGAGAGGCCCTGAACCGCGATGGAATCAGTGCGGCTTTTACCAGTGAGCGGACGCCGTATTGGGGCAAGGCCATGACGCTTTTACGGGATGCCAACTATCTCATCGAAAATCTTCCGCTTCACCAAGATGCGTTTCCCGAGATTACCTATAATCACTATTTAGGCGAAGCCTATTTCGTAAGGGCATTCGTCTTTGATGCGATGGCCAGAAGATTCGGTGGTGTACCTTTGGTGACCAAGGTGATGCAGTATCCCGCCGAGCCCGCTGCGTTAGAAGTACCACGTGCCAGTGAGGAAGAAACCTGGAATCAGGTGCTTGCCGATTTTAATCAGGCGGCCGAATTACTATCCCCGGAAAGTCCTAAGCGCGGCTATGCCAACAAGTATGTTGCTTTAGCATTTAAATCAGAAGCCATGCTTTACGCAGGAAGTGTAGCCAAGTATAATGAAACGGTACCCGGTCGTCTCACCGGATTGGGGGACAAAACTGGTGCCCGGGTTATTGGCTTTGCGGAAAATGCGTGGCAACCCGCATCGAAAAAATATTTCAGGGAGGCCTATCTTGCGGCTAGGGAGATTATGAACGACGGGAAGTATGCGCTTTACAAGAAAAAATGGGCAGCAAATAACCCGGAAGCCCAGTATCAGAATATGGTCGACATGTTCAGTGATGTGGAAAGTCCGGAAAATATCTTCGTGAAAGAATATACTTTTCCAGTAGCCACACATGGATATGATGCCTACAGCGCACCTTTTATTTTTAAAGCACCGTTAGCGTCAGGAACCTGCCCCACACTCGATTTTATGGAGCTTTTCGAAGGATTTAACCGTTATCCGGATGGTACAATCAAAGTGACGACCGGTAACTCCAACACACAGGGAGAATATCTCATGTATGACTCGCCTATGGAATTTTTTGAGAATGCGGAACCACGGCTGCGGGCATATGTTATTTTCCCGGGAGACCGATTCAAAGGCGCTGACATCGAAATTCGGGCAGGTGTTTATACCGGTGCTACACCTATACAGCCGTTTTTTAATGATTATTCCTATCAGGCGGCTGAAACAAGGTATCAAAACCTGAATGCTTACCGGGCTACTCCTAAAACACTCTACCTAAGCCCAAGAGAAGGCACTAGCCAAGAGTTGGTCAATTACAACGGGACACAAATGACGGCCGCTGGTGCGAACGGTCCATTCTTCGATAATGGAGAGGGCAACCTGACCGGGCTTTATGGCAGAAAATGGTTGAACCCGGATCCATCTTTCGTCGCGGCAGAAGGAAGATCGGATCAACATTTCGTGCTGATGCGTTATGCGGAAGTACTGTTGAATGCGGCGGAAGCTGCCGTTGAGTTATCGCTCGCAGGAGAGGGATCTCCTGACGGATCGGATCTGATGCAGGTAGCCACACAAGCGGTTAACGAGATCAGAGAGCGGGCTGGGGCGTCACTGCTTACCAGTACAATTACATCGACGGAGAGTGGCCGTAACATCGTACGAAAAGAGCGGCGTAAAGAATTGGCTTTAGAACATAAATCTAAATGGGATATCCGGAGATGGAGGGTACAGCACTACGAAGGAAGGAATGGCTTCTGGGGTGAAAATAGAAATAGAGATGCCTTTAGTAACAATACACGTTACCGTTTCCGCGGGCTTTACCCTTTCTTTTCGACCAGTAGCGGAAAATACTTTTTCGATGCACGGTTCCAATGGGTGAGCTTAAAAACATTTGAATACAATGTAATCGACTATTATTTTGCCATTCCCGGAGGAGAAGTTGCAAAGAGTTCCGTCATCGACCAGCAACCGAACAGGTAATGTTTAGGGGAATAGTTGGTAAAGTAAATTAATTGAATAAAGAAATTATAAAAATAATCAGATGAAAAAGACAAGCTTTTTTATATCATTAACGTCTCTTTTCTTTTTGGCTTCCTGCAGTATGTTTGAGCTGGATAATTATCCAGCTCCAGCCGAAACATTGCAAGGTGAAGTGGTTGATGTAGCTACCGGAGAGCCGGTGCTAACCGACCAAGGAAGTGAGGGGATTCGGGTGCGTCTCATAGAAACCAGCTGGGGAGATAATGTTACGCCTAATCCTGACTTTTTCTGTATGCCAGACGGCACTTTCCAAAATACCAAGGTTTTTAAAGGAAGATATAACGTCCAGTTAGACGGTCCTTTTATTCCGTTGTTGCGGGAGGATGAACGTGGTGTGCCTATTGCAGATGAAACGAAGGATATCGATATCGAGGGGGTAACGCAAGTCCGGTTTGAGGTGCAGCCATTTCTTAACGTGGAGTGGGTGGGGGAACCTCGCGTTGTTAACGGGAAGATTCAAGCACAAGTGCGCGTGACCCGAGGGGTTTCGGAAAGTGAATTCCGAGAGAAAATAGAACCTATGGGCGGATACAGCAACAGCTTTCAGAACCTTATTGATATACAGCTTTTCGTCAGCTATTCCTCTTCAGTGGGCTATCGTGCCCGGGATGAACGGTGGTCGAATGAAATTAAACCCGCAAATGGATCTCTTAATCATCTGCTAGGCGAGACGGTGACGATTGAATCTAAACAAACAGCAGATGCCCCTCTCCCTAGCGGCCGTATTGTTTTTATCCGTGCAGCAGCCCGTATCAATTACGATACGCCTGCAGGAAGTGGTACAAGACGATATAACTATACGGATGCGAAAGAAGTAATGGTAAAATAAGGGAAACCAAAGAAGTATTGGTCGACCGATGAACAGATTGGTGAATTAAAGGATGATTATGGTAAATTGGAGAATATTAATAGGGGTTGGATGCTTGCTGGAAATTAGCAGCCCGCTCGTCGCCCAAAAAACGGCAGATCAAGTCAAAACAACTTTCCAGACATCCCGAGAGTGGCGTCCGACAATTGATAACCGCGCTGACGCGGTTATGATCTACGGCGTAGGCGGAAACCCGTCAGATAAGCACAAACGGGTGCCGTTTAACGAGCGGGTCAAATCCTGGAAAGACAGGGGCTATACGATTCATTTTATGACCGGGATTGCCTGGGGTGAATATCAGGATTATTTCACCGGTCAATGGGATGGCGAATGGCATCTGGACGAGGGGCAGGTGACCCGGCAGCAGGATACTATATGGCATGGCCATATGGTTCCCTACATTGTGCCGACGGATAACTTCCTTGCGTATCTGAAGGAAAAGCATGTGAAGCCTGTCATCGATGCGGGAATTGATGCCATATTTATGGAAGAACCGGAATTCTGGGCGAGAGCAGGCTATAGCGAATCGTTCAAGCGGGAATGGAAGAAATATTATGGCTTTGATTGGCGCCCACAACACGAATCTCCGGAGAATACCTATCTTTCTAATAAGCTCAAATATCATCTCTACTATAAGGCGTTGAATGAGGTGTTCACGTTTGCCAAGGAGTACGGTAAATCGAAAGGCATGGATGTGAAATGTTATGTCCCCACACATTCACTCGTCAATTATGCCCAATGGATGATCGTTTCTCCCGAGGCTAGCTTGGCATCTTTGCCGGTAGTAGATGGCTATATCGCACAAGTTTGGACAGGTACTTCACGAGAACCAAACCACTTTAATGGAAAAGAAAAGGAACGGGTATTTGAAACGGCCTATTTGGAATATGGATCCATGGAATCGATGACTGCACCTACGGGCAGGAAGATGTTCTTTCTGACCGATCCTATTGAAGATCGAGCCAAGGATTGGGTAGATTATAAAACCAATTATCAAGCGACATTTGTCGCGCAATTGCTGTATCCAAATATTGCTGACTATGAGGTTATGCCTTGGCCGGAGCGAATTTACGAAGGGTTGTACCGGACAAATCCGAATAGTGATCAAAAGGAACGTATCCCGCGCCATTATTCCACGCAGATGCAGGTCATGATCAATACCTTGAACCAGATGCCACTAAGTGAAAATAAATTGTCGGGAAGCGAAGGGATCTCGGTGTTGATGGCGAATTCATTGATGTTCCAACGTTTCCCAACGCACGAAGGATACGACGATCCACAGCTGGCAAACTTTTATGGGCTTGCTCTTCCTTTCCTAAAACGCGGTGTACCGGTAAAAACGGTACACATCGAGAACTTAGGGTACAAAGAAGCGCTGAAGGACACCAAAGTTTTGCTCATGACCTATGCGAATATGAAACCGCTTGATCCGATTGCACACGAGTATTTGGCTGCATGGGTAAAAGCAGGGGGACAGTTGGTCTATAGCGGGACCGACAATGATCCGTTCCAGACAGTACAGGAATGGTGGAATACGAAAGGTAATGCTTATGCGGCTCCAGCGGATCATCTTTTTGAAAAAATGGGTATTCCACTGGGAGCAGACGGCGGCGTATATACGTACGGTAGGGGATCTGTACAGATTATCCGGATGGATCCAAAAGATTATACCCTTAAAACAAACAACAGCCAGCAACTAATTAAGGTAACACAAGAGCGATACCAAGCCGCTAGCGGCGACACGTTGGTCTTCAAAAATAACTTTTATTTGCAGCGCGGACCGTTTGAGTTGATGGCAGTGATGGATGAAAGTGTCAGTGAAGAGAACTACACCGTCAGGGGAACTTTGATTGATCTATTTGATCCTAAATTGCCCGTATATAGTAAGCGTTCTATTGCCCCTGGTTCACAAGGCTACTTTCTAAATGTGGAGTTGATCCCCGACAAGCAAAAGCCACAAGTCTTAGCTGCAGCGAGCCGTGTTTATGATGAAAAAATCACGACATCCGGTTATGCTTATGTGGCGAAGAGTCCGATTGAAACCACCAATGTGTCTCGGGTACTTCTTCCAAAACGGCCGACAAGCGTAAAAGTCCAAGGAAAAGAGGTATTCGACAAACGAAACTGGCATGAGGGGTCGAAGACTTATCTGCTGGGATTTGAAAATGACCCGGACGGTGTCGAGGTAACATTTGTATGGTAGAAATTAAATAAATAATCTTTAAATAACATTCATGAAACAACATTCTTTTTTTCTGTTAATTCTATTATGGACGGCGAGCCTTCCGAAAATCTTTGCACAATCACCCGAACCAGTAGATTACGTAAGCCCGTTGGTAGGTACCTTATCTAAATATGAACTTTCAACAGGGAATACCTATCCCGCTATCGCCCGTCCTTGGGGTATGAACTTTTGGACACCACAAACCGGCAATATGGGTGACGGATGGATATATAGCTATACTGCAGATAAAATTAAAGGTTTTAAACAGACACACCAGCCTAGTCCTTGGAATAACGATTACGGACAATTTTCGTTGATGCCTATAACGGGGCAACCGGTGTTTGACCAGGATGCACGAGCGAGTTGGTTCTCCCATAAAGCAGAAATCGCGAAGCCATATTATTATAGTGTATTTCTGGCGGATCACGATATCACGACGGAGTTCAGTCCGTCGCAACGGGCTGTCGTGTTCAACTTTACTTTTCCGAAGACTGATAGTGCGTATGTTGTCATTGACGCTTTCGACAAAGGTTCTTTCATCAAGATTATGCCGGAAGAAAATAAGATTATTGGTTATAATACCCGCAATAGTGGAGGAACACCGGAGAATTTTAAGAATTACTTTATCATTGAGTTTGATCAGCCCATGGACAGCCATTTTGTCGTGAATAATGGAAACATAAATTCGGATGGCTTGGAAGTAACGGCAGATCATGCGGGTGCAATTATTGGCTTCAAAGGATTAAAAAAAGGACAACAGATAACAGCCCGCGTAGCCTCTTCGTTCATTAGTTTTGAGCAAGCGTCGCTGAACTTAAATGAGGTACGCGAGAAATCCTTGGAAGAGGTTGCTAACGAAGGTCGCCAGCAATGGAATGAGGTCCTTGGACGTATCCGCGTTAAAGATCAAGATATCGACCGCCTCCGCACTTTTTATTCCTGTCTGTATCGCTCCACACTCTTTCCACGTGATCTTTCCGAAATAGACGCCGCAGGAAACCGCGTGCACTATAGTCCATATAACGGACAGGTACTGCCAGGAGAGATGTTTACCGATACAGGGTTTTGGGATACATTTCGAAGTCTTTTTCCGTTGTTAAATCTGCTTTATCCTTCTATGAATGACCGTATGCAAGAGGGATTGGTAAATGCTTATAAAGAAAGCGGTTTTCTGCCAGAATGGGCATCTCCCGGACATCGTGCTTCCATGATCGGAAATAATTCTGCTTCTGTGGTGGCAGATGCTTATCTCACCGGTAGAAAAGGGTATGATCCCATGGTGCTATGGGAAGCGGTGCAATGGGGCGCAAATAATGTGCATCCAAAGAACACGTCGACCGGACGGTATGGACATGAACTTTATAACAAATTAGGCTATATACCCGCTGATGCAGGGATTTCGCAGAATGCTGCTCGGACATTAGAATATGCCTACAATGATTGGTGTATATATCAGTTTGGAAAGGCTTTGGGACGACCGGATGCAGAAACCAACATATACGCCCAAAGAGCCCTTAATTACAAAAATCTTTATGACCCTTCAACCAAGCTTATGCGCGGAAAAAATAAAAATGGCTCCTTTATCGCGAATTTTGACCCTAGCGCATGGTCGGACGAGTTTACGGAGGGCAATTCATGGCATTGGAGCTTTTGCGTATTTCATGATCCACAAGGGTTGGTCGACTTAATGGGGGGCAATGAGGCTTTTACCGGCATGTTAGATACTGTCTTTTTGGTGCCTAGTTTGGAGGGGATGAAAAGCCGCGGGATGATCCATGAAATGCGGGAGATGCAGATTATGAATATGGGGCAATATGCGCACGGCAATCAGCCTATACAACATATGCCTTATCTTTACAACTATTCAGCGGCTCCGTGGAAGACGCAGTATTGGGTACGGGAGATTATGGATAAGCTTTACTCTGCTGCTCCTGACGGATATTGTGGAGATGAGGACAACGGACAGACTTCCGCTTGGTACGTGTTTTCTGCGATGGGCTTCTATCCGGTAGCACCAGGGTCTGGCGAATATGTGCTGGGATCTCCGCTGTTCGACGAGGTGACCTTGCAGCTGGAAAATGGGAAAAAAATCGTTATTTCGGCGAGTAACCAATCGAAAGGAAACGTATACGTCGATCAGTTACGTGTAAATGGAAAAAACTATACGCACAATTTCTTGCGTATCGCCGACTTATATAAGGGGGCTAAACTAAATTTCCGTATGTCTGCGCAGCCTAATCTATCCCGAGGCATAGCAAATGAAAATAAGCCGTATTCGTTTTCTGATGAATTACGGGAGAAAAAGTAGTATTATAAATTATAAGAGAACAATATGGTAGAAGTTCAAAATTTTATAAGAAACGGGAAGTACGTCGGCACAGGTTTCTTCGTCTTTATTTTATGCATATTAACGACCTATGGACAGGTTAATCAAGTTCGAAAAGCACCGGCCTATCCGTTGATTACACATAATCCGAATTTCAGTATTTGG
This sequence comes from Sphingobacterium corticibacterium, assembly GCF_004208525.1. GTDB lineage: Bacteria > Bacteroidota > Bacteroidia > Sphingobacteriales > Sphingobacteriaceae > Sphingobacterium > Sphingobacterium corticibacterium. The sequence continues at coordinate 1,160,209 of NZ_SGIT01000002.1, read as the reverse complement.
TCGACTAGCGATCTATTGACAGATAAAGCCACTGAGCACTGGACCGGTGTTGCGCATGGATTAACAGGTTATCTTGAAGTGGATGGTGTCCTATACCGTTTTATGGGTAAGGACGCTCCCCGTTACCAAACGATAATAGCCCACGCTGCAGCGGATGGCAAACCTCGGATAAAATATATGGAGAAAGCTCAAAATGGTAGATGGAGTGGATTGAACTTTGAAGATTCGAATTGGAAGGAAGGCGTGTTACCAATCTCAGACAACAAAGTTTTATCGGGTACTTTTTGGGAATCAGATAATATCTGGGTAAGACGGGAATTCTCTCTTGGAAAAATAGATAAAAATGAACCGTTATTCTTGAAATTACAGCATGATGATAATGTTGAAGTGTATTTAAATGGCGCTCTTGTGTTTAAGAAAGACGGTTGGAATAATCGTTTCGAATATTTCGATATTTCGTCTAAAGCAAAAGGACTTTTACGCGAGGGTAAAAATGTGCTCGCGATTCACTTGAAAAATACAGCAGGTGGTCGTTTCTTAGATTTTGATTTGGTAAATAAAATCCCATCGGATAAGGCAGATGTAGTCGTTGCGAAGCAGATTTCGGTAGATGTGCATGCTACACAAACGATGTATAGATTTGATTGTGGGGGCGTTGAACTGGGCGTTACCTTCACTTCACCATTGTTAATGGATGATCTTGACCTTCTTGCACGACCCGTCTCCTATGTCTCCTACGAAGTGCTGGCGAAGGATGGAAAAAAACATGACGTTAAGATACATCAGGAAGTATCGTCAGATATAGCGGTTTATATGGCTGATCAACAGGAAGTAAAAGGACAGGTCTATAAAGACGGAACACTCTCTATACTGAAAGTGGGTACGGTTGAGCAACCCATATTACAAAAGGGAGCTGACGATATGCGTATAGATTGGGGACACTTATATGTGGCGGTACCCACAGACAGAAATGTCAAACAGTTTATATCTGGCCATGATAGCCCCTATCAAGGAAAATCTTTGACGCTACATACCGAAATTTCGTTAGGTCAGGTAGGTACTACTCCTGCGAATCGCTTTCTGACCATCGGATACGATGAAGTATATGCCATTCAGTATTTCCAAGCGGATTTACGTCCTTGGTGGAACAAAAATGGAGATCGTTCCTTCGAGACACAATTGCATGCTGCGGTAGAGGACTACGACAAATTGATACAGCGGTGCACGGTTTTTGACAGTACATTGCGACGTCAGGTCGCACAAACGGGTGGGGAAAAATATGCACACCTCTGTGTTTTGGCCTATCGGCAAAGTATTGCCGCACATACGCTGGTTGAAAGTCCGACAGGAGAAGTACTGTGGCTTTCGAAAGAAAATAATAGTGGGGGCTTTATTAATACGGTAGATGTGACCTATCCTTCATCACCATTGTATTTAATATATAACCCAGTTTTGCTACAGGGGATGCTAAATGGTATTTTCTATTTTAGTGAAAGTGGGAAATATCCACACCCTTGGGCGGCACACGATTTGGGGACCTATCCCTGGGCAAACGGACAGACATATGGCGAGCCGATGCCGATAGAAGAATCCGGGAATATGTTGATTATGACTGCGGCAATAGCTCGTGCAGAAGGAAATGCGCAGTATGCAGAAAAACATTGGCAGGTTTTAACCCAATGGACCGATTATCTGGTGAAAGAAGGATTGGATCCGAAAACACAGCTCTGTACGGACGATTTCGCCGGCCATCTTGCACGCAATGCTAATCTTTCTTTAAAAGCTATTATGGGAATAGCAAGTTATGCCCGATTGGCTGATATGCTAGGAAAAAAGGATGTTGCCGTTCGTTACCGGAAGATCGCTGAGGAGATGGTACCCAAATGGATGGACTTGGCAGATGGTGGTGATCACTATGCGCTGACGTTCGACGACCCAAATACCTGGAGCCAGAAATATAATCTGATCTGGGATAAAGTTTTGAGTTTCGGCCTGTTCCCAAAGGAAGTGGTTGATAAGGAGCTTGCCTATTATCTGCCGCGTATGAATCGTTTTGGCTTGCCCCTCGATAGTCGTAAAAACTATACGAAGAACGACTGGATTATCTGGACAGCAACCTTGTCGGATGACCAAGCGACGTTCGAAAAGTTTATCGATCCGTTATACCGCTTTGTATTGGAAGCTCCTACACGTGTACCGCTGAATGACTTCTATGATAGTACTACTGGTATCCGTGAAAACTTTAAAGCAAGAAGTGTTGTGGGGGGCTTTTATATGAAATTGCTCGCGGAGCGATGGGAAAATCAGGGACATTGAGACGATTTGATGCTATTTTGAATTAAAAGGTTAAGGTTTTGTTTTCTTTATATTGCATTTTTGGAATATAAACCGGGAAATCAAAATAGAAACAATAATGAAGCGATTTTTTGCATTAGCATGTTTAGTCACGACGAGTTGGTTCGCTGTACAGGCGCAGGATTGGAAACCAGCAGGGGACAAAATTTTAACCACCTGGGGGGAACAGCTGGATCCAGCGAATCCGCATCCGGAGTATCCGAGACCACAGTTGGAACGCAAGGACAATTGGAAAAGTTTAAATGGATTATGGAAGTATACCGTTGTAGACAAATCCGTTTCCGAAAAACCAACATCTTGGGAAGGAGATATATTGGTTCCCTTTGCGATTGAATCCGCCTTATCTGGTGTAGGAAAAGAAGTCGGGAAAGACAAAGCCTTATGGTATAATAGAACGATATCCATACCAAAAACACTTCGCAAAGGGCGTACTTTGCTACATTTTGGTGCGGTAGACTGGCAATGTGACGTATATGTCAATGGACAGCATATCGGTCAGCATGAAGGTGGTTTTGACCCCTTTTCTTTCGATATTACCGCTGCCTTAAAAAAGGGTACGGAACAAGACGTTGTGGTACGCGTATGGGATCCGACAAGCGAAGGGCCACAGCCTCGTGGAAAACAGATCAATAATCCACATGGGATATGGTATACCCCTGTAACGGGAATATGGCAAACTGTTTGGTTGGAAAATGTACCCGAAAGTTATATCGTAAATACGAAACACACCCCTGATGTAGATCAGTCCGTATTGCATTTTTCGGCGGAGGTAGCGGGAGCAAAAGCAGGAGATGAATTGCTTGTAGAGATCTATGACGGCACACAGAAGATTGGCGAACAGCAGCTAGGTGTAAACCAAGAATCGGCTTTATCCGTGAAGAATCTGACGTTATGGAGTCCTACAAATCCGAAGCTTTATGACCTGCAAATCAAATTGCTACGTGGTAAAAAAGTAGTGGATCAGGTGAAGAGTTATTTCGCTATGCGAAAAATAAGCATGAAGAAAGGAAGCGACGGCATTCAGCGTATGTATTTGAATGATGAGTTTGTGTTCCATTATGGACCCTTAGATCAAGGTTGGTGGCCAGATGGTCTACATACACCGCCAACTGACGAGGCATTGAAATTTGATGTTGTTAAAACCAAAGAGATGGGCTTTAATATGATTCGTAAGCATATCAAAGTAGAACCTGCCCGTTGGTATCGTCATTGTGATAGCCTCGGTATTTTGGTTTGGCAAGATATGCCGAGTGGTGATCTTGGTGGAAATATCTGGGATATGCAGCCCGGTAAAATTTCCAATGGTATCCATGATAAGGATCGGACACCTGAATCCGAAGCGATCTATAAAAAAGAATGGAAGGCTATTATGGATGCATTACATAACTTTCCGAGTATTGTGATTTGGGTACCTTTCAATGAAGCATGGGGACAGTTCAAAACGAAAGAAATTACGGAATGGACGATGAACTATGATCCATCGCGATTAGTGAATAGCGCCAGTGGAGGGAATTTCGCCTTTATCGGACATATATTGGATATCCACAATTATCCAGGTGCTGCCATGCCCGATCCGAATCTTTTTGGCGACAAATTCATACTGGCGTTGGGCGAGTTTGGCGGCTTAGGGCTACCGGTAGAAGGACATACTTGGCAGGAGAAAGACAACTGGGGTTACCAATCGTTTAAAAATAAAGAAGAGCTTACCAAGCGTTATCAGGAATTGGTAACAGACCTGAATGAGCTGATTAAACGCGGATTATCTGCGGGCGTTTATACGCAGACAACGGATGTAGAAGTGGAAACAAATGGTTTGATGACGTACGACAGAAAAGTTATTAAAATTCCAGAAGCAGAACTTAAGAAAATGCATGAAGTGCTATATAATCATGTAGTTAAATAATGATATAATCCCCCTTTACAACCTTTAAGAAGAAAGCTCGGATAGTAAAATTATTCGAGCTTTTTCTTATTTTGATATCTATTTATGCTTTGAGGCGTAATCTTTGGGACTGATGCCAAATTGCTTTTGAAAATTACGGGAAAAATGTGACGCGGTACTAAAGCCCAAAAGATTTGCTATTTCATAAACCTTGTATTCACCATCCAACAACAGTTGTGAGGCTTTATTTAACCGTGTTAAGTTGATGAGTTCATTGGGAGATAAATCGGATAACACCTTTATTTTTCGATAAAGCGTAGGTCTACTCATATATAGTCGATCAGCTAACATATCGACACAGAGCGATGGATCGGCCATGTTCTCCAAAATCAACTTATTAAGTTTTTTTAAGAACGCTTGATCGGATTTATTATGTCCGCTGATATCCAATGGGCTACTGGGCATCCGTTGAAAATGATCTTTTACATGTTTTCTGTTGCGTAATAGGCTCGCGATTTGAGCTTCTAAGAAATTAGGAGAAAAAGGCTTTTCAATATAGGCATCTGCTCCATATTCCAATCCTTCGATTTTAGATTGCAGGCTGTTTTTTGCCGTCAACATGATAAAAGGTATATGACTGTATTTTTCATCCTCTTTCAGTTTGGTGCAAAACTCGTATCCGTTTAATTGAGGCATCATGATATCGCTGACAATTAAATCAACATCATGCGCATAGACATATGCTAAAGCCTCTTTTCCATTGTGGGCTTTTACAATCTCATATTTGTCTTCCAAGTCGTCCGCTATAAAATCCAAGATGTCCGCGTGATCATCTGCTAACAAAATAATGGATTTTTCTGTTTCAAAATCTACTGGCATAGTGTTTTATAATGGTATTTCTAGCACAAAGATATTTAAATTTTCTGAATTCTTTCTGTATTCTAATGTCCCCCCATGTAACGAGGTGAAGGAGTACGCGAGGGCTAACCCCAATCCGGAACCTTTAACGCGATAATGTGTGCTAGCACGCTGAAAGGGTTCGAAAATCTGTGTTATCTCTTCGTCGGATAGTAAAATACCATCGTTTTTCACTTCAATGCAGAAGCTCGCTTTTTCCGTTCTTTTATAAAGATTTATATAGACCCCCTTTTCTGCATATTTGATAGCATTTGACAATAAATTAGAAAGGATCTTATACATTGCTTCAATATCGACGTTGGCACATAAAGTTCTATCCAAGGATTTGGTCAATTTGATTTGCTTACTTTCAATCAATGGAGCGAAATCTTGTAGACAGATTAAAATAAGAGAAGCTACCGACTGTCTCTTAAGTTTTAGTGAAAAATGATCACTTTCTACTTTTCTGAAATCCAGTAAGTTATCGGTCATTAGGAGTAATTTTTCGGTGTTTTGCTGGATGGTTCTCAACCACTTTTCTGATTTCCTGGGTTCGTCTCCCTGCATGATCTTTTCGAGTGGTGCTTTGATCAGCGTCAACGGCGTTTTAATTTCATGCGTTATCTGCATAAAGAAATCCATTTTTGCTTTGTACAGTTCTTTTTCTTTATGTACTTTTATTTTTTCTAACCGTTGTCTATTCCTCTCCTTCATTTTCTGATCGTAACGATAAATCAAAGCGCTTATTAAGCCCATAGTCAATAATGCATAAATAATATAAGCTGGAATACTGGCCCAAAAGGGAGGGAGTATAACTATTTCTAGCGATTTTACTTTTGAAATTGGCATTCTATTGGCGTCAGCAGCCATAACTTCAAAGGTATATTTGCCAGGGGGAATCTTCGTGAAATTTGCTTTAGTGTTATTCCGTAAAAACGTCCATGTCGTATCTAGTCCGACTAGCCTATACAAGTAGGAGGTCGCATTTGCCGAGGCAAAATTTAAAGCAACAAAATCGAGGCTAACGGTTGATTCGTCGTATTTCAACTTTATTTTGTTGGTATACAAAATAGATTTTGATAGCGCGCTGCTTTTGTCGTTTATAGTCAGTTCTTGTTGGTTTGTCTGGATACCCGTAATGTAAATAGGGGTGTCAAAATTCGTTTTATATAAATCGGTGATAGAGGCCGGATCAAATCGGATCAGTCCTTTCGATGCACCAAAGTAGAGCAATCCATTCGAGTCCTTGAAAGCAGAATTATAATTGAATTGGAGATCCAATAGGCCATGTTCTAAATTATAAGTTTCAATTCTATAAGAGAGGATATTCATTTTCACCAATCCCTTGGTTGTGGATATCCATAGGTTTTCGGCATCGTCTTCTTGCATGGCCAAAATGAGGTTGCTCGGCAATCCGTCTTTGGAGGTAAAACGTCTAAAGGATTGATTGTTTTTATCGTAAAGACATAAGCCACTCTCCGTAGCAACCCAAATCTTTCCTTTTGAGTCTTGAAATACACGAGTCACCCGATTGCCACTAATCGTAGAATGATCTTTTGGGTCATGTATAAAACGTGTCGGTTTATCTTCTTCCGGATCTAATTTGTATAGTCCGTCACGCCAGGTGGAGAACCATAATGTATGCCCCTTATCCTCAAAAATAGACGTAAAAAACACATGTCCGGGCACACCTTTAAAAGGAACAAAACGATTTTCGCCCGGAATAAATTGAAAAATCCCGGGGGCAGTTGCCAAGAGGATTTTGCCGTTGGATGTTTTATAGATATGATAAATAAAGTTATTCTTGAGCGTGTGATTGGTGTTGTTAGTATCAAAATGTTTGATCACCTTTTTTTGTCGTATGTCTATAACATCGAGTCCTTGAAAAAAGGTACCAATAAGTAAGCTGTCTCCTGTAATGAGCAAGCCATGTATATTGCTATGTGCCAAACCGGATTCTGTTCCAAAATTGATGAAGTTATTTGTTCTTTGATCCCAATAGGTCAGCCCTTGATCTTCCGTGCCGATCCATAGGTTTTGCTGTTTATCCTCTACGATTTCTCTAACGGCGTGTCCGCCAATAGAATTAGGCGAGTTACGCGGAAAGATCTTTTCAAATAGATTATGCTGTGGGTGATAATAGTTTATTCCACCGAAAAACGTCCCAATCCATATCCCGTCTTGGTTGTCTTTCATAACAGAATACACCGCGTTATCCGAAAGACTCCATGGATTGTCTTTTTCATGCGTGATATGCGTTGTTTTATGCGTATTGATCTCGTGTATGAATAACCCACTTTCCGTTCCAATCCATAGCTTATTTTCGTTTACTTGGGCTATTTCTCGTACATAAAGGGGTTTATTGCCGATGTTTTTGATTATATGTTGGGCTTCTTTGCTGTTTCTGTTCCATTTGTAAACCCCGTGGTGAGACGTCCCGATCCAAATGTCGTTGTTGTTGTCTACAAACAACTCTTCCACGCCTCCCGTGAATTGTTCACTATCGGAAAAAGTATATTCCTTCCCGCTGTTCACATGGCAAATACTTCTCTTTAACCCTATCCAGACTTCATTATTCTGGTCAATACAGAAGGCATGCGTTTTTTCCTTCCATCGCTCTGCATAGGTTCTGTCAACCTCTTGCGTTTTCGGATCATATTTGTTGAGACTACTATTGGAGATAAACCAAATATTCCTTTGGCTGTCTTCAGAAATCTGGAGGGTCTCACTTTTGTAAACTTTATCAAAAAGTGAAAATTCCTCCTGTTGCGGGTCATAGATATAGATGCCTTGGTCGGTTCCCACCCAGATCTCATTCGTGTTGCGTACCATAAGGCTATGGATGAGGTTGCTCCCGAGGCTTTTTTCATTTTCCGATTCGTGGAAAAAGTTTTTGAAGCGATACCCATCAAATCGGTTCAATCCATCCCGTGTGCCAAACCAGATAAAGCCATCCTGATCTTGTACACTACATAATATGGCATTGTTTGATAATCCCCTGTTCACTTGGAAATGATTGAAGTAATAGGGTGAACCCGCTAGTCGTAGAGCGAAAGCACAAAAAAACAAAAAAAGCCAAATTCTTGCTAACATGTAAACAGGTTTATCGTATAAAAATAGGACAAGTTTTGATAACAGGCAATGGAAAATATCTTTTGAGACAAATTCCGAGTTTATTGAGACAATTTTGATTGGAATTCTCTGGATATGTCTTTATCATGCGTTTCTTTTCAATTGATCCGAAATGTTAGAGAAAATCTTTAATATTGAGAAACTTAAAATAAACGCATGAAGAAAAATCAAATAAACGTACTTTCGGTATTGATCGTGGTGCTCGTCGGCGCTTGCCAAAATAATGTTCAAGAACAGAAAACTGCTTCAGGACTCGAACGGAAAAATTTTCAACGTGTTATAAACGGTCAAGAAACGGATTTATTTACCTTGCGAAATAAATCAGGTGCAGAGATTTGTATAACAAATTATGGTGGTCGAATAGTCTCCTTATTGGTGCCAGATCGTGATGGACAGCTGCAAGATGTCGTGTTAGGCTTTGACAACATACAAGAATACGTAGACAAGCCATCGTCATTTGGTGCCACTGTTGGAAGATTCGCAAACAGAATTGCTTACGGAAAATTTGTATTGGATGGAGACACAATTTCATTAGATGTCAATGACGGAGAGCATACTATTCACGGCGGAGCAGAAGGATGGCGTAGCCAAGTGTTCGACGCCGAACAGCCTGCGGATAATTCGCTTATATTACGTTATGTCTCGAAAGATGGGGAAGCTGGGTTTCCGGGTGAAGTTAACGTCAAAGTAACGTTTACTTTAAACGAAGAGAATGCTTTGAAAATAGACTATTTGGCAGATACTGATAAGAAAACGGTTATCAATATGACGAATCATAGTTTCTTTAATTTGTCCGGTAACCCCGAGCATACGATTTTAGATGATGTGCTTTTGGTCAATGCCGATAGCTACACGCCCTTGAATGAAGAACTTATCACCACGGGTACGATAGAAAATGTGGCATCGACCCCATTTGATTTTACGGATCCTATTTCAGTTAGAGATGCTTTATCACGTGATAGCTCGCATAAGCAGTTGCAGCTAGCACAAGGTTTTGATCATAATTATGTTCTCCGTATGGATAGAAACTTAGGACATGTGGCAGCTACAGTATATTCGCCTGTTACAGGTATCTCGCTTGATGTGTATACGACAGAACCGGGTATGCAGGTATATACGGGCAATATGTTGGATGGTTCACGAAAGGGTAAAGGCGAGATTACTTATCATAAGCAGACGGGTATTTGCCTAGAACCGCAGCACTACCCCGACTCACCGAATAAGCCGGAATGGCCAACGACGATCTTGGAACCGGGAGAGCAATATATCAGTACCACCATCTATCAGTTTGGTATTCAGAATTAAGCATTCAACCTATCTGGGTTAATAGAAAGCGATGTGGATTTTATCTCATCGCTTTTTTTTGTGTATTACTGATTGATACGATTATGCAAAAAAATGAGACAATTTAACGGATTATTGCAATCGCCTTTCTCTAACATTGTATCAGCAATTAGAAATCGAAAATAGTGATGATGAAGTAACGCCGACTAACTAGGTAAATCGAATAATCACACTTGTTTAAAAAAAGATATAAACGTTGCGTAAGAACGATAGCAGCTTTATTTACCGCGTTTATGCTTCGTATGCAGAGGGAGTAATAATACAATTATATAACGTAAACTAAATATTTAATTAACGAACATCAGGAAATAAAGTAAAGAACCAATAGTAGTACTATAGCTAGTATATAGAATAAAATTTTAACCAATATAAAATGTATATGAAAGTAGAGAAAATAAGTAAGAGGTGGAGGTCATTCCATGCAATATGGCTCTCCATGGTGATGCTTTGCTTTGTGCAGTGTAAGGAAAGTAGTGATGGAGGTGATGAGAAGCCGGTAGCCTATGACCCGGGTAAACCCGTTTCGGTGACAGGCTTCCTTCCTAAAGGAGGTGGAGCAGGAAGCAATCTAGTGGTTTATGGTGATAATTTTGGTAACGACGTTTCCCGAATCAAAGTAATGATTGGTGGGAAGATTGCCAAAACCGTCAGCGTGAAAGGCAATGCTTTGTACTGTATCGTTCCGTCAGAAGCCTTTGATGGCGATGTGAATGTATATATACTGGATGAGGCTGGTGAAGAGGAACTAGCCGGAGGGGAAGCACCGGAAGTGTTTGCCTACGAGCGGAAATGGGTCGTTTCCGATCTGGTCGGTAAGTACTACGAAGTGGGCACCCAGTTTGAGGAGAAAGAAGGACCTTTTGATGATTGTGGTGCATTTAAGAATATGATATGGTTCACCTTTGACCCGAAAAACCCTAACCAATTTTATATTGCGGCAGAGAGCAGCAATGCCCGCGTCGTTGATTTGGAAACGAGATACGTGAGTTACTTCCGTACGCCTGGCATTGGTCGAAAAACAGTAATCCTTTGGCGCCCGGACGGCGATCGGGATTTACTTACCGCGGAAAACCACGCCTCAGATACCCGAAACGCATTTTATACCTTCTCGCGTTCGTCCAATTTTACACAGAGTCAAGTTATTAACCAAGTGGCGCGCGGGGTCAATGGGGCTGCGGTACACCCCATAAATGGCGAATTGTATTATTCGTTATATCGGGTGGGGGTTGTATATCGTTATGATCTCGAGACCGGCACAAATAAGGTGGCTTTTTCCAATCCTTTCCAGTCGACAGCTGTTTTTATCGTTATTCACCCTAGCGGAGATTATGCGTATATTACTAATTATGAGCGTAGTTATATTTTGAAAAGCGAATATGATCATGTCAATAAAATCTTTAGGACGCCGTACCCGGTTGCCGGTTTGGCCAACAGCAATGGCTGGTCTGACGGTGTGGGTACAAGTGCACGCCTGAATCGTCCGGTACAGGGGGTGTTTGTGAAAAATCCGGATTACGAAGAGCAAGGAGGTGATCAATACGATTATTATTTTTGTGATAAAGAAAACCATGCTATCCGGAAGCTCACGCCGCAGGGTCGAGTAAGCACCTATGCCGGACGTGGTAACAACGGTACAAACGGCTATGCCAACGGAGACCTGCGTTTGGAGGCACGTTTTAACCAACCTACCGCAATTGCCTTTGATGAAACAAGAAACTGCTTTTATGTAGGAGAGCAAGGCAACTGGATCATCCGTAAAATCTCACTGGAAGGAGAATAGAAGAACCAATTTTTAAACATACAGATATGAAGAAATTTATACTATGTATCGGCTTTGCTTTGTTGACCATTAGCTATCATACACATGCGCAAGAAGGAACACAGCAAGAGGTACGAGAAGAGTTGACTATTACGGGTAAGGTCACGGATGTGAACGATCAACCACTTGTGGGCGTTAGCATATCTATTAGCAACGCACCCGGATTAGGTGCGCGGACAGATGATGCCGGAAAGTATAGTATCAAAGCAAAACGTTACCAGACACTGGAGTTTACGTTTGTGGGCTACGACAAAGAAGAGTTTTTGCTAAACGAGGAAAAAGAAGTTAATATCATGATGAGGGAGTCGGATGCAAGCTTGATCAATGAGGTCGTCGTGACGGCAACTGGAAATGAGCGGAGGATAGCTGTTACCGGAGCCATTACCACGGTAGACGTTGAGCGTCTGAAGTCGAACCCTTCCACCTCCATGGCGGATGCGCTGGCAGGACAGGTTCCGGGTATCTTGGCAATGCAACGCTCCGGTCGCCCAGGTGAAATATCCGAATTTTGGATACGCAGTATTTCCACATTTGGTGCGAGCAGCTCGGCGCTGGTACTGGTGGATGGTTTTGAGCGGGATATGAACGAGATCAACGTGGAGGATGTCGAATCCTTTACCGTACTTAAAGATGCCTCCGCTACAGCGATATATGGTAGCCGGGGAGCAAACGGAGTGGTTTTGATCAATACGAAACGTGGTAAGGAAGGAAAAATCAATATAAATGCCAAATTAGAAGGTTTCCGGAGCCAATTTACCCAGCTGCCCGAATTCGCGGACGGATACACTTATGCTTCCATGTCCAACGAGGCTAAGATTACACGTAATCAGGAACCGCTCTTTTCGGATACGGAATTAGAAATCCTCCGACTGGGATTGGATCCAGACCTATTTCCCAATGTAAACTGGATGGACGTGTTGATGCGAGATTATGCGGTAAGCAACCGCAGTCAGCTTAGCTTTAGTGGTGGTGGAAAGACGGCCCGTTATTATGTTGGTGGATCGTATCACAACCAACAGGGGATGTACAAAGTGGATGACGCGTTGAGCGACTACAATACGAATGCCAACTTCAAACGATATACCTACCGGCTCAATGTAGACATGGATATCACAAAATCTACTTTATTGCGGGTAGGAGTTTCTGGTTCGCTGCGCAAAGAAAACGATCCCGGTGTCGGTACTGGCGCCATCTGGACTTCCCTCATGGGGTATAGTCCCATCATGATGCCCTTGAGCTATTCGAACGGACGTATACCTTCCTGGACGGGAAAGAATGATAACCTTAATCCTTGGGTGCAAGGTACGATGACCGGCTACAAGGAAACTTGGCAAAACAATATACAGACGACCTTAAATCTAGAGCAGAAGTTGGATTTTGTTACACCGGGGTTGCGTTTTATTGCTCGTTATGGCTACGATACCAAAAACAATAATTGGATTAACCGCTTTAAAAGGCCAGAGACCTGGCGTATTGAACGCTTCCGTACCAATGGCGAGTTGATCTTTACTCGTACAGCGGAGGAAATGAAGATGACACAGACCTCAGGATCAGAGGGGTCGAGGAGAGATTTCTTTGAATGGGATTTGTTGTATAACAAGAGTCTGGGTAAGCATAATTTTGGTGCAGTAGCCAAATACATGCAATCTTCTGAAGTATTTACGCAGGGATTGGGCGATGACCTCAAGAACGGTATAGCCCGACGTATACAGGGCTTTTCCGGTCGAGCCAACTATAACTTCAATAACCGTTATTTCGTAGATTTCAACTTCGGTTATACGGGGTCGGAAAATTTCCATAAAGATTACCGTTTCGGTTTTTTTCCAGCGTTCTCGGCAGCCTGGAACGTTGCAGAGGAGCCATTCCTCAAAGATGCCGATTGGTTGAGTATGTTTAAGATTCGCTATTCACACGGTAAGACCGGTAATGATCGGTTAGGAGGGGATCGTTTCCCATATCTATATGATATAGAAACAATATATCAAAGAGATAGCAATTGGAATATCGTAAAAGATTCGAATGGAAATCCGATTGCTACAGGTGGATATCAGTTCGCAGACTATCAGACTACTGCGTATTGGGGTGGTATGCGGTATGATCAGATAGCGTCGCCGTATGTTTCCTGGGAGGTTGCGTTAAAGAAAGATCTCGGTTTTGATTTCTCTTTTCTGCATGATAAGATTTCAGGGGTATTTGACCTCTTTTACGAAAATCGAGAGGGCATCTTTATGAGACGTGATTTCCTGCCAGCATCTAGTGGACTGGAAAGTGAAATTATCAGGATAAATAATCAGGATAGACGCTTTCGCTATCCCTATGCCAATGTGGGTAAGGTGGAATCTCGAGGATTTGACGGTAATTTGGATTTCAAACAGCAGGTTAACAATGTACATTTGACGTTGCGAGGCAACCTGACGTATAGTAAAAATAAGATACTTGAACGCGACGAACAAAATAGCATTTACGATTACCGTCTGCAGGAGGGCCATCGGGTGGATCAGGCAAGGGGGCTCGTAGCGCTGGGTTTATTTAAAGATTACGATGATATCCGCAACAGCCCTACGCAAACTTTTGGCGAGGTGATGCCGGGAGATATTAAGTACAAAGACGTTAATGGTGACGGTGTTGTGGATGGTACGGATATCGTTGCTATTGGTGCTACGACACGTCCTAACCTAATATATGGATTTGGTATGTCTGCAAGTTGGAAAGGCTTTGATCTCAACGCCCACTTCCAGGGTGCCGGTAAGTCAAGTTACTTTATCAACGGTTCATCAGTGTATATGTTTCAAGGTGGTGACGGTTGGGGGAATGTGTTGATGGATATGGCCAATAGTAACCGATGGAAATTGGGTGAAAACGAAGATCCGAATGCAGAATATCCGCGCCTAAGCTATGGAGCTAATGCCAACAATTATCGGGCTTCATCTTTTTGGCTTCGCGACGGATCATACTTGCGTTTGAAATCGTTGGACTTGGGATATTCGCTGCCTAAAAATTTGGTAAATAGAGCGCATATAAACAACGCTCGTCTATTCTTTATAGCGACGAATCTATTTACATTTTCAAAGTTCGGCCTCTGGGACCCAGAGATGGGCAGTACAGACGGGAAAGCGTACCCATTAAGCAAAACGTTTTCCGTGGGAATATCTGTTAATCTATAAGGAATGAAGAATATGAAAAGAATAGCTATACTATTATCCGCTGTAGCGTTAATGCTGAGCATCGGCGGATGTAAAAAATACTTAGACTCCGATTACCTGTTCGATGAACGGATGACGATGGAGGATGTATTTACGAACCGCGATTACACCGAACGCTGGCTGGCGCGGGCCTACTATTTTCTGGGTACCAACGCTATGCAGGATGTCGCCAGTAAAAAATCCGTGATGTTCAACTTCGCTGATGACATGTATTACGGTGATGAAAATGAAGAATACGCACGTTGGAAAAGAGGCCAGTATACCGAAAATGGCTTAAGTGGAGAAAATAAAGGGATTTGGAAGACCGCCTATGATGGTATTCGTCAGGCTTCCATTTTCATACACCATATCCACCTTAACCCAGATATTTCGGACTACGAAAAGGAGGATATGAAAGCACAGGCGCGATACCTGAGGGCTTATTTTTATTGGATTCTGATGCGTAACTTTGGGCCTATTCCAATTGTACCAGATGAAGGGATTGATTATACCCTGAGTTATGATGAGCTGGCGCTACCACGTAATACGTATGATGAATGTGCGGATTTTCTAGCGAGTGAATTGGCTGAAGCCGCGTCGGCATTGCCGTTGGCACGTGGTAATACCCATCTTGCGCGGCCTACTCGTGGTGCTGCGCTGGCACTACGGGCTCGGGTGTTGGTGTTTTCGGCAAGCCCGCTTTACAATGGCAAGGCACCTGCGGATGTCTCGGCGGCGCTGGTGACCAAACAAGGCACGCGGCTCCTTTCGGATACGTATGATGAGTTCAAATGGGCAAAGGCAGCTGCAGCAGCAAAAGATGTGATGGATTTGGGAAAATATCAATTGTATGTGGCCTACCGTAAGGAAACTGGTAATGCGATTTATCCGGCTACCGTGACTCCACCGTATAACCCCGAGTTTTCGGACACGAACTGGCCCCTTGGTTGGCGAGATATTGATCCTTATGAGTCCTATCGAGCACTTTTCAACGGAGATGTTAACGCTACGCAGAATCCGGAACTGATCTTTACACGTGGTCAAAACCAAGGGGGAGAAGATATCCGCGTGATGGTGCTACATCAGCTGCCGCGAACAGAAGCTGTAGGCGGGTACAATTCTCACGGAATGACCCAAAAGCAAGCCGATGCTTATTACATGAACGATGGTACCGATCTCCCGGGGATGAACAATATGTACCAAAGCCAGCAGGGCTATGCGGGTAGATACAGCACGCTGCCCCGTCCATCCGGCGTAGTCAGTGCGGAAGAGGATCAAAATCGTGTATACCCGGAATTAGGTATTAAAGGTGAAGGAGTGCACAAGCAATACGTACACCGCGAACCCCGTTTTTATGCTTCCGTGGCCTATAACGGTTCTGTATGGAATCTGGACAATATAACCGATCCGGAGCTCTTAGGACATAAAAATAGACAGGTGTTTTATTATTTTGACGCGATTAGCGGATACCGGGCTGGTGTTACTTACTGGCTGCGTACGGGTATAGGTGTAAAGAAATATGTGCATCCAAATGATTATCGGACAGGAACTTCTACTGGGTACGACTTCGCAAACATAGAGCCTAAGGTAGACCCGGCGATTCGCTATGCGGAAGTTTTGCTAATTTACGCCGAAGCACTGAACGAGCTGAGTGGGAGCCATAGTGTCCCTTCGTATGATGGTAGTAAAACGCATACTATTATGCGCGATATTTCGGAGATAAAAAAAGGTATACAACCGATACGTATCCGTGCCGGGCTCCCCGATTATACAGCGAATGTGTATAGCGATGCGGATAAATTCCGTATCAGCCTGAAACGTGAGCGGCAGATCGAATTATTCGCCGAAGGCCATCGTTTTTATGACCTTCGCCGCTGGACGGACGCACCTAATGAAGAATCTGCACCGATATATGGAAATAACGTGTGGGTGACTGGAAATAGTCCCGAGATATTCCATACACCGGTCGCCGTACCGTCCTTACCGACGATTTTCTCCTTGAAAATGTGGTTCTGGCCGATCCATTGGGATGAGTTGCGGAGTAATAAAGAATTGACACAAAATCCGGGGTGGACATATCCGGAATAACAAATTGTAAAATCGAAGATCATGAAAAAGATATATATCCTGTTTTTAGTGATGGCAACTACCATCTTCGGCTTGTCGTCCTGCAATAATGAATGGGAAGACGAACAATATGAGCAACTGGTGTCGTTCAAAGCACCGCCAAATACGGAAGGTGTCAGCTGGACATACATCCGTTACAAACCTGATGGCAAGGTCACATTCAATCTTCCTGTGGTGGTTAGCGGCTCAACACCCAACACCGAGAACCGAACAGTGCGTGTCGGACTGGACCTCGATACACTGGCGATCCTAAACCGGGAGCAGTTTGGCGAACGGCAGGAGCTTTATTATGGCGTATTGGAAAGTAAGTATTATAATATGCCCGAAACAGTGACCATTCCGGCAGGAGAGAGTCAAGCCGTCATCCCGATTGAGTTTTCCTTGGCAGATATAGACGAGTCTGACAAATGGGTGCTGCCTTTGCAGATTCTAGACGATCCAGCAGGAAATTACCATGTTAATCCGCACAAGCATTATAAAAGAGCGATGTTGCGTATCGCACCCTTCAATGACTATTCGGGCGAATATAGTAGCACCCAGTTTAAAATATATTTAGAAGGAAATAGGGATCGAGAGCTCACGATGAACACGCAACGGGCTTATGTTGTGGATGAGGAGACTGTCTTTTTCTACGCCGGTACCCGGGATGCAGATTATCTGGATCGTAAGAGCTATAAGGTGTTTGTCCGGTTTACGGACGAACAGATAGATATCCAGAAGAAAAAACTGGAGATATGGAGTGATAACGCAGAAAATAACAAATTTGAAGTGGACGATGAGCAGGCTTATTACACGGTAGACGAAAGTTGGGATCAAGTGAAGCCATATGAGAAGCGTATCTATATAAATCTATCGTTTGGATATAGGTTTGAAGATTACACCTCTGCACCGGGGTTACGGTTGCGGTATCAGACGGTAGGTACCATGGCCATGGAACGTAAGTTGAATACGTTGATACCAGATGAAGATCAACAGATAGAGTGGTAAATATAAAATATAAAATTATGAACAAACTATTAGCCAATATTTTTGCTTTACTGATGATGGTTTTCCTGATGGGGGCATGTAAAGATAAAGTACTGAATGACCTTCCGGCAGAGTTGATCAGTTTCTCTGTTGTGGATCAAAATGGAACGAACCACGATTTGAGCGTCAATACCCTGAAAAGTACGGTCAGCAGCCGGGAATCATTTCCCTCCTATGTCAATCTCTCTAGTCTGGTGCCGCAGTTTAAGCTCAACCGTGCGGACGCTGTGGTCAAGATCAATGATGTGCAGTTGCAGAGTGGGAAGGGGCAAATCAATCTGAGCAATGACCTGGTCTGTGATCTCTATGTTGACGATTCTAAAGAACGTTCGTATGTGATTAGGATTATGAAAGAGACCATGGCAAATACCTTCCGTTCTTTTGGCTTTTCAGATCCTGTGATGGAACAGTTTTCCGTAGTGATCGATGAGCAGACAGGGGAAATATACAATACGGTCGTCATTCCCAAAAATGTTAATATAACGGATTTGCAGCCTGTATTCACGTTGTCCGAGTCCCGGTCTGCTGTCAAGGTAAATGGTGTAAAGCAGATAGGTGGTGTGCAACGGCATGATTTTAGCAAACCTGTAATATATACGGTAGAAGGTGAAGATGGATCGTCACGCAGTTATACCGTGAACCTAAATCAAGGTGATTTTTTCGCTATTAAAAATCCGGTTATTGCGGGGAGTTATGCCGATCCTACGGCTATCCGCGTGGGAAATGAAATGTATGTGTATGTCACCGGAACGCGCGTGAGAGGGTACAGATCATCTGATCTGATCAACTGGAGAAGTATCGGCCCGCCGAGTGAGGTGTTTACAATCAAACCCGCCTTCACTGCTGATGCCAACCAGAATGACGTAGGTATGTGGGCACCGGATATCAATTATTTTGACGGTAAATATGTGATGTATTACTCCTTATCTGCATGGGGAGGTGGTGCGAATAGCGGTATCGGTGTCGCTGTGTCTAATCAGCCTCAGGGACCCTTTGTTCACCCGACAGGTAATACGAATGGAAAGCTTTTTGTAAGTTCTGAAATCGGGGTGCACAACTCCATCGATCCTTGCTTTTACGAGGATAATGGTAAACGTTATCTGTTTTGGGGTAGTTTCTTCGGTATGTATATGACCGAACTGACCTCGGACGGTATGGCTATCAAAGATATGAGCGCGAAAACCAAAGTGGCAGGCGATTCTTTTGAAGGGGCTTATGTACACAAACGAGGTAATTACTACTACCTGTTCGCTTCAGCAGGGACGTGCTGTGAAGCGCTTACCAGTACTTATAGAGTTGTGGTGGGGCGTTCGACAAATCTGGCAGGACCGTATGTCAATCGTAACGGTGTAGACATGAAAGATTTCAATGCACGGTATAACAGTATACCAACTTACAATCCTATCGTACTACAAGGGAACCAAACCTTTGTTGGTCCAGGACATAATGCTCGTATCATTACGGATAAGAATGGTGTAGACTGGATGTTATATCATGCGTATGAGAATGTAAACAATGTTGTAGGATCGCGTAATTTGATGTTGGGTAAAGTAAACTGGGATAGTGACGGTTGGCCAATAGTTGACAATGGCACGCCATCTGCTATACTGACGGATATGCCGGTTTTTTAGCGTAGCATGTATATTCCAAGGTTATGATTCGCAAATATGTTGTTTTAGCTATCGCGTTGTTTTATTCCTGTGGGAAACCGTGACGACGGTCGAAATCATGGAAGGGATGTATCCGCGAGCAAGACGGTTGAGAGAGAAAACAGGGAACGATTGCAGAGGGACCTTATGGAATTCTCAGCGGAGGGTGTGATTCGTATTTTCGGTCAGGCTATCCATCCGGTAGTGGTGAAATAGTTTGATTCTAAGTGTTTTCACGATAGAGCTTACCTTTAATAAGAAACAGCGTACGGCAATAAAGTCCGTACGCTGTTTCCTTTGTGATAATTTCAAAGATGTTACTTTGCACATGTACATAGCCCCGTCTGCAATGTACTTAACGTCTGAGTACGGTGACATAATCGACAAGTCATTGTAGTTTTTAGTTTTGAACAGTGTCAAAACATACTTGTTGCTTGACTTAATGACGATGTCTCTGTGATGGTCGATGACCGCACGGGACTGTTCGGAGATGTTCCGTGCGTGAATGACGACGTCCTTGCAGTGGAGGGGAAAGTCACGTGATATAATCAATAATTTACTTGACATGTCGACCTTGTTCCGGTACAAAACAGATGTGTCACGTGCAGGTATTCACATGTATATGCACAAAGACAGTGTGAAATATCCCTTTACTGTTTTCCCATACGCCGGCGTGCTGTCATCGTACGACTTGAACAGTATGCCGAGCAACGACACGATGTCGTTGTACGGGGATACAAACAACCTGTCCAAGGAAGTGATAAAGATGTCGATCCTATTGATCTCCTTATGCAGGGAAGTTATTCTGTCGTCCGCCAAAGTGATGCTTCCGACCATCTTGATCGTCTTGATGTATGTTGACACCATCTTCCCGTGTGTCGATATGTTGTCGGAATACGGGGTTAACGTTTTTTTGGACAGGGGCAACGTTTCGTCATACGCCGAGATGACTTTCTAATATGCCGATGTGAAAAAGATGGGCGGAAGGAGCGCAAAGATGGGTAACGAAATGACGTCGGCGCACGACGACGTAACGCTTCCGTCCGACGACGTCGCATTTCCGTTCGGGATAATGATAGGATCCGATCAATATTATTACCACGTGGCTTTGTGTGATCGGCAGAGCAAAACGTTTTTTATGACAAGCTTGGGTACAAGTTATTGGTTTTGCCCAATTTTAATAAGAAACAGTCTGATATCAAGGGGTATATGGATAAGTGGTCATATTTGTTTAGGCATATGGAGGAGTTGGATGAAATGCCGAAATTTTTGGATAATCGAGTTTTTGATCTTATATTTGATATTGGAGAGGTAGCAAATTTAACGGAAACGGATATGAAATTGTACGAGTCAAATCTAAAGAATAAGCGGGATGCGGAAAGTGTGCGTCTCACTGCAATTAAGGAAGGACTATGCGAAGGCCGTGAGAGAGGATTACAGGAAGGCATGGAGAAGGGTTAGAGAAACGATTAGAGAAAGGCAGGAAGGAAGAACGTGCTAAAGCCGAGGCTGAGAAATTGGCGGATAAACAAAATTCTGCTAGAAAGATGTTGAAAAGCAGCTTTGATGTTGATATGATTTCTGATATTTTGGGGCTGTCCATAGCCGAAATAGAAAAGCTGAAATAGCTATATAAATATATAATCTTAAGGTGTTTTCTGATAAAGGAAGCACCTTTTTTGCTGTACAAAATTTCGCATAGTATTTACTTTGCGACTGCGCTGGTTGTTAGGTTGAAGAAGCAATTAAGAAAAATGAGGGTGTATTGGTGTGTGGGAGTGAAATTGAAGCGTCTAAAAAGTAATCGTTTGCTTGCTAGATCGGTGTCCAGCAAGCAAAGATCATCTTTATTACTTCTCCAACAAAGCATTCACACACCACAGATAAGGGAACTGTCCGTGGAAATCGCCTGTCCTGCGCGGACGGTCATAATAATATTGCTTGTCGTTCTTTTTGTTGGTGCCAACACAGACCTCCGATACACTTCCTTTTTCATCCACATAGTCTACTAATGCTATCCACGCTTTACGGGCTGCCGGTGCATACTCTTTCGAATCCAACCAACCTTGTTTCACGCCGGTGATGAAGGCGTACGCAAACATAGCTGATCCGGATGTTTCTGCCCAACAATCCGCTTCATCAATTAATTGGTTCCACATACCATTTGGTTGTTGATATTGTTTTAAGCTGGCCATCATCTTGCGGTATCCTTCCAAAATACGTGGACGATATTCGCTGTCCTCCGGTAAGTAGCGTAGCAATT
Organism: Sphingobacterium corticibacterium; assembly: GCF_004208525.1. GTDB lineage: Bacteria > Bacteroidota > Bacteroidia > Sphingobacteriales > Sphingobacteriaceae > Sphingobacterium > Sphingobacterium corticibacterium. Next base: position 1,138,533 of record NZ_SGIT01000002.1, on the reverse strand, counting down.
CGGTCACACCAGCGGCCATCCAGCCGTTGCCGCGTCCCCAATAGAACGGAACGTCGGGCGCATGGTAAAATAGTCCATTCGGACGTTGCAGTTCATCGAGATACAGCACCATTTCCTTCGCGGCACGGTCGATATATTTCCGGTCGCCGGTTACTTTATAAGCTTCGCTCTGCACAATGGTTATCATGTACATATCATCTATCCAGAGACGTGTCTGCCAGGAGAAGCCCTTATCAGCCCAAGCCTTCTCTTCGGTTTTAGCATCCGCAGGCACTTCCCATTGCGTGTCGGCGTAGGGTAATCCAAGATCGAAGTAACGCTTGTCTTCCGTGATACGATATAGCGTCAAGGGTAAACTACCGAACATGTTCAGATCCACATGGTTCTTAATCGGGAGCAATGCCTTGTCCTTATCGAACAGGAGTTCAAAGCGGTTTTTTAAATAGGTTGTCAGTAGCTCGTCCTTCGTTAACTCTGCGAAATTAAGCCCACTTTTCCAGTAAAACGTTTGTGGATAGCCAATCCATTTTCCAGCGTGCAACGCATTGTTCATATACACGAAGCGGTACGCAATGAGTTTACCGACTTTTTCGGGTTCGTAGCCTTTGGGGAAGTTTGTTAACAGGTTTTTCTGTGAGAAGCTAAGCTGAAAACAGCTTAGCATGAATACGAATAGGATTACTTTTTTTGACATTATATTTAATTTTTATTTGATTTTTTTTAAGTATGTCTATTGATTGCCTAGATAGATTTCTGTAAGCTGTGCAGTTGCACCTTGACTCATAGATTTCCAACACTCGTCTTTCTGGCACCAGAAGCGGATGTATCTGTAATTCGAAGATGGAATCGCGATATTCGGAGATTCAACAATTGAACCGTCCGGTGCATCGGTCACTTCTACGTCCGAAGCTATAACCGTCCAATTCTCGCCATCGTTACTTCCCGATATGGTTTCGATCATGTAATAACGGAGTTGATTAAGACCCGGCACATGTCTTAACCTGAAATAACTCACTTTTTGCTGTTTTTGCATGTCTATAGTGAAAGAAATAGAACCACCATTTTCCTTGGAAGGAACAGTTACTCCGAATTGATTGGTTTTGCTTGGTCTTACTAATATAAACCGACTGTTTATATCTCCGTCGATAGCATTTCCAACTTTGTTGTCTTCCGGTGTGTTTGGAAGTGGATCTTGCGATGCGGATACAACCCACCCCGCACGGTCGTAGTCTCCTATGTGATCTGCTTCCGTTACGGTGACATTGATCGTGTTCGTTATTTCAGGTACTTGTACGGAGGAGATAGTGATCGTCGTTGTTCCCTGACTGACAGCCGTTATCACACCACCTTGATTGACAGTAGCAATATTTGGGTCAGCGGAACTGAACGTGACAACTTTGTTGGCAGCGTCTACTGGTAAAACCGTTATTCGGTCAGCAATATCCACCGTAGTTCCTTCCTGTAACTCCACCTCCGGATCGCTGATAGCAATCTCGTTAGTAAGGACAGGTGGTTTGGGATCGGCTGTGATGGTGAATTGATCCGTTTGCCCGTCCACGATCACCGTGATGATGGCTGTTCCTGCATTATGAACAGTCACTAAACCTTCTTCGTCGACTGTAGCTATTTTTTTGTTGCTGGAAGAAAATATTATCCTTTTGTTGGCGGCATTTTCGGGAAGAATAGTGACTTGGTCCGCGATATTTATCGCGTCGCTTCCGACTTGTAAGGTTACGCCTTGTTTCAGTGATTCGCTTATTGTTACACTTTGTACGCGAATGGATGTAGGTTCGACGTTCTCGTCTTTACAGTTTACAAATAACATCATACAGAGAGCGATGCTCATCCAGCAGAGAACTGGTTTGAAATTTTTCATTTTTTTAGTATTATGTGGTTAATTAATATATTATATGCTTACATATCGTTGTATAATGCTGTCGCACACCATAGCATAGGTGCTTGTCCGTGCAGGTCGCCGATATTGCGTTTACGGTCTACGTAAAACTGGTAACTGCTGTTTTTATTCGTGCCTTCGCAGACTTCCGTCATGTTGTCATCATTGTTTATATAGGTTAAAAGGGAAAGCCATGCTTTACGTGCGGCCGTGCCATACGTTACTTTGTCCAGCCACCCTTTTTTGACACCCACGATCATTGCGTATGTAAACATCGCTGTACCGGATGTTTCTTTCCACAATTCACTTTTGTCAATCAGTTGACGCCACATGCCGTCTTCTGCTTGGTATTGCAGCAATGTAGACATCATTAGTTTGTAGGCAGTTTCTATTTCTTTTCTGTTGGGATTGTCTTCCGGAAGTATACTTAGGAGATTGGCCATACCCACGGCCATCCAGCCATTGCCGCGACTCCAGTAAAAAGGGGCATCTGGAGCATGGTAAAATAGTCCGTTGGGGCGTTGGATCTCATCCAGATACATCACCATTTCTTTGGCAGCCCTGTCTATATATTTTCTGTCGTCTGTAGTTTGGTATGCCTGTGCCTGTATGGCGGTGATCATGAACATGTCGTCAATCCAGATACGGGTTTGCCAGGAGTACCCTTGATTGTGCCAGTTTTGTTGTGCCTGGGTTGGGTTAGCAGGCAGTTCCCATTGCTTATCGGCATAGTCCATCCCCAAATTAAAGTATTTTCTGTCCTTTACTTTTTTATAAATTTCCAATGGAACGGATCCGAATATATTGTTGTCTACGTGGTTTGGGCTGGGAAGCGTTGGTGCACCTGCGGAAAAAAACGAATTATCGTACCTTGTCAGCAGCTCATTGTACATTTGATCGTCGCCGATGGCTTGTGCAAATTGAAACGCTCCAAGGTAGGTACATACATAAGGGTAGTTGGTCCGAGTGTTATGAGGGGAGGAACTGATCGTTTTTATGAATCTTCGCGCCAGTCTTGTACCGACTGACAAGGCATCGGCACCCTCAGGGAAAACCAATAAAACTTCGTTTTCATGCGTTGGGACACCATCGGTTGTCACCGTTTCCGAATGATTTCCATCACTGTCAATGGCGACAGCGGAGATGATATACTTGCCGTGCTGAAGTACGTGCATCCGAAAAGCCCCTTTGTTATCCGAGGGTCTCATGATATTCTTTTTGTCGACATCGGATGGCTTCGTTCCCTCCAATACCCAAGTGATCTCTGTTGAGATAGCCTCTTTGGGATACGTCCATGTAATAATTAGCTCATTTGCTTTTTCGGTTTTCTCGGCCTTAAAGTCAGTCACCGGAGAAACAAAGGCGGGTTCTTCCTTGTCGGGTTCTTTTTCGTCTGGTTTGTTTTCATCGGGAACCACTGGTTCAGTCCCTTTACAAGCGGAAGCGAAGCAAGCCACTGTTAGAAACAGCACTATAATTTTTGTGATATATCTTTTACTATGCATAGCTTTTTTAATGAACTAAAATGTTTAAAATAAAATTTTTTCAGCACGATTAAAAAGTGACATTTGGGTCATATATAGCAACGCCTACCTGGCTATCGGCACAACCGTAGTATAGAAACCATTTATTCTTAAAATAGGCAAGACCTTGGATAAACACCGTGCCGTCCGGGTATTGTCCACTTTTTTCAAAGGGCTCGGTGGGCACAAAGAAAGGTTTGTCCAATCGACCAATAACCTTCGAAGGATTGTTGAGGTCAAAGAGTACCTGCCCGGCGGCATATGTGTTGGCCGTATAGTTTGTATCTCTACCGGCATCACCTTTGTTTTTACCGTTGTACAACACTAAAATACCATGTTCGGTTAGAAGAGCCGGAGGGCCACATTCTGTCAAATCGCTATCAAAATGTCCGCTGCGCGGTGTGACAACGAGATCCAGGTCGCCTTTATCATTTAAGGTAGGTATCCAATTGATCAGGTCGTCCGATGTGGCAATATTCATATAGCGCTCGCCCCAGTACATCATATACTTTCCGTTGACTTTCGTAATGACCTGTTTGCCGTTTTCTAATTTCGTAACAACAGACCCCGACTTGCAGAATAGATCTTTAAACTTGCCGTTATGCGCTGTTTGGAAAGCGGGGCCATGCTTGGTCCAGGTTTTTAAGTCTCGGGAGGTAGCTACGGCTAGACGTGCCACCTTCCGATTCCACTGGGTGTACAGCATAACATATAGGCCGTCTGCCGTAACAGCGACACGGGGGTCTTCACAACCGCCCGGCCATTCATTCTCTTTCTGCTCGTCTTCGTCAGGATAAAATACAGGTTTCTTCTCCCGCTTCATGCGAATGCCATCTTTACTTTCGGCAATCCCGATACGGGAGGTGCGTTTGCCGATACCCATACCGGATTTGTCTTCCCCACGATAAAGGACGTATATGCGATTATCCTTTACGACAGCCGCGGGATTGAAAATGTCACCCGCCTCCCAGGCGATTTCTTGCTTGCTCATCGGATCAAAGAAAGTGGTGTTGGGATCGGGAGATATGATGGGGTTGGCTCCCGCCGGCCGCACGAACGGACCTAAAGCCCAGTCTGGTAGCTTTTCTTGGGCTTGTCCAAAAAAACTCACGAAAATCAAGACCGTGAAGAGGTAGATAGATTTTTGCATTTTGCCGAAAAATTTCATTTTGCTAATTATGAGTAAGTTACAAATAATATCGCTATTTCCCTAGTAATGCGGCCGCGCACCAAAGATAAGGAGCTTGCCCGTGTAGGTCACCTGGATTACGCGGGCGGTCATAGTAATATTGCTTATCGTTCTTTTTTCCTGTACCGATACAAACTTCTGTTACGTTATTGCGCTCGTCAATAAAGGGAATCATCGCTAGCCAAGCTTTACGAGCTGCTGGTGCATATTCGGCTGCATCCAACCAACCTTCCTGAACACCGACTATAAAAGCGTAGGTGAACATCGCTGTTCCAGAAGTCTCAGCCCAAAACGTCGGTTCATCAATCAACTGGTTCCACATGCCGCTTGGCTGCTGATGCTCTTTCAGGCTTTTCATCATCTTTAGATAACCCTCCATGATACGTGGACGATCTGGATGATCTTCGGGCATCATCCGCATGAGGTCGGGCATGCCAACAGCCATCCAACCATCGCCGCGTGCCCAATAATACGGTACGTCCGGAGCATGATAGAACAATCCGTTCGGGCGTTGCAACTCATCCAGATACATGACCATTTCTTTGGCTGCGCGGTCTAGGTATTTCTTGTCGCCGGTCACTTTATAGGCTTCGCCTTGAACCACGGTAATCATATACATATCATCGATCCAGAGGCGAGTCTGCCAGGAATGGCCTTTCTCCGCCCAGGCTTTCTCCTCAGCTTTAGCATTCGCCGGAACTTCCCATTGCGTATCGGCATACTGTAAGCCTAATTCTTTGTAGCGCTCATCCTTGTTGATTTGGTAGAGTTTTAGTGCGAGGCTTCCAAACATGTTGTAGTCTACGTGGTTCATCGGAGGGAGCAACGCTTTTTCGTATGTGAAAAATGGTTCAAATTTATTCTCCAGTTGCTTGATAAGCTTTTTGTCATTGACTTTCAGCGCATAATCTATAGCACCGTTCCAGGAACATACGCTGGCATAGTGCACCCATTGTCCGAAATACAGGTCGTGTCGGCTACCGACAAAATGATCGGCTAACCGTTTGCCGACTTCCTTGGGAGTCGATCCTTTTGGAAAACTTTTTAGCACATTCTCTTGGGCAGATAGTAGCTGCAATGAACATACCGCTAAGAAAAATAAAAATGATTTTTTTAACATAATGTTTGTTTTTAGTGATTAGATTTAAAATTTTGTATCCATATTTATTCCAGAATCGCCTTGTTCTTTCATCCAGTTTTGTAAGCGACTCGTATATTGTGTGATTAACGTTTTATAAGCAGGTATTTCCGCCAAATTATTTAATTCATTAGGGTCCTTTTGTAGATCGTAGAATTCAATTGCCGATTTGTGTGCTATACGATTGGTCAATTTTGCTGCTGCTGCATCGTGTTTCGCGCTGGCTATCCAAGTTGGCCACACCAGTGATGGATCTTTATCATTCATCATCCATTTGATAGCGTAAGTGGCATCTGGAAGGAGATTTAGAATTAATTTATACTGGTTGTCCCGTATACTGCGCATAGGATAGGCTGGGCCTTCCGGAATGTTGTTGTGAATGCCGAAAGCGACATCCCGGTGTGGTATTTCGGGATGAGTCAACACCTGTTTAAAACTTCGTCCATCCAAACCAGTAATCGCCTTACCTACCGCAATATCGACAAGAGTAGGTGTTATATCTTCGTACTGTATGATTGCATCCGTTTCTATTTTAGCCTTCACTTTTTCTGGCCACCGGACAATCATGCCGCTTTTCTGTCCATAGTCATACAGTCCCCATTTACCGCCTGGAAACTGCGGGCCTTGTTCGCCTAGAAAAATAACGATGGTATTTTTGTCCTGATCAGTCTTTTCCAACATCGCAAGAATATCGCCCACCTGATTGTCTAGACGTCTAACCTCCGCTAAGTATTTGCGAAACTCCCTACGGCTTTGTTCTGTGTCTACCCAATGGGCTGGTAATGTTAATTCTGCGGGGCTAAATTCGCTCGGATCTCCCACAGTCCATGGCGCATGAGGGTTGTTGCTCATGATAAACAAACAATACGGTGAATCGTGTGTAATATAATTTTGGACGCTATCTAAAAAATAGACATCCGTTGGGGAGACGCAATTAGGTTCAAAACCGTCGACGCGGTCGAAAGGAAAGATCGCTTTCGGTTTCGTCATGTGGTCTTTACCCGTTAGTCCTACGCGGTATCCTAAATCACCGAGGTAATGTACGACACTTTTGAGTCCATCATATACCGGTTTATGGTTCTGATAGGCACCATGGCGTGCAGGATATAAACCTGTCAATAAGGAAGCGCGCGTTGGAATGCACATCGCTTCCGAAGCAATCATGGAATTGAACTTCAGCCCTTCTGATGCGAGCCGGTCGATATGTTTCGTCTCTAGATTTTTCCCACCGTAACAGCTAAGTTGCTGTATATCCAAATCATCCGCCATAATGATGAGGAAGTTGGGTTTGTTCGGCTGGTACGATGTGGTACTCCTGACTTGAGCAGAAGCTACTTGTAGATTTATTACACATAGAAAGACGAATAATAGGCGTTGAAGCCTATTATTCGCTCTGAAAAAAATAGTCATGACTTAACATATTATTCACCAGTGTTGTCCTCATCGGCCACAGCTTCTTCCCAGGTTTCCCACTTTGGTGCGGCGGGATCATAACCATCATAACCATAGTTCTGCGCTAACTGTCCCTTATTGTTAGCAGAGATAGCAGCATACGGTATCGGCCAGTACATGTTCTTTTTGTCCATAGTAAAGTTCGGCTCGCTATTGCCGGTAGCATCGATTTGTATAGGTCCCTTATTATAAAGGCTGTAGTGAACGATACGTTGGTACCAGTAGCTTCCACCTTCGGTTCCCCGGCCACTTTGTTTATCAAAGTTATCCAAGCTATACGTGTTTCCCCATTCGTCCGGTTTGCCGCTACGCGCCAGACATAACGATACGCGCTTTAATTCCACGTTACGCCATTCCTCCCAATAGAGCTCTCGGGCGCGTTCGTTCATAATATCGCCTATGGTAACAGCTCCTTCGTATAATTGAGTGGCTTTGGCTCGTTGCCGAATGATATTGAGGTCGTCCTTAATCGTAGGATCCCCGGGATTGATATAATACTTGGCTTCTGCCCGGAGTAGGTAAGCTTCTGCCAAACGATACAGATACCAGTCTGCATTTCCTCCGTTTGTAGCTCCTCTAAGACCGTCTGAACCGGTGATATTTGCCTCATTTACCGGATCATCTAGAAAGAGTTTATAATGGGGCACATCAAACCAACGACGGACGGTGTCGCTACACTCTACATTTCCCTCGATATTTCTTTTTTCATCGTGGAGTACGAGTGGTTCACCGAATAGAGAAGAAGCTTTATTATTAACGCGATAATCTTCCATCCGAATCCAGTTTCCCACTTCTGAATTATGACGTAAATCGGTTTCGTCCATTACGCCGTTGACCTGCCATAAATTTGTCATATGAAAACGGGTAGGACGGAAAGTCGCAATGCCGCGTCCGAATGCGCGCATATAGTCATATTGAGGGTTGTAATCCGCATGGTTACGTCTGAGGTTCAGCAAAGCCTGTTTACCATCTTTTGTTTGGATTCTACTGTCAAAAACAAACGGATATAAGATGCGCATCGTGAGCATCTTGGTAAAGGCTTCGGTGTCTGATCCGCGGTTAGGCATACCCATAATCACCTCGCTGTTTGCGGCGATAAGTTTATTTTCCGCACGATGCATATCCCAGATAACGTTACGTGTAATTTTCCAGGTTTCTGGTTCAGGCCCTTCATTGAAGGAACCGAAGCCATCTCCTGAGATGAGGGCATAGCCCGATTGATCAATTAAAATATCGGTTTGTTCCTTTGCTTTCTCGTATTCCCCCAAGGCGAGATAACACTTGGTTAGTAACATCCGGCAAGCTCCCTTATTAACCATACCGATTAGATTCATATCTTTCTGATCTGGAACCCATTCTACAGCGAATTCTAAGTCTTTTTGCAACATTTGGAGAATAGCTTCTCTTTTTGTACTTTGATAAGTCTGTTTAGGCGCTTCGATAATGGTGGTCACTAATGGCACGTCACCGAATTGAAATACCAATGCCATATAGCGAAAAGCACGATGAAAGTAAGCTCTACCTATATAGGCATTTCTGGCGTCCTCCTCCAAACCCTCTACCAAGTCAGCGTATTTAATAACCGTATTGGCATACATAATGCCTTTGTAGGTTTCCTCCCATAAGTACCAAATACTATTTGTTCTTTCAAGGTTTTGATAAGAAGTTTCACTGGTTGGTGTGAGCATATTCGCGACATCGGCGAGCATATTCCGCTTATCTGTTGCGCTAGCCACCATGAGTTCGGAAAATATGTATTCTGTACCCAATGTCAACATCTCGTTGTGATCCGTTGCCCAATATGATTTAAGATGGCGATCACATATTGCTAACGCTGAAAATAATCCTTCTTCTGTGCTGAAAGCGGCATCGGGATCATAAAAAGACAGTGGTTTCGGCGTTAAAAAATCTTTGGAACAACTGCTAACGATAAGGGTCCCGCCCATAAGGAGGGTAAAAGATATATATTGTAATTTTTTAGCTAAGTGTTTCATTTTTATCCTTTTTTTTATTAAAAAACTAAGTTTAGTCCCAAGGTATATACCCGGGTTGCCAATCCGCCATCTCCTCCATTATTTCTATCAAAAGAAGGATTAGCCTCAGGATCACCGTATTCCCAATCTTTGGCCCAAGTAGCTACATTACGGATAGTGCCGTAAAGTTTAACACGGTTTAAGTTCCAGCTAGATGTCCATCTTTGGGGTAAGGTATAGCCGACCGAAATATTTTCTAGACGGATAAAAGAGCGGTCATGTAGTTTTTGTGCACCGGCGGCACCGGTGGGGCCGGCAGCCTCAATACGGCCATATTCATTCGTCGGATTTTCGGGAGTCCAATATTCTTTTGCCGGCACATTTTGCAAGGCATAAGCCATACGTCCACCCAGATCATCATTGTTGAGGTACTGACCATTTAAGCTTTTATGACCCATATAGGAATAAATATTGAAAGAGAAACTGAGATCACGCCATAATACAAATTCATTGCGTAACGACCAATGATAAGGAGCAAGAGTTTCACCTAAAAATTCTTTGTCGTTGTCGTTGTAAACGTAAGTAACGGATCCGTCGTCGTTTACCACATCGTCAGCCGTATAATTGTTGGCTACCTTCGGGTCACCGGGTTTCTGACCATATTTTGCGGCTTCTTCGACTTCATGGGTTTGCCAGATTCCTGTCACGCGGTAATCCCAAATGGCACCTATTGGCTGTCCAATAAACCAACCGTTGGATATGTCGTCCATTTCTTTTTGGTCGACCACGTTACCATTTGCATCCAGTACATCTTCATATTCGTAATACAGATGCTTAATCCGGTTTTTGTTGTAAGAGAAACCAAATGTTGTAGACCATCGGAAATTATCTTTGCTAACGTTCACGGAATTGATCGCTAATTCGATCCCGCTATTATTTACTTGCCCCAGATTGCTCGTAATGTTGGTGAAGCCGGTGAAACTCGGCAATCGCTGCCGCATAATCATATCATGTGTTTTCATATTATAGTATTCCAAACTACCGGAGATGCGGTCGTTAAGGAAGCCAAAATCAAGTCCGAAATTCCAAGACGCCGTTTTTTCCCATTGTAGGTAAGGATTAGCCAGTCGCTCTGCCATTAAATAACGGTATAGGGACAAATCGCCGGACGGATTAATATATCCCTGCATTCTGCCAGCTCCGGAATAAAGGTTGGCCAGGGCTACGTAAGGATTATCCAATGATCGGTTACCATTTTCACCGTATGATACACGGAGTTTACCGCTACTCATGATGTCGTGCCATTGGAAGAAGTTTTCGTTTGTGAATGACCATGCTGCAGCGATCGATGGGAAATTAGCGTAAGGATTCGACGTTCCGAAAGCGGAATATCCATCGCGACGTATTGATGCAGTCAACAAATAACGGTCGTCATAGGAATAAAATAAACGGCCCAATAAACCTGTAGCTGTTTGGTGTGCGTCGCTGCTGGAGTATGCACTGTTCTCTTTAGCACCATTCTCGGTATTATGGAAGCCTAATGCATCGGAAGGAAGAATGTTTCTTGCTTCTATACGGTCATTCCACGATTTCAGTTCTTCGGCTTCCTGTACAAGGGTAACGATAAAATGGTGTTTCTCATTGAATGTCTGATCCCAGGTAATCGTATTGTTTAAGGACCAGTCGAGTCGTTTTCGCTGCTCACGATTCACGCCGCGTGAAGCGGGATCGGAACCGGGTAGTTCGGCTGACATAAAATAACGGTCATAGAAAAATTGATACCGCGGTGAGGCATTAAACGAATAGGTAATGTTGAAAGGAAGTTTCACTTTCGCTTGCAGTATCGTATTGAATATCGTGTAACCTTTTTCTAGATCCAGATATTGCCGTTGAAACTCGTAATTGTATCCGCGTTGGCTGTATTCTCCGCTTAAGGGGAATTGTACCGGATTACCCATTTCGTCACGATAATCGGCGTAAGGACTGTTCCGAAGCTGATAATCTAAATCAACATCCATATTGCCGTCGGATCGATCTTGAAAGTTTACATTGGCGCCAATTTCAAACCAATCCGTAACCATGGTATTTAGTTTTATGTTCGCACGAACAGCTTGGTAATCGTCACTGACGTCGGCTCCCTGATTTTTTAGATAGCCCATGGATAGGTAGTAATTGGTTCGTTCGCTGGCTCCGCTTACGCTGATGTTATAATCCTGGTCGAATCCGTTACGGTAAGTGGCATCTTCCCAATCGACCGTTTTGCCCGCGAGTAGATTTTGCAGTGCGTTTCCCTGAAAACCCAACCTTTTACCCCAAATACTCAAATCGGATTCATCCGAACCGTTGGTCGTGTAATTCCGCCATGTATCGAGCGATATGTTTCCCGGGAGTTGATCCGGCCGCATAAAATAACCGGGTCTGTTATTGTATACGCCAGTTTGATAAGCCTCATAAGCACCCGTTTCCGAATTTACTCCGTAGGTGTTCTTCGTATACCAGTCCTGCCGATGTTGCAAATAGGCTTCCGGACTGAATCGTTTGCGGTAATCAGCAGGCGTCGTCATGCCGATGTTCGTGGTCATGTTGATGACAGGTTTTCCTTGCTTACCCTTTTTGGTATTCACGATAATGACTCCGCTTGCGGCTTTGGCACCATAGACCGCTGCCGCAGAAGCATCTTTCAGTACATCAATCTGATCAATATCATCGGGGTTGATTTCCGAAAGTTCACCGTAAAAAATCATACCATCGAGAACGATTAACGGGCTGTTATGGCCTCCGTCATTATAAACAGAACGTCTTCCACGAATATTAATTTCGCCACCGCCTTTTGCCGAAGGACTGTAGCCGACCCTTATACCTGGTGTTCCACGTAGGATATCCTGAACAGTCTTAGGGTTCTCATTTGCCAACCGATCTGCCTGGATTTGCGTAATGGACCCTGTCAGATCTTTTTTTCGCATCGTACCATACCCCACAACGACCACTTCTTCCAGCGCATCGGTACCGCTCGATAAAGAAACGTTAATCACATTTTGTGATCCGATTTGCAGCTCTTGTGTTTCGTAGCCTATCAGTGTTACAACCAACGTTTGTGCAGTGCTGGGCACAGATAAGGTATATTGACCTTGCTCATCAGAGGCTACGCTAAGAGAAGTTCCTTTAACCATGATGGTTGCACCTGCTAAAGGTGTGCCCTCCAAATCGGTTACTCTGCCACGGATCTCTTTGTTTTGCACGTTCAGGTCTTCGATTGGTATGATGGAACGTGCCGCCGATGCAGCGTTCGGATTACCGACCGCGATCAAACAAAACAAACAGCTAGCTGATATCCATTTCGTTTTCGCCAACGAAAAATGGCGATTGGTTTTATAGGGATTTAACATAAGACTTATATTAGTTACATCGTTAAAACATGTTTATATTGGTTCCTTAATAGAAACTTAACAGACAAAGTTTGGTAATATTCATCGATAGAAATTGCTTGATTGTATCAATAAATTGTTGTTTTGTCTCAATCATAGTTTTTTTATTATTTGCCGATTGGCGCAGTATTGGTGATACAGAATGGTGTGTTTTTGATTTAAAATGGCTACTTTTAATGGGTAGCGTTCCGCATTTTTGTTTTTGGCTTTTATATATTTTTATATAAACCGAAGTGCTTTATAGAGGCGCAATTATAAACGTATTATTTAAGCTTAACCTTGATCGTCATTAAATCAGTAGTATACATACGAATGAATAGAAAAAGTAAAAAACTTATCGTGCCTTTTTTGTCGGTTATTTCATCTTGTCTATATCTTTCTTGCGCAACCAGCACAGGAGGCCAGGGACAAGGTTATCGCCAAAAGGAGCCGGACGTTAAAAATCAATTTACCAATCCTGTTTTTGAACCCATTCTGGCTGATCCCACTGTGCTGAGGGATCCTATTTCGGGCAGCTTTTATGCTTACGGCACCCAAGACGACTGGGGAGATGGCACAGGGAGTAGGTTGGTCCCTGTATTGAAGTCGCAAGATCTGACCAAGTGGGAAGTGGTGGGTGAAGCGTTTGAATCCAAACCTAGTTGGAAGAAAAGCGGAGGGATTTGGGCACCAGAAGCTGTCTATATGGACGGCAAGTATTTCCTATACTATGCATACTCAACCTGGGGCGATGCGAATCCAGGTGTTGGTGTGGCGACCGCAGACAAGCCGGAGGGGCCATTTAAAGATCACGGGAAAATTTTTGATAGTAAATCAATTGATGTGCCGAATTCCATCGACCCCTTTTTATGGGAGGAGAATGGTGAGAAATTCTTGTTCTGGGGGAGTTTTGACAATGGCCCTAAGCAAGGTACCTTTGGTATTCCTTTGGAGGGAAATGGCTTGGCCATTACGGATGCTAATTCAAAGTTTAAAATTGCAGCCGGAGATTTGGAAGCAGTTATAATTCATAAACGTGATGGGTATTACTATTTTATCGGTTCGCGTGGCTCGTGTTGCGAAGGAGTGCGTAGCACATACCATATGGTTGTTGGAAGATCCAAAAACCTGCAAGGACCTTATATAGATAAAGAGGGACGTGATCTAAAAGAGCGCGGAAACGGTACATTAATCTTAAAAGCAAATGATAAATTTGTAGGAGTCGGGCATGGTTCGCGCATTGTGACGGATGATGCCAATCAAGATTGGATATTATACCATGGAATTGACGTAGAAAAAGGAAAAGTTTCCGGTGGCGCAAGCAGACGGATGTTATTTTTAGACAAAGTTGATTGGGTAGCTGGTTGGCCTATTATTAACGATGATATGCCGAGTACGAGTGCGCAGAATAAACCATATTTTAAGCAATAGAAAAATCCAAAAACATGAATAAATATTTTTTTACCGGAGTAGCGTTGCTATTCACCATGATATCGTGCAATAGCGGTAGCACACAAAATCAAGATAAGAAAGAAACCGAGGGGAAAACAGAGGTTTATGAATCTAATAACCCATTGGATGTCGCATTTGGCGATCCATTTATTGTCTATGATAATGAATCGGATATGTATTACATGTATGGAACCGGTGGTGTGAAAAACGGTTTCATGGCCTATTCTTCTAAAGATTTAAAGACTTGGGAGAAACGCGGTCAGGTCTATTCGTCGGATCAAGAGAAAGCATGGGGAACAAAAGATTTTTGGGCGCCGGAGGTGTATAAACGCAACGGAAAATACTACATGTTCTATAGCGCGCATTGGAAGAATAACCCGAACAACGAATTAGAGAATTATAAAATTGGCGTGGCGGTTTCGGACAGCCCGACCGGACCATTTGAAGATATGACGGGAGAGCCTTTATTTGATCCCGGTTATCCGATTATCGATGCTAATGTTTACTTCGCTGATGACGGTAAGTTATACCTCTATTACTCCAGATGTTGTTACAAGCATGCTGTGGAATCTGAAATTGCGGACTGGGCTCGTGAGAAAAAAATGTTTGACGAAATTGAAGAGAGCTGGATTTATGGTGTAGAATTATCGGCAGATTTCGCTTCGGTTATAGGGGAACCGGTCTTGTTACTGAGACCACCTGTTTCGATGGATGATCAGCAAGCCGAATGGGAAAGCCGATCGGTAACTTCTGGTGAAGTAAACCGTAGATGGACCGAAGGATCCTATCTGATGAAGCATAACGATACCTATTATATGATGTATTCCGCTAATTTCTTCGGCGGGCAACACTATGCGGTGGGTTATGCTACGGCGTCAAACCCATTGGGGCCATTTCAAAAATCAGCGGCTAACCCCATCTTGCAAAAGAATACGGAAAATGGAGGGATTGTGTCGGGTACAGGGCACAACAGTGTATTGGAAGACCGGGACGGAAAAATGTGGTGTGTATATCATGGCAGAACTAATAAAACAGGTAATGATCGGTTGGTATTTCTAGATGAGTTGCAGCTAACAGAAAATGGAGAATTAAAGGTTAACGGACCCACGGTTAAAGCAGACTAAACCCCTTTAAAATTACAACGTTTTCGTAAATTAACTATTACGCGTGCAGAAACTACGTCCGATATTCTTTACATTTGACTTAATTGTAAGCCCGAAAGAATAAGATTGAATTTCTTGAAATCGGAAAAAAATAAAGTACGCAATGAACAGAAAAGATTTTATAAAGATTTCATCAATTTTTGCTGCATCTGCTTTTATGCCATTTTCTGAGGCTCTTGCGAGCCAAGCATCCCTTAGAGTAGGTTTGATTGGAGCGCATGGAATGGGATGGGCAAATTTAAATGCGATATTGAAGAATGCGAATGTGCGATGTACTGCGCTGTGTGATGTAGATGAGAATGTGTTAGAAAAACGTTCCGCTGAACTAGCTGAGCGAGGTATAAAAGTCAAAACATTTGTTTCCCACCAAGATATGTTGGCGGAAGATATAGTCGATGTGGTCATTATCGCCACGCCGGATCACTGGCATTGTCTACAGCTCATAGACGCCGTCAAATCGGGAAAGCATGTTTACCTGGAAAAGCCAATCGGTAACTCTGTACAGGAATGTGATTTGATGGTGAAGGCTGTGGAGAATGGCTCCAGTATAGTGCAGGTCGGTCAGTGGCAGCGTAGCCAGCAACATTTTCGAGATGCTATCGATTTTGTCCATTCCGGACGATTAGGGAAGATTAGGACTGTGAAAGCTTGGTCGTATGTGGATTGGAAAAAAACTATTGACAAAAAGCCGGATGCGCCGGTTCCTGCAGGCGTACATTATGATTTATGGTTAGGACCGGCACCTCGGAGACCTTTCAATCCAAATAGATTTCACTTCGAATTCCGTTGGTTTTGGGATTATGCTGGTGGGCTTATGACAGATTGGGGAGTACACATGCTGGATTATGCGTTGCTAGGTATGAAGGTATCCGATCCCGTATCGGTGATAGCGTCGGGTGGTAAATATGCAGACCCAAATGGTGCTTCGGAAACCCCGGACACTATGAATGTGGTTTATGCATTTGATGATTTTAGTATACAATGGGAACATGCCATAGGGATTGGCCTCGGTCCATATGGTAGAAATCATGGTGTCGCATTTATCGGGGATAATGGTACGTTGATATTGAACAGAGATGGATGGGAAGTCATCCCCGAAAAAGAAAAAATGGAGTCTGTTGCACTGCAAAAGCCGAAAGACCATGGTCTGGATGCACACATGAAGAATTTTGTGCAGGCCATAACAAAAAAAGATCACAATCTTCTTAATGCACCTATTCAGGTTGGAGCACATATTGCTGCTTTTTCGCAGATGGGCAATATCGCTTATCGGACAGGTGAAAAATTATATTGGGATCGTACAAAACGTAAATTTACAGATAGAAAGGCTAATAATTATTTGTTGGCTAAATACGAAAACGGATATAGATTGCCGAAAATTTAGGGCGTTTAAAATAGTATGAAGATGAACACAATATCAAAATTTTTAATTGCTGCGGTTGCAGGAATGATAGCTTATCAGCCTATACAGGTGGAAGCACAACAGAGTAAAGGAAAATGGAAAGAACTGTTTGATGGCAAAACACTACAAGGGTGGAAGCCTGTGGGCGGAAAAGCTCCGTATACCGTGGAAGACGGTGCGATAGTAGGGACGATGACGAAAGGCACGCCGAATTCTTTTTTGATTACAGAGAAAGAATACGGTGATTTTATCTTGGAAGTTGATGTAAAACTGGAGGGAGATAGAACGAATTCCGGTATCCAGACACGTAGCCATTACGATGCAAATGCAAATAATGGTAAAGGTAGGGTATATGGCAGACAGGTAGAGATTGATCCCTCCGAACGTGCATGGACTGGCGGTATTTACGACGAAGCGCGTCGTGGATGGCTCTATCCCTTGGATCTTAATGAGGCGGCAAAATCGGCTTACAAAGCGAATGAGTTTAACCGTATACGCATCGAGGCTATTGGTGATGAAACACGCACATGGGTGAACGATATTCCCGTATCCCATGTTATTGATACGATAGACAGAACGGGTTTTATAGGTCTGCAGGTGCACAGTATTCCCGCTGATCTGGACGGTAAGAAAGTATATTTTAAAAATATCCGCATCCAAACAAAGAAACTGAAACCAAAACCCTTTTCAAAAGATGTATTTGTTGTGAACCTGAAACCTAATGACCTAAGCAGCGCAGAAAAGAAATCAGGCATTAAGCTGTTGTTTGATGGTAATAAAGCGGATCAGTGGCGTAGTGTACGTGGCGATGAATTTCCAGCAAAAGGATGGAAAGTAGGCAATGGAGAGATTACCGTGTTGAAATCTGATGGAGGTGAATCTACCAATGGTGGCGATATTATTACCAAAGATCAATATGCTATTTTTGACTTATCTTTTGAGTTCAAACTGACGCCGGGGGCAAACAGTGGGGTAAAATATTTTGTGACACTGAAGGAAAAAACCAAAGGGTCTGCGATCGGGCTTGAGTTTCAGGTGCTCGATGACGAAAAACATCCAGATGCAAAAATGGGTCGTGATGGAAACCGGACGTTAGCCTCCTTGTATGATCTGATCACATCAAATAAGGACCCACGTGCGCGCCGGCCAATAGGCGAATGGAACCGTGGTCGAGTAGTTGTCTCGGAAGACAATACCGTAACACACTATTTGAACGGTGTAAAGATGGTTGAATACAAGCGTGGATCGCAAGATTATCTTGATCTCGTCGCGAAAAGTAAATATAAGGACTGGGATAATTTTGGACAAGCACCACAGGGGCACATCTTATTGCAAGATCATGGAGACAACGTGTCTTTTCGGAATATCAAGATTAAGAAAATAAAGTAATTACCACTAAACTAAGAAATATGAACCATTATTTATCACGTCGTAGTTTTATCGGCCG
The DNA here is from genome assembly GCF_004208525.1 of Sphingobacterium corticibacterium. Classification (GTDB taxonomy): domain Bacteria; phylum Bacteroidota; class Bacteroidia; order Sphingobacteriales; family Sphingobacteriaceae; genus Sphingobacterium; species Sphingobacterium corticibacterium. The sequence goes on along the minus strand of NZ_SGIT01000002.1, from coordinate 1,120,496 downwards.
AGCTGTTATGGCGGGGGGCGGTGTGCTATTGGCGAATAGCGTGTTAGGGAAAATACCTTTTGCTTCTGCCAACGAGCGGGTGAACCTAGCTTGCGTTGGCATAGGAAACCGGGCTGGTGAAATCATTCGTGATCTGTACAAAACGGGTCTTTGTAATATCGTAGCGCTATGTGATGTGGACATGGACGCTAAGCATACACAGGCTATCTTAAAAATGTTTCCAAACGTTCCTCGATTTCAGGATTTTAGGGAGATGTTTGATAAAATGGGAAATCAAATTGACGCGGTTTCTATAGGTACGCCAGATTTTGCCCATTTCGCGATTACGATGACGGCTTTGGAGCTGGGCAAGCACGTCTATGTCGAAAAGCCGATGGCGCAGACATTCTGGGAAGTAGAACTGATGATGCAAAAAGCACGGAAGCATAGTAAGGTGGTCACCCAAATGGGTAACCAAGGGCATTCCGAAGCAAACTACTTCCAGTTCAAAGCGTGGAAAGATGCTGGAATCATCAAGGATGTCACCCGGATTGATGCACATATGAATAATGCACGCCGTTGGCACGGTTGGGATCCGAATATGAAAAATTTCCCGCCGGCAGAAAAAATCCCATCTACCTTAGATTGGGAATTATGGCAAATGCAAACGTTGGGACATGACTACAACAAAGATTTTGTCAACGGTCAATGGCGCTGTTGGTATGATTTCGGTATGGGGGCATTGGGCGACTGGGGTGCACATATCTTGGATACCGCACACGAGTTTCTGGAACTAGGTCTGCCAACACAGGTGGAGGCTACGTATTTGGAAGGACATAACGCTTTCTTTTTCCCGATGTCGTCCACCATTAAATTCCATTTTCCGAAACGGAAAAAAATGCCGGCTGTAGACATCACCTGGTATGATGGATTGGACAACCTACCTGAAATTCCAGAAGGCTATGGCGTTTCGGGGTTAGATCCTAATATTCCGCCACCGAGTACAGGTGAAATGGAGCCGGCAAAGCTTAACCCTGGAAAGATTATCTACGGAAAAGACCTGACTTTTAAGGGGGCTTCCCACGGGAGTACCCTGCAAATTATTCCGGAGTCGAAAGCTAAGGATTTAGCGAATAAGCTTCCGGAGGTTCCGCAGTCTCCTTCTAACCATTTTGCGAATTTCTTAAAAGCTTGTAAAGGTGAAGAGAAAACCAGGTCTCCTTTTGAGATAGCAGGACCGTTAAGTCAGGTCTTTTGTCTAGGAGTCATTACACAACGCTTAAATGGCAAAGTAGACTTTGACCCCGTTAAAAAAGAAATTACCAATGACAAATTTGCGAATGCGTTATTGGTAGGGCCACCACCAGCAAAAGGTTGGGAGCAATATTATAAAGTTTAAAGCATATAGCGTACAAAGAATCTGGATTAATGGATACAGATTTTTGTACGTTATTTTTTTGCCTCTTCATAACCCATAAATGAAGCTTACCATATTATTAATCAATAGTCATAAATAACATATTGTTAACTCCACTATCTTTCTGTAATATTACTGATCACGATTATCATGATCTATTGTCGAAAATGAAAAGAATATTTTTATTATTTGTTGTGATGGGCATCATCTGTTTTAACAAATTATATGCAAATGACCATCAGACGAATTTGGTTAGTAACCGAGATACCACAACCAAGCCCAATTTTATTTTTTTTATTACCGATGATATCGGATGGGAGGATTTAGGTTGTTACGGGAGTCCAAATGTAAAAACACCAAATATTGATCGTTTGGCGGCGAAAGGACTTAAGTTCGAAAACGCATATCTGACAACTAGTAGCTGTAGTCCAAGTCGTTCGAGTATTATTACGGGGCGTTATCCACACAATACGGGAGCTCCGGAGCTACATGATCCGCTTCCTAAGGGGCAAGTCATGTTTCCACAGCTATTGAAAGAAGCAGGATATTATACGGTGTTGTCCGGTAAGAACCATATGGGGCCGCAAACGAAGCACGCCTTCGATATGATTTCGCCAGGAAAGGGACCAGGAGGAGAAGAGGATTGGAACGAGATTATAGAAAATAGACCTAAAGACAAACCGTTTTTCTTTTGGTTTGCTTCACATGATGCACATCGCGACTGGCAGACGAATGATAAAGGGGTTATGTATAACCCCGATGATATCATTGTACCGCCGATGTTATACAATGGTCCGCAGACGCGCAAAGACCTAGCAGCGTATTATCATGAAGTGTCGCGTGCTGATTATTATATGGGGGAGATTGTTAAGGAACTGAAGAAGCAGGGTATCTTGGAGAATACCTATATCATTTTTATGAGTGACAATGGCAGTCCTTTTCCGAGAAACAAAGGAAGGCTGTATGACAGCGGAATCAAGACGCCTTTTATTGTCTATGGCCCCGATGTGGATAAGGGTAGTACAACTGCTTTAATAAGCTCGGTGGATATTGCACCGACCATTTTGCATTTGACGGGTAATGAGATCGATGATCACATGCAAGGAGCAAGTTTTCATTCCATTTTACAAGACAAGGAATGGTCTGGCCACCGTGATTTTGTTTTTGCGGAACATAACTGGCATGTTTTTCAAGCACATGAACGTATGGTACGATATAAAGATTGGGTATATATCCGAAATGCTTTTCCTGAACGTCAAAATTTGCTGGGTGAATCCACACGTCAGTTTCCTGCAGGACTGGAATTATGGGACGCTCATGAGAAGAAGTTGACTTCACCAGAGCAAGAGGATGTTTTTCTGGTTCCGCGTGAGCGCGAAGAATTGTACAATCTGGGTACCGATCCTTACCAGTTTAAAAATCTGGCTTCCGATAAAAAACACCAGGAATCACTCGATTCTTTGCGAAAGGTAATGGAGCAGTGGATCGCGGAAACAGGTGACTCTGTTCCACAACACCCAACGCCGGATAGGGATGACGTGAACGGAAAGCGTTTACCGGGCGTATGGAAAAAGGGTGAAAAGGCTGGGGCAAGTAAACAGGCTGAAAAAGTCAAGTTGAAGGGGCCTCTGAGGATACAGGATCTGCGGTGAAAATTATATCTGCTGCTAAAAAGATATCATAATTTTCGTATCTTCATGGCGCATAAATAGAAATCGCTATATTATAAATCAAAAGTCGTAAATAACATCTTGCTATCGTAGAGATGGGCTATGAAACACCTAAAAAGTCATACGGATGAAGCATTGGTTGTCTTATTGAATAATGACGACGAAAGAGCTTTTTTGGAGATTTATGATCGGTATAAAGATGAACTGGCTACTCATCTTGTCCGGCTGCTACATTCCTCCGAATTGGCCGAAGAGGTGTTGCAAGATATATTTATGATGCTATGGGAGAAGCGACATGATATGGATGCTTCGAAGTCCGTTCCGGCATACCTGTATCGGAGCGCAATAAATAAATCCAAGAATATATTTCGTAAAATAGCGAATGACAATCGTCTGCGTGAAGAATTTCTGACCTACTTTAGAACAGCGAATAATAATATCGTGGAGGAGTGGATGGAAAATAAGGAAATTCAACAATTACTGCAAACATTGTTAGATCGCTTACCACCTCAACAAAAGAAAGTATATATGCTTTGCAAGCTTGATGGGTTAAGCTATAAAGAGGTGAGTGAAAAGTTAAAAATATCGATAGCGACTGTTAATAGTCATATTAGAAATGCCAATATTTTCTTAAAAGGGGAGCTTAAAAATCAATCGGAACTTTCTGGCTTTTTATATATCATCCTTATTCTTCTTGTTTTTTAATTTTTTTTAATCTGATTTACAGTGTTTTATAAAAAATAGACTGTTTCGCTTGCTTGCTTTTTGCGTTTCAGGTGTAATGTATAAAGTTAACCGAAATGTTATAATGGGTAAGAGCCAATACGATATCGAAGTATTATGTAGAAAATATTTAGATCGTGCTATTTCTGAAGAAGAACTAGCGGAAATGCTAGACTATTTTAAAGATCATGGTATACCGGAAGCGTTTGATCAGATGTTAGGCCAGGAGTTTTCGAAGACCATGAACAACGCCCCTTCCGAAGATATACAGGCGCTAACCAATAACGTGAGATTTAACTTAATCCATCAAATTAGATCGAGAAAGCAACCGGTTCGTTACCATTCGTTACCCTATGCCGCAGCTGTTCTTCTGATAAGTATGTTGGGATTCTTTTGGTTTATGTCTACGCAAGAAGCAACCCCTGATCAACATAGGACATCCGAAGTAGCGATTACACCGGTAGGCCATAAAGCAACGATAACCCTTGCCGACGGTCGGGTATTAACCTTGGACGAAAGTCGCGACGGCATTATCGTTGAGGGGCAGCAAATCACCTATAATGATGGTGCCTCCACGGTTTTAGCATTGGAATCATCATCCCCTCAACAGTTGACCCTCAGTACACCGCGCGGCGGAATGTATAAAGTCACCCTTTCTGATGGGACCGTCGTTTGGCTAAATGCCGAATCTACGTTAAAATATCCTTCTCATTTTCTGGAAGGGGAGCGGGTTGTTGAGTTAGAAGGAGAGGCCTATTTTGACGTAAAACGTGTGTCGGATGAAACCTCGACTCAACATTTCCAACCGTTCAAAGTCGTTAGTGCGCATCAAACGATAACGGTTTTGGGTACAGCCTTTAATGTTTCCGCATATAAAGACGAAAAAGAGGCTAGAACAACCTTGGTGGAAGGAAAGGTTCGTTTAGAATCTGTTCAACATCGAAAAAACATGGTTCTCCTTCCGGGTGAACAAGGAAAAATCGGACAAGATGGTGTGGAGAAGAATAAAGTGGATATCAATGATTATATAGACTGGAAGAACGGCGAATTTATATTCCGAAATGAGACTGCGAAAGAGGTGCTGCACAGAATAGCGCGTTGGTACGATATTGATATCGAATATAGTGGCTATTTGCCTTCTGATGAGATTTTCTCCGGAAGTATTTCGCGATATAGCAACCTACAGACGGTGTTGGATATTATGCAGGAGGCGGGCGATTTAGCGTTCGAAATTAAAAATAGGACCGTTATTGTTGGAAATAAACTTAAAAAGAAAAACTAATCATCTATAAAGATCAAAAAAATTATGTTATGATATAACGACGACGAAATGAACAAAAAAACCGAAAGTGCGACCAACACTTTCGGCAATATCTGCAAGGCAGAGAATGTTCAGCACAACCTGTAATCTATAGTTATTCCATTGAACCAAACATTATTACAAATGTACGAAAAAATTACGTCCACCCTTAACGGGGTGTTAAAAAGGCAGGTGCTTATGCGCATTCAACTTACGCTAACTATTATTATCTTCTTCGCCATGCAAGTGGGGGCAAATAGTGTCGCACAGCACTATGTTACACTGCAGCAGAAAGATATTTCTATTAAAGAGGTCTTTCGGGAAATCAAGAAACAAACAGATCTTACGGTTTTTTATTCGGCAAAGCGGTTGAATGATGCCCGTAAAGTTAATATTAATCTTAAAAACGCAGCGTTAGAGACGGTGCTGCGTGAATGCCTTCAGGGCTTACCGTTGACGTATGTCATCATGGATAAAACCATCGTCCTAAAAGAAAAGGAGGTCAAACAGCCTGAAAACAAGTCGTTCGCGAGTGTTCAGACCGTAGTCATAGCGCAACAACATGCCGTAACAGGTACGGTTCGTGATATCAGCGGAACGCCGCTAGCTGGGGTTTCGGTGTCTGTGGCGGGAACGGCCTCTACCGTAGCTACATCCGAAAATGGTTCTTATCATATCCTAGCGAAACCGGACGCAACGCTTGTGTTTTATTCCGTAGGGCTTCAACGTGAAGAAGAAAGCATTCGTGGTCGATCGGTGATTGATATAACCTTGGAGCAAGAAATCAGTGATTTGGATGAAGTGGTCGTGGTGGGGTACGGCACGGTGAAGAAATCTGATTTGACCGGGGCTGTCAATGTAATCAGTGAACAAACGATCCGTAATACGCCTGCCGCAAATATTGGAATGGCCTTGCAAGGGGCAGGGGCAGGTGTGAATATACAACGTAGCGGCGGATCGACACACCCGGGACATACGCCTGAAATCCGGATTCGCGGAACCCGCTCCATAGCTGCCGGCAATGATCCACTTTTGGTTGTGGATGGCATTCCTTATGATTTAGGGATGATGAACAATATTGCACCAGACGATATCACTTCGGTTACTGTGCTTAAAGATGCTTCGTCAACAGCAATCTACGGTTCGCGTGGCGCCAATGGTGTTATATTGATGACGACCAAGCGTGGAGCAGAAGCGGCAAAGGCTACAGTTACTTATAGCGGATATCTTGGAATCAACAAGCCCTTAGGGTTTTACGATCTTATGAATGCGGATGAGTATATGGAACTACGGAAATGGGCCATGTACAATCGATACAAAAATTCGGATGGCTACACAGGCATCGACGACCCGAGGGTATTAGAACGGGTATTCGAAGGGGGGCTTGACGGAGAAACGGAAGGCTATGAAAATGGCGTGTATACCGACTGGCAGAAGGAATTGTATGACAAGGATCCGGCAATCACCAATCATCAGATAGGCATAGCGGGCGGATCTAAAAATACCCAGTATGCTGCATCATTGGGATATTATAAAGCGACAGGTATATACGACTTACAGTCGATGGAACGCACAACCCAGAAATTATCTGTGGACCATACCATAAACAAATACTTGAAATTAGGGATCAACACATTGAATACCTACTATATCAGTAGAGGGGAGAGCCTCAATCCAATGGGCGACGCTTTAAGGTTGAGTCCACTGCTCACGCCATTGATGGACGATGGATCAATACGGGAGAAAGTACATACGAATGACCTGATGAGCAACCCGCTGATGGATCTGCGCGAGGGAGCTATCCAAGACGATCGCAAACGATTATCGACCTTTACAACGGGTTATCTGGAAGCAGACCTCACGCACGGCTTTAAGTACAGGCTCAATGCGGGTGTGCAGTTATCGCAGACCACTTTGCAACGCTATTATCAGCAGGGAACAAGCAAGCGTCGCCAGTCATCGAATTATGGCTATAACGAATCAGCTTCTCTTATAGACTATACCATTGAAAACCTTTTGACGTATGATAAAAAAGTAGAGAAGCATAATTTTAATGTTACGGCGTTGTTTAGTGCCGGAGAAAGGGAGGCACAGGATTTCGACCTGAACTATGAAAATGTACCGACCAATCAAGTAGGTTACTACAATCCGGGTACGGCTGAAAACCATAAAGGAGGTGGTAACTACAGCAAGTGGAGCATGCTTTCTTACATGGGACGTCTTAATTATGATTATGACCAACGTTATTACCTAACGACGACACTTCGTGCCGATGGCTCTTCACGTCTGGCGAAAGGGAATAAGTGGCATTATTTCCCTTCTGCTGCATTTGCATGGAATATAGGAAACGAACAGTTTATGAATAGAACCTCTTCTATATTGTCTCAGTTGAAACTGCGTCTTAGTTATGGGGAAGTAGGTAACACGAACGTGGCTCCCTATGACACACAGGGTAATATGAGCAGCAATAGGTATATCTTTGGGTCGCAGGGGGTACTTGGATATTATCCGACTGCCGCCTCCAATAGCGAACTAAAGTGGGAACGTACGGCCAGTTATAATGTGGGTGTAGATTTTGGTTTTTTGGATAATCGGATTACCGGTTCTATGGAAGCATACAAACAATACTCCAACAATTTGATGATGAGTTTCACGCCTCCTGCAACGAGTGGTGTCAGTACGGCAATCCCGTACAATGTAGGTAAAACAGAAAATGTAGGATTTGAGACGAATGTCCGTATGCATGTTTTCAATGGCGACGGCAAGAATAAATTCCAGTGGACGACCGATTTAAATATCTACTTTAATCGGAATAAAGTCGTTCAACTTACCGAAGGAGCAGATCAACTGATTTCTGACAACCTCTTTGTCGGTCATCCGCTGGGATCCTTCTATGAATATGTAGGATTGGGTATCTGGCAGGATACGCCCGAAGACAGGGCGCTTGCCGAAAGCTTGGGACTTCAAACCTCGGGTGATGAGTCCGTAATAGGAACCATTAAAGTAGCCGATATCAGCGGGGCCGATGGTGAACCCGATGGCATCATCAACGACTATGACCGCAAAGTATTGGGAAGTCATCAGGCTAACTTTGAAGGCGGATGGACAAATACACTAGCCTATAAGAACTTCGACTTAACGGTGGTTATGAATTTCCGACAGGGAGGTTTGCTGAGGTCTGAACTCTATGGGGGTGGACAGAATTCCCTGATGGGAGGTTATTTTAACAACCTGGATGTTGACTATTGGACACCGGAAAGAACAGATGCGCGCTGGCCAGCGCCGAATAACAGGGTACAGAGCATACCTTATAAGGGAACGCTTACGTTGTTCGATGCATCTTACCTCAAGATACGGACACTGACCTTGGGTTATACGTTGCCCGATAAACTTCTTAGTTCCATCGGGTTAAGTAGAGCCCGTGTATACGCAACAGCGACAAATCCGTTTACCTTCTTCTCCGAATATGTAAACAAATATAATGGGCTTGATCCCGAGACCAACCGTGTGATGAATACGGTAATTCCTCCATCATGGCAAATGTTATTCGGTATCAATGTAACCTTCTAATTAAGATATGACAATGAAAAATATAATATGTTTATTAGCATGCCTTCCGTTACTTTTCGTCACGGGATGCGCTGATTTTCTGGAAGAGGAAAATCACTCGAAAATGACACCTGAGTCGTTTAATACACCACAGGGGTTTGAACTTGGGTTAAACGGTGTATATGGTGGAATGAGAGCTTTTTACGGGCCAATTAGCGCTATTCATATGTTAACGGTAACAGGAACGGATGAATTCTATAGCCGTGCTTCGGGTGACATTTATAATTTTGGAAATTATACAGCAAACTTCAAACCTAGTTCGGACTATATTTATTCCTATTGGCGGTCTTCCTATACGTTGATTAATACGTGTAATGGTCTTGTACACTTTGGCGAAGACATGACGGGCATTACCGAAACTAAAAAAACAACCATGCTGGCAGAAGCCAGGTTCTTTCGGGCGTTGCTCTATTTCCGCTTAGTGCAATTCTTTGGCGATGTAACTTTGAACCGCACCTATAATGATGGTATTGTAAAAGAGGCTAAACGGGACCCAATGGCTGATGTATACGACTTTGTTATCGAAGACCTGTTATATTGTACAACTCCTGGGAATTTGCCTGCCGGACCGAAAGATACCGATCCGGGTCGTGTTACGCAAGCTTTGGCCCGCCACCTGCTGGCAAAAGTTTATCTTACACGAGGATGGAGTAGTGCTTCCCAATCTACCGATTTCCAGCATGCATACGAAATAGCGACCGAACTGATTCAGGATAGTGGCCAGACAGGGGTTGCACTTATGTCAAGATATGCAGATATCCATAAACCTGGCAATGAAAATAACCAAGAGATACTTTATAATGTACAGATGACAGACGATCCGATTTACGGTGTGCCGCAAGCAGATGCCAACATCAATCATCTTTGCCATGTATTTGTCGGGGGGTATTTCAACTTTAATGGTAGCGGTAATGTTCAACAAATAGAAGATGGACGTGTGTACGCGCGATATCACGGAACGAGCTGGCTATATAATGAAGCTTTCGGCGATATAAACAAAGATTCGCGCTATTACGGTACATTCCAAAGCGAGTGGACTGCCCCGGTTGATTTTCAGAATAAAACACATGAATTTTACGTGGGCAATAACAAATATGCTGCCGTTAGAAGTGGAACAAAAGGAGACCTTGCAGGATTTCTTCCCGGTAAAAATATGACCAAAGAAGAGATAGAGGCGACGAATTACTATATACTTACGCCCGAAAACTATACCGATCCGTCGTTCCCAACCATGACGAAGTTTGTAGATCCAAATCGCGCAAGTCTTTCATTCGACTCCCAACGTTCAATCATCGTATATCGTTTGGCCGAAACATACCTTATAGCTGCGGAGGCTGCTTTTAAACTCGGTAATAATTCTACCAGCAACGGCGCAGCTTATTACATTAATGAACTTCGTAAAAGGGCTGCTTCGAAGGAAGAATATATAGATGACTTGATGATTACGGCTGCCGATATAACCATTGATTATATCCTTGATGAAAGAACACGGGAGCTTTGTGGAGAACAGTTACGCTGGCTCGACCTTGTTCGCACACAAAAATTGGTGGAGCGGGTACGGAAGTACGGGTTCTTCACCACAAAATGGACAAATCATACGCTACCGAAGGATAATATACAGGATTTCCATGTATTACGACCAATTCCGCAGAAGCAAATCGAATCGGTTATTGCAGGCGATCCCTATCCACAACAATCTGGAGGGTGGGATAGGATGTAATCTATTGTATTGATTCTACAGGCGTACAACATCTGGCGTACGCCTGCTTGAATGTTGAAGACTCATCATGGAAATAGTCATACGTAGAATAATATAGAAAATGGAAGTTGTTGTTAATTGATACAATAATGCAAAAAAATAAGATGAATTAACGGATTATTCCCGGCATCTTTCTTTAATATTGCTAATTATCATTGTAATACCTATTGCTAAAAATGAAAAGAACATTATTACTTTTGGCGACCTTGGTGCTTTGCTCGTCGTCGTTTTGCCAGCCAAATTTCCTAAAACGCTTGCAGAAAGGCCAACCACAACATCTTGTCGTGTACGGAACAAGTTTATCCAGTGGAGGCGCCGGAAATGCATGGATGCGGATCGTTTCAGCGGCTATACAAGAGCAATTCGGAGATGGCTTAATTCAATACTCCCTTGCCGGGAAGGGCGGAATGTGGTCCGTCTGGGGTGTGAAAAACTTCGAAGATAGTGTCATTGCCAAAAAGCCGGATGCTGTGTTTATAGAGTTCGGCATGAATGATGCTTTTCAAGAATACGGCACATCAGTTGCGCTTGCTAGATTGAATCTGGAATATATGATTGATCGCCTGCGGCTTTATAATGATTCCTGCGATATCTTTTTACAGGTTATGAATATGCCTATAGGAAAATCTGCTGCTTTTAGACCCCATCTCGATGAATATTATGCCATGTACAGAAAAGTGGCACAGGAAAAAAAGGTCATGCTCATCGATCATTATCCCAATTGGAAACATCTTCTAGATCAAGGAGAAGATACTTTTAGGCAGTATGTGCCGGACGGATTACACCCCAATAGAAAAGGCGGAGAAGAGGTTATTGCACCAAAAATTATTGAAATTTTAAATCTGAATAAAAAAGAAAGTTAGAACACATGCGTAAAACACTATTGGCTATGGTTATCATGGGACTGCTTGTCGCCTGTAACCAATCGCATTCAAATGAATATCAAGCAGACCTGATTGTCTATGGCGGTACATCGGCGGGCATTATTTCCGCCGTACAGGCGAAGAAATCCGGAAAAACCGTCATTGTTGTATCACCGGACAGACACTTGGGCGGACTGTCTTCGGGTGGTCTGGGGTTTACCGATACCGGTGATAAATCGGTGATCGGTGGGTTAGCACGGGATTTTTACCATAGAGTATATCTGCACTATCAAGATAGTACGGCGTGGCGCTGGCAGCAGCAATCCGAATACGGTAATACCGGCCAGGGTACGCCTGCTATAGATGGCGATGCGCGCACCATGTGGATATTCGAACCGCACGTAGCCGAGCAGGTATTCGAGGATTACGTAAAGGAATACGGACTGGAGGTCTGGCGTGATGAGTGGTTGGACAGAGAGAACGGCGTCGTGAAGGAGGACGGCCGTATCGTCTCTATGACGACGCTCAGTGGAAAAACATTTAAAGGAAAGATGTTTATCGACGCTACTTACGAGGGGGATTTAATGGCTGCTGCAGATGTGAGTTACCACGTAGGGCGCGAGGCAAATAGTGTATATGGGGAGAAATGGAATGGCATACAAACTGGCGTATTACACCACGACCACTGGTTTAAGAGCGACATTAGTCCGTATGTAATACCGGGTGATAGCACGAGCGGACTCCTATATGGGGTGTCAGCGGAGGATCCAGGTGTGTATGGAGAGGGCGACGACCGTTTACAGGCGTATTGCTTCCGGATGTGTCTCAGTAACCATCCGGATAATCGTGTGCCTTTTCCGAAACCCGATCATTATAACCCGGAAAACTACGAGCTGTTGGCTCGGGTTTTCGCGTCGGGCTGGCGGGAAACTTTTCGTAAGTTTGATCCGGTACCTAACCGAAAAACAGATACGAATAACCATGGGCCCTTCAGTACCGATTTTATCGGGATGAATTACGATTATCCGGAAGCGAGTTATGAACGCCGTCGAGAGATCGTAAAAGAACATGAAGCATACCAAAAAGGACTACTGTATTTTATGGCTAACGATGAAAAAGTGCCATCTGATGTGCGGAATGAAATGAAACAATGGGGTTTGGCCAAAGATGAATTTGTGGATAATGGTCATTGGCCACATCAGCTTTATATTAGAGAAGCCCGTCGGATGGTTGGACAGCATGTTATGACAGAGCACGACACGTTCAGCGAAGGCGAGATTTTAGATCCTGTTGGCATGGGATCCTATGCGTTGGATTCACATAACGTACAGCGGTATGTCAAAGCCGATGGTTATGTCCAGAATGAGGGGGATATCGGTGTAAAACCCAAAAAGGGTCCTTATAAAATAGCCTATGGCTCCCTCGTGCCTAAAAAACAAGAGTGTACGAATCTTCTTGTTCCGGTATGTGTTTCTAGCTCCCATATTGCTTTTGGAAGTATTCGTATGGAACCGGTGTTTATGATATTGGGGCAAAGTGCAGCTTTAGCGGCATCTGTCGCTATTGACGAGGGAATTGGCGTGCAAGAGGTTTCTTATGATGCGCTTCAAAAATTACTATTGGATAGTAAACAGGTTTTAGCAAAACCATAATGACTATATTTACCTATAGAAAGAAATCCGAAATTAGAATTTTGTAAAAAAGATACTATGAAAGTAGAGGTTATCAATAGAAGAACCGCCCTTCGACGCTTATTGTATATAGCGGGTGGAACACTTTTGCTTCCTGCTTGTTATCGACAATCGGGTAAAGAGACAATAGCATTGACACATTTGGTAATCGATGAAGAACAGGAAAACCTGATGGCTGAGCTTGTGGAGACAATTATTCCCGCATCCGACACACCTGGAGGAAAAGAATTGCTACTGCACCTTTTTGTGTTTAAGATGGTCGATGATTGTCATAAACCAGAAGATCAAGCGGATTTCGCGGCAGGATTGGCTTCTTTTGCTGCTTGTTCACGCGAGAAAATGGGGCAAGATTTTAGGCAACTAACAACTGATCAGCGTATTGTTTTTCTGGAGTCTATAGAGGAGATGGCTAATGAACAAGTCAAGCGGTTTTATGCCATAACCAAGCGTCGAACAATACAAGGCTATACGAATTCGAAATATGTGATGACAGACCTGAAAAAATATGAGCTTGTCCCTGGACGATATAATGGCTATTTTAAAATGGGCTAATCGCCAATAGCTGTGAATAAAAAGAAAATTTAGAGAGAGAATACGTTAAAGAATGGCAAACTTAAATATAGATAGTGTGAAGACACGCACGTTTGATGCGATTGTCATCGGTTCAGGCGCAAGCGGCGGATGGGCAGCAAAAGAATTTACAGAAAAAGGTCTGAAGACCCTAGTTCTGGAGCGTGGACGAGACGTCGTCCATGTCAAAGACTATCCAACAACGAACTTATATCCATATGAACTTGAGCACCGCAACGAAATAACTTATGCGGATAAAGAAGCAAATCCTATTGCGAACAGATGTTATGCGTATAGAGAGGATACGAGACATTTCTTTGTGAAGGACGAAGAGCATCCCTATATTCAGGAAAAAGATTTCGATTGGATAAGAGGATATCAGGTAGGTGGAAAATCACTGCTGTGGGCAAGACAAACACAGCGCTGGAGTGCCTATGATTTCGAAGGGCCGGCTCGTGATGGTTTTGCTGTTGATTGGCCTATCCGATACCAAGATATCGATCCCTGGTATAGCTATGTGGAGCGTTTTGTGGGTATTGCCGGCAACAAAGATGGGTTATATACGCTGCCAGATGGCGATTTTTTGCCGGGTTATCCATTGAACGCTGTAGAAGATTATTTTCGACAATCGGTTAATAAAAATTTTAAAGGTAGGCATGTGATTAGCGCGCGTTGCGCCCATCTTTCGGAACCACAGCCTATTCATATACAGCAGGGGCGTGTAAAATGTCAGCATCGGGTATTGTGCCAACGCGGCTGTCCTTTTGGTGGTTACTTCAGCAGTAATGCTTCAACTATACCGTGGGCACAAAAAACGGGAAATCTGACGTTGCGGCCGCATGCTGTAGTGCATTCGATATTGTATGATCAGGAATCTGGGAAGGCTACCGGTGTAAAAGTCATTGATGCCGAATCACTGGAAGAAATAGATTTTTTTGCCAACGTGATTTTTGTCAATGCTTCAGCATTGAACACAAACTTGATCCTGCTCAACTCTAAATCTGATCGTTTTCCGGAAGGCTTAGGTAACGATAACGGACTAATGGGTAAGTATATCGCTTTTCACAATTATACCGCACGTATCAGCGCGGAATATGATGGCTTGCTGGAATACCGCACGGATGGACGGAATCCTGCCGGAGGCGGATATATTCCAAACTTCCGCAATGTAGATCGTCAGGAAACAGACTTCTTGCGTGGATGGGCAGCAACGTTTGGCGCTGGCCGTTCACCGATACGGGATACCAGTGGTGTGGGCAATGAACTTAAGAATGAGCTGCTACATGACTCCAAATGGAGCAACTGGCGTGTTCATTCCCACATGATGGGCGAGACCATCCCAAAAGAAGAAAACCGGGTTTGGCTCGATACCGATAAAACAGATAAATGGGGCGTGCCTCTCCTGCATATTGACGTTGACTATGCGGAGGATGACTGGCAGCGTCGGAAAGATTATTATGAGCAGATGACGGCCATGTTTGAAACGGCAGGATTTACGAATATCCGGACACGGGATGATGGACGTAGGCCTGGAAATGATATCCACGAGATGGGCGGGGTTCGAATGGGGCATGACCCCAAAACGTCGCTGTTGAATAAATGGAATCAACTGCATCTTTGTAAAAATGTGTATGTCACGGATGGCGCGTGTATGACGTCGACCGCTACACAAAACCCGACATTGACGTATATGGCGCTTACCGCTAGGGCGGTTGATCATGCAGTGAAATCACTGAAAAATGCTTAAAAGCCTTCTTGCAATGGTAATGTGAGTATAAATATATTCTCCTGCTCTTCTGTTACCATAGTCAGTGTACCGCCATGTAGCTCAGCAAGTGATCTGGCGAGTGACAAGCCCAAGCCTGTACCTTCGGCTTTACCAATATGTGTCGTCGCTCGGTGAAAGGGTTTGAAGATGTCTTCTATTTCCGCTTTTGGAACCAGATTTCCATTATTCCGGAAGGTGATATTCAACTGTCTGTGGGCAACGATATCTGTTGATATATGGATATAGTCTTGTGTATACTTGATGGCATTGCTTAATAAGTTGGATACGATTTTGGAAACCGTTTCTTTGTCGAGTATTAATGTTTCCGGCGCATTTAAATGCCAAAATAATTTAATTCCCTTGTAATGGATGAGTGTATTATTATCAGAAACGATCTCCTTTAGAAGTTGATTGATATTCACGGATGTAAAATATAATTTAAAACTATCCGATTCCATTTTTCTGAAATCCAGCAATTGATTGGTCATCAAGACCAATTTATTGGTGTTTCGTTCTATCATGTGCAACCATTTAAGCAGCGGCGATTGCTCATCTATTCTGAACATGATCTTTCCTAATGGTGCTTTTATTAACATGAGGGGTGTTTTAATGTCATGTGCAATATTGGTGAAGAAATCGATCTTCGCCTTGTACAACACTCTTTCTCGATGAATTTTAAGTGCTTCTATGCGCTTTCTGTTTTTTTCCTTTACGTGTCGGTCATAAGACCAGATGATATATGCAATGAGGGATAGTATCGCCAACCCATATAGTGTGTGGGCGATAGGTGACTGCCAAATAGACGGATGGATAACGATGTCAAGCGTTTTTTCAACGGAAAGCGGGGTTCCGTCAATTTCGGTCAGTTGTACACGGAGTGTGTATTTGCCTGCCGGTACTTGTGTGAAATAAGCGGTATTACTGTTCTTAAGCGTAATCCAATTTTTATCATATCCGTCAAGCTTATATCGATATACCTTTGATTGTGGTGAGAGGAACGTCATAGCGGCAAACTCGATACTGAAAGTCGATTGGTCATGCTCCAGGTTGAGAGAATGCGTATAAGCAATAGCGGTATTTAAAATAGTATTGGCGTTGGATGCTAGTACTTCTTTGTGTTGTACATGTAGACTGGTAAAATAAATAGGAATTTGTGGAGGCGTAGAATGACGTTGAATAAGCTTCGGATTGAATCTGATCATACCTCCCGTCGCACCAAAATAGATAAATTTTTTAGCGTCTTCAAACACCGAATTGTAATTGAACTGTAGCCCGATGACGCCCCTTTCTTTGTTATATATTTGCATGCTGCCGGTTTGTATATGATAGCTGACAAGTCCATGTGATGTGGATATCCAGAGGGTTTTGAAAGTGTCTTCGGTAAACGTAAGAATCTGGTTGCTGGGAAGACCTTCCGCAGTTGTGATTCTCGTGAAATCCTCGTTGTTTTCGTTTAAAATAGCAATGCCATTTTCAGTAGCCACCCATATTGCGCCTGTAGAGAGTTCACGAATATGGTTTACCCGGTTGCTATTCAACGAATGGGACTGTTGCGTATTATGGGTATATATACGCGTTTGATCAATCGCAGGATCATATTTAAAGAGTCCATCCCGCCAGGTGCCAAACCAGATGTTGCCTTGTGAATCTTCAAAGATAGTTGTATAAAAAATATAATGCGGAACTTTCTCAAATACACTGAAAGTTTGGTTTTGAGGATTAAAAATATGGAGACCTCGTGCTGTTGCCAAATAAATGACACCTGCTCGTGTTTTATAGATATAATAGATAAAATTATTACTTAAACTTCCGCCTGTATTATAACTATCGTAATGCGCTATTACCTTTCTTTGGCGGACATCAAATAAAACCAGCCCTTTGTCAAAAGTACCGATTAATAAGGTGTCGCCTACCAATAATAAGCCGTGGATATTGTCATGAGATAGCCCATCTGCAGTGCTATAATGCGCAAAAGTTCCGAGATTGGGATTCCAACAACTGATCCCCTTATCCTCAGTACCTATCCAGATATTTCCGTATTTATCCTCGACCATCTCCCGAACAGCATACCCCAAGATGGATGGTTTTTGGTTTCTGGGAAATATTTTTTCAAATAAATCCAATTGGGGATGATGGTAATTTAGTCCCCCAAAATAAGTGCCTGCCCATAGTCCTCCTTCATGATCTTGACATAAGGTATATACGGCATTGTCCGAAAGGCTCCAAGGGTTGTCATGCTCGTGATAGAGTCTTCGGATAACACCTGTTTTCGTGTGGTATATAAATATTCCCGATTCAGTAGCCACCCAATATTCTTGATTAATGTGAAGAATATCCCGCACGAAAAGGTTATTGTTTTCGGCGTTTGTCTTGAGAATATACTCAACAGATAGATCATCTGGAGAAATGCGTAATAATCCGTGGCTTCTTGTTCCGGCTAAAATATAACCTTGTTGGTCTGTATAGAGTTGTTGAACCCAAATATCTTTTGTGTCGAGTACCTCGTTTAGATTGATGGATTGCTTGCTGTGAACGCAGGTCAATAAGCCTAAATGATTGGCATACCAAGCTTTGCCATCTGTATCTATCGTGAGTGCAGAAACAAAAAAATCCTCTGGTTTCGTTAATTGCTGTAGTTCATCGGATATTGGCGTATAACGGTATAGCGTCAGGTTGGCAACAAACCAAATGTGTTCCTTGTTGTCTGTCCGGATAGATAAAACTTCACCACGGATATCGTCCCGGAAGATACGGAATTGTTCTTTTTCTTTATCAAAAATATAAATCCCCTGATCGGTTCCTAACCATATCTGGTGATCTTTATACCCTAAAAGCTGTCGGATGAAGTTACTCTCCAATCCATTCTGCACGGCAGGATCGCTTTGGTAAATCTTGAACCGGTTGCCGTCAAACCGATTTAAACCATTTTTGCTGCCGAACCATAAAAAACCATCTTCATCTTGTACGGCGCATGAAATGAAATTATTAGATAGCCCTTGGTCTACTTGATAGTGATTGAAGTAATATTGCTGACTGTACACCAGTGAAAAGTGTAGCAGGCTGATGAAAAGCAGAATAAGATATTTTGGGGTATCCAACATAAACACAGGCTTATTCTATACTATAAAATCTAGTGGGTATCGGCTTTCTTGTTGTTGATCTCCTGAATATACTCACGGGGTGACATTCCGTAATATTTTTGGAAATTCCGTCCAAAATGTGTGTGGGAACTAAAGCCTACCAAGAACGAGACTTCAAATATTTTATAATCATGGTGTAATAACAGTGCGGTTGCTTTTTTCAAGCGCGCCATGTTGATAAGCTCGTTAGGTGATACGTCTGATATAGATTTAATTTTTCGGTATAGCGTCGGTCTGCTCAGGTTCATTAAATCAGCCAATTTTTCGACGTCGAGATTGGGGTCTGCCATATGTTGTTGGATAACTTCATATAGTTTTTCCAGAAAAAGAGACTCTTCGCTGTTTTGAATAGCTGCGGTGTTTACATGGACAAAAGGGGAGGAGATAAAAAACTCTTTTACCTTATTTCTATTAAGCAGCAAGCTATGGATTTGTGCACGAAGGTATTCCGGTGAAAAAAGCTTTTCAATATAGGCGTCGGCACCAAGCTCTAAACCTTCGATTTTCGCGTTCAATGTATTCTTAGCCGTGAGTAAAATAATGGGAATATGTGCATGGTTGGGGGTAGACTTAATAAATTTACACACCTCAAAACCATCCATTTTCGGCATCATCACGTCACAGACAATGAGGTCAATCAAACTAAGGTTTAATACCTCTAAAGCTTCTACGCCGTCAGAGGCTCTCGTGATTTCAAATTGATCGCTTAGATCATCTTCTAAAAAGTCCAAAACCTCTATATTATCATCTACAATCAGAATTTTGGGTTTATGGAGTCGGTCTATAGCATCTATCATATTCTATCGTTTTTACTTAGCTATCATCAAAACTACATAATAGTTTGTCCTTTGGAAACTACGACTGGACAAGATGAATTGTAAAAGACAAAATAGTGAATTTTTGATACAAAACGTGGAAGTTAACGAAAGTATTTTTCCGTAATTGCAATCGTTATAAACGCAGTAACCAAATAAACAAATGAAAGATAAACCAAGGGGTAGCCCACCGTTACGCACAAGTGGGAAATTTATCAAAGAACTATCAATGCATGGCGTTATCGCCACTTAAAAAAATTTAATAAACTAACGTATGAAGCATTTCACAATTATAATAGTCTTGTTGTTGTGCATTTTTGTGTCGCAGTCGTTCGCTAGCGTAAATGGTTCGCCCGCTACGATAACGAAACAAAGTAGCCATAACAGACTAAACTTGGAAGGGACGCAGGAATTGGTCCCGGTAAAAGGTATCGTAACCGATGTGGATGGAAACCCAATCCGTAATGTGTCGATATATGAAAAAGGTACGAATAATGGTACAACAACAGCGACGGATGGTAGCTATACCATAAATGTAAGTAGTGTTGCCTCAACACTTGTATTTACATCCGTCGGGTATATTACTCAAGAAAGCACGGTGTCTAGTAACCAACAGGTAAACATCGTATTGCTTGCGGAAGAAAGTGAGTTGGACGAAGTTGTTGTCATTGGTTATCAGACGATACGTAAAAAAGATCTTACGGGTGCCGCATCAGTAGTAAATACCAAAAATACGCAGACGAAGGTGGCAAGATCGTTGCCCGAAGCACTACAAGGTCAATCGTCCGGTGTGGTCGTGCGGAACTCCGGAGGCCCAGGACAAGGAGCTGTCGTTAATATTAGAGGATTGAGTACCCTGTATGGGAATGCCAGCCCGTTGTATGTAATTGATGGGATGTTATCCGATCCGAATGTGACGATTAACCCTAACGATATCGAAAGCGTCCAAGTCTTGAAAGATGCTTCGGCTGCTGCGATATACGGCGCGCGCTCTGCTGCTGGTGTGATCATTATCACCACCAAGCAAGGAAAGGTCGGCGCTCCGATGGCAGTCAATGCTTCTGCTAGATATAGCGTGGTAAATCTGCCAAAGATGTATGATATGATGAGTGGTCCAGAATACGTGGCTATGAATAGCCAGGCGTATGAAAACGCGGGATATAGGCAACAACCTTCAGTTGTTAATTATGACGGTACGGATGTGAACTGGGCGGATGAACTGTTCCGCACAGGTGCTATACAAGATTATAGTGTTTCTTTATCCGGTGGGGGAAATGCGTCCAAGTATTTCATGTCTGGCGCTTATTTCAAAGATGTAGGTACCGTCGTTGAACGTAAATTTGATCGCGCAGCGTTGCGTATCAATACCGAAACGTCCAGAGGCCGTTTTCGGATCGGCGAAAATCTGATGATATCATCCACACATGGCCGTTCTCCTTTTTCCGGGGGCAACTTTGGTGGCAATCCGTTTTATGATGCCTTCAGTATGCTTCCGATTATTCCCGTTCAGAGCGCTGCATTTGTTAGCGATGCCAATCCCGGAGGTTGGGGCATCGGCTCAGACAATGCCCGAACGTATGCAAGAAATCACGTAGCACAGGCGTACATTACCAATTCGAGCTACAATTACGTTAAGTTAATGGGAAATCTGTATGGTGAGGCGGATATTACCGACTGGTTGAGGTATCGATTAAATGCCGGTCTGGAAACTAGTTTTGATAAATCTACGGATCTAAGAGGTCAAGGAATATGGTATTGGAATCAAAATAATGAACCGACGCGGATTAATGAGGGAAGATCGCAGTTTCTGAGTTATCTCTTTGAACATACGCTGAATTTCAACAAAAGCTTTGATAAGCACCAGCTGAATGGCGTAGTAGGATATACCCAACAAACCATTGGAAGAGAGAGTATTGGGGCCGGAAAAACAGATTTAATGGAAGCTGGAGATGTCTATTTTACAACCATTAATTCTGCTACGGGCGGATATACGTCTAACGGCAGCAGAGGTAGAAACTTTATTGATTCCTGGCTTGGACGTGTAAATTATACGTTTGATGACCGCTACTTAGCAACTTTTACTTTCCGATCGGATAAGGATTCGAGGTTTGGTAAAAGTTATCGTACCGGGTTTTTCCCTTCGGGTGCTTTGGCTTGGCGGATCAGTAATGAGCAGTTTTTTGATTTGGATTGGGTGTCTGATTTAAAACTAAGGGGTTCATACGGTGTATTGGGGGCTGCTAATCTTAACAATTACCAATTCGTGGGACTTGTAAATCAAGCACCGAGAGCTATTTTTGGTTCTGGCGCACAAACGGCTTACGTCGGCGGCACGCAAGCAAGAGTTGTGGATCCTAATCTGCGATGGGAAGAGAAAGAAACCCTGAATCTTGGTTTTGATGCTTCCTTGTTTGACAGGCAACTTGATGTTTCTTTCGAAGCATTTAGGTCCGTTTCGTCTGATGTGTTACTATACCTCCCGCTTCCGGGCTATATAGGTAGCCTAGGCGGCGACATATTTACGAATGCTGGATCGATTGAAAACAAAGGAGTAGAACTTGATATCACCTATCGACCAAAGGTGGAGAACGAGAACGGATTCCGCTGGGATATTAGTGGAAACATCAGTTTTATCCGCAACAAGGTGTTGGAATTGGGTAATCTGGGTATTGATGCTTCAACAGGGCTTCCACGGAATTATATTCAAACGGGTAATACACGCACGCAGGTTGGGCGTTCGATAGGCGAATATTACGTGTTATTAACCGATGGTATCTTCCAGAACCAGGCTGAAATTGACGAACACCGCGCACAGTCGGGCATTGCCAAACCAGGAGACATCCGCTATATAAATTTGCAAGATAGGGGAACTGGGAATGATATCACGGCAGACGACCGGACATTTGCCGGTACCCCATGGCCTGTTTTCACGTCGGGTATGATGTTTAACGGATTTTATAAAAATTTCACCTTAAATCTGCAACTCTATGGTGTTTACGGCACGAAACTCTATAACGATATGCGCCGTGATTTTGACGGTATGGGCTATTCCAACTATCGGAAAGGTATCGTCCCGTGGACAGCAGAAAATCCTACAGACTTCCCCCGTCTTGGTGTGTCCTACACCAGCAATATACCGGGCGATCCAAGTGTAGATCAAGGTATTCAATCCAATGTGCGAGGCGATTCCAACAGATGGCTGGAAAATGGTTCTTATCTCCGGTTGAGCAACGTGCAATTGGGTTACAATCTACCTAAGCATATGTTGGAGAGATGGCATATCCCTTCCCTGCACGTGTACGTAAGCGGTCAGAATCTGCTTACGATAACAAACTATTCCGGACTTGATCCGGATGTTGTAGGAGCCAACGCAAACTTGGAGCCCGGCGTGGATGTCGGTGGCTGGCCACCTAACCGGATAGTATCGTTTGGTATAGCGTTAGGTTTGTAATCAGTTGAACAGAAAAAATGAATGTACAATGAAAACATGGACAATAATATTAGCAGCTATCGTTTTTCTCACTGTTTCGTGCAAGAGAAACTTCGATGAGCCCAATCCTGATATGATGACGAGTGCTTCTTACTGGCAAAGTGAGGAAGATGCGATCAAGGGAATCAATGCCGTGTACAGTGGCTTGAACAGGAGCAATAACTATTATAACAGGTGGATGCATTTCGTGTATTTGCTGCGGTCTGATGAAGGCTTTGGTTCGGGCGGTGATATTGGCCTGAATAATAACATGGCGTTTGCCTTCACCAGTAATAGTACCGGTAATGGCCAATGGAATGCGATTTTTCATGTTAATTATCGCGCTAATCAGGTTATTAATTATGTGCCACAGATTAGCATGGACGAAACGTTGAAAAAACGCATCATCGCAGAAGCAAAATTTATACGGGCATTAAATTATTTTAACCTAGTGGTGTTCTGGGGACGTCCGCCGTTGGTGCTGGATGTCTTATCACCGACAGACTATCCGCCAAACGCTACGCCACAGGAGGTGTACGCCCAGATTGAAAAAGATCTGACGGAAGCCTTGGTCGATTTGCCGGTTTCTTACGGAGATGCTGATCTTGGTCGGGTTACCAAGGGGGCAGCACATGGCCTGTTGGCGAAAGCGTACGTACAGCAAGGCAAGTTTAATGAGGCGAAAAATGCACTAGACTGGTTGGTGACAGGAGAAGGGGCATCGAACTATCGTTTAATGGAAAATTATGCAGACAATTTCAAAAGGGACACCGAAAATAATGGAGAGTCTGTGTATGAAATACAGTATAAAGAAAATCCTACAGAGAATGGGGATGACGATACGAATCCTAATATTAATCTCAATACCGGAACTTCGGTCGCCAAGTTTTTGGCTCCCCCTGCACCCGGTCCGGGATTTGCGGATGGTGCGGCGAGGCGCTGGATCGTGGATGCATTCGAAACTGAAAGAACCGTCGACGACAAAAGAGATCCACGGGCAGGCGTGAGCTTCCTATACGACTACGCCGATGAGCGTGGACCGGCTTTTACGATGGTATACGGGCAGACCTGGCAACAACGGTATGGTACGAATGACAAAAGAGTGTGGTTTCGGAAATTGTTGAACGACGATTGGAGAAATGAGGAGAATTTCAGCTCGCCAAACAACTATCGGATGATACGTTATGCCGACATCCTGCTGATGTATGCCGAATGTTTAAACGAAATAGGACAGACGGGAAATGCGTATGCTTATGTAGACCGCGTTCGAACACGAGTCAATTTACCTTCGCTAACGGTGGCTAAACCCGGGCTGAATCAGACAGCTTTCCGTCAGCAAATTAAACATGAACGATTGTTGGAGCTTGCTGGTGAGGGATGGCGCTACTTTGACATGGTGCGCTGGGGCGAACTGGCAAACAACTTGGACGTGTTGAAAGAACGGGATGCAGATTTTAATAATTTTGTGCCCGGCAAGCACGAATGGTATCCCATCCCACAAGGCGATGTAGATAATTCCGATTTGACGCAAAATCCGGGATATTAATGAGTAGAAATAGGATGTTTTGCAAATACAACCTTAAAAAGATTATGAACATGAAAAAATTAGCTTATCTATTTCCGTTTTGCCTGCTGTTGATCATCACAAGCTGCAAAGACGATGTGGAAATTCCGTCGAGTACGCAGCTCCCAACATTCAGTCTGCAGGCAGATGCCGTCGCGGTGGCGGAGGGTACCTATATATTGAAAGCGGAGGGAAAGAGCGCTTATGGTGGCGCGAAGCTGCGTAAAGCAGAATTTTATAAAGGGGACGAAAAAATCGGCGAAAAGGAGATTGCCCCTTATACGTTTGAGTATCCGGTCACAGAAAATATACCCGATCAGGAACTTTCATTCCACGCCGTGCTGACCGATGTTGTTGGAAACAGCGTGAAAAGCAACATCGTGACGGCCAAAGTGAAAGTGTTGCCTATCCGCATAGAGGCTGAAAATGCAACATTAAAAGGTTTAGCCAAAGTCGCAACTGATCAAGCAACAAGGCAAAGTTCTTCTAATCAGGCAAAAGTCGGCGCAATAGATAATGCCGATAGTGGTATTGATGCGATGATTGAAATACGCACAGCGGGAGAATACGTGATTCGTGTGGCTGCTGGCTCGGGTTTCAACGATACATCACACAAAATTTATGTGGACGACAAGGTATCCGAAGCACAAATTTATACGATACCCAACCGGGGATGGAATACATGGCAAACGTTCGATTTGGTTTTTGATTTGGAAGTTGGAAGCCACAAAATAAGTATTCGCCGGAATAATGGATACGGTGAATTGGATTATATTGAATACTCAAAATTGTAAAGTAATTATTATGAAAGGACTATTATATATTGGCTTGCTACTATTTTTGTTGGCCTGTGAAGATTACGGTGCAGGGCCCCACTTGGCCGTACCTAAACCGCCGGAAGCAACTGGGCCTGCAACATTTAAAAATCCCTTGCTCAACTCCGCGCCTGATCCTTGGGTCGCACAACGGGGAGACTTTTATTATTTTCTGCAAACGCACGGAAACCGCATCGAAATCCGTAAAACAGCTAAAGTAACCGAGTTGGCGACGGCAACAAGCACCGAGGTTTTTAGAGCTCCGGGAGCCGGAAGAAACAGCCGGGATGTGTGGGCACCGGAAATGTTTTACCTACAAGGGAAATGGTATATTTATTATACCGCCAGTGATGGTCAAGATGTGAACCATCGCATGTTTGTATTGGAGAATGCAAACGATGATCCTACAACGAATAACTGGGTCGATAGAGGACAGCTGACGACGAAGCCCGAAAACCTTTGGGCTATTGATGGTAGCATTTTGGAATATAAGAATGAACTCTATTTTATCTTTTCTGGTCGACCGGGTGCTGCATCAGGAAATTTAACGCAAAACATATACATTTCCAAAATGTCAAACCCTTATACGCTGACAGGAGAAACAGTCATGATTTCTACGCCTGAGCATGACTGGGAGAAGAGAGGGTTTGGCGTGAACGAAGGCCCTGAAATATTGAAGAATGCTGCTGGCGATGTTTTTTTAATTTATTCGGCTAGTTATTGTGGAACGGACGATTATGCTTTGGGGATGCTCTCGCTAGCAAAAGACGCCGACCCATTGGTACGTGCTTCCTGGATTAAAAACGACAATACTGTGTTTTCAAAAGTGCCAACGGCATACGGTGCGGGGCATAACGGATTTTTTAAATCTAAAGATGGTAAGGAAGATTGGATCATTTACCACGCCAATGCTGAATCACATCCTAACAATAGTGGTTGCGGTAACTCACGGAGCACAAGGATACAGAAGTTTACATGGAATGATGACGGTACACCTAATTTCGGACAACCTGTCGCATTAGGTGCGCCAATTGACGTCCCTTCCGGAGAATAAATAGAATAGATACCATGGTGCATCCATGGTATCTAACCTTATAAACCTTGCAAAGCTCCTTCAAAATCAGCAATAAGATCGTCGATATGCTCTATACCTACCGAAACACGAAGCAACCCTTTACT
The DNA here is from genome assembly GCF_004208525.1 of Sphingobacterium corticibacterium. Classification (GTDB taxonomy): domain Bacteria; phylum Bacteroidota; class Bacteroidia; order Sphingobacteriales; family Sphingobacteriaceae; genus Sphingobacterium; species Sphingobacterium corticibacterium. The sequence goes on along the minus strand of NZ_SGIT01000002.1, from coordinate 1,094,165 downwards.
AAAGGATGGCTGATTTCCGTTTTTTCCGGATTGATGTGCTCCCCACATGCTGGCAGGGTGTGTAATTAAGGATTCCACGCCACCTAAGCTGACCGCGTTGTGGAAGTATTTTAATCCGCTCAATATGGCTTGTGCGCGTTCAAATTGTTCCGCATCGTCTTTGCCATCCACCTCAATGGCAAGCATACCCGTGAACCCTGTCATCTGCTTTTTAGCCAGTTCATGTTGCGGATGACTTTCTAGACCTACGTAAGCTACTGTTTTAATGAGCGGATGTTTTTCCAACCAGTGCGCTAAGGCAAGTGCGTTTTCATTAATTTGACGCACACGTAATGCCAATGTTTTTAAGCCGCGTAGAAGCAACCAAGAGTCGAAGGGGCTCAATGACGCACCTAATAGGAGTGACCTACGCCAAACTTTTTCGATGTAGGCTGCCGAACCACATACCACACCTGCTGTGAGGTCACTATGCCCACCAAGGTATTTTGTAGCGCTATGGACGATAATGTCGATACCGAAATCCGCCGGTACCTGGTTAATAGGGGAAGCAAAGGTATTGTCGATCATGGTCAAAATACCATGTTCCTTACCCAGTTTGCCAATATATTCCAAGTCCGTAATATCGAGGTTCGGGTTGGAAGGGGTCTCTACAAAAATGAGTTTTGTATTTGGGCGTATAGCGGCCTCGAAAGCATTATTGTCGGTTTGGTCTACTTGCGTTACTTCGATACCATACTGCAAAAGGAAATCGCGCATAAATGTCAACGATGCCGCATAGTGCGCGTTCTGAGCGATGATATGGTCACCACTTTTTACCACAGCAAGAATAGCTGTACTAACCGCAGCCATGCCGGTTGCTAACACGAGTGCATCTTCTTTCTTCTCTAGTTTTGCTATAAGCGCTGCAGCCTGACTATTATTGGGATTGCCGTGGCGATGATAAAACTCCGGTGATTTTGTCGCTGCTGCTGCTTGTGCAAAAGAATCTATATCGTCGGCAAGATACGTGGATGTTTGGAAGATCGGTGTCACGACCGATTTCGTGGTATTGAAATGTTCACCTTCGTGAATCAAAGAGGTCTCAAGCTTTGCCATAACGAATAAAATATAGCGCAAAGCTAGTAAATAATCTACTTAAAAGGTAGTATTAGATAGAGAACATCAAGTCATTTCGTTTAATAAATGCAATGCGTAGTCAATGCTATTCACATTGCTTAACGCCAACCTAAGTTGCCCTTTTACCTCTTTTACATTCGATATGGCCGGATGTGCTTGTACGAATGCCAATACTTTTCCAAATTGATCAGATTCATAATAGCTGGATTTCGGATTATTCACAAAATAGCCTTTGAGTGTATTCTTTTTAAACGAGATTTTTTCAAAACCAATTTGTTTACCGAGCCATTGCAAACGTAGGGTATTGAATAATTCATAAACAGGCTGGGGTATGGGGCCAAAACGGTCTTCTAACTCTTTTTCAAATGTTGCTAGCTGTTGTTCGTTTTCCAGTTTGCCAATGTCGTTATACAAGTTATAACGTTCACTGATATTGGTAACATATTCATCCGGGATCATCACTTCCAGATCGGTGTCTATTTGGGTAAAAGTGACATATTTTTTGTCCCTTTCATCGGCAAATAGCGTCCCAAATTCATCTTCTTTTAGTTCCTGAACTGCTTCATCGAGAATCTTGTTGTACATCTCAAAGCCGATTTCGGCGATGAAACCAGATTGTTCAGCACCTAGTAAGTTTCCGGAGCCGCGTATATCCAAATCACGCATAGCGACATTAAATCCCGAGCCCAGTTCCGAAAATTCCTCCAAAGCCGAAAGTCGTTTGTAAGCTTCGTTGGTTAGCGTTGATAATGGTGGACTTAACAGATAACAGAATGCTTTTTTGTTGGAACGTCCTACACGACCACGCATCTGGTGTAGGTCGCTGAGCCCAAACATGTGTGCATGGTTGATAATGATGGTATTGGCATTCGGAATGTCCAAGCCTGCTTCGATGATTGTCGTCGCGACCAGTACATCAAACTCGTGGTTGATGAATTTTAGCATAACGTCTTCTAGTTCATCCCCCTCTAATTGTCCATGGGCAATACCTACGCGTGCGCCCGGCACCAATTTTTGAATCATATTACCTAGCTGAGGGAGATCAGCCACCCGGTTGTGGATAAAAAAGACCTGTCCATTACGCTCCAATTCATAGGCAACCGCCTCTTGGATAAGTGTTTCGTTAAACACGTGGAGTTCCGTTTGTACGGGTTGCCGGTTGGGCGGTGGCGTGGAAATGATGCTTAAATCACGCGCACCCATCAGTGAAAAATGCAGGGTACGCGGAATAGGTGTTGCGGTTAATGTCAATGAGTCTACATTTGCCCGCATCACTTTGAGCTTCTCTTTAACGGAGACACCAAACTTCTGTTCCTCGTCAATAATCATTAACCCCAAATCTTTAAACTTGACATCCTTACTGACCAATCGGTGCGTGCCAATGATAATATCTATTTTACCTTCTGCAAGGCGAGCCAAGGTATCTTTAATTTGTTTGGAGGATTTGAATCGGTTGATGTAGTCAATATTCGCCGGCAATCCTTTCAGACGTTCGCTAAACGTACGGTAATGCTGCAGTGCCAAAATCGTCGTCGGTACTAATACCGCCACCTGCTTACTGTCAGCTACAGCCTTGAATGCGGCCCGGATAGCGACTTCCGTTTTTCCGAAACCTACATCACCACATACCAATCTATCCATCGGATGAGGCGATTCCATGTCCCGCTTAACATCGTTGGTCGCCTTTTCCTGATCTGGTGTATCTTCATAGATAAAAGAAGCTTCGAGCTCGTTTTGTAAATAGGTGTCCGGACTGAACGCGTTCCCCGTTTGGGCTTTCCGCTTGGCGTATAATTTAATGAGGTCGCGGGCAATATCTTTAACCTTTTTCTTGGTTGTTTTCTTTAGCTTGTCCCAGGCATCCGTTCCAAGTTTATTCATTTTGGGTATGTTGCCCTCCTTGCCGGAGTACTTAGAGATGCGGTTTAGGGAGTTTATATTAACATACAACAGATCGTTATCGGCATATACCAAGCGTATCATCTCCTGCGTCTTACCATTAACCTCTACCTTTTCCAGACCGGCATATTTCCCTACACCATGGTCAATGTGTGTAATGAAATCGCCCGGTTTCAGGTCGCGAAGTTCTTTGAGCGTAATCGCTTGCGAGCGCTCATATCCTTTTTTGCGTTTGTATTTATAGTATCGATCAAAAATCTGGTGGTCTGTATAACATGCTAGTTTTTGCTCATCGTCACGGAAACCTTCGCGCAACGCGCGATGTACGGGAATAAACGCCACCGACTTGTCAATATCTTCTAAAATGGTGAAAACCCGTTCAATTTGTTTGTTGGAGTCGGAGAAGATAAGGTTCTTTATACCTTGCTTGACATTTTCCTGAAAATTGTGAATCAGCAGATTAAAATCTTTGTTGAAAGACGGCTGTGGGTGAGTGTCAAAAGAAATGGTTTCGTCTGCCTTATAGAAAAATTGTTTTCCAAATTCAATGTTGGGGAAGTCGAAGAGCATTTCGCTGAAGGTGCGATCGGTTGTAAACGTAACCCTCGGATCCACCCATTCACTATTAGCCTGGATGTCCTTTTCGGGTAGCGCCTTCCAAAATTCCGACGCTTTTTTGTAACCGTCTTTTAGGATATCGAGGGTAAACTGTACGTCTTTCAGCCAAATGACACTATCGCGGTCGATATATTCCAGTAAAGAAATATGGTTATTGGACAGAAATTTTGCTTGTACATTGGGTACGATCGTAACCGTATGGACCTTGCCGACAGAAAGCTGCGTGTCTATATCAAATGTTCGGATGCTCTCGATATCGTCACCGAAAAATTCAATCCGGTATGGAAGATCATTGGAAAAGGAAAAAATATCCACGATACCGCCACGGATAGCAAATTGTCCGGGCTGATACACAAAGTCTACACGCTCAAAATCGTATTCGTAAAGGAATTCATTGATAAAATCAATGCTGAGCTTGCTTTGTTGGGTTATACTTAACGTATTTTTTTCTAAATCATCCCGATTAATAACTTTTTCAGCGATAGCTTCGGGGTAAGTAACAAGCATTTTAGGCAGTTCGGAAGCGTGACTTAACGCACTTAGCGCTTCTGCACGCTGCAATACATGGGAAGCGTCTGTTTGTGTAAATTCAAAGGCTTTTCGGAATGATGCTGGAAAAAAAAGGATTTGCTTATCTAAAATGCTTTCCAGATCACTTAGAAAATAAGATGCTTCTTCGTGGGTCGGCAAAATAAAAATGAAAGGCCGTTCTTGGAGCTTATAAGCAGCCGCAGCAACCATGGCATCAGATGAGCCGATAAGTCCTTTGAGATGGACTTTAGGATTTTTTGCTTGTATGCTTTTAACCGTTGATTTTATCTTTTCGCTTTGCGCGTACTTGTCGAGAATTTCTTGTATACCCACTTAATGCCAGATCTTGTTTATGCAAACTTACACAAAATCACTTTTATGTGCAGTATCATGGAGGAGTATATCCAGATTTTAAAGTGATTGTCTTCTTTTTTGCCCTCGACAAAAAAGAAGACAATTGTGTTATTTATTTGATTTCCTTTAATACCAATACCGCACTTCTCCGGTGGTTATTTAAAACAGGGTTCAATCCTATTCTCATGAGGAAATCGCCAGATAACACCAAGCCAGGAGCGAGATTATTGTTTCGTCCATGTAGATTTATCTCCGTGATTTGATAATTTTTTTCCGCGGCTAATCCTTGCCATTTGATAGGTGTAGGTGTACTGGAAACTTGGCTATACGTTGTTAGGTAATTAAACATAACCGCTTCCGACTTATCTTTGCTGATGTAGGCTAAACTTGCATGATTGGTTTGTCGCGGATCGGCAAAACGGTATAAATCGCCATGCCATATCACCTTTTTGTAACGATTATAATTTTTTACAGCATCCTGCGCAAAAGCGAGATCTGCCGCAGCGAGTTCCTCCAAGTTCAGATCAAAACCCATTTTTCCCATCATCGCCACGTCAATCTTGAATTTGATGTCTTGTTTTCCAAATGTTGTAACATGGTTGGCGCTGGCTATCGCGGGGAAAAATAATGAATTTTCATACTGCATGTATATCCGATCTAATGGATCCGTATTGTCGCTTGGCCAATATTCTGTAAAATACTGCATAGCACCATAATCCATTCTTCCGCCGCCTCCAGAACAAAGCATCATTGGAAGATCCGGGTACTTGTCACGGAAGCGCTCCAGTACCTTATATAAACCTAGCGTATAGTCGACATAAAAGTTGTTTTGATCGTCTGTATAGCTAGAATGTGCGTTATAGATGACAGCATTGCAATCCCATTTTATATAGGCGATTCCTGGATTTCGTTGAAGTAAGCTGTCCAGCATATCATAAACAAAATCCTGAACTTCCGGATTGGATAAATCTAATACCAATTGGTTGCGGAAATAGTATTCATCGCGGCTCGGTTGTTTGACAACCCATTCTGGTTTTTTTTCATAAAGCTCACTCTTCGGGCTAACCATCTCCGGCTCTACCCAAATTCCAAAACCTACCCCTACTTTTTTAGCTTCCTGGACTAGAGAAATGATCCCATTGGGTAATTTTTCCTTATTTTCTATCCAATCGCCTAATGCAGATGTATCTGCGTTTCGAGGATACTTGTTTCCGAACCAACCATCATCCAACAGAAATAAATCTACACCCAACTCTTTCGTGTTTTCTAAAAGCTTGAAAATTTTGGATTCGTTAAAATCGAAATAGGTGCTTTCCCAGTTATTCAATAAAGTATAACGGGAACCAAACCCGTCAATTAGGCGATAGCGGCGTGCCCAGTCATGAAAATTTCTGCTTCCTTGACCAAGCCCTGTTGTTGATAAGGTAAAAGTAAAACGTGGGGTTGTAAAGGTCTTGTTGGGTGCCAAAGCATAATGGGAAGCGTGGTTGTTGATGCCCGCAATGATACGGAGATTATCCTGTGGATCTTTTTCAAAATCAACCTTAAAGTTACCACTCCAATCGAGTCCCCCTAATAATACCTCACCTTCGTTTTCAGAAAAATCTGGGGTGGTAGCTAGTGCAAAATATGAGGTCCGGAGAAGATTGGTCCGGGTTCCTAGTTTACTATCCAGTGTTTTGATACCATGGGTAATCCGTTCAACCTCCGGTTGCATTTCGGCAATCCAATCTCCATGATAGCTTTTTAAAAAGAAATCGTTTCCTTTAAGGCTAAGGTTTGCCGAAGCGAATTTGAGCAACTTAACGTTCCCTGTTTCCTCGTGTTCAATGCTCGTCCACTGTTCAAAGACATTTTCTTTGTAGTTAGCCAGATAATGTAATTCTACCGTAAACGGATAAACTTCATCTCGGAGAGATATTGTCAGCTGTTTTTGATTATCATTCAGGCTTTTTATTTCGTGGCGAACATACTTGAGATCAAGGGACAGATTGCCATCAGCATGTTCCACGCTAATAGCGGGCTCTAATAGATTCCGTGTTCCAGAGGCGGTATACGCCGATTGATACATATTGGTATAATCGTGATTCTGCTTGTATTGATTGTTGATCAACGCGTATTCCTCGTTGTTTTTTAGTTTGTTGCCTAAGTAGAGCATATTGACATCTTTATTCTCTTCGATGCTAAATGCTAGGGACAATTTTTCTGTCTCCAGTACAATATTATTTAATGTCTCTAAAATAAGCTGTTGTTGCTGCGCAAAGGATTGATTGATATAAACCGTAATCAATATCGATAAAATAATTTTTTTCATGGATAACGAAGATTTAAAACAAATAAATAAATTAAAAATTCTCAAATTGATAGCGAATGATATGACAATATTCCTCGCCGGGTTTCAATATAGCGGATGGATACGTCATAATATTAGGGGAATTGGGTGCGAAGTGTGGTTCGCAGCACAATCCCTGAAAAGGAAGCAACTTGCCTGTTAGATAGTTGCCAAAATATACTTGTAAACTGGGATAATCAGAAAATATCGTCAACCGGCGCCCCGTTTCCGTATGCGAAATCGTTGCTACCCTTTGTACCTTATTTCCTTCTTTCTTTTCCATACAATAGTTGGCGTTGCAGATCATATTTTTAATGCTGCTAACGTCTTGAAATTGACGTAAATCAAATATGGTATTGTCTACTTTTTCTTTAAAAGGATATCTTGGTAAATGAGAGTGGTCTAAGGGGGTGTAAAAATTTGCTTCTACTTTGATTTCATGCCCATCTATAGAAAGTTTTTCATCCGATAGGTTGAAATAGCTGTGATTGGTGATATTGGCAATCGTTGTCTGCGTTGATTTCGCGGTGTATCTAATCGTTAGTTCGTTGTTCTCCGAAAGTTCATAACGTGTATTGACGGTTAGCATTCCGGGATACCCTTCTTCTCCATGCAAACTGGTCAATGTCATCTCAATAGCATTGTCCATGATGTCGACTACGCTCCAATACCGTTTATCAAATCCAATCTCACCACCATGGAGATGGTTTTTTTCTATCTTTTCGTTGGTGGTCAATTGTACGGGCATTTGTTCTAGTATAAAACGACCCTGTGCAATTCGATTGGCATACCTTCCGACTGTTCCGCCAACATAATAAGGGTCATTTTTATAATCGGCTAGATCCGGATAGTTCAAGACGGTATCAATGAGTTTCCCCGATCTGTCCGGCACCTTGAGCGCAATAATTCGACACCCCCAGTCTAAGACCTCGACATGCATATTTTGTTTATTTTTTATCACAAGTCTTTTCATTCCTCAAAAAAATGCTTTTACTTTGAACTTCATTTACAATTGACTACTCGTTTCGTTAAAAGAAGGTTACAACTGTCAACCGCACAAATTTAGGTAGAGAACAGGTATATTATGATAGAATTATTGTTCATTAAGATGGATTATATTCTTATGTAAATAATTTGAGGCCAATGGAAACAAAAAGTAAACTTGAAGGATTTGATGGGGAGATGCGTATTGTTGTACCTCCGGTAATTCTTGCAGAAAACATACGAAAAGGGAGGTCAGACGCCCTTTATATTACTGATATTGGCTATTACCCCAAAGCCAGACATCATTATTGTCATCGCCCGGAGGGTTCGGAAGAGCATATTTTGCTGCACTGTGTCAATGGACGGGGTATGGTACGTATTGGTAACGAAGCTTTCGAATTGGAAGCTAATCAATATATTCTGATCCCTGCACATCAAATGCACGCGTACCAAGCCGATAATGCAAATCCGTGGACGATATATTGGATGCATTTTATCGGAAGACCATCGGATGATTTTATTCAAAAAATATTCCAACGCATCCAAGAGCGTAAAAACATACTTGCTTTTGATGGCGAGGTATATCGTATTTTCAACCGTTTTTGTAAATTACTTTCGAAAGGTTATAGCCGGGAAATACTGGAATATATTAATCTGACATTACCCTATTTTTTTTGTGAATACTTGTATCCAGAAATTGCCAAGGATAAGAATGTCGATGGTACCGATATTATTGAACTCGCGATAGAATTTTTAAAAATAAACATAGGAAATCGGATAGGACTACAGGAAATAGCATCACACGTAAATCTATCCGTCTCGCATTTTAGTAAGGTGTTTAAGCATCGAACCGGATATTCTCCAATTGAGTATCTCAACCATTTGAAAGTGCAAAAGGCCTGCTACCTTTTACAATTTTCCGATAAAAGAATTTCATTGATTTCCTATGATCTGGGATTTGAAGACCAATATTACTTTTCACGTCTCTTTAAAGAACATATGGGGGTGTCCCCATCATCTTACCGCGCTAGTCTGGAACAAGAAAATAATAATAAAATCCATTAATAAGCTCATATTCTGCATGTAGGTGATTGTCAAAGGGTCTAACTTAGCATCATAAAATAAGCCGTCAAGACAAACACTATTTTTTGATAGATAATATGAGCGATTTTAAGAACAAAATAATCATTGTAACCGGTGCCGGGAATGGAATAGGAAGAGGCATCGCCAAATTGATGGCCGAACAAGGCGCCAAGGTCATTATCGCAACGAAAGAAGATACGGAAGGATATCAGGTAGAACAGGATATGACAGCGGCCGGTTATTGCGCAAAATACATCCAAACTGATGTTCGCGATGAGCAAAGTGTACAACACATGTTACGTACGACGGAGACAGAGGTGGGGAACGTTGACGTGCTGGTAAACAATGCCGGGATAACCATTTTTAAACCACTGATTGAGACGACGTTGGACGACTGGAACAAGGTTATTGATACGGATTTAAAAGGCGTTTTTCTTTGTAGCAAATATGCTGCTCAAAATATGATCGCCCACAAAACAAAGGGCTGTATTATCAATATTTCATCTAATCATGCGTACCGTACATTACCGGATACAGAAGTATATGCCGCTGCAAAAGGAGGTATCAACGCGATGACACGTAGTATGGCTATTAGTTTGGGAAAATACGGAATCCGTGTCAATAGTATTTGTCCGGGATTTACCGATACGCACCATTATCAAAACTGGTTGACCGCAAAAGAGAATCCGGAAGTGCTGGAGCAAGAGATACATGCCTTGCATGCACTGGGTAGTATATCTACGCCCACCGACATTGCACACATGGTATCTTTTCTAGCGAGTGATAAAAGCCGAAATGTAACAGGAGCAGACTTCTTGGTGGATGGGGGTCTAACATCCAGACTCTATTATTCACAAAAATTTTAAGCAAATATCGATGAAAAATAAATGGATTGATCAACGCCTATTACACATCACACAATAGCTAACTCATTATAAAAATGGACATTTTCCAAATTTTATCAAAAAAATTTGCATAATAAAATTTCTTGATTACATTTGAAAAGTAGTACAGAGTAGAATAGTTGTGGCTTGTTGTTGGTCACCAATAAATTTAATTCGATAACCTTTAAAAAACCAAGAGTCTATGTGTTATTTTTTTTCTAGAAGAATTCGGACAGCGGACGCCAATTTTCAATCGCTGCCGAAAATAGTAAGCCAAACCATATCTATATTCAGCAAGCTTATTTGAATGGCGGACCGTATAAGTTAACGCATATAAATTTACATAATCCGATATAAACATGAAGATTAAATTGATTGATCAGCTCCTTATCTCAAGCATTTTGGGCGTGTTGCTATTTACTGGCTGTGACACGGAGAATAATGCCCCTTATGTAAAATCGAAGGATGGTTTAAATAAAATTACGTTGTCGCTAAATGAGAAAGGCGAATTATTTTATCAGGTAACGCGTAGAGATAGTATACTTATCTCTGACTCGCCGCTAGGGCTTGATTGCGACGATCAGAATTTCACGTCGGGATTATCAATCGCCGAAATTTCACCTACGGAAGAAAGAAGAGAGACGTACGACTTAAAGGTAGGCCATTATAAAAATATCGATCATGTTTTTAATAGTAGAAGTATAACGTTTAAAAACAATGCCGGTGCGTCTATGATCATTGATTTGGTCGCCGGAGAAGAAGGTGTTGCTTTCCGATATCGATTCCCGGATAATAATGCCCAACAGCGGATCATAAAAGAGGAAATGACGGGCTTTCATATTGAACAAGATGCAAAAGGTTGGTTGCAGCCGTATAATAGTGCCGGTCAGTACACACCGGCTTATGAAGACTTTTACTTACCTGTAGGTTCGGGAGACTCGATTCAGGATGCCCGTAATCCCTCTGTAGGATGGTGTATGCCTGCACTTTTTCATGTAAATGATAAGAAAAACTGGATCCTTATCGCTGAAACAGGGAATGATGGGACGTTTCCAGGTTGTCATTTACAAGCAGATGCAACGGATGGGCTTTATAAGGTCGCTTTTGCAAAAGAAGATGAACGGTATACTATTCCTTTGGAAGAAAACGAAAATGCTTACCCAACATCTAATCTTCCCTGGGTTATGCCTTGGCGGGCAATCATCATGGGGGATCAAGCCGGTGATATCTTACTGTCAACCTTAATTACAGATTTGGCACCGGCATCTAAAATCGAGGACACTTCTTGGATTGAGCCGGGAAAAGCCTCTTGGTCCTGGTGGTCGCATCCAGATGACCATTCACCGGCAATCTATAAGGCGTTTACCGATCTTGCCGATGCCTTTGGCTTTGAATATACGCTCTTTGATGCGGGCTGGGAAAAAGCGAACCAAGAGGACGGTATCATTGATCATGCTATTGCGAAAGGGATTAAACCGATGGTTTGGGGATATTCCTCTTCCTATTTTGATCCGGAAAGCCGAAAAAAGAGATTCAAAGAATTGGCGGATATGGGGATTAAAGCGGTTAAAATCGACTTTTGGTGTTCTGACAGGCAAGAGGTCATGGCGGCTTTACAGTCGGTTTTTGAAGACGCCGCTAACGAAAAACTCATGATCAACCTACATGGATCGACCATGCCAAGGGGCTGGCATAGAACCTGGCCCAATTTTATGACGGCAGAATCCGTTTTAGGAACGGAAAGTTATTTTTATGAGCCGAGATTTCCAGAGAAAGCGGCCGAGCAGAATACGGTGCTGCCGTTTACCAGAAATGTAGCTGGTCCAACGGATTATACGCCTTTTGCTTTAACAATGCGGCAATATCCACGGGTGAACACAGCCGTTCATGAGCTGGCAACAGCTATGATTTATACTTCCGGAATTATTCATTTTGCAGATTCCAAAGAGGTATTTGATGCACTTCCGATTGTGGTAAAGAAATTGTTTAAAGATATGCCCGCCACTTGGGATAAAACCGAATGTATTGTGGCAGAACCAGGGGACGCCATTATTCTTTCCCGTCAAGAAGGGGCTCATTCTTATATTGTCGGTATCAATGGTGATCATAAGGCCATGCCTCTTAAATTGGACCTCACAAAATATGGTAAAGGCTTCTCGAAGTTCAGTATCATTACGGAAGGAGAAGATCCGTTGATGGAATTTAAAACCGAGACATATCCTATTGCTACTGACTGGTCGTATACCTTGGCACCAAAAGGAGGTTTTATTATCCAATTTGTCGAGTAATATCGCGCTAACATTTGTATTTAATACCTATTTATTTTAAACAACTAACTTTATGAACAATTTTATAAACGTTAATTCCAAATTAGTAACAGTATTCCTATTGATGCTGTTTATTATATCCGGGGGCACAGTGGTTGCTCAGGATATAACCGTTTTGGGAAGCATCACAGATGCACAGACCAAAGAACCCCTTGTTGGTGTATCCGTGACGGTGAAAGGCACTTCCATAGGCACATTATCTGACGAGCAGGGGCGGTATTCCATCGCTTCGGCAAAGGGTAGCACGCTGGTTTTTACCTTTATGGGTTATGAGGCGAAAGAAATCGCCGTAACCAATGACGTGATGAATGTAACGCTTGTATCCCATGACTATCAACTTGACGAGGTGGTTGTTGTCGGTGCCGCATTTAAGAAAAGTGACCTGACCGGAGCTGTCAGTAGTGTGGGTAGCAAAGTGCTGGAAGAAAGACCAGTAACCAATATTAACCAAGCCATTCAAGGTCGTGTAGCCGGTGTCTTCATCGCAAACCCGACCCGCCCGACGGACGATGCGTCTATCAAGATCCGCGGTATCAATACGATTAATGGCTCTACTGATCCTATCTATGTGGTAGATGGTATGGTTATGGACAATTCATTTTCCGGGTTCAATGCCGTGAACCTGAATGACGTAGCCTCCATCGAAGTGCTGAAAGATGCCTCTGCCACGGCACTGTATGGTTCGCGTGGGTCTAATGGGGTTGTCGTCATTACAACAAAAAAAGGCAGGAGAGGTGAAGGACGGGTGACGTATGATGGATGGATGGGGTTTCAGGCCTATGCCAACACGCCCAAGACAATGGATACCCGCCAATTGTTTGAGCTTCGCAAAGAAGCCTATACCAATGGCTATCAGCAGACCAATCCGAACGGTGATGTGAATGCCTATGTAAATGATGTGATCATGGGATCTAATACCGTCTTTGCCGATTATGAGTTTGCAGCCTATAATAATAATGAGAATTACAACTGGTTGGATGCGGTGAGCCGTACGGGTAGACAGCAGAATCATGTTGTGAGCATGTCCAACGCAGATGACAAGGGATCCTATTATATCAGCTTCGGTTATACAGACCACAAAGGAGTCATTAAAAAATCGGAACAAGAAAAGTACACTGGACGTATCAATGCTGATCAGCAGATCAAACCCTGGTTGAAGGTGAGTACCAATACGTCCTACACCCGTACCAACAACACCATGGTTGATGATGGCATCATGAATCGAGCTCGTTTGGCTAATCCCATGCTTGCTATTTCCGACGAGCTGGAAACACTAAACTGGCAGGGCATTTTTGACCAGAATAACTTCAACCCGCTGCGTTCGTTGCAGGTTGACCACGATCTGGTCTATAATCGGTTGCTTACTTCTAACTATGTTAATATTAATCCGATAGAAGGACTAAATCTGCGTTCGACGTTTTCTGTTGATTATGCGCAGCGGCAAGAGAACAAATACACGCCGAACGATATTTATGAGTCGGAGCGCTATGGAACGCAAGGGCAAGCGATCGATAACCGGGATACACGTACGGTATGGCAGTGGGATAATACGATTTCATATGCAACGACGTTTAATGACCTCCACAAGTTGAACGCTATGGTGGGTACAAGTGCGACACAGACAAAATATAGCTATATGAACGGGAGCGCTATGGGTTATGGATCTAATCTGTTTGGATATCATAGTTTGCAATCGGGTTATAAGAAAGACCAACGCGGTTTGAGTTCAGGATGGTCAGAACATACGTTGCTTTCCTATATCGCCCGTGTAAATTATACCTATGACGACAGATATTTATTGACTGCTACAGGTCGTTATGACGGTTCTTCCAAATTTGCTAGCGGAAACCAGTGGGGAATATTTCCATCGTTATCGGCTGCATGGAACATAACGGAAGAAGATTTTATGAAAGAGCAGAGTTTCTTTGACCAATTGAAGTTACGTACTGGTTTTGGTATCGTCGGTAATCAGAACATCGATGATTTTGCTTATCTATCTTTATATAACGTTAGCTATACCGGTACTGCAGAGACGGGTTATACCTATTCATTCGCATCTAATGGACGCCGGGGTACACCTAATATCAGTTGGGAAAAGCAGCAACAGTGGAACCTAGGCGTAGACATGGGGTTCCTACAGAATCGTTTCCAATTGTCGGTGGATGCGTTTTTGATCAAAAACAAAGATTTGTTGATGAGCCATTCCCTCGCTACGACTACCGGTTATTCAAGTACAATTGAGAATATCGGATCTATCGAGAATAAAGGTCTGGAGTTTTCGTTGAACGCTAATCTATGGCGAGCAGCAGATTTCGAGTGGAATTTTGCGGCGACCTTGTCCATGGATAAAAATAAGGTTACACAACTTTATGGAAATACCGGTGTGGTTTATAACGTAGATGGTGATCGTAACATTCAGAAAGAAGGTAACTTATTCCTAGGCGAATCACGTAATACATTATATCTGTGGAGGACGGGAGGAATAGCACGATCTGTGGATATGGATCGTTTAAATCAGATCAACTGGAACGGCTATAACGTCAATCCGGGAGACCTTTATCCACTAGATATAAATGAGGACGGGCAAATCGATCAGAATGACCGTGTGGTTATAGGAGCTACCGATCCTAAATTTTATGGTGGGTTCTCTTCGGATTTCAAATGGAAAAATCTCTCTTTAAATGCCGTGTTTAGCTACTCTTACGGCGCAAAAAAACTGAGTCCATGGTATGAGTCTTTAGTGACCAGCAGTGGGTCAAGTGTGGCATCCACCGATTTGTTGGATCGTTGGACACCGGAGAATACAGAAGCGGCGCTTCCACGTGTATTGGCGGGTTTTGACTATAACCGTTATAACGCGAGTCAAATGGATTTCACCGTGCAGGATGCATCATTTCTTCGGCTGTCGGCATTAACGGTAGCCTACAACTTCCCCAATGAAGTTCTTAACGCGGCTAAATTTTCTAATCTACGCGTATATGCGACGGGATCTAATCTTTTCTGTGTGACAAATTATAAAGGGTATGATCCTGAAATGGGCGACTGGTATCCGCCTACGCGTATGTGGACATTTGGTATAAACATGGTGTTTTAAGGATAACATTAAAATAGTTTAACAATAAAAATTACAGGATGAAAAAGACATATAAATATAGCGCAATAGGTGTATTAACCTATGCACTAATACTCAGCACATCTTCTTGTTCGAATTTCCTGTCTGTAGAGCCCACGGGCTCACTTACAGAAGAGCAGGTTTTTGAAAAGATCGAAAACGTACAACCGCTAGTTCTCGGGTTATATGATAGCTATCGCAGATGTAAAGAAGGACGTAACGGATTGATGCCTTACTTGGGAACGGATGAAACACAACAGGGTAATTATCAGTTGATTTCTTCCGGCGATCAGGCAGGTATGGATAAATACAATGGTCAGTTAAATGCGACATCCACACAAGTGGCCAGTATCTGGAACAATCGCTGGCCTGCCGTCGTCTCGGCGGCAAAGGCTATTTACGCGCTAAGCATGACGACCGAAGATCCCGAGCGTGCGATGAAATTAACGGGAGAGGCTTGTTTTATCCGTGGTTTATTGATGTTTGAATTGAGCATGCTCTGGGGCGAGATCCCAGTTGTCGATATGAACAGGACAGACGAGCTGGGGCTCGGGCGTCAACCGCTGGATGTCGTCTGGCAATATATTATCGATGATTTCACCACGGCGGCAAACAATTTACCCGAATCGTACGATGGCGAACCGCAACGAGCTACAAAGGGCGCTGCCTTGGCGATGTTGGGGAAGGCATATATGGCCGCACCTGAATCAACCAACCTACGTGATTTTTCGAAAGCAGACGATTGCTTTAAGCAGATCATCGAGATGGGACGATACAGGTTGCTGGATAATTATAGTGATTTGTTTCGTTATAATAACCCGAATACGGCAGAATCATTGTTCGAACTGCAATTCAATAACGTATGGCCTGATTGTAATTATTGGCAGTTTGATACCGGTTCGCGCGCTGTCGACTCTTGGTTTAGCCAGGCATGTTCTTATGCCGGTTATGATTTTCTTCTTCCTACACCCTTTGCTTATAAAGCCGTAGAGGAAGGTGGTGTTTGGGAAGACGGAGATACACGTAAAGGGGAAGCACTGCGCGAGGACTTTACGTATTATACCAACAGATACAGTTCCGACGGATCTTTTCAATATGTAACTCCAGATTTGTCAAAAACGCAGTGGACCGGAACAACCGACGAGTTGGATCCACATATTAAAAAATATGAAGATCCCCGTACGGATATTCTTTCGGGTCTTGGAATTAACAATATGTGGAATTCGGGCAAAAATTTCGCCGTCATACGCTATGCGGACGTGCTGCTTTTACATGCGGAATGTTTGAACGAATTGGGGCAAACGGCTGAAGCTATCAACATCGTAAATGAGGAGATCCGTAAGCGGGCATGGGGAGGCACACTGCCGGAAGATAAAAAATGGGGCGCTATGTCTCCCGACGACTTCCGGGCTAAAATTATGGACGAGCGTATACGCGAATTATGTTTCGAAGGTTGGCGCCGTATCGACCTGTTGCGCACCGGTAAGTTTGTAGCTCTGGTAAAAGAGCGTAACAAATGGGCAAATGAATCGGGCACGATACAGGATTTTCACAAACGTTATCCTATTCCGGATACAGAGATCAAAACGAATGACGCATTCACGGAAGAAGATCAAAATCCGGGTTACAATTAATTTTATGCAAGCTTAACTGCGCCACTTATCATCTTTCTTATTTAGGTATTGCCTAAGCTATTTCCAACGTGTGAAAAAGCTTGGGCAATACCTTTTTAGGGGGATAATATAATCCATCAATAGCATGAAATTATACATCTTAAAGCGGCCGGCATGACCTAAATTTGATTATATTAAATAACCCAGTTAATAAACCACATGATGATTACAGTATTTATATTTCAATAACCAATAAAAACTATGAAACCTATTTATTACTATGTATCGTGTTTTTGTTTGCTTGTCTTGTTTCAGGTGCCCCCATCCCAGGTATTGGGACAGCAGGATAAGATAATCGTCTCGGGTTCTGTGCTCGATTCTTTGGAAAGAGCCCTGGAAGGAGTCAATATTAAATCCAAGAAAACAGCAGGTCGGGAAACAAAGACAGACCAGAACGGTAGATTTATTTTGGAGCTGGAGGAACAGGATGATATCTTGATGTTTTCATTCGTCGGTTACCAAACGCAGGAGGTACAAGTTCCCGAAGATGGACAGCAACTAATTGTGCATCTTGCGGAAAGTGGGGAAGGTATCGAAGAAGTTGTGGTAACAGCTTTCGGCCAGCGTCAACGACGGGAAGCGGTGGTTGGATCGGTCGCTTCGGTGAAACCCGGCGAACTGCGGATTCCGGCAAGTAACCTGACCAATGCGATGGCAGGACAAATAGCCGGCGTCATCGGTTTTCAACGTTCCGGCCAGCCAGGGCAAGACAATTCCCAGTTTTTTATCCGTGGCGTAACAACCTTTGGATATCGGCAACAGCCACTTATTTTGATCGACAACGTGGAACTATCGACAGATGACCTTGCACGGTTGAACGTTGATGATATCGAAAGTTTTGTTATTCTCAAAGATGCCAATGCCACGGCACTTTATGGGGCACGTGGTGCAAACGGCGTGATTCTCGTTACCACAAAAGAGGGTAAAGAGGGTAAGGCTTCTATTAATTTTCGGACAGAGCTTTCTAGCTCCCAGTCTAATCGAACATTGGAGCTGATCGAGCCTATGGAATATATGCGCCTGTATAACGAGGCTTCGCTCACCCGCGACCCAGAATTGCCACTCCCTTTCTCACCTACGAAAATTAGGAATACACAGGCTACGATCAATGGCGATCCGGGTAGTAATCCTTATGTATATCCTGCCGTTGATTGGCTGGATATGCTCTTCAAGAAACGAGCGATGACCCAACGGAATAACCTCAGTGTAAGCGGTGGAGGAAACGTGGCGAGATATTATGTCGCTGGTACCTACAACCAAGATTTCGGGGTGTTGAAAACGGATCCGCGGAACAATAACGATAACAGCCTTAACTTTAAAAATTATCAGATTCGGTCGAATGTGAATGTCAACTTAACGAAAACAACAGAATTGGTGGTGCGGTTATCTGGTAATTTCAATGAGTATAGAGGACCGATAACAGTCGACGGGTCATTTGCTTCGGATTTATACAATGTGGCTATACATACGAGTCCCGTGCTGTTTCCGGCATACTACGAACCGGATGATGCTAACTTAAATGCAAGACACATTCTGTTCGGTAACAATGGAACGGCCGGCGGCACAGCGAGTAACCAGATTCTTTATAATAACCCCTATGCACAGATGTTACGCGGGCAGAAGCGCTATTCGCAATCGCGGATGTCTGCCCAGTTGGAGCTGAACCAAAACTTTGATTTTATTACGGAAGGTTTGAAATTCCGAAGCTTGTTCAATACGAACCGCTATTCGTATTTTGACTCGCAGCTGGCATACAGTCCATTCTATTACAATATCAATTCGTACGATCAGGAGACAGGGGCATATTCCCTATTGTGGCTTAATCCACAACCTACCGGCTATAATGTCGCTACGGAATATTTGGGCTATAGCCGCAGTGAACCTGACGCCAACACGTTCGTGTATTTACAGACCGCTTTAGATTATAATAAAGCATTGGGCGAAAATCATACCATTAGCTCCACGTTAATTGGTACGTTGCAACAGACGGTTTATTCCAGTGCTAGGGATCCGAAGACAAATACCACCACCCTTCCATACTCATTGCCATTTCGGAATGTGGGGCTTGCGGGGCGCTTAACGTATTCGTTTAAGAATAAGTATTTTACCGAGTTTAATTTTGGATATAATGGTTCTGAACGCTTTTCAAAAGAGCACCGTTTTGGCTTTTTCCCGACTATCGGAGCGTCGTGGGTAATCTCCAACGAAGATTTTTGGAATAGTGAGGGATGGGTGAACAAACTAAAGATACGGGGTAGCCATGGTCTGGTCGGTAATGATGCGATCGGATCTCAACGGTTCTTCTACCTTTCTGATGTCGAACTGGCCAATGGTCCACATTGGGCACAGTTCGGTATCAATAACAATTATGAACGTAAGGGGGTGGAAATCAGAAGTTACGAAAACCGAAACATCAGCTGGGAAACGTCCCGGATGAGTAATGTTGGGGTGGAAGCAACGCTTTTCGACAAACTGAATATCATTGCAGAAGTTTATAAAAACCATCGTTACGATATCCTTCGCGAGCGATTCATACCATCGAGTGAGGGATTGGAAGCTTCGGTCAGTACGAATCTAGGAGAAGTAGATTCGAAGGGGATCGATCTCTCGGCAGATTATAGTAAAAGCTTTAGTAATGGTTGGTGGACGTCGTTTCGTGGAAATTTTACCTTTTCTACCAATCGTTATACCTATATCGAGGAACCTAATTTTGCCGAGGAATGGCGACATTTTATGGGGCAGCCGCTCAATAGACAGTACGGGTTCATTGCCGAACGATTGTTTGTGGATGACGAAGAAGTGCAGAATTCGCCCAGACAAATTATGAGTGTGACAGATGGTTGGGACAACACGATCCAGGGCATTTTGCCCCAAGGCGGGGACATTAAGTATCGAGATATGAATGGAGACGGACGTATCGATGACCTCGATATGGTCTTTATGGGCTACCCTACGGTTCCTGAAGTCGTATATGGATTCGGTTTCTCAACAGGCTACAAAGGTTTTGATCTCTCCGCATTTTTTCAAGGGCAGACGCGTACGTCGCTTTTCATCGATCCATGGAAGGTAAGTCCTTTTGTGCAAAGTCCGGAACCATACATCTATGGTAACACCCAAGTTTTACAGGCATTTGCAGAGAGCCACTGGTCGGAAGAGAACCAGGATCTGTACGCCCAATATCCGAGGATGGGTGTCAATGTTCCGTCTATTGCCAATAACCTACAACCGAGTACATGGTGGATGCGTGATGGTAGTTTTATACGTTTAAAATCATTAGAAATTGGTTATAGCCTGCCGCAGCATGTTTCGGATCGACTAAAGCTGAAGAACTGTAGAATCTATTTTAACGGACTCAACTTGTTTACGTTTAGTCCTTTCAAATTATGGGATCCCGAACAAGGCGGGAATGGCTTCGCCTATCCGATACAAAAAGTGTTTAATGTGGGTCTAAATGTGAATTTGTAAATCAGAAAGCCATGAAAAGAATATTTCGATATATATACCTGTTCATCATGGGGATGACAGTGTCTTCCTGTAACTATCTTGACATTGTACCGGATAATGTGGGAACGTTAGAATATGCATTTCGCAACCGTAACGAGGCCGAAAATTATTTATTTGGCTGTTATTCAACGATGCAGCGCCTGTCAGACGTGATATACAATCCTGGATTTACGACATCTGCCGAGGTGGTTTATCCAATGTTGGAAACGCAGTTTTTTAACGCATCAGGTTTCAATCTGATTCGGGGAACACAGAACAGCAGTAGTCCGGTGCTTTCGCAGTGGGGCAATATGTACCGGGCCATTCGGCGTTGCAATATCATGTTGGAAAATATCGATCAGCCTATCGATCTAAGAGAAGCAGAAAAACGGCGATGGATTGCGGAGACAAAATTTCTAAAAGCCTACTATCATTATTATTTGATTCGGATGTACGGACCAATCATTTTGATAGACGAAAACAATCCAGTTGACGTGGACATCGAACTGACCAAACGTAAACGGGCTACGCTGGATGAGTCCTTTGCGTATGTCGTATCCTTGATGGATGAAGCGATACCGGATTTACCGCCGATTATAGAGAATAGAGCACAGGAATTTGGTCGTATCACCAAATTTATAGCGATGGCTGTGAAAGCCGAAATGCTCGTGTGGGCAGCTAGTCCATTATTTAATGGCAACCCGGACTATATCGGCTATCAAGATAAAGATGGAAGGGAGTTGTTCCCCGCAGCGTACGATCCGCAGAAATGGCGATTGGCAGCTGATGCTTGTAAGGAAGCTATTGAGGAATGTGAGGCACAGGGATTACGGCTATATGATATATTGCCGGTGAATGGTATTCGCAATGTTTCGGACGAGTTGAAGGAGGTTCTTATTTTGCAGAATATCCTTACTCAACGGTGGGAGGAGAATCCGGAATTGATTTGGTCATTGAACCATGGATTCGATTATCAAGGCTACACCATTCCAAAGTTGACGACGAACGCCGTGGGTATGTCAAACAGTTATCCGAGCAACTGGGCAGTACCGTTTATTACAACAGAATTATTCTATACGCGCAATGGGGTGCCGATCAACGAAGATGTTTCATGGGATTATGCCAACCGTTTTTCTGTGGAGATAGGTAACGAAGCAAATCAACATTACCTTAAACAAGGATATGAGACGGTGAAAGCGCATTTTGATCGTGAGCGCCGCTTTTATGCTGCCTTGGGGTTTGATGGTGGCATCTGGTTTGGCAATGGACAAGCAGATGAGGAGACAGCTTATCACGTACAAGCACGTGGATTGCCCGCTATTGCCGGTCCGAAAAGCTTGAATGCAACTAATATCACGGGATATTGGCCAAAAAAATTAACAAATTACTTGTCGGTTATGGATGTGAACTTCTCTGCAGAAGCGTTCCGCATACCGATGATGCGGTTGGCTGGGCTTTACCTGTTGTATGCGGAAGCCTTGAACGAAGCCGAAAGTAGTCCCACCGAAGAGGTGTATGAATATATAGATCGTGTACGGCATCGTGCAGGTCTTGAAGGCGTACGCGAAGCATGGTCTACCTATGCTCGAAATCCGCAAAAAGTGACGAACAAAGAGGGGCTACGTCAGATCATCCGTCAGGAACGTCGTATCGAGTTAGCGTTTGAAGGACAGAGCGGTTGGGATCTCCGTCGATGGAAAGAATTACAGAGTGTACTTGGCAGCCCATTACGGGGCTGGAATGTGTCCGGAGAAACAACGGCAGATTATTACCGGCCCGTTCCGGTTATTATCCCCTTGTTCAGTGTACGGGATTATTTGTGGCCGCTGAATAATTACGATGTGGTGGTCAACGAACACCTGACACAGAACCCTTATTGGTAGGATAGACTTTAATATGCATGTGATGAAAAAGAATAAACAAAATAATAGAACTATATCGGCTTATCTGATGCCGCTACTTATGCTCGTCACCTTATTTGTGGGAGCCTGTGAAGAAAGCGAATCTCCGGTTGAGATTATTTCAACAGATATGACGAAGCCAGGTGTCGTGACGGATGTCCATGTTGAAAATCTGAATGGTGCCGCTAAGATTACGTATAAGTTGCCGAACTCCAAGAATTTGCTGTATGTGTTGGCGCGTTATTCGATCAATGATGATCATGTTCGTGAATCGAAAACCAGTTATTATCAAGATACCATTCTGGTGGAAGGATTCGCCCGCGAAGGTGAATATGAAGTCTCCTTATATGCGGTGAGTCGTGCGAATGTCCTTTCGGATCCAGTCGTCGTTAAGGTACAACCTAAGACCCCGAATTATATCCTAATCAACGAAGGACTAGAAATTTCGCCGGACTTTGGAGGAGCCAATTTTGCTGGTGTTAACCCTACAGGCGCGCCTATATCCATACATTTGCTATCGTATAATGATGCGACCGGACAGTTCGATGAAAGAGATCCAGAATATATCTCCGGTAGTGCGGTAGATGTTTCGATCCGGGGATTTGATCCGGTAGAACGTAAGTTTGGTGTGTATACGTCAGACCGATTTGGTAATACATCGGATATCCGATATGTCTCTTTGGTACCGTTGTTTGAAACCGAGTTAGATAAAAGTAAATTTTTCGTTTATCCGTTGCCAAGTGATGCACCAATTGGCTATGGTTGGGAATTGCGTTATTTGTTTGATGGAAGTTTGAGTGGTAATGGTTGGCACACAACGACTTCGTCTCTTATGGCCGGCACTTTCGGACTGGGGTTGACAGCGAAGATTAGTCGTTTTGTACTGTGGAACAGATTGCCAGCTATGTATGGAGATCAAAATCCGAAAGAGATTACCATTTGGGGTTCCAATGAAGACAACCCACAAGATCATCCATTACCTCGGGCGTCAGAACCCGGTACAGTCGCTGGAGATTGGGTGAATATGGGGAATTTCAGTTACCCCAATCCGCCCTCGGGTCTTCCTCCTATCCAAGCCAATGCCGCAGATATCGCTTTTGCAGCAGCAGGTGTAAATTTTGTTATGCCGAGTACGGCGCCGTCGGTAAAGTATATTCGCTTTGTGTGTACACAAACGTGGGCCGGACTCAATTATGTTAATGCTATGGAGATAACCTTCTACGGTAGTCCAGAAGAATAATGAACATTTTCAATTAGACGAACATGAAATATTTGATTTATATACTCCTTGCTTTTAGCTTATTGATAACCTGGGTAGGTTGTGAAAAATACGCAGATGATTATAAAAAATATTTAAATGAGGAGGAGATTATCTACCCCGGTTTAGCCCGGGATGTCCGGTCAAAGGCGGGATACCTCCGAGCTGTATTGGTTTGGAACCCTAGTCCGGATCCCAATATCGATCACTATATGGTCTATTGGAACAATAACAACAATTCGCAGCGTGTGGAAGCCACCACGCACAGTCCTTCGGATAGTATTATGGCCTCTATCCCTAATCTCGATGAGTATGTCTACAGCTTTTCCATTGTTGCATATGATAGCGAAGGAAATGTGTCAGTCGGACAGGAACTGAATAATATACGCGTATACGGAGCGACTTATCAGGCTGTGTTACAAAATAGAGCTTATCGCATGTCTGATCCTTATGAAACGTATGAAGACGGTTCGCTGAAACTGTTTTTCAACGCGCCCGATACATTGAACACCGGTACGGAAATAAAATATACAAACAGAGACGAGGAGGAAAAAACGGTCATCCTACTACCGGGTAATAACGAGATCACGATACCCGATTTTAAGTTTGGAACGACCTTACAATATCGCTCCGGCTATGTGCCGGAACCGAACGCCGCGGATACCATATATACGTTGAGCTGGGAAACATTCCCCACGATCCTGCACATCGTGGAAGCAGACAAATCGTTCTTTCGGCCCTTGTACCTACCGAATGACGCAGGAGATGCTTGGGGCTGGGTGCTGCCGAATCTGTGGAACGGCAATACGACCAGCGATCAAGGTTTCCATACCGATGGTATAGGTATGCCGATTTCCTTTTCATTAGATATAGGAATGGAATCCTCGATTAGTAGTGTGCGGCTATGGCAGCGTTATTCTGGCCGATATAACGGCGGTAATCCAAAACAATTTGAAGTATGGGGTAGCAACGACCCTGCTTCGGATGGCAGCTGGGATTCATGGACCAAGCTCGGTACATTTACAAACGTGAAACCATCAGGGTTGCCGGGAGGACAAAATTCAGAAATTGATGATACTACAGCGGCAGCCGGAGAACTGTATGCGTTTGACGAACCGACGGCTCCCGTACGTTACCTGCGCTTCCGTGTTTTGGAAGTATGGAACGGTGATTACCTTCATCTTTCGCAACTATCGGTTTATAAACTTGGAGAGTAAAACATGCGGTATTTCTTATTTTATCTTGTCTTTCTTTTTAGCGGAAAACTAGCATATGCCGCTCCATCTTTGCATATGAAAGACGTTTATTTGACTTCAGGCAAGTTATCATTTGACTTGAAGAAGGGGACTATTGATTATCTTTTTAAGAATGGTGTTTCACTGAAAAATACCGTAGCATACGTTGACCTGGTTCAGCACGGAATTAAAGTTTCGGCACAATTCGATCGTCACGACCTGAAAGAAGTGCCCATTAACGACAGCATAGGCAAAGGCAGGCATTTCCAATTTATACACGAAGATCACGAAGGTATCACCTTGGTACAATCCATCACGGTATATGAAGATAGCCCATACCTTTTACTCCGCGTAGAAGCTACTAAAGACAAGAATACGATACTGGAGACACGGCATATCAGTCCGCTGGCAATACTGGAAGCGTCTGAGGGAAGTATGGAAATTCCTTGGAAGCATCCTATACTAGTCGACTTACCTTTTGACAACGATAATTGGACAAAACTGTTGGCACAACCCTTGCCGGAAGCAGGCGAGAACCCACTAGATGGCGTAAGCCATGAACTGGCATTTATTTATGACAAACAATCGTATCAGGGTCTGGTGGTCGGTAGTTTAGAACATGATTTTTGGAAAACAGGTATCCGTTACCATACAGCAAGTAAAAAAGGTACATGGGAATCTTTCGTCATTTTCGGTGGTGCAGCACGGCCAGACAACCCGTCGCTGCCTCCTAATTATGGCGGTCAAGATGGAACACATGATGTTATGCCGCATGGCAGCATGATCGGAACAGTAGTGCATTCGCCCCTGATTTATCTGGAAGCAGCTGCAGATTTTCGGGTTTCCAGTACAAATTTCGGTAAGATGCAAGCTCGTTTGGCCGGAAGTTTATCGTGGACAGGTGCGGCGCCGGTCTATTGGAATAGTTTCGGTGTGGAAGGCGTTTTAGGACATGAGGGCGTCATGATGCCCAAAGGCGTATATGAAACAGTCGACTTCCTAAAAGACATGAAAAACCTAAACCGTTTCGGTAAGCCGGTGTTGAGTATCGATTCCTACGACCAAGGTATTTATACCACCAAAATGTTGAGACGTATTGGCGATTACGCCCGAGAAAAGGAACAGGAGATCGGATTTTACTGTAGCCCTTTCTCGCTCTGGACGTGGAGCAATAATATCGATAATGCGGTTTTATCCGGTACGAATGTTCCGCTTCGGGAAGTTATTTTACGGGATGATCGTGATAAACCGATACCCTTTAAAGATGGCGAATGGGGAGCGTTTCCCTTAGACCCCACTCATCCAGCGACTAAAGTATCGATGATCAGTCAAATTGAAAAAGCGCATGCGATCGGTGCCAAACTCATCAAGGTTGATTTTGTGACAGCGGGATCTTTGGAGGCGGTCAAATGGTATGACCCTAACGTACGCAGTGGCATGCAAGCGTATAACTATGGTATGAAGTTATTTAAACATTTGGTGGACTCCATTATGGGACCTGATATTTTTATTACGTTAGCGATTTCTCCGATGTTTCCACACCAATATGCACATACACGTTTCGTTTCGACTGATGTGCATTCGCATCTGCGGGATAGCCAACCGGGTTTCCCACATTATGGTAGTGCGGCGGCGTCCATGATTACGGCATCTCATATGGGCTGGGTGCAGGGTACGTTATGGCCATATACCAATATGGACGTGCTGGTGATGGAGAAATTTCAGAAACATCCACCTCTCCATGAAACAGAGGTAAAGGTACGGCTCTATTGCCTCATGGTAATGGGAAGTATCTTGGGAGACGGCTCTGATTACCGTGTGGAACTCGTCAGAGAGCGGGCGGCTAAGTATTTGGATAACCCAGAGATAGCGCAGTTTTTTCAAGATCCTAAAGCTTTTACACCGATAAAGTTAGCGGAGGGTGAAGGGATGGATCAGCAACTTTCGTTTGTCCTTCCCAGCGACACGACATTGCTGGCAGCATTTAACTTTGCCGAGAATGATTCGTTTGAAGCTGTCTTTGCGCCCTCGGCGTTAGGCCTTGCCGATGGTAGCTATCAACTGGTTGATTTCCTGACAGGGGAAGAACAGGGCGTTTATCATCCTAAAGATGGCGTTCTTCGGTTACATGTGCCTTCGAAGGATGCCGTACTTTACAAACTTATCTCCAATATGAATGCAGATTAAACGAATAGATATGCTAATTCAAACAAAATATTTTTTTTTCGCGCTGGTACTTTATCTGTTCGCCACGTGGCCTTTGGGCGTTTTTGCCAAAAAAAGTCCCAGCCCCAATGTATTATGGTATGATACGCCGGCCGCTCAATGGGAGGAGACACTCCCTTTAGGCAATGGTCGGTTAGGTATGATGCCCGATGGCGGCATAGTTAAGGAATCTATCGTGTTAAATGATATTACACTATGGTCTGGTTCAACGCAAGATGCCAACAACTATGAGGCACACAAGTACCTGCCCGAAATACGTCGGTTGTTAAAAGAAGGAAAAAACGATGAAGCGCAGCATCTGATCAGCCAGCATTTTGTATGTAAAGGACCCGGCTCTGGTGGTCCACAATGGGGGAAATACCAAGTGTTGGGCTTTCTGGACATGGCATTTGAATACCCCGGCGCAAAGGTTGCTACGATGGGGAATTATCGCCGTAGTCTGGATCTCGACAATGCCGTAGCTAATAGTACCTTCGAAATGGATGGCGTTACTTACAAACGGGAGTATTTTACAGCTTTTGGTGCGGATGTAGGTGTTATTCGCTTGTCGGCCAGTGTACCTGGAAAATTGAATCTTAGGATTTCTATGCGCCGGCCAGAGCGGGGCGATACAAAGGTGGTAGGGGACGAACTGCAATTAGCCGGACAGTTGGACAATGGTACTGACGGGAACGGCATGCAGTATATGGCCCGGGTGCGGGCATTGTTGGATGGAGGAGCGCAAACAACAACGCGAAATGAATTGGTGGTCCGTGGTGCAACGTCTGTTATCCTATTGGTGTCTGCGGGTACAGATTTCCGAGGAAACGATCATCTGGCGATCACGGAGACATTGTTACAACGTGCCCTGCAGACACCGTATGAAAGCCTGAAAAAGCTACACTGGACAGATTATCATGCACTTTTTAACCGCCTGCAGCTTGATTTGGGAAAGGGAAGAATGGATATCCCGACCGATCGGCGTCTGGAGGAATTCCAACAGTATCCGGAACAGGACCGTGGATTACCGGCGATGTTTTTCCAATTCGGTCGGTACCTAAGCATTAGCAGCACCCGAATAGGGTTACTTCCGCCGAATCTGCAAGGACTTTGGGCAAACCAGATCCACACGCCTTGGAATGGCGACTACCATCTGGATGTGAATGTACAAATGAATCATTGGCATTTGGGCGCCGCTAATCTCAGTGAGCTGAATCTACCATTGGTGGAGTTGGTACGTGGTTTGGTGGAACCGGGCCAACGTACAGCAAAGGCATACTATAATGCCGAGGGCTGGGTGGCACACGTCATTACCAACATATGGGGCTTTACAGAACCTGGCGAAAGCGCTTCCTGGGGCATTGCTAACGCGGGGTCTGGTTGGTTATGCAACAACTTATGGGAACATTATGCTTATACAGGGGATGAAGACTATTTACGCGATATTTACCCCATTCTGAAAGGGTCGGCACAATTTTACAACAGTGTATTGATGGAAGATCCCAAGACGGGCTGGTTAGTAACAGGCCCGTCAGTATCACCAGAAAACACATTTTACATGCCCGATGGTAAGACACATACGAACGTCGCTATGGGACCTACCATTGACCATCAGATTACACGGGAGCTTTTCACCAACGTTATTGAAGCGGCGGCACTCCTTGGACTGGATAAAGATTTCAGCGATACGCTCCGTATGAAACTGGAACGCGTCCCACCTCCGGGTAGGATTGGCACAGACGGACGTCTCTTGGAGTGGCTGGAAGAGTATAAAGAAGTGGATCCGCAACATCGGCATATCTCTCATTTATATGGGGTGTTCCCGGCCGATCTCATCTCTCCTTTTAAAACACCTGCATTGGCAGAAGCCGCAAAGAAATCGCTGGAGGTACGTGGCGACGATGGTACGGGTTGGGCAATTGCTTATAAGCAAATTTTCTGGGCGAGACTATTGGATGGGAATCGGGCATTTAAGTTGTTGCGACAGGTACTTACGCCTACAAGGACGGTCGATATGAATTATGGCCCCGGCGGTGGAACCTACCCGAATCTTTTTAGTGCACACCCTCCTTTACAGATCGACGGGAATTTTGGAACTACGGCGGCTATTGCAGAAATGTTACTGCAAAGTCACAACGGTATGATTGATTTGTTGCCGGCGCTGCCTGATTCTTGGAAAGAAAGCGGGGAGCTTAAAGGGTTCCGTGCCCGTGGAAATTTCACGGTCGATATGAAATGGAAAAATGGAAAGGTTACGTCTTACCGTATCTCATCACCTAAACCGACGAAAGTTAAGGTAAAAGTCAATGGAGAGATGAAAGAAATCGTCAGCAAACGTATATAGGCTAGCCAAAAGAAGAACGAGATTCTTGTCGATGCAATTAGCTATTTTTGGATTTTACGATTACTATGATAAATTTAAAGAACCTCTATTTCACGCTGACCTTCGTTGGTCTCTTTACTGCGATAAGCACCGCGCAACAACGTCCAAATATTGTATTGGTTGTGGCCGATGACTTAGGCTACGCGGATTTATCCTGTTATGGTAACCCGGTCATCGAAACCCCTTTTCTGGATAGTATTGCGAGAATGGGTGTGCAGTCTACCAATTTTGTGTTGGCTTCACCAACATGTTCTCCTTCCCGGGCAGCATTGTTGACCGGACGATACCCGAGTCGCTATAATGTGCCGGCACCTTTAGGACCCGGATCGGATCTGGGATTGCCGGCAAGTGAGCGGACGATTGCTAAGCTTTTGAAGGAAGACGGCTATAAAACAAAAATGATTGGGAAGTGGCATTTGGGCGACAAGGTAGCTTTCTCGCCTATGAATCATGGGTTTGAGGACTATTATGGATTGCTTTATAGTCATGATTATCGGTCGCCTTATGTACAGACAGATTCCACCATGAAGTTGTTTAGAAATTACACACCCGTGGTGCAGGAGCCGGCCGATAGTTCATTGACAGCCTTGTACCATCAAGAGGCAATCCGCTATGTTCAAGCCCAACAATCCAGTGAACCGTTTTTTTTATACTTGGCTTATAATATGCCGCATCTTCCGGTATACTATGCCGCTCAAAACTCGGTATATGCTGGTGGAAATGGAGGGGAGCTGGGTGCTGTCATTGCAGAGATGGATGCCGGGCTTCGGATGCTTTGGGATTCGTTGGAAGAAAAAGGGCTGGCCGAAAACACGATATTCATCTTTACCAGTGATAATGGTCCTTGGAGTGAGTACCCTAGTCGGATGGCAGACGATGGCGTAACCAAGCGCCACCATGCGGGTTATTCCGGCCTGTTCCGGGGCAGTAAAGCCAGCACCTATGAAGGGGGCGTACGGGTGCCGTTTATAATGTATTGGCCTGGCCATTCTTATTCGAAAATATTAAAGCAAGTCGTGAGTGCGGTGGATTTATTCCCGACGCTTGCCCAGTGGGCGGGTATCCAAGTGCCCATAGACATGGAGCTGGACGGACAGTCTGTAGGAGAATTATTTACCAGTGGGGTTAATACCATGGATCATCAGCCCATTTATTATGAGCACGGAGGGAAGCCAGAAGTAGTACGGCTGGGCGACTGGAAATTGCGACGTACAGGGCAGGACGAAAACGAGGTTTTGGAGCTGTTTAATTTGGCGGATGATCCGGCAGAACGCGTAAACTTGGCGGCTGATTATCCAGACCGCTTGAACGAGCTTTCCCTGTTATTGGATAATTTCTAAATGTAAATAATCCTACAAAAGAAAAGTTTTATGAATAGAAGAGAGGCAATAGCTAGTATGGCTATATTGGCAGGTGGCATGTGGCTGATGAAGTCCTGTTCATCGGATACCAAAAGCGCCAGTATTATACTGGAAAACTATAAGATGACGAAAGACTTAGAAGATGTCTTGTCGCAGATAACCAAAACTATCCTGCCATTGGAGGGTCATGAACCCGATGAAATTAAAAACCTGCATTTGTTTGTCATGAAAATGCTGGACGACTGTCATAGGAAGGAAGAGCAGCTAATTTTTACCGAGGGACTGGTCGAGTTGGAAAAAGGCGAATGGAATAAACGAGCTAAACCCTTTACTATAGCTTCGCAACAGGAAAGAACGGAGATGATAGCCTTACTGAACGATATGGAGGATAACAAGATTAAAAAATGCTATGAAATCATCAAGCGAAGAACGATTCAAGGCTATAACAATTCAGCGTATCTGATGAAGGAAAAAGGAACTTATGAATTGGTGCCGGGCAGGTATAATGGATACACTAACGTGTAAACCCAAATAGATTAGGAAACATAGATGAAAGTAAACGACAATATTTTTGACGCCATTGTGATCGGGTCGGGAATCAGCGGTGGTTGGGCTGCCAAGGAATTGACCGAGCGTGGCTTGAAAACCTTGGTATTGGAAAGGGGCCGGGATGTCAAACACGTGAAGGATTATCCGACAACGAATAAATATCCTTTTGAATTTGAACACAGATTGGAGGTGCCTCTTAAGTTGCGGGAAGAAAATCCGATCGTCAGTAAATGTTATGCATTCAATGAAGATGCGGAGCATTTTTTTGTAAAAGACAAAGAACATCCTTATAAACAAGAAAAGCCATTCGATTGGATCAGGGGATATCAGGTAGGTGGAAAGTCATTGCTGTGGGCACGCCAAACGCAACGGTGGAG
Organism: Sphingobacterium corticibacterium; assembly: GCF_004208525.1. Taxonomy (GTDB): domain Bacteria; phylum Bacteroidota; class Bacteroidia; order Sphingobacteriales; family Sphingobacteriaceae; genus Sphingobacterium; species Sphingobacterium corticibacterium. The sequence continues at coordinate 1,062,500 of NZ_SGIT01000002.1, read as the reverse complement.
CGACTTTGATTTTGAAGGTCCCTTGCGCGATGGATTTGCGGTGGATTGGCCTATTCGCTATAGCGATTTGGCACCATGGTATGATCATGTTGAAAAATTTGTGGGGATAGCCGGCAATCGGGATGGGATCTCATCGTTGCCCGATGGAATATTCCAGCCTGCTTTTCCTTTGAATGCGGTCGAAGACCATTTCAAAGAAGCACTTCAACACCATTATACCGACCGATATGTGATTAGTGCGCGCTGTGCGCACCTGTCGAAACCGGAACCTATTCATATGGAGCAGGGGCGTGTCAAATGTCAACATCGTACCCTTTGCCAACGGGGCTGTCCTTTTGGTGGTTATTTTAGTTCTAATGCAGTTACTTTACCTTGGGCAGAGAAAACAGGTAACTTAACCCTACGTCCATTTTCTGTCGTATCGTCTATTCTTTACGATGAAGAAACCCAAAAAGCGAAAGGTGTCCGAATAGTAGATACGAACACGAAAGAGAGTTTTGAATATTACGCTAAAGTTATTTTTGTCAATGCGAGTACCATCAATACGAACTTGATTTTGTTAAATTCGACTTCGGATCGCTTCCCGAATGGCTTAGGAAATGATAGTGGTGTGCTGGGGCAATATGTGGCATTTCATAATTACAGTACAAGAGTATATGCAGACTACGATGGCGACCTAAATGCTTATAAGACTGATGGGCGTAATCCTGCGGGAGGTGGTTATATTCCGCGTTTTCGAAACTTGTATAAGCAAGAAACCGATTTCTTGCGGGGATATGCAACTGGTTTTTCCGCTTCTCGGTCTACTTATCAAGATACTTCATCCACGGGCGCAGCATTGCGGGATAGTTTATTAAATCCGAAGCTCGGACATTGGTGGGTTGGTGCCCAAATGATGGGCGAAACAATACCAAAGAAAGAACATGGGGTGTTTTTAGATCAGACCGAAAAAGATGCGTGGGGAGTGCCTCTCGTTAATATCAGTGTTGGTTATGATGAAAACGATGATAAAATGTCGAAGGATTTTATAGCACAGTTTTCCGAAATGTATGAGAAAGCAGGATTTCATAATATTCACTCATCTAGAGATGATCAGCCTCCTGGTCTGGATATCCACGAAATGGGTGGCGTTCGTATGGGCCGGGATCCGAAAACTTCGATGTTAAATGAATGGAATCAGCTTCATGCCTGCAAGAATGTATTTGTGACTGATGGTGCAAGCATGACGTCAACATCAACCCAAAACCCTTCGCTGACCTACATGGCACTGACCGCTCGTGCGGTGGACTTTGCGATCTTAGCGTTAAAGAAAGGCGATATTTAATGTAAACCATGCTCCGTCGCAAAACCCATTACCTCCTCCATGGATTCCTGCAGATCAAACTGCAGGTCTTCGTGCAGTTTTTCAAATTTGGTCGTTGTTGCTTTAATCCGCGCGCGGACGTAGTCATGCAATTTGGACGCGCTATGCACTGCCGACTTTTCAAAAAGACGCGGGAATCGACGGAAGGTTTCGTTTAGGATATAGATGCGGCAATCGGCCTCGCTATATTTGTCTTTGGTGATTTTTTCATGTTCATTGACCATGCCGCTGGCTTGACGGATAAGGCTTTGAAGCTCTTTGTAGTTGCTATATACCGGGATATTCTTTACCGAATTTCTACCTTCGGCAAAGAGAGCGGCTAATCTTTCCTTGAGTTTCTCGATACGGTCTTCCAGATCAATCTGGTCTTCTAAAAGCTGAAAATGTAGCTGCTTCAAGAGCATCTTGTCTTTGCCGACTAAACGAACGAGTAGCTTATCCTTTTCTTTTTGCGGAAGATTTAAGACGGCTTCCTTTAATTCCGGTTGCTTATGTAACGACATGATGTGAAGTTAAAAATTATTTTTAACTCTTTGACTTTCTGGTCTGCTTTCGGTAAAAAATACCATTAAAACCAGTAATTCTACCATTGTTTGTGGAAATATCACCATATCTTTGTGTATGGTTTTAAAAGTGCCTGTTATCGAGCAATGTAGCGTTTCGGAGAATGTCCAGCAGGGCATTATGGTAGAGGATTTGGCAGGTTATTTGGCTCGGAATAAAAAACTTGTTTTTCCACATCGGCATAATTTTTACCATTTGCTGTTGTTTACAAAGGGTGGCGGAAAACATACCATCGACTTTGAAACTTTTGAGGTCGTGCCGTGGCAGATCTATTTTATGTCGCCAGGGCAAATCCATACATGGTCTTTTGAGGAGGAGATGGATGGTTATGTGGTTAATTTCGACAGAGATTTTTTTAAAACCTTTTTACTCCAACCGGATTATATGACGTTATTTTCTTTTTTTTCCGGTTTGGTGCAGGACGAAGTTTTTGTGGTAAAAGAAGATGAAAGAGAGGGTGTAGCGGATGTATTTAAACGCTTACGCGGGTATGTGCATGATGTGGATTTTGCCCGGGTCTCCCTGCTGTATATTTTTCATGTGCTCGAACAGCAGCGGGATCGACCCGTCGCTTTGCCGGAGGATACCTATAACCATACCTTATTACGTAACTTCCTGAATCTGATCGAATCGAATTTTAGAACATTGCGCTTGCCGAAAGACTATGCAGCGCTGCTTTATATCACCCCGAATCATCTCAATGCCTTGTGCCGGGAAGTGTTGGGAGCTTCGGCCGGGGAGATTATCCGCAAGCGCGTGCTGTTGGAAGCAAAACGGTTGTTGGTCATTAAAGATTACGGGGTATCGGAGATTGCCTATGAGCTCAATTTTAATGACAATTCCTATTTTACAAAATTTTTTAAAAAGGGCATTGGCGTCACGCCGGAAGAATTTAGAAGAAAACATATTTAATTCGTATACTAAAAATGCAGCATAACAATACCTATACTATTAGCTCATTTAAAGCAGCTAGAGAATGTAAATGCCCGCGATGCAGAACCGGACAGATGTTTGGAGGGGGCATGTTTAGTCTGAAACAGAAAATGAACAAAAATTGCCCACATTGTGGATTCAAGTTTGAAATAGAACCCGGATTTTTCTATGTATCTATGTTCGTTAGTTACGCATTGAGTGTCGCGCAGTTTGTTGCAGTCTGTATCGCAGCTTATGTCCTGTCAGGCGGTTCCGAATCTCCCTGGCTTTACCTGACGGTCTGCACCGTGACTGCAATCCTGTTATCGGGATTTAATTTCCGGTATTCTAGGGTGATTCAATTGTATTGGTTGACGCCTAGTTTGAGTTTTAATGAGAAATATTATGGAGACGCCTATAAAAAATCATAGGCGTCAACAAACCTTTTTTATCCAATCGGATTTTCTTGCAAGTACTTTTCCCAAGCCCAGGCGGATGCCATCATCTCGTCAATACCTAATTCCGCTGACCATCCCAATTGTTGGGTAGATTTTGTCACATCTCCCCACACCTTAACGATATCTCCGTCGCGACGAGGTCCGACTACGTAGTTTAACTTTTGTCCTGAAGCTTTTTCAAAGGCTGTAATAGCTTCCAGTACAGAATAGCCGTTTCCGGTACCCACATTGAATACATCGTATTTGCCATTGGGGTTTCCTTTTTCCAGCAAGCGGATAGCAGCGACATGCGCTTTCGCCAAATCGACCACATGGATGTAGTCGCGGATACAAGAACCATCAGGTGTTTCGTAATCGCCGCCGAATACCGTTAGCTTTTCCCGTTTGCCAATGGCTGTCTGGGTAATGAACGGTAAAAGATTCTGCGGAACACCGAGTGGAAGTTCGCCAATTAGTGCAGAAGCATGTGCGCCAACCGGATTGAAATACCGTAGTGCTATGGTGTTGTAATTCCCGTAAGCGGCAGAAACTTCTTCCAATATCTCTTCGGCAATCTGCTTGGTATTTCCATATGGTGAGGCTGCTTTCTTGACGGGCGCAGACTCTGTTACCGGTAAAGTATCTGGTTCACCATACACCGTACAACTGGAGGAAAATACAAAATTGATCGGCTTACCTTGATAGGCGTTCAGGAGGTTAATTAACGAGAAGAAATTGTTGTGGTAATACTTTAAGGGTTTCTCTACGGACTCTCCAACAGCCTTCGAAGCCGCAAAATGAATGATACCCGTAATATCCGGATTCTCCTGAACAAAAGCACGGGTTTTCGCTTCGTCGCATAAGTCAAATTGATGAAACTCCGGTCGGACACCAATAATTTTCGCGATCTGATCTAAAATTTGGATGTTTGAATTGGATAAGTTATCGATGATAACCGGTGTATAGCCCGCGTTGTGTAATTCTACTACCGTGTGGGAACCGATGTACCCCGTTCCGCCGGTAACTAAGATTTTGCTCATTGTTCTTGATTATAATATGTTATTTCTTTGCAGTTTAGTTTTATCTTTGACGAATATAAGCATATTTTTCCGCTGTAAAGTAGTTCTTAACGGCAGAGGAGATCAAAATAAATAACGCATGCGTCTTCTTTACGACATTGGAATAGGTCTTTACACCCTGCTACTGCACATCATTTCCCCTTTCCATCGGAAGGCGAGGCTATGGGTGGAAGGACGTAAACGATTATTCTCACATATCGAACAAACGGTTGAAAAGGATACGAAACCGATATGGTTCCATTTTGCTTCGTTGGGTGAATTTGAACAGGGAAGATCGGTCATGGAAGCCATCAAAAAAAAATATCCGAATGAAAAAATAATCATTACTTTTTTTTCACCGTCGGGGTATGAAATCCGAAAAAATACACCGCTAGCAGATTATGTGTTTTATCTGCCAACGGATACGGCAAACCATGCCCGCAAATTTTTGGATACCGTAAAACCCAAATTTGCCGTGTTTACGAAATACGAATATTGGTACCATTATTTTCGAGAACTTAAAAAACGGGATATTCCTTTATTTCTGATCTCCGCTATTTTTCGGGAGGAGCAGGTGTTTTTTAAATGGTATGGTGGATTCTTCCGTGGCATATTAAAAAATGTTCGCTTTTTCTTTGCCCAGAATAACGATGCTGTCCTGTGGCTGCGGGCTATCCGTATCCGACAGGCCGGACTCGCGGGAGATACCCGTTTTGATAGGGTCGTGGAGCTGCCGAAGCAACACCGTATCATACCAGAAGTGGAACAGTTTCTGACAGGGCAGGAAAGGGTATTGGTGGCTGGGAGTACCTGGGCACCTGATGAACGTTTACTGTCGGAATTGCTGAGGGTCCAAAAAGACTGGAAAATGCTCTTGGCCCCGCATGAAATTCACGAAGCGCATTTGCAGGAAATTAAACAGCTGTTTCCCGATGCGCTATTTTTCTCCCGTTTTGCCGAACACACGGCGGTGGAAATAGAAAAGGCGCGCGTTTTGGTTATTGATAATATCGGGATGTTGTCCGCGCTGTATGGTTACGGACAGCTGGCTTATATAGGTGGTGGCTTTGGTGTGGGGATCCATAATACCTTGGAAGCCGCCACATATGGTATCCCCGTTGTTTTCGGACCGAATTATACCCGTTTTCAGGAGGCGGTGGATCTGATCGCTATCGGAAGTGGTTTCCTGGTAGAGAGTGCAGAAGAATTACAACGTGTGGCAGCGGTGTTATCTACAGAAGCAAAAAGAACAGCGACGGGGGAAGCTGCTCAAAAATATGTGCAGGAAAAAGCAGGTGCTACGCAGATTATTATGAAGTATCTCGAAACAGAGGGGTTAGTGGGTGAGGAGTTATAGCGATGTTACACGTCGTCTACGATAAATAATTCTGAGGCAATATAATCCGCTAATAGTTTCCCTTTCATCGTAAGGATAAGATAACGATCGTGCACCAGTTCCATCTCTTGTCGGCTTATGAAGGGCTGTATATTCGACAAAAGATATTGCCTATGGTCTGTGCTGAAATCACGCGTTATTTTCTCCAGATCAACCCCCCACATCGTCCGTAACGCCGTCATGATATACTCGTTAAACTGATCTTCATTCGATAATTCTTCGGTTTCAATATAAGGGGTTTCTGTCGTTATACCTTCGATATAACGTGTATTATTTGCCACGTTCCAGCTTCTCGATTTTCCATTGAACGAATGGGCAGATGGACCGATACCGAGGTAATGCTTGCCTTGCCAGTAAGCGGTATTATGTTTCGCGTATTGACCGTTTTTGGCAAAATTCGATATTTCATAATGTGCAAACCCATTTTGGGTTAGGGTATCGATCAGCATCTGCATTTGTTTAGCGCTTTGTGCTTCTTGCATGGGCGGTGTTTTCCCGTTTCGGATGAAGTGTGCAAGTGCTGTTTTCTGTTCAACGGTCATCGCGTAGGAAGAGATATGGGGAATATCAAATGCGATCAGCTTCTCCATATTGGATTTCCATTTGGCGTCCGTTAACAACGGATAACCATAGATAAGGTCTGCGGTGATGTTTTCAAAACCTGCATCCTGCACCCGTTTTATGGAGGCTTCCGCTTCGGATGCATGGTGTGCTCTGTTCATCCAACGTAAATCTTCTTCGTAGAAAGACTGTATGCCGATACTGAAACGGTTGATGGGGGTATGGCGTAATGCTTGTACCTTGGCCTTGTCCAGATCATCAGGGTTCGCTTCGAGTGTGATCTCTGCATCACTGGCGATCTCGAAATGTGCGGCAACCTGCCCGATCAGCCGTTCGATTTCGTCCGCCGTCAGCAGCGAGGGGGTTCCCCCACCGAAATAAATGGATCTTATGGTTTTATCCGCCAGATATTCCGCGCGTAGCGCTACTTCCTTTTGTAAGGCTAGCATCATCTCGTCTTTATATTTCATCGAAGTGCTGAAATGGAAGTCGCAGTAATGACAAGCTTGTTTACAAAATGGGATATGGAAGTAGATCATGTTTACTTCCTCCAACTATTATCAGCCGATTCGATATCCGCCAACCGTAGCGAGGGATCGAGCTGTACCTTAACCGGCTTTTTGCCTGTTTGCAATGTATAACTCGGTTTTGTCCAGAACCAATCTTCCAATACGGTGCGCTGAGCCCCGTCGTAAATAGAAAAGGATTCTACAGGTTTCTCACCACGCATTTCACGTAACGGAATATAGAAGAGTTCCTTTGTACCGTCTTCATATTCCACTAACAGATCAATAGGCATCGCGATATTTGATTTATTTCGTAAGGTAATTTCATGGTCGGCTACCTTTTCGATAGCATAGTCGATTGTACGGGTGGTGTTCACAAATAAATTGAAGTACCACTTTAAATTGATGCCGGAGACTTCCTCAGCTACCCGTTTAAAATCGTTGGGCGTGGGGTGTTTGAACTTCCACAGCTGATAAAACTTCAAAAAAGTTTTATCTAAGTTTTGCTGGCCGATAATATAGCCCAACTGTTGTGCGAAAACCTGTCCTTTATGATATGCCTGTTGACTATAGCCGTAATTGGTGTCGTAGTAATCTGCGAGTAAGCTCATAGGTTCCTCCTTACCGGACAAAGCCAATTTGTAGTATGCACGGTAGGCATTGATGACCGGATTAGTGTCTAACTGGCCTCTTTTTTCGAACAAAGTTTGGAAACCTAATTCCTCGATATAACTGGTAAATCCTTCATCGAACCATTCGTCTACGGTTTCATTGATGCCAAAAAGATGCTGATACCAGGAGTGGGCAGCTTCATGGAAAATAACACCTACCAAACTTTGAATATCACGCCCGCCTGTTACCAGGGTGGCTGTACCATATTCCATACCGCCATCGCCTCCCTGAACAATGGTGTATGTTGGCCACGGATACGGACCAAAACGTTCTGCACAAAAATCAAAAAACTCGGCAGCGAGTCCCTGAGCCGTTTTCCAATTTTCTTTCACTTGTTTATTGGTTGGGAGATAAACCGTGTAAACCGTGATGTCACCAGCACTTTTTGTAGAGTCGACAACAAACTTGGGATCCGCTGCCCAGGCGAAGTCATGGATGTTCTCGGCTTTGAAATGCCAGGTTGCTTTTCCATTAGAAGAAACGACCTTTGCTTTTTTGTCATATCCTTTTACTGCTGTTGGATTTTGCAGCACACCTGAGCTTCCTACGACATAATCTTTAGGAAGATGTAGGGTGACATCAAAATTACCGAAGGGGGCTACAAATTCCCGGGCAACATACTCATCTAGATGCCAGCCAAACTCATCGAAGTGGGCCATCTTGGGATACCATTGTGTCATGGATAGTGCTACACCTTCTTTGGAATTTCGTCCACTACGACGTATTTGTTCCGGGATTTGTGCTTCCCAATCCATGTCGAATGTAACTGTTTCTCCCTTTTGAATAGACGTAGGTAGGGTAACTTCCAATAGCGTGCAATCCACGTGGAATGCGGTCGGTTGACCGTTCATCGTAAGAGAATGTATACGTTGGTAGCCGATCTGTTCTGGAGACAAGGTGGCAATCCGGCTCTGAATCTTCGGGTTTTCTAACGTGCCTATGTTATTTGTCATCCGTGGATCCGGGTCGGAAATGTGGGATAATCGGTAATCCATCATACTTCCCGGCTGGAATGCATTAAAATAGAGATGGAAGTATACCTTTCCAAGTGCTTGATTGGAGTTATTGGTGTATTTTAGGATCATCTTCCCTTGATATTGATAGTTTTTTTCATCAACATCGATATCCATTTTGTAATCGACAGCTTGTTGCCAGTATCCCGCCCGTTGTGCAAATAGGAACGTATGGAAAAGTACTAAAAAAGAAAGTAAAAGATTTTTTTTCATCTACATATAATAATATTCGACGCCCTCTTCTCTTATGGCGTGGACCAGTGCGTTGAGGTCATCGGCTTTCTCAAATAATTTATTGCGCCAGTATCTTTGAGGTGTTTTGCCCTTTTTAAAAAAAAACATAATAAGGTTACCGCCGGATCGAGGTACATTACGTAGATACTTAATATTGTCCAATGGGAAAGAATCCTCTTGTTGGTTCTTAAATCGTATCACGATATTTCCGCCTTGTATCGTCCATACCGAATTGTTTTTGCTCCATTTCGTGCTACAGAAAATTAATAGCGGCAGACTAACCAACACGACAAGAATCTTAACGATTTCAGATATAGGAAGTCGGGAAGCGATGGCAGTAACCACGCAAACACCAGTCAGAAGGAGCAACATATATCGCCCGCGATGCAGTGTCGCTATATGAAAAGACTTGTTGGTCATGCATCAAAAATAAGAAAGAGTGGTCATATAGCCACCCTTTTGATTAAATATCACGGGTTATTTACGTATTATTCGCTTTCCTGAACCTGCACGTACTCCCCTTTTGTGTTGATATACAGTACATCCCCATCTTCGGTTTCATTCACGGCTGCTATACCGTCGTAAAATGGTGTCGCATATTCATATTTAAAAGGAATAGCTGTTTTGCCATCTTTCGTGATGTAGCCATATTTGTTGTCCTGAAGGGCTATTACAAGATCACCTTCATTTGCCAACAATAGGTAATCGTATCCTGTCGTGGTTTTTTGCCGAGATTGCATATCCACAACATAGTACCGCTCATTTTCGATGATGATGATGTGGCTCTCGTCATATTCCATGATGGTTTCGAAAACTGCGGGTAAAACGACTTTGCCATCTAAATCTAGTAGTCCCGTTTTACCATCTTGGGAAAATAAGGCGTTGCCCTTTGAAAAGAAGGAGATATGATCGTATTGAGCTGGAATAAGCACGTGTTGATTGTAATCCATAACACCGGTTTTTCCATCTGTAGAAAAGAAAATGATCTCCATCTCGGGATCTAGCGCCAGGTATTCCCATTCACAAGGGATAACTTCCCGCCCTTCGGTATCAATGATACCGTATTGGAACTCCGGATTTGTGACAACGGCATGTGTGCCTATAAATTCATTGATAGAACCGTATTTTGGTGCTACGATGACCTGTTGGTTGTCGTCCCGGATACCGATAAAGTGGCTTGTTGAATCCTGGAACGCATATAAATCGTGACCTAGCGGCACATCGAAGAAGCTAAGGGCATAAATATCTTCTTGTAAGATGTAGTCTTCAGGGATCTCAAAGAGCGTTGCGTCAAAATCAATTTCATTTACGGCGCTGGCTTCAATGCCCACTCCAAAAGCACCGATATACAGTGCTGCGCCGGGGATATTTTTGAGATATGCATATTCTCCCCAGTATAAAGACGGCACGCTTTCGTTATACCATATTTCTATTCTTGCATCTTGTGTGAGAGAATTGTCAAATTCATCTGTGTCAAATTCTAAAACGGCTAACTTACATGGTAAGCCGGCGATGGTCTTGCCGGTGTCAGCGATGAAGCGTATAGGGAGATCGGCCGTACTGGTAACAACAAAATCATCTTCGGTTTCGTGGATATGCACTTTATCGGTTGCGTCGGCGGTTTTGGTATACGCGTGCATAGAAGGATAGAGCGTATAGGAATCATCTGTGTTGCGGTTGGTGATTTGGATTTGGTTATTCTGCATAATACCCTGTGTCTCCACCCGAATAAAAGTTGGATTTACCCAAGCTTGCACTTGTGGCGTATCATCCTCACCGAATGCTGCTGCCAATGCGGCTAACAAGGCAAGAGAATCGTCTTCTGCTGTGTCAGCTTGTGTAAATGTTTCTGGGGAAAGAGCGAGTTTGTAGTCAATTTTAAAAAGTTTCTCCTGTGAATAAGCGGCAGAAAGGGAGAAACTCAACATTAGAGCCAATATACTTCTATGCATAGATGTTGTGTAATTAGGCTGCAAATTTAGAAAACCATCCGGTTTATTCAAACCAAACAAGGGAAGAATAACCGAACGAAGTGAGCTCATGAATGCCGCTTAAAACATATGCTCTATGAATAAACCTGATAGCTTCATCACCTTAAAGAACAATTTATTTGGATGAAAAAACTGCAAAACTTTCTACCTTTGAACGATAATTACAGGTTTGAATGAAATATCCATGTTTAACAAAACACAATTAAAATAATCTGGATATTCCATATGACCATTAAAAGATAGATTATATTACGTATGAATAATTTTGATATAAATAATATAACCGATTTTCAGGTAGCGGAACGTTTTATACGCTACGTACAGATTGATACAGCGTCTGATCCCCATGCAACTTCCTTTCCTTCTACAGAAAAGCAAAAGGATTTAAGTAGGATTTTAGTGTCAGAATTACAGCAAATGGGAATAACGGATGCACATCTTGATGAATACGGCTATGTTTATGCAACTATTTCGTCGAATACAGCTAAGGAAGTGCCGGTTATTTGTTTTTGTTCCCATGTGGACACTTCGCCGGATTGTTCGGGAAAAGATGTGAAACCTCTCGTGCATACGGATTATCAAGGCCAAGATATCGTATTACCGGATGATCCGTCTGTTATTATTAAATACCATGAACATCCCGATCTGCAGCATCAATTAGGCCATGATATTATTACCGCCAGTGGTACCACACTGCTCGGAGCAGACGATAAAGCTGGTGTAGCCGAGATTATGGATGCCGCGCGTTTGTTGATGAACCATCCCGAGATAAAGCACGGTGAAATCAAATTGTTATTTACACCCGATGAAGAGGTTGGGCAAGGAGTTGAATATGTGGACTTGAAAAAATTGGGCGCGCAGTTTGGCTACACGATAGATGGAGAAAGAGTGGGTACTATTGAAGATGAGACTTTTTCGGCAGATGGGGTACATATCGTTATTCAAGGAATATCCGTACATCCCGGTTTTGCCAAAGGGAAAATGGTTAGTGCGCTGAAAGTTGCGGCCGACATCATTGCGGATTTGCCAAAAGATAAATTATCACCCGAAACAACTGCAGGGAAGGAAGGTTTTGTACATCCAACGGAAATAAACGGCGGAGTAGACAAAGCTGAAATCAATTTTATTATCAGAGACCACGATACCGCTAAATTGACCGAATACGAAGCCATATTACAACGTATTGTTGAAAATGTGGTGAAGCGCTACCCGGGAGTGACTTATGCATTTGATGTTAAAGAACAATATCGAAATATGAAAGAGGTGCTTGATCAGCATCCCGAGATTATGGAGGTTGGTCTGGAAGCTATTGAACGTGTCGGGCTAGCACCCGAACGGAGAAGTATACGCGGTGGTACGGATGGCTCGCGGCTTTCATTTATGGGGCTGCCCTGTCCGAACGTATTTGCCGGCGGTCATGCTTTCCATGGTAAAATGGAGTGGGTCAGCAGACAAGATATGGAAAAAGCGGTGTTGACCATTTTGCATATCGCCAATGTATGGGAAGAAAGGGGAGGAAAATAAACAACCGAGTGTAACGAGCTCATCTATACAATGGAGATTTACACGCATAGATAATTATACGAATGAAGAACGAAGTATTAAAGGCTATTCACAGCCGGAGGACAGTAAACCAGAATAGTTTTACTGCCGAAGATATCTCCAGAGAGGATATTCTTACTATTTTGGAAGCCGCCAACGCTGCGCCTACCCATAAACGCACACAACCGTGGCGTTTTGTGATCTTTCAAAAAGATGGATTGAATCGCTTGGGCGCAGAGCTAAGCCGGATTTATAAGGAAATAACACCTGTCGAAAAATATGTGGAATTGGCGGAGCAAAATATGGCAAAGAAAGCGACAATGTCTAATGTAGCGATCGCCATTATTGTGAATTACACGGGTGAACTTCCGGAGTGGGAGGAATTAGCGGCTACAGCCTGTGCCGTGCAGAATATGTGGTTGGCGGCGCATTCGCTCCACATTGGAGGCTATTGGGCTTCACCGGGGCTTATTAATCATCTAGGGTCGTTCTTGAATTTAGAAGACAACCAACGGTGTGTCGGGCTTTTCTATATGGGGCATCATAACAGTGAATCACGTGAACCCGTAAGATCACCCATAACCGAGAAGATTCGTTGGGAGGAGTGAGATGCGACATGGAATGTTAAGGAAAGGATGGTGCAATATTTGCGATAAATACTAAAAAAGTCATGAAGAAATTATTTTATGTGGCATTAGCCGTATTTGCTTTTTTAGCCTGCACATCGCCTAATAACTCGCAAACGAGCTCGGAAGAAGGAATAGATTCGTTGGAAGACCCAGCTCATAATTCCCAAAATTCCGTTGATTGGATGGGAACGTATGAAGCCATCTTGCCTTGCGCCGATTGTCCTGGTATTAAGACAGTATTGGTTCTCCATGAAAATGAAACATTCCAAATAAGTAGCGAATATTTAGAAAGGGATACGAAGTTTGACGACAAGGGGACATTCGTGTGGCAAAATAACGGTTCTGTTGTGTATTTAAAGGGAAAAGATACAGACGTTAAGCTTAAAGTGGGCGAAAATAGGCTGTTTCAATTAGATCAAGAGGGGAAAGAAATCACCGGAGATTTAGCAGAACATTATATATATATAAAGCAGATGTAATTATTGTCAAAATATCATAGTAGAGCTCGCATACATTGCGGGCTTTTTTTTTATTGGTTAAGTTTGCGTTGATTCGAATGAAAGATATGCAAGAAGACACCAAGAACCCTCAACTTACATCGACTATATTGTGGCTAATGGCGGTATTGTCTGGTTTGGTGGTGGCTAATAACTATTATAATCAGCCACTTTTGGGATTGATCGCTGCGGATTTTGAGGTAAGTGAAAGTAGTGTGAGTAAAATTGCTGTGCTGACCCAAATAGGATATGCTTGTGGCTTGCTGTTCATTGTGCCGTTGGGTGATAAATTATGGCGTAAGAGGCTAATATTAACAGATTTGGCACTCGTTATTCTCGCGTTGTTATTTATGGCATTTGCCCAACAGCTAAATGGACTTTTTATCGCTAGTTTTTTGATCGGTGTTACCTCCGTAATTCCGCAGTTATTTGTGCCTATGGCGGCGGAGCTTTCTAGCCCGGAGAAAAAATCAGTCAACATTGGTATGGTCATGTCTGGGTTGTTGATCGGTATATTGTTGTCACGTTTTTTCAGCGGTGTGGTTGGTGAACTGTGGGGATGGCGGACAATGTTTGAAATAGCCGCTGGGATGATGATCATAGCTTGGTTGTTGGTCTATCTTTATCTGCCGGATTTACGCCCTAATTTTGAGGGGTCCTATGGCTCATTGATGCAGTCGGTATGGCAGTTGGCTAAGACCCAGCCTGTTCTGCAGCTTGCGTCGTTCCGTGGTGCTATGGGATTTGGTGCTATGTCTGCGGTTTTTACAACACTTGTCTTCCATATGGAAGGAGAGCCTTTTCATGCGGGTTCATCGATAGTTGGTGGGTTCGGTTTAATTGGTGCTGTAGGCGCCTTGGCCGCTGCTTTTGTGGGGAGATTAGCACAGCGGTTTACCCGATACCAATTGATTTATTATGCGTTGTTGATATTACTGCTGAGTTGGGTATTTATCTACTTTGGCGGATATAGCTATTGGGGTTTAATTATAGGCATTATCTTGATTGATCTGGGATTACAGAGTTCTCATATTATGAATCAATCTGATTTTTTTGCGTTACCTATCAATGCTACCAATCGGTTGAATACGGTTTACATGGTCAGCTACTTTATTGGAGGATCTTTAGGGACCTATCTGGGCGCTATTTGTTGGCAATATGCTGGTTGGGCGGGGGTCTGTTTTGTCGGTACGCTTTTTAGTGTTTTAGCTTTTGTTGCACATGTTTTGTTGGGGAGGAGGAGTGTAGCAAGCTTATGAAGCTAATGGAGGACAGACGCTCACGAATAAACAATTTTTTTTAATGAAAAATAAGTAAATTGCAACATGGGATTTGCAACGAAAAAACCAAAACGCTGGGAACTGCGGCAATTGACATGGACATTCATATCCATTGCCATGTTTATTCCTTTTCCGGTGCATATCTTTCCTTTTGTCATGTTATCCCAAGCCAAAAAAAGCAAGATTCGTTCCTGGTATGCTACAGGTATTGCACTTTTGATGGTGGAGTTGGCGCTATTTGCTTCATTCGTTTATTTTTTTGGGGCTATTTCTCAAGGTATGCTATTGACACTCGGCGGATATGTGACGTCTTATATCGTCGGTAATGGGCTGCTCTTAAATCGAGCAAAGCCTTATTTACAGCGCTTAGAGCTGGGCGAGGTGCGTCCACTGGCCTGGATTCCGACAGCATCTTCCCGAAGCAGATTGCAGGAGTTGCCCCAAGCGACATTGGATACTCCTCAACTCTTTATTGAAAGATTGCTGCATTGGCGTAAGGCAATCGACAATCGGACAATACATCAGAATATTGATAAAATTATCCATCTTTTTCATCTCTTGGAACAACGCGATAAAATCGAAGCCGAGAAATTTCTTGTCCGACATTCCACTGTAGTTAACGTGTTGATGAAATACGATGAAATTGAAAATTCAAAATTGAATAACCAAGTGGCGATAGAATCCAAAAAGAAATTGGAAGAAGTGATTGCCAAAGCGACGATAGCTATAGAACAGGAGGTGACAAATCAGTTTAAAGCGGGTATCTTGGATGTATCGGCCGAAACCGATGTATATATACAGACATTAAAAAATAGAAACCTATTAAAAGATTAACTTATGGCAAATCTAGATCTGACCACATACGATGATAACGGAGAGAACAAAAAAAGCACAGATGTATCCGTAAATTTTTCTGACGAAGACAAGGCAGCGATAAAGCAATATAAGGAAAAAATAAACCTAACTTCGACTACCGATGTGATTCAGTACGGCGTTGGGAGCCAGACGAAAGTCAGCAATTTTTCCAACGAAATACTAAAACAAGTGCGTACCAAAGATATGGGGGGAGCAGAAGATATTTTACTGAACCTGCGCTCAGACATTAAATCTTTTGACGAGAATCTGAATAAAAAGCCCTTAATTCCTTTTTTTGACAACCTGAAGAAGAAAGTAAAACGCATGCGTACCGAGTACCAATCGGTAGAGAAAAACATTCACCAGATAGAGCTTAAATTGGAAGGACATTACAAAAACTTGGCAAAAGACGTCCATATATTCGATAAGCTTTTTGTGGAGAACCAGAACTATTTTAAAGAGCTTTCGCTATATATCGCAGCGGGAGAGGAGAAGTTGCAGGAAGCTCACGCCATTACTCTACCACAATTAAAGGCGGAAGCTGAAGCTTCCGGCGATCAGCATAAGGTTCAGTCGTACAAAGATATGGAACAGCATGTGGTGCGCTTTGAACGTAAAATCCATGATTTGAAGCTTACACGTATGGTGGTTCTTCAAACTGCTCCACAAATTAGATTAATACAGAACAACAGTTCCTCCTTGATGGAAAAGATTCAGTCTTCTCTTGTCAATACTATTCCGTTGTGGAAAAATCAGATGGTGTTGACGTTGGGTATTGCGCATTCACAACGTGCTTTGGAGGCGCAAAAAGCGGTTACAGATGCGACCAATGAATTGCTCCGACGTAATTCAGAGATGTTGAAAGACTCGACCATCAATATTGCTAAAGAAACAGAGCGCGGTATTGTCGATATAGAGACCATCAAAAAGGCGAACCAAGACATTGTCTCGACGATAGATCAGGTGCTTCAAATACAGCGGGAAGGAAGGGAAAAACGAAAAGTTGTAGAGCAGGAACTTTTACAATCCGAAAATGAGCTGAAGACGCATATATTGAAGTCTGCTACGGATGAGAATAATTTATTAACGTAGTTTTACGTTCTTTTTTCCCTCAAAAAAGAACCAAAAAAATCGTCGCTTCGGATATTTGAGATAATGGATAGTACTAAGGATGAGTTTGTGCATACCTCAAACATCCGGATGCGACACCTCATGTTAATAAGGGATAATGCAATTTTGTATAGCGTGTTATTCCTTTGTTTGATAATCCTAACTTAGAAAGGTAAAGTAAATACAGACACCCTAAGCCCACGGTACGTGGGCTAAAATCGACATCGTATCGTTTCGCGGTCAGCTTTTCGAAGACTATTTCGAAAAGAACAAAATTTGTTTGACCGAAGGGAGTTTATTTTGTTCCGAAATAGACAAGAAAAGGTAGCGAAACTATACAAGTCGTGATCTTTTGCTTCTTTTCCATCTAGGGAAAAGAAGAAGAAAATCAATCTTCCCATCGCTTCTTAGGAACACACTTAATACCATGCTTTTTCCGCAACACGATAGGTCGCTGGTCATATCGGCTTTCTAACACAAGGGAGTCGGTATCGTGATAGGCAATCCGATAGCGGGGCAGATAGGTGCCAGTTTTATAGCATCCAGATGTTTTATATTTGCCGTTAGGACGTGTATAGATACCCTCGCCGATCAGGCTATCACCACGGATGACGTATACACCTCTTGCATATTCTGTCCACGACCCGTCTTTATAGCAGGAATCGGGAATACGTTGCATTTTAGCACGCACCCGCATGGTCGTGTATACCGAGTCGCAAATAAACTTAAATTCATGTAGGGTATAGTCCATCATTTGTGATTGATGGGGAATACTATCCTGTATCCACACGCCTTGTAGATAATCTGCCCCTCCGGATTGCATCTCCGAATGGCGTACACAGCTGCTTACAAAAAGAAGCATGCCTACCATCGTAGATAGGCATGCAAATAGACGATATTTTGATAATAACGGTATAATCACTTCCTTATTTTAGGCTTCCCACCATATCTTCTGGTTTCACCCACTCGTCAAACTGTTCGGCAGTTACGTAGCCTAAGGCGATGGCTGTTTCTTTGAGAGTAGAATTATTTTTATGAGCGGTTTGCGCAATTTCTGCCGCTTTGTAATAGCCAATTTTGGTATTAAGAGCCGTTACAAGCATCAAGGAATTGTCTACAAGTTCTTTAATACGTGCAAAATTAGGCTCAATACCTACTGCACAGTGTTCCTCAAAAGATATACAGGCATCACCAATAAGACGTGCAGATTGTAAGAAATTAGCTGCCATAAGTGGTTTGAATACATTCAGCTCGTAATGGCCCTGTGTACCTCCAATGGTAATGGCAACATCATTTCCCATCACTTGTGCGGCGACCATGGTGAGCGCTTCACATTGTGTTGGATTCACTTTTCCTGGCATGATCGAGGAACCCGGTTCGTTTTCTGGAATCAGGATCTCGCCAATACCCGAACGCGGACCAGATGCTAACATGCGGATGTCATTTGCAATTTTATTCAACGAAACAGCAAGCTGTTTAAGTGCACCGTGCGTTTCCACGATAGCATCGTGTGCAGCTAACGCCTCGAATTTGTTTGGAGCCGTAACGAAAGGTAATCCGGTAAACTCAGCAATGTATTTTGCAACGACAACATCATAGCCTTCTGGCGTATTCAACCCGGTCCCTACTGCTGTACCGCCCAAAGCCAATTCGGATAGGTGGGCTAATGTATTCTTTACCGCCTTTAATCCATGATTAAGCTGTGCAACATACCCCGAAAGCTCCTGGCCAAGTGTCAACGGCGTAGCATCCATTAAGTGCGTACGGCCTATCTTGACTACGTTCATGAATTCTTCTGATTTACGCTGCAGCGTATCCCGTAGTTTTTCAACCCCAGGGATAGTCACCTCTACTACAGCTTTGTAGGCAGCGATATGCATGCCCGTAGGGTAAGTATCGTTGGATGACTGTGATTTATTAACGTCATCGTTTGCCTTTAACACTGGTTCGCCTTCACCAATTTTGCCGCCAGCTAGTACCTGTGCTCGATTAGCTACTACTTCGTTGACATTCATATTGGATTGCGTGCCGGAACCCGTTTGCCAAATCACCAATGGAAATTGGTCGTCAAGCTTACCGGCTAAGATCTCCTCACAGACGGCCCCAATAGCATCGCGTTTTTCTACGGATAAAACACCTAATTCGTGATTAGCAAATGCTGCCGCTTTTTTCAAATATGCGAAACCTTCAATAATCTCTTTTGGCATAGACGCTGCCGGGCCAATTTTAAAATTGTTGCGTGAGCGTTCGGTTTGTGCTCCCCAGTATTTATCCGCAGGAACCTGAACTTCCCCCATGGTATCTTTTTCTATCCTAAATGACATAGTATAATGTGAAAGTTAAAAGTTAAAAAAACAACCTGTAAATGGTTGTACGACAAAGTTAAGGAAACTTACAGGAAAAAGGAATTTTTGTTTACACATGCAAACATGGGACAAAAAGATTAGTCGTTTAGAAAGAATATGGTCTTGTTTTAACAAGACGAAGTCTGTTATAGAAAAAACGCATATGCCTTTTGGGTATTTTGCATATGCATTTCGTATAAATTGCATATGCGTTTTTATGAAAATGCATATGCAATTTTCAAAATTTATCTAAGTGTCTTGTTTGTAAGAGCTTGTCTTCTTGTCGAAAGTGACTTTGTCTAATTCCTTTTTTATCTGTTTACTAGGATGGAAAATCAACCGCCGCTTGAGAACGTTTGCCTCGGAAACGTCGGCTTTTCTTGTGCTGCCGGTACTGTTGATACTGATACGGAAAGAGCCCAGATTACCCAAACGGACGATATATCCGTCTGAAATAGCACGAGGAATCTCTCTTACTAAACTTTGAAGCACGGCGTATACATCAGATTCGGTTAGCGAGCAGGAATGAGATATGTCGGCCGCCAAATCATCCAATGTTTTCTCGCCTGAGCTAACCGGCCGAAGATAAAATTTCTTAGGTGCAGTTGGATCTATATTACTTCCAATTTCGTGAATATTATATTTAATTGCCATTATCTTGAAATAGGATTGTATTCGTTATTCGTTAGTATTCATGGAGATAGTTCTCCATTGGTATCGTAAAGATAATAGACTGTAAGCAAATCCCCAAATAGTAGGCAGTGCAAAATTTATATTATTTGTATAAATCGAGTACTACAAAGCCATGCGCATACCTATTTATTTCATTGGAATAATACTTTTTATAAAATTCATGAAAGACTGCGACAATAATATCCCTCAAATAAGAAGCCTTTCGGTCTTTCCGGCAATGCCTTCTGTGTCGTTGAAAGTCAACATCAATTAATCGCCGCGAGAGATGAGGTTGCTGGACCGCTTTAATTGTTGGGGCAAGATATTATATGGGTAATTTCTATATTGGTGCGGCATTGGGATTAGGGCATGAACGTGGTACGTTCAAACAGACCAATGGGATAACCCGTAATGGCGGGATTACAAATAGTTTGTACAAAAGCATTGGTGCCGGATATCAACTATCGCTACAGAACCGAGATGCTATCGAGATAGAAGCAGGAACGTTCGGGACGTCAAACTCGATGAAAGTTGGTGGAACGGTGCGGTATAAATTTAGACGATAAAGGTATGCCTCGGGTAATTGGTTGGAGATTTACATTCCCAACCGATTATTGATACGTTGCTGTATATGATAGTACAGCTGTTTGGGTTTCAATGTACGCCAAGGAAATGTATTAAAATCACCACCAAAATGGATGTAATAATCAATCCCCTGCGCTTGAAATTCCTGAATCACATGATCACGAAAATTCATGGCTACGATCCAGCCGTCATCGATATCTTGGAACCATTCTTCGTAATACGAATCATCGGAGCTATGGAAGTTGAGTACGTTTTCGCCAATAAGCAAGAACTTGGTGATCCCTTCCGTAATCATCATGTCGATTATTTCTCGCTTTAATAGCATAATATCGTTGTAAATTGCATCGTTCCATTCGCCGATGAGCTCGATGACCGCATATCCGGTATCGTAGTCGGCGTAAAGGGTTTTCATATAAAGGGTTTGTGAGCCGAATTCATCCCACTGAGGATGGAGAAGAAAATTATAAATCTGCTTATCGTACTCAAATTCACTGTATATTACGCCATAGAAAGGCGATCTTTCGTCTTCCGAAGCGATATAATCATCGCGCCAATTGTAATAAGGTTCTATTTCGTGCAAGGCAAATGCGTTTTAACAAAGATAGAAATAAATTATCACGTAGATTTTACGAGAATATTATGAACAATAATGCAATTTATGCGTATATTATTTGAATACTTGTTAACTTATCATACAAATATTGAGAAAACTATTTTAATTTTGCAACCGAATTTTATCCATGCAAAAAGGCACTAAACGGAATATTTTTGTCGCAGCAACTTATGCTGCAGTATTGTTCTTGGGTATCCTGCTCGGGCAGAACTATGCGGATGAGCAGGGAAGTAAGCCGGGTAATACCTTGGTACCTATCGGACTATCAAGCAATGCGTGGAAAGTGCAGCAACTGTTAAATCTAATTTCGGAAGCATATGTGGATAGTGTTGACGTCGACTCGGTGCAAAATGGGGCGATCAATCATATTATATCACATTTAGATCCCTATTCTAATTATTTGGTTCCGAACGAATCACAGCGACAGACAGAAATTCTAGAAGGAACATTTGAAGGTATCGGTATGGAGTATTTTAACTTGAACGATACGTTGATGATTGTTTCGTTAATTAACGGTGGGCCTGCTGATAAGGCAGGGTTTCGGGTAGGGGATAAACTACTGAAAATTGGAAACGAGCTGGTAGCGGGTATACATATTTCCCGGGAGAGGGTAGAGAAGTTGATCCGTGGCCGTCGGGGAACGGATGTTAGTATTCATGTAAAGCGAGATGGAGAGGTAATGAGCACGCCTATCAAAGTGGTGCGCGATCAGGTAACGGTAAGCTCTTTGGACGTCGTTTATATGATTGAACCTGGTGTGGGATACGTTAAGGTAAGACGATTTGGAATTAATACAGCCGATGAGTTTCGACAAGCGATTGTGGAGCTGAAAAAGCAGGGCGCGCAAAAATTAATTCTTGACCTGCGCGACAATGGAGGAGGATATTTCCACATGGCGATCAAGTTAGCCAGCGAGTTTTTTGCGGATAGGCGGCTTATCGTGTATACGCAAGGTGCGCACGAGGAGCGACATGAATATTATTCCGATAGTATTCAAGGCGGCCATTTTGCCACGGAGGAACTGGTTATACTGATTAATGAAAATACCGCGTCAGCGAGTGAGATTGTGGCGGGTGCTGTACAAGATTGGGATCGCGGGACGATCATCGGAAGGCGTTCGTATGGGAAAGGCATCGTACAGGAACAATTCGATTTTTCGGATGGTTCAACGGTAAACTTGAGCATCGCACGTTATTTCACGCCGCTTGGACGAAGTATACAAAAGAAATATATGGCAAATTGGTCCATAATGGATGATTTTAACTCGATGTATAAAGGGTTATGGGCGTTGGATACTTTATATGCACATGGGAAAGTTTTTGAAACAAAGGCGGGTAAACAGGTCTATAGTGGCGGGGGTATACTGCCTGATATTCATGTGGCACAGGATTCAAATGCCTTGAGTCTTTTTTATCAGGATTTGATACAATATAGCTTTATTGAACAATTTGTGTATACACGGTTTACGAAGCAAGCGCCTGCTTATTCTATTGAGAATTTTTTACAGGGCTATCACTTGCCTGATAATGAATACCACGCGTTTATCGACTTTGTGCGCAACGAGGGATTTGTTATTTCCGACAGGAAAAAAGACGAACTAAGAGATCTTATTGAAACGGATATAGAGGCACTGGTAGGTCGATTTTATTTCGGGCGCGAGGCCTATTTTAAAGTTAAAAATAGAAATGATAGTTTCGTGCAAAAGGCCTTGGAATTTTTACGAACTACAATCTGATATCCGCAAAAATGGGATAGTGGTCGGAAAGCTCTCGCTTTATGATCCGATAATTGTCGATTTGAAACTGTGGGCTACAGAATATATAATCGATTTGAAAGAGCGGGAGCATCTCGTAATGTGTCACGCCCCATCCTTGGCCTTTTTCTTGAAAGGTGTTTTTCATTCCCTTCCCGATAAGATTGACACTATACGACATGGGTGTGTCATTGAAATCGCCCATGATAATAATGGGGTAATCTGTCGTAACGATATGATCACGAAGTGCCTCCGCTTGTTGGCTCCGACGTTCAAAAGCGTACTTTAATTTCCGGCCGACCCGGGTAGTGGCATGTTCTTCGTTGGCGGTATTGGAAGGATTCTGGATAAATTCTTTGTCTTCGGTTTGTAACCCAAAAGAACGTAAATGTACATTATATACGCGGATAGTATCTGGAGCCTTGACGATATCGGCAAAGGTGATGCGGTTGATGCCATACTCATTTTTGGTAATGGTACCGGAATGGATAATGGGGTACTTGGAAAAAATAATTTGGCCATAGCCCTCATGCTCACTTTTGGTTGCCGGTTCAAAAAAATAATCTTGCAGGCCGCTCTCTGTTAGGATTCGCTCGCTCATTTGTTTGGAGCCTTTGATCTTGGTAAAGAATTCCTGTATACAGAGGATATCCGGATCGGTGTCTTTGATGAGCGATACCACTTCATCCCGAATAGTCGCGGAGGGGGTCTTATTTATTTCGTTGAAAAGATGCGCGTTGAAACTCATGACGCGTATAGCTTGTTCGTTTTTATTTGCAATTATAGGTTTCGAACGAAAGCCCATATGCTGCGTAAGCAGGTTCCATCCGAGAAGAATCGGAATCAATGTATAGAGTGTATACACCGGACGCCGCAGTAGCCAGTATAATGCAAAGCCGATATTTACGATTAAAATGGGCAGGTAACCGAGACCGAAGAAAGGCAGAATCCACACTGTTTTAGGGTTAATGAAAGATGCTGCATAACTCAAAAGCAAGAAGAATACAGCAACCATATTACATAGAAATATGGTTTTACTGAAATAACCTAGATTCTTTTTGAAGAGACTCTTCCTTGCCATGACTACTTATCATCCTTACTTGCTTTGAATAGCACTTCTTTCTCCCGTGAAGTTAAGCTTTCATAACCGCCTACGGAAATTTTATCCAAAATTTCATCAATTTCTGCCTGATTGGGAAGATCAGATGCGTGCCGGTAACTGCTATAATTGGTTGAAGCTGTTTTGCTTTGGTGCACAACTTTCATCTTCGACTTTTTTATGGTTTTTTTCCATTTTAACAAGCTAAGGTCTTTTCCTCGATGCAGTGACCGGATAAATAGGATACCCCAGCATGCGGTCGCTAGAAAGCTGATCCCTCCTGCTTTATTCATAAGACCTGTAAAAATCAACTCTATACAGATATAAATAAGTGCGATGGTTTTTAAGGAAACTGTTCCTAAGAGAAGCAAGCGTACTTCGTACCGTGGTGCTAACGTTGCTACGGAGGCTACTACAGCTCCTAAAGCAAATGTGGAGGTGTGGAATGATAGCTGTACGCTGTTTTGCAATATCGGTATAAACCCAAGACTCAGATATAGGCATGCTCCCAAAAAAATTGCACTGAAATAGAGAAATAAGAACTGCCTTCTATTTAGAAAATTTAAGAAAATATTACCCATCCAATACAACCACAAACAATCGAACAGCAGCTGAAATAATCCCGTATATAAGAAAGGATAGGTTATGATAGACCACGGTTGTGTCAAAAACTGACTAAACGATAAGGGTAAGCTTAAATAATCAGCGGCATAGTCATATAAGGATACTTCAAGAACGTTAACCTCTTTTAATAGATCAAAAAGATGGATAAGTACGAAGATGATAACTTGTACCGATATGATAAAAGGGATAGGAGACTTACTTTGGTAAGTATCACGCCAAAAAGTTTTTAACACACTCTCTTTCATCAGTCATACTATTCTTTAATACATACTTCCTCTTCTAATACGCCATATTTTGAGTAGGAGATACGCAAATAACGCTCCCCCAACATGGGCTAAATGGGCGATAGATCCGCCGAATTTTGAAAAACCTAAATATATCTCAATTAAAATTAAAACGGGAATAAAATATTTCGCTTTGATGGGAACAGGAATAAAAAACAGGTATAACGACATGTTTGGAAACAGGTAGGCAAACGCGAGGAGCAATCCGTATATGGCACCGGATGCACCAACTAATGGTGTTCTATAAATAGAAGCCAGTGTCTGGAGTTCACTCTGGGTGATGTCGAGATTTGTACTCACATATCCACTTACCATATCAAATCGCAGATGGTCAGCCACGCGTATCGTTCCGGCTATATTATATACCTCCGCTGCTTGTACACCATATTGGAGTATGAGGGCTCCGAAGCCACAAATCAAATAAAAATTTAGAAAGCGTTTAGATCCCAATACCTGTTCGATAATAGGTCCGAACATGACCAGGGAAAACATGTTAAAAAAAATATGCGCAAACCCTTGGTTGTCGTGCATAAACATATACGTGACAACTTGCCAAACCTCAAAGAACGGAGAATCAGGATAATATACGCCAAACAAGAGAGGTGCCTGCGCGAAAATGAGGGAGCCAATAAAACACACCACGTTGATGATGAGCAAGTTTTTGACGACGGGTGTTAAATTTGATAAAATGTTATTCATATTCTATACTATAGGTCGTAAATGTTTAGTTTTTATTAAATCGTTCCAGGAGTTCCTGTAATGTAATCGTCACGACAATCGGCTTGCCGTGTATCGATATACTCGGTGATTGGGTTGCGAAGAGCTTATCTATCAACTCAGACATCTCTTGGTTGTTCAATCCTGTTCCGGGTTTGATAGCCGCATTTTTTGCAAGGCTACGTGCTAAGTTTTCTCTTTTATTAAGTTGTAATTCGTCCTTATTGTTTTTGAAATCTTCCAAAAGCTGTTCTAAAATTTTTGTTTCATTGATGCCCTGTCCTAAATCGGCAGGAATACCATCGACAATAAAGGTTGTCTTCCCAAAAGGCCGGACCTGAAAACCCAGGGTTTGGATTTCTGGCAAAATATCTTCCATCAGTGCAAAATCTGCCGGGCTTAGCTCGACTGTTTGTGGAAACAAACTCTGTTGACTACTACCTTGGTTATTTTCCAACTGCTCCATGTAGTGCTCAAATAAGATGCGTTCATGTGCTGCCTGCTGATCTATCAGCATGAAACCCGAATGAATCTGTGATACGATAAAACGGTTGTGTAATTGAAAAAATTGCTTGGCAGTTTCTTGGAATGTTGTAGATGATGGAGTGCGTTCCGTGGTCGAAATGTGCGAATGTATTTTTTCATCTTGATGCAAGGATAATTGTTCTGCCGTGTCTCGCTGCGTGATTTGATATAAGGAATCCCAATTCTGCGGAATCCCTGCTTTTTTCTCAAAACCGGCTGCATAACTGGATGCACGGGAACTGCCTGAAGAAGAGGTTTTTGTGTCTTCGAAAGGATTGAAGTCAGGGTTAAAAGAGACTGTCGGTACCTGAATTTCTTCTAACGGTTTGTTCGTAATGAAGTTGCTAAAGCTCGTTTCTTGGTTGAAGTCTAAGGTTGGTGCAATATTATAACGACCTAACGAGCGCTTAACGGTGGACCGTAAAATAGCGTACATCGCTTTGTCATCCTCATATTTAATTTCTGTTTTCGTAGGGTGAACATTAATATCGATTTTGGAAGGATCTATCTCGATAAACAAAACATACAGCGGATAGGTATCTGCCGGAAGAATATCCTCGTAGGCATTCATGACCGCGTGATGGAGATAGGGATCCTTGACAAAGCGTTTGTTGACAAAGAAGAATTGTTCACCGCGGGTTTTCTTAGCAAATTCCGGTTTGCCAATAAATCCGTTAACCGTAATGATGGTAGTGTCTTCCTCTACTGGCACAAGACGTTGATTATAATTGTTTCCGAAGAGATGTACTATGCGCTGTTTCAAGGTCTCCGATGGCAAATGAAAGAGTTCATTGCCATCACTATGTAGACTGAAAAAGATTTTCGGATGGGCTAATGCAATGCGTTGAAATTCATCAATGATATGCCGCATTTCAACGGAATTGCTTTTCAGGAAATTACGGCGGGCAGGGATGTTGTAAAAAAGATTTTTTACCAAGATACTCGTGCCTGAAGGGAGTGCCTCAGGTTGCTGACTGATAACCTTTGAGCCTTCTATTTGTATAATCGTACCCAATTCATCTTCCACGCGTTTACTTTTAAGTTCTACCTGTGCAATGGCGGCAATCGACGCTAGAGCTTCTCCTCGAAATCCCATTGTTCGGATAGCAAATAAATCTTCTGCCTGGCGTATTTTAGAAGTCGCATGCCTTTCAAAACAAAGGCGAGCATCGGTGATGCTCATGCCACACCCGTTGTCGATTACTTGTATGAGGGATTTTCCAGCATCTTTAACGATAAGTTTAATTTTATCAGCTCCGGCATCGATCGCATTTTCGATAAGTTCTTTTACTGCAGAAGCCGGGCGTTGCACCACTTCTCCTGCAGCAATCTGATTGGCAACCGAATCCGGCAGTAACTGTATAATATCTGACATACAAGAGCAAAGTTACAAAAATTTTGTGTGTCATGAATCGACAACATACCATGCTATTCGTCTTTTATTATTCTGCCTCGATAATATGTATTCCAGCTATCTTTTGCGTAACCATCTTTCATAACGGTGAACGAAGACGCCGCTGCGTCTTTCACGGGAACACCTCTGTAAAATACAGTCCAGCTGTCTTTTGCATATCCTCCACCAAGACTTTTGAATGAAGAAGGGGAAGCATCTCTGATTTTTTTACCATTGTAAAAAGCGGACCACGCATCCTTGGCATAACCTCCTCCGAGATATTTGAAGGAAGAAGCGGAAGCGTCTTTGACAATTTTCCCTCGATAATATACCTGCCAATTGTCTTTGGCATACCCTCCCCCTAGCACGTCATTTTTCTGAACATAGGAAACGGTACGAATGGAATTAGTCGAGACCTCCCGCTCTACGGCTACAGCGTTATTTAAAAAAAAATATAATGGCAAAAGAATGAGCAGTCGTTTCATGATAAGTCAAAGTTAAATGAGTTGTTACCGTAATAGACGAAAGGATAGGATAAGGGTTTAATATATTTCTGCTATAAAATATAACCCTTGGTTTCTGTGAAAATTTTTAACATATTCGAAATAAATATACAGGTCTATGAAACGTTATACCTCGTTGTGTCAGCGGCATATTTCTCTTTTATTTTTAGCCGTACTTTTTGTTTCTAGTGGTTTTGCCCAGCGTTTGTATACGGTCGAGACATTGCCTAGCCCGAAGGAAGCTGGACAAGATTTTTATGTCAGCAATCCAGACGGCGTGTTGTCTTCTGAAACGGTAGACCAGCTAAATCGGCTTTCTACCGAAATAGAAGAAACCTCAGGAGCAGAATATGCCATCGTGGTTGTAAACGATTTTGAAGGGTACGATGTATTTGAATTTGCGCTGAAACTGTTCAATACATGGGGAATAGGCAAGCAAGAACAAAACAATGGTCTGCTATTATTTATTGCTAAAGATAAACGGGAGTATCGGTTTATCTCAGGTTACGGAATGGAAGCCATCTTTCCGGATGTATACCTGCATCGTATTGGTGAGAAATTCTTGGTGCCTCATTTCCGGGAAGGGGATTATAACCGGGGTGTATTGGAAGCGTCACAAGCGATTCAACAAGCTTTGACGGCTCCCGATGTACAGGCGGAGCTACACCGCATGATGCCGGAAGCAACGCCTTTTTTCAGCAAACGAAATCCCTATTTTGTCAATTCCATGGTGGTTATACTACTGTATGTAGCACTGTATTATTGGGTGTATCGCGTGGGGCGTGCATGGACTAGTGCAGTGTGGACTCCTTTGTCGGCACAGTCAGGAAAAAAGCGACAAAAAAAAGGTTGTGGCGGTTGGTTCGTCTATATGGTATTTGGGGGCTTCGCGACAATATTTACGATGCTGTTTGTCATGATGATTTTTGCGTTTGTGCTAAATGATATGGAGCGTATGTTCCAACTTTCAACGTTGCCTTGGCTTTTTGCTGTGTGGGGAAGTTACACGGTCGCTGGTCGGATTTGGGAAACGCGGGATGCGATAAAAAAAAGCTATAAAGACGAAGAGAATAAACTAAAAGCTTTGCAACGTTTTCAGCTAAAAACGTTTATTCCCTATTTGTTGAGTCCCTTAATGCTATTTAGTTTTTTCCTCTTCCGACAAAAATGGAAAGATAGTAAGATTCGCTTTGTACCGCCAGATGATTCCGGCAATTGGGAGCGGATTAATCGGGATATGGTGAAGTTAGGTGATATGAAAAGATATCTGAGCCAAGGACAGTTGAAGGAAGAAAACTTACATGCTAAGTTTTATGAGGTATGGATCAACAAAAAGACAGGAGAGCGAAAAGTGTTGGGATGGACGGGGAAGACAAAGTTAGCCGTCTGTCCATCATGTGGATTTAGGACGTATGAAAAGGGAAAAAGAGGTAAAATATTGAAAGTTGCGACCTACAAAGAGAGTGGATTGCAACAAGTCTATGATCACTGTCTACATTGTAAACATAAAGAGGATAAGGGGACGCGGGTCATTCCGAAATTAGTACGAAGTTCCGGCGGTAGTGGTAGTTCTGGTGGTGGAAGTTTTAGTGGCGGCTCCTCCGGTGGTGGAGGTGGTAGCTTTGGAGGTGGTTCATCGGGAGGCGGTGGCGCAGGAGGTAGGTGGTAGCGATAGAATGGCAGAGGTTAACCCCTGCCGTTCTGAATAGCCTTGATGATCCCTTCTAAGTTCTCATTAAACTCCAAAAGCTGTGCGAAAAACCTTATCGTCCTTTGCCAGTCCGCCATGCTTGTTATCAGATTTGGCTTCATTAGCAATTAGGATACTAAAGACCATTTAAAGAAAAGTCATCCTTTCATTTCTGTTTTCAAAAACCTGGCTGTTTCATTCCCTTTCTGTTTGATGAGATCTTCCGGTAATCCGGCAAACATCAATTGCCCGCCGCCTTTTCCACCCTCTGGCCCCATATCAATGACCCAATCGGCAGTTTTCACGACATCCAGATTGTGCTCTATAATCAATACGGTGTTTCCACGATCTACTAATCGGTTAATGACACCTAATAAAACATTGACATCTTCAAAGTGTAGTCCGGTAGTCGGTTCATCTAAGATGTAGAACGTATTACCCGTATCTTTTTTCGACAATTCGGTAGCCAGCTTCACCCGTTGTGCTTCTCCTCCCGAAAGGGTGGTAGACGATTGCCCTAACGTGATATAACCTAACCCTACATCTTGTAGCGTTTTGATCTTTCTATAAATGGAAGGGATATTTTCAAAGAAATCCACTGCTTCGTCAATACTCATATCCAGTACGTCTGAAATAGATTTTCCGCGGTAACGAACTTCTAGTGTTTCGCGATTATAACGCTTTCCGTGACAAGTTTCGCATGGAACTTGTACATCGGGTAAGAAATTCATTTCGATGATCTTCATGCCCGCCCCCTGACAAGTTTCGCAGCGTCCGCCTTTAACGTTAAAAGAAAAACGACCAGGCTTGTAGCCTCGTATTTTTGCTTCCGGCAATTGTACGAACAAGGTGCGGATATCCGAGAACACACCGGTATAAGTCGATGGGTTGGAGCGTGGTGTACGTCCTATCGGACTTTGGTTGATTTCGATAACCTTGTCTATATGTTCTAGTCCTTCTATCTTTTTATAGAGTAGCGGTATGCTTTTCGCACGGAAAAAATGTTTGTTTAAAATAGGATAGAGCGTACCGGTGATAAGACTGGATTTTCCGGAGCCGGACACACCTGTGACCAAAATTAATTTACCCAAAGGAAAGTCGACTTGGACATTCCTCAGATTGTTTCCAGACGCACCTTTTAGCGTTAATGTTTTGCCATTGCCTTGACGTCGTTTGGTCGGGATAGCGACTTCTTTCTGCCCGTTGAGATAACTAGCGGTCAACGTATCAGCTTTCATGATCTCTTTCGGTGTTCCTTGAGCTACCACGCTTCCTCCGTGTATACCTGCTTCTGGTCCCATATCGATTACGTAATCAGCCTGCAGGATCATGTCTTTGTCATGCTCCACCACCAATACCGAATTCCCAATATCACGTAAGTTTTTCAGCGAATTAATCAGTCGTTCGTTATCCCGTTGATGTAAGCCGATGCTCGGTTCGTCCAGAATATACAAAACATTCACGAGTTGAGAACCTATTTGTGTCGCCAGTCTTATACGCTGCGCTTCACCACCAGAAAGTGTTTTGGAGGAGCGATCTAAAGTAAGGTAGCTTAGTCCGACATCCAAGAGGAAACCTATCCTCGCACGAATTTCTTTTAGAATTTCGGCAGCAATAGTGTTTTGGCGTTCGTTGAGTCGGCTTTCTATACCATCAAACCAATCATGTAGTGCAGTGATATCCATGCTGGCCAGCTCGTGAATATTCTTTTGGTCTATTTTGAAATGTAAAGACTCTTTTTTCAGACGAGCGCCTTCGCAGGTGGGGCACACAACTTTCGTACGGAAATCTTCTAAGATAGGCGCATCGTCTGAACCTCTGCCGTTTATTTCTTCCAACATATCGAAGATACCTGTAAACTGTATCTTGTATTCGCGCGCACCATAACTTCCGTAAGAAACGGTGAGACTCAGCGGCTCTTCACCTCCAAAAAGAAGGGTATCCAGTTGTTCCTCACTTAGCTTTTCGATAGGGCTGGTCAACGAAAAGTCCAGTTTCTTGGCCACTGCTTTTACAACTTGGAATGTCCAAGAGTCACGCGATGCACCTAAAGGCAGAATAGCACCCTTTTGTATACTCCCTTTTTTATCGGGGATAACAATGTCTTTGTCTATTTCGAATATATAACCGAGTCCATCACATTTTGGACACGCGCCATAGGGCGAGTTGAATGAAAAAATATTCGGTTGCGGTTCGTCGTAAGAGATGCCGGACGCTGCATCCATAAGATAGCGGCTGAAAAAATGTTCCCGTCCGTCCTTGTTCGCAATCTTAATAATGCCTTTCGCTACTTTCATAGCCTGCATAACGGATGTATACAGTCGCTTTTTATCTCCTTCGCTTGCGTATAGCCGGTCTACAACCGTTTCAATATCGTGGATCTTGTAACGATCTACCTGCATTTTGGGAATAAGATCCAGGATTTCCCCATCTACGCGAACTTTCGTGTAGCCTTGTTTGCGAATCTGTTCAAAAAGTTCGCGATAGTGTCCTTTACGGCCCTTTACAACAGGTGCTAGAATATAGATCGGTTCATCACGGAATTCAACTAATATCCTGTCTACAATCTGCTCTTCGGACATGCGCTGCATGAGTTTGCCTGTCACGTAAGAATAAGCCTCGCTTGCCCTTGCATACAGCAATCGAAGGAAATCGTATATCTCCGTGATCGTTCCAACGGTTGAGCGTGGATTCTTGTTTGTCGTTTTCTGTTCGATGGATATCACAGGGCTTAGCCCTGATATTTTGTCGACGTCGGGGCGTTCCATCCCTCCTAAAAACTGTCGGCTATAAGCCGAGAAAGTTTCCATATAACGACGCTGTCCTTCTGCGTAAATCGTATCGAATGCCAAAGAAGATTTACCGCTACCGCTTAGCCCGGTAATCACGACTAATTCATTGCGAGGAAAACTAACGTCGATATTTCGGAGATTGTGTACGCGTGCGCCAAATACCTCAATTTCACGTTGTTCACCTAAATCTATATGATTGTGCTGCTTGGTGGAGCTCATCTTGTATTGTCCTGAATTTTGCAAAATACAAAGGTACGGTTTATTTGTGTTCTTTTTTCTCTCAAAAAAGAACCAAAACCGAACGAAGTGAGTTCATGGACACCAAAACAAATACTTGTCCATAAAAATCGTCGTTTCGGATTTTTGACATATGGGATAGTATTAAGGATGGATTTCTACAGTTGTCAAAAATCTGGATGCGACAATGGGGGTTAAGGAAGAGACAATGCAGCCTGTCGAGCCGATTATCCACGCTGGTGCTAGTTCGTACAAACCCGAAAGGGCTCATCTTTAGATAAATTACAAATCAAAAAAATTGGCTGATAATTTGTACTTTGGTTGTATAAAAACAAAGTAGCTCGTGAAAAAATTGGATTTGACAAAACAGGAACGAGAAGTCGTTGAAAATGCACTTGACCACTGGCGGGAGTCAAATTTACTCGAAGTTGACAAAGTAGAAGAGTTAAAGCAAACCATCGACGAACGAGGATTCGAATGGAAGCATTTAGCGCGATACGCGTTCTGGATAGCCTTAGTATCCCTCATTTTTGCGGTATTTTCACTTTTTGCGGACGATGCGTTGATCCGGTTTGTGGAGCGCTTTTATGAAACACCAAATATTGTTTTCTGCCTGTTTTTTGCTGGGCTCGCGGTGCTTTTTTATTTTTTGGGTTTCCGAAATAAAAAGCGTTATCCGGAGAAAACGTTTTCCAATGAAACCCTGATGCTCGCAGGTTCTTTTGCAACAGCTGCTTGTATAGGTTTCCTCGGTCAGGTACTAGATCGAACGACAAGCCATTATACGCTTCTCTTCCTGTTGTCGATTGTTATATATGGTACGCTATCGGTCAAACTTCATTCAAAGTTGATATGGGTATTTACGTTGGTAGCACTTGGTATCTGGTTTGCTACAGAAACAGCGTATCACAGCAACTGGGGATTCAAGTTTTGGGGGATGAACTATCCGCTGCGTTTTACGCTGTTTGGATTGCTTTTAACCACTTTTGCAGTCTGGGGACAGGAAAAAATAAAGCCACTGAAACCTTTTCAATCAACAAGCTACATCGTTGGATTATTGTATACGATGATCGCTTTGTGGTGTCTTTCTATCTTTGGGAATTACAGTGATTTGGATGCATGGACGCAGGTTCGTCAATACCATATCCTTTATTGGGGAATTCTGGCTATCGCGCTTTCGTTGGGATTGGCGTTATACGGGATGAAAACAAAAGATCACGCTTCGCGAGACATAGGTTTCGTATTTTTCATCCTTAACCTCTATACCCGCTTTGTTGAATATTTATGGGATAACATCAATCGTACGATTTTCTTTCTCCTATTAGCGGGATCATTTTGGTTTGTAGGCCGATGGGCAGAACGGATATGGCGTAAAGAGAAGTGACCTAATCATTAAAAAATATTATTTCTTATTGTTTCTTGGGCTCCAAAGGGTAGCCAAAACGCATTTTTTGCTTAACTCCAGAAAAATATTCATTTTTTTTCTGAAGGAGGGGTAACATTTCGGAAAAGCCCGTGATTTATCTACAAAGCACAAAAAAGGCGGATTCCGAAAAGCCTAAAACGAGTAGGAGAACTTTAGAAATAAAAATGATGAAAAATTTACTTAACACAATCGCAATCGCCTTAATCGCGCTCTTCATGTTCACCTCATGTGATAAAACAGACGAAATGCCTGTTGAACAACAAGAAAGAGAAATCTCAAACGCACAAATGCAAAATTCCAAAAATCCGTACGACAAAGAAGGGGAATTGCACAATGCTTTCCTTGACTATTTTATTGCCAAGGCAGACGGCAGAAAGGAAATGAACCGGGAGAAGATGTTAGTGATTTACACCGACTTCTATGCCGCTCAGAAAATGGAGTTTGGGGAGGAACAAATTGCCGGCTATCAGCAATTGTTCGACATATACGCTGAGATGAATGAGGGTGAGCGCCACTGGTCATTCCCTCCCCAGTTATGCCGTTGGTTTCCTGCACTATGTTTTGTTTTGACACCGTCGCCTACTTTTCCGCATCTCCTTCCGGTGGGCTTGTTGGAAGAAGGCAATGGCGCCACCTCTACCGAGCGTACGTTAAAATTTATTGACGCGGTCAAAGAAAATGAAGCGAATATATTAGCTGATAAAGAGCTGAGCGAAGAACAGCGAAAAGCCTTGTTAAACCAACATGCCATTGCCCGCTATTCTTCCGGCTACTGGCACAATGTTTCTGCTATTCAACAGGGTAAAAGTGGCTACTATGAAGCTTTTCAAGAAGCAGATGCTGCAAAAATTTGTCATACCTGTGACGTCGTAGGTGCTGATGCAGCCGGTGCAGCTGTTGGAGCATTGGTTGGTGGTGTTGGCGCAGGTCCAGGAGCTGGTATCGCTAGTGGAGCTGTCCTACTCGAAAAAGCATGGAATTGGTTCTGGAACTAGTCGTTTGTAACGTAAGATAAAAATGAGGAGGAAAAACCGATTATTCCCTCCTCATTTTTTATTTAAAAAATTTCAAACTGTACGTAATCTCCACTCCTCCAGCAGAAAGCATATCATGGACGGAGCAATATTTCTTTACAGCCAATTCTGCTGCTTTATGTACTTTCGCTTCGTCAAGCTGTCCCTTTAATAGAAAAGTAATGTGAATGTGGGTGAAAATATTCGGAACTTCTTCCCGACGTTTTCCTTCCACTTCGACTCGGATATCTTCTATAACCTGACGTTGCTTATTCAGGATGTTGGATAAATCAAACACACTACAAGATCCTAAGGCCATCAATACCAACTCCATTGGTCGTACGCCTTTTCCTTCACCCCCGATACTTTCAGCACCGTCGATGTGAATTTTTATGTCAGAAAGCTCGCTAGAACCTTCAAAATGAACTGCTTCGTTTTTTCGTTGTAATTGGACTTTCATGGAAATAAATTGTTTCTACCAAATTCTTCAAAAATAAGCTTTCCAATCCATTTAATGTATTTTTCGCTAAGGAAATTTCACGCCTCGATATTGTGATGCATCTACTTTTGGAATCTTGCTGCCGTATTGTTTATTGATAGCTTCAATAAAAAGATTGGCCATGAGTGCATTTCCCATTGGCGTGAGATGAACGCCATCGAGTGAAAAGGCATTTCCGGTAATGAAAGAAGCATTTATCGCTACCCCGTTGTACATGATTCCCGGTTCTTTAACACGGTTAAGATAGGCATGAGCATCCGCTAATGCCAATTTTTTTGCTTCAGCAATATTTTTGATGATGCGGTTGAATGCGGTTACACGTGCTTGAACACTTGCGACTTCGTCAGTATCTAAAACATAGTTGCTCTCGACTGGATTTAAGGGGTGCAACCCATAGGGTGCAGGATTCTCTACGGATGTGCTTCCCAATAATCCTGCTGATGCGAATGGTAGTACAAACAAATCATCGTCTGTTGCCGCACGGGGAATACCATTGCCTGTCATAATATAGATGTCTTGGACGTCCTGACCGCTCTCTGCCTTTACGGCTGCAATCAATGCTGCCCGCGTGACGGTTGTAAAAAAAGGAATAGCGGTTACATCAGGAATAGTCGCCACTACGCCTTTGCGATCGTTGGTGGTCAGTGCCTCTATAAAACCGCTGTAGACCTGTTCAAATGTGGCTGTTTCTGTTAACACCGTTGTTGGATCGGTTGGATTGGTTACAGCACCATTCATAGCATACCCTAAAACATCGTTGTTTCCTAACCAAAAACTGAAAAATGTATGGTTTTTTTCGGTGGCAAATTGCATGTACGTTTTCGCGCCAACATCGGAATCTGGTAATAGCCGCTCAAAATACATATTCAAGGCACCAAACCAATCTTGGGTTGAAAGGTCTAATCGCATACCCGGAACACCGAGGTTTTCGATATCTTCGGTGTATTTGCTTAGTTTTCCCGCTGCACGATACGCTAAATTATCCGTGACGTTCTCCATGATGGGCTGTCCTTCTACTAAAGCTTGGAGCTGTATATAACCTGATCCGTTACGTTCAGTCTCCGAAAAAAACGGACTTCTAAAATTAGTATTCCCCACTTGTTGCAATTGTTCTGCAATTAAATTAGGGAATGCTACCTTTTGTCCCTCTAGGTATAACCCACCATCGGCAAAACCTGCGGTCAATGAATTTCCAACAGCAATATATTTAGAAAAATCTGCTTGTCCAGCTGTCGTCTGTAAGCCTTCGATTTCCGGTTTGCAGGAAGAGGCGAGAATAGTGGACAGGATACCAATGTATAATGCTATATTTTTAAATACTTTTTTCATCACTACCATTTATAAGTTAACGAAATGCCTGGGGCATGAATATTTGTTTTGTATGTACCAGAAAGTCCGGTGTTGGCACTTGTTACTGTTCGCTCCAGCAGATGTTGGAAAACATATGCACCCGTAAGATCCCAACGGTCGTTAATATCGTACGTAAATCCTACAGATCCCATTATACGGTTATTGTCTGGTGTTTCTGGGGATACATAAGGGCCTCGCACCGGGGTATATACATAACCGACACCTGCACGCAGATCCAGCTTTTCCGATGCTTCGACATTGAGACCGGTTTTTACCGAAAATGCGTTTTCATAATTTTTAATTTGTTTAGTGTCTTCGAGGGCAGGCGTGTTATCTTTATAGTCGAAAACGAGTTCTTGGTATACACTATAACCGATGAACGTCGCGTCTGCAGCAATATCCACCCGTTCGCCTGCAGGGAATGTTACACCTACATTAAAGGAGCTCGGCAATGGAAGTTCTGCATCGAATGTGGTATTTGGAAAGGAGGTTGCTAATGCTGGAGGTACAGTAAATTGCGCATCGCCATCTTTAAGTTTAGTAATGACTTGCGAACGATAACTCAGCGAAATCGCGAAATCATCCTCTAAATGATAATGTACCCCCACATTAAAGCCCATTCCGGTGCCTACGCCTGACAGCTCAGCTCTTCCCGATGTGCCATCGGCAGATGCGATGGGGATAGAGCGCGAAAGATCGACCAAACCTACGTTGTATACAAAGCCCCCACCGATACCGAAGTTTTCCGTTAGTTTGAAGCTCAATGTCGGTTGGATATAGATAGCCCGCATTTGTAAATGATTCAATTCATATCTACCGGGCCATTGATCGCCCCAGTCTACAGAACCTCCAAAGGGTGTATAGACGCCTAAACCGGCTTTCCACCACGAGTTCTGAGGACCAAATGTTGCAAAAGCGGAGAATGGTGGGGAGATCTTAAACTTGGTGTGGTGCACATCATTGCTATTAAATTCCCGAAAGGCAGCGCGATACATAACGGCACTTGCGCCGACAGATATGGCATTGTGATCCATTTTAGCAACGGCGCCAGGATTATAGAAAATGGAAGTCTCGTCTACGAATAATGCTGATCCGGCACCAGCCATACCAACAGCTTTTTGGCTTTGCGTGTTTACCTGCGATCCCTGTGCCCATACAGCCGCAGGACTGGCAAGTAATAATCCTAATATGAGTCTTTTTATCTGCATAAATTGTTCGTTTTAGCTAAAATGTATGAATAGGCTTATAAACTCCTAAACAAAAGATAGCAAACTATATGCCAGCATAATATTTTATATATGTGAAATTTGGAAAAAATTTTAACTTTGCTTCGTTATGGACAAAGATCAATCTAAAATCATACGAGAACAAGCACCTCGATCTGCAACCCGTGAGCATTCTGTTCCACTATATCTAACATCAAGTTTTATTTTTGATAGTGCAGAACAAGGTCGTGCTGTTTTTGCAGGCGAAGAAGAAGGTACGATATATTCCCGTTACTCCAATCCGAATACCACCGAATTTATAAATAAGGTATGTATCATGGAAGGAGCAGAAGATGGTTTAGCCTTTTCATCAGGAATGGCAGCCGTTTTTGCTTCTTTTGCAGGTTTTGTACGAAGTGGCGATCATATTGTTTCTGCTGGTGCTATCTTTGGTTCTACCCACCAATTGTTTACAGAACTGTTTCCTCGCTGGGGAATCACGACCAGCTATGTGAATGCGGTAGACAATGATGCTTGGGAGAAAGCTATACAGCCTAATACAAAAATTGTTTTCTTAGAATCGCCTTCTAATCCAGGGTTAGAGCTTGCGGATTTGGAATTTTTAGGTAGTTTAAAGAAGAGATATCCACAGATTATCTTTATCATTGACAATTGTTTTGCAACACCCTATTTGCAAAGGCCATTAGCATATGGTTTTGATCTTTCGTTGCATTCGGCGACGAAATATATGGATGGCCAGGGTAGAGTGTTGGGGGGGGTTATTGTCGGAAAACAAGATTTAATTGATGAATTGATGTTTTTTATTCGTCATACTGGACCTGCCATGTCTGCATTTAATGCCTGGACGCTATCGAAGAGCTTGGATACGCTTGCCCTTCGGATGGACAGACATTGCAGCAACGCTTTGGCTTTGGCTGAAACATTAGAAAAGCGTCCGGAAATTTTACAGGTAAAATATCCATTCCTACCTTCTCATCCACAGTATAACTTGGCTAAGAAACAGATGAAAGCCGGGGGTGGTATCGTCACTTTTGAGGTTAAAGGGGGGAGGGAAAGGGCCTTCCGCTTTTTAGACAAGCTGGAAATGATTCTTTACACGTCAAACTTGGGTGATGTGCGTTCTATTGCTACACATCCGGCTTCGACGACACACGCTAAACTTACAGAAGAGGAAAGACTAAACTTAGGCATTATGCCTGGTACCGTACGTATATCTGTAGGCTTGGAAGACAAAGAAGATATTATAGGAGATATTTTGCAAGCATTGGAAGCTTCCAAAGGATAAAAAAAGAGCAAAGATAGTTGGTATACATAATCTTTGCTCTTTTTATTCGTTATCTTTTTTCCGAAATATTATAAGGCTGCCAGAGCTTTGTCATAATCCGGTTCTTCCGTTGTTTCTGCAACTTGCTCGGTATAAGAAACTTTACCCTCTTCATCAATAACGACTACCGAACGGCTCAATAGTCCAGTCAATGGGCCGTCTACAAACTTTACCTGGTAAGCATCCGAAAAATTACTGTCTTTATATTCCGAAAGGGTAATAACATTTTCTAAGTTTTCTGCGGCACAGAAGCGTCCTTGTGCAAAAGGAAGGTCTCGTGAAATACATAACACAACGGTGTTTTCCAATCCAGAGGCTTTTTCGTTAAATTTACGAACAGACGCAGCGCAGGTGCCGGTGTCTATGCTCGGAAAGATATTTAAGACCACTTTTTTTCCTTTAAAGTCACCCAGACTTTTCTCTGATAAATCGCCTGCGGTCAAATTGAAGTCAGGAGCAGGAGATCCAACTGCGGGTATATCACCTTGCGTATGTACTGCTGTTCCTTTGAATGTAATTTTAGCCATGATTTCTAATTTTTAAGCGTACTAAAGATACAGATTTTTATATTATTTTTTGTGAAGTACTTTTTCTTTATGAAAAATTAGGGTTTTTCATACTCGGTTGTTATATTTGGATATCAATTAAATTATAACTTGATAACTGAACTATGATGAGAAAACCAATCCATTCGGTTTGGTGTAGCTTTTCCATCTTGTTTATCACGCTTAACATGGTTTCCTGCAAGAAAAATGTGGAGGAACCAAATGATGCTCAAGAAGGCTATACCATTGGATTCAGATTCCAGGAATTTGAACAACATGCTTCCACTTTGGGAGCAAAAAAAGCAACAAGAGGCAAAAGCTATTCTGCCGCAAACACCGCTACACAAGATATGTATGAAGGCCATATTTACTATTGGTCTTTTAACGCGGAAACCTTAATGCCGGATATTTATCCGAGTACACACTGGAGTATTACGTATAACCAAGGACAAACGCCCGATGAATATGGAATCGGCTGGTTATATGAAGATTATATTGCAGGCAGGGCATTATCTATAAAAGGCTTGAACGAGTTGATTTTCAAAATGCCATTGACGAATGTATCGGCATTGCAGGAATTAGCTTTTGACGTGAGTTCTTCGGGCACAGGGCCAAAAAGCTTTTCGCTCTCTTTTTCCCAAGATGGGGAAAATTATACGGTAATCGAAGAAAATAACCAATTTTCAAACACGAATACCCCACAGGCAAAAAATACGTTTAGTTTTGCGCTAGAGGATCAATTACTGGATTTTTCGAGAGATTTATATATTAAATTGATGCCAAAAGCGGGAAATAGAGGAAGTGCAGGCGATTATAATGGAACGACCGGCACTATGCGCATTGATAATTTCCGCGTGTCGGGAATTGCTGAGAAAGTCGCGGATGCCAATGTGCGTCGGGTGCACTACCATGTTTTTGATGCCACAACGAAAAATCTGATGCTATCTGGCGCAGATCATTTTCGCGAAGGGGCACTGTCTGATTTTGCGCTAACGCTTCCGGCTGGGGATTATATTGCTTCTTTTGTAGCGAATGTATCTAATGCGGAGTTAAATATTCCAGAAACCGGCGACGCATTAACGTACTTTATCGCCAATACTTTTTCGAATAGTAAAGCAGAGATATTTGGTGTTTTGGACACGTTTTCTGTGCAGGGGGATATGCAAAAGGATATTGAACTGAACCGCTACTATAGTGAGATTCGGTTTGAATTTACCGATGTGGGGGATTTGTCGGAGGTAGCGAAGCTGATTGTAAAAAGAGAACACGACGTGAATTTTTATGCGCCATTCCATCCTACGATGGACAATCCCATAGAAGATAGCTCAGAAATTGTTCTTCTTCCTCAA
The DNA here is from genome assembly GCF_004208525.1 of Sphingobacterium corticibacterium. GTDB lineage: Bacteria > Bacteroidota > Bacteroidia > Sphingobacteriales > Sphingobacteriaceae > Sphingobacterium > Sphingobacterium corticibacterium. Next base: position 1,021,316 of record NZ_SGIT01000002.1, on the reverse strand, counting down.
TTCGATGAAGCTAATCGAGAGGTGTTTTTTAACCAATTTATTGGAAACACACCGATTCCCGTTCCACTGAAATATAAGGTAGACGTGTATGATGGTTCCGACGAGTTGATACGGACATTTCAGGTAGAAAGTGAAATCCGCAATAATATGCAATTACTATTTCGTGGGAAATTATTAGATGCCCCAAACGGGCAGTTTGTAGTTCGCCTAAATGAAAATTGGGATGGCGAAAAACAAGTCGATTTTAATTAAATAACTGATTTTTTATAATAACCAAGTTGTAATTTAATCTGATATGGAGACGCGATAAAAATCGCGTCTCTTTTTATGATATCACGTTAACCGATTGTCCGTTTAAGAAGGACTTGATGTTGCCGATAACAACATCCATGAGTCGAAGTCTGGACTCTTTCGTTGCCCAAGCTATGTGTGGGGTAACTAAACAATTTTTGGCGTTAAAAAGCGGGTTATCAATGGGAGGCGGTTCGACGGGCAACACATCTATACCGGCACCACTAATACGTCCCTCGTTTAGCGCATCTGCAAGTGCTTGTGCATCTATTAAGCCTCCTCTGGAGGTGTTGATGATAACAGCAGAAGGCTTCATGATAGAAAGAGATTCAGCGTTGATAAGATTTTCAGTTTGGGGAGTCAACGGACAATGTAAGCTGACGATATCTGCTTGTGCTAATAGTTCTTCTTGCTCTGCAGCCCACCGGAAGTTCTTACGGTGGGATTGGTCGGTTTTTGTACGACTATACGCTAAAATTGACATACCAAAAGCCGCACCTACATCGGCTACTTTTTGTCCAATACTCCCAAATCCTATTATGCCAAGTGTCTTTCCAGATAATTCGGTTAGGGGATAGTCCCAGAAACAAAAATCAGGACTGGCTGTCCATTTACCTTTCATCACGGCGTCACTATGGCGTTGCGTGTGGTAACATAGTTCTAGGAGAAGGGAAAAAGTCAGTTGGACGACTGATGGTGTACTATAACCGGGGACATTAGTAACGACAATACCCTGCTTATTAGCACAATCCATATCGATCATATTGTAGCCGGTGGCCATGACGCCAATGTACTTTAATGCAGGAAGAGCTTCTATGATGTGCGCTGGAAGAGAAACCTTGTTGGTAAGCACAATTTCGGCTCCTTTTGTCCGCTCAATAATTTCTTTTTCGGAGGAGCGTTCGTAAATCATCACGTCTCCCAGCGCTTGTAGCCCATTCCAAGTTAAATCTCCCGGATTCATGGCGTAACCATCTAAAACTACAATTTTCATCTCCTTATTATTTTTTTATACTAGCTGCTCTAATAGATTGTTCCAACTAACAAGTTCTCCGATAATGTTGCGAAGATCAGCGGCCGGAACACGTTCTTGCGCCATACTGTCGCGGTGACGTATAGTCACGGTATTATCTTCTAATGTTTGGTAATCCACCGTGATACAGAAAGGCGTGCCGATGGCATCTTGGCGACGGTAGCGTTTCCCGATAGCATCTTTTTCGTCATACTGAATGTTGAAGTCCAATTTCAATTTGGTCATAATCTCCCTTGCTTTGTCCGGTAATCCGTCCTTTTTAGTGAGCGGTAGTACAGCAGCTTTTACAGGGGCGATAGCGGGGTGGAATTTCAATACAATACGCGAATCTTTCTTTTCTTCCGTCGACAAATCTTCTTCTACAAGACAGTTAGCCAATACGGTTAAAAATAAACGATCCAAACCGATGGAAGTTTCTACCACATAGGGAACGTAATTCTGATTAATTTCCGGATCAAAGTACTGCATTTTCTTTTTAGAATACTCTTGATGCTGCTTTAGGTCAAAGTCTGTACGGGAGTGTATCCCTTCAACTTCTTTGAAGCCAAACGGAAATTGGTATTCGATATCTACGGCTGCGTTAGCATAATGTGCTGGTTTCACATGGTCGTGATAACGATATTTTGTCGCATCTGCCCCTAAAGCTAAATGCCATTTCAAGCGAGTTGCTTTCCATTTTTCGTACCATTCCATCTCTGTGCCGGGGCGGATGAAGAATTGCAACTCCATCTGTTCAAACTCCCGCATACGCATGATAAACTGACGGGCAATAACCTCGTTTCGAAAAGCCTTACCGATTTGTGCTATTCCGAATGGAATCTTCATGCGTCCGGTCTTCTGTACGTTTAAGAAGTTCACAAAAATACCCTGAGCCGTCTCCGGACGGAGATATACCTTTTCTGCTTCTTCCGCCATGGCTCCCATTTGCGTAGCAAACATCAGGTTGAACTGACGCACGTCTGTCCAGTTTTTGGTGCCCGAAATCGGACACACAATATTATGTTCTTCAATGATTGCTTTCAAACGCACTAAATCATCAGCCGTAATAGCATCATCAAGGTCTTTTTGAAGTTGTGCGGCTTTCTCCGTCTTTCCGTCTTTTTCGTAACGATCTATCTTATCCTCAATCAACTGGTCGGCACGGTAGCGTTTTTTGGAATCTTTGTTGTCTATCATGGGATCGTTGAACCCATCGACGTGACCGGATGCTTTCCAAGTGGTAGGGTGCATGAAGATAGCGGCGTCTATACCGACAATATTTTCATGCAACTGTACCATCGATTTCCACCAATAAGTCTTGAGGTTGTTCTTTAGCTCTGAACCCATTTGACCATAATCGTACACCGCACTTAGGCCGTCGTAAATCTCGCTAGAAGGAAACACAAATCCATATTCCTTCGCATGTGATATGATATTTTTGAAAAAATCGTCTGTTTGCTTGCTCATAAGGGCAAATATAGATAAAAGAACAAAGATTAAAGATAAAGGACAAAGAAATAAGAGCTTAACGCTTACCGGCTAAATCGCGAATCTGTTGTGACGCATTTTTATTATCCACTTTCTTAATGATATGTTGGATAATCCCATCCTCGTCTATTACAAATGTGGTGCGTGCCGTACCCATATATTTGCGGCCATACATATTTTTCTCTACCCATACACCGTAGTCGTTTACGATTTTTTGATCCTCATCAGCCAGTAGATTAAAGGGCAGATCAAATTTGCTAATAAACTTTTGGTGTGATTGCTCGTTGTCAATACTCACGCCGATTACTTCAAAGCCATCCTTAACCAAGGATTGATAATTATCTCTGAAATTGCAGGCTTCGGTGGTACATCCGGGCGTATTATCTTTGGGATAGAAATAAAGGATAACCTTCTTGCCTTTGAAATCGGACAATTTAATGGTCTCTCCGGATTGATTTTTTGCTTCGATTGCTGGGGCTTTATCGCCTATTTCTAGTTCTTTCATCGTTTGTTTTGTTTAAAAATTGTTAGAAAGTTAGATCACTCATTACTATTTCACAAATTTCGCTTCGTATACTTTTTCATTGCCTTTCCAATCGATTACCATCAATTTAAAAGTATGTTGTCCTTTAGGAAGAGCAGGATCGAACTTATGCCACAAATGTCGGTTTTTCGGGTCGTATTCCATCAGCACCCATTTACCGTCGATATAACCGTTAAAAGACTGTATGCCGGAGAAATTGTCTTGAATCGTAAAGTCGATTTTCGCCTGCGCACTTACATTTTTTCCATTGCTCAAGTTGCGCGGTGTGATGGTAGGTGCTACCGTGTCTACGGCAACGTAAAAACGTCCGAAGTTGCGTGTATTGACGCTAACCCAACCATCTTCAAACTTACCACCTTCTGAACCGTTTTCTACCGAGGCTAGAAGTGCCTTGCTTTCGAGGTGGGCAGGTAAATTTGTCGGTTTGATACGCAGATTGTACGTGCTAAATAACGGTATGAGGTTGTTGTGGATATGGTGGGTGGGGGAATAACCACCTGTCGGTTGTGCGGAAGTACTATAGGTAAAATCCACATCCCCGTACAGGACACCTTTCGGTATGTTCAGTTGTATATGGTCATTTTCAAAGGTGTTCTCGGCATCGTATTTAAACAATTGAACACCGAATCTCTTTTTCTGCGTGTTGGATGCAGGAGTGCCATTTTGTATCTTAAAGTTCAGTTCACTGCAATTCCCTGCGACATCCTTTACAACATATTTCGCATCGTATATTTGATTATCAGGTAGTGATAGGACACCCTCGTTTTGTAAGACTTTAAATATTTCGATAGGGTTACCCGGGTCTTTGAAACTTTTTTGAACTTTCGCTTTTGTTTTGCGCCAATAAGGATAGTCAATATAAGCATGTATACCACGGGAAGTGTTGAAATCCAATTCTTCGAAGACAACAGTGGAAACTGCTTTTCCATCAATGAAGAGCTCAATCGAATAAACACCGTTCTGAAAACCTCCCGACCGATGTCGATCTATGCTGTTGATACCCAATCCGAATTTTCCGCTTACTTTAATAGGCGTATTTTGTGCTAATGTATATACACCATTTCCGACAGCTTTTACCTGCATAGCCTGTCGCGGTGTATGTTCATTAAACAGATCATCGCTTAGGTCGTAAACCATGATATTGTTGATCGTAGGGAGAAAACGATCGTTGAAACGTAATCCGAACAATTGTGGGTTAAGCGGGCGCTGTGTCTTGGTATCACGGATTTCAAAATGCAAGTGTGGGCCACCCGATGCACCGGTATTACCAGCATTGCCGATATGCTGTCCTTTCGTCAGTTTCACGGCTCCGGGTTCTACGTTGATATCCACATCAAATCGTTGCTGTTTGTACTGCTCAGCTCTTACAATGTTCGTGAGTGCATCGTTGAACTTATCCATGTGCAAATAAACTGTTGTGTATCCGTTCGGATGGTCAATATAAACGGAGTTTCCGCCGCCGCCAATCTGTACACGCACACGGGATACATGACCTTCTGCTGCTGCGTGTAGAGGCAAGCCCACGCGTTGCTGTGTGCGGTAGTCGTCGCCAGCATGGAAATGTGTGGAGCGAAGTTCACCGAACGTGCCGGAAGCATCCATAGTTATATTAAGCGGGTTGCGAAAATATCCCTGCGGATATTCGCGGGAGGTAATGATGTCTTTATGTTGTGCCTGTACTTGAATGTTGCCTATGACAAGTCCTAGGCATATATATAATAATCTGTACTTTTTCATCATCGGAATCTCTACTTTATCTGGCAATTGAAAACAGGGTTATCCTGTATAAAACCTTCAAATTTGTCGCCTACGGCGATGGAACCCACACCTATGGGTGTTCCGGTATAGATAAGGTCTCCTTTGCGTAATGTAATATATTTTGAAATGAAGACAATCAAGCTATCGATATCGAAAATCATATCTTTTGTATTTCCAGATTGTACGGTTTCATTATTTTTCTTTAAAGAGAAAGCTATGTTCTTTAGATCAGGGAATTCTTCTTTTGGAAAAAGCGGACTGATAACAGCAGAATGGTCAAATGATTTTGCCAACTCCCATGGTAACCCTTTTTCTTTATGGATAGATTGGATATCACGGGCAGTGAAGTCAATGCCTAAACCTATAGCATCAATATATTTGTGTGCAAACTTAGGAGACACGTGCTTCCCCTCGTTGCAGATGCGGAACACCAGTTCGACTTCGTAGTGCACGTCCTGAGAAAACTCAGGGTAGTAAAAATCTTTATTGTCCTTTAATAATGCGGTATCTGGTTTCATAAAGATAACCGGCTTATCGGGAACAGGATTATTTAACTCTTTAGCGTGATCGATATAATTTCTGCCTACTGCGATTATTTTCATATGTGTTACCAGTCATTATTGTTCGGATAACAAACTTAGAGAAAATGCGTTGCATTCACGAACCAAACCGAATTTTAAATGTATTTCGTAAGATAGTGTTGGCGACAACATCATGCCCATTGGTGCCCGACCAAAGGAATGGTTAGGAGACAAAACAAGCCTTTCTCTATATCGAAAAAGGCTTGTTTAAATAGATACGGTTTGTTAAACTTTTATACTTCTACAGTAACATCCATTTTGAAATCGTCATCTTTTAGATGTACAATTTCCATGGCTTTTTCGTAGTTTGTGGATTTCTTCGAAAAGAAATCGTGTTGTGTGGTTTCTGTATTTAACCCATTCAACACAATTGGGTTCACTTGTTTAACTTCAAAAATAGGATCAAAGCCAAGGTTCATTAACGCTTTATTTCCGTTGTAGCGTACGTATTCTTTCACTTCTGCAGTTAAGCCCACGACGGTGTACAATTCTTCGGTATACTTAATCTCGTTTTCATAAAGCTCATTCAACAAGTTCAAGAAACGTGCTTTTACTTCTTCTTTGTTTGGAAGCTTCGCAAATACTTCCTGTGCAATTAGACCGACAAATACGCCATGGATAGATTCGTCTGCAACGATTTTTTTGATGATATCTGCAGAAGCGACCATTTGTCCTTGGCCACATAACCAAAGAGGCAAGAAGAATCCAGAATAAAATAAGAAAGATTCTAATAACACCGACGCCCCAAGCGCCATAAAGAGCTCTTCATCCGACACTTTTTCTTTGTCGATAGCCCGGTAATATTTATCGATAGTTGCAGCTTTGTATTGCAGGAACTTGTTCTCCTTCACCCAACCAAATACATCGTTGATTTCATTTGTCGTTGATACGGTTGTGAAAATAGTAGAATATGATTTTGCATGTATGGCTTCCATCATACACATATACGACAATACGGCTTTATTCTGCAAAGAGTCTATATGATCGATGATTTTGGGCATACCCGTATGGCTTTGCAGCGTATCTAATAACGTTAGTCCGCCTAATGCCTTCTTATAACACTCTTTCATATCCCAGCTCAGTCCTTTCCAGCTGTCGATGTCTTTGGAAGGGATATATTCCGTATCAATCCAGAATTGTTTGATATTCTGTTCCCAAAACATCAACACATAGTCGTTTTCAGGGGTGTTCCAGTTTACCGCTTTATATTGTTTCATTTTTAATAGTCTTCAGTTATACCTTAATTATCTTCGATGAGCCCTTCGGGTTCGAATCACGCGTAACGAATCACCTGATTACGCGGAGCAGGAAATACACTCTTCTACGGTTGATTTACGTGTACGAGTATAATACAGCGATTTCAAACCAAGTTTATGTCCATAGATGTAGTATTTTGCTAAGTCTCTTGTTGTGTCTTTCGAGTTGGTATGGAGAATCGTGGATACCCCTTGATCGATGTGACGCTGAATAACCGAGATCAACTTTAATACCTTAAACTGATCCATGTCGTATGCTGACTTGAAATAGAAATAGTTGTCGTTTGTCAAATAAGGCATCGGATAATAGGTTGTACTGTCACCATATTCCCGCACCTCGATAATATCCACGACCGGCATAACCGATGCGGTTGCATTCATGATATAGGAAGTGGATTGATTTGGAGCGATAGCCATACGGTATGCATGGTAAATACCATGTTCTTGTACCTGCGCTTTCAGGTTTTCCCAATCTTGTGTTGTTGGTACGTGAACGCCGTCAAACAATTCTTTAACCTTGTCGGTGGTTGGGATATAATCTTGCGACGTATATTTATCGAAATAGGTGCCGTCTGCGTAAGCTGATTTCTCAAAGCCTACAAATGTCTTACCACGCTCTTTTGCAATTTCCATCGACGCTTCCAACGAATAGTAATTCATCATCATGAAGAACGTATTGGCAAAATCTAAAGCTTCGGTGGATTCATACATAATAAAGCTTTTTGCCAGATAGCCGTGGAGGTTCATGGCACCCAGTCCTACAGAATGTAATTCTCTGTTGGCTTTAGCGATAGAAGGTACCATTTCGATGTCGGTTACGTCGGTTACGACCGTTAATGCACGGGTTGCGGTCTTCACAGCTTCTTTAATACGCTTGTTGTCCATCACGGTCGCGATATTGAGCGATCCGAGGTTACAGGATATACCATAGCGAATAGTGTCATCCTTACCATAGATCTCAATATCCGAAACTTCAGAAACCTGCATAATTTCGGTACACAAGTTAGAGAATTTCACTTGGCCGACACCATTTAAAGCATGCGCTCTATTTGCGTTTTCTTTGAAGAAGATATAAGGATACCCTGACTCTTTTTGAATTTGCGCGATACGTACTAATAAGTGGCGTGCGTTGACTTTTTTCTTTTTGACGTTTGGATTGGTAATCAATTCATCATACATTTTATCCATATCCATATCGTCCAGATATTTACCATATTCCTGCATCACGGTATGTGGATAAATAAGGTAGCATGGTTCGTCTTTTTCAGCCATCTCCATAAATTTATCCGGAACAATGATACCGATAGAAAGGGATTTGATACGCACTTTCTCGTCGACATTGATTTTTTTACAATCAAGGAATTCTTCGATATCGGCATGGAAGATGTTGAGGTATACCGCTCCAGCACCTGGACGTTGACCCAGTTGGTTGGCATAGGAGAATGTATCTTCCATGATTTTCATAATAGGAAGGACACCCCCAGCACGACCATCTACGCCCTTGATAGCTTCTCCGCGCGCCCGGATCTTGGAAATGTTAAAAGAAACACCTCCACCGATAGAAGATAGTTTCATGGCGGAATCGACGGCATAACCGATGCCGTTCAAGTTGTCACCAATCTCATCTAAGAAACAAGATACCAATTCACCGGAGCGCTTTTTTCCGGCGTTCAAGAATGTCGGGGTAGCAGGCTGATATTCTTGATTGATCATGATTTCGGCATACTCGATAGCTTTTTGTATACCTTCTTCTCGAGCGAGGAACAGCGATACCGCCACCACGCGGTCTTCATAGCGCTCCAAGAATTTTTCTCCAGAGTCATCACGTAACGCGTAGCTCTGGAAGAATTTAAATGCAGCCATAAACGATTGGAAACGGAATTTCTTGGCATGAACGTAGTTATACACTTGCTCCATTTCTTCGAAGGTGAACCATTCGTAGAAATTGATATAGTAATTATGCTCGATTAGGTAATCGATCTTTTCTTTTAACGTGTAAAAGAAAACCGTGTTCTTGTTCACGTGTTCCAAGAAATAGGCACGTACAGCTTCTTTGTCTTTATGCAAGCTGTACTCCTCATCATGCTTAATCATGATTTCGTTATTAAGCAATATCCAATTTTTTGCTACCTCGTTTGCTATCATTGTATTGGTGTTTTATAATTTCAATAAATTGATTGATATCTTCCATGGTGCCAGAAAGCTCGAATTTCATGGCGAGCGGAATATCGTAATCTTCTGATACTTTGTCGGCCGCTAACCCAAAGTTTCTGCCCCAGTTTCTGTTACCGCTAGAGGTTACAGAATAAATCTTTTCGGCGTGGTTATCCATAAACAGCTTCGTTTTCTCCGGCATACAGCCTATCTTCGTCGTATAAGTGATTAAATGTCCGGATGCTTGGATTTCCAGCCCATCTTCAATCTTATGTGCATGCCATCCCGTAATTTGGATAACTTTGTTGATAAAGCGTTGGACATTTCCTGTTTTTGAATCGTAATATAGATGAACCATATCTCGCTCCGTTAAGGGTGAAACAATTAAAGGGCTATAGACGCTAATTCCTCGGGTTTAAAACCGATGATGCGTTGCTGTACTTCTTCGTTGTTGAGTACAAGTACCGTAGGAACCGTTCTGATTTTAAACTTAGCAGCTAAATCAGGTTGGTCGAACGGGTTGATAGTTTCGTATGTGATCCCTCTGTTGTCTAAGAAGGCGGACACTTGTGCGCATGGCGCACAGTCATTTTTTTCGAATTTAATGATTCTTGCCATGTTGTTGTAAGTTTAAATTTGCGGAGATGTTAGCCATCTCCAAGAAGTTAAAACACGAGACTTGAGGCGGGTCTGCATCTCAAGCATAACAAATATCCAACATTTTAATTCTGGGCGGTAGTGATACTTTTCCACATGCTAGACAAACGGAGAGAATAAACCACGTTCTACGCTTGTTTTTCTGTGTAAAACGTTGATCTATAACTGTTGATCAGAATGTTGATAACTTTAAAATCAATTTTTCCGACTAAAATTTACACAAATTTTCCATAAAAATTGTATAGGTAATATGTGGCAAAACTGACTAAATTTTGACTTGTTTTTCCTCGGCTCTGTGTTTGAATCAGTTGGCATTATTATGCTATTATAACATGTGGATAATTTGTGAATTTATATTTTTTTGAAGCAGTTTATAAATAGGACTGGTAATTTCTTTTTTTACAGAAAAATACAGATATAGGGCGGACGATGCTCATTGGAATATGACCACAATATTTGGTTTGTCTGCGCATTTAACTTATATTGTGCCGCCTTTCAATAAAGTGGCCTTTAGTTATTATTACATATTTAGATGTGAAAAAGACATTACTAACCGTATTTTTCTTCTTATTTTCTATAGCAAACATTTACAGTATGAGTGAGGTTGACTCACTATTAGGTCTCTTGGATAAGATGATTATTAATCGTCGGGAATACACCACAAAAAAAGAAACGTATATCGAAGGCATCAAAAAGAAACTTCATAACACAATTGCTTTAGAAGACCGGTTTCACCTTAATGATGAAATTATATCGGAATACCAGTCTTTTAAATGTGATTCCGCCTTAGCTTATGTGGATCGGAACATTTCGGTCGCACAAGCTTTAGGAAATGAAGAATATCTCCAGAATAGTAGACTAAAACAGGCATTTGTATTATCATTGTCCGGTTTATTTTCTCCTGCACGAGAGGTTCTGGAATCTATTGACTATCAGAAACTGCCATCTTATCTAAAGGTATCCTATTGTTGGGGCTATATCCGCTACAACGAAAACCTGATAAAGTACATGGATAACCGTACCTATGAAAAATTGTACCTTTCGGAGAATAAACGTTACAGAGATTCGCTGATGAACTTGTTAGGCCAAGGTAGTGACATGTACCTTAAAGAAAAGTCTTTCAAGTTGAAAGCAGAAGAAGCGTACCAAGAGTCAGCAGAGATACAGCTGAAACTGTTTACAAAAGTCGCACCTAATACGCATGGATACGCTATGTCTGCTATGGGGCTGGCTATGGTATTTAAAGAACTGGGGAATGTAGAACTGGAAGAAAAATACCTGCTCTTAGCCGCTATAACAGATGTACAATTGGCGGTGAAGGAAAATGAATCTTTATTAGCTTTAGCTATTTGTCAGTACAACAAGGGAGATGTAGATCGGGCGTTTAATTACATACAAGCGTCTTTGGAGGATGCTAATTTTTATAATTCGCGTTTTAGAAATGCAGTTATTGCCAAGGTTCATCCTATTATAGAAGCAACTTATTTGGCTAAAATTGAGCAACAAAAGAAGAATCTACGATTGTATGCACTTACAATTAGTGTTTTTGTTGTCGTTTTGATCGTTACACTTTATTTCTTGTATAAACAGGTGAGAATTGTGTCTAAAGCCAGAAAAAATCTGAAAAGTATTAATAATCAACTTGTATCTGTCAATCAAAGACTGGATGAGGCTAATCTTATACGAGAGCGCTATATAGGATATTATATTAATCAGTGTGCGGTTTATTTAGATAAATTGGAAGAGTATAGAAAATATGTTCATCGAAAAATAAAGGCAGGACAAATAGAAGATTTACAAAAATTAAGTTCATCAAATCTTGTTTTCGAACGTGATACCGAAGCTTTATATTATGATTTTGATAAAACATTTTTTGAGGTTTATCCTAATTTTGTAGAGGAATTTAATAGTCTCCTGAAAGAGGACGAGCGTTATGATCTAAAGAGAAATCAGTTGAATACTGAACTTCGTATTTTTGCACTTATACGTTTGGGGATAACAGACGTAAATCAAATAGCGACTTTTCTTCGTTATTCTATGCAAACTATTTATAACTATAAGAGTAAAGTAAAGGGGAAAGCACTTATGGATGGTGATAGTTTTGAAGAAAAGGTAAAGAAAATAGGAAGTTTTACACAAGGATAAATTCTATCCGATTTACCAAACGAACAATTTGAATTTTCTTAAGTAGTTTTGTTATAGCTATTTATATTTTTTTTGCTTGCCAAACATTTACCAATACGCCTACCTGTACATACAGGTAGGCGTATTGGTTTATAAATTTGTGAGAAGTAAGACGGGGATGCGCTATCATGTCATTTGAGTAGCATCGGAGGAATGCTTAACCATTTAAAATTATAAACACACATATATATAAAATCTATTTTTTACATCATAGCATGACAAGTGCATAAAATAATTTATACGATGTGTGGGATGATTAATCAATTTTAAATTATATGAAAAAATTACTAACTTTTATGCTTTTTGTCCTCTTCTTTGGGTGTGAAAAGCAACACGATCTTCCCGCTAGTCCAGGACGGATGATTAAAGATTTTAAGTTGGAAACCGGGCAGTATGGTAATGCAACTATCTATCAGGACGGTGATGCTTTTAAGATACTGGTAAGACTCGTCCAGGGCACCGATCTCACGAAGGTTGTGCCAATCTTCACGTTATCGGACGGTGCCAATAGCAGTCCAGCCTCCGGCCAAGCGATTGATATATCTACGGGGAATAATACGGTCATTTTTACCATTACGGCCGCATCGGGGGAGGTCAGGCAATGGGAGGTCGAATTTAGAACGTATGACTCCAGTATTTCCGATTATGATACGTATAGTATATCGGTGAACGATGGGTCGGCTGTTATGCAGGTTCAGGGCGATCTGACTTTCAATGAAAAATATCTTGACAATGCCATAATCAACACCGCAACAGCGGAGGCAGCAGAAGGCGAAAACCTCAAAAGATGGCAAGAGTGGGATATCATCTATCATTCTTCGGAAGGAGATACTAAATATTATCAGCTACGGAACCTACATAGCGGTATGTTCCTGAACGGTGTCTCTGATGGTGGACAGCTGAAGCAAAACTGGGAATTAAAAAACAATGCTGATCTACAGTTGTGGAGCATCGAAGAGTCGGTAGAGACCGGCAAATTTGAATTATCCAACAAAGCTAACGGACTGTACTTGACATTGAGCGGGGATGGAGCTATTTTGGCGGAGACTAAACAGGATAATGAGGCGCAGCGCTGGGCGATCACCAAATTGCCCAGGGACAGTTACCGGGATGGTGATGTGACGAATTTTTTTAGTCGGACGACAGGCTCTGTGGCGTTTGATCAGGGAACGAGCATACCGCTTTCGGATGGGCGTGTGCTTTGGGTTACACAGGATGCCTGGCACCATGGGTCAATGGCCCCTAACGGAAATCTGTATGGAAACCACTTTATCTCTTATACCAATTCCATCATTATACAACCGTCCATTGACGATTGGGATCCAAACGCACCGATGATGACCAGACAAGGGGCGCACCACAATATTGGTAATATATGCCCTATTCCATCGGGAGCTAGCCGGAATTGGGTTGGTCCCGGTGTCGAGCTGGGTGATTATGTATATATCCACGGTGGAGAAGGATATGGTCTTGATGACACGGATCAGGCGGTGTACAGACTGAAGAAAGAGTCCGGCAACGAATGGAATCAAGTCGAAAGACTGGCGATCGCGAACATGACCGGTCAACTTGATATTAGGTATAAGGATGGTATGGTCAAATCCGATGACGGTTATGTCTACGTGTACGGAGAACGCACGGCACCGGAAACATTTGGATTTAATACCCTGTTGTACGTAGCGCGGTTTTCGCAAGATGAGCCGACTGAATGGTCTTTTTGGGACGGATCAACATGGGGGCATACGCCTTTAGTCGCCTCCTCCGCGGTAATTGCCGAAGGCAACGGAACCAATAACTTTGGTTATTTAAATGGTAAATTTCTTCACTTAACCATGGATCAAGGTTTCTATTGCGGCATTCCTTCCATCAATATGTACATCGCTACTTCCAGTAGCCCGACCGGACCGTTCACTTCAAGAAAGCTGGTGTACCACTTTACCGAATTTTATAAGGGGTATAATGCGCGTATATACACACCAATTATCCATACGATAGCACAAAATGACAGGGATGAACTTCTGTTGACATACAGTATTAACTATGGCGCTTGTGACGAGAACAGTGAAAATGTGGTCAAGGAAGACGACGGCAATTTTGATCCCTACTATTATCGGGTAAAAGGCGTACGTATTCCGTATGAGATGATCGGTTTAAATAATGGTAAATAAGAATTTATGATGATAAAGTATCTGTCTATCCTTTGCCTGTTGTCCGGATTTCTTTTCTTGTCAAAAGCTGCTTTTTCGAATGGCTATATGCAGGACAGCAGGCTTTGGAACGCAAAATGGATTTCAGAGCAGCGTGATGAGGGGCTGACATACGGTGTTTACCATTTTAGGAAAAGTATCGAACTCGCTGGAAAACCGGAAAGTTTCGTTATACATGTTTCGGCAGATAACCGTTATAAGTTATATGTCAACGGTCAAATTGTATCGATAGGCCCCGCGCGTGGTGACCTTTATTTTTGGAACTATGAAACAGTAGACATCGCCCCTTATCTGGTGTCTGGACAAAATGTAGTTTCAGCGTTGGTGTGGAACGAGGCTGAATACAGGCCGGAAGCACAGATCAGTTTGCGGACAGCCTTTATCGTGCAGGGGCGTTCAGCATCCGAGGAAATATTGAATACTAACGGAAGCTGGAAATGCGTGAAAAGCCATGGACATCAACCTATTCCTGGGTTTTTCTTTGCGGCGAGTAAAGGAGAGCTGGTCGATATGAACCAGACTATCAAAGGTGATTGGCACGCCGTGAATTATGATGATAATAGCTGGTCATCCGCTCGGGAACTTTCTGACGGAAAAACCAAGGGAACTTCCGATGGTTGGACTTGGCAACTCGTACCGTCTCCTCTGCCACAAATGGAACTGACCTACGAACGTCTTGTCAAACTGCGAACGGTCAATGGTATGGACTTGCCTATTTCGTTTCCGGCAAACAAAGAAACGCTGACTATCCCTGCCAACAGGACAGTCACCTTGTTGCTTGACCAGACTTATATTACCAATGCTTATGTTACACTTCTTTTTAGCAAAGGTAAGGGAGCGGGCATTTCTTTGGGATACGCCGAGACATTGTATGACCGGCACGAAGGTGACGAGCTTCGGAAAAGTAACC
This sequence comes from Sphingobacterium corticibacterium, assembly GCF_004208525.1. Classification (GTDB taxonomy): domain Bacteria; phylum Bacteroidota; class Bacteroidia; order Sphingobacteriales; family Sphingobacteriaceae; genus Sphingobacterium; species Sphingobacterium corticibacterium. The sequence continues at coordinate 1,006,274 of NZ_SGIT01000002.1, read as the reverse complement.
GTAATGAGGTAGAAAATAAAAGATTTGTTGGCAGAATAGACAGCCTATTGGCCGATGGAACGGAGAATCAAACGTTTACTACGCTAAACTATCGTACTTACCGTTATCTGCAATTGATTGTCAGCACAAGCGACGAGCCGCTAATCATCGATGACCTGTACGGCACTTTTACAGGTTATCCTTTTAAACAAAATTATGTGCTTAACACGGGCAATAGCGAAATAGACCAAATATTGGATATCGGTTGGCGGACAGCCCGGTTGAATGCCTGGGAAACCTACATGGATTGTCCATATTACGAACAGTTGCAGTATATCGGCGATACGCGCATACAGGCCATGATTTCATACTACAACAGTGGCGACGACAGGCTTGCCCGTTATGCGCTTGACCTGATGGATCGCTCACGCTTGACGGAAGGGGTCACCATGAGCCGCTATCCTACGCGCGGAAAGCAGATTATATCTACGTTCTCTCTTTGGTATATCGGTATGTTGCATGACTATTGGATGTACCGTCCCGACAGCGATTTCATCAAAGAAAAACTAACAGGGCAACGGGCTATACTCGAGTTTTTTGAAAAACTACAGCAACCGGATGGCTCTATTAAAGATTTGCCTTACTGGCGCTTTGTGGATTGGGTGGGCGATATGGGATGGGGGCCTATGGGTACGGATGGAAGTGCAGCTATCTATGACCTGCAGTTGTTATTAGCATATCGATGGGCTGCAGAAATGGAAGCTGCGTTTGGATTAGCTCACTTTGCCACTTATTACGGAGAAAAGGCTTCCCAATTGGGAGCTACCATAAAAAGCAAATATTGGGATGCCGAAAAGAAACTATTCGCCGACACTAAGGAAAGGAACGGATTCTCGCAACATGCCAATTCGTTGGCTATTCTCGCAGGATTGATCGACGAACAAGATATGGCTACGGTGGGTAACAGCTTGCTCCAAAACACAACATTGACCCCCTGCACCATATACTTCAAGTATTATCTCCATCAGGCATTGGCAAAAGCTGGATTGGGCGATGATTATATGAACTGGCTGGACATTTGGCGCGAAAATATACAAATGGGATTAAGCACTTGGGCAGAAGACTCCCGCTTGCAAACTGTTCGATCGGAATGCCACGCGTGGGGTGCCAGCCCGAACATTGAGTTTTTCAGAATCGTATTAGGGATCGATACGGATGCTCCTGGGTTTGCCCGTGTAAAAATCGAACCGCGGTTGGGTATAATGACCGATGTGCGTGGTGAAATGCCCCATCCGAAGGGAAAAATTTCAGTCCATTATAAACAACAAAAGAATAAATGGAAAATCAGTGTAAACCTTCCAGAAAAAACGACCGGAAAATTCATTTGGAAAGGTCAGGTTTACGTACTGGAAGCCGGTCCAAATATATTGTCGCTAGGCGTAAAGTGAAATTAGAAAAGCTATATTAATTGTATACGTGTTGATTATAAAACCAAAAAATAAGTATTATCCATGAGGAGATTTTTTATAGGAATTTTAGTGCTTGCTCTCGGAGCGAATCCGTTGTTGGCTCAACAAATAGCACCATTTAAGGAAAATGATCGTGTCGTTTTCTTAGGGAATAGTATCACCGACGGGGGGCATTACCACGCGTATGTATGGCTCTATTACATGACTCGTTTCCCCACGATGAACCTAACGATTCTCAATGCCGGTATTGGCGGAGACCGCGTAGGGGATATGCTCAAACGCCTGGACGGAGACGTGTTCAGCAAACAGCCAACAGTTCTGTTTACCACCTTTGGTATGAATGATTCCGGATACTTTGAATACAACGGAGCAGAGCCGGAGAAATTTGCTGACGAGAAAGTGGAAGAGTCCCACAACGGCTATAAACAGATGGAGGAAAGGTATAAAGGACTCGTGGGCACCAGGATCGTATTATTGGGAAGTTCGCCTTATGATGAAGATGTGGTTATTCCAGATAACACATCGTTGAAAAATAAAAATAAAGCGATGCAGCGCATCGTCGATTTTCAAAGAGCATCGGCAACAGCGAATAAATGGGAGTTTCTTGATTTTAATGAACCTATGACAGCCATTAGTAAGCGTGTTCAGAAAGAAGACCCCTCCTTTACATTGTCCGGGACTGACCGTGTGCATCCGGATCTGGATGGTCATATGGTTATGGCGTATCTTCTATTAAAAGCACAGGGATTTAGTGGACAGAAGGTGGCCGAAATGGAAATTGATGTGTCTAACCAAAAGATAATAAATGCCTCGAACTGTAACCTGTCTGATATCGTAAAAACAGGTACGGGTTGGAGTTTTGATTATCATGCAAACGCTCTTCCTTATCCGTTGGATACAGTGGCAAGAGGCTGGGGGAGCAAGAAAAGCCAATTCGATGCACTCGCTGTAGTACCATTTATGGAAGAAATGAACCAAGAACTTTTGATCGTAAAAGGTTTAAAAGGAAATTATAAACTTCTTATTGATGGCGAAGAGATCGGCAAATGGTCGGCTGCGGAATTCGCAAAAGGTATAAATCTTGCCACCTTGGATAACACACCTCAATATCAGCAGGCACTCCGTATTATGCACCTCAACGAAGAAAGATGGGAAATAGAACGCCGTTTCAGAGAGTATGCCTGGGTTCAGTATAATTTTTTCCAACCGAAAGGGTTATTGGATGCCAACAACCGACGGGCTATCGAAGTGCTCGACCAGTACAAAGAAAAGGATGGGTGGCTACGCGCCAAAAGAGATCTTTATAGCAAAGCGATGTTTCCTGAAGTACGACAGGCTTGGCAGCATGAAATAAACGTATTGTTGCAAACTATCAAACACGTTAGCATACCAAAAACGAGAAAAATCAGCCTTGTTCGTAACTAGTGCCATGATCCTTCATATTATTAAGATGAGAATATTAACCCTTTTATTTCTGTTGCTATTATCGTTCGCCGTTTATGCACAGAAGCCCTACTTTGTGGATGGATATCACGGCGGGGTGTATGGGCATTATCCGATGTGGGTGACGCAATTTATGGTGGATAAGTTGGCTGCTCATCCCGAATGGAAACTGGGTTTGGAGATAGAACCTGAAACATGGGACACGGTAAAACGAAACGAACCAATGGCCTATGCTCAATTCGCCAATATCGTGCGGGATAAGCGAATTGAATTTACAAATCCCACGTATGCACAGCCTTACTGTTACAATATTTCAGGAGAAAGTATTATACGACAGTTTGAACACGGTATACGCAAGATGCACGAACATTTTCCAGATGTTACGTATACGACCTATGCTGTTGAAGAACCCTGTTTTACAAGCAGCTTGCCTCAAATACTAAAGCAATTTGGTTTTAAATATGCTGTATTGAAATGTCCGAACACGTGTTGGGGCGGTTACACTACCGGATATGGAGGAGAGCTCGTGAATTGGATCGGACCGGAAGGAACGTCTATATTAACCGTGCCACGATATGCGTCTGAAGATTTCGAAGAAAATTCTACCTGGCAAACGACCGCGTGGAATAACTCGACTGCTTTTATACAAGCGGCCTACCAACAGGGAATTGATAATCCTGTAGGCATGTGTTATCAGGATGCGGGCTGGAAAAATGGCCCTTGGCTTGGTTTCGGTAAACATATCAAAAACAATTCTACGTATGTCACCTGGACAGAATACATCGAAGATATATCGTCTAGACAAACGGACGATAGCTGGCACTTTTCGCAGGAAGATGTTTTGGTCAACCTGATGTGGGGAAGTCAAGCATTGCAACGTATCGCACAGGATGTCCGGAAATCAGAAAACAATATAGTGATGGCCGAGAAAATCAGTGCGATGGCTTACTTGGATAATAACTATCAGCCGTTGGCTAAGGACGAAGATGAAGCATGGCGGACCCTGATGATGGCGCAACATCACGATTCTTGGATTGTCCCCTATAATCGTTTGGGCAAACAACAGACATGGGAACAGGCAGTTCGTTCGTGGACGAATACGACAGGTAGATTATCCGGAAAGATGATACATGAGGCGATCTCCAGTTATGTAAAGGGCACATCGACAAAAGGAAAAGATTTGGGCTATGTCCGGATTTTTAATACCGTTGCCGCAAAGCGATCAGCGGTCGTCCGTGTGAAATTACCGGCAACTTGGACGCAAAGAGAGGTGACGCTTTATGATCATAAAGGAGAAGAGTTGGCTTGTGTTATAGAGGAGAAGGACAATGCTTTATGGATAGTTTTTAGACCAAATGTGACAAACTTGGGTTATGTAACTTATGCTTTGCGGAAAAATAATCAACGTGTCAATAGAAAAGCGCCACAGGTGAGCTTTGATGCAGAAGGAAATTGTATCATAGAGAATGATATGTATAAGATAACGCTCGACAAATCTAAAGGGGGATTAATCTCTAGTCTTTTAGCTAAACATATCGACAATAAGCAATTTGTTGATCCTTGCGGGCCTTACGGTTTCGGGGAGATAGCGGGCCATTTTTATGAGGAAGGGAAATCTCATTCATCCAAGGACAATCCGGCCACAATAACGGTTTTGGAAGATAACCCCTTTATCGTAAAAGTAAAGGTGGAAGGCTATATCGCTTCGCATCCTATGGTTCAGATAATTACGCTTGAGGCTGGTCAGCGGCGGATAGACTTCGATCTGACGGTGGATTGGCAGCGAAATGTGGGCATCGGTGAATATAAACAAGAGCATGACTGGACAGACAATAGGCGCGCATACACAGATGACAGATACAAACTTAAAGTGATGTTTCCCAATAATCTCCAAGGCACTAAGTTATACAAAAATGCACCTTTTGATGTATGTGAGAGCCGACAGGAAAATACGTTTTTCGGGAATTGGGACGAAATTAAGCACAATGTGATTCTTCATTGGGTAGATCTTGTGGAACAAGATCAAGCATATGGCTTGGCACTCCTGTCTGATCATACAACATCCTATCTCCATGGCACAGATTACCCCTTGAGCCTTACGGCACAATATTCAGGTGTCGGACTGTGGGGGATGGATTATAAGATAACGGAAGCCTTAAAAATGCGCTACGCTTTGATTCCCCATACGGGCAGATGGGACACGGCACGGATTGCTACAGAAAGCAACTGCTGGAATGAGCCCTTACTTGGAATATATGGAGGGGATTTAGTATGTGAGGAAAGACAGTTTGTTGCATCTAATCAAGCTGGAATAGAGATAGCGACTATGAAACTTGATAAAGGAGACCTATTGCTTAGGCTTTTTAATGCGGAAGGCGTATCTGGCGTACAACAGATTATGCTTGATTTCCCCGTAGAAGGTATAGAAGAGGTTTTGTTGAATGGTGAAAAGGTAAGTGCGCTAAACGTAGCTGATAATATGGGCAGACCGACCTTTTCCATCGATATACCTCGCTTTGGGATAAAAACAGTTCGAATAAAGAAAAAATAGATATAACTAATTAGATATTGATGTTAAGGAGAATACAATTATTGGGGAGCCTTGTTTCCTGTTTCCTGTTATTAAAATCCTGTTCTGTGGGTGATGGAACAAAATCCTCGTCTCCGGCGGATTATGTAAACCCCTTCATAGGAGCTAGTACAAGTGTGGGGATTGCCGAAGTTTATCATGGTTTAGGGAAGACGTTTCCAGGAGCTGCTACACCCTATGGCATGGTGCAGGTCAGTCCCAATACCATTACAGGAGGGGATAATAGTCCTGGGTATAGTTACGAGCATCGGACGATAGAAGGATTCGCTTTTACACAGATGAGTGGGGTCGGCTGGTTTGGGGATTTGGGAAATTTTCTGGTGATGCCGACGACAGGAAAACTGAAGGTTATTGCAGGGAAAGAAGACGGCAGCATCGAAGGGTACCGTTCGCATTACAATAAGCAAACGGAAACAGCGAAGGCAGGTTATTATGCCGTGGATTTAACAGATTATAATATCAAAGTGGAGACGACGGCTGCCGCGCATAGCGGAATGATCCGTTTCACGTTCCCGGAACATAAAGAATCGCGCATACAGATCGATCTTGCTCGTCGGGTAGGAGGGACAGCTATAAAACAGTATATCCATAAGGTGGATGAGAACACGATTAGGGGATGGATGTTGTGCACACCGGATGGCGGTGGATGGGGAAACGGTGAAGGGAATGCTGATTATACGGTTTACTTCTATGCACGATTCAGTAAACCCTTGGAAAATTATGGTTTCTGGACAGCTGATATTCCAGACAGTTGGAGGCGAAAAAGAGATGAAGTTGTCAGCATCCCTTATTTAAGAGCGGTGGAAAAGGCCACCATTATACGGGACGAGGAAACCTTAGAAGGAAAGCACTTGGGGTTTTTCTCTGACTTTGAAACAAGCGAAAATGAAGAGGTTACTTTGCAGGTTGGGATTTCTTTTGTGGATATGGCCGGGGCAGAAAATAATTTCAGGGAGGAAATAGAAGGGAAGTCTTTTGATCAAATTCGGGAGGAAGCATATGACTTATGGAATCAAGAACTGGATAGAGTGCATATCCAAGGTGGGACGGATGATCAGAAAACAATCTTCTATACGGCGCTTTATCATACGATGATTGACCCTCGAACATATACGGATGTAGACGGACGTTATATAGGTGGAGATAAGCAGATACACAAAGAAAGCGGGTTTACAAAACGGACGATGTTCAGTGGTTGGGATGTTTTCCGAAGCCAGTTTCCGTTACAAACCATTATAAATCCAAGATTGGTTGATGACCAACTTAACTCGTTGATTACACTTGCTGAGGAATCTGGGCGTGGATATTACGAGCGGTGGGAGATTATGAACGCCTATTCCGGATGTATGATTGGGAATCCGGCTTTATCTGTGCTGGCCGATGCCTATGTAAAAGGTATCCGTGGATACGATGTGGAAAAAGCCTATGAATTTGCCGTCAATACGTCTAAAAAATTCGGAAACGATTCTTTGGGTTATACAGCGGCGCCGTTCAGTATTTCAAATACGTTGGAATATGCCTATACAGATTGGTGCATCGCACAATTGGCAAACAGGCTTGGAAAACAAGATGATGAACGGCTTTTCTTAGCAAAATCACAAGCATACAAGAATATCTTTGATGCTGAAAAAGGCTGGTTCCGGCCTAGAAATACAGATGGTTCTTGGGAAATCTGGCCTGCGGAAGCGAGAACAAAAGAGTGGTATGGAACTGTTGAATGTAATCCTTACCAACAAGGGTGGTTTGTTCCGCATGATATCCCGGGTATGATACAACTTATGGGTGGAAGGGCGAAGGTATTGGAAGATTTGACAAGTTTTTTTGAACAGACACCTGACCATATGCTGTGGAATGATTATTATAACCATGCTAATGAACCCGTTCACCTCGTACCATTCTTATTTAATCACCTCGACGCACCTTGGGATACCCAGAAATGGACACGCTATATCTGTGACAAGGCGTATAAAAATTCTGTAGAAGGTATTGTGGGAAACGAGGATGTAGGACAAATGTCTGCTTGGTATGTATTGGCTTCCAGTGGTCTGCATCCTTCCTGTCCGGGAAGTACCCGTTTGGAGATAACCAGTCCACTATTTGATGAAGTTAAATTCCGTTTGGATAATGATTATTATTCGGGAACGCATTTCACGATTAAGACCCATAATAATACAGCTAAAAATATCTATATCCAGAAAGCACTGTTAAATGGAAATCCCTATGATAAATGCTTTATAGATTTTAAGGAGATCGCTGCAGGTGGAAAACTTGAATTGTTCATGGGAGAACAACCGAATAAGAAATGGGGTGTAGAAAGTAATTAAAAAGACAATGGGTATAATAAAGAAGATATTATTTACAATGTTATCCTTGCTATTGGTTTCTGTTGCGTGTAACGGACAGCTTCAGCAAATATCCTTAAATAGTACCAATCCTGATATAACATGGTGGGTACAACCAAAAACAGAAGGTTCACCGTCGGGGTTTGAGATTTCAACTTCAGGTTATCGGATGGAAGATGCCGTCAAAGGCGTAGTTCCTGGGGTGGTGTTTACAGCTTATGTCGAGGCGGACGAAGTGCCTGATCCTAACTATTCGGATAATATCCACCGTGTTGATGAGACTTTTTTTAATCGACCTTTTTGGTATCGCACAACCTTTCAACTGCCTGCTTCGGTAAAACCCGGACAGCAAATCTGGTTGCAGTTCGACAATACGAACCGGTATGCAGATTTTTATATGAATGGTGTAAAATTATCAGGAACACTGGAATCTACGAAAGATGTCAGTGGGCATATGCTACGTACCAAATATGAGGTTAGCCATTTGGTTAGCCATGATCAGGAGAATGTCGTCGCTGTGTTGATTACCGATGCCGACCAAAAGAAGACAAGGAATGCCAAGGATCAATTTGGCGTAGTAGCCAGCCCGACCTATTTATCGGCCGCAAGTTGGGACTGGATGCCCTACGTGCCCGGACGGTTGGCCGGTATAACGGGAAATGTATCGTTAAGTTTTACCGGTGATGTGACGATGGAAGATCCTTGGATAAGATCTGAACTGGAATCGAATGACATTGCCTACTTATTTGTTTCAACGGAGTTGAAGAATACGTCCAATCAACCAAAAGAGGTGCTGATATCCGGACGCATTCAACCGGGTAATATACAGTTCTCCAAGCAAGTACACCTGGAGGCCAATACTTCGAAAAAGGTTTATATAGACCGTAAAGAAGTGGAGTCCCTTATTGTAAAGCAACCCAAGCTTTGGTGGCCTAATGGTTATGGAGAGCCGCATTTATATACGTGCACGTTGCGAAGTGAGATTGATGGTGAGGTATCCGATCAAAAGGAAATCCCTTTCGGCATACGGCAGTATGAATACCAGTATATTCGAAACAATGCGGGATGGCCTGTTCTCCAGTTCTTTATTAACGGACAGCGGATATTTTTGAAAGGTGGAAATTGGGGTATGAGTGAATATTTGTTGCGGTGCTACGGGAAAGAATACGAGACGAAGATAAAATTGCACAAAGACATGAATTATAATATGATTCGTCTTTGGACGGGTTGTGTGACAGATGATGCTTTTTATGATTACTGTGACCGTTATGGTATTATGGTCTGGGATGACTTCTGGCTTTACGTGGCTTATAATGATGTCGCGAGTGACGAGGATTTTAAAGAAAATGCGCTGGATAAAGTGAAAAGATTAAGGAACCATCCGAGTATTGCACTATGGTGTGGGGCTAATGAAACACATCCTAAGCCAGAGTTGGACGGTTATCTCCGCAGCATTGTTGCTTTGGAAGACCATAATGACCGGATGTATAAGTCCAGTTCTAATCAAGATGGGCTATCTGGTAGTGGTTGGTGGGGCAATCAGCCGCCGAAGCATCACTTTGAAAACTCGGGGAGTAACCTGGCGTGGAATAATCCGCCTTATCCGTATGGTTCGGACCGGGGCTACGGATTGCGAACAGAAATTGGTACAGCGACTTTCCCGAATTATGAAAGTGTGAAAGAATTTATGCCGACCGAATCATTATGGCCTTTGCCTACAGATGAGCAATTGGAAAAGGATGATGATAATGTGTGGAACAAGCACTATTTCGGAAAAGAAGCATCTAATGCAAGCCCTATTAATTATAAACGAGCGGTAAATACCCAATTTGGAGAGTCAGATAACCTGATTGCTTTTTGCGAAAAGGCTCAATACATCAATATAGAAGTGATGAAAGGGATATATGAAGCTTGGAATGATAAGATGTGGGAGGATGCTTCGGGATTATTGCTCTGGATGAGCCAATCGGCGTACCCTTCCTTTGTATGGCAGACGTATGATTACTATCATGACGCGACCGGAGCTTATTGGGGCGCTAAATATGCCTGTGAACCTTTGCATATACAATGGAACGCCTCTAATAATAGTGTGAAAGCTATAAATACCACATCGGAAGATCTGAAGGATGCAGTGGCGATTACGAAGGTTTTCACCTTGGATGGTAAAGAATTAGCTAAGTATGGCCGCAGTGAAAAAGTGAACGTATCGGCAAGCAACAAAAATGAGGCTTACCGTTTAAATTTCAATCCCTTCAATCTAGCTTTTGGAAAGCAAGCTTTTGCATCTTCGGTTTCCAATGGTCGCGAGGCGTCCTTGGTGACGGATGGTGCAGGTGGAAGTCGTTGGGAAAGCAACGCTACCGATCAGGAGTGGATCTACATCGATCTGGGCAAATCGCAAGCGGTACAAACCGTGGTTATAAAATGGGAAGAAGCTTATGCCGCAGCCTATGATGTTCAAGTGTCGGCGGACGGACAAAAATGGTTCACGGTGAAAGAGATGAAAGAAGGTAAAGGAGGCACCGAGGAAATTCCTGTACAGCATAAGCATACACGCTATGTGAAGGTTGTAGGAAAGAAAAGAGCTACTCCGTTTGGCTTCTCTATTTTCGAGATCGAAGTATACGGTAAAGATCGGCTGGATAGAGAACTTACACCTTTACATTTTATAAAATTGGAATTGAAAGACAGTTTGAATAACATACTTTCCGAGAATTTTTATTGGCGGAACGGTGAAAAAGAACTTGACTATACGAAGCTAAATAATCTGCCTGATGCAGATCTGACTTTTACATTGTTGGACAAAGCAGATGATGGAAAGCAGATCTTAATTAAAAATCAGGGAAAGAGTGTGGCTTTTGGTAATCGACTCAGACTTGTCCGACATGATACGCAGCAGCGGGTATTGCCTGTATTGTTTTCTGATAATTATTTCACCTTGATGCCAGATGAGGAGAAAATCGTACAGATTTCGGATTTAGAAGCAGGTCAATTTGATCTGCTTTGGAAGCAATATGGATATAAAGAGGAACATGTTTTAGTAGTGAAGAAAAAAAAATAAACGGATGAAAATAAAAAAAATAGTTTGGGTTGTTCTTTTTTCGCTTGAGATAACGCTTGGTTATGCACAGGAGAAGGACTTGGTAAAGTATGTGAATACGTTGCAGGGGACGGATTCCGAATGGGCGTTGTCCTATGGAAATACTTACCCTACGGTGGGCTTGCCTTTTGCGATGCATTTTTTTTCTGCACAGACAGGAAAGAATGGTGATGGTTGGAAATATACCTATAAGGCGAATACGATCCGTGGTTTTCAGCAAGTACACCAATGTAGTCCTTGGATGGGTGATTATGCGGTTTTTTCCCTGATGCCCGGAAAGGGAAACCTTATCGTCAATGAAGATGAAAGGGCTTTGCCTTTTAACCATGATAATGAAATTGCTAAACCACATTATTATTCCGTAAAGTTTGACAACGGGATACAAGCAGAGATCAGTCCGGTAGAGCGCGGTGCGCACATGCGGTTCTCCTTTCCGAAAAAGGAAAAGGCGTATTTGATCCTAGACGGTTTTCTTAAGAATAGTCAAGTAAAGATAATTCCCGAAGAGCGCAAAATTATCGGCTATGTTAATAATGGTCGGTTCGTTCCCGAAAACTTCCGTAATTATTTTGTACTGGTTTTCAATCAGGATTTTAAGAGCTATGGCACGTGGGAAAATAGAGCGAATAAAATCTCTTCGGAAAATAGAGAGGATGAAGGAGAAGGCATTGGTGCTTACCTGGAATTTAAGCCGGGCGCACGTGTAGAAGTGAAAATGGCATCCTCGTATATTGACCCCGATCAAGCATTACGGAATTTAAAACAGGAGCTGGACGGAAATAAAAATTTTGAAACGACCAAAACCAAAGCGTTCGATGTTTGGAATGCATGGTTACACCGTATCGTAGTAGAAGGGGGAACAGAAGCAGAAAAAGCAACTTTCTATTCTTGTCTGTTTCGTGCCAATCTCTTTTCTCGTAAGTTCTATGAAATTGATCCAGCGGGTAGTCCCTATTATTTCAGTCCGTATGACGGAAAAATTCACCCCGGCTATATGTATACTGATAATGGCTTTTGGGATACTTTTCGTTCACAATTTCCATTGAGTAATATCCTACATCGTGAAATGCAGGGACGCTATATGCAGTCTTTATTGGATGCGCAGCAACAGGCAGGCTTTCTTCCAACTTGGTCTAATCCGGGTATGTCCGGTGTCATGATCGGAAACCATGCGATTTCATTACTAACGGATGCATGGGTAAAAGGTGTGCGTACTTTTAATCCCGGTAGTGCTTTGCACGCCTATTATCATGAGGTAACCACTAAAGGTTTTTATGGAGGCTCGAATGGTAGACATGGTTGGGAAGAGTACTTTATCAAAGGATATATTCCTTATAAGGATGATTTGCATGAAAGCACGGCCAAAACATTAGAGTATGCTTATGATGATTTTTGTGCTTATCAACTGGCAAAAATGACGGGTAATAAATTCTACGAAAATATATTTGCTCGCCAGATGTATAATTACGTCAACGTTTTTGATAAAGATAGCAAATTTATGCGAGGACGATTGGCAAATGGCGAATGGATGCCGGATTTTGATCCGGTGGAATGGGGTGGTGCTTTTACCGAGGCCAATGCCTGGCAATATACGTGGTCAGTGATGCACGACATAAACGGATTGATTAATCTCATCGGTGGCGTAGATCGTTTCAACGCGAAATTAGATTCTCTGTTCACGATGGAACAGACCATCAAGTATGGCAGCTATAAACAGGAAATACACGAGATGCGGGAGATGCTCTTGGCCAAAATGGGACAATATGCACATGGTAATCAACCGGTACAGCATGTTGCGTATTTATACAATTTCAGCGGCCAACCCTGGAAATCGCAAGAGCGGACGCGGAAAGTAATGTCCCAGTTGTATAATGCTTCGGAAAAAGGCTTTCCGGGAGATGAAGATCAAGGCGGGATGTCTTCTTGGTATGTGTTGAGTGCGTTGGGGATTTATAGCGTATGTCCGGGAACGGACCAGTATGTTTTTGGCAGTCCGGTCTTTGAGAAAGCTACCGTGAAGTTGGAAAACGGGAAGGAGTTTGTCGTGATAGCAAAGAATAACAGTCCGGAGAATATATATATACAATCCGCTCGGTTGAATGGTATTCCCTACGATAGGAATTTCATACGGTATGAGGACATCATACAAGGAGGAAAACTGGAGTTTGTGATGGGTGCTTCTCCCAATGTGAATAGGGGTGTATCGAAAGAAGCCCGACCATTTTCGTTGAGCCAGCTCGAAGGAGAGTAGTTCCGCACGTTGGTGAGAAAACAATGATCTGATAAATTATAATACATTATAGATTAAATTATGAACAAGGAATATTTGATTTACGCAGTATGTGCCATGCTGGCATTTGTGTCGTGCGAAAAACAGGGTTTTTTGGATTCGACACAGTCTACTGATCTGAACGAGCAAGTTGTCTTTTCGGATAGTGCCTACACGATTAATTTTCTTTCGGGGATATATGAAAATATAGGCTTTGCCACAGCACCTAAGCGCTTTGGCGGTGGTGGATTAGACGCCAGTACGGACGAAGCAGAAGGAGCAGGATTGGGCACGATTAACACGTTCATACAATTTGCGACAGGTACGGTCAACGCGAATATGATCACAACAGACGCTTGGTCTACCTGTTATACGAACATCCGCAGGTCCAACATTATGCTTAAAAATTTGCCGGATGCGCAGTTTGCTAACGATATCAAGGTGCGAGCTACCGCGGAGACACGATTTTTGAGAGCGTATTATTATTTTATTCTTATAGAGCATTACGGGGGTGTTCCGTTAATGGGGGATAGTGTTTACCGTGCCGATGATGTTATCCCTTTTGCCCGGAATACCTTTGCGCAATGTGTGGATTATATTGTGCAGGAGTGTGATGCCGCTGCTGAGGACCTACCATGGGCACATAATGGCGAAAATTATGGGCGTGTCAATAAGGCTGCTTGCTATGGGCTGAAATCGCGGGTATTGCTTTATGCCGCCAGTCCGTTGTTTAATGGAGGAGGATTGGCTACAGAAGAACCATTGCGCAGTATCGTTGCTTATCCTAATGTAGATCAAGCAAGATGGGAACGGGCAGAAGCAGCAGCGGAACAGGTGATAGCATCTGGTCAATATAGCTTACACCTCAATAATACCACCGAACCCGGCTATGGTTTTTATGAAGTTTTCCAGCTGCGTAAAAACAACGAATACCTCTTGGCGAGGATGCAAGGCGGCAACCGGCAATTGGAAGCGACATGGAACCCTCCTACTTTTGGGGTGGACAATCCCGGCGCCTATCCTTATTTGGAAATCGTAAACGCTTTCGGTATGCGAAATGGCTTATCTATAGACGATCCCAATTCGGGTTATGATCCGGCACGGCCATATAACGGTAGGGACCCGAGACTGGCGAATACGATTACACGCGACCAGTCCATGGCTTTTCATCGAGACGGCTTAGCGCGTAGGCCTGTCAATATTTTTATCGATAAAACCAATCCCAACAATGTTAGTTCGGGGCAGGATGCGATCTATAAGGGTACGCCGACGGGTTTTTATGTCTATAAGATGATACACCGGTTTGTGGTGGTGGATCAGTTCAATACCGAAACGCCGCGATGCCTGCCGATTATCCGGTACGCAGAGATCCTGCTGAACTATGCCGAAGCACGTAATGAACATCTTGCTGCGCCGGATGGGAAGGTATATGAGGCTGTGGAAGCCATCCGCCAGCGGGCTGGGCTTTCTCCCTATACCTTGCCGACGGGCCTTTCTCAGGCAGATATGCGCGCAATTATCCAAAACGAAAGACAAAAAGAACTGGCGTTTGAGGGCCATCGTTTTTTCGATGTGCGTCGTTGGAAGATTGCTGAAACGGTGGAAAACCGCCAACTACATGGTACGGAACCTGTACGCGCAGCCGGTGTTACTACCTACAATACGATCGATGTGCGAAAAAGAGTGTTTAACCAGCGCATGTATCTCTGGCCAATTCCGCAATCAGAAGTTGCGAAATCTGTTGACCTATTACAAAATCCTGGATATTAAAAGAAAAGAAGAGATGAAAATCAAGCAATTATTACTATTTGTCTTCGTTGCATTTGGCTATTTATTTCATGCCTCTTGTGAGGATGATATGGCAAATATTGTTACGGATGAGCCCGTTAAAGACATAACCGGAAGTTGGAAAGTGATCCAGCTGACGAGAAATGGCGAAGATTTGAGCCAACGGTTAAATCTGACCGATTTTCGTATAGATTTCAAAGAGGACGGGAGCTATACCTTAGCAAATGGACTACCATTTGTATTAGTGGGATCCGGGACCTATACGTTGAATGATCCGCAGTATCCTTTCAGCGTACTGATGACGGCTGATGGAGGACCCGAACAGACTGCTGTGAAACTTCAGTATCCGGTGGTTCGAGGAAAAAGGCAGTTAAGTCTTTCATTCAGTCTGGGATGCACCGGCAATACCTACCAATATAATTTTGAACGTGAAAACTAATAACCATTATGAAAAGACCATTTCAAAACCTACTGTATCTATATATTCTGGCAGGACTGTCTTTGACCATCTTTTTAGTCCACTGTGGACTAAAAGCATTGACGGTCACCGTCCCGGCACAAGCGCAGGTCGATGAACGCGTGACCTTCGTGATGCACAGTGGTGCGGAACCTCGTATAGAGGAACCAGGAACCTATACGACCCAACTGCTTGCGGGGATTATGGTTCCGAAAAGCTGGAACGCAAGAGAGCAGGCCGTACTGACCTATACCAGTCCGAAAGGAAACGGAACGTTGCGCATGATACCGGATTCGGAAATAGAACCGGTATCGGGTGTGAGCTGGCATCAGGCCGCTAAGAATATGTTTGGCATCGGTCCAAACCTCGTAGACGATTTCGAGTGGATTATCTATAGGAGTACGCAGTCGTATACGTTTTCCAACAATGAAGATATAGACTTCGATGTGCAGGTTGCATGTCATGTAGGATCTGAAAATATGCTGGTCCGTTTGGGGTTCTATGTGGGGTCTTCTATCGAGAATTTACGGCCTGAGGATACCGATTATAAGAAATTTGCTTTTTCGGATGTCTTTGAAGTGACCGGTGGCGAGGGTGATCTGATCGACTTTGTCAACCCGCAGCTGGGTACCATCCAGCCGGTAAGAAGTCTGGACAACGATATCATTACCCTTGTTTTTAATGGGGGGGTGATGAACACGGCGCTGGACGGGCTGAATGAAGTTTATTTACACGCCTATGCGTTTGACGGTGAGGATCAGCTGATCGGAGAGGTGGTTGAGCGGAATGACAAGACAAAAATGAGCAGTATAGGCGGTAGACAGTTTCGTATTGATATTTGGCCAAGGGGGTTGTTTTCGGTTGAAAAAGGGAAGCAAATTGCCCGATTGGAATATTATTTTACCGACGCGGATGGCACAAAGACGGTGGGTTATGGCAATACGGAAGAACCTTTTCGATATACTTTCCGCTGTGATTAAGGTATTGGGGTGATCAAGGAATATGAATCAAAAAATTATCTGAAATATGATGAATCAGTATATAAAAATTAGTTTAATAGCTATGTTGTGTCTTTTTGTCGGACACCATAGTGTTTTGGCTCGCTCTTTCCGGCAAAGTGTGAAGGGGCTTCCGGTGAACGTCGTTGACGAATACGGAAAACCGCTGTTGGGAGCAAAGGTATACTCCTTAGCGGATGAGCTACTTGGGGAGACGGGCGAAACGGGAGATGTGCGTGTGGAGGTGGTCGCGGGGACGGAGATTATTGTCCGGCATCCGGCATATTACCCCAAAACGATCGTGGTTGCGTCCGGCATCCGGATAGCAATGGTGGCCAATTATCTAAAACAGGAAGAAATACGGGAAGTGCTTTATGATCAAAAAACAGCTAAAAATCTGTTAGGAGCTGTATCTAGCGTATATAATAGCCAGCTCAAGACCACACCGACACCGCTTTACTTAAATGCGTTGACCGGGAGACTCCCCGGGTTTTATACGCAGGAAAGCAGTGGTTTCCGCTCGGCACGGTCAACGGCCATTACCTATGGTGATCTTGCGGGTTCCTTGCCTACGGAAGGTACAAAATACAGCTCCACACTTAGTGATAATAGTGAGATCTTCTTTCGATTGAGAGGGCAGCAGCCGGTCACGATTATTGACGGTGTGCAACGGGAGATCTATTCCATTGACCCGGAAAGCATTGAATCCATTACCGTTGCGAAAGATGCGCTATCCTCCATTTTGTTAGGACAGCGTAGTTCGAGAGGGGTATTGCAGATCACGACCAAAAAAGGTGTGGCAGGCCCTCCCCGGATCTCCTTTACGGCGCAGACAGGTATACAGGAAGCATTGAAGGTACCGGAACCGTTAAATGCTTATCAATATGCTTACCTCTATAACGAAGCCTTGGCAAACACCGGGCGGCTACCGGCCTACTCGCAGGAAGAATTTGAGCTTTTCCGGAACGGAAACTCGCCATTGCTATATCCGGATGTAAATTGGTATGATGCGGTGTTACGGAATAATAGTCCTATTACAAAGTATAATTTGGGTGTAAATGGAGGTATCCGCAATGCCCGGTATGCGCTTTCGCTTAGCTATTTAAATCAAGAAGGGATGTTTCGGGAGTCTGATGAATTTGACTATGCGACCAATGTGAGTCAAAGCCGTTACTTGATAAATAGTTCCATTGATGTGGACGTAACCAAAGATTTCACTATCGGATTGCAGCTTTTCGGTCGTATTCAGGATGGTAGACAGCCTGGAGCCGGAACGTCAAACATTATGAATGCTCTTTTTGCTACGCCTAACAATGCTTACCCCATCTTTAATGATAATGGTTCCTACGGAGGCTCTCCCCAGTTCAGAACGAATCTCTATCAGCAAGTAACGGGTTCAGGTTACTTGATCGATAATACAAGGGACGTTTTTGCAAATTTAGATTTTAACTATAAATTTGACCAATGGCTGCCGGGCTTATATGCTAAAGGAAAGGTGAATGTATCGGCAACTTCCTCTAGTCTCATTAACAGATATCGGCAGCAACCAGTTTTTGATGTGCAATACAATGATGCTGGTGAATTGACCTATATACGGTATGGGAATATTGCGGATCAGCCCAATTCATTTTCGACCACTTCTACAGCAAATTTCGTTTATTTTCAGGGCGCAATTGGATATGATACACAAATTGCCAATAGCCACCAGGTGGGTGGAAAGCTATTTGTCGATCAGCAGACGGCCAACTACCAATTTGATCTGCCTGCCATCCATACCAACTTTGCCGCAACGGGTAACTACGCTTATATGCAAAAATACTATGCAGAACTGGCGGTGAACTATTCAGGCTTCAATCGCTTTCAGCCGGGTAGGAAATACGGAACGTTTTATGCACTGGGCGTAGGCTGGGACTTGGCAAAGGAATCGTTTCTATCCACACAAACAGATTGGTTGGACCTATTGAAATTAAGAGCTACCTATGGTAAAACAGGTAACACCAACGAAGGAGCTTTGGGTTATTATAGCTGGCGTGCTGCTTACGGACAGGGAGGTAACAATGGCTACGAGTTTGGTTCGGAATATTCGTATATCAATAGTTTGGAGGAGAGGGGTTTAGCCAATGTGAACGCCACTTGGGAGAAAGGCAATAAATTCAATATCGGCTTGGATGCCGCTTTATGGAATTCTATGTTCCGACTGACGGCCGAATATTACAGAGATCGTTATTACGACCTGCTTCAACAGCGAGGATCGACGATCGAGATGATTGGGATAGGCTATCCCAATGAAAATATCGGCGAAAATCTGTTCGAAGGACAGGAAATCGACCTGACCTATCAAAACAATGTGGGCAAGTTTAACTATTTTATTTCGGCCAATGCGTCCCGTATGCGTACAGAAGTGCTTTATATGAACGAAGTGCAGCGCAATTATGCTTGGAATTATCGTACGGGTAGGCCAGTCGACCAGACGTTTGGATATTTGGCAAACGGACTGATACAGACGCAGGAAGAGGCTGATGCAGCACCGTTATTAGGCGGTAATGCGGTACGTCCAGGGGATGTAAAGCTGGTCGACCTGAATGGTGATGGCATCATCAATATACACGACCAAACCGCGATCGGCAACACGAAACCTATGATATACTATGGTGTTACACTTGGTTTTAGCGTCTCCGGATTTGATTTTAGTGTGCTTTTACAAGGTGTTGCGAACCGGACTTACCAACAAATGGATTACGCCTTCGGTAACAATGGCGATAGCCAAGGCTACTCGTATATGATGGGACGCTGGACACCGGAGACGGCTGAAACGGCGACTTATCCTCGTCTGACGGTTGGTTTTGATCCGACGAACACACCTTATCTCAATACCTCCAGCTACTGGACACGCTCGGGAGAGTATCTACGGCTCAGAAATGTGGACCTGGGCTATACGATCCCCACCCATTTAAGCCGCAAGATCAGCCTTTCTGCGTTTCGTATTTTTGCCAACGCGCAGAACCTTTTCACCTTTACGTCCTATGACCGACTGGATCCAGAGATTTCCGGAAATGCTGCTTATCCGGCGCAACGGACTATCGTTTTTGGTGTCAATATCAAATTATAAACCTAAGACAGATACCGCTATGAGATATATAGAATTAAAATGGACTTTATGGATTGCCGTGGCAATCTTCGCATTTGCTTCTTGCAAGAGCGACTTGGAAAACGTGCCTATCGAGACACAAACCTTGGAGCAGGTTTTCGATACGAATGATTCAGCAGGTACCAATGCAAATCGCTTTTTGACAGATTGTTACCGCTATCTTCCCAGTACGGGAAATAGGGTCGGTGGCGATTTCCTCGACTCGGGTACGGACGACGCTGTATCTTCCAACCCGACCAATACGTCGGTACAGCAGTTGGCTTTAGGTACTTACACAGATGATAGTTATCCGGACAATCGTTGGTCAGATTTCTATAAGGGGATCCGCATTGCCAGTATTTTTATCCAGAATATCGATCGTGTTCCGTTGAAAGGCCAGTTGTCCAACGGCACGCCGTTAAAGCGTGTATGGAAAGCCGAAGCGCGCTTTCTACGGGCGATGTTTTATTTTGAACTGGTGAGACGGCATGGTGGCATCCCTTTACTGGGAGACAAGGTCTATCAATTGAGCGATGATATAGAGTTGCCGCGTAATAGCTTTCAGGAATGTGTCGATTTTATCGTAGCTGAGTGTGATGCGATAAAAGATAGCTTGCGGGTGGATCCGTTTGACCTTCCTAACTACGGACGGCCTACGAAGGCGGCAGCGCTTGCGTTGAAATCACGGATCTTGCTGTACGCGGCAAGCCCGCTGTACAATGGCGGGAATATTGGCGGACAGAATCCGTTGACGGGTTATGCCGATTTTTCGGTAGCTAGGTGGCAGGCGGCAGAGCATGCGGCTAAAGAAGTTATGGATCTTAACTTGTTCCAATTGGAGCCGGAATTTAAGCAAGTATTCATTACCCGCAATAATGAGCGGATATTTTCGAAACAGGGGGGAAACAACACCAGTGTGGAGAATAACAATGGGCCTATCGGGTATGCCGCGGGTGTCAACAACGGAAGAACCAGCCCTACGCAGGAGTTTGTGGAGGCATTCGGTATGCTCAATGGCTTGGACATTACGGATCCCAATTCGGGATATAACGAGGACGATCCGTATAGTGGTCGTGATAAGCGTTTCTATGCTACTGTTTTTTATAATGGAGCGATGTGGTTGAGCCGTCCGGTTCAGACTTTTGAAGGTGGGGCAGATAAGCCCGGCGGAACGAGGCAACAGACCAAGACGGGGTATTATCTGCGGAAATTCATGGGCAACTTTGAAGAATCTGTCAATTACAGCGGTGTAAACCATGATCATATCCTATTTCGTTATGCGGAGACGTTGCTAAACTATGCCGAAGCACGAAACGAACGGCTGAGCGTGCCAGACCAAGCGGTTTATCAGGCGGTTGAAAATATTCGGAAACGTGCCGGTTTAAGTCCTTTTGAGCTTCCTTCGGGATTGAGCCAGGAACAGATGCGCGCAGTTATTCGGAACGAACGACGTAAAGAACTTGCTTTTGAGGAGCATCGTTTTTACGATGTGCGCAGGTGGAAAATCGCCGAACAGGAGTTCAATAAGGAACTACATGCGATGGTTATTTACGAAACGGGTACAGGGACTATTCGTCAAGCTGTTCCCGTCTTGAAGATGAATTTTGAAAAGAAAATGTATCTGGCACCGATTCCATTCAATGAGGTCATTAAAAACCCGAATATGGAACAAAATCCAGAGTGGTAGTCCAATTATAATCTTATAAGCTATTGTGATGAAAAGAGCATTATATAACTTCATAATAATGGTTTTTGTGCCATTTTTAACCTTTGCACAATCGACCGTTACGGGGGTTGTGAAAAACAGTGCCGGACCTTTGTCCGGCGTAACCATCTCGGAGAAGGGGGGGAACTCCGTACAAACGGATCGGAACGGACGATTCCGTTTGTCGTTAAGCCGAAATAAAGAATTGGTATTTACAAGTGTGGGGTATGTCTCGCAGGAAAGAACGGTAAAGGGCGGTGAGGATTTAGAAATTATCCTCCAAACAAGTAGTCAGGATATCAATGAGGTCGTTGTTATTGGATTTGGTACGACTAAAAAATTGACCAATACGGGAGCCGTCAGTTCCATAAAAGGAGCCGAGATTCGCAATGTACCAACTTCCAGTGTGCAGAACGCGCTTACCGGTAGACTGCCTGGTTTTGTTTCCGTTCAACGTTCTGGTCAGCCTGGACGGGATGCTTCCGACTTTTATATCCGAGGTGTGAGTTCGCTGAACTCGGAGGGCAATCAACCCCTGATTATTGTGGACGATATTGAATATACGTACGAACAATTGTCTCAGATCAATGTGAATGAGATCGAAAGCATATCCATTCTGAAAGATGCATCCACTACAGCTGTATTTGGTATCAAAGGCGCAAATGGGGTGCTTGTGGTAAAAACACGTCGCGGAGAGTCGGGGACACCACGCATTAATTTCCGTGCGGAATCGGGGATGCAGAGTCCGGTTACAAGACTAAACTTTTTAAATGCCTATGAAAGTGCATTGCTGTGGAATGAAGCCATCGCGAATACAGATGGAGATAATACCAACCAACCTTTTAGTGCGGAATCACTGGAGCGGTTTCGCTTAGGTGATGATCCTTATGGTCATCCGGATATCAACTGGTATGAACGTATTTTTAAACCGGTGAGCTTTCAATATAATACCAATGTGGATATTTCGGGGGGTAGCGAGAGCATTCGGTATTTTATTTCAGGGGGTGCATTTTCGCAGGATGGTAACTTGTATACCTTTTCCAATGAAGGTGATCAGATCAATAATAATTACTATTATAGACGATATAACCTTCGATCAAACCTGGATGTACAGGCTACTAAAAGCTTAAAATTACGGTTGGATTTCAGGACAAACTTTGGGAATATCAATTCGCCTAGGGCAGGTAATGTCGTTGGTGAGGTGTTCGATTTCAATAAAATACGTCCGTGGTCAGCTCCTTTCTTGAACCCGAACGGTTCATATACGTATGCCAATGATACGCAGGATCTTTTGCCCACGGTTAACGCACGCTTAGCCACCGCAGGATATAATCTGGATAGACGGAATGATATTAATATCTTATTTGGCGGTACGCAGGAATTGGATGTGGTGACGAAAGGCCTGTCTTTCTCGACACGTATAGCCTATGCCAGCGTGGAGTCTAACCTACGGGAGCAGGCGAGGGATGAAATACCGGTGTATCGGTATTACCCTTATACAGATAGTTATCTTTTGAAGGGTGGTTCGCCTTATGTTTTAGGTAACTATACGTTGCGTGCTTACCAAGGTGATTACAATAATCGCATGAATTTTCAGGCCAATTTTAATTATGACAGAACTTTTGGCATGCATAGCATCAACTCTCTTTTATTATACAATAGGGAATCTTATAAAACCAAAGGTGATAAGAGTACGAACTGGATTCCGCAGAATTTCCAAGGTTTTACTTGGCGTACCGGCTATAATTACAGTGAGAAATATTTGGTGGATCTGACTTTGGCCTATAATGGTTCGGATCGTTTCCAATCGGATAAACGTTATGGTCTTTTTCCTGCTGTTTCTGTGGGATATAATCTGTCTCAGGAAAAGTTCTTTAAAGAGGCATTCCATTTTGTTGACCTGTTTAAGCTCCGAGCCTCTTATGGCGTTGTCGGCTCAGACAAAGTAGCGGGAGATCGGTATCTGTTTCAACAGGTCTACAACGGAGGAGGGGGATATTCTTTCGGAGAAACGCATCAATCCTCGGGTACGATCTATGAGGGGAATTTAGGAAATCCACGTGTGACTTGGGAAAAGCAGCGCTCGTTTGACGTGGGATTGGAAATGAACGTATTAAACAATAAATTCTCCGTAGTCGTGGACTATTTCAACAATATTCGCTATGATCAATTGGTTACATCACAATCGTTGCCTATCCATATCGGTGTAGGAGTTTCTCCAACGAATATAGCTCGTGTTCGCAACCGTGGTGTGGAATTTGAATTGAACTATAATGACCACATCGGTGCGTTCAATTATAATATAAAGGGTGTATTGACTTATTTCAAGAATAAAATCTTATTTCAGGATGAGCCTATGCCGGCTTATCCCTGGTTACAGCTGACCGGCCACCAGATCAATCAGCCCATTGGCTATCTATTTGATGGATTTTACACAGAAGAGAATATAGCGGATAGTCCAAAGCCTACCGGAGGATATATTGTACAGCCGGGCGATTTGCGTTACAAGGATCTCAATGGCGATGGCATTATTGATGATTATGACAGAACGACGATAGGTAGACCGAACATCCCCAATACCAGTTTTGGTTTAACACTTGGTGGAAGTTATAAAGGTTTCAGTTTTAGTGCGCTGTTGCAGGGGACGACCGGCTACAGCTTTAGCGTACAGGGAAGTGGTATCGAGCCGTTCCAGAGCCAGTTCCAGCCTATACATCAAGAACGCTGGACGCCCGAAACAGCGTCAACGGCGATGTTTCCTCGTCTAACCACTAACCCTACAACGATTAGTAGCCCTTCCTCATACATGTCGGATTTCTGGTTAATTGATGCGACTTATCTTCGATTAAAAACAGTAGAATTGGGCTATCAGTTGCCGGATCGTTGGTTGCCTTTCAAAATCAATAATGCGCGAGCCTACGTGAGTGGATACAATCTCTTTACATGGACAAATTATTCGTTGTATCAGCAAGACCCGGAGGTAACTTCCAATACAGCAGGGGATGCATATCAAAACCAACGTGTGATTAATTTGGGTATTCAAATAGGGCTTTAATACAAAAAATACAGCGCTTGGAATAAATCTTTATTTTTGAGCACTGTATTATATTGAAATTATGTTTCCTACGTTCTCCTCGTTAATCAATTACATCTTCGGTACGGACTTCTCCTGGCCAATCCCAACCTTCGGCATTTTTGTCACGTTGGCTTTTGTACTTTCCTATCTGGTATTCAAAAGCGAATTTGTACGAAAAGAAAAACGAGGAGAATTTAAAGCTTTCGAAGAACACGTACAGTGGGACGCGAAAGCTATATCTTTCCTTTTTTTAGGATATGGTCTTTTGGGTTTTTTGATTGGCTACAAGGGAATTGGTGCGCTATTGAATCTGGAGGCATTTTCCCATAACCCACTTCGTTTTATTTTTTCGGCACAAGGTAACTGGATCGCCGGATTGGCGTTGGCGCTGGTCTCTTGTGTGCTAACAGGCATCTTATACAGAAAGTTGATTTTTGGAAAGAACACGACGGAAACCAGAAATGTAAGGCCGAAGGAATTACTGCCTGCGATGTTACTTTGGGCAGGAGTAACGGGGTTTATCGGGTCCAAGGTATTTAATGTTTTTGAGGACGGACATTTACATCATTCCCATTCCATTTTTGAGATCCTGCATGTCAGCGGTCTCACATTTTGGGGAGGTCTTTTTTTTGGTGCAGCCAGCTATCTATATATTGGCATGCGAAAGGGGATGGGATGGCGACATCTGGCGGATGTAGGATCGCTAGGCATGTTAGTCGCTTATGGTGTTGGGAGAATTGGGTGTCATCTTTCCGGCGATGGCGATTGGGGGATAGTGAACACCGTAGAAAAACCATTTTCTTTACTACCGGATTGGATGTGGTCTTTCCGCTTTCCCCACAATGTTATTGGACAGGGAGAACACATCTCGGGATGTGAGGGCAAATATTGTTATATACTCCCGAATGGCGTATTTCCTACTTCATTTTATGAAGCCTTCGTTATATTACTTGTTTTTGCTGTTCTTTGGAAAATAAAAGAACGTATCAAAACACCAGGGAGACTATTTGTTATTTACCTGTTTATTACTGGGACGGAACGGTTTCTAATTGAATTTATACGCGTAAATTATAAATTTAAAGTTTTTGGACTCTATTTATCGGAAGCCCAATTGGTAGGTTTTTTTATGGTATTGCTTGCTTTTCTATTAGGTGGATATCTAAAAAATAACCACTATCTTAGCAACCGATAAATAGACAGTTAATGAACCTACATAAGTATTTGTTGTTATTGCTCTGTTTGGGGCTTTTATTCGCCTGTAAAAAAGAGATCAAGAACCCACCCAACCCTATCACGGAAGAACCGACAGAGCAGGATCGCTTAAGAGCAAGTATCTACGATTATTTTAATAAATATTCGTTGTGGACGGCGCAGGTTCCTGATCTCGATGAGGAAGGACGACTGGAATTTGTAAAGAAATATTCTTCTAATCAAAGTCTTCTGACCGCTTTAAAAAATATGACACCTTTCCATAGCGGATATAGTGGAAGTATTGATCGCTTCTCTTTTATAGATGAATCGGGTGCGGACGGGAATGCAAACTCAAGCTACGCCGATGGTATTCGGATGGATACCAACGAGGGGTACGGACTTTATTATGGTTGGGGCATACTTTCTTCTTCGGCAACAGTAGCCTATCCAGTTATTTTCTTTGTCGAAGGAGGATCCCCTGCGTGGAAGGAGGGGGTTACAAGAGGATCGATCGTATACGCCGTCAATGACGATGAGAATATTACCGTTGGATATAACGGCAGTAATCTAAATCAAGCCGATGTACGACGTGTTGGAACGAAGTTGGAAGCTGCATTAGAGGCGAACTCCTTGAAATTGAAATTGGAAACAGCGAGTGGAGAGGATAAAGTGTTTACGCTAGGATATCAGGATTCCTATGACATCGACCCCGTTATTTTAGATTCGGTTTATGTTTATCCGGATAAAAATATTGGTTATTTGGCGTATTCCTCTTTTGAAGAGGTATGGCCAAATACGCATCAAAATTATGTAAAGCTTGAGGAGATATTTAATTCCTTTACGGACGCTAATATTAAAGATCTGATCTTGGATTTGCGATATAATACAGGGGGCTATGTAAACACCGCCGAATATCTAGCGAATAAAATGATTAATGCCGCAGATCATGATAAATTAATGTTCAAATATGAGGTGAATGATTATTTAGCTACATCTTTCCAGCATCGGACCAGTTTTCAAGATGTTTATTTCGAGAGCAATAATAACCAACTCACATTGGAGAATGTCTACGTTTTGGTAACGGAGCAAACGGCGTCAGCTGCTGAATTACTAATCAGTTCACTTAAGCCCTATCTTAATGTGACCATTATTGCCGAAACGGATAGAACATATGGTAAACCAGTCGGCTTTTTTCCAGAAGAAATTAATGATGAGTTTACGTTGTGGGTTACGTCGTTTAAGACCATCAATGCTAATGGATATACAGATTATTGGGATGGTATGCAGGTCGACGTGGCGAATATCGATGATTATATTTTTAAAGATTTTGGTGATTCCGAAGAAGATATGACTGCCAAAGCGTTAAATCTTGCAGGTGTCTCGACATCTGGCATGCGGGCGTCTTCTAGAAAAAGTTCTACGGCACGCCGAGGTATAAAAGTCGGGATTATCAATAAGCCAAACGAACGCAATATGTTAAAAAAGAGACTTTAAAAATAAACCTGCCCGCCGACAGGTTTATTTTTTTATACTAGATACTCAAATAATGTCTGATCTTTATTGACTTCGATGAAATCGAATTTATAAGATTTCATTCTTTCGATAAAAGAAGTATAATCCTTCGGATCGTTTAGTTCGATACCAATCAACGCCGGTCCTCGTTCGCGTTCTGTTTTTTTGATATATTCGAATCTGGTAATATCATCCTTTGGCCCGAGTACTTCTGTTACCAGTAAACGTAAAGCACCTGGACGTTGTGGGAAACGAACGATAAAGTAATGCTTAAAACCCTCGTAAAGCAATGACATTTCTTTAATCTCGCTCATGCGGTCAATGTCGTTATTACCTCCGGAAACGATACAAACGACTTTTTTCCCTTTTATTTCTTCTTTGTGAAAATCTAAGGCTGCGATAGACAATGCTCCTGCGGGTTCGGCCACAATAGCGTCTTTATTATAAAGCTGTAAAATGGTCGTGCAGATTTTACCTTCGGGTATTGGCTTCACGCTATCGAGCAGTTTACTGCTAATTTCGTACGTTAAAGTACCTATTTTTTTCACTGCAGCGCCGTCCACAAATTTATTGATATGTTCCAGCTCTATCGGGCCATTATTCCGTATGGCGGCAATCATAGAAGGTGCCCCTTCCGGCTCTACGCCATACAGTTTAACATGAGAGGCATGTTTTTTCATGTGATAGCTCAGTCCTGACGATAGTCCGCCTCCTCCTATAGGGATAATAATGGCATCTACATCCGGAAGATCTTGCAATATTTCTACGGCTACCGTACCCTGCCCCTCGATGATCTTTTCGTCATCGAAAGGAGGAATGAACGTCATATTATGCTCTTTTGTGTACTCCACGGCTGCTTTTTGACAATCATCGAACGTATCGCCGGTTAATACGATTTCAATATTACCGTTGCCCCACATCTCGGTTTGTGTAATTTTTTGACGTGGCGTAGGACCTGGCATGAAAATAACACCCTTAATATCTAGTTTTTTACAGGAAAGGGCCACACCTTGCGCGTGGTTACCCGCGCTAGCACACGTAACGCCACGGTTTTTTTCTTCTTCTGACAGACTCACAATTTTATTGTAGGCACCACGTAGCTTATACGAACGCACCACTTGCAGGTCTTCCCGTTTTAAATATACCTCCGCATCATATTTTTCGGAAAGGTGTATATTATATTGCAAAGGCGTACGGTTCACAACGCCTTTTATGCGTTCTGCCGCTTGCAATGAATCTATGTTTAAGGTCATATTGTTTTAAGAATAACTGCCCCAAAAAGCGTCTTTAACAAGTGAAATGTCTTTTTTGCCGTTATGGCTATAAATGGAAACAATATCAAATCTGATATCGCCCTGATGGTTGATTTGTTTTAAAAAAACACCGGCTGCCTTGATGAGGTTTTTTTGCTTTTTTAAATCAACAAACTGAAATGGCTCGCCAAATTGTGTTGAACTGCGGCTTTTTACTTCCACAAAAGTCAGGATATCACCCTCTTTAGCAATGATATCTATTTCCCACCACTTATATCGCCAATTTAATTGTAGAATTTGGTAGCCTTGCGTACGTAGAAACGCTTGTGCTTCTCGTTCCCCCTGCTGACCAAATTCTAAATGTTTAGCCATGTTTTATTTTAATAACGTATGCAGATCCTCATCATTGATATCTTTTTTTGCATCAGCCATGATAAGAAACTTTTCATAGATTACGGCGAGGTTATCTTTGTCTAACTGATAGCCCAGGCGTTCCAAATGGTGTTTTAATGCATGGCGACCAGAACGAGCTGTCAAAATAATATCCGCTTCGGCTAACCCTACATCTTCCGGACGAATAATCTCGTAAGTTTCACGATGTTTTAGGAAACCGTCTTGATGTATCCCGGAACTGTGTGCAAAAGCATTTTTACCTACAATAGCCTTGTTAGGTTGCACCGGCATACGCATCATGGAACTCACCTTACGTGAAATGTGCGTGAACATTTTACTATTGATGTTAGAACTTAGTCCTGGGAATAGACTTGCATGTACTTGCATAATCATGGCAACTTCTTCCAGTGAGGTATTCCCTGCACGTTCACCGATACCATTAATTGTACATTCAACTTGACGAGCTCCGTTTTGAACGGCAGCAATGGAATTGGCTGTGGCTAAACCTAAATCATTATGGCAATGTGCCGAGATGATAGCCTCATCGATGTTTTTTACATTTTCTTTTAGGTACTTGATTTTGGCACCGTATTGATCTGGCAAGCAGTACCCGTTAGTATCGGGAATATTTACCACGGTGGCTCCCGCTGCAATGACAGCTTCTACCATTTTTGCCAGATAGGCTAAGTCTGCCCGTCCAGCATCTTCCGCATAGAATTCAACATCTTCTACATAAGATTTAGCATGCTTTACTGCTGAAATGGCACGTTCTAGAATTTCTTCACGCGTCGAATTGAATTTGTATTGTATATGCATGTCCGATGATCCAATTCCGGTGTGGATACGTGGACGTTTGGCATATTTCAACGCATCAGCGGCAACATCAATATCGTTCTTATTCGCACGTGTAAGCGCGCATATAATAACGTCGTCCACTGCTTTCGATAATTCGACCACCGATTGGAAATCCCCTGGACTCGATACGGGGAATCCCGCTTCGATAATGTCAACACCCAAAAGCTCTAAATCTTTGGCAATATCTATTTTTTCTGCAGTTGTTAACTGGCAGCCAGGGACCTGTTCACCATCGCGTAGGGTCGTATCGAAAATATATAAATGATTAGGATCGTGTAACATAGTCTTATAATTATCTAAAGATGATCTGCTAAATGATAGACAGATCGGTTAAAAACCTAAAATTAACAAATCTTTTTCCTTATCTCAAATATTCCAATACTTTGGCGCCCATCTCGTTTGTGCCCAATGTATGTGTAGCAAGTGTTGCAGCATTAGCGATATCACCCGTTCTCCAACCTGCTTTTAGCGTGTCCGCAACAGCTTGGGTTACCGCTTTGGCTTCTTCTTGTAAACCGAATGCAATATCGAGCATTAATGCGGCGGATAGAATAGATGCTAATGGATTTGCTTTGTTTTGCCCCGCAATATCATGTGCAGATCCGTGAATCGGTTCGAAAAATCCTGTTCCATCACCAATAGATGCCGACGCTAACATACCCATAGAACCTGCAATTTGAGAAGCCTCGTCTGTCAGGATATCTCCGAAAAGGTTGGCCGTCAATACGACATCGAATTTTTTAGGATTCTTCACCAATTGCATAGCGGCGTTGTCGATGAACATGTGTTCCGTTTCAACATCCGGATATTCGCGTGCGATTTCCTGCACAACATCGCGCCATAGGCGTGACGTTTCCAATACATTTGCTTTATCAACGGAGCACAGCTTTTTGTTACGCGTACGAGCCGCCTCATACGCTTTACGTGCAATGCGTTCTACTTCATAGCGGTGATAATTCATTAAATCTGAAGCGAAGGTGTTGTCATCGCTACGTATTTTTTCGCCAAAATATACATCGCCAGTCAACTCGCGGAAAAATAAAATATCTGTTCCACGTAGGACTTCCGGCTTTAGGCTGGATGCCTCTAGCAATTCATCAAATAATAATATAGGACGAAGATTGGCATATAACCCTAACTCTTTCCGTATTTTCAGTAAGCCTTGCTCGGGCCTTACTTTCGCCGACGGATCATTATCGTATTTTGCGTGTCCGATAGCACCGAACAGGATGGCGTCTGATGCTTTTGCTTTTTCTAGCGTTTCATCTGGTAGCGGATTGCCGGTTGCTTCAATAGCCGTATGTCCCATAATAGCTTCATCGAAGCTAAACACATGACCGTATTTTGTAGCAACTGTTTCTAACGCTTGTTTTCCCCATGTCGTTACTTCTTGCCCAATACCATCTCCGGGGATGATTAAAATATTTTTGTTCATTTTTATATAATTATTTATATCGTTACTTCCTGTAACACCTCACCTTTTTCCAAGATAAATTTATGTTCTATGCAAGACGGTAATTGTGATTCATAATGACCGACGTAAATTAGTGTATTGCCATGTGCACACAGCTCATCTACCACAGCATTGAAATGTGTAGTTTGCGCGACATCCAATCCTTGGCAAGGCTCATCTAGTATCAGTAATGGTGGGTTTTTGATAATGGTTCTAGCCAAAAGAGTCAAGCGCTGTTTTCCTAACGGAAGCGTGTGAAGCAATTGGTCTTTATAGGGCAACAGATCAAAGAAATCCAATAGCTGCTCCATACGTTTTTTTTCTTCGTACTTCACCTCCATAAACCAACCGATACTATCGTAAAACCCCGATGCCACGGTATGCCATACGGTAGCATTTCGGTCAAAATACCAATGCATCTCTGGTGAGATAATACCAACCTTTTCTTTAATGTCCCAAATGCTCTCGCCTGAACCGCGTTTCGTTCCAAACAACCAAATGTCTGAAGCATAGGCTTGGGGATGATCACCATTCAATAAACTCAACAAAGTAGACTTACCTGAACCATTTGGACCTTGCAACAACCACTTTTCGCCGGCCTTTACTTTCCAACTTATATTTTTTAATACGACTTTGTCACCGTAGCGAACAGACACGTTTTTCAGCTCAACTATATTTTGGCTGGTTGTCTCTGGTTCTTGCTGCAGAAAATAGGGGAGAGGCTTCTTTTCACGAACATTATCTTTAGATAAATCCTTCGCCTGTTCTACCACTTTAAGCCGACCGTTTTCGATTTCTGCAAAACGATTGATGCAAGAAGGGAGTTGTGAATCGTTCGTTATGAGGATCAATGTAGTTCCTTTATCGGAAATTTCATTGAAAAGATCCAAGAGGTTTGATCTGGACTGTTTGTCTAGTCCTGTAAAGGGTTCGTCAATGATTAAAAGCTGTGGATTAAGCCAGAGCGCCTGTACCAATTGCAGTTTTTTATGCTCGCCACTGGACAGTTCGATCAGCTGTGTGTCTTTACAGTTTTCGAAACCCAATGCATGCAAAATAGGCTCGGCATCCGCGTAGCGGAGGTCGTTTTTCTGACCAAAATGGATGAGATCAGCGTAAACCGTAAGGGTGTCGTTTTTCTGGAATTTATTATAGCGTTGTTGATAATAAAAGTTACGGTCTCCCTCCAAGTTCGTGAACTGATACCAGTTAGAAACGTAATAAGCACGTGGCGGGCACGCGCTATGTTCCTTAAAATGAAAGGTAATCTCTCCTGTTGCTTTCTCTTCTCCTACGATCGCTTTAGCCAAAGAAGTTTTCCCTGTTCCGCTTTTACCACCGATAACCCAATTTTCGCCTGGATATATATTCCAATTGAAATCTGACAATACCGCCTGACCGGCGTATTGGACATTCAAATGGGTTATATGGGCGACAGGATTATGGTGAGTCATCATATTAACGATAAAATGAAAAAGGTCTTATTCTTTCAAATTCTTCGATTTCTGCTGTATGGCTCAAGATGTAGTCGATATCATCATAACCATTGATTAAACAAGATTTTTTGTACGGGTTGATTTCAAATTCAAAACGATCTCCGGTTTCGTTAATAGTTACCGTTTGTGCTTCTAAGTCTATGGTTAATTCCGCATCGGGATTCGCAAAAACGATGTCAAATATTTTCTCTAAAAATTCGTCTGGAACCGTGATGGGCAATACGCCATTATTTAGTGCGTTGCCTTTGAAAATATCGGCAAAGAATGAACTGATGACAACGTCAAAGCCATAATCTTGGATCGCCCATGCCGCATGTTCGCGGGAAGAACCACAACCAAAGTTTTTGCCGGCTACCAATATTTTTCCGCTATATGTCGGATTGTTCATCACGAAATCCGCTTTTGGGTTCCCGTCACTATCATAACGCCAGTCGCGGAATAAATTGTCACCAAATCCTTCTCTTGTAGTTGCTTTCAAAAAGCGTGCGGGGATAATTTGGTCGGTGTCGATATTTTCGATAGATAGCGGTACTATCCTTGAAGTTAATTTTTCAAATTTTTTCATTTCAGCCTTCTTAAATCAATTCTCGAATGTCCACAATCTTACCGCTGACAGCAGTAGCAGCAGCTGTCAAGGGGCTAGCAAGCATCGTACGTGCATTTGGACCCTGTCGGCCTTCAAAGTTTCTGTTAGAAGTGGAAACACAATATTTTCCCGCTGGGATTTTATCCTCGTTCATTCCCAAACAAGCTGAACAACCTGGTTCGCGAAGCATAAAACCTGCTTCCTCAAATATTTTGTCTATGCCTTCTTCTTTCGCCTGCGCTTCTACTTGTTTAGAGCCAGGAACAATCCATACCTCTACATTATCAGCTTTTTTCTTGCCTTGTACAAAAGAGGCAACAGCCCGTAGATCCTCAATACGGGAGTTGGTGCAAGAGCCGATGAAAACATAATCTACGGGATGCCCTAATAATGTTTCATTATCACGGAAGCCCATATAGTCCAATGCTTTTTTGTAGGACGGACGCTCTGATTCGGGTTGATCGGCGGTTGCTGGAATGGCATCAGAAATACCAATTCCCATTCCTGGGTTTGTTCCGTAGGTAATCATAGGCTGAATATCGGCGGCATCAAATTCCAATACGACATCGAATTGTGCGTCTTCGTCAGAATATAATGTTTGCCAATAGGCAAGGGCTTCATCCCAGTCTTCTCCTTTAGGAGCAAACTCCCTACCGTGAACATAATCGAATGTCGTTTGGTCCGGAGCGATAAGTCCACCACGGGCACCCATTTCTATACTCATGTTACAGACCGTCATCCGACCTTCCATACTTAACGAGCGAATAGCTGAACCCGCAAATTCTACGAAATATCCTGTACCACCCGCTGCGGTTGTTTTGGAGATGATGTATAAGACGATATCCTTCGCGCCTACGCCTTTTTCCAATTCACCGTTAACTTCGATTTTCATCGTTTTGGGTTTTTGTTGCAATAGACATTGCGTGGCAAATACCTGCTCTACTTGCGATGTTCCAATTCCAAATGCAATAGCACCAAAAGCACCATGCGTAGAAGTATGGCTGTCTCCACATACCATTGTTTTTCCTGGTTGGGTAATACCTAACTCCGGGCCGATAACGTGGACGATACCTTGATAAGGGTGTCCTAGTCCATATAGTTCAACGCCGAACTCTTTACAGTTTTTGGTCAACATATCCACTTGATAGCGTGAAAGTTCTTCCTGTATTGGAAGATGTTGATTGAGCGTAGGTACGTTATGATCGGCAGTGGCCACTGTTTGATTCGGACGAAAAACGGGTATTCCTCGTTTCCGCAATCCGTCGAACGCCTGAGGTGAAGTTACCTCATGAATCAAATGTGTATCGATGTACAAAATATCAGGGAAGCCCTCTTGACGTTTGACAACGTGCGCATCCCAAATCTTCTCTACTAATGTTTTTCCCATTTCTCTCTTCTTTAAGTAACAAAGTAATCAGTGACTGTATAGGTAACTTTTACACATCACTGATTACTCATCACTCATCACTTAATTATACAGTTTTTATAACCTTCATCGCCGTCATCGCTTTACGTAACCTAACGCCTACGGTTTCTACAGGGTGGTTACGTAAGATCTCGTTAACTTGTACAAGCTGAACGTTGTCAACGGAGCCGTCTTTTCCTTCATTGAAGTTTTTGCCAACTAAATCAGTGTCTACTTTTGTCATGAAATCAGCCAATAGCGGTTTACATGCTTGATCAAATAAGTAACAACCATATTCAGCAGTGTCGGAAATGACCCTGTTCATTTCGAATAATTTTTTACGCGCAATGGTGTTTGCAATCAAGGGCGTTTCATGCAACGATTCATAATAAGCAGATTCTGGTTTAATACCTGCATCCACCATCGTTTCAAATGCTAATTCTACCCCTGCTCTCACGAAAGCAACCATTAACAAATAATTGTCAAAATATTCCTGTTCGCTGATTTTTACATCACCGGCAGGTGTTTTTTCAAAAGCAGTTTCACCCGTTTCTGCTCTCCATTTTAATAGATTAGCATCTCCGTTTGCCCAGTCTTCCATCATGGTTTTGCTAAATTCGCCCGACATGATATCGTCTTGATGTTTTTGGAATAATGGACGCATGATGTCTTTTAGTTCTTCCGATATTTGGAAAGCTTTGATTTTTGCTGGGTTGGACAGCCGATCTAGCATGCCACTTACGCCACCATGTTTCAAGGCTTCTGTGATAACCTCTACACCATATTGTACTAATTTCGAAGCGTAACCTGGATCGATACCTTTTTCTACCATTTTATCAAAAGATAAAATAGAACCGGTTTGCAACAAACCACAAAGGATAGTTTGCTCGCCCATTAAGTCGGATTTAACTTCGGCTACGAAGGAAGACTTTAGTACACCTGCACGGTGTCCACCTGTACCCACACAATACGCTTTTGCGTAAGGCCAGCCTTTACCTTCCGGATCATTTTCTGGGTGTACCGCAATTAAAGTAGGAACACCGAAACCTCTTAAATATTCCGCACGGACTTCAGAACCCGGACATTTAGGTGCTACCATGAGAACCGTAATATCTTTACGTATCTGCATACCTTCTTCCACGATATTGAAACCGTGCGAATAGGATAGAGCAGCTCCTTGTTTCATCAAGGGTTGAACAGCATTGATAACCGATGTATGTTGTTTATCAGGTGTTAAGTTAATTACTAAATCTGCCGATGGAATCAATTCTTCGTAAGTTCCTACGTCGAAGTTATTATCTGTGGCATTTTTCCAAGAATCTCTTTTTTGTTCAATAGCTTCTTTACGTAATGCATAAGAAACGTCCAATCCGCTATCTCTAAGGTTTAAGCCTTGGTTCAAGCCCTGCGCACCACAACCTACGATTACGATTTTTTTACCTTTTAAAGCATTAACGCCATCTGAAAATTCCTTTGAATCCATAAATTCAGCGTGTCCCAATTGATTTAACTGCTCTCTAAGAGGTAATGTGTTAAAATAATTTGCCATTGTTTTTGTTATTATAATACGTTTGTTTTTGATTGATTTATTTTTTAATTATTCTCCGTTGAGCTATTGCGTAGCCGAAGTGTGTATTGTCATGGCCCACCGTTGTGATTAGAAGCTCTTCGATATTGTTTATGAGCACGCCAAAAGTGGAGGTGTCAAAAGGCACGATTTTTTCAAAAATTCCTGTTTGGTAATCTTCCTGTAGCTTTTGAATAGTGGAAATAGCCAGTTGCTTGAGCTCGTTTACTTCTTCTATCGAGACAAAATAGGCGGGCTTGGAGCCTTTTTTATAAGCATCTAAATATTTGACAGTTGATGTGTCAGAACGGATACCAGTTCGTACATAGCAAAGCGTTTGTGTGCTCACGACGATGTGCCCGAAGTTCCAGATGATATTGTTATTAAACCCTTCCGGAATTTGATTAAGTTCGTCTAAAGTGAGTTCATCCAATAAACGGATGAAAGCGTTACGGCTATCTATGATAAATTTAAAAGTTTCTTTCATTTTTCTTTCCATTTCTACATCGTAAACACTTTCTCCTGCTGATCGAGATATTCATTTTCCACGATTTCCGGAGCAGGTTCTTCGCGTTCAAACTGTTTTATTTTTGTATGGAATCCAGCACTATCCTTGATGATGGCAATACGAGCACCACGTACAAATTCAATGAGACCATATTCGCCCAAGGCTGCTGTCAGACGGTCGATTTCTTCCCTATGGCCTGCGGTTTCAAATACGGTGTAATCATGACGGATTACCACGGCAGAAGCACCATATTCCCGAAGCAAGCGTTCCACAGATGCTTTCTCTGCAATGATTTCTGTTGGAACTTTGTAAAGGGCTTGTTCTTGCCAGATTAATTCTTCATCGGTATTGTAATAAGCTTTTAAAACTTCCACTTGTTTTTCGATCTGTCGGCATAACTTGCGGACCACATCTTCGCTTTCATTAATCAAAATGGTGAAACGGTGGATGCCTTCTACCTCTGATGGAGAGGTGTTCAAGCTTTCTACATTGATTTTTCTTCTGGAAAAGATACCAGAGATGCGCCCTATCATACCGATAGAATTCTCTGTGTATAACGTAATCGTATATTCTTGTTTTTCCATTTTTTTTACTTTTTACTTTAAACGTATTTCCGATACAGATGCACCCTGTGGAACCATAGGGAAAACATTGTTTTCCTTGCCGACCATAATCTCCAATAAGTAAGATCCATCATGGTCAAGCATAGTCTTCAATGCATTGTGTAGATCTTTACGTTCGGAAATTTTGTTTCCTTCAATATGGTATCCGTTTGCTACGGCTACAAAATCCGGACTCGTGATGTTGACAAAAGAATAACGTTTGTCATTAAATAACTGCTGCCATTGACGTACCATACCTAGAAACTCATTGTTGAGAATAAGGATTTTGACCTTTGCACCGAATTGCATGATCGTTCCTAGTTCTTGGATTGTCATTTGAATTCCGCCGTCTCCAATGATCGCAACGACATCACGCTCTGGGGCTCCATACCATGCGCCAATAGCGGCAGGTAACCCAAATCCCATTGTACCTAATCCTCCAGAAGTGACATTCGACTTTGATTTATTGAATTTTGCATAGCGACAAGTAACCATTTGGTGTTGCCCCACATCGGTTACGATAACCGCATCACCCCCGGTTAATTCATTCAAAACCTTAATCACTTCTCCCATCGTCATGATATCTGACGTCGGGTTCAATTCATCCTGAATGACTTCTTTAACTTCCTTTTTCGCTAATTCACGGAATTCCGCTAGCCAAGCGCTATGATCATGTTTTTCGATCAGTTGCGTCAACATTGGAAGGGTCTCTTTACAATCGCCCCATACGGGTACATTGGCTGTTACATTTTTGTCGATTTCGGCGGGATCAATATCCAAATGAACGATTTTTGCCTGCTTCGCATATTTGTCCAATCGACCGGTTACGCGGTCGTCAAAACGCATCCCAACGGCGATCAATACATCACATTCATTGGTCATGACATTGGGTGCATAATTCCCGTGCATACCGAGCATACCAACATGCAACGGATGATCCGTCTCCAATGCACTCAATCCCATGACGGTTGTTGCTGCTGGAAAACCACCTTTTTCGATGAAGTCTTTTAGATCCTGTTCCGCCTTACCCAAAATGATACCTTGTCCAAACAGTACGAAGGGTTTCTTCGCTTGGTTAATGAGTTCCGCAGCCTGTTCTACATATTCCTTGCGCACGATCGGTTTGGGCCTGTAGCTACGAACGTGATCGCATTTTTCATAACCCTTATAATCAAACAATTGTATCTGTGCATTTTTGGTAATATCAATTAAAACGGGTCCGGGACGTCCGGTTTTTGCAATATAGAATGCTTTTGCCAATACACTTGGAATTTCCGTAGCATCAGTAACTTGATAATTCCATTTCGTGACCGGCGTTGTGATATTAATAACATCCGTTTCCTGGAAGGCATCCGTTCCCAACAAAGAAGCAAAAACTTGTCCCGTAATACATACGATAGGATTACTATCAATCATGGCGTCAGCTAGTCCGGTAACTAAATTCGTTGCGCCTGGGCCACTAGTTGCGAAAGCGACACCGACGCGTCCAGACGTGCGGGCATAACCTTGGGCCGCATGAATTCCACCTTGCTCATGGCGCACCAAGATATGATTAAGTTTATCGTTATAATCGTATAACGCATCGTATATAGGCATAATTGCCCCACCTGGATAACCAAATATGGTATCTACCCCTTCCTGAATCAAAGCCTCCAATACAGCTTGAGACCCACTTAATTGGGTTTTCGGAGCTGTTGACTCTTGTGGCTTCGATAGCGTTTTTTCCAGTGTACTCATTTTAATAGTATTGAGGTTTTTGATTTACAAATCTGTTACGCAGCCCTGTGATGCATTGGCTACGGTTTTCGCATATTTATATAATACACCTTTGTTTACTTTTAATGCCGGTTGTTTCCAGTTTGCCCGGCGAGTAGCAATCTCTTCATCCGAGAGATTTACATTGATGGTATTGTTTACTGCATCAATTTCAATGATGTCATCGTCATGAACGAGGCCGATAAGACCGCCTTCATAGGCTTCCGGTGTGATATGTCCTACGACGAACCCGTGCGTTCCCCCAGAAAAACGACCATCCGTGATCAGAGCGACGGATTTTCCAAGACCTGCCCCGATGATCAAAGCGGTTGGTTTCAACATTTCTGGCATGCCGGGCGCTCCTTTCGGTCCTTCGTTTTTGATGACGATAACATCGCCTGGTTTAACGCGTCCGGAAGCAACGCCTTTTGCTAAATCTTGTTCGCCATCAAACACGCGAGCCGTACCAGTAAATTTTTCTCCTTCCTTACCGGAAATTTTAGCGACCGAACCTTGTTCTGCTAAGTTTCCGTATAAGATTTGTAGGTGGCCGGTAGCTTTAATCGGCTTATCCAATGGCTGTACAATAGCTTGATCATATTCCATAATCGATTTAACATCTGCTAAATTCTCCGCTATGGTTTTTCCTGTAACCGTCAAACAGTCGCCATGCAATAACCCTTCATCTAATAGGTATTTCATGACGGCAGGCGTACCACCGTACTGTTGTAAATCTTGCATTAAGAATTTGCCCGAGGGCTTGAAATCTGCTAATACAGGAGTTTCGTCAGACATTCTTTGGAAATCATCCGGTGTGATATCGACACCTACTGCTTTACCTATAGCAATAAAATGCAATACCGCATTTGTCGACCCACCCATAACCACAATCACACGCATGGCGTTTTCGAAAGCTTTGCGCGTCATAATATCGGTAGGTTTGATATCCCTTTCTAAAAGTGTATGTATGTGTTTTCCTACTTCCAGACACTCCTTCTTTTTCTCCTCCGATATAGCTGGATTAGAAGAGGAATACGGTAAGCTCATGCCCAAGGCCTCAATAGCGGACGCCATCGTGTTAGCCGTGTACATCCCGCCACAGGCACCTGCGCCGGGACAAGTATGGCGGATAACACCGTCGTAATCCTCATCCGAAATTGTGCCCGCGATCTTTTTACCCAAGGCTTCGAAAGCGGATACAATATTTAATTCCTCACCTTTATAATGACCCGGTGCAATCGTTCCCCCATACACCATAATAGCCGGGCGGTTTAATCTACCCATCGCCATAATAGCTCCAGGCATATTCTTGTCACAGCCAGGAATAGCAACCACACCATCATAGTATTGGCCACCACAGATGGTTTCGATACTGTCTGCAATAACATCACGCGATACCAACGAATAGCGCATCCCTTCAGTACCGTTGCTCATACCATCACTTACACCAATTGTTCCGAATGTAAGCCCAACTAAATCGCTGCCCCAAATACCCTGTTTTACCAATTGGGCCAGATCGTTCAAGTGCATATTACAGGTGTTTCCGTCGTATCCCATACTAGCAATCCCGACTTGCGCTTTATCCATATCGGCATCGGTAAGCCCTATGCCATATAACATGGCTTTCGCTGCAGGTTGCGTTTCATCTTGTGTAAAAATACGACTGTACTTGTTCATGACACTTTTCTTGTCAGATGATGACTTCATAATTCTCTTCTTCTAAAACTAATTTTTTATATTTCCGCTGTATGGAAGCTCCGATAGTGTGCTCCCAGTCTTCTTTATAGATAATACCATCCACTTCCTTAATGCCGATGATTTCGGCTGCGGTACCGCATAGGAATGCACTATCCGCTTCATGGACGTCTTGAATAGTGAGTTTTTTTTCCACTACGTCAATATTTAAACCTTTGCACAATTCTATCACTGTTTGCCGTGTAATGCCCGGAAATATATTTCCTAACGGCGGCGTATAGAGCTTCAGATCTTTTTCAATAAATAGATTTTCACTCGATGCCTGGGCTAAAAAACCATCATGATCCAGCATAAGTGCCTCATCATATCCTTCACGTATAGCTTCACTTGACGCTAAAATGGCATTGATGTATTGGCCGGAAACCTTGGCTTCGATATGAAAAGACTTGGGATGAAGACGTTGAACTTTAGATGTGCAAACACGAAGGAGATTTTGCCCCAAATAGGGACCCCATTCCCATGCTGCAATCATGATATGCGCATCTTTTGCTGACGTAAGATGCATATTCGAGCCCGAAAACACAAGGGGACGTATATAGGCAGATCGCAGATTATTGGCTTCCAATAATGCGTACGATTTTTCTATCAATACTTGATTATCCCATGGGTAGGGGAGGTTGATGGCTTCACAAGAATGTTGTAGACGTATGAAATGTTCTTCCGCTTTGAAAATTCTGATACCATGATGTGTGCTGTATGCTCTCAATCCTTCGAAAGCGCCATATCCGTAATGCAACGATTGACCGAATAAATCTATTCCAGCATCTGTGGCTTTCACAAAATCGCCGTCCAAATAAATGTAAGTCTCCTGATTATAATACTGCATAGTGTCTCCCTCAATTTCACTAAGGTCAAGGTAGCGCTATTAAAAATTCTTTACAATAGCAAAACAAAGAATTTTAAAAAAGTTTATTGTTTCGAAAACACGGTTTTATTGAAATGTTATTTCAATAAATATTACAATTTCAATACTTAATTTTTGTCTTTGTAGACTAAAATTAAAATCGGTATAGTTTCTTAAAATGCTGTTTTTGCAGAAAAAGGGTAAAATTCTTCTTAAAACAGGTAAAAGTAGGCGGAAAGTTGAAAAAAATTGCCCACAGTTTATACCGTGGGCTATATTATTAAATGTTATTTTTTTAGCTTATTATTCTTCTATGATTCCCTCTGCTAAGACCGTAATATTATTGTCTTTTGCTTCGACGACACCGCCTTTGATAATGAAAACCGTATGGCCTTGTGCATTCCGAATAATAACTTTTCCATCTTCCAAAGTAGATACGATAGGTGCGTGGTCTTGCAAAATTTGAAAGGATCCAGCGCTGCCAGGTACCGTTACAGCCGTAGCGTCACCGTCGTATGCTAATTTATCTGGAGTAATAATCGTTAATTTCATTCTATCTCATCTATTAAACGGCTTCTGCTAATAACTTCTTGCCTTTTTCGATAGCCTCTTCGATGTTACCTACTAAGTTAAATGCAGCTTCCGGATATTCGTCTACTTCACCGTCAATAATCATATTGAACCCTTTAATCGTATCTTTGATATCAACAAGCACACCTTTTAAACCGGTAAATTGTTCTGCTACATGGAATGGTTGAGATAAGAAACGTTGTACACGGCGTGCGCGGTGAACGGTAAGCTTATCTTCTTCCGATAACTCGTCCATACCGAGGATAGCGATGATATCTTGAAGTTCTTTATAACGTTGCAAAATTTCTTTTACGCGTTGTGCTGTGTTGTAGTGCTCGTCACCTAATACGGCTGGTGATAAGATACGAGAAGTAGAATCCAACGGGTCAACCGCAGGATAAATACCTAACTCCGCAATTTTACGAGATAATACGGTTGTTGCATCCAAGTGGGCGAAAGTTGTCGCCGGTGCAGGGTCAGTTAAGTCATCGGCAGGTACATATACGGCTTGCACTGACGTAATAGATCCGTTTTTAGTAGATGTAATACGCTCTTGCATTAGACCCATCTCCGTTGCTAGTGTCGGTTGGTAACCTACAGCTGATGGCATACGGCCTAAAAGTGCAGATACTTCAGAACCCGCTTGTGTAAAACGGAAGATGTTGTCGATAAAGAAAAGTACATCACGTCCTTGTCCCTGTCCATCTCCGTCACGGAAATATTCCGCCACCGTTAGTCCGGATAATGCTACGCGAGCACGCGCCCCAGGAGGCTCATTCATCTGGCCAAAAACGAATGTACATTTTGAATCTTTAAGCAATTCATTGTCTACTTTGTCTAACGGCCATTCACCCTTTTCCATGCCCTCCATGAAATGCTCACCATATTTAATAATGCCTGATTCAAGCATTTCGCGCAATAGGTCATTTCCTTCACGTGTCCGCTCTCCAACACCTGCGAATACGGAAAGACCACCATGGCCTTTAGCGATATTATTGATCAATTCTTGAATCAATACTGTTTTACCTACTCCGGCACCACCGAATAAACCGATTTTACCACCTTTAGCATATGGCTCTAGCAGGTCGATTACTTTAATACCTGTAAATAATACCTCAGTTTCGGTAGATAATTCGTCGAATTTAGGTGGTTCGTTGTGGATAGGACGTCCGTTTGTCGTGTCCAAATCTTGGATACCATCAATGGCGCCACCAACGACGTTGAATACACGGCCTTTGATTTCTTCGCCAACAGGCATTTTGATCGGAGCACCCGTGTCAACCACTTTCATTCCGCGAACCAAACCTTCGGTTGCATCCATGGCGATAGTACGAACACGATCCTCACCTAGGTGTTGTTGAACTTCCAAAACGATGCGTTGACCATTGTCTTTTTCAATATACAAGGCATCATAAATTTTAGGAAGATTGTCATTGTCGGCGAAGTTGACGTCAACTACGGGGCCGATAATCTGCGCTATTTTACCAATATTGGGCATATTATAGGGACTAAATAATTATTAATCAATTTACAGCGAATGGTTTTATACATCCGCATTTTGGAATGCAAAAATAAACTATATCTTATTAAAAGCAAAACGCTTATTGATAATATTTTGTTTATTTTCTTTTTTGACCGCAAAAAAGAAACAAAAAGCTCGTCGCTGCAAATCTTTGAGGGGAGGGATAGTACTAAGGATGAATTCCTGCAACCTCAAAAATTTGATGCGTCCCCCTGCCCCGCACCTATCCCGCATCGAGAATAGTTTGGATGCGACCTTTAAAGGAAAAGAGGGATGTTGCAATTTTGTATAGTTCAATTGTATTGAGCGGTTAAGCGAGTTGAATATCCTCCGTATATTCATTACCAAAACGGTCGGTGACGATAATTTTCACTGTTTTTGCATCGGTTTGGGTGTAAAATAGATGATCTGTCCGTCCCGGTTCTATCCAACCCCTTCGTTCTTTGGGTAGCTCTTTTCCCTTATATAACGTAACAGCAAGTTCATCGAAACCCTTGGTTTGTTCCAGTTCACCTTTGGGAACTCCATCGGCGAGCCAAGTGACTTTCCATGCGGGGTCGTAATTCCATACGTTCACCATCACGCGGTTCATCCCACCACTGAGCTTTTGGACGCTGCTACGGAACTGGTAGTTGGAATCTTTACCGACGGATTTATAAAACCAGTTTACGGAGGTGCCGTTCACCTCAAAGACTCCGTATCCACGAGGTGTGCCGTCGGTACAAATCGGTCCTGCCCACCAGGCACCGCACAGTGTCGCATGGGTGTGTTCATAGATATGTCCGTTAACATTGTTGGCGTTCCGATGAGTATGGCCGGAAAGCACATGAATCTGCTGAAAGCCTTCGAGAAGGGCATACAGTTCATCCCGATTTTTGATGCTATTATAAATGGGGATGTGCACGCTAATGATCAGTACGTGGTCTTTAGGGACGTGCTGCAGATCTTTTTCCAACCAGGAAAGTTGTTCGGCACTGATATGGCCGTCGTATTGCTTGATGCGGGTGTAACGAATGGTGTCTAATACCACGTAATGTACTTTCCCTCGGTTAAACGAATAATAGGAGGGGCCAAAATGCGCTTTAAATAGTGCTGCATCATCGGATTCATTAGCGGTCACTTCCTGTTTGTCGTGGTTTCCGATTGTCTGAAAGAAGGGGATGCCTACCTTGCCTATTGTTTCTTTGTA
Organism: Sphingobacterium corticibacterium; assembly: GCF_004208525.1. Lineage (GTDB taxonomy): Bacteria > Bacteroidota > Bacteroidia > Sphingobacteriales > Sphingobacteriaceae > Sphingobacterium > Sphingobacterium corticibacterium. The sequence goes on along the minus strand of NZ_SGIT01000002.1, from coordinate 961,475 downwards.
ATCTTGCCACAACTTTGGTGTGTCCCAAATGGAGTCTCCCAAACTGATGCCGTGAAATTTTTCCTTGGACATGGATGCGAGAAATTGTGCTATGTCCGGAAGCGATTCCTCCCTAAATTGGCGGGCATCTTCTTTATCCCGTATCTGCGGATCACCTAGGGCGAGGAAATAGTGGTGATTATCATTATATGCTGTCTTTTCCAGCTCAAAATTATAGTCGCCACTGTCGGGTAAACGGTAAATAGCCGCGAAACCATTCGCATTTTTCAAACTATAGCCCGATGGATTCGATAGGAAAATATGTTTCGCACTGTTGTGTACTTGTAGAGAATATCTTCCTCTTTTGTCGCTCACGGCCACATTATAGCCGTCGGACACCACCGCGTTGGCAATATTTCTTCGATGTGCTGTGATCCGTCCTTTGATTAACTTACCCTGATCTTGTGGCTGTATAACAGCAAAAGCTTTGCTCGAAACGTAGAGTCCGCCAATAAGTAGTCCGGATGATTTTATAAAACTTCTTCTGTTCATTTTTGGTTCATTTTATACCTATGCTATCTTTCTCCACCATACACACGAGAGACATTACAATACTTATTTCCCTAACGCATGGTATAATTAAAAGCTTTGGGTCTTTCCATTGTTTCGGAATAGATGTTGCCAAACTCATCTTCTACGGTTATCTCTAAAGTAGATGTTGCGCTCGAAGCTTGTACTAAAAACAAATGAGCAGTATTGGTGGTTGCAAATGATGACGTTGGATCGGCATTGACATTTACACGCTGCAAATCATAGGAAATAATATGCATTGGATCCTTCTTACGAACGCGTGTATAAGACAAAGGATTCCCGTTTTCCGTTACCTTAACCTTCCAATTATCTTGATAGCTCCAAACATTAATTAACACTTGGTTGTCATCTCTTTTGGTCGCATATTCTCCAGCTATTCCAGGAACTTTTTCTTTAAATGTGGCATTTGCATTAGGTGTATGTGCAGCTGCTGTAATATGTACGGTATTTAAATCATACGACCTAAATTGATAATCTTTTTCATATCCAATACCCTTATAATATAGTTTTTGGTTTCTCCCTTCGACTTCCTGTACAGCATATCCTCCCACGCTGCCGTCTTTACAGATATGATTACCGGCATAACCGCTCCTTCCTGTCCACCACCATGTCGCACTTACTGCTCCTATATTATATTCGGTAATATTCGATCCAGATTGTTTTACGCGATAATTTATATGAGTGTGCCCGGTAAGTACTTTTACATTATTGAAAGCTGACAACATACCAACGAGTGTGGCCCCGTTTTGCAAAGAAATATTGGAGTTGCCGTTCGCATCCGGATTGGAGTGAAGGGGAACATGCATGGCTACTACGATTGGTGTAGATTTATCCGTGATATAGGCTAAATCTTTTTGTAGCCAATCTAATTGCTCTTGAGCGATGACATTGGTATATTCCCTATCGCCAATTATACCATTTGAACCACCTGTATTTTTGTAGTCCATGTTGTCAAGAATTATGTAATGTACTTGACCAATATTCATCGAGTAATAAGTTGGCCCCATGAGGTTTCTGTAGGGGGATGCCGCTAGCCAGTCGTTGAGGGCAACATAAGGATCGTAATCATGGTTTCCTATAACATTGTAGATTGGAAATTCCAGATCCTTTATCGTTTGCAAATACTCCGCTAGTTTGAAATTGTTAGCGTACCAGTATTGGTCCCAGGATTGATCGCCCAAAGTAAGTCCATAGAACTTCTTATTCTGATCCTTGTAGTAGTCGTATGTTTTGTTTATGTCGGCTAAGAAGTTGCTTTGGAATTGTGCAATATCATCGTTTCGGTTGGCTAGATGTATATCAGCCAAAAATGCAACGACATGGTTATCGTTGTTTACAGGGAATAGTTCAAAATCCCGGATTTCAGCATCCGATGTGATACCGGTTAAAGGCTTAAAGAACTGTGGTACTGTATTGGTTGTGATGACTTCGTAATTAGATGGAACCGAAACAAATACATAGCCGTTCTTCTTTGCTGAAGGTAAATAATAAACACCGTTTGCGTCTGTTTTAGTTACGACTTCGCCGTCAGAGACCACCACATCGGCGACGCCTTTGTCACCTACAAATACCGTTCCTTTTACAGTCATACCGTCTTTGTCCGGAATATCAGTATTGAAAACGAAATTAACGTAAGTTTTTCCGATCAGTTGGCTTAACTCGCCTCGCTTCACGCGAATATCATAAGCCCCATCTTTTACATTGTCTGATATAGCCACGATGACACCATTGTCCGTGAGCGAACCTATAGGCAGATCTACAGTTTCACCCTGGCCGCTTCTCGGAACAAATGATATGATATCGTCGGCAAGAAAACCTGTCCCTTCAATATCAATCTCTGTCACGCCAATTTTAATATTGTATACATAAGGTATATTAATATGGGTAATGGGAATGCTGGTCGCAATCTTATCCTCCACCCCTACGGCTAAATCGCTTTTACAAGCGCTAATCAAACCCGTGGCCAATAAGCCAAGGATAATCAATACCAAAAAATTATATTTCTTCATCATACTTTCGCTTTAATTGTAAGTTTGTTAGTAGCCTTTGAAAATGGAGATATCATCCATTCCCAATCGACCGTTCGGATTTGAATTCGTATTCGCTCCAATACCTTTTTTATTGATTCTAAATCGTACAGGGCCTTCAATATCCATTAGGAATACCGCTTGTTTACTGTTTAAACTTTCTGATGTCCTGTGGGCATCTGTGATGGGGTCTCCGATTTGCTGCCAATTAATCCCGCCGTCTGTTGAAGATTCCAAAGTGAATGTACAGGAGTTGTCGGTATAGTAAGAGCCATACCACAAGGTCACCTTGGAAGCACCGTCGGGTACGTCGAAATTCATTTGTAAAAGTGCATCTGTGCTCAACCCTTGCTGGAAGCGGACTGCTGTATCGCCAGATACAATACGGTCACGGCCGGCGGTTACACCCAGCAGTGATTGCTGAAAATACCAAGTTCCGGTCTTCAACAATCTATTGGCGTTTGCATAGCCGTCTTTATTGTTGTTCGTTTCAAATGTTTCCGGCCATCCAGGATAGATTTTACCACTTGGATAAGCCATCCCTGCATAGTTTTGCAATCGTAGCTGTCTTTTTTCGCCATCCGAATAGGCTATCCCTCTGAATGTTGCACTTGGTGCAACAACTTCATCAGCAAAGCTTGCTTGATCAGATGTATAAAGATCAATTTTTAAAGAATCCTGATCCATCAGTGTCTTTGTTCCTCTAATTGGTGTTCCTGGAGCAGGTTCTACTTCCAAGTCTGCGGTAATATCAATAAAAGTCGACTCGTAATCGCCGAACTTATTTTGTAGGACTGAAATGGCTACAGGTCTTGAAACCACTGTATTGCCAGTATTGATAATAGTAATATCACTCTGTTTTATACCTTTTAGTGTCAAGGAGCCGGTTTGGGTAGACAATTTTGCTCCGTTAAGGTTAATCCTTATGGAATCTCCGAAGTTATACTTTGCAACATCATCCACTTCAATCAATATACCCCTTTGTTGGTTTCGCCATACGTTTTGAACAGCAATATGGTTTGCCGGAAGATTCTTTCCGGTGTAATCTGATACCACGACACCTTTTGTGTACATCGCATTTGTCAACAAATCGGCGTTTAGGGTGACATCGCTTCCTTGAAAGATATTTCTGACTACATACAGCGAGGTTTCCGGATTATTTTCCCCGATGGCGTAATTTGTGTCTTCCTTGATGCAGCCTATTGCTAGTAAGGAAGACGATATAGCTATATATGATAATGCGTTTAATATTTTCTTTTTCATCTGAATCGTTTTTTGGTTTAAAACAGGTTGGGTTGCCACCACATTAATCCATTTAGATTATCACCCCCCAGACGCTCCACGGCCGCTTTATAGTTTGCCGTATTTAAGGATTGTGTAATTAACGGGTAGTTTAGCCGGACGGGCATTTTACCATCATTTTGCACACCGCCACCGATATAATCGCTAAAATCCAATAACCCCGTCCGACGGTACTCATACCACTGCTGGAAATCAGTAAATAGCATTGCAAAATATTTTTGCAAATGTACTTTACCTAACTTATCGTTATTGCTATCAGTCGATGAGAAGCTAACTAAAGGGTTGTCAAAGTATTCGTCACCAATAGTTTGATCCCAAAAGACCATGGAAGCATTGATACCATCGTTATATGCGACTTCGGCATCTTGATTCACATAATTGCGCAATGCACATTCTGCCAAAATGAATTGTAGTTCCGCATAGTTCATGATGTTCCCCAAGCGTGGGTCGGTCATCAGATTTTTGTGCAGTGTAGAGCCGCGCTCGGGTACAGACCCTTCTTGATAGCCTGATTGCATACCGGAGTAAACTCCTAATGTAGCTTCTGTTGCCCATATTTTAAGGCGCGGATCCCCCATTGCGACTAAATTGTTAATAAAGAAATCAGAATAACCTTTATTGCCGTTAAAATCAATCTCTCGGGCGTTGAAATAAGGATTGAAGTAGGGTTGCTGATTCGTGAAACGCAGAACAGCTGAATCATCATTGCTCTCCATAATTGGATATTCTGACGGTTTGATGTCCACTATTTCCTTGATTTTTGTTATAGCATTCAATTCTGGTTTATGCGCGACTCTAAGGAGCAGTCTCAGATATAAGGAATTTCCGAATTTTCGCCATTTTTCGGGATCAGTGTTGAAAATAGGATCTAATGCAGCCTTATCACCCGCGATATCATTGGTAGTATTCAATAGCTGGTTAGCTTGTTCTAATTTCAAAAACAAATTCTTATATATTTCCTGTTGTCTTTCAAAAGCCGGGCTTGTATTCCCGTCTGTATAGCCTTTGTTGCTCTCGTAATATGGAATATCGCCAAACATATCGGTCAGCAAGGAATAAACCCAGGCTTCCAATACCAGGGAGATACCTTGATATATTTGGTAACCGGCCTGCTGCTGCTCACCAGCACTTTTATATATATCTTTAATGTTGGTCAGTTCTACATACCAGCTTCGCCACATGTATTCGCTTTCCGACGGACGGACAAGATAACGGTGGAACTCCAGGTTGTCATTGGTGGTAACGGTAACCTGTGTGAACTCGTTGTTTATCCGTAGATTTCGGTTGATATTGGCCGTGATTACTTTATACACGGCAGGCCCTAATAAACTTTGCGGAGCCGCTGTTGCGGACTCGTTGGGATTGGTGTTAATTTCTACGAAATCCTGACAGCTACTTAGTCCTCCGAGTGCTAAGGTTGCCATTAATATAATTGATTTTAATCTTGTTTTCATAATGTCTTAAAATCCAAGTGATACATTAATACCAAAAGTTCTTGTCGACGGGAACTGGGCAATTTCTGCTCCTTTTTCTATACCGCTGGCGTTCAGCGAGCCAAATTCCGGATCGAAAGCTGGCCAATTACTGAATACGAAAAGATCGCGTCCGTATAAACCAATAGTTGCCCGCTCAGTTTTGAAACGACTCAAGAACGATTTGGGCAAGGTATAATCCAAGCGTAATTCCCGAAGCTTGATGAAATCGGTCGAGAATGTATTGGCTTCGATATTATCCCGGTTAAAATGTGCCCGATAATACGTTGACGCTTGTGCTATTTCGGTATTTGGGCTGAAAGTTCCATCTGCATTTTGTACTACACCGTTTCCAATAATGCCGTTATAGCGGCCAGGGATAGTTTTTTTCAATTTTCCCTCTTCCATCAGTACAGCATGGGTTAATGAATATGCTTTTCCGCCAAACTGGCCGTCAAATAGTACGTTCAGGCGGAAATTTTTATAGCTGAATCTACTGCCGATACCAAACTTCTGTGTCGGGTTGGGATTGCCGATGTAGATCAGATCTTCTGTATATTGAGGCACACCACCACTATAAATAATGGCACCATCCGTGTTACGGAGATAGCCTAGTCCGTAAAGGTCACCGAAGCGTCCGCCAATTCGGGCTTCCACTGTTCCTCGGCTTCCGAAGATAGTGGATAAAACTAACGATGTGGCATCATCTTGAATTGGAATCTCTTCTACTTTCGTATCGTAAGCCGTATAATTTCCATATAAAGACCAGCCTAACCCATCACTATTTTTTAGTATTTCTGCTTCTGTTTCGATTTCTAGACCGCGGCTGCTTACTTTGCCCGCATTAATAATTTGGGTTCGGTACCCGCTGGACGGGTCAATAGGTGTTTCTAGGATCTGATCTATATCAATGGCTTTGTACACTGTTACATCAAACCTTACCCGATTTCTGAGCATCCGGAAATCCGTTCCGAGTTCATAAGATATTTTTCTCTCAAATGTTAGATCTTCATCTGGAATCCGTGTAGGATTTGCTGCTCCGCCAGGGAAAGCTGTCTGTCTGCTGTACGTATAACGGTTCAAATAGGGTCGTTTACCGGCCCTGCCTACACTCGCAGCACTCAAACGCAATTTCCAAAAACTGATTTCTTCCGGCAATTCGAACGCCTCTGATAACAGCACGCTTGCATTAATCGAAGGGTAGAAAAACGGGAGTAACGTTTTTTTCTTTGGCGAAGCCAATGTACTAGCCCAGTCTAAACGTGATGTCGCATCAATAAAATAAGTGTCTTTGTAACTAAAAGTACCTAATGCGTAGATACTGTTTACAGCATACTGCTGATAATAGGGATCGTATAGTAAGGCGATAGCTGAGTTTGCGAAACTGTATTCGTTTGGTGTGTTAAGTTGATTTGTCCAAGCATCTTCTCTGTCGTAAGTATTCATCATCAGTGCACCACCGACGCTTCCCCCGAATTTAAAGTCGCTGTGTCTGACATTGTTATAGGTCAACAAGAAGTCAGCATTGCTTTCCTGACTGTAAACCCCCTGCTCCCGATAATAACCTTGTGAAAAGTTATACGTGTCAAAAGGTCGAGCCTGCGAGCGTTGGTCATACGAAAAATCCAGCCCAGCCCTGACCATCAAGTTTAGCTCGTCGTTAAATTTATAATCTGCCTGAAAATTACCGATAACGTGATTCTTATCTTGTGAGTTGAGCATATCATACGACATGGTTTTTGGATTGTCCAACAGGTTGGAATAAGGTGTTGTCTGCTCGATACCATATCTATTGGGCCGCCAGTTGTCGTCGAAGTATTTCGGATTCATATTGGGTGTCAATCCTCGGATGAAATACATATAAGTCTGGTTGTTGTAGCCAGTATTTGGTAAGTTATCTGATCCCCGGTGATTATAGTTAATCTTGGTAGCCAATGTGAGTTTATCCGTCAGCTTGTTGCTCAAGTTCGCCGACACGGAATTTCTCCGGTAGCCCATGTTTGGAATTATCCAAGTGTTATATACGTTGGTATAAGAGAAACGAGCATCTGTTTTATCTGTAGAACCGGAAAGACTAATGTTGTTTGTAGAAGTTACTTCCGGTTTGAAAAAATACTTTCGGTTATTCTCGTAAGCTCTCCACAAGGTACGTTCGGGTGGAACTAACCTATAATAGTCGGGATTATATTGATAATACATTTGTCCATTAAATTTTGGCCCCCAAGCGGAAGAAGTACTAAGTGTGCTGGCACCGTCTTCGGTTTGTCCATATGAATAATATAAATCCTGTCCGTCATTACCTTGTCCGTATTCATATTGATAATCTGGCCATCGATTGATGGTTCCCATAGCGGTATTGGAATTGATGGAGACTCCGAAACCACCACCTTTACGTCCAGTTTTGGTCGTGATAATCAAAGCGCCGTTAGCCCCACGGTAACCATACAACGCAGCAGCAGCGGGTCCTTTAAGTACAGAAACCGATTCTATATCGTCTGGGTTTAGATCGGATAAGGAGGATCCGAAATCTACCGGTGCGTCGGAACTAATGTAGTTTCCACTCCCACTGGAAGTCATTGTTCTGCCCGCTTCCATCACGATGCCATCAATCACGATAAGGGCTCCGTTATCACCTGACAGAGAGGTCTCCCCCCGAAGAATAATCTCATTAGATCCAAGTGGTCCTCCATTTGACTTTGTAATATTAAGACCTGCCACTTTACCAACCAAGGCGTCTGACCAGTTGTTGGATATAGCTTCTGTTAACGCTTCACCCGATACGGTGGTTGTTGAATAACCCAATGCTTTTTGTTCTCTTTTAATCCCCAATGCTGTTACTACAACTTCTTCTACCTCTTGTGTACTGGTAGTCAGATGAACTTTAATCTCGCCGCCAATCGTGATCCGTTGGGTATAGGCAGTGTATCCGATAATGGAAAATGTTACTTCGTTGTCCCGCGTCACTCTGATGGAGAAATTTCCAGAAGCATCGGTTGTTCCTAACGTTCTTCCCTGGCTTGTTATGGTTACAGCAGGAATAGGATCGCCACTGTCGGCATCGAATACCCTTCCTTGTAGGGTCACTTGTTCTTGGTGCTCATAACTGATGTGTGTTGGTTCAATGTTATTCGCTCCTGTCGATGCTAGGGGAGCAAATAATAAGAACGCAGACAACTGCAACATATAACTTCTCTTTGAAATTATATGACGACGGTTGGCTCTTTGATAGAGTAAAGTTCTCATCATATTGTTGTTTTAATAATTTATCTAGACTTAGATTATGTTAGTTCGTGTTTAGTTGTTTGTCTAATTTTTTTAAACGAAGCTTTGTGAAAGTTTTTGTGCTTTGTTATTAATCTGCCTATTTTCTCCTTTATAGTTTATTTTGGGTGTTCCCCTATAGTAGTTTGTTTGTTGTGTTTCAATATGTAGTTTTAAATCGTATTGGTTGCCCCTACAATATTAAATATAAAAATTTATACGCGCAAACAAAACGTAAATAAATGGTAAAAAATCGAATCAAAACGAAAGTTGTGGTATGTAAAAAAGAGGAGGGGGTAACAGTGCCCCGCTCCTCTTTTTTTCTTATCCTATAGCTATTTTATTTTTCCCACCAAACTCTTGAAAGCGGAGAATCTCCGTGCTCTAGCTTATCAGACGCGATTTTGTAGTTTTCGGGATTAGTTATCGATAGCCTGTCGTGGTACATAAACCGTTTAGGCATTTCACCCCCATGCAGCATGTGCTCCGTTTTTGGAAGTACTGGAAATCCTGTCCTCCGATATTCAAACCATTGCTGATAATCACACATATACAGCGCAAGATATTTCTGGTTCATAATGCGTTCTAAAGTGCCATTAAATGCCGTGAGCGGATTATCGAAATAGGTTTCACCCGGAGACGATATGCCTACCCATTGGGTAATGCCGGCTATGGTGCCTTTTTTATACGCTTCCTCCGCATTCTCCAAATCCCCGAAGTGAAGATACACTTCACTTTTTATAAACTCTACTTCAGCATAAGGCATAATAATTTCATGGATGACGGTTCCCAAGTTTTGAGGAATCATGAGATCTGGATTGGGAATACTGGGCGTAAAATTGAATGTAGCCGCAGGATCATGAGCGGCCGGGATTCCTTTGTACCCAAGATTTGTTCCGGGAGGAATAGAATTGGCTTCACTCATAAAGAAGGGTCTTCTGGGGTCTTCATAATCGTTCAACATATCTACAAAGAACTCCGCCTTTGTTATGGTTAGCGTATAATCTTGACGTCTGTTCCAAGCATAATTAAAAGGGCTCAAGCCGCTGATTTTCAATATCGCAGCTTCTGCGTTGCTGTTGAATACAGGATACCTGTCTGGAGCGTCCATAATTTCCTTTAATCGGTTGTAACTATCGATTTCTGTTCTTTTGCTTGTACGTAAAAGCAGACGCATCAATAAGGAATTGTTGAACTTTCTCCATTTTTCTTTAGGGCTAATATTCTCATTATTGGCTCCGCTGTTACCAAACAAAATGTCGCCACCTGACATTTCGCTATCCGTGGAAGCGTAAATGCTGTTTGCTTCTTCCAGGCCTTCGATCAGTACCCGGTATATCTCTTGCTGTTCATCAAACTTAGGCGTAGAAATTCCTTCGTCTAATTTGATCGCTTCGCCGAATGGCATATCTCCGAAAGCATCCGTTAGCATACCTGCGCTGTAGGCTTTTAGTGTTTTGGCAACAGCTAGGTAGATGGGTTGTTCTTTGTTAATAGCAGCCTCCTCCATTTCGCTGATGCTGCGGAGCCAGGTGTAGCCTTTGTTCCATGTGCCGTTTCCTGCTGTCGGTGTAATGTCGTAGCGGTGAACACCTGTTGCGGTTGCTGGATAGGGGAAGCCAACCTGCATAAGCTGCCAAGTGAAGTCGTAGTTCCGATTGCTGCTAAAGGTACCCATGTCGTACAACAATGGGTTCATTAAGCTGTTGGGGACAACAACGTCTATATTGTTGGGGTCTATATTCATTTCTTCGAAATGGCTACAGGACGTTGTTATCAGGGTCGCGCTTAGGATAGCCGGAAGAATATAAGTATGGATAGTATTTTTCATGATGTATACGTTTAAATGCTATGGTGCATAATTATAGCGTCAAATTTAGATTAAAACCAAAGGTACGGGGGGTGGGAAGCTGTCCCATTTCCACACCAGGCATAATGGTAGATCCGTTAAGAGCCGCTGTCTCCGGGTCAAATATAGGAAACTTCGATATCAGCAAAAGATCCCGACCGTAAAGTGCGACAGATAAACCGGATAAACGCATGCGCTCGGTAACCTCACGCGGGAAAGTATACTGTAGACGAACCTCACGTAGTTTCAGATAAGAAGCATCCAAGCTGTTTGTCTCAATATTTGCCCTACGGTAATAATCAGCATAATAGGATTGTACGGGCACTTCCTTGGTATTTGGTGAATAACTGCCATCCGCATTTTGGATAACGCCGTCACCAATGATAAAGCCTTCGTCACGCCCTTTTAAGGTATGTTGCAACTTGCCCTGTTCCGTCATTTTATGGTGTGTTTGCGAGTATATGATACCGCCATATTGACCGTCAACTAAAGCACTAAGCATGTAGTTTTTGTAGCGAAACTCATTATGGAATCCGCCGCGCCAAGCTGGATAGGCGTTCCCGATATATTTTATTGGGGATCTTAACGAATGCCCTGTATTAGCATCATAAATGACTTGGCCGTCCTCATTTTTGACTAGGCCAGCTCCCCAGATGTCGCCGGTTGTGCCTCCTTCGACTGCCACTATTGATGCAGTTCCGCTAGTCATAATAATCTGCTGTTGACCTTCGATTTCATCACTTAGTTCCAATATCTTGTTGTTGTTCTTTGCCCAGGTGATAGTAGGCGTCCAGCTGAAATCACCGCGCACGGGATGGCCGGTCAACATAATTTCAACTCCATCGTTTCTGACCTTTCCTCCGTTTATAAAAGCAAAGCTATAGCCGGTCGTGATATCAACCGGAACGCGTAACACTTGATTGTTTGTTGTGTTATAATAATAATTGACGTCTGTCGTCAACCGGTTATTGAACAAAGAAAAGTTAATTCCCGATTCAAAAGAGTTGGAAGTTTCTGGTTTTAGTTCCGCGTTATTTCTCGTACCCGGAGGTGTAACCGATCCGGGGAATACACTTTGCGTATATACTTTGTAAAGTTGGTATGGATCGGTGTCATTTCCGACTTGCGCATATGACAATCGGAGTTTTGCGAAAGAAACCGCTTTGGGCAAAGTGAAAATATCGGACAAAATAAAGCTAGAGCTAATAGAGGGATAAAAATAGGAATTGTTGCCTTTGGGAAGGGTGGACGTCCAGTCGTTTCTGGCGGTGAGGTCAACAAATATCTTGTCGTCGAAAGAGAAGTTTGCTAATCCATATAAACCGTTCACTTGCTTTTCCAATTTGTTGTGTTCCACATATAAATTGTTTAATGCATTGGAGAGCTTGAATATGTTAGGCAACATTAACCCGTCTGCAGTAACGCTTTTTGACCGACCTTCTTCTTTCCGTATATTTCCCCCCGCACCAAGTGTCATTTTAATCCTGTCACTCAACTGTTCGTTATAATTGACCAAGAAGTCTGTGTTGTGTTCCATCCACATCGCATCTTGTTCTTTATACATGCCTTGTGTATATTGCGCAGTACTCCACGGGCGTTTATTATCCCGGAAGTCTTGTCGGTAGTTTAGTCCCGAGCGGATCATGGCATCCCATTTGTCATTGAATTGATAATTCAATTGCACATTCCCTTCAATATTATGGTTTTTTAAACCATTGGTCATCTCATTGGCAATAATGAAAGGGTTATCGATAAAAGAGCTAAAGGGATGTATCTGCTGGATATATTCCTGCCCAGGCTGCCATCTGGGTCTATATACGTCGAGGTCGATATTTGGGTTTTGGAAGATCATGAAATAGGAAATCGACTGATTGTTATAGCCTGTTGCGGGTAGATTGTCGCTGAACTTATTCGTATAAGATATTCGAGATGATACCGATAACTTTTCCGTTACTTCAAACCGATTGTTGGCCGATACAACGATACGCTCGAACCCTGTATTCGGCATAATCCATTCATTTTTTGTGTGTCCTAAAGAAAATCTTCCGGTATATTTGTCTGTTCCCGCTTCTATGGCGACACTGTTCATCGCAGTGAACCCTGTTCTCCAAAATCCTTTGATATTATCTTTGTACGGTATCCACGGTAATCGAGTGGCGGATTGTTCACCTGTTGCAGGGTCGTATTGGTAGTATGATTGACCTGCGAATTTCGGTCCGAAAGCACTGGAAGTACTCCCGGTGTTAGGACCGTCTTCCGATGGTTGGAAAGAGTAGAATAATTCGCCATCGGCATTTCGCTGGTTTGTGCCCTGTCCATATTCGTATTGAAATTCAGGCCAACGCAAAACATCATTAAAACTTGTGTTTGAATTGACGCTAATACCTAGTCCTTTTTTTGTTTTACCTGATTTCGTCGTTATGATCAATGCTCCATTGGCAGCCCGACTTCCATATAGCGCCGTCGCAGCAGCTCCCTTTAGGACCGAGACGGACTCGATATCATCGGGGTTTATATCACTTAGGCCGTTGCCGAAATCGATTGGAACATCGGCACCCCCTACACCATAGGCATCGCTAACGCCTGAACTCAATTGTCCGTTAACCATTGGGATACCGTCGATGACGATCATTGCCTCGTTATTCCCCGACAGTGAGCGATCGCCTCTCAAATTAATACGTGTGGAATTGATCGGTCCGGAACTAGCCTGTGTTAGATTTAATCCAGCTACTTTTCCTTTCAATCCGTCACTCCAATTGTTACTGACCGCATTTGTCAGTTCATCTCCTTTGATAGACGATATTGCATACCCCAAACCTTTGGCCTCCCGTTCAATACCGAGTGCCGTTACCACCACTTCTTCTACTTCGCGTGAGCTGGTAGTTAACTGTATTGTTCGTGTCCCCCCATTATTGATCTGTTCAGTGTGGGAATTATACCCGATTAACGCAAAAGTAACATTCACTCCTCGGTTTACTTGGATAGAGAAAGCACCCGACTCGTTCGTCGCGCCTAACGATCTTCCCTGGCTGGAGATGGTCACACCAGATAGTGGCGAACCCGTTTCTCGATCGCGAACTGTTCCCTGAACCGACACTTGTTCTTGGCTTTGTTGACTAATGTATGTTCGCTCGATATTATTTGCGCCCGCCGATCCAATCGGGGCGAATAACAAGATCGCGGATAGCTTTAGCATAGAACTTCTTGTAGAAGCTAGATAGCCGCGTCTTTCTTTTGGATAGGGTAAAGTTTTCATCAATAGATGTGTTTTTTATTGTTTCTGATAAAGTTTATAAAACTAGGGTTACGCATACAATGTTAAACATAAAAAGCTATTCAAACAAGAAAAACGTAAATAAATGGTTGTTAACCGTAGCTAAACGAAAGTTTTGTAGTGTGTTTGGTGGACTTGATCGTAATAACATGATTGCAAAATGATTGTTTTAGAAATCAGATGCAATATTAGGGGTGTTGTGTTAGCGTTATGTTAACAGGGTGTTATTAAAAGATAAAGTATTTGATTGAAGAGGATAAAAAGGTATAAAAAATGAGGTATATTTTTTATACCTCATTTTAAGAAGCAGGCCTACAACAGCGAGCTCATTGAAAAATAGTTGCGGAGAAGCGGTATTATGAGTTCCGCTTCATCTGTTCGTCGAGCAATTGTCGTTTTAGTTGCTGTTCTTTTTCCAACGATTTCTTGCGTAATGTTTGTAGTTCTTCCTGTAGTTGTTCTGCCGTTTTCTTGTGCTCGTCTGTATCCACTTTTGCTTTTCTAAAAGAAGCTAGTGTTACCAAGAATGCCAATATGAAAACGATTATAATGCTCCACACCACCGTATGGTACGACCCTTTTGAAAAATCGATGCCGAGAAAAGAAATGCTATTCGTTTTATGTTGCTCCGCTTGTAATGCGGCATCCAATGTGGTTACCGAATCCCGCAACGTGTTGATGGTGCCTGTCGACGAAGAAGAATTTGTCTTGAGTGTGGTGATTTCTTTTTGGTAAAGTGAGATGGAATCCAATACATTTTTCCGTATGATTTCCAGATTTGTTTTTCGAATAAGTTTAAAATCTACATCCTGCGATCTGGACAGGTTAATAAGATTATTGAATTGTTCATTCAACGTTCCTTCTTGAATGGCATACGGCAACATCCGTTTATTTTGTCCGAAAAGAGTAGTTGACGATACGATAAAAGCGAAAAACAAGAGTTTTTTAAACATAAGTTTTGAAATAACTAAAAATATATTACCATCCTTAGATGGAAAAGTTAAAGTTGGAAAATAAATAAGGGATTTGCAAAAAAATAAAAAAATATACGTCAGGAAGCGGTTAATTTTAATGTGTTTACTGTAGTATTTTTGCTTCTTTTCTATGTAACTTACGTGTTATAAAAGGTTGTGATGATAATATTGTGTAATAATAAGATAATTATACAGAGGAAAAATACCATTTTTAATTGTTGTTTTGGATAACCCATATAGACGGGCGTTTGTGTTTAGATTATTCCCGTCTATAAAATGATGGAATTAAACACAATAGAGAATAAGACGATGAAGATTTTTTTTAAGTATATTTTAGTGCTTTGCTTATGCGGACTGGCGGGGTGGACCGATGTAATTGCTAGGCCTCTCCGTGTCCTCTATGCCCGAGAGGCGGTAACCAATGAACAGCGCTTGCAATATGCGGTAGATAAAATGGTGGCTGCTATAGGTCAGCCATCTGCCGTATTTCATTTTGCAGAGGCTTCCCTACAAAAAGATGATGTTATACTCGGACTGCTTGGGACATCAGGACACTGGGAAAAGTTTGTGCCGGCGACGTTATTGCAAAGCCTGAAAGCCAACGAATCGTTTGTTGTTTACAGAAAAGACGCTGTATCTCCGTTGATTATCGTAGGGAAAGATGAAACAGGTCTGCTATATGGATGCGAGGAAGTCCTAAAAAACGCATTTTACGAAAATAAACCTGTTTCCTATACGGACGCACCGGAGATGGTGCTCCGTGGTACGGCTATCGGTTTGCAGAAAACGGAATATCTACCAGGCCGTGATGTATACGAATACCCTTATACGGAAGACTTGTTTCCCTGGTTCTATGATAAAGAACTTTGGATACAATATTTAGACATGATGCTCGAAAACAGATACAATAGTTTGTATCTATGGAACGGACATCCCTTTTCCTCTCTGGTGAAATTAAAGGATTATCCTTATGCGCTAGAAGTCGACGAGAAAACATTTGCAAAGAATGAAGAAATCTATCGTTTTCTGACAGAAGAAGCGAACAAACGTGGAATCTGGGTTATTCAGATGTTCTACAATATTTTGTTGCCTGAGCCCTTTGCCCATAAACACGGTCTGAAAACACAAGAAAGAAACCGCATTATAACACCATTAATTTCGGATTATACCCGTAAATCCATTGCAGCATTTGTAGAGAAATATCCCAATGTTGGACTGCTGGTTACTTTAGGAGAAGCCATGGAAGGTGTTGGGCAAGATGATATTGATTGGTTTACAAAAACGATTATTCCGGGCGTAAAAGATGGTCTGCGTGCCATCCATAGCGAGCTAGAACCCCCTATTATTTTGCGTGCGCATGATACGGATGCGCCAGCGGTGATGAAAGCTGCATTACCGATCTATAAGAACTTGTATACGGCGGCTAAATTTAACGGAGAGGCACTGACCACGTACGAAACGCGTGGAAAATGGGCAGAATTACATCAGACCCTAGGAAGTATCGGTACCGTGCATATACAGAACGTACATATTCTGGCGAATCTCGAGCCGTTTCGTTACGCCGCACCCGATTTTATACAAAAATCGGTGAAGTCGATGCACGATATCCATTTTTCTAATGGTCTTCACCTATACCCACAAGCATCTTATTGGGACTGGCCCTATACTGCTGATAAGACAGACGAACGCTTATTGCAGGTGGAAAGGGACTGGATGTGGTATAAAGCTTGGGCACGTTATGCATGGAAAGCTGCTCGTCCCGAAAACGAAGAAAAGATCTACTGGTCATCGCTGCTAAGTAACTATTACGGACTCTCGGAGAAAGATGCAACAAATCTTCTTATAGCACTGGACGAAGTCGGCGAAATATCACCCAAAATTCTTCGGCGCTTTGGCATTACGGACGGTAACCGACAGACTTCCTCGTTGGGTATGCTGATGACACAACTGATTAACCCCTATCGTTACGGACTTTTCACCTTGCTGTACGAATCGGAAGCGCCCGAAGGGGAGATGATTATCGACTATGCCGAAAAACAGTTTAAAGGTGATCAGCATGTTGGCGAAACGCCCATGCGTGTGGCTGATGAGATTGTTGTCCATGCCAACAAGGCTGTACAGGCAATACAAGGTATACAGCAATCCGCACCTAAAAATCAGGAGGAGTTTCAGCGTTTGATCAATGATGTTTATATCCACCAAGCCCTTGCCGAACACTACAGTTTCAAAGTAAAAGCCGCGATTCAGCTATTGCAATACAAGTATACGGAAGATGTAGAATCCCTTCGGAAAGCACTGCCCGATTTTGAGAAAAGTGTAGACGCCTACAAAAAATTGACTGCATTGACCAAGGATAGCTATTTATACGCTAATAGCATGCAAACGAAGCAACGTAAAATCCCAATGCGCGGAGTCGATGCTACTTTTAAACATTGGACGGAGATGTTGCCGGTTTTTGAAACCGAACTGCACAACTTTCAGCAGGCAATAGATTCTATAGCGTCTGCGGCAGGTCAACCTAAACAAGAACGTATGTTCCTTAACGAAAAGGAAGTTGCGGTCAAGGCGGATGTTCAATACGCCGTTTTGAAAAAAGGAGCAAAATTGCATTTAGATCAAGAACTGGTGGTGACACATCTCGCAAATGAATTGGAAGGATTGAAAGCGGTCATGATCAACTCGGAAGATCAAAAGCTGAATGGGACGACGCTGGAATTTGAAAGTAACCAAGCTGTAAAGGTTTTGGTTGGATATTTTAATAATACGGATAAAGTTTTTGCACCGAAACCGGTATTAGAAATTGATGCGACGGCCAATGATTATGGACAAGCAGAAGCCAAGATCCGCAATGCGCTACGAATACAGTATATGCCGATGTTGGATATCCACACATACTCCTTTCCAAAAGGAAAGAATGAACTAAAAATACCAAAGGGAGAAGCACTGATTCTAGGCTTTATTGCAGATGACGAACTGCAGCATGCCTACAATGCGGATGTCGATAACCAAGGCGACGATATGGACGACCTTTTCGGTTATTATGAGGAAACTAAACTGTAACAGAAGAACAAACAACGCTCATGAAAATAAACAAACTCGCAGGTATGCTATTGTTTCTCCTGCCCGGTGCGCTCTCGGGCCAGGAAGACTTGAACGCCAAGCTCAATATGTATGTCGACAAGTTTAACAGCCAGGATAACGAAGCTGTTATCAACAAGATTGACAATAAAAATTCGGCGACGTGGATGAAAGACAACATCCCGCTGTTTGCCTGTCCGGACAGTGCCATAGAAGAAACCTATTATTTTCGGTGGTGGTCTTATCGAAAGCACATTAAAGAAACCCCGCTGGGAACGATCGTAACCGAGTTTATTGAGCCCGTATCACACGCGGGTAAATACAACTCTATCAGCTGTGCTTTAGGCCACCATATCTATGAAGGAAGATGGTTGCGGAACAGCGATTTTCTGAAGGAGTATGTAGACTTTTTTATGTACCATGCCGATGAAGGGGAAAAAAGACCTCGCTTCCATCAGTTCAGCTCCTGGGTGCCGGATGCGTTATTGGCCTATTATATGGTGGACGATGACAAAACTTATTTGCTTGACCGTCTGCAGGATCTAGATAAAGATTATTTGAAGTGGGAAGAGGAGCGCCAACTTCCAAGTGGCATGTTTTGGCAACATGATGTGAAAGACGGTATGGAAGAATCTGTATCGGGTGGACGGCACGTAGAAAATCAACGTCCGACCATTAATAGTTATATGTACGCAAACGCTCGTGCGTTATCCACTATAGCCGAGATGGCCGGTAATGATAGCTTGAAGCGAAATTACGACGTGAAAGCCGAACGCCTACAAGCCCTCCTGTTGGACTCCCTATGGGATAAAGAAGATCAGTTCTTCAAAACCCGTTTAGAAAACGGCGAACTGCATTCCGCCCGTGAGGCGATAGGGTTTATCCCCTGGGGTTTTCATGCCGTACCCGATCAACGAGGCTATGCCGAAGCTTGGACACAAGTGATCGATACCGCTGGATTTAAGGCGCCGTGGGGTCTGACAACCGCTGAACGCAGAGAACCTACTTTTCGGACACGCGGATCCGGACATAGTTGTGAATGGGATGGCGCGATATGGCCATTTGCCAGCAGCCAGACCCTTCGCGGTATGGCTAACTTCCTGGCGGATTATAAGCATGGAAAACAAATTACAAAAGCTGATTTTTATGAGGCTGTGCAGCAATATGCGGCATCGCATGTGATGGATGGCAAGGCCTACATTGGTGAATACCAAGATGAGGTGACTGGATTTTGGTTGAAAGGAGATAATCCGCGTAGCAAATTCTATAATCACTCCACTTTTGCGGATGTTATCATTCAAGACCTTATTGGCTTTAAGCCACAGCTCGGCAACAGTTTCGAATTGAAGCCCCTTATTCCACAAGAACAATGGGCGTATTTTACGCTGCAGGGGGTGCCTTATAAAAACAAATCTGTGGATATCTATTGGGATGTAGATGGGACGCAGTACGGAAAAGGAAAAGGACTGACCGTCTACGTTGACGACAAACGTATCGCTAAATCAAAAAAATTAAAATCGATAAAAGTTAACTTGAAATGATAAAACAAGGAATTATTGTATTATGGCTGTTTGTAGCCACGATGGGGATGTCCGTACAGGCACAACAGTTCTATAATGTATTGGACTACGGCGGAAGCAATGATAGCACTGGGTTAAACACTAATGCTATTGCGAAAGCCATTGATGCTGCTGCGAGCAAGGGCGGTGGAACGGTGTATTTTCCTGCTGGGAAATATATTACCGGACCGATACACTTTAAAAGTAACATCACCCTTTTTATTGATGCTGGAGCAGAGCTGCATTTCAGTGACGACTTTGACCATTATTTACCGATGGTGGAATCGCGTTGGGAAGGTACCGAAGTGACCAACTTCTCTCCATTGATTTATGGAACAGATCTGGAAAACATCGCTATTGTTGGTCGTGGGTTGATTGACGGTCATGGAAAGAAATGGTGGGGTTATTCCGAAATAACCATCCGAAATCAAAAAGAAGGTGAGCAAACGAAATGGCAAACGGAATTTAAACGGTTAAACAAAGACGTATTGGCACCAGATTTGCCAGGCTGGGTAGAGCGTGGCTTCTTGCGCCCGCCATTTATTCAATTTCTTCGGTGCGAAAACGTACAAATCAAAGACATCAAGATACAGAATTCCCCATTTTGGACAGTGAATCCGCAGTATTGTGATAACGTGACCATAGATGGTGTAACGATTGACAATCCGCCGTCTCCAAATACAGATGGTATTAACCCCGAGTCTTGTCGCAATGTGCATATTGCCAACTGCCATATCTCGGTAGGAGATGATTGTATCACCATCAAATCGGGTAAAGATCGCTCGGGTCGTAAAGTCAATATCCCGGCTGAAAACTATACCATTACCAATTGTACAATGTTACGTGGGCATGGCGGTGTTGTCATTGGTAGTGAGATGTCAGGAGGTGTGAAGAATATCGTTATTTCAAATTGTATATTTGATGGTACTGATCGGGGCATCCGTCTAAAAACAGCTCGCGGTCGCGGTGGCGTGGTTGAAAATATCCGCGTAAGTAATATCGTGATGCGCAATATTCGTGATCAAGCAATTGTCATGGATACCCAATACGCTAAGACAGATCCAGAACCGGTAAGCGAACGTACACCACAATTCAAGAATATCCATATTAGTGATATGGCTGGAACAACCAATCGCGTAGGTTTGGTGCGCGGATTGGTAGAGTTACCTATAGAAAATATCAGTTTCAATAATATTAACATGCAGGTGAAAGCGGGCTTTTCGATCGAAAATGCAAAAAACATAGCTTTTAATAACGTGCAGTTGGCCATTGCAGACGAACCGTTCATCAAGGCGAAAAATGTGGAGGGCTTGTATTTAACCGGTATACAAAACTACACACCTAAAGCAGATCGTCCATTGTTAATCTTTGAAGATGTAGAACACGCCAATATTCAACAGAATTATCCTAGCGTAGGTACCAACACGTTCTTAGAACTTGTTGGTGATGAAAACAAGGGGATTTATCTGCACGGGAATAATTTTATGAATGTACAAAATACCGTTGTAGGTCCTACAACAGCTGTTGTTTTAACGAACAACATCGACGCACAAAAGAAATAATTATATGCGCTTTACATTTTTCTTTCTCTTTTTGTATGGGCTAAGTGCTATAACGGTGCAAGGGCAGAACAGGCTATGGTATAATACGCCTGCTCGCGAATGGGAAGAAGCTTTACCTATTGGAAATGGACGGATGGGTGCCATGATATTCGGCGGCGATACAGTAGAAGAAGTGCAGTTTAACGAAGAAACACTTTGGACAGGGCAGCCACGGAATTATAATAAGAAAGGAGCATATCAATATCTGGATACCATCCGGCTCTTGTTAGAACAGGGAAAGCAACGCGAGGCGGAAGAACTCGCGATGAACGAATTCATGGGGGTGAAAAGCCAGACGGAAGACAATGGCCCGTGGCTGGAGCGTGTGGGCGAAGAGCGAAAGAAAAAGAATGGCGCATATACGTACGATTTTGATGATACCGATTGGGTATCGATTCCGGTCCCCTCTTACGAAGGTTGGGAAGAAGTCGGTCTGGAAGGGCTTGACGGAGCCGTTTGGTTTCGGACAGCTTTCGAGTTAACGGTCGATGATTTACATCGTGATTGGGAGCTCGATTTGAATCGGGTTCGACAGTACGATTATACCTATGTTAATGGCCATTTGATAGGTCATGAACAGGGAGATGGAACAAAGCGTTTATACACGATTCCAAAAGAAATCCTTCGGAAAGGAAAGAATGTAATTGCAGTGCAGGTGATTAACCTAGCGGGCAAAGGTGGAATCTCTGGATACAAGGATACGAGCAATCCGATCGGTTTAAGAGATACCGCTGGGAAGTTTATCCCCATTGTTGGTGAATGGAAATACTGGATTCAGGATTCGGATGCTCCCAAAGTAGGCACATTTCAAGCATCCTACCAACCTTTCGGGAGCTTGAAGTTCCGTTTTCGGGACGGAGAATCCCAGCAATATGAACGCAGTTTGGATTTGGAAACAGGTCTTGCAGAAGTAACTTATAAAAGAGGAGATGTCCGGTTTTCCCGGACTTATTTTGCGAGTTATCCGGATAATATGATTGGTATCCGCTTAACAGCCGATAAGCCGGAGCAGGTTTCGTTCGCGTTGGCGATGGAAACGAAACATGAAAAACATCGGGTGTGGAAGGTAGATGAACAAACCCTTGCCATGACCGTTCACGTCAAAGGAGGTGCGTTGGAAGGGACATCGTTTCTAACCGTCAAGTTGGACGGTGGGACGATTGAAGAAAAAGACGGCCAAATGCACGTACAAGGGGCCAACACGGCTGATGTATATCTCACGGGAGCAACGAATTACGGTGATTATAAAACACTAGATCCGGATTACCTGACATCCGCCCAAGCACACCATCAAAAGATAAAGAAAAAGTCTTTTTCGAAATTGCTTAAAGCGCACGAGAAAGACTATCATAAGCTCTTTAGCCGGTTCAGCATAGACTTAGGCGGAGAAGCACAGCGCACAATCCCGACAGACGAAAGACTGCGAAGATTTGAATCTGCGGAGGATCCAGATTTAATTGCGTTATATGTACAATTTGGACGCTATCTACAGATTGCGAGTGCGCGCGAGGGGACACATCCTGCTAATTTGCAGGGATTATGGAACCCTTGGTTGGAGCCATCATGGGGGAGCAAGTATACCACCAATATCAACCTGGAGATGAATTATTGGGCAACGGAGATGCTTAACCTCAGTGAGCTGCATAATTCATTGTTTCAGATGATTCGGGAGCTGAGCGAGGCCGGCGAAGAAACAGCACGTCAATATTATAATGCGCGGGGTTGGGTGTTGCACCACAACACCGATGTGTGGCGTGGAACTGCTCCAATCAACAATTCCAATCATGGCATATGGCCGACTGGCGGTGCTTGGTTGGTTACCCATCTTTGGGACCATTATTTATTTAATCAAGATCCCAAAATTATTGCGGCGTATTATGATATCATTAAGGGAGCGACGCTTTTCTTTAAAGATGTTTTGGTAAAGGATGAAAAAACGGGGTGGTTGGTCAGCACACCTTCTAATTCCCCGGAAAACGGTGGGGTGGTGAAAGGGCCAACGATGGATCACCAAATCATCCGTGCCCTGTTTGGCGTGTTTACCGAATCCGCTAAGCTGATGGGAAGAGATGCGGCGCTACGGGACTCGATCCAAACGATGTTGCCACAGATCGCACCAAACCAAATTGGTCGATACGGGCAGTTGCAAGAATGGATGGAAGATATCGACGATCCCGATAATAAGCATCGACATGTGTCGCATTTGTGGGGTTTACATCCAGGCCATGAAATTAACACGGATGATACGCCGGAGTTGGTGGAAGCCGCCAAACAGTCCTTGCGTATGCGCGGTGATGACGGTACGGGCTGGAGTTTAGCCTGGAAAATAAATTTCTGGGCCCGGCTGAAAGATGCTCAACATACGTATACGATGATCAAGATGTTGCTGCGTCCGGCAAGTAAAGCCGGGGGATCTTATCCGAACCTATTTGATGCACATCCCCCTTTTCAGATTGATGGGAATTTTGGTGGTGCAGCAGGTATTGGCGAGATGCTGCTCCAGAGCCATACCGCCTTTGTCGATATCTTACCGGCTTTGCCCGAAGAACTTTCTCAGGGAAAAGTATCCGGACTAAAGGCGCGGGGTAATTTTGAAATAGACCTTGCTTGGGACAATCACAAATTGACTCAGGTCTCTGTACGGTCACACGCAGGCAAGCCGTTAAAGCTTCGTTATAACGGCAAAGTGGTCGAGATCCCAACCAAAAAGAATAAAACATATACCTTCGATACAGCCCTTAATCTGGTTAAGCGATAAAAAAAGAAAGAGATACTAATGCATCGTATAATCCTCCATATTTTTATATTTTTTATAGGTATCAATTCCATTTTTGCGCGAGAGCCACGTCAGATGATGTCACTGGACGCAGGTTGGCAGACTGTTATGGACGAGAGGGACTCGCTCCGTTATCAAGGTTTTGAGCAAGTATCGTTTGTAGAGAACGGCGATTGGAAATCGGTGGATGTACCGCATAGCTGGGACCAATACGGTGGATATCGACGCCTGCTCCGTGGCAATCAATTCGGATACGCTTGGTACCGCAAAGCATTTACAGTCCAGCAAAAGCCTGCAGGAAAGCGTTTCTATCTCTTTTTTGAAGGCGTAGGATCTTATGCTACGGTTTGGTTGAACGGAGAACAGGTGGGATACCATGCCGGCGGTCGGACGACGTTTAGCCTAGATGTAACCGATGCCATCTATACGGATGGACGGTCCAACTTATTGGCTGTACGGGCGGACCATCCCGCCCTGATCCGAGATTTACCCTGGGTAGATGGGGGAGGCTCGGCCGAGCGTGGATTTTCCGAGGGATCGCAACCAATGGGTATCTTTCGGCCCGTTAGCCTCGTGGTGAAGAACGAGGTCAATATCACACCCTTTGGTGTACATTATTGGAACGATGAAACCGCGGACGAAAACGGCGCAGAAATACAGCAGACCGTAGAAGTTGTAAATACATCGGCTAAAGCCCGTCGTCTAACGATCCTAACGATCATGCGGGATGTTGATGGTAAAAAAGTACATAGTAGCAAAGATGTGCAACAAATTGAGGCACATACGACGGGCGAATTTTCCCTGTCCAGCATCCAAGTGATGGAGCCAAACCTGTGGGATACGGAGAATCCTTATTTGTATACTATGGAAACAATTATACAAGAGGGTAGAAAAGTATTGGATCGGATCGAAACACCCTATGGAATACGTGCGATACGCTGGCCCAAAGGGATAAAGCCGATTGGAACAAACCAACTACTTGTAAACGGGAAGCCGGTGTTCATCCATGGTATTGCCGAATATGAACATAAATTAGGCGGTTCCCATGCTTTTACCGCTGAAGAGATATCCGCACGGGTTCGGGATATGAAAGCTTTAGGTTTCAATTCATTCCGGGATGCCCATCAGCCGCACAATCTTCGTTATCAACAGTTCTGGGATAAAAGCGGTATCTTATTATGGACGCAGATGGCGGCTCATATATGGTTTGACAACGAAGCGTTCCGGACGAATTTCAAGAATTTGCTTCGCGATTGGGTAAAAGAGCGTAGAAATAGCCCTTCTGTTTTTCTGTGGGGAATAGAAAACGAAAGTACGCTACCGGAAGATTTTGCAAGAGAATGTATGGAGATAATCCGCTCGCTTGATCCGACTGCTTCTATTCAGCGCTTGGTGACCACCTGTAATGGCGGTAGCGGTACGGACTGGGATGTGCCGCAGAATTGGACAGGAACCTATGGAGGAGATCATCACACTTACGGAGAAGATTTAAAACGCCAACTATTGGTGGGGGAATATGGCGCATGGCGTACCTTGGAGTTGCACGCCGAGCCTCCCTATCTCCCAAATCATCCAGTCTATAGTGAGGCACGTTTCACCGAGATTCTCGAGACCAAATTGCGCTTGGCAGACTCTGTGAAAAACGAGGCTATCGGCCACTATCAGTGGTTGTGGAACTCGCATGATAATCCCGGTCGTATACAAGGAGGAGAAGGGCTTCGTGACCTGGATAAGATCGGTCCGGTCAACTATAAAGGATTGCTGACACCTTGGGGTGAACCTACAGATGCCTATTATATGTACCGGGCGCATTATAGCGATAAAAATAACGACCCCATGGTACACATCGCATCCCATACTTGGCCTAACCGTTGGTTGGAACCCGGCGTGAAAGATGCGATTCGTATCTTCTCCAACTGTGAAGAAGTGGAGCTTTTCAATGATCTGGAAAATATTTCCTTAGGCGTACAAAAGTATCCCGGGTTTGGTAAGCCCTTTGAATTTAATGGGGTAGATATCCAATATAATGTACTCTATGCAGAAGGAAGGAATGATGGAAAAACGGTGGTTCGGGATACGAATATCCTGTTCAACTTACCGCAGAGTCCAAATTTCGAACAGATGTGTGATACGGGGTCTACATTATTAAAAGGTAAAAAAGGTTTTCACTACCTATATAGGGTAAATAGTGGGGGATCTGACTACACGGATACATTTGACCAATATTGGATGGCCGATCAGCCCTATACAACGGAAGCAGGTTGGGGATCCGCATCTTGGGCCGATAACTTTGACGATATCTCCTCCACTTTTGCCAGCCAACGTCGTATCTTCGATCCCATTAAGGGCGTAGCCGACTGGGCTTTATTCCAAACATTTCGTTATGGCCTGGATCAATTAGTTTATCGTTTTGACGTGCCTGATGGAATCTATCATGTCGAATTGTACTTTGCGGAACCTTGGATAGGTGGTGCCGGATTGAAAGATGGTGCCGCGATGCGACTTTTTGATGTCGCAATCAACGATGTGATCCAAGAGAAAGATATGGATATATGGAAAGAAGTAGGACACGATACTGCACTGAAACGGGTCTATGAAGTAGCGGTGCAAGGCGGAGAGCTGAAAATTCATTTTCCGCATGTGGCAGCTGGACAGGCCGTTATTCATGGCATCGCTATCGCTTCAGCAGATGCACAGCCTGAAAATGGTAAGAAATTCACCCATTTTAACGTGGAGATCAAATCTGGAACAACTCCCGAGATTGAACGTTGGATGGATATTGGTCAGACGTACGATTCAGTGCAGCAGCTATCTTTCCACAAATTGCCCGGCTACCTATATGGATCTGACTATTTTTCATTGGACAATGCCAACGAAGATATGACCTTGGTTTTCCGTCGCCCGACAAACCTCTATCTTCTCTCCAATGTGGAGCAATCCGGATACGAATTTATGGGAGATTCTGTTGTGAATAACAAAGGGACTTATTATCAGGTATACCGTAAGGTATTAGACAGCGGGACAGCATGGCATTTATCCAAAGATATAAGCGCCGATTTTGTGCTGTTCCAACAGCAGAGCGGCTTGCAGCCGGCGTTTGACCTAAAAGAGTCGGTAGGCTACAAGGCAAATCAAGTCTCAAACTACAAGAATATGAAGAAAGTGGATTTCCAGAAAGGGGATCGACTGCAATATACCGACAACGAAGGTTGGATGGAGTTTGAAATAAAAGTGGGTGTTGCTGATGTCTATGCGCTTATGTTAAAGTACCATAATGCGTCTAAAGAAACGAAAGAAGCTATGATAGAGTTGATCACGATGGACGATGTCGTGTTGAAACCAGCGGAAACTGTACGCTTGGAACCTACACGAGAAGGCAAATGGAATTATATCGACACGGATACCGGTACCATGATTAATGCGGGGACATATCGTGTTCGGATAACGTCAATTGACGCGAAGGATATTTATATTGACGCAGTAGAAGTGAAATAAGGCTATCAAAAATCATTGTCAAGCCAGTCTAATCGTAAGATATAACTTGTTGCCGCTGTTGACGTGAAAATGGGCTGTGTTTTTCCGGTGGTTGGATCATATTGCCAAACCTGGTGGCGTTGTTGTTCGTCGTCAATACCGATATATGCCTTACCATTTCTAACAAGTACATTTTCTTTGCGCGTACCTTTGTCGAGTGGCAAATCCAGTTTCTCGAAGGAACCCTTTAGCAAATCTGCCAGGTAATAATCAAATTGGAACACAGCGTGGTGATTGGAAAAATCGGTAAACTTATCTTTGCGCTCACTACGGATGATAACGTTATGGTCTTCCAGATGCCAAAGACCGTAGGCATGGTTTCCGATGCTATCCGATACATTGAGCATATAATGGGCATCGACTTCATCGCTTCCGTTAAGCTTACGTAATATGGCTGTCGGTTTGCTTGGGCTGTTTCCTAAAGCTATTCCCGGGCAGCTCATGAAGTAATAATCGCCATTTTGTAGACGAGCTTCATAGGTCTGCACTGTGTTTATACCACCGGGATAAGTAGAGCGGTTGTCTTTTTGAAGTTTTTTCTCGACGAGCGTATGCGCGTCAAAAGTCGCATAATACATCGTGTCGGAAGTAGTGTAATCGTGCTGTCCTACTATTTTGCTATAGGCATAAGCTACCCAAAGCTCGTTCTTTTCAAAACTCGAAAGCCCTATACTGAGCAGATTAAAATCTTCTACGGCGCTAGGGATGGGCATCTGCTCTTTTCGGAGGAGGGAGAACGATCTCGTATCAATTTCGTAGAACCAGCAGGTGTCTCGGAGTCCTTTCTGCACATTCAGGAGCAGTAAGGTGTCCGAATCATTTTTCCATACGAAATTTTCAATATTGTCATTCACGATGGGGAGCGAGTCCAGCGCCTGAAATCCTGTAGGAGAGAGTTTAAACTGTATAAGATGGTCGCTAATCGGGTTTACATGATAAAAGAGCCCGCCCTTTTGAATAAATTCACGTGAAAACTGGGGATAAGGCACGGGTATTTCGAAAGATCTTTGCCATAAACTGTCGGTCAAAAGGAATCCCATGGTTCCATCCTCATAAATCAAATATAACGAGTATGCAGCAGTGAAATCAGCCGGAATTTTCTCTTTTGCATCCTTTGCAGACTGACACGCTTCTACCAAAAAAAAACATCCGAGGCCAACAACAAGCAATATATAGGCAGAAGTAGATAGGAAAGATCTCATGATTTAGGAAATATGGAATTGCTGTTTAAGCTGTCTTTGAATAATCGGGGGCAGGAATAATATTTCGCTCTGACGCAAGATAATCAGTCTACTGGTATCCGGGTCGCGCGATATAAAATAGACTTCCCCCTCTTTAAAATCAAAAGACATATCGTTTTCCCGATCATGCAGCACCAGATTACGTTTAGGCTTGAGCATCATGCCACCCGAAAGCAAGAGATTATCTGAACGCAGATCAATATTGACGGAGCTGTTTTCACGTAGGGCTAGGTCGAAGGAATCTTCGCGGATCCATTTTAACCCCGCTTCTGTATTATTCAATTCGACATGATCATCTTGGTTTTTACTATAGAAATGCCAAGTTAATCCTAGCGTGAGGATTAACAGGGCAGCTACAGATAACCAACGTCGAGGAGGTTTCCATCGGCGCTGTGGTACGATAAACTCCTTCGGTTGGCCAGCATGCGGAGCAATATTGTTCCATAACTCCGTTCCCACTTCGTCTGTTACATGCGTATCATCAAACGCTTCCTCTTCCCAGCTTTCACTATCCAGCCACTGACGGACAATATGCTCCTCTTCCGGCGAACATTGTCCGAGTTCATATCGCTGTAATAGTTGTTTACTGATCTTCATCTTTCTAAATACAAATATAGGATATAGTCATCTGAAATTATAGCGTATTTGCCTACGGTCGTTCCAGTGCTATCCGTAAAGAGGATAGGGCCCTGCTGATATGGTATTCCACCGCCCTTTCGGAAATGAAGAGCACCTGTGCGATTTCTTTATTGGTCAGACCCTCCTCACGGCTCATCTTGAAGACATTTTTGCACTGCTTAGGTAAGGAATCGACTACGGTATTGAGTTTGTCCCTTAGTTCTTTTTCCTGCAAATGATGATCTTCATAATCTGTTTCGCTATTATTTAAGATAAGATCATGATGTTTCTGGCGGGTAGCTTTATTGCGGATATGTTCCAGTGATTTTAGTTTCACCGAGCGCAATAAGTAACGTTCCGCATCTTTAATGGAGAGGTCGATACGGCGTTCCCATAGCGATTTGAATACCTCCTGTACGATTTCTTTTGCATCTTCATCATCTTCCGTCATTTTGGCTGCAAAAGCATACATCCGTTTCCAGAATGTGTTAAACAACTCTTCGAAAGAAGAGCGGTCAATACAAAGTGCAGCTTTTTCTTCAATGGTCTCCAAATCGACGCAAATATACATCTATTTAGAATTAATATAAATAATAATCATAAATAGTTTTGTTTTTCTGATGTCCTCGCCATAGTGTAACATTTTTTTCGCCCTGCTGCTTGTGTCTCACTTTGTATAACGCCTACTTCGTGCAGTACACGAATAGCGTTGTAAACGGCGGCATAGCTGTAATGCTTTTCGTCAGCGTTCAGCTTCAGAAAAATGGATTCGCCGTCCAAAAATTCTTTATGATATGAAAGTAGTTTAATGATGGCTTCTTGTGTTTTCGTGCGTTGCATACATTCCTTATTTATTATTCGCCAAACCGGTACATGATTTTGCTGTTATCCGGAAATGCCGAGTGATGCAAAATCAAATCACCATAGCGGCTGGTATAACTCAGGTTTGTATTTCTTATGATCCCTTTTGTGGTCACTTTTATCATACCTCTTTCTTCCAGCCCATTTTAATCTTGCGCTCTCGTAATTTTCATCACCGTATTCCCGTTTTCGACAGGATCACCGTTTCTTCCGGCATTCTTATTGGTGACATAAATAATGCTGTTTTGGCTATCGAGGCTAATGGTATTCGGTAATCCTTTTGTTGGGATACGTTCTAAGACGGTATAATCTTTTACATTAACGACTGCTACTTCCTGGCTAGCTCTATTAGCGGTGTACAGGAGATCGTTTTTTTCGTCGTAAACCAAGCCTATCGGTGAAGTATTGAAACCCAAATACACTTTATTGATGATTTCACCGGTTTCACCATCCAGTACCGTGATGTTGTTATCATTGGACTGTGACACAAATATTCTGTTGTTTGCTTTGTCCACGGTGATATTCATGGGACAGTAGGACCAAGTTTTATATGCCGCTTCCAATACGCCGCTTTCACTATTGAAAACCAATACATTGCCCTCCATGTCTTTTCCGTCGGTACCATATACCTTTCCACGTTCTGTATCGACCTGTAGCCCCAAAAGATAGGCGCCTTCTTTATCGAAAGATCGTGTGTAGATATTGGTCTTCCCGTCTATTTCCCATACAGATGGATTGCCGTGATCGGATACATAAACCTTATTTCTTTGCTCGTCTACCACGATTTCCCGGATTTTGGATTTTTCTTTACCGCTGGGGATGAGGATTTGTTTCTTTGATTTTAAATCGATCGCACTTATTGCGTTCTGTAAGGAATGCCCTACATATAACGTTTGGGTGCGATTGTTTAAAGCAATCCCAAAAGGCAAATAGTTTCCAACGGAAATAGAATCCTGAACAGCGAGATCTGCCGCGTTGAGTACATATACGAAATTCTCGGCTTTCCGATCGAAGCCCTTTTTGGGGCCAGCCACATATACAACTTTTGCTGTCGGGTTATACACCAGTTGGTACACTTCGCAATTCAATTTTTGCGTTTGATTGATATGGAAACTTTTTTTTGTTTCCTGGGCTGTCACGGTGGTTGCAAGTGATAAAAATAAGCAACCGATTAGGAGTTTCTTCATGATAAATAAATTAATTTAGACTGTTTCAAAACTTATATAGGTAAGTTGCCTATTCGACCGGTATACCGAAGCCTTTCTCATCGAAAAAAAAATAATACATTTTTTGAATACCGACCTTCGGGTAATAGACAGATAAGCTACTCTCTTGTGTAATGTATAATCAATCTAAATAATAATGGAGGTTTTTAGATGGGGGATGGCACTTATCTCGATTTTAACGGTGTGCCAGGTTAATGCGCAGGATAGTGGACTTTTTGGACACGTAAAAGATGCAAAGGACAATTCAATTGCGCAGGCAACGGTAAAAATTGTAGAAACGGGTAGTGCCACCATAACAGACGATCGGGGTGGCTATCGTTTTGCATCACTGAAAAAGGGGGACTATACGGTGGAGGTAACGGCCATAGGATATCATGGCCAACGCAAGGCCATACGTCTATCGGATGGGACGGCTACCCAGTTGGATGTTATGTTGCAGGTAAATGAAAAATCAATTGAACAGGTTGAAGTCCAGGGTAAGAGCGAAGCTAGAAAAATTCAGGAATCAGGGTTTAACGTTAACGTTATTGAAACGAAGCAATATGCCAACAGCAATACAGACATCAACCAGATATTGAACCGCAGTACCGGTGTGAAAATCCGCGAGCAGGGCGGTCTGGGCTCTAATTTCTCGTTTTCCATTAACGGCATGTCCGGTAACCATATCAAGTTTTTCATTGATGGGGTTCCTATTGAAGCTTATGGTAGTGGGATGTCCTTTAACAATATCCCGGTGAATATTGTGGAGCGCATCGAGGTCTACAAGGGGGTTACTCCGGCACATTTAACATCCGATGCGCTGGGTGGGGCGGTTAATATTATTACGAAGCGGGACCGGCGTAAATCCATCGATTTGAGCTATAGTCTCGGGTCTTTCAATACACATCGTGCCGCCGTCAGTGGTAGTTTCACGGAGCCTAAGAAAGGATTGCATGTCAATATAAATTCTTTTTTCAATTACTCCGACAATGATTACCTGATGAAAACAAACCCAGATGCAAGGGTATATCTGGAGGTGGTGGACAAAGAAAATTCAAACCGATTTGATATCATCAAATCGGCGCGAAGATTCAATGATGCGTACCGATCAGCCATGACACAGGTGGAGGCAGGATTGTCCAACAAAAGCTGGGCGGATGTTTTCGTCTTGGGGCTGACTTACAACAATACGTATAATGAAGTGCAGACAGGTGCTACCCAACAGAAAGTATTTGGCCATGTCCATGAACGGGGCCATACCTGGATACCGAGCCTTCGGTACCGAAAGGAGAATTTATTCGTCGATGGGTTATCGGCTACGTTATTTGCCAATTCTGCCAACGAGAAGATGGTCGTGGTCGATACAAGTTCCCGACGTGGGTACCGTTGGGATGGTGTGCCGGATACCCTTTCCGCCGGAATAGGTGAGATGGGCTCAACAAAGTCTATACGACATTATTCGGGATACAATAATTTGATACAGACTACACTCAATTACGAGGTCAATACCCACCAGACAGTAAATCTAACCCATTCTTTTACGAGCCATTCCCGTAAGAGCTATAATGAAATCGATCCCTACAACCACAGTTTTCGGCAAGACAACCGTGTAGACCGCCATGTGGTGGGGCTCAATTATATGCACGATTTCTTCAATAAGAAATGGCGTAACCATATTTTTGGAAAATACTACCATTTTGGCGGAAAAGTACTCCAAGAGGACGATACGGAGAGCCGTCAATCCAAAAGCTATACCGGATATGGAATAGCATCAAGCTATTTTCTGGCTAACGGACTAGGTATCAAGGCCTCGTATGAACATGCATATCGTCTACCCACCATGGTGGAACTGTATGGTAATGGAACGGACGTATTGGCTAATACCGAGCTGATTCCGGAAAATAGTGACAATTATAACTTGGGATTGTTCTATAATAGAAAACTTCGCGATCTACACACGATTTATATCACAGGCGCTGTTTTCTATCGAAATGCGGAGAATTATATACACCGCACGCCTCCCGGTGTCATTGCCGGATCATCAGCGAGTTATAGTCAATACTACAACTTCGGCGGAATCAAAGTAGAAGGCGCTGAATTTGAGTTGACGTACGCGTACGCCGATCTTCTACGGTTCACAGCCAATATGAGTTATGAGAGTGCTGTCGATCGTGAGAAATATGTCAAGGGTACCAACCGGGTAAAAATAAGCTACAAAAACAGACTTCCCGATAAACCTTGGTTATACGGTAATACCGATTTTATCATTGGAAAAAATGATCTCTTAGGCGAGGGAAGCCGGTTAGAATTTAATTGGTTTATGCAATTTGTACAAGAGTATTCAACGACCTGGTCCAAACTCGGTGATCGCTCTACGAATTACTACATACCCACCCAATGGATACAAAATGCTGGAATAACCTATTCTATTAAAAATGGCCTTTACAATTTCACCTTGGAAGGTAGAAATCTGACGGACAGGATAGCCTATGATAACTCCAAACTTCAAAAACCGGGGAGATTTGTTTCACTGAAATTCCGATACAACTTAAATATTTATTAATTAAAAAAGATCATATGAACAATTTAAAACACATGAAAAAACATTTGTCTATCTTGGTTTTGGGCTTGGTTGCCGTAGGTTTGGTGACATCCTGCAGCGATGATGACGGGCCCGAGATCGAAGATATCGTAGATCCGGAGTTTGCTGTTATCGTAGGAACCGATAATGGACGTTATATGTTGCCTATAGAAGATCTGATGAGTGGCGTTATCTCTCCGGTAGGTAAGGGCACGAATGTTTCCGAAATACTAACATGGGAAGAGAACGTGATGCAAAAAGGACGTGATATCTACCATGTTAATCCAGACGCTAATAAATTTGGGAAATACCGTTTCGAAGATGGTGTATTAAAAGTTATCCAAGAAATACCTTTCTCCCACATACCTAGTCTTTATCTGGGATGGCATGCTTGGGTTAGCGATAGCGAACTCATATTTGGACCGAGGTCAGGAAACCATTACGCTATCGTCGATGTCGATAAAATGACGGTTGTGAAAAGTGGGGAATTCGACAAGACCGCTATTCCCGCCGACCATTCCAGAAGGGTGTTTTCGGTTATTCCCCAAGGGAATAAGCTGTTTTTAGGGTATGGACTTTATAATGAAGCAACAGAGGTACATTACGACAAGTCCTATACTGCGGTGTTGGATTATCCGAGCATGACGAACTTAGAAGTGACCGGCGAAGACGACCGTTCTGCGCCTTTAGGTACGGTCAGAAATTCCTATTTCAGCAATTTTAAAGATAATGGCTATACCTATATCCTAACGATACCGATGCCGGTACTGGGTGGCGGGAAGGCTGATATGCCCACGGCTATCTATCGTGTAAAAGACGGGGAATATAAACTTGATCCAGATTATTTCTTCAATATCAGCGCACAGCGCAATGGCGATAATCAATTGGGTGTGACGTATATAGGGAACGGTAAAGTGTTGCTGATCAGTGCCCATGACACCGATACCCATATCAAGGAATTCAACGATTGGTGGTATGCAAATATGTGGGAATACCTTATCGTTGATATCAACACCAAACAAGTGGTTAAGAAACTTGACTTTCCATTGGTAGGTAACTCCAGATCCGGTGTTGTCCATAATGGCAAGGCCTACATTGCGGTGAACGACGCGACAGCTGATGGTGTTTATATTTGGGAGTACGATTCCAATACAGACAAATTGACCAGAGGAGCGCGTGTAGATGGTGCCGACGGTGATACACCGATGTTATACAGGTTGAAATAATTCTTGTAGAGCAAACAGTTATTGCCCCTATCTTCCTGCATTCCTATGCAGGAAGATATTTTTTTGAGAAAGAAGAGAGAATATATAAAACATCATAATGAAAAAGAAAATCCTAAAGGTGAACGCCTGGCTTCATCTGTGGTTTGGGCTGGTATCCGGTGTTATCGTGATCATCTTGTCGATTACCGGCTGCGTATTGGTTTTCCAAGAGGAACTCAAGTATCTATTTTCTGACTATACCAGCGTGATAGTGCAAGATGCAGACAGCCAATTACCTCCTTCCAGGATCTACCAAAGTGTTAAAGAAAGGTATCCAGATAAGGAGATCGTCAGTGCTTGGTATTGGGGGTTGAATAAATCGGTACGCGTATCGCTGGAGGGAAGTGATCATTTTGTCTACGTTAACCCCTATACAGCGGACATCATTGCCGAAGTGCCGCATGAAGATGTTTTTCATTTTATGGATGAGGGACATCGCCACCTTTGGATGTCTCCTCAGATAGGCCGTCCGATCGTTGGTTGGGCAACCTTTATATTCTTTTTCATCACGGGATCCGGACTAATCCTTTGGTGGCCGAAAAAATGGACCAAAAGAATGGTCAAACAAAGCTTCCGCATCAATTGGAAAGCACGTTTCAAGCGAATCAACTACGACCTTCATAATGTATTAGGTTTCTATTCTCTTACATTAGCACTCCTTATGGCATTCACGGGATTGATCATGTCTTTCCCCTGGTTACGCCAAAGTGTCGTATGGATGACCGGAGGGTATCCAACCAAAACGCCGGTGGAGGAAATACAATCTTCTGAAAATTACGGTTCCGAAGACCTTCCCGAAGCGTTATACGCGGTAGACTATGTTTGGGTCAAGGTACGTAAATCTATAGCGTTACACAACAAGGAAGCTGTCATTGTACATTTTCCACATGAACATACGGATGAGGAAGACGATCATGACCATGAAGATGAGCCCCTCTACGCTTGTACCGATATGATCAATGGCACTTGGCGAGATCTGTCTTTTGACCGCCAAACGCTAGCGCTTCTACCTTCGTCAAGTAAACCTATGCACGAAACTGGCCTCGCCGAATGGATCATGCGCTCCAACTACGGCCTGCATACGGGCTATATAGGAGGGATCACCACCAAAATACTTTATTTTTTTGCAAGCCTTATCTGCGCTTCACTGCCTATTACCGGGTTTTATATCTGGTGGGGTAAGCGGCAGAAAACCAGTAAAAAGAGGGGTAAAAACTAACGATTAGTTCCGGTTCAAGTACCTCTTCTTGTACTCTAGGGGGGTCAACCCCATAACCTTTTTAAAATGTCGGTAGAAATTTGACACATTGTTGAAACCACATTCAAAACAGATCACCTCCGTTGGCATCTTGTTTTCCACTAATAGCCGGCAGGCATGGCTGATGCGGATTTCGACAAGGAAATCGTAATACGTCTTTCGGGTCATCATTTTAAAATACCGGCAAAAAGACGTGATACTCAGGTTGGCGATATTGGCAACTTCCTCTAAAGTGATATCATTTTTGTAGTGCGTATGGGTATAGTTGAAGATATTGTTCAAGCGAATGTTATCGGCCTCGTTGGATTGATGGAAGGTTGTCTGGGTTTTGACTATAGCTTCACATTCGTCGCTTTCTGCCAATGTTTTTATAATCTGTAATAGCGAGATTACCTTGCCGAGACCCGTTTCGTTAACACAATCGTGCATCAAGTCAGCAACCCTCCGTTTGGTTTCACCTTTAACGATTAACCCGCTTTTAGCTCTTTCAAATAACTTTGGGATCAAATAGGATTCGGGGAGCTGGAGTAAAGGTTTGCCCAAACACTCAGGTAGAAATTGTAACACGATTGCTTCGATATTGTAATCCGGGTTATTTTGAAAATATTCGTCCTTACAGCGCCATGCGTGCGATAGCTTTTCACCCACCAAGATAATTTCGTCGGGCGCAAATTGACTGATATTATCCCCTATAAAACGAATGCCTTCACCACGGATGGTGTAGTGTAACTCCAGTTCAGCATGATAATGCCATACATTTCCAAAATTCGGCATGATATCATGACGGGCGGAAAACGAGCTTTCCAATTCTGCCGGAAGTTTTCGATATAAAGGTTTCATCTAACTAATTATCTAAATAAATTCCGCAATAAATCTTTTCGACTGTACGATTCTAGTTTGTTTTATGCAAATATAAAGTTTTTAGTTCTTTTTGTATGGTAATATGCTATAATGAAAGGATAATGTTACACAATATGTGTGATAGATTCTTATTAAAATATACTTGATCTATTCTTGGTTGTTGCAGTATTTAATTTTTTTGTAAGGGCTAGGATTTCTTTGAAAAATAGCAATAAAGGGATAGCTTATTACGCTGTCTAGCACCACAAAAAGAAAGGAGCGATATGATAATATGCTATATATAATGGGTAAATTAACATATTATTAACACTATATCATTTTGTTAATTTGGACTGTTAATTAGGATAGAATATCGTATTAGTGCTTTTTTAGAGTGTTAATGGGTTGTTTTATAGCTTTTTCGGCTGTAAATATTCGTCATATAGGATATTTGAAAATTATTCAAAGGCTGGCTAAAATGTACTTTTTTAACAATTGTTCTAAATTGCAATAGAATAGGGAGGGAACATAATTATTTATATATATGAAAATCAAAATTAAATGGTTCGCTTGCGTACTGTTTTCGCTTTTTGCAATGCATACCAATGCACAAGGTGATCAAGACGCGTATATCGAGGTGATAACCAAACGTTCGGATAAAATTATAGCTACGTTGGGGATTGAAGATTCATCTGATTATAGTCGTATACTTGGATTGTTGGTCGATCAGTATGCAATAATAAACGCGCATCATGAAGAACGCGAACTGAATATTCGAAAGCTAAAAGACAGATATTCCGATCAGAAAGAGAAGTTAGCGAAAAAACGTACAAAATATGAGGCTCAGGCTGACAAGAAGTTGCGCAAAATGCATCATGTTTTTATCAACGAGTTGCAAGATTTGCTTAACCATAAACAATTGGAAGGGATCAAAGATGGTATGACATATGGTGTTTTACCGTTGACATATAGAGCTTATCAGGATATGATTCCAAGCCTTACGCCAGAACAAAAATCCATTATCTTGACTAACCTTACAGAGGCACGAGAGTTGGCGATGGACGAACCGGGCTCACGGGAAAAGCATGGTGTTTTTGGAAAGTACAAAGGAAGAATCAATAATTATTTGTCGTCGGAGGGGTACGATTTACAAAGTGAACGTTTTAGATGGGAACAACGTCAGGCCGAAGCCAAAACTGGAGGAGCAAAGTAAGTCGCAATACTTACCAACGTAGTTTAATTTTAAGAGAGAATTAGCAAAATCATGAAGGGACAACATTTTTTTAGAGTAAATTTTTGGAAAAGAAGCATTGGATTCCTGTGCCCGTTTTTAGCATTGGTCCCATTGCATACGGCCGTGGCAATCGAGATTCCAGAAAGAAATACAATTCACGCTTCTTTTTTTGTCAATATAACAGGTAAGGTTCTCGATCAGGAAGGAAATGCAGTTGCCGGTGCTACTGTCTCTATCAAAGGTACAACAGCAGGTACGCATACCGACCAAAACGGTGTGTTCAGAATGAACCTACCGAAAGGTGATGAAATCCTTATCGTAAGTTTTATTGGTTACAAAACACAAGAATTTCCTGTAAATAACCAAAAGAATATAGAAATCATCCTTCAACCTGCTGATGCATTGGAAGAAGTGGTTGTGGTGGGGTATGGTACGCAAAAAAGGGCCCATTTGACAGGTTCGGTTGAAACTGTAGATGTCAAGGAGATCGAAGATTTGCCCGCAACGAATATAGGTGCTGCTTTATCCGGGCGTCTCGTTGGCGTGGATATCTCAGGTGGAACTTCACGCCCAGGGGGAAAATCGACTATTCGTACACGGGAACCCGTTCTTGTCGGCAAAGATGCAGGTACGGGAGCTCCTTTATATGTAATTGATGGGGTAATACAAGTCGATGCGCAAAACAATCCTGAATCTACACAGTTTGATAATCTCGATCCATCTGAAGTGGAGAGTATCTCTATCTTGAAAGATGGGGCTACCGCCGTATACGGGGTCCGCGGGGCAAATGGCGTGGTCTTGGTGACGACCAAACGTGGACAAGGTGGGAAGCCACGCATTTCGTATAACGGCTCTTACGCAATCAATGATCGGACATATAGAACGAAAATGATGGATGCTTATGAGTTTGGACGGTATTTCAATATCATGAATGGTAAATACGGGGCGAACGTTGATCCGACAGAAGAGCGCTATAGGGATCGTGTTTTCTCTGAAGATGAATTGGAACATTTCAGAGGGGTGGATTATAATTGGCTTGATGATGCGTGGAAAGCATCCTATAATACAAGACATGCATTAAATCTAAGTGGAGGGACGGATCGTGCGACTTACTTTGCGGGTGTTACATATAGCAAACAGAACGGTAATCTGGGGACACTGGATTATAACAAATGGAATTTCCGGGCTGGAACGGATGTAAAAGTATCATCTAACTTTAAAGTTGGTTTGCAGCTTTCTGGAAATGAAGATCAACTGGATAAAACCTTTAATAAGGTTTCAGGGGAAGGTGCTGAAGATGATTATAAAAATCTATTATTGGCTGCGCCATATGTCCCGGCATATATTAATGGGCTTCCGGTAAAACTTCCGGGAAGGACTAATGATCTTTCAGCGTATCATTTCTACGAAATAGAGCGTTTAGGTAACCTTGCCGAAACGGATTCACGGTTTTTTACCATTAACGTTTCTGCAGAGTATGAGGCGCCTTTTCTTGAAGGGTTAAAAGCTCGGATGACCTATGCACGCAACATGCGAAACTCTTCTGGTAGTCAAATTGGTACTAAGTATCAGCTCTATGAGTTTGAGCGACAAGGCACACATGGTCATATTTATGATGGCGCTAACAACCCGTCGGCACTCACGGTGAGTAATGGTAACCGCTTATATTTTTCAAACACACGTGGAACGAATACACAGGTCAATTTTTTTCTAACGTATGAGAAACAGATCGGTAAACATAATATAAGTGGTCTGTTTTCGGTAGAGCGTGGCGAGGCAAATGGAAATCAAGAAGATGTGTGGAAAGCAGATCCGTTGGAGACAACTAATGGACAGTTTGGTTCTGCATTTGGCGCTGTCGATGGTCGTACGTTCGCTTACGAATCTGGAACCTTAGGGTATATAGGTCGGGTTAATTACCGGTATGGAGAGAAATATCTGGGTGAGTTTTTATTCCGGACAGATGCTTCTAATAAATTTGCTCCGGAGAATTACTGGGGTAAGTTTTATTCGGCATCAGCTGGCTGGGTTTTAAGTGAAGAAGATTTTTTCAAGGTAAAGGGTGTTGACTATTTAAAACTAAGGTATTCGGTTGGATTGATGGGAAATGATCAATTTCCCCTTTGGTCTTGGCGTCAGCGCTATACCTATCAGGTTGGTAAAGGACCTGTTTTCGGTGGCGATAATCAGGCAAATACAGGCATGAAAATGGAACGTAGCCC
Source organism: Sphingobacterium corticibacterium (assembly GCF_004208525.1). Lineage (GTDB taxonomy): Bacteria > Bacteroidota > Bacteroidia > Sphingobacteriales > Sphingobacteriaceae > Sphingobacterium > Sphingobacterium corticibacterium. The sequence goes on along the minus strand of NZ_SGIT01000002.1, from coordinate 920,873 downwards.
AAATAGGGATGCGACATGGAGTGATGAGTTCAAAAATAACTTAGGTATAGATGCACGCTTCTTGAACAACAGACTTTCAACAACGTTAGATATGTACTATAATAGGGCTTATAATATCTTGTTAGAGCGTATTGGAAATGTGCCTGTTTCGGTAGGGGGATCTGTGGCTCCGGAAAACTACGCGAAGGTCAATACATATGGTTACGAAATTAGCGTTGGTTGGGATGACAATATAGGAAGGGACTTTCGATATGGTATTAAGACCCGTTTCTCTTGGTCGGATTTGAGGATTAAGCATATTGATTACCCTGAGATCGATCAGATGTATCCATGGAAGAAACGAAACGGTGCCTCACAAGATGTAGGTCAATGGGGGTACGATTATATAGGTATGTTTAAAACACAGGAAGAAATCGAGAGCTATGTTAGCGAATATAATATTAAGCAGGTGTTCGGTCGACCTGTAGATGAGTTGAGACCTGGTATGTTATATTATCGTGATGTGCGTGGTCCGTTACAAGCAGATGGTACATTCGCAGAACCTGACGGTATTATAGACGATAATGATCAAATCCAATTAAGTAAGCGCCAAAATAACCTATACAATATAGGTCTTACGCTAAAAGCTGCATATAAAAGCTTTGCTGTGGAGACTGTTATTTCGGGTAGTTTTGGAGGATGGGCCGAAATCGGAGGCTCTGAACGTAAAAAGTTGAATAATGATATTACCAGAGTGTACAATAATCTGCCTGTTATCTGGAATGATATCTATGATCCCGAACTTAATCCTACGGGGACCATGCCTAACCCTGAATGGCAGGAGATGTATGATGTGAGTTCGATGTTTTGGAAAGTGAACGCATTTCGCTTGCGCATGAACAGCCTGAATTTTAGCTATACGCTTCCAAAAGATCTTATCGCAAAAATGAAGGTCTCCAATGCACGCTTTTATTTCTCGGCGATGAACCCAATGGGGTTATACCACGCGTATAGTTATAAAGATACTTACGGTACTTCTTGGGATTCTTACCCAAATTTGAAGACATTTTCATTTGGTCTTAACTTAACATTGTAATGATTAAAAATTCTAAAAAAATGAAAAGGATTTTATCGATAAATTTACTTGTGTATTCATTTCTCCTATTAGCGGGGTGTAGTGATAAATTTCTGCAGGAGAAACGGGACATGACGGCAGAAAACGAACGTGTTTTTCAAGACCCGATATTGGCACAAGCTTATATTGACTATGTGTATGGACTGTTTCTGCCGGCAAATAACGGAACGGGATTCGTATCCACGAATACAGCTTCTGATAATGGGAGTTATAACAATATTTTTGCCCAGACAACGGATGAATTGGCTGGGGAGACTGACTTTAATAAAGAATGGGCTAACATTTCCTTCATTAATAACCATGCGAATAAGTACTTCGGTCAACGTATGGGAACTAATATCGCCAACAATACATGGACAAGATTAAGGCAGATTAATTTGTTCCTGACGGAGGTGGACAAGTACGGAATGGAAGAAGAAATCAAAAACAAATTAAAAGGACAGATGTACTTTTGGCGTGGGTGGCAGTACTTTGAATTAATGCGTTTGTATGGTGGTGTACCTCTTGTCCTTACGGCGCAAAATCCTGCAGTCGGGGATATCGAAGAAAATTCGGTTCCGCGGAGTTCTACGTCAGAAACAATCGCCCAGATCTGTGCAGACCTTGATCAAGCGGTAGCGTTGCTGCCAGGAAGATGGAATGGGGCAGATTGGGGCCGTATTACGAGTGGAGCAGCAGCAGCAGTAAAAGGGAGAGTCCTATTAACATGGGCTAGTCCATTGTTCAACCCTAATGATGATCAATCTAGATGGCAAGAAGCCTATGATGCAAATTTAGCGGCGAAAGAACTGTTGGAAAAAAATGGTTTTGGCTTGTACAATGTGGGTAACCTGGAGAACGGTGAGGCTTGGGGCAATATGTGGTTTAAAGAAGAGGACAATCCGGAAGCAGTCATTGTATTTGGATTCAATAAAATGCCCAAAGGTGGAAATTTCACCAAAAACAGTGGTTGGGAACAAGCGATACGTCCTAGAGGAATAAACGGAGCCGGCTCCATAAGTCCGACCAAGCAGATGGTAGATGCTTTTCCTATGAAGGATGGTAAAGAAATCGATGATGTGACATCATCTTATACATTTGACCCTAACAAGTTTTATAAAGACAGAGACCCCCGTTTTTATAAATCTTTCGCATATAATGGTGCTGTTTGGCCCTATTCGGGCGATCAAAACTATAAACTGTGGACGTATTCTTGGAAGGAAACGGGAAATGGTGCTTATAAATCGACAGAAACGCGAGGTGCAAACGGTGCTGGAATATATGTGCGTAAAGCTTCTAATCTAAGTGCGAATAATGCCATAAACAATTTTGAAGAAAGTGGTACGGATTATATGGAGTTCCGTTTTGCCGAAGTCATACTTAACTTGGCGGAATGTGCTGTGGGAATTAATAAACTTACAGAGGGTATGGAAGGTCTTGTGGATATCCGGGCAAGAGCGGGAATCGAGAATAAGGATGGTTACTATGGTTTATCCGGTAGCGTTGGTGATAGAAATCGGTTGTTTCGTGCCATACTCAACGAAAGGAAAATAGAATTTGCCTATGAGGGTAAGCGTTTTTACGATCTGCGGCGATGGATGCTTTTTGACAATGAAACGGGCATGAATACCAAGTTGGGTATCCCTGTATTGAATGGCACGCGGCGTACAGGCTATAGGATAACGATAAAGGACGGTATGAGTGAATATATTGGCGTATCCGACCCCATGCTCGGTGGAAATGCGCCGGTAATTGATCGTAATGCGACTGATTTTCCAGCAGGAGTAACGAACTATGACGAATATGTAGATTATTTGTACGATAATTATTTTGTTGTTGAGGAACGGGACGATCTAGATCGAACAAATGCCTCGCCGACTTGGACTTTTCGTTGGTATCCAGAATATTACTATTTTGGTATACACCAAAATGTTATGGAAGGATCTCCTTACTTAGAGCAGACAAAAGGCTGGAATAGTATCCAGGGGGCGGGAACATTTGATCCGTTGCAATAATGAAACGTATAAAAATAGCATAACCAGATGGGGCTACTCTTAAAGTGGCCCCATTTGGTTTTAGATAATATTTTACAATCTCTCGTGAAGATAATATAAATAAGTCGTTTTTTATACCCCTAACTTTGATATAGCTAATATCGATTATGGTTATATGCCTGATATTATCATAAAATGTATATATATGAATAAGAAATTATCATTTTTGATTGCGACAATTTTTAGTTTAGTCGCTATAACAGCGAGAGCCCAATACCCTAAAATTCCAGCGGATGTTCAGAAAGCTTCCAATGAAATGATGTCAAAAGCGCGTATGCAATCGGATATCGCTTGGGGTAAAGCTCTTCCTATTATAGAGGAATATGCGAAGCAAGGGAAACCGTATATTCCTTGGGCATCCCGTCCGACCGATTTACCCCAGGCTGAAATTCCTGCTTTCCCGGAAGCAGAAGGTGGTGGTAAATATACATTCGGCGGTCGCGGGGGCAAGGTCTACGTTGTGACCAGTTTGGAAGATAATGGTCCAGGAACCCTGCGCGAAGCCTGTGAGCAAGGTGGTCCGCGTATCATTGTGTTTAACGTATCGGGTATTATCAGGCTTAAAACACCATTAATTATACGTGCGCCCTATATTACGATCGCAGGTCAATCTGCACCAGGCGATGGTGTATGCGTCGCTGGGGAATCGGTCTGGATTGACACGCATGATGTGATTATACGCTATATGCGCTTCCGGCGTGGGGAAACCTATGTAGGTAGGCGCGATGATGCTATCGGTGGCAACCCTGTGGGTAACATCATGATCGATCATGTGTCGGCAAGCTGGGGACTAGACGAAAATATGTCTATGTACAGACATATGTACAACGACAGCACGGGTTCACAGGAAAAGAAATTCGGTACGGTTAATATTACGATTCAAAACTCTATTTTCTCGGAAGCCTTAGATACGTGGAACCACGCTTTCGGAAGTACATTAGGTGGCGAAAACTGTACGTTTATGCGTAATCTATGGGCGAACAATGCTGCCAGAAATCCATCTATCGGTTGGAATGGTATATTTAATTTTGCCAATAACGTTATCTATAACTGGGTGCATCGTGCCATTGACGGTGGCGATTATACCGCCCAATACAATATCATTAATAATTATTTTAAACCTGGACCAGCAACACCGGAAAATGCACCGATACGTTATCGTATCTTGAAACCCGAATCCGGACGTAGTAAGTTAGCCTACAAGGAGTTTGGACGGGCATATGTACATGGAAATGTAGTGGCGGATAATCCTGAAGTAACGGCGGACAACTGGGCCGGTGGTGTACAGTTTTATGAAGGTGATGGATTGGCTACAGGAGAAAGCTATACGAATTATATGCTGAAATCTAAAGTCAATAAGCCACTCCCAACTGCGGAGATGCATATCATGCCTGCAGAGAAAGCCTACGAGCACGTATTAGCAAACGCAGGTGCAACATTGCCACATCGTGACCCCGTGGATGAACGTATCGTAAGGGAAGTCCGAGACGGAAAACCAACACCACTGGAAAATGTGACGCTTCCCGAAAAAGATTTTCAGCACAGAAGATTACCCAGAGATTCGTACAAAGTAGGTATCATCACAGACATTTCGCAAGTGGGCGGATATCCGGAATACAACGGAAAGCCTTATAAAGATTCGGACAAGGATGGTATCCCGGATGACGTAGAAAAGAAAATGGGATTGGATCCAAAAAATCCGAATGATGCAGCAGAAATCACGGAATCGGGCTACGCCAACATTGAGATCTATTTAAATAATTTAGCTTCAAAAGGATAGAAGATGAATATCAAATCAATCATACCTGGTTTATTCTTGTTATTACCCGCTTTGTCGTTTGCACAATACCCGGTTATTCCCGACTCTTTGCAGAAAATGGCGGACGCCCGGGAAAAGGCGGAAGAACAGCGGTTAGAGCAGGCATGGAAAACGGCGAAGGCTGTTATGGAGCAAGAAGGTAAACCCTATATTCCTTGGGCGGCAAAACCCGAAGATCTACCACAAGCCGATATACTGGCTTTTCCTGGGGCGGAAGGAGGCGGAGCCTATACACCGGGAGGAAGAGGTGGTCGTATATTTGTGGTGACTAGTTTAGCTGATAGCGGACCAGGCACATTGCGAGAAGCCTGTGAAGCAGGTGGTGCGCGGATTATTGTATTCAACGTGGCGGGAATTATCGAATTAGAGAAACCTATCGTCGTTAAAGCACCTTATATCACGATTGCTGGACAAACTGCGCCGGGAGATGGTGTCTGTGTGGCAGGCGAATCGTTTTTGATCGACACACATGATGTCATTGTGCGCTTTATGCGGTTCCGTCGGGGTGTGACGGATGTAACGCGGCGGGATGATGCACTCGGCGGAAATGGTGTAGGGAATATTATATTAGACCACGTGTCTGCCAGTTGGGGATTGGACGAAAACATGTCTATGTATCGGCATGTATACGATCGGGGAGGACAAGATTTAAAATTACCGACCGTCAATATAACGATTCAAAATTCCATTTTCTCGGAAGCTTTGGATACATATAATCACTCTTTTGGTAGCACGCTTGGTGGGTTGAATAGTACCTTTATGCGTAATCTTTGGGCGTCGAATATCAGCCGCAGCCCATCGATAGGCATGTATGGTGATTTCGGATTCGTCAATAACGTCGTTTGGAACTGGTGGAACCGCAGCGCGGATGGTGGGGATCACCGCTCGGAATTTAATTTTATCAATAATTATTATAAGCCCGGTCCGATCACCCCGGAGAACGAGGCGATATCTTACCGTATTCTAAAACCGGAATCGGGAAGAGATAAAGTGCATGCAAATACATTTGGAAAAGCTTATGTGCACGGAAATATCATAGACGGAAATAAGCGGGTAACAAAAGACAATTGGGATGGTGGTGTACAACCGGAAGCAAAAGAAGATTTAAGTGCGCTTTTAGCCAAGATCAAAGTGGATCAACCATTCCCGCTTTCTAATTTCGGAAAGATAATGAGCGCCCAAAAAGCATACGATTATGTTTTGAAAAACGTAGGCGCTACGCTTCCAAAGCGTGATGCGGTAGACGAACGTATTGTCAAGCAGGTGAAAACGGGTAAAGTATTTTATACGGAACCTGCAGAACCCTTACAGCAATCACCTTACGTAAAACGACGTTTACCAATGGATTCGTATAAACAAGGTATCATCACGGACGTCAATCAGGTAGGTGGATATCCAGCATACAGAGGTACACCTTATAAAGATATGGATAACGACGGAATTCCAGACGCGGTTGAGGCGAAAATGGGATTGGATCCCAAGAACCCTGCTGATGCTGCTCAAATAAGTGAAAACGGATATGCCAATATAGAGAACTATTTAAATAGCGTAGTTCCGGAGAAGACTGTTAGGCCTTTATAACCCCTTTAAAGGCACTCTTTTATTAGTTTAGTTAGTTTGGTGAGCTGTTGCACAATCTCGTGCAACAGCTTTTTTTGAAACGACGATGTGCTTTCTGAGTGAAAAGCTTATTTTGCCTTGATAGCCAATTTGTTAATTTGGCAATATAGTAGAAAAAAGCGTAAAAATAATATAATAAACAATCTGCAAAGCCTCCTACATTTGAATAAACGTAGATAACTAATCCCATAGATACGTGATATATTATACATCTTATCGAATTATAAACTTTAAAAAACTTAACAGATGTCTCTAAGGAATATTGTTTTTCAGTCACTTGTGTGTAGCTTCATGTTAGTTAGCTTATTTATAGTTAATACAGCTTTTGCCCAGCAGAGACCTGTGATAAAAGTGGATCTTAATGAAAGTAGCCGCCGAGTTGCTGAAACAAACGAGAGCGGTTATTCCTCTTGGCAGATAAAACCGGGGAGTTCTGACAGCTTTACCGAGGTGAATATAAAGATTACCTTTGCCAAAGTGGATTCGGATAGAGCTGAACTTGCTTCTGAATGGTACAAAGCTGGGATGGGATCACCTCATTTTGCCCATTTAATTTCCGATGGGATAACATTAAAAGACGGAGATGCAGCAGGAAAGATTGAAATGCGTATCAGCGGGCTACCCGAAGGCGAGCATACCTTGTTGACATACCATAACATTCCGCATAGCCCGGAGGATAAAGCGTTCAGTCCTATTGTCATTTCGCATAAGGGCAAAAAGCAGACGGTGCAGCCAAGCATAAGGGCACTCAAGACAGCGGACGCAGTAACAGCCTATATACATTTAAACGTAAAACAAGGCGAGGATGCAGTTGTGGTATTTGAAGCAGGAGACCAAACGGCTTCTGTTCGGAGAGATTTAGCGATCAATGCGTTTGAAATTAATACACCTGATGCGGCGAAGCAGGCTCATTCCCCTTCACCCAGTAATGCCGATGAACATGTGGAGCTGCAAAGCGAATCCGTAACATTAACTTGGGGCGTCGCCCCTGGAGCTACAAGACATGAAATCTATTTTGGGTTGGATTCTGCCAGGGTTGCAGATGCTACACCTACCTCTCCGGAATTTAAAGGCGTACAAAATACGACTGAATATACGACTACAGGTCTTTACAGTATGGATACGTACTATTGGCGGATAGACGAAGTTACCAGCAACGGTAAAACGCAAGGGGACGTATGGTATTTCCGGCCGGCACAATTGGCGTTTCCGGAAGCGGAAGGATATGGGCGCCATGCACGTGGAGGACGTGGGGGAATCGTAGTGGAAGTAACCAACTTAAATGATAGCGGGCCGGGAAGTCTGCGTGAAGCCGTGGAGAAGCATGCCGGTCCGCGGACGATTGTTTTCGCCGTTTCAGGCATTATTCATCTGAAATCCCGCTTAGTTGCGAGCCAGCCGTACGTGACTATAGCCGGACAAACAGCGCCGGGAAAAGGAATCTGTATTGCCGGTGCTCCTTTTGGATTTACGGGAAATGATGTGGTGGCACAGAACCTGCGTGTTCGGTTAGGTGCAGGGAAAACAGCAGATGGCATGGGTTTGACAGGTGCGAACTATAGTATCGTCGACCATTGTTCTATAAGCTGGACGATAGATGAAGCTTTCAGTTCACGTGGAGCGAAAAACATTACCTTACAGCGTACCTTAATATCCGAAGCATTGAATTCGGCTGGTCACAGTAAATATGATAAAGGAAAGATGCACGGATATGCTGCAAGTATCGGTGGAGAGGTAGGCAGCTTCCACCACAACCTGTTGGCCCATTGCTACGGGAGAAACTGGAGTCTGGCCGGAGGTCTGAATGGTGACGGATTTTACAGTGGTAAACTGGATCTTCGCAATAATGTCGTATATAATTGGGGTGCCCGAGCCACAGATGGCGGTGCGCGTGAAGTAAACTTCGTAAACAATTATTATAAACCAGGAGCCGGAACAACCCAGTTCTTTGCCTTCATCGGAGATCATGAAAATGTTGGAAAAGGGACGCAAAGATGCTATTTCGATGGGAATCTGATGCCGGGACACTTTGATGAACACAACCAGGAAGAGGGTCGGAAAGCAAGGTATAGTAATGGAGATTCCGAAAAATATGAAACGTTTGTCGATAAATCTTTTTTCGATGCGAAAGTGACTACGCATAGTGCTCGACTGGCCTATAAACTGGTGCTGTCTGATGTGGGCAATAACCAACCTGAGTTAGATGAGCACGATCAACGTATTATTCAAGAAACGATCGATAGTACCTATTCAGCAACAGGTAGTATATCCGGTAAGCCAGGTTTCCCTGATCATCAGGATGATGTAGGCGGCTACGAGGATTATCCCGAAGTGAGACGTGCTGCCAATTGGGACAGCGACCATGACGGATTGCCAGATTGGTGGGAAGTCCAACGCGGGTTAGACCCAAAATCTCCGAAAGGCGATTTTTCAGATACTAATCTAGATAAAAATCGAGATGGTTACACGGAATTAGATGAATACCTGCAATGGATGTCTAAAGCACACTTTAGCGCGGCAGCTGGCGAGTCTTTAGAAATAGACCTCAAAGCGTTGGCCAGAGGATTTACGCAAAGCCCGATGTTCAAAGGAAATAAGGCAGAGAATGGCACGGTATCGGTAGAAAGCGGAAAAGCTATTTTCAAGCCGTCTACGACTGGTGCAGGTTCATTTGAATTTACGGTTACGGACGCCGAAGGTGATAGTATGACCCGTACGGTTAATATTCTTAGTGGAATATAATAGAATGATTAATTTGGATGTTCGTATCTATTTTATATATAAAACAGAAGGAATTATTCAAAAGAATAAAATATAGTCAATGATAAAACAACTTAGCTTCATAGTTTTGTGCATTATCTTATGTATAATTGGTTTAAACAGCAAAGCTCAAAAACAATATACACCTGACTGGGAGTCGCTTCATCAACATACGCCAGTTCCAGAATGGATGAGGGATGCTAAATTCGGAATTTACTGTCACTGGGGTGTTTACTCCGTACCAGCTTATGGAAACGAACAATATTATTTCTACATGCACCAGAATTCGGAATCTACAGATTTCTTAATGGGTGGACACAACCGGCATATAGAAATGTACGGGCCACTCTCCGAATTTGGGTATCATGATTTTATCCCTATGTTCAAAGGGGAGAAGTTTGACGCCGATGAATGGGCTACACTTTTTAAAGAGAGTGGAGCACGCTTTGCGGGTACGGTTGCCGAACATCATGATGGATTCTCGATGTGGGATAGTAAATATACGCCGTTCAATGCAAAGGAAATGGGACCCAAACGCGATATCATAGGCGAATTGGGGAAATCTATCAAAGCCAGAGGATTAAAATTTATAACATCGCTTCATCACGAAAATAATTACACCTATGTAAAGGTTAAGCCAGAATGGGCTGCTAACAATCCCAAATATGCAAAAATGTATGGCTGTCTAATGCCACATGAAGAGTGGTTACAGATGTGGTTGAATAAAAGTAATGAAGTTGTAGATAAGTACAGCCCTGACCTTGTTTATTTCGACGCGTGGATGGATCAAATTCCAGAGCGTTATAAGCTTGATTTTCTTTCGAACTATTTCAACCAGGCGCAGAAGACTAAGCAGGAAGTGATAGTCACCTACAAAAACAACGATTTTCCGCGAACGATAGGGATGTTGGATCATGAAATGTTTAGTCCCGACGAGATGGATTCTATCCCTTGGTTATGTGATTTGACCATTAGTGCTGGTTATCACCGGTCCTGGGGGTATGTCAAAGGAATGAAATTGTCTACGCACAAGGAGATACTCCATAAGTTGATAGAGATTGTAAGTAACAATGGTCATTTGCTGTTGAACCTTTCTCCGATGGCAGACGGGTCTATTCCGCAAGATCAAAAAGATGTGATGGCCAATGTAGGTGTATGGTTATGGTCTTACGGCGAGTCTATATATGGTACCCGGCCTTATGTCGTTTCGAACGAAATCACAGCGGATGGTAAACGTGTCCATTATACAAGGAAGGGAAAATCAATCTATGCTATTTTTCTAGATTGGCCGGGAACAGAAAAACAAATCACTTTGTCGGGACTAAGTAGCAACAATTTAAAAGGACAAATTAAATCAGCCACACTTCTTAGTGTCAAGAAAAATTACGATTGTGCTTTTCAAGAAACGGTCGGTAGCATTAGTTTTACCATTCCTAAGAACGGACGTCTCCCCTCCGATGTTGCACAGGTGATACGTTTTGACCTTATGTAAGTAATTATAATAGTAGGAGTAGCGTGAAGCTGATGACTGATGATGAATAGTGTCGTTTTCGAAAAGATGATACAGCAGATAAAGCGTGCGGATGGCATGCTTTCCTGTCGTTTTGCGGTACCTCAATAGTCCGTTGCGGTACGTCTTTGACCTGACGCCGTAGTTGTTGAGCTTGATGAGGGCCTTCGTGTGCTTGTCGAGATAGCGATATATGCTTTCTACATACCGCAATAAAGCACTGAGGTCCGTTCGATGTCTCCGGTTGTCCCTCGACGAGATGTATCGGTACGTCTACACGTTATATGCGTTCCTCTCTGTAACCTATTCCTCCGTCAATGTAGTCATCTCCTATCTCGAAAATGTTTTGAGCAACGGCAATACTGTATTGTCGTTCTTCCATGTCATGTTGATGCCGCTCATAACCTCCGATACGTATGGCGTATAGATGTCGAGGTACTTTTTGCGAGTATAGTTGTCCCTCAATGTGGTATTGAGGGGGCTCAGCAACGCATTGAGGTATCTCAACAAAGAAAAGAAGTCCTTCGTCAGTACAAAGTGGGAGCTCGTTAAGGCAAATAGGTCTCTCGCCGTGTTCATGTTGTTGCACAAAATGAAGCCAAAAAGTGGATAAAGCAAATAAAAGTCGTATTTTGTAATCTATTATAGACTATCGTAAATCAAAAAATATGTACAGAAAGTACCTCACCTTCCTTTTGAGTTCTGCATTGACCTCTCTTTTTTTCTGCAATTGTACATCCATCAAATCGACTGATGCAGATATTGATTATGCCCGTGAAATAAGCAACACTATTATGCATAAATGGCCAGACTCTTTATCTCGTCTGGATGGTAAGTCAGCGGGATGGTCGTACGATATCGGGCTTTATCTGGAAGCTATCTCCAACGTTTATGCGCGGACAGGTGAGCAACGCTATTATGATTATATCGTAAAGCAGATGGACAGATTTATACTACCCAACGACAGTATTCGCTATTATACGCAAGATAGTTACAACATAGACTATGTGAGAAACGGAAAAATCTTATTGTACCTCTATGAAAAGACAACAGATAAAAAGTATCAAGATGCAGCGAAGTATGTAAGGCAACAACTGTACACACACCCGCGTACAAGCGAGGGCGGCTTCTGGCATAAAAAGGTATACCCGCACCAAATGTGGCTGGATGGTTTATATATGGGGCAGCCATTTTATGCGCACTACAGCAAAATCTTTGGCGAAACGGAAAATTTTACCGATATCGCTAGGCAGTTCACCTTGATGGAAAAACACGCTCGAGATGAAAGAACAGGGCTATTACATCATGCCTGGGATGAGCGTAGGGAACAAAAATGGGCGGATAAACAAACCGGCAAATCGCCTCACTTTTGGGGAAGGGCAATGGGCTGGTATGGTGTCGCGCTAGTGGATGTACTGGATTATTTTCCACAGGATCATGCGGATCGAAAAACGTTGCTTGATATTCTCAACCGCTATGTGGAAGCCGTGTCCAAGGTGCAGAATCTGGAGAACGGTCTATGGTATCAGGTACTGGATAAAGGAGAAGAGAAGCAGAATTATCCCGAGGCATCGGCTTCATCCATGTTTGTGTATACCATGATGAAAGCCGTTAGATTAGGTTACATCTCTGCAAAATATGGCGCTATTGCTGAAAAAGGATATAATGGAATGATCAAGGAATTTATCGTTAAAGGTGATGATGGCTATTATCACCTCAACGGGACGGTCATGGTCTCTGGTCTTGGGGGTACACCCTATAGAGATGGTTCTTTTGCTTATTATATGAGTGAACCGGTCATACAGGATGATCCGAAAGGAATGGGGGCTTTTATCCTTGCAGCTAATGAGGCTCAACTTAGAAAGGATAAAAATGTGGCTTTTTCAGAATGACGCTACAATAGCCTCTCTTATCTTCTTAAAAAAAAATCGTAATAATACAGCTGTCGCATGATGAGACAGCTTTTTTATTGTGCCGGCATAATCTAATTTCCTTTATCGGCTATCGAATTATTTGTATCGGAATCCAAGTTTTTTTGATATACCGACCATGTATATATTCGAATGCTAATATGTTATCATAATAGGGCAATGCATTATAGTAATTCCCGTACGCTTTTTATCAACTTTGTTTGCTATAACTAACAGTTACAGACTGTAATAATTAGGAATTTAAACAAAGCAATTTTCAACCAATGAATTCTATGTTTTTTAGAAAAAGAGCGATACGTCGGAATGCCCGACTATTATATGCTCTGGTTGCTATGGTACCCGGAACGGTATCAGCAACATATGTAAAAACCTCGTTTCCGCTGCATGCTGATCGGTTTGTCGATATTACGGGAAAAGTTGTGGATACGAATGGACGTCCGATTTCGGGGGCTACTGTTTTTGTTAAGGGAAGTACAACAAGTGTGGGAACAGATCAGTCGGGGATTTTTAGGATGAATCTTCCTACCGGCAATGAAACCCTCGTCGTATCGTATGTAGGTTATAAATCACAAGAAGTTGCCGTCGATGGCCGGCGGGAACTGACAGTTGTATTGGAAACATCTTCTGACCACTTGGATGAAGTGGTCGTAATTGGATATGGTACGGTCCGACAACGCGATCTCACCGGTTCTGTTGTTTCGGTGAAGCCGGAAGATATTGTCGCCAACCCTGTAGTGAATGTAATGGAATCTTTGCAAGGTAAAATTGCTGGTGTCGATATTAATAGAGGTTCTGGAGCCGTAGGAACTAACCCTAATGTATTGCTGCGAGGAACCCGCTCTATATATGGTGACAATTCGCCCTTATATATTGTCGATGGTGTTCCGGCATCGTACGACCAGATTAACCCGTCTGATATCGCTAGTATTGATGTGCTGAAAGATGCGTCTTCAACGGCCATATATGGTTCTGCGGGGGCAAATGGTGTTGTGATCATTACCACTAAGAAAGGACAAGATGGCGTATCTAAAGTTGATTTCGATTCTTATTATGGATTTAGTGGTACTCCTCATTTCTTTAAGGGCATGGTCGGCGAAGAATATATTACTTATCTACGGGAACGCTATAGAACTATCAACGGACAGTATCCGGAAGATATCTCTGATTTATTGAATGTCGAATCATTGGAAGCCTATAACAATAATAAATGGATTGATTGGATAGGTGAGATAACGAACAATTCTTCAACGCAAGAAAAATATAATTTATCGTTCAGCACTGGTATCCGGAAAACGAAAGTCTATGCTTCTTTTACATATGCAAAAGAAGGAGGACTGTTGACAAATGAAAACCAAGGCCGTGCCGGTGTTAGGTTAAATTTGGATCATGAAGTGGCATCATGGTTAAAGGTAGGGACAAACTTAAATGTCAATTATACGAATAGAAATGCACGAGGAAATAATATTTTTACCCGGTCATTGGCCGCTTATCCACTCGGGGATGTATATGATGAATTTGGTAATGTAAACATTGAATATATTGCTGGTGAAATCACTCCACTAGGGGATCAATTGCCTGATCAATATGCAAATAACACACGATCTACATTTTCAAACTTAAACGCGTACGTAGAGTTGTCACCTTTAACCGGACTAACGTTCCGTTCCAATGTCGGAGCGACATTAAACAACTCTCGGAATGGGGTTTATATCGGAAGAAATGCATCCTCCAATGTAGCTTCGGGATATGCTGCTCCGTTGGCTTCGATCTATAACAATTTTGGATACAGCTATATCTGGGAAAACGTTTTGACCTACAATAAAAGGTTTAATGACGCACATGATTTAACGCTAACAGGAATAACTTCTTGGGCAGATAATAGAAGCGACAATAACAACTTGCTGGGACAAGGGCAGGAGTTGGACTATTACCTTTTCTACAACATCGGGAATGGAACCGAGAAGCAAGGCCTAGCTTCCGCTTATGAGCAAAAACAACGTTTATCTTTTGCTGGAAGGCTGAACTACAGCTATCTCGGGAAATATTTGCTGACGTTGACAAATCGATGGGACGGTGTTTCGCATCTTGCGGAGGGGCATAAATGGAGCGCTTTCCCCGCAGTGGCGGCAGCATGGCGAGTGTCTGACGAAGAATTTATGTCGTTTTCACGTTCTTTTTTGGATGATTTTAAAATACGCTTTGGATATGGTGTAACAGGAAATGCCGGTGGTATGTCTGCTTATGCTTCGAAAACACAGGCTTATACTTATCAGGCGGTTTCACTGGATGGTGAGCGTGTCGCACACGTTCAGAACTTGGGAACCTATTCGAATCCATCCATTACTTGGGAGAGAAGTCATAACCGAAATATAGGGGTAGATTTATCTTTGTTTAATAACCGCATTGGTTTGGCCTTTGAAAGCTATAACACCGATACCAAAGGATTGTTATTCCGGAGAACATTGCCGATTACGTCGGCCATTACAGCGTGGGGATCCCCACTGTCTACCTGGCAGAATATTGGTGAAACAAATAACAGGGGGATTGAGCTGTCGTTGCGAACAGTTAATATCAGGAATAGCCAGTTTGAATGGGAATCCAATTTTTCGTTCACTAAGAACAAAGAGAAAATCGTAAGTCTACCCGATGGTGATGTAATTGCACAGAAATTATTTGAGGGGGAGCCTATCAATGTTCACTATGATTATAAGTATCTGGGCATTTGGTCTCAGGCTGAAGAAGAAGAAGCGGCAAAATATGGTTCCCAACCGGGAGGTGTAAAAGTTGCCACCAATGAAAAATTTGATGAAGATGGCGTCAGTGATAATGGCGTGCATCCATATACCGATACGGATCGCGTGATACTCGGTACGACCAACCCAAATTGGCTATTGGGGGTGAATAATACCTTTAAATATAAAGGATTTGATATGAATGTATTTACCATGATACGCTGGGGGCAGATGATACATAGTAATTTAATGGGCTGGTATACGACAGGCGATGGTGGCCAACCGAAAGGAATCGATTATTGGACACCAGAAAACGAAGGCGCTTATTATCCACGACCAGGTATTAATAATACAACTGGTATTTCAGCCTTACGCTATGTGGATGGTTCTTTCCTGAAGATTAAAACCATTACGCTCGGATATAGTTTGCCGCAACGCGCCTTGGATAAGGTATTTACGAAGCGTGCCAGAATATATGCGACAGCATACAACCCTTTGGTATTTACAAAAGAAAAAGCATTGAAAGGAACCGATCCTGAAACCAACGGGTCGGATACTTTTCCACTCTTTGCCAGCTACGTAATCGGTGTTAACTTTTCATTTTAAACATGTCAATTATGAAATTCATAAATAAATATAAAAACAAAGCAAGTTGTGCGTTAGTCACAGCGTTGTTGCTTTCTTCTTGTTCCTTAGAAGAATATAATCCTTCCGGATTTACGATTGAATCGGTAGCAACATCATCTGTCCAAGGATATAGAAACTTGGTGAATAATATCTATTTCGGGATGGAAAGAAGATTATATGGTTATAATCAATGGATGATGTTCACTGAAGGAGGTACCGATTTATGGACCTATCAGAAAAATGGGATATCGTGGAGTCAGTTTTTTAAATATGGGGCGGGGGCGAATATTGCTCCTAATACGGGGAATGATGTATGGAATGTATGCTACGATGGCATAGGATCTTGTAATCTAGCAATTAGGTATGCAGATGTCGCGCCGTTTAATTCTAACGAAGAGCGAAATGCTGTAGTTGCCGAGGCTCATTTCATGCGTGCTATGTATTATTATAATTTGGTTGAACAATTTGGAGGTGTTACCGTTACCACGGAGCCGGTTACTGATGTCGATACCCGTCCAGAGCGAACAGCTCCATTAGCGGTCTATGAAAATGTGATTATACCGGACCTGGAATTTGCTGTTGCATGGCTACCCGTAGATAATGGTATTACAAAGCCTTCGAAAAAATCAGCACTTGGCTTGTTGGCGAGAGCTTATTTGCAAACGGTTCAGTATGATAATGCAAAAGGTTACGCCGGCAAGGCTCTCGAAACCGCGAAAAAGCTGATCGATGATTGTGAAGCTGGCGGAGGTATTTACAATACCTATCTATATCCTACATTTCAGGAAGTGTTTGCAGAAGCAAATAACCAAAATAATAAAGAAGCGTTATGGGCACATCGGTTTGTTATAGGAGGTGTAAGTAACAATGCCTGGAACATGAATATGAATAACGAGCTTTTTTATTGTGTGGTAACAGACTTTGGTGCTATACAGCAGGCAGGAACCACATATACCACTTGGGGTGGACGTTCAGGCGGACAGTTTATGCCGACAAATCATCTTTTACAGCTCTTTGTACAGGATGACGGTACATTAGATCCTCGCTATCATCAATCGTTTCAAACAAATTGGGACACCAACCGCGATAATTTTTCCTGGTCAGAAGCAAACCTAAATACCTTTGATCGGAGCAACAATGTGCAGGAAGGGAGTCAGTTGGTTCGAGGAGATCGGGCAATTGAATTTGTACATACGAATGAGGAGGATTATGCCGATCGTATAGCAACAAAGCTAGATCAGAATTATTTGGTAGTTGACTTGGAGGATGTATATGATGTCAATAACGGAACTGTAAAAATGCAGTACGCAAGGAAAAACCGTCCTTCATCGGATGGAAATGCAGTGGTAAATCCATTTTTTTCCTTTTATCCTTCGCTTTCAAAGCATAATAGCAGTAATTATTACGAGAATAACCCGGCAAGCAATCGATATGGGAATCTGAATGCAACCTTTATGATGCGTATGTCAGAGGTATATTTGATTGCTGCAGAGTCGGATATCTATGTGAACGGAGGAGCGAATGCTACCGGTTATATTAATAAAATTAGAACCAGAGCAGGAGCTAGACCATTGTCAGGTACGGCTACCGTAGATGATGTCTTGAATGAAAGAGCGATAGAGCTTTGTGGGGAATATGTGCGATTCTATGATCTAAAGAGAACAAAGAAGCTTAGTAAATCAAACTTAATGGCGACTAATCCTGATGTGGGAACGTATTTTATGGATGGCGTGCATGAGGTGAGACCGATCCCGACGAATTTCTTGAACACAATTCAAGACGGAGGAGTTTATTATCAGAACAATGGATATTAATAGTTGTTAAAATAATATAAGTATTGGTAAATAAGGCTGTTGTGTACACAACAGCCTTTCTTTTATGATATAAGTGTGTTTGGTACAAAAATGCAAGTACTTGTGTCCATCTATATTTTTTTATTTCAGATGGTTTGCATCTCTATTTCATAACATAAATCTATTATGATAATATTTTATAATAAAAGGACAATGCACTATAATATATATGTAACGTTTATTATCAACTTTGTTACAACGACTAGCGATTATATATTTAAGTACGGGATATTTCTTTAGTTCTATGTTAATATAGAAATAGTGTCCAAGAAAAAATAGGAGGAGAAGTATCACGGATATTGTGAAAAGAGGAGAAAGAATGGATGTGTACTCTGTACAATATTGACAGGGTGCAACAAGTGCAACCGATTGTTTTTTGCAATAAACTAACTGAGAGAATTACAGCATAGTCATTAACATTTTAAATAATGTAAAATTGCTTTCTGCTATACGATTATAGCGATACAGGAAGATATAGATAAATTTTTTATAAGAGTCTAAGTAGTAATTTAAATTAATAACAAATAACCTAAAAAGATGAGATTAAAAAAGTTTACAAACTATGCCATTTCATTTTACCGAACAGGGCTTCTGATGCTTGTGTTAGCTTCGATCTATTCATGCAACAAGGATAGTGTGACCGGGCCTGCAACGAGTTTAACAGAGATGAGAAGTGCGATTACGCTTGTGCATGCCGATACCTCCCTCGTGCTACGTTGGAGTCCCGGTGTGGCCGCTTGGGAAGGCGATGATCGTCAAACAACCGTGTCGTATCAGATTCAAGTCTCCGCAGACCCAACCTTTAGCGATGAAAGTCAGCATGCGCTTGATTTAGAAACAGATTCCACCTGGATTTTTCTAGGCGATGAAGAGATTGTGCCATTGCAGCAGTACTTCGCTCGCGTACGTACGGTGGCAAGTACAGGAACTGGGTCTTCCGGATGGATACGCACTAGTAGTTTTCAGCTGAAACCCATCGACCTGTTTCGGCCGATTAAAGTCTGGAGCCTCACGGATGAAGCTGCTATTTTGGGATGGGCGACACACGGTGAGCTGACGACCTTAGTTGTGGAAACAGCTGAGGGCACGAATAGGCAGGAGTTCGACGTAAGAGACGATAAGATAGTCTCCAAACTAATAGAGGGATTGTCATCTGGAAAAAACTATGTAGCGAGACTCTTTCGTCATGATGACAGACCATTAGGTGTGTTAGAATTTACGACGAAACCTACGGTGGAACAGGCAGGTTATATCGATTTGCGTGCTTCTAGTGACCCAATGATCTTGCAAAACACCTTGAATAAGGTGCCAGCCGGAAGTACGATTGCATTGAAGAGAGGCATGACCTATACGATCACAGAAACCTTCAAGCTTGATCGTGATGTAACGATAACGAGCGAACCGGGCTTCGGTAATCAGGCACGTATACAGATGTCTTCTTCTTTTGACATAGCGGAAGGATCGCAGATTAACTTGATCAAATTCGAGGATGTGGAAATAACAGGAGAAATGACAAGTACTTATGCTTTCAATTTATCTCCGGCGTCTACCATAAAAAAAATAGAATTTGAAGCTTGCCGGATATCGGATCAAAGAGGTGTGGTGCGTTTAAAAGATGCAGGGTCGAAAATCGTGGAAGACTTTGTGATCAACAATTCTATTGTCCAGAATATCGGAAATTATGGACTGCTTGCCCCCGACCATGTGGATGGTACTGTAAACAATATCCGCTTGACAAACTCTACTATTATCAATGCAGAGTGGATTGTCCGATATAATAATTCGGCGGTTAATCATTTGAATACTATGATAATGGAGAATATTACCTTCTTCAATGCGCCACATAGTAATCGATTCATTATTGATATGCAACGGACAGGAAGTACGATCGGTAGCTTTACCGCTCGCAATACGTTATTTGGCTATACGGCAGGAGGGCGTTCGTTTAATCGGTTTGTGCCGAATTCGGTTTCCGCAACGAATAACTTCGCTACGTCTGATGCGATCTGGGGTACCTCGGCGACTCAGGGATTGGCAGCAGCAGGTATCGTGCGCTATTCAGCGACATCGGAGCAGGTTTTTGCGGCGCCCGATATGACCAACTTCGCCAATAGCGATCTGACGATTGTCGATGCAGCGTTGTTTACTGTCGGTGATCCACGTTGGAGACCCTAAGTGGAGTGGGGAATAATAAAGATGAAACCTATTTTTAGAATGAATAAACTTAAAATGAAGTATATGAAGAGTCGTGCTGATATGCCCTTAGCTTTTCTAAAGGGAACACGAAATGTGCTGCTGGCTTGTTTGCTAGTCACTCCTTTCGTCGGAGTGGAAGCGGCTGATATACCTGCTCGAGAGTTGACGAAAATCGAGAGTTTTGTCAACATAACAGGGAAAGTTATCGATCAGGATGGCAACCCAGTCGCTGGCGCCACCGTTTTGGTAAAAGGAACAAAGTCGGGGGTACAGACGGATAAAGATGGCGTATTTAGGATAAATACGCCTGAAGGAAATACACAGCTGGTCGTGAGCTTTGTTGGTTACAAAGTGCAAGAAGTCAATGTTGGTGGAATGACCAGCATCACCATCACACTGGAATCCAGCGATGCGATTGAAGAAGTCGTTGTTACAGGATACGGCACGCAGAAGCGTTCCGAAATTGTGGGATCCGTGGCGACGATAACAGGAGAGGAGCTGATGGATATTCCGGCACCCAATATTGCCGGGGCCTTACGAAACCAAATCGCAGGTGTAGGCGTGAGCGAAGCCTCCGGTCGACCAGGATCGCGTATCTCGCTGAATATCCGTGGGGCGACGACGAGTGAAGTGGGGGGGAGTATCGGCGCAACATCCGAGCCACTTTATATTGTGGATGGAATTACCGTATCCAGTGATGTATTCGATGCGCTGGATCCTTCCATGGTGGAAAATATCACTTTCTTAAAAGATGCATCTGCCGCCATCTATGGGGCAGCTGGTGCGAAAGGGGTAGTTCTTGTTACCACCAAGAGAGGAAAGCAAGGGAAACCGAGTATATCTTACAACGGTTACTTCGGAATTACCGACGCAGCCCGAAAACCCGATTTTTTGACAGCCTATGAATTAGCACAGTTCTTGAACGAAAGTGCATTTGTAGGGAATAAGGCAGAAAGTGAAATGTTTTCGGAAGCTGATTTGGCCTATTTGAGGGGCTTAGATGCGGAAAGTTGGTATGATCAGCTGTGGAAATCGGCAGTGATGCAACGGCACAACCTCAATATTTCCGGTGGGGGCGAGCGTACGACCTTTTTCGTGGGAGGAAGTTTTCAGAATCAGAACGCGAACTATGCCGGGATGAAAAATGATAAGTATTCTTTGCGCAGTGGCTTGACGACGACTATCGTTGAAGGGTTAACGGCGGATATAGCTTTTAACCTCAATCATAATCTTCGGGAAAGCCAAAACCAGATCGGTAATGAGACCGATGCCGATTTCTACTCTAAATTGATTGCGACCCCGGATTGGATTCCGATGTATATCGATGGACTCCCCGTGAATATTAAAGGTCAGGGTAGTAATCCTTTAGCCGTTATTAACTCAGGATATCAGCAAACAAGTAAGTCGCAGGATTACAACATCAATGCCAGCCTGAACTGGGCCCCTTCCTTCTTGAAAGGTTTTTCCGCAAAACTGCAGATTTCACAAAGAGGTGGGAACAGCAGTGGCGAACAATATATACCACCTTATCGAATGTGGAATTTTCAACGTATAGGCAACAACGGCGAATTGTACTCCAATAGCTTAGTCGCAACGGGAGATCAATATACCGAAGTGCTTCCTAAAGCAAGTTCTACGTTGGATGCGAGTTTAGGTAACAATAGTGGCTATCAGGGTTTTGTTACGTTAAACTATAATGGAACCTTTGCCGATCATAGCATCGGTGTGGTTGTAGGAGCGGAACAAACGGTATCGAACAGCGATAATTTGTCGGTTCGTTGGCTAAGCCAGGCGATTCCAAACCAGATGGACTACTGGGCATTTGACCTCCATGATCGTCCGAGCCGTTCTATAGGCGAAACGAGTAAACGCTCCGGGTTTGGGCGCCTAAGCTACGATTATAAAAAGAAGTACCTTTTGCAGGTAGTGGCGCGTCTCGATGCTTCGTCCAACTTTGCTCGAGGTGACCGCTGGGGCTGGTCACCGAGTGTAGGAGCTGGATGGATCGTGAGTCAGGAAAACTTTTTCAAAGACAATGTAGACTTTGTAAACCACCTGAAACTGAAAGTGAACTGGGGAATTACCGGAGACGATCGTGTGTCAGAGCGTCTGTGGCAGGAGCGATATAAAGTCGATATCAACAATGGTTATATGTTTGGTGACGGAAATTATGGTATAGGTCTCAACCCCTCTGACTATCCCAATTTGCTGATCACCTGGGAGAAGAAGCGTTCGTTTAACTTCGGGATTGAAACCACGATGTGGAACAATCGCTTAAACCTAAGTGCGGAGTTCTTTCAAAACAAAGTGTTTGACGGATTTGACCAAGGCGTATCTACAACGAATCCGCTGTATTCGGGTCTAATAGCACCACCCGTAAACTACCGGGAGGCCTATAATTGGGGGTCGGAGTTTTCTATCGGTTACAATACCCGGATTACAGACGACTGGAGTATCAATGCCGGCATGAACTTCGGCTGGGGGAATTCTGTTGTAACCAAGATGATGTATAATCCGAATGCGTTTACAGAGAAAGATCGTACGCATGGTGATTGGTTAGGTACTAAATTCGGTGTGGATCCTCGGAAATACAATACTGGTAACATTGGATATCTAACAGACGGGATGTTTCGTACACAGGAGCAACTGGACGCCTTTATGTCCGAAAATCCCAACTATACCATTAACGGTATGGTGCCACAGGTGGGCTGGATGATCTACAAAGATACCAATGGGGATGGTGTGATTAACTACTTAGATAAAGACTTTATGTTTGATCGTACCACACCGGTATTCTCAACAGGTATCAATCTTGGTGTCCGTTACAAAGATTTTAGCTTAAGAACAAATATCATGGCTCGTTTTGGTGGAAAGGTGTTCGTGGATAGCCGGGCGCGGACGAAGCCGAACTACGAAACCAATGTGCCGATTTTCTGGCGCGACCGTTGGACTCCGGAAGACCCGATGAGTGGAAAGTATCCGAGATCGGATGACCCGTATATCAACGACGCAGCTGATATCTGGGCATTGAATGGCACAACGATCAGGATCAACAACATGACGTTGAGTTATGCCGTCCCAGCGAATGCAGCTCGCCGTATAGGCTTGTCGAACGCACGGATATTGCTGACGGGAAATAACCTCTGGACACTGGTCAATCCGTTCAGCTACAAGGATCCATATAGTCCCCAGGTATATAATTATCCGATCGTCCGGACAATATCAGTGGGTTTGAGTGCTAGTTTATAAAATTAATACGAAGAGACATGACAAAGAAAATATATACAAAGTTTCGGAAAGGGTTCATGTTGGCATTATCTTCTGCCATACTGCTTTCCTGCAATAACGACGATTTTTTTATCCTGCCCGATAGAGGAGGGCTGGATGCTGAAGGCTTGTGGAATACCGAAGGGGCCGTGAATATGCACCTTAATAAAGCTTACGAATTGATTATTCCTAGGTTTCCCTACCAGACAATTCCTTCGCGCTTCGACATCCACTTGGTCAGTGACGAACATTTTTTGGCATCTAACGGATCGTATGGTGCACAAGCTTTGGGAATAACGGGGGCTCCATTGAATAATCACGACATACGTTATACAGGGAATAGTTATAATCAAAATTATCTGGATAACCGCTATATGGATATTGCACGCTGTAACAATGCGATTAAATATTTGCCGGAGAGTACAATTGCCGATGCGGTTAAATATCCGATGTTGGGACAGTATTATGCCTTGCGGGCGATGGTTTATCTTGAAATGGTAAAGGTTTATGGCGGGGTGCCGCTGGTACTGGAGCCGCAGGATCCCGACAATGTAATGACCGACGGTCGGTCTAGCGCCCGTGCCTGTTTTGAACAGATCGTAAGCGACCTCAATCACGCTATGGAGTATCTCAAAGATGTAAAATGGGGTGGGAGTGATTGGGGGCGTTTAACCTACGAAGCGGTGGCTGCATTGAAGGGAAAAGCTTTGTTGTACTGGGCCAGTCCACAGTTTAATCCGCTGGACGACCCAAAGCATCCCCACGATGCTTCACGCTGGCAGGAGGCGCTTATTGCCAATAAGGAGGCTTATGATATCGGTTTGGCCGCAGGACGTCGTTTGGTAGAGGAATACAGCATGATTTTTCAAATCGACGGTGCTTCAAATCCGGAAACCCTGATTTCACGACCATATTCCAGTACCGAAGCGCGGCGTGGGCATGATGAGGAGCGGAAGTCCCGCCCGAGATCAGAAAACCAGAATGGATCACCATTTCTCGGCTATCAGCCCACAGTGAAACTGCTACGCGCCTATCCGATGAAAGATGGAAACCGTATAGACGAACCGGGAAATTATACCTTCAATAACATTCTGTTCTGGAAAGATCGAGATCCTCGTTTTGAGGCGACCATGGCTTATAACGGCAGTGTATGGGAGCTGAGTGGTAAGGAAGGACGTCGTCAGTGGAACTATGAAGGAGCAACGAATGGTGGTGACTTGGAAAGTGCGAATTGGGCAGTTTACTGTAAAAAGTTTACAACACCAGGTTTGGCCGAAGCCTCTGTTCCGTATAACGATGGACGAGGTGGAAGTGGTATGGACTGGATTGAAATGCGTTTTGCTGAAGTGATGTTGAATTTGGCAGATTGTGCTAATGAAACCGGGGATATGGCGACGGCCAAAGATATGGTACGGCAGATCCGTGATCGTGCCGATATTGAACAAGGTAGTAACGATTATGGCTTGGGTAGGATTGCCAGTATAGAGCAAATGCGCGAATTAATACTTAATGAACGTATGATCGAGTTCTCTTTCGAGAACAAACGTAATGCCGACCTGCGCCGCACCCGGAACTGGTCTAAGCTAAGCGGCGAATTTTTGGAAGTTTATCAATTACAGGTGTTTGGAGTTAATAATGACGCTAGAAGGGACACGATCGCCAAATTACAAACCGTCGTTAATGAAACAACCGGAGAGCAATTCCGCGATCGTCTAGATTTGAATGATGAGGAAACCTATCTGAAATATTTTCAACCTCACGTGGCTCGGCCCCAGGAAACCAACTTTAGAGCAATGTTTATCCCGGAGTACCACAATTTTTATACGTTTCATAACGACTTTGTACGCCGCGGTGTGAACATCGAAACCACTATTGGATGGGAGGGCGGAACCTTTGATCCTCTAGATGATTAAATATCGAGATGAGAACCAATGGAAAAAACTATATAATAAGAAAGATGATGAAAACAGCAAGATGGATCCCTCTTTTTGCGATACTATTGGCCTTTGTTGGCTGTAAAAAAGAGTCGGAGAATATATTTACGATGTTTGAGGATGTCAAGGTCACTTTTCACAATAACAGTGAATATGCGATTGTGGAAGACGCAGTCGTCAATGATGGAGATAGTGTGCATATTTACTTTACCATTACTTCTGCTAAAGAGGATATGATGTCGGTAGTGGTCGACAGTACCAACGGTACTGGAACCTGGTCGCAGCGTTCGATACCGATATCAGAAGGCGACCGCCGTTCCTATTCTGGTGTCGTCAAGTTTAAAATGCAACGCGACGGCAAAATGACCTTCCGCTTCTATGCAATGAACGAGAATAATGTGTATATAGGTGATGGGTATACCTCAATTACGGTAGATGCTAGACCCAGCTATAACCTGTTCGCCGACCGACGCTTATATGCGCCTGTTGAGGGCGAAGACTACCCGAGCTTTTTGTCACTTAGTACGGGGAAAACGTATAGTTATAGTGAGGCTGCAGCAGTATCCGACCAGATAGACTTCGGGATCGACACGATATTTGATAGCAGGCCAGGTAACACTACTTTTTTGGTTTACAATTTATATGCATTGACTGTGGATGAGTATCCAGTGCCATATTACGATGTTTCGGGCTGGACCAAGCGTGAGACCAAGTTTAGTGCGCCCGTGTCGTCTTCAAATTCACGGCAGTTCTTTACCCAAACATTAGTGTCATCAAGCAGAATTGAAACGGAAGCAATGAAGCAAACGATCGATAAGGAACAGACAAACGGTGTAGAATATAATTCCGGGGGGATGGTTGCTACGCAGATTATATACTTCCAGACGCCAGAAGGAAAATACGGGGCTATTTATGTAAATCAGGCTACTCGGGATCAACAAAATCGATACTACGTGAGTGTGGATTTCAAAATACAAAAATAAATAAGATTCAGATAATTTAAATACGTTAAAGATCAATCCGAGCATGTCAAAAAAGTGCTCGGATTTTTTATTATCTTCCGATAAATGCTAAGTGTGAATTATGTTAATATCGTATGCATTTAGGGTAATGCGATATAATATTTCATATTATTTTTTCTCCTCCTTTGTTAAAGGAACTAATGATGCGTAGCGCATTGTTAGTCGCAGTTATAAACAATTTATTTAAGTTAGCGGACTAGATAGTTAAACTATTTTCTTTATACGGTGGTGCTTTTTTGCAATACAGCGTACGGATTGTGTAGAAGAAAAAGACGTAAGTGTAGCATATTATCTAACGGCTGACTTAAGGATTATAAACAATTTCAATTATGTTAAGATTTACAAAAAAGCGTTTTTTGTATGCGACATGTGTTTCGGCCCTGGTCTTTACGCTACCTATGCCGAGTATGGCGCATGCACCAACGGAACATCCACAACAATCTATTCATGTGAGTGGGCAAGTGCGGTCGTCTGAGGGAGAGGCAATCGCTGGGGTTACCGTCCGTTATGGCGGTACAGAAGCATCTACCGATCAAAACGGTAGGTTCTCCATTCGGCTGGCCGCACCGGGAGATATTGTTTTTTCTGCGGTTGGATATGCCTCCAATACAGTACATGTTACGAAAGATGCGGTATTGAACATCATGCTGGAAACCGGCGAATCGACTTTGGATGAAGTTGTTGTCATCGGTTTTGGTACTGTAAAGAGGCGCGATCTGACTGGATCCGTCGTCTCGGTGAAAAGCGAGGAAATTACGGCTAGACCAGGACCAAACCCGATGGAATCCCTGCAAGGAAGAGTGGCCGGTTTAGATATCACCCGTTCATCCGGACAACCTGGAGAAGGGGTGGATATGCAGCTACGTGGCTCCCGATCATTTAGCGCTAGCGGTGCCCCATTATTTATCATCAATGGCTTGCCAGGTGACTATGCTACGCTGAACCCTTATGATATCGAATCGATAGAGATATTGAAGGACGCAGCTTCCACAGCGGTATACGGATCTGCTGGAGCAAACGGCGTTATTATCATTACAACAAAAAGTGGAAAGGCAGGAAAGCTTAATGTCGATGTGAATACCTATTATGGTCATAATGGTTGGTCCATTACGCCTAAAATGCGCACGGGAGATGCTTATTTACAAGCTAAGCGAGATGCTTATAAGTACATCTGGGACGAAGCTAACCAAAAATGGACCACAGAAGGAGCGCTATGGCAGTCAGAGGCCGACGACGAGATCATCTTTGGGGAGGATCGGTATGCCACTTTTCAGCAAGGTAATTTTGTTAATTGGACGGATGAGTTTTTACAAAAGAGTGCGGCAACACAGAACTACAGTTTGAGCGTATCGGGGGGTAATGAAAAAACGACCGGATATCTGTCTTTTAATTACACGAAAGAAGAAGGACAGTATAGAGGAGATGGCTATAATCTGCTTTCGACGAGTATGCGGTTAAACCATAAAATAAGAGATTGGATCTCGATCGGTAGTGATCTTCAGGCGGCATACGTTATTCGGAATAAGGCACAAGATAAATTAGAGAATGCTTTAGTTACCGACCCACTGGTACAGCTTTATAAGGAAGATGGCTCTTTAAATCCGGATTTGGGTAATAACGTATATAACCTATTGCTGGATTATCAACCTGGTGTATATGCGAATAAAGACAATAATCTTAAACTATATGTAAACCCTTATCTGGAGATCAAACCGCTAAAAGGATTGACGTTATTGTCCAGAATAGGTACTTGGCTGACCTACTCCAATGGCTATAGGTTTGATGGGATAGGATCGGTAAGCTATACGTATAATAATGCGGGGATCGCAAAAGCGTCGATTAATCAGAATCGCTCGATTGGTTATCAATGGGAAAATATTCTGACATATAATTTTCAAATAGCAGACGATCATGACTTTACATTAACAGGCGTAACCACTTGGCATGATAACCAAAATAATGAGACCGAAATGCTCCAAAGCAATATTCTGTCCAATAATTTTCAATGGCATAAGTTTATGGGCGATGCCAATACGACGGCAACTTCGTCATACGATATGACCAAAACCTTTGGTGTCATCGGCCGGGTGAACTACTCGTATCTAGGGAAATACTTAGCCTCTGCCTCTATACGTAGAGATGGTGCATCCGCTTTATACAGAACGAATCGTTGGAACACATTCCCAGCAGCATCCGTAGGCTGGCGGATTTCCGAAGAATCATTCATGAACGGGACAAAAAATTGGTTAGACGATTTGAAGGTCCGTGTAGGTTGGGGGGTCACTGGATCTGCAAAAATCGATCCGTACAGCTCCGTGGCAAATTTAGAAAATGCGAATATGTCGTTAGGTGGTATGACGCAGCTGATTTACAGGAATTCCCGATTTATTACGAATCCGCTTCTGGGGTGGGAGAAGTCCTATAATACCAATATTGGTTTAGATGTCGCGTTATTTAAAAACCGAATCGACATGGCGATAGAATATTACGCTACTAAAACGGATGGCGTCATCTGGAATTTGACCTCACCAATTATCTATGGTACTTATATGCCGGGTACCCAATATCAAACATACCTCAATATTGCAAAGACACAAAACCGAGGTTTCGAATTCACGGTCAACTCTCGTAACATCGTTTCTGAAAATTTTGAATGGAGTACATCAGCGGCTTTTGCATACAATAGGGAGCGGATTTTAAAGCTGACCGATGGAGTCGCAAACAATATTATAAATGATGTGTATACCCTTAGTATCGGAGAACCGCTCAATTCATTCCGTAATTATAAATTGGACGGTGTTTGGCAGATAGGTGAAGAAGCAGACGCTGCGGTATTTGGTAAACGTCCTGGTGATCTGAAGGTGAATGTTCCGGATATGACGAAAGTAGCCGATGGAGTATTTATGAAAACCAATGCAGACGGATCGACCGCTTATTACTATACGGATTTAGCGACGGCGCAACAATACAATGGTAGCCTCACGGAAGCAACCTCGAGGTATAACTATAGTGCAAACGATTATCAGATTTTAGGCCGCAATTCTCCAGATTGGTCTTTGGGTATTCAAAATACATTCAAATACAAAAATATAGACTTAGGGATATATTCGTATTTCCGTTGGGGGCAAATGATCCATTACAATATGCTAGGTTGGTACCAGCCTAACGGATTAGCGGCAAATGCCAGCCCTTCCAGAACAATTCCGGAATATTTTGACTATTGGACACCGGAAAATCCAACAAATGATTTCCCCGTTATGCAATATCAGGCAACAGCCTCGACGATGACTGGCTTTTCAGGTCTGAACTACGTGGACGGATCCTTCTTTAAAATTAAGAACATCACGCTGGGGTACACCTTACCTAAAAGTGCAGCAGAAAAACTTTCATTGGGCAAGTTACGTATATATGGTACGATTACAAACCCTTTGATTGTCGCTAAAAGCCACTTGATCAAACAATATGATCCGGAAATGAACGGGGAATTAGCCTATCCTTTGACCAAGCAACTGGTGTTTGGTTTGAATATGACCTTTTAATATGTAAACGACAGATCATGAAAACAAATAAATTAAAAAGAATATTATATACGATCGGACTGGGGTTCTCTACTGCAGTAGCGGTCAGCTCTTGTAGTTTAGATGAGTACAATCCCGTCGTCCTGTCTGAAGAAGATGTCTTGACTAATTTCGAAGGTTGGAAAGCCTATCAGTCTAATTGCTATACAGGGCTATGGGGACCTCTTATCGGTATGCCTTATGGGATCGTGTCTGAAGGGGGGACCGATTTGTGGACATTTCCCTATGGCAACCACAACCAATACAGGGATCTTCTCGCTTATGAAGAGTTTACCATCAATTCTAATGTTGTAAGAAATACTTGGGATTATGCTTGGGGATCGATCAATCATTGTAATAAGGCGATCGATCTGGCTGGGGCGTTGACCGATGGTAATCCAGAAGATATAGCCGTTTTGGTAGCTGAAACACGACTTTTGAGAGCGTACTTTTACTCCGTTTTGGTAGCGCAATTCGGAGAGCTTCCATTGGTATTGACAAATGACCCCGTAAAAAATTTAAGCCCGCAACGAAACGGGATACCCGAAATTTATACGCAGATCGTTTCTGATTTGAAAGCTGCGTTTAATGATCTTCCCGTTACGCCATATGATGGAAATCCAGCGCGGGTTACGAAAAAGGCAGCTTTAGGCCTTCTTGCCCGTGTATATGCACAAGGGGCAGGAGAGGATTTACGGGAAGGTGATAAAACCTATTGGGAGCTTGCAAAAGAGGCTGCTGACAACCTGATCAATGGGAAAGGTCAGTACGGTGCGATGTTATACGATGATTTTGCAGATGTATTTGCTTCGGACAATAATAGAAATAACCAAGAGGCACTTTTTACAGCGTATGGATTAGATCCTTACGATGAGTCTTATGATTACTTCACAGGAGGCTCCAAACCGAATCTCTATCTCCACTACTACCCGAAATTAGACGATGCTTTCGGGACATCAGATATTTTCAGAAGAGGGGTTAATTCCAATACTTCGAATGCTTACTATGGTCGCTTAAACCAACAATTTATTGCACCCACAAGATATTTGATAAACTGCTTCGATGCGCGATACGATAAACGTTGGGAGAACACATTTGTAACCGCTTTTACAAACTATTCGGGCGTACAGGCGATAGGTAGTTTAGGAACGGGAGCCCCTGCTCCGGCAAACGTTACCTATGATGCTGCGACTGTTACCCTCACAGCTGCTATGTGTGCAAAATACGGTATAGATCCTAGTCATGTCGGAAAAAAGATTTATCCTTACGTGGATGTTAATGCAAGTCTGGCTTCTCGAAATGCGACCTGGCAATATATTCCGAAAATTTGGGAAAAAGAGGCATATAATGGATCAACTTCAAATTTAGAAACGATACCGAATGCGAATGTACACCCTTATCCTTTAGCGGCAGATGAAGATCGGTTTTTTGCCTATTTGAGCAAGGAAAACCTGAGTGCTGATGATAAAAAAGCACGGTGTTATGTGACGGTTAATATAGATGAGCTGTTTGACCTGACGGGTGACCCTACCGGTAGTACATATAAAGGGGTCACCTCGAATAATAATTTAACACCATCAAGCTTGGCTAATCTTTTTCCGGCGATGATGAAATTTAACACGAACTTCGACGGCGGATGGCTAGGCGGGAACTTCCAGCAGAAGTTGGGGAATATCATGATCATGCGGATGGCGGAAGTTTATCTGATTGCCGCAGAAGCTACCATGAACACGAGTGCCGATGGGGCAGTAGCAGCTGGTTACTTAAATGAATTAAGAAGGAGAGCATGTAGAGACGCGGCAGATTTCAATACGGCTACCGGCATGCAATTAACCACGGCGACAATGGACGATGTTTTTGATGAGTATGCACGTGAACTTTGTGGGGAGTTTAACCGCTGGGCACTCCTAAAACGGAACAAAGCTTTTGAAACGAGGTTAGCTGCTTATAATAAGACTGCTGCGGCCAATTTTATTCCAAGTAGACATTATAAGCGTCCTATTCCGTTTAACTTTTTAAATCAGATTAATAATGCTAATGAATTTGGATCTAACGGCTATTAATAAAGTAGGGGTATTGACGGAGACAAAATGATACAAGAGCCGGAGAATATATTATAAGTATGCTTCGGCTCTTTTACCTAAATTTGTTTTAGTGTAAATGAAAACCTAAAAAACAACTAGTATATGATGATCAATAAAACATTCCCATATAAATCGTTGAAAAAAAGTCTGCTTTTTTTGACGCTTTTATTGGGGGCAACCGGTGCTGACGCACAGCAAGCACAACCCGAACGGGGACAGATACCGCCACATCCACCGCGATTGCCAGAGGGTGCTATTCCAGCATTCCCCGGAGCTTGGGGAGGGGGTATGTTTACCACCGGAGGACGTGGAGGTAATGTGATAGCGGTTACCAACCTGAACGACAGCGGTCAGGGCAGCCTCCGCGCGGCGTTAGAAGCGAAAGGCCCCCGCATAGTTGTATTCCGTGTAGCGGGGACTATCAAAGTGGATGGTGATCTGAATATTAACCATCCTGATATCACCATCGCGGGACAGTCTGCTCCCGGTGACGGTATTTGTATAGCCGGTACGCTTAATATCAATACCCACAATGTCATTGTCCGGCATCTGCGTGTACGTCGAGGTGTTCCGGTAGGTGGACAGGGTGATGATAATATCGGCGGTAATCCGCACCATCATATTATCATTGATCATTGTTCTACCAGTTGGGGGATGGACGAGAATATCTCGCTATACCGACATATGCGGCCATCACTTGATGGAACAACGCAAATAAAAGACCCCGCACAGCATATTACCATCCAATGGACGATTTCGAGTGAAGCACTCGATGCTAGAGGACACGCTTTCGGTGGTACGTGGGGAGGAAACCCCTCGACTTTTCATCATAATCTGTTCGCCAGCAATACCGCACGTAACCCTTCTATAGGCATGTCAGGGCCATTTGATTTCCGGAATAATGTGGTTTTTAACTGGCGTCACCGTTCTATAGATGGAGGCGATGAGACATCGGAGATAAATTTAATTAACAATTATTTCAAACCCGGGCCAGCGACGAACGATAATATGCGTGCCGTATTTGCACGTATCGAACAACGCAGCATGTATTCGCCGGGCAGTGCATGGGCGGCCGGTGAATGGTATGAGAAAGAGGCAAATCGACCCGGGAAATGGTATGTTGCCGGAAACATCATGCATGATAACACAGCGGTCACGAATGACAACTGGACCGGTATGCGGCTGAAAGATGGTCGAGAGACAGCGGAAGAGACGAAGAAAATAGCCGGTGTCGGTACGCCTTTCGTAGGATGGCCTGTAGCGCCACACCATACCGCAGAAGAGGCCTTCGAGGCAGTTTTAGCCAAGGCTGGCGCAACCTTGCCTAGACGAGATGCTGTTGATACGCGCGTGGTCGACATGGTACGCACCGGCAAACCGACAACCGAAACGGGCATCATAAAGGATATTGCCGAAGTGGGTGGATATCCAGAGCTGACTTATAATCCTACGGAGGTACTGGTAGATACGGATGGCGACGGCATGCCCGATGAATGGGAAAAAAAATATGGCTTGGATCCAAATGACCCTACTGATGGCGTGAAAGATACAGATGGCGACGGTTATACCAACGTGGAAGAATACTTGAACGGTACAAATCCGAAGGAGAAAATCGATTACCGAAATCTTGGCAATAATGTCGATACGATGAGTTAATTGTATCATCTTATGATGCTGCCAAGGTAAGTGTGTGCATATGCGGCAAAATGATACAATAGCTGGAGAAAATACTACAAACATAGCTATACCCTTATAGCTATGTTTGTATAAGAGATACATAGGCCAAGTTACCTATTGTTAATGTTAGAAGAGTTGAATATAACTGCTTTACTTCGAGCTTAGTAAATCTTTTTTAAATGGTATGGTGTTGAATAATAAACAGACATATTGGCGATTGATCCCAGGTAGGTTTTTATGTGCGCTGGGATTACTTTTTACCTTTTATTTTGTAGGATATACGCAAAAGGTACCTGCACCATTGCTTTGGAAAGAAGGTAAATTCGTTTATCAAGCAGATTCGCTGGGTAATCGAATTCCTGATTTTTCCCATGCAGGTTACGAGGGGGGCGATAAATCAATCCCTGACGCACTGGTGAAAATTGTAGTGCCTGTAAAGGGGGGGGATGCAACGGCACGTATTCAAGCTGCAATCGATTATGTCTCGCAATTGCCGTTAGACAAGCAGGGCCTGCGGGGAGCAGTATTATTGCAAGCAGGACAATATGCCTTGTCTGGCTCTTTAATTTTGCACACTTCTGGCGTGATATTGCGAGGTGCTGGTTTTATGGAGAACGGTACGGTACTGGTCGGTGAAGGGCAGACAAGGGAGACCTTGATCCGTATTGTAGGTGAACAAGATTGCAAAAGAGAAGAACAACGAAAAGTACAAGATGATTATGTTCCTGTCAATGCAAACATTCTCCATTTGGACAATACGAATGGCCTGAAAGTAGGCGACGGGGTCATGATTACCCGACCGTCAACGGAAGAATGGATTAACGCGCTAAAAGCGGAAGAATTTGGTGGAGGAATGTCCTTTTTAGGTTGGAAACCAGGGTTCTGGAATAGCACATGGGATCGAAGGATTGTCCGTATAGACGGCAACCAGATAGAGCTGGACGTACCTATTACCACGGCATTAGACCAACAATATGGCGGTGCAACGGTTGAAAAATATACATGGAGTGGTAGGATCGAACAGGTCGGTATCGAAAACATACAGCTGGAATCGTCCTTTGATAAAAATAATTCGAAAGATGAAGATCATCGATGGATGGCCATTACGGTAGAGAATGCACAGAATGTATGGGTTCGCCGGATGCAATTTAGGTATTTTGCAGGATCAGCCGTGTATGCCAAGGAAACAGCAAGTAAACTGACGGTAGAAGATTGTATTTCCCGTGATCCGGTTTCTGAAATCGGTGGCCAACGAAGGTATACTTTTTATACACGTGGTCAACAGACCTTATTCCAACGGCTATATTCTGAAAAAGGCTATCATGATTTCGCGGTAGGGTTTACAGCTGCTGGTCCAAACGCATTTGTGCAGTGCCAAGCGGTAGAGCCCTATGGTTTTAGCGGCGCTATTGATAGTTGGGCTTCGGGTGTATTGTTTGATATTGTGGATATTGATGCACAGGCATTG
Source organism: Sphingobacterium corticibacterium (assembly GCF_004208525.1). Lineage (GTDB taxonomy): Bacteria > Bacteroidota > Bacteroidia > Sphingobacteriales > Sphingobacteriaceae > Sphingobacterium > Sphingobacterium corticibacterium. The sequence goes on along the minus strand of NZ_SGIT01000002.1, from coordinate 885,669 downwards.
CGCTTTACGAATCGCGGGCAAGATGGAAAAGGTGCTGGATGGACAGCGGCAAATAGTGTTTTTTGGCAATCTACTGCCGCACTGATCGAGAGCGACCAACCCCCAACTGCCCAAAATTGGGGCTTCGGCCTTTGGGCACAGTTTCAGGGCGACGCCTACTGGACAGAAATTAATAACCATGTCAACCCTCGAAGTTTATATTACGCGCAGTTGGAGGAAAGAATAGGTAAGTCTGCGGGGAAAAGGAAAGTATTGCTGCCGATATTGACCGATGCATCGTCTAGTCCGACGATCGCGGTAGCTGCCGAGCTAACAAAAGTTGCTGAAAAGCCGGCACCGCAACTTAAAGATCTTATTGCAGAGGCTTCGCAACGTGATCCGTTATCGACCGATATACAGGGGATAAAGATGCTGACAGATAAAGATGTGCCGAAACAGATGAAGACTGCTAAAGCGGCGGATATGGCCATCTTAAATGGCTGGTTGGTGCGTGGGCAAGAAGTGTTGACAGGTCGTAAAATTGATGTACCCTGGTGGAACGGAAATATTAGACCCCGTGGATTACAAGAGGCCAAACCGCATATTACACGTTATGTTCCGGGAGAGATCGGTACAGGCTTAACCGATGATCTTAAAGAGGTGACGGATAATATGCTGGCAAAGCACGTACTAAGCATAGATCATAATTACGGACTATGGTATGATAGACGACGGGATGACCACGAACGAATCCGACGTATGGACGGCGAGGTCTGGCCTCCGTTTTATGAGTTGCCTTTTGCCCGGAGTGGACAGGGACTGGCGTTTGATGGTTTGTCGAAATATGATTTAACAAAATACAATCCATTTTATTGGAATCGATTGAAGCAATTTGCAGATTTAGCAGACCAGAAAGGGTTGGTGTTGTTGCATCAAAACTATTTTCAGCATAATATTCTCGAAGCGGGCGCGCATTATACCGATTCTCCGTGGCGTACGGCAAATAATATCAATGATGTTGGTTTTCCGGAGCCGGTACCGTATGCAGGTGATAAACGAATTTTTATGGCGGAACAGTTTTATGATGTTACCCATCCGGTGCGACGTGAACTGCACCGTGCGTATATTCGCCAATGTCTCGAAAACTTTAAAGATAATACAGGTGTGATCCAGCTGATCAGTGCGGAATATACGGGACCCCTACACTTTGTGGAGTTCTGGATTGATGTGATCAAGGAATGGAAAGCAGAAACTGGCCTGCATCCGATAATTGGTCTCAGTGCGACGAAAGATGTGCAGGATGCGATCTTGGCGGACGCAGCGAGAGCGAAAGAAATACAAGTAATCGATATTCGTTATTGGTATTATCAAAAGGATGGAGAGGCCTATGCGCCGCAAGGTGGAAAGAACCTAGCGCCGCGTCAGCACGCACGGCAGATGAAGTCGAAAGGAACATCGCCGGAGCAGGTGTACCGTGCGGTTTCTGAATATCGAACAAAATTCCCAGATAAGGCGGTTATTTACCATAGCGATAGTTATCCGCAACACGCGTGGCCGGTATTTATGGCTGGTGGATCTATGGCGAACATCCCGAAAGTAGACCATGCAGACTTCGTTAAAGAAGTCTCGGGTATGCAAGTGAAGAAGCAAGAAAATAGCTGGTGTTTGGAAGGCTCGAAGTCTGCTATTTTTTACAATGCCGATAATACGTCGCTTCAAGTGGATGTGCCTGCTTGGAAGGGCAATTACAAAGCTTACCATATTGACTCCAAAACGGGAGCGATTCTGGGGTCGGAATCCGTGAAAACAGGGCAACCTATTACCTTAAAAAAATATAAAAACACCCCAGAAGTGATCTGGATAACCAAGAAATAATATGATATCTATTTGTAAAAAGCTATTACCATTGGCATTTGCAGGAGCTCTTTTTTCCTGTACTTCGACGACCTCAGATGAAGGGAGACTTTCGTCGCAGATGAGCGCTTTGAGCGTGTCTGAAAATGGAAGATATTTAATGACAGACGATGGCAGACCTTTTTTCTGGCTTGGTGACACGGGCTGGCTGCTGTTTAATAAATTAGACCGAGATGAGGCGGAGCACTATCTGGAAGATCGGAAACGGAAAGGGTTTAACGTGGTGCAAGCGATGGTTTTACATACTGTACCATCGGTTAATGTGTATGGCGACTCGTCCATGGTGAACAAAGATATTTCGCGCCCGCTCGTGACGGAGGGAAATAATCCAGAAGTAGCGGAAGAGTACGATTATTGGGATCATATCGATTATATTATTGACCAGGCGGCGGAAAAAGGGATTTATATGGCGTTAGTTCCGGTATGGGGATCGCCTGTAAAAGATGGCAAAGTTTCGGTCGAACAGACAACGAAATATGCGACTTTCTTAGCAGAACGTTGGAAAGATAGGCCGAATATTATTTGGTTGAACGGTGGAGATATTCCAGCGTCCGACTCTACCGCGGTTTGGCTGGAGATGGGAAAAACTATTAAGGCTATTGATTCAAACCATTTGATGACCTATCACCCACGGGGTAGAACAGCTTCTTCCGATTGGTTCCATAACGAACCTTGGTTAGACTTCAATATGGTACAATCTGGACACAGAAGATATGACCAGGATACATCGAGCAATGAAAAGAAACATTACGGCGAAGACAATTGGAAATTTATGGAGGTAGACTGGGCTTTAAACCCCGTGAAACCTACGATCGACGGAGAACCTTCATACGAGGGTATTCCACAAGGACTGCACGATACGAAGGAGCCGGTTTGGCAAGACCATGATGTGCGCCGTTACGGTTATTGGTCCGTGTTTGCCGGTGCTTTCGGGTATACCTATGGACAAAACTCGGTGATGCAAATGCACGCCGCAACAGACACCACCACAGCGTACGGATCAACCACGCTATGGACAGAGGCCATGGATGCACCGGGGGCCGGACAAATGCAATTCCTGAAGAAACTTATGTTGTCTAGAGATGGTTATTTTGATCGTGTCCCCGATCAGAGTCTCGTGGCCGAAAATGGTGAAAAATATAACCGCTTATTGGCTACACGAACAGACCATTATGCATTTATCTATAATTATAATGGTAGAGAAATGAAAATCAACATGGGGAAAATCAATGGTGATAAAGTGAAGGCTTCTTGGTTCGACCCCCGTACGGGCGAATCAACCGTGATAGGAGAAGTAGAAAATACAGGTGTACAGACTTTTAAGCCAGAAGGAGGAGAGAAAGATGGAAATGATTGGGTGTTGGTTTTAGATAGTTTATAGGAGCATGAAAGGTAAAATAAAGGCTTTAGTTGTTGTGTTAATAGCATCCCTTTTGGCATCTTGCCAGAGGGATGTCTATATGTACACTTCTTTTCGTGAACCCGCCGATGGCGGATTACAGTATTTGTACAGTGAAGATGGCTATTCCTGGACGGCGATTGATGGGATTTTCCTGAAGCCCGAACTAGGCGAACAAAAGATCATGCGGGATCCTTCGATGGTACGTGGTAAAGATGGGGTTTATCATCTGGTATGGACCATCGGTTGGCAAGGTAATGAAGGCATTGGGTATGCTTCTTCGAAAGATCTGATCCATTGGGAAAATAAAAAGATTGTACCCGTTATGGCGCATGAGGAGACAACGGTCAATATATGGGCCCCGGAGTTGTTCTATGATGAGGATGAAGATCGCTTTATTATTATATGGGCATCGACTATCCCTGAGCGCTTCCCGAAAGGGGAAGAGGAAGAACGAAACAACCATCGGATGTATTACACGACTACGAAGGATTTTGAAACGTTTACGGAGACGAAGTTATTCGCAGACCCAGGATTCAGCATTATCGATGCGGTCATTGTAAAGAAAGATAAGAACGATTATGTATTAGTCTTAAAAGACAATACGCGTCCGAACCGAAACTTGAAAGTTGCTTTTGCGGATAATCCATTGGGGCCGTATGAGCAGGTGTCTGAGCCCTATACAGGCTTTAAAACAGAGGGACCCTCGGTGGTTAAACTTGACGATGAATGGCTCATTTATTTTGATTCTTATGGCACCATGAGCTACGAAGCCGTGTCAACCACGGATTTTAAAACGTTTAAGAATGCCAACGATAAGATTTCGGTTCCGAAAGGACATAAACATGGAACGATTTTCAAAGCATCCAAAAAGGATTTGGAAAAATTGTTAAAAGAGCAAAAATAAAAAGGAAATGAGATCAACAATATTAGGTATAGCCCTGTTATGTACGGCACAGTATGTGACGGCACAAGACACGATGACCTACGTGGGGAAAACGTTGTCCAACGTAGATTATCACCACGGACAGCTGAAACCTGCTGTGGGAACCCATAACATACAAACGTTTCGGGCGAACAGAGCTTTTCCAGAACATGCCGGCGGATTAAACTTTACCTATAACCATCAGCCTTTTTTAGCGTATTGGAACAATAAGTATTACCTGCAGTTTTTGAGTAACCCGGTTGGCGAGCATGTGGCGGAGGGAAAAACCTCTCTCCAGACGTCCAAAGATGGCTATACCTGGTCGGATCCGATAGAGCTGTTTCCGCCTTATTTGGTGCCGGAAGGGTTTACGAAACCAGGACGCACCGATAAAGCTGGGAAAGACCTCTATGCGATTATGCACCAACGTGTGGGATTCTATACGGCGTCTAACGGTAAGTTGCTGACCATCGGCTACTATGGCGTAGCACTCGACGCGAAAGATGACCCCAACGATGGTAACGGCATCGGACGTGTCGTGCGAGAAATTAAAAAAGATGGCTCTTTCGGTCCGATTTACTTTATCCGCTTTAATGCGTCATTTGATCAGAAGTTAGCAAAATTCCCATTTTATACGAAAAGTAAAGACAAGGCATTCGTGGCAGCGTGTAAGGAGCTGATGGAGAAACCGCTGCAAATGCAGCAATGGGTGGAAGAAGCTGATCGCGACGATCCGTTAGTTCCTTTTAAACGTCCGTTAAAAGCATTTGCCTATTATACGCTCGATAATGGAAATGTGGTCGGTATGTGGAAGCACGCCTTGACATCGGTCAGTAAGGATAAAGGAAAAACCTGGAGTTACGATCCATTACGTGCACCGGGTTTTGTGAACAGCAACGCGAAAATATGGGGCCAACGTACATCTGACAACCGTTTTGCCACTGTTTACAACCCGTCGGAGTTTCGTTGGCCTTTAGCGCTATCGACAAGTGATGATGGCCTAACGTATACGGACCTATTGTTAATCAATGGCGAGATCACGACCATGCGCTATGGAGGTAACTATAAATCGTACGGACCCCAATATCCAAGAGGAATACAGGAGGGTAATGGTGTACCGCCCGACAATAATATGTGGGTGACATACAGTATGAATAAGGAAGATATGTGGGTCTCGAAGGTGCCTGTACCAGTTACGGCGACTGTGACGGGTAATGTAAACGATGACTTCTCCCAAAATGCCGTAGAAATATTCAATCAATGGAATATATACAGCCCGTTATGGGCGCCGGTTCAGCTGGAAAATAATACCTTGGTACTAAAAGATAAGGATCCTTTTGATTATGCAAAGGCTGACCGGGTGATTGCATCTTCAAAGAAAGCAAAAATAGCCTTTACCGTTACGCCGAAACAGACGGATCACGGTAAGCTAGAGATTGAGTTGGTCAATGATTTGGGACAGGCAGCTGCCCGTATGGTGTTTGATGCGGAAGCACAGATTTTGAATAAAGCGGGATACCGTATGGCATCCGTACAATCTTACGAAGCTGGAAAAGCCTATCATATTGTGTTGACGGTAGATGTACATACACGCTCCTACCAGATCAACATCAACGGAACAGATAAAGGAACACGTTTGTTTTTCCAGCCAGTCAGTGAAATCAGCCGGGTGACATTCCGCACCGGAGAGATACGTCGGTACCCGAATGCGGATACACCAACAGATCAGGATTTTGATGTGGAAGATGCCGACGGAATGGACAACGAAGCAGCATACGCTATTTCATTGTTCCAAGCAGAGAAATTGAATTAATGATTAACCAAAAAATTGACATGAAGCGTAGTTATAGATGCGTATGGATGATGTGCTTGTGGTTTGTAGGACTATCGTTCTCGTATGCCCAAACCACAGCAATAAAATATTTATCTGGAAAAGGTAAAGACGATGGTGTGCTGTGGGATTTCTTCGTCACCGAAGGGATGAATTCGGGGAAATGGTCCAAAATACCGGTTCCTTCTAATTGGGAATTGCACGGGTTTGGTAAATATAACTACGGATTTAATAAAGAAGAAAATAAGGGTAAAGAAAAAGGTCTATATAAATATACGTTTACGGTAGACAAGGCTTGGAAGGGGCAGGTGGTAAACCTGGTGTTTGAGGGAGTCATGACCGATGCGGAGGTTAAAGTAAACGGAAAGTCTGCTGGAGAAATCCATCAAGGTTCTTTTTATGTTTTTAAGTATGATATTTCCAAGTTGTTGAACTATAAAGGGGATAATACGCTGGAAGTAACTGTGGCGAAACATTCTGCCAATAAATCGGTGAATGCAGCGGAACGGGAAGCCGACTACTGGATATTCGGTGGTATCTTCCGTCCCGTTTATCTGGAGGCGTTGCCACAAAGTTATATTCACCGCGCCTCGATTGATGCCAAAGCAGACGGTCATTTTCGTAGCATCATACAGAAGAGAGGCGGAGCGGATGCAATTCAAGTGCAGATCCAGGATCTTAATGGCCAATTGTATGGTGATGTTCTTTCTGCCCAATTTCAGGACGATCAGGCCGAGGTGAACGGGCAGTTTTCCAATCCGGCCTTATGGTCGTCGGAATTCCCACACTTATACCAAGCGCATATCACACTGCTAAAGAACGGGAAAAAGGTACACGAAAAAGTACAGAAATTTGGCTTTCGAACGGTGGAGGTTAAAGAGCGTGACGGCGTTTACGTCAATGGTGTAAAAATAAAATTCAAGGGCGTCAATAGGCATTCTTTCCATCCGGAATCTGGACGTACGACGAGCAAGGAGATCAGTATTCACGATGTGAAGCTGATGAAAGAGATGAACATGAACGCCGTCCGGATGGCCCATTATCCACCAGATAACCATTTTCTGGAAGTGTGCGATTCACTGGGCTTGTATGTCATGAACGAGCTTGGTGGTTGGCATGGCCATTACGACACACCAACGGGGACAAAACTCGTGGAGGAAATGATGGTCGTATCGGAGAACCATCCATCGATTATTTTTTGGGCAAATGGAAATGAAGGTGGACATAACCCGGAGCTGGACAGTTTATTTTTTGCTAACGATATCCAAAAACGCCCATTGATCTATCCTTGGGCAGTATATGGTGGTTTCGAAACGACGCACTACCGGGAATATAATTATGGTATCGGGACGTATGACCATGGCCATAATATTGTGATGCCGACGGAATTCCTGCATGGTATGTGGGATGGCGGGCATGGTGCTGGTATCGAAGATTACTGGACAGCGATGTGGGCTAATCCACTGTCGGCAGGGGGATTCCTTTGGGATTTTCAAGATCAGGGATTGGTGCGTACCGACAAAGACAATATCATAGACACCGACGGAAATCATGGTGCGGATGGTATCGTGGGGCCATATTACGAGAAGGAAGGAAGTTTCTATACGATAAAAGAGGTATGGAGTCCGATATTTTTTGAAAAGCGGGAGATGACGGAAGGGTTTGATGGGGCATTTAATATAGAAAACCGATATTCGTTTACCAATACAGATCAGTGTTCGTTCAGCTATGAACTTAAAAAGTTGGGCGCGTATGGGGAGGATAAAGGAAGCCAGACGGGAACAATTGCTGCACCGACTATAGCGCCTTACCACCGTGGCGTTTTGAAAGTAGATTTTCCGGCGGACTGGCAAGACTATGATGTGCTGTATATCACCGCTAAAGATGTCAACGATCTCGAAATTTTTACGTGGAGCTTCCCGATAAGCCGTCCGAATCAAATTGCAGAAAATATGAAGGAGACGACGGGCACTGCCGTTCAGGTCAACGAAACGGCTTCGCAGTATGTCGTTACGGCAAACGGTGTTACCATACGTATCAATAGGGAAAATGGACTGCTGGAAGAGGTTAAAAATGCAAAAGGTATTATTCCGTTTCATAATGGTCCTACCGTACAGGAAGCGGTGACAAATTTTAAAAACTTCACGCTGAAGCAGGAAGATGATAAAGTGGTGATTGCTTCTACGTTCGACAAGAAAGAAAGTTATAACACCTTGACCTGGGAGGTCTACCCTTCCGGACAGCTAAAGATGCATGTGCAATACTTTCCGAAGGAATACTTTACCAAGTTTGTTGGGGTCAATTTTTCCTTCCCGGAGGATAAGATAAAAGGCGTGGAATATATGGGTCGCGGTCCTTATCGCGTTTGGAAAAATCGGATGAAAGGAAACCAGTTTGGCGTGTGGAAGAAAGATTATAATGATGCCGCAACAGGTGAAATACCGTTTGAATATCCCGAGTTTAAAGGCTACCACAGTAATATGTACTGGACGAAGTTCATCACCGATGAACAGTCTTTCTTAGTGTTTACCGATCGGGAAGATGTATTTCTGCGTTTGTTTACACCGAAAGAGCAAAAGGATACCGATTGGAAAAACATGGAGCCGACGTTTCCAAATGGAGATATCTCTTTTATGAATGGTATTTCGGCCATCGGTACGAAAACCCAGAAACCAGAAACAACGGGACCAATGGGGATGAAGCACGTGTATTATGATTTTGAGAAAGAGCCTATCCGTGCGCTGCACATGGTGCTTTATTTTGATTTTTCAGGGCAATAGCCGTAAAAGATAATGCATATGACAAGTATGATGAAGACAATAGGTTTGTTGGTATGGTTGTGCTACAGTACAATGGCTTTTGCACAACCCAAAGTCGACGTGTTGCGGTGCGAATTGCTTCACAACCCTATAGGTATTGATATAAGTAACCCTCGGCTGAGCTGGCAGATCCAGACAGCGGAACGAAATGTCGTACAAACAGCTTATCATATCCTTGTCGCTTCGTCACCGGAAAAGCTTGCTCAACATAAGGGTGATCTTTGGGATACAGGTCAGGTTATTTCGGATAATTCCATTTTGGTGTTTTACGGCGGTAAAGCCCTAAAGAGTGATGCAGAGGTCTTCTGGAAAGTTAAAGTATATACCAATAAAGGGGAATCGGATTGGTCTGCTCCTGCACGTTGGCAGGTTGGTCTATTGTACTATAAAGACTGGGATAAACGATGGATTGGATTCGATAGGTATTTCGATACCGATGATCAACAGTCCGGTTATCTATCGGCGCGCTATTTCCGAAAAGAGATTTCCTTATCTAAAAAAGTAGCGAAGGCCACAGCCTATGTTATCGGTTTGGGGCTATACGAATTTTATATAGACGGGAAGAAAATAGGCGATCAGGTTCTGGCACCGGGGCTGACGGACTACACGCAAAATGTAAAGTACAATACCTTTGATGTGACCGAGCAACTAAGCGGAAACAACCATGCCTTGGGCGTGACCTTGGGAAATGGACGCTATTATGCGGTCCGCCAGGAAAAACCATACAAGGTAAAGGATTTTGGTTTCCCGAAGATGCAACTGCAGATTCGGATTACCTATACCGATGGCTCTAAACAGACGTTGTACAGCGATAATACTTGGAAGGGAGCGACCGATGGCCCCATTCGTTCCAATAACGAATACGACGGCGAAGTATATGATGCACGAAAGGAACTGCAAGGTTGGGCATCGCTTGGCTATGATGACACAGCTTGGATACCCGCGGAATACGTGCAGGAGCCCGGCGGAAAATATGAATCCCAGATCAACCGTAACATGAAGGTGATGCAGGATATCAAGCCGGTATCGATTACGTCGAAAGACGGGAAATATATGCTCGACTTTGGGCAGAATTTTTCGGGTTGGGTGAAGATGCGTGTACAAGGTGCCCGTGGTACGGAAGTTACATTACGTTTTGCAGAATCACTAAATGACGATGGTACGTTGTTCCGGGATAATCTGCGCGCGGCGAAAGCGACGGATACGTATATCTTAAAAGGGAATGACGAAGAAGTGTGGGAACCGAGATTCACCTATCACGGGTTCCGTTATGTGGAAGTATCAGGATATCCCGGTGAAGCTGACGTAGACGATTTTATGGGACGTTTCGTGTATGACGAAATGGAGACCGTAGGCGAGTTTAGTTCTTCCAATCCGCTATTGAACCAGCTGCATGAAAACGCTTGGTGGGGTATAGCCTCCAATTACAAAAGTATTCCAGTTGACTGTCCGCAACGCAACGAACGCCAAGCTTGGTTAGGTGACCGACCGACGAGTGCCTACGGAGAAAATTTCCTGTTCGATAACGCGAATTTCTATGTTAAGTGGTTGGAAGATATTCGGCTATCTCAAAAAAACGATGGCGCCATTCCAGATGTCGCACCGGCTTTCTGGCGCTATTATAGTGATAACATGACCTGGCCTAGCGCTTATCCCATGATTGCCGATATGCTGTTTCGGCATACGGGGGATGTCCGGGTATTGCAAGACCATTATCCATCCATGAAGAAATGGATGGATTACATGCGCGCTCGCTATATGGATGATAAGGGTATCATCACCAAGGATAGCTACGGTGACTGGTGCGCACCACCTGTGACGATTGAGGCGGGTCGAGGGAAAAGCGCAGATAAAAAATATCCGAATCCGGTGCTATCAACGGCTTACTATTACTACCTCTTGCAGCTTATGGCTGATTTTTCAATACATGTCGGAAATGAACTGGATCGTGCCGATTTTCTACAGCAGGCGGCGCAGATACGAAAGGACTTCAACTTGCAATTTTATAATCAAAACGGTGGATATGGCAACAATACGCTAACGGAAAACTTGCTGGCTATGTATTTTGGCCTGGTTGAAGAGAATGAGAAGGTTAAGTTGGCCGATCGTATTGTCGAGATTATTGAGAAGGAAAACAAGGGACATTTAAGTACAGGTGTTGTGGGGACGCAGTGGATTATGCGTACGTTGAGCGATATGGGAAGGTCTGACCTGGCTTTCAAGCTCACCACGAACAGGACTTATCCTTCATGGGGATACATGATCGAACACGGGGCGACGACAATTTGGGAGCTTTGGAACGGAAATACGGCACATCCGCAGATGAATTCCGAAAACCATGTCATGATGCTAGGGGATCTGCTCGTGTGGTCTTATGAAAACCTGGCAGGGATCAAGTCCAAAGAAAATGGATTTCAGACGATCATCATGAAGCCAGAGTTAATCGACGGTTTAGATCATGTGGAAGCGAGTTACCATAGTGTATACGGAGCCATTAAATCTAACTGGACAACTAGCAAAACGACCTTTACTTGGGATATTGCTGTTCCAGCGAATGCAAAAGCAGAGATATATCTGCCTGCAAAAAATTCATCATCCATTACGGAAGGAAATAGAAATTTAGAAGGCAATAGTGATATTCAGGTGCTATCAGAAGAAGGAGGGAGAGTGCGAGTAGCAATCGGATCGGGTAGCTATCAATTTAAAACGAAACCATAAATATATGGCGCAAATGAAAAATAAGATAAGTTTATCTGTTATTACCTGTTTTTTGTTCCTTTTTGGGGCACAAGCACAGCAAAATGCGCTAAACAAATGGCAAAAGGGGATTGTGAAAGACGAGTTTATCTATGATAAAGCCGCCTTTCCTTCTTGTCATTCTGCAAGTATCGCGGAAACGACAACAGGTAATTTGGTATACACGTTTTTTGGTGGAACGAGAGAACGCCACCCCGATGTGGAGATTTATATATGTCGGTATGAAAACGGACAATGGAGTGCACCGATGTCTGTAGCAGATGGCGTGCAGCAAGATGGGAGCAGACTACCAACTTGGAATCCAGTACTATATCAAATTCCTCATGGCGACTTGTTGTTGTTCTACAAAGTTGGACCTAAACCATCCGAATGGTGGGGCATGCTAAAGCGTTCTACAGACGGTGGAAAAACGTGGTCGGCTGCGGAAAAACTTCCGGAAGGATATCTCGGACCCGTTAAGAATAAACCTGTTTTATTAAGTAACGGCAATTTAATTTGCCCGACGAGTACAGAAGGAAGCGGCTGGAATATCTATTTTGAAATGACACCTGATTTTGGCAAGACTTGGCGCAAGGTAGGGCCGATTGCAACGGGGGAAGATAACCTTCAAGCGATTCAACCTAGTATTTTAGATCATGGAAATGGCAAATTACAGATTTTGGCGAGAAGCCGTAACTGGGCTTTGGTAGAATCCTGGTCTTACGATAATGGGGAGACGTGGACACCGTTAAACAAAACAATGCTGCCCAATAACAACTCTGGCACGGATGCAGTCACGATGGAAAATGGAATGCATGTGCTGGTATACAACCACGTATTGCCGGGCCCTGAAAATCCGAAAGGACCGCGTACACCACTGAATGTTGCGGTTTCTAAAGATGGTAAAAAGTGGGATGCCGTGTTGATTTTGGAGGATTCTCCGATCAGTCAATATTCCTACCCGGCCGTTATACAGACGAAGGATGGCTTATTGCATTTCGCTTATACATGGCGGCGGCAAAAGATGAAGCATGTGGTGGTAAATCCGAAGAAATTAAAGAGAAGAGCAATCAAAGACGGCGTCTGGCCAAGTGTCAAGGGCTACGAGCTGCCTACTTTGGAAACGTACAAAGCAGAAGAAGAATAAATAGATTATCGAAATAAGAATATGTCAATAGATCGGATATTAAAGGTTAGCTTTCCGGGGGCGTTGGTTTTTGGAAATGGTGTGCTGAAGCAGCTGGCCGAAGATGTGGTGGCGCAGGGATATAAAGCGGTCGTTATCATGACAATCAAGCCCCTGTTGGGTTCATTAGCGGATTTGACGGTAGCATTGGAAAGAAATAATATAGCGCTACTAATCGATACCAGCATTGAACAGGAGCCGTCCTTTTCAGATGTGAAACAAGTTTTGCAACAGTTTTCATCGTTCCCTGCAGATGCAGTCATCGGCATCGGTGGGGGCAGTGTATTGGACGTGGCAAAAGTGGTAGCTGCACAGCTGGATAATACGCAATCTCTGGAAGAGATTGTCGGAAATGGGATGTTAAAGGGAAGAAATAAGGCGCTTATTTGTGTGCCAACCACCTCGGGAACGGGAAGTGAGATGTCTCCAAATGCGATTTTGGTAGATGATGAAAATCAGAAAAAAGGTATCATTAGTCCTTTTTTGGTTCCGGATAAAGTCTATATAGACCCCTTGCTTACGATTGGTGTGCCGCCCGCTGTTACAGCTGCTACCGGCTTGGATGCGTTGACACACTGTTTGGAAGCCTATACGAATAAGTTTTCACAACCTTTTATAGATATGTATGCTTACGAGGGTATGCGGCTGATAGCCGCGAATCTGGAAGAAGCGGTACATAACGGGACAAATGAAGAAGCACGGTATCATGTAGCGATGGGAAGTATGCTGGGCGGATGCTGCTTGGGTCCGGTTAACACCGCAGCAGTACACGCGCTATCCTATCCTTTGGGAAGTATGTTTCACTTGGCACACGGACTTTCCAATGCATTGCTATTACCCTATGTGATGGAGTATAACTATGTGGCTTCTCCAAAGAAGTATGCCGAAGTGGCGATTGCTTTAGGATGTGACCGCTTAACCACGGATGAAGAGACCGCTCTTGCCGGTATTGCAAAAATAAGAAAACTGATCAGTGCTTGCGGTATCCCAGCTCGTTTACGCGATGTGGAAATACCTAGAGAGGCTATTCCTCAAATGGCGGAGGATGCCATGAAGATTACACGGTTGTTGGTAAACAACCCGCGGGAAATTACCCTGCACGATGCCATAACCATATTTAATGCTGCCTATTAAAATGAAAGAAATAAGAAGAAAAAAAGAAACTATTGTGCCAGTGGTTGCTCCACTGAAACAAGATTTAAGTTTGGATCAAGATGCTGTAGCCCGTATATTTTCGTATTTGTATACCAATGGAGCCACACCCTTCATCCTAGGCACGACGGGCGAGTCGGCATCGCTCTCCAACACGTTTAAAGAGGCATATCTCAGAGCAGCCGTTGCCAATAGACCGGAGGGTGAAAAATTATATGTAGGGATTTCGTCGAATATCCTCGAGGATTCCATTTCCTTTGCCAACCTGGCATTCGATTTAGGAGTGTCCGAGGTGGCGGCGACGCTGCCAACCTATTATAAGCTATCGGATGGACAGATGGAAAAGTATTATCTGGATTTGGCGGAAGCGATTACGCCTAATTTGATTGTCTACAATATCCCGGCAACTACCCACATGTCTATACCCCTTAATTTGTTAGATAGGTTAAGTCATCACCCTAAAATTGTAGCTGTAAAGGATTCGGAGCGTAATATGGAGCGGTTGGATCAGTCGCTGGAGTTATGGAGAGATCGAATAGATTTTAAGCATTATATGGGTTGGGCAGGAGCGTGCGCGCATTCGTTGATAAACGGTAGCGATGGGATTGTGCCGAGCTCGGCAAATTTCGCTCCGGCTATATATCGAGATATGTGCTTAGCGGTAGAACAAGGGGATCTGGAAAGTGCTTACGCTTTACAAAAACAATCAGACGACTTAGGTGCGTTGTATCAATCCAACAAATCATTAGGAGAATCATTATGGGCACTGAAGATATTGATGAAGCAGTTGGGATTATGCGAATCCTATATGATGCCACCCTTATATACGTTAGGAAAACAGGAAGAAGAGCATATTGTGAAAGCCTATCAAACGTTGATAACAAAGGATAATATTAAACTGAATTTAGTTAGTCATGTATAAACCGATTATTGGTATTACCATGGGGGATCCGGCGAGTATCGGCCCCGAAATAGCATTGAAAGCATTATTGGATGCTCGTGTGCAAGCTATTTGCAAACCGATTTTGGTTGGGGATGCAGCAGTTTTTCGGCAAATAGCATCGCTGTTACAGATTCCGATACGTATCCACGCTGTGGAACAGGTTTCAGAAGCCCAGTTTGTAGCTGGAGAGGCAGATGTGTTGGATTTGAAAAATACAGATTTGTCTAAAGTAACCTTTGGGGAGATATCATCGGAGGCAGGAAATGCTTCCTTTGAAGCAGTTACCAAGGTAATAGATCTGGCGTTAAACGGAGAGGTAAATGCCACTGTGACAGGGCCAATAAATAAAAAATCTGTAAACGAGGCGGGGCATCATTTTGCGGGGCATACGGAGATTTACGCCCATTACACGCAAACAAAAAAGTATGCTATGCTCCTCGTAGAAGAAAACATGAAGGTTATTCATGTGTCTACACATGTGTCCTTGCGTCAGGCCTGCGATCTCGTGAAAAAGGATCGTATTGTGGAAGTGACAGAACTATTGCATCAGGGTTTGATGAGTTTGGGCGAAAAAAACCTAAAAATAGGTATAGCAGGCCTGAATCCGCACGCAGGTGATTCGGGTTTGTTTGGTACGGAAGACGATGAAGAGATTGTACCAGCCGTAGAAGAAGCACGCAAACGTGGGTATGATGTGGAAGGCCCTGTACCTGCGGATACGTTGTTTTCGAAGGCGGCTACCGGCTACTACGGTGGTATTGTTGCGATGTATCATGACCAAGGGCATATTCCCTTTAAACTCACAGGTTTTAAATGGAACGCCGAGAAAAAGCAAATGGATAGTGTGAAGGGGGTAAATATTACGATGGGCTTACCGATTATCCGAACATCGGTTGACCACGGTACGGCTTTCGAAATTGCCGGAAAAGGTGTGGCAAGTCCGGATGCAATGATATTGGCGATTGAATCTGCGGTGCAATTGGCATCAAATAAATAATACGTATGACGATATTGGTAATTGCGGATGACTTGACAGGCGCTGCCGAAATAGGCGGGATAGCTTTGCGCAACGGATTATCGGTAGAAATCGTGCATACGTTGGCCATGCCGCCACGTAAAGATGTTCAGATTCTGAATACGAATACACGCTCTTTACAGGCAGATGAGGTTATTCCTCACCTTAAGACACTTTTTAAAGCCGAATTTTCAGATCGTTGGGATTGGATATACCTCAAGTTTGATTCTGCTTTACGCGGACATATCGCAACGGAAATCTCCTTTTATCGAGCAGTTTTTCAAAAAGATCATGTTGTTTTTTGCCCTGTAAATCCCGCTTTGGGGCGTATAATTGCAGCCGGCTTGTATTGGGTGGAAGGGAAACCTATCGGAGAAACGGATTTTTCACGGGATCCGGAATTTCCCGTGCGCAAAAGCGGGGTGTTGGAGGCAATCGGTGCGGAGACATGGGTGCTCGCCGAAGAAGTGCCGACAGCCCATAATAAAGATATACCTTATACGGTTGCGGCTGTCCGGGATAGCGACGATCTAAATCGATGGGCAGCTTCTTCCATATCTTTCGGGATGTATGCGGGCGCAGCAGCATTTTTTGAGGCTTTGCTGCATCACCGCATGCCGTCTTTTTCAACAACTGTAGGGGATGAGTCTCTTCCAAAGCCACCCCTTCTTTATGTTTGTGGATCTAATCATGCGCATAGTATTCGACGGGTGAAAAGCTTACATGCGGATAATGTGATCTATTGGCGGGATATCGGACAGGAGGAGGAGTTGGCCCGCAATATATGTCAGAAAATCAATAAGAGCGGAAAAGTAGTGTTTGCTGTAGAGCCTTCGCAGTGCATGGAAGCACGTATTATTCGGACATCTATGGCGCAGGTGGTGGCATTAGTTCAGGATAATGCTGCGGTGCAGGAGTTGTTGATTGAAGGCGGAGCGACCGCTAGGACGGTATTGGAAGCCTTGCATATCGATACGCTTTGGCCGATAGGAGTATATGGACAGGGCGTGATTCGCAACCATGTGCCGGAAACCACATGGACAGTAACATTGAAACCGGGGAGTTATCCTTGGACAGAAAAATTATGGGTATTTTAGCCCAGTCGGTCTGAGGACCAAATAATGAGAGAAGAAACCTTATGTTAAGTATACTTGATTATGGCATTATTATAGCCGTTTTATTGATAACGTTGTATTTCGGACTTCGGTATGCCAAGAACCAAAAATCAACCGAAGCGTATTTTTCTGCGAAAGGACGTGTTCCTTCTTGGGCAATTGGGATGTCACTCCTGGCAACCCTGATTAGTAGTGTTACTTTTCTAGGATATCCAGCTGAAGGTTATGCTAACAATTGGATATTGTTGGTGCAGGGGTTGATGGTGCCGATTGTACTGCTCGGCACAGTGTGGTTTATTGTGCCGTTATATCGAAAAGTGATCGGATTGAGTACCTACGAGTACTTTGAAAAGCGTTTTGGCAATTTTGCGCGTTATTACAGTTCCATTGCGTTTGTCTTGCGCCAGTTCTCCGGAATGGGAACGGTTTTATATCTGCTGGCCGTGGCGTTGTCGAGCATGACAAATATCAATACCTATTGGATTATACTGGTGGTGGGAAGTATTATCGTGATCGTCAATTTGCTAGGTGGTATTGAGGCGGTCATTTGGCTGGATGTATTTCAGGGGTTCATGCTCTTTGCCAGTGGAATTCTCTGCATATTGGTCATTATTTTCTCCGTGAATGGTGGGTTTCCGGAAGTATGGCGTGTGGCGTCGGAAAATGGACGAACGGGATTTGGACCGTACGATCTGGATTTTACACGATTAACGTTTGTCGTGATGGCCATCAACGGGATGTTTTATGCGATTCAAAAGTATGGTACGGATCAAACGGTTATTCAGCGGTACCTGACAGCACGTTCGGATAAGTCGGCTATACGTGCTTCGTTAATGGGCATTTTGTTGACGGTTCCGGTATGGTCGCTCTTTATGTTTATCGGAACGGCCCTGTTCGTATACTATACGCAGCAACCGCTACCGGATAATATCGGGCCGAATAGTGTATTTCCTTATTTTATCATGACACAGCTTCCGGTAGGGGTAGTAGGCTTTATACTATCGGCGATGATCTCTGCAGCTATATGTAGCTTGAGTGCAGATTTAAATTCATTGGCAGCGGTGGGTATTGAAGATTATTATAAAAAACTGCGTCCGGAGAAAGTCGATAACGAATATCTACGGGCTAGCCGTTGGATGGTGGCTATCGCCGGGATTATCGCTATGGTGATCGGCTTTATCTACGTAGAATTAGGTAGCGAAAGTATCCTGGGTATCATCTTTACGCTTTATGCGATATTTTCTGGAGGTATTGTAGGGGTTTTCTTATTGGGGATTTTTACCGAACGAGCAAACCGACAGGGTATCAATATTGCGATTGTGGTATGTATTCTCTTTACAGCTTACGCATTTTTAACCAGTACAGAGATTGAATTTAGAGGAGAGTCGTTTGTCCTACTGGATCTCGGAGCGTTTAACTTTACACACAACAAGATGATGTTGGGCGTATACAGCCACTTAGTGGTTATCGGCGTTGGATATGTTGCCAGTCTGTTCTATCCGAAGCCAGAACTGGATCCTAATTTATACTATAAGGGATGGAAGGCAAACCGTAAATTGGATAAAGAAAATGGAATAGAATCATGAAAAGAATCTTAGCTATTGTTGTGATATGTTTATGTTGTTCTGGCCTGTTTATCCAGGCACAAAATTCCGATGATCGATACCGTATGCCGTTAAAGGACGTGTTGGGGATTTTGGAAGAACGATACGACGTCCAGATCAAATATGATGAAAAGACAGTGGAGGGGAAATGGTTGCATTATGCGGCGTGGCGCTTCCGCAAAGATGTGGACGAGACGCTTCAGAATATATTGACGCCGCTAGATCTGAAAGTCAATAAAGAAGGAGAAGGGAAATACAAACTCAAAGAATATGAATATTACCGTTGGGAACCGCAGGACGGTTGGGATTATTTGGACGAGTTGGCTACGCAGTACAACGATAAGGACAGTTGGGAACAGCGAAAACAGAAAATCCGTCCGGATTTATACAGGGCCCTGAAGTTGTCGCCTATGCCAGCAGCACCGAATTCGGCGCCGTTAGTGACGAAAAAGCGGACGTTTAAGAACTATACCGTAGAGAATTTCGCGCTGGAGATTATGCCCGGATTATATGTAAACGGCTCTATCTATCGGCCTTTGAAAGCAAAAGGTAAAGTCCCGTTGATGTTAAGTCCAGATGGACACTGGGGAGGTCATCGCTTCCGGAGGGATGCGCAGATTCGCTGTGCTATGACAGCACAGATGGGCGCTATAGCGGTTAGTTATGATCTCTTCGGTTGGGGAGAATCGACTTTGCAGTTTAAACCCGAAGATCATCGCCGAAGCTTATCATTAACGGTGCAGACATTAGGCGCTATACGGATATTGGATTGGATGTTGCAAGACAAAAATATCGATACCGATCGTGTAGGTATTTGTGGTGGCTCCGGTGGCGGAAGCCATACCGTACTGATGACAGCCCTGGACGACCGCATTACGCTGAGCATACCTGTTGTTTCCTTGTCTTCCTATTTCTACGGCGGCTGCCCTTGTGAAAGTGGTTTACCGATCCATATGGCTGCTGGGGGAACAAACAATGTAGAATTAGCGGCCATGGCAGCCCCTCGTCCTCAACTGGTGATCTCAGACGGGAAGGATTGGACGGCACACATGCCGGAGCATGATTTTCCGTATCTACAAAAGATATATGCGTATTATGGAAAAGCAGAGGGTGTAGAAAATGTGCATCTTCCAGAAGATGGACACGATTTTGGATATGCTAAGCGTAAACCGGTTTATGATTTTATGCATAAACATTTTAGACTCCATACCAAGGAACTAAAAAATGCAACAGGCGATTACGACGAGTCTGGCTGTGTGATAGAAGAAGAAACAGCCTTATATGCATTTGGACCGAATGGGGAAAATCTGCCCTCAAACGCTATACAGGGCTACGAAAATTTGGAAGAACTATTTAAAGATTAAAAACATATGAAAGCATTAAATAGACGGGAATTTATTACGACAGCTGCTCTAGGCGCAACAACCTTGATGTTACCAAAATCGACGTGGGCGTTTGCTCCGAAAGAACAACGTTATAAAGTAGCGGTTATCGATTTGATGATTCTGAAAAGGCAAAAGCTTGGAGCCGTTAAGCTGACCAACGAAATTGGTGCGGATGGCCTCGAAGTGGATATGGGTGGATTAGGCAATCGCGATACGTTTGACAATCAGTTTTTCGATGACGCATTTCGAACAAATTATCTCAACGAATTGAAAGAATATGGTATAAAAGTGGCTTCGGTCGCGATGACCGGCTTTTACGCACAGTCTTTTGCAACGCGACCTACATATCAACAAATGGTAGGCGATTGTCTGAAGACTTGTCAGCTGTTGGGGGCAAAGATAGCTTTTTTACCACTGGGAGTACAGGGCGATTTAGTGCAGAATCCGGAACTGCGTCCGGCTATTGTAGAACGATTGAAGGAAGTGGGAAGAATGGCTAAAAAAGCAGGTGTTATCGTTGGAATAGAAACGGCCCTCGATGCAAGGGGAGACGTGGAGTTGTTAAAAGAGATCGGATCGAAGAATATCCAGATCTATTTTAATTTTTCCAATCCTTTAAAAGAAGGGCGGGATTTAATAGAAGAACTCCAAATCCTTGGTAAGAAGCGTATTTGTCAAATACACTGTACCGATGAGGATGGGGTATGGCTAGAGCATAATACACGCTTGGACATGCCGAAAGTGAAAGAAACCTTGGATAAAATGGGCTGGAAGGGCTGGTTAGTGATCGAACGCTCCAGAGACGCTAATTTGTCACCTCGTTCCGTGAAGGAAAACTTCGGCGCAAATACGCGGTATGTAAAATCTGTTTTTCAAAAATAATGGCCTTATCGCCGCTTACAAAACTATAATTGCATGAAAACGATATGGATGGGGTTAATGGCACTTTTGTGTGCGGCTTGTGCTTCGACCTCTTTACAAGAAAGATTAGACAAGAGCTTGCCAACATATGACGAAGTGGGGGCTGCTGTAATGCCGGATGTAATTGCGCCTGTGCAATCGCCTTTTTTTGAATACGACTTCAAACGTCCTACCTTTCCGGAGCGTATCGATTCGTTATCCCCTGGAGAGGATGTTATCCAGGAAGGCATCGATCAATTGGCTTCTGCAGGTGGTGGGACATTGGTGTTGACTGAAGGCGACTACCTGTCGGGGAGAATTGAATTAAAATCAAATATCAACCTACATCTACAAGAGGGAGCTGTGATCACGTTCAAAAGTGAGATCGTGGATTTCTTGCCGGTGGTATATACCCGAAATGAGGGCATAGAATTATACTCGCTAGGGGCATGTATCTATGCAAACGATGCGGTAAATATTGCCATTACGGGCAAGGGAAAGCTGGTTGGCCCGGGAGAAGGATCCATACGCGAGCAGACAATGACGCACGATGTAATCGAAAATATCGTGCATAGCGATACGCCGATAGAAGAGCGTATATACGATGGTAAAACGACAGCGTTTATTTTTCCACCAGCGATGATTGCGCCGATCAACTGTAAGCAGGTTTTTATCGAAGGACTTACTTTAGAGCGCTCTGCTTTTTGGAATGTCGTGCCGACCTTTTGCGAGGATGTAATTGTCCGCGGGGTACAGGTGTATTCTAAAGGCATTCCACGCGGTGATGGGATAGATATTGAATCATCCAAAAATGTATTGGTGGAGTATTGTAGCCTCTATACCGGTGATGACTGTATCGCGATAAAAGCGGGTAGAGGATACGACGGACTTCGCGCCGCCAAACCCTCAGAAAATATTGTGGTACGTTACTGTTTAGCCGGCGAAGGACATGGTGGTATCACGCTGGGCAGTGAAACAGCGGGTATGATCAAAAATCTATACGTCCACGACTGCGCCTTCGATGGTACGGATGTGGGGATACGCTTTAAAACACGTCGTCCACGCGGTGGTGGAGGGCAACATATTGCCTTTGAAAATATCCGAATGAATATCGGAAAATCAGCATTACGTTGGGATATGTTGGGAAGTTCGCAACATGTGGGTGCGCAGGCTAGTCGTGACTTCGCTGTGGAGGTCAATGCCTTAACGCCGAAATTTTCAGATGTAACCATTAATAACGTACTTATCGAAACTGCAAGGGAATGTATCCATGTAGAAGGAATTCCCGAGTCGAGATTGGAAAATGTGACGATTTCTAACATGTACGCTACAGGAAAGCGCTATTTGGCCATCAACGATGCGGAAAATTTTGTTATCCAGAACAGCGAGATACATTGCGAGGATTGTGCGATAGATAGTGTGCATGTAGCTGGTTTAGTAGAGGAAAATGTAACGATCATCCAGGAATAGGGGTTTTTTATATTTTTTATTTTTTTCTTTTTTCTTTGTTTATTTCGTTTTATTTTCGATATTTAGCATTAGTAAATATTATTGTGTTAACTACTTATGCTACCAATACAACGAAGAGAGAAGATACTAGGATTACTGAAAGAAGACGGCGCTGCTAAAGTGATAGACCTAGCAAATCTTTTTAAGGTGACTGAAGCAACCATTCGCCAAGATCTAGAAAAACTGGAAAAGGAAGGTCTTATTTCGCGCGATCATGGAGGAGCCTATCTACGTAATATAGAAGATCAGGTTCGGAATTTTTCGCTTTCGCATCAAAACGAAAATATAGACAAAAAAGAGCAAATCGCCCTGAAATGTGTAGAACTTATTGAAGACGGAGATACGATTATCTTGGATTCCGGTTCGACGACGACGGAGATTGCCCGTAAAATAAAAGGTCTGAAGAACCTGACTGTTATTACCAATGCCCTGAATATTGCACTCATGTTAGGAGCGGAGCCGGGCATAGAGGTGATTATGACCGGAGGCGAGTTTAAACCGCCAACCTTATCACTTACCGGACAAAAAGCAGCCGATTTTTTTAAGGGTATCAACGTACAGAAGCTTTTTCTAGCAACAGCAGGCGTGTCTTTAAAGGCAGGACTGACCTATCCCAGTATCAGTGATATTGTGGTTAAAAAGGCAATGGTCGAAGCGGCCGAGCTAACTTATTTGGTCGCGGATTCTACCAAGATCGGGAAAACATCGTTTGCCAGCCTGGGTGCCATGTCGCTTATCGATTTTCTGATCACGGATGCCGATATACAAGAAGCGCATAAAAACATGTTTAGGGATCATGAAATTGAGATCATCATAGCGAATTGAGGAGCGCTAGCATAAAAAGTAAATTAATAAACATAGAGAGAAGAAATGAATACAGGAGCGCTAGGTGTTATTTTTGGGAACCGGGATTTTTTTCCTGACCATTTAGTGGGCACCGCAAGAAAAGAAGTGAAAAGTGTGTTGGATAAGTTGGGATTAGCCTATAGGATGTTGGAGGAATCTGATACGAAGTTAGGTGGTGTAGAGACCTTTGCAGATGCCCAAAAGTGTGCAAACCTTTTTAAGGCACATCGGGAAGAGATCATGGGAATCTTGGTTGTGTTGCCGAATTTTGGGGATGAAAGAGGGATGGCGGAGACTATCCGGTTGTCGGGATTAGATGTTCCCGTTCTTGTACAAGCTTACCCCGATGATCTGGATAAATTGGATGTGGCCCGTAGGCGAGATGCATGGTGTGGCAAGATATCGGTTTGTAATAATTTATATCAATACGGAATCAAGTATAGTTTAACCGATCAACACGTTATCCGGCCAGATGATGAAGGTTTTGCACAAGAAGTGAAGGACTTCGCTGCAGTGTGTCGTGTCGTCCGAGGATTGAAAGGTATGCGGATTGGTGCGATTGGCGCCAGACCGGGCGGCTTTAATACCGTACGATACAGTGAAAAAATACTGCAAAGGAACGGTATTACGGTCGTAACGGCAGATCTTTCTGAAATCTTGGGGCGGGCTAATCGTATCAAAGACGGAGATACCAAGGTGAAAGAACATATAGAAACCATCACCAATTACGCGAAACGGGGATTGACCCCTGATGAGTCGCTGGTGCAGATGGCGAAGCTGGATATCGTACTCAAAGAGTTTGTAGAAGAGCATGCATTAGATGCTACCGCATTGCAATGTTGGACGTCTCTACAGCAAAACTACGGCTGTAATGTATGTACCTCCATGAGTATGATGAGCGAAAACATGCTGCCCAGTGCCTGCGAGGTAGATGTAACGGGTACATTGACCATGTATGCTATGCAGTTGGCGTCCGGCACGCCAAGTGCTTTGGTGGATTGGAACAATAACTACGCCGACGATCCCAATAAGACGGTTTTGTTCCACTGCGGGAACTGGGCAAAGGCATTCCTGCCGGAGATTGAAATTAGCAACGCGCCAATTCTGGGCTCGTCGTTAGGCGTAGAAAATACATGGGGGGCACTGGACGGAAGGACACCGGCATCGCCATTGACCTACGGCCGGATCAGTACAGATGATGTGCAGGGTAAAATAAAAGTATATCTAGGCGAAGGAGAGCTCACAGACGACGAGCTGAATACGTTTGGCAACCGGGCAGTTGCACAGATTCCCGATCTGCAGGGGCTTATGCAATATGTCTGTAGAAATGGTTTCGAGCATCACGTGGTCATGAATGCTTCTAAGACCGGCAAGATACTCGAAGAAGCATTGGGTAACTACTTCTCCTGGGAAGTATATAATCATGATAACAAGTAATGAAAGAATCGTTAGCAAAAAAATCTATTGAATACCGTAAACGTATCTTAAAATACATTTACAAAGCAAAGGCGGGGCATACGGGAGGAAGCTTGTCTTGCGTCGATGTATTGAACGTGCTGTATAATAGGATTATGAATGTTGGTCCTGCCAATTTCGATAGCCCCGATAGGGATCGTTATGTGCAGAGTAAAGGGCATTGCGTGGAAGCTTTGTTTGTCGTATTGGCCGATCAAGGTTTTTTTCCGGAATCGGAACTGGAAACGCTGTGCCAATATAATTCTCATTTTATTGGACACCCCACGCGGAAGGTGCCTGGTGTGGAGCAGAATACAGGAGCCTTAGGGCATGGTCTTTCGCTGAGTGTAGGAATGGCTATTGCGGCTAAACTGGACAAGAAGGATTATCAAGTATTTACCTTAATGGGCGACGGTGAGCTGGCGGAAGGTTCTAATTGGGAAGCGGCGCTGACAGCCTCACACTATAAGCTGGATAATCTTTGCGCCATTGTGGACTATAACCGCCTGCAGATTTCGGCGCCGACCCGGGATGTATGCAATACGGATCCGGTAGCGGATAAGTTTAGAAGTTTTGGTTGGGAAGTAGTGGAGGTTGATGGGCATAATCTGGATGCGTTGGAAGCGACATTCCACAAGCTTCCCTTTGCGACGGGGAAACCCTCTTTGGTGATTGCCCATACCGTGAAAGGTAAGGGGATCAGTTATATGGAGAATGTGTTGAAGTGGCACCATGGGGTGCCGAGTGAAGATCAATATGAACAGGCACAAAAGGAATTGGATAGCGCCCTTTTAGCGCTTTAATGTAGAAAGGCTTTGGATATGGATAGAGAGATAAACATGGGAAAGGCAAATTTAGAGGTTTTTTCAGAAACCTTGCAGCATATTGCTGAGAGCAACCGCGATTTACTAGTGGTTACCAGCGATTCCAGGGGATCAGGTAAATTGGTGCCTTTTGCACAACGTTTTCCAGATCAATTGGTTGAAGTAGGCATCGCAGAACAGAATTTGGTCGGTATATCGGCAGGCTTAGCCTCCACAGGGAAACAGGTATTTGCCGTTTCGCCGGCTTGTTTTCTGACGGCGCGATCACTGGAACAGATAAAAAATGATGTTACGTACTCGGACAACGCGGTGACCGTCGTCGGAATCAGTGCAGGAGTGAGTTACGGAGCGTTAGGCTCAACGCATCACAGTTTACACGACTATGCCGTATTACGGGCCATCCATAATATTATTGTTTGTGCGCCGGCCGATAATTTTGAAACGGAGGAAGCTGTTCGACAAGCAGCGGCGTTAAACCAGCCGGTGTACCTTCGTTTTGGCAAACGCCCGATGCCCCTCCTGCGTAAGGACGTACCTTTTGTGTTGGGTAAGGGGCGCGTTCTGCAAGAAGGTAAAGATCTGGCCATTGTTGCGACGGGCGAAATGTTACACCCCGCGTTGGAAGCAGCTGCTTTGCTGAAGGAATCCGCGGATGTAGAGGCAACGGTGATTAGCATGCATACTGTAAAGCCGTTGGATACGAAATTGTTAGCGCAAGTGGCCGCTGCAGGTATGCCGATATTGACGGTGGAAGAGCATAGTGTGTATGGAGGTATGGGAGAAGCCTGTGCTTCCTTCCTATTGCAAGAAGGCTACCATAACCGTTTTCAGGTGATGGGTATCCCTGATGAATACACCGTAACCGGCTCACAGCAAGAAATATTTGACCATTATGGTCTGAACGGGCAGGGAATAATGGAAGTTGCCCAACAGCTATTGGGTGTTTCCCAAGAAAAGTAAAAGGGTGTAGCCCACCCCTAATTATAAACAGATAAATAAACCGATTTTATTATGCGCATCGTAAACAGATGTCTATGGATGGGAATACTGTTATCGCTATTGATCGCTTGCGGTCGCGGGGAAGCAGATAAAACGCCACAGAAACAGATCGCTATTATCGTTTCCACACTGAACAACCCTTGGTTTGTATTCTTGGCCGAAACGGCTAGGGAGGAGGCGGAAAGCCGAGGCTATGTGGCCCGGATTTTCGACTCGCAGAACAACACGTCACTTGAGTCGGATCATTTTGAAAATGCCGTCGCATTGGGCTATGATGCGATTCTGCTAAATGCGACGGATTCGGATGGTTCTGTGGCTAATGCCAGAAAGGCCATGGAAGCGGGTATTCCTGTTTTTTGCATGGACAGAGAGCTAAATAATCCCGATGCAGCCACCTCACAGATCGTATCGGATAGCTATTCGGGCTGTGTGGAATTGGGCGGACTCTTTGTCCGTTCGCTTGAGAAAAAGGGTAAATATGTGGAGCTGCTAGGTTTAGTGGGTGACAATAACACGTGGAACCGGTCGAAAGGATTTCATCATGTAGTCGATCATTTTCCGGAAATCAAGATGGTGGCACAGCAAAGTGCCGATTTTGATCGGAATAAAGCGATGGAGGTACTGGAATCTATTTTGCAGGCACATCCAGATGTAGACGCTGTGTTCTGCGGCAACGACGCGATGGCGATGGGTGCTTATCAAGCATTGGTGGCTGCGGGTAAAGATAAGCAGATCCAAGTGTTTGGATTCGATGGTTCGGAAGATGCGGTAAGCTCTATCCAGTCTGGTGGTCTTGCCGCTACCGTGATGCAGTTTCCGCAAAAAATTGCAGAAACGGCCGTTGCTTTCTCGGGAGAATATTTTGAAGGAAAAACCAGTTTCCCCCCCAAAACACTAGTCGATGTAGAATTGGTGACACCTGCAAATGTAAGTATATATTCGAGCTATGGTAAAGAATGATAAAGGCATACAGCCAAAAAAACGTAAGGCGCTTAAATACGGACTGATTGGATTGGTTGCTGTTTTTTTAATCTATCATTCATTTTATGTGGTGTCCTTGGATTCCCATAAGAATGATGGCGATGAAGAGGATGTTGCTCAGTTAGCAGATGTATACTTCTTGCAAAGCTTGCCGGAGATTTTGGCAAATGCGCCCCAACCTTGTACCTTGCTGGCGACGTTATCGCAAAAAGACCAAGATTGGGCAAGCTACGGAAAGCAGACCAACATCGGGAACCGCTATTACTTTCTCATCCGGGGAGAAGGCAGTGTACAAGAAATAAAAGACAGCTATGTGCGGGTGGTTTTTGGTGAAGGCGAACAAGCTTGCTCTTTACGCATCGCAACCGTTTACATTTTTGGAAACGAAATTCGCGATGCTTCGGGCAAACTGGCGTTAGCGGATGTGGGTGAATTAACGAAATTTAATGCGATCTCCGAAAGGCTCAACAAAAGGGTGCGGGAGG
This sequence comes from Sphingobacterium corticibacterium, assembly GCF_004208525.1. GTDB lineage: Bacteria > Bacteroidota > Bacteroidia > Sphingobacteriales > Sphingobacteriaceae > Sphingobacterium > Sphingobacterium corticibacterium. Next base: position 857,667 of record NZ_SGIT01000002.1, on the reverse strand, counting down.
AAATTATACCCGAATTTCTGGAAAAGGTACAGGTAGGTCAAAAAGTACAATTAGCAGGCGCCTTTGCTTTGAATCGCCGTCTCGGTGTCATGGATGATTTTGAAGTAATGCCTGTACAGTTGCAAATCGTGGATTAAGAAAAAAAATCGTGGTCTCATTAAGAAATATAACAAAACAATTTAACGGTGTATATGCCCTTCGGGATGTTAACATCGAGTTTCCGGCAGCTAAGGTTATCGCATTGGTAGGGGAGAACGGCGCTGGTAAATCGACCTTGATGAATATATTGAGCGGCGTGTATCCTGATTACGAAGGAGAATTGCTGTATAAGGGAGAAGTGGTTCAGTTTCAAAGTCCGCGCGACGCGCAAGACCGAGGCATTACGATTATCCATCAGGAACTCAATCTGATTCCTTATCTCAGTGTGGTCGAGAATATTTTTTTAGGCAGAGAGCTGATGACCCCCTGGGGAGGTTTGGATACGCCGAAGATGAAGAACGTCGCCGAAGAACTGCTTTCGCGTCTGAAATTGGAACTTGATCTGGACACTCCCGTATCGCAATTGAAGGTGGGCGAATGCCAATTGATCGAAATTGCGAAAGCACTGCTCGTAGAAAGTGACGTGGTGATTATGGATGAGCCCACGTCGGCCATCAGTGAGTCGGAGGTGTACGCGCTGTATGATATTATTGCTGACCTGAAAGCGTCGGGAAAAACGGTGGTTTATATATCGCACAAAATGAAGGAGTTGTTTACACTGGCAGACGAATATGTCGTGTTGCGCGACGGCCAAGTGGTAAAACAGGGGTTGATGGCAGAGGTGGATGAACAGCAGCTCGTTAATATGATGGTAGGCAGGGCACTAGCGGAGCGTGTAAAATGCCAAGATCGGATTACCGATGCGACGGTGTTGCAGGTGGATAACTTATCACTGGCACACCCCTTAAAAGAGGAGATGTTGTTGGAAAACCTGTCTTTTGATCTTTGTAAAGGAGAGATAGTGGGTGTTTTCGGCTTGATGGGCGCCGGAAGGACGGAGCTATTGGAGACATTATTTGGTCTACGGGGAAAACCGACCTCGGGCAGCTTTTCCTTTGATGAGCAGGAAATGTCTTTTTTTACGTCACCTAATCAGGCACTTCGATACGGACTGGCATTGGTGCCTGAAGACCGGAAAGGCGATGGGTTGGTGTTGGGTATGAATGTACGCGCGAACTTATCACTTTCGGTATTGTCGAGTTTGGAGAACCTAGGCGTGCTGGCGGATGTACAAGAAAAAGAACTTTGCCAGCAATATGTGGAGCGTCTGCGTATCAAAACGGCTACAGATCAGCAGCATGTGGGTAACCTGAGCGGTGGAAATCAACAGAAAGTCGTATTAGCCAAGTACCTGGCTACAAAGCCGAAAGTATTGATGCTCGACGAGCCGACGCGGGGCATAGATGTCTATGCCAAACAAGAGATTTATGATTTGATACGGGAACAGGCAGCCCTGGGGTTGGGCGTTATGGTGGTTTCCTCCGAGCTACCGGAATTGTTTGCCATTGCTGATCGGATCCTCGTGATGTGCGATGGCCGCATCACCAAGCAGTTTAAAACGGAAGAAGCTACCGAAGAAACGATATTACAGGCGGCATTGCCTGACCAATAAAGTATGATATATGAACATGAGTATTACATCCTATAAAAAACAGCTACAACAGCTACAGCCCTTGATAGCCTTGTTTTTGTTGTGTTTGATTATTGCCATTTTTTCCGACCGTTTCATGACGGTAACCAACCTCTGGAATGTGATGCGGCAAATATCGGTTAATATCTGTATCGCCGTAGGCATGACATTGGTCATCATCTCGGCCGGTATAGATTTATCCGTAGGTTCTGTGCTTGCCTTTGCGGGAGCGGTTACCGCTTCCTTCCTCAGTATGGGTGTGGAACTGCCTTTTTTCGGTGTGTATTTAGGCTTTACAACTTTAGGCGCTATCCTGATGGGAATTGCTATGGGAGGGGTCTTAGGCTTGGTCAACGGTTGGGTCATCACCTATTTTAAGGTGCAGCCCTTCGTGGCTACTTTGGCCATGTTGACCATTGCGCGCGGGCTCACTATGCTTTGGACACAAGGTTACCCAATTAGTTCGCTCGGTGCACCATTCGCGCATCTGGGTACCGGTTGGTTCTTAGGTGTGCCCATTCCGGTATGGATTGCCGCTATCGTCACCGTTCTAGCGGTTTTTGTGATGCGGAAAACCCGCTTTGGTCGCTATATCTATGCTATAGGAGGAAATGAGCGGGCTGCACGCCTGTCGGGCATCAAGGTAAATCAGGTAAAAACATTGGTCTATATGTTGGCGGGAATGCTGGCGGCTGTGGGGGGCATATTGGTAACCTCTCGTCTAGATTCGGCACAACCCAATGCAGGGATGGGCTATGAGCTGGATGCAATTGCTGCCGTCGTGATAGGCGGTACTTCCTTATCAGGCGGACGGGGTTTGATTATGGGGACGGTACTCGGTGCCGTAATCATCGGCGTGTTGAACAACGGCTTGGTGCTTTTGGGCGTTTCGCCTTTCTGGCAGCAGGTGGTGAAAGGCATGGTCATTTTGATTGCGGTTATTATTGACCGCTCACAGCATAAAGAGAAAAAGTAACATGAGCAGCAAACAGTATATTTTAGCGATAGACCAAGGGACGAGCAGCACCAAAACGCTGGCGTTTGACGAATCGGGAAATGTGGTCGCCAAGGGAACGGCGAAGCTGGGGATTCGTTACGAGCATCATTTCGTTGAACAATCACCGGAAGAGATATACAGCAGTGTATTACAAGCAGTAGAAGCTTGTCGTGACGACATGGGCCGACAAGGTATACGACCTGACCAGATTACCGGGGTGGGCTTAACCAACCAACGCGAGACATTTTTGCTCTGGGATGCAGCAGGAAAACCGTTGTATAATGCCATATCCTGGCAATGTAAGCGTTCCTCAGCGATCTGTGACCGGTTAAAGGAAGCCGGTAAGGAAGATTTGGTAAAAGAGAAAACAGGCCTGCCTATAGACCCTTATTTTTCGGCTACGAAATTGATATGGCTGGTCGAAAATGTGCCGTCAATTGCAGCAGAACTGGCGCGGGGTAATGTGTTTTTTGGTACCGTAGATACCTGGATACTGTATAAGTTGACAGGCGGAGAATGCTATATGACCGACCATACCAACGCGTCTAGGACAATGCTTTTCAATATTTACGAACTGGCCTGGGATAATGTACTGTTGGATGAGCTGGGCTTGCGCGGATTGAACCTGCCGGAGGTGCGTCCTTCGGCTTATGCATATGCCCGCTCTACGTTTGAGGGTGCGTTTGCCGACCCGTTGACAATCTGTGCGGTAGTCGGCGATTCGCAGGCAGCGGCGTTGGGAGCAGGTTGCTTTCAAAGGGGGGAGGCAAAAGCCACATTGGGTACGGGTAGTTCGATTATGATGGCAGTAGGACAGGATTTACGCTATAAAGGCCAGGATACAGTCGATGCGATCTATTATAGTACGGAGAAAGGAGTGGTTTATGCTGCCGAAGGGATTATTGTCTCCTGCGGTGCGACCCTCACCTGGATGAGAGATCAACTAGCGCTCTTTACAGAAGAAGGAGCGTTGGAACAGTTGGCGAAAGGTGTGCCAGCAAACCACGGCGTGACCGTCATACCGGCTTTTAGTGGGATGGGGACACCCTATTGGAAAAAGGATGCCAAAGCGACTATTACTGGTCTGACCTTTGCCAGCGATCGCTCGCATCTGATCCGGGCAGCACTAGAATCGGTATGTTTTCAGATAAAGGACGTGATCACAGCGACAGAAACCGAACATCAACTAACGCTATCTCAATTGCACGTGAATGGAGGTATGTCGGAAAACGCCTTTGTCGTACAGTTTCTGGCGAATGTGTTAAATAAGCCTGTGCTGTGTAGTGCCATGCCAGACGCATCGGCGTTGGGATGTGCGCGTTTGGCGGCAGTAACACTGCAGCCCGCTTCATTAGAAACGCGATTGCCGCAGCATCATGTAGCCGTTCAGCACTATCATCCTGACGAAGATTTGGAAGCTGTACAATCAAGCTACCTTAACTGGCTTAAGCTCATCGATCGTATGCTTTAAACAGACTCTTAATAAAACATAAATAATAAAATAGATATGAAGAAAGTAGGACTTATACATACCTCGGCAACACTCGTTCCGGTATTTCAAGCGTTGTTCAGTGAGAAATCCGTGCAGGCTGAAGTTTTTAATATTGTGGACGATAGTCTGATCAAAGATGTGATTCAAAAAGGACGATTGGAAGATCAGACAGCGCAACGTGTAATAAACTATGTGGCATCCGCAGAAGAAGCTGGTGCCGATCTAATTATGGTGACCTGCTCATCCATTGGTCGAGCCGTAGAACAGGCAGCAGAAAAGGCAGGTGTACCGGTGCTTCGTGTAGATCAACCTATGGCAGACCGTGCTGTTGCAGAAGGAAAACGTATCGGCGTGGTTGCCACATTGCCCACCACGCTGGAGCCGACAGGCGATCTTGTTTTGCGCCGGGCGCAAAGAGCCGGAAAAGATGTGGAGTTGGTTAGCCGATTATGTGAGGGTGCTTTTGAAGCCCTTATGGGGGGAGATGCGGCGAAGCATGATGAAATGGTGAAACAGGCGCTTCAAGAATTGTCAGAACAAGTCGATGTGATTTTGTTGGCGCAGGCGTCGATGGCACGTGTAGTCAGTCAAATGCCGGAAAGCGCACGCAAGGTACCCATCTTAAGTAGCCCGGGAATCGCCGTAGATCATGTTGCAGGACTATGCCAAACGTCATAACAATATAAACCGGGATGCTATGGGCAAATGGAGATTATACAGTTTATGCTTAGCCGCAATTGCTTTTGTAATCGCCGGTATAGGACTTTTCGTGGATGCATTTCCTTACTTGCGCCAGTCATTATTGGCGGGAAGTATTTTAGGAGCATTGGGCTTGGGAGCCTTCGAGAAAACCAAAGGCTATCAGTATACGATGTGGATTGTCGTGGCGGTAGTTGCTGGTATGACTTTTCCTGAACGTATTTTGCATATCGGGGAGTTTGATATGCGAAATAAGTGGCTTATTCTCGTGGTTATCCAGCTGGTGATGTTTGGCATGGGTATACAGATGAAAGTGCAGGATTTTACACGGATCGGGGCTTCTGGCAAAGGGGTGGCTATTGGATTGGCTACCCAGTTTACGATTATGCCCTTAGTTGGCTTTTTGTTGACAAAAGTGTTTGATTTCGAGCCGGAAATAGCGGCCGGAGTCATATTGATCGGCTGCTGTTCCAGTGGATTAGCCTCTAATGTGATGGCCTATATTGCAAAAGCCAATTTAGTGCTGTCGGTAACCGTAACAGCACTGACGACCATGGTAGCGCCTATTATGACGCCTTTCATGATGAAAGTATATGCAGGCACAATGGTAGAAGTTAGTTTTATGGAGATGGCTATGGAAATCGTCAAGATTATGATCGTGCCCATTGGAGCAGGTCTGTTGCATGATTATCTCAAAACTGCTCCTCGAGCCACTTATCAGATGCTGGGACGGCTATCTGCTGCCATCGCATTATTGTTATTGATTGTAGTCGGTGGGTTTTGGTCAACTTTTACCAGCTCGCTCACACCCGGAGCCAAGACGATTGTAGAGGCAGGCTGCTTTATACTGGGTGCCATACCGGTAGGTTTCGGCTATCATCTGTTAACAAAAAAGTTTCCATTGTTGGATAAGCGGATGCCCTATTTTTCGATGTTTGGAATCATATATTTTACTGCGGTAACCACGGCTGCTGGTCAGCAATATCTGCTAGAGATAGGTGCTGTATTGTTTCTGGCTGCTGTAATCCACAATGGAGCCGGATATTTCTTCGGGTATTGGTTTAGTAAATTATTTGGATTGAATGAGTATTCCGCGCGTGCCATGGCCTTAGAGATTGGTTTGCAGAACGGCGGGATGGCGAGTGGACTGGCGGGCAGTATGGGGAAATTGGGTACCGTAGGTTTAGCCGCAGCCGTGTTTAGTCCCTGGATGAATATATCGGGATCCATATTGGCAAATTATTGGAGAAGAAAACAAGAAAGAGAAGATCGGTTGAATAAGCAGACCGATAAAGATCAACGAGAAGATAATATAATTAAAGAAGAGCATGGATAGAATTGAAGCGACTTATTATGTGGAAACACCATACCCGCTGGCTGATGCGGCTGCGGTAATGGCAGGGGAGCAGTCATCGGGTACCTTCGTCGCCATACCGGGCGAAACGGAAGCGTTAAAAATGCAGTATGCAGCACGTGTAGAGCGTATGGAGGAGCTAGAAACAGTGGCAGCATCGTCGTTATCGGGCGAACAGTTGCATTTTGAAAAATACCATCGAGGGAAGGTGACCATCTCTTGGTCGCTCGCGAATTTTGGAGCAAATCTGCCGGTTCTTTGCTCCACCCTAATGGGTAATTTATACGAACTGCGCCAGTTTACCGGTATTAAGCTGATCGATATTCAGTTGCCAGACAGCTATACGACACATTTCCGGGGGCCGAAATTCGGTATTGAAGGAACCGCGAAACTGATTTCATCGCAGGCGAAAACGCCGTTGGTGGGAACGATTATCAAGCCGAGTGTGGGCTTAACGATCGAAGATACGGCCGATTTGGTACGACGGCTGGCAGAAGCTGGAATTGATTTTATTAAGGATGACGAGCTTATGGGGTCTACCCTTAATTCTCCGTTTGCAGATCGTGTGCACGCTATCATGGAGGTGTTGAAAAACCACCAAGATAAAACCGGAAAGAAAGTAATGTATGCGTTCAATATCAGTGATGAAATGGATAATATGCTGCGGAACTATGATACCATAGTCAATGCAGGGGGAAGCTGTGCGATGGTAAGTTTGTATAGTGTGGGGCTAACCGCCGTAAAGCGTATAGCCGATATTGGGCAGTTGACTATCCACGGGCACCGCAATGGATGGGGAATGTTAAACCGACATCCTTTATTGGGTGTGACGTTCTCTGCTTATCAGAAGTTATGGCGACTGGCAGGCGTAGATCAGTTGCACGTGAATGGTATCCGAAATAAATTCTGGGAATCCGACGAATCCGTTGTGAAATCTATAAAAGCGTGTTTGGCGCCGATGGAAGGGATACGACCCGCCTTACCCGTACTTTCTTCTGGGCAGTGGGGTGGTCAAGCTATCGATACATTTAAACTGACGCAGGCGACCGATTATTTATATCTCGCTGGTGGCGGAATTATGGCGCATCCTGGAGGCATTAGCGGAGGCGTAACTGGAATTAAACAGGCTTGGGAAGCAGCCGTTGCGGGATTGTCACTCGAAGAAGCGATGCAAAAATATCCGGCTGTAAAACAGGCTGTAGAAAAATTTGGAGGAGCCAAATCGTAAGGAAAGAATCATGGCATACAACATAGCTTTTTTTGGAGATGATTTTACAGGTTCGACGGATGCATTGGAAACGTTGGAAGAGATGGGGCTGGCCACGGTTTTGTTTACCGGAGTTCCAACCTTAGCACAGTTGCAGGCTTTTGGCGACAAGCGAGCTATAGGTATAGCGGGTATGACCCGTACGCTACCGACTGATGAAATCGAAGAACAGCTGAAAAAAGTATTCGATTTGTTTTCGGCGCTGAACGTAAAGCATATCCATTATAAAGTTTGTTCGACCTTCGACTCGTCTCCGACAGTGGGCAGCATCGGCAAAGCAATCGATGTTGGCGCTGCGGCATTTTCCGCAAAGCGTATTCCATTGGTGGTAGGGGCGCCCTATCTCGGTAGGTTCTGTGCGTTCGGAAATCTATTTGCCCGGATGGGCACCGGTTCTGAAGGGGAAGTATTCCGGTTAGACCGGCATCCCAGTATGGCGAAGCATCCGGTTACTCCGGCTAAGGAAAGTGATCTTCGACGCCATTTAGCGCAGCAAACGCATAAAAAAATTGGCTTGATAGATGTCACGCAGTTGGATCGCTTAACGGCTACAGATATGTTGCGCGAGATTGTGGGAGAACAGGCAGAGGTTCTTCTGTTTGATGTCCTAACCGAACAGCATTTAGTGCGAATAGGTGAGGTATTGGATGGTCTTTCTGCCCAACATCAGCCACTTTTTTCCGTAGGCTCGTCGGCTGTATCAAAAGCATTATGCGCGGCATGGAAAAAGACCGGTGTTTTGTCGCCTCGAACGGAATGGCCTTCGCTTAAACCGACGAAGCCCTTGTTAGTACTCTCCGGAAGCGGATCGGTCGTGACTGGAAAGCAGATTGATCACGCTATAGAAAATGGATTTGAAGGAGTGGCTATTGACGGCGAAGCTTTAGCCGCAAATCCAGATCAGTACAACCTGGCTGCGGTGACTGCGGAAGTACTGCAATATTTGTGGGAAGGGAAAAGTGTGGTTGTCCACACCAGTATTGGTCCTGACGATCCGCGCATGGGTAAGACGCGTCATGTCTTGGAGCAACGCGGTTTGAACGCGCAGGGAATCAACGCTTTCACGGCTGCTTTATATGGAAAGCTGCTGGCGCAGATCGCAGACCTTGTGGCGCAGTCGTTTGCACTAGAACGGCTCGTGGTAGCGGGAGGAGATACGTCAAGTCTGTTTGCACGCCATTTCGGTATTGACGCTGTCGAAATGGTGGCTCCGGTGGTACCCGGAGCACCGCTTTGTCGCATACATGCTCAAAAGGCGCATATTGACGGTATGACGATCAATTTTAAAGGAGGACAGGTAGGCGATGTAGGTTATTTTTTACGGATGGAAAGTGGAACCGAAAGGTCTTAAAGCAGGACACTACAGGACGGCAGTTTAGGGACGTTTTGATAGCTTCACCAGAAACTGACATTTATTTTCTCCATATTCGGAAAGCGTGATAAGATGATATAAATAAATGAAAATTTTATACAGGATGAAGGCTCTTAAAATTTATCAAAGCATATTTTTTTACCTATTTATCACCGTTATTTTTATAGGCGTATCTAGTTGTTCCGCGTCAAATAAATTACGTGTTGAGCAGGTGTTAATTGAAGGACGGAAAAAACCAATGGGGACGAATACTTTAACGCCCTCATTTAGCTGGAAGCTGGGGAGTAATGGTTACAATGTCGTGCAGACAGCATATAGGATTACCGTTAGCACAAATGCAAATTTTTCAAAGCAACAAGACATCTCTTGGGATTCGAACTGGGTGTCGACAGATCAATCGCTATACAATCGCTATGAAGGGCAGGACCTTTTGGCAGGAACCACCTATTATGCTCGTATTGCAGTAAAAGATAATCACGGAAATGTTGCGGAGAGTATTGTACAAAGTTTTCATACCGGTCTACTCACCGAAACCGACTGGGATGGAGCCCAATGGATTACGAAAGAGAAGTTGCCGGATTCGCTAGTGAACCCCTTACCATTAAGCTCTAGCAAACTCCGCATCGATAAAAATTATGAGCTACCCGTATTCCGAAAGAATATAGAACTGGATAAAAAAATGGTGTCCTCTATAGCTTATATATCGGGGCTTGGACATTATGAACTCTTGGTCAATGGTCAGCCTGTAGACAATGCTGTGTTGCAACCCGGCTGGACCAAATATGATAAAGAAGCGTACTATGTCGTTTACGATCTGACGGAACATTGGCATGCCGGGAAGAATACGATCGGTGTCATGCTCGGAAATGGGTTCTATTATATCCCACCAATTAGTGGAAGATTTCAGAAACATAAAGTAGCTTTCGGACTACCGAAAATGAAAATGAAAGTCGTGAACAGCTATGCTGATGGTACGCAGGAAACGATTGTGAGCGATGAGAGCTGGAAAGTACATCGATCGCCCATTACATTTTCAAGTATGTACGGGGGAGAAGACTATGACGAACAGGTTTTGCCTACATCCTGGAGTACACCAGATTTCGACGATACAGCATGGAATAACGCTTTGGTAGTCGATGGCCCCGCACTGCGTGTGCAGGAGGCCGAGCCGGTTCGGATCATGGAACGCTTTGCTTCAAAATCGGTAAAAAATGTGGACGAAAATACAGATGTGTACGATTTTGGTCAGAATGCATCCGGTATTGTGCATATTACGATGAAAGGCCACCGAGGAGATACCGTCCGGATCTATCCGGCAGAACTGCTTACGGATAAAGGTCGAGCAAACCAAAAGCATTCCGGTAGTCCGTACTATTACCAATATATTTTTGCACAAGATGGAGAAGTAAGCTGGCGTCCACGATTTACCTATTATGGCTTTCGTTACGCCGAAGTACGCTCCATGCCTGCTGGGGAGCAAGATATCGAAATACAGAAAATCACGGCCGAGCACATCCGTAACGGCGCCCGCCAGATCGGCAGTTTTCAATCCTCGGATACGCTATTTAACCAAATACACACGCTGATTAACTGGGGTATAAAGAGCAATATGGTGAGTGTATTCACCGATTGTCCGCACCGGGAAAAACTGGGATGGCTGGAGCAACTGCATCTCATGGGGCCTTCTGTTCAATACAATTTTGATGTGGAGCGCTTGTTTGCCAAATCACTTAGTGATATGCGGCAATCTCAAACGGAAGAAGGCTTGGTGCCAGAGATTGCACCAGAATATGTACATTTTGATTGGGGCGGCGACGTTTTTCGTGATTCTCCGGAATGGGGATCGAGTTCGATTTTGCTGGCTTGGTACGCCTACCAATGGTACGGCAATAAAGCACTTTTAGTCGATAACTATGCGATGATGAAAAAGTATATACATTATCTCCAAGGAAAAGCAAAAGACAACGTACTTTACCACGGACTGGGTGATTGGTACGATTTGGGGCCGGAGCGCCCGGGTTTTTCCCAGTTAACGACTCCTGGCATTACTGCAACGGCGATATACTATTATAACCTGAAGAAGATGAGTCAAATTGCGGATTTGTTGGAAGACAGTAATTACAAAGCTTATGCCGATTCGCTGCAGCAGGAAGTATATCAGGCCTTCAATGATACCTTCTACGACGAGCATACCGGTATATATGGCTCTGGAAGTCAAACGGCGTTAGCTATGCCGTTATATATGGGGCTGGTTGACGAAGCAAACAAGGACAAAGTATTGGCGAACCTGATCAAGGATATTGTGGATAGAGATACGAGCTTTACGGCGGGAGATATCGGGCATCGTTATCTCTTACAGGCACTACAACAGGCAGGACGTGATGATTTGATCTATGCCATGCATAAGGACGATACGCGACCGGGGTATGGCTATCAGATACGGCAAGGAGCTACGGCACTGACCGAATCTTGGGCTGCTTTACCGACTGTTTCGAATAATCACTTTATGTTAGGGCATCTTATGGAATGGTTCCACACAAGGTTAGGTGGTCTGGGACAAGAAGAAGGATCTATTGCTTATAAGCATATACGCATAGCCCCTAAATTACAGGACATCGTGAAACAAAGAGCGGTAACTTACGAAAGCCCTTACGGGGAGGTGAAATTCGAACAGCAAGAAGTTGGTTTTCACGTTGAAATTCCGGTGAACAGTAAGTGTACATTGGTGCTACCGGCATCTTCAGGCTATCAAATCAATGGAGAGCGTTTGGCGGCGTATGAACATCGGTTAACAGATGCGGGTATGGAAATTCAGTTGGGTTCAGGCATATATAATATTAAATAATAGGATAATGAAAAAAATAGGGCTATTGCTGTGTTTACTGTGGGTCGGAAAGATAGGCATGGCACAACCTGCAACGATTTCTGAAGCAGAAATGGAACGGATCTATCACGAAGTAAAAACTCCCTATAAATATGGGTTGGTATTAACACCGGATAAAAAGGGGGATTTGATGGACTGCCCAAGTATATATCGCATCGGAAAGAAATGGTACATGAGTTATCTTGTTTTTGATGGGGAAGGGTATGAGACCTGGTTAGCCGAAAGTACAGATCTTTTGAACTGGACGACTTTAGGTAAGCAAATGTCAAAAGAAGAGAGTGATAAGTGGGACAGTAAACAACGTGCCGGATACAATGCCTTAATAGACACCAAATGGGGAGGGAGTTATAAGCTCCATACCTATCATGGAAAGTATTGGATGTCTTATTTTGGGGGAGCATCGGTGGGATATGAACCAGAACCCTTGGCAATCGGCATGGCTTATACCGCCGAAAAGCCGTCTAAGCCCATGGAATGGCAGCGATTGGACAACCCTGTGCTAACGAGCGAGGATGTAGATGTGCGTTGGTGGGAGAACCGGCATAAGCTGTTTAAAAGCTATGTGGTAGAAGACAAGAAAAGAAATACCGGGCACCGCTTTATTATGTATTATAATGCGGTGGGCGACTCCCTGGAAAATAATAAGCCAACACGCTGGTACGAACGGATTGGTATGGCCGTGTCGGATGATATGCAAAACTGGAAACGTTATTTAAATGATCCTGTGGTGCATCACCCCGTCGGGATTACGGGCGACCCGATGATTCAGCGGATCAATAATACGTGGGTCATGTTTTATTTCGGTGCGTTCTGGAAGGATCGGGAGGGGGCATTCAACAGGTTTGCTGCTTCTAAAGACTTAATCCATTGGACGGATTGGCAGGGCGACAATCTGATCGAATCTACGGAAGACTTCGATAATCAGTATGCGCATAAATCTTTTGTCATCAAGCATAAAGGGACTGTTTACCACTATTATTGTGCGGTTGATAAGAACGGAAATAGGGGCATAGCCTTGGCTACCTCACAAGATAAAGGGAAAAGTAAAGTAAAGTTTAAATCGGAATAAGTAAAATCTCATCATCATCGTCATGTTTAATAAGTTTGTATCCTTTCTAGTTTTGTTCGTTACGGCTCTTTCCGGCATAGCACAGCCAAGGGAAGCGATTGATTTTAACGGAGGTTGGTCTTTTACGTTAGCAGATGATTTGCAGTATCGTCGAGCAGAATTTTCTGCGGCAAACTGGAAAAAGATTACGTTGCCGCACGATTGGAGCATTGGTTTCGATTTCGGTGAAGAGCACCCTGCCGGAAATGCTGGAGGATCACTTCCGGGAGGAGTGGGTTGGTATAGAAAAACCTTTTCATTAGCAGAAAAGGATAAAGGAAACCAGTATACGCTGCACTTTGGTGGAGTGTACCGCTATGCGGAAGTTTGGATTAATGGAAAGTATTTAGGTAAGCATATAAACGGATACCTCTCTTTTGAGCATGACCTAACACCCCATTTACATTATGGAAACGAAGAGAATGTCATTGCCGTACGCGTAGACAACAGTTTGCAGCCTAACTCTCGTTGGTATACCGGTTCAGGTATTTACAGGGATGTCCGATTGGAAAAGCGTTCGCCGATTCACCTGCTACGCGCAGAAACCTTTATCACGACGCCTGAGGTATCAGCCGACAAAAGTACGCTGCGTGTGCAGACAGTGCTTAATCAAACCATGCCAGGTAAGTCCGGCAAATTGCACTTAAAATTACAGGATAAAAATAAAAAACTCATAGCAGAGCAGACCTTAGCTTTTTCAGATAGCCAGTTCGATCAGGAGTTATCATTAGGCCGTGTTGCCCTTTGGTCACCTGAGAGCCCGACCTTGTACGATTTGAGCATTAGCTTATTGGATAATAGCGATCATGTACGTGATGAATTGACGTATCAGGTGGGCTTCCGCCACTTTCATTTCGATGAAGAGAAGGGGTTCTCTTTAAATGGGGAGTCCTATAAGCTACTCGGTGTCTGTTTACACCACGATCTAGGCGCACTAGGAGCTGTATTCAACAAATCAGCAGCTAAAAGGCAGCTATTGATCATGAAAGATATGGGCGTGAACGCGATTCGGACGGCTCATAATCCACCTGCAGAAGAATTCCTAGATTTATGTGACGAGTTAGGCTTCCTCGTACAAAACGAGGCGTATGATATGTGGGCAAAGCGCAAGAATAAATTTGATTACCATATCGATTTTAAGGAGCACTATATCGATGACCTTGTTCGTTTTGTCAAACGGGATCGCAACCATCCTTCGGTGTTTATGTGGAGTATAGGAAATGAAATCCGCGAGCAATTTGACGATACGGGTATTGCCTTTACCAAAAATATGTCGGAAGTGGTGAAGAAATTGGATCCAACCCGACCCGTTACGGCGGCGCTGACAGAAACGAACTATGACAAAAACTTTATTGCACAAGCCCAGGCTTTGGATGTACTGGGGTTCAACTACAAATATTTTGATTACGATAAATTGCCCACGGAATTTAAGGGCGTTCCATTGATCGCGTCGGAGACTACTTCGGCACTACAAACCAGAGGAGTGTATGATCCGCTGCAGGATACGGTTCAATTGTGGCCGGCCTCTTCTAAAGATAAATTTGTAACGAATGGCAATACCGATTTTACGGTTTCGGCCTACGACAATGTGGCAGCATATTGGGGTACCAGCCACGAACGTGCTTGGTTAGAAGTGAAGAAACGAGATTTCTTGGGCGGTATTTTCGTGTGGACGGGCTTCGATTATTTGGGAGAGCCGGTACCTTACCCATACCCTGCACGTAGTTCCTATTATGGTATTGTAGACTTGGCGGGACTGCCGAAAGATGTGTACTATATGTATCAATCGGAGTGGACAGATACAGAAGTGTTGCACCTTTTACCGCATTGGAACTGGAAGGAAGGCGATCTTGTAGATGTATGGTGTTACTTTAACAATGCCAACGAAGTGGAACTATTCTTAAACGGCCGTAGCCTTGGACGCCAGTCTAAAACCGATGATCAATTGCATGCGGCATGGAAAGTACCCTTTGAAGCAGGGGAACTGAAAGCGGTAAAAATAAAGGATGGCAAAGGGGTGCAGGAAGTCGTGAAGAAAACAGCCGGTAAACCCGTTGATGTGATCGTTGACATCGCGCACGACCGTTATGCGGTAGATGGCACGACCGATCTTTATTTTCTCACGGTTTCTTTGGTCGATGAACATGGAACCGTTGTGCCGGATAACGATATGGAATTGTCGTTTATCCCACAAGAGAATATAGCCGTTATAGGGACGGATAACGGTTATCAGGCTGATCTAAATTCATTGCGCAGCCCAAAACGGAATACCTATAAAGGGCTGGGCGTCGGCATCATAAAAAAAGAAAATATAAGCAACGTGGGAAAAATTCTAATAAAAACAGACACGTTCGAAAAAGAGGTAACAATTAAATAATAAACAATAATAGGTTAAAAACGCTAACCCAAAATTTCATGAAAAACCTACATTTTACTCCCATTATATGTAGATTGTTCGATAGACCAATCTACATGTCGCTCGTGATGCTATGGTGTATCATCATGCTGCCGGTTCAGCAAGCCTTTGCAGCGGCGCAACCAGAATACAGTGTAAAAGGGCTTGTATCTGACGAGAACGGAAAACCGTTAGAAGGCGTTACGGTGTCTTTGGAAAACTCTACCGTAAGTACATTGACTGCGAATGACGGAACGTTCTCCATTCGTCTTGTTGGATCGACCGGAACACTAGTGTTCACTGCTGTAGGCTACTTGGATCATCCATTAGCCGTAAAAGCTGATGACGATGTTAGGGTTTCTTTGACCGTAGATGACCAGCAATTAGATGAGGTCGTGGTTATTGGTTACGGAACAGTTCGAAAGCGTGATCTCACGGGATCCGTGACTTCCGTTAAATCGGAAGATATCGTTCGTTCCCCGGCGCACAATCCGTTAGAAGCGATTCAGGGACAAGTACCTGGATTGGATATTACCCGCAGTTCAGGAAGTGCCACTTCCGGTGTGAACATGAATATCCGTGGAAAAAGATCCTTGTCTACAGCCGAAGATGAATATGGAAATGCTATTGCTAACAATCCGCTAGTGATTATTGATGGTATGCAGGGGGGAAATATCAGCGACATCCACCCCCAAGATATCGAATCAATTGAAGTGCTGAAAGATGCATCTTCTACGGCAATTTATGGTTCGCAGGGTGCAAACGGTGTTATTATTGTCACGACAAAAAGAGGAAAAACCGGTGCGCCCAAGATTAACTTTAATACCTATATTGGTGTAAATGGCTGGGCGCAATATCCGGAGATGCGTATGGGCGATGACTACGTACAACTACGACGCGAAGCAGCTAAAGCGGCAGGACAATGGTCGACTCCTGCGGATGACCAGACGTTGTTTACGGTTGGTGAATGGACTGCCCTGCAAAGCAATCAATGGGTCAACTGGAAAGATGAAGTCTTTAAAAATGGTGTCGTACAAAACCACCAATTGTCCATTAGTGGCGGAACAGATAATACAACCGCTTTATTGTCCGGTGGATATTATCGGGAATTGGGATCCTTTAAAGATGATGCTTTAGATAAATTTAATCTACGTTTGAATGTGGATCAGAATATTGGAAGTTTTGTGAAAGTAGGGACGTCCAGTCAAGTAACGCACTACGATGGCCGTAATCGCGCGGATAACGTCCTTTGGCGAGCCGCGACCAATGTACCATTAGGACTGCCCTATGATGACGAAGGAAATGTTATCTTATGGCCATTGGGTCGCGAAGGAAAAGTGAGCCCCTTGGCTGATGAAGCTACACCTTATACGGCTCAACATCGCATAGCAAATACAAATCTGATCACCAATGGATTTGCAGAGATTAAGCCTTTTAAAGGGTTCTCCTTCCGTTCTAATTTAGGTGTTAATTTATTCTATGATAAGAATAATGATTTTGAGAGTGAAAATTCTATCGATCGGGCTGGTGAGTTCCCGAACTCTTTAGCGTCCATCCTCAACAGGAATAAGTCGTTTCTCTCTTGGGATAATATCATCAACTACAATTTTGATGCAGGACAACATAACTTTGCGCTGACCGCACTATCCTCTTGGACACAGTCGAAATTTAATTCTTCTTACATGGAAGGAACAGGTCAACTTGTGCCAGAGCAATTATGGCATAATATAGGGGCTAATGATAAAGATTCTTATATCATTCGTTCGAATTATATACAAAACCAGACGATGTCATACGCCTTCCGTGCCAACTACTCGTATCAAGGTAAATATTTATTGACCGTATCTAATCGTTGGGATGGAGCTTCTCGCCTTTCTGTTGACAATAAGTGGGCGATGTTTCCCTCCGTGGCAGCTGCGTGGCGCATGAGTGACGAAAGCTGGTTCAACTTACCACAAGTAGATGATTTCAAAATCCGCTTAAGTTACGGACAAACAGGTAATTCCGGTATCAGTCCCTATGGCACGCAGTCGGGGTTAACCTCTTACTCTAACGCCGGTTTCCAAGATCAAGGCTTTACGTATTATGCCTATAATACCTTGATCGGAAACCGAGATTTGGGATGGGAGCGATCGGCATCGTGGAACCTTGGAGCAGACCTTCGCTTATTTGCGAATCGGATTAATCTAGTCGTGGATCTATATGATACGAAAACGACGGATATATTACTGCCCAGAACATTGCCAACATCTATGGGATCCGGTAATAATACGCCTTTTCAGATTTACCAGAATATCGGAAGTTCCCGAAATCGTGGGGTGGAAGTGGTTCTAAATACCAAAAATATTGATAAGGCATTCAAATGGAGCAGCGACTTCACTTTTGGTGCCAACAAGGAGGAAATCCTAGACTTAATTGATGGCAGAGATATTATCGGTGCCACGACCCGTGAAACAGAAAGTCTGTTGATCGGTAGACCGCTGCAGTCTTTCTATACCTTCAAGCGGCTGGGCATCTGGCAAGCTGATGAAGCCGCCGAAGCCGCCACTTATTTTAAAGATGCTGCTAAAACACAACCGTTCCAACCGGGAGAAATTAAGCTCGCCGATCTTAATGGAGATAACGTTATCGACGACTTGAACGACGTTACCTACATCGGAACGACTTCACCTCGTTGGACGCTAGGTTTTAATAATAATTTTTCCTATAAAAACTTCGATATTAATATATATACCATCGCCCGTTGGGGACAGATGATGGAGTATGATTTTACGGCTTCTTACGATCCGCAAGGGAGAGGAAACCATCCGGCTTATTTAGATTATTGGACGGAGGAAAATCCATCAAATGATTTCCCTCGGCCAGGCATGACCAACTTCTACAACTACCTCGGCTACCAATCTTATAATTATGTAGATGGTTCGTACATTAAATTGAAAACGGTTACGGTAGGTTATCGCTTACCAAAAACTTTTACAGATCGGGCAGGATTAAATGGTGCGAGGCTTTATTTGAGTGGGAATAACCTGTTCTCTTGGGCAAAAAGTGATTTTGTGCAAAATTACGATGCGGAACGAGGTGGTTCGGCGAAGAGCCCATTGTTGCGTCAATTTGTGTTTGGTATCAATCTAGATTTATAAGGAGGAATTTATCATGAAACGTTTATATAAATATTTAATAGGAATAGGTTTAGCGGGTACATTAGCAGCATGTACGCTGGATGAATATAATCCAGGTGGAACGACATCAGAGGTGGTTTTTTCAACGGAAAATGGAATCAATGCGCTCGTTAATTCGGCGTATGTATACTTCGGTTCACAATTTTATGGCCGAGAAGATATTTTGATGTTGACTGAAGGTGGAACGGATCTTTGGATTAATATCGCCAATACGGGCTACGGTAGACAGATGACCAAATATGAAGAATTGGTCGCCACTACGGGACAAATACGGAACACCTGGAATAGGTTTTATGAAATTGTCAATTATTGTAACGCAGGCCTAGAGCGTATTGCCGATGTATCCTTTACAAATGAAGAGGAGAAGAATGCACGCATCGGAGAGTTATCTTTTTTACGGGCTTATGCCTATTGGCATCTGGTCGAGCAGTATGGTGATATAGATCTGCGTACAGAAGAGACGAAGACGGTGGTTCTTACCGCTCAACGTTCTCCTGCCACCGCATTTTATGATTTGATGTTGAGTGATTTGGATGTCGCAATAGCGAACTTACCCGTGCAGCCGATCCCGGCAACAGATCAGGGGCGTGCAACTAAAAAGGCAGCTTATGGACTGAAAGCCCGAGTAGCGCTAACTAGGGTTGCCTATGAGTCGTCGACATCGGAGAAAGATAGATATTATAAGATGGCTTCAGACGCGGCTCAATATGTGATCAACAACCAAGCGGAATTGCAAGTGAGTCTTTATGATACGCCGGAAGAAGTTTTTCGTCCTGCGAATAATAAAAATAATAAAGAAGCTATGTTTTTTATTACACATTCGACCATCAATTCGCTCAATCCGCAACCCAATAACCCTAACCGATTGCATATTTGGTTTAAAGCGAAATATTCCGAAAAAGCGGGTATGGTACGCGACCTGTATTACGGTGCTGACCGCAATTCGCAATCCAGTATGTGTTTCATGCCGACTCGCCACTTGTTGGAACTTTATGATGAGGAGGTGGATAGACGCTATAGCGATTGGTTTAGAGAGGAATATTATCTGAATGTCAATAGCTATACTTGGACGGAAGATGATTTAGCCGCTTTTCAAAAACCGGCAAGTATGGCGGGAACAACTTTAAACAGAGGCGATTTAGCACTTTTATTCACCAAGAAAAAAATAACAGAAGAAAAAAGAGACCTTCCCTATGCCTTAGTGGACATCGACGATACCTATAATGGAGAACGAGTATCAACAAATGCACGATTTAATGTACACTTTCCGGCATTGATGAAGTACGATGATCCAGATTTACCGGAAGCGGGTTCACAAGTAGGCTCTAAGGACGTTATCGTCATGCGGCTGGCAGAGATGTATCTTATTGCGGCTGAGGCCGAGACCATGATGGGAGGGGGTAATAAAACGCTGGCGAAGGATTTAATGAACGTATTGCGAGAAAGAGCTGCCTTACCGGGCAAGGAAAGCGATATGTTAATAACCGAAAGTGATCTGGATATCGATTTTATCTTGGAAGAGCGTGGTCGGGAACTATGTGGCGAGCATATCAGGTGGTTTGACTTAAAGCGTACAGGTAAATTATACAGTTATGTCCAGGCGTATAATAAGGATATTACGACGATGCAACCGTATCACGTAAATAGACCTATTCCGCAACAGTTTTTAGATGTGATCACCAATCCGCAAGAGTTTGGTCAAAATGACGGATATTAAAATAAAACATGAAGATTAGTAAGAAGATCGTTTGGTTGATAGGTATGCTCTGCGTGGCGGTTTCGGTCAGCGCTGCAGATATCTATGTTGGAAAAAATGACGGAAATATCCGTAGCGATGGTTCGATAGAGAATCCCTATAGCTCTTTGGAAGACGCGATCCGCCATGCAAGGGAGCTTCGTCGACTGAACGATCCTAGTATTTCGGAAGGAATTAATATCTGGGTTAAACCAGGTATTTATTTCCCCGAGCAAACGATTCGGCTCCGTCCGGAAGATACCGGTACGGCAGCAAGTCCTACGAGGATACGCCCGCTTGACGGAAAGGTTGTTTTCTCGGGCGGGAGATCGATCGGAGGGTGGAAGAAACATGGAAAACATATTTATGTGGCTGATGCGCCTAAAGTGGGTGGAAAACGCGTTAACTTCCGCCAATTATGGGTAAACAATAGCAAAGCTATCCGTGCCGAAAGCCACGGTGATATGGAGCTTCCCCGGATATTAAATTGGAACTTTGAAAAGCAAACGGCCATTATCCCGAATGTGTTTAAAGACTTCAAGTTTGTGGAGGGCATGGAGTTTTTCATCCATCAATGGTGGGCGATTGCCCAATTGCGTGTGAAAGATGCCGTGGTGCATAAGGATAGTATCGAGGTATATTTCTACCAGCCAGAGAGCAAGATACAGAGTGAACACCCTTGGCCTAAACCCTGGCTGTCGAAAGAGTCGGGAAATTCAGCCTTTCGTTTGGTCAACGCCTTACAGTTCTTGGATACACCAGGCGAGTGGTTTTTGGACGAAGATGAGGGGAAAGTCTATTATTATAAGCGTGAGGGAGAGGACCTGGTGCATGCGGATGTTATATTTCCTTATTTAGAAACTATTCTAGCGATAGATGGAACCTTCGAAGACCCCGTAGCACATGTGCAGGTAGAAGGCTTGTCTTTCGAGCATACGGCATGGTTTAGACCCAATACGCATGGTCATGTTGCCCTACAGGCAGGTATGTATTTCCACGAAGCCTACAAATTAGATAAACCGGGTACGCCTGATAAGAAAGGTTTGGAAAATCAAGCTTGGGTAGGTCGCCCTACCAGCGCTGTTGTACTTAAAAATACACAGCATGTACATTTCGAACACTGTACGTTTAGTCATCTCGCAGCCACAGGTTTTGATTTTTGCGCAGGCAATTATCGCGATCGTCTGGAGGGAAATATATTTCATGATATCGGTGGTAATGCGGTATTAATTGGTACTTTTTCCGACGATCAAGTCGAAGCGCATCTGCCGTATAATCCCAAAGATGCAAGAGTGCTATCAAGAGAAGTTGTTGTTCGTAACAATCTTATCCATAATACCGCGAACGAAGATTGGGGAGCTGTGGGAATAGGTGCGGGCTTTGTGCAAGGTGTAGATATTTCCCATAATGATATCAGCGACATAGCGTATTCGGGAATCAGCCTAGGTTGGGGTTGGACGCCAACGGTTAACAGCATGAAAAATAATACCGTGGAGAGGAATAGAATCACACGCTATGGTAAGTTCATGTATGATGTAGCAGGAGTATATACATTATCGGCGCAGCCAGGTACAAAGATTCGATGGAATGAGATCGATAGTATCTATGTATCGCCTTACGCACATATTCCGGATCATTGGTTTTATTTATACACGGATGAAGGATCAGCCTATATGGACGTCTCCCATAATTGGTTCCCCGAAAATAAAATATTAAAAAATGCAAATGGCCCTGGTGTCGTTTGGAAAAATAATGGCCCGGAAACAGATAAGGAGGCGCTGAATGCCGGCTTAGAAGAACCATTTCACGATCTGCTACAATGGAAAAAACCGGTTGGGGAGGGATATACTTTTAACCAGCATGTGCCTTTTACGAAGCCCGTATTTGTACAAGTATATAATCCGCAACAATCACTATCGAAAGATGCTTTTGTAGCATTTGCCGAAGGACAGGGAATAGAACAACCACAGGTATATCAATGGGGCGATTATATGTTGTTAATGACGGATGATGAGCGTGGGAAGAAATTGACGAGTGCGATGCTCGCCAGTTTTCCAACGGTTGTTGTCAAGATGTTCAATGATGTTTTTTATACCTTCGATCAGCAACATTGTGATGTCACGAAGAAGGTAGACGATGTTGATTTCGTGCTATTAACAGCCCAGCTGGTGGACGATGAAGCGAAACAACAGGAGTACTTCCGGTATCATGAAAAGCAATTTGAAGAATGGCCGGAGGTCGCTGCTGGCTTTTGCCATGCTAGATTTCAGGAAGTGCTACTATATCGGAATGGCCGGCAATTGTTACTATACATTTCTTTTCCCAAAGGAAAGGACTTTACAGCGATCGATGCATTAACGACCAAAGATAACCCGAAAGTAGAGCAATGGAACCAGTTGATGGGTACCTATCAGGAAGGTATTCCAGGTACCGTAACAAATGAAACGTGGATTTTTTATAAGAGATAACATATAAATGGAGAAATTAAGATTAGGTATTTTGGGGCTTGGTGAAGGCAGAAGTACCATGTCAGGCGCTTTACAAAGCGAACATATTGAATTAGTGCAAATTTGTGATCTGAATGAAGAATTAGGGCGTAAGCGTATGAAAGAATTCGATTTCCAGGCATATACGCAACGTTACGAAGATCTTTTGGAGAATCCCTCTATTGAAGCTATTGCTATTTACACACCAGATCACCTGCATGCCACACATATCAAGCAGGCCTTGGAGCATGATAAACATGTGATATGTACAAAACCTTTTATCGATAATCTGGCAGACGCCAACGAATTGTTAAGCTTGGCCGAGCGAACCGGAAAGCGTGTTTTCGTGGGACAGAGTTCACGCTTTTTCGAACCCATGAAAAAACAGCGAGTAGATTTTGAGGAAGGATTGATAGGAGACTTGATTACGATTGAAGGATACTACCATGCCGATCATCGTTGGTTCTTAGAAAAGCCTTGGTCTCTACAGTCCTCATTTAAATGGTTGTACGGTGGATTGAGTCATCCTGTTGATTTTATCCGTTGGTACCTGCCTAATATCGAAGAAGTGATGGGATATGGGATGCTTAGCGCAAACGGTCGTAAAGGCGGCCTGCAAAATGCCGATACGATGCATTTTATATTGAAAGCAGAAGATGGTCGGGTGGCGCGTGTGAGTGGTGCCTATACCGGACCCGTGCAACCCGTTACGCGTGATAGTGAGATGAGCTGTATTCTCCGAGGCACAGAAGGATGTAGCCAGGCAGATTATATGGATTTGCGCTATGCGATCACCGATCGTACGGGCGAGGAAAGAATGCTGACCTGGGAGCATAAACTAAAACATTATTTTCGTTTTGAAGGTAAAAGTCATCACGCGGGCGAGTATCAGAATTATTTGGAGCACTTTGCGAAAGCCATTCGGGAAAATACACCAGCATTCCCCGATATGAAAGAGGGAATCGGAACCATTGCATTATTGCAGGCAATGGATGAGTCGCTAGCGACCGGCAAACCTGTCCGTCCACATGATTTATTGACAAAATATAGTGTTAACTTGTAATAAGAAACATGAACAACCTGTTAGACAAATTGACGATATACGATTATGCTATCGTAGTCGTATACCTCATAGCCTTAATTGTCATAGGTCTTGTTTCTTCCCGAAAGAAAGCCGAAGGAGCTGAGCATTTCCTCGCTGGAAAATCACTGAGTTGGTATAGTATTGGTTTTAATATGTGGGCAACGAATGTCGGTCCCTCCATGCTGTTGGCTTTTGCGACCGTTGGTTATACTACCGGTATTGTTGCTGTGAATTTTGATTGGTATGCGTTTGTATACCTCTTTTTGCTAGCTGTCGTTTTTGCCCCTCGCTATCTGTCTTCTGGGGTGCGTACACTTCCCGAATTTATGGGGAAGCGATATGGGTCGGACACGCAAACGATTTTAGCGTGGTACTCGCTGGTTAAGATGATGATCTCTTGGTTATCTTTAGGGCTGTTTGCAGGAGGTTTTCTGGTACGACAAATATTGGGTATTCCTATGTGGCAATCGGTTATTGTACTTGTCGCCTTGGCGGGCCTGTTTGCTTATACCGGAGGATTGCGGACGGTGGCGAAGATTAACATTTTCCAGATGATTCTCTTGATAGCTGTTTCCGCATTGCTGACATTTTTGGGGCTGTCAAAGATAGGTGGAATCCAGACGTTGCTGGATAGCACCCCGGATGGATATTGGTCCTTGATTAAACCGGCTGATGATCCGGATTATCCTTGGTATGCCATCGCGCTGGGCTATCCGGTCGCAGCCATTGCATTTTTCTGTACAGATCAGGCAATGGTACAGTCTGTTTTAGGCGCAAAAAACTTAGAACAGGGACAACTGGGCGTAAATTTTATCGCATGGTTAAAGATCCTTTCTTTACCGCTTTTTATCCTAACAGGTATTATTTGCTATATCCTGTTCCCGGGACTGGATGATCCATCGCTGGCCTACATGACGATGGTTACTAACCTCTTCCCGACAGGCTTAAATGGGTTAGTTATTGTCGTATTAATTGCGGTACTAGTGGGTACGATCGGCTCATCACTCAATTCGCTCAGTACGGTTTACACCATGGATATCTATCTGAAGCATATCAATCCCCAAGCAGACAGCCGCAAAGTAACACAGATTGGACGTTATACAATTATTGTAGGTTGTTTGATTTCCGTGTTGGTGGCTATTGCTATTGATCAGATAAAAGGTTTAAACCTCTTTGATGTATTTCAGTCAATTTTAGGCTTTATAGCGCCACCGCTTGCCGTTATCTTTTTGATGGCTGTCTTGTGGAAACGTACGAATAAGGCAGCGGTTAATACACTGTTAACTTTCGGTGCAGTATTGAGTCTTGGAACAGGCGTATGTTATTTATGGGTTTTCCCAAAAGATGTGTATGCTTTTTGGCCGCACTACCTCATGCTTTCTTTTTATTTGTTTTTAGCCTTGTTGATATTGGGCATAATCCTATCCTTGGTCGTGCCTAAATCTGCCTATGAAAAAGAAAATGAAATGGCGTTTCGTTTTCAGATAGAGAAGCCCACCAAACGTGTAAGATGGGCTTGGGGAGCCTTGTTTGTTGTTATGCTGCTGTTGTATGTCACCTTTAGGTGATGTCTGGCTAATTATTGTATTTTAGTGAGAGATTTGATAAGAGAAATAAAATGAAGAAATATTTAATATTGACTGTATTGCCCTTTCTATTGATGGCTTGTACAGAACAACGGGATAACGATACCGTAATATGGTCACAAAAGATGGTTGAATCGCATGGCCTGGGCGATTTTTATTGCAATAGGCATTATCAATCAAAGCTGGATTCTACAGGTTGGGACTACGTGTCCGGACTCGTAGCCGGGGCTGTGTTGGAAACATGGAAGCAGTATCCGGAGAAAGAAGAATATTACCAATCCGTAAAAGCTTTTGCTGATTTGAACTTGAATGAAGATGGGAGTATGATTCTCAACAGCAAAGGAGGATCGGCGCTACGTCCTAGCAATATTGATGACCTTCCGGCTGGGCGTATCTATTTTACACTATACGAGGAAGAATTGCGAAAAGGAAATACCAAAGACGCACAACGATATCGAAATGCGGTGGACTTGATCCGAAATACATTGAAATACAATCATTCCCGGATTGCAGAGAACTTGCCAGGTGCAGGAGGATTCTTTCATAAAGCCATATATCCTAATCAGATGTGGCTGGATGGTCTATACATGGGCTCGCCAATCTATGCGCAATGGGAAACTACGTTTGGCGTAACGGACACCGCAATTTATAAGGAGAGCTGGGATGATATTACGCGGCAATTTACCACCATTCATCAGAAAACTTACAATGCGGATAAGCAGCTGAACTACCACGCTTGGTCTGCAACTCCGGCTGATTCCAACTCTTTTTGGGCGAATCAGCAAGCTCCCTATTTAGGCTGTAGTCAGGAGTTTTGGGCGCGCGGTATGGGCTGGTATTTTGCAGCGCTTGTGGATGTGCTCGAGTTTATGCCTAAGGATCATTCCTCTTATGCAGAGATGGTAGAGATAACGAATCAAGTAGCTGCAGGATTAAAACGGTGGCAGGACAGTGCATCGGGACTTTGGTATCAACTGTTGCAGTATGATGCCAGCACGACCGCCGATGGTCAAGGAGATCGTATGGGAGTAGAGGTCTATAATATAGGAGACGCTGCAAATTATCTCGAGTCTTCGGCCTCTTGTATTTTTACGTACGCCTACCTCAAAGGAATCCGATTGGGGATTTTGGACAAGGAATCCTACCATTCTGTCGCAGAGAAAGCCTATCAGGGAATTCTGAAAGAATTTTTGAGCGAGAATCCAGAAGGAGGCCGAGTTGATATTGTGAAGGGTTGTGCCTCGGCAGGACTGGGTCCCGCCAAAGATCCCTCCCGAACTGGAACAATCAATTATTACCTTGCCGGGAAGGATGTTACGGTCGTTGAAAATGAAGGAAAGGCAATCGGAACCTTTATCTTAGCTTCTCTAGAATACGAGCAACTGAAATAAACGACGTCATTATACCTTTGGAAGGGAGGCTAAACCTAGATTCCCTTCAATTTCTTTTTTGCAGGCGAGTAATTTTTGGATAATTTCTTCGTGTAAAGGCTCGTTTTGATCTTCTAGTGTGAGTAGCTTAGAGACCGTAAGGCAGGCCGTAATGCCAGAAGAGGTGTGGCCTATGGGTACGGAAAAGTCAATAATACCTTGCGCATACGAACTGGGCATTTCGGTGTAGCCCTGTTTCTTGATATGTGCAAGTTCTTTTTGAAAATCTCTTTTTTGCCCTTTGGATAATTTTTGATAGCCGGGATCCTGAAGCAATACCTGTTCTCTACTATTGTCTTCCAAAAAGCTAAGCAAAGTCTTGCCCGATGCGGTGGTCAAAATATTGTATAAATTGCCTTCCTCAATCATCACGGCGATTGGGCGAGGACTTTTACTATAAGCCACTACCAGCACCTTGTCATTGAATAATACCGATAGATGGCAGGGTTGCGCTATGACAGAAGAAGTCTGTCTCATCGGTTGCAAGGCTGCGGAACGTAGCTTTTCTACTAAGGAATGCCGATGAGATAAATAGTAGAGTTTGAGCGTGAGAGAATATTTCAAAGAAATAGGATCCCGCTGTATATATCCCCTAGTTTCTAAAGAAGCAAGCATACGATAAATCTCATTCGGACTCTTCTCTAGGCCAATTGCAATTTCCGATTGTGATTGGGCCGAGGGCTGTAGTGCAAGGTATTCGATGATGGCTAACCCTTTCTCAAGAGCTGGCGCTTTGTACTTATCGACATTGTTTGATGACATGATCTGTTGTATGATTATCGGATAATGTTAAAGATATAAAAAAATACCTATTTCCTAAGCGCAGAAAATGAACATCGGTGAAGGAAAATTACACACTGTATTTTTATATTCAAATATTGTATTTATATTTGAATGTTATAAATCATGTTTTCGAATGCGTTTAACATCTCGAAAGCAAGGGAAGTGAAAATTATAAACAACTTTTAATTATGGTAACATCAACAAGAAGATGGCTTTTGTATGCAACATGTGCTACGGCATGGAGCGTTGCTATCCCTGTGCTTAGTATGGCTAACGTCTCCATACAGCAAACACAAGATTTTATTAATGTAAGTGGACAGGTACTGTCTTCTCAGGGTGAAGTGGTGGCAGGAGCAACCATTCATTATGGAGGGACAGAAGCGTCTACAGATCAAAACGGCCGTTTTTCAATTCGCTTGACGGCTGCCGGCAATGTAGTTTTTTCGTCAATTGGATATGACTCTAAAACAATACGGGTTACAGAAGATACCGTATTAAATGTCGTATTGGAAACGGATGATGCTATTCTGGATGAAGTCGTGGTGGTTGGTTATGGCGTGCAGCGCCGTTCGAATGTTTCGGGATCGTTGGCTACGGTTGACGGAAAAATACTTAACGAGCGACCAGTACCCAACGCAGCAAATATGTTGCAGGGCAGGATTCCGGGTTTACAGGTGACACAGCCTTCGGGTGAACCAGGGCGCGATAATCCTAATTTATTGATCCGTGGTCGAGGGAGTTTTGGAGGAAGTACGGCACCATTGGTTTTAATCGATGGAGTAGCGGGATCGATAAATACATTGTCACCGGATGATATTGAAAATGTAACCGTCTTAAAAGATGCTTCTTCAGCAGCAATATATGGTTCCAGAGCTGCAAACGGCGTTATTTTGGTAACTACGAAAGGTGGAAAAAAAGGTGCCACACAAGTAAGTTACCGTGTGAATGTGGCTCGACATACGCCTACGGCACTGCCGGACTTTATTACCAATTCGGCAGAATATATGGAAATGTATAATCAAGCTGCAGAACGTTCAGGAATAGAGTTTAATTTTGAACCAGAATGGATCAACGCTTATCGCAATGCAACCGACCGGGAGCAGTATCCCAATTTTGATGCGGTAGACTATTACATCAATCCGGCAACCACGCACAACCATAACCTGTCCATCAGTGGTGGTGGAGAGAAAAATACTTTTAATTTGTCGCTAGGATATCTCGACCAGAAAGCAATGATTAAGGGGTATGATTTTAAACGCTATAATGCTTTGTTGAATTATACGAATGAACTTTCAGAGTACGTTAAAGTAGGGACAATTGTAAATGCGACTTATCGGGACAGACAAGAACCGCCTTTTACAGGGGAGAACATGGCTTTAGCCATATATGCATCAGGGCCGCTTTATGGTCCATTCCTCCCAGATGGCAGTGGAAGAATTGTGTCGAGGGCATACCAACAGGAAGGAAGAAACCGTAACCCACAAGAGTATTATGCGATGGGCAATCAGTTTACGAAAGATTATAATGTCAATGCGCAAGCTTTTATTGATGTAACGCCGTTTAAAGATTTGGTGTGGACGACAAAATTTGCCGTGAATTATGAGGATCAGTTTTACAAAATGCATCAAGTACCCTATGATGCTTATTTATTGCAAGAACGCGATCCGCAAACAGGGGATTACCTGCGTTCAACTTTTGGTCCGGATATTCTTGGTGTAACCGATCAATATACGAAATCATTGACCCCAACCATTTATTCAGTTTTAAATTACAATACCACATTTGGGAGTGACCATAATTTCTCCGCTTTAGCCGGTTACGAACAGATTTCTTATCGGATCCAGAGCCTGCGAGGACGGAGGACTTCGGGCGTTTATCCCGAGCTAGATGATTTAACCGGCTATCTGCCTTCTGGGGAGACCTTATATTTTAATCATCCGCGCTTGCCCGGTGTGATTACACCTTCTGAATGGGCTTTGCAATCTGTTTTTGGACGCGTAGGTTATAATTATAAAGAAAAGTATTTTATAGAATCGAACTTGCGCTATGACGGAACATCCAAAGTATCTCCGGAATATCGTTGGGGTGTCTTCCCTTCGTTCTCAGGAGCGTGGGTAGCTTCCCGCGAAGACTTTGTACAAGAGGCGTTACCTTGGATGTCGCAGTTGAAGCTGCGGGCTTCCTATGGTGTTTTGGGAAATCAAGATATTGGTACCTATTTGTATCAAAACAATCTCGATATTCGGGATATCTATTATTCGTTTGACAATGAAGAGCTTACGTCTGGAGCTGTCGTGAATGTATTTCGTGACCAAAGTTTGCGATGGGAGTCAACAAGCATCTTTAACCTAGGATTTGATTTTACGTTGAAAAACCGGCTATTGGAAGTGAATTTTGATTGGTTTAACAAGACCGCTTACAATATATTAGCCGAACAACCCGTTCCGGCAAGTCTAGGGCTAGGACGGCCTACAACTAATGATGGAAAGATGCGTAATAAAGGTGTCGAGCTTGCACTAGCACACTATAACCGTATTGGAGAGGTTTCCTATAGCGTCAATGGTATGATATCCACAGCACGCAACGAACTATTACATATCCGGGTGCCAAATTATGGAACAAGAATTCGTGAAGTTGGTCAGCCGTACGACGCGCATTACTTATATGTATGGGATGGTATTTTTCAGGAAGAGGATGTTCTTTCTGGCGCCAATGTGCCAGCTCATGAATTGAACCCAAATCCGCAAGCCGGAGATCTAAAAATGAAAGATATTAATGGTGACGGCGTAGTCGATGCCAATGATCGTGTCGTCGTGGATGGCGCTTATCCGAACTATATGTATTCTTTTGGATTAAATGTAGGGTATAAAAACTTTAATTTAAGTGCATTTTTCCAAGGCGTTGATGGATTAAAAAACAGAGTGGAAAACTGGGGGATTGATCCGTTTATGCAAGGAACACCGCCAACGACAGAATGGCGGAATGCGTGGACAGCGGAGAATAGAAGCAATGAGGTTCCGGGTATATACGTTGCGGGATACCCCGGTGTTGCGGCTTATAAGGGATCTACCTATTATTTACGTGATGCATCTTACCTGCGGTTAAAGAATGTGATGCTCTCTTATGACGTGCCGTCGAATTGGTTACAGTCGGCAAAATTAAAAGGTGCGCAGATCTATGTCTCGGCAGATAATGTCTTTACCATTACTGATTACAAAGGAGCGGATCCGGAACGGTCATCAACTTCAGGGAATTTTGCCCAATATCCGCAGGCTAGAATTTTTAATATAGGGGCTAATATTCGGTTTTAACCCCACAAAATAGAAGTATTCACTCAGAAGAATTTAACCATGAAAGGTTTAAACATATTAACATTAGCAACTATCACTTCCTTTATATTATTCGCAGGAAGCTGTAATAAAGATTTTTTGGATAAGAACCCACCCAATAGTGTGTCGGGGGAGATTTTCTGGAATAGCCAAAAGGATGTGGAAACAGCGCTTGCTGGCGTATATTATCGTCTACAGGAGAATTTTCTAGGGTATGAAAGAGTATATCTCGATGCCCTGACGGACAACGCATTTGCAGATCCAGGAAATAATACGCAAACGAATTTAGGACAGATGACCATCGGTGGGCTGTCTCCAGGGTTGGGAGGGGCACTCGTAAATTTATACTCGACTCCTTATAGATTAATCTCCAGTGCCAATTATTTTCTGGATAACGTAGATAGGGCAGAACTGGATGAACAAGCGGTAAATGTATATAAGGCGGAAGTCCGATTCTTACGCGCATTGGCGTATTTTGACCTCGTGCAGTCTTTTGGGGGTGTAGTAGTTTATCGGAATTTTCTGTCGAAATTGGAAGACGCTCGTATCGCCAAGTCATCAGAGGAAGAGGTATATGCCTTTATCCATGAAGATTTAGATTTTGCTATCGAACATTTACCGACGGGTCTTTACCACGGACATGCTGTCAAAGGAAGTGCGCAAGGTATCAAGGCACGTGTTTACATGATGCAGCAAAATTGGCCGGGGGCACGTCAGCTCCTAGAAGAAATTATTGTTGATAATACATTTTCATTGGCAGACAACTATGAAGATTTGTTCACAACAGATGGGCAAGCGAAAGCCTCGGTAAGCCGAGAGATCATGTTTGCGACACAATATTTGGCTCCGAATAGTGTACACCGCCTTCGTCCTGGAGCGGGTGGACTAGACATCGAATTGGGTTGGTTTGCTTTGATGCAACCCTACAAGAACTTAGTGGATGATTACGAAATGAAAGATGGTAAGCGTCCGGAGGAATCCGCACACTATGATGCTGAAAATCCGTATCAAAATAGAGATCCAAGACTTTATGCTACCGTGAAGTTACCGGGCGATGTATGGCGGAATCCGATTACTGGAGAAACGGGTGAGATTTACAATACGTATACGGGATTTCATACAAAAAAATGGGTAGATTTGCGTCGTCTACCGTTCGTGAATGAAACGGCCCGTCAATCGGACCAAGATTATATCCACCTTCGCTATGCGGATGTTTTGCTTATGTATGCAGAGGTCGTCAATGAATTAGACGGTCCCGTAGATGCAGTGTATAATCAACTCAATTTAGTCCGGGGGAGAACGAGCGTTGGCTTGCCCAATGTAAATCGGTCGGTATATGATACGAAAGACAAGATCCGGGAGTATATTCGCCATGAGCGACGTATAGAGTTTGCTTTGGAAGGACATCGCTACAACGATTTAAAACGTTGGAAAATAGCACATACTTTATTGCCGACGTTGAAAAATCCGTCAGGAGTATCTTATGTATTCAGAGAGCATAACTATAGGTTGCCATTTAGTATTACTGAACTGGACAACAACCCACAACTAGAACAAAATGACGGATATAAATAAGCTTTTTGTTCTAATAGAAGAAAAACAATAATTTTAATACATGAAGAAAGAGAAAATCCAACTGAAGGGGATTACATGGGGGCATACAAGAGGATTTGTGCCGATGGTTGCGACAGCGCAACGTTATGAAGAATTACACCCGGAAATCGAAATCGTTTGGACGAAGCGTACATTGCAGGAGTTTGCAGACAAATCGGTTACAGATCTAGCAAAGGAATACGATTTGTTAGTGATTGATCATCCATGGACAGGGCACGCAGCAGCGCAAAAAATGGTCATTCCTTTTGATGATTTTCTGCCGGCAGCGTTTTTAGCTGATCAGGAAGAAAACAGCGTGGGGCAATCGTATGCCAGTTACAATTTTGAAGGAAAGCAGTGGGCATTACCTATTGACGCAGCAACGCCTGTGGCAGCGAGCCGTCCTGATCTTTTAAAAGAACTTGGCGCGGAGCTTCCGCGTACCTTCGAAGATCTCCTAGCCTTAGCGAAAAAAGGGCGTGTTGGATTTTCTCTTTTGCCTATCGATGTATTAATGAGTTTTTATATGTTCTGTTGTTCATGGGGGGAAGCTCCATGTCAGAACGATGAAGAGGTTGTAAGTGAAGAAACAGGTGTAGCCGTTCTGAAACTTTTCAAGTCATTGACAGATCATATCGATACGCGTTTTTATGAAAAAAATCCCTTTAAGGTATTTGAAGATATGACGCAACAAGATGAAATTGCCTATTGTCCGTTTGCGTATGGCTACTCCAATTATTCGCGTGCGGGATATGCGAGGAAGTTATTGCATTTCCATGATTTGGTTGCTTTGAGAGCAGGGGACGAGCCGATGATCAGTACATTGGGAGGAGCGGGTTTAGCCGTTTCGTCTCAGGGTAAACACATTGATGTTGCGGTGGACTATGCCCGTTTTGTGGCCTCGCCGGAAATACAGGAAACGCTATATGTAGAAAATGGTGGGCAACCCGGGCATTTGCGGGCTTGGGAGAATACGCAGGTAAATGTAGCCACAGCGGATTATTTTAAGAATACATTGCCGACATTGCAGCGGGCATATCTCCGTCCGCGATACGACGGGCATCTATATTTCCAAGACCATGCTGGAGATGTCGTCGTGAATTATTTGAAAAATGGCGGAGATGAACATGCCGTGTTGAGCGAACTGAATCATATGTATCGGAATTCATTAATGTGGGAAAGTAACCATGCATAATAAACCTTTAGACGGCCTATTGGTACTGGAGTTCTCCCAATTTATGGCAGGACCTACTGCAGGATTGCGATTAGCGGATCTGGGGGCTCGTGTGGTGAAAATTGAACGCCCTGTAAAGGGAGAGGGTGGACGCCAAATTGCGATTAAAAACATTTTTGTCGATGAGAGCAGCTTAGTCTTCCACACGATAAATCGGAACAAGGAGTCCTACGCCGCGGATTTAAAAGACCAACAGGATCTAGCAGACATTAAAGCGTTGATACAGAAAGCGGATGTCATCACCCATAATTTTCGTCCCGGTGTGATGGAAAAAATCGGCTTGGATTACGAAAGTGTCAAGGCCCTAAACCCAAAGATTATATATGCCACCGTGACCGGTTATGGAAACGAAGGCCCTTGGGCGAAAAAGCCCGGACAGGATCTATTGGTGCAATCCATATCTGGACTTTCTTGGTTGTCTGGAAGCGAAGGAGATGGGCCGGTACCTTTCGGCTTGGCGGTAATCGATATGTATTGTGCTACCCACCTTACACAAGGTATATTAGCTGCTCTATTGAAACGCTCTCGTACCGAGGAAGGCGTATTGGTAGAAGTTAGTTTGCTCGAATCGGCATTGGATATGCAGTTTGAAGTTTTAACAACCTACTTTAATGATGGCGGAAAGTTACCGCAAAGATCTGCGGTTCGCGGTGGTGGCCATGCGTATTTAAGTGCGCCATATGGATTGTACCAGACGGCGAACGGCTATCTGGCACTCGCTATGGGTGATTTACGGAAGATAGCAGTTGTTATCGGGCTGCCGGAAGAACGCTATCGGGATCAGTCGACATGGTTCTCTCAGCGGGATACCATCATGCGGGAACTGGGACAGGTATTCCGCGAAAAAACGACACAGGAATGGGTAACCTTATTGGAGACAGCAGGTATCTGGTGTGGATCGGTGCATGATTATCAGCGCTTTCTACAGGAAGAGAACTTCCTACAAACAGGGATGTTACAAGAAATCGCATTGCACGATGGAACTGCACTGCGGACGACCCGGAGTGTGTATGGTATTGACGGGAATTATTTGTACGCCGACAAGCCTGCACCGAAAGTAGGAGAGGATAATGAAAAGATTGTGGAAGATTATTTAATACGCTAATATGTTACCCCTAGCAGGTTTTACAGTACTAGATTTTAGTCAATTTTTATCCGGGCCATTGACAAGTCTTCGTTTGGCAGATTTGGGTGCGCGGGTTATTAAAATAGAAAAGCCCGGCACGGGCGATATATGTCGGCAACTATACACCTCCGAGACAGTGTTGAATGGAACATCTACTGTTTTTCACGCGATTAACCGGAATAAGGAAAGTATCGTGCTAGATATAAAAAGTGAGGCGGATTGTTGCGTTATCCGGGACTTGATTGCTAAAGCAGATGTGGTGATGCATAATTTTCGTCCTGGTGTCATGGAGCGTTTGGGTTTTGATTATGCGCGCGTTCGAGAAATAAATCCTTCCGTTATTTACGGAGAGATTTCCGGATACGGAAAAGAAGGCACATGGGCTGCTAAGCCCGGGCAAGATTTATTGTTGCAGTCGCTCACCGGCATGACCTGGCTTAGTGGTGATGCTACAAACGGACCTGTTCCCATGGGCTTATCTATTGTAGATATGTTTGCAGGCGGCAACTTATGCAGTGCTATTTTGGCTTGTTTATACCGCCGAGCGATACAAAAAGTCGGCGCACACGTGCATGTTAGTATGCTCGATTCGGCGGTAGATATACAGTTTGAAACGGTTACGACCTATTTTCGGGATGGTCAATTATTGCCGCAACGGAGTGAAGTGAGTAATGCACACGCCTATCTGGCAGCTCCGTATGGCGTATATCGCACAGCGGACGGCTTCCTCGCTTTGGCGATGGGGTCTATTCCGCAATTGAGACAATTATTGGATTGTCCGGAATTAGAAAACTTTGCCGATGGCGAACAAGCATTTAAAGAACGGGATGCTATTAAGAAGATTTTAATGCAGCACTTAGTAACCAAGTCAACCGCTTATTGGCTTGGTATTTTGGAGGCTGCGGATATCTGGTGTGCAGATGTGTTAGATTGGGATCGACTGACAGCACATGATGGTTTTAAAATAATAGATATGGTGCAGCGGGTAACGATGGGAGATGGATTTACCTACGAAACAACCCGCTGTCCGATTCGAATAGATGGAGAACTATTGATTTCCTCGAAAGGTTCTCCGAAATTAGGGGAGCATACCACTAAAATATTGGAGGAATTATATGGATAAATTACGTTTCGCGGTTCGGAAATTCGACCCTTTTGAAAGAACCTTGGAAAAATGTTGGTCCACCTATCAAAATTTGTACCCTTCGGACGTACAAATGGAATTCGTACCCTTGGATCTAGAACAATTAACGGATGCTTTTTTCGAACAGAAAGGTCTTTATAACGGTGATTGGGATATCGTACATATCAATACGGATTGGGTAACACGAGCGTATGAAACGGACGGTTTGTTCGTGTTGAATGACTTGGTTCAAACAGCTCCACCAGAAGATTATGCTAACGCTTGGTCGGATAGCTTAACGGGTTTGCAAAACTTTAAAGGAAGTATATATGGGCTTCCTTTCCACGACGGACCGGAGTGCCTCGTGCTGCGGAAGGACTTATTCGAAAATACAGAAGAACAGCGGCGTTTTCAAGAGCGTTACGGCAAGGCACTGGAGATACCCAAAACTTGGGATGATTTTTTAAGCGTAGCAGATTTCTTTACCAGACCGGAAGAAAATCTCTACGGGACGGTCTTCGCAGGATATCCGGATGGACACAACGCCGTGTTTGACTTTTGCATACAGCTGTGGTCTCGCGGTGCGGAACTTTCTGTTGGCGATAAACCTATTCAGTTGGATCAACCGGCAGCGATAGAGGCCTTGGATTTCTATAGAGCGTTATTTCAACAGCAAACTTGTTTACATCCACAATCGGCAACCTATGAATCCGTGCAGGCGGGGCAGGCCTTTGCGCGTGGAGAGGTGGCGATGATGGTCAATTGGTTCGGGTTTGCATCATGGGCACAAATAGATGATGCCTCTGCTGTGAAAGGAAAAGTAGATGTGGCACCTATTCCGGCGGCTAAAACAGGCGTGTCCCCGTCGCTAAATGTCTATTGGCTGTATGCTATCCCAGCAGGTAGCCGGCATAAACAAATAGCTTACGATTTTATCCGCTTTGCCGTGAGCAAAGCGAACGATAAACTTTTGACATTGGAGGGAGGAGTTGGCTGTCGTTATTCAACCTGGTATGATGGGGAAATAAATGAAGCCATTCCTTTTTATAATAAACTTGCACAACTGCACGAAACCGCTCGTACGTTGCCGAGATTGGCAAACTGGCCACAGATTGCACATATTATGGACGACACGGTCACGGCCGCTATTCAAAGCGAAGAAAGCAGTTTGTCCTTGTTGACAGAAGCACAACAAAAGATAAATACATGGATATGATACCTATTAACTATCAAACAGTATTGCCGAAATCTTCGTTGCCCATTGTTATTATTGGTGCAGGTGGTATTGTAAAAGATGCCCATCTACCCGCTTATCGTAAGGCCGGTTTTGAGGTGCATGGCATTGTGAACCGAACGAAAGCGAAGGCAGAAGCTTTGGCGCAGGAGTTTGGTATTCCACATGTCTACGATTCGGTAGCCGATGCGGTAGCACAAGCACCGGAAAATGCGGTGTACGACATTACGATTATGCCCAATAAATTTATCGAAACCTTGGAGGCCTTGCCTGATGGAGCAGCCGTTTTGATTCAAAAACCCATGGGCGATTATTACCCCGAAAGCGAAGCTATTTTGGAGGTTTGCCAACGGAAAAGTTTAGTGGCGGCGATCAATTGCCAACTTCGCCAGGCGCCATTCGTTAACGCCGCACGTTGGCTCATTGAACAGGGGTATATCGGTGAGGTTTATGATATGGAGGTACGTGTAAACTTACATACACCTTGGCAACTTTTTCCGCATGTGATGGTACATCCACGTCTAGAAATTCTGTATCATAGTGTGCATTATATTGATTTGATCCGTTCGTTTTTGGGAAATCCGAACTCGGTATATGCAAAGACGTTGAAGCACCCAGCGAAAGACCTATCGTCGAGTCGAACAACACTTTTATTTGATTATGGCGATACATTACACGCCGTTGTCAATACCAATCACGATCATGATTTCGGACCAAAGCATCAAGAAAGCTACATCAAATGGGAAGGGACGAAAGGGGCCATAAAAGCCACAATGGGCGTATTAATGGACTATCCGCATGGTATTCCCGATGTGTTTGAATATTGTATTAAGCCAACGGACGGAAGTGCACCACAATGGGTGAAGTATCCGATCGAAGGCACTTGGTTTCCGGATGCATTCATCGGAAGCATGGGAAGTTTAATGCGCTATAAACTTGGTGAAATTGCCATATTGCCTGCAGCTGTGGAGGATGTTATCCATACCATGGCCGTCGTGGAAGCCGCCTATAAGAGCAACGAAGGCGGAGGGCAACCAATCGATTACAGAGAACAAGAGTAAGAACAAAGAATAATAAACGTAACATGCATTTTGAATCTATTTTTTTTGAAGATTATATATTAAACGATAAGCGGACGACATTAGGTCGGACCATTACCGAAACCGATTTTGTGGTCCACGCAGGGCACACGGGTGACTTTTTTCCGCATCATATGGATGCCGAATGGTGTAAAACACAACCTTTTGGACAACGGATCGCGCACGGCACCATGATATTTGCAATAGGCATAGGACTCACGGCTTCCGTGATCAACCCTGAAGCGTTTTCTAAAGGTTACGATCGTCTTCGGTTTGTGAAACCCGTATTTATTGGCGATACGATCCATGCGGAGGTGACAATTTCCGAAAAGTCAGACGCGAAAAAACCAGAATTTGGAACTGTCGTGGAGCATGTGGAAATTATAAACCAACGTGGAGAAGTTGTTCTAGTAGCAGACCATATCCTGCTTGCTAAGCGAAAAGAAACCACAACTTAACGTATTACACCTTATGGAACTCGGTACAAAAGAAAATGTAAAATTGACGGATGGGGGATCTAAAAATTATCTGCTTCCTTTTATACTGATTGTCAGTTTGTTTTTTTTATGGGGGATGGCGCACAATTTAAATGGCGTTTTGATTCCGCATTTGAAAAAAGCCTGTCAGTTGGACAATAGTCAATCGGCTTTAGTAGACACTTCTATTTTCCTTGCCTATTTTATCATGGCGCTTCCCGCAGGTTATCTCCTTCGCAGATGGGGATATAAGTTATCCATTATTATGGGATTGATCGCTTTTGCAATAGGGGCATTCCTATTCATACCCGCGGCCGACTACCGCATGTATGAGCTGTTTCTACTGGCTTTGTTTATTATTGGTTGCGGTTTGGCGGTGTTGGAAACAGCAGCGAATCCGTATGCTGCCATTTTGGGTAAGCCGGAAGCGGCTACACATCGCCTTAATTTCGCGGCATCGTTCAATGGTCTGGCTGCGCTGGTGGCACCGATTATAGGAACAATGTTTATTTTATCCGGTAAAAGCTATTCCGAAGCGGAACTGAATGCCATGGCGGAGGTCGAACGGACGGCGTATCTGATGGAAGAAGCATCGTCCGTCAAAGCTCCTTATTTAGTGCTGGGCCTAATCTTGCTGCTTGTGGCCGTCGTATTCATGTTTGTAAAGCTACCGGAGATAAAGGAAAGTAGCAACGACGAGGAAACGGGTAGTAAACGTGGATTTTTTGCTGTGCTTCGCCATAAACATCTAGCGTTCGCCGTTATAGCTCAGTTTTTTTATGTCGGTGCGCAGGTTTGTGTTACGAGTTTCTTTATTCGTATGGCACAGCAAGGTGCCGGTGTCGATGAGAAAACAGCGGGCTACTATTTGGGCATATATGGATTGCTTTTTATGGCGGGAAGATTTGTAGGAACATTCCTGTTGCGTTATACCACTGCAAATCGTTTACTGGCATTGTATGCTATGGTTTGTGCACTACTTGCAGCAATAGCTGTATTGGGATCCGGTATGGTCGTATTATATGCGTTAGGTGGTTTAGGTTTTTTTATGTCGATTATGTTTCCGACCATCTTCTCGTTGGGCATTAGCGGCTTGGGCGATGAGACAAAGCAAGCTTCTTCCTGGTTGATCATGGCCATCGTTGGGGGAGCAATCTTTCCGTATATGACCGGTGGCATTATCGACATTTCGCATGACAATACGCAGATGGGGTATATCGTACCGTTTGTGTGCTATGTGGTTATTCTCTGGTTTGCCTTAAAAGGATATAAGCTCAGAACAGTTTAGCCTCTTTGGCAACATATCATAATACCTGGAGAAAATATTATAAGGTCTTGGTTTACTTTTACGGTATGTTTGTAATTGGTGCAAATTATGCCAAAAGGTAACGACATTGTATATAGCTGATAACAACATACAATGCTATTCCTTATACAATATTAGCATAATATGTTTTCAACCATTATAAAAAATAGGATGAAGAAATTACTTTTAATTGTAAGTTGTTTAATTGCGGCAACTACATCATTTGCGCAACAAGCGAGCACGTGGATTTGGTATCCGGGGGATTTTGAGGTTTGGCTCAGTAATGATATGCAAAACCGAAGAACGGAGCGAGGCACATTCTTTCCGCCTTTTTGGAAAATGGACAGCCATTACGTATTGGTGGAGTTTAACAAAGCGTTCGATTTGCCGGAAGCGGATGAAATTGCAATCCATGCAGAGGGTAAATACAATGTAAAAGTGAATGGTAAAATGCTGCCCGGCATGCCTTCCAAGGTAAAGCTGGAAAAAGGAAAACAACAGATTAATATAAAAGTATATAACCAAGCGCATGTGCCGGCACTATATGTTACCGGCAAGTATGTGCAGACCGATAAAGAGTGGCTGGCCACGTTTGAAGATAAAGAGTGGATTGATGAAACGGGAAAAGCTTCGGATGCATCCGGCACGACTTATGTTAAAGTAGGTTATTGGAATATGGACGATCCAAACGAAAAGCCATCCCAATTTAAACTACCTACCCGTCCAGAACGCGCTGTAAGTAAAACCCCACATGATAAAGGTTTCTTAGTAGATTTTGGGAAGAATACCTTTGGCTTCTTAACGCTGCATAAGTTACAGGGAGAAGGTGGTTTGAATATTTATTACGGCGAGTCTAAAGAAGAAGCCTTGGCGACTGAAACCTGTGAAACATTGGATTTGCTGGATGTGTCTACACCTTCGGCACAGGACAGTACGCTGGAACTTTCGAAGGCGTTTCGCTATGTCTACATCGAACCTAAGGGCAACGTGCAATTCGATGAAGTTTCTATGCAGTATGAGTACCTGCCGGTGGAAGATCGGGGCATGTTCCGGAGTTCGGATGAAGAGTTGAATAAAATCTGGGATGTGGCAAAATATACAATGGAACTCACGTCCCGGGAGTTTTATATTGACGGTATCAAACGCGACCGTTGGATATGGAGTGGCGACGCCTACCAGTCGTATGCGATGAACTATTACCTGGGTTTTGATTCCGAAACGGTGAAACGTACCATTTTAGCCCTACGTGGCAAAGAACCCACCATCACGCATATCAACACCATTATGGACTATACGTTCTATTGGTTTTTGAGTATATACGATTACTATCGTTATACCGGCGATAAAGAATTTATCGAATCCGTCTATCCTCGGATGCAAACGTTGATGGAATTTTGCTTGAACAGACGAAACAAGGATGGTTTGATGGAAGGCTTATCCGGAGATTGGGTATTTATTGATTGGGCAGAAGGACTGAGCAAAAAAGGAGAAGTTAGTTTTGAGCAATTACTCCTGTGCCGTAGTCTGGAAACCATGGCCTTGTGTGCCGATTTACTGCAAATCCCAGAAGACCAAGATTTTTATGCGAAAGAAGCGAAAGCGTTAAAAGACAAGTTTTTTCACTTTTATTGGAACGATCATAAAACGGCGTTTGTGCATAGCCGTATTGACGGAAAACAAACCGATGAAGTGACGCGCTACACCAACATGTTTGCCATCTTTTTCGATTACCTGTCCGCAGAACAACAGCAAGGTGTTAAAAAGAACGTCTTGTTGAACGATAATGTCAAAAAGATTATGACGCCCTATATGCGTTACTACGAGCTGGAAGCACTTTGTGCATTAGGGGAGAAAGATTATGTGATGGATCAGATAAAAAGCTACTGGGGCGGTATGCTCCAATTGGGTGCCACGACGTTTTGGGAAGAATATAATCCTGAAAAAGAAGGCGCTGAACACTACACGATGTATGGTAGAGAATTTGGTAAAAGTCTTTGTCATTCCTGGGGTGCCAGCCCGATTTATTTACTTGGTAAATACTATTTAGGCGTGGAGCCTACTTCGGCAGGTTATGAAACGTATACGATAGCTCCTTATTTAGCTTCGCAGGAATGGATGGAAGGAAAAGTGCCGACACCCGCAGGCGAAATTGAACTTCATGTCTCAAAAAGCAAGATCAAGGTGAAATCCCCCATTGGAAAGGGAACATTGAAAATTAACAGTACATCTTTGCCGCGTACAAATCATGGGCAAGTGAAGAAGGTATCTGAAAATACGTATACACTAGAATTGGAAAAAGGAATCGATTATGAGGTGGAATATAAAGGGTAGTGCTTTAGGTCTATTACTTCTAGCTTCTTCGGTGGTGCAGGGACAGACGGTAGATGGCAAACCGGCCGTAATTCCACAGATACCAGAAGGAAAAATTGCTTCTGCCTGGGAAGACCCTACGATAACGGCGATTAACAGAGAGCCAGCACGTGCTACGGCTTATTCCTATGCTTCGGTAGCGGAAGCGTTGAAAAACGATCGCGAAGCAAACAAACGCCTTTTATTTCTAAATGGCGAATGGAATTTTAAATTTGCGATGAAGCCGTCGGATGCACCGAAGGATTTTCATCTTTCGGAGGTAAGCGGTTGGGATAAGATTTCGGTGCCGTCAAATTGGGAGATGAAGGGATATGATATTCCGATTTACCGTTCGGCAGTATATCCTTTTCTACCGATCGATCCGCCACGTATACCGACCGATTACAATGCGGTTGGTTCCTATCAGCGGACCTTTGATTTGCCGACAGACTGGGATGGCATGAATGTCACGCTACATTTTGGTGCTGTTTCTTCCGCTTATCATCTATGGATAAACGACCGATATGTGGGTTATGCAGAGGATTCCCATTTGCCATCCGAGTTTAACGCTACGCCGTATTTACAAGCCGGAAAGAACCGTATCTCCGTACAGGTTATTCGTTGGAGCGATGCATCTTATTTAGAGGACCAGGACCATTGGCGTATGAGCGGTATACACCGTGACGTCTTTTTAATGGCAGAACCTACTGTACGGATTGCAGACTTTCATTGGCAGGCGACATTAGATTCGGCTTATCAGGATGTCAAGTTTTCTTTGCGACCTAAGATTGATAACTTTTCGGGAGATAGCATAAACGGATTTACCGTGAAGGCACAGCTTTATGATGAGGCCAATAACCCGCTTTTGCCACAAGAACTACAACGAGGTGCAGGAGAAATTTTTGACGAGATATATCCTCGTTTGGACAATGTAAAGTTTGGTCTGCTCGAAACGCATATTTCCAACCCGAAAAAATGGTCTGCCGAAAACCCTAACCTGTATCGACTGGTGGTTACGCTCTATGATCAGCAAGGGCGATTGTTGGAGGCTAAGACTGCCCAGGTAGGTTTCCGAAGTATAGAAATTTCCAAAGAAACGGGTGCCTTTTTAATTAACGGTAAACCGACGAAGCTCTACGGTGTCAACCGGCATGACCATCATCCCGAACGTGGGAAAGCGTTAACACGGGAAGATATGGAAGCCGATATCAGGCAGATCAAACAGTTTAATTTTAACGCGATACGCACCTCACATTATCCGAACGATCCTTATATATACGAACTTTGTGACCGTTATGGTATCATGGTGATGGACGAGGCGAACCTCGAAACACATGGGCTGGGCGGAAAGCTGATGAACGATCCGGCTTGGTTAGCTGCACATATGGAGCGCGTCATCCGTATGGTAGAACGCGATAAAAACCACCCCTCGGTGGTCATCTGGTCACTAGGGAACGAATCGGGTCGTGGACCAACCACCGCAGCCATGGCGGCATGGATACATGATTTTGACATCACACGTCCCGTACATTACGAACCCGCAATGGGAAGCCACCAGCTGCCAGGTTATATAGATCCTTCTGATCCAAGGTATCCTAAATCCAATGCGCATGCGTATCGCTTGCAAAATATACAAGATCAATATTACGTCGATATCGTATCGCGCTTCTATCCAGGTATTTTTACGCCGCAATTATTGCTCGAACAGGATAACGGAGATAACCGCCCGATTCTTTTTGTAGAGTATTCTCATTCGATGGGAAATTCTACCGGGAACATGAAGGATTTTTGGGATATTTTCCGCTCGCATCCACGTTTAATCGGTGGCTTCATCTGGGATTATAAAGATCAAGCGCTTGTACGGCAGGATTCGGTATATGGAACGGTCTTGGCTTATGGAGGAGACTTTGGTGAGAAAATCCATAATGGAGCCTTTAGTTTAAATGGTATTGTAGATGCCTGGAACCGACCAAAGGCTGCCATGTATGATAATAAAAGGATCTACCAGCCAGCCGAAATTACGTTAGTGGATTCGAAAACAGCCCGTATTAAGATAAAGAACAGAGCCATCGAACATAATCTGGATTATTACCAACCGGTTATGATGGTCCGGGAGAACGGCGAGGTGATCAGAGAAGCCGTGTTGCAGCGCATCGATCTGGCTGCTGGTGATTCGACCGAAATCGATCTACTTTCTCAGATACCCGTTAAGCCTAAAAATGGAAAAGAATACCAACTCGATATACAGTTTCGCCTGAAATCGACAGAACTATGGGCGCCAGAAGGCTTTGTCGTATCCGCATCGCAGGTGCGTTGGCAGGAAATGGAAAGCGTATGGAAACCGTTAAAGGCTACCGGCAAATCGTTGAAGGTTTTAGAAAATGATATGGAATATCGTATTGCAGGAGCAGGGTTCGAGACGGTTTTTGATAAGTCGACCGGAGCCTTACAGCAGTTTGTGTATCAAGGACAAGAAGTTATCAAGGGTGCTGTATTACCAAACTTTGTACGGCCGGC
The DNA here is from genome assembly GCF_004208525.1 of Sphingobacterium corticibacterium. GTDB lineage: Bacteria > Bacteroidota > Bacteroidia > Sphingobacteriales > Sphingobacteriaceae > Sphingobacterium > Sphingobacterium corticibacterium. The sequence goes on along the minus strand of NZ_SGIT01000002.1, from coordinate 812,781 downwards.
AACGGAGAACGACCGTAGAGGATGGAAGCCGGATCGTAAATTGAAATATTGGTACGGCGAGGCTACATGGAGAGAAACGAAAATGACGGAAGAAGCTGATGGTGTACATATACAGTCGGGCTACGCTTTACCAGGCGATTCAGCCCAAGTAACGGTTCGTTATATCGTGAAGCCACAAGGCGTTGTATCCATCAGTTATGATTTGCAGGTGAAGGATGGATTGCCCAATATTCCAAAAATCGGCTTGCAGATGGGGGTTAATCCTAGTTTCGATCAACTACAGTATTACGGTCTCGGAGCCATGGAAAATTATCCGGATCGGGCTTATGGATTTGATTTAGGCGTCTATGCCATGGACATGGACACGTTTATGGAACCCTATTTAGTGCCGCAGGAAAATGGTAACCGGATGGATGTACGCTGGTTCCTTCTTCAGGATAAAAAGAAAGCGGGCCTTCTGGTCGTCGGCGACCAACCCCTTTATATGAGTGCATGGCCGTTCTCCCAAAAAGCCATGGAAGAAAGTAAGCACTGGTTTAAACTCAAAAAAGAGGATAAAATAACGCTGAATGTCGATTTATTACAAATGGGTATAGGCGGAAATGACAGCTGGACAGACGTTTCGGCTCCGCTGGAAAAATATCAGGTTCCTGCCAAAAATTATCATTATTCGTTTCATCTAATTCCCATGGACGCTAAATCGACCGTAAAACAGTATATACAGTAAACATGAAGTTAAGATATTACATAAGTATAGGGATACTGTGGAGCTGCTTGGTGGGACAGGCACAGATAAAAGGTATTCCACCGCATATCGTGCCACTAGCTGCAGATTCTTATGAAAAAGCAAAGCCTTGGGTGGTGTGGTATTTTATGCATGCCAGCTATTCGAAAGAAGGCATTACCGCTGATTTGAAAGCGATGGCGGAGAATAATATTGCGGGGGCATATTTTACACCCATTAAAGCAAAAACAGACCCACCGTTGTTTGAACCCGCTGCGGAAACATTGACACCCGAATGGTGGGAAATGTTCCGTCATTTGGTAGCAGAAGCTAAAAAATACGGTATACAGATCGCCATGTTTCCCAATGACGGTTTTGCTACGGCAGGTGGTCCTTGGATTACACCGGAAACATCCATGCAGAAAGTGGTTTATGCAGATACCATCATAACTGTCAATCGCGGCGGCAAGGTTAATATTCGTTTGCCACAACCGGAAAAGCTATACAATTATTATGAAGATATTCAGCTTTTTGCAATACCCGTTGCCCATCAATATCGACGTAGCGATGAGGAATCGCCTAAGGTTACCAGTAGCTACGGCGAGGATGTACAGCGATTGGCAGAAAAAGGTAATAAGGAGCGTTTTGCAACCTCGCAGCCCGGATGGATACAATATGCTTTTGAGGAGCCTTTTCCAAGCAATGCCCTGAAAGTGGAACGCCGGGCAAATAATTACGGTGCGGATCGACTGAAGATATTGGTGAGTGATGACGGTGTCAACTTTGATGAATTGACACAATTAAAATCTCCGCGAACGGGTTGGCTCGATTGGGATAACGGCGTAACACATACGATACCTTATACGACGGCTAAATACTATCGGTTCGTATTCGACCCGACGAATTTTGAACCGGGTGCGGAAGATTTGGATGCCGCGAAATGGAAGCCATCCATCAATATTGTAGGGATTACGTTATACGAAGAACCTCGTGTCCATCAATATGAGGGCAAGACAGGGGAAATTTGGAGAGTTTCGTTGCCAACAAACAAAGAAGACGTTCATTCTGCGTATGTTATCGACAGCAAAGAAACAATTACGTTGAACCCAACAGCGATCCATGGAGAGGAACTGAAGGCGGAATTACCAGCCGGTACATGGAAAATTTTACGGATTGGGCATACCACGACAGGACATCAAAATGAAACGGCGGGAGCTGGAAAAGGATTGGAATGCGATAAGCTAAATGCCGAAACGGTTGCTTTCCAATTCGAGCAGTGGTTTGGAAAAGCATACGAAATGGTGGGACGGGAATTGGCAAAGGATGTGCTTACGGTCTATCATATCGATTCCTGGGAATCGAGTAGCCAAAACTGGACCAAACGCATGCCGGAGGAATTTAAAACAAGAAGAGGTTACGATCTAACGCCTTATCTCCCGATTTTAGCAGGACATATTGTTAACAGCGTAGAAAAATCAGAAGCTTTCCTGCATGATTTCCGGGAAACCATTGCGGAACTATTACAGGAAGAAGGTTATCAGACACTCCGTAAGAAGTCAGATGAATACGGTGTGGAGTTTACAGCAGAAATGACCGCACCAATCATGTTGAGTGACGGTATGGAGCACTTCGGATGGACGGATCGACCCATGGGCGAATTTTGGTTCAGAAGTCCATCGCATGATAAACCGAATGACATTTTAGATGCCATATCGGGCGGACATATCTACGGAAAGAACAGCATCATGGCGGAAGCATTTACACAAATCCGCATGGAATGGGACGAACATCCGCGTTTGTTGAAGTCTCTCCAAGACAGAAATTTTGCATTGGGCATCAATAGCTTGGTGTATCACGTTTACGTGCATAATCCCTGGATGGATCGTAAACCGGGAATGACACTGGACGGTATAGGGCTTTATTTTCAGCGCGATCAGATTTGGTGGAAGCCAGGAAAAGCGTGGGTCGACTACGCCATACGTGCACAGCAGTTGCTACAAACGGGGAAGCCGGTACGTGATATCGCCGTATTTATTGGGGAAGAAATGCCCCGAAGATCGCTACTGCCAGACCGACTGACAAAAACATTTCCAGGTATCATAGGACAGTCTCGTGTTGAACGGACGGACTCGCTGATGCGTAATGAAGGCTGGCCAACACAGCGGATAGCGAGTGTGACGACAAGCGCTAATATGTATAATCCAGCAGATTGGGTGGATCCCTTACGGGGATATGCCTATGATTCGTTTAATCCAGATGTTTTATTGCATCAAGCGAAAGTAGTGGATGGGAACGTTGTATTTGCCGATCATATTGCCTATCGTTTGCTGGTGGTGCCTGGACAACATCTTTTGAATCCTACGCCAAATCATTTCTCATTGGCCGTACTACAGAAGTTTGCGGATTTAGTGGAACAGGGAGCAAGCCTGTTGTTTAAAGAAAAGCCTACACATATACATGGTATCGCTACTAAACAAGATTCTATAGCTTTTCAAAAGATAGTCGATAAACTCTTTAGTGATATGCAGATGGCGGATGGTTTACAATATAAATCCCTCGGGAAAGGTAAGGTTTATCTTGGCGTATATCATGCGGATAGTTTTGTCCCGTTGGGCATAAACGAGGATGTGATCATTGATAACAAAAACAATACATCCATTTCTTGGAATCATCGACATTTTGATGGAGGAGACAGCTATTTTGTCGCAAATCAAGATAGCGTACAACGCGAGGCTTCTTTCTCGTTTAGGACAACTGCGCCATACGTCTATTTGTATGATGTTCTTGAAGATAGATTATTACCGGTTTCTTCGGTACAGAAAGATAATCGGACCGAGTTGCGTATATCGTTTGAGCCGTTCCAGTCATTTTTTGTGTTATTTAGTGAAGGTCAGCTCGATCTTCCAGATTGGAAGGTAGCAAAAGTAGAGACACTAAAAGGCGAATGGGATCTACAGCTGACCGATGTGAAACACGAATCCATAAAGCAACAACATCCAGATTTCTGGACGACATCGGCAGTGGATGATGTGCGTTACCATTCCGGGATGGGCAGCTATTCGTTAACCTTCGATCAGCCTAAGAAAATAGGAAAGCAACGTGTTACGTTGAAACTAGAAAGAGTGGAAAGCCTTGCGGAGATCGTGCTGAATGGGCGAGAGGTCGGTGTAATATGGACAAACCCGTTGGAGATCGATGTAACGGACTATTTGACACGTGGAAAAAATAAGTTGGAAGTGCGGGTATATAACACATGGGGTAACCGTTTTGGTTATGAAAGCCGTCATGAACCGGCAGAAAAGCTCATCCAAACGATAGCAACACCAAAATACTTAAAAGACTTGCAGGAATCCGGATTGCAGGGGGATGTACAATTGATATGGTACCATAAAAAATGAACAAGATGAAAGCAAAAAACAGTCTATTTATACTTGCATTGTCTGGCTTGCTAACCGGACAGCTACATGCGCAGGAAAAAGCGATTACGAATACGGGAGAAAGTCCTTTCGCGATACAAAATGCGGTGAATATGGGGGATGTGTCTTGGACAAAAGGTTTCTGGGCAGAACGTACGAGTGTTTGTTATGAGCGTATGGTACCCCATCTTTGGGATGTATATACGAGCGCGGAGATCAGCCATGCTTACCGTAACTTTGAGATCGCTGCGGGCCTAGCGGAGGGAGAACATAAAGGGCCATCATTTCATGACGGCGATTTTTATAAAACACTAGAGGCGGTCTGTGCATTATACGCGCAGACGAAAGACGAGCGTTTGTTGCAAATGATCGATGAAGTAACCCCTGTGATTGCAAAATCGCAACGCGAAGATGGCTATATCTATACAAAAGCAACGATCGACCAACGCAATTCTGGTGAGAATATCGAATTTCAGGACCGTTTAAGCTTTGAAGCCTATAACATTGGGCATTTGATGACTGCCGGATGCATACACTATCGGGTAACGGGAAATAGGAACCTCTTGAAAATAGCGATAAAAGCGGCAGATTATCTGTATGGTTTCTATAAAAAATCGAATCCTACCTTAGCGCGAAATGCGATCTGCCCATCGCATTACATGGGGACAATTGAGCTGTATCGTACGACGAAAGACCCTAAATATTTAGAATTGGCACAACACCTGATCGATATCAAGGGCGAAATCGAGGACGGTACGGACGATAACCAAGACCGTATTCCATTTCGTCAACAGAATAAAGCGATGGGCCACGCGGTGAGAGCAAGCTATCTGTATGCCGGCGTAACCGATCTGGTTACAGAAATACAGGATACTACGTTGAGCAATCGTCTTTTTGCAATATGGGATGATGTCGTTAAGCACAAAATGTATATTACCGGAGGTCTAGGTTCCCTGTATGATGGAACATCACCGGATGGTACTTCTTACAACCCCACAGATGTACAGAAAATACATCAGGCGTTTGGGCGAGACTATCAACTGCCGAATTTAACAGCACATAATGAAACCTGTGCGAATATTGGCAATATGTTATGGAATTGGCGCATGGCAGCGTTTACGGGCGATGCCAAATATATAGACGTGCTGGAACTGGCACTTTATAACAGCGTATTGTCGGGTATCAGTTTAGATGGCGATAAGTTTTTATATACGAATCCGTTGAGTTACTCTTCTAATTTGCCCTTTCAGCAACGTTGGTCCAAAAAACGTGTACCTTATATTTCGTTGTCTAATTGCTGTCCGCCGAATGTGGTACGTACGATTGCGGAGGTTAGCAGTTATGCTTACAGTGTTTCCGATGATGCGGTATGGGTCAATCTATTTGGCGGAAACGTGCTCGATACGGAATATAAAGGGCAAAAGATTAAGATTACGCAGGAGTCTAATTACCCATGGGATGGTGATGCTTCGTTTGTTATGGAGGAATTACCAACAAACTACGCGTTGAAAGTTCGTATCCCGGGATGGGCAGAAGGAGCAGAAATTACTAAAAATAACGAGAAAATAGCGTTTCAGACTGAAAACGGTTATGCCGTATTGTCGAGCGGGCTAAAAAAAGGAGACCGTATTACATTGCATTTGCCGATGAACGTGACATTTATGGAAGCAAATCCATTGGTAGAGGAAGCACGAAACCAAGTGGCGGTCATGCGTGGGCCGGTAGTTTACTGCCTTGAGAAAGCGGATGTTCCGGAAAATGCAGATGTGTTTGATTTGAAGATTAATGCATCAAGTAGCTTTGAACCTGTAGTAGAATCGGTTCTTGGACAACCTATTGTATTCTTACAAGGCAATGCCTACACCGATAATACCGAAAAGTGGAACGCCTTATACAGGAAAGTATCGGCCGACGAGCAAGAAGCTGTTTCGGTACGGCTTGTCCCGTATTTCGCATGGGGAAATCGTACCTTCGGTGATATGGCCGTTTGGTTACCAAGAAAGTAGAGATGAGGAATAATACAAGATGCTTATGAAGAAGCTAACAATCTTATGGTTACTATTCATTTCATTTGCCGGACACGCTGAAGTCCGGCTTTCCGCTATTTTTACGGATGGAATGGTATTACAGCAGCAAAAGCGTGTGCCGGTGTGGGGTTGGGCGACAGGTGCAGCGACTGTACAGGTCGTAACCTCTTGGGACCAAAAAGAATATCATGTAAAAGCAAATGAAAAAGGGATGTGGCGTTTGTTCGTCCAAACGCCGGAGGCAGGAGGACCATATCGTATCACGGTTTCAGAAGAGAATACGATTGTGTTGGACGATGTGCTGATCGGTGAGGTGTGGTTATGTTCTGGACAATCCAATATGGAGATGCCCTTGAAGGGGTACCCGGCACAACCGATTATCGGTAGTACGGATGCCATTTTGGGATCTAAAGATGAACAGTTGCGATTATATACCGTGCCACGCAATCCCTTACTGAAACCGGCGGAAGACAGCAAGCCTTCTGTATGGAAGCGAGCTAATCCGCAAAATGTGGCCAGCTTCAGTGCAACCGCTTATTTCTTTGGACGAAGATTGCGCGAAGTCTTGGACGTCCCTATTGGACTTATTCACAGCAGTTATGGTGGTTCGAATATAGAAGCGTGGATGGACGCGGCCTGGTTGAAAGATGTCGAAGGCGTCGAAATTCCGCAACAAGAAGAAGGACTTAAAGATAAAAACCGTGTACCTACTATGCTCTACAACGGTATGATCCATCCATTAGTAGAATATGGGATTAAAGGTATGATTTGGTATCAGGGAGAGTCGAACTACGAAACAGCTGATCGGTATGAAATTTTGTTTCCACGGATGGTGGAGAAATATCGTGCGTTGTGGAAAGATGATACGTTGCCCTTTTATTTTACACAGATTGCCCCGTTTGATTATGCGTCGTTGCCACCATATTATGTTGGCGGAAAATATAATTCGGCATTTATACGGGATGCCCAGCGAAAGTCCTTGGCGAAGATACCGGCGTCCGGCATGGCGGTAACAATGGATATAGGGGAGAAGAACTGTATCCACCCGGCACATAAGAAAGAAGGGGGTGAGCGTCTAGCTTTATTAGCCCTAGGGGATGCTTATCATATGGAAGGGCTGAATCATAGGAGTCCGGTTTACGACAGTATGGTTATAAAAGGGAGCACCGTGGTTGTACAATTTAAAGATGCGCCATTGGGATTGACATCCTTCGGAAAGGATATCAAAAGCTTTGAAATCGCAGGTGAAAATAAAGTTTTTTACCCCGCGGATGCGATTGTACAGGGGAAAACGACCGTTGTCTCCTCCCCACGTGTAGCCAATCCCGTTGCTGTGCGCTATGCGTTTAAAGATTTTGTGATCGGAGACTTGTTCGGAGTCAACGGTCTACCGGTAAGTTCATTCCGAACGGATGATTGGTGAGTTTTTCTTTTTTTTCGCAAAAAAGGAAGACGCGTGATAGGTGAAGATCCAAACAATCAAATAGTACAAAATGAATCGATTAACATATATAGCTCTTTTGGTCTGCTGTATGCAGCTCTCCGCTAAAGTATGCGCACAGGAGTTTAATTGGGAAGATTATTATATAACCTGGGATAAACCGAGTAAACATTCCGGTGAGTCTATGCCATTGGGTGGAGGCGATATAGGGCTGAATGTATGGGTAGAAAACGGAGAGATTCTTTTTTATTTAGGCAAATCGGGTGCTTTTGATGAGAATAATACCCTATTGAAACTAGGTCGGGTACGTCTAAAACTTTATCCTAACCCATTTGAAGGTACTGCGTTCAAGCAACAGTTACAAGTCGATAAGGGACAGGTGGTTATTTCGGGAGAACATCAGGGGTTAAAAGCGGATGTGTTTTTGTGGGTCGATGTGGAGCGTCCGAATGTCTATGTGGATGTTCAGGCGAATAAAAAAATAGAGGTGGAAGCCGCTTACGAAAGTTGGCGTTACAAAGAACGCTTTCCGAAAAAAAGAGAAAATAATGCCAACTCCTGGAAATGGGCTCCTCCGCAGGAGGTCGTGACAAAACGAGATAGCATTTATACAGGAGACGGTAAAGTCGTGTTTTTTCACCAGAATACGGATAGCACCGTATTTGATATTGTCGTGCGACAGCAGGGGATGGAATCGGTGAAGGATTCCTTATACAATCCACTCGATGGGTTGATCTCGGGCGGAATGTTGCAAAGTCAGGGTTTTACCTTCGTCGAACAGCGTTCGGGTAAATATATGGATACCGACTACCAAGCTTGGGTGCTGAAAAGCAAGAAGCCTGCTGCCAAACACGCCTTGCAGGTGTCATTACATGTGGCGGGTCCTGTTTCGTTAGCTGATTGGCAGCAACAGCTGGAGGATTTAGCCTATTCGAAGGAATTAAAATCCCGTGTGAAGAATCGGAATCTCACGTGGTGGCGTAATTTTTGGGATAGAAGCTATATCCGTATCCAACCTGATCAACCCCATGAAGGGAATAAAAGCTGGCAGGTAGGGCGTAATTATCAACTTTTCCGCTTTATGTTGGCCGCAAATGCTCATGGCAAATATCCTACGAAATTTAATGGCGGATTATTCACCTACGACCCCTCATCTATTGATAGCACGATGAATTTTACACCCGATTTCCGCAATTGGGGAGGAGGAACGCACACGGCGCAGAACCAACGTTTGGTCTATTGGCCGATGCTAAAAAGCGGAGACTTTGATATGATGCCTGCACAGTTTCAGTTTTACCAACGGATACAACGCAACGCGGAATGGCGATCGAAGGTGTATTGGGGGCACGGTGGAGCGAGCTTTACCGAGCAGATAGAGAATTTTGGGTTGCCGAATCCGGCAGAATATAATTGGAAACGCCCCGAAGATTATGATAAGGGCGTTGAATATAATGCTTGGCTGGAGCATCAGTGGGATACGGTGTTGGAATTCTGTATGATGATGTTGGAGACAGCGAATTATAACGATGCGGATATCCGTCCCTATATTCCTTTTATAGAAAGCTGTTTGCGGTTCTTCGACGAGCACTATCAATATCAGGCAAAAAAACTTGGAAGTAAGGTTTTAGATCAACATGGGCATTTGGTTTTTTATCCCGGTTCTTCCGCAGAAACGTATAAAATGGCCTACAATGCATCCACGACGGTAGCGGCGCTGAAAGAAGTTACGCGAAGGATGTTGTCTCTTTCCTCGGCAGTGGTAAATGACTCGTTGCGGACCTATCTCGAGGAGTTTCAGCAAAAGATACCACCTTTGCCTACGAGAGTGTTAAACGGTAAGAAAATGTTGGCGCCGGCTGAAATATGGGCGCGGATCAATAATACAGAAGCACCACAGCTATATGGGGTATATCCTTGGGGAATTTATGGCGTGGGAAGACCAGATATGGACATCGCGTTGAATACTTTTCATGACGATCCCGATGTATTAAAATTCAGGAGCCATGTCGGCTGGAAACAGGATAATATTTTTGCGGCACGCCTAGGACTGACGGAAGAAGCCAAAAAATTTACCACGCTTAAATTAAAAAATGCGGATCGGCGTTTTCCAACCTTTTGGGGGCCTGGTTTTGATTGGGTTCCAGATCACAACTGGGGTGGATCCGGCATGATCGGCCTACAAGAAATGTTATTGCAGGCAGTGGACGATAAACTTTATCTTTTCCCAGCTTGGCCAATAGAATGGGACGTAGATTTCAAGCTTCATGCCCCCCAACAAACAACGGTAGAAGGCAAGTTACGTAACGGAAAGTTAATCGATCTAAGGGTATCTCCGGAGGTGCGCACAGCGGATGTTATCAATATGTTAGGAAGATAATTGATAGTGGGTGCTACGCGTATAAAACAAATTGAACGACGGGGTACATGACAGAACATAACAGTTTTCTCTATTATTCCTTTTACCTTGGAACGTTCTTATGAAGAATCGATATTATTTAATACATAATTTATGAATGCATTAGCAGGAGTTTTATTCCACTTTATCGGCGGTTTTGCGTCTGGTAGCTTCTATGTTCCTTACAAGAAAGTAAGAGGATGGTCATGGGAAGCGATGTGGATTCTCGGGGGACTCTTTTCCTGGATTATTGTGCCACCCATCGCGGCATGGCTCACAATCCCTAATTTTGGAGATATCATCCGGGCAGCGGATACGTCAACCTTAGGTTACACGTATTTATTTGGGCTCTTATGGGGTATCGGTGGCCTGACCTATGGTTTGGGCGTACGTTATCTTGGGGTGTCGTTAGGCAGTAGTGTCATGTTGGGCTTGAGTATGGTGTTCGGATCGTTGATGCCCGCTATTTATTATTTTTTCAATCAATCACCCGGTAAACAGGGGATTGATTATTTCTTTACCACTAATGCAGGAATCTGTGTTATGATAGGGCTTTTGGTGTGTATAGTGGGAATATATCTTTGTGGACGAGCAGGTATCTTAAAAGAAAGAAGCTTAGCTTCCCTGTCAGCAGAAGCAAAATCGGGTTACAATTTCGGAGTAGGTATTGTCGTGGCGATCGTGTCTGGTGTCTTGAGTGCCTGTTTCAACTTTGGTATCGAAGCTGGAAAGCCGCTAGCAGATGTAGCGAATCAACTTTGGAAGGCTGCAAATCCTAATCAGGGTGAATTTTTGTATCAAAATAACGTGAGTTATGTCGTCATCCTGTGGGGTGGATTCACCACCAACGTCATCTGGTGCATTTATTTATTAACAAAAAACAAAACATTTTCTGATTATACGAATAAAACAGCTCCACTGCGGAAGAACCTTTTGCTATGTGCATTAGGGGGAACGACCTGGTATCTGCAATTTTTCTTCTATGGTATGGGCGAAAGCCGTCTTGGAAACGGGGCAAGCTCCTGGATTCTCCATATGGCGTTTATCATTTTGATCGCCAATGCTTGGGGCGTTATCTTAAAAGAATGGAAAGGAGTGAATAAATCAACCTATACTTCTATTATAGCAGGTATAGCGACGATTATCTTGTCTATTTGTATAGTTGGATTAGCAAAAACATTAGAATAATAAAATATCAAATTAAAATAGCCGTGAAAGAATACAAACATGTAAACTATCTATGGGACGAACAAAAAGCGAAATCACTAGAAGGTGATGAAGTGGCTTTATTGTTATATCGCTCCAATCTGTTGGGGTCAGATTTGCGCATTACAAATTATGGCGGTGGAAATACATCGTGTAAAACAATTGATAAAGATCCATTGACGGGTGAAGAGGTGGAAGTGATGTGGATCAAGGGGTCTGGTGGTGATATCGGTACGTTGAAGAAATCCGGATTGGCGGCGTTGTATGTAGAGCGCCTACGCAACTTGGAAAATGTATACCGTGGTATTGAGCACGAAGATGAAATGGTGGAATTGTTCAACCATTGTATCTTTGATCTGGCATCAAAAGCACCGTCAATTGATACACCATTACATGGTTTCCTTCCTTTCAAACATATTGACCACTTGCATCCAGACGCAGCTATTGCGATTGCAGCAGCGAAAGACGGAAAGAAAATTACGCAGGAGCTTTTTAACGGTACGATCGGATGGGTGGAATGGCAGAAGCCAGGATTTGATCTTGGCTTACAGTTGCGCGCTTGTCTGGAAGAAAATCCAGGTATTCGTGGAATCATGTTGGGGTCGCATGGGTTATTCACATGGGGTGATACGGCCTATGAAAGCTATGTGAATTCATTAGACGTTATCGAAACCTGTGCGGAATATTTAGCGCAAAATTACGGTAAAACAAGACCGGTGTTTGGAGGTCAAAAAGTAGAGAGCCTACCGGCTGATGCACGGAAGGAACAAGCAGCTGCGCTAGCACCGATTTTGAGAGGCTTCTGTTCGAGCGAACGCCACATGATCGGCCATTTTACCGATGATGAAAAAGTGCTTGAGTATATCAATTCAAACGATCTGGAGCGTCTAGCTCCGTTGGGAACAAGCTGTCCGGACCACTTCTTGCGGACAAAAATCCAACCGCTTATCTTAAACTTGGATAGAGGTGCAGACCTGAGCGATGTAGAGGCCGTGAAAGCACAATTAGAGCCACTTTTCGAAGACTACCGCGCGATGTATACCGAATATTACGAGACCTGTAAACATTCCAATAGCCCTGCTATCCGCGATCGGAATCCCGTTATCATCTTGTATCCAGGCATAGGTATGTTTGCCTTTGCGAAAGATAAGCAAACCGCACGTGTGGCGGCGGAGTTTTACATCAACGCGATCAATGTGATGAAGGGCTCGGAGGCTGTCAGTGAATATACGTCATTACCGAGACAAGAAGCTTTTAATATCGAATATTGGTTGTTAGAAGAAGCGAAACTTCAGCGTATGCCAAAACCAAAAGCATTATCTGGTAAAATTGCGTTAGTGACCGGAAGTGCCGGTGGAATCGGTAAAGCGATAGCGAAGAAATTTGCACAGGAAGGTGCTGTTGTCTTGTTGAACGACTTGAATGCCGAGCGTCTCGCCGGTGCGGAACAAGAATTTATTGAACTATTTGGTCGAGATGCAGTCGCAACGGCTACATTAGATGTAACCAATCAAACGCAAATAGAAGAAGCACTGAAGAAAGCTGCATTAGCTTTTGGGGGAATAGATATTATCGTAAACAACGCGGGGTTGTCGATCTCTAAATCTATTGAAGATCATACACAAAAAGATTGGAATCTACTATATGACGTGTTGGTGAAAGGTCAGTTCTTGGTGACCCAAGGAGCTACACACGTATTGAAAGCACAACATATCGGTGGTGATATCGTGAATATAGTGAGTAAGAATGCCTTGGTAAGTGGCCCTAACAACGCGGGCTACGGTAGTGCGAAAGCAGCCCAGCTTCATCTTAGCCGCTTAAATGCAGCCGAATTGGGAGCAGCTCGGATTCGTGTTAATGTGGTAAATCCGGATGCGGTAATTTCCGATAGTAATATCTGGGCTGGCGGATGGGCTGAAGGTCGTGCGAAAGCATACGGAATTACGGTAGAGGAGCTACCTGCCTACTATGCGAAACGTACCTTATTAAACGAAATTATCTTACCGGATGATATCGCCAATGCTTGCTTTGCCTTTGTCGGTGGTAATTTGAATAAGTCGACGGGTAATGTGCTTAACGTTGATGGTGGCGTAGCAATGGCATTCGTACGTTAGTTTTTTATTTAATTTTATCATAATGAAACTGGATAATCAAACGATAGAACAACATAATCAGTCATTAGTGGAAAAGCACCAACGTGCGTTCTCCTATACCGCTGAAAACATAGCCAACGTCGAAGAGATATTGGATAAATTGCAACAATTCCAGATTGCTATACCCAGTTGGGCATTAGGAACAGGTGGGACGCGCTTTGGCCGTTTTTCGGGTAAAGGCGAACCCGGTACACTAGAACAGAAGATTGAGGACGTAGGTTTGTTACATGCGTTGAACCGCTCCAGCGGTGCTATTTCCCTCCACATTCCTTGGGATATTCCACAAGATGCTGAGCAGATAAAGACGCTTGCGGCTTCTTATGGGTTGGGTTTTGATGCTGTAAACTCCAACACGTTTCAAGATCAGCCGGGCCAAGAACACAGTTATAAATTTGGCTCGTTGCATCATGTGGATCCAAAGGTACGTAAGCAAGCTGTCGATCACAATATCGAGGTGATCAAACACGGTATAGCTCTAGGGTCAAAAGCATTGACGGTCTGGTTAGCAGATGGTTCCTCCTTTCCGGGACAGCTTAATTTTCGGGAGGCTTTCCAAAACACGTTGGAAAGTTTGAAAGAGATCTATAAGCATCTGCCGGACGACTGGAAAATGTTTGTCGAATACAAGGCTTTCGAACCGCATTTTTATTCGACGACGATTGCCGACTGGGGACAATCGCTATTACTAGCCAGTAAATTGGGCGACAAAGCTTATACGTTAGTGGATTTAGGGCATCATTTGCCCAATGCAAACATTGAGCAAATTGTTTCCTTGTTGTTGATGGAAGGCAAACTAGGTGGTTTCCATTTTAACGATAGTAAATATGCCGATGACGACCTAACGGCCGGTAGTATCAAACCGTATCAGTTATTTTTGATTTTCAATGAACTGGTAGAGGGTATGGATGCACGTGGAATTGACCACGCAACTGGCTTGGGATGGATGATAGACGCATCGCATAACTTAAAAGATCCGTTGGTTGATCTGTTGCAATCGGTAGAAGCGATTAAGATTGCTTATGCACAGGCCTTGTTAGTGGATCGAAAAGCGTTAAGAGAAGCCCAACAGCAAAATGACATCGTACGTGCACAAGAGATTTTGCAAGACGTATTCCGTACGGACGTACGCCCACTGGTTGCCGAAGCGCGCTTGCGTCAAGGAGGAGCTCTAAACCCGGTTGCGTTGTTTAACGAATTAGGTATCAGAAATAGCCTAATCCAAGAACGCGGTAGCAATACCGTAGCGACGGGATTATAGTCATAAAGAATAAGCACGATTTTTTCAATTGATCCGCCTATTGGCGGATCATCTTTAGCTAATTTTAAATTTTCAAAATGCGTACACCAGTTGTCGCTATTTTCGATGTAGGGAAGACAAACAAAAAATTGTTTTTGTTTGATGAGCGTTATAATATTGTTTTTGAGCGCTCAGCTCGGTTTTTGGAGACTGTAGACGAAGATGGAGACCCATGTGAAAATCTCGAAAGTTTACGTCTCTCCGTATTCGACTCACTTCATGAAGTTTTTCGCTTGGACGAGTTTGATATCAAAGCGATCAATTTCACTTCGTATGGTGCCAGTTTTGTCTATTTAGACGAAAGCGGACGACCATTGACTCCTTTGTATAATTACCTCAAAACCTATCCGAAGGCTTTAGAGGATCAGTTGTACAACAACTATGGCGGCGTAGAAGATTTCTCCTTAAAGACAGCATCACCAGCGCTGGGAAGTTTGAACTCCGGGCTTCAGGTATATCGTTTGCAACAGGAAAAGCCGGAAGTATACGAAAAAATGAAATATGCGGTACATTTACCACAATACCTTAGTTTTTTAGTGTCCGGACAGATATATTCGGATATGACCAGTATCGGCTGTCATACCGCGCTATGGGATTTTGAGAAAAATGATTACCACCAATGGGTAAGAGATACGGGGATCGACCGGAAACTAGCGCCCGTTGTCAAAGGAGAGGAAGTATTTTCTGCCGCTTTTCCTGGAAGCACCTATAAGGTGGGGGTAGGATTACACGATAGCTCTTCGGCATTAATTCCATACCTGCTAAACTTCCATGAGCCTTTTATTTTAATTTCTACGGGTACTTGGTGTATATCACTAAATCCATTTAATGATGAGGGGTTGACGAAAGAGCAGTTGGAAAAGGACTGTCTGTTTTACATGACCTATGCTGGTACGCCGGTAAAAGCCTCCCGTTTGTTTGCGGGTTATGAGCATGACGTACAGACCAAGCGTATTGCGGAGCACTTTCAAGTAACAACAGGCCGCTTTAAGCAAATTGAGATCGATTGGTCATTAATAGATAAGCTCAGTAAAGGGAAGGAAATCCCGTCCCATCTGGATGCTTTTGGACAGGTTGATTTGAATAACTTCGCGGATTATGTGGAGGCTTACCATGCGTTTATGTTATACCTGGTCGAAGCACAGGTGGCGTCTACCCGTCTCATATTAGCCGCAAAGAGAATCCAGCGGATTTTTGTGGATGGTGGTTTTAGTAAGAATAATATCTTTATGAACTTACTCGCCAAAACATTTGGCAATATCGAAATATATGCAGCATCGATGGCACAAGCTACGGCTATCGGCGCCGCATTAGTGATTCATGATCAATGGAATAGACAATCTGTTCCGAGTGACATCATCGAACTACGCTATTATCGCGCGTAGATCAAGACTTTTATTATACAGTGTTTATTTTAAAAGCGTGTAGATGTAAAGTCTACGCGCTTTTTTCGTTCTATAAGGATATCCCTGTTGTATGCTCTTTTGCTATCGTCGAGCCATCTTTGCTTACCAGTTTGAAGTCTTGTATATCCCAGTTTTTACTGTAACGGATTTTTCCTGCTTCTTTGGCTTCGATAGATACCTGTTGCAGACTGATGCCTTCTACCCAAGAAGAGGGGAGCCCCTCTACGTTGATGGCCCTGTCGGCTCCCTTAATATGTACATTGCGCATCGTGATGTCCCGAAAAGTCGGGATACCCCGCTCCGCGGGTTCCACGGGTTGTAACAATTTTTTCCAATGCAGCGGGATTTTTTCATAATCATATTCTTCTGGTAGCGTAGAATAACTGTAGGTGGGGTTCCAGTTCATATTTACCTGTAAGGCAACGCCCACACTGTCCATCTTGACATTTTCTAATACGATATGTTCTACCGTACCGCCGCGGGTTATCGCTGATTTGATATTCAGACAGTTTTTCGTGCCCGAACCTTGGATATTGGATGCATAAACATGGCGAATACTGCCCGAAGTTTCGCTCCCCAAGGTGAGTAATCCACCTCCCCGGCGGGCAAAGCAATCTCGAATAACAATATATTCTGCCGGTCTGTTGACGCGTAGGCCGTCAGCATCACGACCCGCTTTGATACAAAAATTATCGTCGTTGCAATCAATATCCGTGTTCTGAACCAAAATCCAGGAGGAGGAATCAATATCGATACCGTCCGTGCTCGGTCCGTGACCATCTACATTATTGTTGATGGTTAACCCATCGACGGTAACATAGGTAGAATATAAGATCTGTACGGTCCAAAACCCCGCTTGTTGTATTTCTAAATCCTTTAATGTGATGTTTTTTGCATTGGATACAAGAATAGTACGAGGACGACGAGCGTCGTAATCTACAATCCAACGTAAACCTTTCGGTTCGTATTCTTCTGTTCTCATCCGCCAATATTGCTCCCAAAAGGGTTTTCCCTGTGCATGGATTAGTCCCTTACCACTGATAGCGGCATTCTCTTGGTCTAGTATATTAATTAATGCTGCCGGCCATGCCATCTCGATACCGGCTACACGTGTATCAATGACTTTATAATCATCTATATTTTGGCTTCCTAATAAGGTAACACCGCTGTCTATACACAGATGAACATTACTTTTTACGAATATAGAACCGGTAAGATAAGCGCCTGGCTGAAAGCGCACGATTCCGCCCCCTTCTTCGGCACAGGCATCGATGGCCGATTGAATAGCCTTTGTGTTTAATGTTATGCCGTCGTTTTTAGCCCCATAGCGGTTAACGATAAATTCTTTGGTCTTGGTTGGTTGCGATTGCGCACCGACTTTGGTACGCCAGTCGTCCTTGGGAAATTTTTCTTGACTGCAAGCTTGTGAAAGAGAAAAGCAGATAACCACGACGGATAGAAAAATAAGGTGCACAGGTTTCATCATAACGATATACAATAAGTTGAACCTGCAATTTATAGGATTATTTGTGTAAAGGCGTTATGTGCTGTCCTGCGGCATATCAGACGAAGACATTTGGTGTTTTTTAGCATACGCACTAGGCGAACATCCGATTTTTGTTTTAAAGGTTTTTCGAAAATACTCTGGATCATTGAACCCGACCATATACGCGACCTCATTGATCTGAAATTTATTGTCTTGGAGGAGCTGTTGCGCACGTTTTAAGCGAATCTCTTTGACTAAATCATTCATCGTATAGCCGGTCAGCGCTTTCATTTTTCGGTAAAGCTGGGCTCGGCTAAGTCCGATTGCACGACACACATCCTCGATTTTTAAGTCCGAGTCTTGTATATGTGCCTCGATATACGCCAATACTTTCTGTAGTAAGGCTTCGTCAGGAGATTGTGGGGTTATTTTCGTGGGTTCAATAGCAATAACCTGTTGTTTAAACCTTTCTTGTATATGAAAACGGGTTAGGAGTTGGTTTCGTACTTTCAGCGCGAGAACAGGCAAATAGAAAGGTTTCACCATATAATCGTCCGCGCCGGTTTCTAAACCCTCTACTTCATACTCGACCCAAGTTCGCGCAGTCAGTAGAATAACGGGAATATGGCAAAGCAGGATGTCGGCTTTTACTTGACGCGTAAAAGATATACCGTCGATTTTGGGCATCATGACATCGCTAATAATCAAATCAGGCACATGTTTTCGTGCTAGTATTAGCCCCTGTTCACCATTTGGTGCTTCCAATATATGGTAACTACTGCGGAAGAATTGAGCTAGATAGCTCCGCATTTGATCGTTATCCTCAACTAAAAGCAATGTACATTGACGTGGAAGTGAAGGGAGTTGCTCGCCGATCTCCTCCGACGAGACATTTGTCGACGGTACAGGCGTGTCTTGCAACGTTTCCGGTTCTTCGGTAGGTACGGTGATTTGTTGATTTGGTGCCTGCGGTAATACAATATGAAATATGGTCAGCTTATTCCGTTTCGTATTTGCACGACTTTCCACCGTCAGTTTTCCGCCGTGCATTTCGATAAGCGTCTTGCTATAACTTAGCCCAAGGCCAGTGCCACCCGGTACAGTGGATTTACCTTGCAGAAATGGTTTGAAAATACGGTCGAGATCTTCCGGCGAAATACCTTTCCCATTGTCTATGACGTCGATGTGTAAATGTGCTTCATTTTGCTGGATACGAACTTTAATCATACCACCGCTATCTGTAAATTTAATCGCATTCGATAACAAGTTGTAAAGTACTTTCTCCATTTTATCCGCATCTAAAGGTACATAAATGGCAGGTTTCGATGATGCGAGTTTGAGGTGAACCTTCTTTTGCCGAGCTTGTTGCGTAAAAGAATCAACAACCTGTTGTATCAGGGAGATGAGTTCCGTTTGCTCGATATGAAGCTCTTCATTCCCCGTTTCAAAACGTCGTATATCTAATAATTGATTGACGGTTTTTAAAAGATGTTGCCCATTGGTTTCCATCGTTTTAAGCTGTTCCTGTACCCGTAAATCTTGTCCTCCCCACGTTTTTAACTGTTGTATAGGCGAGAGGATCAAGGTAAGTGGTGTTTTTATCTCATGCGAAATATTGGTAAAAAATTGTACCTTACTTTCGTGTAACTCGCGTTCTTTTTCATGTAGAATAGCTTCGTAATTAAGCTTTGATTTGAGTTTCGTATAGCGTGTGATGTAATAATAGAATGCGTATAATAATAACAGAAAAATAAGCGTATACAGGCTATAGGCTCCCTTACTTGCCCAAAAAGCGGGAGCCACAGAGATAGACAGTTCGGTGGGCACAGTCGCCCATATCCCGTCGCTGTTAGAGGCTTTTACTTTGAACGTATAGTTGCCGGGTGCAAGATTAGAGTAGCTAGCTACTCGTTTGCTGGCATCGCCGTATATCCAGTCTTTGTCAAAACCTTCCAACATATACGCATATTGATTACCTGCCGGATTGACAAAGTGCAGGGCGGCAAACTCTATACTGATGCTTTTATCTTCATGCGTAAGCGCTATCGAAGAACTTAGATACAACGGCCGCTGCAACACGATCCGGTTATTAATCTCCTGATTTACCTCTACGGGTTGATTGAGGATGCGAAGCTCGGTCAGAACGACTTTTGGAGGCGTATTATTGGTACGGATGCTATCCGGGCAGAAATGATTTATTCCTTTATTTCCGCCAAAATAAAGACGATTCCCCCGAACGCTCCGATAAACGGCTCCGTCTGCAAATTCATTGCTTTGCAGGCCATCTTGTTTCGAGAAGGTGCGGATGTCCAGCGTTTGTTTGTTTATGCGTGAAATGCCCTGTTTATGACTGGCCCAAAGAAAGCCATTCTCATCTTCTGTAATACCGGCAATGGTACCTTTAGGCCAGAGGTCGCCCAGTTGAGAAAGTTGTTTTACCCGGTTCGTCTGCGGGTCATAGCAATCCAGACCATTCCCCGTTCCGATCCATACCCGGTTTTCACGATCTTCAAAGATACTGTATATCCGGTTGTCACTGATAGCAGTAGCAGTCGGATTGCCATGATGTAATTTCCGGAGAAGAACCAGCTGACCATTATGGGTTTCGTTAAAGACAAACACCCCTTCACCTTCGGTGCCTGCCCATATTTGTCCCTTATGGTCGATGAAGATACTCCATACATGTTGTTGTGTAAGAATATGGCTTAGATCAAAGGTTTCTATGCTTTGGCGATTGCGATCAAATTTGCAGATACCATTCCAGGTCGCTAGCCAAATATCGCCACTGGTATCTTCCGCCATCCCATACACACCGGTATTTAATATGGTAGAGTCTCTGATGCGTTCGATACGTCCGAGACGTGGATTGTAACGATCTAAACCGTTCTGGCTTCCAATCCACGTATAACCTTCCGCATCACAAAAAATCTTTTTAATATAGTTACTTTGGATAGAATGCTCCGTTTGCGGATCATGTTGGAAATGTTGATATCCTCCATTTTTTTTGACCAATGTGACCCCCTTACTCCGCGTGCCGACCCATAGATTTCCTTCCTTGTCTTCGGAAATAGAACGCACAATGTTCTCGGCGAGGGAATTAAGACGATCCGGATAATGATAAAGATAATGAAAGGGGCTGGCATCGAGATAGGCCCGATTAATACCGTTACTGTATGTTCCGAGCCAGATAACATGTTGATCGTCCATAAAGAGGTCGCTGACGTATGCATCGTTTATCGACCAAGGATCTGCCGCATCAACGGTATACGTTTTTTGCTTTCCGGATGGAAGATGCGTTTCCACCAACGTGGTGGACAGGTTATCCAGATGCCACCGCGTTTGTTGATAACTGACATTTACCTGAAGGCGGTGATTACGTCGGTTTATTTTATCCTGGAGTTCCGGTGGACAATCTCCTACGGGAAGACGTTCAAAATCATCTGTTTCATAATGATAGCGGCATAAGTATTGTTCATCGAACGTAGAGATCCACAGGTCACCCTCTTTATCGGTCAAAATATTGTGTATACGGTTGTTGACTAAGCTCCTTGGATTATGGGCATCATACCGATAAACACGTATGTTATAACCATCATATCGGCAAAGTCCAGACCAGGTTCCAAACCACATAAAGCCATATTTGTCTTTTGCAATACCGTGTATAGTACTTTGGGGCAAAGCATTTTCGGATGTAATATGATCAAATTTAAGCTGGAGGAATTGCCCACAGGCAGGTAATCCTATACTCATCAAGAGCACAAGAAGCATGATGTTGATCATTGTTTTTTTTTCGGTTAGCCTTGCTCCTAGCATAATCATCTAAAGTACAAAAAAAGCTTCATAATCCTATCCCGTTCCATCCTGATGCATAAAATCGTCATCATCTCTTTGTGAAGAGTATATGGTAATCTTCGAGGATGAGACATTTTTACAGGGAATTTGAGCGTTTTTTACGGGCTGCAGTTGGTTAATCGGAATAGCTTTGTAAAACGCTGATCACGCTATATAAACAACGAATTCAATATCATGGAGATAAAATAATAAGATTTGTTAACCAACCTTAAATTATAGTAACATGGAAACGTTATATATTTCTTCACGTGCACGCGGCACTATAAATGCAGCACTCATTAAGATGATTAAAATCAACGATTTTTCGGCCACCCCTAAATATGTGCAGGTAGCCGATGCGATTGTGGAGGCCATTAAGCAAAAGGTGGTCGAAATCGGTGATGCACTTCCATCTATTAATGATTTAAGTTATCAACTGCAAATTGCACGGGATACGGTAGAGAAAGGGTATCGTAAATTGCGCCAGGAAGAGATTATCAAATCTTCTCCGGGAAAGGGGTATTTCGTTGCGAAAGAACAATCTTTTCGCTTGCGGACAGCGGTATTCTTAAATAAATTAAGCGCGCATAAGAAGATTGTTTACGATGCATTAGCAGCTAAGTTGGGAAGCGAGGCTTCCATAGATCTATTTGTATATAATAGTGATATTGCCCAACTGCGTACATTATTGCAAAACCTATCGCAGCCGTATGATTATTATGTAGTCTTTCCCTACTTTAAGGAGGGGAGAGAAAAAGCGGCAGAAGTATTATCTGTAATCCCAACGGATAAGTTGTTGTTGTTAGGAAGGGATGTTAATGGCGTCCATGGAGATTTTCCGATTGTATGCGAAAATCATGAGAAAGATATATACGAAGCATTGGAATCTATCCGGGAACCGCTTTCCAAATACAGTATGCTCAAATTGGTTTTCCCGGATAATAGCGATTATCCGAAAACCATTATCAAAGGTTTCTATAAATTCTGTCAGGAATACGCTTTTGATCATCTGTTGGTCGGCGATCTGGATGAGGAACCCATAGAAAAAGAAACCTGTTATATTAATCTGGCGGAGGATGACTTATTTCGTCTGTTGGATAAAGTAAGTGTAAAAGGGCTAGAAATCGGAAGAGATATAGGTATTATTTCATACAACGAAACGCCACTTAAAAAGTTTATATTAAACGGTATTACAACTATTTCTACGGATTTTCGTCTGATGGGTGAATACGCAGCTACCAGTATTCTGGATGGACTAAAAAGTCGTTTAGAAGTGCCTTTTTATACTGTTTTACGTGCTTCTGTATAAGCTAATGTACGCGGCCATATCACGACGTGACAGGACGCCGCAGGATGCAAAATCCTATTTTGTTTTGTAGTTTAGCCCTGCTTTTAAAAACAATGAACTAAACCTATGTTTTCACATAAAATTAATATATATATCATTTGCACACTTCTTCTGTACATTGTCGTTCCTGTTTATGCACAGGTTGCAAAAGAAGTACAATATTTATCGGGTAGCGATAACGAACATACCGTGGAGTGGGATTTTTGGATCACGGGCGGAAGACAAGCCGGGAAGTGGTCAAAAATTGCAGTACCTAGCCATTGGGAACAGCAGGGCTTCGGATCCTATAATTATGGTCGCGACTACGTGACCTACGGTAAGAATTTTCGTTTTCATGAAGAAAAAGGCATTTATCGGCATACATTCGAGGTGCCGGCAAACTGGAAAAACAAAAAGATATCCATCGTTTTCGAAGGATCGATGACGGAT
This sequence comes from Sphingobacterium corticibacterium, assembly GCF_004208525.1. GTDB lineage: Bacteria > Bacteroidota > Bacteroidia > Sphingobacteriales > Sphingobacteriaceae > Sphingobacterium > Sphingobacterium corticibacterium. Next base: position 789,622 of record NZ_SGIT01000002.1, on the reverse strand, counting down.
ACCGAGGTAAAGATCAATGGGAAATCAGCCGGTGATATCCATCAAGGTTCTTTCTATCGGTTTAAGTATGATATTACAGACAAGGTTCACTTCGACAAAGAGAATACGTTAGAAGCAATCGTATCCAAGATGTCAGCAGATAATTCTGTAAATAATGCGGAACGCTTAGCGGACTATTGGATTTTTGGGGGGATATACCGCCCTGTATATTTGGAGGCAACGCCCAAAGCACACATTGCTTGGACAGCTATTGACGCAAGAGCTGATGGGACGTTTAAGAGCAATGTTTATGTAGAGAATATTCAAGAAAATTCAACCCTACGTGTAATGCTAAAAGATAAAGAAGGGCATGTTGTAGGAACACAAAGTGTAAAGCTACAACCTTCCGATTCCGTAAAATTAGTAACGCTAAGTGTGGGCCAACCAGATTTATGGACGGCAGAAACACCGCATTTATACCATGCTGTCTTTACACTAGAGAATGATCGCGGAGAAAACTATCAAACAACAGAGCGTTTCGGGTTTCGTACGATTGAGGTACGTCAGGGAGACGGGATATATGTAAACGGTGTGAAGGTGAAAATGAAAGGTGTAAACCGCCATGTATGGTGGCCTGAAACAGGTCGTTCCGTCAATCCAAGATTGGATTTGAACGATGTGAAGCTCATCAAAGAAATGAATATGAATGCGGTGCGCTGTTCACACTATCCACCCGACAAATCGTTTCTGGATTACTGCGACTCCCTAGGACTATATGTGTTGGATGAACTTGCTGGTTGGCAAAAAGCTTACGGAACACCTGTTGGCAAGAAATTGGTAAAAGAAATGGTTATGCGTGATGCAAACCATCCGTCTATTGTATTGTGGAGCAATGGCAACGAGGGAGGTCATAACAAGGAGCTTGTTGATGAATACGCAAAGTATGATTTGTCTGCACGAACGGTGATTCATGCCCACCATCGGCCGGGAAATGCCATTAACGGTATAGACGGTAATCATTATGAAGATTATTATTCCACAAAGAAAATACTGGAAGGCCCAAATATCTATATGACGACAGAATTCTTGCATGCGCAGGACGATGGTGGGGCAGCAGCTGGATTAGCGGACATCTGGGAGCTACATTGGGAAGCGAAGCTTGGCGGAGGAGGTTTTATCTGGAACTTCGCCGATGAGGGGATTGTACGGACGGATTTCAATGGGACTATCGATGTTAATCGGGTAAATGCACCGGACGGTATTTTAGGGCCTTACCGCCAAAAGGAAGGGAGCTTCTTTGCGATAAAAGAGATTTTTTCGCCCGTTCATATCAAGTTGAAAAAACTGCCGGCTGATTTCGATGGAAACATCGAGGTAGAAAATCGTTACCATCATACCGACCTTTCTGCCTGTACGTTTGCCTACAAGTTGGTTCGCTATCAGCCACCCTATGCAGATGCTAATGGGATACGGACGGAAAAAGAATATGACCTAAATGCGCCGGCTATAAAGCCAACCGAAAAAGGAACTTTAAAGCTTAACCTGCCGGAAGACTGGAAAGCTTACGACGCATTATGGTTAACAGCTACTGATCCTCATGGCGAAGAAATATATACTTGGTCTTGGCGGATTCGGGATAATGCGGCTATTACGAAAGATATCTTACCTGTCAAGACGGCGACTACGGTGGAACTGACAGAGGATAGTGTACACTATGTGTTGAAAGCCAATGGTATTACTGCCTTTATCGCCAAGGAAACAGGTTTGTTGGCAGATTTAGCCAATGAGTATAGCATGAAGCTGGCTTTCCGAGATGGTCCGCTCTTGATTGACGGGGAATATACCTTGAAAGGGGTAAAGACAACTTCGGCAGGCGAAAATAAGGTGGTAGAATTTGATTTTGACGGTCAATTGGATTATATACGTTGGACGATGCTGCCTAATGGATGGTTAAAATTGGACTATCGTTATGACATGCATGGAAAACGTCCGTATGCCGGGGTGAGCTTTAATTTTCCGGAAAATTATATCATCACGGCAAAATGGTTGGGTAACGGACCGTATCGTGTTTGGAAAAACCGGCTACAAGGCGTTACCCTAAATACGTGGGAGAATATGTATAACGACTCCAGGGCAGGGATCGGGCCTTGGGAGTTTCCGGAATTTAAAGGCTATTTTTCGGACGTGAGTTGGGTGCAGTTTAACACCACGCAAGGTAAGTTTCTCGTGGCGACTGACCAGGAGGATATGTACCTGCGTTTATTTGATTTTTATGGTATTTCCGGACCGAAGCATTATCCCGAGCTTCCTGCAGGTGATATCTCGTTTTTAGATGCGATTCCCGCTGTTGGAACCAAATTGGCGATGGGTATTAACAACAGACCCGGCGTAAATGGTCCGGCGGGTGAAATGACCGTCTTGGATCAACCGGTATCCCGCACGCTTTATTTCTACTTCGGCATACCGCGTGGGGAAAAAGAAAATACCCAATTTGTGATGCCTGAAGAAAATATCCTGACCGATTAGGGATAATTTATGCAGCGTTTTAAGATACTCTTTTAGTTTTTAGTTTAGTTAAGTTTAGCTCGGTTGGTCAACAAGTATGTTGGCCAACTTTTTTAGTCGGCTTTTGACGTCCACACGCAAGGTCTAATATATTTCGTTGGAATAATTCGATTAATGTCTCCATAACTGTTTGTTGTAATAAACAATTCTCGGTAAAATTGTTTATTACAACAAACAATTTCCAAAACAACACCGATATCTCGCGGAACTGCTACTGGTATTCTAACGATCAAACCACTATGACCTTGCACAAAAGAAAGATCTTCACAAAAGGTTCAAAAACACGCCAATTTTCGGGGCGTTCCCAAAAACTTTCTGGCGCGTTTTTGAACCTTTATAGATGCTATTTGAGCTATTTTAATGGTTGAAATCACGGTTTTTGATGCCGATAGGGCTGTTTTTTTGTGTTGGCACGTAAAAACAGCAGCTAAAAATCAGCTTCATGTTTTACAAAAACAACTTCATCTTTTACAAAAGCAGCTTTATCTTCTACGAGAATAGCTTCATCTGTGAACAGATTAATCTTATCTTTTTCCAAAACAGCTACACTGTCAGGAGAAACAACTTCATCTCCAGATAGATTAACTTCACTTTATACAGAAACAGCTTCATCCGCCGGACAATTGGGAACACTTTTAACCGGAATAGGTACATCCCGGAGCAGGTCAGCTTCATCTGCCGTAAAAACAGCTTTACGTTCCACTGAAATGGGAATATCCTACTGGAGAATAACTTCATATATGGACAACATAGGAACATCTTTTGGAAAAGCAGGAACATTATTAGCCGTGACAACTTCATCTTTTGAAAGGAAAGGTTTATGTTTTTGCCAAACAGCTTTATCTCCAAGCAAGAGGAAGGGCTATTTTTTGACCCGGCGTAAATGGTCCGGCGGGAGAAATGACAGTCTTGGGTCAACCGGTATCCCGCACGCTCTATTTCTATTTCGGCATACCGTGAGGGAAAAAAGAGAATACCCAATTTGTGATGCTTGAAGAAAATATCCTGACCGATTAGGGATAATTTATGTAGCGTTTTAAGATACTTTTTTATTATGGAGTATCTTCTCATATTCACGAGGAGGAATGCCAACTTTTTCTTTAAACTGTTTTGAAAAATGTTGTATGGAATCAAAATGAAGTTCGTATGCAATCTCCTTGATATTCTTATCACTATATGTCAGCATATTTTTCGCATAATCAATCTTTAGCTGTATACTATACTGTTTCATAGAGAGACCCGTATATTTTTTAAACAATTTGCGAAGAGTAGCATAGCTAATATCCAAATGGTCCGTTATACTTTCCATAGAAATCTGCTCAAAGATACTTTCTCTTAACAAAACCTTTGTCTTCGTTATGATTTCATCATGAAGACCTTCATATTTAAGTCTCTGTTGACGAATGGCCATTTGTAGCATCCCCAATAAATAAATTACGGCTCCACTTACCAATGCCTGATATCCGGTGTATTCGTACTTTGTATGTTCCATAATATTTTCAAATGCATAAATCATTTGGCTTTGCATGCCAATCTGAAGAACTGGTTGATTCCTATCAAAAACACCTTTTTTCATAAGTTCATCTACCATTGTACCATCAAAACCAACCCAATATTCACACCAGCCTACCTCACGATCCGGGATATAGCTGTGCCATTCACCAGGAAACAGTAATAGTACCGTACCGGCGGTCACTGTGGTCAGACTAACGCTATCCGATTGAAAGCTCCCCTTACCATGTGTAATATAGATGAGCTGATATTCGTCGAGAAGCCGTCCCTGGTGCCAATTAAAAATGTAGGGTGCAGGATGTCTATCGGGAGCCGGATAGACAGCGCTAGGTTTAATTGTTCCGCATCCGACATGTAAGACAGAAGCTCCCCACATTCTATCTTCTCCACTAAGAGGTAGATATTTCGTATAGCTTTCCATAATAGTTCAAAAAACACAAATTAAATATCATTTTTTACAAGCGGCTCTATCCACTTCTCCATAGTTTTGATATCCAAACAGTAAAAAATTTATTGTATAAACATAGTGATTGATGAAAGAAAATCAAATTAAAAACTCAGTTAAAATTGGCCTTTTCGGAATCGGACTAGACACGTACTGGTCACAGTTTGATGGACTAAAGGAACAGCTTGAAGGCTATCTCTCATCTGTGGAGGAACGTCTAACCAAAGTACATCCCAATATTCTCAATATCGGTTTAGTCGACAACGTCGACAAAGCATTTGCTGCCGGACGATACTTTCGGGAAGAGTGTGTCGATCTTATTTTTCTGCACGTAACAACTTATGCCCTATCATCTACAGTACTGCCAGTTGTACAACAGGCCAAAGTGCCCGTCATCATTCTGAACCTGTCTCCTGCACCTGCTATCGATTATGTAGCGTTCAACCAATTAGGAGACAGACGCAAAATGACAGGCAAATGGTTGGAATATTGCTCAGCATGTCCTGTTCCAGAGATTGCCAATGTATTTAAACGTACTGGCATTCAATTCCATGAGGTAACGGGGATGCTATACAATGATGATTATTGTTGGAATGAGATCAATGAATGGGTGCAAGCCGCTGTAGTACGCCATACTATGGCCAACAATAGATTAGGCTGTATGGGGCATTACTACAGTGGAATGCTTGATATATATACAGACCTTACACAGCTCTATGCTACATTCGGTGGACATATAGAACTCATCGAGGTTGATGAACTCTCCGCTTTTCGAGCGGATATCGAGCAGAAGGCAATCACCAACCGTATGGAGGAGTTTGTCAAAAATTTTGATATACAACCTGACTGCTCTGCAGAAGCATTGATGGATGCAGCGCGCACTTCTGTTGCCCTAGATAAACTCGTGTCTAAATACAAACTCGGATCAATAGCCTATTATTATAAAGGCTCAGGAAACCCTGCTAATGAAGATACCATAAGTTCTATTATATTAGGCAATAGCTTGTTGACTGCCAATGGTATTCCTGTAGCTGGAGAATATGAAATCAAAAACGTGCAGGCGATGAAAATCATGGATAGCTTCCATGCTGGTGGCTCGTTTACGGAATACTATGCGATTGACTATCAAGATGATGCTGTGCTGATGGGGCATGATGGACCAGGCCATATTGCGATAGCGGAAGGGAAGACCAAGGTCAAACCACTAACGGTATACCATGGAAAAGTAGGGAAGGGATTATCCGTGGAGATGTCTGTTAAAAACGGACCAGTCACTCTTCTCTCTGTAATTGAAGGAAAAAATAAATCTCTCGAATTTCTTATAGCGGAAGGATATTCGGTAGCAGGCCCCATTTTAGAAATAGGCAATAGCAACAGCAGATACAAATTTTCTGTCGGCGCGAGACAATTTGTAAACAGTTGGAATAGTCATGGTCCGGCACATCATTGTGCGGTAGGAACAGGGCATATTGCTTCGAAGATCAAAAAACTTGCATCCTTATTCGGTATGGGCTTTAGTCAAGTGTGCTAATAGCCGGTGTATAGTAGTAGAGCACACCATCTATTTCTTGAATACTTGCATCAGTAATCATATCCGGCATCAGTAGATTGCTGAATGGATGCAGAAGCTGCGCTCTTACTTTTGAGAACAACAGTATGCTAAGGACATTAAAAACAAATATCTTTTTGTTTTAATGTCCTTATTTTGCGTTTGATAAAGCTATAAACCTCCTGCCAACCAATTCTATTCATCCATGTACATCCTTACTTTAGTAATTCTAACAGCTGTTGGGTTATTGTCTAACATGGTCGATAAGAACCCGAGTGTTATGGTTTGGTCCGTATCTAGTTGAAAGTTTACCGTTATATCCTTTCCATTTAAACTATTGTTTGTCAGTTGAAAATATCCTAAGGCTTGTTCGATATCGGAAACATCGGGAAGCTGTTGACCTAGTGAAATGACGAGAAATGTTGCTTCGCACTCGAAATCTATATTTGAAACTGTTGCAACATAACGATATTTACCTTTAGGAAGTTGAAGTGTTTGTGAAATTTTCCCGTTTATAATAGAAGGGGTTCCCCAATATTCAAATGATAGATAGCCATTGTTGTCCAAATTATCGAATCCTCCGACACCGTTATGATTTTTTGCTGCTTGGTTTGTATCCCAGTCCTTTAAATTTCCCCATCGACCGGAGATGTCCGTACCAAGAAACGGACCTCCACCATTTTGAAGTATAATCTCATTTGCTCGTATGGTTACTATCGAGGCATAAAATGTATCTATTGATAAGCTGTCCGGTTTGTACATAGTCTGATATTTGATCTCGGTTCCCAGATCCTGTCCATAGAGTTCCGTAATTGTTTCATCGTTTTTCACAATTAACGTCTTATTTTCACCTGCTAAATTTTTGTAGGACAAACGTACGCCGACAGAAGTGCTGTCGGCTAATAGCCAATTTACAAACGTATTTCCTCCTATTTGAAATTTGGCTCCCTCAACGGATCGGTTGGGCAAACTTTGCTCATAATTTTCTCCATATACCATTCCTGAGGCATAAACCGGTATTGAACGATTCCCCTCATCATCCATCGTGCATACTTCAAAGCTATGAAACCCTTGGCTTAGGTCTTCTATAATCGTTTGAACGGTATCGACACTAGTTCCTCTTTTGATGTTTATTTTTCGCTCTTTCGTTTTATTAGCCCAATATATCATTGCTGAGCTTACTTTCGGATCAGAAACTATTAACCACTGTAGCTTAACCCGTTCCCGTCCTGCAAAAATCTGCAGGGAATCAGGTTTACCGATATATATAATCTCTTCCTTATCAAAATATTTTTTGTAATCATCCATCTTTGTGCACGAATACAACATAAACACACCCCAGAGTAGGAGCACTTTATTTAATACATACAATATCGCTTTCATATCAATTATTTTCATTACCATAAAATGTCATTTCAGAAATGTGAGAAGCTAGTCCTCCCGGTCCGACCCATGGCTCTAAAATTTTTACCCGGATATAGCGCACTTTTGGAGCATCGAGCGCAATATTAGTTTCTTCACCACGGGCAGCAGCTGCTACATCCTCGGCGGTATTTAAGCCCAAAGGCTGCTTAGATGGTTTTTCCGAGATACACGAGGCTAAAAACTGCCAGTTATCCCAACTTCCATTGACAGGAGGATTAGTCGTACCCCACAATTCGTAGCGTTTCGGGTTGCCGTGATTAAAAATCCATTGTCCCTGTCTTTGCCAAAGTACAAAGCGGCTTAATTGTGCTTCTACACCCAGATCAAATGTGAAATGCATAGGCATCGTAGCATCGGTAGAGTGCCACATATAGCCTTCTGCAGCGATTACATTGTCCCAAAGGTTTGATATTGGCAATCCCCAGCCTACAGCAACATCCGTTGGTAACGTTACAGATCTGAAGCGACTCTTATCCAATTCTTTTTCAAAAATTGGTGTTAATGTCTCAAATACCGTGTCCGTTCTATTATTCCATCTATCCCGTAGGTAGACTGCGAAATTGGTTTCTTCTGAATCAAATCCTCGAGCTGTTAATGATACCATTTTCCCAGACGTATAGAACGTCTCTTTATCGACATAATTACCATGGTCATCTTTGTAGGCTACGATAAGCGACAATGGCGTCTCAGCTACATTTTCAAAAGTCACGTTTATCCCACCAAAATCAGCTTGTAGTGACATCGTTTTTCTTGCGACATAAACTGGCGGAAGGAGGCATTTTACAGATAGATCTGTTGGTTCCGAACGAATCTCCGTACGGGTAACAGCATACAGCAATAAATTATACGTACTTGTATCAGCAAACCCGTCAATAGTAATCGAATTGGTATAGGTTGACGACTTATTCTGAATCTTTCGGCCGTATTTGTCCGTATACTCTGCCAGTACATAAAGAAGATCACGCTCTTTGGGTAATTCGTACGTTACCTTTACCGCTCCGGGTAATGCTTCTACTTTACTTACTTTAACTAAACCGGGGGCATCACCAGCAGGATAAATCGGTTCTATTTTATTTTCTTTGCAGCCCATTATTAACCAAATGAACATAGCTGCAGCGATAGATATATTTTTCATTTTATACATTATTCAATTCTTACCATCCTAGGTTTTGTACCAGATTGGGATTAACCACTAGACTATATTCTTTAATGGGCCATAGATAATCACGAGGCGCAGTAAAACGTTGACTATAAATTAGTTTTCTGCGATAATAGTTTTCAGCATACTCCTGTTCAATATCCCAGCCATATATTGGTTTATTGAGCTCTTCTGCTGCTTTTTTCCACCGGCGAAGATCCCAGAAACGATGCCCTTCAAAAGCCAGTTCCGCTCCACGTTCCTGATAGATAACTTCTCTCAACCCATCTTGATCTTGTATTTTTGAGGGAGATCTAGCAAAGTTTGTCCAAGATTCCTGTACCGTCGGTATTCCCGCGCGTACCCTGACCATATTAAGATACTTAAAAGTGGTTTCGCTTGGTCCATATACTTCATTAGCCGCCTCTGCGTGCAAGAGATATAAGTCTGCTAGCCGCATAATTGGCCACGGATACTGTTCCTGTGAAACAGCCTGTCCAGATTGTACAACGAATTTCCAATTCACTAATTTTTTCGGGAAGTAACCAGTGATAGAATACCCAAATGCAGATTTACGTGATTGAGGTTGGCCTGATTTTGCTTGAACGGGCCAGATACCATTTTCCATATACCACAATGCGCCATCGAACGCCACACTGGAATAGAATCTTGGTTCGCGCTGAAAATGTAGACTAGCGGTAGTATATCCCTGTTGTATATAATCCAATTCACTGTTTCCTGCTGTCTTGAGGGCAAATCGTCCTGAGTAATCCCATGTTCGGTCTTCGTTAATAGGCAAACCATTTCTGGTATAAAAACTCTCAGCGATGGACAATGTTGGAGAAATTTGCCCTAATGGCGTCTCATTACTTGGATAGGCGGGGTTTAATCGAGGCATAGCCTGAAGTTGTATACCTGATCCTGTCCCATTCGTAAACCCCCAGATCAGTTCCTCGTTCCAAGGGTCACACAATGCGTTTCGTAGATCCATCTCCAAACGTTGGCGGTCGCTTATATCCACTAGGAGATTTGAAAACTTATATAACTTTATACCCACGTCCTCACAAGCGACAATTGCTTCTTCACAAGCAGCAAGCGCTTTCTCCCATTTTGAAGGATCAGAAACATGAGAAAATAATTCGATGCCATCATTGTTTACTATATTGTTATAATCGGGATTGCCGTTAAACAGTGGACTTGCCACCATAACAAGGACACGAGCTTTGATAGCAAGCGCGATAGGTCGAGTGATATGTCCTAATTCTGTTGCTCTATTTTGGATTTGATCCGGTAACTTTAAGGCCGCACTGTCAATAAGGGACACGATGTAGTCCGTGACCTCATCTATAGGTCTACGGTAGATGCGAACCTCCTCTTTGCTTGCTGAGATGGGAATATTTTTATCGATAATGGGAATGGCGCCGTACATTCGCATTAGATAAAAATGATAATAGGCCTTAAGAAATTCGACTTCCCCAATCCATCTTGTTTTCATAAAGGGATCTAGATCGACGGCCTGATCAATTTTCTCCAAAAAAATATTGCAGTCGCGTAAAGCTCTAAATAACGGTTTTCCCGCCTGGTTTCCGTCCCAATAGTTCAGTAAAGGGTCTACAATCCCTTGGTTTCCACGGGCAATTTCTTGCGGTATGGACGGCAGACGACTTAACCCAGTAATAGGCCAATACGTCCATAACTCATCTCCTCCAAGCAAGGCCGGATTTTCATATACGTGGCTTTCTTGCGGAAGATAGGAATAACAAGTGAAAAGAAACTTTTCCGCTTCGTTTCTATTTGTGAATGCATTATCGATTGTCGCTACATTATCCGGAACAATATCGAGGTAATCCTTACAAGCAACTAGTGTAAACACTAAAATTGTCCATATCAATCTTGACTTTTTCATGTCTAAAATCCAATTTGTAAACCTAAATTCAATACACGCTGCACGGGATATCCTAACCCGTTTCCTCCCATTTCAATATCCCACAGCTTGAAACCGCTAATATTGGCTAAATTTATTCCGCTAAAATACGCTCTAACCATCCCCAACTGGAAGCGTGATGTTAAGTTCTCTGGCAGGCTATAGCCGAATTCCACTGTTTTTAAGCGCAGAAATGCTCCATTACGCATAAACCAAGTACTTGTTTGTGTATTGTTATTATTAACCGTATTACTTAATCTTGGCCAAATGGCGTATAAGTTTCTATTGCTCTCCGACCAATAATTTTGGGCATAAACATCTAACAGCGCATTCTGTGTTCCGCCCAGCGTTTCGCCGGGATAATTATAGGGTACAAATGGAGCCGTAGCATACGGATCAATCCAAAAAGATGACCTAGCGGATCCTTGTAGGAAGACAGAAAAGTCAAAACCTTTCATTCCTGTTGAAAAGCCAAAGCCATAAATAATTTCGGGCACCGTTGGGTAACCTATGGGGACCTGGTCCAGGTCAGTGATTCGACCGTCTCTATTAATATCTCTATATTTGATATCTCCGGCCATATACTCGCCATAATTCTGTCTGGGAGCATTCTCAACTTCAAATTCGTCAACAAAAAGGCGCTCTGCCACTAATCCAAACACTTGATTGATGGAATTCCCTGGCCTAAGTTTATATTGCTCAATGTATTCAGGCTCTTCATATTCCAGAAACTCGCTTCGGGCATAGGTGAAATTTCCCCGCATCTGTATCCATAAATCACCAAATGACTTATTAAAATCTGCGGAAATGTCCATCCCATAGGCCTTAGCTTTTCCAACATTTGCTCGAACGCCTGCTGAAAGTCCCATTGTCGTCGGGATCGCTGCCCTGTCCATCAAAATATTATCCCTGATTTCATGAAAATAATCTGCCTGTATTTCCACAGCATTGAAAAGCCCTAATTCGACACCCGTATTCAGCTTTTTTGAGCGCTCCCATGTAATCAAACGATTGTCATATCGGTTTACCGTGATCCCGGGACGATAATAGTTAAATCGCTCACCAAATGTTGCTCCTCTCGCATCGTCATTCATATTTACTTCGGAAAGATAAAAAAAGCGGTCATCTGGTCCCCCAATAGCGTCATTTCCAACTATACCATAAGTTGCGCGAAGCTTTAATTTATTGACCGTATTTTCAAGTGGTTTCCAAAAAGCTTCATTGGAGATATACCACCCTGCACCAGCCGCAGGAAAGAATCCGTATCTCTCCGTTTTATAAAAGCGTTCTGAACCGTTGAAACCGAAATTAGCTTCGAGCATATAGCGGTTGTCATATCCGTATGTGAATCTTCCCGATATCCCTTGGTTTCTATACGGAAGTGATTGTTGTAAGGATCCTTGGTTGGCAAATAGTTGCTGTCTGCGGATATACACCAATAGTCCGCTAATATCATGTTTGTCTGCAAAATTATTAATATAATTGATTGCACCTTCCATATATACGGTGGTATTTATATCTTTTGCACCTTCATTATAATCTAAGTATTCTGTAGCTGCCGTTTCATTTAAGAGAGCCAAAGAGTAAGTTTCAGTGAGATTATTGTATCCTGACGCCCGATAGAAAAAAGGGTTGTAGCTACGGTTAAGATCGAAAAATGAGTAACGCGAGGTATTGAATAACCCTCGTAAACTCAGTCCTTTTGTCCAACTTCGTAAATCCTGCTTTAATTCAAACTGCGCATTCATTAGAGACTTAGAGTAATCTTTATACCCCTTCACCATATCAGCATAGGGGTTGATCAGGGATGCTCCTTCAACGTTCCCGAACAGAATATGATTCGTTTTTGGCATCAGTTCTGCAGGAAAATATGCAGGAAAATCTACGGGACTAGACCTCATAATCTTGGTATACATACCCGCCCCGCCATCAATGGGACCTCGGTAATCATCAAAACTACCCGATAATCGAACGATAACTTCTGTAGACGGTGTCATATTTAAGTTCACATTCGAACGCAACTGATAGGACTTGAGGTTAATGTTGCTATTAAAGTTGTTACGTTTATCAACTTTCAAAATCCCGTTATCTTGGTTCATTGTTCCTGCTATATAGTAACGAGCAATTTGTCCCCCTCCGCTTGCACTAAAATTGTAACGCTGGTTCATCGTATAATCCCTTAGCAGAACATCCTCCCAGTCTACAGCCGGATAAACATAAGGGTTTGTATTATTCATCGTGTGATCGATTTTATTTTGGGAGTAGGGCAGAGATCCAAGTGGGTTACGGGTAAGCACGGATTCATTGGCTAGTTGCATATAAGTTATCGGATCTGCCAGCTTAATCTGTGTAGTAGGGGCTGAAATGGAATTTTCTAATCGCAATGATATCCTTGCAGGACCCTCTTTACCAGCTTTCGTTGTAATTAAAATAACACCATTCGCGCCCCTTGCACCGTACAATGCTGTCGCAGTAGCATCCTTCATGATAGAGAAACTTTCGATATCATCCGGTTGCATCCGAGCCAATTCCGTGGAGCTCACCTCAATATTGTCGATCAAAATTAAAGGGTCGACTTTATAACCGAACGTGGTTACTCCCCTGATAAAAAACGATGCATTGTCCTGTCCCGGTTCGCCACTTCGTTGGTAAGCAATTACTCCCGCTATACGTCCGGCTAAAGCTGTGGTAAGATTACTGGAAGGAACCTTTAGTTCCGCTGGATTTACGGTCTCAATAGCGCTGACCATGCTTGATTTCTTTTGAGTTCCGAATGCCACGACAGTCACCTCTTCTAAATCTGAGGATACCCGAGCCAATATAACATCAATTTTGTATTCTCCTGTCGGAGATCGGCTGTAATCAGAAATGGGTATTGCTTTGGTTTGATATCCAACAGAGGTAAAGGTCAGTATGTTTCCTTCTGATGCAACGATCGCGTACTCACCTGAGGTATCCGTATGGGTTGATGTCCCCGTTCCCTGTACGCTAACGGTTACACCTCCTAAAACCTGAGTACTATCTTTTACGGTTCCGGAGATAGTAATACGTTGCGACTTGGCAGCATTGCTTAAGCCAAATATCAACAACATGAATGAGATCATCCTTACGAACTTTATGTTGTTAAGGTGCTTTTTACGTATCATATGGTTTATATTAATTAGTTAATTTGATAGCTTTATCGGCCATTGGAGCTGTTAATTGGGGGTTAAAAGCTCTGACGACTAAACTAATATATTAGAGAAGCACCCGGATTAATATCCGGGGTTCTGCCTCAGACGGCTATTGATCTGTAATTCCGATAAAGGAATAGGCCACAGTTCATTTACGCCGCTTTTAAAAGCCCGTTTTTGATAAATAAGATATCCGTCTTCGTCAACGTCGAAATCTGTATAACTGGCAGGCTCGTTGGTCAATTTCATCCCCGTAAATTGCCGGTTCAGTTCCTTGCCGGCTATACCCCAGCGTAGGATATCAAAATACCGGAGACCTTCGAATGCAAACTCTACTCTCCGCTCTCTTCTGATAGCAGCCCGAAGCTCGGCTTGTTCGGTTGTAGTGACAGGAGGCATATTAACATCTGATCTACTCCGCACCTTATTTATGGTTTGGTCCAACAGGGATCTGTCAATTACGTCGCCTGCTTCAATCTTGGATTCAAGATAGCCAAGTAGAACTTCTGCATATCTAATAAGCGGCCAGTTTGCACCATAGTTCATAAGGTTTCCGTCAAACGAATCATCCATAAATTTTCGGATAGCATACCCGCTCCAGTTATACCGGTTAAAACGATCAGGAGAGGATGTTCCTGGACGGGAAATATATGTCTGTCCTTTAAACACTGATCTATCAGAAATCAATACAGTATAATCCAATCTAGGATCCCTGTTTTCATATGGGTTATGTATCTCGTATAACGGCGATTGTTCAATCGTTTGGCCATCTATACATTCAAAAGTTTTGACTAGTTCATTATATGGAGAAAACTGATGCCAACCTCCCCATGTCTCCGGATAAAGATATTGCGGCATAACATGTCCATAGACATCTTCTTTGTATTGAGAGCTCAAAATGACTTCTTTTCCACCACCGTTACCTAATTGGAAAAGAGATAGAAATTCAGGGTTTATCGTATAGACGTTTGCGTCGATAATTGTTTTATAGGCGTCAGCCGCAGCATCCCATTTTTCCTCAGCCATAAGAAGTCGTCCCAATATCGCCAAAGAAGCTCCTGCAGTAATCCGTCCCTCTTGACCAGCAGGTCTTGTAATAGGCAAGCTAGGATAACTTTCGGAAAGTTCTTTTTCTGCAAAGTACCAAACTTCTTCCTTTGTGGCTCTCTCGACGTTGTTTGCTTCTTCTATTGTTAGTACTTTTGTTATCAAAGGTACTCCTCCGTAGTACAAAGCAAGGTTAAAATATTCGTAGGCTCTCAGCGTACGGACTTCAGAAACCATAATTTCTTTTTCAGTTTCATCCATAGAAACCTGATCGATATGATCCAGAAAATTGTTACATGCTGTAATTTTTTGATATGAATTGGCCCAGTATGATGCAATCAACCCGTATGCAGAATTCACGGTGCCGTCAGTCACTCGGTCGGGAATTAATTCTTTTTCCGAGCCGTTTCCAGCCATTAAATCGAGATATAGTAAACTTCGTGGCGTCCAGAAATCTTCGCCTTTCCAGAAGGCTCCTGTATTATAACATCCCATTAATGCGAGTAGCGCGTCATTTTCTGTATTCCAAAATGTATTATCAGAAACAGCATCCAGCGGATATTTTTCAAAGAAATCCTTGCTGCAGCTGGTAACAATCGCTGCCAGCAACAATATCGATGAACGGGTAATGATGTAAATGTTTTTCAATTTCATGATTGTTAGATAAATGTCCTTAAAAATTGATGTTCAGTCCCAAAGTATACACTGCAGTGATCGGATAGAAAGGCGTATTGTCACCCGTCCCTTGATTCATTTCCGGGTCCCATCCTTTATAAAAGCTGTTGACTGAAAACAGATTTTGTCCGCTGAAGAATACTCTAAGTTTTGATACATTCATTTTTCTGGTCAACTCCTCTGGAAACGAGTAACCAAATTGAAGATTCTTCAGTCTAATGAACGATGCATTTCTATTCCAGAACGTTGAAGTCATGATTGTTCCCGAACCCATATTCAGACTGGTCAGTTTTATGTATTCCGCGTTGGGATCAGGATTTTCCGGCGACCACCTATTGTCAGCTTGCCATTTTTGAATTTGTCCACCGTTGTAGAATGCAAACGCTTGATATGCTCCCATTTGACGATAAAATCCAGCTAGGCCGTGTAGCAAAATAGAAAAATCGAAACCTTTGTAATCGAGATTAACCGTTGCTCCGTAACTATACCTAGGAGCAGTATTCCCTATTATTTCTCGGTCATAGGTAGGGTCTACAATTCCGTCAGGAACACCGTCAGGACCACTGATGTCGGCATAGCGTACGAATCCGGGTTCGGTTGAATACGGCTGCCCTGGATATTTCGCTATATCGTCGTCATTTATAAATAGTCCGTCTGCCCGATATCCGTATATAGCACCTATAGAACTCCCAACAAACAATCCTTTCCCGATGTCCTGTTGTAAACCACCGGTCAGTTTTTCTATACGGTTATGCGTGTAAGAAAAATTGGGACTAATCGACATGCCAACCTTGCCTATCTGTGTATTGTACTGAGCCATAAACTCAAAGCCTCGATTCCGGACGGCTGCCGCATTGACCTCTGATGGAGTTAAGCCCAGCACACTGGAAACCGTCAAATTATAAAGGATATCATCCGTATATTTATCAAAATAATCTATTACGAAATCAAGCTTGCCATTTAATATCGACATATCCAGTCCCACATCCGTGACGGTGGTCGTTTCCCAAGTGATTCCGTCGTTGGCCAGATTGACGAGGCGTGCACCCGGCGCGAGAACATCCCCAATAGGATAACCGTATCCTAAGCTTAGAACATTCTGATAAGGATAGTTACCTATATTCTGGTTTCCTAACTTTCCCCATGATGCCCGTATCTTCAGATTGTCAATGCCGCGAATATTTTCTTTGAAGAATTGTTCTTCGGAAATACGCCAAGCTCCGGAAATAGATGGGAAAAAGCCCCATCTACCAGCTGCCGGAAATCTGGAAGTACCATCATACCTGGCATTGGCTTCAAAGAGATAACGATCATCAATGTTATATTTTGCCCGTCCAAAGAAAGATCGTAAAGCCCATTCTGCACCCGATCCTGAGGATTGCATATTCGATGCAGCGCCCGCATTCAGTTCATGCAAAAGATTACTAGGGAAATTATCCCTAAAAGCGGACATCCAATCTGAACGATTCCTTTCTTCCGAATACCCACCTAAAAGATTTAACGTATGGGTTCCAAACCGTTTGTCCAACGTCAATAAAGACTGTAGGGTAATTAGTGAGTTATCTCCTGATGAAACATTTAGATTATTTGGTCCAACCTTTTTGTTTTCATCGAAAACGAAATCTGAGGTGAAGCTGTTATCTGTGTAATTTGAATAGTTATATCCTGCTTTGCCGCTCCAGGTTAGCCCAGGGACTATTTCCCAAGCTAATTCCGCTCCCCCTAGGAAAAATTTGTTTGCTCGATTAATAAAAGATTCGCTAGCCATCCATGCTTCGGGACTATAATTATCCTGATACCCGTATGTTCCATCACTTTTCCTGCCCGCATAAATTGGTCCTTGCCGAACTGCAAAGCCAATCATGTGCATCATATCGCCATCAAAATGTTTCGGTTCTTTAGTTGTCGCCGTATTTCCGTTTATGTTGACATTCAGCTTTAGGTTGTCAAGTATATCGCCGGTAAAATTTAACATAAAGTTATAGCGCTGATAATTGTTTTTGGCAACAATCCCATCTTGATTTAAGTATCCAAGAGAGAAAAGATAGGTAGATTTATCGGAGCCTCCGGAAAATCCCAGATTATGATTTGTTTGAAAGCCAGAACCCGAGGTTAACAGGTTTTTAAGGTGCGGCACATCTGGATAATTATCGCTATCGATGCCCGAACGAAATTTCTCAATTTCCTCATCCGTATAGCTCAATGCACGTCCCATGTTGACATTTGCCTCATTAAACAGCTCCGCATAATTCACAGAGCGCATGAAATCAGGTAGCTCTGTCACTTTCTGTACCCCTAATGTATTATTATAGTTCACCTTCAATCTCCCGCTACTACCCTTTTTTGTTTCAACTAAAATAACACCATTCGCAGCTCGAGTTCCATAAATTGATGCCGAGGCGGCGTCTTTTAACACAGATATGCTCTTTATATTATTGGGATCAATATCATTTATTGAGGCAGCCAAACCATCTATGAGTACTAACGGATCATTTCCGGCTCCGGAAAATGTTCCGATTCCCCGGACTCTTATAGATGCGCCGTCATTCCCCGGTCTTCCGGCTCCCTGTGAGACCGTAACACCCGTTGCGAGACCTGCTAATGCTTGAGATGCCTGTGTAATGGGTCTATTTTCGATGTCTCTTTCAGAAACGGATGAAACCGCTCCCGTAAGATTCACCTTCTTTTCCGTCCCATAGCCGATAACAACCACTTCTTCCAAACCTTCCGTTACGGGTAACATTTCTATATTAAAAAAGCTTTGATCTCCAATCCTCAACTCAACTGGTTTGTAGCCAGCGAAAGTAACAGAAAGGATACCCGGCGAACCTGAAAGTTCATATTGAAGTGTGAAAACTCCTCTTTGGTCAGTTGATGTCGACTTATTTGTATCCTTTATCAATACTGTTGCAGCAACCATGGGTTCTCCCTTTTCGTTTTTTACGAAACCAGAGATTGATTTGTATTGCTGTCCATACAGATTTTGCACGAATGTTAGGAGTAGAATAGCGACAATACGGTGCCATTTGATATGGCTATATCGTTTAAAATTGGTAATCATTTTTTAGTCTTTTTTGGTATTAAAAGAAGTACGTGGTATTACCTATTCCTAGTGATAAATCCAGCACTAGAAAAAGTATCAATGATGGAAAGAATGTAGAGCTGACAATTAGCATACTGCTCATCATGTCAGTCTCTAGGTTTATATTAAGAAATTTTCAAAACAACACCGATATCGTCTCGAGGAACTGCTTCTGGTATTCTAACGATCAAACCATTATGATCTTGCACAAAAGAAAGATCTCCTTTGTAACCTAATATATTTACTTTTTTTACGGTTTTCTTGTTAGTTGTTCCTTTAGCCAAAGAAACTATCTTCACACTTTCTTTATCAAGTTTTCCCATAATGACGGCATACAAAACATCTCCTTTTTTTGTAAACCTTATGTCTTCACTGGTGAACGGCTTGCCTCGCCCCTCGTTGAATCCTTGCGCGTGTAGCTCCGGCGCATCCTGTTGCGCAGGTCCTTCTCCAAAAGTATGCCATGGTCTGGTCCCTATGATAGATTCCGAATTTATACTCATCCAAGAAGCTATTCCCTCAACCACGTTTCTAGCCTTATCGTCTAAGGATCCATCTCCTCTTAACGGAACGCTTAATAGCAGATTTCCATTTTTGCTCACTACATCTACCAGCATATGCACTACAGTCTTTGCAGACTTATAGTGGTTATTGTCATAAATACGTCGATCATAATGCCATGCCCCAATACAGGTACATGTTTGCCAAGGTTCAGGTTCAATTTTATTGCTTTGTCCTCTTTCGATATCCCACACCATACATTTACGTTGCTGTTCATTTAATATCTTGCCATTGATTACTACATCTACTTTCCCTTTATTATGCTTCATACTTTTATTGTAGTAGTGTGCGGCAATTTCCAATCCGACATTGCTAATAGGCCATAGCGGCAGAGCTGTATCGTCAAAATAAACAACATCAGGATTGTATTTATCGATAAGTTCTAACGTTCGATCTTTGAAATTTTCACAGTACGACGCTGATGGAATACTGACACCTGTGTCGATATCCCAATGCCATTGCCTGTGTATAGTATGCCCCTCTTCACTTCCTTTGCTCAATGGGTGATTTTGAACATATAACTCTTGTGGATCGTATCCTTCCCACCACTTTCCTTTGCCGTCAGCTTTGGTCAGCTTTCCGTCGTAGGGGACACCTCTTAGTGATCCTTGTTTATCAGAGCGTTGAGCCGTTTCATACCACGTCCAGGCGTGTGCGGCATGGACACTGACACCAAATCGGAGTCTTCGTTTTTTCGCGGCCTTCTCCCATCCGAGCACGATATCTTTTTTTGGTCCAACGTTGATACTATTCCACTTATGATGACTACTTTCGTACAGGTCAAGGTTATCATGGTGATTGGCTAAAGTCATAAAGTACTGAGCCCCTGTTCTTTTGTATAAATCCATGAGCGCTTCTGGGTCCCATTTTTCGGCTTTCCACTCATTGATGACATCTTTAAATCCAAAAGTCGATGGATGTCCATATTTTTCAACATGGTATTTGTATTGATCAGAGCCCTCCTCATACATGCCGCGAGCATACCAATCTCCTCTTTCGGGTTGACACTGAGGCCCCCAGTGCGCCCAGATGCCGAACTTTGCATCTCGAAACCAGTCTGGTACACGATAGTTTTCCAAAGATGACCAATCGGGTTTAAACGGCACCTTTCCCCAAGTACTCATTCCAAGACTATTCTTACTTAAATACAGCGCAGGTATGGTGGCGCCTAACATCTTAATTACGGTTCTTCTATTCATAATAACTATACGTTTAAACATTGCGTTGTCGAACGACCATCAGCTAAAAATAAATGTGATCACCCGGCTTACAAAAGGTTGCTTATCATTTAATAAACAAAGTTAAATTAATTGCCATCACTGTTCCAATCACGTTATCGACAAAACATTACACTTTATCGATTTATCGCTATTTCGATGGGAATCATTGGGCATTACTCACCGTCGGAATCATAAAGACAGAATATTCTTTCCATTAACTGCCACTTTTCACTTGATGTTTTTCCATTTGAACGTTGAAAAAAAGACATCTTATTCTCCCATTCGGCTTGTCTGGGTAGTGTGTCTAGTTTTGAAAAGGCTGCGTCCCAATCGAAGTCTAAACCCGTTTCGATAACCATAAACAGCTTGTTTCCCAGCATATATATCTCCATTTCTAATATTCCGACATCTCTGAGCCCGGTTCGAATTTCTTTCCAGTGATTCGTTTCCGTATGGGCGTCAACATACGCTTGTACCATTTGTGAATCGTCTATTAAATCTAGGGTTTGACAATATCTCTTTACGGATTGATTGTGTTTTTTTTGAGTGTAGCCTACTTTAGTTTTTATGACTTCCATATTGTGTTAAATTCTTTTTTATTTAGAGCTTAAGTAGATATTTATTAGGATTTGTTTAGTTTATCTATGATATAATCCACTATATTATATACCTCACTGATTAAATTGATATCAGGTTTACAACAAACCAAAACTAAACCCTCATGGAGGAATTTTCTTTGCAAGAATCGATTTAAAGTTCAACGATATCGACTTTTTTATAGGTGACGTGTGGACAAGAAGAAAAAAAAAGAGCTATATTTATATTGTAATCCGTTACAAATAAGGGGGAGGTAGGTGTCGGATTATAGCAGAATATACCAAGGATAAAAAAGGAGGAGTCTTGCGAAAAGAGAAGTATCAGTTGGATTTCATTTTACTGAATATTGGATATGCAGAACATCATGCCGATTGGAATTGGAAAAACATAAACAGTCCATTTACCCGTATTCACGTAGTAAAGAAAGGAACTGCTTGGCTAAAACGGGATGGGAACAAATACCAATTAAAAGAAGGACATCTTTATCTGACACCTTCATACACACCTCATAGTTATGAATGTGGCGATGAGTTTTGTCTATACTATATCCATATTTATGAGACGTTGGAAAAGAAATCGAGCGTGTTTGACCAGTTGAATTTTCCAATTGAAATCGAAGGAGACTCGCTACTCCTGGATTTGATAGAACGTCTTTATGCTATTAACCCAGGTAGGGAGTTGTCATTTTATGATCCGGATGCCTATGATAACTCAACGGAGCTTATAAAAAACATTGCCATGCAGGGACATACACCACTTGCACTTGAATTGGAAAGTCACGGTATTATCCAACAGTTAATCTCTCGCTTCTTTGCTTTCGCAACTCAAAAAATGCCAAATGTTGACGAGCGGATGGCAAGGGTTCTCGAATACATACATAGTAATATCCATACCCCGATCGGCATTGATCAGTTGGCAGAGATGTCTTTCCTTACAAAGGATCATTTCATACGCTTATTCAAAAAACAACTAAACTGTACTCCGGGAAAATATATAAATCAAAAAAAGATCGAAAAAGCACAATTAATGATGCTACTTCAGAATTATAGCGTACAAGAATTGGCTTTTCAATTAGGATTTGAAAACGTTTCCTATTTCAATAGGCTTTTCAAAAAGCTCACCGGTGAGAACCCAACAAATTATAGAAAGCGATTGGAGATGTAGTACCCGCCAACTTATTATTATTTAGATCCCCTGATTTTGCGTAGATATAGGTTCTATGCTATTTTCTATTTTCGTAGTTGATTCTTGTTTTGATAAGCCCTTCGGCAATAATTTCATTCCAAAAATTGTCTTGGATTTCTTTTTTAACCATCTCCATATTGACTTGAACTTTATTCGGCTTAGTAGTGTTTAAAGCAATGCTGACCACCCCTTCAATATTAAGTCCAAAATTAAAACAGGCTTCGGCAGGTGTTACTCCAAATTTTTTACAGATCATCCAAAACCTTTCCCGCCATTGATAAAGCGTACGTCCATATTCTGTATTACGATCGACAAGTTGATAATTGTAGTAATCACTTCCTACTAGAAAACCTCCGTTGAAAACCGCAGAGTTTATGACTGTCACTCCTTTTTCTTTTAACGTTGCAATGAAGTTCAATAACGGTGTAGGATGATCATGGATAGTCAGACTATTGGCTATCATGACCCAATCCAATTGGACATCACTGGCTATTTTTTTAATAATATTCCAGTTTTTGCTACCAACTCCTATTGCCGTAACTTCACCGGCTTCTTTCAGCTCCTGTAGAGCCTGATATGCACCGATAATATCTTGATATAGCATTTGCTCTTCTTTTGGTGTTTTTGCTTTGGCAAGATATTCGTCTGGATCATGCACCGAAACCCACTGAGCTTTATAAGGGCCTAGTAACTGATTTCCCTGTTCGAAACAAGCTTTTATTCCGTCATAGCTTATCCGCTGCACAGCATCGTAGTTAAGTCCCTTCCACACGCCGGGTTCAAAAGTTGGCTCGGCTGTTTCCAATGGTACCCGATACCACCCCAGTTTATTGCTAATGATGACCTTTGAGGGGTCCGTACCCAGCTGTGCTAAGCATTTTCCGAGTGATTCCAATGAAAGACCTGCTCCATATTTTCCTGCAGAATCAAAAAATGTTAAGGGCTCAGTATGCTTAACACATTCTCGGACAATTGCTAATTTCGTGTCATAAGACACCTCTTCATATAGGTTACCAAGTCCACTGGTGCCAAATATGACCGGAGGGACTTGTGATTGAATCTGCTCAATCCGGGGTTCCGTAATTTTCATGATAAAATAATATTAGACTGTTTTATACTTGTATAGAGCAAAATACGCTATTACAAGAAAACTAATAAGTGGGACAATATAACCAATTTGGATATTTCCTGAAAAATCACTGATCAAACCAAAAAAACCGGGTAAAATCGCCCCTCCGACTATGGACATAACCAGTAAGCTACTTCCGTATTCTCGATCCGCTTTTAATTCGTTTATTCCCATCGCAAATATCGTTGGAAACATTATCGACATAAAAAAACAGATTAGTATAATTGTATATATGGCAATCATTCCGGTCGCATACATCGCAAATGCTGAAAGAAAAATATTGGTGATCGCGTACAATCCCAATAGTCGGTGAGGAGCTATGTATTTCATAAAGAAGGTCCCAAGAAATCTTCCAAGCAAGAATGCGATACCACATGCAGCAAGTAAATCTGCAGCGGTGATTTCTGTAATAGCTACAACGTGGGTAGCATATAAGATAAAAAGGCTAAAGACAGAAACCTGTGCCCCGACATAAAAAAATTGGGAAACTACCGCCCATCGTAAATTATGGTTTTTCAATGCTGAGAATATTGATTCTCTTTTATGGCGTATTGGTTTTCCCGCACGTTGAGACGCTGGCAATTTGATCGTATAAAAAATAATGGCCATAATAACCAATAGTAGGCCTAAAATAAAGTAAGGTTCTTTTACTGTACTAGCTTCTGCTGCCAAAGCAATTTTTCTTTCGGGATCCGACAGGGCAGTCAACTCTTCATCAGAAATCCCCTTAATCAATATAATACGTGATCCAATAACAGGTGCTAAAGCTGCTGCCAGTCCATTAAATGATTGTGCAAGATTCAGACGCTGGATGCTACTTTTTTCTGGACCCAATTCACTTATATAAGGATTAGCTATGGTTTCAAGTATAGTAAGCCCGCAAGCAATAATAAATAACGCAACTAGAAAAAAAGTATATGACTGGAAGTCCGCAGCGGGAATGAAAAGGAAGGCACCTACAGCAAAAGTGAGTAGTCCAACAACTATTCCTTTTTTGTGCCCAAATTTTTTCATTAGCAATCCTGCAGGCAATGCCATAAGGAAATAAGCAATATATACCGAAGAATCTACTAATGTAGATTGTGCGGTAGTAAGTAAAAATGAACGTTTAAGATGAGGAATCAATATGGGATCCAGATTATGGGCAAACCCCCATAAAAAAAATAAAGAGGTGACCAAAATAAATGCGATCGTCATTTGACGACTGGTTTGTTGATTTTTCATCTACGATTGAATCAGGTACAATGTTGTTTATTTTTTGACGAGCGATTATGCTGAAACTTTCTGTTTATAACCTTCGTTTAGTAAAAGCAAAGAAAAGAAACAGGAGGATAATTAAAATTTAATTTATCGGCATTATCGTGGACAATATCGACTTTTTCCGATTTAAGCGAAAGACACCGATAATGAACAACGGTATTGCAGCGCCATAACAAAGTTTTTACACGTCCCCCTTCAAACCTATATATCGGCTTTTCCCTTCGAGAAATGACTTTAATTGCCCCTTCCAGCTGTGCACACAGGACACTACAGGTTGCCTGTGCTGCCAATTGTTAATAGTTTAGGGATTATATAAATAAGAAACTTAACAATATAAAACTATGGAGCTGGCTGGGATACCAACCTATGTTCGCTTTATGATAACAACAAAAAACAAACAGATGAACAGTAGAATCTTCATAATCGCCGTGTTATTTGTAGCATTTACTTCGCTCAACGTGGTAAAGGGGCAGGATCGTTTTCCGGATGGAACACCCGTCTCTAATTGGTTCAAAAAGGTGGAGCCGACCCGTATAGAGACACTCGGGAAATCATACCGTATTACGGATTTTGGTGTTGAGCAAGATAGCACCCTGCTTCAAACGGAAAAAATTCAAGCGGTAATTGACAAAGCGCACGAAGCTGGAGGAGGGGTAGTCATTATACCTAAAGGTACATTTCTCAGTGGGTCTTTATTTTTTAAGCCGAAAACCCATTTGCACTTAGAAGAAGGGGCGGTGCTGAAAGGAAGCGATGATATCAGCCACTTTGAATTATTGATGACACGTATAGAAGGCGAAACGGTTAAGTATTTTGCAGCGTTGGTTAATGCAGACAGAGTGGATGGTTTTACCGTGTCTGGTAAAGGAACATTAGATGGAAATGGACTTCGCTACTGGAAAGCTTTTTGGCTTCGACGCGGATTCAATCCAAATTGTACGAATAAAGACGAAATGCGTCCACGGGTATTGTATGTGTCTAATAGCAAAGATGTACAGGTCTCGGGGATACATTTAAAGAACTCTCCGTTCTGGACATCACATTATTACCGTTGTGAAAACGTAAAACTTGTTGATTTGCGTATCACAGCGCCGGAGAAACCCGTTAAAGCACCGAGTTCCGATGCGATCGATTTAGATGACTGCCATAATGTATTGATAAAAAATTGTTACATGTCGGTGAATGATGATGCTATTGCCCTAAAAGGAGGCAAAGGACCGCAAGCGGACAAAGATCCCAACAATGGACCGAATTATAATATTATTATTGAAGACTGTACGTTTGGGTTTTGTCATAGTACCCTGACCTGTGGTAGTGAATCAATCCATAGCTACAATATTATTTATCGGAATAATACCCTAGATGGTGCGAAAAGAATGCTCCAATTGAAGATGCGTCCGGATACACCACAGGAATACGAACATATCCTTGTTGAAAATGTCAAGGGAACCGCCGATATCATGCTGTTTATCCGTCCTTGGACGCAGTTTTTTGACCTGAAAGGAGAAGAAGGTATTAAACTTTCCTATGCGCGGAATATTGTCCTGCGTAATATCGATTTGGAATGTAATGTATTATTTGACGTCAGTAACTCCGACCAGTATCAGTTGTCCAATTTTACATTTGAGAACATGAATATTAAAGCGAAAAGACCACATATCAATCAGCGCTACATTGAGAACTTTACACTAAAGAACGTGGTGGTGAATGGTAAAGAAGTTGCGCAGCAATAGGCATAAAACAACCTGTTATGAAGAAGACAAGAAATAAAACAAAAGGGAGATATGCATGGAGGAAACTCTTGGTGATACTCGTTATCATGAGCATCACGATACCCTTGCCCGCCCAACGTTTGATGGAACATTTAGATCGGGGGTTGGTCGCTGTTAAGACGTCGGATAACAGTGCTTTCATCAGTTGGCGTTTACTCGCAACGGATATGTACAACCTTCCTTTTCACCTTTATCGACAATATGGAGAAGGAAAAAAGGTGCGCCTTACCGATCAGCCGTTGACGAAAGGAACCAACTTTGAAGATAAGCAAGTCGATTTAACGGCCGATGTAACCTACACATTAGTTAGCCTGCAAAACCAACAGGAAAACTTCGAGGCTGCGCTGAAACTGGCAAAGAATACACCCGTAAGACAGTATCTGGAGATTCCACTACGGACCCCGGCAGGTTATACCCCTGGCGATGCGTCGGTAGGCGATCTAGATGGCGATGGTACCTATGAAATTATCATACACCAAACGGGAAAAGGACATGACAATGCCCATAACGGTATAACGACGGATCCTATTTTTCAGGCATATAAATTGGATGGCACCTTTCTGTGGGAAATCAACCTAGGGAAAAATATTCGAGAGGGAGCGCACTATACCCAATTTATGGTGTATGATTTAGATGGTGACGGATGTGCAGAATTGATATGCAAAACGGCAGACGGTACAAAAGATGGCGTGGGAAGGGTGATAGGCGATGCCCATGCGGATTGGCGGGACACCGATAGCAGTTCGTCCACCTACGGTCGTATTTTAGAAGGACCGGAATATCTGACGGTTTTCGACGGACGTACAGGTGCAGCGGTCAGTACGGTAGATTATCTGCCTGAAAGAGGTGATCTTCGCAGTTGGGGAGATACCCGAGCGAATCGATCAGAACGATATCTGGCCGCTATTGCCTATTTGGACGGAACAAACCCTAGCCTTGTCATGACCCGAGGTTACTATGAACGAACGACACTAGCCGCTTGGGATTTTAAAGACGGAGAACTCGTAAGCCGTTGGGTTTTTGATACCAAAACGGGTAAACATCCCTATGCCGGACAAGGCTATCATAGTCTCGCCGTTGCCGATGTGGACGAAGATGGAAAAGACGAAATCATATTTGGTGCCATGTGCATTGATGACGATGGTACCGGATTATATACAACAGGTTTGGGACATGGCGATGCGTTGCATGTAACCGATTTGGATCCAGATCGCCCGGGTCTGGAGGCATTTGGTATACATGAACTGAAAGGCGGGCGTAAAGGAGTAGGTGCGGCACTTCGCGATGCCAGAACAGGGGAAGTGCTTTTTAAAGGTGCTATCGATCAGGATGTGGGACGAGGAGTCGCTGCGAATATCGACCCCAACCACCGAGGAGCCTATATGTGGTGGCTAGGTTCAAAGGTGATGTATAATATGAAAGGAAATCCGGTAGGACAGCCGCCTCGCTCGGCAAACTTTCTGATCTGGTGGGATGGCGATTTAAGCAGGGAGCTGTTGAACAGTAATTATATCGAAAAATATAAAGAGGGGATTATTTTTAGGGCAGAGGGTGCTTCATCGATTAACGGGACAAAAAGTACACCTAACTTGAGTGCCGATATCTTAGGCGATTGGCGGGAAGAACTCATCCTTCGCTCCGATGATAACCAATCGCTACGGATATACACGACAACTATTCCAACGGAATATAGGCTGTATACGTTGATGCATGATCCCGTATACCGTTTAAGTATTGCTTGGCAAAATGTAGCGTATAACCAACCACCCCATACCGGTTTTTACCTTGGGACGGGGATGGCCCTGCCGGTTAAGGCGCCAGACATACGTATCGTAAAACCGGAACGAGATTTAAAAATAAAGAAATAGCGCTACAAGCAGATGGTGAAGCAATTGACGATCATATTATTGGGTATCTGTCTCTTTTCCTTCGGGATACAGGATCGACCGACGATTTATTTGATTGGAGATTCCACGGTGAGGAATAGCAATCAGGCGTATTGGGGATGGGGTTCGCTATTAGGGACGTTTTTGGATACGACACAGGTGACTGTGGCCAATCATGCCATGGCTGGCCGGAGTACACGTACTTTTCGGAAAGAAGGTCGTTGGGATAGGGTGAAAGAAAATATGAAACCTGGTGATTACTTGTTGATTCAGTTTGGACATAACGAAGGCAGTAAACCGGACACGACGCGGCAAGGCTATCGAGGCGTGTTAAGAGGAATCGGACAAGACTCTGTTGTATTGGATTGGGGGAGTGGAGAAATGGAAATAGTACGTACTTACGGCGAAAATTTACGTCGTTTTGTACGCGAGGCTAAACAGATAGGTGTCCATCCGATATTACTTTCGATGATTCCGCGAAATCAATGGGATGAACAAGGAAACGTGAAACGCGCGAATCAGGATTTCGGGCTCTGGGCAAGGCAGATTGCAGAAGAGGAACAGGTGCCCTTTATCGATCTGAATGAAATTACGGCCAAAAAATACGATAATATTGGGCCAGAACAGGTAAAAACGAAGTATTTTCCGGGAGACCATACCCATACGAATTATGACGGAGCTATGGAGAATGCAGCTTCGGTCATAGAAGGTTTAAGAAATATACAACATCCATTAGTAAAATATATAAAATGACGAAAAGCAAAATAATGATAGGGGTATCCTTTGTCTTATTCGTATGGAGCTTATGCTCTTTTGTCGAAAAGAAAGACAAACCCACTCTTTTTCTGATAGGAGATTCTACCGTAAAAACCGGACGAGGAGATGGTGGCAATGGACAATGGGGATGGGGTAGTTTTATCGCAGATTATTTTAACCTACAACAAATTGACTTACAGAATAAAGCATTAGGAGGCACGAGTAGCCGGACATTTTACAACAACCCAAAACTGTGGCAACAGGTTTTGGATAGTATTCAGCCAGGCGATTATGTTGTTATGCAGTTTGGGCATAACGATGCGAGTCCTATTGTAGATACGTTGCGCGCGCGCGGTACGATCAAAGGAAACGGTGACGATTATCAAGAAGTGAAAAATCCGTTATTGCAACAGAAAGAAATGGTTTATAGTTATGGATACTATCTACGCGTATTTGTGAAAAATATTCGGGATAAAGGCGCTACGGCGATTATATGCTCACCTATTCCCCGCAATCGTTGGGATGGAGATAAAGTAATCCGATCAGATTATGCCATATGGGCGAAAGAAGCCGCACAACAGATAGGTGCTTTTTTCATCCCCTTGGAAGATTTGATTGTCGCTGAATATGAGAAACGCGGAAAGGAAGAGGTAGGCCGTTTATTTTTTGGACCAAAAGATCATACGCATACCTTGAAAGCAGGGGCAGAAGTGAACGCGTCGTTGATAGCAGATTATTTGGAAAAAAATCCCGAAATAGGATTGAATAAATATTTGAAAAAATAACGTAGCATAACACGCAAATAATATGACTAACGGAAAAAGAATAATGTATAGTATGCTGGTCGTCATGACTATTCTCTGGAGTGCCTGTGCATCCAAGAAGCAACTGGTTTCCAAAAAGGAAGACAAGCACGAGGTATTGGAAGTCTTGCGGCGAACCAATAACTATTTTATGAATAAATGGCCGGATACGAAGAAACCGATTTATACCACCCGTTGGCGTCCGAGTAATATTTGGACGAGAGGTGTATATTACGAGGGGTTGATGGCATTGTATAAAGTTGATCCTGATAAACGCTATTATGATTATGCGGTCGACTGGGGCAATAATCATGCGTGGGGATTGCGTAACGGTACCGAAACCCGTAATGGCGATGATCAAAACTGCGGTCAGACCTATCTGGATCTTTACGAAATAGATCCACAGCCAGAACGCATAGCAGACATTAAGAAGAATATCGATTTTATCATCGCATCGGGACAAGTGGATGACTGGACCTGGATAGATGCTATTCAGATGGCAATGCCGATATATGCGAAATTGGGTGTTATGTATGATGATGAGCAGTACTTTGATTATATGTACAAAATGTACGTACATTCCCGTGATGTTGAAGGGGGCGGTTTATATAATAGAGAAGATAAACTATGGTGGCGGGACAAGGATTTTGTTCCCCCTTATAAGGAACCTAATGGCGAAGATTGTTATTGGTCGCGTGGAAACGGTTGGGTGGTAGCTGCATTCGTTCGGGTGCTTGATCTCCTTCCGGAAAATCAACAGCATCGCGCAGAATATTTACAGGATTTCAAGGATCTTATGGAAGGTGTGTTGGCTACGCAACGGGAAGATGGCTTCTGGAATGTCAGTATGCATGATCCCACTAATTTTGGTGGCCGCGAGACCAGCGGTACGGCTCTTTTTGTATATGGTATGGCTTGGGGGATAAATCAGGGTTTATTGGACGAGGAAACCTACCGACCTGCTATGGAGAAAGCATGGAAAGCCATGGTAAACGAAGCTGTACACCCGTCTGGTTTCCTAGGCTACCTGCAAGGAACAGGCAAAGAACCTAAAGACGGTCAGCCGGTGAGCTATGCGAGCGTACCCGATTTTGAAGATTACGGACTCGGCTGTTTTTTGTTGGCCGGGACAGAAGTGTACCGACTGTTGGACAACCAAAAATAGCAGCGATATAAGAAAATAATTAAGACCTGATGATATGATAAAACTTTGTATAACGGTAGGTATCTTGTTGTGTGGTTTAGTGATATCCGCACAACCCCGACAAACCTATAGTTTTAACGCCGCATGGAAACTACATATTGGCGATATACCGGACGCTAAGCAAACTGCATTTGACGATAAGGAATGGAAAGAAGTTACGCTGCCCCACGCCTGGAATGAGGACGACGCGTTTGCAAAGCCTATACACGAACACAGCACAGCGGTGGTTTGGTACCGTAAAACATTTACGTTGCCGGATGATGTTCCGCAAGAAAAGGTATTTTTAGAATTTGAAGGCGTACGTTTCGGAGCTGAATTTTATCTTAACGGTATCTGGATAGGCCGCCACGAAAACGGTGTCATGGCAGCGGGATTAGACATCTCGAAAGAGGTGTTAAAAAAAGGTGAAAATGTCCTGGCTATTCGAACCGATAACGATTGGCGGTATAGGGAAAATGCAACCAACAGCATTTTCCAATGGAACGATAAGAATTTTAATGCGAATTACGGCGGTATTCCCAAAAATGTATGGATTCATTTTACGGGTGGGGTATACCAAACATTGCCTTTATATTCTAATTTGGAAACTAAGGGCGTATATGTTTATGCAAAAAACATAGATATTTCAAAAAAAAGGCTGGATCTCCATGTAGCGTCTGAAGTAAAAAACGAAACAGCTGATACGTATAATGGTCAGTTTGTGGTGGAAGTACGAGACGCTGAAGGTGTGTTGGTAAAAACCTTTGAAAATCCGTTCTCATTGGAATCCGGAGCGACAGGGCTCATCCAGGTACAGTCAAAAATGGACAATGTGCATTTCTGGAACTGGGGGTATGGTTATCTATATACGGTAACGTCTAAATTGGTAGTTGGTGGAGAAACGATCGATGCGGTTGATACACGTACAGGCTTCCGGAAAACCGCATTTCGGGATGGTATGGTCTATCTCAACGACCAGGTATTGATGATGAAAGGATATGCCCAACGAACGAGCAATGAATGGCCCGCGGTAGGGCTGTCTGTTGCCCCATGGGTGAGTGACTACAGCAATAAGTTGATGGTGGAAAGTAATGCGAATCTGGTTCGTTGGATGCACGTAGCACCTTGGCGTCAAGACGTGGAATCTTGCGACCGGGTCGGACTGATGCAAATGCTGCCTGCTGGAGATGCGGAAAGGGACGTGGAAGGTCGTCGATGGGAGCAACGGACAGAATTGATGCGAGATGCGATCATTTACTACCGTAACAGTCCGAGTGTCTTGTTTTGGGAAAGTGGAAATGAATCCATCTCTGAAGACCACATGACCGCGATGATGGCCATTCGTGACCAATATGATCCGCATGGTGGGCGGGCTATAGGCTCACGTGAAATGCTGGATAGCAAGCTGGCCGAGTACGGTGGAGAGATGCTCTATATCAATAAAAGTGCTAAGCATCCGATGATTGCTACCGAGTACATGCGCGATGAAGGTTTGCGTAAATACTGGGATGAATTTACCTATCCGTTCCATAAGGAGGGAGAAGGGCCCTTGTATAAAGGCAACGACGCCAGCGACTACAACAGAAATCAGGATCAACATGCCATGGAGACGGTTCGCCGCTGGTGGGAATATTGGAAAGTTCGTCCGGGAACGGGAAAACGTGTCAGTTCGGGCGGTGTGAATATTATTTTCTCCGACTCCAATACACATTATAGAGGTAAAGAGAACTATCGTCGAAGTGGTGAAGTAGACGCTATGCGGATTCCTAAAGATGGGTATTATGCACATCAGGTGATGTGGAACGGCTGGGTAGATCCCGATCCGAAAGGTCTCCATATCATCGGTCACTGGAATTATCCAACAGATACAAAAAAGGATATACATGTGGTGAGCGCGGGCGAGAAAGTAGAGCTCTTGGTGAACGGTCAGAGCCAGGGGTTTGGCGAACGCTCTTACCAATTTCTGTTTACTTTTCCACAAATTGCTTTTGCGGCGGGCGAACTAAAAGCTCGTTCTTATGACGAAAATAATAATGTCTTGAATGAGCAGATCATACAAACGGCAGGCGAGCCTTATCGTGTAAAACTAAATTATAAGCACGGTGATAACGGCTTATATGCCGATGGCAATGACATGGTTTTGGTCGATGTCGAAGTACTGGATAAAGAGGGAAGACGTTGCCCCACAGCAACCAATATGATTGATTTCCGTTGGGAAGGCCCTATGGACTGGCGGGGAGGTATTGCGCAAGGGCCTAACAATTACATCCTTTCTGAATCGTTACCAGTAGAAGCGGGCGTAAACAGGATCATGCTGCGTACCCGGTTTGGTGAAGCAGGAGAAGTGAAAATCCACGCACAGGCGAATGGCCTTACGGCGGATAGCCTTGTATGGGAAGTATCTCCTATTTCGGATAAAAATGGGCTTTTTGTCAAAAATGCCGGAATAGGATTGCCCTTAAATCTGGATAGAGGGGAGGGTTTACAAGAACGAACATTAAAGCAGCGGCGTATAACCTTGCCGATACAGAAAGTTCAGGCAGGCGCAAATCAAGAAATGGCAGTAGCCTCCTATGATGATAATGAGCTGACGGACTGGGTAAACGATGGATCATTGCAAAACGCCTGGATAGAATATACCCTGGCCAAGAAATCGGTTATTGACGAGATTGATCTAAAATTGAATAACTTTAGATCCAGAAGTTATCCGTTACAGGTTTTCGTCGATGACAAGCTGGTATTTGATGGAAATACAGAAACAACATTAGGGTATTACACATTAGAAATCCCACGTACAGAAGGACGTCGGGTGAAAATTCAGCTGAAAGGGAGTTCGGTTGTTGCTGCGGAAAATCAACATGCCGAAATCGGAGGTAAGAAGTTGGATGATGGCGTGGCGCGGGATGATATCGGCGCAAAAGGACGATTGAGTATTATTGAAATAGATATCCATAAAAAACAATAGACTATGCAGAAGGTAGCGTTTAAAATGCAATTGAAACCGGGGATGAAGGAAGAATATGAAAAGAGACATGCCGCTATTTGGCCGGAATTGGTCGAACTATTGAAAGAAAATGGCATAGCAGATTATACTATTTTTTTGGATGAGGAAACCGATACCCTTTTTGCAGTGCAACGTTTGACCGGTAACTCGTCCCAAGAACTGGGAAACACGGAACTTGTACAGCGCTGGTGGAAATATATGGCAGATATTATGGAAACTAACGCCGACTTTTCACCTGTCTCTATACCATTAACGAAAGTTTTCCATTTAGATTAAAACGACGATGAAGAAAAGATTTTTAGCGATATTGCTATGTTGTGGAATGGCGACTTCTGCCGGATGGGCACAAGATTTGTGGCCCGGCGTAACGAAGGAAATGAAGCCGTGGACACGCTGGTGGTGGCTCGGTTCCGCTGTGGATAAACCCAATCTGTCCAGAGAGATAAAACTACTTGATGAAGCCGGTTTCGGAGGGGTAGAGGTGACACCAATATATGGAGCAAAAGGATATGAAGATCGGTATATCCCCTTCCTATCGGATAAATGGATGGATATGCTGACATTTACGGTGGAGCAGGCAAAAAGCCATCAGATGGGGGTGGATATTAATTTAGGAACAGGCTGGCCATTCGGTGGCCCCCAAATAGACGAACAACATGCGGCCACTAAATTGTTTTTAGATGAGATCGATCTGAAGAAAGGCCAGGCGATATCGTTTCCACTAGGGGTAAGTGATACCAAGCAAAGCTTCAGTAAGCTACAAGCTCTTCGCGCATATAAATCCAATGGAGAGGAGATTAATCTGGACAACCATATGCATGATCAGTCGGGAAGCTGGACAGCACCGGAAAACGTCCGCGTGATCGCCCTTTTCTCCGGGCGTACCCGCCAAAAAGTAAAGCGTGCGGCACCCGGAGGCGAAGGATTCACGCTAGACCACTTGGGTAAAGAGCCTGTACAACGCTACTTTAATCACTTCCAGAAAGCCTTTCATGGAAAGGACATACAGCTTCGTGCTTTTTTTAACGACAGTTATGAAGTATACGGCGCCAACTGGACAGATAGCTTTTTGGAAGAATTTGAAAAGAGAAAAGGATATAAATTACAGGCGTATTTAGTAGACTTTGCTGGAAAAGGGAATGATGAAGAGCGGGAAAAGCGTGTGAAATCAGATTATCGGGAAGTCGTGAGTGCTATTCTTCAGGATAACTTTTTGATTCCTTTTACCTCGTTTTCCAATCAACACCGCGCGCTATCGAAAAACCAGGCACATGGATCGCCGGGAAATTTGATCGATCTGTATGCCAGTACCGATATTGCCGAATGTGAAACCTTTGGATCGAGTTTTTTTGCTATTCCGGATTTGAGACGGGACAGCACCGATGTTCGGAATGTTGATCCTGATCCGATGATGTTTAAGTTTGCTTCTTCGGCAACACACACCACGGGCAAGAAATATACGTCATCCGAAACGTTTACGTGGCTTACCGAGCATTTTAAAACCTCCCTCTCGCAGGCAAAGCCAGAAGTAGAGCAATTGTTCTTAGCCGGTGTAAACCATGTATTTTATCACGGAACAACCTATTCTCCCGAAGATGTACCTTATCCGGGCTGGTTATTTTACGCATCGGTTAATTTTACGACCAACAATTCGTTCTGGTCGCACCTTCCGGGATTAAATAACTACATTACCCGCGTACAGTCTATCTTACAGACGACACAGGCCGATAATGAACTCTTGATTTATTGGCCAATATATGATGTCTGGCATGATACAAAGGCTCCGTTTAAGACGTTGAGTGTACATCATGTTGATGACTGGTTACACCCCACTGAATTCTACAAACAAAGCATGTCTTTGCAGCGCTTGGGATATAGTTTTGATTTTGTAACCGATGCTATTCTCGCTAAATCGACCGTTCAAAACAAGCAGGTCGTAACGGCGGAGAATGCGCGACCATACAAAGTTATTTATATTCCCGCTACACAATATTTTTCGGAGGAAACCCTCGACAATCTATTGTCATTAGCGAAGAATGGGGCCACACTCATTTTTGAAACGCTACCGAAAGATGTTGGCGGTTTAGCGAATCAGGAAGCGCGTCGCAAAAAACTGAACGACTTACTGGCGACACTCCACTTTAATGGAACGGAAGAAAACCAATATACAGCCTATGGTGAGGGAAAAGTCTACCTGACGAATGATGTATACTCGGCCCTGGAAACAGAGCAACTATATGCTGAACGGTTAGCCCGTACGGGACTTAAATTTAACAGACGGGTGACGGAGAACGGGACGTATTATTACTTGGTGAATCATACCGATAAAACAATAGACCAGTTTGTTCGATTGAACAGCGAAGGAACGCATTATACGTTATTGGATCCGCAGACGGACGATATCTTTAATCTTCCGATAGAAAACAGGGCTATTCGCTTGCAGATTCCCGCCGGTTATGCTTGGGTGGTATATGTGTCCGACACGGATAAAGTAGATACGGACTACCGCTATATCGATCAGCCGCAGGAGGAAAAGGTGTTCATTCATCCGTGGAAGGTAAGCTTCTTGCACGGCGGGCCACAATTACCAAAAACACGAACGTTGAACACCCTAAGCTATTGGACAACTTGGGGAGATGCAGTCGCCGACAAGTTTTCCGGCACAGCGGCTTATGAAACCTCTTTTGCCATCGACAAGAAGTCGGACAAAGGCTATCAATTGCATTTAGGAGCAGTGGGTGAAAGTGCACAAGTGTGGGTGAATGGGAAAGATGCCGGTATCGTATGGGCGCATCCGTTTACGCTGGAGATTGGAGAACTGTTACAAAATGGTAAGAACGATATTCGCATTGAAGTAGCGAATTTGATGGCAAACCGTATTCGTGACCTCGATAAAAGAAAGGTGTCGTGGCGTAATTACCATGAGATCAATTTTGTGAATATTGATTATAAAGATTTTGATGCAAGTCAATGGAAACTAATGGATAGCGGTCTAAAAGGACCTGTGCGTTTATTCCGTTATTGATACTTTCCGATCTGTTTTAAACAGAAGGGGCCGTTTTCGAAAAGGAAATGGCCTTTTTTATGCCGACCATGAAAGTGCATAACAGTTTTGTTACATAAACTTTCTACCTTGCTTTTGAGCTAGTATAAATCTATGGTATAACAAGTTGATAAATCTATGAGAGAGTCCGTGTTTTTTTATTGTTTGTTTGCGCTTTTTCTTGGTACCAGTCATGTTTTGGTAGCACAGGAAGCCCTAACGGGAAAGATAGTAAACGCATCACAGCAGCCCATACAAGGGGTTTCTGTGCAGGTTTTGGGAGATGAGAACCGTTCGTCGTCTTCTGGTGCAGATGGCGCATTCAGTGTGCCTGTCAAGATCGGTGAGACTTTACGTTTTACCTCCGTGGAGTATGAGAACCAAGATCTTGTCGTGAAGACATTGCAGCCATTGACGGTTGTTATGAAAGCGAAGGACGAGGTTTTGGATGAAGTGGTGGTTATCGGTTATGGTACACAACGTCGCTCGGACGTTATCGCACCTGTTTCTAAATTTAATGCAGAAGGTTTGGAGGAACGTCCATTAGTGCGCGTAGATCAGGCATTAGTAGGGCAAATGTCCGGTGTCCGCGTGAAACAGACAACCGGAGTGCCAGGTAAAGGTCTTAGTGTGCAGGTTCGTGGATCCGGGTCAATTACGGCAGGGAGTGAACCACTGTATGTTATCGATGGTTTTCCTTTAGCGACAGCGGCACCTAACGGATCGGGAAACTACGCATCCGGTAATCCTTTAGATAATATTAATCCGAACGATATCGAATCGATCGAGGTCTTGAAAGATGCTTCGGCTGCTGCCATCTATGGTTCACGGGCAGCCAACGGGGTCGTACTCATTACGACAAAACGGGGGAAATCTGGAAAGCCGACTATTTCATTTAACACTTATTTAGGGGCGTCATCACCCTATAGGAAGCTGGATATGTTAAATGGAGAGGAATGGATAGATCGTTCTATAGAAATGATCAATAGCCAGTGGGAAGCTTCGGGAGCTGGGCGGTTAGCAAACCAGAGTATGGACGAACGACGGGCGATTTTAGGATTGACTCCCGGGACTTATAATACCACTTTTATGTATGATGAACGTTGGCAGCAAGATGGCTACCCCGGTCTACATTTAATAGATTGGCAAGATGAGGCCTATCGTACAGGGATGGTACAAAACTATCAATTGGGCGCATCGGGTGGTACAGAGTTCGTGAATTATTATGTGTCGGGTAACTATATGGATCAGAAAGGGATTGTGCAGGGATTAGATTATAAAAATTATGCGCTTCGTGCCAATATCGATGTGAAACCAACGAAAAAGCTGACCTTTGGGATGAATCTGGCGCCGACGTATTCGGAGGCAAACGATCCTGGCGTAGAAGGCAAAGATAATATCATACATCAGATTTATTCGATGTCGCCCGTTCAGGACAACGCTGTGGGTACCGTCAATGTTTTTGAAAATGAAACATATCCTTGGAGCACATCTACTAATGATCCTATAGCGAAGCTGACCAACTATGTGGGTGAAAATAAGACCGCTCGGATACTGGCAACGCTGTATGGTCAATATAATATTTTAGATAATTTGATTTTTAAGACAACGGTAAACGTGGACCATACCGACCGTACGGCGTTTAGTTTCAGACCGTATACGATCGGGGGAACCTTGCAGCAACGGATAAACAATCCAAATCAGGCTACCTACGGATCAAGTAATAAATACCGGAAACAGACTTTTGTCAACGAGAATACCTTAACCTATAATTTGGAACGGGATAAGCATAACTTAACGGCCTTGTTAGGACATGCGTATAACTACGACAGGTTCGATGGGTCAACCATTACGTCGCAGGGAGGTTATAGGAACAGTAATATCATGACCTTAAACGCAGCAGTGGGAACCACGGCGTCGACGGATGCGACGAAAAACTTGTTATTATCTTATTTTGGGCGGGTGCAATATGCGTTCGACGGTAAGTATTTGTTTTCGGCAAGCATGCGTCGCGATGGATCATCGCGCTTTGGCATGAATACCAAATGGGGTTGGTTCCCATCGGTATCCGCGGGCTGGCGTCTGTCGGATGAAAGTTTTATGCAATCGGCAACGTTTATCCAAGATTTGAAAATCAGAGGTAGTTACGGTGAATCTGGAAACAATAACATCGGCGATTATAGCAGTATAGCCGTTCTAGGTGAAGCCAATTATTCTTGGAATGGTACGTCGGCACCGGGCTGGGCTCCGGGCAATATCATCAATCCCGATCTCACGTGGGAGAAATCCAGAACCTTTGATGTGGGGATAGACTTTTCCTTATTCCAATCCCGCCT
This sequence comes from Sphingobacterium corticibacterium, assembly GCF_004208525.1. Classification (GTDB taxonomy): domain Bacteria; phylum Bacteroidota; class Bacteroidia; order Sphingobacteriales; family Sphingobacteriaceae; genus Sphingobacterium; species Sphingobacterium corticibacterium. Next base: position 750,373 of record NZ_SGIT01000002.1, on the reverse strand, counting down.
GTCCGGGGCATTCGACGTATACCAACGGACGAGTAGTAACTTGTTGCTGAATGTACCGACGATGTGGTCGACGGGTTTTGGGTCATTATTGGATAATGCGGGCGAAGTAAGGAGTCGTGGATGGGATTTGGAGATCACTTCGCGTAATATACAACGGGATAATTTTACCTGGTCGACCTCATTTAATCTGAGCCATAATACCAATAAAGTGACGCAGTTAATAGGCGATCAACAGGAAATCCTGATCCCTTCTTCTTTTGACATTGAACACAGTATTTTGCGCGTCGGGCAACCGATGTATAGTATTTATGTGGTGCAACAAGACGGTATTCTTACGCAGCAAGACATCGATAATGGGGCGGCCTTGTATGGCACGCAGGTTGCCGGTGACCCGCGTTATGTGGACGCTAATGGTGATAAGGTGATCGATGCAGACGACCGTGTACTCGTAGGACATCCTAACCCGGATTATGTTTGGGGAATCACGAACGACTTCCGGTACAAGAATTTTGACTTGAGCTTCATGTTCCAAGGGCAGAACGGCGGACATCTCTACTCGCTATTGGGGCGGGCTTTAGGGCGTACAGGCCAAGGTGCCACCGACAACGCGCTTGGTTTCTACCGGGATAGGTGGTATTCTGCCGAAGATCCGGGCGAAGGACGGATCGGAAAAGCTTACTCTACTTTCGGACGTATCAAAAATACGGATTGGTTGTATTCTTCAGATTATTGGCGGCTACGCAACGTGACGTTCGGATACAATTTCAAAGATTTGCGCTTAGCAGGGCAATCCTGGTTAAATTCCGGACGGGTATACTTAACCTTGGAAAACTTCTGGGGTAATGATAAATACGATGGTGGGCTTAACCCCGAATCAGCCAATACAAATTTGAGTGGCAGTAATCAGTACCCCGAAGCTGGCGACTACGGTGGACTCGCACTGCCGAAGACAATTACATTTGGTGTTAACTTGACTTTTTAAAACGATGAAGAAGATATTATATTTAGCAATCAGCTTAAGCTTGTTATCCTCCTGTGATATGGATTTAGCACAGCAACCAATCTCAGACGCTTCGTCCGAAACTTATTTTCAAACGGTGGATGATTTTAACCAGGGGCTAAATGCGGTTTATAGTTCGGCAAGAAGCTATCCAGACCGTTTAATGAATCTATCCGAGACGAGATCGGACAATTTACATGCTATTTCCGATGGAGGGGTGCGCGATTGGGAGGGAATAAACAGCTTTCATCGTACCATTTCGAGCAATCCTTATGTGGAGGAGGCTTGGGAGTCCAATTTTACCGGTATTTTCAGAGCCAATAATTATTTAGCACAATTAACTGAAAAAGGTGAGTCCGTCATTTTAGATGAGGCTGTCCGTCGACGTATGGAAGGAGAAGTACGTTTCCTCCGGGCATTTTATTATTTTGATCTGCTTCGTTATTTTGGGAGAGTACCATTGATTGACCGGGTGGTCTCGGCGACTGAAGCGAAGACTATTCCGCGTAGTTCCGTGAGTGATGTGTATAACTTGATCATGGAAGATCTGAATACGGCGATAGATTATTTACCGGCACCGAGTGACTATCCTGCTGTAGATAAGGGAAGAGCAAATAAATATAGTGCGAAGATGCTGCTGGGGCTAGTATACATGACACGTTCGGGTCCTGATTATGGTCTCGATGGAGCCGGGCTGAATACTAATGAATGGAGCGAGGCTGTGCATGAATTTGACGATATTATCACCAGTAACGAGTTTCAGTTTTTGCCGACCTATGAAGAGATATTCAATTACAGCAATGAACGTAATAAAGAGGTCGTGTTTAATATCGAATACTCCAGCGGGTCCACGCCTGTCGTTGGTGCAACCTTCCCTTGGGTATTGGTACCCGATACGTGGTTCCAATCTTTAGGGTTTGGGGTACAGGGAGGCCTTATGATACGGCCGGTTTCCTTGGATTTATTAAATAAATACGATGAAAATGATGTCCGTAGAAGCTTTAGCATACAGGAGGGGTATACGTATGGAGCTGTCGTCGAAAACCGTTCCTTTATCAGAAAATATGTTGATATCACCAAGGTGCCCACCACGAGCCGGTTTGACTGGCCCATCAACTTTATCGTGTTTCGTTATACCGATTTGTTGCTGTTAAAAGCAGAATGTGTATTGAATGGGGCACCGGGCTCTACGATAACGGATGTGGATGCAGTCGTGAACGCAGTCCGTGAGCGCGCGGGCTTAACGACGCCGCTAACAGGCGTAACGAAAGCACAACTTTTAGAGGAACGCCGCCGTGAATTTGTGGGCGAGGGATTGCGCTGGTTTGACCTTATCCGGTCAGGAACGGTAGAGACTACGATGACATCCTGGATCGAGGAGGAGGACACTGGAGGGCAAATGGAAGATTTCAAAACGGATTATATCCTATATCCTATTCCGCAGTCAGAAATGAGTAATGCTCCTGGACTGTACGATCAAAATAACGGGTATTAGTTTTTATTATATGTATATGTTAGAGAGCTGCTTGATTTAATTTGAGCAGCTCTTTTACTTTTCTATCGACTTGCACAGGATACGGCATGATAGTTCTATGGAGTGCTTTCCCTAAATTGCAATTGGTAACTATGTTATCAATAAACATGATAGACCTTCTTATTACTAGAAGTGAGGTTAATCCTATATTAATGAAATAAGCCTATGTATACGATTTATTGGAGATTGATAGTGTTTGGTATGATCATGTTATGCTCTTGGTCTGTCACAGCACAGATTGGTAAACGTTTTCCTTCCGAAAGGAAGATTGTTAAGGATCCGGTAACGGGGATTGACCTGGTATTTTTAACCAGCACATCGGCCGGGGATTCAAAAATATACCAGACCCACAATCAATGGACGTCAGATGGAAAATGGTTGGTTTTTCGTTCAGACCGTGTACCTGGTGAAGCGATCGCTGTTCATGAAGAGAGTGGAGAAATGGTACAGGTCACTGAAGGTGGGTATACCGGTATGTTGAATATCGCGAGAAACTCTATGCACCTCTATTTCATGCGTAAACCAATAGAAAACGGTACAGATGGTTCGATGGAGATTGTCGAAGTGGATCTGGAAAGACTGTTTGCAGACAGCAAGAGTGGAAATTTGCAGTCGACATCAGTCTACCAACGAATATGTGGAATCACACCTCCTGAAATTGGTGCCGGTGGCGATATGGCATTGGACGGCGATAGCGAAGAATGGGTATTTTTCCGTGTTGGTAAGGACGAAGCAGCCAGACACCTGCCTGAGAATACAAAAATTGAAGAAGCCTTTGGTCCCCGCAACATGGGAGCGGGTCCATCAGGTATCGCAAAGATGAATATCAAGACCGGTGAAGTTGCTCATGTGATCTCTGTTCCCTTTCAGGTTGGACATATACAGACAAATCCTTGGAAAAAGGGTGAAATTGTTTTTTGCTGGGAAACCGGAGGCAAGTCGCCCCAGCGTACCTGGACAGTCATGGAGGATGGTACTGGACTGCGGCCGCTCTATCCCGAGTCCGAATACGAATGGGTTACCCATGAAGCATTTCTGACACCGGATGAGGTGGGTTTTGCGATTATGGGGCATCGTCCTATTCCCGGAGTCGTGGATACCCAAACTTCTCGGGGTACAGCGGTCGGTGGTGCTAACCCCGGACAGGAAACGGCTTGGGGGCCTTCTGGTACACGAGAGAAGCCTACAGGCTTTGCCGTCGTAAGCCTGCGGACACGGGAAATGCGTATTGAAGGACAGACCCATCGCGGCAGTGGTTTTTGGCATGTAGCTGGTTCAGGTGATGGCCGCTGGTTGGCTGGAGATGACTTCGCACGAGACATCTATCTGATTGACCGTCATACCCAAGAGATGATATTGTTGTCTTCGGGACATAAAACTACTGCAGCCGACCACCCACACCCCACATTCAGTCCGGATGGCGCACGTATCCAGATCCAATCCGCTATGATCTCGGAAGATGACCGTACGATGAACATCTGTATTATTCCCGTACCCAAAAGTTGGATGGAACGAACATATAGTAAAAGACTTGATTAATCGATAGGATGATGAAATATTTATTTTTTTTAGGCTGTACAGCCCTTTTGGCATTATCATCATGTAGCCAACGCGAAGAAATAAAGATAATTACGCTGAAGAATACCGATTCTGTCGATTTGTGGCAGAAAGCTATTGTCGTCCAACGATTGGACTTGACGAACGACAAGAAATTTTACCCACTCCTGCTTGATGCAAAGGGCGATACCATTCCCTCCCAAGTAGATGATACCACCGGAGACGGTGAGTGGGATGAATTATTTTTCCTAATCGATATCCCCGCGTTGGGCGAAGTGGTCTTGACAGCACAACATACCGATGACAGCATAGCGTATGAACAGAAAACGGCAGTTCGGTTTGGTAAGCGAGACGGATTGGCCGATCCGGTACAGCCGAGATTAGGAGACACACTTTACGCTGACCAATTGCCACTCAGCATAGGTTATCAACCTTACCAGACGGACGGACCTTCTTGGGAAAACGACAAAGTGGGGTTTCGACATTATTTGGACGGTCGTAATTCGAAGGACGTTTTTGGGAAAAAGGTTTCTTATATGAGCCCTTCCGATGTTGGGATCAATGCGCAGGGTGCTGTGGAAGACAACTACCATGTGATGTTGGATTGGGGAAGGGATATCATGCCTGTAGGGAACTCTGTGGGAATTGGTGGGATCGCGTTGGCCAATGGAGATACCATGTACCGTATAGGGGTAACCGCATTGGATGCTGTCAATAATGTGGACACGACGATTTTTAGGGTTGTAGGGAAAGGGCCTTTGCGGTCTGCCATGGATATTCAGTACCGGAATTGGGAGGCAGGAGGCCGTTATTATAGCTTAACAGAGCAGCCTATTATTTGGGCAGGAATGTATGGCTATCAAAATACGGTTCGTGCCAAAGGAATGCAAGAGAGGGATACCTTACTCGTGGGGTTGGTCAATATTTTTTCGAGTCAGCCACCCAAAGAAATCATCATCGATAACCAATGGGTGGTGTTATATACGCACGATCGACAGTCCTACGATCAGGAGTGGTGGCTGGGATTGGGACTTATTCTGCCGTATGACCGTTATAAGGGATATACGGAAGCTCCGAAAATAGGCCCATTGGTGGATAGTTATATGGCCAAACTAGACATCTCCGATGATGCCCCTGTCAGCTATTATGCCGTTGCCGGTTGGGAACTGAGCGACGAAGGTTTCCGAAATCGCGATTATTTCGAAGATTACATCGTAGATCTGGCGAAACAATTAACCGCGAAGGTCGTGATAGAAATTTCTACTGCTAATGAATTGCAGGTCGGTTCAGAAAAATAGCATTGAATATTCGATTAATTTCTATTACCCTTGCACAGGATACGGCATGATAGCTCGATAAAATGCTTTCCTTAAATTGCAGCTGGCAACGATGTCATAAGTTTAATATTATAAACCGTTCTGATGAATAACGCAACATCGATAATATGAAATATGTCACTTTTTTTTCGCTTTGTCTAACAGCGGTGTTCCTGAGTTGCGAACAAAATAACGAGCAGCAAAAAGAAACAGGGAAAATTGCATGGCCGGAAATTACGTCGGAAATGAGACCTTGGACGCGTTGGTGGTGGCATGGTAGCGCCGTAACGGAACAAGGACTAACAGCATCACTGGAATCATACAAAGCAGCCGGATTGGGGGGTGTTGAAATAACACCGATTTATGGCGTAAAAGGAGAAGAAGGACAGTTTATTGATTTTCTTTCTCCTGATTGGACGGAGAAGTTGGTGTATACGTTGAAAGAATCCGAGCGACTTGGATTAGGTGTAGATCTAGCTAACGCCTCAGGATGGCCATTCGGTGGACCTTGGGTAGATGAGGAAACAGCCTGTAAATATATGGCTTCTAAAGTTTTTCAGGTGAAAAGCGGACAGACGTTTTCAGAATCCATTCATTATGTCCAGAAACCTATCCTGCGTATGCAAGATGGAAAGAAGCTGGATATCAACGATGTTAAAGCACCGCTGGCGACCAATGGAGATTTACAAGAATATGCTTTTGACCAAGTGCGTTTTGAAGAGTCATTACCACTTATGATGGTTTCGGCACATAAATCCGGTCAAAATGGTTTTACGGAAACGATAGATCTGACAGATCAGGTAAAAGAGGGCAAGCTCACGTGGGTAGTTCCCGCTGGGGAATGGATGATTTGTGCATTGTTTGAAGGCCTGCATGGTAAACAGGTGGAGCGTGCTGGTCCCGGAGGAGAAGGAAATGTGATCGATCATTTCTCGAGATCAGCGTTAGACGGATATTTGGATAAGTTTGATACAGCGTTCAAAAATCATGATCTCCGCTATCTAAGGTATTATTTTAACGATTCCTATGAAGTGGACGACGCCCATGGCGAAGCCAATTGGACGCCGGACTTCTTTACAGCATTCCAGCAGCTGAACGGCTACGATTTGCGCAATTATATCCCTGCACTGTTAGGACAAGATACAGCGGAAATCAACGGCCGTATTATATATGATTACCGTTGGACGATAAGTCAACTTTTGTTAGAAAACTATACCAAACCATGGCAGAAATGGGCAAGTGCACAGGGTAAAGGCATCCGTAATCAAGCGCACGGCTCACCGGCAAATGTGTTGGACTTATACGCAGCCAGTGACGTGCCCGAAATCGAGGGACGCGAAATTGTTAACCTTAAAAGTGCCGCCTCAGCTGCACATGTTACGGGTAAAAAACTGATTTCTTCAGAATCGGCTACTTGGCTTAATGAACATTTTGAGTCTAATTGGGGGGATGTAAAGAATGCGGTAGATAACATGTTTCTTTCTGGCGTAAATCATATCTTTTATCATGGTACGGCTTATTCTCCACAAGAAGCTATGTGGCCAGGATGGCTTTTTTATGCGGCGGTACATTTTGCGCCTACCAATAGTTTGTGGGACGATTTTAAAACGTTAAACCAATACGTCGCCCGTTCCCAAAGTTTCCTGCAGGCAGGGCGTCCAGCCAATGATATACTGGTTTATTTTAATATTGCCGACCACTGGTCAGAACGAGGGAATAATATGCTGAAGCACTTTCATTCCAATACCTTATTTGACGATCTCAGTCTCAAAGTTTGTGGAGATTATTTGTCGGATAATGGATATTCCTGGGATGCTATTTCCGATCAACAATTGCAGGATGTTACCTACGAAAATAATCAGCTCCTTACACATGGGAATAGCTATAAAACTATTTTAATTCCGGAAGCGTCCCTTATGCCGGCTGAGACCTTTGAAAAACTCATTAACTTGGCCAATGAGGGCGCAACGTTGTTGTTTGTGAAAGATCTGCCAAAGGCCGCTCCGGGTATGCGAGGAAAGATAGATGGAACCCAGAAGATAGAACAGCTGAAAAACGAGTTAACGTTTAAACAAGAAGGCAACCGGCGTATGGCGGCTTATGGAAAGGGATTAATGGTAGTTGCTGAAGAGCTCCCGGAGCTTGTCACCTATTCTGGCGTTCAGCCTGAATCGTTTTATAGCGATGGTTTGCAATCGATTCGTCGTGTTAAAGATGATGGTAACTACTATTATTTTATCAAAAATACCTCCGATACATTGTTTAAGGGATGGATTGCTCTACAGGCTGATTATGCCTCGGCCGCATTATATAATCCGATGACAGGTGCTGAAGGATATGCACTTACCCAATCGAATGGAAGCAATACAGCCATATATGTAAGTATCCGTCCCGAAGAATCGATTGTTGTAGAGACATTTAAAGATGTTTATACCGGAGAGATGTATCCTTTTTATGAAGCATTGGACGATGTCGTTACGCTCTCGAACTGGAAGATTGATTTTGTTACGGGAGGGCCTAGTTTGCCGGAAAGCATCGCGACAGAGCAGCTTCAATCCTGGGTTACGTATGGTGGAGACTATGAAAATTTTTCGGGAACGGCAGAATACAGCACCACTATTCCGATCTTATCAGAAAGTACCGATACTTGGTTGTTGCGTTTGGAAAATGTAGACGAGAGTGCTGCCGTTTATTTGAATGACCTGCACATCGGTACGCTGTTGAATGCACCATACGAACTCGAAATATCGGTAGACGCCTTGCGAGGGAACGATATCTTGAAAATTGCTGTCTCTAATCTGATGGCCAATCGTATTGCCTATATGGATAAGCAAGGCGTAAGCTGGCGAAAATTTTATAATATCAATTTTGCTGCTAGACGCGCAGAAAATAGAGGAGAAGACGGTTTGTTCTCTGCCCGAAACTGGAAGCCAACAGCCTCTGGTCTTTCGGGTAAGGTAACTTTAATTCCTTTGAAAAGAATAACAAAATGATTTAATGACTATATGAAGAAAGCGTATTTATCGATAGGGATCATTTCCATATTGGGGATGATGTCATGTCAGGAGACGGCCAAACAAGAGACGAAAGTAACTGATTCCAACACACCATTGCATCTGTTGGCACCAGAATATACAACACCCTATAAAGAATGGACTGCCGAGGAAATTAAACAAAACCTAGATCGGATATTTGTTTATTTGGATGAAGAAACCCCCACCCGCGTGTTGGATACCATAACGGGAAAGGAAATTACCGATTATACACAACTGAACGAACATGTCCAATTGGAAAAAGGTGATTTTCGTCTGGCGAGTTATGAATGGGGAGTGACTTATGCAGCGATGTTAGAGGCCGCGGAAGCAACCGCAGATCCGAAATACCGGGAATATGTAGCGAAACGCTTTAATTTTCTGTCGGAAGTGGCCCCACATTTTCGACGTCTACACAAAGAACATAACGTGGTGGATAGGCAAATTCGGCAGGTGATATTTCCTGGTTCATTGGATGATGCCGGTGCCATGTGTGCCGCAATGGTCAAATTTAGCCATACGGATTCCGGTGTAGATTACCAGGAATTGATCAATAATTACATGGACTTTATCGAAAATAAAGAACACCGTTTGGCTGATGGTACCTTCGCCCGCATGCGTCCGCAAGCGAATAGTCTGTGGTTGGATGATATGTACATGGGTATCCCTGCACTTGCTCACATGGGGAGTTACACCGGCGAGAAACGGTATTTCGACGAAGCCGTACGTCAGATAAAGCAATTCACACAACGTATGTTTGTACCGGAAAAAGGCTTATATATGCACGGCTGGATCGAAAGCGCAGATAGCCACCCTGCTTTTCACTGGGCACGTGCCAATGGATGGGCGCTGCTTACGCTAACCGAGGTGCTTGATGTCTTGCCGCTGGATCATCCGGAGAGAGCGGATATACTCGATATTTATAAAAAGCATGTCGAGGGTATTGCTCCTTACCAATCGGGTACCGGCTTCTGGCATCAGTTATTGGATAAAAATGATTCATACCTAGAGACTTCGGCCACGGCAATCTATGTATATTGTATCGCTCGGGGTATTAACAAAGGTTGGTTGGATGTTATTTCCTACGGACCGGTAGCACAATTGGGGTGGAGCGCTGTGTCAACCCAAATCAATGCGAAAGGACAAGTTGAGGGTACCTGTGTAGGTACGGGTATGGCTTTTGATCCGGCCTATTATTATCATCGTCCGGTAAATGCATATGCAGCACATGGGTATGGCCCAGCATTGTTAGCAGGAGCAGAAATGATCACCTTGATTAAGAAAAGCTATCCGAAAATGAACGATAGTGCTATTCAATACTATGAGACGGATCCGAAAACAGATGCGGCAATTTTCGGAGTAGACGGACAAACATATTAAGGAACTTCTTGACTGTTAAATGTTTTCATGAACAAGAAGCCTATCGTTAGATGGGCTTCTTGTTTTATAAATACCCTACACAGGATGCGGCAGGTTGCCACCATTATGCCGTTTGTATAACTTGCCACTATAAATCTAATGAAAAGACGGTTCATTGAAAAAATGACTCGCTTTTTAAACCGATGTTAGTAGGAAGGAAAATATTTTAAGAAAGTTAACTAGTTTATAAAATGTACATGGAAAAAATGATGAAAACGAGAAGGATAGACGTGCTGAGTAGGTATCTCTTGTTGATCGGCATGACCTGTTTATTGATACTTCCGGCCTGGGCCCAAACGACCATCACGGGAACAGTACGGGATGCGGAAGGAAATTCATTACCCGGGGTTACAGTGCAGCTTAAAGGAACAACTGTCGCGACGACGACAACTAATGCTGGAACATTTAGTATCAGTGCACCACCGACGGGAATATTGACATTCTCGATGCTTGGTTACGGAACGCAAGAACAAAATATTAACAATAGAAGCACATTGTCCGTAATGTTGGAATCAACAAGTGAACTGGTCGAGGAAGTGGTGGTTGTGGGGTATAACGTGGTAAAGAAAAGTGATTTGACGGGATCGGTTGTTTCGATAAATAGTGAAGATATTACCGCAATGCCCGTACAGAACCCCTTGCAGGCATTGCAGGGACGTGCAGCGGGTCTTGATGTAACATCCAACGAACGTCCAGGCGAAATGGGGTCTATACGTGTTCGAGGAGAGCGCTCCCTATTAGCTTCAAATTCCCCTTTATATGTTGTTGATGGTGTGCCATTGAGCTCGGGCGGTATCGAATTTTTAAACCCGAAAGATATTGAGAGTATTGATGTGCTGAAAGATGCTTCCGCGACGGCAATATACGGTTCCAGAGGAGCCAATGGGGTGATTATCGTGACGACAAAACGAGGTGTGGCAGGACGTACGACATTAAACTATTCATTAACTTCTACTATCGAGAACTTACGTGATCGCACAGAAATGATGGATGCGCCACAGTATATTGAATTCAGACGAAACGCATATCGTTTCATTGGGCAGTATCCGGACGAACCGAATAAGGAGCGTGATGAGGCGATTTTTGGCGGCGATCCGTACGCTTGGTCAAATATCGAAAAAGGCTGGGTAAACGGACAATGGGATGGGAGTCTTGTATCTACGACTGATTGGGGCAACTATGTAACGAAAACTGGTGTAACCCACGATCATATCGTTTCTGCCAGTGGCGGTAATGAAACGGTACAGGCTTATGGTTCCTTTGGGTATTTAAAACAAGATGGCACACAGCTGGGGCAGGATTATCAGCGTTATTCTGGAAAGCTTACCATAGATATCAAACCAAAAGATTGGTTTAAAATGGGAGCCGTACTCAATACTACTTTCGGTGATCAAAATTATGGCTATGCAACAACAAATGCCACCGGGCCGGGAAATCTATATATGGCGGCTCGTGGTATGCTTCCGTATGCCGTGCCATTTGATAATGACGGTAATCGCATCAATTTACCGGGAGGTGACGTTAATATCCAGAATCCGATATTAGAGGCCGATTTTAATGTAAATGAAAGGCATGTCTGGCGTAACTTCGGAAATATATACGCCGAACTTGAACCGCTTAAAGGTTTACGTTACAGGATTAATTTTGGTCCAGATTATTATAACAACAGAAATGGACGTTATATGGACGCCAATTCGGTAAATAGGGGGGCTGGCGAACCGGGTTCAACTAACTATGCACAATTGAACCAAACCATGCGTTTCTCCTGGACGCTGGATAATTTAATTTATTACGACCGATCATTTGATAAGCACAATGTGGGGCTAACGTTGCTGCAGAGTGCCACTGCGAATAGAACCGAAACGTCAACCATGACGGCAAATAACCTGCCATGGAGTAGTCAGATGTGGTATCAGCTGAACTCCGTTGATCAACTTCAGGGATTTGGGTCGAACCTTGTGGAGAGCGAATTGACGTCTTATATGATTCGAGGTAACTATGACTTTGATGGCAAATATTTGTTTACGGGCTCCTTACGTTGGGATGGTGCATCTCAATTAGCTGCTGGTAATAAATGGGATGTCTTTCCTTCAATGGCAGTTGCCTGGCGATTAGATCGGGAAAGTTTTTTAGAAAATCAAACTTGGATTAATAGTTTGAAAGCACGGGTAGGATTTGGTGTCACTGGAAATTCGGCTGTTGATCCTTATATGACATTAGGTATGTTGACGCCGTTATATTATGCCTGGGGAGGCATTGTAGAAGACGGATATGTAAATAGTGATCCATCGCTCGCTAATCCACTTCCGATGCCCAACAAGGAACTTGGTTGGGAGAAGACTGCGCAGATTAACTACGGTGTTGATTTTTCGTTGCTAAACAATCGTTTATCTGGTTCAATTGATTACTTTACATCGAGAACAACAGATTTGTTGATGTCTCGTGCTATACCATCCATTAATGGTTTTACAACTACCTGGGACAATATTGGAATATCTGCAAATCGTGGAGTTGATATAAGTCTGAACACGGTGAATATTGCTCATGAAAACTTCTCTTGGGAGTCAACCATCAATTTTACACACAGCAAAGATCGTATTGTTGAATTGCAAAATGGAAAATTGGATGATATGGGGAATAATCTCTTTATCGGCCAACGTATCGCTGTCTATTATGATTTTGAGAAGGAAGGTATTTGGCAAGATACACCGGAAGATTTAGCGGAGATGGAGAAATTTAATGCCAATGGACATGAATTCACACCGGGTACGATTCGAGTGAAAGATTTAAATGGCGACTACGTCATAGATGCAAACAATGATAGGAAGATCCGTGGCCACTCGGCGCCAAATTGGAATTTTGGTTTTGGAAATACCTTTACGTATAAAAATTTCGACCTTAATTTCTTTATCTATGGTCGAATGGGATTTACGATTGAAAATGGTGCAGAATCCTTACAGGGACGCTTCTCACAACGCGTTTTAGACTATTGGACACCGGATAACCCAACAGACGAATACCCGGCACCGAATTATAACAGCTTCTCGGGTGACCCCTACAGAAGCGCCATGAATTATCAGGACGGTAGTTTTATAAAACTTCGAAACGTGTCATTAGGTTACACACTCCCGCGAAATTTTACAGATCGTATCAAATTGGCTAACCTACGTATCTACGCACAAGCTATGAACCCGGGATTGTTGTATTCCAAAGTCGATTGGATAGACCCCGATACCGGTAGTTCCATCTTTAATAGAGGTGTTGTTTTTGGATTAAATATTGGATTTTAAATTTACGATGATGAAGATAGTCAAAAATAAATATACGTATTTACTGCTTGCGACGGTTCCTTTTTTAAGTATGCAGGGTTGTAAAAAAGATTTCTTGGATGAGGTGATGATTACGGCAAGAAATACGGCCGATTTTGAAACCACAGAGGGGCTTGACGGCTTAGTAACGGGCATGTACCAAACATTAAAGTTTCATTTCAACTACGAATGGGCGTACGCGTCTACCAATTATGGAACGGACGAGTTTTGGGTTGGAGGTGACCGCATTAAAGAAATGTGGGGAACGTACAGTGCCAACTTTAATAGTTTTACAGGCGAAGTGGAAGTGATTTGGGATAATATGTATGGTGCTATAAACTCAGCGAATACGGTGATCGCAAATGTACCGGAATTTTATGAAAACGAGGATACCAAGGATATCCGTTTAGGGGAAGGGTATTTTATACGTGCGTTCAACTACTTTAAATTAGTGAAGCAGTATGGAGGTGTTCCGATTAAACTGGAACCTTCTTCTACGGTGGAGCTTGAATTTACTCGAGCCTCTGCACAGGAAGTGTACAATCAAGTGATTGAAGATTTTACAAACGCCTATGAACTGCTGCCTACTTCCGGGGCCCAAACAGGTCGTCTTACGAAATGGGCTGCAGCACACTTTTTAGCAAAAGTATACCTGTTCCGGGCGAGTGAATTATATGCAGATTGGAACGGTGCTACCCGTGAAGCGGATTTAGAACAAGCCATAAAATATGGACGGGAAGTGATTGAGCAAAGTTCGCACAGCCTAGCTCCAAACTTTAGGGATTTGTGGCATTATACAAAGCCGAACGATGTCAACGAAACACTACCTGAGATTATTTTAGCGGCTCAATTTTCCAATAATGATGCAACGATAGGTAGATATGGTAACCAAGTGCATTTGCATTACCCCTCGGTATATCAAAATCTACCAGGCATGCAGCGTGATATTCCGGGTGGAAGAGAATTTCAGCGGCTACGCACGTCTGATTATGCGATTGATGTGTTTGACCGGATCAACGATTCCCGCTTTTGGAAAAGTTTTAAGACAGAATATTTATGCAACAATCCAAATGCGGCACCCGTATGGGAAGCATCAAACGCACCAAGTCCGGAGTTGGTTGATCAGCGTAGATTCCTAGGAGGTGAAGTGTCTATCAAATATATTGTTAATGATGCGGGAGATGATCGTTACACAGCTGCAAATATTAGAAGTCGTGCTCCCCACATGTTTGTACGTTACTTCGCCGGAAATTCCCAAGATTATAAAGGGAATCACGGGAATTATGATGCAAGCCGGTATGTGACGATGTCAAAGTTTGCCGATGGATCCCGTAATACCGTTGCTTCGCAGTTTGGTTACCGGGATGGTATTTTGGCTCGTTTGGCGGAAACTTACCTTATCGTCGCCGAAGCATACGGACGCCAGGAAAACTACGACCAAGCTTTACCTTACATCAACGAGATTCGTAGACGTGCAGCTTATAAAGCAGGGGAGGATCGGTCGGCCTATGTAGATGGTGGAGTTGCATATAGGAATAACTCCGTTGTTCCAGCAACCGCATTTGTATCTTATTCGGATAAAAATACCTACTACGAGTCAAATAATATAGCAGAAACGACGGTTGCGACAGAAGGTGAGATGGTTTTGGGCTCAGTGACCGATATTTTGAATGCGACAGATCAATTTTATGATGTGCTGGGTGTAAATTCTAATCAGGAAAAATTCATAGCGTTTATCTTGAACGAACGATCGCGTGAACTCATGGGGGAACTCATGCGTTGGGAAGATTTGGCGCGTACGAAAACGTTGATTAAGCGGAATGAAGTGTTTCATAATGAAGCCAGACCACAGGAAAACAAACATTATGTGCGGCCGATTCCACAAGGATTTTTGGATAATATCCAGGTAGATGGGCGACCATTAACAGCAGCAGAGAAATCAGCTATGCAAAATCCAGGATATTAAATATACCCTAAAAATTTATATTGTTTACTTTCAACAGGCTGTTCCCTAAAGGGCAGCCTGTTTTTTATAATACAACACAGAGCAGGATACTACATGATGCGTGACGCTAGAGAATAATCTATATTTAGCAATTGTAAACCGAAGCGAGGACAGTATTGTAGACCAATGCAGATGAGTGCAAAAAATAGGAAAGTTTTTGGGGTGTTGATATGGGTGCTGTATATCAATGTATTTCATGCTTTAGGAATCGTGCGGGAACCAAGGTTTAAGACCTATTCAACGGAAAATGGTTTGTCTCATGATGGGGTGTCGTGTATCGTAGAAGATGCAGAAGGTTTTATCTGGTTCGGAACCTGGGATGGACTGAATCGTTATGACGGCAATAAATTTGTCGTCTATAAATCCAGGCCCGGAGATGAGTCAACGTTAAAAAGCAATAAAATAAGGGAAATAGTTGAAGACAAGCGTGGATATTTATGGGTGAAAACATACGATAAGAAAGTTTATCGCTTTGACAAGCGCAAAGAAGAATTTTTACCGATTACAATGACTGATAAAGGAGGGAGCCTGGAACACGCCTTTATTTCAGATATTATCCCGATGGCTAATGGGGATGTGTGGTTAACCACGGAAGACAGTAGTGCGATATGTGTGTCAGACATAGCAAATGGAAAGGTGCAGATCGTAAACTACAGTATGGAGACCGCTTATCTGGGAAGCAACGTCAACTTCATATTTGAAGACCTTACACATCGCGTTTGGTTCGGAACGAAACGTGGTTTGATGTGTTTAACTAAAGAGAATAAAGAATATACTCCCCTTCTCGGACCTAAAAATCAGGTGTATGGGACCGAACATAATTTCTCGCATGCGGCGGTAGATGCAAAGGGAAAATTGTATTTCGCAACAACAGATGGTGTTTTGGTGGCCTATGAGCCGACATCAAAGACCTTTTCACAGGAACGGATAGGAGATAGCGGAATTTCCGATATGTTGGTTTCCAAAACAGGCAAAATCTATTTAACCATGCTCCATCAAGGGTTAAAGATTTATGACAGCCAACATGGAACCTTGCAGCATAAAAATGGGCAAGCGAATTATCTGTCCTTATATGAAGATCGAACAGGGAATATCTGGTTAGAACCTGAAAAAGACGGAGCCGTTTTATATAACCCATCAACCGATACATTCGATGCTTTTGTACATCAGAAAGAACACAATTTACCTTTTATAACACAAGAAGGGGTTATAAACGACCGAAGTTTTAAAGTCTTTGAAGATATTAAGGGAACGATATGGGTTTGCTTAAAAGGAGGGGGATTTGGCGCGTACGAACGAAGCACAAACAAACTATCCTATTTCTATAATGATCCCGCTGATCCGAACAGGCTGTTTTCAAACAACATCGTTGCGGCATATTCGGATAAAAAAGGAGTGCTGTGGTTCTGCACCCGAAATGGTGGGGTGAATAAAGCAACTTTTTTTTCTGACAACTTCCGACATAACCGTTTGGTCAATTCCTTTCCGAATCAGTTTGATAATGAGATAAGGGCCATACTGCAGGATTCCGACGGAAAGATATGGATTACGAATAAGCGAGGTGAAGTATATTTTCATAAAAACGGCGATGTCAAGGTGCTTGATAATAATCAAATTCCGGGTAGTATATATTGTATAACCGAAGATCGGCATAAGAACATCTGGATGGGCACGAAAGGCTATGGACTAATTAAGCTAGTGCCTGAAAATGAGCAGCGAACGAAGTATAAAGTCTTCCGATATCAGAATGATCCCCGGGATATCGGGAGTCTGAGCAGCAATCAGATTTATAACATTACCGAAGATGACGAAGGTAGGTTATGGATCTTTACCTTTCAGAAAGGTCCAAATCTGTTGGTCGAAGAAAAGGGGAAGATCTACTTTAAGAATATTAACAACTCCTTTAAACATTATCCCAAACATGCCTTTCAGGTAATACGGCACGCCATGAAGGGACCGGATAAAAAGATCTGGTTAGGGACTACCGACGGACTTCTGCGGTTTGATCCGGATGATCATCCGGATAACATTAAATTTATACCCACCGTAAAGATATCGGGAGATAAAAGTAGCTTGGGGAATAACGATGTCATGTACCTTTTTAAATCGAACGATGATCAAGTTTGGATAGGTACTTTTGGCGGCGGTCTGAGTAAAGTGTTGAATAAGCCGGGCGATTTTACGGAGGATCTACGATTTAAAGCTTTTACCAAAGAACAGGGTTTGCCAAATGATATCATATTGAGTATCATGGAAGATAATCATCAAAATCTTTGGATGACCACCGAGAATGGTATTGCGGTGATGAATATAGCAACAGAAGATTTCAGAAACTACAATACGTACAACGGACTCCCTAAAATGGCATTTTCCGAGGCGGCCTGTCTCAAAACCGATAAAGGAGAACTGTTTTTTGGAGGAATGGATGGTTATATATCGTTTTATCCGGATAAAATTGTGAATGAGAAATTTCCCGGCAATATGGTGTTTACCGGTAGTCAACTATACAATAAAGAGATTAACATTAAGGATCCCGAATCGCCACTGAAAACATCCATTAACTATGCGGACAAAATTGTATTTCGACACGATCAGGATGTGATTACCATTGAGTATACGGTGTTGGACTATCGGACGCCGGATGATATATCCTATGCATATATATTGGAGGGGTATGATAAAGACTGGCATTTTGTGAAAAACCAGAAGAAAGCTACCTATACCAAAATCCCACCCGGAAATTATACGTTTCGGGTGAAAGCGACCAGCAGCGGGTACTTCGCGAACATACCGGAAAAAAGTATACCTATCATCGTTAACAAGCCTTGGTGGTTGCGTGGCTGGGCGATACTTTGTTATGTTATTTTGGTTGTCGGTGCGCTGGAGGTGGTTCGGCGGATTATTTTCACCATGATAAGGTTAAAGCATAAAGTAGCCGTAGAGAAGAAAATGGCGGCGTTGAAAATACAATTCTTTACAAATATTTCACACGAATTGCGAACACCTTTAACGCTTATCGTTAACCCGTTGCTTAAATTGAAGCAGACCGAAACGTTATCCGAAAAGGGCGTTAAATACTTGCATGTGGCCAGTAGGAATACGGATCGCATGGTCCGGTTTGTCAATCAATTGCTGGATTTCCGCAAGATTCAGGAACAAAAGGTACAGCTACACGTGAGGAAAGTAGAGTTGGTGAGCTTTCTGACACAATTGTTGGATAACTTTGCGGATATCGTGGAGGATAAGCAGATATCCTTAGAATTGATGACCAGTGAACCGGAAATCCAGATGTGGTGTGATGAAGAGAAGATGGATATTGTATTTTTTAATGTTATATCCAATGCAGTCAAGTTTTCGCCGCACCATAGTCGGATTGTTATCCGTATCGAAAAAGAAATGGAGTATATCCGCGTTCAAATACATGATCAAGGCGATGGGGTTCATGAAGATCAGCTAGATGTTATTTTCGAGCCTTATTACGAGGGAGGGAATTTGCCGGATAAAACGTTTAAAGGCACAGGAATCGGTTTGGCCTTATCAAAGGATATTATGAAGTTGCACGGTGGTACGATCGCTGCGGAAATAAATAACGATGGAGGGATGACCTTCACCATCCAATTTATGGAAGGCAATGCTCATTTTAAACCGCAAGATCTGTCGGAAGAAACTCCGGAAATCCGTAAAGAAAGGGAATACCCTGATGTGCAGGTCGAGGTATGCGAAACCGTTGCGGACGAAAAATATGGAGAAAACTTCCCTAAATTACTTTTGGTAGAAGACAATCCGGAGTTAAGACGTTTTATGGCGGACGAGTTCAAAGCAGCGTATACGGTGTATGAAGCTAGCAACGGCAAGGAAGGTTATGAGAAAGCCAGTGGGCTGATACCCGATGTAATCGTTTCGGATGTGATGATGCCAGAAGTTGATGGTATCGAGATGTTAGAAAAGATAAAAAGTGATCTGGCAACGAGCCATATTCCCATTATTTTATTGACGGCCAAATCAGCTATAGAAGAGCAGATAAAAGGATTGTCCTATGGGGCGGATTTTTATATTACGAAACCTTTTCATATCGATTATGTAAAGCAACTGTTGCAAAATCTTTTAAAAAGCCGGCAACAGGTGGTCGAAGCTATGCTAAATAAGCAAACTGTACTGAAGCTGGAACCGACTGAAGTCGTTATCACCTCAAAAGACGAAATTTTTTTGAAGGATGTTATCCAAATCATTGAAAATGAAATGGCAGATACGTCGTTTAATATCGATGTCGCCGTAAATGCCATGGCGATGGGAAGAACCACGTTCTATAAAAAGCTAAAAAGCTTAACAAATATGTCTCCGGTAGAGTTTATTAGGGACATTAGATTGAAACGCGCCAAACAGTTGCTGG
The DNA here is from genome assembly GCF_004208525.1 of Sphingobacterium corticibacterium. Classification (GTDB taxonomy): domain Bacteria; phylum Bacteroidota; class Bacteroidia; order Sphingobacteriales; family Sphingobacteriaceae; genus Sphingobacterium; species Sphingobacterium corticibacterium. The sequence continues at coordinate 730,812 of NZ_SGIT01000002.1, read as the reverse complement.
ATACCGGTGAGCTTACGGTGACAGAAGTTGCTTATAAAGTGGGATTCAACAGTTCGGGTTATTTCAGTACCTGCTTTAAAGAGATGTATCAGGTTTCCCCATCTGATTATCTGAAAAAAAAAGGATGATTGTTGGTGTGTCGCTTCATGATACACCAACGCTTTAGCAGCAATTTTCGGTTAAATCCTTAAAAAAAAACGCTTTGTCAATTTTTAAACGCATTGTGTCAATTTTTGAAAGTAAAAAAAATACCCTTATCCTACATTTGACAATGTGAAGTAACACATACATCGTTTTCAGATAGACAGATGTAATAATTAATTGCCAAAATATAAACAGTAAAATAGAGGCTTTTTTACAGCCTGCCTTAAACTAGCTAAGATGAGGAGATATTTGAACCTAATCAGCGGATTATTTGTCGGGGTCTTATTCACCCTAAGTACCGTATTACAGGCGCAGTCATTGCTGTCTTTTCCGGGAGCAGAAGGATTTGGACGGTTTGCAAAAGGTGCAAGAGGACACGAAGAAACTCGTGTTTATTTCGTGACTACCCTCGCAGACGACGGGCCGGGTTCCTTTCGGGATGCAGTCAGTCAGCCCGGACGTTTTGTTATATTTAGAGTTGCCGGTATAATACGGTTAAAAGATAACATTACGATTGCTCCTTACACCACTATTGCGGGGCATACTGCTCCAGGAGACGGAATTGTTTTGTACGGGCGAAAAGTTTCCTTTTCCGGCGCTAACGAAACGATCGCGCGTTTTTTGCGGATCCGCTTGGGTGCTAACGCAGGCGCAGGAAAAAATGAGGATGCGTCCGGCATCGCAAACGGTAAAAATATAATCTTGGATCACATGTCGTTTTCATGGGGGTTAGATGAAGTTTTCTCCGTGAGCTGGGATAAGAAAGGAGTAGAGCCCGATAGTATAACCCTTCAGAACTGCATTATCGCGCAGGGGCTCCATCGATATAATCATTCTGCAGGCGGGTTGATGCAAACAGGAGGTAAGCTATCCATACTAAAGTCGCTTTATATCAGTAATAAGACGCGTAACCCGAAAGTAAAAGGGACCAGTGAGTTTGTAAATAATGTCGTCTACAATTTTGGTAATGCCAATAAGACCAAGAATGAACATCAGGTATCAGCAGATGCTTATATTTTAGGTGGTGGCTCTGCAATGATCTCGAACGCACTTATCCTCCATAACTATTTTATTGGTGGCCCCGCCACACCAAAAAACAAGCAAAGCCCGTTTTCGAGAGGGAACGAGAACTTTAACCTGTATCAAACCGGCAATTATTATGATAATAATCAAAATGGGGTATTAGATGGCGTTTTGATAGACGCAAATGAACAATGGTATCCAGGATTGGCGTTGAGAAATTTTAAAACCATAGCCGATTATGCCAATTACCCCTCCATATCGCCGGCACTGCAAGCTCAAGAAGTGATCTCTCACCTAGTTAGTCAAGTAGGCGCAACACGACCGAAAAGAGATCAGGTAGATGCTTTGCTAATTCGTGAGCTATCTAGTAAAGGTACCTCTGGTCTTTACGTTTATGACGAGTCAGATTTACCATTAAGCAACGGTGGACTGGGGGATATAGCGGATGCGCCGGCATTAATAGATACCGATGATGATGGTATTCCCGACGAATGGGAAATTCGTCTAGGATTAGATAAAAATAAGACGACAGATGCCCTCCAGTTAAGTATCGATCCGAAATACCGGGGATATTTGAATATAGAAGTTTATCTCCATCGTCTTGCAGAAGAATAAGATAAACTAAAGTGAAAAGTAAATAATAACTAACAACGTAATAAACCAAATCATTCATGAAGAAACTGTTATTATACACGGTGAGTGTATTTATGGCTTGTTTTGCAGCTTGCTCTAAAAAGGAACTGGTCTCGCATTACGAGCGTCCGGATTGGCTAAAAGGCAATAGTTGGGAGGTTTTGGAGGAGAGGGGGCAGTTTACCCTGTTTTTGGAAGCAGCAGAACGGGCAGGATTTAAAGAAGTCCTCGATGGCAAAACCATCGCCACCGTTTTTGCTCCGTCCGATGAAGCGTTTCAGCGATATCTGGCTGAAAACAATTGGTCTTCCGTAGCACAAGTTCCACAACAAGAATTGAAAAAGCTGATTGGCTATCACTTAGTCTATTACGCATACAATAAAGACATGTTGGTCAATTATCAGCCCAACGGGAGTGAAGCAAGAGAGCCCAATATGGCGGGACTCTATTACAAACATCGTACGCGTAGCTCAGATTCCATCAGCATAGAGCTGGATCAGATTACCGGAAAGCAGCGAAAAGTATTCAACAAGGATCGCTTTCTGCCGGTTTTATCTCCAACACATTTTCAGACCAAAGGTATTGATGCTGCAAGCAACTACGGGTATTTCTTTGGCAGCGGAACCTGGAAAGGAGACAGCGGTTTTAACGTGGGAAATGCCGGGGTAACCGAGTATTCCGTTCCCAGCGATAACGGATATATCTACATCGTCGACGAAGTCTTGAAGCCGTTGAAAACCTTGCATGCAACGCTCGAAGAATATCCCGAATACAAGGATTTTTTGACTATCTACGATCGTTACCGGACGCTCACTTATGATGAGGAGACGAGCAGAGACTATGCGCTAGCGGGAGACTCCCTCTTTAATGTGTCGCACGGTGCATTGCCATCTATCGCGTCCGAATGGACCACCTATGGATTGTCAGATGCGGTTGCCTATTTTGATTTAGCCGGACTAGCTTATAGAGGGTTTAATGTGTTTGCCCCAAATAACAGAGCCTTGGAAAGCTTTTTTGATAGCTATTTGGCCGAACACTATACGTCGCTGAGCCAAGTAGATCTACTGCCCTTATTGTTGTTAATGTATAACCATGTGTATGCGGGTAATATTGTCTTCCCGTCCGAAATCGGAAAGAATCCCGATATCAAGACGGCTTTCGGTACGCCGATCGTATTTGATCCAGACAACGATGTAAAACAAAAAGCTATTGCCTCCAATGGCGCTTTCTATGGCTTGGATAAAGTATTGGTGCCCGATATGTTCAATAGTGTAACCGGTGCGGCATTCCGGAATCCGAATTACAAAATTTTCATGTATATGCTGTTCCAATCCGGACTTTATGAAACCTTAGCGAGTAAAGATATTGACTTTACACTTTTTATACCGACCAACGGCGTTATCCAGAATACTTATATTGGAGATAGCCAGTTGTTTTGGACGGAGGGAAATCCAGCAGTATTTGGCGACGAATACATTTTGGTTGAAAACTCGGACGGCGTCCTCGTGGCCTTATCTCAAAATCAAATGGAGAATTTTGTTTCAGACCATATTGTATATGATGAAATCACCACCCTACAAGGGAAAAAAGTGTACCGCACCCGAAATCCGTTTAACTATGTCTATGTGATAGAAGGAAAAGTATACTCTACATCTACCTATAACGGGCAAGAAGATGTAGCTGCCCGTATTATCGAAGGTGCATGGTACAACGGTCGGAGTATGGAAACACAGGTCGCGATGGGTGCGGAAACGAGAACGATTAAGTTTACGTTGATCAGTGCAGAGTCTTCTGTGAACGTGCTACATCCCTATGCCGAATTCTCCAAATTACTAGCTCGTGCCGGATTGATGGAAGTCGGGAACTCCTTGTCTTTCCTGTTTGGTAATCGCTTTCTACTCTTTGCGCCAGATAACGAGACGGTGTTAGCTGGTTTGGAAGATGGTAGCATCCCGACGGAAAAATCGGAGCTAGCAGCATACCTGAAATCCTATTTTGTATCTGTTCCGGATAACTCTTTGGGCGACTATCCATTTCCGGGATTTGGTGTTCAGGGAACATGGGATACGGCATTGCGACTGGGAGCTTCGGGATACCGGCAGATCAGTCTGGCAGATCGCGGAACAAATCTCGAGCTAATTGATTCGGATGGTACCGTAGTCCCGATTTTAGGAGATTTTCCGCAGGTTTTCAGTGATGGAGCTGTTTATCGAATAAACAAACTGTTAAAACGATAACGGATTAAAATATTTTAGGTTTAGCATTTAAAAAAAGATAAATGAGGCGATATATATTAACCTTGATAACATGTTTTAGCGTTATTTCTTTAGTCGTCGGTCAATCATCCAGCGTATTGACGGGAAATATAAAAGGTCAGGGAAATGAAGCGCTACAAGGGGCTTCGATCTTTGTAGAAAACAAAGATAATAGAAACTTGAGGGGGGCTTCCACAGACGCCCAAGGACAATATAGTGTCGAGGTGCCCGCAGAAAGTGATTTGACAATTGTAGTTGCGTGTATAGGCTACATTTCACAGCGGATCCCTTATATGGGGCAAGCTGAAGTGAATGTGACTTTACAAGTTGACGATAAGTCTATTGAAGAGGTCGTGGTGACCGGCGCCGGAGATCAGCAACGGAATGCCATGGGTATTTCCTACCGGAATCAAGTTTCGGCAACCGAGAGTATCGATATGAAAGCTTTGGAAACCATGCCTTTTGCTTCTATTGAAAGTGGTTTGCAGGGACGGTTGGCTAATGTAGATATTGTTTCCGGTGCTGATCCAGGAGCGCGTAGCTCGATCCGTATCCGTGGAACCTCGTCGCTCAATGGGAATTCGGAACCCTTGATCGTCGTCGACGGGGTGCCTTATCCAACGGAGATTTCCAGTGATTTTAATTTCTCAACGGCCAACGACGAGGATTTCGGCGCGTTGATTAACATTTCGCCGATGGATATCGAATCGATCGAAGTACTGAAAGATGCGGCGGCAACAGCGATATGGGGATCTCGTGGTGCGAACGGCGTTCTGCTCTTTAAAACGAAAAAAGGCCGGCAGGGTAAAACCCAATTTGCCTTTTCCAGTAAAGTCGACGTCAAACGAGAGGCAGAAACCATTCCGATGTTGGATGGCGGACAGTATGTCGCCATGATACAGGATGCAATCTGGAATTCCGTCAACGATTTGGGGTATCAGCGCGCACTGCCTTATCTCTCGTTGTTATACAATACACAGGAGATCAACTACGATCCGTCGTGGATTTATTTTAAAGAATATAACCAAAATACCAATTGGATGGATCAAGTTACCCAAGTCGGGCATTTTGTCGATAATTCTTTGTCGATCAGTGGCGGAGGAGATAAGGCCACTTACCGCGTATCCTTGGGGTATTTGAATGATGTTGGAACAACAAAAGGCACGGGATTAAACCGTTACAATTCCTTGGTAAGCGTGAATTATAAGTTCTCAAACAAATTCAATATCAATGCGGATATGTCGTATTCATTGAGTAATCGAGACAATTTTTGGACGGGGAAGATTCAGACACCGCGGGGCATGGCGATGACCAAAATGCCAAACATGAGTCCGTACTTTATAGATGCGTACGGTAATTATACCGACGAGTATTTTACACCGCGTCTTAATTTCCAGGGAAGTTTTATCGGAGATGAAAAAGAAAGTATGTACAATCCGGTCGCGATGGTCAATGAATCGGTGAATAAAACGTCTGGAGAGCAGGCGCGTGTTATTTTTAGAGCACAGTACCAGATCTTTCCTGAACTGCAATATACTGGTACGGTAGGCTTTGATACCCGTTCCACCAAGAATAAAAAGTATTTGCCACAATCGGTAACCGGAGTGATTTGGACAGATCCATTCTTCAACAGAAGTACAGACGCGCTAACCGACAATTTATACATTTCGACAGAAAATAAATTTATATACAACAAAACCTTCCAGGAGAATCACAGTATCGTAGGAGCGGCCCTGGTGCAGACGCGGGAGTCGAGAAACTTTAGCTATGCCAGCGAGACGTCCGGAAATGCATCTTCCTCACTGAGTGACCCTACGTCGGGCGGAGCAATTGCAAAGATGGGATCCGGTAATTCGATGGGAAGAGATATTGGTGTGATCTCCAGTTTGCATTACGGATTTAAAAATAAGTATTTAATTAATGGAACCTATCGCTGGGAAGCTAGTACCGCAGTTTCTGCGCAACATCGCTGGAAGGGATTCCCCGCCCTAGGGGTGGCTTATCATCTTGGTGACGAGGAGTTCATCAAGAAATTGGGCATCGCTGATATGGTCAAGCTACGTTATAGCTGGGGTAAAACCGGTAACTCGCCACGAGGTAACTATACCTACTTAGGCGTATTTGAACCGATTACCCCCGGTTATGGGGACATGACAGCGATCAGGCCTGTATCCATGCAGCTTGATAATCTCAAATGGGAAACGGTTACACAAACCGATTTCGGCGTTGATCTGGCCTTCTTTAAAAACAGGTTGACCATTACCGGTGAAATTTATAACCGCGTGACCACCGACTTATTACAGAAAGATGTAAAACTGCCGTCCTCCACCGGATTCACAGAAATGAGCTTCTACAATTCCGGTAAAATGGAGAATAAAGGATGGGAATTAATCCTGAATGTCGAAGCCATTCGTAGTAAAGACTTTGGTTTGAGTTTTAGCCACCTGAATATTTCCAGGAATCGAAATACCGTGCTGGAATTGCCGGATAATATGGAGTTTGAACGCTATGATTTCGACAACGAAAATTATGCACACAAAATTGTAGAAGGAAATCCTTTGGGTTCATTCTATGGCTATCGGTATCAAGGCGTGTATCAAAATATAGAAGAAACCTACGCCCGGGATCTGAATGGCGAAGTTATTCGGGATCTCGATGGAGAAGCCGTGTTCACGCGGAATGGAGATCGACGCGTATTTGCGGGCGATGCCAAATATCAGGATATCGATGGGAATGGTGTTATCAATCAGTATGATATTGTCTATTTGGGAAATGCTATGCCGCTCTTTACAGCGGGTGGAGGAATTGATGTAAATTATAAAGGGTTCCGTTTGAGCACCTTTTTTCACGGACGATTCGGACAGAAAGTCGTGAACAAAGTTCGGATGAGTACAGAGAATATGCGCGGAACAGGTAATCAGAGCACCGCCGTATTGGGAAGATGGCGGAACGAGGGTGATGCCAGTATGATCCCGAGGGCGCTGTACGGTGAAGGCTATAACTATCTTGGATCAGATCGTTTCGTCGAAGATGCATCATTCGTGCGGTTGAAGATGGTGTCGCTACGTTATTCGCTGCCTAAGTCGCTCATCGAGCGCTTCGGAGTCACCCGTTTTGACGTATTTGCCACCTTACAAGATGTGTACACCTGGACAAAATATTCGGGTCAAGACCCCGAAGTATCGCTTTCCAGCGATGTATATATGTTAAGTCAAGATAATGCCAACACCCCACGACCACGACGGTTTGCATTGGGCGTAAATGTAAATTTTTAATACAGAAGAACTATGAAAGTATGGTATAGCTTCCTAATAATCACAGTGCTGTTGATAAGCAGTTCTTGCCAAAAATGGCTGGAATTAAAGCCGGAAAACCAGCAGGTTACTGATGACTATTGGGCAAATAAAGAAGAAGCGGAAGCGGTTTTAGGAGCGGCTTATGTTGGACTCCAGAAAGCGGTAAAGGATATGCTAATTTTCGGTGACGGACGTGGCAATACATTAAGTGTAGCGGGTCTTGTCGTAGATATGGACTTAATACGGCTAAAAGGCTTGTCCATCCTGCCATCCAACAAGCTGGTGAAATGGAGCAATTTTTATCAGATTATCAATTATGCCAATATGGTATTGAAATATGCGCCGGATGTGGTGGACAGGGATCCCTCGTTTAATCAGGCCGTCATGCAATCTTATCTGTCAGAGGCGTATTTCCTCCGAGCATTAAGTTATTTCTACATCGTGCGCACGTTTGGGGAAGCACCGCTCCTTCTTGAACCTTATATGGACGACCACGCAGCCTACGAAGTCGCGAAATCCTCCAAAGAACAGATCATGTCACAGATTGAACACGATTTAACAACGGCTTTAGCCAATAGCAAAGAAATTTGGCCGACGGTATGGGAAACAAAAGGACGTGCTACGAAATGGGCTATCCACGCCACATTGGCTGACGTCTATTTATGGATGGGCGAATATGATAAAGCAATCATATCTTGTAACGCCGTGATGGAGTCGGGACGAGTGGGATTGATTCAGGGAAGGATAAATACCACCAATAACTGGTTCACCATCTTTAGTGAAGGCAATACCAACGAAGGGATTTTCGAGATACAGTTTGATAACTCCAAGGCGCAGAATAACGATTTGATGAATATGTTCGGTGCGTCGTATAACTGGATTATCTCGAATTATGCCCTTTCATTATATGCGGAAGATACAGAAGATATACGTGCGTTTGGGGCTTCTTATGCCACCGATCTGAAAATATGGAAATATCTCGGTGCGGAAGCAGGCACGGGGGTGCCACGCTCGTTTAGCGATCAAAACTGGATTGTGTACCGGATGGCAGATATTTATCTCATGAAGGCGGAGGCGCTGATCATGAAAGGTGAAAGCTCCTATCCGGCAGCGATAGAGCTCATTACCGCTGTCCGCACCAGAGCGACGATATCTCGTCCATTGGACGCAGGGACTACGGAGTTACAGCTATTGGACGCATTGCTCAAAGAACGAGCAAAAGAGTTTCTGGCAGAGGGGAAGCGTTGGTTTGATCTATTGCGTGTCGCGCAGCGAGACAACTATAAATACAAAGAATATTTTATTGAACAGGTACTAGCAGGCAACCCCGGAGCCGCTGCGCCGGTGATTCGAGCGCAGCTGATGAATGAAAATGCACACTACTTGCCGATCCACATCGATGAATTGCGCTTCAATAGGCTTTTAGTACAGAACCCCTATTATGAACACTTAAATTAAGAGAGATGAACACAAAAAAACAAATTTGGATCTGGGGCCTCTTGATCTTCCTGGGCTGGATGCTCACGTTGGTGAGTTCCTGTAAGGATGCTTTTGAAAACAACACCTATACCGCATATGAAGAGACACCAATCGCTCTTTACCTGAAAAACAACGAAGACAAATACAGCCTTTGGGTAGAGGTACTGCAAAAAGCAAACCTATATAATACACTAAATCTCGATGCCATATATACCCACTTCGTTCCGGTTAATGAAGGGGTAGAACGTTACCTAAAAGCAACAAACTTAGGGGCGATATCGGAAATGTCGGAAGAACAGGCTGCTTATTTGGTTCGATATCATTTAATTCCGAATGCAAAAGTAGAATTTGCACAGTTTCAAAGTGGCGCCATTAACGAACTCAATGCGACGGACGATAACCTATTTGTTGACTTTAGAAATGGGGGGTTAGAGGCAGTTTATCTGAATGGCGTGTCGAGATTCAACAGTTATGATATTAAAGCGACCAATGGTATCATTCATAGTATCGATGATGTGCTGGTTCCGTTGGTGGAGACCGTTTACGACCGGTTGCAAGCAAAACAACATTGGAGCCTGTTCAAGGAGCTGGTAGATCTAACCGGATATAAGGAAAGATTGGAAACCGTATACACCGAAACGACCGATCCTTTAGGAAATCCGATTCAGCAACGGTTTAAATATACAGCCTTTGTTGTAAGCAATGAGACCTATACTAAAGCAGGTATCCATGGCATACAGGATTTATTGGAGCGACTCGAGGTGTCGGCAGGTAGCGATTATACAAACCCGGATAACCCATTGAATAAATACGTTTCATACCATTTATTGGATCAGCAGCGTTCATATGCCGATCTGGGAAAATTCTCGGAAAATGGCACTAAAATGAACCTGCAGACTATGGCTCCCAATGAATTGCTTAAGGTTTCTGAAAGTGGCGCTGGTTTAGTGCTCAATGAAGATGTCGAAACCGGGGAGTCCATTGCCTTCGTGGAGATGAATATCGCCTGTAAAAATGGTGTTGTCCACGAAGTAAACAACTGGATGCCTTTATTTTCCCCAGAGCAAGTTCAGGTGATATGGGAATTGACCGATTACCCCGATATTGAAGCAAATGTTAGCCAATATCGTAATTCCAATTTAGGATCACAGTACAATAAAACATTTACAGCCAATGAACTAACGAATATCACCTGGTCTGCACGTCCGGAATACAAGCCGAATGTAGTTACTTATCGCAACAATAGACCATCGGAGGGGAATTGGTATGCCCTATTGAACCATGACCATCTTCGTGCTGAATTGGGTGAGTCGGGCTGGATCGAGTTTAAAAGCCCGACCATCGTCAAAGGACGATATAAAGTATCCTTTGTATGGCCGAGCCCTAAGCATTCGGCGCATACAGGTATCTGTGCTTTTATTCTTGATAATGAGATAATCCATGCTCGGTTGGTTATATCGAACTCCAGAGAAGAGCGAAATCTAACTCAAGCGATGGGCACCGTAGAATTTACAGAAACAGCAGATCATACCCTTCGTATATTATCATTGGATGGTCGTTTGATCACGATGGATTATTTGCAATTTGATCCCGTAGAATGATTTAAACCTTATTGTTATGAAACAGATAATTTATGCGACAGTATGTTTAGTTACCATACTTGTCGGTTGTAACAAAAACTGGGACACCCATTACGGGGAAGAAGAGGGAACAGTATCGTCCCTGAATCTTTTGGACTATTTAAAATCACAGCCCCAGTATTCGGATTTTGTGGCCAAGCTAGAAGAATATGATTTGGCAGCGGAACTCGCGCGCGACCAGAACCTGACCATTTGGGCGGTTTCTAATGAAAAAATGGGCGCATTGAATAATTTGGGAGAAGATACCGAGTTTATCCTGCGGTACCATATCAACAGTTTGATATATGATAATACCAAGCTCAAGAGTGGGTTACGCGTGATGACCTTCAATGGTAAATATTTATCGATAAACAAGGATGGCGGGGTCGTACACGTCGGTGATGCAGCAGTGGTGAAGGGGAATCAAATTTGCCAGAACGGTGTAGTGCATGAGATCGACCAACTCTTAACCCCCGATTTTAGCATTTATGAATACATAGAAGCGCTGGGTAGTGATTACTCGATCATCCGGGATACTATCCTCGCGATGAACGATACCATTTTTGACCTGGAAAACAGTATTCCGATTGGCGTGGACCCGACGGGCAATACGCTGTATGACTCGGTATATGTAATTACCAACCCTATTTTCGAAAAAGCAGATATCCGGTCGGAGTTCTCGGAAATAACGATGTTTTTGCCTAGCAATCACGTTATCGAAAATTGTTTTAATGATCTAGGACTATTGTACGATCAATTTGGGAAGGAATTTTTGAAAGAGGATTCTTTAGTGGCCTTCATCTGGATCAAAGATGCTATCTTTTATAAATCATTACTCGATGATGTTTCGGGAGAAGATCTTACATCAGTTTTTGGAAAGCTTTGGAAGCCTTCCGTGCAAAAAGTAGACCCAAATTTCAGGCGCATGAGCAACGGCCGTATCTACGAGATCAGCAAACTCAAAATACCAAATAACGTCCATATCAGTATGATTAAGCAATTGTTTCATTATTGGGAGTTTGTACCGGATGACGAGAAGGATTTGCGGTTTACATTGAATAACGTCAAAAGTATTGGACCTGCAGATGATGTTACCGTAACATTTCCTACTATTGGTGTAGAGATAACTTATCGCACACTACGGATAGAGGGCGATCTGGAAGATAACAAACCAACATCGATTGACTATACACCAGTTATGTTGGAGCGGAATTCAGATGGTTCGACGGATTATAAGGTCGTCGAAGTACCGCCCGGAGAGTATAACCTGTATATGGGATTCCGAGCAACGAACCATCCCTTTGTCAATATTTATATTGACGATAAACCCGTTGCGTTAAATCTCAATGTGGAGCCGGCAACACCTTGGCATTTCGACCGGAATACGAATACGGTGCCTGGAACGAAGTATAACGGTTGGGGTGGGTTGGTCGGCCCGGTGATGCTTGAGGGTGACGATGTGCGTTCCTTTAAAATTAAGGTGGAGTTTGCGGGCCTAGGTAAAGGAAATGTTGAACGGCTGGATCTTTACCACTGGGCTTTGATCCCAACACAAAATAACTATTAATGAACCGAATATTAACTGAATATATGACGAAGATAACGAAAAAGAGGATGTGGCGTTCGCTATTTTTTACCATGTTGGCGTTAGGGGTCGTTCCTGTGTTTGCACAAACGACGATTACCGGAAAGGTGGTTAGTAATTACGATAAAAGTCCGGTACTCGATGCAGTGGTGACGGTATTAAATACAACGTCCAACGTCCGTACGAAGAAAGATGGATCCTTTACATTGGATGAGGTCGACGATCGGGCTACTACTATTCGGGTCTGGAGCCCGGGATACTATGAGGCATACGTAGAAATTTTGGGACGAAGTACTTTCGAAATAACATTGATTGGCGAAGGGCGGACAAACTATATCAATGTGGTCGACGGAACGTTTTCTGAGAAGAATAGCAACGTGCTGTCTGATAACGACTATCGTGCGGGCGCCGTCGATATCGAGCAGGTATTAACGGGCGAAATGACGGGCCTGCGCGTTCTCAATAAGAGTGGGATGGTCTCCGAAGGGGGGATGTTGAACTTTCGAGGCGTACGCTCGTTCGATGCGGATAATACCCCATTGATCGTGGTCGATGGTGTGCCGTATTTGCCAGATTTAGGAAACTCGCCCATTATCGGCGGCTATTCCAGAGGGACGTTCGCACCCTTTGCCTTGCAAGATATCAAACATATCCGTTTGTTGAAGGGAGCAGAGACTGCCCGATACGGATCCTTGGGATCGAACGGCGTACTTCTTTTAGAAACGTCGTCCTCCGACGATTTGGAAACCGTTGTAGAATTCAGCGGTAACTATGGTCTCGCCCACAATTATAGCACACTACCTTTATTGGGAGGTAGTGCGTATAAAAGTTTACTAGGTAGTGTCGGCATGACGCAATACGAAGATATTGGCGAGCTATTGGCGAGGTTCCCTTTCCTGCGTGATGATCCGGACTACTATTATAACTACCTATACAATAATACGACAGATTGGCAAGATGTCATTTATCGAAATGCCTTTGTAACCGATAACCATTTGCGTATCAAAGGTGGCGATGCGGTAGCGAAATATGATTTGTCGCTGGGCGTACTTAGCCAGCAAGGGGCACTGGATCAGACTGCGACCACACGATATAGCACACGCTTGAATTCCAGCATCAATTTAGGAGGTAAGTTCGATTTAAAAGCTATTACAGCGCTTACGTATAGTACTTCCCGTTTACAGGAACAGGGTATCCTACCGGCAACAAACCCCTTAATATCCGCATTATACCGAGCGCCGATCCTAAGCCCATACCAAAAAGATGTGGACAATAATGTTTTGCCAGATCTGGATCGCGTCGGACAGTTTGGTGTTTCCAACCCATTGGCGCTTTTGCAAACTGCCGATTTTAAATCGGATATCTATGATGTGTTTGTGCAGGCAAACTTAGGCTATCAAGCTACGGATCGCTTTAGATTAAACGCTGTTTTAGGCCTCTTTTCCAATTATACACGGCAGAATGCTTTCATCCCCGGATTATCCAGTGGTACGATCCTGCCGCTTGAAGATGGACTAGCGTTGAATAGCGCCAGAGCAGGAGCGGGACAAACGTCCAATATTTCATGGAACCTCTACGGAACCTACCACAAAAATTGGAATCAGGATGAGGCGTTCTTCGGAGGCGGTGTACAGGGCTTGTTAACTTCTCAGGAGTATGATGCCGGAAGTGGAAGAAACACCAGCTCGGATTTCTACCGTACCCTCAATTATGTGAATAATGCTGGTCGCCTTTTTTGGGGCTACAATGAACAGTGGAACTGGATGAACATATACGGCTATACACAGTACAGTTGGCGTAGTTTAGCCAAATTGGACGTCAATTTGAGTATAGATGGTTCGTCTGTCTCGGGGGCGAACGCTAGCCGTTTCGGTGTGTTCCCGGCAGCCGATTTCTCGTTCCTACTGTCCAACACAGCACTTTTGAAAGACATCAACAGTATTGATAACCTCGTATTTAAAATTGGCTATGCGAAGACTGGAAATAGTCGCTTTTCGTCGAAGATTGGACAGGCATATTATGGGAGCCAGTTATACCGGCAATTAGCGGGCATCGTGGTAGGTAACATTCCTAATCAAAACATCCGCTGGGAAGATAACGAAAACTGGCAGGCGAATTTAATTTTCTCGGGTATTAACCAGCGCCTAAATCTTAATGTAGGCTATTATTTTAATCGTGCCAGCAACTTATTAAATGCCTTTCCTGTCTCGCCGATCGGTGGCATCGACCAGATCTACATGAATGGCGGTGCCATAGAAAATCAAGGGCTGGAAGTGGAGCTGAATGTGGCGGTCATCGATAACCGGGACTGGTCTTTAACCTGGAGAGGTAATCTGTCTACTTTGAACAGTAAGGTTAAGCGTTTGGTCGGTGGAGCCGATATGCTCCATCTGCAGGCGGACGGTGTTACCCGCATTAATCGTGTTGGCGTCTCTCCCTTCTCTTTTTACGGTGCAAACTTCCGTGGTGTTATTTCCAGTGATGCAGAGGCAGGCGCTTTGGGATTACAGGATTATAAGAACAGATATTTTGGTGCCGGCGATGCGCACTTCGCAGATATTAATCAAGATGGCGTAATTGACAATGAAGACCAGGTATCGCTGGGCAACAGTTTGCCGAACCTTTTCGGAGGAACCTCCCTTAGCATCCGTTATAAAAACATCCATCTACAGGGATTGCTCAGTTTCAGCCAAGGAAATCAGATGTACAACGGTTTACGTCGTAGCATGGAGAGCATGGATAGTTATGCCAATCAGTCGGAAGCCGTACTCCGCCGCTGGCAAACTGACGGTCAGCAGACCAATATTCCCCAAGCTGCTTATGGTGATCCTATGGAAAATGCGCGCTTTTCAAACAGGTGGATAGAAGATGCATCGTTCCTACGACTGGAAAACATCACCCTGTCGTATAAGTTTGGACAGCACCGACTAAATGTGCTATCTAATTCGGAATGGTACATTGCTGGCGAAAACATATTTACATGGACAGACTATCTTGGTTTGGATCCAGTGACCGCATATAGCAATGCGATTAGCTATATGGGAGCAGATTATGGTAAGATTCCATTGCCACGTACATTTAAATTTGGTGTTAACATTAAGCTGTAATGAAGAATATGAATATAAGAAGGAGTTTTTTCGTATGTGGAATAGCAACTGTTGCCTTGACTTTAACGGGATGTTCCCGTTATTTTGAAGTGGATACGAACGATATATTGTTAGATAAAGATTATTTAAAGGAGTCGAATGAGCTGTATTCCGGTTATATGGGCGTTGCGTCTAAAATGCAGGCAATCGCAGACCAGACGGTGTTTCTCAGTGATTTACGTACGGATTTACTCGAGCCGACCGCGAATGCCCCGCAGGATCTTTGGGATTTATACAATTTCAAGGAAAAGCTAGGCAATAGCTTTGCCAATCCGAGACCGTATTACGATTTGATCGTCAATGCAAACGCTTACCTGAGTAAGATTATTGCGTACAGAAAAAGCAACCCCACTGCCATTGAGGAGGCGCACTATGCGGCATTGATATCCGGAACTATCCGTTTTAAAGTGTGGACTTACTTGACTTTGGGTAAATTATACGGGCAGGTAGCCTATTTCGACGATCCCGAACTGAATCTAGATAAAATAGGTGAGATTCCGGTAATCGGTTTCGATGAATTGATTCCGAAGTTGATTACCCTGATGGAAAATGGTGAAGATGGTGTAAATGGCCTATATGAAGCCAATTGGGGAAATATATTATATCCCGGTATACCGGCCAACCAACAAGATTTGGTGTGGAACATGATCTGTCCGTCACCGGCTCCTCTTCGTATGGAATTGTACCTGTGGAATAAAGAATATCAGCGCGTAGTGGACATCGGTATACCGTTTATTTCAGATGGCGGTGGCAAAAGATATAAAGTCAGTAATGAGGATTGGAATGGTGAATGGATACAGGCATTTACACGAGATCCTATCACGCGTACGCGCGTGCTGATTAATATGGTTCCCTACGATTTTGAAAGAAACCAGACCAATCGTTTAATCCGTTTTTTCTCGAACGAGGAGCCTTCTGTTTATTATCTAAAACCTACAGAGGTGGCTATGCAACGTTACGAGTCGCAATTACGTTATGATGGGCATACCCTGGGAGATCGATATCGGGGTGTTGATTTTACGTATTATTTCCAAAATGGGGAGTGGGTGATCCGTAAGTTTTCCAGAGATCGCGAGAGTGCTTCTGAAATTTATAAAAACAATGTCCATATTTCGATTTACCGGGATTCCGATGTGCATTTCTTTGTAATCGAAGCGCTGAATAATCTAGGAAAGTTTGGACCGGCAGAGGCTTTGTTTAATGATGGTGTTGAGCTATATCGATCGCGCAACGGAGATAATTTGGAAGCTCCGTTTGATGATCCTACGATCAATTCCCATTTTGCAATCAATATGGGAATCCGAAGGAGAGTGAGCCTTGCTCCGGTATACCCACAAGGCTTATCAAAAGATGATCTGGATACCGAGGAGAAGAAACGCGCATATATGAAAGCATTGGACAAACTTGTAGCAGAAGAAACGCTGATGGAAAGTGCAGGCGAGGCAAAAGCTTATTTCGCATTGATGCGTATTGCCAAGCGATGGAATGATCCAGCTATCTTAGCCGATATCGTTTCTGCAAAATATCCAGATGGACAAAAGCAGCAGGTTAGAGGCCATTTGATGAACGAACAGAACTGGTTTGTGAAGTATCCGTTGAAATAGGGGATGACCTCCTGCTATTTAGTTGTTTTGTCAATTTTTAGATAAAATACGTCAATTTTTGAAAGTGTAAAACACGCACTGACCCCTACTTTTGACAGGAAGTAACTATAAACTGAAACATTTATGATGCTAACTGTTAGACAAAACGTAAAGGGGGGAGTGGTGTGCCTGTTACTCTTTTTTGCTATGATTTCGTGGGGTAAGGCGCAAGAATTTTCCTTGTCGGGGAGAGTTACCGATGCCAGTAATCAACCCATCAGCGGAGCTAGTGTACAGATTAAAGGAAAAAATACGAGCACACTGACGGACGAAGACGGAACTTTTTCGCTTCCTATAGAAGTGGGCGACATATTACAGACAAGCTATGTGGGATATATGCCCGAAGAGGTGACTGTAAGCAGTCGAAATCCGATTACCGTCTTGCTGATGGCAGCCAACAATGATTTGGACGAAGTTGTCGTGATCGGTTACGGTACAGCCAGAAAAAGAGATCTGACTGGTGCGGTGGGTTCCGTGAAAGGGGACGATATTCGTCAAGTTCCCGTTACAACGGCAGCGCAGGCCTTAACAGGTAAAGTGGCTGGGGTCAATGTCGTCACACAGAGTGGAGCGCCGGGAGCCGATGTCAATATTACCGTTCGGGGCGGAACGTCCATCACCGGTTCTACTAAACCCTTGTATGTCGTAGATGGATTCGTCATGGAAGATGCTTTGATGAAAATCGATATCAATGATATTGAAAACATTGACATCTTAAAAGATGCGTCGGCTACAGCGATATATGGTGCGCGTGGTGCGAATGGCGTGGTATTGATTACGACAAAATCTGCAAAATCCGGCCGTACCGTGGTTGATTATAATGCCTATCTGAGTTTTGAGCGGTTGAGCAGAAAGCTCGATCTGCTGGGCGTAGAAGATTATGTGAAATATCAATACGAATTCCAGACACTTGCTGGTAACGCGTCCAGGTTTGCTGATATGTACGGGGGAGATGTCGATGATCCTGATTTTGCTTCCGGTGCTTATGCACGGATCCATAACGACTATGGAACGCGTGCGGGAATTGATTGGCAAGATGAGGTGTTCGGTGGCAGCGCCTTGTTGCAAAACCACAACGTGAATATTTCTGGTGGAAACGAAAAGACAAAACTGATGCTGTCTTACAATAACACGAACCAAGACGGTATTTTAGCCAAATCAGGGTTCCGGCGGAACAGTGTGCGTGCGAAGGTCGACCACCAATTATTTGAAGGGGTGAATGTGGATTTCAATTCCCTGTTTCAGGATGCCAATAGACAAGGTGGCGGATCGCTGGGCGGTATGCTCAAGATGTCTGCTCTACAACCTGCAACGGGCGGGATTCGTTATACAGACGAAGAGATGCTGCAAACGGATATTGGCGACGAAATGCAGTTGATCGACTCGCAGTATGATATTTCCAACCCGATCATCATGAACGACGCGCGTACCCGCGAACGGGCCTCGCGTTTAGCGAATGTAAACATCGGCTTGACGGCTAGATTTTTGAATGATTTTACGTTTCGTACGCAGGGATCCTATCAGTGGGGACAAAACCGTACCGATTTTTGGGACGATGGACGGACTCGAGATGCACAGAATAACGGAGGTCCCTATGGGGATATAAATAATGCGGAAGGGTTTGAATGGCAATGGACGAATACCTTGTCCTGGATGAAAGACTTTGATAAACATCATATCAATTTAATGGCTGGTCACGAAGTGCGGTACGAAGAAAGCCAAGGTCTTAAACATGAGTATTTTGAATTCCCCGCCAGTAATTTCGGTCTCAAAGACGTGAGTTTAGCCGGGCGGACAGAACGTGGCGAATCCGAAGCTGACCGCTACGGTCTGGTGTCTGGTTTCTTCCGCGGAATCTATAATTACGATGACCGTTATTTAGTGACCGCGACCGTTCGAGCGGATGGTGTATCTACCTTCCGGCAAGGTAACAAATGGGGCGCTTTTCCTTCTGCGTCCGCTGCTTGGAATATTCATAACGAAAACTTCATGGAAGACAATGGCCTTTTTGATCAGTTAAAGCTGCGCGTCGGCTACGGTACAACCGGAAATGATAGAATAGGAACTACACGCTATGCCACTTTGTATGGATCGACTGTTGTTGCGGTAGATAATAAGACGGTCGTTGGTGTAAAACCGAGTAACACCTTAGGAAATCCAGCTTTAGTCTGGGAAAAGACACAAACAGCAAATGTGGGACTAGATGTGGCTCTGCTAAACAATCGTGTAAACCTGACTGCTGATTTTTACAACAACGAATCCAAAAACCTGTTGCTGAAAGCCGCTATTCCGACATCGACCGGATATACCGAGCAATATCAAAATGTCGCCACGTTGCGGAATAGAGGTGTTGAACTCTCTCTGAATACGTTAAACGTACGCAACGCAAATTTTCAATGGAGATCAGCGTTCAATATAACATTTAACCGTTCGAAAGTGGGACAGCTCTTCGGAAGTGCCGGCAACGACTACATGATTACAAGTTATGAGTCCAGGATGAACTTCTATACCAGCGTAGGTGGTCCGATCAGCACATTTTACGGTTACAAATATGATGGCGTATATACCACAGACGATTTCGTTCAGCAAGGGGACGGCAGTTATAGTCTAAAAGATGGTGTTGCGTCCTTGAAAGGCAAAGACCGCTCTTCCGTAAAACCGGGTGACGTGAAATACCTGCCTGTAGCAGGCCAAACAGATGAAAACGGCAATCCGGTATGGTCCCCGGATGATCGTACAGAATTAGGGAGTCCAGAACCTAAATTTTTTGGGGGCTTTAACAATGAATTTATTTACAAGGGTTTTGACCTCAGCGTATTCTTGAATTTTGCTTACGGGAATAAGGTGTTCAACATGAATAGTCAGCGCTTTATGGGACCCTATTTACCCAATCAGAACGCCCTCGGAAATATGTCCGACCGCTTTACCCTGATTGACCCAAATACTGGTTTGGAAACAAGGGATTTAAATCGATTGGCAGAACTGAACCCAAATCAACAAGACGGACGTCAAGTATGGAGTTTGAATTCGGGTAACAACATAGCGATATCCGATCCACTAGATTACTACTTGGAAGATGCGTCTTTTTTGCGGATAAACAATATTACTCTCGGTTACACACTACCGGGAGAAGTCTCCAAAAAGGCTTTTATCCAACGATTGAGGTTTTATGTTACTTTAAACAACATCCATACGTTTACAAATTACTCCGGATTTGACCCGGAGGTTTCTGCTACTGACGCGATTTTGACAAGAGGCGTCGACAACTCGGCATACCCACGGATAAAGAGCTTTGTGACCGGAATTAATCTAACGTTTTAACGAATAGCACCATGAAATATATATATATAATCGTTGCATCTCTACTCTTAACAGCAACATCATGTAAAGACTTTTTAGAACTACCGTCAGAAAAGGATTTTGATAGCTCGACCATTTTTGAAGACGTTGGAAAAGTAGAAATGGCCGTGCTGGGTGCATATACAAGTACATTCAATGCGGAACTATTTTATCAATTTGGTATGGGAACGGACGAGTGTTTTTCTACCGAAGGAGAAACCAATTCGAAAAACCAAGTTGCCAATTATGTTTTTAACCCCGCCATCAGTCCAACAGGCACATACACGGCCATGTATGCTGGTGTCGAGCAAGCAAACGTGCTGATCAGAAATATACCTCTAATGACAATCACTGACGATGCCGAACAAGACAAGCTGGATATATTGCTGGGAGAGGCCTATGCGATCCGCGCAATGAATATGCTTCACGTTGTACGGCATTTCGGTGATGTACCTTATCCAACTATTCCTGTTGTGGAAATGCCAGATTTTTCTTCATCTCGTGTAAGCCGGGATACGATATTGGATGGTTGTGTGCGGGATCTGCAGCAAGCTATTGAATTATTACCTTGGAAGGGGGGGTCGGGAATGCCGATAGAACGCGTATCGAAGAACGCCGCTTACGGCCTGTTGGCACGTATCGCACTTTATGCGGCAGGTTATTCACTCCGTTGGGATCTAGACAGCTATGCACCTGGGAGCGTACAATTGGCGCGCCGATCAGATACGCCACGTATCCAAGAGCTGTACGAAATCGCGCGGGATGCTTGCAAGGCCGTTGTGGATCGAGGAGAAAATGAGTTGATCGATTATGAAACAATTTTCCGTGACCTAGTAAACGGGAAATACAATAAAGAATCCATGTTCGAGTATGGTCAAAAAGGTGCCGATCGCAATGAGGCGAGACTCGGATACACGAATGGTATCTTTGCACATACGCAGTCGTTTTATAATAAATCGCAACCGGCAATGGCTGCACTGCCTACATACTATTTTGAGTTCGAAGAAGGTGACGTTCGTCGTGACGTGACCATCTCCAATTATGCCATAACCGCGGAAAGTACGCACCAAATGAATACCTACGCGAACCACATGATCGGTAAGTATCGTGTCAACTGGAAAGCCGACGAAGGTGTTTCGGCAGCCCAGCGCGACATCAACTGGATTCATTTACGGTATGCCGATGTATTGTTAATGTATGCGGAAGCAGAAAACGAATTGAACAACGGGCCGACCGGCGTGGCGAAAGAAATGTACGAGAAAGTACGTCTACGCGCTTTCCAGAACGATCGTTCTCAAATTGGTGAAACGCCAAGTACGTACGAGGCGTTTCGCGATGCCATTATCCAAGAGCGTAAGCTAGAACTGGGTTTTGAGGGTTGGCGCCGCACGGATTTGATCCGTTGGGGTATACTATACGAAAAACTTACTGCAACGAAACAGGAAATCACAGACTTGGCAAATCATACAGGGAAATATGCAGATGTTGCGCGATATCGAGCTTATCAGGTTACGGATGCAAAGGCCTTTAATGATCCTACGATAGCCTTAGATTTCGTATCGTTGAAGAATGAACCAACAGCAACTGAAAAAGCAGAACTGGAGCGTCAAGGTTATACGATCTTAGATATGTATGGGAACACTGCGGCTTTTTTTAACAATAGATTTACAGCTAATGAAGTTTGGGTGAGAAATATTTTCCGTGGGTTGGAAAAGAATAAAGTAGAACTGTTTCCGCTCTCAACAAATACGATCGACGCGAACCCGGGACTACGTGGACAACAACACCCTTTGTATTAATAAAATTTGTAAAGCGATAGTAGATGAGATATCATATAACGGTAGTGACTTTAATCGTATTCTGTTTCCTTGCCCTGTCATCGAAAGCCCAGGAACAGAAGCTATATGTACAATTTGCCGAATCTGAAATGAAACGCTTTCCGGAAGCTTGGCAGATCGATCATGGTAAACGACTGTATTTCGGTTACGGACAGGGTTTAGGTTGCTTGGCGATGTTAAAAATGTGGGAGAAAACCGCCGATCAGAAATATTTTGATTATGTGGAAGCTTGGACGGATACCATCATCAACGAAGAGGGGAATATCTATCTTTACAAAAGAGATACCTATAATCTGGACTATATTAATCCGGGTAAAATTCTCTTTACCTTGTATGAAAAGACCGGAAAGGAAAAATATAAACTGGCCATAGAACGTTTAATGTCGCAGCTGAGCGTTCACCCTCGCACCTTGGAAGGCGCTTATTGGCATAAATTGATTTATCCCCATCAGGTTTGGTTGGACGGTGTGTATATGGCGGATCCTTTTGTTGCCCAGTATGGACAATTTACCGGTGATAGCGCACATTATGACGATGTAATTAATCACATTCTCGTAACAGCGAAACATACGTACGATAAGAAAACCGGCCTCTATTATCATGCTTGGGACGAAAGCAAAAAGCAGCAATGGGCCAACAATATAACAGGACAGTCACCCAATTTTTGGGGGCGAAGTATCGGTTGGTGGTTTATGGCGTTGGTCGATGTGCTCGATTTTATTCCAACGGACTATCCGCAACGGGAGGAGATTGTCACTATTATCCAAAAACTAGCAGAAACGTTACCCAAATATCAAGACGAAGAAGGACTGTGGTGGCAAGTGATCGATCAGATTGCTGCTGAAAAAAACTATCAGGAAGCATCTGTAAACGCAATGTTCATGTACGGTTTTGCGAAAGCGACCAACAAGGGCTATATCGCCGATTCTTATAAGCAAGTAGCCGAAAAGACGCTGCACGGAATACAAAAAAAATTATTGAAAACAGAAGCGGACGGTACACTTACACTTATCCAGTGCAATGCGGTTGCCGGTTTGGGCGGACATCCCTATCGTGACGGAAGTTATGCCTATTATGTAGGAGAGCGCATCCGCGAAAACGATGCGAAAGCTACTGGACCATTTATCATGGGTTTGTTGGAGTTAAATAAATAAACTAGGTGCTACGCAGGACGGAGCAGGACACATATGGGATTGTTTTTTGATATATTAGAGGTATAAACCTAGGAAGCAAAGTTAACGGATAATGAACCATGACAAAAATGACAAGTGAAATAGATAGGTGTTCAAGAAGAGATTTTATGAAATCTGGCTTCTTTTTAATGTCAGGTTTGATGGTAGGCCCCACTCTTTTTTCGTTTAGTAGCGCAGACGACACGCCAGCTTTTACCTTAAAACCTATCGGTCGATCATTGACTTTGAATGATTACTACATCTGGTGCTCTTCTCCCATTTGGGGTGAAGATGGGAAAGTACATCTTTTTTATTCCCGATGGAAAAAGGAAAAAGGCATGAGTGGTTGGATCCGGGGGTCGGAAATTGCCCATGCCGTAGCCGATCGTCCTGACGCCCCGTTTGCGGATCAAGGTGTCGTGCTTAGTCCGAGGGAAGGGTATTGGGACAGCACGACGTGCCATAACCCGCTTATTCAGCACGTGGGCGATACCTATTACCTATTTTATATGGGCAATTCGAATGGAAAAACCGACACCAAACGTATCGGTATTGCTACGGCAAAAAGCTTGGATGGACCTTGGGAACGACCTGATAGCCCAGCACTAATGCCGGGAGAAGAGGGGACTTGGGACGATCATTGTACGACGAATCCTGCCTTTGTGAAAGGGAATGACGGCAAATACTGGTTATTTTATAAATCTTGGAATACCGCAGAATATCAAAATCAATCGGGTGCAGTGCGTGGAAACCGCAAGTATGGGCTGGCCAAAGCCGATCACCCACAAGGACCGTATACGAAAGTTTCGGATAATCCAGTTATCGACTTTTCGGGTCGCCCGAACAATGCACAGCTGGAAGATGCTTTCGTATGGAAAGAAGGAGATGTTTATTATATGATTGCCCGAGATATGGGGTTCTATAATCACGAATATGGCTTGTTGCTATCTTCTAAAGATGGCCTAGACTGGTCAGAACCTAGGATTTCCTATCTCGATATGAAAAGTTATATCGACGAACCAGCTCCCGCGAACCATCTCAAACGCTTTGGGCGTTTAGAACGGCCCATGTTGTTGCTCGACAAAATGAAGGGTACCCCTCGGTATTTGTTTGGCGCAACCCAAGGAGGGCCATCGGATACCTCGACAACGTTCGTATTCGAGATTGTATCCTATAAACTTTAATAATTGGTTTAACGCATGATGAAGAAAAAAATAATATATCTATTTCAAAATTGTTTGATGATCTTGGCAATCGCGGGTTGTATATCCTGTAATGAGGGCGATAAGTCGTCTGATTACAATTACCTGTATAAAGATTTACCGTTTGATATGCCCGTTCTGTCACAACCTACATTTCCAGACAACGAGGTGTCGATTATAGATTTCGGTGGGATCGGAGACGGAACAACGCTCAACACAGAGGCGTTTGCCGACGCAATGGAAACACTTTCACAAAAAGGAGGTGGACGGCTTCGTGTGCCTGCAGGCGTGTGGTTCACCGGCCCGATTGTTTTTAAGAGCAACATTAATTTGCACCTGGAAGATCGGGCGATTATCTTGTTCTCGCCTGACAAAGATTTATATCCCATTGTGGAAACTTCTTTTGAAGGACTCGATACCCGCAGATGTCAGTCTCCGATTTCAGGACGGAACTTAGAAAATGTTGCGATAACGGGCAGTGGAGCTATCGACGGTAATGGGCATTACTGGCGTCCATTGAAAAAAGGTAAGGTGTCCGAAAGCTTTTGGAAACGCGCAACTTCCTCGGGAGGGGTGTTTAAACGTGACGATTATTGGATGCCTTCTGCTGCATATTTACATGCAGATACCACCAGTGATATGAATGTGCCACGTAATTTACAAACGTCGGAAGAATGGCAATCTGTAAGAGACTTCCTACGTCCGGTGATGGTCAGTTTTATTGAATGTAGAAACGTTTTCCTGCAGGGCGTGATTTTCCAGAATTCACCCGCATGGAATATCCATCCATTGATGTGCGAAAACGTGATTTTGGATGGAGTGCAGGTTAGAAATCCGTCCTATGCGCAAAATGGCGATGGACTAGATCTAGAGTCCTGCAAAAATGCGATTATTGTCAACAGTACTTTTGATGTAGGGGATGACGGGATTTGTATAAAATCTGGAAAGGACGAAGACGGTAGAAAACGTAACCGAGCAACGGAAAATGTTATTATCGACAATTGTACCGTATTCAAAGGTCATGGTGGTTTCGTCGTGGGGAGCGAGATGTCCGGTGGCGTAAAAAATATTCTTGTTTCCAACTGTCAATTTTTAGGGACAGATGTAGGGCTGCGTTTCAAAAGTCGCCGAGGACGTGGTGGTGTCGTGGAGAATATATTCATTCGGGACATTAGTATGTTTGACATTGCTACGGAGCCCCTTCATTTTAATCTATATTACGGTGGCAAGTCCGTTGTAGAATCTTTGGAAGATGGTGATGAGATAATCGAGGAGATTCCGCCGGTGGATGAAACCACCCCTACGTTCAGAAATATTTATATCACTGACGTCACCTGTGCCAGCGCACGAAAAGCGATGTATTTTTACGGGTTGCCGGAACACATGATTGAAAATATCAACGTGGAGAACTTTGTCGTTCATTCCCAATTGGGTGGGGAAATCATGGAGTCAGCGAAAATAAATCTTAAAAATATGGCTATTTATCCGAAGGAAGGGCCAGCTCTCACGTTACGAAATGTACAAGATGTACAAGTTGAACAACTGCAAACAGATGTCCGATCTGCAATTTTTAATCTATCAGGGCGTCGGTCAACGAACATGGTTATACATGGAAATTATCAAGAAGAACAGATCCAGATAGGAAGAGATCTCCCGTCGGATGCCGTGAAATTAAACGCGGTCAATTAATAGGAGATTATGGTGTTTTAAGATCTGCCTGACTAAAAAAATGAGAATGAAAAAACTATTGGGAAGTTTGTACTTGTGTTGTCTGGTGACGATGGGGATGGGGCAAGGAAACCGCTGGGCCACTACGGAACAGCCTTTAACCGAGATTGACGTCTTGAAAAAACAAATAACAAAACCAGTTTTTCGGGATAAGGATTATTTGATTACAGCGTACGGGGCACAGAATGATGGCATTACCAAAAATACCGAAGCCTTTCAAAAAGCGATCGAAGTTTGCCATGCGGAAGGCGGCGGACGCGTTGTCGTTCCGAAGGGAGAGTTTCTTACCGGCGCCATCCATTTGAAAAGTAATGTCAACCTACACCTGAATGATGGAGCGGTTATCCTGTTTAGCAGAGATAGCTCCGATTACCCGATGGTACACACACGTTGGGAAGGATCCGATTGTATAAACTTCTCCCCGTTTATTTATGCTTATGAGCAAGAAAATATTGCTATAACAGGAAAAGGCTTGTTAAATGGAAATGCCAATAAAGATCATTGGTGGTACTGGGTTGGTAATCCCAAATACGGATGGGATGAAACACGTACAGGAAATCAAAGACCGGCGCGTAAATTAATACATCAATATACAGCCGAGCAGCGTCCTGTAGAGGAGCGCGTCTTTGGTCATGGTCATTTTCTACGTCCCACTTTTATACAGCCGTATAAATGTAAAAACGTGTGGATCGCCGATGTAGAAGTGATTGATGGCCCGATGTGGAATCTAAATCCTGTTTTGTGCGAAAACGTGTTGATCGAGCGTGTGCGTGTTATTGCACACGGTCCTAATAACGATGGGTGCAATCCGGAAGCGTCTAAGAATGTTTGGATTCGCGATTGTTATTTTGATACGGGAGACGATTGTATTGCCATCAAGTCCGGACGAGACGAAGACGGTCGTAACATGGGACGTCCGGCAGAAAACTACATCATTGAGAACTGTATGATGAAAGACGGTCATGGCGGTGTGGTGATCGGTAGCGAAATTGCGGGTGGAGCACGTAATATTTACGCACTGAATAATACAATGGATAGCCCCCAGCTGGATAGAGCGCTACGTATCAAAACCAATTCGATGCGTGGTGGAATTATTGAAAATGTATTTTTTTATAATACCAAAGTTGGACAATATAAAGATGCGGCTGTACGATTCAATATGTTTTATGATAAAGAAGGATCATATATCCCCACGATCCGTAATATTTGGATCGAAAATTTGGAGGTCAGCCAGGGAGGTCAATATGCGGTACGTTCAAATGCTTACGAATCGTCGCCGGTGACGGGCTTTACGATGATCAATTGTAAAATAAACGGTGTAGAAGAGGCGTATGATGTCGATCATCTCAAAAATGTGACCTTGGAAAATGTGGAAATAAACGGTAAAGTGTATAGTTCTTTTAATGATTATGATAATTAGATTGGTAGCCGTGCTCCTGCTTAGTGGAGTTTGTTTGTTTACAGGTATGGCACAGTCTAAGCATTGGCAGAACCATCTCCGTGATTTACATTATACGGAGGACAATGGAGATTTCCTACTCGTCAACGGGACATACCGTTTTAATAGAGCTTTGTATGGAAACCATAAGGCCTCTCGAGTAGAAGCTGGAGACCTGCCGGAATTTGCACTATATATGCCGGGGATGGCCGGAAATTTGCAATTTGTGTTAGAAAATCGAGGTTCTTTCAAGAAACTGATCGAAGCAGAACATATTGAGACGAGATATCGTCCCGGTTCGATGGTATATAAGATACAGGATGAGCTCATTGGGAGCGGTCATCTAGATATTACGGTGTTAGCGCAGGCGGACGAAGAAGGACTAATCGTCAAACTGGATGCAACTGGTGTCGCCGAGGGAGCTAAATTACATGCGATATATGGTGGAGCAAGCGGGCGCAAGTTCAGCCGCGGTGGAGACATTGGAGCCGATCCGGAATCTGGCTTTTACTTATTGCCAGAATATAGCGTCAATAATCGCTACCAGTTCGTGCAAAATAGTTTCGAGTTAGCCTACTTGGATGGGAAAGGAAAGGAGGAGTTTGTCTACGGCACATTCACGGCTACCGACCAGCTTCAACTTTCTGATGCGACGGTATTGGAAGATTTAGCTAAACTCACGCAGACGGGGACCAACGGCCATCCAATTGTATATAGTTCTTATACACTACAGCATAAACCTATATATATTCAAGTAGCTAGAGGTCGTTTAGGTAAGAAAATATATTCCGAAGAAGAACTGGTGGAACGCTATGGCCGTGCTGAACAGGCGCGTCTGCAATTGACAGAATGGATAAAATTAAAAACACCGGATCGTTTCTTGAATACGTTTGGTTCCGCTTTGGCGGTTGCTGCTGATGGCGTGTGGGAAAGTCCTACCTTTTTACACGGTGCCGTAGCTTGGCGCATGCGTTTGAACGCATGGAGGGGAGCATATTCAGCAGATGCATTGGGCTGGCACGACCGGGCAAAAGAGCATTTTTCGAGCTATGCTAATTCGCAAGTGCTGGAACCTGAAAATGCCAAAGTCGTTATGGATACCGCACTGCATCTGGCACGTCATATAGAGGAAATGGGAACTTCCATGTTTTCGAGCGGGTATATTTCCCGAAATCCGAATAATAATACGGTAGCCCACCACTATGATATGAACCTGGTGTTTTTTGATCAAATGTTTACACATTTTGACTATACAGGCGATTTGACGTATCTGCGGGAAATGTGGCCTACTATTGAACGTCATCTAGATTGGGAGCGTCGTAATTTCAAAAGAGGAGGCCTCTATGACGCGTATTGTGCGATCTGGGCGAGTGATGGGTTGCAGTATTCGGGAGGGGGTGTAGCGCATACCTCGGCATACAATTATAGAGCAAATAAAGCCGCAGCAAAACTGGCCAAACTGCTGGGAAAAGATGCTTCCGTTTATGAAAAGGAAGCAGCAGAGATCGGTAAGGCGTTACGCGAACGACTCTGGCTAGAAAAAAAAGGCTATTTTGCCGAATATCAGGATGCTTTGGGCCAGCAATTGGTGCACGACAAACCGGGGCTGTGGACCATCTATCACATCGCAGACGCCTATTTGCTGGATGAATTTGATAGCTACCAAAATACCCGATATATCGATAATCACCTGCCCCATATCCCTATTAAGGTTGAAGGGCAGGAGCACGAGGATCTTTACACCTTAGCAACAACTACCTGGCAACCCTATACGTGGTCGGTCAACAACGTGGCACTCGCAGAGAACTTGCAGGGAGCCTTGGCCTATTGGCAATCGGGACGACAGGACGACGCCTTCCGGCTTTGGAAGAGCAACATTATGGAAAGCATGTACCATGGTATCAGTCCGGGTAATTTTCAACAATTGTCACATTACGATGCCTTCCGCGGTGAACTATACCGGGATTTTGCAGATCCCATCGGGGTGGCTTCGCGGACGCTAACGGAAGGCCTTTTCGGGTTTCATCCCAAACTGTTGGACAACCATGTATTGATAAAACCGGGATTTCCGGAGGATTGGGATTTTGCGGAGATTGAACTTCCTGCATGGAGCTATGCCTTTCGGCGCGAAGCAGAAAACCTATATTATGACATCCATACGCGATATGAGCAGCCTGTCGGCTTAAAAATGGAAGTGCCGCTTAGCTTTGCGTTTATGAATTCGGTAGAGGTGAACGGAGAGCCGGTAGATTGGTCGGTTAAGCGATCGTCGATTAATAAACCTGTGTTGACGTTTGAAGCCCCTGCCGCAACAGACTTTGTTGTAAAAATAAACGGTTTAGGCCAGTTGGATTTCCCAGATAATGCCTTGATCGAACATCCATATACGGAGGAACTTACGCTTCCGCTATCGACAAGTGTGAAACTGGTTGATGTCTATGATCCACAGCAACTCATTACAGGGCAAACGGAGCATACTTTTTCCGTTGTACAGAAGGAGCATAGAGGTACTTTCTTTGTGAAATTGAAACAGGGGAATGTGACCTGGTGGCATGCGGTAAACCTTTCTTTGACGGCACCTGTTGGCGCGGATACACAAATGAAGGAGGGTACGCAATACCTGCATTTACGGAATCATACGGAGAAGCAATTAGCAGGGCGAATCGAGAAAGCTGGTTTCGAGCAAACGGTGTCATTTGCACCGTCAGCCGTTACGGAAATCGAATTGCCGGGCAACTCCCTCACGAAAGGTACCAATATTTTTCAGATCGAAGTGGCAGGAACGCAGATACCGGTGAAACATATACAGTGGGCGATGCAAAACGGAGGAACGTACCGTACTCAAGATCTTTCTACGCATTATAACGCCCGGCTCAGCGATATTTTTAAGCAGCGTTATCTATCGCCACGGCCGGCCGTACCTACACTACAGCTGCCGTGGCAGGGGATTGGAAACTGGTGCTATCCATTGGTCGAACCTTCGATCGACGATAGTGGCTTAATGGCAGCGCGTAAAAAAGAAGAAGTAAACTATCTGGGTATTCCTTTTTTGATTAAAGGAGAAGCCAAAAACGTGCTGTTTGTCAGTCAATGGGATAATTATCCGACGATGCAAGAAGTTGCCCTAACGGGAAAGGCCGACAAAGTATACCTACTGATGGCTGGTTCGACAAATCCAATGCAGTCCCAGATGGTGAATGCGAGGGTCAAAGTGCTGTATGAGGATGGAGAAGAAGCTGTTTTGGAACTGAAAAATCCGACAAACTGGTGGCCGATTGAGCAGGATTATCTGGACGATAATTATGCCTTTGAGATTCCTGATGCGGAAATCCCTTATCGTATATCGCTTAAAACAGGTGCACTATATCGTGGCGGTGAGTTGGAAAAATACACGGAAATTAAAGGGCTTAATAGCCGAGGGGTTGAGGGCGGTGCGGCAACGCTGCTGGACTTGCCTTTAGATGGTTCGAAAAACTTGAAAGCATTACAGCTTATTGCAGAAACAAACGACGTGGTGGTCGGTCTTATCGCCGCCACCTTATTGACAAAATAAATCTATTGCTAACATAAAAAATACATATAGATGAGCAGAAATTTGATAACGGGACTTGGCGCAGCCCTCTTGATCTTCGCCTCCTGCCAGACGACGCCCGAGAGCGGAAAAATTGATCGAAAAGCGGTTGTGCAGCGTCACAATATCGTTAATCAATCGGCCGATACACTGGCTTCATTAACCGTTGGAAATGGTGTGTTTGCCTATACGGTAGACGTCACGGGGATGCAGTCTTTTCCGACATATTACAAAAAAGGCGTTTCCTTAGGTACACAATCGGAATGGGGTTGGAATACCTTCGACAATGATGAAAACTACTTGTTCGAAGAAACCTTGAAATCATATGATTTTAACAACGAAGGACGGGATGCGAAATACAGCGTTCAACATAAAGAAGGAGGGAGGAATACAGAAGCCACAGAATACTACCGGGTGAATCCGCACCGCCTGCAGCTTGGAAACGTAGGTTTAGCATTTACCTTAGAAAACGGAGAACAGGCAACGGTAGACGATATTCAGGAGGCTGAACAAACGCTTGATCTGTGGAGCGGACTAATTCACAGTAAATTTACGGTAGGGGGGCAACCTGTAGAGGTCTGGACGGCTGCAGCACAGTCAGCCGATAAAATTGCCGTTAAAGTGACTTCGCCTTTGATTCAAGCCGAACGCATACAGGTATTTGTACGTTATCCTTTTCCAAGCGGCCAGTTTCTGGACGAAGCAGCCTATTACGAAAAGGAAGATCAGCATGAAAGCAAAATTGTTGCCCAGGCAGATGAAACTGCCGTATTGGAACATGGCCTGTCGGGAACCAATTATTTTACGGGGCTGAACTATTCAAAAGGAAAACTCGAGGAGACCGGGAAACACTATTTTGTGTATCAACCGGCGTCCGATCTGGAGACGTTTGATTTCTCCTTTACGTTTGCGGAAGAAAATAACTTTGAACGTGGTACGGCAGACTACGAAAAAGTTGCCCGAGAAAGCCAAGATAGCTGGAAAGCATTTTGGGAAAGTGGCGCAGCCGTAGATTTTGAAGGTAGTACCGACCCTCGCGCAAACGAATTGGAGCGTAGACTGGTACTATCGCAATACCTCACCCGCGTTCAGTGCGGTGGCGACAATCCACCGCAGGAAACAGGGCTTACTTTCAATAGTTGGTATGGCAAACCGCATACGGAGATGCACTGGTGGCATGGTGTGCATTTTGCACTCTGGGGACGTCCTGAAATTATGGAAAAGACGTTGAACTATTATTTCCATACGTTTGAAAAAGCAAAAGCATTGGCAGAACGTCAGGGATATAAAGGCGTGCGGTGGATTAAAATGTCGGACAACGACGGTAATGAAAGTCCGTCTTCGGTCGCGGCTTTCCTGATCTGGCAGCAACCCCATATCATCTATATGACGGAACTGGCATATCGCGATAAGCAAGATAAAAAGGTATTGGAAAAATATAAAGATTTGGTCTTTGCTTCGGCTGAGTTTATGGCGGATTATGCACACTACGATGTAGAAAAAGACCGCTATAACCTGGGCTTGGGCGTGATCCCGGCACAGGAAGTTTTTCAGGCGGCAAAAACCATTAATCCTACCTATGAAGTGGCTTATTGGGATTGGGCATTGCGCGTTGCACAGGAATGGAAAGAGCGTCTAGGTGAACCCCGTGTGGAAGCTTGGGACGAGGTGATCAATAAATTGGCCGCATTGCCAGTGCAAGGAGATGTTTATCTGGCCACAGAAACGGCTACGGATTCGTATACATTCCCCAAATGGATGACAGATCATCCGGCAGTTTTAGGTGCATTAGGTATGGTGCCCGAATCACCGAAATTGGATAAAGGTATCATGAAAAATACCTTGGATACGGTATGGGCGAAATGGTCCTGGGAGAAGACTTGGGGATGGGATTTCCCGATGACGGCTATGAACGCCGCACGCCTAGACCTGCCCGAAAAGGCATTGGAAGCGCTTTTCATGGATATCCAGACGAATACCTACCTCAAAAACGGACATAATTATCAGGACGGAAGGCTACGTATCTATCTTCCGGGTAATGGAGGAACCCTGACCGCGGTGGCGATGATGTTGGAAGGATGGGATAGCTCGGAAGGAGATTTCCCCGGATTCCCTAAAGATGGAACTTGGAAGATTAAAAAAGAAGGATTTAAAAAGATGCCTTAACGATATGAAAAAAATAATTCTATTTATTTTAGTAGGCTGTGGAAGTGTGGTGTCCATGGCGCAAGATTTCACCACAAAAAAAGAGGTGGTTGAGCAGCTACGGTTAGCGAATGATTACTTCATGAAGAAATGGCCGGATCCGGGAAAAAACATCATTACCAATAAAGAGCGTCGGGCCAATATCTGGACACGTGGGGTATATTATGAAGGACTCATGGCCTTTTATGGGATCGATCCGAACAAACGGTATTACGATTATGCCGTAGAATGGGGCGAAAAGCATGACTGGAAACCGGTTCGTGGGGAAGTATATACACGGCATGCAGATAACCAAAACTGTGGGATGACCTATATCGATCTATACCGTATTGATCCGCAGCCAATCCGGATCGAAGCGATCAAAATGAATATCGATTCCGTTATCAATAGCGGACGTTATAACGACTGGACTTGGATCGATGCCATCCAGATGGCGATGCCTATTTTTGTAAAACTGGGCGTTACCCTAAACGATACCAAGTACTTCGATTACATGTACAAAATGTACTATCATATTAAATATGTAGAGGGCGGAAATGGCTTGTACAATCCGGAAGATAAACTATGGTGGCGCGATAAGGATTTCGTTCCACCGTATACCGAGCCGAACGGCGAAGACTGTTATTGGTCGCGGGGTAATGGCTGGGTATTGGCAGCTTTAGCGCTTGTATTGCAAGAGTTACCTACAAGCGATCCGCATTATGCCGAATATTTAGCAGATTTCAAGAACCTGGCGGAAGGTGTAGCTCCTTTACAGCGTACAGATGGCTTTTGGAATGTAAGCTTACACGATCCGAATCATTTTGGTGGGAAAGAAACCTCTGGAACTGCTCTTTTTGTATATGGCATGGCGTGGGGTGTTAACAATGGTATCTTGGACAAAGCTACTTATTTGCCTATCGTGGAAAAGGGCTGGACAGCTATCGCGGATGAAGCGTTGCAACCAAACGGTTTCTTAGGTTATGTACAATCTACGGGAAAAGAACCGAAAGACGGTCAGCCGGTGACGGTCGACAAAGTACCGGACTTTGAAGATTATGGTTTAGGTTGTGTATTGCTGGCCGGAACGGAGATTTATAGGCTGGTGGATTAAGAAAAGACGAGTGTTTTAGTTCCATTCTTTTTCTTGTTCAACAGGACAGAGCAGGTTGCCGTAGGGAAAGGAAAATATTAACTTAGTGGATATCAGATATAAAATAAACCTCTTTTTATGCACTATAAAAAAATCTTCTGCAGTGCCATGCTGATTTTCGCGATTAGTACATTGGCTTTTTCACAAGATCCGAAGGAGCGCACCTATATGTATGAGATTTTAAACCCTAGTCACGAGCCGAAACAAGATGTGAAGGGGTTTGCCCAAACAAGAGTTGAAGAGAAGTTCGATCGTGGGTTGACCTTAGCCCGTATCAAAGAAAATGATGCTATCCACATCAGTTGGCGATTATTAAAAACAGATGATGACGCCGTAGCATTTAACGTATACCGTGCCGTAAATAGCAAACAGAAGAAACTGAATCAAAAGCCGATCACCGCTACAACGGATTTTATCGATACCTCCGTTAAGGATGCCGATGCAATCTATTGGGTAGAGGCGATCAACGGCGCCAAGAAAACGATAAGCGAAAAGAAATCCTTGGCTCAATATGATGGCGAAGAAGTCAATTATCATCGTATAAAACTGAAGGATCCAAATGTGCGGGCAGGAAAGGTAGCCGTAGCCGACTTAAATGGTGACGGTCAATACGATTATATTATCCGCCACCCTCATACGAATGTTGATCCCGGTGTGCCGAACCCCGATGATGGTACAACGTATAAAATAGAAGCCTATTTGCACGACGGTACGTATTTGTGGACGAAAGACTTAGGGCCGGGTATTGAGCCGGGTGTGTGGTATTCGCCCTTTATTGCGTATGATTTTGATGGAGACGGAAAAGCGGAAATCGCCTTAAAAACTGCTGGAGACAATTATCTCAAGAACGATGCTGCACGCATCTATGGAGGCACTGAATACTTAACAGTATTGAACGGAATGACCGGCGAGGAAATAGCTCGTGTAGACTGGCCGGAACGTAATGACCGATACGGTAATGTAAATCGTCAAAACCGAAACCAAATCGGTATGGCCTATTTAGACGGGAAGACTCCTTGCATTCTTGCCGCTAGAGGTACCTATAAGCTAATGACGGTTGATGCTTGGCAATTGCATAATGGTAAATTAGAAAAACTTTGGCGCTGGGATGGTGACGAGGAGAACCCTGTCGTGCGAAGCCAAGGCGCACATAACATGGTTTGCGGTGATGTGGACGGTGATGGAAAGGATGAGATTTTGCTCGGTTCCTGTATGCTTAACAGCAACGGAACATTGCGTTGGTCGACAGGTCTTGGGCATTCTGATAAAGCCTATATGACCGATATCGATCCCAATCGGGAGGGGATGGAGGTATTCTTGGCTATTGAGCCATGGATCGATAACGGTTATGGCGTGAGCACCGTGGATGCCAGTACGGGAGAGCGGATTTGGGGAGTTGGACATAAAACCTTTCATGTGGGGGACGGTATGGTTGCAGACATCGATCCGAATAGTCCCGGGTTGGAATGTTTTGCCGCAGAGGATAAAAAAGGAGGTTCTACCGATAAATACATGTTAAGTGCCGACGGGAAAAAACTCGCTTCCAATGCTGATGTACCCCCTTGTCGGAATTGGATTTGGTGGGATGCAGGAAATACCCGCCAATTGTTTTTTGGGGATGATAACCGTTGGGGCGCAGAATCGATGTCAGGAGGAAGGAGTCAGTCTATCGGCTATTGGAAAGGTGATAAAATTGCAGATGGTATTTACGGTGATATCATTATGATAGCTGATCTGTTTGGCGATTGGCGTGAAGAGGTGGTGACCGCCTTGCCCGGCGAATTGCGAATCTACCATACCCATATTCCAGCGAAGGACCGAAAGGTAACCTTAATGCAAGACGGTGTCTATAGAAGCTACGTGCTTCAGCGCTCAC
Source organism: Sphingobacterium corticibacterium (assembly GCF_004208525.1). Lineage (GTDB taxonomy): Bacteria > Bacteroidota > Bacteroidia > Sphingobacteriales > Sphingobacteriaceae > Sphingobacterium > Sphingobacterium corticibacterium. The sequence continues at coordinate 694,488 of NZ_SGIT01000002.1, read as the reverse complement.
AGGGTTATCCACAAGCGCCGGTTCCATCCTATTATTTGGGGAATTGAGGATGTTTACCAATAAAATATAGTTTTTGAACTTGGTGACAGAGAACCGAGAACTGCTTGTAAAAGCGAGAATACACGTTGTTCTCTCGCTTTTTTTGATACTAAACGCCTTCCGCTTAGCAGCTCAAGACGGTATCCGAGTTTTGAACGACTTGGCGACTAAGGAAAAGCAGCCTTTTCAGGAGAAATTATATCTTCATATAGATAAACCCTTATACTCCGCCGGAGAAACCATTTGGATCAAAGTATATGGCACTATTGGAGTAGAGAACTTGTTGTCAAATCTGAGTAAAGTAGTCTACATCGAGCTGATTGATCCCTTAGACGAACGGGTAGTATTTATTAAAATACCCTTGGTCAATGGTTTAGGTCTTGCCGATATTCAGCTGAACGGTACCAGCATCGAAGGCTCGTATCGGTTGCGTGCATACAGCAATTGGATGAGAAATGCCGATGGGCAGTTTTTTTATGACAGGCCTATATATATTACCAATGGGCTGACGGATAAAACACTAACCTCCACGCATACCATTCAACAGGATAACGGTACAGATTATAGGATACAGCTGAAAAACTTGCAAGGAGAGACGCTCTCCAATAGACCCATACAGTTTGAAATGATGGAAGGAGGGTATGTGCGCAATAAAAAAAGAGGCAAGACAGACGATAACGGCTTGGTGCGTTTATCGTTGGATAAAAAGCATCAAGGCCATATGATACGCTACTATTTTGAAAACGACGAAAAATCTTCAATAAGTAAAGTTATCCGTCCGGTAATAAAGCAGGACACGCCAAATGTCCAGTTGTTCCCCGAAGGAGGTAAGCTATTGATGGATCGACCTAACCGGATGGCGGCAAAGGTCGTCGATGATAAAGGACTGGGGCTTCAGGCAAAACTTGAATTTCGGTCTGATACAGGTATTATTGCTGTGATAGAGACAAATCCGTTGGGGATGGGTGCAGAGATAATACCCATTGCCGATTATAGTATACGTGCATTTGTAGTAGACCAAAGTGGCGCAAAGAAAGAAGTGCTGATGCCGTGCATACACACATCGGGCTATTCATTGCTGGTTGATGCCCAAGATACGACAACATTGTCCGTACAGCTAAATGTTTCAGATGATCTGATGAATAACCAAACCGTCTATTTTGTGCTGCACCATTTGGGAAAGGTATTCAAAACCAGTAAAGAACAGCTATCTGCCACCGAAATTACAACATCGTTACCACTGACAGGTATACCGAATGGAGTCTTGACAGTAAGCGTCCTGGATGAACAGCTGATGCCCATTGCGGAACGTCCGGTCTTTCGCTATACCAGCGGTAGTGTCGCCCCTTTGTCTGTCATTTTGGATAAGGAAATCTATAACACGAGAGAAAAGGTGAATGTCACGATAGAATGGGCGCAAGGATTAAATAGTGCCCGAATCGGAACATATTCCGCAAGTGTTGTTCACCTCTCTGCTGTGGATGCGGAAATGATAGATGAAGGAGCCAATATTCTGTCGACATTATTGTTAAGTGCAGATGTAAAGGGATTCATCGAAAAGCCGGGATTCTATTTTCCTGGAGATAGTGTACGGACCCAGGATATAGATTATTTGATGTTGACGCAAGGCTGGAGAAACATCAACTGGATTCATATAGATAGAGAAGACAGTACAGAATATGCGGTAGAACATGGCCTTGCCTTAGCTGGGCATGTCAAGAAATCAGGTGGCGGAAATTTAGATTCGGACACGAAGATGCAGCTATTTCCCGCTCATGATTATTTGAACTATCGAGAAACGGAGATCGACAAAGACGGACGGTTTGCATTTAAAGATTTGATGTTTTTGGACGGTACAGAATTTATGCTATCTGTGGTCGACAAGAGAGGCAAAAAAATAAGGGCAAAGATGGATCTGGACGAAGAGCAGCCTTCCGATCTCCCTATAAGCCGAAATCTTCCTATGGAACGAAATGATATAAATGAGTTGTTCGTGGATCAGCTCCGACGGGTACAGCATCATTTTCAGCAGTTAGCAGAAGATGGCTCCATTCTTATCGAAGCAGTTGTGGTTGATGCTAAACGGAACAAGGCCTCAAAAAGATCGGCTAACTTCAACGGTCCCGGAAATGCCGATTATGTATTTGATGCCAGCGACCTCCAAGGAGGTACCACCTTGCAACAGTGCATCGAATACGAAGCAATAGGCGTTCAATGGAATTCTATAACAGGAAATCCTTTAGGAGCGTTTTATGTTGTAGACGGAGTTCCAATCGACTCCGCCCGCGCATCGATGATTAATCTAGATGCTTTGGAGAGTATTGAGGTACTTCGAAGCGACCGTTACCTGTTTGCTTATAATCTTTTCAACGACAGTAAGCCGCGGGTAGTATTTATTATGACTACAAAGCCGGGCGCCAAAGGATACGCCTTTAGCAGACCGAGTCTCCGCACGGATACCAAGCTCATCAATCCACAAGGGTTATATATCAGCCGGATTTTTTATAAACCTGTCCATCTTGAAACCGACCAAGCAGGACAAGTACAAAAGTGCGATCTTAGGACTACGATTCATTGGGAGCCCAGCATCGTTATCAATAAGTCCGGTAAAGCCCAGTTTGATTTTTATACCTCCGATGAACCCGGTATGTATCGTTTAGTGATCGAAGGACTGGATTTGTACGGGGCTGTCGAAAGAAAGATCGTGGATGTCCATGTCCGTGAAAAGTGATGTGATTGCCTTTTGCTAAGTAGAATGGCATAATTTGCAATTATTACAAAAAATCATTAACTTTATGATTACCAGATGTAAATCTATATCTCAAGTGGTTTTTTTCTAAAAGCCCCCATTTGACGTGTTATTGATAAGCTTTTATGACCCTATGAAACCTGTTATTTACCTATCGCAGTACCGACGACTTTTATTGCACATGGCGTTGATATTCGTCTATCTTATCGTATTTCTGATCCGGAATTGGGAAGTTGGCGAGATGTCAGTCGCCCGGCTGTTCACGTTGATCCTGCTCGCTGGAGTAGGGATGGGAATTGCCTACCTGGTACGTTATGCCACGTTATTGGCGGTACGTTTACATCGCGTCGGTAGCGCGCTTTTGTTCTTTTTTGGCGGTATGGTCATTATTGGCGTTTTGGGGTATGTGCTGTTCCATGTCGTCAGCAATTTTATGGCGGATGAAGTGGTCAATACGCCTGAAGAACATCCCTGGAAAGACTACGGCCTATTTTATCTTGGTTGGTATGTTAACTATGCTAAATATGGCATAATTTTCTTTTTCGCAGAGGAATTGCTCTTTCAACGATGGGATAAACTATTCGCGAGTTGGGGAGAAAACCACATACCGGAGGGAGCGACCGCGCTGGTTTCTGTTGACGGCGGCGCGATGAGTGCCTTCGATGGCCAGACTGTAACGGTACCTGCTAAGGTCATACGGCTTGTTCATCAAATAAATACCTTACTGGGCTTTAGGCCAGAGGAACCGTCCAAAGGAGTGTTTTTCCCCGAAGAAACACCTGCCGAATCCCCGCCACCCCTGTCTGAGCCTCCGGAGCCGGAGCATGTTACGATCAATTGGATTTTGGACTTTTTAAACGTAGGGCGTTCCACGTTTTATCGATGTATACGGAATCAGATTCTATTTGAAGTATGCCGGATAGGCAACCGCCCTTATTACCTGAAGAAAGAAGTGACGGCCTTAATGATAAGACATGACAAGGGATGCTGGACTTTTTCCAAGTATCTGAAAGAACAGCAGAAGAGAAAAACATAAATATTTCCGAGATTTACCGAACGGTCGACGATGTTTGGCATTCCCTTTCTGATAAGAAGGGAATGGATCTTCCTATCTTGTGATTACTTTTTCATAACAAGTGATCCCTTTTTTCCATCCGGTGATTCCTTTACGGGAAAAAGGGAACGGTTTATACGATAACGTATCCCCTTTGCGCGATCAGGTGATCGCTTAGCCGTTTTTACCATTGGCTGTATCGTAAATGGTATCCCCTTTTCCGAAGAATGTGTTCCCTATAGGATATTCGGTGAACACTTTACGCCACCAAGTATTCCCTTAGTGGTGTAAAGGGGATGGTATATGCCATCAAGTGATCCCTTTCTAACATCCAGTGTTCCCCCTTTTAGTATAAGGTATCCCCGTATTAGTAAAAAGGGAACGGTTTTTTTCGAGGAGTATTCCCTTTGTACGATTAAGTAACTCCTTTTTAATGCTATGTGTTCCCTTTCTCCGATAAAGCGTTTGGTATATAGAAGAAAGGGGAACACGTTATTTGATACGGTATTCCCTTTTTAATCAAAAGCTTTCCCTTTTTGGGATATAGTGCTCCCCTTATAGGAGAAAGGGTTCGGTCAACGTCATAAACCGTACGGTTTATGGGGCTATTTTGGGGCAGTCCCAAGAAATATAGCCACAAACGACTGTCCCAGTTTGGGAGTTTAGTGTCCCAATTGGGGGGTATTTCGAGAGACCTGTCTCATGTTGTCCCAGTTCTGGTAATCCCACAAATCCGCCTCTATGTTTGCTCCCAAGATGATATCCGGAGATCATCGCTATGGTTAAACCGGGAGCAATCCCATAAACAAAAGAAAAATGCGAAAAAAAAGAGTATTGTTGGATTATTCAGGATTGAATGACGACCAACTAAGCACGTTGACAGGAAGAGTGCTGGACTGTTTAGATGGACATGCGCTGTTTATCGATTTGCCGGTTACGGCGGTGGAACTGGAAGAGCAGCTATTGGATTTCCGTGCTCGGTGGCAACAAGTATCCCCCGGGGGAAGCACGTTAGGATTTGCCGAGAAGAACGATGCGCGGGGTTTGTTATTGGCGAGTTTAAAAGATATCGCTTTTTATGTCAATAAAATGGCGAATGGTTCGCGCTCCATGCTGTTGAGTTCCGGGCTGACATTGGAGGCTGATCCCAAGCCTGTATTAGTACCCCGAGTGGTAACGGGTGCTACTGTAATTGACGGATTGCAACGAGGACAGCTGATTTTTAGCTTTGACTCACTAAAAGAGGCCTTGTTTTATGAGTATCAAGTGGCTGATAGTTTAGACGCTGACGGTATTCCGGAATGGGGTGAAGCTTTCCGGACAAGTGTGAGCCGAAGCAATGTGTATGCGCCGACAGTCCCAGGTGTAACCTACTATTTCCGGGTAAGAGCGACCAATAAAAAAGGCGATGGCGATTGGAGTGAAACAGTATCCTTAATGGCAAGATAGGGTCAGTATGGAGATACACGTAAAACGTGTCAGGCAGGGGAAGAATAGTACCCTGTCTGAATTTTATATCGACAATGAATTTAGCTGTTATGGGTTGGAAGATTCCGTGCGTGACGAGAAAATCAAGGGTAGCACGGCTATTCCAGCAGGACGTTATAAGCTGGCATTTAGACGCTATGGCGGGATGAACAGTCGCTATAAGAAATTGTTTCCCGATTTTCATCGCGGTATGATACAGCTTATGGATGTTCCGAATTACTCGTATATCTATATCCATATGGGGAATGACTTCTCCGACACGTCGGGCTGTCTCTTGGTGGGTAAAACAGTGAAGCACTTCCAGAAAGAGCATGAGTATGAGATCCGTCAGTCTAAAAAGGCGTATGTATCTGTATACAAACGGTTGTGTGCCGTGATGGAAAAAGGAGAAGTGTATTTAGTCATTTCTAACAATTTTTAAACGTGAACAAAATAATCAAAAAAGTTAGCCGGGCGATACAAGTGGTATTGCTGGCTCCTATAAAATTGCCGGGAAAGGCATTGCAAGTATTGAAGTATATCGCGGTGGGCTTGGGTATTATCGAAACCGTATTGAATAACGAAGAGGATAAGCCTTTAGAAACGGAAAGGAAGGAGGACCGCGATGCGGATGATGACTAACGTACAGTTAGGAACTCTCGGCGGTACTGTCTGTTCGGTGTGGAGCAGTCTGGACTGGGGAAACGTTGTGCAGACCTGTCTCATGGCCATCATCGGCGCCGCCATTAGTTATCTGACGAGCCGATTGCTACAGGGAAAACGGCGAAGACGGTAACGCTAACTAGGATTGTTTAAAGCAAATTAGCGGAAAAGGCTCTCGGAAACTTTGGTTTTCGGGAGCTTTTTAGTTATAGGTTTAATCTTATGACCATGATATTGGTTTCCTATAATGTCATTCATTATCACAAAATATTCGTAAATTCGTGATATGGAAAAGTTGACTATTAATATTCCAGAAACAAAAAGTGCTTTGGTGAAGCAACTTCTCAAAGAGCTTGGGGTTGTGTTTCAATCTGCCAGTAAAAAGGAGAGTGTATCAGATGTTAGGGCAAAGTTGGCCAATATTTCGGTATGGTCAGATAAAGATATGGAAGTTTTTGAAGAAAACAAGCAAGTATTTGACAAACTTACACCTCCTCAATGGTAGCTGATACAGGTATTTTTATTGAACATCTAAGAGCAAAGGACAAGTTGTCGACCACTCTTTATAAAATAGCGGATGGTACGGAAATCTATTTATCTTCGGTGACGTTATATGAACTTCATATGGGGGCTATAACACCGGAGAAAGTGAAAGACGTTGAGATTATTACCGAGAGTTTCGTAACCTTGCCATTTACTGATCAGATTGCCCAGAAAGCAGCGGAGATATATCACGTATTGCGTAAACGTAATCAGATGATTGAGTTTCGTGATATTTTTATAGCAGCTACATGTCTTGTACATGACCTTTCTATAGTGACATTGAATAAAAAACATTTTAAGCGAATCGACAATTTAAAGGTATTGCGCTAGCTGCCGGAGTGGAACCGACGGCGACGGCGTTGGTGATGTAATAGACTCCCGAGGTGATGAGCCTCGGGAGTTTTTTTATATCTCCCAGGACTTTCTCCGGATAGTTTTCTTAGGTCTTCCTTGTTCATTATCGTCTATGTTTAAGGTTAAAAAAAAGAATAATATCGATAAAGTGTAATTTTATGTAGGTAATGAACAATAATATGCCGTTTCTGAAATGTAATTTTGAGTATAGTTATAAACCAGAACAGAAATCGATATAGTCATGATTCAATGTAACTTTAATACGCGTAACGATATATTCCGATAATCAGGTATGGTCTGCTTTTGAGACTAAAATTAAATGAACATTATAGTCATGAAAAAAATACTTTTAATATTGCTGTCTATGATCTCTGTGTCTACGCTGGCGCAACAAGACCCTCCACCGCGGGTAACTATAAAACTGCCCAACGAGAAGGCAGCCGATATTCCGCCTGGACCATATCAACCTACTTGGGAGTCGATAAAAGAAAACTATCACACTCCAAAATGGTTTATTGACGGAAAATTTGGAATATTTATACACTGGGGTGTATATTCCGTAGCTGCGGCTGGTAGCGAATGGTATCCCCGTCACATGTATGGCGGAATGTTAAAGCACCACACGGAAAACTGGGGGAATCCCAAAGATTTCGGTTACAAGGATTTTATACCGCTATTTACCGCGGAGAAATTCAATCCTGAAGAGTGGACCTCACTATTTAAAGAAGCAGGAGCCACGTATGTTATCCCTACAGCAGAACATCACGATGGATTTGCGCTATACGATAGTGATCTAACCCGCTGGGATGCGAAGGATATGGGGCCAAAGCGTGACTTGATAGGCGATTTAGCGAAGGCCGTGAGGAAGCAAGGGATGAAATTCGGGATGTCGAACCATCGTATGGAACATTGGGATTTTATGTATCCTACAGCAGCCACAGAGCACGATCTGTACGAACCCGAATATGCAGATTTCTATGGTCCTCCACAAAAGCCAGACAAAACAAAGGCATCGGCAATGGGACCTTCTGCCGAAGAGGTGATGGAAGGCAAAGAAGCACCGCAAAATCAGGCTTTCCTCGAGGAATGGTTGGCAAGATGCCAGGAAATTATCGACAAATATCAGCCGGATATGCTTTGGTTCGACAACGGAATAAACAGCCGTACACTTGACCCATTGAAATTGCGATTGGCCGCTTATTATTACAATCGTGCCGCACAATGGGGTAATGAAGTGTCGTTGAGCACTAAGCACGATGCCTATTTATATGGTACGGTGAAAGATTTTGAGCGACAGGGACGTGCTCCCCAAGTATTAACAGATTATTACTGGCAGGTGGATGAGCCTATCGGTCACAAATTTGGCTATGTCGAAGATTTAAAATTACAGACATCATCGCAAATTATTCGGAAACTAATTGAAAACATTTCGAAAAATGGGAACTTATGTCTTAACATTTCACCGAAGGCAGATGGAACTATTCCTGAAAACCAACAGGCAGTATTGCGAAACATTGGAAAATGGTTGAAAATAAACGGTGATGCGGTGTATGGTACCAGAGCTTGGGAACTGTTTGGTGAGGGACCTTCGGTTGAGGATAACAAGTCGGACTATGATTTCAGGTTCACAAAAAAGGGGGACAAAATACTTTATGCTTTTTATGTGAGGTGGCAGGGAAATAATGCAATAATTAAATCGTTCTCAACCGAGAATATTGGAAAAGTAAAGGAGGTTGAACTATTGGGGTTTAAAAAGGTGTCATTCACGCAAACTCGTAATGGGTTGGAAATTATCCTTCCTGATAAAAATCCTAATGAGGATATTTCCGTATTTAAAATTTCGTTCTGAATAAGGTAATGATTAAATTCCTATATTATAATAATCTCCTATCGGGAGGCTATCGTTAAAACTTTATACGTAGCTATTGCAAAAGTTATTCATTAAACGTAACTTAAGCAATTAATTGCATTTTTTATGCAACCGGTTTCCTTTAGCTTGTTACCAAAACGGTAAAAGGAAATTTAAAGTACCTGTAGATATTAAAAACTTATATGATGAAAAGAAAAAGTTTTATTAAAAGTGCTGCTGTATTAGCTGCTTCTACCATGTTTTATAAAGCAAATGCTTTTTCCATCGAAAGCAAGACACTTAAAGTCGGGCTTATCGGTGTAAAAGGGATGGGCTGGGCCAATTTAATGGCGCTGCTGAAGCAACCTAACGTGGAATGTACCGCGCTATGTGATGTCGACGAACGCATTCTAGACCAACGTATAGACGAACTCCGGAAGAAGCAGATTGAAGTCAAGCGCTTTATCAATTATAAAGATTTGTTGGAAGGCGATCTTGTGGATACCGTCATCATCGGAACACCAGACCATTGGCATTGCCTACAAATGGTAGATGCCGTAAAAGCAGGTAAGCATGTGTATGTGGAGAAGCCTATAGGGAATTCTATCGGCGAATGTGAGCTCATGGTGGCAGCAGCACAAAAACACAATAGCATTGTACAGGTCGGACAATGGCAACGTAGTCAACAACACTTTAGAGACGCTATTAATTTTGTACACTCGGGTAAACTGGGGAAAATTAGGTTGGTGAAAGCATGGGCCTATCAGGGTTGGATGAAAAGTATACCGGTAAAGCCCGATGAACCAATTCCGGCAGGTGTCCACTACGATCAGTGGTTAGGCCCCGCCAAGAAAAGACCATTCAACCCCAACCGTTTCCATTTTGAATTTCGCTGGTTTTGGGATTATGCCGGCGGACTGATGACCGATTGGGGGGTACACATGTTGGATTATGCACTGTTGGGGATGCAAGTTTCCGATCCGAAGTCGGTGATGGCTGCGGGAGGTAAGTTTGCCTATCCGGATGATGCGGCCGAAACACCGGACACCTTGACGGCAGTATTTGAGTTTGATGGTTTTAATATACAATGGGAGCAGGCTACAGGGATTGATCTTGGACCGTATGGCAAGAACCACGGCGTTGCTTTTGTAGGTAATAATGGTACGCTGGTGCTGAACAGGGGGGGATGGGAAGTTATCCCGGAAGGTGAGCGGATGGCAGCGGTATCGTTTCAAAAAAGTCAGGACAGTGGACTGGACAACCACATGGCAAATTTCGTACAAGCGATACAACGTAATGATCGCAATTTATTGCATGCGCCGATCGAAGCCGGGGCACACATTGCGATCTTTTCACAAATGGGCAATATTGCCTATCGAACCGGAAAGAAACTCTATTGGAATAAAGAAAATCGAAAATTTGCAGATACCGAGGCGAATCGTTATCTGGTATCAGCATACCATAACGGTTATAAACTGCCCCAAATTTAACAACCTGGCCTACTAAACTTATAAATATAGCAATATGTCTCGATTAGTAACATTATACTCCCTCCAATGGGGTGATTTATCATTGGAAGATGTATGTGCCAAAGCAAAAGAATTTGGCTACGACGGACTGGAACTTGGATTACCGGATCATTTGGACGTTCGGCAAACGGATACCGAATATTATAAGGGCATCAAAAACCTTTTAGAAAAGTATGGATTACAGCTAAAAACGATTTCTTCACATTTGGTCGGACAAGCGGTATGTGATCGAATCGACGAGCGGCACAAAGGTATTTTACCGGCTTATATATGGGGCGACGGCGAGCCCGATGGTGTTCGGCAACGTGCGGCAGAAGAATTGATATTAACAGCAAAAGCCGCAAAAGCATTAGGTGTAAATACAGTCGTGGGGTTTACGGGAAGCCCAATATGGCATTTGTTATATGCGTTTCCCCCCGTTCCCGAATCGATGATTGAAGAGGGGTATAAAGCATTTGCCCGCCGTTTCATTCCCATTCTGGATGCGTTTGAGAAAATAGGTGTCCGCTTCGCGCTGGAAGTACATCCTACGGAGATTGCTTTTGATACCTTTTCGGCTCGTAGAGCATTAGAAGCAGTCGATCATCACCCTGCGTTCGGATTTAATTACGATCCAAGTCATCTGGGGTATCAAGGTGTGGATTACGTGGATTTTATATATCAGTTTCCAGAGCGGATTTTTCATGTACACATGAAAGATGTCTATTGGAGCGACACACCCAAACAGGTGGGGGTATTTGGCGGGCATGTTCCTTTTGGAGACCCCCGCCGTTATTGGAATTTCAGAAGCGTAGGGAGAGGTAAAATCAATTTTGAAGATATCATTCGCGCACTGAACGTTATTGGTTATCAAGGACCGCTATCTATAGAATGGGAAGATAGTGCCATGGACCGTGAGCATGGTGCGCGGGAGTCCTGTACGTTTACGAAACGCATCGATTTTCAAGCTTCAAAGCATGCTTTTGATGCTTTTTTTGCAAAAGATTAATCCTGTTTATCGTGAAATATGAAAAGTAGAAAACTAAAGATGGGCATGGTTGGCGGCGGACTTACCGGTTTTATCGGTGCGATTCATCTGCGGGCGGCGCTCATGGAAAATAAGATTGAATTGGTTTGTGGTTGTTTCAGTTCAAAGCCGGAAGTCTCGAAAGAGTCCGGAAGGTTTTATAATCTTCCAGACAACCGTATATATAACTCCTATCAGGAGATGTTTGCGGGGGAGATCGCGCTGCCAGAAGAGGAGCGTATGGATTTCGTCGTTATTGTCACGCCGAACAACCATCATTTTGAACCCGCTATGCTCGCCTTGGACAACGGAATGCATGTCGTACTGGATAAACCTATGACGTTCTGCTTGGAAGAAGCGAAGATATTGCAGCAAAAAGTAGCGGAAACGGGGTTGGTATTAGCCGTGACGCATGTCTACGCTGGCTATCCGGCGGTCAAAGAAATGAAGACGAGAATAGCCGCAGGGGAACTTGGTAAGCTACGTCGCATTTATGTAGAATATCCGCAAGGTTGGCTGGCAGAACGTATCGAAATCGAAAGTGGAAACAACGCTGGTTGGCGTACCGATCCCAGTCTGTCGGGGAAGGCAGGCTGTATGGGCGACATCGGTACGCACGCTTGGCATCTTTGTGAATATATCTCTGGATTGAAGGTTGAAGAAATGTGTGCTGAACTGAATACCTTTGTGCCCGGACGCCCTATTGACGACGATGGAACAGCCATGATGCGGATGGAACAAGGTGTGAAAGCGTTGCTGGCGGCAAGTCAGATCGCTATTGGCAATGCAAATAATATTAATATCCGTGTTTATGGAGAGAAGGGCAGCCTAAAATGGGTGCAGGAAGATCCCAATAAGTTATTCTTCAATACCAGCCATAACCCCGAGCAGATTATTTATATCGGTGGAGACTATCCTTATTTAAGCCAACGCGCCCAATGGAATATACGGACGCCGGGAGGACATCCGGAAGGCTTTATCGAAGCTTTCGCTAATATTTACCGTAATTTCGCGCTGACGGTGGCAGCGTACAAAGCAGGCGAGCAGCCAACAGCGGAAATGCTGGACTTTCCCAATGTACACGACGGCGTGAGGGGGATGCAGTTTATTGAAACGATTGTAAAAGCGGGTTGGAATGACGATACAAAATGGGTGGATTGGGTAGAATAGGTGCTTTCCACATGAGGTGAAAGCGCCGGATGGGGGATTGAGGAGCAGGTTGCTACAGGTTGCCCATGACAAAGCAACTCGATATCTTTGGAAATACCAAATGTGAATCGATTATAAAGACGATGGCTGCCATGTATAGATACTTGTTTTTTATCGCCCTTTTTCTGCTTACTGTTTCCGCTTTACAGGCGCAGCAACATTTTCTGGATCTCTCTGGTATTTGGCGTTTTGCGCTCGATAAAACAGATCGGGGTATAAAAGACCAATGGTTCAGTCAAACCCTTGCCGGCGATGTAAAGTTACCCGGATCACTGATCGAGCAAAATATCGGCGACGACATCACACTGGAAACACAGTGGACAGGTAGCATTTATGACAGTTCTTTTTATTTTAATCCCAAACTGGAAAAATATCGCCAGCCGGGCAACATCCATATCCCTTTTTGGCTAACGCCTGCGAAGCACTATGTCGGTGCCGCATGGTACCAAAAGGAAATAACTATTCCGGAGAACTGGAAGGGTAGAAGGGTCGTCCTTCATCTGGAGCGAGCACATATAGAAACACGTGTCTGGATTGACGGCAAAGAAATAGGGATGGCAAACAGCTTAGTGGCAGCACACGAATTTGAACTGCCAAGGAACATGGCGCCGGGGAAACATCGGATCTCCATTCGGGTGGATAACCGTTTGCTTATCAATGTTGGTCCCGATTCGCATAGTGTGAGCGATCATACCCAAGGAAATTGGAACGGGCTGGTAGGCAAGTTGTCGCTTGAAGCGGGTTCGCCCATCTATTTTGACGAGATCCAGGTTTTTCCAGATTTAAAAAATAGAAAAGCGCAGGTGAGGATTGTCCTTAAAAACAGTGGGGCAGACCGTGCTTCGGGTGAGATTGTCCTTTCGGCGAATAGTTTTAATAGTCCTGAAAAAGATAAGACGGACCAAGTTACGGCAGACTTTTCCGTAGGGTCCGGAGATACGGATACGTTGTCTGTCGATTTACCTTTCAGCAATAAAATGCAGGTTTGGGATGAATTTAATCCAGCACTGTATACACTTACCGCTACACTTAAAACCGGCAAGGAGAAAAGCATAAAGGAATTGCAGTTCGGTATGCGCGAATTTACAATAGAAGGGAATAGGTTTCTGATCAACGGGCGACCCGTGTTCTTAAGGGGGACGCTGCATAATGGCGAATTTCCGCTCACAGGCTATCCGGCTACGACCGTCGAAGCTTGGAAAGACATTTTTGAAACCGCGAAATCCCATGGATTGAACCACATACGTTTCCACTCCTGGTGCCCACCCGAGGCGGCATTTATAGCTGCTGATATCGTGGGCATGTACCTGCAGCCCGAAGGGCCAAGTTGGCCGAACCACGGCGTTAAGATCGGTGTGGGTGAGCCTATCGATCAGTATCTGTATGACGAAACCGATCGGATGGTCGAAAAATATGGGAACTATGCCTCGTTTGTGATGTTATCGGCCGGAAATGAACCGGCAGGCGATCAGGTAAGGTACCTGAATGAGTTTGTGGATTACTGGAAAAGTAAAGACAGCCGACGGGTTTATACAGGGATGAGCGTAGGCGGTAGCTGGCCGGTAGTGCCACATGCCGAATTTCAGGTCAGGGGTGGGGTAAGGGGGCTTTCCTGGGATAAGCGACCGGAGACCGTATCGGATTTCAGGGAGGCGATATCCAAGTTTGATGCGCCTTTTGTTGCACATGAAAACGGTCAGTATTGTGTTTTCCCTAATTTTGACGAAATACAGAAATATACGGGGGCCTATCGTGCCAAAAACTTGGAGCTTTTTCGTCAGGATTTGACGGATCAAGGAATGGGTAAACAAGCCCATGAATTTCTGATGGCTTCCGGAAAATTACAGGTACTCTGTTATAAACATGATATGGAGAAGATCCTCCGAACACCTGGTTATGCAGGTTTTCAGCTGCTCGGCCTGCAGGATTTTCCTGGGCAAGGGTCGGCCTTGGTCGGGGTGCTGGATGCCTTTTGGGAGGAGAAAGGCTACATCGAGCCGGCAGCGTTCGCCCGTTTCTGCAATAGCACGGTGCCTTTGGCACGCTTTCCAAAATTTGTCTTTACAAATAACGAGCGTCTCGATGTACAGATAGACCTCTTCCATTCCGGCGTTGCGCCTATAGAAAATGCCGTACTGAATTGGGCAATAAAGGATACTGAAGGAAAATCCCTAGCGTCCGGTAATCTGGATGTCGGTATGATCTCCAACGGAAATGGGATACCGGTGGGTCATATTTCCTATCCCTTACACACGGTTACAGCACCATCACAGTTGAGGTTGGAAGTGTCGGTGGCAGGTACCGATTTTCTCAATGATTGGGACTTTTGGGTTTACCCCGAAAAGGTGGTAGAAATGGAAACGGACATCCATTACACCACCGTCTTGGACGATCAAGCCAAAGAAATCTTGAACAACGGTGGTAAAGTGTTCCTCAACGTATCGGGTCAAGTTGTAAAGGGTAAAGAGGTGGAGATGCATTTCCTGCCGGTGTTTTGGAACACATCGTGGTTTAAGATGCGTCCACCACATGTCACGGGAATGCTAATCGACAGTGAAAGCGATGCCTTTTCGCAATTCCCCACGAGCTATCATTCTGATCTGCAATGGTGGGATATTCAAAACCGGGCACAGGTCATGATTCTTGAAGATTTTCCGGTAGGCTTCCGTCCGCTGGTACAACCTATCGATACCTGGTTCATTAACAGAAGGCTCGGCTTGGTTTTCGAAGCGAAGGTTGGCAACGGAAAACTGGTCATGAGCAGTGCAGATTTACACGCCGATATAGACAGGCCGGCATCAAAGCAATTGTTTAAAAGTTTAATCACATACATGGGTTCGGATAAGTTTGATCCGACGGAAGAGGTAGATATGGCGGTCGTCGAGGACATTATGGTTAGCCCCTCGAAGCAACAGTATAAAATTTATACGGTAGACAGCCCGGATGAATTAATGCCAAATTCTAACCGGAATAAAAAATAGAATGATACATGCTGTTGAAGAATAACTTATCTTTAAGGATTATAAACAAAAAAACGAGTAAATTGAACACTATAAAAAAATGGGCTGTTTGTCTGCTGGCATCTTTGGCCTTGTTTGGCTGTATGTCCAATAATGAAAGCACAGATACGGCAAAATTGGCGAATAAACCACTTTATCGCGATACCATTTACGATGGGGCTGCCGATCCGGTTGTTATCTGGAATAAAGAAGAAAACCGATGGTTTATGTTTTATACGAACCGGAGGGCCAATATAGAGGTTGCCAACGAAGTGGATTGGGTGCACGGCACGCCTATTGGAATTGCTGAATCCACAGATGGCGGTGCGAGTTGGCAGTACCGTGCCAATGCGAATATCACCTATGGCAAAGAAGATTATACCTATTGGGCGCCCGATGTGATTGAAGACAATGGACGTTATCACATGTATTTGACCGTCGTTCCCGGTACGTTCTCCGATTGGCGTCATCCGCGGGATATTGTCCACTTGACGAGCGATAACTTGATCGATTGGAAAGAAGAGTCCGTTTTGAAACTGGCTTCGGATCGTGTTATTGATGCGGGTGTTTTCAAAGGAGAGGACGATTGGTGGTATATGTATTACAATAACGAGCGGGATGGGAAATCCATCTACTCCGCCCGAAGCAAGGATCTATACCAATGGGAGGATTTAGGTAAAGCCTTTAATGGTCAAGCGGGTGAAGGCCCGAAAGTATTTTATTGGCATGACCGCTACTTTATGATCATCGATCACTGGGATGGGCTAGGTGTCTACTCTTCTGTTGATTTGAACGAATGGCAACGGCAACCAGATAATATCCTGCGGGAACCGGGTAAAGGGGTTGACGACGGTACGAAAGGATTGCATGCCGATGTCGTTGTGCAAGATGATAAAGCCTATATCTTTTATTTTACGCATCCCGGTAGAACGGCAGGAAATGATGGTGGAGCCGGTGCGGCCAACGATGCGTACAATGTTCGACGCAGTTCGATACAGGTGGCAGAACTGGAGTTTCAAGATGGGGTAATCCACTGTGATCGAGATAAGCCCGTATACATACAGTTAAAAAAATAAAAAAGAAATAATGAAACCAATATTTGGATTGATGTGCCTTATGATAGGGTATCTTTGTTCTTGTACGCCAAACACCAGTAAGGAAAATCCAGAAAGAGACAACAGAAATGTCTATCTGATGTCGTATTTTAAAGGCAATGGCGATGGGTTGCATCTGGCCTATAGCCGTGATGGATTGCAATGGGAAGCATTATGTAAGGATGCTGTTATCTTAGAGCCGCAAATCGGAAAAGATAAACTGATGCGGGACCCGAGCATCGTACAGGATGATGCAGGAACGTTCCACATGGTCTGGACCACCGGTTGGTGGGATCAGGGTATTGGCTATGCATCGTCTAAGGACCTGAAGAACTGGTCAGAACAACACAACATTCCGGTAATGGAAAAATATGAAGGCGCTAGGAACGCATGGGCACCCGAGTTGTTTTATGATGGTAAAGACAAAACGTTTTATATTTTTTGGGCATCCACTATTCCGGGTGCGTTTCCCGAATTACCGACATCCGAAAGTGAAAAAGGACTGAACCATCGCCAATATTATGTAACAACGAAAGATTTCAAGACGTTCAGTGAAACCAAGTTGTTTTTTGAGCCCGGATTTAGCGTTATAGACGGTGCTATACTCCAGAAAGACAATACCTATTATCTCTTTGTGAAAAACGAAAACTCGGCACCACCGGAGAAAAATATCCGGGTAACATCTCATGATAAACCTTTTGACTTTCCGACGAACGTTTCAGCTCCGATTACAGGCGATTATTGGGCCGAAGGTCCGGCTCCCTTGATCGTAGACGATTATGTATATGTATATTTTGATAAATATACCGATCGTAAATACGGAGCGGTGCGCTCCCAGGATATGAAAAACTGGGAAGATGTTTCTGATGCTGTTTCTTTTCCCAAAGGAATACGGCATGGTACTACGTTTGCTGTCTCAGAGGCTATCTTGGAGGGATTGCAATAAGCCACTTGAAACAGGAGACCACAGGTTGCCGTCGACGCGACAAAATACGACCTTAGGGGATGCCAACGATAAATCAAATAACAAAATCGAATCAGATGCAAAAAAATATTTTCGTCATTGTCATCTATATAGGTTTGCTGTTTATCAGTAGTAAAGGATTTACACAAAAAATAAGCAATGAATTTAGTGAATTCAGTTTTGGCAAGGCATATAGCGATCGCTCCACTGTAATACAAACTGCTGAACCTTACGAGGAAAACGGACAGTATGGATTTGAATATGGTACCGAAAAACATGTCAGCATATCGAAAGATAGCCATACCTTGTTTAGCAAACAGCCCTTCTATTTCTCTGTCGATGTGCCCGAAGGTAACTATAAAGTAACCGTTGGATACCAAGGTCTGCGTGATAGCACGTTCAAGAGTACCGTACGCTCCGAATCGAGACGTTTACAGTTGGAGAAGGTCGAGATTAGGCAGCATAAGACCGTAGAAAAAAGCTTTATCGTCAACAGAAAAGATGCACGGATTCGTGAGGGGGAATATGTAAGCCTGAAAAAGCCACGGGAATTGGAGAAATTAGACTGGGATGATAAGCTTACCTTAGAATTTCAGCATACAAACAACATCAGCTACATACGCGTGGAGCAGGTAAATGATGTGCCGACCATTTTTCTAGCTGGTAACTCTACTGTCGTGAACCAAGAACACGAACCTTGGGCATCGTGGGGGCAGATGATTCCGCGATTTTTTGATGCACACATTGCCGTAGCCAACCATGCGGAATCCGGTTTGGCATTAAGCTCATTTTTATCCTCCAAACGGCTGGATAAAATTCTGTCTGTTGCCAAACCCGGCGATTATCTTTTTATCGAATTCGGGCATAACGATCAGAAAGAAAGAGGAGAGCAAGCAGGTGCATATAAAGGCTATACGGAAAGGATGCGTCAGTTTGTTAAGGAATTTCGTGCTGTCGGCGGAACGCCTGTTATTTTAACCTCTACCGCTAGACGCGCTTTTGATACAAACGGTACATTGCAATATACATTAGGCGATTATCCCGATGCTGCCCGAAAGGTTGCGCAGGAATTAAGGGTCCCTTTGATCGATCTGAATAAAATGACACGTACATTCTATGAAACCTTAGGGGTGGAAGGCTCCAAGCAAGCACTGGTTCATTATGCTGCCAATACATTTCCCGATCAACCAGCACCGCTGCAAGACAATACACACTTCAATACGTATGGCGCTTATCAAATTGCGAAGATGGTGCTTCAAGGCATCATCGACAACCATTTAAACATTCGCAAACATATGATTGACTTTAAAAACTACGATCCTATAAAACCCGATAGACCTCAGCTATGGGAATGGCCGCTGAGTATTAAGAACAGTGATGTGAAGCCGGATGGGAATTAAAAAGAACTTTACCAAGCAGGACGCCACAGGTTGCTGCCGTTTTGACAAAAAGATAACTTCGTAAGAGAATAAACTTATAATGGCAATTTTACGGCGAATTATGCCGAGGGCTAATCATGGAGCTGATAGATGCGCAGGTTGTCAATCGCTTGGCGGGAATACGTAGAACGAAACCCGAAATAACCTGATGTTAACGGATCCGGATCACTATGACGGAATAGCTCTTGACCATCCACCGAAAAAGTGGTGATGCCGTTAATTACTTCCGTGCGGATACGGTAGGTACGGTTGGATTCCAGTCTGCTATCGTGTTCGTAGATTAGGGGTTTGGTTCCATCGCCTTCATATTTTCGGAAACGGGTGGTCGTATTGGTGTTACCGCCCATGCCCACATAATATAACGATAATGAATCATAGCTTTCAAACACACCTGATCGGGAAAACAAATTGTCATTTTTTGGATCCGTGGCCATCCAAAACTGATTTAGGTCTGAAAGCCGATCGTTCGCACCGGTGTCTATCACCACGGTGCGATCGTATTCAATGGCGACATTCCCATCTAACCGATAGTTTAGCCATACCGTCACTCCACCATAAGTATCCAGCCAAAGTTTGCCGTCAGCCACGTAAACACGTGAGTCTGGTTTGGGTTCAATCTCGACTACCCACCGAGAACTATCTAATCCATTTTCGAAGGTCTCCTCGAAGAGTAGCTCAGTTTCAGCAGAGCTAGTCGAACGACTTTGGCATGCTGTGAGGATAACGGTTACCCAAATAGGAAAGAGAATCGTATAGACAAATTTCATAGAACAAAAATAACAAACAAATACCAAAACAGTAATGAGCCCACAAAAAAGAAACCATTATCAGCAGTCGAGAAGGCATTTTCTAAAGCAGTCGGCCATATTGGCATCCACCTTGCCTCTCAGTGGTTCAGTCCCATTTCATGCATTCGCCGGGGATAGGCAATATCAACAGGATAAAAACTTACACTGGTTGGGAGAACATGCGCCCAAGAGAACACGAGGTGTGACGTGGGGTGTTCCGTGGAGTAAGGGAGAACTGAAAGAAACGAATGCGCTCACACTGGTTGCCCCCGGTGGTGGCACGCTACCTAGTCAACATTGGGTCACGGCCCGGTGGCCTGACGGATCGGTAAAATGGTCGGCACACGCCGCTGTATTGGATCAGGAAAATGGCAAAGCTGCCTTGGTTTTGCGTAAGGGAGGATCTTCATCCCATACGGGAGATGAAGCAATTGCTGTTAGGGAGGATGACGATATAATTCAGGTAGATACGCGGTCTATGCAATGTGTATTCTCCAAAAAGGGGAATATCTTAATCAGATCCATTCATCAAGGTAAACAAACCACCGTTACCGATGGTCAATTGGTACTCCAGTGGCAAAACTTACCGGAACAGACTATGGGTGAACCGCTGCTAAGCGAAGAACTTCGGAGCGAAATCCACGAGACGGTTGTGGAGCATCAAGGGCCTGTTCGCGTGGTCATCAAAACAACAGGTATACACCACTCGGATACAGGGCGTGAGCTGCTACCGTTTACGGTGCGATTTTATTGTTACCTCCATACAGCTGCCATTCGTATGGTCCATACGTTAGTGTATGATGCAGACGAATACAAGGATTTCATCCATGGATTGGGGATGCAGTTCACGGTGCCGATGACAGACGCCCTGTACGACAGACATATTCGATTCTGTTCCGAGGATGGAGGGGTGTTTGGCGAGGCGGTAAAGGGGTTGACGGGCTTACGGCGCGATCCGGGAAAGGAAATTCGTGATGCACAGGTTGCCGGTAAGGCTGCTCCTCCGGTTTCGACATTCAACTCCCGTGTGGCAAATGGTTTACCTTATATACCTGCTTTTGGCGACTATTCACTCACGCAATCTACACCAGATGGTTTTGAAATCCGTAAACGAACGTCATCCGGTCATGGATGGTTGGCCTGCGCTCACGGCCGACGTGCCGCTGGATGTGGGTATGTCGGTGGGGCTAATGGGGGGATTGTATTTGGTATTCGAAATTTTTGGCAAAGCTTTCCGGCACAGATAGACATTCGGCACGCGCATACCGATGCGGCTAAACTCACGCTCTGGATGTGGGCACCGGATGCTCCCGCCATGGATATCCGGTTCTACCACGATGGCATGGGACAAGATACCTACGAAAAGCAGTTGGAGGGGTTAGATATCACTTACGAGGACTACGAACCCGGATTTGGTACACCCTATGGAATAGCCCGAACCAGCGAGCTTGAAATCTGTATCGTAGACCGTACACCAACCCATGAAGAACTCGCGCTCATGGCCAAACATATCCAAGATCCGCCGTTGCTGGTGTGCGCTCCCATCCACTATCAGCAAAGTGGCGTGTTTGGTGGGGCATATACTGTTGGTCCGCCTAAAAGTAATGCCGAAAAAGCTATCGAAGCGCAGCTGGCATTTTATATCGATTATTACAAAAAGCAAATTGAGCAACACCGATGGTATGGGTTTTGGAACTATGGTGATGTGATGCATAATTATGATCAGGATCGTCACGTATGGCGGTATGATGTAGGTGGATACGCATGGGACAATTCTGAATTATCCACGGACCTTTGGTTATGGTATTATTTTCTGCGCTCAGGTAGGCATGATGTGTTCCGCATGGCGGAGGCGATGACACGGCACACTGGCGAAGTTGATGTGCATCATATCGGACGTTTTTCTCCCTTGGGTTCACGACATAATGTTATGCATTGGGGATGCAGTGCCAAGCAACTGCGCATTAGCACCGTTATTAATCGACGTTTTCTTTACTATCTCACGGCTGATGAGCGTATCGGTGACCTCATGCGTGAACAGATCGAAGCAGCACATACGCTCAAGCAAATTGTGCCCGGTCGCAAGGTAGGTCAAATAGCCGCCAAAGATGATAGCAAGGTGAGTATGTCGTTCGGTACAGATTGGGGTGCTTTGGCATCCGCTTGGTTTACCGAATGGGAGCGTACGGGTGACGAAAAGGTGAAACAGCGTTTGCTGAATAGTATGCGTAGCATTGGCAACCAACCTCATGGTTTTTTTACGAGTTCGGCGAATATGGATTTGAACAACGGCATGTTTGAACGCGTGAAGCACCAGCATATTCGGGTGTCCCATCTCAGTGCGGCGTTTGGCTTGGCGGAAATCTGTACGGAACTGATTGGTTCGCTGGATGTGCCAGTATTTACGAAAGCATGGTTGCAATATTGTGCGGGGTATAATGCGGATGCAACCTGGCAAAAAAAGCATCTTCATCAAACCTTTAAAACACCCAACCTAGGGCAGGGGCATAGCAAACTTACCGCCTATGCTGGTTGGTTTTTGAAAGACCGTGCACTGAAGGAACGTGCTTGGAAGGAATTTTATGCCGGTGCTGCGGGAATGAAACTAGGTATACCACCAGTAGTTCTTGTTAGGCCTCCGGAAGTACTCAGCCAACGGGAGGAGGCACCGGTGTCTACAAATGCGGTTGCCCAATGGAGCTTGGCAGCGATGCAATGTCTGGCGTTTGCCGGCGATGCGATCGATGGGGATGTGGGGCATGAGTTAGAAGATTAGCATCTATAGTTTCGAGAATATCAAGTCTGCGCGCAGCAATTATTTGTTAAATTTACAAATAAATGTTCCATTGATGAGGAGAGATGAACTAATAGCTATTATTAAAAAATGTGAATATCGTTTTAATAGAGGGGGCTATAGTGAGTGGCGCCACAGTGATTACGATGATTTGCGTCGCGAAATAAGGCGTTCTACAAACGTTGTCATAAGTACCAATACACTTAAACGAATTTTTGGAAAGATCGACGTGGATGAAGATTACTTTCCGCAACGGGCAACAATTGACGCATTGAGAACATATGGTAATGAGGGGACAGAAGAAATGAACTTTTCAAATGAGTCTCCAATTACAGTGCAAAAACCATTTCTGAAACTAAATGTAGTTAGATTATCTATTGGTTTGGTAATTATCCTGATTGCTGTTTTTACTTTTGGATATTTCTGGCAATCATCGGATGAAACACAAGCTAAAATCTCCATTATAGGAATGGAAGGAGAACTGCCGGCAACGGTCTTTTTTGAGGTGACACTTCCTTCCACCAGAGACAGTGTTTTTATTGATTTTGGTGATAAATCCCCAAGGAAGTATATGGCTACGAGTCAACGGATAGCACATAATTACCTGTTTCCGGATGTTTTCCGCGCCAAGTTATATGCATCAAAAAAGGTGGTGGCCTCCCAGGATGTTTCCATCTCGTCTAACAGCTGGATAGCGTTGGGATACCATTGGCAACGAGAATTGCCAGATCGCTATTACGCTTTTCCCATTATAAAAAAAACGAAAGATAGTGTATTCCATATCTCCAGTTTGCAAATGCATAAAATGGGATTGGATACCACGACCTCCTTTTTTACAAGGATATGCAATTATACGGATATAGATGCTGAGGCCGATAATTTTGTGTTTGAAACGACCTTTAAAAATAAACCGAGGGACGGAGGTTTGTATTGTAATAGTACACAGTTTCAGATAACTGGTGCCGATGGAGTCATCAGATTTAGATTTGTTAATTCGGGTTGTAGTTTTAGAGTACTAAATATAGTGGGAGAAAAAGTATTTGAAGGCAGTAAGACAAACTTGTCTGAATTTGTAATCCAGACGCAAAATTGGAATACCGTAAAGTTGATAAATGAGGATAAACGGGTAACCTTATTTGTGAATGATCGACAGATTTTTGAAGATACATATGAAAAATCCCTTGGTATGCTCAGAGGACTTTTTATGGAATTTGAAGGGAATGGCTATTTAAAAAAATGCACTTTACAATCACTAGAGGGCGAAACGTATTTCCAGTTTTAACGGAGGAATCAAGAAGTTCTTTTTATCTACAGTTTTTTCACATTTTTTCCTGCCAAATATAAACCTAATAACTATTCTGTTTTATTTAATGTGTTGTATTTAAGGGTTTTGTGTTGTCCATGAGATTGGATATACTTTGGACACTCTTGGATTCGTTCGATTCCATATGACCAAACTATCTTAGAAGACAGAAAACATATTATATTACCTAGTTAAGTTATTCAGATATGAAATTGAAAATTTCGTTACTCATTATTTTTATTTGTTCATCATTTTCTCGTGGTTTATTTGCGCAGACACTTATACCTTCAGAAGAAGACGCGAAGCAGTCTTTGAATGGAAAGTGGTATTTCAAATATATTCCCTCCGCTGACATAGCGGATGATTCGCTATTCTACAAGCCGGATTATGATGTCGATTCATGGTCAAAAATTAATGTTCCAAGCAACTGGGAGCTACAAGGTTTTGCTGAACCAACATATGGTAAAAAACTCAAGAATGGTACAGGTCTTTATCGAACTCAATTTGATGTCCCGACGCACTGGAAAGGCAATTCTATTTATATTGCGTTCGGTGGTGTCCAAACCGGATACACGGTTTGGGTTAATGGAAAGTATGTAGGTGAGTTTGCGAGTGCCTTTAATCTACAGACATTTGATATATCGCCTTATGTGAATATAGGAGGTGAAAATACATTGGCGGTGAAGGTAATCACACAGCCTAAGGGTTGGGAGTTTGATACGAACGACGATTGGTCTCTTTCTGGAATTTATAGGGATGTGACGTTATTTACCCTTTCTCCTGTGCATATAGAGGATTTAGTTATTAAGACGCGCGTCAATCCGGCTAGTAGTAATATCGATATATCGGCTAAGATTGAGAAAATCTCAAACGTGAAATTTTCAAAAAAATTAAATATCCAAGGAGAATTACTAGATGCTTCGGGAACGGTCATTGAAAAATTTATCTTAACCCCCGAGGGGTTAAAAAATAAATCTAATATCGTATATGTTAACGGTGTATTAAAAGTAGAAAATCCAAAACTGTGGACTGCTGAAACACCCTATCTCTACACACTCCGTTTGTTATTAAAGGATAATGACGCCGTTCTACAGAAATATACGGAACGAATTGGCATAAGAGAAGTAACTTGGACAAACGGTGTTCTTAAATTGAATGGCAGCCCGATTAAATTAAAAGGAATCAATCATCATAATCTTACGCCTAGTAACGGGCGTGCGATAACAGAGTCGGAGATGAAAAAAGATTTAGAATTGATGCGTAAAGGAAACATTAATTTTATTCGCACGGCACATTATCCGCCACAACCTAGGTTATTGGAATTATGCGATTCACTGGGTTTTTATGTGATGAATGAGATACCTTATGGATACGGAGATGAATTGCTGACCGACACGAGTTATCTG
The DNA here is from genome assembly GCF_004208525.1 of Sphingobacterium corticibacterium. GTDB lineage: Bacteria > Bacteroidota > Bacteroidia > Sphingobacteriales > Sphingobacteriaceae > Sphingobacterium > Sphingobacterium corticibacterium. Next base: position 669,239 of record NZ_SGIT01000002.1, on the reverse strand, counting down.
CCGATCTTGAAGACAAGAGCAAAAGCGACTATTTGGCGAGATAAAAATAGACCATCAGTTATTATCTGGAGTGTTGGTAATGAGAATCCCGTGACGGAAATTGGATTGATTACCGGCAGATATGTGAAATCGCTAGATGATACGAGACCGTATTGTTTCCCCCAAACACCAACAGTATTTAAAAATATGATGGAAGCCTTGCCTGATTCAATTGATATGCTTGATTTTCATTATCCGCAGCCATCTGAAATAAAAGAATTTGCAAAAACAATTGAACAACCACTGATCGCTAGCGAATATGCACACGCACTGGGGCTGGATTTCGGAATGGCGGAGGAAATTTATGAAGTGATGTATATAGAACCTAAATTGGCGGGAGGAGCTGTTTGGAAGCTTTTTGATCAAGGAATTTTGAGAAAATCCCAAAATAAAATATCGAAAGGGGAGTCTACTATCTATGTATGGACAGATGAAAATACGATATATGATACTGGAGGAAATCAGGGAACAGACGGAATTGTTTATGCAGATAGAACACCGCAGACCGATTTTTTTCAGATGCGGAAAATTTATACGCCCGTAAAGGCACTAGATGATACATTATACTTTAGAGGTGGGAACCAAAATTTTGAAATAAAAATACAAAACCGTTATGATTTTACAGATTTAGCAGCTGTGAAATTTAAATGGGAACTCTACGCGGATACAACCATTATCAATTCAGGAATTGTGCCTCTAAAAGGAAACCCACATGAAACGATTACAGCGTCGATTAATACAACTTTACCAGAAACTCCTGCGGCATTATTTTATTATTTAAGATTAACTGTAGAAGATAAAGAACATTTTCAAGTTTATGAAAAAACATATCCACTGTATCAACAAAAAAGTACAGTCGATTTGATCGACAAGATTGGATCACCAAATGCAAAGCCCATCCTTAAAGCGAATGCCGTTGAATCAAACGATTACCAATTCGAATTTGAAGAACAATCTGGAATAACACAACTAAAGAATGGAAATGGAGTTTTGCTGATCGCAGACGGCATGTTTGCACGCGTGGGGCGTAAGCCATCCATGGCTCAGGATGCTACAACAACATCTCGAAGATCTAAAATCCGACACACATTATGGAATCCATTTTTATTGACAGATCCGAAAGTGAAGGTGATACGACACGATGCTGAACAGTTACGTGTTAATTATACTTATCAACCGGATTCTATGGAAAATAGGGCGATTTCTGGAGAAATTACCTATGATTTTTCTGATAGAGGATACATTAATGTTCATTACAATTTATTGCCAAAGGGTCAGGAAGAAGCGGTGGAAACGGGTTTGTCATTTGTAATTCCCTCTTCGTTTACAGAATTTAAATGGATAGGAAAAGGACCTTATGCGGCGTATCCGGGTAAGGATAGGTTAAGTGAATTTGGCGTTTATCATTTGAATAGTAACGATCTTTATTTTGCGGGCAACCGCCAGGATGTCGAATGTGCCGTGTTTACAGACGTACATGGAAATGGCTTTGCGTTGATTGCCAATAAAGCCAATATAGCTGTGGAGCGAACTGAAAAAGGAATTGTTGTTAGCCATAACGCGCATGTATCCAGTGTGTTTAATAAATACGAATGGCCTCAAGATTTATATTCATTTAAAGAAAGTGATGGTATAAAGGGAATGTTTACCATTGTTCCATTTTCCACGACAACATGGCCTTCGGTTTTAAATGATCTTTTTGGAGATAATAAAAAAATAACGAAAGCATTTCAACCTTTTTATCATAGTTACGACCAATAGGGTTCATATGGAATTTAAGGCCATCTATGATGCCGATTAGGATTTCGGTATCATAGAATCAAATTATAAAAAATAAACCTATAGTATTTTATGTCTACACGTATTTTTCTTTTGTTGCTATTGCTAATAGCAAATTCAACCTTTTGTGTTTATGCGCAGAATAATATTAACCTAAACGGAACATGGCGATTTGCCCTAGCCCAAACCGATAAGGAGGCAGAAGGTCTCTCGGAATTTTATGTTCCGGGATTTAAAAGCAATAAGCTTCAATCGGTTCCAGTACCTTCTAACTGGGAAATTCTCGGCTTTGAAGAGCCCGTGTATCGAGGATACCCCGACGATAAAGGTTCGGAAGGTTTTTATCTTCGCGAATTTGAAATACCAGCGGATTGGAATAAAAAACGCGTACTGCTCCACTTTGGAGGCGTATGGTCCTCAGCCGAGGTCTGGTTGAACGGGACGCATCTTGGACAGCACAATAGCGGCTACACATCTTTTGCTTTTGACGTCAGTCGAGCGCTGAAAAAAAAAGGTACCAATGTATTGGCCGTTCGCGTGCGACAAGTAAGTCGAGAATATAAATTCGACACGTTCGATGACTGGACACTTGCCGGTATCTATCGTGACGTAACGCTGGAAGCAATGCCTAGCAACCGCTGGCTCGATCAAGTGACGACACAAACCGTTTTTGATAAAAATTATGATGATGCGGATTTGAAAGTTCGTGTCATGGTAAACGATAGAAATAAACAAACGATTCCAGGTAATTATCCAACACCTGGCGAACCCTATCATCTCCGTTTGACACTTTCTGATAAAGAGGGGAATTCAGTCGCCGCGCGGACTATAGAGGTTCCGGCACACACGTCCACAGGACGAGACATCAGTCTGACTTTCCGCGTAGAATCTCCTAAGCACTGGACAGCGGAAACCCCCTATCTCTACACATTGAAAGCGGAACTTTTGGAAAATGATCAGGCGATACATTCGCGTGTGGAAAAGATCGGATTCAGAGAGATATCCACAGAAGGCGGCGTGTTTCGCATTAACGGACAGACAGTTAAACTTCGGGGGGTGAATCGCCATGACGAACATCCCGATGTTGGACGCGCTACGAGGCATGAACATTGGCTCGAAGATATTATGAAGATGAAAGAAGCCAATATCAATTACGTGCGGACGGCCCATTATACGCATGCGAAAGGTTTTATAGAGTTATGTGATGAATTGGGGATGTACGTGGGAAGCGAAGTATCCTTAGGAGGCGCCGGTCATCTACGTGAGGGCCCATCTTACATGGATGCAGCCCTCGTACGTACCTATGAAACGATTACACGCGATATAAATAGTCCATCAATCGTTTATTGGTCTGTAGGCAATGAGGATCCGTTGACAAGTTTTCACCTCACATCAATAAAAGTTCTTAAAGCGCTCGATTCCACGAGACCCGTTTTGATTCCTTGGAGGCACGAATCTTGGCTTCCCGAGGAGATTGATATTCTTTCTGCACACTACTGGCAACCTCATGAATATGATACGTTTGCTGCTCAAGCCAATCGTCCTATCATTACTACGGAGTATACCCACGCTTATGGAACAGAAGGTTTCGGAGGATTGGAAGCGAGATGGAAAGCGCTGACGAGGCATCCCGCTGGAGCAGGCGGTGCAATATGGATGTGGGCAGATCAAGGGATAAAAACACCTACCATCAGACCTGACAAAAAATATGACAATATTGTTCGTGATGATAAATATATGCGGATTGATGCTGCCGGATGGGATGGAATTGTGGATTCGTACCGAAACAAAACCCGAGATTTTTGGGAAGTAAAAGCCGTCTATGCGCAGGTTTATCCTGTCGTGGATAAAATGGAATTCACTCCCGGTCAATCTACTGTGCGCATTCCGATTCAGAATGATTTTGACTTCACTGATTTGAATAATATTAAGATTGACTGGTCGCTCCGTGAGGACGATAAAACGTTAGCGAGCGGTACCAGTACAATCAACGGAAAACCTCATGCTGAAGGGGTATTCGATCTACCGATTAAAGAAATCAAACGTGTTACCCAGGGTAAGACGTATTATGCATGGTTTATTTTCACGGGAGCTGACGGACAGGAAATCACACGTAAAGCTGTGGAGCTCTGTCCGTTGAATATTCCCGATAATCTGCTTGATGGGAAAGAACATATCGTGTTGACGAAAGACGAAATGACAACCGTAGACGTGGGTAACGTACGTTATGTATTCAACCCGATGACAGGTCATCTTGTGTCTGCTGCGCTACATCATAATTTGTTGATTACAGAATTGACTCCCACCTTATGGGAGAAGCCCGATCACGGTGCCGCAAGTGTTATCGGTAACAAATTGATACGCTATATACCGGACATGAATCGTAACACACCGTCGGTGAAATCTTGGAATATCAGCGAGGAAGCCGACAAGGTCACTATAGACGCAAAAGTTGAATATATAGTGAACGATACGACAAGCTTTACCACCGATTATCAATACACGATATCGACGGACGGAAGATTGAATGTTCGTTATGAAATTTTGCCGAAAGTGTTTGCCCCGAGTCTTCCTATAGTGGGAATGTCGTTGAAAACAATGCCGGAAATGAATAACATCCGCTGGCTCGGATTAGGTCCTTGGAACGCTTATCCGAATAAGCGTTCTGCACCGATTCTTGGTGTATGGGGTGGTGAAACTGGTAGTGCTGATGTTATTGGGAAAAAGGCTACTCGTTGGATAGAACGTTCGGGTAGTGTAGGCGGTGTGCATATTTCGCACGTTGGTTATATGGGGCACAATGCTGCTAGTCCGGATGTAATAAACATACTGTCGGAAGTGCTTAGTAAACCTGAAAAAGGACGTAAACCGGATGATTCTTTCCCCCTGCTTTTGACTGATACGGGCGAACCGTTTATTGGTGAATTTGGTATAAGTTTAAAATAAAGTGTAATTAAAGCGCTGAGAGATAATAAAAAATAGGATGAAGTGAGTTATAATTAAAAGATGTTAGTGATGAAAATGCAGGTTGTATTAGGAATCGTATGTTGGTTTGCGGGTCTAAGTGCTTATGCACAGACAACATCTGTATGGGTTTATTAATATCGGGCGCAGGATGCCACAGGTTGCCGCTCCAAAGACTTCGTAATATATTTGATATAAATAATTAAATAACCATAAAAACTAACGATAAACAGTAATTGAGAAGAAGTAAAAAAAACTATACAAAAAAACCGAATAAGTAAATAGAATTTAGTCGACGCTGTGAGATGATGGTAGATGGAACTATGCTTTCCGCCTAGGAATGGTATACACCGATAATTTATCAAACTGGAAAAAACTTGACTAACGAAAGAAAAATAGTAATACTTAAATTTTGATAAACCTATAAAACTATGGTATGCGTTTTTACAAATTAACCTTGTTATTGGGACTGTTAACAGCATTCTGCCTGAGCTGTCGGAAAGAAGCTTTCGATGACTATTACAGCCGCCCAGATGATCTAGAGTCACCCATATATACCCGTCTGGAAGAGGAAGGGAGATTTTCCCAGTTCCGCCGGTTAATCGAAAAGGCGGGTTATATGGAAACCCTCAACCAAGCGGGGTATTGGACATTGTTTGCACCTAATGATGATGCGGTCAACAAATTTCTGCAGGAGCATAATTATGCGAATGTCGATCAGGTGCCGGATGCTATTGCGGAGCAAGTCGTGCGCTATGCCTTGGTGTATAATGCTTTCCAAACCAATCGTATTTCGGATTACCAATCTAGTTTAGGCTGGGAGGAAGGCCTGGGATTCCGGAGGCGTACGGCCTATTACGATGGCTTTCGCAAAGAGAAAGTGAAAATGAATGGTGTAGAAAGGGAGATCGTTGTAGGTGCTTCAAACCGGAACAACATGACGGTTAACTTTGGAACACCGTATTATGTGGATGGTGATAACAATAATAAATATGTTACCTATTTCCACGAGAAGTACCGGCAGTTTAACAGTCTTTCTGTGGATGATTACCAATTCTTTTACCCCTCTTTAGCGGCATCAAACTTCTTCTTTATGGGGGGAGCTGTGGCAAAAGCCGATATCATCGCCGAGAATGGGGTGATACATGAGGTGGACGTCGTGACATTACCGCGTCCGAGTTTGGATCAATACCTAAAGGAGCATGATGCGTATAGCTTTTTCCGGGATTCGATCTTAAACCAGTTTTTCGTGACATACGAGTACAGTGCAGCGGCGAGCAAGACCTATGAATACCGTACTGGGCAGGTAGAAGAGGTATATATCAAGGTATACGATCCGTTACTAGCTTTTTCACCAAACAATGAGAATTTTCTCAAAGAAGCAGATAACGATGGACAGCAGGATGGTTACAGCATGTTTATTCCAACCAATGATGTCATAGAACCTTGGATACGAACTGTATTTTTGGAGCATTACAAAACGTTAAATCGGGTGCCCAAAAGCGTCATGGCAGACCTGGTCAATACGATGTTATGGCAGAGTGCGGTATGGCCCAGCCAGTTCGAGACAAAAACCAACCTACATGAAGAACCTGCCCGCTTTACGAAAACGGATGTAACAGACAAACAGATATTGAGTAATGGTTTCTTTTATGGTACAAACAAAATACAGGAATCCGATTTGTTCAATACGGTATATAAGCACGTAATTTTAGATCCGGATTATTCGTTGATGCTCATGCTGTTGGAACGTGAACACAAACGTTTAGTGATTAATCCGGGTACGAATTTCACGTTGTTTTTGTTTTCCAATAGCTTACTTAATAGCTTGGGTTATTCCTATAATGAACGGTTAAATGAATGGTCGTGGATAGATCGTAACGGGAACACAATAGGACATGGTCAAACACAGACACGGCTCGCGCGTTTGTTATATAGCCATATTGTGGAAACGCCAAATGATGAGTTAGCGAATGTTGGCAACACGCGAGGCTTTGTCCAAACAGGTGATCGCGCATTGCCGGGAGAATTCATCAAATGGAATAACGGTAATATTTATGCTGCCGGTAACGAACGCTTGCAGGAACCGGTACAGATTGTCGGGACAGCGAAATTCGGCAACAACGGGCGTGTCTATTATGTGAACAATCTTTTAGAGTTCTCTAGTGAAACGGCAGGGGAAGCGATGGCACGTATAGCAACAGAGAATCCAAATGTTAGCCGTTTTTGGGAGTATGTATTAAGGTCACCGCTGTATATTGCCAACGACCGGGTGATCACCGGAGTGGCGGGCGGAAGTTCGTATACTTTGTTGATGCCCAATAATGAAGCGATACAGCAAGCAATCGACGATGGGGTCTTGCCTGCCGATCCATTGACGGGCGATATCGTGGGCAAATTCCAGATCGAAAGTTTTATTAAATATCATATCCTAACGAATGTTAACATCGCTGCCAACGGTAATCAGGACATCTTATCGGCCATCACCTTGATGAAAGATGAAAACGATGAAGCGTTGACAGTCAATGTGTCCAATGCGGTCGGGAATTTGCGTTTTGTGGATAGAAAAGGGCGAACGATACCCACAGTTTATACGCCTGATCTATACCTGAGCGACCGTATTGTGTTGCACGAACTGAATGGATATTTAAACTACAACAATTAAATCCAGATTATGAGACAATTAACCTATAGTTTTACACTTTTATTGTTTTGGATGTGCTGTGTAGGGCATACGGCTTTCGCGCAACATATTGTGCGTGGAAAAGTGGTTGATGCAACATCCAAACAACCGTTGGCGGGTGTTACGGTGTCTGAATTGAGTGCCGACAACCGTACGGTGGCTGCGACAACAACAGATATAGAAGGTAACTATGCCTTAGCGGTTACCACCGCATTGAATCGATTGAATTTCTCGTTTATCAGCTATAATGCGCAGGTGGTGCGTATCAACAGTAGAAATCAGATCAACATGGAGTTGAGCACGAGTGATAGTCAAATCGAAGAAGTGGTTATCACTGGCGTAGGTGGAACACAGCCCAACACAGGCTTATTAAATATTTCTGCTCGTGATTTAACGACAGCAACGGCTACCATTAATGCGAGCGTGTTGCAGGAAATGCAATCCAGTTCCATCGATGAAGCTTTGCAGGGACGTTTGCCGGGTGTTGATATCGCCGCCAATTCCGGCGATCCCGGGTCGGGAATGTCGATTCGTATACGCGGAACCTCATCGCTGAGTGGTAGTGCGGAACCGTTGATCGTGGTCGACGGAATGCCCTACGAAACGGAGGTGCCCGGTGATTTTAACTTTGGGGCAGCAGATGAAGATGCCTATGCGCAGTTACTGAATGTCGCTCCGGCGGATATAGAAACGATATCGGTATTAAAGGATGCCGCGGCAACGGCTATGTGGGGATCCCGAGGATCCAATGGTGTCCTGCTCATCACCACAAAGCGTGGAACCATGTCAAAGCCGCGAATTGGTTATTCTTTCCGAGGTGCGATGTCAACGGTACCCAGTGCTATTCCGTTACTGAGTGGTGACCAATACTCATCACTCATCCCTGAAATGTACATGAACCGGACGGGGCTACCGTTGAACACGTTGGCGAGTAAAGAGTTTCAATACGATCCGGGGGATGTCTATTATTATAATAATTATAGCCAGAACACCGACTGGATTAAAGCCATTAATCAGACGGGCTTGTCCAATGATCATACCTTCTCTATACAAGGTGGTGGAGAGAAAGCACGCTATTATTCTTCGGTCGCTTATTTAGGCCAGCGTGGGGTAACGGTTGGTTCTGGCTTAAATCGTATATCTGCCCGCTTGAATCTCGATTATGATATCTCCGAACGTATTAAATTCCGTACGGATATTGCTTATACCCATACGGTAACCGACCGGAACTATGTCAATTCCAAGGATGATCAAGATAATATCCGGGGTGCTGCCTATGTTAAAATGCCGAACATGAGTTTGTATGAGTATGATCCCTATGGCAACCTCATGCCGGTTTACTTTTCGCCCGACCGGAATATTCAAGGCGCGTATCCAGGTACGTATAATCCGGCGGCTATGGCAGACTATGCCTATAATAAACACATGGGTGAACGGATTACGCCGACTTTTAATCTGCGTTATGAGCTGATTAAGGGAATCTTGTTTTCTGATTTTAGCGTGATGTTCGATATGAATAATACACGCGTAAATAATTTTTTACCGCAGCTAGCTACGGGTAGGCCTTATACGGAAACGGTGGTGAATCGTGCAGGAGAATCTGATCGCGACGATTTTCGGATACAGACCAAATCAAACTTAATTTATACGCCAAATCTGGGCGATAAAATGAAGCATGACCTACAGATGTTGTTCTCCTGGCAAACGGACGATTTCCGTGGGTTGAGCTATGAATCGATGATTTCGAATACAGCTTCAATCTTGCTGACCGATCCGTCCAATCCGGGCCGGACGCAAAATAACGAATTATCTTTGCGAGGGGGAGAAGGTCAATCTCGATCCATTGGAGCCGTCTTCAGTACGCAATACAAATTCTTAGACCGCTATATCGTCAACGTGGGTGTGCGTGGGGATGGAAACTCTAAATTCGGAGCCAACTACCGTTATGGTTATTTTCCGTCGATTTCTACACGATGGCGTGTTTCCGGCGAACGCTTTATGGAGAACTTACCTTTTATCGATGAGCTGAGTTTCCGCGCAAGTTACGGACATTCCGGAAAAGCACCCCGTAATGATTACCTCTTTTACAGCAATATCATCAGTTACGACCAAACATATCTAGGCGAAGCGGGTACGGTTCCCGCAAATATGGCGTATCGGAACCTCAAATTCGAACGTGTGAAAGGGGCCAATGTAGGATTGAATCTGGAAATGTGGAAGCGACGTTTTCGCCTGGATATGGAATTCTACCGGAACCGTACCACCGATATGTTGTTCGACAACCTTGGCGTACCCAACACCTCGGGATTTGAAAGTATTTGGCTGAACTACGGTGTGATGGACAATCAGGGTTGGGAATTGAACTTGAACGCGACACCGTATCGTACCAAAGATTTGATGGTGGACTTTGCATTCAATATTGCACGAAACCTGAACGTGGTGCGCGAAGTGCCGGAGTTTTTTGTGAACGAAGCGGGTACAGGTACGAATAACGGTGATTACAAGCGGTATCTACGGATTAATAATCCTATTGGTTCTTTTTACGGCTACCGATATGAAGGCGTGTATTCCACGTTGGACGAAACCATCGCAAAGGATGTGAATGGCCAATCGATATATGGACCGGATGGCGAACCCGTGTATATGCGGTTTAACTACCCCTATACCGATTATGTATTCCAACCAGGCGATGCGAAATATGCGGATATTAACCATGACGGAAGTATTGATGAACGGGATATTGTATACCTCGGTAATTCCAATCCCAAATTTACAGGAGGATTCGGTCCGTCGATTACCATTAAGAACAGCTTACGGATTAACCTGTTTTTTAACTTCCGTTTAGGATACGAAGCCATCAACGATGCATTGATGCACACGACAAAGATGACAAATTACGATAACCAATCCACAGCTGTATTGCGCCGTTGGCGGAAAGAAGGCGATGTCACGGATATACCACGGGCATTGATGGGTATGGGGTATAATTGGTTGGGATCTGACCGCTATGTCGAAGACGCTTCATTCCTCCGGTTCCGCTCGGCGACGGTCAGTTATACCTTTAACCGCGGAAGCTTGATTGATCGTATAGGCATGAGTAATCTGCGCCTATATGTAACGGGCGAAAATTTCTATACCTGGACGCGCTATTTGGGGCAGGATCCGGAAGTCAATATGGAGAAGGGCATTTTTGGATTGGCACGTGATAACTCGCGTACGCCACCGACGATGCGCTTTACATTCGGTTTATCGACAAGTTTTTAACCTAGAAGAAGATGTTATGATGAATATATTATCAAAAAAACTAGCAATTCCGGCACTGGCATTCGCGCTCCTAAGCTTGGGTTCCTGTAGCAAATGGCTGGATCTGAAACCGCAGGAAGGCGTGGTGGCGGAAGACTACTGGCAAACAAAAGAGCAGGTGCGTGCGGCGGTCAATGGACTTTATATCTCTTTAATTACGAGCCCCTTGACGCAAGAGTTGTTTATGCACGGCGAGATCCGTACCGACATGGTCGAGGTGAGCACATTCGCTCCTCAACCGTATACCGAATACCGATTTGCGGATATGTTGCCGACCAACTCGTTTAGCAATTGGGGAACCTTTTATCGGATTATTAATTATTGTAATAACGTGATCGACAATGCTCCGGGCGTTAAAGAGCTTGATCCGACGTTTACACAAGCAGATCTCGATGCTTATATAGGCGAAGCCTTAGCGATCCGAGCCTGGATGTATCTGAATCTGGCACGTATCTGGGGTGATGTGCCGATTAAGTTAACCTATACGGCCTCGGATGAGGATTTGGCGGCTATCGCTAAATCACCGCAACGTAACGTGTTGGACGCGGTCGTAGCCGATTTAGTCCGGGCTGAACCAATGGTGCGCGAAACGTTCGGAAACACGGCGGCAGATAAAGGAAAAATTACCCGTTATACCGTAAATGCACTGCTGGCGGATACCTACCTGTGGCAAGACGAATTTCAAAAAGCAACGGATGTTTGTGATAAGATTATTGATGCCGAGATATTTGAATTGGTATCCGGCGATGCATCGACGTGGTTGAGCGAACTCTTCGGTCAGGGCAATTCCATAGAAGGAATTTTTGAATTGCAATATGACCGGCAGCAACTAAATCCGTTTTATGCGTTGTTTCGGCAGAACGCCATTTATACGGCAGGACAAAATGTGTATGAAGTTTTATTCCAATTTGATGCGGCTGATCCTGAAAACTTTGATGTGCGGGGCGACCGGGGTGCACTGTCTACCGCGACCAATATGATTTACAAGTATCATGGCCTAAACCGGACGCAGACTAAATCGTTGGAAGAATCCTATACGCATTGGATGGTGTATCGTTATGCGGATGTGCTGCTGATGAAAGCAGAGGCGCTGAATGGCCTGAACCGCGGACAGGAGGCTTTAGACTTGATTTATATGATCCGCGAGCGTGGAAATGCAATGCAAGGAACAGATTTGAATCCGGGAGCCGATGATCAGCAGGGGATCACGACCTTTATCGTGGAGGAGCGTGCCCGGGAATTTGCGTACGAAGGAAAACGCTGGTTTGATGTATTGCGGAATGCCGGTCGGAATAACTACGAGCGGATCGATTTGATCACCAGTATGATCGTTGGTTTTGCGCCTCCCGATCGACAACAGTCCATGCTGGCGAAATACAGGGATGTCAATAGCCATTACCTGCCGATTTATTATATCGAAATGCAACGTAGTGGCGGGGTATTGGAACAGAACCCTTTTTATGGAAATTAACGATAGGAGAACGATGAAGATGAAGAAAATATTAAAATCGAGCATCAGTCTATGCGTATGGACGGGGCTTTTTATGTTGCTATTTTCCTGTACAAAGGAAAATTTCACGGAAACAACGGATACCAGCCCGAATATCAACAGTTTCCTCGCGGCGCAGGAGGATTACAGCCTCTTTGCCGAAGCGATTGTACAGGCTGGGGCAGCTTCTTATCTGGATGCTTGGGGAACGTATACAGTATTCGCACCGAACAACAACGCGATGCAAGCTTTTTTGCAAAGCGAGGGAAAGGGTAGCGTGGGTGATCTCTCGAAAAGCGATGTGAAAGATCTGGTTAACCTCCATATTATACAGGACACTGTATCTACAGGACAGTTTCGGGATGGCAAGATTCAACGCAACTCTGTGTTCGGGATGTTTATCACCACGGCGGTGCAAAATATAGATGGGGAGTCCTATTTCGTCCTCAACAAGGAATCGAAAATTATTATGCCGAATGTCCGCACGGGCAATGGTGTGGTACACGGCGTCGATAAGGTGTTTACGAAAGTCACGAACACGGTGATGGAGGAAATTGAAGCCGACCCGAACCTCAGTCTTTTTGCTGAAGCCTTGCACCTGACCGGTTTGGATGCCTTGCTCAATCAACGGGTAGCGGAACAGTTTTTCTCGGTACTCGCCGTGAGCAATACGGCTTTTGCCCAACGGGGTTTCAACACGATACAAGATTTAGTTGACAAATACAACCACACCGGAAATCCAACAAATCCGGAGGATAGCTTGTATATGCATATTGCGTACCATGTGTTGCCGGATTTGAAATACGTATCCGATTTAGCATTTTCCAGTTCGCATACCACACAGGTTCCGAGGGAGGTACTCTTGGTCAAAGTGGATCGGGAGAAGATCCTATTGAACGAAGAAGAATGGCTTGGCGAATTGGAGGAAGGTGCGGAAGTAGACCGGGAAGCCAGCGACAATACGACCGTTAATGGTGTGTTGCATTATATTAAAGACGATATCTATATCAAGCAACGTTCACCTTTTCGCGTGGATTGGGATCCAGCGGATCAACCTGAAATTCGGGTAGCGGGCGCTTACGGGAGAAGTGATTTGGTTATGTCGAAAGGTTTTCTTCGTGACGTGACATGGGGTGGTGCAGATAACGCCACGATAGCTTATCTGCTTTCGACTGCCTCAAATATGCAAGGGGCTGTGAACGGTGATAGATTACAGATTACGTTAAGAACTGCGGTTATTCCATGGGTCGAGTTTAAGACCCCAGTTATTGTGCGGGGCAGATATAAAGTTTGGGTTGGGTGGCGTCAAAATGGAGGCAATACTGTTGATACCTATCTTAATGGTGTAAAATTATCGCGCTCGCTCAATCTTGGAGAATATCGGATACGTACATTGCCTGATCGAGAGTTAGAAGCATTAGGTTATAAAAAGCATGTTGCCGGCAACCTTTCGGGCGTCAATAATTACAATTGTAAAATGGTGGGTATTGTGGATATTGATGTTACCGATAGACATACTTTACGTTTTGAAACAAATACTAATGTAAACGCTCAGTTTTGGTTAGATTTTATTCAGTTTATCCCGATAGACCAAGAACAACTTTATCCGCAGTTTGATACGCAAGGCAATGCTGTTTACCCGTAAAAAGAATAAGATACAGTGACAAATTTTAAAATATTTATATTATGAAAAGAATAACTTTAATAATAGCATCCATAATACTATTATGTAACATTAGCTTTGGACAACGTATTGAATGGTGGGAAAATGTAGGCTCTAATTATGTAACCTATTATGACGATAATAAATTGACTTTTGACTCTGGAGATGGTAAATTTTCTGGAAAATATGAATTACTCTCTGATGGTCATACATTGACGTATGAAGTTACAGTAAACCTTGCTTTTTGGGAAGAAGTCGATGAGTTTTCGATACATGCGGAGCTTGACGAACCTCACACTGAATCAGCTTGGTGGGACGTATTATATACACCGTATCCTTATACGGGTTCAAAAAAATTTTCAGGTAGTGTCTATTTGAATTATACGGAGCCGAAGCCGTTTTATGCACATGTAGGCGCATTATTTCGATATGACCCAAATTTTAGTTTTTATGTTTTTCCGACATATTATCCGAATTAGACATTCCATAATCTCGTAATTGATACTGTTTTAGATCGGAGCAAAATGCATTTTATGATCGAGTTGAGAGATAAATGAAAAAATGATGAAAAAACACCATATATTAACACCTTTGATAGGATTGATCTGTATCCTATTACTGCAAGTTGGTTGCTCAGACCCCTGGGATGAACATGCGCGGGATAACGAGGGACTGACGAACGAACCGCTGTTGGAACGTTTGGACCAAGAATCTGAGGCCAGCGAGTTTATGAAGTTGCTACGCACTTCGGGCGTAGACGAAATATTGGATGGGAATAATGCGTATACGGTTTTTGTTCCGGAAAATAGCCGGATGCAGGCTGCATTGGCCGGGTTGCCCGATGATCCGGAAACTCGGGTAAATTTTGTGAAAAATCATATTGCCGTATCCACCCATCGTTTGAATGCCTCCGCGGATACTGTTCGCCTAACGATGCTTAGTGGGAAGACCTTGGATTTCGTAAACAGCGAAATCGATGGGGCAGCCTTTAGCAAGTCGAACCAGGCGGGAGCTGATGGAATGTATCACATCATTACAGACGTATTGACGCCGAGACAAAGCCTATGGGAATATATGAATGCACATAGCGATGAGCTGCAGAATGCGTTTATTCTCAGTCTCAATGAATACAACCTTTATGATACGGCCGTAGTTGAAGATCCCGAAGACTACTACTTAAACAACGAATTCCTGCGGGAAGTGGGTGATGTGCGGAATGAAAACCAGCATTTTACCTATTTTATATTGAAGGATGAAGATTTTACAGCAGAGGTAGCGCAGTTTTTACCCTATGTAAACTACCGTAACCATGCCGATTCCTCCTATGCCATTGGTCAATACGAAATAGTAAAAGATATGCTTTTTAAACAGGCATATAGCAAAGACAATTTACCAGCTATGCTACTGAGTGCATCGAATGTGTCGTTTCCGGTAGATAAATCGGCTATCAGCCAGTCTGTGCGGTTAAGCAACGGTTGGGTGCATGTGTTAGATAGATCAACGCTGCCCGTTGTCAATAAGCTAATAGATACCTATGTGCAAGGAGAAGAGCCTTGGGGCTTTTCCGAATCTGTTACCGCGAGTACCTTCCACCGGATACGGAAAGACCCTTACGGCGAGTTTTTTAAGGATATTATGGTGCAAAATCACGGTGTTTCTAGTCTGCAGATCGTATATCGGACCCCTCGGATGTACAGTACAACCTACGATGTATATTGGCGAGCGCTGAACGATGTACAGACCAATGTATTCCAGCAGCAGGTCGGTATTTTTGAATTTGATACGCGTCCGAGCGAAGAGGATCCTGATGTAGAAGTCAGAGAGCGAATTTATGTGTTTCCATATACCAATGTAGAACGGAATAGCTACGATGAGGTTTACCTCGGAGAGTTTAATCTGGCAGACTACAACCGGATTGTTCCGGTATTGCAATCAGCTGCAACTACGACAGCAGGCAACAATACACTGGTACTGGACTATCTGCGCTTTGTACCGAAACAAAAAACCAACTAAACCAATTAGATGATGCAATTGAAATATAAACTATTTATCGGAGGTGCGGCATTAGCCACCTGCATGTCGGTCGGGTCGTTGCAGGCACGATCGGTCACGCCATCCGTAAAACTGGAGATAGCAGCGGGGGCTGTTCAGGAATTGACGATTTCGGGAACCGTCCGGGTGGCAGATAGCGGGGCACCGGTAATAGGAGCCAACGTGCAGGTGGTTGGTTTCTCGGCAGCCATTACAGAAGATGATGGAACGTTCTCCCTCAAACTGCCTTCGCCGACGGCTAAAATAACCATCAATGCACCGGGTTATCAAGAGAAAATCGTATTTGCGAAGACCGGAGAATCCAATCTGGAGATCTGGTTATACGAAGAAGACTACAACCCTATTCGCCAGGAAGCAGTCTTGTTTAATGAAAAACAAAGTGTGCTGTCGCAGGTTGCGGCGGTGCAGACGGTGGATTTAGGGAAATACCGTTGGAAAACGACTTCCAATGATAATACGGCGCAGTTCCTGCAAGGGAAAATTGCCGGTTTGAATGTGGTGCGTAATTCGGGGACAACCAACACCGGTGCAAATCTAAGCCTTCGCGGGATCAATTCGTTTTATGGTACATCCAAACCGCTTTTGGTGGTAGATGGTGTGCTCTACGATGATGAGGATTATAGTGCCGAGCTACTCGCCAATTACCGTGAATCCGGTCTGGCCAATATCGATGTGAAAGACATTGATAACATCACGGTATTAAAAGATGGATCGGCACTATATGGTGCCAAAGGGAGTAATGGGGTCATCTTTATTACTACTGCCCGTGCGAAAGAGCTGGCGACACGGATTGATTTTCTGGCGACGACTGGTTTCAACAACAAGCCGAAAAACCTACCGGTGATGGACAGCAGGGGATATCGAAACTACTTGTCGGAATTGTTGAGTACACAGGGGTTGGGAGCTGATTCTATTGCGCGGTTACCATATTATAAACTGGATGCCGAAAATACCGAGCGCTATAGCTATATGAATGAAACCGACTGGCAATCGGAGGTCATGGATCATAGTATCAACCAAAACTATTATCTGAAAGTAGCGGGGGGAGATAATATTGCGCAGTATGCGTTGTCGGCCGGTTATACGAATGATCGGGGAGTCTTGCAGTATGACGACCTAACCCGCTATAACATGCGCCTGAATGGGGATCTTACCTTATCAGAAAAATTTACAATGCAGAGCAACCTCTCTTTTTCCTACAATCGACATCATATTCGAAACCAAGGAGTGGATTCGTATTCCAGTCCGCTATATCAGGCACTCGTGAAATCACCGTTTCTGGCACCTTATGGTTTTGATGAACAGGGCAACATGTCGCCGGTATTTGCCGATGTGGATGTCTTTAATCAGAGTAATCCGGCGGTGTTGGTTAGTGAGAACACGATAGGACAGAACCAGAGTTACCGTTTTGTGGGGAATTTGCATTTCAACTATCAATTTAATGAGCGTTATGCCTTGCGTACGATCGCCGGATTGGTATACGATAAAGGCCGGGAGAATTTTTTCTTACCGGAGCTGGGCGTGTTTTCCGAAGATCAACCGACGGCGGAGATACGGAATGAAGCGGGTGTCCAGAACCGGAAGTTGTTTGGATTATTTAATGAGACCTACTTTAGTGCTAACAATACCTTCGGGACAGACCATCGGTTAAGCAACCGCGTTGGTTTCCGGGTACAGCAGCGCAATGCGGAGTATGATTATGGTTTGGCGTTTAATACGGCAAACGATAATTACGTGAATGTAACGGGCGGAAGCAATTTGTTGCGCCAGATCCGTGGTGGATTTGGTAATGCGAACTGGATGAATACCTATATGTCGCATGAATATGCATATAAAGAACGCTATATGGTGCGTTGGGATGCGGCCTTAGATGGTTCCTCACGCTTTGGTAACGAGGCGCGTCATGGTGCTTTGAAACTGGGTAAAGATGCTTTTGCATTGAATACAGCGCTCCATGCGGCTTGGATGGTTTCGGCTGAGGATTTTTTTCGTACCGATGTTATTAATCTCCTGAAACTACGGGCTTCTTATGGGGTGTCGGGAAATGACGATATTGGAGATTATGCCGCGCGTACCTATTATATTTCCCAGAATTTTCTGGGGGTACAGGGACTTATCCGCGGGAATATCGGAAACCCTGCGCTACAATGGGAGCGTGCCTTCAAAACTAATCTGGGGCTTGATCTGTCATTGGCGAAAGAACGTGTCAATGTATCGTTGGATATTTATAATCACCGTTTTAAGGATATGATTACCTATCAGGCGCTATCGGCGCAGACGGGTATGGATTTAGCCTTTACAAATGGTGCGGCAATGCGGAATAATGGACTCGATTTGAATATCACAGGACGTTTGATCAACAAGCCGAATCTGAAGTGGGATATGGGGCTACAACTGGCGGCCTATCGGAATAAAGTGTTGACCCTACCCGGTGGCGCATTTGAAACGACGTATTACGGTGCGCGTATGATTACGGAAGAAGGCGGTGCAGCAAACCAGTTTTACGGTTTGCAGACTTACGGCGTATTTGCAACCGCACGTGATGCAGCGAATACCGGTTTGAGCAGACGTTTAACAGACGGTAGTTTGCTGCCGTTTGAAGCGGGAGATGTGCATTTCGTCGATCAAAATGGCGATAATATCATCGATGAGAAAGACCGGGTGGTGATCGGTAACCCTAATCCCGATTGGTTCGGTTCATTGCACACGACGCTGCGCTACAAACGTTTTTCAATGCATGCGCTGTTTACTTATTCGCTCGGCAATGATGTGTACAACGCGACACGCCATCGCTTGGAAAATGTATCTTCCTATCACAACCAAAGCATCGCAGTGAACTACCGCTGGAAAGAGGAAGGACAGCAGACCAATATACCGCGGGCGAACTGGGGCGATCCGTTAAATAATGCGGAATTCTCCGATCGCTGGATAGAAGATGGTTCGTACCTGCGCTTGCGCACGATCAATTTTGGTTACCATGTGCCGGTTAATCGCGATATTCTGAAATCATTTGATGCTTTTCTGACGGTCAACAACTTGTTTACGGTTTCGAAATACCTAGGATATGATCCGGAATTTAGTGCCAACAGCTCGATCTATAGCCAAGGTATCGATATTGGTATGACACCGCAATTCAGGACAATACAAGTGGGTATCAAAGCTGGATTTTAGGATAATAGTTAAAAGAATGAACATGATAAGAATCATAAAAATGAAACGTATCACCCTATATGGTCTATATGCTGCGCTGGCATGTCTCGCCTTGCCTTCTTGCAGCAAGTTCTTGGACGTGGAACCGGATGAGGTCTTAGTCAAAGAACAGATGTATCGAAATATATACGATGCAGATGCTGCCGTTATCGGCGTGTATGGTAAGCTATTGTCGCTGGCCGAACAACACATTCTTTGGAATGAGTTGCGTGCAGATTTGCTTACGGTGACCAACCGGGCAAACCCCTATTTAAAGGAAATCAATACAAACGATGTTGGCGCCATCAGCGCGGATAATCCATACGTGAATCCACGTAAGTTTTACGAGGTCATTCTCAATTGTAACGATGTCCTGGCGAATTTTCAGGTGATGCGCGCGGAAAATAAGTTTACGCCGGAAGAGTATAATCAACGCTATTCGGATATTATGGCCGTGCGGAGCTGGGTATATCTGCAATTGGGCATACACTTCGGACGCGTACCCTATATCACCGATCCGTTGGAAGATACGGATGCGGTACTGGATAAGGACAAATATCCACTATTGGAATTTGAGCAGTTGCTGACGAAGCTTATCGCCGATATGGAATCCATTCCCTATAAGCTGCTTTATGCAAGTACAGAATCCCTGATGTATGCGGTGGACGGATATAATATGGAGCGCTTCTATATCAATAAGCAGGCCCTATTAGGCGATCTGCATTTGTGGAACAACGATTACCAGAGCGCGGCAGAATATTATAAGCTGGTGATGACCAGCTATGATAATTTAGGGAACGACAACTTCCGTTACGATCGGTATAAGATTAAATGGGCAGAAGTGGCAACCAACAATGATATTGCAGTGGGGTATTTGCGCTATCGGGAACAGGATGTACGTACACTGATTAACAGCAAGACACAGGGCTGGCGGTCTATGTTTTCGCGTACGCAGGATGAGCTGTGGAATACGGAATGGGTATGGTCCTTACCCTTTAGTAGTAATTTTAGTCCGCAGAATCCATTCATCAGCTTGTTTGCGGCGAATGGAGGCGACCACCTATTGAAACCGAGCTTGGAGTCACTCGATTTATGGAATAGCCAAACCCAACGGAACGGCGTGCCTTACGACGCACGACGGGATTTATCGGTGTCCATGATGGGACAGGAAGGGGTTGTGACAAAATATACGGACGAGTTTTCAGATATCGAAACGATGTTACCTATCGATAAATTTCAGCGTGATGGCAAATGGCATCTGTATCGTGCAGCAAAACTGCATTTGCGCTTTGCTGAGGCTGCCAATCGGGATGGACACCATAAGCTTGCGGCAGCATTCTTAAACGGTACCATAGGCAGTGCTTACGATGATCCAAACCTAACAGACAAAACTGATGTCATGCAAACCTTTTTGCCCTTTCCGTACGACTTCGACGCGCGGAACGGGAATAACCCGCATTTCCGTGCTACCTGGCACCGGCATGCGGGTATTCGTGGAAGGGCTTACGTAACCATCAAGGAAGTCAATCCGACAGACAGCCTAACACAGATTGAGAATTACCTGATTGAGGAAGCTGCTTTGGAAATGGCCTTTGAAGGCAGCCGTTGGGAGGATTTGCTACGCATAGCGATGCGCCGGAACGATCCATCTTTTCTGGCAAATAAGATTTATGAGAAATTGAGCAAGGAAGGACACCCACAAGCAGATGCGGTTCGCAGCAAATTGATGAGTCGTGAAAACTGGTATTTGCCGTTTAAATGGGATGTAGGGGAATAATTTAAACCAAAAACGATGAAAAAAAATATTCTTTTTATTTTAATAATGCTATGCACGATAGGTTTTTCGGTGTCCGCACATACCTATTACATTGCCGTGGACGGAGATGATAATAATGCCGGAACAAAGGGAGAACCTTTTGCAACGCTGAACAAAGCGCAGTCGCTGGTGCAATCCGGTGATACGGTATATTTCCGCGGTGGAACGTATCGGATCAAGCCGGAGCAGATTATGACACCCACCAGTGGAAGCGTATGGGCACATGTGTTTGATATGAGTAAAAGTGGGGCGAGTGAAAACCAACGGATACATTATTACGGTTACGAAGGTGAGCGTCCGATATTCGATATGTCGGACGTGAAGCCGGCAGATCGTCGGGTGGTTGTCTTTTACGTCAGCGGCTCCAATCTGCATTTCAAAAACTTTGAAGTGATCGGCACACAAGTGACCATCGTAGGACATACGCAGTCTGAATGCTTCCGAAACGATGGGGGAAACAATAATATCTATGAAAACCTCGCCATGCACGATGGGATGGCGATCGGCTTTTATTTGGTGCGAGGTTCAAATAACTTGGTCTTGAACTGTGACGCTTATAATAACTGGGACTATGTTTCTGACGGTGGTCGCGGAGGGAATGTGGATGGTTTTGGGGGGCACCCGACAAACACGACCAGCACGGGCAATGTGTTCCGCGGCTGTAGAGCCTGGTGGAACAGTGACGATGGCTTCGATTTAATCAGTGCTTATGCCGCTTATACGATTGAAAACTGTTGGGCGTTTTATAATGGCTATAAACCGGGAACCTTTGAAACTGCGGGAGATGGAACGGGTATAAAAGCAGGAGGCTATGGTATGGGAGAGAATGCGGATGCACCATCGGCCATACCGATGCATGTTGTCCGGAATAATATTGCCTTTCAAAACCGTAATCAAGGATTATATGCGAATCACCATCTAGGTGGAATCCTATGGGAAAACAATACGGGGTATCGGAATCCTTCTAACTTTAATATGTTGACGCGCAAATCCAGAGAGGAAGCTGTAGATGTGGATGGGTATGGACATATTATTCGGCATAACCTATCCTATAGCCCGCGTACGGCAGGCCAACATATGGTGAATGTAAATCAGGAGCTTTCTCAAATAAGCAATAACTCCTTTCTGCCGGTGAATATGGAAGTAACGGCGGATGATTTTATGAGTCTGGATGAAACCCAACTTTTGTGGCCACGTCAAGCTGATGGTAGCTTGCCGGATATCGATTTTTTGAAATTGAAGACGAGCAGTGCATTTTATGCAGCGGGGATGGGATATTTCTATACACCTCTGGGTAGTGTCACGTCTTATGAATGGATTGAAGAACCGACCATTGTCATTGAACATAATGTGGCGCGGATCGTTGGGAATGGTGCAGGACGTTTTAACAGCTTTTTTGTCAATGGTACACGGGTTCCTTTTAATACAGGTCGAGTGAATTTGACGGTATACGAAGGAGAGGTTGATCTTCGTGCGGTTACCGCAAGTGGCGATGTGATCCGGTTGAAAATAACGAAATAAGGAAGTTAGAATAAGATGATTATGAAATATAGGATAGATATACGCTTCATTATGCTTTTGTTGTTATGCGGAAGTGTAGTGGCAGCTTGCGAAAAAGAAAAGGCGGTACCGTTGCAGGCGTTGGAGCTGGACAAAAACAGTATCGAAATACTGGAAAGTTACACGTCAACGGTAGAAGTTATAAGTGGTAACGGAGACTATACCGTTTCGGAGACGTCGTTGGTTGAGGTAGAGATCGTCGGGAATACAATTACATTTACAGCAACGGAAAACTATGGTGAGGAACGACTTTTCATCATGGATGGAACAGGGAGAAAAGCAGCGGTGGATGTCAAAGTGATTCCGGCCGTACTTAGCGCAGACGATCCCCGGTTTTATTGGGATGGTCTTATTGCTTTGGAGCAAGCTAACCAATGGAGTACAACGATTATGGGAAATAAGGTTGCGATGACAAATGTCACCGAAAAGAAGCAATTTGTGCTGTCATGGAATGGTGAATTTGCTGTTGGCGTAAAACCAAGAGCAACACTTCGTATTATTGGCGAAGAGAATAAACAAGAGATATCGTTGACAAAATTGGAAATATTGACCATTGACCGGAGTAAAAACCTGTGTACAATAGTGTTCTACAAAGAAAAACAGAAAGGAGAATTGGTGTTTGTGCTGCCATAGATAGGATTCGGCAAAATAGTGAAAGGTTTTTCTTTATCATTTCTGTTATAAGAAGTGAAGAGGAAAGACCTATGTTTGCTTTTAGTCGACTTTTTACTGAAATCGCACAAAAATTAGCGTACATAATAAAATTTTGTATATTTAGCTTTGAATTGCAACTAACTTACTGACTTTTTTAAATTGTAAGCGACTTGTCCATGAAAGCTACAGATCAAGATAGGCTCATTTTCAAAAAGCATTACCGTGCATTATGCTATTTTGCCTGGCAAATGGTGCAGGATGAGAAAACTGCGGAAGATTTGGCGCAGGACGCGTTCGTTTCTTACTTAAACAACAAAACGGAACTGCCAGATGATGAAAATGCGATAAAATCTTTTCTGTATAGTTCGATCAAACATGCTGTATTCAATCTGAGCCGTCATAACAAAGTCGTGCGAAAATTCTGGGAACGTACGGTGTTTACAGAATCGGACGACATCGATTACGAACATCAGATTATTCGGGCAGAGTTTATGACAGCAATTTATGACGCTTTGGAAAAACTTCCCGAAGGGTGCAGAAAGATTATGGTCATGAGTTATGTGGATGGCTACTCTAATGAAGAAATCGCCCAAGAATTAGAGATCAGTATTAATACCATAAAAACACAAAAGCGCCGAGGGCTTAGTGTCTTGCGCGAAAAACTGAATTTCAATTACTTCTGGATGTTTTTGCTGGCACTTAGTACATTGTGAGAATTGCACAATTCCCTCCTTAACATGAAATGCCACATATAAAATTTTGAAATATGTAGGAATACTATGTATGCAATATCCCCTCATTCAAAATTTTAAAGTGGCGAGATTTTGTTTATTTTTTTATGGAAAAAAAAGAAAAGCAGATTTCTTGTCACCCCAAATCCTGATTTAGGTTTCTTAACTTAAATTATGGATACCAACCCATTCAATATCGCACATATAATTACCAAGCGTTTCAGAAATGAACCGCTCGATAGCTACGAACAGCACGTATTGGATGCATGGATACAGGCCCATCCCAATAACAAAGAGTTGTTTGATGAACTAATGACAAAAGACGTGTCCATGAAACTCGATTGGCTCGACAACCTGGATGAGGAATCTGCATGGCAACGTATTGAAAGGAAACAAGAAAAAAAATACCGTAATCATTTTTTGTGGCGTGTGGCGGCAACTATTGCACTCATTTGCTCTTTAAGTTTATCTGTATGGTTTCTTAGGACGGGTATCAACGATGAAAAAAAGGCCGCTGCTCCAGCGCTCAGTATAGCGGCAGATGATGTGCGTCCAGCTCTTTTAGGAGCCAAAATCATCCTCGCAAATGGTAAAGAGGTGAAAGTAGATGATACGCTTAATATCGCTTCGAGTTCATCTATTATAGAGAATGAATTAGACTTTTCTAATGAGTCTGTTACACGTGAACTCATTTTCCATACGTTAGTCGTTCCTGCAGCCAATTTCTTTAAGATAACCTTATCAGATGGAACAGCCGTGTGGGTCAATGCCGCGAGTGAACTCCGGTTTCCGGAGCATTTCGGAGATACTGAACGACGTGTATATCTAAAAGGCGAGGCCTATTTTGAAGTGGCAAAAGATACGGAAAGACCATTCTTTGTGGAAACGGAAGAAGTGGATATTCGTGTGTTGGGAACACATTTTAATGTATCCGCTTATGGGAAAAATGTCAGAACTTCATTGGCGGAAGGTAGTGTGAAGGTAATTAATGAGGCACAATCGGTGGTCATCGTACCCGGACAAAGTGCGGAGTGGAGCGATGGAGATTTAAAGGTGAGAACAACGAACTTACAAAGGGATCTTGCCTGGAAAAATAACGTATTCTATTTCAGGAATGATCATATTGTCCATATTGCCAACCAACTGAAACGCTGGTATAATATAGATATTTCTTTAGCACAGGATGTACCGTTGCATAATACTTATTCCGGTGAAATCGGGCGGGACGTCAATCTATCTGAAGTATTAACCATGTTGGCATTTGTCAGCGATTTAAAATTTACACTAAACTCTAATAAATTATTAATCACTAAACAAGAACGAATGAAGAAATAGAAATTTACAACAACAAACGAAACAATTGTATTTAACAAGAAACAGGGATGTTGCAGCACCCCTGTTGAAATCAAGTTAAATAAAGCAATGAACCTTACACATTAACTCAATTACTCAAATGTATGAATTACTTCTTATTTGACAAAAGACGAAAAGAAGCATGGAAGCCGCCTATTGTCTTAATTCTCCGAACGATGAAAATTACAACATTTCTCCTGCTGGTTTTCATGACCTGTGCCTATGCAGAAGGAACTGCACAGAAAGTATCACTCTCATTAAAGAATGTGAAGCTGGAAGATGCTTTCCAGCAGATTAGCAGACAAACCAGTCTGAAATTTTTGTACAATGATGATGTGATAGCGAAGTCATCGCGTATTAGCCTTAATATACGTGAAACGGATGTAAAAGATGCACTGCACATGATGTTGCCGACTCAGAATTACTCGTTTAAGATCATTGCGGGTACTGTTACGGTAAATTATAGGGAGATGACACCCAACGCCGCCACTATCGCAGTTGATGTACAAAGCCCCATCACAGGCCGGGTGACTTCGATGAACGGAGAGCCTCTTGCCGGTGTATCTATTGGTGTAAAAGGAACCTCACAAGGTACCACAACCAATGAAAGTGGTAATTTCTCGATTAATGTTCCCAGCGGCAGTACTTTAACGTTTCGCTACGTAGGTTATTTGACGAAAGATATACCTGTAAGCAATCAACGGACGTTGAATGTACAGCTGATGGCGGAAGACCAAGCGATCGAAGAAGTGGTCGTCACGGGGATGGGCCAACGGGTAGACCGTCGTTTGTTTACCGGTGCAACTTCACAGATTTCGGGTGAAGCTGCACAGATTGGTGGACAGATTGACCCCAGCCGTGGACTGGAAGGTCGTGTAGCCGGAGTCTCTGTGCAAAACGTAACGGGGACGTTTGGTACAGCGCCGAAAATCCGCGTGCGCGGTGCTACATCTATTTACGGTGCCTCAAAGCCGTTGTGGGTTATCGATGGCGTTATTGTAGAAGACGTCGCAGATGTTAATGCAGATGCACTTTCTTCTGGAGATGCCCTGACGTTAATCAGTTCTGCCGTAGCCGGTTTGAACATGCATGATATCGAATCGTTCCAGATTTTGAAAGACGGTTCAGCAACCTCGATATATGGTGCCCGTGCGATGGCGGGGGTTATTGTCATCACGACAAAAAAAGGAACGGCCGGACGTAGCTCGTTAAACTATACGGGTGAATACACTATTCGTGCTATACCACGATATTCCGAATTCAATATCATGAACTCGCAGGAGCAGATGTCAGTTTATCAAGATGTTTATCCGAAACAAGATATCCGCTTAGGAGATCTGTTGACAGAAGCCAACAGTGGTGTGTATGGCGATTTGTATCGTCGTATACAGACTGGTGAGGTTGTGAACGATTTGTTTACTAACAGGCATCATGTCAACAACTTCCTGCGAGAAGCAGAATACCGTAACACGGATTGGTTTAGCCAATTGTTTCAGCCGAGTGTACAACACAACCATTCGGTGAGCATGTCGTCCGGTACCGAAAAATCACAGTATTATTCGTCCATCAGTGCCTTGGTAGATCCGGGGTGGACCAAGCGAAGTGGGGTTAACCGCTACACAGGTAATTTGAATGCCAACTATAATATCTCGGATAATCTTCGCTTAAATATCATCACGAATGGCTCTTATCGTCAGCAACAAGCGCCCGGAACGTTAGGGCAGACGACAGACGTGGTTTTCGGGGAAGTAAAACGTGATTTTGATATCAACCCCTATGCCTATGCGATGAACAGCTCGCGTACACTTGATCCGAACGTCTTCTATACCCGCAACTATGCGCCGTTCAATATTCTGCACGAGTTGGAAAACAATTATATGGACGTGAATGTGACCGATCTCCGTTTCCAAGGAGACTTGAAATGGAAGGTTGTTCCGGAATTGGAATTAGGTGCTTTTGGTTCGGTACGTTATCAGTCCACCGCACAGCACCATTATGTAAAAGATTTGTCCAATCAAGCACAGGCGTATAGAGCAGGTATTGATTTTGGAACCACTGTGATACGAGATAAAAACCCATTCTTATATACCGATCCCGACAATCCGTATGCACAGCCCATCTCCGTATTGCCGGAAGGCGGTATCTACAACCGTACGGATTATACTATGTTCGAACAATTGTTCCGTTTCACAGCACAGTATAATAAAACCTTCAATTACAATCATATCGTAAGTGCCTTTGCTGGTTCTGAATTGACGGCATCCGACCGGAATAATACGTGGTTCCGTGGTTGGGGGCTGCAATATGAATTGGGTGAAAGCCCATTTACAGATTATCGCGTGTTTAAAAGAGGTCAGGAAGAAAATACCCCCTATTTTCATGTAAACCGGAACAAGGACAACGACCCGACGAACACCAAGTATAAGCAAGCGGCATTTTTTACCAACCTGACTTATTCGTATGCGGGTAAATATATTTTGAATGGTACCTTCCGTTATGAAGGGTCCAACAAGCTAGGAGAAGCTATCTCGGCTAGATGGATGCCTAGTTTTAACGTGGCGGGTGCATGGAATGCGCACGAAGAGGACTTTTTCACAGATCTTTTCCCGGCGTTATCCCATTTGACGTTGAAAGCTTCCTATAGCTTGACAGGGGATAGAGGGCCGGCAGATGTCACTAACTCGCATGCGATTTATGCCTCGTATAACCCATGGAGGCCGACAGCGAGTGATACGGAATCGGGTTTGCAGATTATGGATCCGGCAAACTCGGAACTGACGTATGAGAAAAAACATGAGCTCAATATCGGAACATCGATAGGTCTTGTAGACAACCGCATTAATATTGAATTTGACTGGTTCAAACGGAATAACTTCGACTTAATTGGCGTGGTGAATACACAGGGAATGACTGGTGTAATCTCCAAAATGGGGAATGTCGCCGACATGAAATCGAGTGGAGCGGAATTGAGCTTAACCGGACATATTTTCCGGGATGGCCAGTTTAAATGGCAATCTAATTTGATTTATTCTCATGTGAAAACAGAAGTTACCCGTCTGGATACGCGCAGTCAAGTCATTGATTTGATCACAGGTACGGGCTTTGCTCAAGAAGGCGGGCCGTCAAGAGGATTGTACTCTATTCCTTTTGTTCGTTTGAACAACGAAGGTTTGCCTGTTTTCTTAGGTCCGGATAATGAAGAAACCACAACGGATATATACTTCCAAGAGCGGGATAGAATCGATTATCTAAAATATGAAGGACCGACCGATCCGATCCATACTGGAGGCTGGGGCAACCAGTTCAATTACAAAAACTTTGGCTTGAATGTGTTTATGACATATTCTTTTGGAAACGTCGTTCGTTTAAATCCAGTATTTAAGCACGAGTACGATGATTTGACGGCATCTACTAAAGAGTTTGCAGACCGCTGGATGGTGCCGGGAGACGAAGCCTATACGAATGTGCCGCTTGTTTCTTCCAAAGGGCAGAACAGAGCATATAACAACGACCTTCAGTATACGTTTAATGCCTACAATTATTCCTCCGTACGTACTGCGAAAGGTGATTTTATTCGCTTAAAAGATGTTTCCTTATCCTACGAATTGCCCAAAAATTGGGTAAATGCATGGAAGGTAAATTCATTAGGTTTACGTTTCAACGCGACCAACCTATTCCTGATTTATGCGGATAAGAAGCTGAATGGGCAGGATCCGGAGTTTGTCAACGCGGGAGGTGTAGCTGCACCGATGGCTAGACAGTATACATTGACATTACGTTTGGGATTGTAATGGAAACTTTAAGAAAGGATTGAAATGAAAAGAAAGAACAAATTATATTTAGCGATAGCCTTAATCTGTGGGTTGGGCTTCTTCTCCTGTGATAAATTTTTGGATGAGATGCCCGACAACCGCGCAAAACTGGATACCGAGGCTAAAATTGATAAAGTTTTGGTGTCGGCTTATCCTGCAACAGCTTATTTGGTGTCAGCCGAGTTTTCATCGGATAATATAGATGATTATGGAATAAGCAATCCGTATAACGAACGGGATCTGGAACAATTGTTTCGTTGGAACGATGTGACCGAAAATACGGACGACAGCCCCAAAGAAGTTTGGGAAGCTTGTTATAAAGCTATCTCCAGTGCGAATGCGGCGTTGGGCGCGATCGAGGAAATGGGAAATCCGGCAAGCTTAAATGCGCAGCGTGGAGAGGCTTTGGCAGCGAGGGCATATTCTCACTTTATTTTGGTTAACCTATTTGCACAGCATTATCATAAAGATCATGCAGCGACAGATTTAGGTATCACCTACATGTTAGAAACCGAAGACGAGCTGAATCCACAATACGAGCGCAACACGGTGCAAGAAGTGTACGATTATATGGTACGTGATTTGGAAGAAGCATTACCGCTGATTGATGACGCGTCCTACGGTGAAACACCAAAATACCACATGAACTCCAGGGCGGCCAATGCACTGGCGGCACGCATTGCCTTGTATATGCAGGATTGGGAAAAAGCAATTAGTTATGCTACTGCCGCTATTGGCTCCAATCCTTCACCTTTATTGCGGGATAACCGTACTATCGCCGCGAGTGCAGTAGAAGTTACACCGGCTGCCATTGCCTACAATCGAAGTTCCATAAAAGCTAATTTAATGTTAGCGACGGCGGGAACGAGCCACGGTTTATACTTTGGAAATTATTATACTGGTGCTCGGTTTGCCCATGGAGCGTTTATCAGTAACACAGAGACCATGCTCGCAGAAGCTCCTTATGGTAAACGGACGGCCACCGGATATATTCCGCAGGTGTTTGTGTATTCGGGAACGAATCTGGATAAACATCTATTTCCCCGAGTTTCCTATCAGTTTGAATATACCGACGTTGTCGCCGGTATTGGTTATAGCAGAGGGGCCTATGCACCCTTTACCACAGAAGAAACGATGTTGGTCCGTGCGGAAGCATT
This sequence comes from Sphingobacterium corticibacterium, assembly GCF_004208525.1. GTDB lineage: Bacteria > Bacteroidota > Bacteroidia > Sphingobacteriales > Sphingobacteriaceae > Sphingobacterium > Sphingobacterium corticibacterium. The sequence continues at coordinate 638,995 of NZ_SGIT01000002.1, read as the reverse complement.
GATCCACTTGAAACGCTATGAAGAAGCAGTAGTCGATATGAAGCGTTGGGTAGATAATACCTTAGCGAATCCACCGGCAACGTTTACCGTAGAAAGTATCAACGAATGGGCGGATGGTTTGGAATATTATGAGCCAGACGAACCTACGCCAAAAAAGAGACTGAGTCCGGAGATGGTTCCGTTTGAGGCGGGTACGCAGGAAAATATGCTCCATGCCTTATTGTATATCCGCCGGATAGAGACCATGCACATGGGGTTGCGTTGGTTTGATGTGAAGCGTTATGGTATTGAAGTTGCACGACGGCTGATTACGACAGGTACCACAGTCTCTGTCGTAGAAAACGACACTAAACTGGTTGCGCGCGATAACAGAGCGGCATTACAGATCCCATTGGATGTAATTTCTGCAGGTTTAACTCCTAATCCTAGATAATGATGAACATGATAAAGAAACTAAATATTTTGTTGTTATCTTCTTTGTTACTTTTTTCCTGCAAAGAAGAACGTTTAGATCCAACGAGTGTTTTCCAGGATCTCGAAGTGGCGACAAACGAACTGGATAACTATATTGAACACCAGTTTACAAAAGATTATAATATTGCCATCGTGTATAAGTTTGTTGAAGCGGAGTCGGATTTGGACTATAACCTCAGTCCGGCGAGTTACGAGAGTTCGGTACGCATGACTAAGCTATTGTATTATCTCGGTATCGCACCGTATGATGAGATTACGGGCAGTAAGGACTTTATACGGTCGTATTTTCCCAAGTTACTGAACTACATCGGTTCGGCGGGGTATCGGAATAACGGAACGTTTGTATTGGGTACAGCTGAAGGAGGCGTTAAGGTTTCGCTCTATCTATTAAATAATCTCACGGAGGAAACGGGTATGGATGCGGATTTTTTGAACTATTACTATTTCCATACGATGCATCACGAATTTGCGCATATTCTGCACCAGACGAGAGATTACCCGGCTTCATTTAAGGAGATTACCGGCGCCGGTTATGTGGCGGATGCGTGGAGCGACATCTATACCGGCTCCTCAGCGGACGCCTTAGCCGCTGCAGACGGATTTGTTTCTCCTTATGCTTCCAAAGAAGCTAACGAGGATTTTGTCGAAACATATTCGTATTATATCACGCTATCCCCGGCGCAATGGGAACAGCGTATCAGTCAAGGAGGTGAAGAGGGTAAGATAATCATAGAGACGAAATTGGACATTGTACGAACGTACTTCCAAACGGTTTGGGATATCGATCTGGATGTGTTAAGAGACGAAATTTTAGCCAGACAGGCAGATTTGCCCAATTTTGATCAAACATCTTTAAACTAAAAAATTATGAAGTTAAAACACATCATATTTACGTTTTTGCTTCCGGTTTTACTGATAACGTCATGTAAACGCGAGCAGGACCGTATCTTCGAGGAGAATGCCTCGGTGCGGATGACGGAAGCGATTGCCAATGCATACGGAGTCCTCCAGGGCAATGAAGCGGGCTGGGTAATGACGTATTACCCGAGCGACAATCAAGAGTTTGGTGGTTACACCATTTTTACGAAGTTTATTTCCAACGCACAGGTGACGATGGTTTCGGATGCGATTGAAAGCTCGGAGACGAGTACCTATTCTGTGATTCATGACACTGGTCCCGTTTTATCTTTCAATGGCTATAATAAAGCTATCCATTGGTTTTCCGAACCTGGAATGGACAATGGAAGGATTGGTGCCGATGATACTGGAATGAAGGGTGATTTTGAATTTATCGTGCTGAAAGCAACAGCAGATTCGGTTGTTCTTAAAGGCAAGAAAAGTGGTACGGAAGTCGTGATGCTGCCGTTAAGCGGCGACGAGTTTGAGCAACAAGGGGAGGCTTATCAAGAAGCTGCGGCTCAATTTGGTGAATTTGGCGTTTTTAAACTGGAAGATGCCTCGGGAGATTTGTTGGATATGCCTTATTCCTCACCGATCCGAGTTTTTCGTAACCCGAAGGATGCCAGTGGCAACGAAATGTCTTTTCGTGTGATACCGGGCGGACTGGAGTTTTATGCCGAACAGGAAATGGAAGGCGTAACATTTAAGACCTTAAAATTCGTAGAACCAACGACTGCTTATCCTTATGGATACTATACAAATGACAATGCAACTTTTAAGATTGTGCCAGATATTACACCGTTGAATGTATGGTTCAGAACTAATACATGGGCAATGCGGTATAGCGGCTTAGGTGCTGAAGGGCAATATTGGTGGAGTCAGGGACGAACCCGATTTCAAAATTTCGGTTATACGCTTAATTATGTAGATATCGGTGATTTCAGTACACAAATTGCACCAGGTTTCACCGGCTTTGCTCCTTTCCTTTCCGTGAATGGACAATCTTCAGCAGCATATTTTGGTTATAATATGGTTCCGGTGAATGGTACAGTAGACGAGATTAGTTTTGCCTTTACAGGTTCTTATTATTCTACTGCTGCTTTTGATATAGCATATTGGAGCAATGCTATTGTGTACTTGGTGCAAATGTTGAATAATAGAACATTTGTTATCACATCGGATCAATTGGAGAAACCATCCGTAATGTTATTAACAGATAAGGAAGATCCAACAAATACGATAGAGCTCATACTCAATGGTGATATCTATGATCCTTTGAATAATTAATTGGTTATTTTTTAAACATAGGAGAGTTGTCATGACTCTCCCTATGTTTACTCAACACAGAAAGTATGTTGCCCTATCTTATGGAATGATTTTACATGGGGCTATTTAAACCTAAAAGCACGGTTTTATATTTTACATCATAGCGTAATTCAAAGCAAAAATCTTCCACATTACTGGGGATATAGCCTTAAACTCCGCGTTAGATTAAAATCTTATTCCCGTCCTATTATGATATTTAAGGATTATAATCCTGCAAAAATTATGGTATTTATGTTTAATTCCAATAGCTCTATAGATTTTTCCTTTCTAAATCGATGATAAGTCCCCCATTTTGTAAATATACATAGCTCCGCCGTACGTGTACATAGCGTTTACCGCAATGTAGTTAACGTCTATGTACAGTGACATAATCAATAAGTTACTGTAGTTGTCGGCTATGTCACGTTACACAACGTAATTGTTGCGTGACATAACCGAAATGTTACCTTACAAAATGGACTTGTTGCGTGCATGCATTGCGAAGGCACAGTAGTTAGCCCAATATGCAGGGAACATACGCGTAATCTATCCTGACAGAATGAACAATGCGCCGAACATCGCCGCTTTGTCAAGGCACAAAATCTAATTGTTCCGTGCGGGCATTCGCATGTACATGTACATAATCGCAAAGAAATATCTTTTTGATGTTTTCCCGTCCGCCGAAGTGGTGTCGTCGTACGGCTTGAACAGTTCGTCAGGCGACGACATAATGTCGTCGCACGGAAATGTGGCCAATCCGTTCGGAGAAGTGATAAAGATGGTCTTTCCGCTTATTTCTCTGTGCAGGAAAACTTATTCTTCCATGCATTGATAGATACTTTCGTCCTTCTTGCGAATGTCCCCATACGCCAGGAAGCAACTTCTGTACATCAAAACGTTCACGGTATACGGCAATACATACATGTTGGGCACCGGAATGGTCATCCCGTACACCGATGCAAACAAGATGGCCGGAAGTTCCATCAGGAAGGGCAACGAAATGATGTCGACGGACGACGACGTGACACTTCCGTCCGCCGATGCTGCACATCCGTGCGCCGACGTAGCATTTCCGTCCGGGTTGCGCCAAAACTTTTGATACGATAGATAACACAGTTGCATACTCTTAAAAATATTCGTATTATAGCGTAACAATCACATAAACGATGTCATATAGATTTTATTTGCCACATCAAGAAGATAGTTCCCGAAACGGAAAGAAGATTTTGGCGGTCGATATAGGAGGAACTAAGACGAGTTTCGGCGTTTTTGAAGTAAAAGGTAATGCGCTCTCTTTGATCCGGGAAGAAATATTTGGGTCTCGTTCGATGGGTACCTTTGAAGAGATTTTACAAAAATTTTTGGCAACGGATAATGACGGCAGACCGGATGTGTTGTCGATTGGCGTGGCTGGGCCTGTATTGGAGAACAAGGTAACATTAACCAATCTCTCTTGGGAATTGGATGCTGCCTCGTTAAAGACTGAATTTGATGTCGAAAAAGTATCCATTATCAATGATTTAGAGGCAACGGCATATGGTTTGGTGGGGTTAAGTGTGGAAGACACGGTGCCTTTGTTTGAAAGTTCCGACACAAGCCATGGTAATATGGCGGTATTAGCGCCAGGGACAGGATTGGGCGAGGCAGGAATATTTTGGGATGGAACGTATCATCGTCCGTTTGCAACCGAAGGTGGGCATAGTGAATTTGCGCCACGAACTGATCTTGACGTCGAATTATTGAAATATTTACAACAAGAAGATGAAATTATCAGTTGGGAGCATGTTGTATCCGGACCTGGGATATACAGGATATATAAATTCCTACGGGATGCCAAAGGACATAACGAACCCGCTTGGTTGAAAGAAAATTTCAAAAACAACGATAACCCGGCGGCGGTAATTAGCCATGCCGCTATGCGGGAATTAGATGCTACCTGTAGTTTAGCGATGGACCTTTTCGTAAGCTACATGGCACGTGAGTCTGCCAGTTTGGTCCTGAAACATAAAGCGGTAGGGGGCTTATGGCTGGGGGGAGGTATTCCGCCGAGGATATTTCCATTGCTGAAAAAAGATCTTTTCCGGGAACAGTTCATCCAAAATGCACATATGACGCATCTGTTGGAAAAGGTCTCTATCAGCGTTATTTTAAATAGTCAGGCCGCATTGATCGGTGCTGGTTATTACGGCGCTTTTGGTGTTTAATCCACTTGATTTGCTAATATGCTCAATTCCTGCGCCGTACGACCGGCTATTTCTTTAAAGGCGTTGACAACAGGCTCATCCGCATCTAAAAGGATAGGAAAACCATTGTCACCCGCATCGGCGACGGCTTTTACCAATGGTATTTCACCTAAAAAAGGAACGTTGTTGTCTTCTGCCAGACGTTTTCCACCGTCTTTGCCAAAAATATAATACTTGTTGTCCGGTAATTCAGCTGGTGTGAAATGCGACATATTTTCTACAATACCAATAATAGGAATGTTGATGCCTTCCATACGGAACATGGCCATACCCTTCATCGTATCGGCTAAGGCAACCTGTTGTGGTGTGGTCACGATAACCGCACCAGAGATAGGATATGACTGTGCCACCGTAATATGTATATCACCTGTTCCGGGAGGCATATCGACAACGAGATAATCCAATTCACCCCAGTGGGCGTCGCCAAAGAGTTGCTTGATAGCGGATGTAGCCATCGGTCCCCGCCACGGTATGGGCTGGTTGGGGTCTGTGAAAAAACCAATGGATAATAGTTTCAATCCAAATTTCTCTACGGGGGCTATTTTCTGTTTCCCATTAATTTGAATGGATGCTGGACGTGTACCTTCTAACCCGAACATCAACGGTAACGAAGGACCATAAATATCAGCATCCAGTAAGCCTGTTTTCGCTCCGCTTTCTGCCAATGCTAATGCCAAATTACTCGCCACGGTCGATTTACCCACACCGCCTTTTCCTGACGAAACCAAAATAATGTTTTTAATGCCATCCAATTGTGCCGCATCTACGCCAACCACCCTAGACGTCATATTGATGTCGACTTCCACCTCCTTGCTTACAAAAAGACCAATAGCGTTCCGGCAGGCATGTTCGATATGCCCTTTCAAAGGGCAGGCGGGGGTGGTTAACACCACATCAAACTTAATCTTATCGGGTAGAATTTCTACATTTTGAATCATGTTCAACGTCACGAGATCTTTTTTTAGATCGGGCTCTTCTACGTGACTCAAAGCATGTAATATTTGTTCTTTTGTAATCATGACGATGGTTTGTTACGTTACAAATTTACACATTGAAAGAGACAATCTTGTCATCGATTTGTTGTTAAGCTAAATTGTCATCTAAAGGGATTTTGCTATCTTCGTCTACCAATGCTAACGATATAGCCGGATACGGATGAACAGATATATATTTCTTCTTTCAATTTTCCTTTTGATTTTTTGTGGGAAAGCCGATGCGCAACGCACGATTGCGATGCCGCAGATCGTAAATTATTCTAGTAAAGCATATCAGGGAGGTGTCCAAAACTGGGGTATAACCCAAGATACACAGGGTATTATGTATTTCGCTAATAATGAAGGGTTACTTTCTTTTGACGGACGATACTGGCATGTGTACCCATTGCCCAATTTGACTATTGTGCGCTCGGTTTGTTATGACGGAAAGGGAAGAATTTATGTCGGGGGACAAGATGAGATAGGATATTTCGCGGCCGATGAAAAGGGCATGTTGATTTATCATTCTCTAGTGGAGAAAATCCCTGTGAAGGACAGGAAATTTGCAGATGTATGGCATATTGCCTTATCGGGAGAGCACATCTTTTTTCAAGCTAATAACCATATCTTTCATTATTATCAGGACAAAATCAATGTAGATCGATCGCATAGCAGCTGGCAGTATATGGCATCTGTTGAAGGTGCATTGTATGCGCAGGATATGGAAAGAGGGGTTATGCACTACGAAAATGGTGTGTGGAAAACAATAGCCGAAAAAAATCCGTTGAAAAAAGGTGCGATCATCACGGGTATAGCTGCTTATGGGGTTGATACCTTATTGGTTGCGACGATGAAAGATGGTCTTTTTTACTTAATAAAAGGCAATTTTGTTCCGAAACCAACATCTATGGATTCCCGGTTTTCGACAAACCGAATTTCCAGTATCCGATTTTTAGGAAATGATTTGTTTGCCGTGAGTATGTATCCCGGCGGGATGTTGATCATCGATAAAAGCGGTGAGATTGTTCAGCGATATAGTTACGGAGAGGGGTTGCAAACGAATAATATCCGCGATATATTTAAAGACAGAAATGGAAATCTATGGTTAGCTTTAGACGATGGGATTGATTATATTGCAGTCAATAGCGCCATAAAATATATTTATCCTGACCAAAATACGAAGCTGGGAACCTATAGTCTACGCATTTTCAATCATAAGTTATATCTCGGAACATCCAACGGTTTGTATGCAACCCCGTATAGAGGCAATGCGTTGGATAATATCGGCATGTCCGAAGCAAAGTTTGAAAAGATTAGGCATAGCGATGGCCAAATATGGTCTGTCCAGGAGGTGAATGGGCGCTTGCTAATTGGACATGAAGAGGGAATTTTTGAGGTGGTAGATGATGAAGTAAGGCCGATTCATACCGCTACGGGGATCTGGACATATCAGGCGACTTCCCGAGTTTTCCCATCCCAGAATGTGGTGGTGGGTTCTTATCTAGGATTACGACATCTTTTATTCGACGGTCGGAATTTTGTGGATAATGGACCTATCAGCGGTTCGGACGAAACGTTAAGATTTGTGTACTATGATGATAAAAACCACGTGGTGTGGGTGTCACACCCTTATCGAGGTGTTTTTAGGCTATCCTTGTCGGCAGACTTTAAGAAAATCATCCAGCACAAGCGTTATGAGGTCGAGGACGGATTACCTGCTATATTGCACAACTATGTCTTCCATATTCGAAATGATATTCTTGTTTCGACGCCCAAGGGCGTGTATATATATGATGCCGAACACGATAACTTTATGCCGACGAAACAATATCAGGCACTTGTTGATATACCTATTCAGTACATGACGGAGGATAAGATGGGAAACGTATGGTTTGCGAGCAATAAAAGACTAGGCTTATTAGATTTCTCCCGCCCGCTAGAAGAATCGCCGTATACAGTTTCTTATTTTCCAGAATTGAACGGGGAAATATTAGGCGGATTTGAGTCGGTTTATGTACATGATGCAGAGAATGTATTTATAAGTGGACAAAAGGGCGGTATAATATTGAATTATAAAGCTTATCAGGCACATGCATCGAAACCTAGTATGCTTCTCCGTATGGTGAAAGCGTTTGATAGCGATAAAAAAGAACAATTGTTGTTTGGGGGTTATCACCATCTAGATGTACCAGACAAAGAGTTGCGCTACACCTTTAATTCTCTTCAATTTAACTTTAGTTCCACCATGTATGATCAACAGGAGCAAGTGGAGTTCAGTTATATGTTGGAGGGGCTGGAAACAAAATGGTCGGCCTGGAGCAATAGGAGTGAAAAAGAATATACTAATCTGCCGGCAGGAACCTATGTTTTTAAAGTGAAATCTAGAAACGGGATGGGGAATGAATCAGAGGAACAGCGATTTTCGTTTCGTGTTGCACCCCCTTGGTATGCGCATCCGATTAGTTATATGTTGTACGTTGGGCTGCTACTCGTATTTATTTTCTGGCTGCTAGGGTTACAGCGTAAAAATCTAAAAGAAAGACATCGAGATGAGCTCCACGTGCGACAATTGGAAATTGAAAAGAAAGAAAAAGAGGTTATCAAACTTCGTAACGAAAAGCTGGAAGCTGAATTAGGTTTCAAGGACAAAGAATTGGCCAATTTAACCATGAATATCATTCAGCGTGGCGAAGTACTGCATAAAATTAAGGATAACGTCACGCAAACAATGAATCGACTGGAAGACAAGGAGGGGCAACAAAACTTTCGGCAATTGATTCGTCTTATCCGCTCTGCGGAAAGAACAAATGATGATTGGGAGAAATTTAATGCGCATATCCACCATGCGAATGAAAATTTCTTCTTTAAGCTTAAAAAACAACATCCTGATCTGACAGCAAATGAATTGAAACTATGTGCTTTATTACGGATGAATCTGCTCTCCAAAGAAATTGCCCAACTCATGCATGTCACGGTCAAGGCGGTGGAAGTAAGCCGTTATCGCCTGCGAAAAAAATTAAAGATCGATTCGGAGGTTATCCTGTATGATTATCTGATGCAATATACGAGGAGTGATGAGTAACGGGTGATGATGTTTTTTTTGTAGTATACTGATAATAAGTGTTTTATTTTTTTGGTGTAGCGTGTTTGTAGTGGTGTTTTACACTTTTTTTCTTCCAATATGATCTTTTGTAGTGGTAATTGTAGTCTCGGAAAAAATATGCTTTACCGAATTACCGCCCTATTTTTGGATTATAGTTCTCCGCACTAGGGAGAACAACAGCGAAACTAAATTTTATAAACCATGTTAAACAATTCAACTTATGAGGATTAGAATTTTACATGCATGTATGTTGCTGTGTATGTGCTTTTCTGTTATGGAACTTACGGCACAGACAATGCAAGTACGGGGACGGGTCACGTCTGCCGTTAATCAAGAACCGTTAGCGGGTGTCACGGTAGCTGTTCAAGGGAGTAATACGGCTACCAGTACAGATCAATCTGGACAGTATGCCTTGGAGGTAGCCGGGAATAGAGCCACTTTAGTATTCTCCCAATTGGGGATGCTCTCTTCCCAGATTGTGGTGACACAGAGTGGTGTTTATGATGTTCGATTGCAGGAAGGTTCGGACGAGCTGGAAGAAGTCGTCGTGGTGGGATACGGCACGCAACGGAAAGGTGATCTCACAGCGCCAATCGCTACGGTAGATATGGAGGAAATGGGTAAACGTACGGTAACTAATCCCATGGAGGCGTTGCAAGGCTCCGTAACAGGAGTGCAGGTGGTCAGCTCTGGCGCTCCCGGGACATCACCCACTGTTCGGATAAGAGGTGTAGGGTCGTTCAACAACGAAAGTCCACTTTATGTGGTGGACGGGATGTTTATGGATAATATCGACTTCCTGAATCCCAATGATATTGCCGAGATGTCTGTATTAAAAGATGCTTCCGGAGCGGCTATCTATGGTGTGCGAGCAGCGAACGGTGTGATTTTGGTAACCACCAAGAAGGGAACGCTGAATATGAAACCGCGGATAACCTACAATGGTTACGTCGGTTTCCAGTCGCCAACGAATGTGCTGAAGATGGCGAATGCACAGGAATTTGCTGCTTATGCCATGGCGACCGGAAATGAAGCGTTTGTGAATAATTCGGTCAGCAAATTTGGTGGAACAGCCGAAAATCCGGCCATGGATACCGACTGGTATAAAGAATTGTTGCGTTCAAAAGCATTATTGACTAATCATAATCTTGATATACAGGGCGGTGCAGATAAAATTACCTACACCTTCGGTGTAAATTACCTTGATCAGGACGGGATTATGGATGCTAGAAATGATCATCGTAAGTATAATATTCGGATGCAAACAGAGGCGCATGTCACCGATTGGCTGAAACTCGGTTTCACCGCACACTTCAATAATTTCCGTAATTATTCGGCGAATAATGCGGCTTTTCGCCAGGCTTATTTTGCTTCACCACTCTATCCGGTTTATGATCCATCGTTAGAACTGGCTCAACCGGAAAAATTTGGATCCAGTACGGTTATTGGTATGCCTTCCAGCTTCTGGTTTGCAAATCCCGTCGCTACAGCATATTATAACAACAACCAGACGAAGGGATTCCAGATATTGCCAAGTGCGTATGCGGAGATTCAGCTGTGGAAAGATAAGCTGACGTTTCGCACCCAATGGAGCCAACGTTATCACTCTACACATAACATCAACTATCAGCCGGTATATTATATCGACAACGACCAGCGTAACAACAATTCTTTTCTGCGTTCTGCCCAGCAGCGTAGTACAAACTATATCTTCGACAACTTGCTGACCTATAAGGACGGAAAAGAAAAACACCATTGGTCTGTGCTTTTGGGACAATCGACAAGGGAGGATCGTTGGCGGGAGACTTGGGTACAGGCTAATGATGTGCCGGAATCGGAAGAATTCTGGTATATCGGTGTGGGTGCGCAGGGAACGGCCTCGGCAACGGGCTATGGTGAGGGTGGTTTTCGGAATGCCGGAATCTCATACTTTACGCGGGGTACCTATGACTATGATAATAAGTACTTACTAACCGCTACTTTCCGCGCCGACGGAAGCTCCAAGTATCAGACGAAATGGGGTTATTTCCCTTCTTTGGGCTTAGGCTGGGTATTGAGCCGGGAGAAATTTATGGAAAGCCAAACGCTGTTCAATCAACTTAAAATCCGCGGAAGCTGGGGTAAATTGGGGAATGATGGTATCCAGCCCAATGCCGGCTATGCAACCGTCTTTTCGGGAAATAACTATTCGGGGATATTCGGGAGTATAGGCACCACAAACGGTAGCCGTATTCCGGGATACCGCATCAGCAAATTCTTTACGCATGTGCGTTGGGAAGTGGTGGAAGAGTGGGATGGAGGTCTGGATTTCGCCTTGTTGAATAACCGCCTGAGTGGAACGGTGGATTATTATCACCGGAAAACGAACGATCTGGCCTTCGACCGTCCGATTCCGTTCTCCTGGGATCGTGTATATGGCAACTGGGGTAGTGTAACCAATAGTGGATGGGAGATCGGCCTGCAATGGAAAGATCGAAAAGATGACTTCGGCTATGCTATAGGTGGAAACCTCACTACGCTGAAAAATCGAGTGAATAACCTTGGGGGGCTTGAAAGTATCCTGAATGGTTATCCAGAGTGGTCGGCGGAATTTCCTTCTCGGATTGAACTCGACCAGCCGATTAATTTCTACTATGGTTATGAGGTAGAGGGTGTCTATCAAAACCAGGCACAGATTGAGGCTGATCCGATAGCAAGTACATACAACACGCAAAATCCGGACAATCCTATCCTCCCGGGTTATCTGAAATACAAGGACCAAAATCAAAATGGTGAGCTGGACGAAGAAGACCGCGTCAACTTGGGAAACTACTTGCCTAAACTGACATATGGCTTCAATATCGCATTGGATTATAAAAAGTTCGATTTCAGTATCGCATTTCAAGGCGTAGCTGGTAATAAGATTCATAATCTGAATCGGGCTATGCGCCGGAAATATAGCCAGATGAATGCGGATGCTGCCTTTATCAAGGATTTGTGGACGGGTGAGGGAACAAGCAATTCTTCTCCTTCGGCAGCAGGTTCGGTAGCACCGTGGAATTTGCAGGCGAGCTCTTTCTTTGTGGAAAGTGGAGCATATCTGCGTATACAGAATATTCAACTAGGATATAATGTGGATTTGGCAAAAGGTATACCTGCACGGATATTTCTAACGGCAGATAGACCATTTATCTTCACCAAATACAACGGTTTTACACCCGAAGTGGCAGAAATGGGATTTGATGCGAATGTTTATCCAATTGCATCTTCATACAGTTTAGGTCTAAGGCTATCTTTCTAACTTATAAAGGATTAAAAATATGAACACAGTACAATATATTTTGTTGGGGGCATGTATTACAAGTAGCTTTTCTTTAGCAGGTTGCAGCAAATTTCTGGATAAACCCCTGGAGAACCAACAACGTTCAGAAGAAATCGACTATACAAATACGGCGCAGATGTATGCCCCGGTATCTGGTGTGTACCGTTCGGCAGCAGATGATAATCTCGTTCACTGGATAGATCTTTCTATCCGTTGCGTCCGGGATGATGACTATCAGCAGGGAGCGCCTACTCCCAATGATAACCCCGAACTGATGGCGATTAAAAATTTCCAGAGTGATGTGACCGTACAATCTTATTGGGGACTAAACCAGTCTTGGAACAGCTATTATGGACTGGCTATTGCCGCGAACAATGCGCTTGTTGAGCTAGATCAGTTCGCTGAACATATTCCGGAGGGAAATGCAGCGGATTTGGCTCTCAATAGACAATACAAAGCCGAGGTCCGTTTTTTGAGAGCCTATGCCCATCTGATGGCTTCCCGACTTTTTGGGGATGTGCCTATTCTGATCGACAGCGAGGATATCGGCAGTTTGGCTACTATTAACAAAAGCACTAAGGATGCTGTGCGGCAATTTATCTTGGATGAAATGAATGCTTGTGTACCGGATCTGGAAGATGCCCGTCCGAACCAATCAAAACACATTGGGGCCGTTACACGTTATTCTGCTTTGCTGCTTAAAGCGAAGGCGGCAGCGGATCTTGCCGGGAATGATAATAGTAGCCCCTATTGGGATGATGTACTCGAGGCGACCAATGAGATTATCAGCAGTAATAAATTTTCGCTCTACCCGGATTTATACGAGTTGTTTAAGATCAAGGGTAAATTAGCTGATGAATCTTTGTTTGAGCTACAATATTCTGACTTTGGTCTTGGGACGGGTGACATTGTACGTCCGGGGATAGACTGGGGAACATTTTTTAGATGGCAGGGCCCTCCGGGGGACCAGAAGGGAAGTCCGATATCGGGAGCAGGTTGGGTACCACCTTCACAGAATATAGTCGACTTCCTGACCGCGCGAGGTGATGCCGAACGGTTGAAGGCTACGATTCAATATTGCGGTGAGGATGGAAATCCGACTACTTTTGCCACGACACCCAGCGGAGATCAGGTGTATGGCAATGAGTTTGGTGTCAAATATTTCAACGGGAAGGCGTATTTACCGAAGTCGGATATGACACCGGGCCGCATGGAATATGGTGCGAATAATAACGTACGTATCCTGCGATATGCGGATGCACTGTTGCTGAATGCTGAAGCAAAGGTACGGAAGGGGCAGAATGGTGATGAACCTTTCCGATTGGTTCGTGAGCGTGCTGAATTAGAACCGATTTCCAATGTGACCTTAGATCAGATCATCGATGAAAGACGTGCTGAATTTGCTTGTGAATGGTGGGGAGAGCGCTTCAATGATTTGGTGCGTACCGGTAAAGCTACGGAGGTGTTTGGAGCTAGATTTGTGCCCGGTAAGAGCGAATTTATCCCTATTCCGCAAACACAGATAGATGCTAATCCCAATTTAAGATAAAACGTTTAAATCTAAATACTCCATGATGCTATTCAGAATGTTATTATATGTGGCGCTACCTTTTTTTCTGGGAATTCCGCTCGTCTCCGCAAAGAAAAATAAGCCCATCAAGACGACGATTGTACAACAAAAGGGCGATTATACGTTAATGAGAGGAGGAAAGCCTTACTTTATAAAGGGTGCGGGTGGGAGTCAGTATCTGAAACGTTTAAAGGCTTACGGTGGAAACTCTATACGGACTTGGAGCCCTCACGATGCGGGTCGAATTCTGGATGAGGCATATGATTTAGGGCTGACTGTTACATTAGGACTTTCCATACAAACGGAACGTCACGGGTTTGATTATAATAATGGTGAAGCCGTGGCAAAACAATTGGAAGCAACGCGTGAGGTCATCTTGAAGTATAAGGACCATCCGGCACTTCTGGCTTGGGGTATTGGCAATGAACTGAATTTGCATTATACCAATCCGAAAGTGTGGGATGCAGTCAACGATATTGCTAACATGATTCATCAAGTGGATGGAAACCACTTGGTGACAACCATGTTAGCCGGTGTGAACAAAAAGGAAATCGATTACATTAAAGAACGATGCCCAGCACTGGATTTGATTGCTGTGCAGGTATACGGCGGTCTTGCTTCTGTACCCCAACAGATCAAAGATGCTGGATGGAACAAAGCATATATCGTTACGGAATGGGGTCCTACCGGACATTGGGAAGTTGTTTCGACACCCTGGGGGGCACCGATAGAGGAAACAAGCAGAGAAAAAGCGATGGTATACAAACAGCGTTATCAGGCTTCCATCGCAAATGACAAATCTTGTTTGGGTTCTTATGTCTTTCTTTGGGGACAAAAACAGGAACGAACGCCCACTTGGTATGGGCTTTTTACGGAAGACGGAGAGGAAAACGAAGTAGTGGATGTGATGCAGTATCTCTGGTCGGGAGGTTGGCCAGCAAATAGGGCTCCCCATTTGGAGGCATTGACATTAGATGGTAAGCGGGCGTCAGATTTTCCTGTCGTTGAGCCTGGAAAAAGCTATGCCATCTCCGCTTCTGTATCTGATCCGGATGACGATAAGCTGGCAGTACGTTGGGAGCTTTTGGAAGAAAGCACAGATTTGAAAGAAGGCGGGGACCGGGAGGAACGTCCGGCGGCCCTGTCAGGCTTAGTGACAGCAGAAGATGGTATGCGAGCACGGTTGACAGCTCCGGATCAAGTAGGAGCCTATCGTCTGTTTGTTTATGTGACGGACGGACACAACAATGTGGCAACGGCGAATATCCCTTTTTATGTTACATCAGCTGTTGATACATTTGCTTCACAAGCATATCGTTTTACGGAGCATCCTGTATGGGCAGACGAGTTTGATTATGAAGGGCTTCCCAATACGGAAAAATGGAGCTATGATATCGGAGGAAGTGGTTGGGGCAACAATGAATTGCAGTATTATACCGAAGCGCGTTCCGAAAATGTAAAGGTAGCGGACGGCCTGTTAACCATTACCGCCCGTAAAGAAGCATACGAAGGTAGCGAATATACCTCTACACGCTTGATAAGCAAAGGGAAGGGCGATTTTTTATACGGTCGATTTGAGGTCAAAGCCAAAGTACCACAGGGCCGCGGAACCTGGCCCGCTGCTTGGATGTTGCCTACCGACTGGACGTATGGGGACTGGCCGGCATCAGGCGAAATAGATATTCTGGAGCATGTAGGGTATGATCAGGATGTTGTACACATCAGTGTGCATACGGAAGATTACAATCATGTTATCGGAACACAAAAAACTGCTTTTAAGAAAATTGAAAATGCAACGACGGAGTTTCATACCTTTCGGGTAGATTGGACGCCGGCATACATACGTGGTTTTGTGGATGATGTGCAGTTGTTCAATTTTCCTAATGAAGGCACAGGATATAAAGTATGGCCTTTCGACCAGAAGTTTCACTGGCTGTTGAATCTGGCTGTCGGTGGTAATTGGGGAGGGCAGCAGGGGATAGATGACGAAGCTTTCCCTGCGCAGTTGCAGATAGACTATGTGCGAGTATATGATTTGTTGAATCCGTAAGCAACTTGTACGAAAAAATTTAGATGATGAGGGTGGCATAAAGGCCGCCCTCTTTTGTTATATACTTTCAGAAAAATATTCTATTTTTAAACCGAAATAGATTGGTATGAGGATATTCGAAAAGCTACCTTCGTTAACACGAAAACAAAAGAAAATCATCCTAATAACTGGCGGTATTTTCCTTTTACTGTTGATATTAGGATTTACAGTAGCGCTGTCGGTTCGTACACGAATGCTAGATGAGGCAATGGTGAAAGTAGAAAATACCTTGCGTGATCGGTATCATATCGATTTTAATGTACAGGAATATTCGTTTACGGGGCTGGCCACTGTTACTTTCCGGGACATCGAAGTTATACCGCAACAGCGGGATACTTTGGCAAAAATCGAGCGAATGGCCGTGTCGGTGCGTTTGTTTCCGCTACTATTTGGTGATGTGAAAATTGGAAATTTAGCTTTACAAAATGCAGATGTGACTCTTTTAAAGCGCGATACGATCAGTAATTATGATTTTCTATTTCAAAAGCAAGCAAAAGATACCACGGTTAGGGTAGAAGAAGATGTAGAAAGCAATTATGCGGCGTTGATTGATGGGATCATAAAGCAGATTTTCTTTAAGATCCCTCGCAATATGGAATTGGAGAATTTTCAGCTTTCCTACCAAGATGATAGTGTGCATCAACGCATTCGGTTGCCGGAAGCCGTAATGGACGGAGGCGATTTTGAAACGAGCCTTTTTTTGAATGACCATGATGCCCAGTGGAACTTGAGTGGACGTGTAAATCCTGATAAACAGCAACTACGGGTTGAAGTTTCGTCCGAGGAAGAAAATGTCGAATTCCCTTTTCTACGTCGGAAATTTGGCCTAGGGGTAAGTTTCGATAAAATAATGTTTGATCTCGCACAGGTGAAACGCATCACGGCAGATTCTTTAACACTTGCCGGCAAATGGTCTTTTGATAATCTGCATGTGAAACATCGTCGTCTTTCGGAGGATGAGATTGTACTTCCTGAAGCTATCGGAGAAGGACAACTGAATATCGGAAAAGCCGCCATAGAAATTGATCCAGCGAGTAAAATCCGGGTGAAGGAATTTGAATTTCAACCTTATGTAAAATTTATTCCCAAACCTGATAAAGTAGTGAGTTTATCCGTTCATACTGGTAAGTTCGAAGCACAAAAATTATTCGACGCCATTCCGCAGGGGTTGTTTGAAACATTGGACGGCATCCAGGTAGAAGGAAAAATAGCGTATGATCTCGATTTTGCGATCAATTTTGCGGAACCGGATAGTTTGGTGTTTCATTCCAAAATAGATGATAAGGAATTGAAAATCATCAAATGGGGAAAAGCGGATATCAGCCAATTAAACCAGGCGTTTACCTATAAAGCATATGAAGACACCGTCCTCATGCGGGAGATTGTGGTGGGTCCTCCAAATCCAACATTCACGCCGTTAGATCAAGTGGCCTCTATCTTGAAGAAAACGGTGCTGAATACGGAAGATCCCTATTTCTATCAGCATAATGGATTTGAAGAAGAAGCGTTTAAGCTATCTATCGCTACGAATGTGAAAGAACGGGCGTTCAAACGTGGAGCAAGTACCATCTCGATGCAGTTGGTGAAAAATGTTTTTTTGAACCGCAACAAAACCATGATGCGAAAATTTGAAGAGATTTTGTTGGTTTGGCTCATGGAGACCTCGGAACAAGTGAGCAAAGACCGGATGTTTGAGGTATATTTAAATGTGATTGAATGGGGTAAAAACGTATATGGTATCCAGGAGGCATCTTCCTATTATTTTGGCAAAACACCTGCTCAGCTAAACATCGGGGAGAGTTTATTTCTCTCCAGTATTATTCCTCGCCCGAAGACTGGACTTTCTTCTTTTGACTATACTGGACATCTAAAACCTTGGGTACAGCGGCATTTTAATACGTATGGTTATATTATGAGTAAGCTTGGGCAGCTGCAGGATGAACTGGTGCCGGAAGCCTATGGTTTTTACGGTGTTATTTTGGAACCGGGATTACGGCCGCCGAGACCAAAAGGATTGATAGATACCACTTTCAGAGAGGTTGATCCGGAACAAGAGGCTATTATGAAAGAGATGGAACGCGACGAAGCCCGACGTAGAAGTCTATTGGAAAGGCTGTTTGGCAAAGAAGCGGAGAATGTAGAGTAATCACTCCTCTGCATCTTCCACTGCATTTCGATAAAATAATGTATAGGGGTCTGACGGGTAGACCTTACTCTCGGGAGAATGCTTAAACGGGATATCGGGATTAAAAATCTCTTCCAAGGTACTGCGTAGAAAAGGGATGAAGGCTTCTTTAGCAAGTGCAAGGGTTTCTGCTTCCAATACCTCTTTGCTATAAAACAATGTTCCGTCTTCCCGCATACGCCGTGCAACGTATAGGTGCGGTTCTAATTGTGCCCGTCCTGTCACCTGCTCAAATACGTAGCTGTAGAATAAGGTTTGTACCAGCGCTTTGTTTTCCGTGTTGGCGGCTAATACCTTTTCCAGACTCTTAAATTCTACCTGGTCGCCTCCAGTTTTGTAGTCGACTATGCGGGTTTTTACTTGGTTTTCGTGTGTAAGGACTTCATCTACACGGTCAATGATACCGAACAGCCGGATGGTTTCTTCTTTTCCGTTGATAAGGATCGGGAAATCGATGCTGTAATCCTCATCATTTTCCAGTTCTATGATGCGAAAGGCTTTGTAATGGGCAATGTCGTATTCAATATAGACCGCGACATAGGCGGAAGCGATTTTATGCATAATACGTTGCATGCTATTTAAGTCGTCGATCGTTAATAATTCGTTGTGGTATTGTGTGCCGATCTCGCGAACTACTAAGCTGTCCAACTGATCTAAGGTAGATGCGAGTTGTTTCGTAGGTGTAAAATCAGACAATCCTTTGTAGGGCTTCAAGATCGTCTCCATCACATTGTGGATAACCGTGCCTAACCGATTCATTTCAAACTCCTGTGAAATGGTGGGAGGTTCCTTGATCTCGGCAACGTACTTCAGGAAAAACTGTAGTGGCGATTGCAGGTAGCTGGTTAAGGCGGTAGCCGATAAGCTTTTCTTTCGTACGACGAACATCTCCCATAATTGCTTCCATACGACACCCGCTTTAGGGATAACTAATTCATCAGGAGTGTCTTGGAAACGAATTGTTTGCTGTTGGGTGTATATCTTGAAATGAAAATTACTCTCGAACTGCAGCTGTTTTATAAAACGGCTTTCTTCGCCGGTGCTACTCTCGTCGACTAAACTATTGTAAAATACATGAAGACCATCGCTATATTGAAAATGTCGATAGAAAAGATACGCCGAAAGTGCGTCTTGGTTCTCTAAGATTGGGAGTTGGTAAGCTCGTCGTAAACTATTGGGCAAAAAAGTCGGGGAGCTAGATGTTTGGGGAAGGATGCCTTCGTTTGCACCGAGTATGTACACTTGGTCAAAGTTGAGACAGCGGCTTTCCAATAAACCCATAATCTGTAGTCCGTTTAGCGGATCTCCCTCGATGGCTGCATTGATTGGATTGATGGCTTTTCGAATTAAGCCGAGCTGAAAGGCTATTGATGTGGAGCCTAAGTTTGATAAGCCTTGATGCAACTGGTTGAGCACTTTCTTGGTCTCGATGATAAGGTTGCTGTCAATCTGGCCCACACGGTCCTGCGCTGTCAGCGAAACGAGCAAACTGTCTAGCAACTGAATGAGGGTCGGAATGAGTAGAGCGGAAGTCGATAATGGTTTAAAGAACGACGTAAACACCGTGCTCGTCAAGCTGATGCTATCCACATCGATTTCAAACTGCTGCTTATCGGTGATGTCTTTGAATAGGGTCTCCCGTTCTTTTGCGGAAACGCCGGTTAATGGATGATTCACAAAAGTTTCTACATATTGGAAAGCGATCTTGCGCCTTTTGTAGTGCGAAATTTCTTCCTGTACATCCATCCATAAGTCTAGCAAGCCATATATTGGCGATTGTGTTAGCGGGTAGCCTGTTGTAATGTTTGGTTTTACATCCGGCAAGCTTTGCAGCAAGGGTACCAGTAAGCTTTCATCCGCAAGCAAGATAGCTGCACTTTTCGCGGACGACGCTGAAGCTAGCAATATATCGTGTAAAAGCTTGGTCTGGCTGTTTTTACCGCTGCAGGCATAGAGATGGACGGTACGCTGTCTATGGCCTAATATCGCTTGGCTTTCTCCCAGGGCGTTGACTAACCCATAGCTTTTTATGTTGCGACGGATAAACAGACCAGCTTCTTGTTCTTTATCATCCAGGTAATAGGTGTCGGCATCAAAATAGAACAGGGCTTCATCTTCCGCTTGCCATCTTTGGAAAAGATGAACCTCTGCTTTGCTGAGGGCATTAAACCCCACAAACAATATCTTTTTGTATGCTTTTGTAAAATGAGGATGGGTTACGTTACCTTCTACAAGCTGCCGGTATAGACTGGGATAATGCAGCTGTTTTTCTTGTGTTAGCTTCTGTTTGAATGCTTTATACAATATCGGAAGCCGTCGCCAAAGTTTCAGGAAGCGCTGTTGCAGTCCGCTATGGCCTGCAACAGAGAACGATTGCCAAAATTGCCGGATAAAATGCTGCTGTTCGACCGTGAAATGTTGAAAGGCAATGTCAATTTTTGTCGTGTCATAGAGTTCCATATATATCTGGTCGACATCGACAAGCTCATAGTCCAATTGTCCGAAATCGCGTAATATGATTTCTGCAATTGGATAAAAATCTTCCAATGTTTCCGGTTCAGAACCCTCTGCAATTAGCAGTTCGTTGTGTAGCTCGAAAAGATAGAAGAATTGACTGAGGGGAGATGCTTCCGAGGCATCCGTAGCCTGTTTAAAAAATGATTGGATCGTGAAAAACTGGGGTGACCAGATCGCTTTGCCATAAACCTCTGCTAAGTGTTTCTTGAGGTAAGTGATCGGACGCTTGTTGTTGAATACGATGGCGATGTCGGACAGATCGTTTCCAAAACGACGGTATATATCTTCTGCAACAGTATATAAGAAAGGTTTGTTCATTATTTGTTCACGATTATTCAACTTCAACTAATTCATTAATCTTCGCATAATATAGGTAACCCCTTATATGGCTGTAGCCTAAGTTACGCAATGCTTTTTTATAGCTATCTATTTGCCATTGATGGTCGGCATAATCGCCTTTTGTAAACTTAAAATCGAGTACTATTGTTTCTTGGTCGCTGGTAAAAACCTTATCCGGACGGATGGTCTCTCCATTCTCCAAAATGATGCTTGCTTCATTCCATATTTTGTAGTTCCCGGTAAGCCAGCGGTTAATCACCGGATGATGCCATATCTGATGAATTTCCTGAAGAATAAACGGACGATCTTCTGCTGTTAGGATGCCGTTCTCGATATAATCATGGACCAATGCGTCAATTTCTCGTTCCGTAGAGATTTCAGACATGATTTCATGCGCCAGTATGCCATATTGCGCAGCTTTTTCGAGCATCAATATATTATTGATACTCCGTTTGTGGGATTTATCGAAAGCATTTTGCAGCTCGGATGAAATAGGATAAGAAGATAAAGCAATTAGCGTTTCACCATCTTGCTGGGATAGCGCATCGTCTTTGGCGGGCTGAGGAAGAGGGTGATCCATCAGCAGCTGATTGTTTTGAAGCGGAAACGGCGAGTTGGTATCTGATAAAACTCGATGGAGCATATCGCTGATGTATTCGCTTTTGATATCGAATCCGAGTATTTCTCCCGTTTTCTTATCGACCGCTTCCTTAAAAGCCGGAGCCAGAATGTATAGATGCTGTATAGCGCGTGTGCTGGCTACATAAAAAGTATTCAGGGCGTCCATATAGTTAAATAGCATCTCCTCATAATATTGCTTATAAAAGATAGAGTGCCCTACGCTACCGTTATATTTAATAGGGATTTTTCCGAATACCTCAAAAGGAGAATCTGCGGTATCGATCCAGAAATCACCGTTCACCATTCCATCTAGATCCCAAGAACAGAATGGAAGCATCACAACGTCATAGGCCAGACCTTTTGATTTATGTATAGTCGTTACCTCAATGGCGTCTACTTTGCCATTGGCGGGCAAGGAAGCATGGCTACCATCTTCCTCCCAATATTGTAAAAACTGGCTGATGCCTCGCTCGCCCCGGGCAGAGAATGCCGAAACGATATCCTTAAGCGCCAAGATATAAGGAAGGTGGATGTTGTCGGTTTCATGTAAGCCATATATCTCTATAAGCTGTTCGATGAGATGTATGAGGGGGAATTGCTGAAGTTTTGCCCATTGCGCTACCAAAGACGAGGGAAGAATTGCTGCTAGCTCCTGGATATCGTTATTTTTAAATGCCAACCAAAAATCAGGATCAAATGTGCCTTGTTTGCGGATAGTTTGATATAGGTAAGCCATCCTTGCCCGGTACACGATGTGTTTATCGGAAGTATATACCAAGGCTTTCAACGTTTCGATGATTAATGAAATGGCATCGTTGGAAGATAAGGACAGCGCGTCGCCTGATATGATATCGAAGTCAAGACCTTCTTTATTTTTGTAGTGCATTAATGATTCGATCACCAAACGTGCCTGCGTGTTGCTTCTAACCAGTATGCCTATTTGTTTGGAAGTATAACGACCAGAAGAAATCCAGCTATTGATTTTCTCACAAACAAGCTGAAGTGCGTCTTCTATTACCTGATTCCGTCTATAACGGCCATCTTGTACCGGCAAATATTGAATCTCAATGGAACCCGCTTTTTCGGGTGAGTTTTGCCGGTTTGGAGGCACCTGCTGTGTGCTGTTTTCATACGCTTTGACGAGCATATGCGCATTTCCCGATGCCGCCCACCAATGCTGCCCATCCTCATCTAGTTCTTCTCGTACTTTTTCGTTCAGCACGGCCTGTAGTTTTTGGGGTATGCTACCAAAAAGGTAATTATTTAGCGCTATGATATGGGGATAGCTCCGGAAATTCGTCTCCAGAGAACCGTTTTCGATAAAATCGGATCGTTGTTTTTCGGACAAGTGAAAGGCCTGTGCTACCTGATCTTCTACCTGTTGCAATAATATACGCCAATCGCCGTTGCGCCAACGATAGATACTCTGTTTCACGTCACCAACAATCAGATGTTCATTGAATTGCTGTTTTGAGTGTCCGAGTGCATTGATAAGCAGTGGGCTATAGTTTTTCCATTGAATACGGGAAGTATCTTGGAATTCGTCAAACAGAAAGTAGTTGTATCGGTTACCGATCTTTTCCCAGATAAAGGTGGGATCATTTTGTTCGTCTAAGCCAAGTCGATTGAGTAGGATTTGGGCGTCAGAAATGAGTTGGGCACCATTTTCCTTTCTCCATTGACTTAATAGATCGCTCATTTCCTTTAATAAGCGTAGATAATATAGGTTATTCTGCACTGCTTGATAACCGATATAGCTAGGGAATAGACGATAGAGTTCTACAAATTGCTCGAGAATAGGCTGCAAAGCCTGTTTAATGTCCTGACGAAAACGCTTATCAGATGCGGTATAAGCATCGTCATCATCTACCACAGCTAAAAATCGAGTAAAAAGCTTTTGGAGTTCGGTAGTCGATGTTTTATGAACATTGATACTGATTCTACTAGCTGTATATAACTTATTGCGTGTTTTCCCTTTTAATTCATCGGCCGTGATACCTAATGAACGGAATGTCGTGGAGAATGTCCGGATGGTCTGGCTTAACGTGTCTAGAAAAAAGGCAGTTTTCTCTTGTACATCTCTATTCAATAGCGTGAAAACATCTTCTACTGGTGCAGATGCCAGATGAGCATTAAACTCCTGAAAATTCTCTGTAAAAATCAAGCTAGCCAAATTTACCAGCTGTTGCCGGTAGTTCCAGTTTTCATTGTTGGCGATTTTCTGCTCGGCAAATGCGATAATCCAGGTGAGCAGATCTGGACGCTCGTCCAACAGCTGGTTGAGCATCACCGATAAATCTTGCTTAACCTTCGCGGTATTCATCTCGATTTTATAGGCCGCATCGAGATTAAGTTCATACGTAAAACTCCGGATTACCTTTTGTGAAAATCCGTCGATTGTGCTGATGGTAAAATGACTGTAATCGTGTAATATTTTTCGGTATATAGTATGCGCTTTTTGTTGCAATTGTGATTCATCCCATTCCACGAATTGTTCGAGTAATAACTGTCTGAAATCCTCAGTTTTTTGACGCTTATCAGCTATTGCCAACCCGTGTAGGACACCCAGTATGCGTTCTTTCATTTCTGCCGTGGCTTTATTCGTAAACGTCACCGCTAGAATTTCCCGGTAGCTGTTTTCATTGGATAACAGTAAGGTAAGGTAGTGGAGTGTTAGGCTAAAGGTCTTCCCTGAGCCGGCCGAGGCTTTCAATATCTTTAAAGGCGCAACAGTCTTCATGCTACAAAGTAACTATTTTCCCCCTTCTTTTATATATGTATCGCAATTATAATGCAGATAAAAGTGAATTACTCTTCATTATTTTACCTTTTTAGCATTATGCTTTTTGTTTCTTTATAGAAGCATGCATAAATTCATTTAAAATTCAATTCGTAAATGCTAAGCATTTTATGTAAGTTTGTGTATTACGGTAACTACTAGTTAATTAACATTGTGAAAAAAGTACTGTACATCCTACTGGTTTGCGTTTTATTAACAGCCTGTGCCTCTGATGATATGGAAGCTCCCATGACGGATAGGGTTTCCAGCTTGGAGATCAGCACGGTGGGTGGTTATGGAGCCTCTCCAGCAGAATTGACTTACACCTTTGAATATGATGCCGCCGGACGTTTAAATAAAGTTAATGATAAGGCGTTCTACTATGGTGCTAACGGACGTGTAGAATATTCCCGAGTCGAACGAAAAGCTGAAGATGAATATCGGAATGAAGAGTATATAGAGCGCTTAAGCTATCATTGGGATACACAAGGTAGATTAAATGAGGTTCGGGTGGACAGTCTTTATCAGCGATATAAATACTTTTCGGAGCAAGGGGCTGTAAGTTCTGATGAAGGTGGTATGGTCGCCGATATAGTATTGGCGACGTATAATTACGAGGGAACGAACCGTAAACCGTCTTCGATCAGGTACCGGGAGATAAGCAAGACACCTTCCTCTTCTATGTTTTATATAGGAGTGGAAGAAGAGGTGAAATATGCTTATGACGGTGCAAATGTTGTCGGTAGTCAACTCATGAGTTATCTGCAGCTTCCGCTATCCTCTACGGGAGATATTTCTTATATACCGCATCCTTTTAAAAAGAATAGTTCCTATACCTATTTAATAAACCCTCATCATTTAGCAAAGATTTATGCCCAGTTAGGATTCCATCCTTATCATCTGCGTGAAGTGATAAGTGGCCAGGTGATGGCGACAAGTAAGGTTGAGGTAGACACGGAAGGGGTGGATGATAGATGGACCCCGCCGGAGAATGGAGATATTCGTTGGACAGATCTCTACCCTGATGGAGAGGTGGGGATTAATTCGCCCGTATTTAATGGAAAAACCACATACAGTTATCGTTTCAATGCATTAGAATTGCCGACGGAAATTGTTGGAGAAGGTGATGGAATCATGCAGCGTACAGTTATTACGTATGAGTAGTTTTTAAGCAAGCGATTACTATAGATAAATTTTAATTATCTTCGATCAACTCATAAGCTCTATTTTTTCTTTTTTTAGTTTTTAATTGCTATCTTTGCATCCCCTCTTGCGCTAAGTACGGGGGATATGTTGAATACATAAAAAATTAAAAAAGAATGGCAACTAAAATCAGATTGCAAAGACACGGTAAAAAAGGAAAACCTTTTTACCACGTAGTAGTAGCAGATTCACGTGCTCCACGTGATGGTAAATTCATTGAGCGTTTAGGTTCTTACAACCCGAACACAAACCCGGCAACTATCGTTTTGGATTTCGACAGAGCATTGTACTGGATGAATGTAGGTGCACAACCTACGGATACAGCTCGTGCGATCCTTTCTTACAAAGGTGTTCTTTACAAAAAACACTTAGAAGGTGGTGTGAAGAAAGGTGCTTTTGACGAAACTCAATTGGAAGAGAAATTCGCTAAATGGTTAGAAGAAAAAGACGCGAAGATTGAAGGTAAGAAAACAGGTTTAGTTCAATCGAAAGAGGACGCTAAAAAAGCTGCTCTTGCTGCAGAAGCAAAGAAAAATGCGGAAAAAGCGGCTGCTCTTGCTGCTAAAAATGCACCAGCTGAAGAAGAAACTGAAGCTACAGAAGAAGAAGTGGAGGCGGAAGCTCCCGCTGAGGCTCCTGAAGCAACAGCAGAAGATGCTGCAAACACAGAAGAAACTGAAGGATAATTATTATTCATACAGATTCAAGAAAGCCGAGTTTATGAAAATTCGGCTTTTTTACTTTTTTTCCCTCAAAAAAAGTAAACAAAAAAACTCGTCGCTTCGGATATTTGAGAAATGGGATAGTACTAAGGATGAGTTTCTACATACCTCAAATGTCCGGATGCGACATTGACGTGTTAAGGAGGGGAGGTGCAATTGCGTAAATGAGCGCGGTCATTGATTGATTGCGATTACGTGGACTAAGACGACATCGTCTTTTTTTGCGGCCATTTTTATGAAGACTATTCCGTTAAAAACAGAATGCTGTTTGAGCGCAGCGAGTTTCATTCTGTTTAGGAATAGGCGAATAAAAATAGCAAAAGCAGACAAGTCTTGATTTTTTGTCTCCTTTTTTATCAAGAAAAAAGGAGATTAAATACAATATTATGAACATCAACGACGCATTCTATATTGGTTATATCACGAAAACACGTGGGTTAAAGGGCGAAATGCAGCTGTTTTTCGAGTTTGAAGATTATGGAGAACTGGATTTGGATGTGCTCTTTTTGGAATTGGACAAAAAATTGGTGCCCTATTTTGTGGATAGCATAAAGTTGCATAACAATAGTACGGCCTATCTAAACCTAGAAGACGTAGATCATGTGGACAAAGCAAAAGAGCTTATAAAAAAGAAGGTATATCTGCCAAACGATAAAATGCCGGAAAGAGATCCGGACGATTTTCGCTACACCGATTTAGTGGGTTATCTCGTTATTGATGAGCACGAAGGTGAAATTGGTGAAATAACCGCGGTACAGGAATTTCCGCAGCAATTTATCGCTACGGTTGATTTTGATGGAAAGGAATTAATGTTTCCCTTAAGTGAAGATCTTATTTTGGGAATTGATGAGGAGGAACAAGTAATAGAAGTAGAATTGCCGGACGGATTGGTGGAAATGTATCGATAGTGATAACAGGAGTTGCATAACTTCTATAACTTCCATATCTTTCGTAACTTTTATATAAAAATGAAGATCGTAGACCATATAAAAAACGCAAACGGAAAAACCTTATTTTCATTCGAGTTATTACCTCCCGCAAAGGGACAGGGCATTCAGAGTATTTTTAAGACAATGGATGAGCTTATGGAGTTCAAACCTCCGTTCATTGATGTCACTTATCACCGGGAGGACTACCTCTATAAACAACATGTTAGCGGACTCTTAGAACGTGTCGCGTATCGAAAACGACCCGGTACGGTCGCTATCTGTGCCGCCATTATGAACAAATACAAAGTCGATGCTGTGCCGCATTTGATTTGTGGAGGATTTACGAAAGAAGAGACGGAAAATGCACTTATCGATTTAAACTTTTTGGGTATCGATAATGTGTTGGTGCTTCGGGGTGATGCCAGAAAGGGTGATCCCGATTTTGTCCCCACCCCGGGTGGCCACGCTTATGCGACCGAATTGCTTCAACAGGTGGTTGATATGAATAGTGGAAAATATCTACATGAAGATATTGAAAGCTCGGCAAAAACAGATTTTTGTATTGGCGTAGCAGGTTATCCGGAAAAACATTTCGAAGCACCTAATTTCAATACGGATTTTAAATGGCTCAAGAAGAAAGTGGAGATGGGAGCGGAGTTTATCGTAACACAAATGTTTTTCAATGTGGAGAAATATAAAGAGTTTGTGACAAAATGTAGAGATCATGGTATTCATGTGCCTATTATTCCAGGACTCAAACCATTGACGACTAAAAGGCAATTGATTACATTGCCTAAGATTTTTCATTTGGATATCCCGGAAGAATTAAGTGAAGCGGTTGAGAATTGTACAACCAATGCGGATGTGCGTCAGGTAGGAGAGGAATGGCTGGTAGAACAATGTAAAGAGCTTATCAAGTTTGGTGCACCTGTATTACATTTTTATACGATGAGTAATCCCGGACCGACAAAGAAAATTGTGGAACGACTGGCTTAGGAATAGATTAAGTAATAAAAGAGACCGTCTCATAAGTCAATTATGAGGCGGTCTCTTTTTTATCATCCTTTCTTAACCTCTTTAGCCCAGCTATCTTTTAGCGTAACGGTGCGGTTAAACACGAGCTGCTCTGCTGTAGATTTAGTGTCTAGGGTGAAATAACCCAATCTGATAAACTGATACCCTTTACCCGCTTCTGCTGTCGATAAATCGGGTTCTATATACGCCTTATTAATAATTTGTAAACTATTTGGATTAATAGAGGCTTTGAAATCTTCTGCAGCAGCAGGGTTTTCTTCATTAAACAAACGATCATACAACCTAACCTCGGCTTCTTTAGCATGTGCTGCTGATACCCAATGGATAGTTCCTTTTACTTTTAATCCCGAAGTGTCTTCTCCTGATTTCGAATCAGGTACATATGTACAATGTATTTCTGTTATGTTCCCGTTTTCATCTTTTTTGAAATCGTGACATTGAACGATGTATGCATGCTTTAAGCGTACGGAAAGGCCAGGACCCAAACGGAAAAATTTCTTCGGAGGTTCTTCCATGAAATCATCCCGTTCTATCCAAAGTTCGTTGGAAAATGGAAGAATACGTGAACCTTCGCCACCCTCTACCTCCGGATTATTTTCCCCGATTAATTCCTCCGTTTTCCCATCTGGATAATTGGTGATAACCAGTTTAATTGGGTTTAATACGGCCATTCGGCGCCAAGCGGTGGCATTGAGATCTTCCCGGATACAGAATTCCAGTAAGCCGGCATCAATCATATTCTCTCGTTTTTGAACACCGATGCGCTCACAGAAGTTACGTATAGAGGCTGGCGTATAGCCACGACGCCTTAGTCCCGAAATAGTTGGCATACGGGGATCATCCCAGCTTTCTACAAATTTCTCGTTAACCAGTTGTAATAATTTACGTTTGCTCATCACGGTATAAGTCATATTTAAACGAGCAAATTCGTATTGTTTGGACGGAAATATTTCTAGTTTTTCAATAAGCCAATCATATAACGGCCGATGTGGAATAAACTCCAGCGTACAAATAGAATGTGTGATTTTTTCGATGGAATCTGATTGACCATGTGCAAAATCATACATCGGATAAATACACCATTTATCTCCTGTGCGGTGATGATGAGCGTGTTTTATACGATATAACAAGGGATCACGTAAATGCATGTTCGGGCTTGCCAAATCTATCTTTGCACGGAGCACCTTTTCACCGTCTTTATATTTGCCCTCACGCATTTCCGTAAAAAGCGTAAGATTTTCTTCCACACTACGGTTGCGATAAGGAGTAGGAATACCCGGCTCGGTTGGCGTACCCTTAGCAGCAGCAATTTCCGTAGAGCTGCTATCGTCTACATATGCCAATCCTTTTTTAATTAAATCTACTGCATATGTATAGAGCGTCTCAAAATAATCCGACGTATATAATTCTTCTACCCATTGAAAACCTAACCACTGGATGTCCTGTTTAATACTCTCCACATACTCGGTATCTTCCGTGACCGGGTTTGTATCGTCAAAACGTAGGTTGGTCGCTCCATTGTATTTCTGGGCAAGCCCGAAGTTCAAACAAATGGACTTGGCATGACCGATATGGAGATAACCATTCGGCTCCGGCGGAAAACGTGTCAGAACACGCCCGTCATGGGTGCCTTTGCGGAGATCCTCTTCGATAATCTCCTCAATAAAATTTAGTGGTTTTTCTTCGTTTAACATAACTACAAAGTTACTTTTTTTTACCTCAAAAAAAAGTAACCAAAAAAAACTCGTCGCTTCGGATATTTGAGATAATGGATAGTACTAAGAATGAATTTCTACATACCTCAAACATCCGGATGCGACATTAAGCGTTAAGGATGGGATAGGGCAAAGTGACCACCCCGCCCGTTAAACGGGCACCCCTCCAAAGAAGGGGTATAGCGGCAGCTAACGCGCTCAATAATGACTAGCGGTGATGCGGACTAAATCGGCCTCGCATTGTTCCGCGGCCAGCTTTACGCAGACTATTCCGTTAAAAACAGAAAGTTGTTTGAGCCGCCGATGGGCGGTGAGTTTCTTTCTGTTTAGGAATAGGCAAGTAAAGGTAGCGGAACCTTGCAAGCCTAGATCTTTTGCTTCTTTTCCATCAATGGGAAAAGAAGAAGAAAATTCTGTATTTTCGAATATGAAACATCTCATAAACAATATCTTTCTTTTATTATTGATCGTTCCACAACCCTGTTTTGGGCAAAAAGCAAAGAAACCCCAAGTTCTCGTATACGGGTCGGATCTGTTAGCTTTTTCGGCGGCTGTGCAGAGTGCTAAATCGAGTGTTCCGACAATATGGTTGGTGGATGGAGAACAACTGATGCCTGAATTTTCTGGTGGACAGGTACAGATAGAGAGCATGACGCATACAGATGGTGGGATTTGGATGGAGATCTTGATGGAAATGGCACTTGCGAAATCCCCGGATGATTCACTGGCGACAGTTGTCAAACGAGAAATGAATCCTCGGCTATTTCAGAATGCGGTAGATAAAATAGTAAGAAAGCTACCTCAATTAACGGTAATAAGGGGAGAAGATGTATTGTCAATCAAGCGACGGAAGCGCGATTGGGAGATACAGGTATCCAGTAAACACAAGCATGTGATAAGGTGTATAGTAGATGCATCCCGACAGCAAGCGCTATACAAATTAGCGGCTATATCTTGGGATAATAATATCAGACGAATGCAACCGCTCGGCACATTATCTTTGGCCCAAGTACGTACATTAGTGGCCGCAGGAGAAATCGGTGGTAGTTTATATGGTATACAATTGGAAAATATTTTTGCAGGAGAAAAAGAAGGTTTTTTTGATTTTAGAGGAGTAACGGAGTTGCTCCAGGACGATCTTGCGTTAAGTCCTTTTCGTGCTGCCGTGGGGCAAGCTGTTGGCGCGACGGCAGCTTACTTAGCATTTTTTAAAACTTCTGCGGATAAGGTGGACGTTCGAAAATTGCAAACGGAATTAATGACATATAAAGGCCGTATTTTACCCTATCAAGATGTACCGATCAGCGATATACATTTTTATGCGTTACAACGCTTTGGATTAGCAAGTGTACTGCCAAATCTACATAAAGATGAAGGTTTTCGTTTCCAAAAAGATGAACATGTTAGTTTTAAAGAAGTAGAACCTATTTTCGATAGATTATACTCCCGTAGTCAATTGTGGTTTTTAGATAATAAGGGTGACTATTTCCAATGGAAAGATTTTCTGTCATTAATTAAATTCGTAGGGCTCCGAGGAGACGAAATAAGCCAGCAGATAGAGAAGGAATGGTCGGCAAGGTTAAAATTTGAAGGCAGTTTTGACGAAGAAGCTTTTGTTAGCCGCTATCAATTTGCTATTATTATGGATAAGTATGCTAACCCTTATGTAAAAGCAGTAAATCAACAAGGAGATTTTATTAATTAGTCTGTTCTTTTTCTCCGCGTGACTGTTGCACAAAAAATTATTTTTTGCGCAACAGTCACTCAAGGAAAAAAATGAAGAAATTACACCTCTTCTTTTTTTGGAAACATCAATGAAGCCACTATACTAATTACCAGAATCGATATAATAATAATCAAGGAGTGAACTGTTTGGAAACCGAACTCCTCCAGCCAGCTGTGCAGTAGCATTTTTGCTCCAATGAAAATCAATAGAAATGCCAACCCAACTTTTAGGTAATGGAATTTATCAATAATATTCACCAAAAGGAAGAACATCGAACGCAATCCCAAGACGGCGAAGATATTGGAGAAGAATACAATATAAGGATCTTTTGTTACAGAAAAGATAGCCGGTATAGAGTCCACCGCAAAAATTAAATCGGTAAATTCGATCACCAATAATACTAAAAACAAAGGCGTCATGTATCTCACACCGTTTTCTATATGGAAAAAACGACCGCCGTCCATACGGGAAGTTACTTTAAAGTACTTGGACATGAATTTTACGACACGGTGATTTTGAGGATCGACTTCTTCCTCCTTATTTCGGTTGAGATACATCATAATCCCCGTATAGACCAAAAATGCACCGAAAACATAGAGAATCCACCCGAACTTAGCAATTAGGGCTGCTCCAACAAAGATGAATATACAACGTAATATAATAGCACCAATAATTCCCCAGACCAAGACCTTATGGTAGTATTTCTCTGGTATACCAAAAGACGAAAATAGAAGTACCATAACGAAGATATTGTCCACCGACAAGGCATATTCCACTACATAACCCGTAAGGTATTCTAAACTTAGTGTCTTATTGTAGAGTTGAATACTGGCGGCCAAATCGTTTTCATTGATACGAATGTTGTGATAATGCTTCGCAATAACTTCTTTCAGTCGAGCGAAATCATGGACATTGTGTAGCTCATTCCCCCAGATGTATAGTATTAAACCGAATGCCAGGGCAAAGAAAACCCAAACGGCACTCATAATAGCCGCTGCTTTAAATGATACGGGCTTGTCACTCTTAGAGAACAATCCTAAATCAATGGCGAGCATGAGGACAATGAATACAATAAACCCTCCAAAAAATAACAGTTCGTGACTCATATGATGTAGATTCTATTTATTTCTTTCTGTAGTAAACCTAACTAATTGTTCCAGTGCTACTTTGTAGATATTATCTGGAAATGCAGACAATATAGCAAAGGCTTCCTGTTGGTACTGCAACATTTTTTCCCGTGCATAGTCCATGCCCCCGCTACTTCGTACAAAGGTAATAACCTCCGCGACCTTATCTTTGTTTTCACTGTGGTTTTTTACCAAATTGATAATACGCCTTTTCTCCGAGGAGCTGGTGTTTTTGAGGGCGTAGATAAGCGGTAGGGTCATCTTTTTTTCTTTAATGTCATTCCCTACAGGTTTTCCAACATCGTCTAGGCCGAAATCAAAAAGGTCATCTTTTATTTGAAAGGCTATACCTACTTTTTCTCCAAACAGACGCAGGCGATCGACAGTCTCTTGCGGTGCCTTTGCAGATGAAGCACCACAAGCGCAACATGCAGCTATGAGAGACGCTGTTTTCTTACGGATAATTTCAAAATATACTTCTTCCTGAATATCAAGTTTACGTGCTTTTTCTATTTGTAGCAACTCACCCTCGCTCATTTCCTCTACTGCGTCAGACATGACCTTTAACAGGTCTAGTTCATTATGTTTAACAGAAAGGGACATGCCTTTTGAAAGCAAGAAATCACCTAACAATACGGCTATTTTGTTCTTCCATAAAGCATTGACCGAAAAGAACCCGCGACGTTCATTTGCGTTATCCACCACATCGTCGTGTATTAGGGACGCCGTATGTAATAGTTCAACCAATGAAGCTGCCCGATAGCTAGAATCGTTGATGTTCCCACATAATCCGGCCGAAAGAAAAACAAACATAGGACGCATCTGTTTTCCTTTTTGTTTCAAAACATATTGCGTAATGCGGTTTAATAACGGGACAGCGCTATGCATCGATTCTTTAAACCGACTTTCAAATTCTTTTAGCTCCTGTGCTATCGGGGTTTGTATATCTTTTAATTTCAGCATGAAAAATGGCTAAATCACCATGGCTTTTTAAGCAGTTAAAATTGCAATAAATATAAGAAATATCCACGTAGCATGAACATAAACACGAATGAAAATAATAAATAGCTTATAAAGTGTCGATAGCTAATTCTAATTCCTTGTACCATTCTTCGCCATATTCACGAATGAGGGGTTCTTTGAGAAACTTGTATACGGGAACGCCCAATTCTTTGCCGAATGTACATGCATCACTACAGATATGCCAACGATCGTAATGCAAAACATCAAACGCGGGATAACGTGTGGTACGAATAGGGTAGAGGTGGCAGGAAATAGGCTTTTTCCAATTCACTTCACCTTGTTCGTATGCCTTTTCGATAGCACATTTTGTTATGCCATTATCCCAAGTGACATAAGCACATTCCTTATTGCCATCCACACAGGTAGTCGTTAGATCACCGTCCATATCAATAACATGGGTTCCTTGTTCTTCGATAGCCTGAATGCCCTTTTCGGTCATATAGGGCTTAACTTTTGGGTAGATTTCCCGTAGAATATCGGTTTCGTTTTCGTTCAAGGGTGCTCCTGCGTCACCCTCTACGCAACAGATGCCTTTACATTTGTTTAAATTACAAACAAAGTCATTCTTAATGATATCCTCATGCACTAATACGTTGCCTACTTCAATCATATTGTTTATTTTGAATAACTGACGCGTTTTCCAAGTGTATGTTTTAATCCACTTGCATCCACTAATTCCATCGTCACGGTGCCCACTAAAATCTCTACCTGTGCCTTTACCGGAATCCGGTTGCCGTCGTTGGTAACCCATAAGAAAAGCTGGCTATCTTTTCGGAATATCCGACCTGGTGTAATCTCGGGACTAAATTTAATACATTCCAATTCCCCCAACGATGTTTTGATTTTTTCAATACCGATATATTTGATGCCCAACTGTGCGACTTCATCGTTTAAGAAGTACGTAAGTTTAAATGAATCTCCTTTTTTGAGAGAGGAAAGATCCAAATTACGGGAAAAATAATAAGCGGATAGTAAATCGAAAAATTGTGAGGTCGGGCTGGTGAATGTACCTTTCTTCCCCGAAACTTTTTTATTTCGATGGTCAAAAGTAGCATATTCCTCACGCGTATAACTGCCTTCGTGTATATCTTCTATATATAGATAGGGCAGGTAATTATCACCGTCTATATAGGAATCGTATTTGTTTCTTACTTTATAAACAGCAAATAATCCGGATGTCTGGCCGAAGGCGGATAGGTGAAAAGCGTTAGGATTGCTGAAGCGCAATTTAGATTTCTCCACCTTTAACGTACCCGTCGCAACAGACAATATCCCATACTTTAATTTATAGGTCAAGTTTTCACCAGCTTGGTAGGTAGGTTGTGCCAAGTATGGTAAAGTCTGTCCGATGGTCAAGCCTATGCTGCAAATGAAAAACGCGATAAACGTGTAAATTTTTCTCATATAGTAATGGACAAAGATAGTCGACAATAGTTTAACTTTTGCGCTTATACACCGGTACGGTAGAGCAGGGCTCGCCATACATAATGCTCTTGACAACTTTGCTTAAACCAAGTGTAAATTTAATAAAGGCAGATTCTGGTATATAAATATCTCCACATCCTTTTACCACGATACGTTCATCCTGATAGATGCTGAAGTCGATCTCGTCCAATGCTTGGCTAAATAAATTGTCCACTACTGTTTCTTTATTGCCGAAATGTACAGAAAGCACGTAAGGCTCTAGCTTATTTGCGAGGAGCATGTATGCCCAGGTTGGGACGATAGCATCTGTTGAACAGATAATACCGATATGCTTGTTTTGATATTGGCTCCAATCGTGTTCCTTAATAAACGCTCGAAAATCTTTTTCCTTTAATATAAGCCCGTGAAATAAATTGTCCTTGATGTCATATATCAAAATTTCTTCTTTGGGTGCATAATGCGCCAAGTCAATGGTAATTAGGCCACTTTGGGCTACTTTATTAACGATGTTTTCTTGAATGTCCATGATACAAAACAAAAAGCCGGACAAAAATATGTCCGGCTATAAAGTTACTTATTATATCCTAATAGAATCTAATGCGATTGTCATGAATATCGGCTTTGTGTTGGAGCGCTTGATAAATAGCTCCCCAGGAACGCTGTGCTTTTGACGTTTGCATTTGTTGCTTTTGATTATTCATATCACTGGCTACAAGTTCTGCAGGGTTAACAAAACCAGTCACTTGCACTGCAAAAACGCCTTGCTCACCTTTTATTGCTTTGGACAGCTTATTCGGTTGCAAGCCAAATGCGGTTCCTACAACCGCTGGTTCCATTGCAATACCTGGAAGCACTGGGTTGGCCATAACGATATTCTCTATATCGACCGGTGTTTTCTCTAGTTTTTGAGCTACTTGATCTATAGAGGATGCACCATTTAAAGCGTTATTTAGCTTTTCAGTAAGCATTTTTGCTTTTACTTCATTGCGTACGCGCGCTTCAATTTGTGGTTTTACCGCATCTAATGAGTGTGTGCCTTTTGGTTGTATATTGGCCACTCGCGCAATGATGAAATTATCTTCGGTATCAAATATCCGCTCGGAAACTTCTCCTTCTTTAGCTTCAAAAGCCCAACGCACAAGTTCTCTCGGAACTTCCACCCCGTTAAATGTATTGTCCATTGGTACTACGCGCTCTGCTTTATGTACTGTGGTACTTTGTTTATTGGCAACTTCTGCAAAATTTTTACTATTTACGTCGCCAAAGAAGTTGTTTGCTTTTGCATATGCAGCATCTGTTGTGGCTTTACCACTATTGATTACCTTGTCTACAATAGCTGCTTTAACAATTTTCGAATTGCCGATTTGTTTTTCGATACGAATAATGTGTGTTCCGAAACGGCTATTAACGATAACGACATCGCCAGCCTTTCCCGAAAATACCGCTTCGTCAAATTCGGGAACCATCTGTCCGCGCGGAAAAGTACCGAGATCACCTCCGTTTATTTTGCTGCCTTCATCCAAACTGAATTGTATAGCAAGAGCGGAGAAGCTTTCTCCTTGCTGAATCAATCTTTTGATAGAATCCGCTTTCGCTTGTGCTTTATCAATACCGCCTTCTGCGGTTGTATTCAATAGAATATGCGAAGCTTTTACAGAGTCTGGACTAAATTTCGCATCCACAACTTTAGCAATTTCAAATCTATCTTGAGACAAGAACGGTCCCACTGTTGTACCAACAGATGCATTGAAAATCACAGAATCCAACGCTGGACTCACTTGCCCTTTGCGGATATAAGCAAACGGATATTTTGTGTCGGAATTGATTGCAGCAAATAGAGAATCTGTAGTAGAATTTATCAACTCTGATTTTAATTGTTCGATAACTGATTTAGTTGCTGCTGTATCGTTAGCAGTAGCTCTGGCATCAATCAATACATATTCGATCGTTCTAGTTTCCTCTGGATTGTCAAATGTATTTTTATGTGCGTCATAATAAGCTTTGTAATCTGAATCAGTTAATTTGATTTCAGAATCTTTTACCGAAGAATAATCCAGCATCAAATATTTAAAGTTTGCCAATTTATTGCGTTGGATATACTCTTCTTGTGCTTCCAACGACGTAACATATACACTGTTGGTCAATAAGTTCGAGTATTTTTCATTCAAACGCTCATTGCGGATGTTTTCTAAAAGCATTTCCCATTGCTGACGCATTTCCGGTGTTCCCTGACTGTTGATTTGTGAAAGGAACGTATTCAACTGTGTTTTATCAAATACACCTGTTTGTGGATTGGTAAATGCTTGTACAATTTGTGGAGAAGGATTGATACCAGATACCAAGCTGTTTAACTCATCCCGTCCGACGGAAAGACCTATTTTCTCAATCTCTTGCTTTAAAAGCTCTTGTGAGATAAATTGATTCCAAACTTGCTGTACCGCATAATTACGCATTTGAGGAGATGAAGTCCCCCCCATCTGTTGTTGATACATGGCAGTTGTTTGATCAACCTGTGCGTTAAATACTTGATAGTCGATGGATTCTCCATTGACGCTACCCACTTGATTTTGATTCTTCATCCAAAAGGGAGTCCCATAGCTGATGATATCTCCCAATAAAAACGCAATAATTGCTAAACCAATGACAGTTACTACCAGCCCCGCTCGGTTCCGCAAATAGCTCATTAATCCCATAGTCTATATACTCTGTTTATTCAGTTACTTAATTGACCTTTATTAAAAACAAGGCGCAAGATACAACTTTTATGAAAAAAAAAGTAAAAAATTGTTTGAGACATCTTAATTACCGAACGAAGGAAGTTGTTGGCCGCTTGATGGAATATAAAAACCAGTCATATTCTGTCCATCAATTTTTTTAAAATCCGTGTCGGAAATGAATGAGGTGGCTTGTAAGCTGCCTCGTTCGTCCTTGAAGTCGAAGGTTATAGGGACAGTATTATAATAGATGCTTTTTTTTTGGTCGAGAAAAAGCTCTTCCGTTTTTATTATTGAGCCGTCTACCATATTGACCACCACGTTTTTGCGGAATTCAATTAATTCCTCATTTACTTTTTGGACGGCATAATCCGAACGTATGCGCTGCGACTCCTTACCTTCTTCATCAAAGAAACGAATCAATACACCTTTTTGAAATTCGTACATCGCGATACTATCCGGGTATTCCCGCAGTTCAGGAGAAGTCAATTCTGCTTTTACTTTCGAAGAATCACTATATACTACTGTTACATCTTTCGAGATATTTACATTTTCTTCTTGCTGTATATTCGCAATTTTCTCGACGTCACGAAGGTCATTTTCACAAGCCATACATAAAACTGCACCTAATAATATAGATAGGGGAGCGGATAGTTTTTTAGTATGGAGCAGAAGAAAACGCATCGTTAATCTAAACTTCGGCGGATAAACCAAGAGTCGTTAATCGTGAAACCAAAATTAATATTAATATACCGTTCCCGTACCAGATTGTGGTTGAGTGAACCTTGTTGTCCGAACTCAGCTGAAATATTGATTTGAGAAAATGTACGTCCGAAGTTTGTTTCCGGTAGCGGTAGGCCTACCCCTACGCTAAAAGCCATGTCGTTAATTCGTTGGTTTCTATATACAACGGGCGTTTGGTTATAACGGAATCCCAATCGGTAATCGACCTGGTTCCAATAACGTACCGAAGTTGGATCCGGTTTGATTTGCCCCCCTACCGCAAAACCGTAACTTTTTTCCAATTTGTTCTGACCCTCCAGTACTTCAAAATTCGACCAATCGGCATATTTAAAATCAGCACCTATCAGCCAGTTGTACCCTTTTGATAATGTGAAGCCGACATTATGTTTTAAAGGAAGTTGGATTTTTCTGGTAGGAAAAGTTCCTGTACTGATGGTGTCTAATGGCGGTGCAATATATTCGTCGTCAAAATTATTTTCCGATATGGTGATGAACCTGCTTGGTCTCGCGTTGATGGTGTTGTTTAATGTTCCTGTGTAACCCAATGTTAGATTATATTTCCTGTTTATAGATTTACTGTACTGAATACCATAATCAACAGTCACACCACGTATATTGCGTGTTTCCTTTAGTTCTGCCGGATAAGCAGAAAGATCGCTTAGAAACTTGACCTGCGTAATATCATAAAGATTTCCAAAAAGAAAACCGGCATTGGCACCTATACTTAACCCTTTGATAGGCGATACACCGTAACCTAGATAAGCTTTGTTGATCCCACCCTCTCCGAATATCTGCTTTTCATAAACCAAGTCGTCGATAGATTCTACGTTTCTTGAGGAATATCCCACGTCCGAAAAAGGAAGTAATCCAAAGGAAAAGCCACCGTATTTTTGCAATGGGATACCAATGGCAAGGTGTCCGAAGGCAAAATCAGCGGTATTGTCGCTCATATTATCTCTTGACAGCTGCGTAAAATTACCGTACATACCGGCTTCCAAGACAGTACGATTTAGTCCCGAATAAGAAGCAGGATTGGCAATATTCAATGTCGGCAGCCCTGTGAGATACCGCACACCGGTAGAAATCCCACCCATAGCACGGGTTTGTGGTAATAAGTCGTTCCGCATCTGCCCCAATCCAAATTGTGAATAAGGAGAATGGGAGGTGGATCGTTGTGCATATCCTTGCTGGATGCCAAATAAACCTAATCCTAACAAGAACTGCAATGCTATTTTGGTGAAACTTTCAATCGAACGTCTGTGCATGGTCAAAATTTGCTACAAAACTATCTATTTTTTAACTATTCCGTTAGTTCTATTTGTTAAAAAAGGTTAATCGGTTGATGCGTAGTGTTTTACATCCTTATTTTTTTAGATGCCGCCGTTTTAATATTAAACAAACTGGAAATAAATAATGGCTGCTACGATAACAAGATAAAGGGTTTCGTATATCCATTTCGACTTGGAATTGGTAAAATAAAATGCCAGATAAATAGCAATGGGTGGTGCGCAGAGTAAGAAGTGATTAATGGTAATATGATCATTAAGGTAGAAGGAGCCCAAAGTCAGCAATATCATAAAAAACAAAAGCTGAAAAGATTTGCGCAGATGGACAACGCTCTTGAAGAAATGCTCTTTTAATACCACCAGAAAAAACAGTAAAGTAATCGCTACGGGAATGATCACAAGATAATCATACATATTAAGGGATAACTCGGTCGGGAAAGCATAACCAAGAGGGCTGAAAATCGCGAAAAAATCCTGTAAACGTCCTGTCCAGTAATAAATGACACCTAAAAGGAAATATATCGTCGAAAAGCCTAATAGAGGCGTTATCCATTCTCTCCAATTAAAAGGGCGGAAAATCAATAGGCTTATCCACAGCAATATCATCATCACCATAAAGGGGAAATAAATCAGGCTCCCGATTGCCACAATCATCCCTAAATCAAGCATTAATCCTTTTATATCGTGTTGCTTATAGATATTAAACAGCTTGCCTAGCATCCATATCGTAATAAAATTACAGATAAGGGGAGGGGAAAGTACCAAAAATGGGGTGAACAAACTTACCAACGTCATATACATCAACGCCGGAGTGAAATTAGGTTTACCTAAAAGATTGAAGTTGTTGACAATCCGGTTTAGGAAAAATCCCTGCAACAGTGTAAGAATTAATGTAATCATCACATTTGCACCTGGCGAAAGGCCGGTGCCTATACGTATCCCGATGAGGTTATTAATAGCAGGCTCAAATAGGATAGGTGTGATATGATCCGGCAGACTGAGAAAAATGCCTAAGCACAGAACCAAACCGATAGCCGAGACGAATACAATATTGACCGGCGAAAACTTTCGATGTTGGTTTATGATCATGCTTGACTACTTCTCTAGCTTCTTAATACGTCTATCCAGCATAAATAAGAATATACCCAAAACGATAAAAATGGTCAATAGTACAAGTACCACGACGTATATCTTTCCAGAGCTACGAAGCGCTGTGGCCATTTCGATTTGACTTTGGGCAAATGTATAACTACTGGTTAGAAAAAAAAGTAGTAAAATTGTAATTATCTTCTTCATGATGATCATGGGCTATGAGATTAATCGATGACGTTTCTTTTGTTTTCTACTAGGCGTACACGATAACGTAAAGTACATATCCAAACACCTATGAGTATCCAGCCGATAATCGCTGTGTAGAACACGGGACGCATTTGATTGTCCATATCGAGATCGCCAAATGTTCCATTGCCGCCGCTTCCAGGATGTAAAGAGTCTGTCATTTTGGGCATAATGTACATCAATACGATCATAATAGGAAACGCAAAAATATTGTAGATGGCAGATATTTTACCTCTTTTCTGTTCTTCTTCTAAAGCATTTCGTAGAACGAGGTAAGCTAGATACATAAGCGTCGCTATTGCTGAACCATTTGTTTTAGCATCGTTAGGCCAAGCCATTCCCCAAGTAATATTAGCCCATTGCATGCCGGTTAGCAAACCTATGATACAGAAAACGATACCGGTATTGACAGCCTCAACGGCAATTAAATCGTCGTTGATACGTCCGCTGTTCAGATAACGTATGCTATAAATAACGGAAATAAGGTAAAGGGCAAACATAGCGAACCACATCGGTACATGGAAATACACATTACGGATGGTTTCGTGTAAAAGGAACAAAGCGGGAACCGGGCCCAGAAAGCCCACCACAATACTAGCAGCCACCATCACCAGTCCCAAAATTTTCCACCAAGATTTTCTCATGATTCGAAAGAATTAATCACGCCAAAGATAAGGAAATAACAATAAAGAAATGGTAATCGTAATTACATTAATTGCCAGTAAGACGAGTATTTCATTGGTACTTTCATCTCTTGGAATCCCTGTTAGGGCATTTTGGGATAAGGTAATTAAGACGATGAGTAACGGTATAATAACCGGAAAGCTTAATATAGCCATAAGGGTACTATTGTTGCCTGCTTTCGCACTAATACCAGATACCATTGTAAAAACGGAAGCAAAGCTCATGCTCCCCAACAATACGGAGACTGTATACAAAAAGGGATCGCCGACAGGGTTACTAAATGTGATACTATAGGCAATATATGCGATCACTGACAAGAGTATCATGACCAGCGTATTGTAAATTATTTTTGATAATATAATCGCCCGGGGGCTAATCAAGGTATAATAATAAAGCTGTCTGCTTTGGTTTTCTTGGACGAAGCTGCGGCTGATGGCGTTAACACTGGCAAACAACATAATAATCCAGAACAGCGCGTTCCAAACAAGTGTATCTACAGATTGGAATGCTTGATAGCAAACAAATACTGTAGATACAACATATAATAAGATACCATTTATTGCGTATTTTGAACGCCATTCCAAAACGATATCTTTATAAACTAAAGTCCTTACTTGCTGGAGTGTATTCATGTACGCAGCAAAGATACAAATACTTGTCTTCGAAACCGCGTCAACTCCACAAAATAAGCGCTAGGCTTTGTCTAATTCTGATTTTGCTTTAGCAACTATCTCTTCCGCTTTGTCCTCTGCACTATGCACGGCTTGTGACGCTTTATCAGCTAATTTATGAGCCTTTTCGGCAGCGGCATCTACTGCTCGTACACCGGCATCTTTCGCTTTGGCTTTCAAGTTGTTCAATTCCGCTTTAGTAGACTTTGCTATTTTAGCAGCGCGTTTTGCTTCTTTTTTAGAGAGCTCTTTAATTGATTTTGTCAGGTCTTTGACACCCTCGTTTGCACGTTCCAATTGGCGTTTGCCATCATCTGTACCTAGTAAGTAATAAGCAGCTGCTCCAGCAGCTAAACCAAGAAGCGCGAATGCAATGAATCCATTTTTATTTTCCATAATATCCTGTTGTTTTTGTCGTTTCTAAAAAAAATAATCATCCTTTCTTAAATCTAACAAAAAAATCTGGAAAAAGTTTTCATGTCGGTGTTTTTTATGGGCAAAAAGGATTTTTTAATCCCGTGTGACATGTTGGATGGATTGTAAGGAATAAAGGTGGTGGTAGAGTCCGCTGCCTTTGGACATTAGATCCACATGATTTCCGATATCCGATACTTCTCCGTTTTCAATTACTACAATTTGATCAGCATCTTTAATCGTACTTAACCGATGTGCAATGATGACAGATGTGCGGTTGCGCATAAGTTCTTCTAAAGCCAGTTGTACCAATCTCTCGGATTCTGAGTCTAAAGAGGAGGTTGCTTCATCCAGAATAAGAATGGCAGGGTCTTTCAGTAGTGCGCGTGCGATAGCGATACGTTGACGCTGTCCGCCCGATAGTTTTACGCCTCGTTCTCCTACTAGCGTGTCATAACCTTGTGGGAAAGCCATAATAAATTCGTGTGCGTTAGCCCGTTTTGCGGCTTCTATGATGTCTTCCGCGTTGGCATCTAGACGGCCATATCCAATGTTTTCACGGATAGTGCCTCCGAATAATAGCACATCTTGCGGGACAATAGCTACCTGATTACGAATGTCTGTTAGGGAATATGCTGTACTGTCCTTACCGTCGTAAGCAATGGTCCCTGACGTAGGCATATAAAATTGTAAAATAAGCGAGGCAATGGTTGATTTTCCTGTGCCACTTGGTCCAACTAACGCTAATTTTTTTCCGGCCTCTACATGAAACGAAATATCTTTTAGGATAGGGATGTCCGGACGAGAAGGATAGGTGAATCCGACGTGATTAAAGGTAAGTGCGCCCTGCATGGACATCTCGATATCATTATTGTTTTCCGCTATCGCTATCGGTTCCGGTTCTTCATCCAATATGTCTAAAACCCGTTCGCTTGCACCGATAGAACGTTGTATATTGGCGTATAATTCAGGAAAGCTACCCATGGATCCGGCTACAAAAAAGGAGTATAAGATGTAGGTTGTTAAGTCGCCTACGGAGATTTCACCGGCAGATACCAGCGATGCGCCGTACCAGATCACAACGATGACAGCACCGAAAATACAGAAAATAATAAAGGATGCAAAGATACCACGGTATGTTGCTCCTTTGACCGCCAGCTTGACTACAGCATCGAGTTTATGGGCGTAGCGATTTGCTTCGTAGTATTCGTTAACAAATGCTTTAACGTTACTGATGCCGGAGAGGGTTTCTTGTACAATGGTGTTGGAATCTGCTAGTTGATCTTGTGCTTGCCGAGATAAGTTACGTATAAAGCGTCCGAAAATAATGGCGATGACGATGATAATAGGCAGAATCGATAAATTCATTAATGCAAGCTTCGGAGAAACGAATACCAAGAGACATACGCCTAATGCCAGAC
Organism: Sphingobacterium corticibacterium; assembly: GCF_004208525.1. GTDB lineage: Bacteria > Bacteroidota > Bacteroidia > Sphingobacteriales > Sphingobacteriaceae > Sphingobacterium > Sphingobacterium corticibacterium. Next base: position 594,418 of record NZ_SGIT01000002.1, on the reverse strand, counting down.
TAATTGTCTGTCTTAATATTTCGGCCAATGTCGTTGTTAACGTATCTTGAATCTGGGCCAAATCCGTAGAAAGGCGGCTATTTAATTCTCCTACCCGCCTATTGGCAAAAAATTCAATCGGTAGTGTGATGAGCTTATGATACGTATCCTTACGGATATTGGCGAGGGCTTTCTCCGCTATTTCTACAAATAGCCGTATTCTGGCAAAAGATACAATCGATAGAAACAAGAGTAATACCATCGAAATTGCGCCGATGCTGATTATACTGGCAGGCAACCAAGGATAGCTTTGTTGCCCTTGCGCTGCGTCAATCATCGCCCCCACCAGAGCCGGGAGAGTCAGCATAGTCAAGCTCGATAAGATAAGAAAAAGCATACCCAATATAAATTTTCCTCTATATGGTTTCAAATAGGTGAAAATTTTTAACGCTTTCTTGAGTAACTCTTTACTAAGCCTGGGTTTGGGTAAGTCTTCCGACTGTGTATTGCCACTATTCAAACGCGATCTCGCCATTCTTCAACTCGAATTATTAGAGAGCAAAAATACAGTATTATTTATGTGCCCTTATCACTCTTGCGTCAAATTTTTCGGCTTATGCGGCTTCATACGCAGATATAATGTAAAGCTTAACGCTAAAATGATAATGACGAGCAGGAGGATGGTTTGGTGCCTATTTCGTTGTTTGCTTTCTAGATCGTTGATTTGGTTGCGCAGTTTTTCGTTTTCCGCTTGGAGCTTCGTAATCGTGTGCATGTAGCCGGAGATCTGCTCGTCGTATGCGGAAGCTAAGTTTTCTTTTCGGTCACTTTCGTTTTCCTTGATGTCGAGTAGTTTCTTTGTTTCCAAAAAGATGTCGTTATCTGTTAAGACGATTTCCCGAAGGATGTCAATCGACTTCTGCATATCTTTTTTTCTTTTGAAAATACCAAATACACCCGTCTTTTGCCGCAGACTATGGTCAAACTCTCCAAAACGTTTACTACGCTGTTCCAATAAATTGTTGACATGCTCTCGCTGCTGTTCGAAATTGATGGAATCTATATCGATATGGCTTTGGGACTTCCCCATATAGAGCAAACCCATGAAAAAAACAAGAAATAAAGAAAGGGGTTTCATGTTAGCTATCTAAAAATTCTACCATAACAACCTCATCTTGCTGTAAGCCCAACAGCCGACTCGCATGCCCTTTGTTGATAGCTATTTCCAGAAAATTGCTAATCCCAAATAAACAGAGCTTTTCGCCTTCTGGGACCTCATTATAATGCCAGCTCAGCTTATTTATAGTTTCATTTCTTTTAAAATGCAGCTTGAAACTCCGGCCTTTTTGTATTTCGTTAAAAAGTTCTTTGCTGATATTACTGATGACATTCCCGAAAGCGTCAATATAAGATACATGGCCTTTTATTGCATTAGAGGTAACCAACGGCTGTACAAGTACTTTTTTAAGCGGTTTGTCGATCGGTTGCCCAATGGCGGACAGCGGTTCCCCTTTCGCAATATGACAGGCAGCTTTAGATAATATATCGGCAAGTGGAAAGTGTAGATAGCGCAAGTCCTGCATGATGTCAATTTCATACAGCTCTTGCGGATCATTTTCTCCAAGGATAATGCTGAAAATGCCGTTGTCTGCGCCCACGAAAAAGTGATCGTCATATTTCATCATGGCATAATGCGAATCCTCTTGAAAAACCGTGTCGATACCGATAAGATGAACGGTGCCATTCGGAAAGTAACGGAAGGCGTTACGAAGTACCACAGCGGCACGCTGTATATCAAAAGAAGGAATTTCATGCGTAATATCTACTAGACGGACATCCGGCAATTGCGATATGATGCTGCCCTTCAATGCCGCCTGATAAAAATCACGATGCCCCAAATCTGTTGTAAGCGTTATTACTCCCATACACTATGTACCCCTTTAAAGATACTAAAAACATTAAAATACGATGCTGCCCTCTTCTTAAAAGAACTACAAAAGTAATAAAAGAAAGTGCAATATTAATTGCTGCAAAGCTAAATTTCCATTTTTTGTTATGTAGATACAAATAGATGATTATAGTTTGTATTTTTGATTTATCTTTATTACGTAAAAAATAAAATAGACAATTTGAACGAAATACGTATACCATTAGACGACGTTAATTTAGTGACGTTATGGGGCGCTCAAAACGAGCATTTTGAGTGGATAAAAAGAGGGTTTCCGAAACTGCGGTTGGTGGCACGTGGAAATGAATTGAAGGTGTTGGGAGAGGAATCCGAACAACAACGGTTTAAACAAGTTTTTGAGGGTATATTGCGACATATTGAACAATTCCAAAACTTGGATTCCAATGCACTGGAGGATTTGGTGGGGATAAATGGTGCAACTGAAAGGTCGGCGGAAAAGAAAATCGGAGAACCCGCTGTTTTTAAAGGGGAGCCGATCGTATACGGGCCTAATGGACTGATTGTTCGTGCCCGTACACCAAATCAGCTTAAAATGGTGGAGAGTATAGCCAAAAATGACATTCTGTTTGCCATTGGCCCCGCAGGTACGGGCAAAACCTATACAGCGGTCGCGTTGGCGGTTCGGGCATTGCGAAATAAAGAGATAAAACGTATTATCTTGACGCGTCCTGCCGTCGAAGCGGGGGAAAATCTAGGTTTCCTACCGGGTGATCTCAAAGAAAAAGTGGATCCCTATTTACGTCCGCTTTATGATGCATTGGATGATATGATTCCCGCTGATAAGCTGAAAGATTATTTGGAACGCCGCGTAATAGAAGTGGCTCCATTAGCATTTATGCGAGGACGCACATTGGACAACTGTTTTGTTATCCTAGATGAAGCGCAGAATGCCACGGATATGCAGTTAAAAATGTTCCTTACCCGGATGGGACCAACGGCGAAGTTTATCGTTACGGGTGACCTTACGCAAATTGACTTACCAAAGAAAAGCCAGTCCGGATTGGCAACAGCGGTGAAGTTGTTGGAAAACATCAATGGTATTGATATTATCCATTTAAGCGGATCAGATGTCGTTCGGCATAAATTGGTGAGACGTATTTTGGAGGCTTATGGAGATATATAAGATTTAATACAATGAACGCAATAAAAGAAACAACATTTAATTTTGATAAACAAACGGCCTTTTATAAAGGGAAGGTGCGTGATGTATATACCATAGCCGATGAATATCTGGTGATGGTGGCCTCAGATAGAATTTCTGCTTTTGACGTCGTTTTGCCGCGCCCTATTCCTTATAAAGGACAGGTGCTTAACCAGATTGCAGAGAAATTCCTCTCTTCCACAAAAGATATTATTCCAAATTGGGTCATTACCGTGCCAGACCCGAATGCTACCATAGGGTACAAATGCGAACCATTTAAGGTGGAGATGGTGATTAGAGGATATTTGGCTGGGCATTTATGGCGTACTTACCGCGACGGAGGCAGAACGCTGTGTGGAGTAACCCTACCGGAAGGATTGAAAGAGAACGATAAACTTCCAGAACCTATTATAACACCGACAACGAAAGCCGATGTGGGACATGACGAAGATATTTCACGGGAAGATATTATAGCTAAGGGTATTGTACTTGAAGAAGACTATATACAGCTGGAGAAATTTGCCCATGCATTATATCAGCGAGGTACGGAAATGGCACGGGAGCGAGGGTTGATATTGGTGGATACGAAATATGAATTTGGCAAAAAAGATGATCAAATATACTTGATGGATGAAATCCATACGCCAGATTCGTCTCGTTATTTTTATTCTGATGGCTATGAAGAACGGCAGGCGAATGGTGAGCCGCAACGGCAGTTGTCTAAAGAATTTGTACGAGAATGGTTAATGGATAACGGTTTTCAAGGAAAGGACGGGCAGACCGTGCCTGAAATGACCGACGATATTGTTCAATCCATATCCGAACGCTATATTGAACTGTATGAACATATAGCGGGTGAAAAATTTCAATATCCGGCAGATGAAGATACCATTTCGCGGGTAGAGCGAAATATAATGGAAGCTTTAAACAAATTATTGTAGATTAGAGACGAAAAGATAAAAATATACTGATGAAATTTACGGTTGACAAGCATGAACGCTATGTGGTTATTGAACCATTGACAGATTTCCTAGATGGAGGAGCGGCGGCGAAATTGAAAGGTGAGTTTATGTTGCGCAATACAGGTGGGCAACGTAATATTGTATTAAATCTTTGTCATGTGGCGGATGCGGATGAAGATGGTTTACGCATGGGATTATTGGCACGCCGGCTATGTAAAGCCTCTGGCGGACTCTTTATTCTTACCGGATTAAACGACCGACTCTTGACCCTACTTAAAATGGCCAATATGGAGGGTTATTTCAAAACTGCACCGACGGTTTCTGCTGCCGAAGATATGATTTTTGGCAATGAGATTCGATTAGATTTAAGAACGGGCCAACATGACGAGGTTTGAGGTTTTGATATTGGGGAATAGTTCGGCGACACCTATGTATGGTCGTCATCCGACGTCCCAAGTTCTAAACTTTAACGAACAGTTCTTCCTCATAGATTGTGGGGAAGGTACACAGATGCAGTTGCTCCGCTATGGAATTAAAGGTAGCCGGATAAGTCATATTTTTATCAGCCATTTGCATGGAGATCATTATTTGGGGCTTGTTGGGCTACTTTCTTCGCAACATTTGGTAGGGCGCCAGAGCGAACTACACCTTTATGGTCCTTCCGCGTTGAAGGAGATATTAGATTTACAATTTAAACACTCTGATACGCGGTTACGTTATCCATTGATTTTTCACCCGACGAATGCGTATCGTCAAGAAGTGATATTCGAAAATACACAACTCCAGGTGACCAGCTTCCCATTACAACACCGTATTGCGTGTACTGGTTTTCGATTTGATGAAAAGCCACGGTCGGCGTCATTGAAGAAAGAAGAAGTAGAGCGGTTGAATATACCTGTTCCCTATAGGCGCCTTTTGAAAAGAGGCATCGATTATGTTGCAGACGATGGTACTGTTTATTCGGCCAAAGATTTAACCTATGCGCCACCACAGCCTAGAAGTTATGCTTATTGTTCTGACACGGTGATGAATGCGGATTATTTAGGCGCTATTCGGGGCGTAGATTTATTATATCACGAGGCGACATTCCTGCACGACCGTATAGAACGGGCTAAGGAAACCTTTCATACCACCAGTTTGGAGGCAGCGCAGGTAGCACAAGCCGTAAATGCCAAGAAACTTTTGCTCGGACATTTCTCCGCCCGTTATAAAGATTTGCAACCTCTTTTGGACGAATCTCGAACAATTTTTCCCCACACAGAGTTGTCTGAAGAAGGTAAGTGGTTTTTAGTATAGGCTTTTTGTAGATTTTTCCCCATCTTTACACGCTCAATTGAAACCTGCATGAGCTGCCGCTAAGAAAAGGATATGAATAACTTAGCTCATGCAAGCTTCATTGCCATAAAGAATACATTATTCTAATGAAAAATATGAAGACGTCTTTTAGCCTTAACCTGTTGCTGAGGGATAACATAAAAAAATTAGTACCTTATTCATCGGCAAGAGATGAATTTAAGGGAGAGGCCTCTATTTTATTAGATGCAAACGAAAATGCATTTGGTTCACCTTATGCTAGAAATTATAATCGCTATCCAGACCCGCTTCAGCATCGGGTGAAGGAAAAGTTGCATCGTATTAAAGGTGTTCCGGTAGAAAATATCTTTTTAGGTAATGGTAGCGATGAAGCTATCGATATCCTTTTTCGCGCATTTTGTGAACCGGGAAGGGATAATGTTATTTTGGTGCCGCCTACCTATGGTATGTATGAAGTTTCGGCGAACATCAACAATGTAGCCTATAAAAAGGTAAACTTAACGATCGATTACCAGCTAGATTTAGACGGAATCGCAGAGGCGATTGATGCGCATACGAAGCTGATTTTTATCTGCTCACCAAATAACCCTACCGGAAATAGTATCCGTCGGCAAGATATCGAAACGATCTTGGTCAATTTTGATGGGATTGTAGTGGTAGATGAAGCGTATATCAATTTTTCAAAACAACCATCCTTTACCACAGATTTGGTAGAGTTTCCGAATTTAGTTGTGTTACAAACGCTATCGAAGGCATGGGGGCTAGCGGCATTGCGGTTAGGAATGGCTTTTGCCAATAAAGAAATTATTGAGATATTTAACAAGATAAAACCACCTTATAATATTAATCAGGCCACCCAAGACATTGTTTTGGAGGCGTTGGAAGGTGTGGAGATTGTAAACGAATGGATTAAGGAAGTCGTTGGCGAACGGGAGAAGTTGTCTGCAGCTTTACAGGTATTACCTCAAGTTGCACACGTAACACCGTCGGATGCCAATTTTATACTGGTCAAATTGGAAGAACCTCGAGCTCTCTACAATTTTTTGGTAGATAAGGGAATTATTGTACGAGACCGCTCCAAAGTAGAGTTGTGCGAAGGATGTTTACGTCTGACTATCGGCACACCAGCGGAAAACAATACGCTGTTGAAAGAAGTGAAGAGATTTTATAATGGATAAATGAAAAGAGTATTATTTATAGATCGCGATGGTACATTGATATTGGAGCCCGAGGACGAACAAATAGATTCGTTTGCCAAGCTCAAATTTTACCCAGGAGCGTTGCAATATCTCCCGCGTATCGCGAAAGAACTTGATTTTGAATTGGTGTTGGTGTCTAACCAAGATGGATTGGGAACTTCTTCTCATCCAGAGGAGAACTTTTGGCCCGTACATCATTTTATCGTCGACACATTTTCCGGAGAAGGTGTTCGTTTTGTGAAAGAACACATCGATCGCACATTCCCGCACGAAAATGCGCTGACACGTAAGCCCGGTATTGGTATGTTGCATGAATATTTTGATGCCGTACAATATAATTTAACCGAATCTTTTGTGATCGGGGATCGTGTCAATGATGTGAAATTAGCAGAGAATTTAGGTGCTAAGGCTATCTGGTTGCGTAATAATGATGCATTAGGTCAGGCCGAAAGCCTACGTATAAAAAGCGATTCCATTGCGTTGGAGACAACTGATTGGAGATCTATATATGAGTTTTTAAAATTAGGTACACGTACCGGGGAGCACCATCGTAAAACGAATGAAACAGATATCTTTGTCCAATTGAATCTTGATGGTTCCGGAAAATCGGATATAGATACCGGATTACCATTTTTCGATCATATGCTCGACCAAATTGCTCGACACGGTGCAATCGATCTTACGGTAAAAGCTAAGGGTGATTTGCATATCGATGAGCACCACACCATTGAAGATACGGGTATCGCATTGGGTGAAATTTTTCTGAAGGTATTGGGTGATAAACGGGGTATCGAACGTTATGCTTACACATTGCCTATGGACGACTGTTTGGCGCAGGTAGCCATTGATTTTGGGGGCAGGAATTGGATTGTATGGGATGCGGCTTTCAACAGGGAAAAAATAGGAGATATGCCGACCGAAATGTTTTTCCATTTCTTTAAATCGTTCTCCGATGCTTCGAAATCGAACTTGAATATCAAAGCAGAGGGCGATAATGAGCATCATAAAATTGAAGCTATCTTCAAAGCCTTTGCGAAATCGATAAAGAAAGCCGTACGACGAGATGCAGAAAATATGCAGTTACCGAGTACTAAAGGAGTTTTGTAGATTGTAAAAAATGATTGGAATAGTAAATTACGGAGCAGGGAATATCTTTTCGTTGACAGCGGCATTGGATCGCGTGGGGATAAGCTATGGCATGATCGATAAATTGGATGAATTTAATGATTATGACCGTATTATTATTCCGGGTGTGGGACATGCCGGCGCTGCCATGCACAAGCTGGAGGAAACAGGTCTGGTTCAGCATATAATATCCTTGAAGAAACCCGTATTGGGAATTTGCGTAGGTATGCAATTGCTAACTTCCTTTTCGGAAGAGGGGAATGCCGAGCTTTTGGACATCGTGCCATTGAAGACGTTACATTTTGATAAACGTATTGGCAAAAAAGTTCCGCACATGGGCTGGAATGGTGTGTCGCCGAAAAAGGATTGTCCTCTTTTTGAGAATATTGCAGATAATAGCTATTTTTATTTTGTACACTCCTATTTTATTGAAGCTGATGAGCAGTATACCAGTGCGTTTTGCACGTATGATGTTGTTTTTTCTGCAGCAATAAAAAAGGGTAATTTTTATGGCGTGCAGTTTCATCCTGAGAAATCTGGAAAGGTTGGCGAGCAGATATTGCTTAATTTTTCCAGATTATAGGTAGATATTGCTTATAATTGTTGATTAATAATTGACGACTTTACAAGTTTTGACTTTTAACTTATTACTTTAAAATATGTATATCATTCCTGCTATTGATGTTTTGGATAAAAAGGTTGTCCGTCTGAGAGAGGGCAATTACGATGACGTCACGACGTATGACATATCATTGGAAGAACAAATTAAAATGTATCATGCCAATGGTACCGAACTCGTGCACATCATTGACTTGAATGGAGCAAAGGGCGATTTCAGCAATCAGGACTATCTGTTTGATATTATTCGTAAAACGGATATGAAAGTGCAATATGGAGGAGGAGTAAGAAGTATTGAGAAAGTAAAGGAATTGGTTGATGCGGGAATCTATCGTGTCATCGTGGGAACGCAAGCGATTACCAACCCTACTTTTTTGGAGGAGTTGGCTAAGCTGAACGAAGGACGTGTAAAATATGCAAAACATATTGTTATTGCGATTGACGTGTTAGACGAGGTTATCAAATATTCCGGTTGGTTGGAAAGTTCACCTATTAAGCTGATCTCATACATAGATAAGTGTCTTTCGTTAGGTTTCTTCCGCTTTCTTTGTACCGATATCAGTAAAGACGGTAAACTAGGAGGAGCCGGTGTTGAACTCTATCAGAAACTTTTGGATCATTCGCCGATCATCAAACTAATTGGTTCAGGTGGAATAAGCTCCATGGACGATATTCGTGCTTTGAATGCGTTAAGTCGAATAGAATCCTGCGTGGTGGGTAAAGCTATTTACGAAAACAAGATTTCCATTGATGAGATTAAAGATTGGAACTTGAAGACCCTCATCAGTATTTAGTATGTTGGCAAAACGTATCATCCCCTGTTTGGATGTAAAGGATGGCCGTACGGTGAAAGGCGTTAATTTTGTTGACCTTCGGGATGCGGGAGACCCTGTCGAGCTCGCTTGGCAATATTCACAACAGGGCGCGGACGAACTGGTTTTTCTTGATATTACGGCCACACATGAAAAACGGAAAACGACCATAGAATTGGTCAAGGCGGTAGCACGTCAGGTCAATATTCCTTTTACAATAGGTGGAGGAATTAATGAATTGAAAGATGCGGAAGTGTTGCTTAACGCAGGGGCGGATAAGATCTCGATTAATTCTGCCGCGGTACGCAATCCGAACCTAATTGATGAACTTGCCCGTTCGTTTGGTAGGCAGTTTGTCGTGGTAGCGGTAGATACGCGTGTCGTGGACGGTGCAAATTTTGTTTATCTACGTGGCGGACGGGATAAAACGGATATACATACGGAGGACTGGATCAAAGAAGCCGAACAGCGGGGTGCAGGAGAGATTCTATTGACTTCGATGGATCACGATGGAACAAAGAACGGCTTTGATAATACGTTTTTAAAGAAAATTAACGATACGATACATATTCCGTTAATAGCATCGGGTGGAGCAGGTCAACAACAGCATTTTGTGGACGTGTTTCAACAGGCAAATGTGGATGCAGCATTGGCGGCTTCGGTATTTCACTACGGAGAAATATTGATTCCAGAACTGAAAGAAACGTTACGAGCCAATGGGATTGTGGTGAGGGAGGAATAAAAAATAAATAAAAATGGATTTTAAAAAGGGAGACGGATTAATTCCCGTTGTTATACAAGATAATCAGACACTAGAAGTACTGATGTTAGGGTATATGAATGAGGAAGCGTGGACGAAAACCCAACAAGAGGGGCGCGTAACGTTCTATTCGCGAAGTAAAAATCGGTTGTGGACAAAAGGAGAGGAAAGCGGCCATTTTTTGGATGTCGTTTCCGCCCATGTAGATTGTGACCAGGATACCTTGTTGATTAAAGTTAAACCAGCAGGGCCTACTTGCCATACAGGTGCCCGTAGTTGTTTCCAAACGGAATATAACCAAAATTTTCTCTTGCAATTGGAGCGTATTATACAGCAACGTTATGATATGCCTACCGAAGAGTCGTATGTCAACAAACTACGTCAGCGCGGGTTGAATAAAATCGCACAAAAAGTAGGTGAAGAAGCTGTAGAAACCGTTATTGCTGCATTAGCGGAAACAGAACAGGATTTTATAAACGAATCTTCCGACTTATTTTTTCACCTTTTGGTATTGCTTCGGGAAAAAGGACTGGATTTACAAACGATTGCCAAGAATCTGGAAAGCCGGCACCAATAAGAAAGAACGGAGATATGCTTAGGATCGATGTTTCTTTATCTAATACGCTAGCCGGTCATCAAAACCCTATTTTTACGGTATCCCCCGGAATGGATGCGGCGACCATTTTTACAGGTGGAAACGATAAGGGGGTAGTGGAATGGGATTTGAAAGAAGGGAAATTCAGACGTATTTTGTGTGCGGTACCGGCATCGGTTTATGCGTTGCAACTTTTGGAGGGAGAAGGGATCTTGGTCATTGGTTTGCGCAATGGCGAAGTGTGGTTTGTAGATATAGAAAAGCAATCCCTTATCAGCAAGGTGCAAACGGAAAAGGGAGCGGTCTTCGCGATTAAAGTACTCCCTGGAAAACGGGAAATCATCGCTACAGGAGAAGAAGGTATGGCCTATGTATGGTCATTAGATACCTACGCCTTGTTGTACAGATTCAAAATAACAGACACGACTGTGCGTGTCATCGAACCTTCTGTGAAGGCGAAGCAAGTCGCGTTTGGTGATAAGGATGGCATCGTACATCTATACGACACGACAGATTTTCGGGAGATAACAAAGCAACAAATACACAGTCTACCTGTAACAGCATTGGCTACGGCTGACACCAGCTTGCTTTCGGGCGGTCGAGATGCGAAGCTCGTTCGGTTGGCAAAGAACGATCTGTCCGTTTTGGAATCCCTAACCCCGCATATGTTTACCGTGTATGGTATTCTTCCACATTCCACCTTACCTATTGTAGCCACCATTAGTCGGGATAAATCCATCAAAATATGGGATGTGCTATCGTTGTCTTTGCTCAAAAATATAAGCATAGAACGTGGTTATGATGCCCACCGTTTGTCTATCAATACGGCGACCTGGATAGGTAGCCAGTTGATTACCGCCGGCGACGATAAGTTAGTGAAAGTGTGGGAGATCTCTGCACAGGAGAATTAACCTATGTGTTTACAAACGCTTTAACGCCGCTTTAATAAGCTGTTCCACGGTTTGTTCCAGATCACTCGTTACCAAGCTGTTTAATACTTTTTCTGCTTGTGGTTTACCAAAGCCTAGCATAACCAATGCCGTGAGTGCTTCTTCGGGTACAGACTGCTTGGCAATCGGAAGCGGAATGAGCGCATCCGGCCCTTGTTTTTTCAGTTTATCTTGCAGTTCGAGGATAACACGTTGTGCAGATTTCGGGCCTATTCCCTTTATTTTCTGGATTACCTGTACTTGCCCGTTAATGATGGCGCTTTGGATTTCTTCCGGTGTAATGGAAGAAAGCATCATCCGCCCTGTATTCGGACCTATACCTGACACCGAAATCAAATGGTTGAACAGTTGTCGTTCTCCCTCTGTCGAGAACCCATATAGCGTTTGAGAATCTTCTCGGACTTGAAAAGAGATGTATAGTCTACACTGCTCCTGGTCTTTGATCTGGCTAAAGGTTGTCAGCGAGATATGGATATGATAACCGATCCCACCCACGTCCAAGACGACATGGGTGGGGGCTTTGAATATTAATTTTCCGTTGAAATAATCGTACATTTTATTTGTTCTTCTCGTGTTCTTGCACATCAACCACAGCAATGGTCACCATATTGACAATCTCTCGGACGGAGCTATCCAGTTGCAATACGTGGACTGGCTTATTCATCCCTAATAGAATAGGACCTAAAGCCTCTGCATCACCTGCTTCCTGCAAGAGTTTGTAAGCAATATTGCCGGATTCAAGATTGGGAAATACGAGGGTATTAGCCGGTTCACCATTTAAGGTGCTGAATGGGAAGTTATCTTTCAAAAGATTGCTATTTAAAGCAAAATTTGCTTGTATATCTCCGTCAGCGATGATGTGTGGCGCTTTTTCACGAAGGATCTTTGAAGCTTCACGCACTTTAACGGCAGTATGGCCATCGTTTGACCCAAAGTTGGAGTAGGACAGCAACGCAATGCGTGGCGTAATATTAAAACGTCTGATAGCTTCATCCAATAAGATGGTGATATCCGCCAGTTCGTCTGGTGTAGGATCAGCGTTGACGGTGGTGTCGCCAAAGAAAAGTGGTCCTTTTGAAGTCAACATGATATACATACCCGCCACACGACTGTTTGGTTTTGCACCAATAACCTGCAAAGCAGGCCGTATAGTCGTTGCATAGTTGCGAGTCAGTCCGGAAATCAAGGTATCCGCTTCGCCAAACTGCACCATACTTGCCGCAAAATAGTTACGGTTGGTCGCCATCAATTTGGTCGCCTCGTGCTCTGTCAGACCGCGGCGTTGCCTTTTGGCATAAAGGTGTTGGACAAATCTGTTGAAGCGCTCAGAACCTTTTTGTTCTGTTGGGTTAATGATTTCTACATCGTTCAAATCGAAACTATATTCTTGAATTAAACTTTGTATTTTCTCTTTATCACCCAATAAAATAGGGAATGCGATTCCTTCTTCTTTTACAATCTGAGCGGCCCGGAGCGTTTTATAATTGTCGGCTTCAGCAAAAACGACACGTTTCGGGTTTTTCTTAGCTCGGCTTGTCAAATTACGGATAATCCGATCGTCTTTGCCCAGACGTTTGCGTAACTCCTCTTTATAGTGTTCCCAATCCTCGATTTCTATTCTAGCGACACCGGAGGCTATCGCTGCTTTTGCTACGGCTACGGATACTTCTGTAATGAGACGAGGGTCTGTTGGTTTTGGAATAATGTATTCTGGGCCAAATTTCAAATTATTGGTGTCGTAAGCTTGATTTACTTCTTCCGGAACAGGCTGCTTCGCCAATGCAGCAATGGCGTGAACCGCTGCAATCTTCATTTCTTCGTTAATACTCGTTGCGCGAATATCTAAGGCCCCTCTAAAAATATACGGAAATCCCAACACATTGTTAACTTGGTTGGGGTAGTCCGAGCGGCCCGTGCCCATAATCACATCGTCGCGTGTAGCCACGGCCAGATCATAAGCGATTTCCGGATTAGGGTTTGCCATCGCCAATACGATGGGCCTCGGCGCCATAGAAAGCAGCATTTCCGGTGTCAGTACATCTGCTGCAGATAATCCGATGAAGACGTCTGTATCCTTCACCGCATCGGCTAAAGTATAGAGGTCCCTCTCCGTAGCAAACTGCGCTTTTGTGGCATCCAAGTTTTCACGATCGGTACGGATAACACCTTTGCTATCCAACATCACAATGTTTTCTTTTTTTGCACCAACAGCCATATACATGGACGTACAGGAGATGGCCGCAGCTCCGGCACCGTTAACAACGATTTTAACCTGGCTGATATCTTTTCCAATCAGTTCGCAAGCGTTGATTAACGCCGCACCTGAAATGATAGCTGTACCATGCTGGTCGTCGTGCATGACCGGAATGTTCATTTCTGCTTTTAGACGACGTTCTATTTCAAAACACTCGGGAGCTTTAATATCTTCCAGGTTTACACCTCCGAAAGTTGGCTCGAGCGCTTTAACGATATTGACAAATTCGTCTACATTTTTAGTATCTAATTCAATATCAAAAACATCAATGTCTGCGAATATCTTGAACAATAAACCCTTTCCTTCCATGACAGGTTTACCTGCCTGCGCTCCAATATCACCTAACCCCAACACAGCCGTACCATTACTGATAACGGCGACCAAGTTTCCTTTGGATGTGTATTTATACGCGTCTTCACTATTTTCAGCGATGGCTAAACAGGGTTCAGCTACGCCGGGTGAGTACGCCAATGATAAGTCCCGTTGTGAATTGTGAGGCTTGGTCGGAACGACTGCAATCTTGCCAGGTCTTCCCTTAGAATGGTAGTCTAAAGCGTCTTTTTTTCTATTAATACTCATCTGTTTACGTAAATTATCGTCATCTCTATAGCTACAAATCTATAACTTCAAAAGAAGATTAGCGAATTTTTTAGGTTATTTAAGACTATTCAATAATGTAAACATCTCTTGCCGCATGGCGGAAGTACTTCCTGTATAGTTATTGATTAAGAGTGAAAAAGTAACCGGCGTACCCGCGTTATTCGTATGAAACCCCGTATATCCTAAAACTCCCCCGATGGTACCGCTCTTCATGGTTATACCATTGATGGTAGGTAAACTTTTTTGAAAATCGGCAAACCAAGGTCTGCTTTGTGCATAATGCATTATTTTCGCCATAGCTAGTGTAGTGACACGGTTTTGCGGCGAAAGACCGGATCCGTCGTGGATGTGCAGTTCGCTAGCGGGAATTTTTAGCTTTTGTTCCCAATATTTACTAAGCAATGTAGCGGCTTCTTCGCTATTGGATTTATTGTGGCTGATGATACCAAAACTTTTCAGCATGGCTTCGCCATACAGATTAATGCTTTTTTGGTTGAACCAATGTATGATGTTTTTCAAAGCGGGAGATTGATGGACGTCAAGTTCTTGTTTAGGATTGTTTAGACGTATCCCTTGGTTTAACAGACGTTTTCCAGTAGTAGGTAAACTGTCTACGACAACACCCGCATCCGATAAAGAAGCTGTCAGTTGTAGCGCTAGTTCCAAAGCTGGATCGGGTATAGCGATTTCGATCACCTTTTTAAGATCCCTGCCGTAAGTTCCGCGTAGGTAAATGATGTTGGAGTAGGGGGCCGAATAGGCATATACCTTGTCGCCGGAGCCGTTTGGACCTGTTGTCACCTCATTGATTACGGTCATTCCGGTCAATGAGGTGGAAGAAATAGTGGTAGGTTGTCCTACAGAACTTGGAGAGAAAGTGATACCGGTTTTATTTTCGCGCCAGTTTAATCCCGAAATGCCCGCGCCGTAATAGTTTCCCATGTCGACCCAGTTCCACGTAGAGGGGACATCATTGCCGTTTAAATACAGATCGTCACCCACCACATGCCCATCGATATGGGTGATACCCGCCTGCTGAATTTTATACACCCACTTGTTTAATATGGTTTCGGATTTAGTAGCAGCATAGCGATTACTGCCTAGTGTAGGGTCGCCGGAACCGATCACGATAATGTCGCCATGTAACACACCCAAACTGTCAATTTCGCCCGTATAGGCTAACTTGGTTTGATAGGTATAGTCGGGGCCCAATATATCCAAAGCAGTGATAGACGTGATGACTTTCATCGTCGAAGCGGTTGGTAACCCAATGGAAGCGTTGTTCGTAAATATCGGTTGCCCTGTTTTACCGTCCAGTACGGTGAGTGATGCTATGCCGTTCGGAAATTTGCCACTTTTTACAAACTGTTGATAAGCGTTGTTGATGTTGTCTTTGCTTATCTGTCCATAACTTGGATGCAGGGGTAAAAATATAAAAAGGAATAATATCGTGTAAATTGCTTTCTTTAACATATGTGCTTTTTTCTGTTTATGCCGGTTTCTCTATTCAAGAAGCATTCCAAAATGTACATCGTCCTGGATGTTTGATTCGCTGTGATGTGATTTTTGCTTTCTTTTTTTGCGGGAAAAAAAGATTAAATTAACTTGCGTGAATACTAGAATTGATTTAATATGTCGTATACAGAACGCTTAGATGCTATCCGAAGAGAGATGAAGTTGCAAGGGATTGATGCGTATATCATTCCGTCGTCAGACCCCCATATTAGTGAGTATTTGCCCGGACGCTACAAATGTATTGCGTGGGCTTCTGGTTTTACCGGGTCGGCAGGTACATTAGTGATTACGGCTGATTTTGCGGGTTTATGGACGGATGCGCGCTACTTTGTACAGGCGAATGAACAGTTGGCCGGAACGGGCTTCGAGCTCGTGAAATTGAAGACGCAGGGCGCTGCAGAGTACGCCACTTGGCTGGTAGAACAGCTTACTTCCGGCAGTAAAGTAGCGTTCGATGGTAATTTAGCATCCGTAGCCGTGGCACAGACCGTTAAAGATACCCTCTTGCCATTAGATATCGTGGTGGACGGACATGTAGATATTTTAGAAACAATTTGGAGCGATCGACCCATACTCCCGGCCTCTCCGGCATTTTTGTTGGATGAATCCACAACAGGGGAAAACACGATCAGTAAATTAAACCGAGTTCGTGAAAAAATGAAAACGAAGCGTGTTTCTGCGCATTTAATTTCTTCTCTAGATGATTTAGCATGGTTGTTGAATATTCGGGGAAACGATGTGCCGTGTAACCCCGTGGTATTAGGTTTTGTACTGTTAGCTGGGAAAGAAACAATCTTGTTTATAGATACTGAAAAAATAAGCGAGGAGAATAAGGCTGTATTTGAGCAAGCAGCGGTACAGATCAGGCCGTATACAGACGCTTATTCTGCGGTTTCATCGTTAGAAGTTGATACGATCTTGCTAGACCCCAAACGAACCTGTTTCGCGATGTACGATTCGATTCCAGTATCGACTAAAATAATAGAAGACATCAATCCGTCTACATTGATGAAAGCTGTAAAAAACGAAGTGGAGATTGCCCACACACGAAACGTAATGATAAAAGACGGTGTGGCTATGACACGTTTTTTTAAATGGGTAGAGGAAGAGGTGCAACAGGGGCAGCTGACCGAAATATCCATCGCCGATAAATTGCAGGAGATTCGTGCAAAAGGGGAGGGATTTGTCGACATCTCGTTCGATACAATTGCTGGTTACCGAGCTCATGGCGCGTTACCACATTATAAGGCCACCGAAGCAAGTAATGCTACTTTGAAAGCAGAAGGCTTATTGCTGGTGGATTCGGGTGGACAATACAGAGATGGTACAACCGATATTACCCGGGTGGTATCGTTAGGTAATATTACGTACGAGGAAAAAGTAGACTATACTCTTGTGTTGAAAGCAACTATTGCTGGCTCTACGGCTATATTTCCGAAAGGCACTCGCGGTTATCAAATCGATGCACTTACGCGCCGTCCGTTGTGGGATGCGTTACGAAATTATGGACATGGAACAGGGCATGGCGTGGGTTTCTTCCTGAATGTACACGAAGGTCCGCATGTTTTTAATCCGACAAACGTCGATATTTCGATAGAAAAGGGCATGATCTCATCAATTGAACCTGGCTTATACCGAGAAGGAGAGTATGGTATTCGTATTGAAAATTTGGTATTGAGCAAAGAGTTGGACACTAATCAATTCGGGAATTTTATGCACTTCGAAACGATGACGATATGTTATATTGCTACAGATTTAGTGGATAAATCGTTGTTACACGACATAGACGTGGAATGGTTGAACCACTATAATGCTTGGGTATTTATGAAATTGGCGCCTCATTTAAATACGGAGGAAGCCGCGTGGCTGAAGGAAAAGACGAAGGCGATTTAAATAAAAAACTCTTATTTAGAATGTATATAAATAATGTGTATATTTGATGCTGATATATGATATTGTCAATTTATATCCTTTAAATTAAGAAGAAAACAAATGCTGGTCAAGGCGAAGCTCGAAAACCATAATGAATGGTTATTTCTGGAAGAAATTCCCGAAAAATACGTTCCCAATCATCGTTTATCCGAACGGCAGATAAGCATCAAGCATGCGCCTGTCGATATGAAAAACTATCAGCTCTCCACGAACGGATTATTCTTGTTGTATTCAGAGATGAATTTCACGGAGAATATAAGGATAGAGACAGAAGTTGAAGGAGATGCCATAGCCAGCCAATTTATCTTTTGTAAGGAAAAAGGTAATCCAACACCGTCGAAAAGTGCGCGATACGCCCGTGGTCGACACAATATCCGCTATATTCCGGCCAGCAGGGAATCATACGAAGTAAAGGCCGATCAGGAATATGTTTACTTTTTGGTCGTGCTGTCCAAAGACTATTATCTCAATCTTGTGGATACCTCTTCACCTCTGCACGAGGATTTCATGCGCGAGATGGAAAAAGGCGTGACTATTTCGTTTATGGACGAAGACCTTTATATCACGCCAGAAATGCGAAAATCCATTGAGGGAATACGGGAATGCAAGCACGATGGCGGACTCAAACGGATGTTTACGGATGCCCGTATTATGGAATTGATTATCTATCAGCTTGAACAGTTCAGCCAGTTCCTGCAGAACGAAAATGAAATATTCCATGGTGAGGATATCGAAAAACTAGAGGTCGTTCGGGAGCTTTTGGAATCAAACTATGTGAATCCACCCGCCCAAAAGGAATTGGCAAGGGTTGCAACCATCAACGAATCAAAGCTGCGTACAGGCTTCAAGAAATATTATGGTACGACCATCTACGATTTTATAACCCGGCTGCGCATGGTGGAAGCTCGTCGGCTAATCATGGAGGAAAAAAACAACAACATGAATGAGATCGCGATGTTGGTCGGGTTCAAACACCAGAGTAATTTTACGAGGGCCTTCAAGCGGTATTACGGACTTTCTCCTACCGAAGTGGGGGTATAGCCTGGATGTACCATATAATAATTCCGCCTATTCTCCCGTTCTACAATGGCAACACCAGCTTCCACCAAAATATTAAGTGAGGTATACACACAACTAAGACTTATCTGATAACCTTGTGTTCTTAAGGAGATCCACAAATCTTCTACCTCAATAACGTCTTGATGTTTTCGCAATGAACGGGCCACTAGCCATCTCTTTTCCGAGTAGGTCATATACTTGCCAGTACAGTATTCGTTTAACCGTTTCCACATTGGATCTTCTTCGTCATGGTATTCCATAGAATTGTTTTCAGCCTATAACAGATTACTGCCTAATGCCTCACGCCAACGTTCCAATTCAGCGATACCTGGTTTGCGGTATCCGAAAAATTGTACGATCAGTTCCCCTTCCGTATCATAAAGTTCAAGTGAGTTTACATTTCCATCGGCCGTGGGCTTGACCACATGCCATACACTATGCACCGCATCTTCGTTGAAGCTTACCTTTCCACCGGATGCCTCGCTGATCGTTAACCATGAAGTGTTTTGATTGATGCGATCCAGCTTCCCCGTATTGATCTGTACACAGCCCTCATTGGCCGTGAACATCATGACCGGCGTCTCGGTTACCGAACACTGTATAATGGTTCGGCGAAAAGATTCTAAGCTTATCTGCATGGCTCTATGTGGTGGTGCAAGCCTAAGCGCTTGCATACGTGTCAGCCTAAACTTTCGGATCAAGCCAAAGAAATCATGTGTACCCTGCATGTTGTTCCATGCTTTCTGGAATTCTTCGATGTCGATCTCTGCATCCCGGCGTTCTTCCATGCGCTTCCGCACAGGTTTTTCGATACGTGGAACGGCCTGCCTGTCGTCACGGAAACGGGTAATCAAACCGAGATAGACCTGGCGATAGCTGGCATCTGTCAGGTAAACCTTATGCACTGCCCGTCCCGAGACATCGTAGAATTGTAAGCTCTCTTTTCCCATCTCTTCCGCCGCCAGCGCAATCTTCCACCTACTTGTAAAAATGCGCAGGTCTATGTCCTCGTCCAAAAACAATGTGGTGAAATCTTCTTTGGAGAAATTGCGGTATACCCCGCATCGTTCTGTTTCGCAATATGGATTGTAGGTTACGGCTTTTACCACACCGATACCCTCGATACATTGCAAAATATGATCCATTTCAGGTCGTAACAACGTAACGTTTTCACCTAAGCCCAACAACATCAGATCGGCCTCGCTAACACTAAGTACATCTGCAACCTGCCAGAGCGGTTGTGCGGGGTATTCGTCTCGATAGGAAACAAACCGCTCTTTGAGTGAAAGTTTGTTGTATTCTCGGGCGAGATTGGAGTTAAAAGCCGCTGCGTCGAACTTGATACCGTTCGGTGTGACTTGGGTGATCAAAGTGCGGGGATTGGTCTGTACCGTCGTGTGTACACCAAAAGCAGTAAATATATTACGTGCGGTAAAAACCTCTTCGGGAGCACCGTCCCACCATTTGCGCCCGCCTTTCAGCATGATGACCCTATCGGCATATTGGGCTGCCAAATTGATTTCGTGCAGTACACATATGACCATGTAACCTTTCTTCGCCAGCGCATTGGCAATGGCCAACGTCTGGTGCTGATAGAGCATATCCATATTGGAAATCGGCTCGTCCAGTAAAAGGAGTGCTTCTTTATTATCCCATACTTGTGCCAATACCCGGGCGAGGTGTACCCTTTGTTGCTCACCGCCGGACAATGTG
This sequence comes from Sphingobacterium corticibacterium, assembly GCF_004208525.1. Classification (GTDB taxonomy): domain Bacteria; phylum Bacteroidota; class Bacteroidia; order Sphingobacteriales; family Sphingobacteriaceae; genus Sphingobacterium; species Sphingobacterium corticibacterium. The sequence continues at coordinate 573,921 of NZ_SGIT01000002.1, read as the reverse complement.
AGCATCGATCGCTCCGCCAAATGGCTGATACCACATATCTCCATGGTTTCCCGCAACGCCGTCCGGTCGAGTTGATCAGCATCTGTCCCCTCTGTCCCATACCTACCCATCAGTACGACTTCCTCCACTGTAAACGCGAGACTAATGGCATTCTGCTGATAGAGCGTAGCGCGCTTTACGGCTAATTCCTTTGCGGTATAATCGTTGAGGTTTTTACCGTCATAGACTATGTTCCCCTCCGTGGGTTGTTTCTCCCGGCAGAGGATTTTCATTAACGTCGATTTGCCAGCGCCATTGGCACCGAGTATGGCGACCATTTCTCCTTTTCGGATACTGAATGTGATGTCTTTCAACAAGTACCGCTTACCGATTTTATAACTAACGGACGCTATCCTTAACATATCTTATCGTATTGTTCTACTGTAATATCTTCTTTTTGTCCTTATACAGAATGTACAGGAATACCGGTGTGCCCAGCAATGCCGTGATCACCCCTATAGGCAGTTCTACAGGAGCGACAAGTACCCTAGCCAGCATGTCAGACAATGTCAGCACCAACGCTCCCAATAGTGCCGAGGCAGGTAATACTACGCGGTGATCTACACCACCTACCAGACGGATGATATGCGGAACCAACAAGCCGACAAACCCGATAATGCCTGTTACTGATACGCAGGCTCCCACAGCCAATGTAGACAAAATGACCACGCCGCTTTTTATCTTATTAGGGTTCATACCGATCTGTTCAGCCTGATGCTCGCCAATAGCAAAGAGGTTCAGCCCACGACCATAAAAGGGAAGCAAAAATACGGGGATCAGCACGAAGGGGGTAATTCCCCATATCATGTTCCAGTTTGCCCCTCCGAGACTGCCCAACATCCAAAAGGTAATGGTACGTAATTGCTGTTCGTCTGCCATATAGGTGACCAGACCCGTCAAAGCACCCGCCAAAGCATTGATGGCAATCCCTGCCAACAGCATCGTCGCTACATTCGGTTTGCCATCTGTTTTGGAAAACTGGTAGACCAACATCGCAGCCAGTCCTGCTCCGGCAAATGCGCCGAAAGCCAATAAGTAAAATCCTAATATATTACCCAGTGTAACAAACAGGACTGCCTCGAATCCAATGATAAGCACCGCAAAGAGTGAAGCTCCGGCCGATATGCCGATCAATCCCGGTTCGGCAAGCGGATTGCGAAAGATGCCTTGGATGGCCGCGCCCGAAATACCCAACGCCGCACCAACAAGCAATCCCAACAGAACACGAGGCAGGCGTACATACAACAGCACATTTTCAGCCAGATTATCTACGCTGACATTCTTTACCAATCCTGCGCCTTTAGCAAGGATCTTTACGGTATCCATAACCGCTATTTTCATGGCACCCATTCCCAATGAAAACAAGATAACCAAAACCAATCCGATGGTCAGGCTTATATATATAACTTTCGTTTTTGTCATGTATTCTCGTCGTGAGCTATCCGCTTGTTAATTAATCGCCCTGTGCAAAGCCAGTATTGCTTGATCTAGCCGTGTTGAAAAATTGATCATCAGCGGTCCGTTTACGGAAACTATATTTTTATTTTTGCCCGCCGTCGTAAAAGCTACCCCCGGCATGCCCAGCACACCATTTTTCCCGCCGAGGCTTTCCATTCCGAAATCGAACAGCAACAGTGCATCCGGATTGGCGTATACTAAGGCTTCTGTGCTGTACGTCTTATATTGGTTAAATTCCTGTATCGCATTGCGACCCCCGGCCAGCTCGATAATCGCTGCCATACTGCTTCCTTTACCGGCGACGGTCATTGTGCCCGTACCACGGGCATAGATGAAAAGCACCTTAGGCTTTTGTGTACTCGCTTTGACTGTCTGCAACGCCTTGTTTACCCGCTGTTCTGTATCCAAAGCCAGCCTCTCGGCCCTGGCTTTTACGCCAAGTGCGGCACCTACTGCACGGATAAACGTCAACGCTCCTTTGACAGAATATTCCTGTTTGAGTGCCACAAAGCGTATACCTGCCCCTTTTAATGACTCGATAACACCATAAGGTACATCACCCTCGGGCGCGATGACCAAGTCGGGGCGGTAGGCCATCAACCCTTCCGCAGATACGGAACGGTTCTTACTGACCTTGGGCAGTTTTGTAATGTTAGCCGGAAATTCGCTGGTCACATCAACGGCAACGATTTGCTTTTCAAAACCCATTGCCGCGACCGTTTCTGTGATAGCACCACCCAAGGTGATGATGCGTTTAGGTTGTGCTGTACCCGCAGCGGCATAAAAAAACAGTAAGCAGAAGGCGTAAATCCAGCTCCATGATCTTATCTCCATAGTTTAAACGTTCGAACAATAAGGCACAAAAAAAGGACTTAATGCTTCTAAATACAAATTTGTAATCCAGTAGAAAAAACGGATAAGATAAATAGAGATCTTATTTTATAGGATAATGATTTGTGTGTTAATTGTTTGATATACATTTATTTGGGTCGTTGTGTGAGATTGTTTTTCTATAAGATATCGTCTAAAATAGGTTTGAAAGGAAACGGATGGGATAAAAAATAAAACGGATAGGATAAAAGAAAAAACGGATGAGATAAACTACCTACAGGATGTTATAGACATATTTGCACTGTATTTATTTAGAAAGATTATAAATAAAAAAAGTAATTGTTATCACATTGAAATTGAAAGCTATTATCTATTGTCAGATGTTGATGCTCTTGTCTATATCGCCAAATCTTATTCAGGCACAATCCGGTATCCGTGGTGGCCTGAATGGGGGCGTGTCCGATGCAGATGGACGACCCATTGCGGGGGCGATTATCCAATTGGAACCGGACCTGCATCAGGCACAGACAGATGATAAAGGAAACTTCCAATTCAAAAATATCATAGTCGGGGACTATACTCTTAAAACAAACAACCTAGGTTATCAGCCATACAACACCAAAGTACATATTCGGGTGGGGCAACAGGCTACGCTGTCCATACAGCTGAAACCTAATGAAACATCCCTTGAAGCGGTAGTTGTACAGGAAAAAGTCGCCGCGGTAGATCACTTGCTCGACATACAGCGCAGTGCCATGCCCGTGACCGTTATCAGTAGGGAGGCCATTGCCCAGATGGGGAGCCGGAGGTTGGACGAGGTGCTGAAAGAACAAACAGGTATTGCTGTGGTCAATGATATCGGCGGCGGTGCAAGAGCCGTAGGTGTGCAGATGCAGGGGTTCGGCAGCGACTATGTCATGATCCTCATCGACGGACAACCGATGGTGGGGCGCAATAGCGGGAACTTTGACCTCTCCCGTATCAGTGTAAGTAATATCGAGCGTATCGAAATTATAAAAGGCGCTTCCTCCTGCCTGTTCGGCAGCGAGGCGCTGGGTGGTGCGATCAATGTCGTTACCCGTCACGGCGCCATACAACCGCAGGCGCTGGCTTCGCTGCGCTACGGATCGCTGAACATCGTGGATGCTACCTTGGAAGGCGAGACGCCATTTCACCATCAACGTGGTTCGGTCAATCTATCGGCCAACTACTACCGAACGGATGGTTTTAATACAGACCCTAGATTTATGAATGGTACAACAGCACCTCCTTATGACGACTATACCGTGCAAGGGAGGGCAAGATATAGATTGACCGAAACCAGTACCATCGGTACTTCTGCACGTTACGCCCTGCGCAAGTCCTATATGGAGCAGATATTTGGTTCGGGCGATAGCCGGAATACAGCGGGCGATAGCCAGGACATTACCGATGTTAATGTTTCCCTGACCTACGATAAGACCTTTAGCAGTGGCCTGCGCAGCATTAGCCGTTATTACCTCACCCGGTATATATCGGACATGAGTATCCTGTGGCAACAGTCAGGTACGCAGGCTTCTGCTGAAAAATTTGCACAAACCCTGCACCGCTTTGAACAGCAATTTGCCTACAGCCCCGTGCGTAATCTGAAATTGACAGGTGGACTTGGTGGAAGCGTAGAGCAGATGGACAATCGCGATTTTAATGTGCCGGGTGGGCTGTGGAGCGGATTTGGATATCTACAGGGGGATTGGCGGATCAATGAACGTGTGGATGCTGTGGGCGGACTGCGCTATGATCACCACAACAGCTTTGGCGGACGGCTGAATCCGAGTCTTGGACTGAATTATCACATCCTACCTACACTGACTTTCAAGATGGCACTGGGCAGTGGTTTCAAAACGCCCGACTATCGCCAGCGCTACCAAGTGTTTATGAATCCCGTGGCAAACTACTTGGTCATCGGAGCTGAACTGCTGCGCGAAACACTCGAAGACATGAAGGATGCCGGTCAGATCAGTGAGATCCGGGAGTACCTTGTCAATCAGCTGGATCAAAACCTACAGGCAGAAAAGTCGTTGTCTTTCAACGGTGGGTTTGACTTTACACCATCGCAAAACCTGAAGATCAATGTCAACGCATTTTACCATAATCTGTATAATCAAATCAACAGCATCCGGGTGGCTACGGGTATCTCGATACGGGACATCTATACCTACGAAAACTTGCCCGAATCGTTCAATACTGGACTGGAAGGGAGTGTGGCCTATAGTCCGTTTACAAACATGGACATCACATTGGGGTATCAATACCTCGTGACCAAGGACAGAGGCGTGATGGACAGCATCCGTAATGGCACGGGGGCTTATGCTTCTATCAGGGACAATGCAACTGGACTGTTCCGGGAATCAAAACTATCCGATTATTTCGGATTGGAAAACCGCTCCCGCCATATGGCCAACCTGCGTGTGGCCTATCGCTATACACCATGGGACATGACCGCCAATGTGCGAGTCAGTTATAGAGGCAAGTACGGCTTTGTCGATCGTAACAACAATCGCTTCCTTGACCGGTACGACACCTTTGTGAATGGGCATTTCTTGGTCAATGCGGGCGTGGAAAAGAAACTGATGAAACAGCATCTGAGCGTGCAGCTTACTGCCGACAACATGATGGACTACACGGACAGGCTCATGCCCGGACAACCGGGAAGGGTATTGCTATTGGGATTGACGTATCGGTTTTATAAAAACTAACATCATTATAAAAAATAAAAAAGAAAGGAGTAACAAAAAGTACAATGAACACAACAAAAAGCACATACCGATTGATGATGCTACTGCTTCTGCCCTTGGCTTTTGCTTCCTGTAAAAAGGATGAAGATCTCGATCCCTGGGCTGGCTTGGAAGACGGCAAGAGTACACTGATCAAGGATCTGGCAGGCGATACCAATGGGTCAATGGGTGATGAAGCAGAAGGTAAGACAAAGAAAGGTTTCGATGTCTTCCTCTTCCGTTTTTCGGACAAAAAGCAGATCTGGTTGCGCAATGCGGCGGACTCGGCTCGTTGGTTAAAAACCGACGAATGGGACTTGGCATTTACCGGGCCGTATAATAGTGAGGTGTTTGTGAACAAGGGAAGCTATGAATTTAATCCGGGCTATGGTGGACCCGCTACCAGTGCTGTCGTACAATTGGACAAAGCCTATAATCTGGTGAATGATGCGCCGTCAGATGGAGATTTTGAACAAAGTGACGTCAACAAGATCGGATGGGCGTCTGATCAGTATGCGAACGGTTGGTTCTTTTATTCACTGGATACGCATATCATGATCCCCATCAAGAATAGAACTTATGCGATCCAGCTTCCAGATGGAAAATATGCCAAATTGGAACTGATAACCGCCTATCAAGGCAATCCTCCGGAAGTAACCAATCTCAATTGGCCGGCACCTTATTTTTCCTTTCGGTACTATGTGCAACAGGATGGAAGTAAGAATTTAAGAACACAATAGGATATGAATACACAATATATATACAAACAACTGAACAGATTATGGATACTGGTAGCATTTATCAGTTTGCCTGTTCTATTTATCGGATGCGGTAAGGATAACCCAACGCTTGAACCAGAACCCGAGGAAGAAGAACCTATTGAAGACACCACACCTACCGATGAAAGCATGTTTTACAAACTGCACCGTGTGGAGAGCTTTGCAGGAGATACGGAATATGATGGACCAGTGGATGGAAATAGAGCAACTATATATTTCTCGCTAGAATCTAAGAAAGGGTTACCTGACCTCTACCAGAAAAGTAATTTATGGGATATGTCATTTATTGGCATTGCCAACTCAGGTATTGTGGCTAATAATGGAAAGAATTTAAAGAGCCCTGGATATGGCTCATCCGGTGTCGGAATGATATATATCACCGATAAACCATTTGATGAAGTAATAGACATCCCTGCTGATAACCTTTTTAAAATTGGAGCTGGATTAGATGAAAACGGCACTTTTGGTGATGGGCTTGGGTGGGCATTGTACGACTGGGGTGGAGAGCAGGTGGCTGATGGTAACTATGAAAAGCAGCATGTCGCTTATGCTCTCGGCAATCCATTAACATTGAACAGTGGAAGAACTCTAGTAAGGACATTGATTGTCAAAACCGCAAAGGGCAATTATGGAAAAGTAAAGATGATCAGTCTGTATAAAGATGCTTTCACGCCGGATAAAATGTTCAGAAAGACACAGTATCCTTACTTCACATTTGAATACGTCCTTGTACCAGCAGGGAGTACAAAATTTGAAATTAAATAGATAAAATAATCATATTAAACATTAAACACAAAAATGAGACGTTTTATACACATAGCCTTATTTTCCCTAATTATAGTCGGCAGCAGCAGCTGTACCAAAGAACAAGAAAACCTTATTACAGTAGAAGAAACATTATACGATACATTAAGGACATTACCGGTCAATAGGATAATAGAGTACAATGTAACTAATATTGACGAAACTACCATATATAGCGCTATTGATGACAGTAAAAAAACTATCACGGTTTACTTACCTGCTTATTACATGTTAGGAATTATACAACCGGAAATCGTACTGCCCGAAGGAACTGCTATTTCACCGACTGCCGATGAACCTGTACCGGTATTTTCTGAAGCACCTTTCACCTATGAAGTCACATCTCCAGCAGGAGAAAAAGCAACTTATACACTGAATATTATTGTACAGCAACAGGACTTCACAATAAATGAATTGACGACAAACATTAACAGCCCCAGAACATTACCCAACGCCGGAGGAACGATAACCGTACAAGGCAGGGGTATGTTGGGGAATCAAGTTGTGACAAAAGGATTCTTAATGGATGAAGACGGTAATGAAGTTTATGCTTTTGCTGATGTAGGAAATGTTCCTGCTTTTTCATATCAGGTGCACTTTGGATGGGGTTCTAGTTTTAACAAGCCTCCTTTGGAACCCGGGTTATACTGGGTAGAAGTACGCAGCTATGCTCTGACAAAAAGAATGACAAATCCTGTTAGAGTCCAATAGAACAAATCTAGTACACGTGTATATTAAATTAATAACTAACAAAACAGGAGCCTATGAAGAAATGAAAGAGAACTAAAAAGATTGCAAGACGCAAGGTTACGCCGTGCAATCTAATGAGTTGATAACTAATGTTTAATTCGTTTCCTATAAAGACAGATTAAAGGAAACATAATCTTTATCATTATGATAACAATAAATAAAAAATCGAACAAAGCTAAAGACAATAATGCAAATAGTCTAAAAATTATCCACATTTTTACACTTGTTATTTTTACCCTATTCTTCGCTGCAAGTTGCCAGAAACAAGGACCGGCTGATAACTTGGAGGTATCCGGCTTGGCTAACGTTAGTCTTTTATCAGATACCAACTGTGAATGCTGCAATAGTGGAACCGATTCCGTTGAATTTACAGATGGGATAGAATCAAGATTCGTAGGTCAATACGACGTATGGGGAGACCAGCCCTTTACTTTATGTACTGGAGGCCCGACGTTAACTTGGGAGGGTACATTCGGATCCTTCTTGCGTGTAGGATCGGGATGGAATATCGGGGTAATTGATACAGCAGCAGTCGGTACGGATTTCTGTACGCTTATAGCAGATTTAAGCTTTGCAGAAAGATGTGGCAACACCGGTACTACCATTAGTCCTGCAGCTTATGGCCCCTATTCTCCTCTAGAGACCGTAATTGGATTAGACGGGCCATATACGCCAAGTACCGCAGTAACTGGAGATTACGGTTTAGGCTATTATCATTACGTTTCTGTGGCCAATCCAGATGTATTCAGAGATATACTGATATGGAAGGTATGCGGTTCTTCAGACAATTGTTTGGCTAATGACAGTACCGCTACAGTAGCTTACCGTATAAAAGATATTGAGTTCAAACCATCTCAGGATTCAGGGACAGGATTGTGGACCAGTACCGTTAAGTTTAGTTGGGAATGTTTAACAACATGCGAAGATAACAACAACTAAAGTTACTAAGATTACATATATCAAAGGGCAGAAACCCTTTGATATATGTATATTAAAAGTTATGGATGATAAAAAATGGATAATTTGATACAACAATCTGTGATAAAGAAAATCAGCATCTTTCCGGCTCTATTTATATTATTAAGTATTGCGCTATTGCATTCCTGCAAAAAGGAATATACCGACGTTTATGAAACCGTATATACAGATACGGTAGAGGTACAGGGCTTCAACAATATCGTTTCCTTTGCGGTCCCCGAACCTGAGACAGACGATATGACATACGCAGCCGTAAAAGGAGACAGCATCCTCGTCTACTGGCCAGTATGGAAAGCCAAGCCTGAAACCATTTCTCCCGAGATAGCACTGCCGATCAAGGCTAGCATTAGCCCTGAATCGGGAGAAAGTGTGCCGTTTGGTGATGAGGTGGTCTATACCGTGACTTCCGAAAGCGGAGAGCAAAGAATATACACGCTCAAAGTAACAGATCAGCAACCTCCATTTTACTTTTACCAAACTGGAAATAATTCAGTCATCTTGGGGAGCACAATCTACCTAAATGGCGATGGTTTTTTCGGAGGGCTGAATACACAGGTATTCCTCGAGGAGGCAGACGGTACACGAGTCTACGAGCTCCCGATACCTACATTTGCTGTATCGACAAACACCTACAGTACTACCATACCCAATACGGTGGACACGGCCCTGTACAGGATAAAAATGGTGCACGGGACACGGTCGGGCTACGTGAGTGATCTTTTTAACGGCTATGACACGCTCCAGGTCGGTTATTCCCCGATGAATGTTGCGAGGTTGAATGCAAGACTTGATGTAAAACGTGGCGAAACTTTTACGCTTAGCGGTTCGAATATCAGGTTTTTACAAGAAAATACGGCGATTATGTATAGTACATTCGAGTCTCCTATTGTGTACCGCCCGCTCGTTATAGAAAGCTATACACTGACCAGTATCACCTTCAGAATTCCAGAAGATACCCCGGCAGGAAGATATAATTACTGGGGAGTAAAAACTATAGTAGCGCCGGTGAATGGAAGGATAGAGGAAGGATTTGGATCGGGAACTCGTAATATTTACGTAACCGAATAATTAATCATTTTTACGTGACTTATATGAACAATGTGTAGCCTAAGAACGCTGAGTCAGATTGGAGAAACACTCGTCACACAGGCAGCGTGTTGTGGAGTCATACATATATGGCACAACAACCTCATTCTGCGGTTGAGCATTACAGGATTAAGAAATTTTTCAAAATTCCTGAATGGAATCCTGTTTGAGGCGGATTGTGTGGAATTTCCCAGTGGTGAATGGAAAGTCATCATAGATACCCCTAGCCCGGAAATACGTTTTGCGATGGAGCAAAATGAATTTTCGGATTTCAAGCACGCCGTTCAGCAGGCATTGTTGATGCATGAGGTCTATGTGATAATGGAGAACTGAAGAATGGAGAGGTGATAATTTTCAACTAAATAAAAAGAGAGATAATATGTTAAGTACAAAAATCAAAGAGACCACAAAAGTAGGTCATCAAGAAACGGAGAAAAAAGTGGTCCTCCGTATCAAGGGCATTAGCAATGATGCCGACTATGTGGAATTATTGAAATGCTTTTACGCGTATTTCCATGCGGTGGAAAAGGCTATAGCACCTTATATCGAAAAGGTATTGCCGGATTACCGCGAACGTCGAAATTCATCCTATATTAAGGCGGATATCGAAGCGCTTGGGGGAACGACAGATGAATTGCCTGTCGCCATTGCCCCGGAAGTCAACGATGCCGTGCAGGCTATGGGCGCGTTGTACGTATTGGAAGGCTCTATTATGGGCGGGCCATATATCGTGCAGATGTTGCAGAAAAAAGGTATCGAAAAAGGTTTTTCCTTTTTTAGCGGTTACGGGGCAGAATCCGGACAGAAATGGGGATCGTTTACAGCCGTACTGAATGCACTGCCCGAAAATGAACTGGATAAGGTAAAAGCTATTGATACAGCAAACGAAACATTTCGTAGATTTGGAAATGTGTTTGATGGTGCTGATCTTCCCGCAAGTTCGATGCTGGGTTAGCACGATTTTTTTAAACGGATTTAACAAAGAAATATGATACAGGTAAATGAGTATTTTGAAGGAAGTGTAAAGTCTCTGGGATACACACGGACTGATGGAAAGTCAACCGTGGGCGTTATGGAGCCAGGAGAGTATACATTCAGCACGGGAAGTGCAGAGACCATGATCGTGATAGAAGGTCGAATGGAAGTGTTGCTGCACGGTGAAGACACTTGGACAACTTACGGGGATGGAAATAGCTTTGACGTGCCGGGAAATTCTACTTTTCAGGTAAAGGTTGCTACACAGACGTCGTACCTGTGTCGATATGATTAATCGTAATCAGTTATGGTACTGAACAGATAATAATAAACTCGATCTGCTAACACCAAATTATAAGATACGCTTTTAGAAAGTTGTGCATTGAACGAATCGGATAGCGGGTCGTTTTTTGGCTTTTTATTTATTGAAAAAATGCAGAAAAGAGTCAAATACTATGCATTTGTGTTTTTGTTGGCGTTTACCGCTTGTAAAAAGGACGATGATATATCCGATCCTTATGGTTACATCCCGCCTACAGATGATCGCACCGAGCTGACACTCGATTCGATCTACATGTATGCCAATGAAATATGGTTGTGGAATACCGCATTGCCTGGATATGATGCTTTTAGCCCACGTAAATATACGACGGAGTCTGACTTAGCTTCCTACCGAAATTGCCTCTTCAACCTCCTGCAATATGCAAGAAGGGATAACGGTACACCCTACGAGCAACCCGTTGGAAGCAACCGCCTGAAATATTCTTATATGGAGGTTTCGGGTAGCGGATCATCGGATCAGCTGGCAGCCGTATCGCTAGAAGGCATCGGTGACGACTATGGTTTTGAAGTGGGGCAATATGTGTCGGGAGATGTACGCTTATTGTATGTTAATCCCGGTTCAGTTGCTCATCATGCAGGATTTAAACGTGGTGACCGTATTCTGCGTATCAATGGTGTAGAGATTACGACTACTGGGGTGGTACGTACCTTAATAGGCCAATCCGAAATCAACTTGGAAGCTATAAGCCCAGATGGTATGACTAAAACAGCTTCACTAAGAAAGGGCCCCTATTCGAGCAATGGCGTCTTAAAAAATAAGGTGATAGAATCCAGTGGTCAAAAACTAGGTTATCTTGCATTGGCAAGATTTGCCAACGTCCATGGTCTGGAAGAGGATCTGGAAAATATATTCCAGACCTTTGCCGTACAATCGGTGGAGACGTTGGTCGTCGACCTGCGCTATAATACCGGGGGATACGTTAAGGTGGTCGAAACCCTTGGCAACCTGATGGCTCCATCCACGCTGAATGGTAAAACGATGTATGCCGAGCATTTTAATCAGACCATGCAACAGGGTAAAGCCACTATCCTCAAAAATCAGCCATATTATGGCGCAGATGGCAAACCTGTCACGATCCAAGGCCGCCCGGCGACGTATCATGATGTGGATTACAGTACCACGAGGAACACCAGGACTTTCCAAAAAACAGGGAACTTCCAATCCTTGAAGAAAGTATATTTTATCGTGAGTGGAAATACAGCTTCGGCTTCCGAAATGTTGATACAGATCTTTAGACCTTATGTGGACGTCAAGATTGTAGGTATGACAACCTATGGTAAACCCGTCGGGTTTTTTGGAGTCAACGTCGATAAATACACGGTTTATTTCAGCAGTTTCCATATCCGTAATGGTGACGGAGAAGGAGATTATTATGATGGCATTATACCCGATATCCCTGCTACAGATGATATTGGTTATGACTTCGGTGACGTTCGTGAAGCGAGCTTATCGGTGGTGTTATCGGACATAAGCGGTACATCGGCTTCCCTCCGGAGCAAGGCTTTACCAAAGGCAGTACAAACCGAAGAAACGGGATACCGCGTTTCCGGATTTAAAGGAGTCGTGGAAGACCGTGTGCAATGGAGAAAAGAGTAGGGACGAAAGCTCAATGGGGATACTTCGGACTAACAGATATCACCAGTGGTTCATTTTATTATACATACAGCATTTAATCCTCTTTCAAAAGCTGAAAGGTGTTTTCAATATGCTGTCGGGAAGCTTTCCAATCGTCGTGGCCAGGTATCACTAAATTGATTGCTGGATAGTGGGCCAGTAATCTTGCCATAGAAGGTTTCCATTCTTTGACATTGCCATCGCCCGTAAAGCCTAGATTTTTCGCGTCGGCACTTTTGATAAAGCAACCGCCGTCCAGTATTTTGTAATCGGGAAACCACACCACTACGTTGTCCATGGAGTGTCCCGGACCGAAGAAATCAAACACAAAAGATTCTCCGCCGATAGAATAAGTCTTACCTTCTTTGATGCTATGCGTCGCCAGTGACTTACCATTCGCGCGCAATAGTTCGTTTGTACGCGTTGTTGCGTAAGTCGGGATACCAACTTTGTTATAATAACCGAAACCTCCCGCGCGATCTTCGTGCCAATGGGTAGCATATACGCCAATGACCGGCAGACCGTGTTTTTCCTGTATGCTATCTAAGAGGGGTTGATATTGGGAAGGATCCCACGGGGTATCGAAAAGCAATACACCCTTTTTTGTGATAAGGTATAGCGCATTTGCTGAAACTTTTGTGCCTTCATATTCTTGATACGTAGTGTAAAGGTAGAGGCTAGGGTTAATCTGTTCTATAATTAAGGGTCTTTCTTGCCCAGATAGGCTGGCTTTTTTGATACCTTTCACTTTTTCTATCCAGATCCGGTTTAGCCATAATTCTTCGTTTCCGTCTACTTGAAATTCCACTTTGTATTGGCCGGCTTGACCGATAGTGATTTCGCCGATGCGGTTGTCCACAAATTCATCGGTGTAATTGTTTTCGTTGGGTTCGGCGACCACTTTTCCATTTGGTGCAATAGAACCGCGCAACGTATGGTCACCTGCGCGTACCGAGAGGGAAATGTGTTCGTTTGTAGGGTTGTGCGCTGATAGATCAACACGGTAAGTGCCCGTTTCCGGAAGATACAGTTCCCAGGTTATTTTTTCGCCAGCTGTCTGTACATGAGCCGGACGTGTATTATCCGCTTTCAAAATTGAAAGGTTTCCGCTATTTGTAGCGTTCTGACCCGTCAGTGTAAATCCTCCGAAAGTAGATTCTGCTACGATAGTCGGAGATGTTACGATATTGCCATAGGTTAATCGCACAACCGATACAAAAGGGTCGCTCTGCTGTTGCGGCAATTTTATATGTGTCAACGGGCCATATTGTTCAAACGATAAGGATTGGTTTCCTTCGACGGATAACAATTCTGCTTTTTGAGGCTTATTGTTTATTCCCGATAAACGAAGCTTTCCGTCCAGCGGCCAGTTCCATATATGGAGATAAACCGTATTACTTTTTCTACTTTTAGTGATCTTACCCCAGTCGTGTTGATCAAACCGCAGATCAAGCCCGGTATTATTGTAGACCGCTTCGCCATATTGCCCAAGCCATTTTCCTATATCGTTGAGGCGGCTGATACTCTCATAAGGTATTGCACCATCGGCTCTGGGACCAATGTTTAACGTGAAACCTCCGTTGAGGGCTACATTGCTGATCAATGACTCAAAAAGTTGACCGGTTGATTTCCACTCTTTTTCTTGCCCGTTGTAACCCCAGGAATGGGCAATGGTGCCGGGTGTCTCCCAGGGGTGATCAACATAGCTCGTGCCAAATTGATTGTCTCCTAATGTCTCAAAGTCAACGTATTTAGCATCGGTCGGTAGGCCAAGACGGGAATTGATCAGGCAGTTGGGTTGTAGTTCACGGATAAGAGCAACGGCTTGTTCCAGCTGCTCTCGTTTAAATATTGTCTTCTCGTAGGGAATCCACATATCGAACCACATGATAGCGATATCGCCATAATTGGTCAAAAGTTCCCGCATCTGCGGGATAGCTTTTTCTTGCCAGTACTCGTCAAACTGTTCGTCTGTTACATGTCCGGTTAATTCCTGATTATGATCCCATGCATAGGGGTGTTCCCAATCGAGCCAATGAGAGTAATAAAATCCGAGCTTCATATCATGTTTGCGACAGGCGTCGGCAATCTCTTTGATGACATCACGGTTCGTTCCAGACAGTTTCGGTAAGGAATAATCGCCTATGTTGGTATCCCATAGCGCTACGCCGTCGTGGTGTTTTGAAGTGATGATAATATATTTCATGCCCGATTTCTTGGCGAGTAAAACCCATTCTTCTGGATCGATTCTATCCCATACAAAACGCTTTGCTAGAGCGCCATATTCTTCTTTGGAAATACGATTCCGGTATCGGATCCACTCCGCGTAATTGTTGGCATAACGGAGTGGCTCACCCTTCCATAGTCCTTCGGCAGCACTGTATAGCCCCCAGTGAATAAACATTCCATAGCGCGCTTCCTCGAACCATTCGGTACGGGATACTTGAGCCTGAGTGAAGAAAAATGTAAAACAATACAGCGATATGATAAGCCACCATGTTTTATACGGGATATGTTGTGTCATGCAAGGAAAGATTTTATTAACCCTAATATAAATAATATCCACGTAAATCGAAACCTTCCTTGTTTTATCTGCGGGGCCTAAAAGGGTTGGTGAGAAAGAGAAATCCCCAATGCTCGCTGGCCTCGGGGATTCTTTGTTTTTATTCAAATTGCAATGTATAATTAATTTTGTTTTGCCCACCAAAGGGGAGTGAATACGTTATCTTGACCATCTAAAAGTGAGACAGCTACATTGTAACCTTCTAATGATCCGCTTTTAAAATTGGATGGATAAGGTAGTCTCTGTGGGTAGAATTTGATACTGTTAGTCATGTAATTAGCACTTGTGAGATCTGGCATATTAGTAAGTGCAACTTCTATGGCAGGATTCTCGAAAAACGGTAAACCCAGTCTTCTGTGGTCATTCCAAGATTCCAATGGTAACCAAGGCAAATTAGCAATAAATTTTTGGGTGATAATCTTCGTCAACGCATCATTTTTGACTGTTCCGTTTTTATATAAGTTATTTGTCGGATATTTAATCGTAACCGTCCGGTTTGCATTCGAATAACCATCGATGTAAATCATGTCCTTCCCTGCTTCTGGTTCGGCAGTGTGTGTGAATTTGACAGAAGTCCCAACACGATTAAAATCTTCAGATGCTAAATACTGTGTTGCATATTGGCCCACATCCCAATAATCAAAATTTGCTTTCACGCCATCTTCATAGGCCTCTTGTGCGGTAGTTCCAGTGTTCCAGCCTCGCAGAGACGCTTCGGATAAAAGAAAATATGTTTCCCAATTGGCGAAGAATATACGTGAATTTGTAGATCCACGAAAAGTTTGTGAAAGCGCCGGTAGTTTACCTACCAACACATTATACATATTGTTTTTACTCCCTTTTTCTCCCCAGCTTCCAATCGCAAAAGCGTTCCAGGTAAATTTTGTATCTAGTTTAATAGTATCTCCGGGTGCATTCACAAGATAACTTGTTGTAATTTTCGCCTCATTGTTATCCGCTAAAAAATTTGGATTGGTAAAATCACCGGGAATGAAGAATGCTTTGTAAGCTCTGGGATCTATTTTATTAGGAAGACCATCGAGCCAATATCCCGCCGAAGGATCATTGGTCATGAGGGTGAATTGCCTATCATACTTTTTACCCAAATAGTTTTCCGGCTTTATATAGCTTTGCATGGATGCGTTGCTCAGCTGGTCAGAAGAAGGAATACCGCCTAAACCAATATAAATATTATTGAGTGTAGTTGGGAGAACTTGTGAGTTCCAAGATCTGGACATGACCCCCGATAGCGGATCCCAACCTGGTCTTTCTGCTACCGTAAAGTTATGAGCGGCATCTTCAATAAATAGTCCGACAGAAACAGCGTCTTCAAATTCCTCTTTTGCTTTTGCAGGTTCTACTTCCGAAAGTCGCATAGCTAAGCGGAGTCGTAGGGAATTGCCATATCTTTTCCATTTTTCCCAAGAAAATTGATAAGCACGATCGTATTTTTTTATTCGATCATCCGTAGGAGCGGAAACATCTAACTTATTAACCGCATCCTTAAGTTCAGCCAATGCGTAATAATAAACATCTCGTGTCGAGGAAGGAGTGGGATTCGTTCCATCGGAGTTTTCGATAGGCACTGGACCAAAGTTATCGGATATCTCCGTTAGTAGGTAAGCTCGCCAAATTCTAGAAACCTGTAGCATATTCGCAGTGTATTCAAACGCCGCGTCCTCAGCTATTTGCCCCTCAGCTTTTTGGATTGCTAAATGGATATTACTGTGCCATTGACTCGAGTATTTCCAATATTCAGCCGACCAAGAGTCGTTTGCTGCACCCACGGCTAAACCACTGCTTAAGTGTTGTCGGCCCGCCGTTTTCCAATCTAATACGAAAATCCTTTCAGCAATATTAGGGTCTTGTTGCGCATCGGTCAACGATTTGTTAAAAAAGTATTCTGGTTGAGTTAATGCGTCATTGACGTTATAAGGATGTGTATTTATTTCGTCAAATTTAGAACACCCGATAAATCCGGTACCTAATGCTATGACGACTGCAATTTTTTTTATGTTATTTTTCATTTTAATTCGGTATTAAATTAAAATCCAATGGTTAAATTAAGAAAATAAGATCGCGCCGTTGGGGTAGAAAAGTTTTCGAAACCAACCGCATTTGAACTGATTGCAAATACAGATTCAGGGTCTACACCATTTGCATAGCTTTTGATCATCCATACGTTGTTGGCGGTTAATCCTATTTTAACACGTTGTACAACAGTGTTTTTGAGCATAGCATTTGGTAGTGAATAACTTAATGATACGTTTCGCAAACGCACATTTGTCGCGTCATATATATTGCGCTCTGTGATACCTAGATTAGGATTGCCAATTGCACTCCAATACTGTTGAGGATTCACTTCTACCGTGTTAACGTTGTAACCGCCGCTCCCGTTACTTACGACACCGTCTACCACAAACCGATCTCTATTCCCGTTATTTACTGTCACTGCCGCAACTCCGAATTGCTGTAACGCTGCATTTGTTCCGGAGAAGAATTTGCCACCGAATCTTCCGTCGACGAGAAAACTTAGTCCGAAATTTTTATAGGAGAAGGAGTTAGTAATACCTAAAAGCGCGGAAGGATTTTGCTTTCCTAAGAATGTGGAAGGTCCTTCTGTTGGTAAGCCATTGGCGGCCACAATCATTTTTCCGAAATGCTCACTATTAGGATCTTCTACTCTGGCATACGATGAACCATAGATTTCGCCGTAATCATAACCTTCATCTGCTTTTATGGCTATATTTTCTAATGCGATTAGATTATATGTTTTTGTGACCTCGGATAATTCAATGATCCTATTTCTATTTTTGGAGAAATTCACGTCCATGTTCCAGTTCAGTTTTTCTGAACTTTCTAAAATTCTCGCATTCAACGAAATTTCTACACCTTTATTTTCGATATTTCCGGCATTGATATATTGACGTTGGTATCCGCTGAAAGGATCCATAGGAACATCAATGATCTGGTTTGTTGCGTTGGTTTTGTACCAGGTAAAGTCTACTCCGATACGGCTGTTGAAAAACCTCGCCTCGATACCTGCCTCATACGTTTTGATCAGTTCGGATTTGATGTTTTCATTATACATGACGTCTTCTCGTGTCGTTACCGTATTGCCATTTGGATCTTTTTCCAACTTATATGTATTGTACAATTGAAACGGATCTAAGTCATTACCTACAGCAGCATAGGATCCTCGGATCTTAGCGTAACTCAGCCAGTTAGGCAGAGAACCTCCATTTTTGTTGATTAAATCCGTCACGATTAAAGACGTGTTAATGGAGGGATAGAAAAAAGAACGGTTCTCTCTACTCAAAGCCGAAGACCAATCATTTCTTCCGGTCAGGTTTACAAACCAAATGCCATCATAATTGAGTTCGGCTGTGGCAAAAACAGAGTTTATTTGCTTTTCGCTGGGGGTTGTTTTAATATTTGGATTACTAATGCCATTGTTAGGATTGAAAACATTCGGAATAATCAATTGGCCGATGTCAGTTGTTCTGTATTCTGATTTCGTACGCATAATTTGACCAAATAGCGAGGCGGCTCCTCCCCATTTTCCCCAAAGGTTGTCTTTTCTGGCGTTTACAGACAGCATATAATTATTTTCATAGAAATTGTTGTTGCCAAATGAATAGCTGCCTTCGCCATCATTTGTTAATGGACTTCCTGCATAGGTTCTGTTATCAATGGTGGTGTAGTATATGTCTGAGCCTAATCTCGCTTCTGCATTTAACCATTCGTTGAAATCATATTTTAAAGATCCACTTAAAAGAAACCGATCTCTTTTGTCATTGTTTAACCGATATCTTTCAATCCAATACGGGTTTATTTCGTTCCCATTACCAAACCATAGCATATCTCCGTTACTCGCAGAAGCTGCATCAAATTCTGTAATGTCTAAAGAACGTGGGAACAAAAACAATGAGTTATACATGTTGGATTGATTCTGCCCAGCTATTGGGCGATTTTTTGCATCGATTTTCATGTATTGGGCTTTCACATCGGAAGACCATTTTTTGTTCTCGCCAAAAGTCGTTGTAACCCGTGTCATCAAATTCAATCTGCTCATGGACGATCCTGGGATTAAACTTTTATCATTGAGATAAGTAGCCGACGTGTAGAGGTTAGTGTTGTTGTTTAATTGTTGTTGAAATGTGATGTTTTGTGTGTGATTAATCCCGGTGTTGAAAAAATTTCCGATGTTGTCGTGGTTTCTTAAAGTCGTGTTTTGTCCGTTCCAATTGGTTACGGTTTGTCCCTCTATTTTTGCACCCCAGCTATTAAATTGTGTATTTACAAAACTTCCATCCGTACCTTGACTAAAATCGTTTTGAAGTTCGGGTATCATGAATAAAGTTTCAATTCCTAACGTGGAAGAGTAAGTGATTCCGGAGCCTTTTTGTGCGCTCCCAGATTTTGTCGTGATAACTATTACACCATTTCCTCCTCTAGAACCATAAAGTGCAGCCGCTGCACCACCTTTTAAAACGGACATGCTCTCAATATCTTCCGGATTTAAATCACCTAAACCGTTTCCTAAATCAGTAGACGGATTCCAAAAGTCATTGTTCTTATCGGGGTTACCTGCGCGGTTATTCATTGGAATACCATCTACAACGATAAGAGGCTGATTGTCTCCTTTTAACGAGTTAAATCCACGAAGGATGATTTTTGAAGAAGAAGCGGGACCATTAGAACCTTTTACTACCTGTAGACCTGCTATTTTTCCAGTGAGCGCATTAGAAATATTCGGTTCTTTTGCATCAACTAATTGATCACCTTTTAGATCTTGAAATGCATAACCAAGAGATTTCTTTTCCCGTCTGATTCCCATGGCCGTTACCACAACCTCGTCAATCGCCCCGGCATCTTCCTGCAGGGTGATGTTTAATACTGTCCTAGATACAGATAAATCTTGTGATAAGTAACCAACCATCGAGAATCTTAAAACTTGCCCATTGTTTGCTTGGATAGCGTAGTTACCTTCCGCATCTGTCTGCGTGGCGACCGTGGTGCCAATTACAGCAACAGTAACACCGGCGCGTGCTCCGTTTGCATCCGTTACTCTCCCCGTAACGGTCTGCTGTGCAAATAACGTCGTTACGCTAAAAAGCATAACTAACATTAAACTGCAGCATTGTTTGTAAAATTTGTTCATAGTTTTACATTAGTTAATTGTTTGTTGTGTGTGTATGTCCCAATCCATTTGCTGCACGGCTATGCACGTGGAGGCGAGCAATTGGATATCCTTGATTTCTGATATTTGTATGGATGTACATTTTGCCAAGCGTGGTATACAATACTCCTGAATGGACGATTGAATTTGGGGTAACAATACATCCCCAAACATGGCACCCCTTCCACTGATAACAATGGTTTCGGGATTTAAGATATGAATGAGCGTAGCGATACCTTTTCCCAACATATAAGCTATCTTCCTGATGGCTATAATTGTTACCTGATCACCCCTGACGTACGCTTCATAAACATCCTCCAATGAAATGTTTTGGTGTTGATGGTAGGTCGCCTCCAGCGATGAAGGTTGTCCCTCTTGTATAGCGTCAATGATATATTCAATAGCGCATAATAACGATGCGGCTACCTCCAGACAACCTTTCTTGCCACATGAGCAGAGTTTGTCTTCACTTGCCAAAGGGATATGGCTAAACTCGCCCGCGAAGCCACTATGCCCCTTAAAAAGCTTTCCGTCGACAATCATGCCTAGACCAACACCCCAGTTTAAGTTGACAACCAATGCGTCTGGTGCGTCCTGGATCAAGCCGAAGTTCCTTTCTGCAATAGCTATTGCGGCAGAATCATTTTCCAGGTAAGTCGGGATTTCGAAATGTGATTGAATATTTTCACGAAGGTTATATAAAGGAGACTGTGGTGAAAACGAGTTGTTAATGCCTTTTTTTGAATCTACAAAGCCAGGCATCGTAATGCCGATACTTAAGATTTTATCGGTTGAAAATTCAGAAATAACCGTCGTCAACGTGTCGATTATTTTGGTATAAATATCTGGGTCATCCAATAAATGAGACGATATTTTCTTTGTAGGCAGAAGCTGCTGATTGGCGAGGTCAACGACAGAAATACGGGTAGCATATTGATCCATAGCCACAGCGATAATACACCCCTGTTTGTCACTGTTCAGCATAAAGTGTATAGCACGCCGTCCACCGGTAGATGCCCGCAGACCACAACTTATAACTAGTTTGGCAACAAGAAGTTCATTAATCGCTTTCGTGATGAGGGGGATACTCTTGCCAATCTGACTGCTCAATTCCGCAATAGACTGGTTCGGAGAAAAATATAAAGACCGTAAGATAGATAGTTTTAGGCTCTCCATGGTGATTATATGTTTATTGTGTAGTTTTCCTGTTTACTTAGCTGTTGTAAATATATATGTATTTATTATTAACTTCCAAATACTTTTTAAAATTTTTTAAAAGTATAGCTTCACATATGTTTTTTTATATAAACATTCGTGCTATTGTAACAAAGTTGTGGTCGTAGAAGAGGATATTTGCTTAATTTTATAGATTCGTTTTTATATAAAATCTAAATGTTGATGACAGAGCAACGTTATTATTCCTTAGACGTATTTAGAGGAGCAACCGTGGCGTTAATGATTTTGGTTAACAATCCAGGCACTTGGGCGTATATGTTTACACCTTTAAAGCATGCAGCCTGGCATGGTTGTACGCCAACAGATCTGGTGTTTCCGTTCTTTTTGTTTGCTGTTGGAAATGCGATGGCGTTTGTGATACCTAAGCTGCAAGATGCGGGACAACCGGTGTTTTGGAGGAAAGTAATCAAAAGAACCTTGTTGATTTTTGCCATAGGTTTGTTTCTGAACTGGTGGCCATTTGTACAGTGGGTAGGGGATGATTTGCAGTTTCGGGAATGGGTGGATCCGGATAATGTGGAGCGTGGTGTCCGTATCTTCGGTGTTTTGCAACGTATTGCCGTCTCCTATTTTTTTGCTTCTATTTTAGTCTATTTCTTTAAGCCCAAAAGTTTAATTTATATATCGACTATACTATTATTCGGCTATTGGGGGCTTTGCGCGTTTTTAGGACAGGAAGATCCCTATTCATTGGAAGGGTGGTTCGGAACGGCTATTGACAAATTAGTATTGGGTGTTGCGCATATGTATAAAGGAGAGGGGGTGCCTTTTGATCCCGAAGGTCTGATGAGTACCATACCTGCAATCGTGCAAGTGGTATTTGGTTATTTGATAGGGATGTTTATTCGGAAGCAGGGACAAGTTGATTGGTTATGGGCAAAGGTGCCTGCAACAAGCGAACCTCATTTTAAACTGCTATCCGGATTATTCGTGACCGGATTCATCATGTTGGTGTTGGGTTGGGCGTGGTCGCTTGGGTTTCCGATCAATAAGAAAATATGGACAAGTTCCTATGTGCTTTATACGACAGGGTTGGGTATTCTTTCGCTAGGTATGATGATTTGGTTTCTGGAAATACAGCATATAAAAAACAGCACAACAAAGTTTTTTGATGTTTTCGGTAAAAACCCACTGTTTATTTTTGTGCTTAGCGGCTTATTGCCTCGGTTCTTGGGATTATTTCGGATCTCGGATGGTGTTTCTTCAGAGGGTGTGCCACAGTATGTAACGGCTTTGTCTTGGTTTTATAAATATATTTGTGCAAAAATTCCGGGGCCGCCGGAATTAGGTTCGTTTGTTTATTCCCTTTGTTTTTTAGGTGTAATGTGGGGGATTTGTTATGTGTTGGATAAGAAAAAGATATATATTAAAGTGTAAAGCTTAAAATTTAGAATTTTAATTTCTATCTTTGCGCTCAATTAATAATTTTTTAACGCTTTAATATTATTCAAGAGATGTATTTAAGTAAAGAATACAAAGCTGATATCTTCGCAGAATTTGCAGGTTCAGCAACAAACACAGGTTCTACAGAAGGACAAGTGGCTTTATTCACTAAAAGAATTGCTCATTTAACGGAGCATTTGAAAAAAAACAGAAAAGATTTTAACACACAACGTGCTCTACAGATTTTGGTAGGTAAGCGTCGTTCATTATTAGCTTACCTGTACAAAAAAGATATCGAGCGTTACCGTGCGATTATCAAAGGACTAGGCTTACGTGATATTATCAAAAAATAAGCTTTTAGTTGATCAACAAGAAAAGGCCGTTTGCGATTGTAAACGGCTTTTTTGTTAGGAAAAAAGAACTTAAAAAAAATTATTACATTTGTAAGAATTTTAAAAGTCTATAAATAAGGTGACATACGAAAGAATAGTAAAAAGATGAACCCGTATGTCGAATGGAATCACAAATGAGTTATAACGAAAAAAAAGTAACGATCGACTTGGGCAATGGATTGGCTCCGATCGAGTTGTCTACTGGTAAATTGGCGAAACAAGCTGATGGTTCAGTAGTGTTGAAACAAGGGGATACCATGTTATTAGCGACGGTGGTATCTGCAAGAGAACCAAAAGAGGGGGTGGATTTTCTTCCACTTTCCGTCGATTATCAAGAAAAATATGCAGCGGCAGGTCGTATTCCAGGTGGTTTCCTTCGCCGGGAAGCAAGGTTGTCGGACTATGAGGTTTTAATTTCCCGTTTGGTCGATAGAGCGTTGCGTCCGTTATTCCCTGAAACATACCATGCAGATACACAGGTGATGATTTCCTTGATTTCTGCTGATAAAGATATCATGCCAGATGCGTTAGCTGGTTTGGCCGCTTCGGCGGCAATAGCGGTTTCCGATATTCCTTTCAACGGGCCTATTTCGGAAGTGCGTGTTGCCAAAGTTGATGGTCAATTGGTTATTAACCCTCGTTTATCTGCATTAGAAAATGCGACGTTGGAGTATATCGTGGCAGGTTCTGCGCAAGATATTGTCATGGTAGAGGGAGAGGCTAAAGAAATTTCTGAAGCGGAAATGGTGGAAGCAATTGCTTTTGCGCACGAGGCAATAAAGAAGCAAGTGGCGGCTCAAGTAGAGTTGGCAAATTTGGTTGGTGCCGTTGTAAAACGTGACGGTAACCATGAACCCTCGAATCTTGATTTACGTGATGCGATTTTTGCAGCTACCTATGATAAGGTATATGCTGTAGCGAAATCGGGTTCTACGAAACACGAGCGTACGGAACAATTTGCAGCAATAGGAGAGGAGTTTTTTGCAACAATGGGCGAGGATATTGACGATGAAACAGCATTCTTGGCAAAGAAATATTACCATGATGTGCAGTATGATGCTGTTCGTAATCTTGTGTTGGATGAAGGTGTCCGTTTGGATGGTCGTGATGCGCGTACCGTTCGTCCGATTTGGTCTGAAGTGGATTATCTGCCTGCAGCACATGGATCAGCTGTTTTTACGCGTGGAGAAACGCAATCATTAACATCGGTGACACTAGGGGCAAAAGATGATGAGCAGATGATTGATGGTGCATTTATTCATGGATACAATAAGTTTATTTTACACTATAATTTCCCGGCATTTTCTACAGGTGAGGTGCGTCCAAACCGTGGGCCAGGTCGTCGTGAAGTAGGGCATGGTAACTTAGCTATGCGCTCGTTGAAGCAGGTGTTACCTGCGGAGAACGAAAATCCTTATACTATCCGTGTGGTTTCTGATATTTTAGAATCCAATGGTTCGTCTTCGATGGCGACAGTGTGTGCAGGTACGTTGGCACTAATGGATGCAGGTGTGAAATTAAAAGCGCCAGTTTCGGGTATCGCGATGGGGCTTATCACCGATGAGAAAACAGGTAAGTATGCTATCCTTTCCGATATCTTAGGCGACGAGGATCATCTCGGTGATATGGATTTTAAAGTGACCGGTACAGAAAATGGTATTGTGGCTTGTCAAATGGATCTGAAGATTAACGGATTGAAGTGGGAAGTATTGACGCAAGCTTTGGATCAGGCCAAAGAAGCGCGACTGCACATTTTGGGGGAGATGAAGAAAACACTTGCGGAACCTCGCGAAGACTATAAACCGCATGCGCCTCGTATTGTTTCCTTCAGTATCGATAAAGAATTTATCGGAGCGATCATCGGACCCGGTGGAAAAATTATCCAAGAGATGCAACGGGAAACAGGTTCTACTATTTCTATTGAGGAAGTCGACGGAAAAGGAATCGTACAAGTATTTGCAGATAACAAAGCCGCTATCGATGCTGCCGTTTCACGTATTAAAGCTATTGTAGCAAAACCGGAGGTGGGCGAAATCTACGAAGGTAAAGTGAAATCGATTATGCCTTTTGGCGCTTTTGTGGAAATTATGCCGGGTAAGGACGGCCTGTTACATATATCTGAAATAGAATGGAGACGTCTGGAGAGCATGGACGGGGTGTTGAAAGAGGGAGATGTCGTAAAGGTTAAATTGTTGGATATTGATAAACAAGGTAAATTAAAATTATCCCGGAAAGTTTTGTTGCCAAGGCCGCCAAAAGAGGATAAGCCGAAAGCAGAAACAGAGGCGAAAGATACGCCGAAAGGATAACGGATTATATAGAAAGCCTGCTGAAAAGCAGGCTTTTTTATGGAATATAGTTCTTTTTTACATCACTGAAATATGAAAAGATATTTGCTGCCAGCGTTTTTAATTCTGTTCATGAATATGTCTTGGAGGTGTAAGGGGCAGGATTTTGAATCCAATTATGTCAATTTGCTGAAAAAAGAGTTGCGGACACTGCCCTATAGGGATTTAACAGTATCTTACTCTCTATTGTACGATTCATTACAACTGGAGTATGTCTTCCAAGCTCCGCAGCTTTTTGTCGATTCTATTATGCGTATAAGGATTGACAGTAAGGTGAATGCGTTGCCTCGAACAACGGCGGCTTCATACAAAGGAACGATTCGTTTTGACGACTATACTAGCGCCATCTTTATCCGTTCGGAGGTGATTGGTGCTGCTTTGCTTATTAATGCGATGCATGTGATGGCAGAGCCGCGAGGTGGAATGCGAGGTTTCATGAAACGGTGGGGAGGTTTTTTAGACTCCTTGAAGAGGATCGACAAGTTTGATGATAAACATACAGGTCTTGATAGTTTCGTGTATTTGGTTGTCGAAGTAGACGGATCTCTAGTTTGCCGGGATACTTCGGAGACCGGGCAGTTGCTTCGGCAATTTATCCGAGATGAAAAGCCTTGGGCACCCGGTATCATGAGTGGACGACCTTTGGTACAGTATGTAGCGTTACAGATACCGTCTCACGGGATGGACTATGATAAATTAATGTATAAACAACATGCGGGACTCCGTACACGTATAAATATAAATGACGAAGAGAAAATAGTATGTTTTGGTTATAAGTTGCCTAGAGAGAAAGATGTCCGCACGATATTGTCTGTAGCGTATGAAAACCGTAGTTATGTCGCACCGGTTTTTCATAAAGGCTCTGTAAACGAATTGGAGCAACTCGTCACGTTTTTAGGAGGGAAACAGATTAATGTTTCTTATTATAACCCCTATATGGCCAATCGCGTGTATTTTTATATCATAGATAATAAAACATTATAAAAAGGAAAGAGCTGTCAATTTGACAGCTCTTTCCTTTTGTACTTATAACCTACAGCCTATAGTTCCCCTAAAGCATAATGACTGATTCTATCTTCGATACCTTTTTATAATAATCAATTACATCTTCTGCGTGGTTTACGAACGTTTCCACGGTAATGGATTTATACTTTCCGCCAGAAGAATCTTTCTCTGAAAACTTTGTGCTGTCGTGTGTAAATATCTGTTTTACATCGTTCTCCGCACTGTTTGTAGCCTTTACAATAAATTTAAAAGTATACATCGAGGGAAACTGTTCTACGGCATTTAACTTCGCGCGGAAGTTGTCATAGAAATCTGTTGCGTTGTTGCCTCCGTCATCCGGAAGGTCTTGAATATGAATATCATTATTAAATTCACTCATTATTTTTTCTCCTTTGTTATACTTTATCAATAAGTGTACCATGGGGTGTGGGAAATTTTTAGTAGATTGGATCCGTTATGGCGGCTAAAAAACGGATATCAATTAATGATATAGCAAAGGCAGTGGGAACATCCATTACGACGGTGTCTTTTATTTTGAATGGCAAGGCGAAAGAAAGAAGGATCAGCGATGCCGTGAATAAAAGGGTATTGGATTACGTGAAAAAGGTGGGATATAAACCAAGCCAGTTGGTCAGAAAGCCAGCAGGCCGGACAAAAGTGATTGCGTTCTTGGTCGAGAACATAGGGGACCCTCCCTTTACCGAAATAGGGAGGTATATAGAAAACATAGCTGCTGAACACGGGTATCAAATTCTTTATTGCGAGATAGCTAACGATGCCAATAAGACGAGGCAACATATTCAGTTATGCATAGAAAAAGAGGTTGATGGGGTGATCGTTGTTCCGCCAGAAGATTTCGAGGAAGTAATCGATAAGATCAAGGGGCGTATTCCGATGGTGCTGTTCGATCGTTGTCTGCCGGCAGCAGAAATAAGTTATGTGGTTTCGGACAACAGGAAAGGAGCGTATGATGCAACTAAATACTTGTTGGAGCAGGGAAACAAAAGGATCGGCCTAGTTTCCTTGTACTCCAATCAGACGCATATACGTGGTCGGTTGGACGGTTACATGGATGCTATGGACGAATTTCGAATGCAATCTTTTATTCGAAAACTGAGCGCTGAAAGTCCGGTTGGAGAGCGGGAGGAACAGGTACGGGAGTTTATTGTGGATAATAAACTGGATGCTGTATTGTTTGTCAACCATCATTTAACCATTAACGGATTGAATGCTATGAAAGGGCAGGCTGCTGTTTGGCCTCAAATGACAGCTTTTGACGACCATATGCTGTATTCGCTCCACGCACCAGCCGTTTCTGCGATCGTGCAGGATACGGAACGCATAGCTGCGGAACTGACGCAGACATTGCTGATGGAAATCGAAGGAAAGCTGGAAGAGGTACGTAAAATACGTGTTCCTTGTACATTGATTGTACGTGAATCTTCTATTTATTAGCAGGTACGAATTTCATAGAGAGTGAATTGACGCAATGCCGTGTATTTTTTGGTGTAAACCTTTCCCCCTCAAATACGTGCCCAAGATGAGCATCACATTTAGCACAAAGAATTTCCACACGCCGTCCATCCGCGTCGAGCACACGTTTTACAGCTCCCCGGATTTCGTCGTCAAAACTTGGCCACCCACAGTGCGATTCGAATTTGTCGTGTGAATGATATAAAGGTGCTTCGCATCTCTTGCATATGTAGGTTCCCTCTTCCTTATTATTAAGCAGCTCCCCGGTAAAAGGCCTTTCTGTACCTTTATGTACAATAATGTATTCCTCTTCCGAAGTCAGTTTGTTGTATTTTGTGCTGTCATCCATAGTCAAAAGTGTTGATATTTGTTTACTATCTGTTTGCGATACAGATGCCTGGCTGCAAGCATATAGGGTAGCAGCTAATAACAGTAAAAGTACCCTGTAGTTAAACATGAGTCTAAGTTCGCGAACTTTCCGTATAATTTTGTTTGGTATATGTCAAGAATTGTTACTTTTTTTAAGAAGGAAGGTTCTGTACCGTGTATTTTTGAGGGGGTAGATATGCCGTTTTTATAGGGTTTTTTGGAATTATTTAGAATTGTTTTAAATTGATAATTTGCGTCATTAAATTGTCACTGATTGCTTAAATAGTTATACTTTTGTGCATTGTTTGAAGGGTCTAGACCGTCTAGACGACATGTTTTAAAAAGTTTTATATCACAAATAAATAGTATAAAGTGCTAAATATGAGAAATATCTCATCCGTTTTGGGAAGACTTGCAAAGTCGGTATCGGTTGGTCTGGTACTGTTTTTTGCCGTTACAATGGCGCATGCGCAGGATGTTAAAGAGGGAGAGACCCTTTTCAAATCGAAATGTACAACTTGTCACAGTGTGACGAGGAACATGGTGGGTCCAGCGTTGGCAGGGATGTCGGAAAGACATTCGGAAGAGTGGTTGATCTCTTGGATTCACAATTCGCAGGCAATGATTGCTTCTGGCGATGAGGCCGCGGTTCAGCTTTTTAATGATTGGAACAAATTGGTCATGACATCTTTTACGGATTTGTCTGATGACCAAATTAAAAGTATCATTGCTTATGTAGACGCAGAAGAAGCTAAAGCTGCTGCTGGGCCGGCTGAAGGCACGGGTGCTGGTGCTGCTGGAGCGCAATCAAGTGACGCGAATACATTAATGATTCTTGGTTTGCTTGCTATTGTTGTTTTGGCTGTCATCGTCATTGTTGTCTTAAATCGCGTAATCCGTACCTTAGAGAAGGTCATCGCTGGTAATCAGGCTGCGATTGAGGCTGCGCAAGCGGAGAACGAAGAATATGAGGAGAATCGTTTTGGTAAATTTGCCAGAGCTTTTGTACGCAATAAGAAATTAGTTGGTTTCGCAGTGTTGATGTTGGTAGCACTTTTAGGTGTTTGGGGATGGAATACCATGTGGAATGTAGGGGTTCACACAGGGTATCAGCCTGTACAGCCTATTAAGTTTTCGCATCAGATCCATGCGGGTGTTAACCAGATTGAGTGTCAATATTGTCACGGAGGAGCGTTTAAATCGAAAAATGCATCTATTCCTTCGGCTAACGTATGTATGAACTGTCATAACACGGTTACTGCTGCAGACCACTATGATGGTGAAACCTCTCCGGAAATTGCGAAGATATATAAAGCATTAGATTATGATCCGGCTACACGTGAGTACGGAAATAATCCGAAACCTATTGAATGGGTGAGGATCCATAACTTGCCAGACTTTGCCTACTTTAACCATTCGCAGCACGTTTCTGTGGCTGGGGTAGAGTGTCAAACATGTCACGGGCCGATAGAGACTATGGAAGAAGTTTATCAGTATTCTCCTTTAACCATGAAATGGTGTGTAGATTGTCACAAAACGACGGAGGTGAATACGAACAATGAATACTACGACCAATTGATCGAGGCACACGAGAAATTGAAGAAAGGTGAGAAGATGACTGCTGCGATGATCGGTGGTTTGGAGTGTGGTAAGTGTCACTATTAATAATTAATTTAGAAATACGCAATCTTATATACAGCTTAAATGGATAGCAATAAAAAATATTGGAAAGGTTTGGAAGAATTGCAACAAACACCTGCTTTCATGGAAAGTAATAAAGGTGAGTTTGCTGAACCTATTCCTGTAGAAGATGTATTAAATGAAGCAGGCTTAAGCACGAGAACACCCCGTCGTGACTTTTTGAAAGCTTTGGGATTCGGTTTAGGGGCTGTGACATTGGCAGCGTGTAATCGTACACCTGTTCATAAAGCAGTACCATATGTAATCAAACCAGAGGAAGTAACACCGGGTATACCGAATTATTACGCTTCTTCTTTTAATGGTCAAAGTGTATTGGTTAGAACCCGTGAAGGGCGTCCGATTTCGCTTGCCGCAAATCCAAATTCTATTGGATTAAACCAAGGTACAGACGCAACTACTGCCGCTGTTGTTTTGGATTTGTACGATATGTCCAAATTGCAAAACCCACAATTGGATGGTAAGGATGTAGATTGGTCGACATTAGATGCAACGGTAATAGATGCGTTAAATAAGGCTGCAGCAGCAGGAAAGCAAATTGCGATTGTATCGAATACAGTAAATAGTCCATCGGCATTGGCTGCAATTGCAGCGTTTGTCGCCAA
The DNA here is from genome assembly GCF_004208525.1 of Sphingobacterium corticibacterium. GTDB lineage: Bacteria > Bacteroidota > Bacteroidia > Sphingobacteriales > Sphingobacteriaceae > Sphingobacterium > Sphingobacterium corticibacterium. The sequence continues at coordinate 543,257 of NZ_SGIT01000002.1, read as the reverse complement.
ATACCCAACAGCGACGCATGTACAGGTTGATGCGGTGTCGTACAGCGGTATAATAGAGGCCAATAGAACAGGCTTTGGAAAGGCTGTTATACCTTCTTACCATTTAGCAAATGCAAATGTTGTGGTTTCGGTGGCTGCTGACTTTTTAGGTTCTTGGTTGGCAGGTGAAGAACATACACAAGATTATATTCAGAATCGTGATTATAAATCGTTGAAAAACGGTAAGATGTCACGTCATATCCAATTTGAATCCGGGTTGAGTATGACGGGTTCTAATGCGGATGTGCGTATTGCTATTAAACCTTCAGAGGAAGGTGCGGTGTTGGTTTCTTTATACAATGCGATTACTGGGCAGTCTATAGCTGGTGGTGTTTCTAATAAAAAAGCACAGACTGCGATTGCCTTAGCAGCGAAAGAGCTGATGAATAATAGAGGTAATGCGGTTGTGGTTGCAGGTTCTAATGACGTCAATATTCAGCTTCTAACGAATGCCATCAATAGTGCGCTAGGAGCTTACGGTGCTATCATTGACTTAGATAATTACTCGAAGCAATATCAAGGTTCGGATGTTGCATTTCAACAGTTTATAGCTACAGCTGCAGCGGGACAAATAGGTGCTGCTCTTTTCTTAAACAGTAATCCTGTTTATGATTACTTCAAAGCGGAAGATGTAACCAATGCACTTGCAAAAGTAGATTTCACGCTTTCTTTTGCTGACCGTGCCGACGAAACGGCATCTACATTGAAAGCGATTGCCCCAGCCTCTAGCTTCTTGGAGTCATGGGGAGATGCTTCTTCAAAAGAAGGGTATTTTACGATTATACAACCAACCATCAATCCTGTCTTCAATACGCGTCAAGCAGAACAGAGCTTGTTGGTTTGGGCAGGTGACAATACCAATATCTATGATTTCGTAAGAAGGAATTGGGAAGAAAATATCCTTGCAGGCACAGGTAAATCATGGAATGATGTTTTACAAACGGGCTTTATTTACAAAGGTTCGTCGGTAGGATCTTCCTATACGGCTAATGTGGATGTCAATGCAGTAGTAACTGCTATTGGTGCAGCTTCTAAAGCTGTCGTTGGTGATTTCGAACTGAAGTTGTATGAATCAACTGTCATGCGTGATGGTCGCTATGCAAACAATGCGTTCTTGCAAGAGTTACCTGATCCTGTTTCTAAGGTAACTTGGGACAACTATGCGGCATTGAACCCTCGTGATGCAGAAAAGCTAGGTTTGGGCGAAAATGGTAAGGTAACTGTGGAAGCAAATGGCTACACGGTAGAGCTACCTGTTGTGTGGCAACCGGGGCAGGCTTTAGGTACGGTTTCTATCGCTGTTGGTTATGGCCGTACAAAAGTAGGTAAAGCCGGTAACAACGTAGGACAGAACGCCTATCCATTCGCACGTTTGGTTAATGGTACTGTTCAGTTTGAAGCAAAAGCTACGGTTGCGAAAGCAGGTGGTACCTATGAGTTAGCACAAACGCAAACACACCATACTATCGAAGGTCGTAACATTGTCCGCGAAACGACATTTGCTAAATATTTGAAAGATCCAAACTCGGAGTCAGGACGTTTTGCAGATTCGCATAAAACGTATGACTTGTGGAATAAATTTGAATCACCTGGTCACAAATGGGTGATGGCAATCGATCTGAACGCATGTACAGGATGTGGTTCTTGTATCGTCGCTTGTAGTGTGGAAAACAATGTTCCTGTTGTTGGTAGAGACGAGGTTCGCCGTCGTCGTGAGATGCACTGGTTGCGTATCGATCGCTATTATACGCTAGAACAAGAAGACGGTTCGAAATTAACGAAAGAAAAAGAAATAGCGAAAGCTACAGAATACGATTACGAGAACGTTACGGTCGTTCACCAGCCGATGTTGTGTCAACACTGTGATCATGCTCCTTGTGAGACGGTATGTCCGGTATTGGCGACAGTACACTCTTCAGAAGGACTTAACCACATGGCTTACAACCGTTGTTTCGGTACACGTTACTGTGCAAATAACTGTCCGTATAAAGTACGCCGTTTCAATTGGTTTAATTACTGGAATGATTCCCGTTTTGATAACTATTTGAATAGCGAGTTTACACAGTTAGTGTTGAATCCGGATGTAACAACACGTTCGCGTGGGGTTATGGAAAAATGTTCTATGTGTATCCAACGTATTCAAGGCGGTAAACTACAGGCGAAGATGGAAAATCGCAAGTTGAGAGACGGCGATGTGAAAATGGCTTGTCAAGAGGCTTGTTCGGCAAATGCTATCATCTTTGGTGATGTTAATGATCCGGAATCAGAGGTTTCAAAAGCTTTACGTAACGAACGTGTATACTATGTGTTGGAAGAAATCAACGTTCAACCTAACATTGGGTATATGACGAAAGTTAGAAACACCTTTGAAGCATAATTTTATTCTAATCTGAAATAAAACAACTATGTCATCGCATAACGAATCAATATTAAGAGAACCATTAGTAACCGGCAAGGATATCACTTATGCTAAAGTGACAGATGATATCTTGCTTCCGGTTGAAAATAAACCAAACAAAGCTTGGTGGATCGGTTTTATTGTAGCCGCTCTAGGAGCCATGTTGTGGGTAGTGAGTGTCGGATATACCTTTTGGACGGGAATCGGCGCTTGGGGACTGAATAAAACGGTAGGTTGGGCATGGGATATCACCGACTTTGTATGGTGGGTAGGTATCGGTCACGCCGGAACGTTGATTTCAGCCGTGTTATTACTTTTCCGTCAGAATTGGCGTAACTCCATTAACCGTTCTGCAGAGGCGATGACGATCTTCGCCGTTATCTGTGCGGCTACGTATGTTGTTGCACACATGGGACGTCCATGGTTAGCGTACTGGATTTTCCCATTACCGAACCAATTTGGATCCTTATGGGTAAACTTCAATTCACCATTGGTATGGGATGCATTTGCGATCTCTACCTATTTTACGGTATCATTGGTGTTCTGGTACTGTGGTCTTTTACCTGATATCGCATCGGTACGTGACCGTGCTACAGGCCTTAAACAAAAGATATACAGCGTCCTGTCTTTCGGATGGAACGGTTCTGTTAAGACATGGCAACGTTTTGAAATCGTTTCCTTGATTTTGGCGGGGATTTCGACACCACTTGTACTTTCGGTCCACACGATTGTATCTATGGACTTTGCTACTTCGGTGATTCCGGGATGGCACACGACCATCTTCCCTCCATATTTCGTTGCAGGAGCGATTTTCTCCGGTTTTGCGATGGTACAAACCCTCTTGTTAATTCTCCGTAAGGTGATGAACTTTGAGAATTACATTACGATGTTCCACATCGAGTCGATGAACAAGATTATTATGGTAACCGGTTCTATTGTGGGTGTTGCTTACTTGACAGAGTTGTTTATTGCATGGTATTCAGGCTCGGAATATGAGATGTATGCGTTCGCCAACCGTGTTGCTGGTCCCTACGCTTGGGCGTATTGGGCGATGATGACCTGTAACGTTATTTCACCACAGTTGTTTTGGTTTAAGAAGATTCGTACGAGTATTCCTATCTCTTGGGTATTGTCTATCGTGGTGAATATTGGGATGTGGTTTGAGCGTTTCGTGATTATCGTGACATCTTTACACCGTGATTACTTGCCATCTTCTTGGGCGATGTTCTATCCTACATGGGTCGACGTTGGAATATTCGTGGGTTCCATTGGGTTATTTTTCACATTGTTCTTGTTGTTCTTACGTTTCTTACCGGGTATCGCTATTGCAGAGGTTAAATTATTATTGAAATCTGCAAGTTTACAACAGAAGACGAAGTTGGTGCAAGAGGGTGCATTCCCAGACGAACAAGTGAAATTCTTCCAGAATTCATTAGATAAATATGATTCTGTTTCAGAAGAAGATATTAAGGCATTAGATGTTAGAAAATAATAAGCAATGAGCAATACAAAATATATATTAGGTAGTTTTGCCGATCCTGATGAAATGATGCACGGTATCGACAAGTTGCAAGCGAACAATATCAGCATATATGATTGTTTTACGCCCATGCCTATTCATGGAATAGAAGCTAAGTTGGGTGTTAAGCCATCGCGCTTACCAATTGCGGCGTTTTGTTTTGGCGCATTAGGTACGGTTTTAGGTTTTAGCTTATTGTATTATACAATGGCGCATGACTGGCCGATGAATATCGGGGGGAAACCATCGTTGCCGTTGCCAAACTTTGTGCCGGTTACATTCGAGGTTACAATTTTGCTTTGTGCATTAGGTATGGTGGCGACGTTTTTCTTTCGCAACCATTTGTTTCCTGGTCGTGCACCGCGCGTGATGGACTTGAGAGCTTCAGATGATCGTTTTATTATTGCCATTGATGCGCATGAGAACGCAGACCATGCGTTAATTGAATCGTTATTAAAGGATGCCGGTGCGGTTGAAGTTAAATACAATGAAAGAAAATATGTTAGCTATGAATAAGAAGAATTTTCTTGGATCTGTATGCGCCGCATTTGCTTTGGCGGCGGTAGTTTCCAGCTGTGGCGATGGAAAGACGCGTAGTACAGGATGGGAATTCTCCAGAAATATGTATGATCCGATTGCTTACAATCCGGATCAGCCTAATAATAATTTTAAAAATAAAATGACGGCGCAATTACCACCGGAAAAAACGACTCCAATTGGTTTTGAGCGGTTTGAATTCGATAACTCGTTAGAGGAATACGAACGTGCAGGTAGAGAGTTGGCCAATCCATTGACTGTTACAGAGGAAAACTTGGCGAAAGGGGATGCCTTATATCATACATACTGTGCGGTGTGTCATGGTAAGGATGGTAAAGGTGATGGCCCGATTACGAAAGACCGTTCGGTAACGGATTCTCGTGGTACGCGCGCCTTAGAGAATTTCCCTCCTCCGCCGTCTTATCAAAAATCGGATGGGGCAAATTCTTCACGCGGTGGAGCAATGAGTGAGCTTTCGGTAGGTAAAATATACCATACGATTTATTATGGGCACAACTCGATGGGCTCGCACGCTTCACAGTTGTCACCGGAGGAACGTTGGCAGGTTGTCATGTACGTACAGGAATTACAAAAAAAATAATCTAACATCAATATAGTAAATGGGAACTCACAATCATCATCACGATTATAATTTCGGCGAAAAATTTCAATTCGCTGGTATCGCTAAGATACTCAGCTTGGTTGGAATTGCTGTAGGGGTGGTAGCTATCGCTTTCGGCCTTCTATCAAGTGACCATATTATGGTTGAACGTACATACGCTAACCTATTATTGATGGGTTATTATTTCACTTGTGTATGTGCCGCGGGCGCGTTTTTCTTAGCATTGCAATTTGTCACGCAATCAGGTTGGTCAGCGGGTTTAATCCGTATACCACAGGCTATGGCTAGCGTGTTACCGATAGCAGCAATCATTTTGTTTGTGATTGTTGGCGTAGGATTATTCACACATAATTTATATCATCATTGGAACGCTGACGGCTTGACAGATCCCGATAGTCCACATTACGATGCGCTTGTGGCTGGCAAATCAGCTTTCTTAAATATTCCTGGATTTTTGATTCGTCAGATCTTGTTCATGGGGTCATATAGTATATTTGCGTTCATTTTAGCTAAATTGTCCTACAAAGAAGACTTAGAGGGAGGATTGAACTCTTATAAAACGAGCTTTAAGTTATCTGCTATTTTCTTAGTCATCTTTGGTTTTACTACACCTATATGGTCATTTGATACCGTTATGTCATTGGAGGCACACTGGTTTTCAACCATGTTCGGCTGGTATAATTTCGCGGCAATGTGGGTTAGTGGAATCGCGACTATTGTTATTATCCTCGTTTTGGTTCGAAAAGCTGGATATTTGGCTTGGGTAAACGAAAACCACCTACATGATTTAGGGAAGTTAATGTTCGGTTTTTCGATTTTCTGGACTTATGTATGGTTTGCCCAGTTTATGCTGATTTGGTACGCCAACATTCCGGAGGAAACAGTTTATTTCTACAAGAGATGGGAGCCAGAGTACAAGCCTTGGTTCTGGTTGAATATTATTATTAACTTTTTAGCACCGTTGTTGCTATTGATGGATCGCGATGTGAAGCGTAAGGAAGGAATAATGTTGTTCGTTGCCATCTTGTTGCTGTGCGGACACTGGCTAGATTATTATATCATGATTATGCCGGGTACTGTGGAGAATCATCGCGGGTTCGGATTTATCGAGATTGGAACAGCTATAGGTTTTGTCGGATTATTCACATTCCTCGTGATGAGTAAGTTGAGCAAACATGCGTTGGCTCCTAAAAATCATCCGTTTTTGGAAGAGAGTTTACATCATCAAATATAGTTTCTAATCATTGCATAAGAATACGTTTAAACGTTTTAATAAGAAATGAAATTTAAAATTAATAACAGATTCAGAGCCGTGTTGGGATGCTTACTAGCCGTAGGATTGTTGTTCTCTACACCAAGTTTTGCATTTCAGCAAGATTCATTAGCCCAAGATACTGCTGTTTCAGCCACTGCTGATACGGTTGATGAGGGTGAGGCTGATACTGCTGCAACAGGAGTGGTAGCGGATACAACGGCGGCGGAGGGTGAGGCTGCGACCGCAACAACAACGACCTCATCATCGTCATCATCATCTTCTACGGTAGTTGATGAGGGGCCTCAGATAGACCCACAGGTTTACAAAAACATGACTTACTACATTCTTTTATTTTTAATTGTTTGTACAGTTGTGGCGGTTGTTGGTAAGGTGTTGGCTATTTATGAGCTTACTCGTAAAATGAATGGCAAATACAATCCTTTTGCGAACAACACGTTTCAGTCGGTTCTATTGGTTATATTCCTAGTTGCCTTTTTAGGCTTTGTATACTATGGATATGCAGTTTGGGGAGATTGGGCCTGGCGTTCGGCGGTTACGGAACACGGTGAACGTATAGATACCATGTTTATCATTACGACGGTGATCATCACCATTGTATTGGTACTGGTACATATTTTACTATTGACGTTCCCGTATATCTATAGAATGCGTAAAGGAACAAAAGCGTACTATTATCCACATAACGATACGATAGAGAAAATTTGGACAATTGTACCAGCTGTTGTCTTAACGGTTTTGGTATTGTTCGGTTTCTTTACTTGGAGGTCTATTACCAATGTTCCGGAGGATTTGCAGAAATCTGCTATTCAGGTGGAAGTTTTGGGTGAGCAGTTCCAATGGCAAATTCGTTATCCGGGAGCTGATGGGGTAATCGGGAAACGTAACTATAAAATGACGACACCGATGAACTCTTATGGTATCGATTTTAACGATAAGCATGCGTGGGATGATATCCAGGCATCAGACATTGTTATTCCGGTAAATAAATCTGTGCGTTTCCATATTATTTCAAAAGATATTATTCACTCGTTCTATATTCCTGATTTCCGTGTACAGATAAACGCCGTACCGGGAATGACCAACTACTTCCAGTTTACGCCAACAATGACTACGGAAGATATGCGTGAGAAAATGAACGATCCGAAGTATGATTTTGTCATGCTTTGTAACAAGATTTGTGGATCGGGTCACTACAATATGCAGAAAAAAGTTGTGGTAGTTACGGAGGAAGAATATAAAGAATGGTTGAGTACGCAGAACAAGTATTTTACTGAAGATTTGCAGAAAGAATTTGCCGCGGTAGATTCGGGAGATTCGAAAGAATTCACTACAGCTTCATTAAACTAAAGAAATTTATAAAACGAATATGTCAAGTACAGTTATATCGCACGGCGCAGCGCATCATGACGCACATGATCATCATCAAGAGACCTTTTTGACGAAGTATATCTTCAGTCAGGATCACAAGATGATTGCGAAGCAATTTTTGATCACAGGTATTGTGATGGCAGTCTTCGCTATGTTGCTTTCTATCTTATTTCGTATCCAGTTAGCGTGGCCGGATACAGATTTTCCGATTTTAGAGGTCTTCTTAGGTAAATGGGCCGAAGGTGGACGGATGAAACCCGAGTTTTTCCTATCGTTGGTGACTATTCACGGTACCATGATGGTATTCTTTGTATTGACAGCTGGTTTGTCAGGTACATTCAGTAACCTATTGATTCCATATCAGTTGGGTGCACGCGATATGGCGTCACCTTTAATGAATATGTTGTCCTATTGGTTCTTCTTTACAGCGTGTGTTATTATGGTGGCATCTTTCTTCGTAGAAAGTGGGCCTGCTTCTGCTGGATGGACCATTTATCCTCCATTATCGTCCGTGCCGACTTCCATTCCGGGGTCTGGTTTGGGGATGACATTGTGGTTGATTAGTATGACCTTGTTTATCGCTTCTCAAGTATTGGGTGGTGTAAACTACATCAGTACTGTATTGAATATGCGTACAAAAGGGATGGATCTTTGGAAAATGCCATTAACGATATGGGCATTCTTCCTAACAGCTATCGTTGGTTTGTTGTCATTCCCAGTATTAGTTTCGGCTGTTGTGCTTCTATTCTTTGACCGTTCGGTAGGCACATCTTTCTACCTTTCCGATTTAGTAGTTCAAGGGGAAATTTTACCAAACGAAGGTGGTTCACCTATTTTATTCCAGCACTTGTTCTGGTTCTTAGGTCACCCAGAGGTATATATCGTGGTTATGCCAGCATTAGGTTTAACTTCTGAGATTATCTCTACAAACTCTCGCAAACCAATCTTCGGATACCATGCGATGGTATACTCTTTGGTTGGTATTACCGTGTTGTCATTTATCGTTTGGGGTCACCATATGTTTGTGACCGGTATGAATCCGTTTTTAGGAGGCGTATTCATGATTACGACGTTGATTATTGCTGTACCGTCTGCGGTGAAAGCATTTAACTATATAGCTACACTATGGAGAGGTAATATACGTTTCACACCGGCGATGATGTTCGCTATCGGTATGGTTTCATTCTTCGTGTCGGGTGGTCTTACAGGTTTGTATTTGGGTAACGCTGCATTGGACATTAATCTACATGACACTTATTTTGTGGTAGCCCATTTCCACTTAGTGATGGGATCGGCATCGATTTTCGGTATGTTGGCTGGTGTCTATCATTGGTATCCAAAAATGTTTGGACGTATGATGGATACAAAATTAGGATATCTTCATTTTTGGTTAACATTTATCGGCGCATATTTGGTGTTCTTCCCGATGCACTTTATGGGTATCGATGGTGTACCTCGTCGTTATTACACATTTACGGCATTCCCGTTCATGGATAAATGGATTTCCGTAAACTTGCTAATTACTTGGTCTGCTATTGTTGCGGGCTTAGCACAAGTAGCTTTCTTATGGAATTTCTTTGCTTCTATTTGGAAAGGCAAGAAGGCGACACAAAATCCGTGGAATTCCAATACATTGGAATGGACTACACCAGTAGAACATATACACGGAAATTGGCCAGGTGAGATTCCTACGGTTTATCGTTGGCCTTACGATTATAGTAAACCAGGGCATGATACGGATTTCATCCCGCAAACAGTACCGTTCTCTGAAACAATGAGCTCAAATTTACCACACGATTTTGAAGGTAACGAAGAGGCTATCCGCATTCAGAATGAATGGAACAAAGAGAATAATAGAGAAGTAATAGAAGGATAAATTTAACGTAGAAGTAGAGAGAAGAGGTGTGTTATGTATCCCGGTACGGAGAAGCGATTCATTAGAACAAACAGGATTACGATCTTTGTTCTGTTCCTTGTTATCACAGCAGGGGGAATCGTCAGAAGTACAGGATCAGGAATGGGATGTCCCGATTGGCCCAAATGCTTTAATCGCATAATCCCGCCGACAGATGTTTCACAACTTCCCTCGGGATATGAGAAACATTATATGGAAGGAAGGGCTAAAAAGAATCAGCGTTTTGCAAAAATCGTTGCGTTCTTTGGCTATCCTGAAATGGCGGATAAAATACGCCACGATGAGTCCATTCTACAGCACGAAGAATTTAATGCCGCAAAAACCTGGACAGAGTATATTAACCGGTTGGTTGGTGTTATTGTAGGCTTTTGTTTGTTGTTTTCTGCCTTGTTCTCGTTTACGTATTGGAAAAGTAAGCCATCTATTGTATGGTGGAGCGTTCTAAATCTTTTTGTAGTAATTCTTCAGGCTTGGCTCGGTTCTATTGTTGTTTCGACGAACTTGATGCCTTGGATTATTACGGTACACATGCTTTTAGCATTGGTTATTGTGGCCATTAGTATATATACGTTCTATCTAGCCACAACCATGCGAAATAAAAGCATCCTGATTAATCATCGTTTTGATTTGCTAAAAGGCATAGCGATATTCCTATTGGTATTGACGGTGATACAAGTCGTCTATGGCACAGAAGTGAGGGAAGCTATAGATCATTTAAACGATGAAGGCGTTTCACGTCAGGAATGGATTTCCCGGTTAGGATCGTCTTATGATATACATCGTATATTGGCTTATGTATCGTTAGGAACGACAGTGTTACTGTTCTTCCTGGTAAAAAATAAGTTTAGTTCATTGACATTGCAAAGTAAATACGCTTGGGCTGTACTAATTTTAATTGGCATTCAGATGATGTCCGGAATTATTCTAGCTCGTTTTAATGTGCCGGCGGTTGCGCAAACTACACATTTGGTTATCGCTAGCTTGTTTTTTGGCGCCTTGTACTATTTGATGCTATTAATGACAAAATTAAAACGATAGTATGAACAAAGTTACAGACATTTGTGGTTTTAACGCATATTTGTTCATTTTTAGAAGAGGATAAAGATTTTCATGAAGCAGTTCATCTCTGATTTTAATAAATTAGTTAAGCTTAGGTTGACCTTAACCGTTGTTTTCTCGGCTTCTATTTCGTTTTTGATTGGAGCCAAGCAACAGGGCGATATTATTTGGATAAACTGGTTGATTTTGACAATTGGTGGATTTCTGATAACAGGTTCTGCAAACGGTTTTAATGAAATTATTGAGCGTGATCTCGATAAACTGATGAAACGTACGGAGGACAGACCGTTGCCGGCAGGAAGAATGACAACAGGACAAGCATTGGTGTTGAGTTTGTTTATGGGGATTTTTGGAACCTTATTACTTGTCCGGCTTAATTTTTTAGCAGGCTTGCTTTCGGTTTTCGCGATCATCCTATATGCGTTTGTGTATACGCCGTTAAAGCAAAAATCGCCTATAGCTGTGTTTGTCGGTGCTTTTCCAGGTGCATTGCCTCCGTTAATTGGCTATTATGCTGCTTTTAAATCTGCGGGATTTGGTTTTGAATATGCTGCTGTTAGTGAGGCAGCGATTGTTATCACACCTTGGGTATTGTTCTTGATTCAGTTTTTTTGGCAGTTTCCACATTTTTGGGCGATTGCCTGGGTTGCTGACGAGGATTATAAGCGAGCGGGGTTTAGGTTATTGCCGACAACAAGAAAAGACACAATCTCGGCTTGGATGATTTTTATTTCGGCTGTATTGATGGTTCCAGTGGGTGTATTACCTATGTACTACGGTTTTGGCGGTTGGGTATTTACGGTGGTGTCGTTGTTGGGCGGATTGTTGTTTGCTTATTATGGTTTTAAGCACATAAAAGAAATGACCGATGCTACGGCAAAGAAAGTGATGTTTACATCGTTCATTTATTTGCCATTAACGCAATTGGTTTTGTTATTTGATTTTATTCCTTTGAAATAGATGGAGCATACGGACGATTATACAACAGAAGAATTAATTCAATCAAGGAAAGCCAAGAAGTTTAACCTCTGGCTAGGTATGATTGGTATGTTTATGATGTTTGCTGCATTGTCCAGTGGATTCATCGTGTATACGGCTAGTGGAGTAGATAAAGGGATAAAAACTATTTTGCCGGATACTTTTATATATAGTACGATTATTATTGTGGCGAGTAGCTTAACCTTGCATTTGGCTTATCGTGCAACGAAACTGGAGCAATTAGGCAAGCAAAAGTTATTTTTATTGCTGACTATAGTATTGGGTATCGTATTTTTTGTCTTACAGACCGATGCTTGGTCCGTACTGGCAGACAGACGTATTTATTTTGTGAATAATAATGCATCGCAGTCGTTTATTTATGTGTTTACGGGGATGCATTTGGCACATATTATTGCGGGTTTGATCGTGTTGGTAAGATGTTTATGGGGAGCTATGAAGCCGATCCCATTTCCGGACAACCAATTCCGCATGAACTTAGCCACTATATTTTGGCATTTTCTCGGTCTTTTGTGGATTTATATTTATGTTTTCTTACTTTTGAATCAATAATAGTAAACAATGAGTACAACAACTGTATCGCAATTGGATAAGGTAAAAGACGGCCCTTGGAGTGGTGGTAAGTCGCCTTGGAACTTGGAGTATGGAAAAATCATGATGTGGTTTTTCTTGGTGTCGGACGCCTTTACGTTTTCTGCATTTCTGATTTACTATGGCGCGCAAAAATTTGCGCAGCCTACGTGGATTGATGCAGATAAGGTTTTCCAATCTATTCCAGGTATTGCCGAGTCTGGACAACCTTTGGTGTTCGTCGGTATCATGACCTTTATTTTGATTATGTCATCTGTAACCATGGTATTGGCTGTTGATGCAGGTCATCGGAACAGGAAAGATGAGGTCGTAAAATGGATGCTGTGGACGATTTTGGGTGGTTTAGCTTTTGTTGGCTGTCAGGCTATCGAGTGGACACACTTACATCATCAAGGTTTTTGGTTTGGAAGAAACCCGGCAACAGGTTTGGAAGGTGATGCTGTAGCACAAGCGTTGGCGCCTTATTTTACAAAGGATATATCCTATACTGCTGCTTTACAGTTCTCTAATCTGTTCTTCACGATAACAGGTTTTCACGGATTTCACGTATCGATCGGAATCTTATTGAATATTATCATTTTGAGCATGACGCTCAATAATACATTCGAAAGAAGAGGTACATACTTAATGGTTGAAAAGGTAGGTCTTTATTGGCACTTTGTAGACTTAGTATGGGTATTCGTATTTACGTTCTTCTATTTGATTTAATTGGTTACGGAATTTATCACATTACTATATAACAGAAATGTCTAATCACGAAAATATAGCAACAACACATGACCACCATGATCATGGTGGTATGGATAAAAAAGGAATTTGGAGAGTTTTCTTTATCCTTTTAGCGTTGACCGCCCTAGAGTTTTTGATCGCTTTAGGTTTTGTTCACCACTGGGGTATCCTCCAAAAAGGGATATTCGTTAATGTAATTTATATTGCATTGACGTTGGTAAAAGCTTTTTACATCATTGCCTATTTCATGCACCTGAAGTTTGAGAAATCGGGTTTTATTGTCTGTGTGAGTATCGGTTTCATCTTTATTGTATACTTTATTGTATTGATGTTGATCGAAGGTGATTATTTATTATATCATTTACAATCACATCCATTATTTCCCAATAATTAAGTTGTAACGAGGAGGCTTTAAATGAGTAAGCATACTCAAAGAGGTAAATCAAAGATAATTATCCTGGCATTAATCTTACTGGTGCCAGGATTTTTATATATAGCCGTTAATAGATTTGGCTTTAATGAATATGCTTCGCTACCCGTTTTTGGAGAGAAGAAGCTGAGTGGCGAAATGAAACGTAACTGGGGCAGGGAGTACCCGGATACGATTTTTCATACGGTATCCCATATTGGCTTTAATGATGGAGCAGGAGCAAATGTGGCGTTTCCCGCACCAGATACTTGTATAAGCATAGCACATCTTTTTTATACTCGGGACGCTGCTTTTTCACGATTGATGTTAGATCACATGGATATGTTAGCCACGCGTTTTCAAGAGAATTCTAAGGTGAATTTTTTCTCTATTTCGGTTGATAGTACAGATACCCAAGCAGATGTGAACGCCTTTATGCATGGATATAAAAACATGACCGGGAAGCATTGGCATGTTGTCCATAATGCGAATGTGGATATCTTTGGCTACGCTCGGGAACAATTGCTTATTGATGCAATGCCGGATCCGACTGATTCAACACGTTTTTTGATTAGTAACCAATTGGTGTTGCTGGACTCCAAAGGCCGTATTCGTGGTTTCTACGATATAAGTCTAAAGGGGGAGATAGATCGCTTGGAAGATGAGATAAAATTGCTGATGGTAGAGGAGATCAGGAACAGACCAATGAAAGTAGAAAAACAATAAGTATACATTCGCATGATGACAGCAGAAGAGAAGAAGTACAAAAAGTGGATTGTAGCGCTTTCCATCATTATTCCGTTAGCAGTAGCGGTGCTATTTGGGGTCAATTTAAGAAAATTGGGTTATGATGTAGAACCCTTAACCTTTCTACCGCCAATTTATGCCACGATCAATGGAATAACCGCTGTATTGTTGGTGGTAGCGATATCGGCGATTAAAAGAGGCAATGTGAAATTGCACGAAAATCTTATCAAGGTATGTATGGGCTGTTCTGTTGCCTTCTTATTGATGTATGTCGCTTACCACATGACCTCCGAATCTACATCTTACGGTGGTGAAGGGGTAATCCGGTATATTTATTTCTTTATATTGATATCCCATATTCTATTGTCCATTATCATCATACCGTTTGTATTGTTTACATTTGTACGCGGTATTGCAGGCGCGTATGAGCGGCATAAGAAGCTGGCGCGTATTACCTACCCTATGTGGTTATATGTGGCCGTAACGGGGGTTATTGTCTATTTGATGATTTCACCTTATTATAGTTGAGAGCTGTAAATAACAACTTCACAATACTAAAAAAATGAAAAGAGTTTGGATTTATCAAAGCAATCGTTTTTTTCTACAGGATGAGATTCGTAAAATAGAGCAAATTTTACAGGAATTTGTAGCACAATGGACAGCCCATGGCAACCAATTGGCGGGATCATTCGAAATTCGTTACGACTTGTTTATTGTCCTAATGGTAGACGAAGAGAAGGCAATGGTAACAGGATGTTCTATTGATAAGTCGGTTCATCTCTTAAAGAAAATAGAGCAAGCGTTGGAGGTATCGTTATTTGATCGCTTACAAATAG
Source organism: Sphingobacterium corticibacterium (assembly GCF_004208525.1). Lineage (GTDB taxonomy): Bacteria > Bacteroidota > Bacteroidia > Sphingobacteriales > Sphingobacteriaceae > Sphingobacterium > Sphingobacterium corticibacterium. Next base: position 528,216 of record NZ_SGIT01000002.1, on the reverse strand, counting down.
CCTTTCGAAGATCGGCGAACGAACCTATTCAGGTAGTTCCACAAAATGTTTTTCGGAGCTTGTTGGCGAAGGACGAGGTTAATTCCGATACCGTTGTTGTCTTTAATAATATGGTAACCTCTGCTGAAGAATTGGCGACAAAATGGGAAGTGCCAATGAAAGCAAGTTGGCACTCCAAAGTATTTTTATAGAATCAAACCTTCTGGATCAGTCCAGGTGAAGCATTTCGTATTTCCTGACTGGCCTCTGCCTGATATTGTTCAGAATGCTGAACAAAAAGCTTTGCCAACGTTTCAGCTTGTTTATCGTATGCTTCCTTATTTTTCCAAGTATTCCGCGGGTTAAGTATTTCTACCGGAACACCGGGGCATGTTTTGGGCATTAGAACACCAAAATGAGGGTGGCGGGTATAGGGTTGATCCGTAAGGTGTCCTTGAATAGCCGCTTGTACCATCGCACGGGTATGATGTAGGCTGATTCTTTTTCCAATCCCATAGGCACCTCCTGTCCAGCCGGTGTTCACTAGCCAAACGTTCACTTCGGGATATGCATCTAATTTCTTCCCTAATAATTCGGCGTATCTTGTCGGATGAAGCGGAAGAAAAACTCTTCCGAAGCATGCGGAAAAGGTACTTTGCGGTTCGCGGACGCCGACTTCTGTTCCAGCCACTTTGGCCGTATATCCAGATAAGAAGTGGTACATTGCCTGCACCTTCGTAAGTTTAGCGATCGGGGGCAGCACGCCAAAAGCGTCACAAGTTAAGAAAAAGATATTTTTCGGTATGTTGCCGACAGCGTATTCTTTTGCATTTTTAATATGATCAATAGGGTAGGCTGCCCGCGTATTTTCCGTAATACCAGCATCACTAAAATCAACTTTATTTGTGCCTGAAAAAAAACCTACATTTTCCAGAAGTGTAGGATGTTTTATGGCAGCATATATCTGGGGTTCTTTGTCCGGGTGTAGATCGATACATTTGGCGTAACAACCTCCTTCGAAATTAAAAACGCTATCGTCGGCCCAGCCGTGTTCATCGTCGCCAATTAACTTCCGGTTAACGTCAGCGGATAGTGTCGTCTTACCTGTACCACTTAATCCAAAGAATAGAGCAACATCGCCCTGCTCTCCTTCATTTGCTGAACAGTGCATCGGAAGTACATTATATTGGTGAGGTAGTATGAAGTTCAAGACAGAAAAGATTCCTTTTTTCATTTCACCGGTATAGGCGGAGCCGCCTATCAAAATCATTTTTTTGCTGAAATTGATCATGGTGAAATTTTCCTGTCGTGTTTGGTCAATTGCGGGATTCGCTAAGAACTCCGGTACCTGTAATATGGTCCATTCTTGTTGATCGTTTTCAGGGTCATCGACAGCAGGTCGTAAGAAAAGATGATGACAGAACAGATTCGCCCAAGGTGTGGTATTAATAACCGTAACATGGAGTCGGTAGGAGGGATTTGCTCCGGCATAACAATGGCGTACCCACAATTCTTTGTCTTGAATAAACGCTTCCATTTTCTCCAACAGATTATCGAAGATTTCGGGGGCGATCGGAATATTGATTTCTCCCCAGTCAACGGTATTTTCCGTGAATTTATCGCGAACGATAAACCGGTCTTTAGGAGAACGTCCCGTAAACTTTCCGGTCTGGATGCAAAGCGCCCCGGTGTCGCTTAGTTTCCCTTGTCCGCGATCTAGCGTCTGTTGGACTAACGTATTTGCATCTTGATTAAGATAGATTGTTGAAGAAGCAGCAGCCAAGAAATAATCGGCGCGAAATGGGTTCGGATGTTTCGTTTCCATAATCATAAGAATCATGATTTAGTTTATGAAACGAAAGTAGGGAGAATATCTATGGAAAGACAGTGCAGGATAATTTTCGTATACTATTGGATAAAATAGATGAATATTTGGTTTTTGTTGTGTTTTGCAGAATAATTAACACATCAAGCTTTGATGTCGCTATAGCTCAACCAAGCCTCTTTTTGATTCACTTTCAGCATCACTTCTTTTCCAAAAATAAGGCTATGATTATTCTCCATGTGTCCAGCAGGAAAACCGAAGCACACCGGGAAATCGTATTCGGCGACTTTGTCCATGATAATCTCTTCAAACCGTTGGCCAAAGGGTGGATTGCTGTCTTTTAATGCCGTAAAGCCACCTACAATTAGACCCTGTAATTTGGAAAGTTTATAGGCCCTCTTAAGTGTCCATAACATGCGATCGATATTGTAATGCTGTTCTCCCACGTCTTCGATAAAGAGTATCTTGTTATCATATTTTCCATCGGAGGGAGAGGCTAAAATACTGTGAAGGATGGCTAGGTTACCGCCAATTAAGCGGCCATATCCCTTGCCAGAGCGGTTGGGGAATGTATTTTGACGGTAGTTGAAATCTGTTTTTTTTCCAAAAAGGGCATGTCTTAAAGATGTTAAGGCTGCTGTAGTACTTTCATCAAAAGACTTCGGCATCTGTCCGTGTATACTGCATATACCAACTTTGTTGTGAAGGTGGCTATGAAGTACGGTAACATCACTGAATCCGACAATCCACTTCGGATGTTTTTTGAACTTTCGGAAGTCTAATTGGTCGATAATCCTAACTGTACCATAACCACCGCGAGCAGCGAAAATAGCTTTAATGTCCGGATCGTCAAGTACAGCCTGTAAATCCTGTCTGCGTACATCATCTGTTCCGGCAAATTGGTGAAATTGGGAGGTTACGCTTTTGCCTATTTCGACGTGAAGTCCCCAGTCACTCAAGACTTTCACCGCTATATCGATATTTCCTTTGATATAACTCGCCGGACAAACAATGGCGACTTTATCTCCTTCTTTAAGAAATTCTGGTGTTTTCATGCCCCGTCCTTATTATTATACGCGCAATTTGAGTTATCTTTGCCAAAGAAACAAGTATTTCTTCGGTTTAATTTTTTGTCAACTTAAAAATCTGTATACGTTGAGTATCTTATCTAAAAATCGTTTTACTATTACATCGGCTTTGCCTTATGCAAATGGCCCTTTACATATCGGGCACCTTGCGGGCGCTTATATACCTGCTGATATTTTCGCACGTTTCCTTCGTTTGAACCATAAAGATGTAGTGTTTGTCTGTGGCTCGGATGAACATGGGGCGGCTATTACGATTAAAGCAAAGAAAGAAGGGGTAACACCACGGGAGATTATTGATAAGTATAATCAGCAAATCAAAGAGAGCTTTGAGGAATTCGGGATTGAGTTTGATATTTATCACCGTACTTCGGAAAAGGTACATCACGAGCTATCACAAGAGTTTTTTATGAATCTTTACGAGAAAGGCGAATTTATCGAAAAATTTTCTGAACAATATTATGACGAGGAATACCATCAATTCTTAGCTGATCGATATATTGTGGGGACCTGTCCGCACTGCCATAATGAAGGTGCTTATGGCGATCAATGTGAGAAATGCGGAACCTCATTGAACCCAACAGACCTCATCAATCCTAAATCAACATTAAGTGGAAAAACACCTGTATTGAGGGAGACTAAGCACTGGTATCTCCCGTTGGATAAGTATCAACCTTGGTTAGAAAAATGGCTGATCGAGGGAAAAAAAGGTGTGTTAAAACCGAATGTTTTTGGACAATGTCAATCTTGGTTAAAATCGGGCTTGCAGCCCCGTTCTATGACACGTGATTTAGATTGGGGCGTTGATGTTCCACTTGAGGAAGCGAAAGGAAAGAAATTGTACGTTTGGCTGGATGCACCGATAGGATATATTTCGGCTACGAAACAATGGGCTCTCGATAACAATCAAGATTGGGAAAAGTACTGGAAAAAACAAGCTGATACATCGGATGACTCCACCCTCATTCACTTTATCGGGAAAGATAATATTGTATTTCACTGCATTACTTTTCCGGCGATATTACATGCACATGGTGACTATATATTGCCTGAGAACGTTCCGGCGAATGAGTTTTTAAACCTAGAAGGAGATAAATTGTCTACGTCCCGAAATCATGCAGTATGGTTGCACGAGTATTTACGGGAGTTTTCAGGTAAACAAGATGAGTTACGTTATGTGTTAACCTCGATTCTGCCGGAGACATCAGATAGTGAATTTACATGGAAGGATTTTCAAGCGCGCGTAAATAACGAGCTTGTGGCCATTTTCGGTAACTTTGTGAATCGTGTGATGGTGTTGTCTCATAAATATTTTGAAGGGCAGGTTTCTTTAGGAGAGGCATTGACGGAAGGGGATCAAGCGACATTGGACGAGTTAGCAAGCTATCCACCACTAATCAGCCAAACGATCGCACAATATCGGTTTCGGGAGGCATTGAGCCATTTTATGAATGTCGCCCGTTTGGGCAATAAATACCTGGCCGATGAAGAACCTTGGAAGGTATATAAGGAAAATCCCGAGCGCGTAAAAACCGTGATGTATGTCGCCGCACAGATTGTCGCTAATCTAGCGGTATTGTCACAGCCGTTTCTTCCGAAAACAGCAAACAAGTTATTTGCGATGTTGGATATGGAATCGCAAGATTGGTCGAGGGCAGGGCAGCAAAATCTTATTGCAGCAGGACATGTGTTAAGTGAAGCACAACTGTTATTTGAAAAGATTACCGATGAACAAGTGGACTTCCAATTGCAAAAACTAGAAGAGGCGAAGACAAAAAACGCAGCGGCGGCGGCACAAGCCGAACCCGCGAAAGCAAATATCACTTACGAAGATTTCCTAAAGATGGATATTCGTGTAGGAACAATTTTGGAAGCTGAGAAAGTAGCGAAAACAAAGAAGCTCTTGAAGCTTAAAATCGATACGGGTATTGATCAACGAACAGTTGTTTCGGGCATCGCCGAGTTTTTCAATCCAGCGGACATTGTCGGTAAACAAGTTTCTATATTAGTGAATCTGGAGCCGCGTGTTATCAAAGGCATTACATCACAAGGGATGATCCTAATGGCGGAAGATGCAGATGGTAGGTTAGATTTCGTTAATCCAACTTCGACGATTAAACCGGGTAGTTCGGTAAGGTAGGTTAGGCTAAATGCCTAACAGCCGATTTCTGATCAAAAGACTTGTGCCAAGGAGTCCAGCTGTATCATCCAATTGCGATGTTTTGAACTGCGTGTCGGTATTGACCAAGCTTAACGAGTATTTGTTGATCGCAGAAAGTACGGGTAACATAATTAACGATCCAGACCTTGCTATCTTTCCACCTAGAATGACGAGCTCTGGATTAAAAAGATTCAATAATATAGCGATTCCTTTGCCTATTTTCCCACCTGCTTGGGATATAAGATCGATGGATAGCATATCGTCCCGTAATGCCGCGGTCACGATGTCTTGCAATTTAAGCTGTTCGAGATCAGGTACTGTATCGGTTAAAAGTGTGGATACACCTTTGGAAATGGCCGTTTTCATTTGTTGAATTAGCGCTAAGCCGGAAGCTTCTGTTTCAAGACATCCTTTTTTGCCACAATGGCACAACAAATCATTGTTAAGAAAAGGCATATGTCCGAACTCACCCGCATAACCCGATTTACCGGAATATAAGACACCATTAATGATGATACCCATCCCGATTCCTTCGTCCAGATTTATAAAAAGTATGTTTTTTTCTGTCTTCACAATACCTTTAGCATACTCTCCAAAAGCCATAGCGCGTGTATCGTTTTCTATATAGGCGGAAATAGAAAACCGTTCGGCCAATACGGTACTCAATGGTTTCCCATGAAAGTTAAAGTAACTGTAGCTATTTCCCGTATCGTGGTTTATACGACCTGTTAAGTTCAACCCTAAGCCCGCAAATTTAGAACGCTCATATCCTGATTCCTGTATGAAATCCTCCACCAGAGAACAAAGGGTGTCAAAAGAAGCCGGTGTATTTTCCAATATAAAAGGTATATCTTTTTTGATGAGTGTAATTTCTTCAGCAAAGTTGATGATGGCAATATTCATATGATGCCTGTTCGCTTCCACGGAAACGAAATAAGCACAATCGGGATTAAGGCCATATATATTCGGTTTTCGGCCAACACCATTTACAATTTTGCCATAATCAAGTACGAGACCGTCTTCAATAAGTTCTGTTACCGTTTCATTGATTTTGGGTATACTGGTTTTTGTTGCTTGCGCAAGTTCGGCAATAGTAGCTCTTTCATGCTTGATTAAGAAAACTATTATTTCCTGTTTTAAAAGTGCAGTTTTATATAGCACCGCGTTACTCTGTGTCATCTCCAACTTTAGTGGAGAAAAAACTTCATTTATTGACTTCATCCGACAATCCCTAGAAATGCAATTATACTGAATTGATAGCGTAAAAGCTAGAATAAAGCAAAAAATGATGCTGATGATAGGTTGTATTGAAAAATATTTTGTTATGATAATCCTTTTATGAATAAAAATGCGGAACTAGGATGGTTATTCTCGTATTCGATATTTTATTAAATAAAATAAATTTAAAATGATTGTTATATTAAAATTTATTTTTAAAAATAATTTTGATATTAAAAATTCTATTTAATAAATTTGAATGGTTGATATAGACAATTATGAAGAGCAATTACAGGTTTTTTTTGACGATAAGTTTTATGTTGTTTGCTTGTATGACGTATGCGCAACTGTTGTTGGTAACCGATCAGAACACGAATAATTTCCAAGGACTATTAGCGGATAATGGAATATCTTACAAGCAATATCAGACAGTAGATGAAGCATTAGCCAACGCAAATCGAGGTGATGGGCTGATGGTTTTAGCTGGAACGACAGGAGCTATCTCGAAGCGACAAGCTCATCAAATGAAGGATAGGGAACTGAAAGTTTATGTAGAATATCCAAGCTATTTAACGAGCGATAAGCCGGAAATAAAAAAAATCAATTTGGAACGGGGGGTTATTTCTTCCAATACGATAGCTGGTGTCGCTCCGATGAGTATTGTCACACTAAACGATCAATATTTTTATTGTTATACGCATCCTTCTTCTATAATGAGTATCGCAAAGGTAGCTGGATTTGATAAAGCAGAATATGGGCTTACCGATACCGAGAGCTATCCGGGAATGTTTCAAGAAGGACAGTTCCTCGTTTCAAGTGTGGCGTTAAGCAATCAACCGAAATCTCGTTTTGGGCCAACGGAAGTTTGGAACAGGATATGGCAGTTTGTTTTTCGGCATGTGGGAATTGAGGTGGATACGCTCATCTTAAACGTTGATGTAAGGCCTACATTCGAAAGGAATGCTATTCTTCATACGGAAGATTTTACGCAGTCCATTAATAGGGGTCTCCAATGGTATCAGCATTCGAAATTGTTAATTCACGAAGATTGGGTAGACATTGTTGGGCAGTATACAAAAAAAAATGGGGAAGATGTTGTTTTTCCACCTGTTTCCGATAGGAGTCCTGTTGGAGATGGTTCACTCGGAATATTGGAGGGGCATGCTTCTTATATTAATCAGGATGGTACGCAGCCTATTCGATGGTGGATAAGGGCGGATTGCCAAGCAGAAACGGCTTTTGCATTTAGTTCAGGATACCTATTAACAGATGACAAACAATATGCTTCCATAGCAGATAATCTATTGCAATACCTTTATAAAGCATCAAATTTACGCGGTGGAGAGCGAAGCGATCCAGCAAGCACATCATACGGCCTTATCGGCTGGGCCACGACAGATCCTGATGCTTATTACGGCGATGATAATGCGCGTGTTTTACTGGCGACGATAGGGGCAAGTAGTAATTTACAGACAGAGACGTATTTCCCTTATATTATCGAAGGGATATTAGGCAACTTTCGTACGTCAGGAAAATCTGGTTTTCGGGGCCCATGGTTTAGAGATGCAAAATTGCAGACGTTGACTTGGCAAGAACTTTTTGATAGCGAATTAACGAATATACATCCTCATTACGAATGTTGGCTTTGGGCCAATTACCTGTGGCTTTACGATAAAACAGGATATGAACCTCTCAAATCCCGTGCGGTTAAAGCTATTCAAACGACGATGGAGAACTTTCCCGTCTGGAAATGGACGAATGGTATCCAACAGGAGTATGCAAGGATGTTATTGCCTTTGGCTTGGCTTGTTCGGATTGAAGATAATGAATTGCATCGGTATTGGCTTAAGATGGTTGCTAATACCTTGCTGCAGGATCTTGATGAGTGTGGTGCGATCAAAGAAAGATTGGGTATTGTTGGTTTAGGACGATACGATAAAGTAAGAAGTAATGCAGAATATGGTGTGAAAGAAGCCCCTTTAATTTCTGAATACGGTGATGAAGTTACAGATCTGCTATACACGTTAAATTATGCCTCCTTTGGATTAAACGAAGCGCTTGCTGCAACGCAGGATACGCTCTATAAAAAATCATTAGATAAGATAAACAGTTTTTTTGTTAAAGCGCAAGTACGAAGTGAGGTTCACCCCGATCTTGACGGGGCATGGTTCCGTGCCTTTGATTTTAATCGATGGGATTATTGGGCAAGCAATGCGGATTCGGGCTGGGGGCCTTGGGGAACACAAACTGGATGGACGCAAAGCTGGGTACTGAATTCGTTAATGTCACATATTAAACAGACCAACTTTTGGGATACAACACAGGATATTGGAAAGAACAAAAAATTTCAGGAAATATTTGAAAATAGAAAACAACACATGTTAAAATTAAACTGATTAACCAATGAAGACACGTGACCTTTTATTTGGAATGCTGTTGCTGCTGTCAGCATTCTCAGGGTGTAGAGATGACGCTCAAATTCCTCATTATGAAACTTCGAGTCCATCGAGTATATACGCGCTGAGACGAATCCAAACCGACGACAATCTGAAGTTTGGAACGACAGCGATTCGGGCAATAGTGACATCTGACTACGAATCAAAAAATATTGAAGGTAATATCATCGTCGTGCAGGATCTCACGGATGATGCTGCTATTTTATTGCAACTGCGTGAAGAAAATGATGCCATCAAACAGGGAGATATTGTACGGATCAATCTAGAGCAGTCGACTTTGAAATACATGGATGGTGAGCTTACGGTTTCCGATTTAAGCCTAAATAACATAACGGTAGAAAGTTCCGGTAATAACTTCACCCCCAAAATTGTAAGCATAGCTACTTTGATGACGAATTGTAAATATTGGGGGCCATTGTTGGTGCGTCTGAATAAGATCAATATATCCGATAATGGATCCACAAAGCTAAGTGGCGACTTATTGATTGATGATGAGATTGTAGAAATACAAACAAGATTTCGTGACGCCTCTGTCTTCGCAGTTGAGACAAACCCGTTGTTTGTCGAATCTATGGTAGGTCTCGCCCGGATCATTGGAGACGAAGTTTTTTTAATGCCTCGGAACATAGCCGATATTCAAGTGGGGCTTACAGAACTTTTGGAGGATTTCGAACTCTCGTCCAATACAAATTATGATTCGAAAAATATGAACTTCATTACAGGATCTTGGTTAATTGACGGCGGTATAACAGCAACCAGCGCGGCGGATCCGAAAAACGGAAGGCAAAGTATTCGTTTACAAGGTACTGTCGGTAATAATAATCGAAACGGAATCATTGCTATGAATTTTGATCTAAAAGGTATCAAGACCGTTGCTGTTTCGCATGGCATCTATCCAGCCGCGGCCGAGACGGGCAACGTGAATCCTACCGTATTTACAGTCGAAGTATCAAGAGATGGCGGGAATACATATACACCGATCGGCACAGGTGAAGTAGATAAATCAGGCACTTCATTAGAAACAACTGTTTTCGAGGTCAACGCTGGATTAGGCGAAAATGTACGGATACGTATTGTAAATACATCCCTGCCGTTTGCCAACAATAATAGACCTCGGATTAATATAGATGACATCCATTTTAAATTCTAATATTCCTAAATCATGACACATCAATTCAAACGGAGTATAACGTGTCTTATATGTGCTTTTTGTTTTCTTGGAAACATGGCCATATCATGGGCGCAGTCTCAACAAAAACTTGTTGGGGTGATAAAGGATAGCGATCAAAACTTAATTGAAGGCGCAACCATAAAATTAACAGGAACGGCCACGTCAACAAAGTCTGGTGCTGATGGTCGCTTTATCCTTGTGGTTACGTCTGATCGAGGTTCTATCGAAATTTCGATGGTCGGCTATCAAACACAAATAATACCTTTTCAAAACCTAAATCCGGTTACGGTTTTTCTTGAGGGGGAAAATACGAATATCGAAGAAGTCGTTGTTGTTGGATACGGTACGCAGAAAAGAGGCAATCTTACCGGTGCGGTCGACTATATCGATAGTGAAGCGCTGCAAAATAGACCGATAACCAATCTCTCGCAAGGATTGCAAGGGGTCGTAGCCAATCTTAATATCACACCGGCAGATGGACGCCCAAGTCAATCACCTGGTTTTAATGTCAGAGGTACAACTTCTATCGGACAAGGAGGTTCTGCGCTCATTCTGATAGATGGTGTGGAAGGTAATCCTGCATTAATAAACCCACAGGATATTGAATCTGTTACCGTACTAAAGGATGCCGCTTCTTCGGCTATTTATGGTGCAAGAGGGGCCTTCGGTGTTGTTCTTATCACCACAAAAAATCCAACAGAAGACCAGGTGCAGATAAATTACAGTGGTAACTATGCCATAAAAGACCCTACTTACATTCCCGAATTTGTAACCGATGGTTACCAATGGGCATCTATGTTTAACGAAGCATTTTCGAGCTGGAACAACTACGCCAGCTATCCACAAAATGTCAATAAAACCATGCGGTTCTCGCAGGAGTATCTCCAAGAGCTGAAAAGGCGCTCCGAAGATCCAAGTCTTCCAAGGGTGGAAGTTGATCCGGCAACAGGAGAGTATATTTATTACGATAGTCATGACTGGATGGCGGATTTATATAAAAAGAATACCTATGCAGTCAATCAAAACCTAAGCATTTCCGGTAAAAGCAATAAAACGAGTTATATATTCTCTGCCAGTCATCTGACGCAACCGGGATTATTTAAACATAATTCTGACGATTTCAAGCGATATAACATTCGGGCAAAAGGTACGATCGAAATAACGGATTGGCTGAGTATACATAATAACACGGAGTTTTCGAAAAATCTGTTTCATATCCCCATGAATATCGGAGAAGGCGGTGGTATATGGCGAAATATGGTCGCGGAAGGACATCCGATGGTGCCCATGTTTAATCCGGACGGTACATTGACACATTCGGCAGCGTATACGGTAGGTGATTATGTGTATGGCAAAAACGGAATGGATTACGATCGAAACATTATCCGTACAATGTCGGGATTTCACGCAAAATTTTTAGATAATAAGCTAAATGTCAGGGGAGATTTTACTTACCAGAATACGAATAGTAATGAAAACCGGATACGTGTTCCAGTTCCGTATAGCAGAATTCAGGGCGTGGTAGAATATCTAGGAGAACAATATAATGATATTCGAGAAATTCAACGTAATACACAATATATCGCCAGTAATCTGTATGCGGACTATGAGACGGTATTTGCGGATAAACATTATTTTAAAGCGTTGGCAGGATATAATTATGAATTAAGCACCTACAAACGTATTGGCATGGAGCGTAATGGTTTAATTTACGAAGATGCCGAAGACATAAATCTGGCATTGGGGGACTATATGGCGACGACCGGTGGGTATGAACAATGGAATATTCTGGGTGGTTTCTTTCGATTCAATTATGTTTATGACGATCGCTATTTATTGGAAGTGAATGGCCGATATGACGGTTCATCTAAATTTCCGGCCCATGAGCGATATGCGTTATTTCCTTCTATATCCGCTGGTTGGAGGATTTCGAATGAATCGTTTTGGAAAGTTAATCCTGCTATTGTTTCTGATTTTAAAGTACGGGCTTCGTATGGATCATTAGGTAATGGGAATATTAGCTCTTATGTATTCCAAGAACAATTGGCGCTTAGCCAAATGGCAAGGATATTAGAAGGTAGGCAAAATGCGAGTACGAGTGCTCCAAATGTCTTACCGGATGGGCTGACATGGGAGACCGCGACTACCGTAAATTATGGTATTGATTTAAGTCTGCTAAAGAATAAGGTTATGATCAATGCGGACTTTTATTCCCGTAAAACGACCAATATGTTTACGGCCGGAAGAGAACTGCCTGCTGTGTTTGGAGCAGCCTCTCCACGGGGTAACTACGCGGATTTAGAAACTAAAGGGTTTGAATTAACGGTCAACTATAGAGATAAAATAAATGTGGCGGACAAGCCGCTGAATTTTGATATTCGGGCAACACTTGCCGACAGCAGATCAAAGATTCTAAAATTCAATAATGAAAGACGGTTATTGACCGATTACTATGAAGGACAAACACTAGGCGAGATTTGGGGTTACGTCACGGACGGGTTTTTTACAAGTGAGCATCAGATTCGTACATCCCCTGATCAGCGCCTTTTCAACACGACTGCATCGGGCGTATGGAGAACGGGGGATATTAAATTTAAGGACGTGAATAATGATGGTGTTATTAATAATGGGGAAAATACGGTTGATAATCCCGGTGATCGTGTCATCATCGGAAATGAATCTCCGCGGTATAGCTTCGGACTGAACTTAGGCATAGATTATAGTAATTTCTTCGTTTCGGCGTTCTTCCAAGGAATAGGTAAACAGGCATGGTATCCGAGCCGCGGATCAAATTCTTTCTGGGGACAATATAACGCGCCGTATGGACATCCTTTAGTATCACAATTGGGTAATATCTGGACAGAAGACAACCCCGAAGCTTATTTTCCGCGATATACAGGCTATCTCGCGTGGACGGCAGGAGGAACGCTACGCGAAGCGCAGACACGTTACTTACAAAACATCGCTTACGTACGGATGAAAAATTTGCAGGTAGGCTACAAGCTACCACAGTCAGTTGTACAGAAAATGAGGGCAAAATCGATGTCTGTTTTCTTCTCCGGCGAAAATCTGTTCACGTATTCACCGATGTTTAAAATAACCAAGGGTAATATCGATCCAGAAAACACGGGAGATTCGGATACGCTGTTGGGTGACTCCAATCAAGGCGACGGATTTAACTATCCGATGTTGAAAAGCTATTCTTTTGGTCTCACATTAACCTTCTAATCTTATGAATATGAAAAGGTATTTATTTTATTTATGTCTCGTGGCTATTGCTTCTTCTTGTAACAAACTAGAACAAGAGCCTAAATCGACAGTTAGTAAGGAAGCTGTATTTAATACGGAATCAGGACTAAAATTATACAGTAATTCTTTCTATACAATTCTTCCCACATCAAATGATATTCTCCGGGGAGATAACATGAGCGATTTTGTCGCTCGTAAAGATGTTCCGAATTTCTTTCGTGCAGGGGCATTTGGTCCACGCCAAAGTACGGGTTGGACATGGACTGATTTGAGAAATATTAATTATTTTTTGGAAAACAATATATCAGAAAATGTGCCGACAGAGATCCGAGAAAACTACAACGGGATCGCGCGGCTTTTTCGGGCATTGTTTTATTTTGAGAAAGTTAAGCGTTTTGGCAACGTACCTTGGATAGATCGTACATTAAGTACAGAAGACGAATTGTTGACGAGCGGCAGAGATCCGCGGGAATTGGTCATGAATGAAGTACTTAAGGATTTAGATTATGCCATAGCGCATATTACTGCGCTATCGGACCCTACTCGGACCCGTATGACGAAAACAGTTGCGCAATCCATTAAATCCAGAATTTGTTTGTTTGAGGGGACATTTAGAAAATATCACGAAGGATTAGGATTGAAATCTACCGCTGATTTTTGGCTGGAAGAGGCGGCAACTGCGGCACAGGCCGTGATGGATGCGCAGCAATATTCGCTGGTCAGTTCCAGCACAGAAACAAGTTATCGGGATCTATTTATCCAGCAGGGAGTAAATAACGAAACGATACTTAATATAGCATATAGTGTGGAACTCGGCGTTTATCATGATGCCAATTGGTATTATACCAGTGCTTCCTATGGTGATCGACTTAGTTTTACCCGTAAGTTTATCCATACCTATTTAAATATAAATGGTACGCCATTTACCAATGATCCAGCGTATCAAACGCAAACATTTCAACAAGAAACAACCGGTAGAGACAAACGGTTACAGCAGACGATTCGGACAGCTGGCTATACGCGCGTAAATGGTGGACAACCTGTTTTAACCCCGCCTACGTTTTCCCATACGTATACAGGATACCAGCCCATAAAATGGGTGGAAGCAGATGTTTCGTTAGATGGAGGGGTAAGAAATGCAACCAATATTCCCATCATCCGTTATGCAGAGGTCCTGCTGAACTATGCGGAAGCAAAAGCGGAATTAGGAGAAATGAGCGATGCCGACTGGGCAGGTACTATCGGATTATTGCGCCGTCGTGCGGGCATTACGGGGGGCTTGGATTCGAAGCCGACAACCATAGACAGTTACCTGCGCAGCGCCTATTTTCCAGGAATAGACGATCCTGCAATTTTGGAAGTGAGACGCGAACGCGGAATAGAATTGGCTTTGGAGGGGCACCGGTTTTATGACGTTGTGCGGTGGAGAAGAGGAGAATTATTTAAAGAAACCTGGCAAGGTATGTATGTGCCGGCATTGAATACCGCTTACGATCTTAATAGTGACGGGAAAAATGATGTGGCGTTTGTGACGAGTAATCCAGCAAATCCCGAAACCGGTGTCATGTATGTCAATGTTGCATCTACAGTAAATGGACAAACAAATAATATGATTCTCGAAAATGGCAACAGCGGAGAAATAATCTGGATGCGTACGATTCCGCGTATTTGGGAAGATCGCATGTATTTATATCCGATTCCCGAAAACGATTATATAATGAACCCTAATCTAGGACAAAATCCAAATTGGTAATGATGAAAACAAATAGAAAATTATTTTTACTGGCGGTTGTTTTTTTTACATCTGTCCTTATGGTATTTGCAGGATGTGAAAAAAATAACGAAGGAAACAATGGCGGTGAGGAAGACGGAGATGTCTTAACGTTTATGACATATAATATACACATTGCAAACCCTCCGTCACAACCAGCTTCTGTCGTAGACGTTTCCGCGATCGCGAAAGCGATCAATAGTGTTAAACCTGATTTTGTTGCTTTACAGGAAGTAGACCGGTTTACAGACCGTTCGGGCAAAGATCTGGATCAAGCTGCAGCATTAGCGGAGCTTACGGGTATGCATTATCAATTTTTTAAAGCTATTGACCGTTCGAATGGCGAATATGGCGTGGCGATATTATCCAAATACCCGATAGAAGAACATCAGCAAGTGTCGCTTCCAATCGTACCAGGAAGTGGTGCTGAAATTAGAACTGCTGGTTGGATACGGGTCAAATTGGAAAATGGAGAAGATTTCGTATTTGCCTCTACCCATTTGGACCACTTATCCGATGAAAATCGGGAATTGCAATCGCGTGAATTGTTGAAAGCTTTAAAATCTTACCAACGATACCCTATTGTATTAGGAGGGGATTTTAATATGGATCAATCAAATGATGTTTGGGATACGCTGAAAGCTATTTTTCATGTTCCTTGTACAAACTGCCCCAGTACACATTCGGCCACCAATCCGCAAACCGCCATAGATTTTCTTATCCTAAATAATACAGCAAATAATGCTTTTAAGATAAAATCCTACGAAACATTTGCCGAAACCTATGCTTCAGATCATTTACCTGTTGTCATGAAGGTACAATATAAGGATTAACGCTATATACATTCCTATAACTAGTAATCATCAACATGAACTTTAAAGATAGAGCAAATTTCTATATCGACTATTTAAAAAATGATATTATTCCGTTTTGGTTAAACCATTCATTGGACAAGGAACACGGCGGTTTCTTTACCTGTCTGGATCGCGATGGAAAGATTTTCGACACAGACAAATTTATGTGGCTTCAACATCGCCAAGTTTGGACCTTATCAATGCTCTACAATAATGTGGAACAAAATCCGGTTTATCTGGAAGTCGCCAAGCAAGGAGCGGATTTTTTATTGGCACATGGTCGGGATAAAAATGGTGATTGGTATTTTTCACTTGATAAAGAAGGCAATCCGTTAACTCAACCCTATAATATATTTTCAGATTGTTTCGCAACGATGGCTTATGCCCAGTTGTTTAAAGCAACAGCTGAAGAACGGTATCGTGATATCGCTAAAAGTACTTTTCTTAGAATTTTGGAAAGGAAGGACAATCCGAAGGGTAGCTATAACAAACAGGTGACTGAAACCAGATCTTTAAAAGGTTTTTCTCTACCCATGATTTTATGCAACTTGGTCTTGGAAATAGAACATCTTTTACCTGCCGATCAGGTTGAAGAGGTATTGCATTATGGTGTAAATGAAGTGATGAACGTATTTTATAAAAAAGAGTTGGGCGTTATTGTAGAAAATGTTGATCAACAGGGGAATCTTCATGACTCGTTTGACGGCCGCTTAGTGAATCCAGGTCATGGACTGGAGTCGATGTGGTTTGTTATGGATATCGCAAAAAAATGGGGCGATCAAAAGCTTATTGAACAATGTGTCCAGATAAGTCTTCAAACCATTGAATACGGTTGGGATGCAAAACACGAAGGTATTTTTTATTTTTTGGATATGAAAGGGTATCCCCCTCAACAACTGGAATGGAATCAAAAACTGTGGTGGGTACATCTTGAAGCAGCGATTGCCATGCTAAAAGGCTATCAGCTTACCCAAAATCCCGAATGTTTGGCATGGTATCAACGTTTGCACAATTACATCTGGAAATATTTTGTGGATCCAGCCTATGGGGAGATGTTTGGCTATTTAACACGCGAAGGAGATGCATTGCTTCCATTAAAAGGCGGTAAGTGGAAAGGCTTTTTTCATACGCCACGTGCGTTGTATCAGCTTGCGACAATAGCTAATGAGATACACAATATGCAACCTGTTCGTTTTTAACTTAAATAGATATGATACCTGAAACATCATCTACGATCCAAAATCCATCTGCGGAACAACACGTTCCTTCATACAAAATAGCCCTGTTAATATTGGCTATTCTTTATTTCTTGCTGGGATTTATCACGGTGTTGAATGATACATTGGTTCCATTTTTTAAAGAAGGATTTAATCTTTCCTATGCCCAGTCTTCCCTCGTGCAATTTTATTTCTATCTGACGTACGGACTTATTTCCATTCCCGCGGGTAAGGTGGTCGATAGAATCGGTTATAAAAATGGAATGGTATTAGGATTTTGTATTGCAGCTTTCGGAACAATTTTGTTTTATCCAGCCTCTGTATTTCATGAATACGGATTGTTTCTCGGTGCGTTGTTTGTCATCGCTATGGGTATCGTATTGCTTCAGGTCTCGGCCAATCCCTATATTACGATTCTTGGACCAGCAAAAAGTGCCGCTTCACGATTAACCTTTATACAAGGTGTGGGTTCTTTGGGAACAACGTTAGCACCTATTTTCGGTGCGCAGTTTATTCTGGCCCGGGTGGCTGAGCAGGGTAGTGCTTCTTCTGTTCTCGTGAAACCCTATTTGGTTATAGGATCGGGTTTATTTCTGATTGGTATTATTATATTTTCTATAAAACTCCCTGTCGTCAAAATTATACAAAACGAAGGAAGTCAATTGGTAAAAAGACTGACGACGATACAAGTGATTCAACGCTTTCCTAACTTAAAATTCGGCATATTTGCGCTATTCATGTATGTAGGCGCAGAAGTTGGTATAGGTACGTATCTAACCAATTATATTGCAGATCGGTTGTCTATTACGGAGAGTAGCGCCAGTTTTTACCTTTCGTATTATTGGGGAGGCATGTTGGTGGGACGATTTCTAGGTGCATTTTTTCTTCAAAGGTTTCAAAGTACAAGGGTGTTGTTTGTAGTTTCCTTTATTGCCGCCTTATTGGTATTATCTTCCATTATAGGACAAGGTCATTTCTCTGTTTGGTGTATGGTTTTAGCAGGGCTTTGCAATTCTATTATGTTCGCCACCATCTTTTCGCTATCTATAGCTGGATTAGGAAACAATACGGGGACGGCATCCGGATTATTATCAACAGCGATTGTTGGAGGCGCTATGATGACTTATCTACAAGGGGTATTGAAAGACGGGTACTCTTGGGAGACCGCGTTTGTTTTGCCAATTTTAAGTTATGTTGTCATTATGTGTTTTAGTGTTTATTTGTCTTCATCCTATCAACGCCAAAGCCAATAACAAAAAACACGAACGAAGGAACTACCCAACCTAATTCATAAGCAAAGAAGGGGATGTGGTTGAACCATGTCAAACTATCGGTATGTAAGATGCCTAATATCTTCATGACATTTAAGGTTGCGATGATCGTGGAAGCAATTAATGCCAAGATATACGGTAGTTTGGTTTTGACGAACCGTCCGAATATAACGATATATAAAACCAGTGTAATGACAATAGGGTAGACGAAAGCCAATGGCGGATAAGCAAACTGGATAATGTTATCTACTCCCGTGACAGAAAGGATGCCTGAAATAATACAGGAAATAGTGACCAATAGCCTATACCCTAGTTTACCATTGGTCAAGTTACTAAAGAAGGTGCCTACGGCGGTAGTCAGTGCAATGGCAGTAGTTAGGCAAGCCAATGCGATACTGATAGCTATAGCTAACGTACCATATTGTCCGAGGATACTGTTAGAAATATGAATGAGCAAGGCTGACCGTGTGAGGTCGGTGTTTTCTATATCAGAAGTAGCTCCGAGATAAACTAATCCACCATAAATAAAAAATAGACAAGCGGCGGCAAGAGCCCCCGATGCAATGACGACTTTGTTCTTTTCCCTAATACGCTCGTAACCTTTGGCTTTCGTTGCTGAGATAATAATACCCGCAAATATTACGGACGCTAATACATCGAGTGTTTGGTAACCCTCGATAAATCCCAGGGTAAATGCTTCCGGAGCAGAAAGTATATCGGTTTGCGGCTCGGCAATAGGGTTGGCGATGCCCATACCAATTAAGATAACAAGTACAAGGAGTAAAAAAGGTGTTAGGATATTTCCAACCAAATCCACAACCTTAGACGGAACAATCGAAAACAGCCAAGTGATAGCAAAAAAGAGAATAGATGTCCACACCGGATTGCTGTTAGGGAAGGAGGGGAGTATCCCGACTTCAAATGTTGTCGCCGCGGTGCGTGGAAGCGCGATTAGCGGGCCAATACAGATCATGATGACAGACCCGAGGATAGCAGCGAGGTTCTTATTGATACGGTGGCCTAAATCATTAAAATCATCTCCCGAATTAGTAACCGAGAGTATTCCCAGAAAAGGGAGTAAGATTCCGGTAAGCCCAAATGCCAAGATAGTTATCCAAACATGATCGCCTATTTGTAGACCGATAAAAGGAGGCAGCAGCAAATTCCCCGCTCCAAAGAACATCGCAAATAGAGCAAAACCGATGGTGGTAATATCTCGTAATTTTCTCAAAATAATATACTAAAATAATAACTCAACCAATTGTTTCGCTTCTTTCACATCATGAACGCGGAGCATTTGTACGCCTTTCGCTAGTAATAGTGTGTTTAATGCGATGGTACCTGTCAACGCCTCATCGGCAGTAATACCCAGTTTTTTGTAAACCATCGATTTACGGGAAATCCCACCTAATATAGGCAAACCAAAATAGTGCAATTCATCTACCCGATGCAAGAGTTCATAGTTTTGTTCAATTGTCTTCGCAAATCCGAAACCCGGATCAAGAATAATATCTTTCACCCCCAATGCTCGCAATGCAGAAATCTTTTCTCCTAATGCTGTCGCCACATCTACAGCTATATCATCATAATTCGTTAACGTTTGCATCGTTTCTGGTGTGCCCCGCATGTGCATCAAGATGTAGGGCACTTGTAATCGAGCTACGATAGCAAACATATGCTCGTCGAGTGTGCCGCCCGAAATATCATTGATAATGTGTACACCAGCTTCTACACAGGCTTCTGCGACATCGGCCCGAAACGTATCGATAGAAAGGATAAGGTTAGGGTGTCTTTTAGTTAATTCCCGAATAACCGGTATGGCTCTATTTATTTCCTCTTCTGAGGAGACAGGGGATGCCCCTGGACGGGAAGAATAAGCGCCGATGTCGATGATATCCACCCCCTCCTGAATGAGTTCTTCCGCTTTTCGCAAAGCATGATCAAGATCATTATGCCTTCCTCCATCAAAAAAGGAATCGGGTGTTACGTTTAGAATTCCCATAATCAAGGGCTTCTCGAACGTGATCAATTGCCCCCTCGCATTGATAGTTTGTGTAGGTGTTGTTTGTAAATACTTCATGTATGAATTCACTCCACGTTACTTCCGTAAAAACTCAAATTTACCACTAGGGTCCAGCTTCATCACCGTAGAAGACTTGCCATCCCCCTTTTCATGTTGACCGTACTCGACAATGTAATCAACACCGGCTTTGATCTGTTCGGAAATTTCCCCGAAACAAGATGGAGAAACCTCTCCACTGCTATTTGCTGATGTAGATACAATAGGTTTACGAAACCTTTGTAGTAATTGTTCACAGAAAGGATGGCGAACAATACGTATGCCGATGCTGCCATCGGGAGCAACAACATTCGGAGCTAGATTTTTGGCATTCGAATACACAATAGTTAAGGGTTTTTCACTGTATTCTATCAATTCGTATGCGACCTCCGGTATATCATTGACGTAGCTTGCAAGTTGGTTGTCGTTGTGCAGCAAGACGATTAGACTTTTATGCTGATCGCGTCCTTTTAAAGCAAAGACTTTTTCTACAGCTTCTGCATTGGTAGCATCACATCCTATACCCCAAATGGTATCGGTAGGATAAAGAATAAGCCCTCCGTTTTTCAATGTTTCAAGGGCTTTATTCACATCTTCTCTATGTACCGTGGTATGTTTCATTAAACCGCTACATTGTGCTCGCGTAGTGCGTCGTTTAATGACGTTTTCTTATCGGTAGATTCCTTACGCTGGCCGATAATCAGGGCACAAGGTACTTGGTATTCGCCGGCAGGAAATTCTTTTGTATAAGAACCCGGAATCACAACAGAACGTGCTGGAACGTAGCCTTTGTATTCCACCGGTTCAGCGCCCGAAACGTCAATGATTTTTGTGGATGCGGTTAATACCACATTTGCACCTAAAACCGCTTCTGTTTCCACACGGATACCCTCTACAACAATGGCACGTGAGCCTACAAATACATTGTCTTCAATGATAACAGGTGCTGCTTGGACAGGTTCCAAAACGCCACCAATACCCACTCCACCACTTAAATGGACATTTTTACCAATTTGCGCACAGGAACCTACGGTAGCCCAGGTGTCTACCATCGTACCTGCGTCCACGTAGGCACCGATGTTCACGTAAGAAGGCATCATGATGACACCTTTAGATAGATAAGCGCCATAGCGCGCACTCGCTCCCGGAACAACACGCACCCCAAGGGCTTTGTAATTCGTTTTTAGTTCCATTTTATCATGATAAACAAAAGGGGTGTTATTGATCTCTTTCATTTCCTGGATGGGGAAATAAAGGATAACCGCTTTTTTTATCCAGTCATTTACATGCCATCGGGTGCCAATCGGCTCCGCTACACGTAATTCACCTTTGTCGAGCTTATCGATGACCACTTTAACAGCCTCGTAATGCTCTTTATATTCTAATAACTGCCTGTTTTCCCAAGCATCTTCAATTAATTTTTGCAATTTGTGTAAATCCATTTTTTATTTTATGTTATAACATGTAAAGGTTGAATACAAACTTAAAAAAAATCCTTGCTTTTCCTTTTTTTCTCTCAAAAAAAGTCGTCGCTTCGAATCTTTGAGGAGAAGGTTCGTACTAAGAACTAGTTTCTACAAACCTCAAAAATTCGGAGGCGACCTTTAATATTAAGGAAGGGATCATGCAATTGTATTGTCCCTTTCTTAACCTATGACGTCCATCCGGAATTTTGACAACTGTAGAAATCTTCCCTTTGCACCTTCCCTCCCTGTCAAAAATCTGAAGGACGAGCTTTATGGATTCGTGTTTATTTTGGCATCCA
Source organism: Sphingobacterium corticibacterium (assembly GCF_004208525.1). GTDB lineage: Bacteria > Bacteroidota > Bacteroidia > Sphingobacteriales > Sphingobacteriaceae > Sphingobacterium > Sphingobacterium corticibacterium. Next base: position 506,135 of record NZ_SGIT01000002.1, on the reverse strand, counting down.
TGAGCTCGCTTCGCTCGGTTTTGCTTCTTTTTCGCGGGGAAAAGAAGATAAAAAACTTATTTTTGCTATATGGCAGCAGAAACGGAAAAACTACGAATTGATAAATACTTGTGGGCAATTCGTATATTCAAGACGAGAAGCTTGGCAACGGAGGCGTGTAAAGCTGGACGCGTAAAACTCAATGGGCAGAATGTAAAACCTTCTTATATTGTCAAAATAGGGGAAACCTATTCGGTTCAGAAGGGGATCGAACGTAAAGTGATTCATGTTTTAGGATTATTAGAAAGACGTGTAGATGCGAAAACGGCGGTGCAGTTTTACGAAGACCAGACACCGGTAGAAGAAACGTATGCGTTTAAATCGACATTCCACGCTCCCGTGTTGAAGCGTGATCGGGGTACGGGACGACCGACAAAGAAAGATCGTCGCGAGATAGACGATTTGAAATCGGATTGGTGGGAAGATGAAGAAAGCTAAAACCCTATTCGCTATTTTATGTTCCTGCTGGTTCTGTTGTTCTGCAGGGACGGATGTAGATTCGGTGCAAAGAGAATTGGAGCAGGCGCTTCGAGACAGTGAGCGGTTTGAGCAGCATAAGCTGCGAAAAATAGAGGGAATAAAACGTAATCTGAAGCATAACCAGGTAATCGCGCAGCAAGCGGATTTGCTGTTCCAGCTTATTCAGGAATACCGTAAATATCAGATCGATTCGGCTATTCGTTACACGCAGCAATATAAAGACGTTGTGGAGCGGTTACAAGATCCGGAACGGATTAACCAAGCCTCCATTTTATTAGCCCGCCTATTATCTTCCGCCGGAAAATTTATTGAATCTGGAAATCTGCTGCGACAAATCGAACGAGACAGCCTGTCTGCGGCATTACTGCCCGATTATTTTGATGCTTTTCTAGCGTTTAACAGCCATTACGGACAAAGCAGCAATACAGAACGCTATTTTACGCAAAGTGAAATTTATCGAGATTCTTTATTGACTGTTTTGGATGCATCATCATTGGATTATAGTATTGCGTTGGCGACAAAATACCTCTTTCATCATGAGGCGGATAAAGCCCGGGAGATATTATCGCAGCTGCTCCGTGAAACAACCGATAATCAACCCGAACGGGCTGTAATTGCCTACCTAATGGGGATTATTTATAAAAACGAAGGAGATATAGAAAAACAATGCTATTATTTTGCAGTCTCGGCCATAACCGATATTAAGCAGGTGGTGAAAGATAATGCTTCCTTGCAGAGTTTGGCGTTATGCTATTATGAGACAGGTGATATAGATAGGGCTTTTACGTTTATTCAGAAAGCGATCGACGATGCGGTCTTTTCCAATGTCCGCTATCGTACACTGGAGAACTCGTCGTTTTACTCCATTATTAACGCTTCCTTTCAGGAAAAGGAGGCGGAACAAAAGCGTATACTACGGCAAAACCTGATCATCATTAGTGCGCTTACCATCTTGCTCATGCTCGTTTTGTTCGCCTTATATCAGCAAATTAAAAAATTGAAAATTGCACGGGCAGATTTGCATAACGCCAACCAAGCATTGCAACATCTCAATGAGCAATTGCTGCATGTCAATACCGATCTCTCTGAAGCCAACCATATTAAGGAAGAGTATATTGCCCAGTTTTTTGATATCTGTTCCAGCTATATCGATAAGATTGAGGAACAACGTGCGGCAATACGAAAGAAATTCGCACGAGGACAACTGGATGATATTGGCAAAATGTTAAAATCACAGGATGTTGTGAAACATGAGCTCGAAGATCTATACCGGAATTTCGATGTTATTTTCTTAAATCTATACCCGTCGTTTCTGGACGATTTCAATAAACTGTTACGACCGGAGGAACACATGACCACAAATAAAGGGGAACTGAATACCGAGCTGCGTATCTTTGCGTTAATTCGCCTCGGCATCACAGATTCTGCGAAGATTGCGTCCTTTCTTCGGTACTCGTTGCGTACGGTATACAATTATCGCGTGAAAGTACGTAATAAAGTCGCCGGTTCAAAGGATGAATTTGAAGCTAAAATTCGAGATATAGGTACCATTCGTTCTTTTTAAACGGGTATACTATTTACTTTTTGCTTTCTGATTTTTTATCTTAAATACCTTTTTTTTAAGTAGTTGTAATTTTTTTTGGTTTACTTTTCTGGTGTAGGAAGGCTTTTTTTATCTTTTTTGCACACTTCCTTGACTACTTTTGTGTAATCCCTTTTGGGAAGAGGAAACTTACAGTTATAATCCAAAAACAAACGCTAAAAACTTATGGTATTTTCGATGAAAAGGCTACGTCCTTTATTTCTTTTAACAATACTGCTGATGGGGGGAGGAATGCTGTTTGGGCAGACCATTACCACCTTGCGCGGAACAGTAAAAGATGGACAGACACAAGAACCCATCGTAGGCGCCACGGTCACGGTATCGGGTCTGTCGATCACAACATCTACTTCTAACACGGGAACCTTTACGCTTGCCAACGTACCCTCGGGGGCAGCTTTAGTTGTTTCGTATATCGGGTATGAGACATCTACAACTATTGTGAATAGTACGGCTGTAGACATTGCTTTGGAACCAAGTAGTTCTACATTGGATGATGTGGTGGTCATCGGTTATGGTTCCATCAAAAGGAAGGATGTAACCACAGCGATTTCGAGTGTTTCGTTGGAAGACTTGAATGAAAGACCCGTCGTATCGGCCGGACAGGCTATTCAGGGTAAGGCAGCAGGTGTATCTGTTATACAGCCTAATGGTGCACCCGGTGGCGAAACGTCTATCCGCATACGCGGTACAACTTCTTTCAACGCCAGCAATTCACCGCTTTATGTTGTAGATGGGGTACCGGTGGAAAACATGAGCTTTCTCTCACCCAACGATATTGCCGACATACAAATCCTAAAAGATGCCTCATCAGCAGCTATTTACGGCTCGCGGGCAGCCAATGGAGTTATATTGGTGACCACCAAACAGGGGAGAGCAGGCGATGCCAAGATAGCCTTGAATACACAACTGACGCGGAACAATGTCATCAGTAAGATAGAATCGCTGAATGCCGCACAATATAAAGATTTGCAGGATGAAATCGGTATTGTGCATGTGCCGACGGGGCTTCAGGATAAAACAGACTGGTTTGACGAAACTTTTCAAAACGGTCTGATGCAAAATTACCAGCTATCGATTTCAGATGGTAATGAGAAACTCCGCTATATGCTTTCGGGTGGTATGTTGGATGAGGCTGGTGTAATCAAATCCTCTTTTTTCCGTCGTTATAATATCCGGGCGAGTATAGAGAATAATGTACGCGACTGGCTGAAAATTAATGCCAATATCTCGTATTCAGACAAGAATATAAATGGCATCAACACCGGTAATGGCGCGAATCGCGGAGGTGTAGTGCTGTCCGTAATCAATACCCCGAGCTATGCGGAAATTTGGGATCTGGACAATCCGACGCAATATTACACGGATTTTTATGGGGTGAATATTACTAGTCCGTTGGAGAATATCGCCCGGACAAAAAATAACAATGGTCGGGAAAACTGGTTGATCGCTTCTGGAAGTGCTACGGCGACCTTTACGTCGGAGCTAAATTTTAAAACCATGCTATCTATCGACCGCCGGAATGGGTTGACGACGACTTTTCTGGATCCGATATCGACCTCTTGGGGGCGTAACCAATATGGCGAAGCAACGGATAATCGGAATGTCAATACGGTGCTGACTTTTGATAACGTGTTGAATTTCAATAAGCAATATGGCAAGCACGGCATCGATTTGATGGGCGGAACCTCTTGGACAACGTCGGACTACCGGAATAGTTGGATTAATGGTTCGCATTTTCGTAATGATCTGATCCAGACCTTGAACGCAGCGAATAAAATTTCGTGGACGGGAACTGGATCGGGTGGTTCGCAGTGGGCTATCATGTCACTATTTGGGCGGGCAGCTTATAATTTTGACGGGAAGTATTTGGTTACGGCCAATCTGCGCGCAGATGGTTCTTCTAAATTGCATCCAGATTACCGTTGGGGTCTATTTCCATCGGTATCCGCAGCCTGGCGACTATCATCAGAAGATTTTCTCTCGGATGTTAGCTGGATTAATGATTTGAAAATCCGCGGTGGTTGGGGTGAGACGGGAAACCAATCGGGGTTAGGAGATTACTCCTATCTACAGACCTATAATATAACGCGCGTGTCTTGGTTTACAACCGGACAGGAAAATGCTTTACCGGTGATAAGTGCAGCCAATTTGCGGACCCGTGATTTGCGTTGGGAAACAACTGCGCAAACCAATGTGGGCGTGGATTTCACGGCTTTTGCCAATCGCTTGACGGTGAATCTAGATTATTATTACAAAAAAACAAGAGATGTCCTGATGTATGCCACGGTGCCGAGCGGCGCGCGGGATGTAGGCGCCATTCGGCGGAATGAGGGTGCGATAACTAACAAGGGGGTGGATGTGAACATAAGCAGCAAGAATATGGTGAACGATTTTAAATGGTCTACGGACTTCAATATTTCGTTCAACCGTAATCGTCTGGATAAATTGGAACTGCAAAAGATATACTATACGGCGACTACTTCTGATTTTATTAATGATTATGCGGTCCGCAATGAACCCGGACGTGCTCTAGGCGGTTTCTTCGGCTATATCAGCGATGGTGTAAATCCAGAAACCGGCGAACTGATGTACCGGGATTTGAACGGTGACGGAAGAATTTCTTCGTCTGATAGGACATATATCGGTGATCCGAATCCTGATTTTACCTTCGGTCTGACGAATAGTTTTTCTTACAAAGGCTTTAATCTGAGTGTGTTCCTGCAAGGTTCTTACGGAAATGATATTTTTAATGCCTCGCGTATGGAAACCGAAGGCATGTACGACGGTAAAAACCAATCAACACGTGTATTGGAACGCTGGCGTGTACCGGGACAGGAAACGGTCATTCCTAAAGCAGGCTTCGACCTGAAAAATTCCACCTATTTCGTCGAAGATGGCAGTTTCCTTCGGGTAAAGAATATTGCCCTGTCTTACGATGTGAAAAGCGCCGCGTTGAACCGTATTGGTATCAACCGACTGCAGCCTTTTGCATCGGTGAACAATATACTTACCCTCACCAAATACCTGGGTTTCGATCCCGAAGTGAATCAGTGGGGTAATTCTGGTGCAGTACAGGGAATAGATTGGGGAACCTATCCACAGAACAGATCTTTTGTGGTTGGCTTAAATGTAGAGTTTTAATTCGTAAATCTGATGAACATGAAAAGATATAGAACTATATGCAACAGTATACTTTTGATGGTGATACTGACTTGGACGCAATCTTGTTCGCTGGTACGGGATCCGTTGGATGCTTATTCGGATGTAACGGAAGGCGTGAACGAAGCAGGTGAATACGTCGCGTTTCGTGATAAAGCTGCGGTGGTCAGCCACCTGCAACTGCTGTATAACCAGATTCGTGACCGGCAGGAACACTGGCACCTGGATTATTTGCTGATCGGCGACGCACATGCCGATAATGCTTATGCCGGAACGACAGGTGCTGAGGTATTGCCCTTTGAGAATAATGCTATTGACGGTTCCAACAGCGTGTTGGCGCGGGATTGGGATCGTTTCATGGAGGATGTAGGACGCGCTAATCGTCTGATTGTCTACATTGATTCTGTAGATGATACGTCATTGACCACTGCCGAACGTAAACAATATAAAGCAGAAGCGAAGATATTCCGGGCGATGATCTATTTCGATATGGTACGCCTATGGGGTGATGTGCCGGTGATTACGACAGTGGCTAAAGACATCACTTCCGAGAATATTGAAGAAGTATACCCTACGTATTTTCCAGAACAGAATACAGAAGAGGAAGTATACCAGCAAATTGAAAAAGACCTGTTGGAGGCTATTCCGGATGCACCTGCCAATAACGCAGGCGACAAGACAAAATTCAGTAAGTCGGTTGCCCGCGCATTGCTGGCTAAAATATATGCAGAGAAACCATTACGCGACTACAATAAGGTGATTCAGTATGCCGATGAACTGGCTGCAGATGGTTTTGCGCTGGAAGAAGATTTTACCAATCTGTTTGGTATGAACACAGAACAGACCGATGCAAAGAAACGTAACACTACAGAATCTATATTGGAAGGGCAATTTTTCTCTGGTAACGGCAACTGGGCTACCTGGATGTTTGGGAGAAATTTGATCAACTACAATGAAAATTTTACCTGGGCAAAATGGGTTACACCTTCGCGCGATCTGATCAGTGCTTTTCAACGGGAGGGCGACGATATACGTTTCAGCGAATCTGTGGTGTATTACCAAACGACCTGGAGCAATTACTATCCAGCTAATAATTATCCGTTTATGTACAAGCTGCGTTCAGCGGTGAGCAGTATCATTAAATATCGCTATGCGGATATTCTACTGCTTAAAGCCGAAGCACTGATTATGAAAGACAGTCCTGATCTGAATGCAGCGGCTACTATTATCAACCAAGTACGTGCAAGGGTAGGGTTAAGTGCGCTTTCGTCTGCTGTTCGCGGTAATAAGACATCTATGGTGGAAGCGTTGTTGACAGAAAGAAGGTTGGAACTTGCTTTTGAGGGTCAGCGCTGGTATGATTTAAGGCGTTTAGATAAAGTGGAAGAAGTGATGAATAGCGTATATGCCAAAGATTCGGGTAGAAGAGCCCAGGTATATCCGTTCAACGAATATTCTTATCGTATGCCGATACCGCAAAGCATGCTGGATCAGAATCCGAATTTAAAACAGAATTTAGGTTATTAATCAAGAAATAAAATAGATGAAAACATTCAAGAAGAAAATGATATTAGGGAATCTGCTGAGTATGATGGTTATGGCTTGCGGATCGAGTACCAAAAATGATGTGACGCCGGATCTACCAGGCCCAACTTCGGGCGATGTAACCGTTTATATAACGACAGCAGCGCGTACGCAAGAGTTTAGAAAAACATATGTCGATTTCGGTTCCGATGTAAATATGTCGCCACGCACTATCTTACTGAACGAGCATGTAAAATATCAGACGATGGACGGCTTCGGTGCTGCGATAACCGGTTCGACGGCGTATAACCTGTTGAAGATGACACAGGCTGACCGGACAAAATTTCTGAAAGAGACGTTCGATGTAAATGAGGGTATGGGGCAAAGCTATATCCGTATCGCGATCGGCTGTTCAGATTTTTCCATGAGTGAATATACCTTGGCCGACCAACCAGGTATTGAAAATTTTGCTTTGCAGGAAGAAGAAAAGAAATATGTTATTCCGATTCTGAAAGAAATTCTCGCTATTAATCCCGATATCAAAATCATGGGATCGCCTTGGACACCCCCCAAGTGGATGAAAGTAAATAATCTAACGGATTTGGCACCACACGATTCCTGGACCGGTGGTCATCTGAATCCTGTATATTATCAAGACTACGCCACGTATTTTGTAAAGTGGATTCAGGCTATGAAAGCGGAAGGCATTGAAATTTATTCCATCACGCCGCAAAATGAACCCTTGAATCCCTTAAACTCGGCTTCTATGTTGATGTATTGGGACGAACAACGTGATTTTGTGCGCGATGCACTGGGACCTAAGTTTCAGCAAGCGGGCATCAGCGCAAAAATATATGCTTTTGACCATAACTATAATTACGACAATATAAGTAGTCAGGACGATTATCCCGCTAAGATTTATGAGGATACGGAGGCGGCAGCTTATTTTGCCGGAGCAGCTTATCATAATTATGGAGGTGATAAAGCGGAATTATTGGATATACATACCAAAGCGCCCGAAAAAGAGCTGGTGTTCACGGAAACATCTATCGGTACCTGGAATACCGGTCAAAATCTTGGAAAACGGCTTTTGGAGGATATGAAAGAGGTCGCATTGGGTACGGTTAACAACTGGTGTCGTGGTGTTATCGTTTGGAATTTGATGTTAGATTCAGAACGGGGTCCGAACCGGGACGGAGGTTGTCAAACTTGTTTCGGAGCGGTAGATATCAGTTCGACAGACTATAAAACGATAAAGAAAAATTCACATTACTTTATTGTAGGGCACCTCTCATCGGTGGTAAAACCTGGCGCATTACGTATCGGTACGGAAGGTTTTACGGAAGATGGAGTTGTGCTGTCAGCTTTTAAGAATCCAGACAACAGCTATGCGGTGGTGTTGCTCAATGAGAACACGGCGGATAAACGTATTACTTTTTCGGATGGAACAAACTATTTTGGAGCAGAAATTCCGGCACAGTCGGTGGTTTCATATACTTGGAAATGATGAACAAGATAAAGAAATATATAGGCTTTTTTCTCTGCTTGGTTGCGGTAGTAGCCTGTAAAGAAGACTATGAATATCCTCTTGGGGGTGGAAACCCGATTATGACGTTAAACGAGGTGCCTACAACGGCCCTGTTTGGCGATAGTATCCCTTTTAATGTGCATGTATCGGATGATGGAAAGGCCTTGTCTACGTTAAAAGCGCAATTGTATTTCAGTGGTGATCTGGTTTCAGAAACGATTATCCGTACCAAGGAATACGGTAATTACAATGGTAAAATTTATGTACCATTCTTGAAAAATATTCCAGATGGAACAGCACAACTGAAATTCGTGCTGGAAAATGTCGGGATGGTGAAAAACGAGCAGCAGAAAGATCTGGCACTTTCCCGTCCGGACTTTCCTTACTTGACCTTAGTGGATTCGGATGGAGAGGAGTATCGGATGGAGAAAGAATCACTGTATCATTATAGCGTAACCGGCAATTTTCCGCAAGCACTCCGTGCACGTATAAAATCGCCAAAAGTAGGAGAGAACGGTAATGAGCTGATTTTCGGAAAATCGGTTGATAATCAAATAATCGTAGGGGAAACCGCCGATCTGATCAGCTTTTCCGGTACGGAAACGGCTTATGAGGTTACCCTCAATGTCCTGACTTATGAGCACGGACCTTTGGTGGAAATGACGTTTGATGGAGAGGATATGATCGCTTTGGATGCTGATAGTTACTATGTACAAAAGACGCTGACGCAGGGACAAACCATTCAGGTCACAGGTGTTGAGCTGGCCGAATGGTGGGTCGATCCGGATTATTTTATAAAAGGAACGGATGGTGGTTTGACGTTCTTACCGATGAGTGGGGAATATCGTGTGGTTGCCGACACGGAATCGAAATCTTTTGCGATTGCCCGTATGGAAGGCGAGAACGAAGCAACGCTTGGTGATGATGGGCATGGAGCGCTTTGGCTGATGGGTTGGGGTGTAGGTTCACCTTCATTGGATTCACAATTTGGCTGGAATCCGGGAGCGGCGTACTGTGTAGCTGAAATTTCAGCTAAAAAGTATCAATTTACCGGTATTGCCGGACCGGAGCAGGGTTCATCACTCGGACAACGTTTCCGCACAGATTATTTAGATTTTAAATTTTTCTTCCAGAACGGCTGGGGTGGTGAGTTCAGCAGTCTGACTTTAGCAGCAGGCTCGGAAAGCTTGATAAAACTAACCAGTAGTTGGAATATTGGGCTTGCTGATGGTGTGACATTGGAGGAAGGCGCCACATATGTACTTACGGTCGATTTAACAGGAGGAAATGATAATGGAGTAGTTTCTTTCGCGAAACGTTAAAGGTACCGGTGATTATCGTTGTCACGGAATACGATAATGTCCCATATATCTTACAATGCTATTCGCCCGTCGGTTAACGTAAGCTGACGGGCGTTTGGCATCCCACTTTTGAGGGCTTGGCAGAATAGCGATAATAAGTGCAGCTTCTTTTCTGGTTAAGCTTTTAGCAGATTTGTGAAAGTAGTACTGTGCTGCTGCTTCAGCTCCATATACCCCTTGTCCCATTTCGATGACATTTAAGTATACCTCCAGTATACGTTTCTTACTCCAAAACGCCTCGATTAACACCGTGAAATACGCCTCCAGTCCCTTTCGTAACCAAGAACGTTGCGGCCAGAGAAAAACATTTTTAGCCACTTGTTGGCTGATGGTACTGCCTCCCCGTAACGATTTTCCGGCTTTGTTTCTTTCCATTGCTTTCTCGATGGCTTTTGTATCAAATCCGCTATGCGTTAAGAAATACGCATCCTCTCCGGCGATCGCTGCAAGCTTGAGATTGTCAGACATATCGTCATAGGACAACCATTTTTTATCTATTTTCCATTCTTTCCCGACAGCTTTTCGTTCAAAACCCCTTTTGACTTGAAGATAAGTGAGGGGAGGATTGATGAAGGTAAGTAGTAATACCCAGGTAATAGTAAGTCCGAAAAAGCCAATGATAAGACGCATCGACCATTTTTTGACCGCTGTGCGCCATGTCTTACGGGGTGCTTTTTTCCTCGTGTTTTTTTTCGTTGATGACCGTTTGATTGCCATTTTTTTTCTGGTTCGATAAGCAAAACTAGAAGATTTTTTTCAAAATATCATTCACCTTGCCAAATCACATCATTTCCCTTATTTTTACGGTTCATTAAAAATCATAAAACCATTGGCAAAGGCGAAGAAGCAAACACCTTTAATGCAGCAATATAATACGATCAAGGCGAAATATCCAGGGGCGTTATTGCTGTTTAGAGTAGGCGATTTTTACGAAACTTTTGGAGACGACGCTGTTAAAGCAGCCGGGATCTTGGGGATTGTATTGACTAAGCGGGGAAATGGAACCGAATCGGAAACAGCACTTGCCGGTTTTCCACATCATTCTTTGGAAACCTATTTGCCCAGATTGGTGCGGGCAGGACAACGTGTTGCTATCTGTGATCAGTTGGAAGATCCCAAACAAACGAAAACTATTGTTAAACGTGGTGTCACGGAACTTGTAACACCGGGGGTTTCCTATAACGACAACATTGTCCAGCAGAAAGCTAATAATTATTTGGCATCGATTTTTAATGAAAGAGGGCAATATGGTGTGGCTTTTCTCGATATATCTACCGGGGAATTTTTGGTAGCACAAGGAAGTGCGAGCTATATAGATAAACTTTTACAGGGGTTTAAACCGACGGAGATTATCTTGCCCAAAAAACAATATAAAGATTTTGTAGAGCAGTTTGGTGGCCAGTATTATACCTATACATTAGATGAATGGCCTTATACGGGAGATTACGCTACGGAAACACTATTGAAGCATTTCGAAGTTAAATCCATGAAGGGTTTTGGTATTGAGCGAATGCCTTTAAGCACCTTATCTGCAGGTGTTGCCCTGCATTATCTCAATGAAACAGAACATCGTAATCTACAACATATATCGAATATTTCCCGTATAGAGGAAGACCACTATATGTGGTTGGATCGCTTTACCATACGTAATTTAGAACTTATTGGCTCCGCAAACGAAAATGCGGCGACGTTGGTCGATATACTTGATGAAACCGCTTCACCTATGGGTGCACGGCTGTTAAAACGTTGGATGGTGATGCCACTGAAGGACTTGAAGTCTATACATGAGCGACTGAACGTGGTGGAATATTTTTATAATAACCGCGAACTCCGGGACGAGCTGATAAGGGAAATCAAGCAGATTGGTGATTTGGAGCGTTTGATTTCTAAAATTGGTCTTCAAAAAGCGAATCCTCGCGAAATTACACAATTGAAGCGCGCCTTATATGTCGTAGAAAAACTGAAAGCGTTGACTAATCAAGAAGCGTCCGAAGCATTGCGTGTCATTTCAGAGCAGTTGAACGTATGCCAGATCATCCGCGACAAAATGGAGCGAACCCTTCAAGCAGAACCTCCGGTAGCACTGAATAAGGGGAATGTAATTGCAAACGGTGTGGATGAGGATTTGGATAAGCTACGTAAAGTAGCTTTCGGCGGAAAAGATTATTTATTAGAAATTCAGCGTCGAGAATCGGAAGCTACGGGTATACCTTCTTTGAAAATAGCGTTCAACAATGTTTTTGGCTATTATTTAGAGGTGACAAATACGCATAAGGATAAGGTGCCAACATCGTGGGTACGGAAACAGACGTTAGTAAACGCCGAGCGTTATATTACAGAAGAGCTGAAAGAGTATGAGGAGCAGATATTGGGAGCGGAGGAAAAAATACAAGCTATTGAGAATCGTATCTACGCCGAGCTTTTGCTTGATATTGCCGCCTATATCAAACCCATTCAGCTGAATGCGCAATTGATAGCTAAGTTGGATGTACTGCTGAACTTTGCATTGATCGCGGAGAAGAACTATTATGTCAAACCCCAACTTAATGAAGGAAAAGTACTCGATATCAAGGGAGGGCGACACCCCGTTATTGAAAAACATCTGCCAATAGGCGAAGATTATATTACAAATGATACCTTATTAGACCCCGAAAACCAACAGATCATTATCATCACGGGACCCAATATGGCCGGTAAATCGGCGTTGTTGCGCCAGACAGGCCTAATTGTATTGATGGCTCAGATAGGATGTTTTGTGCCGGCAAAAGAAGCGTCTATTGGTTTAGTAGATAAAATTTTTACCCGGGTGGGTGCTTCGGATAATCTTTCCTCAGGAGAATCAACGTTCATGGTGGAAATGAATGAAACCGCCAGTATTATGAATAACTTGTCTGACAGATCGTTGATATTATTGGATGAGATCGGACGAGGAACAAGTACTTATGACGGTATATCCATCGCATGGGCTATCGCAGAATTCCTGCATAACCACCCTGCTGCTCGTGCTAAAACACTCTTTGCGACACACTATCATGAGCTTAATGAACTTACGAATTCCATGTCACGTATCAAAAACTTCAATGTGACGGTCAAGGAGATGAATAATAAGGTGATTTTTTTGCGAAAATTAATTCCCGGTGGGTCAGAACATAGCTTTGGTATCCACGTAGCGAAATTAGCAGGGATGCCCCCCAAGCTAATCGGACGTGCCAATGAAATTTTGAAACGGCTGGAGCAAGAACGTACAGGAGGAGAGCAGATTAAAGATAGTATGCGCAAGATGCAAAAGCAAGCGTATCAGTTACAAATGTTTGCCATCGATGATCCTGTTTTGGAAAAGATAAGGGATATGTTGAATAATCTGGATGTAAATACGCTGACACCGGTAGAAGCGCTTATGAAGCTGGATGAGATACAGCGGTTATTAAAAAATTAGACTTTCAACTTTTTTCCCGTAAAAAAGTTGGCAAAAACCTCGTCGCTTCAGATATTTGAGATAGTGGATAGTGCTAAGAAGGAGTTTCTACATACCTCAAACATCTGGATGCGACCTTTTAGGGTTAAGGGAGGATAGTGCATTTTTTTCTAATCCTTAAGTTTCTTGTCCCCTATATTAGAACCTGAAAAACAGTTGCAAACTACCGTAATTTGGCTGAACCGACGTCAGAAGATTACTATCCCAGTTGTAGGGGACGTGATGATAAGCAGCTTCTAGTCCTACATAGGTTTTTCCCGATAGATGGCGCATAACGGACAGTGCCAGGGTACTCCGCATCGTGTTGATATAGAAATAGCGAACATTCTGCGTTTCGTAATAGTCATAACCATCATCGTAATAGCTTTCATTGACTTCTGACAACCCGGTGGTTGCTAGTTCCCAGAATAGCCCAGCCTTAGGCGCAATAATAAATTTATCATTGTCAAAAATCTTGTACCCGACTGTCCCGCCAATACCTAGACTCGCAGTTGATCTGATGATTTCTACGTCGTCATATAGCCTATATTCCACCTCCCTGTCATGGCTGGTATTGATACGTACCTTTAAACCCGCTTCAAACAAAAAGGGATTGGAGAGTCTAGAAGAAAATAAAACACCGAGAGTGGGGCTTGTTTTAAATACGGGATTGGACCCAGTTAATGGAATTTCAGCGCCAGCATAAATACTCACGCCGTGTCGATATTTATCGGGAGATCCGGCTATTGGCTTGTCCTCACTTGGTACTACCGACGGAGAAATCCCGCCATGAAGTTCATAAAACGCATCGATATCGTCGGCAAACAACAGCGCAATTTTCTCTTCCTGTTCGGTCAAATTATAAGAAGGGGAGTTTAAAAGTGCTAACGCTTTCTTTTTGATGAGCGGATCAATAGGGTGTCTTAAGGGAACAAAATCAAAATCTGCTTTGTTGTTTTGATATATTTCCACATACTTTTCTTCTACCGAATAATCCCAACGCATTACCAATATCTCTTGGTAATTTTTTGCTAAATAATCCGCGATGATATCTCCGGTAGTTTTTTTCTCCACCAATGCACGGAGAATGCGAAGACGCTGTGTAAACTCATTCTCGCCACATACGCTTTGAATGGTATTTAAGACAGTTTCCAGTTGTTCAAAATCATTCTTGCGAAGAATATCAACCAGCTTGTCCAAAGCTACTTTCGTTACCTGTTCGCAATCTTGCCATCTTCTAGATACCCGGTATTCTTCCCCATAACTATGCATGGGAAGGGAAGCAAGCTGTATAAACAGAAGAAATGTTAAAAATTTAGCCATGGTGCAACAAATCGCAAACCAAAGTACGGAATTAATTGTTTATTTTTCTTTTTCTCCGCGAAAAAGAAACAAAAAGCTCCTATGTTTATCCTATCATACAATTGTATTGTCCCATCCTTAAACATGAATGTCGCATCCAAATGTTTTACAACTGTACCAATTCATCCTTAGTACCATCCCAGATGTAAAACATTTGAAGCGACGATTTTATGAACAAGTGTTTGTTTTGGTGTTCATGAGCTCCTTTCAGTCGGTTTGCGCTCCTTTTTCTAAAAAAGGAGCATAAGAAAAGCTACTTTTGCAGTATGCGTTCAATTTTTCGTTTTAAACAGTTTGAGATAGATCAAGGTAATTGTGCGATGAAAATCAATACGGATGGTGTATTGTTGGGAAGTTCAACTAATTTTCCGGAAGCAAGACGCATATTGGATGTCGGAACGGGTACTGGTGTTATTGCATTGATGCTCGCACAAAGTCATCCGCATGCCCTTATCGATGCTGTCGAAATTGAAGAAGATGCTTGTCAGCAAGCCAATATTAATTTTCAAAAATCAGATTTTGCAGAACGTCTGCAGGTATTTCCAGGTTCATTTGCTGATCTCCAACCGGAATTAGCTTATGATTTGATCGTATCGAATCCACCGTTTTATACGAATTCACTTCATAATCCCGATACGCGAAAACGTCTAGCAAAACATACGGACATATTGTTTTTTGAAAAACTGTTGTCTTTTGTATCGCGTTACTTAACAGATAACGGGCAATTCAAACTGATCATTCCGGTCGCGTTGGCAGACGAAGAAATTGCGCCTATACTTGCTGACTATAAACTGTATGTGCAGGATGAAATAGCCATATCGTCTTTTTCGAAGGAATTGCCGATTCGGAAAATATGGGGGATTGGAAAGAAAGAAGTACTCTTGGAAACACAGGCTTTTCATATTTATGCAGAAAGAGGTATTTATTCTGCCGACTATAAAACATTATTAAAGCCTTATTTTTTAGCATTCTGACATGACAAAAATTGGACTTATATCGGATACCCACGGTCTTTTAGATGATGCCGTTTTTAAATATTTCGAACGGTGTGACGAGATATGGCATGCAGGAGATTTTGGATCGGTCGCCATCGTCGATACACTAGCCGCCTTTAAGCCTTTTAAGGGGGTGTGGGGTAATATTGATGGAAAGGATGTACGTGCAGTATGCCCAGAGCATCAACGTTTCTATTGCGAAGAGGTAGATGTATGGATGACGCATATCGGAGGTTATCCGGGGCGATACGCGGTGCAGGTAAAGCCGGAAATTGTTCTTCATCCGCCGAAACTTTTTATCTGTGGACATTCTCATATCCTAAAGGTACAGTTTGACCCAAAACTGAGTTTGTTGCACCTCAACCCCGGTGCCGCCGGTAAACAAGGCTGGCATAAGGTACGCACGTTAATGCGTTTTGATATCAACGGCGATAAAATAGAAAACCTGGAAGTAATTGAGTTGGGCGTACGATAATTCGTAAAACTTACAGGCTATCCCGAACCTCTAATAAGAACTTTTTTAATCGTTCCAACGAATCAATAACCCGCTGGTTCTCTTTTACTTCATTTTTATTGGAGCGGATATAATCTCTTGCTCCCTGCAATGTATATCCCTTATCTTTTACCAGATTGAAGATAATTTTTAGATTAGCGATGTCGTCTTGCGTGAAAAGGCGATTTCCCTTTTTGTTCTTTTTGGGTTGTATAATATCAAACTCCCGCTCATAAAAGCGTATCTGTGATGCGTTTACACCAAACATGGCGGTCACTTCACCCATGGTATAGTATAGCTTGTTTATTTCACGTTCTTTGTACGGCATATCTTCCAAGAATTTGTAACCTTAACAAACAAATATACAATCTAAGTTTGGATTTTAAAATATATCCAACAACTCCGCGTCATTGTTCTACGTTACAAGATAAGCAGGAATATGATCTAAAAAGCAAAGGCCATTGATAACTGAAATACGCTATTGGAAAAATCGTATTCCGTACTAGAAGAGTTTACAAAAGAATTTAGCCCATATAAATATCGACAACTGATTTGATAAGTGTAAGATAAATTAATGCCGATTCCGCCAAAAACAGCAGCGTCTATTTTAGATAATTTTGCATCTGGATTTTTAGTGGTGTAATAATCTTGGAGGTCTATGCTCTCTTTGGTTTCTGTATCTTTCATTTTAGCAGCGGCCAAATAACCGAACTGCATTCCGCCTTCTAGATACACGTTATCCAAAAATGGTCGGTCGCTCCTTCCCAATCCGAGCTGTAAGGAAATCGGGAGGGCAAGATAATTCAGCCGTATCTCTTGCTTATCGTCACGTAGATCTGCCCCGTGCGCAGAATACAACAACTCAAACTGTGCACGACCTCTCGATTGGGGGGCGAACGCGAAATTGTAAAACAGACCACCATGAAATGTAGTCAATGTCATGGATTCTTCATGCAGACCTTTTATATTGGGGAGATTTAAACCTCCTTTAATTCCGTACATTGTTTTGCCGGGCTGGGCGTGTGCTATGCCACACAGACATATACAGATGACCAATAATTGTAAGTTTTTCTTCATGTTAATAATGTGTTTTTATCGTGTAATGAGATGGTAAAGATACACGTGATTGCCAAGCAATGGAATACCCAGTAATGGGTATTTTGAAAATTCTTGTTGACATGCCGTTACACGCGCAAGTCTCTTTGATAAACCGGAATGGATATATATACCTCCCTTTTACGGAGGTTTATGTTTTCAGCGTTGGTATTGTACGACTCGGAAACCTATACTGAAATCCCGTTCGTTGGGATACAATTGTGTGATACTGTTCCACTGACATTGCGCAAAATGACTGTCCCAGCTGCCTCCTGCCGCGGTGCGCTGTTTATTATCTTCTGGTTCGTCCAACCATTCCCATACGTTGCCCTGCATATCGTAAAGCCCAAAGCCATTCGGTAGCTTTTGCCCGACAGCTTGCGTGCTTTCCGCTGCATTTTCACCCCACCAGGCGACTTCATCGATCACCCGTTCCTCCAAGTTGTCCAATGCGGCATACTGCCATACATGCTTGGGCGGCAGATCATACCCATGTCCTGTCTGCTTACTCAGCCACAGCACATAGTCTTTTGCTTCTTTCCAGGTGATTCCTACTATCGGATGGTCGGCATGCCAGCCCCAGGGCGGAGCAGGGGGCATCGGTTTTTGTTGCGTTTTGCAGTAAGTGCGATACTGCTGCACGGTAACCGGGTATTTGCCCAGCCAAACCGGACGGGCTTTGATTTCCGGCATAGGCATCATCTCCGGATAGCTTTTGTTCGCTTCTTGTTTTCGAATACGGAAGTTGAGTCTATTGTCGGAGTCCTGTAATGCCCGCTGTACATGCAGGGCTTCTCGATAGCTCCCGAGCGGAAAGGTTAGTATTTGGCGTTCTTCGGTACCGGTTTCCTCACCATGGATATCATCGCGCAGCACAACTGTTAACGGCGTATGGAAAGTCAGTACCAAGGCGACAGCGGTATCATGCGATATAATATCCATCGTCTTGATTTGTGTCAGTTTGAGGTCGTACTCGGTGTAGATCGAGTTTTTCTGCTGGATGACCGTAAAGCGATCGGGAAACATTGTGTCGGCAAAGCGAAAATATTGCGCGAAATCTGACGGGGCGATGTACTCGGTCAAACGCGTTTCCAAAAAGGATTTCAGCGAGCTTGCCGGCTGGGCAAGGCTTATGCTGCTCAGCAGGCTGAGTATAAAACAGGATAAGGTATTTGTTATTGGATTGTTCATGTTTTATTATTTGTTTTTTCTAATAGGGATGCATCGGCTACATACAGTATCATGTACGGATTCTTCTTATCCGTTTTCTTCATGACGATGTAGAAAGGCTTATCGAATACGAGTCTTTTGGGAACTGGAGTTTCTTCCGGAGGAGAAGCACCATCATTGATGATGATTTCTGCCTCTGTTTTCATGCTGATGCCGTCTTCGTTCAATGCGTCTTTGACCGTTTCGCTGCCATCGAGCATACGGAGGTCTTTAGATTCCGTTTTTACGTCATCCGATAAGCGAAGTTCTTTGCGGATAGTTTGCCAGGCGAACGGGAAGCTAGCTGCGTATAAAGCGTTCTGATTTGCTGGAAGCACCTCTTGCATAGTGGGGGTAAAGTAAAGGTCGGAGGTGTCTGGTGTTGCTGCATAAACAATTTGATTTCCGCTGGTCAATTGACAGCGTGTAGCTAGTACGGTCAACAATAACCAAAATAGAATCAAGGACGTCTTTGTGTACATGGAACAAATCATTTTTTTATCTTCTTTCTGGAATTTCTACAACGGGATTATCTTCACCTACCTCCCATCTATAATGTTTGCCCGATTTACCTACATAATATAGAGAGCCCACTTCCTGTTTTGTCCCCGTTTTATAGGTCGTGATTGTAAAAGGACGACCGGGGCCATAGGTTTCGTATGCTCTTTGTTCGCCTGCCCGGAGCCTACACAAGGGGTTTGTCTCCCGATCTTCACCGTAATCACATCGATTGGCCGACCCAAACAGTGTAATATCAAAATCGTATGCATTATATACATGTATTGTAAATGGAGGGATATCTTCTCTTTTGCAGCTTTGAATAGCTAACAACATGCATAATATCCCGATACAAACGGAAGTTCTCCTATTTTGGGCTTTATATTTTTTGTCCGTTTTCATCCTCCTATCTAATTTCCAATTTCCAATCTCTATTCTCCAGTACCCCCTAACCATTCTTCTTCCAATGTAAAAACGATCAGCCACTCCAGCTCAATGGGGAAAATCAAGACCTCACCATGCCAGCCGTTGAACAGTTCTTCGTGTTCGTGGTTGGAAAGCGCGGCAAGGGGTAATTGCAGTACAACCCCGTAGTTTAGGTAATATATGTATGCTTGTTGGTCTTGTAGACCGAGTGCCTGCATTACTTGCTGTAATCCATCACGGAAGCCGTTTTCCGGTCGTACGCCATTGTAATTTGCATATTCCGGTAGATCCGGTACATACCGCAGTGGGTTGGTAGACGGGAACCGATTGAACATCGTGTCAATCAGCTGTTCCAAATAGGGCTTTTGCAGATGGGTGGACTGGAACCCATAGGTATCGTAGGGTGTCTTCGTAATAGCCTGTTCTACATAAAGGAGATATTCTGCAGGTACATATACGATTCCGGCGATCTGGTATGTAACCTCTTGCTGGCGTAAATAATCAAATATCTCCTGCACAGGTGTTATATAGCGTTCAATATAGGTTTCCGCTTTTATCTCGACCTGTAGCTGTTGGCGTCGTTGCTCTAAAAGTAAGCGTTTGTTGTTATCCATCGTGATGTTCTTTCGGTTCGTTTTATGCCATACAAAAGCAAAACAAGGATCGTCATCCACTTTTGTTTTCAATCTAATTGTTGAATTGGGCTAAAATTAAAGGTTTCCATTATCTATTAAAATACCCAATGAAAGGTATTTTTCAAGTATCGAATTTTTTATTATATTTGTAATAGTTGTTAAGGTTTAATGAAAGATGAATTACTCGATATCATTTCAGGAAAGAGTCAAGTTAGGTATGGAGCAATTATCCAAGCAATTGCCGGTTACCTTAGAGAAAGCACGTCAACAAGCAAAAGATCTAAAGACCAAAAGCACCTCAAAAAACAAGAAGAAACGCATATAGAAAAGTTTTGTGCGCAACACGGTCTTTGGATGGAAAATGTAGATTTTTCATGCTACGTGAGCGAGGGCGCTGAACAAAGAGTGTACTTAAAAGATAAAAGACACGTCTTTAAGTTGAACGATGCTATATACTATAACTCTTGGATAGATTATTTTAAGAACCTTATTCTTCATAACTATTTTTTTGCCGATACGGCATATGAACTTCTGGGCTTTGTAAAAGAGCGAGGAATACTATATGCTGTTGTTCAGCAGCCCTTTGTGAAGGCAACTGCTCCGACAGAATTAGAGAATGTAAGGCGTTTTTTGACAGAAAATGGTTTTACAAATACCCGTAATAACGACTATTTTAATGCTGAATTAGGGATTATATTAGAAGACCTACACGATGAAAATGTACTT
Organism: Sphingobacterium corticibacterium; assembly: GCF_004208525.1. Taxonomy (GTDB): domain Bacteria; phylum Bacteroidota; class Bacteroidia; order Sphingobacteriales; family Sphingobacteriaceae; genus Sphingobacterium; species Sphingobacterium corticibacterium. Next base: position 485,548 of record NZ_SGIT01000002.1, on the reverse strand, counting down.
ACCCAAAATGGGATGCTCTATTTTATTGATACGGTCTTTTATTTAACTGGACATTTCTGGAGTTCAAACTAAATGAAACGTTAATAAAATAATCTTTTATCTTCTTCGGCACCCGATTAATAATACTTTTAATCTATCTCCAATAGCTCCGTATTGCTGATCCATAGCACCAGATATGGCGAAATATTATCGTCCCGTTTTTTGACGACGATATAAAAGGGCTTATCCAGTATTATGTTTTTCGGTTTAGAGCCTCCTCGGGGCAGACCATCTATATCCACCCCAATGTCCATTTCGACTGCCAGTTTGGTGCCTGTTTCGTTCAGCAAAAAGGCTGTTTTATGCTGTACATTAGCCAATGTCAGCTGCTCATTTCCATTTTGTAGCACACCGCCGGATAGCTGCGGATATTCCCCTTGAACACCCAAGGCTACCCGAGGAATGACCACGCGGTCATAAGGTGTCCAGCTATAACGCCATAAACGATCCGGAACAGTCATGTCCGCCCGCCCGTGCTGAATTTCTTCTTGAAGATCGACATACATAGCGGCCAATGTCGGGTACTTCTTGTCGGTTCTGTAGATTAAAACCTGTTGTTTCCGGTCGGTTGGAAGTAAACCGATAATGAAATGATCATCGTCGCGATAGCGGTGGATTTCGATTTGCTTATGCAGACGGTCAAAGGAATTTTTGCTCATACCGAATGAGTTCACCGGTATACCATTAAACGTGGCACTGGTAGCCATGTGTTCAAAATACGGTTCAAACAGGAGCGTGACGTCTAACGTTGCCGTTAAGGATATGGTGTTTTCGTCACGGTGTACAGCTGTTTGAAATTGTTTTTCATTGACACTGTTTTTGTCCACCGTGGCATGAGCAAGCTGTTGTAAAGTCTGCGATCGTTCGCTAGCCTGAATGGCTTTTCCAAGTTGTTCCTGCAAAGCAGACCAAAGGAGGGGGAGGCTGGCATATACCGCATTTTTATCGGGCTTTATGGTTTGTTCCATAGTGGGAAGCCAGTGTGTGTTGGGATAACTTGCCGGAGGTAATGCAGTGGGCAGCTGTTGGAGCCGGCTTTTGGATGTGATTCCGCAGGACACGGCTAGAAAGCATAAGCAAAGAAAGAAAATAGGGCGTAAGATAGCGTGCATGATCATATATAGTTAATCAACATGGATTTCCAATCGGTTGTTTTGACGGAAGCAATCCGGTTCGGTTTCGTCCAGGCAGAGACGGTTTTTCCGCCCAATACCGACCGCTTTGATGATATCGCTTGAAATACCGGCGTTCACCACATATTGTTTGATGGATGATGCTACCTCTTGTGCATAGGCCGTTTCTAGTGTATCGTTGCGGTTTTGTTGGTGGCTATGTATGTGGAAAATGTAACGAAAGCCTTCCTTTTCGTATGTTTTGATGACAGTAATAACACTGTCCAGCGCGGCATAGCTTTCCGAGGGCAATATGGAGGTGTCGTATGCAAATCGAATATTTTTCGTGAGCTTTTCTAAGTGGTTGTTTGCTTCGATGGCGTACATAGCCCGTGCGGCTCCCCGCCCATCAATATAACCGCTTTGCTCGTATCGTATACGTTTATAGATTATCCCGGAAGCTGTAACAAGTAATGTTAGCATGACAATAATAATGTAGACTCTTTTCATGACTTGCTCAGTTTATTTTTTTAGGGTTAAAATTAGAGGCTTTTCGTCAGCAAGAAAATACCCACTAGTGGGTATTTTCTAATATACTAGGGAGCGTAACCAGCTATAACCATCCTTTATCCACCGCCAGTAATACCAGCTCAGCAATGTTCTTACTTCCACTTTTGCGTAATATATTCTTCCTATGCGTTTTTACGGTTTCGGCACTGATATAAAGCGAATCGGCAATTTCTGTTGACATTTTTCCCTCGATGATTAAATTTAAGACTTCTTGTTCGCGTTTGGTTAGGATTGGTTTTACAGGTTCAAAAACAACATTCGACTGTACATTATAATAAGAAGGTTCATCGTTTAGCCCTATGATATTTAGCACGGGCTTACCTTCCTGTTTCATATGGGAGATGTCGGTATGCACACCAAGCGTACGGAAAATAGAACCCGTTTCACTTGTTTGAATAGGTGTGACTTGTTGTAACATACGCATATATTTGCCGTTACTCGCGCGAAAACGGATGTCGTAGGAAGTTTTATAATGCAGTATCTTTTCGACAGGTAAGTTGAAGTAGAAATCCGTAATGGTATTTTCAAAATTTAAAAAGTAGGAAACATCTTCCGGATGCAGCCTGTCCACTAAAAATCTTGGAGAAAGGGAATCTAACGGGTACCCGGTCACTTTCGATGCACGTTCATCTAAAACCTCAAATTCACCGGTTCCACAGTTAAATATATAGTAATAATGCGGACCTACGTGGAAAAGATCCAATAACCGGCGATGCATTTCCAGTTCAAAGACAAACCCCTCGTCATCATCAGACTTTACTATACGTTGCCATATCTCCTTTGCTTTATTGAAGCTGAGAATTTCCATAACTTTATAGTTAGATAGAACTATAAAGTTATGGAAAATGTAGTTACTTGTTGTCGGTTATTTTATAATACTCCCATTCTCCACGCCGTCCGGAGAGCAAGTTTAATGCTTAACTAGCTTTCTGTCAGGTCTGTTATATTAGGTTGGACAGCTCGCTTTCACATTTAGATAGGATGATCGTTTATGTTGCTTCCGGATCACATTCTTCATATTCCGTGTCGTAAGGAGAGAAGTTCAGTCGCCCGACCTCTATGAGAAACTCTTCTGAATTACTAAACAGCTGGACGGGTTTTGATGCTCGATTGGCCGGTAAGCTTGTTCGCCGGGCGTGATGCATGTCTTCGTCCTGTTTGGAACCTGCCAACGCATAATCGAAGTAAATCGTTCGCTCATATCGATTTTTGAATTGTATTTCGAAAATCTGACGAGTGCCATGTGTACGTATATATCTATATCGATATTCGACCTTGTCATAACAGGGGCTTTTCTTCCAGTTGCTCCATTCCGCTTGTACGGTACTGTTAAGTGAGCAGATGATCATATATAACGTCAGTAATGTTTTCATATATGCTTATTTTATTCCAAAATCATAAGAAAGTTGAAGGCCAAAGAATCCCGTTTTATTGCCCCAGTCACTTCTTTCTAAAAATCCGGCGTCTCCGAAAATGGATATACCCAATCTGCTCATTTTATCCGGGCTCATCGGGAAGGTGTATCCGACCCCCGTCTTGATGCCAATGTCAAAAGGCTTGCTGTGTTCGTATGTTTCCGTAGTGTATCCATAATCATCATAATCTTCGAACGAATACTTGAGGTTGTTGGAGATACTGTAGCGGACTGACGGCTGAAAAAAGAAATTGAATCCGGTCAAGTAATATCCTTTGGTAGGTGCAACATAGAACTTGCCGAGAAGCCCGAGGCTTAAATCGGTGGTTTTATCCGGTGCTTCTTCATCAAAGCTCCAAGGGTCAACGTAATTGGCAATACCTAACGATACACCAAAAACAGATCGTTTTGTCCCTTTGTTAAATCCTAATAGTGCTTCAGCTTGCCAGGTTGTTTTTCCGATGAATTCCAGCGCGTCGGCGATTGCTCCTTCCTCGGCAAACGATCCTGAGCCAATCGATGCGGCGATACCGAAACTTGTATAATCTATCACATCATCGGGGATCATTTTCGGTTCTTTTACCTTGGGGGCTGCGATGGGGTCTTGTCTACTAGTTATAGTTGCTATCGTCTGTTCAGCTCCTGCTATTGCATAATCATTGACCGGAGCGTTTGCGGATGCAACAGCCTGTTGCCCGTAATACCCGGAATTGGACATATCAAAGAGGCTGATCAAGTGGCTGTTCTTCCCAGCTTTCAACGTCAGTGTATCAGCTACATTGCCATTTTCGGCATATTTCGTCATCACTACTTTCTGCTCTCCCTCGTTGGGCAGGGGGACGCGTACATAGCTGATCTGCGAAGGCAGGCTCTGCCAGTTTCGGGTATCGGCCTTTTCGATAGCAGCTCCGGCAATATCCGTGGCGGTACCGACGATGTCGCCGGCTAAGCCTCCCCCATAATGATTGGCCAGCATCTTCAGTCCTTTGCTAGCGGCTTTTTTTGTCGCTAACCGTGCTACCGTTTGAACGACTTCGCGCATAGCACGATCTTTTAAGGACTGTTTGGCGATAGCATTGAAATCCTCTGCCAGTTCAAAGTATTTCGGCTGTCCGTCAATCGTTACACTGGCGCGGTGGAAGTAGTTCTTTCCGCTGATGTATTCGGGGAATGCTACAGCATTGAAGCCTATATTAACACCAGCGGGGATGGGGATAACAATCTGCGTTTGGTCATCGCTATATGTTCCGACGAACACGCCTTCGAAGCTGTTGGCCGTCATCATCATCTGGCTCTTTTTAGGGCCGGTTCCGTTTTCCCAGAAGACAATGGCCGCGGCGGTATGTTCATCTTCCGGGACATCCGCGTATTTCTTTTTGTAATGTGCATATTCTTCACCAAAGCCGAGTGCTTTTGTGGTGCGCAGCAGATCTTTTTTCAGCTGCTCGGGCATGGATACATCGAGGTAGACGCCGTCATGGTCATCATAGACTTTTTCTGCATTCCGGTAGGCAATGAAGGCATCGTTCAGCTGCCCGGTAGACTCGTAGATACTGGCCTGCAGGACCTGCGCAAAGGCATCATACTGATATTTGTTTTTATGGTCTTCATAACGGTCATTCAGTTCATTGAGTTTGATGTTGATGCGCCGTGCTTCGATCAGTGCGGTATCGGGAATGCCCAGATAGTAATAATTCAACGCCTTGTAATAGTGGAGCATGACCTTTTCAAAATCTTCCCCCTTGTATTTGGTCATCATGGGGTTGGAAAGATTGGAAAGGGCAATCTGGCCTACGGAATTTTTGATGCCATCATCCAGAAGGATATAGGCCTGTTCGAAATAGCTGTTGCTGCTCCGGTAATTTCCGCGCATGTGCTCGACCTTTGCTTTTTCCAGCAGATATAGCAGCCTGTTGCGGTCTTTTTGGTAGAAACTGATCTGATCGATCCTAGCCGACGCCTGATCAAAATCAGCAAACTCGATATTTTCAAATACTTCGTTGGCTTTATCCTGATATCTTCCTGTAGTGGCACAGGAAGAAGCGAGGACAAGTGCGGTCAGTAGTGAAAGGGTGGGGGTCAATAATTTTTTCATATCCATTTTAGATTAAAGTTAGGGCAATACACCACCATACAGCTCCTAGAAAGCTGTTACTGAACGGGTATGGTGGTGTATAATTGTCTTACCGCATGCGTTTGTTGCCGAGGTATTTTTTGATTTTCTTGTCGCCGATCCACACCTTCTCGTTGCTCTCCAAATGGGTAAGCTCTAAGTTAATCTGGTAGTAAATTGTCTTCTCTTTTCCATATTGATCTACGATTGAATTGATGGTTCCCTGCAGCATAAAATCAGCACCTTTCTCTAGGCCGAAACTCTTCATAGTTGCTTCTGAGGAATAGTTCTGCTGATCTGCACGTTCAGCACGTATCTCTTCCCGTTTGCCTCCACCTTGTACCACGGAGATTCTTCCGGAATTGATCATGCTTTTTTCGATATCTAGGGAGAACGTTTCTGTAGGGATATGTTCGTGCGATTTATTGGTGATCATACCGACGATGATGACGGGTTTCTTCCCTTGGTTGGTAGACGAGAAGGTGTTGTACCAAGGGTGGGATGCCAATTCTGCCGATATTTCTTCAGCCGTGATTCTGGAATCTGTTTCATTCCATCGTCCGCTGAGATCGGTTACCGAATTTTCGGACATACGTTGTACATGGGGTGTCTTACAGGAGCTTGCTGCAAGCAGCAAGGCGAGGCCGAGGTATACAATAGGATTTTTTTTCATTTTTTTATTTTTATGTTATTGAATGGTTTGGTATTACCTTTACAATGATTCCAATACCCAATTATTGTCGTTGTCAAGACGTGCGGTCAGACGTGATTGTGTCAAATTCTCGATCGTTATTTCGAACGTCTCTCCATTCCTGCTTACCTTAACAACCGTTTGCTGGCTGTCTTTCCATTCCCAGGAGTAAACGTCGGCGTCCAGACTTATGTTCGTAATCACTTCGCTGGGCAGGCCGGTTTCGGGATCGTCGGAACTGCTTTGCTCAAAATTTATATACCGCATGATCATCGTTCCCGTTGCGGTAAATGTAAATCCTTCATCTTGCGGTTTGAACCCTTTGCTTTCTAAAACCCGTACGTCCGCTGGTTCATAGTACATCCAGCTTGAGAACCCCCAGTTGCCGACTAGTAATTGCGTCTTTTGCGAGGTAGCTACAGGTGCGACGATGGTCGCGGACACGCTTTGTTCACGGTTGTTTTCGGTAAAGGTGATGGTAAATGAAAAACTCTTTTCCGAGATGCCGCTGATGGTGATACGCGCGATATCGTCTAAAGTAATTGTCTTACCGTCTGTGCTGACGCTGAATTTGCCGTATATTTTCTGGGTAGAGCTGTTTCCTCCTGTTTCGGATTTAAATCCACCGGTGACGCTGAAAAGTGTGGCGCGGGCGGACAGCATAGCTTTGCGTGATGCTAATGATGAGGAACTGGTTACTTCCAATACGTAGGTGTCTCCATCAAGGAATTCCACGCTACGTATTTCACCAGAGGCATTAACATCCCACTTGCCTTGGATTTTCGTTTCGGCATCCTGCTTGTTGGTAGGTAGTTGTTCTTCTGTTGGGTCAGTTATGTCGCCATCGTCATCTCCATCTTTTGAACAGGAAATTGATATCAAGGAAAAGGTTGTTATGATGAACAGTAATCTGGTGAAAAAAGTGAATTTCATCTTGCTTTATTTTAAGGGTTAATATTATATATGTTTATTTTTTTGTTTAAAAACGATATCCTATGGACAGGCCTGTTCGGATACTAGCCCACGGGCTTCGTAAAATATGAATGTCCGCACCATCCTCACGTACATCATAGTCGATCTTAATGCCTATGGGCAAGTCTTCTAAATCGGTCTTTAGATCTGCTAAACTTTCGCGTAACTCCTGTTGTTCTTCAGTGTCCAATGACATATTCCCCTTGACGCTCCCTTTGCTTGTACCATAGCCCGGTCCGAATATGCGCCAATCCAGATAGATATTGCGGGATAGCTTAAAATGGGTGCCCAGGGAGAATCCCGCGGTAAAAGCTTGAATACTTCCTTTTAACGGGATGGTCTCTGTCCGGCTGTATACGTCAGTTCCTCCATCTTCTATGTCGACCTCAAAATCGAAGGGCAGTGAAGTTCCATAACTGGCGTATTTGACGTAGGGTGCAATATAGAATCCGCGGAAAGGTCCTCTTTTGGAAGTGTAAAAACGAGCCTCTGGCGTGATGGAAAAATTGGAACTCTTAAAGTTATCGATGAGGTTATTCAGTTCATCATCATCTACGATGTTTTTTACGGTAGAACTAAAGGGAATCCCTTTTTCTGGTCGTAAGTTTAATGTAGCACCAACCGTGATGTGGTCGGTTAACAGTCGCTCGTATTCGAAAGCAAACTTTCCACCCAGCAAGGTGAGCAGGTTGAATTTGACGATGTTTTTTTCGGCTTCTTCGTTGGAAGGTAGGGTTTGAGCACCAGCTTCGATCGGAAGCAGTGCTAATGCTACAAGTATGGCAATAAATAATTGTTTAGTCATTATATATGGTTATTTTATCGTATTCGTTCAAAGGTTGTATCCGAGTTATGTTCGCCATAAGCATCTGCATGACGAAACATGGTTTTTAGCGTATTCCCTGTCAAAGAATACGTATATTCCGTATTCATCAATATCAGTTTACTTCCATTGGTCGAATAGATACCCTGGGAACGGGCTCCATCTTCATCGATAACAATGCAAGTATAATCTTCATTTAAAGTAATCGAGAGTCCGCTAGAATTTTCCACGCCATCATAAGGTTTTCGCTCGCGAACACCATCTTCATTCTCTCCCCAAGTCCATCCCCATCTTCTGGCAGATCTCATAACCCATACCCCCGCGAGATCATTTTCCTCAATTACTGCTATAAATCGTACCTCAGCGATAGCCGATCCCTGATTGTCCAACAGTTCGGCAATGACCTCCTGATTTCCAGATGTGCCCAATGTCCAGTCGGCGTATGCGGTTCCGGTTCTGTCGGTCGTATCGGCGTGAGGTATCACTTGTCCATTGCCACCGACTATACGCCAGTTGACTTTGGCATTGACCATGGGTTCGCCTTTTTGATTAGTCACTTTAACCATTAATGCCTCTTTCAGCTTGTTGCCATACTGCCCGGTTTGTTCATTGCCGGAGGCAACCTCGAGGCGGTAAGTCTCCTGTTCCCGTCCGTCATACGATGCGTTTATGGTTTGGGTAACGGTATGCTCAAATTCTTCCTGTGTATAGACTATATCGAAGGAAATATCGACGCTATCGATGATAGTTGCACTGCTTGTCGTAAAAAGGATGCCGTTTTCTCCCTGTGCGATCTGTATATCTAGCCCTGTCGGGGAGATATTTGTGATACTGATCTCTTCGGCGTCTACGGATAAGTCTTCCTGTACAAAGTCCGTAGGCATGAAGTCTGATGGTGGCGGAAATATCTGCTGTTCTGTCAGGAGAAGCTGCTGCACTTTCTGCTGCCCGTTATACAGGGGTGTATAGAGCTCAATAAATTTGTGGTAGGTAGCAAAGAACTTACCGAAGAATTCACTCTGTACAAGCGATTCAAGCTCCAAGGCCACACTGCCAAAGGTGAAGGTGATGTCAACTTCCTGAGGGGTATCCTTGATGAATACGATGCTGTTTCCATTGCTCATAGTAGAGATACCTGAAGGTGATGTACTTTGTCTGACATGGTGCGCCCGGAAAGAAAAGGCATCCGATATGGCTATGCCAACAACGTTTTTCATACCCACGACAGAATCCAACATGATACCGAGCATCCGGCCTACCTGCTTAACCATGACGAGGGCATAGAATGTCCCCACAACTGGTGCTGCCGGACCGCTAGCCCAGGAGGCGATAACACCGACGGCTCCGATGGCTCCTATAGTCATGCCGGCAGCAAGAAAATCGGCAGCGTGGCGGTTGATTTCCTGCATCCTTGCATTGCGGTAAGGCCTAGAAGATGATTTCAGGCTGACGCTGCTCTTTTTTTTAATGCCATTGAGCTGGCCGTCCACTGCTGTTGCGGCGAGACTTTTCTCTAGAGCGGCTGTTTCATGCTCTACCTGCTCCATGAACGATTTTACCTGAAAGAGCTGTGCTTTTTTCTCGTCGTCGGTCAGTCTGCTAAATGCTTGTTCAATGCGCAGGTTGATCAGGTTCTCGATTTGCTGGTCGGCTACCGGGGCGTCTTTGTCTTCCACCCAGGCCATGATCTCGTTGTATGTCTGGTCAATGTCGGCAATGGGGGTGTACTGATCAACCTTGATGGGTAGCTGGCCTAAATAGACATCGATGATGTTGAGATCGATGAAATAGTCTCCGGGTGATAAATAAGGCAAGGAAAAAACCAACGTGTTACTACTTGTTTTATAGGCAGGTACTTCCTCGCTGCCGATTCGGAGAAGGTAGTTCTCTCCGGTTATTTTGTTCGCTGTTGTCAATTCAAAAATCTGCCCGGGAAGCCCGGATTTCTTGCTGAGGGAAGTGGTCTCGTCGATTGTTGGTGTTTCGTCCTCATCCGCACCCGGGTTGTCCTTTTCACAGGCAACCAAGGTCAAGAAGCAGAGCGCAAGCCAACTTGTTTTTAAAAGGAATTTCTTCATAATATTTAATCTTAGATTGTCAGTAGCTTTCTTTCAGTAGCTTTCTTTATATTTCAACAAATCTTTACCCTTGCAAACCTACAACGGGATAATAAAACTTGAAATACCCACTACTGGGTATTTTTACGGAAAATCCTATCTTTGAATATGCATATACTTACTTGGATAATAGGCACACAGGAAATTATTATACTTTCTATTCTGATCTTAATTTTGGCTTTTTTTGGAATAGTTTTTAGCCGTCTATTGAAGCGGAAGTGATAGTAACCGATTTCACGAGTATCACTATAAAATATGTACCTTTGCTGGTAGAATAGAAAATTTTAAACTATGAGTACACAAAAAGGTCCTATTTCTCAATTCATCGAGAAAAACTACTTGCATTTCAATGCAGCTGCTTTGGTAGATGCAGCGAAGGGATACGAAACGCACCTATTGGAAGGTGGAAAGATGTTAATCTCTTTGGGCGGTGCGATGAGTACAGCCGAATTAGGAATTTCACTGGCGGAAATGATCCGTCAAGATAAAGTCCATATTATTTCTTGTACTGGTGCGAATCTGGAGGAAGATGTGATGAATCTGGTGGCTCATTCACATTATAAGCGTGTACCCAATTATCGTGATCTGACGCCGGAGCAAGAGCGCGAATTGTTAGACCAACATTATAACCGCGTAACGGATACCTGTATTCCGGAAGAAGAAGCCTTTCGTCGTTTACAGAAGCACTTGGAAGATGTTTGGCATGCCGCAGAAGAAAAAGGTGAACGTTATCTACCGCACGAATTTTTGTACCAAGTAGTAAATTCGGGGGTATTGGAGCAATACTATGAAATTGATCCGAAGAATTCGTGGATTGTGGCAGCAGCAGAGAAAAATCTACCGATCGTATGTCCCGGTTGGGAAGATTCGACAACTGGAAATATCTTTGCGGCCAATGTGATTAAAGGTAACTTAAAAGCTAGTACGGTGAAGTCGGGTATTGAATATATGATCTATTTAACAGAATGGTACCGTGCCAATTCAGAAGGTAAAGGTGTAGGATTCTTTCAGATTGCAGGTGGTATATCGGGTGATTTTCCTATCTGTGTCGTACCGATGATGTATCAAGATTTAGAATGGGAAGATGTGCCTTTTTGGTCTTATTTCTGCCAGATATCAGATTCAACAACCTCTTATGGCTCGTATTCGGGTGCTGTCCCTAATGAGAAAATTACTTGGGGTAAATTAGATATAGACACACCTAAGTTTGTGGTGGAGTCTGATGCGACGATCGTAGCACCGTTGATTTTCTCTTATATTTTAGGGCATTAGTGGATCTTTCCAACCTATGAGTCATTTAAAAACAGATAATCCCATTGCACTTCAAGCTCTTCTATCGGAAACTCTTTTCCTTCCGAAGGAGAAAGAGGAGGCAATGGTTTCATCTGTCGGCAATATAAAGGATGATGCAAGTGGAAAAGAAGCAGAAGAATTTATATATCAAGGCGATAAATCTACAGGTGTCCTCTTTATCTTACGTTACCCCGATTTTCCGTATTTTTCACCACAGGCCCAGGATGCTTTTGTAAAAACGTTGGGCGCGCTTAATCTGTCGTTTGAAAATGTTGCGGTCGTCAACCTTGCAAATTCGCATAATCCCAATGATTTCAAGCGGATCATGCAGTTTTTTCAACCAACTAAGATTACCTTGCTTGGTGTAGAACCTATCTCACTCAAGCTTCCCGAAATTGCACATAACTCCTATATGAAAGGTCGTGTAGCAACGGTCTTCAATACCTTTAGCTTCGAGGAAATGTTTGCTGACATGCAAAAGAAAAGGCTATTCTGGAATGAGTTTAAAGTGTTTATTGGGACGTAAGGAGTTAAAAAATCCTAACCTCTTAACCTTGTCTAACAACAAAAACATGGCATTAGTATTTGCAACGAACAACACCCATAAGCTTGAAGAAGTACAAGCTATTATTGGGGATAAATTCAGTATAAAATCTTTAACGGATATTGGTTGTTCGGATGATATTCCCGAAACCGGTGTGACCTTTGAGGAGAATGCAAAACAGAAAACGGACTATCTTTTCCATAAATACGGGCTGGATTGTTTCGGCGACGACTCTGGGTTGGAGATAGATGCCCTTAACGGAGAGCCGGGTGTTTATTCCGCCCGCTATTCCGGTTCACGTGATATGGAAAAAAATATTGATCTGGTATTATCTAGGTTAGGGGATAATCCGAAACGGACGGCACGTTTTCGAACGGTAATTTCGCTTTTTCTAGACCAACAGCAATATTTCTTTGAGGGAAGTATCGAGGGACGCATCATTCATGAACGCCGAGGTTCGGGTGGGTTTGGTTATGATCCTATTTTTATCCCCGAAGGGTATGATAAAACGTTTGCGGAGATGAGCCCCGAAGAGAAAAATCAAATTAGCCATCGGGCGATTGCGGTTGGGAAATTAGCGGCGTTTTTGAAAGAAGATAATCGCTGATAAGGGGGGAATAGCAAGTTTTTTCAGTGCTCGACGACCTTTTTAGAAAACCTATTTCTTGTTGTTTTGAGGGACTACTTGGCCTTGTCGTCGTAGTATTTTCGCTTGGCGCCGGGCTTCTTGGACATCTTGCGGGGGTATTTGACGATGTGTATGGTCGACTAAGCTTTTTTGTCGTTGGTCTTCGCGCCATTGAGGGCAGTATATACGTCACTTAGCATCCTCAATGTATTGTGTACAGTCATGTGTGTGGCAGGGTTATCCTACTTACACGCACATCCCTGCCTCGAAACGATCTTATCCCCCCTCGACGCAGCGTAGTGCTGTGGATAAAAGATCTTTAGGGGGCGCAAGCTGGTATTGTTGCCTGACAAGAGCGTATAGAAGGAGGAGATATTGATGGGGAACCCCGAGTTTGACGGTTATCCACCTCTCTTTGTCGCTTTGAGCTACCTCAATGGAATGCTGATGCCCATCAAGCTCGTAAAGTTGTCTGTAATGCTGGTGATGTTGTCGGTGATGTTGGTCATGTTGTCTGTCAGGCTGATCGTGTTGTCTGTGATGCTGGTCATGTTGCCCGGCGATTGGTCAAAGTACGCTGTCGCCATGCTCATGTTGTTGTGCAAAATGCAAACAGGACACCTAAAAGCATTTTTAAACAACTCCCTATTCTACTTCCGTTTCACCTTCTTCTTCTGTCGATGGTGACTGCGAAGCTTCTTCTTCGTTTCTAAAGACTGGTGGCGTTTCTTCTTTCTCCTCTTTTTGGGTTGGCGCTTCCTTTTGCTCCTTCGACGGTGATGCTTCTTCCACAGTTTCCGTCAGTTCCTCGGGTTCCACCACGTCACCCGGTGTTTCAAGCGAACTTTCATCCTGAGGCCCTCCTGCAGGAGCTTCCGGTTTTTCCACCTCTCGTTTCCGGTTCATCATATCCTCTTTCGATTTGGGCCGGTCTTGTGGTCGCCAGACGAATCCAGGTAAGACTTCATTTTCTTGTGTCACTTGCTTAAAAGGATAAAGCTTTTGGTCTACTTTTCGTATCGTAATGTAGTCAATGATTTTTTTGCCCTCCATTTTGATTTTAATACGCGCACCTCGGTCGTGGAACATCTCCGTTATCCGGTGGGTTTTATCATTCGTGGCAAAGCTTAAATTCTCTGCATTTCCGTCTACATACATTCGGTCAATAGAGTTATTGGCAAAGAAAGCGGTAATCTTTCGACCTTTGAGCTGATTGAACTTGACCGTGTCCAGCACCGCGTTTACCATAAAAGCGTTGTTAATTAGTAAGGCGTTATCCATGCGCTGGTTCTGAATCTGCATGTAGATGGTGTCGGACGAAATTTGCGATCCTTCCGCCCAGATCATAGGCCTCCCCATAAATCGAAACATGGAGTCAGCCATACCGTAATAAACAGAATCAGCCACCGCCTGCAAATCAGATTTGAACATCCGGACATTGTAATAAGCCTTGACAATCCGTGTTCGAGCGGTATCAAGATAAGCTTCGTCACTCGTATCTTTGAACGTAGTATCGGGCGTTTGAGCCGTAGCTATCGCTTGATTAATTAGGCTGTCCGCTGTGGCTTCTTCTGGAATCACCGCTTGTTGCCGTAATATCGAATCCTGTCGCATGCTTCTAGAGATGTCCGCTCTAGCCGCCTCCTTAATAACTGTTGCTCGTTTAGCGGCGTCCACTGGAACGACTTTTTTGATTTCTTGCGGCTTCTCTATGGTTAATTTTTCGTCCGCTTTTTCCGTCACGATAGTCTTTACGCTATCCATCTCCACATGAATCGCTGTGCTATCTATGGGGATACTGTCTATGATCCCATCAACAGAAATACTGTCCATCGAAACACTATCGATAGCCGTTTTAACAGAATCGGATAAAGGGGTCAGATTTTCTGTTTCTATGTCCGTATTATCCGATCCATAGTCGCCCTCGTCTCCGTAATCAACGTCCTCGTCGGTCTCAATTTCTCCACCACTTCGGTCCAGTTTAAAATCTAATGCTTTGTAATCACGTAGCATAATCATGCGCGAATAGAGTGTATCGGCAGTCATATAAACGGAATCTACCTTTGCGGTATCACGGGGGAGAGTCATTTGTGTGGAATCCGTTACGGTAATGATCTCGTTGTCAGTAGTTACATCGGGTTCCTCTATTTGCGTTATCTCCGCTTGTGCTACGGTATCCTTCTTTATGTCTATGGAATCTGTCTCCATAGAATCCACAGACGTTATGGCGGCACTATCCGCTGGTGCAGAACGAGTAGAATCATTTTCCACCACCATCGTGATTAATGGTTTGTCTGTCATGGTAATAGATTCGTCCGCTTGATCATATAAACCGTAGCCACCATACGCATAGAATTTATCCAAGGTGTCGACAAATACAACGTTTCTATACGCTTTTCCCACACCCGTTGCTCTATCGTAGTAAAGACTGTCGCCCTTTAAAAAACGTGTTCCTTCGGTGTATAGATTGTTTTTCGAGAAATTAGCAACACCCGTCTCTGTGTTATAGTTTCCTTTCTCGGTATATAGGTTTTCGCCGCTATTTCCTTTGATATTCGTTGGTCCAAAGAAATAGGTCATGCGCTGATTAGAATTGTAGCGCATGGTATCCGTATAAATCTTTACATCAGGTGTCCGTACAACAACCTGATTTCGAAAATAAGCATCTTCTGTATTTTCGAAGTAATAAGCCGTTCGCGACGTAATGGTATCTCCTTTAGAAATAATTCTTCCTCCCCCGGTATAGTTGCCTATTTTATCGCGCATCTTATAGATGAGATGATTCGTCGTCAATACCGAATTGGCATCGACCATGCGGACATTGTTTGTCAGCGTCGCAATCTGCGGAGCGGCATCATAATGTAGCCGGTCAGAATAGATAATCGTTCCGGATGGCTGCGTAATCACGACGTTCCCAAACGCTTCAAAGAATTGTCGGCCAACCTCATCTTCGTAGATAATACCACTGTCTGCGGATAGCGTATTTCCTTTGTGTGCATAGACGGGTTGAATACTGCTGAACCCTTGTTGATCGATAATCGTACTGTACCTCGAAGAGATAAGGCGTAGTTCTTCCTGAGCAAACAATGATGTCAGCCAGAGGAGGTTTAAAATAAGTGTAAAACAGTATTTCACGAAGGCAAAAATAGGTAATTATCTTCTTTTTCCCCGTGAAAAAGAAGCAAAAACCTCGCCGCTTCGAATGTTTTACATTTGGGATCGTACTAAGGATGAGTTTGTGCAGTTGTAGAACATTCGGATGCGGCATTTCAGTGTTAACGGAGGGGTCATGCAATTGTATTATCCCTTATTAGCCTCTGATGTCCATGCGTACTATTCTCGATGCGGGATAAGTGCGGGGCAGAGGGACGCATCAAATTTTTGAGGCATGTAGAAATTTATCCTTAGTACTATCCTCTCTCCTCAAAGATTCGAAGGACGCTTTTTTGCACAACTTTTTTCTAAAAAAAGTTGTTTAAGAAAAACATCTCTTAACTTTGACATATGGATTTGGTTCACCGTTTTCAAAGATACATGCAAGAAACACTGGATATAAGTGTGGATGATAACGTGTTGCTGGCGGTTAGCGGTGGGCGTGATTCGATGTTGATGACGCACCTTTTTTTAAGAAGTGGCTATTCCTGTATAATCGCACATTGTAATTTTCATTTGCGCGGGCGAGATGCTGATTTAGATGAGCAGTTGGTAAGGGAGTTTGCAGAGCAGCATAACGTACCTTGTTTTGTCCGGCATTTCCAAACCAACGACTATGCACAGGAATATGGTCTATCTACCCAAATGGCAGCCCGCGAATTGCGCTATGCTTGGTTTGAAGAACTACGTATACAACAAAATACACAATGGGTCGCTATCGCACAACATCAAGACGACCATATCGAAACTGTGTTGCTTAACCTGACGCGAGGAACAGGATTGCAGGGCTTGCAGGGCATCCTTCCTAAAAGAGGAAAAATAATTAGGCCGCTATTGTTTTTATCATCGGCAGAAATTACGGCCTGTATACAGCAATTACAGATTCCTTTTCGGGATGACCAATCTAATTTCTCTACAAAATATGCAAGAAACAAAGTCCGCTTGGAAATTATGCCCAAGTTTCGGGAAATTAGTCCGGAATTTGACACTATCATGCAGGAGAACATTGTTCATTTTCAAGAAGCACACGATCTGCTCCAATCGTTTATTTTCCCGATCCGAGCGGAATTGTTTGTAACGGAAGGTAACTTGATCCGAATTAGCAAATTAAAATTGCAGCCTTATCTTCATCGTCTGCCCTTATTATTCGAATTGTTTAAACCATATGGTTTTTCCAAAAATATTTTGGCTGATGTGCAAGCAAATTGGTACAGCGAGTCGGGTAAAATTTTCCACGCATCACATTATGAATTGTTGTTGGATAGAGACGACCTTTGGTTGAAAGTGAAGGTAGATGAGTTTTATCCGCACAATACGTTAGAAATACCAGACGATAGTTCCGTTTTTTCTTTTGGAGGTAAGCTGTTTGAAGGATCAATAGTAGAAGATACGGCTATACGTCCATCAGAAAATGTACTACAAGTAGATTTTGATAGGTTAAAGTTTCCGTTGAGATTACGTTTTTGGGAAGAGGGAGATTATTTTTATCCAATAGGTATGGGCGGAAAACGGAAAAAACTTAGCGATTACTTTGTACAAAAGAAAATAGGACGATACGAAAAGCAAACAATTCCTATTTTAATTAATGGAAATGGGGACATTGTGTGGATTGTGGATTATCGTGCAGATAATCGGTATAGGATAACGAAAAGTACAAAAAAAGTCTTTACATTAGTTTGTAAATAAAAGCTATGAGCGAACAATCTCTTTTTCAGGAAAAGCAATATTTGGGGCGGGATGCTACGTGGATTAGTGTACGGATGATTTTGGCTTTATTTTGTTTTGTCGCCTATTATTTAAATATAGAGAATCTACCTTCCAGACAATTATTTTTTATTGTCGGTACAGGCGTGATTATCGTCTCGATCATCATGATTTACATGGTGCATTATAAAACAACCGTAGAAGGGAAGTTTCTAATTTTGAGTGGACTGTGGTCGTCTAAACTGGTTAAAATTGATCTCTATAATATCGCGAAAGTAGAATTGAAACCCTATAGTTCTTTTATTTTCAATAACCCGGTTTATAATTTGCACAAAGGGGGGAAAATTCGTTTTTATTCGGGAGGTAAAGATGCCGTTTGGCTGACGGATAAAGAAGGATTAAGGTATATTATTGGTTCGCATAAAGCAGAAGAGCTGGCACGGGCGGTTATGGAAGCAAAGCGAAAGCTAAATACTTAAATTTTGTTAACGATTTTGATGCTGACATTCTGTTGACGGTGAAAAAAGAATTAAATTACTAAATTTGATGAAAACGTAAAAAAGAATGGAACTACTTAAAATACTCGCTATATTTTTGCTGGTTTTTTATGGATTGAAATATTTGTTTCGCCTGCTGATGCCTTTTGCCCTGCGCAAAATGACAGAGCGCCTTATGCATAAAGCCCAGCAACAGCAGTCTGCAGGAGGCAGCAGGACATATTATACGACTGGAGGGAATCCCTTTGATCAATTTAAACAACAAACGCCACCCAAAAAGGAGGGAGAGGTACGTGTAGACTATGTTCCGCAAGAAGATGCGAAAGCAAAGAAGGGAACACAGACTGCGGGTGAATTTATCGATTTTGAGGAAATTAGATAATATCTGAACATTTCCAAATGTGGTTGAAACAACTTTCTGTTTTCAATTTTAAGAATTATACGGAATCCTCTTTGGAGTTTCTGCCCCAGATCAATGCCTTTGCTGGGGCAAATGGTACGGGAAAAACCAACTTATTGGATGCCATCCATTATCTTGCTTTATGCAAGTCCTATTTCAATCCGATAGATTCACAGCATATAAAAAAAGGTTTTGACTGGTTTATTGTGCAGGGTGAGTTCGAGCGTGATCAGGTGCCGGACGTCATTTCTTGTAGTCTAAAAAGAAATCAGAAAAAGCAGTTCAGACGTAATAAAAAGGATTACCAACGTCTAGCAGACCATATCGGTTTATTCCCGTTGGTCATGATCTCTCCTAATGACACGGTTATCGTAACAGAAGGAAGTGAAGAACGACGTAAATTCATGGACAATGTTATCTCCCAAACCGACAACCATTACCTCGATATCCTTATCCAATACAATAAAATTCTTTTGCAACGCAATATATTGCTTAAACAGGTAAGGGAAAAAGGGATGTTGGATTTGGGTGTATTGGAGGTTTTGAATCTCCAACTAACCGAAGTAGGGGAGCTAATATTCGAAAGAAGAAAGCAGTTTATGGATGAATTTCATCCCGAATTCGAACGATATTATGCCTTCTTAACAGAAGGGGCAGAGAAAGTTGCGTTAGTTTATGAATCGCCATTAATGAAGGCTGATTTTGAATCCTTGTTACGAAATAGTTTAGAGAAAGACCGTGTATTAGAGCGAACCTCACAAGGGATCCATAAAGACGATCTTTTGTTCACTATTCATGAGGAGATGCCCTTAAAGAAGTTTGGTTCACAGGGGCAGCAAAAATCGTTTTTGATAGCATTAAAGTTAGCACAATACAGTTTCCTTAGGAATAAGAAAAAGGATAAGCCGCTGCTGTTATTGGATGATATTTTTGACAAATTGGACGACAGACGGACAAAAAAATTGATGCAGCTCGTTTCAGAGGATGAATTTGGACAGATATTTATTACGGATACAGATGCAGGAAGAATAAAAGATATTTTTGATGAAATAGCGCAACCAATTCGTATTTTTGAAGTGAAAGGGGGCGCTATAAATGTATAAGAAAAAACTGGATGAAATCCATACGAAAGATGATGTAGGTATTAAAGAGGTTATCGAGAAGTGGATTGAGACTTATCGGCTACGCTCTAAGTATGATGAGTCGTCAATCGTGAATGCTTGGCCGGATATTATCGGAAAAGCTATTGCCAATCGTACGCAGCAGATTTATATTCGCGATAAAAAATTGTTTGTTAAGGTTGAATCAGCGGTGATCAAGAATGAACTGGCGATGATGCGCCGTCAGATCATAGGTCGTGTGAACGAATACGTCGGACACGTGGTCGTTGAAGAATTTATTATTTTATAAATACTCGTCCAAATTTCCTTTTCCTTCCCGTATAATTTCAAAATCGCCAGACGTTACATCAACAACTGTAGAGGCAACATTATCGCCGTATCCGCCATCAATCACTAGATCAACGAGCTCTTCATACTTTTCGTGAATGAGCTCAGGATCGGTAGAATACTCAATGATGTCATCTTCATCACGAATAGAAGAGGTAACAATCGGATTACCGAGTTCTTTGACGATTTCCCGTACAATATTATTATCGGGAACACGAATACCCACCGTTTTCTTTTTGGTGCTTAGCAGTTTAGGAACTTGTCCGCTTGCGTTAAAAATAAAAGTAAACGGACCGGGTAGGGCCTTTTTTAGTACACGAAATACCACCGTATCAAAAGGTTTGGTGTATTGGGAGATATCGGTCAAATCGTAGCATATAAAAGATAAATTAGATTTTTCAGGCTTAAGGCCTCTTATCTTGCATACGCGTTCGATCGCTTTCTGATTTGTGATATCACAACCGATACCATATACCGTATCCGTAGGGTAGATGATGACTCCTCCTTTTTTAAGGATATCTACAGCTTGCTCGATAAATTTCGGATTCGGATTTTCTTCGTGTATTCTTAAAAGCATTTGATAAAATAAATAAGACGCTAAAAATAAAACCGCTGAAAGTTGAAAAAGTTCAGCGGTTTTATCCTTTTATTAAAATTCTGCATTTTTTGGTGTTCTTGGAAACGGAATAACATCTCGTATGTTGGTCATCCCGGTTACAAATAATACCAAACGTTCAAAACCTACACCAAAACCCGAATGTGGGGCAGATCCAAAACGACGTGTGTCTAAAAACCAATCCATTTCTTCTTCGGGGATACCAACTTCTGCCATGCGTGTGAGCAGCTTGTCTAGATTTTCTTCCCGTTGTGAACCGCCCACCATTTCACCGATTCCCGGAAACAAAATATCCATGGCACGTACCGTATGACGACCATGTGCATCGGGTTCATTTTGTTTCATGTAAAACGATTTGATTTCGCGTGGGTAGTCCGTAAGAATCACCGGTTTTTTGTAGTGCTTTTCTACGAGATAGCGCTCGTGCTCCGATTGCAAGTCCGCACCCCATTCTTCGATAAGGTATTTGAATTGCTTCTTCTGATTGGGCTTGCTTCGTTTTAGGATTTCAATAGCTTCTGTATACGTTACACGTTCAAAATCGTTTTCGATAACGAAGTTCAATTTTTCAATCAAGCTCATTTCAGAACGCTGGTTCTGCGGTTTTGATTTCTCTTCTTCCAGTACCCGGTTGTTTAATAGCTCGATTTCTTCTGGACAGGTATCTAGCGCATATTTGATGACGTATTTCAATAAATCCTCTGCTAAATCCATGTTATCATCGAGCTCATAGAAGGCCATCTCGGGCTCTATCATCCAAAACTCGGCTAGGTGACGTGTTGTATTGGAGTTTTCTGCCCGAAACGTAGGGCCGAATGTATAAATGTTGCCCAATGCCATTGCTGCAAGCTCACCTTCTAATTGGCCCGAAACAGTCAAGTTTGTCGGTTTACCGAAAAAATCTTCTTTAAAGTCTATCTCGCCCGAATCGGTGCGGGGTGGATTGTTTAAATCCAACGTTGTTACTTGGAACATCTCGCCGGCACCCTCCGCATCAGAGCCTGTAATAATAGGTGTATGCATATATACGAAGTCTCGCTCGTTGAAGAATGTATGGACGGCAAAGGCTAGTGCATTACGGATTTTAAAGATGGCACTAAAAGTACCTGTACGAAAGCGCAGATGCGCTATTTCCCGCAAAAATTCTAAACTGTGCTTTTTCGGTTGTAATGGATACTTCTCCGGATCTGAATCGCCCAGGATAGTCAGTTCATTAACCTTAATCTCTACACGCTGCCCTTTTCCTAGAGATTCTACAAGCTGCCCTTTTACCTGTACCGCTGCGCCTGTTGTTATTCGTTTCAACAAGGCTTCATCCGTATTTTCAAAATCGACAACAGCCTGTATATTATTAATAGACGAACCGTCATTAATAGCTATAAATTGGTTGTTCCGGAAGGTTCTTACCCAACCTTTTACGATAACTTCTTTACCGAATTCTTCTGTTTTTAATAACTCTTTTATACGTGTATGTTTCATTTTCATAATAGTATTATTATACTCTCCTTTTTTCTTGATAAAAAAGGAGACAAAAAATCAAGGCTTAGTATGTTTTCGCTACCTTTACTTGTCTATTCCTAAACAGAATGGAACTCGCTTCGCTCAAACAACATTCTGTTTTTAACGGAATAGTCTACGTAAAGCTGGCCGCGAAAAAATACAAGGCCGTTTTAGTCCGCATCATCGCGGTCTGTTAATGACCGTATTCATTCACGCAAAACAAATGGTCAATTTGTATCCCCTACGCTTCGTAATACCCTTAACTCCACTATTTCAAATTCATTCACGCAATACAAAGGGTCAATCTGTATCCCGTACGCATTGCACGATCCCCTCCCTTAACTTTTAATGTCGCATCCGGATGTTTTACAACTGTATAAACTCATCCTTAGTACTACCCCAAATGTAAAACATCCGAAGCGACGAGGTTTTTGGTTCTTTTTTACGGGAAAAAAGAACATAAAAAATATTTTAATAAAAAAAACCGGTTTTCGAAAGGAAACCGGTTTTTTATAATCTAATCCTTATTATCCTTTCAGTACTTTCGTTACCAATTCAGCTGCTTCTTTCAACAAGATAGCAGAGTAAACTTGCAAGCCAGATTCATCAATTAATTTTTTGGCTTCCTCAGCGTTTGTTCCTTGAAGACGAACGATGATAGGCACAGGGATGTTTCCAATTTCTTGGTACGCATCTATTACCCCTTGTGCAACACGGTCACAACGAACGATACCACCGAAAATATTAATTAAGATAGCCTTTACGTTTGGATCTTTTAAGATAATATTGAAACCAGCCTTGACAGTTTCTGCGTTTGCGGTACCACCGACATCCAAGAAGTTTGCGGGTTCACCACCGGCAAGTTTAATGATGTCCATGGTTGCCATCGCTAAGCCAGCGCCATTCACCATACAGCCTACGTTACCATCCAATTTTACATAGTTCAAGTTGGATTCTCCAGCTTCTACTTCCGTAGGATCTTCCTCTGCTAAGTCGCGCAAAGCAGCATAATCCGTATGGCGGTATAACGCATTTTCGTCAAAATTAACTTTCGCATCGACAGCTAGAATTTTATCATCAGACGTTTTTAATACCGGATTGATCTCAAACAGCGATGCATCAATAGCATCATATGCTTTATACAAAGCAGCGATAAACTTCACCATTTCTTTCTGTGCTGCACCAGAAAGACCTAAATTGAAAGCGATTTTACGTGCTTGGAAACCTTGTAATCCCGCTTTAGGATCAATTTCTTCTTTGAAAATTAAATGTGGTGTTTTCTCAGCGACTTCTTCAATATCCATACCGCCTTCGGTAGAATACATAATGATGTTACGTCCTGTTGCGCGATCTAATAAAACAGAAACATAAAATTCTTTGATTTCACTTTCTCCAGGATAATATACATCCTGTGCTACCAAAACTTTGTTTACTTTTTTCCCTTCCGGCCCCGTTTGAGGGGTAACCAATTGCATGCCGATGATGTCTGTTGCACGTTGCAATACCTCATCATGGTTTTTTGCCAATTTCACACCACCACCTTTACCACGGCCACCTGCATGGATTTGTGCTTTTACAACCACCCAGTCCGAGTTAAAATCTTGTTTTAATGTCTGTGCGGCTTCAACAGCCTGTTCGGGAGTTTCTGCAAGGATTCCTTCTTGAACTCTTACGCCAAAACTTTTAAGTATTTCTTTTGCTTGATATTCGTGAATGTTCATCTTAAAAAATTTGTCGTAAAATTATGATTTTTAAATGGAAAGGACAAGTAATCTTTTCCTCGTTTTTTCACCGAATTGTTTTTTCTTCATTACCTTCGCATTATGATATTGGAAGCAAACCAAATATATAAGTCTTTCGGTCAACTGCCGATTTTGCGTGGTGTAGATCTATCGGTAGAGAGAGGGGAAATTGTTTCGATCGTTGGCGCATCAGGAGCAGGAAAGAGTACGTTATTGCATATTATAGGTACATTGGATAGGCCGGATAGCGGTCGGATAGTCATTAATGGTACCGATGTAAAGGCGCTGAGTGAAAAGAAGATGAGTCTATTCCGCAATCAGCATATTGGCTTTGTTTTTCAGTTTCACCACTTGCTGCCCGAGTTTACGGCACTCGAAAATGTTTGTATTCCTGCCTTTATCAGCCAGGTAGGGAAAAAAGAAGCAGAAGCACGCGGTATGGATCTTTTGGAACGATTGGGCGTACGACATCGAGCGCAACATAAACCATCGGAGATGTCTGGAGGAGAACAACAAAGAGTGTCTGTGGCGAGAGCATTGATCAACCAACCGGCACTCATCCTGGCAGATGAACCCTCCGGTAATCTGGACTCCGAGAATGCCGCTTCATTACACCAGTTGTTTTTCGAGCTGCGCGCGTCCTTGGGACAGACCTTTATCATTGTTACGCACAATGAGGAGTTGGCTAATATCTCCGATAGAACAATTCATATGCGTGACGGACAGATTCTTTGAAAAAATGATGGATACTATTTTGATCACGTATGGCACACGGCCTTTTGCACAGCGTGTAAGCAGATTGTTGTCTTCACGTTACGAAGTGGTTTATGCCAGTTCGGAACCGTTTCCTGATTTATTGCTAAAACAGAACTATCATCGGATTCCTACAGGGGCAAACCCTACGTTCGCACATGAGATATTAAAGCTGTGTTTGGATAAGGGCTGCCAAATGATACTGCCTTTGGGTGAGATGGAGTTGCAACCTATAAACGAAGCCCAGATTTTGTTAGAAGAATATGGAATAGCGGTTTTATTGCCTCGTGACCTGGAAGAATGCTTTATGCTCGAAAGCCCCTCAGGAGAGATTCATGTGTTAAAATCCGGAAAAGATATACTAACAGGTGACCAATTATGTGGGGATCATTTTTCAGGAGCAGGCATATTGCCAGATTCTGGTGACGAGCCGATATTATGTTTGGTTTAAATGATGAATAACGGAATGCACGCTTTTAATAAATCAGTTTATGTTTTTGAAATCGATGATGTATTGTATCCCAAGCCGGAATATTTATTACAAGTCTATTATCTGTTTTCCAATTTCGTAGAATATACCGAAGGACGGCCCGTCGCTAAGGATATGGTGGATTTTATGAAGGAAACGTTGGAGACAATGGGAGAGGATGAAGTCCTGTCAAAGACAATCGCACATTTTGGGTTACATGAAGGTTATCGTGAAAATTTTGAAAGGTTGAAAGCCAATGCGCACCTTCCTTTGAAACTTATATTGAAAGATAATATTAAAAGATTATTGTTATCTTTATTTGAGAAAGAAAAGCATGTGGGGATACTCACAGATGGAAACCCCGTAGAGCAACTAAATAAACTGAAACACATCGATTGGCAGGACTTATCGAGGTTTTTGCCGTTATTAAAAGTGTTTTTTATACGTGAATTGATGTTTCGCAACATCAATCCTATTGATTTTCTTAAAGAGGAGTATCAGGTTTCGGCAGATGAAATTTCAATCGTTACCGGGAAGGAGTTGGAATTTTGATAGGGGATGTTTATCAAAAAAAGTATAGGCATGAGGAAAAAACCGGCAACGATAAAGGAGATTGCACGTAGGCTGAAAATATCGCCGTCCACCGTGTCGCGCGCACTGAATGATCATCCGAGCATTGGGTTGGTAACGACCATGCGGGTAAAAAAGATGGCCGAAGAGCTGAATTATGAACCCAATCAGACCGCTATATTTTTTAAACAGCGACGTACATTTACCATTGGCGTTATTCTTCCTAGTCTCTCTGAGCCTTTCTTTTCGTCTGCCATTAGTGAAATTGAAAAGGTGGCGGGAGAACACGATTATACTGTGCTGATGGGACAATCGTATGACAATGCCGCGCGTGAATTAAAAATTCTCCAAACATTCAAGAAGCATCGGGTGGATGGTATTTTGATGTCATTAGGAAAAAATACGGAAGATTTGGGTTTTGTCGAGATGTTAAATGATGCAGAAATTCCTATTGTTTTCTTTGATTGCGTACCCAGAATTGATGGCGTTAATAAGGTGTATAGTGATCTTTCTACCGGTATGCGGGAAGCTGTCCAATCGTTTGCCGCTTTAGGACATAAAAATATTGCATTGATTAACGGTCCGGAAAATTTACTGGCTTCACAAGAACGGGCAGCAGCTTATAGAAAAGCGTTGAAAAGTGAAAATCTGGAATACAATGCGCGTTATGAAGTACACACTGATTTAACAGAGCAAGGAAATATCGAAGCGATAGACAAGTTATTGGTATTGTCGGAGCGCCCATCGGCCATTGTGTCGTTTAATGATTTTGTCACGTTAGATGTGATAAAATATGTACGTCAGCGAGGATTAGTACAAAAGAAAGATGTGTTTTTTATCAGCTACGCAAATTATCCGTTATGGAAATATATGGAAAATCCGCCGATGGGTAGCATAGAACAGTATCCCGATAAGCAAGCCCGCAAAGCAGCTGAAATCCTGTTTGATCATATAAGTACAAACGATGATGGACAGAAACCGGAAACGGTCGTGTTTAAATCGAAGTTGGTTTTAAAATAAAAAGCGAGGCATATGCCTCGCTTTTCTATTACTATAAATGAATCACCTCATCATAAGCTGCAGCAGCAGCTTCCATAATGGCCTCACTCATGGTTGGGTGTGGATGAACGGCTTTAATCATTTCGTGTCCGGTAGTCTCCAATTTTCTGGCAACAACAATTTCTGCAATCATTTCGGTCACGTTGGCACCTATCATATGCGCTCCTAGGAGCTCACCATATTTCGCATCAAAGATCAATTTGATAAATCCATCTTTCGCACCTGCAGCAGAGGCTTTACCAGAAGCAGAAAACGGGAATTTACCCACCTTAAGTTCATAACCAGCTTCTTTAGCGGCTTTTTCCGTATAACCTACAGAAGCAACTTCTGGCGAACAGTATGTACATCCCGGAATGTTATTGTAATCGATAGGGTCTACATGTAAGCCTTTTATTTTCTCTACACAAGTTATCCCTTCCGCAGAAGCAACGTGTGCCAGGGCCTGACCTTTTACAATGTCACCGATGGCGTAAACACCGTCAATGTTTGTTTTATAGAAATCGTCTACGATGACACGACCTTTATCTGTTTTTACACCAACTTCTTCTAAACCTAAATTTTCGATGTTTGGGGTAATCCCCACAGCCGAGAGTACAACTTCAGCTTCAATAGTTTCTGTTCCCTTGGCTGTTTTGATAGAAACTTTCGAGAGGTCACCTTTGGTATCTACGGATTGGACTTCCGATTTGATCATGATATCGATGCCTGCTTTTTTTAGCGATTTTTCCAATTGTTTGGAAACCTCTTCATCCTCTACAGGTACTATCCTATCCATGAATTCTACGATGGTTACTTTTGTTCCGATCGCATTGTAGAAATAAGCAAACTCTACGCCGATAGCACCGGATCCCACAACAACCAAAGATTTTGGTTGTTTAGGAAGATTCATTGCCTGACGATAGCCAATGATCTTCTTGCCATCTTGTGGTAAGTTAGGCAATTCACGCGAGCGTGCTCCGGTTGCCAATATGGTGTGTTTTGCTGTATATTCTTTCGTAGAACCGTCTGCACCTTTTACGTCTATTTTACCGCCCTTTTTAATTTTGGCGGTACCCATAATCACATCAATTTTGTTCTTTTTCATCAAGAACTGGATACCTTTGCTCATACCGTCCGCTACGCCACGACTCCGCTTTACAATGGCCGAAAAATCCGCTTCGCCACCTTCCACTTTAATGCCGTATTCTTCAGCATGATTTAAATACTCAAATACTTGCGCACTTTTCAATAGCGCTTTGGTTGGGATACAGCCCCAGTTTAAGCAGATGCCACCTAATGCTTCCCGTTCTACAATCGCAGTTTTAAAACCTAATTGAGAAGCACGGATGGCAGCTACATATCCTCCTGGACCACTACCGATTACTATGATATCGTAGTTCATAATGTGTATTTGTTTTTAAGCATATTCATCACACAATGTGTATTCCGAGTACGCATTTAATGTTAACGTTTTGTAGTAAAAGATCTTGCCCGCTTTGCGAACGTTCCAAAAATACATATTTTTTTCATTCGAATAAATTGTTTTCGATATAGAATTCGCCATATTCCTAGCAACATGTCAGCATTTGGTCAATAGATGATTAAAATATAGCGCGATTGGACTTTAGACCGTATGTTTGCGGAAACTTTTAATCGTTCATTATGCTACGGATTTTTCAGCAAATTGCATTATGGGAGGCTATCTCCACTGTTATTCTTTTTTTTGTCGCTATGCCCTTGAAATATCTGGCCGATATACCAGAAGCTGTCCGAATCGCCGGTTCTATTCACGGTTTTTTAGTCGTATTGTTTGTTGTTCTGCTGGTGATGTGCTGGAATGAGTATAAATGGCCTTTTAGCCGCGTGGTAAAATACTTTTTAGCATCCTTGATACCTGTTGTATCCTTTTGGGTGGAGCGGGATGTAAAGCGCCAGATCCACGCACAAAAGACGACCGGTACTTCACTTTAGCCTTGTTGTCTGTCCGGAAAGGAGTCGATGCTCATGTAAGCGTAGGTTATCTCTGTCTTTCCATGGGGTACAGGATTGCCCTCCTCATCCAGATTGACGAATACAAGCTTGTCGATCGAAAGTATGGTTTTTCGGGTAATCTTGTTGCGGACTTCACATCGCATGGTGATGGATGTTGTGCCAAAATGTGTGGCCGTGATGCCCATTTCTATAATATCGCCCTGCTTAGCGGAACTTACAAAATTGATTTCGGAAATGTACTTCGTGACCACATAAGGATTGCTCAGTTGTACAATCGCATAGATTACGGCTTCTTCATCTATCCAACTTAACAACCTGCCACCGAACAGGGAGCCATTGGGGTTTAGATCTTCGGGTTTTATCCATTTTCTAGTGTGAAAATTCATAATGTTAATATTAATTAAAAAAGGCAAGATAATTTATCTTGCCTTTTATTATTTAAGCATGAATTGCTCTGTTTGCTGTCGCGGCTAATGCTGCCTCTTTTAGGGCTTCTGTAAATGTTGGATGTGCATGGCATATTCTGCCGATATCTTCAGCTGATGCGCGGTATTCCATAGCTACAACCGCTTCTGCGATCATATCCGCTGCTCTAGGCCCAATCATATGTACACCTAATACTTCGTCTGTTTCGGCATCTGCTAAAACTTTGATGAAACCATCAGTGTCTCCAGAAGCTTTAGCACGTCCGGAAGCTTTGAAAGAGAATGAACCGGTTTTATATTTTATACCTGCTTCTTTCAGTTGGTCTTCTGTTTTTCCGACAGAAGCAACCTCCGGCCAAGTGTATACTACGCCAGGTATAAGGTTATAGTCAATATGCGGCTTTTGACCGACAATGTACTCGGCTACATAAATACCTTCGTCTTCTGCTTTATGCGCAAGCATGGCTCCTTTTATGACATCGCCGATCGCATAAACACCTTCCACAGCAGTTTCTAAATGTTCATTAACGGGGATTTTGTTGCCTCGCTCTTCGGTTTTGATACCAATATTTTCTAATCCGAGACCTTCCGTATAGGCCGTTCTTCCCACGGCAACAATACAATAGTCACCCTCTAGGGACACGGTTTCACCTTTAGGATCTTCCGCAGTTACCGTCACTTTCTTACCTTTTGCAGTAGCCCCCGTAACCTTATGTCCCAAAAAGAACTCCACACCTAAATTTTTCTTTAATACACGCTGTAATTCCTTTCCTAAGCCACCGTCCATGGTGCCGATGATCGATTTTTCATATTCAACAACGGATACTTTTGCGCCGAGACGTGCGTATACGGATCCGAGCTCTAAGCCGATTACGCCGCCACCGATAACGATAAGATGTTTAGGAACTTCTTGAAGGTTGAGCGCTTCGGTAGACGTAATGATGCGTTTTTTGTCGATCGGTAAGAACGGAAGTGCCGTAGGTTTTGAACCCGTGGCAATAATTACATTTTTTGTTTTTAGTTCCGTTGTGCTACCATCTTTTTGGGCCACCTTAATGGTGTTTTTATCAACGAAGGATCCAACACCCTCATAGGTGTCTATTTTGTTTTTCTTAAAAAGAAACGTAATACCAGCCGTATTTTGTGAAATGACGTCATTTTTACGGGCCATCATCTTTTTGACATCGATCTTGAGGTTGCTCAAACCGATACCATGCGCTTCAAAATGGTGTGCGGCATTGTGATAATGCTCGGAGCTGTCCAATAATGCTTTGGAGGGAATACAGCCTACGTTTAGACAGGTGCCTCCAAAAGTGCTATATTTCTCGATTACAGCCGTTTTTAGTCCAAGCTGGGCACAGCGAATAGCACTTACATATCCACCGGGGCCGCTTCCTATAACGATTACGTCGTATTGCATAAAAATAGTATTGTAGTTACGGTCTCAAAGTTAACGATTTAAATAAATTTAATTGTATTTAATGCGTAAAATAAAAAAAGCATTTACGGCTGTAAATGCTTTCTCTATGGGCAATATGATAAGAATCACGCCGATTTATTCGGCAACGATTTTACCCTGCATGACGCCGAAATGTCCAGGGAAACTACAGATGAATGTATACACACCCTTTTCTAACGTAAAGGTAATTTTGTCTTCTTCACCTGGACCTAGTAATTTCGTGTGTGCAACAACGGAACTTAAAGATGTTTTAGGAATGTAATCGTTGTCTGCAGCAGCAACAGCCTCCGCGCCAAAGGTGGCTACGTCTACACCTGGTGCCAATATCACGAAGTTGTGTCCCATGGATTCTTTCGGCAATTCACCTACATTTTTTAAGGTTAGTTGAACTTCCTCACCTGCTTTTACGCGTAAAAGCTCGGTGTTAAATTTCATTTGATCATTACCTTCCACAACAGGCTTATTGGATAATTCCACGTTTTCAATGCCTGGAACAGTTTCTGTAGAGGTACTTCCTGCATCAGCTGTCGTTGTTTCTTCTGTTGTAGTTGATGTGCTTTTATTTTCTGAACCACCACAAGCCGCGAACGACAATGCGACAGCAATCGCTGGAAAAACAAATAATTTTTTCATTTTAAAGAAAGTTAAATATATAATTATGTATATGCTTTTGAACAAATTTAACCAATATTATTTTATAACCAAGATATTACACCCTTTTTGAGATAAGTTTGTCAATTTTCTGATATAAATCAATAGGATCAAAAGGTTTTCCGATTACACTGTCTGCTCCCGCTTCATATGCAGCGGCTTGTTCATGTTCTAATACCGAAGCGGAAATCGTGATAATGGGCGTAGAGGCCTTTTGCGGATTGGGGTGCGTTTTAATTTCCTGTATAGCTTCAAATCCCGACATAACAGGCATGTGTGTGTCCATCATGATAAGGTCGTAATCGTATTGGTTTACATATTCGATGGCAATATGTCCGTTTTTGGCCACATCGACCTCGCATCCCCAAGATTTTAGTATGTGTTCAAGCATAAAACTGTTTAATTCGTTGTCTTCTGCGACGAGAATCCGAACATGATCAAATTTATGCAAAGACGGTATAGTTTCCGTATCTAATGTTTCCTGCTGTTTAAAATCGTCTATTTTTTGGAACGTTGCTTGGAACGAGAACGTAGACCCGACGCCGTAAGTACTCTCCGCTTCGATTTTTCCATCGAGTAGATCTGCTAACCGTTTTACAATAGCCAATCCCAAGCCAGTCCCACCATATTTTTTGGTGATACTGTCATCTCCCTGTTCGAAAGCAAGGAATATCTTTTCGAGGGCTTCTGATTTGATACCTATTCCAGTGTCTGTTACGGTAAATTTAATCGTACATTGAGCATCCTCTTGTTCCACAACACTTGCTTTCAATGTAATTTTACCCTCTTTCGTGAATTTCAATGCATTGGATATGAAATTGTCGATGATCTGCTGTATACGTATCGGAGAGCTTTTTATATATTCCGGTAATTGCGGATCAATAATTGTTTCGAAGGTAATATGTTTATCTAGCGCCTTTATCTTGAAAAAGTTATTGATATCTGTCAATTTCTTGTGGATGGAGAAGTTTTCATATTCTATTCTCATCATACCCGAATCAATCTTGGAAATATCGAGAATATCGTTTATGATGAGTAAAAGGGAATTTGAAGCACTGTCTAATCGATTGATCCAGTCGCGTTGCTCGTCATTAAGGGATGTATTCCGAAGGATGTGTATAATGCCTACAATACCGTTAATCGGTGTTCGGATTTCATGACTCATATTGGCCAGGAAGCTTTCTTTTGATTTGCGGGCCTCTTCTGCTTCTTCTTTTGCAAGGATGAGTTGTCTTTGCGATTCCTCCAACGCGATGTTCTTTTGCTTAATCTCTTCTTGTATGTGGATTTGGCTTACAAAAGAAGACACTTTTGCGATCGTTATCTCCGGATTGAGGGGTTTGTAAAGATAGTCTACCGCTCCGCTTTCCAATCCTTTCAACAGGTATTTGTCTTCTTTTGAAATTGCCGTCACCATAATGGCCATAATATGATTTGTCTTGGGATTTGATTTCAGTAGAGAAACAAATTCAAAACCGTTTATTTCGGGCATTTGCACATCTACCAGGGCAATGGCAATATCGTTTTTCCAACAAATTTTAAGCGCCTCATTGGGATCGGTGGAACTGATAATATGGATATGTTCGACTTCCGAAAGCAATGCCGATAAACTGACGATGTTTTCTTCCTTGTCATCTAAAATGAGAAGATTAACATGCTTCATGTTGATTTTATTTTAAATTTCTGAAATACGACATAATCTGTCGGTTACTATATATATCGACACGTTCACTGGCCTCAATAGCATGTTTCGGCATCGTTGAAATAGAAGCTTCGGTTGGAGATTGCACGATGACTTTTGCCCCCATCCGCTGCAATTGCCGAATGCCATCTGTACCATCTTGATTGGCCCCCGATAGTAAAAAGGCAGTACAACGGTCGAGGAATACGTCTGCCGCCGTCTCAAAAAGCACGTCTATAGAAGGACGGGAAAAATGAATGCGTTCGGAAATATCCAACGAAAAGGTCTTATCTGGCTCTACCAGTAAATGATAACCCGGTGCAGCAAAATATATCCCCCCTTTTAAGATGGCTGCTTTATCCGCTGCTTGGACAACTTCCTTCTGGAGCCTCGTCGATAGTGTGTCTTCTATTTTTGTGGTAAACCTCGGGTTGCGATGAATAACGATGATAATTGCAGGAGAGAAAGTCTCCGGTAAAGCTGCCATCATGTCGGTAATTAGTGTATAGGACCCAGCACTCCCGCCAATTAAAACAACTTCATTCGCTTTTTCCATCACTTTATTTTTTGATAGATATTAAATTTTTTATTAATCACCTTGAATTTAGCCATGATTTCGTGATTGAATAATGTTTCTTTTGTACCTAAACATAGAAAACCGAATTCACTTAAGGATTCATAGAACAAATGAAAGATACGGTTTTGCAATTCCAAATCGAAATAGATAAGCACATTGCGACAGGATATAAATTGGAATTCATTGAATACATAGTCTGTAGCGAGATTATGTTGGGAAAAGAGCATGTTCTTCCGTATATCCGCATGGATAATGGCTGCATCATACATAGCTGTATAGTAATCTGATAAGCTCCTGAAGGACCCCGTTGCATTATAGTTCTCTGTATATAGTTTGAAATTTTTAAGCGGATAAATCGCTTTTTTGGCAACTTCTAATACTTGGCTGTTTACATCTGTGCCGTAGATAAAACTACGGTTATATAAACTCGCTTCGGTTAACATGATCGCTAATGAGTAGACTTCTTCTCCGCTGGAACATCCGGCACTCCAAAATTTTAGACGGGGAAAGGTTTCAAGATAGGGAAAGACGTCTGTCCGTAAGGCAGCATAATAAAACGGATCCCTAAACATTTCCGTGACGTTGACCGTGATCTCATTCATCAAGTAGGTACGGAAACCTTCTACATTGACAATGGCATTCTTTAAATCAACGATATCCATTCGCTCCAAATCCAGCACGCGCTGTACACGGCGTTTTAGCGAAGATTTGCTGTATCCCACGAGATTAAAGCCAGAAACTTTTCCCAATAATTCGATAATATCTTCCAGCTCTTGAAAACTGATATGGGATGATGTTAACTTAGCCATACACGCATCAACGATATTAATTTGTCAATGTCGATCGGTTTACTAATATAATCACTTGCACCGATCTCTATAGATTTTTCCCGGTCTCCTTGCATGGCTTTGGCCGTCACGGCAATTATAGGGAGGTTTGCATTTTGTTTATGTGCTCTTATTTTTTTGATCGCTTCGTATCCATCCATTTCGGGCATCATAATATCCATCAGTACGATATCAATCTTTCCGATGTTGTTATTAACAATCTCTACAGCCTCTAAACCGTTGTTCGCAATTTCAATTTCCATATGGTACTCCTGAAGCGTAGTCGTCAATGCGAAGACATTGCGCATATCGTCATCGGCAATCAACACTTTTTTCCCCTCCAGACTACCCGCTTGTAGATTATTCTTTTTAAGCTTCTCGATATTTTTTATAGGGGTATAATCGTCCGTGCTAATTTTGTTAAGGAATAAGGTCACTTCGTCTATCAACCGGCTATTGCTTTTGCCTGATTTAAGCACCATTGCCTTTGTGTGTAATCTAATGTGCTCGATCTGTTCTGTAGAAAGATCATAAGCAGTATTGACGATAACAGGTGTTTTGACATAAGCCGGCATCGACTTAATTTGATCTAGTAAATCTAATCCGTTCGCATCTGGGAGTTTGATGTCTAATATGACACAATCAATATGTTCTTCTTCTTGGAGTTTAACGAGGGCAGATTGTGCGGAGAATGCCTGTATAACGTTAATATGATGCTCGGCAAATGCCGATTTAATAATATCACTTTGAAATTCCTGATCTTCGACTAATAGTACTTTTTTGATGCCTTTTTTGATATTAAGTTGAATATTTCCAAAAGCTTTTTTTAGCGCATCTTCAGAAACTGGTTTGGAGAGAAAGCCAATAGCCCCTTTTTCAATGAAATCACGTTGGTTGAACGAAGCCGCAGACATCATATGGACAGGAATGTGCTTTGTTTCAGGATCTGCTTTTAACGTGCGCAATACCTCCCAACCATCAGATATGGGTAACATGACGTCTAATATCATAGCTTGTGGTTTAAATTGCTGTGCTTTTTTTATACCATCATCACCATTGTGTGCTAACATAACCTGAAAACCATTTAACTCCGCAAACTCACGGAGAATTTCCGCAAAATTAATGTCATCTTCCACGATCAAGAGTGTTCGAACTGCCTCTCCTTCTTCCATATTCCCCGCGGTTACATGGATTGGCGTAGGAGCGGGGTCAGGTATATCTAATGCCTCTTCGTCAGAAATCGGATTCGCTACCAATGGTTGTCCATCCGACACGATGTTTTTTTCGTTTATTTGATATGGAATGGTCAAGGTAAATGTACTTCCTTTATCGATTTCACTGATTAAGGTGATATGCCCGCCCAATAATATAGCGATTTCCCGGCTAATGGATAACCCTAATCCTGTTCCGCCGTATTTTCGACTTGTAGAGCCGTCCTCTTGACGAAACGCTTCGAAGATTAACGCCTGTTTTTCTTTGGGTATACCTTTGCCCGTATCGGAGACGGCAAATTTCAAATACTCTTTTTCACGGGTAATGGTTAACTGGATCTTTCCATTTTTGCCGGTGAATTTGAATGCGTTCGAAAGGAAATTTTTGAGGACTTGCTCCAGTCTGTACTCATCACAGACAAAAGTTGAAGCGACATCCTTCTGGATGTTGATATCAAATTGTATATCTTTCTTCTGTGCAACTGTAGCAAATAGGCTTTCGATGTTGTTAGCAAATTCTTGTGTGCGGATGATGTCATGGTTGAGCTCTACTTTCCCTGCTTCTATCTTGGCGAGGTCTAATAGCTCGTTGATAAGCTGCAATAAATCGCTTCCTGCACTGTGGATAACAGCCGCGTACTTAACCTGATCGGTGTTGAGATTTTTTGTTTTATTATCTTGCAGTAACTTTGCTAAAATCAAGATACTGTTTAATGGTGTTCGGAGTTCGTGGCTCATATTCGCCATAAACTCTGATTTGTACCTGCTAGCAAGCTCCACTTCCCGAATTTTTTCTTCCACGGTCTGCTGTGCCGCATGTAACTCTTCATTACGGGAAGCCAGCAATTTAGCCTTTTCTTCCAGTTTGGCGTTAGTTTGTTGTAGCTCTTCTTGTTGTACACGTAGCTCTTCTTCTGATGCTTCTAATAAATTTGTTTTGTAGATCAATTCTTCATTGGTAATGCGGAGTTCTTCCTGTTGCGCTTCCAGTTCTTCCGTTTGTTGCTGCGTTTCACCCAAGAGATTCTCAACCAAAATATGTGCCTGTCCACTCTTTATCGTAATCGCTAACATACGGGCAATACGCTCTAGATAACCGATGATTTTAGGTAAAACCTCGTCCGTATAATGGCCGCCGATTTCGAGTATGCCCCATGTGCGACCGTCCACTACACAAGGTGCTAAAACGATAGTTCGCACCTGGTTTGAACTGAGGGTGCTGGAGGAGCTAAATAGCTCTTCCGCATTTTCATGGATAACCCGCATTTTTCTACTTTTTGCAACGTGGCCCATCAAACCCTCCCCATCCAGAAAAGTTTCGGGTAGCTTGTCCGTGCTATTCACACCAATGTGTTGCTTTAAGACATATGTCGAAGAGTTTGCCTGCTGGATATAGAAGGCTGCAGCGGGTGGGGCTAACGTTTCTAAGATTTTCTCAAAAGCAATCTGGGCAATCTGGTTTTCATCATCAATACCGCTAATCTGCTCGTTTAGTTTGCTGGATTCGGTAAGGATCCAATTCGTATCTTCAATATGCTTTTGGGCAGTTTTAATTTCCTTGTTCAATAAATGCGTCTCTTTCGAACGTTGTCCTAGTTCACGCATGGCTTTTAAGATCCTGTTAATGATGTAAAGCAGGATGATCATCAAGAAGCCGATTAATATGTAGGTTCTCGTTTTTAGGGCATCAGCAGATTGACTGAATTCATCAACGATAAGATGAAGTTCATTTAGGGAGCTTGCTTGATTTTCTATCTCGGAGCTGATTTCCTTGAACCTCTTGATTTGTTTGTCAATTCCATAGAAAAAATATATAGCAGCGCCTATAATTAAGACATAGGTCATGGTTATCCCAATGAACAATTGCCATTTAAGGCTTACGTTTTTTTTCATCTTAATAAATTATTGTTGATATCATATCTAACGATATACCGCTTGTTGTCCCTATGGTATGTTAAAGGCTAATCTTGATGATTATAACCATGTTATATTTTTAGAATAAATCCCCTTGGATACAAAAATAGTAATTGACTTGCTGAAAACGCAAAATAAATAATATCTTTAAGGAGTTACTTAAATGAATATATCGTATGGAACCTGAAATTAGCTTAGTTTTAATTATTGTAGGAGGAGTTGTAGCCTTTTTTGTGTTAATCTATTTGTTGCCGGTGAATCTTTGGTTTACGGCGCAACTTTCCAATGTAAAAATCAGCCTGTTAAATTTGGTGTTGATGCGTTTGCGGAAAGTGCCGCCATCGTTGGTAACCAACGCGATGATAACATCCACAAAAGCTGGCTTACGTATTTCGACAAATGAAATCGAAACCCATTATCTTGCCGGAGGCAATGTGAATAAAGTTATTAAAGCACTTATTTCGGCGGATAAAGCGAATATACCGCTTGACTTTAAGTTGGCTACGGCTATCGATCTCGCAGGCCGGGATGTTTTTGATGCGGTGCAATTGTCGGTGAATCCGAATGTTATTAATACACCTCCTGTGGCTGCTGTGGCCAGAGATGGTATACAGCTCATTGCGCGGGCACGTGTTACAGTACGCGCCAATATCAATCAATTGGTAGGAGGTGCCGGAGAAGAAACCATCCTTGCCCGTGTAGGAGAGGGTATTGTTTCGACGATAGGTTCGTCCACGGATCACAAAGAAGTGTTGGAAAGTCCTGATCGTATATCAAAAACGGTCTTATCCAAAGGATTGGATTCGGGAACGGCATTTGAGATCTTATCTATTGATATCGCTGATATTGATATCGGCGAAAATGTGGGCGCGAAATTACAAACAGATCAGGCAGAGGCGGATCTGAAAGTGGCCAATGCCCGGGCAGAGGAACGTCGTGCTATGGCCGTCGCTACCGAGCAGGAAATGCGTGCGAAGGCGCAAGAAGCGAAAGCAAAAGTGATTGAAGCAGAATCGCAGGTTCCCTTGGCCATGGCGGATGCTTTCCGGAGCGGAAATCTTGGTGTCATGGATTACTATAAAATGCAAAATGTACAAGCTGATACCGAAATGCGTTCTTCGATTTCTAAGCCAACATCGGGTGGAAAAGGAAAATCATAACAGCATAAGGTAATAAAGTTGTTCTTAAAACAAAACCCTGGCGATGGGCGCCAGGGTTTGCTACTAACCAATTATAAACCTAAATTATGAAAAGACAATTTTAATGCTGTAATCTTACATTTGCTTATCGATTACAGTACAAAAGTACGTCGAAAAATAATATTTGTCAAGCCTATTGTGTGTATAGTTGCGTTTGCAATCAATATGTGACAAACCTTTGATGATATGACGTTTTTAGATAAAATTTTGACTTTTATTAATTAGCTATTTTATGGTGCTGCAAGCATTTGCCAATATTAAAGTTCTTTTTTTGGATGTCGATGGGGTTCTTACAGATGGTTCCGTACTTGTTACGGAACAAGGTGAGCAGCTAAGGCGTTTTTCTATTAAAGATGGTTATGCCATACAATTGGCGATGAAGCGTGGACTTCGTATCGCAGTAATAAGTGGCGGGAAATCGCAAGGTGTGTTACAACGCCTTCGTGGGCTTGGTGTGGAAGATGTTTTTCTTGGTGTAGGCGATAAATTGACCGTAATGCGGGACATTATTCTCCGCTATAAAGTCGCATTAACCGAAGTAGCTTTTATGGGAGATGATATACCGGATTTGACCTGCTTAAAACAGGTGGGGCTACCCATGTGTCCACAAGATGCAGTGGAGGAGATAAAAGCTGTTGCCCATTATGTTTCTCCGAAAAATGGTGGAGAGGGTTGTGTTCGCGATGTCATCGAAAAGATCCTGAAGCTTCAAAAGAAATGGTACGATAATGATCACGTAAAGAGTATTTAGATGTTAATAGAAAGGTTTAAAGGTATACCTATTATCTTGGGGTCCCAATCACCTCGGCGGAAAGAACTCCTGCAAAAGATGGGGTTTGATTTTCAAGTTATCGTCAAAGAGACAGATGAACATTTTGATAAACAGCAATCACCCCGAGAAGTCGTTGAACATATTGCTACCAACAAAATTCAAGGATTTGACAGCACTTCGTTTCATGACACACTGGTTATCACAGCCGATACGATCGTTGTCCATCAGGATGAAATCTTAGGTAAACCCCACGACGAGAAAGAGGCATTTGATATGCTGGACAAGTTGCAAGGTGCCCATCATGTTGTATTGACAGCTGTCGCATTACAGTACCAAGGAAAGCGACATTCTTTTGTTGAAGAAACGCAAGTGGAATTTTATCCCTTGTCAGCTGAAGAAATTATTTTTTATATGGAAAATTATCACCCGTTTGATAAGGCGGGCTCATATGGAATCCAAGAATGGATAGGATTTATCGGGGTAAAATCTATTACAGGTTCGTATGAAAACGTGGTGGGATTGCCGACAGCCCGGTTGTATCAGGAGATGAAAAAATTATAGGGGCAATTTTTTGCCCCTATCCCTTATTATTATTTAGTATACCGCTATTTAATCGTATATCGTACTCCAGTGTAGAACATCCGGCCGGTTATCGGACCCCACAGCAAGTTGGTGTCAAAATGACTGCCGAAAGGCTCTTCAAACGCTAAGATAGGATCTTTTTGATAAAAGTTTGTCAAATTCTCCCCACCAATATATAGCGTGAAGTTTTTATCTGCACCGAAGCTTTTACTGATCTGCGCATTCATCGTAACATAGGCATCTGAATAGGCTGCCAATTGATATGCAACAGGATTGTCTAGGGTAGACGGTAGACGTTTTTTGCCTACCACATTTAAGGTGTAATCGAAACTCCATCCGCTATGAAGGTTATACGCCATATTCACAAAACCCCGGTGTTTGGCAGTCAATGGCTTTTGTAAACGTCCTTCTCGATAATCTGTTTGTACGTCCAATAATCTATAAGCCATTCTGGCTTCGAAGTGTTGAGCAGGCATAAACCTAAATTCAGCTTGTAAACTATTGGAGTATGATTTGCCGTCCAGGTTGTAGAAAGATACCGCTCTGGGATTCTCCCAGTCTACGACCACCTGGTTGGTGAAGTTGTTATGAAAAAGTTCAACGGATAGGCCTGATTCTCGGCCGAACAATTGAAAATCTTGATCAAAAGTAAATCCTGTATTCCAGGATACTTCTGGTTTTAACCCGTAGGCCGTACCATTTTGGTGGGTAAGCTGTCCGTAGTCTATTGCCCGGCTGGAGGCAAATATACCGAGGTTTTCCGCAAATATATTAGCCGTCCGCTGTCCTCTTCCGGAGCTTAAGCGAAAGGTCGTCGTATTGGTGGGGGCATAGCGAAGTACCGCTCTTGGTGTTGTAAACCAGCCGTAAATAGTATTGTAGTCTTGGCGAAGACCCAATACGGCATCAAATTTCTCACTTGGCGTATAGGTGTATTCTAGGAATGCTCCCGAGACAGTTTCCGTTCTGTTAAAATCATATTGGAGGATATTTTCGTTGTATTTATCGTATGATACGGAGGCTCCAACTCTGTATTTATGATTTACCGAGCCGATGACATCTTGGTAGAGGAGATTAGCATATCCACTATTTTGCTCGTTATCATAAGTTGTTAACCCAAAAAAGCTGTTTTGACGGAAATGTGACCCCGAGAGCTGTAAACCTATGCTGCGGAGTTTGTTGCTTGGGAAAACGTAGCCAATCTTCGCAAAACCTTCCACGCGGTCGATATCGAATCCCAGTCCGTAACGATTAGCGGTCAATTTGTCCGTGCTTTTATTAAAATCGATTTCTCCTCCGGTACGGTCATCACTTAAATACTTGACGCCAAATTGTGCAATGAAACCTTTTCCATCTTCATAATGCCACCTGTTTATACCCGAAAATGTGTTGCCCACAGGCATATCTCTAAAACCATTATGGCTAAAGTTCATGTTTTTGTTGTACATGAAATTATCATGCAGTAAAAGGCCTACAGACCATTTGTCGTTTAGTTTTTGAGCCAGATTTAAATTAACATCCGTACGTCCCATGTTATTGGCATAAGCATTAAAATAGAGGCGATCGGTGTCATGGGGTTTTTTTAATTCGACATTGATTTGTCCCGACATACTTTCGAATCCGTTCGCTACGGATCCCATCCCTTTACTGATGTGTATAGCTTCTATCCACGGCCCCGCCATACTATTTAATCCTAGTGGAGATGCAAAGCCGCGTGGACCGGGGAGGTTCTCGACCGTTAATTGCGTGTAGATGCCACTCAGACCCAATAATTGTACTTGCTTCGCGCCTGTTACCGCATCACTTGAAACGACGTCCACAGAGGCATTTGTCTCGAAACTTTCGCTCAGATCACAGCAAGCAGCCTTAAACAGTTCCCTTGCTGTAATTGTCTCCACACGGTTAGCGTTCAATTTATCTACATAAGCCGTGCGCTGTCTTCTGGAAACGACCACTTCTCCTAAAACGTTATTCTTCGCATGGATAACCAAGATCTCGTGTAGGTTCTTTACTTCGATAGTATCGGACTGCATGCCCACGTAGCTGACAACGAGATGTCTGGACTCTTTTTTATGGAGAAGTTCAAATACCCCCTCGCCGTTACTCTGCTTTTGTGTGGACTGATCGCCCAGCCAATGCACGTTGACACCAGCAATAGGTGTTAAATCACCGCGGTTGTTTTCTTGCACAACAACACCTCGTACAATATGGTCATGGTCGTGGTTAAAATGATCATCGTCGTGATCCTCCTTATCTTTTTCTTCGCCGAGACGATCGTACAAACAACACTGATGGAGTTCTTCATAGACCTCTTGTTTTGCGCGTATCTCATCGGTGTCATGACCGACATCAGCAATAGACTGCTTAATGTTTTTAGAGGAGGTGATGCTTGGGTTGAAAACAACAGTCGCCATGCCGCTTTGTGTATCCCACGTCGCTTGGGAAACACCCTTGATTTTCGCTGCTTTCTCAATTCGTTGCTTGCACAGGGCACAATTTCCCGCTACTTCGAAAGTAATGGTGCTATCTTGCTGTGCAAAACCGATGGTATATATACTAATAAAAAGTAAGGTAATAAGTCCTTTATATAGTCCGTTCATTATATTTCGTTATTTGATTACTGTTAAATACATGATACTGACATTTCCTTTGTTTCCTATAGGCGGTCCCAAGTGAAATGTTGTTATTAAGCTGTTACAGCGAAATCAGACGCGAAAATTGCAATGGAGAAGATAGGTAGGGGTAGACTGTTTTGTCAGGAGAAAGGGATCAGGCCCTACATTTATTTTTTGTGCATCGAAATGTGGTTGAAGAACCACTATCCATATAATAGAGAGTGTAGCAGGTGATAATGTCATGAAATTAAGAGAAGAAGGCGTACTTTCAACTTCTTCTTGCCCTTTCTTTAAATCAATTTTGATGTCTTTGCAGCAATCGTCGCCTTCCATATCACAGGCGTGAGACGATTTTGACGCTGTTTCATGCTCCTGATCCAGACAAACGGGGCAACTTTGATGGTGTTTTTCCACATTATCTTGAAGCATAACGAACGAGCCACCATGGCATTGGTGCATATACACAGTCATTCCTGTACACGTAAGGGTGTAAAAGAATAATATAATGCTCGATAAGAATGCTCTCATGTCAAACAAAGATAGAAAAGATATTTTATCTCTGAAAAGTTGTGTGGAAAAAAATCTTTGTAAGATATTGTATTTAAGTAAAGAAGATATTAAATTTATCACATCATAAAACTAATCGATATGGAGCAATTACTGTCCGAACCTAGGGTTCTTCTTTCTTTAGCAGTATCACTCTTGATCATAGCTGTTGGTATCTTTAAGGTATACTCCAGGTATGTAAAAGAGCTGTAAGAAATTTTATCTTTATGCCTGTCCGAACAGTGAAATAAGGACAGGCGTAAAGACAAACACCTCTTATGAGGTTTTTATACTTTTGATAAAAGGGTTTATTTTGTCTATGTAGTTATCGTCTGCCAATAAGCGGACAAATGCACTTCCAATAATGGCTCCTTTGGCGTAGTTTGTAGCTTTCTGAAAAGTACCCTTATCCGAAATTCCAAAACCTATTACCAATGGATTGGTTAAGTTCATGTCTTTCAAGCGTTGAAAATATTGTTCCGCTTGTTCACCGACTTCCAAGTTTTTACCTGTCGTTGCATTAGACGATAGTAGGTAAATAAAGCTATTGGAGAGTGCGTCTATTTTTCGTATCCGTTCCGCGGAGGTTTGTGGTGTAACCAAAAAGATATTACTAATGCCGTATTGCGCAAATACCTCTTGATAAAGCTCTTCATATTCGTACATAGGCAAATCGGGTATAATAGCGCCGTTCACACCTACTTCCTGGCAAGATTTACAGAAGTTTTCAACACCGTATTGTAAGACTGTATTAAAGTATCCCATCAGGAAAATAGGGATGGACACCCGTGATCTTAATGCTGCCAATTGTTGAAAGAGCAGCGGGAGTGTCATGC
This sequence comes from Sphingobacterium corticibacterium, assembly GCF_004208525.1. GTDB lineage: Bacteria > Bacteroidota > Bacteroidia > Sphingobacteriales > Sphingobacteriaceae > Sphingobacterium > Sphingobacterium corticibacterium. The sequence continues at coordinate 442,055 of NZ_SGIT01000002.1, read as the reverse complement.
CGTTTTTTAGCGCTACCTCCGAACTGTGTTGAATAACAGGCCCGTCTGCTACCGGATCGGAATAGGGAAAGCCAATCTCCAGAAAGTCTGCCCCTGCCTGTTCTAATTTTTCAGCGATAGCCATCGTACTGTCTAAATGCGGATATCCTGCCGTATAATAAATGGATAGCAGTTCTTTTGACGTATCTTTTTTAAATATATCTTGTACTTGCATGATTTTTAAAATCCAAAATATTTCATATAGTTGTCCAAATCCTTGTCGCCACGACCCGATAAACAGATCACGACATTCTCATTTCCTTGAAACTTCATCTTTTCCAGATAAGCTAAGGCATGTGAGCTTTCTATTGCCGGTATGATTCCTTCTAGTTTGGTGAGCAATAACCCTGCTTCCATGGCTTCATCATCGGTAATGCTGACATACTTTCCGCGTCCACTTTTATACAGCCAAGCGTGTTGAGGTCCAATACCGGGATAATCTAATCCTGCGGATATAGAATAAGGCTCAACGACTTGTCCGTCTTCCGTTTGCATAAGAATGGAGCGGCTTCCGTGCAACACGCCCTCTTTTCCTAAAGCCGTCGTAGCGGCTGATTCACCACTATTTACGCCATGCCCAGCAGCTTCCACTGCGATAAGTTGTACCTGCTCATCCGCTAGAAAATGGTAGAACATCCCCGCTGCATTCGAGCCTCCACCTACGCAGGCGAGTACATAGTCCGGTAGACTATTGCCTGTTTTTTCTGCAAGCTGTTTTTTTGTTTCTTCAGATATAATGGACTGAAAGCGGGCTACTAAATCGGGGTAGGGATGTGGACCCACTACCGAACCAATAATATAATGCGTATCTACTGGATTATTTATCCAGTCACGTAAAGCCTCATTGGTTGCATCTTTCAAGGTTTTGCTCCCCGATTGAGCAGCAACGACGGTGGCGCCCATCATTTTCATACGTGCCACATTAGGTGCTTGCCGCTGGATATCGATTTCGCCCATATACACAACGCATTCTAGTCCCTTTAGTGCACACACGGTAGCCGTAGCGACACCGTGTTGACCTGCGCCGGTTTCCGCGATGATTCTTTTTTTACCTAGACGTTCGGCGAGGAGAATCTGTCCGATCGTATTATTGATTTTATGTGCGCCGGTGTGATTGAGGTCTTCACGTTTAAGAAAAATGTTTGCGCCATACCGTGCGGATAAACGTTTGGCTAGATACAAAGGGGAGGGACGTCCTACATAGTCTTTCAACAATTCTTGAAATTCTTGCTGAAAGCTCTCCTCTTGCATGATCTCCAGATATTTTTTTTGGAGCTCCTCTACATTTGGATACAACATCTCCGGGATGTAAGCACCTCCAAATGGACCATAATATCCTTTTTCGTTTACTTGATATTTACTCATGTCTGATTATTTTCAATGCTTTCTGTAATTTGTCGATATCTTTTATTCCTGGCTCTACTTCAAACTTCGAATTGATGTCTAAACCGATCAAACGTTCGTCTTTAATCGCTAGTGCATTTGGAATATTAACGAGGTCGAGTCCACCACTTAAAAAATAGGGAACGTCATATGGATAAGCCTTTAACAATTCCCAATTGAAAGAGCGACCTGTGCCGCCATGCTGGGGGCTACTCGTGTCAAATAGAAAATAGTCGACAATTCCCATATAAGGAGCAAGGCTTTCCCATGATGTGCTCGTGTCAATTCCAAATGCTTTGATGATTTCTGTACGTTGGGTTTTTACTTGTTCGCAGTACATAGGGGACTCTTGTCCGTGTAGCTGGACCGCTTGTAGCCCTTGGGCAATTTTTTTATGGATCATGGCCTGTTCTGCATTCACAAATACCCCCGTTTTTTTAATGGAAGCAGGAATAGAGATGTTTGGAAGATTCGGCGTATAACGAGCGGATTTTTCATAAAAGATGAATCCCATATAGTCGATGGGAAGCAACGCGAGCGCTTGAATGTTTGCTGGTTCGCGCATACCACATACTTTTATTTTTAAATGATTCATGTTATGCAGAGACCAGTTTTTGAAAACTTTGTAATGCTTTTTTTCCCAACAAAGATGATTCCGCTTCGTAATAACAATCGCCAAATGTTTTTTCGGGATGTATGGTTTTAATAGCAAAAGCAGCGTTAGTCAGCACTACATTATTCTGTTTGTCATTGCCCTCTCCGCTGATTATACGACGGAAGATAGCAGCCGCCTCTTCCACGGTGTCTCCACCAGCTAGATCAGCAGGAGCTATCTGCGAAAAACCCAGATCCTCTACCTTCACGTATTTCTCCCCTTGATTATCGATAATTTTGAAATCGCCTGTGAGCGATATTTCGTCGTAGCCATCCAATGCATGGATAACGCTATATTGTTTGGATGTTTTTTGATAAAGATAATTATATAATCGGGCGAGCTCTAGACTAAACACACCTACAGCCTGGAATTTGGGGTTGGTAGGATTGGTAAGTGGCCCCAACATATTGAAGAATGTTTTAACGCCTAGGGCCCGTCTAATCGGTGCGACAGTTTTCATTGCCGGGTGAAAAAGAGGGGCATGTAAAAAACAGATACCAGCTTCATCCAATTGGCGTTGTAATTCATCACGGTTGTTGGTGAATGTATAACCCAGATATTCCATTACATTGGAAGAACCACATCCAGAAGAAACACCGACATTGCCGTGCTTTGCTACGTGATAACCCGCTCCCGCGACAACAAAGGATGCCAATGTGGAAATATTAAACGTGTTTTTGCCGTCTCCGCCGGTGCCGCATAAATCAATCAAGTCATACCCTGGGAATTCTACCTTAAGACAAAGATCATACATCGCGTTTCGAAAGCCGCTAAGCTCCTCTACCCGAATACTGCGCATACCATAGGTCGTCATAAAGGCCGCTATTTGATGGGAGTCATATTTTCCAGTTGCGATATTCGTAAGAATAGTATATGCTTCTTCCGTCGTGAATGTTTTATACTCAAATAAATGAGCTAGTATTTCTTTCATATCATGCAAAACAAAGTCTATAAAAAAAGGCTTGCCTAATCTTTAGGCAAGCCCACTATTTTTTGATGTAAAAATTTCAAGCAATAGGTTTTTGCCACAACATTAACTGTTGTGCCACCACCAAGCTCTATTTACATTGTTCAGTTTCATTTTTGTTACTATACAATAGCAAATGTCTAATATTTGTTAATAAAATGCAAGAAAAATTATGAAAAAAGATGTTATAGGTTCCTTTAATACGTGACAAAGTGTGCTTTATCTCCTTTAGATACGAGGGTAAACGACGCGATTTTATCCTGTGCGATATAAACGGCAAGCATTTGACGCTTGCGGTAATGTAAAAAATATATTTTATCTGTTGGTTTTCCCTCAGGGTCGATATCACGAGTTTCTCGCCTAGATAATGCTTGGAAAGGAATATAGGTTATTTCATCAAGGTTTTTGGGTTGGAGATTGATGCGTATTTCTTCTATACTAGCTTCCAGATAGTCGTATTCTTCATCTGTTTCTGTCTGCTCCAACAATACATGTCTGCTCAGAATGATGTCCGGGCGTAGTGCTTCGTCCGCTATGTCCGCGATAAAATCTTTAATACGTTTAATATCGTCTTGCGTGGACGTTTCAGTGGTTTGTGCTGTAACGTGTACGACGGAACAGAAGAGAAGAAAACTTGATAATATTTTTAACATAAAAAGCTTACTTTATGGAAATAAGACAGCTTTTCAAAGAGAAGGATTAATACCTTCTCTTTTTTAATATTCGTCTTCGTTAAAGAAGAAATCGTCTTTTGTTGGATAGTCTGGCCAAATCTCCTCGATGTTTTCGTAAGGCTCTCCATCATCCTCCAGCGCTTGCAGGTTTTCAATAACCTCAACTGGAGCCCCCGAACGAATACCATAGTCAATTAACTCATCCTTAGTTGCTGGCCATGGTGCGTCTTCCAAATGTGAAGCAAGTTCTAGTGTCCAATACATATATCTACTATTTTAGTGAAATCCTTTTTTTCGCAAAAATAACATTATTATCCACTAAATCAAGTCAGACGATTGTTATTAAATTTGTTTTGATGTAATCTGTTGTGTTACAGCTTTATAAAATTATATGTTTTCAAAATCAGAGCCTTTTTCTTTAAGTGCATCAAGTCTGGGGTGTACAGATTTGATATCGGGATTGGGGTAGTCATCCTCGATTAATCCGTCGCGCATACGCACGATTCGATGGGCATGTTGTGCAATATCTTCTTCGTGGGTGACCAATATAATAGTATTACCTCTCGAATGTATATCTTCCATCAATCCCATGATTTCAATGGATGTTTTTGTGTCTAGATTTCCAGTAGGTTCGTCTGCTAAAATAATGGAAGGATCATTAATGAGCGCGCGCGCTACGGCCACACGCTGTCGTTGACCGCCGGATAGCTCGTTGGGTTTATGATCTACACGATTTCCCAACCCGACGTTTTCCAGTGCCTGTAATGCTTTTTCCTCCCGTATTTTTTTACTGTAGCCGGCATAAATTAAGGGGAGTGCCACGTTTTCTAAGGCCGAATTTTTTGGCAAAAGGTTGAATGTTTGAAAAACAAAACCAATTTCTTTGTTACGAACTTCTGCCAGTTCGTTCTCACTCATCTCGGAGACGTTAATGTTGTTCAGTATATACTGTCCTTTAGTTGGTGTATCAAGGCAGCCTAAAATATTCATCAAGGTAGATTTACCTGAACCAGATGGTCCCATAAGCGCAACAAATTCTCCCTTTTTTATGTTTAGGGATACCGACTTTAGCGCATGTATCCTTTCTGCTCCGATGACGTATTCTCTTCCTATATCTTCTATCTGAATTAAGTAATGCTCTTCCATGCCTTTCGCGTTAAAGTGGGGATAAGATACAAAATTTATTTATTACAGGTGTTCCATGCTTCCTTCATTTTGTAATAGACCTCGGCTTCCAACGAACTGAAGGCTTCACCACCTGCTGCATTCGGAGCAATGGGAGCGAGTACTTTGACATGGATGACACCCGGTTTTGCCCCGTAAGTTTTCCCATCATCCCATAATATTTGCCACGCATCTTGAATAACAACAGGAAGGATAGGGGTTTTATTTTCATAGGCCATTCGGAAAGCACCGGACTTAAAACGATGTAAAAGTGGAGGATAATCGTCGTCAATTCTACCCTCTGGGAAGATAGCCAATGATTTTCCCTCTTGAAGGAGTTCCAGCGCCCTCTTGTAGGCTTTAAAGGCTGATATTTTACTGTCTCTTTTGACAGGTATATCGATAGTCTGAAAGAATATACGCGTGACCGGATTTTTTAGAAGTTCTATTTTTCCCATAAAGGAAAAAGGGGATTGACACAGATAATTTAAAATGGTGATGTCGAGAAACGAAGTGTGGTTGGCACAAAGGACATAATTTTTGGACCAGTCAATAGGTGTTTCATATTCTACGTGGATTTGGATGCCAACAGCATACATTCCGGCTAAACTTATCCATCTCCGAAAAGATACCAATTTTTTATAATTCTTTTGGGGATTTCGGGCATAATAAAATAGAAACGGATAGCCTAGGGAAAAGAAGAATAGAACAGCAGCAAAATAGGCATAAAGATGTATCTTTCTTAAGAGTCTGGTCATATTTAAAAGGTAGAGACGCAATATATTGCGTCTCTACAATTATAATCTATTATTTATTTAATTCCGCATAATATTTGAAGAATAACGGAATTGTTTCGATACCTTTCAGGTAGTTCTCTATGCCGTATTTTTCGTTTGGTGAGTGTAGATTATCGCTGTCAAGCCCAAAGCCCAACAATACCGTCTTTACATTCAGCTCTTTCTCAAACAGTGCAACGATTGGGATAGAACCTCCGCCGCGTGTGGGGATAGGTTTTTTATGGAATGCCTCTTCCAGTGCTCTCTCGGCTGCCTGATAAGCCATGCTATCGGTTGGTGTTACGACCGGTTCGCCCCCGTGATGTGGTGTTACGACTACCTTAACGTATGCAGGAGCAATCTCTTCAAAATGTTTTTTGAAGAGATGGGTAATCCGTTCTGAATTTTGATTGGGAACCAATCGCATGGATATTTTAGCGTAAGCTTTAGCGGGCAATACAGTTTTCGCTCCTTCTCCGATATAACCGCCCCAAATACCATTTACTTCTAATGTCGGGCGGATCCCTGTGTGTTCAATCGGGGTGTAGCCCTTTTCTCCCCAGAGTTCCTCAACGCCTAGATCCGCTTTGTATTCGTCAATGTCGAACGGAGCTTTGTTCAATGCTTCCCTTTCTTCTTGACTTAATTCTACCACATCATCATAAAATCCGGGAATGGCAATATGGTTGTTTTCATCGTGCAAAGATGCGATCAGTTTGGCAAGGATGGTTGCGGGATTAGCCACAGCTCCACCATACACACCCGAATGCAGGTCGCGGTTTGGTCCGGTTACTTCTACTTCGACATAAGAAAGCCCTCGCAACCCTGTTTCCAGCGAAGGTTGTTCCAAGCTGATCATCGATGTGTCGGAGATGACAATAACATCATTTTTTAAACGCGCTTTATTCTCTTTGACAAAAGTTCCTAAATTGGCAGAGCCTACTTCCTCTTCACCCTCGATCATAAATTTGATGTTACAGGCCAAGGCGTTGTTTTTCATCATATATTCAAATGCCTTGATATGCATATAGAATTGCCCCTTGTCATCTGCGGCTCCTCTTGCGTAAATTTTACCATCGCGGATAGTAGGTTCAAACGGTGGAGTATCCCATAGCTCCAAGGGATCGGCAGGTTGCACGTCGTAATGTCCGTATACCAAAACTGTAGGAAGAGATGGGTCTACAATTTTTTCGCCGTAAACAATTGGGTTTCCTGCCGTTGGGCAAACTTCTACTTCATCCGCACCGGCCTCTTTCAACTTATCAGCAACAAAGTTGGCCGTTTTCACAATGTCTTCTTTGTATTTAGAATCGGCACTTATGGATGGGAAACGTAATAATATGAATAATTCTTCTAAAAATCTATCCTTATTGGATTGGACATATTCTTTTACTGTCAGCATAATGTTGTGTTTTTACAAAGTTACCGATTTTTTCGAAACGGAAGATGTAATCGGTAGATGTTAAAAAATGCAAAAGATTTCGAAAAAGTATGAATTGTGATATAATTATATATATTTTCGCATAAACTTTAGTTTGTGAATTTTAGCTACCAATTTAATGAAAAGACTATCTGCCATACTTTTTGTATTCTCCCTTCTCTTATGTTTTAATCATTTACAGGCACAAACGGAAATCACCGGTAAGGTATTGGATGAAAATGACCAAACCTCGCTTACGAACGCGACAATTATGTTGTTGCAGGCCAAAGACTCTATTCTGGTGGCACATACCAGAGCGGGGGAGAATGGCGGATTTAAATTGCTCAAACCCGATACCATTCCCTATTTGCTCATTGTGAGTTATCCTAAATACGGCGATTATTTTAAGGCTATAGAAGACGATGGGGATGTGCATTTAGGCGATGTCAAATTGACCAGCATTAGTCATCTTCTTGAAGAAGTTATCGTGACAGGCAGAATCCCCGTCGTCATAAAAGGAGATACAACAGAATATGACGCGTCGAGTTTTGTTGTTGAAAAAAATGCGAAAGTAGAAGATTTATTAAAGGTACTACCGGGTATTTCGGTAGACGCCGATGGAAAAATAACCGCCCAGGGAAAGACGGTAGAGAAGGTACTGGTGGATGGAGAGGAATTTTTTGGTGATGATCCGACACTCGTAACCCGTAACATCCGTTCGGATATGGTGGATAAAGTACAACTATACGAGAAGAAGTCAGAAGAAACCGAGCGGACGGGCGTGGACGATGGAGAGCGTATACAGACTATCAACGTAAAATTGAAGGAGGATGCTAAAAAAGGGATGTTTGGAAAAGTTGAAGGAGCCGGAGGAACGGATGATTTTTATTTGGGAAAGCTAGCCCTCAACAAATTTAATGGTAGCCAGAAGATTGGAGCTTACCTGATGGGGGCTAATGACGGCAATCTAAGTTTAAATTGGCAGGAAGCGGAGAAATTCGGAATGTCGACAATGGAAACGGAGATGTCGGACGACGGCAACATGTATTTTTACTCATCAGGCGACGGTTTCGATTATTGGGATGGAAAAGGTAGGCCTCAAGCACTGAGTACGGGTGTGAGTTTTCTGGACGCCTGGAAAGAAAATAAGCATAAACTCAATGGGAGCTATAAATACGGCATGATTCAAAATGAGGTGGGAGAGAGCTCTATATCCAGAAATAGTTTGCCGGATAATGAGGAATTGAATACATCCAGTACATCCAATCGGGAAACCGATGCGCGCAGACATCGTTTTAATACGAAATACGATTTGAAAATAGATTCGTTGACCACCCTTACGCTCAATCTATCCGCATCGAAAGGTCGGTCAGAGTCGGAAAGTTATACCCGGGCTGAGTCTTGGAATCAGGATGGTGATGCGATAAACGACAACGAACGGACGGAAAGCTCGGTATCCGATAATACAGACTTTAACTACCGGGGTTATCTTACGCGGCGGTTCAAAAAAACAGGACGGTCGATGTCCTTTCGGTTTGGTGGCAATGTCAGCGATAACCAAGGGACAGGCTTTTTGAACTCGACCCTTAACACGTATGATGAAGAGGGGAATACGCTGACGGAAAATACGGATCAGTTGAAAGAAATGAACCGTCAGTCGAATAGTATATCCAGCTCGTTGACCTATACAGAACCGATTACCTCCAAATTGAACTCTTCCGTTGGATATGAGTATAATATGTCTAGAGCGCACGCCATCAATACTTCTTATAACAACGACGGCAATGGAGGTTATACAGACTTTGATGAAGAATTTAGTAGTGATTTTAATTTTAATACGGTCAGAAATGCCGTAAATGTGGCTTTGAATTACAAACTGGAAAAATTCGAAGCTAATTTCACGAATAACTTTCGGAACGATGATATGTTTCAGCAAAATAACTACGAAGACCTCAGCGCAAACCGTGACTTTTTTACGTATAATCCTTCGGCAAGATTGCGCTATAATTTAAGTAGTAATAAAAGGATTGGTTTTCACTACAATCATTCGAATACACTGCCCTCGCTTTCCCAGATCCAGCCACTTCGGCAGAATCAGGATCCTTTAAATATTGTTGTCGGAAATGAGGATCTGACCCCGGCACGTAACGACCGATATAATATGTATTACAGCAATTACAATATGATGAAGGGTACGAATTTATATGTCGATATGGAGTGGCGACAAACAAGAAATGCCATTCAGCAGAATGTAATGATTGAAAACGGCGTACGGACGTTATTTTATGAAAACTTAGATGGCTACGTCACCAATAACGGAAGGATATGGCTAGGTGGAGGATTCGACGTCAGCAAAAAAATACAGTTGAAAGCGCGCATTTCAGGAAACGGAAGTTACAATAATTATTATAATTATATCAATTCACAGTTGAACGAGAATACAAACTATGATTATTCTTTTGGTTTGAATCTTTATAAAAATACCACGAAGAATATCGATTTCAATATCGGCTTTAACCCCGGATGGCGGTTGATGGAGACCTCTTTGCAACCGGAGTTAAATAGCTCAGGGTTTGTTTATCGCACCAATGTTTGGTATTCTTGGAAATTGCCGTGGAAGTTAAGTTTTTACGGCGATATGTCGTATAATTATGAGGCACCAACAAAAGCGCTTAACGAGAAATTTGAACTCTTGTTGTTCAAACCGGGGATATCAAAGAAATTTTTAAAAGACGAAAGTCTTGCCGTGGATGTATACGTCAACGATATTTTTAACCAGAATAAAGGGTTCAGAAGATTCCAATCGGGCAGTATGATTTCACAAAATACGTACAATACGATATCACGCTATTTTATGCTGAAAGTCAGCTGGGATTTTACATCCATGAAAGGAGGAAAAGAATAATGAAAAAGATAACCGATATGATGGTCATTGTGCTGATGGTTTTTGTCGCAGGAACAGTAAAAGCACAACACGCTTACTTCCCTACGGAAGGTACTATTCTTTACGATAAAACCGTACATGTTAAGAACCTGTTGAAAAGACATATCTCCACCCTAAAAGATGATAATTTTAGTCAGAAATATTATCAGGAATTGATGGATAGAGTTTCCGAAACAGCTGTATTAAAAAAGAAAGTTTCGTTTCGGGGAGAAGAAATGAGCTTGGAAAGTGTAAAAGAAACATATGATCCTATTGTTTCCAATCTTTTAAGATCCGGTTTGCTGGATTATCAGCAGACGCTATATCAAGATCTTTCGAAATCCGTTTCCAAATCAACCTTTGAAATCGGCGGCTCGCCAGTCCTCATTCAGGACTCGTTGCTTCATGTAAAATGGAAAATCACGAATGAGTACCGTAATATTGCAGGATACGATTGTCGAAGAGCAAACGGCGTGACCCTAGATTCTGTATATGTGGTAGCTTTCTATACCGATCAGATCCCATTGTCTGCCGGCCCGGGCACGGTACATGGGCTACCTGGAATGATTTTAGGGTTGGTCGTGCCGGAGCAGCATTTCAATATCTACGCCACAGATGTAAAATTTGGCTCCCCAACTATAAAAACCGTGGCAGGTCGAAAAAGAGATGAACCGATGACACGCCAAGAAGCACGTGGTAGGCTAAAAGATATTTTAGGGCGTTGGATGAGCGATCAACAGCTTAATCTACTGTTTGCAGCCATGTTTCTATAGGAGAAACGAATAACGTAATAAAAAAAGCCCGATTGTACACACAATCGGGCTTTTATAAGCGAAAAGCCAAAAGACTATTTCTCGGAATTTTTCTTCGCCGTCACTTCGTTACGAAGTTCCTGAGCTAACGTTTTGATTTCTTGTAAACCTTTACGTACACGTGTTCCTGCTGCAGAATTACCATTGTTGAAGAACTTGTCTGCATCAGCTTCGATTGATGCTACTAAGTCTTTTAGTTTGTTGTAGTTTTCCATTTTTTTAAAAATAAATTTAGTTTTTATGAATATTATATTTTAAGCTGATTATAAATACAAGCTAAATATACAAAAACAACGTTTTAAAGTACAATTTTTGTATTAAAATTGAAAAATAAATTTCGTTTGACGCTATTATTCGACAATTTTTAGCTCATCAATGATATTTTGCGCCCCTGCAAATTTATCGATGATAAATAATACATAACGAATGTCGACGGATATGGTACGCTGCAAGACCGGATCAAAAATCACATCGCCCGCCATAGCTTCTATATTCCCATCAAAAGCCAAGCCAATCAGTTCGCCGTTTCCATTTAATACCGGAGACCCCGAGTTACCACCGGTAATATCCTGATCGCTTAGGAAATTCACCGACATGTGTCCGGCTTTATCGGCATAACGGCCGTAATCTTTTGCTTCATACAAATCCATTAGACGTTGCGGCAAATCAAATTCCTCGTCGCCAGGTTGATATTTCGCGATTGTACCTTTTAACGTTGTATAGTTGTTTGTTTTTGCATCATTACGTGGATCTTTGGGTAAAGCGCGGACGGTTCCATACGTTAGTCGCAAAGTAGAGTTGGCATCCGGGTAATATTTCCCTTTTGGATCAGCTTCCAATGTGCCGGCTATATATTTGCGGTAAGCCGATTGAAATTTGTCATCCAAAGCTTCTGTTTCTGGTGTTCGTTCACGATATTTATCCATCAAAGAAGTGGAAATCAAATAGAGTGGGTCGCGATCAATCGTTTCTATTGATGGATTGGACAAAAATGAATGCAATTTATCAACCGAAGAAAAAATACTTTGGTCGAAAGCCGTCTGAATGTCTGTTTTAAAATTACCGTTATTTTTGGAGGCTAATTCTTGTATATAGGGGGCGATATCACCTGCTTTTGCAGCATATAGGTTTAGCTCGTCCGATAGGACGTCAATTTCCAATGGGAGATAGACATCCTCAAATGTCTCTGCAATTCCGTTTTCCAGGCTTGGACGTCTATTTGTACGATCTTTCTCGTCAGCAGCGGCGTATTGTTTCAATGCATTTCCCAAGCTGTATGGCAATGGGGCAAATGTCGAAGAACGAAGCATGCCGATAAGATAGTTGTCGTGTTTCGCCTTTTCATTGGTTGCCGCATAATAGGCGTTGATATCAGAAAGGACATCCGCGTATTTTGCGCGATTATTCTTTTTATTTGCCCATTTTTGAAATTTCTTTTCTTGCTTGCGTTTGGTGGCTGCGGTACGGTGTTTAGTCAATGCGTCAATCATTCCCTGGCGGTTTTTCCAATAGTTTGCAACACCGGAATAAGTTGAAGCGTAGTTTAATTTTACCGCTTGATCGCTGTCCATATGCTTCTTCATCGCGTCCATCCCTACTTTAGAGGCTTCTACCCATGCCGGGTATGCATACTGGACATTTTGATCTATGCCGGCAGCAGGCATCCAACGGTTTGTACGTCCGGGATAGCCTAAAATCATAGAGAAATCACCTTCTTGAAAACCTTTAATGCTGATAGGCAAGAAATGCTTAGGTGTTAATGGTACGTTGTCTTCCGAATAAGCGGCAGGATTACCATCTTTATCTCCATATACGCGGAAAACAGAAAAATCACCGGTGTGTCTAGGCCATTCCCAATTGTCGGTATCTCCACCAAATTTTCCAATGCTGTTAGGAGGTGTACCTACCAAACGTACATCCGTGTAATCTTGGTAAACGAAATAGTAGTATTCGTTTCCGTTATAAAACGATTTAACGGAAACAATGTATTTACCATTTTCGCTATTCTCCTGTTCGATTTTGGCAATTTCCTGGTTAACGATTTTTTCCCGCTCTTTTTCGTTCATGTCATCATTTACCAAACTCAAAATACGTTTGGTAACGTCGTCCATACGTACGAAGAAACGAACCGATAAAGATTTGGGCTTTAATTCTTCTTCCAATGATTTTGCCCAGAATCCGTTTGTCAAATAATCGTTTTCCGGTGTAGAAAGCTCGGCGATGGCACCGTAACCGCAATGGTGATTGGTGAAAACCAATCCTTTACCAGACACAATCTCGGCGGTACATCCGCCGGCAAATTGCACGATGGCATCTTTCAGAGAGGAATTATTGATACTGTAGATTTCTTCGGCCGTCAGCTGCAGCCCTTTCTTTTGCATATCCGCCTCATTCAGACGTTTTAAATGCATTAAAAACCACATTCCCTCATCAGCGAATGTGGTCATACTCACTGTGGTAAGGAGTATAAAAATCCAAATTTTCTTCATATTCAACCAATTTTGATATGCAAATTTGATTTAATTCCTTATTAAATCAAAATAATAGTGCTTTTCCTTATCTTTGTTCAATGGCATCATTTGAAGATTTCAAGCTCAATAAACAATTGCAAAATGCGATTACAGAAGCGGGTTACACGGTCCCTACGGAAATTCAGCAAAAAGCAATCACACCTATTCTTGCGGGGCAGGATGTGATGGGGATTGCACAAACAGGTACGGGAAAAACAGCTGCTTTCGTACTACCGATGCTTATGAAATTGAAATATGCGCAGGGGAATGACCCCCGTGCTTTGATATTATCACCCACCCGGGAGCTGGCCATGCAAATAGAAGAACATATCCGCTTATTCTCGGCCTATCTGGATTTACGTACGGTAGTTTTATATGGAGGCTTAGGGCCTAAGACGCAAAAGGAGCAGTTAGCCAGCGGATGTGATATTATTGTCGCTACACCGGGACGTTTTCTCGATCTTTATCTGGAAGGTGATATTAACACCAAATCTTTGAAATTCTTAGTGATGGACGAAGCCGATAAAATGATGGATATGGGCTTTATTGGTAAAATACATCGGATATTAGAAATTGTACCCCGGAAACGACAGAATCTTCTTTTCTCTGCTACGATGAGTGAATTGGTCCGTAAGATCGCAGGGGACTTCCTCGCTTTTCCGACGATCATAGAAGTAACAGAACAGGCAACCCCTGCACAGACCGTGACCCAAGCGCTTTATGAAGTACCCAACCTAAAGACTAAACTCAATCTCCTACAACATCTTTTGAAAGATGATGAATCTTTCCATCGGATTATTGTTTTCTGTAAAACAAAAACGGTTGCAGATAATGTTTTCCATTATCTGGAGCGAAAATACGGACAGGAGCAGGTACGGGTTATTCATGCTAATAAGGGACAGAACACACGTATAAACTCGATCAATGCCTTTAAGGAAGGGAATATACGTATTTTGGTAGCGACCGATGTCGCTGCACGTGGTTTGGATGTCTCTAATGTGAGTCATGTGTTCAATTTTGATGTACCTATTGTTATCGAAGATTACGTGCATCGGATTGGTCGAACAGGTCGGGCATTTAATAATGGTGATGCGATTACATTTTGTAACCCGGCGGAAAAATATTATGTCGACAAAATTGAGAAGCTTATTCGACAGAGAATACCCGTATATGCTATTCCCGAAGAGGTGTTTGTTGAAAAAACGGAGTTTAAGGAAGGACAGGATATTGCACGTGAAATAGATAATCAGAAAAGAAAAGAAGATCCGGATTTTAAAGGAGCTTTTCATGAGAAGAAACATGTTCCAAAAGGTAATTTTGGCGCAAAAAAGCCATCAAGAGGAAAAGCATCAAGTTCTAAAGGGAAATCAGCTAAATTCCGGAAAAAGTAACTATTAGTGAAGCTTACACCGTTAAATATCACATTGGCCTGTGTGCTGGTCTGGGTTATTTCAGAAATGAATTTGGACACCGAAATGACATTCTCATGGGGGTGGTTAATTACACTATGTGTAATTTTGTCGTTGGTAGATTTGGGATTTCGTATGATTTTTAAAGATTTGAAAAAATTGTGGTATGCGCAGATGACGTTTATAGTAGTCGTTGGGATATTGATGGTGGTCATACGGGTGATGTAACTATTTAAAATTTGATTTTAAGAAATGAAACAAGCAGAAATAAAGCTAAACGTCACATTAGACGAACAAAATATTCCGGAGCGTATCGATTGGTCGTCGACGGACGGAGAGACGTCCGAAGAAATGCCGTCAAAGGCTATGTTCTTAGCCCTTTGGGATGCGCAATATAAGAACTCTTTACGTATCGACCTTTGGACAAAAGATATGCCTTATGATGAAATGAAGCGATTTTTCTATGAGACATTGCAAACCTTGGGCGATACTTTTTTACGTGCATCAGGCGGCGATCCGATGGCGGATAAAGTAATTGGCGATTTGCGGGATTATTGTGCGCATTTTGCGGAAAAAATGGAAGTATTGGAGGAGGAAAAATGAACTATTTCTTAGTAAAATCTGAACCATTTAAGTACAGCTGGGAGCAATTTAATAAAGACGGAGAAACGTTTTGGGACGGCGTGCGCAACTATCAGGCCCGAAACAATCTGAAAGCGATGAAGAAGGGGGATCTGGTGTTGTTTTATCATAGTAACGAAGGAAAGGAAGTCGTGGGCATCGCCAAGGTTGTTAAAGAATTTTATCAAGACCCGACTACGGACGATGAGCGTTGGGTAGTGGTAGATTTAGCACCTGTCGAGACATTCAAAACACCTGTAACGTTAGAAATGGTAAAAGCCGACCCACTCCTGCAAGAAATTGCATTGGTACGTCAAGGACGGCTGTCGGTGATGCCACTGAAAGCAGAAGAATTTGACCGTATCGTGGAATTGGGGAACGCGTAGCATTCATTAAAACAACAACCGTATGGTTGTTCCTTTGCCGATCGTGGATTCCACCTCTATTGTACAGCCAATCGCCTTGGCAAGGTCACGAATCAAGTGCAAGCCTAATCCCGATTTAATTCCTATAACTTCCTTGTCATCGTACAAGGCACGGAATTTTTTGCTGTCCGCACCAGGACCATTATCCGTCACGGAAAGCAATACTCGTCCGTTTTCCTGCCGGGTTTCCCATATTATAGTAGGGTTTTCTGCAGTCGTAAATACGTTTATGGCGTTGCTAGTCAGGTTTCTGACGATTGTCTTTAAATAATTCAGATCTGTAAATACCTCTATATTATCTGGATTATTATATACGAAATGAATATTTTGATATCCCGAAAAAACTTTTTGATTATCCTCGAACAGTTGTTTTATTTGGATCTGTTTTGGTTCGGGTTTAAAGTTTTCCATTTGTCCTTTACTCCATAATAGTAGATCTTCCATCGAAGCAAGCAGGTTCTCCGCTCCCGATATGGTCTTGCCCTGCAGACGTTCTTTCGTTTCTTTGTCCAACAGTTCAGGGTTTTCGTTTTGTAAGTGTAAGAAGTGGATGAGATTAGCCACCGGACTACGGAGGTCGTGATTCAGTATGCTGAAAAACCGGGTTTTGATGCGGTTAGCCTGATCGAGTTCGGTATTCAGCAAATGGAGTTTTTCATTGTGTTTTTTCCGTTGTTTGCTTTGGTAGTACAATAATCCTCCAATGATGGTCAGGGCAACTATTCCGCCAATAAAAAACAAGCGCTGCTTGCGTACGTTCGCTATAGAAGCATCGCGTACGGCGATTTCTTTTTCGTTCAAAAGGCGGATGGAGTCCTGCTGCTTTTCAAAACCATAGTTCATCTCCAGGCGGGTTAGTTCTTTGGTGTTTTCTTCGTTGAAGAGGCTGTCTTTGTAGGCGGTGTACATTTTGTAGTTTTCAAAAGCCCCTTTGTAATTGCCCTGTGCGCTGTCGGTACGTGCAAGCGCTTCGTACGTATCCCGGGTATTATCTGTCATTCCGATTTCTTTGCCTAACTGTAAACTTTTGTAGAGCCATTTCTCGCTTTCCCGTAGTTCACCCAGCTTCTCGTAAACAAATCCTATGCTGGAATAGGTCATAGCCATTAGTTCTTTGTGCCCAATTTGCTCGCTTATTTTAAGTGATGCAAAGAGACTTTTCAATGCTTCCGCATAATTACCCTGTTTTCTATAAATTCCCCCTATGTTATTAGACGAAAGGGCCTGTTCTCTTTTTGCGCCCACCTCTTCGCATATTCGCAATGCTGCCTGATGATTTTTCAGTGCTTCCGGATAATTATCCTGGTCGACATAAATATTCCCGATATTAATATAACAGCTGGCAATCATTCGTTTATCCTCAATGATTTCAAATATCTTCAATGCTGCCTGATGATTTTTCAGTGCTTCCCGGTAATTTCCCTGAATGCGGTAAATATTACCTATATTGCCGTAAGTACTGGCTGTTCTGTTTTTATTCCCAATTTCTTCAAATATTTTTAGTGCGTTTAAAAAGAATTTCAATGCTTCAGGATAGTTGCCCTGTATGGCATAAACAATCCCGATATTCATGTGGGCACTGGCCATATTCGCTTTATTCTCCGTTTCTTCACTTATTTTCAGCAATGCCAAATGATTTTTTAATGCTTCCGGATAATTTCCCTGGTTGCTGTAAATAATTCCTATGCTGCTGTGGGCATCGGCCTCGCCCTTTTTAAACTGGGCTTTTCGGGCCACTAATAAGGCTTTTTCAGCCTGCTCCATAGCAATTTCATAATTCCCGAAACTAATGTTTTGCCTGCTCACCTCATTCAATATATTCACCTTTGTGGTATCGGCTTCTGCTTTTTCGAGTTCAGTAAGTAGGGAGTCAACCCGCTCCTGTCCCTGCTTTTGTGCATACAGAGAGATTGCAGATGTTAGTAGCAGTATAGTCAGTATATGTTTCATCGGTTTTTAATCTAGTTCCAATTTTGTCATATCAACAATGATTTAATATTATCCTTAAAACTCCGGCCTATCGGGATATTGATATCGTTTGTCAACAATACCTCTTTGGCAGAAACCGATTTAATAAGATCCTTTCTGACGGCAAAGCTTCGATGGATGCGTACAAAATGATGGAAATGTAATTCTTTTAATAGATTGCCGATACTCGATAATACGCAATGTTTCTTGTCTTCGGTTACCAGAAGTGTGTAATCTTTCAGTCCCTCCAGATACAACACATCGTGCAGAGCAACTTTGGTCTCTCGGTGTCCTTCACGTATAAAGACATGATCGGTTCCAAGCATATTTTCATATAGGTGTGCTTTCTGTTGGATACTTAAAAAGGTTTGTAACCGTACTATACCCTCATTAAATCGCTGTAATGTGATCGGTTTTATTATAAAATCCAAAGTCTCCACCGAGAAGCTATCCAAAGCATACTCAGGGTGCGAGGTGATGAAAATACAGACCGGAACTTCCTGGATCATCCTGCGAAACGAAATTCCGTCCATTCCATTCATATCGATATCTAGAAAAACAACATCTATTTGGCTAAAATCACCGTTAGACAAGGCTTCCTCCGCACTTTCGAATACTCCTACAAGGCATAATTGTTCATATCGCTTTACAAAAGAAACAATCATCAGGCGATCTATCTCGTCATCGTCTACAACTATGCAATTGAAAGGCTTCATAACAATTATTCCATATAAAGATAAGATTTACAGGTGGATAAATATAGTGTTTATAATTAAAAAGATGTCGTTCGTCTATTAAAAATGTCGTTTATCTATAGACAATAGTGTCGGGGTAGCGGAAGATTTAATTTAGTGGAAAGATAAGGGGATTTACTGGACAATATCTATGTAACCAAAAAAACAGCAATATGAAAACGTTTAACATAAACATCAGCAAATTATTATTCATCGGGATGACCTGCGTGCTATTTATAGTTACGTCTTGCAAAAAAGGCGATATCGGCCCAGAAGGTCCACAAGGAGAGCAAGGTATCCGGGGCGAAAAAGGTGATGATGGAACAACCATATATAGTGGTACGGTTGTTCCTCCAGCAGATCTAGGTCGTGTTGGAGATTTCTACTTCCGCACGTCCAACTCCAATTTCTACGGACCTAAGACAGCAGAAGACTGGGGTACACCGACGAGCTTGCGCGGCGCTACCGGAGCAGCCGGGGCGAAGATCTTGAGTGGCACGACTGTACCAGCCGCTAATGTCGGTGCGGTAGGAGACTTTTACTTGCGTACCTCCAACGCTGCGCTGTACGGTCCCAAGGCTGCCAGCGGTTGGCCAACGACGTTTATCAATCTGCGTGGTCCTCAAGGTTCTGCCGGTACAGCCAATGTGATTTATAGTGGATGGAGGTCTTTTCCCCAAGCTGAACGGGATACCTTGATTGATGGGACAAATCTAAAAGTCAACCATCTTGCAGCTTCTCCGTTGACCCAGACCATCATCGATAATGGAATGATCCAGGTGTACATGCGGTTTGGAACCACGGTGCTTACGTTACCCTACACCTCCCGCGCGGGCGCAAGACCCAATACTGTCAATTTCGTTCCCCGTGCAGGACGTCTGTTGCTGACCCGTTTTACACATGACAACACGCAACCGTACCTCGGCTTTGGAGCCGTACAATTCCGGTATGTTTTGATTCCGGGCGGCGTACAAGCAAATGCAAATATAGATTTGAAAGATTATAATCAAGTAAAGGCTGTATTTCAGATTCCAGACTAGGTTAATGTTAACAACAACAAATAAAACATGATGAAGATGAATATAAAAATCCGGACAGTTTTCGCAGGACTGCTTTTTCTGTGCGTTATATTAGGTTGTACCAAAGAGGGCGATGTAGGCCCTCGCGGCGAAGACGGTGTGCATGGTGTCGACGGTGAGGACGGCACACGTATCTACACCGGTAGTGCCGCACCTACCGCCGACATCGGAGACATCGGAGATTTTTATTTCCGTACCAGCAACAGCGATTTCTACGGACCTAAATCCGATGCTGGATGGGGAACAGCAACGAACCTTCGTGGAGCTACCGGTGCAACGGGGGCACAGGGACCCCAAGGTCCCGCCGGAGCAGCCGGCTCGAGGATTTTGAGTGGCACAACTGTTCCTACGGCAGGAACAGGCGCTGTCGGCGACTTTTACTTCCGCACCACAACCGGTGATTTCTACGGGCCTATGACGGCTACAAGCTGGGGAACACCTATTAATCTCAAAGGCGTAAAAGGCGATGATGGTTCTAGAATATACAGTGGAACAACGGTTCCGGCAACTTCATTAGGCGTTGTTGGCGATTTTTATTTCCGCACGACCACGTCCGATTTCTACGGTCCTAAAACAGCTTCAAGCTGGGGTACCCCCACCAATTTAAGTGGAGCCACTGGTCCACAAGGTCCCGCCGGTACGCCCGGATCGAAGATATGGAGTGGAGCTTCCACACCTACCACAAGTATCGGCGCTGTAGGAGACTTTTATATCCATACCGGCACGGCCAATCTCTACGGCCCCAAGACGGCTTCTGGATGGGGTAGCCCTACCATGAATCTGAGAGGTCCCGCAGGACCTCAGGGACCTCCTGGCAAGGATGGAGAACCTGGTGCAGCTAATGTAATATACAGCAATTGGTATGTGATTGATACCTATATACAGCAAGGTTATGGGATTACTGCACCACAACTTACCCAAGCCATTATGGATCGTGGACAGATTTTGGTGTATAGGCGATATAATAACGGTAAAGTTGACTATGTGGAACAACTCGGCGGAGAAGTAGGTGGTGCATCCGTTTGGTATTTCGTTCAACCGGGAAATATCTTTATTTATTATCACGGTACGTTAGTTATTGATGGGTACCATGCCGTCCGTTATGTGCTGATTCCGGGAAGTGTTTTGGCCAGCACCAACGTAGACCTCCGTGATTTTAATCAAGTGAAAACGGTGTTCCATATTCCGGATTAAAGAAATGAACGATCTGATTAACCAATCTGTCATGAAGAGAATAGTTCATATTGTAGTGTTTTATGGTTTGTTGGTATTAAGTCCCGGGCTCCTCGTAGCCCAGGACTTTACTAACATCGCACAACAAAAACCTATTGCTTTTAACGGAAATGTCAGCCTAAGGGGATTGTACTACAATGCTAGTGGGATTCCCAACCGGATGGATCCGTACAATTATGTGCTAAGTGGGTCGCCTACGCTGTCGATATACGGCTGGACGATCCCGACGAGCTTCACTTTCAGCAAGCAGGAGCGTAATTTCCAGCAACCTTTTAACCAATATGGACTAAGCCCCACCTATAAGTGGGTGACCCTGCACGCGGGGTATCGCAACGTAACCTTTTCGCCCTATACCTTGGCTGGACATACTATGCTGGGAGGGGGATTCGAGATCAATCCAGGGAAATTACGTATCGGTATGATGTATGGTCGGCTCAATCGCGCGACAGTGATCGACACGACCTCTATGTCTTTAGTCCCATATTCCTTCAGCCGGAAAGGCTTAGCCGCAAAAATAGGTTATGGATCCGCTACCAACTACATCGACCTCAGCTTTCTGCACGCCCGGGACGATAGCACGAGCATGCCGGGAGATTTGGCTATCTTTGAGAACCAGATCAAACCTGCTGCCAATTCTGTATTGGCTTATGCGACAAAATTCACCTTGTTTAAGCGTTTTTTTGTAGAAAGTGATGGAGCGATTAGTTTACTGACCCGCGACCTCAATTCGACATTGACGCTGGATTCCATTCCTGACAAGACCTTACGCAATCTCGCTGGACTGCTCGATATCAACGGTAGTTCCGAGTGGTTTCTAGCATTCAATGTGGGACTCGGTTATCAAAGTAAAAACTACGCCATCAAGACCAATTACCGGCGTATCGAACCGGGATTCACGTCCATGGGTGCTTATTTTTTCAATAACGATATTGAAAACCTGACCATCAGCCCCTCGTATAATCACCCGAGTGGAAAGTTTCGGGCCAATGTGAGCTTCGGTCTGGAACAAGATAATATCCGCTTACAGAAAGAAGCTACCTCCCGACGGGTAATAGCATCTGGATTAATATCGGGCGAACTAACGTCACAACTGGGATTAGATGTCAATTTCAATAATTTCTCTAACAACCAACGACCGAATACCCTGCGCTTTGCCGATTCGCTCAAAATTGTACAGACAACCCGGACGATCGGTATCATGCCTCGTTATAGCCTACAGCAGACAGACAAGATACAGATCTTTCTGCTCTCCGCTAACATCAGCAGCATGAACGATTACAACAGCTACTTTGACAACAACCCGGATGTCCCGAGTAGGGATATCACCACCAGTCAATATCTACTCAACTATACTATTTCATTCCCGCAAAAGAGACTCTCGCTCAGCTCTTCACTCAGCTACACCAATCTCAACAGTGAAGCGATGACCAACAGCTATCGAGGAATTACCCTTGGCGCAAATTACGCCTTTGCAAACAACAAGTTGACCACGGGGATAAATAGTAGCATCATGCAGGGGAAAAGCCAAGGAAACAAAAGCTTGATCTTCAACGGGTCAGCTAATATCGGATACACGATCAATAAATGGCAATCACTGCGTGCGATGATGTATTTCACCAAGAACAATCCCGGAAGCGCCATCACCGGAGGAAGTCCCTCTTTTTCGGAGACCCGGGGAGAACTAGCTTACCAATTCAATTTTGGACTATGAAAGCACACAGCATATACAAGATATTCGTGATGCTAGCCCCTATGTTATTGTGGGCCGAAGCATTGTTGGCACAAGTACAGATTACGACGCACGTACTGCCGCCCTATCAGAGCAGGATTGCAGATTACGTGTCTCGTCCCGAGCTCATGTTGGTGACGGTGACCAACACAACCACACAAGAGCTGCATATACAACTGACGGCGAAGATCACCGGTGACAACGGTATCTCGGCTTGGGTCAAACCGGGTTACCGCAGCCCCAATCCGATCGTACTAGGCCCTAATCAAACGGCGAGCTTGAACGGAAGCGATATTGCCTTTCTTTTTGATGTCAACACCATCGAATATACCGGCATTAGCCGATCAGATATGACGCGTGGACTGGGGCTATTGGAGGGTAACTACACGCTCTGTATCCGGGCGTTGGACTACCAGACCATGCAGCCCATGAGCCCCAATGAACCGATTGGCTGTACTATGTTCAGGATTTCCGATCTGGAACCGCCGCGCATTCTGATGCCGATGCATCAGCAGACGGTCAGTACAAGGGGAGTGCAAGCCATGCCTATTACCTGGGCTACTCCTCCGGGCTCTTCGCCTCACATCCAATACAAGGTGAAAATTGTGGAAATGGTTGTGCCGAGAGATCCCAACGATGCTATCCAGTCCACGCCACCTATTTACGAAGAAACGGTCAATGGCAATAGCCTGCTTTACGGACCGGCACATCCCACCCTGATTCGTGGCCGCCAATACGCCATGATTGTGCAGGCGGTGGATCCGAGTGGTATGTCATTTTTCCGGAACAAGGGGATGAGTGAGGCCATTGCCTTTACCTATGGCGATCCCATCAAAGCACCTGTTATTATGAATCCGAGCCACAACAGTGAATTTACCGGTGCCCAACAGCTCCGATTCGATTGGAACGCAGATTTTGAAACTCCCCCTAACACCCGGTACACTGTCCGACTGTTCGAAATGGCAGATTCCGCGGGGCAAGCTATATCGGCGCAGCCATTGATAACGTCCACGGTCGCCAATGCGCAACAGCTTACCTACGATCCGGTAACGATGCCTGCACTGACAAAAGGGAGACGCTATCGTGTGCAAGTTACCGCTATGTCACCCGATGGGTCGGCTATGTTTGTCGATGAAGGGCAAAGTAGTCCCGTTGATTTTAGATATGGTGCTGAATTGGCACATCTAGATACCGCCGGCAAGCAAGAGACGACCATCCGGGGAAGGTTGGTGTACCGATTCAAAGGAGACGCATCAGGTGCAACCTATCCGATAGCCAACCAAGAGGTATACCTATCCAAAGTCTATGGGATTGCCAATATCGATGAATACGGTATCAGCAGCATTACCGATCCTTCGATGGTGGTGACCCAGGCATTGCAAAGAGAGGATATGATGAACGGCGAATCTGTGATGACGGATGCGGATGGTAATTTTGAGCTTAAAATTTATATGTCATCTCTTGACAGCGCAGGTGTTATCCCGACTGAAAAATGGGAAGAAAATGTCAACCTCGGAAGGAATCAAGTCATACACGGCCTGATGATGAGGCAAAATCAAGAGATTGGAAAGTTGAAAGGACAATTAGGGGTTTACTATAAGGTGAAGGTCAATAATCCTCACTTTCTCCAAAGTCAGGAATACCTGCAGATTCAGCCCGGAGCGGTCAGGGATTTGGATGATGTCATGATCGATGCCAATAGCTACTCCCTGTCCATTAATGTGCGGGAAGTATTCAATGGTCTCGAAGGAGATTATGTGTCCGGTGCCAAAATACGTCTTTATCGTGAACGGCGGTTCAAAGAAGACAAGACCTACGGTATACCGCTATATGAAGGTGATATTACAAATGAATCGACCCTGCTATCGGCACTTTCTGACGACAAGGTGCTGATTGCGGAGCGCACCACACCGGAACTGACCAACAAAAAATCTGCTGAAGCGGCAAGGATAGTTTTTAATAATCTATTTAAGAACCTTCCCGCCGATGCTTATCAATACAAACTAGAGCTGGTCGATGGTAGCTTCGTGGCCCGGGAAATGAACTTTTCGACAGCCGTCAATGCGGTAAGCAAAACCGGTCATACCAATACGACTGGTACTGATGCAAAGACTAATACAAACAACCTCAGCGCGCTATCAGGTATTCAAAAAGCACCCGAAGTGTCCTTCGATATGAATAAGTTGATCCAAGACGTAGCAACGAACAACAACAAGGATCCAAAAGCTGTACAGACGTCCAATACGCGAGGATTGAACGGCATCCCGACGAAAGCCGCTTTGGGTTCCTTATATGGACACCGGGAAACACCCCGTAATTACACGGCGAGCAAGTGGACGGACTATGGTTATCGTGATCAGCCTGAAATAGCCTACTTGACGTTAAAAAAGGAACTGCATACACCGCCGCGCACGAAGGTAACCGGAAAGCTTAACTACGCCTTTAAGAATATGAAAGGTGTGCCCGAGCAACCTTATGCCAATATGAAAGTCAAGCTGATGGTCTTCTATGAGTACCAGAAACAAAATACGTCCAATACAAACAATACGACGATGCAGGTTGCGGCCGGTGCAACCAATTTCTATACACTATCCGCTATGGTCAACCTTAATGGGACACCCGCCAAGCTCGCAACGGGCAACACCGTATTTATCAATGGTAAGGACGTAGCAGATAATGGTAAAGTGCTACAAACGGTCACGACCGATGCGCAGGGTAATTTTGAATTTGATTTCCCAAACAGTGATCTAAATGGAACGTATGAAAGTGGCGTGCTCACAAATGGCATGAGCGGAGATTTGTATGGCGCTAGTGATGTCACATTTCGACGGGTTTACCGCATCGTTCCGGATGAGCCGTATTACTGCGCGCTCGATGAGAATGTGATTGTACAGCCGTGGGAGAGCAAAGACATGGGGACGCTGGTATCTTTTGTCCGGACATACAACCTAAGGGTCAATGTGTCTAAGGTGGATAAAGCCGTTAACCCGACAAGTGCAACGGCTTTTCCTCATGTGCCCGTTGCCCTCTATCGGGATATCGATGCCAAAGCAAAGGCCGCGTTACCAACCATTCCCGGCCTAGATCTCCATCAAAGTGGCGTCAGCCCCCATTCGGGATTGCCGAATAGCGGTATTACCTCTGCTATACAAGGCGTGACCACGTCCGACCCTGCTCCTTGGACAAACGCGGGTCAATTCGCGAGCCTGTCAGCCCAGGGCATCAAAGGGCCAAACCTATCGGGTGATCGTGAGCCGAACAAGCCAATAGGTACCCAGAGCCAAGCGTCGACTGGAAAGAGAAATATCACTGCCATGGCAGCCATGTACACTCCTAATGTCAATGCGACATTTACAGGTGTGGTGATTAACAATGGAATGGTACAAAATGTAACCAACAATGGGCTTTCCGCACTGTATAGTTATACCAAAGTCAGGGACATGGTATACAGCACTGAGACATCCAACAACAGCTATGTTCTTTTTGAAAATGTGGTGACGCTCCCCGCCAATAAACCTGGTTACAAGGATAGCTATGTTTTCCATGCCGACAACAAGGGAAGGACAGACATGGTGACATTCGAAGGACTGATTCACAAGGTGAATCATCGTTCTAGTCCCATGAATATGGCATTAGAAAACGAAAAGAAAGCTATTCTCCCTCCGTTTGGCTATCAGATAAGTGATCAGGAGATTGTATTCAACCATGAATTTGATCCGAATGTAACACTGGATTACGCTCTCCGTCTGGTACCTAAACCAACGGCTATACGTGGGAGAGTCACCGATAAAACGACGACACTTGGCATTAAAGGCGTGCAGGTAAAGGCGCAAATCCTCATCAACGGCAAGACCTATCAAAATCAACGAGAAAATTTTCTGCTCGAAGATTGGGCAACTACGGACGAACAGGGATATTATAGCTTTGAATCATTAGCAAAGAGACTGGAATCTTTCAACCCCGAAGTGATCAATACAGGACGTGTTTGTTATGGATGTAAAAATAATGTATCCATCTTGTCTGCCCCAGGATTCGAACGGCAGACCGAAGATAATTTACCCCTCATACCGCATGGCTTGTCTGGAGAGCAGATCAATGTTAATTTTGACCTGAATCCACTCGGTACGAATGCCTACGGCTACGTGATGGACGCGGAAACCAATAGGGGTGTCACGGCGAGAGTAAAGATGAAAGTCAATGGCAAATGGGTGGATACTTTTGCCGAACATGAGGGGAGTACGAATACAGGAACTGCGTATACCGGCCATGCTGTCACATTTGCAACTAAGAATTTTGAAAATACCATCGTGGATACCAAAGCGAATCCCGGCAAAGCTACAACTATCGGAAAATACGGCAGCATACAGACTACAACTACCACGCAGGGACAAAATGCAACAGGTATTTCTACTGTCTTTAAGGTTAATTTGAACACCGGCAACAACCACGTGATACAAAGTGCGTTTAACTCGCCAAGCTACCAAAACGGAAATCTCCAAATTGTCAATGCGGCTACCAACCAGACGATTAACCAAGGTACGTTCAGCAGTACGGCGAGCCAGAGCCTAAGCACCGCCGTGAACGAGACGTTCATGGTCGGCACCCAGCTCATAGCCATCGGTCGGCAAAAATTTGTTATAGACCTGCCCACCCGTCCGGATTCTATCATCATCATGCCTTACGATCCGGCATATCTGACACTCACGGCGGCAGTCAATCCTTCGGGACCTGGCGCATTTCTCGGAGATTTCAAATTGCAAAAACGCAAGCATAAAATTAAGGTACGTGTTAAAACGACAGACGGGCGAACGGTACCAAATGCAAGTGTCTATATCGAGGGGGCAGGGGAAGAACACGTGAATACCAATGGCAGTGGAGAAGCCCGATTCGAGTTTGTTAACAATTCGAAGAGCAACTTCAATATCTATGTCAAAAACCGTGGTGTAGAAATAACGGCAAACGGGATGTATATGATGGTGCTCAATGGCATTCCATTTATACCGACCAGCAAAAACAATGTACACAGCGAGGATGACCTTCGAGAAAGGGTCGTCGATATCACCGTCATGCCGGCCGTCAAAATCACCGGAACAGTACGTTTTGCCCAAAGTGATACACCTGTCAAAGATGCCTTGGTCTATCTGGATCTCGGGCAAGGTTCCAATTCCGAAAGTCAGGCCTATACCAATGCCAATGGCAGATATGAGCTGCTGATACCCAAATATACCTTTTGGGATGGCGGTACTGGCACCCTAGAAGTTGCGTCTGCAAAAATAAAAGGCAGTTACCACGAGGATGCAAAAACCTATGTCGGAACCGAGCGGATGGTCAATATGGTTGCCGGCAGTAGTAGCATAAATGATATAGACCTTGTTATCACCGAGTTGGGCAATATCGATATAAGCAAGTTGTACGGTTTTGATTTCCGATTGGAAAAATACGAACAGAACGGTGAGGAATACACGGTCTCGGGCGAGGTCATCCAGGTAACCGGAAACGACAATTTCGCCTTACGCGCGTTGGCTGACAGACGATTGGCACTCAAAGTGTCCGACCTCAAAGTCCGCAAATCAAATCTGCGCAATGCGAGCAATATACCGATTGCTGTGCCTGTAACTGAACAGATTACATTTGTCAACCAAAAGACACAGATTCGAGCCTTTGAACACTACAATGCTGAATTGATGGGCGAATCGTCCGGTATAGTGCTTAACCGGCTATCGTCCGATAGCACCGGTACGATACAGGGGAAGGTTCGTCTGGTAGACAATTCGTTTAACTTCCCGACGAGCTACATGACCATCGAAAAGACGGACTTCTACTTAGGAAATTACGGCGATACGGATCGGACCAAAAAAATGGTTTTGGACGTATTCCGTACAGGAAACGAAGCACTGTCTAGTAAGTATTCCATCAGCAGAGATCGGGGAGAGGCTATCTCGTTCAAGTACCTCGGCTTTGACGGTGTCAGTGATACCAAAGATGATCGGGAATCCTTTATGGATAAAGAAGGAGCACATCTCTTCCTCACGCTCAGCCCTAAGATACAAGGCGGACTCACGATCAGTATGGAAGCCGGTAAGGCACAGATTACCCATGATGGCATCCGGCCGCTTACCGGAATGGGGGAAGTAACGATCAACCTGGATAAATGGAAAATTGTCAGCAAGTCCTGGAATCTGGCGCCAAATTCCGGTGGTATCATCTTGAATAACAGTACGCTGTTTACCGGGCGTGCGGATATCGCACTGCGGAAAATCTCCATTATCCCTGGCGAATTGATATTTCACGATGCCGATCCCAATGATCTCCGGGATAAATTGTATCTGGGTGGTACGGCGAAAGTAAAACTGAACATGATGTCCGGTACCGAAGCGGTATTAATTTACGATCCGGATGTAGGACGGGTTGCTGGTAAAGGACACTTTAAGTTTACACTAACGAACAGAAGCGGCGAAGCGGCTTATGTTAGTGAACTGGAGGGTATGACCCGATCAAGTGACAAAATTATATTTGAGTATGTATCTGTATTGAGTAATGACGAGGAACTGACGAGCTTCAAAAAGAATGCTGCGCCGATTACCTTGTACAATCAAGCATCGTTCCGTCCGGTTTCCTTTTTCAGTACAACCGACCGGGTGGTGTTTACGGGTAGCACCAACCTACACATACCCAAGGCGCCGGACAATATCAACACGACTTTAAGCTATTATGCCGAAGATGGAGGTAGAAACAGAATGGTGATGTCACATCTGGATTTTTCCTTTATCGGCGATGGTGGAACGGAATTCCGAACAATCAGCAAGGGCAAAAACGACCAGCTGTTTAATGCGCAGGGATTGGGTATGGCCGGGGTCATCACCTTGCCAAAATCTGATCAGAAAATATATACCCATCTGGTCAGTATGGTGACGGATGAAGTGACAGGTCGAGTGGCTGCTGAAGTCAAAAAGCAAACAGAGATACTCCTCGGAAATTTTAAGAGTGAAGCCGAGAACTTTGCGGCCAATATGGTTGATGAGGTCTTGAACGATCCGGCGATATCGGGTATGCGTGATGAGATTATCGGCTTTTTGGATCAAGGACAGAGCACCTATGGTCAGGCGATGGCTATGGCGGAATCCGGTTCGCAGCTATTAGCTGACCTAGCGGGACGTATGCGGCTTGCCGGCCAAGGTCTTGGCGTAGTCAATTCGCTGATTGACGGCAATCCAATCGGTAGTATGATGCAGCTCAACGGCTTGATCGAAGGTGTCACCGGAATCAATGTGAAAGATGCCGCAGAGCAGAAAGTCAAGCAAGTCGCGATGCAAACGGTGAAAGCCGTTATGGAGGAACTACCGGTTGACAATCTTGCCGATGGATTGGCAGGAGGCAACGGTGGATTCTCGGGAAGTAAGTTTGACTTTGACTTCAAGAGCGGTCGTGTTACGGGAAGTCTCAGTATGCCCTTGTTGACGGCTGGTGTGGTTACATTAAATAACATACAGATTGAAATGTTGTTTGAACCCAAAGGCTGGTACTTCTTTGCCGGCGCAAAAGTAACGGCCCCGGTTCCTATCATATTCCCGGTGGATGTGGGGATCGGCATAGGTTATTATCCTGAGTTGACGCCACAGATCGAACAGCAGATGACCAGCAGGTCGTATGTTAAGAAATTGCCGTCGACGTTCCATTCGAACGGGCTAAGAGGCTTCTTGATAACTGGTAGACGGGATTTTCTACCGGAGTTTAAAATCAAATTCGGTGTAGGGGATTTTGCGGCTTTTGCGTTGGGTATACCCAATGTGGAAGTAGGTGCATCAGTAGGGTTGGACGCCCGTATCTACGGAAATTTTGCGGCCCGACATCAACAGATATCGATAGGAGCCATGCTATTTGCTCATGCATATGCCAAGGTCACCCACATCGGTTGCAGCATCAGCGGGGACGTACGTGCCGAAGTGGGGGTCAAAGCGATGTTTACCAATAGTAGCGACAACGGTTTTTCACTCGATGCCAAGGGATGCTTCTCCGCTGCGGTAGCTGCGGAACTCGATTGTACGCTTTTTTCGAAAGGCTTTGATATGGATGTCATGGGACTGTTGACCCTGTGCGTGGGCGGTGGATGTACCAAAGGCGTTGATTTCGAATTTACCAAAGGATCTGGAAGCTGTAGTAATAGTGATGCTTTTGATTATTAAATTTATACAGATGAAAAATATAGTTTGTTTTTTTAGTGTTATTTTGCTTTACGCAACTAGCTTGTCCGGGCAAGAGCAGGCCACCGTCATCAACATGATTAGCACGCCGAATGGCATCTACGCCGACCTGAACAATATGGACTTTGGTAACAAAAGCTATGTCGTGCTTCGGAAGGAGATTCAACAAGCTGAATACCAACCGGTCTTGCAACACGATCCGGTTCGGTCGGCCAAGGAACTGGCTAAGCGGATCAATGATCTGCTGTTCTATATGCCCGACTCCTCACCGCTCTCGGATTCCACGGTCAATATGCTTTGGAGCTACTGGCATAATCAAGAGACGCAGATCGAGTTTGTGACGGCGCCGGCTCCCCACCTCAAATTGTACGTTGGGCTAGCCTTTCTCGATACATCAGTAGAGTTGGGTAAAAGCTATGATTATATTATCGAAAACGAAGACGGCGATCGGTACAGCGGTTCTGTTGTCCACCGGTTAGACACGATTGATTTCGCTGCGATGCGGAGCTTTGATGTCGATCCGGGTGAGGGCTATCCCGAACTTCGGTTTCGTTCATCAACTGCAAATGGAGCACCTAGCTTTGAACTATACCGAAAGGCAAGTGGTGGATTTGACGATTTTGAAAAGATTCATACGACCAAAGGGATGGTACTTAATGAAATGCAGGATTCTGTCATCTATTTTACGCAGGATACTACCGTCCTCCAGAGCGTACGATATGATTATTTTATCCGAGGTAAAGACCTCATGGGTAATTTGGGTATAGCATCCGATACCGTATCGCTGCAGGTAGGGGGGAATCGTAATGTCAATGCTGGCTTTAATATCAATACGACCGCCGTAGACCGAGGTATTCGCATTACCTGGGATTCACTGGATCAGCGCTATGCACTACAAAATATTTTGATCTACAAAAGTGCGGACTACGATACCAGTTATGCGTTGTTGGCAACATTGCCCGTAACAGATACGGAATTTATCGACTATGATGTTATCGGTGGGGGTAACTACTATTATCAACTGTTAATCCAAGGTGAATCCAATATGTCGTTCGCCTCCGCTCGTACGTCGGGTTTATACCAAGGAGTGGTCAATCTCGTTCCACCCCATTACGTACGGGGCGAAATCATCGACGATAAACCACAGTTGAGTTGGATGCACCAAGACAGCCTCAACGTAGCGGGTTACTATGTGTATCGGGCTGTAGGCCGCAACGGAGAATTACAACAGGTGAGCAACATGATTCCCTACGAAAAGGATAGCGTCACGACCTTTCTGGACAGTACAGCAACGGATGCCGGCGAAGTCATCTACTATGGCATCACAGCTGTATCCAAGACCCAGTCCTTAAGCCCGATGTCTGAACTGATTGCTATCAGTATCCCCGAGCATAAGGATAGAAGGGTTTCCGCTCCCGATCAGTTGCAGGTTATCTGGATGGATAAAAACACCGTGTCTATCACATGGCGGGATATGGACAGATGGGAGGGAAGTATCGACCGCTACAATATCTATCGAAAACCTAAAGATAGTGCGGAGTTTTCTGAAGAACCACTTGCCACGGTCGGAATCAATGAATATGTGGATACCCTGCGGGCAAAAGATAGGTATGATTACGCGGTACAATCGGTCTCTATCCATAAAAACCAAAGCGCATTGAGCACGCCTATCCATATCGAACGCATTCCCGAGAAGTTGCTCCCGCCACTTAAGGTAAGAGTTATGGAAAATAAGGGGAAAGTGTACCTAACTTGGGATGGGAGCGAAGCGCCTATACAGAAGTACCATATTTACCGGGTCGTCAACACGGACTCACCTGTATTATACAAAACACTTGAGGGAAACTTAACCGCCATCGAAGACACGGACATCAAACAAGGGAATAACTATCTCTACTATGTCGCCTGTGTCGACCAAGACGAGATGGAAAGCGATTGGAGCGAAGAAGTGATATATAGTCCCTGAAAGGACGATCTTTAAAAGGGTAAAATTATACGGTCTTCATGGCACTGATCAATGACGTGATACTTTTCGCATCTTTAACTGCCATTTTACCGGCGAGGATCAATCGTAGCTCGCGACGCTGTAAAGCTTCGTCGAAGAGCTTTATTTCCTCTTCCGATTCTGGAACCAGTTCGGCGACTTTTCGAGGTTTTGTGTTCTCATCAATAGCCACGAATGTATAGTACGCTTCATTTGATTTTATACGGGTTCCTTCCGGTAGGTTGTGTGCAAAAATCTCCATGCGTACTTCCATCGACGAACTAAATGCACGTGTTACTTTCGCTTGTATGGTAACCACCTCGCCTAGTTTGATGGAGCGTTTAAACGAAACATTATCCACCGATACGGTTACTACAGGACTATTGGAGTGCTTTTGGGCTGCCATAGCCGAACAAATATCCATCCAATATAATAACCGTCCGCCCATCAGGTTACCAAAAGTATTCGTATCGTTTGGAAGTACGAGTTCATTCATTTCCGTATAGGATTCTTTTGCGAATTTTTTATTCATGCTTTTGTTGTCGTTATCTGTTATAAAAACTAAACTGCTGTTCTATTTCCTCTAGCGATTTTATAAACGGAGTAGGGGAGTAGCCTAATTCTGCTTTTGCCTTGTCGAGAATAAAACCCGTTTTTCTCGGTCGATTGTTTTCTTGTCCGATATCAACGGCGCGGATTGGATTAATAAGCGTCCTGTCCAAATGCCAAAAATCTGCGATATGGTAAACGGCGTCCAATACAGACATCATTTCGTCGCCGGAGATATGATATATACCGGTCGCTTCTTTTTCTATTGCAAGGATACAGGCATCCGCTAAATCATCTACGAAAGTAGGCATACGCCACTGATCGCTTACGACGTTGATGCGGTTGTTATCTTCCAATTGTTTCTTTGCCCAAAGAACCAAATTGGAACGATTGCGATCTCCATTTATGCCGTACACTAAAATAGTACGCAGGATCGCGGCACGACAACCGGTGGATGATAAACGTGTTTCAGACGTCACTTTACTTTCTCCATATGCATTACAAGGGTTCGTCGTATCACTTTCCCTATAGGGGCCTTCTTTCCCATCAAATACAAAATCGGTCGA
The DNA here is from genome assembly GCF_004208525.1 of Sphingobacterium corticibacterium. Classification (GTDB taxonomy): domain Bacteria; phylum Bacteroidota; class Bacteroidia; order Sphingobacteriales; family Sphingobacteriaceae; genus Sphingobacterium; species Sphingobacterium corticibacterium. Next base: position 408,234 of record NZ_SGIT01000002.1, on the reverse strand, counting down.
TAGGTGGATGAGATGCTTGTCATGTCGCGCACAATATTGTCCCAATTGATAAACGGTTTCGATATTTACCTTTTCACATAGTGTGGGGTCTTTTTCGCAAGCCTCTACGCTACTCATAGCTGCAGTATGGATGATTTTATCTGGCTGAACTTCATCTAATAATGCCTGAAGCGCATCCATGTTTGTAAAATCACATGGTATGTAGGTATAACCCTTCTGGATAAAATTCCTGTTTTCGCTTTTAGAAGTAGCGACTATACGGTATTGCAATTTATCGATTAACTTTTCAACGAGCTTCTGCCCAAGAAACCCGTTCGCACCTGTAATAAGAATTGTTTGTTTTAGTTTGTCCATTGAAAATCCATTTTATCCTGTTTCATGGAATTGTTAATGACATCAATTTCCAATTTCAAGATCGATTCCAATGCCTCGTAATCAATTTTTTCCGGATCATCTCCCGGCTTATGGTAGTCCTCATGGCCCCCAGTATGGAAAAACAAGACAGGAATGTTTTTTTTATAAAAGGAAGTTTGGTCAGAACCACCGTTTCCGTCACGACTGAGATTAAATTTGATATCGCTTGTTATATTTTCAAAAATGGTAGGAAATTTCGAACTGGTTCCATAGCCTATAACGGCAACACCATTATCGGCATTGTATCGACCAATCATATCCATATTCAACATCCAATGGATGTTTTCCAATGGAATCGTAGGATTATCCGTAAAATATCGAGAGCCTACCAATCCAAGTTCTTCTGCTCCGAAAGCAATAAATAATAAATTGAAGGGCTCCATGATAGCGTTGCTACTGTAATGGCGGGCGAGTTCTAATAAACCTGCAACACCAGACGCATTGTCATCCGCACCATTATGGATTTGCCCCACACCGAGCGAATCCCTTGAGCCACCTTGATGGCCTTCTCCTAAATGATCGTAATGCGCGCCGATAACGATGGTATACGGGGCGTCGTTATCAATGTAACCGATAACGTTGTGTGCTTGGCGAATACTGTCTTTTACTACGACGCGGCGTACCCGCGCTTCGAAAGATTGACGGTAGCCTTTTTCTCCCTTAGGTTTTAGTCCGTATTGCTTAAAATGCTTTTCAATATATTCTGCTGCTTTTTTGACCTGTTTAGAACCCGTGCCACGGCCTTGCATCTTGTCGTCAGCTAAATAATAGATGTGTTTTTTTAGGTTTTCTTGGTTGATCTGTGCTAAAACAGATTGAAAGGGAATAAATAATAGAAAATGTAGCGCTATTATATAAAAAGAAAATGGGGCTTTATTTTTCATGCCCTAAATATACCTAATCTTCCAAAACTTCGCTGTTCACGCTTTCTTTTTCCACGTGTTCCTCTTTGAAATAACGTTTTTGAAAAATCAAAATAAGGAATACCCCAACAGAAATAGCTGAATCAGCGATATTGAATACCGGACGGAAAAAGAGGAAATGTTCTCCTCCCCAAATAGGGAACCAATCGGGGAAATTACCTTCTATCAAAGGAAAATAAAGCATATCGACCACTTTTCCATGGAATAACGACGAATAGCCTCCGCCTTCCGGAAATAAAGTAGCTGTGTTGTAGAATGTACTCTCGTTAAAAATAACACCGTAAAAAGTGGAATCAATAATATTTCCCAATGCACCTGCAAATATCAATGCAACATTGAGTATAAAGCCACGATGATATTTGTTTTTAATCATATAATGTAACCCGTATCCTATACCGATTACCGCAATGATTCGAAACAGGGTAAGAAAAAGCTTTCCAAACTCTCCGCCAAATTCCATACCATAGGCCATTCCGTTGTTCTCAATAAAATGGATGAGAAACTTATTGCCTATGATATTAAAATCCTGTCCAATAGTCATGTTGAGTTTTACCCAAAATTTTGATACTTGATCAATGAACAAGATAATGGCGATCAGTAAGAGTGGTCGGTTATAGCCTTTCATAAATATATAAAAATGGAGATGCTTAAAAGTTGTATTTTGAACATCTCCATTCTATCTCCTATTAATTGTTAATACTGTTTGTTTTTCGCTTCAATGCTCAACGTCGTGTGTGGGACAGCTTTTAAACGTTCCTTTTGGATCAGCTTACCGGTTTCGCGACAGATACCGTACGTTTTGTTTTCAATGCGTACCAAAGCAGCTTCTAGATTGTCGATGAATTTTTTCTGGCGAGCTGCAAGCTGGTTTGTTTGTTCCTTCTCCAACGTCGCTGAGCCATCTTCTAATGTCTTATATGTCCCCGCAGTATCATCTGTTCCGTTGGCGTTGCTGCTACTTAACGAAGATGTCAAAGCCGCCAGTTCCTCTTTTGCTACGCGAAGTTTTGCAAGAATAATTTCTTTAAATTCTTGAAGTTCGGCATCACTGTAGCGTGTTTTTTCTGTACTCATTTCCATAATTAAATTTTATCAACAATTACTCTTAACTCCTTACCATCGATCTCGATAGTGTCTCCAGACTCCAACGATGCTTCTACAAAATCAATAGCGTTTGCTAGAATTTCGGTGCAAATATACGATAAATTATTCTCTACAGCTTCTTGTATTTCAGTATTTTGAGTTATTGTTACTTTAATTCTATCTGTCACCTCAAAACCTTTCTCTTTGCGGAGATTCTGGATGCGGTTAATCAACTCCCTTGACAATCCTTCTTTTTTCAGTTCAGGGGTAATGTTAATGTCCAAAGCAACGGTTAATTTCCCCAGATTGGCGACCTGCCATCCGGCAACATCTTCTGCTATAATTTCTACGTCTTCCGGTTGGATAGTATATGGGGTGCCTTCTAGCTTTAACGATCCCTCGTATTCTAATAAGCTAATTTGTTCATCGTTCAAGGATTGGATGGACGCAGCTACCGTTTTCATATCCTTTCCTACTTTGGCGCCTAGAACCTTAAAGTTTGGTTTTATTTTCTTTTTGATGATCCCTGCCGTATCCGTAATGAAGGATACCTCCTTAATATTTGTTTCCGATAAAATAAGTTCTTTGACTTTTTCTACTTTTTCCTGGAAAGCATTGTCTAATACCGGAACTAAAATTTTGTTTAGCGGTTGACGAACATTAATACCTGTTTTCTTCCGCAAGGACAATGTCAGTGATGAGATGTCTTGTGCCAACGCCATGCGTTCCTCTAGGTCTTTATCTACCAGGTCCGCATGATAAACAGGGAAATCCGCCAAATGCACCGAGTCGTATGGTTCTTTTTTAGAGGCCGCGTTTAAATCGAGATACAAGCGATCCGAGAAGAACGGCGAAATAGGTGACATCAGCTTTGCAACGGTGTCCAGACAGGTGTATAATGTTTGGTAGGCCGAAATTTTATCTTCTGTATAATCCCCTTTCCAAAAACGGCGGCGGCACAGGCGTACATACCAGTTACTTAAATGTTCGTCGACAAAATTCTGGATAGCACGCGCAGCTTTGGTAGGCTCAAAGTCTGCATAGTATCCGTCCACTTCTTTGGTTAAACTGTTCAATAAGGAGATAATCCAACGGTCTATTTCCGGACGCTTTTCTATAGCAATATCCGGCTCGCTATAGTTGAAATTATCAATATTGGCATATAGTGCGAAGAAAGCGTAGGTGTTATACAAGGTGCCGAAGAATTTACGACGAACCTCGTCTAGGCCTTCTTCATTGAATTTAAGGTTGTCCCACGGCGCCGCATTGCTGATCATATACCAACGGGTTGCGTCAGCACTGTATTTATCAATAGTGACAAACGGATCAACGGCGTTGCCCAAACGCTTGGACATCTTGTTGCCGTTTTTATCTAATACCAGACCATTTGATACGACGTTTTTAAATGCCACCGATCCGCGAATCATGGTTGAAATCGCATGAAGTGTAAAAAACCAACCTCGGGTTTGATCTACACCTTCGGCGATGAAATCTGCTGGAAAGGCATCTTCGTATCCGTCCCTGAATGGGTATTCGTCTCCATGGGCTAATTTGTCATGATCAATTCCCCATTGTGCGTAAGGCATTGCGCCCGAGTCAAACCAAACGTCAATCAAATCCGGTTCACGGAACATTTTCTGTCCGTTGTCAGAAACCAGGACAATATCGTCTACATATGGACGATGCAGGTCTAACGTATCCGTCCCAAATTTATCCAGATAAGATTGGTTTACGGCTTTCTCTTCTGCATTCAGTACATCCGACTGTACCGCCTGTTCTAACCGTGCTTTTAACTCCGGTAAGGAGCCCACACATATTTCTTCATTCTCGTCCGTTGAACGCCATATCGGAAGCGGTGTGCCCCAATAACGGGAACGGGAAAGGTTCCAGTCCACGAGGTTTTCTAGCCAGTTCCCAAAACGGCCGGAACCTGTAGCTTCTGGTTTCCAATTAATGGTTTGGTTTAGCGCTACCAACTTGTCTTTGACAGCTGTTGTGCGGATAAACCAACTGTCTAACGGATAATATAATACTGGTTTGTCTGTACGCCAGCAATGGGGATAGGAGTGTTCGTATTTCTTGACGTCAAAGGCTTTATTTTCCTCTTTTAATTTAATAGCAATTAAGACGTCTGTGGGTTTAAAGTCTTTTTCCGCACGCTCTTCTGCGGAATAATATTCTTCTTTTACAAAACGACCTGCAAAGTCGGTTATTTCGTTGACGAAACGTCCGGTACGGTCTACGGTAGGGACGTCCTTCCCGTTTTCATCGCGTACCAAAATAGCAGGGATTCCATGCTCCTTACAGACCCTAAAGTCGTCTGCACCGTAAGTTGGCGATGCATGTACGATACCTGTACCGTCTTCGGTGGTTACGAAATCTCCTGGAATTACACGAAAGGCTTTTTCCAATAATTCTTCATTGGTCACATAGGGTAGGAGTTGATGGTAACGCAAACCTACCAATGCTTCCCCTTTAAATTCAGCAGCGATTTCCCAAGGCACGATTTTATCTCCCACTTTATAGTCTTGGAAAGACGCTTGTTGCCCCTCGGCTTTAAAATGCTTCCCGATCAGATTTTTTGCCAGGATAACGGATACCGGAAGACCTGTATATTGGTTAAAGGTTTTTATCTTGACATAGTCGATGTTCTTACCGACGACCAATGCGGAGTTGCCCGGTAATGTCCAAGGGGTGGTTGTCCATGCGATAAAAGCAACGTCTTCTTCCTCAGATTCCACTAAGGTGGTCATAAGCGGATGTACCTGTGTTTTATCTAAGCGGAACTCGGCAACAATCGTAGTGTCTTTGACATCCTTGTATGTTCCCGGTTGGTTCAGCTCATGTGAACTCAAACCTGTTCCAGCCGCGGGAGAATAGGGTTGTATGGTATAGCCTTTGTATAAAAGCCCTTTCTTGTAAAGCTCTTTAAGCAAATACCATAAGGTTTCGATGTATTCATTCTGATAGGTGATATACGGATCACTAAGATCAACCCAATAGCCCATTTTCTGGGTAAGGTCATTCCACACATCCGTATATTTCATCACCTCTTTTCGGCAGGCATCATTATAAGCTTCGACACTGATTTTTTTGCCGATATCTTCTTTCGTAATACCCAATGTTTTTTCGACAGCTAGCTCAATAGGCAACCCGTGCGTGTCCCATCCTCCTTTGCGCTTCACTTGGAATCCTTTCAAGGTTTTATAGCGACAGAAAATATCTTTAATCGAGCGCGCCATCACGTGGTGGATGCCTGGCATACCATTGGCGGATGGGGGACCCTCATAAAACGTATAGGGTTTGTTGGCCGGACGATTTGATATACTTTTCTCAAAGATATTATTCGACTCCCACCGTTCTAGTATTTCTCTACCTATTTCAGGCAAGTTTAACTGCTTATATTCCTTGTACATCCGAAATTGCGATTGTTTTTAAAGGTCGCTAATTTAGTGATTTTAAATGGAAAATAGTAGTGTGTGACGTAGATTGAGAAATAAGGGCTGGATATAACTAAACATTAAAATAAATCAGCATGTGTACCCGTTCGGATAAGTGAGATAAGTTTGATCTCGTCGTTTTGTTCCCAAATTAATAGCCAATCTGGTTGAATATGACATTCCCAAAGTCCCTTGTAGTTGCCAGTAAGTTTATGTGGTTTGTGTTTTATAGGTAGGGGTTCTTGCTTTTCGAGTTTTCGGATAATATCTTTAAATAACGCTAAATTTAATCCTCTTTTTTGAGCAAGTTGGATATCCTTTTTGATTTTATTAGAATAAACGATGTCGTACATCAAATTCCTAACTGCTTGAATAGGTCTTCAGAATTCTCAGCTTTAACGACTTTTCCTTTCCGAACTTCTTGAATAGCTTTTTCTGTTTCAGCATTATAGCGTTGCTCTTCCTCTACTTCTACAAAAGAAAAAGTTCTCAACATCTCTATCAATGCTTTAGCCTGCTTATTTTTACTCTTAATTCTTACCGTTACCATAATAACCAATTAGACTATTGCGAATTTACAATTTTTTTTGTAATCTATTGCCGCAAATTATGCCGAGAACGAACTTCCGCAGCCGCAAGTGCTCGTAGCGTTCGGATTGTTGAACGTAAAGCCACGGGCGTCTAGGCCACTTTTGAAATCGATTTCCATGCCGGCTAAATAGAGTCCATGCGCTTTATTCATGAAAACACGGATACCTTCTAAGACATATTCTGTGTCACCGTCTTTCTTTTGGTCGAAACCCAGTATGTAGCTCATACCCGAACAGCCTCCGCCTTCAACGCCAATACGTAAGCCGAAATCTGCGCCGATTTCCTGTTGGTCGATCAACTTTTTCAGTTCCGAAACTGCACCTTCAGTTAGGGTTACAGGGGCAGTATTTGTTGTTGTTTCTGTGCTCATTACGCGTTGTTTAATTTTTTCCGTTGTTACAAATTTACATCTTTCTTTTAAAGAAGCTTTTGGAAACCGTCTATTTTTGACAATAATAAAACATTCCTAAATTTTTTATGGATTTATATGTACTTTTGCGTCGAAATTTAAAAGTTTTTATAATACTCCTTAACAATAACACAATGGAAAGAGATCAGGTCATTTTTAACCTCATAGCCGATGAGCTAAAGCGTCAAGAAGAAGGCATCGAATTGATCGCTTCAGAAAACTTTGTCAGTAAACAAGTAATGGAAGCAGCCGGTTCGGTCTTAACGAACAAATATGCGGAAGGCTTACCCGGAAAGCGTTACTACGGAGGTTGTGAAGTGGTTGACGAAATTGAAGCGATTGCTATCGACCGTGCAAAAAAATTGTTTGGTGCTGCATGGGTAAACGTACAGCCTCACTCCGGTGCGCAGGCAAATGCCGCGGTTTTCTTGGCAACGATTCAACCCGGTGATAAGATTTTAGGACTTGATCTATCTCATGGTGGACATTTAACCCATGGTTCGCCTGCGAATCTTTCGGGTAAAATTTACCAGCCGTTATTTTATGGAGTAAAGGAAGATACGGGGCTTATCGACTATGAGCAATTAGAGGAAACTGCATTGCGCGAAAAACCCAAAATGATCATATGTGGTGCTTCGGCGTATTCACGTGATTGGGACTACGCTCGTATCCGTAAGGTGGCCGATGAGATCGGAGCACTTGTATTAGCGGATATATCGCATCCTGCAGGATTAATAGCAAAAGGTTTATTGAACGATCCACTTCCACATTGTCATATCGTAACCACCACTACACATAAAACGTTGCGTGGTCCTCGCGGTGGTATGATTATGGTTGGTCAGGATTTTGAAAACCCATGGGGTATTAAAACACCAAAAGGAGAAATCCGTACCATAACACAGTTGCTGGATCTAGCTGTATTCCCTGGCACACAAGGAGGGCCTTTGGAACATACGATTGCAGCGAAAGCTATTGCATATGGTGAGGCACTGAGTGATGAATACCTGGAATATGCTAAACAAGTGCGTAAAAATGCACAGGCTTTAGCGCAATTCTTTGTTGACCGTGATTACAAGATCATTTCCGGAGGTACAGACAACCATTTGATGTTGGTTGATTTGCGTAACAAGGATATTTCTGGAAAAGAGGCTGAAGCGGTATTAGGCAAAGCTGGCATTACTACGAATAAAAATATGGTTCCTTTTGATACACGTTCACCATTTGTTACCTCAGGTGTACGTTTTGGAACAGCTGCTGTTACCACACGTGGTCTCAAAGAAAACGAAATTATACAGATCGGTGAGCTTATTGATGAAGCATTGGCAAATCGGGCGAATGAAAGTGCTTTAGATGCTATTCATGGCAAAGTGAAAGCCTTGATGGCACAATTTCCATTGTATAAGTAAATGATAACATAATATTAGCTTTATAAAAAAGGTGAGCATGCTTTTTGCTCACCTTTTTTATTGTTTCGACGATAAAAAAGGTAAATAAAATAAACCATTTCAAGGACTTAATTGTTATATCGAGAAAAGCGAAAGATGTGTGAATAAATGTTAAAATATAATCGTTTAATTTGAATCTTCGTTATTTTTCATTTGCTTTGAAATATGTTTATACAAACGAAAGGACGCCTATAAAACACTTTACTCTTTAAAATAAATTCAAACATAAATCTGGGGATTTACTATGAAAACATTAAAAGAAAAAAGTGACCTTGAGTTAATTCAGGCTTATGTGGCAGGGGATGAAACGGGGATAGAGGTATTGCTGAATAGATATAAGTCGAAAATATATACATCCATCTACCTACAAGTGAAAGACGAATATCTCGCAGAAGATATCTTTCAGGAAACCTTTATAAAGGTGATCAAAACATTAAAATCCGGGCGATATAACGAGGAAGGTAAATTTTTGCCTTGGGTAGTACGTATTGCGCAAAACATGGTGATCGACCATTTTCGGAAAGAAAAGCGGAGCCCGACTGTAGTGAGTAGTGATGGGTATGATATTTTTGGTGTATTGGAATTCGCCGATGACAACGCGGAATCCAAATTAATGACGAATCAACGCGACATAGATTTACGGAAGATTATTCAAAAATTACCTGATGACCAAAAGGAGGTACTGATCATGCGTCATTTTTGTGATATGAGCTTCAAAGAAATTGCCGAAATCACGGATGTAAGTATCAATACAGCATTAGGACGTATGCGTTATGCCCTCAATAATTTGCGTAAAATGATTGAAGAGCATAATATGCTGTTGAATATGGGTTAGAATCCCATATTCTCTACTTCTGTAGCCGTTTCTTCTACTTTGGCTTTCAAATCTGCTTTAAAAGCTAAAACAGATTTTGCTAATTCTTCCGAAGAAGTTGCTAAAATCTGAGCAGCTAAAATTCCGGCATTTTTCGCAGCATTTAGCGCGACCGTTGCTACCGGAATTCCATTAGGCATTTGTAATATAGAAAGTACGGAATCCCAACCATCAATAGAGTTGGAGGATTTTACCGGCACACCGATCACAGGTAAATGCGTAATAGAAGCAACCATACCTGGAAGATGAGCAGCCCCACCGGCACCAGCAATAATGACTTTCAACCCACGTGTTGCAGCTGACTTCGCATATTCGTACATACGCTCGGGTGTACGATGAGCAGAAACAATGGAGACTTCAAAAGTCACTCCTAATTTTTTTAAAACTTCGATAGCATCTTGCATAACGGGAAGGTCGGATTTACTTCCCATGATTATACCTACTTTCGCCATATTTTCTTGATTCATTTTTAAGCTTTTACCTTCAATGTTTCTTGCACCCAACGTGCATTTTTTATCGCTAACTCGCGGTCGTCATTTATAATGCATACATGCCCCATTTTGCGGAAAGGTTTTGTATATTTTTTTCCATATAAATGGACAAATACACCTTCAACGGCGAGCACATCCTCTACGCCTTCATATTTAGCGAGCCCCTCATACCGCGGTTCGCCCAATAGATTTATCATCACGGCATTTGTTCGGGCTGTTGTTGCTCCTAAAGGCAAATTGAATATCGCACGTAAATGCTGTGCAAATTGTGATGTCATATTGCCCTCGATGGTATGATGGCCGCTATTGTGAGGGCGAGGAGCAAGTTCATTTACCAAAATTTCACCTTCTTTTGTGAGAAACATTTCCACTGCTAGGAGACCGACAATTTGTAAATCCTCCGCTATCTTCTTTGCAATTTCATCGGCTTGTGTTTGGATTTCAAAGGGTAATGTCGATGGTGAAATCAAAAACTCTACCAAATTGGCATCGGGATTAAACTCCATCTCCACCAACGGAAAGGTGGATACATCTCCTTTATCATTTCTGGCAACAATTACCGCAATCTCTTTTTCAAAATCCACCAACTCTTCCACCAAAGAAGGCTCTTCAAAAGCCTGCTCTATTTCTGCTGTACTATTGATTTTCTTTACACCCTTGCCATCGTAGCCGTCCTTGCGAAGCTTCTGCATATAGGGTAATGGGATAGCCGTTTCGTATAAATTTTCTTTATTGGAAATAAGCTGAAAAGCGGCTGTCGGAATATCGTTCTGTTTAAAAAATTGTTTTTGCATGCCTTTGTCTTGAATCAATCGAATGATTCGGGATTGTGGATATACCACGACACCTTCGTCCTCAAGTTTTTCCAAGGCATCTACATTCACTTTTTCGATTTCGATCGTAATCATGTCCAAATCCTTGCCAAAATTATAGACGGTTTCGAAATCACTCAATGAACCACATTCAAAGCGGTTACATAATTTACGGCAAGGTGCATTTTTATCAGGATCTAATATATGCACGTTTACGTTGTAATTGATGGCTTCTTGAATAAGCATGCGGCCTAACTGGCCACCGCCAAGAATACCTAATTGCAACTCGCCATAAAAATCTTTTGCCATAGTGTTTAAAAAAATATATTAAGCCTGTTCAGAAAAATATTGATCTTGTAATATATTCTCTGTTTCTATTTTCTTTTGAAGTTCTAAAAATGCGCCTATTAATGCCTCTGGTCTAGGTGGGCAACCTTGTACATATACATCTACAGGAATAACTCTATCAACCCCTTTTACTACGTGATAACCATGTTGCCAATACGGCCCCCCACAATTGGAGCAGGAGCCCATCGATATGACGTATTTGGGTTCCGGCATCTGTTCGTAAAGTTTTTTTATCCTATCTGCCATTTTAAAGGTTACGGTGCCGGCAATAATCATCACGTCTGATTGTCTGGGGGACGGACGCGGAAATACACCTAATCGATCCAAGTCGTATGTCGAAGCCATGGCACCCATCATCTCAATGGCACAGCAAGCGATTCCAAAACTGACGGGCCACATAGATGACAGCCTTGCCCAATTCAGTAAATCATCCATTTTTGCAATGATTACGCCTCCACTTTGTGCTTGATTTTGTCCTGCATCCATGTTCTAATCAGTTGATTTTTTGAATTTTGGTCGAAATCCTAGCCCTGCAGTGCGCGCTACTTTTGTATCGGTATCGGCTGTTTCAGAAGATACAGATTCCTTGTAGTTACGAACCTGATATTTTTTGCTATTCAATTGTTCATAGGCCGTGGCCGGAATGCCGACGGAAACACGAGGTTGTATATGTGCAGGTTTGATCCATGAAATGTCTCCGCGCTTCCATACATATACCAATCCGACGATCAGAATGCCTAAAAACATGCCCATTTCCACCAATGTGAACCAGCCCCAACGCCCATCGGCGGCGATAAATTCCTTGTTTCCAAAAACCGTAGCCCAAGGAAATACGAAAATCAATTCTACATCAAACAATAGAAAGACCAAAGCAATGACATAAAACCGAGGGTTTATTTGTACCCAAGCTGTGCCGATGGCTTCTTCGCCACATTCGTATGTACTTAGTTTTTCGGGATTTGGTTTTTTCGGCGATAGTATTTTGGCCAACAAAATGGTTACGCATACCAAGAGGATACCTACTATTGCGATTAATAGTATCTTTCCGTATTCTGACAGCTGCGCGGGGTCATCCATAGTACAAAATTACAAAATATTATTTAAAAAGGTTTGCCTGGCATTTTAGGCATATTGCGCATCATCTTAGCAGCCATGCCCGGATTAGACATTTGCTTCATCACTTTACGCATGTCGGCAAATTGTTTCATGAGCTTGTTCACCTCGTTGATATCTGTTCCCGAACCTTTCGCGATACGCATGCGTCGTTTCGTGTCGATCGCATCTGGATTTTCGCGTTCGTAAGGTGTCATAGAGTCTATAATGGCTTCAATCGGTGTAAAAGCATTATCATCTATTTCAACATCTTTAATGGCTTTTCCGACCCCGGGAATCATACCCATTAAGTCTTTCATATTTCCCATTTTCTTAATCTGTTGAATCTGCGATTTAAAGTCGTTGAAGTCGAATTTATTTTTTCGGATTTTCTTTTGTAATTCCGCGGCTTCTTTTTCGTCAAACTGTTGTTGGGCTCGTTCTACCAACGAAACCACGTCACCCATCCCTAATATGCGGGATGCCATACGGTCGGGATGGAATACATCAAGCGCTTCCATCTTTTCGCCTGTACCGATAAACTTGATCGGTTTATTGACTACGGATTTGATCGAAAGTGCAGCACCACCACGGGTGTCGCCATCTAACTTTGTGAGAACTACACCCGTGAAGTCTAAACGGTCGTTGAACGCTTTGGCGGTATTAACAGCATCTTGGCCTGTCATCGCATCGACGACAAATAGAATTTCGTGCGGTTGTGTCACTTCTTTCACCGCAGTTATCTCTGTCATCAGGGCTTCGTCAATGGCAAGTCGGCCAGCCGTATCGATGATGACGATATTGTTTCCGTTGCGTTTGGCTTCCGCTACGCCTTCTTGTGCAATAGCAATGGGATCAGTTGATTCGCGGTTAACGTAGACAGGTACATTTACCTGCTCGCCCAATACTTGCAGTTGATCTATTGCAGCCGGACGATAAACGTCTCCCGCAACTAATAATGGTTTCTTGCCTTTTTTATCACGAAGATAGTTTGCCAGTTTACCCGAGAATGTGGTTTTACCAGCACCGTTCAAACCGGCAATCAAGATGACCGTAGGGTTATGTGTTATATCCAGATCCGTGACTGTTCCCCCCATAAGGGAGGTCAGTTCATCATTCATAATTTTAGTCAGCAATTGCCCAGGAGAAATGCTGGTGAGTACATTCTGACCCAAGGCCTTTTGCTTTACCTCATCGGTGAATGTTTTGGCTGTTTTATAATTCACGTCGGCATCCAATAATGCCTTGCGAATTTCTTTCATCGTCTCTGCGACGTTTATTTCAGTGATACTTCCTTGCCCTTTTAATACCTTAAAGGCCCTATCCAGTTTATCCTGTAAATTCTGAAACATGTTTATTTCTCGTCTTAAAATGTGCTAAGTGCCAAAGTTACAAAATAGTGTCGAATTTTATTTCATCAAACCATGCGAATCCGCTATAAAACCAAAAATGCGACGTATCCGGCCGCATTTTTGGTTTTAATGGAGGTGTAGGACACACCTCCAGCAATTAATCTCTTCTTCCGAAAAGGATATAAGCATAATATAGTAACGTTACCAGTGCTGATAATGCCGCTACAACGTAAGTCATTGCTGCCCATTTCAATGCATCTTTTGCGCCATCATGTTCATCCCGGCTGTGTGTTACATTCGCTGTTTCCAACCATTTTAATGCTCTGCCGGAAGCATCAAATTCCACCGGCAAGGTCACAAAAGCGAATAACGTTGTCAAGAACAATGCGCCTACACCAACTGCTAATACCCAAGGGTTTCCACTAAAAGCCATTAGCAATACACCGCCTATTAACACCCACGATGTCAATCTGGAAGCTATGCTCACCACAGGAACCATCGCCGAACGGAACTGCAACCAAGAATAAGCCGTAGCGTGCTGTACAGCATGGCCGCATTCGTGTGCGGCTACAGCTGCAGCGGCTACACTGCGGCCGTAGTATACTTCGTTGCTTAAATTTACCGTCCTATTTGCCGGATTATAGTGGTCGGACAGACCACCTTCATTGGCGACTAGTACTTTCACGTCATAGATTCCATTTTCATGGAGCATTTTTTGTGCAATTTCAGCTCCTGAAAGTCCTGAACTTAACGGAAATTCTGAATATTTTTTAAACTTGTTCTTAAACCTCGATTGTACGATCCAACTGATAACCGCAATCCCAATAAATATAATCCAATACATAGTCTTTATTTCTTTTTAATTCTTTCGCTATTTTTCTTTTCTCTACAAACTATATTCCATTCGTTATGATTCGCCTTGAAGATAATAAAAACGATTCATTTTGTCAGTTTTAAAAATAAAAATTGATATTAGCCTGTCATTATTGCTTGTATTTATCGGCTTCAGGCGCCCTTGCTTATATTAAAACCCCTATTTAGAGATAAGAAAAATCTGATCAATTTTCTAAACATCATCTTTCGGGGACGTAAAGATATTGTTGATCTGACCTATCGCGATACCGAGCGTGCGTAACCCATTAACCTATGTCATATGGATTGACTACTTGTAAATTCGTAAACTTACTGAAATCAGTGGTATTTCGAGTGATAAGAATAAAGTCATTGACCGAAGCTGTCGCGGCTACAATGCCATGCAACACTCAAAATACATAGACCCGACAACGGATTATGGCTTTAATCGGCTTTTCGGAACAGAAGTAAACCGGGACTTTCTCATTGCATTGCTCAATGACCTGTTTCGGGGAAGGAAGACCATAGCGGATTTGGTATACAACAAAAACGAACATGTTGGTGAAGCAGAGGAAACGGGTACGGTTATTTTTGATCTCACCTGTACGGCAGATAACGGAGAACAGTTTATTATCGAAGTTCAGCGGAGTTCGCAGGTCAACCTTAAACGCCGGATGCTATATTATGGTAGCAAACTCATAGCTGATCAAGCTCCGAAAGTTAACCGCAAGGAATGGAACTATGCCGTAACGGAAGTGTATGTCATCGTATTAATGGAGGGTTTTGCAATGCCCGATGGAGAGGACGACAAGGATTTTCTGTACGATATTTGCCTGTGTAATAGGGATACAGGGAAAATATTCTATGAATATTTGGGATTTATTTACATAGAACCCCGAAGGGCTCTATCATTCCATTGAAAATAAACATTAATGATAAATTGATTAATTTTGAAAAGGAAGAGGGGGAATTAGAGAGCGATTTGGAGCAATGGATGTATGTGTTGAAGAATATGTCATCGATGAACAAATTATCGACCTATCTAAAGAAGCCTATCTTCAAGAAATTATTTGAGATCGCTGAATACAGCAAATTGAATAAGGAGGAACGCAAAATGTACGATGTTAGTTTAAAACGCAAGTGGGATAATAAAGCAGTGCTTGACTATGCTCGTCAAGAAGGTGAGGAAAAGGCTCGCAAAGAAGAACGTGCCAAAGCCGAGGCTGAAAAGTTAGCTGAAAAACTGAAGTCTGCGTTGAATTTAAAAAAGAGAGGGCTTCCAGTAGAAGATATAGCCGAAGATTTAGGACTTACGGTTGAACAGGTCGAAAAACTGAAATAGCCCTTGCTAAAAACTAATAGCAAAGAAAGCCGAACATTTTATTTTGTTCGGCTTTCTTGCGTTATAAATTGTAGCATTATTATTCTTTTATTTTTACAATCGTTGATATGTTAGTTAACACAGACGGCGCGTTCGTGGACACTTTTATGTCGTCAGCGATCACTTTTTCATTTTCGGATAATACGGACAGTGTTCGAATAAACTAAAAAAGCCTCATTTTGCTACAATACTGTCAATAATATACTGCCCCAAAATAGCCCCATAAATCGTACGGTTTATGACGTTGACCGAACCCTTTCTCCTATAACGGGAACACTATATCCCAGAAAGGGAAAGCTTTTAGCTGAAAAGGGAATACTGTATCAAATAATGTGTTCCCTTTTCCTCTAAATACCAAACGCTTTATCGGAGAAAGGGAACACCTAGCATTAAAAAGGAGTCACTTAATCGTATAAAGGGAATACTTCTTGGAAAGAACCGTTCCCTTTGTACCAATACGGGGATACCTTATACCAGAAGGGAAACACTGAATGCCGGAAAGGGATCACTCGATAGAATATACCATTTCCTTTACACCAATAGGGAACTACTTGGTGGCGTTAAGTGTTTACTGAATATTCTATAGGGAACACATTCTTCGGAAAAGGGGATACCATTTACGATACAGCGAATGGTAAACACAGCGAAGCGATCACCTGATCACGCAAAGGGGATACGTTATCGTTTAGACCGTTTCCTTTTTCCCGTAAAGGAATCACCGGATGGAAAAAAGGGATCACTTGTTATGAAAAAGTAATCACAAGATAGAAAGAACCATTCCCTTCTTATCAGAAAGGGAATGCCAAACATCGTCGACCGTTCGGCAAATCTCGGAAATATTTACGTTTTTTCTGCAGTTCTTTCAGCAATTCTCTTAGCTAATGATACCCAGCAAATATTTTAACGACTGTTTGAATGTTTTTCTGATTTGTTTCGCAGTAACGTATCGTCTGTTAAAGATAGGGTTGCGAAGTAAGAGTGGAAAGGTTTTGGATTTTCCTTTCTCCATCACAATCATATACCAATTGTTGTAAAGGATTTGCTCCAGTTCCTTAATGGGATATTGTTTTCGTTTACGGTTTTGAAGAATAATTTCTGTGTAAAGTGCGTGGTACTCTTTAGGTGTATATTTGCTCCCGATAACCGGCTTACGAAGTATATCTAGCTCAATATCATCTGCATGTGAGATTAATTTGTCCAGTTGATAAAATAGGATGGCCCGTAGTTGCGTGTCGGCAAGATGTCTTTTCCGGTCTGTGATATTGTTGTCATGTATGCGGTATTCACCTAGGTACTGGGGAATATTATCGACTTCGTATTTTAACGCTATCCGAGAAAACAATCCGTAATCCTGAGCGACTGGATGATTGGGGTATCCGCCCATTTCGCGGAAAACCGCGGTGCGGAACATGACAGTAGAGTGAACAAAAGAGTTGTGGAACAGGAGCTCTGCATGAAGTTTTTCAGAATCGCAGATGGGTATCATCTTTTCTCCCGTACGATTACCATCCTTATCTATTATATAGGCGCATGCACCCAATAATGCCAATTTAGGTCGATCTAGAAAATGCTGGAGTTGTATTTCTAGCCTGTTCCGGAAAGCAATGTCATCGCTGTCTAACACGGCGATAAACTCACCTTGTGCCTCTTCGAGAGCAACATTTCGGGTAAAAGGAAGACCTTTGTTTTCGCCATTTTCAATCAGGCGAACGCGAGAATCATCGAAACTTTGAGCAATTTGGATTGTGTTATCTGTAGAGCCATCGTCTACAATTAAGAGTTCAAAGTGGGGGTATGTTTGTGTTAATACACTCTCAATAGATGTGGCTATATAATCTGCTGCGTTGTACGCCGCCATGAAAACAGTTATTTTTATCTTATTTTTACGTTTGTCCGACATGTTTTACTCTCTCATTTGGCGTTATACCACTGTATGATGGATATTTGCCCATTTATTGCGTATGCAATAGTCTTGTGGGAAAAACAGTTTGATAACGCTTTTATTATGGATTGACCGTAGGAGAAGAAACCCTAATGATCAATATATGGCCTATATCGCACCATGTACGATAGTAATGAATCTCAAATATAGGCTATTTTTCTTAAAGGGAGATAAAAAAGATGTTAATGCAATGAAGGTGTTTTGATCATATCTCCTTGCGATCGTCGGATTCCCAGCAGATATTTCAGCGACAGTTTAAATGTTTTTCGGATTTGTTTAGCAGTCACATACTGCGAATTAAAAATAGGTTTGCTAAGAAACAGTGGAAGGGTCTTGGATTTTCCTTTTTCCATTACAATGGCATACCAATTATTAAAAAAGATGCGTTCCAGTTCTGTAATAGGATACTGTTTGTGTTTCCTGTTTTCGAGAATGATCTCACGATAAAGAGTATAGTATTCTTTTGGAGAATATTTGCTACCCATAACGGGCGAAAGTAATATCGCTGGATCCAGGTTCGTGATAGATGGTAACAGTTTATCCAGTTGGTAAACAAGAATATCGTTAAGGTGAGCTTCCAATATATCCTTTTTTTGCAAAGAGATATTATTTCCATGTATTCTGTATTCCACGAGGTATTCGGGAATGTTGTCAACTTCATACTTTAGGGCTATTCTTGAAAATAGTCCGTAGTCTTCGGCGGCAACATAAGCTGGGTAACCACCCACTTCTGTGAAAGCGGACATACGTAACATAACGGTGGAGTGTACAAACGAATTATAGAACAGCAAACCCGCATGAAGTGTGTTTGTTCCACAAATGGGGATCATCTCTTGTCCTGTTCTACATCCGGTATGATCGATGACATAAGCGTATCCTCCCAAAACAGCTAATTTAGGCCGGTTTAGGAAATGCTGGATTTGTATTTCCAACCTGTTGGGGTGGGCAATATCATCACTGTCGAGCACGGCCATAAATTCGCCTTTGGCTTCTATGAGAGCGACATTTCTTGTAAAAGAGAGTCCTTTGTTGCTTTCATTCTCAATTAACCTGATTCTAGGATCTGTGAAACTGCGGACAATCGCTGTGGTATTGTCCGTAGAGCCGTCGTTCACAATCAGCAATTCGAAATCTTCGAAAGTTTGGTTCAATACACTCGCGATAGCTTGCGAGATAAATGGCGCGGCATTGTATGCTGCCATAAATACTGTAATTTTAGGCATAATATGTCAACTGAAAAGTATTCCCTATACAAATAATGGAGAGTGCATTGCAAAACTAATCACTGTTGTCATCGGTCTGTAATTAATCGATACGGCTTTATATCAGCAAATATAATTTTATTTTGGTTCAGTTTGTGTATTTTTTCTTATAAAAGAATATGAGAATTTGTTTAAAAAATAACGAAACTATCTAAGATGAGGCCACGTCCATCCGTGTTCGGACGCGTTTCGTTAATCCACTTATTTGGAGATACCACGATTTTGTCAGGATTGTTGTTCAGCCAAGCACCCCACCAGCTAAAACTGCTGTTGGCGATAATATTGTGCTTGCATAAACTCATCAACTGCATGTCTATATAACTCTGGTTTCCGGTATTCCAATCTACGAAAATAGCATCTATGTTGTTAAACGTTTCTTTACACCAAGGAATATCGTTGGAAAAAATAACAAAGAGGGGAGAGTCCGTCTTTTCGTTTATATAAGTGATCGCTTTCTCGTAATAGGCATTGTCACATATACTTCCCAGGTGTTGATTTGACGCGATGAGGTAATCTCCACGACGGACGTGAAGGGAAACACTATTACGCTGCTGAATATGTTGAATAAGCTCTTTATTTTTAATGTCGGTAATTTGCGGAAACTGAAAATGTTCACGAAGTTCTTCTGCGACCATATTGACGTAATCGATATGTTGCCAATACCCCCAATAATATCGATTTTGTTTATCGCTAAAGATTGTTTTATTGTAAGCAAATGGCATCGTTTCCTCGATGTAGGCTTGTTTAGTATTATATAACCTTCTTAGTTTACGCCAAATCCATTTTCTATTATGGGGAAGGTAGAGATTTAAATCGAATTTGGACACGATATTCAGATTGATGTCGAAAATGTCGTTCAGCTCGAATCCATTATGAAGCGGATAGGTTTCGAAATCGCTTAGATCAGCTTTGACTTTTTTAAATTTTTTCTGTAGGGCGAGATAAAATCCGTATTGGAACATTTGGTTTCCAAGTCCGCCTAAAAATTTGACAATTTTCATCTAAATTATATCCGTAACAATGGTTTGCATCTGCTAGAGTAAAGATACTGTTTTAGTCAGTTTATACAAAATACAATTACCTCAAGTAACGTTATTGTCGTCGTTATTTGTGCCCATTTGAACCCATTTGTGCCCATTTGTGGTCATTTTGCTCAAGCAATTCTGAGGATACCCTATGTTTGTGCTGTTCGTTTATCTCGCGAGGAGTAGATCGTACATATCAACAGTAGCACAAAATAGGGATAGAATTTTTATCAAATCTTATCAATTTCTATCAAATCCTATCAAATCCTATCAAAATTTAATTTTTGGAAGTGCCATCTATAGGTTTGTGTTGTTCATTCCCTCGCGAGGAGCTGAACAACGAGAACAAGGTAACGGGAAACGCCTAAAAAGGAAAGAGCTCGCCGATGAAGGAGTAGACCGAAGCCGACAAACATTTTTTTAAACTTTTAAATTTTAGTATTATGGCAATTAAATTCAATGTACAGGAAATCGGCAACCCGCAGGATGCGGCTGCCCCTAAGAAGTTCTACGCACGTCCGGTAAGCAGCGGCGAGATCACTTTAGAGGATCTGGCTTCGGACATATCCCATGCATCTTCGATTAACGAGGCGGATGTGATGGCGGTATTGTACAGCCTAGTGCGGGAAATCCCGCGCAATATCTCGCAGGGCTATATCATCCGTTTGGGTGGACTGGGCTCTTTCCGTTTAGGGACCAGTAGCGTCGGCAGTGAGACGGCAGAGGAAGTAACCGCTGCCAATATCCAGCAGAAACGGATACTGTTCCATAACGGTGCGCGTATCAAAAAGGCGATAACGGATTTAACTTTCAGGAAAAGCGAGTAGGTTCGTCTTTTGGTTTAATCAGGTAGGCCGGTATCTTAGGATGCCGGCTTTTTTGTGTTCAGATTCCTCAAAATGACCACGGTCATCTAAAAAAACGAGCGTTTGATTTTTCAAAAAGAAAGTTTGTTTTGTACGAACGACCGTGGTCACTTTCCAAAAACAAACTTTGAGTTGGAAAAGTTACCGTGGTGAGTTTTTGGAAAGTTATTTTCGACTTTTCAAAGCCCTTTTAAGGGAATTTTATTTTACTATGGGTTAATTTTGTTTTGTGTGGTATGTATTTTTTGTATAAGACTGATTTAATTTAGTTTAACTTCATTGGTTCTAATATATTTGTGAATATACTCTTCCACTTCTTGTTTTTTCTTTACATCCTCAATGAGATCAGAAATGGGTAATAAATTTTCTAATCCATCTAAATATGCGAATCTAGCATTCTCTTCGGTGACGCTTTCTCTCCACTCATCTATTGTCACAAAAAGATTTTTCCCAGCTTTTTCTTCGATTTTAATTTTAGAGGGGTCGCCGCCAACTACTTCGAAAGCTATTTTAGGGTTTGTCACTCCCTTTAATGCCGTTGAGTCAACCGGATCGAGAAATCCGGAAAATAATCCAAAACATTCTTTCAAGCCTATTCTAAAACTATTTTCCACAGCTTGACGCCTACTTTCTTTTTTATATTGGGCTTGATAGTTGATGCTTAATTTTGCTCCAATTTCTAATGAAATTAACGCATGTGTGCCGTATTTCTCTATAAGTTCGTGAGCACTTAGTGACTGACAATCATATTTAAAGCTCTCCGTTACGTAAGGAGTTAGTAGACGGTCGTAAGCATTCAATGACAATCTACGGTATTTCATTTCTAGTTCATAAAGACCATACAAATAATTGCCTGAGGTTACCTCTGTTTCGGGGAATGCGTGGACGATATTTCCTTTAAAATAGCTATAACTGTGCGGTTCATGCTGTCTTAAGAAAACATGTGTTAGGTTTTTGGTGAACTGTTCTGCGTCAGTAGCATATATGGGGGTGAAAGTTGAGCTCAAAAGACGTGCAACGACGAAACGACCGGTATGATCTTTTACGAAGTCCGGGGTATTGATCACCGGTTCTCTTACAGAAGTAGCATCTGCACATTTACCTGTTATGTCGTATCCGTAACCTAAAAAGTTATAATCGTTGTATCCTTCCTTATCTATATTATTTTCATCGTCCCTAAGGTTCTTTACGGAAAATTCGAGTTCTATCTTTTCCGCTAATTCTGGATCTATCGTTTCCGGGTTATCGAGAGTTGTTTTTTTACAGGAACTTAGTGCAATGACAACCGATAGGGCAAAAAAGAATGTTTGTTTAATTTGTAATGTATTCATTTGTTTATCTATAACCGTAAAAATCTATTTTTTGCGGTTACGCAAGTTAACGTATTTATATTAAATCTCATTTTCTTTTTTTATAATGAGCCGTTTCTTGAATAGAATTAATTGGTTATATTGAAGATCCCCTGCACACTTAGATTATTTTTTACTCCTAAAAAGAAGAATTATATGAATTATACAAATTGCGATATTGTGTTTTATGCGCCGCGATCGTAAATAGAAAATATTAAATTAAAAGGCTTTAGGAATAAACCATAATGAATAGAGATTATCTATCCCTATCTGTCACAAACAATTGTATTCACTGAAATTTTTTTACGCCAATTGCCTTTAGCAAACGAAACCCTTTGGACGTCCGAAGTCTTTTTAACTTATCTTCGAGTTTAAAATATTCTATATAGTCATTATAAAACAAAGGGAATTCTTCTTTTAAGAATGCATTTTGTTCGGCATCTATAATATTTCTATTTTTTGGATCTGAACTCATACCATCCATATAAAAACTAGAAATTACATCCGGGATATATTTGGTAGATACCTGTTTGCCTATGATTATCTTTGTGAAGAATGCCCAGTCAGCAACAATAGTATATTTTGTTTCATATGTACCGTATTTTTCAAACAAATCTCTACGTATGAATGTAGAAGGATGGCCTAAAGACCCCACAAAAAAATGTTTAAAAGTTAAAGTTTTCGGATAATGGTGTATATGTGTAGGTTTACTTTTGTGCCCTATAATTTGGATGTTACCATAAATGATAGCTTCTGAAGTGAGCTTCGGAATAATCTCTTCGAGAACACCTTCGTTGAAAAGTAAATCTCCACTATTAAGAAATAAGAGATAATCTCCAGACGCTTTCTCTATTCCTTTGTTCATTGCATCATAAACACCTTTATCTTTTTCAGAAATCCAGATGTCTATTATAGAAGACTCTTTAATTATATTCACACTTCCATCGTCGGAAGCTCCATCTATTACAATTAATTCAAATTCTTTATAAGTTTGATGTTTTATGGATTTGAGTGTGTTTTTTAACCCCTCAATATTATTAAGATTTACTGTAATAATACTTAGTTTCATAAATTAATCATTAACCAGTGAATCAAAAACCTTTATTGTGTATTGGGAAATGCTACTTTCTTCGGAGCAAAGATTTATTGATCACAATACCAAATATAGTACTATTTTTGCGATGATAGAGAGTGGTTGTTGTATTTTCTTATTCCTTTGTGAGGATTCTAAATTTCACTTATAGTGTATCAAAACTTATAGGAGGATCGTTTATAACTATAAGCAAGTGATGTTAAATTATATGAGTAAACCCTTAGTAAGCGTAATCATACCCTGTTTCAATGTAGGAAAGACAATACAAGAAACATTAGAGTCTGTAATTAAGCAAACTTACCCATCGTTTGAAGTGATAGTAGTAATTGACGGTGCGACAGATAATACGGCGGATATAGTGAAGAATATTGCTTCTCAGCAATCGAATATAATTGTTTGTGAGCAAGAGAACAAAGGATCCTCATCTGCAAGAAATACGGGATTTCTACAATCGTCGGGAGAATATATAGTTTTCCTAGACGGTGATGATTTGTTTGCACCGACATATCTTGAAGCATGTTATAGTAAATTCGCTGAGAATCCAGAGGTTGGATTAGTATATACCAATACTATTCTTTTTGAGGCGGAGAATGGGCTTTTGGATATTCCTGATTATTCCCCAAATGAAATATTGATTGACAACAGTATCCCCGCTACAGCACTTATAAGAAGAGATATTTTTCAAGCTGTTGGTATGTGTGATACATCTCTTCCGTATGCAGAAGATTGGGAATTATGGATTAGATACACTAGATACAATGAAAATGTAGTTAAAATTGAAGAGCCTCTATTTTATTATCGAAGAAGACATTCTAAGGATTCAAAGACAGACTTAAATAAAATTAATAATATATCGGAACAAGCTCAACTTTACATCTATAAAAAACATTATACGCTTTATCAAAAAGAGGGCTTGAGCGTTAACGAATTGTTTAAAATTAGGAATGAAGTATTTTATCTCAGAAAGAAGGTGAGAAAGTATGAGACGAGATATTACGGCATTTGGTATAGAAAATTATTCTATCGTCTTTTCAAACCAAATTTTTATAAATCAATTTTTGATAGGTAAGTTTTGAATAAAAAATAATGGTATTTAATATGCTGAGGGGGAATCTAAATTTCCCTCCTCATCAAACTTCCATGAATTGGATGTTGACGAAGTTTTCATATAATGAACCTCCTCTTCTGTAAGGGATTGGGGATTGAGATACCACCCCATGTGTTTGCAAGTGAAATTCCCACCAATCCGAATAGCGTCGTAGAATTGAAGAGGTTTTACTTTGAACTTGGACGGATATTGAGGTTTGTACAAAGCGAAAGTTGTATCGACTAACGCAAAGAAAATATTTTTTTCCAGTTCATTTGTCCAATATTGTTTTTCCCAATTGATTACTTTCTCTTTTAAAGGGTAATAGTCGGGTATAGTATCAATATCTAATGCAAAGCCCACCTTTACAATTTTCTTGTTGTACTTATCCATTTTATTTATCATTGTCTTAATAAAGTCGTTTGGTAAATCTGGGTTTGGCAAGATATCAGCATCTGTAACAAAATAATAACCACGCCCATATTTTTTTTGAAGTCGTTCGTTTTCAAAAAAAACCATGTGCCCATAATTTTTGTCCATTATCTCAACTTTTACTTCCTGTTGAATTGTTTTATAATATTCTAGTAAAGGAGGGTAATTTGATTTATTGTCAACGATAACAATGTTCTCTATTTTTCTTTCTAAAAGGAAATCAATTAGCTTTTTTAAATTTCCAAGCTGATTAAAGTTTATAATAATTACAGGAATGCTGTTAGGACTTTTCCTTTGCTTTCTAACAAAGGAGTTAAAAAATATTGTATATGTATATAGAATCGATTTTCGTAGAGCTTTCAATTGTTTTTTCATTTCATTACACGTATTAGATATTTTATTTTTCTACGATTTAGTTTGTATATGAAAGGTACTTAATGGCCAAAAAGACGTTTGATTATGTTTTTTAGCTTTCTTTTCTCTATTTTTTTTCTATCCCTTTCGTAAAGTAAAAGTGTGCGGTAAGAAAATCTATCAAAAAAAGCTATTTTGGAATTATCATCTAAATCTTTGAAAATATAGATATGTGCTAACCTTTTGTTTTCAAGCATAACCTCGGGGTTTCGAGTCACACCTTTTTTGTGTAATCTGTAACACACAAGTTCTTCATCTATATAGACTGCTTTAGGATTGTTTTTGAACAAGGCTAACCAAAATATCCAGTCTTCGCCTGCTTTCAAAGTTTCGTTAAAACGTGTTTCATTAATCAGCTCCTTCTTGAAAATTCCACAATGAATTGGGATTGAGAATTCATAATCCCATTTGAGCAAAATATTTTCATAAGAAAGGAAATCCTGTTGTAGCCTACAAAAAGGTGGTTTTACTTTATCATTTATAAGATGATAGAAGTTGGTTACTACAACGTCAGCATTATCTTCGTTAAAAATTTTTATACTCGTTTCCAGTTTGGTCCGGGAAATTAGATCATCTGAATCTAAAAATAAAACGTATTTACCTTGGGAGTGATCTAGTCCGAAATTTCGTGCACTTCCTAACCCTCCATTTTCTTTTTGAATAAGCTTGAAGCGAGAGTCTTTTTGTTCCCATAATTCTCCAATTTCGGCAGTGTCGTCGGGAGATCCATCATTCACAATTAAACATTCCCAATTGGTAAACGTCTGCTCATATACTGAAAGAAGCGTGTCTGGTAACCAGTCCGCCTGATTATAACAAGGAATAATAATCGATACAATAGGGATGTTCGAGTGAGATAGTGTCATGAATGAGTTTTTTACTTAATATTCTTTAGGAAGATTAATTGGATAATATTCTTCATCATCTAGAACGTAATGGATCCAATTTTCAAAAGCATATTTTTCTTTAATTTCCTTTGCGACTTTTTTGTAAGGCGCATTAAGAAAATACTCTAAATTGCCCATATTGTTGTTTTCCCACACAAAGATATTGTTTTCGTCATAAAAATCGTACAATTTCACGATGCTATTGGTTGTAATGATTTTTTTATCATATCCTAATGCTTCGAATATTCGAAAAGAAAGACCTTTATGTTCATTTATATGAACATCAATTAATATCTTGGAAGATATTGTTTTTCGCAAGTTGTCTTCGTAGCTTATGGTAGTATCTAAATGACAAAAGCCTAGATTTTGTATTTTTTCTATCTCGTGCTCATGTTCGCTAAAAATGGAGATATCAGTTTTAACTCTCATATCTAGCAATCTTTGCGAAATATCTTTCAGAATTTGATTTCTAGGTTCAAAATAGCTGCCTATAAAAAAAGCTTTGTTCTCCGTTTTACGCTTATTATCAATCTTAAAGTGATTAAAATAAAAATTAGTAATAGGGAGGGTGCCGCCTATTGATAAATCTTTTACATCAAATACAAAAAAGCGATCAAATTTAGGTATATAATCGTAAATTATTGGGAAACGATTCAATCCGTCCCACTGGTAAGCAGCTACTAGATCCGTTTTTTTTCTGATAGTGTCAACGACAGATTCTGGTAAAATATCGGCTCGAATAAGTAAAGCGTAGTCGGCATGTGTATGAGGCTCGAGTTGTTGCAGTAGCTTTTCTTCAATAGTTTTCTGTCTAAGCTGTTGCTTATAATTTCGATCCTTTAAAAAAGTTTTTCGTATAAAATTATGGAGGCGTTCCCTTAAATTTTTATATTTAAAAGAAGGTTGATGCGTGTCGAGTACTATTACCTTAAAGCCCAGGTGTTCAAGACCTTTTCTGATAGTAGTCGAAAAATTTGCGTATTCGTGTACTGCGAGTATAATTGTCTTATCGCTGAACATGTAAAAGCCTTTATCTTATTTGACAGGAGAAATTATAATACACCTCTCGAAGCACCTATTTCGCACTCATAAATAGAGGTGTCAATCGTACTTCTGAACCGTGACAGGATCCGGCGTATTTTAGGGTTATTCATCACATTGTCCGGAGACTCCTCGTCGAAGAAAGAAAGCACATGCTTTAGCTTTTCTTTACCGATAAATACGCCTAGCGACAGCTGCTCACGAACAACATTCTTGTATTTACGTTTTTTCTTACGGCTCTCAAACTTCAACTCAAATTCTGTTTTGGAGTCAATCTGGTGAGCAGGGAAATGTTGTCCGATGTAGTGCTCATATTCCGTATGGAATGAGCCGATAAAGCCTTCTTCTGTATTCCATGGTTTGAGCTCCCCTACAAAATGTAGGATTTTAGGCTGAAATTCTTCTAATAAAGGTATAGTTGTGTCGATAAGCTGATAGTTATACAAAAAGGATAGAGATCCAATTTCGTCATGAAGCACGGTGTTGATCAAAGTTTGATCGTGCCGTAAAAGTTTATGTCTATGCTTTTTCGCATAGTCCATCATTTGCGTCAAATAGTCTATCTTGAGCAAACGCTTGGTATTAAATAAAATGACGCCTGCATTTCTGTACTGATGTTTTAGCGCAATATATCGATTTAGGTAAGCATTGTGGAAATTGAAGCCCGATTTGCGCTCGATCTCCGATATATCGATGGCCATCATCAACCCCTTTCCGTCTTTATTACTGTCTAAAATTTGTGAAATGCAAGGTGCATTTATGTAAACATCGGCATCTAGATACAATATCTGCTCATATTGATCTTTAAAAATGCTGGGCAGAAATATCTTGTGATAGGTTGCTGATGAGAGGCGACCAACAGGGAGTTCATTGATAGCTGAAAAATCAACAGTGCAATAACGTATATCTTCATGGATTGATACCGGGAGTTTTTCTGTGTCCGGTAGACAGATCACAATGTCGAAATCACGCTGCTTCTCTTTTTCCAAAATCTGGCCCGAAACAAAAGAAGCATAAGGTAAATACGCATTATCTACACATAACGCTACAGCTTTTTTGTTTTTTGCAGGTTTCGTACTCTGTTTAATCGTGGGTAAAGTATATGCCATATAGTCGTGTTTAGTCCCTATCTTAATCTACATCCTTAAAAATGAAGTATTATTGTGCAAAATATATGCCACCTCTATATTTTACGTTGGTTGCGTTGTACTTCCAACATCTTCGCATACTTCATATAAGAGAAAAACGATTGAATTAACGAAAACGTTACACCATCTATACCATGAAATATACCTTTTTTTAAAAAATAGGCTTTAAAGAACGCTGTAGCACCATGTATAACAGGTGAAAAGGTATTTACTTTTTTTTCTTTTTTGATAAATTCTGCCACTTGCCAATCGGTGTATTGGTTTTTTTTGGCAATCAATTGATGGAAACTATCCCAAGCATAATGTATTAAATGCATGTCGGATTTGTGGAGATTAGTGGCGACGACGCGCTGATGTACATGATGGGAAGAGGGGTGGGCGGTGTTTTTATTAAAAAAACGACAAGCATAATCCGGGTACCAATCCGCAAAATTTATCTCTTTATCTTTTAGAAAATTCCTTCTTTTGAAACTATAGGCATCATAAGGGAGTTGGAGATATTCTTTTTTTTCAAAAAATGGAAAACAGTCCTTGTCCAAAAACTCGTCTGTATCCACATTCAGTATCCAATCGTGCTGGCAGAATTGAAGTCCAAAGGTTCGTTGTGGACCGTCTCCCAAAAAAGGCTGAGAAATAACGGTTGCTCCCAGAGAGGTAGCGATTTCGACAGTTTCGTCTTGGCTATTAGAGTCTATAATGATGATTTCATCACAGACTTTCTGTAAACCTACTATACATTTTTCGATGTACTTCTCTTCGTTGAATGTGATAACCAGTCCGCTTATCCCCATATTATTAAATTACGCGTGATAATTTTTTCTTTAGGCATTATTCATAGTATTCATTTATCTTTGTTTTTAACAGCATGGATGAGCTCAATGCATTTGGTTCGTGAATGCTATGCATTTTGTCTACGTGTGGGCAAAGATAAATAAATTAGAAAGTAAAACGATGATTCCTAAAATAATTCATTTTTGTTGGTATGGGGGTGGGAAATATAGTGAAACCATTCAAAAGTGTATTAAATCGTGGGAAACGTTTCTGCCGGATTATGAAATTATAAGATGGGACGAATCCAATACACCATTTGACAGCATGCCTTTTCTGAAAATCTTATACAAGCAGAAGCGATGGGCATTTATCGCTGATTATATGCGTTTGTATGTGTTGTTTAAACGAGGGGGAATTTATTTCGATACCGATGTGGAGGTGATAAAAGCCTTTGATAGTTTGCTTAACGAAAAAGCATTCATCGGGTTTCAGACAGAAATCGGTGTGTCGAAATTTCCGTTTAATACGGCCGTTATCGGATGTGAGCCAGGAAATAGCTTTATAGAACTTTGCTTGCAAGAGACCGAAAAGCTGCAGCGTATGAAATATCACCCTATGGCTGCCCCTGTTGTTTCGACAGAAGTGTTGATGAATAAATATGGCGTGGATACCTATAAAACCCAACGATTAACGGATGTACTCGTCCTCACGAAAGATTATTTTTATCCCTTTTCGTGGATGGAAACATTCCATGAAAGTTGTGTCACCCCAAATACGCTGGCCATCCACTGGTGGGAGGATTCCTGGGGGAATAAAAAGAAGAATTTGGCTTATTATTGGCGGTCGTTGTCCAGAAAAATAGAGCGCACGCCATTAATCCTGGTGTCCCAGCTAGCTTATACATTCGGAAAGAAGAAGCGTTTCTTTTTATATACTCAAACACCTTGAGGATACCGTGCTTTATAAGCTGCGAATCTTATCCACAACCATCTGGGGTGTTACTAACTCAATAGCTTCTATACCGTTACAAATACAGGATTTGTTTCCATATATGGAACTAGGGCGATTGGGATGTTCTACCTGAATGCAATCTGCTGTAGATTGTCCATATCCCAAGAAGCCTGCATAGGGATGTGTTGCTCCCCATATTGATATACAGCGTGTGCCCACTAAAGAGGCCATATGCATACCGGAAGAATCCATGCTGATCATCACGTTTAAGTGACTTATGAGATCAAGCTCGCCCGTTAATCCCAATTGGCCAATGGTGTTGTATACATGTGGATATTGCGCACTCCATGTTGCTGCCGTTTCTAACTCCTGTTTTCCACCACCGAAGATGAAAAAAGTATAGGCAGAAGCTGGAAATGTTTTGAAAATAGTATCCCAATGACTTAGCGTCCATACTTTGTAAGGATGCTGGGCAAATGGAGCGATACCGATTTTAATGGTTTCAGATGTTAATGAAGTGTGGTAATCCTCGGGTACGGGGCGTTCTTCTCGCTGTAGCTGGTGGTGGTTTAATTTTAATGAAAATCCGAGTGCTCGGAATACGTCAGCATAGCGCTCCACGGTAGTACGTAGTGGTTTGAAAATCTTATGTCTTTTTCTGGTCAGCTCTTTTTTTCGATGGCGCGCTTTATCGAGTATAGCTAGATGATAGCCCGCCGTTTTAAAAAATAGCGTGAGAATGCGTGAGCGGATATTGTTATGCAGATCGGCTACATAGTCAATTTCATATTTTTTGAGCTCGTTAAAAAGTCGCCATAGCCCCTTGGGGCCTTTATGTTGATGATCCGGAAAGATGGGATGGAAGATAAGATTAGGAATGCCTTCAAAAAATGCAGCAAACTGCGGACGGCTTACCATGATGAGTTCTATCTGCTTATGTTGAGCGCTAAGCTCTCGCAAGACAGAAGCTACCATAGCCACATCTCCCATTGCCGAGAAGCGTATAACCAATACCCGGACTTTTTTCATGTTCCCTATGGTGTTTTTTTGTAAAGGACCGGATTCAACGATGGGTCGTTATACATTTTCATCTGTTTGTACACTTTCATGTATTTATTTCCCGCGGCGATATCGGTAAGTAGCTCATCGATGCTTTGTGATAGGTCTTTACGTTGTTCTAGTAAGACGTTTAATTTTGACTTACAAGAGGCAATGTGTGCTTGGTCCACATCGATACGACTAGTTTCGACCTCCATGTGGTATATCTTCAATGCCAAAATGGATAGCCTGTCGATAGCCCAAGCTGGGCTTTCGGTATTGATACGGGCATCCTCTTTTACTTGCACATCACTATACTGCTGTAAATAAAAACTGTCGATATATTCTACCGTGTCCGTACGTATCTGGTTTTGTTTGTCGATACGTCGCTTCCAGTTTAACCCTTCTTCTGGGGTAATATCCGGATTGCGGACGACGTCTTCCATGTGCCACTGCGCGGTGTCTATCCAACATTTTCGATACAATAGATGTTCCAATGACTGACGATCGTATGGATTTTCCATAGGATGGTCGATCTCATCATAACGATGATAATCCTCGATGACAAGTTGAAATATAGTATTAGCAATTGCGCTGATCATAACAGCAAAGATAATATTTTCTTTTGTTCTTTTACGCTAATACCTGCATCACCCAGTTTGGGAATATTCCAAATAAAATAACCAATACCGTTAAGATATAGGCTATCACCAGCAGCACACCAAACTGCTTCTTAAGTATGACAGGTTGGTCACTATTACGCAGAAATGCATATAATGGAATCTTAAAATAGAAAAACAGTGAGATAGCTGACGTAAGTGCACCGATAATAAGCAAAAGGAGTGCACCGGTATCGCCGGAAGATTGAAAGACGGAAAAAGTGGAGGTAAACACCATCAGTTTTGCTACAAACCCTACAGTTGGGGGGATGCCAATAAGCGAGATCGCAACTAACGTAAACGCCGTAAACAATATCGGCATTTTCTTGCCCAGACCTGTGTAAGAAAGAAGGGATGTAGACCCTGTTTGTTGTTCTATTTGATCGATAAAGATAAAAGTGGCTAGATTCATCAATACATAGGCTACGATGTAGAATAGCAAATAGCTGTTCAAATCTTGATAGGCAAATACAGCCATGAGTAGTAAACCCGTATGCCCGATGGACGAATAGGCCATCATCCGTTTGACGTCCTGCTGTCGAAGTGCAGCGAGATTGCCCACGAGCATGGTGACGATGGCCACGATGGTAATAAACCAAGTGCTTAATTCGGAAAAGTAAAATGCCGTGGACGACCATGATTGGTAGAGACGAGCAAATAATATGATAGCACCTATTTTAGGGATAGTGGATAGAAAAGCGGTAATGGCTGTAGGTGCACCTTGATAAACGTCGGGACTCCATACATGAAAGGGGACAAAGCTGAGTTTAAATCCGATACCGGCAAACACAAAAAGCAAAGCCAACGTAATAATCGCCTCCGGGGCATCCATCAACCCTTGTAGGTGCTCGGCCGACTGAAAATCTAGATTGCCCGTCAGCCCGTAAACAAGCGAAAGCCCGTAAAGCATCACTGCAGCACACACCGATCCGAAAAGGACATATTTCATGGCAGCTTCTGATTGGGTTTTGTTTTGGGAAAAATAACCCACCAATATATAGGAAGCAATAGAAACCATTTCTATACCGATGAATGCCATTAACCAATGGCTTGTGCTACTTAATACGTGCATGCCTAAGGTGGCAGCTATCAGTATGCTATACACATCACCATTGTTTTTTGAATGTTGTTGTTGCAAGAATATAGCGATAATGACGGTGCTACATAGAACTACAAGGCGGGCGTATGTGCTCCAGGTATCGACCAACCACATGCCGGAGAAGCCTGTTGCGGTTGTAGATAATTGTCCGATGAGATAGTACAATGAAAACCCCAGTGTAACTATACAGCCGATAAACGTACTGTTCCTCCAACGTTTCTCTAAGAAAAGGGCTGTGAAGATGCACACAATAAAACCGATAATTAGAGCTAGTTCCGGTTTAAAAAGTGGAACGGAAGCGATAATTTGGTCGAGTATGTTGGGTATGGATACGTTCACGTTATGCTTAACTTTATAAGTAGGGTTGTATTAAATCAATAAGTTGCAGTACCGAAGCATTGAGATTGCTAAATATAAGGGACGGCATAATGCCTAGCAGTAAGGCCAGGGCAAGTGCCGGAAACAAGATTACTTGTTCACGGGTGTTTAAATCAGTGAGGGCTTCTTTCCATACTTGTCCACCTTGTAGGCGTGTCTGTCCGAAAAACATGCGTTGTAACGTCCATAAGAAGTACGCTGCACTTAATAGTATACCGATAGAACCACCTATCGCCATCCAACGAGGTACACCTGTCGTCATGCTTTCTGCATTGAACGCCCCAATAATGACGAAGGCCTCTCCAATGAAAGCAGAGAAACCGGGCAGCCCCAAGGAAGCAAAAAATGCGATAGCCACATAAGCGGTATACTTGGGCATAAGTGAAGCAAGTCCGCGGAAATTATAAATATAACGGTCGTGTACGCGATCGTATAGGACGCCAACCAAGAAAAACAACGCAGCACTGAGGAATCCGTGGGAAACCATTTGGAACATAGCACCCGATACTCCCTCTGCGGTTAAGGAGGCGATTCCCAGTAGTACGAATCCCATATGTGATACCGAAGAATAGGCGATCATGCGTTTTAGATCCTTTTGTGCCAATGCATTCAATGCGCCATATAATATGGATACGACGCCAATCAATGCGAGCCACCAATTAGTAGTAGCCGCGATATCGGGAAAAATGCTGTAACAGACCCGGATAATCCCATATCCGCCTATTTTCAACAATATACCGGCAAGAATAATAGAGACCGGCGTGGGTGCTTCTACGTGTGCATCAGGTAGCCAGGTGTGTAATGGAACAATCGGTACTTTAATGGCAAAGGCGAAAAATAAGACAATAAATCCGATCAGACGAGCTGGTATGCCGAAGATATCATGATAGTTGGCAATATAAGCAAAGAAAGAACCGTCCACATAGTTGGCGGGATTCATCATGTGCAGCATATTGAATGTATGCGCTCCTGTTACCGGGTTGATGACCGAGAAATAAAGCCCGACGATAACCAAAAGCATGAGTACCGACCCCAACAAAGTATAGATAAAGAACTTGATAGCGGCATATTCACGGCGTTCTCCTCCCCATATGCCAATGAGGAAATAAAGAGGGAGCAGCATCACTTCGTAAAATACATAGAATAGGAAGAAGTCCAGCGCGGAGAAAATACCCATCACGGCCGTATTCAGTATCATTAATAAGGCAAAATACCCCTTCGGACTTTTATCTATGTTCCACGAAGCACCTACGCCCATCAGCATAACCAATGTGCTTAGCACGATAAGAGGTAAGGAAATCCCGTCTACACCGACGAGATAGTCAATCTCTAGTTTTCCGATGGCACCTAAGTCCATGCGTATCCACGACAGCTGTTCCACAAATTGGTAAGCCTCTAGCTGTTGAATACCGCCCAATGATGCTTCAAAATTTCCGTAGAGATAAAGTGAAAGCCCGAATTGCAGAAAGGTGAAACCTAATGCGATGTATTTATAGGTTGCTTTGGCTGATGTGGGCAAGACCAAAATCAGCAACGTAGCAACAAGTGGTAAAAATATCAATATGGATAACAAGCCCATTTTCTATTTAATTATCAGATAAAGTATTCCCAAAACAACTATGGTTAGTGCAAAACCCAAATACGTTTGTAACTGCCCATTTTGAACATGCCGAACAAGATGGCCGATATAGTACGTTGCGTTAGCGGCTAAATTGACCAACCCATCGACAATATGCTTGTCAAACCAATAAACGACCACGGAAAGCTGACGTACAAACCAAGAGAAAAATTTGGTAAGTCCATCTACCACATAGCGGTCGAAAGTATATAGTATACGGCTTAGTTTTATGACTCCATTGACAAACACGCGTTCGTTAAACTCATTTATATAACCTTGCTTATGGGCAAAATATACCAATACGTTGTTTTCCGATAAGGGATATTTCTGTTTGACATACCAATTCCATCCGATAAGCCATACCAAGATTGCTCCTCCCGTTAACAGCGCAGGAATGAATAAATGAGCCTGCGCAAGGGTGGGGTAGCTGCTGTCCGTTTCCAATGTATGCATAATCCAAGCACTATGATAATCGGTTAACGATATTCCGAAAAATGGGAATAGACTGCCCGCAGCAAGGAAAAACATCGGAATAAGCATAGCTTTCGGTGCCTCATGGAACGAGATACCTGCTGCGGTAAGAGAACGGTATTTAAAAGAACCAAAAAATGTCTTGAAAATAAGTCGACCGATATAGAAGGCCGTAAGTAAACTAACGATAATCAATAATATAGGGATTAACATGTAAGCTGCACCGAGATGATTCGCCCATTCGTATGCGGTAATCACAATGCTGTCCTTAGAAAGATAACCGGACGTGAGTGGGAACCCCGCAAGGGATAACGAAGCGATAACCATACACACAAAAGTCTTCGGCATAAAATGTCTTAAACCGCCCATATGACGTAAATCCTGTGGATCAATAGCTAGTTGTGCTTTTGCTTTCAAATGTGCCATTTCGTGGATAACCGCACCTGCAGAGAGGAACAGTAAACATTTAAAAAAGGCATGTGTGGTGAGGTGAAACATCGCGGCATTCCAGGCACCAATACCCACGCCTACCATCATAAAACCCAGCTGGGAGATGGTCGAAAAGGCAAGTACTTTTTTAATATCATATTGCCCTAAGGCGAAAAGAGCAGCGGACAGTGCAGTAAGTGTACCAATAATAGTGATAACTAAGAGAACCGTCTCGTTAAATAGCGGAAAAACGGTGCATAGTAGGAACACACCTGCTGCAACCATCGTCGCAGCATGGATAAGGGATGATACCGCAGTAGGTCCCTCCATCGCATCGGGTAGCCATATATGTAATGGAAACTGAGCCGATTTTGCCATAGCGCCCAAGAAAAACGCCAGTCCTGCGAAGGTAACCCAAGACGTGTTCTTATCAATAGATGATAGGACGCTTGTTTCGCCAAACAAAGTGGACAGGTCTAATGTGCCGCAATTTGCATAAACAAGGGCTATCCCAATGAGAAAGCCGATGTCTCCGATTCTATTGATTAGGAACGCTTTTTTATTGGCTTGCGCAGCAGTCTCTTTGGTAAACCAAAAGCCAATTAACAAGTAAGAAGCAAAACCTACCAATTCCCAAAAGATATATAATTGCAATAGATTGAGAGAAACGGTTAATCCTAACATTGCAAAGCAGAACAGGCTGAGATACATCCAATAACGGTGTATGCCGCTATCGCCTTTCATATAGGCACGGGAATAGATATGTACAGGCAACGCAATAATACAAACGACCAGTTGCATCAATGCGGTTAGATTATTAACAAGTATCCCTACATGGAGTGTATGTTGTCCAATAGTGAACCATGCCCATTTTTGCAAAACAGTTGTTTCGTTCCATATCGGCAGGAATACACCAAATAGACTTATTAGGGTGCTTGCTAAAATAGCGACTAATGCGATGTTGCCGGAAATTGATTTTTTACCCAATAAAGCCTGGATAAGGAAAGCCAACAATGGACACAACATCACGAGAATGCTAGCAGTAACGGGCGATATGTGGAGGAAGATGTTCACGCTCAGTCTTTCAATTCGTGGATGTTTTTGGGATTAATGGTTTTAAAACTCCGATATACATTTAATATAATCGCTAGCCCCACCGCAACAGCCGCTGCGGCAAGAACGATGGCAAATAGTGCAAATACTTGACCTGCGTAATTTAGTTTGTCGTACTTTCCGAAAGCTACAAAATTCAATATCGCGGCATTAATCATGAGTTCGATACCGACAAGGATCATGATTGTGTTCCGCTTAGCCAGCACGGCGTACAAGCCAATACAAAAAATACATGCGCTAACAACTAAAAAATGAGTGAGCGTTATCATTTATTGTCCTCCTTTCGTGATAAGTGTGCAGCTCCGATAAGCGCCATCATGAGGAAGACGGATATAATTTCGAATGGTAATACATACTGCGTCATGAATTTGAAACCCAACACTTCGATGTTATTGTCTGTTGACAAAATTATTTTTCCTTTGGCTTCTGATTGCTGGATCCATTGGGGGATATGTTCAGACCAACTGATATAACTGTATACCATAACACTCATGAAAATAAGCGCTAAAACCAAAGCCTGCCAGTTAGGCAACGAAATAAAACGCTTTGATGTAGATTGTAGGTCATCGAGCAATTCCTTGTTGGACAGCATGAAGGCAAAAATCAACAGAATAAGTACACCTCCGACATAGACTAAAATCTGTGTAATCGCGATAAAGTCTGCCAGCGCGAAAAGGTATAGTCCTGCCATTGCAAAAAGGACAATAAAGAGTAGAAACAGCGCTCGGGCAGTATTACGTATATTGACCAATAGCAGGGCAGAAACGATTGCCATGCCGGCAAAAGCATAGAATAATAAAGATTCCATTGTCATTATTTCTTCTTTGCCGCCTCCTTATCAGCTTGAAATCGTGTCCACTCTTCTTTTCGTTTTGCTATTTCTTCATCTGTCATATCGGAAAAGCCGTAGATCAGATCCGTCAGTTTGGTCGTGCTGCGGTCGTATTGGTCGGTCATCGTGATACATTCCGTAGGACATACCACGGTACACAGTCCACAATACATACATTTCGCCATATCGATATCAAACTTCTCTGGATATAATCGTTTTACGCTGCCGTCCGATGTTTTGCCAATAACACCTACAGATTTGATAGACTGGATGTCTATACAATCCACCGGACATGCTTTCGCACACAGGTCACAGACGATACAGTCTTCAATATCAACCTGTAATTGATAACGTGCGACTTCCGGGATAGGCATCTTTTCCTTTGGGTATTGCACGGTCGTAATACCTTGTTGTTCCTTAAAGTAATTTTCGTTACGAATGTCTCGTATATTGCGTGATTTCCGGGCGCCAAACAAGTGTCTGACCGTTAAAAATAAACCTTTAACAGCCGTTATAAATCCTTGTATGGTTGTTTTTAATACCAATGCGATCTTACATTTACAACATAACCAATATTCTCCATAATCCCGATATAGCGAGACAAACAAACGCTAAGGGGATTAAAACTTTCCAGCATAGCGTCAACAGTTGGTCGGCCCGAAAACGGGGCAGTGTCCAACGAATCCACATTTGTACACCGACAATTGTCAGTGATTTTAATAGCGTCCACACAATTCCCCATCCCAGTCCGGTTGTCCAGTCGGCAAGACGTAAACTGCCAATGTTGGGTAATGGACTGTTCCATCCGCCTAAGAAAATAACCACACCCAATATAGCGACCAGGAACATCATTGCATATTCGGCAAGAAATAAAAAAGCAAATTTAATCCCGCCATATTCGGTGTGAAAGCCCCCGATAAGCTCCGATTCAGCTTCTGGGATATCAAAAGGAGCACGATTACATTCGGCAAGCGAAGCGATAAAGAAAATAGCATAAACGATGAGGAGATGGGGAGCTTGAAAGATGTGCCAGGCAAAAATTCCACCGATATCGGTTACATCCCAAAATCCCATAAAATAGATCTGCTCCGGTGAAGAAATCCCCTGGAGATAAGCTATATCGTTAAGGTTCAACGTCTGTGTGATCATGACGGCTGCAATCAGTGAAAGACCCACCGGTAGTTCGTAGGAAACCATCTGCGCTATAGCGCGAATAGAACCCAGTAGTGAATATTTATTGTTGGATCCCCAGCCGGCCATTAAAATACCGATGGCATCAATGGAAACAACGGCCATAATAAAAAAGAGGCCCGTATTTGTATTTGCTGGTATAAAGTCAGGTGCCCATGGCACAACACTAAAGCCAATGAAGACAGCTACAAATATGACAATAGGCGCAGCTGCAAACAAAATTCTATCTGCCGCTGAGGGCGTTATAAACTCTTTCTGTAATAGTTTTAAAATATCAGCCAATGTTTGAATCAGTCCATATTTTCCCGTTTCCATTGGGCCTAAACGATCTTGTACAAAACCAGCGATTTTACGCTCTGCGTAGACGGCAAATAGCGTGAATCCCGCGATGAAAGCGAAAATTGCGACTGGTACAATAATATGGACAATAAGATCGGCCAAGTTGTCTTTTTAGAATAGTTCTTAATTGGATGCAAACATACGGAAAACGTAGCAAAACGCCATAATATTTGAAGAAAATATACTAGAATAGTAGATTTTATTTTTGATGGTGGTATATATAACGCTATGTTGTTTGATCTATAGAGGTGTCTGTAAAAGATTGGTAGGCTTTTTGTATTGTTAAAATAGTATAATGTTTAAAAAATAATATTGTATAAAAAAGACGATTCAAAATATTATTGTGTAGCATTTGGGATAATCCTTTCGTTTAAAGAGGTGTTGTGATAAAAGAACGATATTTAATTTTATAGCAATGAAAAAACCATCATGATTTATTCAATACATATAAAGAAATGAATAAATCTGATAGCTTCATTACATTTAAAAAAACAAATTAAAATGCATATGAAAATCAACTTTATTTTAGTAGGACTTGTGGTGATCCTAATGGCTAGCTGTGCCGTTCGGAAAACATCAAATAACGGCATGTCAGATTTGATTGGAAAACAGTGGCAATTGGTGGAACTCCAAGGTGAGGGGGTGTCTGCAAAAGTAAACGGCAAAATACCATTTTTGAAATTGGACGAAGAAAATGGTCGTTACAGCGCCAGTGGAGGCTGTAATGGTATTGGGGGAGAATATACATTGCAAAAGAACAATGGTATAACCTTTTCTCGTGGTATGTCTACGATGATGGCTTGTGCAGATATGCGTGTTGAAAATGAGTTACGTACTTTATTCGAAGAGGCGGATACCTATATCGTTAATGAAGGTACGCTGATTTTATCAAAAGGAAAGGATGGAGCGGCATTAGCTAAATTTATCTTGGTTTCGGACCAGTCGGATAAACTAGCTGGTACATGGGAGTTAGATTATATCATAGAATCAGGCGATTTTAATACCTTGTATTCTTCACGGAAGCCTACCATTATATTTGATATGGCCGAAAAGAAAGTGAACGGCAACAGTAGCTGTAATAACTTCTCAGGGAATGTAAAAATCGATGGACATGCAATTTCATTTGGGCCACTGATGTCAACCAAGATGGCTTGTCCAGGAAATGGAGAACAAGTGTTTTTTAAAAATATAGAGCGCGTTACCGGTTTTGATGTACAAGATAGCGTGTTGACGATGATGATGGATGATATCGCCATCATGCGTTGGAAGAAAAAATAAACTATAAAAAAACGCGATGAAAACTAAATTCATCGCGTTTTTTTGATTATCGCTTATCGAAGTCAACGTAGTCACGTTTTGTTTCTCCGACATAAACTTGACGCGGCCGGCCGATTGGCTCTTTATTGTCACGCATTTCTTTCCATTGCGCAATCCATCCCGGAAGACGTCCTAATGCAAATAGTACCGTAAACATATCCGACTCAAATCCTAAAGCGCGATATATGATGCCGGAATAGAAATCCACGTTCGGATATAATTTTCTGTCAACGAAATATTGGTCGTTTAATGCTGCTTCTTCTAATTTTTTTGCAATATCCAATACCGGATCGTTTACCCCTAATTTTTCTAAGATATCATCACAAGCTTTTTTGATAATTTTTGCGCGGGGATCGAAATTCTTGTATACACGGTGTCCAAAGCCCATCAAGCGGAATGGATCGTTTTTGTCTTTTGCTTTCGCAAGGTATTTATCAGCGTCGCCACCATCATTTTTAATGGCTTCTAACATTTCGATAACGGCTTGGTTGGCTCCTCCATGTAGTGGACCCCACAATGCATTGATGCCTGCCGAAATGGAAGCGTATAAATTAGCATTAGATGAACCTACGATACGAACGGTCGATGTAGAACAATTTTGTTCGTGGTCTGCATGTAAGATCAATAATTTATGCATAGCACTGATGACAACCGGATCAAATGTTGTTTCGCCCGTCACTTCTCCAAAAATCATATTCAAGAAGTTCTCGATATAACCGTAATTATTTTTAGGGTACACGACCGGCTGTCCTAATGATTTTTTCTGAATCCAGGACACGATTGTAGGCATCTTAGCCAATAGATTGATGATGGTTTTATTATCTTCCTCTTCTGTAGCATTCGGATTCAACGATTCTGGGTAGAATGCAGACAATGCGCCAACCAAACAAGATAATTGCCCCATAGGGTGGGATTTGGACGGGAAGCCTACGAAGAAATTCTTCATATCCTCGTGAATCATCATCTGTTTTCTAATCGCGGAACGGAATTGTTCTAGCACCTCTTTTGTCGGAAGTTCCCCATATATCAAAAGGTAGGCCACTTCTAAAAAAGTAGATTTCTCTGCTAATTGCTCAATAGGATAGCCTCTATAATGTAAAATACCTTGTTCGCCATCAAGAAAAGTAATGGCACTTTCCGTGGATCCTGTATTTTTAAATCCCGGATCTAGTGTAATATATCCCGATTCACCTCTTAATTTGGAGATGTCAATTGCTTTTTCGTTTTCAGTACCAATAACAACTGGCAATTCGTATGATTTTCCGCCTAAATTTATTGTTGCTTTATCCGACATATGTTAGTAATATAAATAATCTCTTATTTTACAAATGTAAAAAAATCGGTGATAAAATCTAATAACGTTGCAATTTAAATGACAAAGAACTGTCACTATTCATTTTTAATCTTGTAATCTTTTCTGTTAAATATTTTTGGTGTTTACGAAATTTTCGTAGTATTGTGAAAGATTAGTATTGATTATGGAAAAGTTAACCATTCAAGAAGAAGAAGCCATGTTGTCTATTTGGCAATTAGATGGCGGATTTGTGAAAGAAATATTAGATAATTTAAAAGGAGAGAAGCCGCCTTATACCACATTAGCATCGACGATTAGAAACTTGGAACGCAAAGGCTATGTGAAAGCTGTCAAATATGCTAATGCTAAACGCTATGAATCTATTATTTCTGAAGAGGAATATAAAGGGAGGTTTATGCATGGGTTCGTAGGACATTATTTTAAAAACTCCTATAAAGAAATGGTTTCTTTCTTTGTGAAAGAAGAGAAACTTTCTGCAACGGAATTGAAGGAAATCATGGATATGATACAGAAAAAACAGTCTTAGATTATGTACTCTTTACTTGCCTATATCGCCCAAGTCAATATTCTGCTGATTATTGTGTACATCGGATATCACGTATTGCTAAGGAAATTGACATTCTATCGTCTGAATAGAGGATATTTTCTGGTAGGGCTTGTTTTCGCGTTTGTGTACCCTTTTTTGGATATTAAGTCTCTTGTTCGGCAGCATATAGAACCTGTAGGTGAGTGGATGACATATTTGCCTGACTTTTATATGAGACAAGTAGAAGAATCTGTTTATACGTTAGAGAATGCAATATATAGCGGTATCGCGGTCGTTGGATTATGGTTTGCTATACGGTTATGTATACAACTGCTGAGTTTATTGCGTATTCATCTCTACTCGAGGAAAGCTATATGGAAAACATATTGGTATCAAGATGTATTATTTCCTATTGTTCCTTTTTCTTTTCTAAACAAGATTTACCTTCATAAAGAACAACACCAGGAACCGGAACTCTATGATATTTTTGAACATGAGGATGTCCACGTGAAAGGCCTTCACAGTATGGATATATTAATGTTTGAAATCTTACTGATAGTTTGTTGGTATAATCCCTTCGTATGGCTCATGCGCAGAGCTGTACGTCAAAATTTGGAATACTTGACTGATCAACAAGTGCTGAATAAGGGTGTGGATCGGCAAACCTATCAGTATTCGTTGCTGAACGTCTCGAAGCAAGGTGCTTCGTTGGGCTTGAGCAATCGGTTTAATTTTAAATTTTTAAAAAAGCGCATTATGATGATGAACAAAAAAAAATCGTCCAAACTCGAATTAAGCAAATATGCGTTCCTGCTACCGATCTTCATTTTCTCGGCAGGAGCATTTACGATCAGCAAGGCAGATAGCCGGATAGCCGAAGCCGTAGAAGTGGCTCGGGACTTTAAGCT
This sequence comes from Sphingobacterium corticibacterium, assembly GCF_004208525.1. GTDB lineage: Bacteria > Bacteroidota > Bacteroidia > Sphingobacteriales > Sphingobacteriaceae > Sphingobacterium > Sphingobacterium corticibacterium. Next base: position 365,226 of record NZ_SGIT01000002.1, on the reverse strand, counting down.
GGAAGTTTTTAAGCCGGATAGTAGAGAAGTAAAACCGAAGGGTAGTGAAGAAATTCTAGAAGGGATTACTATTGAGACGGATACCGTGAAGGAAAGTGTAGCAGACAGAACGCCACAGATACAAGTTGTTGGTGGAACGGGTGATGTAGAAGATCATCTACTGAAATTGGACAGTAAAGCGGATATCGATCAAAGTAAGGGCTATTTATATGTATATGATAACCAGGTGATATCGAAAGCAGCGTTTCTTCAAAAAGACAATAGTGAATTGTATGATCTGCGGCTTGGTTCCGTAAAATGGATGCAACTGCAATTCCCCAACTCTCCAGATAAAGAAGGGGTAGTTTCTGCGTTGTCCAAAGAAGGGTATGATAAACGGCAGGAGGACGCGAAGAAAATTGTGTATGTGATTGATGGGGTAGTGCAGAAAGAGGGAAAAGCAGCATTGGACGTCTTAGACCGTAATGCAATAGAATCTGTTGAAGTTTTGAAAGATGCTTCTGATCAAATGGCAGCTTATGGTGAAAATGCGAAATACGGCGTGATCAAGATAACAACGAAAAAAGGAAATGACGGGCGTGCAGGTTTAAAAGGAGACCTTTCAAAAGGTGATGATGACGAAGTTGTGGTAGTAGGTTATTCGGCTCGCAACAAGTTGACGGAATCGGATACAACAGAACGCCCGAGGATTAGGATACGCGGTCAGGGGATAAGTGGGGACACCAATCCGCTGTATGTTATTGACGGGGTCGTGCAACCGAAAGGAAAATTGGACGCTATAGATCCGAATACAATAGAATCCGTGACTGTGTTGAAAGATAATGACGCTCGATTGGCTTATGGAGAGAGAGGGAAGGATGGTGTGATTTTGGTGACTACTAAAACAAATACAGCAGGCAAGGTTTTTAATAAAAGTAAAAATGTATATCCATATACGGATGACGATGTTTTCTTTGTTGATGGTAGAGCTGTATCTAAGAATGAGTTTAAGAAGATGCTAGAAGAAAAACCAGATAGATTAGTGGTTACAAGCCCATATCCCGAAAAGAAGGGCCGTCGTTACGAAGTAAAGACGAAGTAAAGCGGGGTGGGGATTGTATGCCCCTACTTCGTATTCAAATTCGTCATGGTCAATTCGATACCAATGTGAACAAAACTTTGTATCATCTTCACGGCGTGATCGATAAGTGCAGGCAATTCTTTCTGTTCATCGCGATCGAAAGGGCTCAATACATAATCTACTTGGCGTCCTTTGGGGAAATTATCGCCGATGCCGAAACGTAGACGAGGATAGTTTTGTCCGCCACAAGTAGCCTCTATGGAGCGTAGTCCGTTATGGCCTGCGGCGGAACCTTTCGGCTTGATTCGCAGCGAACCAAATGGAATAGCAAGATCGTCTACCACAACTAGTACATTTTGTATGGGAACTTTTAGCTCCTGCATCCAATAGTTGACGGCCTTGCCACTTAAATTCATAAAAGTCGTAGGCTTAATCATGTATACGTTTCTGCCTTTAAGTTTAAATTCCGTGTAGTAGGCGAGCTTCATCAATGACCAGGTCGCTCCGGCTTGGTTTGCAGCCTCGTCTGCTACCATAAAACCGATGTTGTGGCGCGTGTCTGCATATTCTTTGCCAATGTTGCCTAGTCCGACAATTAAATAATTCATGGTCGCAAATATAGGAATTACATGTTAGACAAATAAAAAAGCATCGCAACATGTTGCGATGCTTTTTTATTTGTCTAAATACCTCGGTATTATTTCTTGCCTCCTTTAGCTGCTTTAGCTGCTTCTTGCTCTGCTTGACGCAATGCACGAGACATTACTACCGACACGATGGTGTCGTCAGCATTGTTAAGAACTTTGGCATTTTCTAACGATACTTGTCCAACACGGTAAGATTTACCAACCTCTAATGATTCCATAGGAACTTCAATTTCTTGAGGAAGGTCATTTGGTAATGCTTTCACACGAAGGCTGCGCAATTTCTGAACAAGTTTACCCCCCATTTTAACGCCTGGAGAATCTCCTGTTAATTTGATAGGAATATTTACAGAAACTTGCTTATCATCAAACAATTCTAAGAAATCCACATGCGTTACCAAGTCGGTAAGTGGGTGGAATTGTGTGTCTTGAACAATAGCACGTGTTTTTTTGCCGTCGATCTCCAGTTCTACAAATACCACATCAGCAGTATAAAGAACAGATTTCAAATCAGCTGCGGATACAGCAAGGTGGGTTTGTTCTTTACCACCATAAAGAACTGCAGGAATATTTCCTTCGTAACGCAATTCTTTTGCATCTCTTTTCCCTACGTTCTGTCTAACAGAACCGCTAATAGCAATTGATTTCATCTAATTTGTTTTTTAATTTTTAATTGTTGATGAGAACTCCCCCGATACCGGGTCGGTTTCATTTCTTAATCATCTAAATTTAAGGTGCAAAAATACGGCGTTTTTTCCGATTAATCAAATTTTATTTGACGCTGTTTGTATGGTTAGCCTTCCTGGAGTTTGCGGCCTATTGGCAATAACTTATCACAATTTAAACCTTTTGTTTTAAGAAACATTTGGCTAACTTTGTCGCAAAACTAAGTTAATCTTGGAGTTTGTCCGATAGTATAAGGGTAGTACAAGTGATTTTGGTTCATTTAGTCTTGGTTCGAATCCAGGTCGGACAACTTTTTTAATTTTGTTTTCTTCTAATTGGAATATTAAATAAATCCAACATATAAAACACGCATAAGAAATGCCTTTGCAATTTAACACGGTGAAGCTGTTCGCAGGGTCTGGAACAGTGGAATTAGCGGAAAAAATCTCCACATCCTATGGAAAGCCGCTTGGCGATATGACCTTATCCAAGTTCAGCGATGGGGAAATTCAGCCTTTTTACAATGAATCCGTACGCGGCAGCGACGTGTTCTTAATCCAATCCACAAACCAACCAAACGACAATCTTTTAGAGCTTTTATTTATGATTGATGCGGCAAAGCGTGCTTCTGCCCATTATATCACGGTGGTCGTTCCTTATCTCGGTTATGCCCGTCAAGATAGAAAAGACAAACCGCGTGTCGCTATTGGCGCGAAGTTAATTGCAAACCTCATTGTGGCCGCCGGTGCGCATCGTATCATGACCATGGATTTGCACGCTGCGCAGATACAAGGATTCTTTGATATCCCAGTGGACCATCTAGATGGATCAATTATATTTGTACCGTATATCAAATCCTTGAAACTGCCGAACCTGACCATTGCATCTCCGGATATGGGGGGGTCATATCGTGCCCGCACATTTGCCAAATTTTTCAATGCGGAGGTTATCATCTGTGACAAACGTCGTAAACGTGCCAATGAGATTGAATCCATGTCAATTATTGGAGATGTGAAAGATCAAGATGTAGTCTTGATAGACGATATATGTGATACGGCTGGTACGTTGTCTAAAGCGGCTGCGTTGATTATGGAAAACGGCGCTCGTTCGGTAAGGGCTGTCTGTACGCATGCAGTCTTATCGGGAAAGGCTTATGATACCATCGAAAATTCGGTTTTAACAGAAATGATTGTCACAGACACTATTCAGTTAAAGCCGGAGAAGCAAAGAAGCTGCAGTAAAATTAAAGTATTATCGACGGCTGATCTATTTGCCGGCGCGATTAAGAATGTGAATGAACACGGATCAATTTCGGATCTGTTTGATATTAAATAACGATAACATTTTAGTTAAAGAGTAGAGGCGACCTAAGTGTCGCCTTTTTTATGATCTCATACGGATGGAAATAAAAAAGCGCCAAGTTTCCTTAGCGCTTTTTGTTAGTAGCGGGGATCAGACTCGAACTGATGACCTTCGGGTTATGAGCCCGACGAGCTACCAACTGCTCCACCCCGCAATATTTCTTGAATTTTTTTAAGCTTAGCCTCGCGCTTTGCTTTTGTTAGTAGCGGGGATCAGACTCGAACTGATGACCTTCGGGTTATGAGCCCGACGAGCTACCAACTGCTCCACCCCGCAATTTTTTGGTGACACAAAGATAGCGTTTTTTGTGTTTAAACCAAAACGAAATCTTCTTTTTTAAAAAGATTGACTACGAGAATTGGATAATGTTCTAATATTCTGTACTTTCACTGTATCAATTATAATGAATTGTGATGAAAAGAAGATTACTACTAACCGTTGTAACGCTCTATTTATCCGTTCAGCACTTTTATTTATCCTTTTCATATTGGAGGAAAAGTAATGCGTTAACGTGTAAAAAGAGTTTTTTTCTGCCAGATAGTCTGGCGGACAACACCACCTGTACCAGCAAATCCCATCTGCTTATTTCAAATGCTCATAATCTATGCGTTTTGCCAGTGTACGAGTTATGACAGCGGTGTTCTTACTGGGGTATAGTACGCTGGTAAGAAGCCAAACATCGGGCGAAAGCTCGGTAGCGGAGCAAATTGTAGAACAACTTGTCGAAGAATTAGAGGAGGAAGTCGATGTTGATGAAGTTCTAGAGCTTCTTCGTCACTACCGTACACGCCCCATTGATTTAAATAAAACGGATGGGCATGAGCTGGCTAACCTTTCATTTCTATCACCTTTGCAAATTGCTAGCCTTTTAGCACATCGCGAACAGACCGGAAAGTTTATCTCCGTTTTGGAGCTACAAGGGATTGCTCATTTTGATCTGCCGACTATTGAACGATTGAGTCCTTTTATTACGGTCTCATCCGTATCGAGCTTGGAGGGATTAACTTGGCGGAAGCTTTATGATGATAGCGAGCAGCAGCTTATGTTACGTTATGGCACTATCTTTCAGAAACAACGAGGTTATTTCATTACCGATAGTACCCGTTCTCGTTATCTTGGAGATGCAAACCGTTATATGCTGCGTTATCGTTTCAATTTTCGTAATCGGTTGCGTTTGGCGATTAATATGGAAAAAGATGCCGGGGAACCCTTCTTTCGGGAAAGGCAGCGCTATGGTTTTGATCACAATGGCGTTAGTCTATATGCAAAAGACCTAGGTATATTTAAGGAATTGATATTGGGGAATTATGCTTTGCAGGCTGGACAAGGATTGGTAATGTGGAATGGTTTGAGTTTTGGCAAAGGAGCGATGATGACGAGTAGTGCTAGGCAAGGGGGAGGGTTGAGGAGCTACACATCTATGAATGAACACAACTATCTCTCCGGTTTTGCTACGCGGTTATCTTTTGATAATTGGGAAATTACACCATTTGTTTCTTGGCGAAAGCTATCTGGTAATCGTTCGGGAGCGGAAGACGGTAATTATACGATCAGTTCTATTTCAGCATCTGGATTACATCGAACGCCTAATGAACTTCGTAATCGTCGAGCGATCAAACAAAATGCGATCGGGACAGACGTAACCTACCGATATAAGCGTTTGAAGCTAGGTGCTGTGGGTGTTTATACGCAATATAATGGCACAATTGTACACGATGGTTCGCCTCGTCAGACCTATTCTTTTGAAGGGAGGCGAATACTCAATATCGGCGTCAATTACCAATACACCTATAAGAATGTATATCTTTTTGGCGAAACGGCACACGAGTATCGACGAGGTTGGGCTACGCTCCATGGCCTGATCGCCAGTTTGCATCCGAAAGTATCAACGTTTGTTAACTATAGAAATTACCAACCTAACTACCATGCTGTTTTTGCACAAGCGTTGGGGGAGGGTAGTGCGGTTGTCAACGAAGAGGGAATCTATGCGGGATGGATGTTCCATCCCAATAGAAAGATAGAATGGATGAATTATATTGACGTATTTCGTTTCCCTTGGTTACGCTATCGTGTTGACGAACCTAGTGCGGGAATGGACGTTCTATCCCAATTTACGTATCTTTGGTACAAGATAGGGCGTATTTCGTTGCGTTACCGCCATCGACTAAAGCAAGAAAACAATAGTGCACAACCGCCAGACAGATCTGTGGTGGATGTGTTGAAAGATCAGCTGCGCCTTGTCTTTCAGTATAAACTTTCTAACCAGTGGGAAATCCGGACAAGAACGGAGGGGGTGCGATATGAAAAGGATGGGAGAATCGATTTGGGCTGGTTGGCTTATCAGGATGTATTCTGGAAACCTGCTCGTCTGCCATTACAAGCAAATGTACGTTTAGCTGTATTTGCTACTGATTCGTATGATGCGAGGCTATATGCATACGAAAATGATGTGTTATATGCGAGTGCCTTCCCTATGTATAATGGAAAAGGCGGTCGTTCCTATATTAACTTGCTTTATCGTATAGGTCGAAAAATAGATTTTTGGCTTCGTTATAGCTTAAATCACTATTTGGATGTAGAAACGGTAGGTTCTGGGTTGGATCAAAGCGAGGGTGCACGTCGGTCCGATATTAAAATTCAATTCCGATACCGATGGTAGGGCACGCAATCTATCTGGCTTTGCGGAAAGTGCCGTTTGCCAGCGTTTTCTTATTTTTTGGAACAGGTATAATGAGCGGTTATTATTTACCATTATCGATATTGCTGTTTCGAATTATAGTCGGATGTATGATAATTATATTCCTGTTTTTGGTGGGAATGGAGGCTTATGGTCGACAATTGCGCCGTATTTTCTTTCCACCAATTTTTTACGGTTGGTTGTTCTTATTGGGTATTGTATGGATAGAACGAGAACTTCCTGCACAGCAATCACAATATTTTGTAGGTAAAAAAGCGGACTATTTGATAGGGGTGGTTACGGACGAACCTGTATATGGCGAGGCTAGTATACACTTTCCTTTAGAAATTCGTCATATTGTCGACGATGAAAAAGTAAGCCCGGCAACAGGGCAAATCATGCTGCGTATCGTGCATAAAAATAAGGAATCTGATTTATCGTTGTCTTATGGCGACAAGTTGTTGTTCCGTAATGAGGTAATGGACATACGTGAACCTTATAATCCTAAACAATTTGATTATAAACGATATCTGGCCCATAAAAATATTTATCATCAAGCCTATATAAAGCCTGCGGATATTCGGCTGCTCGGAAATAACTACGGAAATACCGTTATAGCACAAGCGTTGGCGATACGCCGTTATTTTGTGCATAAGTTCAGCCGGTTTATATCGAATAAGGATGCGTTGGATATTTGCGCAGCTCTCATTTTAGGATACCGTGCCCATTTTCCGATGGAAACACTAACGGCTTTTATTAATACAGGTACGGTACATGTTTTGAGTGTGTCAGGTTTGCATGTCGGTATGGTGTTCTTCCTGCTGAATTTTTTACTGGGTTTTCTAGACCGGTTCCCTTATGGTAGGCCTATTCGCTTCGTGCTTATTCTAGTAGCCATATGGGGCTATGTTTTGTTGACGGGAATGGCTCCCTCTATCCTGCGGGCAGGCGTGATGATTTCTTTTTTGTTGGTAGCCAGATGGAGCCAACGAGCTAATCAAAATCTAAATTCGCTTTTTGCATCAGCATGCTGTTTACTTTTGGTGGATCCGTTTATGATCTTCGACATGGGCTTTCAATTGTCCTATTTGGCTGTTTTGGGTTTATTTACGCTCTATCCATTGCTTAATAAGGTATTGCTGATAAACAATAAGGGGTTACGTATGACATGGCAAGCCGTATTAGTTTCTGTCAGTGCTCAGCTCTTTACCACACCACTAGCCTTGTATTACTTTCAGCAGTTTCCCAATTACTTTCTGCTTGGAAATTTATTTGTATCACTGCCTGCGACGGCATTAATGTATATGGGTATAGCACTAGCCACATGTCCTTTTCCGCTTGTCAACGCGTATTTGGCACAGGGATTAACCTATTTGTGTCGTTTCCTCTTATGGGGCTTGCAGACTATCGAAGAATTACCATTTGCTACAGTACAAGGTGTTGCCTTTTCGGGAGTACAACTTGCTTTGTTTCTGCTCGTTATCATCTTTTTGCTTATTACCTGGTATAGTCTGCGTAAACAATTTTTATGGTGTACCTTTATCGCTATAGGAATATTGTTATTCTCTGCTGTCATCTCCTCTATAAAATATACTTCTTATCAAGGCATAAAAATATATAATGTCGGTCGTGAGGTTGCCATTGCCGTAATTAATCACGGTAAGGTTTCTCTTATTTCTACGTTAGATAGCGTGGCACATCCGTATATAAAGAGGCAGGTGCTGCCAGACCTTAACCATTATATACGGATGACGGATATCGCTTTTTACCCATTGCAGTTAAAAAGAGGTGATCGGGTGAAAATTCAAACTTCTATAGGTACGTTGGGTATTATAGAGGGCGGTAGGGGAGAAATGGGACCTATGGTATGTGATATTTTGTTGTGGCGCAACATATCATCTTATGATAAGGTAAATGATAAAAATTTCAGCCATGTTGCTCTCGCGATATTTGACGGGTCGAATAAAACGGAGAGATTGCCAGCGATGATAAAAATGGCAGATTCTTTAGATCTACGCTATTACGTCTTGAAAAATAATTTTGCTTATGTTTGGGAGAAGAAGTGATGGAAAATAAAAACCTGGATATATTAAAACAATATTGGGGACATGAAGCCTTTCGTCCGTTGCAGGAAGACATTATCAATGCTGTGCTGCAGGGGCGTGACACCCTGGCGTTAATGCCCACAGGTGGAGGGAAATCTATTTGTTTTCAAGTGCCGGCACTTCAGTTGGCGGGTATATGTATTGTCGTGAGTCCACTTATTGCATTGATGAAAGATCAGGTCCAAAACTTGCGAAAAAAAGGTATCGAAGCGGTGGCCATTTTTTCTGGTATGTCCCATAGGGAGGTGGATATTGCATTGGATAATTGTGTGTACGGAAAAATTAAATTTCTTTATCTTGCCCCGGAACGTCTTTATAATGATTTGGTAAAAGAACGGATACGCTACATGAAAGTGAGTCTTTTTGCCATTGACGAAGCACATTGTATTTCACAATGGGGGTATGATTTTCGTCCTGCTTATCTAGAACTGGCGAAGTTGCGGGAGATTCATCCAAGCACGCCTTTTTTGGCGTTGACGGCCACGGCAACTCCACGTGTAGTGGAAGATATCCAAGATAAGTTAGGTTTCGTAGGAAAACAAGTGTTTCAGAAAAGCTTCCGAAGGGAGAACTTAGCCTATATGGTATTGGCCGAGGAGGATAAAATGGGACGTATGTTGCGGATGATCCATAAGATTGGCGGATCGGGAGTGATATACGTCCGTAACCGCCGGGAGACACAAGAAGTGGCACAGTATTTAATTAACCACGGTATACCAGCGGATTTTTACCATGCTGGGCTTGATCCACAGACCCGTTCGCAAAAGCAGGACAGCTGGATGGAAAATCGGATGCGTGTCATTGTGGCAACCAATGCATTTGGGATGGGGATCGATAAATCGGATGTGCGATTTGTACTACATCTGGATATTCCTGATTCATTAGAAGCTTATTACCAAGAAGCAGGTCGCGCGGGTCGCGATGGGAAGAAAGCATTCCCAGTATTGATGTTTCAACAAGCGGATCGTGAAAAATTGTGGGAGAATTTTATAGCCGGTTTTCCGCCGATACCGTTTATTCAACAGGTCTATCATCATTTAGGAAACTACTTTCAAATCGCTTATGGCGCTGGGAAAGGTCTTTTTTTTGATTTTGATGTAGTCGATTTCTGTAAATGTTATAAGATTGATATTCTTCCCACATTAAGTGCTTTGAAGTTTTTGGAAAGAGATGGGTGGATTGCCTTATCCGAAGCTGTTTTTATCCCCTCGCGATTTAAGTTTGAAATCGATTACCAGGAATTATATAAATTTCAAGTACAGTCGGCGAAGTATGATATGCTCATCAAATTGATTTTGCGCACAACAGGTGGCGCATTTGATTTTTATATCGGGTTGAACGAGTATGAACTGGCAAAAAAGCTTAACGTTTCGCATGACGTAGTAGTGGGGATGTTGCGCGGGCTACAACAATTGGAGGTGGCTTCTTATCTTCCTAAAACGGATGCCCCTCAACTGGAATTTCGTCAGGCACGTGTAGATTACAAACATCTCTTTATCGATACTTCCTTTATCGAGGAAAGAAAGAATATTAAAGAACAACAAATAAAAGCTATCTATACTTATCTCGATACGAAGGACTGCCGAAGTATCGCGTTGCAGACTTATTTTGGGGAAAAAGAGAAAGCGTTTTGTGGGGTTTGTGATTTGTGTCTGGTGCGCCAGCATCGTGCAGATATCCAGGAAAAACTACATGAAGAAATAAAAAACGTATTACTGGCAGGCGAAAAAGATGTGAAGGACCTCGTTGACGAGCTAACACTCGGGGATGATGATATAAAGTTGCACGTAATTCGATTGCTTCTGGATCGAGAGCAGATTCTCTTGCGAGACGGTATGTATCGCTGGAATAGTGATTTTTAGAGCAGGTTTCCCTGCTCTAAAAATTATTTGATTAGTCCCAACCAAGCTTCCGCCATGAGGTTTGCACCCGCTAAGGAAGTATGTACGCCGTCTGTTGTCCAATAATCGCCCCCACCGCGGCTTGCCGCTTTATCGAATACCGATTGATAAGGCAGAAATGTCGCATTATACTCTTTTGCTATTTCCTTGGCGACTTGTTGATAACCCAGAAAGTCGGGATACCAAGCATCCGTGACATGTTTTACATCTTTCACGCCAAATGGTTCGCCGATAATCAATTTAACTTGTGGAAGTTGTTTTAAAGTAATGTCCAACAATTGTTGATATTGCTGTTTATATTGTTGTGGCGTGTTTTGAGCACCTCGATCGATCGTACGCCAAAAATCGTTTACGCCGATAAGAATGCTTAATATCGTCGGCCGAAGTTGGAGCGCATCGGTATCCCATCTGCTGATAAGGTCTGGCACCCTATTTCCGCTGATCCCCCGATTATAAACCTGTATGTTTTTATCCGCATATTTATTTAGCAGCGTGGCTGCGGCCATCAGCGCATATCCATGACCAAAAGCGCCGGTGTCGTTTGGTTTTAAATTATCTCGATTACGTCCTGCATCGGTAATCGAATCACCTTGAAATAGAATGACATCGTTCTGTTGTATAACTAACTTACCACTTTTTGCTAGGTTGTTTTCGGTTGCAAATAACGTTTTTGTGCCTATCGTGGCCGCTCCCAAAGTGAGGAGACTTTTCACTAAGAATTTTCTTCTTGTTTCCATATAAAATGAAGGTTTAAGAAAACCAAGTTAGCTTTTTCAAATGAACTTTTCAATACCTTGTCTTATTATTTCGCAGGCATGTTTTATTTCGGTTTCTGATATCGTCAGTGGAGGTGCTATGCGTAGGGCTGTTTCGCAATGTAAATACCAATCAATCATCACACCGTGTTCTGCACAAAAGTTACTGACTTGATATACGTGCTCAAAAGTTTCTAATTGTAGGCACATCATTAATCCCATTCCCCTGATCTCTTTTATTGCAGGATGGTTCAACTCTTTGCGGAACAAAGCTGCTTTTATTTCTACTGTATCTAGCAGTTTTTCGTTTTGAATCACCTGCAAAGAAGCTAGGGCAGCCGCACAACTTACCGGGTGGCCGCCAAAAGTAGTGATATGACCGAGCATAGGGTTGTCTTTGATGACATCCATAACTTCTTTTCGTGCAACAAATGCGCCGAGTGGCATACCGCCTCCTATACCTTTTGCTAACATCAAAACATCCGGTACGATCCCAAAATGTTCAAAAGCAAACATCTTCCCTGTTCTTCCGAAACCTGTTTGTATTTCGTCAAAAACCAGAATGGCGCCCGTTTCGTCACATTTCCTACGGAGAGCCCGCATAAATTCCGTAGACGGAACACGCACGCCAGCCTCTCCTTGGATGGCTTCCACGATAACCGCAGCGGTTTGGTTTGTGATAATGTCTAAACTGCTTATGTCATTGAACTGGATAAATTCTATTTCGGGGAGTAGTGGAGCATAGGCCTCTTGATATGCTGGGTTGCCGATTAAACTTAAAGCCCCCTGTGTGCTACCATGATATGCTTTTTCAGCAGCAATAATCTGCCGACGTCCAGTGTACTTCTTTGCGATTTTCATGGATCCTTCGACAGCCTCTGCTCCACTGTTCGTGAGGTAAACAGATCCGAATGAAGAAGGAAGATTCGCGAGTAATTCGGTTGCAAACTTTACTTGCGGTGCTTGTACAAACTCCCCATATACCGTAACATGGAGGTATTTCTCCAATTGTTGTTGGATAGCCGCTATGACGCTGGGATGTCGATGTCCAATATTGCTAACGTTGAAACCCGATACCAAATCCAAATAACGTTCACCGTTAGGTCCATATAGATAGACTCCCTCGGCTTTTACGATTTCGAATAGACGAGGAGATGAAGACGTTTGAGCAGTGTTTTTAAGGAAAAGTTCTCTGTTGCTAATCATTTTTTAGTGACAAGTAATCCGTAAACAGTGATGCGTAATCAGTAATGGTTTTTTGTTACTTCGTCACTGATTACGTCGTCACTTTATTTAACGATTTCTTCTTTGTAATTCTTTGTAGAGCAATTCCCGGAAGCTCTGTTCAACCTCGAAAAACTGAGAGGCCCTAGCTGAACCAATCACCTCCGTGAACTTTTTTCGATAGTCTCTCTTAATTTCCAATTCTTTTGCATCATAAGAGAGTACATCCTGTTTTTCAGATTTATTCGATCTATTGAAAGCATTTACTCCCCTTGGAGAAGGGGTCGAGGTGCTTTCTTTCTTTTTCGATCGAATAGCCCATATTTCTTGGCTATATTGATTGTATATCGGGAAGAAACGCTGGGCTTCAGCAGGTGTTAAGCTCAGCTCTTTCGTAATATAGGCAATTTTTTCGTTCTCAATCGCTGCAAATCGTTTGGAATCCCGCGGCTGTGCACTCGCAGATAATATACAGAGTATGACTACACCTATCGTAACAAACAAATGTTTAAAACGTAACATTATAATGCATAATTTAAATAGTCTTCAATATCATTTTCCTTTACATGCGTACAAATCCCTTCAGAATCATGAGAATGGTCAATACATTCCATGATATAAAGAATGTCATGACTATCATTCAGCGCACTCAGATAATTAATAATTTCGTCATCGGGAATGGAAGCCAGATGTGATTCGCTGATACTTCCCTGCGTTCGATTGTTTATGCTGTTATAGGAAACGACTCCAATTACCACAGCAACGCAAGCTGCTGACACATAGGAAACCCATTTGTTGAAATTTAGCTTTCGTACAATTGTTTTCTGTTTTTCTTTCCCTATAGTTTGTGCAACAATTTTATCTTTCAGTATTCCAGTATAGTCTTCTGGAATTGTAAAGCCATCATCAGATACTTGCGTTTTTAGCTTATCTTCAAATATTTTTGTTTGAATGCGTGCTGACAGGCTTTCAAAATAGTCTATCGGGACTTCGAACTCTTCTTGTTTTGCAACAGCTTCTATTTTCGTTTGCGAAAGAATCTTGTCTGATAGATCTTCAAAGTATCCTTTAGGGACATCCCATTCTCTATGTGTAGTATCTTTATACTGCTCCACCTTTATGTGGAGTTGTATGTTGTTTGTTAATTGAGAAAAGTAGGATTCTGGTACGGTGAAGCCTATTCTTTCTGCAGTTGGCAAACGATCTAAACGTGCTTGAGACAAAACTGAAGAAGAGAGTTGGTCAAAGTAATTTTCAGGTACTACAAAGGGATTTATACGTAATGATCCCGGTAGGTTTAAACCATCCATTCCATCGTAATATGTATTGTCTTCCTTCATAGTCACTTGTTTAGAGTCGAAAAATCCCCTAGGGTTTAATCGTGTGATGTGAAAAAGTGCTCTATTTTTTTTACTGCCAAATGATAAGAAGCTTTTAATGCGCCAACGCTAGTACCTAGAATCTCTGATATTTCGTCGTATTTGAGATCCTCAAAATATTTCATGTTAAATACCAACCGTTGTTTGTCGGGAAGAGTCAATAGCGCCTGTTGCAATTTCATTTGTGCCTGATCACCATTAAAATAACTTCCCTCCGCTAATGTTTCTGCGAGATAAGCAGAGCTGTCGTCGTCTAACGACATGCTCTGCTTTTGTTTTTTTCTATTTAGAAAAGTGATACATTCATTTGTGGCTATACGATATAACCAAGTATAAAGCTGGGAGTCTTCCCGGAATTTTTCGAGGTTTCGCCATACTTTGATGAATATATCTTGCACGACATCATCTGCATCGTCATGGTCAATGACCATCCGACGAACGTGCCAATATATTTTTTGTTGGTATTTTTGGAGCAAATGGCCAAACGCCTCTTCGCGTGTGCGTTCATCAGCAAATTTTGATATAATTAAGGCGTCTTCCATTTGTTCTTCGTCACTATTTTCTGGTAATCACTTTTCTTGCTGCTGCTACGATAGAAGCGGCATTAAGGCCATATTTTTCCATCAGCTGTGCTGGTTTGCCCGATTCACCAAAGCTATCATTTACCGCAACAAATTCTTGTGGAGTAGGTCTCTTGGTTGCCAAAAGTTGTGCAACGCTGTCTCCTAGTCCTCCTAGACGATTATGTTCTTCCGCCGTAACGACACAGCCTGTTTTGGTCACGGATTTCAAGACCGCTTCCTCATCCAGTGGTTTAATCGTGTGTATATTAATAATCTCGGCGTCGATGCCCAGCTTTTCTAATTCCTCTCCTGCTTGGATAGCTTCCCAGACCAAGTGTCCGGTAGCGATAATGGTTACATCGGCACCTTCGTTTAACATAACGGCTTTACCGATTTCAAATACCTGATCGGATGGCGTAAAGTTCGGTACGACCGGACGGCCAAAGCGTAGGTACGCAGGACCATGATGGTTAACCAATGCTAAGGTAGCAGCCTTCGTCTGGTTAAAGTCGCAAGGATTGATTACCGTCATTCCCGGGAGCATCTTCATCAATCCGATGTCTTCGAGGATCTGGTGTGTAGCACCATCTTCACCTAGTGTTAATCCGGCGTGAGAAGCACATATCTTTACGTTTTTGTCCGAGTAGGCAATGGACTGTCTAATCTGGTCGTATACACGGCCCGTTGAAAAGTTAGCAAATGTACCCGTAAAAGGAATTTTGCCACCGATGGTCAGACCTGCTGCAATACCCATCATATTTGCTTCTGCGATTCCGATCTGGAAGAAGCGTTCCGGAAATTCTTTGATGAAATCGTTCATCTTTAACGATCCGATCAAATCGGCACAAAGTGCCACCACGTTCTCATTCTGTCTTCCTGCTTCCAGTAGGCCCGCGCCGAAGCCAGAACGGGTATCTTTTGATTCTGTGTAGGTATATTTCTTCATTTCTTAGTATCTTCCTATCTATTAATAGTCTCCCAAAGTTTCCGCATTCTGTGCCAATGCAGCAGCTAGCTGTTCGTCGTTAGGGGCAATACCATGCCATTTGTGTGATCCCATCATAAAATCAACCCCATTCCCCATTTCCGTGTGTAGTAGTATCATAACAGGTTTGCCTTTTCCAGCGCGCGATTTAGCTTCGTCTAAACCTTGGATGACCGATGCCATATCATTTCCCTGTTTTATGTCCAGCACATCCCAGCCGAATGCTTCCCATTTTGCACGAAGATTTCCGAGCGATAGTACCTCCTCTGTGGCACCATCAATCTGCGCACCATTATAATCAATGGCAGCAATAATGTTATCCATTTTGTTGTGTGGAGCGTACATCGCCGCTTCCCATACCTGTCCTTCCTGGAGTTCCCCATCGCCCATCAACACATATACTAAACTATTGTCTTTGTTTAATTTTTTAGCTTGTGCAGCACCGATAGCCACGGACAGTCCTTGTCCCAACGAGCCTGACGCAATGCGGATACCCGGTAATCCTTCGTGTGTGGTGGGGTGGCCTTGTATGCGGGAGTCTATTTTTCTAAATGTACTAAGTTCACTCGGAGGGAAATATCCGGCATGCGCTAAAGTACTGTAGAAAACGGGAGAAATGTGTCCGTTTGATAAGAAAAATAAATCTTCTCCGACGCCGTCCATATTAAAAGAAGGGTCATGTTTCATCGCATAGAAGTACAACGCTACAAAATAGTCCGTACAACCAAGCGAACCGCCCGGGTGACCCGATTGGCAAGCATGCACCATACGAACGATGTCACGTCTTACTTGTGAAGCGATCTGTTCTAGTTTGTTGATATCTGCACTCATTTTTGAAATATAATGTTTCGGTTATTTTGGCTATAAAGTTAATGATTTTTAGCAGAGTAGCGGCTAAAAAGCGTAACTAAAAAAGGGAAGATCGTACAATCTTCCCTTTTTCTTTGTTTTATTTCGAGTTATAATGCTTCCGCAACGACTTCTTCAACTTCTGGAACCATTCTTTTCAATAAGCCCTCTATACCAGCTTTCAAAGTAATAGTAGAAGATGGACAACCGCTACAAGAGCCACGTAGTTCCACAGTGACCACGCCGTTGTCAAATGATCTATAAGCGATAGCTCCGCCATCTTGTTCTACGGCTGGGCGAACGTAATCGTGCAAAACCTGTTGGATTTTTACTTCTACCTCTGTCCCCTCAAAATTTATCTCCTCGGAGTGTTCGATAGGTTTAACCGCTAATTCCGATTCGACGGCTTCTTTTACAAAGTCCTTTAATAAAGGCTCGATATCAGGCCATTCTACTCCGTCAGTTTTTGTGATGGTAACGAAATTGCTCGCAAAAAAAACACCTTCTACAAAGTTGAACTTGAACAGTTCCCTGGCAAATTCGGATGCTTGGGCCTTTTCCCGGTCGGGGTAATCCAAACTACCGTTGATTAATAACTTATTGACCAAAAACTTCATTGTGGAAGGATTGGGAGTCGTTTCTGTATATACGTTAATAGTTGCCATATTTCGTGTAATCTATAATATTGAACAAATATACGTCAAAAATGTACCAATGCAGGTCATTTTGACGTCAAAGCTTATCGTATGATGCCGGTATAATTGCTCGGAGAAATCGCTTTGATTTCTTCTTTGATTTCCTCACTTACATTTAATCCGTCAACGAAAGTTGCGATTGTTTCCTGGGTTACATGCGTGTTGGTACGGGTTAAGTCTTTCAGTGCCTCATAAGGTTTTGGATATCCTTCTCTTCGCAATATTGTTTGAATAGCTTCTGCTACTACTGCCCAATTGTTTTCTAAATCTGCTTGGAGGGCAGATTTATTAAGAATGAGTTTTCGCAAGCCCCTTAGGGTAGACTTAATAGCGATAATGGTATGAGCAAAAGGCACGCCTATATTGCGTAGAACTGTCGAATCAGTCAAATCACGCTGTAAGCGTGAAATAGGGAGCTTTGCCGCCAGATGTTCAAACAGCGCATTGGCGATACCCAAATTGCCCTCTGCATTTTCAAAATCTATGGGATTTACTTTGTGCGGCATAGCCGATGACCCGATTTGTCCTGCGGTTATTTTCTGTTTGAAATATTCCATGGAGATATAAGTCCACATGTCCCGGCATAAGTCTATGAGGATATTGTTAACGCGTTTGAAGGCATCACAACTTGCTGCAAAATTGTCGTAATGTTCAATTTGGGTCGTCGTTTGTGAACGGGACAGACCAAGGTTTTCATTCACAAATTTATTGCCGAAGGCTACCCAATCCGTCTTCGGATAGGCAACATGGTGAGCGTTGAAATTGCCTGTGGCGCCGCCGAATTTTGCCGATAACGGTATCTGTTGTAGTAACTCGAGTTGTTTTTCTATCCGTTCAATGAAAACCTTAACTTCTTTTCCTAAACGGGTAGGAGAAGCAGGTTGTCCATGTGTTCTGGCCAGCATGGGTACGTCTTGCCATTCGTCAGCAAGTGATTTCAATTCTCCTACTAATTCCTGGATGTTCGGAAGGTAAGTTTGGCCTAGCGCTTCCTTCCAAGAATAAGGGATAGCGGTATTGTTTATGTCTTGTGAGGTCAATCCGAAATGGATGAATTCGAGTGAGTCGTGCAACCCTAGTTTTTCAAATTCGTTCTTTAAGAAGTATTCCACAGCCTTAACGTCGTGATTAGTGACTTTCTCGGTGTCTTTGACCCATTGCGCGTTTTCTAACGAAAAGTTTTCGTAGATCTGACGAAGGCGTTCGTTCAGAGAACCATCAAAATGAGCTAATTGTGGAATCCCCGATCCACACAACGCGATGAAATATTCTACTTCCACTAGAACACGGTATTTAATTAAAGCAAATTCGGAGAAATAATTAGCGAGTTCTTTAGTGTTGTTATGGTAACGTCCGTCGATAGGAGAGACAGCAGTTAAAGATGATAAGCTCATGATCACGAAAAATAAAAGTTAAAATTAAACAGCTGCCCTTTGAGGCAGACTGAACTACAGGACAAAAATAAGAAAAACTCGAAAAGAAGCACTTTCAGAAACAAGAAAACCCACACAACTGTGTGGGTTTTGATGTATTTTTTTAATACTGCTCGGATTACTGTACGTTCTCTAAAGAATCAGCGATAGAATCACCTTCAGCTCTAACTGAATCAGCTACGTTTTCCAATGAATCAGCAACTTGCTCAGTTTGGTTTTCGATACCTTCCGCTAAAGAATCAGCAGTTTCTTCAGTTTGAGTTTGCTGACCGCCACAAGAAGCGAATGCAATTGTTAAAGCTAAACCTAAAAATCCGAATTTGAATAAATTTTTCATTTTTAATTTTCTATTTTTAATTGAAACAAATTTGTTTATTACATTTTAATACCAGCGATTATAAAAGGTAACCCATTTTTTTACAAAAGAATAAATAAAAATTAATCCTATCGAAATAAAGAACTTTTATAAAGCAGGCGCAAAGATAGTAGTGTTTTGCTGAAAAACAACAATAAAAAACATTTTCCATAAAAAAAGTGTTACAATTGAGGGGGATAATCCAAATAACTGAACATGATAAAAAAACTGAAAAATATACTTCAACTATTGAAGCATGTAGATTTAGAGCAGCTGGATGCACTGTCTAAGAAAGTCGATATTCCAACGCTTATGACGGGAATGTCCAAAATGAGTGAGGAGCAGTTGAAAGGTATGGCTAAGCTATTAACTGGTAACGCAAAGAAACGGGAGGCACCGGCGATTGATGCGGATTTTTATGATATAGAGGCTAAGCTATCTGCTGATGACCGAACCTTACAATTGAAAGTGAGGGATTTTTTAGAGCGGGAGATTAAGCCGATAGTAAATAAGTATTGGCTACACGACGAATTCCCTTTTGAAATTATTCCCAAATTAGCGGAGTTGAACGTATGCGGATATGTTTATGAGGGGTATGGTTGTGCAGGGGGGACTTCGTTGATGGATGGTATCATCGCGGCAGAGTTTGGACGAATAGACCCTTCTATTGCGACATTTCTGGGCGTCCAAAGTGGGCTGGCAATGGGCTCGATTTATATGTGCGGTTCGGAAGCGCAAAAACAGAAATGGTTACCTAAAATGCAGCGACTGGAAAAAATTGGTGCATTTGGATTGACAGAGCCGGAAGTAGGATCGGGTACGGCGGGTGGTTTAACGACAACTTGTCGTAAGACAGCAGAAGGCTGGGTGTTGAACGGACAAAAGAAATGGATTGGCAATTCTACGTTCTCCGATATCACGATCATTTGGGCGCGGGATCTGGATGATAACCAAGTGAAAGGATTTATCGTCCAGAAAGATAACCCAGGTTTTATGGTAGAGAAGATCAAAGGTAAAATGGCATTGCGCATTGTACAAAACGGATTGATAACGTTAACAGATTGTTTGGTGCAGGAATCTGACCGCTTACCCCTAGCGAATAGCTTTAAAGACACGGCTAAAGTCTTGCAGATGACGCGTGCCGGTGTGGCTTGGATGGCCGTTGGCTGTGCTCGCGGCGCTTATGAAAACGCACTGGATTATACGTTAAACCGTAAGCAATTCGGGAAACCCATCGCTTCCTTTCAGTTGATCCAAAATCATTTGGTAGAGATGCTTTCTAATTTAACAGCTATGCAGACGCTTGTTTTCCGATTATCAGAATTGCAAGATGAAGGGAAATTGAAAGATGAGCATGCTTCCTTAGCTAAAGTCTTTTGTACATTGCGTACACGAGATATCGTGTCGAGAGCACGTGAAGTAATGGGAGGGAATGGAATCTTATTGGAGTACAACGTCGCTCGTTTTTTGGCTGATGCGGAAGCGATTTATTCGTATGAAGGTACAAAAGAAATTAATTCCCTTATCGTGGGAAGAAGCATAACCGGAATAAGCGCATTCGTATAAGGAAGATATATGTTTTGGTCTCATTTTTGTTACATGGAGCAGGAATATTAATCGTATTATAAGGTTAAACAAGGCTAAAATATCAAACTTATGGTTCACAAACGAATTTTATTAGGCGCGTCAGCAATGCTGTTCACTTCGGTGGCTTTCGGCCAAATCAAGATTAACACGAAATCAATTGGAGCAGCTACAAAAGCCGTACAGGCTGTCACCCTCTCGAATGAGGATGTTATCAACTATACAAAAGAGTATATCCAGTGGATGGATGAAAATAATCCCGTGGCACCAGACGATCATGAGTTTGCGGTACGCTTGAAAAAGCTCACGGAGAATTTGAGCAGCTACGATGGTCTTGACCTAAATTTTAAAGTATATCTTGTGCGAGACGTGAATGCGTTTGCCTGTGCAGACGGAAGCGTACGTGTATGTGCTGGGTTAATGCAGGAGATGGATGATCAAGAGGTCCTTGGCGTTATCGGACATGAAATAGGACATGTAAAAAATATGGATTCGCGGGATGCGTTCAAAAATGCCTTGATGACTTCGGCGCTGAAAGACGGTGTGTCTTCACAAGGGGGAACAGCGGGTGCCCTATCAAATTCGCAATTAGGCGAACTCGGCGAACAGGTGGCAAATATGAGTTTTTCACGCAAGCAGGAGAGTGCGGCGGATGACTATGGGTATAAATTTTTAAAAGATAATGGTGTGAACCCTTGGTATATGTCCATGTCTTTCGAGCGCTTACTGGAGTTATCTGGAGATACTTCGGAAGGAGGATTGACTAAAAAGCTTTTCTCTTCCCATCCCGATACTAAAAAACGGGTAGAGGAAATGGCAAAAAAAGCAGAAAAAGACGGATTCGAAAAACCGTCTAAATAAAAAAGAAAAGCCCGAACATTACTCGGGCTTTTCTTTTTTATTTCTTTTTGTTTTGCTGTTGTGCTTGTTGTTGGCGCATCATTTCTTCCATTTTTTGTTGGAAAGACGATTTTTTTGCCGCTTTCGGATTTTTCTTGTGCTCCTCAATTTTAGCTAATATTTTATCATCGTCTATAAACTGACGGATAATAAACTGCGTGAGAAGTGTTAATACCGCTGACAAGAAATAATAGTAGTTTAATCCCGCAGGGAAGCTATTCAATACAAAGAAGAATATCAATGGCATAAAGTATCCAATGTATTTCATTTGGTTGTTAGCCGCTGCTCCAGATGTCGCGTTGTTATACCACGTCGTTAATAACGTGGTTAACGTCATCAGCACACACATAAAAGAGATATGTCCAATCCCGAAAATCGGAGCAAAAGTAATAGGAGCATCATATGTAGACAAATCTTTTACCCAAAGGAAACTTTCGCCCCGTAACTCAAATAAGTTGGGGAAGAAGAAGAAGAAAGCGAGTGTGAAAGGCATCTGCAATACAAGTGGCAGACATCCTCCTAACGGATTTACGCCCGCCTGCTTATATAGTTTCATGGTCTCCTGTTGGAGAAGCATTGGATTGTCATCGCCTACTTTCTCCTTAATTTCGTCGATTTGCGGTTTCAATACACGCATCTTCGCCATGGACTGGTATGATTTGTAGGTCAATGGGAACAATACGCCTTTCAAAATAAGTGTTAGTATTAATATAATAATACCATAACTCAGATGAAGACCATCGAGAACATCAAAAATAGGTACAGTGATGAACTTATTTATCCAGCCCATAGGCCCCCAACCCATCTTGATGATTTTTTCGAAATCATCTCCATGTGCTTTTAGTATTTTATATTGGTTGGGACCGAAAAAGAAATTGAAGGTGTAATGGTTGTCTTTTTGAGCAGAGAAGTCTAAATCTGCCGATGCTTTGTAGTGTTTTATAACACCGTCGTTTGAGTCAAAAGCTACATTAAGCTCGGTGTTGTTTAGCGGTTGACTTGACGTTAATGCGGCAGAAAAGAAGTGCTGCTTGAACGCAATCCAGCTTAGTTTGTCCTCAATTTTCTCTTTGTCGTCACTCGTTTCGGAAAGGTTGTCTACATTTCCGGCAAGTTCTTTATAAAATATCGTGGACCGTTCGCGTTCGGATTTTGCATTCCGTTCTTTTCTTAGCAAGGTTGTTTCCCAGTTCAATCCGATGGAGCTGGTCTTAATGTCCATGAGGTTTTGGATGCCTATGGCTTTTACCTCAAGGCCTACGTTATAATCGTCGCCTTTAATAGTATAGGTATACTCCAAATATTGGGTTTCACTATAATCCAATCTGAAGCCTATTGATTGCGTAGATTCACCTGTAACCGAAATGTTCCCACTTTGTGGCGTAAAGTTTAAGTCACTGGTATTGATGTTCTCGCCGTTTGCTTTGAAAACGAAACCAAACTGGTTTTGGCCTTCATCAATAATCATAAGTGGTTTGCCGTCATAATTTGTTTCGTTCTTTAACTGAACAGATCTGACTTGTCCACCCTTAGAGCTTATTTTGGCGATAATTAATTCGTTTTCCAATGTGACAATCTGCTCATCCCCTAGGCGGGCACGACCAAATGGTTTATCGGATATTTCGGCAGTGTCTATGATGGTTTGCGAATTAGCGCTTAATGTATCTGCAATAGGAGGTAGGCCATCTCTAACTCTTTTCAACGAATCTTGGAGTCTTTGTTCTTGTTTAAGCTCTTGCTCCGTGGGTTTCATTAAATAAAAAGAGCCTGCTAGGATTCCGAAAATCAGCACCAATCCAATGAGGGTATTTCTATCCATTTTTAATTTTTTAATTTTTTAGTGATATATTACATCTATTCCTTAACCTTTTTTATGGGCGATGGCAGCGGCTACAAAGCTAACAAAAAGTGGGTGAGGATTTGCTACGGTCGATTTCAATTCGGGATGGAATTGGCCTGCAACAAAGAATGGATGATTTTTTAATTCGACAATCTCTACCAATCCTGTTTCTGGATTTTTTCCCGAAGCAATCATACCCGCTTCTTCATATTGTTTTAGATATGCGTTGTTAAATTCGTAACGATGCCGGTGGCGTTCCGATATTTTGGTTTTGCCATAAATCGAATGGGCTTTTGTACCTTTTTTGATCTCGCAGGCGTAGGCTCCCAAACGCATGGTACCTCCCATATTGGTAATGGATTTTTGTTCTTCCATCAAGTTAATGACAGGATCAGGTGTTTTTTCATCCATCTCAAAGCTGTTTGCCTTTTTTAATCCAAGTACATTTCGCCCGAATTCAATAACGGAGCATTGCATGCCCAAACAAATACCAAAGAACGGAATCTTATTCTCCCGTACGAATTTAATAGCCACCAGTTTCCCGTCTAATCCACGTTCACCGAAACCTGGGGCAACTAAAACACCGTTAAGATCTCTTAATTTTTCGATTACGTTTTCTTCGTTTATACTTTCTGCTGCGATATACTTTACTTTTACTTTAGTCTCGTTGATAGCGCCTGCGTGAATAAAAGCCTCCATAATTGATTTATAGGCGTCGGGAAGTTCCACGTATTTTCCAACTAAGCCTATACATACTTCACTGGTTGGATTTTTGAGCTTGCCCAGAAACGTTTTCCAATTTTCTAAATCCGGTTCGTTCTTGTTGGATAATTTCAATTTTGCTAAAGCTGTTTTATCCAATTGTTCTTTAAGCATATTCAATGGCACATCGTATATGGTCGGTGCATCGATGGATTCGACTACGGCGTTGATGTTGACGTTACAAAACTGGGCGAGTTTTTTTCTAATATCGTGTGTTAGCTTATGCTCTGTACGACACACGAGAATATCGGGTTGTATACCGTATTCTAAAAGTGTCTTTACGGAATGTTGGGTGGGTTTGGTTTTTAATTCCCCCGCAGCGGCTAAATAAGGCACCAGTGTGAGGTGTATGACTAAAGAATCACTGTTGCCAAGTTCCCAACGTAATTGTCTTACTGCTTCAATAAATGGAAGTGATTCTATATCGCCTACGGTGCCACCTAGCTCAGTAATGACGATATCATATTCTCCAGTTTGTCCTAAGAGCTGCATCCTCCGTTTGATTTCATCGGTAATATGTGGCACGACTTGAACCGTTTTGCCTAAATAAGCTCCTGCGCGTTCTTGGGCAATAACATGTTGATATATTCTTCCCGTAGTGACATTGTTAGCTTGCGAGGTGGAAACATTTAAGAATCTTTCGTAATGGCCTAGGTCCAGATCAGTTTCTGCTCCATCCTCCGTTACATAACATTCGCCATGTTCATAAGGATTCAATGTTCCCGGATCGATGTTAATGTAAGGGTCGAATTTCTGAATGGTGACTTTAAGCCCCCGAGCCTGTAGAAGTTTAGCTAGGGAAGCAGCGATAATGCCTTTTCCTAACGACGAAGTTACGCCGCCCGTAACGAAGATATATTTACTCATAGCAATAATGAAATTTCAGCTATTTTAAGACCTAAATATGGCTTTAAATCTGCTTTATGTACGGGATACAAAGATAAGTTTTTTTTCGATATGAACCGAAATTAAAGCATAAAAAAAGCCTCACATCGATGAGGCTTTTTTATGTTTTGAAGCGGTGATTATACACGTTTTGCTTTGATACGTGCAGCTTTACCAGTAAGGCCACGTAAATAGAATAATTTAGCGCGACGGACTTTACCAACACTATTCACTTCTATTTTTTGAATGTTAGGTGAATTTACAGGGAAAATACGTTCAACACCTACACCGTTAGAGATTTTACGTACGGTAAAAGTAGCGTTAGCGCCTTCGCTGTTTAACTGGATAACTACACCTTGGTACACCTGAATACGCTCTTTATTTCCCTCGCGAATTTTATAATGAACGCTGATGGTATCTCCGGCTTTGAAAGCGGGGATTTCATTTTTCACTACCGCTTGTTCTTCTACAAATTTTACTAAATCCATGATTTCGAGTAATTATTAAACGATTTTATATCCTGTAAAAATCGGAATGCAATATTACAGCTTTTATTTTGAATAAAAAAATACTTTTTTAAAAACCTAATAAACGCTTTTTGATAAGCGGGTGCAAAGATAAGAAAAAATATCATTATTATGATTAAAATTATTATGTGTAATGTTTTTGAAGATATTTGTTAGCGTCGGAAAAGCTGATGTGTGTTTTGGCGTGGACAACATAAAGTGTAGTGTTCCTGGGGATATAAAAATTATGTAAGATATTATTGTGCAATTAATGAGGGGGTTAGAAAATAATGTTAAAAAAGTCTTGACAGTAACAAAATATGCCGTATATTTGTGCCACAGAAAAAAAGGTGATGCCTTTCGGGGTGTAGCGTAGCCCGGTATCGCGCCACATTTGGGATGTGGAGGTCGTAGGTTCGAATCCTGCCACCCCGACAAAAGCCACTGATAATCAGTGGCTTTTGCTATTTTCGGACTTATTTCGGACAGAATTCGTATATTTTAAAATTAATGTTAAGCTGTGAACAGTACTGTTAAATCATATTAGATGCATCGCTTTAATTCCTTAATTATTCTATTACTTCAATCCGAACTACACTTTTAGGTAGTTGCTAAACACGGTTTCTTAATTAGCTTTGTGGTTATGGAAACAACCTATAAAAGGTACGTAAGAAACCGTATTTATTTAGACTACAGTCAACAAGAGGTCATTAAGGAAACTCCAATTCT
This sequence comes from Sphingobacterium corticibacterium, assembly GCF_004208525.1. Classification (GTDB taxonomy): domain Bacteria; phylum Bacteroidota; class Bacteroidia; order Sphingobacteriales; family Sphingobacteriaceae; genus Sphingobacterium; species Sphingobacterium corticibacterium. The sequence continues at coordinate 339,367 of NZ_SGIT01000002.1, read as the reverse complement.
TATCGCTGGCTGTGGAATAGGAAGCGTCATTGCTGAATGCGCACTGAGACTTGGTTTTGAAAACCTTACAATCATTGATGGAGATATCGTTGAAGAGTCAAATTTAAATAGGCAGAACTTCATTGAGAAGGATATTTCACAATCAAAAGTTGAAGCGATAAAGCTACGCCTTGAGCAAATAAATAGTAAAGCCTCAATAAAGATTCATAATTGTTTTATTACGGAAGAAAATCTACTGCAATTTGTTAAAGATCATGAAATAGCAATTAATGCGTTAGATTTTTCATCTGCTGTACCTCTGTTGTTTGATAAGCTTTGCCAAGAAAATGATATACCGGTACTCCATCCGTATAATATCGGATGGGGAGGTCTTGTCGCTGTAATAACACCAGATGGCGCTGGGCTTGATGCAATAGTCCGACCCGGCAGGAAATTCAATGAAATAGAGTTTGTCGAATATGCGCTAAGCCATCTTGCGTTTTGGGGAAACCCGCAGCAATGGGCGACCGAAGTACTGAACAGCTATATTGCCGAAGATGGAGATATCCCACCTCCTCAATTGTCTATCGGCTCATGGCTTGTAGCATCAATGTGCACATCCATACTCTTTGATATTTCTACAGGGGGCCAGATAAAAAAGTTCCCGGATTTTTATTTCAGTTCGATAAAGGAAAGCTAAAGCAACCTGTTGTTTACTGCGTGAAATATGGCTTCGGAAATGTTGGTTACCTTCAGCTTGTTAAACAGTTTTTTCCGGTGGAATTTAATAGTCTCGGGTGAAACAAACGTTTCCTCTGCGATTTCGTTAATAGTAAAGCCACGTATGGATAATTGGAGGATTTCCCGTTCCCGATCAGAAAGATTGATTGTTTCAACATTTTTCCACCGGTCTTCCATCAGATCAAATAGAAAAATCTCTTTATCTCCCTGTTTGGTGATTTTTATATTACCTGAACCTCTTTCTGTCGAAAGCGAGACCACACAGATTGCCTTCCAGAGCTTTCCGGATCCTGTCAAAAACACCGGTGTTAATTTATGATGTACAAGAATCTTTTTTCTGTTATCGCTTTTCATATGGAAATCATATGAAATTGTATAACGAGTCCTTTCATCGATAGGTATTCCCTCAAAAAAATCAAACCCAATTCTGTTGATCCTGGCTAAAAGATCCATATCTTCCTCGGTTACATATTTGAAGTAAAAGGCGTATCCCATTTCTTTAACTTCCTCGGCAGAATGCCCACATAGGAATAACGGATTCTCCGACATGTATTCAAAAGCCTGCTTTTCGTAGTCGATTACATACACACTTGTATATGTCGTTCTGGCAAAGGCATGTAAAATCTCCTGATAGTCCGACAATTGGCGTAAATCAATTTCTGACAACTTCTCTATTTTATTCTTTGGGAAGAAAAATCTATTCATTGTTATTTGAACCTTTTTCTATAAAGTTATGTAATTCAATGTTCATGTTCAAATAATAGTTTGCAATAGGTTTTTCAAAAACGTATTACCCAAAAGTGTAGTTTCTCGTAACTACACTTTTGGGTAATACTATCCGTATGAACGAAGGTTAACTTTGTTATCAGTTATGTCAACAGGTACAATTGAAATAAAAAAGATCTCTGTGGATCGGCTATTTGACGCCGCAGAGTTTGTTGTGAATCAGAATTTCACAAGGCATTTGCAAACTGCATTTACGACAAACCATTTTGAATTAGTCCGCACGGTATATGAAGAAGAAATAATACATTACCATCAATCATCTTTTTTCATAGCAGAAGATCACTTTAAAACCATCATCGGAAGTATCAGGACGCTGAAATGGAACAAAATCAACCAACTTCCTATTGAAAAGGTGTTCGGTTTACATGTTGTTGATCGCTGTGACATTTCTCCGGAATCCACAGTGTGGCATATTGGGCGGTTTGCAACACGTAAGGGGGCAGGCTCTATTGAGTTATTCAAGCAGTTGATTATATCCGGCATCTCACCTATTTGTGAAGCCTCTGATTCGATAGTCTTCGCAGAATGTGACACCAAACTTTTAAGCACTCTTTCGAAAATGGGAATTGAATCAGAGATCATTGGTGAACCGCTCATCTATTTAGGTTCAGAAACCGTGCCGGTACGTATAGACGTTAAGTCATTAAAAACGTTTTATGGCAGGCATACTTCGCCTAATCGACTTCTTAATATTCGGAATCCAGTTTTCGGTTAAATAGCGAGTTAGTAGCCTTCTTAAGGCTCTCGATTGCAAACGTAGCTTGAAAATTAGGTCAGTCTATAGGATGAAAACTTTTTTAAAACAATCATATTATGAGAATTAAACATTTACTTTTCCCATTACTAATTAGCGGGGTCGTTTTAAGCGGCTGTCAGAAAGATCATTCAAATCCGGTGGAACCGGGACATGAAAATGCTGCGTTATCGGCAGATTCTGCCAGAACAGAATTTTCAAAAATTCTATCCAAAGCTGTCTACAACGAACCTGATTTAAGAAATTTTATTAAGGTTAAGGCGCTAGAACAATTTGACAATGATTATGATGTATTTTATCCCTTTGTGAAGGACGAGATCGTTAGTGAGGGCCAAACTTTTCGAACGATACTTGAGAAATACTGTGATGATCCAAATACACTAAACAAGATTGAAGAAGAACTTCCTTTGCTGAATATACTTTTGCCAGATTTGACTGCTTTTTTCGAGTTTAGTGCGGATAAGTGGAATTCTGAGGAAAAAGAAATTGCGGTTACTGCTCTAAATCGTAATAATGATCCTCATGTAATTTATGGTAATGGTGAGAGGATGTCCACTCTTGAGCCCAATGAAATTCCAGGATTTCCCATTTTGGTTGTGAAAAACAGTGAAAGATTAAAGAAAAAGAACGATATAAAAGTTAAAGGTGCGCCAGAAAAATTGGATTATGAATTTGTAGATAATGCTTTTGATAAAAGGTTAAATACGAAAGCAACACCAGCAACCTCAACGGACAACGAAGGAATGATAGTTGGCGCTTGGCAAGAGTTCGGTGTCGATCCGCAATACTGGCAGAGGGATTATATCTATTACGGAATGTCACATTCTAATCCTAAAGATGGTCAACTTAACCCACAGATTAGGGAGCATATTGAAATGATTAAATTTGAACCTTCGATTCTATATACTATTTCAGACCAAACGGGTGATCCGTTTCTGAAAGATAACCATCAACATAAAAGCGACGATAAAAATCCGCTTTCATACGATCAGATCAGTAGGGCATTATGGACAGACGGTAACTTCGAGTTCCGAATTTACGTTTCAAAAGGCAAAAGAGACGGTAATAGTGCGGCAGCTCAATCCATTGTAATGAATGTGCACCCAACGGAAATATTTCGGTTCCGAAAAATAAAGCATAAAATAAAAGGCGGAGGTTGGTTTCATAGGGATAGGCACACTTACTGGATCGAATCACGTGATGATATAGAATCTAAATGGTATTTTCCGTACAATGGTGCTGGATACCCATTAGAAAAATGGGACGTGGCACAGGAAGCTATGAATTTAAATTTTCAGATTTTTGAAAGAGACGATTCTGAGACGATTGAGAAAAGTTACAGCTACAAAAATACGTATGCCAATAGTACCAATTTTAAAATAGACATAGGACTAGGAAATATAATTAAGCAGATTGTAAAACTAGACCTGGGTTTTGGTTATTCGTCTAACAAATCCACTGAGAAAACAGAATCTACAAAGATTGTTACAACTAAGACCAGCGACGATTTGGGTAGTTTGACCCTATATTTTTCAGACCCTATACTTCGGACAAGTTCCGGTAAAAAGAAAATAGACAATAGTCCATGGTTTTTTTCAGATGCTTATACGATCAGCAATGGTGCAGTTACAATGCAGGTATTGCCTAAAAAACTATAATATTGCCTGTTTAATAAACTTACCTCCTGTCCTAAGTTAGCACAGGAGGTCATTTTGTCTTAAATTTCTTATTTCATGAAAGCGAAAATCTTATTCTTATTATTAGCGATTAATGTCCTTTTTGGTTGTAAAAAAGAAGGTGAATCTATAGAGAAAGACGATACATTTTTCGATGGGAAAATTGGATCAACTTTATATGATAATATTCCAAATGAATTCCGTACCCAAAAACTTATCAGGACAATTCAAGAAAATCCGCTCTATTGCATAGTACTTTCCGATACTTTTGACGAAATGCCGAATGTTTTGGGGTTATCGTCAGTACAAATGCAGATCAATATTTCTAATCCTATGGTAGGCAAAAAATATACGATTACTGACCTTATTGAAAGTGGCGATATCGTGCACCAAGGTATCGTATGTGATTATATTGAAAGGGTAGCGGTTAATCCAACAAAAACTCAAAAGTTAACGTATATCCCTTCTTTGAAAAAACCTGTACACCTGTCAGTAAACCGGGTAGATATGGATCCTGTCACTGAGTCAAAAATCGTAGAAGGGGAAATCAAAGGCTATTTATTCAATACAAGCGATTTAAACGACAGTATCCTAGTGGAAGCCACATTCAGAACAAAACAATACAAAAACTGATGGATCATCTAAAATGTTGGATATTTAGCTTTATTCTATCTTCGCTAATCTACTCATGTAAGAAAGCCGATGATCCCAATATGCCAACGGTTTCAAACACTGTTACTATTCTCTATCTAGAAGCCAACAATGATTTGAGACAGGAAGCACGGAAAGCAATCAATGATCTTGAACAAGGCTCATCAAAGTCGAACAATACCACTTCATTGATCCTTGCATATGTAAAGGATAACGATCGATACGGATACCTACTTAAAATATCTCCGGATAATAACCCACTTAAAATATCAAGCGACACGCTAAAAGCATTCGATGCATCAGACCCGTCTGGTGCAGCCCAGATAAGCAACGTGTTGACTTATATTAGGAATAGTTATCAAGCTAATTATTATAACTTGATACTTTGGTCTCACGGCACAGCTTGGGCTCCCGCAGCACAGTTTTCCAGTCAGCCGAAAACCCGGTCATTTGGAGAAGATCGGGGAAATCAGATTGATATATTGGATTTGAAGGATGCCCTTCCTATGCATTTTAACTATATCATATTTGACGCATGCTCAATGGCAAGCGTGGAAGTCCTTTTCGAATTCCGAAACAAAGCAAATTATATAATAGCTTCGCCAACGGATGTCCTTTCGGATGGTTTTCCCTATCAGAACATATTGCCTCACATTAATTCAGGCTCAAAAGAGGACGTTAAGAAAATTGCTTCAGCTTACTTTAACTATTATAACGTACAAACAGGTCTTCATCGGTCGGCCACTATTTCCGTTATAGACCTTTCTAGACTGGAGTCACTTTCGAAATACATCAGCTCTTTAGATCAAGAGGATGGACGTTCACTTAGTACTGTTGGTGTACAACGAATGGATTTTACCCATGGGTTTCCAGTTCCCTTGTACGACTTTGGAGACTTTATATCAAAGAACTACTCATACGAACATATCGCTTCCATAGAAAAACTGCTAGAGGATGCTTTAGTATACAAAAACAATACACCTGAATTTCTTGGCAATACATTACATTCGTTTTCAGGGCTTACGCTTTCCGCCTTACCTAAATCTGACCCATATTATCCATATTATGCGAACTTAGAATGGAGCAAGAGAACGAAGATATATTTACCTGAGGAGAAGCCTTAATCCCTATGATATCAAGGGAAATCTCTGTACAACATACAGAGGAATTGAAAATTCAGTTGGCTAGATTTACAGATTTCGTATTTACTTTTACAATAAATGGAGGAAATATAAATTGGCAAAAGACAGCAGTGAATAGTGTAGTAGGCACTAAAGACGCTGCCAAAATGGAAATGCAATTTGCTTCTATTTATGGAGTGGCAAGATTTGGAAATGAATGGAATGGTGCTATTATTGAAAAAAGCAAGTAGATTTGAAAAAAAATATAACAATGAAAAGAATATCACTAATTTTTTTATTATCGATTATATCGCTTAATCTATTTGCACAGCACAGGAAATTCGGATACGCAGAGTTAGGAGGTTCAAGTATTTTTACCTCTGTGAATTTCGACATGAGATTTACGAAAGAAAGCAATGATGGCTTGGGTTTCCGTGTAGGTGCCGGGAGTAGTTTTGGGGCATTTGATATCGACAAAATTTACACTGCCCCTGTAGGAATAAATTACATCTTCGGAAAGGGTAAAAATGGCCTAATTGTAGGAGCAAACAGTGTCTTCGCAATAAATGGTGAACCGAAAGAAAAAAAATCTGACGATTTTAGGTCGGTCATATTCTCGGCGGATGTAGGATACCGGTATACACCTACAAATAATGGCTTTAGTTTTCAGGCAACATATACACCACTTTTCAAAACAACGGAAGGCACCATGCCATTTTGGATCGGAGTAGGAATTGGGTACTCTTGGAAATAATAGGTTCTATTTGCCCCCTATTTTGTTTTGTACGAAATAGGGGGGCAATAATAAATGGCTTACTCGGCTAATATTTCCTTTTAATTTTTGGCGTCGTAGTATTTTTCAAGTCTTCAATTTCTTTTTGTTTTCTTTTAATATTGAATTTTAACTTTTGCTCTTCCTCTCGCTTGATGACCAGATTATGGAATTTATTGGGATCAACTGAATAACTCGAATCAATACTTGAAGTAACCTCTGGCAACTCTAATCCCACCATACGGTAACGCGTTTCGTATGATTTTTTATCGCTAATCTGCCTGTCTTTTTCCAGTAAAACGCCCAAGCCCAATGAGATAACGACAGAAAACAATATCATGATAATGATGACTGGCGTAGACTTTAGGTCAATGCCATAAATGTATCTTATATTCACACTGTCAGGTATCTGGGAAAGTTTGGTTACTATCTCCTTTTCCTTTTCAGCGAATGCCGAAAACTGTTGGTTCGCCGTTTCGGAGATGGTATTGGCTACATGTTGCAGTGAGCCGTAATCCTTGATGATCTTGGACAGTATTTCGTGTTCCTGTCTGATAAAAGTCTGTATCTGTCGTAATACTTCCTGATCCTTTGCGCGTGTATCATGGAATTCCTTCATATTCTTTTCATTTTCGGAAAGCAGGGATACTATGGTCGGCATGATCCGTACAATATCCTGTGTAATAAGGTCTGCATTCTCCTCTAAAGTGTTTACCTGTTGCTGTAAGTTTTCTAATTCTGTGCGCATATTCTTAACGTCTTAATCTGTAATTTTCTTTCTTTTTTCTCTTTTTGATACATGGATCTTCCTGCTCCGGTACAATTTCAGGTATCGAAAACAAAGCGGATGCTAAGTAACCGATGGTCTCCCCCATATTGGTAGCCATCGACCGGTCTGTCGAAACATCGCTCTCCATACCGTGATTTTGTTCCATAACGTTATCGATCCCATTCAATGCCCTGTCGATCTGTACATAGCTCAATGAGCGGTCAATAGCCGATCCACGAAATGTCTGTCCGTTTTTGCTGAATGAAATTCCCTGAACCTCATCCGTCCCCGATCTGTATTTAAACTGCAATTCCACACCTCTATAGCGGATATAGCTCTTTAGTTCCGACCAGTTCCTGCTGTTGCGGATACCCGCCTTTACGGCATCGTAAATCTGGTATCTTGTCCTGTCGTTGCCTTTAAGCCGTCCCCTGTTGACGTTCTTTTTGCCCTCGGACTGCTTAAAGCCATACAGCGCATTCAGTTCCTTGCATGCCTTGAAGCTCTTGTACCGCTGATTGCTATTGGATATGGTCTTGCCATAATCGTTCACCCGGTTGTAAATGATATGGATGTGGTCGTGCTGACGGTCGTGATGTCTGACCATCAGGCACTGTGTATCCCTGATGCCCATTTTGGAAAGGTAGCGTTTAGCAGATGATACCATGATATCGTTGCTCAGCATATTCTTATCTGCCGTATTCCACGAGAGGATAATGTGTCCCACGGCTTTGCCCAATCTGGGGTTCAGCATCCGCTGAAAATTGAAATCCTGTACAATGGTCTTTGCCGAATCCCTCCGCAATCCCTCCGAATGGATGACCTCGCTGTCTTTCTTTAATACATATCCCACGCATCCCCCAAATGACCGCCCCTCAATTATCTTCGCTATCATGGTGCAATAGTTTATCGATACAATGGTTGATATGGCTGATCGTATCCCGACATTCCCGTGCCACCTCAAACAGCCCTGTCTGGTGTGCCTTTTTCGTCAGCTGGTTGAGGTTGTTCGAAGCCCCTGTGACAGCCCTTAGTGCCTTAATCTGCTCTTCGTTAAACCTCGGTACGATCTTTCGCATGATGGCACTTTTGCGTACCCATTCTGATTTGCTCATGCCTGCGGTCCGTGCGTTCTGCAGAACCCGCTTATGTTCCGTTTCATCGAAACGGACATTGATCCTGAACTTCTTTTTATTTTCGAGCGTGGGTCTTCCGCCTTTCTTCCTTGTGTCTTTCATGATGTTCTTTTTTAGCTGTGACCATCGGGAGCCAATAGGTTTTGGGGTCACCAAAACACAACCTTGCTCCCTACCTATTCGATAGTTTTCTGCCGATGTGGCGATTTCCGGTTTTGGTGTCGGATAGACCATGCACCAGATAATCATTCACGTCTTTTATCAGACTGTTCCTGCGCTGTAGTTCCTGCATTCCGTTTTTAAGTTCGTGTGTTTTTCCAAAGCGGATTTCCAAGTTCCTGTACGCCTTTGTTCCCGATCCGTCCGTGTCCAGATAGCTGACGATATTTTTGTGCCGTTCCAAAAAAGGGAATGACCTTTTCAGGTTCGCGGTGGTGTTCAGGATGCAATAATCTGTACTCGGAAACGGTCGGTCTGTAATCTTTCTTAGGGTCAAAAAAGAAAGCCAGTCCATAAACCCCTCGAACAGGATAACCCTGTCGCTTCCGTTGTCTACGGTGGTGATGTCCTTTGTCATTAACGAACGTTTGTCATAGGGATTGCGCAGTTCAAACCCTCCTGAATCATTGGCAGAGCATACGGCAAAATACGTCTGCCCGTTTGCCGTCCGGTAATAGATTTCCTTGCAGAAAGCCCTGGCAATATCGGGGTCGATCTTACGCTCATTGGACAGGTAGCCGAGCAATGCTTTGTTTTCAAGCGGTTTTACGGATAGTATCGTGTAGCCTGTATCTTTTTCTGTCTGTACGGCGTGCCGACTATCCAGAACGGTCTGCTGTTGAAAAGAAAGGATATTTTTTCTTTCATCAGCCCACTCCAAGACTTTTGCGAGTTCGGACGTGCCTAAGAACTTCATCAGGAAATCAATGTTGTTCCCACCGACACCCTCGGAATGGGAGTACCATATATTCCGGTGTACGTCCACCTTTGTCGATGCCGTCCGTTCATCCCCTCCGTTAAAGGGGTTCTTAAACCATGCTTCCCTGCTGTTTATCTTGGCGCACGGAATCTGTAAATGCTGTAATATGGATATGAGCGGTATTCGCTTTAATTCTTCACATGTCATATTCTTGATTTTTAGAGAGGTTTAGTTTAGTCTATCTATATATAGGGGCAGACTAAACTAAACCTGTTTTTCAGTAATAAAACTCGGGGTTGAACCGATAGGTCTTGTCATTCTTTACAATCATCCTTTTGTTTTCAAGGAACGTCTTTAGCTGTTTTGCCTTGTTCGTTCCGAAATTGAACCCATGTGCCAAATACCCCTCCTGTAGCTTGCTCACGAAGTCGCCATAACTACACGTTATTTCTCCGTCAGTGAACAACGCCTGTAACACCTCTCGGTGATTATCGGCAGACAGTTCCTGATAATCGAAGCCTTTCCTTGCTTTGGGGATTGCCATTTCCATATTCTCTTCCAGTCGGGGCAAACCGTCCTCGATATAGAATGCGAACGGCTCAAATTCGATGTCACGGATAAACTTCGGCGATACGATGCTGTAATTTGCATCCAGATCGTTTTTGCTTATCTGTAGGACAGTTTCTGCCTTGTTGTTGATTTCCGTTCCCAGATGCCCCCGTGTATTGTCATCGCCTTTGTTGAGGTGCAGGACAACGTGGATATGTACATTGAGTTCCTGTGACCATTTCATGAGCTTACCCGTTATTTCGGTGGCTTCGGTGGCATTGTTGATGTCAAAGACAAGGTCACGGATGCCGTCAATGACAACCAGTCCGATCTTGCCTGCGTACTTGAAAAGTGCGTATTCGATGATATTGATACGCTCTTTGGTAGGGTACTCCCGCAGAGCGATAAAATTCAGGTTCTCGTGGACTTCGGTCGTTGGATAACCTATGAGCTTATACACTCTTGAAAGAAGCCTGTGGCAATGGTATTTCCCTTGCTCGGTATCGCAGTACAGTACCATTGGGCGGTTGCGTGGCACGTCCACCCTGTACTGTAATATCTGCTTTCCGCTCAATGCCGATGCGATCAACGAAATGACATTGAATGTTTTTCTGCTCTTTGCCTTTCCCGTAGAGGCACTGAAATTCCCGAGTGTTCCGATGACGGAATTCGAACTGCATATCTTTATCATGATGGGTGGCTCTAAAAATTTATCTGTAATCCTGACCAGTGAGCGGTCGAAAGCTTCAACGGTCTCCTGCTTGAACAGCATCATCATTTACCTCCCCTGTTATGGTTGAAGTTCGTCATGGATGCCATAACGTCTTCTTTGTTGAAGTAAATGCGTTTTCCCATACGCCTGTACGGAATGCGTCCCTGCTTCATCCATTCGGTCAGGCTCACAAGTGAAATATCCAGTTCGTCCGCCATTTCCTTTTTGGTCAACAGTTTCGCTGTCTGTGGTTTCTGTGGATTGTCAGCCGTCTTCTTGACGTCCGTAATGAAAAGGTGCAGTTCCTCCCTTACGGCATCCTTGATGCAGTCTTTGAGGGCTTTTTGGTCGAGTAAAATCATAGTTTGCTCATGTTTATCAATGTAAGAATATCGAAGTCGTGGCCACTTTCTCCGAGTGAGTTAACATGGGCAAAGTTGGGAAGTACACAAATCAAAAATCCCCTCAAAATTAATTTTGAGGGGATTTTTGATTTGCAAATTACTGAAAAACAGACATGTGTGTTTTACGTATATATTCTGTTAGATTCTTTAATATTGAAATATTTACTCCTGTTTTTTGATTTGAGCATCTCTTTTCCCAAGTTGTCCTTAAAGTAATCAAGTATCGTATCATAGCTAAGTAGTTGACGGTTGTCTTCTTTGCTGTTTGTGCGAGACAACGTGAAATAGTTATGGATCAATCTTGCCCATAATTCAGGCTTTGCCGATAGGAAATTATTATCTGTTCTGGGAACTTTTAAGTCTCTCAATTGCATGAAAAGGTCAATTAATAGTTTTTGGTCTCCGTTCAAAATTGCAATCCTATATTCCGGAGCAACATTTTTCAATTGATCCTGCAAATCCTTTACGGTTGACTGTTCTTTTTCCAAAAGTACCTCCAATTCATTTTTCCTCTCAATGATCCGTTGATATTCTATAAAAAACTGGTCAGAACCCCTCTCGTCAAACAAGAATTTGGACAATACGGATTTTGTGTCGTTGGTATTCTGCCAGTTCATTATTTCCTGCACATAGGAGACGGACTGCCGTAAACGTTCTTCGTTGGTCACCGTCAGACCCCATCTGTCCACCTCTTTAAGAGCTTCCCGAAATCTGGTCAATTTGTGTATCCTTGTCTTAGATCGTGTATTGTAGTAGTATAACGTTTCCCGTGATTTCCTGTCCTTATCGACAATTTCCAGTACTTTTGCTAAAAACGTTTCTTCATTGCCGTCAGGGTTGCCTGCAAGGTAGTACTTTTTATGGTGTTGATAGAAAGGGATATATTCCTGTTCGGTTATGTTAAATATCCGCATGACAAAATACCCCGAAATGTGGATAGGATTCATATTGAACAACGGTCCTATATCAAATCTGTTCTTTCGTTTTCTCCATGTTTTTCTCAACTTAAAGTATTTTTCGTCCATAACTCAAAATTTATTTAGTGCATCGATTAGCGAGTCCGTGCTTGCCGATTCATATTTCATTAAAGTCCGTATATCGGAATGTGCCGTCAGTTTCTGTACAAGTGTAATCGGTACGTTCCTGCTCAATAGATTTGTGACCATTGACCGCCTACCGACATGGCTCGATAGAAAGTCGTACTTCTTTTTTTCTATCACCAGTTTTTGCTTGCCCGAATACCTCGTTATCTTTATGGTATCGTTCAGCCCTGCCAGTTTTCCGACCGTTTTAATATATTCATTGAACTTCTGGTTCGATATTTTGGGTATTTTGTAACCGATACGTTCCAGAATATCCTTTGCGGGGGCGATGTACCCCTCAAATGGTACGATTACCCTTTTCTTGACCTTGATCGAAATAAAGTCCCAAGCATTGTTCCTGATGTCCTTTGGATCAAAGTTGATCAGATCCTCAAACCTCTGTCCCGTGTAGCACAATAGACAGAACAGATCCCGTACCCTTTCCAGGCTGGGCTTGTTCGAAAGATCATGGTTCAGTATCTTCTCTATTTCCTTTTCAGACAGCGCAATGATTTCGTTATATGCTTTCTTTTTAAAATTTGTTTTCTGTGTCTTAAAAACATCGGGATGCACTAAATAATCATTGTCGTTGCACCACTTTAGAAATACCTTTAACGTGGATATGTACTTGTGTATGGTATCATTCAGCAAACCTGTCTTATCATCATCGTTCGTGTTCTTTTTCTTGCTTAAAAATACCTCAAACTGATCGAGAAATTTACCGTCCATTTCCCTAAGGATAAGTTTTGTTCCCTTATGCTTCTCAAAATCCTCCAACCCCTTAAAGACTGTCCGGTATTCTTTTATCGTACCCTCTTTGACAAAATTGGATTTGTAGGAAAGGAACTGGGTTTTTAGGTGGGAAATGGATATTTCGCTGTTGACGGCATTGTCCCTGTCGATACAGTCTTGTACAATCTGTTTATAATCCTCTTTGGAAAGAAACTGGTTTTTGTCTTTTTTGCGCATTGCTTCCCTTGTACAGCTGTTTGCAAGGTTGTTCAATTCGACATTGAACTCCAATGCACCGCTGACACTTGGCTTCATACGCTCCTTTTCAAAATCCCAGTTCTTGGACAGTATCTTGTAGTTGGTTCTGTATTTTATCCTGCAGGACTTATCCGGTGAAAAGAAAAGATACAGCGCAGTCGGGGATGGATTCCAGAACTTGGGCGCAAAATTCTTCTTTTTTCCGCCAACCTTAGCCAGTTCCTGCTTGATCTTTTCAGGGGCAACGTTGGGATTATAGGGCTTATCTAAATAAAAATTCACTTTCATATTTCTCGGACATATTTCGGACAGAAATGCTTAATATTACCATATTTTACCTTTGTAAAGATAGGTAAAGTTAGGAATTAATTTTTATAAACACCTAATAATCAGAATAAAATAAGAAAAGTAAAAGTAGGGTATGATAATGGTTCGAATCCTGCCACCCCGACAAAAAAGCTCGACAAAAGTCGGGCTTTTTTTGTTTTAGATAGAAAAAGCCATAACAGACATCATAGAAAGTGAATAATTATTTGTTGACGAAACTAGAGAGACCTATTGGATGATTATTTTAAGGTGAGCGTTTTTAGATAAGATAAAGCTTTCCTCAAATGAAGAAAGCTCTATAATGAAATCTGTCCCTGACAGATACTTTGCAACCTAAAACTTATATCCGACAGATAAGCCAACTATTCGATCTCGACTATCAAGAGCTTTACTCGTTTTGTTAACCGAGTGATTATATCGAAGATCTATCATAAAACGATTGATATCGGTTCCGATGTTCACGACACCGTCATAAGTAAACGTATTGAAATTTGTGTTATTAGTGGCGTTAACTTTTTTTAGGTTGTAGTTTACCTGAGGTCCTACCGAAGCTCTCAAATTCATTTGTTCGGTTTCGACAATTTTGTATCCCAATTGGATAGGTAAATTCAATTGATAGAATGTTGGGTTGTGGTTCTGCTGTTGGAAAGCATACTTCGATTTAAAAGTGGAAAAGCTTAATTCTCCCTGCAAATAGAGCTTTTCAGAAGTTCGGGCAAAAACTCCCGCTTGTATACCAAACTTCGATTCAGAATTACTAACCGCTTTATTGCCATAGCTTGGCATGTTGTATAGAGCGCCCACCTTTAAGCCGTATGTTATGTCCTGGGCATCTGCTGTTAGCTGTAAGCCAAGACATAATGTGGAAATCATCAATCCGTACTTGACTTGTTTTTGAATTTTTCGCGTTTTTTTCATTTTGTGATTACGTTTAAGATTTAATGTTATCTATCCTATTGTTTTAGAACTATGACAGTTTATTCCAGCCATACCCTTACCGGAAATGAAAAAAATAAATAAAAAAGGCTTTGTCTATTTTTGTTTCAATGGAAAAGCAACGTGGTAAAAATAAAAGGTGAAAATTTTTAAGGGTGGAAGTCAATTTGATTGTCTTCATAAATAGTAGTGCATTCAGGATACAACTATGCTGTTAGATAAAGAGAAAAAATTTGAAGAAGTTTTCAGGACTCATTTTAGAGAACTGCATCGATATGCTTTTAAGATATTAGGAGATGCTGATACGGCTGAAGAAACTGTTCAGCAGGTTTTTTTGAGACTGTGGGAAAAAGATTGGCAACGAGGTATCCATACTTCTGTCCGTTCCTACCTATACCGTGCAGTATATAATGAAAGTGTAAATCTTATCAAACGAGAACAAATAAAAATGAGATATGAAATAGATCAGCAGCATAGAGGTGATTATACCTGCGCCCAACAAAGTGACGCCGAATTGCGGAAACAGCTGCATATGGCACTGTCCCAATTGCCTGAAAAAAGTCGAATGGTGTTCGAGATGAGCCGGTTTCAGGAGTTGAAATACCAAGAAATAGCCGAGATGCTGACGTTGTCGTTGAAAACGGTGGAAGGCCATATGACTAAAGCATTGAAACACTTGCGGCATCATCTTGCAGATTATTTAAATGTGTTGACCTTAATCATCATGATAGGATTATGAAAGAACTATTAATAAAATACATCGTCGGAGAAGCTGATCATCAAGAGCGTCTTTTGGTGGAAACTTGGGCTGCTGAACATAGCGACAATAAAAAGGAATTGGAGGAAATGAAAAGAGTATGGGATATTGGAGAAGAACGTAAACAGGTTCCTGAAATAGATGTTGACAAGGCTTGGTCAGATTTTGTTCGGATGCGTGACAATAGAAAACGAAATCACCTGAATTGGATACGCGTGGCAGCATCGCTATTGTTGTTCGGAGCATTTGTTTTTTGGGGACTCCAATCTATATTGCGTGTAGAAAAGAAATTAAAAACGGATATGCAAGTTCAGCATGTTGGACTACCAGATGGGAGTACAGTACATCTAAATACGCGCGCGGAAATGATTTATCGAAAAGACTGGCTTGGGAAAGATCGGAGGGTTCGATTGTTTGCCGGAGAAGTCTTTTTTGACGTGAAAAAAGACCCAGATAATCCTTTTGTTATCGAAAGTGGTAAAAGTAAAATCACAGTGTTGGGAACAAGCTTTCATGTTCGGCGTGACGGAATGGATACAGAGGTCATTGTCGCAAGTGGTGCTGTACAAGTCGCCTATAACAAACAGAAAATCGTTTTAAAGCCGAATCAGATGATCGTCGTTTCAGATACTTCTGATCAGAAGGTTCGTATTGACACCGTGCCGGATCAGCTTTATCGGTATTATGTCCATCAGGAATTTACATTTGAGAACACACCTTTGCCGCGAGTTTTCGAAATCTTAGGGAAAGCTTATCAAAAAAAGTTTTTGATTGAGGATCCAGAAGTAAAGAATCTAACCTATACAGCAACATTCGAACAGCAGAATCTAACGGAAATTATAGATGTAATTCTGAAAACGTTCGACTTAAAAATGAGTAAAAAAGATGACGTCTATTACATTAATTAAGCGCCTCGTGTCTATGTATAATAACTTTAATAACCATTTGAAAATCATCCTATATATAATCCGTAAATCTAAACTTTTTGCACTAGTTGCATTAATTATAATTTTCAACTGTTTACCTGCTTGCAGCCAAAATATACTTTCAGGCCATATACAAGTGCCAAAATTCGACGGTGCGAGTATAAGAGAAGTTTTTGAAGTGCTGAAACATAATCAGTCGATATTGTTTTCTTACGACAGTAAGTTACTGGATTTAGATAAAGAAGTTTATGTAGATCGTTATCAAGGTTTGTTAGTAGATTATTTAGAACAACTGCTTGGGACACAATATAGTTTTAAAGAGACCAATTCGCATGTTATTATAAGATATGCGCCGCAACGGATGGACATAAGCACGGTTGAATTGGATACGATCAAAAATAATAGAACAAGGATTTCGGGTTATGTCAAGAATATCCGTACAGACGTGCCTGTTAGTTTTGCGACCGTGTATGACCGGACAACATATCAGACCGCTACGCTCACCAATAAGCGTGGCTATTTTGAATTGGACGTCAAGCATCCAGAGACTACTTTTACAATAGCCTTGAGTAAAGAAAATTACCGTGATACAATGCTTGTCTTATTGCTTCCGGTAGAGGTTGCATATGTAGGGAAGGAGAGGAAAACAGGATATTACTATGCTTCTGATTCCAGTAAGATGATTTCAAATACCATGTTTGGTAGGTTTTTTACAAGTTCTAGGCAACGGGTACAAAACCTCAACTTAGGAGGCTTCTTTGTGTATAGTCCTTTTCAGGTATCGATGACTCCTGGGTTGAGTACACATGGTCTTTTTAATTCACAGGTGGTTAATAAATTCTCCTTAAATATCATAGGTGGATATACCGCTGGTGTAACGGGAACGGAACTTGCGGGAGCCTTTAATGTCAATCAGTTTAATATGCATGGTGTTCAATTTGCAGGTTTATTTAACGTGGTTGGAGGAAATGTTGAAGGATTGCAGGCTGCGGGAATTAGCAATGTTAGTTTGAATAAGCTTTCCGGTATACAATTGGCAGGAGCATGGAACAGTGCAGATACGCTCGTTTCGGGAATGCAACTGACAGGTGGAATCAATCTGGCTAACCATGCGGCAAAGAATATACAATTGGCCGGCGTGATGAATTTAACGAAGGGTGAGGTGGGAAACCAATTTGCAGGCGGCATTAATGTAGCCAAAAAGGTGCATGGCGTCCAGCTTGCTGTTCTTAATATTGCAGATAGTAGTGATTACCCTATAGGGGTATTTAACTGGATCAGAAATGGTTCTCGTCAACTTTCATTAGGAGTCGATGAAAGCAAGTTTGTTAATTTGAGTCTCAGAAGTGGTGGACGGGTGATGTATAGTGTTTTAGCTATAGGGACCTATGTAAACGACTACAACGTTAAGTATGGTGTTGAAGCGGGCATTGGGGCGCATCTCGTACATAAACCACGGTTTATGTTGTCAACAGAACTGGTTCATCGGACTCATTTTGATAAACACGTTAGGTATGTGGATCCCAATAGAAGTTCATTACGTCTTATTCCTGCAGTCAACTTGAACCGGTATCTTCAAGTATATGCAGCGCCATCATTTACCTATGCGGAAGCGATTGATCGCGAACCCGGAACTAAAGGGGTGATATGGAAATTTTGGGGAGCCGATCGGAAAAGAAATACTTTTCATGGTGGTGGAACGATTGGGTTGACTTATCTTTTCTAGCGTCACATAACTTTGCATCACCTTTAAATGTTCTAATGTATTCATTATTTCCGGTATACTGCTAAGCAAAAAAATAACACTATGTAACCAATGTGACAAATCAGATATGTTAATTTGTATAGATTTGTATGTGGAAACATTTACATAAAAAAAG
The DNA here is from genome assembly GCF_004208525.1 of Sphingobacterium corticibacterium. GTDB lineage: Bacteria > Bacteroidota > Bacteroidia > Sphingobacteriales > Sphingobacteriaceae > Sphingobacterium > Sphingobacterium corticibacterium. The sequence goes on along the minus strand of NZ_SGIT01000002.1, from coordinate 321,500 downwards.
CAAATATGTTGGATTTTTTGAGACAACCGTGGCCCTGGTATATTGCGGGGCCAATGATTGGGCTGACGGTGCCTGCATTGCTCCTATTGGGTAATAAATCTTTTGGAATCAGCTCCTCCCTCCGTCACATTTGTGCCGCCTGTATGCCGGCGAAAATACCGTTTTTTCATTACGATTGGAAAAAGGAAACATGGAACCTATTCTTTGTTTTCGGTATTTTCCTTGGCGGAATACTGGCAACAGTATTTTTGGCGAACCCACAACCTATGGAGGTAAATCCGGCATTAACCGATGAGTTGGCGGGCTACGGTATTACCAATTACAATAACCTTATCCCAGAGGAAGTCATTAATTGGCATGCGCTGTTTAGCCCGCGAGGGTTTATATTGATCGTTGTAGGGGGCTTTCTGGTGGGATTCGGTACCCGATATGCTGGTGGCTGTACCAGTGGACATTCTATAATGGGATTGTCGAATTTACAGTGGCCGTCATTTGTTGCCACGATATGCTTCATGATAGGTGGATTCGTGATGGCAAACTGGATTTTGCCCTATATACTTTCACTTTAAAAAGCAAAAAACAAGATGAACAATACCAATACAAACGCAGAAAAAAAATCGCAGACTACAATGTGTGTCGGCGAAAGTCAGTTGAATCGTAAGTGGTATGCTAACCTCCAATATCTTTTTGTTGGAATGATTTTCGGTTTACTGTTTGTTAAATCGGAAGTCATCAGCTGGTTCCGTATACAGGAGATGTTCCGTCTGCAATCGTTTCATATGTATGGAATTATTGGTAGTGCTGTTGTCGTAGGGATGCTCTCTGTTTGGTTGATCAAAAAGTTAGACGTGAAAACAATTCATGGAGAGAAAATTACCATTTCGCCAAAGAAATTTAACAAAGGTCAGGTATACGGAGGATTGATTTTTGGTTTCGGCTGGGCGATAACCGGAGCTTGTCCCGGGCCATTGTTTGCACAGATTGGTACAGGCGCATCCGTCATTGCCGTAACCCTGCTATGTGCGGTGGCTGGAACATGGGTATATGGCTATTTTAGAGAAAGATTGCCCCATTAGTAATAATCTTAATCTTTACAACGCTCAATTTTGAGGGTTTCTGTTTTCGGATAAAAAAACAGTATGAAAAAAATTATTTTATTTATCATCTCGGCAACTTTTATATCAAGTGGCACGCCAATACAAGAGGATGCCGTGACCTTATCGGTGAAACCAAATTTAGTTAAGCTCTCCGAACTCCCCGAGACAGTAGAAGTAACCATGACAAATAATACGCGAGAAACCATATCGGCGGGATTACATTATTGGATTGAACGTTATGAGAATAAGGAGTGGATAAACGTGTCGCCCGAGCAAGCTTTCGAGGATATAGGTTATAACTTCTCACCATCGGTTTTTTATACCTATGAAAAAAGCCTTTTCACCGAAGAAATTGATTACAAAGTCGGGAAATACAGAATTGTGAAGTATTACCTAAAATCTGATTATCAAGAAACAAAAGAAGAATTTCGAGTCTATGCCGAGTTTGAAGTTGCTTTTCCAACAGACAGCATTGGTAACCAGAAAGTTTTTGAACCATGATAAGAAGGCTTCATCCAAACATATTTTCATACAAGAGTCGTTATGATTTTCGGTGTGCAGCACATTTTAGGGATGCATTTTATGTAGCGCTTGGTTGACGATTTAATATGCTTGATGAAATATTTGGACTTTCATAAATCAAGGTGTTAGAAACAAAAAAAGAGCGCAAAATCTGCGCTCTTTTTTGTTGTCCCACCTGGATTCGAACCAAGACTAAATGAACCAAAATCACTTGTACTACCCTTATACTATGGGACAAACATTTGTCGAAACAGCTTGTTTCCGTTTTGACGATGCAAATATACGTCAGTTTTTAAAACTTACAAAAAAAAATATCCAAAATCCTATATCCAGACTGATTCTCAATGAAATATTTTTTAGATGAGGCACGATACCTTGCCTCTTGGCATTATTGTTTTTAACAAACTTCGTTAAAATGTGCAAATAATATTTAATAGTCGGTTAGTATTCCTTATTTTCGGAGCGTATTTTAGAATAACCTTATCTAGTATAGAATGGATTACAAGAAGATCAATAACCTTTTGGGATGGATATGTGCAGTCATCGCGACGGTAGTATATGTCATGACGGTTGAACGTACGGTGAGTTGGTGGGATTGTGGTGAATTTATTGCCTCCGCTTATAAAATGCAGATTGTACACCAGCCCGGTGCACCGCTGTTTTTGATGATACAGAATCTCTTTTCTAACTTAGCCATGGGAGACACCGCCCGGATCGCTTTTTGGATGAATATCGGGTCGACTGTATGTAGCGGGCTGACGATTCTCTTTTTGTTTTGGACCATTACAGCCTTGGCGCGGAAGATATTTGTCGGTACATCAGGTGACGCGGAACTTAGTTCTTCTCAGTTATTTATGGTGATGGCTTCCGGCGTAGTAGGTGCGCTTGCATATGCTTTTACGGATACTTTTTGGTTCTCTGCGGTTGAATCTGAAGTATATGCCATGTCTTCCTTGTGCACGGCCGTTGTTTTCTGGGCAATATTGAAGTGGGAAGCACGAGCAAATGAACCCCAAGCAGATAAGTGGCTCATCCTCATTGCGTATGTGATGGGATTGTCTATTGGTGTGCATTTGCTGAACTTGTTGGTTATCCCTGCTATCGCCTTGGTTATTTATTTCCGGAAAACAAAAGAAAGTAGTGGGGCGGGAATTTTAAAGGCATTGGCGATAGGGGTAGTTGTGTTAGGCTTTATCCTCTGGGGTGTTATTCAATATTCCGTTAAGTTTGCGGCGTATTTTGACTTGTTTTTTGTGAACACGCTAGGCTTAGGTTTTGGATCCGGACTTGCTTTCTTTATTATACTACTCGTTGGCGGATTGATCTACGGGATCTATTATTCCGTTAAAAAGAAGAAGTATGTCTTAAATATAGCCATGATTAGTACGGCTTTTATTATTTTGGGATACAGTTCTTTCGCCATGATTATGATCCGGGCAAAAGCGAATCCGACGTTGAATAATAGCGATCCAGATAATGCGTTTTCATTTCTTAGCTATTTGAACAGGGAACAATACGGTGATGAACCACTTTTTAAAGGTAAGTTCTTTGATGCCCGCCCGACGGGGGTAGAAGATGGTAAAAAAGTATACCGAAAAGACGGTGATAAATATGTCGTTGCTAAACGTAATCCGGTATATACCTACGATAGGGAAACGATTTTTCCTCGAATTTATAGTGACAAAGGGGGGCACGCCGAATATTATCGTGAATATTTGGGATTAGGACCTGATGAAACGCCTACATTTGCCGATAATCTGAAGTTCTTCTTTGGCTACCAGATAGGACACATGTACGGACGATATTTCTTGTGGAATTTTGCAGGTCGCCAAAATGACCAACAAGGACATGGCTCGTTTACCGAAGGGAATTGGATCAGTGGTATTAAGCCAATCGACAATATGCTGGTTGGCGGACAGGATACACTGCCTACCTCGGCGAAAACAGACCCCTCTCGTAATACTTATTTCTTCCTTCCGCTTATCTTGGGGTTATTGGGAGCTTTCTGGCATTTTGGTAGGCGGCAGCGTGACGCTGGTGTCGTGGGGTTACTATTTTTCTTTACCGGTATTGCCATCGTATTGTACCTGAACCAAAACCCATTGCAGCCTCGGGAGCGAGACTATGCTTATGCGGGTTCTTTTTATGCCTTCAGTATCTGGATAGGCTTAGGCGTCTTGGCGATTGCAGACTTTTTCCGAAAAAAGACAAACGTAAAGGTTGCAGGGTATGCCGCAGCAATCATCGGCGTATTAGCAGGTCCAGTCATTCTGATCGCGCAAAATTATAACGATCACAACCGTTCGGAGAAATCCCTCGCCCGGGACATGGCTCGAAATTATCTGGAATCCTGTGCCCCCAATGCGATTCTATTCAGTTATGGCGATAACGACACCTATCCACTATGGTATGTGCAAGAGGTGGAAGGTTTTCGTACAGATGTGCGCGTTGTCAATTTGAGTTTGCTTAGTGCCGATTGGTATATGAAACAGATGATGAAGAAAGTCAATGATGCCGACGCATTACCGATCAATATTGATCCCGAATTGATTAAAGATGGCGTGCGTGATGTCATTTATTATCAAGATTATAATATTCCGGGATATGTTCCTGTACAAGACCTCTTAAAAGTAATGTTATCCGACAATCCACAGAATAAGGCGCAATTGCAAAGCGGTGAGTTCGTCAATGTATTGCCGACCAAGAAAATGGAATTGACGGTGGATAGACAAGCGGTACTAGCCCATAATGTTGTTCCTAAAGAATGGGAAAGTAATATTGTGGATACGATGCGTTGGACATACAGCCAGAACTATGCAAGCCGAGCCGAGCTTTCTATGTTGGCGATTCTAGCGAACAACAATTGGGAACGCCCCATATATTATACGATTACGACGCCAGAAAGCAACTATATGGGATTGGATAGGTATTTAGTGAATGAAGGCTTTGCTTATCGTTTGATGCCGGTAGATTTCGGATTGCAGGAGGGAGATCCTTCGACGATTGAGAACATAGACCAGATATATGACAATGTAATGAATAAGTTTTCATGGGGTAATATTGGAAATGCGTCGTATATTGATCCGGACTCCTATCGCTATATCAGTATGTATGTGGGCTCTATATATGGTCAGTCGGCCCAGCAATTACTGTCGGCAGAGGAGAAAGACAAAGCGAAAAATTTGGTGTTGAACGCTTACGAAAATATGCCAAAAAGGGCTTATCTAATGTCGGAGGTAATGGGGTATGTGCCGTTGCTAAGTGCTATGTATGAGGTGGGTGAATCGGCAAAGGCAAATGAAATTACACAGCGAAACCTAACATTTATCCGGGAGAATATGGCTTATTACGAATCGGTAGCACAAACGAAGTCTAATCTGGAATATCGGAATATGCGTTTCGGTTTGGCATCGATTCAGCGCTATAAACAACTATTGGATGAAGTCAACCAGCCCGAATTGCAAAAACAAGTCGATGCATTATTCAATATGTACAGGCATTATTTTGAACAAGCTGGCGAATAAAAAGAGGAAAAGCACAAAAAATACGTTATTTTTGCTTAAATATTCCCAAAATGAAGCAATCTATTTTATTAGAAGGAGCTAAATTTCAGATAACAATCAAGCGTCTGTGTCAACAACTGATTGAGAATCACTGCGATTTTTCCAATGCTGTGCTCATCGGAATCCAACCGCGTGGTACCTATTTGGCAAAACGTATCCAAAAGGAACTTAAAGCGATGACCGGTGTAGAGGTTCAGCTCGGTATTCTAGACATTACGTTTTATCGGGATGATTTTCGAATGAAAGGTGCTAATCCGTTGATTGCAAATAGTACCGATATCGACTTTATGGTCGATGATAAAGAGGTTATTTTGATTGACGATGTGCTCTGGACCGGGCGAACGATTCGTTCCGCTATGGATGCGATACAGGCTTTCGGTAGACCGGGGAAAATGGAACTCCTTGTGCTTGTCGATCGTCGTTTTTCGCGCCAAATACCTATTCAGCCTGATTATATTGGCATACAGGTAGATTCTATAGATTCACAAAAGGTAATTGTGAGCTGGCAGGATATTGACGAGGCGGATAGTATCGTGCTGATTACAGACAAGAAATAAAGCGACAGAAAATTTTCATAACATGTCAACTACAATAGAGCAACTAAGTACAAGACATCTTCTAGGAATAAAGGATTTGAATGAAAATGATATTCAACTTATCCTGGATACAGCAGCAAATTTTAAGGAAGTATTAAATCGACCCATAAAGAAAGTGCCTTCCCTAAGGGATATTACCATAGCAAATGTGTTTTTCGAAAATTCTACGCGTACACGTCTGTCTTTTGAACTCGCGGAAAAACGCCTTTCTGCAGATACCATCAACTTTGCCGCTTCTTCTTCCTCGGTTAGTAAAGGCGAAACCCTGATTGATACGATCAATAATATTTTAGCCATGAAAGTCGATATGATTGTCATGCGTCACCCTTATGCCGGAGCTGGTGTTTTTTTGAGTAAACACATCGATGCACAGATTGTCAACGCCGGAGATGGGGCTCATGAGCACCCTACGCAGGCGTTACTTGATTCTTTTTCTATTCGGGAACGATTTGGTGATGTTGCGGGACGGAAAGTGGCCATCATTGGTGATATACTGCATTCCCGTGTAGCGTTGTCAAATATTCTCTGCTTACAAAAACAGGGTGCGGAGGTTATGGTGTGCGGGCCGACAACGCTTATTCCGAAATATATCGGTTCACTAGGCGTTAAGGTAGAACATAATTTACGTAAAGCTTTGCAGTGGTGTGATGTTGCGAATATGCTACGTATACAGCTAGAGCGGCAAGATATAGGTTATTTTCCGTCTTTACGGGAATATACGATGCTTTATGGCCTTAATAAAGAAATATTAGATTCGCTAGACAAGGAGATTACAATTATGCACCCGGGACCCATTAATAGGGGAGTGGAGATTACGTCGGATGTGGCGGATAGTAAACATTCTATTATCTTGGAACAGGTCGAAAACGGAGTAGCTGTACGTATGGCTGTTCTTTATCTGCTTGCCGGACAGAGAGGGTAAATTGAGTGAAGAGTGGTGAGTGGAGAATAATGGGTTTGTGATCAAAAAAAGTTAAAAAATAGCGATATGCTCGGCTTTTAGAAGTTGGGCATATTTTTTGGGTAAAAAGTTCGTTATAAATGCATGGTTACCAACAGATGTTAAGAACTTTTGAGGAAAACGTGAAAGTTTAGTTATAATTTAGTATCCTGAAGAATTGAGCCTTGAGGTGAGGCGTTTTCATGTATAATGCGAAGATTTAGTTGTTGAATAATTCATCAGTATGAATAAGAAAATTTATGGTGTAGGAGTGGCATTGAGTTTAATGGGGGCTACTGCGTTTGGACAACAAACGGCCTGGCAACAGATAAACAATGCGTACAAATCCGGAATGGAGTTGTTTGAAAGAGGGAAATTTAGCTCTGCAGCAAAGCAGTTTGATCGAGTCGAAGACATCCGGACTAAATCTACCTTGCAACTGGACGAGACGGAGGAGCTGACCTTAATCAAAGAAAATGTTCGCTTTTATCAGGCCATCTGTGCGCTTGAGTTAGGCGATACCAATGCCGAATCCCGTTTCTTGAAATATATTAAAGATTATCCGGCAAGCGCGAATTCTAAAGCAGCCTATTTTCAGATTGGTCGGTCATATTACGCAAAAAAAGATTATACCAAGGCCATCGAATGGTTTGAGAAGATTGATAGTAAAAACCTCGCGGGAGCGGAGAATGTAGAGTATCGTTTTAAACTAGCTTACGCAAAATTTATGACCGATGATTATGAGGCTTCCAAACCCCTTTTTGAGCGATTGAAAGATGAAAGCGGTTCGTATCAGGAAGCATCTATTTACTACTATGCTTATTTGTCTTATTTAGACGCAGAATATAAAACGGCCCTCAATGAGTTTGAGCGATTAGAGGGTTCGAAGACTTATGAGAATAGTTATCCTTATTATATCACGGCACTGTATTTCTTGGATAAGCGCTACGATGATGTCTTAAATTATGCGCTGCCGATTCTAGATCGTACCAAGCAAGAGAACGAAACGGAGCTTTTCCGTATTGTGGCAGCGACTTATTTTATCAAAGGAGATTTAGAAAAATCAAAAAACTATTACGATAAATTTCAAGCCCAAGATCAAGGCAAAACACAAAATAACCAAGATAGCTATCAGATAGGTTATATTGCCTATAGGTTGAAAGACTATGAAAAAGCGATCACTGAATTGGAGAAATTGAGCGAGCCAGATGCCTATTACCAGAGCGCTATGATTACCCTGGGAGATGCTTTTTTGAAAACCGGAAATAAGCAAAGTGCACGTAACGCTTTCTTTCGGGCTTCAAAGCTGGATTTTGATCCTGAGCTTAAAGAAGAGGGACTTTTTAATTACGCCAAGTTGTCTTATGAATTGGAATTTCACCAGGTGGCCTTGGACGCAACGCAGGAGTACCTTGATACATACCCACGTTCTGCACGTTTGGAAGAAGCAAAAACCTTATTGGCGGAGGTATTATTGAGCACAAAAAACTACCGTGCGGCAGTAGATATTTTGGAGAGTATCGGAAAACGCGGTCGGGAGGCAAATGCGGCCTATCAGAAGGTAACATATTATCGTGGCTTGGAATTCTACAATGAACGTGCTTTTGAGAATGCTATATCTATGTTCATGCGTTCTGAAGCTAACCGGTATGATGAAGAGATATATGCATTGGCGTTATATTGGAAAGCAGAAGCGATGTACGAAGTGCGTAAATATGGGGAGGCAGTAGGAAATTTCAATAAGTTCATGCAACTGCCGGCAGCTCGTAAAACCGATGTTTATAGCTACGCGAATTATGCACTAGCTTATGCTGCGTTTCGTAACGATCGTTATAATACGGCCGCTAATTATTTTGAACGCTTCTTGGCAACCGGAGGTAAAGATGGCATAGAATTGAACACACGCAACGATGCTATTGCCCGCTTGGCCGACTCTTATTTCGGTATGAAGAACTACGGTAGGGCTATGGAGCAATATAACCGCTTGATTAATTCGAATGCCGCAAGCCAAGATTATGCCTTATTCCAAAGAGGAATTATACAGGGGTTGCAAGGCGATAATAATGCAAAAATCGCTACATTAAATTCTGTTATCCAAAAATATCCTAAATCAAATTATGCGGACGACGTGGCTTTTGAAATTCCCTATACTTATTTCTTAATGGGAGACCATGACCGTGCAATTGGTGGCTTACAGCAGATGGTGGAAGATTACCCGCGTAGTAGCTACGTACCGAGGGCATTGGTTACGATTGGATTAGTTCAGTATAATAAAAATGATAACGATGCGGCATTAAAGACTTTTCAGCGTGTAGTAGACCAATATGCTATAACGGATGAGGCACAACAAGCCATGCGTTCTATCGAGAATATTTACCTGGATAAAGGAGATGCTACCGGCTATATTCGCTATGCAACGAGTACAAATATCGGTGATCTAAGCACAGCGGAACAAGACGGACATACTTTTAGCGTCGCAAAAACACTATTTGATAGAGGTAACTATCAGGGAGCCGTAGAAGCTATCAACGCCTATTTTGATAAATTTCCAAAACCCATTCAGGAGAAACATGCACGATTTATCCGAGGAGAAAGTTATGCCCGGCTAGGCAAAGACAGTGAAGCGCTTCATGATTTTAATATTATTATGAACGACTGGACGAGTGCTTATACCGAGCAAACACTGGTCAGTGTTGCCCGGCTACATTTGAAGAAGAAGGCCTATAACGAGGCTGTGCAGGTATTAAGGAAATTAGAATTAACGTCCGAGTATAAGTCGAATTACGGTTTTGCCATCAATAACCAGTTGATGGCCTACTATCATATAGGCGATTATGTGGAAACGCAGAACTATGCGAAATTGGTGAAGGAACACGATAAATCTTCCGAAGAAGATATCGCCTTGGCACATCTTTATGCTGGCAAAGCGTATGTCGCGACCAACAAACCTGCAGATGCACTTAAAGAATTTAATCTAGCGGCATTAAAGAGTAATACAATTACTGGAGCAGAAGCAAGATACCGTGTGGCGGAACAACAGTTGAAATCGAAGCAATATGATAAAGCAATCGAATCCGCATTTGATATTGCCAATACCTTTTCGTCTTATGATTATTGGGTAGCAAAAGGATTTATCTTGATGGCAGATGCATACGCTGGCAAAGGAGATAACTTCCAAGCGAAATCAACATTGGAAAGTGTAATCGATAATTATGATAATCAAGAGGACGATGTGCTAAAAGAAGCCAAGTCTCGTTTACAAAAATTGAAATAATAAGCATAGGTGAGAATGATGAACTTGCATAAAACAGTATTTGGGAAGTACGCCATCACGGCGTTATTACTTGGTATAGGTGTGGAGGGATATGCACAGGGGCGGGATACCGTTCCTGATAGACCGGTAACGGTCGATTCTTTTGATATCGTCCGTGATTATAGACCTATTCTTGCAGATGCGGTTAAAATTCGCCGCAGTCCGGATATGACAAACAAGCGCAGCTATATGCCGAAACTGTCCTATGGAAATATACCTGACAAAAAGTTGGATATTAACACGGGATTAAAAGAACTAAATGTGCAGGAAACACCTTTTTCGCAAGCACAAGATCTACGAAGTAATTATGTGAAGTTTGGTCTCGGAAATTTCAACACCATTTTGGGTGAAGGCTATTTCTCTTATGATGAATATGAGGATATGCAGGTAGGCGGTTTCCTGAAACATTTAAGTCAAAAAGGAAGTCTGGAAGGACAAAAGTTTTCTCGTCAAGAAGTGGGGGTATTCGGCAAGCGAATTCTACCTTTATTTACGGTAGATGGTTTAGTCGGCTATAACCGTTATGCCACCAACTTTTACGGAATACCCTTGGCAAATGACGGCATGACGACCTTGAACCCGTCACCGGAGAGCCAGGCATTCAACGATATCTACTTTACTGGTGAGTTGACTAGTAATTACGACCCGAATGACGATCAAGCATTAAGCTATTCCGCAAAGTTGGATGCTTATTCGTTTAGTGATAAGTTTGACGCGAAGGAAACGTCTGTTGCGTTATCTGCTTATTTAAACAAGCGTGTAAGTGCTTTTAACATTGGCGCGAATGTGAGTGTGGATGTCAACAGTGTAGATGGGACTAACAATGTGGCTAATGGGGGAAGAACAAAGAATTCTCTAGCCATTTTAAATCCTTATATCCGTTTTAAAGGAGATAATTACGCTATTACGTTAGGCGCTAATTTTATTCCTGAATTTGGTGATAGTACCAGCTTCAATATTTTTCCGTCCGCGGAAGTGGACTTTGCATTGGCTCCCGAATATTTCCATATTTTTGGAGGGGTAAATGGTGGTGTGAAAAAGGCTTCTTACCGGGAATTTGCCAGACAAAATCCGTTCTTAGGACCTAACTTAGCTATTCAGAATATGGTAGAGCGTTTACACGTCTTTGGAGGGATTAAAGGCAATGCAGGGGCTACATTCGGATATAAGGTAAAAGCGATATATAGGCAATTGGAAGGGATGCCTTTGTTTGTTAACAATATGGGGACTCCTTTTCAGTTTGATATAGTATATGACGGCGATGGCGATAAAGCGGTAAAACATGTGGGGATAGAGGGAGAACTTAATGTACGCCTTTCCGAACTCGTAAATTTGGGCGGTCGACTGAATATTGACCAATATACGACTGCACAACAAGAAGAGGCTTGGCACACACCAAAGCTACGGTTGGCCGCAAATGCACGATTTAATATTTCGGAGAAATTATATATAGATGCAGAAGCGTTATTCCACGGTGTTTCCTATGGAAAAACCTTTGATTACGATGCAGGTACAGGTACCGTAATTTCGGCAGATTATTACAGAAAAGAAGTACCTTCTTTTTTCGACTTGAGTGCTGGAGCAGAATATAAGGCAACCAAACAGCTGGGACTCTTTGTGAAAGCAAATAATATGTTCAATACCGAATATCAAACATATTTATATTATCCGAAGCTCGGATTTAACGTGCTCGGCGGTTTAAATTTTTCATTTTAAGCGCAGAACATTATAACTTTGTAAGTTAATAGAAACTAGGATGAATTTAGGTAAAAACGTTTATAATCTGTTAAAAAGGCAACCTGAAGTATACGTAGAAGGGTTAGGCTCTTTTAGACGGAATCATACGCCAGCAACGTATGATGAGAAGCGGAATGTCTATCTTCCTCCCATTACGTATATTGATTTTGATCGGACAAGCCAGAAAGGATACGATTTCATCCAATATATACAACAGCTTCAGCTTATCGACCGGAAGGAAGCTGAAGAATCTGTAGCGTCTCAAGTAGCGGATTTGCTTCGCCGCGTACATGCCGATGGTCAGGCCAAATTGGATGACTTAGGTCATTTGGTAAGCTACGGAGACAGTTATGTGTTTAAAGCATTGGATTTATCGGGCTTTCATTATGAGCCCGTAGAAGCAATAGCCGGTCCGCCACAATCTGTAAAAGAGGAAATACCGGAACCAGAACAACCAGCGGTGACGCATTTAGACGATGAGCCTGCTGTTGTTGAAGAGGAACCGCAGGAGGAAATACAAACAACTGCAGAGATAGAGCAACCTGTTGCAGCAGATATTGTGATTCCAGAAACTGCCGATGAAGAGGAAGCGCCGGCATCGCGCAGTAACACGATATGGTATGTTATTATGGTGTTGGTCGCGTTGGGTATCATGGTCGCGTTGTATTTGGCGAACCAAAACCAACCAACAGTGTCACGCGAGCAGGTATCTGTGCCGACTGTCGACTCGAACCGGAATGAACAAGATACAGCCGCGTTTTCTCTTGTGGGAGACTCTACGCTTGTCGCTGATTCACTAATACAGAATACTATAGACAGTACGGAAATAAAAGTAGGGGCGAAGGAGCCGTTGGTTCCCGAACACCACACTTGGCAGATTGTAATAGGTTCACACAAAACATTGGCGCAAGCTTATGAACAAGCGGAATCGTACCAAAAAGCTGGATTCCCTCGGGTGAGGGTCATTCCAAGCAACTTAGCGAAAAATCGTAAGAAAGTGATCTGGGATTCTTACGCAACAAAACAGGAGGCGGATTCGGCATTAAAATATGTGCAAAGACATCACATTCGGGATGCTTGGCCGGATCAGATTAAATAAAGTAAATAAACCCTATAACAAATATTATAAAAAGACAATGTTATTTATGCAAGAGATGGATTCTTTGAACACAGTTCAACAACAGGCTATACAGTTAGCGACAACGGAGGAGAGCCTAAACATGATTCAGATGTTGATGAAAGGAGGATGGATCATGATTCCCATCACGTTTCTTTTATTTCTCGCATTGGTTATCTTCTTTGAGCGGTATATAACAATTAGGAAAGCGACAAAATCGGATACAGGTTTAATGTCACAGGTAAAGAGTAATGTGATGTCGGGACGTTTAGATGCAGCAGTTGCCATATGTCGCTCCAACAATTCCGCTTTGGGACGGATGCTCCAAAAAGGCTTAGCACGCGTAGGGAGGCCGATTAAAGATATCGAAGGCGCTATTGAAAATGCTGGTAAACTAGAGGTTTCTAAATTGGAGAAAAATATCAATATTTTGGGTATCGTAGCGGGTATCGCACCGATGATGGGTTTCGTCGGAACCATTTTTGGGGTTATCCAGATCTTCCGTGAGGTAGAGATGGCAGGAGGTATTGATATTGGTACAGTTTCGGGTGGCCTTTATGTGAAAATGATTGCGTCGGCTAGTGGATTGACGGTAGGTATCTTGGCGTATATTGGTTATCACGTATTGAACATGATGGTAGAGCGGTTGATTCTTCGGATGGAAACCGAGGCGGTAGAGTTTATCGATTTATTGGATGAGCCGGGGGCATAAAACTTTTTAAAATGAATTTAAGGAATAGACGACATAAGCCTACAGCGGAGGTACATACCGCGGCGTTGAACGATATTATGTTTTTCTTGATGTTGTTTTTCTTGTTGGCCTCTGCGGTGGCAAATCCTCAAGTAGTCAAGTTGTTGTTGCCGAAGTCTAGCGCAGGCGAACAATCGGTCGCAAAAAAGACCATGACAGTTTCCATTACGTCGGACTTGATCTATCATGTAGATAAGCAACCTGTCAGTTTAGAACAATTGGAGCCTCTTATTCAATCGAATATAGCCCAAGGTGAAGAATTGACAATTATGTTATATGCAGATAGTGCGGTTCCTATCCAGAATGTTATTTCTGTCATGGATATCGCGAATAGGAATAGCGTAAGGATGGTTTTAGCAACGGAACCGAAGAGGGATTAGCATTAAACGATTTGACAATCACATGGTCAAAAGGTAAATGAATTAGACATGTACTACCATACACAAGAGGAAAATAATATGCCCAAGGCACTCGGTCTATCGACTGCGGTGATGGGTTTATTCGTGTTAATCGGTTTCTTTATCGTTTTTGGGGGAGATATACCACGTTATGGTATGGGAGGGATCATTGTTAACTATGGTACCGCTGATGAGGGAATGGGAGACGACTATATGAGTGTCGACGAACCATCGATGAGTGAAGATGCCAATAATGTGAAGCCCGATAAAGTAGACCCAAATACAACACCTGTACCAACACCATCACAACAGGTAACGGATAAAGTCGTCGCAACACAAGATATGGACGATGCTCCTGCGGTGCCGAAACAGGAAAAGCCGGTAGTGGCGAATGCAGATGTGGCTACCCCTGAAAAGAAAGAATCAAAACCTGCGGTTAATCCAAATGCGTTATATAGGGGCAAGCAAAATAATGCTACCGGAAAAGGAGATGGAACGGGAACTGTACCCGGAAATCAGGGCAGTAATCTAGGCGATCCATTGGCGAGCAATTATGGGGATGGGGGATCTGGTGATGGTAATATGATGTTATCTATAGAAAATAGAAATTGGGCGGTACCTCCCAGATTTGATGATAAAGGTCAACGACCAGGCCGCGTTGTGGTATTATTTACGGTAAACAAGGAAGGAAGAATTACTTCCGCCCGGGCTGGTCGGTCGGGTACAACGTTGTCAGAGCCGGGATTATGGGAGAAAATTGAACGGGCTGTCCTATCGGCTCGACTAAACCAATTACCTAATGCGCCAGAATCTCAACAGGGGACAATCGTTTTCAATTTCAAGTCTAGGTAGCCTTTCCATGATAAAAACATATAATGAGGTAATCGAGTATCTGTTTGCTCGATTACCCATGTTTACCCGTGACGGTGCAAGCGCGATAAAAAAAGATACCGACAATACGGTGCGTTTATGTCAGGCATTAGGGAATCCCCATACCAAATTTAAGTCTATCCATGTTGCCGGTACAAACGGAAAAGGTTCCACCTCCCATCTATTGGCTTCTATTTTGGCTTCTGCCGGATACAAAACGGGATTATACACATCACCTCATCTTGTTGATTTTAGAGAACGGATCCGAATAAATGGAGCCATGATCCCAAAAGAAAACGTAATCGATTTTGTGAATCAACACCGGTCCTTGATAGAAGATATACAACCATCTTTTTTTGAGGTGACGGTAGCCATGGCATTCGATTATTTTGCTGCGGAGCAGGTAGACGTTGCGGTTATCGAAGTAGGACTTGGCGGCAGATTGGATAGTACTAATATTTTACGTCCGGAGTTATGTATCATCACCAATATCGGGATGGATCATACGGATTTGCTTGGGAATACATTAGCTGAAATCGCAAGCGAGAAAGCCGGCATTATCAAGCCACAGATACCCGTTGTTTTATCGGAACGGGATGAGACCGTCGCTTATGTCTTTGAACAGAAAGCCCATGAAATGAATGCTCCATTGCGTTTTGCCTCAACAGAATTCGCTGTACAGACCTACGAACGTAAAGAAGAAGGATTAGCATTAAGAATACTAGACTACGTAAATCAGCAGCGCACAGAGATATATGTCGGTTTGGCAGGGCATTATCAACAAAAAAATGTTTTGGGCGTATTGACGGCAGTGGATGAACTTAAGAAACGTGGGTGGGAAATCGGAGAAGAGCAGTTGCGTGAGGGACTTGCTGATGTGGTGCGGAATACGGGCCTACAGGGAAGGTGGCAAACACTGTCAGCGAATCCACTTATTATATGTGATACAGGTCATAACGAAGATGGTATTCGGGAGGTTATGGTCAATATCCAATCCACCCCACATACGGTATTGCATGTTATTATTGGTGCGATGCGTGATAAAGACATCAGTCATATGCTGCCTCAACTTCCGAAAAAAGCCGTTTATTATTTTTGTAACCCAGCTATGCCACGCGCCATGCCCGCCGTGGAGTTGAAAGATAAAGCAGCGTCCTACGGATTGAAGGGAGAAGCATACCCCTCTGTAGGCAATGCTTTGACTTCAGCAAGAGATGCCTATCAGGAAGGGGATTTAATTTTTGTGGGAGGAAGTAACTTTGTCGTCGCTGAAGTATTGAGCTAGCGTCTGGCAGAACCTAAATATCTGAACATGAGAGAGATAAATACATTCATTGCGTTGATGCTGTTTGGTCTACTTTTTTCCACCGCAGTTCTCGCCAAAAATGGTAAACCTGTTCAATTAAAATGTGAGTATCTTACGGATCCTATAGGGATTGATATTTCTAATCCAAGATTAACTTGGAAGATGGAAGATAGTAGACAAGGTGCTTTTCAAACCGCATATCAGGTTATAGTGGATACGGATTCCATGTCAGTAGTTGATAATTTGGGGACAGTGTGGGATACAGGTAAACAGGCTGAGTCGGATATGTTGGTTTCTTATGCGGGAGAGAGGCTTCGACCGCTCACACGCTATTTTTGGAAAGTTATTGTATGGGATAGGGACGGGAAGGCTAAGCCTTCGGAGGTAGCCGTTTTCGAAATGGGTATGATGGGAGTAGCTCATTGGAAAGGCGCGTGGATTAGTGATCATCACGACATCCATCAGCGGGAAGCGCCCTACTTCCGTAAAGAATTTATGGTGAAAAAAACCGTGAAATATGCGCGGATTTATATAGCGACTGCGGGGTTACATGACGTTTCGCTAAATGGGGAGCGCGTAGGAGATCATCGTCTTGATCCCATGTATACACGTTATGATAGACGAATATTATACGTGACCTATGACATAACGAAAGAACTGCAATCGGGGGCAAATGCTGTTGGTGTGATTTTAGGAAATGGTTGGTATAACCATCAAGCTAAAGCCGTGTGGAATTTTGACCAGGCTCCCTGGCGGAATCGACCCGCATTTTGTATGGATCTTCATATTACATATGATGACGGTAGTTCGGAGGTCATCGTGTCTGAGCGAGATTGGAAAACAAGTCTAGGGGAGATTATATCGAATAATATATATACGGCGGAACATTATGACGCTAGGTTAGAACAAGTGGGGTGGAATACTGTAGGTTTTGATGATCGTAAATGGCAGCAGGTAATGTATCGATCTGCTCCTGCTCCGTTGGTGACTGCTCAAGCTCTTCATCCTATTCGGAATGTGAACGCAATATCTCCGCAATCGGTCAGCAAGTTGAATGACTCGACATATCTTTATGACTTAGGACGGAATATAGCTGGGGTGACGCAGTTCAGTGCCGAAGGAGAAGCAGGTACCGTCATAAAACTTATACATGGTGAACGTCTTCGAGAGAATGGTCACGTAGATATGTCGAATATTGATGTCTACTATCGCCCTACGGATGACACAGATCCATTCCAAACCGATATCGTAATTTTGAGTGGAAAAGGTGTGGATACATTCATGCCAAAATTCAATTATAAGGGGTTTCGTTATATTGAAGTAGTCTCCTCGACTCCGATTGATCTGACGAAAGACAATCTGCTGGGGTATTTTATGCATAGTGATGTGCCGCCAATCGGGAATATCACCTCTTCAGATTCGCTAATAAACCGTATTGCATGGGCTAACAACAACTCTTACCTTTCGAATCTTTTTGGTTATCCGACAGACTGCCCGCAACGAGAAAAGAACGGATGGACAGGAGACGGGCACTTTGCTATAGAGACGGCTTTATATAATTTTGACGGGATAACTGTGTATGAAAAATGGTTAGCTGATCATAGAGACGAACAACAACCCAACGGTGTTTTACCCGATATCATACCCACTGGTGGATGGGGATATGGTACTGCTAACGGTACAGATTGGACAAGTACGATAGCCATCATCCCGTGGAACCTATATTTGTTTTATGGAGATCTTCGTCCCTTGAAAGATAATTACGACGCTATAAAAAGATATGTAGACTATGTCACATGGATAAGTCCAGCCGGTTTGACTTCTTGGGGGCGTGGGGACTGGGTTCCGGTGAAAACTACGTCATCGTTAGAACTAACATCATCTATTTATTATTATACAGACGCTGTAATTTTAGCAAAAGCTGCTAAGTTGTTGAGGCGTGACGACGACCATTTGAAATATACGGCATTAGCGCGTAAAGTACGTGACGCTATCAATAGCAAATACTTCGATGAAGAACGCGCACTATATGCTTCGGGGACACAGACAGAGTTGAGTATGGCTTTGATGTGGGGCGTTGTTCCTGACGACAAGGTTAAGGCTGTGGCAAAAAGCTTGTCAGAACGTGTCCGTGCTGATGGAAACCAGATAGATGTTGGCGTTTTGGGTGCAAAGGCGATCTTAAATGCGCTGAGTGAAAATGGTTATCCCGATTTAGCTTATCAGCTCGCATCGCGTGATACTTATCCGTCCTGGGGGGCTTGGATTGCTGCGGGAGCAACTACCTTTTTAGAAAACTGGGATCTACATGCGACTCGCGATATTTCCGATAACCATATGATGTTCGGAGAGATTGGTGCATGGTTTTTTAAGGCATTAGGCGGAATTAAACCGGATGAGAATGCACCGGGTTTTAAGAACATTCTTCTCCAGCCTCATTTTGTGAAAGGATTAGATACTTTTAGTGTCAGATTTGATGGCCCATACGGTGAAATAAAAAGTAGTTGGCGGAGAAGCGGCGAAAAAATCTTTCTAGATATTGTGATACCAGCAAACAGCGGTGCAACTTTGATTCTACCTGATGGTAGTGAGAGAAATTTACAAGCTGGTACGCACGCCATAATTTGGTAAAGATAAACCGATATAGCGCTCCGTTTTTGATCGTTAGGGTATACGACGCCGGTGTGTATAATCCCGTATAATACCTTTCCCGTATTCATTGCTGTATACTTTTACCAATACGCCAATGGAAGAAAGAATCAACGGTCCAAAAATAAGACCAAGCATGCCGAAGAGATTCAAGCCCAATAATACACCAAATACCGTAATCATGGGAGGAACGTTTCCGATGGTTTTTAAAATGGTGAAACGTAAAATATTGTCGATTCCGCCTACTAAGAAAAAACAGTAAAGCGTTAGTCCGATAGCGTTGCCAAGAGAACCTGTTGCGAAAGCAATGAGACAAATAGGAACGTAGATCGTCATCGTTCCTAAAATAGGAATAATCGATGCAATGCCCGTCAATAGTCCCAGTAAGATGTAGCTTTCGACTCCGAAAATCCAGTATCCTATCATTGCCACGATTCCCTGAAAAAATCCAAGTATAGGGATGCCTAGTGCATTCGAGCGAACCATCATGTTTACTTCATCCCATATCTCCTGTTTGCTCATACGGCTAAAGGGGATAGCGCGATAAATGGTAATTTCCATCTTTTTTGCGTGTACTTGCATGAAATATAAAACAAACAGCGTGACAATAATATTGACGCCCACCTCTGCAACGGAGTTTAAGATGCTAGGTACGTAACGTGTCAAGTTTTGCAAAAAAGCTAATAAAGCGGCATCTGACATGTCGATATCCCTTAGGAGAGGCTTATCGGCCATGTATTCCTTTAACATGTTAAATTTTTCAATGATCTCCTCGCGATTGCCTAAAAAGCTGTTGAGCTGTGCGATCAAATAATCTATTAAAGCCCACAGGGGCAAGACGATAAATACGATCGATAATACAATAAAAAAGATGCTGGCCAACGATTTTTTCCAGCGACGAACTTCCGTAAGATGAAAATAAGATTTACGGAACAAGATATAAAGTGTAATAGCTCCCAGAAAACCAGGTAGATAGTACAATAGATTACTAAAAACGAGGATCAATATCAATACAATGATAATGATCAGCATAATCTGATTGATGGAATTGTTATTAATTTGTTTGTATTTCATGGTGTGACGCTATACTGTCACAAAATACATAATTCGCTTTATTTTTCACCTATTTTTGACCTGAAATTTAATATCTTTTCTATTTCAGGTTGAATGATTTTTACCATGCGTTCGAAGCCTACATCTGTAGGGTGTGTGCCATCTATCGTACCTTCATAATCGTCGCCGAGTAAGTGATCAGCTGGAAGATAAAAAAGGTTTTTATATCCTGCTGCCAACAATCGGTCGTATTCCGTTCTGAAATTGACATTTTGTTCATGTCGCTTTTTCTTCCACTCTAGGTTGTAATTTCCGATTTGTCTAATGATACTTTCCATCATTAGAATCGGTGTTTGCGGATGTGTTTTTCGAAGCTCCTGTACAAAAGCAAAAGTACGTTCGGTAACCTGTTCTGGTGAACAGTTCGGTACGCAGTCCATGACGATGAGATCCACATTTTGGATGTCATTTATCATTTGTGCAACGGCGATTTCCATACGTGCATTTCCACTTACGCCCATGTTAATGACATCGGCGTGCATATTACGGGAGATCTTCGCCGGGTACGCGAGGCCCGGGCGACTTGCCGATGCCCCATGTACAATACTAGAACCGTAAACAATTATTTTTTTATGGAATTGCTGTACGGTGGGCGAAAAGTTGGCTTCCTCGTCTATACGCAACTGAAACGAACGAAGTTCCTTATAAAGCGGAAAGTAAAGGAGGAATTCTTTTTCGGTTTTCTCCATATTTTCCACTATGGTATAGCTACTCTCCGCCTTCTTCAAGTTTGGACGTGCTACACCAGCAAAACGCCAGCCATCAGGTTCTTTGACATAAGCATCAAAGCCACGGGACATGATCGGGGTAGAGTTGTTGCCTAGCGCTGCATCCGCCGTTTCCCAGTCGATGGAAAGCTTTGTGCTATTCGTGCGGAATGTGATAAACAGGCCTGCAGCATGGGTGTATAGTTGCTTTACGGTAATTGGGAGATTGGCATATTTTGCGGTGTCAATTCGATGGAAAGCAGGGCTTTCTGGAAATGCTCGGCCTTGAATAGTAAGTTTGGACGATGGGATGATTTGTTGCGCCTGTACCTCAGCTAGGCTACTCAACAATACTATAATCATCAGGAGATACTTCATGCGCATATGCTATCTATTAGGTTTCTCAAACTTAGATAAAATGTTTTGTATTTTCAAATTCATTATTGTACCTTTGCAGACCTTATTGTAGAGATTACAAGGGAATAGAACATTTTATTAATTATTTTATTTAAGCAAAAGCAAGTGAATACGTTAAGTTACAAAACTGTCTCTGCCAACAAAAACACCGTTAACAAGGAGTGGATTGTTGTTGACGCTGAAGGAGAGATTTTGGGGCGCTTAGCAAGCCAGATTGCGAAAGTGATTCGTGGTAAGCATAAGCCGGAGTTCACCCCACACGTAGACTGTGGAGATAACGTTATTGTTATCAACGCAGACAAAGTTAAGTTGACTGGGAACAAATTAAGCGACAAAGTGTACGTACGCTACACAGGCTACCCGGGTGGTCAGCGCTTTATCTCTCCAAAAGAGTTGTTGGCTAAACACCCAGAGCGTCTTGTTGAAAAAGCAGTTCGCGGGATGTTACCTAAAAACCGTTTAGGTCGTCAATTATTCAAAAACCTTTTTGTTTATGCAGGAACAGAGCACAAACATGAGGCCCAAAAACCGAAACCAGTTAAATTTTAAGGAGAGCAAATATGTCAACAACGAATACTTCAGGAAGAAGAAAAACAGCTGTTGCCCGCATTTACTTATCTGCTGGTGGCGGAAACATTACCGTAAATGGTAAAGATTATAAAGAATATTTCCCAACATTGCCATTGCAATACATCGTTACGCAATCTATTGAGGTAGCGGGTGCTGCAGGAAATTTTGATGTGAAAGTTAACGTAAATGGGGGTGGTGTTAAAGGACAGGCTGAAGCAGTACGTTTAGCAATAGCTAAAGCTTTAGTGGAACTTGACCCAGAAGTAAAACCAGCTTTGCGTGCTAAAGGTTTAATGACACGTGATGACCGTATGGTTGAGCGTAAAAAACCAGGACGTCGTAAAGCACGTAGAAGATTCCAATTCAGTAAACGTTAATCAAAGGAGGATCAAAAAATGGCAAGAACAACATATCAAGAACTATTGGATGCAGGTGTTCACTTTGGTCACCTTACTCGTAAGTGGGATCCGAAAATGGCTAAGTACATTTTCATGGAACGCAACGGTATCCACATTATCGACTTGAATAAAACCTTAACGAAATTAGAAGAAGCTGCTTCAGCTATCAAACAAATCGTGAAATCGGGTCGTAAAGTGCTATTCGTAGCAACGAAAAAACAAGCAAAAGAAATCATCTCTGAGCAGGCGAAAGCGGTAAACATGCCTTTCGTTACGGAAAGATGGTTGGGTGGTATGCTTACAAACTTTGCAACAGTGCGTAAGTCTATCAAGAAAATGTCTAACATTGACAAAATGCAAAAAGACGGTACATATGCTGTATTGTCTAAAAAGGAGAAGTTGATGATTCAACGCGAGCGCGTGAAGTTAGAGAGCCTTTTAGGAGGTATCGCTGATTTGAACCGTCTACCTGCTGCTTTGTTTATCATCGATGTGAAAAAAGAACATATCGCAGTTTCGGAAGCAATTAAGTTGAATATTCCTACGTTCGCAATGGTAGATACCAACTCTGATCCTTCCAATATCGATTTTCCTATTCCGGCAAATGATGATGCTACAAAATCAATTAGCTTGATCGCGGGAATTATAGGAAAAGCTATTCAAGAAGGCTTGGAAGAACGCAAACGCGATAAAGAAGAAGAGGCTGAAAAAGAAGCTGTAGCTGCTAAAGCTGCAATAGATAACGGTGAAGCTGAAGAAGCTAACACTGGAAAACGTCCTCGTAAAGCAAAAGACGGAGAATAATATTCCTCTCCGTGTGGAAGCCGGATAAACAAGTGTTAGCCTTTATGAAGCCTTGCTTCGCGGAGTCTACATAAGTTTGTCCGGTTTTTTATTATTTAACAAAAGTTTAATGCCTGTGTTGCATGTATATGTTATACTTGTCAGGCTATCGAATCGTAAAATTTATTAAAGAAATAAAAACATGTCAGTACAAATTTCTGCATCAGATGTAAACAAATTGCGTCAACAAACTGGCGCTGGTATGATGGATTGTAAAAAAGCATTAGTAGAATCAAACGGTGATTTCGAAGCGGCTATCGACTACTTGCGTAAAAAAGGTGCTAAGGTAGCAGCTAGTCGTCAGGACCGTGATTCTAACGAAGGTGTTGTTATCGCTAAAGCTTCTGCTGATGGTAAATCAGGCATCGTCGTAGAAGTAAACTGTGAGACAGATTTCGTCGCAAAAAATGCAGACTTCGTCGCTTTCGCAGAAAAAATTGCTGACGTTGCATTGCAAAATGGTCCTACTTCCGTAGAAGAACTAAAAGATCTAGAATTGGACGGTAAGAAAATTGCCGATGCTTTAATCGAGCAAACAGGTGTAATCGGTGAGAAAATTGATGTTTCTAAATATGAAGCTGTTTCTGCGGAAAAAGTTGTTGCGTATATCCACGGAAATTACCGTCTAGGGGTATTGGTTGGTCTTTCTGCGGATGCGGCTAGTGCTGATGAAGCTGGTAAAGATGTGGCGATGCAAATTGCTGCTATGAATCCTATTGCTATTGATAAAGATGGTGTAGATCAAGAAACAATTGATCGTGAAATTGCCATTGCAAAAGAGCAAATAATTGCTGAAGGAAAGCCTGCTGAGATGGCAGAGAAAATTGCACAAGGGAAATTGAACAAATTCTTCAAAGACACAACATTGTTGAACCAGGAATTTGTGAAAGATTCTTCTAAAAATATTGCTCAATTCTTAGATTCTGTATCGAAAGGATTGACTGTTACAGCGTTTAAACGTGTACAGTTAGGCGCGTAATTTTAGTGTTTAAAATAAGGAAATCCCCGATACATTTTTGTGTCGGGGATTTTATATTACGAAAACGTGATTCGATCCCGAAGGAACTGTAAAGCGTTTTTTGCAAACACTTTACAGTTTTTATCCTTGTTACACAGAAAAAATCCTGTTATTTCTGAAGAATGTCGTTTAAATAAGCAATAGACTGAGGTACCTGTTTGTAATAAATCGGACTTTCATCTTCAATATAATAATGTTCAATAGCAGATTGTTCTGCTGCCTTCAAGATAGCAGGTAGATCCAACTGCCCGGTTCCCAATGCTACGCCATTTTTCACATCCGTTCCCCCCGATAAATTTCCAGTAACCCCTTTTTTTAGATCCTTCAGATGCATTAACTTGAATCTTTTTCCGTAGTTCTCTAACAGTTGTATCGGATCTGCTCCCGGAAAGAATGCCCAAAATATATCCAGTTCGAAGCTAACATATTCAGGGTTTGTGTTTTTCATGATATAATCAAAAATGGTCCCGTTTTCATACGGATGAAACTCGTATCCGTGGTTATGGTAACAGAACGTAATATCAAACTCATCCTTCAATATTTTCCCCGCTGTATTGAAATCTTTCACCGCTTTTTGAGCATCTTCAATAGAAAATGGCGCGTTGTGGGATATCCAAGCGACTCGTACGTATTTCGCACCTAATATCCGGGCATTCTCGCCTACCTCTCTTGTTTTATTGGTCAAATCATCATAGCCGACGCCGAAAGACGAACAATACATTCCTCTTTCGTCAAGTAGCTTACGTATTTCCCCGGCAGTTTTACCGAATAGGTTAGAAAACTCCATATCCACAACACCTAGGGACTTGATCGTATCAAGAGTTGCAGCCATATCTTTCTGTAAACTCTTCCGATAGGTATAAGATACCATGCCGATTGTTTCGGGAGTAAGCGGTTTCCAGGTAAAGGAACATAAAATCATAATTGATAATAGTCCTGAGGCTATTGCCGGCACAAATAGTTTTTTCATATTTAATTTAGTTATTCTTATTGCCCCATCCATTCTTCCATAAGCTCTGCGTTATAAAATTCAATATTATCTATATAGACGACATCATTATCGCTATTTCCTCCGTCATTTAAACGTAAATGTATTGACGTAAGGGCATCCATCTGATTTGGTGTCACGGCTATATCTACGTAAGACCAAACACCAAATTCCGGTTGAGGCGTAATATTGAGTGTCGGATCTTGTCCATTATACTTCCAGCTAACAAACCTTCCGGAGGTAATCGGGTTGTAATACATAAACCTGACACGGTTGAAATTCTTCCCCCATACCTCGTCGGATATATCCACGGTTGGATTGCTCGCTCTTCTAATATAAATATTTAATTGCTGGCTTGCAAAGCTCTTTGTTACCATGAGCACTTTATCACTGGTATTTAAGCCCGATTTCAAGGGGTTGTTCACCACTTCTACAACGGCAGCATCCGGTCCTCCTCTAAATTTGATATCCTTCACCCCACTTTCAAAATTATCTAAAATAAAGGTGTGCGGCCTTACTTTCCCCATGACGTCGTCGGTATTCCGAATATCCAATCTGATATCACCTCCTTCACTTCGTATGATACCGATGAGGTTGTCAACCTGTTCCGGATAATCATTACCTGCAAAAGTCGCGTTTTGTCGTATCATTGATTTAACGGCACCACTTGCATTGGTATATTCCAATATCCCGGTATACTTCCCATTTCCTCCCGAAAAACTGCCGCTACCTAATTTTACCAATGTACCTGTCCAATCTTTTTTGTTGGCAAGTATCTGGTCGATAGTTGTTTCATTAGGTATAATGATTTTGTCTCCCAGTTTTTGAATATGATCCGTCGGAATATCCTTTAATGTAAACTCATCATATACCTTCGCCAGCGTACGTTGTGATACAATCACTTCTACTTCATCTCCTATATTCAAATCGGCTTCTCCTGTCATCTCTATAAAAAGCCCCCCTTTGTTGTTATCTTCTTGTAATACAATAGTTTTATTGTCAATATTTCTGCTTTTATTATCCGAGATAACGATGCCTTTGATTTTAATGTCATCAGGTAAAATAATAGATTCTTGTGATGATAAGTTAGCTTTCAATTGTTCAAAAGTAATCAGATTTGGCGTCCTCTTTACTGTTACCAGTAGCTGGGCACTGCTTCCGTCTTCTCCTGTGATGGCAATGTTTGTTGTTCCTTCTGTTGTACCCGTTATGACAAGTTTAGTTCCTTTAATAACAGCCGTTGCTGCCGCCGGGTTGGAATTTTCGCTTACAACATACGGTGACATCCCCCCCGAAATGGCTATTTCCACTTGGGCATCCGAAAACAAATTCAGTGATGCTTGGTCAAGAGATACGGGTACCATTTTATCGCCTTTTCGGTAAATTCCTTGCAAAAGTCCTCGATAGGCTGTTTTCCGTTGATAGTTGCTGTCGAAAACCAATGGCCAATCCGGATTATCCCGCATGAACGAATTGGCATCAGATACTCCCCAAAAAGTAATGCCGAACTGCTGTTCTTCCGGCAAATCCAACATGGCCTGGGCTACCGCCCGATAAGCCTCCTGTTGCCGGATCGCTAAAGCCTCTGTAAATGTCGCGTTAGGATTTTGATCCGGGTTTACTGCAACATCGAGCTCTGACACATGTATCAACAGTTTGGTTGTGGCCGCGGACATGATGGCATACCGCAGATCGTTGATCGACCGGTTGGTGTTGGTATGCATTTGCAGTCCGATGCCATGGATAGGAACACCGGCATCCACCAAGCTGTCTGCCAATTGTTTGGTTGCTAACCGACGGTTGTGGCTGTATTCATGCCCATAATCATTGTAGAAAAGCAGTGCGTCGGGATCAGCTTCGTGTGCAAACTGGTAAGCTAAGCCAATGTACTCCTGGCCAATATTGGTCAACCAAACCGAAGGGCGTAAGGAACCGTCATCCAGGATGATTTCATTGAGGACATCCCAGGAGGCGATTTTCCCTCGGTAGCGACCTACTACGGTCTGAATATATTCACGCATAATCGCTATCCATTCTTCTTTGGTTCCCGAAAATCCGCTGACCCAATCTGGTGTATGTCGGTACCACAGTAACGTGTGGCCATGTATCCGGATGTCGTTTTGTACTGCAAAATCAACCAAATAGTCGGCATCGTCCCAGAAGTATTCCCCACGGCCTGTGCTGATGAAATTCATTTTCATGGCATTTTCGGCTGTGATGCTGCTCATTTCTTTAATTACCGTTTGACGGTAGGTTTCGTTATCGCGCAGCGCGCCCATTGTGATGGCTGCTCCCATGGGGTATGGAGCCTCACGTAGTGTTTCAATAGCTGCTTCAGGGTAGCCGGAAATACGGTTGTCTGATTCAAATTTTTCGACTTTACATGTGGTAAAGGCGGTCAAAAAAAATGTTAGATATAGTATCGTTTTCATCTATTTATTTTTTTCTTATGGCTGATGAGAGCTCGAGTATATAATTACTGCCTGGTTTGTCAATGCTTATTTACATCTCGGTTTCATCGTTTAGGTTTCTATTAGTTATACCCAGGATTCTGTTTAAGTGGATGCCCGGTATTGGCGTCAATGATTCGCTGTGGGAACGGCAAGAGCGTATGGAACGATTGAATGCCTGTACCACCGTCGCGCTGACCAGATGCAATCGGGTTGTACAATCGTGTCCGCTCGATCAATTTACCGGTACGCATGAGTGTTTCCCGACGCGGTTCTTCCGTCACAAGCTCGCGGGCTCTTTCGTCAAGGATATAATCCAATGTAACGTCGCCCGTGGAAACAGGCGTTGCATTGGCGCGTTGGCGCACTTGGTTGATGAAAAATGCGGCACCATTACTCTCACTATTATTTCCTTGCATATGTAGTGCTTCGGCAAGTAACAGGTAGGTGTCCGCCAATCGCAGATAGGTCTGGTCAGCATAGGAATAGCTCTCTCCATACCGCGAAGGATTATCGTACGTCCAATCCCATTTTCGGGTACTAGCCCAAATGTGGTTATTGGTTGTCATTTGAGATGCAGACATGTGGCACATGATGGTATTTCCATCCCGATCCACATAGCTTTTCCGAATAGCATGTTCGCTAAACCGATCGTCCGACGACTCATATATAGAAAATACCCAAGCCGTAATTGCGGCACGCCCGATACCCCTTCCGCCATACTCAGGCGAATACTCGATGTTTCGGTTGTTGTATGCCGAGACCCACGTGCGACGCATCGTATTGCCGTACGCCCCCAGGATATTGTCGACATCGGAATTTGGAAATACCCAAAGAGCTTCGGTATTGCCCTGGCTGGGTAGGATGTTGCCGTCATAGAATTGATCCATAAACGCGCATCCTGGCTCGTTTCTGCGGACGCCGTAGCGCTCGGTAATCAATCGGTAGTTTGGGTTATCAACTACTGCCCTAGCCTTGGCCTCTGCCTGTTCGGGTTTATTTTGCCAAAGATACAATTCAGCGAGATAATGCTGCGCAATCGCCTTTGACAACCGAGCGACATCGTTGGAATTATCTGGCAACCATTGTTCTGCAAAAAGCAGATCCTCTTCAATTAAGGCTTGGATGCTTTCTACCGGATCCCGTTGCCAATCGTCCCGGTAATTCTCTCCGGTGATTTCGGTCGTATTGATCGGAACGGGTCCGAACGTCATGACCAGATGACGATAGGCCCACGCACGGATGAGCCTGGCATGGGCGACCATTTCATTCTTATTTGCCTCGTTTTCCACTTCATTTCCCCCTTGCCAATCGACCTCGGGGTTGTCCGAACGGGCAATCAGTAAATTGGCGGAACTGATACATCTGTACAGGATGAGGAATATTCCTGGTCTTCCTTCGGTGTCACCATTTAAAAATTGCATCATTCCGTTTAGGTCGGCTGTCGTATATTGATTGAGGCCTCTCGTCCACGAAAGTTCTGTATTTGCCCAGCCGATGTCCGTGCCGATTTTCCATATTACACCTAACTCGGCGGATTGAATGGGCTCCATGCGTTCCTGCCTTGGGAAATGGAGCAGTGCGTTTTTGGCCAGTTTAAAGCCGTTCAGGTCGGTATAGAGGTTATCTGCGTAAGTCTCGTCTTTTGCAACTTCGTCAAGAAAGCTGTCGCTGCATCCGACCAGTAATACGGTCAGTGTCAGTAGTATGAATAGCTTGTATGCGTATGTTTTCATGATTGGGTGTGATTGAAATGATTAAAATCCGATTCGCGCACCGAAAAGAAATGTTCGTATTTGCGGAATGCCGAAGTCAGATTCGTATTCGGGATCCATCCCTATGTAACGAGTTAACGTTAGTACATTTTTCACGTTGTTAAAAAGTTCTAGACGATCTACATGTATTTTATTGGTAATCGATAGGGGCAGTTTATACGCCAGCGAAATATCGCTCAAGCGAATAAACGAAGCGTCGTTCGTCTTCCCGAAATAATTGAGGCCATAGGGGTTGGAATCGTCCCGATTCGCGGGGTAAGTGTTGATTTTATTTTCCGGTGTCCACCATTCCCGTTGACGGATGGTTGTTGATCCATTGAAGTAGGTATTCATATGTTCGGTATAACGAGTAGCCCCCTGAGATGCATAGATGAAGAAGCTTAGCGAGAGATCCCTGTAAGCGAACGTGTTGGTGAAGCCAATCGTGTATTTCGGGAAGTTCTGGCCGATTATATGCCGGTCATCCACCGTGATGGCACCGTCGTTGTTGTAGTCCTTTACCCGAACATCGCCTGGTCTTGCCGTGGGCATGTGCGAGTTGAGTATATCGTCGGTTTCCTGCCATATCCCGTCAAACCCATAGGTATAAATGACACCTATTGGCTTGCCGATAAACCAACTGCTGGCCACGTTATCCAACGGATTCCCTGCTTCATCAAACAATCCGACGTCTACAATTTCGTTTTTGGCGTAGGTAAAGTTGGCATTGGTTTGCCAAGAGAAGTTATCGCTTTGTACATTGATTGAAGATAACGCCACCTCAATACCGTTACTCTTTGTCTGACCAATGTTCTGCCGGATGGTAGTCACGCCGTTGATTTGAGGGATTTGTTTGTTCAGTAACAAGGACCGGGTATTGGAAAAATAGGCGTCCACAGTTCCGGATAACCGATTTTTGAGTAGGGCGAAATCCCATCCGATATTGAGCTGGCGCGTGGTTTCCCAACTAAGGGTGGGATCGGCCAGCTGGTTAGGATAGAAGCCGATCAATGGGTCGCCAGCGTTATCCAGGTAATATTGGTTGGCCATGGTCGGCATTGACGAATAGGCACTGATGGCCTGGTTGCCGCTTTCGCCCAGCGAAAGCCGCAGCTTCGAGCGATTTAGCCAAGTGAGGGATTGCATAAAAGATTCCCGTTCCATATTCCACCCAACAGCTGCAGAAGGAAAGACGCTGTATTTGTTGTTCGCGCCAAAAGCGGAAAAGCCATCGCGGCGCACCGTGAAGGTAAACAGATACCTGCTGTCGTAGCTGTAGTTCGCACGAAACATTTGTGATAAGGAAGATTCTTTGGTATATTGATCCGATGGGGTCAGGGTGGTGGCCAACCTGAATTGGTAGTACGACATGTGATCGCCCGGAAACCCTACACCGGAATTGTCGTGAAACTTCGTTTCGTACGCCCGGGCGGTATAGACCCCAGTTAGGAAGATATTATGCGGCCCGAAATCCCGCGTATAACTTAGGATGTTTTCAATGGACCATTCTTCTCGGTTTTGATTGTTTACCGTTGCAGAGCCACCCACCTGGCTGCCTCGTAGCGTGTTGGAGGCAGAACTGTATTGTTCGATTAGCCTGGTTCGGTAATTGTAGCCCGTCAACGTCTTGAACGAAAGCCCTTCGACAAAGGGGAAATCGACCTGAATGTAGTTGTTGGTCAATATCCGTCTGGCTACATCTTCTTTTTGGATGTTTAATCCTTCCAATGGACTTACAATGTTCAAGTCGTCCGGATTGGGTTGGAAATTCAAGTTTCCGTCCTCGTCATAGGGTGCTGTCAGCGGATTCATCCGGCTGGCGTTGCTGATATTGGCTCCCTCACCGGGACGATCGTAATAGCCTATGGTAGATGCTGTACCGAACGTTAGCCACGGGGTGATCTCGGTATCCATATTGATCCGCAATGCATAACGATTGTATACGTCATTACGGGCGACACCATCGGTTCGGGAAGCATTTCCGGCGATAAAAAACTTTGTTTTTTCCGCTCCACCCGAAATGGATAGGTTGTGATCCTGTTTAAAGCCGGTCTGTGTCGCATAGTCCAGCCAATCGGTATTCACGCCGTTTTGGTATTGCTGTTCCTCAAACGAACTGACGAACCCCATGCGCTGTTGTTTGAAATTATAAAACTGTGTAGCATCCATCATATCCGGCCGGTTGATGATGTTGCTGGTGCTGAACATGGATTCCAGCGCGATACGGGTTTTACCTGCAAGGCCCCGCTTAGTGGTGATCAACATGACACCATTAGCTCCACGTGCCCCATAGATCGCGGCAGAAGAAGCGTCCTTTAGTACTTCGATCGATTCGATATCGTTCGGACTGATTTCCGAAAGGAATCCTTCGAACTGGATACCGTCCAATACGATCAATGGTCCGGCATCGGCGTTGATCGAATTCTGTGCGCGTACCCGTAGCCGGGTATCTCCTTCGGCACTGGTTCCGGTGTTGGTGATGTTCACCCCCGGAAGCTTGCCTTGTAACGATTGCACCACATTGGAGTAGGGCATATTTTCGAGTTCTTGTGGTCTGATGGATACAATGGCACCTGTTACGTCGCTTCTTTTCTGTGTGCCATATCCAACCACGACAACTTCATCTAGGTTGGCGTCCTGTATTTTCAATACCACATTTATTTCCTGTTTCCCGGCAATGGAAACTTCTTCTGTGGTATAACCTACATAACTGAAGACTAAGGTCGTGTTATTTCCGATAATTTCGATGTCGTACAATCCCTGTTCATTTGTCTTGGTTCCCCTTGTCGTCCCTTGGAATTGCACAGTCACATCTGACATTGGTTCACCTTGTTCGTTGATCACACGGCCGCGAATAACCGCTTGCAATGTGGCTGTGTTTGTTGTGCTGATAGGTGTCGCTGTTTCTTTTTTTGGTCGAATAATAACCGTTTTCTGATCCACGGTATAAGTGAGACGTGGTTGTCCTTTGAAAATGTACTCGAGCACGTCTTCCAACGGTTTGTTTATCTGGCTTAGCGTTACCGGTACAGCATGTTTTATTAGCAAATCCGGATTGTACAGAAAATCATAAGCGGTCTGTTTTGTTACCTCTTTTAGTACATTTTCCAACGACATTTGGTTGGCATTCAATGTCAATCTTTGTGCCTTCAGGTCGTTGGCATGTATTTGTATGATTAAAAAAAGAGATAGTAATACGAGCTGTATTCTCATCATCATTCTTCTAAATGTTATTGTGTGTATAAATCCCCTCCATACAATAACATGGTTGTAAAAATTCATATATTTGAATTGAATTTTAGGGTTAGCAATATATTTTATGTCCTTATTATAAGATTTGATCTGCGACTCCCTAATGATTTTCGCCGGGTTCCGCTGCAATCGGAATCCGGTTTTCATTTTGGGATACTCCACAGATTGGCGTTAGCGTCGTACCATAATCCTCCTTTCTTTTGTTTGAAATTGTACGCTTTCGGTGAGTGATATCTTACGTAATACATCTTGTATGTCATCGAATCGAGATATGGAGCCAGTGAAAGTAATTCCTTCTGTAGATTCCAAATAAACAATCTCCACATCATACCAACGTGCAAGTTGTTGCATGATATTCTTTAAAGGTGTATCGTTAAACACAAACTTCCCGTTTTTCCAAGAGATAGCATCAGCAGCGTTAACATGTGATTTAGTAAAGCGGTTATGCTGTAATACTACTTGTTCATTAGGTTGAAGCAATAGATCATCATGTCCCATATCGGATGTTTTTTTCACCAACACCGATCCCTCTAGCAACGTAGTCGTTTTTTTGACATCATCTGGATAGGACGTAATATTAAATTTGGTTCCTTTGACGATGGTTTGCTGATCTGTGGATGTAACGATAAAAGGTTTTTGTTTATGATGGGCGACCTCAAAATACCCCTCGCCAACGAGCTCTACTTCACGTGTATTCCCTGTAAAGGCAATCGGAAACCGAAGAGAGGAAGCGGCATTGAGCCACACGATGGAATTGTCCGGTAGGACAACCTTATATTGTCCTCCGCGAGGAGTGGAAATGGTATTGTATATCTGCTCGGTTGTGTGGCCAAGAACCTCTTTTATAGCATATGTCAATGTGCCGTCATCCATTTTAGTGATGGTAATGCCATTTTCGGAGAGATGATCGCCTACAGCTATACTATCCAGATGGATGGTGCGACCGTCTGCAAGAGTAAGCAACGCTTGATCACGACCAGCCTGTATTGGAGCTTCTTGGGATGAATGCGCGATGTGATGTGTAGAAGACTTTGTCGATTTATTTACAAGAAAGCCGATACCAACGAGAAGGATTACCGACGCTGCAGCTACTGCTATTTTACGCAAAGTCCATATCTTTTTACGCTGCACTTCACTATCAAGTAACTGCCACACATCCGCAAGATGCTCTTCAGCCAACTTCGAATCAATTTTGAATTCCGTATCGTAATGTTTTCTATACCACTCTTCAACCCATATCCGCTCTTCTTCGGTACATTGATCATTTACATAACGACGCAGAATATCTTTAGCATGTTGTTGTTCTTTCAATTGTTTCTCCCTGTTTTCGGCTTATATACAAGAAGAGACAATCGAAACGAGTGTATGGGGGTAAAAAAAATGAATTATTTTTAAAATCCCGTAAAGTAGAGGAGTATGAAAAGGAGGCCAAGTCGTAAACGCAGGATTTTGAGCGCACCTTTTACATGGCTACGGACACTTTGCTCACTGATATGGAGCTGTTCGGCGATTTCTTTGTGAGAGAGGCC
Source organism: Sphingobacterium corticibacterium (assembly GCF_004208525.1). Classification (GTDB taxonomy): domain Bacteria; phylum Bacteroidota; class Bacteroidia; order Sphingobacteriales; family Sphingobacteriaceae; genus Sphingobacterium; species Sphingobacterium corticibacterium. The sequence continues at coordinate 287,602 of NZ_SGIT01000002.1, read as the reverse complement.
TTCTTTTCGGCTAAGTTCAAATACGGATCGCATTTTGGGAGGTAAAGAAGCTATCTCTTGTTCAATAAGCTCCATAAGCATTTTTTCTCTGACGCGATGGTCAGTGTCCATTTGGACATGTTCAATAAATCCCTGTAAAGAGTTGATGTATTCGTCTGCTCGTTGACTTTTGAGTTGTTGGTTGATGACGCCGTTCCGTACAGCCTGATAGAGATAAGCCGTCAAGCTATCTTGTATGTATAATGTTGTTCTGTTCTGCCATAAATTTGAAAAGATATCGTGTACGATATCTTTTGCCTCTTCTTGATTTCGTAAGTGTCTAGAAGCATGTACATAAAGCAAGCCTTTATAACGATGATAAATGATTTCAAAAGCCAATCTATCTCCGTTCTGCACCTTGTTTAACAGGTCTTTTTCATCGGTAAAAGGCGATCTGTACATCAGATTTAAATTAGTTACTTGGCCAAATCTAAATAAAATATTTTGTAAAGAAAAAATCTAAAGAATAGTTAGTGTGTAAAAATGACAGCGAACGAAAAAGTATGAAAATTCAAAATTTAACCTATTTTAAGATACAAACACTAAACTTTTACTTTTTTTTGTCATCTTTATAAGGTGGGCTTTGTTCCCACGAATAAAATAAGAAAGAAAAGGGATGAATATGTTGAAAAAAATAGCTTGTATAGGATTACTTACCATCTTCGGATTGTTTTGCATAGAAAATATTTATGCGCAAGAGCAGGAAGGCGATAAGCCTTATAAGCAATTGTTAGTTGATGTAGAAGGAAGATTACGTACGGGGGATTTTGTAGGAGCGATAGAGAAACTGGATGATATTATCGCCAAATATCCCGATGCGGCAGAAGTGTATTATGCGAAAGCGCTTTTATACGGACAGGCCCGTAATTTTGATATGGCTATACCTATCGTAGAGAAAGCATGGGAGATAGAGCCTAAAAATATGTTATATGCCAACTATCTGGTCGAACTCCATAAAAGCAAAGGAGATCTGGCAGCTGCAGTTCCGGTAGTTGATCGCGCTATTGAAGCGCTCCCTGACAACGAGTCACTTTATCGGGAGAAAATGTTATTACTTCACGCATCCAAAAAATCAGAAGAGGCTTTACAGGTGTATGATGATGCGGTGGCAAAATTTGGAGATTCCGATACCTTGGATGTCATGAAAGCAGAAATGCTGGTCGATCTGGACAGAAAACAGGAAGCGGAAAAAATATTATTGGTTCGAATGCAGGACAATTCGGGGCTCCGCCAGGTGTACAGTACGTTGGGATTCATCTACATGGATAAAAATGCAACAAGGCAAGCCATACAGATCTTAGAGAAAGGGTTAAAAAATACGAACGATCCATTATTATATCTAGATCTTGCAGATGCCTATACCGCAGGCAAAAGAGGTAAGCAAGCTTTGGAGTCGTTACGAAAAGCTTTCGAATCGATGGATGTCAACTATATGGATAAGCATCGTGTCATGTTTACATTGTTGCGTGGCAAATCGGGATTTACACTGGAACAGATTCAGGGGTTGGCAAATATATTGGTGTTGAAGCATCCGCGAATTGCCGATAGTCATGTAGCGAAAGGTGATGTGCTTTGGCGTAGAGGGAATTTGCAGGAAGCTCGGTCTTTGTTTCTAACGGCTGTAGGCATTAATCGTGCACACGTCGATGCATGGCGTATGTTGATGAACGTGGAAATGGCACTTAATGAGGTGGATCAAGCTGTTGATCACGGTTTAGAAGCATTAGATGCCAATCCAAATAATCCGATGTTGTTGTATTTTACGGGGTTGGCGTATATGGTGAAAGATGATGGGGAGAATGCTCGTAAATTGATGGAAGCTGCGTTGGATAATAGCGGAGAAGATAATACATATTTACAATCGCTCATCTACGCAGGCCTTGGCGATTTATATCATAAATTAGAGTTGGCGGATGTTTCGGATGTGGCTTATGAAGAGGCTATAAAATTAGACAGTACAAATGCTACGGCTATGAATAACTATGCGTATTATCTGGCTGAACGCAAAGAGAAGCTCGATTTGGCCGAAAAGCTTTCTCGACAATCCAACGAACTGGAACCAGCATCTGCTACTTTTCAGGATACATATGCATGGGTACTTTTCCAGCAAGAGAATTATAAAGAAGCGTTAAAATGGATAGAAAAAGCAGTTCGCGGATCGTCTCCATCGGCAGTGCTGTATGAGCATTATGGCGATATCTTATTTAAATCAGGAAACAGTAAAGATGCATTGAAGCAATGGGAAAGAGCTTTGGCGGTGAGTGATGGGAGTGATATCGATGTAGAAAAATTGAAGTCGAAAATAGCAACAAAAAGTTATGTGGAGTAGAATAATTTTGTTGGTAATAGTCGGGACGTTAGTGTTTACTTCTTGTAAAACAAAGCGAAAAATAGCTATGCCATCGCATGATACGCCAGCAGAAATTAGTGCGGCGAATGCAGCGAGTATCAAGACTTTCGAAATGAATAATTTGGATTTTTATACATTCTCCGGACGAGCAAAAACAAAAATCGAGATGGGTAAAAATACACAGGACATTACGTTGAATGTACGGATAGAAAGAGATAAGGCTATCTGGATGTCCGTCACGGCCACATTAGGTATTGAGGTGGCTCGTATCTTCATAACGCCTGACAGTGTTAAAATACTTAATAAATTGCCGGGGGAGTATATCGCGAAACCTTTTTCTTATATATACAATTATACGAACCGCGGTATTACATTTGCGACGCTCCAAGATTTGTTAATGGCGAATGTGTCTTCGAACTTGTTGCGTGCGACCGATGTGCAGGTAGCCAGTGCTGTGGATGAGCTTATTGTTGTCGGGATTAAAGAACAATTATCCTATCAATACCGTATCAATAAGGAAAATAGACCTTTCCATTTCATCTTACAAGAAGTAGGAGGAGGAAACAATCTTGAGGCTTTTTATGGAGACTATGTAAAAACGGACGGCTATAATTTTCCGCAAGATATCGCGTTAAATATCGTAGGAGAAGACGTTTCGCTGAAAGCACGATTAGGATATAATCGTGTCTCTTTTAATGAACATATCGAAATGCCTTTTTCTGTTCCTAGTCGATATAAAGTAATAAATTAGGGACGATCATCATAAAAGCGCAAAATAATCTTTATTTTTGTAGGCTTATTTTTGCCGAAAAAAAGAGAAAAACGGTTCATGGATATAAAAAAAATACTATTTAGTTTCTTGTTTATTTGCAGTGTCGGGGTAGGACTGGTTTCTGCTCAAAGTAGCGCTGAATTAAAAAAGCAACGAGAGAAGATAGATGCAGAGATTGCGGAGTTAATGAAAATTGTGCGTGCCAAAACACAAGAAAAGTTACTTTCTCAAAAAGAGGTGAATGCGTTAAGTCGACAACTAAATCTACGGGAAGATAAAATCAAGACGATAAGTTCAGAATTACGGATTATTAATAACAATATCCAAAAGAATACGAAGGCTGTTAATGAGTTAAAAGCCGAGTTGGAAAAGATGCGGAAGGATTATGAGAAAATGATTCTCTTTGCTTTCCGTAATAAAAACGGGTATAATAAACTCATGTTTATTTTTGCTTCGAAAGATTTTAACCAAGCTTTTAAACGCGTGAAATATTTACAACAGTTTAATGACGCACGTAAGATAAAAGCTGCTGAAATTGAGGCTACTAAAAAGGAGATTGAGTTGAAAATTGCACAATTGGAGAGAGATCGTGAAATGCAAAATAAACTTTTGAAAGAACAGGAAGCAGAGAAAGCGATTATTGCTAAGGACCGATCTGCACATGCAAAAGAACTTAGCCAATTGCAAAAAGAAGAATCTACCTATAGAGGACAGCTCAGCCAGAAACAGCAAGAGAAAAAACGTATTGATGCGATGATTCAAGCGGCGATCCGTCGGGAAATCGAAGCACAGCGTAAACTAGCAGAAGAAGCACGGAGAAAGGCTGCAGAGGCAGAGGCCAAACGGACAGGTAAAACCGTAGAAGAAGTGGAGAAATCGACGCCGCGGAAATCAGATAGTGAAGTCCTTCGCTCTACACCGGAAGCAGCAAAACTATCTGCAGATTTCAAATCTAATCGCGGACGACTACCTTGGCCAGTGTCACAAGGAAATGTTGTGCGGAACTTTGGTTTCGAAACGGTAGAACGGAATGTGCGTATCGATAACTCTGATGTGGCCATTCGGACGGCTGATAACGCGCCGGTGAAAGCAGTCTTCGAAGGAGATGTAGTGCAGGTAATTGGAAGTTTTGTGGTGATAAAGCACGGGGAATATTTCACCTCGTATTCCAATCTGAAGAGTGTGTCTGTAAGGCGTGGGCAGAAAGTAGGAAGAGGACAACAAATTGGAACGGCAGGTGAGGATCCGGATGCAGGGTATTCGATTGTGAACTTTGGTGTCTTCCAGGGACAGACTGCAATGAACCCAGTTTCGTGGTTAGCAAAATAGTTACAGGAAATTCAGGATTTTAATTATATATTTGTAATGCGTTGATAATGAAAGCAACGCTAAGAATGTTAAAACTATGTATACATCGGGATTATTATTTATCGGGACGCAAGAGATTATTATCATAGTGGTTTTGGTTTTGTTACTTTTTGGTGGCAAAAAAATTCCAGAATTAATGCGTGGGCTAGGTCGTGGCGTGAAGGAGTTTAAGGACGGTCAACGAGAAGAGCCTAGTGAAAACCAAAACAACAACACAAATAATAACAATAACCCCCAGAACTAAATTAGAGGGTAAAAGGAAGAAATAAGAGTTTCGCAGAGTAATCCTCTACGAAACTCTTTTAGTTTTTTGACGTGAATATACTACTTGGGGAAAATTTACGTTTACATAAAAACACCGAGAATACCGTATGATTAAAAACCGTTTGTGGTTAATGCCTTTTTGTGTATTGGGATTACAATTCTCTTTACACGCTCAAGACATAGCCCATGTCGATATGGAGCCTGTTCCATTGCATTTGATAGAAGCAGTATCTAGCCAACGAAACATCATTATTTCTGGATTGGATTCGCTCAAAACATTATCTTATTGTGATCCATTACATACAGCTGAAGACTCATTGGTCTTTAATCGTATGCGTAAAATACAACAAACTATTCCATTAGCTCTAAACGAAAAAATAAAATCTTATATCGATAAATATAGCTCACGCAATTACAATCCTTATATGAGTAAGTTACAAGGATTAGCACAATACTATTTTCCGATATATGAAAAGATTTTTTCCGAAAGCCAGTTGCCTGATGAAATAAAATATATATCCGTTATTGAATCTTCGTTAGATCCGCATTTAGTATCGCGTTCTGGCGCAGTGGGATTATGGCAATTTATGTACCCCACGGCGAAAATATATGATTTGACGATGGATAGTTATGTAGATGAACGCAAAGATCCCTACGCAGCCTGCTATGCAGCAAGTCGCTATTTCAAGGATGCTTACGATGAGTTTAACGATTGGCTATTGGCATTGGCTTCTTATAATTGTGGAAGGGGATGTGTGCGACGTGCTATTCAACGATCGGGATTACAAAATCCGAATTTTTGGCAACTTTCTCCTTATTTACCGAAAGAAACACAAGATTATATTCCTAAATTCATCGCGATGACATACACATTAGAGCACGCAGATGAATACGGTATATTGGTATCTCCTACGGACTTCGCTTGGGAAGCAAAGCCTGTTATGGTTGAAAAGCCGATCGACTTGCAGCAAATTGCCCAAGCGGTCGATTTACCGCTGGAAACGATTAAGAAATTCAACCCTGCGTATAAGCGTTCAGTTGTAAACGCCAGTACAGAAAGTCCAAAGCGTTTGGTTCTGCCGGATACTGAACATTTGAATGATAGCTTGTTATATGTTGCGTTAAATAATCAGTTGGAGGCTTCATCCAGCATGCTGGCTAGTAATGATGATGCTTCTTCTATAACCAAACGTCCATCTAGCAAAGGGGAAAGGTCGATCACAGCTTCGAGGACTACTGCCAAACATTCGGCGACATATACGACGTATACTGTCAGAAAGGGAGACACATTGTCCCATATAGCAGCTCGATTTAAAGGCGTTACTGTTTCTCAGATAAAAGCCGATAACAACTTGCGTAGTACCCAGCTTAAAATAGGGCAGAAGCTAAGAATTAAAAAATCGTAAAATTATTTTACGACAACCAAGCAGCATCTTCTGTTTGGTCGAATTCTTCCAGTTCAACCTCCACATGTTCCTTTAATATTGTCGAGAGCTTAAGCCCATAATAATCGCTGAACAGGGGGAATTGGTGATGAGACCTATCAATTAATACTGCTGTCCGCATTTTCTTAAGGGGAACATTGAGGAATAAACCCAATCCATATGCTAAGGTTCGGCCGCTATTAAGCACATCATCAATCAATATAATTACTTTGTTTTTTGCTGTCTCAACCGGTACGTCTGTAGTAGCTTCTAAGTTTCTTTTCGTTTTCGAAACAGTAACTTTGATGAGTTCGGTTGTTTTTTCTGGAGCGATTTCTTGTAAAAGCTGTTGAAGTCGCTTCGCAAAAACGTAACCCCGGTCTGCAACGCCCACCAATACCAATGATTTTTCTTCGAAATTATCTTCAAGAATCTGGTATGCGATGCGGATAGATTTTTGATGAATCTGTTCTTTATCCAGAATAAGGGTTCGTTTATTAGACATAGTATATACGTTGATTACTGCCTATAAAAATACAAAAAAGGTTCGGATATCTATATATCCGAACCTTTTCTAATCATGTCTCAAGAAAAATTAGTGTAAATTTTTATCTTCATCATCGGATCCGGCATCCGCTAACATCGCTTCATTTATTTCCGACGGTCTGCCTCCGTTATAATAATATCGTTTCCAATAGGCTTCGTTAAGGTTGCTGATCATGACCCCTCTGCTAGAGGCAGCATGAGCAAACTTGTCATCTCCAAGATAGATGCCTACATGCGTAATCTGTCTGCTGCGGATCTTGAAAAATACAAGATCGCCCGGTTGCAGATCGTTTTTACGAATAGGTTTTACGTTTGCATATTGATTGCGGCTATTGTAGCCTATGGTCGTGTTAAATACATTTTCATATACAGCAAGTGAAAATTTAGAACAATCAATTCCCTTCTTAGAATCTCCGCCCAAACGATAGGGGGTACCTAACCATTCATATACGAATTGATATAGCTTCGTATTGGCCATTGCATTAGAGGCAACACCCATTATCTGTGAAAAGTATTCTTTGGCTAGGTTATCAGGATCGGAAGAAGTTGATTTTGCTGTTTGTGCCTGAGACACCGCACATAAGCCTACGAAAAGCATACCTGCTATCAGTTTTTTTGTATTCATTATGTTCGCCTATTTCACTTGATTTATGATACGTTTTTTTTGTTCTGTCTTATATTTTCTACAGAACTGAAGCAAATCTACTACATAATGTCTAGGCTTCCAAGCATATTTGTGATTATTTTAAGGTGTTTTAACGAATTTTAACATATTTTTTATTGTTTTTCAATCAAACTTCTTTTTCTTGCGTGTAGTAAAAGAACTACTTTTTCGAAAGATTCATTATTGAAATTTTAATGGAAATGAAAAAATATTTGATGGATTCAAATTAAAACTCCTATATTTATACCGTTTTTCAAAAATATGGAAAGTTTACACCTTATTATAACAACGATTATTATTACCACCGGCGCTATTCATCGGAGGAAGTAATTCTATTGTATAAGAAAGTGTACATAACATATAGAGCCTTCCTCCAAATGGGAAGGCTTTTTTAGTTAATAGTATACATTATTTTAAATTAATAAATAAACTGAAATGAAAGTATTAAAGTTTGGAGGGACATCAGTTGGCAGCGTAGAGAGTGTAAAGGCGGTATTAGGTATTGTCAAAAGCGCTTACGATGAAGGACAAAAACCTTTGGTCGTGTTGTCGGCAATGGCTGGCGTAACGAACTTACTGACGAAAATGGCAGAAAATGCGGCAGAGCGTATCCCTTTTGACGAAGATTTGAAATTATTGGAAGAGCGTCATTTCGAGGTGGTGAAGAAACTCATTGCGGTAAAATATCAAAATCCGGTTTTTACTAAATTGAAGCTGATGCTCAATGAACTAGAGGATATTTTGCAAGGTATTAGTGCACTTCGGGAACTAAGCTTACAAAGTAAAGATCTGATCGTATCTTTTGGAGAGCGATTGTCGAACTATATGATCTCCAAAATCATGGAACAATATGTAGAGCAAGCCATGTATGTTGACGCTTCTCATTATATAAAGACGGATTCCAATTTTGGGCATGCGCATATTAACGAGGAGGTGACAAATCAACTCATTCAGTCGCTTGCACATACCCATTCAGACAAGCTGTTATTCGTTACTGGTTTTATTGGTTCTAACGAGAATGGCCGCATCACTACATTGGGAAGAGGAGGATCCGATTATACGGCTGCAGTTTTTGGATCGGTATTGCAGGCTTCTGCTATCGAGATTTGGACGGACGTCAACGGAATGCTAACAGCAGATCCGCGTATTGTAAAGAAAGCGTTTTCGCAGCCAACCCTGTCGTACAACGAAGCCATGGAGCTTTCTTATTTTGGAGCGAAGGTAATTTATCCGCCGACGATGATTCCGGCTTTTTTGAAAAAAATTCCGATTGTGATCAGAAACACTTTTGAACCAGAGTTTCCAGGTACGGTTATTCAGTTTGAAAGCGGGAAATCCGCTTATCCGATTAAAGGAATTTCATCTATTGCCGATATTTCTGTTATCAATGTCTCGGGAAGTGGTATGATTGGCAAATCAGGATTCAGTGGTCGTCTTTTTACCTTGTTAGCGAGAGAGCAGATCAATGTCGTGCTAATCACGCAATCGTCTTCTGAACATAGTATCACTTTTGCTGTTCATCCAAGTGATGCAGCGAAAGCTGTGCAGCTTATTAAAGCGGAATTCGAGCTGGAATTAGAAGCGAATAAACTGGTTTTACCTACTGTAGAAAATGATCTTTCGGTATTGGCCATCGTGGGGGAGAATATGAAACGTACACCGGGTATGTCCGGTCGATTATTCCATGCATTGGGCAGAAATGGTATCAACGTACGTGCTATTGCACAAGGTTCTTCGGAACTCAATATATCCGTTATTATTGAGAAAGAAAACATGGCGAAAGCGTTGAATACCGTGCATGATGCATTCTTCGCGGAGCTAAAGAAGACCCTGTACGTATTTAATGTGGGTACGGGTAATATCGGTGCTACATTATTTAAACAGATCCATGAACAATATGACTTTTTGGTAGAGAATAACGACCTGGAAATTAAAATTGCCGGTATTTCCAATTCTAGAAAAATGTTATTTAATCCAGAAGGTATAGATTTGTCAGATTGGCGTACAATATTGGAAGATGAGGGAGAAGTTGCAGATTTGTCTGGTTTTGTGGAACGCATGAAAGCCATGAATTTACCGAACTGTGTTTTTATCGATAATACAGCTAGTCCACTTCCATCTACTTATTATTTAGATGTATTCAAATCGAATATTTCGGTTGTTACCTGCAACAAAATAGCTAATTCTGGCGACTATAAGCAATACAAATCACTCCATGATACTGCTCGTAAATATGGGGTGGACTTTTTCTATGAAACAAATGTAGGAGCGGGCTTGCCTATTGTTCGGGTGTTGAAAGACTTGATGTTGAGTGGAGACCGCATTGTACGTATAGAAGCTATTCTTTCCGGAACGATTTCTTATATATTCAATAATTTTACGGGGGATGTATCGTTTTATGAAATCGTGAAGAAGGCACAAGAATTAGGGTATACGGAGCCTGATCCACGGGATGATTTAGGAGGTATCGACTTCATGCGGAAGATGCTGATTTTGGCGAGAGATGCAGGACATGTGATTGAACCTTCTGACGTTAATTTAGGAGCTATTCTTCCTCCAGCTTGTTTGGAAGCTACATCTGTCGATGATTTCTATGCAGAATTGTTGAAAGCCGATCAGTATTTCAATGGATTAAAAGAAGAAGCAGAAAGCCAAAAGAAAGTAATCCGATACATTGGTAAGTTGGAAGATGGTAAAGTATCTATCGCACTGGAGATGGTAGACGAAAATCATCCCTTTTATGCTTTGTCAGGAAGTGACAATATTATCTCGTTCACCACAGAGCGTTATAAAGAACGTCCGTTGGTCGTAAAAGGTCCTGGCGCCGGAGCGGAAGTGACTGCTGCAGGTGTATTCGCTGATTTGGTCAATGTGGGAGCATAATTAGTTAATGACACTATGAATCAGAATAAAACAGTTAAAAAAATAGATTTCGACAGCATTGTGGAGGTTGTACGGGTGTTTGCACCGGCCACCGTAGCGAATATGATATGTGGGTTTGACATATTAGGGTTTGCGGTAGACTATCCGGGAGATGAAGTTATTATGCATCGTGTAGCAACCCCGGGTGTACGCATTCGCTCCATTGCTGGAGATGACGGTAGGCTGCCGCTAGATGCCGATAAAAATACCGTAAGTGCTTGTGTTCAAATGTTATTGGAGCACCTAGGAGTTTCAAAAGAAGTTGGTGTGGAGATTGAGCTTATTAAGCACATGCCTATTGGGAGTGGTTTAGGGTCGAGCTCTGCCAGTACAGTAGCGGGATTATTTGCTATCAATAGCCTCTTGGGAAATCCGTTGACTAAACAAGAGCTTCTGCCTTTCTGTGTGGAGGGAGAGCGTCTTGCCTGCGGTCATGGACATGCTGATAATGTAGCTCCGGCCTTGATGGGAGGTATTACACTAATTCGTGGACAACACCCTTTGGATGTGATCAAATTGCCTGTTCCGGAAGAGCTATATGCCGGAATTGTGTTTCCAAAGGTCGATGTGCCGACGCGTGATGCACGACAACTTATAAAGGAAAAAGTTTTTTTACGAGATGCCGTGACACAATGGGGCAATATTGCGGGATTAATCGCAGGTCTTTATGAAAGCGACTACGGGTTAATCAGTCGCAGTATGCACGATGTGCTTATCGAACCTACCCGTGCCATTTTGATTCCAGAGTTTTACACAATGAAGCAAATTGCACTCGATGCAGGTGCGCTTAGTTTTGGTATTTCGGGATCTGGTCCTTCGGTAGTCGCGATTTCCCGTGGAAAGGAAACGGCGGAAAATGCGGCCAATCGCATCCAACAGCATTTAACGGATTGTGAAATTGACAGTTTTAAATATGTATCACCTGTAAATATTGACGGGCCGAAAGTAATATAAGTTGAAGAGTGAAAAAAATAAATAGATGAAATTATATAGTACAAATAATAAAGATCTTCGGGTTTCCTTTCAAGAAGCCGTTTTCAATTCCTTACCGTCAGATAAAGGCTTATATATGCCCGAAATCATTCCATCGTTAGATTCCGCCTTTATTGGCCGGATTCAACAGTATTCTTTGCAGGAGATAGCTTTTGAAGTGGCGAATGCTTTAATTGGTGATGATATTCCGAATGCTGATTTGAAGGCTATTATTGCCGACGCGATTAATTTTGATGCACCTGTTCGGTTTTTGGATGCTGAAACGGGTGTACTGGAATTGTTTCACGGACCATCTTATGCATTCAAGGATTTTGGTGCACGATTTATGAGTCGTGTAATGGGTTATTTTTCGAAGCAGGGTGATCAATTGTTAGATGTTTTGGTCGCTACTTCGGGAGATACGGGTGGAGCAGTAGCATCTGGTTTTTTGGGCGTCGAAGGTACACGTGTAACTATACTTTATCCGAAAGGAAAAGTTTCCAAAGTGCAGGAAGAACAATTGACAACGAATGGGAAAAATATACGGGCATTAGAAGTTGATGGTACGTTTGACGATTGTCAGGCACTCGTAAAAACTGCATTTAATGATACCGATCTTAATAAAGTATTACGGTTAACCTCTGCTAACTCTATTAATATCGCTCGATTGATACCTCAAACATTCTATTATTTTTGGGCTTATGCCCAATTGAAGTCGCAAGGCATTTCAGAAGTGGTATTTACCGTGCCTAGTGGCAATTTTGGCAATATCGGTGCGGGCTTATTAGCTTATAAAATGGGACTACCTGTGAAGCATTTTGTTGCGGGAACCAATGTTAATGACACCGTGCCGCGTTTTTTGCAATCCGGCAGCTATGATCCGAAACCATCTGTGCAGACTTTAGCAAACGCTATGGATGTGGGCAATCCGAGCAATTGGGTGCGCATTCAAGATATGTTCCCCAACAGCCTAGAAGAACTCCGTAGCATGATTTCTTCTTACACGTATGATGATGAGCAGACGGTAAACGCTATGGAGGAACTCTATCAGAAATATCAATATATCGCTTGTCCGCATACTGCTATTGCTTATCTCGCATCGAATCAATATCGTCAGGATAAGCCGGGAACATATGCTTCGGTATTTTTGTCAACCGCCCATCCATGTAAATTTCCAGATGCCATTTCCGAAGAAGTATTTGCAAAAATCGAATTGCCAAAGGGAGCAGAGGAATTAGCTGGGAAGCCGAAATTAGTAACGGAATTGTCTGCTGACTACGCGCTTTTCAAAAATTACTTATTGGAAAATAAATAGAATTTGATGAACAAAGTAATCCTGCATAAAGGCAAAGAGAAAGCTGCGTGGCAATTACATCCGTGGATTTTCTCGGGAGCCATAAAGACAGTTGATGGAAAACCTACAAACGGCACTGTTGTTAAGGTTTTTAATGTTGATAAAGAATTTGTTGCTTATGGTGTTTACAACGCACATTCCAGAGTGGCCGTTCGTCTATTGGAATGGAATCAAGAGTTTCCAATAGATGAAAGGTGGTGGCGTCATAGAATACAGCGTGCAGTAGCGTTAAGAACCCATTTGTTGACAGATCAGAACGATACGGTTCGGTTGGTATTTGCGGAAGCTGATTTTTTACCGGGGCTTATTGTGGATAAGTATGGTGATTTCTTATCGGTACAAATACATTCTTCTGGTATAGAAGCAGTGAAGACCATCATCGTGGATGAACTAGTACAGCTTTTACAACCCAAAGGGATTTACGAGCGAAGTGATTTAAACGCCCGCCAACATGAAGGGCTACCAGATGCGAACGGGTTGTTGTATGGTGAAAAGCCATCCGACTTTGTCGATGTCATAGAAAACGGTATTCGTTATCAAATTAATATTATTGAAGGACAAAAATCTGGTTTTTATTGCGATCAACGGGATAATCGTTCGCTAACGGCACAGTATGTCAAAGGGAAACGGGTGCTTGATTGTTTTTGTTACACCGGAGGCTTTACGTTGAATGCTTTGAAATCGGGAGCTTCCGCTGTTGTTTCGGTAGATAGTTCCGCTTTAGCGATAGAAACGCTGCAAAAGAATTTAGTATTCAATAAACTAGATGCTGCGGTGCACTCCACCGTACAAGCAGACGTCAATAAATACCTTCGTCAATTAGGGGAGGAAGGAGAGAAATTTGACGTCATTATTCTTGATCCTCCGAAGTACGCTCCATCTCGTTCTGCATTAGACAAGGCGGCTAGAGCGTATAAAGATTTGAATAGGCGTGCCCTGCTTTTGTTAGAAAGCGGTGGATTATTGGCTACATTTTCATGCTCCGGAGCGATGGATATCGATACCTTTAAGCAAGTTGTCGCCTGGGCAGCTTTAGATGCTGCAAAGGAAATCCAGTTTATCAGACAATTTAGCCAACCGGAAGATCACCCTGTTCGCGCGTCATTTCCAGAAGGGGAATATTTAAAGGGATTGTTGGTCCGGGTAGTGTAAGTGATAGGTTTTTGACAAAAATGTGAAAATGTTCAAAAAGTAAACCTTTGATAAGACGGCAATACATGGTAACTTTGTTTTGCTGCATTTATCAAAAATTACGTGTTATGGCAAAGAAGTTATATGTTTCTAACGGCACCGAATCCGTTCGGATGTTCAAAAATAATTTTTTAGAATCCCTGACGAAAATACATTACAGTGTTCCACTGATATTTTGGATCCCGGTGATAGGTTATTTTATCTATAAGGCGCATACACAAGGTGGAATGTCTGCAGGGGATGTTGCTTTGTATTTTTTCGCGGGTTTGGCGTTTTGGACATTGGCTGAATATGTATTGCACCGCTGGATATTTCATTATGAGCCGACTTCTAATTGGGGCAAGCGTATCCACTTTATTTTTCATGGAGTACATCATGACTATCCGAAAGACCGTTTACGATTAGTCATGCCTCTTTCTGCCAGTATTCCATTAGCAGCTATCATCTATTTTATTTTTAGTCTATTCTTGCCGGAATTTATGTTAGCAGCTTTTTTTGCTGGATTTCTGTTAGGTTATCTTATTTATGACGAATGTCACTACGCGATGCACCATGCTAATTTTAAATCAGGTTTGTTTAAGAAAATAAAGGATCACCACATGCTGCATCACTATGCTGACCCAGAGCGAGGGTTCGGCGTTAGTTCTGCCATATGGGATATTATCTTCGATTCCGGTTTCAAGAAAAAGAAGAAGAACGTTATAACTGAAAAAGGAGCTGATTAATCAGCTCCTTTTTCAGTTACCATCGAATCAATGCCGATCCCCAAGTAAATCCAGCGCCAAAGGCAGCTAAGCAAATAAGATCGCCCTCTTTAACTTTTCCTTCTTCCCATGCTTCGCATAAAGCAATAGGAACAGAGGCAGCAGTCGTATTGCCGTATTTTTGAATATTGTTAAAAACTTGATCATCACCCAATCCCAATGTTTTCTGCACAAATTGAGCAATCCGTAGGTTGGCTTGATGAGGTATGAGTAAATCAATATCGGTCGATTGGAGGTTGTTTTTTGCCAATGCTTCTTGTATAACTTCTGGAAACTTGACGACAGCTTTTTTGAACACTGCTTGCCCATCCATATAGGGAAACGTAGTGCCATCGTCCAACATTTCCTTTGTCATGAGCATGCCGCCGAGTTCTTGCTCTGGCCAGTCCGGCTGTTGATCCAGCCATATTCCACCGGAGCTTCCGGGATAATACATGGCGAGTTTTTCAGCCTCAGCTCCGTCCGAGTGTAAATGGGTGCTGAGGATACCTTTTCCTGGCTCACTCGTGGGTTGTACGACGACGGCTCCGGCACCATCTCCAAAAATAACCGAAACAGCTCGTCCTCGGGTGGAGTAGTCCAACGCAAAAGAATGTTTTTCAGAACCCACAACCAAGATGTTTTTATACATGCCGGTTTTGATGAATTGATCCGCAATAGAGAGCGCGTAGACAAAACCAGAGCACTGGTTTCGGATATCCAGTGCACCAACTTCTTTCATGCCCATTTCACGTTGTAACAACACACCACAGCCCGGGAAATAATAGTCGGGGGATAGGGTTGCGAATATGATAAAATCAATATCTTCAACCGTCGTATTAGCACGTTCGATAGCAATCTTAGCTGCTTCGATCCCCATCGTGGTCGTCGTTTCTCCAATGCGGTGCGCATAACGCCGCTCCTTAATGCCTGTCCGCTCCTGGATCCATTCATCACTGGTATCCATAAACCGGGTAAGGTCATCGTTTGTATATACATTTTTTGGCACGTAATATCCTATGCCGGCAATTTTCGATTGAAACATCTTACTTCCTTTCCTCATGATTAGTGTGTAAATCTACATATTTTTTAAAATATTAGTTATTTTTGCAGCATGGGTGTACAAACAGAGCAAGAAGCGTTTACGCTGGAAGAGATATTAGCAACTGTCCAATCTTCAAACCGTTTGATTCTGTGGAATGACGAAATCAATACATTTGATCATGTCATTTATTGCCTCATGAAGCATTTGCAATATTCGGAAGCTCAAGCCGAACAAATTGCCTGGAAGGTGCATACAGAAGGGAAATGTGCCGTACTGGAAGGCTCTTTGACAGAAATGGAAGTATATCGAAAAATCCTTAAATCCGAAGGGTTGACCGTTTCCGTAGAGTAACTTATGACATCGTAATAATGCAGTTACGATAGAACGATAGCAGCTTTTATTTTGTTTTTTTGTGAAAAGGACAATTTTTCACATGATATCTACTAGAGACTTAAAGCTGATTTTTTTTATTATTTTTTGCCCCCTATTTCTTTTTGCACAACAAGGTACGATAGAGACCATTGTTATTGATGAAGAAACAAACGATCCTATTATAGGTGCGAGTGCTTCCCTTCTCCAACAATCTAACCAAAGTTATATCCAAGGAGCACAGAGTGACGTCCAAGGGAAACTCGTGTTTTCTGATGTTGATTTCGGAACATATGCAATTCGGATCACTTATGTTGGGAAAGAAAACGTTCTTATTGAAAATGTACGCGTGACAAACCAACAGCCAATAAAACTCGCACAAGTATCCATGATGGATGACGGAACCTTGATTGAAGAAGTGGTCGTAGAAGGACGAGTGCCCGAGATGAGTTTGGGAATTGATAAAAAAGTATTTGATGTTTCGCAGAGTTTGGTAAGTGTGGGGGGATCTGCCAGTGATTTGTTGCAGAATGTACCCACGCTTGATGTCGATGCCGACGGGAATGTTTCTCTCCGGGGTTCTAGCAGTGTAAAGATTTTGATTGATGGAAGAGAGTCCGCGATGGCCGGTTCCGATATTAACGCCTTGCTACAATCTCTACCCGCCAATAGTATAGAAAAAGTCGAACTTATCACCAACCCATCTGCTAAATATGATGCAGAAGGTCAATCTGGTATCATCAATATTATATTAAAAAAGAATGTGAGAACCGGGCTGAATGGGAGTGTAACTGCATCGGGCGGTTCTTATGATAACTACAGTGGGGGAGTGGACTTGAACTACAGAGATCGTAATTTTAATTTCTTTGGCGGATATAACTATGCGAACAGGGTTCGTCCGGGCAATGGATTCAATGATAATACGGAACTTATTGATGGGATTATACGAGAAAATAGTGAACGTACGATTAGCACAACCGACAATAACCGGAAAGGTAAGAACCACACTTTCCGGTTTGGTACCGATTGGTACGCTGCACCAAAAACCACGTTTAGCTTAGGAGCGAATGTAAGCGTCCGAGATAATGATAGGCGTTCGGACATTGATTATCGTTATTTTAACATTCCGGATTTAGGAGAGAGTGCTTCTCGGGTTTCCCAACAATACGAAGAGGATTTAGGAGTGGATATAACCTTTGACTTTAAGCAAGAGCTTAAAAGAGAAGGAGAGGAAATTACCGCCAACATCACCTATGGCAATGATACGGAAGACGGAACGAATGATTTTTATCAAACCTATGCCAACGGACGTGCTCCTTTCGAGCGTCAGAATGTGACGAGTGAAGCCGGAAAGAATTGGAATTTTCAATTGGATTATGTTTTGCCATTTGCGCAAGACCATAAATTCGAGGCCGGTTATCGTACCATTGTGCGTAACAGTGAAGATTCCCAGTGGTCGGAAATATTGGATACCGTGACGAATCAATTTATGCCAGACTACGGCGTTAGCAATGATTTTGATCTGACGAATAGTGTACATGCACTCTATGTAAATTATCAACGCAAATTAACAGAAAAATTAGGCGTACAAGTGGGATTACGAGGTGAGCAAACTTATTTACAATCGACATATTACAATTTAGACCCAAATGCCCCTGAGGATGAAAAAACAAATGATGGGAATCAGGATTTCTTTCGTTTGTATCCGAGTGCCTTTTTATCCTATGAAGTGGGAAATTCGGATGACAAGGTCCAACTTTCCTACACACGTCGTGTGCAACGGCCACGTGGATGGCAAGTGAATCCTTTCGTTAATATAAATGATGAAATCAATTATCGGCAAGGTAACCCAAACTTGTTGCCCGAGGATATACATTCCTTTGAATTGAGCTTTGCGAAGTTCTATGACAAATGGAATTTTATTAGTTCGGCATACTATCGTCGTTCAAGCGATATGATGAGTCCGTTTTTAAGAGATCCCGAAGAAATAGCGGATATTGTCGGCGATCGAAGTAATGTCACCTATAGTCGTTGGGAAAACGTTTCGAAACAAGATGCGATGGGACTGGAGTTGATATCAAAAGTGAATTTTCTACGCTGGTGGGACGCAACGGCGAATGTTAACTTGTTTTATGATAAAACAATGCCTTATGCGGAGTTTAATACGGGTGATGTAGAGAACTTCAGTTGGAATGGAAACATCAATACCAATGTGAAGTTTACGAAATCCACCACCTTGCAGGCCCGTGGGTTTTATCGCGCTCCCCGAAAATGGATTCAAGGTCGGATGAAATCAATGGCGGGTTTGGATGTTGCGGTACGGCAGGATGTGCTGGCGGGAAAAGGGAGTGTAATGTTTAATGTACGCGATGTGTTCAACAGCCAAAGGTTCCGTATGGAAAACAACCTACCGACGCAGTTCATCCAAATGGAAAACCGTTGGATGCGTAGAATGTTCTCGTTGTCGTTCACATACCGTTTTGGCATTCAAGATTTGACCAAGAAAAAAGAGGACCGCGGAGCGGGAGACAACGGTATGGATGAAGGCATGGAAGGAGGCTTTTAAAAAATCAGATATTTTTCTACCTTTAGCGAATAACTAAACTAAAAGATGTGTTTTAACATGAAGAAAAGATTTATGTATATGATAGGCGCGGTCGTTTTATTATCCGCCACTATTTGTCAGGCACAAGATGGTGCTGCGGGTAATAATGTTCCACAGTATGTGCTAAATAACCTCCCGAAAGTTGATATTACCAAGTTTCAAAAAAATGCTGATGGAGCTTATGTGCTATTTAATGGCGCATCGCTCGAAGGTTGGCGAGGGTATAACAAGGAAAAAGTTCCCGGAAAATGGGGTATTGAAGATGGTGCTTTAAAATTTTCCAGTAAAGGTGCAGACCGTACCAAAGAAGATGGTGGAGATATTATTTTTGCCTACGATTTTAAAAATTTTGAACTGGAATTTGAATGGAAAATTTCCCATGCAGGGAATTCAGGTGTATTTTTCTTGGCAAAAGAAGTAAAAGATCAAGCTATATATATATCAAGCCCCGAGTATCAATTATTGGATAACGACAATCATCCCGACGCAAAGCAGGGTGTTGACGGAAATCGAAAATCGGGTTCTCTTTACGATATGATTCCGGCTAAGCCTCAAAATGGCAATCCAGCAGGAGAATGGAATAAAGCGAAGATTATTGTAAATAACGGAACAGTAACGCATTATCAAAATGGAGAAAAAGTAGTTGAATACACGTTATGGACATCAGATTGGACGACTTTATTGCAGGCGAGTAAGTTCAGTCAAGAAAAATGGCCATTGGCTTTTGAACTATTGAATAACGTCGGCGGACCATCTAAATCGGGTGTTATCGGGTTTCAAGATCATGGTGATGATGTGTGGCTGAAAAATATTACCGTAAAGGTATTGTGATTTATATTGTAGAGATGCAATTATTTCCGCGAGCTAGATTAATTGCGTCTCTACATTTTTAAAAGACCTGTTGTAATTCTCCCAGGTCCCGAACCATGTGATGGACATCTTGTGGTTGTTCAAGACCTACTGCATTAAAGAAGATCGCGTCTATCCCTGCGTTTTGAGCACCGCGAACATCGGCATCGAGGTTGTCTCCGATCATGATAGATGTTTTTCGCTCTGCTTTCCCGTTCTGTAGGGCATGTTCGAAAATTCTTGGATCAGGTTTATTTACGCCGATTAATTCCGAAATTACAATTGTTTTAAAATAAGATTTTAATTTGCTGTGCTCCAACTTCTGTTCACAAGCTTCTTTGAAACCATTCGATATTAAATGTAATCTATACTTGCTTTGCAAATATGTCAATGTTTCGATAGCATTTGGAAAGAGATTCGTTTTGGTTGGGCAAATATGTAAATATTCCTCTTCAAAGGCCTTCGGAAATAGTTCCGGATCAATACCTAACTGGGTAAATGTATCGGCAAACCGAAGTCGGCGTAGTGTGGGTTTGTCAATTTTTCCATGGTGGTATAGCCCCCATAGCCGGTGATTATTGACGGTGTATGTTTCAATAAAAAGATCAGACTCTGCCTTTCCGGTCAATTTATCAAAACGGTATTTGGCATAAAGTTCATGTAAGGTTTCCTGTGCGTTTTTGTCAAAATCCCAAATCGTGTGGTCTAAATCGAAGAAAATATCTCTTTTGTGAAAAAACATAGCGCAAAGATAACACCTTTCTTAACCTATTGTCATAATGCACCTACTATTTCCTTTCAGATTAACAAATGGTTATTTTTGCATGACATTAATTTACTTGTATGAAGCGAGCGCTCGTCCTGTTTTATTTTCTGGTGTTTTATGCCATTACCCAATTGCTTTGGTGGGGATACCTGTTGGTTAATTACGAACCGGAACGCAAAGGGATGATCATCGGTGAAGGGCTTTTCTTTCTGTTGATTTTTATTTGGGGAGCTATGCGCTTAAAAAAGCTATTTAGCCGAGAGCATAAACAACAACAACAACAACAGAATTTTCTGTTGTCCGTAACCCATGAATTAAAGTCACCTTTAGCTTCGGTGAAATTATACATTCAAACCATTCTAAAACGTGACTTAGAACGGGAGCAGCAGAAAGTTTTTCTTTCTAACTCCTTGAAGGATATTGAGCGATTGGACGATCTCGTCGAAAATGTATTGTTAACCACCAAATTGGAAAACAGAAGTTTTAATTTTCCAAAAGAAAACTTCAATTTTACAGAAGTAGTAGATAATGTGGTGGATAGGTTACAAAAAAATGCGTGTAGCTCACAGATTATAAAGCCCGATTTAGATAAAGGACTCATTATCCACGCCGATAAGTTCGCCATCACGAATGTGGTTACCAATTTAATTGAAAATGCAATTAAATATTCTCCTCCGTGTGCCACCGTGGAAGTGCAGCTTAAGGAAAGAGAAGACGAACGGATTGTCTTTTCGGTTGCAGACCACGGACCGGGTGTTGCCGAAGAAGAAAAAAAGAATATATTTAATAAGTTTTACCGGATAGGCAATGAGTCGACGCGTAAAACTAAAGGCACGGGTTTAGGGTTGTATATAGTGAAGACAGTATTGCAAAAACACAACGCCTCTATTAAGGTAAAAGATAACACTCCATCGGGGAGTATTTTTGAAGTAACATTTGAAAATTATGCAAACTAAGCAACGTATACTATTGGTGGAAGACGAGGAGCACTTGTTGGAAGCGATTAAATTAAATTTAGAATTAGAGGGGTATCGGGTAACGACGGCTACAGACGGAAAGAAAGCGTTGAAGATTTTCAAGGAAGAACGCTTTAATCTAATTATTCTGGACGTGATGATTCCGGAAATCGACGGCTTTCAGGTTGCCGAAACCATTCGGCTGCAGAATACCGAAGTACCTATCATGTTTCTGACCGCTAAAAACAGCAGTGAAGATCGTATCACCGGTTTGAAAAAAGGGGCGGATGATTATTTGGTGAAGCCTTTTAATCTAGAAGAGCTTATTCTTCGTGTTGGTAATCTGATTCGCAGAGGACTTAAATCAGACGATTTAAAGGAGTTTAATTCATATACTATCGGTGATAAAACAATTTACTTTAACTCGTATGAACTCCATCATGCGGACGGTACGGTTACCTCGTTGACAAAAAAGGAAACGATGCTGTTGAAACTGTTGATTGAACGAAAAAATGAAGCCGTTTCCCGGGAGCAAATATTGGAAACTGTGTGGAATTATGATGTTTATCCATCGACGCGTACAATAGATAATTTTATTTTGACATTCCGCAAGTATTTTGAGCCAGACCAAAAACATCCTGTGTATTTTCATTCGATTCGTGGGGTAGGGTATAAATTCACGGATACACCAACATAACACATAGATGAATACACGAGTGAGAATGATTGTCATCGGTATAGCGGTGACATTTCTTCTTTATGCAGTTTACGAGAAGCACTATAATATGGCGGTTTATATTTTAGGGCTGATCGGATATTTTATATGGAGTCATTACCGCGAAGGTACCGTTTTCTTAGCTACTCAGGCGTTTCACAAACAAGATTATGAGAAAACAAAGGCGTTGTTATCGGAAATTAAGGATCCCGACAAACTACGGAAGAGGCGTCGGAATTACTATGAATTTATGATGGGAAATATAGCCCTTAAAGAGGAACGGGTCGACGATGCCGAATATCATTTTCAATTAGCATCCCGTTTGCCGTGGAAACGGGATGCCGAGAAAGGATTTGTATTGATCAATTTAGCAAACATCAGTTTGCGCAAACGTAATTACGACCGCGTACCCGTCTATATCGAGCTTGCCAATAAGCTTAAGCTTACGGAACGCCAAAAAGCGATTATTGAAAAAATAGAAAATGAACTAAATAAACAGACCTAGTGAACAAAACTTTACAGAACGATTTATTGATTAGAGCTGCGTTATCGCAGTCTACGGAGAGACCTCCTGTTTGGATGATGCGTCAAGCTGGACGCTTTATGCCCGAATATTGGGAAATAAAGAATAAGTACAGTTTTTTAGAGATGTGTAAAACACCGGAAATTGCGGCAGACGTTACCATGCTGCCCGTAGACCTTTTGGATATTGATGCGGCCATCCTATTTTCGGATATTTTGGTAACGGGAGAAGCCATGGGAGGAGAGTTGTCGTTTGAACAAGGTGTAGGTCCTCGATTCAGTAATCCCATACGTACGCAGGCAGACGTGGACAGACTGGAAACCGATTGTGTGGATAAACTACGGTATGTGGCAGATGCAATTCGCGTAATACAGGAACGCTTGGCGGGACGTATCCCCTTAATCGGCTTTGCGGGTGCGCCATTCACTATCTTGAGTTATCTTGTGGAAGGAGGTTCTTCTAAAGACTTTAAACGAACAAAATTATTGCTTAATAACGAACCGGCTTTAGCACATCAGCTTCTACAAAAAATTGCCGATGTAACGATAAACTATCTGAATATGCAAATCGATGCTGGGGTCAACGCTGTACAATTGTTCGATAGTTGGGCGTTAGCGTTGTCATGGAACGATTATCGTGATTTTTCACACTATTATAATAAATATATCCTAGCCAATATCAAGCGCACTGTTCCCGTGATTTCTTTCTGTAAGGGATCGTCGGTATTTGCGCCGATGATGGCAGATGCAAATCCGGATGTAATATCTATCGATTGGAATGCTGACTTAAAAAATGTGAAGCAGATACTTCCGGCGGGCGTTGCCGTACAAGGTAATTTAGATCCGTTTGTATTGTATGCGGATAAGAGCGTTATCGAAGACAAAATTCTGCAATTGTTTGAACGGATGCGTGGCGAGAATGGATTTATCTTTAATCTGGGACATGGTATTATGCCGGATATTCCGTTTGATAACGTGAAACATGCGATCAACGTGGTGAAGAGATTTCGCTATTAGCATGATGAGTGAAATGATAACAAGATTATAAAGTGACAAGTAAAAAGTGGAAGTTAGTTAACAATATAGTTGCTGACTGCTAATTAAATAAAATGATATACCTATACGCAAAAGCGTTGCATATTATCTTTATGGTCTGCTGGATGGCAGGGTTGTTCTACATGCCTCGTTTGTTCATCTATCATACTGAAGCAAAGCAAAAATCGGATATAGAATATCAGGTGTTGCATGGGCAATTCGTGGTTATGGAACGGAGACTTTGGTGGGTAATCGCTACACCGGCGATGTATATCACCGTGGCTACGGCGTTAACTATGCTTTATCTGTCGCCGGGTTTGTTAAGTCAGGGCTGGATGCATGTGAAGCTCGCTTTTGTGGGACTTTTGGTGTTTTACCACTTTAAAAGTCAGCAGATTATGAAACAGCTAGCAAAAGGCGAATCGGTATGGACATCCTCGCAGTTACGCTTGTGGAACGAAGTATCTACTATTATTCTTTTTGCTATCGTTTTTTTAGTTATTTTTAGATCGGCCATTGATTGGATTTATGGTGTGTTAGGTTTATTAGGATTGGCCGTGTTATTGATGATTTTAATCAAGTTATATAAGCGGTATAGGTCTCGTAATTCATGACGTGACTAGCTAATAATTACAAATAACGAATTAAACAAATGAAGAAAATCTTTCTATTGCTACTTTTATCGGTAATCATGTCGCATGGAAAAGCACAAGATCATGCTTGGGCATTCGGGTTCAACGGTGATGTACAATTAGAATCTCCGGATTATCAAGGAGCGTTTGGTATCCAAGGAAAGTACGATTTCGCCAAGCACTCCGCCATACAGGCGCAGGTATACGGTCGAAATGGGTATGTCGCCGTAGGAGCGGATTATCTGTTGTCATTGCTGGATAAAACCCGGAGTAACTTTAACGTATTTATTGGTGGTGGGGTAAGCCAGGATTTTTACCGTTACAATGAGTTGATGGCAGACCAAGAACAAGTCTTGCCTGAAAGAAGGGAGAACTTTACGATCATGAATGGGCAAGTCGGCGTGAGTTATTACTTTCCATCAGCGAACTTATCGTTGTACACCGGATATAAATTGAAGTACAATCTTGAATGGGAGGAAACACAACCGAACTATTTGATGTTTGGTGTGCGGTATCATTTGTGGTAAACTTACAAGGAATATGAAAAGGAGTGCTATGAAAAAACATAGCACTCTTTTTTTAAGCTATTTATTGAACTATTTTTAGTTCCTTCGTTTGTAAGTGTGTTTTTCCGAACATATCGGTAGCTCTTACCTGTATAGTGTGTTGGCCCATTTCCAATTTTCCAGGTAGTTTAGTTTCCCAGATGTGGGTAGATGGTGCCGCTGCCGATGGTCTGCGTCCATCCATTAAGGTTGCTGCGTTATCAAACTTCAATACGTTGAATTGATAACGAGGATCTTCTATTTCGGTGTGTTGCATTTTGATCCAGCTTTTACCATCGAGACTATATTCTACCACATCATTAGCGGAGCCGATAAAAAAGTTTGCATACAGGGTATGACGTCTAACGTTCCTTTGTTGCAATTCTGTTGGGAACGTAATGCTTAACTGGTAATCGTCGGGCTCGCCTGCTACTTTGTAGTCAACTGTATAGGTATTGCCACTGATGTTCAAGATGGCGTAACCTTTTGGGGTTCCATCACGCATCGTCGATGCAGGTACACCCTGTTTATTTTTTAACCCCGAATACCAATCACCTGAAGTAGTACCTACATTATATTCGTGGTGCGGCTTCTCCTGTTTCCAGCCATCATCTTTGGTGTAAAAATTATGTCTTTGGAGATGCGTATGCGCAGATAGCGAAAGCGTATTAGGATATTCTGCCAACAAATCGAATAAACGCTGTCTGTCTTCATCTCGGAAAACATTGGAATTTTCGTGAAAGAGGGGGATGTGGAAGGCTAGTACAATCAATTTATCTTTCGGGACGAACTTTAAATTGTTTTCTACAAAGTCTAGTTGATCTTTTCGGAAACCACCCAAATAGCCTTTTCCTGTGCGGGGATTAGGATATAAAATGTTATCAAGGATGATAAAATGTGCATCTCCGTAATTAAAAGAGAAATTATTGGGTCCGAAATTGCTTTCATATGTTTCATCAGACAATATATCCTCCTGAACATCATAATTCATGTCGTGGTTTCCCATTACGTTAAACCAAGGAAGACCAAGCTTACCTACGGTTTCTATATAAGGAGCGTGTAAAACCAGATCGTCACCCACTAAATCCCCTAAACTCAGACCAAAAGAGAACTTCTCTTTATCCACAATATCCTGTATAATACCCCTGTCAAAATAATCAATCTCATCCAAATTGTATGCCTGTGGATCACCAAAGACTAAAGCACTAAAATTCTTTTGCTCGTTGACATCTTTTTTTAAAGCAAAATCGACAGATTTAGGTAGTTTTCCGGTTGGTTTACTGCCTTCATACTTTAGGTTAGGTGACCCCGCCGGTTTGTGGATATAATAAAATTTTGGCTTGTTATTTTCGTCCACTGGGAACTGATAGCCGTTGGGTTTGATAACAAAAAAAATACTATTATCCCGCGCTGGAATGCTGTAGCGCCCTGATGCATCGGTAAGGACAACATCTATCCCGTTGCTGACGGCAACTTGTGCTACTCCTTTTTCTTTTGCATCCCTTTTACCGTTCAGGTTTGTGTCCTCATAAACTATTCCTTTGGCAATCTCTTGTCCGTAGACGAAGTTTGAAATAAAAAGCCCGGCAATGAGTGTAGTGAGTTTTAAATTCATATTTTTAGCTGATAAATTTTTGTTTTCACAAAAGTCACTTTTTAAAATTAACAAATCGTAGCGGTATGTTTAAGATTATATTAAGTGGTAGTATGTCAGCCTTAACAGTTCGGGATATATTTTTTGGAATTGTATCCGTTTAGCATGATGATCTTCCGTAATGCGCTGATTACTGTACAGGGGATCTACCCTTACTTGACAATAATAACACGAAAAAAGCTAGGACGTTCTCTATTTTCTAAAAGATAAGTTGCGTTATATAACTCGGATCACCTTCATGAACCGCTTTTTGTAGCTGCCTTCCAACGACGTTTCGGTGACCGCGTACGCTTTACCGGAGCTTGCATGGATAAAACGTAATTCTTTCCCCTTGTTATTTGACAAAACAATACCGACATGACCTATTATTCTCTTTGCCGGGTTGGTACCGGTAAATAGGATGATATCACCGGCTTTGGCCTCCGCTAACGAAATGTTGTCACCGGTTTGTCCGATAGCAGAAGAGCTTCTGGGCAATGTTATACCAAACTGTTTAAATACATAATGGACAAAGCCGGAACAGTCGAACCCTTGAGATGGACTCGCTGCGCCATATTTATATTTGACACCCAATAGTTTCTTGGCAAACGTAATAAGACTTTGTTCGGCAGGATCATTATGCGTATAATCTATAGTAGATTTCGTAGAAGAAACAGCCTTTAGCGAAATAGCCATGATCAAAAAAATGACCATGAGGCAGTTTTTTCCTATGTAGTGTGCTGCATTCATGTTAACAAAGATATGGAAAATATAATAACTGCCGTATGTTGCATTTCGTCTGCAAAAAAAGCATTGATAATTTAGTTCCGTACCAAAAACAAAGAGGGTTACATTTTTACATGTAACCCTCTGATAACCAAGTAGCGGGGAGCAGGATCGAACTGCCGACCTCAGGGTTATGAATCCTGCGCTCTAACCATCTGAGCTACCCCGCCGTTTTTCGTGATGCAAATATAGCAATAAGTCGCCATTTCCAAAGGCAAAAAATATTTTTTTTGTTTTCGTAAACAATCGATGTAAAAAATTAATTCTGTTATTCTGTTTTGAATCACAAAATAAAATTGTATACTTACCGACAGACAAAATAGCTTGGTTTTTTAATTAACCAAAACAAACTATATGGAAAAGAAAGTAGAAATTCACTTAGAGTATATTATAAATTCATCACCACGAATTTTGTTTCCTTTTATCCATGAGCCGAATGCATTGGCGCAATGGTTTGCTGATGACGTCAATTACAAAGAGGGTATCTATGAGTTCATATGGGACGACGAGATGAATCGGGCCAAATTAGTCTCGGTAAAGGAGAATAAAAGTGTACGTTTTAAATGGCTGGAGGACGAGCCTTATTATTTTGAAATAGAGATTATACAGGATGAATTAACCAATGACGTAGCACTTGCCATCACCGATTTTGTAAAGCCTGATAATTTGGAAGATAGGAAGCAGATATGGAACAATTCTGTCGGCTATCTGCAGAGTGTTATAGGCGCATAAGTTAAGATTACTACCGAAAAAAATAGTATCTTTGTAGCCGTATTGCGATGATCGATAAGAGGTGATATGAAGAAGATACACTTATTAATTTTACAAGCATTTATTAGGCCGTTCATGGTATGTTTTTGTATCGTGATGTTTGTGCTATTAATGCTTTTTTTATTTAAGTATATCGATGATCTCATCGGGAAAGGTTTTGAGTGGTATGTATTGATGGAACTTATCGGTTATCAGTGTGCTGTCCAGTTGTCTATGGCATTGCCGCTTTCTATGTTGCTGTCCTCTATTATGACTTTTGGTAATCTTGGAGAAAGTTATGAATTGGTTGCCATCAAAGCTGCTGGATTTTCCTTGCGAAAAGCCATGACACCACTTATTGTGCTGGTTACGCTATTTGCGGGAGGCTCTTTCCTGTTTTCCGATTATATACTACCCGTGGTCAACTTGAAAATGGGTTCGTTATTGTGGGATGTGCGCAATAAGAAAGCTGATTTTCTGATTAAACCCGGAATATTTAATAAATCTATCCCCGGTTATTCTATTCGTGCCAAGAATAAAAGTGAGGACGGGACAATATTGTATGATTTGATGATTTATGACCATCGAACCGGTAATGCAGCTAATAATGTGCTGTTGGCAAAAGAAGGTTTTATGCATAATTCTGCCGACAATAACTATATGATATTGCGACTGAGAGATGGTGTCCGATACGAAGAATCACGCGTTAAGAATGCTAAACGATACGATCCACGACAGCAATTTACACGTTTCCGTTTTGCCGAAACAGAACAGAAGTTTGATATGGAAGCCTTTCAGATGAAAAGGACGGATGAAAGTTTATTTAAGTCTCATCATTCCATGCTCAACTTAAAGCAGCTTAAATTATACACCGATTCGAATCGCTTGCAATTGGATAGTATTTCTCGGCAGATATTATCGGAAACACAAAGTTACGTCTCTTATTTTTCTCCTTATTATCGAGCCGACACGGTGCAACAAGCAACGGTGAAAGAATTTCGCGATTTCGTGACGGATTACGTGCCAGAAGACCAGCGTCGTGGTATCATCAGCAACGCGTTGAGCCAAGCGCAGCAGATGAATAGTGTGTTGGAAATGAAAGATATTGAGTTTCGAGCTTTTGCCGATAGAGATATTCGTTACCACATTGAATTTCATAGAAAGTTTACGTTAGCGGTGTCCTGTCTATTGCTTTTTGCTATAGGTGCACCGCTAGGTGCAATTATCCGCAAAGGAGGACTTGGTTTGCCTGTTGTGGTAGCTATCATTTTCTTTTTGATATATCACATTATATCCACGATGGCAGAAAAAGCCGCAAAAGACGGGAGTATGGATCCTCTTATTGGAATGTGGATGGCGATTATTGTGCTTACACCGTTGGCGGCATTTTTAACCTATAAGTCAACAACCGATTCGGCTTTATTTGATGCGGATCAATATAAGCAGAAAGCGGAACGGGCTTGGAAATGGGTCATTTCTAAATTTAATAGAAAGAAAATATAACACAGGGATTTTGACAGGATATTCCATATGACCTTTAAAAGACAAATTATTTACATATGAAATCTACCTTTGCATAGATTAAGCGCATACGAAGATGGAGATAAAATTAAATACAATAGCGGAGGCTATAGAAGATATTAAGGCGGGGAAAGTTGTCATTGTGGTGGATGATGAAGATCGGGAAAATGAGGGAGATTTTGTTACAGCTGCCCGGAACGCTACACCCGAAATAATAAACTTCATGGCAACGCATGGTAGAGGGCTCGTATGTGTTCCGCTGACGCAAGAACGTTGTGAGGAGTTGGATCTGGGCTTGATGGTAGGGCAAAATACGGCGGTTTATGAAACCAATTTTACAGTTTCCGTCGACTTGCAGGGATACGGATGCACAACGGGTATATCAGCGTCTGATCGATCAAAAACCATTCAAGCATTGATAAACCCCGATATTAAACCCGAGGAATTGGGTCGTCCGGGACATATCTTTCCGTTAATTGCCAAAGATGGTGGCGTATTACGACGTACAGGTCATACCGAAGCTGCTATTGATCTGGCGCGTTTAGCTGGATTTGAACCTGCCGGTGTATTAGTAGAAATCTTAAAAGAAGACGGAGAAATGGCGCGTCTTCCGGATTTAATCCCTGTAGCCGAGCGGTTTGACCTTAAAATTGTTAGTATTCAGGATTTAATAGAGTACCGGCTGAAACATGATTCCCTTATCCAGGAAGAGGAGACGGTTCAAATGCCTACGCAATGGGGCGACTTTAAGTTAAAAGCATTCACGCAAAAAAATACAGGCGAGCAACACCTCGCTTTGTTCAAAGGAGAGTGGAAAGAAAACGAGCCAATTTTAGTACGGGTACACAGCTCTTGTATGACGGGTGATATTTTTGGGTCGTGTAGATGTGATTGTGGGCCACAGCTTCATAAAGCCATGGAAATGATTCAGAAAGAAGGTAAAGGTATTGTTGTTTACATGAATCAGGAAGGGCGTGGAATAGGTTTGGTAAATAAACTCCATGCATACCGGTTACAAGAGGAGGGGGTAGATACAGTTGATGCTAATCTTCAACTGGGGTTTAAAGCCGATTTACGTGATTATGGGGTAGGTGCACAGATTTTGCGTCATATGGGGGTTTCCAAAATGCGTTTAATGTCTAACAATCCCACCAAACGTGCCGGACTTGTAGGTTATGGTCTGGAAATTGTCGATAATGTGCCGATAGAAATTGAACCCAATCCATATAATGAGTCCTACCTCAAAACAAAAAGAGACCGAATGGGGCATTCCATCATGAAGAATTTATAGGAAAAAGGCGCAAAGGCGCCTTTTTTTGTGAAAGTTTAAAAGTGAAGTCCACAAAATTTTTAATTTAGCAGCGTATCGATTTGCTAAACAGTTAGGGGTATCATGAAAGGAAAACAAATATTGTTAATTGAAGACGAGAAAAACGTCGCCGATGTCATCATTCAAGGGTTGGAAGAGGACGGAGCTTCTGTTTTGCACGCCACGAATTATGAGCGTGCACTTCGTCTATTGCAGACAAATAAGATAGATCTGGTTATTCTGGATGTTTTGCTCCCAGAAACAAACGGATTAGACATCTGCAAAAATTTTCGTAATCTAGGATACATCAACTTGCCCATTTTGATGGTTACTGCTCTCGGCGGTCCTGAAAATGTTGTATTGGGTTTGGATAGCGGAGCGGACGATTACTTATCTAAACCGTTTAAGTTAATTGAACTCAAGGCTCGAGTACGGACATTGATACGTCGAAACCTCGAAATAGCGAAACAATCGCAGGCTACAGAGAAACACCGATATATTTACAAATTAATCGAAATCGATGATTATAAAAAGGTGGCGTTTGTCAACGGACAAGAGCTTAACTTAACAGCTACTGAATATCGGTTACTTTTACTTTTTATCCAATCGCCACAAAAAGTTTTCCAACGAAGTGAACTGCTGGACAAAATATGGGGAATCAACTTTGATATCGGATCTAATGTGGTGGATGTATACGTTAATTATTTGCGTAAAAAAATAGAGAAAGCAACCCCGGTAAAAGCTATCCATACGGTTATCGGCATGGGGTATGTATTAAAAATAGAAAATTAGATGAGAAGTTACAACAAAACGTTATATGCGCTGATTACTATCTTAGTGATTTATACCGTTTCTTTTGTGGCATTTATCATGTACTCGATTACCAATTTTGCCTTTTCTGATTTTTACAAACGTTTGGATTTACGCCGAAACCTCGCTGCGGAACAAATGTGGAACGGAAAAGAAAATCGGGCAGATTGGTCGCTAACCTATGTGGAAGAACTAAATAATCAACGAGCGTTTATCGTTGAATTTGACGAAAAAGCGAATATTATAAATAACAGTGGGTTTAATGCTTACTTATGGGAAAAGGTAGATAAACAGGGGGAAGCTAATTTTAAGGAAGGGAACACTTTTTATTCGACAAAATTTTATCGGCAACAAGGCAAAAACTATATTGTCGGAGTATCAGCAGAGAACTATTTTTATACGCATCATTTGCACTATTTACAAAACTTGTTGCTGATTGCTCTCGTTTTAGGGGTGTTATTTGTCATTGTGGTTTCGCTATTGGTGAAGGGCTCCTTTATTAAGCCTATCCACGGACTGATTGATGAGGTGAAAAAAATCGGTTCTGAAAATTTATATTTGCGGTTAAGCGAAGAGAAACATAAAGGCGTTTTGCATAAATTAGCGAATACATTTAACAGAATGCTCAATCGTGTTGAAACATCTTTTGAAACGCAGAAAAATTTTATCGGCAATGCATCACATGAACTCAATACACCGCTAACATCAATTATCGGTATTGCAGACCTCGCACTTTCTAAAGAGCGAACGGTGGAAGAATATAAACAAGCGATGCAAAAGATAGTCGATGCTGCGGGAAACTTGGAGAGAAAAACGAATGCATTATTGTTGCTTGCCAGAACAGGATATGAAAAAAACAATAAACTTAATTTTAAACCTGTTCGTATCGACCAGATTATAATGGATGCGGAGATGACCGTCAAAGCCATCAATGAACGGTTTCATATTAAAACCGATTTTAGTATGCTTCCCGATGATAGTATGAAACTCAAAGTAAATGGGCTAGCGCCTCTGCTTCAGTTAGCCATTTCTAATGTCGTTTCTAATGCCTGCAAGTATTCTCCGGACCATACGGCTTACGTAGCGCTTGGAGCGTTTGAAAATGGCGTTCTCATACTAATTAGAGATGAAGGTATCGGCATTCCCGAAAAAGAACTCTCTTATATTTATGATCCTTATTTTAGAGCCTCCAATACACAAAATTTTTCAGGATACGGTATCGGGTTGCCTTTAGCACGGAATATCATCAAGATGCATGATGGCGAGTTGTCCGTTGCGTCGACTCTGGGAAAAGGAACAACAGTACGCATAGAGTTACCCACTTATAGCCCTATTTAATGCCTTTTTAATATGGTAGTCCTCTTTTAATCTCATTTTAATTTTTGTATTGAAAGTTTAATGAAATTCTAATTAGGGTTTCATGCCGTTGCTATGCCACAGACTTACTTTTGTATCAAAACAATAAGAAGTCAATGATACAACGTGTGCTTATCCCAACAGATTTTACCGTTAACTCGCTACGAATCGCTTTGGAGTATTTAGAAAGCAGTAAAAACGAACAAGTAGAGCTGGTGTTGACCGGTGGATATAATCTTGGTGAATCCATTAGTATGTTATTGGGATTTACTTTGGACGATCATCTTGCAGAGCTACAGGATGAAGATTTTCTGAAGGCATGTGAGATGATAAAATCACGTTTTAAAAATAAGGTAGTGGAGATGTACGCTGATTTTATGATTTCAAAAAATAAACGCTATGTAAGTAACTATCTAAAAGGACGTCAATTCGCCCGAATTGTGTTGCCAGATGCATTTGAATTTAAGCATACGAAGAACAGTTTTGACATTGTCGATATGTTTAATAACGTACAGCTGTCCGATATGCCCGAAGTCATAACAGTTTCTATGGGCGAAGGGAAACTAAAAGGACAGGATACGTTGGATGGATTTTTCTTTCGAAAAAAATGGAGACTCAGTTATGAATAGAGATGTGTTAGTAAACCTTAATTACTTGTTGGTAGCTCTTTTACTGATTGGCGCATCCTTGATTGTTATGCATTTTGAAAGCCCCGAACGCCTTATCCAAGGGGAGTGGGTGGAAAAGGAATGGCGGCTAGAAAAGGATAATATCAGTGCAAGCTCCGACTTGCAGTTACAAGTGGGATTAAAGAAGGAAATTTTACGTAATGTGGAAGATCTACATCTCGGTATTTGGAAATTTTACGAGGACGGGACACTACAATCAGAAACATCTGAACAGGACAGTGAGATTGAATGGTTTATTAAAGGACGAGGACACGTCTTGGAACTTCGTAAAGCGGGTAAGCAGATCGAAAGTTTTCAAATTCAGCAAATCAGTAGAGATCGGCTGGTTTTGCATTTAAACTTCGATCTACAAGTCAAAGGTATTATCGAAATCGTTTTGGAAAGAAAGGAGCAATCAAACCAATATGCTAAGAAAGTATAGTAATCATAGGACACAATCTGATAATGTGAAATTAGGCGCGTTGACTGCTTTTTCGGCAGGGATGGTAAATGTTGCTTCTGTGACTGTCTTTTTTGCTTTTACATCTAATATAACAGGGTATTATGCCGTGCTGGCTCAAGAGATAAGCAAAGGGAACTGGTATCAAGGCGCTGTCGTACTATTGTGGGTATTGCTGTTTTTTATCGGAAGTTTTTTGTCGAATTTTGTGATTATTCAAGGTAAAGGACGTTGGAGTCAATATATTTCACATGCAATTCCCGTTATTTTAGAGTTTTTGAGTATTCTATTTGTTGGGATTTACCTAGATATCTTTTACGAAAACTCCTTGAAGGAAACAGAGATTCTTGTCGGTGCCTTGTTATTTGCTATGGGATTACAAAATGGGCTTACGGCAAGTATATCAAATTCTGTGGTGAAAACGACTCATCTTACGGGACTCACGACCGATTTGGCTATTCTAGTTTCTATGTTTAGTAAACGTGAAAACAGACATAATAAGGCATTGGTCGACAAATTTCATCTGCTTCTTACTATTATGGTTGCCTATGTGGCCGGAGGATTGTTTGGTGGAGTTGGCTATTTATATCTGGAAAATGGAACGTTCTATCTTACTTGCGCCATTCTATTGATTATCGCTCTATACGATTTTTATAAAATAGGACGAATAAAGCGTATATTCGAGAGACGAAATAAAGAAGTTGTGCCCGTGTGATTTTTTGATCTGGACATTAATTTTCATAAAATGCCTTAAATAACTTTTGTAAAATAATCTATGGTATTTCGAAGCCCCTCTTCCAGCTGTACCTTTGGTGTCCACCCAAGTTCCTGCTTGGCTAATTCAATGTTTGGTTGGCGCTGCTTTGGATCATCCATCGGGAGCGGCATAAATTTAATGTTGGATTTGGAATCCGTGAGTTCAATTACTTTTTCTGCAAGCTGCAGCATGGTAAACTCATGCGGATTGCCGATGTTTACAGGGCCAATAAAGTTTTCCGACGCCATCATTTTGACCATACCGTCGATTAGATCATCTACATATTGGAAACTACGGGTCTGCGTTCCATCTCCGTAGATGGTAATATCCTCTCCTCGAAGGGCTTGTACAATAAAATTGGAGACGACACGTCCGTCCTGCGGGTGCATTCTTGGACCATATGTATTGAATATGCGCACAATCTTAATATCGACCCGATGCTGACGATGATAGTCCATAAAAAGCGTTTCCGCACATCGTTTACCTTCATCATAACAAGAACGAATGCCAATAGGATT
This sequence comes from Sphingobacterium corticibacterium, assembly GCF_004208525.1. GTDB lineage: Bacteria > Bacteroidota > Bacteroidia > Sphingobacteriales > Sphingobacteriaceae > Sphingobacterium > Sphingobacterium corticibacterium. Next base: position 252,386 of record NZ_SGIT01000002.1, on the reverse strand, counting down.
TACATTGCCCCAATAACTCTCTTCCTGAGGGTGAATTGTTGGGTTACCGTATATCTCACTTGTAGAAGCCTGTAAGATACGAGCATGCACACGCTTAGCTAACCCCAGCATATGAATCGCTCCCATCACCGAAGTTTTGATCGTTTTAATAGCATTATATTGATAGTGTACCGGACTTGCCGGGCAAGCAAGGTTATAGATCTGGTCTACCTCGGCTAAAAAAGGTTCGGTAACATCGTGTCTGATTAACTCGAAATAAGGATCATTCAGCAGATGGACTACATTTGACTTGTCTCCGGTGAAAAAATTATCAAGACAAAGCACCTCATTTCCTTCTTTCAAAAGCTTTTCACAAAGATGCGAACCTATGAATCCTGCTCCCCCAGAGACGAGTATGCGTTTACGTGTAATATCCATTTTTAGTATAATATTTGTTCATCAGACGATATCCTAGGTATTTTAAAACCGAAACACGATCCTTCGCCTTCTTTTGACCTAAAATAAAATTCTCCATGGTTAATGGTCACAAAATGTTGTACGATCCACAGCCCCAAACCAGTTCCTCCTTCCCGTGCCGTACCGAGGGAGTACGTTCCATAAATTTTTGCCCGCAACCTATCTTGTGTCACTATCGACATACCGACTCCATGGTCCGTTACCTCGAATACTGCCCATTTATCATCTGCATAGAGATTTATCAAAATATTTCCAGATTGATGACTGAATTTTATAGCATTAATAATTAAGTTACGCAATATACTTTTCATGACATCGACATCAAAAAGAATTTCGATATTATGTTGTAATTGTAGGTGTATAGCTACATCTTTTAATTTAGCTGTCGGCAACAATACCTCGATAACGCCAGTTATCGTTTCGTCAAACATAAATGCTTGGGACATGGAGGTCTGTATGCCCATATTTGACTTTGTCCACTTCAGTAAATTATCTAACAGACAAAACAGCTGTTCCGCAATGTCACTTCCCGAATATAGCATGTCTACGAGTTCTGCTGGGAGCTGATTTTCTTCCGCTTTTGACGACAGTATATTCAGGATCATTTTAAGTGACGAAATGGGGGATCGGAGGTCATGAGAGACAATCGAATATAGCAGGTCCCTACTCTCCATCGTCTCTTTAAGACGATCCTTTTGTTCTATAATGATATTCCGAGAATGTATTAATGATATCTGATGTTTAATGCGCCGTACAAGTTCTAGCTGGTTAAATGGTTTCGTCACGTAATCGCAGGCACCTAAATCAAACCCTTTAATAATATCATTTGGAGAATTTAATGCGGTGATAAACAAAATCGGAATATCCCGAAGTTTCTCGGTGGATTTCAGTTTTTCTGTCAACTCAAATCCACTAACCTCGGGCATCATAACGTCCATCAATATGAGATCGATCCTATTTTTATCCAAAATAGCTAAAGCTTCCTCGGCACTGGCCGCGGCGTAAATGTGAAAACGCTCTTCTTCCAATATGACCTGTAAGAGCATCACATTTATCTCATTATCGTCAACGATAAGTATGCTGTAATTTGAAAAAATGACTTCCATATCGAACTTTTCATACCTTCCGCAAGGCAGAATGTGTAAATATAATTTTTTGTAACCAGCTATTTGTTAATAGAAATGGTAGTAAATGGAAAAACATGTTTATTGTTACATTTGTTTTAAGAATTTGAAATCAACGAGTATAGGTGCGTGATCACTATAATCAATTTCTCCTATATTGTACGCAGTTGCACGCAGTGTCTTGTCATCGTAAAATACGTGATCTATTCGGAACAGTTTTCGGAAATTAATATAACTGTAGGAATATCCTCGACCTGCTTCTGAAAAAGCATCCCGTAGTTTACCTTTTATTGTTTGATACGTATAAGAAACGATAGGTGTATTAAAATCGCCACAAACGATAACAGGATATGTTGAGTCCTGAATTTCCCTATATGCCTTTTCTGCCTGCAGGCCTCGATAAATCATATTGTCCGACATGATATCGAAAGCATTTAAAGTTGTTGATTTACCGTTATCACTGTTCAGATGATTCCATCCTGTGGTCTGTAAGTGATAATTGAATAGCTTTAGTGTATCTCTGCCGAGGGTCACATTAGCGACCAATCCGCTATTCGGACGTTCATCAAAGGATATGGTCTTCACATAATTTAATGGATATTTACTTAATATCGCTAATTGTAGGTTGCCGTCCTTGACATCGGTCAAAACACAATAAGGCATCGTAGCAAATAACTTCTTCAAATCCTGTGTCTCGTATGTTTCAGGGATTTCTTGCAGACAGATGATATCGATATTTTCTTCTTGGATAAACGTGGAAATAAATTCTGCAGAGGGCAGATTGTAATCCATCTTTAACTGCCGGACATTATATGTCATGAGTCTTAGAGCTGGCGTGTCTTTTTGGGTATTTGAATAATTCCAACGAAACTTAGCAGAAAAATAATGACTATTTGCCAAAAGGACGACAACCGACAAAATCGCATATGATTTATGAAAAATCAAACCGACAAAAAATAAAATAATATGGAAAATTAATAAAAACGGAAGTATCAACCCTATCCATTGAAAAAGGAGGAAGTCCGTGGGTGAGATATAATATGCTAAAAAAGAGCATGAAGTTATCAATCCTAAGAGGGTTAGTAGTCCTCCGAAGAAAATTTTACGTACCTGAAAATTCTTCACAATAAATAATCAAATCAAATCCTAAAAAAGGTTATTTCACATCACTTAAAGGTATATAAACTTTGAATATTGAACCATTGCCTTCTTCTGATTGCACAACGATACGACCATTCATCTGTTCTATGATACTCTTACTTATTGCCAGTCCCAGACCCGTGCCTTGGGCAACACTGTTAGCCTTCCAGAATCTGGTGAAAATATCTTCTAATTTATCTGGAGATATGCCGATACCCGTGTCTGTGACCGATAATATTAATGATTCTGAAGAAATGGTATATCCCACATGGATTTCTCCTGTGTCGGGGGTAAATTTAATGGCATTAGAAATGAGATTGGTCAATACTTGTAATAGACGCCCACGATCTAGACAAACCGGTTTATCATCTTCGAGTAGATGGAAATAAAGATTAGGTCTTGCGATGGGTTGATTGAAGCTTTTCTCTAGCTCTCTCAAAATACCATGTAACGATATAGACTCCGTATGAAATTGCAATTTTCCCGATTCTAAATGAGACATTTCTAAAACATCTTGTACCAAACGGAGAAGCTGATCGCTATTCGAACTAACAATCTGGCCGTATTCTTGCCGGAGTTCGGCATCTTCGGTGTTTGCGATTATCGTGCTAAATCCTACAATAGCATTCAAAGGAGTGCGGATTTCATGGCTCATATTGGAAATGAAAGCTGATTTAAGCTGTTCCGATTCTTCGGCGGCCTCTTTGGCTTTCATCAATTGCTCTTCATACCGCAATTGATCAGAAATATCTCGACGAATTGTCCATACGATTTCATCGCCCGCTCCATTCTTAACTAGAAAAGAACGGCACTCTGAGGAAAAGATATTTCTCTCTGGATAGGCGTAGTCACATCGATATTTATAAAAACCTTTTCTTTCCTTCAATTCGTGTATGATTTCTTCCCATTGTTCTTGCGAGGAAAAGTTTTTCAGCACGTCGGATATGGGTAATGTAAAAATACGTTGACTATTAGGGATATGGTTTTGGAATCGACATTCTTTATTGGCGAACACTAAGGTTCCATCAAGGTGATTGGCATGAATGCTGTATGGGGCATTAAATACAACAGAAAGTATCATTTCAAGCTCAATTCTATTTTGGATCAAATCCGTTACATTTTGTGAAAATCCACTGATAAGCCATTCATCATTTTCTAAATGTCTGCTGTATTTTGTGCTGACGACATACTTTATCTTTTCGCCTGGGACAGAAATTCTATATTCGACCACCTGTCGTTCATGCTTATCGATGAAAAAGAAATTATAGACCTTTCTTTTGTCGTCGGGATGGACAATTTCTAAGAACTCTTCAAGACGTAAAAACACTGGATCCAGTACATCTTTCCGATTAACATTTAAAAAGCCGGAATACATCATTTGTTGCGTTGCAGTATTGTATGTCCAATGGCCAATGCGGGCTTCCTTCTCGACCTCTAATAATGTTGTGAGTGCAGCCTTCAACCTACGTTTCATATTACTCCGGCGCGTAATATCACGATATTGACAAAGGAGACGACCATCATCAAACTTCTGTATGATAAACTTGAAATAATACATCTGCTCACTCGTTGGTAAATCATAGTTATTGTTTGATTCTTGTCCTGTTAATCGACAAAATTCCAATTCCTGGCCGATGATTTTCGCTGTTTCGTAAGGAAACAAACTTAAAAAGTCCTTACCAATAAGTTGTAGTCGAGGATTTAATACTGGATTGTCGGTTTTTACAAGGGCATCTAGACAGATATTATTGTTGTCGAGTACAATCAGTGTATCGCAGGTCATCTGCAAAATTTTCTCCACAAACTGTATATCGCGCAATATTCCTTTTTGCATATGTTTTACATAAAAGTTACCGACGTTTGGTTTTTTCCCATGAACCTTTCTGTTGGTTGGTTAATAAATAGATAATGCCTTTTAAAGCGTTTACATTCATAAATATAAAATAATAGGGAATGTAAAAAAAGCTGGATACTTTCGAATCAGACTTTTTTAACATACCTATGTAGGCACAAAAATAGCATATACTCTGCAGTCCAAAAATGACGAAGAACACATAGTTTTGTGATGTATCCATGACTCCGAGAAGGAGCGATAGTGGCCATAGGGTGAATAGGGCAAGAGGAGCTAGACTCCATCGGAGCACACGATGGGACAAATATTGGAAGCTCAACCTACCATATTTAAAAATATTTAGCAAAGGTAAAAGTCTTCGCATGGATTGCCATCCACCGGCAGCTATTCTTTTTTTGCGCTTACCTTCTTCATGCATGTCGAACGAACCTCGTTCAACAGCGTAGGCATTTGGTGTATACGCAATCCGATAACCTTTTTGCGCTATTCGCATGGAAAGCATAAAATCATCCAGTAAGGTGTCTTCCGGCATCTTTTTAAACAAGGATGTCCGGATAGCAAACAATTCTCCTGCTGCACCAACAGTAGAATAATATTGGAAGTCCATTTTTTTTAAAAAAGATTCATATTTCCAGTAAACACCTTCCCCCTTGGATGAAATGGTGTCTTCATCTTCAAAAGCAATTCTTTTTTCTCCCGCCACACAACCTATACTGGAATCCTGAAACTGCCGCATGATTTGGTTAAGAGCGTCCTCGTTGAGCATACAATTCGCGTCCGTAAAAATCACAAATGGTGTGGTTACATACTGCATTCCATGATTAATTGCCGCAGTTTTGCCTCGACGCTCTGGCGAATGAATAACTTGTGCCTCGGGATAACGACGTAACAATGTGTCGCTATGATCCGTACTACCATCAATAACCCACAAAATACGTAAACGGTCTGAAGGATATGTTAATGAAAGGCAATTGGCCATCTTTTCGTCGATGATATCCGCTTCGTTGTAAGCTGTGATGAATAACGTTATGGCGGGGAGGTTCTCTTCTTGTAAATCTATGTTATCTACTGATTTATAGGGAGCGAGTTTGGCTAACATATAAATCAAGATACCGTATCCTATAAAGGTGTACAAGACGATGAATAGACATACCCAAAATGTGATTACGAGCATGAGGTCAGCTATTGATAATTTGATAATACTTCTTCCATCTGTTGACCCCACGAAAGATTATATATACTTTTTCGGATCGATTCGGGCAAAAAAATATGATTATTTAAAAAGTCTAATATCTTCTGTATTTCTATGGGAGATTCGTCTGCCCTGGTCTTTAAGATATACGGTTTCCCTTCAAAATCATCATCAATTTCCGAATAGATAAAAGGGATGCCACGGGCCGCATATTCTCTGTTCTTTAACGTTTTAATATGGGTAATTCCACTGCGATGACGACCAAGGCTTCCTACGGCGAAATCACATTGATCAAATATATTGTCTAAGTCGTTTCCCCAAATTGCTCCATGCAAGATTACATAATGGGCTAGATTACCTTTCTTTATCGCTCCATATATTTCTGTTTCTTCGCGAGGACCACCCAAATGACCGACGATATGAAAATATACTTTGGTACTCGGATGGGTACGGTAGTAATATTCAAGTCCTTTGATAAGCCTGTCGTAGCCATGCCAATAATGAACTTCTGCTACTCCTAGTAAATGTATTTCTTCGGACTTTCCCGGAAGAGGCTTGCGTAAAGGCAATGTGTCAAAATCTATTCCGTTGGATATTTGTATAGTGCGTTGTCCAAAGATCTCCTTGTTTCGTGTAAATGTCACGATGGCATCTAGATTCTTTGCCAGCTGGCGACGGAAAAGCCGGTCTACAAAAAGATCTAAACGCATGCGCAAAGTATGATATTCCTGATCATACGGATAAGTCGGAATCTCCATCAATACCTTACACTTTCCTTCGCGAAGCCTACGTACCATGCGAATCGTAAACGGATTGGCATTATGATCTGACCGCATATATACGAAAGAAAAGTTATTTGCTAAAATATAGTCGGTCAAAGATTGATAATCAAAACGCTTGCGTGCTTTGGCACGAATCCCGTAACCAAAATCGGCTATTACGTTGTTATCTACCACCCAAACTCGACGTTTATCCTTTTGGACCTCATAATAACATAACCGGACATCGGCTCCACATTCCCGAAGACCCTTCACTTGTCCATGAATCTTTTTACTTATTCCATTATATTCACTAAAACCATGAAATACTAAAAACAGAACCTTCAACTGCATATGGACGATAGGTTAATCATATACAAAAATATTTATTTTTTTTGTTTTTGCACCAATAGTATAATTAAACCCGTAGCATACGAGTGTTATTTTATGGATAACTTGTCTCGATCCTGTTTTCTGAATAAGAATAATTTGTTGGGGAATAAAGATAATCCATTAGTGCGTTTGAATTTTATTTCTGGCGTAAGAATGATTTTATGGTGAATAGAGTTTATTTTGTGGGGAATCAAGACCTTTTTGTGGTACATTAAGTTTATTTTTTGGTGGAGAGAGTTTATTTTGTGGGGAATCAAGACTTTTTTGTGGTACATTAAGTTTATTTTTTGGTGGAGAGAGTTTATTTTGTGGGGAATCAAGACTTTTTTGTGGTGCATTAAGTTTATTTTGTGGGGAAAAGGAGTTTTCTTTTTTCGAAATAATGAGCTGTAAAACTGTATTGAAATAGCTTTAAAGGGTGTTTTTTTAGTTAGAATACCCTTTCTGTTTAGGGTATATTTTTGCCCAAAAAAGAGGTGCGTTTTCGTGATGAATGATGGGTAATTTGAAAATTATTTTAATTTGTCATATCTTGAAGCATAAGAAATCAAACGAATGTCGGCATATTTGCTTTGAGATAAAATAGCGATAAAAAATGAAAAGGTATGACTATATCATTGTAGGCGCCGGCTTGTACGGTGCGACGTTTGCCTATATCATGAAACAAGCTGGTAAGAGATGTCTGGTGCTGGATAGAAGACCTTATACGGGTGGAAATATTTACTGCGAAGAAATTGAAGGGATCAACGTTCACAAGTATGGCGCTCATATATTCCATACCTCCAATAAAGAAGTGTGGGATTTTGTAAATGCGATCGTCGAATTCAACCGTTATACCAATTCACCGATCGCCAACTATAAAGGTCAGTATTTTAACCTGCCTTTTAACATGAATACGTTCTACCAGATGTGGGGGGTGAAAACCCCCGACGAAGCAAAGGTGAAAATCGAAGAGCAAAAGGCAGATGCCATGCGTAAAATGGCCGCTGAGGGAATAGAAAATCCCCGTAATCTGGAAGAACAGGCGCTAGCCTTGGTTGGCAAAGATATATACGAGAAACTCATAAAAGGATATACCGAAAAACAATGGGGGCGGCCATGTACCGAAATCCCTGCGTTTATCATCAAACGTCTGCCATTACGCTTTGTATATGATAATAATTACTTTAATGACAAATACCAAGGCATTCCCATCGGTGGTTATAACAAGCTGATTAACGGCTTGCTAGCGGGTGTTGAAGTGCGATGCGATGTAGATTTTCTAAAAGTTCGAAAAGAATATGAGGCCATGGGGGAGAAAATTTTATTTACGGGGGCGATCGATGAATTTTATGCTTATAAATTTGGTAAACTCGCCTACCGAACGATAAACTTTGAGCACGAAATTATCGACACCACGAACTGGCAAGGGAATGCGGTGGTGAATTATACCGAAGCAGAAATTCCCTATACGCGTATTATTGAGCACAAACATTTTGAAATGTTTGGTGAAGAGATAGAACAATGTCGGCGGACGGTCATCTCCAAAGAATATGCCACCGAGTGGAAAGCAGGAATGGAACCTTATTATCCGATAAACGATGATGAAAACAATGCGATATATGAAAAATATGAGCATTTGGCGGATCAAGAGAAAAAGTATATTTTTGGCGGGCGTTTGGCAGAATATAAATATTATGACATGGCTCCTATTGTTGAATTGGCGATCCAAAGAGCACATCATCTGTTATCATAGACATGAAAGCTAACGGCAGCCGTTCTTACCTAAGTTTCCTGAATGCCCGGGTCAATACCTTTTTTTTCCTTCTGACCTTATTTTTATCTTTTTTCTCCCGGAAAATTTTTATTGAATCTTTTGGGGCAGATTTTGTCGGTTTGAATGGTACCTTGGTAAATTTGCTTGATTTTTTAAATCTGGCTGAACTGGGGATTGGCGCGGCCGTCAGCGTTGCCTTATACCAACATATAATCCGGAAAGACGAAGAAGCTATTAAGGAGGTCATTGCTGTTTTTGGCTATTTTTACAGAATAGTAGGGTACTGTATTGTTGTTGGCGGTATCATCGTCGGTATTTTACTTCCGTTTATTTTTCCGGATCTCGAATTTCCGCTGTTACTGCTCTACAGTATTTACGTTGTCTATTTAACGAATGTGGTGATCGGGTATTTTGCGAACTATAAGCAGACGCTTTTAGGAGCAGATCAAAAAAACTACGTCGTCATCACGTATTTTCAAACCACCGCGATCCTAAAAACACTCCTGCAGATTGCGATCGCATACTACACGCAAAATTACTATCTGTGGATCGCGATAGAACTTGTGGCGGGCATATGCTATAGCGTATGTTTAAATAGAAAAATAAGGCAAGTTTATCCCTGGTTACAGACAGATATCAGGAAGGGTAAAGTGCTCCGGGCAAAATATCCGTTGATATTGCAGCAAGCGAAACGTCTGTTTGTCCATAAGATCGGCACGTTGGTACAAATACAGATCAAACCCCTACTTATTTATGGCTTTTTATCACTACAGATGGTGACCATTTACGGCAATTATAGTATCATCATCGATAAACTGTCGCAGCTCCTTTCTACGGTATTGGGAAGTACAGGAGCGGGGATCGGGCAGCTGGTCGCCGAGGGCAATACCAAGCACATTATTAGGATGTTCCACGAGCTCAATGCCATGCGCTATTTCTTAGCCGGCACGATTGTATTTTCCGTGGCTATATTAATGAACCCATTTGTGAGCATTTGGTTAGGAGCTTCTTATGTTCTGCCAACATCCACATTGATCATTATCCTCATGAATATGCTGATGCTCCAAACACGGGGAACCATCGACCAATTCCTATACGGGTACGGTCTTTTCCAGGATATCTGGGCGCCTATTGCAGAAAGTTTCATCAGTTTAGGGATTTCGTTAATAGGAGGGTACTATTGGGGGCTAAACGGCATATTGCTAGGCTCCACCGTAAGCCTATTTCTTATTGTGGTGCTGTGGAAGCCCCTTTTACTATACCGGAATGGATTTAAGCGTTCGGTCGGAAACTATTGGGTGACGATTTTAAAGTATTACGCGGTTATTGGACTGGCAGCTATTGTCTGCTATGAATTGATACATCTTGTGGATATGGATCTGCCCGGCACATTCTGGCAGTGGATTTTGTTTGCGTTATTGACGGTAAGCTTATTTATGACTGTTAACTTTCTGGGATACTACTTTCTATGCCCGGGGTTTCGCGCAGTTACACTTCGTATACTAAACCGGATACAATCGAAAAAATAAATTAAATGACCATGGAGGCCCCAACTATTAAAATATTGGTGTGTGCGCATAAGGAAACACCGCTACCGCAACACCCCGATTTATTGCCTATACAAGTGGGAAGTGCGCTGAGCACTCAGCGACTGGATATTGCCCACGATGATCAGGGCATCCATATTTCTTCCAAGAACCCTAATTACTGTGAACTAACGGCTCACTACTGGGCTTGGAAAAACCTAAAGAATGTGGATATTATAGGTCTAAATCACTATCGCCGGTATTTTGACTTTGACCGGAAATGGAAAGCTTTTTCGCCGGACCGAAGCTTTACGACAACAGCTGCTTTTATTAGCCAGCCGTTTCAATTGCCCGATCTGGCTCGATATTTAGCATCCTATGATATCATTCTTACGAAAAAGCGAAATCATCCCTATACTATCGAAACGATGTACTGTATCGAACATATAAAAGATGATTGGGAAATACTAAAAGCGGTCATAGCGGAAAAATACCCGGATTATCTACCGGCCTTTCGGAAGGTTACAGCGCAATCGAATAGCATGGCCAATTATAATATGTTTATCACATCATGGAAATATTTTGACGCATATTCCGCGTGGATATTTGGGATTCTGGAAGAAATGGAAAAGAGAGTGTTGCTATCACCTTACCCGATGCAAGCTCGGATATTTGGATATCTTTCAGAGAGACTGATTAATGTGTTTTGTGCGCATCATCGTTTAAAAATAATGCACGTACCGGTCATCATGCTGCTGGACGAGGTGCAAAAAGGGGATAATCCCGCGAATTGGAGATTTACATACCGGACACTAAAAAACGATTTTCGTTTCATGTTTAACCGGTAGGCTTGAACGGTTTTAGCATACGCTTGCACGCCAGTATTTTGTCGATTAACCAAAAGCAATGTTTTTCGGCAAGCCAGAATATCAGGCGATAATCTAGGCGGAAATGAAGATGACGCCATGATGTATTGCTTTCCGGATAAGTGTCTGCCCAGCGTTGATAATCTTGGTAAGCAGGATGAAGGAGAAAATCTTTTTTGACAATGAATTTTCTCTCATTGATCTCGTTAACTACATCCTTATAAAAATCCTTCTCGTGGCTATATCGCTCCACTTCCGCGATGGCGGCCAGTCTGTCTTCAATATTTTGTAGCGATAATTTGCTGTAACTATTGTTGTTGTATTGAACATAATAATACAAGGGGAGGTCTATGACGCTCAAGTTCTCTATAACAGAGAATAATTTGACACAAAAGATATAATCTTCGCCAACATTGATTGGCGGAAAATGGAAAAGGTGCTGAAATTTTTGATGAATCATAATTTTCACTAGGTAAGCACTTTGTTTTAGCGAAATAATATCCCGTAACCTTTGCATTTTATCAGTTGAAAATGACTCCACAAAAAGTTCTTTATGATCTGTGAAAACTTTATAATATTGGCAAATAGCAATATCGGGGTTGTTTTGTTGAATGTTTTCAACGAATTTCTCCACCATCTGTAAATCAACCCAATCATCGCTATCAATAAAGATAAAATAATCACCCGTCGCGTGCGCTAATAATGTATTTCGCGCCGAAGCGAGACCCACATTTTTGGAGTGGTCAATTCGATGATAAGCCGGTATTCTGGCAGGATAATGTGTTAAAGTCTGCTCTACTATTTCCATACTGTCGTCCGGCGTACAATCATTTACAAAAATATATTCAATGTTTTGGTAGGACTGTTCAAATAGAGACCGGGCACATTTTTCAATAAATGGTGCAACGCCGTAGACGGGAACAAGGATGCTTATTTTAGGGTAATACATAAAACGGATTTACTTTCTCTTAAAAAATAGCTTTAGTAAAGATCGTATTTGGATAACGTAAATGTACTGGCGGGGAATGGATTGAAGTATGGCAAGCTTATCTCGCCAGGGGAGAACGTATCCCCGCCAGATTGCTGCATTTAGCATTTGGCCTACAAAAGTTTTGATCGCCCGTACTTTTATCGCTTCCATCTTACCGGCCGCACTCATTAAAATACCCGCAACTGTGAAATATGCTTGCGCATCTTTTAACGTGTATGTAGAAGTGATAACCGAATTAGGACGGAGCCGACGGTGAAAAAAAGGCTTGGATAAAAAAGCTACTTTCTTTGCTTTACAATATAAAAGCGTCGTAAAAATATCATCTTCATGACGTATTGTCTCAAAGTAAAGTCCGTTCTTCTCCAGAAATGAAAAGCGGATAAAATTAAGCCATACAGGAACTCGATAACAATTTTTTTCAAGCTGTTCTGTAAACCATGCTATTCCCGCTTTTATGCCTTCGTCCAGATAATGCTTACGTTCATACGTTAATATATTTTGATAATTTTCACCAAAATTGATAGCATCAAAAAAGACAAAATCTACGTGTTGCTCTTCACATATCTGGAAGCACTCCCGTAAAGCTTCGCGATCCAGAATATCATCACTATCCATAAAATAAATATATTCGCCACGGGCATACTGTAAACCGTGATTGCGCGCGGCACCCTGACCAGCGTTCTCTTGTGAAAGCACTCTTATGCGCGAATCAGGAATAGTTTTAACAAGATGAAGACTGTTGTCGGTAGAACCATCATTTATGACAATTAACTCGAAGTCCATCAATGTCTGGTCAAGAATACTTTGGATAGCCTCCTTCACATATTTTTCGGTATTATATACCGGCATAATTACACTAACTTTCGGCTGCTTCATATTTTTTCCATTGCTGTTGTTCAAAATCCCATATTTTTATGGGGCGGGCCGGATTTCCGGCTACTACCGTATAGGGCTCAACATCTTTCGTGACGACCGATCCCGCTCCGACAACGGCATGTGTTCCGATGCTTATTCCTGGAAGAATAACGGCGTTTGCACCAATCCACACATTATCCGCAATATCAACTTGGGAGGTGCGTATTCCCTGGTCGGCAATTGGAAGATGGATATCTTCATAGTTGTGGTTTATCCCGGAAATGAGCACATGTTGCGCAATATTAACCTTATTCCCCATGACAACGGGTCCGATTATCGTACTCCCGATTCCTACACGCGTATCATCTCCAATAAGCATATCGCCAACCGCATTGTTTAGCACGGAAAAAGATTCGATGACAGATCGTGCCCCGATTACACAACGACGAAAGGGTACGATATCCCGGCGGGCACTATGATAAATTACCGAATGTCTGCCGCGCTTTATATAGAGAAATTGGAAAAATCGGATATACCAGCGTGGGCGCGTGCGCACCGGATGCATAATGAGCCAATGTAAAAAATGCTTGGCGCTCTTATTGTCGTACATATATGACCTAATTCCCATTTTTTTGCGCTAAAAGATCTTCATAAATTGCTAATGTCTGTGTTGCCGTGGCGTGCCATGTAAAATGTTTACTCCGTTTTAAGCCACCGGCTACCTTCTCCTGATATAAATCGGCGTCTCTTTCTAAAGACAACATTCCTTCCGCGATAGCCACCGGATTCAGCGGATCCACATAGATAGCCTGATCGGCTCCGATCTCCGGCATCGCCGAACGATTGGAGGTCACGACAGGTGTTCCGCATGACATAGCTTCTATTATCGGTAGCCCAAAGCTCTCTCGAATAGATGGATAGAGAAATCCGAATGCTTTGTTATAAATCTCGGCTAAGATATGGTGTGGTATGTATTCTTTAACGATCATAAACTCGCGGATGCTGCCTAAGTCCAGGTCGTTTAAAAGTCTGTCGACGTGTTGATGGGTTAAATCGACAAGGAGCAGCTTTTTCTTTTCCAGACTCTTTTGCAGGTAGCAGGCGTAGCCTTTCAGTGTGTTTTCGATGTTTTTCTTGGGGTCTGTATTCCCGAGGAGCAACCAATAGTTGCCTTTGTCAATATTTTTAAGGCAATCCGTCTCAAACTGTTCGATCAGCATAAAATTAGGGCTTACACCGTTGTATACGGTCGTCAGCTTATCTTTCAATTGGGCATAATGCTGCTGTATATTTTCTTTTTCAAAATAGGAAACCGTGATAACCCTATCGACCGATTTAAGAATGACCGGAACAACAAAGCGCCTATAAATACGGCCTAATCGTTGATAAAGTGACGTATTGCCCCCCATGCTTTTTTCCATGAAGATGATATCATGTAAAGTCAATACCAATGGAACAGGACAGTACATTGGAGCCGTGTTGGAGGTGCAATGTAATAAATCCGCTTTTGTTTGCCGCACTAACCGAGGTAGAAGAACTTGTTCCCATATCAGATAATTGCTGCTGGGGAGCACCAAAATCTTAAAATTATGGGTTTCCGCCAAACAACGATCTTCTCCCGGCCCTACCGCAATCACATAGGTGTTATGTTGGTCCAATGTCTGCAACGACCGGATGACTTCCAACGCTACGTAGTCCATCCCATGTTTGTTTTTACGGAATATTCGCTGTGCTTCAACGACGATTGTTTTCTGTCTTTTCTCCATGGGGGGTATGAATGAAGGTGTTTTTTGCCGTTCTGCTTTTTATGAGGCTTCGCAAAATGGTGATAAATATAGCAGGTAGCCTGAAAAGTGCCATCAAGGATCTTTTGTTATAGAAACGATTTGGCAAGGCTATCAGTAATGCAATTAGATAAGCAACATAAAGCCCTATCCATTTATAGGCCAGTGCGGGAAAAATAAATAGCAAAAGGATGGCTGTAATTGGTATTGCCCCTAATAAGACAATCCGAGGGGGGATAGACCATTGAATTAGTTTTACAAACAAAGGCCAATTTTTAGATTGTAAAACAGAAATGAACCGTTGAAATGTATAGGTAAATCTTTCTACCTGTGCGGCATTCCAGCGTTGTCGCTGATTTAAAAAATCGTTTTTGTGTTGAACTTTTTCGTCCAACACATACACATCTGGAAGATAAGCTGTAAATATCCGGTCTTCCAACAGATGATATTCCAGTTCCTTATCTTCTCCCATAGAATGGACTTTATGAATTTTGCTGTTAAACCAGTTTATGTCAAACACCATTCCCGAACCGATAAGTGCAGAAGGTAATCCTATGTTTACTTGCCCTAACCTAAAAATAGAATTATTAATTTCCTCACTGATACCGTCTAAGTACGCCATAGTGGTATTACTATTTTTAGCAATACGGTGCGCTTGGATAGATTTTAAACCGGTTGAAAATGCCCTGTCTATTTTTGTTAAAAAATCGGCATGCACCCAATTGTCGGCATCAAGGATAACCATCGCGTCAAACGTTTTATCCATGCTGTAGGCTGCCGCTAACTTCATTGCTTCGGCTTTGGAGCGATTGATATAATCCGGAAATAAGACTGTTACGTCCATATCCAGTAAAGCTGTATTGGTAGCATCATCCATCTGATCAGAAACGACGACGATCTCGTACATCGATGATGGATAATCTTGTTTCTTAAAAGTCGATATACTCTCCAAAATAACATTATCTTCTCTATACGCCGGAAAAACAACCAAATAGCGATGCTTTTGGAGAGAGGTTGGATAAAAGGTATATTTAGGTATTTTACTGCCAATCGAAAAGATAAGTAAGTATAATACCCATATCATAAACACCGCAAATAATACTTCTTCCAGTAATAATATAAAAAAAGACATAACGCTAACTATTGGCTCGTATTAACGAAATACCTGACAAAAATCCAGACCAAACGGAAACTACTTGTTGCCATTTCCCTTGAACTATAAATTTAAGCATTTTTAACGGACTGGCTATAGTCATAAGATAAAATATGGACAGCACACGTGTTGTGCCCCTCCGGTTTCTAAATGCAAACAATAAACGATTACGTGTGAGGTAGAAGGTCTTTAGTGGTGAATCTATTCCTGTGCTGACACTTTCCTTATGATATATATACGCATCGGGATAATAATAAAGTTTATACGACGTTGAAATCTGACAAGACCAGTCTAACTCTTCATAATATAAAAAATATAATTCGGGCATCGACCCGACATGTTCGATAACACGGCGCGGTACAAACATTGCAGCCCCATGCATATAGGGAATTTCCTGAAGGGTATTATATTGGCCGCGATCCTGTTCCTTATAGCCAATTTGCTTATTGCGTAGGGTAATCATACTCAGCGGCGTGCTTCCGGCAAATTGGATAAGATCCGAAGGACTGTTGTACATGATCTTAGGCGACAGTCCGCCAACTTGGGGATGATGCCGACAAAAGTCAAACATAGCTGCTAGCTGATCATCGGCCTCCTCGGGCAATAGCGTATCATTGTTTAAAAAGTAGAGGTATTCTCCGTGAGCAAGGTCTATTCCCAAATTGTTGCCCCCGGCAAAGCCAAGATTTTTTGTGTGATATTTTCCCTGTATTTCGGGATATTTGATCCGTAACGCTTCAAATTCATTGCTGTTCGAACCGTTGTCGATCACGATCACTTCATAAGAAAACGAGAAGTTCTTCGTGAAAATAGATTTCAACAGGTCGGCCGTATGCTGTATGCCATTGTAATTAACCGTAATGAAAGATATATCAACGTATGGTGTACTCATTGTTTTTACGATTCTCTAAATAAGGAGAAAGCATCACGATAGCCATTAAAATATAGACCGTTTGTCCGGTCGGAAATTGGTGTAAGACTTCATTTCCATAGCCAGCGGCCATCATACCCGCGATACCAGCAGAGGCCGCACTGGTCAAAGCCCGAATCATAGGGTCTTTTAGCCGCTTCCATATATAATACAAACTTATAACCAAGCAGCTAAGCCACAAAAATAAATAGATTATCAAGCCAATGATCCCGGTTTCTACCCAGATAAAAACAAAAGATGTGTCTGTTGGCAGGTCATATAGGAGATCTCCGTCTACGGTATGTTTGGCTGCGCCAATCCCAAGACCAATCGGATAATCGCCCATGAATTCCCGCATCTTCGCCTGATTTTCTTGACGTATGTTGTAGGACGCATCTTTACTAAATTGAAACGCGGTGCGCATCCGCCGAATATCGGCATTGCTATTGCCGATGGTGGTAAAGGCAAAAAATCCAAATATAGTGATGAACGTCACCGCGCCCGCTAAGATGAATTGCCAACGTCGAAGTGAAATAATATAGAACGCAAATCCGACAAAAGGGATGGCCATCGCCGATCGTGTGCCCGAAATAAACATACCATACAGGGTCAAAATAGCAACTATGATGTAATATGTTTTTAACGATCGAGATTTCTCGTTTAGCGCCAGAATCGAAAATACGACTGTCGCTAGCCCCATATGACAGCCGAAATTAGCGGCATCGGTAAAAAAAGAAAAATAGCGTATACCGCTATAAATAACATGGGTTGATTCACCAACAGTATATAGCCAAATCATTTCGCTGGTATCAAAACCGATGATTTTTTGGCCGATAGCCTTTAGCGCGGCCAACAAACATAAGGTTGCCCAGAACAACAAAAAGTGGTTAACCCTGCCAACACTTTTGAAAATATAATAGCTTAAAAATTGGAATAAACTGATATGGAGTGCAATACTTCTAATGGTAACTAACCAGTTTTCCAAGGTTCCGGCAGGGTTAAAGACGCTGACGAGACAGTATACGGTCCAGGCAACTGTTATCAGGAAAAAAAAAGGTAATTTGAAATGAGGATGATAGTTGCGGTAAATATGATTGATGGTGATAACTAGAAAATTAAATAATATGATCATGTCGACTACCAGCCCGCTGGGTATGGGGAGTGGGGTATAGCGTTGCACGCCCATGATAAAGAAACACACCGTAAATAGAAAAAGGAAACTTACATAGGGATATTTGATGCAGATAAGCAAAAAGCAGAAAAGAAGGGGGAGCAGGGCGAAACCTAAAGCGGGCATTAATCCACCTGAAACAGCCAGAAAAGCAATCAATAAACATGCACCGACAACGATGGTTTTCAACCACATGTGGTTTAATATTCCTATATTATTTAACGGGCGAAGTTTAAGCATATGAAAAATCGGATGCTAAGCCTTTGAGGCCGTTAGGCCTAATTGAGAAAATTTATATTCAATTTTTCTAAATAACGAATGTGGTGGTAGCATGCCGGTAAAAGTTTCTATCGAAAGCCTATCCGCGTTAATTAGGCATAGGAGCAGCGGAACATCACCCGTGCGTTGTGCCAAATCTTTATAGATTTCCTGATCTTCTTCTTTCCAGGCTGATTGTGCATTCAGAATTAACATATTCACGGAAGCCCGCTCTAGATAGATGGTGGGGATGGGTACGTCAGCGATATTGGTGTGCTTCACCAGAACTAGATCGCTGGCTTTTTCAACCACCTGATCAATCAGTTTGCCCGTCATCAAAAAGTCTCTCGATCGGGAATTGAAATCAACCCCCTCTTCCAATACCTCTACTTTTAGTCCTATGGTTTGCCAGTACTCCCGCACGGCATATATTAATGCACGGCTATCAATATCAGGATCCAGCTGCAGTATATTCATAAAATTATAGGCATTGGTGGTACTTATATAACCGAAAACCTGATTTGCAAGAGCTTGTGAGGCTGCCTGTTCAATAACATGTTGATAGCGTCCTTTTCCTTTTCCCGGAAAAGCGCCGATGACTGTTCCATTCGTAATACGTTCAGTCCGGAATTTATCACGCAGGGTACGGTCCAGAAGCTCGAGCACGAGCAAAAGGCCCAATAAAAATGCAATTGTGCCAAAATAGGAGCCCGCAACCAACATTTTACGCTTGGTCGGCTTGGCATTGAGCGGAAAGTCAGGCGGATTGATCACTTTTAACGTGGCAGAGTTCATTTCGATACTTTTTAACCGTAGTCGTGCCTCATTCAAACTCCTAAGGATCGAAAGATAATTTTGCTCGGTAAAGTTGATGCTTCGTTCCTGCCGTTTTAGTAAGGAACCAATTGGGGAGTAGTGTGAATACATCTCATCCAATTCATCCTTAAAGGCATTGATAACCTCAATTTCCGCATTCGCCTGTTCTAACTTCAAAAGTTCATCAACCCATTGTGTTACATAATTCGCATTCGGATAACCATTCCGGGTATATTTCTGACGGGAATATTGTTCGATAAACACACGGAAATCCTTTTCTTGATTTTGCAGGTTGGATTTAAGACGATTAAGCGTAGGGTCACTTTCTGCCATGTAAGTGGAGTCTGGCCGGTAGGATTCGATCTGTGAAATGGAATAGTTAAGATCGGAAATTTGACGCATTTTGTTCAGAAACTCCGCATTATTCTTGATGCTTTTTAAATTTTCATCTATACCCAGTTCTAATTGATTGACAGCTGCCTGAGCACGGTCACGTGCAGAAAGCGCATCTTGCTTCCGTACCTCATAATCCCTATCCAATATCGTGATGGCTTCCGTTTGCTTATCGTAGTGGATGACACGGTTTTGTACGTTGAATTGGGTCAATGAATCTTCCTTCAAATATAGTTCGCGCCCGGTTCTAGCCAATTCTTGCTCAAAGTATTTAATCACGTTATTGGTATTCCCATATTGTAAGGTTCTATACTCATCGGCGAAAACCTCGCTCAGTATTTCTAATGTCTGATAGGTAATGCCTGGATCGTTATTTTCATAGGTCAAATACAGGATATCACTGTTATCCAGGGGTGTGATCTTGATACTCTCTAATGCGCCATAGCTAAAATAAGGGTGGTTCCAGTTAAGAAGGCCGTACACGAAATTGTCTCGGTCCATTTGGATATAGTTCTTGAGATTCTCGACGGTTTGTTCTTCCGATGTTTTGTCAATCAGGGCAAGCACCGATTTGGGAACGATACGTGTCAGCTTCCGAAAATGGCGACTGGATATATAGATGTTGTCCTTATTCAAGTTTCCATTGATCATCGTTCTGGCAAAGAGACGTAACGATACCACGTGTAAAGTCTCTTTGGATTTAATGGTATTAATGACATTCACTAGCGAATTTTTTAAAATATTCCAATCCTGCTGTGTGGTCTGCGAAATATCATTGCCATTGGTCGAGATGATACCCGTATAGATTGTCATATCTACTTCATATTGATGATCGATCTCCCTTGTCATGTAAATAACGATAGAAACAATAAGCAGAGGCAATAGGAGTAACCACCATTTGAATCTATATAACGTTTTAAAGATGTAGATAAAAATACCCATCGTTTATTTACTTATAATTTTAGTTCTACTTAAGATTTCCAAGTTTAAAATTTCACTGGTAATTGCGCTCTCTGTCGATTTATAGGTTTCATAGGCTTCCATTTCCATTTTTTTGGCGGTGTTTAGATCTGAAATCAAGGCATGTCCGTTAGTGAACTCATTTTCGACCATTTCCATGCGTGCGGTAGCAATGGTTAAATGCTCCATTTTCTTTTGCAGAACGGAAATGGAGTTTATAACTCTGACATAGGAATCGACAATGCGCATCTTCTGCTCATCTAACCATTTTTCCATTTCCAGCTCCGTAAAGCGTCGCTCCATTTTCTGGCGTTTGACACGGTTTCCACGGTCGAATAAGTCGTCCAAAGGCACATTGATACCTGCATTACCAAACCACATGTTTTGCGTAACACCAGATGATTGGTAGAAGAGTGGTGTATACTCATTCGTGAACGCTGTGTTCATAGTCATATTCCCATACTGCCACCAACCCCCGACGCGGAAATACTTTAGCCAACTTCGTTTTTCCGACACGAGTTGGCTTTCTTGTGCTTCCATCTTGGCCTCATACATCTCCACGCCTGGACTTTTCTTTGCGTTTTCAAACAGCTCTTCCAATGGGGGCAGGGCTATTTTCGTATAATCAATTGCTTCTAATATATCCGGTGTCAGTTGGCCAAATCCACGAAATACATTAAACAATAAAAAAAATACGACAATCAAAAATTTATTCATTTACTACCTCTAAATTAAACATCTGCCTTTTGAATAAAGGCAGATAGTGTCCGATATAATATCTTAATATCCATCCAGATGGAATAATTACGTACATAATCAATGTCTAAGTTTATCCTTTCCGCATCGGAGAGACGACCGTTGTCGCCTCGCTTTTCAACCTGCCACAGCCCCGTAATTCCTGCTGGCCCCATAAACCGCTCTACACTCTCGTCTTTGGTCAACACCTCCGCTTCGTATAAAGGCAGTGGTCTATTCCCTACAATGGACATATCGCCTTTAAGTACATTGAAAAGTTGTGGTAATTCATCCAAACTATATTTTCGCAATATCTTTCCGACTTTGGTAACTCGTGGATCATTCTCAATCTTAAAAAATGCAGCCTTTTTGTTTTTTACACCAATATCCGATTGTTTTATGACAATATCGTCGCTAATCAATAATTCTCCCAGCTCCTCGTCGGTAAGTGGAATATGACGATCCTCCCAAGAAACAAATGCATTGGCAGAGACTGTTTCTTGGCGATTAACGGAGATTTCGGGTGTACTATATTGGTTTAACGACATATATTCCTTTAGACGCCGATCAGCATCTCTATACATTGATCTGAATTTATAAAAATCAAAGATATAATATCCTGCACCGGCTCGCTTGGATTTGTATACCGCAGGGCCTGCGCTTTCGAGCTTAATAGCCAAATAAATTGCCAGAAATAGAGGAGAAAGCAATAAAAGCAAAAATGATGACAATACGAGGTCGAATAAACGCTTGCCCAAGGGAATTCGTAGTGTAAGGCTATCTACTTGAAAATCATGGAAAGTTATATTTTCGTGTTTTGTTTCTAACAACAAATACATATATTTCTGAATAGAATGGAAAGCATCTTTAGGTGCGCGGGGATTAATGGTGTTGGTAACCCCTGATTCTAAATAAGAGTCTTTCTCTATTCTGGAAAAATTTTCGGTGACGACAAAAATTTGTAAATCTGGATATTGATCGGTCAACAGCTTGAGCTGTTTTAAGTTTATCAAAAAGGAACTATTTTGTTGGTAAAACAGTACAAAAGCGTGATTATCCCGACGACTTTCCAGAAAAGCATCTAGCCCATCAAAAGAATCAAATCTCTTTAATGGCTGACCGGAAACCAATTCAACATGTGTTCGAAAATGATCAAATATCTTTAGGTCTTTACCAAAATATAGGAAAATATCGGGGGAAAGCATTATTTCAATACTTTTTTGATTCTTATTTTCAGTTCTAACGGATTGAATGGTTTAAGGATGAAATCCTCCGCACCACTTTCCAATATTTTAATACGGGTGGAACTGCTGTCTTCGCCTGACAAAAAAACAACAGGTATATTTTTAAGAAACTCGTTTTGCTTCAACATCACCAAAAAGTCATAGCCATTCATTTCCGGCATGGTATAGTCCGATAGAATTAAATCAACAGTATTTCCCGCATTGAGCCAGTTTATACCTGCCAGCGCATTGCTGAAATACTGAAATTCATACTCTGCGCCTAAGCATAGAGCAATGAGCTTGCCGATTGCTTCCTTATCGTCTATAACCAGAATTTTCTTTTTTTTCATCTGTATATAGTTTGTCGTTAAAGGTGATGAAGCGTCAGGTTTATCACCAGTGTTTGTTTAATATATTCAACGACGTACAATCGCTGTCCCTTCATCCGTTCATTCGGGAAGGAGTAATGATGTTGGTTTATGGAGGTATAAATGCCGTTGACGAAGAAACACGTCACTTGTAATATGGCTAGTGACGTGTTTCAAAATATCTATTTAACAATGTCTAGACAAATATTGCATTATTTAATATACCAATCTTGATGTTCTTCACCTCCACTGGTCGCCCAGCTTTTAAAGTTGGGGAAAACGTCTTTTATGTTTTTCGCCTCAAGGGGATAGTCAAAAGAAACCGGAACCGATATGGCCCAAGGATAGCCTTTTTTGGATTTAAATGGCTGATCGATGGATGATAACAGTCCTGAATTAACTTCCGCTTGTACCAGGCTACTGTTTATTTTATCCGTTGCTTTATATCCAGCTAGGTGCACTTCGTTTCTTCCACCCTTATTTTGCATGAAATTAATGATAAACACGTTTAGATTTTCGTACGTGAAATTTGCTAATGGCGTATTAAATTCTACCGTGATGGTAAGCTCAACTGGTGCAACTTGTCCATCTTTTGTCGAAATAAATGCAACATCGGATTGACCAAATGCCTGATGGGCATCACTGGTGATCGGAACCACAGCATAGGTTTGGCCGGATTCTGTTCCATTGGAGCTCAGGTTGAAATTAGTGCCAACGATACTGCTATTCGAATAAGTAACCCCCTTCACGTTATTAGAAGCTACGCCGTCCAATTGAATAGCAGCAGCCAAGCGCTTCGCTGCACCTACGGAGCGAAGCTTAGCCTTCAGTTGTACCTTTGTTACTTTATTTTCCGTGTTTTGAAATTTGGTAATATCCATATCGACCACAAAGTCATTCATGTCGTAATCACCAAAGGAAGGCCAGTTATCTTCGAAAGCATAGGAATAGGTTCCCAAAGAAACTTCCGGCGTAGTCTGATCATCAGGATCGGTGCCTGCACCAGCATCGTTGTTTCCGCCAGCGTTACATTCGGTACCCGGTATAACTACTGTTGATTTATCGTAATCGACGATGCGTGCCGGAGAGGTAACGGTATAAACGATATTGTTTGTCCCGTTAGTTGTATAATCCGAAGTTGCGATTTCCACATTGCCCGAATACGCTATTCCCCCTGTCTGTCCAGATTGTACACTTTCTACCTTTTTTAACCGAGCAACCGCTGCTTCGCTTCCGGAACTTTGGATAGTGCTAGCGTTGCTGTTGAATTTCGCAAGCGCAGCCACATCCAAAATAGATGACGAAGCCAAATTAAAGTGTGTACCACCGGCATCCAGATTGGTTATGCTTAATAGCGATCCTGCTGTTACATAAATTTTTGCAACCATTGTTGCTAATGTTTCGAATGTCGTATGACATGCGGCTTCTATCGTAGCATTTGTTACCGTACCGCTTTTTACGGTTAATGAACCCTCGTTCCGAATAAGTCCGGTGTTCGTGCTTGCAGTTAATACATTTACCGAGGCTGTTCCGTTGTTCAGAAATTGACCGCCAGCCGGTATGGTCAACGTATTTGTGATGGTTAAATCGCCGTTATTGGTGAACGTTGTGTTCGCGTTTGGTGTTAAATTTTTAGTTTGTATCGATCCCTCGTTATAAAAGGAGCCACCGCTTGGTATATCTAATGTCCCGCCAACCACTAGGCGGCCGGTATTTTTAGACATCACTGGATTAGTTATTGCTAAATCGTTTCCGATCTCCATCGTTCCGTGATTCTCAAAAAAAGCTTGGCCATTTTGCGCCAATGTATTTGCTTTTAGCACACCTCCGGGCATCACGTAGATTCCGTTATCGTTACCTACCGGTAGCGTGCCGACTTCCCAAGTTCCCTCTACAAATACCTTCATTCCCGAACGTCCTGCATTAAGATAAAATGACTGAGTTAGTGTTACTCCAGCCTTCACAACAAATGTTGTTGCAGCTGGCTGGCCCCAAAAATTAGTTACATATGGAGAATTGTCATCCAACGGAATCGCATCTGCCGGAACCGTCACCGAAGGCGTGCTTGTAGCAGCCATCATCATCGTACTGCCTGATCCACCCGTCGTGCTGCTTGCTACGGTAGCAAACATTTTGTTTGCTCTGCCTGCGGAAGCCGATTTATTTACACTAACCGTGTTTTTATTGGCAACCTCTATCATAGAAATAGCAGCAATACCAACAGGCGAAGTTGTTTTGACATAAATATATTTCGCTGCAGTAGGCACCATAATCTTGTCTACATAATCTTGTCCTGACTTTGCCACTCCTGCTCCCAAAAGGTTACTGCTCGCCGACTTAGGGTCTCCGTCGTATAACTCCACGCGGTAAAAATACCTGCCGCCATAGTTATCATCTACAGCTATGCGTACATCTACGGCTTTAGACGATTCCCAGTTAAAGGCTTCGGGAAGGACAACATCTTCCTCAAACAAGGTTGACTCTTGGTTTTCTGTTCCTTTATACAAATCATCCATTTTTGCACAACTACTAACCAAAAAGATTAGTCCTGCAAATGGAAACATCAGAAATCTGAAAAAGTTATTCATAATTTTAATTAATATAACGCAAATATAAACAGGACTTTAGCTTCTAGAGATATGAATTTGTGCCTATTTCCTATATTTTTAGGTAATACGAGGTCTGTAAGCCTCAAAGTATTTTTTTTGTAGTATTTAAGCTACAATCAAATGTCCTGTCTCGGAGGTGTCTTCATCGATTACTTTATTGTGAATCTTGGCTCCCTTTTTTTAGGAGGGTTGGGAGTTGTCTCTTTAAGTTCCTGTATTCAAGTGGTGTTATGTTGGTCATCTTCTTAAAGAAGGTGCTGAAATTATTTGTTTCCTTGATACCGAGTTCATAACTGATTTCTTTCACCGATTTATCGGTATGTTCTAATAGGGTCATTGCCTTTTCTGTAAGTGTTTTCTGAATTAATTCTTTAGGTGTAATCTTTAATGTAGCTTGCGTTGCTTTGCTTAGTGTTTTTTCGGTAACACCTAGTTTTTTAGCGTAATAATGAACAGATTTATGTTTTTGAAAACATGCTTTGACTCGATCTACAAAGTCGAAAGCTAGGAGGCTATAACGATTAACGGGATTAAGTTTCGTTTCCGGTTCTTTGGTAATCCGATTGATCATTACCGATAATAGCAGCTGTTCAGCGACGTTACGCACAAATTGTCTACTTAATTTCGAAACAGATAATTCGCTGCTTTTCAATAGCATCTTAATCAAATAGAAGATGTAACTTTGATCTAGGTCATGAATTTTGATGGCGGCTGGCTGCTCACTATCGATCAATATATCGATGTCGGTTTCCGGTCGAAGTAGGTTTTTATCTAACACGAGATAATACGATAGGCTATTGTACGCTATATGCTCTATTTGCCAGTTTAGAAATAAGGTGATATAATCATCATGGCCCAATCCTATCGGATCTAAATACAATTCAAATATAATATTATAGGGTAAATTACGCCATTCTTTATTCAGAATGCGCGTATGTATCTGTTCTCCACTTAATATTTCCCAAGTGTTCATTTCCATAGTGCAAAGCAGCAGTAAAATAATTTACAACTACAAATGTAACAACGCAACAAGGAAGTGTGTCGGTAATAATCGGGATAAAGAAATAAATGTAGTGTATATACTACAAGTGATCCATCGTGGGAAGATTAGTCATTTACCGTTAGTTCACCACGTATATTCTTTTCCACCCAGTAAGCAACCGCTTCTTGGTCGGATAATTGCCCTTGCAGATACATTAACTTCGTTACAGCAGCTTCAAACGTCATATCGTACCCATTAAGAACCCCAAGTGCTTTCAACCCTTGAGAGGTTTCATATCGGCCCAGCTCTACAGAACCCACTTTACACTGGGAAATATCGACAATGTTTTTGCCTTTTTTTACAGTATCTTCCAACATATCGAGAAACCACTCGTCGGTCATTGTATTTCCTGAACCAAAGGTTTCCATAACAATACTCCTTACGTCAGCATCTAAAATAGATTGAACAAAGGCTGGGCTAATGCCGGGAAATAACTTGAGCACACCCACTCGATTGTCCAGTTCGGTGTGCATAATGAACGCCTTGTCCGTATTATCTAGCAACGATTCGCGATTGTAGTTGATATGTATACCGGCCTCTGCTAAAACCGGATAGTTGGGTGAACGGAACGCTTCAAACTTTGCCGAATTATATTTAAAAGAGCGGTTTCCTCGAAACAACTTGTTATCAAACAAAATACAGACCTCCTGGACAATGGATTTACCATTTTCCTTTGCAGATGCAATTTCTAAGGCTGTCATCATATTCTCCCGTGCATCTGTCCTGATTTCTCCAATAGGAAGCTGAGAACCCGATAGAATCACGGGTTTTTGAAGCCCCTCCAACATAAAACTCAAAATTGATGCAGAGAACGACATTGTATCGGAGCCATGTAAGATAACGAAACCATCATAGTGATCGTGGTTCTTTCGGATAATTTCTGCCATTTCCACCCAAATCCTCGGATTCATATTAGAGGAATCAATAATGGGGGTAAATGAATGGACCGTTAATTTATAATCCACTCTATCCAAATCGGGTAAATTTCGCGCAATTAAGTCAAAATCGAAAGGAACAAATGTACCCGTTTCGGCATCTTTTACCATGCCAATGGTTCCTCCTGTATAGATGATAAATATATTTTGCATATGAGTGTGTTAGATTCGGAATATCCTCTTCGAGTTTTCAGTCGTAATTTCCGCAACTTCTGAAACGGTCATTTCATGTAGATCCGCTACTTTTTCGGCTACATAATAAAGATAGCTGCTTTCGTTTTCCTTTCCACGATAGGGAGCAGGCGCTAAGTAAGGGGCATCTGTTTCCAACACAATATGTTGCAAGTCTATTTCTTTGACAACAGCATCCAGTCCAGCTTTTTTAAATGTAACGACACCGCCGATACCGAGCGCAAAGCCCAGGCCAATAGCGTGTTTGGCTTGCTCAAGTGTTCCGGTGAAGCAGTGAAAAACACCGAATAATTTATCGTCTTTTAGCTCTTCTAATAAAATAAACAACTCGTCAAAAGCTTCTCGACAATGAATGTCGATAGGTAGACCCATGGCTTTTGCCCATCCCACCTGTACACGGAAAGCTTCCCGCTGAAAATCTAGCGTACTTTTATCCCAATAGAGGTCTAGTCCAATTTCTCCGATGGCGTATATGGTATGCTCGGAGAGTAAACGTTCTAGTTGGCGCAATTCTTCTTTATAGTTCTCCTTTACGGAGCAGGGATGAAGCCCTAACATCGGAAAACAGTTTTTTGGATAGGCACGCACCGTGTCCATTACTAAGGGAACGGATTCAGTATCTACATTTGGCAAAAATAAACGTTGAATGTTTTTATCGAAACAACGTTGTAGTTGTTCGTCCAATTGGGGCGCTCCAGCATGGTAATAAATGTGCGTATGCGTATCGGTGAGTATATATGGATGAATAGACGGTGTCATAGCGGCTAAATTTAGGGTTTTCATATCAAAAATACCGCATGAAGGCAAAAAAAGTGCAGCTTGTAAGGGAGGCAGCTTTTGGGGAGAGTTTGGTTGTATATCCCCGGTATTGTTTGTGTTGTCTAGAAAGCTTACATTAGTTGCCGGAACCTAATAAATATAGTGTTCTGAAATTTGAAATGAATAAAAAAAACATACGTATTCCACCTATTTTTTACTTCGGTTTTATGGCTGTTTTGCTTTTAATTGGCTGCTCACCCAAGTTGCGCATGAAGGGTGGGGAAGTACGGGAGATAGGCAATGCATCTTACTATGGGGGTAAATTTCATGGCAGGACCACCGCCAGTGGCGAACGGTTCAATCAAAATGCCATGACGGCAGCGCATAGGACACTCCCTTTTGGTACCAAGGTGAGGGTAAAGAATCTCAATAACGGCAAACAGGTAGTTGTGAGGATCAACGATCGGGGGCCATCGTCCCAGTCAAGAATGATCGATCTCTCCAAGGGAGCGGCTACCAAGATAGGGATGATCCGAGCAGGCGTTGTGCCGGTGGAAATACACTATCACAATGGAGTCGCTGCAGGTAAAAAAATCAAGACGAGAAAACGGCGAAAGTAAAAAAAAGATATAGAAAAGCGGATAGAAAAAAGCTCCAAGGGTTGAAACCCTTGGAGCTTTCTTTAATAAGTTCAAAAATTAATTTACGGCTGCTGAATCCGCTGGAGCTTCTGTTGGTCCAGGTATGATATCAACCAATTCCACATCAAACACTAATGGTGCATACGGTGGGATAGTACCACCTCCGCGCTCGCCATAACCAATGCTAGATGGAACCAATAAAGTTGCTTTTGAACCTTTGTTCAACAATTGTAGACCTTCTGTCCAACCTTGGATAACAGGATCATGGCCCACTCGGAAACGAATAGGCTCATATTGACGCATAGGGTTGAACGTATTCTCCTTTTTTGCCGTTTCAGCGTTATTCGTATCGAAAATTTTTCCGTTCACTAATGATCCGGTGTAGTTCACAACGACGGTGTCACCCACAACAGCCTTATTGCCAGAACCTTCTTCTTTTACGATATATTGTAAGCCAGAATCCGTTTTCTTAGGCTCCAATTTGTTTTTTGAAATGTAGTTGGCTAGTTTACCTTCCTCGGCTTGTTTCAATGTCTCGATTTCTGCTTTGAAATATTCGTCTATCTGTGCATACAATGCCGAATCTGTTAAATCACCCTTTCTAAAATGCTTTCTCACTTTCACTTTAAATGTAGCATAGTGATCTGCAAATTCCGGTTTTGGTTGTCCTGTTTTTGCAGCCATGGTATCTAAGTTCAAACGGAAAACAGCACTATCGCCTTCTCCCAACATTTTGAACATGGAGTTATAGTCTCCTGCGTACAGGCCGGGGATAGAGTCCGGCGCGATATTTACGATTTGTGGTAAACCGATGTCATAGGTGCTTTGTAACAAGGAATCTTTACGATCTGATGTTACAATCATATCTACCGACAATAAATCGCCTGCTTGGGCTTTTTCTGCTCCTGCGTCTTTTACAATGTTATATTCAAGACCGCCATCACCTTTCTTGAAATTTTGGCAACTCGTTGTAGCTAGTAAGCCCACGGCAGCCGAAAGGAATAAAATTGATTTCTTCATTCTGATATAGTCACTTAAATTATGTTGTTAATATTTCTTTATATGCTGGTAATATGGATTTGAACTTGTTTACGGTCTGGCTGAGTGTTTCTGTAGAACTACCCCCCGAAGCGTTTAAATGTCCTCCTCCGTTAAAGTATTTTTTACAAATTTCATTACATGGAATTTCTCCAGTCGACCGCAAAGATAATTTAATTAATTCGGTTCTGTCAATAAATAACGCTGCTAATCGTATGCCTTTTACAGACAGGGCGTAATTTACGAGCCCTTCGGTATCTCCCGTGGTCACTTGGAACCGCTCTAAATCCTCTTTTGTAACGGCAAATACCGCTGTGTTGTATTCGGGGATAACTTCCAGACAATTTAATAAACAATACCCCAAAAATTTTAATCGATTTTCGGTAGAACTATTGTAAATCTGTTCGTGAATCTCCCAGTTCCTAGCTCCCGCTTCGATAAGTTTTGATATAATTAAGTGTACCGCTGCGGTAGTAGACCGGAAGCGAAATGAACCGGTATCAGTCATGATTCCCGCATACAGACAAGTCGCCATTTCTGGTGTTAAGGCCGTTGCGTCTTCACAGATGTCGGTAATAAAAGTATAGACCAATTGCGCGGTTGCAGCTGCCGTAGCATCCCAATAACGGAGGGAAGCAAAATCTTCGGGATCGAGGTGGTGATCTATCATCCATTTTTGACCGGTTGCGATCCGAAGAATAGGCTCTAAAATATTGGTGCGGCTCAATGCGCTGTAATCCAGACAAAAAATAATATCGGCTTGCGCGATAAGGTGTTCTGCTCGTGTGGTCTCATCGGGAAAGATAATAACCTCTTCACGTCCAGGCATCCAGTTGAGGAAATCAGGGAAATCAGACGATAAAACGACCTCTACTTGATGGCCTTTCATTTTGAGCCAATGGTATAAACCTAAAGAGGAACCGAGTGCGTCTCCATCCGGTTTGTGATGGGTTGTGATAACGATATTCTTAGGTTGGGCCAGTAAGTATAAATTATTTTCTCCTGTCAGCATAAATCTTATAAGTGTGCAAACCTACTATTATTTTATGGGTTGTGGAAATTTTTGCGATTATCACTTTCTTAAAAAATGTTAAGAAATCGTCCGCGAAAGAAAGAGTTAATGCTTAAACGCATATAATTTTCGATCTCGTCTTGTACAGAGTAAGTAAGTGGGGCTATTATAGTCAATTTTACCGTAGTAAAAGTCTGGTAGTGCCTCAATGGGAAAACCATCTTGTATCGATCCCTTTTCATCAAAGAGATAAACAAGGTAGTTTTTGCGGGATGCAATACCTAATAGGGAGCTATTCGAACCCGCTGCAAAATACTGTGGACGATCGATAAGGTCTTGGGTAAAAGTAAAATCGAATAAAACACTGCTGTCTTGTATATTTTTCGTCAATAAATGCTTTTGATCGATAATCGCCATACGATAAGCAATACCTGTTGCATTCGGGAAATAAGAGATAAACGAACGGTTTCCTCCCTGTTCGAGTTTGTATGTTTGCGGTTCTTCTTTAAAATCCATTGTGAACGAAATCTGAGCGGTGTCAACGGCGTATACCGCATGTCGATTTTGTTCTAACCGGATGATCGCTATCGGATTTTTAAACTGACTATCTGCAATAATCTCTTCTTTTAGGAGATTTCCTTGTGCGTCGAATTGATAAAAATGACCATTTTCTGTGCCTACAAAGACCTGATCACCCAGCACTTTAATATCAAATAATATTTTTCCTTCCAGATTTTTGTCATTCCAGCTTTCCACCTTTTTACCCGCTAAAGTATAGACCAGCATCTTACGGCCTGCAGGAACGAAAATCAACTGTTGACCGCCGATGCTACTGATCGTAGGTGTATAGGTTGGTTCGCTATCCATTCCCAATGAAAAACCGGTTAACGAATTACCATCCGGGTCAAATCGATAAAGCCTGTTGCGATCTGTGACCAACACGATAGACCGATCATCCAACTGCTGTGCTTCGCCTACTACACGTCCGTGGAATACGGTAGACCAAATTTTGTTGCCCGAGGGATTAATCGCATGGACGGTATGGTCCTGCTCCTGAATCAGGATAAATTGGCTGGTATCTGAATGTTCGAAAACTTGCGGCGCCGTAATCGGTCGGTTGTTAAATTCATAGACCCAGTCCGCTACTGCACCCAGTGCATTTTTACTTTTATATACGCCATAAATACTGGATTGGAAACGACCGTTATTACCTGCAATCTGTATAGACCAGGAATAAAAATCCTGATAACCGAAATTATTTTTATCACGAAAACTTTCGCGATAAGCTGTTTTTAGCAGATTGCTGATCATCGATGATGATGTGCTTGTCCGAACGAAGCAGGTAATATTCGCTTCGTTTCCCTGAATTCGCTCCGAATTTTTGAATCCCAGTGTGTTGGTTAAGAGATTCACACGTCGCCAGTCGCGTTGGTACTCCGTCAACAGGCTCTGATAGTTGGCTAACACGAGGATATTTTCCACTCGCAGGAAGTATGGACGTTGGAAAGGTTTAAGTGGATCGCCATAAAGTGCAAATGGGACATTCGAATGATCGAATCGGTAAATAGAATCTGATACACGTGTAGCTATAGACGAAATAAAAGTATCGAATTTGCTAGAATCTGCAATGGAAATAAAGGCTAGCTGTGCTTGATTACTTTGCTCTACTACTGCAAATTCCCTTCCGAAGATAGGGCATATATCGTCTTCAAAAGAGATGTCTTTGCTTTTTTTCATTTCTGCAAACTGTGCCACTAATGCGGGAAGTTCTTTACGTTGTTCCAACAAGGTCAGCAAATCTTTTCGGAAGCTATCGGGATCGCTGATCGCAAAAGAAAGGTAAGAAGCGGTATTCTGGGGAAAATAATTATAGAGCGTTTGTGAGGTTTTGTGTTGATTTCCAAATAGTTCTATGTAATTCTCTTTTCGATGTGCCGTTTCACTTTCGCCACTCAATATAAGGGCATCATTTTTAAAACTTAAGTTCCATGCAGATTGCCCGCCGAGGTGGTCGAACAACCTGAGGAAGTCACCTGTTTTTCTGCGCATAAGATGTTCTGCGATACGCGGTATCTGCTCATGAACAAAATAAACGCTGAGCGGTGAATTTCGGCTGTTATTGTCTATAAAGTAATCGATTTCGTCTTTACCTAATTTAGGAACTTGCTTGTCCATCACTTGATAGAGTACGTTCTCCGAAAAAGATGCAAAGAAAATGTCTTCGTGATATACAATATGGAATACAGAATCCTTGACGCCTTTATCCAAGCTGTAAATACGATTTTCAAGTGTGTCTTTTTGTGTTAGGGTATATGTGGATGCTGCCTTCTCTAGGAATGAGTTGATTGTCGCTCGGTCGATAGGTGTTGATAGCGGAATTGTAAACAAGCTGGTTATCGTTTCCTTTTCGGGATGAAAAGAAACATATAGATCGACATCATTTACATAAGGCTGTATAACGGAATGTCGTAGGAGCTTTGTCTTTAATATTTGCCATTGTTCAAATTCTTGTCTGCCTACCATAGCACCGAAGATTTCAAAATCTTTGAAGATGTTGTCGGTTGTTGCATCATTTTGAAATGTAGTAACTAAGAAGGTTTCTTTGGGAAGGAAAGTAAGCGGACGGAGTGTTTCTTTTTTGTCGCCTTCCAAATCTGCAAAATAATATAGGGAAGCGCCAATAATGGCGACGAATAGTAAAATGGTAATGATAATCGTATTTCTCATCTAACACAGCCTCTAACAGATTCAAACTTACGTAAAATGCACTGTATTTCACGAACAACTCCGTATAAAACTATTCCGGCGTAAGGAGAAACGGGTTTTGTAAAATTTAAAATACATGATGTATTATATTTTATTACATTTATACCCACGGAAGAAATATCACTAGAATACGATCTCTTTTATGAACAAACAAATTATATTGATAGCGTCTCTTTTCGGATTGACCGCTGTAATATTAGGGGCATTCGGGGCACACGGACTGGAGGGGAAAATCAGCGAATACCATTTAGGGACATGGAAAACCGCAAACCAGTATCACTTTTATCATACCTTTGCATTGTTGTTTTTGTCGACCTTTTCCCGGGCTAAGAATGCCTCTATACGGGTTTCGTTTATTGCTTTTACCGTTGGTATGCTATTATTTTCGGGCTCACTTTATCTATTGAGTATTCGGTCGTTAATTGGGTTAGAAGGATTTGGGTGGTTAGGTCCGGTGACACCGCTTGGTGGGCTTTGCTTTATGGTCGGATGGATAGGGTTGTTTATAGCGGCTGTCCGGAATCGGTCTTAACATGTCAGGAGCTTCTCTATTTTATCATGATCGAGAAACGTTGTTTGTTGATGTTATTTTACCTCTTTACATCGCCAAAACCTATACTTATCGTGTTCCGTTAGAGCTGAATGCCACGGTAGCCATCGGTAAGCGTGTTATTGTACAGTTTGGTCGCAATAAGATTTATGCCGCTATTATCCATAAAATTTCGAACGAAGCACCGCTACGTTACGAGGCAAAGTATATTCTTCAAGTCATCGATGAAGATCCTGTGGTGGATACCAATCAGTTGGCACTTTGGGAATGGATTTCCAGCTACTATATGTGCTATTTGGGAGAGGTTATGCAAGCGGCTTTGCCGGCGGCATTAAAGATGGCGAGTGAAACAAAAATTACGGCATCAGAACAGGTAGGTTTGGATCGTTCCCTTTTGTCTGACAAAGGGTACATGGTCATGGAAGCATTGGATGTGGCAGGAGAATTGACCATAAATGATATTGTTAAACTATTAGGACAGAGTACTGTTTTTCCACTATTAAAGAAGCTTTTTGATCAAGGGTACATTTTAATATCTGAAGAGATCAAAGACAAGTATGTGCCAAAGCGTAAGGCATATTTGAGGTTTTCGCCGGAATTTGATGATGCGGATGGTATACGTGGCTTGCTTGATTCCTTAAATCGTGCACCAAAGCAACAGGATGCGGTCTTAGGTTTTATGCAGCTTCGAAAAACCATAACCGATATTACCCGACAAGATATTATGGAAGTCTCGGGGGTGAGTTCCGCAATTATTGCATCCTTAATCGAAAAAGGGGTGTTTGTGGTGGAAGAGAAGATCGTCTCGCGATTAGGAGGAGAAGAAGTAGAGATAACGGCAGATTTCGTATTCAATACGGTACAACAGCAAGCATTCGATCAGATAAAAGTTTTTTTTGAAACGAAAGATGTGGTACTGCTGCATGGTGTCACCGCATCAGGGAAAACGCAGCTTTATATACGACTCATCGAACAGACAATTAAGGAGGGTAAAAATGCACTATATCTTTTACCAGAAATCGCGCTGACGGCACAGATTACAGATCGATTGAAATTGCATTTTGGAGATAAATTGGGGGTTTATCATTCAAAATTTAATGACAATGAGCGGGCAGAGGTGTGGCATAAGGTAATGAAAGGTGAATATAGGGTGGTCGTTGGTGCCCGTTCCGCTGTATTTTTACCTTTTCAACATTTAGGATTGGTCGTAGTTGATGAAGAGCATGAAAATTCCTACAAGCAATACGAGCCTTCTCCGCGTTACCATGCCCGCGATACGGCTATCTATTTGGCACACCTGCAGCGTGCAAAAGTTTTGCTGGGATCGGCTACTCCATCGATAGAGAGTTATTATAACGCTAGAGCGGGTAAATATGGGTTAGTAGAATTAAAGGAACGCTTTGGGGAGTCTCAATTGCCTGATATACAGATTATAAATGTGGCGGAGCAAGGGCGTAAAGAACAAATGTTCGCTTACTTTAGTGGTGTTTTACTACAGGAGATAACAGATGCTTTGGAGCGAAAGGAACAGGTTATTTTGTTTCAGAATAGACGAGGACATACACCTTTTGTGCAATGTAATACCTGTGGCTGGGTGGTCAAATGTGTGAACTGTGATGTCAGTCTGACATATCATAAATCAACTAATCATCTGCATTGTCATTATTGTGGACATACGGAACCACCGGTGCAGGTTTGTCCTGCCTGTGGCATGCCGCATATTGAAAGTAAAGGATTTGGAACGGAACGCGTAGAAGAAGAGTTGGAGTTGTTGCTGCCGCAAGCGCGAATAGGACGTCTAGACTTAGATTCTACCAAGGGAAAATACGGGTTTGAAGAAATTATCACGGCCTTTGATGAACACGAATTCGATATTTTGGTAGGCACGCAGATGGTGGCAAAAGGACTCGATTTTGGGCGTGTGAGTCTCATCGGTATTATCAATGCTGATGCGATGATTAACTTTCCCGATTTTCGAGCATATGAACGTGCCTTTTCATTGTTTTCACAGGTGGCCGGACGCGCTGGGCGCCGGGAGAATAAAGGAAAAGTGATTATTCAAACCCATACACCCCAACATCGGGTGTTGGAACAAGTTATTCAGCATGATTATGAACGTATGTTCATGACGGAAATAAAAGAGCGTAAGAATTATCTGTACCCACCTTTTTATCGTATCATTAAATTGGATGTTCGCCATACAGATAGACAGCACGCCAGCGATGCGGCTACTCGTTTAGCTAATTTGCTCCGCGAACAGTTGGGCAATAGAGTGTTAGGGCCAGAACCACCTTTAATCTCTCGCGTTCGAAACCATTTTATTCAAACGATTACCTTGAAAATAGAACGTAACAACGTTAGTATCTCCCGGGTGAAAGAGCTCATTCATCAATCAATCACACAATTTGATATGGAGAAACAACACCGAGGTGTGCGTATTGCTATTGATGTGGATCCTTATTAATCCTTTCGCTCTTTCCACTGTTTAGAAAATGACTTTTCCGCAAGTTTCGGTAATTCCAGGTGTTTGCTCCAGGTTTTCCGCAAGAAACGACGCAGGAAGAAGTTTTTTGTTCTTCCGCTAAAGAAATCTATTAAACCACGACGTTGTATAGCATACGTAAATACTTTCCATACCCGTTTTTCTGTTTGTGGGATTAAACCTTGTTGCACCGAATCCCGACGATTTAGTAATGCCAAACGGAGGTAGTCTATGTTAACCGCGCATGCTTCGAAGCATTTCCCACAAAGCGGCGAAGCGTAAGCCGGGTTTTTTAACTCCGATACGTCATTTAAGCTGGGAGGTACAAGTGAATTAATAAGGATTTGATAGGTTGTGTCATATGTTTGTCCGGCAATATTTTGGTAAGTCGGACATAGATTTAAGCAAGCCTCACCGCAAATGCAGTAGAGCGCTTGGCGCTGGTCGTTTTTTTCTAATATATTGGTCCGGCCATTGTCGAGCAAGATAACGTACATTTCTTCTGGGCCATCCGTGTCCTGTTCTTGTCGGGATCCACCTAGAATCGTATTATATACGGTAAGATTTTGGCCGGTTCCATGTGAAGCTACCAGAGGCCAGAACAGATCCAGATCAACAATACTGGGGATGATTTTTTCTATTCCGACTAATGCGATATGCACCTTTGAAAAGGAAGTGGTAAGTCTTGCATTTCCATCATTCTCCGTAATAGCGATACTACCGGTATCAGCGATAATAAAATTTGCTCCCGAGATACCGATATCCGCCTTCGTGTACTTTTGCCGTAATAATTCACCCCCTTCGATAGTCATTTGTTCTGCTGACGCATCTGACGGTGTATCAAAATCACACTCGAAGATTTCGATGTTTTGCTTCTTTAAAAAATGGTGAAGCTCGATTTCCTCTATTGCCATAGACTTGGATTTCACAATCGATTTTGCCTGATGACGCTCCATAATTTTGAAAATCTCGTTGCGAGCTTCTTCCGCATCATTAGCCCAGATAACCTGCCCACCTCTTTTTGTAAAATTGCTTTCAAAATCTAAAAGGTAGCGCTCGAGATTTTCGATGGTTTTCCATTTGATGAGGTGAGCTTTCTTTTTCGAATTTTCCAAATCGAAAAATTTGCTTCTACTACGCTCAAATGCGAGACGATACTTCTCTATATTGGTATTGATGATCTCACGATGACGTTGGTCAAAGGATTTAACCGCGCTATCTTTTAAAAACTTGTCTGCAACCTGCTCTCCCATGAAGTAAAACTAATTAAAAAACTCCCGTTATTTTAGATAGCAGGAGCTTTTATTTTGTATTATCCTTTTATATTCAGTGCTAGATTCAGCTCGTCCAGTTGTGCGTTGTCAATAGCCGCCGGCGCATCAATCATGACATCACGCCCCGCGTTATTTTTGGGGAATGCAATGAAATCTCGGATCGTTTCCTGCCCGCCTAGAATAGCTGTTAGTCGGTCGAGGCCGAAGGCAAGTCCGCCATGTGGAGGCGCACCGTATTGGAAGGCATCCAGGAGAAAACCGAACTGCTCTTGTGCTTGCTCTGGTGTGAAGCCAAGATGCTTGAACATCAAGGATTGTGTTTCTTTATCATGGATACGGATGGAGCCACCACCGATTTCATTACCATTTAATACTAAGTCGTATGCATTGGCGCGAACTTTTTCAGGATCGGTATCCAATAGATGCATGTCTTCTTTTTTCGGCGACGTAAACGGGTGATGCATAGCATGGTAGCGTCCTGTTTCTTCATCCCATTCCAACAACGGGAAATCCATCACCCATAGTGGTGCAAACTCGTCTGGCTTGCGTAGTCCTAAACGGTTGGCTAACTCCATACGTAGGGCACTCAGCTGTGTGCGGGTTTTGTTCGATGGTCCGGATAAAACTAAGATAAGATCTCCCGCTTTAGCACCCGTAGCGTCCGCCCACTGCGCAAGGTCGGTTTGATCATAAAACTTATCGACAGAAGATTTGAATGTTCCATCAAGCTCACACTTGCAGTATACCATGCCCAAAGCACCTACCTGTGGACGTTT
Organism: Sphingobacterium corticibacterium; assembly: GCF_004208525.1. GTDB lineage: Bacteria > Bacteroidota > Bacteroidia > Sphingobacteriales > Sphingobacteriaceae > Sphingobacterium > Sphingobacterium corticibacterium. Next base: position 213,630 of record NZ_SGIT01000002.1, on the reverse strand, counting down.
TACCCAATCAATTAACGCATCGATTTGCTTTCTCGTGTAGGATGCGGCTTCCGGTACAGCTATACCGACTACTAATTCTGCGTTGTTGAATACCGCAAAATCTTTATGCTGTGTGACGGCATTTAGCTCGCCAAACACCATGCCGAAGCGGATGTCAGGTTTATCATTTCCATATTTTCGCATGGCTTCGTCATATGTCATGCGGGGGAATTGTGCAATATCGATATCGTGTATCTTTTTCAATAAATGACGCGTCAATCCCTCAAAAACGTTTAGGATATCTTCTTGTTCGATGAAAGACATTTCACAGTCAATCTGCGTAAATTCGGGCTGACGGTCTGCCCGTAAATCTTCATCACGGAAACATTTTACAATTTGGAAATATTTGTCTAAACCGCCTACCATTAATAGCTGTTTAAAGGTTTGTGGTGATTGCGGTAAGGCGTAAAACTGTCCGGGATTCATGCGAGACGGAACCACAAAATCACGTGCGCCTTCTGGCGTAGATTTAATTAAATAAGGTGTTTCCACTTCGCAGAAGTCCATGTTCGATAGATAGTTGCGAACTTCTTGTGTCACCTTATGACGGAAAAGCAGGCTGTTTTTTACCGGGTTACGGCGGATGTCCAGATAACGATATTTCATACGTAAGTCTTCACCGCCGTCGGTTTCATCCTCTATCGTGAAAGGAGGGAGCTGCGCCTCGTTCAGTATCGTTAATTCATTTACGAGTACTTCAATCTCTCCGGTAGGAATATTAACGTTTTTAGATTCCCGCTCGATAACGGTACCTTTTATTTGTATGACAAACTCACGTCCCAATGATCTCGCCTGCTGCATAATGGCTTCATCGGTACGTGCCTCATCGAAGATCAACTGCGTAATACCGTAACGGTCACGTAAATCTACCCAAATCATAAACCCCTTGTCGCGCGATTTTTGCACCCAACCCGCTAGTATGACTTCTTTATCTATATCGGTGATCCGTATTTCACCGCAATTATGGCTTCTGTACATGTTCGCAAAAATATTGGATTTTACGGACAATAAAGATTTGTTTGTTCTTTTTTTCATTCTCCCACTTTGCTCCACTTTTTGAATACGGCGTACGTTAATCGTGTAAAGGCATATATAATAACCGTCCATACAATTGCATAATCCTCTCCTTAACACTTTGATGTCGCATCCAGATATTTGGCATTTGTAGAAATAACCTTCTTTGCACTACAAACCCTGTCAAATATCTGAAGCGACGATTTTTAGGTTCTTTTTTCTAAAAAAAGAACGAACAGCACCTCTATCTTTGTAGCTTTTTCGCTATGTGGAAAACTTTTTTGTGTTATATTGTGGGGGAAAGTGGGAGAAAGTGTATACTTTTACATTGAAAATTTTGATTAGCTGTATAGACTGTGAACTATTTAATCGGAGAATACGAATGCAAGCTGGACGCCAAAGGTAGAATGGTAGTTCCTGCCGCGCTCAAAAGGCAACTGCCTGATGTGGAGCGGGATGGGCTTGTGGTGAATCGTGGCTTCGAGAAAAATTTGGTCATTTATACCCGTGCAGAATGGAATAAGATTTTGAAGCAATTGTCGAGGCTTAATCAGTTTCAACCCAAGAATCGAGATTTTGTGAGGAAGTTTATGAGTGGGGCGACAGAGTTAATGCTTGATTCGGCTGGAAGGGTTTTATTGCCGAAAGGGTTGTTAGAATATGCGGAAGTGGGAAGTGAATTAGTGTTGGCTTGTAATTTGGAAAAAATAGAGGTTTGGTCGAAGGCGACGTATGAAAAACAGTTGGATGCGATATCGGAAGATGATTTTTCAGATTTGGCAGCGCAAGTGATGGGTGGATTTGATATGGAAGGAGGGTATGATGGCGAGTAACCCGGCTGTTTATCATGTGCCTGTGATGTTGCAAGAATGTATGGATGCATTGGCTGTTAAGCCTGATGGTGTCTATGTTGATGTGACGTTCGGGGGTGGTGGTCACTCACGGGAGATCTTAAAAAGATTGGGTGATAACGGAAGATTGATCGCATTCGATCAAGATCCGGATGCTGTGAAGAATACGCTGGATGATCCGCGTTTTACATTAGTGCATCATAATTTTAGATTTTTGAAAAACAACCTTCGATTATTGGGGATTCGGCAGGTGGATGGTGTGCTGGCTGATTTGGGTGTTTCTTCGCATCAGTTTGATTCGCCTGAACGTGGTTTTTCCATTCGTTACGATGCGGATTTGGATATGCGGATGGATCAAGTGTCTGATTTAGATGCGAAAAAAGTGTTGAATACATATGGAGAGGCGGAGTTGCATCGCATTTTTGGGATGTATGGTGAAATACAAAATGCGCGTTCATTAGCAAAAACGATCGTGACAGCGCGATTAGGTGAGTCGATCGAAACCGTTGGAAGGTTGAAAGAAGTGATTAAACGCCAAGTACCAAAGGGGAAAGAACATAAATATCACGCACAGGTCTTTCAGGCCTTACGTATTGAAGTAAATGGAGAGTTAGAGGCGTTGCAGGACTTTTTAGAGCAGACGGTAGCGGTGTTGAAGCCGGCGGGGCGTTTAGTAGTGATGTCTTATCATTCGCTGGAAGATAGGTTGGTGAAGAATTTTATGCAGAAGGGTAAGTTTAAAGGAGAGGTGGAGAAGGATTTCTTTGGAAATGAAATAAAACCGTTTCATGTCATCAGCCGTAAAGCGGTGACGGCAAACGAGGATGAATTGGCGATAAATAATAGGGCGCGTAGCGCGAAGCTACGTATAGCTGAACGGGAAGCTTAATTTTTTGGAGAGATATGTCTAGCAAAAACACCGTCAGAAACAAAGAATTAAGTGAAGAGGTTCAGAAAAAAATGAATGACTCGGTTGAAGAAAAAGTGGAGGAAACACAGCATTTTCTTCGGTCTATCTTCTCTACAAAATACTTGTCCAGCTATCTGGTGGCTAGGAATTTGCCTTTTGCGGCATTTGTAGCACTACTTGGGCTATTGTATATCTCCAATCGACATTTGGCAGAAAGAACGGTACGGACTATTGATCAAGTGGGACGTGAGGTAAAAGAATTGAGCTGGGACTACAAATCATTATCTGCCGAATTAATGAAGCTAACAACGCAAACAGAAATTGCGAAGCGGGCCGATACCCTCGGGTTGAAAGAACGCATGGAGCCTCCTATTAAGCTGGAGGTAGTGAAAGAAATAAAGAAGTAAACAAGCAGCACGGAGTTGTATGAATATTAGAAAAACTATACTTATTCGCGTGTACGTGGCATTTGGCCTTATGGTGCTTTTTGCGCTAACGGTCTTTGGTAAGCTCTTGCATTTACAATATGTAGATGGTGGAGAGTGGCGTGCGATGGTGGATAGTTTAACGATTCAGGAGCGGGGAATTGAGGCAGCTCGCGGCAATATCTATTCCAATGATGGTAGTTTGTTGGCTACTTCTGTTCCCGAATATGAGCTTCGTTTTGATGCGATGTCAATACCACTGGAGGAAAGTGATGTCTTTAATTCTAAAGTCGATTCGTTGGCTGCGCGTTTGTCGGCGCACTTTAAGGATAAATCATCCCGACAGTATTTAACGTTGTTGAAAAATGCCCGTGCAAAAAAGCAGCGCTATGTCTTGATTAAACGAGCTGTTTCCCATCAAGATTTGAAAATTATAAAGACTTTTCCGTTGTTTCATGCGTTTAGGGAGGGCAAGAAGCGCTATCCTACTAGTTTGGTTACGGTGCGTGAAAATAAGCGGATTTTACCATTTACAAATTTGGCAGCTCGGACCATTGGTTATAAGAACATTAAGGGTGATACGGTGTTGGTCGGTTTGGAAGGGGCTTACGGAAAGTATATTGATGGAAAGAGTGGATCACAGTTAATGCAGCGTATTGCGGGTGGGGTTTGGGTGCCTGTCAACCGGGAGGTGGAAGTTGCGCCGGTCGATGGCTCGGATATCATTTCGACGCTAGATGTAAATATGCAGGATATGGCGCAGCGAGCGCTGGAAAAGCAGTTAATAGCTAGTGATGCGGACAATGGCTGCGTAGTTGTTATGGAGGTGAAAACAGGAGAGGTAAGGGCGATTGCGAATTTTACACGGGATAAAGAGGGAGTTTTTCGGGAAAAATACAATTATGCTATTGCGCAGGGGGCAGACCCAGGGTCAACATTCAAGCTGGCGAGTTATTTGGCGTTGTTGGATGATGGTTTTGTAGATACATCAAGCACGGTGGATATAGGAAACGGTACGTATAAAGTGCCAGCACATACCATACGGGATTCGCATGCACCAAAAAAATCGGTTTTGACGGTGAAAGAGGCTTTTGAAGAGTCTTCAAACGTAGGTGTGGCAAAACTGATAAACACGTATTATGGAGACAAACCGGCGAAATATACATCAAAGTTGCATCATTTTGGATTGGGCAAACCTTTAGGGTTACAAATTCCTGGTGAAGCAACGCCATGGGTAAAGATGCCGGATAGCAAAACGTGGAGTAAGTTATCCTTGGTGCAAATGGCGTATGGTTATGAATTACGACTAACACCGTTGCAGATGTTGGCGCTTTACAACGCGGTTGCCAACGATGGGAAATTGTTAGCGCCTTTGTTTGTGAAAGAGATTCGGCATCTCGGCAATACCGTAGAACGTTTTGATGCGAAGGTGCTTAATAAGCAGATTGCCTCGAAAGAAGCTATCCGCAAAATGCAGGGTATGTTGGAAGGGGTAATGACAGAGGGGACAGGTAAGCGCTTGAGTTCGCCGTTATATTCGTCGGCAGGTAAGACAGGTACGGCACAAATGAACGATGGTGCTCGCGGATATGGGCAACGTCGTTATCAATCATCCTTTGCAGGTTATTTTCCAGCCGAGAATCCAAAATATTCTATGATTGTCGTGATCCGAAATCCAAGAAAGGGATATTATGGCGGAGCAATTGCCGGGCCGGTATTTAAGGAGTTGGCGGATATGATTTATGCGAATGACTTAGCCTTGCACGGAACATTGGCAAGCAGAAAAGTAAATACAGCCGGAACAAAATTGCCGCTGACATTAAGAGGTTCGAAAGAGGCATCAAGTGCGGTTTACCAAGCGTTGGGATTTAATCCGTCGAATTGGAATACGATAGCGCAGGCCACGGATTCGTCGGCCAAAGCTGCTCCTTTTGTAGAGACCCAGGTGAAAGAAGGAGTGGTGCCGGATGTGCTGGGCATGGGCTTATCGGATGCTATCTTCACCATGGAAAATGCTGGGTTCAAAACGAAGGTTTCTGGTTGGGGTAAAGTTGTCAGCCAATCGCTTGTTGCTGGAACAAAATTAAAAGTAGGTACGCCCATAACGTTGGCGCTGAATTAAAAGATATGAAGCTAAGAGAATTATTACATGCGATTCCAGTACAGCAGCTTGAGGGGCTTCTTGAAGTTGACGTGTTGTCGGTATGCTTCGATTCGCGGAAAGTTTCTGCAGATAGTCTTTTTGTTGCCGTTCGGGGTGTCCATACCGATGGACATTTGTATCTTGATAAAGCGGTTGAAAACGGCGCCAAGGTGCTGGTCTTGGATACGTTGCCGGTGCAATTGCGTGAGGAGATAACCTATGTGGTCGTGGCAGATACATCGTATGTATTGGGTTTATTAGCATCTAATTTTTATGGTGATCCTTCCAAAGGGCTAAAACTTGTCGGTATTACAGGAACAAATGGTAAGACGACGATTGCCACGCTTCTTTTCAATTTGTTTAAGAGTTTGGGGTATCATGTCGGATTGCTGTCAACCGTGGAAAATAAAATCGGAGACCGGGTTATCCCGGCCACGCATACAACGCCAGATCCGATAGCATTAAATATGTTGCTTCGGGAAATGGTGGATGAAGGATGTGATTATTGCTTTATGGAGGTGAGTTCACATGCTGTCGTGCAACAACGTATCGCAGGACTACGTTTTGCGGGGGGCGTCTTCTCTAATATAACACACGATCACTTAGATTTTCACGGCACGTTTGACCATTACATCAAGGCTAAGAAAAAGTTTTTTGATGACTTAGATAGATTTGCTTTTGCATTGACCAACGTGGATGACCGTAATGGAACAGTGATGCTACAAAATACATTTGCACATAAAAAGACATACGGGTTAAAAACCATGGCGGACTTCAAGGCGAAGGTTGTCGAAAGCCATCTAGATGGTATGCTGCTACAGGTAGATGGACATGAAGTTTGGGTTAAACTGGTTGGCGGATTTAATGCATATAATCTGCTGGCGGTTTATGGCGCAGCGATTTTGTTGGAGCAAGAAACGATGAAAGTGTTAACGGCTATGAGCGATATTGCTGGAGCAGAAGGTAGATTTGATGTGGTGCGTTCGACAAATGGTACCGTAGGCATAGTAGATTATGCGCATACACCCGATGCGGTGGAGAATGTTCTTTCCACTATCCGGGAGTTGCGGAAAGGCGGCCAACAGATTATTACCGTATTAGGTTGTGGTGGCGATCGTGATAAGACTAAGCGCCCCGAAATGGCAGAGGTCGCGGTACGTTTGAGCGATAAAGTTATCATTACTTCGGATAATCCAAGGACAGAAGACCCGATGGCCATTATTCGGGATATGGAAGCGGGGGTGGATTCGAAAGATCGCAAACACGTCTTTACCATTGCCGAACGCAAAGAGGCTATTCGGGCTGCATGCCATTTAGCACAAGCTGGCGATATTGTATTGATCGCCGGAAAAGGACATGAAAAATATCAAGAAGTTCATGGTGTGCGTCACCATTTTGACGATAAGGAAATTTTAATAGAAACGTTTAACGAACAATAAGAAATACGGATGTTATATTATCTATTCAATTGGCTACAAGAACATATGCATTTGCCGGGATCGGGATTGTTTCAATACATCTCGTTTAGGACTGCAATGGCGGTTATTGTGTCGTTGATGATTACTACGGTATACGGAAGCCGTCTCATCCGTGCTTTACGTAATAAGCAAGTGGGGGAGACGATCCGTGACTTGGGATTAGAGGGGGAGAAGCAAAAAGTAGGTACACCGACAATGGGTGGGTTGATTATCATTGGCGGAATCTTGGTGCCCACACTTTTGTTTGCTAAACTGGATAATATTTATGTCATCATCATGATTATCACGACTATTTGGATGGGTACGATTGGCTTTCTGGATGATTACATCAAAGTATTCCGTAAAAACAAAGAGGGACTGGCCGGTCGCTTTAAAATTATCGGGCAAGTAGGACTGGGGACATTGATTGCCATCACCATGTATTTCCACCCGGATATTGTTGTTCGGGAAAAAGTACAAAACCCGACTTCGACAAAGGCGGTGGAGATTATGATGGATACCCAAACAGGTCAACGTTATTATGCGGAAAATGTGAAGTCTACAAAGACGAATATTCCATTTTATAAAAACAACGAGTTCGATTATGCCGAAGTGCTAAGTATGTTTGGATTAAACAGCAATCTGGCTACGTTTATGGTGTTTTTGGTGGTGATTGTGTTTATTGTTACGGCGGTGTCTAACGGCGCAAATATCACCGATGGGATAGATGGATTGGCAACGGGAACCTCAGCTATTATTGGTATTACACTGGCAATTCTGGCTTATGTGTCCGGTAACGTGATTTTTTCGGATTACCTTAATATTATGTATATCCCCAACTCCGGAGAACTCGTGATTTTTGCAGGTGCATTTGTAGGAGCCTGTACAGGTTTCTTGTGGTATAATGCCTATCCGGCGCAGGTGTTTATGGGCGACACTGGTAGTTTGACGATTGGTGGTATTATTGCGGCATTTGCTATACTTATCCGAAAGGAGTTATTGATACCGATGTTATGTGGTATATTCTTGTTAGAAAATCTGTCGGTGATTATGCAGGTATCGTATTTCAAATACACACGGAAAAAATATGGAGAAGGGCGACGGATATTTTTGATGTCTCCTTTGCACCATCACTATCAAAAGAAAGGTTATCACGAATCGAAGATTGTGATGCGGTTTTTCATTGTATCTATTATTCTTGCAATTTTAACGATAGTCACCTTAAAAGTAAGATAAGATGTCTAATATAGCACATACATATTATCCACAATCTGGCTTTCTGGCGATACTAGGCGCGGGGGAGAGCGGTGTTGGTGCGGCTATTTTAGGAAAGGATAAGGGGTTTGACGTATTTGTTTCAGACAAGGGGGCAATACGTGATGAATATAAGGCTGCATTACAGCAAGAAGGAATTGCATTTGAAGAGCAACAGCATAGTGAAAATAAGATTATGCAAGCAGATTTGGTTGTCAAAAGTCCTGGTATTCCTGAACATGCACCTTTAGTAAAGGCGTTAAAGGCCGCCAATATTCCGGTGATTTCGGAAATTGAATTTGCGGCGCAGTATACAGCGGCTAAGCTCTATTGCATTACGGGTTCTAACGGCAAATCGACAACAACGATGTTGACATATTATATGTTGCAGCGTGGCGGTGTAAATGTAGGATTAGCCGGAAATATTGGAAAAAGTTTTGCACTGCAGGTAGCACGCGAAAATTACGAGGTGTATGTATTGGAAATATCCAGTTTTATGTTGGATGATATGTATCATTTTCGTGCTGATGTAGCGGTCATTTTGAACATTACACCGGATCATCTAGATCGTTATGATAATAAGATGGAAAACTACAGGGCATCTAAGTTTCGTATGATCCGAAATCAAACAAAAGACGATTATTTTATCTACTGTTTGGACGACGAGGAAACAGTAAAAGGTTTAGCTGTATTTAAAACGGACGCCCAACATTTGCCCTTTACACAAGAACAAATGGTGGGGCAGGGTGCATATGTAGACGAAGAAAAGAATATTATAATAAAAGTACCTAACAAAGACATTTTTGCGATGAATATGGAAGAGTTATCATTACAAGGGAAGCATAACGCATACAACAACATGGCTTCGGGCTTGATTGCGAAGGTTCAAGAACTGCGTAACCAAACCATGAAAGAAAGCATGGAATCGTATGTGAATATCGAGCATCGTCTAGAGCATGTTGCTTGTATTGGGGGGGTGAATTATATCAATGATTCGAAAGCAACCAATGTGAATTCTGTTTGGTATGCTTTGGAAAGCTTTTCACCGGATATTATCTTAATTATGGGGGGCGTAGATAAAGGTAATGACTACGAGATGATGCGTGATTTAGTGAAGTCTAAGGTTAAAGCCATTGTATGTATCGGTAAAGATACGGTGCGCATTCATGAATCTTTTGAAAATGATACGGATGTGATTATCAATAGCTCGTCTATGCAAGACGCAGTAGAGATTGCCTCCTATTTGGCAAAAAAGGGGGATACGGTGCTGTTATCACCGGCCTGTGCAAGTTTTGACTGGTTTAAAAATTATGAAGAACGTGGTGAAAAATTCAAAGAAGCAGTAATGTCTTTGTAAGCACATCCGGCTGTCATCCCGACGCTAGGAGGGATCTAAATCGTTTAGATACTTGGGCAAGTCTCAATATGACAGAAAGGAAGAGGATAAATAAAATGTTGAAACAATGATGGATCAGATTTTCAGTAAATTAAAAGGAGATAAGTGGATATGGATTATTGTGATTGTCCTGTCCGGCTGGTCTTTGTTAGCGGTGTATAGTTCAGTAGGTACACTTGCCTACAAGGAAGGCAAAGGTACAGAATTGTACCTGTTCAAGCATTTTTCCATTATTGCTGTGGGTTTGGTGTTGATGTATCTATCACACAAATTAGATTATCGATATTATGCAGGTATTTCTAAGTTGCTGATGATCATCGCTATACCCTTGTTGCTTTTTACGTTGATTGGAGGTAACAAAGTAAACGAGGCTAGCCGCTGGGTAACGATTCCTGTCATCAACCAAACGTTTCAAACATCGGATCTGGCAAAACTGGCACTGATTACCTTTTTGGCACGTATGCTTTCACGCAAAGCACATGAAATAAAAGATCTTAAAAAATCATTCATTCCAATTATGGGGACCGTATGCTTGGTTTTTGTCCTGATTGCATGGGCAAACTTATCGACGGCTTTAATGCTATTTGGTACGAGTGTGTTACTGCTGTTGATTGGTCGGGTAAGTTTTAAGCAGATAGGCATCGTATGTGTCGGAGGGGCTTTCCTCTTGTTATTAGTGATATTTATCGGGCCTCGACGAGCCACCTATATCAGTCGTTTTGAGAGTTTCTTTAAGACAGAACAAACGGTGCAAAACACTGTACCTTTTCAAGAAGATAAAAATTACCAGGCAAATCTGGCGAAGATGTCCATTGCTTCGGGTCAGTTATTTGGCAAAGGTGCAGGGAATAGCGTAGGTAGAAATCTATTACCACATCCCTATTCCGATTTTATTTTCGCCGTGATTGTGGAGGAATACGGAACAATCGGTGGAGCGATCCTGCTTTTCTTGTACGTCGCATTGATGTACCGTTGTATACGTATTGTGACGCTAAGCCCACGTGCGTTCGGTGCCTTTCTAGCAGCGGGTCTAGGGTTTAGCTTAACCATACAGGCACTAGCCAATATGGCGGTTGCTGTAGGGTTGGGACCCGTTACTGGTGTGCCATTACCACTGGTCAGTATGGGAGGGACCTCCATTTTGTTTACCAGCGTGGCACTAGGAATCATTTTAAGTGTAAGTAGGAGTATCGAAGAATTGAAAGGAAAAGAAGAATTAAACGAAATTCCAAAGAATCCAAAAGTGGTTGTTGGAACGATTTAGAAATAAAGGGTTAGAAAGTAACACATGGGACATAGAGTAATCATAAGCGGAGGAGGCACGGGTGGACACGTTTTTCCAGCTATTGCAATAGCAAATGCATTACGTCGTATAGCGCCAGATATCGAAATCTTGTTTGTAGGTGCAAATGGGCGTATGGAGATGGAACGTGTTCCAGAGGCAGGTTACAAAATTGTGGGATTAGATATACAGGGTATTGATAGGAACTCCTTGTTGAAAAATTTGACCTTGCCTTTTAAGCTTATAAATAGTTTGATAAAGGCACGGAAAACGATAAAGGAGTTTAATGCCGATGCCGCAGTAGGTGTTGGTGGGTTTGCGTCAGGACCTTTGTTAATGGCTGCCAACAATATGGGGATACCTACGCTGATTCAGGAACAAAATTCCTATGCGGGTGTAACCAATAAGAGCTTGGGAAAGAAAGCTAAAAAGATATGTGTGGCGTATGAGGGGATGGATACATTTTTTCCGGCTGAAAAAATCATGTTGACCGGTAATCCGATACGTCGCGATTCGGTCGCTATAGAAGGGAAGCGCGAATTTGCTTTGCAAATTTTTGGTCTGCAACCACAAAAAAAGACCATATTGATTATCGGTGGTAGCTTGGGCGCAAAGCAGATGAATGGTTACGTGTTGGATGTGATACATGAGCTAGGCGAAAAAGACGATGTGCAATTTATTTGGCAGACCGGAAAAACATATTACGAGGATATGGAGCGTATGTTGAAAATGGACAGATTGATTCCGGGTAATGTAAAGGTGAAACCATTTTTGGATCGTATGGACCTAGCCTATGCAGCGGCAGATTTGATTATTTCGAGAGCAGGTGCTGGCACGATATCGGAACTTTGTGTAGTGGGAAAGCCGGTTATATTGGTGCCGTCGCCTAATGTGGCGGAAGACCATCAAACGAAAAACGCACAAGCTTTGGCCGCTAAGAACGCAGCCGTGATGATTTCCGAGGCAGATGCTCGGGACACAATGATGTACGTGGCATTAGAGTTGCTTGCTGATGAGGCTAAATGTGCATCATTAAGTGCCGAAATACAGAAGATGGCTCGACTCGATGCGGATGAAGTGATTGCAAAAGAAGTACTGAAACTTATTAAATAGATGATGAATCTTGACCATATAAAACGTGTTTACCTTCTCGGAATTGGGGGGATCGGTATGAGTGGTTTGGCGCGCTATTTCAAACATCTCGGTTGCGATGTGCAGGGATATGACAAAACAGAGACCGAGTTGACACACGCGTTGGTGCAAGAAGGTATTCAAGTGATCTACAAAGATGATGTCGCGTTATTGCCAACGATATACCAACAACCGTCTGGGGAAACGTTATTGATTTTCACACCAGCCATCCCGAAAGACCTTAAACTGAAAGCTTATTTTTTAGAAAGAGACTTTACATTATACAAGCGTTCGGAGGTATTGGGTATCATTAGCGCAAGTCGGTTTACAATAGCTGTGGCGGGAACCCATGGGAAAACGACAACCTCGACCATGATTGCGCATATATTAAAGGATTCAGGTTATGATTGTTCTGCTTTTTTGGGAGGAATCAGTTCTAACTATAGTAGCAATGTGCTATATGGTACGAACAATGTGGTTGTGGTAGAAGCTGATGAATACGACCGTTCGTTTCTGACGTTGCATCCCAATATTGCGGTGATTACCTCAGCAGATCCTGATCATTTGGATATCTATGGTGACGAGCGACATCTCATCGAATCTTTCGAACTGTTTTTACAACGTGTCGTCCCGGATGGCTTGTCGATCGTAAAAAAAGGACTTCCCTTTAGTGGAAATATAGGTTACGCCAAAGACGAAGTCTGTGATGCGTACGCGCGCCATATCCGTGTGGAAGAGGGGGTGTTTTATTTTGATTATGTTGCCGAGAAAACGGAAATGCAGGCTATCCCATTAGGTATACCAGGCTTCCATAATGTAGAAAATGCCGTGGCGGCCATTACGGTGGCGCTACAACTTGGAATAGCAGTGGAGAAGATAAAATCGGCATTAGTATCGTTCAGAGGGGCAAAGAGACGATTTGAATATATCGTTAAAACGCCGGCGCATGTATACATAGATGATTATGCGCATCATCCGGAAGAATTGCGTGCGTTTCTGACGTCGGTGAAGAAACTCTATCCGACAAAGAAGTTGACGGTTGTTTTTCAGCCACATTTATATAGTCGGACCCGCGATTTTGGAGATGGCTTTGCAGAGGTATTGGAGTTGGCAGATGAATTGCTGCTGATGGATATTTATCCGGCAAGAGAATTGCCGATAGAAGGAATAACCTCCAGTTGGCTACTGAATAAGATGGCGATAGGTAGTAAACAGCTTGTATCATCGGATGACGTATTGCGGATTGTAAAACAAAACGCTCCGGAACTGGTCGTGACAGTAGGGGCGGGAGACATAGACAGATTGGTAAAACCTTTAAAAGAAATATTGGAAAATGCTTAAGGTTGTTCGTTACATACCGTGGAGACAGCTTGGTTATGTGTGCTTAGGGCTACTTGTCTTGGTGGGAATAGGTATGTTGATGAGCTTGGTCAAGAAGAAGGATACGGCACAGGCCTGTGTCTCTATGAAGGTGATAGTGGAAGGAAAAGAAACCTTTATTGACCAGCACGATATTTCCGATTTAGTAAATAAAACATTCGGGAATGTTGTCGGGAAGCCATTGAAAGATATCCCGACAGACAGGATCGAACGGGCACTGATGGAGCTCCCCTACGTATCTAGTGCAGAAATTTATGCCGATATGGATGGCGTTTTACAGATCGTTGTGCAGCAGCGGGAAGTGATTTTGCGTATTGTGAACGGAGCCGGGAAAGAATATTACATCGACACAAAGGGAGCAAAAGTGCCGGTGACATTAAAATACGTTCCGCATGTTTTGGTCGCAAACGGGAATATACGCGAAGGATATGAAAAGCCATTGGATACGATCCGAACCCAATTGGTGAAGGATCTAGTTACCATTGTGGAGCAAGTAAAAGATGATCCTTTGTGGAGCAATCAGATCGTGCAGCTGTATGTCGATGATCAGCAGGATATTGAAATTATTCCGCGAGTGGGAACACAGCCGTTGGTTCTTGGTAATGCCGCGAAATTGGATGAGAAGCTAGATCGGTTGGAGATATTCTATAAGAATATTTTACCAAAAGTCGGCACTGGTGCTTACGAAAAAGTAAATGTAAAATATGATGGACAGATTATCTGTGAACGACGGGATGGATGGATGTTAGATAGTTTACAGATGAAACTAAAAATGAATAATTAATTTGAATAAACAGCAACAAAATACACAGCATATGAAGCCAAGATTAGCAGAAAACGAAAAAGATAGTCCAATCATCGTAGGGTTGGATATCGGAACAACGAAGATTTGCGTTACGGTGGGTCGTCGTAGCGGAGCCAATAAGATTGAGCTTTTGGGGGTAGGAAAAGCCGAATCTTCCGGTGTGAACCGCGGCGTGGTCGCGAACATCCAAAGAACGGTTAGTAGCATACGGGATGCGGTATCGATAGCGGAGTCCCAATCCAATGTGGATATCAAAGTGGTCAACGTAGGGATTGCCGGTCAGCATATCAAAAGCATTCAACATCGCGGTATCCTAACCAAACGTGACTACGATGAAGTGACCCGTATTGATGTGGAGCAATTAATTTCTGATATGTATAAGTTGGTCCTTCCTCCGGGCGAGGAAATTATCCATGTATTACCACAGGAATTTACCATTGATAATGAACCGGGTATTAAAGAGCCAATTGGTATGGCCGGACGTCGGGTAGAAGCTAATTTTCACATTATTTCGGGACGTGTGACTGATATTAATAATATCAAGCGTTGTGTGGATAATTCGGACTTAGAAATCTCTTTCCTGGTGTTAGAGCCTCTGGCATCATCCGAAGCTGTGTTGGATGACGAAGAGAAAACTGCGGGTGTCGTCTTAGTTGATATCGGTGGTGGTACGACAGATGTTGCTATTTTTCACGAAGGTATTATTCGCCATACGGCGGTTATTCCATTAGGGGGGAATATTGTGACGGAAGATATTAAACAAGGTTGCTCGGTATTGCGTAATCAGGCGGAACAGCTAAAAGTTCGTTATGGATCTGCTTTGGCTGATGAGAATAAAGATAATGAGGTGATCTGCGTGCCGGGTATACGTGGACGTGAGGCCAAAGAAATCTCTGTCAAAAACTTAGCTTATATTATTCAGGCACGGATGGAGGAGATTATTGAGCACGTGTACTATGAGATCAAATCGTCCGGCTATGAAGATAAATTGATTGCTGGTATTGTCATCACAGGAGGGGGCGCTCAATTGAAACATTTGGTACAATTAGTGGAGTACATCACTGGGATTGACTGTAGAATCGGTTATCCTAATGAATATTTGGCAAAAACAGAAATGTTGAACAAGCAAGCATTGGAAGAATTGAAAAGCCCGATGTATGCGACCTCCATTGGCTTGTTGATTAAAGGTGTGCAAGCTATGGAAGAAGTGGAAGCTACAGAACATGAAGAGGTCTCCAAAAAAGGAGGAAAAGTGAAAGATATTGCGGAGGAAAAGAATAAAAAGGAAAGTTGGTTTTCCAAGCTATTATCCGATTTTATTAAGGACGATACGGGAATTGATGATGACACATTTATTGGGAGAAAGTAAGTGAGTTTTCCACATTAGGTCTTTTTTCCACAAATTCACAAATGTGGAAAACTGTTGTGAGGAATTCGGTATTATTACATTTGAATTGTTGAACCTATCGGGGATTTCTAAGTGGTTTAGCAAGAGTTAAATAGGGTATTTTATGTCGATACAATTTGAAATGTTAAAGGAACAATCATCAATAATTAAGGTTATTGGTGTTGGTGGTGGCGGGGGCAATGCCGTAAACCACATGTACAAGCAAGGGATTAGCGGTGTAGACTTTATCGTTTGCAATACGGATGCGCAGGCACTGGAGTTGAGTCCTATTCCGAACAAGGTACAGTTAGGTGCAAGCTTAACAGAGGGAATGGGTGCAGGTGCGGATCCTGACGTAGGTGAAAATTCAGCTATTGAAAGTATTGAAGATATCAAGCGTATGCTGGGTACCAATACCAAGATGCTTTTTATTACGGCAGGTATGGGTGGTGGTACCGGTACCGGGGCAAGCCCAGTATTGGCGAAAGCGGCAAAGGAGCTTGGTATTTTAACGGTCGCTATTGTAACTACTCCTTTTACATTCGAAGGTAAACGACGTCGCGCGCAAGCGGAAGAGGGTATGGGAGAGCTACGTAAATATGTAGACTCTTACCTGGTTATCTCGAATGATCGTTTGCGGGAGATATTTGGTAACCTTACCATGCAGGCGGCTTTCGCGAAGGCGGATGATATTTTGACAACAGCAGCGAAAGGTATAGCCGAAATTATTACCATCCCGGGCTACGTGAACGTGGATTTTAAAGATGTGCGTACCGTTATGAATGATAGTGGTGTGGCCATCATGGGGAATGGAATATCTACCGGTGAAAATCGCGCTATTGAAGCTGTGACAGGCGCATTGGCATCACCTTTATTGAAAGATAATGAAATTGAAGGTGCACGCTATATTCTATTGAATATTACCTCCGGAAAAAATGAAGTGACGATGGATGAAGTTGCTATTGTTACCGATTATATCCAGGAAAAAGCAGGCTTATCTGCTGACCTTATTTGGGGTAATTGTATCGATGAGAATTTGGACGACGAGTTGTCGGTAACCATCATTGCCACAGGTTTCCAGACAGCGGAAGAGCGTGTCAAAGAAAAAGAAAAGGAAAAAGTTGCTTTGCCCTTAACCCCGGAACCTACAGCCAAACAGTTCGTAAAGCCTGTTGTCCAAAATCAATTTATAAAGAAAGAAGAGCCTGTTGATACACAACAGCCCTACATTAAACCTCCACAAGATACAACGGAGAAGACTCTTTCTTTTGGGACACCTACTACGCCGCAAGGAGACCTGTTTACCTCTCCAAAGCCCATTCATGCTGCGGTGGCGAAAAAAGAAGAGCCGGAAGTAATCCGTCATACATTGAGTTTGGAAGAGCCGGAGCAAGAGGAAGCTGCTGAAGAATCAGGTTTTGAGTTGAAAACCTCTCCTTCTGTGTTTGAGTTTAAGTTGCCATCGGTATTCGATGTGTATAATAAAGAAGCACAGGGTGTGGAAGAAACGGAAAAAGCGGAGAATATAAATATAGCAAGAGAAGAGCCCGTAGCGCAAGCAGAACCGGCACCGGAGAAGGAAATTGATTTTGAAGACCAATTGATGAAAACGAAAGAACGCATACTGCGTTTGAAAGAGCTCAGCATGAAACTGAAATCGAGCAATGGTTTACAAGAATTGGAGAATGAACCGGCTTATAAGCGTAGACAAAAATCGTTAGAAGATGTGCCCCATTCTTCGCAATCGCAGGTGTCACGGTTTACCTTGTCATTTGATGATGGAGAGACCGAGATTCGACCGAACAATTCGTTTCTACACGACAATGTTGATTAATCATGAAGGTCAAAATACACTTGAAAAGACAGCAGAAATGCTGTCTTTTTTATTTATATTTACCCAAACAAAAATTAAAATCTAGACGTATATGTTGGCTAAACTAAATAATCCCATATGGGTGATGAGCTCTGCGTATGATAAATTGTCTTTGGACGAATTAATAACTACTTCCAAGGAAGTGGGGGCACAGGGGATCGATTTATGTGTATTTAGAAAAGATGGGACACGTGAAGATCATACCGCTACACATTTGGATTACGAAAGCTTTTCGCCGGAGGATGCTAAACGCCTTGTTGAGAAGTTTAATGTGGCAGAATTGAGTTTGTCTTTAGGCGCGTTTGAAAATATGATCGGAGGTGATCCGGAACAACGGGTCAAAAATCAAAACCACCTGTTGCGTCTTATTCGAATAGCGCACCTACTGGGAGGAGATAGAAATGATGTGAAAGTGGGAACATTTGTAGGGTACAACCATGATCTTGGAAATGAAATCGATGGATTCCAGAAAAATTTAGAGGAATATAAACGGGTATTCGAACCGATTGTCAAATATGCGGAAGACCTCGGTGTTACCATTGTGTACGAAAACTGTCCGATGGAAGGTTGGCGTTCTGCTCGCTATACCTCTACTTATAATAATCTGCCGGCTGTATTGGCCGCACGGAAATTAATGTATGCATTAATCCCAAGCAAGGCACATGGAGAAATATATGATCCCTCACATGATATTTGGCAGAATGTAGATCCGGTAGAAGTAATGGAGCAAATGGATATTGACCGGTTAAAACGTATTCACGTAAAAACGACCCGTAATTTAAAAACGAAGGCTCGTGTGGAGTGGGGCGGAATGTATCCTATGCAACATGTAGATGTTTCCTTGGCAGAGCAAGCAGGCATTACGATTCCGCAACACGATTGGGACCGTCATCATTATGAAGCTATGCTTCCGGGATTTGGAGGGACAGATCACATGGACTGGAATGATTTCGTTGCAGTCTTGCATCGGCGAGGATTTGACGGACCTTTTGAAATTGAAAATGAAGCGAAGAACTCTAAGGATACAGGTAATCTTGCTGCAACTAATCAAGGATTTGCGAATTGTATTCGTTTCCTATCGCCGCTATTGTGGGAGTTAGATAGTGAAAAAGGATATGTTTTTCAGCGTAGAAGTTACTTGGAAGAACCCGCTGTAAAAGATATTCCGGAGGTCACCATAGCAGAATTAAGATAAAAAAGAGAGGTTGTTGAAAAGACAACCTCTCTTTTTTACGCTTCACTATGCAGGTTGAATAGTTCAATAAGCTCCGGGATATTACCCACATTTAATTTCTCGAAAACACGACTCTTGTAAGTGCTCACTGTGGAAGAACTTAATTCCATCAGTTTGGCAACCTCCAAAATACCGAGACCTTTGGTAAGATGTTTCGCGACGTCCATTTCGCGATTGGATAATTTATGTAACGGGTTCCCTTTGTCAAAAGAGGATTTACTCGACGTGAGTTTCTGTATATAAAGCTCCTTCACAGCTTCGGACATATATTTTCCACGTGTCATAATGTTCTCTATGGCATTTTTAAGTTCCGACATTGCGGTTGTCTTATTAATATAGCCGCAAGCACCTGCATTGATATACCGCAGCGCATAGATACTTTCCTCATACGATGAGAAAACTAATATTTTCACCTGATGCTGGATATCTAATAATTCCTTGATAACTTTAATATTATTGCCGCCAGGCATATTAATATCCAGTAGGAGTAAGTCAAAAGATTCTTTGTGCAAAAAATCATACACCTCATCGTATGTCTGTGCCTGTTGAATGTCTGCTTCAGGAATGCACTCCTTAATAATCATGGAAGCGCCTAGTCTTACAATGCTATGGTCGTCCGCTATTAATATTCTCTTCATTTACGGGTTGCTTATGCTGGTGTTTTTGTAAGTTCGATATGCGATGTACTTGTCTGCTATGACGGAACAAATATAATTAAGTAAATGATATAAAAAAAGTCTACCTCATATCCATGATTTATGCGCGTGTTAAAAATATTACGAAATTCTTGAATATTGTAGATTTAATTGTCATTTTTGATTATTCATTGTTTTTAAATTTAAAATTATGGGATTTCTAAAAGAATTTAAGGAATTTGCCATGCGCGGAAGCGTCATCGACCTCGCAGTCGGTGTGGTAATCGGAGGTGCTTTTGGTAAGATTGTTACTTCCATGGTGGATGATATTATCATGCCGCCTATTGGCTACATTACAGGTGGGGTGGATTTCAGCAACATGAAGTATGTTATCACAGAAGCGAATGAGGCTGCTGGCACTACGGAAGTTGCTATTACGTATGGTAATTTTATTAACGTTATTATTCAGTTCCTGATTATTGCGTTTTGTATCTTTTTGGTAATCAAGGGAATTAATTCTTTGAAACGCAAGGAAGAAGCAGCTCCAGCCGCACCAGCCGCACCATCTAAAGAAGAGGTGTTGTTGACCGAGATTCGTGATATACTAAGGAGTAAATAGTTTTGGTAAAATTTGCTTCTTTTCTAAATTAACAGTACTTTTGCATTCCCTTGTATAGGGAGGGATTGATTTAGATATAAAAACAAGCATAATAGCGTCATGAAAAGAACATTTCAGCCTTCGTTAAGAAAAAGAAGAAATAAGCACGGTTTCCGTGAGCGTATGAGTACCGCTAACGGCAGAAGAGTATTGGCTGCTCGTAGAGCTAAAGGAAGAAAACGTCTTTCTGTATCGGACGAATACCGTCACAAAGGGTAATAAATACAGGTCGGTGGCTCCTGCGGGCTTGTGTTTCGGCAAATAGTCACAATGAGCTATACATTTACGAAGGAAGAACGATTATGCAGTAAAAGACTTATTGAAAGTCTTTTCCGTAATGGTTCTTCTTTTGTTGTTTATCCTTACCGTGTTGTATGGCTGTATACCCCACCTATACAACAAAATATTATTCCTGCGCAATCTATAATCTCCGTTTCTAAACGTCGCTTTCGAAAAGCGGTAGATCGGAATGCGCTCAAACGTCGGATAAGAGAGACTTATCGCCTGCAAAAATCAGATTTATATAAGTTTCTTCAAGAACATTCCCTACATTTGTTGGTGGCATTCCAATATGTGGGAAAGGAAAAGGAACCCTATGCAATGCTCTATCAACGTATGGGAAAGGTATTAGCCAAGCTGAAAGATGAGCATATTCAAATTCTTATGGGAAAAACTGATTAAAAAACCACTACAGTGGTTTTTCGTAGTTATCATCCGTTTTTATCAGCTTTTCATTTCACCGTTTTTAGGAGCCAATTGTCGGTATACGCCAACCTGTTCGCAGTATGGTAAGGAAGCTATCCTGAAATACGGCCCTTTTAAAGGAGGGTATCTGGCGATTCGACGAATATTGAGGTGCCATCCTTGGGGAGGGCATGGACACGATCCTGTTCCATAAAGTCTATGATAGAAAATACATACATTTTACAAATAGAAACAGCAACACCGGTATGCTCTGTCGCTATCGGAAAAAATGGAAAAACAATAGCCACGGTAGAAGCCGACGGACCTAATTTACATGCGAGCAGCCTAACCTTGTTCATCGAGGAAGTATTGGAAAGGGCGGTCATCACCAGGAGTGATCTGCACGCGGTAGCCATAAGCAAAGGCCCTGGTTCCTATACGGGTCTCCGAATCGGTGTTTCAACCGCTAAAGGGCTATGTTACGCCTTGGATATTCCATTAATCGCCGTGAATACGCTGGAAGCGATGGTTTCTGGCTTTGTTTCCCGGCAGAATGGGAGCGTGTTTACCCGTATATTAGTGCCGATGATCGATGCTCGTCGGATGGAAGTATATATGGCCAAATACAATGCGCAGTTGGAATGTATAGCAGAGACAACAGCTCATATTATCGATGAAAGTTCTTTTTCCGAGGTAGGTGAACATACAGGCTATGTTCTTTTTGGAAGTGGGGCAGATAAACTGGATACACTTTTTGAAGACCAAGAGATGGTTCAGGTGCAGGTAGGATTTCGTAATGCGGCCTCGTTTTTTGATAAACTAGCTTTTCAAAAATTCCAACAAGGTGCTTTTGAGAATATTATTTATTTTGAACCTTACTACCTTAAGGATTTTATTGCTACTACGCCCAAAAAACGTTAATTACAACCATCTACGCTTTTTGAACCAATAATAAATGAGTGCGGCAAGAACTGCCATCGCTAAGATGACCGCCGGATAACCGTAGTACCATTCTAGTTCGGGCATATTTTTGAAGTTCATGCCATACACACCTACGATGAAAGTAAGCGGCATGAAAAAAACCGATATGATGGTTAATGTACGCATAATATCATTGGTGTGATTAGATTCTATATTGAAATAAACAGAGAGAAGCTGTGCTGTATTTTCAGAGATGTTTCTATATAAGGTGGACGAGCGAGCATAAATATCTTTTAAGTCCTGCGTATAGATATTCTTAAATGCTGATAGATGAAAGAAATCCACGATATCCTTGTAAAGTGTTAATATAATGCGGATAAGATCGATTTGACGTTTAATGTAATAAAGCTGACGTAGGAAGTCCTTTTTCCTTCGGTTTAAAAATACCATCTCTTCATAGCTGTCCAGCTGCGTATTTAGTTTGTTGATAACTAAGTTTTCAAAAGTCTTCAGTGCCTCAGAGGTAAGATGGTTGATGAAAAGTTTGCTGGAACTGAGTTTATTAAACGGAAAGTTATCAGCGAGTTTTTCCAGATATTCGATATTTCCGCGATGGACAGTAATCACAAACTTGTCGCTAAAAAATATTGATATGCGTTCCGTAATTTCAGTTAGGGTATCGGAGAAATTGTCAAATTTTGCGGGAATAGAGCGAATAATGAGAAAATGGTAATTTTCGAATTCTTCAATCTTCGGTAGCTGGCCGATCTGCAGACAATCTTTAATCGAGGCCTCGTGTAATTGATATTTGGATCTAAGTGTTTCGAAATCTTCAAGTGTAGGCTCGGATATATCAATCCAATCAAAGGAAGCGTTGCTAGAATCTAAGATGGTGCGTACCATGGTGAGATAACAAATATATTCAAGAAATCGTAAAACAAATAAGGCTATTCCGAGAATAGCCTTATTTGTTTGAATTTTCTTATTTCTTTTCTTTGGCTTTTTTGTCTTGATATTCCTTGTTCAAGGCAGCTACCACTTCGGTAGTAATATCTTTTTTCTTTTCTGCATATAACACAGTAGGATTGGAAACGGAGTACGTTAATACCAACTCATAACCTTTTTCTTCGGCATGTTTTTTCAAATACTCCGAGATAGTATTATATACATTGTTGAATTCCGTCGATTCATCCTGTGCAATAGATGCGGATGCATTTTGGTCTAGGCGTCCCAGTTCATCTTGTTTACGAGCTAGTCTTTCTTCTGTTGCCTGACGGTCAGAAGCGCTCATAGTAGCTGCTTTCTGTTGATATTCGGCTACCTCACGTTGGAAGGCCTGGCCTTTACTTTGTAAATCACTCTGTGCCTTTTTTACCTTCGCTTCGAGTTTACTTCTAATGTCTTTATAATATTCGTATTTTTCGGATAAAGTATCAGCGTTTATATAAACGATTTTCTCTCCTTCGTTGGCACCCGCAACGGATGCACTAGAATCAGTTTTAGGTGCAGTTCCGGTGCTTGCATTTTGGTTACAGGAAGCTACGGCCAGGATGGCCACCAATCCTAAAGATACGTTTGATACTGTTTTAAATAGTTTATTCATTCTAATATAGTTTTCAGAAAACAAACCTAAGATAAAAAATCAAATTTTAGAAGTTCTTTGTTATTTCTTAGCAAATTATACGTTAAAAAGTGGGGTATTTACGAATATTTCAGGGCTGTCCATCATTTGAATACGGAGCTATCACACGTATATTATCTCTTGATTTTTAGGGAAAAAAATCGTATTTTTGAATGTTTAACGATACTCATTTTAAATTAATTTCATGAGCGAAGAAAATAAGAATTCATCAACGTACTCGGCGGATAATATTCAGGTGTTAGAAGGTCTGGAAGCAGTACGTAAGAGACCTTCCATGTACATTGGCGATACAGGTGTTAAAGGTTTGCACCATTTAGTTTATGAGGTGGTTGACAACTCTATTGACGAAGCTGTAGCAGGGTATTGTTCGGATATTGTCGTTACGATTCACAGCGACAATTCAATTTCTGTTAAGGATAACGGACGCGGTATACCGACCGGTATTAACAAGAAAGAGAACAAATCGGCTTTGGAATTGGTGATGACGGTGTTGCATGCTGGCGGTAAATTTGATAAAGATACCTATAAAGTATCTGGTGGTTTGCATGGGGTGGGGGTTTCTTGTGTGAACGCGCTATCTACCCATTTATCTGCTGTAGTGCACCGGGATGGGAAGGTTTTTCAACAAGAATATGAAAAGGGTAAGCCTTTGTATAATGTGAAGGAAATTGGCGAAAGTGATATCACCGGAACCATAGTCACTTTCCGTCCAGATTCCGAAATATTCACGATGACGACCACGTATAACTATGATACGTTGGCAAATCGTTTGCGTGAATTAGCGTTTCTGAATAAGGGTGTACGCTTATCGTTAATAGATGAACGGGAGATCAATGAAGATGGCTCGCGTAAGTCGGATGAGTTTTTTTCGGAAGGTGGTCTACGTGAATTTGTGAAATTCCTAGATGGTACTCGTCAACCGCTTATTCCCGAACCTATTTATGTCGAAGGAATTAAGCAAGGTGTGCCCGTAGAGCTTGCTTTGCAATATAATGATACTTATTCGGAAAATGTGCACTCCTATGTTAACAACATTAACACCATTGAGGGCGGTACACATGTGGCTGGTTTTCGTCGTGGATTGACGCGTACGCTAAAGGCGTATGCCGATAAATCCGGCTTGTTGAAAAACCTCAAAGTTGATATTACAGGGGATGACTTCCGTGAAGGATTAACGGCTGTTGTATCGGTTAAAGTTGCCGAACCGCAGTTTGAGGGGCAAACCAAAACTAAATTAGGTAATAACGAGGTGATGGGTGCCGTGGATATTGCTGTAGGGGAGATCTTGGGCATCTACCTGGAAGAAAACCCCAAAGAGGCAAAGACCATTGTACAGAAAGTTATTATTGCCGCTCAAGCGCGCGCAGCAGCACGTAAAGCGCGTGAACTTGTACAGCGAAAAACAGTAATGGGAGGTTCTGGACTTCCGGGGAAATTAGCGGATTGTTCGGATAGCGATCCGGCAACATGCGAGATTTTCTTTGTCGAGGGAGATTCTGCGGGTGGAACGGCGAAGCAAGGTCGTAACCGTCGTTTTCAGGCCATTATGCCGTTGAGAGGTAAGATTCTGAATGTGGAGAAAGCCATGGAACATAAGATTTATGAAAACGAGGAAATAAAAAATATGTTTACGGCGTTGGGTGTAAGCGTAGGAACGGCAGAAGACTCCAAAGCATTGAACCTGGAAAAATTACGCTATCATAAAATCATTATCATGACGGATGCCGATGTGGATGGTTCGCACATTGCTACGTTGATTTTGACTTTCTATTTCCGTTATATGAAGGAGTTGATAGAGAAGGGTTATGTATATATTGCAACGCCACCGCTTTATCAGGTCAAGAAAGGGAAGGAGTTTGAATACGCATGGAACGAGGATCAACGTTTGGCCGCTATTCAACGTTTGAAAGGTGCAGGAAAGGAGGATTCCGTCCATGTACAGCGTTATAAAGGTCTAGGAGAGATGAATGCCGAGCAGTTATGGCAAACTACCATGGATCCCGAACAACGTACGCTACGTCAGGTGACTATCGAGAATGCTGCGGAGTGTGATCGTATTTTCTCCATGTTAATGGGAGATGAAGTTGCGCCACGGCGAGAATTTATCGAACGAAATGCAAAATATGCGAAGATAGACGTATAACGAAATGATGTTATCAAGACAATCCCGACTTATGATGGTCGGGATTTTTTTTTGATTTTTGCGCCCAGTTTTAATAGGAGATTTTTCCGATAACCTCGGATCGTTTCTGGGCTCAGAAGGCTTTGCTGAATGTCGGCTTAACATTTAAGTTTTAGCGAAGAAAAACCGTATCAAAAAAAGCCCCGATTGATTTCCAATCGGGGCTTTGAAGTATACAGATAACCTAAAATTATTTAGATTTCTTTTCGTCACCTTCCATTTGCTGTTTCAATTGTGCAAGAACATCTAAGTCACCTAATGTAGATTTCTCAACAGAGTCTTTTACTTTTTTCACAGCTGAATTAGCGGCTTTTGCTTCTTTTTTGCGATTATTGAATTCTTCAATACGAGCTTCTGCTTTTTGGTCTTCCCAGATACGAGAGTGGGATATCACTAAGCGTTTGTTCTCTTTGTTAAATTCAATAATTTTGAATTCCGCAACTTCGTCTACTTTCAATGGGTTACCGTCTTCTTTGATAGAGTGTTTGTTCGGACAGAAGCCTTCAACACCATATTGTAATGCAACGATATCACCTTTGTCGCCAACTTTGATTACAGTACCTTCGTGAACAGAACCTTCTGTAAAGATGGTTTCAAATGTGTCCCAAGGGTTTTCTTCCAATTGTTTGTGTCCCAGAGAAAGTTTACGGTTTTCTTCATCAAGTTCCAAAACAACAACCTCTAATGTTTCACCTACTTTAGTGAATTCGTTAGGGTGGTTGATTTTCTTAGACCAAGAAAGGTCAGAGATATGGATTAAACCATCGATACCATCTTCTAGCTCTACAAACACACCAAAGTTGGTCATGTTTTTAACAACTGCAGATTGTTTAGATCCGATTGGGTAACGCTCTGTGATATTTTTCCAAGGATCAGGTGTCAATTGTTTGATACCTAAGCTCATTTTACGCTCTTCACGGTCTAATGTTAAGATTTCCGCTTCGATTTCATCTCCTACTTTCAAGAATTCTTGTGGAGAACGTAAGTTTTGAGACCAAGACATTTCCGATACGTGAATTAAGCCTTCTACACCAGGGATAATTTCAAGGAATGCACCGTAGTCTGCTACGGTAACAATTTTTCCTTTTACTTTAGAACCTATTGCTAGTTCCGTATCTAAAGACTCCCAAGGGTGCTCTGATAGTTGTTTAAGACCTAAAGCGATACGTTTTTTCTCATCGTCAAAATCTAATACAACCACGTTGATTGTTTGGTCTAAAGCCAATACTTCTTTCGGATGCTCAATACGACCCCAAGAAATATCTGTAATGTGAAGCAAACCATCAACACCACCTAGATCGATGAATACACCGAAATCTGTAATGTTTTTAACAGTACCTTCCAATACTTGTCCTTTTTCTAATTTAGCAACGATTTCAGATTTTTGGTTTTCTAAGTCGTCCTCAATTAATACTTTGTGTGATACAACAACGTTTTTAAACTCATGATTGATTTTAACCACTTTAAATTCCATAGTTTTACCTACGTATACGTCGTAATCACGGATAGGTTTGATGTCGATTTGTGAACCAGGTAAGAAAGCTTCTACACCCTTGATATCTACAATTAAACCACCTTTTGTACGAGATTTAACGAAACCATCGATAATGGCATCGTTTTCCAATGCCTCGTTGATAGCTTCCCAAGATTTTTGTGTTTTAGCACGTTTGCGTGATAATACAAGCTGACCGTTTGCATCCTCTTGAGATTCTACAAACACATCTACTTTATCACCAACTTTCAAGTCAGGTAAGTCGCGGAACTCCGATGATGCTACAAGGCCGTCTGATTTGAAACCTACGTTCAATACAACATCTTTGTTGTTGATCGAAACCACAGTACCTTCAATAATTTCACCTTGGTTGATTTGATTGAATGTTCCAGCGTATTGCTCTTCTAATTTAGCACGCTCTGTGTCGCTGTAGTTACCGAACGCTTTTTCATCTAAATCCCAGTCAAAGTCACCTTCTGGTGTACTCCAAGTGGTAGATTTGATGTCTTCGATTAATTTTGAATCTGCTTCAGACTCGATTTGTTCAGTGTCTTTCACTACTTTAGTGTCAGCACCTTGTAGCTCTGCGTTTTTCGCCGCTAACTCTTTTTCTGCTTCTTGTTTTTTTGCCATTAATTATTAATTCTCCTTTTCCTTGCGTTGCAAGGACTGCAAAGATACGAAAAACTTTTATTTACAATAGATTATATTAAAAAAAAGACGCCATCTTTTCCTGGAAAATTTGAGGAGCGCGACAGGGTCTATTCTTTTTCATATCGACAAATACAAGTTGTGTATAGCCTGTATTCAGCAATACACCATTTTGGTTGTATATTTCATAGTCAAATTGAATACGCACCACCGGTTTTTCTTTAATAGCGGTTTTAATCGTTATCAAGTCATCGTACCGGGCGGGTTGATAATATTTACAGACCAAATCGGTAACAGGTAGCATAACACCGATATCCTCTAATTCCTTATAGGAAATCCCAGTGCTGCGCAGCATTTCCGTACGGGCTACTTCATAGAATGATGCGTAATTTCCATAATATACATACCCCATTTGGTCAGTCTCTGCATAGCGTATACGTAACGTGGTTTCGTGTGTAAACATTTCGTTCCTCCTATCGCATAATATTCCGTTCCGTCAATGCGCGCTGAAACTTTCGCGCATTGACTAAATGTTCTGCCTGTGTTCTCGCAAAATTATGGTAACCGGAAAAATCATCTTTGGCACACATATAAATGTAATCATGCTTTTTATGGTTAAGAACAGCGTCGATAGATGCAATGCTGGGAAGCATAATCGGTCCGGGAGGCAGTCCTCCATATCGATACGTGTTGTAGGGATTGTCGATGGTGAGATGCCTGTTGAGGACACGTCTAATGGTAAAGTCGTTGTTCGCGAAGATGACGGTAGGATCTGCTTGTAATAGCATCCCTTTTTCCAGGCGATTGAGGTAGAGCCCTGCAATATCGGGCATCTCATCGGTATGCAATGCCTCTCCCTTTACAATAGAAGCGAGGATACTCACTTCCTGTGGTCTTAAACCAATAGCCGCTGCTTTTTCTTTGCGATCGGGTGTCCAAAACTTGTTGTATTCGTCGTGAAAGCGTGTGATAATTTTGTTCGGAGCGGTATTCCAATAAATCTCGTAGGTGTTTGGAATAAACATGGTGAAGAAATTTTCCGAGGTAAATCCGTACGACTCGGCGACCTCTTCATTACCGAGGATTTCGATAAAAGTGGTCGAATCCGCTTCAAAGTTTTTACCGAGCAAAGCGGCGAAGTTCTCTTTAAGACGGATGTTTTCAAACCTAAACTTGACCGCTTCTTGATACCCCCCCCTAAGATTTCCGATTAAACGTCTGTTAGACATGCCTTCGGTAAGCTTGTAACGTCCCGGCTTTACATTGTCTGGATATTCCATTGCATCCGCGATATAGCGAAAAAGTGTTGGATTCTTTACAATTTGTTGTTCGGTCACCGTGTGTAGTACATCTTCAAAAGTATCGTTTGTCTTGATATACAGATATTCCTGCTTATCGGTGACACTCGGCCCCATAAAAGCCTGATAACCTATCCATGCCACTACAGCTCCTGCAAAGAATAACAACAAGAGTATAATGCCGAATACCTTCCGAAAACGTTTTTTTTTCTCTGCCATGTTTTTTAGTTCGCTAACGTTACATTCACCGCACTACCCATACTGACAAACCCTGCAGTGGTATCCGGTTGTTGGAAAACGATGGTGCTGGACAATGAATCTGTTATCACGCCAGAATACGTGATATTGCCTAAACTTAATCCCACCCCCGAAAGTGCAAATCGTGCTTCAGGTAATGATAAACCGATGAGATTGGGGACTTCGATATCATCCGCTCCTTGCCCATTACCGAGCACAAGGGTTATCTGAGAACCTTTCGGGATAGGCCGTCCGGCTTTTAGCGGTTGCCCCCCAAATTTAACATCTAATACAACATCCCGTGCGATATCTGCCACATAGACGGTGTCCGCGATTTTAAGCGATTGGTTTCTCAAAATAGCAGAGGCTTCTATAAACGTTTTGTCAATGATATCGGGGAAGGCGACTTCAGGTGGTGTTTCGGTGATGATGGTTAAATAGATTGTCCTTCCCGTTTTTACCTGTGATTTTGGGTCTGGATCTTGCTCCATGACAAGTCCCGGTTTTGCATCCATCTGGTACACATAATCAATCGAATATTCTAAATCGGCTTTCTCTAATGTTTGAATGGCATCATCGATATGTAATCCCTTTACCTGCGGTACTTCAATCGAAACCCCATGCTTCGTATACCATTGAAGTCCGAAATAAACACCTAAAAATAAGAGTGCAAGTGCAATCATCGCTCCAATTAAATTTTTTCTAAACGTATCTGTTCTTAGATACAGTAATAATTTCGACATGTGTTGTTTCTAATATAATAAAGCACATCTATATCATGCGCGAACATGCAATATAATAGACAAAATTATTCTTTTTTCCCCGTAACACAAGTTATATTTGCGTTCGTTTAACATTAATTTGCAATTATCCTCTAACTTTCTAACAAAAATAAAAATGAAAACAAAAATAGCTTTAATTACCGGGGGGTATACCGGAGAGGCAGAGGTTTCTTTCAAGAGTGCTGCATTTGTACAGGCGCAGCTCGACAAAGAAAAATATGAGGTATATCCGATAACGATTACGTTGGATACCTGGTTCTACGTAACGGAAGCTGGTATTAAGATTTCGGTAAACAGAGAGAATTTTTCGTTGGATATCGATGGACACATCGTTACATTTGATGTCGCTTTTATCATCTTGCACGGTTCGCCGGGGGAGGATGGCCGATTGCAGGGTTATTTTGATATGATTGGACTGCCTTATACCTCCTGTGATGCGTTGACATCAGCGTTAACAATGAACAAAGGGTATACGAAAGCTATTGTAAGGGATATCCAGGATCTATACGTAGCGAACTCCGTATTGTTATTTGCTACACACCGAAGCGACGCGCCCCATATCGTACAACAAAACCTGACCTTACCCCTGTTTGTAAAGCCCAATGCGGGTGGAAGCAGCATCGGAATGTCTAAAGTGAAAGCGTCGTCAGACTTGCAGGTCGCATTGGATAAAGCTTTTGATGCGGCGAATACCGGCGCGCAAGTCCTTGTTGAGGAATTTGTCACCGGAAGAGAATTTTCGCAAGGTATCTTTCGAAATGCAGAAGGGGAGTTGATTGTGTTGCCTGCTACGGAAGTTCGTACGACACGGGAGTTTTTCGATTTCGAAGCGAAGTATGTGGCCGGCTTAACGGAAGAAATCACACCTGCCGA
Source organism: Sphingobacterium corticibacterium (assembly GCF_004208525.1). Classification (GTDB taxonomy): domain Bacteria; phylum Bacteroidota; class Bacteroidia; order Sphingobacteriales; family Sphingobacteriaceae; genus Sphingobacterium; species Sphingobacterium corticibacterium. The sequence continues at coordinate 182,994 of NZ_SGIT01000002.1, read as the reverse complement.
CCTGACTGCAGATCAGCAGGAGAGAGCTTCCCGGATTATTCGGGATATTTATGTCCGTCTGAATTGCAAAGGGATGGTGCGTGTGGATTTCTTTTTAGAAACTGGTACGGATAAATTTTACTTTATTGAAATCAACACCATTCCCGGCCAGACAGCACAGAGTTTTATTCCACAGCAGGTTCGCGCATTGGGTATGAAAGAGGGTGATTTTTACGCAGAATTAATTGAGGCAGCTATATCGTCCGCTCCCAAACTTCAAAAGTAAAATCATAGGCATGGCGTTCGTCTTGCACATGCCTGTCCTCACTTACCTTTTTCCACTCCGCTGGGGGAAGTTCCGGAAAATAGGCGTCGCCATTCAAGGTGGTATGTACCCGTGTTAATAACACTTTTTGCGCAAGTGGAAGTGCCTGTTGATAAATCTTGGCACCACCAATGATGAAGATTTCTCTTTCATCCCGACAATATGTTAGTACCTCATCTAGTGAGTTCGCCACATCAATGTCTTCCTTGGACCAATTCAAATCTTTTGTCAGGACAATGTTACGGCGTTGTGGCAACGGTTTGCCTATGGACTCATATGTTTTTCGACCCATGACAACCGAATGATCTAACGTATGCTGTTTGAAATATTTAAAATCATCGGGTAGATGCCACAACATCTGATTGTTTTTTCCAATAGCATTGTTCTCCGCTGCGGCTACAATTAGTGTTATTTTTAGATTGTTCATTTGTTTTCTCTTAACACACGAATTACACCGCTACCGGTGCCTTGATGTGGGGATGAAACTGATAATTCTCCAGTTCAAAATCTTCAAACTTAAAATCGAAAATATCGTGCACATCCGGATTTATTTTCATCGTCGGCAGTGATTTCGGTTCTCTGCTCAATTGCAGTTCCGTTTGCTCAAAATGATTGCTGTATATATGGGCGTCTCCCAATGTATGTATAAAATCACCTGCTTCCATATCGCATACTTGGGCAACCATCATGGTCAGCAAAGCGTAGGAAGCAATATTGAAAGGTACGCCTAGGAAAATATCTGCGCTCCGCTGGTAAAGTTGGCAAGAAAGCTGTGGCTTCAATATACCCTTTTCAGGTTGAGCAGGTGCAACATAAAATTGGAAAAAAGCGTGACAAGGTGGCAGTGCCATGTTTTCTATTTCAGCAACATTCCATGCAGACACGATAATTCTGCGGGAATCAGGAGATTTTTTAAGCTGCTCCAAAACTTTCGCTATTTGGTCGATATGACGGCCGTCCGGTGTTGGCCAAGAACGCCATTGTGAACCGTATACAGGTCCTAAATTACCATTTTCATCCGCCCATTCATCCCAAATGCTTACCCCATTTTCTTTTAAATACTGGATATTCGTATCGCCTTTTAAAAACCAGATCAGTTCGTGTATGATAGAACGAAGATGTAATTTTTTGGTGGTCACCAACGGAAAACCATCTTTTAGGTTGAAGCGCATCTGGTAACCGAAGACACTGCGCGTCCCTGTACCCGTACGATCGGTTTTATCAACCCCGTTTTCATAAACATGCTTCAATAAATCCAAATATTGTTTCATATGACTACGAAGATAGGTCTTTTTAATCTTTTTTTGAGGGAAAAAAAAGTAACTTTGTAAAATCGTCATGAACAAAAAAGTAGCTTTTTATACGTTGGGATGTAAACTGAATTATTCAGAAACGTCTTCTATCGGCAGGATTTTCAAGGAAGCAGGCTATGAAACCACCCCATTTAATAGCAAGGCAGATGTATATGTCATTAATACCTGTTCGGTAACGGATCATGCCGATAAAAAGTGTCGTAAGGTCGTGAAAGAAGCCCTAAAGCATTCGCCCAATGCCTATATCACCATCGTAGGATGCTATGCTCAGTTAAAACCGAGAGAGATAGCGGAAATTCCGGGGGTCGATATGGTGTTGGGGGCTGCGGAGAAATTTAATATCATTCAACACATCAACGACCTAACGAAACAGGAAAAAGCGGTTGTTCATAATGGACCAATTGACGAGACACACCAATTTGTCTCGGCTTATTCTATCGGTGATCGCACCCGTACCTTCCTAAAAGTGCAAGATGGTTGTGACTATTCGTGTACCTTCTGTACGATTCCGTTGGCACGTGGAGCAAGCCGTTCGGGTAAGATTGAAGATATTGTGCGACAGGCTGAGGAAATTGCGGCCTCGGGCGTGAAAGAAATTGTACTGACGGGCGTGAATATTGGTGATTACGGTATACGGGATGGGAAGCGGCAAGACCGTTTTTTAGATTTGGTGAAAGCGTTAGATGAGGTGGAAGGTATAGACCGTATACGTATTTCCTCTATTGAACCGAACTTACTAGCGAATGAAATCATTGAGTTTGTAGCACAGTCTAAGCGGTTTGTACCACATTTCCACATGCCTTTGCAATCGGGAAGTAATAATGTATTGGCGAAAATGCGTCGACGTTATAAACGCGAGCTTTATGCGGAACGCGTCGCGAAGATAAAATCGTTGATGCCTGACTGTTGTATAGGTGTAGATGTTATCGTTGGGTTTCCGGGCGAAACGCGGGAAGACTTCCTAGATACATACAATTTCCTGAACGAAATGGATATTTCCTACCTGCACGTCTTTACCTACTCCGAACGAGAAAACACCATTGCCGCTCAGATGGAAGGAGCTGTTCCGGGAGCACAGCGTAGTGATAGAAGTAAAATGTTACATATCCTTTCCGAGAAAAAGCGGAGAGCATTTTATGAAAAACAGTTAGGGAAAGTCGGAGAGGTGTTGTTTGAGAGTGATGTTAAAGACGGTTATATGCACGGCTTCTCTAAAAATTATGTAAAAGTACGCTCGTTGTATGATCCTTTATTGGTCAATGAAATCGTGCCGGTCAAATTCACAACTATTACCGATCAATGTGAGGTAGAGATTGAAGAATTACCGGAGCTTTTGGTACACTAAGTTTAGTGTTGCATTCGGCGTTTCTGGATATTCAGTAATACCACCACGACCAATATACCGGCTACACCCATAAACTGTAATAAGGATACGTGTTCCTTTAAAACAATGTAAGACATACAAACCGCTACAGGCAATTCAATGTAACTCAGGATATTTCCGAGTGATACCCCCGTTTTTGGGATTCCATACGAGAATAAAAGAGGGGGGAGGACTGTCCCGAAAATGGCGAGTAACAATCCATAACGCCATAGAGAAGAAAAAACCGAAGACGTAAAAAGGGTAAGCGGTTGTAACAACACAAACACCAACAGAAAAGCCCCAATAATCATATAGGCACTTTTTTGAAGAGGGGGATGGTCGTTGCCGACACGTCCACTGACAATAATAAATATGGCGTAGGCGGTAGCCGCAAGGAGTCCGTAGCCAATACCGACAACGCTAATCGATTTAAAGTCGTGTTCTACTAAACCGGTTGCGAGAACGGTACTTCCTAAGATGGCGGCGATACCAATGCTTTGTCGTCTTGTAAGCTTTGTTTTGAAGAAAATAAATTCGATCAGTTGCCCGATCCAAATATATTGCATCAATAGAATGATAGCTAAGGATGCTGGAACAAGCTGGACACTTTTGTAATACAAAATACTGACGGCGCCGGTGGATAATCCACTGACGACGATGTGCCATTTCGGAGAAGTGGAAGGATATTTGGAAAAATAACCTTTGTTTATGATAAACATTATTCCGATGAGTATCCATAAAAACAGCATGCCAAAAAAAGCTTGGATGCCCGTTACCTCGCCCAGCGTGAAACCTTGCGCATAAGCTTTTTTAACAAAGGTGGATAATATACCGAAACTGGCAGCACCTAATACAACAGCAATAATACCTTTTACTTGTTCCTTGTCCATTTTGGCGCGCAAGATACAAAATCATTCTGCAAACTTTGTTAAACGCATTGTGATGTTTATTTTTGTGCTATGCAGCACCGATCATATAGGTATATTACGCTATTATCGTGGGTTATGGCCATTTTTCTATTGGCATCTTGTGGCGCCAAAAGAAAAGTACTCTACGGGAGTCGTCCCCACCACGGTACATCTAGTACAAGTAAATCCATTCCCACGGATGCAAGTGACGCGCGTGATAAATCATTGTCTGGTTCCGGAATAGACAATTATGCTGCGATACTGGGTGTTTCCCCGCGGGATTTGAACAATAAATCACTTTACTCTTTCATCGATAAGTGGCTAGGAAGTCCACATCGTCTCGGTGGAACGAAGCCGTCGGGCATAGATTGTTCTGGCTTCGTTGGGATGTTGTATCGCGAGGTGTATGGGAAAGACCTACCCCGTACTTCCCGGGATATGGGCGATCAGGTCAAGCGAAAATACGAAAGGCAATTGCGGGAAGGTGATTTGGTCTTTTTCTCTTTTGGCGGAAGAAACATCGATCATGTAGGTGTATATCTGCATAATAATAAATTTGTACATGTATCCACCAGAAGAGGGGTGATTATCTCCGACATAAAAGATAATTGGTATTATAAGTACTTTGTACGTGCAGGTACACCAAAAATCTAACATTCAAATTACAAATCCATTCTAATAAGCGTCTGCCTTTGGTGTTTAAGTTCCATCTAATGTGTATTTTTGCGACAAATTGATTTGTCATGAGTAAAAGAGCGAAGGCCATTTTTTTGGCACTGTGTATTATCGGATCCTTTTTTATCTATTGTGTTTATTATTATTCCAATATGATCAAGAATGCACCTTTTCGTTATTCAGATTTTGAATATATTTCCATCCAATACGGTTTGCGCGATTCCATGTTGAACAGTTATAATTCGGCGACACAAGATTATCAATATCTGAATCGGGAAAATGAAATTATCAAAAAGAAATTAAAGTTGACAAGTGATGATCTACTTTTTCTACATCGAAAAGCGATGGAAATGGGATTCTGGAATGTGGATGATGATCTGACAACATCTAGAACAGACTCCATTGACGGGCGGGCAGTTCCACGTTATATACTCGAATACAAGTATAAAGAAAAAGGGAAAACGGTGACGATGGACGCTGATTATCCGGGAAATCAAAAAATGATGGATGCTGCCAAAACGACAATAGAAACGGTTTTGGAACGAATTAATATCGCCAATGCACGATAAAGAAATAATTTCTCATTTAACACAACGCTAATCTTTACTTCATATGAATACTTCACCTTTGTGATGAGTAATTTTTGTTCGTCATTAATGGTTTAATTAATGGTTAGTGTTTATGTTGAGGCTTGTTGTGAAATACGCCGAAAGCAAAAGGGTTGTCCCGCAGGATAACCCTTTTTTATTTAAGTCAACCTTCGTGCGGTTAATCTTGCTCATCTTTATCTTTTCCAATTGATCTAAAGTCCGTTTCTGCGAGGAGATGGCGTAAATCATCGGAGGCGGGTAATTCAAATACTTCGAGGTGAAAGTATTTTATCGCAGCGAATAAATGATCAAATACATCGGACATCGTGTTTTCGAAAAATGCCCATTGTGTACCATTCGTAAACATATACAGTTCAAGTGGTAGACCATGTTCATTTGGCGCTAATTGGCGAACCATTAATGTCAGCCCTTTATGAATATCAGGATTATGCTTGGCGTATGCATTGATATATGCTCTAAACAAGCCAACATTGGTCATCCGCCTACCATTTACTAATACCGATTCATCCACGCCTGTACGCTGATTGTAAGTCTGAATTTCTTCCTCCCGCTGCGCAATGTAAGGAGCCAATAGTGCAATTTTCTTTAATTCGACAATTTCTGCATCTGTAAGGTATCGAATGGAAGAAATCTTGATATTGATGGAGCGCTTAATTCGCCTACCACCCGAATCCTGCATGCCTCTGTAGTTTTTAAAAGCATCGCTAAGAAGTGTATAAGTTGGTATGGTCACGATTGTTTTGTCAAAATTTTGGATTTTAACGTTGTTGAGATTGATTTCCAACACATCGCCGTCTGCTCCGTATTTGCTCATTTCGATCCAATCGCCTACCCGGACAGAATCATTGGCCGACACTTGTATACTGGCGACAAAACCAAGGATGGTATCCTTAAATACCAGCATCAAAATCGCTGATGCGGCTCCCAATGATACCAGGAATGACCAAGGCGAGTTGCCCGTTACGATAGATACGATAAGCGTACCAATAATAAATATTAAAAATATTTGTACAACCTGTAAATAGCTGTCAAGCGGTTTGTCCACAAAGGCTTTGGAGGTGCGTAAAATATCCCGTACGGTCTTTAATAAACTGTTGACAAAGGCGTATACCGCAAAAATGACAATAACGCTCAGAAATTTATTAAGTCCGGCGGTAAAATTAGGAAAGCCGACAAAGATGAAAGGTATTATTTGTTGGGCGATGATCACAAGAATAAGCTGGCTAAGCTTATTTAATACCTTATTCTTTAATAAAAAGTCGTCCCAAGTAGTTTTCGTCTTTTTGATGATTTTCGTTAAGACAGAATTAAAAATGGCACTAATAATAAAATGGATAACATAAAGAACTAAAAAAGTAGTAATTAATAAGCTCGCAGAAGTTACGATATGCGCATATCGGTCAGATAGTCCAACGTTTTGAATGCTATTAAATGTCCAATTGTAAATTGCGCTGGTTTGCTGTGCAGTAATGTTAATGATGTCTTTTGTCTCCATATTAACAGACAAATATAGGGAAAATGGAACGAAAATCGACGCTTTAGGCTGCTTTTACCAACTCAATCGGCATTTCTAACATGTTTATGTTTGAACAAAAAGCTGAATAAAATGGCGATTATAAATGTATAAGCAGCGAAAGCTAGCCAGATATGATGCCAATCTTTTAATAAAAGATTTTCGCTAAGCGAGCCATTGGGCATGACCGATATTCCACGCGACTGGATAAATTGGAGGAGGGTATTATTGGAGGTTTCGGTTTGCAGATAGGAAGCCAACGTTTCTAAGGAAGAAAATTGTAGCGTGAAATAGTGATCTATCACCCATCCCGAGATCAGGCTGCCGAGTATGGCACCAAATCCATTGGTCATCATCATGAAGAGGCCTTGGGCTGCGCTACGGATATATGGCGTGGTAGATTTTTCCACAAATAACGATCCCGATATATTGAAAAAGTCGAACGCCATGCCGTATACAATACAAGAAAGGATGATCATCCATAGGCCTGTTTGCGGATCGCCGAAAGCAAATAATCCAAATCGAGCGACCCATGCCCACATCGCGATGAGCATCACCTTTTTGATGCCGAACTGTTTCAGAAAAAACGGAATGGCCAGGATAAAAAGCGTTTCCGAAATTTGTGAAATGGACATGATAAGTGTAGAATACTTAATGGCGAAAGCATCGATATATTTTGGATAAAATTTAAATTCATCCAAAAATACATCACCATAAGCATTAGTCAGCTGTAATGCGCCTCCCAGAAACATGCAAAACATAAAAAAAACAGCCATTTTATAATCGGCAAACAGCTGAAAGGAATCCAGTCCAAGTGCTTTCGTCCAAGACTGCTTTTCTTGCTGCTGTCGGTTTTTAGGAGGACATTTCGGTAATGTCAATGCATATAGACCTAGTCCTATGGCAGCTATTCCCGCAATATAAAATTGATAGGCCGTTGCTTTATTACCAGTGAGATTTACTACCCACATCGCCACGATAAACCCTATCGTACCCCATACCCGTATTGGTGGAAAAACCTTAATAACATCGTATTCATTAGCGACCAATGTCGTATAAGAAATGGAATTGGATAGTGCAAGCGTAGGCATATAGAAGCACATCGCCAATAGCATGACGTAAAAAAATGTCTGCGGATTGTCGACCTGAGGAAGATAAAAAAGAGTCGCAGCATATAGTAAATGCAATATGCTATATAATTTTTCGGCATTTATCCATCGATCAGCAATGATGCCCATGAGTGTCGGCATAAAGATTGCCGCAATGCCCATGGTCGAAAAAATAGCGCCGAATTGTGTGCCATCCCATTGTTTAGTACCAAACCAATAGTTAGCGATAGTAATCAACCAAGCCCCCCAAACAAAAAATTGGAAGAAGCTTACAATGGTCAGCCGAAATTTGATAGGCATGGAGAAGGTATTACCTGTTTTTTCTTCTTTCTATTTCGTCGCGAATTTTAGCAGCTGTCTCATATTGCTCCGCTTCGATTGCCTTGTTGAGATTTATCTCCAGCTGGTCGTCGCTCACATTAAAATAAGGCGATTTAGACGTATGTTCTTTTTCCGTAGGTGGAGGCGTGGTACTGCTCATGGTATTCTCTTTAGGAAGACCTTCCAAATTTTCCAAAAAAGCAAAGTCATTGCTTTCAATCACGATGCCGGCAGCATCCATAATAAAATCGTATACGTATATCGGTGCACCGAATCGTACCGCTAGGGCCACAGCGTCGGAAGTCCGGGAGTCAATATCAAAAGTTTTGTCTCCGTTGGAGCATATCAGTTTGGCGAAAAAGATGCCATCGATCAAATTGTAGATCAGGACTTCCTGGATATTGATTTGAAAGTTGTCGGCAAAAGTCTTGAATAGATCGTGCGTCAACGGACGGCTGGGCTGCATTTTCTCAATTTCTACAGCAATTGCCTGCGCCTCAAAACCACCAATGATAATGGGCAATCGGCGATTACCTCCCATCTCTCCCAAAACTAATGCGTAAGCACCAGATTGTGTTTGACTGTACGACAACCCCACGATATCTAATTTGATTTTCTTCATTCTTTATGCCTAAACTATTACAAACATATATATTACTTTTTTCCCCTCAAAAAAAGTAATCAAAAAAATGGCCAGGTTATACGATAACCCGACCATTTCACTTTGTTTCAATTGTTTCTGTTTAGTGATTCTTATATGCTTTGAATGCATCGATAAGTTTGGGGATAACATCAAAAGCATCTCCCACGATGCCATAATCGGCAACTTTAAAAAATGGCGCTTCGGGATCGTTATTAATGACCACAATGGTTTTGGACGAGCTTACACCGGCAAGGTGCTGAATCGCACCAGAGATACCGATAGCGATATAGAGATTTGGACTTACCGCCAATCCCGTTTGCCCCACGTGCTCCTCATGCGGGCGCCAGCCTGCATCAGATACCGGTTTAGAACAAGCGGTAGCGGCGCCTAATACGTCGGCCAGTTCTTCTATTATTCCCCAGTTTTCCGGGCCTTTTAGCCCCCGTCCGGCAGACACGACAATATTCGCTTCGGGTAGCGGTATTTTGTCCGTCGCTTGCACAATATCTTGAATGACGGAAGTTAAATCCGTCGCAGCAATTTGTGGTTCAAACGGCTCGACCTCTATCGCTGTTGGTGCTTCCACAGCTTCCACCGTGTTCGGCGTCAATGCAATAACTTTGATAGGAGCGGTGAGTTCCTGCGTTGCAATAGCTTTGCCGGAGAAAGCAGACTTTTTAATTTCCCAAGCTTCGCCGGTGATGGTGGGTAGGGTAATTGCCCCGTCGGCAAGTGCAGCATCCAATTTGGCAGCGATACGTGGAGCCAGCCCCTTCCCGCTAAAGGAATTGGACAGTACGATGGTCGTTGCCTGTATGCTCTTTGCGACCTCTGCGATAACAGCTGCATAGGCTTGATTAACGAATTGGTGCAACTGTTCGGTATTTACCGCTATTACTTTTTTTACACCGTAGCGACCTATATTTTCTAAGGATGTGGCGTCCACCTTTCCGATACTGAGGGCAGTCACCGGCTGACCGGTAGCGTCTCCGATAGTTTTCGCATAGGAAACCGCCTCGTATCCAGATTTTTTAAATGCTCCTGCAATATTTTCAATATATACTAAAATGGCCATAACTAAGCGCTTTAATGAAAATTTATATAACTTTTGCCTCGCTGTGTAAAAGCTCTACCAGTTGAGCAACATCGTCCTTATCCACCAGTTTTACATTACCTCGCGGAGAAGGTGTGTCAAAATGGGTAATATGCGATAATGCAGGTATATCAATGGCCGCAATAACGTCGAGCGGTTTTGACCGTGCGCCCATAATTCCGCGCATATTTGGAATTTTCGGCTCTGCTACCCCCTCAGCTGTTCCGACGACAGCAGGCAGCGGAACCTGTATAACTTCCTTACCTCCCTCAATTTCACGCTCTACCGTCGCATTTGTACCATTGATGTCTAACTTTTTGGCAATCGAAATGGATGGTATACCTAACAGTTCGGCGATATAACCCTGCACCAGACTACCATTATAATCGATGGATTCGCGTCCGGTTAAGATCAAGTCGAAATCTTGAGCTTTGGCATAAGAAGCGATTTGATGAGCCACAAACCAAGCGTCACGTGGTGGGGCATCTATGCGAATGGCATTATCTGCACCGATTGCTAAAGCCTTTCTAATAGTGGGTTCTGCAGAAACGTCGCCGACGTGGATAACCGTTATCGTACCTTGTCCATTGCCCGCAAGTTCAACAGCCCGTGCCAAAGCAATCTCATCATAGGGGTTGATAATGTATTGAATACCAGTGGTATTGAATGCTGTATTGTTATCCGTAAATGTGATTTTCGATGTCGTGTCGGGCACATTGCTTATACATACAAGTATCTTCATTGGAGTATATTTTTTTAGCCTTCACACAAACCTATTAATTTCAAAAGCTAAAAACAAGAGCGGAAATCGTATAAGCGGTCAGTAAACTGTCATTTTTCTATGCATGCATAGTAATATAGGATAGTGGATTGAAATTGGAATTTCCTATTTTTGTTGTTACCATGAGCAACAGACTAGAAGAATTACAACAATTTTTAAAAGAGAGCCCGAATGATCCTTTTTTAAAATACGCGATAACGACGGAGTATAAAAAAATGGGCGATACTGAAAATACGCTTGCCGGTTTTCAGGATTTGCGGGTAAATCATCCGGATTACGTGGGTGCATATTACCATTTTTCTAAATTTATGGAAGAGCAGGGGAGGAAAGAAGAAGCATTGGAGATCTACCAAGCAGGGATGGAGGTTGCCCAACGGTTACGAAATCGCCATGCATACGGCGAATTGTTGAGTGCGTATAATCTCGCGATGGGAATAGAGGAGGACGATTGGGACTAAAACGTTAAATAAAGCAGATGACGTGCTTTGTGGTACCTTTTTTGTAGTTCTTAACAAAATTTGATATCATGCGTTTGGTTGTATATATATGTGGACTATTGTTGTTGGGGTTATTCCTCATCATCAGTTGTGTGAATACCCGAACAAACGCCAATATAGAAAACCATAAAGTTAGCAAGATAACCGAGGGCCGGTTGGTAGGAACTTATAGAGGTAATCTCCCCTGCACGGATTGTGATGCTATTGCGACTGCTTTAACGTTGGCAAACGACAAAGCCTATACCCTCGAATATATATACGTGGGAAAAAGTGCCGAACCTTTTTCTAAAACCGGAACCTGGGAACTAAAAGATGGGGAACTTAATTTGGAAGGGTTAGATTACAAATATAAAGTGGAGCCTGACCGATTAAGGCAGCTTGATCTATCTGGAAAAGAAATTCGAGGCGAATTAGCCGAGCGGTACTTGCTCCATTATGCAAATTGATACGCCTATTTTTAGCGATGTTCTTCACAAAGCTCTTTCAGCTTTTTAACAACAAAATCAATCTCTTCCTTGTTGTTGTATTTACTAAAAGAAAAGCGGACAGCTGGTTTGTCGGGATCTGCACCTAATGCTTGCAGCACATGGCTGCCGAGCTGCGAGCCAGAGCTACATGCACTTCCCCCTGATGCGGAAATGCCCGCAATATCTAGGCTAAATAACAACATATCTGCAATTTCTGTACAAGGAAGTGATACGTTCAAGACCGTGTAAAGGGAGTCTTCGGCGGTAATATTTCCGTTAAATGCGATGTCCGGAATATTTTTTTGCAGTTCCGTACGCATATAATCTTTTAACCCTTGAATATAAACCCGATGCGTCTCCATCTCTTGATAACACAATTCCATGGCTTTCGCTAATCCCACGATACCGTAAACATTTTCCGTTCCGCCGCGCATATTACGCTCTTGCGCGCCGCCATATAACAAGGGGCGGATTTTGTTTTTACCGTTGATATAAATAAAGCCTACTCCTTTTGGACCATGGAATTTATGGGCCGCACCCGTAAGGAAATCGATAGGCAACGTAGAGAGGTCGTGCTCATAATGTCCCATGGTTTGTACCGTGTCCGAATGAAAAACGGCATCGAACGTCTGACATATTTCGGAAACTTTATGAATGTCGGTCAACGTGCCGATTTCATTATTGGCATGCATCAGGGATACAAAGGTACGTGGATTTTGGGATAGCAACGCCTGTAGATGATCCAAATCTACTCGACCTCGTTCGTCTACTTGTACAAAATCCAACTGTATAACGCCCCGTTGTGCTAGATCCTCCAACGTATGCAAAACCGCATGATGTTCCAAAGGAGAAGTAATAGCGTGTGTAATGCCTAAATCTGTGATGGATCTAACAATAGCCATATTATCTGCTTCAGTACCGCCTGACGTAAAGAAGATTTCGGATGGAGAAGCCTTTAATAAACCCGCTACTGTTTTTCTCGCCTTTTCCACGATCGTCTTGGCTTGACGACCATGTGCATGGATAGAAGAGGGGTTGCCAAAATGTTCTTGCATGATCTCCGTCATGACTTTTATCACTTCCGGATCTAATGGCGTAGTAGCGGCATTATCAAAATATACTTGCATTCGGCAAAATTAAGGAAATTTAAACCTACCACCAAGAACTTATGGTGTCACTCGAAGGCGACGCATTTTCATCTCCTTTTTGGCTAGGTTTATTCTTTTTTTCTGTTTTTTTGAAAAAGGTCGTTATCTCGTTTTGTGGAGGATCAGGCTCTTTTAAAATCTCTACTTCGGGTACATATCCCTTGTTCAATAATTGTTGCGCCAGGTTTATTTTTTCAGATAACCGATATTCCGCGGTACCACTTGTCTGTCCGGAAATCACCAAATCGCCATTGAAAATCGCCTGAGGAGATATGACCACGGTGCTGGCTTTCACATTTCCCTCTACAATCGAAGATGCAGCTAACACAACTTCACCGGTACATATAATTTCTCCATCCACGCGTCCCCCTATGATCGCGTTAGCGGATACGATAGTACCGGTGATAAAGCTGTTCTTTTCTACAATAGCATCTCCCTGGATAAAAAAATTACCTTTTCTGCTATCGGATAGCACCATAGTCGACAGGCATATGGTATCCTGTTCGTGGATGATAATCTCATTTCTCCCAGCGGGTTGTGGCGTCGGCTGTGTACTTGACGTGTCAGTGATTCTTTTTTTTAGAAAACGGATCAATCTAATAATTTTTTACTTCTTCCTCATCAAAACTTGTAACGATGGTAGTGGCATTGCCAATATCGATTCCCAGAGCAGATTTTCTTTTTCCGTGTGCGATACGCAGCGAATTTAGTGCGTAACCTTTGCTGGCCATGGTTTCTGGATTTTCCACTACTTCTAACTGTGCAATGCCTTCAAATTCTTCCCGAAAACACTCTACCAAGTCCTGGTAATACATCGCGCCTCCACATAGATAGATGTGGTTGGTTTTCATGAGGTTCTTGTCTGTGATAATATTTCGTAAGACGGGCGAGACAATGTCTTCATAGTATGTACGGATGGCATTGCGACGAATTTCCCGTAGATCGATATTCTGCCGGTTGAGATAAACGTATCCGCGTTGGAACGCGTCGTCAAACTGGTGAGCATTCCGAAATTCCAGGTAATATTTGCTTTTTAACTCATTGATCATGATGTTAACCGCATAGCGGATACCGTGTGTACTCACCATACTTTGTTCGATGATGCCCGAGTCAGTACTGAGAATAGATTCAAACGTGCCAAAACCACAGCTCAGCACAAAAAAGCTACCCGTTGCCTGCAGTTCTCCTCTTCTGATACCAATGGTACAGCCTACGATTTCCGGGATTACTTCAACCTGCTGCACTTCAAGGACATTTTTCTTCTTGCCGCCTGCCCCATAGGTGGAACCGTCAAAATCCAATATGTGTGTCCGTTTGAAAAAATTGATTGCTTTTTCCTTATGGATATGGTACGTTGCGTAAGGGAAGCCTGTGGTAATGGAAATAGGCTGCTCCAGATTTTCCTGGGATACAATCAGGGCCGCTTTGGCCAACAACTGATAGTCTGTGTCATCTGGTGATGAATTAATGAGCTTATGGGGTGATTGCCCTTCGTTTAGGGCTAGGTCGCCACAGATATACCATTTGTCATTGTGCAGAATCTTAAGCCCGTGGAGCAAATCTTTTGAAGTGTTGATGAGAACCGTATTGTTGTTCTCTACTAGACTGGAGAAAGATTGTATTAAATACATATGTTGATAATTTTAAATGCTATTATTTTTTTTATTTGCCCATGGTGATACTTCCATCATATGTGGCTCCTCGTTCGATTGTAAGGCTTATGGTGTTTACTTTTCCGGTTACCTTGCCCGAATTTTTTATTTCAACGGATTCCGTCGCGACAACATCTCCGTTGATCTGTCCGAAAATCGTGATCGTCTTGGCATGGACGTTTCCATTTACCGTGCCCGATTCGCCGATTACCAAATTTCCGACTTCTAGAATGTCGCCCTCCAATACCCCCTCTATCCGGATAGCAGACGTTTGGGAGATATTCCCTTTTATCAAGCAGTGTCTGTCAATTAACGTGGGGGTGGTCCTGGAATCCGTTTTCTTCCCCTTGCTGTTTGCTTTTTTATTGATGATGGATACTGTCACAACTACCTAATCTAAATTCAGGAAATCGACCGGATTAATGGGCCTGCCGTTTTTTCGTACTTCGTAATGGAGATGGGGGCCTGTTGAGCGCCCGGTGGAGCCCATTTCGCCAATAACTTGGTTGGCTGCTATCTTATCTCCTTTTTTGACCAAAGCCTTCGATAAATGCCCGTAGAGTGTCTCGAAGCCGTTTTGATGCCGGATGAGTACATAGATGCCATATCCACTGTTCCTTCCGGAAAAAACGACTTCGCCGTTGGCTGTACTCCGAATTTTATCGCCTTTGTTTCCTCTAAAATCGATTCCGGAATGGAATTCTGTCGTTTTCCCGTGGAAAGGGTTGCGGCGATATCCGAAATTGGAGGTCAGTTTAGGTTTGGCTGGGAAACCGGTAGGCGTATACACCAACCCTTCGAAAAGCTGTTCCATATACTCGTCGTACACGCTATAATATTCTACTGGAGCCAACTTAAGGTCCTTGTACTCTGGGCCGCCAGCCCCGTCTAATACAAAACTCTTCACACCTCTTTTTTGAAGATATTCGCTGATTTTGGAAAGCTTGGCCTCCATGCGCTCCACATAATTTCGTGCATTCAGGGTATCGTCCGGTGCTGGTATCTGCTGCTGCAGTATGTTAATTTCGGAGAGGAGCTTTTCCCGTTCTTCGTTCTGCTGCCCAACGGACGTATACAATACGCTACAGGCAGTAATCAATACACCGGTAACGACCGCTATAATGAGTATATAATACCGCATGTTGTATAAATGCAACGCAGGGATACTAATGGAACGACTACTCCCTTTCTTGGGGTCTACAATAATGATAGTACACTTTGTAGGTTTAGGTGATGTCATACAGGTAGATTGTTGTCAACGACAGCAAATATACACATGTATTTCCTTATTACAAATAAATCTATTAATAATTAATGCTAACAAAATGCTAGTTTAATACAGCGCTTATCCCATGATTACGGAGTAGTAAGGTTATATTGAGGATACGACGGAGATAATATGGGTTATGTCGTGTTCTTTTTTATCCTAAAAAGAAAATATAGAGAAAGTAAGCCGCCGAATAATGCCAAATACAGGACTAAATCGCCATTTTTGGTGTAAAAAGTCAATTCTTCGTTTAGGTTAATTTCCTGTGCCAGGGCGTCGGGAGTCCACCAAGTTGTTTTTTGGATGATATCTCCCCGCTGGTTAATAAAACCGGAAATCCCGGTGTTGGCGGAGCGTGCTACCCAACGTCGGTTTTCGATGGCGCGTAGTTTGGCATAGAGCAGATGCTGGTCTTTTCCAGAAGTATTGCCCCACCAGCCATCGTTGGTCACGATGGCGATAAATTGTGCGCCTTTTCGGATATATTCGGCTACATAATCGCCCCAAATGGATTCATAGCAAATAACAGGCGCTGCTCCGATACCGCTTTGGGAATAGAACACGGATGGTTCTTCTTGACTGCCATACCCTCCTGTAGAGCCGCCAAAATGTGCAAAAAGCGGTTTCATGAAACTCAATGTTTCGCCGAAAGGAAGCTGCTCCACGCCGGGAACTAACTTGGACTTATGGTAAAACTGAAGTTTGCTGGATTGATCTATCAAAACCGCTGCATTAAAAGGATCCAGAAACACACCGTTTCCAAAATCTCTGGCGGTTAGGGTTTTCGGCTCGTTGTAAATTTGATAGCTTTCGATCCCCGATAATACATTGCCATTCTTATATTTATCTAAAAAATTAATAACACGTTCGTAAGCTGGATAGCTCCTAAGCTGTTCTTCGTCAATACCGCCCCGGTCGGAAGAGATAGCCGTTTCCGGCCACAAGAAAAATTCGGTGTTCGGTTTGGCAACCCCTTCTGATAATTCTAATAACGTAGTCAACTGCTCCGCAGGAGGAATAAAACCAAACTTTCCATAGGGATCAATATTCGGCTGAACCACGACTACTTCCGAGGGATTTATATGCTCGGTGTATGTATTGTATTGTATAATGGAAATCGTAGTCGGTAGTACCAACGCGGTGGTGATCGCCACGGACAGCTTTTTCGTGCTGAATACCGCTATTTTTTCGCGTTTTTGCCACACAAACAGAAACACCAAGAGGTTAACGACCCAAATCCATATGGTACCACCAAAGACGCCGGTAAAGCTATACCATTGGATAATTTGATGGAAATTGGCAAAGCCGTTGCCCAATGTCATCCACGGAAAGGCCAAATCCCACCACTGATGGAGAAACTCGTATCCCAACCAAAAAGAAACCAGTCCGATAAAACTGTAACCTATAGCTATTTTTTTGCGAAGCTGATAGTATAACCGAAAGACGAACGCCATGAGTAGTGGAGCCAGTCCAAAAGGGATGAGCGATATGAGGAGTGATACATAGGATGGAAGATAGGCATTCATGGCATTATATACCCAATAGATAGAAGCTGTATTCCATACAAAGCCTGTGAAGAAGCTTAACCAGAAAATCTTTTTACCTTTTTGGCTATAATCTCCTCTTATGACTTCTTCTATGGCCATAAGTAAGGGAACGAAACCAATGAACAGTAGTGGACTACTATAAGGTATAGGCGGCCAAGCCAACCATAAGATGACGGCGCTTAAAAGTGCTAAAAGGTAATTTCGGTTCACGAATTAGAGTTGCGATAAGAGTTCTGACTTTTTGTTTTCGTATTCAGCTTGCGTGATCAACTGTCGGTCGTAAAGTGTTTTGAGTTTCTTTAGCTTTTGGGTTAGCTCGTCATCTTCTACAACGGACATACCCGATTGTTCGATGATTTCCTCCTCCTTGTTTTCTTCCCTAATTGAAGGCGTAGCAGGTTCATCAACGACGGGTTGTACGGGTGGGTTGAATTGCTCGATCGGTTTTTGCGTTGGAATAACCGGCGTAGGCTCTTCGGTTTTGTTTCCTGTAGGATTCTCCAATGCCGTTTTGATCAGTTGATACAGTTTTCGCGCCTGTACCTTCGGGATATAATCGATCGTAAGGTTCTCCCCCGTGAAGGGTATTACCGTGACCTTTGATCCAAAGATTTCCTCTTTGAAAGCAATATCCTTCACGTCGTTCCACGAATAGATCTCAAAGTTGGTTGCTAAACCCAGTTTGGTAAACTCGCAAAGGAAAATGCGCTTATTGCTAATCGTGATGCTATCTGGTAATAAAGTCACCGCAGGTTTCTTCTGCAGAGAGATGTATTGTATGTACTCACCAGCGGTCAGCATATCGACTATCTTATCATGGATCCTTTCCACCACTTTGGCATCCTGTCCATCTTGAATAAATTTATCTACACTCATGTTTTTATTTTTAATCGTAACTAACTTCACGCTTCACTAGCATCCTGCTACACAAAATACAAATTCTCCCTTAATAGGGTGTTGTTCAAAATGTAATTTTAGCGTTGCCAACGTTCCTCTCACCGTTTCCTCATACAATTTACTAAGTTCCCTTGAAATAGAAGCCTCTCTCTCTTCGCCAAAATATTCGATAAACTCGGCTATAGTTTTGAGGATGCGGTGAGGAGATTCATAAAAAATCATGGTCCGCTTCTCCTCGGCGAGTTGTTTTAAACGGGTTTGGCGCCCCTTTTTTACGGGTAGGAAGCCTTCAAAACAGAACCTGTCGTTAGGCAATCCAGAATTGACCAATGCGGGTACGAACGCAGTGGCGCCCGGAAGGCATTGCATCTCCAAGCCCTCTTTAATCACCTCTCTGACCAATAAAAAACCCGGATCAGAGATCGCTGGTGTTCCGGCATCGGAGATTAATGCTATATTTTGCCCGTCTTTCAAAAACCGGATAATTTCGGCGACGGCTTTATGCTCGTTATGTTGGTGGTGTGCGAATACTTTCTTCTCAATGCCAAAATGTTTGAGTAGGGGAGCACTTGTACGGGTGTCCTCCGCCAATATGATATCGACTTCTTTCAAAATACGTATAGCCCGAAAGGTCATATCCTCCAGATTACCAATAGGCGTAGGTACGAGATACAGCATGATCAAAAGTAAGCATTAGTTATGAGTTATGAAATTATAATTGAAGAGTGGTTAGAAACAAATATCCCCCTCGGGGTGAGGGGGATTAGTCTTCAAAATCGATGAAGTCGTCACCATCGTACGCAAACTCCTGGAGATCTACGTAGTGGTCTTGTTCGAAAATTTCTAAATCTTTTAACATACTTATTATATTTTATATTACACTACAAACTTAGCGTTGTAGTATGAACTAATAATAACGCTTATATCAAATAATTGTTAATATGATTGATAATGCTTCTAAAGTATGTAATATTTTCAATAATTACAAATATTTTATGATATAATTACAATATTATGATTGTTTTGTTAGTATTTTAATTAAAAACGGAGGTTTGGATTGTACGAAGTGACGAGTTTATGAAAACACTTATTATCTTTGTCCTTCTAATTACTTATTCATTTATGTTACAAATAAATTATATCCGTGAAAACAGAGATGCAGTCATCGAACGATTAGCGGTAAAGAATTTTAAAGAAGTGGAGTTGGTTGACGAGGTCATTCAATTGGACGAATCACGGCGTAAAATTCAGAACGAATCGGACGCTATTGCTGCCGAGGCAAACGCTGCTGCCAAACAAATAGGAGACTTGATGCGCCAGGGAAAGAAAGAGGAAGCTGAAGCGGTAAAGTCAAAGTCGTCCGGATATAAAGAACAAGTAAAAACATTGACCGAAAAACTTGCGGAAGTTGAACAAACCTTGCAAGACAAGATTGTACAGTTACCCAATCTACCACATACATCTGTGCCAACAGGCGTTTCTGCGGACGACAATGAGGTGGTTTTAGAACATGGTACTGTACCCACATTACCCGAGGGGGCACTGTCGCATTGGGAATTGTTGAGTAAATATGATATTGTGGATCTGGAATTGGGTGTGAAAGTGACGGGCGCGGGATTTCCGGTATATAAAGGAAAAGGCGCACGTTTGCAACGCGCGCTGATTAATTTCTTTCTAGATCAAGCCGTTGAAGCTGGCTATAATGAGGTGCAGGTACCGATTCTGGTGAATGAAGATTCTGCTTTTGCGACCGGGCAATTACCAGATAAAGAGGGGCAAATGTACCATGTTGGCGGTGATGACTTTTATCTGATCCCTACAGCCGAGGTGCCTGTAACAAACTTATACCGCGATACCATTGTAAAAGAGGAGCAGTTCCCTATCAAACATTGTGCATATACCCCCTGTTTCCGTCGGGAGGCAGGTTCTTATGGTGCACACGTGCGTGGTCTGAATAGATTACACCAATTCGACAAAGTAGAAACCGTGCAGCTCGTTCATCCGGAGAAATCCTACGAAGTATTGGAAGAGATGAGTGCATATATCCAAGGCCTGTTGCAGCAATTGGAACTGCCTTATCGCGTATTGCGTTTGTGTGGCGGCGATATGAGCTTTACGTCGGCACTGACGTATGATATGGAGGTGTTTAGTGCTGCCCAACAACGATGGTTGGAGGTATCTTCGGTATCCAACTTTGAAACCTATCAAGCCAATCGTTTGAAAGTTCGTTTCAAAAATGAAAATGGCAAAATGCAATTAGCGCACACCTTAAACGGTTCGGCGTTGGCATTGCCAAGAATTGTGGCGTCCATTCTGGAAAACAACCAAACGGAGAAGGGTATCCGTATTCCGGCCGTTTTGGTTCCCTATACCGGTTTTGCGTGGATTGATTAATTTGAAAATAACGCGCTGTTATCTATAATAATGCCCCAAAAGTTAGAAGCTTTATGGGGCATTTTTTCATCATTTTTGCTACGTAACATGGATGTAAACATGAACGCTTTTGCAATAAATCCGGATTCTTTTGCAATAAAAGAGAACGAATTTGGCTTACATGCGAATGGTTTTACGTTCATTCGGAACCGATTTTTGCGATAGCGGAACATCTTTTTAACAGAAACGTCATGGTAATTTTCGTTGTGTTTCGAATGTTTTGTCAAATACACCACGTTTATCTTGTTTTTATTCAATAAAGACACAATGTGGAGTGGAAACATCGTTTTGACAACCAAGTTTTCAACAAGCACCTTCCGATTGATGACAAAAGCAATCGGGGATAAAAAAAATACGTATGGAAAAGAAAAATATCGGATTGACTATTGCGCAACTTCGTTTGACTTTAGGTTAAAGTTTGCCGTCTTTTGGTTGTTGATGTATTTCTTTAAAAGCATGTTACGTAGCATGAGCGCGTATCTGTTGCTCTTTTTTGCAAAGCCGAATGTCTTTCGTCCAAAAGCATCTGTCTTTACATCATTTCCATTGGTGTTCGGTTTACATCCGTTTGCCTTAGTGCTGGAAGCATCCGTCTTTATATCATTTCCGTTGGTGTTCGGCTTACATCCGTTTGCCTTAGCGCTGGAAGCATCCGTCTTTATATCATTTCCGTTGGTGTTCGGCTTACATCCGTTTGCCTTAGCGCTGGAAGCATCCGTCTTTATGTCATTTCCGTTGGTGTTCGGCTTACATCCGTTTGCCTTAGCGCTAGAAACATCCGTCTTTATATCATTTCCGTTGGTGTTCGGTTTACATTCGTTTGCCTTAGTTCTAAAAACAAACGCCCTCACGACATTGTGAAATCTCTTTGTAATGCTTAACTTTGGGAAAAGCGCTATCTTATTACGAATCCTACTCATGCATATATGAAGTATATCCGTGCAAAAGCTAATTTTTTTCGTTATCCTGACGAGAAACTCGTCGTGACCGCGACTTGGATTATCCGTTGTATGAAAGAGTCGGTTATTTTTGTTGATCCGACACCAACCATGGCGGAAATAGAAGAAGCTTATGCGGACTACCATCAAAAAGTAGTGGAATCGGTAGGTGGTAGCCGCTTGGTGAAAGCACAAAAACGGGAAAGTAAGAAAAAACTCAGCGACCTACTTCAAGAATTGGTGTTTTACGTAAACGTAGTAAGTAATGGTGATCTAGTGAAACTCTATAGCTCTGGATTTCCTGTATTGACCGGAAAGCGTAAGGGACAAGCGCCTGATACGCCAGGATCACCTTTTTTAACCGACGGAAGAAGAAGTGGAGAAGTAGCTTTTGGTTTCCAGCCCGTGGGGCGGGATATGTTGTATGACTACTGTTTTGCTACAAAGGTTGACGGTAATAATATTCCCTTATGGGAAGAGGAGCAAACTACATCTCGTTCTTTCAAAGCCTATCGGGGTGGATTTGAGCCTGGACAGTATATTTATTTCCGAGTTCGTTCGCGAAACAAGCATGGTTGCAGTCCTTGGACACCAACGATTATGTTTATGGTGCGTTAAGAATATTTGTCTTATTGCTTCCGCGGCTCCATCCTTACCAAATACTGATCATTATCATCCTCAAAAAGAATCTGTACCACCCAATCCTCTTCATGGGCAATTTTAATCAGCTCTTGCTGGTCGATATATAACCAGTGGAACGGTTTCCCGAGAATGCCCTTATATTCATACTGGAAGCGGATCTCGCCTAGGTAATGTTCCGGTTTGGGGATACGGTATTCGTCGTATAGGTAGGAGATGTCTGACGAATCAAAAAGCAGTTGCCCTTTGTCAGATAGCAGTTTTTTACTGTGACGGAGCAATTCCCGTAAACCCACAATCGTACCGGCAAGACCGATCCCGTTCATCAAGAAAAGAAGGGTATCATAATTTCCTTCCTGCAACGTGAAGAAATCATGTTGAATAATATGCCGCACCCCGCGTTGCTTCATAATACTGCAAGCCGATTCTGATATTTCCAGAGCATCCACTTGAAAACCTTTATCCTGTAAATACAACGCATGACTGCCCACACCGGCTCCCACATCCAATACATGGCCATCGCAAAGAGCCAACGCTATATGTTCCAATTCGGGAAAATCTTCCGCATCTCTATAGAAAACCTCGATAGGCATCTCTTCTATATCGCCATAGCTGCTGTGCAGCAATAAGGTGTCTTTCAGGTCGCCAAGTATGTGGAAATCATACAAGGCCTCTCCATATACATCGCGTTCCATCAATCTTCTATTTTCAATATTTGTTTGGCAATCGCTATTTCGTCGGCGTTTCCAGTATGTTTACCCCGTTCATCGGAGAGTTTAATGACTGCTGTCCAGTCGCCGTCTTCCGGTTTAGCCTCCACCATCTTTAACACGATATTCATGCGCGCTAGACCGACATCATTCGTGAAATCAGTTCCTATACCAAACGAATACCCGATTTTCCCTTCACAAAAGCGAACGATATTTTCGACTTTGTCGTAATCCAGTCCGTCGGAGAAAATAATGGTTTTCGATTTAGGATCTATTCCTTGCTTTTGATAATGCGCCATAGTCATTTCGGCAAAGGTAACGGGGTCACCACTGTCGTGCCGCACACCATCAAACAATTTGGATAATTTTTTATCGAATTGTTTGAAAAACACTTCGGTCGTGTACGTGTCCGAAAGGGCGATACCTAAGTCGCCCCGATATACATCCGACCAGTGCTCCAATCCGAGTAGATTTGCCATCTTGTACCCATATTTAGCCGCGTGGAACATAAACCATTCATGGGCATGGGTGCCGATGGGCGTTGTTTCATATTTCATCGCAAAATGTACATTGGATGTTCCGATAAACGTCTTGGACGGTTGGTTTTTTAAGGTGCGGATAACCAGATCGTGTACTTCGTAGGAATGGCGACGCCGTGTTCCGAAATCGGCAATGGTGATATTCAATTTATCGTATTTTTCCATTTTACCTTCTACGACCCGGCAGACCTCTTCATTTGAAATACGTGATTCGCCGCTTACTTCATAATATAATTCGCATATTAGCGACATGATAGGCACTTCCCAAAGAATCGTACGGTACCAATATCCGGCGATGGTAACAGATAACTCTCCGTCCGTTTGTGCCACGTGAACTTCCTCGGGATCATAGCGGTAACCTTGCAAGAAATCCAAATAGGTAGGATCTATATACGGGCATCGAGTATGTAGAAAATCTTTTTCTGCTTTGGTAAGTTTTAGTCCCGCCATCTCGTTTATAGCGTCTTTTAGCAACTTGTCGAAACCATCGGGAAAAATGTGCTTTCCCCGGTTGATAAACTGGTATCGGGATTGTGCTTTCGGAAACAATTTACTGGCGGCAAATTGCATGGTGAACTTGTAGAAGTCGTTGTCGAGAATGGAGGTGAGTGTCGCCATGTATAAGCCTTTCTATGTAAAATTAGGGTGAAGTTACGGAATTAATTAATTACATAAAAAGAAGCCCCCTGTTTTGCTCTTGCAAACAGGAGACTATCTTTCATTGCTTCAATATAAAATAGATAGAAAATTTTTATCCGCTTCCGCGTGTAGAAGAAGAGCGGTTGTTACTGCTACTGCCGCGCGAACTTGTGCCGCTGCTACGCGACGAAGAACTGCTACCACGTTGTACACTGGATCTGTTTGAGTTGTTTGAACGGTTTACACTATTCGAAGAACTGCTGCTAGAGGAACGGCTAACCTGTGCTGGTGCACTGCTCCGTTGACTCGTTTGATACACATTGCCCGAAGGCGCGCTCTGGCGGGATGGTTGACTGCCCCGCGAAGGCGTCTGTGTGCGATTGGGTGTAGCGCGTTGTTGCGTATTGCTTCGATTATTTTGTTGCGGTTGTGCTGTTGTTCTCCGGTTTACCTCGCTACGTTGTTGTGTGGAGCGCGTATTAGATTGCTGACTCCGCGGCTGTGTTGCGTTCTGATTCCGCTGTGTTGAACTGCGGTTAACATTAGACTGTTGTTCGTTGGAACGTGTCTGACGTTGCGTCGTTGTACCTTCGCGATTACTCGACGACGAGCGGCCGCCCGTATTTGGTGTCCGCGTCGCATTTTGATTTTGTGTACGATTATTGGACGTTGTATTGCTACGTGTTGCCCGATTTTCTGTCGTGCGCCCACTATTACGGTTCGGGTTATCCCCAATATAACGTTCGGTTCTTCCGGAATTTGACCCGGTAGTAGCACGGGTGTTACTGTTGCGGTTTGACTCCGTTGAACGTGCCGTATTTTGGTTACTACGCGTATTGGTAGCCCTATCCGGACGATAAATGGATACCGAACGACGATCTACCTGTGCGCGTCCCGGGCGTTCAGTCGTGCGAACATTTCGAACATTAACGCGACGACCAATTTGACGCTCGATATCGCGACGAGCCGGTCCACCATAATAACGGTTGTTGTTTACAATATACGTATTGTTGATAATCGTTGTGCGGTTATAAATAGCACGTTGACCATGGGACCAATGACGATGGATATAGGGGTCGTAAATACGGCGTACCGGAAGAAATACCCATAAATTTATCGGAAGACCAACAGAAACGGTAACGCCTACTGACGGAGCCATAGGCGCCCATCCGTAATAGCCTCCACCACTTCTCCAATCTACCCAAGCAGGCCCCCACTCATAACCTGGGATCCATCCCCAACCACGGTAGTTGGTATATACCCAACGTCCGTAATGGAAGGGTGCCCATCCCCAATCGTAGTTGGATACCCATGTGTTACCATATTCGGTCATTGTCCAATAACCGTTTGTACCGTACGGACGAAAATTAGCCTCCGCCCTTGGAAACCAAATGTCGCCATAAGTAGCGTCACGATCCCAATGCCCATAAGGCGATAATTCATCGTAAAATAAATCAAATGAAACCGAACCATGGGGTTGAGCAGACACTTGTTTATGGGAGAAGACACTAAAAGCAAACGCCATTAGTGCGATAAGTAGTGTGGTTGTTTTTATGCTTCTCATGATCTACGTCTTTTATAGTAAAACCTTCGCGTTCTTTTATTACTTTATTATTATGACTGCATAGTAATTAGAAAGGTTTAATTACGCTACTAATTCCTATCTTTGGAAAAACTAACAACTAATGAAATTATATACTTTTTGGTACTTGTTCCTCTTTTGTTTTTTGAGCCAAAACATGAGTTATGCAGCAGAACCGAAATTGACAACGGCTAAATCTCCTGGATGGTTACGTGTTTCGGAGAAGCAAATAGAACCTCCAAATTTGGAAGATATCAATGATGGGTATTACTATGAACGCGTCGAATATCAAGTTAATTTAGCAAATCAAACACGTTTTTACCGCACGGTGAAAACAATTATCGAAAATGCCGGAACCGAAAATGCTGGACAAATAAATATATTTTTCGAGCCACAATACCAAACGCTTACGTTGCATGAACTATATATTGTGCGAGAAGGTAAGCAAATGGACAGGTTGGACTTGGGTAAATTTAAACTGATGGCCTCTGAAACTGAGCTGTCACGTTCTATCTACAATGGAACTTATTCCGCCTATCTTCTATTGGAAGATTTAAGGAAGGATGATAAGATTGTTATGTCCTATTCATTAACAGGTTTTAACCCTGTATTTGGTGATAAGTTCTTCGATACTTATTTTTTGCAGAGTTATGAGCCGATTGGTGCACTTCATGTAAATTATATTGTTCCGAAAGATAGAAAGCTGAGGTTTAAGAGTTTTGTGGGTGCTCCCCAGGCGAATCAACAGAATTTAGGAAATTCAACTTCGTATTATTGGGATATAGCCGGCACAGAAAAGGCAGACTACGAGTTTTACACACCACTCTGGCATTCCACCCGGCAACGTATCGAATGTTCGGAGTTCAAAGGCTGGATGGATGTCGCAAAATGGGCAGCCGAGGTGAATCCGATTCCCGAACTGAAGCATGGAAGTGAGCTTCAGCAGTTTGTCGAAAAACTTTGGAAAGGAGCCGATGCTGATCCCATGGAATATTTGAAAATGGTTGCTGATTTTGTGCAGAACGAAATTCGCTATATGGGTGTCGAAGTCGGTGAATACTCGCATCGGGCAAATACACCCGAAAATGTCTTTAGACAACGATATGGCGATTGTAAGGATAAATGTGTATTGATGGGGGCCATGCTTAAATCGAAAGATATCGAGAGTACGTTGGTATTGGTGAATTCTTATGAGGAATATGGTTTGAACGAATATCTTCCATCGCCATCAGCCTTTAATCACGTCGTTGTCTACGTATCGATTGATGGAAGAGGACAATACATCGATCCCACCATCCCGAATCAAGGGGGAAATATTCGTGATCGCTACTTTCCGTTCTATGGGAAAGTATTATGGGCAAAAAAGGGAGAGAAGCTGCGAGATACGGAGCAGATAGTAGCTGGAAATACACGTGTGGAAGAGCGCTTTTATCTACAAAAGGACGGAAATGCACAGCTAGATGTTTCGACTATATATACAGGAGCAGACGCGGACAATATACGTGGTTATTTTAAACAGAATGCAAAAAATCAAATAGAGAAATCTTACGTCCAATATTATCAAGGACTTTATAAACAATTGACAAAGCGGTCTGCGCTAACCTTCGAAGATGATTTGCTTAACAATATATTTTATGTGAAAGAACAGTATGATATTAAATCTTTATCGGAGACAGATGCTATTTCCAACAGACGCGCTGTTTCGCTTTATTCAACAAACCTAACTAATTACTTGCCGGATGTAACGGATATGCGGGTCGGGCCTATAGCGCTCCAATATCCGCTTTCCTTAGAGCACGACATCTATGTCATCAACCCAGATGGTGTTGCTGTCCCTCCTTTAAGAGAAAGTAGCTTTTTGAATCGGGATAGTTATTATTTTGGAAAAACCATTACGACGCAACAGGATACTTTAAAAATAGCCTATCGACTAGGCGCTCATGATACTTATGTGAAAGTCGCTGATGTAAACCAATACATTGCTGACTTTGCTGATAAGCATGAATTATTTTCGTTGGCGGTGTACTTGGATAATGATGGTTTTGTTGTCGGATCCACTACACAGGGGAAAAACAACTTTTGGGCAATGGCAACTTTTGTTGGTTTACTGACGTTGTTTACATTCCTCGTCATGAAGTTCTATAACCCGCAGGGAGCGACATCTTTGATTCCGATGTATGATGAGGTACAATATGACCGTATCGGTGGTTGGCTTATTGTTTTGCTGCTATCTTTGACTGCTACGATGTTCCGGACATTTTTTGAGGGAATGATACAGTTATTTTTCAAAGAGGATGTTTGGTCTGCTCTACAATATAATATTGGTGTGCCGCCTTTCCTTTACGTCATGCTTATTATTTTGGAATTTGTGGGCAATACAGGGATTATCTTCCTTTCTGGATATTGTGTTTATCTTATGCTGAAAAGAAGAGATATTTTTCCGCAAACATTATTTTTTCTGTTGATGTTTCAATTGGTATTCGTCGTATTGGATACGATTCTGGCTGCAATAATTTTTAAACAATCCTCGAATGTATACGAAGGTATGTCTGAGGTGTTTCGTGCTATTATATTTGCGCTGATTTGGTCATTATATATCTTTAACTCCACCCGGGTAAAGGGAACCTTTCGTGTTGCCAGCAAGACGCAGGCTGCAGAAGAGACAATTTACGCCGAAATTTCATCTCCCGTACTTCCGGAGATACCAACGGCAACTTATAAGGAAGATAATAATAACGAATCATAAGCGAACATCACGTTGATGACTTCTTACTAAAAATAAAAGTTTGTACATTTGTTGGATGATTTTTTCGGAATGGGACGTAAAATAGAAAAACTACTTATCGAGTTCGCCAGAATCCATCGCTTCATGATGAGTTTCCTACGGGAAGCAGTATCCCCCCCTTATGAATTTAAAGAGATTGTCCGGCAATGTTACGAGATCGGGTGGAAATCGTTTCCATTGATTAGTTTGACGGGATTTATAGTAGGCTTTGTATTTACCAAGCAATCGCGACCTTCTCTCGAAGATTTTGGTGCCACTTCCTGGCTCCCGAACTTAATATCCATCGCTATTGTCCGGGCATTAGCCCCTTTAGTTACAGCATTGATCGCTTCGGGCAAGGTAGGTTCCCAGATTGGAGCAGAATTGAGTTCGATGAATGTAACCGAACAGATTGACGCGATGGAAGTATCCGGTACAAACCCGACGAAATTCTTAATCTCTACCCGTATCATTGCTACCACGACCATGATTCCGGTACTCTGTTTTTACGTAGCAGGCATTGGTTTATTTGGGGGATATTTGAGTATTGCTACCAAAGATGATTTAAGTATTTTAGCCTTTTTTACCCAAGTTTTTGAATCTATTGCAGCCAAAGATGTTTTCGCCATGGTATTACGGGCGGTAGTCTTTGGATTTACCATTGGATTCGCAAGTACCTATGTAGGGTATTATTCTTCCAAGGGAACAGAAGGTGTTGGTAAGGCGGCCAACGCCGCGGTAGTATCATCTATGTTCCTGGTGTTTATCGAGGAATTGTTAATCGTTCAGTTACTTTCCTTAATTGGTTAACGGGTATGGAAAAAAAGAAAGTAAATATCAATCGTGACGATGTTGTTATCCATGTTGACAACATTAGTAAGTCGTTCGGTGATTTGCATATATTACGCGATGTTGACCTCAAGCTATATAACGGAGAAAACCTGGTTGTCTTGGGGCGTTCGGGTACCGGTAAATCGGTCCTGATTAAGCTTATATCGGGTTTGTTAAAACCAGATAAAGGCGATATTCATGTATTGGGAGAGATTGTAAACCAATTAGATGAACGGGAATTACGGGATTTACGCCAACGCATTGGCTTTTCTTTTCAGAACAGCGCTTTATACGATAGTATGACTGTACGGGAGAATCTGGAATTTCCGTTGGTCAGAAACAAGCGGAATCTGACGAGAGCAGAAATTGATAAAGAGGTAGAGGAGGTGCTAGAAGGTGTAGGTTTGTCGCAAGCCATTAATCAGATGCCTTCTGAACTATCAGGCGGACAGCGTAAGCGTATCGGGATTGCCCGTACATTGATATTACGTCCGGATATTATGTTGTATGATGAGCCTACTGCCGGCCTTGATCCATTGACTTGTCTGGATATCAATTCGTTGATAAATCAAGTACAGGAACAATATCAAACGTCATCCATTATTATTACGCATGATTTATCCTGTGCAAAAATGGTAGGGGATAGAATGGTGATGCTATTGGATGGAAAATTTGAAAGACAGGGAACGTTCGAGGAGATTTTTAATACGGATGACGAACGTGTGAAACCCTTTTATGATTATAATTTTATTGATTAAAGATATATGAGTACAAACGAGAGGAAGCGTTCGCTTACAGTTGGATTATTTGTCCTGATTGGCTTGATTATTTTGGTTGCGGGTATTCTGGTATTGGGTACGCAACAAAATAAATTCAGCAAGAACTTGGTGGTGACGACCTATTTCCATGACGTAAAAGGATTGAAAGTGGGAAATAACGTCTGGTTTTCGGGTGTGAAAGTGGGGATCGTCAAAGAGATAAAGTTTCAAAGTATCAACGATGTGAAAGTCGTTATGCACATTGAAGAGAAATCTAGCCAGTTTATTCGGGAGGATGTCGTCGCAAAGTTAGGCTCTGACGGATTGATTGGAAATGCTATCGTCAATCTGGTTGGTGGATCGGATCAAGTTCCGCCGATACAAGACGGGGATGTTATCAAATCAGTAGGTGGCACTGATACGGACGCGATGTTTGCGACATTACAGACAAATAATGAGAATCTGGTAGAGATAACGAAGAATTTTGCTGTTCTTTCTCAGCAAATGGTGGAAGGAAAGGGTACGGTAGGGGCGTTAATGACCGACTCTACCATTGCACTTTCTCTAAAAAGTACTGTACAAGGGCTAGATAAAGTAATGGGGGATGTCAACAAAGCTTCTGCTAACTTGGTTGTTTTGATGAACAAATTAAATAGTAATCAAGGCTTAATCCATGAGCTGACAACGGATACCGTCGTTTTTGCGAGTTTACGGGAGTCAGCAACACAACTGCAAGGTGTAACAGAAACGGCATCCACGCTGATGGAAAATCTGAACGCGACTTCTGCACGTTTAAACGATAAAGATAATGCCATAGGTGTATTGACTAATGACCCTGAAGCCGCAGCGGAAATTAAGCAGATATTGCGGAATCTTAATATGAGTACGGAGAAGCTGGACGATAACATGAAGGCACTGCAAAGCAACTTTCTGTTTAGAGGTTACTTTAGGAAACAACAAAAAGAACAGGAAAAAGCAACCAAAGATTCTTTATAGTCATTCGGATGAGCATAACCGATAAAGATGTTATCTACGAGGACAATCACTATATCGCCATTAACAAACGTGCGGGTGACATCGTACAAGTGGATGACACGGGAGACAGGTCGTTGGAAGACATGGTCAATGTTTACCTTACGGCTAAATATCAAAAGCCAAACGGTGCTTTTGTAGGCGTTATCCATCGGTTGGATAGGCCGGTTAGTGGCATGATTCTTTTTGCAAAGACAAGCAAAGGTCTAGATCGGATGAATCGTTTGTTTCA
The DNA here is from genome assembly GCF_004208525.1 of Sphingobacterium corticibacterium. Taxonomy (GTDB): domain Bacteria; phylum Bacteroidota; class Bacteroidia; order Sphingobacteriales; family Sphingobacteriaceae; genus Sphingobacterium; species Sphingobacterium corticibacterium. The sequence goes on along the minus strand of NZ_SGIT01000002.1, from coordinate 151,788 downwards.
TGACCGGAAAGTATCGAAGACCTATTTAGCCATTGTGCGTAACCGTCCGCCAAAAGATTCGGATACATTAAAAAACTGGCTGTTACGAGACCGCAAAAAAATGATTACCAAGGCCTATGATCGGGAAGTGAAAGGCGGAAGCTTTGCACAACTGGATTATGAGGTTCTAGGTGTTCTTGATGGTTATTATCTATTGAAAGTAACACCTCTTACTGGACGCACGCATCAGATTCGTGCTCAATTAGCATATATGGGTTGCCCTATTGTAGGTGACAACAAATATGGATACCCGCGGGGAAGCCTCCGCCGTACAATTTGTCTGCATTCCCGCTCGCTAGAATTCGTCCATCCCATAAAGGATGAAAAACTAAAACTCACTGCAAAACTACCTATAGATGGCTTTTGGGAGCGTTTCAACGTTTTGTTGAAGTAGAGAAAATCTTTTACTTCTTTTTTCTTGACAAGCATTCATTCTATTTAATCGCTGTCTGCTATTGATTGGGTAGATTACACCACTGTACTCTTCTCTCCGTTTGAAAAATAGTACTACAATTAAGCACAAATGTAATAGACCTGCGAATGCCGTACATGTACTTTTGCTATAACAGTATACACATAAATTAAATCAAAACATTGTATATGAGTAAGCGTAAAATTGTACACCCGGATAGAGACGCGGCTTTCGTTACCGGAGCATATTCTGATGGTATTATTGCAGGCGGATTTCTTTATATCAGTGGCCAGGCATCGGTGGACTTCAAAACTTCTACTTTTATCTTGGGAAGCATTGAGGAAGAAACAACCCGTACCATGGAAAATATAAAATCCATTGTTCAAGCTGCAGGTGCTACCATGGATGATGTGGTCAAAAGTACGGTTCATTTGTCTAATATCGACGATTTTGGTCGATTCAATACTATATACGCACGTTTTTTCGGAGATGTGAAACCTGCGAGAACAACAGTACAGTCCGTGCTAGGAGAAGGAATTTGTGTGGAGATAGATTGTATTGTAAAGCTTCCCGATACCCATGAAAATGAATGATCGCTTAAACAGGCAAATTGCTGTTGTAGGACTTGGGTTGATGGGAAGTAGTATCGTGGTTTCCCTGCTTGCCTCTGGTTACCGTGTCGTGGCTTTGGCGCCCATACCGGGAGAAAAAAATCCTGCTATCCAACATATTGTGACGTTGCTGCGGCATGCAGACAAATCTAACTTACTGCCCAAAGGTTTGGACTATTGCGTGCGTAACCTAACAGTAACAGAAGATTACCGAGAGATAGGGGGGTGCACCTTTGTGCAGGAATGTGTAATTGAAGATATGGGGATCAAAAACAAGGTTTATCATCAGATCACGAACCATGTATCTCGAGAAACCGTTATAGCCTCCAATACTTCAGCGATTCCCATTAGCGATTTGCAACAGTTCGTGTCCAACCCTCATCGATTTATCGGTGTGCATTGGGCAGAGCCGGCTTATATGACCCGCTTTTTAGAAGTGACATGTGGCGCAAAGACAGATTTAGATATAGCCAAGCGTGTGATGGAATTGGGGAAAAGCTGGGGCAAGGAGCCTACACTTTTGAGAAAGGATATACGAGGGTTTATTACCAACAGGCTGATGTATGCCGTTTATCGTGAAGCATTGACGTTGGTTGAAAACGGTGATGTTACGATGGAAGATGCCGATAAGGTTTTTCGCTATGACGTGGGCTCATGGATAACCTTAATGGGGATTTTCAGACGAATGGACTTTATGGGGTTTAGCGATTACATCGATTCTTTTGAGGGGATCCTCCCAAAATTAAGCAATCGTACCGATGTGCCGGATATGATGCGACCTTTGGTAGCAGAACGGGCGAGAGGTATACACAATGGTAAGGGCTTTTATGATTATAATGAACAACAAGCTAAAGCCTGGGAAGAAGCATTCGCACAATTCAATAAGGAAATTTATGATTTAGCGACACGATATACGGAGAAACATATTAGCGAAAAGGCATATAATGAAGAGAAGAAGCTATCAAAAATCTAAGGATCTATTGGACAGAGCCAGTCAGGTCTTAGCAGGAGGTGTATCCTCCGAATTTAGAAAATACAACCATCCTCATGCTATCTTTTATACACATGGTGAGGGCACGCGCATATACGATGTAGACGGTAATGCCTATTTGGATTTTACCTTAAGCCAAGGGCCGTTAATTGTTGGACATTCCCATCCGCGAGTGTTAGAGGCGGTAGAAAACTATTCCAAAGACGGGCAATTGTTTGCCGGACAGCATATCAAAGAAATTGAATTGGCGGAGAAATTACAGCAGTTGATTCCTTCTGCCGAGCTCATGCGTTTTTGTTTGGATGGCTCTGAAGCCGTTCAAACAGCTTTTCGAATTGCACGGGCGAAAACGGGAAAGCATAAATTTCTGCGTTTCGAAGGGCATTACCATGGATGGTTGGACAATGTCGCTTGGGGTATCAGTACGGCGTCTGTTGAGGCCTTAGGCAATGAAGATGATCCCAATGTGTTTCCGTGGTCAGCCGGATTATCGCCAAACAGTAAGGATGACTTTATTGTTTTACCCTGGAATGACTTGGCTTTAGTGGAACGTATCGTTGCAGAAAAGCATAACGAATTGGCGGCGATTATTACGGAGCCTATTATGTGCAATAATGGGTGTATCGTTCCTCATGAAGGTTTTCTACAAGGGCTTCGGACGATCTGTAACCGTTACGGAATAGCGTTGATTTTTGATGAAGTTATTACCGGGTTCCGATTAGGACTCGGAGGTGCACAGCAATACTACGATGTCACGCCAGATTTGTCCATCTTTGCTAAAGCCATAGCCAGCGGGTACCCGATTAGTGCGATTGTCGGTAAAAAGGAATGGATGGAGGAGATTGTATCGGCGAGGGTAATTCATGCAGGTACGATGAATACCAGTAATCCAACGGTGGCGGCGGCTTTGGCAACCATTTCGGTTTTGGAACAGGATTCGGATACCCATAACCGTATGTTCCGTTTGGGAAATCGTTTGATATCCGGTTTACGAGAAGCTGCAAAACAAACAGGACAGAATTTACAGGTGCAAGGACCTGGTCCGATGTTTAACACCGCGTTTACTTCATTGTCTGCCATAAAGAATTACCGGGATACGTTCCAGACCGATAAAATTAAACTCAAGCAGTTTATTGCCGGCTTACATGACAGAGGTATCCGTGTGATTGGTCGTGGACTCTGGTATATATCAGCCGTGCATACAGAAGAGGATATCGACCATGCGATCAACGTAAGTGAGACAGTATTAAAAGAAATTGAATGATATGGTCGAAAAGAATGGAATGATACACCCGATCATGGTCATTGGTCAAGATAAACTTGCATATAGTATTGTCTCTGATTTGCTGCTTTCGATGCATCCAGCACTTCTACTAACCGATGATCGGCCAATCGCAGAAGAGACCATCAAGCAGTATACATCAGACAGTAGAAACCTATCCATTGTCACCGATTGGCCAGAAACGATACACAGTCAGTTCGTCGTACTCGTTACCAGCGATAAGCTAGAAGAGAAACAAGAACTTATTAAGCAAGTAGAAGAAAGATGTGGTGACGATACCATCATAGCTGTAAACTTGGAGGCGCTTTATTTGGATGAGATACAAATGCAGATGCGTAATAAGTCAAGGCTATTGGGGGTAAATTGGACGTATCCTGTCCATCGAACTTTTTTTGCAGAAGTTATCGCTAATCAATATACTAGCCTCATGAGCTTATCAGCTGTAGATAATTGGCTGAAAACATATTGGAAGAAAGACCCTTATATACTACGGCATGGGTTTAGTATTCGCGCTAGAATGATGGCCGCTATGCTGCGTGAGGGAATCTATTTGGTAGAGAACGATTTTGCATCGGTAGAAAGTGTGGATAGGGCTTGCCGGAATGATGCGGGGTTTTATCTGCCATTCGTCGGAAATTTCAGATATATGGATTTAATGGGGACCTATGCTTATGGCATGGTGATGAAAGATTTGAACAAAGAACTATCTAATTGGATTACCTTACCCAACATTTTGCAGGAAAAGAGAGATAAGGGCGAGACGGGGATGGATCGCGGTAAAGGGTTTTATACCTATGCTCCGGAAGAAAAGGAACAATGGCAGGCGATTTTTGCGATGTTTAGTGAAGAAATACAGCAATTAATAACCAAATATTCCCATGAGTCGTTTGATCGTTGATGCACATCTGGACCTGGCGATGAATGCCATCGAATGGAACCGTGATTTGGCCATGCCTTTAGAACATATCCGTTTGAAGGAAATGAATATGAAAGATAAGCCAGATCGGGGGAAAGGTACCGTTTGCTTACCCGCGTTAAGAAAGGGGAAAGTTGGTTTTGTTGTGGCCACACAGTTGGCTCGTGTCAATCCGTTCAATAGCGCATTGACAGGGTGGAATTCACCTTCACAGGCATGGGCGATGACACAAGCCCAATTGACTTGGTATAAGGAAATGGAGAAGCAGGGGGAGATGGTGCAGATTGTCGATAAAAAAGGTTTGGATGCTCATGTCAAGCTTTGGAATGATGCAGCGATTGCAGATGAAAACAAACCTATAGGTTACTTATTGAGTTTAGAGGGAGCGGATTCGCTGGTTACACCAGACTATTTGTACGAGGCATATGGTTATGGGCTTCGGGCTTTGGGCTTATCTCATTTTGGACCGGGGCGGTATGCAGATGGTACAAAGACAGCCGGACGAATCCATCCAGAAGGGTTGGAATTGATGAAAATCATGGATGAATTACACATGATATTGGATGTGACCCATTTAACGGATGCGGGGTTTTCGCAAGCTATGGATCTATATACTGGGCCAATCTGGGCCAGCCATCATAATGTACGGAAAATCGTTCCGAACCAAAGACAATTGAACGATGTACAAATTAAGCAGTTGATCGAGCGGGATGCGGTTATCGGCGGTATGTTGGATTGTTGGGCGATGGATATACGCTTTATCGATACGGTTTCGGATCCGTGGCAACTGGACATTAGATTGGAAATGCTCATTGACCATTGGGACCATATTTGTCAGATCGCCGGAAATTCCTTGCATATCGGTATCGGAAGTGACCTGGATGGTATCTTTGGAACAGAGCAATCGCCATGGGATATGGATTCCATCGCAGATTTACAAAAATATGCGTATCTTTTGTCCAATAGAGGCTATACCGAGCAGGATGTAGATAATATATTTCACGGCAATTGGTTGCGTTTTTTGAGGAAATATTTATAAAGATGGCTAATAATTCACTTCAAGCTGCGGCTTTACAAAAAGACATTACACCACCGTTAGGCACATTGATCAACGGAGAATTCCAAACAAGATATGCCAATAAAATACACGACCCATTGTATGCGAAATCTTTGGTGCTCACGAAAAATGATACGGTACTGGTATTTGTGATAGTGGATATTTGTGCCATGCAGCAAGACTTTTTGGATGAAGTGAAAGCCGATATCTTTAAGGCAACGGGAATACCCAAATCCCATGTGTTGATTTCGAGTACACATACGCATTCAGCAGGTGCTATCGTCGATTTGTTGATGGGACATGCTGATCTCACCTACAGAAAGAAGCTTCATCAGATTTTGGTTGATCTAGTTATAGAAACACGCGCTGTGGTTCGTGAAGCCAAGATAGCGTTTGGCGCTGTTGACGCACCGGAGCATGTGTTATGCCGAAGATATAAGATGGCTTCTGGGTATAAGGCGTTTAATCCTGTGACAGGAGGATATGATTTGGTGAAAACCAATCCTTTTGGGGACGAAGAATATATTCTGGAAGGGAACTCCGCACCGGATCCCCAATTAGCTTATCTAGCCATAAAGGGCTTGGATGATCAATGGATAGGACTCTTAGCCAATTATTCTTTACATTATGTAGGGGATACTGACCGTGGTACCATTAGTGCGGATTATTTCGGTTGTTTTGCCGAGCGGCTTTCGGAGGTGTTGTCGGTAAATGACAGCAACTTCGTCGCGATGATGAGTAACGGCACCAGCGGCGAAATCAATATTTGGGATTTTATGGATGCGGATCGTTATCCAAAAGAGCAGCACCGTAAAAGTGCATATATCGGACAAGATTTAGCGGATAAAGTCTTACGGCATTTGAAAAATCTTCAGTGGGAGGAATATCCGGCTTTGGATGCGTTATATGCGGAATTACCTGTGCGTGTTAGAAAACCCTCCGCACAGGAATTGGAGGAGGCTAAACGTGTGGTGAGGGATACGGACTATGAGCATATTACCTTGGATGCAGATGGATATCGGCGTATTTATGCGCGGGAACAGGTTCTATTGGACGCATTTCCGGAGCAAAGACATTTCTATATTCAGTCTTTTCGTATCGGTAGTGGTATAATAGGTGCATTAGGCGGTGAATTTTTTGCGGAGACAGGATTGGCATTGAAAGCCAAGGCGGCTAGCGGAAAATATTTTACGATCTGTTTGGCAAACGACTACGTCGGTTATGTACCGCCTAAGCATGAAATAATGTTAGGGGGCTATGAGACTTGGCGTTGCCGCACCAGTTTCTTGGAAGACGCCGCAGAGGAAGAAATCAGAGGTGTTTTGTCGGAACAGATTGAACAGCACATACATGAATTGGTATAATTTACATACACCGGAACACGTGGATACACCGACACTATTGGTTTATCCGGATCGTATCCAGCATAATATCGAGGTGCTTAAAGGCATGATTGATCGTGTCGATAGATTGCGTGCGCATGTCAAAACCCATAAAACGAAAGAAATTACCCGGATGCAACTGGATGTAGGCATTCGTAAGTTTAAATGCGCGACGATTGCTGAAGCGGAAATGCTAGGCGTGTGTGGTGCGCCGGACGTGTTATTGGCTTATCCGCTACATGGCGCAAAATTACAGCGGTTTGTGGCATTGATCCAGCATTTTCCACAGACGCGTTTCTCCGCTATAGTCGATCATGTAGATGCCGTAGAGAATCTATCAGCTACTGCGGTAAAAAACAATATACAGGTGGATGTGTTCATCGATCTGAATATTGGTATGGGGCGTACCGGTATACGACCGGATGATGCCGCTTTCGAACTATACCGATTTTGTAGTGAAATGGATGGATTACATGTGCAAGGCTTCCATGCGTATGACGGCCATGTGCGCGAAGTGGATATGGTGGAACGGAAAAAGGTTTGTGATCGGAATTATGAGCCTATTGCTAAGTTAATAGAGCGACTGTTGGGCGAAGGCTTCGAGAAGCCATCTGTGGTTATCGGCGGTTCACCTTCCTTTCCGATTTACGCGCAATATCCGGAGGTGGAATGCAGCCCCGGGACATTTGTGTTATGGGATAAGGGCTATGCAGACACCTTACCGGAACAACATTTTCTTCCGGGGGCTGTATTGATGACACGTGTAGTTTCTTTACCCTCCGAAAATACAATTTGTGTCGATTTGGGCTATAAAGCCATAGCATCCGAAAATCCATTGGACAATCGGGTATTTTTTCTAAATGCTCCTCATCTAAAACCGATAAGCCACAGCGAAGAACATCTCGTACTAGAAGCTGGTGTAAACCATCGCTTTCAAGTAGGCGATGTATTGTATGCTTTGCCTATCCATATTTGCCCGACGGTTGCGTTGTATGATAAGTTGTTAGCAGTCGAAGAAGGCAAAGTTGTGGACGAATGGGAGGTTGTGGCGAGGAGGAGATAGCGTTGATTTATTTCAATAAACGATAAAAACAAATTATCGAAGCCCATAGTTTTATAAGAAATGTACCTTTACTTTTTAAGATAAAGTAGAGGTATTGGATATAGAAAAAATTTGCACGATGGGATTAAATGAATTAATGATAAATAAAGCCTTTGTCGATGGACAATGGGTAGGAGGCACAGATACATTTGATGTCGTAAACCCAGCTACGGGTACCGTTATTGAAAAAGTAACGAATCTAACGGTATCCAACGTACATGAAGCAGTAGACGTAGCATATAAAGCTTGGTGCTCTTTTAAGGTGAGTGATGTGGGGCAGCGTGCTACTATGTTAGAAGAGTGGTATCGATTGATCATGGAACATAAGCAGGAGCTGGCGGAGATCATTACATTGGAGTCTGGAAAAGCATTGACGGATAGCTTGGGGGAAGTTGATTATGGTGCTTCTTTTGTGCAGTGGTTTGCGGAGGAGAGCAAGCGGGCTTATGGGGATACCGTGCCTGCATCGAAGATGTCAAATAGAATACTGACCATTAAACAGGGCGTGGGGGTTGTTGCTGCTATCACACCATGGAATTTCCCGTTAGCGATGGTCACGAGAAAAATCGCTCCGGCTATTGCAGCAGGCTGCACAGTGGTGCACCGTCCGGCGTCACAGACACCTTTAACAGCATTGGCTCTTGCTGTTCTCGCGGAAAAGGCAGGATGGCCGGCCGGTGTATTAAACGTTGTGACGGGAACAGATTCTTCGGGCATTGGGTATGAATTAAGCACAAATCCGTTGATCAGAAAGCTTTCCTTTACGGGATCAACGTCTGTTGGAAAACAACTGATGAAGCAAGCCGCAGAAAATGTGAAAAAGATTTCTTTGGAACTTGGTGGCAATGCGCCGTTCATTGTATTTGAAGATGCAGATATCGAGGCTGCTGTTGAAGGTGCTATGTTTGCGAAGTTTCGTAATGCTGGACAGACTTGTGTGGCCGTTAATCGCTTTTTGGTACAAGATTCGGTTTTTCTAGCGTTTTCAGAACGGCTGACAGAAGCCGTAAAAGCGTTGAAAGTAGGCAACGGCTTGGACAACGACGTACAAATTGGACCTTTGATCAATAAAAAAGGATTGGATAAAGTACAGGAACACGTAGCCAATGCTGTTGACAAAGGTGCTCGTATACTGACGGGAGGGAAGGTTATCAAAGAATTGTTTTACGAACCTACGGTACTTGCAGGTGTCCCATCAAACGCTTTAATCGCCAAAGAGGAAACATTTGGACCGGTGGCGTCGTTGTTTAGATTTACCACGGAGGAAGAGGCTATCCAAATGGCGAACGATACGGAGTTTGGATTAGCATCCTATTTTTATAGTAGTAATGTGCATCGCTGCTGGCGTGTTGCTGAAGCGCTTGAAGCGGGTATGGTGGGCGTGAATGAGGGACGGATTTCCTTTGCTGGAGCCCCGTTTGGTGGAATTAAGGAATCCGGGATAGGCCGGGAAGGATCTCGATACGGATTGGATGAATACGTGGAAGTGAAATATATCAATTTTGGTGTTTCGACACGATAAGCATATTGTATTTTTCTGCCATGAGGACAAAGTCAATGTAGCTGCATTGACTTTTTTCTTTTTCAAAATCGCTACTAAAATAATATGTAACCAATTAAATAACACTTTCATTGGCTTGTCAAGTAGTATAACCTAATATATTGATCTAAGTTTTGCTATTCCACATGAGAGAAACCGAGATTTTATAGCAGAGATTAAAATATAATATCATATAAGAGAATAATAATAGTAGTCCTGCGGAACACACGATTCTATCTTTGTATAGTATAAGGGATCGTTAGAAGGCAAACCTGAATCGACTAACGAGCTATATAATAAACTTGAATACAGAACTACTAATATTTAACCAATGCTATCATTAAAAAAAGCAACATTTATTTTAGCATATCTTAGGATACTGCTAAACATCCTTGTTTTGCTAGGGTTTTCTACATTGCTGCACGCGCAGCAAACAGAACATCTTGTAAGAGGACAGATTTTGAATGAGAAAGACGAGCCTATACAGGGAGCTACAGTGACCGTGCAAGGTAGCACGCGTGGTGTACTGGCTGATGAACAAGGACGGTATGAGATTATGCTGGACAAGGAGGTGCAACTTGTTTTCAGTTATGTAGGCTATACAACACAAGTAATTCCAATATCGGGACGGACGGAAATAAACGTAGTCATGAGCCCTATTACAGATGCTATAGATGAGGTTACGGTAGTGGCTTTTGGAGAACAGAAAAAGGAAAGCGTTGTAGGGGCTATAACGACGGTAAGGCCCAGTGAGTTGAAAGTGCCATCGAGTAACTTGACGACGGCGTTGGCTGGTCGTGTGGCGGGCATGATCGCCTTCCAGCAAAGTGGAGAGCCGGGAGCGGATAATGCAGACTTCTTCATCCGTGGGGTGACCAGTTTTGGGTATTCCAATCGTCCCCTGATTCTGGTGGATGGGGTAGAGATGCCAGCCAGTGAGTTAGCACGGCTGCAAGTAGATGATCTGGCGAGTTTTTCTATTATGAAAGACGCTACAGCCACGTCTTTGTATGGTGCCAGAGGAGCCAATGGTGTGATTTTGATTACCACCAAAGAGGGGCGTGAGGGGAAAGCCAATATTTCGCTTCGTTATGAAACTTCGGCGTCGCAACCCACACGAAATGTAGAGTTTGCTGACCCGATTACCTATATGGAATTGGCGAATGAGGCGAGCCAGACAAGGGGAAATCTGCTGACCCCTTATTCTTGGGAAAAAATTGAAAGAACGCGTGAAGGCTTAGATCCGATGATCTATCCGGCTACCGATTGGCAGTCCACACTGTTAAAAGACAGGACATTCAACAACAGGTTGAACTTGAATGTAAGTGGCGGGGGTAAAGTGGCGAGATACTATGTCGCCGCTACTTACAACAAAGATAACGGTATGCTCAAGGTAGATAACCGCAACAACTTTAACAACGGTATTGATCTGAAAACGTATGGTCTCCGATCAAATGTCAACATCAATCTGACCAATACGACGGAAGCTATTGTTCGTCTTAATTCGACCTGGACGGATTATACCGGTCCGTTAGGTACAGCCACAGATTTTTATAAACAGATTATCCGTACCGATCCGGTATTATTTCCTGCATATTATGAGCCTGACGAAAGAAATAGCACAACCGAGCATATCTTGTTTGGAAATCATGACGCAGGGAATTATTTAAATCCTTATGCGAATCTCATGAGGGGATACCGGGATTATATCAATGCCATGTTTTTAGCCCAATTTGAAATTAAGCAAGACCTTGATTTTATCCTAAAAGGCTTAAAGGCGAGTGGTATGTACAATACAACGCGATACAACTACTATCAGGTGTCGCGTGCATACAATCCATTTTATTACACGGTAACAAACTATGACCGACGGACAGGCGAGTACACCTTGAATAATCTTAATCCCACAACGGCACACGAATACCTGGCCTATAATGAGGATTCCAAGCAAATTACTTCGGAAGATTATTTTCAAGGTATCCTGAGCTATAGTACCGATATTGGGAAAGATCATTCGGTCGGTGGTATGTTGGTATACAATATGCAAAACAAAATTTCTGCAAATGCCGGCAATCTACAAAGCTCTTTGGCAAGGCGAAATCTAGGATTAGCCGGTCGTTTCACCTATGCTTTCCAAAACAAATACTTCTTTGAAGGAAATTTTGGGTACAACGGTTCCGAACGTTTCGCGAAAGAACATCGGTTTGGTTTTTTCCCATCGGTCGGTGCAGCATGGTATGTGTCGAATGAGCCATTTTGGACAGGTGGTGTTCAGCGTGTTATCTCCAACCTGAAATTGCGGGGTACATATGGCTTGGTCGGTAATGATGCTATTGGAGATGTGCAAGATCGCTTCTTCTACCTCTCACAGGTTAATCCAAATTATGGAGCGAATGGATATACCTTTGGTTCAGAATTTGGCAACCGAATCAATGGTATGTTGGAAGAGCGTCAGGAAAACAGAAATATTACGTGGGAAACCTCGCGGAAATTAAACCTGAGTGCGGAAGTAGGACTCTTTAATACGGCTAATCTCGTCGTGGATGTGTACCAGGAGCATCGCTACAATATCTTGATGACACGTGCGCACACGCCAAATACACTGGGAGTTGCTGTACTTCCGCAAGCCAATGTAGGGGAGGCAGACAGTCGGGGTATCGATGTCCAGCTGGATATCAGCAGAAACCTCGCTAATGGGTGGTTTATCTCAGGAATGGGTAACCTCACCTATGCCAAAAGTAAATATATCAAATATGAAGAGCCGGATTACAGGGCCTTCCCATGGCGTTCCCGTGTAGGGCTGCCCATCGGACAGCAATTCGGTTTTGTAGCCGAACGCTTGTTTATCGATGATGAGGAGGCCTACAATTCACCTGCACAATTCGGCAACGTGCTTGGTGGGGATATTAAGTACAAGGACATAGATGGCGACGGCGTGATTACCAACCTGGACATGGTGCCCATTGGTTATCCTACCGTACCCAGAATGACGTATGGCATTGGGTTTTCGATAGGTTACAAAGGGATAGATTTTTCTTCCTTCTTTCAAGGATCGGCCAAATCTTCCTTTTGGATTGATTCAGAAGCAACAGCTCCTTTTGTAAGTTATAGGTCTCAAGCAGAAATAAACAGCGGTTATCTCGCGGGGATCAATTTGCAGAATCAGATTTTGCAAGCCTATGCAGATGATCATTGGTCAGAGGATAATAGAAATCTAAAGGCATTATGGCCCAGGCTCAATGAGATTCCCAGCGACAACAATATGAAGGTCAGTACCTGGTTCATGCGAAACGGGGCGTTCTTACGGATCAAGCAAATCGAACTCGGGTATACGTTCAAGGAGAGCTTGACCAAAAGAATTGGAATAGAAAAAATAAGGATGTACGTCAATGGAAGTAACTTGTACAATTTTTCTAAATTTAAGCTATGGGACGTCGAAATGGGGGGAAATGGTTTAGGTTACCCGCTGCAGCAGGTATATAACCTAGGTATTCAATGTTCATTATAATAAATACGGTTATGAGATTATCTATAAAAATAGCTTTATGCATCATCATGGCAGGGGGATTAACGGCCTGTTCCAATTATTTGGACGTCGTTCCGGATAATATTGCGACGATGGACCATGTGTTCAAAGATCGTGTCAGTGCCCAGCGGGCTTTAGCAAACTGTTACAATAAGATCCCGCGAACGGGTACTCAGAATGAACCGGGTTTTGTGGCGGGGGATGATCTTTGGATACATCAGTTTGTCGATGCGGGTAGGAGGCAAATATTTCGTGAACTGGCCCTCAACGGCAATAATGTCACGAGACCGCTCTTCAGTTATTGGCACAATGTAGAAGGAGGATCCGCATTATGGCGAGCTATTCGGGATTGCAATACATTTATAGAGAATGTACACAAAGCAAGGGATCTGGACAGTTTTGAGCGGGAGCAATGGATTGCCGAAGTGAAAACATTAAAGGCTTGGTATCATTTTTACCTGATGCAAATGTATGGCCCTATTCCTATCGCGAGGGAGAACCTTCCGGTTTCTGCTTCCACAGAGGAAATCATGGTGTACCGGGAACCCATAGATGAAGTGGTGGGATATATCGTGGAGTTGCTGGATGAGGCCATTCCAAACCTGTCTTTGCAGGTCGACAACATGGTTGCCGATGCCGGAAGAATGACCAGACCGATAGCCGCAGCGATAAAGGCACGGATTTTGGTAACCGCAGCGAGTCCGTTGTTCAATGGTAATCAGGACTATGCCAGCATGATCGATGGGCGTGGGATAGCCTTGTTCAATACCGTCGAAGACCCCAATAAATGGACATTGGCGGCGGAGGCAGCCAAAGAAGCAATTGATATTGCACATGAGGCCGGGATTAGGCTGTACCAGCATCAGACGACTTTCAATGTAAGCGATGAAACATTGAAAGTTATTCAGGTAGGGCAGATCGTCGCGGACAAATTTAATGAGGAACGTATTTGGGGTTTATCGGATTTTGACAGTAGGGCGCTTGAGCTGGCTACGATGCCCAGGCTGCACAGTGACCACGAGAATGTCGTGTACCAATGGTTTATACCCACACTGAAAATGGCGGAGTTGTTTTACTCCGAAAATGGCGTACCTATCGAGGAGGATGTAGATTATGCCTATGATGACCGGATGGCACTTACGATTGTACCGGAAGAGCTACATCATTACCTACAGCCAGGCTATCGCACCGTAGGGTTACATTTACATCGGGAACCACGTTTTTATGGTGCGCTTGGTGTAGACGGAGGGTGGTGGTTTGGCGTGGGACGTAACAGCGAGAATGAACAATGGCCATTGAACATAAAAAAAGGATCAATGACCGGTGGGATGATCGGAAATCAACGTTATTCGCCCACAGCTTATTATATTAAAAAATTATCTAATTATTTGTCAGTCTATACAGGCAAAGATACTTACGTTCCAAAAAGGTTTGATTTCCCGTTGATCCGGTTAGCTGACGTGTATTTGATGTATGCGGAGGCGTTGAATGAAAGTTTGCCGGCACCTGATGCTAATGTATACCATTATATCGATCTAGTTCGGCAGCGAGCGGGCTTGCGTGGAGTTGTAGATTCATGGACATTATCTTCCAGATTTCCACAGAAGCCGACCACAAAGGAGGGTATGCGGGATATCATACAGCAGGAGCGTCTCATCGAGTTGTCTTTTGAAGGCCATCGTCTTTGGGATTTGCGCCGCTGGAAAAAAGCAATTGAATATATGAATCAACCTGTGCAAGGCTGGAATGTACAGGGCGAAACGCCACAAGATCTTTATCAAGTCGTCACGCATACGCGAAGCCAATATACTATACGAGATATACTATGGCCGATTATGCAGGATGAAGTATTACGAAACAGTAATCTGTTGCAGAATCCAGGCTGGTAGCAAATCTGTCGTAAACGCATAAGAGGGCGATAAAAAATGAAAACTATATAATATCACTTAGTTATGAAAAGGAAAAATATAATTTATCTGATCTTAGTGCTCCTGATTTGGGGATGTGGAGAAGATTATATCGGTCAGTATGCCATGGATAATATTCCGCCCGGATCGGTATCAGGCGTTTCGGTAGAAAATATTCCCGGAGGAAGTATCATCAGCTATCGGATGCCCACGGATGAGGACTTCTCATACGTCAAAGCCATATATACAGTTAATGGTAAAGAGAAGGAACAGAAATCATCGAGTTTCAATACAAGTATCACATTGGGAGGCTTTGGCAGGTCGACGGCACAGGAGGTGGAACTGATTGCTTATGACAAGAGCGATAACCCGTCTGCTCCTGTAAAAGTCGATATTCATCCGTTGGACGCATCGGTATTTAATATCATAGAAAGTGCGGTTGTTACCGATGATTTTGGTGGAATACGTGTGGAGTGGCAAAACCCGGATGGAGCGGATGTGGTGCTGACTGTACTGACGACGACGAATGAGTATGGTGAGGAAGAGTGGACGGAAACCGATCGTTTTTATTCGGGTTCTACTCAAGGGCGGGCAAATGTAAGAGGATTTAATGACGCTGAACGTTTATTCGGAATCTATTTTCGGGATCGATGGAGTAATTTTTCGGATACACTTTACGTAAATGCCAACCCTCTCTTTGAAGAGCAATTGGACAAATCGAAGTTTCGTCGCTGGAATCCACCAGGAATACCTTATAATGCATATGAAGGTGCTGATTGGAGAATAGAAGGTCTGTGGAATGGTAGAATCGACCCTAGTACTGGTGGTTATGCCAGCTATACACATGACAATACCTTCGATATGGGGCAGGTGGCCAAATTAAGCCGGATGAACATCAACAACAGGCCGGAAGCGACACTGTTGTATAATTTTGCGCATCCAAAGAAGTTTCAGATATGGGGATCCAATCATCCCAATGTGAATGCAGATTTTGGAACCTGGACCTTATTAGCGGAGTTCGAATCCTTCAAGCCGTCGGGATTGCCCTTGGGACAGCTTAACGACGACGATAGAAATTATGGTTGGCGGGATGGAGAAGAATGGTCGTTTCCGCTGGATGTTCCCCCGGTACGTTATATACGGTGGTATGTGCTGGAAACCTGGGGCGGATCCACGTATACACAGGTCATGGAAATGACGCTTTGGGGATCAATTCAATAAAAACTAAGAGATGAAAAGTATAATTAAATATCAACTATATGTATGGCTGGTCTTGTTGATGGGGTTTATATCCTGTGATAAGATGAATGATCTGCATGATAAATACCTGCAACAAGGGGAAACAATTTATCTGTCCCGAACAAACGATATCACTATTTTACCGGGCAACCAACGCGCAAAAATCCTGTTTACGAATAAGGATCCTAAGGCAAGGTCACTAACCGTTTATTGGCGATCGAAAACAGACTCGTTGGTTTTTCCCATCCCGGAGAATACTGTCGGACAGGAGCTCGAGATCATGCTCCCCGATCTGCCGGAAGATTTCCTGACCTTCGAATTTGTAGCCAAATCCGCTGACGGAAAAAGCAAATCTTTGCCCGCAGAACTTTCTGCTCGTATTTACGGTGAAAGATACCGGGCGAGCCTCAACCACAGATTGACGGAGAGCGCATCCTACTTGGAGTCTGCTTATCAGCTGGATATCTTATGGCGGGAGGCATTCGAAGGCGCCGCCAAGATAGAAATCAGATATAACGGAACGGATGACAATATCCGGACAAGGGAGGTGCCTATAGAAGAGCGCTCGATTGTGTATCTCAATTTGTTTAAAGACAATCTAGAGTATCGAACAGGGTATGTTCCTGTAGAGAACGCCATAGATACGTTTTATACCGACTATGCTACACTGCCATTTGCTGAAGCTTATGTCGTAGAGGGATTGGAATTTATTAGCGGCCAATATATGCGTATTCCCCATCATGCTGATTTTGATATAGCCGGAAATGAGGCTATTACGGTTACATGTTGGGTGCGAACTCCCACTATTGCCGCGACACAGCGGATTTTCGCAAAGCGTTATACCGCTGTCGCTGACTATGGAGAATATGGAAATACAGGTTATGGATTAGCACTTTTAGGCAACACAGGAAATATTTATCCGGATTTGGTCTACCAGGGGGCTACCTATGCCATAAATGTTCCCTCTATTTCTGTAAATATATGGACGCATATTACCGCAGTTTATGATGTCGCAAACAAAGCAATGTCCGTGTATAAGGATGGTGTGTCCATAGGTTCAAGAACGCTCCCTGCTACGGTGTTGTCAACTACCAATATCGCTGATTTAGCTGTCGGGGGGCATAAAGCATCGGTGGCAGGTAATCCTGGACAGACGTTTACTGGTGAGATCGCGCATTTGCGTTTCTGGAATAAAGCCTTGAGCTTCGCTGAAATTCAAGAGGATATGGAGACCTATGTTACGGAGGAAACCCCCAATCTAATCGCTGCGTATGATCTGAGGCAGGTGGAGGGTAGCGGTACCGATCTGACTGTTCCCGACATAAAGGGAAATCATACAGGGATATTGTATAACTTCAGCCGACCGTAGAATAAATTGTAAAATAAAAAGTACGTATATGAACACTATTTTATGGAACTTGCTATGTATGTTCGTCCTTTTGGGCGTGCCATCATGCGCAAAGAAAACAGAAGATCCGGATGTAAAGGTTGACGAAAATGGCCTGTTTGTCAAACTTATTTTGCCCAATGTGGCAGAAGCGGGTAGCACCGTACAGGTGCAAGGTAGGGGGTTTGGAGACAACCCGGGAAATGTACAGGTAAAGTTTGGTGATGTTTCTGCGGAGGTATTGGAAGTTCGCAGGGATGTTATTTCGGTAAAGGTACCCTCATTAACGAGCGGATCAACGGTGGATGTACATGTTTACATTGGTGGCGTAGCTGCAAATACAACAAAATTACGGGTTAGAGATAAAGGCGAATCTGCCCTAGCAGAAAAAGATACCTTAGAATGGATAGAAAATAAAAGTCCTAATATTGCGGCTATTAGAGCCGGTATACCTGCTTACGACGAGCAGGTGGTGAAATATATCCGTAACGGGCGCCAACTGCTAGAGGTAGAATTGGGTAAGCCGGTAATTGTCGCTGTGGCAGACCGAGAATTACCCTGGGGGTTTTTCAATTTTCCCGGTATACGACGCTCATTGTCAGGTCAGCAGATATCTGTCAGCTGGAGCATGAGCCACGACAATGCCGAGAGTTATGGCCAGGCAGTGAGCGGTAATAGTGCGGTATCTAGCGATGAAGGGGAGACATGGACACGCGTGGAAAGAGCTCCTACGGGTGGAGGAATATTGTTAAGTAACGGAGATCGTATTACGGTTTCCACCCCTGCGGCCATTCCCGTAGGTGATCTTGACCTTCCGCCTGTCTTGGCCACTTTCCAGGACGGATCGAACTATGACCGCCTTTTTCGAATTTATGAATACGATAAACTGCCTTTGCAGGTGCAAGGTACATATCAACACCGAATCAAGAGTGGAACAACGGCTTGGGTCGCCGAACGGGGTACTTTGGTACATCCAAATCTAGCCCGCTATTCGGATGGCAATCTTTTTCCCGTGGTGTGGTGGGGTGATATGCATGAATTGTCTGATGGGATATACAGAGGGACATACCCTACTTACGAAACTAAGCCCGGTGGAGGGATTGACGCATCGGGCGTGACCTTTTATAAATCTACGGATTTAGGGTTAACATGGACTAAACAAGGGAATATACCTTATCAACCTGATCTGATGTTAGATCCTAACGGCAATAAACGTAAAGCATTTGGATGGACCGAGCCTGCATTTGCAGCACTGAAGAACGGTACGTTTTTGTCGGTGTTGCGTACACAGGATGGCTTTGGTGAAAGCCCCATGTATGTAAGTACCTCTACAAATAAGGGAGTAAGCTGGACCAAACCGAAAGTATTTACCGGTGCCGGTGTATTGCCAAAACTTCTGGAGCTGGACAATGAGATCGTGGCATTAGCCTCCGGCAGACCCGGTGTACAGTTGCGTTTCATGCTGAATAACAATGCCGATGACTGGTCTGAACCTTTTGAGATGCTGCCCTGGGTGCCCAACGAGACCTTCACCTGTGGATACACCGGATTTCTGAAAGTAGATGACAATAGCTTTTTGGTCGTGTATTCGGATTTCTGGCACCGGACGCCTGAAGGTGAAAGACGTAAAGCAATTAAAGTAAGGAAAGTGACGGTGAAAAGGCTGTAGAATGCCCACACCGTTATGCCAATATGCAAAGATGAAACTCGCATTGGCAAGCGAGGATAGGATTTATAGAACAGATAGTTTATAGCAGAAAACAGAAAAACATGAGTGTGAAATTTATTTACGGGTTGTTCTTTTTATTGGTGGGGTGTAGTACGCAACAAGCCGTTGTCAACGTACAGGATCATCGGATAGATTTTGACGGGGCATCGTTAAAGGAGGGGATCCCGGCGTATGGTAAAACTGAATATGTTTATCAGAAAGATGGAAAGAACCGTTTCAAAATAGATCTTGGCGAACCTATCGTAGTCGCTGTCGCTGATAAACCCTATAAATGGGGCTTTTTTCAGTTCCCCGGATTATACTGGTCCGATCAAGGGGAGATCGTGGCCCGATGGAATATGGCACATGATGATGCCGAAAGCTATGGAAAAGGAGGACATGGATACGCCGTTTCAAAAGACAACGGCAAAACCTGGACGCAGGCGGATAAACCGCCAATAGGAGGGGGACTGGCCTTAAAGAATGGTGAATATATCAATATTCATACCCCACCGGCTATGCCTAGGAAAGACTTGCATCTACCCGAGCCTATCGCTACGGTTAAGGAAGCTTACGGACGTACATTTAGGTTTTGGAAAATGGAAGATCTACCTAAGGAACTGCAGGGTGTATACATACAGAGGCGAACAAAGGAGCGTAGTGAATGGATAGTGGAGCATAATGATATCAACGAACCGAATATGGTTCGATATTCCGACAACGATTTACTGCCGATCGTGTGGTGGGGTGATATGAAGCTAGAGAAAGATGGTTCTATCGTCGCAGGCGTATATCCCGGCTTTACATTTGTAAACGGAACGGTACCGTCTTCGGACGTCGCTTTTTACCGATCGCAGGATGGCGGGAGAAGTTGGTCATTCATTGGGCGTATCCCTTATCACTATGATCCGATTAAAGATCCCAAAGGAGGACAGAGGCATGCATTGGGATGGACGGAGCCGGCTTTTGAGATCTTGCAGGATGGTTCGTATCTGTCCGTGATACGGACAACCGACGGTTTGGGTAGTAGCCCGATGTATTATAGCCGATCAACTGACCAAGGGAAAAGTTGGAATAAACCTACTGCCTTTACCAAAGCCGGAGTCTTGCCCAAATTAAAACAATTGGATAATGGAGCCTTAGTGTTGGCCTCTGGCAGGCCGGGTTTACAGATACGTATCGCGTTGGATGAAGAAGGAGAGGAATGGTCCGATCCCTTTGAAATGTTGCCCTGGCTAGAAGGAGTGGATGGAAATACGCTAACTTGTGGCTATCCTGAGCTATTGCAGACAGGAAAAGATAAGTTTTTGCTGATTTATTCGGATTTTCAATATAAAACATCTACCGGCGATATCCGGAAAGCTATTAAAACCCGTGAGATTACGGTAAAAAAGATGTAAACCTTTAGCACTCTCCACAGTTATGTATAAAATTTTTGCAAGTATAATTTTAGTCAGTTTGATCCTACAGGGGCTTTTTGCACAGCAGGCCGGAATCATCAATTATAATGATGACAAGGATGTAAAGCTTCTTTTCGACTATTATCATCATAATTTGCCCTCGACCAAAGTGGGTAATCACATCGTTACAGGGAGTTGGTTGGATTCGGATGGCCGGTATGGCTGGAATGACTTTGTGCATACCAATACACTTGACCATACTTATACTATCCTTTCCAAAGAGTATTCGATTTCCATGAGCCGGTCTCCATATAGTGAGCAGCTTTTGAAAGGTTTTGATGGCGTGGTAATTTTTGCGGCAGATAACCCGGAATTAATAGCTGGCGCTAAAGTGATCAGCGATCAAGAAATTTCTGTGTTAGAAAAGTTCGTGGAGGAGGGGGGAAGTTTGATGCTGATGTTGAATGCGATGGTAGAGGATCGTTTTAGTGAATCTTTTGAAACCAACCAGGTTAAAAAGTTGCTACGAAAGTTTGGTTTAGCATGGAACAATGACGATACCCATTATTCGGACAATGTCATACCATCGGGACATCCCTATTTCTATGATGTTCCGGTATTTCATTATGGAGCGGGATGTACACTTAAGATATTGCCGGAGGCAAAAAATCCACAAGTTTTATTGAATGTTTATTCAGACAGTACGTATACAGATCGGTCTGTGTCCGGCGCGGGGATTGTGATGGTTCGCCCCGGTAAAGGAAAGGTAATATTGGTCGGCGATGCCGGTTCTTGGACAGGTAACATATCCCGGCCGTGGGCGGACAACGGAAAGATATTACAGCAGTTGTTCCGATATATGAAGCCGGACAGGGGTATCCGTCCAGCTGTTTATGAACGAGATAAGTCGCTTCATTATGAAGTTACGGTGACGGGGCTACAAGCCGTTCCGGGTGCAAATTCGCTATCCAAAATCGCCCATCCAAAATACCGGATGTTTTCGCCCAGACCGACCACCGACATGCCCTATTTCGAAGCTTCTGCGGATTTGAAAATAACCGCAGAGAGCGATACCGTTTTAAATGCTTTTCATACCGATATTGATGTGCAGGATTTCAGATGGTTTGATCAACCGACTTCGGATAGGAAAAAACAATCTATTTCCATGATGATTAGTAAGCAAGGTAAAGTTTCTGATGTCCATGCCGAAGGCTGGTATGCGCAATGGTTGTCGCCAGATTTGCCGATCATTTCCGCATTGTTGCCTGTTGATGGTTTGCAACCTGGTGACAGCTGGCAATCGCTAGAAAGTGTGCGTGTGCCAGCCTTACGTGCGACCGATCTGCCTAGTGTGAAAACCATAGATGTTGATATTCTTTATGCAAAAGACACTGTGCATATGGGAAAGTCATATCGTTACCTTGTGTCGTCCGGAGAGGCTTGGCTTTCGGATTGGGATATTAAAATAGAAGACCTCCTCCCAAAGGAAGAAACGCAGCGTGTAGGAGGGTCTAATTATCATTATCTAAATGAACGAGGCGGCAAAATATTGTTCAAAAGAGAACAGTTTGTAGACAGGATAACGGGTCATATTGTGGAAGCACGCTTGCAAACAAGAATCATATCTTGGATACAGGACAAACGAAGGCCCATCGCTAAAAGCAACATGGACAAGGACAACGAAACCATCATTTCGTTGGCTACGATCACGACATTTAAACTGAAGCAATAAAAATAAGATATCGAGCTTTTTTAATTGAAATATTGTATCGGTAATCTACATAAAAGTAGTAGAATTGAGGAGCGGTTTAGGCCTAAATTTGGTAATGTAATAATACTTATAATCAGCTCCCTTACAATTATGATTAGAAATATACAATTGAAATTAAGCAAATCATCGTCCAATAAAGAGGATAACATAAGTTGTAGTATGTATCTAAATCGGATAGCATTACTATTATTTTTTGTGTGTTCCAGTTTCCTGTCGTATGCACAAACAACGGTTACGGGGAAGGTAGTAGATCAGGATAAAAACCCGGTATCAAGTGTGACGATTACAGAGAAAGGAACCCAAAACGGAACATCTACCGGAGAAGATGGAACCTTTAGCTTAGCGGTAAACTCGAACCAAAGTATTTTGGTCATTAGCGCCATCGGAAAGAAAACCATCGAAGTGCCTGCATCTAGTGCTACACTTGCAGCTATCTCCCTTGAAAATGATGATACCAATATTGAGGAAGTATTGGTGGTCGGTTATGGTACGCAATCCAGAGAAACTTTAACAACAGCTATTTCCAAAATGGATGAAAAGGTGTTGGAGAATGTTTCTTTTGCCAATCCGGCATCAGCTTTACAAGGAACGGTATCGGGGGTTCGGGTTCAAAGCACCTCAGGGCAACCGGGTGCTGCACCACGGGTAATTATTCGCGGTGGTACATCCATTAACAATCCGAACGGTGCTAGTCCTTTGTATATCATCGATGGTGTTATCCGTTCCAACATGAACGATATCAATGCTGATGATATTGCTTCCATGCAAGTATTGAAAGATGCCGCCTCCACGTCCATTTATGGCGCTAGAGGATCAAACGGGGTTGTCATCATCACCACCAAATCTGGCGATGCGAACCGTACTAAAGTTGAATATTCGTATAATTTGACATCTTCTAACGTCGGTAAATTGTATGATGTGGCTTCTGCTAGAGATTATATTTATTACTCTCGAGTCGGTGCGCAGGTAGCGGAGCGTAAAGTGCCGGGTTCCATCAATCTGTTAACACAACCAAGTGGTTTTGGTACAGGTAATGACTTGACCAATAATACCGGTTTTACAACACAATATTTAACGGATGCGAATAAGCATAAATTGAATGAGGGATGGCAATCGATGGAGGATCCGACCGATCCCAGTAAAACGATTATCTTCCAAGAAACCAATTGGCAGGATGTCTTATTCCAAAATAGTTTATCCCATGATCACCACCTGGCGGTATCTGGCGGTACAGATCGTGCTACCGTAAATGCGAGCATTGGTTACATGAAGAGCGATGGTATCGCCATTACAACTTTCTATGACCGTATTTCAGCGAACCTGAATTCGGACTTAAAGGTTAACGATAAATTGACGGTGAATGGCAAGATGATGTACAGTTATTCGACCAATAATGTTGTTTATAGCGATTCGGAGTTATTCTTTAGAGCAGCTAATCTAGCGCCAACCGCCAAGTACACTTTTGAAGACGGTACGCTAGCTCCAGGACAAGCTAGGAACACCGGTAATCCGGTTTATTATTTGAATAAAAGAGACAATAAAGCGGCTACGGAGAATTTAACATTAGCACTTTCTGCAGATTGGAAGCCAATTGAAGGATTAACAGTTTCACCCCAGGTTTCCCTGTACAAAGTAACGGGTGATAATTATGTGTTTACCCATGCTTACTTGAATGGCGTTGGTAATGTCAATACAACCCGACCGGCATCATCTGCCTACAATAAAAATATGCAGACCCAAGCGGATCTAATTGCTAATTATACAAAAAGCTATGGAAACCATACTTTCGACGCTATGGGAGGTTTCTCTTACTTCCAAAGATATATATATGGCTTTAATGCATCCGGACAAGGAGCAGCAACGGATTTGATCCCTACTTTGAACGCATCTTCTACACCTGTTTCCGTAAATGGAAATGAAACCATATTTGCTATGGTAGGGTATTTCTCTCGCTTAAACTATAATTATGCGCAAAAATACTTGCTTTCCTTAACGGCAAGATATGATGGGGCATCTAACCTAGGTGCCAACTACCGTTGGGGGTTTTTCCCTGGAGTTTCCGTAGGATGGAATATGCATAAGGAAGATTTCTTTGTCAACGCCCAGCCTTACTTATCGACTTTAAAATTAAGGGCTAGTTATGGTGTAAATGGTAATATTTCAGGATTGTCAGATTTCCACGCGCAGGGATCTTATGCCGTGGGTAGCCGTTATCTGGACGAATCTGCTGTACAGAACACCGTTTTGGCTAACCCTAACTTGAAATGGGAACAATCCAAAACGTTAGATTTCGGGCTAGATGTAGGTTTTATGGATAATCGGTTCAACATCTTATTCGATTATTACAATAGAAGAACGGACGACCTGATTACGAACTTGACCTTACCTCCATCAACCGGATTTTCTAGCATTTCAACCAATTTGGGAAGCCTTCAAAATAAGGGTATTGAATTGGAGTTGAATGCAGATATCTTACCAAGAACTTCTGAATTAGGCTGGAATGTTGGTTTCAATATCTCAACAACCAAAACCAAAATCTTGAGATTACCTGACAACGGCGTATTGAATAACCGTGTAGGTGGTGTGTATGTCTGGGATAATGCTTCAAACGATTATGCCTGGAAAGGTGGATTGCAAGAGGGTGGCCGCATAGGGGACTTCTATGGTTGGCAACAAGATGGTATCTATCGTACCGATGCCGAAGCTGCAAATGCACCAATGGATTTAACCATGCCTTTTGCCGACAAGACCAAATATGGAGGCGATGTGAATTACGCGGATTTAGATCGTAATGATACTTTGGATACGCGTGATTTAGCCTATCTCGGAAATCCTTATCCAACGGTAACAGGAGGTTTTTCTACTTCTGTAAACTATAAAGGTTTCTCTCTTTATGCGCGTATGGATTACACGAAAGGGCATACGATCTATAACTATGCGAAAATCTTCCTAAGTGGGCTGTGGGCTCCAAACTTAAATATTCCTCAGGAAATGATTGACAAGGGATGGAAGCAAGACGGAGATATGGCTGAGCGCCCT
Organism: Sphingobacterium corticibacterium; assembly: GCF_004208525.1. Lineage (GTDB taxonomy): Bacteria > Bacteroidota > Bacteroidia > Sphingobacteriales > Sphingobacteriaceae > Sphingobacterium > Sphingobacterium corticibacterium. Next base: position 126,479 of record NZ_SGIT01000002.1, on the reverse strand, counting down.
CAATATATACCTGGAACAGCCAATTACAGTTACTGGAGAGGGAGTGCTTATCACTTATCTTCCACCAATTCTGAGTTCTACGAGAAAGGGGATTTCCTGACCCTACGTGAAGTGACCTTAGCTTATCAAATTCCTTCCGCATGGACAGAACGTTTTAAACTAAAAAATGTGCGTGTGAATGTGACAGGTAGCAATCTGTACTATTTCACAACATATACAGGTCTGAATCCAGAGGATGGAGGTACCGATCAAGGTCGTTATCCTATCCCTCGTAATTTCTCCGTTGGACTGAAAGCAGCATTTTAATGAATACATTTAAAGCAAACAAGATGATGAAAAAATCAATCATAAAATTAGGTTTATTAGCAGCTTTACTTTCTTTTCAAACAGCGTGTAATACATCTTTAGAATTAGATCCTACGAGTGTGATCACCAATGAATCCTTCTGGAAAACGGAAGATGATGCAAGAGGTGGGTTAACAAGTTTATATGTCAAGCAACGTAGTCTGGCAAGTTTAAATTTATTCATCTGGGGAGAGGCTCGTAGTGAGGTGATGGAATGGGGGAAAGTGAGTGGAACCCTGGATTACGATCGTTATTACCTAAATACGTTGAGTAGCGTTTCTGCTGGTCCTTCCTGGCAAGCTGTTTATTCGGCTATCAATGATGCAAATTTGATTTTAAAGTATGTTCCGAATATTTCGTTTGCTAACGAGGCGAACAAAAATGATCTTTTAGCACAAGCATATGTTTCCCGCGCATTCCTTTACTTTGTGCTGGTAAAAACCTGGGGAGAAGTGCCTATCCGTACAGAACCGGTAGAAGGTGCAGAACCGGATGTAATCCAAAAGGCCAGATCATCTCAAGAACAAGTTTTCACGCTTATCAAAGATGATTTGGAAAAAGCGAATGCGCTGTTTTCCAGCTACAGTTTTATCAAAAGTAGAAACTACTGGTCTAAAGCAGGTGTCCAGGCATTGAAGGCTGATGTATACTTATGGACTGCCAAGCGGTTAAGTGGTGGAAATGCTGACTTCCAAACAGCGCTTACAGCTTGTGATGAAGTAGCTAAGGCAGATGTTTCTTTGTTACCTAACTATGCTGATCTATTCGAATATGGAAATAAGAATAACAATGAAGTGATAATGGCTATTGGGAATAAGGAATTTGAAATTGGGAATAATTACTTCGCAAATCTATATTCTTCCCGGTTGCCAAATGAGATAGATCCAACGACCAATGAGATCATTGGCCAAACTTCAGGTGGTATGGTTTGGACGGTAACAGATTTGGCTAAGAATCAATTCAAAGATGGAGATTTAAGAAAAGCAGCTTCGGTATTGGATATGCCAGCGCCTGGATTCTATCCGACCTTAATCATAAAAGGCAGAGGAACATTAATTTCTGGCGTGCGTTATTTCACAAGTGATTTTGTGATCTACCGTTATGCGGATGTATTGTTGATGAAAGCGGAAGCGAAAAATGGATTGGGCCAAGATCCTTCCACGGAAATGAACTTGGTGCGACAAAGAGCCTACGGGGCTGCTTATGAAGCCAATAAATTTGTAAATGGCAGCAATGTACAGAACGATCAAGCTATACTGCAAGAACGATTATTGGAATTGATGTTTGAGGGTAAACGCTGGTGGGATTTGGTTCGTTTCCATAAAGCATTTGAATTAGTGCCTACCTTAGAAGGAAGGGCTAACCAGAAACACTTGGAATATTTCCCGATCTCGGAACAAGTATTAAGTTTGGAACCGTTGGTTGAACAAACTAATGGGTATTAATATCTATTGAATATTATAATATTGAACATGACGAAAAGAAATAGAATAGTCGGATTAGCCCTGGGCATGTTGCTTTCTTCGCAATTAGGTTTTGCACAATCTAGTACCATAAAGAAAGTGAAGGATATCGTTGTTTATCAAGACACATTGTTTTATAATGCTTTTCCTTCTGTCATAAAAAAGAAAGATGGTGAATTCCTTGTCGCATTCAGGCAGGCTCCCAATCGTCGTATATTCGGTACAGAGAAGATTTCACATGTAGATCATAATAGCTATCTGGTGACCTTAAAATCCAAAGACGGTGAGCAATGGTCTACATCCCCAGAATTACTCTACGCCCATGCATTTGGTGGGTCGCAAGATCCCTGTATGATTCAGTTGAAAGACGGTACACTGCTTTGTGCCAGCTATGGCTGGACAACTGTTGATAAAAGTTTAGAAGTTCCAGAAAAGCCATTGTTTAATTCAGGTGGTTTTACTTTTCTAGGTGGGTACGTCATGCGATCAACCGATAAAGGGAAGAGCTGGCAAGGTCCTCATTATCCAGTCAACGTTCCGGATGAGAGACATTATGACCCCTTCGGACAGCCCATGTCGGCCTATAATCGCGGAGCGTTGTACGAAACAAAAGATGGTCGTGTGTTGTGGGTAGTGGCTGCGCACGATCGCCCGGGCAAAACATCCAACTACTTATTGATCTCTCATGATAAAGGGTTGACTTGGACGTATTCGGGTGTGGTAGCTAAGGATGACAAGATCTCGTTCAACGAAACTTCGGTTTATGAAACGCCAAAAGGGGATATCGTGGCATTTATGCGCACGGCGAGGTATGATGATCAAGCTTGTATCGCACGTTCTACTGATGGCGGAAAAACCTTCAAATGGGAAAGCATGGGATTTAAAGGGCATCCTTTACAGGCGATGCGATTACCGGATAATCGCGTTTTTGTGGTTTATGGATACAGACATCAACCTTTTGGCATTCGTGCCCGGATTTTAAATGCAGAGTGTACCGATTTTGCTACGGCAGAGGAATTTGTAATCCGGGAGGACGGTGGCAGTTGGGATATTGGTTATCCTTGGTCTGTACAGTTGGACAAGAATAGGGTTTTGGTCGTTTATTATTATAATCAAAACGATGGTCCACGGTACATTGCAGGTAGTATTTTGGAAGTGGGACCTCAAAAGGGTAAGTAAACGAACGCATTCCAGAAGTTTTATACTAAATTTTAATAAATACCATGAGAAATAGACATTTGAAATATGGCATATTGCTTGCCATAACGGCCTGCCTTATAGGATGTGCAAAAGGCAGCAGTCCGGATAACAAGGAGGAAAAGCCGCCCGAGCCGGAAGAGGAACCAAAAGAAGAGGTTTCGGGCAATTATACGAATCCGGTTTTTGAGCCGATATTAGCTGATCCGACGGTTGCCCGGGATCCCAGTACCGGCATTTTTTATGCCATTGGTACGTCAGACGATTGGGGTGACGGCAAAGGCCACCGGCTGATGCCGGTACTGAAGTCAACGGATCTGGTGAACTGGACGATCGTGGGCGATGCTTTTATATCCAAGCCGGCGTGGAAAAAAGAAAGGGCAGCGGAAAGCTCGCTTTGGGCGGGAGACCTCGCCAAAGTCAATGGCATGTATCATCTTTATTATTCCTATTCCGCATGGGCAGATGCCAATCCCGCGATAGGTCTGGCCACGTCCCCCAGTCCGGCTGCGCCATTTGCGGATCAGGGTAAACTGTTTTTCACCAGTGAAATCGGTGTGCCCAATTCCATCGATCCGCTGTATTGGGAAGAAGGAGAAAAGAAGTATCTGTTTTGGGGAAGCTATAGTAATGCATCCAATCAAGGGACGTATGGCATAGAGCTGTCGGCAGACGGTAAATCGGTCCCAGATCTGAGTAAAAAGTTTAAGATCGCTGCAGGAGATTTCGAAGCGGTGGTGCTGCATAAACGGGACGGATATTACTATTTCTTTGGGTCAAGGGGGCATTGCTGTGACGGAGCAGCCAGTACCTACCATGTCCGGATTGCCCGGTCCACGACGCTCGCCGGACCCTATCTAGACAAAGACGGAAAGGATATCCGGGAACGTGGAAATGGGACATTATTTCTGCAAGGTAACGACATGTATGCCGGTCCCGGCCACAATGCGCGCTTGATCGCCGATGATGAAGGTACCGACTGGTTTATATACCATGCAATAGATAAAGAAAAGGCGAAAGTTTCTAGCGGGGCCACCCGAAGGGTACTGATGCTGGATAAGGTAACCTGGACGGATGGATGGCCTGTGATTGAAGGGAGTTCACCCAGTGTGACTGAAAAACCGGCACCGGTGTTTAAGAAGAAATAAACAAATTCACAAGGATACAGTAGGCGTTGTAAGATAAATAGCAGATATGACAAAGATTTTTTATTTCATCGTATTTATTTTTTTCTGTTTTAAAGCGGATGCGCAGGAATCCGATCAGCAACTATCACTGATTCCGCAGCCCTTGCACATGGAGGAGCAAGACGGGGATTTCAAACTGGACGGGAACGTCACTGTCAAGGTGGATGATAAGAACGAGGAATTACGGAAACTGGCAGATCTTTTCGTACAGGGGGTATATGACCGTACCGGACTGACTATCAAAAGAGGCAAGCCTGATGAAAAAGGGAAATCCATCCTTTTAAAAATTGCATCCGATACGTTGGGCGATGAAGGTTATAGACTTTTCGTTACCAATAAAGATATCGTCGTCCAAGCTTCTAAAGCGAATGGAATATTTTATGGTATCCAGACGATCTACCAACTCCTCCCCACGGAGGTGAGCGGTTCTTGGGTATCCATTCCTGCGGTGAGCATTTTCGACCAGCCCCGTTTTGGCTGGCGAGGGCTGATGTTGGATGTGGGAAGATATTTCTATTCGGTGGAATATGTCAAGAAATTTATCGACTACCTCTCCATGCACAAGCTAAATGTGTTCCACTGGCATTTGACCGAAGATCATGGATGGCGGATAGCGATAAAGAAATACCCTCGATTGACCGAGGTGGGTGCCTGGCGGTCGGGAACAAACTTCCAGCCGGGAAACAATATCGATCATAATCCCCACGGTGGTTTTTATACACAGGAAGAGATCAGAGAGGTGGTAGCCTATGCTAAAGATCGTTATGTAACTGTCGTTCCTGAAATTGAACTTCCCGGTCATTCGCTTGCAGCCTTGACGGCTTATCCGGATCTGTCGTGCACGGGCGGTCCCTTTCAGATACCGGAAAAATGGGGGATACAGGAAGATATCTATTGTGCGGGAAAAGAAGAAGTGTTTGTTTTTCTAGAAAACGTACTCGCAGAAGTGATTGAACTTTTTCCAAGTGAAATTATCCATATTGGAGGCGATGAAGCACCCAAAAAACGCTGGTCGGCCTGTCCGCATTGTCAAAAGCGCATAAAGGAAGAAGGCCTTAAAGACGAACACGAACTACAAAGTTACTTTATAACCCGAATTGAAAGATTCTTGAATAGCAAGGGAAGAAAGATTATTGGTTGGGACGAAATACTGGAGGGTGGACTCGCGCCTAATGCAGCGGTGATGTCATGGCGTGGTACGAAAGGTGGGATAGCCGCAGCGAAGATGGGGCATCCGGTGGTGATGACACCGACCTCACACATGTATTTTGATTATTTTCAAGGTGAGCCCTATCTGGAGCCCTTTGCCATCTGGGGGCATGTACCACTGCGGAAAGTATATGGCTATGAACCTGTACCGGAAGAGCTTACAACCGAAGAGCAAAAGTATGTGTTGGGCGTGCAGGGAAATCTGTGGAGCGAATTCATTCATTCATCAGACAAAAATGAGTATATGACCTATCCCAGAGGTGCAGCATTGGCCGAGATTGCATGGAGTAATCCGGAAAGGAAGAATTGGGAAGACTTTAAAAGACGCATGGAGGAACAATATAGACGCTATGAGCAGAAAGGGATTAACTATTCCCGCAGTGCATACCAGGTTTATTTCGAGGTTACAGACCAGGTGGACCATAACAAGTCAACCGTCAACCTGTTAACAGATAGCTATCAACCGGAAATATACTATACACTGGATGGCAGTGAACCCACAACGCAATCAAATCAGTTCGAAGGTCCATTTGAGGTGCCTGTACAAAAAACAGTTCGTGCAGCCACGTTTAAAGACGGTCAACGAATCAGTCCGGTAAGTAGTAGGGCCATAATACATTTTTAGAGAAACAGACTATATAAAAGATATGAGGGGATTTCAAATGGGTTTACTCCTACTGATCGGTATTCCATTATGCAGCATAGGACAAAGTAAAGAAATGGCGTTAGCAGACTTAAAATCACTTTTATATTCTGAAAAGGAATGGGTAAAGGTTCATGTAGCTGAATTTCTATTATGGGAGAATTGTTATCTGGATGAAGTACGGGTTGAATTTTTAGAAGAAGAGGAACAGTATGGCCATGTTCCCAAGTATCGTATAGGGATTTGGCGAGTATTGGTTCAATCAGCGACAGATGAGAAAAACAAACAATATTGGATAGATAAGATTATGGCGGCCTATCGTAATGCCGAGGGCGAAGATAGGCTTCATGCCATCGAGACACTAGCAAAGCTACAGGTCGGTGTGGTTCAGGATCTACCAGCAGGTCTAGAAAGTTCCTTCCGGTTGTATTCGCTTTGGAACTATGCGTTAGGATCAGAGGGAAAAAAGCAAACCGTAAAGAATATGCTTATCCGAGATTTGGTAAGTAATAAGCTACCAGAACTGGAAATGCATGTGACGTCCTTTATCCTCCGATATATCGGTCCATTAGCAGAAAATGAATATGTCCAGTTGAAGACTTGGATGCAGACGAAGGATCTAAACACTGCTTTACGGAGTAATCTGTTAGCGACGTTGTTGATTGCCTATCCAGAAAATCAACCGGTTAACGAACAAAGCGAGCTAAAAAAGGAATTGTTTGCTATGTTTCGGGATGCCGAGGCGATTCCTCACGTTACAATGGCGTTAGCACAGAAATCGGATGACAACGACCAGAAGATGGTATCGGATATGTATGAAACGATGCGTAACATTAAAAGTGGAAATTATAATAGCGACTTTCACGCTATGGCGGCATATATGGTATTGAAAAGAGGAGAAGATGACGAATAGAAAATACTATCCCTGGTTACTTGTTGGACTTCTATGTATTATAGGCTGTCTCAATTATTTGGATCGCATGATGATTGTCACGATGCGCAGCAGCATTATTGAAGAGATACCAATGACAGACGCACAGTTTGGATTGTTGACCTCCGTTTTTTTATGGGTATATGGTTTTACTAGTCCAATAGCAGGTTATATTGCTGACCGTTTTAATCGAAGCATCGTCATTATCGGTAGTTTATTTGTTTGGTCATTAGTGACGTGGTTAACTTCTTTAGCAACTTCGTTTGAATATTTGCTAGCAGCAAGGGCATTGATGGGCATTAGTGAAGCTTTTTATATACCGGCAGCAATGGCTTTAATTATGGATTGGCATTCGGACAGGACAAAATCTACCGCAGTTGGATTGCATGTAGGTGGAGTGATGATCGGACAAAGTTTAGGGTTTATTGGTGGTTGGATTGCTGAAACACATACGTGGCATTATGCTTTTCATATTTTTGGCGTTATCGGCGTGATCTATGCGGTGAGTTTGATCTTCTTATTGAAAGACCGCAAGAAGGTATCCGTTAACGTAGATGTTGACGCGGATAAAATACCAGAAGAAATAGATTTTAAATTGGCTATTCGAAGTCTGTTTCGTAATCGTGCGTTTGTAATGGTTGTGGTGATATGGGGACTGGCGGGTGCTATCAGTTGGATGATAAATGGCTGGCTGCCGACTTATTATAAAGAACAGTTCAATCTCTCACAGACAGAAGCGGGATTGTATTCTACAGCGTATTTTTTTCCAGTGATGCTCATTGGAGTGATTTTAGGCGGAGCGATAGCAGATTGGTGGTCGAAGACAAACGATAAAGCCCGGATATGGTTGCCGGCTATTGGTTTTTTGATTGCCGTTCCGGCTATATTTATAGCAAGTTACACAGCAATCTTATGGGCTACGGTAGGTGGTTTTCTGATATACGCACTGACACGGCCTTTCATTGACGCGAATATGATGCCTATCTTGGGAATAATAGCCGATAAGCGGTATCTTGCTACAGGTTATGGATTTTTAAATCTCTGTAGTTGTATCGTCGGCGGTGTAGGTATCTATGTGGCAGGTGCTTTACGAGATGGACAGGTTAACCTCAATATTATCTTTCAAGTAGCGGCGTTAAGCATGATTGTTTGTGCGTTTCTGTTGTTCCGTTTGAAACCGAAAAACGAGGGTAATGAAAATGAAAAAATAAGATGATGAGAAGAAGTAAGGTATTACAAAAATTGCGAACAGGCGAAACAGCAAGTTGCTTTAAGATTAATCTAAAAGACACACAATCTGTGGAAATAGCTGCTATCAGTGGATTCGACTGTATCTGGGTAGATTTGGAGCATATCGGCCAAGATTGGTCGGTTATCGCTTCCCATGTTTGGGCGACAAAAGCGCATGATACAGACTTGATGGTAAGAGTCTCTAGAGGGGCTTACAGTGATTATATTAAACCTTTGGAATTGGATGCTACGGGTATCATGGTTCCTCATGTTATGGGCGTAGAAGACGCAAAAAAAATAATCCATACGGTACGGTTTCATCCGCAAGGAAAACGCCCTATCGACGGCGGAAATGCGGACGGTGCCTACACGGCGATGGATTTCAATGCCTATCTGGAAACAGCTAACCGCGAACGTTTTGTTGTGCTGCAGATTGAAGATCCCGAGCCTTTGGATGAACTGGAAGAAATTGCTCAACTGGAAGGTTTTGATATGCTTTTTTTCGGACCTGGTGATTTCAGTCAAGGGATAGGTGCACCTGGACAATGGGATCATCCGTTTTTAATAGAAACACGCAAGCGTGTGGCGGAGGTAGCAAGAAAAAATGGAAAATTTGCAGGAACGGTAGGTTCGCCCGCAAATTTGCAGGAGCTTTTGGATATGGGGTATCATTTTGTGAGTACGGGAGCTGATGTGGTTGGATTGACGAACTACTGTAGGGATATGGTGAGAACATTTGGTAAAACCCTGGGTGATAAAGGAAAATCTTATTTAGAAGAATAGATAGGATGAAAAGAAGAATTTTAGGACGAACTGGTCTTGCTGTCTCCGAAATTGCTTTTGGTGGAGTGGAAATAGGAATGCCCTATGGTTTGGGAGCGCACGAGATGCCTGATGAAGCATCGGCTATCCGACTTTTGCAGAAAGCAGTGGAATTAGGTGTTAATTTCTTTGACACAGCAAGACATTATGGAGAAAGTGAGCGGCTGATGGGTACAGCATTTCAAGGTATTCGTGATCAAGTTGTTTTAGCGACTAAATGTGTGCATCTTAAAAATGAAGAAGGGAATATTCCTTCCTATGGGGAATTGAAGGCTACTGTTCATGAATCGTTGGAAGTCAGTTTGAAGAATTTGAAAACGGACTACGTGGATTTGTTCATGGTACATTATGCGGATATGGATATCCTCCAAAATGAAGATGTGATTCGTGTGTTTTTGGAAATACAGGGCGAAGGTCATGTTAAAAATATCGGGGTATCGGTCTACAAAGTGCAAGAGACCGCTAAAGCGATACAATCAGGTATTTGGGATGCGATCCAACTACCATTCAATCTCATGGATCAATCGCACGGTGATTGTTTTCAAAATGCTAGCGAGAAAGGTGTAGGTATTATTGTCCGCTCCGTGTTAATGCGGGGTATGCTGACAGAACGCAAGTTTAAGATGCATGAAGCATTGAAAGAGGTAGATAACCATTTAGAAGCTTATCGGACTATTGCCGAAACACATTTTCGTAATTTTCCGGAATATGCTACCAAGTTTGCCTTGAAGCACCCGCAAGTATCTAGTGTATTAGTCGGGATTGATAAAGAGGAATATTTGCATGCCAGTATTGATAATCTTAAAGGGGATGAACTTTCAACCGAAATTTTTGTACGATCAAAGAATATACAATATCCCGATCCTTCATTTTTAAATCTCGCAGAATGGGATAGAAAGGGTTGGTTATGATAAAGTTGGGAATAATTGGTATGAGTGAGGGGAATGCCCATCCTTATTCATGGTCATCCATTATCAATGGTCAATTTGACGGGGATGAAATTAGTAGGATAGGGTATCCGGCGGTTGCCTCCTATTTAGAAGCCAATAAAGATACATTAGGTATTTCTGATGCGATAGTCACGCATGTGTGGTGTCAGGAAAGGAAGATTGCGGAAAGTATAGCGCATTCATCCGGCATTACACATGTTGTCGATAATATAGTAGATATGATAGGAGAGGTGGATGCGGTTATTTTAGGACGCGACGATCCGGAAAATCATGTACAGATGGCAAAAACTTTTGTAGAGGCTGGTGTTCCGGTTTTCATTGATAAACCATTGGCTTATTCACAAAATGATTTAGCTTGGTTTGCAGATGGCGTTGCCCAAGGTCGTTTTATTATGTCCTGTTCTTCTATGCGATACGCTAACGAATGCCGGATAGCAAAACAAGAACTGGCAACATTAGGTAAAATCGAACTCGTAACAGCAGTGGGCAAAAAAGATTGGAAGAAATATGGCATACATTTGCTGGAAGCTGTTTTTAGTGTTTTAGATGATCCGATTCCCATCAGTATAAAGCATATTGGCGAACTAGATAAAGAAATAGTCTATGTGCGGTTAGCAAACGGAGCAGACATTATGTTACATCTTTACCAGCATATTTCCGGAACTTTTCAAATGACATTTTTCGGACAACAGGGATGGAAGCTAGTGGATATCCGTAATTCCTATTCCATGTTTCGGGATAATATGATCGAGTTTATTCGTTCGGTTCAGGAGGGAAAACCTCGGTTGGATTTTAAAAAGACACATCGATTGATGCGGGTTGTCATTGGGGCACAGGAGAGCTTTTTGCAAGGAGGAAAAACAATTTTATTGTAAAAGATGAACGTAAAAGAATTATTGAGTTTAAAAGATAAGGTCATTGTTGTTACCGGTGGATCGGGCAACTACGGTAAGTGTATTGTCGAAGGTCTTGCGGAAGCGGAGGCTACGGTAATCACTACATCCCGTGATTTGCAACGGGCAGAGGTTACGGCGAAGGGGTTCAGGGAGCAGGACTTGGATGTTCATGCTATGGCAGTCGATCAGGACGACTACGAATCGATGTTGGCATTAAAGAACAATATTTTGGTGCGTTACGGCAGATTGGATGGTTTTGTGAACAATGCAGTTTCTCGTCCCGTTAAGGGATACCATGCACCTATCGAACAGTTTGAAGCGTCTATGCGCTCGAATGCGACGGGTATGTTTTTTTTGCTGCGAGAATTAAGTGATTTGATTATGCAATCAGGCGGAGGAAGTGTGGTAAGTATCGCGTCCATGATGGGGATGAAAGGACCTGACTTGAGCAATTATGAAGGAACAACGGGAATGGGTGATTTGCCTGCGGATTACTTTTTTCATAATGCTGGATTGATCAATCTGTCGCGTTATATGGCCAAGATGTTGGTCGGTAAAAATATACGATTTAACTGTATCAGCCCAGGCGGGTTGTTTAACAATCAACCTGAACAGTTTGTTGCTAATTATTGTAAGAAAGTGCCATTGGGCAGGATGGCCAATGCAGATGATATTAAAGGATTAATTGTCTTATTAATGTCGAAAGCTGGTGAATATATCAACGGTGAAAATATCCTACTGGACGGTGGATTGAATGCTTAAGCAATCATCGGCTCTGCTTCCAACGCCTTTCTATATTCTTTTGGCGTCATATCTTTAAGCCTTTTAAACTGCCGGTTGAAATTCGCTAAGTTGTTGAAACCACATTCATAGGCTACCGATATAATCGTTTTATCCCTATCTGCCAAAAGCTTGCACACATGACCAATACGTATAGCGTTAAGGTATTCTACAAATGTCATCCTAAAGTGCTCTTTGAAGAAATTGCAGAACGTTGTAGTCGCCATATTGGCTTGGTCAGCGACTTCTTTAAGTGTGATGTCCCGATGGAAATTACGCAGGATATATTCCGTTATTTTACTGAACCTATCGGAATACATATCTCTCGTGTTTTCCATATAGGATGGACTGGCAAGGAGCTCATATTCCGAACTATTAGCAAGAATATCAAATATTTCGAAAAGTGAGGAAAGTCGTTTCAACCCATTTTGGCGAGGCATGGCATTCATAATTTTTGTAATCTGATAACGTGTGTGCCCCAAGATAACCAATCCTCTGTTGGAAAGGTTAAGTATTTTTTTTAAAGGTTCACTCTCAGGTAAATTGAAAAAGTTTTCGCCTAAGAAGTCTTTCAAAAAGTGTACAACTACGGCATCAGCAGTTTCTGTATTTTCTTTCTCAAAGTATTTTTGATCGTTTACCCATACATGTGGGAGAGAAGGTCCCATGAGCACGAGGTCTCCCTCTAAAAAGGTGCCAATATGATCCCCAACCATACGACGGCCGCTACTTTTGTTAACCAGAACAAACTCATATTCCGGATGATAATGCCATGGACAAGGAAAGTATAGACCTTGCTCTTTGAATACAATAAATGATTTGTCAAACTCCTTTGGTAATCTATATTCTACGGCTTTCATAATATTCGTTTTATGTGGTGTATGATACTAATTTACATCTTTTAGATCGATCAAACAATAACCAGATGTTGTTTTTGAAAAATAAGATTATACATGTAAAAAATTCTATTATAGATTATTCGTGATAACACGGTTTACAGTGTAATGTCATGGATTGTTTCTTCATTCCTTTCAAAATTGTACTAAACCATAAAATTTTGGTATTTTTGTATATGATTTCAAAATGGACGCCTTTTTTGGTTATACTCGCTGTAGCTATGTTGAGTATCTTGTGCTATACTGACGTATCAGCCCAATGTGCTATGTGTTCCTTAAACGCGGAGAATAGTGCCGCTAACGGTAACACACAGGGAAAAGGTCTGAATGACGGCATCCTCTTCCTATTGGCTATTCCCTATTTGATTGCCATAGGAATTGGTTTTTTATGGTATAAAAAATATCGTAAGAATAATTCGAAAAAGGTTTCACCGTTCGGAGAACAAATCTAATTATATGGCGACTTCTAGGTTTACTGCCATGGTGCAGTCTAAATGCCCGAAGTGTAGAGTTGGAAAGGTATTTGAGGGTCCCGTATACGGCTTTAAAAAGCAGAAAATGCATGAGCATTGCCCGCATTGCGGATTAAAGTTTGAGGTAGAACCGGGATACTTTTATGCGGCTATGTACGTGAGCTATGCTTTTTCCGTAGGAGAGGTGGTTACGTTAGGTTTAACAACCGCTATGTTGACGAAAAGTGAATCGCCTTGGGTATATGTTTCTGTTCTTTTTGCGGCCATATTGATCTTTGCACCTTTTAACCTTCGATATTCTCGCTTGGTGTTATTGCATTACCTTTCACCCAAAATCGTTTATAACCCAGCTTACCAAGAGCGACTGGATAAAGAGATAGATTAACGCCTTGTTTAATTCGTTATTCTAACGATAGATATTGCATCTTGCTTTCAAAAATGAAAGCTCTCTCGGGGTGATGGGCAGTCAAATAGGTCTGCATTTCGGCTACTACATCTTCTTGGAACTTAAAGATTACAGTATCGTCCGCAGCCAAAAGTTGTACACAATAGGTGGTTCCTTCGTGTGGAGAATCCAACATTTTCAAAAAATTTATTTCGTAGGTGCTTGTGCGTAAGTGGGACTTCAGCCAATTAACAACTTGATCGTGACTACGATCCTCAATAATAATAGAGATGTTATATAAAATCATCCGTAAAGATAACAAATTATGCGTAATGCGTGATGCGTAACTCGTGATGAGCCTGCCTGCCGTAAGTAGATGAAAAATAAGGATTAACCGGTTAGGAAATAGAAGTGCTTTTCGTGTAAAAATAAGGTTGCACATAGCCTATTATTATAAAAAAATAACAATATTTGAAATTGCAATAGGATTGGAATATGTTTAGATGTTTGCTTTGGATATTTGCTGTGTGTTTGTTTGTTGTTTCAGTTTCATGTGGAAATAAACAAAGTACGAACAAATTAATCCCCATTGAAGATTTTTTCGTCAAGCCCGAAAAAAGTAGTTTCAAAATATCACCGGATGGTCATAGGATTGCTTATTTGGGAATAGACGACCACTGTAAGAATATTTTTGTTTTGGATTTGCAGGACAAAAATAAATCAAAGCAACTTACCTATCAATCGGATATGAATGTTCAGTATTTTTTCTGGGCTTCCGATTCGTTGATTGTATATTCCAATAGTCATTCACCGCAAGATAGTTTACGCATATATAGTATCTCGGTCGATTCCGAAAAAAACACGCTGTTATTGCCCGTGAAGAAAGCCAAACTTCGCTGGCTAGCGCCACACACAACCCATCGTAATTATTTGCTTGCTACCTTAAACGATCGAGATTCGACGACATTCGATCTGTATAAAATTTTTGTAGATGGTTCCGCCCCGCAGCTGTTAACACGTAACCCCGGTAACATTTCTAAATGGTTTGCTTCGCCAGACGGAAAAGTGAGGTTGGCCATGACCAATGATAGTGTACAGGAAAGCATTTTGTATAGAGCTGATGAAAATATGCCTTTTCAAGAGGTCGCTAATACAGATTACCAAACATCAATAAGACCTTTGGGATTTGTAAAAGATTCCCATACCCATATTTATGCTTTGTCTAACCACAACAGAGATCGACTTTCGTTGGTGGAATATAATGTGTCTAACGGAGAAGAAGAGCAATTAATATTTGAAAACGAGGAAGTAGATCTGGAATCGGCTGGGTATTCCGAACATTTGCAGGAGCTTATCTATAGTCAATATACGATTAACAAGGTGAAAAGGCATTTCTTCGATCCGACCTTTCAACAATATTTTGATAAGTTATCGGCTAAATTTGATAACCAATCTATGGATATTTTGGATACCGATACGAGTATGCATCATTGGATTGTTAAAATTTATACCGATGTGCATGCCGGTGGAATTTATCATTATAATGTTTTGAATGATAAAGCGGAGTTGCTGGAAGAAATGAACCCGAAATTATCAACGGCAACTTTGTCTCCGAAAGAAGCTGTTAGTTTTCAAAGCCGGGATGGACTGACATTGCATGGGTATCTTACTTATCCGTTAATTGGAAAACGGGAAAAGCTACCGGTAGTGGTGTTGGTACATGATGGACCATATCGTCGTGAAACAAGTAATTTTGATGCTGAGGTACAGT
The DNA here is from genome assembly GCF_004208525.1 of Sphingobacterium corticibacterium. GTDB lineage: Bacteria > Bacteroidota > Bacteroidia > Sphingobacteriales > Sphingobacteriaceae > Sphingobacterium > Sphingobacterium corticibacterium. The sequence continues at coordinate 111,301 of NZ_SGIT01000002.1, read as the reverse complement.
TTCTGGCCAATAGGGGTTATCTGGTTTTTCAATTAAATTACAGAGGTTCGGCTGGTTACGGGAAGAATTTTTGGACAGCTGGTTTTAAAGAATGGGGAGGGAAAATACAAGCCGACATGATCGATGGTGTTACCTGGTTGATACATCAAGGAATCGTTGACAAAAATAGAGTCGCCATCATGGGGAGTGGTTTTGGAGGATATTCAGCGCTACATGCGGCTACCTACAACTCTTCCTTTTATAAGTGCGCTATCTCGATGTCGGGATATACAAACCTTTTTACCTATTTCAGGGAAATTCCCCCTCATCATCAACAGTATGTTCGCCTATTTTATAAAATAATCGGTAATCCGAGTAGTGAATATGAGATGTTTAAGGCAATCTCACCGGTTTTTCATGCGGATAAAGTAAAGATTCCCGTTCTTTTTGCACAAGGTGGAAAAGATAGATTTAGTTCGTTGACAGACGCGAACCAATTTGTGCAAAAATTGAAAAACAATAACGTGCCGATTAAGTATATATATAGAGAAGAGGAGGGAAGGCGCTTTAAAAGTGAAGAAAACATTATAAACTATTATCAGGAAGTAGAGGACTTCTTGAACAAGTATCTATAAGCAGCATGGCGTATAACCAGCTTAAATACCGAAAGAACTTTGGGTTGCTGATTGCCTTTGTAATATTGGTGACGATGTTATTTGGTGTCGCTATGTTCGCTGCACGATCTATGATAGCAAATTTTATTGAAACAGAATTCAATAATAGAAAAGTAGAGGTGTTCGATCGTTCGGTACAACCCTTTCATGAGTTCTTTAATGACAAAATTCCAGAGATATCGTATTATCAGGGGTATTTGGATTCTGTAAAAGCGGCATCTTACGTCAGTGATGTGATTCGAAAATATGCTTTTGTTGATCGCGTGCTATTTTACGATATCACCATTACCAACTCTGATTCTATAGAGACTGGGATTAAATATAATCATTTACTGGTTTATCCAAAAAGTATAACGTCCTTTCATTTAGATAAAGACAATAGACTTATTGCCCAACGTCCTGAAAATACACTGACACGAGCTTATATAGATGACTTTAATACGATGGTGTTAAAGTTTGTTGGTTTTCTCGATCGGGTAAATGAATCGACCAGTATGTCGGACAACGATATCTATCGGGTTTTTTATACGTTGAATCCTGGAAAGGTGACCTACATGAATATTCCACGTATTGCTGATCTACTAGTATACAAACGTATGATGTCTGCTCCTGACACGACCGTTGTAGCCTATGATCAGGATATGTTTATGTTCTTAATTGACCCAAGCAAGATTCAGATTAAAAACGTCGCTTTAAATTTATATGAAAAAATAGAGATATTACCTATTGTATCGGGTAGTGTGAGCGATCAGCATTTCTATCTCCAGACGGAACTTCCCCTTCCGGGGGCATTGTCCGACTATAAATTGCAGTATACAAGTTCCGAGGAGTTTTTTAACAAAGAAATTAACAGACGGTTTTTTCCGGTTAGCCTTGGCATATCAGCGGTATACCTTATATTGATTTTGATTGCCTATCTGATTTATCGGAATGTAACTATTAACAGTAGACTGTTTCAATTACAATATGATTTTATCAATAATCTAACCCATGAGTTTAAAACACCAGTCAGTGTGATCAAGATTGCGGGAAACAATATTCAGAGCAGCGAGAAGTTGTCGGCAGAGGAGCAACGTATGTATGGGAAGATTTTGGACCAGGAAGCAGATAAATTAAACAGTTTGATGAATAAGTTATTATCATTTGCACAAATTGAAAATAAATCTATCAAACCTAATAAAGAAGAGGTGGGAGTAGAAGAGTTTTGCGAACCAATTTTTGAAGCAGTGAGATTAAAATATGCTGATTTAAACTTTTCCTATGCCATCGATGTCCAAAACAATATGGTCGTGGATACAACGCTTTTGTTGAGTGTGTTTCAAAATTTGATTGATAATGCCTATAAATATTCAGAGCCGCAACGCAAGTTCCTACATATTGATGTACAACAAAACAAGAAAAATTTTGTTATAAAATTTAAAGATAAAGGGATCGGCATAAATAAAAAGGAATTTAATAGTATTTTTAAAAAATTTTATAGAGTAAAGAACCAATTCAATCAACAAGGAAGCATTGGTTTAGGTTTAGCGTTCTGCAAGGAAATTGTAGATTTCATGGGGGGAGAGATTAAAGTAGATAGTATGCCAGGTCAAGGTACTACGTTTACATTACTCTTGCCGCTAGGACCAAAAAGAACTAAATAATATTATGAGTAAAGATATCACGATTGCTGTAATAGAAGACGACGAAAATTTGCGTTTTTTGGTAGCACACCGCTTGCAAACAGAAGGATATAAGGTTCTTCAGGCAGCTAATGGCTTGGAAGCTGAAGAGCAAATACTACAAGAGAAGCCTGATGTGGTTCTCCTTGATTGGATGCTTCCGGGAAAAGAAGGTATTGATGTATGTGAATCTGTCCGCAAAGCTGGTTTTGAGAATATCATTATCATGATGACGGCTAAGTCGCAGGATGTGGACAAGATTGATGCTTATAGCTATGGTGTAACCGATTACATTACGAAACCCTTTAATATGGATGTGTTGGTAGCCATGATTGAAAACAAAGTACGGTTCTTTTTGCCGAAAAACAATGATGTTTATACGTTTGGTAAAACAGAGCACCATCCCACGATACATTCTTTGGTAAGAGACGGACGGAAAATAGAATTGACGATATTGGAAAATCGAATATTGCTGTATTTTCTTCAAAATGTCGGAAAGGAAATTACACGCGAGGAACTTATGGAAGTTGTTTGGGGCTATAGTTCAAACGTAAATACGCGAACGCTAGATATGCATGTGGTACGTCTTCGCAAAAAAATCGAAACGAATCCGGATAAACCACATTATTTACAGACTGTTCGCGGATTGGGGTATAAATTTGTCGATACAGACGAGGAAGAATAACAAAAGAAATTTGTTTTTATAGAACTTGCTTGCTATCTTAGCAGATAATGAGCAAGACCATGTTGTCCTGACAAAGGGCGGTATGGTCTTGTCTTTTTTTAATTTTTTTTGGAAAAAATAATGTAAAAATATGGCAGAAGTAACTTATTACACACAAGAGGGATTAGATAAGCTGAAGCAGGAGTTACAGTATCTAAAAACAGAGGGCCGGTCGAACATCGCGAAAGCGATAGCAGAGGCAAGGGATAAGGGAGATTTATCCGAAAATGCAGAATATGATGCTGCAAAAGAAGCACAGGGTTTACATGAAGCAAAGATCGCTAAGTTAGAAGGTGTCTTAGCTAGTGCTCGCCTAATTGACGAATCGAATCTAGACACGTCAAAGGTATTGGCGTTATCTTATGTGAAAATTAAAAACAAGAAAAACAATGCCGTAATGACGTATCAGCTGGTTTCGGAGACGGAAGCTGACTTGAAGGCAGGGAAAATTTCTGTGAAATCACCCATTGCACAGGGGCTTCTTGGTAAATCTGTAGGAGAGGTTGCCCAAGTAGAAGCGCCGGCGGGTGTCATGGAGTTTGAAATCTTGGAAATTTCAAGATAAAAAGATGAACGGTTATGTGCGGTTTCTGCCATAACCGCACATCGTTTAAAGAAGATAATTTGAAACGGTTGCTAAATCTTGCAACCGTTTTTTTATATTTCCTCTAAGAATAAAGTCTTTGATGGCAGAGGAGAATTACATAAATTCATTTTATATGTGACGCATTATATTGCACATAAAAGTGAATTTATGTAAGTTTGTTTGTTTTTTCTTTAAAAAAGATAAAAGATGTCAACAATTTTTTCAAAGATAGTGTCGGGTGAGATCCCTGCTTATAAAGTAGCAGAAAGTATCGATTATTTAGCTTTTTTGGATATCAGTCCTTTAGCTAAAGGCCATGTATTGGTTATCCCTAAAAAAGAAACAGATTATATCTTTGATATTAATGACGACGAATACATGGGTATGTGGGTGTTTGCGAAGATTGTAGCTCAAGGTGTAAAAAACGTTTTTCCTTGCCGAAAAGTAGGAATTGCTGTAGTCGGTTTGGAGGTAGCACATGCTCATATTCATTTAATCCCTTTAAATGAAGTGGACGACATGAACTTTGCCCGTCCTAAATTGAGCTTGTCAAATGATGAAATGACGAAAATAGCTGAAGATATTAGGGAAGCCATTTCGGAAGTGACGAATTCGTGATTAATAGTATCTAAACGAGAAACGAAAGATTTTAGATCGGCTTTTGCTGATAGACTAAATAGAAATTATGCAAGATTTGTGGCTGTCCTTTCAGCAATTGATGGATCCGGAATATTTATTAAGCCATGGCGGATTCTATATCGTAGTGCTGATTGTCTTTGCTGAAACAGGCCTATTCTTTGGCTTCTTTTTGCCCGGGGATTACTTGTTATTTTTAGCGGGCTTATTTTGTGCGTTAGGAAAAATTGATGTTGATATCGTAACCATGTATTTCGGGATTCTCGGAGCCGGAATTTTAGGGAACTTTACGGGTTATTGGTTTGGCTATCGAACGGGGCCCGTACTCTTCAAACGAAAAGATTCTCTTCTTTTCAAACGTAAATACGTCATTATGGCGGAAGAATTTTATCAAAAATATGGGGGGACCGCGTTAATTATAGGGCGCTTTGTGCCGATCGTTCGTACTTTTGCACCCATATTTGCGGGTGTCGTGAAATTGAATTTTCGAAAATTTATTTTCTATAACGTCGCGGGTGCACTTTTATGGGTTAGCTTGTTGACCTTGACCGGATATTTTCTGGGGGTTAAGTTTCCCGCCATTATCAATTATGTAGAATATATCATTGTTGGATTGATAGTTATCGCCTTTTTACCCATTGTTATCGCATTGCTTAAAAGGTGGCTAAAGAATAGGAAAAAAGAAACAAATAAAACAAACAGTAATAACAGTAACGTTAATTAATTAATGAACAAACAACATCCTTGGCATCAGATAGCTCCTGGGAGCGACGTGCCAAATTCGGTCAATGCCATCATTGAAATTACAAACGGCTCAAAGGGGAAGTATGAATTAGATAAAGAAACAGGTCTTCTTTTATTGGACCGTGTTTTAAGTTCGTCTGTTATATATCCTGCTAATTATGGTTTTATCCCACAAACTTATTGTGACGATAAGGACCCGTTGGATATCTTGGTGATATGCTCGGTAGATATTTTACCAATGACATTGGTAGAGGCTAAGGTAATCGGTGTGATGAATATGGTTGACGGCGGAGAACAGGATGATAAAATTATTGCTGTAGCGAAGCACGACCCTAAGTATAGCTATCTGAATCATATGGAAGATTTAGCACCGCATATCATGAAGGAAATCGTTCAGTTTTTTGAAAGCTACAAAGCGCTTGAAAAGAAAAAAGTGAGTGTAGACGGTATCCACGGTCGCGAGCGTGCACAGGAAATCTTATTGGAAAGTATCGAATTGTATAAAAAAGAATTCGGTAACAAATAATTTTTAGCATGGCTATCGATGTTTTTTGGACGGTATTTTTGGTTTTGGCTAATGGTTTTTTCGTAGCTGCGGAATTTGCAATTGTCAAAGTTCGGGCTTCACAGATTGAGCTACAAGCAAAGTCGGGAAGTAAAGTCGCCAAAATTGCCAAGAATATCACCGAACACTTAGATGGTTATTTAGCCGCTACACAGCTAGGTATTACACTGGCCTCTCTTGCACTCGGATGGGTGGGAGAGGCGGTGATGACACGTATTGTCCATGAATTTTTTGGGCTGTTCAATGTCGAACTGACCGGAACAATAGCGAAAAACTTGGGACATGTTCTTGCTTTTAGTATTATTACCTTTTTGCATATCGTCTTTGGTGAACTGGCACCGAAATCCATTGCCATACAACGTCCCGTAGCGACAACCATGAGGATTGCGGCACCACTTCAGTTTTTTTATTATATTTTCAGACCAATTATTTGGTTACTCAATGGGTTTGCTAATTTCTTATTACGCTTAATTGGCATAGAAGTTAACGCCCACGAAGCCCATCACTCTTCCGAAGAGTTACAATATCTGTTAGAAAAAGGGAAAGAAAGTGGTGCGCTGAATAATGCGGAACATGAACTCATTAAGAACGTTTTTGATTTTAATGAACGTATTGTGAAGAATATCATGGTTCCACGTACCAAGATTGTTGCGGTAGAGATTACAGATACGGCCGAAGAACTCATTACTACAGCTACCGAGGAAGGCTATTCCCGTATCCCAATCTATGATGACAATATAGATCAGATTGTCGGCATTGTCCACACGAAGGATTTATTACCCATTATTGTACAGGGTAAGGAAGTTATCTTAAAAAATATTATACGTAAACCCTATTTTATCCCGGAGACGAAGAAAATAAACGATTTGATGGCTGAATTCCAGCAAAAACGAATTCAAATTGCTATCGTTTTGGATGAATTTGGGGGTACGGCAGGAATGGTGACATTAGAGGACATCGTAGAGGAATTAGTTGGCGAGATTCAAGATGAGTATGATGAAGAAACACCGGTTGTGGAAAAGATTTCGGAAACAGAGTATATGGTGGATGCCGGTGCAAGCGTACATGATGTTAACGGATACTTACCGTTAGAGTTACCCGAAAGTTCTGACTATGATACCATGGCGGGTTTAGTAAGCCATTATTTTGAGAAAATCCCTGATGTTGGTGAGGTGCGGGAAGCAGCAGGATATTCATTCACTATTATCAAGAAAACGCAACAAAACATTGAATTTGTGAAATTGGAATTGATGGAGACGCCATACGATGATATTGATGAAGATTAAATAAAGTATGCATCTATTTTATACACCTACTATTGAGCCGCATTATACGGAGTTTATGCTCACGGAAGATGAAAGTAAGCATGCTATTCGCGTGTTGCGCTTAACGGCTGGGGATGAAATATACTTAGTTGATGGCGTCGGAGGATGGTATACGGCCAAAATCCTGGATCCACATCCTAAGCGGACTACATTGTCTATATTGCACGTAGAGCAGGATTATGAAAAGCCAGCTTATTATTTGCATGTGGCCGTCGCGCCTACAAAAAATATGGATAGGATGGAATGGTTTTTGGAAAAAGCTACAGAAGTTGGGATACAGGAAATTACACCTATTGTCTCGTCCCATTCAGAGCGGAAGGAAGTGAAAAACGAACGTTTGCATAAAGTGGTGATTCCTGCTATGAAACAATCTCTCAAAGCCTATCTCCCCAAAGTCAATCCTGCTGTTTCCCTTCAGCAGTTTTTCGATCAGATAAAATCAGAAGAATATAAGACTAAGGCGATTGCGCACTGTGCCGATGGAGAAAGACAATATCTAGCTAATATTTGCTCCCCGGGGGAGAAATACTTGATCTTGATTGGTCCAGAAGGTGATTTTTCCGAGAATGAAATTGCGCAAGCGCTATCTTTAGGATATCAACCTGTTTCATTAGGAAACAGTCGTCTCCGTACCGAAACAGCTGCGGTAGCTTGCTGTTTGGAGATTTCGGTTTTAAACCGTTGACGTTACTTTATCAACACGGCATCTACTATTTGAATCTCTGCATTCCCTTTTAGAGGTTCCGGATTGAATACCATTTTTCCTTTTATCTTAATAGGTTCCTCCGTAAATTTTACCGATTCGCTCTTCATAAAGATTTCGACCATGGGTGGGATACCATTGCTTCCGCAGAAAGCACACTGCATAACAGGAAGTACAGAAAGCATAAATGTTTTGTGGTTACGGCCGCTATTTAAGGGTACAAGATAACCCGGAAGTTCCACTACTTTATGCTCTAACGATTTTAGAGCGGGTGGATAATGAGGCGTGTATATTTTTTTATTGTTCTCCGTGGTTACTTTATACATCATCTTGTCGATGGCCTCCCAAGTACTGTTCATCATGGGTGTATGGTCGGGCACGTTCATTTCTGGAAATTGCCCGATTTGAGCTTTCGCTATACCGAAGGTGAATAATGTAATAATGAATGTTAATATTGTTGTTTGCTTCATTTTTTATTTGTTGTTATATGGTGTGACAAGGGTACATATTATTTATCTGCTAAAATCGTTGAAATGGATGTTTTGTAGGCTTTAATAGCTGGAATGACAGCCGCTAAAATGCCAAGTAGACAAGCAGCAAGTACTAAAATAAACTCTTGTCCGTGAATGTTAAATGCCTCAATAAAATCGGCACTTTCCGTAGTATGTCGACCGATGGCATACAACGCCGCATGTCCAAGCAGTAAGCCTACTATTCCGCCCATTAATGTAATCACCAACCCTTCGACTAACACCAGACCGAAAAGTTTAGTTTTAGATGCACCCAAGGAGCGCATGACGGCAAGGTCATATTTTCGTTCTTTTAAGGCATTATAAAGGCTGATAAATACGCTTAGGCCGGCTATGATCATGATAATATAGGCTAATATAGCGAAGGAATCCAGCCCTACGCCCAATAAAGAAAACAAGCGGGTACTTTCGATAGCTGGCGATGCAGCCTGCATATCCGTAGATTCGTTGACCAATCTCGGGATAACGCCTAAAGCCGCTGGTGAGCTATATTTAATCAATAATGCGGTCACTTCCTCACCACGGTCTTCTAGCATATCCGCTCCGATACTCTTGACAAACATGTCGTTCGGTTTTTCGGAAACCACTTCTTCATGGTCGTGGACGTCGTCTTCATGATGCACATGATCGACATGCTCGTGTGTTTTGTGATCATGTGTATGATGATCGTGGTCATGGTCATGTTGGTGCCCATCTTGGTGACTGTGTCCGTGATCGTGTCCGTCTTCATGGCTATGCTCATGGGCATGCTGTTCTCCTTGCTCGTGAGCATGAGAATGGTCGTGATCGCCATGGTGGAGTCCATGCACATCCCATACGCTTTCTAAATTACACAGGATAAGGTTGTCCACAATAGAACCCGATTTTTCCAGAATACCTACTATTTTAAAAGGATGATCATCGTGTACATGACCATCTTCCGAAAGACCGTGTGCGGTAAAAAATTCATCTCCTATTCCCAGACCTCTTTTACGTGCTACCTCACTGCCTATTACCGCTTCGAAGGAAGTTTCCCATAATTCACCATTTTGTATGGATAAGCCATATAACTCCAGATAGGATGGTTCTGTCCCAATAACCCGATGTCCTTTGAAGTTATCCCCTAGCGAAATAGGAACGGCCATTTCGATAAAAGGGTTTTCGCTAAGTTGCCTAGCTTGCGCCAATGCAATATTGCCGGTAGGATTGTCTACATGGTAAAGTGAACTCAGAATGAGCTGCAGCGGGCTTCCCTTTGCACCAACAACAAGATCTATATTTTTTGTATTGCTTGTCAATTGTTTCTCAAAGGTATCCCCCGTAATGTAGATGACACATAAGATGGCTACGCCGAAGGCGGTGAGTAATATGCTGAGTAGGGTTGAACCCAGTTCTTGCGTGATATTTTTCCAGACGAGTTGCAAATTATTCATGGCTACAGCTGATAAGAGTTCGTGAAATGATCTTTTATGCGCCTATCGTGGGTGGCGATGAGCAGTGTCGAACCGAAGTTGCTAGCGATGTTGAACAGCAATTGTAGCACCAAATCTGTGTTTTTATCATCTAATGATGCTGTAGGTTCGTCGGCCAACAATAATCCCGGCCGATTAATGACGGCTCTAGCAATGGCAACACGTTGTTTCTGCCCACGACTCAATTGGTTCGGCAATACATCGGCTTTATCTTTTAATTGCAGATAATCCAACGTCTCGACAATAGTCTGTTCGTTCACCGGATTTTTGGCTAAGCGTTGTGCTAGCTTGATATTTTCTGTTACGGTGAGGTTTCGCAAAAGATGCGCTTCTTGAAATATAAAACCAAGGTTCTTTGCCCGGAAACCGTCTAGTGTCGCCCCGCTCATCGTATACAACGAATGGTTTATAAGGTGAACTTCACCTGTAGTTGGTTTAGACAGCCCACTCAATAAGTGTAAAAGGGTGGTTTTACCTGTTCCAGAGTCTCCTAAGAGCAAGCTATGTTGGTTTTTTACTATATGGATGTCCGGAAATTCTAATTTAACACCCTGTGGGTATTGGTAACTTAGCCGGACGGACGATAATATCGTATCTGCCATAGTCTTCTGTTTTTAAGGGACCAAATTACTAACTATTATACACAACTCCGAATAAACAAATGAGTGATGCAAGGATTTAACGAAAAAAATACAATCTGTTTCGAATCGGAGTTAATAATTTATTAACAAACAAGTGATGTTTTAATAATCGGTTGTTAACAGTTAGCTAATATTATGCTCATAATATTGCAACATAATATTAACACACCATGATTAAGTTTAGTTATTATGTTGCTTTGGTCATTTTTGCGCTGATTATTTCAGTCTCGACTATTAAAGCACAACAATTTGGAGTAAAGGGAAAAGTTTTGGATATCGAAACTTATCAACCTATTTCCGGCGTTAGTATCAAAATTGCAAACACCCAATATGCGACATCTACGGATAATGCCGGGGAGTTTTCGATTACTTTACCCGAGAAACAAACGGAATATGTTCTTGTGAGTACGTTCGTCGGATATAATACCGATTCAACAACGTTCAACCTGGAGCAGAGCGAATGGGAATTTATCCCCGTGGCTTTGGTAAATGCGAACGCTACGTTGGATGAAGTCGTTATTACCAGAAGAAGGGAACGTGCGAGCGAAATCGTACTATTGGAAGAACGACGTTTGTCGAATTTGATGGTCGAGAAGATCGGCGCGCAGGAGTTGTCGAGAAAGGGAGTAAGTGATGCAGAAGGAGCGTTGACCAAAATGAGCGGCGTAACCAAATCCGCAAGTGGAGCAAATGTATTTGTGAGAGGTTTGGGTGATCGCTATAACAGTACTACGCTAAATGGTTTAGCTCTTCCATCCGAAGATCCGTTGAATAAGAATATTTCATTGGATTTCTTCGGAACATCATTTATTGAGAATATATCCATCAACAAAACATTTAATCCAGCTTTATTGGGCGATGTGGGCGGTGCGAATATAGATATCGTATCCAAAGAATTTTCAGGAGAAGACTTTTTGGAGATAGGTGCTTCTTCGGGCGGAAACTCTCAAGCTATTTCAGCTGATGATTTTAAGAAGATTGATGGAACTAATTGGTTTGGATCATTGAGCGAACGTAAAACCCCTGTTACGGATTTGCGGCAATATGAATTTAAAAATAGCTGGAATACGTCACAGATTAAAACCCCTATCAACTCCAGTTTTACATTGTCAGGTGGGAAGAAATTTAATGTAGGCAATGGGAGTTTAAATCTTTTTGTGATGGGAAATATGAATTCTGAGTATCGCTATTTTGACGGTGTTGTCCGTCAGACAAACACCAGCGGTGCACTTATTGCCAATCAGGAGATGGTTCGTTCCCAATATAATGTTTCTAAGACTGCCATGGCTAATCTGAAATATATATTTGGTAAGCACTATGTAGCTTTTAACTCGATGTACATAGGTGATCAAGGTCAGGATTATGGTCAGAATTATGGGATGAATATACCAGAAGAAGATGGAGATATAAGACTTTGGAGAAGACAGCATGTGGTGGATAACCATTTGTTAGTGAATCAATTGCTTTCGAAATTAGAATTAACCGATAATTGGAAACTTGATTTGGGCGTGGGATACAACTATGTTGCGGCAAATGAGCCGGATCGCCGAACAACAAACCTCTTATTTCGCGATGGGAATTACCGTTTCTACAATAATGCAAATGGAGCGGATAATGAGCGTTACTATTCAGAGATTTTGGAGAAAGGATGGGCATTGAAGGCTATTGCTACGTATAAATTTGATAATCCACAAGATCTGGATCGGAAGATCGAATTTGGTTACAATGGCAATTTAATCACTAGAGATTTTGATGTAAGAATGTTCTATCATAATGTATTGGGAGATTTAACTGTTACTAATGGTATTGATGATATCAATAGCAGTTTTAACGCGAACACTTTGCAAAGTAACTATTTTGAGCTAGGAACGAATTGGGGCAGAACGTCTTTTGAACCGAATTGGTACAAGGCAAAAAAAGATATCCACTCTGCTTTAGCTGTTGCCACTTACCAATTTTCAGAAAAGTTTACCGGTATTTTAGGTGTACGTTACGATAAAATAAATCAGGATATCGAATATAAGTTGCAGCTCCGAAGTAGCACTGTGGATCCTTCTATTATTGATAAAAATTATATTCTACCTAGTTTAAACTTGAAGTATGCGCTCACGGAAAAGAGTAATCTAAGAGCTGCAGCGAGTATGAGCTACACCTTGCCACAATTTATCGAATTAGCACCTTTCCAAAATACATTTGCAACATTCAGATCAGAAGGAAATCCTGATTTGATTCCCGTGGAAAATACAAATTTTGACTTAAAATGGGAGCTGTTCCCTAGTAGTGGGGAATTGATTTCGGTAGGTGTTTTTTATAAAAGTATGAAAAACCCCATTGCTCGTGTCGAGACCATTAATAATCTAATGAATTATGTCAATATAGGTTCGACTGCACAAGTAGCCGGAGCTGAAATAGAAATAAAGAAAAACTTGCTGAGAACAACAACTGCTTATGGAGATAATGTGCTTGCTGCCGGAGCAAATGTGTCGTATCTGTATTCCGATCAAGAATTGAAAACTCCTGCTATACAATTTGTTGAAGAGCGAAGTGCTTTACAAGGTGCCTCACCTTTATTGGTTAATGCTGACGTCAGTTATTTATATCATGGAAGTGGTTGGAACCTGACATCTTCCCTGGTGGCAAACTATTTTAGTGATCGCGTTTTTATGATTGGAACCACTTCCTTTAAAAACGTAATTGAAAAAGGCGTGCCTACTCTCGATTTTGTAGCCAATGCCGCTATCGCAAATAAATGGGGAGTTAATTTGCGTGTGCGAAATATGCTCAACCCGAAGATTAATTTGGAACGTGAGACTGATTTTAATGAGAATATCGTATTGGAGTCTTATAGGCGAGGGGTTGATGCAAGCATAGGTGTATCGTATAAGTTTTAACAGTTTAATAACATAGGCTTAACCATAAGGTTGAATAAGTGGCTTAATATTGTAACATAAAATAAAGAAAGAGAACATGAAAACAAAACTACTTGCAATTATTGCCGTTTCGGTTTTTGCATTCACTTCGTGTAGTGACGATGACGATGTAAATCCAATTGGCGGGACAGAAATTACCGAGCTTAATGGTAACATTACAGCAGAAGATGCTATCGTAGTGGGAACATCAATTAATTTGACTGGTCCTACCTATGTAAAAGAGGGAGCGACATTGACAATTCCTGCTGGTACTACAATTAATGCTACTACTGAAGGAACAAGTGCTTTTATCCTGGTAGAGCGTGGTGGTAAAATTATTGCTAAAGGAACAGAATCTGCTCCAATCAGGTTTACTTCTACAACAAAAAGATCTGGTTCTTGGGGTGGTTTGATTATCAATGGTTATGCACCGCTTTCACGTCCAACTGAAGCTTCTGCAAGTACAGGACAGACGGAGATTAGCCCGAATATCCTGTACGGTGGTGATAATGCAGCTGATAACTCAGGTGAATTGGATTACGTAATCTTAGAGTATACTGGTGCCAATATCAATGATGCTGCGGAGCATAATGGATTGACTTTGAATGGTGTTGGTAACGGAACAAAAATCAGCAACATCTATATCAAAGATGGTGCGGATGATGCTATTGAATTCTTTGGGGGTTCAGTTGATGTCACCAACCTTTTAGTTGTAAACTCTGAAGATGACATGTTTGATTTTACACAAGGTTATACAGGAACTTTAACAAATGCTTATGGTATTTGGGAAGCGGCCTTTACCACAAATGAAGGTGATCCAAGAGGTATAGAAGCAGATGGTAACTTGGACGGCAAGACAATGCAAGACGTTGCTCAGTCGAACTTTAAGATTAACGGTATGACTATTGTGCAGAATTCAACAACAGCAGGTGCTGCTGGAACAATGCAGGATGTGGTAAAAATCAGAAGAGGTGCTACAGCAACAATCACTAATCTTTTAATCGAAATCGGAGCCAGTGGCTTATATACAGATATTATCGATTTGACAGATGGTGATGGTAATGTTACACCTGGTAATCCAGCTTCAGCGATCACATATACATTTAACTCATTGAATACAGCTTTACCGTATGCTGATTCAAAAGTAAAAGGTGTTGGTGCTACGATTACGAAGAATGATACATCTACTGGTGCAAATACGTCTGTATTCAGCTGGACAGGATATTCTTTCTAAACAACAATAGCGTAGATACGCTTCAGAACAATAAAAGTTAAATAAATACCTCTCAAAGCCGGTTCCGATATGGAACCGGTTTTTTTATGCATAATGATTGATGAGGCAAAGAGCATGCTTGATGGGAGCAGAACGGATAAGTAAAATAGTAATACATGGACGAATGGAAAGGACGGGATGAAGACCAGGAGTAACATTTGTTGGATTATATCGATTTGCTTTAAGAGAAATACTCGGATCTTGATAACGTTGTAAAAACTATGAGATTGTTTATTTAGTGATCTTTATGTTAATGATTTAATAATATTAATAAAATAAACATGATTTATTTGTTTGATACTTTTGAAAGAGAACAATCATTGTCTACAAACAATTTTTTATTTAACAATCTATCTTTAGTTATGAATATTCAAAGAATATTTGCAGCCTTTATTTCGGTTGTGGTTATACTGACACTTAATCTGTCTTGCAAAAAAGAAAGCCCAACGGAAATAGAGCCGATTGCTGATACCTTTGCAATCCTGCCGGGCACAGCTATCGTGGAGCAAAATTACATCTCCGGCAAAGTGCTGAAAGTGTCTTTCAATGGAGAGTTCCTTGGAAATAGTTTGTTTGACTGGTCTTCGCTCGATGAGCGTATAGCTACGGTGGACGAACGAGGTGTCGTATATGGATTATGGATCGGAGAGACAGAGATAATAGCTAAATTCCGTGACGGTGAAGGGGAGGCGAGATGTAAGGTAACAGTCGTAGATAGTAAACCATATAAGTTTCGAATAATCCTTAAAAACAAGGGAGCTTCTACCCATAGTATAGATAGACCTTTGGAGTTTCTTTCCCAGCAAGCCGTCAATCGGCGAAATAGACAAGATATTAAAATTACAGAAACGGATATGCCTATTTCTTCAGATTATTTGAGACAGATTGAGCAAGTAGGGGGTATTATTGTCGCGAAAAGTAAATGGTTAAACACAGTAGTTGTCCATAATGAGAATGCGATTGCAGTGGAGCGATATCGCCAACTACCTTTTGTACAGGATGTAATCCCCGTTTGGACAGAATATGCGAAGCAGAACAACGAACCAATAGTTAGTGTACCTCCCGGATCCGCTATCTGGCAAAATGCGGAGTCATTTTCTTTTGATAAGGAAGCGTATAAGGAGTCCTGGGGGCACCTTGTAGTAAATAATGGAGGAACGCTTCATCGGCAAGGCTTTAAGGGGAATGAAATTTCTATCGCGGTGATTGATGGTGGTTATGAAAAGCTGGATGTTAATCCCCTATTTTCAAACAGCAAAATCAAGGAAGTAAAATCATTTATCTTTGAGCAGCCTAATCCGTATCTCCTGGATAAGCATGGCGTAAATGTAGCGGGATTAATGGCTATTAATAAACCTTCTGTTTATATAGGCACTGCACCGGAGGCCGAGTATTGGCTTTTTAGCACGGACGATTCCGATACAGAATTCCTTGTGGAGGAAGATTACCTCGTCAATGCCTTGGAATATGCTGACAGTATTGGGATTGATGTTGTCAATATATCGTTAAGTTATGATAATTTTGAAGGTTTTATGGGGAGCTATCTATTTGAAGATATGGATGGAAAAACGGCAATCTCGAGTCGGGCTGCGAATATGGCTTTTGAAAAGGGTATGTTTATCGTTTCTTCAGCCGGAAATCAAAATCGATGGGTATCTGCGCCTACGGATGCCCCTTCCGTTTTAGCGGTTGGTGCAGTAAGGGCTGACTCAACGATAACTGCGTTCTCGTCGCATGGTTTAACAATAGATGGTCGGGTGAAACCCGATATTGTATCACTTGGTCAATCATCACTTTATATTGTAGAATCTGATGGGAGCATATCACGATCTCGGTATGGAACGTCTTTTAGCAGTCCAATTATGACCGGACTTGTTGCTTGTTTATGGCAGGCTTATCCAACATTAACCAATAAAGAACTATTTGACGTGATCCTGAAATCTGCGAATAGATACGCTTCACCGCTTCTTCCTTATGGTTATGGACTGCCCGATATGGAATACGCTCTGTTTTTGGCAAAAGAGATTACAGACAAGAAATAAGCTGATATTTTCACGTTCACCGACTTCAATGGAAATCATATGACATGTTCACTTCGAATAATCTTACTTACATTTGTCTGTAACTTCATCTTCGGATGGAGTCTTGGACAACAGTTATCTGTTTCTAAAGATAAAAAAGAACCGCTTGTTACCTTACAGAACGATCTCGTCATGTTTATACTGGATAGTAAGGGCGATTTACACTATATTTCCATAGCAGAGATAGCTGACATCGATTTAAAATATGATATATATGATCGTTTATCAGCTGTTGGGGGCATGGATATTTCCTATAACCTAGACGGCAAAGTAAGCCGTGTTGGTGAATACCGTGTAGATTACGATTTATATGACAGGGTGCGTAGCGTGGGTACCGAAAGTATAGACTATGATCTATGGGGAAGAATAAGAAGTTTAGGCAGTGCTAAAGTCGATTATGACCTGGACGATCGGGTAAGGCAGATCGGAGATATCCGGATAGATTATGATTTGTATGGCCGTGTCCGAAATTGGGGAGCGGAGCGTGTAGAATACAATCTGGATGGTAAGGTCCGACAGTTTGGAAACCGAAGCGTTGACTATGATCTGGATGGACGGATAAGACAAATCGGTAACTATAGCTTTAATTATGATCTCTATGGCAAGCTGCGTTCTGTTGCCCGTGATATTGGTGGTACAGTAGATCAAAAGGCCATGTGGTATTATTATATTATCCAGCAAATGAATGGTGAATAGTAAATGAATAGCTAGGGTTTCCCCTCACGTTTATGATTTGTATAAAGTTTCATATCTTTACATATATATAAACGGAGGTACTATGCGTACGAATATTGAGTTAGATGAACAATTGATTAAACAGGCTATGCAAATTGGTCATCTAAAAACGAAAAAAGATGTCGTACATGAGGCTTTGAAGCACTATGTCGCGTCGCTGAAGCGTAAAAATATACTGTCATTAAGAGCGGAAAATACCTGGGAAGGTGATTTAGATCAGATGCGTAGCATAATGGTTTTCTGTACCGCTTATACCTACTGACCGGGACTTTGATCAAATTGGTAAACACGTTGATTTGAACGTTTTGAAATTAACTTCGTAATTCCATTCTTTTTATACTGGGAATCAATAAGATTTTCTATTATGGTTATCAAAAAAATTGCAATCACATTAAACTTGATTTTGATTAGCGTACTCGGCTTTAGTCAAACTAAACTACCGTTCTTGACAGTGAAAGATATTGATAAATCAACCGCATTTCAGGAGCTGATAGAGCTTTTGGGAGATAGCGATTATTTTATCCAAAATGTAAATAAAGAGGTCGGGTTTATTCAGGTGAAATTCATTAAAGAAGGAAAGAAAGGTATCTTTTCCAAAGATTCTGGTAATAGAATTGTTTACAATATTTTGATAAGGTCGTCGGATAGCCATGCTGTTCGCATTGGCCTGCAGGCAAATGTGGAGAAAATAGTATGGGATGGAGAGGTATACAGGAGCAAAGATCATTATAACGACGAAGGTATTTCTAATGATCCCAAAGATTATGAAGAGCTGCTAAAGCTGATCGAATCTCATTTTGAGCATCAATAATTCACGGCCAATCCTACGCCAAACCCCATATCGCTATCATAATGCGTGCGGATACCAAAGTTTCGGGTCAAGATATAGCGTAAATCCAGCATATACTCCTTATCGGTATTGACCATAAAACCTGCTCGTACTCGTCTGGAGACAGGAATATCTTCGCGCATCAAGGCTAAACGCACGATACCATCGTGATATACTTCCGCCTGAAAATTTATGAGCATAGGTAAGGTATACATAACCCCGACACTAAAAGCGCTCCGGTTGTCCTTCTTGTTTACTTGCCCGAACATATTCTTTTCCTGTTCGTTGTGCCCCATTTTTCGATAGCGCCAGTCGAAACCGACGAACGGCATAAGCCATTGCATTTTACCGATATATCGCCCAAAATGGGTTTCTACTTCATAGCCGTGCATATCATGATAACCCAATCGCCATTCTGTGCCTAAACTCCAGCGTGTATTTTGCAACATGACCTGTCCATCATTACCGTTGGTCGCAAAATCATTTTCTGCCATAAAATGGAGCATATTGCTTTCTCTTTGTAGCACTTTATAAGCCTTTTCCTTGTCAGGAAGTAAATCATTCTTGTAATCACCGACAGCAAACACGCGGTTCATACCTGCCATCATGTGGTATAAAATATGGCAATGGAAAAACCAGTCTCCTTCCGTGTTTGCCATAAACTCGATGGTATCCGTTTCCATCGGCATGATATCTAACACATTCTTTAAGGGAGCATAATCACCCTGGCCGTTAAGGACACGGAAATCAAACCCGTGCAGATGCATCGGGTGGCGCATCATGGAGTTATTATACAGAACGATACGTAAGACTTTTCCTTTGTCGACTGGAATTTTATCCGTTTCGGACAGTACCTTGTTGTCCATACTCCAAACGTAGCGATTCATGTTTCCCGTCAGTTCGAAGCGAAGTTCCTTGACAGGTGCGTCGCTGGGCAATGTTGTTTTGTAAGGTGATTTCAACATCGCGTAATTTAAAGTGACAATTTTCAGGGAAGATAGTCCGTGTGCCTCGTGTTGATCTTGATCAGATACCTGCGCTTGATAATGGACATGTTGCTGTGCCTGCTGATGCATTTCATGATTGGGATGGTTCTCTGTTTCGGATTGTTGCTGGCCCTGATGATGTTCTTCGTGTGTATGATCATGATCATCTGCGGATGTTGCACCATGATGTTGATGCATGTCGTTCGAAGGAATTTCCGGATACATGACAGCATTCATATCCATTTTTTGAAGCCCCATATCCATACCCATATCGTCCATATCCCCATTCATTTTCATCATCTCGTTCATCATCTTCATGCCCTCAAAATAGCGTAGTCTAGGCAAGGGCGAAACGAGCTGGCGAATCCCTTCACCGATATAAATAGAAGCTGAACCAGAACGGTCTTCCGCTGTTGCCATCAGCTCATAAGCAGTGTGCGCTTCGGGAATATCGACTATAATATCATAGGTTTCGGATACACCGATAATCAGCCTGTCTACTTCCACGGGGACAACATCGTTGCCATCGTTGGCAACGACCGTTATTTTACCGCCCGCGTATGTAATCCAAAAATAGGAAGAAGCTCCTCCATTGATCAGGCGTAAACGTACGCGGTCGCCCGCTTTAAACTGAGAAAGTTGCTGTTCGCTTGACCCATTTAGCAGAAACTTTTCGTAATATACATCACTCACATCCATCGCTTCCATGCGCTTCCACTCGTTGGTCACTTTTGTTTTAAAATGTCCTGCCTTGATCGCTTCTGCATAACTTTGGACCGTATTTTTTTTGATGCCAAACCAGTCGTTACCATTGGCGAGCATACGTTGTACGTTGTGGGGATGGAGATCTGTCCATTCGCTCAATACGATGGGGATGGTTGGGACGTCGTCAACCCCCTTTCGAAATGTTGTATCTCCTTTTCGTTTGAGAAAAATAAGAGAACCGTACATACCTATTTGTTCTTGAAAACCAGAATGGCTGTGATACCAATACGTACCGTTTTGCTTTACGGGAAAACGATAGGTGTACGTTTCCCCAGCGGGGATCGGCATTTGTGTCAGAAAAGGAACACCATCTTCCCGATTGGGCAACTGCACGCCGTGCCAATGCAGAGAGGTGCTTTCTTTAAGCAGATTGTGCAATACGATTTCAGCGGTGTCACCTTCTATAAAGGTTAATGTAGGCATCGGAATCTGTCCGTTGACGGCGATGGCGTGTTTTTCTTTTCCGCTGTAGTTAACCATTGTATCCGTAACATACAGATCGTAACGGACTACTTTCTGGGCAAGAGCAGTAGAAATGGATAATAGTAACGTGAATAGAAAGGACAGATACCGGCTACACATATTTATTTTTTTACAACGTTATTATTTTTAATGATGCTTTCCTTGATGGGATGAACCTTGATTGGGTTTATGTTGCGAATGTTCATCAGATTTTGTATCGGTTTTCGATTGCTTCAGTTTGCGTTCATATTGACAACAATCATGTAAATTAGCGTAAGCCTCATCGGGAGCCAGGTATTTTTCGTTATCGTAACCCACCTGCGCAATACGTTTGAGGACAGTATCTATCGTTGTCTTTTCTGCATCGTATGTGATGGAAGCTCTTTGGTTATCGGCATCCCAAACAACCTGTGCCTCATTTTTCATATTGCCGGCTTTTTCAATCGTACGTTTGCACATCCCGCAATTGCCGTTGACTTTCGCTGTTTCCGTTTTCGCATTTTTAATCTGCGCGATGGATAGCGTAGATAATAGCACCAAACAAGTGGTGATGATATAAGATAATCTCTTCATTTTCTGTTGTTTTATCGTTTTTATTAATCTTGTGCAGGTTCTATTTTAAATCCTGCTTTTTGTACGGAATCCATCACATCTTGTTCCGTTGCGGTGTTCGTAACAATGGTCAGTATTTTATCCTTATTGTTCGTATCGACTTCCCATCCGGTTATCCCGTCCACTCCGTTTAAGAAAGGGGTTACGGTCGATACACAGCCGCCACAATTGATGTTTGTTTTGAATTTGAATGTTTTATTTTCCATGCTTATGATTTGTATTTAATGAATTATACTATTTTTTCCGTGTGATTTATCCGATATTATTGCTTCCATTTCAGCCGCAAACTGTTGCTTACCACGCTAACACTACTAAGCGCCATCGCCGCACCAGCAATCATCGGATTGAGTAGGAACCCATTTAGCGGATATAATATACCTGCCGCAATTGGGATGCCAATCAAGTTGTAAATAAACGCCCAAAACAGATTTTGTTTGATGGTAGCCACGGTTTGTTTGGATAACTTGATCGCTTCAGGGATCTTTTTTAAATCGGAGGAAATGATGGTCATTTTCGCTACATCCATGGCAATATCACTTCCCTTACCCATAGCTATACTTACATCGGCGATCGCTAGAGCGGTACTATCGTTGATTCCGTCTCCCACCATAGCGACTATTTTACCTTGCTGATGTAACTTCTTAACGAAATCCGCCTTATCCTGCGGTAATACTTCCGCTTTATAATGGGCAATTCCTGTCTGTTCTGCAATTGCCTTGGCCGTAGTCTCGTTATCGCCTGTAAGCATATACAATTCGATACCCATGTCTTGCAGCTGTCTGATAGCTTCGATCGATGTATCTTTTATTTTGTCTGAGATTGCCAACACGGCAAGAGCCTCTGTATTATTAGCAAACCAGATTACCGTTTTGGATTGCGCGCTCCAAGTATCAGCATATTGTTGAAGTTCGGATGCAATTGGGATATTGTTTTCTGCTAATAACTTTTTGTTGCCAGCATAGTAGTCTTTGCCTTCGTAAACTGCTTTTGCACCTTTGCCGGTAATGCTTTCAAACGAAGATAGCGGAAGTATAGGGCTGTTTTCTAGGTGTTTCACTACGGCATCGGCCAACGGATGTTCAGACTGTTTTTCTAAACTGAACAGCACATTTTTGTCGGCATCGCTATCGCGCAGCCATTGCACTTCGGTTACTTCTGGTTTGCCTTCTGTGATAGTACCGGTTTTATCCAAGATAATCGCATCTACCTTTTTTGCCAATTCTAGACTCTCCGCGTCCTTAATCAAAATACCACCTTCAGCCCCTCTTCCAACACCTACCATAATGGCGGTTGGCGTTGCAAGACCCAATGCACAAGGACAGGCAATGACCAAGACCGTGACGGCAGCTAAAAGACCATGTATAAGGCCTTCATTTGTGTCTAATACGAGCCATAAGATAAAGGTGATTAACGCGATACCTATCACAATGGGTACGAATATACCGGCGATTTTATCAACCAGTTTTTGCACCGGAGCTTTACTCCCTTGTGCGTCCTGCACCATTTTAATGATTTGCGCCAGCATCGTCTCTTTACCGACTTTAGTTGCTTTAAACTGGAAGCTTCCTTTTTGGTTTATGGTACCGGCGAATACTTTTTCATGCTCTTTTTTCTGCACGGGAACAGGCTCGCCACTGAGCATACTTTCGTCTACATAAGAATTACCTGAGGTAACCATACCGTCCACCGCTATCTTTTCGCCCGGCTTAACCAATATGACGTCGTCGACATTTACATCGTCAATAGCAACTTGTTTTTCTGTGCCATCAGGGTGTATTAGAACAACTGTTTTCGGTTGTAATCCCATCAACTTTTTAATGGCGGAAGAGGTATTACCTTTAGCCTTTTCTTCCAGAAGCTTGCCTAATAGAATGAAAGCTATAATAACCGCTGCGGCTTCGAAATACACGTGGGGTTCCAGATTCCTTTCTAACCAAAATTCCGGAAACAACATGTTGAATACACTGAATATATAAGCTATTCCGGTGCTCAAAGCAACGAGGGTATCCATATTCGCAGAACGGTGTTTTGCTTGCTTCCAAGCGTTGACAAAAAAGTCCTTACCTAGCCATAAGACAACTGGAGTTGAAAAAAGCCACATGATTTCGTTGCCATAGGGCATATGCATGAAAAACATCCCGATAACAACGACGGGAAGCGTTAATATAATTGCCCAGATCGTTTTGTTTTTCAGTTTTTTGTATTTTTTTGCATGGATAGCTTCGAGTGTTTCCTGTTGGGAGCTTTCATCTTCTAGAAACAGATCATAACCAATGTCTTGTAATGCCTTTTGTATAGCAGAGGCATCGATCATATTAGGAAGATACTCTACCGTTAGTGTAGAATTTGCAAAGTTTACGGAAGCATTTAACACGCCTGATAGGGCTTTTACTGTACTTTCTGAGCTGACAGCACATCCGGCGCAGGTCATATGGAGTACAGGGAATGATTGCCTCATCGTGGTCACGCCATAACCTAAATCTTTAATGGTTTTGATCGCTTTCTCCACAGCAGATATGTCGTTTACTACGATTTTAGCTTGTTCGTTGTTCAATTCCACACGGTGACTTTCAACACCTTCCACTTGCGCCAAACCTTTATCGACAATCATAGCGCAATGTTCACTATCTACTCCTTCGAGAGGGAGGACTACTGTTTGTTTACTATCCGTTGCCATATGGTTCCTTTCATTAATACAATAACAAAGTTCGCCATAAACAGTTGGTTAGCTGTTACACTATTTTGGGAAAGAGTTGTAAGATTTACTTCTCTAAATCTCATCTAAAGGTTTGCGCTTATCTTCTTTTATTTGCTTAAAATGGCTAGGTGTCAATCCCGTGACTTTCTTAAACTGGTTGCTTAGGTATGCCACGCTGGAATAACCTAGCTGATAGGCAATCTCACTAAGCGATAATTCGTCATATACCAATAATTCCTTAACACGCTCAATTTTCTGCGCAATATGGTATTTCTCAATAGTAACACCTTCCACTTCGGAGAAGAGGTTGGATAGGTAATTGTAATCGTGCTGCAGTTCCTCGGCTAAGAAATCCGATAGATTGCTGTTTCTTTCACTATTTTGATCACGCACCCATTGAATTACAATGGCTTTTATCTGCGCAATGAGTTGGCTCTTCTTGTCGTCTATTAACTCAAATCCGAGTGGCTCCAGTACGTCGGCAATCCTGTCTAATTGCACTTGCCCCGATGCCTCCGTCAACACCACTTCTCCTAATTTTATCGCCTGTATATGGAGACCGAGTTTCTCTATCTCTTGTCGAACAACCATTATGCAGCGGTTGCATACCATATTTTTGATGTATACTGTCATGAAATAACCATGTATAGTGTTAATCCCTATTTTTTCTAAACATTTTTAGGAAATCTACAGGAGTCATCACCGATATATCTGCACTTTTATAATCTTTTATGTTTCGGGTGATGATCACGTCTAACCCTTTAACGGTTAATGCTGAAGAATATTGAATGGAATCTTCATAGTCAGAAAATTCATTTTTTAGGGCCTGTAGAATTTCTTTCTTCGTAGTACCGATAATTTCCGTCATTTCTGCAAGTGTCTCTATTACTTCCAACGTTTTTTTATGCCCTAAAAACCGTCTTACGATATAGTAGATGTTATTTATGCTAACAGCTGATAAAAACAAAACAACAGCCCCACTTTCGCCCAGTTCAAAAAGCTCACTGGCTGGGTTTGCATGAGGTTCCCTATCCGTAAAAAAATCAATGACGACGTCCGAATCGATAAATAATTTATAGGCCATATTTTTTAGATAATTCTTCCGCCAGCATTTTTTTGTAGTCGATATTTTCGTCAGTTTTTATAATTCCGCGTAGTTTTTGAATCTTAGGAGAAAGTTGTTTTGGCTTAATTTTTCTTGTATCTACCGTTAACAGCTTGAAATAGTTCTCAACCATTTCAGAGAGGCTTTGTCCTCGCTCTTTCGCATATTTTTTTGCAGTTTCAATAACTTCTTTCTCCAATGTCAAGGTCAGTTTTGTACTCATGATTTCCTCCTTTATACAAAAATACGTGTTTGTTTTATGAAAAACAACACGTGTGGCAACGGGGAATAATGTAATTCGAAAGTAATGATAATAAAGGAACGACTGCATTATCCCCTTCTTAACAGTAAATGCCACATCCGGATGTTTGAGGTCTGTAGAAATTTATCCTTAGCACTATCCATTCCTCTCAAATATCCGAAGTGGCGATTTTTTTGGTCCATTTTTTTCTAAAAAAAAGGACAATGAAAAACCTTATCTTTACCCCTTATGGATATTTTACATTCACGAATATACGGAGAGGACAAGCCGGGCACACCTTTATTGGTTATGCATGGTTTATTTGGCATGTCCGATAATTGGGGAAGTTTCGGCCGCGAGTTTGGCGAAAAAACACCGATACATTTAATTGATCTACGCAACCATGGACATAGTTTTCACGCCGATGATATGTCGTTGTCGGTCATGGTAGAAGACCTGGAAGCTTATATACAGCATCAGGGGCTTCAAGAAGTTGATATACTCGGGCATTCGCTTGGTGGTAAAGTCGCTATGCAATACGCTGTTTCGAAATCTACCAATATCAGAAAGCTTATTGTCGTTGATATCGCACCAAAAGCTTACCCGCCACACCACCAAAAGATATTGGAAGCATTGGCCGCCGTCAAGATTAGTGAACTGAGCAACCGTAAGGAAGTAGAAGAACAATTGCGTCAGTATTTAGATGAAGTTGGTGTCATCCAATTTTTGCTTAAAAATGTTTATATAAAAGAGGATCGAACGTTGGATTGGCGATTCAATTTGAAAACGTTAGCAGAAAAATATGCCGATTTTATCACGGTCGGCGTTGAACCCGGCGTTTACGAAGGGGAAACGCTCTTTATTGCGGGAGAAAAATCAAAATATATCTTACCCGAAGACTATCCAATGATAAAAGAGATGTTTCCATATTCGTCAATCGAGAAAGTTCCAAATGCAGGACATTGGGTGCAAGCAGAGAATCCAAAAGCATTCAATGCAATGGCAGCACAGTTTTTAGGATGATGAATACCACTAAATTTTGAATCAAATAAACAGTAAATATGAAGGAAATACGTAATTTAATGATCGCAGCAATTTTGCCATTTAGTTTGTTAGTCAGTTGCGGGGAAAGTCAGAAAAAACAAGAGCAAACAAATGATCAAGCATGGAAAGTGGCAGATAGTATTCGTACATTAATTGTAGAACCTACTTTTGCAAAGAAAGATTTTATCATTACGGACTACGGAGCGAGTTCTGATAGTACGAAACTAAGTACTACTGCTATCAATCAAGCTATCGAGGCTTGTCATCTGGATGGTGGCGGAAGCGTTATAGTTCCGCAAGGGACATTTTTGACAGGTGCTATCCATCTGAAAAGTAATGTCAATTTACACCTGGAAGATGGCGCTAAATTATTGTTCAGCCGGAATACCGAAGACTATAAACCATTAGTAAAAACGCGTTGGGAAGGCATGGAATGTATGAATTACTCGCCTTTAATTTATGCATATGGTCAGGAAAATATAGCCATAACAGGGAAGGGTATCCTTGATGGTAATGCGAATAACGAACATTGGTGGCCGTGGAAAGCCAAAAAAGAATATGGCTGGGCAGAGGGTATGGATAACCAACTAACGGCAGTTAAAAAATTAACACAGGAAGTGAAAGATGGTATTCCGGTAGAGAATAGAGTATATGGTGATGGACATTTCTTACGTCCACCTTTTATTCAACCCTATAATTCTTCCAATATATTGATTGCGGATGTTAAAATTATCAATGCTCCGTTTTGGAATATCAATCCCGTGTTGTGCGAGAACGTGACCGTACGGAACGTTAGCGTAGTAACCCATGGTCCCAATAATGACGGTTGTAATCCCGAATCCAGTAAAAATGTGCTCATAACCAACTGTTATTTTGATACCGGCGATGACTGTATCGCTATTAAATCCGGTCGAAATGAAGACGGTCGTACTATCGGGCGTCCGGCAGAAAATCATATTATTGAAAATTGTGAGATGAAAGATGGCCATGGCGGCATTGTGATCGGCAGCGAAATATCCGGAGGAGCAAAGAATATATTTGCACAGAATCTTAAAATGGACAGTCCCGAATTGGATAGAGTATTACGCATTAAAACGAGCTCGCTTCGTGGAGGTGTCATCGAAAATATATACATGCGGAATGTAGAAGTTGGTGCATATAAAGAAGCAGCAGTTTTGGTGGATATGTTTTATGAAAATCCGGGTGATTTTATGCCGACGGTACGCAACATTACAGTCGAGAATTTAAACGTAAAAAAAGGAGGCAAATTTGGGGTTTTAATTAATGCGTATGAAGAATCTCCTGCTGAAAATCTTCGTATTGTCAATTCAAATATCGAAGGCGTTGACGTGCCTATTCAGGCGAATTATACCAAAGGGATGTCTTTTGAAAATGTATCGATAAATGGAAAACTTGTGACGGATGAAGATATTCAGTCTGACTCTAATGCTGAGTTTGAGAAGTTTTAAAAGCACTAATTTCAAATAAAATAACGGAGGTTGATACATGAAGTCATCCTCCGTTATTGTTAAAAATTTACTATATATTAACTGTGCTGGTTCGCGTGTCGGTTAATATATTCTGATGGGCTTAGACCATACATTTTTTTAAACAGTGTAGAGAAATGCGTTTGATTAGTGAATCCTAAAGCGTACGCAACCTGGGAAATATTCATTTGTTTATCCAATAATAATTTTTCTGCCTGTTTTAAACGGATATTCCGAATAAACTCACTTGTGGAGATACCTGTTAAGGCTTTCACTTTACGATGCAATTGCACCCTGCTTAACCCAACTTCATCCGCTAATAGTTGTACATTCAGACTCGGATTTTCGAGATAATCATTGATGATTTTGACTATCCGTTCCATCAGTATCTCATCGCTAGATTTGAAGGAAATCGTCTTTACTTTTCCCTCTTGATCCTGTGCGCCCGAGTATTTTCCTTTAACGGTCATGCGATTTTTTATCAAGTTCTCTGCTGTGATTAACAATTCGTCAATAAGGAAGGGCTTGGTTAAGTACGCGTCCGCACCCAGGCCTATTCCTTGCATACGGTCTTCCTGTGTTATTTTCGCAGTTAGCAATATGATAGGAATATGATTGGTCGTACTATTGCTTTTTATTTTTTTTACCAGTTCAAACCCGTTCATATCCGGCATCGATACATCAGAGATTATCAGGTCTGGAAGTTGCGAAAGTGCAAGCTGAAAGGCTTCACTTCCGTTTTCGGCCGATATGATCTTATATATATTCTGTAGTTCCTGGCTAACATACCTTAAGATGTCTTTTTCATCATCAACCACTAATACTTTGAAATTAGTTTTATGATGCATGATTTTATTGGTAACGGATTCTGTCTCTACCTGAGTAGACGGTACCGCTAGGATGCTTGGATCCATTTTATCTTTTTCAATCGGTACTTTTTCTATTTGTGCTTTTGGTAGATGGGTTGCTCCCATTGGTATCTGTACACAAAAGCTACACCCTCGTTTATCCGTCCTGTTTTCCACGGATATTTTTCCGCCATGTTTTTTAATAAGTACTTCCGTGAGATGTAGACCAATACCAGAACCCTGCTGTCCACCCGCAACCTGATTGTTACCTTGATAAAACCGCTTGAAAATATGATGATCTTCTCCTTCAGGGACGCCAGGTCCCGTGTCGGTTACGGTTATTTCCGCATAGTTCTGCTGTTTGCTTAACTGTTTATGGGAAATAGACGTAATGTTGATTTCTATACTTCCGTTATCAGGCGTGTATTTAAAAGCATTTGAAAGCAGGTTGTTAATCACCTTATCGATACTGTTCGTATCGACCCAAACGGGAATGTATGTGGAATCTGAATTCACGCGAAAATCTATATTTCTTTCGCGTGCCTGTTGTTCAAAAGATTGTGCACATTGCTTCACAAAGTCTGCTAGATTGGTTTCTGCAAATTTTAATTGGAGCTGTCCACTCTCGAGCTTTCGAATATCGAGCAACTGGTTCACAAGATTAAGTATACGATGTGCATTTTTGCGCATATTTTGCAGCGTTTCCTTTGACGATACATCCGACGTATTTTTGATAAGCTTATCTATTGGACTAAGCACTAGGGTCAGGGGAGAGCGAATCTCGTGTGAAATGTCCGTGAAAAGCTGCAGTTTATAAGCATGTAGCTTCTCTAGTCGACGTTCGCGAAGATAGTTTGCGATTAAAATAATGATGCCGATAACTAAAGCCATATAAACAAGATACGCTAGCGTACTTCGGTACCAAGGAGGCATAACGTGTAACGTAATGGTTTTACTCTCTGAATAAGCACCAAATTTACAGGCTCGAATTTCCAGTTCATGATCTCCCGGCGAAAGATTATTGTATGTAATCAAGTTAACGCCAGGTAAGTTGGTGTTCCAGGTTTTGTTAAAACCCTTTAACCGATACTCATAATGGATATTCTCTGGGCTGTTAAAATCCATCGTAGATAACTCCAGCGTAAAACTATCATCTTGGTTCGCAAAATAAAATTCGGAAGCTGTGGCGAGGCTTTCTGTAAAGATTGGCTTTTTTCCTGATAGGTAACCCGGTTTTATCGTCTGGTTTCGGATATATAGATTTGTAATATAAACGGGGTTTGGGTATTTTGATAACCGTACCTGTTGTGGATAAAACGAAGTTATTCCTTGCTTTCCGCCGAAGTAAATTTTTCCGTCGCTACTTTGATGATAGACAGATCGATTGTAAGAACGATCGACCAGTCCATCTCCCGTATAATATGTTACGACTTTGTTATTTACGGGGTTAACATAATTAATTCCATTAAAGGTGCTACACCAAATATTACCATCTTTATCTTCGCCAAGTCCCGAGATAACATTACTAGAAAGTCCATTGTTGGTCGTATAACTCGATATCTTTCGGGTATCTTTTTCAATTTTATGCAGGCCATTATAGGTCCCCACCCATATATTGCCATGTCTGTCCTGCAAGAGGGAAAGTACAATCTGTTCGGATAGTTCTTTGTTGACCTCCTCACCCACAAAGGTGTTATTTTGGGGATCGTAACAACTAATTCCCTTATGATGGCCTAACCATATCAAACCCTTTTGGTCGCACAAAATTGTATGGATCCAGTCGTTTCCCAGCTGACCTACTGAAGCTGTATTGTTATTCATACTAAAGTGCCTATAGCTTTGTTTCTCAACATCAAATTCTACGAAACCACTTCCAAACGTTGATACGTATAGCTTGCCGTTTTTTCCAATAGCTAGCGTATTCGTCTCTTTTCCCTCCAATACACCTAAGTACTGTGCGTCACCGTCTTTAGTGTTTATCTTCCCCAATCCGTCTAAGTACGAAGTAAACCATATATTCTCGTTTTTATCTACTATAAGCTTCGTGACATTGCGCAAATCACCGTATCGTCTAAGCAAGTGGCCGTTGCTATCGGCCATAAATACGCCATTTCCGTCAACACTGTACCAAGTGTGTTTATTGTGGTCTGTTGTGATAGCGTTGATTTGATCTTTATCCAATTCATCTAATTCTAACACGCGCCAGAAGGAAAACTGTTTGCTTGTAGCCGGTATAAAGACTAGCCCGCGTTGAAACCAACCCAACCATAAGTTTTTCTCCCGATCTTGAAGAAATGTCTGTATTCGAGCTTGGCTGTAACTTTTGTCGAGATTAGGCAATTCTGCCTGACGCAATATGTACTGCTGTGTAGCTAACTCTAAGTACCACATTCCAGCGCCCTCTGTACTGAATAGCACATCTTTGTTATCGACAACTCTAATATCACTTATGGTCTTGTTTCTATCCGTTTCAAAAAGCAAAGGAGTATACCTATTGCTAGCGGGATCAAATAATACTGCTTGAGAACCATACGCGAGGATAACTTCTCCTGAGGAGGTTTTTGCCATATGATATTTTCCTCCTTTTGGAAAAGGAATTTGAGCCTTTGAGATTTTTCTGCTATATGTAAGATCTGGAGATAAACAGGTAACACCAGTACGATCGATGGCTATCCAGAGGTTTTTTTCGTTATCTTCCAAAAGTTTTCGTCCGTACATCCCCTTAACAAGTTGATTCACTTGTTCCAATGAGCTTGCTACACGTTGGTTAACATCGATAGCATAGATACCCCAACCGGAAGTTGTTACCAATAATGATCCGTCAGCACGTGTCAGAATATCGGTAATATGCGGCGCAATCTGATCGGGAAATTGTATTCGCACGAATTGCTCTGTATGTTGATCATAATACTGTAGTCCGTTTGAGCATCCGATCCATAAATAATCTTGATTATCGCGATGTAGAATGGTCACGTGATTACTGGAAATGGAAGTGCTATCCTGCACATCATGAAGATATTGAATAAAACGTACCCCATCGAATTTGTTTAGTCCATATTCTGTCGCTATCCAAATATAACCATGTCTATCTTGAGCAATACTATTAATAAGATTGGATGATAGTTCCCCGAAACCATAATCGCGATGATCATAGATACGTGTAGCTTGCCCGTACGACATGGTGATCGTTGTCCAGATAAATAGAATGGATAAAAATACTTTTAACATGGGGTTTCCGGTTACTTTTTCGAAAGATACGTAATCCACTGTTTATTTAACAAATGAAAACGTGTTTTATTCACCTCTAGCGCGATGTTTTAATAAATAGGAAACATAGAGAAATGAAAATGAAACATGTGTACATGTGTCTGGAACAAAATAGAGGGCGAATGTAACGCCTGCAAGGAAGGGTACTGCCTTTTAATTTTACCTTTACTATCGTGATTTTCTACTGATGCATGCTACGGTGCTGCTCTACTGCTGGAAAATAATCATACGCATACTTTAAAGGTTTGGTAACATATTTCTGTGACTTTTAAAGTGCCAATTTGAATAATATAAACCATTGTTTAATCATTTGATGATGAGACTTTTTTTTACTTTATTTTTAGTAATATTTTTTGCTTCTAATTCGAACGCACAGCTTAGAGAATCGAAATTTATTTTTCAGGAAGCCCAAGCTGGCGATCTGGCATTAGTTGATCGTGGATCCCCCCTTTCACTACATTTCGATCTTAAAAACGATAAGGTTGTTTTGCGTGCAGTTGAAAATCGACGACAGGATTTTGAAATGGTAGCAGGTAGACTCAAGCCATCTTATTTAGGACCGCCACAAAGTGTACAACTATAATAGTTAGAGAATTTTATGAACCTTCAATAGTAGCTTTTCGCAATATGAATGCAGAACAACGTCGGTCTGACGAATCAAAAGGCTTTTATAAGCTTTCACAAGTACAACGTATTGGGTTTGGGTCTGGAGACTTAGCCCAAAACCTCATCTATCAGACGGTTTCGATGTACTTGCTTATTTTTTATACCAATGTTTTCGGTATTTCAGCTGCAGCCGCCGGTGTCATGTTTTTGGTGGTCAGGGTTGTCGATGTTGTTTGGGATCCTATTGTGGGAGCCTTTGTGGATAAAAGTAACCCTAAAATGGGCAAATACAGGTCGTATCTGGTGCTTGGCGGTATACCGCTTACTGGCTTTGCTATTCTCTGCTTCTGGAATGGATTTTCTGGCTCGTTGGTGTATGCTTATGTGACTTACGTAGGCTTGTCTATGCTGTATACCCTAATTAATGTTCCCTATGGCGCGCTCAATGCCTCGCTGACACGCGATACGGATGAAATTACAAAATTAACGGCAGTGCGTATGTTTATGGCTAACCTTGGAGGACTAGCTGTAGGGTACGGTGTGCCGATTGTCGTGCAATATTTTTCGCCAGACGGAAAAATAAATTCCAGTGCTTCTGGCGAGGCTTGGTTTATCACTATGACTATTTATGCAGTCATAGGACTTGCATTGTTATTGTTCTGTTACACGCAGACGAGAGAGCGTGTTGTGATGGATGAGAAAGATACCGAGAAGGTGAAAGTTTCTGATCTGTGGGTAGAATTTAAACACAACGGACCATTACGTGTGCTTGCATTTTTCTTTATTACGGCTTTTGCCATGATGGCTATTGGAAACTCAGCGGGCTCTTACTACATGATATACAACGTCCAAGCGCCGGAGATGTTGCCGTATTTTATGGCACTTGGCTCTATTCCAGCTTTTATTTTTATGCCGCTAGTTCCTGCTATAAAGCGTGCTATTGGTAAAAAACAGATGTTTTATGTTTTCCTCACGATCGCTGTCTTTGGAATGATCATGTTGTACATCATTTCGGTTGTGCCAACTCTCAAAACGAACATATGGTTGGTACTGGTCGCTCAGTTCGTTAAATCTACCGGAGTGATCGTGGCTACAGGGTATATGTGGGCGCTGGTACCAGAAGTTATATCTTATGGGGAGCATGCCACTGGTAAACGTATCTCCGGTATCGTAAATGCATTGACAGGTATTTTCTATAAAGCAGGTATGGCACTAGGTGGAGTCGTTCCGGGCCTAGTATTAGCGTATGTAGGTTTTGATAAAAACGATGCTGTAACACAGTCTGCATTTGCGGAACAGGGAATTCTCTGGCTTGTTGCTATTATCCCCGCGATACTGCTCATTGTAGCCATGTTTATTATCTCCAAATATACTTTAGATGATGACGTGATCGAGAGAATCAATATAGAAATAGAGAATAGACATAAAAAATAAATAGAAATATATAGACAAAACATGAATTTAATCAAAACGGTAGTTTTAGCTGGTGTAGCGACCCTTGGTATGGCGTGCATGTCCTCGAATTCACAGGTAGTTGAACAAAAATCAGACAAACCGCTTGCGGTATTGAAAGATGCTTATGCGGATAAATTCTATATGGGTACCGCACTTAATTTAGATCAGATTTGGGATCGGAACCCAGCTGCGATCGCAGTTGTGAAAAAGCATTTTAATTCCGTCGTAGCGGAGAATTGTATGAAAAGTATGTTTTTACAACCGCGTGAAGGCGAATTTTATTTCGATGATGCGGACCGCTTTGTGAAGTTCGGCGAAGAAAACAATATGCACCTAGTAGGTCATACACTGATTTGGCATTCGCAAGCGCCGAAGTGGTTTTTTACCGATAAAAAGGGAAATGATGTTTCCCGTGACGTACTCATTGACCGTATGCGTAATCATATTCATACGATAGTCTCCCGTTATAAAGGTCGTATTCATGGGTGGGATGTTGTCAATGAGGCAATATTAGACAATGGAGAATATCGGAAAAGTAAGTTTTATGAGATTATAGGCGAGGACTTTATCCCTTTAGCTTTTCAATTTGCCAGGGAAGCAGATCCGGAGGCAGAGTTATACTACAATGATTACTCGACAGCTATACCTGCAAAACGCGACGGAATCGTGAAGATGGTTCAAAAAGTGATCGATAGCGGTATCAAAGTTGATGGTTTGGGGATGCAGGAACATCACGGACTTGATCATGCTAGTATTCAGGATGTAGAAAATACGATTGAAGCTTTTGCTGCCTTGGGTACAAAAGTTATGGTGACGGAGATGGATATATCCGTCTTACCACACGCAAGAGCACATGTGGGGGCAGAATTGAGTGATACATCTGCTTATAGTAAAACTTTAGACCCTTACCGCGAAGGTTTATCGGCTGACGTGATGGAAAAATTAGGTAAACGTTATGTGGATTTCTTCACCCTATACACTAAACATCAGGATAAGATTAGTCGTGTTACGCTTTGGGGCGTAGGCGATGGAGACTCGTGGAAAAATGATTGGCCGATTCATGGACGAACCGATTATCCGCTATTGTTTGATCGCGACTATCAACCCAAACCTTTCTTTGCCGATATTCTTGAGATAGTTAAATAAACAGATACATTTTAGAAAATTATGAACAAGTCGAGATATTTATTTCCGAACGATTATATGGCAGATCCATCTGCTCATGTTTTTGAAGATAGGATTTTTATTTATCCATCGCATGATCGGGAAAGTGGTATTCCCGAAAATGATAATGGCGACCACTTCGACATGCAGGATTATCATGTTTTTTCGATGGATGATGTTGATGCCAATGTGGTCGATCACGGTGTTGCCCTAACGGTCAACGACATTTCATGGGCGGGTAGGCAACTTTGGGATTCTGATGTGGCTCATAAAGATGGAAAATACTTTATGTACTTTCCGCTAAAAGACAAGAATGATATTTTTCGCTTAGGCGTAGCGATCAGTGAAAAGCCCGAAGGACCTTTTGTTCCAGAACCACATCCGATTAAGGGAAGCTATAGTATCGATCCATGTGCTTTTGAGGATAATGGTATACATTACCTCTATTTTGGTGGAATTTGGGGTGGACAGCTCCAGTTTTACCGCGATAACAAACTGACACCTCCCTGTGAATTACCACTTTTCCATGAGCCAGCACTTTGTCCGAAAGTTGTCAAGTTGGGTGACGACATGCGGGAATTTGCCGAGGAGCCGCAAGATCTGATTATACTAGATGAACAGGGTAATTCTTTAAGACAAGGAGATACGGAACGCCGCTTCTTTGAAGCATCTTGGATGCATAAATATAATGGCAAATATTACTTTTCTTATTCCACTGGAGATACGCACCTGTTGTGTTATGCGATAGGGGATAATCCGTATGGTCCATTTACCTATCAAGGTGTGATACTAACTCCAGTTATTGGATGGACAACGCATCATAGTATCGTTGAATTCAAAGGTAAATGGTTCCTTTTTTATCATGATACCGTTCCTTCCGGGGGGAAAACTTGGTTGCGAAGCATGAAAATGGTTGAGCTGGAATATGATGAAAATGGATTGATAAAAACCATTGAAGGACAATAATGTAGAATGATAACCTTTTTGCAATGAGAAAACTATTTTTTTTACTGACTTTACTGATTCCTCGTGCGCTTTATGCAGCTGATGGAAGCGAACTTTGGTTGCGATATAAGCCCGTTGATGCAGAAGTGGCACAGCGGCGTACGATTCGATTGCAAGTTAACAATGAGATCGCGCAATTAGCAAAGAAGGAACTAGATAGCTACTGGTCAGGATCGCCTGTAGAACTCCGGCTGGACAGATCGGTTAAGAGATTAAAAGAAGGTTATCAGATTAAAAGAAGAGGTTCTGATCTATTGGTGACCGCAGCAAAACCTGTTGGTTTGTTATATGCCGCATATCATTTGCTTAGACTACAAGAGGTGGGAGCAGACGTTCAAAATATTGATATTGAAGAGGTCCCAGATTTTGATATCCGTATTTTAAACCATTGGGATAATCTAGATGGCACCGTCGAACGGGGATATGCAGGCTATTCATTGTGGAAATGGGATGACCTGCCAAAAAAAATATCGCCTCGATATGAACGATACGCGCGAGCCAATGCATCTATAGGCATAAATGCTACGGTATTGAACAATGTAAATGCCTCACCACAGATTCTAACACCGGACTATCTCGAAAAGGTAAAAGCATTAGCAGACGTTTTTCGAAAGTATGGTATAAGGGTTTATCTATCCGCAAATTTCTCCTCACCTAAAGTGCTGGGTGGTTTGGCCGATTCGGATCCTTTACGTAAAGAAGTGAAGGCGTGGTGGATAGCTAAAGTCGACGAAATTTATAAGCATATTCCCGATTTTGGCGGTTTTTTGGTTAAGGCAAATTCGGAAGGACAGCCTGGTCCACAAGATTACGGGCGTACACACGCCGACGGTGCCAATATGCTAGCAGATGCTTTAAAGCCTTACGGTGGGACTGTTATGTGGCGGGCTTTTGTGTATAATCCCACGCAAGAAGATCGAGCCAAACAGGCATACCAAGAGTTTGTGCCGCTGGATGGAAAATTTCGGGAAAATGTCATTATACAGATAAAAAATGGGCCTATAGATTTTCAACCACGGGAACCTTTTACGCCCGTGTTCGGTGCAATGGACAAGACACAGCAGATGGTTGAATTTCAGATTACACAGGAATATTTGGGTTTTTCGAATCATTTAGTGTACTTGGCGCCCCTGTTTAAGGAAACTTTAGATGCCGAGACCTTCAGTCGGGGGCCGGGTAGCACTGTAGCCAGGATAACCACCAGCAGTGCAGGGGGAAGTAAAAAGACAGCGATATCTGCTGTTTCCAATATCGGAGAAGATGACAGCTGGACAGGACATCATTTTGGACAGGCAAATTGGTATGCTTTTGGCCGTCTGGCTTGGAATCATCAGCTCACATCTGAAGACATTGCCGAGGAATGGATTTGTCAAACCTTCACCGGTGCGACAGCGTTTAGGGAGCCTGTTCGCCAGATGATGATGGATTCACGTGAAGCAGTCGTTGATTACATGATGCCGCTCGGATTACACCATATATTTGCATTTGATCATCATTACGGCCCCGAACCTTGGGGTGATATGGAAGGCGGAAGGCCGGACTGGATGCCCTGGTATTATCATAATGCGGATACGACAGGTATAGGATTTAACCGTACGAAAAGTGGAAGTAATGCGGTGTCCCAATATAAGGAACCTTTACAGACTGCATACGGTAACTTAACAACATGTCCAGAAAATCTACTCTTATATTTTCACCATGTGTCTTGGAGTCATACCATGAAAAGTGGCCGTAGTTTATGGGACGAGCTTTGCTTTCGTTATGATCGGGGTGTAAAGGAGGTACGCGAATTTCAGAAAACCTGGGATCGATTGGAGTCTTATGTGGATCAACAGCGATTTGAAGAGGTGCAGTCCAAGCTAAAAATACAGACGAGGGATGCAGTTTGGTGGAAAGATGCCTGTCTACTCTATTTTCAGATATTCGCAAAGATGCCGATACCCTACGAACTGGAGCGACCGATTCACGAACTCGATGAATTAAAAAAAATAAAACTGGATATGAAACATCATAATTGATTTATTAACAAATATTTTATAAACCTACAAAAATGAACAGATCAATTTTATTACTCTTATTGCTGCCTTTGCTATGCGCAGGCTGCAAAAAAGAGGAGACAACCAAAACCCCATCGGTGGACATTTCGGTCAGAGAAATCGCGCTCGCCCATGCAGCTGGCAGAGCAGAGGTTGCTCTGCATTGGGCCTATGCTGAATGGGAACTGCAGATACCTGAAGGAGAATTCTTATCCGATTTTACATTTAAGCAAGGGGGAAGTGTTTCGCATGCGGGAACCACCCGTATACATTTCAATTATGCCGAGAATAATACCGGCGAGGAGCGGCAGCAGGAGCTTATATTTAAAAACCGAACAACAGGGGTCGAACAGCTTGTTAGGATAAGTCAATTACCGAAACCTCCACTTGTGTTGGCATTGAACACGGCGGTGAAATATCAAACTATTACCGGCTTTGGCGGCATGCTTAATCCAGCAATATGGCTTGGCGATAATCAGTTGACCGAAGAAGAGGTTGAACGCCTTTATGGGCAAGATGGTTTGGGTTTTAAAATGATGCGCATGATGATCTATGCCAATCCCTCCGACTGGAATCGAGATTTGGCGATAGCGAAAAAGGCGCAATCTTTAGGGGCGCGGATTTTTGCGTCGCCTTGGACGCCACCCGCACATATGAAAAGTAGCAAGCAGCAAGCCGGAGGTAATGGGGGATATCTTTTGCCAGAGTACTACCAAGAGTATGTTGAGCATTTGAATGCATTTGTCGATTACATGACAGCGAATGGCGTGACAATTGAAGCCGTCTCCATCCAAAACGAACCTGACTGGGATCCCGAATATGATGCGTGTGTCTGGAACCCAGAGCAAATATTGGCTTTTATGAAGGATTATGCTCAGGGGATAAAAGTTAAAGTAATCGCTGCAGAGGCCGTAAATTTTAAGAAGATATACACGGATCCCGTACTCAATGATCCTATAGCTGTTCAAAACTTGGACATCGTTGGGACGCATTTATACGGAGGTGGAATCGGAGATTACCCGCTGGCAAGACAACACGGTAAGGAAATTTGGATGACAGAGCATTTACATAACAATAACAGTGCGGATGACTGGTCATGGGAAAACGCATTAATGCTTGGTGAGGAAATTTACGGATGTATGAATGCTAATTTTAATGCCTATATCTGGTGGTATCTTAAACGCCATTACAGTGTGCTAGGAGATGGCCTCTACGGAACAACAGCGGGTGAAATGTTATCGCGCGGATTTATTATGTCGCACTACGCGAAGTATACGACAGGTCGGCAACGTATTGCAGTGGAGAAGATGGAAGACAATGGTTTGTTTTTTGTAACTGCATACGAAGGAGAGGATGATATCACGTTGGTAGTACAAAATAGTAGCAATAACGAAGTGCGCGCTGTACAATTTGATCTCCCACAGGAGGTGACGAGGGCAGAGGCTATAGAAACTACCGAATCCAGTAAAATGGCGAATAAGAGTGTTGTGTTAACAGAAGACAAGAACGCTGTTGTGTTGCATGTTAACGCTAAATCAATTGTTTCAATTAAGTTAACTAAATAAAATTTTATGCTTTTAAAAAGGTTTTCAGTTTTTTTACTATCTATTTCAATCGCAGGTACGTTGTCTGCGCAAGAAACTAAAGTGCAAGGCCCAGACGGGAATTTATCTGTTTCTTTTTCTATTAATGAAGGTCGTTTATTTTATAGTCTCAAAAATCGGGGCGAAACCGTTTTAGAGAATTCGCCATTAGGATTATATACGAACGAAGGTGATTTTGTTGATAGTTTAAGCCTTGTCGATTCAGAAATGGATAAAGTCGAGAAAACGTATGAACAAGACAGAATTAAAACATCCAAAGTTACGTATAAAGCGAACGTACTGCGATTAACGGTGGAGAATGGACAAAAGAATAAATTATCGGTGGTGTTCCAAGTTAGCGATCATGATGTGGCTTTTCGTTATGAACTTCCCGTCTGGGGAGAGCGGCGAAGTGCGGTAGTTTTGCGTGAGGAAACCGGATATCGTTTTCCCGAAAACACTACGGCTTTCTTGTCCAATATGATGACGCCCATGACAGCATTTGCGCGTACTGCGCCAAGTTATGAGAGTGGATATATAGCAGACGCACCTCTTGCGAAGGCGAAGAGTAAATACGGATTTGTATTTCCGGGACTATTCAGAATTGGTAATACAGGTTGGGCTCTTCTCTCCGAAACCGGTGTAAGCAGTCTGTATTGTGCATCACACCTCAGTGAAATATCTACAGAAGGTGTTTTTCATGTCGCCTATCCAGATATGGCACAGAACAATGGTTTTGGCAGTACGGGCGCTGCGGTATCCTTACCCGCCGTTACACCATGGCGGACGATAACAGTTGGGAATGATCTACAACCTATTGTAGAAACTACCATTCCTTTCGACGTAGTGGAACCGTTATATGAAGCCTCGCAACAATATAAATTTGGCAAGTCGACTTGGAGCTGGATTGTGTGGCAAGATCAAA
This sequence comes from Sphingobacterium corticibacterium, assembly GCF_004208525.1. Taxonomy (GTDB): domain Bacteria; phylum Bacteroidota; class Bacteroidia; order Sphingobacteriales; family Sphingobacteriaceae; genus Sphingobacterium; species Sphingobacterium corticibacterium. The sequence continues at coordinate 70,966 of NZ_SGIT01000002.1, read as the reverse complement.
GTATGAACTGGAAAGATCAGGTAACTTACATTGATCTAGCTTCTGATTTAGGCTATCCGTACATTCTAGTGGATGCCTTCTGGGACGAGAATTTAGGTAAGGAGAAGTTGGAAGAGCTTGTGCAATACGCCAAGAGTAAAAATGTAGACATATTTTTATGGTATAACTCGAATGGTGCTTTCAACGATGCACCGCAGGGCCCTCGTAATAAAATGAACACTTCTATTGTGCGTAAAAGCGAGATGAAGTGGTTGCAACGTATCGGTGTGAAGGGGTTAAAAGTTGATTTCCTGGGCGGAGATAAACAGGAAACCATGCGGTTGTATGAAGATATTTTGTCTGACGCTAATGACCACGGTTTGATGGTTATTTTCCATGGCGCCACATTGCCACGTGGATGGGAGCGTATGTACCCCAACTACGTGGGAAGCGAGGCGGTTATCGCGTCGGAAATGTTGATCTTTTCTCAACATGCACGGGACAACGAAGCATTTTACGCTACACTACATCCATTTATAAGGAATACAGTGGGTAGCATGGAGTTTGGCGGAGTCTTATTAAACAAGTATTTGCATAAGGAAAATAAAGATCGTAATAAACGACTTACTACCGATGCCTTCCAGTTGGCTACCGCCGTTTTGTTTCAAAATCCCGTTCAACCTTTTGCATTGACACCAAATAACTTGTCCGATGTGCCAAGCTTTGAAATCGACTTTATGCGTAATGTTCCAACAACATGGGACGAAACACGTTTCATTGCCGGTTACCCAGGTAAATATGCGGTTTTGGCAAGAAGACACGGTGAAAAGTGGTATTTGGCGGGCGTAAATGCGGAGGATACACCTCAGAAGATAAAACTCCATGTGGGTATGCTAGGCGGAGGTTTGCAATCAATGATTTCTGATAAAAGCGATGGTACTACGTATCAATCAAATCTTAAGATCGATAAACGTGGAGAAGTGGAAGTGACTATCCAGCCAAAAGGTGGTATAGTTATTTTTTAAGTAGGTATAAATCATCAATAGGAGGAAAATTATGCAATCAAAACGAAGAATATTGAACGGTCGGGCGCGCATCTTGTCATGCTTATTGCTGACCACTCTATTCGTTTCGTGCAACTCAACAAATACGGACACAGAAGAAACGGATGTTAGAGAAGGTAGTCATGAACCATTGTTCCAAAACTTTACCTACACCGGGAAGGATAAGATTTATGAAGATAATCCTTTAGAGGAGGATTTTTTTTACAGTCCGATACTACAGGGCTGTTACCCTGATCCAAGTATTACGCGGAAAGGGGATGATTATTATCTGGTGGCGTCATCTTTTGTGATGTTTCCGGGAGTGCCCATCTTTCATTCCAAAGATTTGGTGAATTGGAAGCAGATTGGACATGTTTTGAACAGAGAATCGCAATTGAAAGTCGAAACTGCCGGTATAAGTGCCGGAATATACGCACCGGATATTATGTATAATCCGCATAATGATACTTTTTACATGATTACCACGCAAATTGCGTCCGGTATAGGAAATATGGTCGTGAAAACGAAAGATCCGCTTCAAGGGAATTGGTCTGATCCGATCAAGCTCGATTTCGATGGTATTGATCCAGCACTGTTTTTTGACGATGATGGTAAGGCTTATGTAGTGCATAATGATGCACCCGATGAGGGTAAGGAACGGTATAAAGGGCATCGCGTCATCAAAGTATGGGATTACGATATCGAAAAAGATCAAGTCATCGCCGGTACGGACAAAATTATCGTTGACGGCGGCGTTGATATTACGCAAAAGCCAATCTGGATCGAAGCGCCACACATTTATAAAAGAAATAATCAATATTATTTGATGTGTGCAGAAGGCGGAACTGGTGGTAACCACAGTGAAGTTATTTTTGTGTGCGATAGTCCGCGTGGTCCATATAAGCCTTCATCGAAAAACCCTATTTTATCCCAAAGACATCTGGATAAGCGTCGCGCTAATCCAGTCGAATGGGCAGGACATGCTGATCTGGTGGAAACGCCGAGTGGAGAGTGGTATGGCGTATTTCTTGCAATCCGCCCGAATGAAAAGAATCGTGTCAATACGGGGCGTGAGACGTTTATTTTACCGGTTGATTGGTCAGGCGAATGGCCTGTATTCGAAGGGGGGATGGAGCCATTGAAACCCTCCGTTAAGATGCCTACTGGCGCAAAAAATAAAATGAATACAGCAGGTTTATTCCCTAATGGCAATTTTACATTTGCCGATTCTTTCAAAGAAAGGCGTTTGGATGATCGTTGGGTAGCCTTGCGAGGGCCCCGGGAGAATTTCGTACGGGAGATTAAGGACGGGATTATCATTAAACCGTTTGAAGTCAACATTAAAAAACAGCAGCCGATTTCCGCTTTGTTTTATCGTCAACAGCACCAGATATTCTCCGCCGAAGTAGAAATGGACTATGTACCGCAAGGAGAAAGCGATTTGGCAGGAATCACCTGTTTGCAGAGTGAACAATTTAACTATGTGTTCGGCTTAACCAAGTCGGGAGATGATTATTACGTAGTTTTGGAGCGGACTGAAAAAGGCCACTCAAAACTTGTTGCAAACGCGAAGGTCGACCAAGTGCATAAGTTAAAGTTAAAGGTTGATGCCAACGGAGACGATTATCGATTCTCTTACGATATAGGTAGGGGGGATTTTGAAAACGTTGGCGGGACGGTATCAGGCGATATTCTCTCTACCGATGTGGCAGGGGGATTTACCGGAGCGATGATTGGTTTGTATGCCACTTCCGCGAACGATATTAAAATAGATTAGTTTTTAGCTTAGTTTTGTTGCGTAAACGGTTGCCCCAGGTCCGCGGGGCACCGTTTATAATTAAACCTTAAAATATAATGATAAGAAATAAAGCAATCAAAGTTCTAATGGTGACCTTAGGTTTAAGCACCGCTACGATGGCCCAAGAAAAATTGTACCAGCACACCTTCGGACTGGGGGATGTCAAATTATTAGAGAGTCCTTTTTTACATGCGCAAAACCTCAATGTAGAAACATTGTTAGCCTATGATGTAGATCGGCTGTTGGCTCCCTTTCTAAAAGAAGCCGGATTGGAACCTAAAGCACCGAGTTTTTCGAACTGGATAGATTTAGACGGCCACGTTGGTGGGCATTACCTTTCCGCGTTAGCTATTCATTACGCCTCAACCGGGGACGAGCGATGTAAAGAGCGTATGGACTATATGTTAGCAGAGTTGAAACGTTGTCAGGAGAAGAACGGCGATGGTTACTTGGGTGGCGTGCCTAATGGCGAAAACCTGTGGAAAGAGGTTAAGAAAGGAAATGTGGGTGAGGTCTGGAAATATTGGGTGCCTTGGTATAACCTGCATAAAACCTATGCTGGATTACGTGACGCTTGGTTGTACGGCCATAATGAAGAAGCCAAAGCGATGTTTATCAAGTTAAGTGATTGGGGAACCGATATGGTAGCTGGATTAAGCGATGAACAAATGGAGTCGATGCTGGCCAATGAGTTTGGTGGTATGAATGAAGTCTATGCCGACGCTTATCAAATCACCGGCGATGCGCGTTATCTGATTACAGCGAAACGTTTTTCCCACAAGCAGATTTTTGATTCGGTATCACATCGGGTCGATAACTTGGATAATATGCATGCCAACACGCAGGTGCCTAAGGCGGTAGGATACCAACGTGTGGCAGAATTAACCCATGAACAGGATTATATGGTTGCGGCTGATTTCTTTTGGGAAACTGTATCACAAAATCGGTCCTTGGCACTAGGGGGCAATAGCCGTCGTGAACATTTTCCTTCGGAACAGGATTTTCTGAACTATATGGAAGAAAGGGAAGGTCCTGAATCTTGCAATACGAATAATATGTTGAAGCTGGCAGGCGGATTGTTTCGTATGAAACCCGACGCGAAGTATATGGACTTCTATGAGCGCGCCCTTTACAACCACATCTTGTCTACCCAGCATCCCGATCACGGAGGATACGTCTATTTTACGTCCGCACGTCCGGCACATTATCGGGTTTATTCAAAGGTCAATAGCGCGATGTGGTGTTGCGTGGGTACCGGGATGGAGAACCATGGGAAATATGGCGAAATGATCTATACACAAGATGGAGATGCCCTATATGTTAACTTATTTGTTGCTTCGGAATTAAACTGGAAAGAAAAAGGAATACGTTTGACTCAATACACGGATTTTCCAGCGTCAGGCAACAGTACAATCACCATACAAGATGTAAAATCAAATCGGATTAAGATGCTGATTCGCTATCCGAGTTGGGTGCCGGCAGGAAAAATGAAAGTTACTGTTGGTGGAAAGGACTATGCGAAGTCGTTTCAACCGGGATCTTATATTGTGGTCGATAGAGTCTGGAAAAAAGGAGACCAACTAAAAATCGATATGCCGATGGATCTTCGCGTAGAGGAGTTGAAACACAATCCCGAGTATATTTCTATCTTTCGCGGTCCGATTTTGATGGGAAGTAAAGTAGATCACGGCGATGTAACAGGCTTGGTGGCCGATGACCATCGCTGGGGACATATAGCGCACGGATCATTAGTTTCTTTGTTTGATACACCAGCGCTTATTGGCGATCGTGCAGCATTAATCGGCAGTCTGAACCAAACACGTGCAATAGCTAATCAGCCGCTGCATTTTCAAGTGCCGTCTGCATTTGTAGACAAGCGCTTTGGTCAGCTTACTTTGCAGCCGTTTTATGAAATCCACGATAGCCGGTACATGATGTATTGGTTGGCGATGACAGGAGAGGAGTTTAATAAGTTGCAAGCGGAGAAGAAAGAGGAGGAACGGTTAAAACTAGTACTCGATCAACGCACGGTTGATGCCGTAAAACTTGGTGAGCAACAACCGGAGGTGGATCATCGGTTTAAAGAACTGAAATCTAGTAAAGGAAATCATCAGGGTCAATCTTGGCGTGAGGCTGCAGACGGTGGTTATTTCTCGTTCGAACTACAGACTTCTGCGAAGAAAAATCTTTCTCTGCTGGTCACGTATTGGGGATATGAATCCGGAAATAGGGATTTTGATGTTTTGATTGATGATCAAGTGATCGCAACGGAGAAACTTGGCGGGAAATGGAACCAAAGTAAATTCTTTGACCTCAATTATGCTATTCCAAATGATGTGCTGCAAGGAAAAGATATTGTTACGGTTAAGTTTGTTCCCAAACCCGGACATCGGGCAGGGCGCGTGTTCCGGGTGAGGTTGGTGGAGTAGTTTTCATAATTAGTAATTTTCCGCACATGGTTGGAGGATTCTAATTAGCCTCTCGAACATGTTTTTAAGGACGTTTAACGAGTATTTACCAGGTACGATATGGTAAATACTCGTAAGTTAATAGGTGAAATGGCGGACAGTGTTCTCTAATTTCTTGGAATGGAAAGTAATACCTCTGTATATTTCTTCCCCAGTTGTCGATAACCTTCGGTGCTAAAATGCAGTCCATCTGGTACACCTTCGCAACCTGCTGACGACACAATATGTGCTGTTGGGATGGTCTTCGGAAGCGCTTGAATAATTTCATTCATGCTAGCACATTTCCCCCCCTGTTCAGCGGAAAGTAACTCACCGACCAACAAAGGTGTCTCCGATGCTTGAAGATCGAGGTCATTTAAAAGATTTTGATACACTTTGTTTACTTTGTTAGGCCAGTCGCGATCACCTGTATTGCTTTCTCCTTGGTGTAACAATATACCTTTGATAATACCTGTCTTTTGTGCGGCTTTTGCCATTTCTACCAACCGTTTATAAGGGTTATTATCATAATGAGCAAGCATGCCTTTCATCCAGCCTGGAGCACGATCTACATAACTCTCCGTACTATCTATATCAAAAAGTTGGATGTGACACCCACCAACCGATACGTTAATAATGCCTACCTGAATGCTATCCGGCAGATTGTCGATCAACGTTTTTCCAAAATAATCAGCAGGCGTGAGTCCGGTGTTGCACCGTGTGAGGGGAGGGGTTGCCTGATACCATTTACCTTTTTCTCTGCCGAGATCGGGACAATCCACCGCTGACAGAACTTGGAATCGAGCGTTGGATAGGATATCTGTAGGTTCAAACTCACTGTGTCCTTCCATATTCGATTGACCAAAACATAGGTATACGTGGAAGTTTTTATCCTGCGCGTAGCCTATGTGTTGAAAAAAAACAAAAAAGAACAGACTAACGAAAATATTTATGTTAAAATTCATAAGTTGTGTTTTAGAAAAGGGTTGTGTAGAATAAACACAACCCTTAAAATGTATTGCTAAATTAAGATATTTCTATTGACTCTGCAAAGCCTCAACCACTCCCACATATGCAGCTTTACGTTGGTAACCTCCGCTATTTGTCCAGATACCCACCGGTTGGTTCGGGCGCCATGCGGATGTTGAGGGTTGATCTGCTGGACTGCGGAAAGTAATGCCCGCTCTTTGGTTTGAAGGTATTATATTAAAGTAACTTTCTATAAACCATTTATACATGTCCATCTGTTGTTTATACAAAGCGGTTGTTGCCTGATTGGTCGTTGTCCCGGTACCGATATCAAAAGATATTTTGATTAATTTTTTTGTCTCAGCTAACTGTTGCAAAGTGGATTCCACTTTTTCTTTGTTATCTCCTACATTCAAGGATAGCTCTGTCGCGATACCATCTACTGTCGTTCCTTTACCATCGGTATAAGCAATGAAATCTGCCAGACCCTGAATCTTAGCCGGATTGTCTAATAGGCCCGTTTCGGTAAAGAAGATTTGATCATTTGTGCTTGCATATGCTTTGATCATACCAATGGCGATGCTGGCGTAATCTTTACCCAGATAATCTTGCCAGTAAAAAGTATTTGTAGGTAAATCATCGGGATTAATTCCTGTACCATTTCGCAGTTCCGAAGGTGTATCCTCATCCATGGGTTGGTAAACGACACTCCATGATTTCACGGTTTCTTTACCATCTTCTCCGATAGCTTTGATCCATTTTTCCATTTCGCCCGAAATGATTTCTTTTTTCTCAGCTGGCGTTTTGATAATCGTTTCGCCTACTATTTCCCAACTCATCGTGATATTATCTATAAGATAGTCGCCCGAGCCCGTTGCAGATCCCACCGTCAGTACAAATTCTGTCCATTCTTTTTGAGCGGGGGTGAGGTTGAGTGAGGAAATTGGTAGTTCAATCAGTCCTCGGCCCCATTGGCCGCCAGGCACGCCGAAAGATGAAGGACCGCCAAAACTAGCGAATGTTACATTGCCAGTGTTGGCACTGATCGCAAGACGCATTCCCGCACCATATAAACCACAGCATCCTTCCCCTTTGAAATCAATCATTACATTTAGGTAATCCCCTAATTTGCGTCCTTCGGGCAGAGTAATCTGGAACTGCGGAAAGGTTTGCTGACCTTTAATATTTAACGCATTCCCACTTTTGCCATCCGGATCTGTTACAACTCGATTCGCACTCAGGTCTCCACCGACAATCATCGGGTAGGATTTACCAAGTTCGTCATTTTCGAAATCGACAACGATGTCTTTTCCAGATTCGCCAGGTATAATGATGTCTGCAATTAGGCTCTGCAGATAATCTGCACCCTGGTTTTCGTGCCATAGCAGGTGGCCCACGTGTGTGGAAAGCCCCGTCGATGCCTGCGCTTCCATTGCCGATGTAAAATCAGGGATTCTGATCGACCCGTCGTCTTGGACAGCATCCAAGTGACGCAAACCATTTGTTAAACTAATCTGGTCAAAGTGCTGTTGAGCCAGTCTATACAGCACACTGTTACTAACAAGATCCGTGTAGCTGAGTTCGGTAGCCAGTTTAAAATCAGGCTGCCCCGTAGCTTGAACATAGTTTTTAAGTTCCTTATAAGCATCTAATGTTTCTTGGTCTATGATACTTTGCGGTTTATCTGCATAGAACTCCCGTGTCTCAAACTTGGCACAACCCTGGAATAAAGTAGCTGTCGAAAAGCACACGAGAACCCACCTATATAATTTTTTACTTATCGTGTTCATAATAGTCGATTAAAAATTTACTTAACAACCGGTGTGAAATATTCTGCAATGACTGCACGGTCACGCATAACTAACGTGTCCTTCGTCACTATTTGCCCACTTATGGTTTTGCTGTTTGCACCCGATCCTACAATAATATTACTATAGTTCACTTGATAATCTAAATACAGCGCATCACGATCCTGATTACCCCAACTGTTTTTGTCACCTCTTTTAACAAATGAACCTGTCCCTGTAGCTGTGTAGCCAGAAGAATTTGTTGTAATAGTACACTTGCCTTCTTGATCAAACGTGAGTAATAATGTACAGCGGAAGATGTTACCTGCATCTGCATCGCGGAACTCAACGGGGAATTCCAGTGTTTGGAGTGATTTGGTGGTGAGTAAGTTCACTTCATTTTTTTCTATATATTCCGTACGGCGAGAGACATTCCTAGTCACATCTCCGGTCATGGCATCGACACCTCTTCTTAGATAATTCCCATGCCACTGATTCACAAACTTAACAACATATGATACGTAATCTTTTGGCCTAACGTTCCAATCAACCGCTAGATGGCGGTTGGGGGATGATAACGTGGACAGACCGCGAAGGATGGAATCCGCTCCGTTGACGTTTTTCATAAGCAAGGGGATTGCATAATGATTTTGAATTGCGAGTGGATCTTGGAAAAAATCGTCGGTCAATTGAACCTCCACACCGCCTAAAATAGCACCCGGTAGAATGCTGATTTTATCACTCGCGAGTGTATAGTACGAAGATGGCATAGGTTTTACCTCCGTCGTTCCGCCAGGAAAATAGAGGTTTTCCAGAAGGCTTTCGTCTACGGCAACAACAATATCAACTTGCTTGGAATTGGTACGTGCACCGCCGATAGTTGCTTTGATGCTAACTTTATGTTCATTGTCTAATGTATTATCTACGAGCGGATCTTCGCCAAGTACCACTGTCCTGATGGGGTATTGCGAAGCAAAGTAAACTGTTTGGTAGTCAAAATCAGGATGCACGATCTCTTTGTTCTGGCAAGAGGTGAAGGAATACAGCAGTACACCTATCAAACCCAATATATTCTTATAATTTTTCATTTTTCTTACTTCTCTTAATATCAGTCAAATTAATTCCAGCCTTTATTTTGTTGTAGGTTGCTGAACTTTAAGATCTCGGAATAGGGGATGGGACCGTAGTTCATAAAATCTTGGAATGTTCTACTTTCTACTTGGACGGGAGTGTATGAACTTCCGTTGACATCTATTCCTCTAGCTGTTTCATTTAAATCAAGTTTCCAGCGACGCAAGTCCCAGAAACGGAAGCCTTCAAAACATAATTCCAAACGGCGCTCATTCCGGATGAGTTCCCGCATTTTAACCGGATCATTCTTACATTCCTCTAGATATTGATCTCCATTGCTGGTTCCCACACCTGCTCGTCTACGTATTGCCTTGATGACGTCATAAGCAGAGAATCCATTTCCACCATCTCCGGTCGGACCCCAAGCTTCATTAGCCGCTTCTGCATAGAGAAGATAGATTTCAGTATAGCGTATCCGAGGGTTGTAATGTGCTTTTCCAGTGGTGGAAGCTGGATCGACATTGACGTCCATGCGCAATCGCTTTTTCATATAATACCCTGTTCTTGTAGATGTTTCCCGAATGTTGATCCCGTCACCATTCTCTCTGCCGGCGGTGCTGCCTGTATAGATAACGCTGTTGGAAACACCTGCAGTGCTCCCATTGTATATGATGTAGGTAGCTAAACGCGGATCTCTTCCAGCGAACGGATTATTCGGATTGTAACCGCTATTGCTATTATCGTTTATAGGATATCCATTGGCCATGGGAAATGCTTCCACTAAATTCTGTGTAGGGTTCATGAATCCGGTTCCAAATAATGACGGAGGAAAGTTCTGCGCTTCCTGCGTCGTATTAATACTGGATATATTTTCTCGCCAGATGATTTCTGGTGGATTTATCCCTCCGCTCAAGGCATCAATTTCGGCTGCATTTGTGTAATAGGTAAATCCATTGGCAGGTAGTGCATTTGGTCCGCCCTTGTACTTGATAATTTCTGCTGACGTATTAGCGGCGTCAGCCCAAAAATTAGGATTGCTGCTGCCTAGAAATGCAGGACTAGCAGCTAGCAAGGCTGTACGAGCTCTAAAAGACTGGGCAATAAGGCCATTAAATAGTAGGCGGGAATATTCGCCCATGACGCGGTTGTAAGTCTCCACATTGTTCGTTATGCTGCTGAATCGTTCAGGTATTTGCGCCGGAGAACTGATATTATTATATTCGTAAGGAAGGTGTTCTTCGGCCCTATCCAAATCATCGTTGATTTGCGCTACACAATCTTCGAAAGTGGCGCGACTTTGGTTGAAATCCGAGTCCTTTGTTTGGAATTCTGTAATTATCGGTACGCCTAGCAATTTGCCATCGGCTGTGACACCCCCGTGATTTCTTAATAAATAATATAGGAACAACGCGCGTAGTCCGTACGCTTCGCCTTTCATACGTCTGTTAAACAATTGTGCTGCTGCTTCATCTTCCGCCCATTTAACTTTATCTACATTTTCCAGAAATAAGTTGATATACTGAATCGCTCCGTAGTTATTCTGCCATAAATTTACCGGATTGTTAGCTGCCGTCCATGTTCCGGTTGCCATCTGAAGATATCCGTTGCTTCTTTGATTAGTAACAGCATCATCTGTAGCATATTCGCTGTTGTCGTAAGAACCAGGGATAGAACGGTAAGCGTTGACAAGAAACCCTTGCGCATAACTGGCATCCGTATACATCTGTTCAATCGATTTAAAGTTTTCGGGATCCGGGCTTAGTAATTTTTCACAACCTGATAAGGCCCAAATACATAATCCTGCTATTAATATTCTCATTTTCATAATGTACGTTGTTAAGATATGAATTAAAAGGATGCTTTAAATCCAACGTTATAAAATCGGTATTGCGGCGCAGAACCAATATTTGTTTCCATCATTTTACGCTCCTTGGACACAACCAAAAGATTGTCGCCATTTGCATAGACGCTTAATCCGTTTATAAATGTCTTACTTAGCAAGTCTTTGTCAAAATCGTAAGTAAGCTGTACTCTATTCAGGTTAAAGCGATTGTTTTTATACATCCAAAAGGTTGAATTTTGAAAATTATTGTTGTTCGAAGTGGTTGTTAAACGTGGATAACTGCCAAGTTTCGTGACTTCGTATTCGCCGGAGCTGTTTTTTTCAATTTCTGTGCGGTCTAAAACGACTTCCGAATATTTACTCGCTCCTCTCACCCAAAAATAGTCGTTGTTCTTGAATCCAATTGCGCCGGCTTGCCCGCTACCCAAAGCGAATAACGTAAAGTTTTTCCATCTCAGGGTAACGTTGATACCATACGTAAATGGCGATACCGCCCAACCATTGTGTCCCAAGTTAACCTGATCGCGACTATCGATAATGCCATCGCCATTAATGTCCCTATATTTTATGTCACCCGGTTTTACTTCTCCGAATCGTTGCTCTGCGTGGTTATCAATTTCCTGCTGGTTCATGAAAATACCTTCGCTGATATAACCCCAATAGGCATCAAGCGGATTACCCACGCGATACTGATAATCATCTTCAAACCTTTCGTCGCGTTTGGTTGCGCGAGATGAAAAGTACATACCTGTTAATCCTAAGGACCAGTTTACCTGACCGGTTTTTTGATGAAGATTGGCGGTGAAATCCACACCTTCACGCCGGTCGTTATTATAGTTTAGGTAAGGCAGAAACGAGAAGTCCCAATTAGAAAAATAAGATGGAAAGATCGTCGCCGTTCCTTGTGTCAACAGGCCATTCGTCTGTTGCAGAAAATAGTTTGCGTCTAAGGTAATCAGGTTATTGCTCAACGCCGCATCTAAGCCAATCCTAAATTCCTTTCTTTTAATGAATGATAAATCCAAGTTTTCGCCTTGGCGGGATCCGGTGGTCTCGCCGCCTGCCACACCATCTCTCCACTGGTACCATCCACCATCATTGACAAAGTAACCTTGATACATATAATAATTGGGAATATCGAGATCTTGGTTTAAAGATCCGTAGGAAGCAGACAATTTTAGGTGATCAAAAACGGAAATGTTCTCGCTGAAAAACGGTTCATCACTGATCCGCCAACCCAGTGTAAAGGTAGGAGAAAAGGCACTCCGATTTCCAGGTGCCAATTTGGCGGAATGTACCAAGGCCCCCGTAAAGTCTGCATAGTATTTCTGACGGTAATTGTAAGCTGCACGTACGCCAAGATTTGTGTTTCGCAACGGCTGGTACGTACTCCCTTCATGGTTCGCATCTCTCGCCATCTGGATAAAATAACCCCAGCCAACTAACGAAGCGTCTACATTGTGCTCAAGCCCAAACGAACGTGTGTAGTCCAACTGTGTTCTAAACGACATTGTCTGGTTGTAATTTGTTTCGCCAATATATTCATTGGTGGAATTGAGGTCGTTGTTAAATTTAGTGAGAGAAGTAATCAGCCTTTTTCCATCTACTTGAGCCCATGTCGGCTGATAGACGGCATAGTCTTCTTTGAATGCCTCGTTGTAGAACGTTTGATAATCTAGACTGTAACCGCCGTTTAGTGATAAGCCTTCCGTAATTCCAGACAAATCTGCATGGGCATTCACATTGAACATAAATCGACGATGTTTGGATTTGATGTAACCGGCGACGAGCATATCCGCGAAGGTATTGGTTTGATCGTTAGATGTTCCCCCTAACAGATATTTACCATCGATGATGTTTTTGCTGTTTTCAACCAACGTTTGCAGATTGCTATTACCCATATCGAGTTGGTCGACCGGCACCCAAGGAGAAAACCAGTTTGGTCGTAAGGTCGCTGCAGTTCCCCAGAAATTACCTCTCGCAGTGTAACTATCTGTGACGACAGCAACGGCATCGGTCGAAGCCGACAACCAGTCAGTCAGCTTCATGTCTACATTTGCGCGCACGTTGAACGACAGCGCGTCGTTATTCTTGCTATCTCCGTATTTCAGTATGTCATTGCTTTTTGCCAATCCAAGGTTGGTATAGTATCGTGTACGTTCATTTCCGCCAGATATCTCAGTGGTTACATCCGATCTCGAAAATACATTTTTGATATAGTCAGACGAATAAAAGTTGACGTCCGGATATTGATACGGATTTACTCCTGATGCCGTATTAAAAATCTCTTCTGCTGTATACCTCGCTGCTACACCATCATTTCTGGATGCCTCATTAAAGAGGGTCATGTATTCGGACGCGTTTAGATAAGTAGGGTAGCGTTTAGGCGCAAACAGTCCTGTATTCGCACGTACATCAATCTGCAAAGGTTTTATTGCCCCCCTTTTGGTCGTAATTAATATCACACCTTTTGCACCGGTACTGCCATAAAGAGCAACATTACTGGCTCCTTTCAGTACTGTTATCGACGCAATTTCTACTAAGCGAACATCAGAGGCACTCCTTGGTATCCCATCAACTAGGATGAGTGCACCTTGTCCCCATATATTCCCGTTATAACCGCCAATGAAGCTCTCCAGGTTGTCTAAACTATATGTGCCATAATTTTTATCTAGCAATGCGGAGATATCTACACTATTTACACCGCCCAAAAGGTCCGTTTTTGCTTTAGATCCAAATGCCACATGGACGAGACTATCGGTCTTTTCCTGTGCACGTATACCCAGTGAGCTGGCTATCAACAATGCGAAAAGAACAGTATAAACTTTTTTATTTTTTTTCATCGTTTTTCCTCTTAAGTTAAATTACCAACCTGGGTTTTGTTGAAACCCTTCATACATTGTCACGTCGCTTCGAAGAAACGGAAACCAATAATGTTTTTGTTCGAGCTTCCTTTCGACTACCACCGTTTGCCTAAAATTCAATACTCTTGCATTCCTCGGGTCTGCGTAAACTTGCTCATTGGGCATGCCACGATCAAAATGTACAGCTTTTTTTACGTTGTAGGGATGTTCAGTTAATAATAGCCATCGGCGCAGATCCACGAATCGATGCCCTTCGAAAGCAAGTTCTACAGCTCGTTCCCTGCGCACTTCGCTCATAAAGGCATTGGTTGAACTTAAAAATTTTTCGTTTACAGGATCTACACCTGCACGTTGCCTGATTTTGTTTACGGCTTCAACCGCTGTTAGTGTATAGCTGCCTACGCGGCTTTGCGGACTGCCGTATCCTACCGCAGTGGCCTCCGCATACATGAGGTACACGTCCGCCAAACGCATGAAACTAAGTACAAATATGTTGTTTTCCATAAAACCGTCGTGATCGTTCATTAGTTTGTTCGTGAATTTGGAATTCATATAGCCGGTTACGACAGCTTTTGCGGGATCATTGGTGCGGTAAAAACCTCCGGTGAATAAGCTGGCGTATTGCCTAAATTCGTTGCTCGCGACACTACCTGCACGCGAAACACACCTTTCTCCGTCGATGATGATATCATGATAAAAGCGTGGATCGCGGTCTCGCCATGGATATTCCGAGTCGTAACCAGATTCGGGATCGCTTTGACTGACGTCCGCAGGTAGGGGAAGTCCATTAGCCATGCCATAGTAATCGACGTAGTTTGCTGTTGGATATACCTTTATCCCTGATGCGTTAATGGTGGTCGGACGGTAGTCGTTTACTTGATTCCACCGCCAGCGACCGTTGCTTTGAGTCAAGTTTTCTACAAAAATAGCTTCTTTCAAGCCAGGCAGTCTTCCATTTTGGTTATGGGTATAAAATAGTTGGGTGTATTGTGAAAAAGTGGCCAGCTCGTATCGATTGGTTGATTCGATTATTTGTAGTGCCTGAGTAAACGCATCTGCTGCTTTTTTTGCGTATTCCGTGTCGTAAGAAGTACTACCTGTCAACTCTTTATTCATCAAGGGACTCGCTGCCCATAGATAATTTTTACCGAGATACGCAAGCGCCATAATTTTATTTGTCCGAAAATTATTGTTCCCTAAGGTTTGTCGTCCCGCTGTGGTCTCGTCCCAATTGACGGGAAGCAGTTCCGCCGCTTTTTGAAAATCAAAAGCTGCTTTGTCTGCTGTTTCTCTATACCCAAGTCGTTGTACGGCTACGGTCTCGTCGCTGGGGAGGGCTGTGTCGATATACGGTAGGCCGCCCCAATACTGCATCAGCATAAAATGAAACCACCCGCGAAAGAAGTACAACTGGCCGGCTATCAGATTTTTCTCCTCAGCGGTGGCATCCTGCATTAAATCTAGATTGGCAATTCCTACATTCGCCTTCCGTATCGCGTACCAAGATAGGCCCCATAGATTACCCTTTTGGAACCTTTCATCGGTTTGTGGATTGCCACCGGTTTTGAACCAACTATAGTAACGAGTGTTCCAACCCCAGTAGTCGCCCTGATCGACCGCATTGGCCATGAGCCGTGTCTCGCCGATTTCCCAGTATTCATCCTCACCAAAATTCCAATTATTGTGGTATTCGGAGGCGGAAACCAACGGAATGCAATTATATAGTTCTTCTGTAAACCCTTGGAAATTTCTAAAATTCTTAAAAACCTCCGCGGTTTCAATATCACTGTTTGGTGCCTTGTCAAGATACTTCTTGCACGACACAATACCGGTCACCGTAAAAATTAAAAAAACAGTGACAAGTATTTTGTTATAACGATTTCTCATCTTTAATTCATTTAAAAGGTAATGTCCAAGCCTAAGTTCACGCGTCGCATAGTCGGATATGCGCCAAAACTTGAGTTGCCAGCGAAATTAGATTCACGATCATCCGGCATTTTTGTCCATAAGAACAGGTTGTTGCCATTGAGGTAAATTCTACAGCTATTGATGCCGAAGCGTTTGGTGAAATTTCCGGCTAACCTATATCCTAACTCTGCATTTTTAAGACGCACATAGGAACCATCATATTGATAACGGGTACCAGATGCTTCCGGGCCGAGTGTAGTGGTCCACCTAGGGTATGGAATATCTCCGCCGCGATCCAGATTCCAATAACTGCCTTCTACAAAGGCTACGTTCGATGTGGAGTGAAAGGTAGGGAAGGAAACTTCGCGCGTGACGTTATTCACTCCGTAGAATTGGAAAAAAAGATTCCAGCCTTTCCACTCTAAACCAATCGAGGCATTGTAGGTGTTTTGAGGAGAAGAGGAATACTTGTAGGCAATCACATCTTGATCATTGATTACTCCGTCTCCGTTGAAATCAATAATATTGTAGTCACCTGGCAATTTATCATTATTGTTGACATTACGTTGGGTACTCCCTAGGACATCGTCCCAGCTCTGTAAAAATCCGTGATCCTGATAACTTCGGCTTTGTCCTAGTGGATGGAATGCATTTCTTTGGTAATCAGGTCTGAGCGGTGGGTCATCCCTAAAAATTACCGTATTGACCGCGTGGGTCATATTCGTGTTCGCCCACAACGTGAGTCCATTGCTAAACGTGTGGTTTAAACCTAATTCAATTTCGTACCCCTTACCTTTTACCTCTCCTAGATTCGCACGTGGTGCGCTTACCCCAAAATAAGAAGGAATCGCGCGCGATCCACCAGCAATAATGATGTCGGTTCTATGGTCATTGAAAAAATCGACACTACCGGTTATTTTATTGCTTAGAAAGCCAAAGTCAATCCCAATATTTCGTTTTTCTGCTGTTTCCCACGCAATGTTAGGATTTCCCAGCTGGGTAATTCTGTAATAGGAATAAGGTGTATTGGTAGGGATATCGCCCATGACGCTGTTTCCACCAAAAGCCCATTGATCAGCATATAGCCAACGTCCGTCCACATTGTCGTCACCAATTCTTCCCCAAGAACCGCGCACTTTTAATAGGTTGACGATAGACTGATTTTTTAAGAACCGCTCATTGGATAAGGTCCACCCAGCAGAAAAGGAAGGGAAAAAATCAAAACGGTAATCCGGCCCGAATTGTTCAGAGCCGTTATATGCACCGTTTACTTCCAAAAAATACCGTAAATCATAATTATAGGTTGTCCGAAATACCCAATCTTCCCGGAAGCGAGCAAACATACTTCCTGTGGCTAATTTCTCCCGCATAAATAATCCCATTGCGGATACATCATGCTTTCCGAATTTATTCGCGTAGTTGAGTTGAAAAGAATAATTGGTTCTTCTATACATGGCGCCAATATCTACGGCTCCCGATTCGGTAGACCAACGAACGCCATCTGTGTAGTCTAGTTGAGTGCCCGTATTTATTTTTTCCGCATAATCAATCTCACCGGTTTCAGGATTTACCCATTTACGCTGCGCACCGTTGTACAGGTCATTGATTCCACGATCGATTTCTTGAAATGTATTATCAAGTGAAAAATTGACCCTGGCATTTAATCCAGACAGAATCATTTTCAAATCTTGTTGCAAGGTAAAATCGGTTGTCAGTTGATTTCTCGTTTTTTTCTCAATACCAGACATGGCCAAGGTATAAACCGAGTTGGGTACATCCGCATTTTTTGGTGCGTAATAACCCCAAGTTCCATCGGAATAGATCGGCCACATGGCATCTGGAGAAGTTCGATAAGCCGAAGCCCAAAATCCTGCATCATTATCTGAAGCACCCCAAGGCACCTTTCGTACGCCATTCGAACCAAATAATTTGGTAGAGAAAGTCGTTGTTTCGGTCAGATTAAAATTGAGATTGCTACGAACATTTGTACGGGTATACCCATAACCTGAATTATAACCACGCCCATTTTGGAAGGTCTTAAATAAGTCTCCTTCGTACACAAAATCGACGTTTGCGAAATACGTAACGAAATCGGAACCTCCAGATACACTTGCGCTTGTATTATGGGATAGGGCATGGTCTTTAAATAGCTCCTTTTCCCAATCTACATTTGGATATCGGTCTCTTTCTTCATCGGTAGCCGGGTTGCGATACTTGTTTAGTATAGCGAGTGGTCTGTAGGAGTTCCAAGCTTCACCTTTGAGCAACATTTCACGTGTTATGGTCTCGTTTTTTAGTAGTAGGGCGTCAAATGAGTCGTATTTTTCAGGAAGTTTAGAAGCGGCTTTGGCAGTCATATTTGACCGGATTTGAATATTCGCTTTTCCTTTTTTCCCCTGTTTTGTTGTCACAAGTATGACACCATTTGCACCTTTTACGCCGAATACAGCTGTCGCAGAAGCATCTTTTAAG
Organism: Sphingobacterium corticibacterium; assembly: GCF_004208525.1. Lineage (GTDB taxonomy): Bacteria > Bacteroidota > Bacteroidia > Sphingobacteriales > Sphingobacteriaceae > Sphingobacterium > Sphingobacterium corticibacterium. Next base: position 52,785 of record NZ_SGIT01000002.1, on the reverse strand, counting down.
ACAGATATACTCTCCACTGACGAGATATCTACCGAACTGATGGAACGTTCGATACCGTCTACGAGAATGAGCGGGCTGCTGTTGTTCCACGAGGTTTGCGCTCGGATTAGGATTTGTGGATCTTCAGCGCCGGGCATACCGGTCGATGATGTTGTGACTAAGCCAGGAAGATTCCCGGTAAGCGCTTGGCCTAGATTGGTGACACCGCCCGTCCGTTGGAGCACTTCGCCTGTTGTTTGCACAATAGAGCCTACAACGCTTTCTTTCTTTTGCGTCCCGTATCCAACAACGACGGTTTCTTCGATATCAATAGCGTAATCGTTTAATACGATGCGTAGTTGCGTTTGGTTTCCTAAGGTGACTTCAGAGCGATTGTACCCAACTTTAGAAACAACCAGTACTTTTGCATTATTGGACACTTGATTTAAGATGAAATTTCCGTCCGTGTCGGTAAAAACACTGTTGCGGGATCCCATTATGGTAAGGTTTACGTTTTCTATGGGAACTTGATTTTGGTCTACAACAGTACCGCGTATCGTACGCGTGTTTTGGGCAAAGGCAATCGTTATGGAGCTCAGTAACCCGACAAAAAGGCTGATCACTGATCGGTAGGATAAACGCTCCACACACCGCCAATATCTCCAAGGAGAATTAGTAGATTCTGTCATCATAGTTTATTTTAATTGATTATAAAAAAAAAGTTTAAAAGAAGGCAACGGTTAGCAAGTTTTCCTGCCCTTTGTACATCGTGATTTATACGAAAATTCTCATGGACTGTTTGTGTTAAGCATATCGTCTGTTTAAAAATGGTTTGTATGAAATTAGTTATGTATTACTTCCTCTCTACATTTACATTCAATCTTGTCTCTAAAATAAAGAGCTACCTCTAGGTTCTTTCTATGTTAGCAACAAAATATGTGTTGGTTATTGGATGGTAAATGTCATTAAAACATTTCAAGCACTAAAATTTTTGTGTTTCATTCTGATTTCTATTGGTAACATGTTTTGTTAATTTGTTTATTATCAATGTTTTAATGTTTATTTTAAGTGGTGTTGCTATTTGCCTTATCAAATTGGAATTAAGATAAGAAGTATTTGTTTTCTCTAAATAAATGTTTCAAATCGCTTTCTGTTTATTTCATATTATGTCTTTTATTTATCATTAACTCTGTTTTTTATCAATTAAAGACATTGTCACTTCGTTTCCAACGAAGTAAGTTCGTAGTTTAGCCATACGCTAGCTGAATAATTTAAGTGGGGATAGCATATCTTGTTCTGAATTTATAGGCTTAGAGCATAGGACGCTATTCCAGTAGCCAATAGAAATACGTACTAGAAAATAATATCTAATTATAATATGCAATTTTTTATAGACACAGCACACCCTGACCAAATTCAACAGGCGCAATATTTAGGCGTGCTTGATGGCGTGACAACGAATTCATCTTCTGGGCTTTGTAAAGATTGGAGCGCATGTGATGACAAGACCTTATCTTTAATAGCAAGCCTATTAGAGCATCCGCTGACCGAAAGTGGTTTAGCAAAATTTTTAGCCGATCATAAACGTGTAGCAGAACAAAATATTTAGAAATGGTGATGACGAAGAATAGTATACATAATTTAGAAGAAATTGCGTCACAGGTTCGACGTGACATTGTACGGATGGTACATGCTTGTCAATCTGGACACCCAGGGGGATCCTTAGGATGTACGGAGTTGTTGGTATCGCTTTATTTTGAGGTTATGGATAGAAAAGAAGGATTTGATGTCGATGGAATCGGTGAGGATCTTTTTTTTCTATCAAATGGCCATATATCTCCCGTATTCTACAGTGTGCTAGGTCGGTCGGGTTACTTTCCTGTCGAAGAGCTCGCTACTTTCCGGAAAATAAATTCACGTGTCCAAGGACATCCAACAACACACGAAGGACTTCCTGGTATTCGTATTTCGTCGGGCTCTTTGGGGCAAGGTTTATCTGTTGCAATCGGTGCCGCTCAGGCAAAAAAGTTGAATAGTGATGATAGCTTCATTTTTGTACTGATGGGGGATGGAGAGCTGCAGGAAGGTCAAATCTGGGAAGCAGCACTGTATGCGCCACACAATAAGATGGATAACCTTATCGCAATCGTCGATTATAATGGCGCCCAAATTGACGGTCCAACGGCAGAAATACTCTCACTCGGCAACCTTCGTGGTAAATGGGAGGCGTTTGGATGGAATGTGCTAGACATTGAACGTGGCAATCATATGCAGTCTGTTGTTAATGGTCTATATAAGGCGAAAGAATTATCCGGTAATGGTCGGCCTACGGTCATTTTATTACATACGGAGATGGGGCATGGTGTAGATTTTATGATGGGTTCGCATAAGTGGCACGGTGTGGCACCAAACGACGATCAGTTAGCATCTGCCCTTGGGCAAAATAGAGAGTCTTTAGGAGATTATTAATAAATTAGAACGAAGTAATGAAAAAATATACCTACACGGAATCAAAGGATACACGGTCAGGTTTTGGAGCAGGTTTGCTGGAAGCTGGCAAACGGGATAAGCGTGTCGTCGCGCTATGTGCTGATTTGATAGGCTCTCTGAAAATGAATGATTTTATTAAAGAATTTCCAGAACGTTTTTTTCAGATTGGTATCGCGGAAGCAAATATGATGGGCATCGCAGCGGGATTAACTATCGGAGGGAAAATTCCATTTACTGGAACATTTGCTAATTTTTCCACTGGACGCGTCTATGATCAAATTCGACAATCAATAGCATACTCCAATAAAAATGTGAAGATAGCGGCATCACATGCAGGTTTGACTTTAGGAGAAGACGGCGCAACTCACCAGATTTTAGAAGACATTGGACTGATGAAAATGCTTCCTGGGATGGTAGTCATTAATCCTTGTGACTATAATCAGACGAAGGCGGCTACGATTGCCGCTGCAGCATATGATGGGCCTGTTTACTTACGTTTCGGGCGACCGGTAGTGCCTGTGTTTACTCCTGAAGATCAGGGTTTTAATATTGGTGAGGCGGTGATTTTAAACGAAGGAGCCGATGTGACCATTGTCGCGACAGGACATCTGGTTTGGGAGGCGATAAAAGCTGGACAGCTATTGGAACGTCTTGGCATTGATGCAGAAATTATTAATATTCATACGATTAAACCGCTTGATGAGGAAGCGATATTGAAATCGATTCGCAAAACGGGATGTGTTGTGACTGCCGAAGAGCATAATCGCTTAGGTGGACTCGGAGACAGTGTGGCTCAGCTGTTGGCAAGGGAACTTCCTACACCCCAAGAGTATGTTGCGGTCGATGATAGCTTTGGCGAATCTGGAAAGCCGGAGCAGCTGATGGAAAAATATGGCTTGAACGCCGAAGCTATTATCATTGCTGTGCATAAGGTAATGGATAGACGTATCATGGTGAAATCATTAATAGAAAGCGTATGAAATTTGTAGGTACGGTGATGTTGATGGTGCTATGGATTTTATCAACAGAGGCTTTTGGTCAAATAGCCGTTGCTCCGATAGGTTTCGACAAAGAGAAGGATGGCGTTGTCAGGGGGAAGATTGACACCGTCGTTTATGATTCCAAAATCGTAGGAAGTAAGCGCAAGGCATTGATTTATACACCTCCCGGTTATGATGCAGCAGAGAGATATCCTGTGCTATACTTATTGCACGGCATTGGAGGCGACGAATTGGAGTGGTTTAAAAATGGTGTACCACACATTATTTTAGATAATCTGTACGCTCAAGGTAAAATAGAACCCATGATTGTTGTATTGCCAAATGGTCGTGCGATGAAAGATGATAGAGCGACGGGCAATATTATGGAGAAAGACAAAGTTGCTGCGTTCGCAACCTTTGAACAGGATTTGCTGAGGGATCTTATTCCTTTTGTAGAAGAGCATTATGCCGTCAATGCGGATCGCACAAGCCGAGCTTTATTTGGTCTATCGATGGGTGGTGGGCAAGCATTGAATTTTGGTTTGGGAAATTTAGATGTTTTCTCCTGGGTAGGTGGGTTTTCATCTGCTCCAAATACAAAGCAACCTGAGGAACTTGTACCAGATCCGAAAAAAGCGAGAGAACAGCTACAGTTGCTATGGTTGTCGTGTGGAGACGAAGATCGATTGATTAATTTTACAACAAGAACGCACGAGTATTTAGAAAAAAATGATGTGCCGCACATCTATTATATCGAACCAGGTGGGCATGACTTTAACGTTTGGAAAAATGATCTATACCAGGTTTCCCAACTTTTATTTAAATAATATTTAGCACAATTACAGCGATATGTATTTATTCAAAGGCAAAAGTTTCCTCCACAGCGTTGGTATTGTAATTCTCTTATGTTTTTCCATATCCACCTATGCACAGGTTTCGAAGCCGTTAAAATTATGGTACGATAAGCCTGTTACAGACGGGGTCTGGGAGCAAGCACTACCTATCGGAAATGGTCGTTTAGGAGCGATGGTGTATGGTATACCACAGCAGGAAGAGTTGCAATTGAATGAAGAAACAATATATGGAGGTGGTCCTTACCGCAATGATAACGAAAGGGCGATGGAGGCCTTGCCAGTAGTTCGTCGATATGTATTCGAAGGAAAAGCAAATGAGGCTGATCAATTGCTGAATGAGACTTTCTTTACCAAAACGCACGGCATGCCTTTCCAGACTGCAGGTAGTGTGTTGTTGGATTTTAACGGACACGAAAGTTATGAAGATTATTGCCGAGAATTAGATATCGAAAAAGCTATCGCCTTATCTCGATATACCGTCGATGGCGTAACATTTACCCGCGAAGTATTTTCTTCATTTGCGGATGATGTCATTGTGATGAAAATTACAGCCAGTAAAAAAGGAGCGTTAAATTTCAATGTAGCATACAAAAACCCAGCAGAACATCAAGTCTTTAAAAGAGGTAACAGCTTAGTTTTAGAAGGCTATGGGACTGCGCACGAAGGAATTGAAGGGAAGATTGTGTATCAGACCCATACAACTGTCAAGCAGCAGGATGGAAAAACTGCAATTGATGATCGTGTTATTCGTGTTTCCGGCGCAACTTCCGCCATAGTCTATATCGGAATTGGAACAAATTTTATAGATTATAAAACGGTAGGTGATCTGCGTGCTGAGCATATTGCTGCGAAGGTTCAATCGGCGGTAGATAAGTCCTATAGCAAGGCTAAAAAGCAACATACGGCGTTTTACAAGAAGCAGTTTGATCGTTTCAAGCTTGGGTTGGTCAGTCATGAAGTGTCAAGTAGTCAAACAACCACAGACAGAATATCAAACTTTAAAACAACGCAAGATCCATCTTTAGTAACGCTATTGGCACAATTCGGTCGATATCTTTTAATCAGTTCATCACAACCAGACGGACAGCCCGCAAATCTCCAGGGCATTTGGAATCGATCGCTCCATCCAGCATGGGATAGCAAATATACCATCAATATCAATACAGAAATGAACTATTGGCCAGCTGAAGTGACGAACTTGTCGGATACGCATAAACCATTATTCAAGATGGTCAAGGAGTTGGCCGAGAGCGGTAGAGAAACAGCACGTAAGCTTTATGGGGCAGATGGTTGGGTAGCCCATCACAACACGGATCTCTGGCGCGTAACGGGTCCGATCGATTTTGCTGCCGCGGGGATGTGGCCTACTGGGGGCACGTGGCTTACACAACATCTTTGGGAGCATTACCTCTACACCGGAGATAAAAAGTTTCTGAAAGAAACATATACTATTATGAAGGGCGCTGCTGACTTTTTGCTGTCGACCTTAATTGAACATCCGCAGTACAAGGATAGAGGGTGGCTGGTGTTGTCGCCTTCTATCTCACCTGAACATGGACCTATTTCTGCGGGTGTGACGATGGATAATCAATTGGCCTTCGATATGTTGATGAGGACTGCTCTTGCTAACGAAATATTAGGAGAAGATGATTTTTATAGCGCAAAATTGCAAGCGGTTGCTCAACGTATTCCGCCTATGCAGATCGGAAAATTTACACAACTGCAAGAGTGGTTAGAGGATATTGACGATCCAAAAAGTGAACATAGACATGTTTCCCATTTGTACGGTTTATATCCGGGTAACCAGATATCCCCGTACACGACGCCAGAATTGTTTGAGGCTGCTCGTAATTCCCTAAACTACAGGGGAGATCTCGCGACGGGGTGGTCCATCGGATGGAAAATAAACTTGTGGGCGCGTCTCTTAGATGGTAATCATGCTTACAAGATTATCAATAATATGCTGACAATTGCTGATGCGCAGAATAAAGATGGACGTACGTACCCAAATTTGTTTACGGCGCATCCCCCGTTTCAGATCGATGGTAACTTTGGACTCACGGCCGGTGTAGCGGAAATGCTTCTGCAAAGCCATGACGGTGCTGTGCATCTACTTCCAGCTCTTCCCGATGTTTGGCATACAGGTTTTGTTTCTGGAATTGTTGCTCGCGGAGGGTTTGAAGTAAATATGACTTGGGATCAGGGCACACTACAGACCGTTGAGATCACCTCAAAAATAGGTGGGAAATTACGCTTACGCTCTTATGTTCCTCTTAAAGGAATAGGGTTGTCAGTAGCAGATGGAGAAAATCAAAACGCTTTGCTCAATCCAATTCCTGGGCAGAAAGTTTTGGTTTCCGAACATGCTTCTTTAAAAGGAAATGAATTGAAAGAAGTATTTGAGTACGATATAGAGACGGTGGCAGGAAAAAAGTACAAATTTTTCAAATTAAACTAGAATATACTTTAAAAAAATGATGATTATAAAAGCAAAACATTTTGGTCTGATAACTGGCCTTCTGTGTCTGGGTGCAACGACTGTTAATGCACAAAGACCACTAATACAAACTAAATATACTGCTGATCCAGCGCCTATGGTGCATAATGATACCGTCTTCCTATATACAACACATGACGAAGATGATGCCCAAGGATTTAAGATGTATGATTGGTTGTTGTATTCATCGACGGATATGGTAAATTGGACAGACCATGGTGCTGTGGCGTCATTAAAAAGTTTTAGTTGGGTGACGCGGGATAATGGTGCGTGGGCACAACAAGTTGTTGAACGCAACGGGAAATTCTACATGTATTGCCCGATCCATGGCCAAGGAATAGGAGTTCTTGTCTCTGACACGCCCTACGGTCCGTTTAAAGATCCTCTGGATAAGCCACTTGTATGGCAAAAAGAACATTGGGAAGACATTGATCCAACAGTGTTGATCGATGATGATGGTCAAGCCTATATGTATTGGGGAAATCCGAACGTGTACTACGTTAAACTGAATGAGGATATGATTTCATACTCCGGTGATATCGTCAAATTAGAGAAAACGCCGGAGCATTATCAGGAAGGGCCATGGTTGTATAAAAGAAATGAGCACTATTATCTCGCTTTCGCTTCTACTTGCTGTCCAGAAGGGCTCGGTTACGCCATGAGTGATAGTCCGACAGGTCCTTGGACAACAAAAGGATATATCATGCAGCCTACGCAACGTTCCAGAGGAAATCATCCAGGCATCATTGACTACAAAGGTAGTACATATGCCTTTGGGTTAAATTATGACATCATGCACATGGAGACCTTCAAGCATCATGAACGAAGATCATCCTCTGCTGCTAAAATTACGTTTAATGAGGACGGGACCATTCAGGAACTACCATACTGGTCAGATACCGTACTGGAGCAAATCGAATCATTTAATCCTTATCAGCGTGTGGAAGCTGAAACCATGGCTTGGGGTTATGGGTTGAAAACAGAAAAAATGCCTGATGGCAAAATTGTTCTCAATGGTATAGACAATAACGAGTCGCTGTTGTTACGTGGTGTTGATTTTGGTAAAGGGGCAAAGAAATTTTCTATTTCGGCTGCTAGCATCGTTGAAGGAGGCTATATTGAAATTCGCCTTGGCAGCACTCGTGGCCAATTAGTAGGTACCGTAGAAATTACCAATACAGGAGGCATGGATCGCTATGCAACAATGTCATGCGATGTGAAAGGAGCAAAAGGTATTCATGATCTCTATTTCTGCTTCAAAAGTAGTGCACAGAAAGATAATCTTTTTTTCTTAGATCATTGGGAGTTTTATAATTAATTATGAAAGTATTTGGTACACTTATCATGTCCCTTGTTGGTTTTGCGCTCCACGCGCAAAACCCCATTGTGCAGACAAATTTTACACCTGACCCTGCGCCTATGGTGTATAATGATCGTGTATATATGTATGCGGGAGATGATATTCCAGGATATGATTTTTACTATATGACAAAGTGGAGGGTGTATTCCTCTGCTGATATGGTCAATTGGACAGATCATGGAGCGCCTATATCTCTAGAATCATTTAGTTGGGCTAGGGATAGGGCATGGGCAGCGCAATGTGTGGAACGCGATGGTAAGTTCTACTGGTATATCTGTGCCCAAACCATAGATAATAATATGGCGATCGGTGTAGCCGTCGCAGATAGCCCTACCGGCCCTTTTAAAGATGCGCTTGGCAAACCACTTATTACGACAGGGAGTTGGTCGAATATTGATCCTACAGCGTTTGTCGACGATGATGGTCAAGCCTACTTGTATTGGGGCAATGCCAAACTATTCTATGTAAAGTTGAACAAGGATATGATCTCCTATTCGGAGGAAATTGTTGAAGTGCCTCAAACCGTAGAGTCATTTGGCGGTCTTCGTCGTCCAGGCAAAAGCCACGAAGTATTGCAAAAAGACGAGCAGTATGAAGACGTGTTTGTCGAAGGTCCATGGATTTATAAAAGAGATAAAAAATACTATCTCCTTTACGCAGGAATGACCCAAGGCACAGAGTGTTTATCTTATGCGATCAGTGATACACCTACCGGTCCATGGCGCTATCAATCTAAAATTATGACCGATGAGCCGACCAATAGCTTTACGAACCATGGGGGAATAATAGACTTTAAAGGTAAATCATACCTGTTTTATCACACAGGTTTACTACCTGGTGGTGGTAGTTACGGGCGATCATCTGCAGTCGAAGAGTTTACATACGGTGAAAATGGCGAGATTCCGAAGATATCGATTAGCAAAGGGGTAAAACCACTGAGCACAATTAATCCGTATGAACGGAATGAAGCGGAGACAATTGCGTGGTCTGAAAAATGTAGTACGGACGAAGATTCAGAGGTAGGCGTCTATGTGTCGAAAATTAGGTCGGGTGGATTTATAAAAGTGCAGTCGGTAGACTTCGGCCAAGTAGGGCCGACGGGTTTTGCTGCTTCTGTAGCAGCGGGTTTGGATGGTGGTGTTTTAGAAGTACGTTTGGATAGTGTGGCAGGTCTCAAAATTTCATCTATCGATATCCCGCGTACAGGGGGATGGAATTCTTGGAAAACAATAGAAAGCAAAATCGTTGAGAATGTTCGGGGCTTGCACGATGTTTATTTTGTGTTTCAAGGTCAAAATCTTACAGCAGGACGTGAGCTGTTCAATTTTGATTTCTGGAGTTTCGAAAAATAATGTTATATGTAATATTTGATTGATATATGAATACATTTATAAAATATGCAACGAGCTGCACGCTGTTTATTATGGGTACGCAAGTATTTGCTCAAAATCCGATCATACAGACAAACTATACAGCAGATCCCGCCCCCATGGTGTATAACGATAGACTTTACGTGTACACGACGCACGATGAGGATGAATCAACCTGGTTTAACATGAATAACTGGCGGGTGTATTCAACTAATGATATGGTCAATTGGACGGATCACGGTGTTATTTTGACATATAGAGATTTTGAATGGGCTAAAGGTGATGCTTGGGCTGCCCAGTGTGTGGAGAAAAACGGGAAGTTCTATATGTATGTTCCTGCTATTTCTCGCTATAATAATAAGGGCGCAATTGGCGTGGCCGTAGGAGATAGCCCACTTGGACCGTTCTATGATCCTTTAGGTAAACCATTAGTTCAAAGCGAATGGGGCGATATTGACCCCACAATATTTATTGATGATGATGGAAAAGCGCATATGTATTGGGGAAATCCCAAACTGAAGTATGTGTCGCTTAATGAAGACATGATTTCGTATTCCGGTGAAATTGTTGAAGTACCTATGACAGCGGAATCTTTTGGGAAGAGGGAAGGGAATCCAGAGCGGCCAACGAAGTATGAGGAAGGTCCATGGCTGTATAAACGAAATAATCTGTATTACTTATTTTGGCCAGGGGGAGCATTACCAGAGTTCATTGGTTACTCTACAAGTGAAAAAGCAGAAGGCCCATGGAAATATGGCGGTATAATAATGCCAGCTGAGGGGGGGGCGTTTACCAATCATCCAGGAGTAATTGATTTTAGAGGAAAGACATATTTCTTCTACCACAATGCAGCTCTTCCCGGAGGAACGGGTTTCACACGTTCTGTTGCTGTTCAAGAATTGCATTTCAACGAAGATGGTAGTATTGCACCCATGAAAATGGAAAAAGGTATTACGGAAGCAATCGCTTCCATAAATCCTTTTGAGTTAACACAAGCGGAAACGATTTCTTGGTCAGAAAATGTCAAGTCATTCGAAAATGATAAAGTCGGCGTATTTGTCAAAGCGAGGAAAAGTGGTGCTTTTACCAGCGTTCGTAACGTCGATTTTGGTCCGGATGGCGCATCCTCGTTTTTTGCTCGCGTAGGTACAACGCACAATGGTGGTGTAACCATGGAAATCCGTTCAGGTGCGGCCGATGGTGAGCTTCTGGGGACGATAAAAGTTCCACTAACCGGGGGAGATGACCGTTGGTCAGCAGTGGAGATTGATCTAGATAACAAGGTTACGGGTGTACATGATCTTTATTTCGTTTTTAAAGGGAAGGCAGCCTCCAATATTATGTATTTTGACTGTTGGAAATTCGGTAGGTAGTTCTCGTAGTCGCAACAAGAATAGAATTTAACAAATAAGATGGAATAAAATGGAAGTTTTAATAGGAAATCAAGAGTATTTCAAAAACATTGGTCAAATTAAGTATGAAGGACTAGAGTCGGATAATCCGTTAGCATTTCGATGGTACGATGCTAACCGGGTTGTTGCAGGAAAAAACATCGCTGAACATTTTAAGTTCGCTTGTTCATATTGGCATTCATTTAATGGCAACGGTTCGGATCCGTTTGGCGGACCTACATTGTTCTTCCCATGGGATGTGAAATCGAACATCATGGATCGAGCAAAGGATAAAATGGATGCAGCATTTGAGTTCATGACTAAAATGCAATTGCCGTATTATTGCTTTCATGATGTCGATCTTGTTGATCATACCAAAAATGTGGAAGAGAATGAAAAGCACTTGGAAGAAATCGTTGCTTACGCAAAAGAAAAGCAAGCACAAAGTGGTATTAAACTTCTATGGGGTACTGCTAATTTGTTTAGTCATCAGCGTTATATGAATGGTGCGTCAACCAATCCCGATTTCCACGTGGTGGCGCATGGTGGTGCACAGGTTAAAGCCGCCATTGATGCTACGATAGCCTTAAATGGTGAGAACTATGTTTTCTGGGGAGGACGTGAAGGATACATGTCGCTGCTCAATACCAACATGAAACGCGAACAGGAACATTTGGCACGCTTTCTACATATGGCGAAGGATTATGCTCGGGATAACGGATTTAAAGGAACCTTTTTTATAGAACCGAAACCTTGTGAACCTACCAAGCACCAGTATGATTACGATTCTGCTACCGTCATCGGTTTTTTACAGCGATATGATCTATTATATGATTTTAAATTGAATATTGAAGTAAACCATGCTACACTGGCTGGACATACTTTTCAGCATGAATTGCAAGTTGCGGTAGATGCCGGTTTGCTAGGTTCTATCGATGCAAATCGTGGTGATTACCAAAATGGATGGGATACAGACCAATTTCCGAATGATTTAAATGAATTGACAGAGTCTTTGTTAATTATTCTTGAAGGCGGCGGGCTCCAAGGCGGAGGTGTCAATTTCGATGCAAAAATACGCAGAAACTCAACCGATCCCGCAGATTTATTTTACGCACATATTGGCGGTATGGACAATTTTGCCCGTGCGTTAATTACAGCGGATAACATTTTGCAGCACTCAGCGTATACGAAACTTCGAGCAGACCGGTACGCCAGCTTTGATAGTGGCGCGGGTGCCGACTTTGAAAACGGAAAATTACGCTTAGAAGATTTGCGCAATTTTGCCGCGCAAAACGGTGAGCCAAAAGCGATCAGTGGCAGGCAGGAATATTTGGAGAACCTGATTAATCGCTACATTTAAGAGTTTACCATACCTTTCTATTTTTAGAGGTGGGGAGTTATCTCCTCATCTCTCTTTTACAACATCGTTAATAAAAAATAGTATCAAATGAGTACGCAAGGCTCCTACGGAAAACTTTTTCGCATTATACTGGGATTAATACTCCTCGTTTCGGCTATTGGTGACGGTTTTGCGAAAATACGCTTACCCGCATTAGTGGGTGATCGAATGGTTTTACAGCGAGATGTTGAAATAACCATTTGGGGTTGGGCTGATCAAGGTGAAACTATTACCTTAAAGTTTTTAGGAGAGCTTTACCATACGATGCCGGATGAGGAAGGGAAGTGGGAGGTGGAAATATCTCCAAAAAAGGCAGGTGGGCCCTACATTATGGAGGTAAATGAGATTGTTATACGTGATATTCTTATTGGTGATGTGTGGCTTGGGTCAGGACAATCCAACATGGAAACCCCAATTGCTAGGTTAACGGAAAAATATCCGGAGATCGATGTGTCAAACAACAACATGATCCGATATTACAAAGTACCAACACAGCACAGTGTAGTCGAAAAAAAAGAGGAGATTGCTGCTGGAGGAAAATGGTATTCTGGAACTGCCTCTGATATCATGAACTGGACAGCATTGGCCTATTTCTATGCACAAAAAGCCTATGAACATACGAATGTTCCGCAAGGGATGGTAATTGCTAGTTTGGGAGGATCTGCGATCGAAAGTTGGGTAAGCCAGACGCATTTAAAGCAATTTCCGGAGTTGGTGATAGATGAGCACGCTTGGAGAGCAGTATACGATTCTAATAATACAGATGTGACGAAGGATTGGAACGCTTTTGATTGGAATGATAAAAGCTGGGAAACAATAAAAGTTCCCGGATTTTGGCAGGAAAATGGAATCCGAATGCGCGGCACGGTCTTTTATCGAAAGGATTTTGAGTTGGCTGATTCCTTACAAGGCCGATACGCAAAAATTATCTTGGGGACATTAGTAGATAGTGATTCCGTATTTGTTAATGGGCATCTAGTCGGTACAACGGCTTATATGTACCCCCCTCGAAAATATCCGATTCCTGCTGGTATACTGAAGGCGGGTAGAAATAATATCACAATAAAACTCACCGCTAATGCGGGTAACGGTGGATTTGTGCCAGATAAAGAATATAAAATCGAACTTGATGATTTCGAAATTGATTTAGCAGGTGACTGGCAGTATAAGATTGGGGTTGACTTAGACGAAATGAATAGATATCGACAACAGCTTAAGAATATGAAGACAGTGGGTTCGAGTCTATACAACGGAATGATTTTTCCGCTGAAGAATTATAAGGTCCGAGGTGCAATTTGGTATCAGGGCGAAGCAAATGCAGGCGATCCGGCTAATTACAAACAATTGCTAACCGAGCTAATAAACGATTGGCGACTTCTGTTTGATGCACCTGAAATGCCTTTCTTGTTGGTACAGTTGCCAAATTATTTGGCAAAGCCGACTGAGCCTCCACTAAACAGTGGTTGGGCGAGGATACGGGGAGCACAGTTGAATGTAGCGAAAGAAATACCACATACGGCATTGGCGGTGACCTACGATGTGGGCGAATGGAACGATATTCATCCGCTGAATAAAAAAGATGTGGCACATCGTTTATTTCTTGGTGCACGAAAAGTCGTATATGGCGAAGAGGTGGTGAGTTCGGGCCCGATTTACAAAGGAATGAAAATTAAAAATGACAAAATTGAGATTTACTTTTCTGAACTAACAGGAGGGCTGCAGAGCAGGGGTGGCCAGTTAAAACATTTCGCGATAGCCGGTGAAGACCGGACGTTTGTTTGGGCGGACGCAGTTATAAAAGGTAATACGGTTGTCGTGAGTTGCCCCAATGTGAAGAATCCGGTGGCGGTGCGCTATGCATGGAGCGATAACCCGGAAGACGCCAACCTGATCAATAAAGAAGGATTATTGGCAAGTCCGTTTCGGACGGACGAATGGTAAAGAAAAAAGCAAGATATAACATATAATGAAAAGATTAAAAAATATACTGGCACTGACACTCTTCTTTCTATACGGCATGTCAGATTTAGTTACTGCGCAAACGCGCAATCCTGTTGTCTGGGCTGATGTGCCGGATATGTCAATAATACGGGTTGGCGATACATACTATATGAGTAGTACAACAATGCACATGAATCCTGGACTTCCCATCATGAAATCCAAGAATTTGGTGGATTGGGAAATGGCGAGTTACGCCTACGATACGCTAGGTGTTATTGACGAGTTTGAATTGAAAAATGGAAAACATACGTATGGCCGTGGTTCTTGGGCAAGCAGTTTGCGTTATCACCAAGGGAGGTACTATGTTTCGACTTTTTCCAATAGCTCAGGTTTAAATTACATCTATTCAACGGAAGATCCTTCTTCGTCGGTCTGGGATGTAAAGAGGTTTAAGCCTATGGTACACGATCATTCCTTGTTTTTTGATGATGACGGTAAAGTTTACATGGTGACGGCGGGTGGACGCATTGGTATCAGGGCGTTGAAAAGCGATCTATCAGGTTTTGAAGTTGGCAGTGAAAAAATAACAATAATTGAAGATGCAGATGCTATTACAGGAAAGCCAAAAGGATTGCCCGCTGAGGGGGCTCAAATGTTTAAGGCAAATGGTAAATATTATCTTTTTCTAATAACTTGGCCTAAAGGTGGTATGCGTACACAATTGTTGTTTCGTGCAGATCAGATTATGGGACCTTATGAAGGTCGTGTAGTGTTAGAAGATAAAGGCGTTGCTCAGGGCGGTTTTGTGGATAGTCCTGATGGAGCATGGTTCGGCTATTTCTTCCGCGATTCTGGTGCTGTTGGCCGTATTCCCTATATCTTACCGATGAAGTGGGAGGACGGTTGGCCCGTATTTGGTGAGGCGGGTGTCGTTCCAATGACGCTTGATATTCCTGCGAAACAACCCACTGTTCCTGCAATTGTCTCGTCAGATGATTTTTCTCGGGAAAAAGGAGCAGCCGACTTACCGTTAGCTTGGCAGTGGAATCATAATCCCGATCACCAGCATTGGTCTGTTACTGAGCGTAAAGGCTATCTTCGCTTACGTACTGGACATCTAGCCCAGGGTTTTCTTACAGCCAAGAACACGCTCACGCAACGAACCTTCGGACCAACAAGTACGGGTGAAGTTCGTTTAGAAATAGCGAAGATGAAGGATGGAGATGTTGCTGGAATTGGTCTGTTACAACGTAAATATGGTCTAGTTGGTGTGAAGAAAAAGGATGGCAAGCATTACATCTTTGTTGGTAATGCACAGGCGGCGGATAAGGATGACGAACGTTATGAAGAACACGAACTTATCCCGATCAACGATAGTCAGGTGTATCTAAAGGTAGCTACCGACTACCATAATCTAAAAGATGAAGGATATTTCTATTATAGTTTGGATGGGAAGAATTGGAAAGCGATAGGTAAAACCTTAAAAATGTCGTACACGTTGGATCATTTTATGGGCTATCGTTTTGCTCTATTCAACTATGCTACCCAAAATTTGGGCGGATATGTAGATTTTGATTATTTCAAGGTAGGCGATGTCCTTCCGTAAAAAATATAAATGTATAGATTCTATGAATATTTTTAAATTAAAGAAAATTAAGACAAATTTTTTTGCGGTAGGTTTGGCCTGCTGCATTTTCAGTGTGACGGACATATCGGCTCAAGTTGCCACAAATAATGGTAAAAACCATAAGCCTTTTGTACATAATGCCCCTGGGAACCCTTATTTGCCTCTATGGGAGCATTTACCAGACGGGGAACCGCGTGTGTTTGAAGATCCGGATAATCCGGGAAGATACCGTGCATATATTATTGGTTCCCACGATCTCCGGCTGGATAGCTACTGCGGGCCGGATATCCGAATGTGGTCAGCGCCGGTTGAAGACCTTTCCAGTTGGCGCGATGAGGGGGCAATTTTTACATACGAGATTGATGGACAATGGGACGTCATGTATGCGCCAGATCTTGTTGAGGTAAAAAGAAAAGATGGTACAAAGGAATATTATTTATATCCGCACAGTCGGGGAGCAAATAGAGAGGCGATGGTTGCGAAAGGTAGTCGTCCCAATGGCCCTTTTACCCCAGTCAATATGACGGAAGATGGGAGGCGTACCCTGCCCGGCAGTTTAATCGGTTTTGATCCTGCAGTATACATAGATTATATTACTGATCCAAATGATCCAGATTTTGATATTGGATTTAGAGCCTACGCCTATTGGGGCTTTCAACATTCTTTAGCAGCAGAGTTAGATCAAAATACGATGTATTCTGTTCGTCCAGGGACAGAAATTATTGACAGATTCATTCCGGCTAGCGCCCGATATGGTGTATTACGTGATCCGGAAGGAACGAAATACCCACACATACAAGAAGGCGAAGATTTAGGATCATTTAATTTTTTTGAAGCCTCCTCCATTCGTAAAGTTGGAAACAAATATGTGTCAGTTTATAGTGGATATTCCGGCCCTGAATACGGCATTGGAAGTTCTAATTCCACTTTGCGCTATCTCGTTGGCGATTCGCCTTTAGGACCTTGGAAAAGTGGCGGTGTACTTGTTGATTCTCGTGGTCCCGTACTGAATCAAAACGGAACAGCTATTCAAACTTCCAATACGGGACATAATACGCACGGAAGTATTGAAGAAATTAATGGACAGTGGTACGCATTTTATCACAGACCTCCTAGAAATTTTGGTTTTGCTCGTCAGGCTGTAGTAGCTGCAATTACAATTGACTGGGATGAAAAGCCCGTAGCTGAGGGTGGTACGGTGCGAATTCGTGCATATGATCCGTATGCGTCTGATAAGATTTGGTCTGCAAAAGATACAGAAGGAAGAGAATATAAAGGTGCGGAAGTAACATCCGAAGGCTTCCATATTTACGGTCTTGACCCTTATCGATATTATTCAGCAGGATATGCCTGTTATTTATCAGACGTTAGTACGATGCAGGATTCATGGGATATTTGGGATAACCATATGCCCATCACCAATGTCAAGAATGATCATATAATAGGCTATAAGTATTTTGGATTTGGAGGGCTGAAAAAGAGTGAAAAAGGCCTCAAAGCCTTTGATGGAACAAAAAAGGGAAACAAAACGGCATTCAACGTTTTTTTGACGCCAAAGTCAGCAAAAGCGTTTAAGATAAATGTTTGGTTAGACGGGCCATGGGATAATGAGACTTGGAAAGGTACAAAGATTGGAGAAATTGTTATTCCAGCTAATGCGAAACAGGAGGAAACACAATTTGCAATTGATGTCTCTAAGTTTGTAGATGCTTTAAACGAGAAGCATGCTGTTTTTATGGTGGCTGAGGGAGCAGAGACAGAAAACCTTTTTGATTTAGCAGGGATAGGATTTAGCACAGCTAAAAAGAAAATTGCGCGTCCGATTGTTCCAAAAGTAGATATTAGCGTTGATGGTCACAAAGTTTTATTGCCAGAAACACCTATTCGATCGACCAACGAGAATGGCATCGTGGGATATGATCGCTATGAAGTGAAATATATGCCTCCAAATAAAGAGTCGAATATTCCTGTTGTAACTGCTACGGCGGATAACAAGGATGTTAAAATCAACATAAAGCAAATGACTACTAAGTCGGATGTGGCAACCGTCGAGTTTAACTACAATGGGGTCGTTAAAACGTATAATGTAATTATTTCGCCAGAGGTATAACAATAGCGCGTAATTAATTCAACGAAAAACAAAATGTAAACGATATGGACAGCAAACTTTGTGTAATATTCGCCTGCTTGACGGCTATACTGATGGCATGCTCCAACAATTCGAGATATGATGGTGAATATGCTTTTCGAAATCCCGATTTGCCTGTCGACCAGCGTATTGATAGCCTACTCATTTTGTTATCATTAGAAGAAAAGGTTGGTTTAATGATGAACAGTTCAAAGCCAATTCCGCGCTTGGATATACCTGCCTATGATTGGTGGAACGAAGCTTTACATGGTGTGGCGCGTTCCGGTAAGGCAACGGTGTTTCCGCAAGCAATTGGTATGGCAGCGACTTGGGATGAGGAGAGTCATTTAAAGACATTTGAGATTATATCGGATGAAGCTCGAGCAAAATATAACGAAGCTGTGCGTCAAGGCGAGCGCGGCCGTTACTACGGTTTGTCTTTTTGGACACCTAATATCAATATTTTTCGTGACCCTCGTTGGGGACGTGGACAAGAAACCTATGGAGAAGATCCATACCTTACCACTGTTCTGGGCCTTGCTGCCGTGAAAGGGCTTCAAGGGGAGGATGATACGTATTTCAAAACACATGCCTGTGCTAAGCATTATGCCGTCCATAGCGGTCCGGAATGGAACAGACATTCTTATAACGCAGTTGTTTCGGATCGCGACCTCTGGGAAACCTATCTTCCCGCTTTCAAAGCTTTGGTCCAGGAAGGAAATGTACAGGAAGTAATGTGTGCATACAATGCTTTCGAAGGGAAACCATGTTGTGGGAGCGACAAACTAATGATGGATATTCTTCGGAACAAATGGGGATTTGAGGGGATGGTCGTTTCGGACTGTTGGGCGATAGATGATTTTTATAAAAAAGGTCATCATGAATCACACGATACGCCAGCAGCAGCAGTCGCTAATGCGGTATTGACATCCACTGATTTGGAGTGCGGGCAATCCTATGAACATTTGCTGGAATCTGTGAAGATCGGCTTAATTACGGAGTCACAAATTGATGTTTCTCTGAGGCGGATATTGCGCGGATGGTTTGAATTGGGGATGTTCGATCCAACGGAATTAGTACCTTGGAGTAAATTATCCTACGATATTGTCGCTTCTGCAAAACACAGGCAACATGCCTTGGAAGTTGCACGTCAATCCATGACATTGCTAAAAAATGAAAACAATGTACTTCCGCTGGATAAGAATATCAAACGTATTGCCGTTATCGGAGCTAATGCGGCTGACAGTATGATGCTGTGGGGTAACTATAACGGAAGCCCGACAGAAACGGTTACGATTCTAGAAGGTATACGGCAAAAGGCTCCGCATGCGGAATTGATTTATGAAAAGGGTAGTGATTTGGTAGATCCGTGGGTCCGGACTTCTCTATATGAGTCGTTTGTAACGAAAGCAGGTGGCGAAAAAGGCTTGCAGGTTGAATTTTTTAACAACAATACGCTGGAAGGTCAGCCAGTCCGTACAATCACTAATACGTTGGGCATTGAGTACTCCAATAGAGGAGGAACCGCTTTGGCACAAGACGTAAATTTGGAAAACACATCGACACGTATCTCGGGGGTATTCGTTGCGCCATATACCGGAGAAGTAGTTTTTAAAGCCAATGCAAATGACGGTTACATCTTGCGCGTTGACGGAAAGCTAATTGGCCAGATGGAAGGAGCACCTGCGGTGGCTGGTGCAGAGTACGAGGTAAAGGTGCAGCAAGGTAAATCCTATCCGGTTATGTTTGAACATCGGCAAAAAGGCAGCATCTTGACAATGGGTTTATCTGTATACAAAAAGGAGAAAGCAGACTTTGCGGATTTGACCGAACGTTTAAAAGGCGTCGATGCGATTGTCTACGCAGGCGGTCTATCACCACAGTTAGAGGGGGAGGAGATGTACGTGGATGCGGAGGGTTTCAGAGGTGGAGACCGGACTTCGATTGATTTGCCCAAAGTTCAACGGGATTTGTTAGCCGCATTACGTGAAACCGGAAAGCCGGTGGTGTTTGTATTGTGTACCGGCAGTGCGTTAGCATTGGAACAAGATGAGAAAAATTATGATGCCCTCTTGTGCGCGTGGTATGGAGGGGAACAAGCAGGCCACGCTGTAGCTGATGTATTGTTTGGTGACTATAATCCAGCTGGACGGTTACCTGTTACGTTTTACAGGACGTTGGCGCAATTGGACAATGCTTTAACGAAGCATTCGGATCCGGGAAGGCAAGGCTTTGAAAATTATGATATGCAAGGTCGCACGTATCGTTATATGCAGGATGAGCCTTTGTATCCCTTCGGACACGGTATCAGTTATTCTACATTTGTATATGGTCAAGTAGAAATTCCCGAAACGATTAAAGCAGGTGAAGATCTGAAGTTGTCTTTGCAATTGACAAATCATTCGGATTTGGATGGTGAAGAAGTCGTCCAGGTATATGTTTCTCGTAAAGATGATCCGTCAGCGCCACTCAAGTCTCTTCGCGCTTTTAAGCGCGTATTCGTAAAAGCAGGGGATACTGAAACTATAGCGTTGCATATAGGACCCGATGCGTTTGAGTTCTACGACGACCAACTGAATGGGTTGAAACTAAAATGCGGTGAATATAATGTATACGTAGGTGGCACATCAGCAAGTCCTCAACTCAAAAAAAACGCATTATATGTTACTAAATAGCCTCCCAGGCTATTTAGTAACATATTGAAACGACTTTGTTACGTACGTTAACGGTTGCATTTGCAAATACAGCTAAACTTGTATCAGCAACCAAGTAATATATAATTTTTTATAAATTATATTTGAGGGAGTACGATTTATAAACCTAGTCTTTATCCTAGATTAGTGTAAGCGTGATCGTCTTATCCGAAAAATGCAACCGGTTGTAGTTATAAAAATTAATGAAAAGCAAAAACTAAATTTATTATGATTACAAAACCAGATTTCTTATCGCCTGGTATCTTGATGATAGCGAGAGGTAGACTGTTTCGTGTTTTTTTATCTTTAATATTTCTTATCCTCTGTACTGGAGAACTTTTGGCGTAGCAGCGAACAATTAAAGGAATAGTAAGTTCAGATGTTGGAGAGCCATTGGTAGGGGTATCGGTTATTGTAAAAGGGACAGACAGAAGCACTTCAACGGGTGATGCTGGACAATTCTCTATTGAGGCTGGTACAGGTGAAACAATTGCATTCACTTTTATTGGATTTAATATGAGAGAGGAAGTGGTGGGTAGCTCTGATAATTTAAAAGTGTCCTTAACCGCCGCAGAGGGCAAATTAGAAGAAGTGGTGGTTGTGGGTTATGGTACACAACGCAAAGAGGCGGTAACGGGGTCCGTATCATCTATCGGTGGCGATGACATGCGCGAGGTGCCATCGGCAAATATTACGCAAGCCTTACAAGGCCGTCTTCCCGGTGTACAGATGTCGCAGTCATCTTCTCGTCCGGGTGCTGCAACGCAAATACGCATCCGTGGTACACGATCGCTGACGGCCAGTAACGATCCGTTGATCGTTTTAGATGGGATTCCGTTCACAGGATCCATCACCGATATAAATCCTAACGATATTAAAAGTATTGATGTTCTTAAAGATGCTTCTGCAACGGCCATTTACGGTTCTAGGGGGGCTAACGGTGTAATATTAGTTACATCAAATACAGGTGCTATAGGACAAAAGGCAAGGGTTTCCTACAATAGTTTTCAAGGATTTCAAACACTTTTTTCTAAATATCCGATGATGGACGGCGCCAAGTTCGTTGCATTGCGGGAGGAGTCTGGCATGTACCCGAATAACGGTATCGACGAATCCGATGAAGTGGATACTGACTGGCAAGATCTTTTTTATAGAACAGGCCATACGGTGAGCCAAGATGTCGGTGTGGCTGGAGGAACAGAAAGCGGAAGCTACAACTTCGGAGCGGGATATTATACAGATCAAGGTGTGCTACCGCTACAAGGGTATAACCGTATATCGCTACGTGGTTCGGTAGACCAACGTATAGGAGATTATGTCCGTTTGGGATTCAATACCAATAGCAACTACAACCGCACGACGGGACAGCATGTTGGACTGGGGATATTGAGCATGTCCCCCATCGTAAACCCATATAATGCAGACGGTAGCTTAAAGCGAACTGTACAGATGCCCCTTGATGAAGCATGGGTTTCAACAAGGTCTGTTATGGAAGATCTGAAAGATAATTGGCTGAGTGAGACTAGAGCTTTTGCAACATACAATTCTATGTTTGGCGAAGTGTCTGTTCCGGGCGTCGAAGGCTTGAAGTACCGTGCCAATTTAGGATTAGATTATAGACAAAACAACGGAGGATCCTTTACTGGTGCTGGTATCAATAGTGCGAATCCAAGTACAGTATCTACGGGATCTATAAACAATTCACACGTTTATCATTACGTTATAGAGAATATCCTAACTTATGATAAAACATTTGATTCAAAACATAATTTGAATCTTACTGCGTTGTATTCTGCTGAGGAAAATCAATACATAAGGTCAGAAATGGCAGCAAGGGATATTCCAGCAGATGCTTTTCAATTTTATAATTTGGGTCATGCTTTGGGTGAGATAACCGTCAATCCGGATGGACAAGTTTATGAAAAGTGGGGACTGCTTTCATGGATGGGACGTGCAATGTATTCTTATGACGACCGTTATATGATCAGTGCCACAGTACGTGCAGATGGATCATCACGCTTAGCTAAAGGTCGGAAATGGCATACATACCCGGCAATATCGGCTGGTTGGAATATAGGAAGAGAATCTTTTATGGAAGATGTTTCTTTTGTTAATATGTTAAAACTTCGTGCAGGTTTTGGGCAAACATCTAATCAGGCAATCAATCCGTATGCTACTTTAGGACGTTTAGCTACAAGACCCTACAATTTTGGCGACGATCATTATGATGTGGGTTACTTTGTTTCTCAACTGCCTAATCCAGAACTAGGTTGGGAATACTCGAAGACCTACAATTTCGGTTTAGATTTCTCTTTATTTAATGACCGCCTTTCAGGGACCGCAGAATATTATGAGACATACACACATGATCTGCTTTTAAATCTGAATATGCCGGGTTCCTCTGGTGTAGAGAGTTATACGGCAAATGTCGGTCGAACGCAGAACAAGGGGGTTGAGTTCTCTCTAAGTGGTTTGATACTTGATAACGTGAATGGATGGACTTGGGAGGCCGGGTTAAATATTTATCGTAACCGTAATAAGTTAGTTCAATTGGCAGATGGTCAAATGCGGAATGAAGGTAATTGGTGGTTTGTAGGTCATCCAATCGACGTCATTTTTGATTATCAATACGAAGGGTTGTGGCAAGACGGGGATGAACATCTAGATATTTTGGAACCGGGCGGAAACGTAGGTATGATTAAAGCGAAGTATGATGGTGGGTATGATGAGAATGGCGTCCCATTACGCGCAATAGGACCCGATGATCGCCAAATTATAGATTTGCAGACGAATTTCCAAGGGGGACTAAATACTCGTGTTGCTTATAAAAATATTGATTTAGGTGTCGTAGGGATGTTCCAAAACGGAGGGATATTGATTAGTACCTTACACTCTGCTTCAGGGTATCTTAATATGCTTTCGGGACGAAGAAACAACGTGGACGTTGATTATTGGACACCGGAAAATACCGGTGCGAAATATCCGAAACCAGGTGGCGCGATGAGTGGTGACAACCCGAAATATGGAAACTCTCTAGGTTATTTTGATGCGTCTTATCTCAAGATTAGAACACTTTCATTAGGCTATAATCTAGGACAGCATGATTGGACGCAGCGTTTTGGTATTAGCCAATTCCGGGTATATGCAATGGTACAAAATCCGTTTGTGTTTTTCTCTCCATTTAACAAAGAGACTGGTATGGATCCTGAAACAAATTCGTACGCAGATGAAAATACAGCAGTGGCTGCACACCCGAACCGTTTACTTACAATAGGTACGAATACACCTGCAACACGCAGTTATCTTTTGGGTATTAACGTTACATTTTAAAAATTACGACGATGAAAAATAAGCATAAAATATTCTGTGCAGGCGTATTAGCCGTAATGTCTGTTATTACTTCTTGCACTAAAATCTTAGAAGAACAACCCAGAAGTCTTTATGATCCTAATTTTTTTGAATCAGAGCGAGGGATTATGGGCGGAGTGACATCTCAGTATGCACATCTCCGTTGGATTTATGGACAGGCCTATTATTATAATACAACCTTAACGGGGACCGATGAGGCGACCTATGGACAACAAGCCGATCAAAATTTTTTAGTGATGGATCTAAGCGGTCGAGCAGAAATGAATTCGGAAAACAGCCGAGCGGATGCAATATGGGGGGTGTGCTTTAGTAATATCAATACCGCGAATGGCATTATCGAAAAAGCTCCTTTAGTAGAGGGCATCAGTGAGGCCATTATCGCAGAAGCACATTTTTTCAGGGCTTTTGACTACTTCTTGTTGGTGCAGACATTTGGAGGCGTTCCTCTTGATCTTGGATCAGGTGAACTTGTCTTTAATACCAGTACGTCTCGAACTTCTGTCCGTAATACTGTTCCTGAGGTTTACACAAGAGCTATATTCCCTGACTTGAAACTTGCGGTGGAAGAATTGCCTGAAGTTGGTCGGGTAGTCGGTGGAGTTACAAAGACTTTGGCTAGACTTTATCTCGCTAAAGCTTACCTGACCTATGCTTGGTGGCTAGAAAATCCTAACGACATTCCAACTTATCCCGAAGCTGCAAGGGTTGATCCAGATGGTCATGACGCCAATTGGTACTTTCAGCAAGCTTACAATGTCGCTGTGGAAGGCATTGAATCGCCGGGGCCATTTGCCTTGCAGGAGACATTTTACGATGTTCATGTCGCTACCAACGACCGCAATAACGAATTGTTACTCTTCGCAGATCATACCGAAACGAGCGAGTTTTACAACGCAGGCAGTTTGACATATGGTGGTGGTGGGGCACCCGAAAACTTTGCAAGTTGGATGTTGACTTGGAATTATACAGACATAAGAAGTAGTTCTTCTAATTCCAACTGGATACCGATGAATTCGGTACTACGTGAAGCTGCACAGCCGTTAGGGAGACCTTGGGTACGCATGGCTCCGACGATAGGTGTAATTCAAAATACATTTGCTGATAAACAGAATGACTCACGATATGATGGAACATTTACGACAGTGTATAGAGGCAATTGGGATAAATCTGATGTAAGTGGGCCGGTTTACAATGCTAACTTTTTGCTTGTAAATCCTGGTGATGCTATTCTTACGTTTTTGGATGACGAACCAAGTCAGGAGATAGATTTTAAAAACGATGTATACCAGAGTAATATGGGGGCAGGGGTGCTACCGGGCAGATCAGACTTTGTTGTCGGTCCCAGCAATATTAGTAGACGAGTCTACCCAGGTATCTGGAAGTTAGGTCCCTATCGTACGGACAGCAATGGTGGTTTAGGGGAACCGAATGCGGCGAGCACGAGGCCATTTAATATCGCTAAATTTTCGGAACTATATTTTGTAGCAGCCGAGGCTGCGGTGAAAGGTGCATCAGGAAATTATAGTGCTAGAGAGTTAGTTAATGTAATCCGTGCGAGGGCTGGCAAGTGGCGTTGGAGCAACAACGGCAACGAAGAGAAAATCCAAGATAATAGTGCCGCTATGGTTGCAGCCACTCCAGCGACAATTGACATTAACTATATCTTAGCAGAACGGTCTAGGGAATATTATGGCGAAGGATATCGTTGGTATGATTTGATAAGGACGCAAAAATGGAATGAGCTGGCTTCTACCTATCAGATTGGAGGCCCAAATATCGGAGACCGTACTCCTATCACGTTTGAACGTGATATTAAGCCTTTTCATTATCTCCGCCCTATTCCGCTGGGGCAACTAGACGCCATGGAAAGTGGTAAGGAAGGATATCAGAATCCAGGGTATAACTAATATTCTAAAAGACGCCTTATTCTTTTTAAACTCGTTCATCTGATTTTAAAATCAGATGAACGAGTTTTTTATGCGATCTCCGTCGATTTCCTATAGATTATGGTCGCTTCCAATAAAAAATTCTCATATAGCATATTCCGACTGTCTTGTTTTTTATCAATTAATTTCGAACTGCATTTTCGAACCGTCCAAAACTGAATCTGCCGCTGACTTCGGTGACCGAAACGGAAATCGTCCTGTCATTACCGGGCGGTACGGGCAGTGGCTCCCCGTGACTGCAGAACAGTACCGAAACGGTAGCTTCTTTCCGCCTGAGCGATGAGGCGGGACTGGCGATAGATGCGGCACGGAACCTGTACGTGTCCGATGTCGGCAACCGGGAGGTGAGGAAAATCTCTCCACAGGGCGTGGTGATAACTTTTTTGAGCGGATTTAATACAGACATCCGCGGTGTGTTCATCTATCCGGCAGGTATCTTGAATACTTTTCTTGCCAATGGAAGCGTCAGTCGTCTCAGTATGGCCGATATGACCGCTACGCAAGTCGACATATCGGGCGATTATGATTTCCTTTTGAAAGTGACCGTGCGCGACATGAAACATTACCAGGATTTTGTATTTAACAAGCTTGGTTCTGTAAACAGTATAGGTAGCACGCACAGCACTTTTGTAATGGCTGTCGTAAAAAATACTTTTGGAGCCGCAGCAGGGAAGTAAAGATACTATCAGGCTATTTCTTTAGCCGTGTTTACTATCTTTTTACAGACAATTTAAGCAACTAGGAAACAACCATATTCTTCTTTCCAAAGAGAAATTATCTGTTATCCATGTTATTGGTTCTCGAAAAAAAGATTATTTATCTTTTTTGTTATAAAATAATAGAATTATTATCTGATTTGATAATAAAACACAATAGTTTAGTCTTTTATATCGAAATTTGTAAGATAAAATGACTTTGGTCATTTGATTGAAATCGATCATATTAGAGAATTCAAGAAAGAACAAAAAGAAATATATGGAAGACATCCGGAATATCGTGAAGAGCGATTTTGCATTCACGCTAAAGAGCATTTATTTCAACGAAGACTATATACCGTCCGACAGTACGCGCACAACAACCAACTTTGCCAACTTGGCAAGAGGAACAAGTCGTCAAGAAAACTTGCGCAACACGATTAATATGATTAACAATCGGTTTAATAGCTTGGCAAACTGGGATAATCCGAATAGCGATCGTTATTCGGTTGAATTGGAAATTGTTTCTGTTGATATAGATATTGATGGTAGTGGTACAACATTCCCGTCTATCGAGATTTTAAAAACGCATATTATCGATCATAAAACAGGAAAACGCATGGAGGGAATTGTAGGGAACAACTTTTCTTCGTACGTACGCGATTATGATTTCAGCGTATTGCTTTTAGCGCATAATAAGGGTAAAGACAAATTTAGCATTCCCGATAATTTTGGTGTATTGCACGGTAATCTATTTAAGCATTTTGTAGCTTCAGAAAGTTATAAGGAGAACTTTGCCAAACTACCTGTAATATGTTTAAGCGTAGCAGAGAATAAAACATACCAACGTACAGGAAACCATCACCCGTTATTAGGTTTTGAATACCAACCCAGCGAATCTTCTTTAACAGAACAATACTTCAAAAAAATGGGCTTACAGGTTCGTTATTTTATGCCAATTAATAGTGTTGCACCTTTGGCATTCTATTTCTTTGGCGACTTACTGGCTGATTATACAAACCTTGAATTGATCAGTACCATCAGTACTATGGAAACATTTCAAAAGATTTACAGGCCTGAAATTTATAATGCCAATTCTGTCGCAGGAGTTTGCTATAAGCCTAGTTTGAAAAATCAAGACCATTCCTTAACAAAAATTGTATACGACCGGCAAGAGCGCAGCCGGTTAGCCATTGAACAGGGTAAATTTGCAGAAGAGCATTTCATTAAGCCTTACAAAAGTGTCTTGGAACAATGGTCTGCCAATTTCGCTCGTTAATGGATATAACACGTTAAAATTATTTTTATATGAAGAAATTATTGCCCACCTCAATTGTGGGAAGTTTGCCCAAACCTGTCTGGCTTGCACCACCCGAAAAACTATGGTCACCCTGGAAATTAGATGGCGATCAGTTACTTGAAGGGAAACAAGATGCTTTACGTATAGCTTTGCACGAACAACAATTAGCAGGGTTAGATATCATTTGCGATGGTGAGCAAACACGCCAACATTTCGTAACCACTTTTGTCGAGCATCTAAGTGGGGTAGATTTTGAAAATCGTAAAACCGTAAAAATCCGTGACCGTTATGATGCGAGTGTCCCTATGGTTATAGGGGAGGTTGCACGTCAAAAAGCAGTTTTTGTTGAAGACGCTAAATTTTTACGTAAACAGACGGATAAAACCATAAAATGGGCATTACCCGGACCGATGACCATGGTAGACACCTTATATGATGCCCACTACAAAAGCCGGGAAAAATTGGCATGGGAATTCGCGAAAGCGCTCAATGAAGAAGCAAGGGAACTGCAGGATGCCGGAGTAGATATTATCCAGTTTGATGAACCCGCATTTAATGTATTCTTTGAAGAAGTGAACGACTGGGGGATGGCAGCATTAGAAAGAGCCATTGAAGGTTTACATTGTGCAACTGCGGTACATATTTGCTACGGTTATGGAATACAAGCTAATACTGACTGGAAAAAGACATTGGGTTCAGAGTGGCGTCAATACGAAGAAGTTTTTCCACAAATTCAAAAATCGAGTATTGACATCGTGTCCTTAGAATGCCATAACTCGAATGTACCTTTTGATTTAATTGAACTCATTCGGTGTAAAAAAGTAATGGTAGGAGCCATTGATGTGGCAACAAACACGATCGAAACACCCGAAGAAGTAGCCGATACCCTACGTAAAGCGCTTAAGTTTGTAGATATCGAAAATCTTTATCCTTGTACAAACTGTGGTATGGCTCCATTATCCCGAAACGTAGCAAGAGGGAAGTTGAGCGCTTTAAGCGTGGGAGCAGAAATTATACGCAAAGAATTCGCGGTTTAGTTCCCATGTATTGACGAATAATTTTGGTACAACGGAGTAATATATTAAGAGCGTATTGAAGAAGTTATTAGCAATATTAAATAAAGCAGGTTTCGACGGTTTCCTGTTAATGATAGGCGTCATGATCCTGCTGGCTTATTTTTTGCCACAGCCTGGCATGGTCCAAGAACCTGTTTCGCTGGAGGAGATTGCCAATGTAGGCGTGTCGTTTATTTTCCTTTTTTATGGATTGCGACTGAGTGTTGAGAAATTAAAAGCCGGGCTTGCCAACTGGAAAATGCACATTATTGTTCAGTTGACAACCTTTTTGGTTTTTCCACTCATCGTTTTGGCATCTCGTCCCTTGTTCACAGGCACAGACCTTGAGTTGCTTTGGTTAGGTATATTCTTTCTGGCGGCTTTACCGTCCACAGTTTCCTCCTCCGTTGTCATGGTTTCCATCGCCAAGGGCAATATTCCCGCAGCTATTTTCAACGCGAGCATTTCCAGTTTGATCGGAGTAATAGTTACCCCCCTCTGGGTTGGTCTGTTCATCGCTTCTGCAACGGGGGCTTTTGATGTCACTGATATCGTCATAAAATTGGTTCTTCAAGTCCTGTTACCTGTTATCATCGGCATCAGTCTTAACTCCCGGTTTGGCGCCATTGCCGAAAAGTATAAGAAATACCTCAAATATTTTGATCAGGCAATCATCCTTACTATCATTTACACCTCGTTTTGTAAGTCATTCTCCGAAAATCTTTTTGAAGGTTTTACTGCTCTTGAACTTGCCGGACTAGCTGCAGGGATGATGGCCTTATTTTTCGCCGTATTCTTTTGTGTCGGACTACTCAGCCGCTTTTTTGGCTTTTCAGATGAAGACCGTATCACTGTATTATTTTGTGGGTCAAAAAAGTCATTGGTACACGGCACCGTCATGTCAAAAGTGCTCTTTCAGCACAGTACCATCACCGGTATCGTCTTGTTGCCGCTCATGCTCTATCATGCCTTGCAATTGATTGCCGCCAGCATCATCGCTCAGCGTATGGCCCGACGAAAAGAAGTATAATTTTTCACAAAAATATTTCACGTAGGTAACCTGTCTAAAATATCCCCAAAGTATGGTACTGGTGATGTGTATCAGCGACAAGTCCATCCGCGGTATGCGACATTTCACTTCTCAGGGAATAAAGGATTACGAGATACCTCAGGAAATGACAATCCAATTCGTAACTGCTTTCATTTTGGAGAAATGGATTGCCGCATATAACAAAAAAGCGGTCCCAACTAACTGGAACCGCTTAAATTAATTCAATGGAGATATTACCTTTATCGCTGTGTCTTTCTAAACTCTTCTGGGCTAAGTCCATGCTTCTTTTTAAAAAAAGTAATGAAGTAAGAAGAACTGTCGAATCCAAGTTCAAATGATATTTCCGATACCGTTTTGAACGTGTGATAGAGCAACCTTTCTGCCTCCATGAGTATTCGGTCTCTTATTATTTCTCCGACACTCCTGCTCCGCCGTTCTTTACAGATACGGTTTAGGTAATTCGTTGATATGTTCAACTTTTCGGCATAAAATGAAGGGAATCGTTCTCTTTTGTAGTACTGTTCCAACAATTGTTCAAACAGTCGTACTTTACTCTCTTTCTCTCTATTGTAGGGAGCATCAACAGCTATACCATTGTGTCTCTCCATAATACCCAATACGATATTCAGGTAGGAGCGCAATATCGTTCTTGAATCAGCTCCTGAGCGCTTGAATTCATCGTACATTGCATCCATCATCATGCGCCAATGGGGCATATCTTCCGTATACTCCAACTGTTTACATACGCTATTGCTTTTTAGAAATGAAAAATCGTATAAAACATTGTCGTTATATCGTTTCGAAAAAAAAGCATCCGTAAACAACACCATCCAGCCTTTGGCTTGTTTATCTATTTCAAATGTACAGACACTGGTAGGGTTTACACTCAATACTTCTCCTTTATGGATTTGTGTAGAAGACTGATCTACAACAAACCTTCCGGCTTGATCTTCTAAAAAGATTATCATGTAAAATCTTCTCTGGTTTGGCAACGAGAAAAGACTACAGTAATGCTGATTATAAGATTGAAGCGAAGTGATGAAAAAACCTAAATCGGGACTTTCAAAATCTTCCAGTGTCAAAACTCTTATTTCTTCTGTCTTGACAACCATAATAATATTACCTTAATTTAAATAATCGATAGATCAATTAAATCAGGCAATAGGCGGTTTGAAGATAGAAAAGCAAAAGCCATCTGATAAGGGGGCAGTAGCAACCGATTGGGTTAATAGGTTTCCAATATCCTTTTGAATAGGCTGCGTATTGTTTAAAGTGAAGAATGCTAATATCATTGTTACTTCCAGCAACTTAAGTTTCACAGGTGCATCATTATGCTGCTGGTCCTCTTTAATTTTTTCCTCTAAATAACACGACCCTTTACATACTGGAATAGTATCAAATCTATTGATACACAACTGGCTTTCTATATAGTCCCAGTTGAGCTGAAAGCCTACAAAAATCCACATACTACTCGTTGACTGTATCAATACAGCCACAAGCAACGATATGTACATGAATCTTTTCAAAATGGTGCGAATGTATTAAATTTATTTTTCTTTTCGTAAAATATCAATATCTGCTAATAATCTCTTTGTTTCATCCTGCGAAGTTCCGTCGTATACACCCCGGATATGTAGATCCTTATCGACCAAAAGAAATCCACCGCTGTGTGTAAATCCGCCGGGAGCCGTACTATCCGGATAGGCAATAGCATAATAAGATTTCTCCGCAAGATGTAATACATCTTGTGGGCTTCCATATAGAAAATGCCATTTCTCTCTTTTAACCCCGATCTTGTCAGCGTAGGCTTTCAATGCCGGAATGGTGTCGCGTTTAGGGTCAATACTGAAAGAAAGGAGAACAATATCTTCCATTCCCATCGTTTCATCGTACACTTCCTTCATCTGCGCGTTCATTTGCGGACAAATGGTTGGACATGACAAGAAAATAAATGAAGCAATATGGATCTTACCAATCAGGCTCTGATCAGAGATGGGTATACTGTCCTGATCAAGCATGCTGAATTCATCGATCTTAGGATAAATTAGCTCACTCCCTTCCGTAACCGGATTGCCGAGATAGGGAAGTTTTTTTCGTTGACAGCCCATAGAGCATATAGTCAAAACTAAGAATAAGCTTACATATTTCATTGAGATAAATACTATCCTATTTTAAATACCAAATATACATTTTATTGCTGTTAAATATCGATTGAATACCTCAAGTTTCCCCTACAACATCCGATATGCACGAAAACCTAAACACGTAGCACGCTTATGTAAACCACGAAAGCCATATAGTGTGGTAACTTTGCAAAGTTAATAAAATAGCAGAGAGCAATGTCTTTTCAAATTTTCAAAATCCTGCCATTGGGCATATTATTTCTCGCCTCTTGTGGTCAACAACGCGATGATAAGGATCTTCCTATTATGGGCGAGAAAGAAATCGTTTCAATGGTGAAAGATGGCAAGACGGTTAATGACACGATCTACCACAGCATACCTGAATTCCGTTTTGTGGATCAGGACAGTGTATGGATTTCCAATGAAGATGTTGCTGATAAGATCTACCTGGCAGATTTCTTTTTTACACGTTGTCCGACTATATGTCCGCTACTTGCTAAAAATATGTTGACCATCGCAAAAGAGTTTGAAAACGAGGAGCGTTTAGTGATATTATCGCACACCATTGATGCGAAACACGATACGCCGGCTGTGCTAAAAGATTACGCCACTAAACTTGGTGCACCGTCAAACTGGCACTTCTTAAATGGCCCACAGGAGGCTGTCTATCACATTGCAGGAAAAGAGGGTTACTTTTCGTATGCGGAGGAAAACCCCGACATTCCCGGAGGCTTTGATCATAGCGGTGCATTTACATTGGTGGACACTAACGGACACGTAAGAGGAGTTTACGATGGCACCCGTGAAGATGAATCGAAAAAGGCCATAGAAGACATCCGTAAATTATTAGCACAATTTTAAAGATATAAACTAAATTGAAAAGGATAATTTCATTCCTGTTACTTGTATCTCTCGCTTACCAATGTTTGGGAAGTATGGGGGTATTTGTGTGGTTTGAAAGCAACCGATCCTATATCGCAAACGTATTGTGTGAAAATAGGGCAAAGCCGGAAATGCATTGCAATGGTCAATGCGTACTGATGAAAAAGCTCAAAGCATTGGAAGAGAAATCATCCGATAAAAGTCTTCCGCAGAACGCAAAACACGAAACTTTTCTCTGCGTGATGCAGGAATGGCTGGTGATGCCCGAAAGCATATCCATCCAGTTAGTGAACAAATACGTATCCTATTATAAAGCTTACTACAGTTTTATACATTTCAAGAATAACTTCCGCCCTCCTCGATTCAACGCCTAATTTTTTCTATAAGAATTAATAGTGCTGTATTGACCTAAGAGGCTTTATACTCGATGGGTAATACAGCGATTTTGGCATTGAATAAAATCGAGAATGAAACCATTTTACTTTGGAAAGTCATCCATGCTTTTTAGCGTAATGGCTATGGCATTGATATACAGTTTGACCGGGTGCGGAAACAATACACATAACCAACAGCAAGAAGGCACTGTTGACACGGCAGGTGCTTTGGTTGATATAACCGCTTTGACAAAAATAGCAGATACGACACTGACAGACAAAAAGATCAGTGTACTGGTACAGGACAGCCTGACCAGCAAAAACGAAACCATCTACATTCAGGTCACGGATCAAGACGGGAACCCTGCTACTGATGCCCAGCTTGACTATAATGTTGTCATGGATATGGGTATGATGTCGCACGGAGGACCATATTACCCTTTGGTTAATCTGGGTAATGGTCTTTATAAAGCTGAGGTAGTCTTTATCATGGCCAATATGAAGGATATGGGCAAGGGTTGGGTATTGAATACTATCCTCAATAAAACAGATAGTTTATCCTTTCTGCTGCCCGTTTCAGAGGCAAAGTATGCAAGGACTATCCCTGTTGGTACCAAAGATGATGGCCGTGTGTTCGTTAGTCTATTGCTACCCAATGAAGTAAAAACAGGAAGTCAGCCCATTGACTTCACACTGCACAGAATGGAGCATGAGGTTTTCCCACCGCTGGACAACTATACGGTAGAAATAGAGCCTTTTATGCCGGATATGGGACATGGTTCACCTGATAATAAGGCTGCCGTAGGCAAAAGTAATGGACGGTATAGTGGGATAGTCAATTTCACCATGAAAGGCCCTTGGACAATCAAAGTGAATCTGTTCAAAAAAGGAGAAAAAGTATCACAGGAGGAACTGGTATTTCCTGTAGAAGTTAAATAACAAATCAATATATACAATAACAAGAAAAATGAAAAAGCAGAATTTATTTTTTGCAGCCGTTGCTGCGCTGGTATTCACATCCTGTGAAAAAACCGAAATTAAAGAAGTTGAAAAGATTGTCTACGCAGACCAAGCAGGATCTTTATCGTTGACATTTGATGCCAAATATGGCGATTCAGATTTTGAACTAAATAAAAAATATCCCTATCAATTAATTAATTCGAGTGGAACCTATGATATGGAATTCGAATTTAGCCGTCTACGTTATTGGGTGAGCAATGTCAAATTGATCGATAAAGACAATAAAGAACATGCGATACCGGAATCTTATTATTTGGTGGAGGAAACCAATGAAATAGCTGTACAGCATTTGGTCAACGGAGAAAAATACCCCGCAACAAAGCGTGAGGAAGTGACGATCAAAGATATCCCTTCAGGAGAATATAAGGCTATCAAATTCTCTATCGGTGTCGATCAAAAATATAATGACAATATTGCTTTGACTGCTGGCGAACTGGGTTCGTTGAACGGTATGGGAGTTAGTGACGGTTGGATGTGGTTCACCAGTTACAAATTCCTAACCGTCGCTGGAACTATTCATTGGGCAGGTGGTACACCGACTTCAAAAGCGCTGTCTTGGGAAACTGGCTCAAATGCTTTGTTTGATGGTGGCGAAAAAGCCGTAGAACTGACTGCGCCGCTAAAAATTGATGCCCAAAACTCTGGAAAAATCACTTGCAACGTGGACGTAAAAGAGTTGCTATCGGCGACCGATCTACCGTGGGTCAATAACAGTATCAGTCAAAACAAAAAAGACCTGATGATAGCTCTTCGCGATACGTTTTTGAGCAAATCGTTGACATTCAAAGAAGCAAGTTCTGTTTCCGTGGAAGCAAATTAATGTATATCACAGTAAGAAAAAAACATATCATTGGAGTCTTCGCCTTTTTGGTGGGATTGTTCGTCCTATTATCCTGCGCTAAGGATTATGAACCGTCCCTGATCGAAGAGGAGGAGACTCCTTTTGCTTTTCGTCAGCCTGCATTCTTCCCCAAAGCGGTCGAATCCGCTATTGATCCCAAGACTGGTCTACCATCCAATCCACTGACTAAAGCGGGGGTTGAATTGGGCAGAAGACTTTTCTACGACCCTCTTTTGTCTGCTAACAAACAAGTGTCATGTGCAAGCTGCCACCACCAGGGAAAAGGTTTTTCTGATGGCGTGGCACTCACCACAGCGGGTGTATCGGGTAAGCCTTTGGAGCGACACTCGCCCACATTGATCAATCTCGCATGGACAGACCAGGGTTTCTTTTGGGACGGCGGGTCGACCAATCTGGAATCCCAGGCATTTGGTCCGCTGACACATGCCGACGAAATGGGCATGTACCTACCGGTGCTGGTGGAGCGTTTGCGTGCGGATGCTACTTACGTGGAGTTATTTCAGAATGCGTTTGGAGAGCTGCCAAGCGAGCATCGGACGGCCATGGCGCTATCGCAATTTCAGCGCATACTGATCTCGGCTGACTCCCCATACGACCTATATCGGCGTGGAGAACAGTCGGATGCGCTATCTGCCAATCAGCTTCGTGGACTAAATCTGGTTCGACAAAAGTGTAGCAGTTGCCATGCAGGGGAACTTTTTACAGATAATGGCTTTCACAATAACGGTATAGACGATGATTTTGGTGATGGATCGCATGAGGGCATTTATTGGGGAAGATACCGTATTACCTACAATCCATTGGATTTGGGCGCTTTCAAGACGCCCACGCTACGCAATGTAATGGTTAGCGCACCCTATATGCATGACGGGCGCTTCAAAACAATAGATGAAGTACTCCATCATTATCGATTCGGCATCAAAGACACACCTGTTACCGATGCTGCATTATACCAGAACAATGACAAGGTAGGGATACCTATGACAGACCAAGAGGTCAAAGACATCAAGTCATTTCTACATGCACTGACCGACGAGAAATTTTTAAACAACAGGGAGTTTTCAGACCCCTTTAAATAAATGAGATGAGAGAGAAAATGATGAAACGAGACTGGAAGAGCATGGTGATCGCCTATATAGCGTGCTGCCTGCTGCTATCAGCCTGTAAAAAGGACGAAGATATTATCGATGAGAATAAGATGGGTGATTTTTCCATTGAATTTGACCACATCGTCGGAGAAGACCGGTTCTATATCGATCCCAGCTATCTGTACCGAAACGCAAAGGGCGAACAGTTCAGCATACGTATCCTGATGTACTATATCAGCAACATCAAGCTATATAAAGCTGACGGAAGTAGCTACACCGTTCCGCAGGACGATAGCTATTTTCTAGTGGACGGATCCGATAGATCGACACGCTTTACGAAGGTCAAGGTTCCCGAAGGAGACTATACAAAAGTTGAATTCCTGATCGGGGTCGATCAGGAAAGAAACATGATGCCGATGGAACGCAGAACGGGGGTGCTGTCCTTTAATCCCGGAGAAGGACATGCAGGCATGTTCTGGACATGGAGCCAGGGATATATATTCTTCAAGCTGGAAGGGAACAGTGATGTGGTGTCGGACGATCAGCAGGGCGATCCGACGGGGAACAAACAGTTCAAATATCATATCGGAGGTTTTGGATATCCATTTGATGATCCAGAAGCGATGAATAATATTAAGGTGATAAGCGTCGACCTTACGAAGACAAGCGGTGATCATTTGGCTCATGTACGGGAAGGATTAAGAAGCAATGTGCATCTGATGGTGGATGTGATGCAGATATTTAATGGCCCGAACCAATGGAGCATTGCGAATAAACCCAATGTGATGTTCAACAAAGAAGATAGCGGTAAGATTGCCGGGAATTTTGCATCCCTGTTTACACACGACCATAGTGAAAACTATGTGAAAAGTGAAGCAGAGCTATCCTCTAACTAACAATATCAAAACGAGATGAAGAAGATATGGGTACTTACTTTAATTCTAGGCCTGATATGGGCCTGTAAGAAAGCAAATGATATCATAGAGGAAGAGGACATATTTGCAGGTTTTGTACAACCTTCCAATTTTCCGAAACCTGCTTATGACCTTTCTCGAAATCCAGTGACCAAAGACGGCTTCGAATTGGGAAAAAAACTTTTCTATGAACCACGGCTTTCCCGAAATAATACGATTGCCTGCGGGAGCTGTCATATACAGGGCGCAGGATTTACGCACCATGGGCATGACGTAAGCCATGGGATCGATGACCGTCTGGGGACGCGCAACCCCATGCCGATCATGAACCTCGCCTGGCACAGTGAATTCTTTTGGGACGGAGGTGTATTTGATCTTGACTTTTCTCCGGCAAATGCGATACACAGTGAAGTGGAGATGGACGAGACGGTGACCAACATCCTGCTTAAATTAAGGGCACGCCCGGAATATCCCGCTCTCTTCAAGAAAGCTTTTGGAACAGAGGAAATTACCGACGTCCTGTTTTTTAGAGCACTATCACAGTTCATGCTTATGGCGACGAGCAGTGATTCCAAATATGACAAGGTGATGCGCAAAGAAGATGGCGCATCATTTACAGAGTCGGAAGCTCGGGGTTACCTGTTCTTCAAGAATAACTGTGCAAACTGTCACAAGGAACCTCTTTTTACGGATCTGAGCTATCGCAACAACGGAATTCGTCCCAACCGTAGTGATGATAAAGGACGTGCCATAGTGACCGGAAATGTAAATGATGAATACAAATTCAAGGTGCCATCCCTGCGCAACCTTTCCTTTACAGCACCTTATACACATGACGGACGTTATCTGACTGTGAGCAGGATGCTCGACCATTACCGTCATGATATGGTGGATTCACCGACATTGGATTCCTTGTTCCGTCAAGCGGACAGTAGCTTGGGCATCACCATGACCCAAGAAGAGAAAGCAGATTTGATGGCTTTCCTAAAAACACTGGAAGACCCGACCTTTCTGTCAAACAAATTACTCGCAGAGCCATTTGGTTCTGATTTTATCGTTAATTAATGATTAAGATATGAAAAAGAAAATTATACTATTGGTTTTGTCCGCTGTTGCACTTTTTGCAAATATACCGAAGTCGGCAGCCTGTGATGTCTGCGGATGCGGTGTAGGAAGCTACTATATGGGGATCTTGCCGGACTTTAATAAGCGTTTTATTGGCTTACGTTATCAGCAGAATAGGTTGCAGACCCACTTGGGTTCAAACGGCATCCGTACGCCTAATTCAACGAATGAGACATATCGTACAATGGAACTTTGGGGGGCTTGGAACTTTGGGGAACGCTGGCGCGTGATGGCGATCGTTCCGTATAGTTTTAATGAGCGTACTATCGGTAACAGCAACATGGAAACCGGCAAGAAGAACGGTCTCGGGGATGTTGTTTTGATGGGGCATTACAAACTTTTGGATGATGCCCGCACGACAGCATCTTACAAACTCCTGATGCAATCCCTTTGGATTGGCGCCGGGATCAAAACACCTACAGGGCAGTATGATACCAGTGAGCAATCCAGTGCAGAAATGGGCGCGCCAAACAATTTTCAGCTGGGCACAGCGAGTGTCGACTTTATGGTAAACGCCGCTTACGACATCCGCTTGATGGATGCCGGTATCAATGTGAATGCGACATACAAGATCAATACCGAAAATAAGCACGAATACCGTTATGCCAATAAGTTTACCCTCAATGCTTTGGCGTACTATAAGTTTAATATTCAGAACAAGGTGAGGATCTCTCCAAATGCGGGTGTGCTTTATGAAACGCAACCCAAAGACGTGCTTTACAACCGTTTTGATGTAGCCCAGTCCGGTGGACACTCCACGATGGGTATTGCAGGTGTTGAAGTCAATGTCGGCAGATTATCTATTGGCGGAAACTTTCAGACACCGATCAGCCAAAATCTTGCAGATGGACGTATAAAAGCGGAGAATCGTTTTATGACCCATGTATCGTTTTCCTTTTGATTTCACTACTATAATAAACAGATATGAAGAGATTAAGTGTTTTATTAGCCGTTGGTGTTCTCGCTACGGCTATTGCCTGTAACAACAATCCGAATACAAACAGTTCGGAAACTCAATCAGAGTCGAATACAAAGGACAAGCCCAAAGAAATGGTGATCCATGATTATCTTAAGGAGGGAAACAAAGGGATCGGGCCTATCACATCCTTTGCACAGCCAGTTTTTGACCAAGCTGTGGCAGATGAGGGCAACAAGCTGTTTATCGTTCGATGTACCATGTGCCACGAATACGGCGAAGATAAACTCGGCCCGGCGTTAAAAGGTATAACGAAGAAAAGAACGCCGGAATGGATTTTAAACCTGATGCTGAATACCGAAGAAATGTTCGAAAAAGATCCGGATGCATTAGTCCTAAAAGACAAGTATGAAAGCATGATGGTCAGTGTAGGTCTGAACGAACAGGAAGCGAAATCCATATTGGAATACTTAAGACAGGAAGACGCAAAAACGAATTTATAACAAAAATCTATTTATCATGAAAACCACAAATAGAAGAAACTTTGTAAAAGGAAGTTTAACACTCGCTACGGGTCTATTACTGGCCAATAGGTCATTTGCAGATAATATTGTAGGGGCAGCGGTAAACAGTAATTTTAAGTTCGAGCTCGCAAAGCTTACCTATTCATTTAATGATCTTGAACCTGTGATTGATGCATTGACTATGCAGATCCACTATGAGCGTCACTATGGTGCCTATGTGAAAAATGCCAATGAAGCGATATTGGAAGAAAATATATCGGTTACCGATGCAAAGGATCTGTTTTCGCATATATCAAAATATTCGGCAAAGCTCCGCAACAATTCGGGAGGCGCATTCAACCACGAATTATTTTGGTCTATCCTCCGTAAACCGTCGCAGAACAATCTGCCGACCGGAAAACTTGCCGAAGCAATCAACAGCAGTTTTGGATCTTTCGAGTCGTTTAAAGAAGAGTTTTACAAAGCCGCATTGAGTCAGTTCGGCTCAGGATGGGCATGGCTGGTAAAAGACGGCAATCAGTTAAAAATCGGATCAACACCCAATCAGGACAACCCGTTGATGGATGTGTCTCCATTTAGAGGAACCCCTATTTTGGCCCTCGATGTCTGGGAGCATGCTTACTACCTGAACTATCAGAATAAGCGGGCCGACTATATCCATAATTGGTGGGAAATCATCAACTGGCAAGAAGTAGAAAACCGATATCGTACATCCAAATAAATTATATAAATACAATTAACAAATGATCAAAAAAAGTTTTTTATCCATCGCACTATTGGCGATAATGGCATCTTGTTCTAAAGACACAGAACTTGTAGAAATAGCGGGCGGAAATCTTTCCGTTGAATTTGACAATGTAATGGGCAACCAGGACTTTGCACTTGATAAACCCTTCGACGTGAACGGTAAAACATATACCTTCGACAGTTTCAGATATTGGGTAAGTAATATCCGCTTGCAAAAGCAGAATGGTGAATGGATTGAAATCCCAAATTCTTACTACCTGATCGAGGAAACCAAAGACATTGCCATTCAAGACGGTGCCTATACG
Organism: Sphingobacterium corticibacterium; assembly: GCF_004208525.1. Lineage (GTDB taxonomy): Bacteria > Bacteroidota > Bacteroidia > Sphingobacteriales > Sphingobacteriaceae > Sphingobacterium > Sphingobacterium corticibacterium. The sequence goes on along the minus strand of NZ_SGIT01000002.1, from coordinate 11,780 downwards.
TATCCTGCAAGAAAACGGGAACAGATCGATTTAAATAATCTCCCTTTGGATACCTATACAGCGATTGAATTTGGCATCGGTGTGGATAGCGAACTGAACGACAATCTTAGTATGACCGCAGGGGAGCTTTCCGCCATGACAGGTATGACCAATATTTCATGGATGTGGCACACGAGTTATATCTTCAGTTCATTAAAAGGTATGGCAGAGGATGGTACAACTAAGGTCGTTAAAATTGAAACCGGTCTGAACGATAATTATCGGAAAGTGAAAATTGACCTTAAATCTCCTATTAATCTTGGAGAAACAACCCCTTCTAAAATCGAGCTTAAAAGTGATGTCCTTACTCTTCTACAATCATTCGACAGTTGGGAAGTACCTGTTGTGGGAGCACAACAACAAGATCAGATGAAGGCAATAGCAGATAATTTTTCTGCTAAATTTTTTACGTTAAAATAATCATATAACCATGTTATTTAATATTAAGTCACACATATTTGTCGCTCTTTCGATAACATTCTTGTCTATAGGCTGTTCCGACGACAGTCCGGTCGTAGAGCCGAACCCGAACAAATCTCGAAACATTTTTTAGAAGATTTGGAGAGATTAACAACAAAGGACTCTTTCGATTAACTTTACCAAAAGCCTTACTTTGGTAAAGTTAATGTTGTTTTATCGACTTTTTTGGGAGTGTAAAACAAACTGTGTCAATGGCTGACTTACCGCCCCGCGGGGCGGTAAGTCAGCCATTTTAATTTTTCAGGAATAGGGCTTTTATATTCCTTTCTTGATACTTTCCATTCTTCTTCTTTATCTGCAAATATCTTCATAAAAAGCATCCATACCATCTGGGAGATACGTTGAGCGTCTCCATCAACCCCCTCATCCTTTCTCATTATGTTTCTTATGGATCTTATTATAGTTGTAATATTCATTGTATTTTAATGATGTTATTTCTTAAATCTATTTATTTTACTAAACCAATACCCTTATACCAATAGAAAAACGCTTCCGGATTGGTCTTTTTTAATTTGTTTAATTTATTGTAGGTTGAATCTTCAATCAACCAATCTTTGATTTCCAGGGGATTTTTAAAACGTTCAATTCCCTGATTTTCTTTATTCAGCAATGAAGTCAGATACGCAACTTTAGCTGATGCTGTTATGGCTTCTTCGATTGAGAAACGGTCAATAATGAAATTCGTGAAATTCTTAATGCCCAATTGCAAGTGTTTGAACTCGTCAGATTTTGTATCCCTTTCTGCCAATGTGTAACAAGCCAGCCAAGTGTCTTTTAGGACATCGTCAGCATCCATATTTAATTTTCGATAGCCGATTTCTTCCTGTACGACTCTCGAATAACTTTCTTTTATTACGTTGAGGTCAGTTATCTGGTCAAACAAAAAACCAATATCATACAACTGTTTAATGATTTCGACAGGACGATTTTTTGAATATAATATACCTGTAGTTTTCGGAGCGAAAGCCGTTAGCTTATCTCCCAAAATAGCCTCAAACGTTGGTAATACAACTATCGTATCTTTTCCCGACGTGGCTAACCAACTATGATTTATTGGATATTCTTTCGTTTCAGGATATGGATTAGGTGTATATAACAAATCCAATAATATCGGTTCTTCGTGACCATCTACAACGCTTTTATAAAATATCTTAAAATGTCCGATAGGTGCATCAGGAGTATGTTTTCTGTTGTTGTCATCTTCCCAACGAATAAACATTTCCAATTGGCTAAACTTTTCTAAAATCGCCTTGATTTTATCTTCTGGCTCTTCTGTAATGATGTCAATATCTATCGAAAACCGCTTAGGTGTTTCCGTAGCTAAAAGTAGAGCCGTTCCGCCTTTAAACACAAAATTCAGATTATTCAATTGCAATTGCTCCAAAAGTGTTAAAGCGTATATTACTTTTTCAATCAGTTTTGGGTCAATGCGCTTTCCCAACTTATTTCGTAAGTCGGTAATCCATTCAATTGTGTATGATTTTGTATCTATCATATTTTATATTATTGGCACAAATAAAGTTATTTTGCCAAACTTATATTTATCAGTTTTTCAATTTCATCTTCTCTATTTCTTCGGACGGCATATCTACGCATCTTTAATTCGTTTAAAGTGTATTTCTGAATTACACTCCGCATAATAAATTCCTTTTCATTTTGCTGTGCCGAAAAAAGTGTTGTATCAATCAACATGTCCACCAATAACTTTTCCAATGCAGGGATACTAATTTTATCTTTTTCTATTATAGGAGACTCCGAAACCATATTCTTCACAATAAGAACTTCATCTTGGTTATGAATATAACGGTCAAATATTTCCTCATCAGGATTAAAGAAAACGTTTTTATTGCTTTCTGTAAGAAAATTAAATACAGATTCAGACGCATCTTTTTCTACTTCTATAACAACATAATGTTTAAATGGCTGGTGACGCATAAAATCATTCAACCATACCGTATCCCAAATACAAAAATTGATATAAGGAAATTCACGCTTTACCTTATTAAATACTCTCTTTAAATTATTTGAAATATTGGGTTGAAAAGGGATGTTGCTATCCATCTCATAAATCCCTCTGGAAGGGGCATTGATAATTCCCTCTTTTTTTAGTTTGGACAGATACATATTGATCGTGTTATCAGACCAGGATGGAAAATCCTTTTTTATTGATCCCACAAGTTTCTGCTTGGAAAGCCTTTCACTCTCCTTGAAATAGCGACTGATATGTTTTTCTAACGTTTCTGCCAAAATCGTTTTTTTATGGTAAATGTAACATTAATTCATATAAGTTCGGCATAAAAAGTTTATTTTGTCAAAGTTATATTTCAATTAAGTTTTGTTTTTCAACGTTTTTAAGTCTGTGTTTTGCTGTAAATTAACGTCTAAAAATGATTTTATGAAAAAGGGTAAAACACCAGAACAGAATCTTGAAGATATTGACAAGATTTATGAAAAGTTGGAAAAGGAAAAAGAAGATCGTTTGATAGACCTTATTGTCGAGATAATTGTAAGTTCTACAATGAGAGAGTACTATGAGAGTATTGATTCTAAAGATAAGCTTACACCAAATAATAAAATAGATGAATAACTCTTAAAATTCATTCCAAAAGAAAAAACAGAAAAAAAGAAAGCCTTTCTAACAACGGATGCAAGCCAACGAAGCACTATAAGTCCCAGGGTGGATTTGTTCTGCTCATACTTTGAAACCTCCGCCCAAACCCCCACTTTTCTTCCTTTCAGCCTTTTTCCGCGGGGACGAAACTGCTGTTTTTCTACTGTTCAACATTTTTTTTGGAATTCTCCGTTCACATGTAGCATATTTGCTGTGGAATTGCTCAAAGGAGCGTTTGAAGAGAATTTTGCTGATTTTCTAAGATTTCTCTATCCTAACGCCGACCATATATTTGACTTTTCCAAAAGCATACAGTTCATGGACAAAGAGCTGCTTGCGATCGTGCCTGACAGGGAGCGGAAGAAAGGTAAACGAGTAGCCGATCTTCTGGCAAAGGTCTTTCTAAAAGACGGTACAGAAAAATATATCCTGCTTAATACAGAGATCGAGGGTGGGCGCGATGCAGAATTTGCAAAACGCGTCTATCAGTATAACTATCGCATTTGGGACAGATACGATATATCTGTAGCGACTATTGCCGTCTATACAGGTAATCGCAACCAACCCAAACCCTGCGAGTACAGCCTCGAGGTATTGGACACGTCGATCCGTTTCCAGTACCGGACATATCACATCTTTGATCATAGTGAGGACGAATTGTTGGCTATGAACAATATCTTTGCTTTTATAGTCCTAGCATGCCAAAAAGCATTGCTGGAGGGCAAGGTGCCAGACGAGGAATTGGGTGATGATAGGCTGAGTATGGCGAAAACATTGATCGGGCATAATTACGATAAAGATCGCATCACGAATTTCCTTATTTTTCTCAAAAATTTTTTGTATATTAATAATCCGAAAATAAATAGTAAATTTGATCAAGAGATCATTCAATTGACAGGAGGTACAATCGATATGAGTGTTATAGAGATAGTAAAAAAACAGGAGAGACAGCAAGGTGCACAGCAAAAAAGTTATGAATTTGTTGAAAATCTAATTAGACAGACCGACTTCGATGATGCAAAGATTGCATCATTAGCAGTGGTTTCTCTCGGCTTGGTTAAGAAAATCCGTTCTGACCTAAAAAGAAGAAGATAGATTTTCTCAATGTATGAGCATTATAGAAATAGTAAAAAAACAGGAAAGGCAACAGGGGAGACAACAAGGACGTTTGGAAGAACGGGCAAAAGCTGAGGCTGAGAAACTGGAATCCGCATTAAATTTTAAAAAGATGGGCGTTCGGGTTGAAGATATAGCTAAAGGACTGGGACTCACCGTTGAACAGGTCGAAAAACTGAAATAGTTTTTTAGCCATAAATAATATATAGCACAGGCGCTTTCTGATAAAGGAAGCGCCTGTTTTAATTTACGATCTAGATTATAACACATAGCCAACACTGTTTAAGTCTAGGGATTTTAGGTGAGGGGTTTGCTATACGTTAGATTTCTGTAATGCTCTGTTTTTTAATAAGATATTATGAAGTAAGGGGTTAAATTATTAACTTCACCATACAATTAAAACCCAAAGCTATGGTAAAGATACAAACATCTAGTAAACATCAACTCGGTATCTCCCAACTGAAAGAGGCCATCACGCAAACGAAACAGCTCGTTCAAGCAGAGCAATTTGCGGCCGCAGTCTACGCCACTACGTCAATCATAAAAGAGCTTTTCTTTTGCGGATTATTGTGCGGACCAACGAAAAGATCAAAGATATACCGCGAGTACGAAGTAATGGTGAGCGATATAAGCCAACTGTGGATACCTGTAGTGGATAGCTTTGCTCTTGAAAGGACACTCGGAGAAAAGCTATTTGAATCGCTAATATCCGATAAATTATGAATAATGGTAAAGGATGGAATTCATTTTGATATTCAAAAATATTATCGTAATATTGCGATATTAAATTAGGGACGATGGGACTGACAAAATCAGAAATATTCACGGACGAACAGAACAGATTGGCTTCTTTGTTCAAGGTTTTAGGACATCCTGCACGGGTCGCCATTCTCCAATATATCATCAATCAGAAAGCCTGTATCTGTAATGATTTGGTTGATGAATTGGGCTTGGCACAGGCAACCATTTCACAGCACTTAAAAGAGTTAAAGAATATAGGTATCATACAGGGAACAATCGAGGGCAAATCCGTATGCTATTGTATTGATGAAAAACTGTGGAAGCAAATTCAAGAGGAATTTAATGTGTTCTTCAATCAAGAGGTAAAAGTAGCAAGTTGCTGTTCATAGTATTTTTTTGACCCTTATCATCGTGATATTGCAATATATAGTTTAATGTAAAATTTCAAATCATATTGTTATGAAACTATCAACGATCAAAGAAATCCTGCCAACATTGGACAATGTTGAATTTCAATTAGAGAACGGAACTTTTGTTCCCGAACATTTCCACGTCACGGAAATAGGACAAATCACCAAACATTTTATTGACTGCGGTGGTGTAGTCCGTACAGAAAAAGCGGTAAACTTCCAATTGTGGGATGCCAACGACTACAACCATCGGTTAAAGCCGACCAAGCTATTGAACATTATCAAGCTGTCCGAAGAAAAATTGGGCATTGAAGATGCCGAAATAGAGGTGGAATATCAAAGTGAAACGATTGGCAAATTTGACCTGGATTTTGCCGGCAAGCATTTCATCCTAAGGAACAAACAGACGGCTTGCTTGGCAAGTGATGCCTGCGGTATTCCTGCGGAGAAACAAAAAATAAAATTATCGGAACTGAACAGCACGTGCTGTACACCTAATTCGGGATGTTGCTAAACATTAAAGACCAATCGCAATGTATAAGAATTTAGCTGAAACCATAAGGGGGATTATTGACGTCCGAACCATAAGCGAGGAACGCAAAACCATACTGCAACCGCTGATAGATTATGTACAGCAGAACGAAAATAGCGGAGCGAACATAAACATCAATTTTATCTGTACCCATAATTCACGCAGAAGCCATTTAGCACAGGTATGGGCGCAGGTCGCAAGTGCGTATTTCAATATCCCGAACGTATATTGTTATTCGGGCGGTACAGAAGAAACAGCGCTATTCCCAAAAGTAGCGGAAACATTGACAGATCAAGGTTTTGATGTTTCCAAGATTGCAGAAACCGATAATCCTGTATATGCCATTAAATACAGCGATAATACGTTGCCCATCATTGGTTTTTCCAAAAAATACGATAGTCCTTTCAACCCTGAATTGGCATTTGTCGCCGTTATGACCTGTTCGCAGGCAGACGGCGGATGCCCATTCATCGCAGGTGCGGAAAAGAGAATACCTATCACATTTGAAGACCCCAAGATTTCGGACGGTACGCCCGAACAAGCACAGGTATACGCCGAAAGGAGTTTGCAGATAGCAACAGAAATGTTCTATGTTTTTTCAACGATTAAAAGTTAGATGATGCAACCGAAACTAAAATTTCTTGACCGTTATCTTACTTTATGGATATTCCTTGCAATGGCAACAGGTGTAGGCTTAGGATATCTCTTTCCGAACATTTCCAATTTTACCGACGCTCTATCCTTAGGCACGACCAATATCCCTTTGGCGATAGGGCTTATATTGATGATGTACCCTCCGTTGGCTAAGGTGGATTATTCATTGTTGCCCAGAGCTCTTAAAGACACCAAAGTAATCGGTATATCCTTATTGCTGAATTGGGTTATCGGTACAATATTGATGTTCGGCTTGGCCGTTCTGTTCTTACGGAACGAGCCGGATTATATGACGGGGCTTATATTGATTGGTTTGGCAAGATGTATCGCAATGGTCATCGTGTGGAGTGACTTGGCAAAAGGGAACAGGGAGTACACGGCATTATTGGTAGCTCTGAACAGTATCTTTCAGATAATGACGTACAGCTTCTTTGTTTGGCTATTCATCAACGTACTGCCGAACAAATTAGGCTTAGCCAATTTCAGTGTAAGCGTATCCATGAAAGATGTAACCCAAAGCGTATTGATTTATTTGGGTATTCCTTTTTTTGCAGGTTTTATAAGCCGTTATGCGCTTGTAAAATCAAAAGGTATAGCATGGTACAATAGAAAATTCATATCCAAAATATCGCCGATTACCTTATATGCTTTATTGTTTACCATCGTGTTGATGTTCAGTCTGAAAGGCGATAAGATATTGGAGTTGCCAATGGATGTGGTAAAAATCGCTGTACCGTTAATCATTTATTTTGTGCTGATGTTTTTCGTGAGTTTTTTTATCAACAAGTCATTGAATGTTCCTTATGACAAAAACGCATCCATCGCCTTTACAGCCACAGGGAATAATTTTGAGTTGGCAATAGCCGTATCGATTGCTGTATTTGGTATTCATTCACCACAGGCATTTGTGGGCGTTATCGGCCCACTTGTGGAAGTGCCAATATTGATACTTCTGGTAAGAGCAAGTTTGTGGTTGAAAAAGAAATATTACAATCCTAAGTCTTCTATATAGACGGCTTAGATATTACGGCGGGTCTTAAATACAAGAAATCTGGTTGTCCATTAAAACCTAATACTGCTTGTTTTCCATATAGAAGACGAGCAGTATTAATATTGCTTACGAAAATCTACATAATATCTTCGCACAACTTGATACAGTGCCTCGTATCCGCCCGACGAATTACAGGTTGTTTGATTTCTTGAAGTTCTGCGGAAAAATATCTTTCAGGCATTTGTCACCTTGGCCATATTTTTCCTGCTTAAATTGATATGTAAAAATGCTGTCAGTTTGTCTCGGAATGAAACTTTAAATAGTCTATTGGTATATGGACTTCCGACTATTATCCTTCTCGGAAGTATAATATGGTTAGGAAAGAAAAATATCATAGATTTAGTTTCGATAGAAAATAAAAAAGTAAAAATAAAAGATGTATTGATAAGTATATGTATAACCTTGCTTATCTTTCTAAATCCCTTTCTAAGTCAATTCTCTATCATGAGTGAAGAAGCCCGAAATAGCTTTATTGGGACTCTGGTACCAGGAGATTTTTATGTTTTTCTAACAATGGTAATTGTGGCGCCAGTATTTGAAGAGTTGCTTTTTAGAGGAGTTATTTTTAGGGGATTAAAGGAAAATTATCCGTCGTTTTGGGCTTTTACTATTTCGGCCTTATTTTTTGGTCTTCTCCACACTAATATTATCACTTCTATTATTTTAGCACTATTTTGGTCTTGGTTATACTATAATACAAAGAATATTTCTGTCTGCATTATCTCCCATGCAACTTGCAATCTAATAGGCTTTGTATTGCGCGTTTATATTCAAAAAGGCAATGATATCAATATATTTTACCCTATAGAAGAACATTTATACCTGATTTCTATAGGCCTTACATTTATGGCGGGCCTATTGTTCTTTATTATGTTCAAGCGATTAAAATATCATCAAATGGAGGAAAAAATAATAGATGCTATTTAGTATGTGTTTTCTCAATATAACTTTAATAAACTTAAAGCATTTTCGGTATAATCGTCCAGCTGATATAACCAATTTGATTCACCAAACAGAAAATGCAGGTGACGTCAGGAATTCGATAATTTACATTGTAAAACCCCAATCTTTTATATAAATAATAAAAAATTAATAGCAGTAACAAAACAGCTAAAAGTTTTAAAACCACAAAATCGATGGTCACGGGCGTTGAAAACAGTAAAGCGATCGTCATTATATATATCGCTAGCCTTGCTAGACCCAAATTACGTTTCAAATATGCTAACATAAAGTATCTACTATTTATTCAGAGAATTCTGTAGTTAAATTGTCGTTGTGTAAAACTATAGCAAAGGGAACTGTTTGGCAAAAAAGCTGCGTTATCGTTATGTTTAGTTTTTGTTATGTTCTCCTGTTATTTTATTCTTACGTTTCCGCCCAAACCGCTACTTTTCTCCCGTTCAGCCTTTTTCCGCGGGGACGAAACTGCTGTTTTTCTACTGTTCAACATTTTTTTTGGAATTCTCCATTCACATGCAACATATTTGCTACGTGATCACACAGCAATCTATCCAGGATCGATAGGTGCTTTTTATAAACCAAAATAATTAATTGAACATGGAACAATTTATTCATGAAATCCAAAATGTAGCGCAGGTTGCTTCGAATATACTCGATGCAAAAGAAGGTCTTGATCTACTGATCGGCAGCGAGGGCAAATGTAATTTTTACTACATTTAGAACGAGCTAAATCTATCCGAAGGGTGATCCGGACACTCTTTTAACTAACTAAAGCTATATATGAACAGCACACCAAATACTTTACCGGCAATACCTATTAGAAAGGATGATCACATCGTTTGGAACCAGAGTGTCAAACTAGCTTCCATGCTGTACCACTGGAAATTGGTAGACAGCTACGAATCCATACTACGGCTGGTACACATTCAGCAACGCTATCTTCGACAAGAACCATTCAAACACGACAATACCTTCCTACCACAATTGGAAGAACAGCTACCCAAGGTGGATGGCCACCGTATATGGGCATGCTTCCATATCGGCCCTTATGCGATCATGGCGCGAGCACTTATTCGGCTAGGATATGGTATTGCGATCTTACTTAAAGACGACGTGTTCGAAGAGCAATATCCCATGTATATGCAGCAGTTCAAAAGAAGTTTCGGACGGGAGCCAAATGCGGGCGAACTGCAGTTTGTAAGATCCAGCGGCTCAAAATCCCTTATACAGCTAAAGCAACTTTTGAAAAGAGGCTACCACGTTATCTGTTATGTCCGGCCTTCGCGTTCTTCGGTGTAGATGCCATATCGAGAAAAGGTCAGGAAGCATTTTACCGCGCACGGTACCTTCTTTTTGCAATGTCCACCTCAGGTAATTCATTTGACCTATTCGTCAAAAATGAGAGCAGGATGCTTTCAATTGACGAACGTGATGATGCTGAGAGTACCTGGGTTCAATCTTATGCGTTTGATAACTATAATTTTGATGAAATTCAGCAGCACGTAGAGAAATATCTAATCGAAGAGCTTTCCTATTTTCAGAAGAATTTTCATGTAGAGTTGGAAGAATGGGAGAGAGAACTGTAGCTCTCATACCCCTAGTAAGAAGCATCTGAATGAAAGTGTCTATATACATGTTTCGCAGATGCGATCTGTCGATCTAGAAGCACTGAAGATAGAGATTGATCCAGAGCTGGATCGGAACATGCGGAGAAATCTTAGGGGAGATGATGTTATTGAGAAGCTGCAGCACAGCCGGAAAGAGGATTCCAATATTTTTGATATCGACAAAGCTTTTGCAGAGGAGATAAGAGCTATTATTGAGTGATAAGGTTACTGAAGTAATGTTATCAATAAAACATTTTTTTTCGTTTATTTCGAATATTTCGTTTATTTTTGTGATGAAAAAGAAAGACGATCGACATGGAAACCTTAGATAGAATTAACAAACCTTCAAAAGCAGAGCAGAAAGTTGCAATGCAATCATACGATTCATTGGCAGCTGTTATTGAACAGCTAAGTGCAGAAAAGACTCAAATTGAAATAGAAGAGACTAAAGACAAAATAGTGGTGCCTTTACGGGCGCTTAAGCTATTTGGCGGTATTCTGAAAGCTATGTCCGAGGGAAAGCCGATCTCGATTGTGCCGCTCGCTACGGAGGTGACTACGCAAAAGGCTGCCGAAATGCTTGGCTGTTCCCGCCCTCATTTAGTTAAGCTACTTGAAGAAGGCAAGATTCAATATACAAAAGTAGGAAAGCACCGCAGAATAGTTTTCGAAGATGTGGTAGAATACAAAAAGCAGATGAAAGCTGAGCAGAAAAGCCACTTGATCGATATGATGAATCTTGACGAAGATCTTGGGCTCTATGATTCATAGTGTAAGATTTACGGATGTACTGGATACAAATGTCATCTATCCGGTCATTATACGTGATCTCTTGCTTTGGTTCGCACATTATGACCTCTATACTCCAAAATGGAGCGCAAATATCTTTGACGAATGGAAAACAGTTATGATGTGGAGAGGTATTTCGGAGGAATATGCTTGAAACCAAAAATGCCTCATAATAAATGAGTAAAGGAAATAATTCTTATTATTGTTGTATATTATACCGTTATAAGCTATTAACACCAACTTGAACTTTTGAGAATGAAGAAGATAGTCCTTTTAATTTATACCATTTTTAACTTAACATTGCTGTTTTCTCAAGAGAAGACTATTATCGAATTACAAAAAATTGACGGTTATGGTCCTCACGGAAAGACTTCATTCGGCATCAGTGAAAAACGAGATAGTGAACGAAGAGAATTATATCCCTCCGCTAAAAATATTCCCGAAAACTGGAACGATGTTCGAGAATATTATTATGAATTAAATCCAAATCAGTTAATCTACCAATCAGCACATCTATTGGATACTATGAGCTCAAGTCTAGCCAAACTACTTGAAACGGAGGACATTGACCTGAAAGACTCGGTGAATTACGCAAAAGAACCTCTGGCTTGCGGGATTAATGTCGTGATAGGGAAAGATAGTCTGGGAATGCATTATATAATCGATAGAAATCAGAATAACGATTTTGGCGATGATGTGGTGAGGCCTGTTGTTGGAAGAAATACTTCATCCTCCGTACCAAATAATCCAGACTATGTTTTTTATCAATACTGGTACGACGGCAAAGTTC
>NZ_SGIT01000011.1 GCF_004208525.1 Sphingobacterium corticibacterium | reverse complement strand
GTGCCTAAAGCATGTAACCGCAAGGAGCGTGTCAGGGCAATACTGGTAATTGGGGCTAAGTCGTAACAAGGTAGCCGTACCGGAAGGTGCGGCTGGAATACCTCCTTTCTGGAGCGTCCGGACCGGTCCTGCTGCGCGCATTCATGATCTTTGTCTATCAGGAGACACCGTGGATTATACCATTGGTATTGAGCTCCCGTACCAGGAGGCAGCGCCTTACCCTGGATTTCGGGACGATCCAGTCCCGTAGCTCAGTTGGTTAGAGCACTACACTGATAATGTAGGGGTCAGCAGTTCAAATCTGCTCGGGACTACCATGATAATGGGGGGCTGTTGATGTTTAGCTGTCAATGTATGTTCATTGCTGGTCAACCGTTCACGATCTACCATTAAAAAAGGGGAATTAGCTCAGCTGGCTAGAGCACCTGCCTTGCACGCAGGGGGTCAACGGTTCGAATCCGTTATTCTCCACGTTGCCCTTCCCTGGGGGGAGGGTATAGCGTTCTTTGACATATTGGGAAAGAAAAGAATATAAAAGAGAGGACAGAGGAAGTCCGTCCATGCAGCACTGCATGGACAGGACGGAGGCAGTCTGCTGCTAGGCAAAAGGAGCAGCAGACGGAAGAAAGTAAATAAGGGCACACGGGGGATGCCTAGGCTCCCAGAGGCGAAGAAGGACGCGACAAGCTGCGATAAGCCGCGGGGATCGGCACATACGACTTGATCCGCGGGTTTCCG
>NZ_SGIT01000010.1 GCF_004208525.1 Sphingobacterium corticibacterium | reverse complement strand
GATAGAAATCAGAATAACGATTTTGGCGATGATGTGGTGAGGCCTGTTGTTGGAAGAAATACTTCATCCTCCGTACCAAATAATCCAGACTATGTTTTTTATCAATACTGGTACGACGGCAAAGTTCATAACGACACCTTAATTATTTCCGTATCGGAGATTAATAACAACGTCTTTTTTTCTTTCCCGCAATTTTATCTATCAACTTTTAAATATAAAAACAATACATATTATTTCTGTAAGAATATCGGCAACAGAGGTGCTTTCGTTGTGCCTGCTATACCTTATTTTTCGGCGTTACCGCCGGAGAAGAGAGTTATAGAAGGACAATATTTTAATTTGGGAGAGGATACGTTCAAACTATCCCGTATTTTATATGGCGGGAAATTTATAGAGATCGAGGGCGCAGCTATGTTGACTGATACCATCAAGACCGTAAAAGAAAATCGTAATATCCATCAAGTTTCCGATCAAGCAGGGCTTTTAGCTCCTGCAATATCTGGACGAGATGTATTAAACGGAGACATGTGGACGTTGGATAGTGTGGATAAGGACAAACTGATTTTTATTTACTTTTGGAGTACGACATGTGGCCCGTGTTTACAAGATTTACCAAATCTAACACGCATTGCGAACAAATATAAGGATAAGGTAGAATTTGTAGGAATCTGCGATGTAAGAACCGATCTCGACGCGGTGCTGAATAAGCATAACATAAATTGGACGATGATTAAACTTCAAGATGCTGAAACGGAAGTAAACAAATATAATATATACAAATATCCATCATCATATTTGCTAAACAGCGAGCGGTTCATTCAGCGGGTAGATATGAGATCAGCGCA
>NZ_SGIT01000001.1 GCF_004208525.1 Sphingobacterium corticibacterium | reverse complement strand
ATTGGACGATGATTAAACTTCAAGATGCTGAAACGGAAGTAAACAAATATAATATATACAAATATCCATCATCATATTTGCTAAACAGCGAGCGGTTCATTCAGCGGGTAGATATGAGATCAGCGCAGTTAGAGGAGTTTATAATAGAGAATACACTTTAAATATTAGTTGGTAGGCGAAAATGGAAGCAAATATTAAAACTATTCACATTTCAAAGAAAGAAAAAATGCGCTGGTACTACGAACAATACTTATATGGTTCTTCATGTATTTTCCATTTATAAACTTTGTTGAGGATTACTTTTTGCTTTCAAAACCGATTGGAGCGACATTTTTTATTTGGTTACTGATTTTAACTTATGCAATCGTATTGTTATTTCTGCTTATTTCGAGATTGTTTTCTAGTTGGGTAATTAAAATTTTGCCGGAAGGGGTTAGGGTAAAGTTTTTTTGGGGGACACATTTCTTTCGATATCTTGATATTAAGAGTGTAACTCTGTCCTATCATCCGCGACCGAATGGTTTACTACAGTTCGCGTCTTATCCATACACTGGTGCCGCGTGGTTATAAGGGCAATACGTATGAACTTCCGGAAGTTTATTTCATCGGTATCCTTGATTTTGCAGTGGATAGAGCAGCGAGTAATCAGTATTATTACGAAGTGGTGCTTTACGACCGGGAGATTGGAGCGCAGTTTTACGACAAACTGCTCCACAAGCTTCTCAGTCTGTCTAATTTTCGTAAAGAAGAAGTTGAAATCAAGACCTTTATGGATATGTCGCTATATGTTTTCAAACATATGTCGCAGCTGAGAGAAATACCGAAATTTTTGGATAAACGTGTATTTGGTCGTTGGGTTATACTGTTTTTGTATTTCTTGGAGCGATACTGGTTTTCGTTTTTTTCAACTACACCGCATATCGAAATTAAGCTACAAAAAGAACGTGCCGGAAAGCGTTTAAATAAAGAATACGGTAAATTGTTGATATATTGGTTGTTTATAACTTGTCGTAGAGGTTCTACAACATTTTTTTTCGATAGTATCCCAAAGCATTCGAAGCATTAATTTAGGGCTTTACTAATTTAAATTTTTAACGATTATATAATGGAAGTAAAGATGTCTTCGAAATTTATAGCCGAGCTAATTGGTACGTTTGGCTTGGTTCTTTTTGGCTGTGGAGCAGCAGCTATTGCAGGAGTAGATACGATGGCAGGTTTATCTGGTCTAGGACTACTCGGTATATCAATGGCGTTTGGTATTTCCGTAGTTGTTTTTGCCTATGCTATTGGTGGTATCTCTGGTTGTCATATCAATCCGGCAGTCACGATTGGCGTGTTATTGGCAGGTAGAATGTCGGTAAAGGATGCGGTGGTTTACATCATTGCACAGTGCCTGGGTGCACTTCTCGGTGCGTTTGTTCTCCAACAAATATTGAGTGGCCAATTAGCAGGTTTTACCGCCGGCGAATGGGCGTACGGTGCAAATGGTTGGGGAGCAAAGTACCAGAGCGAGTATGGAATCTCAGCGGCTTTTATTACGGAAACCGTGTTAACTTTTATTTTTCTATTCGTCATCCTGGCGACGACCTCTAAAGTTGGCAACAGCACGATGGCCGGTTTGGCAATCGGTTTTACATTGTTGTTGATCCACATGGTGGCTATCCCGATCACGGGTACTTCTGTTAATCCGGCACGCTCATTTGGCCCTGCCCTGCTGGCTGGTGGACAAGCGTTATCGCAGTTGTGGTTATTTATTGTGGCACCGATTTTAGGTGCTGTAATAGCTGCTATAGTATGGAAAGTGACAGAGCCGAAGGGTGATACGATAGCATAGCTTGTAAGTGTTATAGGCAAACCGCTTCGCGAAAGGTAATTTCGGGAGCGGTTTTTTTACATGCTAATTTCTAGATTTTACTTCTTAAAATCCTTATCTTCGTGCAATGGATAATTTTATTGTTTCAGCACGGAAATATCGTCCGGTGACCTTCGACTCTGTTGTTGGTCAGCAGCATATTACCAGCACGCTCAAAAATGCGATCCACAACAATCAACTGGCGCAGGCTTTTCTGTTTTGTGGACCGCGTGGTGTGGGGAAGACAACTTGTGCCCGTATTTTGGCGAAAACAATAAACTGTGAACAGATCAGCGAACAGGTAGAAGCCTGTGGCACTTGTGAGAGTTGTAAATCTTTTCAGCAAGGAAATTCCTTCAGTATTCACGAGTTGGATGCGGCATCTAATAACTCTGTGGACGATATCCGTAGTCTGATTGAACAAGTACGAATCCCGCCTCAAGCTGGTAAATATAAAATCTATATAATTGACGAGGTGCACATGCTTTCGCAGGCGGCTTTCAATGCGTTTTTGAAAACCCTGGAAGAACCACCTTCGTATGCTATTTTTATCCTGGCAACGACAGAAAAACATAAAATTCTCCCCACTATTCTTTCCCGTTGTCAGATATTTGACTTTAACCGGATCAAGGTAGAGGATATGGCGAATCATCTCGCTGCCATTGCACAAAAGGAAGAAATAGCGTTTGAATCGGATGGACTGCACATTATTGCGCAAAAGGCTGATGGTGGACTTCGGGATGCATTGTCCATGTTTGATCAGATTGTTAGTTTTTCTAATAAAAATATTACGTATCAAACGGTCATCGATAATCTGAATATCCTGGATTATGATTATTATTTTCAGCTGATGGATCATGTGGCGGCGGAAGATGCTGCACAGGCATTGCTGATTTTTGATAAAGTGTTAAATAATGGCTTCGATGGAGGTCATTTCATTAGCGGTCTGGCAACACATACGCGGAATCTATTAGTGTCTAAAGAACCTGCAACGCTAAAATTGCTTGAAGTGAGTGAGAATATAAAACGAAAGTATCTGGAGCAATCCCAGGCACTTAGTTCAGGACTCCTACTCTCTGTGTTGAATATTGCCAACCAGTGTGAAATTAATTATAAAAGCAGTAAGAACCAACGTTTACAGGTAGAGTTGGCATTATTAAAGATGTGTCATCTCGCGTCAGCTATTTTACTGAGTCAACAGGGAAGTTTTACACCCTCTGTTACGGCAGAGGTAAAAAAAAAACTCCCTGACCCAGCTGTAAGCCGCTCAACGGCTGTCGTTAACGATATTCCTACACCAAAACCATCAACGCCTACGCTACCGCGAGCGTCTGCGCCTATACAGGTGCCAGCTACCGCTTCCACGCCGGTTATAGAGAAATCTACCGGAGCAGGTACAAATATGGCCGTGAAAAAGGGATGGGGTAAAATTTCAGCCTCGGTGAACGTACCCAATTTAAATACGATATTTGAGGATAAGGTTGAAGCAGAGACGGATGAACCGGACCTTGTTCAAGGGGATACGTTTCGAGAGGTTACGTTCAATACATTTATGATGCATTGGAATGCATTTGCAGACCGTTTGAAGCAAACGAACCGCATTACGCTATATACGATTATGACGGCTAACCCTCCACGCTTAAACGGTGTGATGATTGAAGTAGATGTGGAGAACGGGGTACAGATGGACGAACTCAAATTAGGTAAAATAGATATTCTAAATTACTTGCGCGTGGAGCTGCAAAATTTTTCACTCGACTTGACCGGTGTACAAGTAGAAGTCACCAAAGTTCGAAAGCCTTATACTTCGGTGGAAAAATACCAAGCAATGGTTTCTAAGAACCCTGCATTGGAAACCTTGCGTAAAGCATTTAATCTCGGGTTGAGTTAAATACTTCTTTCTTTTCTTATCTTTGCCGGATAAAGATGTGTTAGATATTTAAAAATTAAAATATGCGAAATTTCCAACAGCGGGAAAGAGGAGAAAAGCGCGAATCAAACCAGATGGTGTTTGGTATCCGTGCTGTTATTGAAGCCATAGATAGTGGTAAGGAAATAGAGTCGCTGTTTGTGCAGCGGGGATTGAGTGGTAGTCTTTTCCTAGAGTTGAAATCGTTGTTGAAAGAGCATAATTTAGGCTATCAGCAGGTACCTATTGAGAAACTAAACCGTATTACTCGAAAAAATCATCAAGGCGTTATAGCGGTCATCTCGCCTATTACTTATCAGCAGATCGAAGACTTGTTGCCGGTGATATATGAGAAAGGAGACACACCGCTTTTATTGATGTTAGATGGTGTGACCGATGTACGCAATATGGGGGCTATTGCACGGACGGCAGAATGTGCCGGAGTCCACGCGATTATTGTACCCAAAAAAGGGTCTGCAGAAATCAATCCTGATGCGATTAAAACTTCCGCAGGGGCATTATATAAGATTCCGGTATGTCGTGAGGATGCTTTGGGGCGTACCGCACGTTTTCTTATCGAATCGGGCGTACAACTGGTCGTGGGTACGGAGAAAACACAAGATTCCGTGTATGATGTGGATTACACGGTTCCTACTTGTATTGTTTTAGGTGCCGAAGATGTCGGTGTATCAGACGACCTGATTCGTGTTTCAGATAAACTGGCAAAGATACCGATGTTTGGAGAAATAAAATCACTCAATGTATCCGTTTCCGCGGGTATTGTTATCTATGAAGCTATACGTCAACGTCATAAATAGTTCGCAAAGGTTGAAAAAACAGATTTATAGACAATTGCGGAGAGGGAGAGGTTGAGTCTGAAGAACAGAAAAAAGCCGGGTTTTCATTCAGAAAACCCGGCTTTTAAATAATGATAAATCGTAATGATTAATATCTAGAGCGAGAAGAAGAAGACTGACGTCTTCCGGAGCGCTCTCCACCACCGAAGCCACCAGAACTACGTCTGTCGCCTCTGAAAGAACCTCCTTTTCTGTCTCTATCTCCACCTCCGCTTCTGCGTCTTCCGCCGCTGTCGCCGCCTCTAGAGCGACCACTGCTGCGGCTTTCGTCGCCAGATACTTCCACGCGAACTGCACGGCCATTGTACTCTGTACCTTGGAATCCTTCGAATACCTTGTTTACTTCAGCATCTTGTACTTCGAAGAAAGTAAATACACCTTTCATATCAATTTTTCCAACTGATTTTCCAGATATATTTGCGGCATCGCAAATTAGACCAAGCATATCACCACGTGAAAACTCATCTACAGAACCAAGGTTGATGAACAAGCGTGTGTATCCGTTTGAAGCAGCTCTGCTTCTGCGTTCACCACGCTCTCCGCGATCACCACGTTCTCCACGATCACTATCTCTTTCACGAGCATCAACGTTCAAGTCTGGTGCATTTTGATAATAATCTAAGAAACGGTTAAACTCTAGCGAAGCGAAACGTGTAATGATGTCTTCTTTCGATAGATCTTGCATACTTTCCATAATACTTGGAAGGTATGGTGCAATCCGCTCCTCGTTGATCTCCGCGTTACGAATTTTATCCGTCATAGCAAGAAGTTGTTTTTCAACGACTTCGCCAGCTTGAGGTACTTGTTTCTTTTCAAACTGTTTGCCTATGATTTTTTCGATGCGACGGATTTTTCCTAATTCTTTAACGTTAATTAAGGAAAGGGAAACACCAGTCTTTCCGGCGCGGGCCGTACGACCGGAACGGTGTGTGTAATTTTCAACCTCATCCGGTAGGGAGAAGTTAATAACGTGTGTCACATCGTTCACATCAATACCACGAGCCGCTACGTCTGTTGCAATTAATAGTTGCAAACTGCGATCACGGTAGCGTTTCATTACCTTGTCACGTTGTTGTTGAGACAAGTCTCCATGCAACGAGTCGGCATTGTAGCCATCTTTTACCAAAGCTTCCGCTATTTCTTGTGTTTCGATCTTTGTACGACAGAACACTATACCGAAAATCTCTGGGTAATAGTCTACAATACGTTTGAACGCCGCATATTTGTCCCTAGCCTTAATGACATAATAATGGTGTTCAATGTTTGCATTACCGGTGTTTTTTGTACCAACAGTAAGCTCTTGAGGGTTGGTCATGTAGTTTTGTGCTATACGACGTACCTCTTTTGGCATAGTTGCTGAAAACAACCATGTTTTCTTTGTGTCGGGCGTTTCCGAAAGAATGTTGTTGATATCCTCTTGGAATCCCATGTTCAACATTTCATCCGCTTCATCCAATACAACATACTTCACATTGGAGAAGTCGATTGCTTTTCTGCCGATGATGTCCAGCATACGTCCAGGGGTAGCTACGACAATCTGTACACCGCGACGAATCTGGCGTAATTGGTCAGAAATATTTGCGCCACCGTAAACGGCAACAACGTGTACATCGTCAATGTACTTAGCAAATTTCTCTAAATCTTTTGCGATTTGTAAGCATAGCTCACGCGTAGGACATAATACTAAAGCCTGCGGATGCTTTTGAGTAAAGTCGATTAACTCTAAAAGTGGAAGACCAAATGCCGCTGTCTTTCCTGTGCCGGTTTGGGCTAATCCGACAAAATCGTCGTTACCAGTCAATAAAACAGGAATGGCTTTTTCCTGAATAGGAGATGGTTTCTCGAAACCCATCTCAGTGATGGCATTAACAACTTCATGACGGATCCCCAAGTCTAAAAATGGGTTCATGAAATAAATTATACAATAGGCTCTATTGCCTAAGGCGGTGCAAAGATAGGGATAATATTTGAAATAAAAAAATGTAAAATAAAAAATGAGATAAATGGAAAGGACAACGCAATTGCATTGTCCTTTCTTAACTTTTTATGTCGCATTCGGATTTTTGACAATTGCAGAAATCCCATCCTTAGCACGCTCTTCCCTGTCAAACATCCGAAGCGACGATTTTTTTTGTTTCTTTTTTTGAGGGAAAAAAAGAAAACTAGTACAATGTAAACTCTACGCGACGGTTTTGTTGACGACCGTCTGCTGTTGCATTGGTAGCAATAGGTTGTGTCGGACCGTAACCTGTAGCTTCAATGCGGGAAGCGTTCGCTCCTTTGGAAACGAGATAGGCTTTAACAGCCTCCGCACGTTCTTTCGATAAACGCATGTTCGTTTGCATAGAGCCGGTATTATCGGTGTGGCCAGCAAGTTTTAAGCTGAAGTTTTTCTCGATAAGAAGTGCAGCTACACTATTCAATGAAGGGTAAGAGGTGGAGCGGATAGTTGATTTTCCTAAATCAAACTCTAGGTTTTTAATAGCCTCATCCACCACTTTTCTATCTTCTTCCGTAACAACGATCTTTTCGATTACTTTTGTTTCGTGTTTTAATTCCGGAAGAGGACAGCCAGATCCATCCACTTTAACACCGGCAGGTGTATTTGGACATTTGTCGAATTTATTGGCTACACCATCGCCATCATCGTCTTGCAAATCACTGTTTAAACCCGCCAATTGAGAAGATAATGCTTGGTTCTCCTGTTTTAACGCGTCGTTCTGCGCTTTCAAGTCATCATACTTCATGTTGTAGTCGTTTACCAAGGTAGCGACTGGATTGGAATTGTTGAGTGCTGGTTTAAAGCTGTTGCCTAAAGCAATCTCCAGCCCAGCATGTGCATAAGAGAACAAGTCGTTTTTATATTGGCCACCTCGGACACCATCGAAATCTTGGTTAGCCCAATTTAGCTGATAACCTAAATCAATGTTGATGCCTCTGGCAACTGCGATCTTAAATCCAAAATCTGCAGGTACATACAGTTTAGTTTGTTTATCAGCTGTTGTCTCTGTTGCGTTCTCACCAAGTTGTATGGATGTTGTCTCGAAATTCATCGCGCCTAATCCAATTGCGAAATATGGTTTGATCAGGCTGTTGAAGAAACGCCAGTTGGTGTTGGCCATTGTCCACTCGCCAGATAACGCAGCCGACCAAGGCATTTTAGTTTCAAATTGATTTATGATAACCGAGCTATTGTTAGGGTCTTCCATGGATCCTTTTACCTTGCCACCCATGTATTGCGCCTTAAGACCAAAAGAAGGGGATAATTGTTTTTTGATGTATGCGCTATAACCTAAGTCGTGTTCGATGTGATCAAAACCTCCTCTGTTGAAGCCGAAGATATTGGACTGGTTCAATACACCGGCATTCAGACCTACAGACCATGTTCTGTATTGCACTTCAGGACCAAGAGGAGTAGTGCCTTCGATACTTCCTTCTTTCTGTGCTTGGGCAACAGAGATGCTGCCTAATAAGCTGACCATACTGGCGATGGCTACATTTTTTAAGTTAAAATTTTTCATATAAGAAACCTCAATAATTATTTGTGTATTAACAGATGTCGCTATGCAATTGTTTTGCCAAAAGTAGGATGGGAGAAAGATTATTGTGCCGGAAATGGGCAGAAAAAAAACTCTTGTAGCATAGACACTACAAGAGAAAGTAAAATAACGTAAAATGAGCCGTGTTTTTATTTGCTTCGTACAGGAGCGAACAAGGTAGGTATAGTCATATTGTAGGCCATTTTACGCACAATATTTTCCTCTACCAATCGTCGGAAAATACTTTTGCGGCTACGGGTAATGAGTAAGAAATCTATCTGTTCGTCAATTAAAACGTTAGAAATTGCATGCGATACATTTTCTGCGGCCCGATTATAAAGTACTTGGGGTTTTATCGTATAAGAAATATTCTGAATGCCAGTCCGGTTAATGATTTCTTCGATCCAACCTTTAAACTGTACATCTATATCACTGATACGACGGTCGTCTTTGTTTACGTATATCAATACCAGTTCGAATTCGTTGCCAATAAGCTTAATAGCGTGCTGGAGTACTTCTATTTCGCCCTCTTTAAAATTACAGAGCAAGCCAACTCGATCTTTTTGGAGTCCTTTCGTATTTTGCGGGACGCCAAGAACGGGCGTTTTAGTGTTGAGTATAACATCATAGGTATTGCTGCCTAGAAAGATCGCTTCTAATCCGGAGGAACCTTTCGTGCCCATAACAACGGCATCGTAGTCAAATTCGGCTGTTATCTTGCTGATTTCTTCAAACAGATTGCCTTCTTTAAATATGCTGTTGAATGTCATGTCTGGATGTTCATTTCGGACATTTGTTAAAAGTTTCGCCATATGCTTTTCCGATATTTTCACCTGCGGATCTTCAATAGGATAGGCTTGCCGGTTTACATACGAATTAGAATGATGCGTGAAAACATGGACGAAGTCTACTTCTTGTTTTCGTTCATTTTGCGAAATAAGCTGACAAGCATATTGAATAGCAGTTAGCGAATCCTCGGAAAAGTCAACGGGTATTAATATTTTGCTCATGGGTATATTGTTTATATAGTTTTTCCAAAAAAAGCCGGCTTTTGCAGCTTCAATGTCATGGCTTTGGATACCGATGACGTAAACAATCTTTCAAAAAATGTTTTTCGGGTTTTTGAAACTAAAATAATGTCGATGTCCTGGGTATCGATCAAGGTGCTAAGAACTTCCGGTATCGTATCTTGGTTCTTATCCTCTTTTAAAGTAGGCGCTATGAGTTTATCGGTTTGCCGCACCGCTGAAAACTCGTCTACATTAAAAGCCCATGAATCTATCCGGTTGTTGACCGAAGCAACCTTTTCACTTTCTTTGTATACATGGATAAGAGCAACGTCGATCTCTTGTTTGAAAATATGGACAAACTCTTGAAGCGTTGCCAATTCCTCTTGCTTAAAGTTCGTTAATAACCCTGCCTTTTTTATTACCGTCGGAATGTATTCGATATTGGGGATGGCAATAACCGGAATAGGAGATTTTGCGACAATCAGTGCTGTATTACTTCCCCAGAATATATTTTTGTTTGCTGATGCTCCTGTTGTTCCCATGGCAATAGCAACATAATCTTCCTTTTTTGCTTCTTTAGGAAGTGCCTCCTCCAAAAGTCCGCGATCATTGTGATAAGATATAGGTGTGTCAGGGTATTGGGCTTGAAGCCGATGTACCCATTCTTTCATAGTCAGGTCGGCCTTTAATACGTCAGATTGCACACGTTCTCCTTCCAATTCGTTTTCGTCAAAACCGGATGAGACTGCGGTGTAGAAATGAATAATATGCAAACTGTATTGATGCTTTTTAGCCATTTCCGCGGCATATCGGGCAGCCAAAAATGCATTTTCCGAAAAGTCTGTCGGTACTAAGATCTTCTTCATTATAAGTCGATGATTACTGTATAAAAGTACAAATAATAAGTGGTTTTAAGAATTTAAAAGTTGGTTACAGTATACGCTATATGCTAAGCGTTGTGAGAGCAAGCATTTTTAGCTATTTTTGTACCTCGAAAATAAGTATATATAGGATTCCATGACCAGCAAAGAAATACGCGAAGCTTTTTTAAGTTTTTTCAAGAACAAATCACACGATATCGTGCCTTCCGCTCCAGTTGTTGTGAAAGATGATCCCACGTTGATGTTTACCAATGCAGGGATGAACCAGTTTAAGGATATTTTTTTGGGAGAGACGCTTCCGAAGCATACCCGTGTGACCGACACGCAACGATGCCTACGCGTATCAGGAAAGCACAATGATTTGGAAGAAGTAGGTATTGATACTTATCACCATACGTTGTTTGAAATGTTGGGCAATTGGTCATTTGGCGATTACTTTAAGAAGGAGGCGATTGCTTGGGCTTGGGAATTGCTCACAGAAGTATACCAACTGGATAAAGATCGGTTGTATGTGACCATTTTTGAAGGAGATGAAAAAGAAGGGCTGGAACGGGACAGTGACGCCTACGATCTCTGGAAGAGCCACGTAGCGGAGGATAGGATTTTATTGGGTAACAAAAAAGATAACTTTTGGGAAATGGGGGAAACTGGACCTTGCGGCCCCTGTTCAGAAATCCATTATGATATGCGTTCGGATGAGGAACGTGAAGCCATAAGAGGGCAAGAACTGGTCAACGCCGATGATCCACAGGTTATCGAGATCTGGAACCTGGTATTTATGCAGTTCAACCGATTGAAGAATGGAAAATTGGAGCCCCTGCCGGCAAAACATGTGGATACGGGCATGGGATTCGAACGCTTGGTACGTGCTATCCAGGGGAAGACTTCGAATTATGATACGGATGTTTTCCAGCCTATTATCCAATTTATTGCGGAGAGGGCTGGAATAATGTATGGTGCTGATGAGAAGACCGATATCGCTATGCGTGTATTGTCCGATCATATACGCGCCGTGAGTTTTGCAATTGCTGACGGGCAGCTGCCTTCCAACAATAAAGCAGGTTATGTTATACGGCGTATATTGCGTAGAGCGGTGCGTTATGCCTACACTTTTCTTGGTTTCAAAACACCATTTATTAATGAGCTGGTCCCGCTTTTGGCAAAGCAATTTGAAGGTGTGTTCGATGAACTTATACAACAGCAGAGTTTTGTACAGAAGGTGGTGTTGGAGGAAGAGGTTTCTTTTTTACGTACGCTAACAACAGGTATACAACGTTTTGAGAACTACATTGCTGAACATAGGGCAATCGAGGGTGATTTTGCTTTTGAATTGTTTGATACCTACGGTTTTCCGATAGACCTTACGGGGTTATTGGCACGGGAAAAAGGACTACGTGTAGATATGGAGGGGTTCCAGCGTGCCCTGCAACAACAGAAAGAACGTTCGCGTGCTGCTACAGCAATTGATACTGGCGATTGGGTTACGGTATCGAATGGTGATGAAACAGAATTTGTCGGATATGACTGCCTGGAAGCAACTACACAGCTATTAAAATACAGAAAGGTCACTTCAAAAGGGAAGCAACAATATCAGCTTATCTTATCCGTTACGCCATTTTATGCGGAAGGTGGCGGGCAGGTCGGAGATTCTGGATGGTTGATCTCTGACGCCAACGAAAAGGTCTATATTACCGATACCAAAAAAGAAAATGCACTTATTGTACATTTTGTAAACGAACTTCCGCCCGTATTAGAAGGTAATTTCAAAGCGGTCGTGGATAAGCATAAACGGCTTGATACGGAAAGCAATCACTCAGCTACACATTTATTGCATGCTGCCTTAAGACAGGTGCTGGGAGATCATGTCGATCAGAAAGGCTCATTGGTCTCTCCGGATATATTACGTTTTGACGTTTCGCATTTTGCGAAGATTACGCCGGAAGAACAAAAACAGGTGGAAGATATCGTCAACGCGAAAATAAGGGAGAATATTGTGCTGAAAGAAGAACGGCAAGTGCCGTACCAGGAAGCAATAGCGACTGGTGTACGGGCATTATTCGGTGAAAAATATGGCGATTATGTGCGTGTGATTACGTTTGACGACGTCTTTTCGAAGGAGCTTTGTGGCGGTACACATGTGCGAAGCACCGGCCAGATTGGTTTTTTCAAGATTATATCGGAATCTGCGGTAGCTGCCGGTGTACGACGTATCGAAGCGATAACAGGCTCGAAAGCAGCTGCGGTAATCCGCGAACAGTTTGAATTGGTAGACAAAATGCGGGAGCTGATGAACAATCCGAAAGATTTTGTTTCGACGGTGGAAAAAGTGTTGAATGAGAACCATGAACTGAAAAAAGCGATGGAGAACCATATCCGCGAAAAATCCTTGCAGATGAAAAAGGAATTGGAAGCAAAAGTGGAACAGGTGGATGGTGTCAATTTTTTGTCGCTGATAGTTGATCTCCCTAGTGCTGACGCGGTAAAAACATTGGCTTATGCTTTGAAAGGCGCTTTGGACAACGCATTTGTGGTTCTGGGAGCAAATATTGACGGAAAACCCAACTTAACCGTAATGATTTCTGATGACTTGGCAAAAGCACGTGGATGGAATGCCGGAACTATTGTTAAGGATTTGGCGAAAGATATTCAAGGTGGGGGAGGCGGACAGCCGTTTTTTGCGACGGCTGGCGGAAAGTTAGTCGAAGGACTTTCGAAAGCAATTGCTCGGGCAAGGGATTTTGTGAGATAAAGAGATAAAGTCGTAAGCATAGGTTGTAGGCAGTAAGCTCATAGCCGATAGCTTGCTGTTTATAGCTAAATATTGGAAATGAGAAAAATAGGTTTATTTGTGGTGTTGGCGACCAGCATACTGAGCGCCTGTACAAAGAAGAATACAATTCATGTGTCAGGGCATATCGATAACCCGGGGAATGTGAAGGTCATTGCTTTTCACGAAGGTGATAGAAAGTTAGATTCTGTCTACCTTGCAGATGGAAATAAATTTAAATTTGAGCGGCAGGCTACACAGCCTCGCTTGCTTTCTGTGGTGGTAGGGAACAATAAGTATCCTGTTATTTTGACCCCTGGTGAGCCCTTGAAATTTGTTGCCGATATGCATCATCCAGAGGATTATCAGGTAGAAGGATCTGCGTTGACGACAGCGTTAAAAGAGTTTGCCCCTTACCAACGTCGTAAAGAATTGGTGCAGGACTCATTACAAGGTGCGTTTGCGAAAGCAACCTTAAATAAGTCGTCCGAAGAGATCGAAAGTTTACGCTTTGATTACTTAACGGAGTTTAAATCGAAATTAGCGGCGTATACGCAGCAAGCCGTAACATTTGCGGAACAACATAAAAATCTTGCGGGGTTTTATGCTATGAGTACATTAGACCCCGAGATTGCTGAAGCAGAGATTATCGCTTATGCAGATGAAATTGAAGATACATTCACAGATAACCGTTACGTGTCTCAATTTAAAGAGGAAGCAAAGAAACTAAAGCGATTGGCTGTGGGCCAGCTGGCGCCGGAAATCGAATCATTTACACCGAATAACAAAGCTGTAAAACTTTCTGATTTTAAGGGACAATATGTACTGGTTGATTTTTGGGCTTCGTGGTGTGCGCCGTGTAGACAGGAAAATCCTAATATCGTGAAGCTGTACCATGCATATAAGGATAAAGGATTTACGGTGTTGGGTGTATCGTTGGATAATAATCCGGGTAGCTGGATACGGGCGATCGAAGCGGATGATTTAGATTGGACGCAAGTTTCCGATTTGCAGGCTTGGAGTTCTGATTTGGTTGTAAACTATCGTATTAAAGCGATTCCGTCATCGTATTTACTGGATCCTGAGGGGAAGATACTAGCTAAAAATTTAAGAGGTAAGGCGCTAGCTGAATTTTTGCAGCAAACTTTAAATTAAGAAGATATTTAACAACTGTTAAGCAGTTAACAATTTGATAACACATCCTTAACGTTGTTTTACCATTTAGTACATAATTTAGCAAAAAAACAACAATGAATGCCAATCAAAAAATACTAGTGGTAGATGATGAACGAGATATCGTTGATTTAATATCATACAGTCTGACGAAAGAAGGTTATCAAGTTTATCAAGCGTACAACGGTAAGGAAGGAATAGAAGTTGCTAAGCAGGTTAATCCAGATTTAATTATTTTAGACGTCATGATGCCGGAAATGGATGGTATAGAAGCATGTCGGCTGATGCGCTCTATGCCGGAATTTAAGCAAACATTCATGGTGTTTCTTACGGCCCGAAGTGAAGAATACTCTGAAATAGCCGGTTTTAATGTAGGTGCTGACGATTACATTGCGAAACCTATTAAACCACGTGCTTTAATGAGCCGCATCAATGCGATATTACGGCGTAATAATACAGAATCGGACGTTGATCAAACAGATAAATTAGAAATTTTGGATTTGGTTATAGATCGGGATTCTTTTCTAGTATATCGTGACGGTGAGAAGATTGTCCTGGCCAAGAAAGAATTTGAATTGCTCTATCTTTTGGCCTCCAAACCAAATAAGGTGTTTACCAGAGAACAGATACTAAAAGCCATTTGGGAAGACTCCGTGGTGGTTACGAACCGAACTATTGACGTGCATATTCGTAAACTTCGGGAAAAAATCGGCGATCATTACGTCTCTACTGTGAAGGGAGTGGGATATAAGTTTGAGGTGGCTTAAAAGCCACCTCTTATTCATATAAACTATCAAAGAAAGTAGGCTTATCCAATTTTACAGCAATACGATAGGCGGCATTTATTAATCCCACATGGCTATAGGCTTGTGGAAAATTACCCCATTGTGAGCCATCGTCTTCATGGACGTCCTCACTAAAAAGCATAAGATGATTCGCAAAAGACAAAAGCTGTTTAAACACATCCTGGGCTTCTTCTAGCCGGCCGACACAAGCCAAGGCTTCTACATACCAAAACGCACACACTAGAAATGTTGATTTTGGTTTTCCAAAGTCATCTTTATGCAGGTAGCGGTAAAATAAGCCGTGCTTACCTTTGAGTTCCTTTTCCAGCTGCTGAAGATGTTTCTTCGCTTTTTCTGATGAGGGATCTAGATAACCCATCATAATGAGCTGTAGCGTAGATGCATCAAGACTTTGGCTTTCACTAGCATTGGTGTATACCTGTTTTTCCGAATCATAACAGCTCTCTATATGCTTTTCGGCCTGTATACGAATCGTATTGGCTTGTTCCTCGATGTCTTCGAAACCATATTGTTTAGCGATTTTAAGAGCTGCTGTAGCTCCTGCCCATTGGAACAAGTTCGAATAGCAATGACGGTTCTGAAAATTCCTGAACTCCCATATTCCCGCATCTTTCTCATCGATGGTCTGCGTCATTTTCTGAAGAATAAGGTGTGTCCATGATTTTGCGGCGTGTAGGTTCTGGTGCCGAAAACGGTGGTCAGAAAAAAGTGGAAGCAACGCAATCAGTGCTTGTCCATATACGTCATTCTGGATGTGTTCGGAAGCTTGATTGCCTACGCGGATAGGTTTATTTCCTAAATAGCCATCCAGATACGGGATGGTATACTCTTCCAAATCTGATTGTCCCATGATACCATAGAGTGGTTGTAACCTACCGGTATCATTTTGTGTAATATTGGCGATATAGGAGGCGTACTTTTCCATTTCTTCAAATTGCCCTAAGTGGCTGAGCGCCGTTAGTACATAATAGCTATCGCGTAACCAACAAAACCTATAATCCCAATTCCTTCCAGACCCTGGGTATTCGGGTAAACTTGTCGTACTGGCTGCGATGATCGCTCCGGTATCTTCGTATTGGTGCATTTTGAGTGTTAACGCAGATCGGATGACTTCTTTTTGATAAAACGCGGGTACCGATGCATTCTTCACCCACTTATACCAATATTCTTTTGTTCGAAGGAGAAAATCCTCTGCTGTACGAGCGATAGGAGCTTCAAATGGACTTCCGTAAGTTAGTATCAAATAAATGGGTTGACTGAGGACGTGGGTATTGTCATCAAAAAAATGACTGATCGGCATATTGGTCGCAAGACGAATCTTGATGTGTTCCATTTCAAATTGAACGTGGTTACTGCCTCGGTATTTATGGAAGGACTTCCCACCGTATTCATAAGTAGGTTCACATATTACCCGGATTTTAGGGTTTCCGCGCATCGGCTCAATTTTACGGATAAGTGTAAGGGGCTTGTAGTAACGTTCATATTGCTCAAAACGAGGTGCAAAATCCGTAACTTGATAAACACCATCTTTCGTTTCTATTTCGGTGCATAAAATATTGGTGTTCTCCAAATAGAACTGTTTGCTATTTATCGTTTCTTCATGGGGTAAAATACGGAATGTTCCGCCAAGTTTTTTATCCAATAAACCACCAAACACAAAGGAGTCTTGAAAGGATGGCCAACATAACCAATTTACATTGGTGTCGTTTTCAATATGTGCGATATAAGCGCAATTACCTATAATACCAGAATTATATTTGTGTCTTGCTGTTTCGTTCATATGTTTATCGTTTAATGATTTGTATTGCTGCTTTGCGGCTGCGATTCAATCTGTTCTACAAAATAATTAATGAGTTTCACGGCGTCCGCCTGACTTTCAACATAAAATTGTGCTTCGGATTTTTTATTTCCGACTTTCACCGTAAAGGCGCCGGAGGGAAGCTCGATGAACATATCCTCATCGGTCACGTCGTCACCAATAGCGAAGATAAAATCAGGTTCGTAGTCGTTAACGATCTCAAGGGCCGCCATACCTTTATTCACTTCGCCATTTTTTACTTCAATTACTTTGTCTCCTTGAAGCAATTGAAGTCCATGATGCGGAATGAGATAGCGTAACGCATCGACAAGTTCTTGCGAACGTAATTGACCTAGTCCTTGTTGTGCTTTTCGGTAATGCCACGCTAGAGAATATGTTTTTTCCTCAATAAAAGCCCCAGCCGTAAGGTTCGCAAATTTCGACATAATGTGTTTTACGGGGATTTTCCATCGTGTGGAAAGCTGGGATCGGGGTATCCACTTATAAGCTGGATAATTTGTCCATGCGCCGTGTTCGGCTATTAAATAATAATCTTTATCGCCAAACCAGCGTTCTAACGTTTCTCGAGGACGCCCGCTAATAATGACAATTTGATTCGCGCTATCGGATTGTAATTTTTCCAAAATGCTATACAATCCAGTTGTCGGAACAGCTGCATCGGCATCTTTATGAAAACCGATTAATGTACCGTCGTAATCTAGAAAGAATAATCGCTTTTGGCTATTGTGGTATGTATTGAAAATCGTTTCTCTGACTTCGTCACGGACCTTACGAGACATTTCATTCCGCTGGATAATTTTAATTTCCCGTAAGCGGTTAAAGAATAATTTGACCCAATGATTGATGTTAAATTTCTCGACAATTTCAATGCTGTCGTCCATCCGCTTTCGTTGTTCTTCTTTGGGCATCTGCAAGGCTTGTGCAATGGCATTACTAATTTCGTTGATGGCATTGGGATTAACTTGAATCGCATCTAACAGTTCTTTGGATGCGCCTGCTAATTCGCTTAAGATTAATACCCCCAAACTATTTTCTTTACTGGCGATATATTCTTTGCATACTAGATTCATGCCATCCCGGAGAGAAGTGACCAAACATATATCAGCAGCGGTATAAAGAGCAGAAAGCTCTTCTACTGGATAGGTATTGTAATAATAGGCGATGGGTGTCCATGCGTTTGTGCCGTATACGGCATTGATATGTCCGGCCATCCGGTCTATTTCGTCACGAAGTCGTTTATATTGGGGGACGGTGTCTCTGGATGGTACGACTAACATATATAGCACGACCTGGCTGTGATATTCTGGCCAGTTGATCAGGAAGTTTTCAAAGGCGTGCAATCGCTCTAATATACCCTTACTATAATCCAATCGGTCGATAGAAAGAATGATTTTGCGGTTTTGGTATTGTTCTTTTATGGCTCGTGCGCGGTTTTGAACTTCGGGGCTCTCCGCAAGAGAACTAAACTTATTATAGTCAATACCCATGGGAAAAACTTCTGCATAAACGCTGCGATCACCCACTTGCAATGAATTATTCTTTATAGTGAGTCCTATAATGTGCGTACACGCATTTAAGAAATGTTGTGTATCATTATACGTGTGAAAGGCGATAAGGTCAGCACCTAGCAAACCTTCCAGCAATTCATTCCGCCAGGGAATACATCGAAATATTTCGTCCGGGGGGAAGGGGATATGCTGAAAATAGCCGATGGATATTTTTTCGTCGTCTTGGCGGATCAGTTTGGGGAGTAACATCAACTGGTAATCATGAATCCATATTTCATCTTTCGCATCCAGCTGCTGTGCCCAGATCGTATCACAAAATGCCTGATTTACTTCCTTGTAATACTGCCAATTTTCTTGTTTGTATACGGCGTATGACAATCGATGGTGGAAGATAGGCCACAACACTTCGTTTGAAAACCCTTCATAGTATCCTTCTATCTGTTCTATTGTTAGAAAAACGGGAATAAGGTTTAATTCTTTTAATTCTTCTTTGATGATTTCCTTTTCTTCTTCGGAATCAGGTATGTATCCTGGCCATCCAATCCATATATTGTTGTCTTTTTTATAAATAGAGCCTAGCCCCGTCGCTAGACCTCCTTCGCTTGGAATAAATTTAAGTACGCCTTTGTGTTTTTCAATGCGTACTGGTAATCGATTTGATATAATTATTGTTCTTTTTTTATACATGATCGTGTTTTGGGTGCATTTTCTTAGATAAGAAAATAAATCTTAAATAGCCGGTGAATAGCTGTAATATTAACCTCTTAGATAGGAAATTGTTTTAAGTTATTGGTGTATATATTCGTAACTTAGCTATCGAAGTAATCATTGAAGACAATTGCAAACA
The DNA here is from genome assembly GCF_004208525.1 of Sphingobacterium corticibacterium. GTDB lineage: Bacteria > Bacteroidota > Bacteroidia > Sphingobacteriales > Sphingobacteriaceae > Sphingobacterium > Sphingobacterium corticibacterium. The sequence goes on along the minus strand of NZ_SGIT01000001.1, from coordinate 1,983,883 downwards.
GGAAAAACAACGCTAGCTTGAATACAAAAATACAAATTGAACATTTCAAGGATCCTATATTTTTGCAAGAACTGAAGGAAGCCTACTACTTTATTATATTGTTTGATGGAGACTTTTCGTTTTCCGTGGACTTCAATGAATATCGATGTTCGGGAAAAAATTTGCTATTTATGTCTCCGCATCAACTTTTAAAGTGGAATTCTGGTGATAAACCAATTACAGGTGCACTTAAGTTTCATGGTGATTTTTATTGTATCGAATATCATAAGAAGGAAGTTGCATGTAACGGCATTCTTTTCAATAACATATATGAAAGTCCGTTTGTTTTGGTTCCTGATGCCGTTTTTGAAGAAATCAAAGGTATTTTCAAAAAACTGGCCGAATTCAATATTTCAGATGAAAGTTACGATCTGTCTATCGCAAAATCGTATCTGCAATTGATCTTGGCTTTAAGCAGCAGAGAAAAGCAAATGCAGATATCGAAGAGTGTGATCTCTTTACAAAAAGAGCAGGTTTCCGATTTTCAGACTGTTCTTGACGCTAATTTTATTCATTCGAGATCGGTTTCATTTTATGCAGCACATTACGGACTATCTGTTGATGCATTTAGCAAAAAAATAAAAAATTATTATAATAAGTCCCCCTCTGGGCTCATTCAGGAGAGATTGATATTGGAGGCGAAAAAGCAGCTGCATCTTACACCTAAAAGCATTAAAGAAATTGCGGCCGATCTTCGTTTTGAAGATCAATTTTATTTTAGCAGATATTTCAAAAAACAGGTTGGTGTATCGCCTAAAGTATTTCGGGAGCAGGTTGGTATCTCTATTGTTGCAAAATAGTCTATGGATTACCCTGATTTATCCATTCCTTTGGCGGTTTATTTCCATTAATTTTGTTTCTAAAATAGAAACTTTGAAGGTAAATATATGGAAAAGATTTTAACGTTGTTCGCATCTGCTCAATCCAACTTTATTCATTTTATGCGGGTAGCCATATTTATCGTAATGGCTTGGATCGGAGGCCTAAAAGCATATCAATATGAGGCAGATGGAATTGTGCCTTTTGTTATTAATAGCCCGCTGATGAGCTTCTTTTATCAAAAAGCTGATGGGATTGCGATAAATGATGAGGGGCAACAGGTAGCGGAATATACACTTCATAAAAACCCTGAAGGTAAGGTGGTTGAAAAAAATATTCAATGGCATAAAGAAAACGGTACCTATATTTTCGCCTATGGATTAGGAACAGTTATCTTATGCATCGGCATATTGGTTCTGCTGGGTATATGGTTCCCTAAAATAGGTTTTTGGGGTGGAATTTTAACATTTGGCATGTCTATCGTGACCTTATCTTTTCTGATTACTACTCCGGAGGTGTATGTGCCGAATTTAGGAGGTGATTTTTCGACACCTGCCTATGGGTTTCCTTATTTATCAGGAGCCGGTAGGTTAGTGCTGAAAGATATTATTATGATGGCGGGAGGGCTTATTGTTGCATCTGACAGTGCAAGGGCATTGAGTGACAAAATTTCGGATATCTAACGTCGTTTCCATTATGATGTGTCTTAAATAAGATATATAAAGATGAAATACGCGTGTTGCTCCAAAAAAACGTGTAAACCAAGATGTCAAAGAACGGTGTGGTGAATCACGTTTATATTTGCAGAATAAGATTTGTATTTCCGGAATAAGATGCGTTTTATGGTGAAAAGAGTTTCTGTTTGTGGAATAAGACTTCTGTTTGCAGAATAAGATGCGTTTTATGGTGAAAAGAGTTTCTATTTGTGGAATAACATTTCTATTTGTGGAATAAGATGCGTTTGCCAAACTTTAAAAAGGGTGTTATTGGGGCTTTAAATATCGAAAAAAGCCCTTTTTACGTAAAAAAGGATGGGGTAAAATTTCGCCAATATTTTTATTGATATACGCTATATTGTTATTAATCTTTAAAAACATATGTTTCCAGTTTCTGGTTTCTAGTACAGTACTCAGTGACCTGTCATCCTGACGACAGGAAGGATCTTAAAGATGAAGAATAGCCATTCTTCTGTACGCGCCTTTTCCAAACGAAAAGCTTGGACGAAAATTTGAACATAGGTTCGGATGAATAAGTTGATACCATTGCCGAAAAATTATGTCTACAAAATGTCTACAAAGCTTTCGGCTTGATTAACCAAAACATCCGTGTCAAGGGTGTGTCTATGTCGTTCAAACAGGGTTTTTAAGCAAAAAAAGCGAACCGTGACCAGTTCGCTCTTTTAAAAGTACCCAGCGCCGGAGTCGAACCGGCACATCCGAAGATATTGGTGTTTGAGACCAACGCGTCTACCAATTCCGCCAGCTGGGCATGCTGTGTCCTTGTTTGACGTTGCAAATATAGGAGATGTTTTAGGTTTTGCAAAAAATATTTTTGCTGTTTTTACAAACTGGCTGATTTTAACTTATTTATTTTTTCCAATAGAACTTTTCCTGTTAACATTATTTAACGGCTTCGTATTAAACGTTTATTCCGTTTCGGAATCTACTACTATATAAGAAACGGAAAATAATTAAATTACTAAAAAGATGAAAAAGGCACTATCATTAGCAGTATTGTTTGCAGGAATCAGTTTAGCAACGTTTGCGCAGGAACAAAAAGAGACAGACCATACCTTTAAGAGAGAGCGTAAGCATCCCCGCATGGAGAAAAAGATAACAAATCGTACACCTGAAGAGATGGCAAAAGTAAAAACAGACCATTTAGATAAGCGTTTGAAATTTACGGATGCACAGCGTGCTGAAGTATATGCTGTTCAACTGGAACAAGCGAAACGGGTAGTAGTTCATCGGGATGAAATGAAAAAAATGCAAAGCAAATGGCGCGAAGAGATGAAAGGTTCGCAGGAAAAGATGGAGAAAATACTGACGCCAGAGCAAAAAGAGCAACTTAAAGAAAGTTATGCGCAACATCGTAAAGGCAAAGCTAAAGGACCAAGAGGGGAGTTTAGAAAAAAAGGAACGATAGAAAGGCAAGTGCCAGCGACAGAAAGTACGGAAGGTTAAGATTGTAGATGTTTATATGTAGTTTAGTTTGTGGTAGCGAACAAAGGGGGCAACGGCCCCCTTTGTTTTATTCGTATTTTTGAGGATAAGTTACAGGATATTTGTTAATTTGCTGCAAACAACTGCTTAAACAACCATGTATTTAAAACCAAACATAAAAATACCGCTATTATTTGTATTTATGGGTGTTTTGGTGCTTTCATGTACCGCCCAAAAGTCTAACGAGTTGACACTGCGTTATAATTCTCCGGCTAATATGTGGGAGGAAACGCTGCCTTTAGGAAACGGCCGCATTGGTATGATGCCTGATGGAGCCGTTGATACGGAACTTGTGGTATTGAATGATATCAGTATGTGGTCCGGAAGTGAAGACCCTGATGCACTTAACCCGACAGCATTTGACCATCTGGAAGAAATTCGTAAGCTATTACTTTCGGGAAAGAATATGGATGCGCAAAACTTGATGTATGCGCATTTCCGCAGTGGCGGACTGGGATCAGCTTTTGGCAAGGGGAAAGACGCCCCTTACGGTTGTTTTCAAATGTTGGGTAATATGCATATTCGTTATATGTATCCCCAAAGCGAGGAAACTGTTAACTATCAGCGTAAACTTTCATTAAACGATGCAGTCGCCTCCACGCAATTTACGAAAGGTAATACGACTTATTCGCGTGAATATTTTGCTTCTCATGCCCATGATATATTGGGTGTCCGTATCCTAGCGGATAAGAAAAAATCAATTTCATTTGAAGTACGTCTGAGTAGGCCAGAACGGGCAACAATACGGGTAAGCGGCAACACTATCTTTATGGAAGGACAATTAAATGACGGATACAACACCGACAAAGGCATACGCTATCTGACCAAATTGCAGATCGTAAATAAGGGTGGTGAGTTGATCGCAGGTGACAGCTCTTTACAGATCAATAATGCCGATGAAGCTGTGGTGCTGATCTCTACTTCTACCGATATGCTTGATGAAAACTATAAGGGGACGGTTGACAATCTATTAACGACAGCAAAAAATATATCGTTCAACAAGTTGAAGCAAGAACATATTGCCACGTACAAGAATAAATTTAATCGTGTCGAGTTAGATCTAGGCGTTCAAGATAATGTTACGCCGACAAACGAACGTCTTATTAACTTTCAATCAAACGATGATCCTGCCTTTGCCGCATTGTACTTTCAGTTCGGACGTTATCTAATGATCAGTGGGACAAATGAAAACTCGCTTCCGCTTAATCTGCAAGGTTTGTGGGCAAACCAGATACAGACACCGTGGAATGGTGATTATCATTTGAATATCAATGTGCAAATGAATTATTGGCCAGTGGAAGTGTGTAATCTTTCGGAATTGCACCGGCCACTGATTGATTTTACAACGTCATTGGTGCCATCGGGCGAAGCTACGGCTCGAAAATTTTACGATGCTGATGGGTGGGTGGCACACATGATGAGCAATCCCTGGAAATTTACGGCTCCAGGTGAGCATGCCTCGTGGGGCGCTACCAATACGGGTGGGGCTTGGCTATGTGCACATCTTTGGGAACACTATAGCTTTACGGAAGATAAGTCGTACTTGCGTTCCATTTATCCGGTGTTGACGGGCGCTGCACAGTTTTTTCTTAGTAGTATGATTGCTGAACCCGAACATGGTTGGCTCGTGACGGCACCCTCGTCTTCCCCAGAAAACGCTTTTTACCTCTCCGGAGACTCCGTACCCATATTTGTGTGCATGGGACCTACTATGGATGTGCAGATTATCAGTGAGCTGTTTTCGAACATTCTTTCAGCAGCCGAAATCCTTGATATAGAAGATGGAAATACAGCTAAAATACGAGAAGTTTTAGCGAAGTTACCACCTATGCAAATCAGTGAGGAAGGGTATTTACAGGAGTGGCTTCAGGATTATCGGGAAGTCGATCCAAATCATCGCCATGTTTCGCATTTATATGGGCTATATCCATCAAACCAGATTTCTCCGGAAACCACGCCCGAATTGGCTGCTGCTGCCCGTGAAACACTTAATCGACGTGGTGACGATGGTACGGGTTGGTCTCGTGCGTGGAAAGTGAATTTTTGGTCGCGGCTACAAGACGGCAACCGCGCCTATAAGTTGTTGAAAAGCTTGCTTGAGCCAACCGTAGGCAGTGAGATAAAAATGAGTAGTGGGGGCGGAACATATAATAACTTGTTTTGCAGTCACCCACCGTTTCAAATTGACGGGAATTTTGGCGGTACCGCTGGTATTGCAGAAATGCTCCTTCAAAGTCATAATGGGTATATAGAGCTATTACCGGCACTGCCTGATGCATGGCTCCATGGAAATGTGAAAGGATTGCGGGCGCGTGGCGGAGCAGAAATGAGCATACAATGGAAAGATAAAAAAATCACATCGTTAATGCTGAAAGCATCCGTTGCCAATACGTTTAAATTAAAAGTTCCCGCCTATATCTCCTCCATTAAACAAAACGGCAAGAGTTTAACCATTGAAAATGGATTTATAACATTAGAATTGGACGAGGGTAAGGAAACGAGATTAACTATATATCCTTCATAATTTGTGAAATTAATGGATAAGTGTTTTCCAAAACCATATCAAAATCGTCTTTATCAATCCAGCGCGCATCGGTAATGTCTTCTTCTGTTTGTGGAATCAATTTTGGTGATTTATTCACCCCCATCTCATACCAATTTGTCTGCTTGAGAACGAACTTCCCGCGCATCATATACGTATGATAGGTAGTTTGGAGCTTGGACCCCATGTAATTTATACGGATACCACACTCTTCTTCTACTTCACGGATAGCCGCTTCTTTCATCTTTTCGTTGTTTTCTACTTTGCCTTTGGGCAAATCCCATTTTCCCAACCGGTGTATAAATAGATATTCACCCTCTCCATTTTTAACCAATCCACCAGCGGCTTTTATAATTTCGGGCTTTTGCAAGACGGATTTGAAAACTTTCGTTACATCAGGATGTATATAGAGATAAGTTATGCCTTTTGTTGTTTTCTGTTTAGAAGCCTGAAAAAGTTTTTCAAGATCAATGTCTTGTAAACCAATTGTTTGAACATTAGACAGTTTCTTTGGTAGAAAATCAGCCAAAATAAGCTGAGATTCGTTCATATAAATTTTATAAATTTGTGCCATGAATAAGTTAAATGAGGTTGAACAAAAAATTGCTGAATCCTTATTGCAAATTAAAGCAATAAAATTACAACCTAAAAACCCTTTTGTTTGGGCATCGGGTTGGAAATCTCCAATTTATTGTGATAATCGTATTGCATTATCACATCCGGCAATCCGAACTTATATTCGCCAACAGCTGTCACAGCTGATTCAGGAGGAGTTTGGAACTGTTGAAATGATATCAGGTGTAGCAACAGCGGGAATACCTCAAGGCGTATTGGTCGCGCAAGATCTAGGTTTACCATTTACGTATGTTCGCAGCAGTGCGAAAGACCATGGTCGTCAAAATCTTATTGAAGGAGAGGTTGTTAGTGGACAGCGTGTAGTTGTCGTGGAAGATTTGATATCTACCGGAAAGAGTAGCTTACAAGCTGTAGAAGCATTGCGTGAAGCAGGGTGCAATGTGGTTGGATTAGTTTCGATCTTTACCTACGGCTTTGATCAGGCAGTCAAAAATTTTGCAGATGCTAAATGTCCATTCTTTAGCTTGTGCAACTATGATGCGCTTATCAATGTAGCGGTTAACAACGGCTACATTTTGGAATCTGATGTGGCGCTGTTGGAGCAATGGCGTAAAGATCCGTCGACGTGGACTGGGAAATAATGTATTAAAAATAAAGTATATGACCATTATTCAAAACAGTGTTGATATTGAGAAGCCTATAGAAGCGGTATACGCGTTTTTAGCGGATATGAATAACCACGAACAGCTTATGCCCAACAACATTGAAAACTGGTCGTCGACCGAAGACGAAGCTCGTTTTGCCATCAAGAATATGGCAAAACTAGCGTTGAAAATAAGTCAGCGAATAGTGAATAAAGAAATCGTGTGTGTGCCAATAGAAGACGCCCCGTTTGCGCTTACCTTACGATGGAAGCTGGAAGATAAAGGTATAAATACCACCAACGCCACATTTGTGATGGAAGCTGAACTTAATATGATGATGAAAATGATGGCTTCTGGTCCGCTTCAAAAACTAGTCGACTATCAGGTAAATACATTGAAAAGTATCTTAGGATAAGAGATCCTTTAGCATACGAAAAGCAAATCCTCGATGAAAATCGGGGATTTTTATTTTACCGTGATAATTGTGTCATTAATCCGTGATGTGTTTAACAAGACCGAAGAGTTTCGTACATTTGTTGTACGAGAGTTTATAATCAATCGCTATTAGATGGAATTACAATTAAAACGCCCGCTGGCTTTTTTTGATTTGGAAACTACGGGGGTAAATATTGCCGTAGATCGTATCGTTGAATTATCTATATTAAAGATATCTTCTGGAGGCAAAGAAGAGGTATTGACGATGAAGATTAATCCCGAAATGCCAATACCTGCTGAATCTTCTATGTTTCATGGGATTTATGATGAAGATGTGAAAGATCTTCCTCCCTTTAGAGAACGAGCCGAAGAAATCAAAAACTTTATAGAAGACGCCGATTTAGCTGGTTATAACTCGAATAAATTTGATGTACCCATGTTGATGGAAGAGTTTTTACGTACCGGAGTCGATTTTTCATTAGAGGGAAGAGCTTTCGTTGACGTACAAAATATTTTTCACCAAATGGAACAACGGACTTTGAAAGCGGCCTATAAGTTCTATTGTGATGCATCATTGGAAAATGCGCATACTGCAGAGGCTGACGTACGAGCAACATATGAAGTATTAAAGGCACAATTGTCAAAATATGAAGGAATAGCCTTTGAAGATAAACATGGGAATGTAACGACTCCCGTCGTAAACGACGTCGAAGCTTTGCATCGGTTTACCAATCTGAGCAACCCGGTTGATTTTGCCGGCCGCTTGGTGTACGACGAGGAAGGCGATCCATGTATCAATTTTGGCAAACACAAAGGTAGAAAGGTAGTCGATGTATTTGATGTAGAACCTAGCTATTATGCCTGGATGCAGCAAGGGGATTTTCCACGATATACTAAAAAGGTGTTAGAGAAACTGTGGAATGCACATCGAAATAAAAAGAAAGAGCAGCAACAAAATAGTCGGGTAGAGGTACATAAGCCTCGTCCGACGAGGGAACAGACTCCTGCTAAACCTATTACGGACGATATGCTTAAACAGCTTCAGGGAAAATTTGGGAAATAAGTTTTAAGTGATAAGTTACGAACAATGAATTAAAAAATGACAAATACAACAGAAATAGAACACGTACAATGCTTGATTATTGGATCAGGGCCTGCGGGGTATACAGCGGCAATTTATGCAGCTCGAGCCGATTTAAATCCCGTAGTATATACAGGGATTGTACCAGGAGGACAATTGACGCAAACGACTGAAGTAGATAATTTCCCGGGTTATCCCCAAGGTATTACGGGGCCCGTTTTAATGGAAGATCTAAAGGCACAAGCCGAACGTTTCGGAACGGAAGTGCGTTTTGGTTACGCTACGAAAGTAGAATTTTCGGGAGATGGCGGTACACACAAAGTAGAGATAGACGGTTCGACATGGGTTTCTGCAGAAACAGTTATTATTGCGACGGGTGCTACCGCAAAATGGTTGGGATTGCCTTCGGAGGAAAAATATAATGGATTTGGTGTATCTGCTTGTGCGGTTTGCGACGGTTTTTTCTTCAAAGGCCAAGATGTGGCGATTGTAGGTGCGGGGGATACAGCAGCGGAAGAAGCAACTTATTTAGCCAAGTTGTGTCGGAAAGTGTATATGCTGGTGCGTCGTGACGAATTCCGGGCTTCTAAAGCCATGGTGCATCGCGTGATGAATACACCGAATATTGAAGTGTTGTACAACTCGGAAACAGAAGAAATAGTAGGTGATGAATCAGGGGTTACAGGCGTGCGGGTTGTGAACAACCAGACACAGGAAATAAAGCATTTAAATGTTACAGGGTTCTTTGTAGCTATTGGGCATAAACCTAATACAGAGCTATTTAAAGGAATTCTTGATATGGATGAGACAGGCTATTTGATTACGAAGCCGGATAGTACGGCTACTAATATACCTGGTGTTTTTGCAAGCGGTGATGTACAAGACCATATATATCGCCAAGCCATTACAGCAGCAGGTACCGGCTGCATGGCCGCATTAGAAGCTGAACGCTATTTGGCGGCCAAAGAAAGTTTTGTTGAAGAATAAATTTGTATGGGCGCAAAGTTTTGCGCCTATGCTTTTCTATATGACTTTAAAGTGGTGTAGGGCATTCCAAATGCCATCGTTGTCTACATCTGTTGTAATGTAATCCGCGATTTCTTTTACTTCGGGGTTAGCATTCCCCATCGCTACGCCAATAGCCACATGCTTTAGCATCGTAATGTCATTTCCGCCATCTCCAAATGCCATCGTTTGGGTGATATCTAATCCGAAGTGCTTGCAGAAAATATCTATTCCGACTTGTTTGCTCTGTCCTTTGGGATTCACATCGGCAAAAAGAGGTGTCCATCTGGATGCAATCGAGTTCGGCATGACATTTTTCATAAAAACGTCCTCTTCTTCCGGCCCTAGGAATATATTAGTTTGTAAAATACTCGAGGGATCAACTTTGTTTATATCCACTAAAGGAGGGACAGGAAGATTTAAATGTGCATACATCCCTGCTATTTCTGGTGTCACATCATAAATAGTGATTTCTTTCTCGGACATAAGAGAAAAGCTTAGCGGATGTTCTTCCGTATACTTCAAAACTGCTTTTATATCATTTGGATGGATAGCTTGTTTAAACAGTACATCACTTTCTTGTGTTACACAATAGCCGCCGTTAAAGGTGATAAACCCATCAAAATCCAAAAATTTAACATGATCAATGCTATTAATGGAACGACCGGTAGACAAAATGACTTTAATCCCCTGTCTTTGCAATTGTTCGATTGCCTTTTGGGTAGAGGAAGGAACTTGATGTGTCTTGAAACTTAAAAGCGTACCGTCTATATCGAAAAAGACAGCTTTGATTTTAGGGTTTTGCATAATACAAAGATACGATTTCTTTATAATCCCTATCTTTGTGCTATGGATAATTACGCTGCCTTCTTTGACAAAATTCGAACATCTATTCAACAGCAGGAATTTATTAAAATTTCTTTAGGAGATTACAATGGAACAGAGTTGTATCTAAAGAACGTATATATCAAACCGGTCATTATAAAACGAGAAAAGAAATTATCTTTTGTTTTTCGTTATAAAACACAAGACATTACCAAGAACTTTGAATTACAGACGGGCATTATGGAGATACAGGGGCTTTTGAAAGTAGAAGGTTTCCGAGTGGCAACCTTGTTTACGGAGACGGAAAATCTAATATGTCAATGCACGAAAAAAGGCGTGTGGTCTCTAAAGAAAGAGAATCCGACTGCGAAGAAGCCTGTTGTTTTTACACATGATAAACAAAAAGAACGGAAGTTGGATAGTGCAGATAAAGTTTATTTGCAAGCGTTAAAACTGACGGATGCGACAGGAAACGTATATAAAAATGCGCAAGATAAATGGAGGCAAATTAATCATTACATAGAGATATTAAGTTCTATATTACAGCGCCTCTCAGCGAAAGACACATTAAATGTTGTCGATATGGGCGCAGGAAAAGGTTACTTAACATTTGCTTTGTATGATTATTTAGTATATACGCTCCGAAAAAGGGTTTCGTTAGTGGGCGTTGAATACCGTAAAGATTTAGTGGAGTTATGTAATCAGATTGCTGCCAAATCGGATTTTAAAGATTTGCTTTTCATACAGGGGGCCATAGAAGACTATGAACCCCACGATGATTTAGATATTTTGATTGCCTTGCATGCTTGTGATACAGCAACTGACGATGCTATTGCTAAAGGTATTAAGCATGATGCAGACCTTATTGTGGTCGCACCCTGTTGTCATAAACAGATTCGCCGGGAAATAGAAAAGAATAAAACGAAGAATGAATTGGATTTCCTGCTTAAACATGGCATTTTTATGGAGCGTCAGGCCGAAATGGTGACCGATGGCATACGTGCATTAATTATGGAGTATTTTGGTTACCAAACCAAAGTCTTTCAATTTGTATCGGATGCCCATACACCTAAAAATGTGCTGGTGGTAGGCGAAAAGAAATCGATTAATATCCGAAGACAAGAAGAAATTTTAGCGAAAATAGCATCTACAAAAGCATATTTTGGTATAACCTATCATCATTTAGAACGGCTAATGGAATTGGATAAGACGATTTTATAAAATAACTTTCATTCCGCCATAATAATTTCGGGTAGGAGCAGGGTTGAAAAAGCGATCGCCAAACGCGTTGATGTCATTGCCTAAACTATACCGTTCATCTAGGAGATTGTCTACACCGGCGAAGAACTGTAATTGTTGCCGCTTTTTTAGTCGCCATGTCCATGTTGCTTTTGCTTGTACCAAATGGAATTTTTCAGAGAATACCGTGTTGGCATCGTTCAACGGCATGACCGATGTGAAGTTATGTGAAAGGTTCAATCCGAATTGCTTTGGTAAACTGATCAAGAGTGTGTTGCTCCATACCCAATCTGGTACTGCTGTGACCTTATTGCGAGAAAAATCATTATTATCTACCTGATAGTCGCCGAAACGATAATAATTATAAGAAGCGGCGGAATGTAAGCTTAATGATTGTATAATCCTTTTATGGCGCGGCGTCAATATATAAGTCCAAATAGACGCTTCGATACCTTTTTGTTTTATTTCTCCAGCATTCACATAATATTCAGCACCGTTTGCACGCAGCTGCCGAACAATACCGTTCTCCATGTGATAACGATAAAAGCTAAGGTCTGCTATAAATCGTCGGCTTTTTGTTTCCAGGCGTGCACCTATTTCATAATTGGTGCCTGTTTCCGCCTTCAGTTCGGTGTTGATGATGTTGTCAGAAGATCTAACTTCGGCAATGGTCGGTGGAGAATACCCCTTGGAAACTGAACCGCGAAAAGCTAATCCATCTGTTACGAGATAGGATGTTGCTATCCGGGGCATCCATATACTGCCAAAATCAATCTGACCTGTAGGATTCTCTACCTCTGGAAAGCGCTGGCGATATTTTATTTTCGATTGGTTGAGTCCTAATGAGCCTTCAATCGTCCAGCGGCGGTATAATTTTGCCATGGCACGGTAGAAGAAGCTGCTTTGTATATTATCTAAATCATCCTTTGCCTGCGGGGCGGTGGATAATCCCTCATCGTTGTCGTAGTTGTCAATTTTATTCCATCCCTTTTGTCTCTCCAAACCTAGCTGCATTTGCCATTGAAAGTGCTGCATATCCTCGTTCTTATATGAAAAGTAGGTGCGTAGACCGAGGTTTTTCTCTGTTCGATATTCGTAGTTGGTGATAAACGGATTTTCGAAATCGGTGTTTGAACCAAAAACGCTAATCACATGAGAAAGTCTATCCGATAGCTGAGCGTGGTGTGCTATACCTCCATAAAACGTTTTGTTGTATATGCCTGCTTGCTGCTCTTTAGCACTGGGGTTTGGACCAGCTGCTGGTCGTGACATGCGCGGATTTTCGTCCATCTGCGCTTGCGTCAACCCTCCAGGTGTACGATAACCCAAATCACTATACAGAGCCAAAAAACGGATTTCGTTTTTTGGCGTGTATTTCCAGCGATGTGCCGTTTGGAGCGTTTTCTTATTCAATGCCGTATTGTCACGGTATCCATCCGATCGTGTAAACGACTGATCGAAAGAAAAGCTGTAGTTATCGTTTACTTTCTGTTGTATAGAAAGTTGTTCTTGAAACAAACCGAATGATCCACCACTTAATAAGACAGAACTACTATTTTTGCGCACGTCAAAACCGTTTGGAGCTATATGAATAATACCACCGGAATTAGCACCATACAAAGAACCATCGGGGCCTTTAATGATATGTATCGCATCTATAGCCGCTGGATCGAGAAGGTTTAAATAAGTATTCCCTCCGGCGTCGGTCAGTGGGAAATCATCTATATATATCTTGGCGTTTCGAATCCCAAAAGCAGATCGGATAAGACTTCCGCGCATCGCTAATCGGTAGCTTCCGGGCGAACGTTCTTCCATGCGCACCCCTGCTACAGTGTTAATAGCGGGAAGTAAAGAGTTGGTTTGTTGTACGTCTACCAGACGCGAGCTTATCGTGTGCGCTGCCGATGTTAGTTCCAGAATGGGCTGTTGGCTGAAATAAGCGTTGATATGAATAGGATTAATTTCTTGTTCGGTGGATATGCTATCCGTCGTTTGGCTCCAAACAACACAAGGCGTAAATAATATTGTAATGATAGTAGAGAGAAAAAAAAATTTAGAAAGCATGTGCGTCTGATTTAAAAAGCTTCGTTTAATCCCAGGAATAAACCACGTTGCCCGAATCGACCAAAAGCATAATCAATACATAGGTTTGTCCGTGTTGCCTTATTGAATAGCACACGTAGTCCTGTACCGCCCGCTGGTTGCCATTGTTGGAAAAGTTTGGTGCCCAAACGATCATTTGCCGTCTGCACATTAGCGAAGATCACGCCGCTTAAGAATTGATTGCGCAAAATTGGAAACCGGTACTCTACTTCTGAATAGAAAAAGGAATTTCCCTTGAAATAGCCATTGGTATAGCCACGTCCGGTACGTGCAAATGGATCTTTTCCGGTGCCCGGAAGGTCGAGATAAGCCTGCCTGCCGCCAACGTTATACGATCCCCAATGCCAAAATGCCAATACATGATTTGGACGGCTGCTTGATAGTTGCCAGTACTTTCTGAAATCGGTTTGCAGCTGGTAAGCATTTTGGGCACTTGCCATCCATTTTTGGCTCATTCGCAAAACTACATCTGCGTAAATGCCCTTATAGGCGCTGTTCGGATTATCACGCGTCATATACTGCCAGTTGAACATTAAACCGTTATTATTGTATTTCTCTGCGTTGTACCCTGTTAAGTTGCTATATACTTCTAAAGGAGTAACTTCATGATTGCCTAGCGTATATATATTACGTTTTAGTTCAAAAAACACGCCTGTGCCGATAAACATGTTTGGTGACAACCTTTTATATATCCGTTCATTAAGACCGTATACTATAAATTGGTTGACAAAGCGTGTACGATCTGGGTTATTGAGCGTTTTTTCTTCTGGAATATCCGTTTGGACCACATTCCCCATGCCCATACCATAATCTAATCCTACACTTTTAGCAATAATAATCCCCCCTTTTAAATTCCATTTATTTCTAGGTGTATAAATATCATGCATCACATAACCGTAGATAATACCTCGTGTAGTATAGCTTAACGCTGTGGCAAACGTAGACATGGTGGTGTGCTGCGGGTCACCGGTATAGACACCGCCGACAACTTTTGCGCCAATTTGAAATCCAATGCTAGGGTTATAATTGATATTCGGAAGAATGGAAATTCCAGAACGTTTTTTCGAAACCCGGGTTGTTGTATCGTGGCGGACAAACCTTACCATATCCTTTATACCATCACTAATATCATAAAGGTGATCAAAATTTTGTGTAACGGTATCCTTTGTTTCTGCTGTAGTAATGGTGTCTTTCAGGAGAACTTGTTGTGCAAATAGCCCTGAGTTGCAAATGATAAGGTAGAATAGGAGGCCCCACTGTTTATACATCTCACAAAAATAAAAATATTTGCTATACTTTGTGATATAGATTTTATTCAGCCTCTAATAGTTGCTTTTCATGTAGTTCAAAATAAGCACCTTCCTGTGCTAACAACGCCTCGTGTGTGCCTTGTTCGATGATTCGACCTTCATCTAGTACGATAATATGATCTGCATTTTTTATGGTAGATATACGATGCGCAATGAAAATAGTCGTTTTATTCCGCATAATACGAGTAAGATTGTGGAGTATTTCTTCTTCCGTTTTCGTATCGACAGCCGAAAGACAGTCATCGAAAATAAGTATCTGTGGATCTTTAACAAGTGCACGCGCGATAGATACCCTTTGTTTCTGGCCACCCGATAACGTAAGGCCTCTTTCGCCGATCGAGGTTTGAAAGCCGTTATCGAAATTCATAACGTTATCATAGACCGCCGCGTCTTTGGCTGCTTGCTCTACCTTATCCATTTCTAGGGTATCCAGACCAAAAGCAATATTATTGGCTATCGTGTCTGAAAAGAGGAATACCTGTTGAGGTACAAATCCAATCTGGGAACGTAAAGCATTTGTCTTGATATCTTGTAACGACAATCCGTCATAATAAATATGCCCCTGATCCGCATCATATGTACGCAACAGAAGATTTGCCAATGTCGACTTTCCAGATCCCGTTTTCCCGATAATGGCAAGCGTTTGCCCACGTTTTATAGTGAATGATAAATTTTCAATGGCTTTGATTCCTGTTTCGGGATAGGTGAAGGAAAGATTCTTTACCGTTATATTTCCCTGAAGTATAGGTTCTGTGTCACCGTCTTTTATGTCTGATCTTGTTTTTAGAAACTCATTGATTCGCTTTTGCGATGCCGCGGCACGTTGGAATAGGGAAGTTACCCATGCCAATGACATGGCAGGGAAGGTAAGCTGGTTGACATACAGGATAAACTCGGCAATGTTTCCCGCAGTAATGGTTCCGTTTTTCACCTCGATACCACCGACATACACTGTGATGATGGTACTGAAGCCAATGAGGAAAATAATGAGTGGAAAGAAGATAGCCTGTACACGAACAAGGTCGAGCGAGACCTTATTGTATTGATTACTTTCGTTCTTAAATACCTCCATTTTCTGCTTTTCACGTGTATAGGTTTTAATAACGCGGATTCCTGAAAACGTTTCTTGCACAAAGGAAGAAAGTACGGATAATTGTCGCTGTATCCTTTCGCTCCGCTGATTGATAACTTTATTGATAAAAAGGATGAGTGCGGATAGGATGGGGATGGGTAATAAGGAATAGGTGGCAAGCTTTGGATTGACATTGTACATGGCGTAAATGATCATGATCGAAAGTACCACCGTGTTAATGGCATACATAATCGCAGGTCCCAGATAGTTTCTTACCTGATTGACGTCTTCCGTGGCGCGGTTCATCATATCGCCCGTATTATTTTTTCTGAAAAAAGAAAAATCCAGCTCTTGGTAATGATTGTAAATCTCATTTTTGAGGTCATATTCAATATGGCGTGATGTGAGAATAATCGTTTGTCGCATAAAGAATAAAAAGATGCCTCGTAATAGGGAAAGTGCTAAGACCACAAAGCCGAAAAAAAGCAAACTGCTACCGAATACTTGATATACCAGCTCTTGTCGATCAAAGCCATTATAAAGTCTATAGAGATCAATATTTTCCTTAACAAGGTCAAATGCTTCTCGGATAACGACGGCCGGTAGGATACCAAAGTAGTTGGATATAATGACAAATATAACACCCGGTATGAGTTTCCAACGGTATTTGTAAAAATATTTATGGAGATAAGCCAACTCTTTCATCGGAGACAAACCTAAACAAAATGCTTAGCATTCACGAATACCTATTTAAAGAAATTTATCATGAGTAAATCAGTTTTATATGCAATATAATTGAATCTGCATATAAAATGAGTTTGTTTCGCTCTCCTCGGCCATGGAAAACATTCTATAGAGGAAATGTAAGGCTAAAATTTTAAAATAAATATTTCCTATTTTTGCAGAAGCAAAAAGAATATACAGGCATTTAAGCAATGTTATGGAAGTAAATAATTCTTCTGTTTTCGACAAGATGGCAATTTCTGGTCATCAAAATTTATTTTTCTGTCAAGATAAGGCGGTAGGGTTGCAAGCTATCGTGGCTATTCACGATACCACATTGGGGCCTGCGATTGGAGGTGTCCGTATGTTGCCCTACGAGTCGTTATCGGACGCGATCGATGACGCCTTACGTCTATCGGAAGCAATTACACATAAAGCTTCGTTAGCAGGTCTTAATCTGGGAGGGGGAAGTGCTATTATTATGGGCAATCACCGAACAGATAAAACAGAAGTTTTAATGCGCCGGTTTGGGAAATTCATAGAAGGGCTCAATGGAAATTTTATCGCTTCTACCGATGTTGGTACGACGCAGAAGGATTTAGAATATATGCTGTCGGAGACTGGCTACGTAGCCGGATTACCGGCATCCTTAAATGGAGGAGGAGATCCGACAATTTTTGCAGCACGAGGCGTATTTTATGGTATTAAAGCGGCTATCAAAGAATTATACGGCGATGATGGGTTGGCTGGGCGTAAAATTGCTGTACAAGGTGTTGGCAGTGTCGGCGAGCAATTGGTAGGTATGTTGCGCGCGGAAAATGCACGGGTGTATGTATCCGACATGACCGAGGAGCGTAAGATGAAAATTGCGGCTAAATATAAAGCAGAGCCGATTACTTACTCGACAAGTTTTGAACTGGATGCGGATGTCTATGCACCATGTGCATTGGGTGGAACGGTGAACCCGGAAACGGTACCGCGTATGCGTTGTCGGATTATTGCGGGATCAGCAAATAACCAACTGAAAGAGGAAGAGGAAACGAACAAACTGCTGAAAGAGCGGAATATCCTGTATACACCGGATTTTTTAATCAACGCAGGAGCATTAATTAGTTGTTATTCCGAGATAGAGGGATACGGTAATGATCGTACAGAAGCATTAATTAAAAATATCTATAACGCGACTCGTCATGTCATTCAAAAATCCGTCGAAGATGACATTACTACGTATGAAGCTGCTAAACAATTGGCAGAAAAGCGTATATTTGACATCAAGAAAATTAAATAGGTGGGTTTGGAAAGTATAATACGTTCTTATTTATATACAATCGTTCTTTAAATTAAATTATGCTTAATAGAAGGCACCTTCGGGTGAAAGTTATGCAGACGCTGTATGCGTTTAGTTTGTCACAGGATAAACAGGTAAAAGATTTTGAAAAAGCACTATTAACAAGTGTTGATGAAGTTAACCAAATGTATATTTGGACATTGAATCTACTAGATGAAGTTGCCGAATATGTACTGATTGATGCAGAAGGGAGAGCCAATAAATTCTTGCCGACCGAAGCCGATAAAATCTATACAACGAAATTGAACAGCAATAGTTTTATCGAGTCATTACGGCAGAATCGAACCTATTTGGAAAATGTGAAGAAATATAAAGTTTCTTGGACGTTCGACCCCGAAATAGTACGTTCTATTTTTGCGCAATTGAAGGGGTCGCCCGAATATATGGCTTATTTGCAGCAGGAAGATAGATCCATTGGAGCAGAAAAAGATATTATCAAGTTTATCTTTAAAAAGATCATATTGAAAACGCCGGAGATCGAGCAAGCTTTCGATGCAAAATTTATCAATTGGGCGGTAGATAAAGAGGTCTTACAGGCTATGGTCGCCAAGACGTTCAAAAACTTCAGTAGTGAAAATCCGGTACAAAACCAATTGGCGGATTTAACCCCCAATTGGGAAGAGGATCGGGAGTTTATTGTGGAGCTCTTAAAACAAACGATCCGTTATGGCAACGAATATCAACAGTTGATATCAGTGAAGACGAAGAACTGGGAAGCTGATCGTATAGCGTTGGTCGATACATTGCTGATGCGTATGGCAATCTGTGAGCTTGTTAACTTTCGGACGATTCCGGTGAAAGTTACCATCAACGAATACATAGAGCTTTCAAAAGCATTTAGTACGTCAAAAAGTAATACATTTATCAATGGTATCTTAGATAAGATACTTTCAGAGTTGACAGAACAAGGGCGTATTCAAAAAACAGGTAGAGGACTTAAAGATTAACACCATGAATATATTGAAATCATTTTTTGTTTGCATGGCATTGGCTACATTGGTTTCTTGTGGAAATTCAGGAAGCAACGAAGAGCAAGCAACAGATACCATAGGGAATGAACTTACACAAGGCGGTAAGATCGAGTTCGGAGAATCGGTTTATGATTTTGGCGAAGTAAAAGAAGGCGAAGTGGTAGAACATGTATATGCTTACACCAATACAGGCACGGAACCTGTAATCTTGTCGCAGGTTTCTGCGTCATGTGGTTGTACTACACCGTCCTATACACAAACTCCTGTTCTACCGGGTAAATCTGGTGAGGTGAAAGTAAGTTTTGATAGCAATGGCCAAGTAGGAAAACAACAAAAAATTGTGACAATTGTCTCCAACGCGGAAAATCGTGTGATGACGGTACAATTGAAAGGAGAAGTTCTACCGAAATAAGCTTGTATTTAGTTTTTTGATAGATAATCGAATATTGTAACTCTGTAACTTTTAATTTATATATAATATGATAACTACGTTATTACAAGCTGCTCCAGGAGGCAGTGGATTGATGAGCTTCCTACCCATGATTCTGATTGTTGTGGTATTCTATTTCTTCATGATCAGACCGCAAATGAAGAAACAAAAAGAACATAAAAAATATATTGAGGAATTAGGTGTAAACTCTAAAATTGTGACAACAGCCGGAATCCACGGACGTATTGTAGAGGTTAGCGAAACGACTTTCCTTGTAGATGTAGGCTCAGGCGTGAAAATGCGTTTCGACAAATCTGCCGTGGCATTGGATGCTTCCAAAGCCGCCAATGGCGATACCGTAAAGAAGTAAAATCCGTTTGTACAACATTAAAAAAAGAGAGTGTTTCGCTGAAACGCTCTCTTTTTTATAGTATTAATCTAATATGGTTTGTACAAGCCCATCCTCAACTTTTTAATGTCGCATCCGAATGTTTTACAACTGTACAAATTCATCCTTCGTACTACTCCAAATGTAAAATATTCGAAGCGACGAGGTTTATGAACATGTGTCTATTTTGGTGTTCATGAGCTCCCGTTGGTCGGTTTGGTTCTTTTCACGGGGAAAAGAACAACAAAAAACACTATTTTTGTAATTATGGCGCAACCCCGCATCACAAAGACAAGACGACGAAAAATTGCAATATTTTTGCGATGTCTGGGACTTTCTTTTATTGCCTGGTTATTGTTTGCGGTTTCTACAGAACAAATATTTCGTATCGACGCTGGCATCTCCTATGTGAATATTCCAGAAAGCAAAGCATTTCATCCGTTACAGTCGGATACGGTCAGCATTCGGATGAGAATGAGCGGATGGAAGATGTTCATGAAGAGATTGCGACCCGATACACCGCACATTCAAGTGGATTTAAATGGGTTGAGGACGAGAAATTATATTGTTTTTACGAATCAATTAGGATATATCAATCGACAATTTCCTGCCGATAATCAAGTAATTGGCGTGTCACCAGATACCTT
Organism: Sphingobacterium corticibacterium; assembly: GCF_004208525.1. Classification (GTDB taxonomy): domain Bacteria; phylum Bacteroidota; class Bacteroidia; order Sphingobacteriales; family Sphingobacteriaceae; genus Sphingobacterium; species Sphingobacterium corticibacterium. Next base: position 1,963,464 of record NZ_SGIT01000001.1, on the reverse strand, counting down.
GTATTTTGACTTTTCTAAACAGACACAACGGAAAGTACCCGTTCGCGCCCTATATGATATACAATTTAAAAAACAATATGGCATTATAGGTGATACGCGGGCAAATCCCGAATATGTTACGGTGACAGGACCGTTGGAAGATGTCGCCAATATAGATTATTTGGAAACGGATACGATTCGGGGTATAGACGTGGCAACGGATATTCGTACGATTGCCTATCTAAATAAACATCAAAAAAACAACATTACCATTTATCCTACGTTCTCTGAAATTACTATTCCGGTAGGGGAGATTACCGAAAAAGTGGTCGAGCTGCCCTTGAAAATGGAAAATGCTTCGCGGTATACTTCCGTCCGAACGTTGCCAAGCAAGATTAAACTCACGTTTCTTGTCTCGTTAAAGGATTATAATAAGTGGTCTTCACGGGATTTTGAGGCGGTTGTAGATATGGAAAATTGGGAGAAGAATAAAGTACAAAATCTACCGGTTATCTTAACGAAAGTTCCGGAACATTGCCATGTAATCAGTATGGAGCCGCAAAATGTTGATTTTTTTGTAAGAAGATAATTTATGGGATTGAAAATTGGTATTACGGGAGGTATAGGTTCCGGAAAGAGCTATGTTGCAAAAGTTTTCAAAGCATTAGGCGTACCGTTTTATGATGCAGATAAAGAAGCGAAAGAATTGATGAATACGAATCCAGCTATAAAGAATGCATTAATACGGGAATTTGGAAAAGAGGTTTATGATATCGAAGGGCGTCTGAATCGTGCTTATCTAGCTTCACAAGTGTTTCGAGATCAGGAACAACTGGATAAACTGAATGCCATTGTACATCCTATCGTGATTCAACATGGGGAGGATTGGTCCGCTTCGCAAATTTTTCCCTACACCCTAAAAGAGGCTGCATTGCTTTTTGAAAGTGGTTCGTATAAAAAACTAGATTATACCATTTTGGTGACCGCACCGCTAGATGTTCGCGTTGCACGTGTTATACAACGGGATAAAGTCACAAAACAAGCAGTCTTAGACCGTGTAAACAAGCAACTGTCAGACGAAGAAAAGCAAAAACTTGCTGATTTTACTATTGTAAATGACGAATTAACGCCTTTACTTCCTCAAATATTACCCTTACATAAACAATTTTTAGAAGGGCGAAAACCATGAATGAGATTCTGGAAGATTTTTTGGTAAAAGATGATATAGGCTATTATTGTCGATATGGCGATTTTTATATTGACGCTATGTGTCCCGTCGAAAAAAATATCATATCGCATGCCCATGGCGATCATGCTACCAATGGGCACCAAAAAATGTATGCCACGGCAGCAACATTTGCCTTTATGAAAAATAAGTTTCCGAAAATGGTAGAAAATACTGTCGAGGTGATAACATTCGAACAGCCGTTTACTTTACGTAATGTGCATATTACATTTTTTCCGGCAGGACATATATTAGGATCTGCACAGGTGTTGATGGAATATCAAGGCGTGAAGTATTTGTACACGGGCGACTATAAATTGCAGGAAGACGCCACCTGTGAACCGATTATATTGACGCGCGCTGATGTTCTTATCACCGAATCTACCTTTGCTAATCCAGCGGTATCACATCCAGCTGTCGAAAAAGAGATTTTAAAGCTGAAGGACAACTCAAGTAATATTATGTTAGGGTGTTATACCTTAGGTAAATCACAGCGACTAACTGCCTTGATAAACGACTTGATGCCCGAAAAAGAAGTGTTAGTACATCATAAGATGTACGCTGTTCATAAGTTATACAATGCGTTGGGAAACAAACAACTTCGTTATACTTTATACAATCGTAAAGCGATGAAAGACGGGAATACCAATAAAATTTACTTGGTGCCTCCGCTTACGTTCAACAGTTATTTTAAAGCAAAAAATGTATTGAGAGCATTTGCTTCGGGTTGGGAACGGTTACAAAGGCAAAACGATATTGAAATCTATATTTCTGATCATGTAGATTGGAAAGATATTCTGTATTTTATTGATAAAGTACAGCCTAAGCAAGTATGGACAATCCATGGAGACGGCAGACATCTAAAAAAACATTTCGACGGTATTCTTATTGTCCGTGATATATTGTCAAATTAATAAAATCGGCATTTTTCTTGTAGAGGTTTAGAAATAGAAAAATTGCATGAAGGTATGAATCGATTTTTTAAGACAATAATCGCAGGCTGGGGAGCTAAGAAATTAGGACTTGGCTGTTTTGGGACCATTATAGCCTTTATTATTATTTATTGGCTTTTGGGATATTTATAAAAGGGCAGTGCAATAACGGAGGCACCGCCCTTCTTTTATATTTTAGTGTTTAAAGTGTCTTACACCCGTGATGACCATGGCTACTCCTTTTTTGTTTGCCATATCAATCGATAACTGATCCTTAATCGATCCACCCGGTTGTAACACAGCCGCTACACCTGCATCGCCCGCTATTTCTACGCAGTCTGGAAACGGAAAAAAAGCATCGGACGCCATTACACTTCCTTTAATATCGAAACCGAAAGATTGTGCCTTTTCGATAGCCTGTTTCAAAGCATCTACACGTGATGTTTGCCCAACACCCGAGGCAATCAAGGTATTGTTCTTCGCAAAAACAATCGTATTCGATTTGGTATGTTTTACAATTTTATTCGCAAAATAAAGATCATTTAATTGCGTTGCAGTTGGTTGATTTTCGGTGACCGTCGTCATCGCTTCAGGTCCTTCTACCGTGTGATCTTTATCCTGTACGATAACGCCGTTCAATAACGTTTTGAACAGCTCTTTAGGTAACTGAACATCCTTACGTTTTAAAATGATACGGTTTTTCTTTGTCGTCAATACATTCAACGCGTCCTCCGTATAGGAAGGGGCGATAAGTACTTCAAAGAAAAGATTATTGATTTCGTTGGCGGTTTCCTGATCAATCTCTCCGTTGGTGATCAATACACCTCCAAATGCCGATACGGGATCACATGCCAATGCATCGGTCCACGCTTGTTTGATGGTAGGACGCGAAGCCACACCGCAAGCGTTTGTATGCTTTAAAATGGCAAATGTTGGATCGTTAAACTCATCAATAATAGCAACGGCTGCGTCCACATCCACTAAATTGTTGTAAGAAAGTTCTTTTCCATTTAACTTGTCGAACATAGCGTCCAAATCGCCGAAGAAAGTTCCTTTTTGATGTGGATTTTCGCCGTATCGCAGTGTCTGTGCCGGTTGAACCGATTGCTTGAAAACGGAAAGCGGATTTTCTTGGTTAAAATAATTAAAAATCGCTGTATCGTAGTGAGAAGAAGTATGGAATGCACGTTTGGCAAACTCTTTACGTTGCGTCAATGTCGTTTGCCCTTCTTGTGCCGCCAAAATAGTTTCAAGCTCTTGGTAATCACTTTTAGATGAGATAATAACGACATCGTTAAAATTTTTCGCGGCAGCACGGATCAAAGAGATGCCGCCGATATCAATCTTTTCGATAATATCCTGTTCTGAAGCGCCAGAAGCTACTGTTTCTTCGAATGGGTAGAGGTCTACAATAACGAGGTCAATTTCCGGAATTTCGTATTGCGCCAATTGTTGTTGATCACCTGCTAACGGGCGACGTGCTAATATGCCACCAAATACTTTTGGATGTAACGTTTTGACACGGCCACCTAAGATAGAAGGATAGCTGGTCAGATCTTCGACCGCAATAACGTCGATTCCTTGTTCACGGATGAACGCTTCCGTACCGCCTGTAGAGTAGAAAGTAACTCCGAATTTATGTAGTAGTTTAATGAGGGGGGCTAAGTTATCTTTGTAATATACAGACACCAAAGCATTTTTAATCTTAACAGGATGATTCATATGTGTAAACATTATTTTTTAAAGACCATATGGAATACCCAGATCATACTCATTTGCATTTGTGTTGTGACAAACATGGATATTTCATTGCTCAATTTTTGGAGTGACAAAGATAAGAATTTAAGCGTTGGAAAAAACATTGCCTTTTAAATTTCAGTGATATTTTATACATTTATGCTGTAGGTCGATAAAGAATAGATTATAGCGAAGCCGAATCGTGAAGAATCGGATCTTCCTATGAATGCACAATCTTATCTATATGCATATTAATAATATAAATGTAATTAAACTCTTCTGCCTTTCGATTTTATTATCTTTTTCAGCGTGCGGCGATTCGATGGATACAACGCCAAATACACTAAGTGACGATGAAAAACAAGCGGGATGGGAATTGCTTTTTGATGGAAAGTCCTTGTCCAATTGGCATGTTTATAACCGCGGTAATACGTCATCTGCTTGGGTCGTACGGGGAGGTGTTCTTTATTGTGATTCCAACAGTGATCTCAAAAAAGGAGATTTGGTCACAGATAAAGAATTTGAAAATTATGAGTTGACATTTGATTGGCAATTGGAGAGAGCTGGAAATAGTGGTGTTTTTGTGAACGTTCAGGAACGACCGGATATTGATGCAACCTACCATTCCGGCCCAGAATATCAGCTTTTGGAAGATTCACATGCCGATTTTGAAAAGCCGTTGAAACGATCAGGCTGCTTATATACATTTTTCCCGCAGAAGAACTTCGTCAACACGAAAAAAGTAGGTCAATGGAACCATTCTCGGATTATACAAAAGAATGGAAAAACGGAATTCTATCTTAATGGTAATATGACGGCTCAAGTAGATTTCAACTCCACAACATGGAAGAATTTAGTTACTAGAAGTGCATTTAAGGACTATCCAGAATTCGGAAAACATAGCAAAGGACGTATTGCTCTTCAGGACTGGTCCCGGGGAGTATCTTTCCGAAACATCAAGATAAGACAACTTTAAGGAACAAATAAGAGAAAGTATGATGGCCGACAACAAAGAACTACAAGAATTAGCTTCGCAACTACGGCAACCACAAGGTGATAAAGGTGTTAAAGTTGCTGAAATGATGAATGAAACGAATATGAACATGACGCTCCATTCCATAAAGCGGCTCACCCTACAAGAAGGAGAGCGGATCTTGGAGCTCGGACATGGCAATTGTGGTCATCTTGTACAACTGCTTGAACAAAAAAGGAACTTAAGTTATTACGGTTTGGAAATGTCTGCTCTTATGCAGGAAGAAGCACAACGTTTAAATCAGCAATTTTTCGATAACGGACAAGCTAGTTTCTATTTGTATGATGGTTTACACATTCCCTTCGAAAGCAATTTCTTTGATAAGGTTTTTACAGTAAACACAATTTATTTTTGGAAGGAACCGGAAGAGTTGTTAACGGAATTGTACCGTGTGATAAAGCCGGGGGGAATATTAAATATCACCTATGCTCAAGGAGATTTTATGAAACAACTGCCCTTCGTTCAATTTGGTTTTACACTTTACAACGACGAAAAAATCAAAGAACTTTTCGATAATACTGCATTCTGTCTCGTGGAGGCAGAAACACAGACGGAAACCGTTAAAAGTAAAATAGGAGAGACCGTGGACAGACCGTTCACTACAATTACGGTAAAGAAATAAACATATGAGCGGGATTAAAAATCCCGTTAATTATATTTTTTCAATAAATTCTCGATAATTTTTGGGAAATATTGATGTTCCAGTTGCTGTCCTTTGAATTTAATGACGTCCAACGTATCGTTTGGTTCGATCTTGAATTTTGCTTGGTGGATAATCTCTCCTTCATCGAAGTTTTCATTCACGAAATGGATCGTGATGCCATGCTCTTCGTCTCCGGCTTCAAGAACAGTTTTATGTACTCTATCGCCATACATTCCTTTACCGCCGTACTTAGGAAGTAAGGCAGGGTGGATATTGATGATTTTATTGGGAAATGCTTTTAACAGATTTTCAGGAACTAACCATAAAAAGCCAGCTAAAACAACGAGGTCTATTTCTAAGCGTTTTAAAATATCAATGAGTTCATCCGTCTCATAAAATGTTTTCTTGTCAAAAACATGAGATGGGATTTCGAAATTATCGGCACGTTGTAGAACATAGGCTTCAGGATTATTACTCAACACCAAAGCTACTTCGGCCAGATTGGAATACTTAAAATGCTCCATAATTTTCTGTGCATTCGAACCTGAGCCGGAAGCAAAAATAGCAATGCGTTTTTTCACGATAATATATCTTTTATGTTATAAAGTTGATTTCTATCCAAACTTAGGTAATTTTTTTATTCCGATAACAATTTCTCCATAATTTCCGTACTGATGAGATTCACACTTTCAGCAGCATTAGATAAAATAACGACTACTGTTTTGGTGTCTGGAGAGAGGCCGATAAAGGAACTGCTGCCAGCTGTTTCTCCCGTGTGATGAAAATAGATAATACCGTCGAGCATATTCATATGCCAAGCCAAACCAATATCCATATTATCGGGCGTGAAAAACGTAAATTGTCTTGTCAAGGCCATCGCATTCTGTAATTCGTTTTCCGGCATTTTAAATTGTTCGACAGCAAATAGCATAAGATCTTTTATATTGGATTTTAGACCGCCTGCACCCAGCATCGCTTTCCAACGCCACAACGGCGTTATGTTTCCTTGTTTATCTAATCCGGGAAGCACTGCCTGTTGTTTTTGGTCATTTGGCGTATCTACCGTGTTATGAAGCTGTAAAGGTGTGAGAATGGTTTCCTGTAAACACTGTATGTACGGTTTCTTATTTATAATTGCGATTAGTTCACCCAGTAGGCCATAGCCTAGATTGCTGTATTCATATTCATCTCCTGGTTCGCGGGAAGCCTTGTAATGCTGGAGAAAATTGAAAAGGGCTTTTTGATCATAAGCCGCAAATGGATCTTTTTCGTCAAATCCTGCAATGCGATCCCAGTTGCCTGCCATGCGGGGAAGACCTGAAGTATGGTTAGCTAAGCTTTTAAACGTAATCCCTTTAAGCGCCGGATTGGAAGCCACGGAATCTGGTAGAAATGTTGTTATAGGATCATCTAGCTGAATAACGTCTTTTGTAACGAGATCAGCAAGCAATGTCGCTGTGAATACTTTGGTAATTGATCCAATTTCGTACAGTGTATTTTCAGCGGGAAGTGTGTTATTTCCTTTCTCCGTTTCTCCATACAGAAATGTTTTGTATTTATTTCGATGGAAAATCGCTACCGCTAAAGACTGCGTATTGCCCTTTTTAATATAGCTGTTGGCGACAGAGTCTATATAGAAATCTAGCGGTGTTTCTGTTTCTACCTGACTGATTACTTCTTCCTTTTCTGGCTTTTCAACTTCTTTGCTGTTGTTGTCGGCAGCGGTAAAAGCCAAAGTGGTATAGCGATATGTACTGTCTACGGCCAGTTTAGCGAGCAATTGTCGCGCATCGGCAAAATATACGCGATAAGTAGCGGTCTGGCCTTGAAAATCTTCTACTTCTACATCTGTTATTCTACCCAGCTGGTAAAGGTTTTGCAAGACAAAGGAAAGCTGATCTTTAGATACATGCTCTTTAAAGCCCTCAGAAGCTAAATTGTATATAGAATCGGTCATCTGTGTGTTGATGAAAAATTCTATTTTATTGAAAACAGCTCGATTGACCTCTTCTGTTTTCGTTTGTCCAAATCCCGTCAGCGCAACGCACATCAACAGTAAGAAAAATAACTTGCGAATCATACCGCAAAACTACGCAAACAAATGTTTATAAGCCAATTATTTGTTTTAAACGCGCGTATCCCGATTTACTGATATTGATTTTTTCGCCTGTCAGCAAAGTGGCGATGTAACTTTCTTTTTCCATGGGTTCAATTTTGGCAAGTTGATCTACTTTAGCGATAAACGAACGATGTACCCGAACAAATTGCTTCGGATCTAGTTGTTTCTCGAACGAACTCATCGTTTTGTTTTTCAAGAACATACCGTCTTTTGTGTGGATTTTTACATAGTCATCATACGCTTCCAAAAAAAGAACTTGCTGCACGGGAATAATCTTAATCTGCGAGCCATTTTTAACCACAATACGTTCTAATGTTTCTTCCTCTCGAACGGCTTCCAGTTTTGCTGAAGTTTCCTTGGTTATGTTGCCCTGATGGTTGTTTCTGAATTTCGTTAATGCTTGTTCAAACCGGTTCTTGCTGATGGGTTTGAGGAGATAATCTATTGCGTTTTTCTCAAAAGCTTTGATCGCAAATTCATCAAAAGCAGTCGTAAAGATGACGTTCGGCATCTCGTCGAGGATTTCTAACATTTCAAACCCAGTCAGTTTTGGCATTTGGATATCTAGAAAAATGAGGTCAGGACGCATCTGTTGAATCATTTTTGCTCCCTCGAAACCATCTCCACATTCAGCAACTAATTCAATGTCCTCTTGTGGTTGTAAATATTCAGCGATAACCATCCGTGCTAAGGGCTCGTCGTCTATAATAATAGTCTTAATCATATTGTGGGATTTTTAAGGTAGAAGTAAATGTATTTTTATGAATAGAAGTTTCCAGTAAGTCTGTACGACTATATAGCAGGAACAGCCGGCGTTGAATACTGGAAAGTCCGAACCCAGTACCTTTTCGGCTTTCGAACTGATCAGCATCAAATGGATTGGTAATCGCGATATACAGCATGTAATCTTCTACACGGATATCGATGGTGATTTCAACTTCACCAATCACATTGTACAGGCCAAACTTAATGGCATTTTCCAGTAGCGGTTGGATAATCATGGAAGGAACCTTGACTTGATTTGCCTCCTCCTGTAAATGAAAAGTCGTCGTTAAGCGATGTCCGAACCGAACTTTTTCTATATCGAGATAGAGTCTTAAGTGCGCGATTTCATCCGTGAGTGGAATCAACTGTTTATCATCTTTCCGCATTGTTCCGCGTAAGAAATCGGAAAGTTGGAATGTCATATTGCGTGCTTCATCTGGCTTGATGCCGATGAGGGCAATGATAGAATTAAGACTGTTGAATAAAAAATGAGGCTGAAGCTGTTGGCGTAAATTATACAATTCTGCGTCTCGCAAAATACGTTCAGATTCCTCCTTTCGCTTTTTATTTTCTTCATATTCTTCCTGAATATTCCAAAAAACATTGATGATAGTTATGCACAGCAACAATAAGAAGTTGATGATAAAGCGGTAAGGCAAGATTTCGTAGAAATGGGTAAGCGAAATGTCGTCAAAAAATTGGTTTAGAAAGAATATGGACAACCCTATGCTAACGACCGTCAACGCCAGGCAAATCACGATAATTTTTACATATTGGTTTTTGCGTGGTAAATAGAATTGAAGTGTGCTATATATAAGATAACAACAAATCGTTATGGACAGTGCACCAACTAAAGGCTCATAAGGTGAGATTAGTTTCGGACTGAGGTCCCACCACAGTAAAAAATAAGAAACGGCAAAGTACAAGATGCAGATCGTCCATGCACTAACATGTATCAAACGGTTTTTTGTAGTTAGTTTGAAGGTCATCTTACATTAACTATTTTTTATCGTGATACTGCCAAATATGGATGTGCCCGTAATGTATAAGCACTTGTTCTGATCCTTTACATTCGTGAGTATAGCGCGGCGGTCGTCATTTTCACTCAAAATTGACGATGCTGTAGTTGCGACTATCCAGTGCGGCGGTACAATAATCTTTGTGCTGCCAAATAATTGAAATACATCTAGTGCAACAGGTTGTTTGATATCAGCTTGTAGCAAGTTGATTTCGGTACTGCCAAAAAGATTGGTCATGTTGCCGCCGAGAAAATTTTTGGAAAAAACAATTTTCTTGGCGTAGCCAAATATCGATTCTACCTTAATATAATTCTCACCTTCGTAGACATACCCCTTTTTCTCGCGTTGACGGTCTCCGTTATCTCCTTGGTTATCGGGCTGCTGAAACGGCGGAGCATAGGTCGTGGTCTCTGGTTCTGTATAGATGTCCACACGTTTATCCCAGTCAAATTCATCGACTTCCCAACTTCTGGACGGCTGAGGAGGAATGGGTGGAACAGGGGGAGTGGTAGATTGGTTACGGTTCCGCACAATAAAATAGATACCTATGGTAATAGCTACGATGGGGAAGACAACCCCCCAAAAAGGAAGATCAATTAATCTTTTGATGACAAATAGTCCCCCTATGGCAATTAATATGACGGAGGATTTGTTTTCAAACTTAGAGTTGATTCCGATCACGATCCCGATGATAATCAAAATCATCTCCCAACCAAAGATTTCTCTTACAAACGGCAAGCCTAGATCCAGATTGCGCATCAAGAGCGCCGCGCCCAAGAATACAATCGCAAACCCAACGATATTTGCGCTTTTATTGTTACCGCGAGGGGGAATAGGAGGTGGTGTTTTATGATCTCTTTCTCTTTCCATTACTACTACTGTTATATGTTTGATTCAAAAGTAATGCAATACTTAATAATACGTTAGCCAAAATAGGCAATACGATGCACTTTTTCGGTAAACACCGTACTTTTTTCGGCGAAACCTGCATGGATTACCAGAAGACGTATATAAAAATAAACGAACATTTTTTAATTAAATTTGGAAACATGAAATTAATTATTATATATTTATAGCGAAAAAGGATTTAAACTTAAATACTTACAATACTAATGGGAGATTTTGAAAACAAAGAGCGTGAAGAGGTATTTTCAAAAAAGGTGAGAGCGGGAAAGCGTACTTATTTTTTTGATGTAAAGGCAACTCGTTCTAACGATTACTATGTAACCATCACGGAAAGCAAAAAACGTTTTGAAGATGGACAATTTATTAAGCACAAGATTTTCTTGTACAAAGAAGATTTTGAAAAATTTGCTGAAGGATTGACAGACGTGGTGGACTATATTAAGGCTAACCAAGAAGTTGTTGAAAAACGCTATGAGCCAAATCAAGAGGACTCCGCCGAATATGCGCAGAAGGACGATTATTCGTTCTAACATATTTGAACTTAGAAAACATATGGAGCCACTATGAAGTGGCTTTTTTTATGATATTATTGTTAATTTCGTCGCTTATTAATGTCGATTATGCATAAAATTATCATTAATTCGCTCGTTGTAGTTGGGCTACTATTCACAGCTCCAGTGTGTGCCCAAAAGAAAGCATTGAATTTTGCGCAAGCGTGGGGTCAGGAAACATCGGTCACCAAACGGATCAACCAATATACCGGATGGGCAGACAACGATCATTATATCGAGCGTGATAGTAAAGATGGGCGGCTTTATCAAATACATGTGACAACGGGTAAGCGTACACCCTATACACCGCCTGTTAAATCGGATACGGAAGTGTTTGTTAAGAATAATGATGTTTATATCCGTTACGGAAATAGTCCGGATAGACGCTTGACACATTCCCCCGACGCGGAAGAAAAGAATCCCACGTTATCGCCAGATGGAGAATATGTAGCGTTTACACGCAATAACGATCTATATAGTGTGAAAGTAGACGATGGAAATGAAGTTCGTTATACGTCAGATGGTACAGATGTTATCTACAACGGTTGGTCTTCTTGGGTATATTATGAAGAAATTTTAGGACGTGCGACAAATTATAAAGCATTTTGGTGGTCACCAGATAGTAAACAATTAGCTTTTATGCGCTTTGATGACACGCAAGTGCCGATGTTTCCCATTTACGTTTCCGAAGGACAGCACGGTTATTTGGAAGAGACACGTTACCCCAAAGCAGGAGATCCGAATCCAGAAGTAAAAATAGGCTTTGTGAAAGTGGAAGGATCGCCGGTTGTTTGGGCAGACTTCAACGAGCAAGACGACCAATATTTTGGAGAGCCTTATTGGAGTTTTGATAGTCAATCCATTATGGTCCAGTGGATGAATCGGGACCAGACAAATCTGAAATTCTATTCGGTGAATCCAACTGATGGTCTGAAAGACGAGATATATAATGAAGAACAGCCGACTTGGATTAACCTGGATCACAGTGAGCGTATAACCTATTTGGCGGATAATAAACACTACATTCTGAAATCAGATCGTACAGGATGGGCACATTATTATCTCTATACATTGGATGGTAAGTTGGTTAATCCATTGACGTCAGGCGACTGGCAGGTGACATCATTAGCGCGCATAGACGAGAAACACAAAGTGGTGTACTTTACAGCTCGTAAGGAAAATTCCGCTACCGAAGACCTTTATCGCGTGGACTATTCCGGAAGAAGATTAAAACGCTTAACGTTTGGTGACTATACACATCAGGTAAAAGTTTCTCCGGATGGGAGGTATTTTATAACGGACTATTCCAATGTATCTACCCCCAATAAAATTGTATTGTTAGATAACAAGGGTAAGCTGGTAAAAGAATTGGCGGACAGTAAGTCAATTGACTTTGATCAGTACAATGTGGGCAAAACCGAATATTTTACGATCCCTTCGGACGACGGGAAATTTGATTTACCAGTTATTATAACCTATCCTGTAGATTTTGACGAAACGAAGAGGTATCCGGTAGTTATGAGTATCTATGGTGGGCCAGATGCTGGAACGGTGAAAAATACATGGAAAGGTACTTCGAGCCAATATTGGGCAAAAGAAGGCATTGTTCAGATTACCTGTGATCACCGTGCTTCCGGACATTTTGGTAAGCAAGGTGTTGCGTGGATGCATAGAAACTTGGGTAAATGGGAAATGGTAGACTATATTACCATAGCAAAATGGTTAAAAGCAAAGCCATGGGTAGCAGACGATAAGCTACTGATTACGGGACATAGTTACGGCGGTTATATGACCTGTCTAGCATTGACAAAAGGAGCAGCTTATTTTGATTATGGTATTGCAGGTGCACCTGTTATCAGTTGGGAGTTATACGATACCCACTACACCGAGCGATGGATGGATACACCGCAAGATAATCCGCAGGGATATCATGAGGGCTCGGTATTGAGCTATGTTAATCAATATAAAGGGAGACTTCGGATTATGCATGGCGATATCGATGATAATGTACATATGCAGAATACAATGCAGTTAGTGGACGCTTTGACAGATGGGGATGTTCCATTTGAACTAATGATTTACCCTGGTAGCCGTCATGGGTTTGCGCGTTCTAAAGCAGCGTATGATTTTAAAGAACGGGTTCGCTTTTATTATCAGTACCTGTTAGAGAAAACGGTGCCGGAAGATTTTAAATGAATGAAGCATCCTAGTTTTTTCTTTTAGTTATTATGCATTTATGTTTATTTCAAGAAGTATGCATGAACTCATTTAAAATTCGGTTCGTGAATGCAGGGCATTTTATTTAGGTTTGCATAATTATTTGTCAGCATGTTACAATATTTAAAGCAAAGCACATTTAAGGCAAACGAGGTTTTTATGAAAGCAATAGGTCTCTTGAAAAGCCATTACTTTTCAATTGCAGGACTTTGCTTTTTATTATTTATTACATCCAGCTTATCATCCTATTTGGCCTTTACATTGGCAGAGGCCAGTGGAGGTGTCGTGAAAGGATTGTTATGTTTTGTTTTTGTGACGTTGTTTTTCGGGACGCAATTGGTACTGATAAAAAGAGCTTTATTGCTTGCCCAAGGTGTTGAACACGCAGATTTCAAAGATTATATTCCATCGGCAAAACAGTTTGTGAATTTTCTGATGGGCTTTATACTCTATTCTTTTTTATTAGGGATCGTCTATCTGCTATCCTCCTTGTTGAGTTTTCCGTTACTGTATTTGGGAGCGGATATGGAAACATTGAGTATGGAAGTTAATCCGTTTCTAACGGGTTTGATTATGATGTTTGTATTGCTTCGCATTACTTTTTTTCCCTATTTTATCGTGGATAAAAAATATAATCTTTTTCGGGCCTGTCGTTTAAGTATAGCGCTGACCAAGGGTAATGTTCTGAACTTGTTGTTACTCCTGTTTGTGGTCGGAACAGCTTATATGCTTCAGGTCTCATTTGAGTATTTAGGTTACTTTATTATCGCGAAAATCTTTAGTGTGATCAATACGTTCGTGATTATACCGTCGGTTAGTCTGGTGATGGCAACGGCTTATCATAATATGATGAAAGATTACAAAGGAGGAGATGATCCACAATTATTAAAGAATATAATTTAAATAGGTATTTTGAAGAAGAAAAATATTGCCATATTAGGTTCTACGGGGAGTGTAGGTACGCAAGCTTTGGACGTAATAAGGGCATTACCGGAGGTGTTGGAGGTTTCGGTGTTGACTGCGAGTGCAAATGCTGATCTGTTGATTGCTCAAGCACAGGAGTTTAGACCAAAGGCGGTCGTGATTGTCTGCGAAGAAAAATATACACAGGTGAAAAGTGCGCTGGAAGGTTTCGGAATAACCGTGCTGTCCGGTGAAAAGGGTTTGGAAGAAGTCGTGCAGTTCGAGGAAATTGATATGGTCCTAAACGCCATTGTGGGGTCGGCGGGCCTACGTCCGACCGTTAAAGCGATAGAGCGGAGAAAAGATATTGCACTGGCAAATAAAGAAACTTTAGTAGTGGCAGGTGCTTTGATGATGGATTTGGTTCATCAATATGGCGTTGCCATGTTACCGGTAGATTCCGAACATTCGGCTATATTTCAATGTTTGGTAGGTGAGCAGGATAATCCGATAGAAAAAATATACCTGACTGCTTCCGGGGGGCCGTTTAGAGGAAAAGATCGTGATTTTTTGGCGACTGTTACGAAACAGCAGGCATTGAAACATCCTAACTGGGTGATGGGTGCTAAAATAACCATAGATTCTGCGTCTCTCATGAATAAAGGATTAGAGGTGATTGAAGCAAAGTGGCTTTTTAATCTGGCTGTAGAGCAGATTGATGTGATTGTTCATCCACAGTCGATCATCCATTCGGCGGTGCAGTTTCAGGACGGCTCCATGAAAGCGCAGATGGGGGTGCCAGATATGAAACTGCCGATTCAGCATGCATTGACCTATCCGTATCGTCAATCAAATTCATTCGAACGATTTGATTTCATGAAGTATACTTCTTTGACTTTCGAGGAGGCGGATAAAGATACTTTTCGTAATTTGGAACTCGCATATCAATCCCTGAGAGATGGTGGAGATCGGCCTTGTGTATTGAATGCCGCGAATGAAGTTGCAGTGGCTGCGTTCTTGGCAGATGAAATCTCTTTTTTAGGGATGAGTGATTTGATTGAAGCGACAATGTGTCAGCAAAAAATGGTCAAAAACCCTTCTTTGGAGGATTTGTTAGCCATAGATAAGGAGACAAGGATTGTGGCACGAAGTTTAGCAAAATAAGAAATAAGAAGATTAATTTAATAAATGGGAACATTGATAATGATTGGACAGGTTATTTTAGGCCTGTCGATTTTGATAATATTGCACGAGCTGGGACACTTTCTGGCTGCGAGAGCATTCGGTATTAAAGTAGAAAAATTTTACCTTTTCTTTGATGCATGGGGTGCCAAACTTTTTAAGTTTAATTATAAAGGCTGTGAGTACGGGATTGGTTGGCTACCGTTGGGTGGATACGTGAAGATTGCGGGTATGATTGACGAATCCATGGATACCGAGCAGCTGAAACAAGAACCCCAACCCTGGGAGTTTCGTTCTAAACCTGCGTGGCAACGTCTTATTGTGATGTTGGGCGGGATCATTGTTAACGTCATTGTGGGAATCGTTGTTTTTTGGATGTTAGCGTTTAGTTATGGAGAGAGCGATATTGATAACAGCAAATTAGCTTATGGCGTGGTTCCGGGTATTATCGGTAAGGAAGTAGGCATTGAGCCTGGAGATAAGGTTTTAATGGTCAATGGCAAACCTGCAGTAGCCTTCAATACCGATGTATTGGGAGCAGATGTCATGATGGGCGGAGCCGTTCTTACAATAGAGAGACAGGGTGAACAGCAAGAAATAAACGTGCCTACTGATATTTTGAATAAGGTCGCTGATCATAAAGCATTTGAATTTGCACAGCCTCGCCGTAAAATGAGAAGTGTAGGCGAAGTCCAGAAAGGTTCGGAGGCCGAGCGTATGCAGTTTCAGGTAGGGGATAGTATTCTGGCTGTCAATGGCATCCCAACGGTGTTTTTTGATCAGTTTTCGGACGAAATTAAAAAGAATGTCGATAAGCCGATAAACGTCAGCGTTATGCGAGATGGTCAGGAATTGAGTTTGGCCGGTCGGGTAGATTCTACTGCCACGGTTGGTGTCTCCTTAACGATGGAAGATCTACCCGTTACTGCACATACATACGGTTTCTTAGAGTCTTTGCCGATTGGCACAAAGCGAGCTTTTGAAGTGATTACGGTTAATATCAAGGGATTCGGTAAGATTTTTAAAGGCGATGTACGTGCGGATAAAGCCTTGTCAGGGCCTGTGGGCATCGCAAAGATGTTTGGGACGGAAGTCAATTGGCTACGCTTTTGGAGCTTAGTGGGGATGCTTTCCATGGCATTGGCATTTATGAACCTTCTCCCGATACCTGCATTGGATGGTGGACATGTATTGTTTTTGTTGGTAGAGATGATCCAAGGTAAACCACTAAGTGACAATTTCCTCGAGAAAGCCCAAATGGTTGGTTTCTTCATCTTAATTGCACTGATGCTATTTACCCTTGGGAATGATATTATAAAATGGTAGTCTCGTTAAGCTATGGATGGAAAAACAAGAGCGAATATCAAGCCGGGTATGCTGGTGAATATTGTGTTGAAAAAAGATCAACGTACGGGTAGATTGACAGAAGGTATTGTAAAGGATTTGCTTACTTCGGCACCTTTTCATCATCGAGGTATTAAGGTACGATTGGATGATGGTCAGATTGGCCGGGTACAAGAGATATTGGAAGAGTTATAATTTATATCTCATCATTTGTGAAAGAACGTTTTATTTGTTACCTTTGTCTCCCGTGAAAAATCAGGTAACATGTCTCGTCGCAATATCGCAAAGTTTCAATGTTTACATTGATTCACTACATATTTGATTTATTTTTAGCCCGTTTGGGCTTTTTTTATGTCTATAGCTACAAGAAAAAGATTACAGGAAATATTTAAATAGAGGAATAAGCGAATGACCAACTACAGTAAACTACCAGCCATTTTGGTGCTTGAAGATGGAACGGTTTATCACGGTAAGGCAGCCGGAAAAATCGGTACAACGACAGGCGAGATCTGTTTTAATACAGGTACGACCGGTTACCAGGAAATCTTTACAGATCCATCCTACTACGGGCAGATCATGGTAACGACCAATGCGCATATTGGTAATTACGGAATCGACGAGGACGATACAGAATCTGAAAAAATTCAAATTGCCGGTTTGGTCTGCAAAAACTATAATATCAATTATAGCCGTCAGATGGCAGACAGATCTATTCAAACCTATTTTGAAGAAGAAAATTTAGTTGGCATATCGGATATTGATACCCGTTCATTAGTGCGTCACATACGAAACAAAGGTGCGATGAATGCCATTATATCATCGGAAACGTTGGATGTCGCCGAATTGAAGGCCAAGCTCGCACAAGTGCCGTCTATGGAGGGTTTAGAGTTATCTTCTGTCGTATCGACTAAAGAACCTTATTTTTACGGAGAAGAAGGTGCTCCTACCCGTATAGCCGTATTAGATTTAGGAATCAAAAAGAATATTTTACGCAACTTTGATGCACGCCAAGTCTATGCTAAAGTATTTCCAGCCAAGACTACCTTTAAAGAAATGGAGGAATGGAATCCCGACGGATATTTTATATCCAACGGTCCTGGTGATCCGGCAGCAATAGATTATGCGATAGAGACGATCAAAGAGATTGTAGCCGCAGACAAGCCGATGTTTGGTATATGTTTGGGGCATCAGATGCTAGCCTTGGCACACGGAATCCGTACAGAAAAAATGCATAATGGACATCGCGGTATAAATCATCCGGTAAAAAATATAATTGCAAATCGGTGTGAGATTACCTCACAAAACCACGGATTTAGTGTCGTAGCGGAAGATCTGGAGAAGTCAGATAAAGTAGAGGTGACGCACATCAACTTAAATGATAATTCGATTGAGGGAATCCGATTAAAAGGAAAGAAAGCCTTCTCCGTACAGTATCACCCGGAATCATCGCCAGGTCCTCACGACTCACGCTACCTGTTTGATGATTTCATTGCTATGGTGAAAGCATGATACAAATAGAGATACATACAATTTGGCTATGCTAATTATAAATAGTATTTTAGTGTGTTTTATACACTAAGATTGAAAACGAAACTAATATAAGACAATAAAAAAATGAGTTTAATAATTGATGTTCATGCGCGTCAGATTCTGGATTCGCGCGGAAACCCGACAGTTGAAGTAGATGTAACTACACAAAATGGTTTTGTTGGTCGTGCAGCTGTACCTTCTGGTGCTTCTACAGGTGTGCACGAAGCCGTTGAATTGCGTGATGGAGATAAAACAAGATATCTAGGTAAAGGTGTTTTGAAAGCGGTAGAAAATGTAAATACAAAAATCGCCGATGCACTTAAAGGTGTTGATGTGTTCGAGCAGAATACTATTGACAAGATCATGATCGACTTAGATGGGTTAGAGAATAAAGGTAATTTGGGTGCTAACGCTATACTCGGTGTGTCGTTGGCGGTTGCTAAAGCAGCTGCACAAGAATCTCACCAACCATTATATCGTTATATTGGAGGTGTAAACGCGAATACATTGCCTATTCCGATGATGAATATAGTTAACGGTGGCTCTCATTCGGATGCACCCATCGCTTTTCAAGAATTTATGGTGATGCCTGTTGGTGCACCTTCCTTCTCAGAAGCGCTACGTTGGGGAACAGAGGTTTTTCATAGCTTAAAGAAGATTTTACATGATCGTAATCTTTCTACAGCGGTCGGAGATGAAGGTGGATTCGCACCGACATTTGATGGTACGGAAGATGCTATTGAAACGATCTTAAAAGCAATCGAAACAGCGGGTTATAAACCTGGTACTGATATTTGCTTAGCGTTAGACTGTGCTTCTTCAGAGTTTTATGTAGATGGAAAATACGACTACACGAAATTTGAAGGCGCAAACGGTGCCGTTCGGACTTCAGAAGAACAAGCCGCTTATTTAGAAGAATTAACACAAAAATACCCGATCATCTCTATCGAAGATGGTATGCAGGAAGACGACTGGGCAGGCTGGAAATTGTTAACCGATAAAATTGGTAGCCGCGTACAACTAGTTGGTGACGATTTATTTGTAACGAATACCAAACGTCTGCAACAAGGTATTGATAACCATACCGCAAATTCTATTTTGGTAAAAGTTAATCAAATTGGTTCGTTAACGGAAACCATCAATGCTGTTTCGTTGGCACAAAACTCTGATTACACTTCGGTGATGTCTCACCGTTCAGGAGAAACAGAAGATTCTACTATTGCCGATCTAGCTGTCGCATTGAATTGTGGACAGATTAAAACGGGTTCAGCATCGCGTTCTGACCGTATGGCGAAATACAATCAGTTATTGCGCATTGAAGAAGAATTAGGCGATAACGCACGTTTTATCGGTAAGAGCTTTAGATACGCAATCAAATAATAAAAACAAGGGGAAGTAAAAGCTTCCCCTTGTTTTTATTACCTAATTTGTGTTATCTTTATGGCAGGATTTTTAAACTTTGCCTTTATGAAGCGGTTCCTTGCTTTGATTCAGAATAAATACCTTATCGCAGGTGTAGCGTTTTTTATTTGGATGTGTTTTTTTGATCGATACGATTTCAGCACACAATTTGCCTATCAACAAGAAAAAAATAAATTAGAACGCGAAAGAGAATTCTACGAATCTGAAATTACCCGGATAGAGCAAGCCATAGAAGATGTACAGTACAGTCCTCGTGAAATTCAACGTATTGCCAGAGAACGTTACAAAATGAAAAAGGATAACGAAGATATTTACGTCATCCAGCATGTTGAACCGAAACAATAAACTTAAACCTAAAACTTCAAATGTTTAACGGTTAACCCATTATTGATGAGCTGCTTTAAAGCGTCTATTCCGATTTTTAAATGGGTTTCCACATATTTCTCCGTTACCGTTAGATCACTTTCCGCCGTTTTTACACCATCCGGTACCATAGGCTGATCGGAAACTAGTAGGAGAGCCCCGGTTGGAATTTTATTGGCGAACCCCACACTAAATATGGTAGCTGTTTCCATGTCAACGGCCATTGCCCGTATGCTCTTCAGGTATTTTTTAAATGCTTTATCGTGTTCCCACACGCGCCTATTGGTCGTATAAACCGTACCTGTCCAATAATCCAACGAGTAATCCCGGATTGTTGTCGAAATTGCTTTTTGTAAAGCAAAGGCGGGGAGTGACGGAACTTCAGGCGGGAAATAGTCATTGGATGTACCTTCACCCCTCACCGCGGCGATAGGTAAAATAAGTTCTCCAACAGGAATTTTCTTTTTTAATCCACCTGTTTTGCCCAAGAACAAAACGGCTTGCGGAGCAATGGCAGATAGAAGATCCATCGCTGTCGCTGCCATCGGGCTTCCCATGCCGAAATTGATCATGGTTATGCCACCTGCCGTACAGGCTTGCATGGCTTTATCCTCGCCGTAGATAGGCGCATTGTCGTGCATCTCGGAAAACATTTTGACGTATTTTGAAAAATTCGTCAACAATACGTACGGCTCAAATTCTTCCAGTGGGCATCCCGTATAGCGGGGCAACCAATTCGTCACAATATCCTCTTTCGTACTTAATCCGGGTGTAACCGGCGTCTCTACTGTTTTCTTCTTCTTCGTCATAAGCACTTTTTGATTAGTAAAACAATGGTTTCAAAATACAAAAATCCCCCAACATTGTTGAGGGATTTTTCATTAAAATAAATGCTGGACGCCCCTGCATGCAGATTGTATTTTAAGCGACATGCAATTTTTTTATGTCTGATTTTGCAAACTTCTGCTTCGCATAATCTAGCGTTATATGCAAGACTTTTGCATTATCCTCCTCTTTACTTGTCGGTAGTTCAAACATGGCATCAAGCATGATGGCCTCACAAATACTACGTAAGCCCCGGGCACCTAATTTGAATTCCCATGCTTTGTCTACAATAAAATCATAAACATCTTTATCAAACACCAATTCAATATCTTCGTACTGGAATAACTTTACATATTGCTTGATCAAGGAATTTTTGGGCTCTGTTAGGATACTTAATAAGGTCTCTTTATCCAACGGATTCAAATACGTTAATACGGGCAAACGACCAATTAGTTCCGGAATAAGTCCGAAGTTCTTTAAGTCTAGTGGCGTAATATATTTATACAGATTGTTAAGGTCCACATCCTGTTCTTCCTCCTTCATTTTATAGCCAACTGTTTGTGTGCGCAAGCGATTGGCTATCTTCTTTTGAATGCCGTCGAATGCTCCTCCACACAGGAAGAGAATATTGCTGGTATTCACGGAAATCATTTTCTGGTCGGGGTGTTTACGACCCCCTTGTGGTGGTACATTTACGTTTGTACCCTCTAGAATTTTCAATAACGCTTGTTGTACACCCTCGCCTGATACATCTCTTGTAATGGAAGGATTGTCACTCTTCCGGGCGATTTTATCGATCTCATCGATATAGATGATACCTCTTTCAGCCGCCGCAACATCGTAATCCGCAGCTTGCAATAAGCGGGTTAAAATACTTTCCACATCCTCCCCTACGTAACCCGCTTCTGTCAAAACAGTAGCATCCACAATACAGAAAGGAACGTTTAATATCTTTGCAACAGTTTTTGCCAACAAGGTTTTTCCTGTTCCAGTTTCTCCCACGATAATAAGATTTGATTTTTCGATTTCAATCTCATCTTTATCTACCTTTTGGTTCAACCGTTTATAATGGTTATATACCGCTACGGAAATCACTTTTTTAGCATCGTCCTGACCGATTACATATTGGTCAAGATGTTGCTTTATCTCTGTTGGACGGACTAATTTTAAGGTTGTTTGCAACGATTTGCTTTTTCGTTGTTTCAGCTCTTCGGCCAAAATCTCACCGGCCTGTGTCACGCAGCGATCACAAATATGAGCCCCATCACCCGCAATAAGCATCTGGGCATCATTTTTACTGATGCCGCAAAAGGAGCAACGGACGTCTCTATTATTAATCTTACTCATTGATTAATTGTTATTTAACTTCTTTTTTGGGTAATAATACCTCATCAATCATACCAAACTCTTTCGCTTCCAATGCTTTCATCCAATAATCACGATCGGATGACTTTTCTACCCACTCGTAGGATTGACCTGAATGTTCGGAAATGATGGTGTATAATTCTTCTTTTAATTTCAACATTTCGCGCAGATTGATCTCCATATCGGACGCCACACCCTGTGCACCACCAGATGGTTGGTGAATCATGACACGTGCGTGTTTTAAAGCCGCACGTTTACCTTTCGCGCCGGCAACTAGCAATACAGCGCCCATGGAAGCCGCCATTCCGGTACAGATCGTAGCAACATCCGGTGCAATATATTGCATGGTGTCATAAATACCTAATCCAGCGTATACGCTTCCGCCAGGCGAGTTAATATAGATTTGAATATCGCGTTGGGCATCGGTAGACTGTAAAAACAACAACTGTGCTTGTACGATATTCGCCACTTGGTCATTGATTGCATCCCCTAGAAAAATAATACGGTCCATCATCAAGCGTGAAAATACATCCATCTGTGCAACATTTAACTGGCGCTCCTCAATGATGTAAGGGGTGAGGTTTGTTGGCATGTTTTGTTGTACACGAGAAATAAAACCATCTACATGTTGACTTCCGATACGATGATGCTTGATAGCATATTTTCTAAATTCGTTTTTATCTATATTCATGCTGTTCTGTTTTTTTCTATTTTCCAAAGACTAATATAAAATTATAATTTCAATATGTGTTACAAATTTAGAACCGAATTGTAATTTGGCAGTTCGGATAAAAACTCGAACCGATTTTCTTCGAAATGTATACGGCAATAATAGTGGTTTAAGCCATTGCTAACCACGAGTAACGGTATTTTATGGACACTGTTGTAGTTGGCAATTTGCTGGAACACTTTTTCGGTAATTTTGACAGTAGGCGATTTAAACTCTGCCAAAAGTATTTTTTTTCCGCTGTTGTTAAACACCAGCAAATCACTTCGTTTTCGCAACGTATTCAATTTCAGTCCTCCTTCGATATGCATCAACGATTTTGGGTAGCCTTTGTGTTTATGGAGATAATGTACCCAATGCTGCCTTACCCATTCCTCCGGTGTGAGTACCAAATCCTTTTTTCGCAGCTCGTCAAAAATAAACAGCTTGTCTAGCTTTTGTGTTATTTTAGAAGAATATGGGGGTAAATTCAACGGAATCGGCTCAAACATACACAAAAGTAAAAATTTAAAACCGTATTTTCGCAAGGTATGAATGCAAATACAATCCTCTCCGATATAAAAAAAAGAAAATACAGTCCCGTATACCTCCTTCATGGAGACGAATCTTATTATATTGATTTGATAAGCGATGCGTTGGAAGAACAGGTACTGAATGATGCCCAAAAAGGTTTCGATCAAACCATCTTGTATGGAAAAGATACCAGCATGGTGAATATCGTCAATGCGGCAAAGCGTTATCCGATGATGAGTGATCATCAGTTGATTATTATCAAAGAGGCGCAGGACCTAAAATGGAAAACCGAAGAAGAATTATTACTCAAATACCTTGAAAATCTAACACCTACTACCATATTGGTATTTGCATACAAGTATAGTAAATTCGATAAACGGAAGAAAATCTACAAGGCTTTTGAAAAAAGCGGCATCGTCCTCGAATCCGCTAAGCTTTATGAGAACAAGATAGGGGAGTGGGTTACAGCGCAATTTCACAGCGTTCAACGGCAAATTCATCCGCAAGCAGCTGCTATGATGACCGAATACCTGGGGACGGATTTGTCTAAAATCGCCAATGAAATCAATAAGCTGATTTTAAACGTTCCGCAAGAGCAAGAGATCCAACCCTTACATATCGAACAGAATATAGGCATCAGTAAAGATTTTAATGTCTTCGAACTGCAATCCGCTCTAGCTAGGCGCAATGTGGTGAAAGCGATGCAAATTGTCGACTATTTCGCGGCAAATCCGAAATCGAATCCATTACCGGTCGTTATCGGTAATTTGGGTAATTATTTTACAAAGATTCTAAAATATCACTATCTACCCGACAAATCTCCGCAGGTTGCTGCAAAACAACTTGGTGTACATACCTTCTTTTTAAAGGAATATGAGATGGCTGCACGAAACTTCAATCGGAAAAAGACGTTTGAAGTCATCCATTATTTAAGTACGTATGACTTAAAAACAAAAGGTCTCGATATAGGGCCTTTTACCGAAAATGGAGAAATTATCCGCGAGCTGGTATTTAAGATTTTGCATTAGCGTCAACATCGTCGTCATCTTTCGGTAGCTCTTCCGATTCATGGATTTCCTTGTATTTCATCGTAATAGTCTCCGGGACGGTCTCGGTGTCAACTTCCATTTCGACCGCTACCTTTTTCGAACTCTTAGGTTTTCTGACAACTCCCCATTTCATGAGTAAAATCTGTGTCGAGTTTCTTTTGAGGTGTTCTTTTTCGGGTTCGCCAATGAGGAAGCCAAAGGCTTCCATAGACGGAATAGCGTCGAAAAGGACTTTAATAGTGGCCGTTAACGGCAGCGCGAGTATTAAACCGGAGAGTCCGAATAACATACCCCCTAAAAGGATAGCGATAATCGCCATGAGCGGATTGATGCTAACTTTACTACCTACAATATTAGGTGTGATAATGTTTCCTTCCAAAAACTGTACAACTTGAAACCAGGCGACAACCCCGATAGCATACCAAGCACTGTCTTTTACAGCTAAAGCAAACAAGGCTGGTAAAATAGAGCCGATGGCAATTCCGATATAAGGAAGAAGCATCAACAATGAGGCTAGCGTGCCAAAAAACCAAGCGTACTCGATTCCCATAACCATCAACCCAACGGTATTCAGCACAGCCACAATACCCATCACCGTTATCAACCCTAACAGGTAACTTTGTACGACATCATATATTTTGTTCAGTGTAGTGTCCACCTTAGTGTGCGGAACACTTTTGAATGCCCTAAAAAAGAATTCTCGAAAAAAAACGCGATAGTACAATAGAAAAAAACTAAACAACGGTACCAAAACAACGCCCGCAACCATGTTACCAATTGACCCGAAGGTCGCCGTAACTACGCTGCCCGCGTTGGAAGCCATCTTATTCCCTTGGTCCCGCAGTTGATTCATAATCTCGCTGCGCTCAATGCCGAAACTTTGTTCAACCCAAGCTTGTGCACGTTCTAGTACCGAGACGACCTTCGCGGTTATAGCAGAGGCATCTTTACCGATAATAATACTTTGATGGACGATAAACCAACCAATTGCCCAAATGATCGCGATAGCGATAAGTACGGAAAGTATAGCGGCAAACGCTTTGCCCAAGCGAAGACGTTCAAAGAAACGGGCTAGTGGGAACAAGGAAATCGATATCAGAATAGAAAACAGCAAAGGCACGAGGACACTTTGCGTCACGTACATGAAAGCCAGCAAAAGTGCCATAGCGATCAGGCTCGATGCTAAGTCGAGCGAATAGGGGTATTTTTTTGAATTATTGTCCATGTTACGGCTTCTTAATTGTAAGTGAAAACGATTAAGTTCTTCTTTTGTTTTTTATATCCCAATGCAGCACATAAAAAAAAGCTAAAAATATAATAACACTATTGAGTATAAATATAATGGGAATTTTGCTAATCTCATCATGATAAATATATCCGGCTAGCAGTGCGCCTCCACCGATACCTATTTCTAAAGCAATGTACATCGTAGCCATCGCTTTTCCCCGGTGTTGCGGCAAGCTGAGGTCTATGGTCCAGGCATTGACAGCTGGTGAGAGAATACCGCCCCCTATGCCATACACAATAGCACCTAGAATTAAACCATTTACAGAGCTGCCTAAGCCGAGGAGCAACAATGAAATAGAAATAATAACAATCCCGACATACATCACACGTATTCGGCCATAACGATCTGACACTTTGCCGGAGATAAAGCGAATACCAATAGAGGCTAAGGTGTAGGCCGTAAAAAATAATCCTTTGTTGCTGATACCTAAATGGTCGCTCCAATCTGGTATCAATGTGAGAATAACACCGTATCCGGAATAAGAGAGCAGTGTCACGACACCGGCGGGAATGGCTCGCCATTCAATGATTTCCCGTCGATTGATCCGAAGCATGCTCCAAGAGAATTTTCGTTTGTCAGGCAATGTTTCTCCCATACGTATGACGATGAGAATGGACAACAGTGCAAAAGCGGATGAGCAATAAAACATCGCATCGATACCCTGATCTTTAGCGATGTAGCTGCCGATAGCAGGACCAATGGCACTGCCAATTGCGAACGCAAGTCCATGCATGCCCAAGGCTTCGCCCCACCGGTTTTGTGGAATGATGTCTGCGATGTAGGCCGCCGTTGCAGTAGGCTTGAAGCCTGTCGAAAAACCGTGGATAAGCCGGAGAAAGAAAAAGCCGGCTACCGAACTGAGAATAGGATAGAGGAAGCCACAGACAAAACACACCATAGAACCGATGGCCATTACCGGTACGCGTCCCCAACGGTCTGTCAGTTTACCACTGAAAGGACGTGATATGCCGGCTGTTAATGTAAAAAGCGCAATAATCAATCCCTTGTGTTCTGCACCGCCCATCTGGCTAAGATAGTTCGGCAATTCGGGGATAATCATGTTGAAGCTTGCACAAAACAGAAGCGAGCTCAGACACAATAAAATAAAAGGTAACGTATATATCGACCTGGTGTTGTCCGCCTGCTTATCCATGCTCCGATTTTTGTCTTGCGATTTCAGAACAGAAAATCGTGGAGGCAACGGCTACATTTAGTGATTCTGCCTGTCCAATACGTGGAATGGTAATCGGATGATCTATTTTCTCTACAATTTCATCGCTGATGCCATTTCCTTCATTTCCCATGATGATCAGTCCGGCATTTCCAAAGTCGGTTTTATAGATGGATTTTCCTTCAAGCAACGCGCCAAAAGTAGGCATTTCGGATTGATCGATGAAACCTGCCAAAGGTGTATAAGAAATTTTAACACGAGCCAACGAACCCATTGTTGCTTGTACAACTTTAGGATTGAAAGCATCAACAGTACCCATAGAACAAACAATATGGTTAATGCCGAACCACTCCGCTGTTCGAATGATGGTTCCTAAATTTCCCGGATCTTGTATGTCATCCAGCAATAAATTGTGCTGTTGTCGTAAAAGAGCCCAGTCGAAGCTTTCTACTGTCGGAAGATGAACGAGCGCCAGTACCCCTTGTGGATTGGTCAAAACGGAAATTTTTTGAATTTCCGCGGTGGTAATCGTTATACATTTTAATTTTTGCGGTAAATTACCCATTTTTGTTCGAGCTTCCGCCGTGGTGTATAAGCTGTGAACTTGGTAATCAGAAGAGAGAAATTCGAGTACTGACTTCACACCCTCGACAATAAAAAGTCCATGCTGTTTGCGAAACTTTTTATGTTGCAATGACGTAATTAAACTAATTTGCGCTTTTGATAACATTGCTTAATGATTAAGAAGTACCGTTTTTTTGTTTGTGCAAGTATAATGCTTTTGTTGCTATTTTTTGCATCCTGTCGTTCGGCAAGATACTTAGAAGAGGGGCAGGCATTGGTGACGGATGTGGATGTCACGGGCGTTCCCCCGGAGATAAAAGAAAGTGCAACAGCGTATATATCGAATGAAATTAAGCCGAATTCGAGACTAAATCTCACCATATACAATTTGTTCAATACCCGAGGAGGACGATATAAATTGGAAAATAGGCGGAATGTGGGCGAACCGCCCCATGTGCTTGATTCGTCCTTGGTGGAGCTTTCTGCACAACAGATTAATCGCTATCTCCAAACGAAAGGCTATTTTAGTGCATTCGTGATACCGCAAGTGCATGTGAAAAAAAAGAAAGCCCATATTGATTTTAACGTTGCGTTAGGACAGCCATTTCGGTTTGGTGCCATCCACTATCGTGCTGACGATCCGGTGATTGAGGAGATATATGCACGGGAGGTAAGATCAAAGTCACTGGCTAAAACAGGAAAGCAGTTTGATAGTGCGGATTTGCTTCAGGAACGGGAACAACTTTATGAAAAGCTGAAAGAACGCGGATACTACGATTATCTTCGACAATATATGCGTGTAGGTATTGACACGAATGTGGTGGCGAAACAGGCTGATCTTCACGTAGAAATCCAGGATCCAACGGATAGCACAGGGCATACCGTTTATCACATCGACAGTGTGTTTGTACGCATTATATTGCCATACGGACAGGTCGGGACTCGGATGCCACATTCGGCAGTAGACACCAATCTACATATTTCCTATAATGACGAAACCGGGCGCTTTCGGCTAAAGCCTTTGTCCCGATATATGTATTTAAGACCGGGCATGCGTTATAATCTCAAAAAAGAGAATCAGTCTTATGACCGTCTTTATGAAATGAATGGTTTTAGAAATGTGAAGATCAACCATCAAAAAACGGGGAGCGACCGTTTGAATACGTTTTATGAACTGACGCCTCGTCCGGTTATGGCTAACCAAGTGGAAGGAGAGTTTACGTTTAGTTCCGGGATGAGTGGTTTTAATGTGGGAAATACATTTTCGCATCGCAATGTATTTGGCGGCGCGGAACAACTGGAAGTAAAGATGCGATACGGGGTGTTATTTGATCCCCGTTTGGAAGGGAACTTAGCGAATAAGATTTTTAATAACGATTTTCAGGTAGGTGTCAACCTTATTATTCCACGTTTGATGACGCCTTTTGAAAATTCCAGCACGGGAACCTATGGGCTGCCACGAACGACCTTTTCCAGTACATTGCAATTTTTTCAACAGGATCAAACTTATTCCAATAGATATTTTACCAACTCGTTAAATTATATATGGTATACGAGCCCCCGTTCGCAACATAGTTTAACCCCCGTGTCTGTGGAGTATCGGGTGGGAAGATTAGACGATGCCTTTCAACGGCAATTGGAAGATGAAGGGTATTTATTATACGTTAGAAGCAATAATCGGGAGTATTTTGGTTTAAGTGCGCAATATAACTATACCTACAATGCTGCGAAACTGTTGACTAGAGAAAATTTCAACTATTTCCGTATCGGATTGGAAAGCAGCGGAAACGTATTAGACTTGTTAAGTGATGTATTGAAGTTGGAAAGGTCACCGGAAGGGGAGCGTTTGTTGTTTGGGGTACCTTATCTGCAGTTTGCGAAAACAGAAGTTGACTACCGATGGTATCGTCATTTGGGGGGAAACAAACAATTTGTACTACGATTTAATGGCGGAGTTGCTGTTCCTTATGGCAACAATTCTCGTTTATTGATCTTTGAAAAAAGTTTCTTTGGAGGAGGCATGAACGGAATCCGGGCTTGGCAAGCACGTACATTAGGGCCGGGTAGCTATAATCGGGCAGGCTTACCAGAAGCGTTAAGGCTAAATTTGCGAAACCTCGATCAACTGGGTGAACTTAAACTAGAAGCGAATGCCGAGTATAGATTCCGGATATTGAATAATTTTATGGGCGCAAAGCTGAACGGTGCAACGTTTCTTGATGCCGGAAATATCTGGTTGCTCAGAGATAACGAGATTACGACCAATGGTACCTTCAAAGCTAATGAATTTCTTTCGCAGATAGCGCTCGGTACAGGATTTGGGCTGCGGTTGGATATGGATTATTTTATTATCCGACTGGATGCCGGGTTGAAAGTAAAGGATCCGCAATTTGCCAAAGGCGAGCAGTGGGTCATTAAGGAGTTCTTTAATAGCCGGGAGTTTAAACGGAATTTTTATGAAACCCATCGCCCCGATCGTTATAATTTTATCCAATATAATTTTAGTGTGGGGTTGCCATTCTAGATCAAGCTTTTCAGCGCATCCAGTATACTTTCCATAATTGTAGAAAGATCAAGTCCTTTAGCAAAGTGGAAATAGGCGTATACGATGGCTATGATGACAAAGGTCACGAGAAACCGTCTAAATAGGTAAGCTATCAGTAGGATGGCCAGTGGAATAAGTAATAGTAGCAAACCGTTAATTTTAAATGGCTTCAGTTCCTTATCTTTCTTATGGATGTAGTATAGCTTGCTGACTGTATTTTCCTGATTTTTGTGTTTGAAGAAAACAAATGTAGAGGATTCTACCGGCTGTTGTACAACTGCAACTCCATCGTGAAATTGGAGGTTTTGTTGGAAACCATTTAGATTAAAAACAAACGTCCCGTTGATTCTTTCTAAAGGCTGCTCCGCACTATCCAATGCGATGATGGCAAGCTTGCTATTTTGCGTAAGATTTTCCTTAACGATAAAATTATCGATGCGTTGCGGTTGCGCCTGCGCTGATGCAACGGAAAAAAAAATAAAAGCCAGTATGCAGGTGATGTACTTCACGTTAGATTAAAATCTCCGCTGCAATAATAAGAAAAAAGTGATATATTTGTCAAAATAAAAAAGATTAAGACTGATATGGAAAATACAGTGTCTACAAGACCCGCAAAAAAGACAGACAACAACGCAAATCGCACGGAATATTATGTGCAACTAACGGTCGCTATTGTTATTGGCCTGGCAGGTGTATTCATCCGATTTGTTCCCGATGTTTTACCTTCCTTGGATCAGATGACCTTTCTGTTTTCTTTGATAGCAAACATATTGATGATTGTTGCATCTATCATTGCATTTAAAGTGGTATTCGATATTTTAGGATTTGGTAAAAACAAAAACTAAGTTTTCTTTTTCGATAATGAATAAACAAAAGCCCGGACATTTTCGTCCGGGCTTTTGTTTTATTATGCTAAAAGCGACCAGGTACTCCAGGGAATACGGGATAAAAATACAATTAAGCCAATAGTGTACATAATGAACACCGTCCTATTGGCGGCATAATCCTCGGTTGCTCTTTTTGCTTTTGAATAACCGATAGTAACCAGTACAATCCCAATAAGCATCATCAGCGGATGCTCTAAAAAATATAATCTGGATAAGCTGTTGCTCATGTTTTCTCCGGAGAAACTCTGTATCCCGAGAGGGGAAACGAAATAGATAACTAACCCGACAATAAGCTGAAGGTGTGCACTGATTAGTCCAATCAATGCTATTTTGCGGTTGTATGGGTTTGCCTTGAAATAATTGACTGCTGTAATTACAATGGCAATTACCAATGCCAGCAATAGTACAATAGCCAGCGTCGAATGTAGATGTTTCATTCCTGTTAACATGTTTGTTTGTATTTAAATTATTCTCTCTCTTAATTTCTTCTCACTTATAACCCCTTTAGACGTTTATCGCCCAATTCCTTAAATTCCGACTTTGCTTTAAAATTCGGGAACGTACTTTCCATACTCATCGTATACCCAATGTCGAAGAATAGACGTATATCCGCTATGATACCGCTGAAATCCCAGTTTTCATCTACCTCGTCCGTTACCGTATGGTATCTTCCGGCCAGGGCTTCTCTCCGGCGTTCAATATCCACCGTGTCGGTAGATAAAAGTTCGCTTCCCGCACCCATAAAAAGACCCGGAACACCAGCTTTTACAAAATTGAAATGGTCAGATCGATAGAAACCGCCTGACGTTGGATCACTTTCTCCTTTCATCACACGACCAAATTTGGCGGCTGATTTTTCTACATAATCCTCGATTTCTGTTTGTCCGATACCCACCACGGAAACATCTTTGGTCGCGCCTAATGCGCTGAAAGCATCCATATTGAGATTAGCGACAGTTTTATTCAACGGATAGATAGGGTGTTGAGCATAATAAGCTGATCCAAGTAGGCCTTCTTCTTCCGATGTTACAGCCAGGAATATAATCGAACGTTCCGGTTGTGCTTTTGCCGCTTGGAAAGCCTTTGCGATTTCAAACAGGGCGGCTACACCGGCGGCGTTATCAATGGCGCCATTATAAATAGTGTCTCCATCAACAGGCTCACCTACACCCAAGTGATCCCAATGTGCCGTATAAATAATAACTTCATCTGGTCTCTTTGCGCCTTTCAATTTCGCAATAACATTATTAGAGGTTGATTTTCGGAACGTATTGTGAATACCTACGGACGTGCTGACATGTAACGGTATAGCCTTAAATCCCGGTTTCTTAGCTTCTTCCATTACATTCGGCGATATATCCGCTAGTTGAAAGAGCTTCTTCGCGGTTTCATTGGAAATCCACCCTTCAAATTCGGAAAATGAAGTGCCGTTATCTTCCGATATTAAGTCTAGTTGTGGTCCCGACCATCCCGATCGTACCACGTTCCAGCCGTAACTCGCGGCCTCGGTTTCATGTATCAACAGAATACCGGTCGCACCTTGTCGGGCAGCTTCTTCATACTTGTATTTCCAACGGCCATAATAAGTCATGGTATCCGCTTTAAATAAGCTTTTATCATATCGACCCGGATCGCTCACCATGGCTACGACTGTTTTGCCTTTTACATCCAGCCCTTCGTAATCGTTCCAGTCAAACTCTGGAGCAACGATACCAAACCCGACGAAGACCAATTCCGATTCGGCTACGTCGATATCGTTTTGTAGACGTCGGCTTCCAATAACATAATCATCAAGATAATTTGCAGACAGCGTACCTGTTTCACTTTTGAACGTCAATACTTTATTCTTAGGCTCGGAAGCGATCTCAACCAAAGGCACTTCCTGAAAGTAAGAATCGCCGTTGCCCGGTTGTAACCCTAAATCTTTGAATTGCTGTTCAATATATTGTACGGTCAATGTATCGCCTTTTGTGAAAGGCTTCCGACCGAGAAACTCATCCGAGGAAAGTTTCGTAACATGTGTTCGATATGTATCTTCCGTAATTGCTGCTAACGCGATGGAATCAAGCCCATCCGTATGGTGACTATCTGTTCCACCCGGTTGGCAGGATAAAAACAACGTAGTGGTAGCCGAAATCAATAGTAGATTTTTCGTCATGATCATATGTGAAACGTTTTGCGCACTAAAGTTACAAGATTATTTTGGAATATCTCCGGTATCCGTTAGTAATACTACCTCTGCAATAGGGTGGATGAGGTACGTTCGGTTAGTGCTCAGCTCTATACACTTATATCGTTTTCGGAGTTTTTCCCCCTTTTTGAAGACACGCCCATTTTGGAGGGCAAATATGCTGTTTGCAGGTATGGATTCTATGGTTTGCTGCTCGAAGTTGTTGACATCATATCTTCTTAGCACTCGGAATAAATGTATATCTGTACAGCTGGAAG
This sequence comes from Sphingobacterium corticibacterium, assembly GCF_004208525.1. Taxonomy (GTDB): domain Bacteria; phylum Bacteroidota; class Bacteroidia; order Sphingobacteriales; family Sphingobacteriaceae; genus Sphingobacterium; species Sphingobacterium corticibacterium. The sequence goes on along the minus strand of NZ_SGIT01000001.1, from coordinate 1,930,212 downwards.
CTGCTGGGTTTTCCATGTAGCGGATAATAGCCTCCAAGATATCTGGCGGGAAGATGCTCAGATGAAGAAACGGTTGCATGAGTTCTTTATAATGCTGCTTCCACTCTCTACCATGTGGTTTTACACGCTGTTTGTACTGTTGCCAGGTTTGTAGATGTGCGAATTCGTGTATTGTCGTGATCAGAAAAGCATATGGGTTTAGATCGTGATTGACCGAGATTTTATGTGGACCGCCACGGAAAGGAGCCATATAATCGCCCAACTTTGTCGTCCGGCTTCGTGAAATACGGAATCGACAGCCGGTATCATTAATCCACGCAGAAATAATCGGGGTTGCGGCTTCCGGCATATATTGACTAAGCTGTTTGGAAAAATCGGGCATGTGTGACAAACATATTGATTTTTTTTGAGACGTATGTTTTATTTTTTTCATGCCCACGGAAATCATTATCTTTGATAGCACGAACGAGAAGCCATGCTGAATAGACTTTTTATCAAGAATTATGCATTGATTGAGAACCTGGATATCCAATTTGATAAGGGGCTGAATATTATTACCGGAGAAACTGGAGCGGGTAAATCCATTATGATGGGGGCGCTGGGGCTTATATTAGGTAACCGTGCGGAGGGAAAGCATTTCTTTCGGGAAGACCAAAAGTGTGTGATAGAAGGCTTTTTCAAGATAGACGCTTACGGTCTGCGAGATTTTTTTCAGGAAAATGATTTGGAATACGACGACCAAACGATTATTCGTCGGGAAATAGCCGTTGACGGGAAGTCACGCGCCTTTGTAAACGATTCTCCCGTGACCTTGAATGTCCTTCGGTTGTTAGGCGAACAGCTGATTGATATCCATTCACAGCATGCTACGATGCAATTGAATACAGAACGTTTTCAATTGATGATATTGGATAATGTCGCAAAGAATAATGCCGTTCTACACGATTATAAACAGCATCTGTCGAAATACAAACAACAACAGGAATCCTTGAACCGCCTGCGTGAAGATATTGCAGGAGCGAATGCCGCGCTGGACTTTAACCAGTTTCAATTTGATGAATTAGATCAAGCCCATTTGGAAGAAGGAGAACAGGAAAAGCTCGAAGCCGAACTCAGCCAACTGGAAAATGCAGAAGAGATAAAAAGAGGGCTTTTACGTGCGAGTCATTTATTGAGCGAAAGTGAACAATCTATCACTTTTTCGTTAAAAGATACGTTGCAACAGCTTCAGGCTGTCCAACTTTTCATGCCTTCCGTGGAAGAATTAGCAGGGCGTCTACAAAGTGCATGGATTGAAGTTAAAGATATCGCAGACGAGGTCAGTGCTAAGGAACAAGACGTGTTTATGGATGAAGGACGGCTAGTAGAGGTTAATGAGCGATTGAGTCTATTATATAGCTTGCAAAAAAAACACCGGGTAGAGACTGTGGCGGAGCTTATTACGTTACGAGATGAACTCGAGCAGAAGATTTTGGTGGTAGCTAATCAAGGCGACCAATTGGCTGCTTTAGAGCAAGAGGTGGCTAGGTGTTTGAACCTGTTGGAAAAAGCCGCGATACGTCTTCATGAGACACGCCAGCAAGCTGTTGGCCAGGTAGAAGAATATGTCCAGACAGTATTAGCAGCGGTTGGCATGCCAAATGCCCAATTAAAAATAGAACTTTCGTTATTGGAAATTGATAAATACAAAATCACAGGTGCGGATGAGATCCGGTTTCTTTTTTCTGCGAATAAAGGGCAATCTTTACAGGCTATACATCGCGTGGCATCCGGAGGAGAGCTATCCCGTGTCATGCTTGCGGTTAAATCACTCGTGGCCCAAACATCTGCATTGCCCACCATTATCTTCGATGAAATAGACACGGGTATTTCGGGTGAAGTGGCGTTGAAAGTAGGCGAGATTATGGAACGTTTAGCCGGCAACATGCAAGTACTCGCTATTACACACTTGCCGCAGATTGCTTCAAAGGGCCAGGCCCATTTCAAGGTGTTTAAGCAAGATGAGGGCGATAAAACCAAAACGGATATTATCTTATTGGCGAAGCAAGACCGTGTCTTGGAAGTCGCGCAAATGCTCAGCGGTGCAAATCCGGGCGCATCAGCTTTGCAACATGCAAAAGAGCTGATTGAAAGGTGAACTCACTAGATGATAGATTCCCTATCGTCTAGTTGAGCTTTTTTGACGTCTATATCGATCCAGAATTCGTTGCGTTATCGCATTATCCATTTGCCAATCTTCTCCAGGGCCCCATTCCACTACTTCCTTATTCACAAAATAAACCCAAATCGGTCTGTTTTCATGTTCCTTGGTATAGGAATTATATTCTAGACGTAAATATTCATATACTTCCAACGGCCCATCATCGGTAGACTGCGCCACAACAACCATATTGGGCTTTCCGATTTTTTCAACAACTGTATGTTGTGACATACCTAAATTGATTAAGCTCATATCTGCATTGATCCTTTGGTATTTCATAGCCGTGCAAGATGCGAAAAGGAAGATGCCTGTAAAAAGTATCCATTGTAGGAGTTTGTTTTGTATCATGTGCTTGATGTTTTATCGTTTGACGCGAAAATACGAGCAAAGATTAATAAAGCAATTCTTATTTTGATATTTCGTATCCCTAAAAAAATCGTTGATCTTGTTCTTCTGTTAAATGTTGCTGTGTCTTTCTTCTAGAAAGATGTCGTAGCAAAATAAAATATGTGCTTTTTTATCGTTAAACGAATAATTGTGTTTTATTGTTTGTAAATTCGATATTAAGTTTGTGTTAAGTGGTGAAAGTACTCATTTTATATATATAACTTTGTGCTGTTAAATTTTGAAACAAACAGCAAACTGAAAGTTGATTATGAAGAAATCTTTACTAATCTTCGCCCTAGCTTTATCTAGTTATGGGGTAATCCAAGCTCAAGTAACGACAAGTAGTATGCAAGGTGTAGTAACTCAATCTACAGGACATGCTACAGTCGGGGCTACGATCAAGGCAACTCACGTACCTTCCGGGACGATTTATTCTGGCTCGGCCAATGTGGCGGGCCGTTTTAATTTGGCAAACATGCGTGTAGGAGGCCCTTATCGTGTGGAAGTAACCTATGTCGGTCAAAATCCTGTGGTTTATGAAGACATTTACCTGCAATTGGGACAGCCTTTTGTTTTAAATCCTACATTCGGTGAAAACGCGATGTCCTTGGAGGAAGTCACAGTTACAGGTCAAGTCGTGCGTAACCAAAAAACAGGTGCGTCGACAAGCGTTGGTCAAAAGCAATTGCAGGAGTTGCCACAGGTAAATCGGAGTATCACGGAGTTTATGCGATTGACACCACAAGCCAATGGAACCTCATTTGGGGGACGTGACGCGCGCTATAACAATCTGCAAATCGACGGTGCAAACTTTAATAATGGATTTGGATTGAATGATGACCCCCTTCCTGGAGGAAAATCTCAGCCTATTTCATTGGATGCGATTGAGGCTATTTCGGTAAATATAGCTCCTTTTGATGTTACTCAGTCGGGTTTTACAGGAGCAGGGATAAATGCGATTACCAAAAGTGGTACGAATACTGTAACCGGTACAGCCTATTATTTTCTTCAAAATCAGAATTTGCAAGGTCATAAAATCGGTGACGTAACATTAGAGAAAACTGATGCGGCAAAGAAAAATTTTGGTTTTAGTTTGGGTGGGCCAATTGTGAAAGATAAGCTATTCCTTTTTGTAAATGCAGAGCGTGAAGAGGCGACGGGTGCGAATGCTTCTGGAGCAAACTTATGGCGTGCTTCTGAAAATGGTGTTGCAGACGCTGCTAACAATATTGCGAGAACGTCTCGTTCTGACCTAGAAGCTGTTCGAAATCACTTGATTAACCAATGGGGGTACGATCCAGGAAGATATGAAGGTTATGCGAACGAAGCGGAACAAGTAAGTACGAAGTTCTTGGCAAGATTGGATTGGAATATCAATGACAAACATAAACTTGCCCTGCGTTATAATCAAGTAATTGGGGAATCTATGAATGTAGCGAATGGTAATTCGGGGCCTAGACCTCGGGCTGACTTTGAAGCTTATAGCCGGGTGGGCCAAAATTCGATTGCCTTTGAAAATGCTAATTATGGATCAAAAAATGTAGTACGTTCTATTACGGCGGAACTTAATAGTAATTTCAATTCAAGATGGAACAATCAATTTTTGGCAACCTATACACGTATCCAAGATACACGGACTACACCAAGCAATCATTTATTTCCGTTTGTAGATATAGGTGACGGTAGCCATCAGGAATTTCTGGATAACCGAACTCCAGAACAAATTGCGGCAAATGCTCAACCTGGTTTCCATAATAATTACATGAGTTTTGGTACAGAATTGTTTTCTTATAATAATGACGTAATCAACAATAATTATTCATTTATCAATAATCTTAGCCTACAGGCTGACAAACATAATTTTACTTTTGGTGCAGCATTCGAAATCCAAAATTTTGGAAATAGCTATATCCGTATGGGGAGTTCTTATTATCGTTATAACTCGGTTGAGGACTTCTTAACAACGGGTACGCCGAATGAGGTGGCTCCAATTATGTTCGGATTGACCTATCCGTATGAAGGACAGGATACATATTCCAGAGTCAATTTTGGATTGGCGTCTTTGTATGCGCAAGACCGCTGGTCGGTAGCTAACAACTTAACTTTGACATATGGTATACGTGCGGAGTTACCAATTTATATGAATAAATTAACAGCGAATCCGTCCATAGATGAACTTACCTTTCTAGATGTCAATGGTATGCCAAAAAATTACGATTCGGGACTTTGGCCTAAATCAAGACTGTTGGTTTCGCCTCGGTTAGGCATCAATTATGATGTATTTGGAGACCGTTCTTTGGTATTACGCGGAGGAACAGGCTTCTTCTCGGGGCGAGTACCCTTTGTATGGTTGACCAATATGCCGACAAATGCCGGTGTGTTACAAAACGTTGTTGAACCAGGATCTTATGGTGATGTGCAAGGATGGATAGGAAATGTACGTTTTAACCCCGATCAATATTATCACTTGAATAATGTTCCTCAGGGGGCGGAAGATGTATTTATTCGTACACCCAATGAGGGTGCGCCGAGCTCTTTTGCATTAGTGGACAGAGATTTTAAAATGCCGATGGTTTGGCGTACTAGTATTGGTGGAGATTACCAGATTCCGAATACGCCATTAGTATTAATAGGAGACTTTTTATATACTAGAGATATTAATGCCGTATTCCAATTTGGTGCAAATCGTGTAACATCGAATACTTTCTTAAATTACGGATCGTCCGACGAGGCAGGTGACTACGGTGACAACCGGTCTTTTTATCCTTCGGGAGCACAGCGCTATAATAATGCCATCGGAGCCAACAACGCCACCGTTTTGACGAATACCAACGTAAAAGGTCATGCATTGAGCGCGACTTTGGGATTAAGTGTGCCAAATTCTCAAGGGTTTAGTGGTAGTGTATTTTATACCTATTCAGATGCGCGTGAAGTGACCGGTAACACGGGATCAAATGCAAGTTCCGCTTGGGGAGCTTCTGCTAATATTCATGGTCCGAACGATCAATTCTTATATAAATCCAATTTTGCTGTTCCCCATCGTGTAGTAGCGAATGTAAGCTATCGCATCGAATATGCAAATACGTTAGCGACGACGGTTGGCGTATATTATAACGGTGCGCATCAAGGCCGGTTCTCGTACATCTACGGAACAGATATTAATAACGATGGGCAAAATGCAGATCTGATTTATTTACCTAAAAATTTGAATGACCTTCCCTTTGTAGATATCGTGAATGATGGAGATGTTGTAAAAACTGCTGCTGAGCAACGCGATGCCCTTGGATCATTTATAAATGAGAACGGGTTAAGTAAATATAAGGGAAAATACTTGCCAAGAAATGCATTTTTAATGCCATGGCTGAACCGCTTCGATGTACGTGTTTTACAAGATATCTTTACCAATATCGGTCCTCGTAGACATACCTTACAGTTGAGTTTAGATGTCATTAATTTTGGTAACCTTCTCAGCAAAAGTTCCGGTATCCGAAGTACGTTGACTCCCGCACAACAATTGTTACGGACTACTGGAGCAGTTCCTGCTTCTGGAGTTCCGTCATTTAATATGGCTATGGTTGATGGAGAGCTTCCGAATACACCTTTCCGGGATTTTACTAGTGATTTATCTACTACATGGCAAATGCAATTGGGAGTGAGGTATATTTTCTAGATCGTTTACACTATTATAAAAAGGAGGCTGTCTCACATATTTTTGAGACAGCCTTTATTTTGTATCCCTATACAATAACCTATCTTTTAATCACAACCGGCTCTGAAACTCCCTATCAACCTAGTGCTAAACGTAGAACGAATGCACGAGTTACATACCATAATGCCATACTTTCTTAGCGTAATTGACCAAAGTCGATTCAAATAATCCCTTCCTACATGCAATTTGCGTTAACCTGCATCGGTGTCACGACAGAGCGCATGCAAAAATAGCGGTAAACAATACCTTTTGCGACGAAGTGCTTTCCCTTTTCATTATTATGTATGCATTAATCCGCATCGCGTATGCACGCAGCGATAAACCCCAAACATTATATAGTAAAACGTATCGTTAAATTTCCAATGCGTATGTCTTTCACCGCTTCATGTATGCAGCGTGTGCAATAACGTATGCATTTTGGCAAATTATGCCTGCAAAACGGTGAGTGTGTACTCATCGTCAAAACAGGTTTTAAACGCTTTAAACCCATGTTTTTCGCTTATTTCTTCCGAAGGTGACTAAAAATGCAAGAAGAAAACACCCTTGTGCGGAAAAGTTTGCACGCACAGACCCCAAGTTTAGTAGCCGCCTGTTCTATATTTGATGCCATAAACAATTTGTTAAACTTCTAAATTTTATATTGATGGCAAAACCCACCTTATCTTCAAAAATCGGATCAGCAGCAAAGTTGTTGACGTATGCCGAAAACGTATTTAAAAAATCTATTGAAAATGCCGTACTTTTCCCCGATGCCGCATCCACTATCGTGGAATTGGAAGCAGCTTTGAAAGCCTACAGAAATGGTCTGACAGAAGCTGCCTATCGCGATACGCGGCAGATCGTTATTAAAAACCAGCAAGCAGCTATATTAAAACAAGTGCTGTATAAGTATGCACTCTATGTGGAGGCGGTAGCCAATGGCGATCCCAATATTATTTTGGCCGCAGGGTATATTCCCAGTAAAAGTTCGACCGGCTCTATCGGATCGTCACCAAAACCGTACAATCTGCGTGTGGAAATTTATCAAGGAGGTAACAACGCGGTACAGCTTCGTGTCAATAGCTGGCGGCCGGCACGGTATTGTCAGTTTGAATTTCGTAAAGTAGGAAGCGAAAACGAATGGTCGAAAGTACTGAGTACAAAATCAAAAACCGTTATTCCCCATTTGGAGCATCTGCAGGAATACGAATTCCGAGTGACGTATCTGGGCGCTGATCCAACACCGAACTACAGCGATATTGTGCGTTGCTATGTAGTCTAGCATCAGCTGTACCAGTTTTTCTCTTTTATACCAATTGGCTTTCGTTCGTGCCGATGGTATAATGATGCGCTGTTATATTTTTCTCCCCCGTAGCTTGATTGAAAACAATATCCAGACGCCCCAACCGTATACCTGCAAAGCCCATCTGGTTTACCCATACCTCTTTGCCATCCAGATCGGGTACGCGGGTCGGTTCATTCAAAAAGGTATGTGTATGTCCGCCTAGAATAATGTCGAGGTGACGGGAGCGAGCAGCGAGTTTCAAGTCATCAACCTTATCGTCGTTGTATTTATACCCCAAATGAGAGAGGCAGATAACTAAGTCACATTTTTTATTTTCCTTGAGCATTTGGGCGATTCGGTTCACCACCGGAATGGGATCGAGGTAGGTCATTCCTTTGTGGTTGTTGGGATCCACTAATCCCGTCACGTCGATGCCTACACCGGTAATACCGATGCGAATACCTCCTTTTTCGATGATGATATATTCTTTTGTACGACCCGCCAGCGGCGTTCCTGAAAAATCATAATTTGCGGTCAGAAAAGGAAAATTGGCGTTATGGAGTTGTTCGGCGAGTCTTTCCATCCCGTTGTCAAATTCATGATTGCCGAATGTGCCCGCTTCATAACCTAATTTAGACATCAATTCCAACTCTAGTTTTCCATCAAACATGTTGAAGTAGGGGGTGCCTTGGAACATATCTCCGGAATCGACCAACAATACGTTTTTTTCCTCTTGGCGAATCTTATTGATTAATGTGCTCCGTCTGGCTACTCCTCCCAGACCTTGATTCCGCGAACCATCCATAGGAAAAGGATCGATTCTGCTATGGACATCGTTGGTGTGCAAAATCGTCAGACGCTTCGTTTTAGGAGCTGTTGCTGCTTGCGTTGGAAAAGCTCCGAATGTCGCTATTGCGCCTAACGTAAGCGATTGCTTGATAAAGCTTCTTCTATTTAATGATTTGAACTCTTCCATCTAATTGCGCTTGAACGTGCTTTTCTTGTTTTGTTAAATCAGACACATATTCCATCAACGTTTCGCGAAGAAGTTGATTATAATCTTTGCGTGTAACAGGTTTATCAAAAAATGTTATATAATCCCCGCCATTTGCTAGATAATCATAGGTAACGAGTTTATAATGGGCATCGGGGTTAATCGGTTTACCCTGTATCAAAAACTCCTTTGCCTTTCCGTTTTCGATGACTAGCGTGATCCCACTAACCGGTTGTCCACCAGTTTTGACCATATAATCTGCCAAACGTAGCATATCTCTTCCACTTAACGTTAAAATTGATACGACATTTTCAAAAGGCATAACTTCAAATATATTGCCTACCGTTATATTTCCCGCATTAAGATCTGCCCGAATCCCATCTTTGGTAGCAAAACTTGCCTGTACCTCTTGATCTAGTTGCTTCCCTTTCCACAATAGCGCGTCTGCAAAGAAATTACCCATTAAGCTCTCCGGCGCATTACGGTTGCGTGTAACGTGATTGTCGGCATAGCCCACTATGCGGTTCATCTCCGCTTCCAGTTTTGCTTTGTAAGGCGCGTAATAGTTAACAATGCTGCTGTCAGCAACGATCGAAGCGTCAATCGGATAATATTGACCCTTATCTACTTGGTGATGAAGTTGTGTTTTACAAGAAAATAGCAATAGCGCAACAGAAAACAAAGAGCACCACCATACAGCACGTTTCATAACTTGAAATTTTTAGTAAAGCTAAAGATTAAAAGCAAAAAGAAGAACATTTGTTGTTCTCCTTTTTGTTGTGTTTTCGTTAAAAAATAGTTGCTTCCGCAGCATCACGCATGTTGTCCAGTATGCTTCCCCTCCGCATATTCTTCTACAATTTTCCGATTAAAAGCAGGAAGGTCGTCTGGTGTACGGCTGGTTACCAACCCCTGATCTGTCACTACCTGCGTATCTTCCCAACGTGCTTTTGCATTGACCAAATCTTTTTTGATGGCTGCTACTGAAGTGAGTTTGCGTCCTTCCACAACTTCTGCATCGATCAATACTTGAGGTCCGTGACAGATGGCTGCAACCGGTTTGCCGGCAGCAAAGAAATCACGCACAAAAGAAAGTGCTCTTTCATTTGTGCGTAATTTGTCCGGATTGATTACGCCTCCCGGAATCAGCAATCCATCATAGTCATCGATTCTTGCTTGATTTAACGGTATGTCTACCGGATATTCTTTATCCCATTCGTCGCCTTTTTTCGAGCGCACAACCTTTTCTTGAGGCGAAACGATATCTACCTGTGCGCCCTCATTTTTCAAAGCCTCTTTCGGGCTGGTCAATTCGATTTGTTCAAAACCATCTTCCGTCAATATGGCAATTCTTTTTCCATTTAATTTTCCCATAGCACTTATCCTTTTAATTTTTTATATAAGACATTCTTCAATTAGAGAACAATCAACAAATTGTCTAGTTCAAAAAAAATAAAAATACTTACCTGTTACCATTCAATTGTAAAAACAGAAAATACGCGGGATGAACCTTCTGTCGCGCTGCCAAAAGTATGGCAACTGGAAAAGTAGCCCATTACTTCTTCCGCTTCCAGAATGATTTTTTAGCTTTTTTATCGCTGCCTATTAAATAACCATAAGGTTGCAATCGAGGGATGCGGTCGCATATAATCTTGATCATACCCGTAACCGGAATGGCAAGTATCATACCCGGAATACCCCACACCGCTTCTGCTGCCACTAAGCTGAATATAGTAAACAACGGATTGATGTTAACCTCATTTCCTACGATAAGAGGCTCCAGCAGATACGTTTGAACAAATTGGACAAAGCCATATATCAATATAACGCCTACAATCATATTGGTATCACCACCTTGTGCCGTTACGCCCACTATCGCTATGGCCGTGCCTGTTAGGTTTCCTATGAAAGGAACGAGCTCTAATAATCCGCATATCACGGCAAAAAATAATGCATTTTCGACACCAATGGCTGTAAACCCGAATCCATAAAGAATCCATAACACGACGATCATTTTGGCAAGCCCCGTCATATAATTCGCTGCCACCTTGCTTGCCGATTCAGCGATTTCCATGGTTTTCTTTTGATCTCCGGATGGCGCTATTTTAAGTAAAAATTTTTTTAATCGAGAGCGGTAAAAGAGCAAGAGGTAGGTATATACCATCACTAAGATGAAATCCACAAGCAAACCAAAAAAGCCCGATGCCAGCTGTTTGACTGTGGAACCGTCTGTAGGTTGGCTTTTCATCTGCTCTTCCGCTATAGCTTGCTGTTTGGCCTGATCGATATCCAATCGATCCTGTATCCAGTGTTGTACACTTGAAAGTATCTGCGACAGGTTTTGCTTCAACGAACTGATTTGTTCGGCAAAATTCTGCAGTTGCCAACTCAACAGGAAGCCAATTCCTACAAGGCATACTATGAGTATACCGACCGCGATCAACGCCGTTGCCCAGCGAGGTAGCCCTTTCTTTTCCATCCATACGGAAGGTGCGACAAACAACATGGATAAAATGCAGGCGATGGCCAGTGGAGCCAATATGCTTTTGCCATAATATAAGATAACTACTATTAAAACGAGGGTGAAGGTTATTTGTAAAACTTTAGAAATTGATTTGCCCATGTTGTTTTTGTGAAGGTCTTTTACTTTTGAGTTGGTCATGGTGTGCATTAGTATTTGTCAACGTCGCCGAGGCCTTCGACTAACGCTTTCCACTGTGGAAATGATGCGCCCATTTTTGCACCTAAACCCACCATGAAATTGCGCAAATTGTCCAGTACGGACGCATTGTCGGTATTGATGATTTCATTACGTCCAGCATAGTGCAGATAAATATGACTGCCTTTTTGTTCGACAAGAAAAGAAGAAGTCGCTAGTTGCTTGAAAAAGTGCGCTGTATCTTTACTATCCTGCGTTGGGTCGGCGGAAGGTCTTAGGGTTAAAAGGATACTGGCACCTTCCGTATCGGCGGTTTGCGTGATATCTTCTACTTGTACCCAATCGTATCCTTTGGCTGACGGGAGTCCAGGACCGGGGATATCTATTCGGATATAGTCCCTTTTTTGAACCATGCGTTCCATCGTACGACTGGAGGCATCCTTGATTGTAAATGTGGCGGAGGGCGCTTTGGTAATCTCGTTCCAACGATTAACATCCAATAACCTGCTCCTTATGCGCTCAAAAAATCTCGTAGCCTCCTCTTGGGATGAAAGATTTACAGTCTTGAAACAGTCTAGGGATTTACCCGATACCTGTTTGGGGATATTCTTTTCCATATGCTTGTTTTTATTTCCACCTAATCCCCTCCTGTGATATCCTCGTTGTCCTCAAGATTACTGATGTTTAGATTTTCCTCTTCTGAATCAGATGGGGTGTCAAATTCTTCTGTTTCTTGATTTTTGTCGGTTTGTTCATCTGTATCCGCTGTATAATTGGTGTCCTCTTGGAGAGGTTCTGCATCGACTAAATCAGAATCCCGAAGGTCATCTGTGGGATTTTCCCGATATACATCATCCGCACCTCCTATAATAGGATCTTTATTAATCTCCTGACCTTCTGCGTCTCCAAATTCTTCATCTTGCTCTCCAGGAATAATGGAAATCGTCGTTATTATAATATTTGTTGTCTTTCTAAACACTATTTTATGACATGCTTTCATCTGATTATTTTTATTTTGCATCTCCGCTTCATCGTTCATTTTATTATTGAACAATCGATTTACTTTTATGTTTAAAAAGACTAATCCCTGGCCGCTAGACTATATACCTGGGGCTTCATGATATACACCGTATACATGAAAATAAGTCTGCTATTATCTTAGCTATTTTTACTAAACAAAAAGTAACAGATTAATAAGGTCACATTGACGAAAACAGAAAAGGCATTTGATAGAATAATAGGCCATTCGCCCAGCATGACCCCATAAACCACCCATAAAGATACGCCTGATAATAAAATGGTAATCATATAGGGAGAGATGTTTTCTACATCTTTTTCCTTTAGAATCTTTATCAATTGTGGCAGCATCGAAATGGAGGTTAATATTCCGGCCGCAATTCCAATTATTGTTTCCATATTGTTTTATTAAAGTACGCGAGGCAGCCAAAATTGTTTTCAAAGCTGTTTTATAAAAAATCCTGAGGCGGGGAACCTCAGGATTTTTAACTAACTAACCAATTATAAACCTAAATTATGAAGTACTACCATAACTCCAATTTCCATGCCTTTCGTATATACGTGGTGTAGATTTAACACCTCTTAACATATGTTCCGAAAAGCATAATGTAATTGACGAATCTGTGACATATCGGACTTTTACGTATGATTCTTCGTACTGTCAAGAAGGCAAAACTTACGACAAAAATGCAGCTAGTGATCTCCTTTTTGACAGGTTATGGGATTATATAAGGAAATTAAATCCATGCTCCCGTACACCGATAGTGAGAAGCCCATTCGACGTGGTAACATATTTATCATCGATATGCATGTTCCTATTTGTAGATTGTATCTTTAAGTTTGCTGCTCGAAGCGTCTGAAAATCAAATGATGTTTTTTCTTGATGAATGATTCTTCTGATATGTAATGCGAAGGCCTCCCGTTCTTTTTCGGGAATCAATACGACATCTAGATAGCCATCATCTATTTGAGCAGCCGGAGCTAACATAAGATTGGGCCCGATGGAGGGAATATTCATGATTTCCAATAGCAGATACTTACCTTCATACATTTTGTCATCTGCGTGAATAGTATAATGATGTGCCTCTTCGGTTTGTATAATTTCATACAGCTTTTCCAAAGCCAATTGCAATTGCTCATCTGTATTTTCTAGATGGCTGACATCGATCTTATCCATCGTTTGGATGAGTGTGGGGAATACACCATACCCTGCGCCTTCCAGAAAAAAATTAGAACTGTCGTCGTATTTCAGGATCCCCATGTCGAATCGCTGTTGTTTACCGTTTTTCCAAGCGTTTACATGATCCTCAAAACTTGTTTCTTTGTTTATGGAGAACGTTTTAGACAGATTGTTTGCCGTTCCCATGGGTAAAAGTGCCATGGTTATCTTGTTGTCTAAGTTATCTTTTTGAAAAAGTTCTTTGACGACTCTGCGCACGGTACCGTCGCCGCCTGCCACGACAACAAAATCTATGTCGTCTAGATGTTCCTTCCACTGTTCATCTTTTTTGATCGAAAAATAGGTGCACTGATATCCTTCTTTCTCGATAGCTTTAATAAGGTCAGCCTTAAAATGATCTTCGTCGCCCGCTTGGGGATTATGTAATAAAGTTACTCGCTTCATATATGCTATTTAATAAGAGAACATTTTGGTAGACTTAATTGTTGTTAAATTAAGAAAAATAAATACGAAGATATTATGAGGATTTTAGTGACGAATGACGATGGTATATATAGCCCAGGTATTGCGGCCTTGGCAAAAGTGGCAAAGAATTTTGGCGAGGTGCGGGTGGTTGCACCAGATGTAGAGCAGTCTTCTATGGGACATGCGGTAACACATTCAAGGCCGTTAGGCTATAAAAAATCGCCTATTGAGTTTCCGGATATAGAAGCTCACCGTGTAAATGGAACTCCTGCTGATTGTGTAGCAATGGGAATGCACCTATGGAAAAACGTAGATGTGGTTTTATCAGGGATTAATATGGGACCCAATTTGGGAAATTCGATGTGGCATTCGGGGACCTTAGCGGCAGCAAAGCAAGCAGTATTGTTTGGTGTCAAGGGAGTAGCACTCAGTACGCCCGTTGGAAAAGATGAGCCTGATTTCGAACATTTAGAAACATATGTGGCAAAAACATTGGAACTGTTATTGAAAAATGACGAACTGGCCTTATATAATGTCAATTTTCCGCCTGACCCTACTGATATTGCATGGACAAGACAGTCCGTGCGATTATATGATGGTACTATCGTGCCCGGGACCGACCCGCTGGGTAGAAAGCACTATTGGTTTACGGTGACGCCACTGGATCCGGCGGAAGAAGGGACCGATCGTTGGGCGGTAGAAAATAACATGGTCTCGATTACCCCATTACGTCTGGATCTGACCGATGAAGATATATTGAGTGAGAAAAAAAAATTATTGGTTTAGCTTAATTATATATATTATTGCACCCATTCGTTCGATCTAGAAAAGAACATAAAATGGAAAACAGCAATAAACGTCCGAATTTAGGACATCAACTACCTCCCGTTGTATTCGGAACAAGTGGATTGGGAAATTTATATGTAGAGCTGCCTTTCGAAGAAAAATTGGCCATTGTGGGAGAGTGTATAAAACACGCCCCCGGAAAAGCAGTCTTTGATACGGCGGGAAAGTATGGAGCAGGTCTCTCGTTAGAATCGATAGGCGAAAGTTTAAGGCAATTAGGCGTGCCTCCATCCGACGTGTTGATCAGTAATAAACTAGGCTGGTATCAAGTGCCCCTGACGACAATGGAACCTACATTTGAACCCGGTGTATGGAAAGGATTGAAAAACGATGCGGTGCAGAAAATAAGTTATGAGGGTATTTTAGCCTGTTTTC
The DNA here is from genome assembly GCF_004208525.1 of Sphingobacterium corticibacterium. GTDB lineage: Bacteria > Bacteroidota > Bacteroidia > Sphingobacteriales > Sphingobacteriaceae > Sphingobacterium > Sphingobacterium corticibacterium. The sequence goes on along the minus strand of NZ_SGIT01000001.1, from coordinate 1,915,116 downwards.
ATCAAGGCAACGCGTTATTGGGGGATTATACAGCACAGTTAGTTTCGGTCCATGATCCTGATGAATATTTAGCTACTGCCAGTAGTCCAAAAGAAGAAGAAGAACTTTATCGCGATATTTTAGACGCCTATCGTGCGCTTGCAGAGCTGAAGGCCGACGGTAAAGTCTTAGGTATTGGGGTTGGTGCAAAAAATTGGAAGATTATCCAACGGATAGCGAATGATGTTGTGTTGGACTGGGCGATGATAGCCAATAGCCTTACGGTACATAGCCATCCGAAAGCGCTTGTTGATTTTATAGAAGAACTGGGGGAAAAGGGCGTCGCTGTCATTAACTCGGCTGTATTTAATGGTGGTTTTTTGGTGGGAAGTGATTACTATAATTATCAACTTATTGATAGGAATACCGAAGAGGGGAGTGTACTATATGCTTGGCGGGATAAATTCTGGGCGTTGTGCGCCAAGTTTGACATATTACCAGCCGAGGCCTGTTTTAACTTTGGATTTAATATTACGGGTGTCCGTAGCGTTGCATTGAATACCACGAAATCGGAAAAAGTTCGTATCAACGCTGCTATGGCTATGAAAGATATTCCAGCTGATTTTTGGAGAGCGATGCGAAAAGAGGGGCTTATAGCTTAAAAAGTAAAAGGAGAATGCAATTGCATTCTCCTTCTTATTCTATTATAGTTCAGAAAACAAGTACTACTTCGCTTCAGCAGTTAATTTGTCCAAGATCTCGTTGTTCTTTGTGATTTGGCTATCTTTCGGCATTTCGCTTCTTGATCCTAATTCCACATTACGACCTAATTTCAAAAACTGTACTTCCATACGTGAAGTAGTTTTATTTCTTCTATCTTTTCTTTTTAAACGTGTAACTCCCATGGTTCAATTTTTTTTATCTGTAAAAGCGAGGTCGGAAGCGGATTCGAACCGCTGTAGGAGGTTTTGCAGACCTCAGCCTAGCCACTCGGCCATCCGACCCTTTCCCGTTCAAGGGAATGCAAAAATAAAACTTACTTTTGATATATCCAATAAAATGAAAAGTAAAAATAAAAAATCAATAGATGATCAGGGTAAGTTGTTGTTATTGAGTTATATATCGTCTTGAGGTAATTGGCTTTATTTTTTGGTCTGAATATTGTAATGAATATCCTGATAAAACAAATTTGAAGAGTATGAAAAAGATTTTACTTTCATTAGGAGCAGCATTTTTATTGGCTGCAGGAGCACAAGCCCAAACATCTTGGGGAGCAAAAGCAGGTTTAAACTTTCCGAAGCTAAACGCTTCCGGAAATGGTGTGACGGAATCAACTGATGCCTCTACTAATTTTTATGTTACCGGTTATGCTAGTATTCCGGCGGCTGCTAATTTCGCGATCCAACCGGGGTTGTCATTGCAAGGTAAAGGCGGAAAGATTGATGATGTGAAAACCAATCTGATGTATTTAGAAGTTCCTGTAAATGCGGTATATTATATTCCTACGGGATATACGGGTTCTGTATTTATTGGTGCCGGACCTTATGCAGCATTAGGGCTTTCCGGAAAAGTAAAAGGAGGAGGACAATCCTATGATATTAATTTCGGTTCAGCAGACGATGAAGTTAATCGCTTCGATTGGGGATTTAACTTTTTAGCTGGATACAAGTTAACTAATGGTTTTTTAGTTAACGCAGGCTATGGGTTAGGTCTTGGAAATTTGAATAATGTAGGAAGCGGTAATCTTAGAAATGGCGTGTTCTCTGCTGGAGTAGGTTTTGAGTTCTAATAGGAACAAGAATTCTCGAAGAAGGCTATCATTAAGATAGCCTTTTTTGTTATATTTGTTTTTATTAATTTATAATTTATGAAGAGAATATTATCATTTGTGGCTGTTGTATTGTGTGGTATAACCGCTGCTACTGCGCAAACTTCTTATGGATTGAAAGCCGGCGTTAATCTTGCTAAATATAAAGCGAGTGGTGGAAATATTACGTTTACATCGGATACGAGAACATCATTTTATGTGACTGGTTATGCAGATATAACAGTGGCGAATAATTTCAGTATTCAACCTGGGGTTTCGTTTCAAGGCAAAGGTGGTACGGTATCAGGTGAGTTTGTTGGGGTCAATGAGAAAGTAAAGGAAGACTTAATGTATATTGAAATTCCTGTAAATGCTGTATATTATATTCCGACCGGAGAGGTAGGAAAGTTATTTTTTGGTGCTGGTCCGTACGCTGGTTTGGGGGTTCGTGTAAAAACGTCTGCTGGTAACATTAGTGAAAGTGGAAGTTTTGATGATGCCGGACTCAATGTTTTTGATGCCGGACTTAATTTTTTAGGTGGGTACAAATTGAACAATGGTTTTTTGATTAATGTCGGTTATGGATTGGGGTTGACTAATATGATGAAAGATCTTGAAGGAGCTGCTGTTAAAAACCGTATATGGTCTATTGGTGTAGGCTATCAATTCTAAGAAAGGAAATTATTTCAAAAAAAATAGGCTGTCCAAAACGGACAGCCTATTTTTGTTTAACTGAAATCTATCACACTTTGATTTCCACTTCAACGCCTGAAGGCAATTCAAGTTTCATCAACGCATCAACAGTTTTAGAGTTGGAAGAATAGATATCCAACAATCTTTTGTACGCACACAATTGGAATTGCTCACGTGCTTTTTTGTTAACGTGTGGTGAACGTAAAACTGTATAGATTTTTTTCTCTGTAGGCAGTGGAATAGGACCGCTGACAACTGCACCTGTAGGTTTTACTGTTTTTACGATTTTCTCAGCCGACTTGTCTACCAAGTTGTAATCGTAAGATTTCAATTTAATTCTGATTCTTTGGCTCATTTTTATGTATTTAAATATGACCACTGATTAGAGCTATTCACAACCAGTGATCGGTAAATTATTCTTAGTCTTCGATAGATTTGATCTTACCTTTAGATTTCGCGATTACATCGTCTTGTACGTTACGAGGTGCTTCTGCATAGTGGTCAAACTCCATGGTAGAAGTTGCACGACCAGAAGTAATCGTCCGCAATTGCGTTACATAACCAAACATCTCCGAAAGAGGTACGTGCGCTTTGATAACTTGTGCACCACCACGTGTATCCAAACCTTGCATCTGACCACGACGACGGTTCAAGTCACCCATGACATCACCCATGTTTTCTTCCGGAGTCAATACTTCGACCTTCATGATAGGCTCCATCAATACAGGAGAACATTTAGGTAAAGCATTACGGTATGCCATTTTCGCCGCCAATTCGAATGATAGCGAGTCGGAGTCGACCGCGTGGAAGGAACCATCGATCAAACGAACTTTCATGCCTGAAAGTGGATAACCTGCCAATACACCATTACTCATAGATACGTCAAATCCTTTCTGTACCGAAGGAATGTATTCTTTTGGAATAGCACCACCCACGATTTCGTTTACGAATTGAAGCGGTGATTTTGATAGATCGTAGTCCTCGTCAGCCGGAGAAACAACCACTTTGATGTCCGCGAACTTACCGCGACCACCGGATTGTTTTTTGTACACTTCGCGGTGTTCTGTTGTTCCGTTGATAGACTCTTTGTAAGCCACCTGTGGAGCACCTTGGTTCACTTCAACTTTGAACTCACGTCTTAAACGGTCGATCAAAATATCCAAGTGAAGCTCACCCATACCAGAGATAACTGTTTGACCAGTTTCTTCATCTGATTTTACAACGAATGTAGGGTCTTCTTCTGCTAGTTTACCTAATGCGATACCTAATTTATCCACGTCAGCTTGTGTTTTCGGCTCAATTGCCAAACCGATTACAGGCTCAGGGAATACCATAGATTCTAGAACGATAGGGTTCTTTTCATCACAAAGCGTATCACCTGTTTTAATATCTTTAAAACCAACTACGGCACCGATATCGCCCGCACTGATACGCTCGATAGGGTTTTGTTTGTTGGCGTGCATTTGGAAGATACGGGAAATACGTTCTCTGTTACCAGAACGAGTGTTCAAAACATAAGAACCTGCTTCCAATATACCGGAGTATGCACGAATAAAGCATAGACGACCAACAAATGGGTCGGTAGCGATCTTAAATCCTAAAGCTGCGAAAGGTTCAGATTCAGATGGTTTACGCTCGATTTCGTTTTCGTTGCGCGGGTCAGTACCTTTAACCGCTTCGATATCTAATGGAGAAGGTAATAATTCCATCACCAAATCAAGCATGGTTTGTACACCTTTATTTTTGAAAGATGAACCACATACCATAGGAACGATCGCGTTATCTAATACCGCTTTACGCAAAGCATCAAGGATTTCGCGTTCAGTCAATGAATTCGGATCATCGAAGAATTTCTCCATCAATGATTCGTCGTAAGAAGCGACAGCCTCCAATAATTTCTCACGGTATTCTGCCACCTCGTCAACCATATCGTCTGGGATAGGAACTTCTGTAAAGGTCATCCCTTTATCTTCTTTGTTCCACACCATTCCGCGGTTGTTGATCAAGTCAACTACACCTTCGAAATCATCTTCCGCACCGATAGGCAATTGCAATGCAACAGCGTCAGAACCTAACATTTCTTTTACTTGTTTTACAACTTTCAAGAAATCAGCTCCTGAACGATCCATTTTATTTACGAAACCGATACGAGGTACTTTATAGCCATCAGCTAAACGCCAGTTCGTTTCTGATTGTGGTTCAACACCGTCAACTGCAGAGAACAAGAATACCAATCCATCCAATACACGCAATGAACGGTTTACCTCTACGGTAAAGTCCACGTGGCCAGGCGTGTCGATAACGTTTACTTGATATTTCTTGTTGCGATAGTTCCAGAATACAGTAACAGCAGCAGAAGTAATCGTGATACCACGCTCTTGCTCTTGTGCCATCCAGTCAGTTGTAGCAGAACCTTCGTGAGTTTCTCCTAATTTGTGGTTAACACCAGAGTAAAATAAAATACGTTCTGTTGTTGTTGTTTTACCAGCATCGATGTGTGCAGCGATACCAATATTTCTTACTAAACTTAAATCTTTTGCCATTTTGTTTTTAAATGAAATCACACAGATCAAAAAAGGATTACACAGACTTCAATAATATCCATCTGTGTAATCCCTTATAGCTGTGTAATCAATTTCATGATATTAGAATCTGAAGTGTGAAAACGCTTTGTTTGCTTCTGCCATTTTGTGCGTATCTTCTTTCTTCTTCACAGCAGCACCTTCGCCTTTAGAAGCGGAAATGATTTCTCCTGCTAGTTTTTCACGCATGGTTTTTTCACCGCGTTTGCGAGAGTAGGAAATTAACCATTTCATACCCAAAGCGATTTTACGCTCTGGACGTACCTCCATAGGAACTTGGAAGTTGGCACCACCCACACGACGAGATTTAACCTCTACAGCAGGCATTACGTTGTTCAACGCTTTTTTCCAAGTCTCTAAACCGTTCTCTTGTGTTTTTTGTTCTACTATTTCTACTGCATCGTAAAAGATGGAATAAGCGATAGATTTCTTACCGTCTACCATCATGTTGTTTACGAAACGTGTTACCTGAACGTCATTAAACTTTGGATCAGGTAAAATGATTCTCTTTTTTGGTTTTGATTTTCTCATTTTCTTTTCCTCCGTTTAATTATTTTTTACCTTTTGCCGGAGCTGCAGCTTGTCCTGGTTTAGGACGCTTAGTTCCGTATTTAGAACGACGTTGGTTACGACCGTTAACACCAGAAGTATCCAAAGCACCACGGATAATGTGGTAACGAACACCTGGTAAGTCCTTCACCCGACCGCCACGGATTAACACGATAGAGTGCTCTTGTAAGTTGTGTCCTTCACCAGGGATGTAAGCATTCACCTCTTTACCATTGGTAAGACGTACACGAGCGACTTTACGCATTGCTGAGTTTGGTTTTTTAGGGGTAGTCGTGTATACACGCGTACACACACCTCTTCGCTGTGGACATGAGTCCAACGCTGGAGACTTACTCTTGTCTTCCAGAGCTACTCTACCTTTTCTAACTAATTGCTGAATAGTAGGCATTTACCTGTTTTTGTTTTTAATTTGTTAAAATTAATTTTTTAAAGTCCGCAAAGATAATGATTCTGGTTTGAATATTAAATAGTTGATACATAAAATTTTATTGCCACAAGCAAGATTGTCTTCTATTTCATCTGATGCCGAACTTTCTCCAGCACTACAGCATGATTCACCTGTTCATTCTCTGCCCCATACAGCAGGGTTAGGTTTTGTTTTTTACGAAGTTCTGCAAATTTTTTGTTTGATTCATCATACAAAAGATTTACATAGGTCGGTTTTTTTATACACTTAAAGAGACTTCGTATAAGAATAAACTACCATTGTATATAACGATAGCTTTTTTATGCCGGCACCTCGAAAAACTAGTGATCCTTAACATAATTTTTACATAATCTATACATTAAATACAAAATAAGATAACACGGTAATATAGAGTTAACAATTTGTTAATATCTGTTATTCATTTTTGTACCGATGAAACAGATGCCAATAAAATTGTTTTCACTGGTAGGGTTCGTTGTCATAGGGCTATGTATTTCGTGCAGTAATGGCAGCAACGCTATAAAAATGAAAGGTTCAGACACGGAGGTTAATCTTGCGGTTAACCTTGCTGAGAAGTTCACGGAACAAGATCCTAATTTTAGTATTGCCATTTCCGGCGGTGGATCAGGACTGGGTATAACCTCTCTTTTAAACGGGCAGGCAGATATTGCGAATTCTTCCAGACCACTTTCCGAAGAGGAGCAGCGACAATTCAGCGAAAAAAATATTATGCTCAAGACCGTCATTTTTGCGGAAGACGCTACTGCTTTCGTCGTTCACAAAGATCTGCCAATAGAAGAAGTAACGGTAGAAGTGTTAGGCAAAATTTTAAGTGGTAATATTACAAACTGGTCCGAATTGATTGATGCAAATTATCCGATTAACATTTATGGCCGTCAGAGTAGTTCAGGTACGCACTCATTTATCAAGAAGAAGCTGGCTATCGAATTTTCGAATGCAGCTAAAGAAATGACCGGGAATGCACAAATTATCGAGGGTGTTAAAGCTGATAGGACAGGAATCGGATATGTAGGAGCAGGCTATGTCGCTGACGACCCTGTGTCTCAGGGTATCAAAGTATTAAAGATCATTGAAAAAGAAGGAGAAAAGGCTATTTCGCCATTAGATGATGAGGCGATTAATCAGCGGATCTATTTTTTTCAACGCCCGTTATACCAATTCGTATTGGCAGAATCTTGGGAGAAGGTTCGTCCGTTTATTGCATTTGAAAGGAGCGCCACAGGTAGAAAGCTCATCGAAGATCATGGATATTATATATTAAATAATCAACAGGATGAAATATAGAACCCGTTTATCCCTAGATATTCTTTTCAAGGTAGTGTTTAAAGGAACTGGACTTTTAGTTTTGGCGCTATTAGGGGGGATTTTGGCTATGTTGGTCTACAACTCCTTTTCGTTTTTTATGGATGTAAAACCGTTAGACTTCATTACTGGTATGGAATGGAGCCCGACAGCAGCAATTCCAAAGTATGGCATGTTGCCTTTAGTGATGAGTACAACGATCGTAACCTTTGGTGCAATGTTGATTGCTATTCCGCTTGGAATAGGTACGGCTGCTTATATTGCAGAATACGCCTCGCCACGTGTAAAAAATTTGTTGAAACCTGCTATTGAAATGCTGGCGGCAGTTCCTTCTGTTGTCATTGGTTTCTTAGGCATTGTTGTCGTCAGTCCGGGTATTGCAAACTTAGCTGATCTTTCTAACGGTTTGAATGCGTTAAATGGTGCTATTTTGCTGGCCGTTATGGCGCTGCCTACCATTATCACGATAGCGGAAGACGCTATACACGCTGTTCCGAAAACATACAAAGAAGCAAGTTACGCAGTAGGAGCGACCAAATGGCAAACCCTGCGTAAAGTAATTATTCCGGCAGCTGCACCGGGCATCATTGCTGCTATCATGTTGGGTGTCGGTAGAGCTATTGGGGAGACCATGACCGTTTTGATGGCAACTGGAAATGCCTCTATTTTACCGACGAGTATGTTCGACTCTGTCAAGACCATGACAGCAACAATCGCCATAGAAATGGGAGAGGTTCCGTATCAAACCACACATTATTTTGCCCTTTACGCTATCGCTACCGTGTTATTTTTAATGACATTGGCCGCGAATATGTTGGGCGAATATTTTATTAACCGTTTTAGGAAATACCATGCTGTTTAAATCGTCTAAACTATCCACCGTCATAGAATGGGGGACATTATTGATAAGCACCGTCTTGGTGTGCTTCTTTTTGATCGTTGTCATTTGGGAAATTGTTTCCAAAGGAGCGGGGCAATTGTCTTGGGATTTTGTTACGAAGGTTCCTAGTGAAGGGATGACTAAAGGCGGAATTTTGACACCTATTATCGGTACGGTCATGTTAACTATTCTTACGGCGTTGTTCGCCATTCCGTTTGGTGTGTGTTGTGCTATATATCTCAACGAATATGCGGAAGATAACTGGTTAACACGGACAATCCGGGCTTCTATCCGTAATCTTTCGGGTGTTCCGTCTATCATTTATGGGTTATTTGGATTAGCCTTATTTGTGCAGGCGCTCCAATTGGGAACCTCGTTGCTTGCTGCGGGGCTTACATTGGGGTTGCTTTCCTTACCTTATATTATTACTACGACGGAGGAAGCGTTGATGCGCATCCCGAATAGTACGCGCGAAGCTGCATTGGCTGTGGGTGCAACAAAATTTGAAACGATTAAAGATGTGGTATTGCCTTCTGCTATGCCAGGCATACTGACCGGCGTCGTACTTACGCTGTCGCGAGCTGCGGGAGAAACTGCGCCGATCCTTTTTACGGGCGCGGCATTCTATATCAATAGCTCTAGTGGATATTTGAACCAAGAATTTATGGCATTACCCTATCATCTCTACATGCTTTCCACACAGCATCAATCCATTGAGGAGGTAAGGCCTATCGCCTATGGAACAGCACTAGTATTAATTATTGTTGTGTTTTTTATGAATTTAACAGCCTTCTATATCCGTTTTAAGTATAGAAAAAATGCAACGGAGATGTAAAATAGTATGAATATGAAAACGAAGTTATCTGCTAAAAATCTTAATATAAGTTTCGGGGCCAAAGAGGTGCTGAAAAATATCGATATTCAATTTGTAGAACATGAAATAACCGCACTAATTGGTCCTTCAGGCTGTGGAAAGAGTACTTTACTGCGTTCTTTTAACAGGATGCATGATCTCTCCCCTGATGCCAAAATAACAGGCACACTGCAGTTGGAGGATCTTGATCTATACGCCAAATCCGTTCCGGTTACACAAATCCGTAAGCGGATCGGTATGGTTTTTCAGAAAGCGAATCCTTTTCCCAAAAGTATCTATGAGAATATTGCCTATGGATTGCGTATCAATAACCTTCCGTGTGACAAATCTATTGTGGAGAAAGCCTTGCGGGAAGCTTTTCTATGGGAGGAAGTTAAAAATGATTTGAAAATGCCTGCCACGCGTCTATCCGGAGGGCAACAACAGCGTTTATGTATTGCCAGAGCTGTGGCTTTAAGACCGGAAGTGATTCTTATGGATGAACCCTGTTCAGCACTTGACCCTGTCAGTACGTTGAAAATTGAAGAATTGATTGTATACCTCAAAAAGAAATATACCATTGTGATTGTGACGCACAATATGCAGCAAGCACAGCGTATAGCAGACAAAACCGTATTCTTGTATCTAGGAGAAATCAAAGAAGAAGGGCCTACCCAGAAGATTTTTGGATCTCCGGAAAATGAAATGACGGCCAATTATATTCATGGTCAGTTTGGATAGATTAGACTCGGCTTAACATTTGTACAGAAACACCCCTCAAACTATTGATTTATAATTTTGTTATAGGTTATAAATCGATAGTAATGGACTTAAAATCTAATGAGCCATTCTGGCTAATTAAAAATGGTGTGATCAAAAGTTACCCATCGTTAAAGGAAAATATTTCATGTGATGTTTTGGTTGTTGGTGGAGGAATAACGGGTAGTTTGATTGCCCATCAATGCGTACAGGATGGTTTTAGGACAGTGATGATTGATAAGCGAGAAATTGCAAATGGAAGCTCATCTGCCACAACTTCCATGCTCCAATATGAAATTGATACACCTTTGTACAAACTAATTGAAATGGTTGGCCCAAAAGGTGCTGTCGCGAGCTACAAAGCATGTTCTCGTGCTATAGACCAACTGGGCGAAATCGCGCATAAAATAAAATCCAAAGCAGGCTTTATAAAGAAGGATTCACTTTATTTTGCAGCATTAAAAAAGGATGTGGCGTGGCTAACCCAGGAATTTGAAGCCCGAAAGAAAGTGGGGTTTGACGTGCAATGGATGACGGAGAGTGACATATGCAAAAACTATAGTTTACAAAAAGCTTACGGAGGAATATTATCTAAACAAGGGGCTAGCATAGATGCCTTCTTATTTGTTCACGAGCTTCTAAGCTATAATACAAAAAAGGGCCTGGAAGTATACGATAAAACAGAGCTCGCTATGGTAAAACATCATGCCCGCCATAATGAGATAGTTCTAGCGACGGGAATCAAAATCAAATGTAAAAGGATAGTGTACTGTGTAGGGTATGAAAGTGCAACCATGATCAAGGAGAAGTTTGTTGATCTTATCAGTACGTATGCCATCGTTTCGGAGATGATGCCGAAGGAAAGTAAACGTTATCAGGATCTATTGTTATGGAATACCGCGGCGCCTTATCATTATATGCGGACGACGGATGATGACAGAATGCTTATAGGCGGTGAAGATGAGGAATTTCGGAATCCCTCAAAACGGGATGCATTAATAGCTCAAAAAGGGCAGAAACTACGCAAATCATTTGAAAAATACTTGCCTCATGTCCCTTTTTATACGGATTTTGCATGGGCAGGTACTTTTGGTCAAACCAAGGACGGGTTACCTTATATCGGTGTTCATCCAGATTTTAAAAATTCTTATTTCGTGTTAGGATTTGGTGGCAATGGTATTACTTTTTCTATTACAGGAATGGAGATGGTCTCCAATTGGCTGAAAGGGAAGAAGCATGCATTGACAGCTTATTTCGCTTTTGGGAGGTAATTACATATGATCTATTACCTCTTCTAACGGTCGTCGGAATTTTGGTTTGAGCGTAGGCTGGTTAAAATCTGCTACATCTCTATGACCTATCGCAGCCGCGAATAACGCCGTATATCCATCATATTTCAATATTTCGTTGTACTTGTCCGGTTGGATGCCTTCCATAGGTGTTGAATCAATGCCCATGCTTGCGCAGCCTGCTAGGAAAAAGCCCAACGAAAGGTAAACTTGGTGCTGCATCCAATTTCTGATGCCGGCTTCGCCTAGTGGTTTTACGAGTTGGTGATAATAATTTACCGCAGCTTCTGGTAATTGCGAGAGGTTCTCGTTCTCAAATTTTTCTACGTTGTCAATTGCACTGAATACAACCAAATGACTCGCCTGATTGATTTTTTCCAAATTGTGGTAGGATACGGCTGCTAGCTCACTTTTGACTTTTGTATCGGAGATAATCGTAAATTTCCACGGCTGACTATTGATGGAGGAAGGGCTTAACCGCAAGATTTGCGTTAATTGTTGAACGATATCTTCTGATAATTTCTCGTTTGGATTATATTTTTTTGTGCTATATCTGTTTTTGGCAATATCTAAAAAATGCATATCTTGAAATTTGCTTGTTCTTTATTTTTTACAATTGCAAAACTAAATATTCTATAGTTTAGAATCGGAGTTTCGAATGTTCGAATAATGTAATTTCTAAATTATATATAATTTTACTTTGATAAAAGTTCTATATGCTTCAGCTTCTAAAATACACGAGAAAAGATTTTGACGACTATTATTCTATAGTGGCGGATGATCAGGTCATGAAATACATTACCGGAAACGGGATGTCGAAAAAACAAGCAAGAGAAAAATTCACTTCTATCATGCAGATTAACGAAGAGGAGAACTTATTGGGATATTTTAAAGTTATAGATCATAATCATGGACTGATTGGAGATTGTAAACTTGTAAGATACAAATACGACCGTTCGATGTTAGAAATAGGATATCTTTTGAAATATGCCTATTGGAGAAAGGGCTTCGGAACAAAAATATGTAAAAAACTTTTGGGAAAATCTGCAGAAATAGCACCTAAAGATAATATTATCGGGGTTATAGACCCCGATAATGTTGCCTCGAAACGACTTTTAGAAAAATTTGGATTCAAAAGCTGTTTTATAGGAGAGGAAAACGACATTCCTACAGAAAAATTTATTCTTTGCAGATAATCGGTAGAAAATATATTATTCCGTAAATTCTTTTGTACAACTATTATACACTTGTTTTATATCACTGACATTGCCAAAATTATTAAAATCTACCTTTTTATTTCCGCAGGTGTAGCCGGAAGAGGGCGGAACGGTGTTGCAGTTGGGGCACATGGTCATCGTAAAATAGACTAGCTCATTTTTATATAAACCAGAATATAGATTTACTTCCATAGCATCTTTTTTTGTACATTTTAATTCTGCTTTATACAATTCTTTCATACGTACAACACATTCCGAAGTGTCGGTTGGAGCTTCATCTTTTGTACAGGCGGTAACTATCAGTAAAATAGCTGTTAAAAATAGATAGCATCTTTTCATATTATATGGGTTTCTAAACTAAACGTATAATATCTTTTTTTGCTACATCATAGTTGTGCGATTAAATGACGATTTACCTTTTGATTATAGATATAAGAAACTGCAAGTATAGCTCCGATGATAATCGGCAATAAAATGAAGCCGATGTTACCATCTACTACTATATGGCTTAGGGCGGCAAAAATTAAATTAAAAGTCAGGCCTGCATATGCCCATTCTCTTATTTTGGGGTGTAAACTAGGAATAACCAGCGCAGTTGCTCCCAATACTTTACAGACCATAAGTGCGTATGCGAAATAATCAGGATACCCTAACGGTTTTGTACCGACATTGAATTGATCGGGGACAAAAATGACTGAACTAAGGGGCATAACAGCTTCAAACAAGAAAATAAAAATTGTTGCCGACCAAAAGATGATTTTATCTCTTTTCATATTATTCTTTTTCTGCTAAGCTAAAAGCAATTTGGGGAATAATACTTTGCATAGGGCAAGAAATAACCGCTTCCTTTATGATACTAACGTAAAATCAATCTGTCTTTTTTCCAGATCTACCTTCTTTACTTTGATGCGTACCTCGTCACCCAATTGATACTTCTTTTTCTTCCGTTGGCCGATGATAGCATAGTTTTTTTCGTCCAGTGTATAGAAATCGTCCGTAATATCCCGTAGCCGTACCATGCCTTCGCATTTATTTTCCTGGATTTCTACATACATACCCCATTCCGTGACGCCTGATACGATCCCGGTGTATTCTACGCCAATCTGGTCTTCCAGAAACTCGGCTTGCTTGTATTTAATAGAGGCACGTTCGGCTTCAGCAGCTCTTTTTTCCATTTGCGAGGAATGCTCCGCCATTTTTTCATAATGCTCCGCGTTGATTTTCTTGCCACCGTCTAAATAGAATTGTAACAATCGGTGTACCATCACATCGGGATAACGACGGATAGGGGAGGTGAAATGGGTATAATAATCGAAAGCAAGTCCATAATGGCTCGTGCTTTTGGTGGTATAAATAGCTTTTGCCATAGAACGGATGGCCAGTGTCGTTAACAGGTTCTGCTCTCGCTCTCCCTCGATTTTTGTCAGGAGGGCGTTTAATGATTTAGCGGCCTCTTTATCGGTTTTGATCGTGAGTTTGTGTCCAAATCGCAAAGCAAATTGTGAAAAAGTCGTCAACGTTTCTGGGTTCGGGGTATCATGGAACCGATAGACGAACGTCAGCTTATTTTTGCCTTTTCCCTGCTTTCCGATATATTCGGCAACCTTTCGGTTGGCAAGCAACATAAAATCTTCTATAAGCTTATGAGCGTCCTTCCGCTCCTTGGTATAAACACCTAAGGGCTTCCCTTTTTCATCCAAGTGGAATTTTACCTCTTCACTTTCGAAGCTGATGGCCCCATTTTTAAACTTACGCTCTCGTAAGATGTGGGCGAGTTCGTTCAGTTTAAGGATTTCGGGTGCGTGGTCTCCTTGTTTTGTTTCAATAACGTCTTGCGCTTCCTCATAGCTAAAACGGCGATTGGATTTGATGACCGTACGGCCGAACCATTGGTCTAAGATAGTTGCTTTGTCGTTCATTTCGAATACAGCCGAAAAGCACAGCTTGTCCTCATGTGGTCGCAATGAACAGACACCATTTGACAAACGTTCAGGAAGCATGGGGATAACACGATCAACCAAATATACGGAAGTACCCCGTTCAAAAGCTTCCTTATCTAATAACGAATCTGGGTGTACATAATGGGAAACATCGGCAATATGTATTCCCACTTCGTAATTTCCATTATCCAGCGTTTGGAATGAAATAGCATCATCAAAATCCTTTGCGTCAAAAGGGTCTATCGTGAACGTAAGTATATCACGAAAATCACGCCTTTTCTTTATCTCGTCAGTGGGTATTTGCTCTGGAATGGCATTTGCCTCCGCTTCCACCGCGGGAGGAAAAGATAATGGAAAGCCGAAATCCGCAAGGATAGCATTCATTTCCGTATCGTTCTCTCCTTTTTTACCTAAAATGCTTTTGACCTTTCCGATCGGATTTTTAGCATTCTTCGGCCACTCGATAATAGAGACAACGACTTTTTCTCCATGTTGTGCCCCGTTTAAATTGTCTAGCGGAACGAATATATCATGAATCATCTTTCTGTCGTCGGGGAGGAAAAATGCATATGATTTAGCGATGTCTATCGTACCGGTAAAATCCGTTTTCGCGCGTTGGATAATCTCCACGACTTCCCCTTCTCGCTTCCGACCTTTTCTACGTTCGTAAACGTGTACTTTGACGATGTCATTATGGAGCGCTTGCCTCAGTTTCCGAGGAGCAATATGGATGTCATTTTCAAGTTCATCTTCTGGAACAATATAGGCCGAACCATCAGCTGTCATATCAACCTTGCCTTGGATGTAAACATTCAACTGACGTAACTTAAACTTGCCTCGTTCTACTTGCAGGAATTTGCCGGATTTGGATTCGTCAGAAAGAATCTCCGCAATCGCATTTTTTGATTCTGTATCGCTAAGGTTGAGTTTGGCGGCTACCTGTTTATAGTTAGAAGGGGTGTTGTTTGATTTTTCAAATATATCTACGATAAGGTGTGTTAGAACTTCTTTGTATGTGTTCTCTTTTTTTTGTCTCATATGTTTCAAATTATGGCTTGATACCTACTCTTCCTATTGTTGGAATTTGGCAAGAGGGAAGAAGATACCCGCCTTCCAATGGAGCGAGCGCCAATGTTTTATTTATATAAACTAAGATACATAAAAAATGTTCTTTACGTCTGCCAAAAAAATAAGTGTTTGTTTCATTTTTATGAAAGTGTTTTTATAGTTTATTTTACCTTTGTTAATATGTTGATTATGTTGTTTTTATTATTTCTTTTGATAAATAATAGTTTATATGATGACTGTTTTCTAGTAAATAGATGAGGATTGGTGTAAGAAAGTCGATTTTTTGAGGCGCTGAATAAATATATTTAGTTGTATTTTTAATTTCATTTATCTGTTGTAAATATTTTGAAATGAGTGTTTTATGTATTTTTTGTTAAAATTTATGAAAATTATTTTTAGGGTTTTAATTGGTGTTTTTTGATAAAAAAATGCTTTCTGAATGCAGAAAGCAGTTTGCTTAAAAAATGTATTTCGCAAGAATATTTAGTTCTCTTTTTGGCAATTTGCACACAATCCGACAGCATTTATCGCAAGAGAATGTAGTGCAAAATGGGGCGGTAAAGTAATCTTCGGAAGGCTTACTTCGTTAAGGCAATATACACTGTTGCAGATAGAACAAATGAAGTGAACATGTTGGTCGTGATGATGGTTTTCGGTACAGTTGGAACTACACATTGCATAGGTGGCTGTCCCATTTAAATCAAAGATTTTATGTACAATTCCCTTTTCTTCGAAGCTCGATAAAATGCGATATAGGGTTACTCGATCAATGTCCTTTCCCACTATTTTTTCTAAGTCCGGTTGGGATATGGCTGCTTCTTTGTGCGTTATTTCTTCTAAAACACGCAATCTTGGGGAGGTTACTTTTAACCCATTTTCCCGTAGAAGTTCCGTGAAGTCTTTGTTTTTTTCTGTTTTTTCATTCGTCATGATAGGTGTAAATTTACGGATTTTTTTTAACACCTATCGTTTATCCGACGGGAGATAGGATATCCGATTTCTACCGTTATGTTGTACGGATTTCGACTTTAATCTTCTCGGTGGACAATCGAATAGGATCGAGACGGCTGTTTGTGTATGGAAGTGGAGATAGTGTTTTAACACCATTCCTAAAATATTGAATGAAGTATTTTCCTTCATATCCTTGTTGTTCTAGATAGGTCACCATAGTATCCATATCTTCAACAGATAGCAGATTGGCATGCCAGGTGGTCCGCACTTCAAAAGGAATAGCTTTTTTTTGTAAAACTGTCAAGCTGTTTGCAAAGGAAGCAAACGTATCGGATAAGGTAATATTACGATGCTTTTGGCCAATTCCTTTGAAGTCTAGCGCGACATAATCAAGCAAACCCTCTTGCCACAATTGTTCTAGAATATAGGGTTGGCTACCATTGGTGTCCACTTTTATCCGATAGCCCAGTTCTTTAGCTATGCGGGCAAGTGGTATTAAGCTGGGATGTAGGGTACATTCGCCACCGCTGAAGACGACTCCTTGTAATAACGATTTACGAGATTGCAGAAAATCCCGGGCATTTTCAACAGAGAGTTTACCCTTTCCCAAGACGATATCCGGATTATAGCAGTACAGGCAACGCATATTGCAGCCTGCAAACCAAAGAATGCAGGCTGGATGATCTGGATAATCCAGTAATGTGAAAGGTGTAATACTGTAAATGGGTTTAATCATGCTGCTCTTTAAAATGCTTGCGCTGACGATGCTCTCCTTTTTTACCAATGTTAAAGCTTTCAACTGGTCTGTGATATCCCATAACGCGGGTATAGACTAGGCATTTACTGCGTTTTTGTTGGTTTTGCTGCAAAATCAACAATTCTTTTTCGGTGTTGTGTGTCATGTGTATTATATATGTTGATGGTTAGAAATAATCATGTCATCGCATTGTGGACAATATTCGTGTTCACCTGTAAGGTAGCCGTGTACCGGACAGATGCTGAATACTGGTGTAACCGTGATGTACGGAAGTTTGAAGTTAGAAATTACGGTATGTACAAACGCTCGACACGCTTCCGGCGAGCTGATGCGTTCGTTCATGTAGAGGTGGAGTACCGTACCCCCCGTGTATTTACATTGGAGCTGGTCCTGTAGTAGAAGGGCTTCAAAGGGATCTTCTGTATAGTCCACTGGAATTTGGGAGCTGTTCGTATAATAGATATGTTTACCTGCTCCGGCTTGAAGAATCGCTGGAAATCTTTTTTTATCTTCCTTTGCGAAGCGATAGGTTGTCCCTTCAGCAGGAGTGGCTTCCAAGTTATAAAGATTTCCGGTCTCTTCTTGAAATAAGCGAAGGCGCCGACGTATATGTTCCAGGAGATCGGAAGCAAAAGCTATTCCCCAATCGCTCACGATATTCTCGCCGTCGCCACTAAAATTACGGATCATTTCGTTCATACCATTGACACCAATGGTCGAAAAATGGTTACGAAAATGGCTTAGATAGCGTTTGGTATAAGGAAATAAACCGTTATCATATAGCTCTTGGATAAACTTTCGCTTTTTTTCTAAGGTAGACTTTGCTACCAATAATAGTTGATCAAGACGTTCATATAATTTCTCTTTCTGGTGAGCATAGAGATAACCTAACCTTGCCATGTTGATGGTAACTACGCCAATGCTTCCCGTCATCTCCGCACTTCCGAATAGCCCGTTTCCTCGTCTGAGGAGTTCGCGTAGGTCTAATTGTAAACGACAGCACATGCTGCGCACGGCGTTCGGCTTATAGGCTTCGGGGTTCTCGACTTTCTGTCCATTGGCATCAATAATATATTGGCTACCCATAAAATTTTGGAAATAGGAGGATCCGATCTTTGCTGTATTTTCGAAAAGCAAATAGGCGTTCTCGCTATGCCAATCAAAATCTTCCGTGATGTTAACGGTAGGGATAGGGAAGGTGAAAGGTTGTCCATTGGCATCTCCTTCGGTCATCACAGTATAGTACGCTTTATTGATCATGTCCATTTCTGTCTGAAAATGCCGGTAACAAAGATCTTCCAGACGTGTCACACCACGTTTTTGGGCAAGATTGGTGAGTTGTTGGCTCCGAACATTCGCAAAAAGATGTTGTCCTGCTCTAGTGGGGATCTGCTCTCTTAAATCTTCCGGCACATTCCAATCCAACGTGATGTTAGTAAATGGCGATTGTCCCCACCGTGCGGGTACGTTGAGGTTATACACAAAGCTGCGTACCGCTTTTAGTACATCACGGTAAGCCAGTTGATCTTTAAAAACATAAGGAGCGAGGTAGGTGTCAAAAGAACTAAAGGCCTGTGCTCCCGCCCATTCACTTTGGAGGATGCCGAGAAAATTCGCCATCTGCCCCAATGCTTCACGAAAATGAGAGGGAGGTCGGCTCTCCACACGTCCCCGCACACCGTTAAACCCCTCATCAAGTAGTGCCCGCAGGCTCCAGCCTGCACAATAGCCGGTTAGGCAATCTAGATCATGAATATGGATGTCACCATTGCGGTGTGCATAGCCTTCCTCTTTATTATAAATTTTATCTAGCCAATAGTTCGCAATAATTTTTCCCGCAGTATTGTTAATCAAGCCTGCATTGGAATAGGAGGTGTTCGCGTTTGCGTTAATGCGCCAATCTCTTTGTCGGATGTATTCTTCTACAGTTTGACTGCTGTCTACATAAGTCGTATCCTCATTAAACTGGTCAACGTGTTCCCGCTGCAACTTGCGTGTATGCCTATAGAGCATGAAGGATTTCATGACATCAAAATAGCCGAGCTCATAAAACTGCCTTTCAATGATATTCTGTATATCTTCGACGGCCCATACTTCTTGTTCGCGCAAGTTCGTTAATACCCGCTCGAATACGCGATCATCGATAGGATAAGATACGCTTTGAAAACCTTTCTGGATAGCGTCCTGTATTTTATAGATTTCCAAGAGCGCATAAACTCCATTTCGCTTGATCACATATTTTTCCATAACTGTTGTTTTGTCTAAGAATGCGGAGCTCCTCTATTTAGTCGGCGCTTCTAAACAAATTTAAGATGGAAATTAGGGTTGTTTTATGACCGGAAACATAAAGCGTTAAAAAAATAAAAAAGCCTCTCCAAATGATATCTGAAGAGGCTTTTTCTGCGGAAATAAATCCTTCTTATTTTCCTGCCGCTTTCGCGTGGTCGGCTAAAAATTGTGCCAATCCACTATCGGTTAATGGATGCTTTAATAGAGAAAGGATAACAGATAATGGCCCTGTCATCACATCCGCTCCAATCTTGGCGCATCCCAATAAATGTGCACTATGGCGTACGGAAGCCGCTAAGATTTCGGTTTTAAAACCGTAATTGTCATAAATAAGGCGGATTTCTTCGATCAATCCTAAACCATCTACAGAAATATCGTCCAATCGTCCAACAAATGGAGATACGTATGTTGCCCCTGCTTTTGCCGCTAATAAGGCCTGACCTGCAGAGAAAACAAGCGTACAATTGGTTTTGATGCCTTTTTGGCTGAAATATTTGATAGCTTTAACGCCATCTTTAATCATGGGAACTTTCACCACAATTTTAGGGTTTAAAGCAGCCAGTGCCTCACCTTCTTTGATGATATTGTCATAGTCGGTAGAGATAACTTCTGCACTTACATCGCCATCTACAATATCGCAGATAGCTTTATAGTGATTAATTACATTCTCTTCGCCACTGATGCCCTCTTTCGCCATAAGGCTGGGATTCGTAGTTACGCCGTCCAATACACCGAGATCCTGTGCTTCTTTGATCTGTGCTAAGTTCGCGGTATCGATAAAAAATTTCATGTTTTATTAGATTGTTTATAGTGATTTAAAATATTTTAAAACATAATATACCTAAGTATGTTACAAAAGTAATTATATTATTCTCAATCTGGGAAGGTTTAGTCAAAACATTTTTTTGCCGTTAATGGATATATTCAGATCGCTTTCTTATCCTAATTTTCGATTACACGTCATAGGTCAGGCGATATCGCTTTTAGGTACTTGGATGCAGCGGATTGCTATTAGTTGGATGGTTTATGAAATGACGAACTCTGTTTTTTGGTTAGGTTTCGTACAATTTATCGCCTTGTTGCCTTCCTTGATTCTTTCTCCCTTTGTCGGTTCGTTTGTCGATAAACATCAGAAATACAAATTGGTTTTTCTCACGCAGATCGGGTTAATGATACAAGCTGGTGTGTTGACTTTGGTCGTAGGACTGCAGTTGCAGACCGTTTTTATCCTTTCTATGTTGGGATTTATACAGGGTGTCATCAACGCTTTCGATGTACTTAGCCGTCAATCCTTAATGATATCACTCGTAGATAATAAACGAGATTTACCCAATGCCATAGCATTAAATTCTTCCATCTTCAATGCCGCGAGGATGGTGGGGCCTGCTATTGGTGGTATTTTATTAACCAAATATGGCGAGTTTGTATGTTTTGGCATCAACTTTATCAGTTTTGTACCTGTTATTATATGTTTGCTTCTGATGCGTGTGAAAGAAGATCCATCAAAGCTTATCAAGGAAAGCAATTGGCGAGCACTTATAGAGGGGTTCAGCTATTTGCGACGTTCACCACATATTGCATCATTGATTATTGTATTGGTGTTTTCGAGTTTGTTGGTTATCCCTTACACATCTCTATTGCCCGCAGTGGCTAAGGATCTTTTTAGAGGGGATGAATCTACGTTCTCTTGGTTTGAAAGTGCCGCTGGTTTTGGTGCGATGATCGGAGCCATCAATATGGCAAGGTTAAAAACCGGTGAAAATCTGCGATATCGCGTGTTATTTTCTGCTTTTTTAATGGGGGCAGCGCTTTGTTTATTAGCATTTGCTCGTATTCTACCTCTTGCTTTACTATTTACTATGATAGTTGCGTTTGCTATGATGATGCAAAATTCTTCTATTAATACGTATATCCAGACACATGCAGTTCCCAGCTATCGCGCTAGGGTAATAGGCTATTATGTGATGGCTTTTCAGGGTGTTGCGCCGATTGGAACCCTCTTGGTAGGAGCAATGGCCGAATATATTGGAATCAAGAGTACGCTCTATGTGATGGGAACAGCCGGTATTATTATTGCGTTAGGTTTTTATACCTATTTGCGGTTACACATTCACCGGCGATTGTTCAAGAAAATATAACAGGTCTCCATCAATACAGCAACGATGGTGCTTTATTTTTAAATCGATAACCTAGACCTAACATCAAATAGTTAGGTTCGTGAAAGTCTTTTAGATTGTAGCCAATATGTAAGAATGAATTTTTGGTAGTTGCAATCTTCAGTGCAAATGTTTGATAAGTACCCCGAAGATCTCCACCTTTGTGCATTATATTGCCGCCCAAACCGACACCGATGGTAAAAATCGGCATGATATATTCAGCCCTCGCGGATAGGCCCACGGCCAGCTGTTTATCTAAAGATGGTTTAAAGAACTTTTCTTCCATGGTAGCCGAGAAATAATTCTTGGTGTAAACATTGGCACTGCCATCGTATACCGCGTCGAGTGAAATGCCTGCTCGAAACCTATAGCTTATATTGTACATTGGGCCAAAATACATGCCTAAAACAGGATATTGATGTGGTGAAGCGACAGGTTGCCCCATAACGTCGACTCCTTTCCGACGCCATGAGCCGAAAAGAACTAAATCATAGTTAATATGTTTGGGATACGATGTGCGTAAAGAGTCAGGGATTTTGGTATGTTTTGTGAAGGGTTCTCGTTTTTTAAAATCATATAAAATACCCATTTTTAACCCTAGCATATTGAGCCCTGCATTTGGAAAATTTGTATTGCCATTTGAGAAATGCGTAAAGTCTAAACCAGTTGCCAGATCGGTATGTGGTGTTAATCTCCATCGCACATATAGGCCTGCATTCAGATAGGCATTGGCTTTGGAACCAATTGCGATATTATAAGGGTTGTGTACAAAATGATGTGGTTTCCAACCAGTAGATAAGCCAAAATTCCATTCATAATCTAGGGCTGTGTTTAGGCTTAGTTGCGTGATATTGGAACGTTGGAAAAAATATACCGTTTTAGGATTACCTAATTCCCGTCGGTTACCAAAGTTATAAAATGACACGCCTATTCCTTGATAGGTATGTGCATAAATTCTATCTCCTAATGATCCATTTGGGAATCGAAAGGCGTATTTTATGTGTCCAGATAACGCATTTCGAATAGGTTTTCGTTGATTGTTAAATCCGGAATAAAAAGGAACATTCGGTAATATATAGCCTGGGCGAAGTTCGAGTCCCAAATGGTGGACAAATCGTCCGGCACCATTCAGCTGATACACGGTATCAACCGAGAGTGTATCTAGTCCGAACGCTAATGTGCCTATTGGAACAGCAAGGAGAAGGCTGCACGAACATAATGCTTGGAGGAACGCCGATTTTATACCAATAAACATACACTAGCTCAACTTACTTTTCGATCTCGTAAGATCAAAAGTTGTTTCCGATAGTCAATTCGAGCAGCATAGGAAAATAGAATATCTCCTCCCAATACCCCGATAACGGGAGGGAGATTCATTTGCTGATAGGCATAATTCACTGCGCTCAGGTCGAGTACTGCCGTTATAAATTTTTTTATTTTCCAGTTGCCTATTGCGAAAGTAGGCAATTCGAGAATAAAACTTTCCATAGAATTTGTGCCTAAGCCGGTCGAGATAATATTAGTGTTCTCTATTTTTTCTTCCGGAATACCGGATTGCAGGAGTGTGGTTTTATCGAGAACGGTTTTTGATGCCCCAGTATCCAACACCATTTTAAAAGGTTGGTCAAATAAACAAACATCAATCAATATATGGTAACCATCACCTTGTAGCTCCAATATTTCTAACGGAATTTTTTGCATGGGCTAAACTTAGGAAATATAAAAATAAAACCCATGCAAAAAAGCGTGTTATATGATATTACTATCTTTCAATACTTGGTTCATATTTCTTACGGCATTTGCGCTATTTTTAAACAAGGCTTTCTCCTCTTCCGATAGTTCCAATGGAACGATGCGATCCCAACCCTTTTTATTGACAATGACCGGCACGCCAATATTAATGTCTTCCTCGCCATATTCACCCTCTAAGAATACAGACGCCGTAAATAACCTGTTTTGATCACGTACGATACTTTCTACCATGGCAGCTGTTGCCGCTCCGGGCGCGTACCAGGCCGAAGTACCGATTAAAGCAGTAAGTGTCGCTCCGCCCACCATTGTTTTTTTTACGATATCGTCTTGCTCTTCTGGTGTAAGGAAGCTATTTACAGGAATACTGTTCCACGTAGCTTGATGTATCAAAGGAATCATTGTCGTATCGCCGTGTCCACCTATAACAATGGCATTTAGATCGTTTGCAGAAGCTTGTAGCTTTTGGGAAATCTGGTATTTGAAGCGTGCGGAATCCAAGGCTCCGCCCATCCCTATAATTCGGTTTTTAGGCAATCCGCTCGATTTTAATGCGAGATAAGTCATTGTATCCATGGGGTTGGACACGATAAGAATAATGATATCGGGTGAATGTTTTACCAAGTTATCGACAACAGACTTGACAATATCGGCATTCGTTCCGATAAGTTCCTCACGTGTCATTCCCGGTTTTCTGGGAATACCGGAAGTAATAACAGCCACTGTTGAACCTGCCGTTTGTGTATAATCGTTGGTGACTCCTTTTATGGTAGAATCAAATCCGAGAAGAGCGGCTGTCTGCATCATATCTTGTGCTTTGCCTTCTGCTACACCTTCTTTGATATCCAAGAGCACAATTTCTTCTGCAATATTTCTTCGTACAAGGTTGTCGGCTGTGGTAGCACCCACAGCTCCAGCTCCAATAACCGTGATTTTAGTCTGCATATTTTTCTCCTTTGTGTTGGTATAGAATGACATGTAGATAAATGTACGAAACTTTTCTTTATTCCCCTAGAACGGATAACCGATAGCTAAATTAAATACGAGGTTTTCGCGTCTCCATTGCGAATCACGGAAATCGATGTATTTGAATACCCAACGATCACCCGGATTCCGATAGGGCACACGTACAGGTATCGCAAAATCCGTCCGGATAATTAAAAAGTCCAAATCAAGACGTAATCCCAATCCTGTACCTACTGCCAGTTCTTTATAAAAATTTTTCGACAACTTCCCACCCGGCTTGTTTTCATCCTCTCGTTGCAACCATATATTCCCGGCGTCTATAAAAGCTGCCCAATGCAGCATACCCGCTATCTGTGCCCGGTATTCCGTATTAAGCTCTAGTTTGAAATCCCCCGTTTGGTCAGCAAAGAAATTATTTTCACCTAAGTTTTCGGGAAGGGCAGACCCCGGACCGACGGCTCTAGCACGATAAGCACGTAATCCGTTGGGACCGCCGGTGAAATATTGCTTTAAATAGGGAAGTGATCGAGAATTTCCGTAAGAATGGCTCAAACCAACCATTACTCTTGAGGCAAGTTGGGAGCTGGAAGACAATTTCATGTAATGACGAAAGTCTGCTTCCGCTTTGACAAACTGTGCATAAGGTGTTCCGAAAATCTTTTTAGCGCCTTCATCGTAGTTGGCTCCTTGAATCAATCCCAATACATTTCCAGAAGTATTTAAGCCTGTTTTTACATAAAAGGTGTGCTTACGAGCTGCTTCCATCGAATTGGTAAAGGTATAGGAATAATTGGGGCCAAAAGAAAACTGAGGATCCACAATATGACGTAGGGTCGGAACAGTATCCATTTGTGCACGATAATCATCGGTAATATTACGTGGTTGTACATAGATGATTTCCGCAACCGCCAAGTCGTGTTGCTTTTGGTCATCTTCTTTCCAATTATAACCATAATTCATCGTAAGCGAATTAAGTGTATAGGCATTGCGACGATTCAGAAACTCATAACCGACTTTTGCATACGTTTTCGGAATATAACGTCTAGACGGAGCCCATTTGTAGGGTGATAGCAAACGTGGCCATACAATTCCAACCTCAGTCCCATAACGTATATAGGCTGAGTTTAGATTTACACTACCCCCTGTCTGGGTCTCATAGCCACCAAAAACACTAACCGTAAGTGTTTCAAAACCTTTAAATGCATTGCGAAGTGTCCAATGCGCATTAGCTTCCGTTCCGTTATACACAGACGCCGTTTTTCCAATCACTTCGAAACGGATCGATTTACGTTGCATGGGGGTAAGATGGTAATAAACATCCATGGTGTTGGCCGAATCGGGACTATCAACAAATGTATTTTTAACAAATTTAAACGCATTGAGATTGACCAGATGGCTAATAGTTCGATTGTGTTCCCACCGTGTATACGTGTCTCCTTTGTTGAAAAAGATATGGTTGGCCAACACTTTTTTACGATAGGTATCCTGCGGGTCTATAATATAATACTGGTCGTTAAACAATTGCTGTTGCCGAGGACGTGTTGTTTGGAAGCCCTCAGATGTTTGCCGATAGTTGGGGTAAATAAAAATGTTCCCTATTTTCTGAGGTTGTTTCGCTCTCTCAGGTGTTTCGGGCTTTACCGTGACATACATATCTACTTGGTGATTTCCCCGGCTGCTGTCCACTTCCATTAATAAATGGTCAGGTGAAAAATAATAATATCCTTTATTTTTTAAATCATTGTCAATGCGGTCTCGCTCATTTAGGATAACATCTAAATTATAATTGCTCTTCACATGCAATAAGGATTGGGATTTTGTGCTTAAAATATCCTTTCCGAGCTTTGTAGCCGAGTCTACTTCAAAATCAACTTTGGCGATTCGGTAAATCTTTCCGGGGAATGCGTTATATATAACCTCCGCCAACTTCCCATCTATGGTTGTGTCCGATGTAACATAAGCATTAAAAAAGCCAAAGTTCTCCATCCGGTTGCGCAAGAGATTTTCGTTGTACTCCCGATTTACATCACTAAGTAAAACGGGTTCTTCTCCTTGCTTTCTCAA
Source organism: Sphingobacterium corticibacterium (assembly GCF_004208525.1). Lineage (GTDB taxonomy): Bacteria > Bacteroidota > Bacteroidia > Sphingobacteriales > Sphingobacteriaceae > Sphingobacterium > Sphingobacterium corticibacterium. Next base: position 1,888,797 of record NZ_SGIT01000001.1, on the reverse strand, counting down.
CCATCTATTGATTGCACCTGATGATGAGTCTGGTCCTCCTCCCATATTATACAGACCCAGTTTGAAACGCATACCCAAAATCTTTTTATTCGGTTTGGGGCGGAGCATTTCTTCCAGATGTGTTTCAAATGCTTCTTTTCGTTCTTTCGGAATGCTATCTTCGGAATGGATGACAACATGTCCTTTGTTATAGAGCTTTTCATCTTCCGCAAGATATTTGGTTGAATTACAGCTAGCCACCATAGCCATGGCGATCATGCCTATGGCGATATCATGCAACTTAGTCTTCATACGACCTCCTTTCCTCTTCATCGTCTCGGATAGCATTTGTTGTAGTATCTATTTGTGTATTCGTTGAATCTTTTTTTTCCTGTTCTGCTTCTTGCTCTTCCTGCTCTTCCATTTCTTCTTTTCGGATAGTGCGATGGGTAGAATCCGTTGGTCTGTCTGTCTCTGAACTGTCGGCATCATTTTCTTGCCGTTCCAGTTGTTCTTGTTTCTGACGTTCTTCCACCCGTTTGCGGAACTCCGGGCTGTTTTTCATGAGGCTATCCCGAATAACGTAGCGTACACTATCCCGATAAACAGAATCTGTTTCCATCCGCTCCACATCGAAACGACGCCGAAAACTCCGACTATCCGTATTGTAATATTGCTCTAAGGCTTTGGAGCTCATAAACAGTTCTTTGAATTTGTCGTAGCTCATCGTGATAATGAACCCTATACCAGTTTCGACAAATTGCCCTTGTAGCGTAGCTTGATATTGATTTTTTCGGTATACACGGGCAAAGTAGCGTCCGTCTTTTGAAAGTTGATAATCCAGCGAAATATCTCCTGCGATATTCGATGCTTTTTCTCCCGGACGCGTGTTCCCTTCGACTTCGAAATTGGAGCCAATAGTAACTTTTAAGCGATCATCAAATAACATCTTAGATACGCCCACGTTTAAATCTGTTCTCGTTTGTGCATTCCCGGTTAGATAATCCTCTTCTGATTGTAGATTGAAATCAAGTTCTACTCCTTTTATAAGGTCAGAGGCTAGATTGTTCAACTGGCTGCTTAAGAACGAACTTACGGTGTTCCGGGCCATCGCTTCGGCTCCGCCACCGCCCGAAAGACTTTCAAAGGGATTAGCAGACATAAAACGACCAAGCGCTATTAATGAAAATACCTGTTTATTTAATTCTGCCGGATCTTCACGTATGTTTGCTAATGCAATATTAACTTTACTTACAACGTCTTGGGAAACGATTGCGTTATTCTCGTCCAGATCAATATCAAAGTTAATTTCCGGTTTGAATAACTCACCCGTGAGGATTAATTTAACATCGAAAGGAATCCGCTGTTTATAGAGATTTTGACTTTCGCCGCCGATTTGTGACTGCACGAGTTCCAATGTTGGAAAGCGACTTCGGTATATGGCGGTGATATCCATACGAGCATCCAATGGGTCACCATTCCAAGTGATGGTGCTTCCTTTCTGGAAAAGGAACGGCTTCGAAATCGGTCCTAATGAGAATGTATAATCTCCTTTTTCTACCGTGTAAGTTCCCGACATGGTGATTTTGTCACTTGCATCGATGGTTGCGTTCAGCTCGGCAATACCTTGTATGTTGAGCGCATCTTGCGTGCCCTCATCTAGTATAACTTTGAATTTTGCCTCCGGATCGGTGGATAGATTGAGGGCAATGTCCATGCCAGACAGTTGCGTAGCTGTCGTCATCGAATCCAGTCGGGCAAACACATTCGCGCGGGCCGTATCCGAACGATTCACAAATTTAACAACACCATCCCGTTGCGCAATGCCCGGATCATCGTTGGGTACAATAAGTGCAAAGTCCGTATTCTCGTTGACCTTAATATCTCCCTCTACCCGGGGTTGATCCAAATTGCCGCGTATACGAAGATTTGAGGTTAAATATAGTTTCCCAAAAAATAAATCGTTGTCTTCTCTTGTTGAATTGACCGCGGCGAAATCGTCCATGGTCAAGTTTAGATTGAAATTGAAATCCGTATAGGTGGTGGTAGCTATAGAGCCGTTTAATAAAGTCGAATTACCGCGCATATCCTTGATTTCAAATTTTTTGAACTGTATGCCTTGGTTGTTGAAATGTATAGTTTGGTTATCCATGAGGAAGTCCGCATTTAACATCGCGACGTTCAATTTACTGTTTTGGAATGTCAACCCGCCATTGATTTTCGGTGCATCGACAGTTCCCGTGATTTTCAAATCACCTACCAAATCGCCTTCGCAGTCTTCCAGATAACCCAAGCTAAATGCTTGTATCGTCGTCATCTTCATAGGCTTCAAGGATAGTGTAGCGTTTAGGGTGGCCGGTCCTTCCGGTGGACTGATAAAATCACCTGCGAGCTGTACGTCATTCCCATTTCCTTCGATTTTAACATCAGCAGAAAATGTGTTTTCTTTAATGTTGTCTACTTTAACCAATACGTTACCCACGGTGTCTTTTCCGAAGTAAAACCTGTCGATCGTCAAGTCAGAAACAAATACAGGGCTGCTCTCCAGGCGAGATAAGGTCGCTGTACCGTTGATGCCCCCACCTACATTGAACATTTCCGAGGCCAACATTTGCGCGAAGGTCTCTATTCTGAAATTGTTAAACGTCACATCAATGGGTGCGTTCGCTATTGAATCTTGTGATTGGACAAGGAGCTCCTGTCCATTATTCGTTAAACGGAAATTGTTTGCATGTATACCGCGTTCCCCAAAGCTAATTGTATTCGTCGTGTCAATACTCCAGTCTTCATAGTTTAATTTCAACCCGTCTTCATGAAGACTGAACATAAAGTTGCTTTCAACAGCCTGTAGTTTTGCCCCTAAATGATACTGTTCTTTATCCTCTTTGTCTTTTATCCAAAGACCAAAATCGATGTTATTCTCTACTACACTACCACTTGCCACAGTATTATTCAATTCAATATTCCCCATTTTGATCTTATGGATGAGTGCAGAATAATATAATGTACTATCAAATGTCGTTAAATCGATACCTACATTTTCTATAGACGTTCCCCCATATACAATCTTTGGTGCAATGAGTTTGGCCATAAAATTTTGTGTAGTGCTGTTAAACGTACCATCCAAGGTTATATCACGCATTTCTTCTAAATCTGGTAGAAAGTTGCGTATAAAGCGAGAGTGATTTAGCGTTGCACTAAATTCGAAGCTCTGCGGATCATACGAGGTCGTATCTTTCGGGGCATTATTTGGATTATAGTATATCCGAACGATATCCTGTAAAGCAGGTGCTAGTGCCGTGAGTTGGTATTTTCCAACCATATGTGCCCGGAGAAATTCTGATCGTAAAAGAAGCATATTTCTACTGGTATCTGCAAATGCCTTTAAGGAAATGCTATCTAACGTATAACGAGCGTCGTTGTATGCGATTGCGGAATTGACAATGTCTAAAGAACCGTTTAAGAAATCGGGGTCGGCTGTTTCAAAATCGGCGACAATTTTTCCATGATACCGAAAATCATCGTCCATAAGTTTCAAGTTTTGCAAATTCACGCTGTCAATCATGAGTGTGGCGTTTACCTTCGGATAGGTATTGCGCATGTCTGCTGCAAAATCCATGTTGAACTGTATGTTGGGATCAGGACTGTTTAGCGTACCTGCGATATCACCATCTTTAGCATCCACGTGCAGTTGGATATCGCGATAGGCATATCCCATCGCATCCAAATGATTCAAGCGTCCGTCTATAGATGCGTCCATGTTTTTGGGATCCAATCCGGTTCCCACCACGGTGGCTTCTGCAGATATTATACCCAAAACAGAATCTTGATTTAGGATATTTCCAATATTCAAATCGTCGATGGATACATAGGCGTTGTATGTTGTATCTGTCCCCATTTGCATATTACCGTTCACTGTAGCATTGCCTTTCTCGGTTACCAGGCTCATGTTGGCATCGAAGCCAGACATGCCTCCTTTGAATGTTCCCGATAGGCTGATGGCGTTGGGGAGTTGTAAGCTGTCGGGCATCATGGACTTCGCCACCAAGCGTTCGATATCCGCTCTGCCGGTTGTGAATTTTTTCAAATTCAAATCGATATAGAGTTTTTCGGTATCCGGCAACCCGCGAATGACGGCACTGGCTATCAGATGTGTACGATCTAATGTCTTAAACTCTATGTTGGGAATAGTCAAGTTATCCATCCGCCCTTTTACGGCACCATTGATATAAAAAGAACGTGCCAAAAGTGGTTTCATAATCTCCATCGTATCCAGATCTGGTACGAAGTAACGGATATCACGCATGTCCAGTGTTGACCTGTTGATGTTAGCTTCTACAAGTACTTTGCTTGGATTTTCTGTTAAGGCGTCTAGTGATGGATAAGATAGTTTGATATAATCCCGGATGGTGGTTTTGGGCGTTTGTGCAAGGAAATTCCGAATTTCCACACCCGTATTATGATATACGAAGTCCGCTTGCAACTTTTTGATGGAAAAACCGGAATGATCGGCCATCGCTAGATTTTTCAACGAGCCCGAAATAGAGTCGCTGGAAAAATAAAGGTCGTCGAGTTCTGCCAGAAAATCGCTGATTTTAATGTTGAAATAGTCGAAACCCTTCATACGCGGTTCGTTATCATCCCTAAACCATATATTGGTTTTGTCGATGTCTAATTTATCGGCCGAAACAATCCAGTTCATGGAACTACTATCTGAGGTGGTGTCAGATACTGTAGTAGCCGTTGGTGTTGATGCTGTTTTTCTCATAAATATTTGAGAATCAGATTCATCTAGCGTAACCTTGCCTAAACGTACGATTTCCTTATTGAGATCCATTTCTTTGATCTCTGCCGCTAACTTCCGAATATCAAATCGGGTGTCCATAGCAGCTGACGAATCTTGATATTCCACCAGAATATTGCTCAAGTCTAGGTTTTTTATCTCCAGATCCGGTAGTAGGGAAGACTCCTCGACGGAAGTATCCGTAATACCAAAATCTTCCGCGGATGGAGCCTCTCCATCAGATACTGGTGCCCACTGTTTAACTAAAGCCGTTAGTCCGTCCAATTTAATGTTGGGCATCGAAAAGGCCATATTGTTGGTTAGGTCAAACTTCTTTACTTTCGTGTCGAAATGTGTTAACCTAATGTCCGCATTTGTTCCAATGACCTCGTCGCGATAAACGAAATGTATACGTTCAAAAAGTACGTCGTTGATATCGAAAACAAGGGCGGAAGTCGTATCGGCATTTGCGGTACTTTCTTCTTCCGAAGCAAACGCTTCGACAATGTAATCGAAATTAAAACTGCTATCGGGCAGTGTCCGGTTTATTTTAGCCGTAATACCCTTTAATTCTAACTGCTGTATCTCAACGGTATTTTTCAACAGTTTAAACATATTGATGTCGACCAATAATTTTTCGCCGGCAATCAACGTGTCTTTGGATTGGTCTTCAAAATAGACGTTTTCCAGCACGAGTTTTTTAGGAAAAGTAATGTTTATATAACCGATGTCAACCGGTGTGCCGATCTTTTTTTCCAGATAGTTCGTAACCTTGCCCACCACGTAGTTTTGAACCGCTGGCATTCGTATAAGAAAAATTAGCAATAGCAGAAGGGCAATAATACTGCCGATAATCCATAATATTGTTTTTAAAGCTATTCGTCCGAATCGATTCAAAGTAATTTTCTGTTAAATTTTATGTGACTTTATTTTGTAATCCTCTTTAATCAACAAACGTAAAAAGAGTAGAAATGTTCATTCTTACTGTTAATTATTTGTCGATACAAATTAACAAACAAAAATAAGTTTTGTGAACTATTAATGATAAAAGAGTAATATTGTAGTTTAGTTTGACGATGAAAATACTGATTATAGAAGATGAAATAGACCTTTGCGATGTGATGAAGTCATTTCTCGAAGGTGAAAAATATATCGTGGAAACCGCTAATGATTACGCTAGTGGATTCGCCAAACTGGCTAATTATGATTACGACTGTGTGTTGCTGGATATTATGCTGCCAGGTGGTACAGGTATGCAACTGTTAGCGGAATTGAGAACACTGGGAAAAGATGACTCCATCATTATCGTTTCGGCGAAGGATTCTGTGGAGGATAAGGTCGAGGGATTAGAATTGGGGGCGGATGACTATCTAGCAAAGCCTTTTCATCTAGCGGAGCTTTTGGCCCGTATCAAGACAGTTATCCGCCGAAGAAACCATCATGGAGAACAAGCCATTCAGTTCAAAGATGTTAAATTATTTCCGGAAGAACGTAAAGTTCTTATTGGAACAGAGGAAGTTCAGCTAAACCGGAAAGAGTACGACTTGCTATACTATTTCATGATACGTCCCGAAAAGCTGATTACTAAAACATCGCTTGCAGAGGCTGTTTGGGGTGACGATGCTGATCAATCCGATAACCTTGATTTTATCTATTCACAAATAAAAAATTTACGACGAAAACTCAAAAACAATCAAGCAGAAGTTGACTTTCAGGCAGTCTATGGCATAGGCTATAAATTGGTATAATACGATGCAAGTCTCTCTTAAAAATTATACGTTACGTTATCTGAGTATCGCCTTTCTCGTTATTATCACGATTTGGGCTGCATTGTTTTACGCCTTTATTCTGGAAGAGGTATACGATAATGTAGACGATGGATTGAAAAACCAAAAGATTTTGATCCTAAGGGAGGTGTACGAGGATCCGAACCTTCTGGAAACCAATGAATATGGCATCAACCAGTTCCGAATTACACCCGTTGGTGATGATGATGATTTTTCAGAGGAGAATTATCTGGATAATGAATTTTTCTATATGCCTTATGACGATGAGATGGAGCCCTATCGGGTATTGCGTACGGGGTTCTACGCGCCGGATCAGCAGCCTTATCATCTAGAAATCCGTACGTCTACGGTCGAGGAAGACGATTTGATACTAAATCTGACTACGGCACTCATTGTTTTATACCTTGTGCTTGTTTTGGGCGTATATTTAATTAATGAATCGGTTCTTCGACGAGCTTGGCGCCCATTTCGAATTATTTTGGAGAATTTAAATCTTTATCGCTTTGGGAAAAAGGATTATTTAAAGCCTGTATCTACCAATATTATGGAATTTAATCAATTGGATGAGGAGATACATCGGATGTGGCGACGGAATGAGGAAGTGTTTAATGAGCAAAAGCGTTTTATTGAGAATGCTGCACATGAGCTGCAAACACCTTTAGCCATCACGATTAATAAATTGGAAATGTTAATGGAGGACGACTCCCTCTCCGAAAAACAGCTGACACAGTTAGCGGACTCGAAATCATCGTTACGAAGATTGGTAAATTTGAATAAAGCGTTGTTAATGCTTTCGAGAATTGAGAATAAACAATATAAAGATGTTAAACAGATTAATCTAAATCAATTGGTAAAGGAGATCAGTGCAGATTTTCAGGATTTTTTATCTTTTAAAGATATCACCTTACAGTTGACGGAAAATGGGGTGTTTGATACATCGATGAATAAGGATCTGGCGCTTGTATTGATTTCTAACCTATTCCGAAACGCCATACGATATAATATCAATGGGGGAATAATAACTGTACATATACAACATAATCAGCTTTCTATCACTAATACAGGAAATCAAGTTTCTTTAGATCAAGAAAAAATTTTTAACCGTTTTCATAAAGGTACGCAGGATAGCCAATCGAATGGTCTGGGACTTGCTATCGTGAAATCTATTGTCGATACCTATCCCGAGTTGTCGATTAATTATAGCTTTGAGGATAATAGACATGTATTTTCGCTGAAGAAATAAAATAACATTATTCCAGTTCCTAAATTTTTCCTAAATCAAATACAATTTTTGTAGTATCAAAAGAATGTATTAAAAATGAAAACGTTATTAAAAATAACCGTAATGATATGGTTGCTATTTATTGTATCGAACGCTTCTGCGCAAGATAAAGTAATATCATTTGCAAAGCTACCTTTTAAAGCCCAGACATTCGTGAAAAAGCATTTTTCAGAAAACGATGTTACGACAGTCATCATGGATACAGAATATCTTATCAAAAAAGAATATGAAGTACGCTTGAAGAATGGCTCAAAAATTGAATTTAACTCGGATGGAGAATGGGAAAAAATAGAGATGAAAGGAGTCGCCTTGCCCATACAAGTTATTCCGCTAGCAATTTCCCAGTATATCCATAAAAGCTTTCCAAATACGTTTGTAAAAGAGGTGAAGAAACAAAAAAATGGATATGAAGTGGAGATTTCAAACGGACTTGATTTGGAATTTTCAAAAAAAGGCGAGTTTATTAGAGTTGATGATTAACAAATTTTAGATTACATATAATGAAAAAAACACTATTTGGATTGTCTTTATTGGCAATGACATCGTTCTCAACTATTTCTTGTGATGACGATAAAGTGATTTCAGAAGCAGAATTACCAAAGAAATCTCAAGATTTCATTTCGGAGTATTTTGCAGGAAAATCTTATTCGCGAGTTGAAAAGGAAGGAAAAAACTATTCTGTAAAGCTTGGTGAGCCAGGCAGTCAAATTGAAGTAGACTTCGATGCTGATGGTAATTGGATGGAAGTAGATGGAGATGACGGGATATATATTCCGATAGGTTTTATTTTACCTAAAATTGTGGATTATGTAGAGGATAATCATCCTAATGACGGTATCAATGGTATTGAAAAGATAGCTTCTGGGTTTGATGTGGATTTAGTGGTTTCGGATACTGATTTGATCTTCAACGCGAGTGGTGATTTTGTGAGACAAGATAGATAACAAATAGGGGGCGATTCTCGCCCCTTTATTTTGTCTCATAATATATCGGACGTTGCATTTGTCTCTCCAATTGTCGGATGCGATTTTTATTTTTCTCATCGATACGGGAAGCTACAGCCCATATTGCCGCAGGTAACCAACCGATTAATGTAAACTGCAAGAAAAGACAGATAAAACCAATAAATATCTTTCCTCTCAAAAAGAACGATAGCCAAGGGAACAAGACTGCAATCAATATCATCGTATTATTATTTTAATATTTTTGAATTCTGTTTTTTTAATAAGGTTCTATTTCGTTGTTTTGAATAGATGTTTCTTTTTTGTGCTCCCGCTCAAAAGTAATATTTATTCCAAAAGCCAAAGCAAAAATAATACCGATTATTAGGGCAAAAGGAACAAGCATTGCGATCACAAAAGCGATAATGAAGGGAAGTTGGATGTATAGTTTACCTGTTTTCGACGTTATGCTGACCTTTGTCTCTTGAATCCAATCCGTGATTTTCTGAAATGCGTCGGAGATGTTGTCGCTGTTTGCAGTGAATGTTTTTTTCGTTTCCATGATGTTCTTTAATGTAGTTATTTATCTCTTTTTGTATACTCCAAAGATAGTCTAGTTACAAATATAACCGTAGGTAGAATAGGTGTGCTTAACGCATTTCTCGGTAAAAACAGTGTAGCACTCGGTGAAAAGGTGTGAATTTGATTCTTTGATGGTCGGATGGTAACATTTCCAGTTACTAGCGGATATATCTACGAGTTTAACAAATTTATTCACTAAAAAAATTAACGTTATGGAAAAACTTTTATCGAGGATGATTGTTCTAGAAAAGGACATCAAGCGCTACAAAAGAAAAAGAGGTATAAAATATCAAATGATTTAAATTATGGAAAAGAATTTTGACGTGCCTCATGGAAGCCACGAAAGCATACAGCAGGGTATGATACCAAATGAATCATTTCTGATGTTTATGGTGGGGTTTATAATGTTTGTTTTTAAACTTTGTAAACCGTAATATGCCATAGAGGCAGATACCTAGCACAAGGAAAGCAATTAAGATTTTCCATGCAAATTGGTGTAGACTTGTATATTTATGCAAGTCTACTTTTATATCTATTCCGGTATAGGCAATATTGGCCCAATACCAAGGATTTGCACCTAACGCGGATTGTTCGGAAAGATACCTTCTTTTTGCTTCCGCTAAAGCATGAATGGGCTTTTTATGTATCGTCAACTCCTCATAGAATTTTGCCATGATACCTAGCATAGCGTCATCACTAGCAAACCAATGCGTTGCCATTACTCCCGGAATTCCTTTGCTTAAGAATGCTCTATTGATGCTTTCCAAGCCTTCAGAAGGAAGAAGATTACCTGAAGCGGTATTGCAGGCTGAAAGAACCACAAGCGGTGAATTGATATGATAATAGCGAAGTTGATCGGCAGAAATAGCTTGATGGAGAAGTAGTCTGGCTTCCTGTTGCGGTGTAACAACTGTATGGGCAGCAATATGGATAATAGCGGGTGTAGGTAAATCTTGATAAGAGAAAATTCTCGTCTTATAATGTAATTGAAGGTTTTCCACCTCTTTTCTCACAAAATGAAGATCAGCTAGTGGAGGGGTGTATTTATCCCGATATAGTATACTGATTTGAAGATCATGAAATGATGTATTGGGATACAAGTCGTTAATTAAAAGGGAATTAACATATTGAATATCGAAGTCTTCCACTAAAAATCTGTCAACGTCTCGAAGTGCATCAAAAGGGAGGATGTATAACTCGTTATGGAGGGAAAGTCGCAACGTTGAAGATTGGGAGGGGAGAGACGGCAATAGCTGGTTCTTCAAGTATTGTGCGCTAGCAAAATAACGTTTTGGATTGTTGTTGAAACGATGGGGAGATGTCGAGAAATAATCTGTCTTAAATTGGATGATGGAATCCAGTAAACCTACACTCTTCTGTCGTACATAGGATATTTTACCCTTATCTATTTTGAAGATGGATAGCGTGCTATCGGGGTGGATAAAATAGGAATACGTTAAGGATAAGCTATCATGTAGCTGTCGCTGAAAAGTATCAAAGTTTGGTAACGCCACTTTTCTGGTGAAATACCGCTCTTCTAATTGAAAATCAGTTAGCATGGATTGAATCGAGTGATTTATCTCGGTAAGGTCGCTGCTATCGGTTAAGTTATCACGTATCAGATAGAGCTGTTGGAGCTCTTTCATTCGTTGACTTATTAGCGTTGTCGTATCGCTTTCCCAAAATGTTGTCCGATTAATGTCATTCCAGAGCATACGACCTTTTGCTAGTTCAGTCAACCACAGGAGCTTGATTAGCTTCGCTTGACTAAAATTTTCTGGATTTCCGATGTGGTTAAAAACGAGACTTAAAAGTTGTTGATTCCATTTGTTTCCGGTAATATGACTGGTTTTGCTCGTAATATTTTGTTGGAAAGCAAAATCTTCCTCGATCGCTTGTTCAAAATGATAAAATGCGGAATCTATATGCTGTTTCGCATAAACTAAACCTAAGTTTTTTAATACGGAAATTTTGGTGTAACTTGATATGGAAGGTGAAGCAACATGCTCGTCCAACAGTTTCTTTGCCTCCTCAAAACAGGCTTTAGCTTGTATGAATTCCTCTTTTATTAAAAAGTTCTCTCCAAGGGTGTTATAAAGATTTGCTTTTTCTCGAAAACGGGTATGCGGAAAAACCTTTTTTTCTACCGATAAGGCTTCTACGAGATATCTTCGACTTAAATCTGTTTGATTTTCTTGTAATAGAAATATGGATTTTCGTTCCAATACCGGGATTTTGCTTAATGCCAAATTTTCATCTAAGGGCAATGTATTCGCTATTTCAAGAGCAAAATTAGTATGCCATTTGGCTGAATCGATATTGTTCAGGGTAACATACGCAGAGGATAAGGAGTAATGCAAAAGAACATTCAAATAATCGTTTTTTGCATGGTGTTTTAATCCCGAAAGTGCGGCATTTTTTGATTTTTCATGTTCACCCTTGTACACATACAGGAGTGCAAGATTGTTGTAAAGCGACGCTTTTGTTGTGTTGTTTTGTGTTTCATCTATAGCCTTTAACTGTAGATTTTCCGCCTTTTCGTAATCCGCAATTACCGTGTAATTATTAGCAAGAGGTTTGTATAAATACGTTAGCCTGTCTTCCCGATTTAACACGCTGTTTTCGTTATCGTACAGTAGCGCTTTTTCGTAATATTTGATAGATGCTAAAAAACGGCTGTGTTCCCGAAAGCTATAGGCCATGTTGATCAGAATCCAAGTATATGTTTCTTTCTGTGCTTCGCTGAGCATTTTGTTTTCTATCGGTTGGAGAAAGAGATCCGGCTGTTTCTCAAAGGAAGCATACTGATCGTATGCCAACTCTCCGAGCGAATCGATGAAAGAGGTCGCGATAGAATCTAATCGTTTATTGTCCGGCACATGTACCTCTGTTTGATTCCTACAGGCTAGGCAACTAAAAATGAACCCGATTAGGAATACTCTTACAATCGCCACATCAAATAGAAATTAAGGTTGCTCTTATACGTTTTGTCAAAATGATAACGTATGCCGAATGCAGGACCCAAGTACGCACGTCCTATATTTAGATCCATCAAAGGTGCGAGTAGCAAGGGCGATATTTTTTCTTTTTCAACATTTCTATTTACCGTGTGTTCCGTTCGTTCTCCTCCAGCATTAATCAGGTGATAGGTTGCTTGTTGATCATTCTGCAAATTAATGTTCGTTTTGACGAGTGCGCCTATACCTGCCGATATATATCGACTGATATTGTAACGAATCTGCACGGGTACTTGCAGGCTAAGATATTTTTTTGTGGCTAAGCTGTCTAAACCACTGTATCCGTAGTACATAAGATCTCCTCGCTCATTGGGTAACTGTATTTCCCCTTTTCGGTCAAAAAATGAAGTCGCATAATCCACTCCAAAGGTACTCGCATAAAGTTCTACTTGCCAATAAGGTTTCTTATAAGGAGCGATAGGGGCTAATCCTACGCCAATGGTCAGCCCTTTTGTTAATTTGCCGATTTCGTCATTAGGATGTTTAGCAGGAGCGTTTAGCCCCAACGTAATTATCGGGGATAGTCCCGGACGGAAACGAGCCGTTGACGTATTGGTGCGAATGGGGTCATTTTTGTCAAAATAGATATTGGTGTAGCTCGGAAGTGATTTGTTTTGCAATTTCTTGTGTGATTTCAATGTAAAGCGAATAAATCCCTTGGTGCTATCTTGATCTGTAATCGTTGGAGAAGCGGTTCCGGGTAGTGCGATTCCACGAAAATGGAAAATGATTTTATCGTCATCCTTGATTTGGTATGTATAGCACCCCAAATCTTGATTAGTTAAACAGGTATCGCATTGCGGATAGAGGTTGAGTAGCCTAAAGGTGTTTACATCCACTTGATTGGGGAAAAACATCTCCAGACGGATGTTTTTCGCATCACCCTCGCCATCGTTCTGAAATTGTACTTTATAGGTCAGTGTTTTCTTTTTAAACTGTAAACGATAATCCATGAGAGCAGGTCTTACGGACATTTTATTAGGATCATGTGATTTGATGATCGGCACGTCGAGTTTATGGATAACAGGATTACCGCCTTCCGCAAGATATATTCCGGTAACCGTGACTATAGCATTTGTATCCGCAAGCATTTCTGGTGTAATATCTAGATTGATAATGGAAAATTGGCTATCACCTACATCACCCTCAATTTCATATTGCGTCACGGTATTGTATTCATCCAACAGATTGTTAAAAAAACGCGCGGCTTCATCACCCCTAAAATCTAGCTCCTCCCTGATCCCATAATCTGGGCTGCCACTTTGTGTGATGGAGGTATGCGTTACATTGGCCCATAGGGATTCCAATTCTTTTTTACGCTCCATAGGCAGAATATTTTCATTATGATAGCGACTTTGATCAGCGACAATGAAACCATTGGGATTAATAAGCTTTTCATTGGTTAATAACAGAATTTTTCCCTTAGCGGCACTGGGTTTCACGCCGACGATCAACGACATATCTTCGCCGGGCACTGCGTTGGCATTTTTGAACAGTTGAAAGACTTCATTCGATTTGAAGAAATTACGTTCGAATATATTTGGAAGCTTATCCGTACCTGCTAATTTAGATTCTACTTTCACTTTCGTTTTAGGTTTCTTCGGCCGAGGGCCATTGTCGTAATTGTTGACAATATATAAGGAAACATCGTATTCTCCAGGCTCTTCATATTGGTGTTCCGGTGATTCCTGCGTACTGAATTGCCCGTCTCCAAAATCCCATAAATAAGTGTAGTAGGCTTGGCGACCTCCCGGAATGGGCACTAAAGGCCGTATAACCGGGGTAAACTTAACACTATTTGTTAGGTATTCCGTTTGGATAGACGATGGAAACGTGTCTTGCCGAACCACTAAAGTATCCTGCCCCAAAGCAATATGGCTATAAAAGGCAACAAGTAGGTAGTAGAGTGCTCTTTTCATAACTTACCAATTGGTAAAATTCTTTTGTACTATTTCCAAAAATAGCGTAATTTGTTATAAACTTAAGAAACCGAGCGATAAATATTATTAATACACAGCGATTACGTGAAAATACTGACCAAGTTACATGCATAGCGATCAAAAATATATTCAATTTCTGCTTCAGAATAATGGAGAGGGGATACAGCATATCTATCGGAAATTTGCCGACAAAGTAGTTGCATTGATCCGTCACAACAGTGGAACTGATGACGATGGATTTGACATACTACAAGAATCCTTGGTCGATATTTACCACATGGCAAAATATAAAGATTTTCAATTGACCACCTCTTTTGAATCGTTTTTATTATTGGTCAGCAAAAGAAAATGGCTGAACGAATTAAAAAAAAGAAAAAACAAAGAGGTAACAAATGTGGAGAATTATGTATTTGATATAGAAGATGATTCACAAGCAGCGTATAGGGATCACATGACACTGGTTGAAAAAGAAAAAATATTAATGGAACTTGTCGATACGTTAGGTGAGCGGTGTCAGGAAATTATTAAGCGCTGTATGGTGTCAAAGAATCAGGAAAAGATTGCGATATCTCTTGGGTTGACGTATGCATATCTCCGAAAGAAAAAAAGTGAATGTATGGCGAAATTGGGTGAAAGAGTGAAAGCGCATCCTTTTTTTAAAGGGAATAGAGAAAAAACAAATAGATGAAAACGAGAGAAGAACTTATTCAGGATTATATCGATCAAGTCTTATCACCAGCAGATAAGCAACTATTCGATACACTTTACGAAAGTGATACTGAATTTCGGGCAGAATTGAAGTTGCAGGAAGAAATGACTAATCTACTTAGTCGTAGGCTTTCGTCCGAAGAGGAAACTTTGCGTACCAATCTTAAAAAGGTAGAAACAACATATCGGAAAGGAAAAGTGATCCTTTGGAAACAATGGCTTATACCTTTGGCGGCAGCAGCCTGTCTTTTAATTGTTGCGAAGTTTGTTTTCTTTCCGTCAGATACTGCACTATATGAGTTGCCAGAAATGCGTTCAGAAATTGTACGTGGAAACCAAAATAACGAAGCAGATAGCTATGAACGTGCTGTAGAAGCTTTTAATGCAAAAGATTATCAAGAGAGTACACCGATTCTGTTGGAGTTACACTATGCTGATAAGGCAATTCTACAATATCAATTTTATCTCGGACTTAGCTTAATAGGCGAGAAAAAATTTGATGACGCACAGAAATATCTACTGTTTTTGGCAGATGGTGAATCTGTTTTCCAACAAGAGGCTAGTTATTATTTGGGCATTGCTTTGATGGAGTTAGGACAAACGGAACAAGCAAAACAGAGGCTATCTAACATTGATCCATCGTCCAAAATTTACGAAAGGGCGAAGAAGTTGTTGGATAGTATAAAATAAAACAGGAGGTCCTACACCTCCTGTTTTATCGTTTGACCATGATGCTCTTACGATTTCGGAAGCCTAGGGTCATTTACAAAATATTGAAATACATCTATATTCTTCTCCACTAACCATTCATAGATTTTTGCTCCATGACTTAACCGCTTTACACCCCATTGATGCAACGTGGTTAAGTCGGGTAGGGTGTCTGTTAAGAAAACATTGAGTGGAAGCTGGGTAGAAGAAACAATTTTCTGAATATCTTCTTTTGTTTCCACGAGGGGAATAAAGAGCCCGTCGGCACCAGCGTTTTCATATAGGGACGCTCGGGTGATGGATTCTTCCAATGGCTGTGTATGTTCGGTTGTGTACGTATCAGCGCGAGCATTGATAAAAATTTGGGGTGTATTGGTTTTGATCGCTTTGATTTTATTTGCCAACAATAGCGCATCCTGTAGCTTTCGTTCGCCGTCAATGACCTTACCATCTTCCAAATTAATCCCTACTACACCGAGGTCGGCCAGTTGCTGAACATGCTTGGCAACGGTATCGGGGTCATCGGAATACCCCGCTTCGAAGTCTACCGATACTGGAATGTCAACGGCTTTCACAATGCGTTCCACCATAAACAAGATTTCGTCTACCGATATCTGTTCGCCGTCTTCATATCCTAAGAGATTTGCAATCGCATGGCTGGAACTTCCCAGCGCTTTAAAACCGGCGTCTTCTGCAACTTTTGCACTTTGTGCATCCCATACGTTTCCTAATACTAATATTTGATTTTCCTGATGAAGCTGTTTAAATGTAGTATATGACATAATCCTATGTTTTTACTAAAAGAACAGCAGAAAATGGGTTTGGTTTTTATTTACTGGATTTCATTGCTTTGACAAGTTTTAAATGCTTGTTGGTAATAAACTTTTCATATTCGGGTGTTTCCATACCATAAATAGCTATTTTGCCCTGCTCATCGTAATGGATACCAAAACCATATGCTTTGGTGAGGGGAGAGGCCCGGAAACAAGGCTGTCCTTTAGAAAAGAATTGTTTCCGGGCGTGTTCGTATTCTGCTTCCGTCAAATCGTTCCGAACTGCAAATACTTGGAATAGTACATCATCGGATGTGAATTTGTAAGGGTTGTTTGTCAACAGTTCATATTGCATTTCCGCAATCGTCTTTTTATCTCCTCTGGATCGCGGTATCGTTCCACAAGCTACTTTAGTATCATCCGCTACCGTAATGAATGTATCCATGTAGTTTGTTGTGTGGGCTTTCATAGTGATCAATATAAGTAATGTTCCTATCCTAATGCAACTAAGCTTTCCTCCAGAATCTTAATCTTTGTTTCGGCATCTGCTTTTTTATTGCGTTCGTTCTCCACGATGTCCGGTTTGGCATTCTGTACAAAACGCTCGTTGGATAACTTTTTGTCTACGGAGACTAGGAATCCTTGGAGATAGACGATTTCTTTTGTAATACGTTCCCGCTCCGCTACCACATCAATATTTCCCGTGTCCAGCTTTACATAGCATTCACTCTTTCCGGCAAGAAAACTTAAAGCTCCAGTTACTTTGTCTTGCACGAAGGTTAAATCCGAAATATTAGCTAACTTGATAATACCATCTTGGTATTTTGCGAAATCAATCTCGGTGCTGTTAATCGCTAACGGAAGAGGTGTTTTAGGCGACATCCCTTTTGAGTTTCGTACACTACGCACCTCCGAAATGATTTGCTGTACCGTAGTAAATTCCTTAATGATTTGCTCATCATAAGCTTGTACAGCCGGATATTGGGCCACGATAACACAATCTTTGGTGTCGCGTGAACCAAATAATTCATCATGCCATAGCTCTTCGGTCAGAAACGGCATGAACGGATGAGCCAATGTTAAAACTTTTTGGAAAAATTCTTTGACTGTTTCCAGTGTCTCTTTCTCAATAGGTGCTTGATAAGCCGGCTTTACTAACTCCAGATACCAAGCACAAAAATCGTCCCAAATCAACTTATAGGTTGTCATTAAGGCATCAGAAAGACGATAATTGGAAAAATGTTCATCTATTTCAGCCACGGCTTGGTTAAATCGGTTTTGAAACCATTGTGCGGCTGTTTTTTGCGCTGCGGTTGCTGGAGTATTAGTGCTTTCCCAACCTTTTACCAAACGGAAGGCATTCCAGATTTTGTTGGCAAAATTTCGACCTTGTTCGCAGTAAGCCACGTCAAACATGAGGTCATTTCCGGCAGGAGAGGAGAGAAGCATTCCTACACGTACCCCATCGGTGCCATATTGTTCCATGAGTTCGATAGGGTCGGGTGAATTGCCCAGTGATTTAGACATTTTTCTTCCTAATTTATCACGGACAATCCCCGTAAGATATACATTGCGGAACGGTGGTTTCTGCGTGTAGTCATGTCCCATAATGATCATACGCGCCACCCAGAAAAATAGAATCTCAGGTGCAGTTACCAAATCATTGGTTGGGTAATAATAGTTGAAATCTTCGTTTTCCGGATGGCGTACACCATCAAATACAGACATTGGCCACAAGCCTGATGAAAACCAGGTATCTAAAACATCAGCCTCTTGACGGATACCGTTTACGGACTTGCCTTGTGCTTCCAATTCTTGCAGCGCTTCTGTCTCTGTTTTCGCAACTACCCATTCATTATTTTCATTGTACCAAGCAGGGATACGTTGACCCCACCACAGTTGACGGGAAATACACCAGTCTTTTACATTTTCCATCCAGTGCTTGTATGAAGCAAAGAATTTTTCCGGAATCAGCTTTATTGTTCCATTTTCAACGTATTCCAAAGCCGGCTTCGCTAACGTATCCATTTTGCAGAACCATTGCATAGAGAGTTTTGGTTCTATAGCAGCGTCCGTGCGCTCCGAAAAACCAACCTGTGATTTGTAGTCTTCGATTTTCTCTATCTGATCGGCTTCTTCGAGCATTTTAACGACTTTCTTGCGGGCGATAAAGCGATCTTCGCCAACGAGGATTTGCGCTTTTTCATTCAGTGTTCCGTCATCGTTCAAAATATCGATAACCGGCAGATTATGCTTTTGTCCTAACTCATAGTCGTTCAAATCGTGGGCGGGCGTAACTTTTAGACAGCCTGTGCCAAATTCCATCTCCACGTATTCGTCTTGGATAACGGGAATTTCACGATTTACTAAAGGAACAAGGATTGTTTTTCCCTGAAGATGCTGGTAGCGTTCGTCGTTAGGGTTGATACAAATAGCGGTATCCGCCATGATCGTTTCGGGACGGGTGGTCGCAATAATGATATGGTCTTCGCTATCTTGGATTTTATAACGAATATAATACAATTTCTGATTGACTTCTTTGCGAATTACCTCTTCGTCCGAAAGTGCAGTTTTTCCCTGCGGATCCCAATTGACCATCCGCACCCCACGATAGATATAACCGTCTTTGTAAAATTTAATAAACGTATCGATAACCGCTTCGGATAAATCTGGATCCATTGTAAATTTAGTGCGTTCCCAATCACAAGACGCCCCCAACTTTTCCAATTGCTTCAAAATGATACCACCGTATTTGTCCTTCCACTGCCAAGCGTGTTTTAAAAAATCCTCACGTGTCAACGATTTTTTATCGATACCTTGTTCTTTAAGCATAGCAACCACTTTGGCTTCCGTAGCAATCGAAGCGTGATCTGTCCCTGGTATCCAACAGGCATTTTTGCCTTGCATACGTGCACGACGAATTAGTACATCTTGAATAGTGTTATTCAGCATGTGTCCCATATGCAGCACACCGGTAACATTCGGTGGCGGCATCACAATGGTATAGGGTTCACGTTCATCAGGTGTCGAACGGAAAAAGTTATTCTCCATCCAATAAGAGTACCATTTTTCTTCCGCTTCTTTTGGGTTATAAGTTTTTGCTATGCTCATTATCGTAAATCGTTCAAAAATCGAAATGCAAAAATACAGAATTAGCTGCAATTGTGCGAATGCGTTGATTTGCATTATTATTGTGTAAATTTGTAGTTAATTTTATATTAATTTACGGCTGCAGTAAGTTTTCTTTTTTATTTACGAATGAAATATAGGTCTTATAATTTAGTGAATACCTTTTGGTTATTAACTATTCAATTTCTCCTGTTGTTACTTTTATACGCCCTATTGCGTATAGGGTTTTACGCTTATAATAGCTCGTTATTTCCCAATGTGGCTACAGATGATTTTCTTTTGATGCTGTGGGGTGGGATAAAATTTGATGTGGTTGCTTTACTATATTTAAATATTCTCTATATTTTAATGCAGACCATACCGTTCGCATTCAAATACGCACGTCTTTATCAAAGAATAGCACATTGGATCTTTATCGTTACCAATAGTTTCGGCGTTGCACTCAATGTGATTGATTATGCGTATTATCCGTTTACCTTAAAAAGAACAACAGGAACAGTATTTCGTCAATTTGCGAATGAAGAGAATCTTAGTAAATTGGCTTTTGATTTCGTGTGGGGATATTGGTGGCTGGTGTTGTTTTTTATTGTTTTGGTTTTTGTAGTGAGGGCCATAGCCCGTATAGTTATCGTATACCGTCCTCAGAAACTTTCATTCCCATTTTATACAGCTCATACTGTGTTATTTCTATTAATCGCTTTTCTATTTATCGGGGGAGTACGTGGGGGATGGGCACACAGCACCCGTCCGATCACATTGAGCAATGCGGGCGACTATGTACACAATCCCGAAGAAATGAATATTGTGCTAAATACGCCTTTTAGTATCTTAAAGACGTTAAAAGCTGTTCAGTTTAAAGAAGTTCATTTTTATACCGAAGACGAACTGCAGAAAGTTTATCCTGTTATTCATCAACCCAATGATACCGCCGATTTTAAGAAAATGAATGTGGTGGTTTTGATTTTAGAGAGTTTTGCAAAAGAACATATTGGTGCATTGAATAAAGATATACAAGGAGGGAGTTACAAAGGATACACTCCTTTTTTGGATTCCTTGATTGGAGAATCCTATACGTTTTCCAGATCCTTTGCGAATGGTAGAAAATCCATTGATGCGTTGCCATCGGTTATTACAGGCATCCCATCGATAGGTGAACCTTTTGTCTTATCTATATATTCTGGAAATAAAACGACGAGCATGGCGAAGCTGCTGGGTAATGAGGGATATGAAACGGCTTTTTTTCACGGAGCTCCCAATGGGAGTATGGGTTTTTCGGCGTATATGCAACTCGCGGGAATTCAACATTATTTTGGTAAGAATGAGTATAATAATGACAAGGATTTCGATGGGATATGGGGTATTTGGGATGAACCTTTCATGCAGTTTATGGCGAAAGAGCTGAACAATCTACAACAGCCTTTTTTTGCTGGATTTTTTTCTTTATCGTCTCACCACCCCTTTAAAGTACCTGTTCAATACGAAGGAAAATTTCCCAAAGGTCCTCTTCCGGTACAAGAACCTGTGGGGTATACGGATTACGCTTTACGACAGTTTTTTAAGACAGCCTCGCAGATGACCTGGTTTGACAATACACTATTTGTTATTTGCGCCGACCATGCGACAGTAAGCCATTTGCCTGAATACAAGACATCTGCCAATAGCGTAGCTATTCCGATTATCTTCTATCAACCGAGCGATGGTAATCTGCAGGGCATTTCCGATAAATTGGTACAGCAAATCGATATTATGCCTACGGTAATGAATTATCTCGGGTATAATAAGCCGTATTTTTCTTTTGGTTTTGATGCTTTTTCCAGTGATAGAGATAATTTCTTAGTCAATAACATTAGTGGTACCTATTGTTTCTTTCAAGATGATTATTTTATGACGCACGATGGAGACCAGCCCCTTTCCTTATTCAACTTACGAGAGGATCGCCTAGAGCAGCATGATCTGTTGTCAAAGAAGCCACAAGTTGCGGATAGCTTGGAACGGAGCTTAAAAGCTTTTATCCAGCAATACAACAACCGCATGATCCATAACGATTTGATAGCGCCATAAAGCGGTATTAAAACAATGCTTTTCCGAACCGGTACCGTAAGGTAAATGCTTGTTGGTTACTGAGTTGATCCGGTGCGAAATGGAATGAGGCCGTAAACCTCCCTTCCAGATTTCCCTTTCTGAAAGGTGTCCAGCCCAAATCAAGACGGTTGTAGGTATCCCGGTGATAAAAGGAATCGCCGTTGGGAAGATTTTGGGCATCACCAAGGTATAAGGTATTGCCTAGAAAAAACTGTTTATATCCGATGTAAATGTTGGAAATAAAACCTCTTGCTACACCGAGGTCATACTCATTGCGTACACGGTCGAAGCCAATGGCCATACCAACATCTACAGTCAGCGAGTCCAAAAATGTCTTACGGCTTAAATCAGCACCTATACGCAGAATGACGATACCATTATCCTGTATATTATCTTCAAGTTCTTCATTGTTCGTTTTTGCGTTATGGTAGAGTAGTGCATCGTCGACTACATAAAAGCTGCCGAAAGTATATTTTCCGGAAAGACCAACTACAAAACGTTCCCGCTGATGATAGCTTTGTTTACTCAGCCAATCGATATAGATCGCCTGTTTTATATATTGGTTTCGGAAAGCAAAATACATACCTTCTATATTCGGACGCTCATAGAAGAAGGTGTCGGCCAGTACTATTCTGGGCACATCCGCCAATCGCTCATGACGGGGCATGTGTCCTAATGCAAAATCAATATTTTTGTTGCTGAAATTATAGTACGCAATAGGGGAGATACGTTCCTTATTTTCACTATGTATGCCGAAGTCCTGATTGTAATGAAGCCCGCCATAAATGCGGTGATTACTGTCTAAGGCAAAATACAGTTTAGGCGATATAATGGTGCCTAGGAAAGTCTTGTCTACTGTGTAACTGGATTTATATTCTCTATTATCAACATATCCAAAGAAATCGACTTCTAAACCCATTTGTTGCTGTGCTTTCGATATCGAGGTAACGCCGAAGCACATGACGGCAATAGCTAAAACGAGTATATATTTTTTCATGAGTAATAGTTGTCCATAGCAAAAACGTATTTTCAGAAAAAAGGTCGTCTCTCTATAGAAGAAGACGACCTTTTAGAGCGTGTAGGTACCTATTTATACTTCTAATAATAACCTTGCTGGATCTTCCAGTAATTGCTTCACACGAACGAGGAAGCTTACGGATTCGCGGCCATCAATGGTTCGGTGATCATAAGATAACGCAATATACATCATCGGACGGATAACCACTTGCCCGTTTTCAGCTACTGGACGTTGCACGATGTTATGCATGCCCAAAATAGCAGATTGAGGGGCGTTTATGATAGGTGTAGACATCATGGAACCAAACACACCACCGTTAGTGATCGTAAATGTTCCACCTGTCATTTCCTCAATAGTCAATTTGTTATCACGTGCTTTTGTTGCGAGATTAATAACTTCTTTTTCAATTTGATATAAGCTCATGGATTCCGCGTTGCGGATAACCGGAACCACCAAACCTTTAGGAGCAGATACGGCGATAGAAATATCAGCGAAGTCTGAATAAACAATTTCGTTTTCTTCTATACGCGCGTTAACCGCTGGCCATTCCTTCAATGCCATGGTTACAGCTTTCGTAAAGAATGACATGAAACCTAAACCGACACCATGTTTTTCTTTAAAGGCGTCTTTGTATTTCGCACGAAGATCCATGATAGGCTGCATGTTTACCTCATTAAAAGTAGTCAACATCGCCGTTTCATTCTTCACGCTTACCAAACGTTTCGCGATTGTTTTACGGAGCGATGTCATTTTTTCCCGGCGTTCATTGCGTGAGCCGGCAGCAGCAACAGGAGTAGACGATGCTGGGGCAGCGGCAGGTTTACTTTCTGCTTTAGGTGTTGCAGGTTTTGCTTGTGCTTTCTCTGCGTCCTCTTTGGTAATACGACCATCTTTGCCGGTGCCTTTGATTGTTGACGGGTCGATTCCTTTTTCTCTTAATATTTTCGCTGCAGCTGGAGATGCTGTTCCCGCAGCATAAGAATCTGAGCTTTCAGTTTCTTCTTTTGCCAGCGCAGTTGTCTCTTCTTTTGCAGCAGGAGCCTCTTCTTTTTTATCTGCACCTCCAGCTGGAGCATCTCCATCTTCGATGGTACATACTACCGCCCCAATTTCTAAAGTGTCACCCTCTTGTGCAATAATTTTAAGGATACCTGCCTTTTCTGCAGGTAATTCAAAAGTTGCTTTGTCGGATTCCAATTCAGCGATGTTTTCGTCCATTTCAACGTAATCGCCATCTTGTTTTAGCCATTGTGCCAAGGTCACCTCTGTGATCGATTCTCCTACGGCAGGTACTTTGATTTCTAAGCTCATATTTTTGTTTTCTATTATATCAACAACAAGGATAATTGTTGATATGTTTTATATTTCGAATGCTTTATTAATTATCTCTGCTTGTTGTGCCAAATGACGTTTCATATAGCCTGTAGCCGGCGATCCGCTTTCCGGACGGGCAATAACGCGTAGATTGAGCGATGAACCACTAAGTTTGCGGCAATAGAAAGGCCATGCACCCATGTTCTCATTTTCCTCTTGTACCCATACGAATTCCGCCTTCGCATATTTTTTGCGCAGCGCTTCAAGTTGATCATATGCAATCGGGAATAATTGTTCTACACGTACCAGTGCAATATCTTTACGTTTATCAGTTTCCTGTTTTTCCAATAGATCGTAATAGATTTTACCGGAGCATAGTACGACACGTTTTACAGATTTAGCCGTTACATTGGCATCATCCAATATTTCTTGAAAACTTTTTTGCGTAAAATCAGTAAGAGAAGAAACAGCTTTCGGATGGCGTAAAAGACTTTTCGGTGTGGCCACTACTAACGGTTTACGGAAGTCGCGATGAAGCTGACGACGTAAGAGATGGAAGTAGTTTGCAGGCGTTGTACAATTCGCTACAATAATATTGTCGTTGGCGCTCAATTCCAGATAACGTTCGATACGACAGGAAGAGTGTTCTGGACCCTGTCCTTCCATTCCGTGAGGAAGAAGCATAACGAGTCCGTTCGACCTTTTCCATTTTGTTTCGCCCGAGGAGATATATTGGTCAAATACAATCTGTGCACCATTGGCGAAGTCACCAAATTGAGCTTCCCAAATCGTTAATGAATTGGGGTTAACCGATGCATAGCCGTATTCAAATGCTAATACTGCGTATTCTGAAAGCAGCGAATTATAGATGCTAAATTTATCCCCTCCCTTTAATTTGCTAAGCGGGGTGTACGTTTCGTCCGAATCCTCCAATGTAACGACCGCGTGGCGGTGCGAGAATGTACCGCGTTGCACATCTTGTCCGGAGATACGGACACGATAATCTTCGTTCAATAAGGTGGCGTAAGCCATTAGCTCACCCATCGCCCAATCGTATTTGTCCGTTTCGATCATTTTTAATCGATCCTCATATACTTTGGTAATCTTTCGGAAGAATTTCTTGCCCTTTGGTAGGGTATTCATTTCCTTTGCCAGTTCTAAAAACAACGTTTTAGTAACTTTAGTGATTACGGGTTTGCCAATATCCGATTGTTTCGCCGGACGAAGACCTTTCCATGCCCCTGCAAACATCGGACGTTCATCACTAATCTCCTCTACCGTTTTCGCCGCATCTAAACGATCCTGTAAAATCGCACGGAAATCTTTTTCTAGCGTTTTTGCGTACGCCGCATCGATAGAACCTTGTTTAATCAATTTGTCCACGTATATCGCCAAGGTGTTTGGATGCTTTTCGATGAGTTTATATAACGAAGGTTGTGTAAATTTCGGTTCATCTGCTTCGTTATGCCCATATCTTCTATAGCCTAATAAATCGATAAACACATCCGTTTTATATTTCTGACGATATTCTACTGCCAAATTAATCGCATATACTAATGCTTCTACGTCATCCCCATTGACATGGAAAACAGGAGATAACGTTACTTTCGCGATGTCTGTACAATAGGTAGAAGACCGTCCATCTTTATAGTTTGTCGTGAAACCAACCTGGTTGTTAATCACGATATGGATGGTGCCGCCAGTTTTATACCCATCCAATTTTGACATCTGTATGGTTTCAAATACAATACCCTGTGCAGCTACAGCTGCGTCGCCATGAATAAGGATAGGCGCAATTTTAGAAGAATCGCCGGCATATTTCATGTCAATTTTGGAACGAACCATACCTTCTGCCACACCATCTACGGTTTCCAGATGTGATGGATTTGGTGCGAGGCTAAGATGAATGTTTTTGCCTTCTTGGCTAGTAATATCAGAAGAAAAACCTAAGTGATATTTCACGTCGCCACCAAACTGCGTTTCTGGGTCAGCTTCATACATTTTTCCTTCAAATTCAGAAAATATAGTTTTGTAGGCTTTGCCCATAATATTGGACAATACGTTCAAGCGTCCGCGATGAGCCATGCCAATAACAAATTCTTCTATTCCGAGGGAGGATCCTTTTTGAATAACAGAGTCCAGTGCTGGAATCAAAGATTCACCACCTTCCAATGAGAACCTTTTTTGCCCTAAAAACTTGGTGCCTAAAAAACTCTCGAAAATGACGGCTTCGTTTAATTTCTTTAAAATACGTTTTTTTGTCTCTATGGGGAAGTTCGGTGTATTTCTGTCTGCCTCCATTCTATCCTGTAGAAACTTGATTTTTTCGGGATGACGGATGTAACGAAATTCTGCACCGATAGAACGGCAGTAAGTCTCCTCAATAAATTGACGAATATCGCTGAGTTTTGCAGGGCCGATACCAATTTCCACACCGGCATTGAAAACCGTATCCATGTCTGCATCCGATAAACCGAATGTTTCCAATTCTTTTCCAGGAAAGTATTTACGGCGCTCACGAACAGGATTAGTTTCCGTAAACAGGTGTCCACGATCACGATAACCATGAATCATGTTTAAAACCTTGATTTCTTTAATGGTGTGCTCGGGAGTTTGTTCGGCGATAGTTTCTCCTCCGTAGGTTTGTCCGAAATCGAATCCTTCAAAAAACTTCTGCCAACTGGCGTCTACTGAATTTGGGTCTTCCTTGTATGCTTGATATAACGCGTCAATGTATCCTGAATCGGCGTTACTCAAATATGTTAATTTATCCATGAGGAAATCTTACGTATAAAAATTTTGCCCAAAGTTAACAAATATTACATATTATGTCATGGATAAATGCAATAAAAAACGAGTTTAAACGGTAAATGATCTTCCGTATAGAAATTATATGACAAAATGCTGTGCCTGTAGGGAGAACGGACTTTGTATTACGCTATTTTGCGACCTTTTTTGTTTGGTAATTTTTCTTCAAGAGCTCTTCCCACGATGTTTTTAAATTGTCTTTTGGGCTAGTGCCTGATCCGGCAAAATGAAGCCAATATCCGTACGTGGTCGCAGGTGCGTAATCCAGTAGGTATTCTTCAAAAAAACTTGCTCCTGCCAAATGATTAACATCCCATTCCTGTAGCATGTAGGCCGCTAATATATCCCGGTGTTCATAGGGTAAATTACCTGTTGTTTGCAGTTCTTTGATTAATTTGTCGATAATAGGATGATTACTGCCCTTTATAAATACTTTTAAATCATTTTTGGAAGCAACCCGTCCACTTTCGTCCGCATGGGTTGGTTTAAAAAATATATTGGGATATTTTTTTAACATAAATCGAAAATAATCACGCCATAAAAGACGCATCAATAGTCGATCATATTTCTTTTTGCTTGCGGGATGGTAATATTCTTTGATTTTGTGATAGTAAAAAGCCGGGGAAACGGCACCGTGCGCGATATAAGGAGAGATGAGATTATAGTCATTTACATCACTATAATCTGCAGAGAGCGTCTTTTCAATCATTTCCAATGCTTTTTCTTCTCCCCCCTCTAGAGGTATTTCTATGTTGTCTAGCGACGCGGTGGCTTCCGGTGAGAATCCTAAATCTTCTAATGTAGGGATGTGGGTGGCTTCAAGATGTGGATGTGTTGTAATGCGCGTGACAGCTGGCAAGACCGGTCGCACGAAGCTTTCTTTTTCTACCTTTTTCTTGAATGCGTTGAAAGAGTCTGGAATATCCCTAATGGGTATAGGTAAATCCTCTTTATGGTATAACGTATGGCCTATAAAATGTTTTAAATTAATCTTTTCTTTCCAAAGCGTTTCCTCCACACGTTCTGATATGCTCGTTTCTCGTTGGGCGACCTCTCGATGGTGATACACCTCTGTGACTTCGTATTTGGCACATAGTGTGCCTATTATATCTTCTGGCTTACCATGGAAAACTAGTAAATCACCGCCTATTTCTTGTAGGGAAGATTTAAAATGAGCAATAGATTCCAAAAGAAACTTAGCGCGGATGATTCCTGTATGCTGAAATCCTGCGTCGTTTGTTCTGAAATAACGGGGATCAAAGAAATATACCGGTATGATAATGTCACCTTTTTGCACGGCTTCATGCAAAATTTCATTATCATGAATACGCAAATCATTCCTGAACCATACTAAAATTACCTTTTTTGTCATACAAGAAAATGCCAAGCGGAGATGTTAACGATTGTTGCAAATATAGTGTAAAATATGATGTTGTTTAGTTGTATGAGCTCTTTTTACAAAGGGGAGACAAATGGATCGACAAATATCGAGGCCTATTTTTTTGTAACAAATGGAGTTTTTTGTGAACATTCACCGTCATATTGTGTTATGAACTCAGATGATTATATAACTGGATTTTTTATGGATATTTTGATTAGCGGACTCAATAATTATGTAGGGCGGCGGTGTGCCAGCTTGATGGCCGATGAGGATTTCCGTTTGTTCGCTATCACGAGAAACAGAAAGCTGTTTGAAGAACGGATGTCCGAACCCATTCACGCTCAAATATTTGAGATTGATTTATTGAAGGAGGATATAGTCGATGGTAAGGGGCTTCCCTATATAGATGCGTCTTTTTATTTTGCCCAAGTGCCTGCGTTGGACGATATGGTTAACGTAAGAGTGGAATTGCTGTGTTTGCGTAATTTTATTCGGTTGATGAAGTATTTAAAATGCAATAGGCTGATTTATGTAGCTAGGCTTATGGATAGACGCTCTCTGCAGCCCATCATAGAGCTGTTGAAAGAGCTACAGATAGACTATACGGTGGTACTGAAGAATATAGTGGTGGGCAAAGATTGCCTACTCTATAATATATATCGGCAGATGTCAGTCCGTAAAGTAGTGTTTTATTCTAAACAATATGGCGGAGGGTTACTTCAGCCTATTGGAATACATGACTTTGTGCGTTGGCTAAAAGCGATTTTACAGGTTCCCAATTTTCATTACAATGTGTTGGAAGTAGGGGGAGGAGATACCATATCGGCGGTTGATTTGTATCGACTTTACTTAAATCTAAAGACGAAACTGAATGTACAACGGATGATATCCTTGCCAAATTGGCTGTTTGGTTTGTTGTATCAACGAGATATAAAAGAAAATACGGGAACGACGGAGTTTTTGCAACCTGTGCAGGTAAATAAGATAATCGATAATAGCTGGGGAGCTTATTTGCCTTTTACATTTATGCCGTTAAAAGACATTCTGATGGCAGAGTAATTTTATTCGCCATTGCCCGATTTCCGGTTATTCTGTTATTTTTGTTGTTCACTATATTTCGTAAGGCATGGGGTACAGCAGTTTAGCAGCGTGTGTCGCTGATTTAGAACAACACCGGCATTTGGTGCGCATTAAAGAGGAAGTCGATCCCTATTTGGAAATGGCTGCTATCCACATGCGCGTATTCGATGCAGAAGGACCAGCGCTATTTTTTGAAAACATTAAAGGCTCGAAGTTTCCGGCGGTTTCCAACCTCTTTGGGACGCTGGACCGCTCCAGATTTATGTTTCGCGATACATTGGATCACGTGAAAAAATTGGTCGACGTGAAGATGAACCCCATCTCGGTATTGAAAAATCCCTTCGATTATATCGGCTCATCCATGGTTGCGCTGGGCGCACTCCCTTGGAAGAAGAGAGTCGGATCTCCTATTTTATATGGGCAGACACAAATTTCTGCTTTACCGCAAATCGTCAATTGGCCGATGGACGGCGGTGCGTTTGTGACCATGCCGCAAGTGTATACGGAAGATGCTTCACGTCCGGGTATTATGCAGGCTAATCTGGGGATGTATCGTATACAACTATCGGGAAATGAATATGTGCAGGACAAAGAAATCGGCCTTCATTACCAATTGCATCGTGGGATTGGTGTGCATCAAACGAAAGCAAATCAGCTTGGTGTGCCATTAAAAGTCAGTATTTTTGTCGGTGGACCTCCTTCGCACCCACTCTCGGCTGTGATGCCATTACCCGAAGGGCTCTCGGAAATGATTTTTGCTGGAACTTTGGGAAATCGACGGTTTCGTTATTTTTATGATGAGGAAGGGTTTTGTATTTCCGCAGATGCAGATTTCGTTATTACCGGTACGGTATACCCTAATGAAAATAAGCCTGAAGGGCCGTTTGGGGATCATATCGGGTATTACAGCTTAACGCATCCGTTTCCTTTGATGAAGGTGCATAAAGTTTACCATCGTCAAAATCCCATCTGGTCATTTACGGTGGTCGGCAGACCGCCACAAGAAGATACCAGTTTTGGTGCGCTGATCCACGAAATCACAGGCAACGCTATTCCACAACAAATAAATGGTTTACATGCTGTCCATGCAGTGGATCCTGCGGGGGTGCATCCGTTGCTATTTGCGATCGGCAGCGAGCGGTATACGCCTTATCAAGAAGTCGACCGACCACAGGAGGTCTTGACGATTGCTAATCAGATTTTGGGAACAAACCAGCTCAGTTTGGCAAAATATCTTTTTATTGCTGCGCATGAGGATAACCCGCTATTGGATATTCATGATATCCCAGGTTTTTTAATGCATATCTTGGAGCGTATTGATTTAACCCGCGATTTACACTTTTTGACAAATACTACGATTGATACGTTAGATTATTCGGGAGATGGACTAAATGCCGGTTCAAAAGTTACGTTAGCGGCGGTAGGAAAGAAAAAGCGGGAGTTACGAAAAGAAATTCCGCTGTCCTTAAACCTTCCCCGCCCGTTCAATCAGGCAAAAATGCCCTTACCGGGTGTTATCGTGCTAGATGGAAGACCCTTTACCGCTTATAGAGAAGAAGCTGAAGCAATCGAGGCCTGGTGTAAAGAAGCGAAATCCCAAGATTGGGATGGTATTCAACTGATTGTATTGGCTGACGATGCCGCTTTTACGGCAGATACCATTAATAATTTTGTTTGGATAACGTTTACCCGCAGTAACCCCGCCTATGATATCTATGGTATCGATAGCTTTACGTCTTTTAAACATTGGGGTTGTAAAGGGCCTGTTATTATCGATGCACGTCGTAAGCCACACCATGCCCCGGATTTGATTAAGGACGAAACCGTGGAGCGAAGGGTAGATCGTCTTGGCGCTAAGGGGGGATCTTTGCATGGGATTATTTGATGAGTAAAAATATATAGTCTGCACTGAAATGTTTGTTTTTGTGTAATTTTCTTAAATAAATGATATTTGTGTTGCGTTATTTTTAATAAAAAATAAAAAACATTATGAATTTAATTTTTTAATATGTTTCTTTGTGTCATTATTCTAATGAATATTAGTAAACAGTATTAAAATTTAAATTTATGTGTGGAATTGTTGGTGCCTTTGAATTAAAGCCATTCTCCTCGGAGAAGTTGAGACCGCAGGTGTTGGAAATGTCGAAGCGTATTCGCCATCGCGGGCCAGACTGGTCAGGTATTTTTACCAGTGAAAATGCTATTTTAGCGCATGAGCGCTTGGCTATTGTAGATCCTAAATCAGGAAGTCAGCCATTGTTTAGTCCAGATGGCAACGTTGTTCTTGCTGTAAATGGTGAAATCTATAATCATCAACAACTCCGAAATACACTACCTAATTACGAATTTACCACACAGTCGGATTCGGAAGTCATTTTGGCATTGTATCTGGCAAAAGGTGCTTCGTTTGTAGAAGATTTGAATGGCATATTTGGTTTTGCGCTATATGATGCACGTAACGACTCCTTTTTGATTGCGCGTGATCACATGGGGATTATCCCATTATATTACGGCAAAGATGAAAATGGACAGCTTTTTGTCGCTTCCGAATTGAAATCATTGGAGGGATTTTGTAGGGAGATAGCACAATTTCCTCCCGGACACTACCTGTACAGTAAAGATGGGAATGAACCTAAGAAATGGTATACGCGTGATTGGGAGTCCTACGATGTAGTAAAAGATAAGGAGACAGATTTAGCGAAACTACGTCAGGCGCTGGAAGATGCAGTGCAACGGCAGCTGATGTCGGATGTTCCATACGGTGTTCTCTTATCCGGTGGTCTAGATTCTTCTGTTATCGCAGCTATCACAAAGAAATTCGCATCCAAACGCATTGAAACGGGAGGCAAAGAAGAAGCCTGGTATCCCCAACTGCATTCGTTTGCGGTGGGATTAAAAGGTGCGCCTGATTTGATTGCAGCCAAAAAGGCGGCCGACCATATTGGTACGATCCATCATGAAATTAACTTTACGATCCAGGAAGGGCTAGACGCTATCCGGGATGTTATTTACCATTTAGAGACCTATGATGTGACGACTGTCCGTGCTTCAACACCGATGTATCTCTTATCGCGCGTTATTAAATCTATGGGGATCAAAATGGTATTGTCCGGTGAAGGATCTGATGAACTTTTTGGGGGGTATCTATATTTCCATAAAGCACCTAATGCCCAAGAGTTTCATGAAGAGACCGTGCGGAAACTGAAAAAATTGTATCTGTATGACTGTTTGCGTGCGAATAAGTCTTTAGCAGCTTGGGGAGTAGAGGGACGCGTGCCGTTCTTGGATAAAGAGTTTATGGATGTCGCGATGACGCTTAACCCAGCGGATAAGATGATAAAAGATGGGCGGATGGAGAAATGGGTCGTGCGAAAGGCGTTTGAGGATTATCTACCTGAAAGCATCGCTTGGCGCCAAAAAGAACAGTTTTCCGATGGGGTGGGATATAGTTGGATTGATACGTTGAAAGAACTGGCAGAAAACAACGTGTCTGATGTCGAATTTGAAACAGCAGCGGTGCGTTTTCCTGTTAATCCGCCAAAAAATAAAGAAGAGTTTTTGTATCGTTCTATATTTGAGTCACATTTTCCATCGGAAGCCGCAGCTATGACGGTGCCGTCTGTGAAATCGGTTGCTTGTAGCACCCCAGAGGCGTTAGCTTGGGATGCTTCTTTTCAGAATATGAATGATCCTTCAGGCAGAGCTGTGGCTCATGTGCATAACGATAGCTACGAAAGAACATCGCAACCAGCTATTTAACGTACAATTTATGAAATCTTAGTTAAGGTAGAGGCGTTGGTTGGCAACGTTTCTACCTTAATTATAACGGTCTAATCCATATATTGCGGAAACTCACCGGATTGTTGTGATCCTGTAGGATAATAGGGCCAGCGCCATGTGCCTCCATCTTTGGTAAACCAATATATTCTGTCGTACCCTCGATTTGCGTGTTGTTCTGTATCAATACACCGTTATGTAATATGGTAACGCTACCTTTGCTGATCAGCATACCATCTTTATTAAAGCGTGGTGCTTTATAAACGATATCATAACGGTGCCATTTGTCGTCGGTTGCTCTTACCTCCACCAATGGAGGGCGCTGTTTGTATATGCTCCCAGCTTGCCCGTTGACGTAGGTAGGATTGTCGTCATTGTCCAGTACCTGTACTTCATATCTGCCTTGCAGAAATATGCCGCTGTTTCCACGCCCTTGGCCTTCGCCTTTTATGATTTCCGGACTTTTCCATTCTACATGGAGTTGGAAATCTTCAAATACTTGTTTGGTTTGGATGTCGCCTGTTTTAGGTTTAACCTTTAAAATGTTGTTCTCTACAGTCCACGCAGCGGCCTGTTCAGGGTTATTACGGCTTACCCATTGGTCTAGGTCTGTTCCATCAAAGAGAACGATGGCATCACTGGGTACTTGGTTTTTAAGTGTTACAACAGGAGGTTTAGGAGCGTAAAATTCTGTGTCTTCTGGTTTGAATTTTGTCTGCGCCATACTGCTTAAGGATAATGTTAAAAGTAATAACGTGCTTCCGAATTGAATATGCATGGGATATATTTTTTTTGGTACTTATAGTGAAACAATAATATGTATTAATTTACAGGTTTCATCTAATTATTTTTTCTTTTATCATATTATTTACATCTCGGTTTCATTTTTTTATAAGTTTGTATATGGGTTCTATCATACAGGAAGTGGCGCTTAAAGATGTGCGTTTCTTTTCGCCGATCGGGTACTACGAAGAGGAACGTATTTTGGGAAATGAGTTTTTCGTGGATGTGTCTATCTACTTTCCCTTTGACAATACCGACGCCGAGGATCTGTCGAATACGGTTAATTATGCCGAACTTTATGATTTATTAGGTGGGGTTATGAAAAAAGAACGGAAACTTCTGGAGTCCGCGGCCCACGAAATTCTTTGCAATATACAGGCTCGTTATGCTTTTATTCATGAAGCACGTATCTCCATTCGTAAAACAACACCTCCATTCGGTCATGACTATGTGCATTCAGTCGTGTCTTTATGCTATAAGAAATAAAGTATATCTTATATTAATGTGTTGCTAATGACATTATGTCGTTATTTTTTATTTTTTAAAGACATTTTGTCTTGATTCTATTGTTTTAACGCTTCGGTATAAGATTTGATTCCAGTCAAGCATAAAACATAACGAAATTAAAAATAGGAGGATATCAACATGGCATTAATCAAATTTCCAAACAGAACTGTCAATTCAGATGTAGTTAACCCTTATGTTAACAACTTTTTCGACAACATCTTCAATGATTCATTTATTTCAGACCGCTTAGTCACACGCGTTCCTGCAGTGAATATCGCGGAAACTGATAAGTCGTTCAAAATTGAATTGGCGGCTCCGGGATTACAGAAATCAGATTTTAAAATCAATGTGGATAAAAATATGATTACAATTTCCGCAGAGAAAAAAGAGGAAACGAGCGAGAACGATAAATTGTATAGCAAAAAGGAATTTAGTTACACTTCTTTCACACGTTCTTTTTCATTACCAGATTCCGTCAATTATGGTGATATTGAAGCAGAATATGTAGACGGCGTATTGCAAGTGACAGTGGGTAAGAAAGAAGAAGCTATCGTCGCGAAAAGGCTGATCGAAGTAAAATAGTAGGATGTAGTGTGGTTTGTTTTTAGGTGAGGAGGAAGCCCCCGCAGTTTTGCGGGGGCTTTGTTTTCTTCACTATTTTATTTTAATATTTGTGAAACTTAACAGTGTTCACTATTTTTGTTTTTTAAAAAAATTAGATGGGTATACAAGAACGGAAGACCAGGCATAAAGAAGATTTGCGCAAGCGTATTTTGGAAGCAGCTAAAAAGTTGTTTCTGACAGCAGGTTATGAAGCTACTTCTATTCGGAAAATTGCCAAGGAAATCGAATTCAGTCCGACGACAATATACCTGTATTATAAAGATAAGAGTGATATTATCTACGCACTGCACCAAGAGGGTTTTCAGCTGTTACGACAGAACTTTCAGCCCTTGATGCAGGTGGAATCTCCTTTTGAACGATTGAAAGCACTAGGCAGATGTTATATTAAATTTGCATTTGAACACCCAGATTTCTATGAATTGATGTTTGTTATGAAAGACCCGATGGAGCATTTGGAAATCAATTGTGTAGAGGCATCATGGGAAGACGGAGAACGTGTTTTCGATTTTCTTTTAAAGACAGTTCGAGATGGCCAGGACCAAGGTTATTTTAAGGGACTGGATGCTACACATGTAGCGATGGAAGCTTGGGCTTCTGTACACGGTATGTGTGCATTGTACGTTTCGGGACATCTTAGAAGTATGATGCATGTCGTTTTCGGAGATGAGGATCAGGAGCGCATGATTGAAAATGCATTCCGTGTCCTTGTACATTATCTAGAATCCACTAAATAAAAAATTTTAAATGTAAACTTAACACTGTTAATAATGAGAACGGTATTCATAAGTTTGATTTTCATTTGTTTTTCCGGCATGAGCATCTTCGGACAGACATCGCCTTTGTTGGATTATATTGAAGAAGGGCTAGATCATAATTTGGTGCTTCAGCAGAAAAATCTCTCCCTGCAGCGGGCAATGAATGCATTACAGGTCGCAAGATCCATGTATCTACCTGCTATTGACTTAGACGTAGCTTATACGCATGCGAAAGGCGGACGATCCATTAATTTGCCGGTGGGCGACATGCTTAATCCTGTTTACAATACGTTGAATGCGCTCACGCAGTCGCAAGCATTTCCGCAAATACAGAATGAAACGATTAATTTTCTTCCGCAGAACTATTATGATGCCAAGGTACGTACCGTCATTCCGCTTATCAACACAGATATTGCCCATAATAAACAGATTAAAACGGATGCAGTGCGTCTAGAGGAATCGGAGATAGGGATTTATAAACGTGAATTAGTCAAGGAAATTAAAGAGGCATATTATCGATATATCAGCGCCTTGGAGGTAGAAGGCATATATAAATCGTCGTTGGAATTAGCCCATGAAGGGCTTCGGGTTAACGAGAAGCTGTTAGAAGCAGGTAAGGGATTGCCCGCTTATGTTGTTCGGGCAAAAACGGAAATAGCACAAATCGAATCGCAACTTGCCGAAGCAGAAAAGAACATCAAAAACAGTTCTTTGTATTTCAATGCATTACTGAACCGGGACGCCGACGCGTTTATCGAACAGGATAGTACGCTTTTCTCAGAAGAGAACTGGGGTTTAGAGAACGGAGACGAAATCGATATCTCCCAACGTGAAGAGCTGCTCGCTTTGCAGACCGGGATAGCGATGCAGGAATCTGTATTGAAGATGAATAAACAGTATCTGGTTCCAAAAGTAAGCGGATTTCTTGACTTGGGATCCCAGGCAGAGGGTTTAAAATTTAACCGGGATTCGCGTTATTTTATGGTTGGGCTGACCTTGTCTGTACCTCTTTTTCAGGGTAATAGAAACCGTCTGAAGATGGAGGAAACAAAAATCGACCTCGCCGAAACATGGAACAGAAAAGCGCAGGCAGAGCAACAGTTGACATTGGCCGCAAAAGTTGCCCGGAATGGCGTGCTGGCAGCACGTAAAAATTATGAAAAATCAAAAACGCAGCTAGAAGCTGCATCTACTTATCAGCGACTCATACAGCGGGGCTACAATGAAGGCGTTAATAGCTATATGGAAGCCATTGACGCGCGTAGTCAATATACTGCTGCAAAACTTTCTGTCAATATCAGTCAGTTACAGGTGCTGGCAGCATTGGCTAAATTGGAACGTGAATCTGCAACCTTTCAAATCCCTCAACCATGAAAATATCATTTTTAAATCTTTCAGTTTCTGCAGTTTGTTTTGTCTT
Organism: Sphingobacterium corticibacterium; assembly: GCF_004208525.1. Lineage (GTDB taxonomy): Bacteria > Bacteroidota > Bacteroidia > Sphingobacteriales > Sphingobacteriaceae > Sphingobacterium > Sphingobacterium corticibacterium. The sequence continues at coordinate 1,851,619 of NZ_SGIT01000001.1, read as the reverse complement.
CTTATTATCTTCTTGTGGCCAAGCAGATCGCTCATTGGCCATTCCAGATACCGATACCATTCCGGTGACACTGATGACCTTACATTCAAACGAAACCAATGCTACTTTTGAGGCCACAGGCACATTTACTACGGACGATGAAACCCTGTTAGGGTTTAAAAACGGAGGTGTTATTGAACAGATTTATGTCCGCGAAGGGGATCCTATTAAAACGGGACAACTACTCGCCCGGGTGCATAAGGATGAAGTGGAGACAATGGCTTCCCAGGCATCGTTGGCGTTGGAAAAAGCACAGCGTGATTACGAACGCGCTCGTAAACTGTATTACGATAGCGTTTCTACGCTGGAACAGATGCAAAATGCGAAGACAGCGCTCGACCTAGCACAGCAAGATATAAAGCGTACACGTTTCCACGAACAATACACCGAAATACGGTCGACAAGCAATGGCTACGTATTGGCTCGGTTGGCCCAGGAAGGGCAAGTGGTTGGCCCCGGTACACCCGTTTTGCAGATAAATGGAGCAAATGACGGGAACTGGCAACTGAAAGTAGGGGTGTCCGACCGGCAATGGGCAGCTGTCCAAGAAGGGGATAGTGCCCGGATTTCATCCGATGTGTTAGGGGAGGGAACCTATCGTGCGATTGTCCAGAAGAAATCTAAAGGGCTGGATCCTAAAACAGGTACTTTTAGTGTGTTTCTATCGCTAACGGCCGATGCTCCAGCCAAATTAGCGGCAGGCATGTTCGGCAAAGCCTATATGCAACTGCGGTCAGCGCAACATTCGGCATGGACCATTCCATATGAATCACTTTTGGAAGGGAACGGAAAAGAAGGATACGTGTTTGTGACGGATGATAGAAAGACGGCCCGCAAAGTAAAGGTACAGATCGCATCCATCAACAAGGATGATGTGTTGATTTCCTCCGGACTGGAAGGAGCGACTGCATTGATCGTATCGGGTAGTCCGTATCTCGTTGACAGGACCCCTATAAAAGTGATAGAAAAATAAAGGAAATTCGATATGAACTTCATCAAATATCCCATTAAAAATTATCAGTTTACGCTGATTATGGTCCTCATGGTTGTAGTTGTAGCCGTTAGCACGATTTTGACTATGCCAAGGGCAGAAGATCCAGAGATGAAACCAGTGAGTTTTCCTGTCATCGTGGTATACCCCGGAACAAGTCCTAAAGATATGGAGCAACTGGTTGTAAAACCGTTGGAAAGCCGTTTTTATGCTTTGGATGGGATAAAACGTATCAAGACAACGATTACCAACGGTGTAGCTGTTATTTTTGTGGAGTATGTGTATGGAGAAGATTATGAGGCAAAATATCAAGAACTGATCCGGGAACTGAGCGCCGCTAGCGGAGAGCTTCCGGAAAATATTTATCGTGCGGAGGTAAAGAAAGTCGACCCGACCACGGTTAGTGTGATCCAAACTGCTTTAATTTCTGAAAATGCATCGACATCGACGATGAAACGTTTGGCCGATGATTTGAAATCTCGCCTAGAAAAAGTAAAGGCGCTGAAAAATGTGGAGATCAGCGGTTTGCCCGACCAACTTATCCGGGTGGATGTAGACCTGTCACGGCTGGCTAGCTTAAAAATACCCATGGATCAAGTGGTGCAAGCCATGCAAAGCGAGAATCAAAATATTCCAGGTGGTGCGGTCGTTGCGGGAGGGAAATCTTTTAGTGTGATAACAAGCGGCGATTATAAAAGTATTGAACAAATTAAGAATACAGTTGTTTCGAGTGCGGAAGGGCGAAATATTTTGCTCAGCGGCGTTGCGGATGTGTATCCGACATTTGGACAACCTACACATGTGACGCGATTGAATGGATATCATGCTGTATTGGTGAATGCTGCGCAAAAAGGCAGCATGAATATTAGCGATACGCAGATAGCCTATAATCAAGTATTCGCAGAGTTTCGGGAAACACTTCCTGCGAATGTTGACTTTATCGTAAACTTCGACCAAGCCGAGCAGGTCAATAGTAGATTAAGTGGTCTTGGAGTGGATTTTGTCATCGCGATTACCTTGGTGCTTTTTACATTGCTACCGTTGGGTTCACGTGCATCGCTCGTGGTCATGATTGCTATTCCGTTGTCGCTGGGTTTAGGGCTCATTACGCTGAATCTCGTCGGTTATTCGCTCAATCAGCTTAGCATTGTCGGTTTTGTCGTTGCCCTAGGGCTGGTCGTGGACGATAGTATTGTAGTCGTTGAAAACATCGAGCGTTGGATGCGGGATGGATATTCACGTTTGGAAGCTGCGATTAAAGGAACGCATCAAATCGCCTTAGCTGTTGTTGGTTGTACGGTTACACTGGTAATTGCTTTTCTTCCGTTAATGTTTATGCCAGAAATGGCGGGGGATTTTATACGCAGTATGCCGACTGCTGTTATCGCATCCGTAATTGGTTCTATGTTTATTGCTTTGCTTGTGGTTCCTTTTCTAGCAAGCAAATTGTTGAAACCCCATATGTCCGAAGATGGTAACGCTATTTTGCGCGTATTGAAGAGATTGATACATCGTACTTACGCGGTATGGTTGGACAAAGCTTTGAAACATCCGAAACGAACTGCTGTCATCGCATTAGGTATATTCTTGGCTTCCTTAGCTTTGATTCCTGTTGTCGGCTTTTCGTTATTTCCGCCATCTGAAAAACCGCAATTCATGATTCACATTGCTGCACCGTTGCAAGGCAGTTTAGCAACAACGGATAGTATCACCAGGGAAATAGAGGATGAGCTTCGCCAGATAGCGGATATTAAATATTTTACGAGCAATGTTGGTAAAGGGAATCCAACGATTTATTATAATATGAGCCAGGCGAGCGAAAACGTTGGGCATGCTGATATTTTTGTTCAGCTGCATAATGATGTGAAGGCAAAAGAGAAGGAATTGTTGATTGAAGTATTGCGCCAGAAATGGACAAATTATTTGGGAGCTAAAATCGAAGTCAAAAACTTTGAACAAGGCGTACCCGTGATTTCACCCGTGGAAGTACGTTTGTTTGGAGACGATTTAGATACCTTACAACGTTTGGCTGCTGATGTAGAAGAGTTATTAAAAAAGACACCGGGCAATGTCTATATAAATAATCCGCTAAAAAATAAGAAAACAGATTTGCATGTCGTGGTGAATAGGGAGAAGGCCTTGGCTTTAGGCGTGCCCACGGTACGTATAGATCAAACGGTACGGATTGTGTTGGCCGGATATGAGGTAGGAATATACACCGATCCAAAGGTGGACGACAACGAATATCGTATTATGATCACCGTTCCAAGACTGAATATGCCAGATATGACGGTGTTTGACGGTATTTTTGTCAATAATGTACAAGGAACGGCTATTCCTCTTACGCAGCTGGCAACTTTGGAATTCGAATCTTCTCCTTCTAATATCTATCACCAAGACAAAAACAGGGTTGTTTCCGTAAATGCTTCCGTTGCTAAAGGTTTTTCAAATGATAATGTGATTCGGGAGGTTATCAAAAAGATGGATGCTTTTCCTTTTCCGGACGGTTATGCTTACGAAATGGGGGGTGAGGTAGAAAGTAGAGAAGCCGCCTTCGGTGGATTTGGTACCATTATCATGGTGACTGTATTTTTGTTTGTCGCTGTGTTGGTATTGGAATTTAAGACGTTTAAGAGTACGTTAATTGTTTTGTCCGTGATTCCGTTAGGTATCGTAGGTGCGGTTCTGGCGTTAATGGTTACGGGAAATACCCTATCTTTTGTCGCCACGATTGGCCTGGTGGCTCTGGCGGGGATTGAGGTGAAAAACACGATCCTGTTAGTGGATTTCACGAATCAGCTAAGACGGGACGGAGTAGCATTGAACGACGCTATTGAACAGGCTGGTGAAATCCGCTTTTTGCCGATTATATTGACGTCACTTACGGCTATTGGTGGTTTGTTACCCATTGCCTGGTCGAGTAACCCTTTGATATCCCCATTGGCCATCGTGATGATCGGTGGGCTGATCAGTTCCACGTTATTATCCCGAATAGTAACACCGGTTATCTATAAGCTTATCCCGCCAGTCATTGAAAAAAAATAATATATGAATAAATTCTTTTTCTTACTTTTGCCCGTATCATGAAGATTACTTCTCTATATAAGATATTAACTGTACGCGACAGAATAGCGTAAGTTTCGGGCATCCACTGTGCCTAGATATCTGTTAAAATAAGTTGTTTCAAGCTTATTTTATTTGTATTCCCACTTATTTTTGATGACAAGACGCTCATAAGATAGCGTTGTTTATAGAAAAGTTTATGCAAGAAAAAGAAAACTGGAAAAAGAAATTCCTCATTATATGGATCGGGCAGTTTATATCGTTGATTACAAGCTCTGCTGTCAATTTTGCTATTATTATTTGGTTAAGTATCGAACATGGCTCTGCCGAGGTGCTTGCTTATGGTGCCATTGCAGGGATGTTGCCCGCGGCGGTTATCGGTCCGTTTGCGGGGATATACATTGACCGTTGGAACCGGAAGAAAACAATGATGTTTGCCGACGGCTTTGTCGCACTATGTACATTGGTGATGTCTATTAGTTTTTACCTCGGATACGAAAGCCTTATTTTAATATACGCGATGTTGGCATTGCGCTCAGTAGGATCGGCTTTTCATATGCCTGCTATGCAGGCATCTATTCCGATGATTGCACCAGAAAGCGAATTGTTGCGCATCGCCGGTGTCAACCAGATGATACAGTCTATTTCTGCGATTGCAGGACCGGCATTAGGGACCTTAGCAATTACCTTGATGTCTATAGGTAACGTGTTATTATTGGATATTGTCGGTGCTGTAGTAGCAATTAGCGCATTGTTGTTTGTATATATTCCGAATCCGGAAGTTCCAGAAAAGGCGAAAGCCAGTTTTCAACAAGCTTGGACTGACCTGAAATGGGGATTCAAAGCGATTTTGGATAACAAAGGACTGACCTGGCTTTTTGCATATTCTACTATCGCTACCTTTTGTATTATGCCTGTTGCGGTGTTGTTTCCGCTATTGACATTGCAATATTTTGGTGGAGGCAAATGGGAAATGAGTATCGTTGAAATGGTGTGGGGACTCGGCATGCTGGTAGGGGGGAGTGTGTTGGGGATCTTTAAACCAGCTATCCGAAAAGTGGTGCTGATCAATATGACTACTATTATTTTAGGGATAAGTTTGGCGTTATCAGGAGTAATTCCACCACATACATTCTGGATTTTAGTCGGATTAACAGCGATAGGTGGCGTGGCAGCAACGATTTATAACGCAAGTTTTATGACGGTATTACAGGAGGAAGTTCGCCCCGAAGTGATGGGACGTGTTTTCTCTCTCTATTTCAGTATGGCCATTATACCCACCGTCATTGGATTGCTCGGTACGGGCTGGGCGGCTGATTTCTTTGGCGTAAATAATATATTTATTGCGTTAGGTTGTATCATTGCCCTTGTGGGCGTGTTTTCTTTCTTCAATCGTTTTATTATGGGGTTGGGGAGGCATTCTAAATAATGTTATATTTGTGCATAGGTCATTCAAATTAGTCCCCGACCAATCATATCGTAAAAAATGAATAAAAAGACTTTTCAACCTATTCAAGCACAGTTAACTGTAAGCAGAAAAGAATATCTTACGCCCCATTATATCCGGGTTTATCTCACGGGAGAAAAGGTACCGCTATTTGCCAATACGATGGTAGGTATAAATAACAAGATTTTAATTCCACCCAAAGGAGTTGACACGGTATACTTTCCCGAGTTGGATAAGGAAGCCAACACTTGGAAACTCCAATCGGAAGAAGTTCAGTCAATCCGGAGGACATATACGCATCGAGGAATTGATCTTGATAAGAATGAGATCTGGATCGATTTTGTCGCGCATGGTGACGAAGGGCCGGCTTCGGCATGGGCAATACAAGCGAAAAAAGGAGATGTGTTAGGTGTCCTGATGAAAGATGGAAAAATGGAACTCTATAGAAAAGCAGATCATTATCTGTTGGTGGGCGATGCGACAGCCATTCCTGTATTAGGCGCTATTTTAGAAGATCTACCCGCAGAGGCCAAGGGAATTTGTATTATTGAAGTATACGGAGAAGAGGACGAACAAGATCTTAAAACAAAAGCTGATATGGATATCATCTGGTTGCACAATGAGCATCCACAAAACGGTAGCCGACTTGCAGATATGGTTAGGAAGCAGCTATTACCGGAAGGATCACGATCAGGTTATGTTGCGGCAGAATATTCCTCGGTAAAGTCTATTCGTCACTATTTACGTAAAGAAAAGGGATGGAAGCAGGATGAATTATATGCCTATTCTTATTGGAAAGCGGGAGTAGCAGAAGATAAATCCACCGCCGATAGACAGCAGGAAAAGCGGGAGTCGTAATTATTCAATGGAAAGGAACCCGTTGCCGGGAACCGAACAGCAAAAAATACAAAAAAACCGTTGACATTGTAATCCGTGGCGCTTACTTTTGCATTGTGGACTCCGTAGCTCAGTTGGTAGAGCAACAGACTCTTAATCTGTGGGTCCTGAGTTCGAGCCTCAGCGGGGTCACCTCTTGGGACGAGTCTAAAAATGATAGACTTGTCCCATTTTTTTATTTCTAAAAATTTGAGGACCGAATAATTATAATTTTCAATGTATCTTTGGGTAATTGTCATGATACTTGACAGCTAAAATTAATATACGTCTAGCTTATGATAACATACGGTACCGCTGCTTTGCTCTTTCCAGCTATCAGTTTGATCATGCTTGCATACACCAATCGGTTCTTGGCTTTGGCTGCTTTGGTGCGGAGCCTGCACGCCAAATACCTTGAACATAATAAAAAAGGCGTATTGCAAGGCCAAATTGGAAATCTTCGGTACAGACTTAAATTACTACGACATATGCAGGGTATGGGCGTATTAAGTTTTATAAGTTGTATTGTGTGTATGTATGGAATTTACCTAAACAACATGCTGATTGCCGAGATTACTTTTGCGTTAAGTCTTTTGTTTTTTACGGTGTCGTTAGTGATTTCTTTTGTGGAAATTCAGTTGAGTAACAAAGCCTTGGAACTGGAGTTGAGTGATATGGAAGAACATTCCGACCCTTCTTTAGTCCAATATTTAAAGAAAAAGTTAGATTCTCGGAAAAAGTCCGATGATGGTCAGGAAGAGTAAAGTCGTTATTGGTCGGAATTTAAATCATTTAATGATGTGTGTGCTGCTTTGCAGGATGACGCCTGTCTGTGCGGGGACATGTGCGAGGCTGTCCTTTAATACGGTTGGAGAGAGACCGCCCCACATGTTATCTCCTGTATCCCACATTTTTTTCCAGATTTCATCTTCTGAAATAGCAAAGCGTTGCGTAGACGGAGAAAAATTGAATAGACAGATGAGCCGTTCTTTTGCCTGTTCAATATATAATATAAGCGAATTCTTCTGCAGATCGCTATTTACCCGTATATTTTCTCTCTTTAGATTCCGAAGTACGGTATTGGACTTTCTTAAGGCGATTAGGTTTTGATAGTAATATAGCATACGCTGATGTGCAGCTTTATCCTTTTCCGTCCAATCTAACACGCTGTCGTCAAAAGTTTTTTTGTCCTGTGGGTCGGGCACCTCTCCATTGCCATGAAAATCCGAAAACTCTTCGCGACGTCCTTTGCGGACAGCAGCGATTAAATCAGGATCACTATGACTTACAAAATAAAAGAAGGGCTTTTGTGAAGACCATTCTTCTCCCATAAATAATAAAGGCGTAAATGGAGATACCATAACAGCCATGGCCATCAAACGCTGTAAATCGGGCGTAAACAAGATACTGCTCCGTTCGCCAAGCATGCGGTTACCGACCTGATCATGGTTTTGTGAAAAAACAACGAATTTCTCTCCGGAAATCCCCTCCGAACTACTGCCAAAAAATTGTTGACGGTTGGTAGAATATTGGCCTGTAAATACGTAAGCCTGTTCATAAGCTTTTGCTAAATGTGCGATGCCATTAAATTCTTCGTAGTATCCTTTCTTTTCTTCGCCGGCAGCGACGCGCAATGCATGATGGAATTCGTCAAGCCATTGTGCATCCATGGCGAAGCCGTTTTGCTCCAGCGGTTCTAAAAAACGTTTATCATTTAGGTCACATTCTGCTATCAGATAGTGTTTCCGGCCCGTTTTCCCCATCAGAAGATCTGTTGTACGCCTTATATCTTGAAGTATATGAGATGGACTGAAGTCCTTTATAGCATGTACGGCGTCTAGACGAAGTGCATCGATATGAAAATCCCGGAACCACATCCGTACATTTTCACAGACGAAATCCCGTACACCATAGTTCCACGCATCATCGTAATTGATGGCTTTTCCCCATGGCGTTTGATATTTATCGGTAAGGTATGGGCCATATTGGTCGACGTAATTACCTTCGGGACCAAAATGATTATACACGACGTCTAGGATTATCGCAATACCTTCTCGATGGCAGGCATCCACCAGCCGTTGCAATCCCCGGGCACCGCCATAAGAATGTTGTACTGCAAACAAAAATGTACCATCATATCCCCAATTTCTTTCTCCGGGAAACTGTGCTACAGGCATAATTTCGATGGCTGTTATGCCCAGTTTCTGAAGATAAGGTAATCGCTCAATAATACCATTAAAATCATGCGTCGAAGAAAAAGTGCCTACATGAACCTCGTAAATAATGAAATCACGTAATGTTGAACAATGATAATCTTGATCGGTCCAATCGAATTGAAGATCAACAACGGCTGATGGTCCGTGAACACCTTCCGGTTGGGAACGGGAGGCGGGATCGGGGAGTACTTCGCCGTCGATAATAAAATGATACCGTTGTCCAGCAGTTATTTCTTCACTTTCAGCATACCAATAGCCGTAGGCTTGCAGCGACAAAATAATATCTGCATTTGGCTGATAGGTGCGGCATATAACGTTTTTAGCTTTGGGTGCCCAAACCGTAATCTGTGCTTTATTGTCGTGGAGTGTAATTCCTAACGGTTTTGTTCTTCCTGTATCCATGGGCAATTTAGCTTTGTAATTCAATAGTATAAAAATTAGGTCGACATAAGAACAATAATGGAACGCCCAGGCACGTTGATAGACGAATCAGATGCATAGGTTTCATGCGTATCAATGGTGTCCAGATTAGTATCGATAACCATCGCCCATTCTTTACCATATTTTGCACCCGGTAGTTTATAGCTGATATCTTCCCAGTACGCGTTGAACATGATATAAAAACTATTGTCTACGATTTTAGTTCCATCATCGCTCAATGAACGGATACCATTGCCATTTAAATAAACAGCTAAGGATCGGGCAAAATCATTTTGCCAATGCGATTCTTCCATTTCCCGTCCTTTAGGGTCAAACCATCCTATATCCTCTAAACCAATACCTTTTATGGGAATACCTTGAAACCATTTTCGCCGGCAGAATGTCGGATGCTCTTTCCGGAAAGCGATCAATTGTTGGCAAAACGTCAACAGGTGTTCATCCTTGCCCACCCAATCTAGCCACGATATATCGTTGTCCTGGCAATACGCATTATTGTTTCCTTGTTGGGTGCGTCCGAACTCATCTCCGGCAACGAGCATCGGGACACCTTGTGAAAGGAATAATGTAGTCAGTAGATTTCTTTTCTGCTTAGCCCGCAGTTTATTGATTTCTTCATCTTCTGTTGGACCTTCTGCACCGCAGTTCCACGAACGGTTGTGGCTGTCACCATCGTTGTTGTCCTCGCCGTTCGCCTCATTATGTTTCTCGTTATACGAAACAAGATCGTGTAAGGTGAACCCGTCATGTGCCGTAATGAAATTAATGCTGGCAGTCGGTCTGCGATAATCCCCCTGATAAAGATCTGATGATCCTGTCAATCTATCAGCGAATTCCCCAAGCATGCTATCAGCCCCTGTCCAATAATCGCGCATACAATCACGGTATTTGCCGTTCCATTCCGCCCAACCGGGAGGGAATTCTCCCACTTGGTAGCCCCCTTCTCCGATATCCCAAGGTTCGGCAATGAGTTTTACCTGCGAAATAACAGGATCCTGATGGATGACATCGAAGAATGAACTCAGTTTATTTACTTCGTAAAGTTCGCGGGCAAGGGCAGAAGCAAGGTCAAATCGAAACCCGTCAATATGCATCTCCTGTATCCAGTAGCGCAGGCTATCCATGATTAAGCGAAGAACATTCGGCAGGCGTGCGTTAAGCGTATTTCCCGTACCTGTAAAGTCCATATAGTAGCGTGGATCTTCGGTCAAACGGTAATAGGAAGCGTTGTCAATGCCTCGGAAGGAAAGCGTCGGTCCCATCTCGCTTCCCTCGCCCGTATGGTTATACACGACATCCAATATAACTTCTATTCCAGCGCGATGGAGTTCCTTCACCATATTTTTGAATTCTATGACCTGTTCACCTTGGCTACCGATAGACCCATACCGAATATCCGGGGCAAAGAATCCAATCGTATTATAACCCCAATAGTTTGTTAATCCCTTTTCTTCGAGATGTCGGTCTGTAATAAAATGATGTATCGGCAGGAGTTCTATTGCCGTTATACCAAGCGACTGTAGATAGGAAATAGTTACAGGATGCGCTAGTGCAGAATAAGTACCCCTTATTTCTTCTGGTATTTCTGGATGCTGTGCCGTAAACCCTTTAACATGGGCTTCATAGATAATACTACGGTGCATAGGGATGCGAAGAGGTTTATCCCCTTCCCAGTCAAAAGATCCATCTATTACAACACCTTTAGGGATATAGGCTGCGCTATCTTTTTCGCTAAAACTTAAATCAGCATCTGGGTGACCTACTTCATAACCAAATAAGGCGTCGTCCCAACGTAATGTACCAGCTATAGCTTTGGCATATGGGTCGATAAGAAGCTTATTTGGATTGAAACGATGTCCTTGTTTAGGTTCGTAGGGACCATGTACCCGATAACCATATAGCTGTCCGGGACCTATGTCGGGGATATAGATGTGCCACACTTGATGCGTCCGTTCTTTGATTTTGATTTTCATAGACTCCTTGTCATCTGTTTCGTTTTCGAAAAGACAGAGTTCCACGGCTTCTGCATTTTCAGCGTAAAGGGCAAAATTTACGCCGTTGCCATCAAAGGTGGCTCCTAAGGGGTAGGAGGATCCTACAAGTGCTTTTATATTCATTTTTTTACTATTTTTCTTCCCAATAAAATTCTCCTTAAAGGTGATGACGTTATCAGATTTTTCATCGGTGTTTGTTTAATATGTATTCAAGAACTCGCAAGCTCGGTTTACTTATCCCTTTGTGTATCTGAATAAATCATCATGGTTTCTTCTGCTATTCGTTATATCCGGTCGTATAATTCCATATAATGACGCAATTTGGTTTTGATGTTATCGTCGAAAGCATCTTGTGGAGCTACCCAGCTCCAATTTCCTGTGCTGCTCGCTGGATTGTTCATGCGATGCATTCCCGGAAGGGATAAGAGATCTTGCAATGGTACAATGACGGTGTCTGCTACCGAAGCGTATGCAGTTTTCAACATGATATCAGCGATATTCGTTTTATCAGCCTTGACAGATGTATACTGGGAGAGCCGTTCCTTGGCATCATCATCCAGTTCGTCAGTAAACCAACCTACGACAGTATTATTGTCGTGCGTACCCGTATACGCAAAGGAATTCCGGTCATAGTGATGTGGAATATGAGGGGAAAATGCCATATCATCGCCGAAGGCAAATTGAAGAACTTTAGTCCCCGGTAATTGGAAAACATCCCGCAATTCGTATACAGCGTCGTCTATGTCACCCAGATCTTCTACAACAAAAGGTAATTTGCCTAATTCAGCTTTAATTCGGGTGAAAAAATCTTTTCCTGGACCAAGCTTCCACTGCCCATTTTTTGCTGTCTCGTTTGGAGCAGAAACTTCCCAATAGGCCGCGAACGCTCTGAAATGATCAAGCCGAATCTTGTCAAAAAGCTTGCTGTTATGCATTAATCTTGCTATCCACCACGCATAGTCGTCCTGTTTGATTGCTTGCCAGTCGTATACAGGCATTCCCCAAAGTTGACCGTCCGCATTGAAATAATCTGGTGGTACGCCAGCGATAGATCGAAGTTTTCCATCCGTTTCCAGCGAAAACAAGTGTGGGTGTGCCCAAACATCCGCCGAGTCGTGCCCAACGTAGATAGGAACGTCTCCTAATATGTGTACGCCGAGTTCCCCGCAATGGGTTTTCAATTTTTTCCATTGGCGGAAGAAAATATACTGTATCCATTTTTCTTCACGAAGTTGCGAGCGATGTGCAGCTTCAAATTTAGCAAGCGCCTGCGGATTATGCAACTTATACGGTTCTGGCCATGCATACCATGGGGTATCCGGATAAGCGTTATGTAAACTAGCAAACAATGCGTAATCATCCAGCCAATACGCTTCTTCCGCACAAAAAGTTTTAAAATTAGGATCGTTGGCAAGATCTGCCCGTTCGAATGCGATGTGTAGCCATTCTTTTTTTATGGATTCAACTCTTGCAAAATCAATTTGTGTACAGACATCAATGGTAGTCTTTTCTAACTCTTTTTGCGTCAGCAGGCCGTCATCTACTAATGTCTCCAGACTTATTAATAAAGGATTCCCAGCCATCGCGCTCCGGGTGCTGTATGGAGAATGACATTGTTCATTAGCGGTAGGTCCTAACGGTAATATTTGCCACCATCGCTGTCCACTGGATTGTAGGAACCTGGCAAAATCATACGCTCCTGGACCGAGATCGCCAATCCCAAAACGAGAAGGTAAAGAGCTAATATGCAATAATACGCCCGCGCTTCTAGGATTCGGTGGTTCGCTATAATGAACAACGGCAAGCGGAAAGTCCTGAAAAACAGATGACAGTTTTAATGCTGTACCCTCTCCTGTAATAGCGCATAATAGGTGTCGCCAGTGAACCGGTAGCCTATTTGGCAAAATAACGGTTGTATCCTTCCAATCCAGACGGTGCACTACACCGTTTTGTAATTCTGTGATGGCAGCAAGATGGAGGGGTAATATAATGATTAACCAATCTTGTTGATGTTTACGGGCGTAAGCTAATATATGCTCGCTATATTTTCCTTTCACCTCTAAAGGAATATATTCCCCTTTTGTAAATAATAGGCGATATTGCTGACGAAGATGGAGCAAGGTGTTCAGCAGCCAAAGCTTAATTTTCCCGTTGTATCGTTCTTTCCAGAGAGTTGGAAGGATGCTATTATTCTCTAGCGCGTCGATTTCCTGTAAATATCGCTGCCGGATAGTATAATCAACTTGACGCCTGTTATCGGGATCCACAAAGCTCAGGTCCCAAAGTTCTGTACCTTGATAGGTGTCCGGTACGCCCGGGCAGGTGAATTTTAATAGGAGCTGAGCCAACGCATTGAGGATACCAAAGTCTGCCATGCGTTTTAAGTAAGCATGGAAAACGGGGAAGAAAGGTCCTTGCTTAGCTAATAGAAACTGAGCAAAATGCTGGACACGCTGTTCGTAGGATTCATTTGGTTCTGCCCAATCAGAATGTTCTTTCCCTTCTCGTAAGTATTTCGTTAGGTAATTTAAAAGCCGGTCCTCAAAGTCGTAGTCCGGACAATCGGGCATCGGATAGGATCCAAACATTGCTTGATAGATGGCATAAATGTCATTAGGATACGGTAAATCTCCTTCATAGTGGTCTTTTATAATTTTTTGCCAGATCTCAACTTGTTCCATCCAAGCTTCGGGCCAAGCGGTCAATACCTGGAGGCGAGCCCTTACATCCTCACCTCGTTTAGTATCGTGTGTAGCCGTGGCATTTAGTGCAGAAGGCCAAAGCGCTTGTCGTTTCTGCATAGCGCTATGAAAAGCAGAAACGCTGATACCAAAGTTTGCTGGATGATCACCGACTTCGTTATGGCCAACGAACCGATTATACGTATACATGAGCGTATCTTCGACACCCTTTGCCATGACGGGGCCCGTGAATTGCATACAGCGTTGAAAGAAGATTATGGCGTTTTTGCGATAGAGTTGACCAGGCTCATATTGTGCCCGTTTAATAACTCTCCGTAATCTTTCGGTTCCTTGAGCATTATCGGGCTCTTTCTGCAATATCGCATCGAAAACAGCCATGACCGTGTTATAGTCCTCTGCTTGGAAAGGGAAGTTTTCTTCGTAAAGCCGATATACGGGGAAATATATCAAGAATGCCTGTATGGCGGATCGAAGTTCTTGCAAACCAATAGGAAGCGAATGAATATCAAGGTTTAAATCAAAAAATAATTGACATAGATTGTCAACTTCTCCTTGCATGTGTTTGCATAAAATGGCTCTTTTCTTCTCGATTTGTTCTTCTTCTATCGAATGGCTTTGTCCGACGAATCCTTCGTAAAAATAGGTGAGAAGTTTTTCGCTTTTGCTGTATGTACAGACGTTATTACACAGCGCCAGAAAATCATAACCTGTTGTACCTTGGATGGGCCAATCTCGTGGAATTTCTTCCTCTTGTTCTACTATCTTTTCAACGACGATATACGTGTCCGATCCGCACATTTTCCGCAGATCTCTTGTATATTTTGCAGGGTTATAAAGACCGTCTATGTGATCAATACGAAAGCCATCTACAATTTTTTTAGCATGGAGTTCTCCTATAAAGCGATGTACGTCTTTAAATACAGCATCATCCTGCATATTCAAACAAATCAATCCGTTGATGGTAAAGAAACGCCGATAATTTATACGCTGATCTGTTTCTGTCCAATGACACAGCTGATAATGTTGTTTGGATAGGATGTCCAATATTTTTTCTTTATTATCATTGATGTTATCCAAACATTGGTTTATTTCTTCATAAGTAGCAGGGTTAATGGGAAGCCGATGATCAAAATAGGTAACGTACAGCTGCTGCTTATCAAATATAACGTTAATTTCTCCCGATTGGACGGCTTCATGGAGATCCTTTCCCAGAATAGGAATCATCAGTTTACCGTTCTCAAAGAATATACTATGATGTGTCGTGTCGAAATAGGTGCTGTATATGGACAGATCGCCATATTCCAAAACGTCCATAAGCCAACGATTTTCATGATGAAATGCCATGTGGTTTGGAACGATGTCCTGTAACCATTTTATATTAAAGTCGGCAAGCCGCGCTTTAAGTTTTATCAGCTGATCTAATGTTCCCAGTTCTGGGTTAATCTTATTAAGTTCCGTTCCGTCGTAGCCATGCACACTACCAGGGACCGCTTGTAGGATAGGAGAAGCGTAAATGGTGTCAATACCGAGATTATGTAGATAATCTATGATCTGCTCGAAATGTTGAAAATCAAAGTTTTTATTAAACTGGATACGGTACGTGCCGCTTGGTATGTCCATTATATATAATTCCGCTAAAAATAAAGTTGTACTGAAATGATGAAGTATTGTTAATGACCTCTATGTAAACTAAACGTCAAATAGGTCGTTTAGTTTAGAGAAAAGTAACGATTTAGTCATAAAATAATAAAAAGAAAAATTTTCAAAACGAGATCATCCGAATGGTGTTCTATATGTACCTATGAAGTTGAAACTAAAATAATTTACCATGAAAATAGGAATAACTTTTTCTGCTTTTGATTTATTACATGCAGGACACATTAAAATGCTGGAAGATGCCAAAGAACAGTGCGATTTTCTCATCTGTGGGGTGCAGACTGATCCGACCCTGGATCGACCGGAAAAAAATAAACCCACGCAGACGGTTTTTGAACGTTACATGCAATTGCGGGGTTGCAAACACGTAGATATGATCATCCCGTATGCGACGGAACAAGATCTGGAAGATATACTGCGTTCGTATAAAATCCATGTGCGGATTTTGGGAGACGAGTATAAGGACAAAAATTTTACGGGAAGGAAGTATTGTGAAGAAAAAGGTATCGAACTTTACTTTAATCGTAGAGAGAACCGGTTCTCCAGTTCGTCGTTACGGAAAATCATCGCAAAGAAACAGTGTGAGGAACCTGTTTCCATCGTTCATCTAAAAGAAAATATGGAGCTGCCGTTACAGCGGCTAAATGCATAAGAGATACAGCGTAAAAGAATAATAGGATTTGATAGTAAAAAATGAAAGTAGGAATTATTTTTGGAGAATTTGATCTTTTACATTTAGGTCATCTCGTCATGTTGGAAGAGGCTAAACGGTATTGTGACCATCTGATTGTTGGATTAAAAACGGATACTAAAGAACGGGATCGAAATAGTTCACATCCGGCTCAAACCGTTGTCGAGCGGTTCATTAAACTGGAGGGGTGCCGGTACGTAGATGAAATTATTCCTTATGAATCTGACGAAGAATTAATGGATATGTTGCAGTCCCTGCCTATCGATATTCGGTTTGTAGAGGGGATGGTTTCGCATTTTCCGGGAAAAGATTATTGTCTGAAAGAAGGGATCGAAATTCAATATACGAAGCGGAAACATCGTTTTACGAGTGATAGGCTACGAAAGGTTGTGACAGAGAAGGAACTTACGAAAGAGCAGCTGGTTAAAACGATCAATTAGAATCTTAGCAAAAAACAAGAGCAAGGTATGAACAGGGTAACAGTAGGCATTGTAAGCAATAATAGGAGGTTGCGGGTCGCATATAGATTATTATTTGAACAGGAGACGGAAGGGAATGTGGAGGTTCTGTGGGATGCCGTTTTGGGTGACGAGGTCAAGGCATGCCAAAAATACTGTGGACAGCCGGATGTGCTCGTGGTGGATTATGAAGGAATGTGTGATCAGGCTTCTTTCGGTCTGGAAGAGCTAAACTATATTTTTCCTGAAAGCAAATTTTTATTCGTCTGCGACGATTTTAATGCAAGTCGGACTCGGGAATTGGGAAAGAATCTGCAACAATTTCTAATTTCAAAATATTGTTCTGTTCAGACGTTATTGTCCGCTATTTCCAGTCTTATTTTGAAAACTTCTCCTTTTCTATTTCAACCCCAAAAACCAACTTCCTTTTCGATGAATAATTAGAGAAGACCTTCAATCATTCGCATCTAAATAGATATTCCGCTATGCTATTTCAAATTATGTATTACCCGGGGTAAGGCAATCTTAAACCATTGCGTATAATTTTCCGGATTTTTATTGATATCGGCTAAAATTTCATTCAGCTCCATCCATTTATAATCTTGAACTTCATCTTTGTTGATCTTCGGTTCCTCATTGGAGTAACCGATACAAACGTAATCGTATTCATTTTCTATCAAATCGTTTTCAACTTCAATTTTATAAATAAACGAATGCGAAAACTCCAAATCACATTCCAATCCCATTTCATACACTAAACGCTCTGCAGCACTTAACAATACATCTTCTTCCCATTGGGGGTGGGAACAACAAGTATTGGTCCAAAGTCCAGCGCCATGATATTTATGGTTTGCCCTTTGCTGTAAAAGAAGTTCATCTTTATCATTAAATATAAATACCGAAAATGCCCTATGAAGGTGACCTTTTTGGTGGGCTTCCAATTTTTCCATTTCACCAAGTGCGATATCGTTATCGTCTACTAATATTACTTTATTTCTTTCCATTTTTGCAGTTCAACATGGTTCTGAATAATTCATTTTAACGCTTCTCCATATACGCGCAGCGCTCTGTCTCTTGCAAAGCTGTGTTCAACTATTGGTGGAGGGTAGGCATCGGTTCCGAACTCAGGCAACCATTTTTTTATATATTCTAAATTTTTATCGAATTTTTCTGTCTGGGTAGTAGGATTAAAGATCCGAAAATAAGGCGCGGCATCGCAACCCGATCCCGCTGCCCATTGCCAATTTCCATTGTTCGCAGATAGATCGTAATCGTTAAGTTTTTCAGCAAAGTAGGCTTCGCCCCAACGCCAGTCTACAAGCAGATGCTTGCATAAAAAACTGGCAGCAACCATCCTTACACGATTATGCATATACCCCGTTTCATTAAGTTGTCGCATACCTGCATCCACCATTGGAAATCCCGTTTTACCACTACACCATTTCTCAAATTCAGTTTCATCATTCCGCCATTTAATACGATCATATTGCTTTTTGAACGACTCCCGCTCAACAGCCGGAAAATGATAAAGGATTTGCATAAAAAACTCCCTCCAGATCAGCTCGGATAGCCAGGTTTGATTGTGTTTGATAGCAAAAGCGACACACTTTCGAATGCTTATTGTGCCAAATCGTAAAGCAATGCCTAACTGTGTTGTTTTTTGCAGAGCAGGATAGTCCCGAAATTTGTCGTAATTATCAATGATGGCAGCTTCTAAAGTAGGATTTTCAAAAACTATATCTGTCTTTTTAAATCCAATGTCATGTAAAGAAAGGATTTCCGAAAAAGATAGCGGATATAGATTTTCTAATTTTATGTTATACAATTTATAGTGTTCAGCGTTTAATTTTTCCCTCCACTTTTTGGCATACGGCGTGTATATTGTATAAGGCGAGCTATCATTTTTTACGATATCATTTTTGTCAAAAATCACCTGATCTTTGAACGCTTGAAAACGAATGTCACGTTCATTTAAAAAATTATATATTTCTGTATCGCGCCGGATAGCACTAGGTTCATAATCCCTATTGCAAAAAACAGTTTGGATTGCAAATTTGTCGACCAGCATTTTAAAGATATCAAGTGGGGCTCCATAAAAAGTTTTGAGAGCAGAACCCTGTGATTTTAAAAGCACATTGATGTGTGTAAGTACTTGATGGATATAATCTACCCGCCTATCATTTTTATTGGTCAATCTATCCAATATATTTTGATCGAAAATAAAAATAGGCAAAACAGAAAATTCTGAAGAAAGAGCCCGATATAGGCCTACGTTATCCGTTAAGCGTAAATCTCTACGAAACCAAAACAGCGAAATTTTATTTTTTGCCACCATATTGTTTACGTTGAAATAGTTTGAAAAAATAGAGAACCAACAAAAACTGTGTGTAACCATAAACAGCGTCTTCAATGGGAATCGTCAGGATTCTTATTCCTAAAAAATCAGTAGGGTTATAGTTTACGATTGGCGCATCTAGCCCTGTGCCGGTTAGGATACCGTTAACCGGGAAAAAGCCTAATAATAATACGGTGAATACCAACGATGCTTTGCCTATCCAGTCCACTCGGGCAATAAGATGTAAATACACAAGTGTGGCTATGGCGGTGATTGCTGTTACAAGGGTGTATATTTTATCATCATTCAATAAGGCTATAACAGATAATATAATCACACTCACAAAGACAATAATGTTATTAAAAGCACTGAGCCACGTTAAATTGAAAAATTTGTCCAAGCAGAAATAAGTGAAGATGCAGGAAAAAGGAATACAAATAAAAAACAACCATTCTTCGATCGGTAATCCGGCTAGTATAATCCCCAACGTATAATTCGTATTGAACCACCAGACACCACGAGCCGTAAACCAGATATCCCAAGCGATAAATGGGATAGCGACAATCGTACCTGAAAGCAGAAAGGTGCCGAAGTGTTTGTGAAATTGAATTCTCCTGTCAAAAGATGCGATAAAGCAAACAATGATCGTGAAGAAGTTAATCAATAGATAAGTATAGGGCTGTAACATTATTTTTTGTTGAAGTACATTTTAAAATATTTGACAGGTACCCATAAAAATCCAAAACACTCACCGCGTTCCTTCCCCGTGTGTTTGTGATGTTGCTTATGTGCTCTCCTGATAGATAGTAAATACGGATTCTTGGTATCTCTCAAAACTTTTATACGTTGGTGTATAAATATATCGTGTACAAAAAAATAAGCCGCACCGTATAATGTGATACCAACCCCCATGTAAAATAGATAATTGTATCCCGCCTCTGCTCCGAAGTACATCAGTGCAATAGCAGGCGTGGCAAATATGACAAAGAACCAATCGTTCCGCTCTAACGAACTATCGTGGTTATGGTCGTGATGGTCTTTATGTAAACGCCAGAGAAAACCGTGCATAATATATTTATGAATAAGCCAAGTAGCACCTTCCATCAATATAAAAACGAGGAGTATGATTATAAAATTCATCATAGGAAAGCCATTTTATAACGTAAATAGCTGGTGAGTGCAACGAATACTTTCTGTGTATTTGGAATTCTAATTCTGTTTTCCAAGATATCTTCAGATGATTTCTTTTTAATCTTGCAGAACAACGAAAGGTAGTATTTGTAAGCTAAGTACACACCGAACATAGAGGAAGTAGGAAGTTTCTTAATACCAATCAGGGCCTCCCTAAATTCCGTTTCAATTTCATTCTCGATTTGACTCTTTACGCTGTTATCAAATGCACACATGTCGATACCAGGAAAATAAGTGCGTCCCAATGTTTGGTAATCGTCTTTCAGATCCCTTAAAAAATTTACTTTCTGAAATGCTGAACCCAACTTCATCGCATAGGGTTTTAACTCTTCGTATTGCTTTTTATCGCCCTCAATAAATACCTGCAAACACATCAAGCCCACCACCTCGGCAGATCCGTAGATATAATCCTTGTACAGTTCCGAGTTGTAATCCATCTTTTGTAGATCCATTTCCATGCTGTGAAGAAATCGCTTGATGAGCGTTTTGTCAATGTGGTATTTATTAACCACTTCCTGGAATGATTGTAAAATAGGATTTAATGCAATCCCTTCTGCTAACGCAATATCCGTTTCTATTTTGAGCCTATCGAGTAACTTTTTTTTGTCATAACCATGAAAACTGTCCACAATCTCATCTGCCAATCTTACGTATCCATAAATAGCATAAACTGCTCGGCGGATCGTAGGGCTCAGGGCTAAGATACCTAACGAAAAACTGGTGCTGTATTTTTCAGTCGTTTTTTTACTTACTTCGTAAGCTAACTCATCAAATAATCTTTTCATAGCTTTTTATTTTTAGATGGTGGATTTCGTTGGCTGCTATTTTTCCCGAGATAATAGAAGGAGGTACTCCTGGGCCGGGAACGGTCAATTGACCGGTATAAAATAAGTTGCATATTTTCTTGTTTTTAATTTTGGGCTTCCATACGGCTGTCTGTGTTAAGGTATTGGCAAGGCCATAAGCGTTACCACCATAAGCATTATAATCCGATATAAAATCACTAATGCAATAACTTTTCTTATATTCAATCTTCGAAAATAAATCGGTTGTGCCTGTATGGCGTTCCACTCTTAGAAGCATTTCTTTCAAGTATCTTTCCCGTGTTTCTTCTCCATCTTCGATTCCGATAGCCAAAGGCATAAGTAGAAACAGATTTTCGCTGTTCTGTGGAGCAACATTTGCGTCTGTTTTTGAGGGGCAACAAGCATAAAACAACGATTTTTCGGGCCATTTTTTTTCGTTATAGATACAATCGATATGCTCATCCAAATCATGTTCAAAAAACAGGGTATGGTGTTTTAGATTTGGGATGGGGGCCTTGATCCCTAAATAATAGAGCAGACAGGATGGGGCAAAAGTACGCCGCTGCCAATATTTTTCGTCATAGTTCCGGAGCTCTTCGGGCAAAAGAGTCTCCGTGTGGTGATAATCGGAAGACGCAATGACCGCGTCAAATTCGTGATAGGCTCCATTAATAGTGAGTGACGTTATTTTGCCGTTTGCCACATTTATTTTTTCGATCGTGTGATTGAAATGAAAAACCGCTCCTTGATTCTCTGACACTTTTTGCATAGCTAATACCAATTGATAAAAACCACCCATAGGGTAGTGTGTCCCTAAGGCGTATCCTCCATAATTCATTAAGCTATATAACGCCGGAATATGTTTAGGAGAAGCACCCAGAAATATCACGGGAAACTCCATTAAAGCCCGTAATTTTTTATCGGTAAAATATTTAGCAACATACGTCCTAAAATTTGTTAGTAAATCAAGTTTGAAAACACTTTTGGCAATTTTTGGAGAGGCAAATTCTAACCAGTTGTGGCAAGGCTTATTAACGAAATCCTGCATACCGACTTCATACTTAAATTTTGCAGACTGCATAAATCTTTCCAATTGACGATCTGCTCCAACCTCTATCCGTCCAAATAAGTCTTTTAAGTCTTCGTACCGCTCGGGTATAGAAATTTTATCGTCAGCAAAAATCATCTCAAATTGTGGATTTAAGGAAATCAATTCAAAGAAATCAGCTGTTTTGCACCCAAAATCAGCAAAGAAGTTTTCCATAATGTCTGGCATCCAATACCAACTTGGCCCCATATCGAAAACGTAACCCTGTTCTGTGGAAAATTGTCTTGCCCTACCTCCAGGCTGAGCATGCTGCTCAAAGACGTGCACCTCGTTGCCTGCTTTTGCAGCATAGGCAGCAGCAGATATTCCGGAAAAACCAGAGCCGATGATCGCTATTTTTTTACGCATCTTTTACCTGTTTATCCGATAAATATGTTCTCGTTACGCTATCCAGCAATTCGGAGTTTTCGATATTTCGTAGAAATATAGGCTTGTGAAAATGATCCAGTTTATTCAATAACCTTATTAATTCCATTTTCTCTACATGATCCAGGTTTCCCGTTACAATCTTGGTAGCCTGTCGGATTTTATCCATCTGCTTATCCAATGCGTTTATGCCAGAAGGTGAAATGGTGATTATTTTACTTCTTTTATCCGTTTCTGAATCTTTTTGTATTATCCAACCCTGCGCGATAAGCCTATTGATAATTTGCATACCGGTAGGCTTATCTTGAATATTTTTTTTAATAAGTTCCATCTTCGTCATAGAACCAAAGGCATTCAGATTGATGAGATAAATAAACTCTTCTTGTGTAGAAAATTCGGAATTATGCATGGCAGATTTGGAATAGGTTTTTGCATACCTATTCATATGTACAATCAGCGTATTGATAACACTCTCTGGACTACGGCCGTTTTCTTTACCTTCCCAGTCAGGTTCATGTACGCTATTTTCCTGTAAACGCATTTCGTCATAGATCCAATGTTTGAAACCTGATATATCTGTTGTATAGTTTTTATTTTCCATTTCAAACTTTTCCATTAGGTTTATAATATCCTTTAGAAGCGTGTAGTCCATTCATTGGTATATTTTAATACTTTAATCACCGTTATTAGAACGCAAATATACCTTATTAGTTTTAATAAAGAACTTTTTTATACTATTTTTGTGTAGTGAAAAAAAATAGCCCGATGTGGGCTAAAGATGTATGATGGAAAAATAGGATTTCCGCAAGGTAAAATGGTTAATCTTTAATCGTCGCACCCCACCGGGGTGTACAGCAACGTATAGTCTGCATGTTCGTCAGTCTCCTGTACACCGGTATTGGTATTCATCTTTAGTGGCTTTTGAGCCAATTGATCGGGCGCGAATTTGAACGCTACCGCCATAGAATCATTCATCCCTTCTTGCATATAACGCCATATTGCCATGATCTCATCTCCGGCAATAGACCCTACCAACACTCCTTTACGGCTGTCTTTTTCTTTTGGTATCCAATTCATCTCGCCTTCCACCTTATTAGCATTTATAATTAGCTTTACCGTGGTTGTATCCTGTTGGTCAACGCCTTCTGTTCGGATAAAACAATAAGATTTTTGTTCCGGCCGGTTGCCTACCGTTGCATTGATGGTATCTCTGTCAATATGTTTTGGCTCCTCGTTGTTGCTATTTCCGCTACCTGTACATGATGCTAGTGCGATAGCAAATATTATGAGATATTTCATCAGTATATAGATTTGTTTTATAATACTTTACAATAGTAGTGCCGCAATTTAAAAACCCTTGTTTTCGTGGATTGAATGCGTTCGAATTCCATGGTAACTTTGAAGTAGAGATTTAAAGGTTTAGAAAAAATGAAAAAAATAATGTGGTTTATGGTATCTATTCTGCTTTTGGGATGTACCAAAGATGATGATCCAGCTCGGGAAAATGAAGATTTTAATAGCCTCTACGGTGGCATACCCTATAAAGGAACGGTTCAAGGACGTATTTCGTTGGATGAAGGTAATGCACTTGATCTCTCCGGAGACGGGAGTATTGCCCTTATCGAAGCGACAAGTGATTCTGTTTCTATCGTTTTTCTGTCGGATATCGACGACTTGGGCGAGATCAATATCAAGATACGCGGAGAATTCGATAGCAAATCTTTCCACATGGGAAAAGAAAGTTCCGGTATCTATTTTAGGGTTATTGATCAGATTATAAATGGAAAATTCACTTCCGAAACGCAAGATATGGTCTTTGAAGGGAAATTGGAGAAGGAAAGCGGGCAAATGGAAATGGTGGCCATATTCAAAGAAGAAACGGAGAGCTTTCCCGACGGAACAAGGTTGGAGCTTAATTTTGATACCAGTCGTAAGATCACTGAAAATGACGACGATGGAGCTGGCTGTCAGATGCGCATGGTTCCCATATGGGGTCCTAACGGTATGACTATGGGTATGGTTCCCGATTGTTAGTTTGCATATTTATCCGTAATTTCAAAAACAATCAGTGATTACATTTCACATGACACACAAACTCGGATTGTTTATTTTGTATTGGTTGTTTATAATAACATCCGGATTTAGCCAATCGAAAGAGGAGCTAAAGCACTATAGTGATAGTTTATACCGGCAACTTCAACAAATAGGAGATCACGAAACAAAAGCACAGGCCTTGTTCGATCTGAGTTTTTTTTGGTCAGATTACGATACAACTCAAGCGCTTTCTTATATACGCGAAGCTGAAAATGTTTTAGGGAGGACAGGTAGTTCGGGGTATTATCAAGGACTGAAAAGCTTTTACCGTGCCGCAGTCTATTTTGAGGCCGATCCTGCCAAAGCCAAACAAAAATACATGGAGGCAGAAGGCAGCTTGAAAGATGTGGGGGAAGAAAAACGTGCGGAGGCGTCACGTTACCGTGCACGGTTATGGGGGAGCTATGGTGCTTTATTGCAACGCGAAGGTAAAGCACATGAATATGTAGAAATTCTAATAGAAAAAGTCATTCCCTTAGCCAAAAGTATCGGAGACTCTTCTTTACTAGGGAATAACTATCAGAATGTCGCCATGAATTTAATGAATTTAGGCGATTATGAAAAAGCAGATGACTATTATAACAAAGCGCTCCAATTACTTAAAGGGAAGAAAAAGGCTTTAGAGGAGCGTTTTACACTATTTATCAATGCAGCACGCAATGCGTTGCTGCATAAAAATTATCGTAAGTCGGGTGAATGTATAGACAGTGCGGCCGTGTTGGCTGTTCAAATTCCCAACTCATCCTACATTCCAATATATCACGCTGTTTCGGGAAGTCATTGGGCAGCGATAAAAAATTATGAGAAAGCACATGCACATTTCGAAAGCGGGCTCTCCGCAGCAAAAATGCAGAACAATGACGATTTAGTCGCTACGTTGCTTTTTGACCAATTTGCGGCCTACCAAGCGAATAACCAATACGCTCCCGCAAAGAAAAAGTTGCTGGAGGTATTGCCCTATGTACGGCAAAAATCCTCTTTGCGAAATAAGCAAATGGTATACTATAATCTAGCTACTACCGCTACTGAATTACGCCAATACCAAGAGGCGGTCAAATGGTACGAAGCATATAAAAATGTGTCCGATACCCTTTTTTCTGATAAGAGCCAAGAACAAATCCATGAGCTGGAAAAGAAATACCAGACGGCTGAAAAAGAGAAAGCATTTCTTCAGATAAAGACCGAAAACCAAAAACAGCAACTTTCCTTACAAAATACACGTATGTTGGCGGGTGTTCTGTTGCTAACCAGTATTATATTAGGTGTGGTCAGCTATATTTGGTATAACGCGCTGAAAAACAAAAAAAAGTTAGCGGCACAAAAAGAATTGCTGTTACAGGAAGAACTTAAAAACCATCGACAGCAAGAAAAACTGAATTTGTATCATGCTATGCTGCAAGGACAGGAACGCGAACGTAGTCGAATAGCTAGAGATCTGCATGATGGCTTGGGCGGCATGTTGGCAAGTGTTAAACTGAAATTATCCGCAGTCGCTACAAATGTAGACAAACAAGAGATTAATAAGGAGTCCCATATGGAATTATATACCATTATCAATCAATTAGACCATTCGGTCAATGAACTACGCCGGGTAGCACGTAATATGATGCCCGAGTCCTTATTGTACATGGGGCTGGAAGCGGCTTTGAAGGATCTATGCAATGCCATGAGCAATGCTGAATTAAAGATAGATTTCCAGACGTCAAACTTGAATGACAATTATCCGCAACCTTTTCAAATCGCGGTGTATCGTATTGTGCAGGAACTGTTAACCAACGCTGTAAAACACAGCGGAGCTTCGCAGGTTTGGGTGCAATGTCGTGAAGAAGATGGGAAGTTTTTTATTTCGGTGGAGGACAATGGCCGTGGATTTGATGCCAAGAATGATCTATTTGAAAAAGAAGGAATAGGAATTTCTAATATCCGTAACCGTGTAGAAATATTAAATGGACAGTTTGATATTGACGCAACATTAGGTCGGGGAGCATCGTTTCATATTCAACTCGATATATATGGATAATGTTATCTCCGTCATCATTATTGACGACCATCCGTTAGTATTAAATGGGTTTGAGTTTATTCTAAATAGGAATGCCAATATCTTACTCAAAAAAACGTTTACCCGCGCGAAGGATGCGGTGGACTTTTTGGAGACCGAGCAGATAGATGTCGTGCTGATGGATATTAATATGCCCGATATGAATGGAATCGACGCGACTGAAATTATACGAAAGTCATACCCCGACACACGGATAATCGCCATTAGCAATCTAAACGAAGGAAGTATCGCTTCGCGCATGATGCAGGCTGGCGCCGCCGGCTACCTCCTTAAGAATGTGTCCGCAGAAGAATTGATCGACGCCATACAAGCCGTCTATCAAGGAGAGCAAGTGTTGAGCAAAGAAATGAGTGATGTATTGTCTGATAAACAGGATACCGTACCTAAAATCACGGAAAGGGAACGGGAAGTACTCGCTTTGATGGCCAAAGGATATACCACACCAAAGATTGGCGAACTCATGTTTATCAGTCCGCTGACGGTCGAAAGTCACCGACGGAATCTCTTACAGAAGTTTCGCGTGAGCAATTCGGTATCGTTGATTCATAAAGCTACCGAGATGAAGTTTATTTAATTTTAAAAAGATCATATTAGTAGATGCTTATTATTTGGATTAGTTCTAAATAAAATGTAGGTTTGTCGTCGATTTATGTTATGGATAATACGAACAACATAGACTGCGACAAAAGCAATATACTGAATGAATCTACTTTTAAGGCATTATACGATGCCCATTGGCTCCGGTTATTCCGTTATGCACTTTCTCATACGAAAGATCAGGCAGTTGCCGAAGAAATTGTTCAACAGATTTTTGAAAGCCTTTGGAGTAGACGGTCTGCCCTCCAAATAGATCATTGCACCATATCAAATTTTCTGACGCGCGCAGTCAAACTTAAAATCTTTGATCACCACCGTCATCTTGCTATACAGAGGCAGGCACAACCTATCCTTCTGGAGACGGCAGAACAATCGGCCAATACGACCGAAGATACCTGCCAATTCAATGAATTATCAACACAAGTCTCTATATTGGTCAGCCAATTACCAGAACGTTGCCGAGAGGTGTATCGTCTTAATATTGAGGAAGGGATGACTTATAAAGCAGTGGCATCGCGTATGGGGATATCGCCTCATACTGTTAAAGAACACCTGGCGCGAGCACGGCACTATATTCGGGAAAATTTGCAACGAAATTATAACGATCCCATACTTTTTTAATTTTTTATCCCCCCATCTGTGCTCCTGAAACGAATACCTTATTAAAAGGATGATAAGCACAGGATGAAAGTAACACCGGCTCTTTTACAAAAATTTCATCGGGGGCACTGTAGTCCAGACGAGGAAGAAGCGGTACGAAAATGGCTCGACGCCGACGACATTTTCGAAGATGTGCTAACTGAACCTACTGGTCAAGAACTTCGCATCGGTGAGGAACTATGGCAGCGACTACATGCAAACCAGTTGGATGACTCGACGGAAACTCCACACGATTTAGGTGTTGCTCCGAGGAAACATAAACCAGTTAAATGGCTGGTTTATTCCATGGGAGCGGCAGCTTTGCTCATGCTATGTGGGCTTCTTGTAATTTGGAATAATTGGCACGGTGTTGCCAACCAAAAAACAGTGGTGATCCCCTATGCGAATAAGGGAGAATTAATACTCCCTGACGGCACTGTTGTCTACCTCAATGCCGGGAGCAAGTTAGACTATCCGGAGCAGTTTAGCCAGAAAGAAAGGATGGTGAAATTGAGTGGAGAGGCTTTTTTTGAGGTCGCCCGTGATACCTTACGGCCTTTTCGTATCGTTACTGATGGCACGGTGGTCGAAGTGTTAGGCACTGCCTTTAATCTTACTGCTTATCCCGGGGAGAAACAGCGGTTAGAAGTTGTGCGTGGAGCGGTACGCTTTAAATCGGCGTCCAGTGAAAAGCAGTTGGTGGTTAAAGCTGGCCAAAGTGCTTCCCGTGATGAGCACCGTGAGATACGATACGGTTCACCTGTCGAAACAAAATCGGCGCTATGGAGGGACGACGCTCTTATATTTAAGAATAGTACCTTGAAAGAGGTCGCTCATGTGTTGGAACGGCTATATGATGTAAAAATCATATTTAATAAACAAATGTTCGAAGAGTTACGCTTTACAGGGAAATTTGTGGCTGTACCTTTAAAAACAGTCCTAGAAGATATAAGTTATGTCCTAAAAATAAAATACAGTGCAGAAGATAAAGAAATACATTTTTACTAAAAAAAATAATAAACAATGAACGATACGACTTAAGGAATACTTTAAAGATACAAAAATAAGACCGAATGCCTGTCTGCAAACCCGACATTCGGCCCTTGGAAAATTACATCAATAGCATAGAAACTATCAATATAATATGTACAAAAATATGAAAAAGGTACCACTAAATCATTTGGGTACGCAAAAAACAGGTCTCTTCTTACTTCATTTATTGCTCATCTTGATTTTGCCTAAATTATCTTTGGCACAACAAGACCCGTTGGAAAGAACCGTTACCATACACGCATCTGAAATTACGTTAGAGACGGCATTGCACCGTATCGCTAAATTGGCAAACTGCTCATTTTCCTACAATAATGCCGCCATAGAAACACAAAGGAAAGTAAGCCTGTCTTTCGAAAACAAAACTGTAAATAGCATTTTAGACCACATTGTTCCCTCCGCCACAGCCTCGTGGCGCTCACGTGGCAATCAAATTTCTATCCGATTTGCGACAGAAGATATTGCTGCTAATTCCATGAAAAATGAAGAGATTAGAGAGGTTTTAGTGACGGCCAGCCGTATGCCGGAGAGTATCGATGAGGTGCCGTCTTCGGTAACGATATTAGGCAAAGAACAAATTGAACAGCAGATCAGCATTAACCCCTCAATCAGTGAAATTCTGGCATTTACCGTACCTGGCTTAGGGCCTTCAACCAATAAAGCGACAAACTCCGGGCAGACACTACGCGGACGCAGCGTATTGGTATTGATAGATGGTATACCGCAGTCGACTCCACTCATGAACGGCAACCGGGATATCCGTTCACTCGATCCAGCCATTATCGAACGTGTGGAAGTTATAAAAGGAGCGACGTCTATATACGGAAACGGTTCGGGAGGAGGTATCATAAACTATATTACTAGAAAGCCTGATGCGACTAAACGTATTGCCGGACAAACATTCGTAGGATTAAATGGCCATCCTGGTTCGCTAGATAATTCCATTGGATATAGACTATCCCAGTCTTTCAGTGGTACTATTGACAGATTCTCTTATGTAGCGAGCGCTACCTATAATTATACTGGTTTGTTGAAAGACGCTGAGGGGAATATACTAGGGCAGGAAGATGGTCTGGGACAATCGTACGCGCTGAATACCTTCGCAAAGGCTACTTACCAATTTAATACCCACAGTGATCTTACCGTTGCTTATAGTTTTTTCAGAAGTCTGCAAAATAGTGATTACATTGTAGAACCCGGTGTTTATGGTGAATATCCGGCAATGGGGGTAAAAGGCGAAGATCCAGGAGATCCGGCAGGAACACCGCAAAACCATAATGTTTTTGCTACCTATAAACTTCGTAATCTCCCTTTCGGGAGTGAGCTGGATCTCACGGGTTATTTCCATCGATTTCTATCGACCAACCGTTATGTTGCCAGATCAAATGGATGGTACGGTCCTGGTCAGACACAAATCAGTTCCAAAAAGAAAGGTGTTCGTCTGAACTTACTCACGCCTTTTGGCAGTGGACGTATAAAAGGAACTGTCGCGTACGGCATGGATCTCTTGGGAGATGACACTTATCAGCCGCTGTTGGATGGAAGAGTCTACATACCCCATATGGACATGACGAATATAGCGCCGTATGCCCAGCTTAAAATTGATATGCTTGATCACCTGATATTCAAAGGAGGTATCCGCTATGAGAATGCGCGGGTAGATGTGAAAGACTACCAAACGCTTCCTAAAGATGCAGATGGTGGTGGCGTAGTAGCTGTGAAAGGGGGGCGGATAAATTATAAAAGTGCGATGTTTAATGCAGGTTTACGCTATAATAAATATGAATATTTTAATCCGTTTGTAAGTTTTTCCCAAGCCTTTGGTCTGAACGAATTGGGACGTATACTACGATCTGCTGACGTGGAAGATATGGTACTGCTCCAAACTGACCCTATTATCACCAATAATTATGAAGCTGGTTTTAGCAGCCGTTTTTCTATCTTCAACTTAACGGCGGCCTATTACATCAGTACCTCTAAGCTGGGGGCTAACTTAGTCGCAAATGAAAGCGGTACAATGTTGCCTCAACGTAATCCCGAGCGGGTACATGGCTATGAGTTGACACTTGATGCGCAGTTATTGAAAGTTTTTGGGGTAGGTGCGACTTACGCGTATGTCGAGGGTAAAGCAGAAAAAGAAGACGGCACCAAAGAATATTTGGGATTCGCCCGTATTGCACCGCCAAAAGCTACTGCATACGCGCGATACAAAGCTACTGATAAGCTGGATCTTCAGTTGTTTTGGGTTTACACCGGAAATCGTGACCGTTTTGACCCAAAGGAAGATGGCGAATATAGAACCGGACAGGGACCCGTTAAGTCAGTTAATATTTTTAACCTGAGCAGTTCCTATCGGATGAACAACGCCATGCGAATCGGACTAGGTGTAGAAAATATCTTTAATAAAGCTTACTATCCGTTCTATAGCCAATATAGCGTAGACAATATTCGCTACACAATGGGCAACGGTGCGCGCGCAAATCTTAACTTTACGTATACATATTAATGCGCTTTCTAAAGAAGCTAAATGCATGGTTACATTTGTGGTTAGGTCTAATAACGGGCCTAATCACTTTTATTGTAAGTATAACAGGTTGTCTGTATGTATTCATCGACGAGATAAGGGAGATAGCCCACCGTGATCGGCTTTACGTCCAAGTGGAGGACGTATCATACCAGCCGCTATCGATATTAATGGAGCAAGCCCAATCTGCTGTACCCGTTATACACGAAATTGTGCGGGCGGATATACAGCCCGCACCCGGGCGAACCTGGGCGTTCCGTGCCGGAACGAAGTATAGGGTCTACGTGAATCCCTACAGTGCTGCGGTGGTATATGTCGAAGATCAAAACAAAGAATTTTTTCGCATTATGCTCGAACTGCATCGAAACCTGCTCTTGGGAAAGAAAATCGGACAACCACTAGTCGCTTATTCGATCCTTATTTTTCTCTTACTTTGTTTGAGTGGACTCGTGCTCTGGTGGCCAAAAAAATGGAACCGAAAAAGCTTGAAAAAATCTTTTACAGTCAAATGGAAAGCGTCTTTTAAAAGGTTGAATTACGACCTGCATAATGTTTGGGGATTTTATATGTTGATTCCGGGACTGATATTAGCTATGACTGGCTTGGTTTATTCTTTTTCTTGGTTTGACCAAGCTTTCACGTATGGTTTTAGTGGTGGGCAGCATCGCACATCCTGGGAAATACCGAAGTCGGCGCCGAGTAAAAGTTCTGATCAACGTACCATGGACAGTGCATTTATCCAGGTGTTACAACGCTATCCCAATGCGGACATGATATCCATGCGCGTTCGCGAAAAGAAAGACGTACCTTACGATTTTCAGATTCGTATACAAAAAAGCAGAACCTATCATTTTGAATGGTCGTACTATGACAAGCAAACAGCAAAACTACTCTATTCCTATGGCACGGATGACCTGAATACCGCTGATAAGATCCGCGCCATGAATTATGATTTGCATGTCGGTTCTTTTATGGGTTTAACGAGCAAAATTTTTGCTTTTCTATGTTCTATGGTTTGTGCCAGCCTTCCGTTGACCGGATTTTTAATCTGGTATAACAAAAAATGGGGAAAGAAGAAAAAGCGCTATTTTTAATATTCTTACTTTTTTCAGACGCGATAAAGGTTATTATATCGTAAATTTAACTTATGAAGAAAGCGGAAAGAAATAAGGGATTTGTTTTCAAGCAGTACGAAGAGCCCTTTCAGACGCCTTTTGATAAGCTATTTGAGATTTTCAAGGAGCTCATCACCCATACTTCCGGTGATTTTGACGAAGCCATCGATTGGCTGCGGGAACTGGACAAAGAGTTCAAACTGACTACCCCCGAATATACCATAGACGATTTTATAGAGGATTTGAAGAATAAGGGATACATTGTGGAACGCCTTGGTTTGGGTAGTGAGGGAAGTGTAGATATTACGTCAAAGATGGAAAAAGCACTCCGGCAAAACGCCCTGGATCAGATTTTTGGCAAGATGCGTAAAGGTAAATCTGGGAATCACAAAACGAATTACCAAGGACGTAGTGATGAGAACACGGGAGATTTTAGAGACTATCAATATGGGGACAGTCTGGAGAAAATATCGGTGACAGAGAGTTTGAAAAATGCGCAGATTAATCACGGGATAGGGGATTTCAGTTTGTCGGAAAATGATCTGGTGGTAGAGGATACGCAATTTAAGTCACAGATGAGTACGGTGCTAATGATTGATATCAGCCATAGTATGATTCTGTATGGCGAAGACCGTATTACACCGGCGAAGAAAGTAGCAATGGCTTTGTCCGAACTCATCCTTACACGCTATCCAAAAGATTCGCTGGATGTAATTGTTTTTGGCAATGATGCTTGGCCCATTGCGATCAAAGACCTACCGTACCTACAAGTCGGGCCATTCCATACCAATACCGTCGCTGGCGTACAGCTCGCCATGGATATACTTCGACGGAAACGCCATGCAAATAAGCAAATATTCATGATTACGGACGGGAAACCGAGCTGTTTGAATATGCCGGACGGTACATACTATAAAAATCCTATGGGGCTGGATCCGTTTATCACCAGCAAATGCTATAGCGTGGCAGCGCAGGCACGAAAATTGGGCATACCGATTACGACATTTATGATCACGGCTGATCCTTACCTACAGGAGTTTGTCGATGAATTTACGGCGTCGAACCGGGGTAAAGCTTACTATACAGGATTGGGAGATTTAGGTGAAATGATTTTTGAAGATTACGAAGAAAATCGCAAAAAGAGAATTCGCTAAACAGCGAATGGAGAACAATAGAATAAAGATTTTGTGCGCATTTATTTGCGCTTTTAATAGGATATTATATGGATTATACGAGGATAAAGACTTTTGGAGAACTAAAAAATGCGGGATATACACCCAAAACGATCAAAGAAGAGTTGCGTCAAAATCTGATTGCCAAAATACGGAAGGGGGAAACCGTTTTTGAAGGGGTGCACGGATATGAGGATACCGTTATCCCAGAATTGGAAAGAGCTATTCTTTCCAAACACAATATCAATTTGCTCGGGCTTCGGGGGCAGGCAAAGACAAGACTGGCAAGATTGATGGTCAATTTGTTGGATGCATATATTCCTGTTGTGGAGGGCTCAGAGATCAATGACGATCCATATCATCCCATATCACGTTATGCTGTAGAATTGCTGCATGAGAAAGGCGATGATACACCCATCAGCTGGCTTCATCGAAATGAGCGTTTCGCAGAAAAATTGGCTACACCAGATGTGACGGTAGCCGATCTTATTGGCGATGTTGATCCTATCAAAGCAGCAAATTTGAGACTAAGTTATGCCGACGATCGCGTGATCCATTTTGGAATGATTCCCCGGGCGAACCGTTCGATATTTGTGATCAACGAACTGCCGGATCTGCAAGCCAGAATTCAGGTGGCCCTGTTTAATATTTTGCAGGAGGGCGATATACAGATTCGGGGATTCAAGTTGCGCTTGCCACTAGATGTACAATTTGTGTTTACGGCCAATCCGGAAGACTATACTAATAGAGGAAGTATTGTGACGCCGTTGAAGGATCGGATAGGTTCGCAGATTTTGACGCATTACCCAACGTCGGTAGCGGTGGCCAAAACGATCACGGCGCAGGAAGCAGACCTGGAGGCCGGGCAAAAAGAACAGATTTATGTTCCAGAGCTGGCACGAGAAATCGTGGAGCAGATCAGTTTCGAAGCCCGAAGTAGCGAATATATCGATGCGAAAAGCGGGGTCAGTGCGCGCATGAGCATTACGGCATTCCAAAACTTGCTGAGTACAGCTGAGTTGCGTATGTTGCGAAACGGAGACGTGACGACAGCGGTGCGGTTGAGCGATTTTATGGGTGTCGTGCCAGCGATAACGGGAAAAGTAGAGTTGGTATACGAAGGTGAGCAGGAGGGAGCTGCGTCAGTAGCTATACAATTAATCGAAAATGCTATAAAAACCCTTTTTCCTATCTTATTCCCCAAAATAGAGAAACTGGAAAAGGAAAACGAACAATATCCTTACGATGAAATTGTGCGCTGGTTCTCGGATTCGGATGGTATTGAATTACCCGATGAATTAACTGATGGAGATTATCAGCAAATATTGAATCAAGTGGAGCCTATCCGTGCATTGATACAGCAGTATCAACCAGAAACGAAACCGGAAGATATCTATTTTCTCAGTGAATTGGTGCTTTGGGGATTGACTTTGTATAATAAACTAAGTAAATATAGAGTAGACAATGGACTGCAGTTTCAAGATAATTTCCAGCGATACCTTAGAAATAATATATAGAAATTGAAAGCTGAAAATATAACAGAAAGGGCATGGAAAAGAATCAAATAAGTGCAGACGAATTTGTCTCTAAGTTCATGAACGGTAGTGTAGATCATCTGACCTACATCCAAACTCCCATTAAAATATTTTCATTAAAGGACATTGCACCGTACCTAAAAATACCCATTCCGCCGATTTTTTTTGGCTATAATCTGTTGATCTATATTACAGAAGGGTATTTCACGCAGCAAATTGAATCGACAACTTTTATGGTACAGGCTCCGGCCGTGTTAATTTGTAATTACGGACATATATCCGCTATCCACTCGGTTGATAAATCAGCGCAAGGCTATTGTGTCTTAATTAAAGAGCAAGCCATGACGTCCTTATTCAGAGAGCAGGAAATCTTAAATATCTTTACGATTTCTCCTTTACTTAATCTAACGGCGTCCGATAGCGCGGAACTGGACACGCTGCTCGGCCTATTATATACGGAAATCTATAATGAATCGCCTTACAAAGAACTGTATGAAAGTATCTTCAAGACGGTTATTTTAAAGATTATCAAACTTTCTGAAGCGAACAAGTCCTTGGAACGGCGGCAGGAGATTGCTATTGCTTTCAAACAATTAGTGCATCTACATTTTAACAAATATAAAACGGTCGATTTTTATGCAGACCGACTTGCCGTATCGATCAATTACCTCAATCGATGTGTTTCTTCTGTATTTAAAAAATCCTCAAAAGAGCTTATATTGGAGGTTACGATTATTCATAGCCAACTCTTGTTACTGGAGACTAATAAAAGCGTCGCGACCATAGCTTATGAACTGGATTTTGCCGATCCTTCCTATTTCACGCGCCTTTTTAAAAAGATTGTGGGTATGTCTCCTTCTGATTATAGGGAAAGTGTTAGATGATTAAAAGTGTTGTATGCACGATTTGTCCTATATAATGTCCAAGTCCTCATGATCTTTTTTTTCTTAACTGCTTAATTTTGTTTCTGAAGTTGCTGCGGTCTTTTTATAAATGCTGGCGGCAGACATTTAAGAAAAATAGGATTAACATGAACGCAGTAAGAGAACAAATAGACTTTAGCACGTATATCACCGATTTTAGAAGGCATTTAAAGCATTTGTTTCGTGCAGAATTTGATTATAATGCCATGAGTCTTCATCGGGATCTTCCGGCTGACTTTCTTTCGGAGATCATGAAAAAGAAGCCGTTGGCAGTTGCTATTCCAACGCTCTATGGCGGTAGGGGTGTTTCTGTTAAAGAATGTCTGAGCGTTCTTTCAGCGGCGTCTTATGAATCACTAGCGCTTTCCTTGATGTTTGGGATCAATATCGCGTTGTTCTTAGAACCCTTGGCAAAATATGGAGATTATTCCGTTCAGGAGCGTGTGTTTAAGCAGTTTATAGAAAACAGTGCTATGGGTGGACTGATGATCACGGAAAAGGCCTACGGAAGTGACGCGTTGAATATGAAAACGGCTTATCAGCAAGTAGAAAATGGTTACCATATTAAAGGACAAAAGCATTGGCAGGGCTTGAGTGGTGCAGCAGACTTTTGGCTCGTAACGGCCCGCAAATTTAATCCAAATGGTGATTTAGCGCGAGATATAGATTTCTTTGTTACGGATAATAGTATACCTGAACAACATATTCCGATGGTACATCGCTATAATAACCTGGGGTTGTACGCTATTCCTTATGGTATCAATGAGATCGATGTGGTGGTTCCTGAGGAACAGAAGCTCCTAGCAGAAAGCACCGGCATCAAATTGATGTTAGATATGCTGCACCGCAGTAGGCTACAGTTCCCGGGCATGGGGATGGGATTTATTAAAAGACTTTTAGACGAATCGATCCAACACTGTCAAGGAAGAATAGTAGGCGGCGTTCCGTTATTAAACCTCGATTCTGTAAAATATCAACTTGCCAGAATTCAAGCGGCCTATACGATCTGTTCCGGTATGTGTGCATTCAGTGTAGGGCAAAGTGGGATTGAACATAATCTTGCAGCCCTAAGTATTGAAGCAAATACGTTAAAAGCTTTCGTAACCGACCTGATGCAGGAAACCGCACAGATTAGCTTACAACTAGCTGGTGCGAACGGATTCCGACTAGATCATCTGGCAGGTAGGGCTATTGTTGACAGCCGACCGTTTCAGATTTTTGAAGGCTCGAATGAGATGCTATATGCGCAGATCGCAGACGGTATACTTAAATTGATGCGCAGAGTAAAAGAAGATAACCTGTTAAGCTTTTTGACCACGTATAGCCGTACGAATTTAAGTGCGGATTTCTTTAAGACGTATTTAGATTTTAATATTGATAGCGCGGTAAAACAGCGTGATTTGGTAACGCTTGGTAGTATGATCGCGCGTGTGATCAGTTTCCAATTTGTCTTAACGTTGGATGGATTTAATACGCAGTTAGTGGAAATTACAAGGCAGTATATTCTTAAAGACTTAGCCATGTTCCACGGACAACTGCATTCGAAAAATGATGCGGATCCTGTATTGGATTACGAGGCCAATTCAGATTGGGCTAATTTTTTAGCATAATGATTGTATACACATTGCTGTCTATTATAGTATATTAGCGTAATATAATAGACTAACAAAAAATTGAACAGAAGAATATGCGTTATACACCCAATCCAGACAGATACCAACAGATGGTATACCACAAATGTGGAAATAGTGGGCTGAAATTACCAGCGGTATCATTAGGTTTATGGCACAATTTCGGTGATGACAAACCGCATAACATCAAACAACAGATCTGTCGGACAGCTTTTGACCTTGGAATTACCCATTTTGATCTTGCCAATAACTATGGTCCGCCTCCCGGAACAGCGGAACAGGCTTTCGGAAGGATACTAAAAGAGGACTTTGCAGGTTTGCGGGACGAACTTAATATTTCTACAAAAGCTGGTTATGATATGTGGCCCGGGCCATACGGCGAATGGGGAAGCAAAAAATACCTGATAGCTAGCTGTGATCAGAGCCTCAAACGAATGGGACTGGATTACGTCGATATTTTTTATTCCCACCGCTTTGATCCCAATACGCCACTGGAAGAAACCATGCAGGCCCTCGACCAGATTGTACGATCCGGTAAGGCATTGTATGTAGGGCTTTCTTCTTATAACAGCAGGCGTACAAAAGAAGCCGTTGCTATACTTAACGATCTGGGAACGCCGTGCCTTATCCATCAACCAAGCTATTCCATGCTTAATCGTTGGGTTGAAGATGATGGACTGATCGATACCCTGGATGAACTTGGAGTAGGTTCTATTGTTTTTTCACCACTTGCCCAGGGAATGCTCACGACAAAATACCTAAACGATATACCTGAAGGGAGCCGTGCTACTCAACATAAGTCGTTAAATCCAAATTTTCTAAGTAATGAAAATCTAGAAAAGATAAGGTCGTTGAATACCATTGCTGAAAGCCGTGGTCAAACGTTAGCGCAAATGGCTATTGCCTGGGTTCTCAAAAAAGGACGGATTACATCTGCCCTTATTGGAGCCAGTAGACCGGAGCAGGTTATTGATTGTGTAGGCGCCATAAATAATCTTGATTTTACCGACGCTGAACTTGCGGAAATAGATCATTTTGCAACGGATGGCGGACTGAATATCTGGGCAAGATCGGCAGAACTAGATTAGGTTTGCCGTTTTCCCTATGGGATAGGAGCTATTTATGTTGAATTTTTTGGTGTAGTTTTACGGTGAAACGAGTATAAAAGATAAAACAAAAAAGGGAGGATAAACACCGAACCAAGCAATAATGCCCATGCTAGTGCTTCTATTGTTTTTTCACTTCCTTGATGATCAAATAAAGAAAGAGATTCTTCATTGGCAAGGAGGATGAGGTCGGGGAAATGGTTATATGTAGCGGCCACGAGAATCATAAAAGTCTGAAAGGCTACACATACGCGCATAATCGTACTTTTTTCTTTTGTGAACCCCCAAAATAATACAATGATCGATAGGCTAGCCAATACCACAGCAATTTGACCTATAGTTTGCCCAAAGATCCAGTTGAATAAAGGAATGTCCGCAAAATGAGCTGTTATAAAAACCGCAATACCGGATAATAATACAACAAAAAAATAAATTTTGGCTCTGCGGGTAAGATAGCGCATAAATTCGCTGCTTTCTGCTTCTCCGATAATATAAATTGAAGCTAAATATGCACTGATTGCAACGGTAAATATACCGACACTAATACCAAATGGATTCCACCAGCTATAAACATATGCGCTTAGGAAATCGGTATGATGTAAGTTGATGGAGCGGGAGACGGTGCTCGCAGCAATAAGGCCTAAAAAGAAAGGGGTGATCAAGCTACTGATTTGGAAAATTCTATTGTAGACGATTTGCCAATCATCATCAATAGCATCATAGTGTCGAAATGTAAAAGCTGTACCTCTGGCAATAACACCCAATAGCATAAGCACTAACGGGATGTGCAAATAGATCGATATGGTGCTGTATATGGTGGGGAATCCAACAAATAAAATGACGATAGCAATAATCAACCACATGTGGTTTGCTTCCCAAATTGGCCCAATTGATCTATAAGTCGTTCTTTTGACCGTTTGGATATGTTTTTTGCCCGTAAATATTTCCAATACGCCTACCCCAAAATCAGCGCCGCCAAGAATCAAATAAAGATAGAGTGATACCCATAAAAAGGCAATTACGACGTACAACATGGCCTAATGTTTTAAATTGTTTTTAAAATGAGGGTCAGTAGGATCATAGAGCTTGCCTACCATTTTCATTTGTCGATAGAGTAAGAATATCACAATGGTGGACAACGATATAAATACCGCTGTGAAAATGTAAAATGAATACACTATTCCGGGCATCGGTGTAACAGCGTCTTTTGTGCGCATAATCTCATAGATGATCCATGGTTGTCTACCAACCTCCGTAACAACCCATCCAGCTTCCAGGGCGATGTATCCCAAGGGAATAGCAAAAACAAAAAGTTTCAGGAACCAGGGTGAAGAAAGCCAATTTCTTTTCTTCCATATCGCGACGATATAGATAAGCGAAATCAAACAAAGTAACATGCCTAAACTTATCATGATCTGGAAGGCGTAATGCGTAATGGCGACAGGAGGGAGGTTTTCTTTTGGAAACTCATTTAGGCCCTTCACTGGCGTTTCAAAATCACCATGCACTAAAAAACTCAGGACTCCGGGTAGTTTAATCGCATAGTCTACTTTTTGATTCTCTTCATCTACGATGCCGCCTATAATGAAAGGCGAGTACGGTTCCGTATGAAAATGTGCTTCCATCGCGGCCAACTTAATAGGTTGGCGCTTGGCCACATCCTTCGCTGAAATATCGCCACTGATAGGCTGTAATAAGGCGGCTATACAAGCGCAGGTCGCTGCAATAAAAAAAGCTCTACGGTGGAATTCGATGTTTTTATTTTTTAAGATCATTAAGGCGTGAACACCAGCAACAGCGAACCCTGTAGCGACAAAAGCGGCCAAAACCATATGTAAAGCCTGCGAAAACCAAGCATCATTAAGCATGGCTTTGATCGGATCAATATTCGAGTAAACGCCATCATGGTAATCGAATCCGGAAGGACTGTTCATCCACGCGTTTGCTGCGACTACTAAGATGCCCGATGCAAGTCCGCTAATACCTACCAATACGCCTGTCGCCCAATGAAACCACTTGTTAAATCTGTCCCAGCCGTATAAGAAAAAACCTAAAGCAATAGCTTCTATAAAAAAGGCTGTTCCTTCTAATGAAAAAGGCATCCCGAAAATTGGACCGGCATGTTTCATGAACCCGGGCCAAAGTAATCCTAACTCGAAGGAAAGCATAGTACCCGAAACAGCCCCTGTTGCAAATAAAATCGCTACACCTTTGCTCCATGCTTTTGTTAAACCTTTATATACTTCATCTCCTGTTTTTAAGTACTTGTAATGACTAATAGCCATGAATATGGGCATGACCATACCTACACAAGCAAAAATGATGTGAAAGCCCAAAGAAAGTGCCATTTGTGATCGAGCCGCAATAAAATCGTCCATACTCGTCTAATTTAGCTATTTAAACCGCTACTTTCCAAGTAAAATGTAACACATTATCTTTTTCCTGTCGTCTTAAACGACAAAAGCCTTCTCGCCTTAAATATTTTTTATTTTTCACCATTTGTATTACTCCTTTTATGCTTTTAGAACGTCTTTATAATAGTAGTTTCATAAAGACGAACAAATGATGAGATTAATAGGAATTGTATTACTTTTTGCATTATTATTAGCAGGAAGGCCTTCTAAGCTAGACGTGTCTTCATTACCACCGACTATAGACACCAATTTCCACCTTTATTTATTGGTTGGACAATCAAACATGGCAGGAAGAGGGAAAGTGGATTTGGCTAGTAAAATAATTGATTCTGCTATTTTGACGCTGGATAACAATGGAGCATGGGTATATGCAAAGGATCCTATACATTTCGACAAATCTTTTGCCGGGGTCGGACCAGGGATTAGCTTCGCACATACCATGTTATCTAAAGAAACGGATTCTACTGTTCGTATCGGATTGATTCCTTGCGCCGTAGGCGGAACGTCCATCGATCGGTGGTTTGCCAGCCAGCAGGATCCCGTAACGAAAGCATTTCCTTATGATGATGCCATCAAACGTGCGAAGATTGCAATGAAAAGCGGCGTATTGAAAGGAATTTTATGGC
Source organism: Sphingobacterium corticibacterium (assembly GCF_004208525.1). GTDB lineage: Bacteria > Bacteroidota > Bacteroidia > Sphingobacteriales > Sphingobacteriaceae > Sphingobacterium > Sphingobacterium corticibacterium. The sequence continues at coordinate 1,809,757 of NZ_SGIT01000001.1, read as the reverse complement.
ATCAAGGAGAAGCAGATAATGCGGATGTTCGAGCAGCACAATACCAAGACAAGTTAGCCAGCCTCGTCCAGAATTTTCGGAACGATCTTTCTGGTGATTTCCCTTTTGTCGTAGGTGAAATTGGTCATTTTAAACCAAGGCTGCCGATTAATGACGTGCTTAACCATGCCCCTCATTTTATACCTAATTCAGCTGTGGTAAGCGCTGAAGGGTTAAAAGACGTGGGGGATGGAACGCACTTTAATACGTGGTCGGCAAGGTTACTCGGACAACGGTATGCTGAAGCTATGTGTAGCTTGCTAGCGCAGACTAAGTGATGCTAACCTTTGCTTAATTTTATCTAAACCAAACTTGGTGTCGTTTGTGTACCATTGATCAAAGACACCATGGTCTGCACGGTGCAGCCAAGCCTGCGCGCTGGTTATGTCTTCTAGACTAGCCTGAATAAACGCACGCCTATCGTTTTTTTCAGTTGATGCTTGGTAGGCTTTGGTTAAGTTATATAGCATACGGTTGAGCTGTAACATAAAGTGAGCTTGTCCACGTAGATTATCATCAAAAAACTGCTTGCCTTCCTCTATTTTTTCATAAATATGGTCAGCCTCAGCAGTAATCTTCTCTAATTTAGCTATACTAGATGCAGTGCCATGAAGCACGGCGTTTAATTGGATATTTTTTTCTGGCGAAGAAACGATACGGAAATAGCCCGCGCTACCTTTGTCAGGATTGTCCAATGCATGGTTGTCAAAAGGATTATTTCGATGTTTACCCTTTTCCATATCACCTATTAACGTTTCTGCTGCACGAGCATACCGCATATCTTGAAAAAGATATTGCCGTTCGAAGCCCGGAATGTCGCTTTCCTTTTGTTGCCAGTAGGAGCGAAAAAAAGCGTCGTACAGTAAAGCGATCTGAGAAGCATGTTCTTCTCCAAAATAGGTCTTGCAAAAAGTTGTATAAAAAGAAGGGCAATCAAACGAATCCATGTCCCACATCATTTCTGCATTTGCCGATAGCTCCAATACATGCTCTCTGATATTACCAGCATTGACGACCGAGAAAACTAGGTTACCGCCGCTTAAGCTATCCACCATTCTGAAGTTTTGTTCCATTTTTCGTGGACCTTCCGCCTGCGCCAAGTGAGATCCGGAAGACGTGAATTGAAAATTTAAGTAGTAGCCTGTCGGTTCGCCCGAAAAAGAATAACCCCTAATGTCCGCAGCAGGAAAATGGTCGCGTCGGGCGGCGACGAAATTCCGAATTAGGGAGGGTTCATCCGGCAAATTGAAATGTCCATTGGCAACCAGTGTCGACATTTCGTTATAAAGCGTCAGTCGCATAAGAGGATGTTGTTCGCCCGTTACTTCCTTCACGATCTCCACCTGTCGCTTGACCATGGCATCGATTACATCGGCACGGTCTTGCGGACTGGCTGGCGCATCCGGGAAGAATTCCCAGAAAGGGATATCACGATTTCCGCGGAAACCGACTAACCATATAATATTGGCCTCATTGCGTGTAGCAAGTGTTGCATGATAATGCCACCACTGCGTTAGCGCATCAATATGTTCAATTTTCAATGCGGGCGGCTGTTGTTTCTTGATTTGTTTCCAGTAGGCATTCCAATATCTGTAATTAGATCCGAAAATTAACATATGGTGACCGGTAATGATGAGTCCGCGTTGTTGTGCTAAAGTTGCTTCTCGACCCAGTGGATAAGGGGGGATATAACTTCTTTCATCAGCGATTTCACCTTCCAGTGTGTTCAATTTTAGGCGAAGCATCGTTTCGTACATAGCTTCGAAATTCTCGTAGGAAAGCTTTTGCCACGGATTTATAAGATCCCTATCATTTGGGAACCATGCTCGATATTTCACCGAGGGCGAAGAAACGTTGATATGAAATTCATGTGGGACAATCAGCTGTTCCTGACGAACCGGCTTTTCTGATGTCCAGCGCCATAGCGGTTTCACGCCTAAAACTGATTCGCTGAACGTATATATAGCGTATATGGTTCCGCGCATATCGGCACCGTTTATTATAATGCGGTTACCATCTTGATAAACTTGATGAGCTTCCCAACCACGAACATCAGGTTTCGAGCCGGAGTACCGATCACCTGTGGCGACAACTATTGCCGAACTTGTCAATGTATCGGTCAATACCGAGGTCTCTCCTAAAACGTTATTGAGATCCCGTAACAAATCCTTAACAGCCCGTCTCACAGCCTGGGGTTCATCCGGATGGACAAACACCGGAATGCCCCCCTTAATTATCATGCTGTCTTCCATCGATTTCCTAGCGCTGTAGCGCGTTTCCAATGATAAACTGAACGCTGATGGCAACTGTTGTCCCATGACAACAATTAACAAGTATATATGAAAAAATTTTCTCATCACGTTAACTTTAAACACTAATTCAAAGGAATGGTTTCGTAGGCCGTGTAAAAGGTATCAATCGCCATGGGATGGGGCAAAAATACAGTACGGTAGCGTAAATCGGTATCTGGTTTGCGTTCTGGTAATGAGGTTGTGGTTGTTTCCGCATCTGCAAACACCGTTCGAATCTGATTTTGTGTATCTGCATACTCCAACGAAGTTCCGATCAATCCGGTGTCACTTGATTCTCCCCAATACACCCGCGTTGTGTCGTTAACAATTTCCACACGCTGTATAGGCCTGTTCAAGAGAGAATTCGTGTACAAATCGCCGTACGCGCGACCCTGTGCTTCCACTCTTACCGATTGATTTCCGTCCGCGTCATACGTAAAATATTCAAAGAGATAGTCACGTTCCTCCATATCAGAAAGCAAAGTTTTCATACTATCGATACCCGACGAATGGGCAACCGTGAGTTCCATCGAATCGGTTCGGTTATCCCAATAAATTTTAACACGAGTCACATTCGGATCGAACAATAACCACGACAACAATAGCCGGTTTTTCCCTGGAAATACGCTTACAGAATCTGCCTTTCCAGGATAAATAATCTTGCCATCCTTAATAAAGTCGGCATAAGTAGCATCCATACGGCTACAACTCGTTGCGCAAAGGATGCCAAAAGATATTAAAAATAAAAGAATTCTTGTTTTCATTTGTCTAAATTCATGTGTTAACAGCGTTTGGGTGGGAGCTATTCTTCCACAGACCCAAACATCGAAATTTCATTTACCCACACATTCTGTGTGGCTGGATCCCATACTTCCAGTGTCTTGAAGCGAATATAGCGTACCGGTGGAGCATCTGACGGAAAAACAAAGTTATCACCCGCCGTGGCATGTGCTATATCTTCTTCCGTTGTAGATCCCAATGGTAACCCTGAAGGCTTGAATGAAGTGAATGTTGCCATCAATGTCCAGCTCTCCCAACTACCATCTGCAGCAGGATCTGTACTTCCCCAAATTTCTATTACTTTGGCATTTCCTTGCGCAAATAGCCCAGCTTTCATCCAATATTGCATCCGGCTTAATTTAGCCGTTACACCCAGGTCGAATGTAAACCATTGTGGTATCGGGCTGGGTAAGATAGACTGGAAATTATGGTTCTGCCCACTGGTTGCCCGATTTCCATTCCATATCGCCGAAACTCCCGCACTGCCGGCATAACGTTTTTGCCAAGTATCTGTAGGTAAACGTACTTCTTTGAAACGACTCTTGTCCAATTCCATTTCAAAATATGGCGTTAAATCACGCACTAATGTATCTGAATAATTTTCCCAACGATCCCTGAGATATACACCAAACCGCCTTTTTTCAGGTTTAAATCCACGTGCAGTAAACATACCTTCGCGCTGTCTAGTATAATACGTCTCCACCGGTTCCCATATTCCATTCGGCTCAAGCGTCACAACATACATGACGATGTCTGCCTCTGTATCGTTTTTCATCAAAACGTTCAAGCCGCCGAAATCCTCGTTCATGACTAACGTCTCATACACACTTTCAATGGGAGGTGTGTATGGGTGAACCTGTACAACAACCGGCGCTGATTCTTTCTCGTCCCGACCGACAGCATACAGCTTAACGTCATAAACCCCTGTTTTTCCAAAACCGTCCAACACGATCTGATTGGTATAATAAGTTGCTTTTTTTTCTCTTTTTACACCGGGACGAATTTCATATTCCGCTTTGACGTACCAAAGTTCCTTGCCTGGTGGTAAGTCATAGGTAAGCGTAGCCCCCCCTTGAAAATTTTCCACCTTGACATTGCCTACAGGACCCGGTGTAGGCCAATCCTTTTCTATAGGGCTAAGTTTTGAATCGCAAGCTGCTACTAGAATAATACTGATAGCAACTAGCGGTAGAAGTATACGTGATATTTTTTTGTTTTTCATAAAACAATTGTTTTAAGTTTTCTAATCTCCTTTACCAACCTGGGCTCTGAACTAAAGCACGGTTAACCAGTAGTGTTTGCTCCTGAAGCGGCCAAAAATAATCGCGGAAGCGGAATGTGGTTTGATACAATGCCCGTTGCCGATAATAATTTTCAGCCTCTTTTTGCGCGATGTCCCATCCCGATATAGTTCTGTTTAAAACCGTTTCCCCTATCTTCCACCGACGTATATCCCAAAAGCGCTTTCCTTCAAAAGCCAACTCAATCATACGTTCTCTACGGATGATGTCGCGCAGCCCTTCTTGACTAGTATATTTAGAAGGCTGTGTAGAATATTGTGACCACGAGTCCTCTACGGTTTCCAAGCCAGCCCGCTCTCTAACTAAATTTATCCAATTGAGCGCATCCGACGACGGGCCCTGAGCTTCATTCAGTGCCTCTGCATACAAAAGATATAGGTCTGCCAGCCGCATCACGGGCCATGGATAAGCTTCGACTGTATAACGATTCGGAGCTTCAATGATGTTTTGATAATGCACTAATTTTTTTGTCCAGTAGCCGGTATTGGAGTACGAATTCGAGGAAACCATGGAGGCAAACTGTCCCACTTTCGCTTGCAAGTAATTGGTATTGTTGTCGTCAAATAACCCATGGCCATACCAAATGCCACCATCGAAACCTAAATAGGCGTAATAGCGATGTTCCCGCCGGTAATTTATCTTGGCTGTTGTATATCCTTCTTTGATATGATATTTGTCGATAGCTGTAGCCGTTTCCAATTGGAAACGGTCGCTATATGTCCAGGTTTTATCTTCCGTAATGGGGACGCCGTTTTGGCTGTAAAACATCTCGACGATGTGTAAAGGCGGAGCAAGGTTGCCTCGGGTAGAAACCACTTCTACCGTTGTGGCGGTTAAACCCCGTACCATCGCCTGACTCTGTATACCACTGGTTCCTCCGCCAGCCATACTATTGGGGTCACCCCAAATAATTTCGGGATTCCAGCGCTCAACAACTGCATTGCGTAAATCCATCTGTGTTTTGATTTCTGGTGAAAGCGGAAATACCACGATTCCCGGATTAAAGCGATACAATTCCCGTCCAGCTGCGTGACATTGCTCGATGGCTTCTTTGCACGCTAGGACAGCGTTGTTCCATTTATCTACATCATATGTCGTATTGAATAATGGTGTGCCGTCATGATTTGTGTACCCTTGATAAGAACTGTTACCATTAAAAAGGGGACTCGCAGCCGTAACTAAAATATAGGCTTTAATACTCTTGGCGATGGGTTGCGTAATTCGTCCCAGTTCTGTTATTTCACTGTCGAGCAATGCGGGCAATGATTCCATTCCCTCATCGATAAGCCCGATGATATAATCAAAACATTCGTCTACCGGATCACGCGGAATTTGCACCTCGTCTACAGTCGCTGAAACAGGAATATTTTCACGCATCAGCGGAATAGGACCATACATCCGTACCAGCCAGAAGTGGTAATAAGCTTTCAAAAACTTCACTTCAGCAACCCATCTATTTCTTTCATCTTCTCCTAGATCAGGAACTCGACCAATATTTTCCAAGAAGATATTGCAATCGCGGATGCCCATGAATAAATTGGTGCCGCCATTTCCACCATCCCAAGAATTGTTAAAGGGATTGACGATATTCTGATTGCCTCTTACGATATTGGAAGCCGGAGCGTTGAAATCAACAAACTGTTCCCGAATCCAAAACTCATCGCTCCCCATAAATGCAGGGTTAGAAGTCAGACTGGCATGAGCAGGCATCCAAGAATAGCAAGTGAACAGATACCGCTCTGCCGTACTTCGCATATTAAAAGCGTGTTCTAAAACAGCTACATTATCCGGAACGATATCCAGATAACTATTGCAAGAGCTAACAGAGATTATTATTGCTATGAAGAATGCCTTCATAGACATCATAATCGCAAACTTTTTATTTGTCTTCATTAGATATATTTTTATTTTTTTAAAAATTCATGTGGAGACCAATATTGTATACCCGTTGAACTGGGTACCCCAGGCCATTGCCAGCCATTTCTACATCCCAAAGTTTAAAATCGCTCCAAGTAAGAAGGTTTGTGCCACTTAAATAAACCCGCATTTGTTTGATGTGTAACTTACTAGAAATTTTCTGTGGTAAGCTATAACCGATTTCCGCCGATTTGAGACGTATAAAGGATCCGCTACGCATAAACCAAGTGCTACGCTGCCCATTATTGGAATTAGGTGTATCACCTGCAGTATAAGAAACGGGCAATGTGCTGAGCCTTGGCCACAAAGCATACTGATTACGATTATCTTCTGACCAGTAATCATCCGCATACGCTTGTAGTAATTGGTTCTGCAACTGCACCCCAGAAAGTTCTCCACTACTATAGCGATACTGGATAAATGGTGCAGTAGCATACGGGTCTATCCAAAATGATTCACGGCCCAGACCCTGGAAAAACGCAGAGATATCAAAACCTTTGTATCCGCCCGAAAACCCAAATCCATACGTTATTTCAGGTGTTGTGGGATAACCGATCGGTACCCGATCAGCCTCGGTAATCTGTCCGTCACGATTGATATCCCGATATTTGATGTCACCCTCCCCGTATTCTCCAAAATGCTGAACCGGCGAGTTGGCAACCTCGTATTCATCAACAAATAAATGTTCGGCAATATAACCCCATTGTTGGGATAAGGGATAATTAACGCGGGAACGCCACGGTTCATTGAAGTATACGGGTTCTTCATAAACAGTGAATGCGCTGGTGGCGTATGTAAAATTTCCCATTGCGGACATCCACATGCCGTTCATCCAACTATGCTGATAGTCCAACGAAATGTCAAGCCCTTCTGATTTTGCTTCCCCTACATTTGCGCGAACCTGAGCCGCCAATCCGAGTTGACTGATGTTTGGCCGTGTCATTAATATATTCTCACGATGCCTATTAAAATATTCTGCCTGTAACTGAACTTTATTGAATAGGCCTAACTCTACGGCAAAATTCCGTTGATGGTCTATCTCCCAACTTATATCAGGATTTGCGTAACGGTTAATAGAAATACCGTTGCGGCTATTGATATAGTCCCGACCAAATCTCGCCCCACGGTTTGAGTTGTTCATGTTAACATCTGATAGGTAAAAAAAGCGGTCATTGGCGCGGCCAATGTTATCGCTTCCGACTAATCCGTACGTTCCGCGTAACCTTAAATTGCTTATAATGGGTTTGATGGGTTCCCAGAAGCTTTGGTTCGAAACAGTCCAGGCTAATCCAAATGATGGAAAGAAACCGAAACGCTTACTCTCATGGAATCGTTCTGAACCGTTGTATCCAAAATTGAATTCGGCAAAATAACGATTGTCAAACGCATATGTAAATCTTCCCGATAGACCGGTATTGCGGTGCGGCAACGATAGTTGTAAGTCTTCTTCATTGGCGTTCATACTTTGCCGCATGATATAAATCATCATGCCACTCAGTGTATGTTTATCAGCAAATGTTCGGTTATAGTTCAAAGCGGATTCGAGGTAGAAAATAGAATTAATTTCTTTTGCCCCAGGATTATAGTTCAGATATTCTGTTCCAGCATCTTCGTCAATAGATTGGAGGGCGTATTCCTGGGTGCGTCGGTCATAAAATCCCACTCGGTAATAAAACGGATCGTATTGACGGCTTACGGAGTATCTAGAAGTACGGTTGGTGTTGACCATCGTTCTAAAAGAGAGACCCTCTGTTACGAATGGCAAATCTTGTTTGAAATCCACCTGTGCTAGCATTAATGCGCGTGATTGGTCGCGATAACCTTTCACCATATCGGCATAAGGGTTGAGATAATTGCCTTCGTCGTAGTTGCCAAACATGATATGCTGTACATACTGATGTTGCTCATCAGCAGGATAATATGCAGGAAAATATACAGGGTTTGCCCGCATAATACGTTGATAGGTGGCCGCACCGCCTTCAACCGGACCTGTATAATCATCGAAATTACCATTTAATCGGACGGTTAGCTCGGTCGTTTTGGTTAGATCGATATTAACATTTGCCCGCAAATTATAATTCTTCATGTCAATATTGCTGTTGAAATTATTTCGCCGATCCACTTGCAGTATGCCATTGTCGCGATTCAGTGATGCGGTGACAAAATATCGAGCAACCTGCCCACCTCCATTCACGCTAAGGTTAACGCGTTGGTTCATCGTGTAATCTTTCAATAGCGTAGATCGCCAATCGGTAGCCGGATAAAAAATAGGATTTGCACCAGCGATTGTTTGATCTATTTTTTCGTTTGTATACGGTAGTCGGCCAAGTGGATCACGCGTCAATACCGCTTCATTATGCAATCGCATATACGTTATGGGATCAGCGAGTTCAACATTGGTCGTAGGTGTAGATATGGAGTTTTCCATTCGAAGCGATACTTTAGCAACACCTGCCACACCCTCTTTAGTCGTGACGAGAATGACCCCATTTGCCCCCCGTGCACCATATACCGCGGTAGCTGTAGCATCTTTCATGATCGAAAAGCTCCCAATATCATCCGGTTGTAACCTCGCTAGATCGGTAACTGTTAACTCGACGCCATCAATCAAGATCAATGGATCGGGACGACTATCTGCAAAAGTCGTTACTCCACGGATAAAGAAGTCGGCGTTGTCTTGACCAGGCTCACCACTTCGTTGGAAGGCGATAACACCAGAGGCACGCCCGGCAAGGGCCGTCGTCAGATTACTTGATGGAATTTTTAATTCACTCGGTTTGATGGAAACGACCGATCCGATCATATCCGAACGTTTCTGTTGTCCAAATCCAACGATAACGACTTCGTCTATACCACTCACAGCAGAAACCAGCGTGACGTTGATGGTTTCGGAGGCTCCAATCGGTATTTCCTGTGTCTCAAAGCCGACGATGGTAAATACCAAAACAGCATCAACCGGGACATCTATGATAAACCTACCATTCAGATCGGTCGTTGTTCCTGCTCGGCTCATATTTTTCACCATTACAGACACACCCGGTAAAGGTGCTCCGTTGGCATCCACAACAAGACCATCGATTTTTCGCTGTTGTGGAGGTGATTTGGACTTAGGTGCCTGTTGTTCTTTTTCTTTTATGAGTATATTTTTTTTTATAATTTTATAGGTAAAAGGTAAGTTTCTAAAGCAGGCCTCTAACGCTTTTTCAATACTGGAGTTTTCCACATTGACCGTAACCTTGAGTTTTTCTACGCGATCACTGTTATATACAAAGACATAATCACTTTGTCTCATGATTGATTCCAACACACGTTCAAGTGAAACGTTCTTTTCACGCAGAGAAATCTTCTGTGCATAGATATTCGCATTGGAATGAAAACAGGCGACTACAATAAGGATAGTAGAAAGGTTTATACGCATGATTATCGTTTTGTCCCATTTAGTACCCCGCCAAATCGAGCAGGATAAAGTTTTAATCAAAGTATTAAATAGCCATAGGATTAACTGACCTATGGAAAATGAGTTAAATTTCATTACTTTTGAAATATGAAGGGTTAATACTGAAACTGTTCGCAATAGTATTCCGTAAAGCCTAATATATAGGCAGCTCTTTTTGAGTCTCTCATTGCAGTGAGAGACTTTTTTTTACAAAATGTTTTAGAAATTTTCGGGGGCTTTTTGTACGTGTTTTTTCATCTTTTAGTTTTGTTTATAAGTTAAGTGAGAAATAATTACTTTTTTTCTGGAATTTGCATTAATATCTACTATTCGATATTTTAAATTAAAATAACTTAAAATGTCCAGCGCTTCCGACGCATTGACGTTTCGATGAACTTTACCCCACAATTTGGTAGTCGGCATCTTTCCTTCAAACTCGAATTCAAAATTGTACCATCTTGAAAATTCTTCCATTACACTCCTGATATCTGTGTCTTCGAAATAAAATAAATCATCCTTCCAAGAGATTACATTTGAAGCATTGACTTTTTTTACCTCTAATCTCCGTTTAGCGTTTAAAATGGATTGTTCTCCTGGTTTTAATGTCCTGGAAGCACCTTGTGTATCCGTTGTTGATATTGGGCTTACCCTTACGCTGCCCTCCAGAAGTGTGGTTTGGGTAGCACTTTTTCTTCCATAGGAACGTACATTGAAATGCGTGCCTAATACGGTAATTGATTGATCTTCTGTTATTACCTTAAATGGAGACTTGGCATTCTTTGCGACCTCAAAATAGCCTTCACCCGTTAGTGTTACCTTTCTTTCATTGTTGCTAAATTTAGTAGGATAGGTTAAGGACGACGCCGAGTTCAACCAAACTTTTGTGCCATCTGGCAAGGTAACTTGATATTTTCCGCCTCTCGGAATCTCAATGGTATTAAAAATAGGTTCTTTGACAGCAGTCGTTGATAGTTCGTCTTGCATATCGTCTATGATGTAGCTAATCTGGCCTTCGTCGGTTTTTGTGATAATAAAACCATCTTGCTTAACGATATCACCTTCTTTGATGTCGTTTAACCCGATCACAGAACCGTTTGCCAACGTCAAGGTGGCCATGTTACTTCCCGGCGCAATATCTACAGATTCGTTAATTGCAGCCGACTGTGGTCTGGATTCGTATTTGCTTTTGTAAAGAAAACCGCCGATAGCAAAACCGATCAGCAATACCGCTGCGATTCTAGAAAACGTTGACCATAGTGAACGTGTCCGTGTTGTGGAAGGTACATCGATTTCTGTCGAATCCGAACCATTCTCCGTTTTTAATACGGCTTTTAAAATATTCGATCTTTGTTCAGCGCTAAAGAAGTCTGCCTCTGGCGTATGTTCAAGCGATTGATAGGCGGCTTCCATAAGAGAAAATACTTCCTCATCGGGAGCACCATCGATATATTGCATCAACTCGTCAATTTCTCCTGAGCTAGCAGACTTATCAATATACTTCCTAAATAAACACTCTATTCGCTGTTTGTCCATTCTTTATCGGGTAAAAGGCCATCTGATTAAGCCGATTACTGTAAAGACGTTTATAAATGAAAAAAGGGGTAAGGGAATGCTATAAATTAATTTAAAAAGGCAAAAATTGACAAAAGGATTAGTACGCTGTTCTCAATTTGGAGTTTAATATTCTGTTTCAAAAAATGAAGTGATAATTGCATATGCTTTTTCACGGTTTCCTTTGAAATTCCCATTTGTGCAGCAATTTCTTCATATTTCAATTTTTCATGCCTACTTAAATAATAAACTTTTTGCTGCTGTGGAGGTAATTGATTTACCGTTCTTTCAATAATTAAATTATATTGTTCTTTGAGGGATGGAGTATCAATCATGTAGCTCTCTTCGAACAGCTCTTTCGAAAGATAGAGTTGATGTGTACGCTCTGTCGCAAGTCTACGAAGGTAATCGAGCGTTTTATTTTTGGAGAGCGTAAACAGATAGCCCTTGAAATTATTTATATTACAAAGTGTTTCTCTTTTTTCCCAAACCTTAATAAAGGTCTCCTGAACAATCTCTTGGGCTGCCTCTCTTGACGCTGTTATTTTATAAACATAAACAGCTAAATTTTGATGGTAGAAGTCAAAAATTTGCGTAAATGCCCGTCGATCTCCTTTGGAAATCTTATGAAGAATCTCTTTTTCTTTCTGAACCGTATTCATTATCGGGCAAGTTACTATTCAAAATATCACTTCTGTTTTTTTCTTAACCAAGAAATTTACTAGATAGGATCGGGTTTATCTACAATTAGAATCTAAATCTAGGAATTTTATAATAAAAAGCAAAATTGCATATATAAAATTTGCTTTCGTACGCCATTTGTGATCGAGCCGCAATAAAATCGTCCATACTCGTCTAATTTAGCTATTTAAATTTTTAGTTATCCTTATAATCGTCAGTTGTTTACGGATTGTTTTGTAAGTATTTGAATTTAAGCATTATATGTTGTGTGTAGATGCTTTGTATATAGGAGTTTCGATAGCTTTTATATTTATAGCTGTACATTTATGGTATCATGAAGAAAGTAATTATTATTGCGATCTGTTGTGCTATTAGTAGCATTCATCTTTTTCAATCCTGCAAGAAAGGTGGGGATGATGAAAAAGACGAAGTGGAAGAGCGCCAGATAGTGGACTGGGGAGATGTTTATTTTATTGCCTATTCCTTGGAAACCAACGCAGGAATACCCGGCTATTTTAGAAATAATAGAGAATTTCCACTGGAAATCAGTACCGACACGCAGATCATTCCTACGGATATCTCCGTAGCATCAGGCGATGTATATGTAATCGGTACCGAATATAAGGGAGAATCCGTTTCTGGTTCCCCTTCAAATGCGGTATTATGGAAAAACGGTAAACGGTCAGAGCTGCATACTCCGGAAACTAAATATGAAGAAGCGACTGCTGTATTTGTCAGCGGAGAGGATGTTTATGTAGCGGGTTCGTATGTTCCGGCAGACGGCGAAAAAAGGATAGGGGTTGTCTGGAAAAATGGGGATCCCGTTATAGTCACCGATGGAAAAGAATCCACTACTTTTGCAGATCTTTTTGTGTCGGGAGATGATATCTATATAGTCGGTCATGAAAACACGCAAGGGGGAATTATATCCAAGTATTGGAAAAACGAAAAAACGGTTAAACTGTCCACCGAGGACGTTATCACCTACGCTAAGAGTATAGTCGTTGATGGGGCAGATATTTATGTATTGGGGTATGTAGATAACTTATCGACAGAAGGTAGGAGCCTCAAATTATGGAAAAACGGAAGGGCAGAAAAGCTGATTAGTGGTCGGTCTGTGATCAGGGGAGGGAAGGTTGTTGTAGAAAATGGACATACCTATGCTTGTGGTTATGAGCAAGTAGGAAGTAAGTATGAACCTAGACTTTTCAAAGACGGTGTTATGGAGCCGCTGGAAGATAAAAACAGCGGCCATACCTATGCCCTGGATTTAAAAGTTTACAATGGCAATGTACTCGTGTTGGGTAGAATAGATTCCAAGTCGGCAATAGAATCTATACTTTGGGTCAATGGTGTTCCAGCCAATATTGGAACCCTTGGAGTACAAGCGAGTTTGGTTGCTTTTGATGTCGTACCTCGGTAGAATGTAAACCTTCAGCGTTTATATAAAATATATTTTCATTTCTTGATCGTTATCGGAGATCGTAATTTAGTATTGCTTTGACCACATCGGATTTTGTTTCATAACCTTCTCATGTACCGGACAACTTTCTGTATGTGCCCCTTGTAAGTAACCAATGCTCATTAAAAATTCGTTTACGATTTCGCCACCCGTAAAGCGGAATGTTTTTTTGAACAGTTTTACCCACTCTTCTTTGGTTTTCGGGTGGTGGTGCTCCAGCCATTGTTCAAAAGAGCCAAATTCTTTTTGCAAGGCAAGAATTGTTTGTGCATTCTCTATCGCGGCATTTACTTTAAGCTTATTACGGATAACTCCGGGATCCGCCAAAAGCCTCGCTTTGTCTGTCTCGGTGTAAGCAGCGACTTTTTTGATGTTAAAATCGCTATAAGCCCTCCTAAACGATATTTCCTTCTTTAAAATTGTTTCCCAACTTAAACCTGCCTGGTTAATTTCTAATATCAATCGGCCAAACAGTTCATTATCATCATGGATTGGAAAACCATAGTGATTATCGTGATAGTTTTTGTGCAAAGCCTTTTTTTCTTCGGATTGCATTGCTTCTATAGCAGAACAGTAACTCATATGTTATATTTTAGATACCTACTTATATATTAGATTGGTGTAACAATATACAAAAGATATTGATAATCAATCTAGCTTTTTGTTACTTCGACTAAAAGTTGATAGATAAATATTTATCGCAAAATATCTCGTTTTTCTAACGACGTCGTCAACATATCTTTTGTAACTTTAACGTCTATAGTAAATCCGTAAATCTAAAACAAGAAAGTAGAAACAAAATATAATGAAGAAAGCATCCAAGGATAGCGTTTCCGGTTCTGGTCGTAAATTCTGCGCTTTTCTACGAGGCGTGAATGTGAAAGGCACGAATATGAAAATGGCAGAGGTTTGTGCTGTATTTGAAAAAGCGGGGATGAAAGATGTTTCCTCCGTGTTAGCTTCGGGAAATATTCTGTTTTCCTCCGAAAAAGAGGAGGAAGAGTTAAAACGAATACTGGAAAAGTCGATGTCAGAACACTTTTCATACGAAGCCTTTTTATTCGTAAAAAGTCAGCAGGAAATAGAGACGATCTTCCGTGAAACACCTTTTGAGGCCAATGCCGAATATCATATTTATATTTTTGTGGGTGTGGAGGGTATAGCGAAAATATTGATGACGGAATTTGAAAAATCAAGAAAGGCTTCCGGGGAAGAGGCGCAGCTGATGGGACGTAATTTCTACTGGAAGATTTCGAAAGGAAATACCCTCGATTCTGAATTTGGGAAAATTCTGGGAAGAAAAAAGCTAAAAGATTCCTTTACTTCACGGAATCTTAACACGTTTGAGAAAGTGTTAAAGAAGCTATGATTTTACCGATTTAACTAGTGGACACTTCTCTCAAAATAGGATTTATCGCCGATAGGATTTCGTTTTCTAAAATATCCAGTAGCTTTTCTTTTACAAAATGGCGGTAAGTAATCATGCCGATTTCCCGCGCTGGTTCTGGTTCGGCAAAATGCTTTACACAAGCCTGTCTTTCTGATGTGAAAGCGAGAACTGCTAATTCGGGAATAATTGTAATGCCATTGGTCATCTCTACCAAATTGATTAGCGTTTCGATACTACCGGCGTCAAACGTTAGTTGTTCATTTTTCGAATTTGTCTTTTTTAATGAGCATAAATTCATCACCTGCGATCGTAAACAGTGCTCTTCCTCGAGCAACCACAACTTGCTGATATCGATATCAGCAGACAAAATATAATTGCTTTTGAGTTTACTCTGGGGTTCCGGTGCAAAAACAAGCAACCTTTCTCTAAACAGTGGACGCGTTTTAAATTCATTGGCTTCCTGTTGAAGTGCGATTATACCTACATCGATTATATCTTTGCGAAGATAGTCTGTGATTTGTTGGGTACGTAGTTCTTTTAACTGTATCCTTAGCCTAGGGTACTTTGCAGTCATGCCCGGAATAAAATGATGCAGTAGATAGGGGGCTAAAGTTGGGATGATGCCGATTCTCAGTTCGCCTTGTATTTCATTTTCTGAAGCGGCGTATTTTACTTCATACTGCATATTGTCAACGGCAGATAAAATGGTTCTGGCGTTTTCAATAACGATCTTACCCATTTCAGTGGGAATAATAGGGTGTTTCGACCGGTCAAAAATAACGATGTCTAATTCTTCTTCTAGTTTCTTCAGCATAATACTTAACGTCGCCGGTGTTACAAAACAGGCTTCCGCAGCTTTTTGAAAATGACGATACTCATCTATAGATAGTACGTAATGAAGTTGTTGTATATTCATATTAGATAAAATCTAATCAAATATAGATATTTTTAGTTTTGTTTAATATTCTTTTTTTGACTCTTTTGTATCGTAAACAACGAAGGAAAATTTAAAGAGAATAGTAATGGAAAACATTTCAGGAGACATCAGCAAATGCCCATTTCATAGTGGAAACATGGGAGCGGTTAACCACAGTGGTAACGGTACATCAAATACGCATTGGTGGCCGGAGCAATTGACAGTTGACGTGCTACGTCAGCACTCTCCGGTTGCAGCACCTTATAACACGGCGTTTAATTATAAAAAAGAATTCAATTCATTGGATTATGAGGCGTTAAAAAATGACCTCCACGCGTTGATGACAGATTCACAAGACTGGTGGCCGGCTGATTTTGGCCATTATGGTCCGCTGTTTATCCGTATGGCTTGGCACAGCGCCGGAACGTATCGTATTCAAGATGGTAGAGGCGGCGGCGGTAGGGGGCAACAACGCTTTGCTCCGCTGAATAGCTGGCCGGACAACGTGAGCTTAGATAAAGCCCGTCGTTTGTTGTGGCCTATCAAGAAAAAATACGGCAAAAAGATATCTTGGGCGGACTTAATTATCTTAGCGGGTACAGTAGCACTGGAATCCATGGGATTTGAACCCCTCGGTTTTGCAGGCGGACGGGAAGATGTCTGGGAAGCAGATAAGGATGTATACTGGGGAGATGAAAAAGAATGGTTGGCACACCGTAACCCCGCGGAATTAGCGAACCCACTTGCAGCTACGGAGATGGGCCTGATTTATGTCAATCCAGAAGGACCCAATCGGAATCATGACCCATTAGACGCGGCCAACGCGATTCGTAAAACCTTCGCTAACATGAATATGAACGATGAAGAAACCGTAGCACTTATCGCGGGTGGACATACTTTCGGAAAAACACATGGTGCGGCAGCTGCGGATACACATGTTGGCGTTGACCCGGAAAGCGAGGAACTGGAATCTCAAGGATTGGGGTGGCGGAGTGCGTATGGTACAGGCTATGGAGATGATACCATTACGAGTGGACTTGAGGTAACCTGGACCTATCATCCAACGCGTTGGGATAACGAATTTTTCCATATTCTTTTTGCCTACGAATGGGAGTTAGCTGAAGGCGAAGGTGGTGGCTATCACTGGCGACCGAAAGATAATGGTGGGCAGGATATGGTACCTATGGCACATTCGGAAGGTCGTCGAGAACCACGGATGTTGACCACGGATATCTCTTTACGCGTGGATCCGATTTATGAGAAAATTTCTCGTCGTTTCAAAGATGATCAACAGGCATTTTCGGAGGCGTTCGCAAAAGCTTGGTTTAAGCTGACCCACCGTGACCTAGGTCCTAAATCGCGTTACCTAGGTCCGGAAGTTCCACAAGAAAATTTCGTATGGCAGGATCCCATCCCCGCCGTAGACTTTGAATTGATCGAGGAGCTTGATATAGAAAAATTGAAGCGAGACGTGTTGGCATCTGGTTTATCGGTTTCCCAATTGATCGCTACTGCTTGGGCTTCTGCTTCTACTTTCCGTGGAGGAGACAAACGTGGAGGGTCCAATGGTGCCCGGATTCGCTTGGCACCGCAGAAAGATTGGGCGGTAAATAATCCAGCGGTGCTTGAGCAGGTATTAAATGTTTTGGAAAAAATACAGATTTCCTTCCATGAGCAGCACGAAGGAAATAAAAAAGTGTCTCTAGCAGATCTTATTGTATTAGCCGGAAATGCAGCAGTAGAAAAGGCAGCAAAAGATGCAGGAGTAGATATTACTGTGCCATTTACTCCAGGGAGAAACGATGCAACGGCAGAACAGACAGACGTCGAGTCGTTCCAGTATCTAGAACCTTATGCAGATGGGTTCCGTAATTATCTAAAAGCAAAAACTACGGTGTCTACAGAATCTTTATTGATCGATAAAGCACAGTTGTTGACGCTTACTCCACCTGAAATGACAGTTTTGATTGGCGGTATGCGTGTATTGGGTGCCAATTACGACCATTCCAGTCTAGGTGTGTTTACGGACCGTGTCGGCGTATTGAGCAACGACTTCTTTGTAAATCTTCTGGATATGAATACGGTTTGGAAAGCTACGGATGCCACAAAAGAGGTATATGAGGGGCTAGACCGCCGGTCTGGCGAAATAAAATGGACAGCTACCCGTGCTGATTTGGTATTCGGTTCGCATTCTGAGCTGAGAGCATTAGCTGAAGTTTACGCTGCGAATGATGCAAAAGAAAAAATGGTTCAAGACTTTGTAGCCGCTTGGGCAAAAGTCGCTAATCTAGACCGCTTTGATCTAAACCGCTAATCCACGCTTTAGGTACCGACGGAAGAGCCTATACTAAAATTAACTGTTAAACTCTTTGTTTTGCAAATTTAAAGTGCCCTGTTGATGAGATCTTCAGGGCATTTTTCCAGGTATTCCCAAAGGAATGGTCCGTCGCTATATATAGGGGTTATGGAATATTTGGTCTTAATCGATCAAATAGGCTAATCCTTTGGTCACCGATTGGCAGAGGTCTCGGACTTTTTGCTCGCTGAACATTTTTTCGATGAGTTCTCTGGCGATTTTGTATTCATCATGGATTGGGCAAGGATGGGCTGCGGAACATTTGCGCAGACCAAGACCACATTCTTTAAAAATATGATCACCTTCTATCGCTTCTACAATATGGATAATAGCTTGTTCTTGCTGTTCCTCATCTAGATAAAAACCGCCAGTAGGGCCCTTCAGGCTATTTATTATCTTTTTTCGGGCCAATTGCTGCAATATCTTCCCGACTGTATGCTCACTGGCATTGATTCTATCGGATATGTCTTTGATATTGGATTTTTCTCCATTTTCACTTTTGCTCGAAAGATAAATGACAGCTTTAATCGCCATTTTACAAGTTAAGCTCAACATATTGTTTGATTTTGTGCTAGCTATTTATCGTCCTAAAAATTCTCTTCCCTCGGGAGAGATCATACTAAAATTCCATGCGGGTTCGAAGACCAGGTGGAGGATTATTTCCCAACCCGGGAAGGATTTCGTGAGCGAATCACGTGTGTCGGTTGTAATAGCTTCGCCCATAGGGCAAAATTGTGTAGTTAAAGTCATAAAACATATAATTTTATTGTCGGCATCATCAAAATATAGTTCATAGATCAGGCCTAAATCGACAATATTCAACCCTATTTCCGGATCTTCCACATGAGATAGCCCTAATAGCGCATAGTCGCATTTTTCTTCATTATTTGTTTTGATATTCATAGTTGTCTTGCTTTATGTGCAGCGGTGATTATCACATTGTATACGTATAAAATAGCAGCAATGAGTAAAGCCAACGCACCTATTTTTAAAATAACTTGGTTGCGTATGATCATGCCGAGGATAAATAGTATAAAACCTACGAGATAGCTGTATAACATAATTTGGTAAATACGATCATTAAATATTTCTTTCGGTGTCGGGGTTTTCCCTTGGTGCGCTTTGTTACGATAAATCTTGTTCCAAACAATAAAGGGCATCGTTTTGAAAGTCATACCCAAAATGATAGCCGTAAGCCAGCCAAAAAAGATACAGAAGCCGTAGATCATGACCACGCCGGGAAATTGTTCTTGTGGTAAAATTGCCAAAGCAATGATCAACATTACAAGAGGCAATAGCATCTGGGCAACCGAAATCAAGGAAGTCTTCATTTGCTGATCAACTCTTTTCCGGATTCTAACCTTATAAGCTTGGTAACAGTGGTTTCCGAACAATAAAATAGCGGATAAACCCAGAACTATCGGTATATAAAATGTGAAGGTCGAAAAATCAGCCAGATAGTATATAGAAAAGCTGATCAATGCTATATTGAGCAATGCAAAAATCAGCCATAGTATCCTGTCATTGGTATATTTGGAAATCATAAAAATGGGGATTAATCGGGATCCCACACCGATAACCATCAATACAAACCAGCCTACAATACCCAAATGGGCATGGAAGGAGAGGTAGTCTACCGAATTGCTAGGTAGTATCGGGTTGCGAAAATTCAATACCAATAACAACCCGAAAAATGTGGTAGCAAACAGCCATAGGGTAGAAGTGATCACGTACCAAGCATGTACATTCCGTCTGTTGCTTTTAAAGGAGCTACCTAAGACGTTGGCTAGATAGCAGATGACACCGATATTGATCAGGATGGCACCGATTTGCAGTGTTAGCCCCATATCAAACATATAGAAGCCATAAACCAGAAGCGGCGTGCCGATAGCTGTAAAAATAAAGGTCAGGTATGCCAATCGATCGCTGTCTAGTTCACCTTCTACCAATACGGGTAATAGTTGATGAGATGCACCAAAGATAATCATCGTGCCCCAGGCTAACGCCATGGTGTGTGTAATAGCAAGAGCTTGTGGATTAAAATAATGTGCTCCAATGGTCTCTGTATGGCATAAAAGTAGGATGGTTCCCGATAAAAAGCCGAGCGCAGCATAAATATAAAATGGTAAAACTACTTTGTAGTTTGTCGTTTTCTGCAATCCGCCGATAAGAGGAGACATCATAAGGTAATTATTTATTTTTAAATATCAACAAGTAAACTTCGCCATCCTGTACTTCCTTTATTCTGTAGTCAAATTCTCTTTCTGCCAGTTCTTCTAAAAGATACACCGGAATCCTTTTGTGATGCACATAAAGTGCGTTGTCCGGAGGTAATGTCTCTAAATTTTCCAGTATAGTCATCATAGGCATGGGCATTTCTAGTCGACGGACATCTATTTCAACCATATTATCCTCATACTGCTTGAGTAACATTTGCCAGTCGCCCGGTGCTATTAGCTTCTTTTTCTCTACAGGAACGTCTTCTACTGGCTTATCATCAGTAGCTATTTTATAGAAAAAAGTTTCTATCGTATCTGTATCAATAGGATTGACATAACTCTTAAAACCTTGCCTTTCCAATAGTTTGATTAATGGGACGGGTTCAAAACTGTTGATGATGACGAGCACTTCTCCAGGAAGTAATAATTTTACCTTTTGCTGTATCGCTTTCAATGGATCGTTTCCCTTCGCTAACATCTCCCGCACATCAAAGTTGACCAATTGATTGGGATGTATATGTTGGAGATAAGCTGGCTTCGGCTTATTATTGGCAACGCTGTTTTCAGCATCGTCTGTTTGTGGATAATCCCTTTCAAAACCAAGAGGAGCCAGTGCTTTGAAAAAGTCTTCCGGTTTGCAGCCGCCTATTTTTGAAGCCATAGCAATTGTTGTTCTCCCTGCCATCAATGCTCTCAAAAGGGGATTTCTTAGCTTTTTAAAATCCGGACTAAGCTTTACAATCGTTTCCAATGCATCGGGATGATATTTCAGCAATGCTGCAATTTTGGTTCGTTCATTGATAAACATATTCTATTCATTTATTATTTGTTCGTTTGATAGCTCTCTTATTTTTTGCCTACCCGAATGTCCCAACCATTATAGTCCCTGTTGGAGGTATTCCCAAGTAAAACTGTCGCCGTACATATCCCCCTGTTTGCATGTATAAACGTTTTAATGAGCTCATCTAGAACAAATGTAAATAATAATTGGTGAATAAAGGTATTAAAGTACTTTTATTCTTTTATAGTTATTGGATTCTATGATCAGGATCTTCTGCACGCCAACAAAAACTACCGAACCCGCAAACTCACGACCGCACTCCAATCCCCAACGCCGTGGCGATTTATTGCACGCACTTTTGCAAAGACTGTAGATCGGGATGGTACGCTTTTAATCAAGTTTTTTCGGGAACGGGTAGTAAAAAGTGATTGCTCCCATTGAAGCTCTGAAGATTCCGGTGGCGCATCTTCACGTGATATCCATATTGCATAGGTATATTCATAGGTCATATCTCTGCCTAACGAATTGAAATCGAAGTATAGTTCATCGCTAACTCGCCCATCCGAAAGTCGACCCCCAGTGGGCACCTCTGGAACAGTCCCTTTCTTTCTTCCTGTAAATACTGGAAATCCCGATGAGTACAAGATGGACAGCTCGCCTTTTGCCACATAGTTGACATAGCCTGCCAGTTGGCCTAACAATTGTGACAGCTTAACTTTACTTTCACGTTTTAGTTCCCTATCTATACGTCCATGAGTCCAGTTTGCACGCGCTAAGTACGTCGCATACTCATTATAAGCATTTTCGATTTCTTCAAGCGAAGGAGTAGGAGTGGGGAATGTGGGGTTTCCACTCATAGAAGAAAGGATAATATCTGCTTCTACAAGTAATTTGTTGTCTTTATGATGGACGAAGCCACCTAACACACGTATATAGTTCATAATTAATGATATTAGACATATCTAATTTAGGATTTAGTTATCTAAATTTCAAATTTTACCGTTATATAATTATATATTAACGGTATTAAAATTGATATAAACGATATATATATTTAATATGACGTTCTATATAAAACTAATAACGTTTATATAAAATATATTTACGTTTTATTCTAAATAACAAACGATATTTTAAATAATTTAAACGTTAAATGAAAATATAAGACCGATATGATGATTAATATAAACGATATGCCAATTAAATAAAACGATTAGAAAATAAATAATACCGTTTCATAGAAATACTATATCGTTTATATTAAATAAATAAACGATATAATAATAAGTAGTATCTTTTTTATCTTATAAAAAGACGTTTTTTTCAATAAATACAACGTTAATTTAAATTATAGATACGTTATTTTAAATATAAGTAACGTTAGATTACCGCTTAGATCATGGAATAATACACCTTTTATTTCTAATCCGGAGGGGAATAACACCCTTCGAGAATTAATCTCTTTATCAGTACTTTACAAACCTTCGTTTTCCCTACTCACCGAATCGCTCACTGGTTTGACATACATTTTAGCTGCAATTGCTTTATAATTTATAAGATAAAGAATTTAGACGTTAAATTCAAGTCAGGATAGACAAAAAAGCCTCCTATTCGAAATAAAAACAATTATTTTAACCGTTCCGTCTGCTGATAGAGCTTTCATCGTATAAGACATTTTATCCTTCACTCTTTCATGGATACTAAGTAACAAATCTGAACTTTTAGTTTCTTCAAAACTTCTGACATAAGATTGCAAATCTGCCCTTTTATTCGATATTGGTGTTGATAATCGCTGGTTTGTCAAAATAGCTGTTGCAATAAAATGCAACAATCCTGTCGGTCCATCACCATTAGGATGGTTAGATGTATATCCACTCGTAAATCTCCATAATAAACACGCTCCAATAATCGGAGTATTCCAGACCTTTACCTCTTCTAATACCTCACCCATAGTTTCTAAAATGTATTTCATCGAGGATGCCAGCCCAATGACTTTGCTACAACCAAAGCATGATAGGTTCCTGCAATTGTACCTACATGTGGCACAATGTCCCTAATAACTTCATTGCGTATTTTACATTCGCAATAAAGAAGCTTTCCACGATCTGGTTTATCGAGATTCTTTTCTGTTAGATTGATCGCTTTTTGACGTGTCAGCCAAAATTTTGTCAGGCGATTTTCTAAATCTACAGCAACTTCTTCTTCAATAATTTCATTCTCAATCCATTGATTACGATTAACTTTTGCTCTTAAATAGTCGGTAACAGCTTCAATAACATTATCTTCATCAACGGAAATGTAATTTAAATGCTGAAGATAGACGGGTTGAATGTTTACTTCGCCCTTAATCACTTCATCAGAAGGAGGATTTTGAAGTGCAAAGTCTATAAGTTCAAGCTTTCGCGCCCTGTCAAAATAAACGGTAAATTGCTTTTGATAATCCTCTTCAATATAAAGGTCACGGTTATTTGAGAGAAAATTGATGGGAACACGTGCAACACGACGGTTTTGGCAATCATATCCGATTTTCCTTTTCTAATCTATTTGGTTATATTATCTTTGAAACTTGTCACCTTTTACGGAACTAGTTATGCTGAAAATCCTTAAAAATTTTACTGATTCACCGACAAGCGGAGGGATAATCCTGTTTATATGTGTGCTTATTTCTTTGACTATTGCCAACTCTCCGCTCGGTGCTACATTTGAAAATATACTGAACACACCGCTGGGGTTTGAGACAGCTTCGGTACATTTACGATATACCACCGCCCTCTGGATCAACGACGGCCTGATGGCTATTTTCTTTCTTCTGGTCGGACTGGAGATAAAAAGAGAGTTGGTGAGTGGGGAACTGTCTACTCCCCGACAGGCCCTTCTCCCGATATTTTGTGCCTTCGGCGGAGCCATTGTACCCGCTGGTATATATTTCGCGGTCAATCAAGGGACGGAAACCGTTAGTGGCTGGGGAATCCCTATGGCAACGGATATCGCCTTTGCTTTGGCCGTGATTGCCATGCTTGGCAAACGAGTACCCGCTTCATTAAAAGTGTTTTTAGCGGCACTGGCTATTGTGGACGATCTCATCGCCATTCTGGTTATTGCCATTTTCTATTCGGCAGAACTTCACACCATATATCTTGGCTATGCTGCGGCTATATTGGCACTACTCTTCATTTTTAACAGGTTAGGCGTTCGATCCTTGATCTTTTACCTCATTCCCGGCCTTTTTATCTGGTATTTTGTCCACCATTCGGGTATCCACGCCACCATAGCCGGCGTGCTGACCGCCATGACCATCCCATTGGCTACCAAAGGGCAAAAAGAACCGCCGCTACTAAAACTCGAACATGCCCTTACCACGCCCGTAAACTTTTTGATCGTTCCCTTGTTTGCTTTAGCGAATACAGCTATCCGTTTTGAAGAGGGAATGCTGGAGGGATTGATTTCACCTTTGGGGATAGGGATCATTGTTGGGCTTATGTTGGGTAAGCCTGTTGGCGTTTACCTGATGACCAAACTGGCGATCCTTCTGCGTATAGGTTCTATGCCGCAGGGGGCATCCTGGGCACAGATTATCGGCGTAGGACTTTTGGCGGGTATCGGGTTTACCATGTCCATATTTATTGCCCTGCTGTCCTTTTCGGACAACCTGCTTATTGCCGAGGCAAAATTTTCCATACTGGTCGCTTCGCTTCTTTCGGGTGTAACGGGATATATCCTGTTAAATCGCGTGGCAACACCATCGAACGATAACGAAAAAAAAACGTAGGATGAAGAAGATAGCGTTACATTGGCAGATATTGATCGGTATTTTAGTGGGCATTATCGTGGGGCTATTATGCATTCAGTTTACCGGCGGAAAAGAATTTGTTATCGACTGGATCAAACCCTTTGGAACGATTTTCATCAACCTGCTTAAACTGATCGCTATTCCGCTGATTATTGTATCGCTGGTCAAAGGCGTTTCCGATCTCAAGGATACCACCCAGCTTTCCGGCCTCGGCCTACGTACCTTCGGTATGTATATACTGACGACCGTTGTCGCAGTCACCATAGGTCTTGGCCTGGTCAACCTCATACAGCCCGGCAGCTTTATTTCTGAAGACACCAGACAGGAAATGTTACGATCTTTCGGAGGTGAAGTTCAGGAGAAGGTAGATGAGGCAGCCGAGGTACAGCAAACCAGAGGCCCTTTACAGGCCCTTATCGATATCGTGCCGGAAAACATTTTCGATTCGATGTCGGTAAACAGCAATATGCTGCAGATCATCTTTTTCAGTCTGCTGGTCGGTGTTGCCATGATATCTTTGCCCTTTGGCGAGATAAAGGCATTCAAAAAGGTACTGGATGCCGGAAATGCCATTGTGTTGAAGATCGTCGATCTGATGATGCTGTTCGCTCCTTATGGTGTGTTCGCGCTTATTGCCACACTCATCGCGGAAGCACCTTCCTTTGATGTATTTAAAGCCTTGGGCATGTACGCTTTTACCGTAGTATTGGGGCTATTATTACTTGTATACGGTGTTTATTCACTTTTCGTTTATTTCTTCGGCAAGATGAATCCTTTCCGGTTTTTCAAAGCCATCCTTCCGGCACAGCTCCTCGGTTTTTCGACCAGCTCGAGTGCCGCCACCCTACCGGTAACGATGGAATGTGCGGAAGAAAACCTGCATATACGGAAAGATGTTCTGAGCTTTGTCCTACCCATAGGTGCCACCATCAATATGGACGGTACCTGTCTGTACCAAGGTGTTGCGGCGGTCTTTATTGCCCAGGTGATGGGGCACGATCTAACCACTGCCCAGCAGCTTAGTATCATCGTGACGGCAACCCTGGCCTCCATCGGCGCGGCAGCCGTACCGGGAGCGGGCATCTTGATGCTCGTGATCGTACTGGAATCCATCGGTATCAGTCCTGCCGGAATAGCGCTGATCTTTGCTGTAGACAGGCCATTGGACATGCTCCGCACAGCAACCAATATATCCGGTGACGCCATGGTAGCGCTATTGATGAACAGGTCAAGTAGAGACAGTGTCGAGCCCTAGCAAAATGATCGCACCGTCTATATGACTGTTGCTACTCCGTATCTTCGGAAGTCAGCAGGACAGGCGTATGGGGATTGAGGACAATAGCCCTTGCCAGACTTTTGTGCACCAGTTTTTTAAAAAATCCCCGGGAATCAATAAGGGTAATCAGGGTCATGTCAGTGTTCATACGATCCAAAATTTCGTTAACTGCCTCTACATTTTCCGGGACGTGTGCCATTTCCACAGACAGATCCTTCACCGGAGTTTCTTTTTCCAGCGTCGCTTTCCACTGCTGCAGACTTTGTAGATTATCCTCTGTTGGCGCGTCTTTTCCTTCATGGATATGCACCAGTGTACAGGAAGGGCGTATATTGCCAAACAGCGAATTAAAGCTGGTTAGACTCTTGATATCGCCCTGCTGGTAGTCCGTAAAAAAGACCACATTTTCCAGTTTAAAAGTGTTGGTGTGCTCCGGAACGATCAACAGCGGACGGGATACATCCTTAGCGACGTCGTAGGTATTATTGCCGAGCAGATCCTTCCGCGTGCCCGAGGCGCCATGCGCGCCCATAACGACCAGGCTGACATTGTCCTCTTTTATATAATGGTTGATGGCCTCCACGAGACTATTTTTGGCCGTGCTTGAGGTCAACTGTACGTCCCCATGTTTTCCCAGCTTACTGATAAACTCATCCAGTCCTTTTTCAGCTCCGGTCTTGGCCCGCTGTTCGTCCGTCTGATTGGCCAGGGGGCTCTGGAAAGCGGAGGTAAACGGCCGGTAGGCATGGAAAACATGTACGTGTGCCTGCATCTTCCGCGCCAGTTCTATACCATAGCGTGCTGCTATCAGGGCGTTGTTCGAAAAGTCTGTGGGTACCAAAATGGTCTGCTTCATATCTGATTGTTTTATATCCGATGCCCCTACACTTCCATTGTACAGGCTATTCTACCAAAAATACAAAGCCGCAGTGGCTTTGACAAGTTATTCCGCACATATCGGGCATACAGGGGCATTTCAAGGACAGATTATTTTTTTCGGTTCCAGAAATCCATACGACGGAAATCATATTTTGAGCTGTCGAATACAGGGTCTATCCCTTCGCGCCTCTGCGCCTCATAGTCTTTCAGCAATACCAGCACCCTGTTGTGCAGGAAGATAATGGCGATAACGTTCAGCCAAGCCATAACGCCTACACCTATATCCCCCAATGTCCATGCCGATTCCGCCGTGGATATACAGCCCATATATACCGATGCGAGGATAAGCAGGCGCAATGCCCATATCAGCAGTTTATTCCGGCTAGCGCCCATTACGAAACTGACATTGGTCTCGGCAATATAATAGTAGGCCATGATCGTCGTAAAGGCAAAAAAGAAAAGGGCAATCGCCACAAAACTATCGCCTATCATTGGAAAATGCCTTGCTACGGCAAGTTGTGTATATTCCGGTCCGGCCTGTATTTTCTCTCCTAAATTCTGGACAATGAAACCTCCGTCGGGATCTGCGACGTTAAACTGCCCCGTGAACAGGATCATGAACGCTGTTGCCGTACAGACAAAAAGGGTGTCCACATAAACCGAGAAGCCTTGTACCAGCCCCTGTTTGATGGGATGGCTTACCGCTGCTGCCGATGCGGCGTGGGGGGCTGTTCCCTGCCCGGCCTCGTTGCTGTAAATGCCGCGCTTTACACCCCAAGAAATAGCCATACCGATAATACCGCCAAATGCTGATTCCGTATTAAAAGCAGCATTGAATATCAGGGCAATGACATTGGGTATCTGCCAGAAATTGAGTGCCATGATCACGGCCGCCATCAGTATATAGGCGCCCGCCATGAACGGTACGACATATTCGGCTACGCGGCTTATACGCTTGACACCGCCGATGATGATAAACGCTAAAAGTAACACCAGGACAATAGCAATGATATGGTGCGAGATACCGAAAGAAGAATGGACGGCCAGTGAGATACTGTTGCTCTGAACACTTGGCAAAAGAAAGCCGGTGCTGATAATCGTGACAATGGCAAAGGTCCATGCAAAAACTTTGGAGTTGAGACCTTTCAGTATATAAAATGCCGGGCCACCGCGATACTGACCATCTTTCACTTCTTTGTACATCTGTCCAAGGGAGGCCTCAATAATGGCGGACGAACTACCGAGAAAAGCAATTGCCCACATCCAGAATACCGCTCCGGGACCGCCCATGCCGATAGCTGTTGCTACACCTGCAATATTACCGGTACCGACCCGTCCGGATATCGCCAGGGCAAAAGCCTGGAACGAAGATATTCCCCGTTTTGAACTGTTACCCGTGAACAGGAGCTGCACCATATGCCGAAGATAGCGCAACTGCGGAAACCGGAAACGTAAGGTGAAATAGATTCCTGCGAGAAGGCAGAGATAAACGAGGGCATCGCTCCATACGATGTTATAGATCTGGTCTATGAATTGCTGCATCTAATGGTATTTGGTTTCAATCGAACTAAGGTAGGAAAAAACGGGCACTAAAACATAGATTATAGGGCGTATCTATCTGTTTTTCTAATATTATATATTTTGTTTATACCTAAACAATACCATGTCTTCCGGTCATGTCAGGCATAATTTTTTTTATACCTTTACCCGAACCGCTTGCACAAGATGTGACCTTTAATCCCCTAACTTTATTTTTGTTCACGTTTTTGTGGAAATAGGTTTTTATTTCATAAAACACACT
Organism: Sphingobacterium corticibacterium; assembly: GCF_004208525.1. Lineage (GTDB taxonomy): Bacteria > Bacteroidota > Bacteroidia > Sphingobacteriales > Sphingobacteriaceae > Sphingobacterium > Sphingobacterium corticibacterium. Next base: position 1,780,891 of record NZ_SGIT01000001.1, on the reverse strand, counting down.
AAAAAACAATGCCCATGAATATTTATGAGTTGATTTCTATTGGTTTATATGTACTGATCATGATTATGATAGGTATCTACGGATACCGAAAGTCGACGAGTAACTCGGAGGAATTTCTGATCGGTGGACGCAAGATGGGACCCTTCGTGACCGCCCTGTCCGCCGGGGCATCCGATATGAGCGGATGGCTCCTGATGGGGCTTCCGGGTGCCATGTACATGATGGGGCTATCGGGTTCATGGCTCGCCATCGGGCTTACCACCGGCGCGTTCCTGAACTACCTTATCGTTGCGCCGCGCCTGCGGGTATATACCGAAGTTGCAAAAAATGCCATAACGCTGCCTGTCTTCTTTGAAAACCGCTTCCGTGATAAGTCGCAGCTATTGAAGCTGGTATCTTCCGTCTTTATTCTGGTGTTTTTTACACTGTATACTTCTGCCGGAATGGTTTCGGGCGGAAGGTTGTTCGAATCGGCTTTCGGGATGGATTACAGTATCGGCCTTTGGGTTACTTCGCTTGTCGTGGTGTTCTATACATTCATCGGTGGCTTTATGGCCGTAAGCCTGACGGATGCCGTGCAGGGAACGATCATGGTCATAGCGCTGTTGCTGATACCCACCGTTGTTATTTTTCAATTGGGTGGTATAGGGGAAACGATGGACACCATCTATACCAAGGACACCAATTATATGGACATGCTACGGGGAACTACCGCTATATCCATTGTTTCTCTATTGGCCTGGGGACTGGGGTATTTCGGTCAGCCGCATATCCTCGTCCGTTTTATGGCGATCGATAGCGTAAAGGACATTAAAAAAGCCAGACGTGTGGGCATGACATGGATGATCGGAACTGTTCTAGGTTCCCTGCTACTCGGCTTTTTTGGGATCGCCTACCTCCAGCGGTTTGACACGGATACCATGTTGAAATTTGATGCCTCACGGGAACTTTCCGAAACGATATTCATATACCTGTCCAAAGCGCTTTTCCATCCGCTCATCGGTGGCTTTTTGCTCTCCGCTATCCTGGCGGCAGTGATGAGCACGATATCTTCGCAGCTTCTGGTGACCTCCAGTTCGATGACAGAGGATATCTATAAAACTTTTTTCAACAAACATGCTACGGCCAAAAATATGCTCATCATGAGCCGTATATCGGTGCTTGTTGTTGCCGTGGTAGCCTTCCTGTTGGCGCTGGATCCACAGGAAAGTATCCTGGGTCTTGTTGGCAATGCATGGGCGGGATTTGGAGCGGCCTTTGGCCCGCTCGTTATCCTCTCATTGCTTTGGAAGCGTACAACAGCAATGGGTGCACTGAGCGGCATGCTGGTAGGCGGAGCGACGGTACTCCTATGGGTTTATGTACCGCACGCCTATAAGGACGTCTATGAAATTATTCCCGGCTTTTTACTGAGTTTTCTAACTACCGTGGTGGTCTCTTTGATAACCGGACGTGTCCCAGGGGAGGTCGAAGGAGAATTTGAAAAGGTGCGGGAGATCGTCGGGCGCGAAAAATAAATGATAGAAAACCTTTAAATATGGGGAAAGAAATACTGTTTTTCCCTTTTTGGGAATAAAAGAAAAACCGTTAGCTTTACCCCGCATTTCTAAAATAGTGGTGAAAAAACGTTTCTATAATCCGGCCCAGCTGTTCATATCCAGCTTTTTGCTGCTGATCGCAGCCGGCACCTGTCTTTTGAAGCTGCCGCTGGCACTGAACCAACCGTTGTCATGGATTGATGCCCTTTTCACCTCAACAAGCGCGGTTTGTGTCACGGGATTGATCGTGGTCGATACGGCAACCCATTTTACGTTCTGGGGACAGCTGATCATCATGCTGCTCATCCAGGCCGGCGGGATAGGCATCCTCTCTTTCGCCGCATTGTTCACCTATTTCCTGAAGGGCGGCAGCACTTACGAAAGCCAGCTGACCGTAGGCGCTTATTCGAATACCGAACGGATGTCGGAGGTCTTTGTGCTGCTCCGTCGGATGGTCTGGATCACATTGGGGATTGAACTGGTCGGCGCATTGGGGGTTTTCTGGAGCTTGGGCGATGGGAACGGGATGTCCCTGGGCAACCGGATATTTTTTTCGTTATTCCACGCCATCTCCTCTTTCTGCAACGCAGGGTTTTCTACGTTGTCCAACGGCCTGATGGAAGGCACCGTTGTACATAACTATAGCCTACAGTTTGTTATATCCCTCATTTATATCTTCGGAGGGCTGGGATTCCCTATCGTGGTAAACGTACTCCAGTATAGCAGGCATGTTTATAGAAGGTTGATCGGAAAATGGACATTGAAGGGAAGCTTCCACCGACCTTGGGTACTGAACATCAACAGCAAGATTAACCTGGTTACTACGGGGATTATAACCTTCTTCGCGACTTTGATAATCTACGTAAACGAGTATGGCCACGTCCTCTCTTCCCATCAGGGTATAGGAAAATTAGTAATCGCCTTTTCTACAGCAACTACACCAAGGACTGCAGGATTCAACAGCATAGACTTCGGCGCACTGCAGTTCTCAACGATCATCTTTGTCATGCTGCTGATGTGGATAGGCGCTTCTCCCAACTCCACCGGGGGAGGGATCAAAACAAGTACGATTGCCTTGGCCGTCATGAATGTGTTGAGCCTTGCCAGGGGAAAGGACCGTACCGAGGTTTTCGGACGGGAGATAGGAATTATATCTATAAAAAGAGCTTTTGCAACGATGTTTCTGTCACTGTTTACTATTGGCGTAGCTATTTTTTCAATTTCATTTTTTGAACCAAACCGTCCATTGCTTGAAATTGCATTCGAGTGTTTTTCTGCGTATAGCACCGTAGGGCTGTCCCTTGGCGTAACAAGTGGTTTTGTGGCCGGTAGCAAGATCGTGCTGATCATTGTCATGTTCGTGGGGCGGGTAACGATGCTATCCGTACTTATCGCTTTTATCAAAAAAATAAAATACACACATTACAGGTATGCTCAGGAAGAGCTTACTATCTATTAGGAAATGTTATGAAGTTTATCGTTGTAGGATTGGGGAATTTTGGCGCATCACTGGCGGAAAAGCTGACGATGCAGGGCAATGAGGTAGTCGGTGTCGATCAGCGTATGGAAAAGATCAGCGCGTTGAAGGAGAAAATCACCCATACCATCTGTCTGGACGCGACCGATGAAACCGCTTTTTATACCTTGCCGCTGAAGAATACGGATGTCGTAGTGGTGGCGATCGGAGAAGATGAAGGAGCAAATATCATGGTCTCTGCATTGTGCAAGGAGGCCCAGGTCAAGCGTCTGATCAGCAGGGCCGTCAACCGGCTGCATGAAAAGGTACTGGGAGCGCTGGGTATTTCCGAGATTGCCCATCCCGAGGAGGAATCTGCCGAACGCTGGTCAAAGCGCCTCTGTATGACCGGTCTTGTTGATTCTTTCGAACTGAACAGCAACTATTCCATTGTCGAGGTTGTCGTTCCCCAAAAATATGTAGGCAAGTCCATACAGGAGATTGGTTTCCGGGAAAAGTATGAACTGTTGGTGCTCACGATCTTAAAGAGTACCGAACAGCGTACCTCGTTCGGAAAAAATATGGTAACGACCGTGCTGCACGGCGTACCGCAGCCCGATACGGTCTTGGAAGAGGGAGATATTCTCGCCATATATGGTTACAACGACCATATCAAAGCTTTTCTTTGATAGAAAGACGCAACCATGATTTACTTTCTCACGCGCGATCATTATTATCGAGCCAATAAGTTCACGGCCTTTCTTCGCCGGATGTCTTCTTAATAAATTCTAAACTGTCCTGCGGAAACTGACTTTTTATCCATTCTTGAAGTTTGTTATCCTGTTCTCCCGTGAATGCTTCCGTTGTGGAGTATATGAAGGCAATATATTTGGCGAGGCTATCCTGCGTTACATATTGGTTTTGGATGCCGATGCTATACTTATTGACCTCGGGAAAAAGAATCGTCATATTGCTACGTAACCTGTCATCCATCATATCATATTTCGCCAACCTGTTGTTCAATGCACGGATCGTCAGGTCCTTTTCATTTACAGAAGTATTGCTCTGATTAATCTCATTCAGAATACTCGATCTAAGGTCCAGACTGTCCTGTCGTATGATGAGCTCGGTATTCTCTATGCCAAAGGTCTGCATAGATCTCTCCAAGCTATTTATTTCGCTCTCGCTGAATTTCTTTGCTAAAAAGGCGAGTTCTAAACGCTTTGGCGAGGTATTCTGTAATAATCTTTCGTAAATCACCGTATAGCCCTTTTCGGTGAGTTCTTGTTGGACAAAATCATGTACCTTGTAGGTATATTTTCTCTCCTGTAGCAGTTTGTATGCGAAATAAAGACTAGGCAATACCAATATAAGCGTAATAATGGTTATGCTCTGCGTAATCCGCTTCTCTTTCTGCTTATCCACATAGTGCATTTTGGGATAGCGGAGGTACTTAACGATGACGAATGTCGCCAGACAGATAAACACGCAATTAATGATATACAGATACAATGCGCCTGCGAAATAATTTATGTTCCCTATAGCCAGTCCGTAGCCGGCCGTGCAGAGAGGAGGCATTAATGCCGTGGCAATCGCTACTCCCGGTATTGGGTTACCTTTGTTCACGCGCGTAGTAGCTATAACACCGACCAGACCTCCAAAAAAAGCTATCAGTACATCATAGATATTCGGTGAAGTACGGGCTAAAAGCTCAGACTGTGCCTCCTTGAACGGACTCAGGGAAAAATAAAGGAACGAGACCAAAAGGCTTATACCTGTTGCAATCAAGAGATTTTTGATCGACTTCTGAAGCAGGGCAAAGTCGAACGTTCCCAATGCAAATCCCGCACCTACGATCGGCCCCATTAACGGGGAAATCAGCATAGCGCCGATGATCACTGCGGTGGAGTTGACGTTCAGGCCAATGGATGCAATAACAATGGCACAGGCCAGTATCCAGGCATTGGCACCACGGAAGGAAATGTTGCTGACAACACTCTCCAGTACGGTTTCCTTTTTGTCTTCCCCATTATGAAGGTCAAAGAAACGAAGGATTTTGCTCATATTCTGACGGGTGTTTTTATAGAAAAGTAAATATAGGAAAAAGAAAAATGCGTTTAAGTTATCGTCCTACGATCGTTATCTGAACCTACGGTTGGTATTGCTACTGATAAACATTTCATTGCGTTCTTCAGAAATAATCTCTATAAACCGCTCGTAATGTTTCAGTACATCGGAAATCAATTCGTTTTTGGTAAAAAACCGTACATCATATCCCTCGCGGTCATCGCCAAAATAGGATTTAGGAAAAAAAGTTTGGTTTCCTTCTATATCCGGTAAGTTTTCTTCATTCAGCAGGTAATCGGATACAATTCTCGATTCTCCTTTTACCCCGTACAAAAAATTATTTACAACATCATATTTAATCTCTATCTCTATTCTATGGGGATTTTCATAGAGATTAACTTTAGCCTCGACATCATTTTTGGAAAACTCCTCCTGCAATTCCATAAAGGCATCTCTAACTGTTGTATTGATAAAACCAACGACAGACTTCTTATCACTGAAGGAGACGATCTGTTTCAGACGCTCTTTCCAAAACTCGCCTGACCAAGGTATGGTCGTTGCTGAAAAATCACGTTCGTAATAGCTTCTGTCAATGGACAGTGCTTTTATCAGGCTGACGATGAACAGCAGCATGATAATCGAAAACGGCAACGCCGTAATCAATGTCATACTTTGCAGGGCCGTCAGTCCGCCAGCGTTCAATAGCATCAGTGCCAATACGGCAAGCAGCACACCCCAGCCGATGGTCTGCCATTTCGGAGATATCCGGGCGTTTTTTGTCGCTATACTATTCATGACGAACATACCCGAATCGGCAGAAGTGACAAAGAAGATAATGATAATAGCAATCGTCAAAAAACTGGCGATTTCGGTTAATGGCAGATATTCCAAGAAACGGAACATCAGGGCATCCGGATTGCCAGCAAGTTGGCTCAACGCCCCGTCGGCAACGTTAGCATCAAACCATATCGCACTGTTTCCAAAAACAGTCATCCAGATAAAATTAAACAACGTAGGGATAATCAAGACCGCCGCTACAAACTCCCGTATTGTTCGTCCCTTCGAAATTTTAGCGATAAATAGCCCGACATAAGGCGACCACGAAATCCACCATGCCCAGTACAGTATTGTCCAGTCGTAAAACCACTGCTGGGTGTTCTCTTCGTACACATGCGTGTTGAATGTCAGGCTAAAGAATTCATTGATATATGTCCCGATCCCTTCCGTGAAACTTCCTATCAGATATACCGTAGGGCCGAGGATCAAAACAAAAAGTAAGAGTATGACAACACTTACAATATTGATATTGCTCAATATCCGTACGCCTTTGTCTACTCCGCTTACAGCAGATATAATAGAAAGTGAAACCAATACACCGACAATCAGCACCTGATAGATAAAGCTGCTTCCCGGCAAGATATTCAGTGTTTCCAGACCAGAATTGATCTGCACAACCCCGAAACCCAATGTGGTGGTAATTCCAAAAAAAGTACTGCAAAGTGCGAATACATCAATGGTGTTGCCCCATGTGCCTTTTATCTTATTCTTCAACAGAGGATAGAAACAGCTCCGCAAGGAAAGGGGTAAACGATAGCGATACGCAAAATAGGCTAAAGATAACCCCACAATCCCGTATATAGCCCAAGCGTGGATACCCCAATGGAAGAAAGTATAAAGCTGTGCGTCTTTGGCTCGCTGAACAGCCGTATTTCCCGAAAAAACTTCATTTGAATAATGCTGCATCGGTTCTGCAACACTGAAATACATTAACCCGATACCCATACCGGCAGCAAAAAGCATAGAAATCCACGAAAAGAAGGAATAGGTGGGTTTGCTGTCATTTCTTCCCAACCGGATATTACCATATTTACTGAACATCAGATAAACTAAGAACAAGACAAAAATGGTTACCGACCAGACGTAAACGTAATTCAGGTTCACAAAGATAAAATCTTTGATTGTGCTGAGCAGGTCTTCGGTAAGGTTCGGAAAAATAGCCGACAACAGACAGATTCCCACAATGAAAATCAAACTTGGAACAATGACCCCTTTACTGAGTGTCGTTCTTATTCTTACAGGTTTTTTCATATGGAATTTTAAAATACTTGGTCTTTTGGTAATAGCATTCAAGAAATAATCAAAGAAGTTCTGCTCGTACCCCAAATACCATATTTGGGAAGTACGGAAACGACTGTACAAACCTAATTAAATTCATTTTGATATACAATCTAAGCAGCTTTGTATAGAAAATTAATACCATATGAGCACCACGCCATGCGATTCGGCTGTTTCCTACTATTGAAATTAAGTATCGAAACAATATCCCTCGGCTGAGGCTAAGCCGCCGACATCTCCTTACATGTTTTGGCACAGACGCGGCAAGCTTCAGCACACTCACGGCAATGCTCCATGCCCATACCTGCATGCTTTTCGCATTCGTCTGCACATCGTTCACAGATATCTGCACATATTTTACAGAGCTCTGTACTTAACTGTCCATCGATGCTCATAACTTTTACAGCAGCATCACAGATGATAGTGCATTCCAGATTCAATTGGATACATTTTTTAAGGTGTTCGAGATCTTTTTCATTTAAACAGGCAGCTGCACACTGGCTACAGAACACGGCACATTCTCCACATGCTTCTATACAATCTTGAAATTTTGTCTGTATCATAATGTTAAAATTTTTGTTATATATGACCAGAACAGATGAGACAATTATTTGTTCGGTTTAATTTTATCTTGGAACTGAAGCACATCGTTACGGCCTCCACGGCCGGGATAATATAGTAAGGTTACAGCACTTTCTAAGATCGTGCATATCAACCCAAGCATTGTGTAGGTGCTTGAATGTCAGTAATATGAATTCGATGTAGATGTTTTGTATATACAAAAATATTCCTGTATACACTATGTTATACGCTGAATTATTGTACTTTGATTTTTATAGCGAATTTCGTTTTAGAACATAAAATATAGAAAGACACATTATCCGGGATTAAAGAGTACACGGAATTTCACATGGTTCATGCACATATTGGAAGAACCAGATTGAATAATTGCGGAGGAAATGAAACCATCATGATTTTTCAGACCACACAGAGGCTGAATAAACCGAGCTTGCGAGGTCTTGAACACCGTTGTATACACTGGTGAAAAATCTGATAGCTTCATCACAGAAAAAAGCAAGTTTAAATAGATGAAATGATAACTACTGATGCCAAAGCTGAATATCGATATGAGATAGGCCTAATGGACGCATTTTACCGACATTTTAATAAAATCGCACGATAAATGAACAGCAACACGGAAAAATTGGATTTTGATTATCTGCCCAACTTCAACCAAGAAGAGATGGAAAGTCTTTTAAAAGCGTACGAGCAGTACCTGAAACAGAGCAGCTCGGTAAGGATACCGGGATTCTTTATGTTGGGTACGATAGGGATTTTTCGCATGTTACAGGATAGTATACCCAGAAATCAGTTGATTGCCCTCGTTGTTGTAGTGATGGCTGTTTTACTCATTTGGTTATTTGTTATTGGCTATAAGCTCATCAAACAAAAAAGGAGCGTAAAAAATCAGCTGGAAACTATGGCAGACGTTCAAAACTATCCGTTTAAAGAAGTAAAAAAAGAATTCAATACATTGGTGAAATCCGTCTATAAAGGTCCGAAAATATAATCCCCGAAAACTTGCCACTGTCCTGCATAAGCTACCGCTCAAAAAAGGATATAAATAAATGGCTTGTGTAAGCTTCATTTCCATTAAAAAACACCTGAGTATAAATAATTATTCAAATGAAAAAAATATATTACATAAAATGCCTGTTATTGGTCGCTTTGACCGGTGTGGTTTCCTGCGGACCCTCTCCCAAAAAGGTGGTCGCACAGACCTGGCTGAATACCAACAATATTACAACGTACTATTCGCCAAAGTTCTTTAACGAACTGATGGAGAAGAAAGCAAAGAACAATATCACCGTTTATAAAGATGGCGCGGTAACAAAGGGAACTGCGGTAGCGTATGTCCAGCAATATGTCATTGCAACCATTGACGAAAACTTAAAAAAGGTTGAAGGTCTATCGGCAAAAGGAGATAATAAAGAACTGATAGAAGCATCGTTGGAAGTATTCAGATACAGCAAAAGCGTTTTTGAAAACGAATATCTTGAAATTGCGGCGATGATCGATGAGGAAAAGCCATCGGAAGAAATTCAAGTTGCTATTGATAACCTGTTTGCAAAACACGATGGAGAAATGCAGATCCGGTTCGAGCGATTGGACAGCTACGCCATACCTTATGCCGAAAAGCATAATGTTCCGATTATAAAATAAACTTTTAGTAAATATATCAAAGGTTAAAAACAGGAATCCGTTCAAAGCGTCTCTTTTCGGAAAAGATACAGGGATTGCCCAACTGCAAAAATATTTTGAACAGTCCATAGAAAAAATGAAAACTAACCCTGCAAGGGCAGTTCTCAAAAATGCGGTGGAGCTTGCCATTCATTATATTAGCCGATTCTGCCTTTTCAGTGGAAGAGGAGTTGTTGCATCCTACCAAAATAATTGCGAGCCACAATAATATTACTAAAAATTAGTAGAAAATGTTATTGAGTTAAAAGAACGGTGCAAAAACTTTATTAATACCTTTGTAATTTCAGTATTGATAATGAATGACAACGATACAAAACGAATTTCACGACTAACTGCAATACTCACACAGTTGCAGACTAAACGCCTATTAACCTCCTCCGAACTTGCAGACAGATTTTCGGTAAGTAAACGCACAATTTATCGTGATATTAGAGCTTTGGAACAAGCTGGAGTTCCTATTGTAACGGAGGACGGGAGAGGTTATACTCTAATGGAACATTATAGGCTTCCACCTGTTACATTTACAGAGAGTGAAGCCAACGCGTTAATTACAGCAGAACAATTAGTCTTAAAAAATAAGGACACTTCGTTCATTAAAGATTATACAGAAGCCATTCACAAAATAAAAGCGGTTCTAAAATACAGTATAAAAGATAAAGCCAATTTGCTTTCTGAAAGGGTTCAATTTAGACAAAACAACGGAAATGAAAAAACAAGTAATTATTTATCGGATTTACAATTCGCGCTAACTAACTTCCGTTTGGCAGAAATACAATATTTCGACGAAAAGAATAAAAATACAAGTAGAATGATTGAGCCTTTTGCCTTGTACAGTACACAGGAGAATTGGTTGCTTATTGCATTTTGCCGATTACGCAAGGAATATAGGGCTTTTAGACTTGACAGAATAAAAAAGATCCATGTAGTTAGCGAGACGTTTAAACCCCACAAAATTACTTTGGAAAAATATTTTGAAATGTGTCGTGAAAAATATTTTTCAAACCCTTGACATACTGTTGTCGTAACTTGATTTTAATTTTGTGGTGTAACACTAAAAATCAATAAAAATGAACAAAGTAAAAATTGAGCCATTCAATATAATTGGAATTTCGGTAAGAACTACAAACGAAAACGGACAGGCTGAAAAGGAAATTGCAGATTTGTGGGGCAGGTTTATGAATGAAAAAATTTTGGAAGCAATTCCGAACAAAATTGACAATACAGTATATTCTATATACACCGACTATGAAAGCAACCATGCAAAGCCTTATACGGCAATTTTGGGTTGCAAAGTAGTAAACATAAACGAGATTCCTAACGGAATGATTGGCAAATCGTTTGACGGTGGAAGCTATGTAAAAGTATCTGCCAAAGGGGATTTAATGAAAAGGCTAATTGTGGACAAATGGACAGAAATTTGGAAAATGAATTTAGACAGGACTTTTACCGCTGACTTTGAAGTTTTTGGAGAAAAAGCTCAGAATCCAGCAGATGCAGAGATTGACTTTTTAATTGCTGTAAAATAAGTAGAGAATGCGAGAAGAACTTCACAATTACTATCTGAGCAAAGAAGAACCGAACAAGAGTTGCTTGCTTGCATTAAGAGACATTATTCTTAATCACGACACAGACATTACGGAAACGCAGAAGTGGGGAATGCCCTGCTTCTGCTATAAGAAAAAAATGTTTTGCTATCTATGGACAGATAAAAAGACGGACGAACCCTATATCCTTATGGTAGAAGGAAAGCTTCTTGACCACTACGCACTGGAAGAAGGCAACCGTTCCCGAATGAAGATTTTCAGGGTTAATCCAAACAAAGATTTGCCCATTGAAATAATTGAAGAAATCTTACAAAAAGCAATTAACCTTTATAAAGCAGGAATAGTAAAACTAAAGGCTGATTGACCCTATTTAAGGAAATAGAAAAAGTTGGGGAGAGTTTCTTGTACATCGAATATAAGATTCCCATTTCATCTTTGCCCACGATAATGAAATAATACACCTTTTATTTCTAATACTTCTCTTAATCGAACCCCTGGGTCCTTATCCCGCTGGTACGGAGCTCGAACCTTTTACTGGAAGATTTAAGAAGGTTAATCCAATTGAAAGATAGTCTACATTTCAAATACTGCATAGAATATTACATTTACTAATTCAAACACTGCCTTTGCTGTTTTATGGTTTTAGTTTTGCTATTATTGTGGCAAGTTTGATGAAAATTAAACCCAACATTTCTAAATCACTTAAAGAATATGCAGATTTACTGTGTCCCAACGGATTTTTAAGAACGCATCAAAGCCACTTGGTAAATCCAAGATATGTGAAGAGCTGGTTAAGAGAAGACGGCGGTATTCTACTCTTATTATCCGGTGAAAAAATACCCATTTCTAAACCTAACAAGCATAATGTAAAACAGGCCTTACAGCAGTTATAATTAGGAATAGCTGCTCCAAAAGATTTAGCTTTTCCACTTCTGTGATTGCGGCTAGTTTTATTCACGGAGCAATAAAAGGACAGTTTACCTCCAAGTGTATAGCATACAGCCAAAATCATACGTTTTGCTAGGGAGGATAAAAGAATATATAGTATCTTTGGAGTATACACGTTAATAAAGGAACATACTATGAAGCGTATAATAAAAAGCCTTTTAGCAACAAGTTGCGTGCTATTAGTCTTACACCTGTCTGCCTGCAAGTCCAAAAAAATCATGGTTAATCCAAGTAGCCAGATTGAACAGACACCCGTACGGGAAGAACCTGTAGAGGTAGTGGAAGAACCTGTCATTGCTCAGGAAGAACCACGTAGAGACCCTGAACCTGTGGTCGAAAAACCGAATTTCAATTTCAAGAACGTCCTGTTTGAATTTGATTCTAGTGTACTCAAAACTGAGTCGTATATGGTGTTGGATAATATCGTCCGAGAAATGCAGAAAGATCCGTCGGCCAATTTTATCATCAATGGTCATTCATCCGTCGAGGGTACGGCCCAATACAACCAATCGCTATCTGAGGACAGGGCCAATGCGGTCAAGCTTTATATCGTCAACGCCGGAGTACCATCCGAAAATCTTAGCGCTAGAGGATTTGGTGCTTCCAAACCGGTCGCATCCAACGATACAGAAAGTGGGAGGGAACAAAATCGGCGGGTAGAAATACAAAAAAAGCAACCCCTTTAGAGTTGCTTTTTTTGTGAACCCTTTGGTACGAAACTCGAACCTTTTATTGGAAGATTTGAGGCTGTTGAATCAGTTGAACTTCAAAAGCGTAAGGAAACAGCAATAGTCAGACTTTATTATTTCAGAACTTGGACTTTAAATGATTAGCAGGGAAGTACTTGAAGAAAAGCAAATCGGCATATACATTATCACACTCATAATAAGTGCCTTTGTCGGGCTATATTGGAACAATAGTAACATCCTCGAAAAAACCATCGAACCTATAATCGGAATTTTGCTTTACAGTATGTTTTGCCAAATTCCGTTTTTAGAGTTGAAGCAAGCACTAAAAGACCGTTCTTTTTTCAAGGCTTTGTTATTTGGGAATTTTGTGCTAATCCCTCTATTGGTTTGGGTTTTAATAAGCGTTTTTCCAACAACATCAATAGTAACGCTCGGAATACTTTTGGTTCTGCTTACGCCCTGCATTGATTATGTAATTGTTTTTTCGCATTTGGGAAAAGGCAACTCCAAAGCTGTTTTGGCTTCCACTCCCTTACTGTTCATTTTTCAGATGTTATTGTTGCCTTTATACTTATGGCTTTTTCTTGGAAAAGAAACAATACACATCATTGAGATAACACCATTCTTAAAAGCATTTCTTTATTTAATCGTCATTCCGTTTCTGCTTTCGATTATAACACAAGTGGTATCAAAATCAAACAACAAAGCCGGAAATGCAATTTTAGATTTTTCGGGATGGTTGCCTGTTCCGTTTATGGCGCTGACTTTTTTTGTTATCATTGCTTCTCAAATCGGAGTATTGTATAACAATCCCGAACCAATCTTAAACGTTGTTCCTATTTATGTAGCGTTTGCGGTTATCGCACCATTTATCGGAAAATTGTCAGCCAAAATATTCGGGGTTCATTTTTATGGGTCAAGAGCAATTTCATTTTCCACAAGTACAAGGAATTCATTAGTCGTCTTGCCTTTGGCTCTTGCTTTACCTGCTCCCGAAAATCAATTGGTAGCGGTCGTAATTGTCACACAGACAATCGTTGAAATTTTCTTTGAACTGATATACATAAAAGTAATACCTGCCTTAACAAAAGAAAGCAATTAGCATTCGTAAACAATAAACCAAAGCTCCGCCTCATCGGGAGTAGCCCCATGCCAATGAGGAAGATTAACCATGCATGTTGATGCCCATCACAGATTTCTGTTATTTTACTTCTATCGTAGGTGTGTTATTTATTATTTTCCAATGTCCATTATCCCGAATGCATATTATCAATGAATGAAAGATAAGAAACTGACTCTCCAAAATTACTCGTGCAATAGCCATATTGTCTGATTGCTTTATGTTGTTTATGATCAAGCTCCTTGGGCTTCCTCCGAATCGCTTGGTACGGATGAGTTCGATATAGTCAGATTTTGAGAATACAAAAATCCCCCTCTCATCGAAAAACCCGTCCTGTATATTCTGAAAGCCGTGATGTAAGATACTTTCCAATGCTGCTACATCACGATTGTCGCCAGCTTTTACAAATGCTTCGATTACTTTTTCTGCCTGTTCCATTTTTATTTGTTTAAGATGTTCGTAAATAATTCTATTTGATGGTTTAGTTGTTGTTTGGCAGATTCTTTATCATCCGTTCCGTTCAATGAATAGTAGTAAATATCCCTAATGCCAATGAAGTTTAATATCTGCTGTAGATGCATTTCTACTAGATTGGGCAAAGCTGAATCCAGTTCCCCCATAGTGGAGAGAATGTATGTTTTTTTATTTTGCAGCAATCCGATTGCTTTGTCCTCGTCGTATCTGAAAGTTTTACCTGTACGCAACACCAAGTCGAAATATGCTTTCAGCGAAGAGGGAATACCAAAATTATACATAGGCACTGTGATAAGGATTTCATCACATCCGAATAGTTCTGCTATCAACTGGTCAGACAATTTTAGGCGGTCTGAAGTATCCCCGGCAGTATAAAATTTCTCAAGTACTTCCTGCTCAAGATGGGGAATGTGGGAGGTGCCGACTTCCCGTATGCTGATGCTCCCTCCCGGATTTAGTTCTTTCCATGCCCGTACAAAATTGTCTCCCGCATTGCGGGAATAGGAGTTTTTTAAACGTAAGCTACTGTCAATTCGCAATAATGTCTTCATCTTTTTTACTCTTTCTATGGAAGACAGTTTGATTGCTAAATATGTGACAACTTGGTAATATTTTTTAGCTTATCCGGGTCTACAATGGAATATATTTTCTGTATTAATCCATCTGCGCTTAATTGGAGGATATGACAGTTATGGAGCTTTTCATGTTCCCAAAAACAGATAGCAGGCTGATGATTGAAAAATTGAAAGGTAAATGTTTTGCCCATCAGAAAATGCTGCTGTACATAAACCAATAAAGTGGCTGTAGCCGCTTTTCCTATTTCCGAACCGCTCACTACCTGCACTTTAGTACCCCCGTCCGCACTTAGTTTTATGTCGTTTACCAATAAGTTTTGCAATTCTAGGATATCAGCTTGAGCTAATGCTTTCTGATACTTGCCCAGGCTCTCAAATGATTGACCCGAATGGGGGATATAATTTGTGTATTTACTATCTTTTAATTGTTTGTTGGCCCTGCTTAATAGCTGGCGTGAATTTTCTGCGCTTATTTCAAGCAGTTCGGCTATCTCTGCATGGGAATAATCGAAGCCCTCTTTCAATATGAAAGCCGCTCTTTCTTTTGGGTTTAGGTACTCGAGCAATACGAGCATGGTATAAGTGGCAGTTTCTTCTTTTATGAGTTTTGTATCAGCATTTTCAAACGAAACAGGTTCGGGGAGCCATTCGCCGAAAACCTCCTTTTTACTTTGACGGTTTTTAAAATTTATGGCATGATTAATCGTGCTTTTAATCAAAAAGTTGGATTCGTGGCGAATGTCTGATTTATCCAATGTAATGTATTTTTCAAGTACATCCTGTACCAAATCTCTGGCATCTTCGTAAGAACCAACGATATTATAGGCATAGGTCAGGAGTTTATTATAGTTCTTCTGCATTGGTTTTAAAATTTTCTTGAATTATCTCGCTGTCGAGATATTATGTCTGCAGCATACACATAAAAATACTTTGTTCGTTCGCAAGATTTCCTTCTTCTGTTATTCATGACAGGACGATTTTCCCTCTTCAAATTTGCCGCCGTTTGATTAAATAGCCATTCCACTTCCACCAACTACTTTTATACCTTCGGGAAACTTTTTCCAAAAACGGATATATCTATATTTAGCTTCAAAAGGCTCATTATTATAATCTCCTTTTAACTCCATCTGCAAAGTAATGACAGCCAAATCCTCTATGATGTTCAGTTTTTCAACTTTGGGAATGATTTCGTTTACTTTTAAGTTTCCCGCACGATAAGTTTGCAAATCCATTTCTTTGGTTATGGTCTGACCACTGGGAATTACAAAAAGTAAATCAGCATGCAATAGCTTGTCGAGTACTTCCGTATCACTATTTTTGATGGCCTCGTAAAGTGTGTTTTCGAGATTTAAAATTTCATTCTTTTTAATATGCATATTATAATATCTTTAATGATTTCTTTATTCAACTTTTATGTTTTCTGTAAAATTAACGATATCCTACATCTATTAAAATCCGCTTCTTGTGGAATCCAGCCAAGTTTTTCTTATAGACTTTAAGACATCACTGTTTTATACTTTCTTGAAGATAATTTTTAAATCTGTTTTAAATCCATCCGCTTACTCCTCTACGACCTGATAAATATCCCTTTCCATCGTAATGCCATTTTGTTCTAAAAAGGCGGGCATATTAATCCCTGCTTTTTTCATCAACTCCCGTATAACCACTCTGGCGTCGTCCATCCGCTGTCGGTCTGCCCAAGTGGCAACCGTAATGACCCGAAGGTCTCCACTATCGCCTGTCTGTTGAAAGATTTCATATTTCACAAAGCCGGGCTGCTGCCGAAGTGTATTCCTGATGAAAAGCGATTTTTCGGAATACGCCGTGATAGCTTTTTGGGGAATGCTGATTTTATCAATGATGGCGACCTGTTCTGTAATAGTATGATCTTTTCTGTTATTCTGTTCCATTTTGCCTTGATTTTTATGTTGACCAAAAGTATTCACCGCCATAAGGATAGGCATGATAAAGATGATGGTTTTAATGTTTGTTTGCATAATTGAGTATAATTTTTAGTTCATTATTCTTTTTATACTACCGTTTTCTTGGTGCTGATTACAATCCTATTCCATGCATTTATCGTAACAACCACCATTATGATCCGTGCAATCTGATTTCCATCAAAAAGTTTTTCGGCCAGTCTGTACGTTTCATCGCTTAACCCGTTTTGGCTGATTAAGGTTACTTCCTCGGTTATGGCTAAAATTGTTTTCTCTTCTTCGGTAAATAATCCGGTTTCTTTCCAAGCGTTGAGCAGGAAAATTCGCTGTACGGTTTCGCCCTGCTTTAATGCGTCCGAAGTGTGCATGTTGATGCAAAAAGCACAACCGTTGATTTGCGATGCACGGATCTTAATCAGGTACAAGTACGTTTTCGAAAGTCCTGAATGTTGAATGTAGTTTTCCAGAACACGCATTGCTTTGAATGCATCCGGTTCAAGCTGCTGTATGTCAATTCTCTTTTCCATATTTATTTTTTGTTTGTATTGAAGCCTACACGACGATCTTGTGAAGAGTGAAACGGTCTGTAAGCGTCAGGTGTTACCTTAATTTTTCATTTTTATAAAATTATCGATTGCTTTATTACTCCTTATTTTTCGTATTTAAATTTTTAGCTTGACTTATCCAAGTTGGTGCAGTATTAGTAGTTTGCTTTAACAATAAGTTTAACTGAGCTGAATGATGTTGAATATGTCTTATGTTATAGATCAATATTTCAAGAAAAGAATAGTTTTTGTATTCGTTAATCCATCGCTTGTTTAATTTGTCTGTATCAAGCTCAGATATGAATAGATTTGCTTTTTGTCGGCAATGCGCTAAATATGTAAGAACTTCGGTTTTTGAATAGGTCCTGTCAGGCATTTTACCTGTTGGGTCAAACTCTGACAAATCAAAAGGTGGTGGCGGAGCAAATTTACCTGGATCCGTGGTTAAATAATAATCTGTCCAAAAGGTGCAATGGTAGGAAGCATACCAAAAGCCTATTTCTGTATCCCAATGCTCGTCCGGACACATAATAATTGCATTTTCAAGCATATCAAGGCTTGCACCGAATTGATTCCAAATTGCTTCTTTTATTGATATTGTATTTGCCATATTTTTCTGTTGTTACTTAGCTTTTGAAAGCACCATTTTTATTGCTAAAAAAGTTAATACACTGGCCATAAACCATTTTTGAACCCTTACCCAAAGTGGATTTTTTGTAAGAAAAGCAGCCATTTTTGCAGCGCATCGTTGTTTAAATTTAAGCTGTGAGTTTTTTGGATATCAAATTGTCCAGTGAATATTTTCCACTTCCCTGAATGAATAGCGCCAGACATAAGCCGAGCATCAGTAAATGATATTCGAATCCTTCACCTTCCTTATCGCCAAACCAGTTCATAAAAAAGCCATGCTCAAGATGTCCTCCCAATAAAATTATCCCTGTAAAAAGACCTCCCATTGCGATCGCCCAAAAACGGGAGGCAAAGCCTGTTATTATAAAAATGGGTGCAAAGAATTCTATTAAAATAACTAATAACCCCACCAGCCACGGCTGTCCCATCTGTTGCAGCCCCTCCAAAGTTTGGGTAAACCCAAAGCCACCAAACCAGCCCAACATAGCCCGCGCTCCGTGTGGAAACATAACGATACCGATTGTCAGTCGAATGATCAGACCTGTATAATCATTGTGCGTATTAAAAAATTTCTGTTTCATCATTTTCCTTTATTATTCTAGTTATATCTTGTTTGTATCCCCTTTAAATATTGTGGTCAATGCTGGTAATTGCTATTGTTTCCCTAGTAGTTCGAATAAACTCGAAAATCCCTGCGCTCCATGCCCATCAGCTATTCTACGGTCCATGAGGTTTTTGATTTCTTGCATGCGCAGAGTTTCCACATTTTTTGATTTTCGATGATTGATGAGGTCATCAAACATCGCGGCTTGAACCTGAAGCGGCCCCAAGTCGGGCTGGTATGTACCCAACTTAATTTCATTGACTATTAGGGACAGCAGCGGGCCATAGCCCTGTAGCGTGCCCGCAACCCGATGTGCAAAAGCGGCCAAATCCACTCCTTCCTGATGCACCAATTGAAGGGTATGCAAAAAACCTATTAAAAATTCATAGCCAATAGCTACCTGCGCTAAAAAATCTACAGCCGCGGCTCCTGCGTCTTCTCCGTAGTAAGTAATGGCACCTAGCTTTTCCAACAGCGGATACTGTGCATCAAAAACGGTTGGCTTACCACTGAATAATAACTGTGCTTTGGCGGTTCCGATGTCTATTGGGTCAGCCAATATTTTGCCATCGATATAGGAAGCGTTCTGTTTTTCAGCCCACTCAGCAAAATCACGAGCCTGAGCAGGTGTGCCGCTCGTTAAATTGATGAATACTTTTCCGGCAACCGCACCAGCTACCTGTTTGAGTACTTCATCCACAGCCGTATTGTTTAACAAGCAGATCACAATCTGATTACTGGCAACAACTGCCTCACTAAGTATTTCTATACCCGCTGCACCTGCTTCAACTAGTGGTTTACATTTTTCCGCATTACGGTTCCACACAACCGTATCATAACCTTGATTGATAAATGTATGGGCTATTGCGGCTCCCATATTACCCAATCCAAGTACCGTTACGCTCTTCCTTTTGTTGTGAGGTATTTCTGTTTTGATGTTATCTATATTCATATTTAATTGTATTTTAAAAGTTCTTTTAGAATACGCTTCGCACAAAAAGTCCAAAGTTGCTGTAGTGTTCAGTATTTGGCCCGTATTGGTCAAAGTTTATACCCAAACCATATTGTACACCTTTATTGTCCACTCCTAATCTTGCATATTGCACGCTCTTTAAGTGCCCGTTCCCATGCATTGAAGTAATATATTGAAGCTGCAAACGCGCATAAAGATTAAAATCCTGATTTTTGCTTCCTTGATATTCCACAGAACCGAACAGCTCAAGACTGGGTTTAGACCAAACATCCATTCTCGTAAAAATGAGATACGATAAATCATTTTTTTTATTGAAAAACCAAACAAAAGCCGAAGGCACAAACCGATTTCCCGGTGCATAGATAGAACCGAAACCGGTTGCCCAGCGTTTATTTATTTCGTAAGTAAGATACGATTGGCTCATCACTTCAATTCCGCGTTTTTTGTCGTAAGGAAGCAAAATAGAAGACGTATTAAAAAATCCAAACGGCTTTTCCGCTATGATTTTACCGGAAAACATATGCTGATAATAGTAACTCGAATGCCCTGCAGTGATTTCTACAGGAACTTGCGCCCGGCTGTGCAAGTAGCACATGCTGAAAAACAAGCAGGCCAGCAAGTATTTTATTTTCGTTGTTTCTTTCATCGTTCCCTTCAAATTTCTTTTTGTTAGGCTGTGGTCGGATAATTATTACAGTCAACCACTGTTTAAAATATGGACACATGAAGTGCAGAAAACGTGACAACCTATTCAGGATATTTTCTTCCGTTGGTGATTTGTCTTGTCTTTTCGTAACGAAAGAAATACATCTTATCTAAACTTCATTGTACGTTTTATGTAATACCATACGAAGATATGAAGGAGCCTAGCCGTCAATACTGTAAGTATGACGGCAAAAAATGTAGTTTTTTCTGTTTTTGATATAGAACCTGCGATTATGCAGGAATTTCAATTGTATTTTTGAACTCAGTGGGGAGCTGACCTTCGTAGCTTCTGAATGCACGGGAAAAATGGGAAGAGTCTGTGTAGCCAAGTTGATAGGACACTTCCTTGACAGACATATTCCAAAAGCTCAACAGGTACTTTGCCTCCTGCATGATATGAAACTCAATCCATTTTTTCGCCGAAAGCCCGGTGTATTCAACTAATATTTCGCTCAGGTATTTTGGCGATATATGTAACTGTTCCGCATAAAAAGCAACATCTTTATACTGCGAGAAATTCTTTGAAACTAATTCTCTAAACTTTACAACGGTATGTTCTTTACCGTTGAGTTCCTTTTTATTGCCACGGTACAGGTTCCAGAAATATTTCTGTGAAATGATCAGGATCGAATATAGTATTCCCGATACTGCTTCGGGCTTATCAGCTATTGCCCGAAGTGTGCTGAATAGCTGCTGCATTTCCTCAAATTGCCTGTCGGTGAGTTGCATTACACTCTTTTCATCGGGGCAAAAAAATTCGAGGGAATAGAAAAATGACCTGCTGAAATTATTTACAAAAATATCATCATAAAAAAATAACGTGTCATTTGAGGGAAAACTGGTATTGAGCCATTGACAGGTCATTCCGGGGCCAATCGTCAACAGGCTTCCTCGTGTTAAATCATAATCGGTAGTGCCTATCCTGATGCGGGCTCCTTCACCATAATACAGACCTATAGTATAAAAGTAGTTTTTAAAGGGATTGGTGATTTTCAAGTCTTCAAGACACGCTTTTGATGCCAGATAATAAGGCGCTATATTGCCATCATTTTTTTGAGACCTTAAATATCTGAGCAGATCAAAGTTGTCTGAATGTTTTTGTATCATAAGGAAGATGTCTAAAAATTAGTATAGTCCTGGGAATGCTTTTCCGTCCAGATTGAAAAATGATAATTATGAAATGTGAAGTTTATTCTCATGTCAAACTTAGTATATCAGAAAATACTAAAATACGCAATTATTATCATTTGATAATGTATGGTTATTTATACTTCGTTGTCTATAAATGTCCAGAATAAACAAGGAGTAGATACTGCTTATCCACTCCTTACTGTGACTGGTTTAATTTTCGTATTACTTTTCCCAATCTGCCAGCGCATCAGCCACAGCAATGGCTTCAATCTCAATCAATGCATCAGGCGAAAACAATGACGATACTTCAAAAATAGTATCTGCCGGATAAGGGGGGGTAAAGTATTTGCCTCTCAATTCGACAATCTTCTCAAAGTTCTTCATGTCACGGAGCATGATAGTGACCTTAACCACGTTTTTCAGACTTGAACCTCCAGCTCTCAATACCTTGTCCAGATTTTCAAAAGCCATTTTTGCCTGTGCATCAAAGTCACCTATGCCTATCAGATTTCCTTCCTTGCCAATAGCGGTCTGTCCCGAAATAAACAACAGATCGCCTACACGATGTCCCTGTGCCAGACGGAATGGTTCATAAGCGTCCGGCGTAATTTTAATCTGTGAAATTTTCATGATAATAATTTGTTTTTTAATGGCAATGAAGCTTGCTTGAGTTGATTTTTATGTATCCTTTTTTCAATGGTGAGACAAGCAGGTTTCATTTTTTATTTATTTGAAGTTATAGATGTGTTCCTTTGTGCGAACGTTTTTCCTGTGATGGCCTATACTGAAAGTAAAGTGCCGATTATCAAGAATCTGTTCATTTTCATTGTTCTCTTTCTAACTATTTTCAAGATTTAATTCTTAGACGATTTTCCGGGTATGGCTAAGGGTTGCCTCCGGCCATAACATTTCACGGTGAAAAGAAATCAAGGGTAGTCCGTTCATGGTTTTCATCACCCAATGGGGATCTGCTAAGGCTGCTTTTCCGATAGCAACCAGCGTGGCGTGGTTGTCCTTCAAGGCAACTTCTGCCTTTTCAAGATTGTGGAAACCACCGTTGGCGATTACAGGAATGCCCGTTGCCTGCCGGATAACCGATGCCAATGATATTCCGTCTCCAAAAAAGCTGTCCCGTTCCCATTGGCCCGTCTGCACCGCTACGTGAACAAAATCGGGTTTGCTCACCTTTATTTCTTCTGCCAGTTCTTTAGCTGTTTCAATACCATGTTTCCAACGGTAGGTAAGGTCATTTACTTTCCCCTCTGAAACCCGTAAACCGACAATGAAACTCTGTGGCACGGAAGCCTTTATACCAGCAATAATTTCAGCAATAACACGGAAACGGTTCTGCATAGTGCCACCATATTGGTCGTTTCTGTGGTTCAGTTCCGGTGTGAGGAACTGGTCTAACAAATAACCATTTGCCCCGTGAATTTCTACGCCGTCAAAGCCTGCCTTATAAGCGTTTACAGCTCCATTGATAAAGCCCTGTTTCATTCTTTCAATATCCGTCAAGTCCATTTCTTTAGGGGTAGGAAATGCCCCCTGGCCACCGTAGGAGCACATCTTTGTGCCAATAGGTTTTAGGGCAGACGGAGCTAAGGTGTTCTCACTATATTGTGATAAAGCACCTGCGTGCATCAACTGAGCGAATATAAGAGTAGGCGACTCATGGACTGCGCGGGTTACCTTTTCCCATGAAGTGCTTTGCGCTTGGTTTACAAGTGCAGGTTGGTTGTTATAACTTTGGCTACCGTATACATCGGTATAGATGCCTTCGGTAATGATAACTCCAAATCCTCCAATTGCAAATGCGGAATAATAGTCCTTCATTTCGTCCGTAACCAAGCCGTCCGCGGTAGCGCTCACACGTGACATGGGGGCAACTACCGTCCGGTTAATCAATTCTCTTTGCCATATAATGGCGTTCTGAAAAATAGGATGATGTTTCATTGCTTCTTAATATTATGAAGCAAAGTTGTCGGTAATTGATGGAGAAAAAATTGACCTAGGTCAAGACGGTTTATTTTTTTTCTTAATGCGGCTTATAAATTCAGCTGACACACCCAAATACGATGCAATCAGATATTGGGGTACTTTGGACGCTATGTTTGGGTAGTTTTCCAAAAAGGCAAAATATCTACTTTCGGCATCGAACACATTGTTATAGATAATTCTCTTTTGCAATACACCCAGGTAACTTTCCAATATTAACCGAAAGTACCGCTCCAAACGGGGAATTTCAACCAGTAATTGCTGAAAAGAATAATGGCTAATCTGTAAAACGGTCGTTCTTTCTATGGCTTGTATGTTGTATATGGAGGGCTTCTGCTTGGAAAAGCTATCTAAGTCAGAGGCCCACCAGTCGTCAATGGCAAAAAACAAGATTTCCTCATTACCTTTGTCAGCGTTGATGTAAAACGCCTTCAATGCCCCGGAAACGACATAACTATCATAACGACAGGTATCGCCGTTACGTAAGAGATAGTCTCCCTTTTCCAATGTCTTCTCCGTCCAAAAACGGTGGAAAGTAGAAATTTCATCCTGCGTAAGATTTATATATTTCGAGATGTTTTTTAATAAAGTATTTTCGACCATATAGGTATTCCGTTTTCGTTTACAATATAGTAATTATAAAGACCTGTCAGTCTCCTTTACTTCGAGATCATTGATACTTGCATATCGTTTCTTCATAAAACCGTTCTCGTCAAACTCCCAATTTTCATTAAAAACAGACTTCTGGTGTAGTCTACTTAATCAGCTTCACGGCTTAAATATTCCCATTTTCTATATTCATTTAATCTAGCATCATTCATTCCTAATACTTGATCATAAGCAGTGCCCCCGAGGATTATTTTCTTGGGCGGTTCATCAATATCAACAATTTTGGACACAACCGCTAACGCTAAACTGAGTTAAAAAACAAGTGAAATGCTAATTTCTATTTCTTCAATACTTAACTTACCCAAGTTCGATTATAAAAGACTTCAATAACAAAACCAAAGCCCAAAACACGGAACGAGCAAATATCATAGGTGAGATCGATGCGTTGAACAAACGCTATCAAAATGCGCTATTGAAAAATGCGGATGGAGAAATGGCAGATGACGATTTCCAAGAAGTAAAGAAATTGACCAAAGGAAAGATGGAGGTTTTGGAACGTAGATTAAACGACTTGGCCACTGGGATTGGCTCAGCCCCGCAAGGCTCCAACTCTTCCCTGAGCCTTCAAGAATCGAACCCTTGGGTCCTCATCCCAGCTATAACAAAAAAAGCAACCCTTTTTGAGTTGCTTTTGTTTGTGATCCCGCTGGGATTCGAACCCAGGACCCATACATTAAAAGTGTATTGCTCTACCAGCTGAGCTACGGAATCTTACTTCATTTGTGTTTGAAGTGTTGCAAAGGTAGAAAAAATGTTCACTTTTGCCAAATGACTGCTTGTTTATTTTTTGTACAAGCCTTTAACGGACTGTTTTTCATGAAAATAATTTTTTGAAACTCGCTTTTATCATTCGATCTACTTGGTTTAGATCCTGACGTAATGTGACTTGCTCATACCCTTTCTTTAATAGAAGATCATATGTCTCTCGACCCAAATATTGGTTGATTTCAAAATAAAGACTACCGCCAGGTGATAAATGTTTCTTCCCCATTTCAGCGATGACATCATAAAAAAGAAGAGGAGCCTGCTCTTCCACAAAAAGCGCGCTATGTGGCTCGTAAAGTAAAACATTCTGGTGCATGTCTTTTTGCTCACTTGGTGTAATATAGGGCGGGTTGCTGACGATAATATCATATTGCTGGTTTTCTTGTAGAAAGCTATCCCATTCCAAAATATCCGCTTCGATAAAGTTTACAGAAAGATTTAGATTTGTGGCATTTGTACGAGCAACCGTTATAGCCGGACTTTGCAGGTCAATAGCATCAACCTGTGCATGAGGAAACTGCTTTTTAAGTGCTAGCGCGATGCAGCCCGACCCTGTACCGATATCGAGTATGGACATCTGTTCGTTATTTTGATGTTCCCTAACAATCCATTCCACTAACTCTTCGGTTTCCGGACGCGGAATTAGTGTGTGTTCGTTTACGGAAAGACAAAGGCCATAGAAATCTGCTTTTCCCAGGATATGTTGTATCGGGCGCCCCGTTTGCAGTTCCTCGAGTATATTTAAAAATTGTGGCAATACCGTTTCCTTAACTTCGCTTGTACTGTTTAACATATAGTGCATACTGTTTTTTTTCATTACAAAAGCGTAGGTCATCAAAAACAGTTGTTTAATTTCGGCTGGAGAATATAGTGGTAATAAAGCTTCTCGATAAATT
This sequence comes from Sphingobacterium corticibacterium, assembly GCF_004208525.1. Lineage (GTDB taxonomy): Bacteria > Bacteroidota > Bacteroidia > Sphingobacteriales > Sphingobacteriaceae > Sphingobacterium > Sphingobacterium corticibacterium. The sequence goes on along the minus strand of NZ_SGIT01000001.1, from coordinate 1,755,250 downwards.
TCCGCTATATCTTTGAAATTTTTCATCTTAATAAATTGTCTTTTAAAGTGGTAATAAACTACAAACTTACAAAAGCTGATTACACTTTTGATATTCTTTGGTAAATGCTAAGTTTGTAATAATATGGTACAAGACGAGAGATATATGCAACGTTGCCTGGATTTGGCGATTCTGGGAGCAGGTACGGTGAGCCCAAATCCCATGGTTGGCGCTGTCATTTTGCACGATGGATGCATCATTGGTGAAGGTTATACATCGCCCTATGGCGGACCTCATGCTGAAGTGAACGCCATACAGGACGCCTATCAGAAGTTAGGTGAAGCAGAAGCCCAAATCCGTTTTCGTACATCCACGATGTATGTCAGCTTAGAGCCCTGTTCGCACTTCGGAAAGACCCCACCCTGTGCCGACAAGTTGGTCGAATTGCAATTCGAACGGGTGGTTATTGGTTGTCTGGATCCCTTTGCAAAAGTTAATGGGCAAGGGGTTAAAAAATTACAAGACGCAGGTATGGATACTACGGTAGGCGTGCTAACAGATGCTTGTACGTTTATGAACAGACGATTCTTTACCCGTATTCAACAACAACGTCCCTATGTTATTTTAAAATGGGCACAGACCGACGATGGTTTTTTTTCGCCAGAGGATGCGGCACAGCAGTGGATAAGTAATAATGCCAGTAAACAACTTGTGCATAAGTGGAGAGGGGAGGAGGATGCGATATTGATAGGTACATCGACTGCCTTGATCGATAATCCGGGATTGACGACGCGTTTGTGGAATGGGAAAAATCCCAAACGTATATTGATCGACAAATCCTTAAAAGTACCCGCAGATGCTGCTATTTTCGATGAAGAGGCTGATACTATTGTCTTCAATGCAAACCAAACAGATTGGCAGAAAAACAAAAAATTAATCGCATTAGAACATTTTGATCTCTATCTGCCGCAGCAGATGTTATATCAGCTCTATCTGATGGATGTGCAATCCTTAATAGTAGAAGGTGGGGCGAAAACATTACAGTCGTTTATTGACGCAGGGATATGGGACGAAGCCCGTGTTTTTGTTTCTCGGCAACGTTGGGGACGGGGTAAACCTGCGCCTCTGTTAAAAAAATCAGCAGCTAATGTGCAAAAGGTGGGTAATGACGACTTAAACATTTATCTTAACGGGAGGAATACTTAGTGGACCTTTGGTGTATCCAAAAGATCCGTTACATAACCTAATACTTCCTGCTCAGTATGGCCGTCTTCCAACATGGAAAAGGTGAGATATGCAGCATATATCTCTGCACTAAATACAACGTGTTTATCCGAAACTATTTTATCGATTACGTCTTCATTCACATCGATCCCAATATGATGTAATTCGTTGTGCAGATTGGTCGAAATAGCGCAGTGATCTTCTCCTGATGCAAAAGCCGCAATGATATGTAATACCAACTTGTCCAAAATTTCAGGGCTGATTTTGGTCGCTTTTTCGCCGTAACTACTTAAGTCTATTCTCGTCTTAGCACTATTGACAATTTTATCCCAAATAAGGTATTCCGTTTTCGTGTGCATAGCTGTTGAAGTTTATAATCTACTTTAAAGATAATAAAAAGAAAAATATACCCCAAAATAATGGTTGTATTTTTTGAGATTTAAAATGGAACTTATAGGATCATTTCGTATCTTTAACACATGATTGCAGAAGAATTATTACACTTCGTCTGGCAATTTAGGCTTTTTAACCAATTAGAACTTTATAGCACAGATGATGAACAAATCAAGATTATTCAGGTTGGACAATGTAACGAAGACGCCGGTCCCGATTTTTTATTCAGTCAAATATCAATTGATGGTCGAGAATGGAGAGGGCATGTAGAAATCCATGTGGATGGTGCCGATTGGTTTAAACACCAACACCATCTTGATGCGGTTTACAATAGTGTTATACTTCATGTTGTTTACCAAAACGCCGTTCCCGCATTTCGGGAAGATGGCACGGTCATTCCCTGTTTCGAACTCGCTCCTCTCATAAATATTGGTTTGTTGGAGCGTTACAGAGGCATTATGCAGAATCTACACTGGATTCCTTGCGAAAAACACCTGCATAAGGTAGATATCTTACATAAAACGCAAGCTATGCAGCGCATGGCTGCAATACGGTTAGAGCAGCGATACAGACAGATACAAGATCTTTTGGACGAAACATTGGATGATTGGGAAAAAGTGTTGTTTTTGCAGCTTTGTCGTAGCTTTGGAATGAAGGTTAACGCCCAGCCATTTTTACAATTAGGAAAATTGGCCGACTTATCCCTGATAAGAAAATATCGGAATGATATTTTCAAAATGGAAGCAATGATATTTGGTCAGGCTGGTTTTCTTGCTGATGTACCGAACGAGGGTTACACGAAGAAGCTGGCGGAGGAGTATCGTTATTTGAAAACTATCCACAGTCTAAAAGAGTTGAAAGTGTTTGAATGGAAGTTTATGCGTATGCGTCCATATAATTTTCCTACGTTTCGTTTGGCACAATTACTGGCTTTGTATGGTCGGACTCCTTTTCTTTTTGAGACGCTTATACACTGTAAAAACATGACGGATTTAAATCAGATATTGACAAATGTATCATTGTCGTCTTTTTGGAAGACGCACTTTGTATTGGGGAAAACAACATCTATACATACCACCGATCTGTCACAGCGTTTTATAGAACATATTGCCATAAATGCGGTGATACCAGTCCTGTTTTCGTATGGTAAGTATATGGGAATAGACGAATTGCAAACAAGAGCATTAGCATGGTTGGAGAAACTGAATGCAGAGCAAAATAAAATTACACGGAAATTCAGTGAATTGACGTTATCCGCAATATCTGCCGCGGATTCGCAAGGATTGCTGCAGTTAAAACAAAATTATTGTGATCAAAAGAAATGCTTGCAATGTAATATCGGGCTCTCTTTGCTCAAGAGTTAAGCTACCCGCAATATTTCGGCAAGTTCTTTATGTCCTTTTTCAAGCGCCAGATCAGCAGCAGTCATGCCCATTTCTGTTTTTACGGAAACATCTGCTCCGTTTTCCAGTAAAACAATAATCAGGTCGATATTGCCTTGTTGTGCTGCAATGTGTAAAGGGGTGATACGGGCATGTTGAGCTACGTTTACGTTTGCACCACCTTCAATTAACATTTTACTGATTTGGTCATATCCTCCGGTAAGTGCCGTATGCAATGGGTATACATAGTAACCATTTTGTGAACATATATTTGGATCTGCACCTTTTGCTAAGAGTGTTTGAACCACTTTTTCCTGTCCGAAATGTGTCGCAATACCTAACGGTGTAAAGCCATGTGTGGAAATCTCATCGCGCACTTCTGGTTTTTGTTTAAGCATATTCTCGATCTGTTGGGCTAGACCAATGGCGCAAGATTCATGGATCGTAATAGCCGTTAAATGATTTAATATCGTTTTGATAACTTGGTCTTTATGGTAATAGCAGGCGAGTAATAAAGGAGATATATCATGGCTTGTCTGCTCTCTCAATAATTCCGGTTGTGCTCTCAACAATATCTCCAAATCATGGTGGTTCCCGGTCTCTATATATTCTTCTAACTTATATAAGCTCATTACATATCTTTTGAAGTTTACGAATTAAATAAAATTTTGTGAAAAATGGATGAAATGTGAATAAGATTTGATGTGTTTATAAAAATAAGCATATCATAAGGAATAGCCTATATGCTATTCTGCACGTAGTTATATTTCGACATTTGCTAATAAACTTGTTAAAATGCTGCGGTATTGTTAATTTAAAATTTACTTTTGTAATAGCCCTCCCAAAGGGCATGTTTTTCATAGGTAGATGTAGGGTCGAATTTCATAGTTCGGCCCTTACTTTTTTCCCACCAGTTCCTTGCGAATGCGACTAAGAGATGTATCGGTAATACCTAAAAAAGTGGCAATATGTTTTAAGGGTGCTTGCCGAAAGATAAGCGGTTTCTCTGCGAGCAGTTGTTTATAACGGTCTATTGCTGACAGACTAATAATATCTATGGCTCTTTTTTTAGTGATAAGTAGTTGATAAGCCATCCAAGCACGACCCCATTCTGCTAGCGCCGGAATGGTCTCAAACAATCCCTGAAATTGCTCGAGTTTTATTTTCCACAATGTACAATCCGTTATGCATACAATATTCTCTTGTGTAGGAATATGATGGAACATAGATGCTACTTCGATAACAACGTCATCGGGGCAGAAAAAGTTAGTACTGATATCATTACCTTCGTAATCATGGACGAAAGCACGAACGATACCTTCCTCAACTATATAGTAGCAATCACTAATCTGCCCTTCGTGCAATAGAAGATCGCCTTTCTTGAAAGAGACTTTTTCATGTTGTTCTATAATGCGCTCAATATCCGTATAGGACATGGACGGATATTGGTAAACTAAATGAAGTTTATCTGGGTACATAGCAGCTTTTTGTTTTAAAAATAGAGTTTTTTTAAAACAAAACACATACCATTTAAAAATCAAACTTCACTCTGACCCGAATCCCGTGTTTGGGTACGTCCGGTTGATCAAGATAGTTCAGTCGTTTAACGTAATCCACCCGGATAAATTTAAAGATATTCGTTAAGCCTACACTAGCTTCTACATAAGGCTTGTCACTAAATCCATAGGTGATCGGCTCATTGTCATCATTCTTTTGAAATTGGAATACGTCGTTGGTATAAGCTGGATTGTTTTCGTCGCGCAGACCGCCATAAATAACTTTAGCACTGAATACTTCACGCCATTTGAGTTTTTTTATCAACGGTATCTTATTCAGCAAAAATCCATTCATATAATACTGTACGTTTGCAGATACGGAGTGATCGCTCACAAATTCCAGAAAGTTCATGAGATTATAAGATCGTAGCTGATAAGCATACGTTTGGTTTGCGCGATGGATATTTAAAAATGGGAAAGGAATATGGTCTCCCAAAATATAATTTCCTTCTATATTTACATCAGCATAACCTAACTGTGAAAAATAAAATCGCTTATCTGCACCCAACGTAAAATTGTGATAATCATACTCTCCGCTTAACACATTTTTAAGGCCGGCGACATAATTAAGATAGAAGATAGGATATTTATTGTATATCGGTGTTCGGTAAAGTTTACCTTGATAGAATTCTTCATGAGGCGCATACCGCAGACTTACCGAGAGTTCGGTTGTGTTTAATTCATTAAATAGTCTATTGTTGCCTTGATCGTCCAACATCTGATATGTCAATATACCGGCAGGCTGTTGTCTCCATTTCGATAAACCAATGAGGTAGGAGAAATTGTTTTCAAATTCACGTTTATACTCCAACCGGTAAATATCATTGTAGAGATAACGCTCGTTTTCCCCTCGTTTAAACGATAGCAAAAAATTATCCTCCTGAACAAACTCTAAATTTTGGCCCGGAATTTTGGTGTCTCGCATAATGGATGCCCGTAAGTAATGCTGTGGAAAGGTGTATACCGACTTATTATTGAGCGCATACGTTCCACTCAAGAAATATTTCCATTTTTCGTCTTTAAATCCATAAGCGGTATAAGCTTCTGCGTAAAATCGTTTGCTTAATCTATCTGTAGTGCGTCCACCTATACGTAGCCTAAAGCCCTCTACGGGGTTAAAGCTATAAAAAGTATTGACAGGGCCAATCTCCACAGGGCCGGCTTGTTTGTAACCAGAAAGAACCAGGGCGCTGATATCCATAAACCGCTGAAAAGAGGGGATAAGCTGTAGCGTGTCAATATTACGATATATGTTTTGTTCATTGGGTTTCAGCGCAATGGGACGATGGGTTGCCCAATAGGTTTCATCCAATGCAGTATCATTCTCTTGGACAATTTTTACAACAGATGGACCTGCATAAATACTATCCGGCTGGACGATGTCTGTTTTGAAGCCATCAAAAGTTACGGTACGGTTCCCCTTAATGCCTGTACCTTTATCCGTTAAAGAAAAATCCAAGCCTAATGAACTTGTTTTTAGGTAGTAGCGATTATTGCTATCCTGCTCAAAATCTAGCTTTACATCGAGATCGCGAACAAAATTTAGATTAATATCATCGGCTACACTGAGATCAGCACGCTTGACCGCATATTTCCCGTCTAAGGTGATATATAATTTTCCTTGAAAAAGAAGATCGGCTTTATTACGCGGGAAGAAACTCAATTCTACCAAATATGGGGTTTCTGTTTTAACCGTATCTGTAATGTAGAACCTATAAAACGTAGGCGATGAACCGGCAATTGGACTTAAAAACTGATTCGTCACCAATTCGATATTACTCTCATAGATGTCAATATCTTGGTATAATTTATTAAAGTATGCGCTTAAGCCGTCGTTATCTACAAATTTTGGGTCGAATTGCGCCCGCTGTTCTGCTAGAATAAGCTGTTTTGTCGTGTTTGGCTTTTTACGTGTATATATTTGCGATAATCGTTCCTCTATATAAGCAGGAAGCGTATAACCTCTGGTACGACCTCCCGTTTCTACGTCCTCTTTTTCAAACAAGAATTGGTAGTTTTTGAATACTTTTCTGTTTTTAAATTTCTCCGATAAATTGCTCAATCCTAAAGAAACTTTCTCATACTGGCGATATTCGGCGTATTCATAGGATGCCATTCGGTTTTCATCTTTATGTGCGATAACCTGACGGATAAGTTCGACCGCCGGGTTGTTCTTGTTCGAATATCTTGCACGTCTCGGAGCAGTAATTTCTATTGTTTCAATGGTATGTTCTTCCGGGACTAAATAAACGGTTAATTCTTGATAGGTTTCATTATTTATGCTCACATCTTGGGACTCGTACCCCACAAAGGATATACGGACTTTAGAAAAAACCGGATCGACTTTTAATATAAAATTTCCGTCGTCATCAGTAGATGATGCGTTAGTGGATCCTATAGCCGCGACAGTGGCATAGCCAATCGGTGCTTTATTGGTGACATCCATTACTTTCCCTTTTAAATGAAGGGACTGTGCGAATGATAACACTGAAAACAAGAAAAGTAAGCTAAATATTCCAAACTTTAATCCGTATGCTAGCAGCCCGTTATTAGTTGATGTTGTGCGATAACTTGACATAATGTCTCTCTTTATAAACCCATCTGACTTTTAAACCAACTTAGTCAGTTTATGAGGTCGGACAAAAGTAATAATACTTTAACTGATTTTGAAGGGAGAAATTAACTGTAGATAGAATGTGACGTTTTCTTGATAAAATGGGGAGTATGTTACTTACTGTTGTTATCAAAAAGGGTCTTCTGCCGTAAAGGCTATATGTTTTTCCGTTCTGGGATGGATGAATTGAATATACCCAGCGTGGAGGTGTAGTCTATCCGCCCGTCGACCATATAAATCGTCACCCAGTATGGGAATATGAAATCCTTGGTGATGAGCTGCATGCACACGAAGCTGATGTGTTCGTCCGGTCAACGGAAAAAGATGTATACGCGTATATCCATCTTCATATCCAAGTACATCAAACTTCGTTTTTGCAGGTTTACCATATTGATAACATACCACTTGTCGCGGGCGATCATCTAAATCGACGCGAAGGGGCAAATCTATAATTCCAGTTTGTGGTGTTAATATTCCATCCAATATCGCGGTGTAGCGTTTTAAAACGGTATGTTGGATAAATTGTTTTTGAATAAACTGATGAGCTGCTTTATGCTTTGCTAATATCAAAATGCCGGAAGTTGACATGTCTAATCGGTGAATGATTACAGGGCCGGAAATCTCGGGATATTGTCCCAATATCCTAGTATAGACCGAATCAGTTACATGGATGCCCGGCACTGAAAGAAACTCTGCGGGTTTATTAATGACAATAATATCATCATCTTCATAAATAATATCAAATGTCCGCCCCTGTGCTGGATTTATGCGCATAGGATCTGGAGTGACATCGAGCCCCTTCAACATATGTGATAAAATAGGTTCACACTTACTTTTGCAGGCAGGATAGAAATTTTTATGCTTCCTGACCTCAGAAGTTGGAGAAACTCCCCACCAGAATTCGGCCATGCAGATAGGCTTCAGTTTGTGCTGATAGGCATATTGGAGCAATTTCGGGGCTGCACATTCACCGGCACCAGCGGGGGGGATAGGTTGCTTGCTTTCTGCAAAGATAGCTAATAAACTTTTCGTCTCTCCTCGCGCATTTAAAAATTGATATTGCTCAAATAAGCGTTGTTGGAGTACTGCGGACTTTAGCTTTCGTGTGTTCTTTAAATCTTCTATTTCCTGCTGTCTATTGTGAATCAGTTCTTCGATAGATTGGAGCTGTGTTTTCCATTTACCTTTAAGAACAGCATATTCATGTTGGTCACGATAACTTTGTTTGATAAGATCTGTTTCCAATAGCTGATAATCCGTTTCGGACAAGATGTCTCTGTGCTCAGCTCTTATCTTTTTCCGTTTTGCTTTTTCGGTTTTCATATAGAGACGATAAATCTTTAACGCATCGTCGGCCTGTTGTTGTATTTCCTTAAGCTGCTGGATGAGTTCGGGAAGATCTAGTGCTTTTTCCAGGTCTTCAATTTGTCGGTTCAATGCGTTGATTTGCTCTTCCTCTTGGAGGAAAAAACTCTCTTTCGTTAGCATATCAAAAATGGGAGGAACAAAATAGGTGTGTTGGTTGGTGCCGGCCAGCTTTCCTGAACAGGCTGCCAGATAGCCTAATTGGCCATTTTCTCTTTCCACGACCAGTACCCCAAACATCTTGCCGAGAGCGAAACCTTCTAAATTTTGTAAACCAAAATTATGGACAAAGTCTCGTTGTTCCTCGAGATATTGCTGTAATTCTACAACAGCTATTTTACTCAGTTCATCAGGTTCATAACAAAAAGGAAAAGTGAAGACTTTGGGTTTCGGTATCCCCGCAATATCCGATTGAAAGTGATGAAAAAAGATGGGATTGTCGACAACCATATGGATGATAAACTTTGTGCGACAAAAATAGAAAAAACCCAACAAAAAACCGTAAATTGTGTTAAACTCAATAACACATAATTTTTACTTTAAATTTTTATAATATGAAAACGAATATGGAAGAAACAGACACAACAGCACTTGAAAAAGCTTTAGCGAGCTCATCCAGCATAGGTATTAAAGAAAAAGATACACATGCTATTGCTGTTATTCTGAATAAGTTATTGGCCGATGAACATGTGTTGTATGTGAAAGTTCGTAATGCACATTGGAATGTGGAAGGGCCTGATTTTCATGCACAACATCTGTTTTTTGAAGGTTTGTATGGTGAATTGGCAGAAACCATTGATGAAATTGCAGAACGTGTTCGTTCGATTGGCCATTACGCAGTGGGCACCATGAAAGAATTCTTAAAATTGACACAATTGACAGAGATGCATTATCAAAAAAATGATAGCAAAGGTTTTATCAAAGAGCTGTTGTCAGATTATGAAGCCATCATCGTATCTATTCGCGAGCAGCTAGATACAGTTGCTGAAAAGCATAATGATGCCGGAACAGAAGATTTCTTAGTCGGAATCATGGAAGCACACGAAAAGACAGCATGGATGCTGCGTGCTCATTTACGTTAATCGGCGAGATTATTTTTCATAGAGACGCAAATTTATCTTGGATGAACCCTTGAGATTTGCGTCTCTATTTTTTTATATTTGTTTATATACACAACCGTATTTTATATGAAAAAATTTTTTCTAACCGTCCAGAAAGGAACAACATCCAGCAATTTAGCCGCTTTAATCTTGCGGATAGGTTTTGGTATTTTAATGATTCCGCATCATGGTTATGTAAAGTTGGTCGAGTTTAACGAACGTAAAGATGGATTCTTTGACTTATTGGGGGTAGGTAGCACCGTATCGTTGAGTTTAGCCATATTTGCAGAGTTTTTTTGTTCGATATTATTAATTCTCGGACTGTTTACCCGATTGGCTACTATTCCGTTATTAATAACGATGTTGGTTATCTTCTCTGTACATAATTGGGAATTATTTGGAAAATATGAACTAGGTACAGCTTTTTTTCTCGCATACCTTTCCATCCTAGCATTAGGGCCAGGTAAATTTAGTATGGATTATTTGCTTTTTAAGCGCAGAAGATAATAAATAAGGAGGAGTACTGTTGCTCCTCCTTATTTATTCTTTCTCTTTACCTTTCGCACGTTTAAAATTTCGAAAAGGTTTTTTTCGATTCGTATTTTTCTTTTTTGTACCCGTACGGGGCGCATATAATGGCCCTTCTGTAAAACCAGCTGGCAAAGGTGTTTTGGGTATCTCTCTTTCGATTAGTCGCTCGATACGGGAAAATCGGTTCTGATCCTTTTCGTTGATGAATGTGATCGCAGTACCCGTAGTTGCGGCTCTCGCCGTCCGTCCAATTCGATGTACGTAATCTTCCGGATCTGGAGGTACATCATAATTGACAACTAAGCTAATTCCAACAATATCAATACCACGGGAAATAACATCAGTTCCTACCAGTACCCTTATTCTCCTTGCCTTAAAGCGTTGCATGATATCTTCCCGTTGCACCTGCTCTAAATCCGAATGAAAACCTTCTGCAACAATCCCTTTTTTGATCAATTCTTTCGTAAGCCTTTTGACGATATCTTTTTTTGAAGCAAAAATAATAGTGCTTTCATAGACTGGATTATCCAATATATGTTTGATGAGCTCCATTTTATGTTCATCGTAGACCAAATAGGCCTGTTGGTCAATGCCCTCAGAGGGTTTGGAAATAGCTACATTGATTTCTAGGGGTTGATAGAGTATTTTCTTCGCTAACGTTCGGATTTTAGGAGGCATTGTAGCAGAAAACAATAAGCTTTGCCTCTTTTTAGGTAATGCGCTGATAATACGCATAATATCGTCATGAAATCCCATGTCCAGCATGCGGTCTGCTTCATCCAGCACGAGATGCTCTAAATGGCTATAATCTACTTTTCCGGATCCCATGTGAGCGATAAGTCGACCGGGAGTTGCAACAATAATGTTTACGCCCTCTTGAATTGCTCTTCTTTGTTGTTCGTAACCTGCCCCGTCTCCACCACCGTACACGCATATAGAAGTAGCCCCCGTAAAATACCCAAATCCCATAATTTGCTGGTCGATTTGTACCGCAAGTTCTCGGGTAGGAACCAGGATAAGGCTATTGATCCTTTCTTGAGGATTCTCGGCAATTTTGTTCAATATCGGCAGGAGATAAGAAGCTGTTTTTCCTGTGCCTGTTTGTGCACAAGCGATAATGTCTTTTCCGTTCAAAATAACCGGAATTGTTTTTTCTTGGATAGGGGTAGCCTCTTCAAACCCCATACTATCAAGTCCTTCCTCTAAGGTGGGAGAGAAACCAAATTCAATAAATTTCAATATCTTAATTATTCATTTTTGCTAAAATTAGCGTAATAATTCGGATGAAACAAATTTTATTATATTATATCACCCTCCTTATTATAGAGACCTCGATTGATCCGTTTAATTTGTTATTCATTAACGATATGTCTTTTTTTTAAGTTTTGTGTTAAAAAAAATACGTTTTTTTTGGGAAAATGATAATTTGTTTGTATGTTTATATGCTTGCTTGTTGCCAAGTGGGCTACCCTATGTTGTAAATAAAGAAATTGGTCAACGATATCTCGATCCGCTTTTTCTAGCGGATATAAGTTTGTTTCATTTTGTTGTTTAGTAATCGAGTGATCGCTCAGAAGCCCCGCGGAAATCGCGGGGTGGATGAGCGTTTGTTTTTGTTTAGCCGCCGGTACAATCCATGCAGGAGTTTCCATATGCATCATATTCATCGTAAGCTGCACCTACTTTGCCAAACAATGTAATAACCCGATCCAACCTTATTTTAATTCCAGTATCTACTACTAGAAAAACACCTTCGGCTTTCTTTTCTTCCAGCTCTATAACGCTACCCAGTACCTCATCGACTTGGTTATCTTGATTGAAAAAGAATATTTTGCCTCGACGCGCTTTTTCAATTTCCTCCTCCGCAACCTCCCGGTATTCCCATGCCACGGGAAGATAGGAGTCGTTTGAGGATATGTTCTTGTTATTCATAGTGTGCATTAATTTGTTTTTTTGTGTATTATCGAAATGCGACAGTTATCTCCTTAGAGATTTAGAGTAAGTTTATCACCTGTTTTACAGGATTGATAAATAGCGTCTATTATTTTTAAATCTTTTAAGCCTTCTTTCCCATCAACAGGTATAATAGCCTCTTTTCCCTCCAGGATAATAGAGGCCATTTCTTCCATTTGTAAGGTTTGATGGGTAATGTGCGGTTGTGTAAGTTTACCTTTATGTGTCCGACCTACTATAGGTCCGTAGCCTGTTGAGGGTTGCATCTCGGCAAAACCTTTTTCACCATTTAAAAAAAAGCGGTCGAGGTGATTCATGTTGTAGGTGGATAGGCAGGAGGCTACGGCGCCACTCGGAAAACCAAGCTGAAATAAAATGGTCTCATCTACACCCTCCTTAAATTTAACGGCATCGGTCTTTGTCTCTTGTGCAGTCACCCATATGGGTTCTTCGCCGACCATATAGCGGGCACCATTGATCGCATAAATACCGATATCCATCAGCGCACCGCCACCGGCTAGGGTCTTATCCAACCTCCATTGATTAGGATCTCCTATCCGGAAACCACATTGCCCTTGAAAAAAGAGAATCTTCCCAAAATCACCATGCTGGCGCATGCGGACGACTTCCAACGTGTTTGGCTCAAAATGCATACGATATCCCACTAATAACTTAACGTTAGCTTCTTCGCATGCACGAACCATTTCTTCCCCCTCTTTAGCATTCAGTCCCATTGGCTTTTCACAAATGACATGCTTGCCGGCTTTTGCAGCCCGAATGACCTGATCGTGATGAAGTGCATTTGGTGTGATCACGTATACGGCATCAATATCAGGATTGTCCTTTAATGTGTCAAAATTCTCATAGTTGTAACAGTTTTTTTTCGGAATTTGGTATTTGGACTGCCAATCTTTGATTTTTGCTGGTGTGCCACTGATCACACCGGCTAATTTAGCCTTTTTACAAGACTGCATAGCCTCCGCAACACGTGTTCCATATCCACCAAGTCCCATAATAGCAACACGCAAGACAGGACCGTCATAGGGCTTGTTGTCGGAAGAGGCCAAATCAAATTGCCAGGTTGAAGGCAAGAAGGGCAGTGCCATGACCGAATAAGTAATCTTTTGAAGGAAGTCTCTTCTCGTATTCATAGGCTCAATTTTAATGTTTCATCGTCTTTAAAGTTAACAATAAAACATTTTACTATCCCAATATGTTCATTTAAAAATAGATAAGATTATGGTATTACCGATAATATTTGCAGTTCTATTTATTGCGCTGGGAATTTTCCTCGTGATCAGGAGCCAACAGAAAAAAGAAACACGTAATCCAAAATGAGGAAAGACCGGATAATGAAAAACGTACGTTCGATACCTCGCAAATGGAAATGGATAGGAGGCATCCTGTTATTAGTCTTGCTCATCGTATTGACATTAAGCGCCTATTATGTGCGTAATTGGAAGCCTAAAATCAAAGCGAAATTGGAAGAAGTGGTTCAGCAAAAGAGCAACGGCCTCTACACGTTGGAGTATGAGGATATGGACCTGCGTATCCTTACAGGAACTGTCCGTGTCAAAAATGCTGAACTGATTTCTGATTCCGCAATTTACCGTAAGCAGGTTGCTGGGAAGACCGCGCCTGATACCCGCTTTAATATCAAATTAAAATCTTTAGAAGTGACAGGCGTAAGTGTTTGGTCAGCGTTGGTACGTAAAAAATTATCTATCAAACGTATTATACTAGACGGCGTTGATTTGCATGTGCTGAATGAATTTCATGCTTATAACGATACGGTCAAAAATGATAATGCAAGCTCGCTGTATGATCGAATTAAAGATAGGGTCAAGTCAGTGCAAATAGGGGAGATTAGTCTAGATCATTTCAACATCAAATATTCAAAAACGGAAAGCGGTAACACAAATGAGATAAAAATGGATAGTACACATTTCCAATTTTATGATATTCTGGTAGATGAAAACGCCGCGCATGATTCTACACGTATCTATTATTTTAAAGCGCTACAAGTAGATGTTCCTAAGTTTCAATACGAGATTCCAAACAGTCCTTATAAGGTAGGTTTTGATCGGCTGAAGGTAGATAGCCGGGAGGATTTGTTGTTGTTGACGGACGTTGCCCTTTCGCCTAGAATACGCAAAATAGATTACTTCCGCAGCGATAAGGAAAATAAGGCGTTGATTTATCTGAACTTTGATACATTAAGGTTGGAGAAGATGCGTCTTCGAGAGCTGTTTGATCGGCAGCGGATTTCTTCTGGATATGCCTATATAGATGGAGGTAAGACTTCTTTTCATAAAGATAAGCGTTTTCAGAAAGATAATGTAAATAAGATCGGTGAGGCTCCGCACCAAAAAATAATGGCTGTTAAACAACTCTTCTGTTTTGATACCGTTTTTGTCAAGGACGTCGATATTTCCTATCATGAGATGAGCGGAAAATATCTTCGCGAAGGCGTTATTACTTTTGAGCAGGCACATGGCAATCTCACCAATGTGACCAATGACACCATTCAACTTAAAAGTGATAAATTTATGCGAGCTGATTTGCAGGCAAACCTAATGGGTTCTGGGAAACTACACGCGCTCTTTGGCTTCGATATGGTGCAAGAAAACGGTAGCCATTCCTATAGCGGCACGTTGACACCTATGCAAATATCAGCATTCAACCGAATACTTACACCGTTACTGAACCTAGAGTTTGCTTCAGGAAATGTGCGTCGTATACGCTTTGACATGCAGGGCAATGATTACCGGAATTGGGGTAAGCTCTATTTTGATTACGATCAACTTAAAGTGAATCTTTTATACCCTCCCGATGAGGAAACAAATAAAAGAGGAAAGCGCGGTATTCTCACGTTTTTAATCAACCAGCTTTTGCTCAATGATAGTAATCCAGATGCAAATGAAGTGTACCACATTGGGGAAGTAGATTATAAGCGCGTACCCGAATATTCTCACTTTAAAACTATTTGGAAGAGTCTCCAAGAAGGTTTACAACAAACGGTCGGCTTGAGCGAAAGCAGCAAACGGAAACTGCAGGAAAGGGAGTAGTGGTTGCCGGCTGAAGGATTATAGAGAATTGCTTATTTTTGTGGCATGTCAAAACCACCTATCGTTATCGTTGGAGCGGGGCCTGCGGGATTAATAGCTGCGCAACAGCTGGCGATAAAGGGTTTCAACGTGTACATCTACGAACAGAATAAAGCTGCTGCACGTAAATTTTTAGTGGCTGGCCACGGTGGGTTTAACCTGACGCATAATGAAGACATCGATACGTTTATCGAAAATTATGATAAGGTCGAGATACAACGTATCGTGAAACATTTCAATAACAAAGCGACCATTGATTGGCTCGGTAAACTGGGAGTTCCGACATTTATCGGTAGCTCGGGTAAGATATTTCCAGCCAAAGGAATAAAACCCATACAGGTATTACGAGCAATACTCACGAAATTAGCCGATGCCGGTGTAAAAATTCACTACGGCTATCGCATGGTGGATTTTGATA
The DNA here is from genome assembly GCF_004208525.1 of Sphingobacterium corticibacterium. Classification (GTDB taxonomy): domain Bacteria; phylum Bacteroidota; class Bacteroidia; order Sphingobacteriales; family Sphingobacteriaceae; genus Sphingobacterium; species Sphingobacterium corticibacterium. The sequence continues at coordinate 1,739,628 of NZ_SGIT01000001.1, read as the reverse complement.
AAGGAGAAGTGACCTTCGTCTATCACGAAGAACGCATACGAATCCCTTATCATAAGCTAATTTTAGGTTTAGGAGGAGGATCCTGGTCCATAACAGGATCAGATGCAAAATGGGTAGATCTGCTTAAGGCAAAAGGTGTTCAGGTGAATACACTTGAATCGGCTAATTCGGGTGTGAATACAAAAGAAGAATTTTCTACGCTTGCCGGCCATGTATTAAAGAACATTCAGTTAAAATTTGCAGAACATAAAAAATGGGGAGAAATAGTATTTACATCCTACGGTATAGAAGGTGCGCCGGTCTATTATCTAAACCGTTTCCTCCGTCAGCAGCCTTTTCCAAACCAGCTGTTTTTAGATTTAAAACCTACGTACACGGTGGCGTCTGTCGAAAGGGAATTGGAAAACGAAGGAAATATAACTTCTATTCTTAGAGAGAAATTAAAACTTTCGCAAACGGCCATACAATTACTGAAATTTTTGGATAAGGAAACGTATACGAATCCTAGCAAATTAGCATTAGCAATTAAAGACTTTCCGATACAAATTACTTCCTTTAGACCTATTGATGAGGTCATTTCTACAGCAGGTGGAGTTTCTTTTGCCGAACTATCTAATTCTTTGGAACTACTAAAGTATCCTCATGTTTTTTGTATTGGTGAAATGCTTGATTGGGAGGCACCTACCGGAGGTTATTTATTGCAAGCTTGCTTTAGTTCCGGCGTATGGGTCTCGGATAATATAAAGTGAAAAAAACCTTAACAAAAGAGGCTCTTCGTTGTTATATTATATATAAACAACACAATATGAGTACAGAAAATCTTTATAATCAAGAAGCGATAGAGAAGTTAAAGAAAATTGTTGACCAGATCGATATCGGTATGTTAGGAACATATCCAAAAGATAGCGATTATGTTCATGCTATTCCGATGAGCCGGCAGGAAGTCGACGAGGAGGGGAATATATGGTTTCTATTTTCTTCAGAAAGTGAGACACATCAACATTTACAGGAGACAACTAATGTTAGTTTGTTGTATTCGGATGTTCGCAATTACAGTTTTCTTAGTATCAATGGTACGGCCGAAATTAGCCGAGATAGCGCTCGGATAGAAAAATATTGGAATAAGATGGTAGAAGGTTGGTTCGACCGTGGAAAAGAGGATCCTCGTATACGTGTGCTAAAAGTTGTTCCGGATGAGGCTCACTATTGGGACACGAAATCAAGTAAATTGATCACCTTTTTTAAGGTGGCGGCACGGGCTATTACCGGAAAAAATATCGAAACTGGCGAACAAGGCGATTTGAATCTATAAAAGTTTAATTGCTTCGCACGATGTCATAATTTCATTGAACTATTTACGTTTTGCTAGGTTATTTATTTATAAGGATGACCATAGCGATGGATAGATATAGAAGTGATACGGTAAAACAAAGATCTCTACGGATAGCGCAAATTGCACCATTGTACGAGTCACTGCCTCCAAAATTATATGGAGGAACCGAGAGGATTGTACATTATTTAACGGAAGAATTAGTTAAACAGGGGCACGATGTTTCGTTGTTTGCTTCCGGCGATTCTATTACAACGGCCAAACTGATCGCCTGTGTTGATGAAGGATTGCGGTTAAAACGAAACTGTAATGATCCATTAGCGTATCATATTATTCAACTGCAAAAGTTGAATACGTGTGTCCATGAATTTGATATCTTACATTTTCATACCGATTACCTCCATTTCCCGTTTAGTAATACGTTGAAAATTCCATCAGTTACAACACTTCATGGGCGATTGGATATTCCGGAACTACAGGATGTTTATAATGTCTTTCCTTACCAAAACTTAATATCAATTTCCCAGAACCAACGTTTGCCGATTCCTCAAGGAAACTTCATTAAAACGGTTTATCACGGACTTCCTGAAAATCTTCATCATCAAGGAGACGGAGAGGGTGAATATTTAGCCTTTCTAGGCCGAATTTCTCCGGAAAAAGGCGTTGAAAGAGCTATCGAAATTGCATTAGCTACGAATACAAAGCTAAAAATTGCTGCAAAAATCGATAAGGCTGACTTTGCCTATTATGAGAAGAACATAAAACTTTTGCTGGATCACCCTTTAATAGAATATATTGGAGAGATAAATGAACAACAGAAGACAACGTTTTTAGGTAAAGCCAAAGCTCTTTTGTTTCCTATTGCTTGGCCCGAACCTTTTGGATTAGTTATGATCGAAGCGATGGCATGTGGTACACCGGTGATTGCATTTCAAAATGGGTCTGTACCAGAAATCATGGAAAATAATGTCACAGGTTTTGTTGTAAATTCGGTGGCAGAAGCTATCGATGCCGTAAGTCGGTTGAAATATTTATCAAGAGGAGGGATACGTCGTGTTTTTGAAAGACGTTTCACGGCTGCCCACATGGCTGAAAACTATGTTAACGTGTATCATTCCCTAATTGATGACACGTTCAAAAACGTCCCTCGAAGTAGTATACCGATATTAAATAAACCAGCATGAAAGAAGAAATTGCACAAGAAGAAGAATATCACATCTCATCTGATGCCGTTAATTCAGATGAGGTCAATATGGTTTTAAACTATTCGAATACGTTTGCAGTTTTTGACCGATCGGGAAACATTCATCCTCATGGAAAAATGGTTCAGGGAATATACCATCAAGGTACTCGCTTTATTAATACATTAATATTGCATGTTAATGGAGAAAAACCACTTTTATTGAGTGGTTCCATTAAAGAGGGAAACGCGATCTATTCAGCAGACCTCACAAACCCGATACTAAAAAAATGTAACATACCGGAAAATTCAGTCCATATTGAAAGACATCAATTTGTAAGGGAAGGTGCTTTTTATGAGGAAATTAAGGTGCTGCAATATGAACCCAAAAGCTGTTCGTTTGATCTGAGTCTAGATTTTGATGGTGATTTTAGAGATATTTTTGAAATTCGTGGAATGAAGAGAAAGGTAGAGACAAATAATGTATATCCTGTTTATCACCATGAATATTTTGAAACTACTTACTTGGGATTAGATGGTGTCGAACGTTCTTTTGAAGTCTATTTCCAATCTGATGTCGAATATACATTGGAGAGAAACCAGGCTGTCTTTTTTATTAATTTAACGCCGAAAAAAGTAATAACAATTCAGTATTGTATTCATTTTTTGACGGGGAAAGAAAAAAAAGAAACTATTTCTTATGCCGAGGCTAGTGAACTAAACAAGTTTGAATTGAATCAAAGTAAAACCCTGTTTGCTGATATTAAAACATCTAATGCTCAATTTAATCACTGGCTATATCGGTCGGAAAAGGATTTTATATCGCTCCTGTCCCAGACCGATCATGGAAAATATCCGTATGCAGGTGTTCCTTGGTATAATACGCCCTTTGGCAGGGATGGTATCATTGCGGCGATGGAAACCTTATGGATCAATCCGGAAATTACGAAAGGAGTATTATTATTTTTAGCAGCAAACCAGGCTAATGATCTAATTCCGGAAAAGGATGCCGAACCCGGAAAAATACTTCACGAAGCACGCAATGGAGAGATGGCGAATACGGGTGAAATTCCTTTTAAACAATATTACGGGACAATCGATGCCACGCCACTATTCATCATGTTGGCGGGAATGTATTACGATCGTACAGCTGATTTGAACTTGATTAAACAAATCTGGTTAAATATTATTGCCGCGATCGATTGGATCGATAACTATGGGGATATCGATGGTGATGGTTTTGTAGAATATATACATAAGTCTAAAAATGGATTGACGAATCAAGGCTGGAAAGATTCCTTTGATTCCATCATGCATGAAAACAATCAACTTGCGGAGCCGCCCATTGCATTATGTGAGGTCCAAAGCTATGTATACGGCGCAAAAAAGCATGCTGCGAAATTAGCCTTAGAACTTGGTGAGCAACATTTGTCATCGAAACTGTTCAATGAAGCTGCGGTGTTAAAGAAGAATTTTAATGCGCATTTTTGGGATGAGGAACTATCCACGTTCGTTTTGGCGCTCGATGGCCAAAAAAGACCTTGCAGAGTAAAATCTTCTAATGCTGGACACTGTTTATTTACAGGGATTGCTGACAAAGATAAGGCCATTATACTTGCAGACACGCTGCTCCATTCGGATATGTTTAGTGGGTGGGGAGTCAGAACCCTATCATCATTAGCAGGAAGATATAATCCGATGTCCTATCATAACGGCTCGATTTGGCCCCACGACAATGCATTAATAGCTTACGGACTATCTAAGTATGGCTTGCAAAAACATGTTTTAAGAATTATGGAATCGATATTTGATGCCTCGTTATTTATAGAGTTGCAAAGAGTGCCGGAATTATATTGCGGTTTTGATAAAAGACAAGGTATAGGGCCTACAGCTTATCCCGTTGCCTGCTCACCACAGGCTTGGGCGGTGGGAGCTGTATTTATGCTGCTACAGTCGTGTTTGCGGATCGATATAAATGCCATAAATAAAACGATAACTTTTGATCGAATTATACTTCCAGACTATCTTAATGAGATTTATCTCACAGATTTAAAATTGGGAAATCAAAAATGTACGCTCATAATTAACCGTTCGAAATATGGTAATGTAGGTTTTAATATTCTCCATAAACCAGATGATTGGGAAATTGTGATAAACTAATTATATGGGTTGTCTAATGTCTAATTATATGCGGTATAAAGCGGCTTTTATCCGTGGTAATTGGCATATCAGACTCTCTAAAGGAGATACCACAAGCCTCCTGTCCTATAATCCAGCTGCCGATAATCGAAAAACCAGTATCTTCACGGTGTAAGTTAGCCAACTCCTGGTAGATGTATCCTTCTTCTCCATATTCGCCGTCGGTATGGTAGATCATCTGCTTGTCGTAATACATCTCGATATTGGCACCTTCGCGCGACAGGATAGGTTTTTTGACAAAATGTTTTAAGTGAGCTGGTTCCTTAAAATAAGCAGCTAGAAGATAAGGATGATTAGGAAATAATTCCCAGAGTATAGGAAGTATCGCTTTGTTGGATAATAGCATCTTCCAAGATGGCTCTATCCATTGTGCCTCGTTGGGGTCGTTGACAATATGCACACCAAACTCTTCCTGTGTTATCCATTCCCAAGGATATAATTTGAAAATAGATAGGATGGGTTCTCCTTCTAAATCTACAAAACTATTACCAGTCCAACCGATATCATCGATATAGATAAGTTTAGTCTCGATACCTGCTTGAAGAGCGGTATCGCGGAGATATTCCACATTCGTCAAATCCTCCAAGGTTTCTTTGGCACAAGAAAAATGTAAAATATTTCCTTTAAGGTAGGGTTTTAGTTCTGTCCAGCTCCGAATCAATTGCTCGTGGATACTATTGAATTGATCCGTAAGTTCGGGAAAATAGTGGTTCTTCCAATACCATTGTACGATACCCGTCTCAAAGAGCGAAGTCGGTGTATCGGCATTGAATTCCAGCATCTTTAATGTGCCACGTTCGGCATCGTAGGCAAAATCAAAGCGCCCATATATCGCAGGATCGTCATTCTCCCAAGTCCGTTCCATATGGGGAATCATAAAAGGCGGTATATGAAAATGCTGATACTGCTTGTTCCTGATAATGTATTCTACGGCATCTAGACACATCTGCCATAGCTCGTTGGTTGCTTTATAGATCAGATCGGCATCTCGATTACGGATTTCATAATAATAATCGTCGATCCAGTATGGTATCTCATCAAGTGTATGGTAGCCATATCCGATAGATTCCAAACGAGACTGCCATTGTGGATCGATACGTAGTTTTTTGATCTGCATCAGGAACCGTAAGAAGATCGCGTAGTAGAAGCAGCACTGCGACCAAAACCGCCGCGCTGCGCTTGATATGCAGCTGCCTTCGCAGCATTAGTACCAGCCACCGATTGCGGATGCAAACTGTTATTAGCGTAGCCGAAACCACCTCCTAAGTGTCTAAAAGCCATAAACCAGAGTAGGGCAGAACCCATGCCACTTCCCGAACGTTCTTGTGAATAGTTATCCGTGACTTCTGTATAAGCCGCTGTCGTGTCTGCACGCATAAATATCCGCTGCTTGCTCTCAGCAGTTCGCGAGTCTTTGGGTTGCGCACAAGAAGCTAATACAGAAGTGATTAAGACTAATTTTATACTTTTTGATGCTGTTTTTCTCATTATTGTACAGTTACATAGATAGGTACCTTGCTCAAGGTGGCAGATGAATCCGTGGTATTCCAAGTACCTGGTGCTATAGCGGTCAAAATGGTATCGCTCTTCGAGGTAATTTGCTCGCCATTGTACCAGATATGCTGCGTGGTGATATGTAATACAGAATCTCCTTTAGTCACCGTTTTTAACGTGACTTCTCGGGCTGATTTTTTATCCAGTTGTTCCAATGCTTGCTCGCTTTGCCCATTGTTACAAGACATAAAACCAATAAAGCAAAGTGCCGATAATAAATATTTCATTTATTTTTTCTTTCTTGTCGCTGATAAGAGCCTGGGCAAATAACCAAACTTGCGAGCTCATCGAAGATAATCATCAAGTTACACCCAAGATTATTTACGCCTCAGTCCCAGGTACTGATTTTTTTACAAAATTAACGAAAATACATTACATTCTTATTTGTTTTCCGGTATTACAGCCCAAATAACATTGGCGGCGTCATCCGTAACAAGCATATAATGCGAAGTAAAGACAACAGCTACAGGGCGTCCATAGACCTCCGACTTTTTTTCGTCAGCAACAAAGCCAGTTAGGAAATCCTGCGGTTTACCGATAGGTTTTCCATGCTCGAACGGTACGAAAACTACTTTATACCCGACGAGATGCGACCGGTTCCAAGACCCATGTTGGCCTATATATGCTCCCGCTTCGAAAGCAGACGTTCTACTAAATGCTAAACCTAGTGAAGCAGTATGCGAACCAAGTGCATAGTTGGGTGTAAGCGATTTTGCAGTTAATGAATCTGGAGCCACACCTAGGCTTTCAGGATGTTCTGTACTCCATCGCGGGTCGACATGCTTCCCCCAGTAGGTATAGGGCCATCCATACCAACCGCCCGATTTTACGGCGGTAATATAATCGGGAACAATCTCATCACCAAGTTCATCCCGTTCATTGACAGCAGTCCACAATTGACGCGTGGTCGGTTCCCAGTCCATACCTACAGGGTTTCGGAGACCTGCAGCATATATTTTCTTATCCGAACCATCAGGATTGATCTCTAAAATCATTGCTCTGCCGACCTCTTTGTCCATCCCATTCTCTCCAACGTTGCTGCCCGAACCGACGGATATATATATCTTTGATTGATCGTCATTTGTACTTAAGTTACGAGTCCAGTGATTATTGTAGCCTCCGGCCGGTAGGGAGAGAATCTTTTCGGGCTTGTTTGTAACGTGCCCACGAGAAGGATCATAGGGGAAGCGTGTTAACGCATCGGTGTTTGCTACATAAAAATAATTGCCAATGATCAGCATGCCATAAGGCTGCGACAGACCACTTAAAACAATATCTTTTTTTTCGGCTACACCGTCGTTATCGTCGTCTCGAAAGCGCAGTATTTCATTGGGACTTTTATCGCGGAAAAGATTGCGTGAGTTTTCCTTTTCGGGATCTTCTTTTTCTTTCTCTGTGCGTGACTGCGCAACAAAAATATCACCATTCTCCGCCACGTAGATGTTTCGTGGACTATTAAGGTCACCGGCAAAAGCAACAACCTTATATCCTGACGGTGCCATTGGCATACGGTTATCTTTCCAGCCAATTACTTTTGCAAACTTGTTCTGCGAGGGAGTATCAAAGGGTGCTTTTAAGTCGATTTCAGCACCATATTCTGCCGTAATAGAACTCGTATCACTATTTTTTGTTAATGTGTCTTTGCTGTCTGAGGCGCCGTTGCCGGATCCACCGCAGGAGATGATAAGCATAGTAATGGGCAAAAGTGCTATTATCTGTTTTACTTGCCGTATGTTCTTCTGTTTCATATGACTGTTATATTTTATTTTGCTATACCAATAGTTTTATAACAATCTTTTTGAAGGATAGTTCCGTCTTCATAACAGTTTCTCTTTTGGCTGTCATAAAAAACATAAAAGTGATTCTCCATTTTCAGAGCCCCAAAAAGTGTATTAACTTTAAATTGTTCATCTGGTAAATTGACTTAGTGGCAGATTTAATGGAGATACACTATGGGAAAGCAAACAAACTTTGAAGTCATCATTATCGGCGGTAGTTACGCCGGCCTCTCTGCAGCGATGTCTTTGGGTCGTTCTTTACGCTCAGTATTGGTTATTGACAGCGGACTGCCTTGCAACCGGCAGACCCCACATTCACAAAACTTCTTGACACACGACGGGCAGACACCTGGCCAGATTATCGCAGAAGCTAGAGGTGGACTTATGAAATACGACACCATAAAGTTCCACAATGGTCTTGCGATCAGTGCTGAGAAAACAGACCACGGTTTTACCGTGACGACCCGTAATGGGGAGACATTCAGCGGGCAAAAGCTCATATTTGCCACCGGTATAAAAGATATTATGCCTGATATTCCCGGTTTTTCGGAATGTTGGGGCATATCCGTCATTCACTGTCCATACTGTCATGGTTACGAATATCGTAACGAAAAAACAGCTATTCTCGCCAACGGCGCGAAAGCCTACCACCTAGCAACGTTGGTTAACAACCTGACGGACGACCTTACACTTCTTACAAACGGCAGGGTTGAGTTTGATTTTCCAGCTGCCGAAAAGTTGAAGGCAAACGGTATAGGTATTACCGAGAAGGAGGTTATGGAGATCACCCACGAGGATGGTTATGTTAAAGAGGTTGTTTTTGCTGATGGCAGCCGTGAGGCTTTTACAGCGGTATACGCTGCTTTGCCTTTCGAGCAACATTCAGCTCTTCCTGCAGCTTTGGGCTGTGCGTTCACGGAACATGGTTATATCCAAGTCGATACTATGCAGAAAACCACGGTTGAAGGCATTTTTGCTTGCGGCGACAACGCCGCTATGATGCGCTCGGTGGCAAATGCTGTCGCTTCTGGAAACGTTACGGGTGCTATCGTCAATAAAGAGCTTGTGGACGAGCGTTTCTGACCTGCTATAAAACTATATTTCATTACGAAAATGCCTCAAGCTTTAACAATCGATCTTAGATTGCCGTCTCCGGAGTATAATGGCTCAAAAACTAATATTGTGTGAATTCTTGATTTCTGCCATCACAAAAGTGCTATGTGTACTTCCAATACTTTCGACGGTACCTAACTTGTTAAAAACAAATTCCTGATAATGTTTCATATCCTTAGCAAAGACTTTCAAGATAAAATCGTAGTCGCCGGAAATATTGTAGCATTCTACCACCTCATCGATCTTCATAATGTCCGCTACAAAACGATGTCCAATCTTGCGATCATGCTGTTTCAATTTGATATTACAAAAAACAATAAAACCTTGGCTGAATTTTTCAGGATTGAGTAAAGCAATGTACTTTTTAATATATCCTTCATTCTCCAATCTTCTTACCCGTTGTAATACCGGTGTTGGCGACAAATTTACCTGTTTAGCCAATTCTTTAATCGTATGATTAGAATCATTTCCCAATATTTTCAATAGTAATAAATCCGTCTTATCAAGTTCTTCCATAGCATAAAACTCTTTTGTGAGGGCAAATTTAGATAACAAAAAGTTAATTGTGCTAAAATATTTTATTTAAAAAGTGATATCCTCTAATTATTTAAAAATTTATGGTTATTAATGCGTACGAATTAACTTTGCGTAGCGTAAAACTGATGAAAAAAATTATCTAATTTTACGGAACTGTTCAGCATAAATACAGTGATTATTTTATGAAATTTTTAGTTACGGGAGGTACCGGATTTATTGGAGCACGTGTGGTGGTTAACCTATGGGAGCGTAAAATACCGGTAGTCGTTGCCGATTTGAATTTGAATATCGCGTGGACAAAACAGATCGCTCTTTTAAAATATCGGGAGGATCCGCTTAAGCTAGCCGAACTTCAGGAGCAAATAGATCAAACTTCATTTATACACCTCGATGTTTCAAACAGAGACCAGGTTAATGAGGTGTTTCTTAAATTCCCTGATATTACACATGTTATTCATTTGGCTTATCTAATGAGTGCGGAAGTAGAAGCCGATCAGTCTCGTGGAGCTGCCGTCAATATCCAAGGTATGATTAATATGTTTGATATGACGGTCGATCACAAACTGACACGCCTTGTATTTGCCAGCAGTGAAACTATTTATGGGGCGAAGCACAGCGCATATGGCGACGAAGATTATGCCGTGAGGGAGGATGACTTCTGTTCCCTTGATGATCATTTTTATACCTACGGCGTCATGAAGATGCTCAATGAGTTCACGGCGCAAAAGTATATCAAAACCAAGGGGGTGAGCATTGCCGCTATGCGCCCACCGGTGGTATATGGGGATGGACGGATGCGTGGATCGGTTCTCTGGGCATGTGAGTTCGCCACAAATCCAGCACTTGGTCAGCCGGTTAAATTACCGTTCTCGAAAAATGCCCGCGACTGCTGGATTTATGTTGATGATGTGGCCGAGCAGTTTGTCCGGCTTTCTTTAAAGCCGAAACTCAACCATTTCGCTTACAACAATGGAGGACATTCCGTAACGGCCGAGGAACTGATGCTGACGGTTAAACATATAGTTCCGGATGCACAGTACGAATTTGACGAAAATGTATCGCGTACGGCGCTAATAGATCGTTGTGACAGCTCGCGTTTGGAACAAGAAATTGAGTTTATTCCCCGGTCACTGGAGGATGGTGTAAGAACACAAATTGAGGAAGCCCGTTGCAGACAGCTGCAGATCAGTTATTAAAAAAGTTCTATATTTATTGCCAATTAAGTGCGATATTAAAAGTAAGATATATGTCAGGATTTCGTAATACAGTTGTAGGTAGTTATCCCCGTCCAGAAAAATTGGAGGATACGATGAAACGGCCGGTGATGAATCGGGATGAAGTGGATGATTACATTAAGTGGGCGGCAAAAGATCAGGCTAGTTTGGGCTTGGATACGATCACCGATGGTGAAGGATATCGGGAGAATATGTATTATTTCTATCAAAAACGTATTGATGGTATTACTTTCGAGGATATGCCTAAGGTTTCTTTTGGTACGGCTGGTTTTGGAATTGAGTGTCCCAGAGTGATTGGAGAGCTTAAGAATCCGCGCTTTGATATTGCCCGCAATTGGAAAATCGCCCGTGATGCTGCTCCCGACGAAGTAGAGGTTAAACTGACCGTAACAGGGCCGCATGTGCTGTATCGTTTCAGTGTGAACGAACGTAAAGATCTTTATCCTGATGCACAGGCATTATGCCGTGCTTGGGCAAATGTTTTGAGAGATGAAATTGCGGAAGCCATCGCTTTGGGATGTGAGCATGTACAGTTTGATGAGCCCATGTGGACAGAATCTCCCGAAGAAAGTCTTTGGGCAGCCGAGATCCTGGCCGAGCTGATCGAATCACTGCCTAAAAAAGTGCGGGTGGGCCTACATGTATGTGGAGGTAATCCTAGAAGAAAGCGAGTTTATTTTACGAAGTATACCGATCTGGTAGAGGCATTTAAAGCCGTTCCTGTAGATGAGCTTTTGCTAGAACATTGTACGTTGAGCTATAATATGCTGGAACTGTTTGATGAATGGGATTTTAAAGGAGATTTGGCAATAGGTGTGATAGATCAGCGCAGTGACGCGTTAGAGACTATCGAGGAAATACGGGAGCGTTTAAAGCCTGCGTTGGATTATTTTCCTGCAGATCGTTTGATTTTAACCAGCGAGTGTGGGTTTGGTCATGTGCCCATTGACGTCACTCATGCCAAATTGAAGCGCTTAGTAGAGGCTTCTAAAGTGCTATAAAAAACGAGGCATTATACGAAACGCTAGATTCTCATATTATTCGGCGGACAGCTTTTTTGACGGGGAACGTTTTAGGTGAGGATTTTATTGGCCCATTCGATCTCTTGTTGATTGATCGCGTGGCCAAAATTCTCGTAAACTTTTAGCGTGACATCTGAAAACTAAACCATAACTTTTATTGTTTTCGAATAAAACAGTAAAAGGAAAGAGAGTGATGGACACACAAAATTTAAAAGGAAAAAACTGGGCGGCCAGAAAAATAAACCAAACTTATATCCTAAGTATCGACGATAAGAGTAGTATTGTGGACACATTAACCGATTTCGTGGCATCACAGAAAATTGTTGCCGGGGGAATTACGGGAATAGGGGCTACCAATGAAGCTACTTTACGTTTTTTTGACCCGGATACAAAAGAATATCTCGATAAAACCTTTACGGAACAAATGGAGATCAGTAACCTTTCGGGTAATATTTCTGAAGTTGAGGGGAAAATCATGCTACATTTGCACGTGACATTAGGCAAAAGCGATTATTCAGCCTTAGCCGGACACCTTTCTGACGCAAAAATACGTGGCGCAGGTGAATTTTTCATTAACGCCATTAATACGAAAGTGGTAAAAATAAAAAATGAAGATATAGGGCTGAATTTTTATGATTTTGAAGGCGGCCTTTAAATTTTTTTACACACCTCCTGTATTGCATCATGGTTGCAATAAATGAAATCTTTCCTATCTTTGATGAAAGTTACGAACACAATGACAGAATTTTGGGAAGGAGCATTTCGGGATAAACAGGAGATGTGGGGCTTTAGACCTGCCCAATCCGCTATACTTACAAAAGATTTTTTTGTAGAGAAACGCATAACGAATATACTTATTCCCGGTATCGGTTACGGACGAAACGCACAGCTTTTCATAGAAAATGAAATGGAAGTAACCGGAATTGAAATTTCAAAAACGGCAATTGCATTAGCGCGGAAACATTACGGTACAGATATGGTTATTCACCACGGTTCTGTGACAGATATGCCGTTTGATAACAACCAATATACCGGTATTTTTTGCTATGCTTTAATTCATTTATTGGATAGTGACGAAAGAGCAAAGCTGATAAGCGATTGCTATAATCAATTGACCGAAAATGGCTATATGGTTTTTACAGCAATCACAAAGCAGGCCCAAACTTACGGACAGGGAAAACAAATAGGCAAAGATCGTTTTGAAATGTATGGCGGCGTAAAGATGTTCTTTTATGATAGCCAAGCTGTACAGGAAGAATTCGGTAAATACGGATTGATCGAAGTTACAGCGGTAAACGAAAATTACCCTTTCTATTTGATAAAATGTCGGAAATAAATGCTGTCGTACGTATATTAATTATTCGATAAATTTGTCGTTTCTCCATGTTTTAAGGTAGCATCGCGTGTTAACGGATCGCATTAATAATAGTTTTTGAGGCTTCTTGGATAATACCGACATCGACAGAATAAGAAATATATTTTACACCTACCTGCTTCCAATATCTCGCACTTTCCAGTTGGTCTGTAAAAATGCCTACTAAAATATTTTTTTCAAGACACTTATGGATGATTTCTGTCATTTTTTCAATGACGATTTCATGTGTGACCTGGCCTGGAACACCGAGAGATTGGGATAAATCATAGGGGCCAATGAAAATAATATCGATACCCGGAACCTCAATGATCTCTTCTAAATTCTTAATAGCTTCGGTACCTTCTAGTTGTAGGATAATGAAATTTTTATTAGCCTGTTCAAAATATTCGAAGCGGTCTTTGTCCGAGAAATTGGCAGCCCGGACAAAACGACAAACGCCGCGTTCTCCTAAAGGTCCGAACTTTGCGTACGAAATAGCGCGGGCAGCTTCTTCTGCATTGGTTATTTGGGGCACTTGTATGCCTTTTGCACCAATGTCAAGCGCCTTGCCAATATGAGAAGGATTAAGCTCCGCAACTCTAATAATGGGAAAGGTATGACTAATTTCAGCTGCTCTGACTAAGTTCTGTGCGTTCAAAATACTATTAGGGCCGTGTTCCAGATCGATAATTATAAAATCGAAACCTGCATAGCCCATTGCCTCAATCATGGAAGCGTCAGAAGTCTTTGAAAACGGGCCTATTACAAACTCACCGTTATTTAACTTTTCCTCAAATCTGTTTAAATTTACCATTCTGCAATCGTATTATCATCATGACGCCAGATTGGATTATGCCAATTGTGCCCAATCGTCGCCATTTGTTTAACATATTCTTCATTAACTTCTATGCCCAAACCTGGGCCTGTTGGTATTTTGACGAGACCATTTTCGTAATCAAATACGGAGGAATTTGTGATGTAATCCAGTAGGTCATTCGTCTCGTTATAATGTATTCCCAAGCTTTGCTCCTGTATGGTCGCATTGTATGCATTGGCGTCTAGTTGTAAACAGGCCGCAAGAGCTATAGGTCCGAGAGGACAATGTGGTGCTAAGGCGATGTCATAAGCCTCCGCCATATTCGCTATTTTTTTGCATTCTGTTATGCCTCCCGCATGGGATAGATCTGGCTGTATAATGTCTGCTATTTTCCTTTCAAAAACAGGTTTGAAATCCCACCTGGAATAAAGCCTTTCACCCAATGCGATAGGAATATTGCTGCGTTTGTTCAATTCGGCAATACTATCAAGATTTTCTGAAAGCAATGGCTCTTCCACAAAGATGGGGCGGTATTCTTCGAGTTCCTTCATCAGTATTTTTGCCATGGGTAAGTGCACTCTTCCATGAAAATCGATGGCGATATTTAGCGTCATACCGAAATGGTCACGTAGCGTCCCTAGGCGATTGAGCAATGCATCTACTTCTTGGTAGGTGTCTAAAAACCGAAGCTTCCCCGTACCATTTATTTTGATGGTTTTAAATCCTTTATCATACACACGTTGAACCTCGTCTAAAAGAATTTCTGGTTCGTCACCGCCGACCCAAGAATATACCTCTATTTTATCACGGGATTTTCCCCCCAAAAGCTGATGAATAGGCGTGTTGTAAAATTTTCCTTTTATATCCCATAGTGCTTGATCAATTCCAGCGATAGCACTCATGAGCACTGGGCCGCCACGGTAAAAGCCTCCTCGGTACATTAAATTCCAAGTGTCTTCTATTTCCAAGATATTTTTGTCGCCAATCATACTGATGAGCTCAGATACCGCTGCGGCCACTGTGTCCGCTCTGCCCTCTACGACAGGTTCTCCCCATCCTACTAAACCTTCATCTGTCTCTACTTTCAAAAAGAGCCAGCGCGGAGGAACCTTATACAATTGAAAACTTTTGATTTTCATGGTCTATTAAAATTTTGAAGAATGATACAGGCGAGCCGTGAGGCCGCCGTCAATAAGTAGTACTTTGTCATTCGTTGTGTGCATAAATTTTATTACGTTACATCTTAGTAATATGGGAAGAATTGTGATTATTAAACCCGGTTATTTTTTGTTTCACGTACTGCGAACAAAATGAAAATGAAGTACGCGAAGCATATTGTGGCAAACAGCAGAAATGTCTGTAAAGTCGTAAAGCTATTGATGATCACTGGAAATAAATATGTTAGACTAAAGCAAGCGATCCATAGGAAAGCAGAGGCAATACCCACAGCTGTTTCTCGTATTTGCATCGGAAATATCTCTGTAATTACAACCCACGTAACGGGACCTAATGTAGCGGCATAGACACCAATAAAAGCGATAACAAGGAAACTTAACAAATAGCTTGGTATAAATGTTCCGCCAAAAGACAGGCCGATGAGTACTAATAATGAGGCCATCCCCCCAGAGCCGATGAGTAACAATTTTTTTCGCCCGATTTTGTCCACAAAACGCATTCCTATTAAGGTCGCGATAAGGTTGATACCTCCGATCAGAATTTGTTGAAAAAGCTGATCACTAACATCCATTCCGGCTTTTTCGAAGATAATAGGAGCATAAAACAATACCGCATTGGCACCTGAAAATTGTTGACATACCGCAATCACGATCGCGACCAGCAATACAAAACCAAATCCCTGTTTAAAAATTGTTGCTATCGCAAAGCCTTTATGTTCCTGATTCTTCTGACGGTCTATATGATCAATTTCATCCTGTAGTTGATCTGGCGAAATCAGTGAGCCCAATATTTTTCTACCCTTTTCCCGTTGTCCGTTAAATAATAACCACTTGGGACTTTCGGGTAAAAAAGGTAAAAAAACCAAAAATAATACAGCAGGCAATGCACCGCTTATAAACATCAGTCTCCAGTTCCATGCTGTAAAGGAAAGATAATAGTTGGTAATATATGCCATTAGAATACCGATTACAATGGCTAATTGGTTGATTGATACCATCTTGCCGCGAATATGTCTGGGGCTCAATTCAGCGATATAAAGAGGAGAGAGGATAGAAGCCCCCCCTACACTGAAGCCTGCAATAATCCGCCAAATTACAACGGTATTCATATGGTTAGAAAGTCCCATAGCGATGGAGGAAATACCAAATATGACCGCGACCGCAAATAGGGATTTTTTACGCCCTAACCGTTCAGCAATCTTCCCAAAAATCATGGTTCCAACGGCACAGCCGAGGTATAAACTGCTAGCTACCCAACCAAGCTGGGCAGGTGAAAGATCAAGTTCGGGCTGGATAAAGGGGATTGCTCCGGAAAAGATGGCAATATCAAAACCAAAAAGAAGACCGCCTAAAGAAGCGATAAGACTATAGAGAAAAACTCGTTTGTTGCTTTGGTTCATATAGTATGCTGTTATCGTGATTTAACATTACGAAAGTAGCATTAACCCACACTAAATAGAATAAACAAAATGAGCAAAAAGATGGATTATTTTATTGTATTTGCCAATTCGCATAAAAATCCATCTTTTCCTTTCGATAATCCATTCTTTTATAAAAGAATTTACACCAGTTTTGTATAAAGCGATATAATAACTATGTTACAAGAGGTATTTGCAGAGCCACTATTTTTAGGAGAAGCTCCCATTTGGGACGAGCGTATAAATACATTGTATTTTGTCGATATTTTATCAAAAAGAATGTACATGTATTCGCCCTCCACAAAAACGGTTGAGAAATTTCAATTCGATGAATTTATTAGCTGTATAGCGTTACATCATGACCCAGATATTGTGCTGATAGCTTTAGAAAGTGGAATCCATGCTTTACATGTAAATAGTCGTAAGAAAACTTTTATTATTCAACCGGAAACCAAAGCAAATTATCGATTTAACGATGGTAGAGTGGATAAAGAAGGAAATTGGGTTATTGGAAGTATGAACAATATAAATAATGGAGCAGGGGCTACGCACCAGCCAGACGCTTCATTATACCGGGTCAATGGAAGCGAAGTAAACATGTTGTTAAAACATGTTACTATTTCCAATGGAATTGTATTTTCGGACACCACAATGTATTATATCGATTCTATATTGGGCAATGTTCGGAGTTTTGATTATCGTAACGGTATACTACAGCATGAAAAAATTGTTTTTCGGGTTGAAGATGGTGTTTCGCCTGATGGCATGACCCGATCAAAATCCAACAGGTTGTATGTAGCATTATGGGGTGGAGCGAAAATAATTGTGTACGACTTAAACCGATCTACGGTCGTAAACGAAATTACTCTTCCTGTACCTAACCCGACTTCGTGTACCTTTGGAGGAAGAGATATGCATACGCTTTTTATAACGACCGCGTCGATGGGGGAGGAAAGAGGAGCGGGAGTATATGCTATCGAGCTGGAAGATGAAGGTTTCGTTGAAAATAAAGTAAATTGGCCCTTGGCAATAGTTTAAATTATCTTTTCTTATTCTTCATTGTCATTTTAGCCTTTACGCCACTACCATAGTTGTATGTTTTGCTATTGCTTTCTTTCTTTTTATGAAACGCTCCATCTTGCGATTCCTCCCCTTCATTCTTTTTTTTAGGGTTATCGGATGGGCGATAAATAATAAGATCATCCGGAAGAGGCATGCTAGGAATTTTCTTCCCTAAAGATTGTTCTATTTTTTTGAGTTCAGGAAGTTCAATGTCTGTAGCAAATGTGATAGCTAAGGTTTCATCATTTGAAGTTTTTAAAACATGTTGTACAAAAACATCTCTATTTTCTGGTATTTCAAAATGGAATATAAATGGAATCCCACTTAGATCTAAATTACTGTTGCCTTCATTTGCAATAACGAGTATTCGACATGCTGAGGTTTGCTTAAAATCATGGATATCATCAAAACCTAAATCATCATGAAAAAATGGTTGTAATACAGCAGCTTCTCCTTTCGGAACATGTAGCCTTTCCATTAGATTGTGAGCTGTAAGTCGACTGTTTACAAATACCACAGCTTTGTCAAACACATCATCGTCACGCATCAACGCATTTAGCAAATTGATTTTGGTTGTAAAATTAGGCACTTGATACAACAGGAGTTCGTGTGTATCAGTTGTTTCTTCGGCGAGCTCTTCCACTTCAATAAGCGTCGCAAAAGGCATAAAATCGTCAATCATCAAATGTAATTTTTCATGTTCGACTGTACTGAATGCTAAATACTGTACTTTTCCACAACTTTGTGCAAGCTCTCTTACCGTTGTTTGCATTCCCTGTTTCACTATTTCTTCCGCATCATCAATGATGAATGTCTGGATACGATTCAAATTAAGCCCTAGTTTCAGATACACGGCACGAGCACGGTTTGGTGTAGCAACCACAATATCTACTCCGCGCACAAGATCTTCAATCTCTTCCTCTATACTTCCACTCGTTTTGAGCCCCATGATATGGAGGTTCTTATTCTGGCTAATGGTCAGGAAACGATCAATTATTTCAGCAATTCTATCTTCGTTAGGTGCTAAAATTAAGACTTTAGGCGCTTCATCTTGTGTGTATTTTAAACGCATCAATACACCAAGCACATAGGTGGTGGTTTTTCCGGCACCTTCAGGCGCAATGCCAATGACACTATGCCCACCGACTATTCGAGAAAGTGATTTCAATTGGATTTCTTTTGCTGTAAAATAACCCAAATCGTTCATGGATGTATGAAGACGTTTACTAAGCTTTAATTTATCTAAAGACACGGCTGAATAATTAAATGAATACGAAAGGACAAAGTTAACTAAAATATAATTGGTGTTTTTTGTAAATTGTGCCACTATCTATATTATTGATTATGCGAAAAAAAACACAAATAATCGCCGCCGTGATGCTATTTTCTACGACGGTTGCCGTTAGTCAGATGAAAGTTCGGGAAGAATTGCCTGAAAAATATAAGTGGAACCTTGCTGATCTCTATGCTACAGACGCGGTTTGGAAAGAAGAAAAGGAACGGATGCAACAACAAATGCAGGAAATAGTTTCGTATAAGGGCAAGCTTACGCAGTCTGCAACTTTCCTTTTGGAAGCATTGGAGCTGAATAGTAAGTTGGTCAAGGACATGGCCAGATTATTCTCTTATGCCGCGATGAAATCTGATCAAGATACCAGAGTAACAAAATACGCGGGTATGAAGCAAGAACTGCAACAGCTTTTTTCAGAATATGGTGCATTAACTTCGTTCATCGAACCAGAATTATTAACATTGCAGGAAGAGCAACTCAGCACTTTTTTGACGAAAGAGAAAGAACTGGCAACATACAAATTCTACCTAATGGATTTACTTCGGAAGCGAGCTCACAGAGGTTCAGAAGAAGTTGAGAAAGTAATGGCCTACTCCGCATTAATGTCTGAAAATGCCGCAAATATCTTCAATACTTTTTTCAATGCGGAGTTTCCCTACCCAGAGATTGAATTAAACGGAGATCGCGTAAAGCTCAATTCCGCAAATTTTGCATTGTACAGAGCGAGCGAAGATAGGGAAGTCAGGCGTAAGGTGTTTGCCTCTTATTTTGGTAAATTGAACGAATTTCAACGCACTTTTGGAACCCAGTTATATGGAAATATCAATGCTGCGTTGTTTACGACAAAAGCTAGGAATTATGGGAGTACATTAGAAAGGGCGCTGGATAGCGACAATATCCCCACAACGGTTTTTCACAATCTGGTCAAAAATGTGAATGGAAACCTGGAAACCTTTCATCGCTATCTGAACCTTCGGAAGCGCATGATGGGAGTCGATACGCTGCATTATTATGATCTTTATGCACCTTTGGTCGAAGAAGTTGATTTAGCCTATACGGTGGAAGAGGCTGTTGAAAATATTCTACAATCTTTACAACCTTTAGGCGCTGATTACGTAGAGGTGTCAAAAAAAGCATTCCAGGAAAGATGGATTGACATGTATCCCAACGAGGGAAAAAGATCCGGGGCGTATTCCAATGGTTCTGCGTACGACGTACATCCGTATATACTCATGAACTACAATGGGCAATATAATGATATGTCCACATTAACCCATGAATTGGGGCATACGATGCACAGTTACCTAACCAATAAGAAGCAACATTTCGCCAACGCAAACTATTCGATTTTCGTCGCTGAAGTGGCATCCACATTAAATGAGGAGTTGCTGAACGATTATATGTTACAACAAATTAAAGACGATAACGTCCGGCTCGCTATCCTCGGAAACTATCTCGAAGGTGCTAAAGGAACCTTGTTCCGGCAAACGCAGTTTGCTGAATTCGAGTCAATGATCCATGATAAAGTCGCCAACGGCGAAGCGCTCACCGGCGAAGATTTCGACAATATGTATCTTGACCTAACCAAGCGTTATTACGGTCATGATAAAAATATTTGTATAGTGGATGACTACGTCAAATCTGAGTGGTCTTACATTCCGCATTTTTATTATAATTTCTACGTTTACCAATACGCAACGTCCTTCACCGCCTCTACTGCTCTCTCGGAAAAGGTACTAAAAGGTACAAATGAAGATCGTAAAAAATACCTCGATTTTTTAGCCGCTGGAAGTACCAAATACCCTGTGGATTTGCTTGTTGATGCTGGCGTAGATATGAACACTTCAGAACCATTTGATCTGACTATCGCGAAGATTAACGCTGTCATGGCTGAGATGGAGACCATTCTGACAAGAATTGGGAAATAATGGATTTCTAAGCCATAGCTTACGAAAGTAGGCTATGGCTCTATAATGCTAAAATCGGGTGCCTGTAAAGATTCAATTTGCCATTTTATGTGATCAATCGTTATAGGATACGCTGCGTGATCGCGTAGGCTCTCATGCACTGCGTTAAATAAGCGATTATAATCTCCTTTTCGTGCGACAAGTAATGACGTCTGTTTTTCACCATTACCATCCACAACCGTTAGCTTCCCTTCGCTTCCTTCTGGTTCAATCCCATATCCTGGTGCAGTTGGGAGCATACCATCAATTAACTGCTGTTCTTGGACATCGACCATTTTTTTAATAAAAGATCCTTTTGATCCATGAACGACAAAGGCTGACTGTGGGTCGGCTACCAAGAGATTTCCAGTCAAAAATACATGTAGGTTATGGGGGTAGATCAAATGAAAATTAAAGTAATCAGGTACTTGTGATGCTGGTCTGTTAATAGCAGTTGTTTTGATGATTTTACTAGGCTTTCCAAATAGGGAGAAAGCTTGATCCAGCAGGTGTGGGCCTAAATCATACGCGACGCCGCTTGAAACATATTGGCTGTTTTCTTTGAATTTTTTAGGTCCCAAGGCCATATTGTACCGGTCAAAACGCATGTGTACTTCGATGAGTTTTCCGAGTTGGCCACTTTCGATAATATCTTTCATTTGCATAAAGTGGCTATCGTAACGTCTATTTTGGTAGAAAAAAATCTTCTTGCCTGTCTTTTCGCTTATCGCAGATAATTTATCCAGTTGATCGAGATTGTCTACAGCAGGCTTTTCCAGCAGAACATGTTTTCCGGCTTCTAGCGACTCTTTTGCGAACTCGAAATGTGTATAATTAGGTGTATTAACAATAACAAGTTCTATACTATCATCGGCCAACAGATCAGTAACACTGTCGTAACTTTTAACGCCAGGATAGATGTCCTTTGCCGTTTTCGTTGTTCTTTCAACGACTGCCGTGAAATTAAAATGATCGTTAGTATAGATAAAAGGGGCGTGGAAAACACGTCCTGACATTCCAAAACTTAGTATGCCTGTATTAATTTTTGGTTTTTCCATTGTGTTTGGTAGCTGTTCCATCCTGTAAAAATACAAAAAATATGATAGCTCTATCTCGCGAGACCAGCATTCTAAAAAAGCGAGCGTGTAGATGTCGTGATTGTTGCCAATTCAACTATTTAAATTTTCGAAAACTTTTGCTTGTACCGGACGTTCTTCTGTATAAGCAACCAAGCGGAGTAGAGAAACTATTAAAGTAAAATTATCATGGCAAATGGACATAAAAATAAAGTCGGCGACCTAGGGAAGAACACGGTAGCAAGTGAGGGTAAACCGATGACCACCGATCAAGGAGTAAAAATTAATGACGATGCAAACTCCTTAAAAGCTGGCGAGCGAGGTGCGTCTTTACTAGAAGATTTTATACTTCGTGAGAAAATAACGCATTTTGATCACGAACGTATTCCTGAACGGATTGTACATGCCCGCGGTTCCGGAGCACACGGTTATTTTGAATTATATGAAGATATGCGTAAATACACGCGTGCTCGAATATTCACAGATACCGAAAATCGTACGCCGGTATTTGTCCGGTTTTCTACCGTGGCTGGAAGCAAAGGTTCAGGGGATCTAGCGCGCGATATCCGGGGGTTTGCTGTTAAGTTTTACACACAGGAAGGCGTGTTTGATCTTGTCGGAAATAATACGCCGGTATTTTTTATTCAGGATGCCATGAAGTTTCCAGATATTATACACTCGGTGAAACCTGAGCCTGATTGGGAGATTCCGCAAGCAGCGTCCGCACACGACACGTTTTATGATTTTATTTCGCTAGCAACCGAATCGCTGCATAACCATATGTGGGCAATGAGTGACAGAGGAATTCCAAGAAGTTATCGGATGATGGAAGGTTTTGGTATCCACACGTTTCGGCTGGTGAATGAACAGGGAGAATCGCATTTTGTTAAATTTCACTGGAAGCCGAAGCTGGGTGTGCACTCCGTTACATGGGATGAAGCTGTAAAGATAAATGGAGCAGATCCAGATTTCCATCGTCGTGATCTATGGGAGGCTATAGAAGCTGGACATTTTCCGGAATGGGAACTCGGGTTGCAGATTATTCCGGCAGAAGACGAACACAAATATGAATTTGATCTTTTGGATGCAACGAAATTTGTACCAGAAGAACTCGTTCCGGTAAAAATTATTGGGAAGATGACCTTGGATCGTAATCCCGACAATTTTTTCGCGGAAACCGAACAGGTCGCTTTTCACCCGGGACATATCGTTCCAGGCATCGATTTTACCAATGATCCACTACTGCAAGGTCGTCTCTTCTCTTATACAGACACGCAGTTATCCCGTTTAGGAGGTCCTAACTTTCGGGAAATCCCCATTAACCGAGCTGTCAACGAAGTACATAACAACCATCGTGATGCGCAGATGCGTATGACGATCAACCAAGGTAAAGCAGCTTATTTTCCGAATACCATAGGCGGCGGCTGTCCACATTTGGCGAAGATGGCAGAGGGAGGATTTACTTCCTTTGAGGAACGGATAGATGGCAAAAAGATACGAGACCGAAGCGCGAGTTTCAGTGACCATTTCTCGCAACCGGGCTTGTTTTTTAGGAGTCTAGCAGAATGGGAGCAGACCCATTTAATCAATGCTTATGTTTTTGAACTGGGTAAGTGTAATCGTGACGCCATTAAAGAACGGATGTTGTGGCTTTTGTCACAGATAGACGATCGATTGGCCACGGCTGTTGCCAGTAAGCTCGGAATGCAAATACCGATGGATATCGAAAGGCCGATAAATCAAAACATCGGAGCAGATGCAGATCCACATAAGCATGAGCCTTCTGCCGTTAAACATTATCTGGAAAAATCGGAATCACTCAGCCAAGAACCGTTGCGAACGACAATTATAGAAGGAAGAAAAATCGCCGTTCTGGCGGCAGACGGGTTTGATATGGCTGCATTGCAAAAAATGAAGGCCTATCTCGAAGAATTAAAACACGCAAATTTTCAGCTTATAGCACCCCATGGAGGCACAATACGTTGTACGGAAAACATGGAGCATCGAGTAGATGCGTCATTAATGACAACAGAAAGTGTGCTTTTTGATGCATTATACATTCCCGGAGGAATCCAAAGTATACAAGCGCTTAAGAGCGAAGGAAAGGTATTCAAATTTATACACGAAATGTTAAAACATTGTAAGGTCATTGCTTTTGACGGAGAAGCGGAAGAGCTTTTCAAGCTTTCGGCAGCAAAAGACTTTGTTCACGATGAGGCAATTTTGTTAAACGGATCGCCGGAACACTTTGCGGGCGCACTGGCTAAGCATCGTAACTGGCAGCGGGAGTCGCATACGCTACATATTGCCGTGTAGCTGAAGCTAACGCGATGTTTCGATGTTGCATGCAAAGATGTTGTCGATATGCGCAAATTTTCTACAGAAAATCACGTATTTTAGTTGCTATGTTTGTGATCATTATAAATCGTGATCAGACAAATCATATCGTATGAGCCCAAATAAGTTCACCAGTATGCAGCATCTCCGCGTGATGGCTGTCACACTTCTTCTTTTTAACGGAATTTTAAATGCGCAGGTGCAACCAGAAAAGGAAATAAAGCATCAAGCAGGTATTCTTTTAGAAGAATTTTTGTTTATAGAAGCGGATTTTCCGTCTTGTCATTCGGCAACGATTGTGGAGTTAGCTAACAAAGAATTACTTTGTACGTATTTTGGTGGAACGTATGAGCGACATCCAGATGTGGAAATTCGTTTACAACGTAAGAAGTTGGATGGTACGTGGACTCCTCCGATATCTGTTGCACATGGTATTCAGCCAGATGGAGAGCGGTTCCCAACGTGGAATCCGGTATTGTTTCAACCCAAGGGGGAAGATCTTATGTTATATTATAAAGTCGGACCTAACCCAAGGGAGTGGTGGGGTGAATTTATAACATCTAAAGATAATGGTCATACCTGGAGTAAGCCGCGGCGGCTGGAAGGTAAACTCTTGGGGCCGATTAAAAACAAACCGATACAATTGGTGGATGGTACTATTCTATCGGGGTCCAGCGATGAGAATGGGGGATGGAAGGCGCATGTGGAGCGGAGTACCGATGGCGGTAAAAGTTGGTCGTTTATTGGTCCATTGAATGACGGCAAGGAAATGGCCGCAATACAGCCTGCCTTGTTGACACATGCAAACGGTAGTATTCAGATGCTTAGCCGTACGAATACAAGTGGCGCGGAACGGATCACTGAGACTTGGTCTGCGGATGGAGGCTTAACTTGGTCGGAAATGACCTGGACGACCTTACCTAATAACAATTCGGGTTTGGATGCAGTTACGTTGAAAGATGGTAGGCATCTGTTGATTTATAACCACTCTACGCGTGATCAAGAAGGTATGGGACACAAAGGAAGAGGGGTGTTAAACTTGGCGGTAAGTAAGGACGGTAAAGTGTGGGAGGCAGCTTTGATGTTGGATTATATCGATGAACCGGAGAAACAATATTCGTATCCCTCGATCATCCAGACATCGGATGGCCTCGTGCATATCGTATATACTTGGCATCGGGAACGTATCAAGCATGTGGTTGTAGATCCCAATCAGCTGGTGACCTTTCCGATTATTGATGGTCAATGGCCGCTTGAGGATATTCCCCTGGTCGTCAGTACAGAGCAATAGTGAATTAACTATTTAGAATCCAAGCGCTAATGCGCCACCATCGACGCTAAAGTCTTGTCCTGTGATATAAGTTGCAGCAGGTGAGGCCAAAAAGCATGTCATCGCAGACAACTCCTCCGGACGACCAAAGCGATGTAGCGGCATTCTATTTAATATTTTTGATTTTCTATCTGCGTCCATCACCTGTTGACTCATCAGGGAGGGAAACCACCCCGGTGAAATCGAATTGACAAGAATATTGTCGCCGCTCCATTCCACTGCTAATCCTCTTGTAATACCTAAAACCGCAGATTTTGAAGAGGAATAAGGAACCACTTCGGAAAAACCAAGATAGGATGCCATAGAAGCAATATTGATGATCCTCCCCGTATGGTTAGATTTTTTTAAAAATGGATACGCCGCCTGAGAACATCTGAAAACGCCATCTACATTTACATCGTGAATAGTTCGCCATTGTTCTTCACTGATTTCCTCCGCCCTTAGTCGCTGTGTTATACCGGCGTTGTTTACCAACACATCGATTCCACCAGACGCACCGATTTTGTCGAATTTGTGACGGATATCTACTAAAGAAGAAACGTCAAGACTACCAAAATGGATGTTTTCGGGAATAGTTGTTTCTACTTCAACTTTTGGTTTTCCTGTCCGACTTAATGCAAAGACGGTTGCACCACAGTTGGCTAA
Source organism: Sphingobacterium corticibacterium (assembly GCF_004208525.1). GTDB lineage: Bacteria > Bacteroidota > Bacteroidia > Sphingobacteriales > Sphingobacteriaceae > Sphingobacterium > Sphingobacterium corticibacterium. Next base: position 1,713,229 of record NZ_SGIT01000001.1, on the reverse strand, counting down.
TGCGATTGCTTGATGCAATCCCAAACCACTGGAAGCACCTGTAACAATCACTCGTAACCCATTTAATGAATAAATTTTTTCAAGATAATTCATGACTTTGTTAGGACTGTTATAATTCAACTAAATATTTATCTTCAAAGGAAAAACCCCATCCAGGTCGACTATGAGGGCGTGCCATTCCGTTGTCAATTTTTAGTGGATGATCTATTAGCGGATCTATCCAGTCAAATGATTCGGCTCCCTTTCCATTACTGATGGTGCATAATAGCGGTACGTCGTAATCCTTATAATAATGGGGCAGTACCGGAATATGATTGCTTTTTGCCAACGCTGCACTGTCACGCCATGCTTCTACGCCACCCAAACGTAAGATGTCTGGTTGCCATATATCGATGGCATTCAGTCTAATAAGTTCCCGAAGGGGCAGGGTGCTATATTCCCTTTCGCCCATCGCAATTGATATCCCGGCCTGGTTACGAAGCAATTGATATCCATCGAAATCATGATGGTCAATTGGTTCTTCGAACCAGTTGATATCCAATTGCCGAGCTGCCCTAGCTAAGGATAGCGCCTCCGGTACTTTCATGCCTTGGTTTGCATCCATCATAATCGCGATGTTGTTTCCTACTGCTTCCCGAACGTATCTTAATCGTTCCAAATCTTCCTTCCAATCCGGTTTACCAACTTTAATTTTTACGGCTGTAAAACCTCGCTTTTTGTAATCGCTAACTTCTGCAACAAGTTCTTCAATGGTGTAAGAACTCCAACCCCCGCTACCATAGATAGGAACAAGCCGCGCTGATCCTCCCAAGATTTTCCAGACGGGTTGCTGCAATATTTTGCTCCATGCATCCCACATCGCTATATTGAAAGCAGATTGTGCCCATCTGTTGATACCTTCTATCCCGAAGTATTCATTGTGCAGATTTATCCGTTCAAAACAATCAACGGTATGGTGGACATCTTCTCCGATTAACATTTCACCAACATCTTTCAAAGCGCCAACGATAGCTCTCGGACTGTATTGAAAGCTTAGAAGATAAGATTCTCCTATTATCCCCGAGATGGTCTCAATCCGTAGCACGATAAAGGAGATTTCTGTCAATTTGTGTGTGGCATCGGATATCGGTTTGTTTAAGGCAGCCTCTGCTTTGAATATCGTGTAATTTTTAATCTTCGTCATGGAAAAATATTTACCTAATTCCCAAAACTATCAAAAAACGCCATTTACAGCAAATACGCAAAATATTTTTTTTAGTCGTTATCTTCAAAAAGTTTGACATCAAGGGGGTTAAAAAAATACACATTTTTGTTACAAGAAATTGGATAGGATTTTTGAATCTATCTATTATTTTTAGTGAATGAGAATATTTTTCGGAACGTTAATCGGCATTTTTATCACATCGCTCTCTTTTGCACAAAAGGATCCGCAGGGATGGTTGATATACTTCGGGCAGACTAAAATCAAAACAAGTAAATTTGCGATCCATCATGAACTTCAACTGCGGGATCACCAGTTGATGGGGGATCACAATCAGACTCTTCTTCGTGTTGGACTCCAATATCAAGCTAAACCGTATCTATGGACAACGGTGGGTTATGGCTTTATATATAACGAGCAGGCAGGCACTCCTAATAGACCTTTCCATGAAAATAGAATATACCAGGAATTGCTTTTTTCGCATAAGGCATCGCGCGCCAGTATACGACATCGGGTTCGTCTGGAGGAACGCTTTATAGAAGATAGCGATTTTTCAGGGCGTTTTCGCTATTGCCTTTTCGCGGATATTCCATTTACACCCCATGGAATGGGTGCCAAAGGATGGTATGCCGCTATGTACGATGAAATCTTCTTAAACCTGTCAAATGATGATGACATGCGCGTTTTTGACAGAAACCGTGCTTACCTAGGGTTAGGTTATAAAATATCTGATAGTTTAGGAATACAATTGGGATATATGTACCAAAATGTAGGATCGGCAAAAGGGACCAATCATGCGCTGTTATCGGTGCATCATCAGGTCAAATGGAAATAAGGAAAGACAGACAATAAATTGACAGCTCAAGGTTCTATATTGCTCCTATTTGGATGAGATAGAATAAATCCCCATGGGATCAATTTTTGAGACAGGCCTTCTTTTTAAACCTGTCTCATTTTAATGTTTAATTAGACCAACCTCCTCCGAGCGATCGATATAGATCTACGACAGCGACAAGTTCTGCCTTACGGATCTGTATCAATTCCAATTCACTCTGTAATGCGTTACTTTGTGCAGTGATGACTTCCAGATACGTGGCGCTACCGGTTTCGAAAAGTAAATCAGCATGCTTAACAGCCTTTTTTAATCGACTTGTTTTGTCCTGTACGATCTCCTGTCTTTCTTTTAGTTTTTGTATAGAGATCAAAGCATCCGACACTTCACTTACCGCGTTGACAACAGACTGCCGGAACCGAATGATACTATTTTCATATTCAACGCGCGCTATTTCGTATTGCGTCTTTAACTCTTTTCGTTGAAAAACAGGCTGTGTCACGCTCCCTGCTACAGCTCCAAAAAGAGACGCCGGAATATTAAACCAGTTGCTGACTTTAAAAGCATTGACACCGGCTTGCGCGGTAATGGATAAGGAAGGGTACAGCTGTGCTTTAGCGACCTGATGATAAGCCTGTGACGCCGTTACCGATAATTCAGCTTGTTTAACATCAGGACGCTTGCTCAATAATTCGGCAGGAACACCTACAGCTAGGTCTGTGGGAAGATTGACAGCATCCAATGTCGTCACAGTGCGTATTCCTTTAGGAAACTCACCGCTGAGTGAGCGCAAAGCGTTTTCCTGAAGCAAGATCTGTTGCTGAAAATCGGGAATCAGCGAAGCCGCAGCCTGTCGTTGTGCAGCAACCTGCTCTAAGGCCAATAGGCTGATATCACCGACTTCATATTGGTACTGTGCCACTTGAAGTGTGCTGTCGCTCAACTGTAAACTCTGTTGGGCGATTTCTTGGAGTCGGTAGAGCATAAGTAGCTGATAATATCCCTTCGCGACCTGATTAACCAGTTGCGTCTGAATTGCTTTTCTAGCCTCTTCGGTTTGTAGATATGATGCAAGTGCAACCGTCTTTTTGCTCTTAATCTTACCCCATATGTCAGCTTCCCATGATAAACCTAATCCAACGGTGTAGTCTTCGATATGGTTTTGTCCCAAAAACTGGCCTAAACTTAACCCGTTTAGGCTATTGTTGGAGGGATTGGTACTATTAGCCTGCACTTGTAATTGTAAACTGGGCAGATGTCCTGCTTTAGCCTGGGTGAACATCAGCTGTGCAGATTCGATATTCTGGAGCGCGAGCTGCATATCCATGTTCTGTTGTAGAGCGGTATCGATTAGCTGCTGTAACACCGTATCTTGAAAGAATTCCCACCAAGGAACATTACCTATACTGCTATCTGCATCCACTAATTGCTCGCTACGAAAGGAAATAGGAGGCGAGAGTGTGATGTCGTTGCTGAGCTTTTTGGTTTGGCACGCCCACAATGAAGCGGAAATAGCCAAGGAAAAGAGAAAACTGCTTTTTATTTTCATCTGTATATGATTGTTTTTTTAATGGTGATGAAGCTATGAGATTTATTCATTTTAAAATTAAGCGTGTACGGATGTTGTATCTGCAAGGGCAAGTTCTGCGTGATGAGAAGACAATGAATTTTTGCTAGCTCCAGATTCACTGATACGCTCTTGAAGATATTGGAATACGATAAATAATATCGGAATAATAAAAAGTCCAAATACTACGCCTGCCATCATACCTCCTGCAGCAGCTATACTGATTGCATGATTTCCTTGTGCAGATGGACCCACAGCACCCATCATCGGGATCATACCGACGATAAAAGCAAGCGATGTCATAATAATGGGACGAAGGCGCAGTTTAGCGGCTGCTAAGGCAGCTTTGACAATAGACAGTCCCCGTTTTCTACCCTGAACAGCAAATTCCACGATAAGGATAGCATTTTTTGCCAATAATCCAATAAGCATGACGAGGGCTACCTGTACGTAAATATTATTGGATATGTCGGTTAATCCAATAGCAGCGAACACGCCGAATATACCTGTAGGGATAGATAAAATTACGGACAAGGGGATAATATAACTCTCATATTGTGCGGCAAGTAAAAAGTAAACGAATACAAGACATAGGATAAAAATGATCGTAGATTGCCCTCCTGAAACCAGTTCTTCTTTGGTCATTCCTGAGAATTCATACGTATAACCTGTAGGCAATTGTTCACGAGCAACTTCCTCAACGGCTCGTATAGCGTCGCCAGAACTATAGCCCGGTTTCGGAATCGCATTAATACTGATAGAATTAAAAAGATTGTATCGAGATGCCGTTTCGGGACCGTATACCCGTTGCAATTGAACGAGTGTACTCATGGGAACCATATCGCCGTTTTGGTTTTTAACGTATATACCGTCCATGGCGGATGGTTCCGTACGGTTTGTGAAATCAGCCTGCATCATAACGCGATAGTATTTGCCGAAACGATTGAAATCGGAGGCTTGTGCACTACCGAAATAGACCTGCATCGTATGGAGGATATCACTCGTCCGAACGCCTAGTTGTTCCGCCTTTATGTCGTCAACTAGTAATTCGTACTGCGGATAATCAGCTCTAAAAGTCGTAAAAGCCATTGCAATTTCCGGGCGCTGCATCAGTTGTCCGATGAACCCTTGTCCGATGTCACTAAACTTTTGCAGCTCGCCTCCAGTACGATCTTGTAACACCATATCCAAGCCATCGACATTACTAAATCCGGGTACAGTAGGGAAGGTAAATACAAAGAAATTCGCGCCCTTAATGTTAGACAATTTTTGATTAACATCATCCATAATAGCATCGATATTTTTAATTTCTCCGCGCTCCTCGTGTCGCTTAAGCAGGATAAAGGCTACACCGGCTGAAGGACTTGTGGATTGTGTCAGGATATTAAATCCTGCCATCACGTTGAGTGTTTTGGTAAAGGAAGCATGTTGAAGCTGTTGTTCTGCTTCTTTTAAAGCTTGCGATGTTCTGTCCAATGATGCTCCTGCAGGCATCGATAAGGAGATTGCGATAAAACCCTGATCTTCCGAAGGAATAAAACTTGTTGGTGTTCTCTGTATCATAAAGATGGTCAAAAGGATTAATAAGGCTAATCCCGAAAAGCCCACCCATTTGTGACGGACCAAAAAGCGCAGACTCCCCACGTAATTTCGTGTTAACTTTTCGAAACCTACGTTAAACCCAGCGAAGAACTTATCCTTGAAACCGAGCTGTTTATCGTTTGTATTGCCATGGTGTACAGGTTTTAGAAACAGGGCACAAAGTGCAGGACTTAAGGTCAAGGCATTGACAGCTGAGATGACAATAGCGATTGCTAATGTGAAAGCAAATTGTCGATAAAATACCCCCGTAGATCCTTCCATAAAACCAATAGGAAGGAATACGGCTGACATCACCAATGTAATGGATATAATGGCACCTGTTATTTCTCCCATCGCGGATGTGGTGGCTAACTTGGGCGGCAAATGTGTATGCTCCATTTTACTGTGTACCGCTTCGACAACGACAATGGCATCATCGACGACAATACCAATAGCTAACACGAGCGCAAACAGGGTAAGCAAATTGATGGAGAAACCGAAAAGCTGCATAAAAAAGAACGTTCCGATAATGGCCACTGGCACCGCTATTGCCGGAATTAGGGTAGATCGGAAATCTTGTAAGAACAAGAACACAACCAGAAAGACCAAAATAAATGCTTCTATTAATGTGTGTTTTACCTGGTCAATAGATTGATCAAGCGCATCTTTCGTATTATAGAGTACGAGATGCTTGACGCCGTTGGGAAAGTTGAGTGACGCTTTGTCCATAAATTCCTGTATGGCAATCTGGATTTCATTGGCGTTGGAACCTGCCAACTGCATAATGCCGATATTCAATCCAGCCTTACCATCAATGCGTGTGTGGCTGGCGTAGGTGTACGATCCCAATTCAACTCGGGCAACATCTTTTAGCCGTAATACAGATCCATCGGTATTAGAACGGATAATGATATTTTCGTATTCGGCGGGTTGGTCGAGTTTTCCCTTGTATTTAATGATAAACTCAAATGCCTCTTTGCTATTTTCACCAAACCTACCCGGAGCAGCTTCCATATTTTTATCTTGTATGGCTGCCATTACTTCAGCTGGTGTCAACTTGTATGTCGCCATTCGGTTGGGATCTAACCAAACACGCATCGAATAGTCTTTACTACCGCCGAAGGCGATCGCTTGCCCAACTCCCGGAATTCGTTTGAGCTCTGGAATGATATTAATCTGCGCATAATTTGTAATAAATGTTTGATCATATTTTGTTTCATCTTCGGTATAGAGGTCCAGTACCATGATCAAACTGTTTTGTTGCTTTGCTGTTGTAATACCCGCTTGGACAACTTCGGTAGGCAACTGACTGGTGGCTTGGGAAACACGGTTTTGTACATTCACGGCAGCTTGATCAGGATCCGTGCCTAATTTGAAATATACCGTAATCATTAGAGAACCGTCGTTACTGGCGGTTGAACTCATGTAACTCATGTTTTCGACACCGTTGATGGATTCTTCTAATGATGGAGCTACCGCACGTAATACAGTTTCTGCATTTGCTCCTGGGTATAATGCTGTAACTTGAACAGCGGGTGGAGCAATATCGGGAAACTGCTGTAATGGAAGTTTCAGGATACCTATGATTCCTAAAATGACAAGTATGATAGATATAACCGTAGCGAGGACGGGGCGTTCTATAAATTTTTTGAACATATTGTGTTGAAGTTAACGAGATTAATAAATAATTTCTTTAGTTGTGTTTTGAGGTGTGATAACTTGTCCGTCCTGTAGTAGATCGATACCTTTATATACAATGCGGTCTCCTACCTTTATCCCTTTTTCAACCAAGTAATTTTCGCCACTTTTCCCAACAATTGTAATGGGTTGCTGACTTACTTTATTGTCATCGTTCAACTTGTATACGAAGATTTTATCTTGGATTTCTATCGTTGCTAATTGCGGAATAAGCAATGCCTCTAAGTAATGTTTCTCCAAGCGAATTTTTCCAGTATTACCGTTCCGTAAAACTCCTTCTGGATTAGGGAAGGTAGCACGAAGTGTAATTGCTCCGGTGTTCTTATCGAATTGTCCATCGACCATGTCTATTTTTCCAGTATGCTCATATACACTTCGATCAGATAGCAGCAGCGTGACGGGAGGTAGCTGTTGTAATTTTTGTTCTAAAGTTTCTCCCTTTGTATCACTTTTAAAGGCAATGAAATCGTTTTCTCCAAGTGAAAAATAAACATGCAATGTCTGTATGTCCGATAGTTGTGTGAGGGGTTCGCTGTCTAATGGACTGACCAAGCTGCCCTGTTTCTTTAGTAATCGACCTATGTAACCTGTCGTGGTAGCTCTAATCTCTGTGTAACCTAAGTTGATTTTTGCGGCTTCGACAACTGATTTTGCCTGTTCTACATTTGCTTTCGCAACTTGATGAGCGCTAACCGCTGTCTTCAACTGAAAATCAGTAAGTACTTTGTTGGCAACAAGACGTGTCTTTTTTTCAACTTCTAGCGCCGTATTTTCTAAAGCCGCTTCAGCTGCCTGTAAATTTGCCTTCGCTTGATTGAGTTGTTCTTGATAAAGACGGTCATTTATCTTGAACAAAAGTTGTCCTTTATGCACTTTAGCTCCCTCATCTACAAAAATACGATCGAGTGTTCCTTCAACTTGTGGTCGAACTTCGATCATGGAAGCTCCTTCGATAGACGCCGGATATTCTTGATAAATGATCTGGTCTTCACTGTCTAAAGTGACTACTGGCAGTGTAGGCGGAGCTGATATAACGGGCTTGCTGGTACCTGTAGTACAGCTGTACAAAAAAAATACGCTTAAAATATATAAGCTTTTTACGAGGTTAAATTGTCTAACAGTGTTAAGTGATAGAGCCTTTACGTACTGAAAATGGATGGAAACTTGCTTTTTCATTTAATAAATATTGTTTTTTTAATTGTATGGGCTAGATAGGGTATTAATGATCGCAGATTTACATATTCTTACAATGGGACCATTATATTTTATCTATTAAGATTTTATTATGTTTATTTTATTTAACAGTGTTAAATTGTCTAACGTTGTATGTTTTTGTGTAAAAAAAATTAATCGTTCAGTGAACGGGTAATGCCATAGATAGCGTCCTTGAGTACCTGTTGATTGGTCGCATCTCCATTTCCTTTGTTAACCAAATTAATGGAAATCAACCCATGGATAACAGACCAGTATGTGAAATATTTTCGACAAATTAGATCCTCTGAAGGCTGTTGCTCGGCCATAACTTCACGGATTACCCCCGCGATAAGGTCACCAAAAGAAGGAGACCTTTTTTCGCTTTTGTCTGCGCCACAGCAAGCTGTTCCCACGCCAAACATTAATTGGTAAAGTTCCCGTTCTTCAAAAGCAAAGTCCCAATAACTAAACCACATTGCTTCCAGCTGTTTTTCTAACGTGCTCTCGTTAGCCTGGGCTTGTTTGACTCTTTTTGCCAATAAAAGATGACCTTGTTTTGTTAACTCATTTAAAATAGCTTCTTTATTTGCAAAGTATTCATAAATCATGGGCGCGGTATATTCGATAATATCCGCGATTTTGCGCATACTTAGTGCTTGCCACCCCTCTTCTTTAACAATTTGAAGGGACGCTTCCAAAATGGAATTTCGATTCTCATCTTTAAGTCGCTGAATACGCTCTTTGCTACCCATGTTTTAATTACATAAAATTATTTAACACTGTTAGGCAAAATTGCATATTTTTATTTTTCACAGTGACATACGAATGTCATTAAATCAACACGACATGCTTTTGGGTATCCGTTCTTCTAGAGAAATGTTATCAGAACCAAAATGATATCCGTAAAATACTGCAATTCCAAACCTTTCCATTGAAGCGTTTGTAAAACTTTCTGCAATCTATGCTTTGTTATGCAAAAAGGAAAAGATAGAATGTCGCTTTATTTATGTCAAAATTTGTAATTAATAAAGTCTCGCAGAGTGGATATCAATGGGTAAGAAAACCGCGGTATAGAATGATTTCTTGCCATAAGACAAGCTGACAAAATCTGAAATATAATAACTTGTGAAAAACTTAGATGGTTTAATTTGGAACAGACAGTCCCTAGAAAGCTGGCTTACAATATACCATTAACAATTAAATAGCAATAAAATGGCAAAACAAGTTTTTATCAACTTAGCAGTAAGAGACTTACAAAAGTCAGTGGAATTTTATACGGCGTTGGGTTTTACGAATAATCCTCAATTTTCGGACGAAAGTGGAAAATGTATGGTATGGAGTGACCATATTTTTGTGATGCTTTTGACACACGAAAAATTTGCAACATTTGCGACCAAACCAATTGCAGATACAAAAAACAACGTTGCCGGACTTTTTTCTTTATCGGTTGACAACATTGACGAAGTGAATAAAATCGTGACAAGTGGATTGAACGCAGGAGGAACCGAGCCCAGCGAAATGAAAGATTATGGCTTTATGCAACAGCGTACCATCGAAGACGTTGACGGACACACCTGGGAGATTTTTTATATGGATATGTCAAAAATACCCGCAGAATAATCAGCTGGACAATAAAAATACACCGCAGGAATGATAGCTCCGTATTTAAAATCGACCGCAAGCTTTTAACCACCTGCGGGCTTTGTATCTATATAAAAACGGGTAAAAAGGGCGGATTCTGTTGTTTCGCCGTTAAAGAACAAACCTGGTCTAGGACTGCGGTCCCATGGAGCGATGCCTTCGATGCTGACGGGGCCATTGGGGCTTTCTATAGGGATCCAATAATCAGATTGCCCAAAGAAAGCACGGCACTCAAGTGAGGGAGCTATCGTGATTTTTAATGCCAATTTTTTATAATCTGCAGGTAGTTCCTGTTCAGCAATCATGGTTCGGTTGTTGGGAGCCATTGTCCAAAGCTGTATTTTTTTACCAGTTACGCTAAGCCCGATAGCGCGCTCATGGTCGCCATATAATATAAGTCCTTTGGTTGCAGTATTGCTACTGCCCAATAGGTCAATCTCGGTACCCAAGGTATAAGCTAGCTGCGTGGGCCGCTTAGTCAATGCAACACCCAATTTATTGTTTCTTTTTGTTGTTCCCGATAAGCGCAAACCTTCGTCAGATGTTGTAAAAGAAGGAGCAGCGTACTGAAAATCCCATTGCCAGAAAGGTTTATACTGACCTGTAGCGATTAGGTCAAACGAGGGATCGTGACGCTGTGGTACATCCTTGTGCTCTACCAGATCAAACCGCGGCTCGTCTTTGTTCGTCCACTGGAGTTTTGCAAGTAGTCCTTCACGCCCAGTATAGACGCCGCCTACTTTATTATAAGCATGCAGTAGATAATAAAGCTCTTTTTCAGGATTATGCACAAATGTACCGTGCCCCATACATTTCCAATTTTCGTTTTCACTAAGAAGGAAGTCTGTACCAACGCGTTCATAAGGACCCATTACGGATTTGGACCGTACGGCTTGTACATGATAATCACAGGAAACGCCACAACAGGCACCCGCGGAATAAAACATATAATAATAACCGTTGTGCTTGATAAAACTTTGTCCTTCTATACCTACACGTGCGGTATCCTGTAATAAGGAGAAAGGTTCGCCTTCTAATTTGAGTCCGTCATCAGAAAGCTTAGCGCCAACCAGTTCAATAGGGCGGGTGTCCAATCCGTAAGCCTTCCAAGTCATATACAGCTGATTGTCCTCCCGGACAACAAAAGCATCTATAGACTCCGTTCCATACGCCACGACAATGCCTTGATCTACAAAATCACGGTCGGGATAACGGGAGGTGGCTACACCGATACAGGATACACCGTCGTCTTTACGTTTAGCCGAATAATACAGGTAATATGTTCCCTTGTGATAAAAGTACTCGGGTGCCCAAAAGGAAGATGCAGTCCATTCCGGTGCCGAAGAAAACACAAACCCTACCTGTTGCCAATCCAACAGATTTTTAGAGGTATAAATTGGGAAATGCGGCGCCCATTCACTAGAAGTACCTACAGCGTAGTATTGACCATTTGCACGTATAACCGTGGGGTCGGGAAAATCGCCGGCAATTGTGGCTGGCTGCGCACGCAAAGGTGTGGTGAATGATAGGTTGAGTAAATAATAAAAGATGATAAGAAAAGTCGTTTTGTAGATATTCATTATTGTTTATTATTGGGTGCAGTAAATTGTATTTTTTTAAGCAGCATAAAGATAATAATTCTGGACATAATGGTAAAATGTAGCTGTCGATTATGAGGATATGATTGGGTAATTCGTAGATTTGCACTGTTATTAAAACAATAGACCGTATTTCTTAGAATTAAATGCAAAACATAACGATAAGACAAGCGAATCGAGAAGATTGTCCCCGAATTTTAGAATTGATTAAAGAGCTCGCTTTATACGAAAAGGCACCCGAAAAAGTGATCGTCACATTAGCAGAGATGGTAGAATGTGGATTCGGAAATAAACCGGTTTGGGGCGCATTAGTAGCTGAGGTAAATGGAATAATAGTCGGGATTGCCTTACACTATGACCGCTATTCAACCTGGAGTGGACGTCGTCTGTATTTAGAAGATTTAATAGTAACCGAAGGGATGCGTGGAATGGGAATAGGAAAAATGCTCTTGGACGAATTAATTGCATATGGCAAAACCAAAGGATATAATGGAATGATATGGCAGGTATTGGACTGGAATAAACCGGCAATCGAGTTCTACAAAAAATATAATGCAGACTTCGATGCCGAATGGATAAATGTATCGGTTGAATTTTGACGACTTTTTTTGTAAAAGCTGGCGATAACCGTGTTGTATCGATAGATCCGCTATACACAGGGTGGGTTTCCAAACCGTAATTTAATGAGACTATATATTTACTATCTTAAGAATATTTTTGGGGTTAATTTTGCTCTTTCGATATTATTTGCAGCATTTGTTCCTGAATTAGTTTCCTATTCTAAAATTCCCTTCTTTTCTGCTTTTTCTTTAATATTCACAACTGTAGGATATATTGTTTCGATTTTTGCATTTGATTATTTTGGAAAGAAAACAAAATATATGTATTTTAACTTGGGAATTTCTCTTTTTCGTGTATACATATATGGTTTCTTTTTTAATTTATTATTTGTGTTAGCCCTCTATCTAGTAATAGAAAAATTATGGATGATGTAAAGGAGCTATATATCGACTCTGTTGAGTTTAGTTATGTAAATAATCGTCCGATCCTTACAGGAGCCTATTTGAAATGTAGGACAGGTGATATAATTGGATTATTAGGACGTAACGGTTGCGGTAAGTCTACGTTAATGAGAATAATTTTTGGCACCTTAAAAGCTCAACATAGTTATATTTTATTGAATGGTAAAAAAATTGAAAAACCCTATCTAACATCTAAAATTGGCTACCTTCCTCAGCATTCCTTCCTTCCAACACATGAAAGAGTCTCCTATTTAATTTGGCTCTTGGTTAAAAGTGCGACCTTAAGACAGAGATTATTAGACGATAATCGGATTCAAACACTAAAAGATAAAAAGGTCTATCAATTATCGGGTGGGGAGTTGCGTTATTTAGAAATATGCTTACTAATATACCAACCGACGGACTTTCTACTTTTGGATGAGCCTTTTACAGGACTTGAGCCGGTATATGTACAATATATAACAGATTTAATAATACATTTTAAAGATGAAAAAGGATTCGTGATCTCCGATCATAATTACCGGAACGTACTTGATATCGCTACACAGACTATTTTGCTTCAAAATGGGGGATGTCGCCAAATTCAGGATAAAAAAGAATTGGAGTTCTTCTATGTCCCCGATGGTACATTCGATATGGACTGATTTTTACGTCTAAGTCATAAATTCTAAAAATTCACAGCCTCGAAAAATGGAGACACACGTCCATATCGAGAGATAAAATAGAATCTAAAGCGATTTTCTACTTTTCTCCTTCAAAGAAGTCTACAGGACTATCGGTCATAATCAGTATTCCATACGATTTATCTATGATACCATTATGTTTCTTTTCTAGCTCATCTTGATCTATGATCGTGAGCGATAGGAAAACATTATCATTAATAGCAGCAAGGTTTGACTCATAATTCGCGTTTAGGATATATCCATTGAGAAAGTATTGAAAGCTTTTATCATCTCCTAATGATTCGAACAGTTTTTTGAATTCGATTGATTTTGATGCGAAGTAATTTACGAAGCGCTGCCGGCAAAAGTTCTTGGTTTCGACATATATGACAGCATCAGCCGTATTACCAAATATCCCTAATGTTACACTGTCTTTAACGACTGATACCGACGCTATTTGGTCAGCATTATATTTTTGCATTTCTGATTTATCAACTTGGATGCTATCAATAAATAAAATAGGTTGTTTTTCGAGCCCATTAATAGCCTTTTGCTTAGATTGCCCATACATTAAGAGGCTTGTAAAGGCTAAAAATATCGTCAGTGCTATTTTTTTTATAATATCCATGAACCAATTTATTAGTAGTTTTACAACGAATTGTTTGTCTCGTTTGGATGCTATTCCGTCCAAACAGCGAGTTCGTAACCGTCTAAATCCGTGAATTGAAAGCGTTTCCCTCCGGGGAAGCTGAAAATATCCTTAACAATAGTGCCCCCAGCACTTATTACTTTATTTTTAGTCGCTTCAATATCTTCGGTATAGAGAATGACTAAGACAGTACCGTTAACGGGTTCTCCATAAGTAAAGCCACCATCAACGTAGTCACCTGCGAAGGCGGTGTACGCTGCTCCATAATCTGTAAACTTCCAACCGAAACATTTGGTATAAAAGGCTTTGGCTTGAACAATATCTTTTGATAGAAATTCAATGTACTGTATTTGCTCGTGTTTTAGTTTTTGAGAATTAGGTTCAGCCATAATATCTATTTTATTTATTCTAGTGTTTTTCAATGCTTAAATTTAGTCTTTTATCGATAGAATTTAACAACATCACGCTATGTTTTTGATCTTTCCGATAGTCCAAATATAGGAATGTTGATGCCATTTTTGCTAAGTCAATAGCTTATGGTCTGGACTATCTACAAATTGCTAAACTGTATCAGCGTGGACATGAGTGTGTCAGCTATATTTGTGCTAAGTCAATAATTTATTAAAATATACAATCATGGCAAAAGCAATTTTTTATCACGCAGGATGTCCTGTATGTACGAGCGCTGAACAGGATATCTTAACCCTAATCAATCCGGCAGATGTAGAAGTTGTCCACTTAGGAGAGCAAAAAACTGCTATTGAGAAAGCTGAAAAAGCTGGCGTTAAGTCTGTTCCGGCCTTAGTGCTTGAAAATGGAAATGTGTTACATATAAATTTTGGAGCTTCTTTAGAAGATGTAAAAGGGTAACATATACAATACAGCTACGGTTCTTACTGTAGCTGTATTTTGAAAGAACTACTCCAGTGCAGCGGAAATAGCGCACATGTCAGAACATCGTGTAAAAAATGAAACTTTTCAACGTTTGCAAGAATTCTTTACAGACAATTGAGTTACTCAGATTAACGTAGCGATTAGTCAGATCAATTTTTGGAAATAGGATAACGGTGTCAACGAGAATGCTTCACAGAACTTAAGATTGCTGTTAAATGGAAAACATAATTCAAAATATCTGCGTCATCAAAGATAGGATACATAAAGCCTGCATCAAGAGTGGTAGGTGTCCGCATGATGTAAAATTGTTATTGGCAACGAAAACCGTTCCAGCAGAAAGAATACTTATGGCGCTACGTACCGGAGAGACTCTCATAGCAGAGAATAAAGTGCAAGAGCTCAAAGAAAAGTACGATACATTGACGGCCGTACCGCATATCAATCATTTTATCGGACACCTGCAATCAAACAAAATCAAGGAAGTGTTGAAATATGAGGTGTCCTGCCTCCAATCGCTTGATCGTTTGGAGCTGGCCGAAAAATTGCATCAACGACTGTTGTTTGAAGGGAAGACCATGGAAGTGCTCATCCAAGTCAACACATCAAATGAAGATAGTAAATTTGGTGTACATCCGGACGATGCCATTACGTTAGTTCGGGAAGTGGCGAAACTCGGAACGCTGAAAATTAAGGGACTAATGACCATCGGTCTCCTTAGCGCAGACCCAGAACATGTAAAACCGTGCTTTCGCCTGCTTAAATCAATACAACAGCGGCTGATCGATCTCGATATTCCAGAAGTTGAAATGGAGGAACTCTCGATGGGTATGAGTGGTGATCTGGAAATCGCTATTGAAGAAGGTGCCACCATAATACGTGTCGGTACAGCTATTTTTGGAGAGCGGATGTATCCAGATAGTTATTATTGGGACGAGTCCATCACGGTTAATGCTTAGTTGTGTATTTAAATTTAACTAAAGTCGAGACAACCCATGTCGTTAGTCCTATAAACTAACTAAGGTTAAAAACAATACCCTTGTTAAGATTATAGAAAGAACTAAAATTACTGGAATTTAGCTATTGTACTATTTTTATATTTTCCTTTATTTTGAGTGATGAAGAGATTTTACCTACTATTCTCTATGCTGGTTTCATTCGCGGCGTATGCACAGTTGGATACACCAGTCGCTTATCAGGTCTATGAGGGATATAACTTATGGAACAAGCAGAAAGGAGATACAGCATATGTTTTTGCAGATATCGCGTATATTCGAGACTATCCCGATACAGATGGGAATCTTTTAGATTCATTAACGCACGGAACCATGCTGCTCATAATGAGTGATGGCTATAACGAACGTACTATTCGTGGGTATGAAGCTCCTTGGCACGAGGTTCAATATGAAAAAAATGGCCACATAAAAAAAGGTTTTATGTGGTTGGGGTTACTGGCTTTAGGGCGTCAAATTGACGAGCAAGGTAACCATTTTATCCACGGGTTATTACGCTACGAAAAGCCTTCGGAATATGGTGGGAACGCGTACATCTGCGAGGTGAAGTATTTGACCCCAGATAACAAGTTGATGGGCAGAAGTCATTACTCTGTCTATAGGAATGGTCAAACATATACAGAAAGCAAACTTTTGCCCAATATGGGTTTAGAAGGGATGCAATATATTCATAGGGTTGGTTTCCATGGTGAAGCCTGTGGAATTCCTACCACACACTATTACCTTGGATGGAACGGAGAAAATTTTGTGGATATGTTTTCGAAGAGTTCTGTCAGTGATGCCGGCGTAAGCTATTATGAAGAGAAGATACTGTTTCCTGTAGAGCATCACTTAGAACCCGGACTAATCATTAAAGACATTGTTCAGGGAGAGGTCATCGATTATGAAGCGGAGGAGTTGCAATATTCGGAGACTAAACATCGACAGAAGTATTCTTGGGATGGTAAGCAGATTAGTCCGAAACAATAAATCTATACTATGTTTAAGCATCTAAAATATGTAGACGGCACGTCTGATAAATTTTGGGAAATACAATTACCATTACTCTTCGACCATTCTATTTGATTTTATAATCGAAATTAAACATTTTTTCAGCTGCTATATCAAATTTCGTCAAATTAGTCTTTTATCGGTTTCTTTTCACCGCGCGTATTCTACCATTTTTTCTACTATATATTCAGTACTATACATGCCTATTACGACAAGTTAATTTACGCTTCACCCTCTTTTCCGTTTCTTATAACCTCTCCATGCTGTTGCACCCACAACGGTAATCAGCATAATTGGCCACACGCCGATGATGCCTAGAGCGATATTTTCAATCAGGTTCCAGCCGAAAGCAAAAGCTTCTTTCGTGCGTACCCAGAAAGAATTACTGCCAGAGGGCAGGTTCGCTTGATATTCGAATAGGCTGACCTGCATCGTGCTGTACTGGATCTGTCCGCTCAGGTTTCTTAGGGTAGCTTCCGTACTATCGATCTCTTCCTGTAATTGTCGGATCTGTTCTTCAATTTCCAGCAGCTCTTTGACAGACTTAACGCTTGCCACCATCTTTTGGTAGCGGTCAAGATATGCGCGCTTGCTTTTTAGTCTGGACTCTAGGTCATAGTACTGCAACGACACGTCGTCTGCCCGAACAGATTTGTTCGTCACCTTATCCTTGCCGCCTTCTATATCCGTAATCAGCGAGTCGAAACTGTTTTGAGGAATGCGGACGGTGAGATCAAAACTTGTGTAACCATTTCCGGTAGTCGTATTCTCTTGTTCGTAATATCCACCGAGTCTTTTGATCAATTTATCAAGGTTGCTTTTGCTTTCCGAGATGTTCTTAGATTCAATAGAAATATTGCCGGTACGGATGATCTTCACCTCATTTTGCACAGGTGTGGCTTCTCCCGTTTTCTCAGGTTCTGCTACAGGGCGGGATGATCTACTTTGGATACTCTCGCCACCCATATTCGGGACAGCCATCTCTTCGATAGCAAGGTCGGCAGATGCCGCGACACCATGTTGCTCCATGCGTCCTCCGCTACAGCTCGCAATCAGCAGGCATATCGGCGTTAAGATATTGGTGATCTTCATATTCAATTTTTAACTTTAGATGTCAAAGATGATTATATTCCATAAAGCTCCGAAAATTTAATGTATATTTCTTTTATTCTTCGCTTCTATCGTAGGAATGTTGTTTATTATTTTCCAGTTCTCATTTTTTTCTTGAACACAGACTATCAAAGAATGAAAGATTAAATATTGACTTTCCAATTTTACCAGTACGGTAGCAATATTTCTGGTTTGTTCGATGGAATTGTAAGCAATACTTCTGGGGCTTCCTCCGAATTTCTCCGTTCTGATTAGTTCAGATATAATCTGATTTTGAGAATACAAAAATTTAATCTCGCTGTGATGGATAATGCAAGCTTTTTGATATTCAGATGATCACTAATAATCGGCCACACGTCAAGGGTAGGGGGGTATCAAAATGTGAACGACAATTTATATATTTGTCATCTTAATTAAATACAATCCTTTTCTAACTATGCAAACAATATCTAGACCCCTCAAGTTAATTTTATCCCTTCTTGTCCTTTTGAACATCATTCTTCTGGTATTTGTAGGGTATATATTTCTGAATAGCAAACACGGTATTATCTCGGCCGATCGGATTGACATCAAGGATGGGACAGGCAAGAACCGAATCGTTATTGCGAACGTAGACCATATTCCGCAACCAATAATCGACGGGAAAAAGTTTCAAAGGGCTTACGCACCAGCAGGTCTTATATTTTATGATAAAAACGGAGACGAAAGAGGTGGACTTGCCATTACAGATAATGATGAAACTAACCTTAATGCATTGGCATTTGACTATCAGAACGCTGACGCGATCGGTATTCTGGCACAAGATAACAAACATGACAATTACTTCAGGGCTGGCCTGATGATTAATGACAAAGACCTGTCTGGTCAACCCGGCCAAAATATCAACCGTATCAATCTAATCACGGAAAACGGGAATGCGTCTTTGGTCATGAAAGATAACAATGAAGTACCGCGGATTATTTTAAAGGTCGACAGCTTGGGCAACCCGTCTTTCGAAATGTTCGATAAAAACGGCAAAGTCAGTTGGAAACAATGAATAGCTTGATTTTTCTGTGGAAGTCGTATTTGTCAAGGTTTTTTCTTGGTTGCTAAATTTTGTATTCTAATACAAATCCCAAATGTTTTGGAACCTTTCCGGCCTCCGAGAAATATTCATCCTTTTTTAATTCTAAAGCCTGCGGTTTGCTTAATATAAGATCAATCTGCTGTTTATTAAGCACCCCAAATTGTAAAAGAAGTCGATCATTGTATCCATGGCGAAATATACCCTTTTCCGACAATGCTGCATTTACCAAATGGTAAATAATCCGTGTCCAATTTTTGAAATTAAACTTGTTCGTATCACTTTATTTCTAGCGTTAACGTAAGCAGGATTTATGAGCTACAGGACAACATCGAGCAGCCCGCCTGTTGTGTGGCCCAACCCGGGCGTATCGCAAAGAATTCATCGTGGCTTTTTGAATACGGATCCTTAAGAGCTCGCTGTAATTTTAAAAAAAGGTTGTTTTCGCCTCTTTGTAATTCTTCTATGGCCATATGAAGCAAGTAATTCCTTAAAATAAACCTAGGATTGGCTGTTCGCATACGCAGTAAGCTGTCCTCTCTTGTGCAGGTATTCGCTCTTAAACGCGCTTGGTAGTTCGTGATGAGCGTGTAAAGTTGGGTGACATCCGCTGGTTCAGGATCGCCATAGAGACTGCTCCTAAAGAAGTTAAGCATTTCTTTCTCTGTGGCCAATTCTGTCGGCAAATCAATCAGAAGCTGATAAAATATCGTCATATCCGGCTGGATAGCAGCCAATACCTTCTCGAATTCGCCCACGAACTCTACGTCATTATCGTTGTTTATACCGTCCATACCCAGCTTATTTGCCATCATCGCGTAGTACTTACTCCAATAAAAGTCTTCATATCTTCTCAGTTGGCTTTCTAATTGGCCGGTGTCAGAAATCAGCGGTACTAAAGCATTCGCCAGACGGCTTAGGTTCCAGTAAACCACATTCGCTTGCTTACCGAAAGCATATCTTTTGCCCGGTAAGTCGGTGGTATTCGGTGTAAAATCCGGGTCGTAGTTGTCCAGAAAAGAAAAAGGCCCATAATCAATTGTTAGACCAAGCACAGACATATTATCGGTGTTCATCACCCCATGTACAAAACCTACCCGCAGCCACTCAACGATCATAGTTGCTGTACGTTCCACGACTTCTCCAAACCAGTGGAGTACCTTTTCGTCACCTTCTATATGCGGATAGAAGCGTTCGATCGTCCAGTTCACTAGCTGTGTGAGGTTGTCGATCTCGTTCCTGGCGGCAAGCATTTCAAAGTTACCGAAACGTAAAAAGCTTGGTGCTGTACGCATAACAATGGCTCCAGGCTCATCTGCCGCATGTCCATCGTAAAACATGTCGCGTGTCACAAGCTCGCCCGTGGTAACAAGTGCTAATGCCCGCGTAGTAGGGATACCTAGGTAATGCATCGCTTCACTCATCAGGTATTCCCGCACCGATGAGCGCAAAACCGCCCGACCGTCTGCTCTCCGCGAATACGCAGTGGGGCCGGCGCCCTTCAACTGCAGCTCCCAGGTATTTCCGTGCGGGTTCTCCCATTCGCCCAGCGTGATCGCTCGGCCGTCACCAAGCTGCCCCGCCCAGTTGCCAAATTGATGGCCCGCATAGCAGGCTGCATAAGGGTACATCGTCGGGGTGATGAGATTGCCGCCTAGAATTTGTATGTCATCTGGATCAGGTTTCGCGATACCCAAGCTATCTGCTAACTCGGCGGACCAACCGATAAGTTTGGGTTTCCGTACAGCTGTAGGTACTGCCTTGCTATATAAAACTCCTGGCGTTTGGCGGGGGTACAGATCACCACTGTCATCCCCTGGGAACGTATCCACAAAATTCCTTTTGAATCGCTTAGAACTTAAATTTTCCATATCGTACTGCGTTAACTAATCACAGCCAAAGATATGCCATTTATTGACACGTCGGTGTCTGGATTGCACTAGTAAAGTCAAGATATCTCCAGACAGCTTCGGTCTATTTTTCTGCGATCATTAAGGCAGTTAGATCCGCTACGAGTCCTAATGGTTACAAATAAATTATTTACAATTAGTCGAACCGGTTATAGCAATTCTAATATTTATGTATCTTTATATAACATGGAAACTATCAGTATTTTATTTTTTGCGCTAGCCTCCTTTGTAGGTATAGAAGAATCGAGGATACTAAGCCGTAAAGCTACCGTCGCAATAGATCCTGTACATCAAACTTTTGAAGTTGTACAGGAAGATCTTTTTTCGATAGTTGTGACAGAAGAAGATAGTATTGCCACGATCAAAGAATTGCAGCTCATTATGGATGTTGAAAAGAATCCCGAAAACAATGATTCGAGTAGCGTAGTTATAGAGAGCGTGTGTTTACAAAGACAAGGTAACCAACTGCATGCTACTTTGAAAGGTCGTTACACAGATGTAAAAGCATTGCGGGAGGCGGGGATATATGTCGATAACGCCGGATTCTCAATGATAAATATCCCTGAATGGAATATCCGATCAACGGATGCTGCTTTGAAAGGAAATTATTGGGAATGGCCGGCAAACAAGAAAGTGACCTTCATGTTAGAAGCATTTGAAAATATTCCTGCAGATTATTTGCCGTACCGACATAGTGTATTGCCTTATTGGGATGATGCGCAGACTAACGCAAATAAGTAATCTCACCGTCGCCAAAACTTAAGACAGGTTAGTGATTTTGACAGGTGGTTGTGATTTTCTCTTTATGTTTTTGTCCCCAATCAGCCAACGTGACGATGACATTATCGATCGATCTGGCATATTCGGTATAGACATATTCTGTAACAACCGGCGTTTTATCTACGTGTACCTCTCTCTTTAATAATCCATTCAATTCCAGTTGTTTCAGTTCGTTGGATAGTACTCTCGCTGAAATACCATGGATGGTACGCTGCAAGTCGTTGAATCGTTTGTGTCCACTAAACATGGCCGCGAGAATTCGCAACCGCCACTTTCCACCCAAAACATACAGTGCATCTTCTAGTGCTCTGAGATTTTCCTCACATTTTGTATCCGCGTAATCCATCTTTTGCTTATAAGTAACCTAAATACAGCTACTAACCTTTAGTTTATTACTAATAAATTGTTAGTGCAATATAGGTACTTTTGTACTATATAAAAAAAATGTCATTCTTTTTGCCTAGCAAAAACCATAACGCATCATACGAATAATTATAAAAGTACATACAATGATAGAAATAGGAATCGATAGCTTCGCTACAAATTTCACCGCCTTAGGTAGTAAAATCAACAGTTCTGAGTCATTGCGCTTATTGTTGCAACGTATCCAGTTTGCCGACGAAAAAGGGTTAGACGTATTTGGGATAGGTGAGCACCACCGTAAGGAGTTTTTGGATTCCGCACCTTCGGTCATTTTGGCTGCGGCTGCAGGTACGACTCAACGCATCAAGCTTACTAGTGCCGTATCAGTCATCGGTGCCGATGATCCCGTAAGACTTTTTCAAAATTATGCTACGCTTGATTTGATCACGCAAGGAAGAGCCGAAATCGTGGTGGGCAGGGGGTCATTTGTGGATGCATATCCGTTGTTCGGATTAAACTTGGAAGATTATGATGCGCTGTTCGCCGAAAAATTGGATTTACTGCTCCAGATAAGAGACAACGAAACCGTCAATTGGAATGGTCGTTTCAGGCCAGCGCTTAAAGATCAGGCTATTTACCCACGACCTTTTCAAGAGAAATTGCCTATTTGGTTGGGCGTTGGCGGCACGACA
Organism: Sphingobacterium corticibacterium; assembly: GCF_004208525.1. Lineage (GTDB taxonomy): Bacteria > Bacteroidota > Bacteroidia > Sphingobacteriales > Sphingobacteriaceae > Sphingobacterium > Sphingobacterium corticibacterium. The sequence continues at coordinate 1,690,772 of NZ_SGIT01000001.1, read as the reverse complement.
CAGTCATTTGTTCGGGCAGGAAGATTAGGCCTTCCACTGATGGTCGCCGTAATTGGTGGAGAGACCCATCGTTTTCGTCCTTTAGTCGATTTGTATCGGGAGTCGGGGTTAGAGGCCGGACACAAACTCGAAGACCTTAAAGTTGGGCTTCATTCTACCGGATTTGTAGGTGCAACTACGTCAGCTTCGACAAAAATTTTCTTACCTGGCTATACCAAAGCTATGAACAATATTGGCAAGGAAAGAGGATGGGGGCCCCTGACCCAAGAGCATTTTGAAAGGGAGACCTCTCCATTGGGCGCCATTGTTTTGGGTGGCCCTGAAGAAGTAGCGGAGAAGATCATCAGACATGCTAAAGCATTGGGAGGCATCAACCGTTTCACCTTTCAGATGGATGTAGCCAATTTGGAACATGAATATTTGATGGAAGCCATCGAGCTGATCGGCGATAAGGTAATCCCGATCATTCGAGAAATGGAAAAAGTGTAGACAAAATTATATCCAACCTCCATTATATTGCTGTATCTTTGCCGCTGTTTTTTAAATAGACACATATCGTGATAGACGTAAATAATATCTCCGTATCCTTTGGCGGCACAACCCTTTTCAGTGATGTATCGTTTTCCATCAATGAAAATGACAAGATAGCCCTGATGGGAAAGAATGGTGCAGGAAAATCCACTTTATTAAAGATCATTGCCGGCGTAGGGAAACCCACTACCGGCCATATCAGCGGGCCGAAGGAAGCGGTGATCGCTTACCTTCCTCAGCACCTGTTGACGGAGGATAATATGACGGTTTTTGAGGAGACCTCTAAAGCTTTTGATGAAGTCTACCGGATGCGTGACGAACTTGAAGCGCTCAACGAACAACTGAACATCCGTACCGATTATGACTCGGACGAGTACATGAAGTTAATCGAGCAGGTTTCCGAGCTAAGCGAAAAGTTCTATTCCATCGAAGAGACCAACTATGATGCAGAAGTTGAAAAAGTATTAAAAGGTTTGGGTTTTGAACGGCGGGATTTTAGCCGTCAGACAGCTGAGTTTTCAGGGGGATGGCGTATGCGTATAGAACTCGCCAAAATTCTATTGAAAAAGCCCGATTTAATACTTCTTGATGAGCCTACCAACCACATGGATATAGAAAGTATTGAGTGGCTAGAGGATTTTCTGGTCAATTCGGCCAAAGCTGTTATCGTTATCTCCCATGATCGCGCATTTGTTGATCATATTACGAACCGCACGATCGAGGTAACGATGGGGCGTATCTACGACTATAAAGCAAAATACTCTCACTACCTGCAGTTGCGTCAAGAACGACGCCAGCACCAACTGAAGGCTTACGAAGAACAACAACGTTTTATTGCCGATACGCAAGAATTTATAGATCGTTTTAAAGGTACTTATTCCAAAACATTGCAGGTGCAGTCCCGCGTTAAGATGTTGGAAAAATTGGATATCATTGAAGTGGACGAGGTAGATACCTCCGCGCTACGTCTAAAATTCCCGCCGTCTCCTCGTTCGGGACAATATCCTGTCATCGTGGAAGAACTCACCAAAGCCTACGGAGAGCATGTCGTGTTCGAAAAAGCCTCGATGGTTATCGAACGTGGAGAGAAAATAGCTTTCGTCGGTAGAAATGGAGAAGGTAAATCAACCATGATTAAAGCTATCATGGGTGAAATTGATTACGAAGGGTCTCTAAAAGTGGGGCATAATGCCCAAATTGGGTATTTTGCACAAAATCAAGCCTCGTTACTGGATGAAGAACTTACCGTGTTCGAAACCATCGACCAAATTGCCTTGGGTGATGTACGTGTCAAAATCAAAGATCTTCTGGGGGCATTCATGTTTAGCGGAGACGATACTACCAAAAAGGTGAAAGTACTCTCCGGAGGAGAAAAAACACGTCTGGCTATGATTAAGCTTTTGTTAGAGCCCGTGAATGTGCTCATCCTCGATGAGCCAACCAATCACTTGGACATGAAAACCAAAGATATCATTAAAGATGCCCTGCAAGAATTTGATGGTACGCTGATTTTGGTGTCGCACGATAGAGACTTCCTCGATGGATTGGCAACGAAAGTTTTCGAGTTTGGCAACAAGCGCGTAAGAGAGCACTTCGAAGATATCAAGGGCTTCTTGGAATACAAGAAAATGAACAACCTTAATGATATTGAAAGGGTGGGATAGCAATGGGCAAGATATTGATTTATTTAGATTTTCTCGTAATCGTACAGGAGACTTAAATTAACGAGAAATCAGATGCGTTTTATCCATGTTTTTGTCCGAGGTATTTGATTTTTTGCAGCCATTTATCCCGCTTTGTTGTATCCGAAGTCCTTTTGGAAATCGAAAACAATAGGTTACATCTTCTGCACTTGAAGTGCTGTAATAAGAACGGAAGATTCCAGATGCAATGAAGGCGACCTCATTACAGGGCTGATTTTCTTTGACAAAAAAATCATTCTTGTTCAACGTTCTGTATTCGTTACCTAGGATTTTGATGAAAGGAAATCCATTGTTTGCCGACAGATCTTTACTTCCATCTTTCACAAATCTAATCATTTTATGCCTTATTTAGACTGCTATCCAATCGGATGAGCCAGACCAAAAGCCAATATTCTGGATGAAAGCAATGAATTATGGAGATCATTAGTTAGTGGGTTACACAGAAGCAGAAAATTTTGTCTTAATCAGTTCGCCTATCACAGTAATTTTGCCAAAGCAATAATTCCCTCTTCTAAATCCTCTTCGGAAAGCGAGCCATAACCCAATCTTATACCGTTTACGGTTTCATCAAAACTATAAGTATCGGGTGTAATGATTTTGATGCCTTTGCTTTTAAGCTTTTTGGAAATTTCTAACCAGTCCACTTGTTTATTGGATACAACCCAAACAGCTAAACCACCGTCGGGAATTGCGTAAGTTGCTTTGTCTGAGAGATATTTATTCAGCACAGTTGCCATAAAATCTCTTTTGGCCTTGTAGTGATTGGTTGATTTTTTGATATGCCGTTTTATGGTGCCGTCCTTGATAAGTTGCAAAACCGCCTGTTCCATTATGCTGTCACTTTGTACATCAATAATCTTTCGCAAACTACCCACCTGTTCAATCAAATCACCGTCGTTACTTGCCAAATAACCGATACGTAAGGCGGGTGCAACAACCTTACTCATTGTACCAATATAAACGTAGTTCTTCAACTCCGTAAAGCTCGACAAAGGCAATACGGGGCGATACCCAAAATGAAACTCATTATCATAATCATCTTCAATAATCGTGAAACTGTATTTGTTAGAAATCCCTATCAATTCCAGTCTTCTCTTTAGGCTCAATGTTACCGTAGTAGGATATTGACGGTGCGGTGTAACATAGATTGCCTTTATTTTTTTTCCCGATTTCAGATAAGAAATTACCTCATCAATCTTCAGACCTTCTTTATCCACACTTACAGGCAAAAGTTTTGCACCTGCATTTTCGAAGGCTTTCCAAGCAGGTTGATAACCTGGATTTTCAATAAGTACATAATCACCTTTTGTAAACAGACATTGAGCCGTTAGATACATCGCCATTTGACTACCACGAGTGATACAGGTGTTTCGTTCGTTTATCTGCATACCTCTTTGATGATTGAGCATTTGAACAATAGTTTTTCTGAATTCCAAATCTCCCAATTCATTACCGTAGCCCATCATCTGCCACCTTGCTTTTTGGTTGAAGACTTGGCGGTATGCCCTTGCCAATTCGGTAATAGGTGCAATTTTACTGTCAGGGCTTCCGTCATCAAACTGTAAATGATATTGTGAACCCTCTCTGTTTTTTAGGACAGGAGTTAAAGGCTTATTTTTTTGCACTTCCTTAAAATCGGGTAATGTATCGGCAACAAAAGTACCTTGCCTTTCTTTAGAAATCAGCCATCCCTCAATAAGCAGTACGTTTAGAGCCTCTACAACTGTATTTCTATTGATTTTTAGAAGTTGTGCTAAATTTCTGCTTCCCGGCAATGCATCTCTAGGTTTTAATCTTCCTAAATGAATATCTTTTATGATAGCATCAGCTATTTGCAGATAAATGGCTTTATCTGATTTTTCATCCAATTGTAATTCAAAATTCCATTTTCTCAGCATCTGGACTATCTATTTTTGTTAAAACTGTATCATTTATATAGTCCAAAGATACAATACTTTTGTATTGCAATAGTGCAAATAACAGTAAAAAAGTGAAACTATGTCAAAAGTAGAAACAAATCAGGCAGAAGTAAAAAAATCAATCCATGCAGCGCAAAAACAATTCAGTTCTAAAGATTTTCATCAAACATTTGCAAGACCCACTTTTGTGAAACCTTCACACGTCATTCACAAAAACGTTGAAAACGCAGGTGTACACAACCAATTTTCGGAAGAAAGAAAACATCCTGTTTTCTTTGTGGACTTACCGAGTAAGAATGTAAGTATGACCATCGGAGGCTTATTGCCCGGACAGAAAACACATTTACACCGACATACTTACGAAACAGTTTTATATGTTATTGAGGGTAAAGGCTGGACAAGAGTAGAAGACGAAATTGTGGAATGGGAAGCAGGCGACGCCGTTTATATCCCTTCTTGGGCTTGGCATCAGCACCAAAATTTAAGTGAAACTGAATCCGCAAAATACATTGCTTGCGAAAATGCACCTCAACTGCAAAACTTAGGCGTAGCATTGCGTGAAGAAGAAGGAAGAGATTTTTAACTAAAAATATGAATAACGCACCATTTAAAGGCGTAATCGCATACCCGATTACACCATTTGACAGCAACGAGAATATTGATATTCCACTGTTCAAAAAACAAGTAGAACGATTGGTAACAACAGGTTCTCACGGTATCGCTCCATTGGGAAGTACAGGTGTCATGCCTTATCTTCATGATGTGGAAAAAGAGGCCATAACCGAAGCAACAATGCAACAGGTTGATGGCAGGGTACCTACATTGGTAGGTGTTTCCAACCTTACTACGGATAAAACTGTTTATCACGCACAATTTGCCGAAAAAGCAGGTGCTACGGCAGTAATGATTATTCCGATGAGTTATTGGAAATTAACCGATGATGAAATTGTGAAACATTATGATACTGTTGCTTCCAAAATTTCCATTCCGATAATGGCATATAACAATCCTGCAACAGGAGGTGTGGATATGTCTCCCGCATTATTAAAACGTTTATTGGAAATTCCGAATGTGACGATGATAAAAGAAAGTACAGGAGATGTTCAGCGTATGCATTATCTGAAAAAAGAATTAGGAGATGACGTCGCATTTTTCAACGGTTCTAACCCGTTAGCACTTTCTGCTTTTTCAGCCGGAGCGAGAGGTTGGTGTACGGCAGCCCCTAATCTCATACCCGAACTTAATATCGCTCTTTATGATGCTATACAGGAGAACGATTTGGTAAAAGCCCAAAGAATATTCTATAAACAGATTGATTTGCTAAAATTCATCGTGGCAAAAGGGCTGCCTCGTTCCATAAAGGCTGGTTTAGATTTGTTAGAAATAGGTGGAGGTGGTTTGAGAAGCCCTTTGAAGCCACTTAACGAAAATGAAATAGCGGAACTAGATAGTATACTTTCAGCTATTAATAAGGAAGTCTATCAACATTAAACATAATTCTAAAACAACGTAAAATGACAAAAGCAATTTTTTATCACGCAGGCTGTGCTGTATGCGTAAGCGCAGAAAAGGATATTTTAAATCTTATTCCTGAAAATCAGGTTGAAGTAGTCCATTTAGGTACAGATAAAACAAAATTGAAAAATGCAGAAAATGCAGGTGTAAAATCTGTTCCTGCATTGGTCTTATCTAACGGTAATGTGTTACATATCAACTTTGGTGCTTCAATAGAAGATTTGAAGTAATCTCCATATAAAAGCCCGAAAGCAACAAGATTTTTTCGGGCTTTATACATTATTGTCTCAGAAATGATAAAAAAATTAAATGCAATATGAGTGTAAACGAAGAAATCAACCCTGTTGAATCCCAAAACGAGCAATCGGATCACGTGAAAGTAACACTAACACTGAACGGTACTACACAGCATATCCTATGGAATAAACAGATACCTTTGCTTGATGCAATGCTCAACGCCGGAGTTGATGCTCCACATTCTTGTTGTAGAGGTACATGTGGCACTTGTGTATGCAAACTGGAGGAGGGCGAAGTACGGTTAAAACGGAATTTTGTCCTATCTGAAGCTCATATACAGCAAGGTTTGATTTTGGCTTGTGTATCCGTTTCTATAAGTGACAGTATTAAGATAAATTATGACGAATTTTAATATGTTAAGAAAATGAATATCAATAGACAGCTCATATTGGAAAATGAAAAAGTAATCCTTTATCCTCTGCAGAAAAAAGATTTTGATGCGTTGTATGCCGTAGCATCCGACCCGAAAATTTGGGAGCAGCACCCTAATAATGATCGCTGGAAAAAGGAAGTGTTCAAAACGTTTTTTGACGAAGCATTGCAAAGCAAGGGTGCTTTTAAAATCGTAGATAAAGCAACAGGAAATATTATTGGAAGCACACGGCTATACAATTCCAATGATCTAGAAAAAAGTATCTTTATCGGTTATACATTTTACGCAGTTTCATATTGGGGCAAGGGGATAAACAAATTGGTAAAAGCTACAATGCTGGATTATGTTTTTCAATACGTTTCAAAAGTATATTTCCATATCGGGGCAAATAATATCCGTTCACAGACAGCCATTGAGCGTGTTGGTGCAGCTAAAATTACCGAGGAAATAGTAACCTATGCTGACGGAACATCACGATTGAATTTTGTGTACGAAATCAGTAAAGAAAAATGGTGTAAAGCAAAATAACAATAATTTATATCCACGTTGCGGATTTGAGTATGACGGAAACCACAATTATTACTATTGGTGGAAATAATAATACATACGTCATCGGAGTATATCGATTACCTCCTTGGCCTTCTGTTTTTTGAGGTCACAATTTGTGACCTCAAAAAATTGAACTCGTTCTTCCTTCGTTTTGCTCATCATTGAATGGTATCGTTTTTTTTATATAAAAAAAACCTATTTATTTGTAATATGAATTACTTTGACCAGCAAATCGCTCTTTTAAATGAAGAAAAAGACCATGATTTTGCTCATCACGAGAAATTACTATTACATAGCTCATTACAAGAACGTCGATTGCTGGGGGTAAGCTGGTTTCCGGTTTCTATTTCAAATACCGAATTAGGAAGAGGCGATTATTTATACCTTACTATTCAAAAAACTAATTTTTTAGAAGAAGGGCACAAGTTTAGGTTTGGAATGCCCGTAGCATTATTCTCTAATTACGATCCGCTAACAGATCGAATAGAAGGCGTTATAAGCTATGTAGGACGTGATACCATGCGTGTTTCTATTCGGGAAGACGAGTTGCCCGATTGGGCTAGACGAGGAAAGCTAGGGGTAGATCTGTTGTTTGATGAGTATTCCTACCGAGAGATGTTTGCGGGTTTAGAAGAGGCAAAAGCACGACTAGCCAATCCTAAACAAGGAAATATTGTAGCGCAGTTATTGGGTAAAGAATCATGGACATTATTACAAGAAAAAGAAATTCATTATCAAAACCCCAAACTGAATGCTAGTCAAAATTTGGCTATTTCGGCCATGTTACTTGATAATCCATTAACGATCTTACATGGTCCTCCAGGAACAGGAAAAACAACAACGTTAATCGAAGGAATTAGCGCGTTATTAAAAAATAACAAAAAACAAATACTAGTCGTTGCTCCAAGTAATACGGCTGTAGATTTGTTATCAGAGCGTTTGGCAAAAGTTGGCGTAGACGTCGTACGTATAGGAAACCCGATACGTGTATCTGAACATTTACAGCAACTCACTTTAGATGCACGTATCGATGCACATCATGCGAATAAAGAACGTAAGACACTCGAAAAACAAGCGAGCGCCTATTTGGATTTAGCACACAAATATAAACGTAATTTTGGAAGATCCGAGCGTGAACAACGAAAAGCACTATTTGCGGAAGCTAAGAAAATAAGAAAAGAAATAGATGCTGTTCAAGATTATATTTCTACTACTATATTGGATAATGCGGAGGTTATAACGACAACCTTGATTGGTGCTAATCATCCCAGTATTCGCGATCGAAACTTTCATACCGTAGTCATGGATGAAGCAGGACAGGCCATAGAACCGGCCTGTTGGGTTCCGATTTTAAAAGCGAATCGCGTGATTATGGCTGGTGACCATCGTCAATTGCCTCCAACAATTAAGTCTTCGCTCAAGTCGGACCAGGGGCTATATATAACATTGTTTGAGAAATTGTTTACTCGATTTCCTGATATTGTATTTTTATTAGATGTACAATATCGAATGCATCAACAGATTATGTTTTACCCCTCTAAGATGCTTTATGCTGGCAAATTGACTGCTTCCAAAGCAGTTGCAGATTGGCATTTGATCGATGATAGTAAGCCCGTAGTTTTTATTGACACGGCTGGTGCCGGATACGAAGAAACGATTGAGGATAATGCGATTTCAAATAGGGAAGAAGCGCTGTTTGTCTACAGACATCTAATGGATACAGTTATAAGCTTGTCTAAAAAATATACCGCACATGATTTTCCGAGTATTGGTGTTATCGCGCCTTACCGTCAGCAGTCTATCTTATTGAAAGAAATTATCCTAACTGATGCGTTATTAGCTTCTATTCAGCCATCTATTCAAGTTCATACAATTGATAGCTTTCAAGGTCAGGAGAAAGATATTATATATATATCTTTAACGCGGAGTAATACGAACCAGCAGATTGGATTTTTAGCAGACATTCGACGTATGAATGTAGCGATGACCAGAGCCAAGAAAAAACTTATCGTTATTGGTGATAGCGCTACAATAGGGGAGCATGATTTTTACAGAGGTTTTTTAGATTATGCGAACAGCTTAGATCAATATCATAGTGTCTGGGAATGGATGGAATAATATTTCCAACATCAGTAAATATGCTGATCTAGCAATCGGAATTAGTCGTTAAGCCTTAGGCAAATAATTGAAGTTCGTTATTCAGTGCCAGACTAGCTGTAAACCCTGTATACCTGTAAATTGCCAGGAAGAGCCTGTATGAAATCTTGACAGATAAGATAAATTGATGAAACCCTATGAAAGTCAAAATGACGGCGCAATTGATCTACTTACTATTTGCTGTTTTCCTCTGCTTTAACATCCATTTATAGATTTCTGGATTGTGTTCATAGAGATATTGGATACCGTGGCCTTCACCTTTAAGTCGATGGAAGGTTATGTTTCCATTGCATTTTTGTAGGGAGTCAACTATTCTTTCCGATTGCATTATTGATATCATTTAATTCAATAAGACGGTCGCTCGTCGAAAATCCCTTTTGCATCAGCAATGCATCTATTATACGGATGCTCATCTTGATAGCTTGCTTTTCTACGTCCACCCCAACTTTAAGTCGCAATTTGCGACTTAAATAAAAACTTGGTGTCCTTCATAGTATAGTGATTTCACTTGAGAAATACGAGATACTGCTTCGGCGGAGCAGGAGGCGTCGACCAATGCAAAGCTGGCCAAATCTCCTTCTTTTGGCCATTGTTGTACACCTTGGTCATCCAATGGAAGTATTCCAGCGGTCGGCAAACGCAGCATCCGTGATAGTGCAAATTCGGTCGACGCTCCATAGAGCTGTGCTGCTACATTTGCTTTTTGGAGAACACTGCCTGACCCGAACGTGTTCCAATGATCAATAACACTATCTGTACCTAATAGCACCTCTACGCCATATTTTAGTAACGTCGGGATAGGCATGACGGTATTGCCGAACGGAACAGAAGAAGCAATACCTATCCCTGCGGAAGCAAGCTTCTCTGCGATAGTTTCCTGCTGAGCTCTGTCCATATTGGCCAGTGCAAAAGCGTGGCTTATGTAGGTCTTGTGACGTAAGGCGGGATTTTCGATTGCCTTATCAATCAGGTATTCGATCGTCTGCACGCCTGTCTTGCCAGACTCGTGAAGATGGATGTCAATGCCTTTGCCGTAATCCAATGCTAATTGCACCATGTAATCAACGGGTTTTTCTATCGATCCATCAATAGAGTAGGGGTCAAGACCACCTATAAAATCAATGTCTAGTTGCGCAGCTTCTTTAAGATAAGAAGCGGAGTCTGTGTAGAAGATTCCGTGCTGTGGAAAGGCAACTATTTCTGCGCCGAATGATTGCTTTTTGTTTTCCAATGCTTTCTGCAGGTTGTCTAAAGACTGTAATTTGGATGTCGGCTCTATATTGACGTGGCTACGGGCGAAGTTGGTACCGTATGATTGAAGTAGCTCCATCAGTTTTTCTGCTTTATACGTGGAATTTTTCAACAATTCGGGTAGGATTTTTTGTTCTAATTCAATCATTCCTTTCACCCCATTAGATCGTGGACCGATTGCTTGCCATTTATCGCCGTAGAATGTTTTGTCCAGATGGATATGCATATCCTTAAAGGATGGCAGCATCAGCCAGCCCGATGCATCGGTTCCTACTTGATTTTTATCATTTGGCGAGATGCTTTTGATCTTGCCATTTTCAATCCGAATAGTGAATAGATCGGTCTGTGTAGCCACGATCTGTTCATTCTCGTATATAAAACCCGTCTCTAACCGCACATTCTTTAGAACTTGCGTCGTATCAGCGACGCTCTTGGCGGCTGCTTCACGTTGTTTGTTGACGGATGTGTTTGGCGCAGACTGATCGATGTTTGGTGATAAGAATGCCCCTGCTAGCCCTATAGATGATGTTTTTAAAAAATCTTTTCGTGATACTCTTCCTGTTTCCACTGCCATATGCTTTGTTACGAATAACAAAGATACGGAGATCAGCAGTTTTATCGTTGAAAGATTCCTTCTAATACTTGTAGATATTATTCAGAGTAATAGAGAAGCGCGGAGATGGGCACTCCATAAGACTAGATGGCTAGTTTTAATTGCATTTCGTAAGCTCATGCTGTCCGGATTCCGCGGCGTGTGTCTTTAATCCCCATCCCTATAGTCGATAAGTTCAAATTTCACTACATCGCCCTGCTTGATGGTTATTTTGGTTCCGGAAGGTGTGTATTTTCCTGTCATACAAGCTTCGTCCGCACCTAGCGGCTCCATATCTAAGTTCACGTCGTCGTGCTTTTCAAGCAGTTCTAACAAATCTGCGCGTAGCTTATCGAAATACTCGTTAACCAGATTTAGGTTTCTTTCTTTTGTTTTGTCCATGATCTAAATATAACTAAAAATAGAAATATCTAAGCGTTTTAGGATGAACGTCAACGTCGGTCCCGGTGTAAATTTTTATGATAGCAAAAGCGAATTTGCTCCTATTGGTGGCGTCACACTTGGTTTTAGATTACTTTTACACTGCAAAAGTACGGGAGATATCAGAAAGCTCACTTCAAACCAATAAGTTTCGGGTGTTAAGCATCATGGTATACTTATATAATATTTTTTCGGATGCGGCTTAAAGAGGATGCAGTAATACCCAAATAGGAAGCTAGCATCACTAAGGGAACGCGATTTGCCAGTCCGGGATAAAGTTTTAGAAACAGCAGATAGCGTTCGCTAGCATCGAGATTCATCATGGTATTTGCTGTTTTTAATTTGCTTTCGATAACAAATCCGTACAGCTTAACCATTAAAAGAGGCCAGATTTTGATTTCTTTTTCCAACAGTAAAAAATTTTGGAAATTAAGGCTCCATAGTTGTGCGTCAGTTACGGATTCGATATAGTCGCTGGATGGAGTACGATCCATAAAACTTTGGAAATCTCCAATAAAGCGACCTTCGTAGATAAAATATCTTGTAAAATCGTCACCTTTATTATTATAATAAAGGGAACGAAATACACCACTTTCTACGAAAGCTATACTATCAGTAACCTTTCCACAGGCAACAAAATAGGTCGTTTTTGGAATATGCTTCTTCTCAAAGGCCTGCCTGATTAAGCCCTCTTCCCGCTTATCAAGCTGACCAAATTTTCGGATATATTCTAAAAGTTGCTCCATGTTGATTGTGTTAATTATCCAAGATAATCAATTCTTCTCGTTGCGGTCCAGTGGATAGGTATTTTACTGATATTTTTAATTCCTCTTCCAAAAAGGAAATAAATAGTTTCAGTTCTTTCGGAACTTGTATTTGCTGGTTGATTTTGCCGAGTGGCGTATTCCATCCGTCTAAAAATTTCCAGACAGGTCGCGCGGCATCGTCTACACTTGTTGGAGAGACTAAGGTCCTTGTCTCGCCATCTCTTTCATATGCTGTACAAATAGGCACTTCGGACATTCCATTTAGGATATCAGCCTTAGTCAGCACAAGATCGGTCACACCGTTTAACATAATAGCATATTTTAATGCGGGAAGATCCAGCCAGCCCACTCTTCGTGGTCGTTTGGTATTAGATCCGAATTCGTCTCCTTTTTTACGCAACTCATTGGCAGGAGATCCCGTTATTTCCGTTGGAAAAATACCTTTTCCAACGCGTGTGCAATAGGCTTTTGTAACACCATAAATTTTATCAATAAGCTTGGGGGATACTCCCAAACCCACACATGCTGCGGATGCGATGGTATTGGAAGAGGTGACATAGGGGTAGCTACCATGATCAATGTCTAATAACGTAGCTTGAGCACCTTCTGCCAATACTTTTTTATTGTTCCTGAGTGCTTCATTGATGATAATTTCTGTATCGGTAATTTGTGTTTTTTTAAAAAAATTGCATGCTTCCAGAAAATTGTCATATAATTCCTGTAACATAGGCATATCCTGTCCTAAAGCTTGGAGCTCAAGGTACTGCTTAGCCAAGATTTGGAATACCTCTGCTTCGAAATTTTTGGAAAGTATATCGCCCACGCGTATATTTTGCCGAAGTATTTTATTGGAATAGGTCGGTGCAATACCATTTTTAGTTGTTCCAATAGTACGGTATTCCGGTGATTCTTCGAAATAGATATCCCAGTACTTGTAGGTTGGCAATACAAGGTGAGCCTTCGCTGATACCAGAATCCGATGGAACAAATCGGTATCAGGCAAACAGGCTTGAAGCTGTTCCACCTCGGCTTGGAGTGCGATAGGATCGATCACCACACCAGTGCCAATAATATTTTTGATATGGGGATAAAAGATACCTGAGGGTAGTAATTTAAGTGTAATCCGTTTGCCTTTATGATAAATACTATGTCCCGCGTTTGCCCCACCGTTAAACCGGGCAATTATGTCATAATCACGGCTGATCAGATCAATGATTTTTCCTTTCCCTTCGTCTCCCCACTGGAGTCCAATTAAAATGTCCATATTGCTATTGTGTTGAATTTATGGAACAAAGCTAGGGCATAGGGAGAAGGGGACAATTGTCATTTGGCAAAAAAGCAAATAATGTTTAAATCTAGCTTTCAAAAACGATTCTCCTGTTCCTTTTCACGGGGTGTATTTTATAAAATTACCCAGAGCAATAGAGAAGCGAGGAAATGAACACTCGTTCATAATTCATTATACCAATAAAGTTAACAATAAACTTTTATCGTAATGCAATAATGCTTGCGTTTTATAATTCAATAACGAGCTCCTTATGATAGCCATTATAAGGCTCGTCGATATAGCCATGTGGATTGCTTACAATTGTAGTATTGCCGATATTGCTCTTCGCGGTGCTGTGTTTGAGGCTGTCCTCAAGCCAAAATCGTGCTTTTTGATGTATTTCGTAGGGGGAAATCCATAGAACCAAATTCACGATGAAGGTCACTTATGATCTGTATTTTCATTCTCGAAGGTTAATCATTGATTATATCGACCATTGCATAAGCTATTTTGTATTTGAGAGCTTATCGAACGCGTCGAAATCACAGTCCAAATAACCATCTTCGCCAACGAACATAATGCCAGTTAGATAAGCCTTGGCTATGATTTCAAACATATCTGTTAACGATTCATGGGTGTAATCCGGATCAGTACCGAAGGTATTCGTCCAAAATATACGACCATAATCGGTTGTTCCTTCATTCAGATCTACCCAATAGCAGTTGCCTGCGCCATCCTCAAGAAATGGAAACAGTTGTTTACCGGGACGGAAGTCCCTCGTCCAGTTATGAAAACTGTCTGGAAACTCCATGCTTTTTCCTTTCGCTGGCATATTTACATATACAGCCATAGCAATTCTCCAGTCTTATAAGAAACTGGCGACTAAACACGCGACTATAATAAAAGAAAACAGATAGTCCAGCCAAATCAACTTTCTCTTATCATCCAAATCATAGAAAGAAAATCGTTTGCCCGTAATGATCAATTCCCATGGTGTCAGTTTTTTAAACAGCTGACGGAAAAACTGAAAAGATAGAAGCATCACAAGTAATGTTTTCAGCGCTGCTAAGTTATTGCCATTGACTTTTTGGAAGTCTGGATAGTCTTTTGCAATAAAATAAACGAGCAATTGAATGATACCTGTAATAAGCCAAAGTAGGTAGACATTATAACTTCTCAGCTGTCTGTAATAACCGCTAATCTCATTTCTGTAAGCTCATGCCGAAGAAAGTGCGCTAAAAGGTGAAAGTTTGGTGGTAAAGATAGAAGGAGAGGTGAAAGAAGTTCCGGCAAAAGACCTTCTTGTAAATATGCCAAAGGCAAGATAAGGGGCTATTCTAATGATCTCCGCCCGAGTAAATCCACATTGGCTCGGTTTGTCCAGCTCTTTCGAAACCTACCTTTTTATAAAAATCGATAGCTTTACTGTCCGCCGTTAACATTTGCATATGGAAATCTTTGTATATCTCCTGCATCTTATCCATGATCATGTGTCCAATACCTTTTCCCTGATAGGATGGGAGGACGAGTAGATGCGGATAGTACACTACGAGATGTCCGTCGGAAATAGCGTTACCGAGTCCTACCAAGATGTCCCCATCCCAAGCGGTAATCAGCGAATGAGAATTTATTAACCCTTTAAGCAGTAGATCCGGTTTCTGTGCAGCATTCCACGCATTGGCTTCGTATAAGGGCAAAATTTGATCTGCCGTTATATTTCTTGTATCGTTTAAAACTATTTCCATTTAAATTGATATTTTCGGTAGTTCGGTAAATACCATTGGTGCATACTTCGTATGTTCGCCATGTTTTAAGGTGCCAAATTTGGCTCCTTAAGATTTCTAACTCTTGCTTCGTAAGCTCTAACTTCATGGCATTGTTCATAATTCATTACATCAATAAAGTTAATAATAAACTTTCATTGTTAAACAATGAATCGCTCATTTTGCGCAACACCCGTCCATCGTTGCTTTGTCGGCAAGCAGAATAGCTTCGACGTATTGGGAAATCAGCAGGATGTCCTTCCAAAACATTTCTTGGGAGGGATTTGCAACCATCCCCGAAAACGGAGCTGTTGCGTTGCCCGGCGGCCTGTTTAAGTCGTGCCCCGACGTCGCTTTGGCTTACGAGAAAACCGCAAATAGACATTTCATGGTGGGTCTGCGCATGTTCATGAGCGAGCCTGCATGTAACATATGGGCTTCGCCAGGGAACAAAATGAATATGTTGACGGCATAATTCTTTTTGACGGGGTGTCAAAACCGGCTACTACATTGCTTGAATGGTTTTGTCAGGGTACTTAGCTGGCACATGGAAGAATAAGATGTTCCGAACTTGAGCAAATTCGTGCCGATAAGTGTCCGTTTGATTTTGACGGGTGTCAAAACCGACTGCTACATTGCTTGTTGCGTACTGACGGATATCAAAGCCGTTAATTAAAAACTTTGGCTAGCTGATGATCCTATCGAACGTTTATGTGACCAAGTTGCTGCCATCATTTCTATCTACCGCGTCTACGATACAATTGACCACATAGAATCAAGTATAAAATACTGTCGTTCTTGCTCCGAATATTCAAGATGTACACTGATCCATTCATCAATATACTTAATATACTGCCTTGATCCGTAACAGATTCTCCCGGTGGCTCATAACAAATGCTTTTTTAGTTCCTCAATAGCCAATTTTTTTTCTCTGACTTTTCCCACCCGCAAAATATCAATGCTTGCCAATAATTTATATAAAATATCATCTTGTAGAGAGGCTTTTACAACACCCTTATGTAACGGTTCGACGGACTGACCTCGTGCATTTCCATCTACTGCCGGCCACACATAAGGTAGATCGCTCGAAAAATGTTGTTGATAAAACGGATGAGAATGTGCAGTCTCCATTCCGTTGACAATCGGACCCGGTACCTGTGGAAATACATAGTGCAGACCATATTGTATAAACTCCATTAGTGCATTTCGTCTAACTCTTTTCTTCTCTTTATCCACTAAACCTGCAACCATACTTCTGTTGAGAGATGCCGAGATTTCCGAAACGCTAATAAATAAAGTGGATGATCAATCTCGATATTGCCAAGGGTCATCATTCAATGCGATGATTTTCATCAATACCACGATGTCTAAAGGGCGCATGCCATTATGATTTTTCATAAAACAAAGATAGTAAGTTTGTTTTTTTGTTCGCAAATCGCAAACAGCGAACAGAAATTGGATATTTCTAATCAATTTTCTGCTGGTGCAAGTGCCGTAACTGAAACTTGGCAGAATACCCCTTACCGAATTTGACGGTCAGGAAAGCTCCCTCCTTTTTAAGCCCCGTTGATCCAACAGTACCCTTGTGTCCACCTCACTATACCTCATTCTTTCAGCGATCAACATGAAATCATCTTCCAAAGAAGGTTGAAAGTTCTCTGCACCTGTAATCTTTTTAATTATTTGCTCTTTATCCCATTTAGAAATATCCAGGATAAATTGGTGGGAATAATCGCTAAATCCACCAGACAAAATTGGATGCAATGTGGAAATCATGTTGTAGGATAAAACCATGTCTATCTTGAAGCATGTAGCACCTGAATTAGGCTGGCGTTAAAATGTTTTGATTGTAGTAAATTTGTTTATAAATCTAAAAAGCCCTTTTGCAATTTAAGGGGTTTTTAGATTTGACTGATTGTCAGAATACCCCATGTGCGACTACCATCTACGTCATCATTTCCATATCGTGGTGTATTTACCTTCCTTGATATATGGTCTGCAGAATTTTATTGAATATACTGTTTATGAAACTTTAAGGCTAGAATTAAAAATACATTGATTTGACAAAATTATATTGTGCACAATATATAATGGCTTTATCTTTGTGTAGCAAACGATTACAAGATGGATCATTTAAAATTAGAAAATCAAGTGTGCTTTCCCATTTACACTTTAGCTAAAGAGATGGTGAACAAATACCGATCCTTGCTAGAAGAATTGGAACTAACTTATCCACAATATTTGGTGATGCTGGTGCTTTGGGAGAAAGATGAACAATCTGTTTCGGCCATCGGAGAGAAGTTGAATCTAGACAGTGGTACATTGACACCCCTTTTAAAGCGGTTAGAACAAAAGGAAATTGTAATACGGAAGAGAAGTCAGGCAGATGAAAGAATGGTAGTCATTTCCCTTACAGCAGCGGGTCATCAATTAAAAACGAAAGCACAAAATGTACCTTCAGCAATGGTTGATGCCATGTCGATACCTGTAGCAGAATTAAAAGTATTGAAAAATAGTATAGACAAGATATTATCAAATTTGTAAAAATAGAAAAATGAAAACTTTGTATACAACACGTGTTACCGCTCAAGGAGGACGAGACGGACACATTAAAAGTGAAAATGGTGTATTGAATGTAGATGTACGTGCACCGAAAGCATTGGGCGGTAAAAGTGATGACTTTACTAATCCTGAGATGTTATTTGCAGGTGGATATGCAGCATGTTTTGATAGCGCTTTGAATTTGGTGATTAAAAAATCACGTATCCAGACAGGCGAAACTACTGTAACTGCTAAGGTGGGTATCGGACAGTTAGATAATGGTGGTTTTGGTTTGGAGGCCGAGTTAGAGGTTAATATTCCAGGGGTCTCTATAGAAGAAGCCAACAAACTCGTAGAACAGGCGCATCAAGTTTGTCCTTATTCTAATGCGACACGCGGAAATATAGAAGTAAAATTGGTAGTAACTAACAATTAAAAGTAACAAATAAATGGTATTGACTTTAAAGTCAATTCACTACTAGTGTAAATTGGGTGTGGAGACAGGTGAAGGGTTTTATAAATATCCTAATCCAAGCTTTAAACAAAAAGATTTTTTAAAATAAATAACAATGTCATTAATAGAAGATTTGAAATGGAGACATGCTGTCAAAGCATATGATCCGAATAAAAAAGTAAGTCAAGAAGATATTGACAAAATAGTCGAAGCAGCTCGTTTAGCACCGACCTCTTCTGGTTTACAACCTTTTAAGGTAATCGTAGTAGAAGATCAAGATGTGAAAAACAAATTGGTAAAAGGTGCGCTTAATCCAGAATGTATGCGTGATGCTTCACACATCATTATTTTTGCAGCTTGGGATAGATACACAGCAGATCGTATAGATCATGTGTATAATTTCACAACAGACGAAAGAGGATTGCCACGTGGACGATTTGATTCGTATACCGATATGCTCAAAAATGTTTATCTCAACGAACCTGCTGAACGCAACTTTGCTCATACAGCACGTCAGACCTATATTGCGTTAGGCATGGCATTGGCTCAAGCAGCTGAATTACGTGTAGACACTACGCCAGCCGAAGGTTTTAATAATGCGATTATAGACGAAGTTTTAGAATTGGAAAAGCAGGGTCTGAAAAGCGTTTCTTTGATGTATGTAGGTTATGCCGATGTAGAAAAAGATTGGCTTTCGACCATGAAAAAAGTACGTGTACCTAAAGATGATTTTGTATTAACTTACTAAAATTTTGCTAATCCTTATTGGATTTTTAAAAGTGCGTTATTTCCATTGAAGTAATGCACTTTTTTGTAGTCAGTAAACTCTATAAAATGACCAATTTAGCTGATAATTTCAATAAAAAATTAATCTATTTCTGTTCGGAATGCAGACCTCATCAACTCTTGCTCAGCTCTTGAAATACCTATTTGCTTTGATATAGATTCCCATCCCTTCACAACAATCAAAACTTCGGCTATAATGCTGTTCATTTGACGATCATTCAACCTAAAATATTCACCTACACTTTTTGCTAGATCAAAATCCAAAGCATTATTGTGCATATCGATATTCAAAGCTAAACCATCTTTGTCAATAGAGGGATTAAGATCATAAGCTGGTGACAACATCCAACCTTTATCATTCAAAATAAAACCATGATTACGTAAGTGGTCATCTGTATTAGATACAGCGATATTGAACACGATTCTACGCCATAATTGAGCTAAGTTTTCATCGACATAGTCGCCATTATCTTGTATAAATTCAACGATATCCAAGTAGCTTGCTGGGTTATCTTTGATTGTATCTTCGTTATTTCCTGTCATGGTCATAGCCGATGAAAAATGAATTCGATCTGTGCCGATCCTATCAAATCGTTTAGTGAAGAAAGTATGATATTGACCATTAACTTTTTCCATGCGACATTCTGCCATTTCCACACCAGCATTGATAGCTAGCTTATAGGTTAAAAATTCCCATGCAGCTTTATCTATGGTATCGTTTTTAGAAGGGAACTTCGCTATCCATAATCCATTGTTTTCATCCAGAATATTGGCTTTCGGTCTAGCACCTCCTAGAGATGAACCTGGGGCAATGAGCAATTTTAACCATTTATTAATGGCATCATTTTCTTCATCGTTTTCATAGTGAACGACAGCTTGTTGCAATTCACGAACCGTTGACCACGGCGGTGTTGATTTTTCCGTATCATTATCCAAAAAATCACCATCAGGATCAAGTTTGAAACGAAAAGCCCCCATTCTAGTTTCGTCATAAACGCCTAAAAGAAAATCGATATCATATAAGGTTTTAGCTTTTGTTCCACTTACTACAGCAAGTTGGGCTTCTCTACGCCTCATCAATGTACGTCCCCATGTATCAGGCATACTATCCAAAAAAACACCAAAGTTTTCTTTATTATTTGGGAATTGTTGTCCGGAGTAAAATTGAATATCAGGATCGATTAATCGTTGTGCATTGGTCTTTAGCCATTGTTTATCATACTCAAAACTAAATGCTTTTCGTCCCTTTGCTTGATGAGCTGATAAAACACCTACCAATGTGGGGTGCGATAAACCTATCCAATCCACATAAACGTATATATCTGTTTTGTTTACCGCCATCTTACAACAAATCTAAATCCTGAAGTTTACGTCCGAAAACATCGTCTGCTGCTAATTTTAAGAAATCATCTTGCAGACCTAATACACGTAATACATTGAAATATGCACCCATAGCGACACTAGTATCTCCTTTTTCGACAAGATACAACGTAGAACGTGCAACACCTGCTCGCTCCGCTACCTGTACAGCAGTCAGTTTACGGCGTTTCCGTGCTAGTTTGATGTTCTCGCCCATCTGTTCCAATATAGCTTGAAACTTGGGTAACACAAGTTGCTTTTTCATTAAAAGTCTGTTATTTCAAACAAATATAATAATTTTGTCTGAAATAACGAACATTATGTTAAGCGCAACTTAAAAACGGTGCGAGGAACCCAATGAAAACATATCAGTGAAGGCGGATCAGCTGGGAAAGTAAACCAAGATCGGTTTCTACCTTGATCCGCACCCCGCATTGATGATTGACCGATAATTGGAAAAGATGATATCCATTTAGACTTGATGATAAAGATATTGACAGAGGGGTGAGGTATCAGCCTACATCACTACTGCTTGAAGAACTTTTCGGCGTATATGGTCTTCACGCATTTCGTCACTGTATAGATAGAGACAACTGTCTCGCAGTACAAATTTAAAAGATGAGTTACCGTCGTTCATTTTTAGATGAATGGAGTCTCGGTCTACCATAAATGTACCATCACCTTCTAATGATTTAAAATTACCGTCTTTCGATAGTTGAATGAAGACATTGTCGCTTTTCACAGAATCGATAACGTCTTTATATCGTCCATGTGTCGTGCCGTCTAAATTAAGGAATAATCTTGTTTCAGTAATTATTTTCCAACGATTGTATAGTTTATGATCTTGGGTATGAGCTGTGGTAATGATTAGAATCCCGATTGCTATTATTTTCGTGAATAGTGTCATATTAAATTTCCGAAAGTGGTTAGCAAAAATAGTATCTTTTTTCATGTAGTAGAGCTCGAATAGAATTTTGATGGCATTTTAATATGCAGTTTTATTCGAGCTAGCATTTTACATGCTCAACTACCATAAAGATTTAGAGTCTTAGAATGGCTTTCCCAGTATAGTGAAAATCATGATCAAGCGCAAAAGATGTTCTTACGATGCGCAAGTTCAGCCTTAAGTACCAATCATTTCGGAAGGATGATTGGGGCAGAGGAATAGGGAATGATAAAGTTAAAGGATTATGAACCGAAAATATACGATGAAATATTTGGATATTGGCAACGTATATTGGATATACTTTCAAATCGTATAGTTAAAAAAACTGATAGACAAGGAGCCTATATTGGAGTGATCATCAATTCAATTCGGTCAATTACACTTTATCATGGTTTTGATTTATTAGTGGACTATCTGAATATTATATTTAACGTTAAAGATTGGTGCTGTGAAGAGGGACTACGAGAGTTAATTCATTATACCAATAAAGGTAACAATAAACTTTTATTGTAAAGTAATAATGCCTATATCTTATACTTATTTGGCACATGGAAGAATACAACGTTCCGTACATGGACAAATTCGTATCAACAGGCGTCCGTTTGATTTTGGCGGTTGTCAAAATCGTTTACTACCATTGCTTGTTGCGTATTGACGGATGTCAAAGCCGTTAAATACATTGTCGATGTTTCTTTGAATATGCGCAAAATGGGAAATTTGCGTCGTGTATACCGCAAAAGTGTGACAGTGTTTTGGGATCAACGTTAGAAACCGGACTTCACGTAATGGAGCGCTATAGACCCAGATTTAAATTTGATGGTATCGAAGAGTTGAAGGTTAAGTTTCTCATGCAGGCTTCCAGTATCTAGCAAATGTCTGCCATTACCTACAATAACAGGGTGGATAACAAGAAAAAACTCGTCGATAAGGCCTGCGGCAATCATTTCAGGAAGTAGGCTGACACTGTCCATCAGAATGGTTTTTCCGACTTGCTGCTTCAATTTCAGAAGTTCTCCCGCCGGATCGCTACGGACGATAAGAACGTTTTCGCCGACAACGTCCAACGATCGGGAAATGACAACGCTATCCATAGTGCTAAGCTTTTCAGCAAATCGATTTTCTGCGGGGCAGCCAGACTGATCCCTGGCAACTTCGCGCCAGTAGGGAAACATAAGTTGGTACATGATGCGCCCAAAGAAAAGCAGGTCAACATCGTCTATCATGGCAGTAAAGTACTCTAAAACCGCTTCATCAGGACTGAAAGCGGTGTGGTCACAGTAACCGTCAAGGCTCATGTTGATACAAAATCTTACTGTTCTCATCGTATACGCATAACTTTATCAGTGCAATAGTACGAGAATCGCTTATAATCACGCTTCGCCTAAGACAAGAAAGTATTACATATTCCGGATATCTGCCTTTTGCGGCAATCTTGAATATATCGACAACTGGAACTCGATCCATCAACAGCAGGCATTGCCGTATTCTGTAAGTGCAATAGCTTATTCCGCTATCTGATTTAAATGATGCTCCAGGTGACTCACGTAATCTTCGGCCAGAAATGATAGCGTATGGTCATTAGCCTTCCGTTGTAATGCCTCGGAAGACAACTGTTTCCAGATGAAGACTAATTGCCTGTTTAAGCTTTCCCAAAGTACGATCATTTGAGAAAAGTCCGCAACCTGATAATAATTGTGTTTGCACCAATGATCTTGGTCATACAAGATGATAGGGTTGTCTTCAAATTGACCGCTTATGAAACGCGTGAGATTGTTCGTAGCACTGTCGATAAGGTGGCCAAAGATTTCCTTTTTACTCCATTTCTCTAAAGTTGGCTTAAATTCCAATTCGGATTCATCCAAAAGCCGAAAGTGAGACGGTTTTTCAGCTATATATTGTTCCAATCTTTGAATCGCGGAAGTTATCATATTGTCTTTCTTTTTTATTGTAGCCTTACAAATCAATCCTATCTCCTTGCGATTTCGGCTCTGATATAACCAAAAATTCCAACGTATGATCAGTTTTGTTTAAAATGTTCACAAAATGCCATCCGTCGCAGGCATTGCCCCAATTATAATGTTCGCTGTTCGACGCGTCTTTGATCATGTTATCTATATGTGTTCTTGAAGGTACAAATTATTATCGTCCTTTTAGATTTTATCCAAACACTTATCTCTGCCGACGGCGGATCTAAAGTTAATCCAATAGAAACTTTTAGGCTTAATCTGTATTGTGCTACTTTTTTTAGCAAATAGATTCTTATATTTGCTTAATTAATAGCCTATAATGATATGATGACGGAGAACCGGGCGATAGAGTATAAGTCCAAGTTGACCGACGATTTTGAAAGAGAAGTCGTAGCCTTCCTTAACACCCATGAGGGTGGTTGTGTATACATTGGTATCAATAAAGATGGACGATATGTGGGGGTGCCGGATGCTGACCATATCCAATTGGTCGTTAAGGATCGATTGAAAAACAATATACTTCCTTCGTGTATGGGTTTGTTTGATGTAATCTTGGAAGAATACGAAGGGAAAGATGTAATCAAGCTCGTCGTAGTTGGTGGATTGGAACGTCCTTATTACATCCGAAAATACGGAATGAGCGAAAAGGGTGCGTTGATACGCGTCGGAAGCTCTGCGGAACCTATGTCTCAAGCGATGATCGATAAGTTATACGCTTCTCGTACACGCAATTCTATCGGTAAAATCAGATCTTATTTTCAGGATTTGAGGTTCGAACAGCTCCGTATCTATTATCAAGAACAGGACAAGCCACTCAACCCCCAATTTAGGAAGACACTCGAGCTTTTCACTGAAGATAGTCAATTCAACTATGCCGCATATCTTTTGGCCGATGACAACAATGTCTCCATAAAAGTGGCCAAATATAGCGGAACGGATAGGGTGAATCTCATTGAGAATAATGAATACGGTTTTTGTTCCATCATCAAAGCGACCAAACGCGTGATCGAGAAAATCGAGCTAGAAAACCGTACCATGTCGCAGATCACGCCTAGGGAGCGAATCGATACTCGTTTGTGGAATCAGATCGCTCTTCGTGAGGCTATTATCAATGCCATCGTACATAATGATTATACCCGCGAAGTCCCTCCCAAGTTTGAGATTTTTGTCGATCGTATCGAGATTACCTCTTATGGCTCGTTGATCGATGGTCTAGACAAGGAAGATTTCTTTGCTGGGGTTTCTATACCACGAAATAGAGAATTGATGCGGGTGTATCGGGATCTGGAATTGGTGGAGCAGTTGGGGTCGGGCATTCCACGTATTTTACAGAGCTACGGACGAGAATGCTTCGTATTTTTGACCAACTTTACGCGGATGGTATTTCCGAAATCTGTAATCGATAGCGGGTTGGTAGATGGGTTGGTAGATGGGTTGGTAGATGGGTTGGTAGATACACAGCAGAAGATATTAGGTCTCGTCCATGTTAATCCGAAAGTATCAAAACGTATTATGGCAGATCATATTGGCGTAAGTACGACCACTATAGACAAGCATATACAGATCTTGCGCAATCGTAGCATTTTGGAAAGAGTTGGCAGTGACCGAACAGGGCATTGGAAAATCAATGTTGTACCCGAGCAATAGCGAAATACATGCGCTTTAGACAAAATGATGCAATGAACAGCCCAATGTTTTACATATTCTATGCCGTATTTTAGATTGTCATTAGTCATGGATTAATAATTTAGCTATCTCCCTTTACTCATAAACTTTAGCACTCTTAAAAAGATCAGCGGAAGTCGACCATTCAGGTTTGTCGGCATCGACATTCGCATGTATGTTATCATAAATTCTAATCCTCCAAATAATCCTGCAGCTCCTCTTTGAGGTGGAGATAATGTTTCATTTTTTGCTCTCTGATCTCTTCTTCTGTAAATTTTTTGCTTGTTGAGGTTGGTTCGTCGAATTGCCCATCTATCACTTCAATCGATATTTTATCACCGACTTTAATTTGCTCACCAAACCAACGGACATTTTGCTCTGCATCGCTATCCAATCCGCCAATATGCAGATGCAAAGACCCACTGCCGTCTTTTCTATGTACGGCGTCTATAATGCAGCTCACAGCATAATTATCCCTTGGTATTCCGGCCCGAGCCAGTTTTTCTCCGTTTAGGGATACTTCAAAACCATAACTTTTTTTCATATTCTAATTCTATATAACTGATCGTACTGATCTTTAAAATAACAGTCTATTCTCTCACAATTTTAATTCTAATGATCTCCGCCTGAATAAATCCACATTGGCTCGGTCTGTCCAGCTCTTTCGAAACCTACCTTTTTATAAAAATCGATAGCTTTACCGTCCGCAGTTAACATTTGCATATGGAAATCTTTGTATATCTGCTGCATCTTATCCATAATCAGGTGTCCAATACCTTTTCCCTGATAGGAGGGGAGGACTAGTAAATGCGGATAGTATACTACTAGATGTCCGTCGGAAATAGCGTTACCAAGTCCTACCAAGATGTCCCCATTCCAAGCGGTAATCAGCGAATGGGAATTGATTAAACCTTTAAGTAGTCGATCAGATTTCTGGGCTGCACTCCACGCATTGGCTTCGTATAATGGCAAAATTTGATCTGCGGTTATATTTCTTGTATCGGTTAAAACTATTTCCATTTGAAATTGATGTTTTCGGTAATTGCGCTAATTGTTCTTCTTGCTCCCAACATCAAACCCCTTGACCACCGTTACTCCTTTAGAGGAGGTGTGAGGTGTATTTTCCTGCAGTCGGTCAATGTATTCAAAGAGCAGTTCTATATTCTGATCGTGACCTTTCTGTTTTTTTGAAAGCTTTTCAATAGCTAATCTCATTTCTGTAAGCTCATGCTGCATACGGGAGTTGTCTGTCAGGAATTGACGTAGCTTTGTGAAAACTCGCATAATCTGAATGTTGGTTTGGATTGCTAATTTGCTTCTTAATACACTTGATAGCATAGCTACACCTTGTTCAGTAAACGTCATAGGAGTATATCGACTACCTCCACGGCCATCTGTTTTTGAGGTCACAATTTGTGACCTCAAAAATTTGAACTCGTCATCGTTTAGTTCAAACATGAAATCCTCCGGAAACCGGTCTATGTTTCTTCGTACAGTTTGTTTCAAAACTTTCGTCTCTACCCCATACAACTCCGCCAGATCACTATCCAACATTACTTTTTGTCCTCTGAACTCGTATATTTTGTTGGCGAGGACATCATCAGCTATAGCTACTGCTTTTAGTTCTGTGTACATAATTGTAAAGGAATCACTTCCGGCCGCTAATGCCCGTCGCACAACCAAAAAAATATTTCTCCTTGGTGACCGTTAAGTTATTCCGTTCAAATATTCGCTTTACCAAATCGCTGTTGCCATATTTTTCCGTATAGATCCAAAGCATCTTGTAATCGTGCGGGTTTCCTAAAAATATTTTTCCGAGCAGTGGTATAACTTTTTCTAGATAAAACCCGTAGAAGGCACACAGAAGTTTTTTACTCGGTTTGGAAACCTCAACAAAACTGAATTTTCCATCGGGTTTTAAAATCCTATGTATTTCCCCGGCTAAAACCTCCAGCTGTTGCTCATTGAATGTTTTGAGCCCGTATGCACAAGAAATAATATCAAAATGGTTAGACTCTAATTTATTTTGAAGAATATTCTCGCAAAGTAAATTAAGATCGCCTGCGAACAGTTTTTTGCTTTTATTACTTGAACGCGAAATCATTTTGTCAGAGAAATCTAAAGCATAAAAGGTTGCATTCGGAAAATTTCGTTTTAGGAATGTCCAGTTTTCACCTAGCCCTGAAAGCAAGTCAATTACATTTAAACGCTGGTTTGACTTTCCAAGTTTTTCCAAGAATTGTCTCCGCCAGCGAATGGAAAAGCCGAAAGAGGTTATATAGTTCATTCGCTCATACGAACTTGACATCCGGTTGAACATTTTCTTGACAAATGCTGGCTCGTAAATATTATCCTGGTGCGGCATGACCTTTTCTATGCTATTAACTTTGCTCATATAGGGTTTTACGTGTTTTCTACACGCGTTGTTTTTCTGCGCTATGATTAGCCGGTATTTTAAATAAAATAACGAGACTAACTACCTGAAGGGCTGTTTGTATGAGGTTAATAATTCCTACGGCCGGCTGATATATAATATTCTGCAAAATCAACGGGATTGCGAGAACTCCTATGATCATGAATACAAGCAGAACATATTTCATCCAATCGAAACCTTTTCTTATCAACAGCCCGATTATCAGTAAGAAACCCAAGGTAAAAATAGAAACAGCGATCGTAGACCCTTCGGCGGTAATCTCAGGGGCGAGGAATATATTGATTAATCCTAGTCCAACAGAAACCAAAAAAAGATTTGAAGCTTTGATATAATTTTCGTGGACAACTCTGTCTTCGACTACCTCTTCTTTTGAGGCTATTAACCTCTCGATACTTTTAACCTCGTCGTCACTGAAATGTCTTCCCCTGGATTTTAAGATCTCAAAGGCATATCTGATAGCCTCTGGTACAAATCTACTCTCAGGAACGATGTATTTTTCCAACTCTGTATTGGTTTTCTGTTCTAATACGCTTTTTTTTACACTCATTTTTAGGTTAATATTTATGTTATAAAATTAGTTAATTTCTCCCATATTGGAAATATTTTTAGTTGTGAATTTAGTCCTTCTTATTACACTATTCTCCTTCGGTTTTTGAGTTCACTGAAAATTTTTTGCGGATAGTATTTCCAATGGATGACGAAGCTGTTCAAAGAAATACCGAGCAAGTTACCAAGCAAGTTAAAAATCTCATACAAGAGTTGGATAGCGATATGGACCGTTGCTTACATGGTCGATGGCACATTGAGCATACGCAAAATGGGAAATGTTAACCCTATATTGAGATTTTTTTAAATCTTTTATCAGATCTTTTCTATGCTGTAAATAACAAAGCACAAACATTGTCGTGCTTTGTTATACAGGAGGATTAAAGATTGAACCCGTTCAGTAATATATTATAAACTGTTGTTTAGATAGAAGAACTCAATTCAATGCATTGATCCTGTCAATCAAATCTTCTTTGCTGGTCAGTTCCAAATCATCCGTTGCTATGGTAATGATATGATCTTCAGCAATAGTTACTTCTTTGATGTTATATACAAATTGTCCGTTACTTTCTGAAGCGAAAATTACATGTAAGGTCATCCCGACGGGTACGAATCCAAAATGTTCTGTAAAATATTGATCGGGTGTGTTGTACAAATCTAATTGTGCTAGAAGATTGGGTTGATCTTCGTAAGCTAAATATACGGCTGAGTTGGTTTCATTATAATTAGCCGGAACTTTTACTTTGATTTTTGTAAGCGCGCTTGATACTGCCGCAAACCGATCGACATTGGTCCATCCAAAATCATTAATAAAAAAATCGTAGGTATTGGTTACAGGATTGAATCCCAGACCTGCTTGATCGCCGTCTGTCCATACTATGTTCCCGTTGCCATCATCGCCTTCGCCCGATCCAAAGCCAATCTCTACAGGGTTCCATGCTAAATTACCTGTTTCATTGATCTCACCTTGCCATAATATCATTTCATTATCCAAACCACCGGTATGTTCAGCATCGACTGTGACATAATAGTAGTTCAACGGTTTTAAAACCTGGTCACCTTGCGTTACTTGTATAAAAAATTGGCCACCGGTTATTAGTGGATGAAGATGTCCGGTATTATCTCGTCCCATTAAAGGTTTGTTTGCAACAACCATATTGCCTCTGTCAAAGATTTCTACAAAGGTTAATTCTACTTCTCCAACGATGGTATTGCCTAAATGATCAGTGAGTTCGTATTGTCCGATATCTAAGATAGTTCCCTTGTTTGAAACGAAATGTATACCATCCCCCGCATCAAAGGTTTGAGTCTGTACGAGGTCTGAGAGTGCTTGTTGTCTAAGCATGTTAAACCCTGTGCTTGTCGGGAGAATAATTTGATCAACAGGTACCGTAGTTTCATCTTTGCTGCATCCTGTTAGCAATAAAGATATTAATGATCCAAAAAAGAGTGTAAAGAATAGATTTTTCATAATGATCTGTATTAAGTAATAATAATTTTTCTTTGATGGTATATCATCGGAATATTCATTTTGTTACCCCTTTTCCAGGTCAATTCTTCATTATTATTGACAGCATTATAGAGAAACTTCCATAAAGACCTGCTTAGATGACATGATGATGAAGACGATTGCACCGTTATGTCTTGTCCTGAAATAGCTTATCCTGAAATTGAATTTAAGTGGTTTGAACGTGGTGGACTCCAGTTTCAAGTGCAGTTTATCAATAAGGAGTATATGGTGCAGCAAGAGTTGCAGCAGGAGTTGCAGCAGGAGTTGCAGCAGGAGCTACAGCAAGAAAGTCTATACATTAAAATCTTAAGAATGATGTTAGGGGGTAAAGCATTGTCGATAAAAGAGATATCCGAAAAATTGGGACAGAAAGCCATATCTGGCCAGCTAAACAGGGTTGTCCGTAAACTTGTGTATGATAACCTCTTGGCTCGTACTATCGCCTTGTAACTACAATATCGTTTTATCCAATTATGTGCTTGTAAAATTACATAATCAAATAATAAGGACAATCAACTTTATATAATCGTGTTGGAATAGTCATTAGGGAACGCTTTGCGGAATATACGGATTAAGGCTTATATGTTTTTACTGCATCAACAATATCCTCCTTTATAAATTCCCAATATTTCCCTCTTAAACAGATAGGATTGAAATCATCATCGGCTAGCTCAAAATTGGATAGATTGTTCAATATAAGCTCTTCATCATGAGTGTAAGGATAACGTTCTTGATGCAAAGAAAGCATAGTAGAAATATTGTCGTGGGATAGCAATTCATGCAAATCCCAAAAATCTTTCTTGCGACCTATACGTTGAACCACATCTATTTTCATAGCAATGATTTCTTCGGTAGTAGCCATTCTAATACCGTCTTCAATCAAAGGAGGTTGTATAAAAGTATCCGTATAAAACACATCTAATTTTACCACATTGTCCTTATCTTTACCCACACTATAAGATTTACCCATTGCCGGATCTAGATTTGAAAAATGATAGTGGTGGGGAAATGTCTTTTCTATAAATTCATCAATAGCTTTAAAATCAATAGAGCCATACGGGGCATCACTAAACAAATCTATATCTACAGACAAGCGGTGTCCTAATTGAAGACTTAATGCTGTACCGCCAACCAAACGAAAGGATTCAAACACAGAAGACTCCATTAGAGTAATCAATGTGTTTTTTAAAAGATCATTGACGGTGTTATAATATAACATAATTAGTCTGTAGTTTTATTGGATCTGTATATAGTATATGGATTTCTGATATTGGACTCCTGCAAAGCTTGGCTTACTTTTTCAACACCATAAAAGCGAATTATCTCGTTTTTATCGTTTTCGTTTCCACGCTCAAAAACACGTTGAATAACAGACCTGTATTGTCGTTCCCAATCTATCTGTTGAATATCCGTATCCCAAAATAAAGCCTTACTCAGGATATGCAGATCGGGGGTCCTTTTGATTTCTTTTTCTTTGATTTTTTGGATATCATAATAGGCTTGCAATATCACCAAAGTACCTTCTTCCAACCCAAGTTGGCGCTCAATCTTCAATGCTAATGCTGTGCTGATACCTCTTTTACCTTTGGTAATAGCATTAAACGTCTGAGGATGTTCCTCTAAAGACAAAGCAAAAGGACGTTGTTTGATAGAACGTTTTTTTAATTCTCTATCAAGTACAATCCCCGGATGAATCCCTTTGTATTTCTCAAATTGCCTAATCATAGCACAAATATAAACATTTTTGCTTACATAATTATTCGGTGACCAGATAATTTAAATGGGAGATGGAAACTAAAAAGTCAACTAGAAGGTAGACGTTTAGAATTTAAACAGCAGCTCAATAAACCTTTAGAGCTAGCAAAGACTTATAGTGTCATTTGTCAATGATGCCGGAGGAGAACTGATGGTCGGTGTGCAAGATAATCCACGTAAATTGATGGGGGCGATGCTATCCACTTAATCAGAGTCCATATTCATCGGGGAAGCAATTTTCCCTATTATCATTTAAGTGGTTTGAACGTGGTGGACTCCAGTTTCAAGTGCAGTTTATCAATAAGGAGTATATTTTTGGAAATATTGGATACCTGAATAAGTGAATAAAATCCAGTTTTAAAATAGCTCGGTAGTGTAAACTGAACTGTATCACATCACTCCATATCGTAGAGAGTTAGGGGTTCTCTTAATTTATTATAGCACTAAGCTAACAATAAACTTTTATTGTAAAGCAATAGAATCTCCCATTTTGTACATGTACATAGCCCCGACCTCCATGAAGTTATCGGCTATGTATCTTGACATCATCAACAAGTTACTGTAGTTGGCGGCTTTGTAACGTTACATTGTGGATTTGTTGGTTGACGTAACGAAAAAGTCCATGTATTGAACGTCGTTTAGCTTCAATGTGTGAACATATTCCTTGCGGTAGCGCACAATGAACATGTAGTTGACGACTTCGTCACATAACATAATCAACAACGCACCTGACATGCTCACGTTGTTCCGCTACAAAACAAAGATGTGCCGTGCAGGCATTCACATGTATATATACATAATGGTAAAGGAATAACTATTTGCCATTTTCCCGTACGCCGGCGTGCTGTCGTCGTACGACTTGAACTGTGTGCCGGGCAACGACACCCTGTCGTGGTACGGGGATGTGAATAATCCGTATGGAGAAGTTATACTGATGGTCAACCGTTTAATCTCCCCATACGGGGAAGCCATTCTTTCGCGCACCGATGTGATACTTCTGTCCTTCGGGACGATTTCCTCGTACGCCGACATCACCTCCCTGTATGCCAATACTTTGTCCGCATACACGGACAAAGTTTCCCCATGCGCCGAGACGAGTTTGTCGTATGCCGAGATGACTTTCCCGTATGCCGACGCGATACAGATGGACGGAAGTTGCGTACCGTCGTACGCCGAAGTGATGTCGGCGCACGACGACGTGATAGATCCATACGCCGACGTCGCATTTCCGTTCGGGTTGGTGGCGATCAAAATACTGGTTTTCCGTTATTGTGATATGGTTACTTTCGTTTTGTAAAATCAATCAATGAGATAATCATACGTTAATTTATCTGCTTTTTTCAGAATTAATATTTTTGTGTATATAGGAGCATACCCCTGTTTATGTGGTTTGAAATATTCATATATAAAAGCATTTTCGGTTTGATAATTTGCAGTAAAAAAGGTGTCCACCTCACTATACCTCATTTTTTCAGCGATTAACATGAAATCATCTTCCAAAGAAGGTTGAAAGTTCTCTGCACTTGTAATCCTTTTAATTATTTGCTCTTTATCCTGTTTAGAAATATCCAGAATAAATTGGTGGGAATAATCGCTAAATCCACCAGACAAATTGGATACAATGCTGAAATCATCTTGTAGGATAAAACCATGTTCTCTCAGTTTCTCCTGAGCATCAGATTTCGAAAAAAGCTCATCCTCAAATACGATTATAACGGTAAAATAGAGAAACGTAACAGTTAATATGCTAGAGAATAACCAACCAACTTTTGGATAACCCACTTTCTTTGGTAACCAATACGCAAAATAGATCAAGCCACCGACTAGCCCTACAAAAATCAAAATTATAGTACTCCAAAAAAGTAAAAATGAATCCATCAGCTTAGTTAAATTTCTAGGTACTACTTTTCTCTTCGTTATTTGCCCTTACTCATAAACTATAGCACCTTTAAAAATATCAGAAAATGTCGACCAATCCGCTTTTTCGGCATCGACATTTGCATTTATATTGTTGTAATACCCTTGAATGTCTTCTGTATAGGCCGCCAACGCTTCCAAGAACTCAGGTAACGTATTGTTTTCCCAAGTATCTGGATTTTGGAGCAGATTCGCCCGTAGCAAGTGTAGAAACTGGATGAAGGTTTGTCTGTCTGTTACTTTCAGATTGTACAATTCATTATCCATAGTATTTAATTTGGCGTTTTCCATAATTTGATATCGTAAATTGTAACCTTTCGATTCTACTCCTCCAAATAATCTTTCAATTCCTCTTTAAGATGAAGATAGTGTTTTATTTTTTGCTCTCTGATCTCCTCTTTAGTGAATTTTTTGCTTGTAGAGGTTGGTTCATCAAATTGGTCGTCTATCACTTCTATTGATATTTTATCACCAACTTTAATTTGTTCACCAAACCAACCGACATGCATCTGTGCATCGCTGTCTAGCCCTCCAATTCTCATATATAATTCTTCGCTGCCATCTTTTCTATGAACGGCGTCTACGATACAATTGACCACATAATTATCTTTTGGTATTCCGGCTCGCGCTATTTTTTTTCCATTTAAGGATACCTCAAAACCATAGCTTTTTTTCATATTCCCTTTATTTTTTCTATTTACTTCTAGCATATACTACCACCGTACCAGCCATTTGATCATGTATAACTCTTCTGCCGGCACTCGCAACAACCTAATATTACTGGCCGTACATCCTTTCTAAGTCATTTGTCAGGTTGTTGAATACATATTCGTGTTCTTGTTCAATACCAAGTTCTTCTAATGGTTGCCAATAAAGTCTCGGTGTCAAAACAGAAGTGTATGTCGTTATTCTTGTCAACTTGCAACTGTTGTCGCCAACTTTGTCAAAATAGTAAATTGCTTCCTTGAAACCAAGCCAGTTTCGTCCGACAAGTTTATAATCAATTACATCCATTTTTAATACTTTGCCACGTTCCATTTTCGTGATTTTTTCTATGATTTTCCCGCTGCCGAAGTCGTGCGTACTTGATTCTCCTGCTTTGAAGTAACAAATTCTAAGCCCACCAACTTCTTCTTTTTCCAATACACATTTCGTAGGAATAGGCAGGTCAAAATACATGAGATAGGGTTTCTTAGCGTCCAAGGTGTCAACAGATTTAATGGCGTCATAAACCTGTTCCGGTGTGTAATTAAAAACCTGTTCTGTTCTTACTTCATTTATGACTTCGTTGTCTGTTTTCAAAAACTGTTCTACCGGTGCTGCTATAAAAAACGGAACAAGCGGTAAAAGCAAAACCGAAAGCCTATTGGTATCTTTGATTTGTCCGTACCGTCTTACTAAGTGTGTGATGATATGTCCAAGGAAGATCAAGGGAACTACAATAGGAAGTGTCATCACGATACACAACAGTCCCGAAAGTCCAGGGATCACTAAACAGATCAGAACAATGGCAGTCGTTATTAATGCTCCCCAAAGAATATATTTCTTATTCGGCATCGCACCCAAAGCAACACCTAAGACTACCGGTAAAAGAATAAAAATTACCCAACTATAGTGGGCAAGCCCTAAAAGCAGAAAGGTAATTCCTGTCCCAAGAAAAATGAGTGTTAATAGTATAGAGAGTTGAAAACTTTTGTCTTTTAATATTTTTTTCATCGTATGAAGTGTTGTTTGTTAATTTAAATCAAAACCAATACGCATTCATCTCGCGCAGAAATATCGGGTCTGCAATTGGGTATTTTGAACTCAGTACAGAATCAATACCACATTTTGGGCAGATTGCCGTTTCACCACCGTTAGGTTCATCAATCCACTCTACTATTTCAATGGGAGTGAAGGTAGCCAGGCAATAAAAGCATCCGCATGACGTACTATCTTCCATCTCTGCCCTATGAGACGACGAAGCTTTGTGAGCATGTTCCAGATATGCCATACTGTATTTTTGTGTAGACATTATTTTTTCTCTATATATTCCTGCGAAATATTCTCCGTATGTGTTGCTGTTTCATTCATCGGTTAATGTTTAATAACTGTTCCTCTAATCGCTTTAAAGATCCCAATTAGCCTTCCCAGTTTTCACAAAAATTCTTTACAATATTTCGTGACAGTTTCCGCCGATTCTTCGTCACCGAGATTGGCAGCTTTCTTAAAATCTTGACAGCCGCCTACCAAATCTTTGTTTGTAAACCTCAGTAGGCCTCTTTGATAATAAGCGATAGCTAATTTGTCATTCAGCTGTATCGCCTTGTTATAATCTGCGAGCGCTAACTCGATACTATCACATTCGTAATATGTTCTACCCCGATAAGTATATACTTCAGCGTTTTTAGGATCTATGCGTATCGCTTTAGAATAATCATTTATAGCATTGGGATAATCTTTTAGATCGAAATAAGCACTTCCTCTTGATGCATAAGCCTTATGGTGTTTTTTATTCGAATGGATAGCTTTAGAATATTCTAGAATAGCTTCTTCCAAATTTCCAGATTTACGTTTTGAAGAACCAATGTTATAATGGTAATTCGCTACCGGCCATCTGCAAAATTACAGGATACACAAAATAAGATGGAGGATATCGCCAGCACAACATAGAAATGGTACTTCATACTTTAATCCTCCTTTCACTTCTCCATTCATGTTCAATGTTTGTCATTAATAGCGCATTGTCAAAGGTAACTGAACCCTTGGGGAAGATTTCTTCATTTTCAAAGAAGCTAGATTTCACTACTGAAACGTCAAGTGGTTTAACCGTCCACGTATATGCTTTCAACGTCAGCCCATCAAATTTGCTTTTGTTGGGCGAGTATCCAAGATCTCCATCTTCAGAAAAAGCCGAGGCTTTATCCAAACTTTCAAAAATGGAACTTTCGTTAAATAGTAAGGCTTCGGTTGCATCAATGGATATGAGCGTGTTATCAGAACTCCTAAAATCAATGTGAAAATTACCGTTGTTTTCCTCTACATGGAATTTTGCATAATGATGCTTACCGGGAAATATTCTGCCTCCAATAAGTGTGTTCAGTTTTAAGGACGTGTCTCTACGAGGAATATATACCCCAGATTTTGTTTTATTGTTTTCGTCCCATTCAACAGCAATCCGGTGAGCGCCATTTTCTGAGTTTACGCCAAGGAAGTCAGGCAATCCTTTGGGCTTTATGTTTCTAAGTCTGATCAGGCAGATTCCAACGATAGCTTTTCCTTTGTAAATTTTAGGCCGAAATGGAAATGGAACAATTTTCTCGACCACTTTGGGGTCAGCCGTGAAGTTTATTAAGATCCTTCTATCGATGTATCCGTGTATGGTTGGAATTTTCATTTGTCACCAATTTTGAAACCTATTACCTTTTTTACTTTTGACGCGGTAGGAGAGGTATCCTGCTTCTCTTGCAGTCGGTCGATGTATTCGAAGAGTAGTTCAATGTTTTGATCATGACCTTTCTGTTTTTTAGCGATTTGTTCTACAGTGTATTTGATCTCGGCTATTTCCATCTTTATCTCGGTGTTGTCCGAAAAATATTGACGTAACTTCGTGAAAATACGCATTATTTGGATGTTGATCTGGATTGCTTGTCTGCTATTTAAGATACTGGATAACATTAAGACGCCGTGTTCGGTAAATACTAGAGGTTCTTTTCGTCTACCTCCCCAACTTGATATCACAGTTTGTGATTTCAAGTTTTCCCACTCATCTTTACTTAGTTGAAACATGAAATCCTTAGGGAAACGATCAATATTTCTATTCACCGACTGGTTAAGGACACGAGTCTCCACCCCATACAACTCCGCCAGGTCACTATCCAACATTACTTTTTGTCCTCCGAATGCGTATATCTTATTGAGGAGTACATCGTCCGCTATGGCTACTGCTTTTACTTCTGTTTTGGTTTTACTCATAACTTAATGGTTTCGTTCATAATTCATTATACCAATAAAGGTAACAATAAACTTTTATTGTAATGCGACGAATCCCTCATTTTGTGCATGCACGTAAACAGGAAGATACACGCCGTCGCTGTTTTTTCATATGCCGACGTCGCATCCTTGCTGGTTAATGAGGGACTCAACGAAAAGCTATAGAGTTTCTAACGTCTCTTCGAATGCTATTTAACCTTTGTTTATACACTGTTCGGACTCTGTTCGCCCGTTCAAAGATGATTTACCGTGTATTTACCGAGGATTTACCGTGTTGCGCACGGTAAATCCTCGGTAACTTACCGGTAGAATGCCGGTAATCTTCCGAACGAGATGCGAATAACATCCGAATAAGGTCTTAACAAAATCTACGCGTGTGGAAGGTGTAGACTAAGTTTCAAGTGCAGTTTGTCAATAAGGAGTATAGTGTGCTAAGTTTATCTAAAAATGTGAAATAAAAATAAATTTAGATATACTTTAATACATATTTTTAAGATGAGACTTGTTGTTGACGGTACAAATACAGCCTTCGGTTCGCCAAATAATCGCTATTTCTCATATTGGGTAAAGTACCTGCAGCGTAACCAAACGCGGCAAGATAAAAAGTGATAAATCTATTTGTGTTGATAGGGAAGCAGATCATATGCTTTTGATTATGCGAAATAATAAGGAATAGCGCGGGATGATTTAGTTACGGTTTCCCGTATCTCTATCCGAAATGCTTATTTTAACTTTATTCCAACAAGAAAAAGGGAGGAAGTGAGATACATCATTTCTTAAATGAAAAATATTTTAGTAATTTAACATTTGCAATCTAATCGATTAACCAATGGGAGTGAAGTAAAGATTATTAGCCGAGAAGATGCAAACAAGTTTTATGTGGAGTACTCACGATTCGTTCTACTAACAACGTGAGCGGAGGATAATGACGCGGATAACAATATCTTCAGAGAAATAATATAAGTAATATAACGAAATGATGGGAGAGATAGAACCGCTATACATTAGTCATGGAGATTTAGAGAAAGAATTTAAAGTTCATCTATCTAATAATGAGAACTATAGGGTGTTATTTTCGGCTTCTTTAAGAAAGATAGGGTGCAAAATATATAGTCTACCATTAGATGAAATTTTTATTGATATTGAACGAATAAACTCTACGGAGAATTAAATATAGATGCATTTTTAAGACTTGAATTATGATAAATTCAATTACAATAAAGGACGTAGCCAGTTATTGTGCTCAAGGAGTAACAATCGAAAATTTAGGTATGATTAACTTTATTTATGGCGCTAACGGTTGTGGGAAAACTACCATATCGAATTATTTTTTGGATTCATCTTCAAATAAGTATTCTAATTGTAGCCATTCTTGGAAACAGAATTCGGAAACTGAAGTTTTAGTATACAATAAAGAGTTTAGAGATAGAAACTTTGGTGAAGGGAACGTAAGAGGAATTTTTACTCTAGGAGAGGCAACCAAAGATGAAATAGAATTTATAGAAAAGAAAACAATTGAACTGAAGGAACAGAAAATCACTCTAAGGCAAAGGCAGGACAATTTTGAAAGCAAACACGAAGAAAAAAAAATATTAGAAGAAAACTTTAAAGAACAGGCATGGAATAAGGTGTTTAAAAGATATGAAGCTTATTTTAAAGCTGCTTTCTCAGGAGTAATGGGAAAAAAAGAATCGTTTAAAGTAAAATTATTAGAGCAATATAAGTCAAATGATTGTGAACTAATTTTAAAAGATATTTTAATTGAAAAAGCGAGTACAGTTTTCGGTTCAATATTGTATGAACAATCGATAATTAAAGAGCTGGATACTACTAGACTGTTAGATATAGAAACTGATCCTATCTGGCAAAAAGTAATTGTAGGGACTGCTGATGTCGATATAGCTAAGTTTATAAACAGACTTAATATTAGTGATTGGGTAAATGAGGGTCGTAAATTTGTAGAGAATGATACATGCCCATTTTGTCAGCACGACACCATTGATCAGGTTCTTAGAAATCAATTCGATTCATTCTTTGATGAGGAATACCTTCTTAACATCGAACAAATGAAAAGGCTTTCAGACGAGTACCTTACTTTGACAGATACTCTGTTAAACTATCTGGATAGTATTGAAACAAATATTAAGACAGATATATCACCAAATATCGATCTAGATTTATTTTCGTCAAATATAAAGACGTTTGTTACGATAAGACGTTCAAATTTAGATCTTTTGTTAGGCAAAATAAAGGAACCCAGCCGATTAATATCATTGACACAATCTTCGGGGAGTTTGAATGATATAAATATTATCCTTAAAAATTCTAATGAGAAAAGGGGGAAGCATAATTCATTAGTTCGCAATATTCGAGTGGAGAAAGACTTACTGATTGGCCAAATTTGGAGATTTGTGTGTGAGGACTATAAAGATGAAATCCAAACCTATATTAGTTCTCTAAATTCAATTGACAAAGCTCTTGCAGGTTTGGGAATGCAAATTGATAAACAGAAAGAGAAGGTGTTAACGATTAATAATCTCATTCAAGAAATGAGCGCAAATGTTACCAGCATTGAACCAACAGTAAACAGTATAAATAGGTTGTTGAGATCATATGGTTTCAACAATTTTAAAATTGTTCCTTATGTGGAAAATGGTTATTACCAAATAGAGCGGGATAATGGCGATAAAGTGGAAAACACTTTAAGCGAAGGAGAGGTGACGTTTTTAACATTTTTATACTTTTTGCAGAGATCTAAAGGTGGTGATTCTATAGAAAATGTAAATAGTGAGCGGATATTGATTGTTGACGACCCAATTTCTAGTTTAGACAGTAATGTTCTTTTTGTCGTTAGTACTTTATTGAAAGAGTTGATTAAAGACATAAAAAAAAATAAAGGGAATATAACTCAACTTATTGTTTTAACCCATAATGTTTATTTTCATAAAGAAACTTCGTTTGAAGGCTTGAATCGAACTGTTAAAGAAAAGAGTAATTTTTGGATTCTTCGAAAGAACAATGGTGTATCCGTCATTCAGCCCTACGGCAATAGAAACCCTATTCAATCATCCTATGAACTTCTTTGGCAGGATTTGAGAGATTGGCAAAATAATTCTGCGATTACTATTCAAAATACGATGAGAAGAGTTCTTGAGAATTTTTTTTCAATTCTAGGTAGTAGAAGAGATGAGTATTTAATAGGAAAATTTGAAACTCCAGAAGAAAAGGAAATTTGTAGGTCTTTGATTAGTTGGATAAATGAGGGCTCTCACACGCTTCCGGATGATTTTTTTATTGAGTATCCTCATATGACTGTAGAGAATTACCTAAAAGTGTTTAAAGATATTTTTATACATACAGATAATTCTGGTCATTATAACTTGATGATGAGAATAGAAGAAACGAATGAAGAAGAAATATCGGCTTAGAATAGAAACTACTTGCTATTATATGAAAATTTATATTTATGATTTTTAATATATACTACATAAACTTTCCGAAGGTCTATGAGATTAAGATGATGTTAAACAACATCATTTCAATGCAACAGGAAGTCGAAAGCCAAAATGGGTTGGAGGGCGATGCATACCTGAAAACCAAGCTTGGTTTTAATATCTTAGACATATTTAAATTGGGTGAAGCAGAAGCCGGTGGAAGCGTAAAAGGATCGGGGTCTAAGAAGGTTTTAGAAACATTTGAAATCAAGACAACTAAATCGGTG
This sequence comes from Sphingobacterium corticibacterium, assembly GCF_004208525.1. GTDB lineage: Bacteria > Bacteroidota > Bacteroidia > Sphingobacteriales > Sphingobacteriaceae > Sphingobacterium > Sphingobacterium corticibacterium. Next base: position 1,650,074 of record NZ_SGIT01000001.1, on the reverse strand, counting down.
ATACTTGATGAGGTTGTGAAGAATTGTCGAACTGTAGATGATTTCGAAAGCTTCAATGAGGGCGAGTTGATAAAAGTGGATAATGTAAGGTTATCTTTAGAAAATGAGGACGAATTACGAATTGTGAAATTCATAAATAGTGGTGCGTTGAAGGATATTATGGCGCCTGGGACAAACGGTATCGACATTAATGGCTTGTTCAACTCTATGTTTAAGGATTATGCTTACAAGATTAGAGGTGAGATCTCAGAACGTTCAGAGGAGCTCCTTATAAAGATTCCTTTAACTTTTGAAAATGAATTTGAAAGTTCCTATAGTGTTGATGATCTTTTTGTTGGGAAAGTATCAATAGTTGGCCTATATAAAGGAAAAATAAAGATCGATGAACTTCGTAATTCATTTCAATATTTTCAAGAGTTAGGTGAATTTCAAAATTTTGTTCAGCAGACTAACCAAGATAGTGAGGACGAGATTCAGGAAAGCCATTACACTATTAAAGATCGCAAGGACTTTACGTTCAGCTTCAAGAGCTCTGGGGATGACAGTCATTATCATTACATAGATCTATTGGCCATAATACAGAATGTTAGTGTAAATAAAAGATAGTTTAATGGAAAAGGAACTTTTGCTCTATCGAAAAGCTAATTTTTATAAATTGAAAGATGATAATGAACGCGAGGGCAAATCAATTGTAAGTATAACAAAGTTTATTAATGACATAAATCTAATTGAAGGTCATTCAATTTTAGATGTAGTAGATATTTCTTCACTTTCAGAGTTTGTTCACAAACAATCAGTCGCTGAACAGGTTTTATACAGATTCACAAATTATGTAACTTTCATTTGCGAAGATAGTAAGTGGGGGAGTATGTCCTATGAGCTGAGACACTTTTTTTCATCATCGGACAAGGAATATATTTGTGACAATATTGTTTCTGATGATGATGAGACATTGGAAAAAATTATAAAAGGGAATAATAGAGCATTATCTTTTTATCTGTCTGATGCCTATTCTATTTTGGAAGCTCATCTTAATCAATGCGGGTATGTGATTGAAAGCATTTCCAGATATATTTCTCAACCATCATTAATGGAATCTTTTCAATATGAGTCTGTTATAATTGATGTTTCTTGTTTGGTAGAATATAATCGCTTTCAATCGTTAGCGGAAGACGTAGTATATAAACTTCCTTATCAGACTATATACATATGCGATGAAAATAAAAAAGCAAAATTGCAATACGAGCTACGATTTATTTTTAATAAATTTATTGCAATTCAAGATAGTGGTTTATTAGATCCCACAGTTTCGTTTGCCAGTGATAAATCTGTTTCTATAGCCAAAAAACATAAATTAATCACTGAATTGGAAGACGATGAATTGAGTTTGTTTTTTGAGAAATTTCGAAACAAACTGTATGGACATCCTAAGTTTAAAGATGATTTTGAAGAGCTAGTAAAAAGTTTTAGGGTGTTTAATAAAATTGGAGAGCATAAGATACTTTCTTTATTTCTTATGGGAGACTCGGGAGTTGGGAAAACAGAAGTCGCTCGAGCTATCTTCAATTGTTTAGGAGGGAGTAAAAGATTAGCGAAGATAAATTTTGGCAACTATAGTAATGAATTTTCATTAAGTTCTCTAATAGGTAGTGCCCGTGGATATATTGGTAGCGATGATGGTGAGATTTTTATGAAAGTTCGTGACACAGATATAGGGGTTCTTTTAATCGATGAGTTTGAAAAATCTAATGCAACATTATTTAACTACTTCTTAGATGTTTTGGAAAGTGGTAAAATGACAAGTTCTTTGGGTGATGAAATTGATTTGAATGGCTTTATTGTTGTTTTTACTTCTAATATAAGCAAAGAAGATTTTCCTAAAAGAATTTCTCCTGAGTTGAGATCGAGATTTGATTATAAATGTATGTTTACTCTATTGAGATCTCAGGATAAAAGAAAGTACTTGGAGTTTCGGACAAAAAGTATTATCAAGAAAATTTCTTCAGATCAAAATGAAGATTTGGAAGTGCATCTGCTCGAATATTTCAATAAATGTATCGATGTTGGAAAATACCAGAATATGAGAGACCTTAATAAAGAAATTAAAAAGGTTTTTGTTAAATTTTTAGAAACATCAATAGATGAAAACTCGGCTCTTAATATTTAACTACTTGAATACATAATACTTTGCTATGGAGAATGTCCTAGAACAAATTCCTGAAATTCTTTATAAGTATAGACCATATGAAGGAGAAGGCCAAGGTGAAAACTTTGGCACTCGCACGCTTTTAAATTTTGAATTATTTGCAAGTTCTCCGATTAACTTCAATGACCCTTTTGATATTGCTTTACCTTATAAGTATACGAAAGATAGTTTCACGTTAGAAAACTTTATAAGTAGATACACTGATACTTATGACCATAATAAATGGGGTAGGAAGAGTCGTATTGAGTTAATATACGATGCTACGAGCCGGTACAATTATATCTGTGAAAATCCTGAAAGACACTGGAAAGAGAATGCAGATGTAATTTATGAAATGGACAATGAATTTTATGGTATCCTATCCTTGTCTACAAAGCCTTACAATATGCTTATGTGGAGCCATTATGCCAATCTTCATAAAGGGTATTGTCTTGGACTCGATGGGCGTAAGTTCGCTGAATTTTTGGCCAGTAAGTATAAAGATTATGGCTTTAAGCTTGGCCCAGTAAAGTACTCTTCAGATTACCCATTGATTGACTTCACTAAACAATTAGAAAAGGAAACTACCTTTATCAGATGCTTTACTAAAAATCAATGTTGGGGCTATGAAGATGAGTATAGATTGGTTTTCCACAATAAACCCAATGAGGTTATTGCTTATCCCAAGGAGCTGATTAAAGAAGTCCATTTAGGCTGCAGAATATCTGAGCAACATAAACAGGAGATCAGAAATTTTTTAATTGAAAATAATTTAGATGTAGTCAAGCTTTATCAGATGAAAGTGGGATTTGAAAGTTTCGGTTTGGAGAGTATTCCTTTATAAATCCGGGGTGTGACTATATAGATTAGTTAGTTAAAAACTGCGGGATTAGTTTTGTAGCTTTATTACTATGGAAGATAATATCAATTGGATCATTGACGAGAAGTATATCGATCGAGCACATTATTATAGAGGAAAGATCATCAGCCAGTTCTGTTTCCTAGAAATGACCATGAGCATGATCATCACCGAATCATTTACTTCTGATAGAGAACTGGGCAATCAAATGTACCACACTTTGCTCGAAAGAATGACTTTTGAAAACAAACGCGCTAGTTTTCTGGTCATCATTTATGGTCGGGCAGCAGAAAACAAAACAAAATACAAACATATCTTCAAGGAGCTTTCTGAACTCAACGAACTTAGAAATCAGTTCGCACATTACCCACTGATTCCAACTATAGCTGACTGGGACGATGAAACTGGAATTGGGCTGGCCAAGTTTCGTGACAAACCTAATGCAATTAGGTTTAAGATAGATGAGCTGGAAGATATACTAGAAAGGATAAATAGACTTGACTATTTGTTGAACCAAGAATTTAGGGAGTCTTGAAATTCTTTGCGAGGCTTCTTTTACTCATTTCTATTTATTCAAAGGCTTTTTCTGAATATTCCGACAAAACTACACCACCTGTTCTGGACGAAAGTACACCAGAGTTAGTGACCAATAACCCGAACTATTTTACAACTGGATTGTATTAACATTTCAAACTTAGTGATTTTTTTTCTTTCTCGAAGACTTTCCCTGTAGCTAGAGTCTGTGTGCGGAAGCTGTCAATCTGTCCATTATAGCATCTGCAAGCGTTGGCTCATCAATGGAGTTATACCATGTTTTGATTGTTAGCTGTGAAGTTATGATAACGGAGCTATTTCCATACCTGTCTTCCAGTATATCGAGGAGTGCAAACCTTGTCTCGTCCTGCAATAGCTTTACACTAAAAATGTAAAGGACATGGAAAAAAATCGAAAAAAGTGTTTGAGACAGTCAGTCAAAAAGACCGTAAAACTGTAATTAGACTGCTAAAGCTTCACTCTAAAGTTGTGTACTTTGCAGTTCATATTTTACAGGACTAGTTGCGATATTTTTAGATTATATAATTCATTAATTCTTTTATTTAAGCGTTCGTACCTCGTAATTGTTATATTCCCAGATCCCCCCACCGTGGGCTACGAAATCATTAATTGTATAATCGTTGTGTGAATATAAGTTCATTACAGTTTGACGGTCGTCCAGAAAACTTATCCCTAATATTCTAATATCAAAAATTCTGGCTACTTCGAATACTTGACTGATCATTGTCTCAATAGAATATTCTAGATTGCGATTAATCTTTAATTCGAAATTCGCCGATTCTCTATTTGGATTATTCAATTCGCTTGATAAATCGCTAATAAACCCTGTTAGAGTGGAAGCCAAATCAGACATGCTAGTGTAGTTATGCAGATTATAGTTAGCCAATACTGGAAATCTCCACTGAATGTTTGTCAAGTTTTGTGTTATGGATGGTAATATGTTCATTTCAAGATCGGCAAGTTCATTTATACGCCTCTGTTGTTCATCAAAATTGACCGTCAAACTTTCTACAGTGTTTTCTAAGTTCATTTTTTCATTAACCAATTCATCAATCCTATTATCTCTTATAGATACTTCTCTTTGAAATGATAGAATTTGATTATTGAGGTTATCTATTTGGTCATTAGCAGAATTTATTTTGTTGCTGTGGTTTTTAATGGTGTGTTCTAATTCATTTATTGTTTGTTTGTTAGAAATTAGTTCAAGACTTGAATCGTTATATTTTTTATCTAAATTTTGGATGTTTAATTGCAAATTCTCGATTGTGTGCTCTTTTTCTTGTATCTGCTTATATTGTTGTTCAATTGATTTCTCGTTTGAACTTATGATTCTTTTGGTATTCAATAGGTCCTTATTGAGCAATTCTGTGTTTTGTTCCAATTCCTTAATTTTTGAGTTTAAACGATTATTAAGGTCTTGTAGTTCCTCGTTTTCTTTAACGATTGTTGAATTTTTTTGACTCTCATCTGCCAACTGCTTTTTAAATTTTTCTAAATCTTCATTTAGCCTTCGTCTATCTAGAAATCCTGATCTTGCTTCTTCTGCCTTAAACTGTGCCCATGCAATATCAGTTAAATCTTTGTGTTTTTTGTAATTAATGATGTGCTCTCGTCTAGACTTATTTAAGTTCGTAAAGTGCACAAATTTTTCTGTCCAGTTGAGTAATAGTGGGAGAGCCAATAGATAAAATATTGATATTAATATTGGGAAGAACAAATACATGAACCAATTGTAAAGACCCCACCACTGGTCACCATAATAATTTTGTGTCATAAAAACGAACTTATTCTCAATTGATTTGTCTGAGATAATCATATAGACTATAGGTCTCCAGTTTAAACAAATAAATGATATCACGAATGAGCTTATGAATGGATTAGACATTCGTTGTCTCGCAGGTTCAATAAATATCGAGGCGGTTTTATTTACGTTTTCTATTGTGCTTTTTATTTCATTATTCATTATTTAAATAGATTAACTTTTGTTTTGCGATAGCGACAAAAAAATAGTCGATTGTTGATTTATAATAATTTTAGACAATATTCCCCAAACCTACGCCTATTCCCTCAAACCTCCCTACTGTTTCCGGTAAAGACGTCAGCTTTTACTTAATAAAAAGAGGAGGATTCAAGTTAGTTTTGTTCATTATGGTTAATAAATGTTTCAATAGGTATCCCAAAAATACAACACTTCGATGTTTAATTTGGGTACACGTTCCGTGCTCTTAGTTGCTTCATTCTTTGTTATTTTTTACAGCTTCTTCTAAGGTCATGCCGAGAGCTTCACAAACATTTAAAAGCTTAGAGAAAAAGTAATCCTCTTTACCATTTTCCATATCGCTTATTTTCGACCGATCCATTTTGGGGATTTTATTAGCCAATTGCTCCTGTGTAAGACCTTCGCTCAACCTTTTGCTTTTTAAATTCTTACCTATTCTTTTAAAGTATTCTGAATGTCTATTATCCATTTTATATTTTTTTTGTGGTTTTATTGCCACAATCGTTTTTTGTTTTTATATTTGCTTTACTAATTGATATTATTCTGTCCTCTAGGAGGGCAGTCAAAATAATTTACGGAACTCGAAGCTTGAGTAACGACCACCTTCGAGACGGTAAGAATTGCCCTTTCGGGGTAAAGTGCTATCTTTGCACTTATCCTTAAGGGAGGGCATGCCTTACTGGAAAGCTATAGTGGTGGTCGTTTATCAAGCACTGTGGCAAGTACGGTGAGGCATTGCCTTTCCTTTAAACTTGCACAGTGTCGAGTTCGTTTATATAAACTAGCAAGATTATGAGAACGAACAAATTAACCAACACCAACATCCAAAATCACCTCAAAGAGGTGTCGCTTCATCCATCCCGTAAACAACAAACAAAGAACATCATCCGCGCGCCAGAATAAAAAAGCCAAAAGCAGTTAGCAAAAGGTGAAGGGGGCAAAGTACGCCTGCAAACGCAAATGAGGCATACATCGCCCAGTCGTCCCGCAAGGGACACATTTCACCCTATGTTTTCTGCTCCACCGACCTCTAAACAAAATATGCACGATTGTTTGCATGGTTCCTTTGGTCAGTAACGGCATTTTAATTCGTCGCACAATAAAAATAGCGTTTACTTTCCAATCCTGCAAAATGATTTTGCGCATATTTCTCTTTTTTCGGAAGGATAGGAGGTCGGTTCTTTTGATTATCAAGTTAGTATTAATCATAAAACCGATTAAAACATGCAGCAATTTTATGCTAATGGGCTTGCCATGCCCTCAAAAATGGACTGGAAGGAGGAGCGATCTTTAATAACTCCTTTGGCAATTGGAGGAACATTTCCTGCTGATACCCGCCAAATTCGGGTACGGTTTTCAGCGTTTCGTAAACCCTTTTTCAGAAAATGTGTTCACAAGTTGAAAATATGGGGTCGCCTGTTTCTAACTCGTGTTCCCTTATTGGAAAAACGTGATCCCCTTTTGAAGAGAGGTGTCCCCCTTTTACTAAATAGGTGCTACAGTACACAAATAGGTGTTCCCTTTTTATCTTTTCGTGATCCCTTATCGGCAAAACGTATTCCCTTTTTCAGAAGATGTGATTACATTTTGGAGAAACGTGTTCCCTTTTTTGCTAAATGTGTTCCCTTATTGGGAAAACGTGATTCCATTTTAGGAAGAAGTGATCGCACGTTTATAACAAGTGAACGGTATCTAGCTATTTGTGTTCCCTTATCGGAAAAACGTGATCCCATTTTAGGAGAACGTGATCACACTTTTATAACAAGTGAACAGTATTTTGCTACTGGTGATCCCCTATTGGTAAAATGTGATCCCTATTTCGCGACTTGTGTTCCCGTGTCAGGAAAACGTACCTCCGTTTGGCAAAAAAGGGATATCAAAATTTCAAAAAGGGTTCACAGAGAGTCAATATGCGTTCCCAGAAAGCGAAAAACCATTCCCAAAAAAGCACTATTTTGTGTAATATCGTCACGAAAATCGCTACAGGCGTCCGACCCAATAACGACCCAAGCCCAACCTAAGAATGACCTAAGGATCAGCCAAGAACGACCCAAGGTTGACCCTAGTTTGACCCAAGAAATAGCTAAGGATGACCTAAGCTTGACCCAACCACGACCCAGCCTAAGAACAGGTTATACACAAGGATCGCCCAACGATGACACAACAAACACCCAAGAAACAGCTAACAGTGACACAAGGAATGTACGGTTAGTGTACCGCGAGTGTACCGTTAGTGCACGAGGAGTGTACCGAAAAGGTACTAAAGATTCACTAAACGCATGTACCTCTTGTGTAGGTCAGCAGTATAGTAAAAGTAGGAGAGTGGTAGCGGCAATGACGAACAAATCAATGCCTTTTGTGTTGGCATTGATTTGTTTCATGTTGTTTGATCTATCAGACGCCTGGGCGCAGTCCGCGGAATCGCGGACTGCCGAAGGGCAAAAGAACAGCTATCGTAGTGGCTCAGTGCTTAAAAATTATCTTTTTTCGTCCTTAGAGGGAGCGCGAGTACAGTGGAGCGAGGGCGGAAGTTTTATCTTTTCTGATGAATATGGCAAATATATTTTGCCGAAAGAATGGGATCGAGGTGAAATTGAGATCAGCGCCTTTGGATATGATACCATTTCTAAAGAATTGACAGATGTAGGGATAGCAGATGGAAGAACACAATCTCTTCTTAGTAAGAACAAATCCGGTATCGGTGCACTACGGTTGGGAGATTCCATTCCAGATGCACTTTGGGATTTACCGTTGGATATTGTAAACCATGAATCGGGTCGACAACGTGTTTCATTAAGGGAGTATGCGGGTAATAAATTGATTGTTCTCGATTTTTGGGCGACATGGTGTTCTCCATGTGTCAAAACATTAGATAAATGGAATTCTATATTACCACAGTTCCAAAATGATGTTGCAGTTATTGCCATCCATATGAGTAGGCACACCCGCGTGCCAGACGTTGTACAGGCTAAAGGATGGAAATTTCCGGTAATCGTTGGAGAAAATCCTCCATTGATAAATGCCTATTTTTTCAAAGTAGACCAAGTTGGCAATGTGGTGTTCATCAAAGACGGACGTTTTTATGCTGTTCCCGAAAACAAAGGTACGGATACGACATTAATCCAATCCATAATTGGAGGGGCGGATCCCTATATTAAATCTGATAATACATTTATGTATAATTAATGTAGTGGGATGATGAAGTTAATTATAATAATTGCATGCATATGTCTATGCTATGTCAAGGCATATAGTCAGGTAGTCGATAGTATTCAGGGGAGTGTGGTAGACAATATAAATGGGAACCCTATTTCAGGGGCGGTAATCGAAGGTAGATATGGACGTGTATTGACATCCACTAATAACAAAGGTCTGTTTTCATTCCTAGCAGCGGAAAGCCTGCAAAGTATTTCAGTCAAATCAATGGGATACATTTCAAAGGAAGTGTCTCTAGAGAAGGATAAAAGCCGTTACGAGATTGAGTTAATTCCGCAAGCTCATGAATTGGAAGAGGTAGAAATCAACACAGGGTATTATACCCTGCCAAAAGAAAGGGTTACTGGCTCCGCTGTGCTATTGGGACAGGAAGAGTTGAATAAATCGTTCCAGGGCAATATATTGCAAAGACTGGAAGGACAGGCTCCTGGCCTACAGTTTGTAGACCCAGAAGCGAATGAAGCGTCTTCCATTCGGATGCGGGGATTGGGTACAATTGAATCTTCTTCGGCTCCGTTGATCGTCGTCGATAATTTTCCTTACGAAGGTGACATAAACAATATCGATCCCAATACAATAGACCAAGTAACGATATTGCGAGATGCTGCTGCTGCTTCCATATGGGGAGCTCAGGCGGGAAATGGGGTCATTGTCATCACGACAAAAAAAGGCAAGAAGGGAGACGGAATTCGAATCGGGTTGAATGCCAGTACGTTTACTTCGGATAAGCCCGATCTTTACTATAATCAAAGTAGACTTCCGGCGTCCGTGGTGATGCGGGTTGAGCAGGAAAAATATGAAGCCGGAAGCTATCGGTTTGCCGATAATTTAGCTATACCGTTGTATGTAGAACTTCTAAAGAAGCGGGATGATGGATTCGTTTCACTGGAAGATTTTGAATTCATGAAGAATCGCTACGAAACGAACGATATCTTGTCCGATGCCACGAAGTATTTGTACCAGCCGCAGTCGGGCAACATGATCGGGGTGAATATAGCTGGCGGTGGTGATAAGCACACGTATAGCGTAAATATCGGAAGATGGAGAGAAAATCAAGAACTGAGAGGGAATTCGAATGGACGTATGACAATGGACTCCAAAGTACATTTTTCGCCTTATAAATGGTTAGATGCGGGTGTAGGCATCGCATACGCCAATATAAAAACGGTAAACAACGGTATAGGGATAGAAAGACTAAATGTCAATAATATAGGTATATCGCCCTATATGGATCTGATATATGACGGGCGGCATAGCGTTGTTCCGCGATTAGGCCTGCGACCTTATTTCATAGAGCAGGCTGTCGAAAGCGGACTGCTGGACTGGGGGTATCGACCTTTGGACGAACTGAACCTTGTTGATAACAGGACAAGGAGTCGTGAGATGCGGTTTGACGCTGATCTAGGTGTGAAACCGTTTCAAGGTGCAGGTATCACGCTCCGATATCAGTTTACCGGAAATAATGCCATCGATGATACACATTACGATAAGGATAGTTATTATGTCAGAGATCTTGTCAATTCACTCACCCAACCCAATGGAACTCAAATTATACCATACAATGGTATACTAACGGTGGGGAGCCCATCTGAACGCAATGCACATTATTTTCGCTTACAAGCAAATTATGAAAATGTCAAAGCAGTAGATCATGCGTTCCGAATGCTAGGGGGCGCAGAAGTGAGGAGTGCCGTGTTGGAATCTTTTCCGGGCAGTGTGTTATACAATTATGATGCGGATTACTTGACGGGGTCAAATGCCTATAACTTCAACCAAAGCTATCCGCGTAGACCGAGTGGTAGTATGCGTATTCCACCCGGATCAACGAACTATCGCTTATATACCAATAGGGATTTATCCTATTACGGAAATGTAAGTTATTCGTTTCTAAATAAATACGATGTGACAGGAAGCGTTCGTTGGGATGGTTCGAATCTGTTTGGTGTGAAAACGAATCAAAAAGGTGCTCCTTTATGGTCGACAGGGATAAAGTGGGATGTACATAAAGAAGGCTTTTTGGATAAAGTCAGCTGGTTAAATCGTTTAAACACCAGGGTAACTTATGGTGTGATGGGAAATGTAAACAGAAATGTAACGCATTACCCTACAATTTCGTTTACGAATTCGCTCGTAAATCTTTCATCAGCCAGTTTGCGAAGTATAGGCAACCCATCTTTGAGTTGGGAGAAGGTGAAGTTCTTAAATTATGCGCTGGATGCCGGGTTCTTCGGAGATCGTCTGTCACTCTCCATAGAACACTATATTAAAAAGGGAGAGAATCTGATAGGGGATAATTATCTGGATCCGACGACGGGTATAGATGGTGTGTATAAAATCAACTATGCAGATATACGTACGAGCGGTTGGGATTTCCAACTGACGTTCCGAAATACTTTTAATAACAGTTTTAAATGGTCAACGACGATCAATGCGAGTGTGGTGTATAACGAGGTGACAGATTTTTCAACTAATCTAAATATCATCCCGGCAACGTATGTGTCTTCTCAATACACGCCGGTTGATAAAGGTAGATCCAAAGACGTCATGTATGCCTACCCTTGGAATGGTCTTTCCGGTGATACCGGTTTACCTTTGGTTCATTATGAGGAGGAAGAAAGAACAGACTATGCAAATTATATCAGAGAAGCATTTACCTCGACGGACCAACTTTCCATTGTGGGTGTAAAAGTTCCGCCCTTCTATGGATCGATGCGCCACACACTGGTCTATAAGGCTTTTGAAATATCCTGTTTACTTGCTTGGAAAGGAAACTACGTTTTCAGAAGGCAATCAATGGTGCCCGGAGGGGAATACGAAACAGAGTTCCACATGGATTATTTCAAAAGATGGGAAAAAAAGGGGGATGAACAGCAAACAGATGTCCCTCGGTTGGTACCGTTGGAGGAGATTGATGCGGATATCAGGGCAGCAGCTTCCTATTATAGATATTCGGAAGCCGTTGTAGAGAGAGGAGATCATATTCGTTTGCAAGACGTGACGATTTCGTTTAGACCTGCCGCCAAATTCTTTTCACGAATGGGAATTAAAAATGTCGTGTTAAATGGCCATGTGAGAAATGTCGGATTGATATGGAAAAAGAATGCAGCGGCTCTGGATCCCGACTTTCCAAATAGTAGGTATCGTCACCCAAGAAGGTATACGGTCGGTATGAATATAAATTTTTAATAGGTTTTCGTTATGAGAAATTGTATACTAATGAGGAAGTCAACTCCGTCATGTTTATGGTTGATTCTTTTCATCTCTTTGAACATGTCTTGTGGAAAGAACTTTTTAGAAGTGAAATCCGATCGTAGCTTCACGACACCATCTAAAATATCAGATTTTCAAGCGTTGATGGATAATATGATCTTGATGAATTATGGGGCGCCTAACGAAATGCTGCTGATCGGAGGGGAAGAATTTTATATTACGTCAGAAATCTGGATGGGATTTCCTGCCGCATATAACGGTCTACCGCAAAAGAATGCCTATTTGTGGGCTGAGGATATATATGAGCGGGAGAAAGGTGTCGATTGGAATAAAGCCTACGAACGGATATTATATTGCAATCTTGTTTTGGACGGACTGTCGAATATGTCGCCTGAGCAACAGGAACAATCAGAATTCGATGAGGTAAAAGGGATAGCTCATTTTCATCGGGCATGGAACTACTATGTGTTGGCGCAAGCGTTCTGTAAACCTTATGAAGAATCTTCGTCTGTTTTTGACTTAGGTTTGCCCCTACGGATAGAACCTGATGTTACGCTGACGCTACCACGATCTTCTCTTCGCGATCTGTATGGTTTAATTATTCAAGATTTAGAAGAAAGTAAGGAATTGCTATCAAGCCGACCGCTTGTTAAATTGCGTCCTTCAAAAGGTGCTGCACTAGCGATGCTATCCAAGGTAATGATGACAATGGGACGATACGAGGAAGCGCGCAGCTACGGCTATCTGTCGCTCGAAGAACAGGATAGTCTTGTAGACTTTAATACGCTGGATGCGGAAGAAATATTCCCTTTTAGTTTTGATCATGGGGAAAGTAATCCTGAGATTATTTTTTATACGATAACAAATTTTATCAGCATTATGGACGATAGGAGAATGCATATCAATGATGAATTGCTGCATCTGTACGCTGAGGACGACTTGCGCCCTGCTTTATATTTTATGGAAGGGAGTGCTGGGAATTTACATTTTAAGGATATAAATGCCGCGACATGGGCCTACTTTTGCGGTCTTTCCACGCCTGAGGTGATACTCTTGGTGGCGGAAGCTGAAGTGAGACTAAACAATATCCAAACGGGGCTAAATTTGATCGATAAGCTATTAGCACATCGTTACAAAGAAGGAAATATCCCGATTTATACAGAAAATTTAGTTAAGAAGGCTATTTTGGAAATGCTTTTTGAAGAGAGAAGGAGAGAGCTAGCATTCCGTGGAGTTAGATGGGAAGATTTACGAAGATTAAATAAAGAACAAGATTTTCAGAAGACGTTGTCGAGAGAGATAGATGCTCAAACGCATATATTGACGCCCAATAGCCCTCGTTATGTCTTACCAATACCTGATGTCGTTATAGAACTTAGCGGGATAGAACAGAATAAGCGATAAAATAATTCCCCGAAATAACTGGAAAATCTGCTATTTCGGGGAATCATTCTGGGTTGCAGGATTAATTTCTGCTTCTAGCAAAATTTCCCGGTTCTGCTCCGGCATCTTCAGCATCCTCTAATGTTAAGTCCTCAATAGGTGTAGAAGAACTGAAATTCTCCATATCTAAGAAAACTTGACATGGGGCACTTGTATTTGTTAGTGAACAATCTACAGAATTTGGTGGAGTATCTCCGGTTTTAATGCCCAATTGTAGATTTTCGGGAGTTTCTGGATTGGGATGAGAAGAATCAATAATTTCAACTTCATACCATCCGCTTAACGCGGGATCTAACTTCTCCCATAACTTAAAAGAAGATAAACCTGCAATAAACATCATCGCTAAGGCGGCTAAAATATTTTTTTTGATGAATCCTTTAGTATTCATGTTGTGGCCTTTTTTTACCCGATCGATACATTTATCGGGCTTTGCTCAAAAAAAGTTTACCTCAAAAAACTCTATATTAATTTGGTTGTTGGCTGTACCTATGCTTTTGCGAGGCGGTACAGCCACTTTTTAACCTCGATGGCATTTTTTACGGACACACCACGAACGTATAATTTAGGTTTAAACGTACCGGCCTACCCGGGAATACAGCGAATCTCCTCGGAAATCTTTTGCCTATGACCACTAATATATCGTTGAGTGGGACTGAAATTAACAGGATGAATGGGTGAAAAGATGATTGCTGTTCTTCATGTTTTGATCCACTCCTACCGGTTGGGGTATGGCTGCTTACTAGATGGTACCCTACGATAGACAGACCTAGCAAAACGATATTAATAACTAGATGCCACTCCCAGCTTATTCCACTGAATACCGAGGCACAGCCGCAGGGACGTTGCGCATAGAAACCCGCTACACCTAGGCCGATATACACCGTGAACGCTAGCATCAGTAAAGCGGAAAGCAAAAAGGGGAGGGTTGATAGGATACGACCGAAGCGTTTGGTTGCAGGAAGCAGGAAAAGTAGGCTTAAAACGAGCTCGCTGGCCGGCAACAACCAGTAAAGCACATCCGCCCAGGAATCGGGAAACGGTTGGCGCAACAACGAGGCACGGAAAGCACGGAGTTCCCATAATTTATCCAGTGCAACGTACAACCAGAAAACCAGTAGGAATGTCCGGATGCTGTATAAGATAATATGCCTGGTGATAAACTTCATGCTGCCAAATTACAGCACGATGTCGTGTGGTCATTATGCAGAACTACGTAAAGAGCCCGAATTAATTCGCCTACTTACTGAATTAATTCATAAACTACATGAATTAATTCGGGATAAATAGAGTTTTATCCTCGTTTTTCTTATTTGTTGGCTTGGTACCAGCGAAGGCTCATATTTAGGTACTGCGCTTTTTGTTTGTCTGGCAAAAGCATATTATGCAATCGATACTCTTGCTGGAAATCCTGGATTCGACTTTTACCACCCGTCGTTTTCAACCAACAGATGTGGTCGGTTAGTTTTGAAAACTCGGTCTGTAGGAAGTGACCGAGGTATGGTGTAAACTGCGGGTTCTCCCGTTGAAATTGATATAGTTCTTTAACGCTGATCTCCATGACCTGACTATTGGCTGTAAAAATAATATCGAGATCACTCCTGTGTGGTTTAAGCACGCTGGGTGTGTGCATCATTAGCTCTTCTTCTTTCCACATCCAAACAAGCCGGCGGTTGTCATCACCATATTCATAGGCAACGGCAGCGCCCTCGCAGATATAGGCGATGCGGTTGGGAATTTCTCCCTTGGCAATAAAAATGTCTTTGGCTTCGTAGGCACGTTGCTTCACTAATGGATGAAGAGCTCTCACTAATTTCTCATCCGGGCGCGTGTGTCTAGATAGTAGGTTCATCATCGTTTGGTAGACTTTGGTTTGTTCCATAATAACTGATTTAATCATTTTTTCAATTTCTCAATCGCATAACGAGGCGTAATCTTCTAAAATTTTTATAAACGACCAAAAAAAATCGTGAAACGGTCCTTTAGGGGGGGTGAAAGTGCCCTGTAGACCCATGAATGTTTTTCAGTAGTCCTGTCGGCAAGCTGGTAAAATTTTTATAGACGGCCAAAAAAATCTACGAACAGTAGGTTTTTGTGTGTTTCGGCCTCGGGATTAAAGGATGAATGGAGGTGTTTTAGCAGTTTTACCCCCGTTCGGCGGAAAGTTAAAAACCCGAACAGGGCGATTTCTGCCATTTCAGCTATCGACCTAAAAATATTTCGTAAGTTTATCGATAAGTAGATAGAAATGAATACTAACAACAATAAGACGATATTGACAATTTATCTGGACGGGTCTACCATCACCTCCATTCCTTCGTTCTATAAACAAATCAATGAACAATTGATGCAGGAAGAAGATTGGCAATTGGGAGAAAGCTTGGACGCACTTGATGATGTATTATATGGGGGATATGGCAAGTGGAAGAATTACGATCTGTTGGAAATTGTTTGGAAAGATATTGCGGTTTCGGAAAGAGCTTTGGGCATAGAAGCCACCAAGGCGTATTATGAGGCAAAACCGGGTGCAGGTAGCGCGTACAATCAGGATTTTGTTAAGGAAAAACTGAAGCAATTGGAAGAAGGGACGGGACAGACATATTTTGAAATGGTAATGGAAATTATCGAGAGTCATCGCGATAGGGTTAGCCTGACGAAAAAATCATAATATTTCGTAAGTTTGCCGTCATTTCGAAGGTGGATGAAAAAAAAGAAACTTCTTAGATTTATCGTTATTCTCTTGATCTTTTTTGTACAGTTTTTCGTACTGGCAAGTATGTTTGAAGAGTCAGGCAACAGCGGAATTGCTATTCCGGCGATCTTACTCCTAACGCTGTTTTTGTTGATCGGGGCATACCAGCTAAAAAGCCTCCACCATACCAAGTTGAATTTTGAAAAAGTAGGAGTGGTGGTATGGATACCTATTTCGGCATTGATCACCTATTGGCTGAACAACGCTGTAGGCTGGGGGCCTGTGCTTTCGCTTGGTGTGGTCGGTACCATTGGCTCCTATTTGTATTTGCTGGATCGGAAATCCAGTTATCTGAAAGAAATTCCGCCGCCGATTTATTGCGGAGCCTTCATCGGCATGAGTTCTTTGCATGTGGGGAGTATTTATGTCATTATTCTGCTTGCGGGACTGTTTACGGCCGCCATGTATGTGCTGACGCGATCTGTACTGGTGGGCGTCGGAGGCAAATTGGGAACATTAGCTTTTATCGGCTTTTTGTTTAGTGTATTACTGGTAAACTGGTTATTGAAATGATGGTAGTCAGTTACACGATATGCACGTTCGCGGCTTTGTTCGGAACGTTTGTGACCTATGGCGTGAATATCAAGGCGAAACAAGGGCCAGTTCGTGCTTCGGCCTTGGTGGCTTTGGCTACAGGTTTGTTTTTTTATGTTTTTCAAGATGTCTTACCGACATTTTACGTAACCAATATCCCGATGTATATCGTGGGCGGAAGCTTTATCGGGATGGTCACCTCCACGACGCACATCAATCGGTACTCGCTCGCATTTTCGGCATGTGTATATGCTTTTCTGCTGTGGTTTGCCGCGCGGAGATTTGACGGTTTTGGCGGAAGTTTAGGCTTGCTCGCCTGCGTATCACTGATGTGTACCATGGCATTGCCGATGCTGACGCAAAAAAAGAAAGTGACATACGGCTACCGCATTATTCGATTCATGATCATCAAAAACCGTCGGCGTAAAAACCAGCGGATTTTCTAAAAAGAAAATAAACAACTGCATGGTCCATCACCAGAGGGTGCAGAAAGATTTCTAAATTTTCATAAATTTGTAGCGGTTGGTGGTCGCTAACCGTTTTTGCATTAAACTATTTAATGAGATTATGAAAAAATATTTGCTAAAGCTCTGTTTGGCTTGTCTATTTGCTGTGGTGGTTATTGGCTGCAAGAAGAAGGAAAAGGACCCTGAAATTAAATTTTATAAGGTAGGCGATCTGTATTCGGAACGTGGAGAAGAGGCGTTGGTTTATAAAGTGGTAACGCTTAGTGGCGGCATGTATGCTATGGCGGTTTCGCTGGATGAGGCCGAGCTACCTTGGTCATTGGAGGCTGTAAAAACGAATGCAAATGATTTAGACAATGGAATGAAAAATCAGGAAGCTATACAGGCTATCCAGGGCTGGAAAGAAAAGTACCCAGCTTTTAAATGGTGTGCCGATAAAAATAAGAATGGATCGGGAGGCTGGTATTTTGCTTCGCCGGGAGAAATGAACGAGATGTTTCTAACCGAGCTGGAGTATGAAGGTGAAATGTTACGACTGGGCTATTACTTGACAAAGATCGGCGCAACTGGGTTCGCGGAGTCTGATGAACATGGTTTATCGCCGTATTGGAGTTCCATGGAGACGAGTTCGTTGGGGGTAGCGGCTTCTGCGAATACCTCCAAATACAGTGGGCAGGGGTACGATAAAAACACGGTACACAAAGTAAGAGCAATCAAGTATATAAGGATATATTGAAAACAAAAAGATTGAGTCCGCGGTTTTTGGAGTTTTTTATTTTCCGGTATGGCGGGATTGTGCTTTTCGTCATGGTACACGCGCAAGCCTAACTTGACTTATACTTACTAATGTGCTTATTGCAGAAAAGCGTCCTGCAAGATGAAACTAAATAAATAGTAAAGGTGACATGGTCATGGTCTTTAATTCTTACACTGTCTTCCTTGTGCTGATGGCGATTCTATTCCACGCGTTGATCGTGACTACAGCCATGATGATCTGCGCAATGTACTGCTGGTCAAACAGTTTTTCAGCTGCTGCGTAAGTTGCATCCGTTAATCCGTGCTGGCTGATCAGCGTGACTTCTTCGGTGATGGCTAAGATTGCTCTTTCTTCTTTGGTGAATAATGTCGCCTCTTTCCATGCATTGAGTAAAAAAATGCGTTGTGCCGTTTCACCCTGCTTTAAGGCGTCCTTCGTATGCATATCGATGCAAAAAGCACAGCCGTTGATCTGCGACGCTCGTATCTTGATCAGTTCTATATGTGTTTTGGAGAGTTGTGAATTTTGTATAAAATTCTCTAAAGCAAACATTGCTTTATAGCCATTCGGCTCCACTTGCTGCATATCGAATCTGTTTTCCATATAATCGTGGTTTTATGTTTGAAATTTAATGATGCTTACGAAGTTAGTCTCTATTTTTATCAATTACACC
This sequence comes from Sphingobacterium corticibacterium, assembly GCF_004208525.1. Taxonomy (GTDB): domain Bacteria; phylum Bacteroidota; class Bacteroidia; order Sphingobacteriales; family Sphingobacteriaceae; genus Sphingobacterium; species Sphingobacterium corticibacterium. The sequence continues at coordinate 1,631,427 of NZ_SGIT01000001.1, read as the reverse complement.
TACTTCTGTACCGAACAATGCTAATACATCATTTACTTTATCTAATCGAAGTGTTTTCTTCCCTTGTTCAAGATCACGAACAAAGCGTAAACCAACACCAGCATTTAATGCGAGATCTTCTTGTGTAAGCTTTAATTCCTTTCGCTTTTGTTTCACAAATATTCTTAATGAATCCATATCTATACCTTTTCTGATATAAATATAGATAAAATTTTAAATTTATACCACTTTGGGTATAAAATAATACTATTATTGAATATTATACCCGTTAGGGCTTATTGTCCGCCTCTTTCCAGCGTTAAGATACTACGAACGAAATCAGATATTAATAATCTACAACGCGCAACATCCACGATTTGACTACGTCAATCATTGATTTAGCTACGTCCATCCGTTTGGATACAACCAACTTTGTCCTATTGTTTTAACGTAATATAAAATGAAGAAAATGGAAACAAGAAAAGTATGGTTGGTTACCGGAGCTTCAAAAGGTCTGGGACATACATTGGTGAAAAAACTTTTACAAAACAACTATGCGGTTGTCGCTACATCACGGCGCGTTGCATCGCTTATCGAAGAGATTGGAGATACATCGGAGATCTTTCTTCCAATAGAAGTAAATGTAACGGATGACCATGATGTAAAGAAGGCTATCGAAAAAGGTGTCGCACATTTCGGCAAAATTGATGTGGTCGTAAACAATGCGGGCTACGGACAGATAGGCACATTAGAAGAGCTGAGCGATGACGAGGCAAGAGAAAATTTTGATGTCAATGTGTTTGGCTCATTGAATGTGATCAGAAATGTAATGCCGTATTTACGTCAGCAGAAATCAGGTGCAATTTTCAATATTTCATCGGTAGGTGGTCTTTTTGGAGGTTTTGCTGGATGGGGTATTTACTGTGCTACCAAATTTGCGGTTGCAGGTTTTACTGAAGCATTAGCGGAAGAGGTAAAAGCATTTGGGGTGAGCGCGACGGTTGTTTATCCGGGGTATTTCCGTACGGATTTTCTGTCGAACGGTTCTGTAAAAACACCAGTTTCACCTATTCAGGAGTATGAAGCTGCTCGTCAGTCCGAAAAAACACACCTGAATAGTATCAGCGGCAATCAGCCGAACGATCCGGAGAAAGCTGCAGATGTATTGATCGCTATCAGCAAAGAAGCTACACCGCCGGTTCATTTATTATTGGGCACCGATGCCTACGACATGGCGAAAAATAAGGCGAATTTGCTAAATAAAGATATCGAACAATGGAAAAGTTACACGCTGTCCACCGCTTTCTAATGATGCCGCAGTAAAAAATAAGATGATACAAAGAAAATAAGTAAATTAGCTATTATGGAAAACACATTCCGCTTTAATTCTATTGCAGAATTTCACAAGTTTTGCAGTTTGCCGAATCCTGAACATCCGTTGATCAGCTTGATTGATTACAGCAAGGTTGCTTATCCGATCAATGATAGCCAGATGAAATGGATTCAGGATTTTTATTCGGTGGGGTTAAAGCGGAATGTCAATGCGAAGTTCAATTACGGACAACAACAATATGATTTTGATTCGGGTGTATTGACATTTATTGCACCACTTCAGTTTCTGAAAATAGAAATCGACCCGGATGCTGTGGTAGAACCTACAGGCTGGCTTTTGCTCATTCACCCTGATTTTCTTTGGAACACGCCCTTGGCAAAAAAGATAAAATCCTTTGACTTCTTCCGGTATTCGGTAAACGAGGCACTTTTTCTCTCGGATAAGGAAGAGAAAATCATGGTAGATATCTTGTTGAAAATGGAGCAGGAATATCAGTCGAATATAGACAAATTCAGCCAAGAACTCATTGTAGCACAACTGGAATTGTTGCTGATTTATGCGGAACGTTTTTATGAACGCCAGTTTTTAACCCGAAAAAAATCAAGTTACGAATTGTTGGACCGTTTTGAAAGCGTACTTTCTGACCTTTTTCAAAAAGACAATGTGCTGGAAAACGGTATGCCAACGGTCACGCTCATAGCGGAACAGCTGAACATTTCTTCCAACTATTTAGGAACGCTGTTGCGATTGCATACGCAACAGACCACGCAACAGCATATTCAGAACAAGCTCATAGATTACGCCAAAGAACAACTGAGCACAACAAACCTGTCTATTAGTGAAATCGCTTATGGACTGGGCTTTGAACATCCGCAATCGTTCAGTAAACTATTTAAAGCAAAAACGGAGCAGACCCCCTTGGCGTTTCGTAAATCGTTTAACTAGTGAACTGCCGATCTTATCTATTATTCAGGCGTGTAGCAATATTTTGGACTTCCTCTACTGTGAAGTTGCCTGAAATCTGCAAACTTCCTCCAGGAATCTCTTCTTGAATCCGCGGTATAGAAAGGACGGTCTTATTAACCACTATAGCCATATGCTGACCGATATGGTTTCCTGTAAAAGTAGCCAGTTTTTCTTTCCCTTCTGCTGTAAGATTAACCGTGACAACAGGTCTGCCATCGGGTGTAAACTCATGTTTAGCTATTTCGATATCTTTTAACGAGAGAACAGCATCATCTTCCAGATGTGTATTGGCATAGTTATCCCGGTCCACTTCTTTCACCCAATAGAAACCATCAGGTTTATCGGTCGGAAAAGGCGCTTCGGTATTGACAATGTTTTCTGCATCTGGAGACCATAGTTCCAGGGAGCCTTCACATACCGTGTAGAAAATCGGAGATTTGGCAACGGACGACGATGCCGACGGTTGATCATTGCTTTTTTGAAGTGGTAATTTGTGATATTCGGTCTGGGTTTCCTCATCTGTATAGGAATGTTCCTGATAAGCTATTAACGCTTCATATTGTGCTTTCCATTGGAGGATCTCGTCCCATTCGGTATCTTCTTCTTTTTTCTTGTATCCGTCCTCACCGCCATAGTTAGAGAGTTTGAGTACGTTACCTTCGAGCCGTCCCACAAAATCCTGATGTACTCTGTCCACCTTGTTATAAACCAGTACAAAATCATTGTGTGCCGCTGTGTTGGCAAAATGAAATGTTTGGAAGATGGCCGAGTCTTCGGGTTGACTCATCAGGGTAATATGTTCTACGGGCTGCGTGCGGTTTGTGCTGTAAGGGTAGTTAAAGCAATTCGCGTCCGCATTGAAAACCCGATAGATAGAATCTTGATCAAACTTCGCAAAGGTTTCCCCTTCTTCAAACCCCATAAATTGATAGCGGGATTGCTTCCCCTCGATTTGTGGATTTTGGGTGCCATAGACTTCAAATAAATCACGCTTGTCCGGATAAAACAGCATTTCGTTGCCTTGAAATTGGTACCGGCCAAATACGGCTGTAGCGTATCCATAAAGTAGAAATTGACCGTCTTCAAAAAGGCAAACGCCGTCATTATGGCCATAACGGCCTATATAGTGTTTTTCTTTGGTCTGACCGTGTAAAATACCCAATTGGACGGAAAGGTAGCAGAGTAACGTTAAGCCTATCTGTTTCATACGTGATAAATATATTTCGGCAATATATAATTTTTTATTCGTACCATAGGATTTTCGAAAATAATCATAGTTTTGTCATCAAGTTATTATACACAACATAGAGATAAAAAGAATGAAAAATAGACTGGTAATTGTTACGCTATTTATAGGCATGATCGCCGTAATATCCTCCTGCAACAGACCGAGCGCAGACGAGTTCTTTCAGCGTACGGTATTAAATACAAATATTTTACACGATTTTGCGCAGGAGTCTTTCACAAGAACATTGACGTCCACCATCGTGAAAAGTGAAAATTTGCCAGCCGATCCGAAACAAAACAATCAAGCGCAACAAATAGTGGAAGCAAAAATCGCCTATGTGGAGCAAACGATCGGCCGTATAAAAGATATGACGCCTCCTGATGAGGATGCTGGAGCCATCAAAGGCAAGTCGATTGATCTTTTTTACTATGTTCTTCCTGTTTATAAAAAGGAATATATGGACATGGCTAAGCGTTGCGATAATAACGAAGATGTGGAAACCATTGAACAGCTAGCGCTCGCCATCGAAGAGGACTATGCCGAAGGGTTTGATAACTTGTACCTTGAAGTACTGGAATTGGGGAAGGCTTATGCAGAGAAACATAACCTGAACGTGAAATTCGGGAACTAGCACCGTGAAGCTATGTGTTATACATTTTCGTCAATTGTTCTTGGAGATGCGACGGCGTTTCATCAAGCTTTGCTCGGACAAATTTATTGAGGGCTGCTGGTGAATTAAATCCGAGTTCGAATGCGATTTCTTTATGCGAGTAGCTGGATAGTAGAAGCAACTGCTTGATCTCGTTCATAATTCGGGCATGAATGGTTTCAATAGCGGTTAATCCAGCTAGTTTTTTGGTTGTGGCGTTTAGCTTTTTGGGGGATATACGTAACTGTTCGGCGTACCAATTTACCGTACGCTTGGTTTTGTAATGTCGTTCCAAAAGCTGGAGAAATTTAGCGTAATCGTTTGTATGCCCATTGGTGTGTGCCGTCTTATCTACTTCGGAGTGTACAAACTCGACCAACTTTAGTAATAGAATCTTGATGTAGAAACGTGCTTGTTCTTTCTTGACGGAAGTCAAATCGCGATATAGCTCTTCAATTTGGGATAGCAAGGTTTGTACTTGGATGGTCTCTGCTTTTGGAAGCGCGATATGATTGAGCTTAACAGAGATGTTATGGTTGTAGATACTCAATTCATTTTTAAGGATATCCGAACAGAATAATACCTCGTCGAACAAGATCATTTTACCCGCAAAGCTGTCCGTGACCTGTTCCTTCGAAGAGAGCTGGCCTGGAAATATCACACTTATGCTATCCGCCGCCATGTCGTAATAGCGATCTTCTACTTGCATTTTTATTTTTCCTTTTTGGATAAATAATAGGCAAAAGTGATCTTTTGTGTGCGGCTTTCTATATGGTGCTAGTGCCGCTTTGTCCAAATCAAAGATGTGAAAGGGCGTGATGGCCCTTTCTGAATGGTGTTGTATATCTTTTAAATGATGAGTAACCATATGTTCAATTACGAGAAGATAATCTGCGCTATATTAGTATATAGTATCCATAAAAGCAACTACCGTCGTTTTTTTAAGCATATATGGCTTCCCTGAGGGCTTTTGCAGCAGCAGCAGGATCTTCAGCGCCATATATCGCACCGCCTGCAACGGCTACGGTGGCTCCGGCAGCAACGACATCTTTAATAGTGTCGATATTGACACCGCCAGCTACTGAAAAAGGTACTTGCGCCTCTTTACCTTCGCTGATTAAGGTTTGTACAGAATAGCCTGGAAGAGCTTGTTCGTCCAAACCGGCATGTAGTTCCACGAATTCAACACCAAAGGCTGTAACTTCGCGAGCCCGCTGCACACGATCCTTAACACCGATGGTGTCTACGACTACTTTCTTACCTGCTTTTTTTGCTGCTTCAACAGCACCTTTCACGGTGGCATCATCAACGGCTCCCATTACGGTCACAAGATCAGCTCCGGCCTGAAAGGCCATTTCTGCTTCCAAAGCACCGGTGTCTGCTGTCTTTAGATCTGCAAATACCAATTTGTCTGGATGCGCAGATTTCATGGCAGTCACGACTTTCAATCCTTCTGCTTTGATTAAGGGGGTACCGAGTTCAATGATGTCTACATACGGTGCAACTTTGTCTGCTAATGCTAAAGCGGCTTCCGTCGTTAATAAATCGATGGCTACTTGTAATTTTGTCATGATAAAATATGAAATAAATGTTGTTTTTTATTCGAGATTGGCATGTTTTGGCCATAAGTCTTCTTTTGTAAGTCCGGATGATTGCCACATGGTCATAAAGAGGGCGTCTAAAGCCAATAATACCGATTGTTCAAAAAGGCTCCCGGCATATTGTTGTGAGTTCGTTAAACCAAAATCGGTTTTTAATGCGGCTCGAATCGGCAGTATATTGTCTGCGAGGGTTGCTATTTTGCTTTTTTCATCTGCTGTGATGGCGACAATTTTTGCTCCTTGTTTCTTCGCCTTTTCTGTTGCGGAAACGAGCGTAGATGTGGTGCCGGAACCGGAGCCAACGATCAGTAAATCATTTTCTAATATCGCCGGTGTGGTGGTCTCACCGACTACATACACTTGAAAGCCCAAATGCATAAAACGCATGGCGCCCATCTTTAAAGCTAGTCCTGTACGACCGGCACCGGCAAAGAAGATGGCGTTTGCGTTTTTAATTCGCTCTTCGATGGCTATAAATGTCCCGTTGTCTAAGAAGCGGATTATCTCCTGATTTTCCTGTAAAATCTGAAGTAAGCTCGTTATGTAGTTATTCTTTTTTTCCATGTTAGCATGTAATGGATCCTGTATTATCTCATTGCATGCTACAAAATTAAATCACGAAAGGGCTTCCGTATTATCAAAACAATACGATCTGTTATACATTTGCGACCTCATATAATTCTCAACCGTTATCTTCCAGCTCTCTCTTGTAAACAGCTTTGTGCTGTTCGATTTCGGGAGGCATCTCCGGATATTGGATATCTTTATATTTTTTGAGTTTCTCCAATATGATTTTCGCCACTAAATATCTGGAGATAGCTTTGTTGTCTGACGGAATGATATGCCATGGGGCATGCTTCTTGGACGTATGCTGTATGGCTTCTTGGTAACAAGTCATGTACTGATCCCAAAGCTCGCGCTCTTTCAGGTCGCCGGGGGAGAACTTCCAGTTATGTTTTTCTTGTTCCAGTCGTCTGAGGAGCCTGTTTTTCTGCTCGTCCTTGCTGAGATGTAAGAAGAATTTGAAGACAATGGTGCCGTTATTGACCACATGCTGTTCGAAGGCATTGATTTGATCATACCGTGTTTTCCAGAAATCCTTTGGAATATCTTCAACAGTGTCGATGCCGGGGATGTTTTCGTTGAGAAGATATTCGGGATGTACGCGCGTAACCAATACATTTTCGTAATGGGTGCGGTTGAAGACGCCAAACTTTCCTTTTTCGGGCAGGGCAACCGCATGACGCCATAAGTAGTCGTGTTGCAGTTCTTTGGAAGTAGGTGTTTTAAAACTATGCACCACAACGCCTCGAGCATTGAATTTTTGGAAGACCTCCCGGATAAGCGAGTCCTTACCGGCGGTGTCCATACCCTGAAAACAGATCAACACGGCGTATTTGTTGTGCGCATAGATGACATCTTGGATTTTCGCGATTTGCTTTCTGACCTTTTTCAATCCTTCGATAGCTTCTTCCTCCGTGATGTCTGGACGGACATCTGTAGGATGATCAGCCATGATAAAGTGATTGTCCGCCGTGAATTTTTTGAGCAGTTTGTTCATAATTGTTGTGATTTAATGCTGAATCGTGCTGATCTGATCTTTGGAAACACTGACAACGCCTTGCAATTTTTTAAAATGTTCCATGGCTTCATCCACGGATTTACCTTCCGGTATCTTGATGGCCAACCCGTTCAAGGCATTATATTTATAAAGTACTTCTGCGCCATAAGAAGTTGCTTCTTTCGCAATTGCTTCCAACGAAGCTTCTTCTGAAAGCATGATGATTAAGTTCTTGTCAATACCGGTTTCACCACCCGGCACGATCGTGATAACGATGGGTTTACCGCTGGCTATACCACTGATATTTTCTCCTTCATATTGCAAGGTGTATGGGCCGGTCTTTTCTATTTTATATCCCTTTTTCAGGTCAAAGCTCACGGATTTTGTTGCTCCCGGTGCTACCGTATGGTAGGTGTCTGCAGGTGGCGGCATCACCCGGCGGGCCATCGCACCTATATAATTAATTTCGTTGCCTGCACTATCTTTCACTGTAAGAAATTTACTCATCATCCCCTCAAATGGCGTATGGTACTGGGTGAATGTTAAGGTGTCGTCCGTAGGATTGGTAACGGTAAACTTGATCATGATGACATCGTGAAGAGGATAATTCTCTTCGCCAGTTAAAGAGGCATATAATCTAGAATCGCTTTGTGTTTTGTCGCTATGGCTCGCTGCATTTCTTATGGACTTGCATTGTGTGGTCAATCCTAAGATGGCTAATACAACGGCAGATTTTAAGACGTTTTTTATCATTGTTTGTTTCTATTTGGAAAAGATTAATCAAAAGTATTGCCAAATATCACAAGTCGCAATGATCGTTACAAGATAATGTGGGGCACATTGTTAAAGGAGTTTTTTGACAAGTGAGATGCTCTCTGGGAAGAATTTAATTTCGATTAAAGCTCTTTCGAAATTCCAAGGGTGTTTGTTTAGTTTTTTGTTTGAATAGTTTGCTGAAAGACTGTGAATATTCAAAACCGAGTTCGTAAGCAATCTCGCTGATAGAAAGCCCGGTGTTCGATAGTTTTTCTTTCGCACGTTCAATAATTTTGTTTTGGATATGTTGTCGGGCATTTTGTCCGGTAAGGTGTTTTAGTGTACTGCTTAAATAATCCGGAGAGAGGTGTAATTCATCGCTCAGGTATTGTACAGTAGGCAAGCCTTTATCCACCAAGATATCGCTCATAAAATAATGATCCAGTGCTTTTTCGAATCGTGTTAAGATTTCGTGATTGCTTTGGTCTCTCGTGAGGAACTGCCGTTTATAAAAGCGTTCGGAATAGTTCAGCAACAATTCGATTTGGGAAATAATGATGTTTTTACTAAAATCATCCATATTGCCCGAATATTCCTGCTGAATCTGTCGGAATATTTCCAAAATTATTTTCTCTTCTTTTTCTGATAAGAATAGCGCTTCATTCACTTCATAGCCGAAAAATTCATACGTCTTTATCTTCTCCGTAAGGCTGGTGTTCCAAAGAAAATCAGGATGAACAAATAAGATATACCCGGAAGGCGAGCGGTAAATGTCGTCTTTGGTATATTGGACTCGCAGTACCTGCTTCGGAGCAAAAAACGTCATCAAGCCCTCATCAAAATCATAAGATTGCTGCCCGTAACGGTATTTTCCGACAACGTCTTTTTTCAAGGAGATACTATAAAACGATTTCAGATAGTGAAACTCTCCCTCTACCTTATGCAGATCAGCATAATTTATCACACTGATCAATGGATGATCAGGAAGTGGTATACCGTTCAACCGGTGAAATTCAGTAATCGTATCGATTTGGATTAATTCGTTCATATGCTCTTACCCAAGTAAAGAAAAGCAGAAGATACAAACTTCTACTTTTCTTTTTACCTTTTTGTCTTAAATATTCATTCCGCCAGAAACTTCAATACGCTGGGCGTTGATCCAGCGTGCTTCTTCCGTACATAAAAAAGCCACAACGCTACCGATATCTTGGGGTAAACCTGCACGGCCTAAGGCAGTGGCTGAAGCAACAGCTTTATTGTATTGCTCGTTATCACGAACGGCCCCGCCACCAAAGTCTGTTTCTATCGCACCTGGTGCAATGGTATTGGCCCGGATTCCTTTACTGCCCAATTCTTTTGCTAAATAACGGGAGAAAACTTCGATACCGCCTTTCATCATGGCATAGGCGGCATAGCCAGGCATGCAGAATCTTGCCAGACCGGAAGAAACATTGATAATTCCACCGCCTGGATTAAGTATGGGAATAAGTTTCTGTGTTAGAAAGAATACACCTTTTAAGTGGATATTCGAAAGTGTATCGAACTGTTCTTCTGTCGTTTCTGTAATAGAATTTCCAAGCCCGATGCCCGCGTTGTTAACTAAATAATCAATTGTCTCTTTTCCTCGTTTTTCTTTTAGGGTAGTCTTGATCTCCGCAATAACGGCATCAAAGCTGTCTATTTCTGAGGTGTCCAGTTGTACTGCAAAAGCTTTCTGTCCTTTGGCTTCAATGGCTTCAACCACTTTAGCGGCTTCTTCCTTATTGCTTTTATACGTCAGGACAACATCCAGTCCTTTTTCTGCAATGCGCAGCACCATGTCTTTTCCTAAACCGCGGCTTCCGCCGGTTACAAATGCTATTTTACTCATTGTTTTCTTTTTTATAATGACAATACAAAGATCATTCTAATAGATAGACAATTTGTATCTCAAAACGGGATACTTGTAGCTAAAACCGTTTTTCTGGGAATAAAGCCGTTGTCTAACTAATCCTCACTACGTTCAACGGATGTTTTAACATTTTTTTATTAAGTTTACTGTCAGAGAATAAAAAAGAAATGAGCATACGAAATATCCTTTTTACGGTTAGCGTTTTCTTTTTGCTATCTTCTTGTGATTTTGTCACGAAGGCTTATAAGGAGACGTTCGATAAACAACAAACGGGCGATACAGACGCGCCTTCTGAAAATAATGAGGATGTTCATGAACACCCTAAACTGCAGGATGTGCGAGCGTCTAGGACAACTGTTGAAGACATTAACTTGTTGGCGGATGCGGAAAAGTTGGGTGCGGTACAACAGCAGCTCCAGAGGATGTTTCCTGAAAAAACCTTATCTATTTTTCCGCCACATATCTATTTTGAAACGGCCCGTATTCGTCTGCAGCTGGTTGATCCCGATATCCCAGAAAATATTGACTGGTATTACTACAAGGCCGAGACCGACGCTTGGCAGAAAGAAGAACCCGTAAAAACAAGTGTACGGGATAGAAGGAAGCCGATTCAACTGGATGCCATAAAATTCGGTACGGCAAATAGTGTATATGATCAGGTCATCAAAAAGTCAGCGGAAATAGAGGGCGCAAAAGCTCCTACAACCGTCTATTTTAGTTTTCACGTACCGGTTTGGAATTGGAACGCCAGAATTGTCGGAAGCCGTTCGGATTATGAGTTTAAAGCGGACATCGATGGAAAAGAAATCGAATTTAAGAGGCAGTAAATTGAAAAATTAAGCTTATGGGCAGGAAATTTTGGTTCGGGTACATGGCTTTCTTTGTGTTTGTTTTCCCGTTGTTTTTTAGCTATGTTGGGAATTTTATCTCATCGCCTATATGGGCTACCGTGTCTTTGGCGGTCGGTCTTATCGGCTGGATAACATTTATTTACTGGACGTATAAACAGGCGATTGCCCAGCCGAGGAAATTACAGCGTATTATACATTCGTTAGTAGACCAAGGGCTGCAAAGAAAAGGAACCGTTGCCCATAAAAGCTTGTTGAAACAACAGAAGGATGGCAGCGAAATGATAGAAATACTGGTACAGTTCGAAAACTTAGTGGGTACGCCGGTGCAGCAGGTTTTCGCGTTTACAGACACCAAACCGCATCAGAAACGCTATGAAGTTGGACGCAGCATCAACCTGCGGCTTAGTAGAACACCGCAATCACCAAGCGTCGTCGTAGAAGATATGCAAACTAAGTTTTCATGGACATTCGGACTTTTTGCCCTTGCTTTTGTTGTGGTTTATATGATCGGAACGTTTGCTTTCCATTATAGTATGTATAGTAATGGAAAAGGTTGGCGGTTTATGTCGCTGTGGCATCCTTGGATAATGACGCCTTTTACAGGGCTTCTTTTGTTTAACGTAACCGCTATTTTCGGTAAATTGTTCGGTGGTGGAAGCCCAGAAACGGAAGAAAAACTGATATTACAGGGCAAAAAGGCGAAAGCGGTTGTACAGCGTGCGGACCAGACGGGAACCTACATTAATGAACAACCGCAGATTAGGTATACCTTGGCGTTTACGGATGAGCGTGGAAAGAATCATGTGGTATCTATCAAAAGGATAGTTCCGCTTACGGAACTACATCTTGCGCGTACGGGAACGAGGGATATCTTATACCTACCTGATGATCCTGATCAAATTACTTTTTGTTGAAGTGGGGAAGGCGAACAGGATGGCAAAAGTAATCATTATAGAAGACGAGCCGGCTGCGGTAAACGAACTGAAAATCTTGATGGAACAAGAAGAAGGTTTTCAGTTCATGGGACATGCCGGTACCTTGAGAGATGCGCTGAAACTGATTCGGGATCAACAGCCTGATCTTGTTTTTATGGATATCAACCTCTATGATTGCATGGCATTTGACATTTTAAATGAACTGGAATGCCTACCCCAACATATTATCTTCGTGACGGCTTATAACCAATACGCGATTAAGGCTATTAAATATGGGGCATTGGATTATTTATTGAAACCGGTAGACGAGCAGGAATTTAAAGAGGCCATCGTCCGTTTCCATAATCGCCAGGAAAAAGGAGGTATAAAAGAACAGTTTTCTTTAGTGGAGGATGTCCTGCAACAGAACAGCGAACCAAGGTATATCGCGTTGCCGGCGTTGGGGCAGGTGAGAATTGTGCCTTTGGCGGATATCCGCTATTGCCAGGGGGATGGGCCATATACGCATTTTTTTCTCGTGTCAGGCAAGAAAGAGACGGTATCAAAGCCATTGAAATTTTACGAAACATTGCTGCCCGGAGACGAATTTCTACGGACGCATCAATCTTATATCGTCCATATTCCTTTTGTAAAATCGGTCTTAAAACATACATCTATCTTGATGGATGGTGATGAGGAAATTCCGATTTCTTACCGTCGGAAAAGCGATATTATGGCGAAATTAATCCGTTGAATAATGAAGTCTTATGTAGTTCGTTGGTTGATTTTGTTTCTAGGTGTATTTTTATTTTCCTGTAGCGATCATCAGGAGTATACCTCAAAAATTACCCCGCCCGTGGCGGGAAAGATCGATCAGTTGCAGCATATTTCCTTGTCTGCTTCCAACCGGGACTCGTTGATACAGGCTGGAAAAACGTTGCTGCAAATGCCGGATGTTATGGAAAGCAACCTCTATACGGCCAGAGTGAACTATCAATTGGCCAAATGGTATGGCATGTCCAAACAAAACGATTCTGCAGCGTTTTATCTCGAAAAAGCGTTTGAACGTATAGAGGCGGAGCCGGGAAATTTGAATGAAAAAGCACGGGTTTACCAAGGTATAGGTAATATTAGCCTTGCTGAAGGGCATCTGCACCGCGCCAATTACTATTATAACAAGGCCGCGGCCATTGTTTTGGTGGATAGTGCAGTGGATTTGGATGTGTCTGCTAAAGCTTCTATCTTACTGGCGGCCGCGCAAAGCAACCAAAAGTTTCAACGGCTGGAATTGGCTTTGGAGATGAATCGGAAGGCTTTGTCTATTTCCGAATCGCTACCAGAAAAACATATTAACCGCCAACGGCCGCTTACGCAGCTTGTCCAGACGTTGTATCACAGCAAATCCGATGTAGATAGCGTCGGCTATTTTGTGCAGAAACTCGAGAGCTTACAACGTCAGTTCCCGAATGTGTACGATGTGTTTTTTGTTTACGAAAGCAAAACGCTTTATTATGACCTGAAAAAACAGCCGGATTCTGTTTTGAAGTATCAATTAATGAAAACTGATCTGCAGGAACAGGCGGTGGAGAAAAACCCGCTCTCCAGCACGGCCTTAAATAACTTGTTTATTTCGTATGTGAACATCGCGGGTTTATATGCGGATAGGAGAAACTTAAACGATGCCCAGGCTTTCTTTGCTAAAGCTGACCAATTGATGCAACGCCACCCGGCGGTTATGGCGTATGATAATGCCATTGTCTACCATAGGAACTTGGAAAATTTTTATACGCTTTCCGGACGTTTGGCGCAGGCATTGACGGAATCGCGTGAAGTAGCCCGTATCCAAGAAGAGCTTTATGCTACACAAAACACACAGGCCATCGCCGAGATGAACAGCTTGTATGAAATCCAGGCACAAGAGCGTTCTATCAATGCATTGAACGAGAGTCTGCAGATTAAAGAATTGGAATTACAACGGAACCGGTTGTGGCTGACAATGGGAGTGCTGGTAATGTTGATGCTCCTGTTGATTTTTTCTTTCATCTTTTATGGTCTAAGGCAGCGAAGGATAAGGCAGGAGAAGGATAAGGTGATTTTAAGGCAACAATTGTTACGCACACAAATGGAACCGCATTTTATTTTTAATACGCTGACGGCTTTGCAGAGCTATATCCGCCGGGGAGAATCCAAGGACGCTATCCAGTACCTTAGTCGCTTCAGCAAACTGCTTCGGAATTCGCTTGAACTGAGTAGGGAGGAGTGGAGTTCCTTAGAGCAGGAGATCGAAACCTTGAAGCATTATCTTATTTTGCAACAGATGCGCTTTGAGCATGCTTTTTCGTATCGGATCCAATCGCCGGATGGAATGGACACTTCTGAAATCCGGATTCCGCCGATGCTCATACAGCCTTTTATAGAGAATGCTATTTTACATGGGGTGGATATGAAAAGTGGAGACGGTTTTGTAAGTATAGACTTTTCGGAAGCGGACGATCTATTGCGTGTTGATATTACGGACAGTGGCCGTGTAAAGACGGAACGCACCTCCACTTCCAGCCATCGTTCCCTTTCGGGCAATATCAGTAGGGAAAGATTGATGTTATTGGGAAAAAATGCCCGTGTCGAATCGCAAAAGAACGATAGCGGAGGGACGACCGTAACGCTGTTTATTCCCATGGCTTAATTTAACCGTACGAATTGTAATCCGATACCGTCAAATGTTAAACGTATGCATGAATTATGGAGATCTTATACTAACTTGTTTCTAAGTTGTCAAAAACAGACGATATGCGATGGTTGTTCTATATGGATTCTGTTTTTCGGGGCAAGTAATACGGCAGCGGCTATCTATGAATATGAATCGATCGATCCATGATAAGTACCATGAATAACTTACGTAAGCCTTTATGTATGTTGTGGCTCTTCCTTACCCTGTCTTGTGGGGGAGGTTCCTCTGAACAATCTTCTGGAGATAAACCACCGGACAGTGTACCGACAGCCACAGACGACACGAACACGCCTATAGCGGAAATCGGTATGCACATGGCAGACGAATATATACAGGCAAAGATAGCGGCCAGCAAAAAGGTGTTGGAAAAGCAGCTCCGGGAAGGGGCGAATATATACAACGAGGTAACCGATATTCCAAAAGATGCTTTCGGCATGGATGAACTGCAAGCCGTAAGCTTCAATCTGTCAAATTTTCTCTGGAACAAGGGATATCGCGATATCAGAAATGAAGTTTTTGCCAGAAGAATCAAGGAAATTTTTGGCAGGGCGTTACCTACGGACAGTGGCGTGCATTTTCTATACGTCAATCTTTTGGAAGCAGACTGTATTGGCAAACCCATCTACCATCGGAACAACGGTATTGATTACAACGGTTTCTTTATCGTGATGCCGGAAAATTTTATCACGGACTTTTATTACCTACCGGAAATTATCGATTACCGTTCGGAGTATGCGGATTTGGCCGACATGGAAAAGGAACTGCCCGCTGCTTACTGGAGTTCCACATACAAAGCGGAAGTAGGGGTTGAAAAGTGGGTCGATCTGGAAAATCGAACGGACGAATACAATCTTGACCGACAACGGAAATTTAACAGGTTGCTTGTATTGAACCGTAACCGCTTTCTGTTCGAAAACGATAATACCCGCCTGTCTTGGCTACTGGAACACGACCGATTTTTTATGGAGAGCCTCGTGAAGCGTTTTGGCTGGACAGCTCGCGAGGATTTGCTGTATGAGGTGGTGCGCAAAACACCGTTTGTTAAAGCTTATCCCGATGATTTTGGCCGTTTATTTTGGCGACAGGATTGCCAAGGTTCGGTAAAGGTATATGCCAATACCTTCCAGCTTTTACAAAAGCGTTATCGGCCAGATGCAACGTCTGAAATTCGCGGCTTGCTATCGGATATACAGGCATACCTGGAATACATGATGGGGTATTCGGCTGATAAACCCCATTTAACGATCACGGATGAACAGCGGATAGAAATACTGGCGAATATGGTCTATTTTGCCGAACAATATAAATTCAAGAAGAAAGGTAACGGCCAGTCATGGTCAGATCACAGGATGATGGGGAGATTCCGGTTGATGCTCAACGAAAGTCAGCGAAAAGTACTAGCGGAAAACCGTTATTTCGGGCTGCCAAAATTCAAGGAATGGTGGGATGCGGCTGATTACGATGAATACTATGTAGATGGTGAATACAATGGTCCTTGGGGACGGGATAATGAACCGATGACGGAATCGGAGTGGCGGGCATCTTCTTCTTCGTGATCCGGCGAAAAAATCCGTCGCCGCATTGTATCAAATTCATCGATATAGTAAAGATAAATCGATGCTCCCGAGTCGATTTTGACTTCAATCAACTGCTGGGTAGGATGCACAAATTTAGCTAATGATTTCGCTTCTTCGGGTAGTGTGTTCGGACTTTCATGTACTTTGATTAACAGCTTATTATTATAGAAAATCTCATTGTACAGGAGGTAGCCTTTTCGATGTTGTTGGTCATACGCGAGAACTACTATTCGTTCTTTATGGTTGCCGGTACTGTTTTTCTCGGTTAGAACAATCGCGAGTTCCTGGTTGGATTTGCCAGTATGGGTGTTTATGCCCGTGAATGTTCCTATATGGTGTATCTCGTCGGTCTGTCGACGGTCGTTTACGAAAGTATAGTTACTTCCCTCGTCGCTTTTCAAATATTCTACCAAGGCTTCCTTGATGGCGAGCGGTGTATCTCGCTGCCAGGACACACTGGGGTCAAAATAATTTCCGTATTGGCTCCTAAAATCGCATTCGTCTTCCACTTCCAAACGCCCTTGTCCATTGGGTAAGAAGCACAGGAATTCTACCTGTCCTTTCTCGGCCATTTTAAGATAGGTGGTTAATTCGTTGCTCCCCAACCATTTGTCAGCGGACAACTGTTTGCTGTCTTGGCGAAATGGAATGGGACTGAAACGGCTTTTCCGTTCATAAAAATCACCCGCTTTTGGATCATATTGGTGTATTTGTTCGCCGTAGCGGATGATATGTAAGGTATCAGGTAAATTTTGATATAGGGAAGCAACGGATTGATCGAGCAAAGCGCCTTTGGTAAGGTAACCGGTATCCCCGTAAAAATACAGTCCGTCACAACTGTATGCCGCATGCGCTATATCTGCTTCGGGGTGTTCGTAAATGTCCGTTCCGGTAGCTACTTCATCGCTATTCCGTTGATCTTGGCCGGCTTGGTATCTTTGGTATTTCCAATCGTCGATAAGGAGCTGTATTTTATAACCGTACAAATACAGGAAAATGCCACCGAACAGTATCAAGCATAATGCAACGATGATGATGTTCTTTCTATCGATGTTCTTCATTTTTAATCTTTTCATTGTACTACGATGTAATAGCTGCGTACAATTTAAAAGTTTATATATGTCGTTTGGTGCTAAATTTACAATTTGGAACGTTTTACTTATGATTCGCTGTATTCACGGATTGTAACCCAATCCATACGAATTGTAAGCTCTTACTGACGACTTTGTTATTCCGCTTACTTTTGATCAAAAGTGGATGCGATGAATTGGCATGCCGACTAGAACATGAAAACGTTAAAGAAACAGGGCTATATAGCTTCCATGTTGATTTTGGTCACTTGGTTGATGACAGGAATATCTGTTGATGACGAATTTTATGAAGAATACAACATCTTTTTAAAACATCGCCCGACAGGACAATACTATTTTCGCTCGCCGCTCGGCATGCAGGATATGCCCCTGGATTATCCTGCTGATAAAGCAGCGGCCTATTACACCTACCGCGAATTCGTCCTCGAAAAACATTGGTCTTCCGATTTCGATGCTTTGGCATTTTTAATAGTTTTTGGAACAGCTTTTTATGTTGGCTTTGTGATAGTAAAAGCCCTAAAATTATAGCGTTGCTGTCAATTAAATATTGAAATTTATAAAGCTCATAGTCAGTTGTTTAGCTTTTTTTGTTAAAATAGTTGACAATACAACTTCGGTAAAGTGAAGTATATGCTACTCTATTGTATATATTTAATCTAAATAAGAGTTGAAATCTGCAAATATTTAGAGATTACTATTTAATTTATATGCTTAAGCTGGTTCTTCCCAAATGGGAAGAACAAAAAAACTATTACAATGAAATCAGCAATACTATCTATCCTGTTCTCCTATTCTGTAGTGGGATTATTTGCCCAAACAACGTTGTCCGGGAAAGTTTTTAATGGAGATGGACTACCGATACAGGATGCTACTGTTCGCCTTTTGCTCTTACCCGATTCTACGTTGATTATGCAAACCAATGTTTCAAAGGATGGTTCATTCGAAATGCGTGCACTAAAGAGGGGAGAATATATTATGCATTATAGTTCAGTAGGTTATATTTCAGGCTTTAGTGAATCTTATACATTGGCAGACGGTCATCAAACAGCAATTCCCATGTTTCTTCAATCAACAGAGGAGGCAATAGAGGCTGTAGAAGTATTTGGAAAACAGGCGAGTATTCGGCAATACGCGGATAAGATGGTGGTTGATGTAGAGAGAAGTGTATTGGCAGAAGGAAATAATGTGTTGGAGTTACTAGAAAAAACACCGGGACTGGTTTCGGATGGAAAAGGCAATTTTTCTATCCAAGGACGTGCAGGTGCCAATGTGCGTATAGATGGTCGTGATATGTACGTGTCGGGTGAACAACTGGCTAGTATATTGCGTGGATTACAAGCATCTGAAGTCTCAAAATTAGAGCTTATGAGCAATCCTTCTGCTCGTGAAGATGCTTCGGGTACAGCGGGTATTATCAATATTGTGACCAAGCGTAATGCTAAAGTTGGTTTCGGGGGGGATGTATTTTTACGTGCCGCGCAGGGGCGGGAGTTTCATGGTGGCTTAGGTGGTGGCTTACATTACAAAGTCAATGGCATAGATATGTATGTGCAGGGAACTAAAAGCTACGACCGCACAAATAGCCATAATCTGACCGAAAGAAGCTTTTATGACCAAGGGGATCTGCTATCCTTTCAACGACAAAATGAACGGAAAAATCTAGATGATGCGACGTTTCATAGCGTGCGCGCGGGCGCAAAGTATGAATTTGCTGATGGAGGGATACTGGATGGAAGCGTGCATTGGATGGAAGGTAGTTATAAACCGTATGCAACTATCGATATGGATACATGGCGTTATCCTGGTGATGTGTATGCTGAACGTGCAATTAGTAATAATCGCTTTGATGAGTCTTTTAAAAATTGGACATTTAATGTAAATTATTCGAATAAATATGAGGGTGAAGATCACTTTTTGAAATTCAATTTTGATTTTGCTCCCCACGGTAATGACTATAATAACCGTTTTGAAACGGATGTTTTTCATCTTCAGCAGAATACGAACACCTCTACGGGACGTACCAATGTGCAAGATTTGAGCAATACAACTTACGCGGGAAGACTTGATTATAGTAGGCCTCTTGCCGATGCAAGTAAAATTGAGCTTGGCTGGAAAGGAACATACTTTTTTATCAATAATGATGTGGTCAATACCGTATTAGATAATGGTAACTGGATACAGGATATAGCTACTTCTAATCGTTTCCAATATACGCAACATATTGAGGCGCTGTATGCTATTTATTCGGGGAAGTATAAGCAATTCGAGTATCAAGCCGGTTTGCGGGGCGAGTACACGTTTATAAATGCGAATCAGGTTACGTTGAACGAGAAAAATGACCAACGGTATTTCGATCTGTTCCCAAGTGGATCTTTACTATATAACCTGAATGACAATAATACGTTAAGAACATCATTTAGTAGTCGTATAGAGCGACCAGGCGATCATGATATCAATGCGTTTCGTATCTACGAGGACGCCTATAGTTACTACGAAGGAAATCCAGACTTAAAACCGGAGAAGAGCTATATCACCGAAATAGGCCATGGATTTAAAAATAGATTGTTTACTACGTTAGGTGTTTCCTATGGACGGGATATTATCAATTGGATTATTCGTCAAGGAGATCAAGTAGGCGAAAACTTATCCAGACCCGAAAATATTGGACGTTACCTTAATTACAGTGCGAGTGTCATGTATAATCAAACATTGAATTCTTGGTGGACGGCGAGTCACTACGCTAATGCTTTTTATAATGACTATTCGGGTGAGATCGGCAATGTTAACTTAGACGCTAAAGGATCGAGCTGGACCGTGAATAGTCGGCACACGCTACAATTTAAATATGGCTTTCGCTCCGAAATTTCCTTATACTATCTTTCCGGAGTTACAACCGGACCGTCGCGGACAGATCAAAGATATGGTATGGATTTAGCAGCAGAGAAGAAAATGTTTGGTGACCGCGGAATGATCAAATTAGCTGTAAATGGTTTGCTTAGAAATGCTAATCCGCAGCTAACTAGTGAATATGGAGACTTAAAAATATTTTATTCGGATTTTCCAGATAATAGGAAAATCCTATTATCATTGAGTTATCGTTTTGGAAGCTAGCATAATTTATTTAATTAAAGCTCTTTCGGAATTCTATACTGACATACTATTGTCATTCACCTATTTATTTTTGTGTTTAAACAAACAGTAAAAAGGTATGAAAAACGAAAGAAAAGAATTTGACGAGCAAACTTATTCGCTCAAAACTAGCCCCAAAATGACAAATCTGTGGGAAGAACGGGAAACGACAAACAACGAAACTGGTCCCGATGAACCGACGCATGACGAAGAACATTATTCAACGTTAGAAGAGGGTACATTGGTGGAGAGTGATATCGCGAACCACGCACAGCGGCTTGCGGTAAACTATGTTAGGAGCTTACTGCTGTTTTAGCGCCTCTGTGCATCTTCCCGAATTCACTAATTCTCTCCAGACCCGTCGTCTGCCATACAAATGATCAGCAAAATGTGGTATTTTCTAATATTATTACTACATTTGATCGAACAATTACGTCTTGAGCCCTATCCAATATATAGCTGAGAAGGACTTGATTTCTTTATTAGAGAAGCGGGATCGACGCGCATTTAATTACCTCTATGATAATTATTCCGACGCGCTATATGGCGTCGTCTTACGGATTGTGTCGTATAGACAGTATGCCGACGAGGTTATTCAGAATGTATTTGTTAATATTTGGGACAACATACCTCAATTCGATCCCAAAAAGGGAAGATTGTACACTTGGATGATCAACATTGCTCGGCACGCTGCCATTGACTACATCAAGTCTAAAGCTGTCCAAAATGAGCAAAAAAACCAGTCGCTTCCAGAAATCGTAAATAATACAGAGAATCATCAGTTCTTCGTGAAGGAACATGAAAAAAAATCGGACTATATTGGAATAGAAGATGTTATAAAGGGCCTAAAACCAGAGTGGAGATTATTGATTCAAATGGCCTATTACGAAGGTTATACACAACAGGAAATAGCCGATCGGCTGGTCCTGCCGTTAGGGACCGTTAAGACTAGAATCCGAGCAGCATTGCTGCAATTGAAGGTTATATTAAATGAATATCGATAGCCGTGGATATTAGAGAATACATATCGTCAGGGATTATTGAAGCATACGTGCTGGGACTCGCAACGGAGCAAGAAGCTAGTCTATTGGCATGTGTGCGTAAAAGTTACCCAGAGGTAGAGCAGGCTATAGTGGAAGCAGAGGTCGCCTTGGAGGCCATGGCTACAGCCCAAGCAGTCCGACCTGCAGAGCATTTAAAGGATGATATCTGGAATAGAATCAATACGGTTAGCAATGTATTGCCAGCCTCACAAGCCGAGGTAACATTGGAGCAGGAACCTGAATCAGCCCCGTTCCTAAACAAATCAACATCTAAGCTGAAACCTCGAAGCAGAAGCCTTTTGGCAGCGGCGGGATTGCTATTGGCAATGAGTGTCGCAATAAACATTTATATGTATCGCGATAATAGAGCTGCACAGCAAGATTTAGTAGCCGTAAATGCACAAAAGGAGCAAGCAGAAAAATTGCTATCCTCATCTGCTGCGCAGTGGGAGATCATTAATAAGCCAGCCGTTAGGTCTATATTACTAGAAGGAACTCCGGACCATTCCGATCTAAGGGCTAGGGTATATTGGAATACGGAAGAGAAATCTGTATATCTTATTGCCGACCAATTACCACCAGCGCCAGAAGGTAAGCAATATCAGCTTTGGGCCATTGTGGACGGAAATCCCGTCGATGCCGGTTTGGTGCCATTGTCGGAAACACAAACGATGTATACGATGCGCGCTATACCTTCTGCAGAAGCATTTGCTATCACGATAGAGAAAATTGGCGGGAGCGCAGTACCAACCCTCACGGAACTACGTGTAATCGGCAATATTTAATAGACTGTCTAGTCAACTTTTATAAAAAAGCCTGTTTCGGAAGAAACAGGCCTAACTATGGACAACACACTATCGTCCCCACATCAATCGTGTACTATGAATAATCCGGCAATGTCTAAGACACTATCGGCTGTAAGTGGTTCATCAAATGACTGCGTCGCTGCGTTGTCAGAAATCCTACCTGAAATCCCGGGTAGCATACTAATATCGACGCCAGCTTGGACTTTGTTGTCTTCACCCGCATATATAGGATCGACCACTGATCCGATTCCGCTATCGTTGGCCCCTGTAATCCACGGTTTTTGATTCTCGGCAGCGCCACCACGCGCGCGGCGCATCTGTCTGATATGTGATGCGTGCCGTGCTTCTGCGGAATGGATTTGTAAAGCCGCTGTGAGCACCACTTGGTTGCCTTTAAGAATGCCTGCTTGTCCCTTATAAGCACGGACGCCCGTATCTTCAAAGGCTTGTGCCAACGCTAGAAAAGTATCATAATCGCTAAACACAGAATCAAATGTTCCACCGGCTGTAAAATCAAATGTGGGCTTCGGGACGGCTGCATTACCAAGCACTTCTTTTAAGAAGTTTACATGAGCCACTTCGTGGTCCCGAATTGTTTTAATAGCTTGTAAGGGCCTGCCGGAGGGTATGAGTCCTGACTTTTCTGCGGCCAATGTGTAAAACTCCGCTTCGAGATATTCCAGTGTCAATGCGTAGTTAAGGACGCCGGTTACATCCTTTGGCGCCGTCTGCCCATACGCCTTTTTTAGTAAGTCGCTCAACACAAACGGTATAGCTGCAATACCAACCTTCTTACCAAAGGACATCATATTGCGTATTGCTTCGCGACGTGGACTAATACGCTCGTTGAATTCTGGTTCAACAGTCGTTATTGTATCAAATATTTGAAAAAGATTCATGATCGTTGAATTTAATGGTGAATTAATAAGTTGGCAAATCGCTTACGTCAACTTTGGATTTTATAAAAGGAGCTGCAGCCTGCAATACTTTGGTTGGGCTATTAGACACATCTAAACCATTGCTATCTATAACTTCGCTGTCAGCAAAACTGCCATTGTCGATTAAATCGCGAACCAACGCCGCATGGCGAGCTTCTACAGAAACAATCTTTCCAGCCAAAAGAAGATAATCTCCATTGGCAATTAGCCATCCTGCACCATTGTATGCTGATACGCCTAAATCTTCAAATACTTTTGCCGTCGCTAGTACATTCTCTCTATTCGAAAAATTTACTTTAGAAAAATCGAACTCCAAGGGATCTATAGCTTTGTCTCCCAATGCTTTTTTGAAAAATTCCCGATGTGCTATTTCGTGATCACGGATATCAGTGAAAAGCGTTTTCTCCCATTCTGATATGTTCGCGTATGGGTTTTTGATCATCTCGATATAAAAAGCTGCTTCCAATTGTTCAAGCGCATAAGCGTAGTTTAATATTGCTATATCTCCACTACCGAAATAAAAGCCTTTACCACCCATATCATCTGGCGGTGAATCATCTTTTTTACATCCTGTAACGCTGAGAAGTGCTATACCCGTGGCTCCGGCTCCTACTAGCTTTAGAAAATTCCTTCGCTGAAGGATTTTGTCTGGCCGCTCATTGTCTTGAACTGCCAAGTCTTTTGAGGTTGTGTGTGTGTGTTTCATAACCGTTTTTTATTTATATTGATATCTTTATGATAGCATTTACGACAAACGGTTACGTTTGGATTTATAAAATCGTACTTTTTTTGGTTTATGTTAACCTATACATACTTCATAAGGTATTCGATTAAACTTCAGTTGCCACCTTTGCAAACTTGTTTCTGTATTCAATGGGGGTAAGTCCGGTGATTTTCTTAAAGATATCTCGAAACGCTTTCGTATCGGTATACCCCACATCAAACATGATTTCGGTAACATTCTTTCTGGATGCTTCAAAGAAATTTTTGGCGGCCTCTATCCGTACCCGCTGGATATATTCGATGGGGGTGTTATTGGTGGCTTCTTTAAATCGTCTTTCGAAAGTTCGACGGCCTATATAAACTAAATTGGCTAGCGTCTCTATGGACATTTTATGTTGATAGTGCGTTTCAATGTAGTCCTGTACTTCTTGAATAGCATCATCCCCATGATTCCGTTGGCCTTTGAAAATAGCAAATTGAGATTGATTATCACGTCCCATATCCAATGCGAAATATTTTGAAATCATAATGGCTGTTTCCCTATCCGAAAACTTTTCAACCAGATATAGAATCAGATTCCATAGACTATTTGCCCCGCCGCTGCTATAAATATTATCGTGCTCGGTGATAATAGCGCCATCTTCCACTTCTATATCAGGATATCGCTCTTTAAATTCGTTCACATGTGCCCAGTGTGTGGAACATTTCTTGCCGCTAAGTAAGCCTGTTTCAGCTAAAAGAAAGGCACCAATACATAAGCTAGCTAGGCTTGATCCTTTTTCATATAGCTTTTTAAAGTAAGGTATTGCTTCTGCATTGGCTTGGATTCCTTTAACGGTATCCCCAAAGGTCGGCGGAATGATCAATAAGTCTGTTTCGGCTACATCCTGGAGTAACCGATTGGTCTTAATCATGTATTCCCCATTGTTAGCTGGTACATAATCCTGCAAGCCGACGTACTCTACTGTAAAGGCGGGTTTTTTACCGAATACGGTTAAGAACTCGTTGGCGGTTTGAAAGGTTCTAAATGCCGGTGTGACAGCCTCAATAACGCCATATTCAGGTACAAAAACAGAAATCTGCATAACAACGAAATTATTTAGGAGAACAAGTTAGCAAATAGTTTTGTCATAATTTACCCCTAAGGCTGTCGTTTTTACAACAGTTTAGATTTTCTAATAGCACATAACTTTGTATGGTAAGTTATAATAATATTTAAAATTTAAACAACACAATCATAAACTATTAATTTTTACCAACATGAAAAGGAATAAAATAATCTTTTGGGTGGCAACGACCATCATTATCCTTTGGGAGGGCGTTATGCCGCTTAGCACCTTAATATTTTCGCCTCAGTATGCGACCACCGGTACGGAACCTTTAGGCTATCCCGACTACTTTGCTTACACATTAATTATCTGTAAAGCACTCGGTGTCTTGGCGATTTCCTATCCTGGAGTGCCGGCTAAATTAAAAGAATGGGCATATGCTGGCCTTACCTTTAGTTTAATTTACGCATTCATTAGTCACGCTATTGTGGATAAGAATTTTGTGTACATGCTCCTGCCGGTGATCGCATTTGTCATTCTGATGGTTTCGTACGTATATTACCCTAAAATACAAAAAAATGGCTAAGAAAAATTAACTAAGCCATTTCCTGAATCCCTGATTCAAAGGATTATAGCATTTAGAAAGAAAGAAAATAAAGAGCAAAAAAATACGTAGTTCAATACATTAAATTATATTATCATGGAAAATTCAGTATCATTACACAGAGTAATTAAAGCAAGTCCCGAAAAAGTATTTCGCGCATTTTCAGACCCAATAGCGCATGCAACTTGGTTGCCACCTTACGGTTTCGTATGTACGGTACAAGAAATGGACTTTAAAGTAGGAGGGAAGTACCATATGAAATTTATTAATTTCAGTACAGGGAACGGCCACTCTTTTGGGGGAACGTATGTAGATATAAAACCCAATGCGTTTATAAAATTCACCGATAAGTTTGACGATCCTGCAATGCCGGGAGAAATGACAACGACGGTATGGCTAAACGAGGTTTCATGCGGTACAGAGCTAAAAGTCCTGCAAGAAGGAATCCCCGAAATGATCCCTGCAGAGATGTGTTACTTAGGTTGGCAGGAATCGCTTGACAAATTAATAAAACTGGTAGAACCGGAAATACCGGATGGGCAATAAGTTATGACCAGTCCTCGTGCTGGTAGATTCGTGAGTGCTGTCTTTATTACTTTTTCCGGTAATTGTAGAGAGGCGCTCACCTATTACCAAACTTGCTTTGGGGGTTCTCTTCAGTTCGAAACTTTTGAAAAAGAAGAGTTGTCCGTCACAGAAAAGCCAGTCGTTATTGGTTCACTTTTTTCTGAGAAGATCATTCTCCACGGCTCAGATCTCGTACACGACGAAGGAAGAATACTAGGCAATTATATGGCTGCTTTTCTGCATTGTAAGACTGTGGAGGAAAGACAGACACTGATTGAAAAACTGGAACGCGGTAAAGAATATCATACCATTATTGATGACGAGAATCAGAAATTGGTAGAAATAATCGATGTATTTGAAGTGAGGTGGATATTAGCGGTATAATTACAGCTACTTCTTCTGGGATAAGATTTACAAATTTTTAAAAAAAACTTGTGAAGTCATTTGACTACATATATATTTGTAGTCAAATGACTTCATAATGAATTTAAGACGTGACGTATTTCAGGCGATTGCCGACCCCACGAGAAGAGCTATCCTATTGCTGTTGGCAACCCAATCCATGACGGCGGGGCTCATTGCTTCCAACTTTGACACCGCCAGACCAACGGTCTCGAAACATCTACAGATACTCACAGCTTGTGAATTATTAAAGCAGGAGCAGCAGGGGCGGGAGATCTACTATCATCTCAATGCAGACAAAATGAAAGAGATCGCTGACTTCATCGAACCTTTCAGGAAACTTTGGGATGACCGATTCAATAAATTGGAAGCCCTCATGAAAAACTACAAATCAACATAATAATGGAAAGAAAAACAAAAGTGGATGCCGTAGACGGCAAACAGGAAATCATCATTACCCGAGAGTTTGAACTGCCGCTCAATTTGCTGTTCAAAGCTTACATTGAACCGGAATTAGTCGAGCAATGGATGGGGAACAAAGTCCTGAAAATGGAAAGTAAACCGCATGGGAGCTACCAATTTGAGACGCAAGATGAACAGGGTAATATTCTCTTCCGGGCAAATGGTGTTATCCACGAATTTGTGCCGAATGCAAAAATCACGAGAACATTTGAGATGGAGAATACACCGTTTCCCGTGCAGCTCGAATTTTTGGAATTTTCAGAATTGGCTGGCGATAGGAGTAAATTGACCATGCACGTGATTTACAAATCGGTGGTCGATAGGGATATGATGTTGCAAATGCCATTTGCTGAAGGGATCAATATGGCACACAATCAATTGGAAAAAGTAATTCGCAAACTAATATAGACATAAAATGAAACGGAGAGATAAAATTATTTATTGGATAGCGACCATTTGGCTGAGTTTAGGAATGGTTTCGACAGGTATCGTGCAGCTTATCCGGATGGAGGAGGAAGTTGAAAAAATGAACGAGCTGGGCTACCCGGTCTATTTTTTGACAATTATTGGTGTATGGAAAATCTTGGGAGTTATTGCTGTGCTGGCGCCTAAACTTCCGTTGGTAAAGGAATGGGCTTACGCGGGTTTTTTCTTTTTGATGACGGGCGCTATTTTTACTCATATTGCTGTTGGCGATGAAGCTATGGAATATTTTGGACCGTCGTTATTACTTGTGCTAACCATCGTATCTTGGTATTTCCGACCGAATGAACGAAAAATTGTCATCCTACAAAAATGAGGTAAGAATTAAATCCACAGGTTGATGAATAGCTTATTCCTGTTTTAGCTTCCCTTTAAAAACCTTTCTGAATTTTTCCAGCTTCGGTTTTATGACCCTTTGGCAATAGGCTTCGTTCATATTGTTGACATAGTAATTCTGGTGGTAATCCTCTGCTACGTAAAATTTACTGTAGGGGGTTACCGCTGTCACGATGCTATTATCGTATGCCCCTTCTTCATTTAATTGTTTGATGTAATAGTCTGCCAGTTTTTTTTGGTCGGCGTTATGGTAAAAAATGGCTGATCGGTATTGTGTGCCGACGTCCGCACCCTGACGGTTTAATTGCGTGGGATCATGTGCGACAAAAAACGCGGCGAGCAGTTCGTCGTAAGAGATTTCAGCGGGATTGTAAATGATATTACATGCCTCGGCGTGGCCAGTTCTCCCTGTAGTAACCTGCCGATAAGTTGGGTTGCGGACATGGCCGCCGGTGTAGCCAGATATGACCGCAGTGACACCGTTTAATTGTTTAAACTGCTCTTCTACACACCAGAAACAACCGGCAGCAAAAGTGGCGGTATCGGTAGCAAGGTTCACGACTTTATGATCGTCCATAGCCGTCGTACTATCCTTGGATTTCGTCTGCGCACAGGATATTGAAAGCGTAAATAGCAGAAAGAAAGTCAATCTGCTGCTATAAGGTATAATATACTGAAGTTTCATGGTAGTATCCTGTTAATTTCCTTAAAGTTACGTAATTTATACGAGGTTAACAGTAAATCAACAAGTATCTATGCAAAAAGCCATGAGCCGATTAGTTGGTCTAATCGGCTCATATATTTCTTTAGCTTATGAAAGATGTGATGTTTTTTTTAATGTACATGGAAAATCGTAGTTGCAGATTGCCAAACGTGGGTATGGGCTTTCTCGTTCCAAACGCCTTCTTGCGGCTGATATTTACTGGTTTCAACGACATACATACCCTTCCATAACGGTGAAAAACTTACTTTTCCGTCCGCGTCAGTTTTGAATGTTTTTGCCCAACCCTCAGCACTGATAACGGTAACATTAGTCGCCTCTGGAATGCTACCCTTATCCAAGAGGTAAATATCCACGGTTTGGTTCAAACGGTTTTCACGAGGTGCGACAAATGCCAACAGATCTATTTCTTTAGGATTGGTGATCATCAGATCAGATTCACCAACAACCACAGGAAGAGAAGCGGAGAAGACATATTTTGTTTTACCGCCTAATTCTCCAGCAGCATGGGTGGTGTGGATGAGATACAGCCCCTCTTCTGTCGGCGTAAAAGACGCTGAAAGATGATCGTCAGCGACCTGGGTCTCCAATTTTGTCGACTGCCCGTTAGGATGCTGTACATAGAGCTCGAGCGCTTTCACATCGGAATACCAATCTTTAACCAGATCCTTGGTTCCGTGTTCATATTCGCCATAAAAAACCTTTACAGTTTGCACGGTGTTTTTGGGAGCGGTTGTAGAAGATGATTCTATCCACAGGGCGTGTGCATAGGCTGTGTGCGATAAACTGCTGCATAGAAGTGCTATTAAAAGCACGAATAATGGAGATTTCTTCATTGTGTATTTTATTTAGACTGATTCCAGACAAATATACACACTAGAAATTAATCTGCAACAAAATAGATACAAATCTTGAAAAAGTAGGTTATGCTACATCCCGCAAATCTACCGGTACGACACGTGAAACGCCTTGCTCTACCATCGTGACACCGTAAATAATATCTGTGCTTGCTATGGTCCGTTTGTTGTGCGAAACAATGATAAACTGTGAGTTCTTGGAGAAATCCTTAATGATATTGTTGAACTTATCAATGTTGGTATCATCCAATGGCGCATCGACTTCGTCGAATATACAGAATGGAGCAGGTTTTAACAAATACAAGGAGAATAGCAGTGCTGTTGCGGTAAGGGTCTTCTCACCACCAGACAATTGGTTGATGGATAACGGACGTTTGCCTTTCGGACGCGCGATAATATCAATATCCGATTCTAATGGATTAGCTGGATCGGTCAACACCATATCGCAGGAATCTTCTTGATTAAATAAAGAACGGAATACGTGCACAAAGTTGTCGCGGACCGTATTGAAGGCATGCATAAACTTGTCGTTTGCCGTTTGATCTATCTCGTTGATGGTGGCCATTAAGGATGCTTTGGCATCCAGTAGATCGTTTTTCTCTTTTGAGATAAAGTCGTGCCGTTCCTGTATTTCGTCGTAAGCTTCTTTGGCCATCGGATTAATAGAACCGTATGAATCCAGTTGCTTTTTAAGCTTATCACAAGTGGTCGTTAATTCATCTTGGCTAGCCGAAATCTCCGGCATGTCACCTTCAAGTAAGGAGTTGATGTCGATGTTAAACTCCACCGATAAACGTTCTTTTAAGCTATTGAGGTCTATCTGTAAAGCCGTCTTCTTATCTTTTAATTCGGACAATAGAAAATCGTCCTGATCTTTGCTACGGCGTAACTGGGTGATTTCTTCTTCGAGTTCATTGATTATACGACGTGTGGTATAGAAATCCTCTTCGATCTCTTGTAGACCTTTTTCGAGCTCCTCTTTTTGCGCATACATCGCCACGAGATCCTCATCGTTATGGTCTACAACGTGAGAAGCATCTTTCATATCCACTTTCACTTGTTCGTATTCCAACGAATTTTTCGTTATTCGGGCTTCAAAGGCTTCTTGTTGGCTTTCTCGATATTCCAAATCTTTTTGTAAACTGGATACCTTATTTTGCTGCTGATGGAAACGAATGTTCTCTTGATTGAAGGAAGCCGATTTCTCGTTCAGTACCTCCGCAATTTCGGCATAGGCATGCTGCAATTCCGCTAACTGCTTTTGACTCGATTCTGCTTCTACTTTCAATATCTGCAACTCAGGTTCTGACTTTTGTAGTTCATATTGGATGACTGTAATCTTACTTTCAATATCCTGTTTACGGTTCTGGCTAGTGGCAATGAACGTTTGATATTGTTCCTGTTTGGTTTTTACAGAAATCAATTCGTTGTTTAAGCGGTTTAATACCATTCGAAGCTCATCGATAACATCCTTCTGGGAGGTAATACGCAACGTGGCTAATTGGTCGATAGCATCCGCTTCGTCCTGCTGCAGTTTTTCGATTTTCTGGTTGAGCTCCTTGATCTCTTTGGTAAGGCTCTCCAGATTTTTCGCCCGACCAATACGTTTCCCTTCAAATAGGCCGACAGAACCTCCATTCAATCCCAAACGGTTTTTGGAGAATTTTCCTTCGGAATGTAAGATAACCAAATCGCCATCCGGTAAGGCTTCTTCTAAGCTATCAGAAGCTTCGGGTTTTAATAAAAATACGTGTTGTAAAAGCTGCTCACAGAGTAGGCTATATTTCTTATCGACCTTAACAACCTCTAAAGCAGGGATTGTATTTTCAGGTGTTTGGGGTTTGGTTTTGACCGCTTGAATTGCTTCTAGCACGAAGAAGTTTGCTTTTCCACGGGATGCGTCGCTCAATAGCTGAATGGCCTGCACAGCTTCCTGCTGGTCTTGCACGACATAATGGTTCATAACCGACTCCAAGTAATTTTCGATCGCAACCCGGTATTCTTCCTTGCAAAAGAGAATGTCCGAAAAGAGGGGGTATGATTTCTTCCAGCCTGCATTTTTGCGTAAAAATTTAATAGATTCTGGAAACCCCTCAAGATTATCCACCAGGGATTTGGTGAGGTTATATTCATTCTGCTTTGCATCAACCAAACGAGATTCCCGGTTTAGCTGTGTGCGTGTTTCATTTAACTGTTCTTCAACCGTTTGGATTTGCTGCTGCAATGCATTCTCGGCTTGTAGGGCAATATCATATTGACTTTGTTGTTGTTCTACACGCTCTTCCAGGTTTTCCACTGCTTTATTGAACTCGTTGAGCTCTTCCACCTTCGCAGAAGCATCGGTCATGGTACGTATGGATTCCTGCTGTAACGCCTCCTTTTGAATGTTCAGGACAGCAATATCTTTTTCCAGTTTATAAATCTTGTTTTGAAGCTCGCTGCTCTGTTGCGTAAAGCTGTCTAATTTTGCTTTGGCAGATGATTGTTGGCCCCGAAGTTCCTCGACTTCTGTTTGGTTACGTCCAATATCTAACCGAAAAACATCTAGTTTTCCTTGTTCCTCAAAAAGCTCTTCATTCAATCTTTTTAGGATGTACTGCACATGTTCCAGCTGGTTCTTATCGTTGTTTAGTTCAGCCGTAACCCGAGTCTCTTTTTCTTGTAAATGAATAATACGTTCATTCTTTATCTTTTTATCCGATTCGTAAGATCGAATTTTATGGATGTAGTCGTTGGTGCTTTTTTGCTGTACTGCAAGGCTCTTTTCTTTGGCTAAAATATCTCCGCGCAGGGTACGCAGTCGGTTTTCCTGACCTTCTACTTTCGTGGAGGTTTCTTTGATACGTTCTTGTTGTACTTTTTCCTGCTCGCCGATACGTTCTAAATCTGTACTGAATCCCTCGAGGCGGTAATAGGCCAATCCTATACTGGCTTCACGGTATTCTTCTTTAAGCTGAAAATATTTGTCCGCTTTTTTAGCCTGGGTTTCCAGCTGTTTTAAATTCTTGTTGATTTCATAAAGAAGATCATCGACGCGGTCTAAATCGGCTTCCGTATCTTTTAATTTCGATAAGGTTTGCTTCTTCCGTACTTTGTATTTGGAGATACCAGATGCTTCCTCGAATAGATTTCGGCGGGAATTATCTTTGTTGTTGATGATTTCGTCAATCATCTTCAACTCGATGATCGAATAGGTATCAGCTCCTAAGCCGGTATCCAGAAAGAGATCGGTAATATCCTTTAAACGGCATTTTACGTCGTTTAAACGGTATTCGCTGTCGCCATTTCGATACAGTTTACGGGTAATGGTAACGGTCGAGAATTCCGTCGGCAGCAGTTTGTTATTATTTTCAAAGGTTAACGATACTTCGGCCAAGTTCGCAGGTTTCCGATTTGCTGTCCCGTTGAAAATGATGTTTTCCATCTTTTCTGAACGCAGCATCCGTGTGCTCTGCTCACCCAACACCCATCGGATAGCGTCTACGACGTTCGATTTTCCACATCCGTTGGGCCCCACAATGGCGGTTACACCCTCGTTAAAATTAATGGTGATCTTGTCGCCAAAACTCTTAAATCCTTTAATCTCTAATTTTACTAACTGCATACGCTATGCCTCTAAAAATCAACAGGCGAAAATACAGTTTTTTAGGGAGAACTGAAAAGTATGCTGATTAGGAACAATTATAATAATTTGTCGAAACCGCTGTCGGTATACCATTTTAGTGTACGATAATAGGTATGTACTGTTTCTTCATTGTCCGGATGGGGAATGTAACAGGTCAAACCCGAATTTTTGTCAATCGTAAAGCCATTAAAAGATGGAGTATTTGCTTTGAATACGACAGCTTTCTCCAATGTTGACTGTAAGTTTCTATAGGATGCCACGTGGCTATAATTTTGCTCCATAAAATCCAAAAAATCAAATGCGATCAATGGGTTTCCAATTCGATCAAAATCCATGCGCTGTATATGATTGCGATTGTAATCGGTATGTAGGGGCTGTTGAGAAAGGATAATATGTTTCGTTTCCGATGCTACATCTTGCAGTTTAGAAGCATCAATCACCGATATGGTGGCCGAGCGATGCAGGCCGGAAAGATTATCATAATGAGCATGATATTTTTCGGCCAAAAGACGATAGGCATTAACGTCAGGGGAGAATAGGTCATTGGTAATTTTGTCATAAGGCATGCCATTGGCAATGACTTCGCCCGGTGATGCAATGAAATATTTAGCTTTTTCCTTAATCTCATAGAGCACTTCCACACTGGCCATCGAACAAGCATCGAATAGGATGAAATCGAAGGTATAAGGCAATGCGGAATGGAGTTCTTTTACGTCCATTTGACTGCCGCCGTCATCTCCAAAGGATTTCAGCTTGATGTTGCCGTTACTACTCGGGATCCAGCCTGTGGCATGAGACCATAATACCAATCCAAAAGTTTTTGCTGGAAAAAGATTTCTGACGTCCTCTAATACAAGTCTCATGGTGATGGGATCGCTGGAATTATGCGGTTCATAATCCTTAATCTTTACCTTCCTGGCCTTTTCACCTTCTTTTTTGTATATGTGGTAAAGAGATGGTTTATTCCCCGGCAATTTTGCATAAACAATCAGATTGCCATCTATATCGCCCAGAGCGTTTTCCATTTGATCCATATTTTTGTAAGCTTCGAGCTCCAAGCTATTGTTGGCGGCCAAGTATACCAATACCGTTCGGAACTTATCTTCGTCCTCCGGTTTAATATCTGGATCTTTACATGACTGAAATATGCAGAACATGAAAATACTTAAGGAAAACAGAATGGCTCTCATGACGTGTCTTTTGTTAGTTTTATCAAAAAATAGGGAGTTTTCGAGGAAGCTCAGTGAGACTGTCCTCGTAGAAGTTTTGCTTTTATGCGCTGTGCAATGAAAAGCAAAATGCCACTGGTTATCATGTAACCAACGATTTCTACTATCTCTGTATTCTTCATATATGTTAGGTATTGGGATTAGTTAAATTTTTTATTTCGATTTAATTTAAAAACGATAGCCTACGGAGAGACCTGTACGGATGCCTGCCCATGGACTACGTAATATCGTTACGTTGGTGCCATTGTCGTGTACTTCATAATCGAGCTTGATACCAAGCGGAAGGTCACCTAAGTCGGTTTTGAGTTCTTCCATGCTTTCGCGTAACGCTGCTTGTTCATCAGCATTCAAGGCCATTGTCCCTGAAACCTTTCCTTTACTCGTACCGTACCCTGGTCCCAATATGCGCCAGTCGAGATAGATGTTACGTGATAGCTTAAAATGCGTGCCGAAAGATATTCCTGCCGTAAAAGCTTGGATATCTCCTTTTAAAGGGATAGTCTCTGTTCGATTATAGTATTCCGTGCCTTGATCTTCTACTTCCACTTCAAAATCGTAAGGAAGTGAGGCCCCATAGCTGGCATACTTCACATAGGGTGCAATATAGAAGCCTCGAAAAAGTCCGCGTTTCGAAGCATAGAAGCGTACTTCAGGCGTAATGGAGAAATTGGAACTCTTGAAGTCGTCAATGAGGTTGTTGAGCTCTTCATCGTCGACAAAATTCTTTACGGTAGCGCTAAATGGAATCTTTTTTTCAGGGCGTACACTAATCGTGGCACCCACGGCTATGCGATTGGTCAATAAACGTTCGTATTCAAAAGCAAACTTTCCTCCCAGAAGCGTTAGTGTGTTGAACTTGACCATGTTTTGCCTTTCTTTTTGTTCTGTAGACGAAATGGTTTGTGTACGGGCTATGAAAGGGGTGAGCACACAGGCAAAGAGTATGGTGGTTAATAATTTGTTCATAATTTTTATTTAAAAGAAGGGTGGTATGTTTCCATACCACCTTTCTTATATTAATGAGAGAACTACTCCTTGATGATATTAAGGTTGTGGATTAACGACTACCTTAATTACTTTGGTGATGTCGTTAGCACTGCTGCTTACCGAACCATCGTTGTATCTGTTTTCAACAGTAACGGTATATTCTAATGTGATCGCTTGTGTGATCGTATTAGCACCGTCGTTTCTCCAACGTAATACAGCCGAACCGTTACCGCCAGCAACAACTTCCGCGAAAGTGAACTGTGGAAGGATGTTCTTGATATCAGTGCCAGGGTTGGCGTTATAGTACGCTTTCGTCAAGGTCACGCTTGCAGGATCCACGGTAGGTGTAGTAGCAGTACCTCCTAGAGCGGTAATTCCATAACGATTCAAGTACTCACTGTTTACGGTGTGTGTTACCGGAGCTGTGTGATCAAAATCCCAAAGAACAACATTTCTGTAATCTGTCAACTTCAAGAACTGACGGATGTCTACATCTTGATTGTTGTTGCCACCTTGCTTATCCGTTACCTGAGTGGTACCATTTTGTTCAATTTCGAGTGTTTTTACTGGATTCTTGAACCGTACGTCGATAGTCTCGGACTTATAAGCCACAGGGTTAGCGTTTAGGAAGTAATCCACGCGTACTTTCGTAGCAGGTTTAACATAGCTCCAGCCAGTGATGTAGTTGAATGCACTGCGGGCTTCAGGTGATGCAGCATTAGGTGCAGATGGGTTGATTAAGTGGAAGTATTCGCCGCCGATATTACCATCGTTTGCACTGGTGAATGCTCTCAGGGCTGTTGCAGTAGCATTTGCCGGATTAAACCCTGTGACATAAACTGCTGGCGAAGCAACCACAGGCAATACAGTGAATGTATGTGATACAGAAGGTCCCTGGATATTGCTTGTTAAGAAGATATACTCGTCAAGATCGCCAGCCAGCTGCCAGTTAGCAGTTCCCTGTGGTGTACCAAACACGCGTACCGCATTGTTTTCCCAGTATCCATCTTTCGTGTTGTATTTGATGTCTCCATTCAATGTTACCGTAACATCAACCTTTACGTTTACATCTGGTTCTGTCGATACCGAGGATTCATAAACACCATATAGGGTATACGTTCCTGGATTAACGACATTTTGATCAATTTCAACTTTACGTGTTACAGATTGCGTCGTATTATCCGCATCGATAAATGTAAAGCCTGCTGGGTTGTTAGTAGCTGGGGTAAAGTTGTATGTTGCATGGAAATCTGGTGCCGATTTTCCGACTAAATTGTAGGCATTGTCCAGCGACTGCGTTGGGTTAGGCCATGTGATAGCGCCTTGCAGTGTCGCAGCAGCAGATAAGGTAAAAGTTGATTTACCTACGATATCAATCGCCGTTGCAGTAGTTTGTGTATAGCCTACATTAACGTAGCGGCTTGCGATTAAATTACCACCAGTTGGACCAGTAGAATACAAATCGGCTTTCACAATGGAAGTGTTGCCTACTGCAGCTGTATTGGTATGGCCAGGTGTTGACTCTTTTACTTTGATCAAACCAGTGTTCGCGTCAATGGTAATCCAGTTACCTTGATTAGTTGGTCCGCCGGAAGCAAGAGAGAAACGTAGGTCGTATCCATCAAGACCATTATTGTCCAACGATACAATTTGATCATTGAGCTGTGTACGGGCAAAGAATCCTCTTAGTTCTTTCTCTAACTCAATTCCGCCATCGTTCTTATTTTGTGCGTCGTCAACCACATGTAGAATAAAGTCATGTTCTGATTTGCTTGTCGCCGTACCTACAGCCAACGCAAGTGCCGAACTGTTATTGCCAGGCTCCGTGAATGCGCTTCCGTTGAAGCTAGGACTAACACCTGCGCGCACTTCCCACTCTTCGGTAGTTGCATTCTTAACAGCTTTCTCGATTGTTACTTCGTCTTTCTCGATAATCTCTTCCTTAGCTACGTTGAAAGAAGACGCTACATATTGTTGGTTTTCTGCGGCTTTGAGGTTTTTTACCTGCAAAGCAACGTGTAGGTGCTCGTTGCCGGATGGGTTCGGGAATACACTGTTTCCGGTGTTATTTACGGGTTTGTATTTTACAGTAATATCACCGAAAGTTTTCACTTCCTGTCCCACTTTTTCGAAGCTTGTGCTTGGTGCAGCTCCAGAAGAACGGAAAGATACTTCTTCTGTTTTTTCGGTCAATAAGCCGTTGGCCTGATAGTTGGCTGTAGCAACGCCAAATGGATTTAAATTATACGTGATCGTTGCGTAACCTTGCATAGCCGTTGTTCTGCTCGTTGCATCATCAACAATACGTGGGAATAATACCACTGGTGTGTTAGAGCTGTGAAGGCTTGGTAATAGCGTTAAGCTGTTTACCGCTACGGCTTGGGTTGCTAAAAAGACGCTGCTGGATGAATTGCCCTCCGCATCGGTAAATACCACGTTATAACCGCCATCTGTCGCAATCATGGCGATATCGCCAAAATAGGCTTGTACGCCCGTGTTTTCACCGTCAATATGCCAATATTGCTTGCCATCTGCCGTTTCGATGGTCACTAGAGAACCGTCCCGGCCATCCTGACCTGGTGCTCCAGGTGTTCCTGATCCGCCTTGCCCCGGTTCGCCTGGCTCACCTTTGTCTCCTTTGGCTTTGATGCCGGTATCGACGTAGTCAGCTCCGTTTTGGGCGATTTCCCAGTTGCCACTTGTGGCATTAATGCGGATTAAAGGTGAGGTGCCGTTGTCTCCGGCATCCCCTGTATCTCCTTTGTCTCCCTTGTCGCCTTTGCCGCCGTTGACGATGTCATACGAAAAAGTAGTGCCGTCTGGACGTTTAAAGTTGATCTTGAAGCCTCCGGTTATAGAGGTGACCGATTCTACCACATTGTTTGCGGCAAAAGTTGCTAGTTGGTCTTTTAAACTAGCGATGTCAGAAGAATTTTGCTCGATACCCTGCTCGAGTCGTGCGATGTCGTCATCGTACTTCTGACAGCCTTCAAACATGATCGCGCTGCTGAGTGCGACTGCCAAGGCTAATTTGGATAGTTGTCTGATTTTCATATTTGTTTTTATTAATTAATTTGAATCCGATCCATGCTTTAGTTTGATGTCTCTGATTGATTATTTAGTTTTAATTTTTTGTAAATATACAATATAATATTGTAATATGAAGTTTTTTTGATTTTATTTTTTTACGGATAAGTTTTCAATTCGATCTGGAACGTGTGAATCGATCCATCGATGTCTGTGACTTTGATTTCGTAATAATCTGTCTTGCTTTTCTTTTCGATAATAAGGTGTTCTTTTACATATTCTTTATCTTTTATTTGTATGTTTTTGATTGATAATAAGTTCATTACTTCTTTTTCTGTGATTTCGTTCGTGCTTTTTTCATCTTTTATTTTTTTAATTGAATCCATAGCTTACAGGTTGGCAATAGTTAGTGTTCTTGTGATGGCTCCCGTTTTCTCTTTTATTTCGTTATATCTTTCCTTAATTGTGTTTGCGTGCAAATATAGTTTAATTGTTGTTATAAAAACAATAATAAATTGTAATTTTGCAATTAATAATTGTTTTTTTTGTGATGTTTATGTTTTGGCTTAAAATTTGTAAACTATCCACGATGTTTTATATCTTTATATTATAGAATTTTGAATATGTCAGATTGGGCGAGATTAGACCGAGTTATACAATATTTTGGACTAAATGTCAATTCCTTTGCGCGGGAAATCGGTTTAAATAGAGCCGAAAGGTTGTATCAGATAAAAAAGGGAAACTATGCCATCAGTAAGAACTTGGTAAGTATTATCGTTAAACGGTTTCCAGAGGTAAACGATATTTGGTTGTTAACAGGGGAAGGGCAAATGCTTACTTCGGGCGCTGGTTTAGCCAAGATTCCGTTATATAATATTGGTCTGGATGCCTTCGGAGATGATTTGTCAACACTACCGGTTACGGACGAGCTGGATATCCCTGTTCTTGCAGGGAGCGATTTTGCTTTCGTCAACCCCGGCGACGCTATGAGTCCAGAAATAGGTAACGGAAGCGTTGTGTTCGTCAAAAAGGTAGAGAAAGAAGCTGTGGTGTTCGGTGATATATATCTTATTCTCTCTTCCCATATGAATGTGGTGCGGTACGTTCGCGGACTGGATGATAAAAATTGGAGACTTGTTGCTAAGAATGCGACAAATTTTGATGATATTATCATGAATAAAGCCAATGTGAAAGCTGTATACAAAGTGAAGGGGGTTCTCTCCATGATTTCTATTTGAGGAAATTCGCTTTTCATGATGTTGTTAAGTGGTTTCGTTTTCATGTCTTTAATAAGATTAGTTCGTTTATCCATCTCCACCAGATAGCAGCTTTTGCCTGTCCTAGGCTTTCTATATACTATCCTCTCCATTTGATAGAAACAAAGTTATCGCCATCGCGCTATACGTATCAAGCGTGGCATCGCGGTATTTGCCCCCGTGAAAACCCCCTCCTGTTGAGAGGGGGATTACGGTATTTAAAAAAAAGCTGACAAAATCCCGAAAGCAGAAAAATGCTTTTTAATATAAAAGAAGGCGCATTTCTATCTTGTAATACGACAAACTGCATTATATCATTTTTACATGCTTATTGTAAAAACATGAAATAATATTGTATCTTAGAACTACAATTTAACTAACATTATTTTTTTAATATTATTAGATATCATAATGGATAAGCCAGAACTTCCAATTAGAACATTTATCCCGACGCATGTCGGTGATGCCAGACAAAACTGGTATAAAACAAAGAAAAAGCCGATGCTTGACAGGCTGGATGCCAGCATAAAAGCACCCGAAAATTTTTCTATACGCGATATAAAGGCGTTTATTGCGAACATCGAAAAACTCATCGAGAAAAGCAGAAACCTAGCCGTATATTTCGGTGTAGAGACAGAGGGAAAGCAAGATGTTGTATTGCTCTTTGCGGGCATTAAAAGATGGTCCAATCTTCCGAATACCTATTATTTGTTGAACAAAGAGGGAGGATTGGAGGAGATCTCCGTAGAAGAGGGAAATACATTGCGGAACAATTATCAAAATGGTATACAACCCGTCTTAGGACGATCTACCGACGATGGGGATATCGAAACAGAGTATGTTTTTTTTGAGAAAGATATTATTGCAGAAATATTGGGAGAAATTCGATTTCAAGAGGGCAAGAAGCGGATTGATGGCCTGAAGGTACAGTTAGTTTCTTATGCGAATAAGGAAGCGGAAGGTGGTTTTTTCAGGAATAGGGATGCTCCAAAATACCTGGAGCGGCTTTCCATTATGTTTACGTATACAAAGGACGGCCGGGACACCAATTTTGAGGATATTGACCGCGTGAGGTATGAAGAAACGCGAGAGGAGCAAAATAAGGGTAAAAGTGGTTTGAATAGTGGCAACCCTATTCCTCCACCACCATCTCGAGGAGATATATAATAGTTTCACAGCTGATGGACATCACGTATCTTGTAAAAAGATAAAAATAATATGGTAACTTGGGGCTGCAATTTAACTAGCAATTTTTTTAAACATTCATAACGAAAACTATGTACCACTTCATCAAACTATTATTAGGGTGTTCCCTTTTGGCTAGCTTAATTAGTTGTCATTCTGAAAATTTTTCAATTTTGCCGGATACCGACAATAGCATAGCTGAAACGAGGCTGAACCAAAATATTCAACCCCTCCCTTCAAATGCGTTCGTTCAAAAAGCCTATGTTGAAATGCGGACCGATTGGTTCACAAGACACAAAAAAGAGACACTATCTAAAGCGGGCTACCCTAATATAACGGAGCAATTCACCAATACGCCTGTAAAACGCTTCCTCGAGGTCATCGAAATGCTATCAAAAGATTCGGGTATCAATGTTCATTTTGCCGCGGAAAAACAGGGGGAGGCCGAGCTCCGGTTGCTGTTTGTTCGTTCTGACCAAGGGTTTAAGGATGTAGGAGATTACTATCAATTGAATCCGAATGGCTCGTTCGTGAAAATAGCTAACCGTATCGACGTGGAGGAGTTGAAAAACAATTATAAAAAGGGTATAAAGACGGTGCTAGACAATACCACGGGTGCTACATACGGAGAAACCGAGTTTGTCCATTTCGATAGGGAAACAATTCGTGAAATAAAGGAAGAAATCGCTTATCAGGTCGCACGCGGAACCATTGCTGGCATCACCACCAAAATTCTGTCATTAGCTGATGAAGAAACCGAAGAACGCATTGTGCGGGAGAAAAAAGACAGAATTCTACAGCGCCTCACGATCCTCTTTACCTATGTTGATAAAAACAACCAGGAAACTGATTTCGAGACGATAGACCGCGAACGATACCTCAGCACCATCGCGATCCAAAACGAAGGACTCGTGAAAGGATTAGTCGCTGCGAAGAGCCGGGGCGGCGTCAGTGGTTTGAATCGTGGTAAGCCCATTCCTCCACCGTTGCCTCGAGGAGATATATAGTAGTTCCATAAATGATGGACATCACGTATTATATTTATTTAGGGGTATTAACGATGGCCGTACTGACGGCCATTGTTAGCCTAAAGAAAGGAATATCTTTTCCTGTCCGGATCATATCATTATTAGTGCTATATACGGGAGTAGTAGAATGGAGTGTTTTCTATAAAGCTGAATTCTGCTCAGATAAAACAAACGTACAGATGTATAACTTCTTCCATCTTGTGCAATATCTGGCCTTTGCCTATTATTTTCAGCAGATTATTCAATTACGTTTTGTTCAGAAAATAATTCAGGGCTTCTTATACTTATATCCTATATTCTGGTATGTGCTCGTGTTTTTTGTTTTTAAGCTTAATGAATGGAATAGCTATGTATTTGTCTCCGGTGGCATGTTTATACTTTTCTTTTCTGTTGTTTATTGTTACGAATTGTTAAGTGCGGAAGAGCCGATTATGTTACGGAACTGTAGTGAGTTTTGGATCGCCATTGGTTTGATTTTCTTTTATGTTTGTGGTGTACCCTATATGGGGATGTATCGTTTTTTAACAGCGAATTATGCCGATTTGGCTAAGATATTGAAAATACCCTTACAAATCTCCAATATCGTGATGTACTCGCTGTTTACCTATGCTTTTATATGCCAGTTGACCATTACCAAGAGATCTTAGCTGTCATCATTACGGTGGTCGTGCTGTTCATGGCTTTGCTGTGCGTAATGGTATTGATTATGTTCAACCATCAACGGCGTAAATTCCGATATCGGGAAGAGAAAAAAGCGATGTCTGAAGCGTATCAGAAGCAATTGTTGGAATCGCGACTGGAAATGCAGGAAGAAACCTTTGATTCCATCAGTCGGGAGATACACGATAACGTGGGGCAACTGCTGAGTTTAGCTAAAGTACAGCTTAACATTGCCAGACAAAGCACTCATGCTGATAAGGATTTGCTTGAAGATATCAAGTCCAATGTGGGGC
Organism: Sphingobacterium corticibacterium; assembly: GCF_004208525.1. Lineage (GTDB taxonomy): Bacteria > Bacteroidota > Bacteroidia > Sphingobacteriales > Sphingobacteriaceae > Sphingobacterium > Sphingobacterium corticibacterium. The sequence goes on along the minus strand of NZ_SGIT01000001.1, from coordinate 1,588,892 downwards.
AAGCCATGACCGACCTGCGGGATATCGCCAAAAGTTTGAGCAGCGAGCGACTGCAGTGGATATCGCTGGTGCAGGCGGTAAGCCACGAATTACAGCGTATAGGGCGTAATGGATTGATGCAGTGTCATCTGCATACGGAAGGTGAGGAAAATACGCTTCCTGAACAGCGCAAGACAATCGCTTTCCGCATCGTGCAGGAGAGTTTACAAAATATCTTGAAACATGCACAAGCTACAGAAATAAAAATCTTGTTCGGCTTTGCTGAAAGTGAATTACGCATTCATATTCAGGATAACGGCGTTGGTTTCAACACCGAAAAAGGCGCAACAGGCGGACTTGGTTTACAAAATATCAGAACCCGGGCAGCACTGATGGGGGGACTTGCCGACATCCAAAGTGCCGCTGGAGAAGGTACAACGATCATACTGCATGTTCCTTATAACTAATATTAAAGATAATGACGAATACCCAACATATTGCCATCGTAGACGACCATGCCCTTTTTCGCAAAGGACTAACCGGACTTATCAACGGTTTCCCGGGTTACAACGTAATTTTGGAAGCTTCCAATGGAAGGGATTTGATCCATCGCTTGCAGGAAGTAGAGCAGTTACCGGATATCGCCCTGCTCGATATCAGTATGCCGGAAATGGACGGCTATGCCACGGCAGAGTGGTTGCGGATCAACCATCCGTCGGTCAAAATACTGGCGCTGAGTACCATGGATGCGGAGTCGGCCATCATCAAGATGATCCGGCATGGTGCCAAAGGTTATGTGCTCAAGGATGCCGAACCTAGCGAGCTTAAAAGAGCGTTTGAGGAGGTACTGACTGTCGGTTATTTCTTTAATGAACTGATTACCCACAAAGTGTTGTTTTCTATACAGGCGCTGACGGAGGCAAGTGATATCCAAACTTTTGTAAAACTGACCGATCGGGAGATTACATTCCTGAAGCAGATCTGTTCGGAAAAGAACTATGCAGAAATAGCGGACGAGATGTGCGTCAGTGTCCGTACCGTAGAAGGTTATCGCAATGCGGTATGCGAAAAACTACAGCTGAAAACCCGGACCGGTCTAGCGATGTATGCCATCAAAAATGGGATTGTAAGATTAGACTAACTTTCTTGTGAATAAGATAATCTGTTTATGCCTTTTTTTGCATATCTGTTGCAAAATGATGAAATAATATGGTAACTTGGAACTGTATTTAACTAGCAATATTTTTTACCGTTAATAACAAAAACCATGTATCAAATCATCAAACTATCATTAGGTTGCTTCTTTTTGACTAGCTTAATTAGTTGTCATTCGGAGAATTTTTCAATTTTGCCGGATATCAGCACTAGCATAGCTGAAACAAAACCAGCTGAAAATTATCAACCCCTCCCTTCAAACGTCTTCATTCAAAAAACCTATGTTGAAATGCGAGCCGATTGGTTCTCTAGACACAAAAAAGAGGCTCTATCTAAAGCGGGCTACCCCAATATAACCGAGCAGTTCACCAATACTCCAGTAAAACGTTTCCTCGAGGTCATCGAAGCCCTCTCCAAAGATTCGGGTATTAATGTTCATTTCGCCGCGGAAAAACAGGATGAAGCTACGTTGCGATTGCTGTTTGTTAGTGCCGACCAAGATTTTAAAGATGTTGGAGATTACTATCAATTGAATCCGGATGGTTCGTTCGCGAAAATAGCCAACAGTATCGACGTAGAGGAGTTGAAAAACAATTATAAAAAGGGTATAAAGACGGTTTTGGACAAAACCACGGATGCTACATACGGAGAAACGGAGCTTGTTCATTTCAATAAGGAGACAATTAGTGAAATAAGGAGAGAGATAGCTTATCAGACCGAACGCGGTACCATTGCCGGTATTACGACCAAAATTGTGTCATTAGGCGATGAAGAAACCGAAGAACGCATTGCGCGGGAGAAAGAAGACAGAATTCTACAGCGCCTCACGATCCTCTTTACCTATGTTGACAAAAACAACCAGGAAACTGATTTCGAGACGATAGACCGCGAACGATACCTTAGCACCATCGCGATCCAAAACGAAGGACTCGTGAAAGGATTAGTCGCTGCGAAGAGCCGGGGCGGCGTCAGTGGTTTAAATACAGGGGATCCGATTCCTCCTTATCCGCGCGGAAATATATAAACCAAAAGAGATGTAATTCCGTGATTTGATGAATATAACACATGTTATTTATCTCAGTGTGTTAACGATGGCTGTATTAATTGCCATCGTTAAGCCTAAAGCGAGGACTACCTTCACCTATTCGTGTTATTGCTCTAATAGTTCTATATACAGGCTTCATAGCGTGGGGTGTTTTCTATAAAAGAGAATTTTTGCCAGATAAAACTAATGCACATATATATAATTGTTTTATACTAGGGCAGTATTTGGCTTTCGCGTACTATTTTCTACAAATTAGTCAATCGCATTCTGTGCGGAAAATTATTCGTGTGTTTCTATACTTGTATCCGGCGCTATGGTATTTGTTGGTGTTCTTTATGTTTAATCTTAACGAATGGAATAGTTACGTATACATGGTAGGTGGAGTATTTATTGTGTTTTTTGCAATTGTATACTGTTACCAATTGCTGAATGCTGCCGAACCGATTATGTTGCGAAACTGTAGTGAATTTTGGATTGCTATTGGACTAATTTTCTTTTATACTTGTGGTGTACCGTATATGGGAATGTTTAATTTTCTTACTAAACACCAAAATGATTTAGCGCGATTGCTGAAAATACCCTTACAAATTTCCAATATCGTGATGTATTCCCTGTTTACCTATGCCTTTATATGCCAGTTGACCATTACCAAGAGATCTTAGCTGTCATCATTACGGTGGTCGTGCTGTTCATGGCTTTGCTGTGCGTAATGGTATTGATTATGTTCAACCATCAACGGCGTAAATTCCGATACCGGGAAGAGAAAAAAGCGATGTCTGAAGCGTATCAGAAGCAATTGTTGGAATCGCGACTGGAAATGCAGGAGGAGACCTTTGATTCCATCAGTCGGGAGATACACGATAACGTGGGGCAATTGCTAAGTTTAGCTAAAGTGCAGCTTAACATTGCCAGGCAAAGCACTGAGGCTGATAAGGATTTGCTTGAAGATATCAAGTCCAATGTGGGGCAAGCCATGACCGACCTGCGGGATATCGCCAAAAGTTTGAGCAGCGAGCGACTGCAGTGGATATCGCTGGTGCAGGCGGTAAGCCACGAATTACAGCGTATAGGGCGTAATGGATTGATGCGGTGTCATCTGCATACGGAAGGTGAGGAAAATACGCTTCCTGAACAGCGCAAGACAATCGTTTTCCGCATCGTGCAGGAGAGTTTACAAAATATCTTGAAACATGCACAAGCTACAGAAATAAAAATCTTGTTCGACTTTGCTGAAAGTGAATTACGCATTCATATTCAGGACAACGGCATTGGTTTCAACACCGAAAAAGGCACAACAGGCGGACTTGGTTTGCAAAATATCAGAACCCGGGCAGCACTGATGGGTGGCCTTGCCGACATCCAAAGTATTGCTGGAGAAGGTACAACGATCATACTGCATGTTCCTTATAACTAATATTAAAGATAATGACGAATACCAAACATATTGCCATCGTAGACGACCACGCCCTTTTTCGCAAAGGACTGGCCGGGCTTATCAATGGTTTCCCGGGTTACAACGTAATTTTGGAAGCTTCCAATGGAAGGGATTTGATCCATCGCTTGCAGGAAGTAGAGCAGTTACCGGATATCGCCCTGCTCGATATCAGTATGCCGGAAATGGACGGCTATGCCACGGCAGAGTGGTTGCGGATCAACCATCCGTCGATCAAAATACTGGCGCTGAGTACCATGGATGCGGAGTCGGCCATCATCAAGATGATCCGGCATGGTGCCAAAGGTTATGTGCTCAAGGATGCCGAACCTAGCGAGCTTAAAAGAGCGTTTGAGGAGGTACTGACTGTCGGTTATTTCTTTAATGAACTGATTACCCACAAAGTGTTGTTTTCTATACAGGCGCTGACGGAGGCAAGTGATATCCAAACTTTTGTAAAACTGACCGATCGGGAGATTACATTCCTGAAGCAGATATGTTCGGAAAAGTCTTATGCAGAAATAGCGGACGAGATGTGCGTCAGTGTCCGTACCGTAGAAGGTTATCGCAATGCGGTATGCGAAAAACTGCAGCTGAAAACCCGAACCGGTCTGGCGATGTATGCCATCAAAAACGGCATTGTTAAATTGGATTAGGGATGCTCCTACAACGGATGCTTAACCCCCTCAAAAGTCATTTTCACCGGATTAATATAACCCTGTTCGTCAAAAGTCATGGGTTCGATACAGGTCTCCCGTTCGTGCGCCTCCGTCTTATCGAGCGGTCTGCGATGATAAACGATATAGTAAGTATCCTCGTTAGGGATTTTGATAACCGAATGATGTCCCGCACCGGTAGCGATATCCTTATCTTGTTCCAAAATAGTTGCAATGCGTTTAAAAGGGCCAAACGGACTATCGGCTATCGCGTAGGCGACTTTATAATCTGGTCCGGTCCAGCCGCCTTCTGACCACATGAAATAGTACTTGTTGTTTCGGATAAACATGAAAGGACCTTCCACATAGTTTTCGGGTGTCACTTCTTTATAGATGGTGCCGTCCTCAAAAGGTACTAAACTTTTAAAATCGTCACTAAGTTTCACGACATTACAATGTTTCCATCCGCCGTAGTACATATAATATTGACCGTCTTTATCTTTAAAAACAAACTGGTCGATGGGTTGTGCGCCATGGACAATGTCATTAATCAACGGTTTACCAAGCAAATCTTTGTAAGGACCTTCGGGGCGGTCAGCAACCGAGACGCCTATGCCACCAATTTCCCCTTCGTGGACATCATTCGCGGCAAAGAAAAAATAATACTTTCCATCTTTTTCGATAATACTAGGCGCCCACATAGCCTTTTTTGCCCATTTCACTTCCGACGTGTCGATAATCCGAGGATGTTTTTCCCAGGTAACCAAATCTTTAGAAGAAAAAGCATCGAATAATACCTGCTGTTCGTATGGTGCGGAGTAGGTTGGGAAAACCCAATAGGTGTTGTCGTATACAATGCCTTCTGGATCCGCATACCACCCAGGGAAAACAGGGTTCTGCTGTGCGGATACATTTGACCATACGAATAAGAGATAAAAACAGGTGAAAAACGTTGCTTTATTCATTGTGCTCGGATTATATTCGTTTTAAAGATAGAAAAATAATCACTTTTTTACATATTTATAATCCTAATTGTGCTTTTCCTGCTTCGCTGATGTTGTCGATGCTCCATTCGGGTTCCCATACCAAGTTGATTTTTGTTTGGCGTTCTGGAAAAGCTCGCTGCAAAACGTTGATAACACCTTGTTCTATGGCGTCGCCCATCGGACAATGGGGGGTGGAAAGTGTCATGCGCACGGTAATGGCCTTCGGATCGTTAAAATCAAGTCCGTACACTAAACCCATATCCACGATGTTAATGTTCAACTCGGGGTCGATGACCTCCATGAGGGCAAGATTCGCCCGAAGCTCCTCTTGTGCATAAGGGTTTGTCAACGATATCATAGTGTCACTCGGCTTTTATGAAATATAACATGAAAAACATTATAACCATATACTAAAGAGACGATAATCCAAAGAATCCCGGTTATCTGTAATAGAGTAGCTTGTTCTAAAACAATACCCGCGCACGTGAGTAATAATGTGCTAAGGTATAGATAATATTGATAAGGAATCAACCCGCCGTGATAGAGATCCTTTGGCATGGGTATTTTTATTTTCCCGTTTAGGTTTTTATATCGTTTGTTCCAAATGATAAACGGAAGCGTTTTAAATGTTTTGCCGAGGATAATACCCGTAATCCATCCTAAAAAAATCAAGGTACCATATAGGGAAGCCCATTTTGTTTGCGGATATAGGAGGAGAACCGGAATAAACATAAAAGCAAGACTTAAACATAAGGATGAGAGACCGGCATGTTTCATTAACATATCTACCTTTTTGCGTGCACGGTGTTTGTAAGTGTCGATGATATAAATCAACCAACAGGCGGTTCCCGATGCTATTAATGTAGCATACATCAGCATGCGTAAGCTAATGGGATTAAAATAGCCGTCCGCTAGAAAAAGAATAAGTCCCACGTTTTGTAGGATCAATGCAGCATATAATAACCTCATTTTTTTGGATTTTCCCAATAGGAACATTGGAATAAGTTTCGCACCTACACCGCATATCAATTGTAAAAACCAACCTGCGATACCTGCATGTGCATGTAGTTTAAGAATATCTAGGTGGTTTTGAGGGATAAACCTATATCGAAGATTGATGGCAAGCAGTAGACCGACCGTTGTCGTAAAACAGAGCCAAAAGGCAGAGAGTAGCAAGAAATGTTGATTTACCTGCGATTTATTGGAGTCGTTAGTTGTTTGATAAAGATTGAATGTGTATAAGTAGCTACTACATACGACACAGATTCCCGATATAATCATGAACCATCCCATGTCAAACCTCCAAAAGGACCAGATCATGCCGCAGGTACCGATGGTTAATAGGAGATAGGATAGAAATGCTAATTTTGTGCTAAACAATTCGCGTTCGCATATAACGGGGAGTAGCTGATACGCTGCGCCGAAAATAACCATCGTCCCCCAACCTAATGCGGCCGTATGTACAATCGCTAAGATTGACGGATCGAAATAATGACCGGTAAGTTTCGTAGCGGAAAGAAAAAGAAGAATGCAAAGCAATAAAAAGAACACGGCCGCTGTTCCGTAAAAAGGAATAACGGCGAGTTCTTTAGGTGCTTTGTTTACAAATATATCGGCCATTCTGCTTTACTCGGCATGGAGCTGTTCACGACAGGCTTCGATAACCTTTGGAAACAAAATATTATTTTCCAGGTGGATGTGTTGGAATAAATCCTGTTCGAAAGCTTTCATCTGCTCATAGAGATAGGTATAGGAATTGCAGGCATGTGCCGGAAGTTCATAATCTTTTGTTAATTTCCGGAAATGGACCAATTCTGCTCCGGCATCCTCGTGTTCATGTTGCAGTTCGTCGATAATCCGTTTGATCTCTTCGTTTTCAAGTGAAGATAAATCTTTGGTGGCGGGGAATAGAAGTGCTTCTTCTTTCTCAATATGTTGGTACAGATCGGCCATGAGATGGTGCGTGTCTTTTGCAAACCCAACGAGTTCAGGGCTTTCATTACCGTGCCGGGATGCAACCTTGTTGGCCAGTTGTTCTATAATAGGGCCGAATTCGCGGATGTAGCCGTGATGTATGTTTTTGATATAGTCGGCAAGAAAGGCAATATCCCATCCATTGAAATTGAGGTGTACAGGTACGTTCTCCTGGGTTTCACTTTTTGCGAGTTCATGACGTAAAGCTTCTTCCGTGAGACCTGCGGTAGCAGCGGCTTCTTTTAACGTGACCTTTCCACCACAGCAGAAATCTATCCCTAGTTTTTTGAAAACCGCTGCTTTGCGCATATCGGCAGCTGCAATTCCCCCTACGGTTTCTGGTTTGCTTTCAGCAGCCGGCTTCGCAATGTTTACCCGCCACCATTCCGGGCCAGATTCCAGGTATTCCCAAGTAAAGATGTTACCTCTTTCGCCTAGTAATTGGTAATATAATGGACGTGGATCGTGGTCGTTCACGATAATAAAAGACTCACCACCTTCTAAAGCATCGAAATGCGCAAATATAGTTGGATGCTTTAATCGTGGTTCAATCGTAGTGACATTTAATATGGCTGTTTTTATCATGGCATTTATGTATTAATGTGAATTATTACACAAAGTTATGTTGTTGATGTATAGTGTTTTATGCGTGGACTCATATTGGCTTCAACACATGTCAGAATAATGTTTTTTTTCTGTTCTTTTTTCCGTAAAAAGTAACATTAAAGATCTTTCTTCTTGAAATGCCTTGTCGCGAACCACAACGGCAAAGCTGTCCACATTAACATGACTAGAACCGTAATGAGCATGCCTATATGCGTGCCGAAGAAATCCCGAAAGATAGCTCCCGTATAACCCATCATCGCGGACAGGTCTATTTCTAATAAAATTAAGATACGGCTGATGTCTATCGGATTAAGCATCGATACGGCGATCATCATTTTTTCGATAGGATAGTCGGCAAATTGAAATAGCAGAAACAGCAACATGGCATCAAAAATCAACGCGAAGTACAACCATAAAATGATAGCCAAACCAATGCCTTTAGATTTATCCCGGATACGTACCGCGGTCCATGTTGCGATGGATACAAATATCAGGGATAATAATAGGCCGCCGATAACGAGTGTGATGCCCGATAAGCTATAGGCAAAGATAAAGGTAGGGATACCTACACCAATAAAAAAAGCCAGTGTCATAGCAGTAGCGAGCCCCATGAATATGCTGAGCCATATACTTTGCCGTTTTAGAGGCTGGCTGACGAGCAGTGCAATAAATTCAGCACTGTTGTACAGGTAAATGCTTGAAAATACAATACAAACCAGCGGCACGACAAAAAGAACCAGGTTAAGCATACTGGCGATGCCTTTGTCGGTATTGTCTTCCATGAGGAAGATACTGAGAGAAAGTGTAAGAAGCACCAAGGTGTAGAACAGTATGGTGCGATTACGCAACAGATCGGAAATAACGTACTTGATAATCTTATTGTTCATGGATAACTTCTTTGGTAAACATCGTTTTATATCCCATAACGTGGGCGATCGCTCTGGATAATTTATCGGTGCCGGTATCCGCTTTCAATTCCGCAAGAGATTTATGAAAACGCAGCTCGCCGTCTTGCATATAGATGATTTGGGAAACGAGATCATCCAAGTCACTCAATACATGTGACGTAATCAAAATAAGTTTGTTTTTCTCTTTTTCCCGGATAATTTTCTCTTTGAGGATTTCTGTAGCCACAGGGTCTAATCCAGCTGTGGGTTCATCCAGAATCAACACTTTCGGATTAAACATAAAAGCAAGACAGGCACTCACTTTTTGTCGTGTTCCACCAGATAGGGTGCGCATACGTTTGTCTAACATGGTCTCGATTTCAAATTTTTCGTAGAGTTCGTTGTCGAGTAGGTGAGAAGGTGTTTTGCGTATATCGATCATCATGTCCAATACTTGGCCAATGCTCATGTTCTCGGGGTACTCGCCTTTTTGCGGCATATAGCCTATGTCGCTGCGGTAGGCCCATTCCCTGTTGATATTTTTACCTTCAACGTAAATATTGCCGGAACTGGGAACGACCATGCCCAGAATGGTTTTGATTAATGTCGTCTTTCCACTGCCATTAGGGCCGATGAGTGAAATACATTGACCCGGTGTTAGGGACAAATCGATGTCCTTTAATACCTGTAGCTTACCAAAATGTTTAGAAAGTTTCTCAATTTTAATCATCGTATAGCAGATTTCATCTAATTACTGTTCTTTTATCGGGTTTCATTAACGGATTTTCGTCTTTTAAATTTTCCGGTGTCAAACTTGGAATCATTTTTTCACTGCGATCAAATAACGTAACCATAAAACTGCGGAAAAGTAACATAGCCGCTGGGTATCGTTCGACGAGCATGGAGAAAAGGCTAACCGGATGATGCGGCACATCGCCGATACCGTCTTTGTTTAGGTCATATCCTTCATATTGATCCCAATAATTACCGTTAAACGTATTGGTCATTTTACCGCCATTAGTAGCAACGTCAAAGGTGTTTTGGATAAAGGTATTCCTGCTTAACGTGTTATGCATACAGCTGGTGAATATCTTGATGGCCCAACCGTTGTTTTCAAAACTGTTTTGCTGTATTTGGATGCGGTTGCTGCCTTCCATGAAGATACCTGTCGTGTTCTTAACGAATGTATTGTTTTGAATATAACTGTCGGTGATGTCTTTGAGTAGGAGTCCATAGGTGGCATCTCCCCAATTCTCTTCAAAGATGTTATGTTCCATGCGCATGCGCTGGGTATACATTACCGCTACACCTGCTCCGTTGGCTTTGAATGTATTATAGTGGTATTGGTTGTCATGCGAAAACATAAAATGCAGGCCATAGCGGAGATTGTTTTGTGCCCTATTTCGGTCTACCTGTGTATGGGTTACAAATTCCAGATAAATACCGTCGCGATGTCCGGCAATTTCATTGTTGAGGATAGCTATACTATCACTTTTCCAGGCATGGATACCATTTCCGACCAAGCGTTCCGTTTCTCCGTATGTCTGGAGCCGGTTATTTTCAATTCGGCAATTTTTTGCATTCTGTAGATAGATCCCGAAGAAATTGTTGTCCAGTATATTATTTTCTATGGCAATATGGCTACCGTTATACACTTTGACGGCGGCAATGTCTTTCAGGGAAGAATGGGCGGAATTTTTAATAGTGAACCCCTTTATCGTAACATAGTTTGCTTTTATGGAAACAGGTTCGTGTTTTTTTTGTGCGTCGATGACGGGATTGTTCTTCCCGATAAGGGTCAGGCTTTTGGTGATAAGAATATTTTCTTCTTGATAAAGCCCGCCATGCACCATGATCGTATCGCCGTTTTTGGCTTTCGCGATGGCTTGTATAATGGATGATATGGCATGCTGTTTACCAACATGAATGGTAGTGGCACCTGTCGGGCCAACTACCATACATAAACAAACGCATGTAATCAATATATAGAATAGAAAACTCTTCATCGAAATATTTTTATTCCCAAAGATCATCCCATGTGAGTGGCGTACCGCCAACCTCATTTAATGTCTCTTCCATATCACTTTTACGGACAAATGCGGCAATATCACCTCGCATAGGGCTTTTCAAGTCTTCACTTTTCAGATAAAACATTTCTTCTGCAGGTTTAAGCTCGCTGGTGTTGAAATCTGGCAGATAGAAGGCCGCAATATCCTCCCGGTTTATATCTCCATCTTCGACATAGGCAATCATACATTGCACGTCGTCAAAATTATAGGCGCGTCCTTTCTTGGTAACCAGCTGTGTGCCAAATCGGGCGTCACTGATGGTCATCTTGCAATATACGCATTGGTCTTTTCCATATTGAATAGGTTGCGGGCCGGCGTTGCTTGTGCAGGCTTGCGTACCTATCAGAACACAAAATGCGAGCAGCGCGAATATGTTGAAAAAGAAGTATTTTGTTTTCATCTATGCGTTATTTTTAGAAATTTTCGAAGACTGTGTTGTTTCTTTCGCTAACCATATTTCTCGTCCAGTGCAATACGCCAGCAACATGCCGACGCCGATAAAGATCCATCCTCCTATATCTGGAATGGAGAATGCGCCAAAGTTGAGCAATTGCTTAAAGCCGATAAGCGGAGGCTGATAGGCCATGCCGGGAACGATAATAGGTGCGTTAGGGTCGAGATCATGGCCGTAATTGTATAACCATCTATAAAAGTCGACCATAGCTACAATCCCAAATAACAGGAAGGCCGCAAATAATACATATACCCATTTTCTTTTACCGCTTATCGTAACTATTAAGAAACTGAATGCAAAGAAACCAATGATATAGGGGAGGACGGTAAATTCGATGAAATCATCGGCATGAAGCGTTTTCATGCCGATGTAGTGATTCAACCCGTTAATAATTTCCACATTACCGGCTAGCTTATTGCTGTATATCTGTAATTCCAGCCCTTCCGGATATTGTGCTGCATCCAGCTCTATACGCCAAATAGGGAGGAAGATAACTGCAACTAATGCAAGACTGCATACCAGGAGTATGATGCGGTTTGCGGATGTTATAGGTGTTGAATTTTTCACGTTGTATATAAGTTAGATAGTTACGTCGTAGGTTTACTTTCGCCGGTATAGTATTTAATAGGAACACTACTTCCTTTTGCGGAGACCCTTACATAACCAGACATTTCCTGGTGTAAAGCCGAACAGAAATCCGTGCAATAGAACGGGAAGATACCCACACGGTCAGGAACCCATTTTAATGTAGTCGTCTCGCCGGGCATAACCAGAAGTTCCGAATTATTTGCGCCTTTAATAGCGAAACCGTGAGGCATATCCCAATCCTGTTCCAAGTTTGTGACATGGAAGTAAACTTCGTCTCCTAATTGGATGCCTTCAATAACGTCTGGTGTAATGTGTGAGCGTATCGTGGTCATGTAAACCCGTACAATATTACCTTCGCGTATCACTTTTGCTTCTGCTTCACCATTTGTTTTGTAGGGGTGTTTGTTTGCATTGATATCGTATATCTGCAAAGATTTCTCCATCAATAAATCGGCAGGTAATGCTTGTGCGTAGTGTGGCTCTCCGATAGTCGGGAAGTCAAGCAACAATTCCATTTTATCGCCACTGATATCAAACAACTGTGCACTATGACAGAGTTCCGGACCCGTAGGTAAGAAGCGGTCTTTCGTAATTTTGTTGTAAGCAACCAAATATTTGCCGTATGGTTTCTTTGCATTGCCACCGGCTACCATCAAATGCCCAACAGAATAATAAGTAGGTTGCCTGTCCAAAACCTCTAGCGTTTCGATGTTCCATTTTACAATTTCCGAAGAAACGAAAAATGACGTGTAAGCATTTCCTTTCTCATCAAACTCTGTATGCAACGGCCCCAAGCCTGGCTTCTGTACCTCACCGTGTAGGGCTGATTCATATTTTACAACAGGGATGCCGACGTATGCCTCGTTTTCAAAATCTTTATTGTTAATCGCGTTTTGTAATTTCTCAAAACTGAATACAGGAATTAAAGCAGCAAGTTTACCACTAGCGACAATATATTCACCTGTAGGACTTACGTCTGCACCATGAGGTGATTTAGGACAAGGGATCAAATAAGCCAAGTCTTCAAAATCTGCAATATCAAGAACCGTAACCTCCGTTTTCATTTCGTGCGTAGCCGAATGGGTGTGCTCATCCCATTTGTTATGGGCATAACGTACATTAGTTTGTTTTGTACCCCTTCCGGCTTTAAAATATTCTTCGGCTTTTTTCCAGTTAATAGCCAAGATGAAATCTTTATCATTTTGAGAAGCATTAACCTCCAGTAAACTATGAGCTTGTTCGGAGTTGTAGCAACTTAGGAACAACCAGCCGTTGGACACACCCTTACCAGCACCCGAAAGGTCAAAATTTAAACCGGGCGTTTTTAGCTGAAAGGCAATGTCAAACTCGCCACTCTCTTTGTCCACACTGACGAAGCTAATATGCCCTTTAAAGTTTTCCTTATAGGACTCGATGGGCACATCGCTCTCCGGCCCATCGGGAGGAACACTGAACCGCGTCGCAGCGATAACGTACTCTGAATTCTCGGTGGTGAACGGTGAACAGTGGTTTCCGCCGGTGTTGGGAATCTCAATGATTTCGTCAGTGCGGAAAGTCTGTAGGTTAATTCTGGCCAAGCGTGGGGTATTGTTGGAATTGGCAAACATCCATTTACCATCGGGCATACCATCTGTAAAAGATGCTTCGATATGGTGTAGGTCATCCCACGGAACGAAGCCATGAGAGGTTTGCAGCATAGGTTTAGTTTCTTCGCTGAATCCCCAGCCTTTTTCTGGATCTACAGAAAAGACAGGAATAACGCGAAATAAACGACCGCTAGGCAATCCGTATACACTCATCTGTCCGCTGAATCCTCCCGAAGCAAAGTTATAAAATTCATCATACTGCCCAGGTGGAATATACGTCCGCTGTGCTGCATCGCCCGTGACGGCATTGCTGGCTCCTTTAGGCCGACAAGCTTGAAAGGAGGTGGCCATTGTCGCTGCAGCAAGGCTTAATACTAGATACTGTTTTAGTCTCATTGTTTTATATATTTTGTGCTAACAATTAATTAATTCCTTTTGAATTATTTTACACCATCGTTTTGACGCATGAATTCTAAAATACTTCGAGCTTCGGTCTCGCTTAGATTTTGGTTAGGCATGCGCACTAAACACAATTCTAATTGCGCCTGTAATTCTGGATCTTTATCAATCATCGGATCCGGGTTTGTAATGAAGTTCATGATCCATTCGGGCTTATGTTTTTCAGAAACACCGGCCCATCCTGGCCCTACCAAACGCTCCTCTGTATATTTATGGCAACTGGCACACTTTACGTCGGCAATAGTTTTGCCTTCTTTGGCCATAGCCACATCTAGCTGGTCTCCCACCTCCACAGCATCAAATTTTCCTTCGCCACGCTTAGGGTCATATGTGCTTGCGTCAGACGTTTTGGTTTTTTCTTCCGGGAAGGAACGTTTAGTTTGTTGATCGTTGTTACTGTTTGAAGTACAGGCATATAGCAATATGCCAATCATGCAAAGCGTCATTAATTTTTTCATCGTATTTCTCTCGTTAGTTACCCTTTAAATATTTCTTTTTGTATTTGTTTTACAAATCTACCGCAGGATACAAGGTGCATTTTATGCGTTTAGTCATAAAGTGGTTGGTATAGGCAATTGAATCTGGTTTTGTAAAGGTTAAGTTGTTGTTTATTAATGGATTAGGTGTTTAATTGATTCTTGTCACTTCTTGGAATGACTTCCATCAGTTGTTTTATGGGAGAGAAGCATTTAATTTGTAAACAAGTAATCTATATAATAGCGACTTATGATTCCTGTCGATTTACTTTTGAAAAACGGAGCAGCTTATCGGAAAACCGAGCCTGGAGAGATTATTTTTAATGAAGGTGGCGTTGCAACTTATTATTACCAATTGGTGGAGGGGCGTATCAGATGGTGTAACCTCATGGACGATGGCCGAGAAGTGCTCCATAAGATTGTTGAACCCGGTGATATTTTTGGAGAGTTGCCTTTTTTTGACGATGGCGTATATGCGGCGAGCGCTATTTCTGATATAGCCTGTACCTTATTGCGGTTGCGAGTGGATACGTTTAAGCAATTATTGGAAGAACATCCGGCCATTCATTTTGATTTTACCAGATCAATGGCAAGCGATCTGCGTTTCAAGTTCATGTTGACAGACATTGTTAGTCGAAATTGTCCGGAGGATATCATTACCTCCCTGATTCAATATCTGAACCAGGAAAAGAAATTGATTTGCCAGGATTGTAACCGTTTGATGTTGACACGGCAACAATTGGCAAACATGACCGGTCTACGGGTGGAAACTATTATAAGGGCGATCAAAAATATGGAACGTAACGAACGTGTGAGCATCGTTAGAGGGAAAGTGTTTATACCCGCAGATGGTATTGGAGGGATTTCGTAATATGCTAGGTTTTATTCAAAAAAATACCGTTCGCCATTGGCTTATTGTGGCGGTCTTAAATTTGTTGATTGTGGCAGGTTTTGGACTTTTGATGCGCCTAAAAACTATTTTTCCCCTCGCCTGGGTTAATCAAAAGTATATTATGCATGCGCATTCACACTTTGCTTTTTCCGGTTGGGTGTCCCATGCTTTAATGGTTTTGATGTTGATGGCGATATTTCGCTTACGTGCGAATGATCCGTTGCCATCGCGTTATCAATATATCATTACGGCTAATCTGTTGGCATCTTTTGGGATGCTTGTTTGTTTTACGTTGCAGGGATATGGGCTTTATGCAATCATTTTTTCGACGTTAACGCTATTTATATCGTTTATTTTTGCAGGAATCGGTTGGCGAGATATCGGACGATCTACCATTCCCGCGGTTGTGAAATATTGGTTTAAAGCCGCCTTGTTCTTTTCGGTTTTATCGTCATTAGGAACGTTTTCACTGGTACGGCTGATGGCTACACAACAGTTGGATCCGCTAAAGCAATTAGCTTCGGTATATTTTTATCTCCATTTTCAATACAATGGTTGGTTTCTATTTGTCTGTTTAGGTTTATTTCTCTATTGGCTTTATGCTAGCAGTGGTGTAGTGGCGTGCACCAAACGACTTTTTTGGTTATTTTTTTCGTGTGTTATTCCGGCCTATTTCCTTTCCGTTTTGTGGTGGAAGGCCTTCCCCGATTGGCTATATGTGATTGTAGTGGCTACCGTTTTGTTGCAATTGGGTATATGGCTTCGGTTTGTACGCCAGGTGTTTCTTTCCTTTAGAGAAGGAAATGCCTTACAAGCCATAAACCCAACAACTAAAATTATCTGGATAGGGGTAATGGGCGCTATTTTTCTTAAAATACTATTGCAGGCGGCATCTGTAATACCATCGTTGAGCCAACTGGTTTATGGCTATCGACCTATTGTGATCGCTTATTTACATTTAGTGCTTCTGGTTATTATTTCGCTTTTTATCGTAGGTTTTGCTTTTCAGATGCATATCCTACGCTTAAACAAAATCGTGCACCGGTGGATGATGGGATTGGCTATTGGTGTGGTGCTTAATGAATTTGTGCTGATGCTACAAGGAATCGGTGGGCTCGTGCGGGTTTACGTGCCATTTACTAATCATTTTTTAGTATTGGCTTCGGGTATTATCGTAATCAGTGTATGTGGTATTTTATGGAAACAAAGAAACTTTCAGTAGAGATATACAAGATAGGTATCTCTACCGAAAGGTCTAAGAGACGGTTAACGGTGTTCGACTACACCAATGTATAATGGTGCTTTTTCATCGCCAGGTTTGCCTGTTAACATGATGGTGTAATAAGAACGGTCCAATAAACCTGTTCCATTGTCTTTTTTATATTCCCGCTTTACTAATTCGTTGCCATCTGCATCGGTGACTTTGAACGTATAGACGCCACTCTTTTGTACTTTGAAAGCTTGGTTTGCTACAACAGATGCTCCAGTTTCTATCGGTCTATTGCTGTATAGAGGCTCATCTTCACCTTCAATAAGTAAATTCACACCTTCTACACCAGCTGCTAGGTTTAAAAAACGTATACCGGATTCGTTTTGACGGAGGTTTTCGATGACTTTATCCTGTGTCATGGCAAATGTAGGCTCCTCATTCGTACCATACACAAAAGAGGTATAGCCGCTGTCCACCTTAATCGTTAAGGTCGTGTCGATTAAAACGGTTTGATCGTTGTTGTAGTTTGTTATCGTTAATTTACGGCTTCCTGGATACAACAGCTGTGCGCCTGAAAAGGTTTGGTACTTTAATACCATTGGACTGCCATCGAGCGGGTTACCAATAATATTCCCGTCGAGACGATATAATAAACCCGACTCTGCCCCTGCATAGCTATTTACGAAATACATAAGGCCTGCCGCAGGCATGTTGTTCAACGGACCTTCATCGTTATCTTTCAAACAGCTGCTGAAGGTAAGGACAGTGATAAATAATAAAAAACAAGATTGTAGTGATAACTTTTTCATCGTATTAAATCATTTTTCCATATGGTAATGAACTCTTATATGCTTATTTACGATCCTCTTCGCGAAGTAGTAGCTTATGCAAGTTTCGTTTACTCGATATGTTTTAGAAATTATACGGGATACAGAAAGAAAATGCTACAGTGTAGAAGAACATTTTTTTATTCATGCTGATTAGCTATCGTTTCTTTTTTCTTTTCGTGTCTTTGATTGAAATTAGATAATGCCATAATCCTTGGGATACTGCTATGCGGTGCTAACTCCCGCAATTTTTTTATTCGCTTAGCACGTTTATAAACTTTGGATTTTTTGTTGTTTTTGTAAAGGTTCCAATTCATTAATAGAACACTGCCCAGTACAACAACTAAGCCTATGATCTGTAACGAACTCACACGATGGTCGGTGAAATAATGAGCTAATGCTAAAGCTACGATAGGGTTAATATATGCATGTGTACTAACTTCGGTAGTGGGGCGATACTGGAGCAACCATATATAGCTGCCGAATGCTAAAATAGAACCCATAGTTGCGAGATATAGGATAGCTCCCCAGTCTTCCGGCAATACATCACGTATCTGAAAGCGGGCGTATTCACCATTCACAGTAGCAACCACGGTAAAGGCGATACCCGCACAGACCATCTGCCAGGCTGTTTTTACCATGACGTGTATATCTTCTTCTCCACGCTCCTGCATCTGTTGGTTTCTTTTTTCTTTACTGTATTTAGATATCAAAGAGCCTATCGTCCACGCGATTGTTCCGCAGACCAAAACAAACATGGCTGTGATTTTGATGCTTTTATCTCCCGAAGGATCTGCCTGTACAAAAAGCTGTTCGGCAAACAACATAAAAACGCCTAAAAAGCCGAAAATTAACCCTAATACCGTGGGTAAGCTCGAAAAGTTCTCTTTCCATTTTGGTTTATCAAGTACAACAAACCATATCGCTGTTGCTGCGGCAATAATGCTGACGATACCACTCGATATATACTGTTCTGACCAGATAACGGCAGCCATGTCGATAAATAGCAGTAAAAATCCCACAAAGAGTGCATCCTTAACAGCCGTTTTTGCGAAAAGCTTATATCCTTTTACATAACAATATCCCATTAGGATGGAGCCTGCTAAGATGAACCGGATAGAACCCAGAACAAACGGACTGAAACTATGTAATGCTTTTTCTATAAAGAAAAAAGTAGAGCCCCACACGATGTATACTACAAGGTATGCAAAGATAATGCTGCTTGTGGCTGGCATATTTTGATTTCCTTTTGTCATATCCGTATTAATCTTCTGTTGGAATAACGAGTTTTTGTTCTTCTTTTACGGTTTCTAAAACGATAGTAGTACGCGTGGAAATGATTTCTTGTATTTTTCCTAATGCATTCCGCATGAGGTCTACTAATCCAGCAGCGTCGTTAGTCCGTACTTTAATCAAATAACCATCATCACCGGCGATATCGTGTACTTCTTGTACCTCGGGAATCTTCGCTAAGAGTAATCCTACTTTTTGCGTTCCTATCGGATCCTGCGCCTTGATGAAAATAAAGGATAGCAGCTTCTGATCGAGCGCATCTGGATTAATTTTCGCATTGTATTGTAAGATAACCTGCTTCTGTTCCAATTTCTTAACTCGCTCTAAAATGGCAGAAGGTGCCATGCCCAACTCCCTTGCAATATCTGCATTGTTCGTGCGTGCATTTTCCTGCATGATGCGCAGTATCTGATAATCAATTTGATCTAAGCTAAATTCTAATTTTTCCATCTTACTGCAAAGATACGGGTAAAAGAATTATATTCAAAATATTATATCTATTTATGAATATAATTCTGTTAAATATTTTATATTTAGAATATTTTTATGAAAATCTATGTTTTATTAGAATGGTGACGATCGTGGTTTGCACCTTTCGTATTGCTCATTTTATCTGAATTACATTGGTGAAAAATACCCATTAATGGGTATTTGAGAAATAGTGCTACATAATTAACTTTAGCATATTGTAATAAAGATAAATACAAAAAAAATATTAAAAAAATCCAAAAATGAAACTAAAACACAACATCCGGATCGCTGTAATAGCGTTTGTCGCGCTTTTTGTCGGCATTGTAGAAGTAGATGCACAATTTGTAGCAAACTTAGGTTCTTATGATGGCTATTGGGCCGGCTCATTGAAAAATGTTCAAAACGAAGAAAGTACAAACTATCTCGTTCTCCGTATCGAGAATGGCAAGGCCAAAAGATTATTCTATGATGAAGATAATCAAGATTTCGAAGAAGGCGATTTTGAAAAAGAGATGACATCTGTGGTCGGTAATAATTTAAGTTATGTGTGGATGAACAGCGGTGGTATATGGAGCGAAACGCAATCGCATTCACTCTCTTATCTCAAAGAGCGATTTCTTTGGTGCGTTATGGTTAGACAGGTAAACAATGCGAAAGAAGACGAGGAGGTCGAGGGAATTAATAATGAATGGAATATTGTTTACGAGGGTAGTCTTAACTTCTATGGATCCCGACAAGCATTGCGTGAAGCTTTACTGGATTGATCAAGTATATTGATAGACATGGTGAAAAAAGTTAGAAAGCATAAGAAATTTTAAATATACAGTCGTTCTAATAGTCGATAACAAATGTTTTTGTAAAAAGCGAAACAATTCGAAAAAGCTGACCAAATTAATTAGTTTTGTTTCTGTCAAATACGAAAACAAACGTGCAAATTATACATGAACTAAGCCGACTATCTTCCCTATTGATGGGAGAGTTGTTTTATTTACCCGAAAACCCGAAACACCAGACGATGCGGTTGGCTTATGCCACTGATGCTTCTGTATACCAAGAACTTCCACTTGCAGTAGCCATTCCACAAGGCAAAGAAGATCTGAAGAAACTTATTTTGTTCGCCGGTGAACAGCGTTTGACGCTCATTCCGCGGACAGCGGGTACGTCGCTTGCGGGGCAAGTAGTGGGAAGTGGTATTGTCGTTGACGTATCGCGCTGTTTTAACCAAATATTGGAACTGAATCTGGAAGAGCGTTGGGTGCGCGTGCAACCCGGTGTGATCCGCGATGATCTCAATAGCTATCTCCGGCCGTATGGATTGATGTTCGGTCCGGAAACGTCCACAGCAAGCCGTGCCATGGTTGGCGGTATGATCGGCAACAATTCATCCGGTTTGCATTCGATAGTGTGGGGGGATACGCGCAAGAATTTGTTGGAAGCTAAGGTACTGCTCGATGATACGTCAGAAGTGGTTTTTAAAGCGTTGGATGAAGCCGGACTTTTCGAAAAACTGGCGTCTTCGACGCGTGAAGGCGAAATTTATCGCAAACTGAATACGTTGCTATCCCTTCCGGAAAATAAGCAGGCAATTGTATCCGGTTACCCTAAAAAAACATTGACTCGACGGAATACGGGATATGCATTAGATTTTCTGGTAGACGAGGAGAAGCCATTTAATTTATGTGAGTTGTTGGCGGGATCAGAAGGAACGATAGGTATTGTGACCGAAGCTAAGTTACGTTTAATGCCACTTCCACCGAAGGAGATCGGTTTGTTGTGTGTGCATTTTGCCGATATGGTAGAATGTATGAAAGGGAATATCGTCGCTTTATCTCACCATCCTGAAGCTTCGGAGTTGGTTGATAAATATATATTGGACTTTACGGTAGGGCATCCTACATATCAGTATAACCGTTTTTTTATCGAAGGGGATCCACAGGCATTACTCATTATCGAGTTCCGTGCAGATGACGAGACGGAACTTTACCAAAAAGCGGAGGCATTGAAAAAGGACCTCGTGGAGAAGGGGTTGGGTTATGCGTATCCTTTTATTGTCGGTCTACAGCAAACAAATCTGGTTTGGGATGTACGTAAGGCGGGACTGGGTTTGATACGGAATCTGCCAGGCGATGAACAGCCCGTCAATCTGATTGAAGATTGTGCTGTATCCCCGGAAGATCTGCCGGCGTATGTAAGCGATATACAGGTTTTGCTGAAAGAAGAAAATGTGCATGCTTCCTATTATGCGCACGCTGGTGCGGGCGAATTACATATCGAACCGTTTATCAATCTGAAAACGACAGAAGGGCGTCAGAAGTTCCGTGCGATATTAGAGCGTACGACGGATTTGGTGTTGAAATACAATGGATCGTTGAGCGGTGAACATGGTGATGGGCGTTTGCGGGGTGAGTTTATTGGGAAAGTGTTGGGCGAACAGGTGTATCAATTACTGCAGGAAACAAAGGCGATTTTTGACCCGCATGGTGTATTCAATGCAAATAAGATTGTCAATACTCCACCGATGGATACGTCATTGCGTTATGACAAGGTGGTAGATGGGAAGCAGATAAAAACCTATTTTGATTTTACAAAAGATGAGGGGATTCTGCGCTTGGCGGAGAAATGTTCTGGTTCCGGTGATTGTCGGAAAACAGAAATTACGGGCGGTACGATGTGCCCGTCTTTTATGGCAACCCGCAATGAAAAAGATACTACGCGCGCAAGGGCGAATATGCTCCGTCAATTTCTGACAAATTCGACGAAAACAAATCGGTTTGACCATGAGGAGATAAAAGAAGTAATGGATTTATGCTTAAGTTGTAAGGCTTGTAAAAGTGAATGTCCGTCGCGTGTAGACGTTGCCAAGATGAAAGCGGAGTTTTTGCAGCATTATTATGATGCGCATGGGGTGCCTTTCCGTTCGATGGTGATCGCCAATTTTACCAAAAGTCAACGGTTGGGTTCGTATGTTGCGCCAATCTATAATTTGGTCGTTAAAACCCCATTTTTTGCAAATATGGTAAAATCGGTGGTTGGATTTGCGCCTAAACGTTCGTTGCCGACTGTTCATTTCACGACGTTGTCCAGATGGGCGCGGAAGCAACCCACACAAAACCGTAGGCGAAAAGTGTACCTGTTCAGTGATGAATTTACGGAATACAACGATACCGCTATTGGTATAACGGCACATAAACTGCTCACCTCATTGGGGTACGAAGTCATTATACCCAAGCACGTGGAAAGTGGACGGACATATTTATCCAAAGGTTTTGTAAAAGAAGCGAAGGAAATAGCGGAAAGAAATGTGGAGCTATTAAAGGATCTGATAACGGAAGATACACCGCTTTTGGGAATAGAGCCGTCTGCCATTATCACCTTTCGGGATGAATATGTTGATTTGGTTGGGGCGCATTTGCACGAGGCAGCGAGCAAGTTAGCCAATCGCACCTTGATGATTGATGAATTTCTTGTTAGGGAAATGGAAGTGGGTGAGATTCAGCAGGAACAGTTTACAAAAGCGGCGAAGAAGGTCAAGTTGCATGGGCACTGTTATCAAAAAGCATTTCACCTGGTTGGCTATACAGAGAAATTATTATCGTTTCCCCAAAATTATAGTGTAGAAATTATTCCTTCAGGTTGCTGTGGAATGGCAGGATCTTTCGGATACGAAGAAGAGCACTATGAGGTGTCGATGAAAGTAGGAGAGCTCGTACTGTTGCCAGCGGTACGCGCCACGGATGAGCAAACCCTTATTGCTGCTGCGGGAACATCCTGTAGGCATCAGATTAAGGATGGCACCGGACGAAAATCCTATCATCCCGTAGAAATATTATATGATGCTTTGGTACGGTAAGCAATTTATTCGTATTTTGCTTTTTTTAAAGTTAGGAAGTTAAAGTTTTAAAAGGTTAAGAAGGTTACACGAAGACGTTCAAATAAAACGATATATACAGATGAAAACTACATTTTTACAGGCAGTAGCCGTCATGATGTTGGCATCAACATTAACAAGCTGCGGAAATAATCAAAAAGGGAATGAGCATGCCACAGAAGATGCTTTAACGGCTAATCTTGGGCAGTATGTCGCAACGTCTACGACGGATAATCCGGCAATATTCTTGTCGTTGGTCAACTCCACAGAAACCGATTCCTCTATAGTGTATGTTGGGAAATCGTTGAACGATACGGATACACTGGGGTTGCAGATTGAAATAACCAAAGATATCCCGGGTGGTGTCTTTGAAGATGGAAATGTAAATGAGGAAAAGGCCTTCCACGAAGGTGCTATTAAATTTAGCTCGGTCGGCGAAGAGTCTGACAGATTTGTAAAGGCTGTCGCGACTTTGTACAAACAGCCAGTTGATGGTGGGATGACAGATGCGATACTCGAGCCGCTTGTATTCTCTTCCAATAAAACGGCAGTGGATTTAACAGGAAATGGGACCTATGCATTTAAATTATTTTTTGCCAACAGTATCGGTGAAGAAGCGGAGGTGTTTGCAGAATTGAATTTGTATAACCGCTCCTTTAAAATTTGGGCGAAAGATGCGGAGCAATATCCTCGTATATTGTCGGCATTTACAGGTGGTTTGTAAAGAAAGCGGGGAATGATGAAATATATTTTTCTTTTGCTAGTGACAATCGCTGGTATGTTACCATTACATGCCGCAACTGTCGATACGATTACCGTACAGAGTGTACGAATGAGCAAAGACATCAAAGCGGTTGTTATTTCTCCGGAAAATAAAAAAGCAACGTCGACACTTTATTTGCTACATGGCTACTCGGGTAATTATGCGAGTTGGGTGCAGACTGCTCCCCATATCAAACAGCTTGTCGATACCTATGGATATATGGTCGTTTGTCCAGATGGCGGTTTCGATAGTTGGTATTGGGATACGGAAACTACCGATTATCAATATGAAACATTTATTACCAAAGAACTTATACCTTTCGTTGAACGACAATATAAAGTCGGGTCTGACCGCGTCAATCGTGCAATAACGGGATTGAGTATGGGAGGGCATGGCGCTTTGTACCTAGCGTTTCGCCATCAGGATCTATTTGCTTTTGCAGGTAGTACCTCCGGTGGTGTAGATATTCGGCCTTTTCCCAATAACTGGAGCATGAAAAAACGTCTTGGCGACTATCATGAAAAACCAGCGGTTTGGAATGCCCATACGGTTATCGAATTGACGCATCTTGTTAAACCCCAATCGCTTCAGTTATTTATAGACTGTGGAACAGAAGATTTCTTTTTTGAGGTAAACAATAAATTACATGAAAAGCTTACGTATATGAATATACCGCATCATTATCTGACGATGCCGGGTAAACATAACGGCGAATATTGGGCACGCTCGATAGATTTTCAGATGGCTTTTTTTGCACAATGTTTTCAAGATCAAAATGCTAAGAAATAGACCGGTAGATGAATAGGTTGTGGTTGATTTTTGCGGTTCTGTTTGGTAGTATAAATGCGTTTGCACAACAGGTGGTGCTCAATGGCGTCATTCGGGATGCCGAGTCTGGGGAAACGTTAATTGGTGCGGTTGTATCGGTAGAGCCGGGTCTGCAAGCAGCAAGCACCAATGCGTATGGCTTTTACTCGTTGGCGCTGTCGGAGGGAAAACATCGGGTCACCTTTAGTTACGTCGGTTACCAATCCCATTTGGAAGAGATAGATATAAGTGACAGCCATCGGCTGAATGTAGAACTCCGTCGAGGGAATAATACAATAGAGGAAGT
Source organism: Sphingobacterium corticibacterium (assembly GCF_004208525.1). Taxonomy (GTDB): domain Bacteria; phylum Bacteroidota; class Bacteroidia; order Sphingobacteriales; family Sphingobacteriaceae; genus Sphingobacterium; species Sphingobacterium corticibacterium. The sequence goes on along the minus strand of NZ_SGIT01000001.1, from coordinate 1,564,102 downwards.
TGTTGTTTCGGCAGAGCGGAAGGACGATAACGTCTCTAATCCACAAATGGGTGTGCTTAACTTTACGATGGAAGAAGTTAAAAATGTTCCGGTGGTTTTTGGAGAAAGAGATTTGTTAAAGACGATACAGTTATTGCCGGGGGTACAGAGTGGCGGAGAGGGGTCATCCAATTTTTATGTCCGCGGTGGTGGGGGTGACCAAAATCTTATTTTGCTTGATGAAGCAACGGTATACAATGCTTCGCATTTGTTGGGATTCTTCTCTACTTTCAACTCGGATGCGATTAAGGATGTGCAGCTTTATAAAGGTGGGATCCCGTCTCAATTTGGCGGACGTATATCGTCGGTTTTAGACATTGCGATGCTGGATGGAAACCAAAAAAAAATGACGACAGAAGGAGGGATAGGTCTTATCGCTTCCCGTCTGAAAGTAGAAGCTCCATTAATCAAAGATAAAAGCTCGTTTATGATCAGCGGACGTCGAACTTACGCGGATATGTTCCTGAAACTGTCAAACGATGATGATGTCAATAAAAGTAAGCTTTATTTCTATGACCTCAACGCGAAACTCAATTTTAGGTTTAATGATAAAAATACACTTTATCTATCGGGCTATTTTGGTAAGGATGATTTAGGCTATTCCGATCTCTTTAATTTTGATTGGGGAAATGCTACGGCAACTGTACGATGGAATCATATTTTTAGTGATAAGTTATTTAGTAACACTTCCTTGATTTACAGTGATTTCACTTATAATGTGCAGGTGTCCAGCGATGATAGTAACTTTGGTATAGCATCTAAAATTCGTAATTGGAATTTCAAACAGGATTTTTCCTATTATCAAAATCCGATAAGTACGTGGCGTTTTGGTGTTCATGCTTTACAACAATCTATTTATCCGGCAAGTATAACGGCAGGCGAGAATACATCCGTTAATTCCATTGATGTCGACAATCGTCAGGGCGTAGAAGTAGCTGCGTATGTATCGCATACCTGGAGTCCTATTGATTGGCTTTCGGTACTATATGGACTTCGTGTTACCGATTTTATGGTGATGGGGCCGGGTACATTTTATACGTATGATGATGACGGCGAAGCTGTCGCAGAGCAATATTACGGGAGAGGGACGGTTGCAAAGCATTATTTGAACGTCGAACCACGGTTTTCGGCCAGTTTTCTGCTGAATGAGCAGCATAGTATCAAAGCGTCGTATAACCGTATTGCGCAAAACCTACATCAATTGACCAATACGACCGCAAGTTTGCCTACTGACCAATATGTGGTGAGTAGTTTGAATATCAAACCCCAAATTGCAGACCAAGTTGCGGTCGGATATTTCCGGAATTTCAAAGACAACCGATATGAATTTTCGTTAGAGACTTATTATAAACACATGGACAACCAGATAGATTTCCGAAACGGGGCAGATCTGCAAGCAAACCAGTATCTGGAGGGGGATCTGCTGTACGGAATCGGAAGGGCCTATGGTGTTGAAGCGTATCTTCGGAAAAGTACGGGTAAGCTGCACGGATGGATTAGTTATACGCTTGCCAGAAGTGAACGTAAGTTTGATGAAATTGATCATGGCCAATGGTTTAGGGCACGTCAGGATAGAACGCATGATGTTTCGGTGGTCAGTATGTATGAATTATCGAAGAAATGGACGCTGGGAGCCACGTTTGTGTACTACACCGGAAATGCGGTGACGTTTCCAAGCGGTAAATATGAAGTGGACGGAAAAACCATGTTCTATTATACAGAAAGGAATGGCTACCGAATGCCCAATTATCATCGATTGGATTTATCGGCTACTTACGAGCCGGTTCTATCGGATAAGCGCTTTCGCTCAAGTTGGACATTTGGTTTATACAATGCTTACAATCGAAGGAACGCCTATATTATCGACTTTCGGGAGAACAAGAACAATACAAATATAACGGAAGCCTATAAGATAGCGCTCTTTGGTATCATTCCATCTGTTACGTGGAATTTTAAATTCTGATGATATGAATATTCAACGCTACATCTATATATTATGTACATTGTTATTTTTTTCGGGCTGCGAAGAAATAATTGATGTGAACTTGAACGATGCAGATCCCCGGGTGGTGATTGAAGCAAACCTCTCGAATTTACAGTCTACACAACGTATAAGAGTATCGAAAACAGTGGCGTTTAACGAACCGGTGAACTCGGTTGCTGTGACCGATGCGGTTGTACTTGTACTAGATAGTAGGGGAGGATATCATAATTTTCAGCACGAACGAGATGGGAATTATGTAGCCAGAGATTTTACGCCGGTACCGGAACAAATCTATTCTTTATATGTGGAAGCGGAAGGGGGATCGTTTCATTCTTCCTGTTATATGCCTACCTATGTAGACGTCGATTCTACGGGTATTGTCCGTGAAAATATTCTTGGAGATAGCTATTATTTTGCGACTTTCAAATTTAATGACCCTTCTGACATAGCTAATTATTATAAGTACGACATCTCGATAAATGATGCAAATTATCGCTTCTCTACGGTGTTTCAAGATAAATTCAATGATGGACTATATGTCACACACCAGGTTTCTGATTTGGATGCGGAGTTGAATCCGGGAGATTATATTTCGGTGCGGCGTTATTGCATAGATGAAAAGGTATTTGATTATTGGAATGAATACCAAAGTACAAATCCCGGTTCTGCTGCCCCGGCAAACCCTACATCGAATATTTCCAATAATGCGCTGGGTTATTTTTCGGTCGCTTCCGCACAGGAATTTCGATTGCAGATTATGGACATGGATTTTGATTGGGACAGTCTTGAGGATAGTTCTATTTCGATGCCGTAGGGGGAATGCCTGCGTCTTGGTAGCTCATAAGTAATATTGATCCAAACCTTCAATGCCCCTCGCCATACGAAAAATAGTTGGTGACCCCAATAGCCCCCCTTGCATGCTTTTTTAGTTGAAAAAAGACGGTTACGAGACATCAACGTGTATTTTAGGGTGAGTCCATACTTACCGTTTTGCATCACTTATAGCGCAAAAGGTATTAACAATGCGCCAAAAACGATGCTTTTTGGACCAGCTGAATGGCAAGATGGACGATTAATAATGACAGCTGACGCAACGATGAGCTACAACGCTCCAAAATCGTACCCTAATCGCTTGAGATAAGCAATTAATTTAGGCAATGCATACGTTACGCGAGGCAACGCTTTGATATTGTCGTGGAAGACGATAATCGAACCATTTTTGACATGTCGAATCACATTTTGATAACATTTTTCCGGGCTGATCTGCTCATCGAAATCACCGGATAGTACATCCCAAAACACCACCTCATAGGTGTCGTGCAATACATTTAACTGTGATTTTTTTGCACGTGCATAAGGCGGACGAAATAAGGTCGTACCTGTTAATTGCTGGCATTTTGCAATATTATCTAGATAAACATTGTCCTCGGTATCCCATCCTCGTAAGTGATTGTAGGTGTGATTACCAACCTGATGTCCTTCTGCGAGGATACGTTCATAGATTGCCCTGTTCCTTTCAATATTATCCCCAACGCAAAAAAAAGTAGCTTTGATCTGATGTTCAGCAAGCGTGTCCAATATAAAAGGCGTAACCTCCGGAATCGGGCCGTCGTCGAAAGTCAAGTATACTTTCCGTTGTTTTCTAGACTTATTGAACGTTACCTTTGGATAGTACCATCTTAAAAAAAAAGGCGCTGTAACAAAATACATGTTGATAATATCAGATTTTTGTCCCAAATTTAAAAATCATTTTATGCTTAATTAATCAAATGACACGAAAAATATCCTATTATATTGTATTATTCTTCATTTTGTTCGTTATAGAGGTTCCCATAGGATATGCACAAGTAACATTACAGGAGGCCGTAGAGACAACATTAGAACGTAATCTACAAATTAAACAAGCCGAATTTGGGTATCAGATCAGTGAGCAGAATCTTTATCAATCGAAATCGGAATTGTATCCGAATTTGAGTGTTGGTGTTAGCAATACTTATAATTATGGTTTGACATTTGATCAAACTTCGGGGCAGTTGATTCGTGGAAATGATTGGACAACGAGTGCGGGCGGGCAATTGTCTTCCAGTGTAGCGATATTTCAGGGCTTTCAAAAAGTCAACCAAATCAAAGCGAATAAAATCCAACTCGCTGTTGATGCCACGGAAGTGGAGAAAGTCAAAAATGATTTGATATTGTCCGTCGTAACGAACTACTTGGAAGCCATTACGAATGGTGAATTATTTGAAGCGGCTGTACAACAAGTTAAACTTTCTCGTGAACAGTTGCGGCAGGATAGTATCCAGTTCCAAGTCGGAAACAAAACATTAGCTGATTTGGCGCAAGCCGAAAACCAAGTGGCAACGGATGAACTGAACATTATGTCGTCTGAAAATGCCTATGAATTATCACTGCTCAATTTGAAACAATTGATGGAACTGTCTCCCGATACCACTTTTACGCTGGAAAGACCTAGTATTGCGGATATTATGGCGGAATATGCGATTACGTCTTTCGATGACGTGTTTAAAAAAGCGTTGCTGACCCAGCCAGCTATTGAACAGGCCAGCTACTATAAGGAATTGGCACTCAAAAATATTGATATCGCGAAAGGCGCTTATTACCCTTCGCTAAGCCTAAATGCAGGGTACGGAACAAATTATTCCTCTAGGGCAACAGACATTATTACGGGAGAACAAATGAAGTTTTATAACCAGATTAATGAAAATAAGTCTTTTCAAGGGGGAATCAGTCTGCAAGTCCCGATCTTTAATAACAACCGGACAAAAGTAGCGGTGAATAAAGCAAAGATAGGCTATTTACAAGCGGAAAATGAAGAAGCACTGGCACGCAGAAATCTGGAAAAAACGATTGCTCAGGCTATTTTGGATTTAAGATCTGCCAATAAGCAGTATTTCGCTTCCCAGGTAGCCTTCAATACATCGAAAGTAGCCTATGAAACGATTAAGGAACGTTATGATGTGGGCATGGCCAATTCGATGGAAATGTTTACCGCACAGACAAATATGAACAGCGCAGAATTTGAAATGATCCGTCGTAAATACGAAATGGTATTTCGCGGAAAGGTCATTGATTATTATATCGGAAACCCTATAACTTTTTAACTATATCTTCATGGCAAAGAAAAAGAGCAACCTTCCTAAAATATTGGTCATCTCTGCAGTAGTAATCTTGATATTCGTTGTATTAGGCGGTAAGTTCGGTTGGTTTGGTGACGGAGGCGTGCAACAAGTCGCAGTGGATAACGTAGCAGAGAAAACCATCTCGGAACTTGTTTCTGCGAGTGGAAAGGTACAACCGGAATTCGAGGTGAAATTGAGTTCGGAAGTTTCGGGCGAGATTATAGAGCTGAATGTTCGTGAAGGGCAGGTTGTCAAAAAAGGAGATGTATTATGTCGTGTAAAACCCGATTTGTTACAATCTAGCTATGATCAGGTGGTAGCTATGGTTAGCCAACAAAAGGCGAACCTCGCAGCAGCACAACAGATGTTGAAACAGCAAGAAGCGAGTCTTATCAACGCAGAAGCTATCTATAACCGAAGCTTGGAACTCTTTAATAAAAAAGTCATATCGGCATCGGAGATGGACAAAGCAAGGGCAGATTATGAAGTTTCACGCGCGACGGTGGAATCGCAGCGTCAGCAGGTCGAAGCTTCCCGCTTCGGGGTGAACCAGTCACAAGCGCAATTACAGGAAGCAGGAAATAGCTTGTCGCGTACCACTATATATGCGCCTTCCGACGGTGTTGTCTCTTTGCTGTCCATAGAACTTGGTGAGCGGGTCGTAGGGACAGCACAGATGGCTGGAACAGAAATTATGCGTATCGCCAATATGACCACCATGGAAGTGAATGTGGAAGTAAACGAAAATGATATTAACCGTGTAAAGGTGGGAAATGAGGCGACCATAGAAGTGGATGCTTTCCAAGGGCGTAAGTTTAAAGGGCTTGTAACCGAAATTTCCAGTTCATCTACTTCTGCAGGTTCCGAAACCGTAGCAACAACCGCCGAACAAGTGACAAATTTTAACGTGAAAGTGCGTATTGAGGCATCTTCTTATGAAGATCTGATAGATGATGATAATAAAAATTCTTCTCCTTTTAAACCGGGTTTGTCGGCAACCGTACAGATTCATACAAAATCGGATAAAGGTTTGGTCGTTCCTATTCAAGCAGTAACCGTTCGAGAGAATGCAAATAAAGCAGATTCGGTAGATAATGCTGCTGTAAAAGAGTATGTGTTTGTCTTGAATGGAGATGTCGTCAACATGACGGAGGTAACGACCGGTATTCAAGACGATAATAACATTATTGTTAAATCGGGCTTAAAATCAGGCGATCGGGTAGTATCAAGACCTTTCAATGCCATTTCTAAGATTTTGCAAGAGGGTACGCGGGTAAAAGAAGTCGAGGCAAGTGCTTTGAATTAATTTATGAAAAGATTAGCCCTTCTTTTCGGAATGAGTGAGAACGAACGCAGAGGATTTCTGGTGTTATCGGTTCTTATCGGCCTGATAGGGGGTATACCTTTTGTATATAGCTTTTATCGTCAAGCGGCTACGGATGACATATTGGTCATAGCCACTATCGCCGCAGAAGAACAAAAAGCGTTAGAGCCAAAAAAAACTTTTCAATCGAACACGGAAGAAATACGCGCATCCCATAACCTAGCCGAAAAATCATTCTTTTCTTTTGACCCGAATAATTTACCTGCCGAGAAATGGAAAATGTTGGGATTTACCGAAAGCCAAATACAGGTCATTAAAAATTATGAGTCCAAAGGTGGACGTTTTCGTACAAAAGCGGATGTTGCTAAAATGTATGTTGTTTCTGATGAAGACTTTAAGCGATTAGAACCTTATATTCTCTTACCCGAAACCCTTCCTGCTCGACCGCAGGATGTTACTTTTTCCGCGAAGAAAGCCCCAAAGCCGTCAACAAGGAAATTATGGATTGACTTATCCACAGCTGATACGACAACGTTGAAAGAAATTCATGGTATCGGTTCGGTACTGGCTTCGCGCATTGTCAAATTTCGAGATGCACTGGGCGGTTTTCATCGCGTTGATCAAATAAAAGAGGTGTACGGTGTTTCCGAAGAACAATTCCTAAAAATGGAATCTTCGTTGACATTGGGCGATAATGCTGTTGAGAAATGGGCGATAAATCAGTTGTCGGTAGATAAGCTCGCACAGCATCCTTATATTTCCCGTAAAGAGGCTACACATATTGTGCGTTATCGGGAGCAGCATGGGGCTTTTAGCTCGTTGGCGGATTTAGAAGAGATGTATGCATTAAATGATGATTTTTTACGTAAAATTGCACCTTATTTAGATTTTAATTGAAAAGCATGCTAGAAGAACGTCTTAAATCCGTAATTCGGGATATTCCTGATTTTCCGCAGCCGGGCATAATCTTTAAAGATATTACACCTATTTTAAAAGACCAGCAACTCTGTAGTGATATTGTCGATCAATTGGTAGCGCATTTACAAGGTATGGAAATCGATGCCATAGCAGGGATAGAAAGCCGTGGCTTTTTATTCGGAATGCTCCTCGCAAACAGGTTGAATATTCCTTTTATTCCTATTCGAAAGCAGGGAAAGTTACCTTTTAAAACAATATCGGAATCTTATAAGCTCGAATACGGACAGGCAACTATCGAGGTACATGAAGATGCGTTTGCTCCGGGAAGTAAGGTGTTGATCCATGACGATTTGCTGGCTACAGGAGGGACCGTCGTAGCGGCTTCCAAGCTGTTGGAAAAACTGGGAGCGGATATTGTCGGCTATACGTTTATCATTAGTCTAGACTTCTTGCAGAGCCAGGGACGTTTGACACGCTTTACGGACCGGGTGATTTCGCTGGTGCGATTTGATGCTTAAATAAACCCTCAATGTGGTAATACTTGTCACCGAGAATCAATACAGACTGCTGTTTTTCCAGACTATATCCTTTACCCTTGGCATAATGAAGTGTTTCATGCGTTTCATACAATGAATTTTGAATGTTTCGTTGTATACGAAATGCAGTGGGCTCTCCATGCTCACTGTACTCAATTTCAACAAGAGCGATATCAATTTTTGGATCTGATGAAGTTATATTGACTTTATTGGCAGTGCTATCTTTCGTCAGGATGCCTGCGTATACTGGTTTGTTGAGGTCTACCGAGACAAAACTGGAAAGCTCATTTTCCCAATCCGTGATTTGTATTTCCTTGGTTTCGGACAGACTGTCCTTGACGACGGTTTTGTCTACCATAGGCTTTTCCTGCGTCAATCGTGCTATTTCCGTTTTAAAGTATCCGGGTATATCGAAATAGGTCTCCCTTATCACGTTTCCGTCTCCCTGACTGGATGTGCAGGATAAGAACAAAGCAGTAACAGCCGTTGCTATTACTGCTTTGTAATATGTGTTTTTCTTTCTATACCAATACATCACCACCCATATCTGCTGGAATGTCTGCCTTTAACAGTTTTAATACGGTAGGAGCGATGTCTCCCAATTTTCCGTCTTTAATTTGCTGATAATCTTTGTCTATTAAAATACAAGGCACGAGGTTGGTGGTATGGGCTGTATTTACAGAACCGTCTTCATTAATCATGAATTCGGAGTTTCCATGATCGGCTAGGATAATAAAAGAATAACCGTTTTCTAATCCTGTTTCTACTACTTTTTTCGTGCAGCTATCTACTGTTTCTACCGCCTTTACAACCGCTTCGAAAACGCCAGTGTGTCCAACCATATCGGGGTTGGCAAAGTTTAAACAGATAAAATCCGGCTTGTTTTCTGTTATATCATTGCAGATTGCCGTCGTAATACCTTCCGCACTCATTTCAGGCTGAAGATCATACGTCGCTACTTTTGGAGAAGGAATAAGCAATCGACGTTCACCCGGAAACTCTTCTTCGCGTCCTCCGGAAAAGAAAAAAGTAACGTGTGGATACTTCTCTGTTTCTGCAATACGAACTTGCGTTTTGTTTTGAAGGCTTAATACTTCCCCCAAGGTGTTCGTCAAGTTCTCTTTTTGAAATACGACATGTACATTTTTAAATGTCTCGTCATAGGAAGTCATCGTTACATAATATAAAGACAACGGATGCATATCGTATTTAGGGAAATCTTGTTGTGTCAATGCTATGGTGATCTCACGACCGCGGTCGGTACGGAAATTATAACAGAATACAACATCACCCTCTTGAATGGTAGCCAGCGGTTTCCCATCTTTACCTGTGACGACAATGGGTTTAATAAATTCGTCGGTAATGCCATCGGTATACGAAGCTTTTATCGCTTGTTTTACATCTGTTGTTGGATTACCCGTCCCTTTGGTTAGTAAATCATATGTTTCCTTGACACGTTCCCAACGGTTATCTCTGTCCATGGCATAATAGCGTCCGATAGCACTCGCGATAGTTCCGGTGGAGTGTGTTAGATGGTTTTGTAGATCTTCTATATAACCTAGTCCGCCTTTAGGGTCGGTATCGCGTCCGTCCATAAAAGCATGGATAAATACTTGATCTTGCTGAAGTCCGTTTTGCTGTGCAGCATCACAAAGTGCTTTCAAATGATCAATATGTGCATGTACACCGCCGTCGGACAATAATCCGATAAAGTGTACCTTTTTTCCTTCTGCTTTAGCATATTCGAAAGCCTCTTTGATGACGGTGTTAGCCTTGAAATCTCCTTCATTAGCGGCTTTGTTTATACGCCCAAGTTCTTGATAAACCGTACGACCGGCACCAAGGTTCATGTGACCTACTTCTGAATTCCCCATTTGTCCTTCTGGAAGCCCTACAGCTTCTCCCGAAGCTTCTAAACGGGAATTTGGATAAGTGGCTAACAAATGATCTAAAAAAGGCGTTTTTGCTGCGCGTACAGCGTTTGAATTATCATCTTTGCCGTAGCCTAAACCATCTAAGATTAGTAATGCTACTCTTTTGTTTTCTAAATTGCTCACTTTACAAATTTACATAAAATGCATTGGACTCACCAATACCTAACTCAATAAACTGAATTTTCTTTAGAAGCTGTTGCTCACCTGAAACTATGGGTAACTATATGACGGTCAAGATCAATTTAGATAACCGTTAGTTGGCATAGTTTTAGCGTGTTCCAGAAGAGAAATAGAAATAAGATTTATGAGATATTATAAAGAGGTGTTTAAGTATGCGGTGTTGGTTTTATGGTGTATGATGGGTATGTTAGCATTTGCAATGAATACTTCTTTTGACGACGCGGTAAAGAATGCATCAGCAGCTATAAAAGAAGGAAATGCGAAAAAATTGAGTGCTATTTTTGATAACAGTGTCAATCTTTCCGTCAAGCAAGATGAGGGAGCTTTTACAAAATTTCAAGCCGAGCTGCTACTGAATGATTTTTTTCGAACGAATAAAGTAGATGGATTGAAAGAGGAGCAGCGCGCCAATACTTCAACTACTTCATTTGTTGTGTTTTCATTGAAAGCCAATGCAAAAAACTATCGGGTATTTATAAAATTTGTACAGGCTAACAATAAGGATTTTAAGATTGCCGAGATACGAATTGAGTAGCGACAGACTGTTAAAAGTTGACATAGGATTTTATAATAAAATATATTTTTGTCATCTTCGCTTATTAATTTAATTCGAATAAATGGCGGTAGAGTTGAGTAAACTGGAGCAGTTTGTGGCGTTAGCACTGCAAGAAGATGTAGGAGATGGCGACCATACTTCCTTATCCACTATTCAAGAAAACGTACGGGGAGAAGCAAAACTGCTTGTAAAAGATACAGGTGTTCTTGCAGGTGTTACCGTAGCGGTAGCGATTTTTAATATTATTGATCCAAATTTAAAGATTAATGTCCTATTGGAAGATGGGGCAGAAGTCAAATCCGGAGATATAGCTTTTTTTGTGCAAGGTAGTGTGCACAGCATCTTAAAAGCGGAACGATTGGTATTGAACGTCATGCAGCGCATGTCGGGAATTGCTAGCCGGACCAATCTCTATGCCAAGCAATTAGAAGGAACGAAGGCGAAAGTCTTAGATACCCGTAAAACCACGCCGTTATTACGCTTTTTGGAGAAAGAAGCGGTGCATATCGGCGGAGGGGCTAACCATCGGATTGGCCTCTATGATATGATGCTTATCAAAGATAACCACGTAGACTACGCCGGCGGTATTTCCAATGCGTTAACGCGCGCCCAAGCTTACCGAACGGAGAATAGGTTGTCTATTCCTATCGAAATAGAGGTGCGGAGTTTTCAAGAGCTAGAAGAAGTATTAGCCAATGAATATGTTGACCGCGTGATGTTTGATAATTTTACGCCAAAGGAAGTAGAGAAGGCCGTACAGCTTGTGGGAGGACGTTTGGTGACGGAGGCTTCTGGGGGAATTACATTGGAAACTATTCGCGATTATGCCTTGGCCGGGGTAGATTATATTTCGGTGGGCGCGCTAACACATTCTGTAAAAAGTTTGGATTTAAGCTTAAAAGCTAAAATTGTATAGTTATCTTTAGGAAGCTTAAATTAATATATGATTTCGATTTATCTAATAGGCATAGTTATCTTAGCTTATCTATTTGGCTCCATTCCATCTGCGGTGTGGTTTGGTGAGGCTTTCTATGGGGTAGATGTGCGGGAGTATGGAAGTGGGAATGCAGGGGCGACTAATACCTTTCGGGTATTAGGTAAAAGAGCCGGGTCGATTGTCATGTTTGTCGATATATTCAAAGGCTGGACAGCCACCAATTTACCTTTTCTTTTAGATGCTACTGTTGTTGGTATACCTAGTTCTATGCAATTTGTGAACTTCCAATTAGCATTAGGCGTTATTGCAGTATTGGGACATCTTTTCCCCATTTTTGCGGGATTTCGGGGCGGTAAAGGCGTAGCGACGCTATTCGGGATGGTCATTGCCATTCATCCGGAGGCAGCGCTATGTTGTGTCACGGTGTTTTTGTTGACGCTGCTCATCACACACTATGTATCCCTTAGTTCCATATTAGCAGGTTTTACCTTTCCTTTCAGTATTGCATTTATTTTCCATACATCTGTTCCGGCCGTGTTACTCTATGGGATAGCCATCTGTGCGTTGATATTGGTCACCCATCAAAAAAACATTGAAAGGCTTCTGAAAGGACATGAATCCAAGATTTATTTGTTTAAGAAGAAGAAGGTGTAAGATTATATCTTCCTTTTTTTAGAAAGAGGAGTGTTAAGGAGGGTTGGCGAAAGTGAAGGAGGATGTCCGTATTTTGTAGCTGAAAAATGTCATATATTTAGCTTTTAGGCATAGGATTTGTATTATATTGTTTTTATCTGTTACGTTTGTACACAAACTAAATGATTATGAAAAAGATTTTTAAATATACTTCTCTAGCGGCTCTTATAGCAATTATGGCGGCGTGTTCTACCGTACCACTTTCTGGTAGAAAACAGTTAGCATTGGTAAGTGATGACCAGATACAGCAGCAAGCGGCTGTAGCGTATAAGGAATTTTTGGGTGATCCCAATACAAAAGTAGTTACCGGTACATCGGATGCGACATTAGTGAAAAGAGTGGGGAATAATATCGCTGCGGCCGTAAATCAGTATTTGAAGGCGGAAGGCCTTTCAGACCAGTTTAATTTCAATTGGGAATTTAATTTGGTGCAAAGTGGGGATGTGAATGCTTGGTGTATGCCTGGCGGGAAAGTGGCAGTATATACAGGTATTTTGCCGTTTACAGCCAATGAAGATGGTTTGGCTACGGTAATGGGACATGAGATAGCACATGCTATAGCACGCCACTCAATGGAGCAGATGTCTAACCAATACGCGTTGCAGGTAGGTGCGCAGGTGCTGGGCGTGGCCACTTCAGGTAAAAGTTCCATTGTACAAGGTTTGGTAAACAACGCTTACGGTATCGGAGGTCAATTGGCTTCGTTGAAGTTTTCCCGTAGCAACGAATCGGAAGCGGATCAACTCGGTTTGATGTTTATGGCGATGGCTGGGTATAACCCACAGCATGCGGTGTCTTTTTGGGAACGTATGGCTGCGGCGAAATCAAAAGCTAATGCACAACCGGAATTTTTGAGTACCCACCCGAGTGATGCCAGGCGGGTGGCCGATATTGAGAAACTTATCCCTCAGGCGATGCAATACTATAAGCGATAAAATAATATCTAGTGAAAAAAGTAAAGGCTTGCGTTATGCAGGCCTTTCTTGTTTCTTCTGTTCAAAATATTGTTCTATTTGCGCGAGTGAGAAAGCATTTAGACAGCGTTCGGGAGATAATCCGCCCTTTCGTGCAACGTATACACCATATTGCATGTCTGTTAAGCCTTCCATGCGGTGCGCATCGGGATTAATCGATAGCAAGACACCTTTTTCCAGTGCATATCTTTGCCAACGCCAATCCAAGTCGAGCCGCAATGGATTAGCATTAATCTCGATAACCACCTGATTTGCCGCACAGGCATCTATTACTTTCTTGTAGTCAATAGGGTAGCCCGGTCTACTGAGTAGCAAGCGGCCTGTCGGATGCCCAAGGATAGTAGTATATGGATTCTCGATAGCCGTAATCAGCCGTTGGGTAGCTTTTTCTTCATCCATGCGTAAATTGCTATGGATAGAAGCAACAACAAAATCAAACTTTGCAAGGATATCGTCGGGGTAATCCAGACTGCCGTCAGAGAGGATATCTGATTCTATTCCACTGAAAATCCGAAAAGGAGCTAATTTATTGTTTAACTGTTCGATGTCCATCCACTGCTCTTTTACGCGTTCTATACTAAGTCCACTTGCATAGACTGCCGTCTTTGAATGGTCACAGATGCCGAAATAGCTTAAGCCCAGTTCATCTTTACAGTATGTGGCCATTTGTTCTAACGAATGCACACCATCGCTATACGTCGAGTGATTATGCAATGTACCTTTTAAGTCGGCGTACGTGATCAGCTCGGGCAATTGTCCGTTTTTCGCCCAATTGATTTCTCCCGCGCCTTCTCTTAATTCGGGTTCGATATACGATAATCCTAATGCTTCATAGATTGCCTCCTCGGATGCAAGATTAGGTAAATTTGCTTGTATGGTTTGCAGTTCTTTTATATGTGTATCGTTGCCCGTTGTGCGTAGGAGGTCGAGCGCAAAACACACTTTAGTTGTCGATTGGATATGATAACGAACACCCAGCTCGTCGCTTACATGAACTGTCGCCTCTAGTTGTTCTTCGATCGCGTAGGCGGGTGTGTCTTTTATAAAGGTCACCACCTCTTGGATAGGCGTGGTCGTTAATATATCAATGGAAGCAATGATTTCGCATTTACGTCGAAAATCTCCTGTGAAAGCATGTTGTTGATCCGGAAAACGAGAAACCAAGCTGCCCAAAAAGGTTGCTGCAATTTTTTCGATTTTTGCATACAGGAACAGACCTTGGTTGGCATTGGAAAACTCAATAGATTTACGAATTTCTTCTTGTGTTTTCAAACCGAAACCCTTTGCTTCCATTAGCCGGTTTTCATTGCAGGCATAGAGGAGTTCGCCAATAGATTCAATCTCCAGATCTTTCCAGATGGATCGAATCTTTTTGGGACCCAGACCCTTTATCGTAAGCATAGCCAAGACACCTTCCGGAGTTTGGGCAATAAGGTTGTCCAATTCGGGAAATGAACCGGTCTCCAGAATCAACATAATCCTTTCGGCTGTACTTTTACCAATGCCCGGTTGTGTACTGAGCTGATCGATGGTAGCGCTTGCTGCCGGAAAGGGTAATTTATCAATCTTAAAGGAAGCAGAAGCCATCGCTTTTGTTCGAAATGGATTTTCGTTAAACAACTCCATGAGTTGACTGTATAACTTAAAAGTTTTGGCTATGGCTTTGTTTTCCATGATGATTAAGAATGATATTCGATTTCCGTTTCCTTTTCTACATCGGGCCGCTTATATTTATGGATAATGAGACGAATACCGCTGTTTTTAGTGAAAAATTTGATTGTCCAGTTTACAAAGGTTACTAGTTTATTTCTAAATCCAAAAATAGAAACCAAGTGGACAAACATCCAGGTCAACCAAGCGAGAAATCCTTTCATGTGGAAACTTCCCATATCAACGACTGCTTTGTTTCGTCCGATGGTGGCCATGGAGCCTTTGTCAAAATATTTAAAATCAGCTGTCGTCTGCTGATTGTTCATGTTTTGGAGGATATGTTTTGCTACATACGCACCCTGTTGTTGCGCCGCAGGAGCCACGCCCGGAAGCCCTCTAGGGGTATCTTCCGTAATCATTGCGGCCACATCGCCGATAGCATAGACATTTTCCATTCCACCCACGCGGCATTGGCCATCTGTTTGTATACGGTTACCGCGCTGAATAATTTCCGGATGTATACCTGCTGGGAATTGCCCCATCACACCGGCACCCCATATTACCGTCTTCGTTGGGATACTTTCTCCGTTGGAAAACGTAATCGTGTCACCATCATAGCCGGTTACCTGTGTGTTGAGTAATATATTTACGCCAAGATCCTGTAGGTAGCGTTCCGCATCTTGCGAAGATTTTTCGGATAGCGCCGCTAATATTTTTCCGGTACCTTCTACGAGGTATACTTTCATTTCATTTTTCGATAGCTCCGGATAATCTTTTTTAAGCATGTGCAGCTGGATTTCGGCTATTGCGCCGGAAAGCTCTACGCCTGTAGGGCCACCACCGACCACCACAAAATTAAGGAAGCGTTCCCGATCATGGTAGTTCTTGCGAAGCACGGCCTCTTCCAGGTTTTGCAAAACGTAGCTGCGGATATTTAAAGCTTCATGAATACTTTTCATCGGCAAAGCATATTTTTCTACTTGCTTATTGCCAAAGAAATTGGAGGTAGCACCTGTCGCAATAACTAGATAATCGTAATCATAGTCGCCTACCGATGTTTTAACAATCTTCTGCACATGGTCTATCTCCGTGACATCCGCCATTCTAAACCGAAAGTTCTGTTGTGATTTGAACATTTTACGGATAGGAAAAGAAATAGCATCTGCCGCTAATGTTCCGGTAGCCACCTGATACATTAATGGCTGAAAAGTATGAAAGTTATTCCGGTCAATTAACAGCACTTCTACTTCTTTATCTTTTAAACGCCGGGCAGCTTCTACGCCACCAAAACCACCTCCGATGATGATGACTCTCGGAAAGCTTCTTTCAGAACGATTTAATAACATCATAAACTAATTTTGTTCTATTTTGGGGCAAAAGTACGAAAACATAGCGTAAAAAAACGTGCTTTTGTTATTGTAATGCACCTTTGATTTTTAATCTCAATCCATCGTTGTTATTTGTAAGATGTAACTGACAGGCTAGCCTGCTTTCCATATCGGCATCCGGTAAGGTATCTAGCATATCCAGTTCCTGATCGGTAGCCTCCGTCAATGCGTCGCCGCCCTCTACTACCTGTACATGGCAGGTTGCACATAAGGCCATGCCACCACAGGTCGCAAGAATGTCATATGCGGAAGCCTTCAATATTTCCATCACACTTAAATTGATGTCTGTAGGAACTTCGATGTTCTGCGTTTTTCCATCCCGGTCTTCGACGGTAATATGAATGATGTTTTCCATTTTTAAAATGCATTAACACCGTTTACGGTGGTGTATTTGAAACTTAACTTTTGATCCGGATAAACATATTTGAAAGCACTTTGGCACATCAAAGCAGCTTCGTGGTATCCACATAAAATTAATTTAAGTTTTCCCGGGTAGGTGTTGATATCGCCGATGGCATAAATGCGCTCTATATTGGTCGCATAGTCAAATGTGTCGACTTCGATCGCATTCTTATCAATATTTAATCCCCATTCTGCAATCGGACCCAGTTTTGGGCTTAACCCGTATAACGGAATAAAGTCTTCGGTGGGTACGATAACATTTTCTTTCTGTTTATTGGTCAGATGAATGTGTTCCAAATGACCATTTCCACCAAGAGAAACTAGATTATGTGATAACAACAGATTTATTTTTCCCTCCTGTGCAAGTCGATAAACTTTATCGGCAGAATCGGGAGCACCCCGGAAAGAATCGTTGCGATGCACCAGCGTGACTTCTTTTGCCACATTTGCCAAAAAGACGGTCCAGTCGAGTGCGGAATCTCCGCCGCCAGCGATCACGATACGCTTGTCACGGAAACGTTCCGGATCTTTGACCATATAGTGAACATGTGATTTTTCATAAAGTGCTAGATTGACCAGGTCGGGCTTGCGCGGTTCAAAGCAACCCAGTCCGCCCGCAATGACGACCACCTGGCAATGAATGACCGTACCATCAGAACTGATGACATGATAAGAGCCGTCGTCTTGCTTTTGCAAACTTTCTACGCGTTCCCCTAGTGTGAATGTGGGTTGGAAGGGGGCAATTTGTTCCATTTGTTGGTCGATAAGCTCCTGCGCTTTGATACTAGGGTAGCCCGGAATATCATAGATCGGCTTATGTGGATATATTTCCGAAAGCTGTCCGCCAACTTGAGGTAATACATCGATTAAATGACATCTCATTTTTAATAAGCCAGCTTCGAATACAGCGAATAAACCAACCGGGCCGGCTCCTATAATGCATATATCTGTTTTTATCATGGTGTGTTGTATTTAATTATCGGGATATTGATTGCCGATTACATTTATATATTCAAATTATTATATATCGTATCTAGTATTCTGGTGAAATTTTTGAAGTCCTCCTCGGAAAGATTTTCCCAAGCTTTCATACGAATCTGGGCTATCTCGGGAGAAAGTTCTTTTACTTTATTTTTGCCTTTAGCGGTAAGCTGTATAAGCAGACATCGCCTATCCTGTGGGTGGTTTACACGTTCCACTAATTCTTTTTTTATGATAATATCAACGATGCGGGTTAAAGTAGGTTGATCTTTTCCTGTTTTTTCCGCCAATTCCTTGTGCGTCATGGGGTCTTCATTATATAAGACTTTCAAGATAGACCATTGATCGATGGTAATATCGAAAGCTTTTTCTGAAAAGGAGGTTTGTGCATATTGTTTTACCCGTCTGGCGGTTCGATCCAACAAGAAAGAATACTGGGTATATTGTTCTTTTTTCATTCAAATAGTCTGTTTTTTATAGCAATGAAGCTTGCATGAATGATTGATGTTTCTTTTTTGTATGGTCATTCATGTAGATTTTATGACAATTATTAGTGTGACAAGTAAATTTACGAAAAGATTAATATTTTACAAAAAAAGGCTTAGATTTTGTCTAAGCCTTTTCTGATATTATCCATGGATCCATTTAAATTTATATTGCATCTCGGGAATTTTTGTCCTTTCTGCTAACCTTGTCAAACGATCGGGCAATTTCATCAGATAGTCTCGTGCTTTTTCCCCTTTTTCGTTCAAGTCCGTCACTTTGTCGATAGCCCATTCGCCGTTAAGTTCCCGAAGAATATCGATATAGTCTAAGGCCGTGTATACTTCAATACGTTGTGCTGCATCGGAGAAATGTGCAAATGCTTCGCCTTGGGGTTCGCCGGCTTCCCGCATAAAATGGGCCGGCATAACGATCTTTTTACGCATCATGTCCTCGAAAGCGATCATGACCTCACTGGGATCTACCTTCATGGCGTGGGTTATAAACGACATATAAGCTTTGGCATGCCGTGCTTCATCAGCAGCGATGACGCCACACATTTTTGCCAGTAGTTTATCCCCTGATTTTTTGGAAATGCCCGCTACCCGACGGTGCGACACGTTAGTCGCTAACTCTTGAAATGAGGTATAGATAAAATTGCGGTAGGGATCAGCACCTGTGCCGATGTCAAATCCATCTTGTATTAAATATTGGGTTGATATTTCAAATTGCCGCATATCGATGCGGCCCGATAGGTACAGATATTTGTTCAGTAAATCGCCATGACGATTTTCTTCGGCAGTCCATGCTCTTACCCATTTCATCCATCCGCCTTGTTCATTTTTCTCGACGTCCTCGACCATAGTCAACCAAGACTCATAGGTGGGAAGGGCCTCTTCGGTAATGGTATCACCGATAAGCACAGCAACTAAATCATATGGAAGTTCTTTCGCACTTTCCTGCAGATCCCGCACTTCTTCGAAAAAAGTATCGCGCGAAGCATCCGGTAAGAAATCAGCTGGTTGCCACATTTCCTCTACCGGCTTTAGATACTCGCTCATTTCATTTAACATGAACGGCTCTAAATATGCCATAACCTCTTTTCTCGAGCCCTCAGGTATATTTAATGGTAATTCTTGCATAGCTTGTACAAAGATATGTAATTGAGCACAAAAAAAGAATACATCCCGTTGACGTGTTTTCGTACTTAATATACTAACTTTGTAGGATATTTAAGGAGTATAGACATTGAGAACTTTTGATATAGAGCAGATACGGGCAGATTTTCCGATTTTAGGTAGAGAAGTGAATGGCAGACCATTGGTTTATTTTGATAACGGTGCCACGACACAAAAACCGAAGCAGGTTATTGACGCCATTACACGTTATTACGCTGATATGAATAGTAATGTGCATCGTGGCGTGCATTATTTAAGTCAGATTTCCACTGACGCTTTCGAAGTAACACGTCGTAAAGTGCAGGCATTCATCCATGCGAAGCATGAACACGAAATCATTATTACCAAAGGAACGACAGAGGCTATCAATATTGTTGCTTCATGCTACGGGCGCGCATTTATAAATGCTGAAGATGAAATTATTATTTCCGCCATGGAGCACCATTCGAATATTGTGCCTTGGCAAATGCTTTGCGATGAAAAAGGGTGTAAGCTACGTGTTATTCCGATGAATGATCGTGGAGAGCTGGATATAGAAGCGTACAAATCGCTGTTTTCGGAGCGGACCAAACTCGTTTCTTTCACCTATGTGTCCAACGCATTGGGAACCGTGAACCCTGTAAAGGAGATGATTGATATTGCGCATGAGCACGATGTACCCGTACTGGTCGACGGTGCACAAGCGATACAGCACGTAGCCATCGATGTAGAGGCACTGGGTGTGGACTTCTTTGCTTTTTCGGGACACAAGATGTATGGCCCGACTGGTGTCGGCGTATTGTATGGGAAAGAGGAGCTGTTGAATAAAATGCCTCCTTATCAAGGCGGCGGCGATATGATTAAGGACGTTACTTTTGAAAAAACCACCTATAATGAGTTGCCTTTTAAGTTTGAGGCAGGGACACCTAATATCGAGGCAGGGATTTGTCTGGGGGATGCTATAGATTACATCGAAAGTATCGGCTTAGATGTGATCAAAGATTATGAAGAAGAACTGTTGGCTTACGCAACATCGCGTTTGTCGGAAATCGACGGAATCCGCTTTATCGGCACAGCAGCACATAAATCTTCTGTTATTTCTTTTGTTGTGGATGGTGTGCATCCTTATGATATTGGTGTGATACTAGATAAATTGGGTGTGGCTGTACGAACGGGGCATCACTGTGCGCAGCCGGTCATGAATGCTTTTGATATACCGGGTACCGTGCGGGTGTCATTGGCGATGTACAATACGAAAGAAGAGGTGGATATCTTAATAGAAGGTTTGCAACGAGCGTTGAGAATGTTAGTATAAAAAAATGACGATAAACGAAATACAAGACGAACTCATTGAGGATTTTTCTTTTTATCAAGACTGGATGGAAAAATATGAATACATCATCCAATTGGGAAAAGAAGTTCCATTGATTAAAGAAGAATATAAAAAAGACGATTATATTATTAAAGGATGTCAATCAAAAGTATGGCTATATCCGGAATTGCGAGACGGGAAGGTATATTTTACCGCGGATAGTGATGCCATTATTACGAAAGGTTTGGTAAGTTTAATGGTAAAGGTACTTTCCGGACATACCCCACAGGAGATTGCACAGGCAGACCTTTATTTCATTGATGAGATCGGCTTGAAAGAACATCTTTCTCCTACACGTGCGAACGGTTTGTTGTCTATGGTAAAGCAAATGAAATTGTACGCCGTGGCGTTGCAAATGAGAGATTAAGATACTTTCTGTATCTATACGGAAATGTATTGTGCGTGTACTTTTTCCCCAAAAAATATCGCTGCTTTCTCTTCAAAGTCGAGGGGATTATCCGTTGTAAAAAAACACATACGATTGTTTTTTGAACATGCTTCTTCCACTTCGGGGTGTCGGTTAAAATAATCATCCAAACTATGGGCAATCAACCGGCCTTGCGGCAAGATTTGTATATCAGATGGTGTGTGCTGACATATAAGCGGTAATAATAAGGGGTAATGTGTGCAGGCAAGAATAAGTGTGTCGATCTGCGGGCTTTGTCCAAGTAACTGCGCTATATCCCTTTGGACAATTTTACTGGCTGTTTCACCGCTTATTTCATTTTTTTCAACAAGTGGTACCCATAAGGGGCAAGCGTGTTGATATACTTTTATTTCTGGATGGAATTTTGTGATTTCTATTTTATAGGACTCCGATAATACCGTGCCCTGTGTGGCAAGCACACCGACTTCATTCGTTTTGGTGTATTGATGTATGGATTCCGTAGTTGGACGAATGACCCCCAATACTTTCTTTCCCGGTGGGAGATCGTGCTGTTGAATAGTTCGCAGTGCTTTTGCGGAAGCTGTGTTGCAAGCTAAAATGACAAGATTACAACCTAACTCAAATAGTTTAAATACGCAAGCTTTTGTAAAATCATAAACTTCTTCAAATGGACGTGTGCCGTAAGGAACACGCGCATTATCTCCTAAGTAAATGTAATCGTATAATGGCAAAGCGTCCTTAATTTTACGAAATACGGTTAATCCACCGTAGCCAGAATCAAATATACCAATCGGGCCTTGCTTTGTTGTATCTATCATTATATCTTCACCGGCTTCTTTTGTTAAGCAAAGATGGTTTTTCTTTGTAAGTTTTCCAACTATAATATCGTTACCTTTGATGTGGAATGAAATTAGGAATAATAATTGTTAGGAAGAACAGGTATAATATATTTTCATCTATGAAGTTTTATTACGTTCTCGTTTTTGTATCATGCGTATGGATGGTGGCGACGTCAGTGGCGGAAGCTCAGGTTAAGAATCAACCTTATTCATACCAACATTACCAGAAATACGACGAACTTCTTTATTCCCCCAATACACGGATGCATACGGCCACTAAACCTTTTCTTTTTAAAGGGGATTTATTGACGAAGTATGATTCCATCCAAAGCTTAAATCAAGTGGACTCGGACAATATTTTCATGCGGAAGATATTCAATGAACATCTGGTGGAGATTCATAAAGAAGATCATAGCTTTTATTTGGATTTTTTGCCGGATTTCGTCATCGGAAAAGAAATGATTGGTGCGGATAAAAGAACGACTTGGTTAAATACCCGAGGTGTACAGTTGGGATTGAATATTAAGGATAAGTTTACGTTTTACGCGAATGCATTTGAAAATCAAGGTGTTTTTCCAAATTATCTTACGGATTATATCGATAGAGCAGGTGTGATTCCTGGACAGGGACATGTGAAAGACTTAGCTGGTCATAAAAAAGATTGGATGTATGCTACAGCGAACTTAAGCTATGACTTCAGCGACTACTTCCAGGCAACATTGGCGTATGACAAGAACCATATCGGAGATGGCTATCGTTCTTTGTTATTATCGGACTTTTCTTCAAATTACGCACATTTGAAATTCACTGGTAAGATCGGGAACGTGCAGTATACATCGATTTGGGCGTATATGAACGATCCGAGAAATCCACGCATAGATTCGCTCAATTCCGGCGGCCGCTTTGGTGACGGTAGTAAATGGGGGGCTTTCCAATATCTGGATTATAATGCCACAAATCGCTTGTCGGTTGGCTTCTTCCAAGCGGTTGTGTGGGCGAATCGTAACGAAGCGGGGCATCGTGGTTTTGATTTTAACTATGCTAATCCTATTATTTTCTTGCGTCCGGTGGAATCTAACAACTCGACTTCGCCAGATAAAATGTTCTTGGGGCTGAATGCTAAATATAAAGTACTGGATAATATGACGGCTTACGGACAATTTTTGTTAGGGGAGTTTACCGCCAAAGAGTTTTTTGCGGGCAACGGTTATGCGCATAACAAATGGGGAACGCAGTTAGGGGTGAAAGGCTTTAATATATTTA
Source organism: Sphingobacterium corticibacterium (assembly GCF_004208525.1). Taxonomy (GTDB): domain Bacteria; phylum Bacteroidota; class Bacteroidia; order Sphingobacteriales; family Sphingobacteriaceae; genus Sphingobacterium; species Sphingobacterium corticibacterium. The sequence continues at coordinate 1,540,964 of NZ_SGIT01000001.1, read as the reverse complement.
AGGTGCAGAACCTTAATTTTATAGCGGAATATAATGTCGTAAGACCTTATACCTATCAACATTTTGTTTCGATTTCTAATTATAGTAATAACGGGGAACCGCTAGCGCACCCCAGAGGAGCTAATTTTAGAGAGTTGCTTGGTATGGTCAATTATTCATGGAATCGTTTCGATTTTTCGATACAGGGCCTCTACAGTCGGTATGGCACCGATCCTGATCATTTGACAAACATGGGCGGTGATATTTTTCAGTCTTATAGAACTATCCCCGATATGCATGGGAATTATATTGGGCAAGGTGTAAAGAACGACCTTTACTATGCCGATGTAAAAGCGGCGTATGTATTGAATCCGAAATATAACTTACGTTTCGAAGTAGGCTATACGCAGCGTTATAACCAGATTGCTGAATCACCTACGCAGAAATCTGGTGTTATCAGTTTTGGTCTTCGGTCTTCGTTTCGTAATTTTTATGGCGATATATAAGTAAAAATTACTTTTTAATTTTTACTTTGCAATAGTATGAAGAAGATCATGATCATAAACGGTCCTAATTTAAATCTATTAGGGATACGGGAAAAAAATATTTACGGAAGTCAAGATTTCGAATCCTTTTTTGAAGCATTAAAGCAGCAGTATCCAGCGGTGGAGCTTTCTTATTTTCAGAGCAATCACGAGGGCGGTATCATCGATACATTGCATGAGATTGGTTTTTCTTATGATGGTGTCGTGCTTAATGCAGGAGCCTATACACACACCTCCGTAGCCATTGGTGATGCTATTGCTGGTATTACGACCCCTGTGGTTGAAGTTCATATATCCAACGTGCACAAGCGGGAAGCATTTCGGCATCATTCCTATCTTGCCCAAAACTGTGTCGGGGTAATTTGTGGTTTTGGCCTAAACAGTTATAAATTGGGAATAGAGAGCTTTTTATAGACCATCTATTCCCCCAATGGATTTATGCTTTCTGTTTCGGCTTTCGGAAAATAAGGTATAGACCGCCAATCATAAAGGGAATACTTAATAATTGCCCCATATTAAACTTCATGCTGTCTTCGAAAGCTTCCTGGTTTTCTTTGTAAAATTCAAGCACAAAGCGGGCACCAAATAACAGAACCAAGAATATGCCAAACAGATAACCTGCTTTGGGCTTTGCATTCTTCTGGTACATCGTCCATAAAATGATGAAGATAATAACATAAGCAATTGCCTCATACAGTTGGGCCGGGTGGCGCGCTACCATATCGACCCGTTCAAAGACAACGCCCCATGGCATCGCTGTCGGAAGTCCGATAATCTCCGAATTGAAAAAATTGCCTAACCGGACAAAAGCACCTGCTAGTGGGACGACAATAATCAATCTATCGGTAATCCACATGAAATTTGTTTTCGTTTTTCGGGAAAACAACCACAACGCTAACAGAATGCCAATAGCACCACCATGACTGGCAAGTCCTTGAAAGCCGGTCAGCTGAAAACTTCCGTCAACCATGCGGAAAGGGAGAATCATTTCCAGTGGATGTTGGCTGTAATAGTCAAACTCATAGAAAAGACAGTGGCCCAATCGTGCGCCGATTAACGTTCCTAAAAAGATATAAATACTTAATTGATCGAGCAGCTCCTGGGTTTTCCCTTCTCTTTTGAAAATTTTTAACATGAGGATATAGGATACTACAAAGGCAGCTAAAAAGCATAACGCGTAGTAGCGCAAGCCAAAAGAACCTATTTCAAAAATGATGGGATCTATATTCCAGTGGATAACATTTAATATTGCGTGCATAAGTCTTCAATTGTGCGGTAAACCTAAATAAATTTATTTTTATATGCAATATAAGTGTGTATGCATATAAAATAAATATATTTTGCTCTCCTCAGCCATCAAGGGCTATTTTGTAAAGAAAATATAAGGTTATCCTTTATAAAATCAATATTGCATTAAATTTCTTATGCTATTTGGGTGAAATTCCTAACTTTGATAGGATGGGTAATGAGTGACGAGTAGAGGCTAGTAACTATATAGTCACTGATTACTGATCACTGGTAATTGAATGAAATGATAATATGGCAAATAAAAAAGAAAAAGAAAAAAAGAAACATGTTTCCGTTGTCACGGATAAATCGTTAAAGTTTTTTGAAAAATACATCAATAACCCTTCACCAACCGGTTTTGAATGGGAAGGCCAACGCTTATGGTTAGATTATCTGAAACCTTATGTGGACAAAACTTATATCGACAATTACGGTACGGCGGTGGGTATCATCAATCCGGAAGCCGCGTATAAAGTAGTCATAGAAGCCCATGCCGATGAAATATCTTGGTTTGTTAATTATATCACCAAAGACGGGCTGATATACGTGATCCGGAATGGTGGCTCTGATCATCAGATTGCACCGTCAAAACGCGTACATATTCATACGGATAAGGGAACGGTGAAAGCGGTTTTTGGTTGGCCTGCTATACACACGCGTTCGGGCGAGAAGGAGGATGCGCCCTCCTTGAAGAATATCTTTTTGGATTGTGGTGCAACTTCCAAAGAAGAGGTAGAGGAGATGGGGATTCATGTAGGCTGTGTGGTGACCTATGAAGATGAATTTATGGTGCTTAACGATCGCTATTACGTAGGACGCGCATTAGATAACCGTGCCGGAGGCTTTATGGTCGCGGAAGTAGCGCGTTTGTTAAAACAGCATAAGAAAAAACTACCTTTCGGTTTATATATCGTGAATGCGGTGCAGGAAGAAATCGGTTTACGTGGGGCAGAGATGATTACCCATTACATTAAACCCAATCTTGCGATTGTGACGGATGTAACGCACGATACACAAACGCCTATGATTAATAAAATTACGCAGGGCGATTTGGCTTGTGGTCAAGGTCCGGTATTGTCTTACGCACCTGCAGTACAGATCAATTTGAACCGACTGTTGATCGACGTAGCGAAGGAGAACGACATTCCGTTTCAGCGACAGGCATCATCCCGTTTCACCGGAACGGATACCGATGCTTTTGCTTATTCCAATGGAGGGGTACCTTCTGCCTTGATATCCTTGCCATTGCGTTATATGCATACGACAGTCGAAATGGTGCATAAAGAAGATCTGGATAATGTTATACGGCTTATTTATGCGGCGCTTCTTAAGATTGAAGACGGGCAAGACTTTAGATCGTTTACGGTGTAAATAAAAATATCAAAATTATAAAGAATAAAAATGGACGTTAATTTTATGGACTTGAAGAACAATAACAACGAAGAAGCAGAGAATAATGAACTGAGTATAGAATTGAGTGAAGAGATTGCGGAAGGTACGTATAGTAACCTTGCGATTATTACGCATTCTAGCTCTGAATTTGTAGTGGATTTTATTCGCATCATGCCCGGGATACCTAAAGCAAAGGTTAAATCTAGAATTATTTTAACACCAGAGCATGCCAAACGGCTATTAGGGGCATTACAGGATAATGTGAATCGGTTCGAGGCGGCCAATGGTATTATCAAAGCAGGAGATCCGGGGCTGCCACTGAATTTCGGAGGCCCAAAAGGGGAAGCATAGCATGGATATACAGGTTAGGAACTTAACGACTAAAGACTACAAGGATCTAAAGCGCTCGATGGAGAAGGCTTACGGTGGGGATACAGGCGATGTGTGGACGCGGGAAAACATTGTAGACTTGATCGAAATCTTTCCGGAAGGGCAATTGTGTGTGGAAGTCGATGGACGTGTGGTTGCCTGCGCGCTGTCACTGATCATCGATTCGAAGAAAACCAATATTTATAAGAAATATTATGAAATTATAGATGATGGCAAATTTTCGACCCATGATTATGAAGGGGATATCCTGTATGGTATTGAGGTATTTGTACATCCTGACTTTCGGTCATTGCGGCTAGGGCGACGTTTATATGATGCACGGAAAGAGCTGTGTGAGCAGATGAACCTTCGAGGTATTGTCGCGGGCGGACGTATACCGAATTACCATACGTATGCGGATAAAATAACACCACGGACCTATATCGAAAAAGTAAAGCGGAAAGAGATTTTTGATCCCACACTAACGTTTCAATTATCAAATGATTTTCACGTTTCCAAGATTCTGAAAAATTATCTTCCCGAGGATAAAGAGTCAAATGAATTTGCGACACTATTGCAATGGGATAATATTTATTATGATCCCGATGCGAAATCTTCCTCTACTTCAAAACAAACGATCCGATTGGGTTTGGTACAATGGCAGATGCGGTTATTTAAAGATATCAATGACTTCTACGATCAAGTGGAATTCTTTGTGGATGCGGTGAGCGACTATGGATCGGATTTTGTAATGTTTCCGGAGTTTTTTAATACGCCGTTGATGAGCCCCTACAACGATCTGCCGGAGCACGCTGCCATGGAGAAACTTTCGGAATTGACGGCTGAAATCGTGGAAAAGCTACAAGAGTTTGCGGTATCCTATAATGTGAATATCATCGCTGGATCTATGCCGATCAGGGAGTATAAAAAGCTCTATAATGCCTCTTATCTATGCCATCGGAATGGGAGCGTGGATGTACATAAAAAGATTCATATCACGCCCAATGAGTTTAAATATTATGGGATGGTAGGCGGGAGCGAGATCAAGGTCTTTGATACGGATTGTGGAAAGGTTGGTCTCTTGGTATGCTATGACGTGGAATTTCCGGAAGTCAGCCGGATTATGGCCGACCAGGGCATGCAAATTCTGTTTGTACCGTTTATGACGGATACGCAAAACGGTTATATGCGGGTAAGGGCCTGTGCCCAAGCGAGGGCTATCGAAAATGAATGTTATGTAGCCATAGCTGGTTGCGTAGGGAATCTACCGCGCGTCAATAATATGGATATTCAATATTCGCAATCTGCGGTTTTTACGCCGTCAGATTTTGCGTTTCCCAACAATGGTATCAAAGCTGAAGCTACACCGAATACGGAGATGGTATTGATAGCGGATGTCGATTTATATGCTCTTCGGGATTTGCACGAATATGGTACAGTAAAGATACTGAAGGATAGAAGAAAGGATTTGTATGAGGTGAATCTCCTAAAATAAGGAGATTCACTACCATTATTATCCCGTCGTCTCTACATAATCATCCGCTTTGGGAATAGTGTTAAAAATGGAATGCCATTCGTCTGGGATGATGGTCAGTTTTCGTTTATGGAGGTCTAACCAAGCACCGTCTATCTCCACCGTTGCTGCTTTTATTCCATTCTCTTTATAAATCTCATGCCGAAACGAGAATCGAAAATTTTTAAGGTTGAGCTTGGTCATTTCTACCTTTACGGTTATGCGTTCATCAAGCCCAATTTCTCGATGATAGACGAGCTCCTCCCTAAACAAAATAGGACCAATATGATATTTGGCAAATTCCTCTAGCGAAAGCCCTGCTTTGGTTAGCATATTACTTCGCGCCTGTGCACAAAAATCGGCGTAGGCGGAATGCCTAAGATGCATGTTTGGGTCTAGCTGAGCCCAGAGTACCTGTCCTTCGTAATAGATATTTTGTTCCATTTTATTTTTGTTTCGTTGTTTGTAATTACCTTCGGTGAGCTCGCAAGCTCGGTTATCTTCGATGAACCCTTCGGAATTTGTAAAACCTAACCCGGAGATACCAATTGCATCAGTATGGCTGTCAACCATCCGGCGTAAGTACCGATAGCATAGCTGAATACCGATAGAATAACACCTACGGAGACAAGAGAAGGGTGAAAAGCCGCGGACGTAACGGTGGCGGAAGCTACGCCACCAATATTTGCCATACTGCCGATAGCATAGTAGAAAAAAGGTGCTTTCATCAATTTTCCTACCCATAGCAGGAGCAACGCGTGGATACTTATCCAGATGATGCCGACGATAAACAGACCCGGGTTTTCCAAAATAGCGGTAATATCCATCTGCATGCCAATGGTGACAATCAACATATACAATAATACGGTGGCCATTTTGGAGGCTCCTGCATTTTCCAGTTTACGAGCCGGCGTAAAAGAAAGGATAATACCAATCAAAGTCGCAAATAATATGAGCCAAAAGAAGCTGTTTGTTAACGAGAATTTTTCCAATTCCGGAAAATGGATTTCCATGTAGGATGTGATGGGATTCGCCAAGAGCGATGCTAATCCTGTACCTCCTATAGCAAGTGATAACATGAATACCAAATCTTTCGTTTCCGGTATACGGATATTTGCTTTTTGTTGTTGATCCATCCTCTTGGTCAAGGTTTCCAACTCCGCGGTGTCGGCGTTAAAATACGCATTGAATCTCTGCTGTTTCGATGCCCCATACAAGAGGAATGCCATCCATATATAGGCAACAAATACATCAACGGTAATAGTGGCGGAAAATAGTTCTTGTGAAGGCTGGAGTATTTCCCGAAGTGCTGCTTGGTTGGCACTGCCACCAATCCAGGAACCGGCGAGTGTTCCTAACCCACGCCAGATCTCATCGGGGCCGGCACCACCTACAACGCTTGGTGCAAAGAGAGAAGTTATCCCAACCGCTAGCGGACCGCCTATAATAATGCCGACCATGCCGGTGAAAAACATCAAGCCTACACCCTTACGCAAATTCCACATTTCCCGAAGGTTTAGACTTAATGTGAAAAGAATGAGGCAAGCCGGGAGAAAAAAACGACTGCCGATACCCGTAAGAGGAGAGTTTTCGCCGTCGATGATGTTGGCAGAATTGAGTAGACCGGGGACAAAATAACAAAGTAACAATGGCGGAATGACGGAATAAAATTTGACAACGTATTTGTTTTCCAGGCTCGCTGTGTAAAACACAAGACCTAAGACGATCATTAATATCCCCAGTACAGCAGCATTATCCTCTAGGAGAGGCGTAACTTCTCTGATAGCATTTTGCATATTTTCCGGTAATTGCTAAATTGCTCGTGAATTTATACAATCTTTTTTTGAAACGGTAACATATAAGATATTTTATCAAGAAGAGCGCATAATAGTCGCTACGCTTATGGTAATTTGGAGGGGATTGTTGGCTTATTTATAACTTTATGTAATTGTGGAGCAAATTAAAGTATTGGTTGTAGGTTGTGGTAATATGGGAGCATCACATGCTGCCGCCTATCATAAATTGGACGGGTTTGAGATTGTCGGCCTGGTAGCCAGAGGTGATAGTAAACATCGTGTTAACAAGATGCTGGAAACCGCTTACCCGACATTCGACGATTATGATGACGCATTGTGTCAAACCGCGCCAGACGCGGTATGTATTGCTACATATCCCGATACACATGAAACGTATGCCTTGAAGGCGTTCACGGCCGGAGCGCACGTTTTTATGGAAAAGCCATTGGCGGATAGTGTGTTGGGGGCAGAACGGGTAGTTCAGGCAGCTAAAGATGCGGGAAAGAAGCTCGTAGTGGGGTATATTCTACGTTACCATCCATCTTGGATTAAATTTATCGAAATAGGAAAAACGTTGGGATCTCCGTTGGTGTTCCGCATGAATTTAAACCAGCAAAGCCAAGGGTATATGTGGGATGTGCACCGAAATCTGATGAAAAGTTTAAGCCCTATTGTGGATTGTGGCGTGCATTATATCGATGTGATGTGTCAGATGACGGAGGCTCGTCCCGTTCAAGTGTCTGCTATTGGTGCTCGTTTAACCGAAGATATTCCATTGGGAAATTATAACTACGGGCAACTGCAGATTCATTTTGATGATGGCTCGGTAGGTTGGTACGAAGCTGGGTGGGGACCGATGATAAGCGAAACCGCTTTTTTTGTCAAAGATGTGATTGGTCCTAAAGGTGCGGTATCCATTGTTGCCCATAAAGCTGGTGGAGGAGGTCAATCTGATTCCGTGGAAGCCCATACCCAAACAGAATCATTACGGGTACATTATGCGGATATAGATAAAAATAACAGATTCGTTAGACCTGATGAATGGATAGATTTGACGGATGAGCCTACTCATCAAGAACTCTGCGACAGGGAACAAATCCATTTCTTGCAGGCAATACGCGAAGACTTAGAACTCTCAAAATCTATGGAAGATGCGGTCAACAGCTTACGAATTGCTTTTGCCTGCGATGAGTCCGTGAAAACCGGTGGTTTTGTGATTTTATAGTATTATCCCCTCTTTAACACTTGGTGTCGTATTAAACTATTCAGCGAAGATTTTTTGCGTACTTTTTTCTAAAAAAGTACAAGTAACACGTTACGGTATATTCAAATACTTATGTGTTTGGAGCGAAATTTCCCATTGCGGATTCTCTTTTACATATTCGATAATCAAGGGGGTCATTTCCGTCATTTTAGACCATTCGGGCTGCAGGTATAGCTTGCAATTTTTACCGACAAACCGGGCATGTTCTTCTGCCCATTGAAAATCGCTTTTGTTGAAAACAATGACCTTTAATTCGCCGGCAGCATTTAATACGTCCGGGCGTGGGCCTTTGAATTTTTTAGGCGATAAACATATCCAGTCCCAATAACCAGATAAGGGATAAGCACCCGATGTTTCTATAAAGGTTTGTATGCCGGCATCTTTTAATCCTCTTGTGAGGTAATCTAAATTATAGAGTAGGGGTTCGCCTCCGGTGATAACCACGGTTTTGGCAGGGAACTTTTTTGCATTTTCTACGATGAGATCTGCGGATGTCAACGGATGCAGTTCGGCGTCCCAACTTTCTTTAACGTCACACCAATGACATCCCACATCACACCCCCCTAAACGAATGAAATATGCCGCCTTTCCCGTATGATATCCTTCGCCTTGTATCGTGTAAAATTCTTCCATGAGCGGAAGTAGCGTGCCGTCTTCCGGAACTTGATTTGACATTGCTTTTCCTTTTGAGAGAACAAAGGTACGAAAAAACGGCTTCCGTTTCTTGTAGATATTGAATATCTTTGCGTTTGAGACTTTATAGATAATTTACAGCGTAGTATGCTGGCGGTCTGTAAATGGTTAAATTTCAATTTTTTTATAAATTAAAATCATATTCGTAGATGATTAACATTACGTTACCTGACGGGTCTGTCCGTCAGTATGAAAAAGGAACTACGGCTATGCAGGTAGCACAGTCGATTTCTGAAGGTCTAGCTAGAAATGTGCTAGGTGCTGAAGTAAACGGTGAAGTATGGGATGCATCCAGAGCGATAGAAGTAGATGCTTCTGTTAAATTATTGACCTGGAACGATGATAAAGGAAAATCTACCTTTTGGCATTCGTCTGCCCATTTACTGGCAGAGGCGTTGGAGGCGTTGTATCCGGGGACAAAATTTGGGATCGGTCCGGCAATTGAAACGGGATTTTACTACGATGTAGATTTTGGCGACCGGGAATTTTCTTCCGACGATTTCAAGCAGATTGAAGACAAAATGTTGGAACTGGCGAAGCAAAAAGAAACGTTTGAACGGAAGTCCGTTTCGAAAGCAGATGCTTTGACGTATTTCACAGAAAAAGGCGATGAGTATAAGCTAGATTTGATCAAGGATTTGGAGGATGGTAAAATTACATTCTACACACAGGGCAATTTTACAGATCTCTGCCGTGGACCGCATATTCCGCACACGGGGGTTATTAAAGCCATTAAATTGACAAATGTTGCTGGGGCATATTGGCGGGGGGATGAAACACGTAAACAACTGACCCGTATATATGGCGTTAGTTTTCCGAAAGCATCTGAGCTTACCGAGTATCTAAAATTTATTGAGGAAGCGAAGAAGCGTGACCACCGTAAGCTCGGAAAAGAATTGGAGCTTTTTGCTTTTTCCGAAAAAGTAGGAGCGGGGTTGCCACTTTGGTTGCCTAAGGGAGCTACTCTTCGTCAAAAATTACAGGAATTTTTGCAACGGGCGCAGGTAAAGGCAGGTTATGAGCCTGTTGTGACACCACACATCGGACATAAGCAATTGTATATCACTTCGGGACATTACGAGAAGTATGGGGAAGATTCGTTCCAGCCTATTCAGACCCCGGTGGAGGGAGAAGAGTTTTTTCTGAAACCGATGAACTGTCCGCACCATTGCGAGATCTATAAGACAAAACCTCGTTCCTATAAAGACTTGCCTGTACGGTTTGCCGAATTCGGTACCGTTTATCGTTACGAACAATCTGGCGAATTACACGGTCTAACGCGTGTAAGGGGATTTACACAAGATGATGCTCACTTGTTCTGTCGGCCAGACCAGGTGAAGGAGGAATTTAAAAAGGTAATCGACTTGACGTTGTATGTGTTTAATGCACTGGGTTTTGAAGATTATACAGCCCAAGTTTCCTTGCGTGATCCGGAGAACAAGACAAAATATATCGGCACGGATGAAAATTGGAACCTTGCGGAAACGGCAATTATGGAAGCGGCTGCAGAGAAGGGGCTTTCTACTGTCGTTGAATATGGTGAGGCGGCGTTTTACGGCCCTAAACTTGATTTTATGGTAAAGGATGCTTTGGGGCGAAAATGGCAGTTGGGTACCATTCAAGTAGATTATAATCTGCCGGAACGTTTTGAGCTGGAATATACGGGTAGCGACAATCAAAAACATCGTCCGGTAATGATTCACCGCGCGCCGTTTGGGTCCTTGGAACGATTTATTGCGGTGCTTATAGAGCATTGTGGGGGGCAATTTCCATTATGGCTTGCTCCAGAGCAATTTATAATTTTGCCGGTGTCCGAAAAATACGAAGAAACTGCAAAAACTCTTTTAGATTCGCTAAATAATTCCGATATTTGCGGACTGATTGACGTTCGTGATGAGAAGGTTGGTCGAAAGATTCGTGATGCGGAAGTGAAAAAAATCCCTTATATGTTGATTGTAGGGGAAAAAGAGGTGGAAAATGGCACAGTTTCTGTTCGTAAACACGGGTCGGTAGATCTAGGCTCCATGAGTCCACAGGCATTTAAGGAATTATTAATTAAAGAAATAACCGTTTAATATTTAAACATTTGGCATTAAAAAGATCAGGTGGTTTTAGACCGCCAATGAGAAAGAAAGAACCAGAACATCGCATTAATGAATTCATCAGAGTACCCGAGGTACGCTTGGTGGGTGATAATGTTGAGCAAGGCATTTATCCTACTCGTAAAGCATTAGAAATGGCCGAAGAGTTGGAACTTGACCTAGTGGAGATTTCGCCAAATGCCAATCCTCCTGTTTGTAGAGTCATTGATTATAGCAAGTTTGTATACGAGCAGAAGAAGAAGCAGAAGGAGATTAAAGCGAATGCTAAACAGACTGTTGTTAAGGAGATCCGTTTTGGACCAAATACCAGTGATCACGATTTTGAGTTTAAACTAAAACACGCCATGAAGTTTTTGGAGAACGGCGAGAAAGTTCGTGCATACGTGCACTTTAAAGGACGTGCTATCGTTTTCAAAGAACAGGGCGAGATTTTGTTGTTGCGCTTCGCGCAAGCATTGGAGGATTATGGAAAAGTAGAATTGCTGCCTAAACTAGAAGGTAAGCGAATGTTCTTAACGCTTGCTCCAAAGACTGCTCCGAAAAAATAAATACGAGAATCTAACAGATTGATATAAAATTTAATTTCATTATGCCAAAAGTAAAAACCAATTCCAGCGCGAAAAAACGCTTTAAATTGACTGGAACAGGTAAAATTGCAAGAAAAAGTGCTTATAAAAGCCATATCTTGACAAAAAAGGAAACAAAACAAAAACGTAATTTGACACAAACAAGTTATGTTTCTGATGCGGATATGGGCAACGTAAAACGTATGCTTGGTATCGGTAAATAAGTTTTATTTCAATTTTTATAATAATAATTTTTTAACCGGGTATTGGGTAGTAAGATTGCTGAAAAACGTAACACCTTGTACCAAACTAAATTTAAAATAATATGCCACGTTCGGTTAACGCAGTAGCTTCGAGAAGAAGAAGAAAAAGAATCATGAAAATGGCCAAAGGCTATTTTGGTTCAAGAAGCAAAGTTTATACTATTGCTAAAAATACAGTAGAAAAAGGTTTACAGTACGCATACCGTGACCGTAAAACCAAAAAACGCGAGTTCAGAGCTTTATGGATTCAACGTATCAATGCAGGCGCACGTCAACACGGAATTTCTTATTCTCAGTTGATTGGTAAATTAAACGCTAAGAACATCGGTCTAAACCGTAAGGTGTTGGCTGATTTAGCGATGAATAATCCAGATGCTTTCAAAGCAGTAGTTGATACCGTAAAATAAAGTTTTAACCCGTTATCAATTTGTTAGATATTTTAGAGAGGAGTCTTTGAGGCTCCTTTTTTTATAGGCTGACAAAAGGGGCGAAAATTCTTAAAAAAACAAAGGAGATCCCTTAAGATCTCCTTTGTTTTTGTTTATACATTTTTGTCTACTTTTACTGTAGAGGTTGTTCTGTAGGTACAGCTGGTGTTACTGGTTTAGCATCGGGGCTAATACCTAATTTTGAACGCACGTCCATCGATATATCTTCTCCACCTTGGAAGTAAATAACGTTTCCGGATGATGTATCAAGTACATATGCGTACCCTTTTTCTTTAGCTACAGAATTGATAGCATTTATTACTTTGGTTTGGATAGGTGTCAAAAGTTCTTGTTGCTTTTTACCCATATCTTCCTGTGCGACACGTTGTACTTCCTGTATACGTTGCTCAATGTTCTGAAGCTCTTCGCCTAATGTTTGTAGCTCTGCATCAATGGTCTCCTTGTTTGCCTCACTACGGCTTCTGTATTTCTCGTTAGCTTCGGTTTGCTTCTTTTGAAACTCTGCATACATCCCCTGTAATTCCTGGGTCTTCGTCTCGTTTAACGTTCTCAACTGGTCATTTGCCGTCTTAAATTCAGGAGTCAACTGAAAAATTTCATCCGCATTGATATGACCAATCTTTTGTTGAGCATTTACCTGTTGTACGCCCAAAAACACCACCGCTACTAAAGCTACACTTCTAAATAAATTTTTCATTCTTCTCATTTTAATCATTTTGTTTGGTTCTCTTTTATCAACCAAAACACTTTTTTGTTTTATAAATATAACGTTAATAATTAATTGCAACTTCTTGCTACAAGTATAATAAAAAAATTAATTCGCCAAGCTTGGATTCGGTTTTAAACCTAATTTTGTAATGATGTCATTACTTTTGTCCAAACTAGGATTTGCGAATAGAATGGCCACCTCACTACCTTTGTCCAGAATTAAATCCAAACTTTCGCTTTTTGCTAGTTCCTGTATCGCATTGGATATCCGATCTTGAATAGGTTGTATCAAACGAATCCGCTCTTTATATAGATCGCCTTCGAAGCCAAATTTTTGACGTTGGAAATCTTTTACTTGTTTTTCTTTATTGACAATTTCATCCTCTCTACGACGACGCATATCCTCATTCAACAATACTTGATCATTTTGATACGCTTGGTACAGCTTTTCAATCTCCTCGTATTGTTTATCAACCTCAGCTTGCCATTTGGTGGAGAGATCATCCAATTGCTTTTGTGCCGCGGTATATTCAGGGATATGTTTCAAAATATATTCAGAATCTACATAAGCTAAACGCTGCGCGGAGGCTAGCGTTACGGAAGCTATAACTAAACTGATGACAAATATTATCTTTTTCATTTCTATATACTTATTTTCTAAATTTTAGGACAATTATAGTTCCAAAAAGTTTAAAAGCCTCCCATGTTTTGTAATATACTAAATGTAAAGTTCTGTTTCCATTGGCTGGACTGTAAACCCGGAATTGGATCGAAGGCGTGACCATAATCGATACCCAACATACCAAAGATAGGAAGGAAAATACGCGCACCTATACCGGCTGAGCGACGCATTTTAAATGGATTGACCTCGCTGAATTTATTCCAGGTATTGCCTGCCTCTGCAAACGCTAGAACAAATACGGTTGCTTGTTCGTTTAGCATAACCGGGTGGCGAAGCTCGAGCTGATATTTTGCATAGATAGGGCTACCGGAATTGATTGCTCTATTTATACCATTGTTTTGAGATCCGGTGGATTCGGGAATAATGGTGCCATTAGCATAACCCCGCATGGCAATAATTTCAGAACCTTGAAGGAAGTCAAAGCCCATCATACCATCACCTCCTAGTTTAAAGCGTTCGAACGTGGACGTTTCCGTTCTATCGGTGTAATTGCCTAAATAACCAAACTGAGCTTGGCTTTTCAAAACTAATTTGCCTACTATTCGCGTATACCACTGGCTGTCAAATTTCCATTTATGGTATTCTGTCCATTTGTATTTAACCTCGCTCGCTGCGTTTTGATAATCGATATTGTTCCAAGCAGAGTAAGGTGGTGTTAACTGTACGGAAAATTTGAAATGTGAGCCAGAAGTAGGATAAATCGGAGCATCTACCGAATTTCGGCTGATTTCCTGTGTGATGTTCATATTATAAGCTGTCCCATTGTCAAATAAGAAATAACCACCGTAATTTTGCAATTTATAGCGCTGGAAGGACAATGAAGTATTAACCTGGAAATAGTTGTCTGGCCATTGTAAACGTTTACCCAATGTAGCGGTGACTCCTGTCATCCAGATACGGCTAAGTTGGTCGTCGGAGACCATTTGGCGTCCCGTAAAATAATCAAAACCACCATAGGATGAATTGGAAGTATAGGCACTCAAACCAAAATAAATCGGTTTCTTGCCGCCTAACCAAGGCTCCGAGAAAGAGAAACTATACGATTGGTATCTTTTTCCGGATGTCTGACCACGGATACTTAACTTTTGTCCATCTCCACGTGGAAGTGGTTTCCATGCATCTTTTCTGAAAAGGTTGCTTGTGGAAAAGTTATTAAATGTTAATCCTAAAGTACCGATGACCTGTCCGGCACCGTATCCTCCAGAAAGTTCTACTTGGTCAGATGGCTTTTCAGCAACATTAAAGACAATATCCGTTGTTCCCTCTTCATAGTTCATAGACGATTGTGGAATGTCAGGCTGAATTTTCTGTTCATCAAACATACCTAGCTGAGAGATTTCACGGATACTACGCATGATAAGCTCGCGTGAATATTTTTGTCCAGGTTTGGAATAGATAGAACGCAATACGACCCGATCATTGGTGACATCGTTTCCTTTGACGATAACATTGTTAATCGTGAATTGTTTCCCCTCACTAATTACAATTTCTACATCTACCGTGTCGTTATAGATACGTTTAATAATGGGCTGTACACCAAATGTCAGGTAACCATCGTTTTGATATAATGCACTGATGTCATCGCTATTTCGAGTAGGTCCCTGAAGCTTGGTCGTTAATTTTTCCTCGCTATATACATCTCCTTTTTCGATTCCCAACAATAGGTTCAAGATAGAGTCTGTGTATTTAGAGTTTCCAGACCATTGAATATTACCCATATAGTAACGAGGACCTTCGTGAAGACTGATGTGTACATCTACCTCATTATTATCATAACGCGAAATACTATCCGTAATAATTTGGGCATCCCGATAGCCTTTGTCTTGCATTTTGGCGACCAAATTTTCTTTTGCCTCTTTGTATTTGTCATCTTTAAATTTACCGGGTCCGAAGATACGATACCAACGACGAGGTTTTACGCCTTTTAAATACTTTCGCAACTGACGCTCTGAAAATTCTTCGTTTCCATCAAAATATACACGATGCACCTTAATTTTTTTGTTCTTGGTGACGTTGACAAGGACGATTTCATTGTTTGTTTCTGCACTGTCTTTTTTGGTGGAGATTTCTATCTCCGGGTAAAGGAAAGACTTTTCCCGAAGAAATTTTTGAATGGTAGAGCGGGTTGTCTTTAGTAGGTTTTCGTTAACGATCCTACCCGAACTGGTATTTAAACGTTTTTGTACTTCCTCTTTCTCTCCCTTTTTCAGACCTTCAATCTCTATTCGCGTAAGACGCGGACGTTCCCGAACGCGGATTTCCAGATAAACATTGTCTCCCTCAAACCTTTCGGCATATAACTGCACATCGTCAAATAAGTTTTGCGCCATTAAGGTTTTGATAACATTGGCAGTTTCTTCACTCGGTATTTCGATATATTGGCCTATAACTAATTTAGAAATGGTAATCAATACATCGTTATCCAGATACTCCGTTCCGGAAACCCGTACACCGCCGATGATGTAGTTTTTAGGATCTAAATAGCTGATGTCATCAGGGTCGTTTAGGTTAATCGGGTTGTTTCCTTGGATTTGAGCGAATAAGGATTGCCCTCCGAAAACTAGTGTAAATGTTATTAAATATAGTAAGCGCTTCATTTATTCTATTTTCTCGGTGCTAAAGTACACCAATCTCTTGTTAATTTTTGTTAAAAGAAATAATTAATAACCAGCCTTTTAATTAGGCTCTAAATTGATGGTGCAAAGGTAATAAATATAATATTATAGCTGTTCGCTTGTTTTACCATATCTTCTCTCCCTTTGCTGATAGTTGTAAACTGCTTTAAAGAGATCTTCTCTTGTGAACTCCGGCCACATTTTCTCCAGAAAGCAAAATTCTGTATAGGCCATTTGATAAAGAAGATAATTGCTGATCCGCTGCTCACCGCTTGTCCTGATCATGAGGTCTGGGTCGGGTGTTCCGACGGTGTATAAATTGTTGCGGAATACACGCTCATCAATATCTTCCACCTTTAACTTGCCTTCCGCGACTTGTTTAGCAATAGATTTAGTCGCATCAATAATTTCCGTTCGGGAACCGTAACTTAACGCGAGCGTAAGGACACATTTGCTGTTATCTTTTGTCAGCGCTATGGTATCTGCCAATTTTGCTTGGCAGTTTTTAGGCAAATCCCCGATATTACCGATAGCGTTTAAACGAATATCATTTTCTAGAAAAGTTTTGGTTTCTTTTGCTAACGTATCCACTAACAGTTCCATCAAAGCGTTGACCTCTATCTTCGGCCTATTCCAGTTTTCAGAAGAAAAAGCATAAAGCGTTAAATACGGTATGCCAATCTCTATACATCCTTCCAATGCTTCCCGAACAGCGGTGACACCATTCTGATGTCCGAAGATACGTAACTTTCCGAAGCCTTTTGCCCATCTGCCATTGCCATCCATAATAATAGCTATATGCTGTGGTAATGCCTTCGGATTTATCTTTTGTTTGAAACTCATTTTTTTATTGGACTTTCCTATACGGGTTTTATGGTGTAAAGATAGACGTTTTAGCGTAATAAGGATGCATTAAATTGTGTTAAAATATATTGTTAATAATTTCTAACATCTAATCCCCACAGCAACTTCTCACGTAAGGTGCCGAAAAAACTATCCGATGCTAAGCGGATAAGGTGTATGCGGAAAGAGGCACGTTTAATACGTAGTTTGGTCGTCGTATTTAACGTTTCATTTTGAGAGTCGCAACTGAGAATATACTTGTCTGTTCGACTTTCAATATCCAGCTCCAATTCACTATCTGCCGAGATCACAATTGGACGGACATTTAAATTGTGTGGAGCAACAGGTGTAATGACAAAATTGCCACTTCCGGGCATGATAATAGGGCCGCCGCAGCTTAGGGAATACGCTGTAGAACCCGTAGGCGTGGCGATGATAACGCCATCTGCCCAATACGAATTCAAAGCTTCGCCGTTTAAAGAGACATTGATCGTAATCATGGACGATGTATCATGACGAAAAACTGTGATGTCATTCAACGCAAAGTTGGTGTCTCCGAAAATTCCCTGCTGATCACTGCTTACTTCTAACAAATCCCGCGCTTGCAACGTGTAATGTCCTGCAAAAATATTATCAAGCGCTTGGATGATCTTTGTTTTGTGAATGGATGCCAAAAAACCGAGACGACCAAAATTAATTCCCGCAATCGGAATGCCTGAATCGCGAATCTGTGATACGGCGGATAGCATCGTGCCGTCACCACCTAGACTGAGTAAAAACAAAATATTTTGCGGGAGATCGTGGTGGTTGTAGTAACGTAGAAAAGTGTCCGGACAGTCCAATTGTCCCTTTAAAAAATCGTAGAAATCAGAATATATATATACGGTGACGTCTTTTTCTTTCAAATAGGAAAACAATTGTTCAACATAGGGAACAACGGATGAATTGAAAGCCCTGCCATATATAGCGATGGATGTTTGTTGCATAAAAAGCGGTTTAATCAAAACTTATGCAAACCTAATAAAATTAATTAAGGTGAGTTTTATAAATTTAGGTAATTCATTAAGATATCGTAACGTTCTTTAATGTCTGAATCCTGACTGCCATCGTTGAATGTGGCTTTGACAACATAATCAAAACGCCATAAAGAGGCAACTACTGTTGAAATATTTTGTTTGTCGACCTTGATGGTCATTTCCATTTTGGTGGTGTCTGGAATATCCCGGACGGCCGTATTAAGAATGCGTATATTTTCTGATTCAAAGATGTGGGCGATATGTGAAAAAGATATATCATTTTTCCCTAGCTCTAAGACAATGATAGCGCCTGGGCCTTTATTGCCCAGTGTTTCGTTAATAGCGGATAACAAGTCAATGGATGTAACAGTACCCATATAACCATTGTCTTTGTCCAAAATAGGGAGGATATCTAATTGATGGGCGTCCATATACTGAAGAGCATCATAGACGTGCTGATATTCGTAAAGGTATACAAAACGCAACGACACCATTAGGCTACTCAGAGGTTGTGTTTCGTCATGTGCGGAAAGCAAATGCTCTTCGGTAAGAATACCCAATAGATCCCTTTCGTCGACAATAGGCAACTGTGTCGTATGGAGTTCGTTCATTTTATCTAATGCAAACCCAATGCTATCGTCGGATTGGACGTCAAAATAGTTCTTTGCTATAATTTCACCTATATACATGACGAACTGTTTTAAAATTAAACAACGAAAACCTAAAACCGTTTTACGGGCCCGTTTAATTATATGCTAAATTAGCAATATTACTGGTATCCCGTATACTATTCATGTAAATAACTTTTTACATCATTAAAATTTAAATTTATTATTTTTACGCCAATAATGATGCAAACACGGAATTTATTAATAAGCAAATGGCGAGAGAAGAAGAGCAGGTAAAATTTATTCAG
The DNA here is from genome assembly GCF_004208525.1 of Sphingobacterium corticibacterium. Lineage (GTDB taxonomy): Bacteria > Bacteroidota > Bacteroidia > Sphingobacteriales > Sphingobacteriaceae > Sphingobacterium > Sphingobacterium corticibacterium. The sequence goes on along the minus strand of NZ_SGIT01000001.1, from coordinate 1,521,966 downwards.
GTTCGTGAAGTAATTCGAAAGAAAAGTCCGAAGCTAGCAAAATGGATTCCTAGCCCGCTGATTAGCTATCTGGAACGTGTCATCCATGAAGACGAGATTAACGATATCATGACCCGGTTCCGAGACCTATATGGATTAGATTTCGTTGATGCTTTAATAGCAGATCTTGGTGTTAAAGTGGTGCTGGAAGGAGCGGAGAATATCCCAGTGAGTGATAGTGTTATATTTGCTTCTAATCATCCCCTCGGAGGATTGGACGGCATTGCCATCATGCAGGCAATTGGTCGGCATCGGCGTGATGTCAAATTTTTGGTGAATGATATATTGATGAATATCCGGAATCTGGAACCACTTTTTGTTCCGGTTAATAAAGTGGGAGGGCAGGTCAAGAGTGGAATTATGGCAATTGATCAAGCTTATGCCTCCGATAACGCATTGTTAGTATTTCCAGCAGGTTTAGTTTCACGCAAACTAGGTGGAAAGATTACGGATCTGGAATGGAAGAAGAGTTTTATTAGCAAAGCAAAAAAATATAAAAGAGACATCGTACCAGTTTATATCGATGGTAAAAATTCTAATTTTTTCTATAATTTAGCTAGACTAAGACAAAAATTAGGATTAAAAGTAAACATAGAGATGTTATATTTGCCGGATGAGATGTTCTCACAACGAAATCATACGGTAACCATTCGTGTAGGAGAACGAATTCCTTATCAGGAATTTGACCGATCAAAAAACGAACGCGAATGGGCTCATCATGTGAGAGAGATAGTATACAGAATGGGAGACAAAAAATAATATATGCAGGAGATTATACCACCGGTAGATAGAGCGTTAATTAAAGCGGAGCTAACACAAGATGCTTTTGTACGCTATACCAATAATGGAAATAATGAGGTCTATTTAATCAACTATCATACAGCTCCCCATATTATGCGTGAAATCGGCCGGCTACGGGAGGTTACTTTTCGCGGGGCAGGAGGCGGCACAGGACTGCCGCTCGATATTGACGAGAATGATACATGTGAACATAACTATGACCAACTTATTGCCTGGAACCCAGAGGAAGAGGAGATCATCGCCGGATACCGTGTTATTAAGTGTATAGATGCAATAGACAAAGAGGGAAATCTTCATCTCTCTACGGCACATTATTTCCATTTTTCTGATCAGTTTAAAAAAGAGTTTTTACCGTACACGTTGGAACTTGGACGCTCTTGGGTACAACCCCGTTTCCAACCCTCGATAGATAATAGAAAAGGGTTATTTTCCTTGGATAATTTATGGGATGGGCTTGGTGCGCTGGTTGTTATTAATTCGGATGTAAAGTATTTGTTCGGGAAAGTGACCATGTATCCACATTATAATGAAACAGCACGGGATTTGTTAATCTATTTTATGGAGCATTATTTTCCGGATAAAGATCAATTAGTTGTTCCATTCGAACATTTGAACTTAAACTACAAAACAGATATTACGCCTTTTGTGGGGATGTTTGATGATTTAGCGTATAAAGAAGGGTATAAGCTGCTTAATACGAAGATTCGGGAATTAGGTGAAAATATTCCACCACTTATTAATACATATATGAATTTATCACCAACAATGCGCACGTTTGGTACGGCATTGAATGATGAATTTGGAGAAGTAGAGGAAACGGGGATTATGATTACGTTGGAAGATATTTATCCGGCCAAAAAAGAGCGACATATGAGCACATATGAGCGTGATAAGGATAACGGTACAAGACTAAAAGAGCAGGGATAAGGTTTCTCCCTTGCTCTGTTCTTTTCTCATCTAGCTTAACTTAACAACGATTTTACGACTTCCGATATCGTTTTACCATCTGCGCTTCCGGCAAGTTTTTGATTTGCAGCACCCATTACTTTACCCATATCCTTGATGGATGTTGCTCCAACCTCCGTTATAATACCTTTCACAACATCTTCAATGGCAGATCGGTCTAATTGCTTAGGCAGATATTCTTCTATGACTTGTAGCTCTTCCATCTCGATTTGGTACAAGTCGTCCCTATTTTGATTTTTGTAGATATCTCCTGATTCCTTACGTTGTTTTGCCAGTTTTTGTAATACCTTGATTTCCGTATCCGCATGGAGCTCGTCCACTTGGGTCTTCTCTGTTTTTGCCAATAATATAGCTGCTTTGATCGCGCGGAGACCACGTAGTTTAGCGTTGTCCTTAGCCATCATGGCCGCTTTAATATCCTGGTTGATTTTTTGCTCTAATGACATGTCGTATGAATTATAAATGATAGATTATCGTTTTCCTTGCTATGGAAAAATTACTATTTTGTGCATTCGTAAATTGTGCAGAAACCGAACGTTTGGGGTCTAACTTTTGTATCCCTAAATCCCACCTTCTGTGTAATGGTGGCAAATCTGTCGCCATCCGGAAAGTTTGCAACAGATTCTGGAAGATAAGAATAAGCGCTCGAATCCTTGGATATGAGCTTGCCCAATGCCGGTGTTAATTTATGAAAATGGAAATGATACAATTGTTTTATGGGAAAGGCGGTCGGGTTGGATAACTCCAAGATAATAGCCTTACCGCCCGGTTTTAATACGCGACGGATATCAGCAAGTCCCTGTTCTAGATTTTCAAAGTTACGGACACCGAAAGCTACCGTAACCGCGTCGAATGTATTGTCTTCGAATTGCAGTTTTTCCGAGTCGCCTAGTTGAACTTCGAATTGCTCTTGTAATCCTTTTTTCGCTATTTTTTCTCGAGCGACATCCAGCATACCTGCTGAAATGTCTATCCCGATGATCTTTTTAGGATTTAATATTCGAATGGATTCCAACGCAAAATCACCCGTGCCGGTGGCTACATCTAACATAAGCTGTGGCGTGATGCTGCGTAGTGATCGGATTGCCTTCTTGCGCCAAATTTTGTCGATACCCATGGTCATCATCCGGTTTAACATATCATACGTTTTGGATATGTTATTGAACATGGTTGCTACTTGCTCTTTTTTTCCACCTTCCTGTGCTTTGTAAGGTTTTATTGTTCGGGTATCGTTTGCCATACAGCAAAGATACGTTCTATATCATCCTTTTAAAAGAAAAGGATATAAAAATCGTGGATAGGTATAACTATTTGGTACTGAATATGAACACCGTTGATAGCCTTATTTTCGGTTTAACCACTATCGTGAACAGGAGTTTTAAACACCATCATAAGTTATTAACATTCCTATAACTTGTTGGATTGAAAGAGACTTTTTTTTGTTTCCACACGTTATTAACAAGAGGTGTGGAAAACGTTGGTGTGGAAACCCGTATCCGCAAGGGAGTTATAATGAAGCTTTTTTAACATACTCCGAAGTGTGTACAAATAGATGGATTGTTCCTGTTTATTTTTTATATTTTTGTTGTTCGTTGCGATCAACACGGACACTAAAACAGAAGAATTTTTTGGAATGGCGATAGAGAATGAATTTTCGAACAATGCGGGGGGCAGAACTAATTTTGCTAAGAAACGGGCTAGTCTCCACAATTTAGTAAGTGGATTGGGTAAATTGCCGCCACAAGCTTTAGATTTGGAAGAAGCGGTTTTAGGGGCGCTCATGCTAGAGAAAAATGCACTTAGTGAAGTTATCGACATTCTTAAACCGGACTCTTTTTATAAAGAAGCACATCAAAAAATATACGAAGCCATTTTTAACTTATTCCAACAGACTTCGCCCATTGATTTATTGACAGTAACCGCAGAGTTGCGAAAAATGGGAGCATTGGAAATGGTGGGGGGTGCCTATTATATAACACAACTGACAGATCGTGTTGTTTCTGCAGCGAATATAGAATTTCATGCCCGTATTATTTCCCAAAAATATATTCAACGGGAACTGATAAAGGTGTCGACCGAAATTATAAATAATTCCTACGACGAGACGACGGATATATTTGATTTGTTAGACCATGCCGAGAAATCATTGTTTGATATCGCGCAAAATAACTTGCGCCGTGATTCACGGAAAATGGATGATATTATGCGGGAGGCGATTACGAATCTAGAAGCGCTTCGTGACCGTACCGACGGATTGACGGGTATTCCATCTGGATTGACAGCTTTGGATCGAATGACATCCGGGTGGCAACCTTCCGATCTGGTTATTATTGCGGCCCGTCCTGCTATGGGAAAAACAGCCTTTGTATTATCTGTTGCGCGAAATGCTGCGGTAGACCATCAACGTCCGGTAGCGGTGTTTTCATTGGAGATGTCGTCTGTACAGTTAGTTAATCGTTTGATAGCAGGTGAAACAGAAATCGAACAAGAAAAATTAAAAAAGGGAAATCTTGCCGATCATGAATGGCAACAACTACATTCCCGGATAGGCAGACTAACGGAAGCACCTCTTATTATTGATGACACGCCTGCATTAAATGTTTTTGAGTTTCGAGCAAAATGTCGTCGCCTAAAAGCACAGCATGATATCCAAATGGTAATCGTGGATTACTTGCAGCTCATGCACGGCAAGAGTGAGGGGAAAGGTGGAGGAAACCGGGAACAAGAAATCGGTAGTATTTCACGAGCATTGAAATCCGTTGCGAAAGAATTGAATATTCCGGTATTGGCGCTTTCCCAGTTGAGTCGTGCGGTGGAATCCCGTCCTGGGAATAGTAAACGTCCGATGTTGTCGGATTTGCGGGAATCGGGATCTATCGAACAGGATGCCGATATGGTGCTATTCCTTTATCGACCGGAATATTACGGGCTCACGGAAGACGAAGAAGGACGGCCTACAGCTGGTGTAGGAGAGGTTATTATTGCCAAGCACCGGAATGGTGAAACGGGTATTGTGCCCTTACGCTTCGTTGGTAAATACGTTAAGTTCGTCGATTTGGAAGAGGATTTCGGTGGTGCGGATTCCTTTGGCGGAGGAATGGACAACTTTTCGGCGATAGGACCGTCTGATGCTTTTGGAGGAGCTGGCGGTTTTGGTGCTGGAGGTATTACGATGCCTTCGAGGATGAACGATATGCCGGACGATGCACCTTTTTAATATGAAAAAATAAAAAGCCTACATTTTGTAGGCTTTTCACTAAACATTGAAACAAATACCCAGTTTCTATGGGTAAGTCGTTACTACTTTGCTTACTTTCCAGCCATCTCGACTGTGATTTAGCGTAATATAATCTACACGTGTAAAGTTGTCAAATTTCATGATGGCTTTCGCGACACAGGCTTTGCCACACTCATCAAGCATCTCGTAGGTTGTTTCACAGTTGAATTTCAGGCCTTTATTTGTCTTTAAAAAATTCGTATAGGTTTTTTTGTTGTAGCGTAGATTATTTGCCGTGTTTTGGTACTCAAAGTCTTCCGAAAACAGAAATTTGTTGAATGTTATGCTACCTGCGGTAGCGGCCTCCAGGTATGTTCTGATGATATTTACCGAATTAAGATCTTTCAACGGGTTAACTTTTTCCGCTGCATAAGAACAGAATGACGTCATCATGATAAATGCTGTTGCGATGGTTGTAATTGTCGTTTTCATTGTCGTAAGGTTTTTGATGTTGTTAATATTTATTTTTTAATTCTTTATGTTTTATAGTTGTTTTGATGACTCAAAAGTAGGTTGCTGCTGTGGAGGAGAAAACGTCAATTAGACTAGCATTTGATATTTCTCGGTAAATCCGGTATAATATTCGGTGAATTTTTTTGGTAAGTATTGTTGACATTTAATATGCGTTGGATAGCGTTTACCGTCGGATGTTTTTTCTTCCAATTAATTCTTTATATTTTTGCACTCAGTTTTAGATTAACTTAAGCGAGGGAAATAGTATGCCAGTCAAGATACCAGATAGTCTTCCAGCTATTCAACTTTTGGAGAAAGAGAATATATTTGTGATGAGCGATTTAAGAGCGAACGCGCAGGACATTCGCCCTTTACGTGTTCTTATTCTTAATCTGATGCCCCTTAAAATAACGACGGAAACTGATTTCATAAGACTGTTATCTAACAATCCGCTACAGGTCGAAATAGAATTTGTTCGGCTAGACACCCATATTTCTAAAAATACACCTGAGGAGCATTTGGAGATGTTTTACAAGGGATTCAGTGAAGTGCGTGACGATTTCTACGATGGTATGATTATTACTGGAGCACCGGTGGAGATGATGGATTTTGAGGCTGTATCTTATTGGGAAGAGATCCAGAGCATATTTGATTGGGCAAGAACGCATGTTACCTCCACCTTATATATCTGCTGGGCTTCGCAAGCTGCACTTTATCATTTCTATGGTGTAGAGAAATCACCTTTAGCAGAAAAGTTATTCGGTGTATTCAAACATACCGCTATAGAAAAACGACATCCTTTGTTTCGGGGCTTTGATGACGAGTTTTTTATTCCACATAGTCGCCACACCACTATTTTAAAAACATCGATAACAGATAAACAAGAGATTTCTGTTTTGTCGGAGTCAAGAGATGCAGGTCTTGCCATTCTTTCTTCCCGAGGAGGACGCGAGTTCTATTTTACCGGACATTCTGAATATGCACCGCTCACATTGGATGATGAATATAAAAGGGATTTAGAGAAGGGCCTAAATATTGATATGCCTCTAGACTATTATGTCGATAATAATCCTGATAACCCCCCGTTGGTGCGTTGGACAAGCCATGCAAACTTGTTGTTTAATAACTGGTTGAATTATTTTGTATACCAAGAAACACCGTTTGACTTGAAAGATGTTCCGAATCTGGGCGAAATAAAGTTAACGGTTTAATATATACTTCAAAGAACAGTCGCGAACGAAACGAAAAAGGAAGTAAAGTCAGGCTTGCATCGCCCGGTAAGCAATACCTGACTTTTTTTTACTTCCACATGAGATGTTTCTATAAGGATGCCTAATCTTCAGATTCATAATCCGGTCTCCGCTTGTTTTGGCATCAGAAACTACTGAATAACTTTGTTCCGCGATGTCGGCAAATTGGATAATTATATTTTTGTCACCAAAAAAAACTGTAGAAAGTAGGTTTTTCAGGGTAAAAGGTTAATTTTTGGGGGTGAAAAATGTCGTGATGTGCAGATTTGCTACACTTACGGTTAGGACAAGTAGTATAGAATTAGTGACTAAAAGCCTTTTTTAAGGTACATATTATTTTGTCGCGTTCTTTTATACTTTCATCACGAATGTCATGTTCATTATCCCTAGATATCTTTATCTTCAAAATATTTATTTAATTTTTTGCCATATTTCATGCAACTCCGATCCGGACGGGGATATGGGCATAGGAACTGACCCTAGCATGAACGCTTAATAATTAACACTTAATTTGAAAAACATGAAGATTTTAAAAGTATGGTTACGTAGAGTACTTACAGGACGTCGTACACAAGTGGCATTACCTACGATAGTTGCATTTTGGGATTTGGAAGCTGCAGGCAGGAAAGAACCGAAATGTTTTTTTAGAACGTTCTAGACTTGATATGGAAAGCCTGCCCTCGGACAGTTCAGGGCAGACTTTCTTTTAATGATTAAATTTTGGGTATTAAAGAACCTCTATGATCATGGATTTTTTGGAAAGAAGTGCTACAAACGACAGCGATGTCGCCACATCTTGGCTTTACGCTTTATTCGCCGCGAATCTGTATAGATTCTGTCCACAGATAGATACGGTCAGTTATCCTGATATCTATCGTCGTCTAATTACTTCTAGATACCGTGCTTCGGACGATCAATTAGCGGACGTGTTGCCAGTCAAACAAGAAGTTCTGACCAGTCTGACATCATATATTCAACAGATAAAAGATCGACCGGGTATCGTGGCTACTTTTCACACCGGTTCTTATCGTTTGCTTAGCAGAGTAATGTATATGCAAGGATTAAACGTGGCGGTGGTCATGTCTCGGGAGATCTTAGCGGAGCAGGGTGAGTATCTGTTTGCACAACATGCGAAAATGGAAGACGTAGGGGGATTACAGTTGATTGATGCTGATGCAGGTAACTGTCTTCTTAAAATGTTAGTTGCGTTGCGCGATGGCTATCATATTGTCGTTTATATGGATGGTAATCATGGAGCAGCACCTACCAAGGATGAGTCGGATAACGAAGAAGTTTCCTTTTTCCATTGTAATCTTGTCGTGCGTAAAGGTTTAGCGGTATTATCCCATAAGCGGGATATTCCCATTTATCCTATCCTTTCTTCCTTGGATGAGGCAGATGATACGTTTTATAAAAGCTATCCCACTATCTTTCCCCGTAAGGAGGAGCCATTGGAAGATTATACAACGCGTGTATTTCGAAGATTATATGATCATTTACAAGAAGTTATTTCTGTAAAGCCGGAGATGTGGGAGGGATGGCTATATGTCCATACGATGCCGGGAAAGAGAGAACGGAACAACAAAAGAAGACGAAATCAGTCATATTGGCCTTGCCGTGTCGGGACTCGATATTATATGATGATCAGTCCGCGGTACACCTGTCAGGAGATTGGTAAATTGTCTTTTTTGTGTATGCGTAAGTGGAAACGCTTAACAAGACAGATGAAGAGTTAAATTTTTTTTTGTAATTTTAGCGGGAGAAGCACTACCTTATTCAACCGCGATGAAGAAAATTGCTGAACTTAGAGTTCCTACCAACGTCCTTATCCATCTTTTAGGGTGGGTTGCCCATTATTGGCTAACCGCTTCACGTAATCAAACGAGCGAATTCGAAGGCAATATATACGTGGCAGCTGCGAGTTTCTTTTTGCTTTACATTCCACTTTTTTATACCGTGTGGTTTATAGTAGGCTACTGTGCTGTCCGACGCGCATGGAAATTCTGTTTTTTGCTATTGCTTTTATTCTATCCCACATTGGTGAGCATCACGTACCTTATGATTTATAAGGTGTTCCCATTGTACGATATTGTGTTTTACAACAGTGAGTATAGACTTACATGGATCGATCTCTTTTCTACCTTAATTGTAGAATATTGTAAATTATTGGTACATGTTTTTCTGTTTAGGTTAATCCTGTGGGGGATTCGGTCCATTGCGGTCCTCAAAAAGCAAAAAAATGAGAATAGTGAACTCAAAGAGCAACAATTACGCTTTGTTTTGGATGGACACTTTCAATACAATGTCCTTTCTTCGGTTGCGAATCAACTGGCGTTGAAAGGGAATTGGGAATTCGCAAGATCATTGGGTAGATTGGGAAGTGTTCAGCGTTATAGTTACGAGAAAACGCACGCTCGGCTGACAATGATCAACTTGCGGGAGGAAGTTAATCAAGTGGAAAGCTTAATCGATGTCTTACGTCTCCAATATGGAAATAATGATGTGGTAGAATATGTGAAAAAGGGAACAGTGGATGGACATAAGGTGCCTCCTGTTTTACTCTTGAGTTTCATGGATAATGTCTTAAAATATGCATCCGTGAACGATACTGGGCGCTCCATTAAAATAAAAATAGATTGTCAAGACGATATGTTCACCTTTGTTGCTATCAACAAATTCGAAAATAAGCGCGGATTTAGACGTAGTAGCGGTATTGGATTATCTAGTATTCAGGAACGTTTAGATCTTTTAGCGCAGCAACGTTATAGCTTGCGTTACGGCGCGCGCTTCGGGTATTTCTTTGTAGAATTAACGATTAAAAAAAGTGAACATGGATCAGCCTAGCGCTAGATTACGTGTATTTCTTTTGGATGACGATCCCGTCATGTTACGCGTATTATATACTTATTTACAGACGGATAGCCGTTTGATCGTGGTAGGTACAGAAACGGATAGTATTCGCGCTCTTCATTATATGCGAAATAATCCCGTAGACCTATTGATTTCAGATATCGTTATGGAAGGGTTTGATGGTATTTCTTTGATTCGGACGATTGATCCTCGTCCGGCAGTCATTTTGGTAACTGCATATGGCGAACGCGCTATGGATGCGTTTAGTGCAGAGGCAGATGATTGTATTCCCAAACCGGTTGACTATGTCCGCTTAGCAGAAGCTATAAACCGGGTGATAAAAAAAGTGAATCAATACGGAGTGTCTGGAAGTGATTTTATCTTTGTGAAAGACGTTAAGGAAGGTTTTGATGCGAAGATTATCTTTTCTGAGGTAGGTTTGGTGAAAAGTGACAAAAATTATGTCTGTTTTCACTTATCCGATAAGCGTAAGATAAGAGCTCGTACCACACTCAGAGAATTACTGTCGATATTGCCATGCAATATATTTATCCAAGCGCACCGTAGTTATGTTGTTAATATCCACAAAGTCATGAAATTTTCCCGTGCGATGAAACAGTTTTATCTGTTGGATGATGATACACCTCTTCCTATTGGTGCCGAATATCTAGACGATTTTGTCAACGCATACTATCCTTCGGAAAAATCTATCATTTAATGTCTGTACTGACTCGGATTTTAATTTTAAAAAATATATAAACTTTTCCTGTTTTTGGTTACATTTGTTTATACTTCAATTTATAAACCGTTCCAAATATTATTATGCACGTTAACAACACGTCTACAGAAAAAGAAAGTCTGACCAAGCGAAAATCCATTTTGGGTATACGCTTATTTTTTATTTATCTGATTTGCTATGCAGGTTTTGTATTGATTGGTGTTTTCCAGTACGAATTGTTGGCCTTCCAAGTGCTCGGAGGGCTTAATCTGGCTTTGGCATATGGGATTGGGCTTATTATTTTTGCCGTTATTCTGGGTGTCGTATACAATTATTATTGTACCAAATACGAAGATGAGGCAGAAACCGAACAGTCCGATGAGGTCGAAGAGGGAGGGGCTATATGATTTATGAAATTTCGTATATAGCACTGTTGTTCTTTTTTATTTTTGTTGGGTTGGTTGTAGGACTTTCTTTTTATTTTGGAAGGAAGACCCGTTCGTCTTCTTCTTATTATGCAGCTGGCGGGCAGATCCATTGGGGAGTCAACGGAATTGCTTTTGCTGGAGATTATTTATCGGCGGCCTCTTTTCTAGGGATATGTGGGATGATTGCCATATCGGGTTTTGATGGCTTTTTGTATGCTATCGGTTTTCTGGGTGGCTGGGTTGTCGCTTTATTTCTTATTGCCGAACCATTCAAACGCTTGGGGAAATACACCTTTACCGATGCGCTGAATGCCAAGTTCAATTCGCGGGCAATAACGTTGTCCGCATCCATCGGAACCTTGATTGTATCTATCTTTTATCTTATACCTCAAATGGTAGGAGCGGGCGATTTGGTGATGCCTCTTCTTGGTATGCCACATTGGGCAGGTGTGCTGTTGGTCGGTGCTATTGTGATTGTTATCGTAGCTAGTGCCGGGATGGCTTCCACGACCTATGTGCAGTTTTTAAAAGGAGGGTTGTTAATTGTGCTATCATTGGTCCTGACATTCTTTATCCTCAAAAACGGATTGACCTTAACACCGGATTTCAAAGGTAGTAGTAGCCATTATACCTTCATGGAACTTACCCCGCAAGTGGAAAATGAAAAAGTGACGACTGTATCCGGTTGGGACGTCGTTACCCAGCAGGCCGTAGGTGATAAAACATTTGTCAAGCTTTCGCAAGATGGAGTTGAACGATGGTTTGATTGGACCCAAGATCAGAACGGGCATCGGTTGAAAGAGGCTCTGACGGTTATACAGAAGGGGAATGGACAAATATTATACAACGGAGAACCAAAAGAAAACCGTCGTTTTTATCAAGTGGGGCACATGAGCAAAATTGTGGTCAACGGGCAGGAAGTGCAAAAAACGGGATCAGTCAGTCCATTTGAGTTCTTATCAGCCTTGCAAGGCAGTGAGATTGTCCGGTTTCTAAAAGTCAAATTTTCGGATGGAGAGGATCAAGTATCCGTTTATTATCAGGAACCTACAGCTGGTGCAACCTTTATGCTTCCAGGACTTAAATATAAAATTGGTCGTGATGCGAATCTCTGGAGTAAATTGGATTTCATATCGTTGATGTTAGCGTTATTTTTGGGCACAGCGGCTTTACCACATATTCTGATACGTTATTATACCGTTAAAACACCTCGTGATGCCCGGAAGTCGACTATCTTGGCGATAGCTGCTATCGGAGGTTTTTATATCTTGACATTGTTTATGGGACTTGGTTCGGCGGTGAATGGCGTTTTGGATGTAGAATCCAGTAATATGGCGGCACCGCTATTGGCACGTGCATTTGGTGCCGTGCTTTTTTCCATTATTTCGGCGGTGGCCTTTGCTACCGTATTAGGTACTGTAGCCGGATTGATCGTAGCCTCCTCTGGCGCGATTGCACACGATTTTATTGATGTCTATCTAAAGAAAAACCTAAGCGACCACCGGAAAGTTCAAGTAGGAAAAATTGCCGCATTTGCGGTTGGGATTTTTGCTATTCTGTTGGGCATGGCATTCAAAGGAATAAACGTTTCTTTTTTGGTGGGATGGGCATTTGCCATCGCAGCATCGGCCAATTTACCGGCGATTTTGTTTTTACTTTTTTGGAAGAAAACCTCCGAAACAGGAATTGCTGCATCTATTATTGTCGGTATTGTTTCCTCTTTATTGATCATTCTTACTTCGCCCACCATGTGGGATAAATATGGGTTGGATGCTGCGGGCGCATGGCATCAATTGGAAAATCCGGCGTTGATTTCTTTTCCGCTGGCAGTACTGACTGTATATTTGGTATCATTATGGTATCCGAAGCGGAATGGAGGGATGACTGTCGAAAACAATGTTGCTAAGTAAGGGGTGATATTGGAAATAGAAAAAAGCTCGATTCTATTTTTATGGGAATCGAGCTTTTTATTTTTGTATAAAATTTTAGGTCAGATTTATGCCGATTATTTAATTAACCCTGCCCGCTTCAATAATGCATCTACGCTAGGTTCTTTTCCACGAAACCGCTTGTAAAGCGTCATGGGATGTTCTGTCCCTCCTTTAGAAAGGATGTTCTCTTTGAATTTGTCGGCTACGGTCTCGTTAAAAACCCCTTTTTCCTGAAAATAGGCAAACGCATCCGCATCTAATACTTCTGCCCATTTATAGCTGTAATAGCCTGAAGAGTATCCTCCATTAAAAATATGTGAAAACGAAGGACTCATGGCGTTTTCTGTAACATCGGGAAGCAGTTGCGTAGAAGCAAAACAGCTACTTTCAAAAGCCTTGAGATTGTCGACAGGTGTCGGGTCTTGCGCATGCCAGCCCATATCTAATAATCCGAATCCAAGTTGACGTAAAGTGGCCATGCCTTCCATAAACGAGGCCGAAGCCTTAATCTTATCAATGAGCTCCATGGGGATCGTTTCACCTGTTTGATAATGTTTAGCAAATAGTTCGAGCGCCTCTTTTTCGTAACACCAGTTCTCCATGATTTGGCTCGGTAGCTCCACAAAATCCCAAAACACCGATGTTCCGGATAAAGTAGGGTAGGTGGTATCGGCTAACATCCCATGTAGGGCGTGGCCAAATTCGTGGAAGAGCGTCGTAACCTCGTTGAACGTAAGTAAAGAAGGTTTCGTAGCCGTGGGACGTGTAAAGTTGCATACAATAGATATATGCGGTCGCTCATGCTGACCATCCTTAAAATATTGTGGTTTAAAAGATGTCATCCAAGCACCGTTACGTTTACCTTTTCTCGGAAAGAAATCTGCATAAAATATAGCCACTAGATGTTGGTTATGATCGGTGACTTCAAATGTGCGAACCTCTTCATGGTATTTATCGATATGCTGTATTTCATGAAAGTGCAGGTTATAAAGTTTATGGGCGATGGTAAAGACACCATCCATTACTTTTTCAAGCTGGAAATAGGGTTTTAGTAACTCATCATCTAAATTGAATTTTTCCTGTTTCAACTTCTCACTATAATAGGCTGTATCCCATTTCTCAAGTTGTGCTATGCCATGCATATTGTTTGCAAAAGTACGGAGTTCCTGCAGTTCTTGTTCGGCAGCTGGTTTCGCTTTATGTAGCAAATCATTTAAGAAAGCTTCTACATTTGCGGGTTGCTTTGCCATGCGCTCTTCCAATACAAAATGGGCGTGTGTATCATACCCTAGCAATTGGGCACGTTGGAAACGTAAGCGTACTATTTTAAGGATATTCTCCGTGTTGTTGTATTCATTATCTTGAAACGCTTTACGTCCGGCAGCAATAGCAATTTCACGTCGAAGCGTCCGGTTGTCTGCGTAGGTTATAAAGGGGATGTAACTTGGATAATCTAGTGTAAATATCCAGCCTGTTTTATCTTGTATTTCAGCTAATCCTCGTGCAGCTTCTATTGCACCTTCCGGTAAACCTACCAAATCCTGGTCATCGGTTATGTGTAATTGATACGCGTTAGTTTCCGCCAATACATTCTCTCCAAATTTTAGCTTTAATACAGAGAGTTCTGCATCGATCTGACGTAATATTTCCTTTTTCTCCTCCGCTAACAAAGCGCCGTTTCTAACGAAATCACGATAAGATTTTTGTAACAAAGTATGTTGCTCGCCGTTTAACGAAAGCTGATCTTTTTGGTCATACACTGCTTTTACTCGCTCGAATAGTTGCGGATTCAATGTGATGTCGTTAGCGAGCTTGGATAACTTTGGAGCGACTTCCTGGGCTATCTTGTCAAGTTCATCGTTGGTTTCTGCGGAGTGCAAGTTGAAAAATATGTTGGATATGCGATCCAGTTCCATACCGGAATAGGCCATTGCCGCGATGGTGTTTTCGAAAGTCGGCTTATCGGAATTGTTGATAATAGCATAGATTTCGGCCTTTGTCTTTTCGATGGCGATGTCAAATGCCGGAATATAATCTTCGTTTTTTATTTGTGAAAATGGCGCAGTATCATGCGCCGTATTGAATTTTTGATTTAATATAGACATACGCAAAAATACGCGTTATTTTTTTCCTTTGGATGTTTTTTTCTTTTCGGCATCTTCAAAATCCCGAAAAATCAATCTTTCCATCGTCTTTTCGATGCGTTCCCGGCCTTCGTCTTCGTTAATATCAATGCCACCCACTGTACTGCCATTATTTTTGGCATGTAATGTCAAATAGTAAATTCCACCAAGAATAATAGCCAGTGTAGCTTGAATATCTACGTCGGTATTTTTAAACTGGGTGGAAATAAGGTCAAGGGCATTCTTACCAACTTCTTCGCGTTCGTCTGCAATTTTTCGCAATAACTTATTTTTTACACCCATTTCCCAGTGGATAATACGCTGCATGGATTTGTCTTTCAGGAACGAATCAAACTGTAACTGGAATAAATCATTAGCGTCTTTTGCACGAAGAGATTTTGAACTTTCGGCAAGCTCGGTAATCTGTGTTTTAAGCTTTCCTGCCCAAAAATCCTTTTCTAGGATATATTCCTCTATCAGCCCATCTAAATTTCCAAAATAGAGATAGATAAGCTTAGGGTTTAGACCAGACTCTTTCGCTATATTCGTAATGGTAAGCCCTGCATACGTATACTTTTGCAATACCTTGCCTACGGTCGCTATTAATCTACGCTTGGTTCGTTCTTTATCGCGTATGGGTCCAGCTACAATTTTACGTGTTTTTTTTGCCGGAATAATTTCTGATTCTTCAATCACTTTATTTTTCTTTTTCGCCATGGGTTGGTAGGTTTTTTTTAATCGATTGTTATACTCTATTTTTGTAAAGTTGGCTATTTATATTGGAAATATCAAATAGATAAAATTCTTTTTTACGTATTTTTTTAATTGTATATTAAGGTGTTATTGCAATTATTTAGATGAAATTTGATGTATTAATTCTCAATTTATTTCTTCTATTGGCAACAGGTAGGCATAAAAAATAATAAAGGCAGTAAGAATAATGATCTTACTGCCCTTATCTATTTATTTAATAAATTTTTAGCTAGTCTTTGATGCTGGGTATGTTGACGACTTCGTCGGTATCCATGTCGTAATCTACCGCGTCGAAATTAAAACCAAACAAGTTAAAGAAATCATTACGGTAACCGGAGATGTCAGATATCTGCTCTAAATTTTCGGTCGTAATCTGTTCCCACAGTTTAGCCACTTCTGCTTGCACGTCTTCCCGCATTTCCAAATCATCTACCCGAATACGTCCTTTTTCATCTAACGGAATTTCGCGGTTCGCATAGAGACGGTCAGCAAATAGCCGTTGCATTTGTTCGATGGTGCCCTCATGTATGCCTTTTTCTTTCATTACTTTATAGAGCAAGGAGATGTATAGTGGAACAACGGGAATAGCCGAACTTGACTGCGTTACTAAAGCTTTATTTACCGAAACATAACTAATACCACCTATATCCTGTAATAGATCGTTGAGAACCGGTACAGTACCTTCCAAATCATCCTTTGCTCTACCGATTGTACCATTTCTATAGATCGGATAGGTAAGTTCTGGGCCGATATAAGAATAGGCTACTGTTTTCACGCCATTTGCCAATACACCTGCTTCTTTCAGCTGCGCTATCCAAAACTTCCAGTCTTCACCGCCCATTACAGCGACAGTGTTATGGATATCTTCTTCACTTTCTACAGGTTGGATGGAAATATCTGAAACCACACCGGAGTGAAAATCTACCGTTTTATCCGTAAAAGTTTGTCCGATAGGTTTCAAAACGGATGCGTGGGCTACTCCGGTATTTGGATGAGTACGACGTGGGGAAGCTAATGAATACACGACCAAATCCACCTGTCCAAGGTCTTCCTTTATAAGATCAATGGTTTGTTTTTTGATTTCGTCCGAAAAAGCATCCCCATTGATACTTTTTGCATAAAGTCCAGCGTCAGAAGCTTCCTTTTCAAAGGCGGCAGTATTATACCAACCGGCCGTACCTGGTTTCCCGGGAGCAGCGGGCTTTTCAAAAAACACGCCAATGGTAGCGGCATCTGAACCAAAGGCCGCGGTAATCCGTGAAGCCAAACCAAAACCTGTGGAAGCACCAATTACCAGGACTTTTTTAGGGCCATTCTCGATTTTACCTTTAGATTTTACATAATCTATTTGCTGTTTAACATGTTGAGCTGTTCCTTCCGGGTGGGAAGTCAAGCAAATAAAACCTCTTACACGTGGTTGTATAATCATATCGTTTTTTTATCTTTCCAAATAATGATGCAAATATAACAATAATTAGCTATTGCTTCCTACCAACGCCGATGCAGGAATAACGGATCAAAAAAGGACTATCGAAGAAAGTTATAACAAATTAATATTTTGCGATGCCAATATATCTCGTTGCTCATTATCCCATATACTTACTTGTACTTCTCCGATGTGGGCTTTTTTGAGCATAAACATACAAACACGCGACTGGCCGATACCACCGCCGATAGATGGCGGCAACTGATCGTTGAGTAACATGTTATGAAAGGAAAGCTGTGTTCTTTCCATGCTTTGTCTTAGCTCCAACTGATGTAGCAGTGCCTTTTTATCGACGCGGATACCCATAGAAGAAAGTTCAAAAGCAGTATGTAGGATAGGATTCCACACGAGAATATCTCCATTCAACCCTTTGTATCCATTTTCGTTATCGGTACTCCAGTCATCATAATCAGCAGCACGACCATCATGTGCAAAGCCGTTACTTAGTTCTCCGCCGATGCCATAAATAAAAACAGCACCATATTCTTTAGCTATAGCGTTTTCGCGTTCCTTTGGGGTAAGATCGGGGTATTTTGCCAGTAGCTCTTCTGAAGCGATGAAGTGTATATCTTTTGGTAAAACGGCCTGTTTGGCAGGATATCGTTGTTCTACCTCGTGTTCGGTCTCGTAGAGCGCCCGATAAATCTTTAATACGGAGTCTTTTAGATAGGTGAAAGTACGGTTTTCACGATTTATATGTTTCTCCCAGTCCCATTGATCAACATAGATCGAATGAATAGGACTGTAGTCTTCATCAGGACGTAAAGCACGCATATCGGTTAAGATACCCTCGCCCGATTCAATTTCCAGTTCTTTTAAACGTAATCTTTTCCATTTTGCAAGAGAATGGACGACTACAGCACGTTGCTCATTTAATGATTTGATCGGAAATCCAACAGGACGTTCGATGCCATTTAGGTCATCATTAATGCCTGTTCCATCCAGTACAACAAGCGGTGAAGAAACCGGAATAAGGTTCAATGCCTGAATTAATTTCTGTGAAAAAGTATGCTTAACAAACGTAATCGCTTGTTCTGTCTTTAGTAAGTTACGTCCCATAAAAATGCTAGCCCTCAAAATACCATAATCCAGATTTTGAAGATTGATATTTTTTTAAATTTTATCAGCAAAAATAAAGGTTTTAATAACAAAACAAAGGATGTTTTGAAAATTTTACTAAAAAATAGCTTAGGATTTTGTCACTCGTTTATACAGAGGCGTTTATTATTCTTTTATACAGAGAAGCTTTCGCCACAGGCGCAGGTACGTGAAGCATTCGGGTTATGAAATTCAAAACCTTTTCCGTTAAGTCCATCGGAGTAATCTAACTCTGTTCCTGCTAGATAAAGATACGATTTGATATCGAGACAAATTCTTACGCCTTTATCTTCACAAAACTGGTCTCCTTTTTTTTCTTCGTTGTCGAACGATAACTTGTAAGAAAGACCGGAACATCCACCACTTTCCACGGCAACCCGCACAAAGTAATTGTCGTCATAATTTTCTTTTTGCATGATCTGTTCGATGCGTTGCTTTGCTTTATCTGTGATCGTTACCAATTCGTTCATCGTTTTTTCTTTCTTGCCTTTACAAAAATCGTTATTCTTTTGTATACTTCCAATTTTTCGCGGTTTGCTGAATGTCAAAAAATATTTTCTTAGAGCACTCCTTTGTTAAAAAGCTGCCAGATGGGTGAGGATGAGCGTAACTTTTGGACGACATCGACCAGGCTGTCCATGGTTTGTTGGATATCTGCTGCCGTAGTATATTTACTTAAGCTGATACGGATGCTGCTGAATGCATCTTCGTCGCTAACAGCCATCGCTTTTAATACATGTGATGGGTCTAGAAGGCCCGAAGTACAGGCAGAACCAGAGGAGAGTGCAATGTTGGGAAGGCTGGTCATGATTTCCGCAGCTTTGATGTGCCGGAAAGCAATGAAACTAGTGTTATCTAATCGTAGAGCCTGCTCACCATGGATGATGACTTCGGGTATTAGCTGCTTGATTTGCTTTTCTAGGTCGTCACGGTAATGCCGGGTTTCTGGATGCGCGCCGGCAATTTCCAATGCTTTTCCACAGCCTACAATACTTGGTACATTTAAGGTTCCACCGCGAAAACCGTTTTCCTGTTGCCCGCCGGATATTAACGGAGGTATCTGTATGGGTTTACGTTTGCGACGCACATATAGTGCACCTACACCTTTGGGACCGTGGAATTTATGTGCGCTAAAGGTTAAAATGTCAATAGGGATCTGCTGTAAATTGATGTCTTGTTTACCAACCAGTTGTGTCGCATCGCAGAAAAACAACACGTCTTCTTCTTGACAGATTTGCGCTATCGCTGAGATGGGGTGAACCACGCCTGTTTCATTGTTAGCTGCCATGATACATACCAAGATGGTGTCAGGCCGAATACTGTCTTGGAGAAGCTGTAAATCTATTGCACCGTTATGATCAACAGGCAAGTACGTTATTTCTATACCAGCTCGTTCCAATTGAGCACAAGTTGCCAAAACTGCTTTGTGTTCCGTTTGGCAAGTAATTATATGTTTTCCCTTTCGGGCATACGCATAGGCAATTCCTCGAAGTACCATGTTAATACCTTCCGTTGCACCGGAGTTAAAGAAAATTTCGCTTTCCTTCACCTGAAACCTCTGTGCGACCTGTTGTCTTGCCCACACGACGGCTTGATTCGCATCACGCCCAATCCGGTGCTGTACACTGGACGCATTTCCGTATGACTCCTGTAGAAAAGGAAGCATAACGTCCAAAACCTCGGGGGCTATCTTTGTAGTGGCATTATTGTCCAAGTATATCCATGACATAGTCTAAAGATAGCGTAAAAAAGATAAAAACGAGGTGTTGTAGAAGCTATTTTTGTTTAGGGTACCGGAATTCCGAGCAGACAATTAATCGAGTGAGCGCGTAAGGACATAATAGCGGTAAGCAAGTATAGCTTGTTCCCATTTAGTCAATTTACTGGGATCCTTGCCCGACAATTTCGGCAATATGCTTCTATTTAGTTTGTTCAAAAGACGGAATATGCTTTTTGTCATGACGTTTTCTTTATGGCGTATATATAGTATAAACACACCGCCCGACAAAACGTTTTATCGGACGGTTTTTAAACGTCTTATCGTTGTAAAAGAACTTTCTCCCTGTTCCAGGTAAAGGCCGTGAACAAAATAGCCAATCCACAGGATAATAATACAATTTCAAAGCTTGCATTCCATCCGCTGTGATCCACGATGGCACCAAGGGCGGCATTCGCCAACAGGTCGCCGATAAAATAACCAAACAATCCGGTTAACCCTGCTGCGGTACCTGCTGCTTTTTTAGGAACCAGATCCAATGCCTGAACACCGATAAGCATAACCGGCCCGTAGATTAAAAAGCCAATAGCCCATAAAGAACCGTTTACCAGCCACGCTGTTTCTCCCGGTGTAATCCAATAAAGAAATACGGCCAGCAATGTCGCGGCCATATAGATGATCGTGACAGGCGCGCGACGTCCCTTAAAGAGCTTGTCGCTCATTAATCCGCATAGGATGGTACCCGGTATAGCTGCAAGCTCATAGATAGAAGCCGACCAAGTTGCTTCGGATGCAGTAAAGTGCTTGGCTTCCTGCAGATAAGTAGGTGCCCAGTTGATAATGCCGTTGCGGACCAGATAGACAAAGGCATTGGCAACAGCAATAAACCACAGCATTTTATTGTTAAAGATATACTTGAAAAAGATATCTTTCGCGCGAAATTCTTTTTCCTGCGATTTGTCATACGTTTTAGGGTAATCGTTGTTGTATTCCTCAATAGGAGGAAGGCCACAAGATTGCGGTGTGTCGCGTACCAGTAAAATCGATATAAAAGCGACCAATATAGCCGCTAAGCCTGGGAAATATAAGCGGGCCTGCCAATCTACAAATAATTCAACCCCCAATATAGCTAACGGACCAACTAAAAAACCGCCAACGTTATGCGCAAGATTCCAGATAGACATCGTTGTGGCCCTTTCCTTGATAGAATACCAGTGTACCACCACGCGGCCACAGGCCGGCCAACCCATACCTTGTACCCAGCCGTTTATAAATAGAAGTGCGAATATAATGCCTATAGATGATGTGGCAAAAGGGGAGAAACCCATGAATATCATGGTTAATGCAGAGAGTGTCAGACCCGTGGCCAGAAAATACCGGGCATTACTTCGATCCGAAACATTGCCCATCAGAAATTTGCTCAAGCCATAAGCGATTGATATGGCAGACATGGCAAAACCCAATTCCGCCTTAGTATAGCCCAGCGAATCCTGTAAATCTTTAACGGCAAAGGAAAAATTCTTGCGAACAAAATAATAAGCAGCATATCCTATAAATATACCTATGAATACCTGTAGACGTAATTTTTTATATTCTGGGTCTATTTTATCAGCCGGTAGCTGAGGTTTGTGTGCCGCTGGCTTGAAAATATTAAACATAGATTTTTCGGTGCTTGTTAAAATAAATTAGGGTAATCACTGATGATGCCATCCACTTGGATAGCTTCCAATTTTTCTATTTCTTTTTGATCATTCACCGTCCAGGGGACGATCTTGATGCCGGCTTTATGAGCCTCTTTGACAAATTTAGGTGTAACTAACGAATAATGCGGGCTAATAATGAAAGGACGGTAGCCTAGCTCGGCTACAAGTTCCGAGATCGACTTCTTGTTTTCTCCTCCAATCAGAAACGACGTTTTTATCTGAGGATAGACCCGATTAATATATTGGATGGTGCGTTTATCAAAGGATTGTATAACAGTTCTGGATGCGATTCCTTTATCGATGATAACCTGCAATAAGAGATCCGAAAATTGCCGTGGATCTGGGTGGTAATCGCCGTCTTTTCCTGCTTTGCTCTTCGTCTCTATGTTATAGAACATGGGAGTATTTCTTTTTCCCTGTGCGTAGTTTTCCGATTCGTCGATAAGATCAGACAATAAGGCTATGGTCGTAGGCACTTTCTTTTGCTGTGGAAAGTCCTCATAGAATTTACTTCCAATATCAAATTGTGCCAATTCAGCATAGTTGTAGTGATAAATTATTCCCTTATAGTCTTTTCCAGCAAGTGGTTTCCCGTTGGTATATTGGACAAACTTTGGATTCAAATAATGGTCATGATAGACCACAACGCGATTATCTTTCGTGATGTGACAATCCATTTCCAACGTCGTAACTTTTGGCAGGTCAATTGCCGTTTTCATAGCGCCAATGGAATTTTCCGGATAAAGTCCACGTGCCCCACGGTGCCCTTCATAAGAGAATGTGGGGAACGTATCGTTATACTGCACTGGTTTATTCCAGGAGGATAAAGAACCACAAGCGCTGGATAATATTAGCGTGCCCATAGCAAGAGTTGTCTTGAAATACGGTTTTTTTATAGTCATGCTGAAGAATATCTAGATTGATAGGGGTATGTTGCCCTAATAAATAGTAATATACAGTGTAGCGGCTATAAGCGCACCGATGATAGGTCCGACGACCGGCACCCAGGCGTAAGCAGCATCAAAAGGTGCTTTATTTCGGATGGGTAGCATGGCGTGCATAATACGCGGTCCCAAATCGCGCGCCGGATTTATAGCGTAGCCTGTTGTACCGCCTAATGAAAGACCAATTACCCACACCAGAAAAGCGACCGGTATAGCGCCTATTGAACCCAAACCGATAGGCGTACTGTCGTCGGCTCCACCCAAGGAGGCATCGGTGAAATGCAAAATGGTGAATATAAGAACAAATGTGCCCACTATTTCACTGATTAGATTAATGGGGAGGTTTCGGATAGCCGGTGCTGTACAGAACACCGCCTGTTTTGCTCCGGCATCTTGTGTTTGAGCGAAATGATCTTTATATACGACCCATACCGTAAAAGCACCGACCATGGCACCGATTATCTGTGCGGCCATATACGATAAAGAAGTCGCCAGATCCAGCTTTCCTAAGGCGAGGTTGGCGATGGTAACTGCCCAGTTCAAATGTGCGCCGCTATACGGCCCAGCAATAGTCACGCCGACAAATACCGCCATGGCCCAGGCGGTCGTAATGACTATCCATCCACTGTTGTTGCCTTTGGTGCCTTTCAATACGACATTTGCCACAACGCCTCCGCCTAATAATATCATGGACGCTGTACCGATCAACTCTGCTAAAAAAGGTGTCATAATAATGCGATTAAAATCAATATCTTATTTATAGTCTGCCCAGAATTTTACAGTGTCTGTCGCTCTTTTCCACGCTTTAAGCTGTGGTTGATATTTCTTTTTCTTGTCAGCAACAAAGGTTCTTTCCTCTTGCCACAAAGACTGCAATTGGTCAATGTCTTCCCAAAAGCCGACCGCCAAGCCCGCTAAAAATGCGGCTCCCATAGCTGTTGTTTCGGTGATGGCTGGGCGAATGACATTGGTTTTTAAAATATCAGCTTGGAATTGCATAAGGAAACTATTCTGTGTGGCACCTCCATCCACCCGTAGTTCCCGGATTTTAGATTGAGAATCTAATTCCATCGCTTTGAGTATATCGTAGGTTTGATAAGCAATGCTTTCCAATGCCGCTCGTGCAATATGGGCGTCATTTGAGCCACGGGATAGCCCGAGAAGTGTTCCTCTCGCGTCCGGATTCCAATGTGGTGCACCTAAACCCGAAAAAGCAGGAACCAGGTATACGCCGTCTGTACTCTCTACACTCATGGCCAATTGCTCAATATCACTTGCTTTTTTGATAATGCCCAATTCATCGCGTAGCCATTGGACAACTGCTCCGCCGATGAAGATACTTCCCTCTAACGCATAATTAACTTCTTTGCCAATTTTCCAGGCGATGGTCGTTACCAATTTGTGCGTGGAGATTACAGGCTTTTTGCCAATATTCATCAGTAAAAAACAGCCTGTTCCATACGTGTTTTTTACCATACCTTTTTGGGTGCATAGTTGACCAAACAAGGCAGCCTGTTGATCGCCTGCAATCCCCGCAATAGGGATTGGTCGAGCCCCTAATGTCGTGCTGGTTTCTCCATAGACTTCCGAACTATCGCATACGGTAGGCAACATGGATGCAGGAATATCAAAGATATCTAGGAGCTCTTCGTCCCAAGCTAATGTATGTATGTTGAAGAGCAGTGTACGCGATGCATTGGTGACGTCTGTGATATGTTTGTTGCCGTCGGTCAGATTGTAGACGAGCCAGGAATCTATTGTTCCGAACGCCAATTCCCCCTTTTCGGCCAATTTGCGAGCACCTTTGACGTGTTTAAGGATCCAATTGATTTTGGACGCAGAAAAATAAGCATCGATTAAAAGACCGGTCTTCTCTTGTATTGTTTTTGCCAAACCTTTTTCCACGATCGACTGGCAATAGGCTGCGGTACGTCTGTCTTGCCAAACAATAGCATTATGAATAGGTTCGCCGGTTTTTCGATTCCAAATAACCGTTGTCTCGCGCTGATTTGTAATACCGATGGCTTTGATGGCGTCTAGTTTTATGTTGGCTTTTGCAATAACCTCCGTTAATACACTAAGTTGTGAGGACCATATTTCCTGCGCATCATGTTCGACCCAGCCCGACTGGGGAAATAGCTGTGTGAATTCCTTTTGGGCGATGTTTTCAATTTCCCCCTTCTTATTGAAAAGGATAGCTCTGGAACTTGTCGTACCTTGATCTAGCGCTAAAATAAATTCTTTCTTCATTCGAATAACATGTTTAAGGCTTTATCCCCATGTGGGGTTACTATGGTTGCTTATTTCGGAAGACAATGTATAATTTTTTACTAAGAGTTCATAATCTACCAACTCACTATGTAACCATTCATTGTCTTTATCTAATTGTTCTGCCATGATTTTAGCGACCAGTGGAGCAGCTTCTAAGGAAGCTTGTGCGTCCAATAGTAATAATCTGATCCGTCGGGCAAGAAAATCCTCTACTTTTACAATCATCTCATTCTTGCAAGCCCAGATTACTTCGGCAACGGTGAAATCGTAGTCCTTATGGAGCTTTTCGGCAAAGGCAGGGTTGTTGTCCATTAATTTTTGAATAGCCACCATGTCGGAACCATACACTTGCCAATGTCCTGCATGTTTATCTTCTGTGTATCCATGCAGCGGTAGGTGATTAGTCTTGCAAGTACTTTGGGGTAGTTTCCCTATTTTAATAGCCAAATTCACCGTTTCTTCCCCCATTTTTCGATAAGTTGTCCATTTGCCTCCGGTGATGGTAATAAGTCCCGAATCACTTTTGATGAGTTTGTGATCTCTCGAAATTTCTTTTGTACTGTTCCCGTCGCCGTTGGTAGGCGCGGCAAGAGGTCTTAAGCCAGCAAATACACTACGTATGTCTGCGCGAGTAGGCGCATTTTCCAGATATTCGTTAGCGGTAGAAAGGATAAATTCGATTTCTTCCGCTAAAGGCCGGGGTTCAATTTGATGCTCATTTAGTGGTGTATCTGTCGTGCCTAATAAAACTTTTCCATGCCAAGGAACGCCAAAAAGAACACGCCCGTCACTTGTTTCCGGTATCATAAGCGCATCTTCATTTCCCAGAAACTTCTGATCAATGACAATATGGGCGCCTTGGCTCGGGCGTACCAGATTTTTGTGGGTGGGCGTATCTAGTTTAAGAATATCGTCTACAAAAATTCCAGTAGCATTAATAACGACCTTTGCTTGTACGTCATATGTTGTCCCGTTTACGCGATCTATAAAAGAAAGCCCGTTTACCTTTCCGTTAGCATCTTTCCGTATGGCAGTTGCCTCTGCGTAGTTAAGTGTAACCGCATCGTATTCGGTAGCTGTTTGGGCGAGGTTTATCGCTAGACGAGCATCATCAAATTGTCCGTCGAAATACTGTATGCCCCCGCGTAACCCTTTCGTTTTTACTTTGGGGAGTTTCTCAACTACTTCCTTTTTACTTAACAACGCGGATTTGCCGATGCGTAGACGACCTGCCATCCAATCATATAGTTTAAGGCCGATAAGAAACTTAAGTTTGTTGAACAAACTATACGATGGGATAACGAAGCTCTGTACAAAAGAAACATGAGGTGCGTTTTGGAAAATTAAACCACGTTCTTTCAATGCCGAATATACGAGTTTGATGTCGCCATTCGCTAAATACCGTACGCCTCCATGTACTAATTTTGTGCTTTTACTTGACGTGCCTTTGGCAAAATCGTACTTTTCTATCAAAAGTGTTTTATAACCTCGAGTGGCGGCATCGACTGCAATGCCGAGTCCAGTTGCCCCGCCACCGATGATGGCGATATCCCATGTGCTGTTGTTTTCTATAGCATCTATCGCTTCGGTTCGTGTGAATATCATTTTGATTTGTTTCGTTGTTATTTTTATTTAACGGTAAAAATAACAAAAAACGTAAACAAACGAAACTTTTTGAAGTTTTTGTGCTATTTTGATTTACTATTCGGATGGAATGCGTATCTTGGGACTATGAATAATGTAGAACGCCACCAGTTTATAATCAAGCAAATTGAAAAAAATGGTCATGTTTCTGTAGTTGATTTATGTGAAGAACTGAAAGTTTCTTCTGTTACTATCCGCAAGGACCTGCAATTTTTAGAGGATGAAGGTATGGTATTTCGTACCCATGGCGGAGCCACCAATGTGAATCCCTATCAAAAAGACCGTACCATAAATGAAAAAGCACTTTTGTATTCGGAAGCAAAGAAGTGTATAGGGGTGGCCGCTGCCAAATTAGTGGAACCAAACGATTCCATTATTATCGCTTCGGGTACAACGATGCAGTATTTTGCACGGGAGATTGTACCCCAGGAACGGTTAACGGTGATCACATCTGCTATCAATGTAACGATGGAGTTGATCAAACACGAAAGCGTAGATATTATTCAGTTGGGAGGCCCGGTGAGAAAGACATCTTCTTCTATTAATGGACGTTATGCAGAGGACTTATTGGGAGATTTCTTTTGTTCTAAGTTATTTATTGGCGTTGATGGTATCGATTCGGAATTTGGAATTACGACAACAAACGCACAAGAAGCGTTGTTGAATCGTAGGATGATGGAATCAGCACACAAGGTCATCGTTTTGGCCGACTCTTCGAAATTCGACCGAAAAAGCTTGGGTAAGATTTCCGCCTTATCCAAAGTAGACATGATTATCAGCGATAGCATACCTGCTAAATATCAACAATTGTGTGAGAATCTAGGGATTGAGTATAAAATATGTGGCGTATAAGCTTAGCTACCTGCTTTCTTCATCTGTGCTTCTAGTATGCCGTCGATCACAATGTGGATGTTTCCTGTTAAACTTGCATCACGCCGTAGTTCCGAGAGCGTGACTTTCGTGTCTTCTCGAATCTTTGCCATGCTATATGTGTTGATCGACTGGATAATGGGAATGGTAATGTACTGTTTGGCTTCTGCAATTTTCCCGCCGAGTATGATTACTTCTGGATTGAACAGCTGTATAAGGGTAGCAATACCTTTGCCCAAGCTGTTTCCGAGCTTGGACAACATGCTTATCGCAAATTGGTCGCCCTGATTGGCGGCTTCGATAACGATATGTGGCTCTATTTCATTGATTTCCTGCCCGGATAAGCGGTTTAGCAGGGAGTGCTGTCCCGACTTGATGCCTTCTTTTACCATTCTGGCAAGGGCGATTCCAGAGGCTACGGTTTCCAGACAGCCTCGCTTCCCGCAGTAGCATAAGGCGCCGTCATCTACAAAAGGCATGTGGCCGATCTCACCGGAAAATCCTTTAGCTCCCTTTCTGATTTTTCCATCCATGATAATGCCTAAACCAATTCCCCAATCCAATAAGAGGACCAGTGCGTCTTGTCGGTCTTTGGCCAATCCGTGACGAGATTCAGCAATGGTAGCCGATTTGACGTCGTTTTCAATAAATACCGGATAGGGAAACATTTGTTCGAGATTCTCTTTCAAGTTAAAATCCCCTTCGGAAAGATAGGTGTAATTGATGTATTCCTTACTATTGATCAAGCCGGGCATACTCATTCCGATTCCAAGTATTTTGCTTGTATCAATGTCTGAATCCCGGATCAGCGCATCAATAAAATCTCGAATCGTATTTAGAACGGATATATCCTTGGAAATGGAAAGCGACAATTGTCTAATGCCGCTAACATTATTGTTGTTGTTATCAAAAATGGCCGCCCGTACGTGGAACCGCTCCATGTCTATGCTAACGACATAGTAAGAGTCATCCTTCAATCCATAGAGATCTGGTTTTCTTCCGCCTACAGATGTACCCTTCCCTTTTTTTTCTATCAGGCCAAGATCGATAAGTTCTGTCACTAGATTTTGGCACGTGGGATGGCTTATACCAAGTTTTGTGAAAAGTTCTAGTATAGAGGATGCGCCATTTTCGTATAACTGTTTTATTAAATTAATTTTTTGAACATATTTTTTCCGGTCGACATTCCCCATGTCAACAATGTCTTGATGAATAGTACCAAGTATAGGGTCGGCTAGTGACATCTGATGTAATTAGAAGTTATTGTTCTTTAAAATTTTTAATAAAGATAGATCTTATTTTTAAATTTTATGTTAACTTAACAAATTTTATAGAAAAAATAATTTATCTTTTTGTTTTACTGAAAAAAATAGCATAATTTGGCTGTTAAGAACTCAGCATATAGCCGTGGAATATCAAAGCATAAAGAATATTTAAGACCTAATTTAATCAATAATCAAGCATGAGTGAAAACAAAACATCAAGACGTAATTTTCTGAAGACGACGTTGATTGGTGCGGCAGCTTTTACCATAGTTCCGCGACATGTACTCGGCGGTAATGGTTTTTTGGCACCCAGTGACCATTTAACAAAAGGAATAATCGGTGTAGGAGCTATGGGAAGAGGGCATTTTAAATATGCCGGTACAAAAACCGTAGCCATTTGTGATGTGGACACCAGGCACTTGTCATTGGCGCAGAAGGCTCTCGGTGGAGGCGTGACAGAACATCACGACTTCCGGGAATTAATTCAGAACCCCGAAGTGGACATTGTACATATTGCGACACCTCCGCACTGGCATGGTATCATGGCTGTGGAAGCAGCTCGTTCGGGTAAAGATATCTGGTGTGAAAAGCCGATGACGCGTACCATTGGGGAAGGCAAAAAAGTGAAAGAAGCTATAGCGCAACACGGAAACATTTTTAGGTTAAACACTTGGTTTCGCTTTGATGCCAACTTTTATGGCATGAACGTGCCTGTTAAAAAGATCAAGAAACTAGTGGACACGGGTATGTTGGGATGGCCATTAAAAGTAACGATCAGCAAACATACCGGATTTGACTGGAAGTTCTATTGGGTGGGGCGGGAAGATCTGCCTGTAGAGCAGGCACCGAAGGAATTGGATTACGAGATGTGGCTGGGGCCGGCTCCATATAAACCCTATAGTAAGCACCGCGTGCATACTACGTTCCGTGGATATTGGGATTATGACGGAGGCGGGTTAGGTGATATGGGGCAGCATTATCTGGATCCTGTGCAATATTTTTTAGGCAAAGATGACGAAAGTCCGGTAACGATCGAAGTGGATGCTCCTCAGCAGCATTCGGACGCTGTGGGAACCTGGCGAAAAATTACCTACACCTACGCGGATGGATGTCAGATCGTATTGGATGGAGCGGGCACGGAAGAAGGATTGGCGTATATCGAAGGACCGAAAGGGAAATTGTATAAAGGTTTCGTTTCGGACATCCCAGATATGGAGCGGAAACTCGCACAATATCCAGACCCTGCTCCGCAGATGACCGATTTCGTCGAGGCCTGTCGGACAAGACAGAAATTTGCGTTAAATGAACAGAATGGTTATTATTCGGCTACGCTGGTTAATTTAGGGTTGGCGGCATTACGCCTAAACCGTACGTTGAAATTTGACTCCGACAAACAAACCTTTGTGGATGATGAAGCGGCTAACAGATTAATTGACCAACCTATGCGTGGTCCTTGGATTATTTAGATGAACCAATCGGAAAACAAATGAAAAAAGTATTTAATACCTTATCAGCACTGTTGCTTATACAGGTCGCGGCATACGCCCAACAACCGGCAAACAGAACTTCCGCAACAAAAATTGTGGATGTGTTGGCGCAACAACCTGCTGACGAAATAAACAAATTTACCGCTGCCATGAAGGAACTCCAAAACTTCACGGCCGAGGATATAGCAAATCTACTTACCGGCTTGAAACCGCAGGGGGCAAGTAATGCGGCAACGGAATATGCGGCCAATTCTTATTCCTTTTATGTGATGCAACCGGGTATGGAAGTGCAACGCGAAGTCTTTTCCCAGGGATTGATATTAGCGTTGGATAGATTGCAAGATAAAGACAACAAAGGTTTTGTATTGCAATTGATGAAGCAGGCGTCAAAAAATGAGGCGATCGATGCGCTTGTTCCGTACTTAAAAGACGAATATTTGGTTGATAAAGCGGCGATGGCGTTAAACGGTATCCGTACGCCGGAAGCGGC
This sequence comes from Sphingobacterium corticibacterium, assembly GCF_004208525.1. Classification (GTDB taxonomy): domain Bacteria; phylum Bacteroidota; class Bacteroidia; order Sphingobacteriales; family Sphingobacteriaceae; genus Sphingobacterium; species Sphingobacterium corticibacterium. The sequence goes on along the minus strand of NZ_SGIT01000001.1, from coordinate 1,491,402 downwards.
GCAGGCGTTGTCCAATGCCTTGACGTCTTCGGCATCTGAAAAAACAGCTATAGCTATCGTGGGTGCTTTAGGCGATCTGCGTTCGAAAAACGACGAAGAAGCTATTATTGCTACGTTAGCACAATATACTTCGGAGAATTACCAACGCAACGCTTACACGGCATTGGGTAAAATTGCGGGAACGAAATCGGCTCCGGTGTTTCTGGCAAAGCTGAAGGAAGTCAATTATCAATTTGATAAAACCAATATCGGCGGGCTGACATTGGACTATGCCAATAACCTGTTGGACGAAGGGCAGCAAAAACAGGCAATTTCGATAGCGAACACCGTCGCTAAAGAAGCCGCAAAAGCAGAAGCCCCAACGTTACAAGTCGGCGCATTAACACTCTTAACAAGAGCGAACCCTGCAAAGGCACGTAAACAGCTTATGAAGGCAACGACAAGCAGTGAACCATTATACCGTGCAGCTGCATTGGACCTGCTGGCAGAAAATGGAACAGACGCGGATACTAAAAAACTCATCGGTACGTTGCGCAAATCATCACCAGAGGTACAAGAGAGTATTCTTAATTACCTAGCGGCTGAGGGTACGGAAGCACTCGTTCCGGATATCCAAAAATCATTGGGCAGTCTAAAATATACGAGAGCAAAAATTGCAGGTTTAAATACACTCTCTAAACTATCTAGTGATGGTAGTACAGATTATCTAATTTCGGAGCTACCGGAAGCCGATGAAGCAACAACGCAAGCTATCGAAGCATTACTCTTGTCGTCGAAAGATTCAGCGGTTGTTGACAAAATAAACGCGGCGATTACCGGAGCGGATACCAAAACACAGGTAGCGCTGCTTAATGTATTGGCGACCCGCACCAATGCAAATTCATCTAAAGTGGTTTTACCGCTGTTGACGGCCAGCGATAACAACGTGAAAGCCGCTGCATTGAAAGCATTACCCAATGTGGTGAATCCCGAAGACGTAGACGTGTTGATTGGCATATTGGCAAATACACCAGAAAGTGATGCGCGTTATGTGCAGGAGGCCTTGGTCATTGCCTTGAACGCACGCAGTGACAAGGACGCGAAAATAAGTCAGTTGGCGGTAGAGACCTCGCGAAATCCTTTGCCAACTTCTGCTAAAATTTTCCCGGTATTTGCAGGTTTAGGTGGAGCGGAATCATTGCAAACTGTCGAAAGCTTTTTGAAAAACAAAGAACTCAAAAATTCGGCCTTGCTCGCATTGGCGAATTGGTCTGATCCGGAAGTATTGCCGACATTGATCAAGTTATCCCGATCGGAACGTGTTAGTGAACATTTTGGTGCAATTTTTAACGGTCTAGTCAAGCAGATCAATGCGAGCGACCATACCAATGAACAGAAAACGTTGCTGTTAAAAGATGCTTTTGAGCTGGCAGAGAATACGGCACAAAAGCGTACCGTATTGAGCAACCTCCAAGCAACTGGTACTTATCAGGCGATGATGTTTGCAGCCCAATACATGGACGACAAAGACTTGAAAGGTGCCGCCACCAATACCGCATTGAACATCGCTACGGATAGTTATGCGTTTATCGGAACAGATGTTCGTAATATCCTGAACAAAGCGATGGAGAATTTGACAGGGAACGAAAGCTCATATTTACGGGAAGCTATTATCCGCCATCTCACCGAAATGCCGGCAGGAGAAGGCTATTCATCTATCTTTAATGGCAAGGATCTTACCGGATGGAAAGGATTGGTTGAGAATCCGATTAAGCGTGCGACGATGGCTCCACAGGAGCTGGAGCAAAAGCAAGCTGCTGCGGATAAAAAGATGCGCGATAGCTGGAGGGCTACCAATGGTGAACTCGTTTTTTCGGGAGAGGGTGATAACATCGCTACCGTGAAGCCGTATGGGGATTTTGAAATGTTGGTGGACTGGAAGCTGGATCCGAATGGGAAAGAACCTGATGCCGGCGTTTACCTTCGCGGTACACCGCAGGTTCAGATATGGGACATTTCGCGCACAAACGTAGGTGCAGAAGTTGGGTCTGGCGGTCTATACAATAACCAGAGGCATCCATCTAAACCGCTGAAAGTGGCCGACAACGCATTGGGTGAATGGAATACCTTTAAAATCCGTATGGTAGGTGAGAACGTGAGCGTATGGTTAAATGGTGAATTAGTGGTGGACAATGTCATACTTGAAAACTATTGGGATCGCCATCAATCGATTTTCCCAGTTGAACAGATCGAGCTTCAGGCACACGGTTCCCGGGTATGGTATCGGGATATATATGTAAAAGAATTAGCCCGTAAAGAAACGTATACGTTAAGCAATGAAGAAAAAGAAGAAGGCTTTGTGATGCTATTCGATGGGCGTGATCTTGATCAGTGGACAGAAACATCAGCTTACGAAATAACCCCGGAAGGCTATGTCAGGGCGAACCCCGATGCGAAGTTTGGCAAAAATCTATATACGAAGGAAGAATATGCTGATTTTGTCTATCGTTTTGAATTTAAACTGACTCCTGGTGCCAATAATGGTGTCGGTATCCGTACTCCACTAGAGGGAGATGCGGCATATGTCGGTACCGAGATCCAGATTTTAGATAACGATGCAGCAGTTTATAAAAATCTAAAAGAACACCAGTATCATGGATCTGCTTATGGCATCATCCCGGCGAAACGCGAAGGTATGAAGCCGTTGGGGGAATGGAATACACAAGAAATCCGTGTCCAAGGGGATAAAATTAAAGTAACACTTAACGGTGTCGTTATCCTCGATGGCGACCTTGCGGAAGCTTCAAAAAATGGAACGTTGGATGGTAAAGATCATCCCGGATTAAGGAGAAAATCTGGTCATATCGGTTTCCTCGGTCATGGTTCGGAAGTTTTTTTTAGAAATATACGGGTAAAAAGACTTTAAAAGAGCATATTTGTTAACCCAAGAGAAGGAGCTGTTCTATTGCAGCTCCTTTTTTGTGCAAACTATTTTGTATCTATGTTGTCTTATTGATAATAGTAAATAATATATGTTTGGTATTGACATCAAAAACATGCTTATAGGAAGTAGTGAATGGCTCTTTCTTGCGGAAATCATCGTCCGTACTGCCATTATGTTTTTGATGATTTTATTAGTGCTCCGTATCTCGGGAAAAAGAGGTGTACGCCAACTTACCTTATTTGAGGTGGCCATTATATTAGGGTTAGGATCGGCTGCGGGTGACCCGATGTTTCAAGAAGATATCCCTGTTTTTTACGCTTTAGTTGTTTTTGCGGTCGTCATCGCGATCTATAAGATATTGACGTGGCTGGCAGCAAGATCAATTTCCGTGCATCGAATACTGGAGGGTAAAGAGATGACGGTGGTTAAAAACGGCATGTTTAATGTAAAAAGTGAAAAAGACGAGGATTTTTCTACCATGGAATTTTTTGCGGAATTACGTAATCAATCTATTGAACATTTAGGACAGGTCAGAACGGCGGTATTGGAAATAGATGGTACGATGAGTGTGTTGTTTTATACCGATGCGGAAATGAGGTTTGGTTTGCCATTATTTCCAGATGCTTATCAGGAAGTCGATATAGCGACCTTTGGCGGCGGTGTATTGGCTTGCATGCACTGTGGGTGTATACAGCAGCATGGTACTGTTCTGGAAGATCCGGTATGCCCACGATGTAAGTACGATAAATGGGCTATTGCATTGAATACAAAACGGATAGCATAACGCTGGTCAGTCTCCTATAGCTTTTTTTAGGTAAATACGTAAACTATTAAGGGCGTTTAGTTGTTGAAGAAGCAGTATCCATAAAAAAGCGAAGAGAAGTAAAGGTTTAAATTAAAAATGGAAAAGACGAAAATTTTATTGGCCGAAGATCATTTGGTGGTTCGAAACGGGATTAAGCTTCTTTTGGACGCGCAAGCTAATTTTGAAGTCGTAGCAGATGTAGGCAGTGGTAGGGAAATATTGGATTTGATAACAGCTGGTGTAGAAGCGGATATTTTAATTACGGATTTGACCATGGATAATGTGGATGGATTGCAGTTGATTAAAGAATTGAATCAGCGAGGTATAAAGATGTATGTGATTGTATTGTCTATGTTGGATGAGGAACACTATGTCGCACAAAGTTTCCAATATGGAGCGAGAGCCTATTTGGTGAAAAATGTCACAGCAGACGAAATGCTTTTTTGTATAAATCATGTGGCTAAAGGTGGACGTTACTTGTGTGAGGAGCTTACGATGAAACTGGTGGATAAACTTATTAATAAGGAAGAAGCCCAATCATATAAAATGGATCCAGCAGAGTTGTCACTCTCCTCACGCGAGATGGAAGTGTTGGAATTGCTGGGTGAAGGATTAACTAACCTGGAGATATCAAAGAAATTGTTTTTGAGTAAACGAACGGTGGAAGGGCATCGCCAAAGTTTAATCGATAAAACAAAATCGAAGAATACACCCGCCTTAATCAAATTTGCTATTCAAAATGGATTACTGAAATAGTTTATGGTGGATATAATAGCAAAGCCGGTTATGCAAATAGACGACGAAGCGCTGGCGGCGTGCGGAGAATTTCTGCAAGCCCATGGTCTTAAACTCTTGTGTGCGGAAAGTATGACTGCAGGATATTTAAGTTCACTATGGTCATTGGAGTTTCACAGCGGCGATTATTTTTTGGGTTCGCTGGTCTGTTATGATGATCAATGCAAAACACAATTACTTGCTGTTCCAAAAAATAAAATCGAAAAATATTGTGCCGAATCGGCCGTGATAACCTTGCGCATGTTAGATGGATTAACAAGAACTTCCATCACTAATGCCGATGTGTTTATTAGTATAACAGGCTTGGCTTTTAAAACAAACAATCCAAAACAAAAAAGAGAAATAGGAACTGTTTATTATGCATTTCGCTATCAGCGGGAAAAAAGAATCTATAAAAAGAAGTTTTCGGGAGATCCGAGCGCTATACTCATCCAAACCTGTAACAGCCTGTTTCGGGATTTGATTACTTGGCTTCCTCGTGTAACATCTAAAAGTTAGATAGATAACGTATAACGAAAATTGGTAAAGGGGTAAAATTAAAAAGGTCATTTTTTTAAAATTCCAGAACAAAAACAAGATATGTTGGTTCTATAAATAGACAATAAATTTAAAAGGAGGAAACAATGAATAAATTAACATGGAAAGGTCGTTGGAACGAAGTAAAAGGAAAAGTTAAACAGCAATATGCCGATTTAACAGACGACGATTTGTTATATGCAGAAGGTAAAGAAGACGAATTGTTAGGAAAATTGCAGAAAAAAACAGGCAAGACAAAAGAGGAAGTAGAGGATTGGTTAAATAATTTGGATTAATATACCATCCTGTTTTTAATTGCAAAACTAACAGTACGTTGGATGAAAAAGAGGCTGTCTCTCAAAAGGGACAGCCTCTTTTTGTATAGCTACATTATCAAAAAATAATGGAATTAAGCGTTTATACGGTTGGTTCTAACCTTTTTACGGTTTTAGCCGGGAATTCTACGGGAAATAAAAAAACACGGAACTATCGCGTTTATGAGCTGTTATATTGACAAATAAACGATAAACGTTATGGCACAGACAAAAGAAAACGGCAACATGCCAAATGCACACCTACACGAACTTTTAGTTGATGAAATGCGGGACATTCTGGGTGCAGAACGTCAATTATTAAAAGGATTGAAGAAATTAGCAAATGCTGCTGAAAGCCCTACACTTAAGAAAGCCTTTGAAGAACATTACGGACAGACGGAAAGCCATATTGAACGTCTAAAGTCTGCTTTTTCAAATCTGGGACTCAGCGGTCGAGGAAAAAAATGCAAAGCCATGGAGGGTCTTTTAAAAGAAGCGGAGGAGATTATCGAAGAGTTTGAAGATAGTCCCGAAGTGGTAGACGCCGCATTGATCGCCGCTGCACAAAAAGTAGAACATTATGAAATCGCTAGCTACGGCTGTATTGTTACCTACGCAAAATTGATGGGACACGATGAAGTAAAAGAGTTGCTGGGACAAACGTTAGCGGAAGAAAAAGAGACCGATGAATTGTTGACGGAAATAGCAATGTCCGAGGCGAATGTCGGTGAAACCGCTTAAAATTTTTATAAAAAAGCCAGTTTCTACTGGCTTTTTTATTCCCTTAGCAATTTCATTAATCGGTTTAGTACCGTTTTTTCATCGACCTGGGGTTTCCGCTGAAGCGTAGTTATCCACTTATCTAAGGATGAATCTTCGTAAGCAGCAAGTATTTTTGGATGGATATAATAATTACGGGTGACCGTTCTCGTATTGCCCAATTCCTGCGCAACATGATCAATGATATGAATAGTGTTCTTTTTCCGTTCGGTAGCATGGAGAGGGAGAGGCAATGTAACCATATAAGACAATGCTAACAGGCAGCCATTCCAAGTCCGAAACGTTTTACAACTAACTTCTGCTAACATAGCCTCCTTAAGGTATTCGTTGATTGTGCCGGAGTCGAGAGGCCTTATATTACCTTCCTCGTCATAATATTGAAAAAGTACTTGTCCGGGGATATCTTTGACTTTCGCCAAAGCCTTAACTAACCCTTTTTCCCGTAAATAGCATTGTTGTGCAACACCTTTTTTGCCGACAAATTTAAAGAATATTTTGTTCGCAGAGATTTGTTGAATATGCTTGTTACGTAAAGTTGTCAATCCATAAGAACCATAGTTTTTTTCATAATATTTATTTCCGGTGCGGAAAGATGTTTTATCCATAATGGCTATAGCCAGCGCACACACCTTATCACACGATAATTTCTTTTTTCGTAAATCTTTTGATACCCGTTTTTTCAAAAGGGGAAGTTTATTGCCGAATATAAATAGGTCCGAAAATTTTTTTTCACTGCGTAAAGCCATCCACTTGGGGTGGTATTTGTATTGCTTGCGGTTGTTAAGGTCGAGTCCGGTTGCTTGTAAATGCCCATTTGGAGATGCACAAATCCAAACCTCCCGCCAAGCAGGAGGCAATACCAAGGAACGGATACGGGATAATATCTGCTTATTTTTAATCGGACGACCTTGTTTGTCTAAATATATAAAAGAGTCTCCTTTAGCCTTTCGACTATATCCTTTTTCTTGAGAGGAAGAATAGCGAAGACCCGATTCTGCTAATTCCTCCAATAACGTCTCCTGTTTTGTATCCATTGTAATCTGTCAATGGTTTCGAATGGCATCAACGAGTGCAGACTTGTTCATCTTATGACGACCTGAAATACCAATTTTTTTTGCTTCTTGCAGTAATTCTTCTTTTGTACGGTCATCCAGAGGATTTGCTTTGCCACCTTTTTTACTCGCGTTTGGTGTATTGGCAATACGTGCCGCTTTTTCTTTACTCATTCCTTCATCCCGTAATGCCTCATACTTCTTATCGTCTTTAATAGACTTTCCGTGATTTTTTGTCATAACAATTTTATTTTATACTTGTCGTTGAGATCTTTTAGAGTGAACCGCTGTAAATCTGAATATGTTTTGGGCTTTTATACGGTTTGGCTAGATAAAAATACGTGTTATGGACATCTAAATGTATTTATAAAGCGTATAAATACTTGTTATCCTGTGGTTTTCAAACCTAAATGTCGAACTGTTTGTTTTTATATCAACGAACAAAAACAATCTTATGGAAGACAACAGAGATCAAAATGAAATGGAAATGGATGAATCCATGCACGGCGTGCCACGGAAAGAGGTGCCAGAAGTTGCAAAAGAGGAACCTGATGATAAGCCCGCGGCTCGAACCATTCAATGGACAATCGTTATTGCCGTCATCATCCTCGCCATCGTTTATTTTGTGTTTTTCTACTAATTTCTTTGTAGAAAACACCACACAGAGATACAATGTAGAACTAAAAATTAAACAAATTCTCATGAAACAGCTTATTTTTTATACACAGTTATTTGTAGCGGCCGGCTTATTATATGCTTGCAGTGGCAACCAGCGGGAAAATATCCAGGATACACCAATAGAGCAAGATATGCCATTAAACGAAGGTATTGTGCCTATTGATTCGCTGGAACGAGATAGTTTGGATACCGTTCAACAGATGATGCCCACACCTCCACTAGATTAGGAATGTTTAAACGAATAGCATATGAACACATATAAAAAAGGTAATCCAAAGGATTTATATCCTAAACCACCTTTTCCCAAACAAGACCAACATCCGCCGGGCGTAACTTCGGCTATGCAGCCGCGGCCTGATCACGGGGAAGAGAGTTATATAGGATGTGATACATTAATAGGAAAAGTAGCGATAATAACCGGTGGGGATTCTGGAATTGGTAAAGCGGTTGCTATAGCAATGGCGCGTGAGGGAGCAGATGTCGTTATTTCTTATAAAGATGATATCGAGGATGAAGACGCATTTGATACGCGTGATTGGGTAAGACGATCGGGACGTACCGCATTGCTATTTAAAGGAAATATAAGGAATGAATTGTTGTGTAAACGAATCGTTGACGAGACAGTCGCGAAATTCGGTAAAATCGACATATTGGTTAATAATGCAGCTTATCAAATGAGTTATAATGGTGTGGAGGATATTTCTGAAGAAGAATGGAATAAAACCTTTCAGGTCAATATGAGTGCCATGTTCTATTTTGTGAAATATGCAAAAAAACATATGCCTCCCGGCTCGTCGATTATTAATACAACATCGGTGAATGCGTATAATCCCAATCCTAGTTTGCTGCCTTACGCCGCGACGAAAGGGGCTATTCAAAATTTTACGTCGAGCTTGGCCCAAATGTTTTTACAGGATGGGTCTGGGATACGGGTGAATGCTGTGGCTCCCGGACCGGTGTGGACCCCCTTAATTCCCAGCACGATTCCCGATCATGAGAATTTTGGACAGGATACCCCTATGGGGCGGCCAGGACAACCAGCGGAAATAGCACCGGTATACATATTCTTGGCATCCGATGCGGCGTCTTATGTTTCGGGAGCGACTATCCCCGCAACTGGGGGAAGAGCAACGATTTAAATTTCTAACTTCATCAATAACGTTTTAATTTGAAAATAAAAAGAATGACTATGATCAAGACTATAAAATACAGCATTATATTCCTGGCACTGGCCATGTTTTCCTCCTGTTCAGGCGGGAATGGCAGCTCTGCTGATGTGGATACAGATACCGTTTCTCCCGGGCCGGTGAGCGAGATGGATAGATCCCGCTATAATCTTAACGAACCGGATGAAATGGTTCATGAAATGCAGGATTCGGTAGCTACAGAAATCGATACGCTGATCGATTGATATGCTGGCGTAAGAAGATTGTTATCCTTTACGGAGGTATTTGGTTAAGATAACAATCGTTTGCCCTTCTATTTTACCTTCGATTTGCTCGGGGTTGTCAGGTACTAAACGAATGTTTTTAACGACAGTTCCCAACTTCGCCGAAAGAGAAGATCCTTTCACGTCCAGTGTTTTAACAAGTACAACGGTATCTCCCTCGTAGAGGCGGGTACCGTTACTATCTACATGAAACTGTACGGTTCCTTCTTGTTCGTGGTCGCCCGTTTTTTTTGCCCATTCCAGATTTTCATCATCGAGGTACAAAATGTCCAGATTATCGGACGCCCAACCTTCATGTCGTAACCTACTCAGCATGCGCCACGCTACTACTTGTACAGCTGGGTATTCGGACCACATCGTTTCAGAAAGTACTTTCCAATGTTCTGCGTCCAATTGCTCTCTCTTCTCAATTTGATCTAAACAAGTATTACAAATATAGATAACGTTATCTGCTGTTTGCTGTTCGGTTGGCGGTACGCTATATATCGTTAATGTTGCTGTGCTATTACATAATTCGCACGTATTGTTACTTCTCGCTATTAGCTGTTGTTCTAAAGACATGATAATCGGGTTGAGCTGCAAAAATACGAAAAAATAAGGAAGCTTTTGTTTAGTAGATAAGATTCAGCGGACAGAAATACCCACTATAGGGTATTTTTATGAATTTTTTTTTTGGTAGTTTTATCAAGATCAAATACCAGACAACGAATTTGTTTAATAAAACACAATTATTATGAAAATTAAGATTATTTTAAGCGCAATAGCCCTACTAGGATTATTTGAGGGAACAGCCCAAGAGTTTTTCTATGATGACCATACTGAAAAATATGGCGTAAAAGACAAATCGGGCAACGTGGTTGTTAAACCGAAATTTAATCAAGTGTCAGATTTTATAGAGGGATCTGGGCTACATGAAGTCATGATAAACGACAAATACGGAATCGTCAATAGTATGGGACAGGTGATATTACCCGTTATTTATGATATGATTGAAGCATATAATCCATACGTCGGAAACTTATTACTGTATGTAAAAGTAAACGATAAATATGGTTTTATTAACCAGCAGGGGAAGATTATCGTATCACCGACTTATTCATATACCGATGATAAATTCCGAGATGGCAGGCGGAGAGTAGGATTGGGAACTGGAGGTGACGGTATGGATTTATATGGTTTTATTGATGAACAGGGGAAGCTTGTTATACCCTGCAAATACAAATATACTACCCATTTCTCTGAGGACTTAGCCTCGGTAGAACATAATGGCAAATGGGGATATCTCGATCGAGCTGGTAACCTTGTTATTCCTTATAAATTCGATGCTGCTGGTTATTTTTCCGAAGGTTTGGCCGCTACCGTAATGACAGTAGGGTATGAGGAGGAATACGGCGAGCGATATCCTGATCAAAAATTGGGATTTATTGATAAATCTGGAAAGACCGTTATCCCATATCAATATGATCCCGGTTCTAGCTTTACAAGTTCAGGGCTTCCTGTATTTAACGAGGGAATAGTAAATGTATACGGATCAGATACCAGGACTTGGTTTCTCAATAAAGCCGGGAAGCGGGTAAAATAAATATTTTAAAAAGACATCCGAAGCGGCGAGGTTTTTGCTTCTGTTCTCGAAAAAAGAAGATAAAAAATTATGAAATGGCAAGGCGGCCGTAGAAGCGGTAATATCGAAGATAAAAGAGGCATGAGTGGTGGGCAGAAGCTGACACTCGGCGGAATTGGTGGCGTCATCGTACTGATTATTGGTTTTTTATTAGGGGGTGACCCAGAGCAGTTGTTGAATCAGATGCAGCAAACTGCCCCCACTGAGCAGGGAGAATACCAGTCTACGCCCGAAGAAGATAGGCTACTGGATTTTGCGGATGTCGTTTTAGGCAGTACGGAAGATGTTTGGAAAAGTATTTTTATAGCCAATGGATTGGATTACCCCGTCACCAAACTAACGGTATATAATGGTGCCGTCGAGACCGCAGGATGTGGTGTTGGACAATCGGCCTTTGGACCATTTTACTGTCCGGGAGACCAAAAGATTTATCTCGATTTAAGCTTTAATGAAGAGCTGTCAAAAAAATATGGTGCAAAGGGAGAATTTGCGTTAGCCTACGTTATAGCACATGAAGTAGGACATCATATACAAAATATACTGGGGGTATTAGAACAGACCAACGCTATGCGTGCAAAAATGAGTGAGCGCGAATACAATAAGGTGTCGGTCATGACAGAATTGCAAGCCGATTTTTATGCTGGTGTTTGGGCGCATCACGTCAAAAACCATTCGAATATCGAACTGACGTATGACGATATTGTAGATGGTATGCGTGCGGCGGCGGCAGTAGGAGACGACCACTTGCAGGAGCAAGCACATGGTCATGTTAATCCCGAATCGTTTACCCATGGCTCCTCTGAACAGCGTGTGCAATGGTTTAAAAAAGGTTACGACACCGGAGATATGAAAGCAGGGAATACGTTTAATGATCCGAATTTGCAGTGATTTTAGTTACTGTACCAACAAATTACACCCTCGGATATCGCTATTGTCAAAACGGCCCAGGATTTCAAAGGAACCGTCGGTATGTAATTTCCCGAGGTCTTGGGTAGCAATGAACGCACAAGAATAATAATTGGCGAGGTCAATCACATTGATAGCACCTGTTTTACCGTTTTCAACAAGGCTTAGCGGGTCATTGGTATCGCGCATCAAAACTTTCATCCAGGATGGTGTTTGGAAAATCCCGTTTCCAAAGGAATAGCCTTGAGAAAGTAGCTCGGTCATGCCGTATTCCGAATGTATCTTTTCTACCCCGAAGCCCGTTGCAAGGATTTGGTGCAACTCTTCCCGAATCATCTCTTTTCGCTTCCCTTTCATGCCGCCCGTTTCCATCACCATAAGATCTGGAAAATCAATTTGATATTGTTCGCAGAAATCCAGAAGTGCATAGGTTACGCCGATTAAAAGTGTTTTTATACCTTTCCGTTGCAGTTCATGAAGCGCGTTAAATAGGTCTTCGTGGTTGTATAAAAAATAACCCGACGATGGCTGTTGGCTTCGGGCGATGAGATCGTCAACCATATAGATGAGTGAAGATCCGGAGCGTTCCAAATAGGAGGGAAGAAGCGCTAGTACTGCCATATCTTCTATATTGCCGTAAAACTGTTGGAAACACGTACGAAAGCTCTTTTCATACCAAGAGATCTCTGCTACATGGTGCTGACTTGTAACCATACCGGTCGTACCCGAACTGGTAAACGTAATCTCAGCTTGATGTCTTTCAGCAAGTACCTGTTGCGTTTTAAAAAAATCTATCGGTAAAAAAGGAATTTGTGTGTAATGGTCAATAGCTGTTTCCGTTTTGCCTAATAAATCAATGTATTTGCCGTAAACGGGACAATTAACCTTTTGATAATGGTATACCGCTAAACAAACCTCGTTAAATGTCGCCTCGTTATCAATCGAAAAAATACGTTCTTGCATGCCTATATCGTTACGCAAATATACGTATCACTTATAACTTATCCCTCATCACCCCAAATACTATTCAGCTTTTGCATAGCTTTCATCAAGTGTTCTATTTTTTGCAGGCTTGCGCTATAATGCTGGGAAAATTCATTGTATAGTTGTATGTATTCGTCCAAGATAGCATATACCGCGTTAAGCGTTTGGAGAAATTCCTGTAAATCTTTATCTAAGGATTTTATATTCGTTTCCCGGTCTTCATGGAATTTAAAAATATCGTCTAATATGCTAAAATTGAGAGGGTCGATAGGTTTACTCGATCTAAAGTAAGTGTCAATCAGTTCGTTGTATTCGGATTCCAGTGCAGCTACATGATCGTAGAATTTGATGATGCGCTGGTGCAGTTTACGTACCTGGAGATAAAAGTCTCGCAGTTCTACTTGAAACCGGATTTCTATGGTATGGGCGATGTCGACATCCGTGAGATCAATCTGTGTAGTGTAATATGCCAACATCTCTTGCAGCTCCTCCCGTTCATAATCGATATCATGCAGTAGGTTTTGTGTCAGAAGTACATCTCCTTTTGCCTTTTCGAAGCGTAGTTTCATCCGCCAGGTGTCGTCGTGTGCCGTGCGGTAATCCAGTAGTGCCTGCCGCTCCGAATCCATGAAATAACGTTCGTTCTTGGATTTGTAGGTGATGTCACGTAGAGGATGATGTATATAGATGGTCTTCATGTCGGTTGTTTGAGTTTTAAAAATACGTAAATAAAATCGAAATAGGAATATGCTAACCTTTAAATAAGGTATTCCGGCGTGAACCGGAATACCTGAAGTAGGCTAGATTAACTAGCATAACAGCGCACGATCTCGCTGTAGTTTGGTGTCGGGTCCGTACTGACATAGGTCACACGAAACTCGTACTCCTGACCGTGTTCCAAGCCCCGGATCACAGTTCTGGATTTGGTGCTCAAAATCGGTGTCCATCCATCCATGCTGCCGGCTTGACGGAACTCAAACTGATAAAGCTTTGCCGGTTTCCAAGCATTGACTCGAACATTCACGGAATGGGTTCCTGGATGCTTGACTTCTGCCCTCAAGTCGTTTGCTTTTGGTGACATACCAATTGGCTGAGTTGTGCTTTTGCTTGGCATAAATCCCGAAGCCAAAATAAGGTTCGGATCACCGTTGGCGACTGTTTCCACGTAGAGCGAATAGCGGTACAGGATCTGTTTCAGCACCTCTGCCTGTTGGTTTTTGAGGACGACTTGTCGCATATCGCGGTAAGTAGACTCGGTTAGACCATTTCTGTAGATCTCGATCGCGGCTTCCAGTTCGAGGATAGTTTCTGCAGCATCTGTGAAAAGATCCGCATTGTCTTTGGATTTCTGCAGTACGTTTTCTGCGTACGTCAACAGCTTTGTCGCTGTTCCAATTTTTGAAGATAAAGTAGGCTTTGCCATAATGATAAAAATTAAAGGGTTAAAAAATTATTGTTTACAGCGTCAAATATAGAACAGGTGCTCAGCAAACTTGGGGTCTGTGACGGCCAACTTTTGCGCACAAGGGCATTATCTTTTGCCGTTTTAGTCACCTGAGTAAAAAAACCTAAGAATATCAGTTTGAACCGTTTGAAAGCTGTTTTTTTTGGGGCGAGTATTTACGACTATAAAGCATGTTTTTTAAGAGATAAAGCATACTGTTTTGAAATTAGAGCATGCTGTTTAAGGCATAACAAATACTGTTTTAAAATTAGTGCATGCTATTTAAGGTATAAAGCATACTGTTTTAAAATTAGAGCATGCTATTTAAGGCATAACGCATACTGTTTTGAAATTAGAGCATGCTATTTAAGGTATAAAGCATACTGTTTTAAAATTGAAGCATACTATTTAAGGTATAAAGCATGCTGTTTTAAAATTAGAGCATGCTGTTTAAGGCATAACGCATGTTGATTGCGCAACGACGCATAACGATAGATTACCGCTTATATTTAAAGGATACGTTTCCCTGCATCGCGAGACGGTATTCATTTGGTCCTTGGCCAAATCGCTTTTTGAATAGGCGACTAAAATGCTTGTCGGAAGAAAAGTGACAGCCGAATGCGATGCTCGCGATGGTATCCTGCGAGTCTCTCAAGATGTCGCGCGCGAGCATAAGCCGCAATTCTTGTATATAGCCCGTAACGGTAAACGGTCTTTTTTCAAAACTACGGGTTAGTTTCCGCACGCTGACATGCATGGCATCTGCTACCACCGCGGTGTTGAGGCTTTCTTCCCGAAAATTTTCTTGTATATACCGAGTCGCTTTATGGTACAAGGTAATATTATGATCTTCTTTTTCCGTAGCGGGCGACTTGAGCTCCTGAAAAACGAGGTTGAATAATCGGAGGTTCCAAGCGGCCAAGCGAAAAGAAAGACTGAACGGACGGAATTCAAAGCGGCTTAACGAATCCAAGGCGGCCATTAACTTTGCTTGAATAGCGGTCTGACCGACTAATTGTTTATGTCCCATTCCATCCGTTCCGAGCTTGCCTATATCTTGCAGTAATGGATACTCGGCAGCTAGATTGGGCCAATGGCTTTCAGCAATGCCAAGCATGAAAAGCCAACTCTTGCCGGAATCTAACGAAAAATTTTTCTCTTTATCATATAAATGGTAGCAATAAACCATGCCGTCTTTTACATAAAGGGCAGGTGTTATCTCCACTTTTCCGCCACCTAAAAGCTGAATGAGTATCCACAGATAGTTGTCTTTTGTTTCGATTTTAAATTGATAGGGTCGTTCGGTCGGGGCATGTTTAAATTCGAACCAGCAAAAGTCCCGATTGTGGTATTTTCGGTAATCGTTTTGCGAAGCTTGATCTATGTGTACGGTAAGAGATGATTCTTCTTGCGATATCGTATCCGGAGAAGGTAAGAAAGTGAGGTAACCATTGTATTTTTTAGTTTCGACGTTTTTTCTTGCTGAAGAATCGATCATCCACGTAGACGTTTTTCAATTGTTAGTTTTGTGTTTGTTGCTTATAGTTGTTAAGTAAGTCTATTATTTCCTAATATAGAGAATATATTTTATTTTTAGAATAGTTAAATGAAATTGTAAACTTTTTATAGCAAAGGGGGGAATCCATTCCCCCCCTTAACAACGTATTTCCTTACGCATGAAAAAATAATAAGAAGCAGCGAAGCAAACAATCGTACAGGCAATTAATGCTACCATCTGCGACCAGGCCACTTTGATACTTTCCCAGACAGGCAAAGGCGATGGAATGGCTCCCTGCAATTGCTCCATATGCAAAGGACCAAGACTTCTGATGGATGGCATGAGCAACATATTGGTGCCATCGCTATAGAGCTGGCTCGGCGCAAAGCGCATGAGTGTCAACATAAAATGTTGATATTGCATAATCTCTGCTTCCGAAGCATATGGGTTCGGTTGTACAGCTTTTGCTACGATATTGATAATAATCGGATAGAATACCGTGAAGAACATCCAGATCGCTATGGCGACTAATGCAGATGTAGCGGTGTGCCTGAAACGAACCGAAAACAGCATAGATAAATTCAGCCAAAAAGCAATATACACGACCGTTAATAAGGTGAATAAGAAGAGCCTGTTGCACTCGATGAGGCTTGGAGGGAAACCTACCAATAATGTTGCCGTACCGATCGTCAGGAGAATCAGAGACGCAAATAAGCTACCTATCACCGTTAAGGCACCTATAAACTTGGCGTTGAGAAAGTAATCCCGATGGATAGGTTGCGACAGGATACGGCCTAGTGTGCGTCCGTTAAATTCGGAATTAACGGCGTCAAACCCCAAACAGATACCGAGTAACGGTCCTAAGAACCCCACAAACAGATGAAATGAAGGCATGGTGCCATCGGAGGTGGTAAAAATCTTGAGGAAGAAAAATGCTGCATCGGAATCGTTCGGCGTTGGCGCGGTGTTTTTCAAGGCCTGCAAAGAGGTGTATAAAGAGGCGACACAGGTCAAAAGAATAATCGCCAAAAGAACGATAAATTTCCAGCTTCGAATATGATCGGCAATTTCTTTTCTCACTAAAATTGACAAAGCATACAGCTTGTTATTGTTACTTATCCTCATATGTAGACCCTCCTTCGAAATAATGTGCGTAAATATCCTCTATACCGTAGGTGCGTTGTTGCAGCTGCGCAATGGTAATGTCCTGTTCAACTAACATCTTGGCTAGTTGGTGGACAATCATGTCGTCGGCATTGATCTGGAACATATCGTCTTTTTGTTTGATCGCTTTAACAGCCTGCATATTTTCTAAAATATCACGGGTTCGCTGTATGTCTGTTTGATGTACTTTAAGTTGGATATGACGGGTTTTGTCTTGAAATAAGCGTAATGCTAAATCTTGAATGGGGCCGTCGGCAACTAACTTGCCTTTTATAAACAAGCCAACTCGATCACAGATTTGTTGCACTTGATAGAGCTGATGGCTGGATAATAAGACGGTCAGTTTCTCCTCCCGGCTCAGACGTACGATCAACGATGTGAAATCTTTGACGCCCATCGGATCCAATCCTAATGTCGGTTCATCCAAAATCAACACTTTGGGCTCTTTGATCAAACTATCTGCTAAGCCGAGCCGTTGCCGCATCCCTCTGGAAAATTTACCTACTTTTTTCTCGACGACATCTTGCAGACCTACTTTTTCTAATAAAGAAAGGGCACGTTGTTTAGCGTCCGTGTAAGAGATTCCATTCAATTGTGCTGTCAATATTAAATTTTCAAGTGCAGTCCAGCCTTCATAAAAACCAATGTTGTCGGGCAGGTACCCCACTAAGCGCTTGACAGCGAGGGGCGACCGGACAGGGTCGGTGCCACAAACCTCAATTTCGCCTGAGGTCGGTTCACTTAAACCGAGTAGCATCAGGATCGTTGTCGATTTTCCGGCGCCGTTTGGTCCCAGTAAACCAAAAATCTCACCGGTGGCTATTTCGAGATCCAGATGATCTACTGCCGTGAAGTCCCCATACTTTTTCGTCAATTGCCGTACACAAATAATAGGGTTATCCATTTTATCTCCTTCCATATTTGCGGATCAAAAAATAAACGAGCGCAATGGCGATGGCGATGATTAAAATTCCTACCCATCCCCATAACAAAGAGGTTTCTACGGTCACACGAAATTTAATACTATCGCTCGTTTCGTTGTTTTTTGCATCTAATGTAAGTTGGTAGTCGCCTGCAATCGCCCTTTTAGCAGGCTTAATAATGGCGGTAACGGTTTGGCTCTCACCGGCTTTGAGGCTGGTGATCCGGCTGGGTTCAAAATGTGCTTCCCATTGCGAAGGAGAAGAGGCATTGAGATTGATTTGACTCAAATCAGAACTGCCGGTATTTTTAACGAGAAACTGAATCGATTTGTCGCGATTGGCCGTGGCTGTTGTACTTAATAATCCCTCCGGCGTTGTGAGCTGTATCCCATAGGATCCCGTGATAACGACTTCTAGCGACAAATCGGATTGATTGAGCGGACTTTGGGCAAATAGTGGTATCGTGTATTTCCCCTTTTTCACACTTTCGGGCGGAAGGATTTCGATTAAGATATCTTTTCGTTGATTTCCGTCTATATTAACAGATGATACTTGTTTTCCGTCCACTTTAAAAGTTGCGCCCCATCCCGGTTGTAGATTCGCTCCCAAGCTATATACCTGGGCATCTGAAGAACGATTTAAGAGGGATGCATTGAAGGTAAAAGTTGATTTTGCGGAACCTTCCATATTGGTCTGTGGACTGTTGAATTCGGATGATGATTTTCCATCTGTAGTAACGTCGACGGTCAGCGGTAAGGATGATTCACCTTGCGCAACTAGCTGAAATCGGTACTGCCCTTTCTCTATTTTAGAAGGCACGATGATCTTGAGGTTAAGTGATTTTCGCTCTTTGGGTAATACGGATATTTCCGCGGCATTATAGTTCCCCGACTTCATTTCATAATCCCAACCTTTAGGGAGGTGTTGTAGACTGATTCTTCCATTTCGGGTAGTGGAACTGTTGTTGATCAGTTCTACATGGTAATCGACGACTTCTCCAGGAGATACCGAAATCTTCGGATAGGTCGTGTACAGTTGCAAGTTTTGGGCTAAGGCAATGTTCGATGCCAAAATCATGCCCAATAAATAGATTATTCGACTTTTTAGCATAAAATAAAAATTTTAAAAAGAGTTGGTTTTGATAATTATGGTACTAAAATAAAAAGCCCTCGACATTATTGTCAAGGGCTTTAACATTTTTTTACAATTCTTATAACGCGTAATCCGGAATAGATTGTCTCCGGTGAGCACTTATTAAAGCATTCCGCCATCAACAGGTAGAACCTGCCCATTGATGTAAGTCGATAAATCAGACGCTAAAAATAAGCAAGCATTCGCCACATCTTCTGCCTCTCCGGCACGTTTTAACGGAATATTTGCCTCCCAGCCTGCAACGACTTTTGGATCAAGTACATCTGTCATCTCCGTACGGATAAATCCGGGCGCAATTACATTGGTACGAATATTCCGGGATCCCAGTTCTTTTGCGACAGATTTCGAGAAACCGATAATGCCCGCCTTAGAGGCTGCATAGTTTGCTTGTCCGGCATTTCCCTGCACACCGACCACCGAACTCATGTTGATAAACGAACCTTTACGGTTTTTCATCATAATTTTCGAAGCGGCTTTGGTCACATTGAAAATGGATTTTAAATTGATGTTGATGACATCATCCCAGTTTTCTTCCGTCATACGCATTAACAGGCCGTCTTTTGTAATACCTGCGTTGTTGACAACGACGTCGATTGTTCCAAATTCAGCGACAATATCTTCGATTAATTTTTCTGCTTGGTCAAATTTTGAAGCGTCGGAGCGGAAACCCTTTACCCGTGCACCAAAAGCCTGTAATTCTTTTTCTAGCGCTTCTCCCTTTTCTACAGAAGATAAATAAGTAAACGCAACGTTTGCTCCCTGTTGCGCAAAAACTTCAGCGATTTTTCTGCCGATGCCTTTTGATGCTCCCGTAACTAGAGCTGTTTTGCCTTCTAATAATTTCATTTGTTTATTTTCTTTTTAATGACTGATGAGTGCTCGATGTAAGTGTATCCGTGAACTCTTTCTGTTCAATATCGAACAAACCTAAATAATTTCATTTTTATATGCAATATAATCTGTCTACATATCGTCGATAACCTTCTTAACAAAATAATAACAATAATGAAAGAATTTTGACATTTTCATTCGATTATAACCAATTTGAATGTTAATTTTGTACGCAATTTTGAAACTATGGGTAAAAAAGCTAAAAAATCTGAAGTCGATGTCGTATTGATCGGTGCAGGTATTATGAGCGCTACATTGGGAACCTTAATCAATGAGTTAAGTCCTGATATCAATATCGAAATCATCGAGCGGTTAGACGTTGTTGCGGCCGAAAGTTCAGATGCCTGGAATAACGCCGGTACAGGACATTCCGCTTTATGTGAGTTAAATTATACGCCAGAACAACCCGATGGCAGTGTTAAAATAGATAAGGCGATTAATATCGCGGAGCAATTTGAGATCTCTAAACAATTTTGGGCCTATTTAGTCGAAAAGGGTATCTTAAAAAATCCTACTGAATTCATCCGCCAAGTACCCCACATGAGTGCCGTGTTCGGCGAAAAGGATGTCCAGTTTCTGAACACGCGTTATCAGGCGATGGAAAAAGAGAGCTTATTCAAGGGAATGGTGTATACCGAAGATAAAGCTATATTGCGAGATTGGATTCCCTTGATGATGGAAAATCGCGCCGATGATGAGGTGATGGCTGCTACACGTATGGAGATAGGGACGGACGTGAACTTCGGTGCGTTGACGCGTGATTTGGTTCGCCATCTGCAAACAAAAGATAATATTAACCTTTCCCTCAATCAGGAAGTACGTGATATCGAACGTGAAGACGATGGACGTTGGGAAGTGGAAACCAAGGACTTGAATACGGGCGAGAAGCGTAAAATAAAAGCAAGATTTGTGTTTATTGGTGCTGGAGGTCGTTCACTGCTTCTGCTGGAGAAATCTGGTATTCCGGAAGCAAAAGGATATGGTGGATTCCCAGTTGGCGGACAATGGTTGCGTTGTACCAACAAGGAAATTATTGAAAAACATCATGCTAAAGTATACGGGAAGGCTTCGGTAGGCGCGCCTCCAATGTCTGTTCCGCACTTAGATACACGGTATATTGATGGTGAACAGGCTTTGTTATTTGGACCATATGCAGGTTTTTCTACGAAGTTTTTAAAGAAAGGTTCGTATTTTGATCTGCCGGCTTCTATTAAATTATCGAATATTAAACCGATGATTTCTGCGGGTCTACATAATCTGGATTTGACAAAATATCTGATCACCGAGGTCATGAAAAGCCCGTCAGATAAGTTGGATTCCTTAAAGCAATTTATGCCAACGGCAAAATTGGATGATTGGAAAGTAGAAGTTGCCGGACAACGCGTACAGGTCATCAAAAAAGACCCGAAACACGGAGGTATCTTAGAATTTGGCACAGAGGTCGTATCCAGTGCTGATGGTTCTATAGCCGCTTTACTGGGGGCATCCCCGGGAGCTTCCACATCTGTGCCTATTATGATCAATCTGTTGAAACGTTGTTTCCCGGAAAGAGCTAAATCGGACGAATATCGCAAAAAGCTTCGTGAACTTATACCGTCATGGGGTAAAAGTTTGAACAATGACATGGCTTTGTGCGAAGAGGTTAGACGTCGTTCAAAAGAAGCTTTGCAATTAGCGTAAGCTGAAAACATAATTTATGGGGTGCTTTCAAGTGATTCATGAATCACTTGACTTACAAGGCTGAGAATATACCCGATCCCGTTATTTATCGGGAGGAACCTGATCCAGGTAATGCTGGCGTAGGAAGGATAGAATATGCATATATCTGAATTTATTGAACAAATACAAAACGGGTTTCTTCAAACTTCTTGGTTAGAGCGGCTTGCGGTGCTTTTTGGCATTGTGCAGGTGTTGCTATCCCGTAAAAACAAAATATCCAATTATTTCTTTGGTATCATCGGCATTTGCTTGACCATTTCCGTGTTATATAATGCGAAGCTCTACGCAGAGATCTTACTGCACGCATATTATCTGGTCATGAGTATCTATGGTTTATGGTATTGGAAATTTCGAAACCAAAGTCAACAGCAGATCTATATTACTCGGTGTAGTAAGCAAGATTGGTCGATCGTCGTTGGTATTGTTGTCGGGGGCTATTTTCTATTGTTTGCATTTTTGACATACTTTACCGATTCTGATGTGCCCATAATGGATGCGTTTGTTTCCAGTACCGCGTGGGCAGGAATGTGGCTGCTCGCTAAACGTAAAATCGAAAACTGGATACTATTGAACATAAGTAACTTTGTAGCCATCCCGTTGTTGTTCCACAAGGAATTATATCTTTTTGCCTGTTTAACCATATTCCTGTTTATCGTCGCTATATCCGGCTATATCAAATGGAAGAAAATAATGTCTACTCAATTTTAATAGCATGATGCTTCAAACCGATATCCGATACATTATTAGAGATAACGTGCTCGCCAGCATCGAAAGAAAGGCGTTGACGACTGAATTGCTGGAATTGATATATCAGCAAAATTGGTTTAACTTATGGGTCCCTCATGTTTATGGAGGATTAAATGCTGCATTGAAAGAAGGCTGCCAATTATTGGAGGAGTTGGCATACGTTGATGGTGGATTCGGATGGACGGTAACCCTCTGTGCCGGTGCTAATATGTTCGCGGGATTTATTAACCCTACATTAGCAGAAATAGTTTTTAAGCAAGCTAAAGTTTGCTGGGGCGGAAGTGGTCAGCCTTCCGGAAGAGCCGATAAAGTCGGCGACAGCTTTATGATCAGTGGAACATGGAAATATGCTACGGGCGCCCCTCATTTAACGCATTTTACCTTGAATGCTTGGGTATACGAAAACGGAGAACCGGTCTTCGATGCAAACGGAAATCCGATCTATCATTCTTTTTTTGTAGATCGGAACAATGTACTTATACATTACGATTGGAATACATTTGGATTGGAATGTACAGCAAGCCATAGTTTCTCTATTAACGAATTGACAGTTCCAAAAGCACATGCGTTTGACCTACGACCCGATAGCCGTACAAGTCATGAACCTGTCTTTTATTACCCGTTTATGACCTTCGCAGAATGCACATTAGCCGTGAATTATGTCGGCATGTTTCGACGCTTTCTTGACCTGTTCGAAAAACAACTTCTTGTGAAGTCTTCCGATCCGGAATGGGCGACGGAGAAAGGAAAAACATTATTTAAAAAAATCGATGTTGTAAGAAGTGCCTTTGAAAAGAAACGTGATCGTTTTTATGAACTCATAGACGAAACATGGGATAAGATAGAGCCCAATGCAATACTATTGTCTGAAATAGCTAATTTAAGTAGGGAGCTTGTGCGCGATATTCGAATAGGAACAGTGGATTTGTTTCCTTATGCGGGCATTGCCGGCGCACAGCGTGATAACGAGTTGAATATTGTTTTTCGTCATATTTTCACGGCTTCGCAACACGCTTTATTAAATATTTAGTCTTCTACATTTCGCATATAGAAATTATCAAAACAACCTTTTCCCGTGTTTGTTCTTTAATTGATAGGTGGGGTAAAGATAAATAGTGACGAAATAGCTATATGATGCAAAGACGGACATTTTTAAAGCATACAGGTTTGGCAACAGCCGGAATGGCAGCTTCTGCACTGCTCCCTGTATTTGCGACAGATTTAGTTATTAATAGTAAGAATAAGACAATGGAACAAGTTCAAAATTCAGGATATCATAAACGATTTAGACCGAACAGTAAAGTAGGATTTGGTGGAGTAGCATTGGGAAATGGCTTTAATTTCAATCCCGATGTGGAGTGTTTGCAATCCATGGAAGCGGCGTGGGATGCTGGCGTTCGTTATTTCGACACCTCGCCGTGGTATGGATTAGGTATAAGCGAACGCAGAATGGGTTTGTTCTTGAAGGACAAACAAAGAGAAGACTATGTAATTTCTACCAAAATCGGACGAATCCTGCATCCGCATGATGACTTTAAATTGGAAGAGAACTGGAAAGGGCAATTGAATTTTTCCTATGAATACGACTATACGGCTGCGGGTGTCCGCAGAAGTGTGGAAGCTAGTTTGCAACGCTTAGGTATCGGCTCTTTGGATATTGTCTTTATCCATGATCTGTCTCCCGACAATGGCGATATGAAAGATGATTGGTTAACATATTTCGAAATAGCCGCCCGAGGTGCCATGCCGGAATTGACAAAGATGCGGGAAGAAGGACTAATTAAAGGATGGGGATTGGGGGTCAATACGATTGAGCCTATTTTGAAAACAATCGAAGTTGCCGATCCCGATATCTTTCTTTCAGCTTGCCAATATTCCCTTATTCATCATCGGGATGATTTAAACCAAGTATTTCCGAAAGCCGCAGAGCGCGATATTTCAATTGTAGTAGGCGCTCCGCTTTGTGCGGGATTTCTGGCCGGTAAAGATCGTTACCTATATAGCGGTGATTTTCCGGCTGGGGTAAAAGAAAAGCTTGCTGCTTTGCAACGCGTAGCAGATAATCATCGGGTAGATTTACGTACAGCAGCATTACAGTTTGCCGCTGCTCCAGAGGTTGTCTCCGCTGTTATTCCAGGCGCACATACCGTTCAGCAAGCCCAAGAAAATGCGGCATCTTTTGAAGAAAAGATACCGGCCGCTTTTTGGGAGGAGTTGAAACAGGAAAGATTGATCGAAGAAAATGCGCCTGTACCGAAATAGGTAATAGGCGCACTATCTAAAAGACATCTTTAAGGTGTTTATAGTTACTTTTAATGATATTGGCAACATCTTTAAAATCACCATGGAGCATCATTTTACCCATGGAAGAAGCCATTCCTTTCAACTGTTCAAATTCTATTTTTGGAGGCATAGCGAGTGAATCGGGGTTAGTGTATACATGAATCAAAGCAGGCCCGTTAATAGTGAATGCATGCTGTAGTGTTCTTTCCACGTCATCGGGTGAATCTATAGTAAAGCTATGCATCCCCATGGCATCACCTATTTTAGCGAAATCAGGGTTGTACATATTGGTTTCGCCATCGGGCAATCCCTCTACTTGCATTTCCAATCTTACCATGCCTAATGATCGGTTATCGAATACGATAATTTTTATTGGCAGTTTATATTGCACGACGGTAGCCAGATCGCCCATCATCATGGATAGCCCACCGTCACCACAAAGTGCAATAACCTGTTGAGCGGGTCTGGCTAAAGCAGCTCCTATCGCATGTGGCAAGGCATTAGCCATCGATCCGTGTGTAAACGACCCTAATAATACCCGTTTCCCGGTTGCGTGTAAGTATCGCGCTCCCCACACACAACACATTCCGGTATCTACGGTGAAAATAGCGTCGTCATCTGCTAACCGATTAATGGTGTCCGTCAAAAACTCAGGCGATATGGCATGGTGCTTTCCTGTATCTTCTACGTAGGTTCGAAGCGATTTTTTAACATCTTTATATTTCTCCAATTGTTTTTGTAGGAATGCATCATCCTTTTTTTCTTTAACTAAAGGGAGTAGTGCTTCCAACGTGTCTTTTATGTTTCCGGCTAAACCTAATGATACCTTAGCCTTCCGTCCGAGACGCTCTGCGCGTTTGTCCACTTGTATAATTTCGAGATCATCTGGCATAAATTCCTTATAAGGAAAATCTGTTCCCAATAGCAACAACAGCTCGGAATGATGCATGGCATAAAAAGCGGAAGGTAACCCAAGTAAGCCGGTCATGCCTACCTCAAACGGATTGTCATACTGTATGCCCATCTTGCCTCGAAAGGAATATGCCACCGGTGATTTTAGTAGGCCTGCCAAGGTGATGATTTCTTGATGTGCTTCTGTTGCACCAAATCCACAAAAAATAGTGATTTTAGACGCTTTATTTAAGCGTTCGGCAAGTTCGCGAAGCTCACTGTCCGAAGGTCGGAAAATAGGCTGTTGTTTAAGTAAATAGGGAGAGGTGCTACTTTCTTCGGCTTTTTCCTTCGTGAGATCCCCTGGAAGTCCCAAAACGGCTACTTCTCCATTGGTATGGGCATATTGTAAGGCCGCCTGCAACATACGGGGAAGTTGTTTCGGCGTGGTGGCGATCTCGTTATAGCCACTGCAATCGGCAAAAAGCTTTATCGTGTTGGTTTCTTGAAAATAGCCTGTGCCAAATTCTTCCGTTGCACAGGTTGAAGCGATCGCTAATACAGGCACATTGTTTCGTTGTGCCTCATACAGCCCGTTAATAAGATGTACATGTCCGGGACCGCTGCTTCCTGCACAACAGGCAATTCCATTGAGCTCCGCTTCTGCAGCAGCGGCAAATGCACCGGTCTCTTCATGCCTTACGTGTATCCATTCGATATCACTAGATCGGCGGACGGCGTCATTTACTTCATTTAGGCTATCGCCGGCAACGGCATAAATACGTTTAATGCCCGCCTGCGCGATTGTTTCTACGAGTTGGTCTGCTATAAGTTTTGCCATAGTATTTCTGTAAAAGGGTTGACTATAAAACACGATTTGCAGCAAATGGTTTTTTTCTAAAAAGTGTCGTTGTAATTTTTTGTTCCCTATTTCTTATGGAAAAATGTCGCGGAATACATGTCATATACAAGACTTTTGAGTAGTTTTGTTAGTGTAGATAAAATTTTAACCTTTAACGTGGCATTAATATTTAAAGATGGACGCCCGGTAGTCCGACTCAGAGCATTCCGAGCTATTGATGATCCTAAAACGTGTGAACGTTTTATTGAAGGACATGAGCACGTATTGACGGCAATAGGCGTAAAGAAAGTAACCTCTTCAAAAAATGACTGGATGTATAATCCGGCTGCTTTCGTGTTGATTGTAGAATCTTTGGACGGAGAGCGTGTGTATGGTGGTGCGCGGATACATGTGTCTGGAGGTACGCAACCCTTACCTATTGAGGAAGCAACGGGAAAAATGGATCCCAAAATTTTCGACCTGGTGTGGGAATATGCACAGGAAGGAACGGGTGAGGGTTGTGGCTTGTGGAATTCCCGGGAGATAGCCGGATATGGCATCGGAAGTATCTTTCTTACACGAGCAGCGATTGCTATTGCGCCTCGGATAGGCATAAAATCACTATTTGCACTTTGCGCACCCTATACTATAAATTTAACGAAAAGTGTGGGGTATCGTCAAGAAACCAGCGTGGGAAATAATGGTACTTTTTATTATCCGAAGCTCGATTTGGTGGCAACAACTATGATCTTGGACGATGTACAGCATCTACCGTTGGCATCGGAGATGGATAAAAATGCTATTATGGACTTAAGGGCACAAGGTGAGGTTATACGTATAGAAGAACTACGTTCTAAAGAAATTGAGATTCACTACAGTCTGCAGTTAGATAGTTTGAAAAATTGGGACATTAAAAAACTGATACAAGGCATGTCCCGCTACAATATCAATGATCAATCGTTTAACGACACGGAACCAAGTATATTCTGAAAATAAAACAATGGCTGAAAAACACTATAACATAGATTATTTATCGGAAACGATGAAGCTACTTCAGGGGGTCAAACATAAATCGTATACCTATTTGGAATCCACACCTGATGGGGGAACGATTGTTGACTTAGGGTGTGGAACGGGACAAGATTTATGCCATATGGCTCGTGCTTTCCAGGGGAACAATCTCCATTTTATCGGTATAGACCATGATCCAAAGATGATAAGTAAAGCGAAGGAGCTGATTGAAACAGATAATAATGTAGAGTTCTTTGTGGGAGATGCTCTTCATCTTCCATTGGATGACGAGGCCGTTGGTGGGATACGTATGGAGCGATTAGTTCAGCATATTGCCAAACCCGCCGCACTTTTTAAGGAAGTATATCGTGTAGTGAAGATTGGCGGTAGGGCGGTGATCGTAGAATCTGACTGGAAAAGTATTTCGTTTTATAATGGAAATCTATCCGTGTCAGATAAGCTTAATAATTATCTATCAACAAAAAAAGTAAATAATGGAAAAGCAGCACAATCTTTAACAACCTATTTGAGAAACATAGGTTTTCGGGAAATTACGCTGGAAGTTACGCCGTTTGTCCTAAGCAGCTACAACGATGCATGTACGTATTTGTGGATCGATAAGATGATCGCGGAAATGTTGACGCTTGATTTGATTACGCAAGCCGAACATGACGATTTCGTGGCTGCACAGAAATATGCGGATGAACAAGGCTTTTTTTCTTGTAGTATGAATATAGTGGTGGTATCGGGTGTAAAATGATATGAATGTTCGGCTCTTTATTCTTTTTATACTATTTCCGTTAGGGATATTTGGTCAAATAAAATTAACAGATGATGTTACATTAGTTGGACTGGATTCCGGTCTTTATATCTTGAAGCCAGATCGACAGATAGGTGCGGAAGAGATCAGTTCGCTGCGTGACGAATTTATACACAGCCAAGTCGTAAATCCGAATCTTGGCTTGAGTCGTCACAACACTTGGGTGCGGTTTGAGGTAAAAAACGAGAGCCGACGGTCACGTTTTTTATTAAACGTTGCGTATCCGTTGTTAGATGATGTGGAACTTTATCAAGTGGACGCAATGGGGCGTTTAAATTCTATCGCCCATTTAGGAAGCTTTAAAAAATTTGCTGATCGACTTTATAAACATCCTAATTATGTCTTCGATGTGTATGTTCGTCCATTTGAATCGAAGGAATATTATCTGCGTGTTAGAAGTGCAGAACAAATTATCCTACCACTTTCGTTAGGTGTACAAGAGCATGTTTGGCAAGAAATACGTGTGACAGATATTTTATTGGGACTTTATTTAGGTGTTGTGCTCATCATGGCACTTTACAACTTTTTCTTGTTTCTTTCTGTCCGTGACTATTCGTATCTACATTATGTAATTTATGTCGTCTTTTTAGGCTTGACACAATGCGGTATTGCGGGATTTAACTTTCAATTCCTTTGGCCCAATAACCCCATGTGGGAAGAAATAAGTGTAATTCTTTTCGCATGTATCAGTGGGATCGCGGTACTCTTTTTTGCCGATCATTTCTTAAATCTCAAGAAAAATTCACGACTCTCGAGGTTAGCACTATTTGGTCTCTTTTTGTTGTTCGCTACAGGTTTTATCGCTACAATAGCAGGGTTTGAACGATTGGGGTTCCAAATCATGCAAATCGCAACAACGTTAGAAGCCGTGACGCTATTCGCGGTTTCCATGTATCTTCTCCTGAAAAGGTACCGACCAGCCGTATACTTTTTTATGGCCTGGGCGATCTTGTTGATAGGTGCATTAATTTTCCTGTTGAAAGACTATGGTGTTCTACCTTACACAACGTTTACGAGCAATTCCTTTAGACTGGCATCTATCATAGAAATGGCTTTACTTTCTTTTGCCCTAGCAGCGCGTATCAATATCTTGAAGAAGGAAAAGGACGCCTCTCAAGCACGGGAATTGGCAATTTTGCTTGAAAATGAGCGGCTAGTCCGTGAGCAAAATATACTTCTGGAGCAGAAAGTAGACGAGCGGACGCAAGAACTTACAGCTTCCAATGTGTCCCTTCAAGAAACATTACTCCATTTAAAAGAAACGCAATCGCAACTTGTAGAGGCAGAGAAGATGGCTTCGTTAGGTCAACTTACAGCTGGAGTCGCTCACGAAATTAATAACCCGATCAACTTTGTGACGTCCAACGTTGCTCCACTTAAACGCGACATAAAAATGATCTGGGACACATTGGATGAGGTGGAGCGGATAGCTTTTTCTCCGGACCTGTCCGCCGAAGATAAGCAAGAATGTATTCAGGCATACAAAGAAGATATCGATATTGCATATTTGAAGACTGAAGTCGACTTTTTACTTAAAGGAATGCATGATGGTGCTCACCGAACAGCCGAAATCGTCAAGAGCTTGCGTATTTTCTCCCGAGTGGATGAAGACAGCTTCAAATTTGTCGATATAAATGAAGGCGTAGAGTCGACTATGGTTATTTTGAATACGCTAATCAAAGAAGGAATAGCCGTAGAGAAAAGATATGGAGATCTACCAAAAATAGAATGCGATGCAGGGAAGATGAATCAGGTATTCTTGAATATCTTAAATAATGCTATTTTCGCTATCAATCAGAAATTTAAAAACACACCGGGTGGGCAACTAAAAATCGAGACGGGTATTCATCAGGAACCCACAAATATTTATATTCGAATAACCGATAACGGTGTTGGTATACCTGAAGATATTCGGGAAAAGATTTTTGAACCGTTTTTTACGACTAAAGACGTGGGCGAAGGTACCGGTTTGGGCATGTCCATTACGTACAATACGATTGCAAAGCATCACGGAAAAATTGAAGTCGAATCTGAAGAAGGCAAAGGAACTGTATTTACGATCATTATTCCCATTCACCAAAACTTTAGTGAAGATAGCCATTAATTGGGAGAATATCGCTAATTTCGTTGTTAGGGTTATTACTTTTACGCTACCAGATCATGCTAGAAGAAGCAAAAATATTATATATCGATGACGAAGCAAATAATTTGATTAGCTTTAAAGCTAATTTTCGGTATCGTTATGAGATTTTTACAGCCTTGGATACGACAGAAGGCTTACAGATTCTGCGTCAGCATCCTGATATACGTGTTATCTTTTGTGATCAACGAATGCCGGGTGAATTGGGAACCGACTTTTTCAATCGTATAAAAAGCGATTTTAACCGACCAATTCGCATTTTGTTGACAGCTCATGCTGACATGGAAACGGTGATAGAGGCGATAAATAAGGGGCATATCTTCCGATTTGTTCGCAAACCTTGGATGGAAGAAGAGATTATTTCTGCTATTGAAGAAGCTAATAAATTTTATATTACCACCTCCTTGCTGGATATCCGAAATGAGGAACTGGAAAAGGCCTATGACGAGTTGGATAAGTTTGCATACAGTGTAAGTCATGATCTTCGGGATCCGCTTACAGGCATTTTATCTGCTACCCAGTTGGCATCGACTTTAGATAACATAGAGGAAATACGCGAGTTGTTAGGCTTGATGGAAAGTTCTGTGTCGATGCTTGATGATTATATCAATAGTTTACGCGACTATTATCTGCTACGAAGAGGAGAGCTTACTATTTCTCCGATTAATTTTAATGAGCTTTCTGAAAATATCCGACAATTCTATAAGATATATACGCAGAATGATGAGACGATATTTAATATTACTGTTAATCAACAGGAGACTTTTCGAGGGGATAAAGCGGTGTTTGAATTAATTTTCCATAACCTGCTCTCCAATGCCTTTAAATATCAAAAAAAGGATGCTAAAGTAAAACAAGTCAATCTTTC
The DNA here is from genome assembly GCF_004208525.1 of Sphingobacterium corticibacterium. Classification (GTDB taxonomy): domain Bacteria; phylum Bacteroidota; class Bacteroidia; order Sphingobacteriales; family Sphingobacteriaceae; genus Sphingobacterium; species Sphingobacterium corticibacterium. The sequence goes on along the minus strand of NZ_SGIT01000001.1, from coordinate 1,460,186 downwards.
TGTGGAAGTTACGGATGGTTATGCATTTATAGAAGTAAGTGATAAAGGCATTGGTATTTCTCCTCAAAATATAGATAATATTTTTAAACTCTTCTTTAGAGATAGTGATCAGGCAGAGGGCATGGGTTTCGGTCTTTATAATGTACAGGGGGCTGTTTCAAAAATACAAGGTTCTATTGAGGTGGAATCGCAGCTCGGTGCAGGCACTTGCTTCAAAGTGAAAATCCCCAGTAAATAATTAAAGGATCTAAAAACAGATATCTGCGTTAGGAAAGCAACTTTTGGCGAAGTAAAAATTCTAATTGTTCGTTAGAAACTTCGAGTTTAGAATACGTTTCCAGTATCTTTTTCTTTTCCGCATAAATATCGTAAGCTCGTTGTATGGTTTCGTCGAGCTCTTCTTCGCTCCAAGGTTTGTTGAGGTAATGGAAAATCTTTCCCTTGTTGACAGCATCAATGACAGCACTCATATCTGTATAACCCGTCAACAGGATACGCATCGAATCGGGATTAATCTTGATAATCTCTTCCAGAAATTCTACCCCCGTCATTCCAGGCATGCGTTGATCAGTAATGATAATATCAATAGGTTTTGTTTTTACAATGTCTATGGCTTTTGCTCCACTAATAGCCGTATAAACTTTGTATTTTATCCGAAAAGTAGCCTTAAAAGAAATTAAGTTATTTTCCTCATCATCAACGTATAGTACAGATATTTTACCGCCTTTGTCTTCCATTTTTTTGTCTTTTTACACAGAGAAAAATATATGTAAAATTAGCGAAAATATTGAATAATAAAAATGTCGGTATTCCATTTTTATTACAACAGCGTTATTTGGGATGGTATTCTCTAAAAAAACATAAATATTGCTTTTTCCGATAAATGAAGAATTTGATTTGTAAATAAAAATATTTAATATTGCCTTCACAGTTATAATCCTGTTCTTAATGGAATATCTAAACGGCATTAATGCCCTTACCCTGGTGTTTGTAGCACTATTACTATTTGCGATCGCTTACCGCTTTTATGGCATTTTTATGGCGAATAAAGTGTTACGCCTCAATGCAAAGAATGTAACCCCCGCAATAGAATTTGCCGATGGTAAAGATTATGTAGCAACCAACAAGAATGTCCTTTTCGGACACCATTTTGCCGCCATTGCCGCGGCTGGACCACTTGTGGGTCCGGTGCTTGCTGCACAGTTTGGCTATCTTCCCGGAACATTGTGGATCTTGATAGGTTGTGTATTAGCGGGTGGAGTACACGATATGGTGGTGCTTTTCGCATCCGTGAGGCATAAAGGGGAAAGCTTGGCTACGATAGCGGGTAAGGAGATTGGGAAAGCTACCGGCTTGATAACAGGTTTTGCCGTACTGTTTATTTTGATTTTGACCTTGGCCGGACTGTCGCTGGCTTGTATCAGCGCGATGCATGAAGCTTCTTGGTCTTTATTCACCGTTATTGCTACGATGCCGATAGCGATTCTCATGGGATTAATCATGCGTTATCGCAAAAATAGCGTCACGTTTGCCAGTATTATCGGTGGGGTATTATTGATTGCCGGTATCGTGGGCGGGCATGAGCTCATGCAGATTGCTTCCATCAGCAACTTGTTTCATTGGCGGGTGGAGACCATATCGATTGCCATCACCGTATATGGTTTTTTGGCGTCGGTTCTTCCTGTATGGTTGCTCTTGGTTCCACGGGATTATTTGTCCACCTATTTAAAGATCGGTACGATTCTGATGTTGGCCATCGGGATCATCTTTGTGCAGCCAACGATTGAAATGCCCGCCGTTACGGCGTTTATTCATGGGGGAGGTCCAGTCATCGGAGGACCTGTTTTGCCGTTTATTTTTATCGTTATAGCCTGTGGAGCGATTTCGGGCTTTCATGCGGTAATCGCGACGGGTACGACACCAAAAATGTTGACCAACGAGAAGGAAATTCTTTTCGTGGGATACGGAGCAATGCTTGTAGAAGGATTTGTCGCATTAATGGCCTTAATAGCTGCTTGTACACTGGTTCCTGGTGATTATTTTGCCATCAATACCCCCAAAGAAATGTATGAATCATTTATGGCGGCCAATCCCCATTTGCATCCTGTAGATTTGGCGCATTTTAGTGAGAAGATCGGGGTGGATCTACAGGGGAGAACGGGAGGAGCGGTTTCACTGGCTGTAGGTATGGCCCATATATTCAATAAAATACCGTTTATGGATGACGTGATGGCGTATTGGTATAACTTCGCCATCATGTTCGAAGCGGTTTTTATATTAACGGCAATAGATGCAGGTACCCGTGTAGGCCGATTCTTCTTGCAGGAAATGTTAGGTACGGTCATGCCGAAGTTTGGTGACAAAAACTGGACACCGGGCATTATTATCAGCAGCTTAATTTTTACATTTGCATGGGGATATTTGGTGTATACGGGAAATGTAAGTAGCATATGGCCGTTATTTGGTATCAGTAATCAGTTACTGGCAGCTTGCGGACTTATCGTCTGTACAACGATGTTGATCCGTATTAATCGTGGAAAATATGCACTTTGTGCAGCTATTCCTGGCGTATTTATGGCGATCATTACCTTTTGGGCGGGTTATGAACAAATCCGATATATCTACCTGCCAGAAGGTCAATATTTATTGGCATCGCTAGCATTGTTGGCGATGGTTTTAATGCTCATTGTTTTTGTGAACACCTTTAAAAGATGGCACCGTCTCACTAAAATGGAAGCTGATAAGGTAGATAGTTATGGTGATACCGTTAAAGAATTAGTGGAAAGGTAAATTGTACGAGATATGCTTAAATATAGTATCGCTTTTATATTCATGTTGATAAACAAAGTCTATGTACAACAACAAGCAATTGAAGGAAGAGCGGCTTATGATTTTCTTATTGACATAGAAAATTATGACGAGAAATATACCAGTCCTGTTTTGATTTTTTTGCATGGTAGAAGTCTTTCAGGACGAGATTTGAACAGGGTGAAACGATATGGCGTATTGTATGCTAAAAATAGAGGCGTAGAGATACCCTCTTCGCTCATTGTAGCTCCTCAAACGACCAACGGCTGGGATCCCGATAAAGTAAAAGATGTGTTAAACTACGTGGTTCGACATTACAATGTAGATGAAAAACGTATTTACGTATGCGGTATGAGTATGGGAGCGTACGGAACGATGGATTTCGTAGGAAAATATCCCCAATCCGTTGCGGCGGCAGTGGCTATTTGTGGAGGCGGCACGTTGAAATATGCACAAAATCTGTCGACTGTACCGTTGTGGATACAGCACGGAAGCGTAGATCGTGCGGTTCCTGCGTCGGAGTCTAAAAAAATATACAAGGCAATCAAGCAAGCCAATCCGCAAGCTGATGTCACCTTAACTATTATTCCTGGAGGTACCCATGGCAGCGTAGAAAGACTTTTTCATAAAGACGATATATACGAGTGGATGTTTAGCTATAGTAAAGAAGAATAACACGAAAAGCTAATATTTTTAGTATTTTTGTGCATGGATTCAAATGAAGAAGCATATTTTAAAGGGAGGGGCGCCCAAGTAAATCCCAATAACAAATTTTTTGAACAACGCTATGTGCAAGAATATATAGAGGGTTTGGATGAGGCCTTTCTATCGTCGGCGTCCACAAAAATTATAGCAACCTATCCGAAAGCAATTTTGTCTAAGGTAAACAGTCCGGATCTAGGGTTTTACCGATCTTTAAATCCATATCAGGGTTGTGAACATGGCTGTATTTATTGCTATGCGCGGAATTCACATGAGTATTGGGGATATAGTGCAGGGTTGGATTTCGAACGAAAGATTTTGGTGAAGTATAATGCGGTGGAGTTGTTGGAAAAAGAATTTGATCGAAAGAGCTATGTTCCAGAACCCATCTTCATGTCGGGAAATACCGATTGTTATCAACCTGTCGAAAGAAAATTGAAGATCACCCGCCAGCTGCTAACTACTTTTCTAACCTATAAGCATCCCGTTTCTATCATAAGCAAGAACGTATTGATGCTGCGTGATTTGGATATCTTGGCAGCACTTGCTGAGGCGGAGTTAGTAAGTGTATCGGTCACGATCAATAGCCTGCGCGAAGAGGTGAGAAGGAAGATGGAACCACGAACTGCGACGGCGGCAGCAAGATTAAAGTTGATGGAAAAATTGGCAGAGAAAAATATACCCGTCTCCTTGATGATTGCCCCCATTGTGCCGGGAATAAATAGCGATGAGATGCCAGCATTGATAAAACGCGCCGCAGATGTAGGCGCCAAATGGGCTAGCTATACTATTGTACGACTAAATGGGGCGATAGCAGATATCTTTACAGACTGGGTTTACAAAAATTATCCTGATGGTGCAGAAAAGATCATACACGGTATAGAAGCTTGCCACGGTGGTAAACTCAACGATAGTCAGTGGGGCAGGAGGATTAGGGGGGATGGTGAAACCGCAGAAGGAATACGGCAATTATTCAAAGTAGCGGTTAAAAAGTATATGGGACTACAGGCTTATCCAGTTTTACGTACGGATTTATTTGAAAGGCCCAATCGCGATGCACAAATGCGGTTATTTTGATAGTAGTGGAGACGCGTGGTTGCGCCTCCAACTTATTTTTTATTGCTGAATCGGTTCTGGGGCCTCCTCATTAAATAAAGGAAGCTCTTTGATGATATTGTACCAAGATATAATTTTCTTCATATCAGAGGCGTATACCCTAGACTCGTCATGTCCAGGTGCTATTTCACGAAAGAATGCGCGTAAAGCTTTCCCATCTTTAATATCGGGCATATCTCCACCTTTTTCTTTGATGGTTTCGAATACATCCAATAGCCGTATTTCCTCCTCCTCACCATAGATGGTAATATCTTCCAAAGTGGCCATCTTGGTTGTGGATAGGTTGACAGTGGATTTGATTTTCTTATCGTCTAATGTTTCTAAGATAAATCCACTTTTACTCTGTCCGATCAATTTAAAAAGACCTGGTTTTCCCGTAACTGATACTAAAGCTCTTAAGTTCATGTCTATTTAGGTTATTATTCTTCAATAACTTCCACTCCTAAAATGCGATCTCCCTGACGGATGTCGTCCACAACATCGACATTTTCAATAACTTTGCCGAAACAGGTATGGTTTCGATCTAAATGTGCTGTGTTGTTGCGGCTGTGGCATATAAAAAATTGTGAACCACCTGTATTTCTACCAGCGTGTGCCATCGATAATACACCTCTATCATGATATTGATTCTCACCAGTTAACTCACAGTCGATTTTGTAACCAGGACCTCCCGTGCCGGGTACGCCCGTTGCTCCCTCACGTGTGTTGGGACAGCCACCCTGAATCACGAAATCAGGAATGACGCGATGGAACGCTAAACCGTCGTAATAACCTGATTTTGCCAATTTAATAAAGTTGGCTACCGTATTAGGAGCGTCTTCCGTGTAAAATTGCACGGTCATATCGCCTTTTTCTGTCTTGATAATCGCTTTACTCATTGTTTTGATATTTATATGGAATTGCAAAGATAGAATTTCTCTACGAAATGCAGGGCTCGAATCGGTTAAGAATTGTTAATGCGTTTTGTATGAATGGATTTGTTTTTACTAAAAAAAGTAGTAATTTTAACATGCCGTTATATACTTGTTGACATGGAAAAACTAATTATCCGGGAATGGTCAGAAGCCGACCGCCCACGTGAAAAATTATTGGAACAAGGTCGAAGAGCCTTGTCAGATGCGGAACTGATGGCGATACTGATCGGTTCTGGCTCTAGAAAAGAAACTGCCGTCGAACTCTGTCGTCGGATATTATCCGACGCCCAAAATAATTTAAATAATATCTCCAGATTGGAGGTGCCAGATTTATGCCGCTACCGTGGCATAGGAGAGGCAAAAGCCATTAGTATCATTGCCGCTTTGGAATTGGGCCGTCGCCGAAAAGAGATGGAACCCGAAGCGATTCCCGTCTTGAATAGTAGCCGGAAGGTGTACGATTATTTCGGAGCCTATATCCAAGATTTGCCCCATGAAGAGTTTTGGGTACTTTATTTAAACACGGGCTGCAAATTGTTAGATAAGAAAATAATAGGGCGCGGAGGCAATGATGCGACACCAGTGGATGTACGGGTTATTCTACGATTTGCTTTGCAAGTACAGGCTAACTCCCTTATTCTGATTCACAATCATCCATCGGGTACGCTGCGGGCAAGCAATGCGGATAAAATAATTACAAAAAGAATTGTTGCGGCTGCAGAGCTGATAGACATTCGGGTGAACGATCATATCATCTTCACGGACACCGCTTATCTCAGTTTTCGCGATGAAGATTTGTTGTAAAGATGTTGGGCTAAAATAGCCCAAACATTTCAGCTTCTATTTTTTGAATAATATGCCCTAGGTCTTCAGGCTTGTTCGCGAAGTCGAGGTTGTCCTTGTCTAAAACTAAGAGCTTTCCATCGTTATAATTGCCTATCCACTTTTCATATTTTTCATTGAGTTTGGATAGATAATCTAAACGGATAGCTGATTCATAATCGCGTCCCCTTTTTTGGATATTGCTGACCAGCGTTGGCACAGAAGCCCGTAGGTAAATCAATAAATCAGGAGGTTTGATGTAATGAACGATACTTTGGAAAATATTGCTATAGTTCTCAAAATCACGCGCACTCATCAGCCCCATATCATAGAGGTTCTCTGCGAAAATATAGGCATCCTCATAAATTGTCCGATCTTGAACCATATGGATGCCCCGGTTCTGTAAATCCACAATATGCCTAAAACGGCTGTTTAGAAAGAATATCTGCAGATTAAATGCCCACCGTTTCATATCCGCATAGAAGTCCTCTAGATAAGGATTGTCTTCCACAGCTTCAAATTGTGCTTCAAAATTAAGATGACGTGCAATCAATTCTGTTAAAGTGGTTTTTCCTGCTCCGATATTTCCTACAATTGCTATGTGCATGTTGAATGAATGACGAATTATAAATTATGAGTTTTGCATGATGAATCATCAAGTCCCTCGTTACAAAAAATGAACCAAGAATCGCCGAAGTCAATTTTTAATACAACTTCTTGATCCCAATGATTTCGCGCACTTCCCTAATTGTTTTACGTGCGCTTTCACTTGCCTTCTCCGCACCCATCCGGATGACTTTTTTGACGTATTCGTCGTCGTTTGAAATTTCATGGATGCGCGAACGAACGGGTTCGGTTGCCAGCACCATATCTTCGGCAAGCTGTTTTTTGAAATCTCCATAACGAATTTCACACTTGTTGTACAGATCTTCGAAATGTTGTAAAGTGTCCGGTGTCGAGACCACTTTCATCAAATCAAATAAATTCTGTATGGGTTCCGGCTTTGCTTGATGCATTTCTGTAGGGCCAGCATCGGAGACGGCACGCATCACTTTTTTACGGATAACCTCAGGAGAATCACTTAGATAGACGCAGCTAGCTTCACCATTTGATTTTCCCATTTTTCCGTTACCATCCAGCCCCGGAATTTTAACCAATTTATCACTGTAGGAAAAAGCAAAAGCCTCCTTAAAATATTCCACGTTATATAATCTGTTAAAACGGTTACCAAACGTACGTGTCATTTCTAAATGCTGTTCCTGATCTTTTCCAACGGGAACCTTGGTGCCATGATGAATTAAGATATCACATGCCATAAGCACCGGGTACGTTAAAAGTCCAGCATTAACATTGTCCGGATTAGCACGAACTTTATCTTTGAATGCAGTAGCTCTCTCCAATTCCCCCAAATAAGCATTCATGTTCATGTATAGGTAGAGCTCCGCTACTTCCGGAACATCCGATTGTACATATATGGTAGATTGTTCGGGATCGATACCCGCTGCTAAATATTCTACCGCAACTTCTCTTACGGTACGGTTGAGGTGTTCGGGAGTGGGATGTGTCGTTAAAGAGTGTAAATCAGCTATAAAAAAGAAGCAGTTATATTCGTGCTGCATTTTGACGAAATTACGCAATGCTCCATAGTAGTTGCCCAAATGTAACTTACCGGTACTTCTGATACCGCTAACAACAGTTTCTTTCATGTCGCGAATTTACGGATTAATTGGTAATTAAAGGCAAGGTCAGTATATTAGTTTTTTAAATGGAGATTATGCGGATTAAACGGATTTCAATAGGAATGTTCATGTTAGTATCTGCGATAAACGTCGCATTAGCACAAAACAAAACGTGGACATTCGACGACGAGTTGTGTACATATACAGGTTTTTACGATAGTAAAAAATATACAGAGAAACAGCTCGCCGATACGTACTACCTTCTTCGTACCAGTCATTACGTTCATGATGGAGGGACATTTGAAGAGTTAACTTCCAGATATGATAGTGTGATACATCATGTCAAAAATTTGCAGATTGTCCAAACACATTATTTCCAAAGTTTAAAGAAAGACGTATTGCAGTATCTGCAAGAGACGTACGCGTTAAAGAAGGTACAAAAGAACGCGAAACAAGATACTAAATCTTTAATAATGGCCGTGAAGGAAGATACGAAAGCCCGGCAATATGCGGAAGCCTTGCACAAGGGAGGAGATGATTTACTGGAAGCCTACGAACAAGTGATAAAAATGCAGATGGAAAATAATAGTACACCGGAATATTTATGGCATAACTATGAAACGACCATGAAACATGCAGATAGACTAGATCGTGCGTTTGATTATGTATTGGTGTACGGTTGGTGGAATAGTGCGAACAACTTAGTGCATCATATCAATTATGATGGTACACAAATGAAACAGTTTCAAAGACTGTTTATTAAAACAGAGACGTTAGACTGTGACGAGCCTTGATATCTCCAATTTATAATTTTTTCGCTTCGTTCCAATACACGTCCATTTCATCCAAAGTCATTTCTTTGAGATGCTTTCCATTTTCGGTGGCCCGTTTTTCCAAATGACTGAATCGCTGTATAAATTTTTTATTTGTACGTTCTAGTGCATTTTCAGGATTAATGCCGAGGTGCCGCGCGTAATTAATTAAGGAAAATAGCAGATCACCAAACTCCGCTTCAGCTTTCTCCTGATCAACGTTCACGTCTTCTGTGAGGTTGAATTCGTTTTTAAATTCTGCCAGTTCTTCTTCTACTTTTTTCCAAACTTCTGTTTTATCATCCCAATCAAAGCCGACACCACGAACTTTATCCTGTATACGATACGCTTTAACAAGTGCAGGTAATCCCTTTGGTACACCGGACAGTACCGATTTACTACCTTCTTTTAATTTGATGGCCTCCCAGTTGTTTTTAACATCTTCCTCATTTTCTACCTGTGTATCTGCATAGATGTGCGGGTGCCGTATCACCAGCTTGTCACAGATTGCGTTCAATACGTCTACTATATTAAACTGCTGTTGCTCATCGGCAATCTTCGCGTAGAAAATAAGATGTAGCATCACATCGCCAAGCTCTTTTTTTATCTCGTTATAATCTTTTTCCAGAATCGCATCCGTAAGCTCATAAAGCTCTTCCATAGTGAGATGTCGTAGGGATTCCATAGTTTGCTTGCGATCCCAAGGGCAGGCTATACGGAGGGTATCTAAGATAGTGATTAACCTTTCGAAGGCTTTTCCGGAAGTGTATTGCGGTTCGGGTACAGGGTATGCCATAATTGTTTTTTAAGACCTAATTAACAATGCTGCTCAAAGCTAGCCAAAAAATACGAAAACAGAACAGCCCTTTAGCGTGTTATCTTAATAGATGTTATAAAATAAAATTCGTAAACAGCGAAGCAGTTAAAAATAGATATTATGGAAACAAAACACAATTATGAAACAACAGATGTTGCTTTGGCCAGATTAAGAGAAATGGGGTATAGTGTAGATTTTAATGTGGAGTTTGACGAAATATTAGCGGACGCCGAAAATTACCAAATTGATCATCTTTATCGTTATGAAGGGGAATCCAATCCCGATGATGAGTCAACCGTATATGGTATTTCAAATAGTAACAATGGCAAAAAAGGGGTGTTTGTTGCCGGAAATCTTTCCTTGATAGAGGGTAAAAAAAGAGATATTATATTAGCCTTGGAAATTAAATATAAAGCCGGGCAGCAAGTATAGGTTTTTTTATACAAAAAACCTTATTTTAGGGAATGCAGTTAATTCCCTATTTAAAGACTACGTTCGGGCTGACAGATGATTTGCTGGAACATCTTGAACAGGTGTCAATCACGAAAACATATGTTAAAAAAGATATTATTTTAGATGCGGGGCACTATTCGCGGAATATCTTTTTCATTGAGCAGGGCCTTGTCCGGATGTTTTATTATAAATCAGGTAAGGGTATTACCCATTATTTTTTTTCAGAACATACTTTTGCCGCAGGTACCGAAAGTGTATTCTATCACAAAAAATCAATGTATGGTATTGAAACGCTCGAACCCTCAACTATTACCCTGATCCCCTTTGACGCCATCGAGAAGCTCGCATCCCATTCCATACCCATGAATAGATTGATACAAACTATACTGTTACAGGCATTGATTGGATTCTCTACCCGCTTACAGAGTCTGCAATTTGAAACAGCACAGGAACGTTATCAAAAATTGATGGAGCAGCATCCCGATATACTCTTAAGAGCTCCATTGGGAGATATCGCTTCTTATCTAGGGATTTCCCAACCGACACTCAGCGTCATTAGAGCACAGCGTTAGTTTGATACCGCGTGCAGATCTTTTTTTTAAGATATCTTAAAAAAAGCAAACCGTATTAGCCGGATATTTGTTTCGCAATAAATACATAAAGGTTATGCGCAAAAAATGGGTATGGATCTTTATCCTGTTTAGTATGATTTTTCAGCAAACAGGACGAACACAATCCAATATAGATCCAAAAGTTAAAGAAATTATTCAGCAGTCGTTCCAGACAAATAAGGATTTGCAGCTCAAAAATTACGAAGTTGACAAAGCCAATCTGGAGGCGGAGGGAGTAAAGGCCAATAAACTGCCGCATGTTTCGGCTACAGGCTTGTATGGCTTCATGTACAATAATGGAAGTCTCGACATTCCTACATTAAATCTACCGGTATTAAATCTAGGACTGTTTGAAGGGGCAACAGATTTCAATCTCCGGTCGCAGGCAGCGTATGCAGGTGTGTCTGTAAAACAGGTTATTTTCTCGGGATTGCAGATTCCTAACGGCGAACGAGCCTTGAAAGAAAAGGCCCGCGCACAAAGTTATCTAGCGGAGGCGGGAAAAGAGGGAATGGCGAAGGAAATTGCGACTACGTTCGATCAATTGATGTTGTTGAACGAAGTGGATAAGCTAATTGAAGATTCCGAGCGGAGGTTGAAAAAAGAGCAGGCGAAAGTGAATAGCGCTATCGAAAATGGTTTGGCTATTCCTTATGATCGCGATAAGCTAAAACTTGCCCTGTTAGAGTTGGAAGAAAAGAAAGTTGAGCTTACTGGTAATCGTGCATTACTGGTTAAAAAAATACAACAGGAAACAGGATTACGCACATCAGCGGTGGAAGAAGTCGGGTACGACCTTTCGCCCATCTACTTATCGGATGTGCCAGCAGGCGTAGAAGAACGGTCCGAGTTGAAAGCATTGGGTGCGTCATCTAAAGCCTACGAATATTTATATAAAAAAGAAAAAGGAGCTTCGCTACCTACCGTTTTTGCTTTTGGTTCAGCCAGCTATTTAAATCTCCACAATACAAGTTTAACGATTAAAGACAGACCCGTAGTGGGTGATATAGACCTTTCTACCAACTATTTAAAAGGTAGACCTAACTTTATGGTTGGTGTAGGTGTAAGATGGGATATCTTTAATGGTGGGGAACACCGAAATAAAGTTAAGCAAGTGCAATTAGACCAAACTATTAACGAAATGAAGCTCCTTGATGCAACGGAAAAACTGAATTTATTATTGGATAAAAACAACGTTAGCTATACCACTGCAAATCAGAAATTAAAAGTAGGAAGCCAGCAGATAAAGGTTGCCGAAAATAATTTACAGATAGCTTCAAAACAGTACGAGGCCGGATTGATTGACGTAACAGAACTATTGGCTACCGAAAATGAATGGTATAAAGTCAATCTCAATTTTTATAGCCATGTTTTGCAGCAACGTGCTGTAGCATTAGAACTATTACACACATCCGGAAAACTATTACATACCTTATACGAATGAGTGATGGGTAGTGAGGTGTTAGACATAGAAAATTGGGGCTTATAGGGCAGTTTAAGACAGATTATCGATTTTTATAAATACTTGAAATGAAAAAGTTATATTTTTTTTCGCTGATGTTTTTATTTTTTGCTTGCAAAAATGAAGTTCGGGAAAAGCCCTTGGAGGGAAAAGTAGAACGCGAGCAGATAACGATCGTGACCAAAGTTCCCGGAAAAGTGGCGGAAATCCGTGTTCAAGAAGGGGATTTCGTACAGACCGGCGATACATTGGCAATATTGGATATACCCGAAGTGGATGCAAAAGCAGAACAGGCGCAAGGGGCACTCCAATCTGCGGAAGCACAATATCATATGGCAACAAAAGGTGCTACACGCGGCCAATTAGTGCAATTACAGGCTAAAGTAGATGGCTTAAAAGAGCAATATGATTTCGCCGAAAAATCCATTAATCGGTTGAAAAATCTATTAAGGGACAGTTTAGTATCGCAACAACAATATGATGAAACGTATGCCAAATACCAGGGCGCAAAGAACCAATATCTTGCGGCGCAAGCGGAAATGGAAGAAGCGCGAAATGGTGCTCGTTACGAGCAACAGATAATGGCATTGGGGCAAAAGGAGCGGGCTTTAGGTGCCGTCGCGGAGGTTAAGGTAGCCGCGAGGGAAAAATATCTTATTGCTCCACAGGATATGAGCGTGGAAACCATCAATTTACATGTCGGCGAGCTGGCTACCGCAGGATATGCTATTATCAATGGTTACATTCATAATAGCACTTATTTCCGTTTTACGGTGCCGGAAAATAGAGTGGGTAAATTAAGTAGAGGTAGTGAAGTTACCCTATATGTTCCTTATCTAGATAATAAGGAGATTAAAGGCAGGATAATAGCTATGAAAGCACTGAGCTCTTATGCCAATATTTCTACTGCTTATCCGGACTATGATAACCAACTGACTGTATTTGAGGTTAAAGTGGTGCCGTCAGATCATACATCCGTACGCGATCTGTTAACGAAAACGTTGGTTGTTCTTCAAATACAATAGAAAGGAATAGAACGTGAAAAAATTTATAAAACTCATTCAGCGCGAGTTTAAGCTGTTTTTCAACAATAGCGTGCTGATGATGCTTTTTATCGGAGCGCCGATTCTATACGGCGTATTGATAGGGCATGTATATCAACAAGGGAAAGTAACCGAAATGCCCATCTTAGTTGTAGATGAGGACAATAGCCCACTAAGTGCCACCTTTGTTGACATGATGAACGATAACGAAAATATTAAGGTTATACGTATGTTGCCGTCGCTGTTTGATTCAAAAGAGACTGCCATCGAACACGATGCCACGGTTATCGTGCATATTCCCAAAGGTTTTGCGGCCGGCGTCCAGCAAAAACGGGTTCCGGAAGTGACAATTTTTGTGGATGGATCGAATACACTGACGTCTAATACAGCCGCGATGGCAGTGAATGTCTGTGCGATGACGCTGAAAGCCGGAGTGCAAATCGAAACGCAGATGAAACAAGGTGTTCCTGCTAAGATTGCGTCCGAACAATACGAGCCTTTTAAAACAACTATGGTCAGACAGAATATACGAAGTGGAAACTATCTGTATTTCATGCTGCCAGGCGTGCTAATTATAGTGTTACAGCAGGTGCTGTTATTAGGGCTGGCGTTGTCTTTTTCTTCCGAGTTTGAAAATGGAACCTTCGTAGAATTAGCACAGAAAATGCGAAATCCTGTCGGGCTTATTCTTGTAAAGATTATTCCCTATGCGCTCATGTCTATTGGTATCCTTGTCCTGTATTGGGGTTTTGGAAAATGGTATAATATGCCGCTAGATACAGATTTTTGGTGGTTTGCCTTATGTACGTTCGTGTTTATCTTGGCCGTATGTTTTATCGGGATTCTGGTGAGCATTGTTTTGCCATCCCAATTGAAAGCCACGGAAATATTGATGGTGATTGCAACACCGGCCTTTATACTCAGCGGTTTTACCTGGCCGTCTAGTTTGATGCCGACATGGGTACAGTTTATTGCGGATGTCATTCCCTCTACGCATTATTTGCGTATTTTTAGGGTCATGTTTATCCAGCATGGTGAAAATTACCATACCTATAACGGTTTGATAGCGATGGCCATTATAGCTGTAATATGCTTTATTGTTGCCACCATAGTATTGGCCATGAAGATACGGAAAGTAACAGCTGTCAAATCCCCATTTCCTTCAAAATAAATTGTGCATTATCGATTTTGTCGGCTATCCACAATACGTAACGGATATCCACGCCAATAGAACGACTGTAATCTTCACTCCAGGCAAAATCGTTGATGGTTGCGTCATAAGCACGGTCAAAGTTAACCCCGATTAATTCGCCATGGGCGTTCATAATTGGTGAACCTGAATTTCCACCGGTGGTATCCATGTTATAGAGAATATTTACCGGAACATCATTCAGGTCTTTTTTTAGGTATGCACCAAAGTTTTTTGCCAGCCATGCCGTTTTTATACTTTCAGGATATTCATACTCGGCTAACCCCGAATTTCCCTTTTCTATCAGTCCTTTTATTGTTGTAAAAGGACGCATATAGGTGGCATCATTTGGACTATACCCTTTAATGTTTCCGAACGTAAGGCGTAGCGTGGAGTTGGCATCTGGAATAAAGTTTTTTGCTTGATATTGTTCTTTGACCGCCACATAATCCCCCATAAGTCTGTTCAGCATGCCCTCACGTCGTTTCTGCTCCGCATCGAATGTCTCCCGCTCAGCTGCCAACCCTTTTTGCGTCGTCAACAGCTCATCGTTATAATGCTTTAGCGATTGTATATCTTTTAAGATCATATCGTAGAGTGTCTCTTTACGGTTAAGTTTGGATTTGTCTAACGCCGCTACAATATAATCTCCTGCTTCCTCTTTACGGGTGAAGTTTTTCTTGGCAAAATAGTTAAGTTGGTTCGATCCATCCAATTGATAGGCATCTTCAAACATCCGGCGAGCTATATTTTTGTCGACCGTAAGATCATAACTTCCGTAGATGTTATCCAGATATTCCTTTACCTGATTGATGTTTAATGCGAATACCTCTTCCTGTGCTTGAAGTCCATTTTGTTTAAGAATGGCTTCTTTAAAATCTTGTATCGTATAGGCTATGCGGAGTAGGGACATACTGCTATAGATATTATTAAACCAAAGTTCTTTGGGTGCCATTTCAAAAACAACCTGATAATGCTTGTCAATATCAGCCATCAACGTACCATATTGGGCTTTGAGGTCAGGTTTGCTCGCAATGAATTTCGTCAATGCTTCATCTTCTTTTCTTTTACTACCCACCAAATCGAGATTCTGCAGACCTTTTAGTTTCCCGCGATAGTTTTTCATGACGTTCGCATTTCGTTTGATGCGCGTTGCCAGTGCTAGTTCTGTTTTTGGATCCTCTTTTCCTACCGCAAGCATTTGTTGATTTTGAAAATCATAGAGTTCTGAGGTATAGGGTAATAAATATTTTTG
This sequence comes from Sphingobacterium corticibacterium, assembly GCF_004208525.1. Classification (GTDB taxonomy): domain Bacteria; phylum Bacteroidota; class Bacteroidia; order Sphingobacteriales; family Sphingobacteriaceae; genus Sphingobacterium; species Sphingobacterium corticibacterium. The sequence continues at coordinate 1,444,503 of NZ_SGIT01000001.1, read as the reverse complement.
CTGATATTCCACATACTGGGCAGGGCGGTGTCTAAACGTTCTGCCGGGATATCCCAATATGAAAACAAAATCATTTTCATTGACGCCTTTGGGATTCACCTTAAGGTGTTTTTTAGGTTGGTATGGCACATTCTCTTTTGCATATTTCGCCGATGAGCCATCTGGGGCTACGTAAGCTCGGAGAAAAGAAAAGTCTCCAGTATGTCGAGGCCATACCCAATTATCTGTTTCCCCTCCAAACTCTCCAATATCTTGCCGGGGAACGTAAACTAAACGTACATCTTCAATAGTTTGATATCGGAAAAGCACATAGCTTTTGCCAATAAACATTTCGGATACTTCTGCCTTAATGGTCGGATCTTCCGCTTCCGCCCGCTTTGCAATTTCAGATCGCATTTTATGGATGACATTGATACGCTCTGCCGGATCGTCAATGGAAGCTACTGCATTTAGAATTTCTTCAGATACATCTTCATAAGATTTTGTAATTCGGATAGTTAAGCCTTGTGCTTCAATTTCTTGTTCATATGTATGCGCAACAAAACCATTTTTTAAATAGTTAAATTCGGGGGAGCTTGCAAGCTGTACAGCACTAAAAGCACAATGGTGGTTGGTTATGATGAGGCCGTTAGGGGATACAAAGGAGCCTGAACAACCGCTTACCTGCACCAATGCGTCTACCAGTCCAATTTGTCCGGGGTTATAAATATCTTTCTCCGCTATTTTTAAGCCTGCTTTCTTTAACCCCGCACGGCTAAGTTCGCTAAGCGGAAACATGCCCTCATCAGGAATAGATGCCGAAAAGTTAAATAGGCTGACACTCCATAAAAGTGCACATAATAGGCTGCCTTTTGCTTTTAGTCTGATCATAAACTTCTAAATTTTAGCGTTCTCTGCAAAGTTAACAAACATTTCCGATTAGGGTTCTACAGCATAGCAGATTCCAGAACTAGACCCCATTAACATTTTTGGAAAAAGGCCGTTCATTGTCGGATTTCGATCTCGAAATGACTACATTTGCATAATTAAAATTGATGGGATGACACTTGTGCAATTGGAATATGTTATCGCTGTAGATACTTATCGTAGTTTTGTTTCCGCAGCGGAGCACTGCTTTGTAACACAGCCTACATTAAGTATGCAGATTCAGAAATTGGAAGAATCGTTGGGAGCGAAAATATTTGATCGGAGTCGGCAGCCTGTTATACCTACTGAAATAGGAGAGAAGATCATCCGACAGGCGCGTTTGGTGCTAAATGAGAGCAAAAAAATAGAAGAGCTATTGCAAACGGAAAGAGGGGTGATTTCTGGTGAATTGAAGCTAGGGGTTATTCCAACGGTGGCGCCTTATCTGCTTCCTGACGTGCTAACCAGTATATTACAACGATATCCTCAATTGCAATTACAAATTTGGGAACATACGACTGAAAGAATCATTCAGGATCTTAAAACGGGACGTTTGGATTGTGGGATTGTTTCTACTCCTTTGCAAGAGACAGGTATTGAAGAAACACCTTTATATTACGAGACTTTTGTAGCCTATGTTTCCGAAAAGAGTCCTTTGTTTGAAAAGAAAGTTGCTACGGCCGATGAAATCGCTCATGAAAAGTTATGGCTTCTTAATGAAGGGCATTGTATGCGAGGACAAGTGCTTAATATCTGTCATTATAAACATAATCAAGCTGCGAATGGGACATTTGAATATAATACCGGTAGTGTGGAAACACTGAAGCGGATGGTGGATATCAATGGAGGAGTTACTATCCTACCCGAAATGAGTGTGTTGGGCTATGATGAGGATCAGCTTCATCACGTTAGGTATTTTAAGGCACCGGAGCCTGTTCGGGAGATCAGTTTGGTGACGACATCCAACTTTGTGCGAAAGCAGGCGGTGAACGCCTTGAAAAATGAAATTTTAGATGTTATACCTGAGCGTTTTAAAACAAAAAGGAAAAGAGAAGTAATGGGGTTTGATCTTTAGCGATCATCATATAAATATGAGGATAACTATTCAAAAAAAATTAAACGAGCTGAATCGTTGGCGGATGCAGAAAATTTCCAACCGGAATTTTCTGATTATACTAGCTTTTCTCGTCGGGATTATTGGGGGGCTGGCGGCTGCGTTATTAAAAGGTTTGACACATTTTATTGCGGCTACTTTGCAAAACGATATCGAGTGGCAATATAAATATTCTTTTTATCTGATCCTCCCACTTCTGGGTATCTTGTTGAGTGTACTGTATGTTCGCAAGTTTCTCAAAAATAAAAAAATGGAGCACGGCATCACACCGATTATTTATGCGATATCCAGAAAATCCAGCCGTATAGAACCTCATAATGTTTATTCGCAGATCGTGACAAGTGCTATCACCGTCGGCTTCGGCGGATCGTGTGGTTTGGAAGCACCGATTGCATACAGCGGTTCTGCTATTGGTTCCAATACCGGTCGTTTCTTCGGGTTGCAGTATAAGGAAGTTACGATGTTGTTAGCCTGTGGTGCCGCGGCAGGAATAGCAGGCGCATTTAATAGCCCTATTGCCGGGATGATTTTTGCTATTGAGATTTTATTGCCCGAGTTTTCTATACCTGCGTTTATTCCGTTGTTGATTTCCGCAGCGTTGGCCTCCGTGGTTTCCCGATTGCTGTATAGCGAGCCTCTTTTTCATACGGCGAGTACGGAGTGGGAAGTGGGAGCACTTATTTTCTATATATTATTGGCGGTAATTGTGGGGTTGTATACCGTTTATTTTGCGAAAGTAAGCACCGCGGTAAAGTCCTGGTTTTCGAAAATCCGTAATCCTTATAACAAAGTGTGGTTTAGTGGCATATCACTTGGATTAATGATTTTTATTTTTCCGGCGTTATATGGCGAGGGGTATCTCACGATTCAACAGATGTTGGATGGGCAATTTGATGCGATTGTAAAGAACAGCCTTTTTGCGGATTATAGGCACATGGCCGGTGTAGTCGTATGTTATACGGTGTTGACGCTATTTGCGAAATCTTTTGCCTCCCTTTTTACCCTGAATGGCGGTGGAAACGGTGGGATATTCGGTCCGAGTTTGGTGATGGGAGGGCTTTTAGGGTTCGCTTTTGCCTATGGTATTAATCAGACTGGCGTGGTGATGCTCAATGTACCTAATTTTGTCGTGGCAGGTATGGCGGGGGCATTGGCAGGCATTATGCATGCACCGTTGACAGGTTTGTTTCTGATAGCAGAAATTACCGGAGGATACACACTCATGGTGCCGTTGATGTTGGTGGTGTCGATATCCTACCTTATCAACCGTTCGATACTTAAACATTCTGTTTATACGAAAGTACTGGCTGACTCGGGTGATTTGCTTTCTTATGAAGATAAGGATCGAACGGTATTGAGTATGATGAAACTTCGGTACGTATTGGAGACAAATTTTATCATATTGCGCCCGACGGAAACACCATTAGATAGGAAATCGGATATCATTCATTCAAAACGGAATATATTTCCTATCGTAGACGATGAAGGCAAGCTGGTCGGAACCATTTACAGCGAACGGCTTTTTTCTATTCTATTGGGAGAAGAAGAAGGAGTTGATAAAACTTTTGATCAATTGGCCCAAAAGCCAAACGACGTGGTACGCGACAAGGAGAATATGGAAATCGTGATGACGAAGATGAATAAAGACGATGTATGGATATTGCCCGTTGTGGACGAAAATGATCGTTATATGGGATTTATTTCAAAATCCAGCGTATTCAACAAATATAGAGCCTTATTAGTTCGGCAAGGGCATTATTTGGAGTGAAACTATAATTCGTAACTAACTACGAACGACGCATAGCCATCATCTTGGATACGTACTTCCCTATAATATCAAATTCCAGATTAACGGTGTCACCCACATTAACCTGTTGCAGGTTGGTATGTTCAATCGTGTATGGGATAATAGCTACAGAAAATTGATTGATTAATGAGTTGACCACAGTCAGACTGATTCCGTTTACCGTAATGGAGCCTTTTTCCACGGTGATGTTTTGTTCTTGAGGTTCATAGGTAAAGGTGAAAAGCCAGCTACCGTTTTGTTCTTCCTTTGCAATACATCGCGCTGTTTGATCTACATGTCCCTGCACAATGTGACCGTCAAATCGACCATTAGCGGGCGTACAACGCTCTAGATTAACCAAATCACCAATTTTTAACGCACTTAAATTTGATTTCAGCAATGTTTCCTGTATCGCTGTTACTTTGTGAACGTCCTCTTCGATTCCTACAATCGTTAAGCATACACCATTATGAGACACGCTTTGGTCAATCTTCAGTTCATTAGAAATATGGGATTGCACAAAAAAGTGCAGATTCCCTAATTCTTTTTCGATCTTGGTAACTGTTCCTACAGTTTCTATAATGCCTGTAAACATAATCTTCGTCTTTTTGCAAAGGTAACTTTTTTATATTGGATGTTTTAGAGACTTGGTCCCCTCAACGACAAGATTCTTCTTTCTCGGAAAAAAGAAGCAGAAAATTTGGAAGGTATACTAATTATATTATACCTTTGTAGCAGGTTTAGGTTGATTATCCCGTTTGCGGGATCATATTTTTAAAGCCTGGGAAATCGCCAGATTACTCCCAGGCTTTTTTAGTATCAGAATTTATAGGTGATTCCCGCACCAAGTATTTGTCTTACTTGAAGGCCGGGACCTTTTGTTTCTACGCCATTTCTTACTTTGGGTACATCAGTATTATCGTCATAGATCAATTGTACACCTGCATTGACCGTGATAAACCGATTCACTTCCATAAAAAGATTAGCGGTGTAATCAACGTCTACGTTTTGTGGATCTTCAAGGTAATTGGAATACAGCTTTAAGATATTTTCCAACGATATATTTTCCATGAGGTTGACTTTGTAGTAAGCATCTAAAGATGCACCTAGTTCAAATCTTGATTTCTTACCAGGATCTACGCCAAATGCACCGGCATTTGATAATTCCTCGTCAGTAACAAAGATAAAACGGGCGGCAGCGGGAGATATATTGACTTTAAAGTTATCTGATCTTTTATATGCCATACCCGGACCGAAACTTAGGTATGCCGGAGCAAAACCTGCCGAAATCTTATCTCTTCCGGTGTCGGTGTAATTATATCCATTTGCGAATTGTGTGTTAAAGTTCATAAAGAACGTATACAACCAGTATTGTGACGCTTCGTAACCAAGTAAACTGTTTAATGCAAAACGGTCGTCGTTTTTACGCCAATCCGTTTCCTTTTGGAAAGTCTGTCCGTAAGCGGCTAATACTTTATTATCCCAACTCCATTTATCTTTTTTATAATTAAAGTCATAATTGAAGATCAAATTTCCGGCAAAGGAATTAACACCACCTGCGGCCCAGTTAGAGAACGAACTTTGATTAATCAGAAAAGTGTTTTCACCCTTGATCGTCCAGGTTTTAGTTGTGTCTTGTACAGAGGTTTCTTCCTGCGCATTTACGCTGATTCCCAATAGCAGCGTACAGGCAAAAGAAATGGTTTTTAATAACTTCATTTGTCTTGATTTTATTAATAAATGTAATTTTGATGTGAAATTAGGAGTTGAAAATAGTAAATTGTTTATACTTCATCATATTAATTTTTAATTGTAGTTTGTTAATTACAGTTGTTAAAAAAAAATGTGCTGCATTTTCGAATAAAATGAGGAGTATTTGTTGAAAATAAAGAGATGAAAACAACGTTATTGTGTATCGGAAAGACGGATGAGAGTTTTGTTAAAACGGGTATAGGAAACTATGTGAAACGGTTAAAGCATTACGTTCATTTTGATATTTCCGTTATCCCCGATATTAAAAATGCCAAACACCTAACGCAGGAACAACAGAAAACTAAAGAAGGTGAGCTTATCTTAAAAAACTTGAACAACGGGGATTTTGTGGTACTGTTAGATGAACACGGAAAAGCATTTCGTTCTGTAGAGTTTGCGAAGTTTCTGGAGCAGAAAATGATTGGCTCTGTTCAACATATGGTGTTTATCATTGGCGGTCCATATGGTTTCTCGGATGAAGTTTATAAGCGAGCCAACCAACAGTTATCTTTGTCCAAAATGACATTTTCTCATCAGATGGTCCGTTTATTTTTTGTGGAACAGCTTTATCGGGCATTTACCATCTTGCGGGGAGAACCCTATCACCACGAATAAATATTTTTTTTATGTAAATTTACAGTTGAGATCATCACTATAGAAAAAAGGAGACGGTTATGGATATGGATAAATTCAAAAGAGACTATAAATTTAAAAGTGCGGAATCGGAGACGGATAGTAAGCGAAATCTGATTATTATTATTGTCGGTATTGTCGTCGTTATCGCACTGGCGTATTTTTTGAGATAAAGTAGAGAGACGCGATTATCTTTTATGAACCCGCCAGGGGGGGCGGATAATTGCGTCTCTACAAAATCAATTCTCTGAATTGATGCCATGCCATCTTGTCTGTTTTGAAGGTGAGATCTGCCTCCTGCAGACTATCAATTGGCATAAACCGAAATACTTCCATTTTTTCCTGTTGTTTTTCTTTGGAGAAATCAAAAGGACTTGTTTTGATATCGAATAAAATGGGACTTTTTGCTTGTACTTGATAATAGATAGAAATAATCTGGCTGTCATTAAAGCTGGACTTTTCGTAGAAATCCGTTGTGTATATATGGCGAACGATATCTATTTCTAATTGGCATTCTTCCATGAACTCCCGTTTTAGCGCATCGATTAATCCCTCGCCATATTCAAGTCCGCCCCCGGGAAATTTGGTGAAGGAAACATTAAGCACTTTTTCGTCACTAATTAAAATTTCCTTGGTATCTGTCGTCAATAAGCCGTAAACACGTACGTTAAAATACATCTGCGTTTTTTGTTAAAGGGGTTGAAATCCATTTTCGATAGCAAGCTCATCTACGCCAAAAAAGGAGTAATGCTTGGGTAAAAACCATCGTATGGTATTCATGATCGTTGTGAAATCTTTTTCCGACGGAAATTGTACCGGCATAATGTTGAACACTAAATCCTGTGACGTACGCTCTTCGTCTGTATAATTGCGGGCAATTAACATGATTTTCGGGTTTTTGACCCCGGAATAATGTAAAAACTCGCGAATCTGTCTTCGGAGAAAATTGGGGAAAATCTCTTCAGAAGGTTGCCCCACTAAAATTTCCTCGTCTTTATCGATACCCATGTAGTCTTTCGGATTGGAAAAAACGCTGTTGTCGGTGTAAAAAGAGCCATTTAATTTAAGGTTTACTAAATCGCCGTATGAAAAAATCCAATCCGGTCGCTCCAAATGCGCATTGATAGCAATGCCAAAGCCTTGTTCTAATATGATGTCTAGTTGGTTTTTAATAACAAAAGCCTGAAAACTCTTACCGGTGGTTACCGTTTGAAGTTGAATATAGGGGAAGCCATCTTTATTAATAGCCACTTCTGGCTCACCAAGCTCAAGATTTGCACCATCGATATGATTCAAAAATTGATCGCGCCACTGCGCATCGCGCGCCGAAAAAGGAGTACGCATCAATTGGTTGATGGTGATGGTTTTTTCGAGGTCCCCCAATAAACTCTCCTGCTGATTGTTGTTGCTTATACTCATTATTTCTCTACCTCTAAAAAAGAGCCTAAAAGTAAGGATTAAATTTGATTTTACTATATTGCTACGTAATTCTTCACCCAAAGATTAAAATGTAAGCATTAGATAATACCGTATGATTACTAAAGAAAAAGCGATATCTTATATCCAAAAGCATCAAAGGATTGAATGCACTGAGGAGAGTTTCAAAGACTTCAGCCGCGTGTATCAGACATTGGGTTTACTCCTCAGCAACCAGTACCAAAATCATTCACACGGAGAGGTCGCCTGGGAAGATTATTATAGGCAACTGCAGGAGCAGACTGCAGGCAATCCATGGACAAGTGATGAGGGGAAGAAGCTTGCTGAGATACTTTTCGGGTCGGTTATCGCCCCTTTTGTTGCTGACATTTGGACACTGATGGATCAGTTGCCTTATCAAAACGGTTATTACCGCCGTCCGTTCCGGATAGATCCTAAAAATGGCTATATCACGACTAAAATCCAACAGCTGGTCAACCTATATTACGGTGGTGGAAATGGGTTCAACTCCATGTCGATTACTGATCAAATGCAATATGCCGTTTATGCCAACCATGGTGGATTGTCGCTGTTTTTAGCTACGGTTTTGATAAAAGATCAAAACACATATTATCCGTTGTTGGAGGAAATCTTTTTAGGCGAACATCAGATTGGAGGAGTTTCGGGCGAGTTGATTAAAGCGCTGCTTATCTCGGAAGATAGTGTCAACCACGAGTTGGTCGAAAAGCTGCTGTTGGCAGCCCAACAGCAGGAGGGGTTAAGACAAACCATTTTGGAAACATTGGATTTCACTTCGGTGAAAGCGTTAAAGCGATTTATCAACGTTATATTGGAACATAACTTGGTGCGGTTCAGCAGTGTCGTTAGAGCAGTAGATACCTGGTTTGGGTTTTCTTGGGATGCCCCCAAAGCTAGCACCATTCGACGGGTTTTGGAATTGGCCGACAAGTATCTGAATAATCCTGGTGAAATAGAACAAGGCCTCAAAAGCCAGGACAATATGGAGGTGTATATCGCATTATGGGCAAAAGGGATTGAGGAAGTAGATGCAGCAAATTTATTGGCTTTCCAGCTTGTTTTTGATGAAAATACAGAACATATAAAGAAACTTATTGCGCTATTCTTTGTTTACGAGACCCAAAGAACACGTCATGATCTTGTTCCCTATGCGGAGAAAAACTTGGGTAAAGATATTGAACTGGATTACTGGATGACCGTGAATTTCCCTGCATTTGATCTGAGCGAAGACCTGTTCCAAAAGATATTCGCAATAGCACAACAGTTGCCATCAGCGGGCAAAACATTTGAAGGACGTGGTTTTTCATGGAAGAGTTATGTCATCAAACCGGAATATTTCTTCGATATATTGATAAAAAATGCGACCCCAGCCCAAATAATAGAATTGTCTAAAGAACTGCATATTATCCCTTCTAATTCCAGGGAGCAGTTGATGCGGAAGGTGTTTCCGGATCATTATACTTACAGTTGGTCCAGCCGATCTGGTGATAACAAGGTCGCAAAGACGTTCGATCTGAAACAGGATGCTTGGCAAAGACAAGTAGCACGGCAAGCTTTTACAGATCGGAACGCAAGCGTTGCCGCGACGGGGATGACGGTACTGAGATCCGTCACCCTATACCCGGAAGATATCAACGTGTTGGAAAATGTGCTTAGCCGGAAAGGCAAGGACCTGCGGAGTACGGCTATCGGGCTTTTGGCTGGCCAGACAGATGAAAGGGTAAAGGAAACTGTCGAAAGGCTAATCCACGTAGGAAATATCGACCAGCGATTGGCAGCATTGGAGATATTAGTGCTATTGCACGAGTCGGAACGTGTATCTGATTTTGTACATACGCAAATCGAAACGTACAAAACCCGTCAGCTGACGAAGAACGAGCGGATATTTGTGGATAAATTTTCTGATAAGACCACTGCATATGGTTTCGAGAACGGATTCGGAGCAATAGACTACGATCAGTTAACGAACTTCAAATTGCCCGAGGAAAAGTTTAAAAGGAAAAAGAAAAATATACTCAAACGCTTGACGGGAAATAAATCGGAGTTTCTATTTGAAGAGCTCATCGATACCAAAAAGACCGTCGAAGCAGTGAATAAATTATTTGACCTGTTCGATAAACATAAGAACTATGAATATCAGCATGAGGGATATAGGGGCGAAACAGAAACTTCCATATTGGTTAATAATTTACGTCCACTACGTTTGCTTGAACGGGATGCCACAGCGGAAGCGCATTTAGATAATTTGCCCTTGGCAGAAGTTTGGAAACAGTGGTATCACGACACCCGGTTGAATGAATTTGAAATCTATTCAGTTATCCAATACTGCTATGATCACTATTATTCCAACCTGGACTACGAGCTCTTGCGAGGTTTCAAAGCACAATATCTACCGAACTTTAAAGGGATAAACTTTGGAGAAGAACCCTATTATTACCAGAGCCGTACAGAAAAGATCTCGCGCATATTGACCTGTCTTTCGGATGTTTACGCCGATAAGAAAATGTGGACAAGCTATAAACTGGATGTTTTGGAAGATTTGATTTTCCATTTCCCGAAGGGGTTAAAAAATAAACCTTTTAAGCAATCGAGCTATTATTATTCGAATGAAGTATATTGGTATAGCTTTGTATTAAATCTGGCGTATAGCATCTATGAGCCGGATTTGGAATTTTTAGATGAGGAACAGCAATTCCGTCTTTGGCAATTGCAATATTATATATTGGCAAATGAGCTATCAAAAAATGCGGAGATTCAAGATATCAAAGAATGTGTCCCACATCTACCAAAAGTAATGGCACCGGAAACTTCGACCAAATTCATGACGCCCTATACGGAGCTTACGCTTTCTCTATTTAATCAACATAAGCTCAATAAGGATGATCTGTTGTTTCTCGGTCTGCTAAATAGCGATTTGTTCTACTTCCTGGATGGTGGACAGAATTACCATACCAAGCGATTTGAGCATATCAGCATTCCGCGGATCACTGAAAAGTTGAAAAACAACCTGCTACAGATCGAATTGGAAAGGGGAGACCTACCTACGGAGGCTTCCCGTTATATATCGAATTTTGCTACAGTAGAAGGTGTACGATTCTTTTTTGAGGTGTTGCAACGTATGGGAAAGGATAAGTTTGATCGAGGATATTCGTATGGTACAAACGTTAGCAAGAAATATACGTTCAGTCAGATACTGAAACTCAGCACACTTTCTGAAGAGGATACTTACGATACTTTTACTGAAACGCTCCGGGAGAATAAGTTTGACAAAAAGCGTTTGGTAGAAGTATCCTGTTACGCCACACAATGGGCGGAATGGTTAGGCGACTACCTGAAAATAAACAAACTCCAAGAGGCTGTTTGGTGGTTTTTAGCCCATACGACGGATTATATGAATGCCGAAAAGGAAACCATTATTTCGAGGTATTCTAATGTACCCAAAGACGATTTTCAAAAGGGTGCTATCGATATAGAATGGTTTCAAAGGGTATATGGTAATTTGGGTAAAGCGAACTGGAAGCTGGTGCACGAGGCGGCGAAATATCTTTCGGATGGTATGGGCTATCGTCGGGTGAAGCTCTATTCATCGGTGTTATTGGGAGAAACCAAGATTACGGAAACATTAAAGAAAATCATAGAAAAAAGAGATAAGGACTATGTGATGGCGCTTGGGCTGATTCCGATTAGCAAGGCTAACCCCGAAGCCGACTTGCTAAAGCGGTATAATCTCCTGCAAACCTTTTTACAGGAAAGCAAACAATTTGGTGCGCAGCGTCAGGAAAGTGAGAAACGTGCAGTCGAGATCGGGTTGGATAATCTTGCCCGGAATGCCGGATTTGACGATAGTGTACGCTTTTCGTGGGCAATGGAAGGAAAAGCAACGCAGCAGATTATGGATAATGCAAGCGTAGAGATAGGAGACACGATATTGGAGCTGGTTATGGATGAGATGGGTAAAGCTGATATCGTGGTCAACAAGAACGGCAAGGTTCTAAAGACTATTCCGGATAAGATCAAAAAAGATAAGCGCGTAGAGCAACTTAAAGAAGGTAAGAACTACCTGCGCAAACAATATGCACGTACACGCCAATCGTTGGAAAATGCGATGTTGCGCCGAGATGAGTTTAGTGTAGAAGAGTTGGGTAAAATCATGGCGCATCCGGTTGTGCATGCCATGTTAGGCAAACTGGTACTGATAGATAGGCATGCTGGAATTTCGGGATTTTGGAAAGATGGCCAGTTATTAGGAGTAGACGGTAATTTGCAATCTCTCCATTCCGAACAACGTTTTGTGGTTGCTCATCCTGCGCATTTATACGAAGCAGTTCAGTGGGACCTGTATCAACGTTATATCTTTGATGAACAAATACAACAACCATTTAAGCAGGTATTTAGGGAGTTATACGCTTTAACAGCGGATGAACGGGAACATAGCAACCGTTCGGAACGCTATCAAGGCCATCAAATTCAACCCAATAAAACAGTTGCCATGCTGAGAGGGAGAGGTTGGACAGTGAACTACGATGAGGGCTTGCAAAAAGTGTATCACAAGGAAGGTTACCTGGCGACGTTATTTGCCATGGCAGATTGGTTCTCTCCATCAGAGGTAGAGGCTCCCTCATTGGAATATGTTTGTTTTTATTCGTTAAAGGACGGCAAGGTGGTTCCACTGACGGATATCGATCCTGTTATTTTTAGCGAAACGATGCGGGATGTCGACCTGGTTGTTAGTGTAGCCCATGTGGGTGAAGTAGATCCCGAAGCCAGCCACAGTTCGATGCAGATGCGTGCTGCATTGGCCAAAGAGAGCGCCCGTCTGTTCAAGCTGGATAATGTGGAGATCAAAGAAAGACATATACTGGTGAAAGGCAAGTTGGGTAGTTATAGTATACATCTGGGAAGCGGTATGGTCAGTAAAAATGGATTGCAGCTATCGATAATTCCGGTTCATAGCCAACATCGCGGGCGCATGTTTCTTCCGTTTGTGGATGATGATCCTAAATCAGCCGAAATCATTTCGAAAATGCGGTTGTTAGCACAGGACGATAAAATCAAGGATCCGACCATTTTGGCACAAATCAACAAATAGCAGCACATGGAACAAGTTGTTTTGCAATTAAAACGTTTGGGAAAAAAGAAAATCCTAACCGTCCCCTTTCATGTCTCTAAAAAACCGGATACCTTGCGTGCATTAATAGAGGAGTGTGTAACGCAGGAGGTTCAGCGTTATAACAAAGAGCGTGTGGAAATTCAGTTGATTTACTTTCTCACGCCCAGCGAAATACAGGAACAGTCTGAAAGTGGAAAGATCGGGTTTGGTGATATCGAAAACAAAACACCGGCTTATGTGAATGAAGCGCTTGAAAATGCTTTTTTGGCTTTCCAGGACGGGCTGTTTGTGGTCTTGGTCAATGATACGGAAGTTAAGCAACTAGATGATCTGCTTCATCTCAACGATAAAAGTGTAATATCGTTTATACGACTAACGTTTTTATCCGGAACGTATTGGTAAAATTGGGGTTTCGGAATGGTGTTCGTCTTTTCATTAATAAATGACTAAGTTATAACATGGAGATAAACGGAGAACAATGACATTTTTATATACCGCAAGAGCAACATACGACAGAACTTATGACGAAGATGGAATGTCTTGGGATAAATATATTGCATGGTCTAAATTAAACCATTTGACGGAGCTTGTATCTCTTGACGGAATGCTAAATGAAACCCTAGTTGAACCTGATTATGACAATGCGGACGATTGGAATTTTATTCACATCGTGGCACAATATCAAACAGGCTTTTTCACGACGTTTGACTTTGTAATTAAACGTCTGAAAACAAAGGGCAGGTTCAATCTTTTGACAGTTTTGATAGAGCCGGATGAAGATTGTAAGGACATAAATGTCGATGGATATGAATTTGTTGGTTATGACCTATTAGATCAAGATTTCAGTACTAGTGCGTTAACAAATTGTGGTGGTTTTGACGAGACATTTTTGCCAACAGATTTAAACGAAAAAGGATTGGTTGACGACTTCGCGAAAACATATGATATAAAAAAGCGACTTTTAGAAAATAACCCTAATGAATATCATGCGGATACAAATGTTATTGCAGTTTGGCGACACGAAACAATAGGACGATAAAATGAAAAAAATATTCAAATATGGAATTTTGAGTTTTGGATCGATTATTCTTATCGGATTTTTGGTTAAGGGGCATATCACCTACGAACCATTCGATTCTGAGAAGTGGAAAAATTGGATAGAGACAGAAGAAACTTGGTTTTTGCGTTGGGATATGATGAATAGCTTACGTCACAGTCATAATCTTAAAGGAAAAACTAAAATGGAAATTATCGAATTGCTCGGAGAGCCGGAGAGTAAAATAAATAACAATTTTTATTATCACTTAGGAGCAGCAAGACGAGGTATTGATATAGGAACATTAACAATAAAATTTGACGAAACCGAAAAAGTAATTGAGTTTAAAGTATGGAGAGGTTAACATGTCAGAAAAAAAACTGGATACTCTTGATCGTCGGGCGTGTGCGTATATATTAGAACACTATATGGAGCCCGATCTGGATCGGCACCGTATTGCTGCTGCTCTTGGCTGTTCAACCAGAAATCTGAGCCGTGCATTTGAAGGAAGTGGTGTTAAACTTCATGCGTATATCCGTTTACTTCGTCTGCATAAGGGCCGGGAATTGTTGCATAAAAGACCGCATCTCTCCATTGAACAGATTGCCGATAGATTACATTTTTCCAGTGCTAGGCACTTTGCAACCCGGTACAAAAAAGCATTCGGACTTTCTCCAAGCGATGAACGGAAAATGATCCGTAGACGAAAATAACGAGTACTCTCTTTTGTATAATACATGATGGTTTTTCGACGCATCACGCATGTATTCCAGCATACCATGCATGTATTTTGGTTCATCACGTATGTATTCCAGCATACCATGCATGTATTTTGGTTCATCACGTATGTATTCCAGCATACCATGCATGTATTTTGGTTCATCACGTATGTATTCCAGCATACCATGCATGTGTTTTGATTCATCACGTATGTATTCCAGCATACCATGCATGTATTTTGGTTCATCACGTATGTATTCCAGCTTACCATGCATGTGTTTTGATTCATCACGTATGTATTCCAGCATACCATGCATGTATTTTGATTCATCACGTATGTATTCCAGCTTATCATGCATGTGTTCTAGTTCATCATGTATGCATTTCAGTTCATCATGCATGTGTTTTGGCTAATCATGCATGCATTCTAGCTCTTACTGTTTCCTGTTTTTTTAGTGTAAAAATACGGTTTATGAACTGTAGATGCCGATTTTAAATTAAAAATGAGATGAAATTCACGTTATATACGTCCATATTTTCGCCAAAAAAAAGACTGTTTTCAGCATCATCAACACAAAACGCTTTACCGAACACGCCAAAAAAGCTATCTTTGTGCCTAAAATTAAGATTCCAAGAGATGAATATTTCCTATAATTGGCTGAAGAACTATATAAACATAGAAAAGACACCGGAAGAGCTATCCTTGATTTTGACGGATATCGGACTGGAAGTGGAGTTATTAGAAACGGTGCAGCGTATTCCGGGTGGTTTAGAAGGTCTGGTTGTAGGAGAGGTGAAAACATGCGGACAGCATCCCAATGCGGATAAATTGAGAATCACAACAGTAGATGTCGGTGGACCGGAGCTATTGCATGTTGTGTGTGGTGCACCAAATGTGCGGGAAGGACTAAAAGTGATTGTAGCGACGGTGGGAACGTATTGCCATCCCACCAATGGTGAACCTTTTAAAATTACAAAATCGAAGATCAGGGGAGAAGTTTCTGAAGGAATGTTATGCGGTGAGGATGAGATAGGTTTAGGAACTTCACATGACGGCATTGTAGAGCTGAACCCTGATGCGGTCGTAGGCTCTCGGGTAAAAGATTATTATAACATACAAGACGATTTCCGATATGAAATCGGGTTAACGCCGAACCGAGCAGACGCTGCGTCTCATTTAGGCGTAGCACGTGATTTAGCCGCGTATTTCCGTAAACCTTATACGTTAAATGATGTTTCTACTTTTCAAGAAGGGAAAGACGCAGGTGTACAGGTAGAAGTAAAAGCATCGACAGCAGCCCCTCGCTATGCTGGCGTGACTATTTCCGGTATCACCGTAGGAGAGTCGCCTGATTGGCTGAAGGAAAAATTGAATGTAATCGGTGTGCGCCCTATCAATAATATCGTGGACATTACGAATTATATATTGCATGACTTAGGGCAACCTCTGCATGCGTTTGACGCGGCAAAGATTGCAGATAATAAAATAATTGTACGTTATGCTGATGAAAATGAACCTTTTGTGACATTGGATGGTGTCGAAAGAAAGCTTTCGTCAGAAGATCTGGTTATCGCAGATGCCGAAAAACCGATGTGTATCGCCGGTGTTTTTGGAGGGGAGTATTCCGGTGTGAACGAGACAACGACAAGCATTTTCTTGGAATCGGCTTACTTTGATGCTGTATCGGTGCGTAAAACGTCGAAACGTCATGGGTTAAAAACAGATTCTTCTTTCCGTTTTGAGCGTGGTACAGATCCCAATATGCCCGTGTATGCATTGCAAAAAGCAGCCTTGATGATTCAGGAAATTGCTGGGGGTAAGGTAGTTTCTTCTATAACGGACAGTTATCCGGCTCCTGTTTCACCATTTATATTCCCCGTCCATTATGGTCGCGTACGGCAATTGATTGGCAAGGAAATACCCGATGCGGAAATTAAAGCAATTATTGAAGCCTTGGGAATTGGAGTTTCGGAAGAAAATGGTGAAGAAATTATGGTAAGTGTACCTGCATATAAAGTGGATGTTACACGCGAAGTCGATGTTATCGAAGAGGTATTACGTATCTACGGTTATAACAATATCGAACTAAAGCCGCAGATTAAATCTTCTCTAAATACAACGGAAAAGCCGGATAAAGAAGTGGTGTTAAACCAAGTTGCAGATTTATTGATAGGAAATGGCTATCGCGAGATATTGAACAATTCCCTAACGAAATTATCGTTTATCGAAGACGAACAAACGGCTGTTCGTTTGGTTAACCCGTTGAGTTCGGATTTAGATGCCATGCGTCAAAACCTGTTGTTTTCGGCATTGACGACCGTAGCCTACAATCAAAAGCGTAAAAACCCGAACGCTAAGTATTTTGAGTATGGTAAAACGTATTTCAAAACCGAGGAGGGGTATCAAGAGCGGCAGAACCTATCGTTGTGTATAGCCGGCGATCAAATAGAAGAGCATTGGAGTTCAAAGAGCAAAAAGACGAATTTTTATCATTTGAAAGCGGCTGTTGATACGCTTATCAAGCGGTTAAATATTCCGGGTTTGCAAGTACAAGAAGCTGATGGGCTCTATTTTGATTATGGCTTGAACTACCTGAAAGGACAGAAGACATTGGTGACACTGGGTAGCGTTTCGACGGATAACCTAAAAAAAGCCGATGTGGATGGGAAAGTTTATTTCGCTCAATTTGATTGGGATCTTGTTATAAAGGTAATACGTAAGAATACAATCAAATATAAAGAGGTCTCCAAGTTCCCTGCTGTACGACGCGATTTATCGTTGTTAGTAGGTGATGCCGTGACATTTGAAGAACTTACGCGGATAGCAACGAAAACCGAACGAAAATTACTAAAAGAGATCAACATCTTTGACGTTTATAAAGGCTCTGGCCTTCCGGAAGGAAAAAAATCCTACGCATTAAGTTTTACGCTACAGGACGAAGAAAAAACGTTAAATGACAAACAAATTGAGGCAATAATTAAAAAATTAATGCTTAACTTTGAACAACAGATTGGTGCAATAGTGCGCTAATGGATACGTTTAACGATTAATTGCGAGAAAAGATTATATGGCTGGACTATCTACACAAATGAATGTTATCGTCGAGAAGACGAGGAATCTTATTCAGTTGTGCGATGCCTTACAGGAAGAAAATGATTTGTTAAAACTAGAAGTACAATCTTTACAGGTAGCATTCCAGACGAGTACAGATAAAGTACAACAACTGGAGGAAAAGGTTAAGGCTTTGGCAGTTGCGAAAACATTGGATGAATCCGAGGTAGATAAAGAAGCTATAAATGAAAAAATACTTGACACAAAGCAAAAAATTAACGATTTTGTGCGAGAAATAGACAGATGTATAGGCTTGTTGAAGTAAAGGGAAGAGAAGAAACAGAAGCCTGTTACGTTATTTAAGCTCAAAAAACATGGGAGAAATTTCCATAAAAATAAATATCGCAGACCGTGTTTATCCACTGAGGGTGGCTACGGAAGAGGAAGAGGTAATTAGATACGCTGCGAAATTAATTAATGAAAAAATAAAGGAATTGCAGGAAAATTATGCAGTTCGTGATAAACAAGACTTATTGTCGATGTGTGTATTGCAATATGCTACCGGAATGATAAAAGCAGAGCGTAACGCACAACAACAGGAGGATGGATTGGAAGAGAAGGTTCACGAATTGGATGCTATGTTAACGGATTTCTTTAGAAAATAAATATATCGTTCTTTATTTCAGAGCTTTATAACGACGAATTTGCCGCAATTAAATTCGGGTTGTCACTATTTTAAACTTAACGCTTCAATATCACGAGCGAAAACAAGATGTAGGCCATTTTGCGAAAGCCATCTAGGTCATGATCAATTGCTCAAATCATGTGTAATCGAAGTTTAATAATACATGGGACCTGTTACATTTAATTGCGGTTTTTTTTTAAAAAATAGTGATCAGTAACCAGTGGTTAGTTCCTAGTCACGAGTAACAAATCGCGAACCTAGACGAGCTTGACGAAGTTAACCGGGCTTGCGAATTTAACGAAGTTAATCACACATAATAAATAAATATATCATAAATAAACAATGGATTTAATTACTATTATTTCGATTATAATTTCGCTTATCATAGGTGTCGTTATTGGTCGTTTTTTGTTGCAAGGGGTCTTCAAAAAACAAGAACAAGCGGCTCGGGAAAAGGCGGAAAGTATTATTAAAGAGGCTGAAAAACAGGCTGAACATCACAAAAAACAGCGTAATCTAGAAGCAAAAGAGAAGTTCTTGCAGCTGAAAGCGGAACATGAGAAAGAAGTTAGCCAACGCAACAGTACGGTGGCGCAAAAAGAGAATACGATTCGACAAAAAGAGCAATCGCTGAATCAAAAGCTGGAAAGCATCAATCGTGAAAAGCAAGAGTTGGACAATAGAAATAAAAAGCTGGATCATTTGATTGAACTCAACGAGCGAAAATCAGAAGAAGTAGATCAACTGAAGAACCAGCACATCAAACAATTGGAAACAATTGCCGGTCTGTCTGCTCAAGAAGCTAGAGAGCAATTGGTCAACTCGCTACGCGAGGAAGCACGGTCGCAAGCTATCATGCAAATCAAAGATGTTGTGGATGAAGCGAAGTTAACCGCTTCTAAAGAAGCAAAGAAAGTCGTTATCCAGACCATTCAACGTACAGCAACAGAATCGGCTATCGAAAATACGGTATCTATTTTCAATATTGAAAATGATGAAATAAAAGGGCGTATCATTGGTCGTGAAGGACGGAATATCCGTGCTTTGGAAGCGGCAACAGGCGTAGAGATTATCGTAGACGATACTCCGGAAGCGATTATATTATCCGGATTCGATCCGGTACGCCGGGAGATTGCCCGTTTGTCTTTACATAGACTGGTAACGGATGGTCGTATACACCCGGCACGTATTGAAGAGGTGGTGGCGAAGACACGTACGCAGATTGAGGATGAGATCGTTGAAATAGGGGAGCGTACGGTAATTGATTTAGGAATTCACGGTTTGCACCCCGAGTTGGTGCGTATGGTCGGTCGTATGCGCTATCGTTCTTCTTATGGACAAAATTTATTACAGCACTCCCGCGAAGTTGCCAATTTTGCGGCGACGATGGCGGCAGAACTTGGCTTAAACGTAAAACACGCGAAACGGGCAGGTCTTCTCCACGATATCGGAAAAGTGCCTGACGACAATCCGGAATTGCCACACGCTATTTTGGGTATGCAATTGGCCGAAAAGTATAAAGAACATCCCGAAGTTTGCAATGCTATTGGTGCACACCACGATGAAATAGAGATGACTTCGTTGATTTCGCCTGTTGTTCAGGCATGTGATGCGATTTCGGGTGCGCGTCCTGGTGCACGTCGCGAAGTGGTAGAAAGCTATATTAAGCGTTTGAAAGAACTAGAAGAGCTTGCTCTATCTTATCCTGGAGTGGAAAAAACATTCGCTATTCAAGCAGGCCGTGAATTGCGCGTGGTGGTCGAATCAGAGAAAGTTTCGGATGCGCAGGCAGAGATTCTGGCAGCGGATATATCCAACCGTATCCAAACGGAAATGACGTATCCAGGCCAAGTCAAAGTAACAGTTATTCGCGAAACCAGGTCGGTTGCCTATGCGAAATAGAAGATAATTTTATATTAACGGGAGAGCTGCTTTGGAAAAGGCAGCTTTTTTTGTGAATGGACAGTCGTTTCTTGTTAAATATATTTTAATATGATTGTTTTAAATTTAGATCGTATTTTTGTTTAAAACCTGATATATATTCCATGTTAAAATCTTTTATTGCTGCTATATCGTTAGTCATACTTTGCTCTTCGCTGTATGCAAATATCGATAGTTTGTTTTCGGTACTGGATCAGGAGTTAACCAAGAAATCGTATTATACGGAACAACGGTTAAAAGCCATTGAAGGTTTAACGCGGAAGCTGAGAAATCCACCATCCGAATTAGATCGTTATCATCTTTACAGTCAGATCTTTGAAGAATATAAAGGAATCAATTTCGATTCGGCTTTTACCTACGCTAGTATCATTCAGGAACACGCGCTATGGAGTAAAGAACCCGTTAAAATAGAAGGTGCAAAGCTCAATCAAGCTTTCATCCTCCTATCGGCAGGAATGTTTAAGGAAACACAGGAAATTATCGATGATATCGATGTTTCCCGATTAACCGAAGGTGATGTAGTGCGTTATTATACGTTAAAATCAAGATATTACTACGATCTGTGTGATTTTATCGGAAACGATATGTACTGCAGTAAATACGTGACGCTAGGACATCAGTTTGCCGATTCTGCTATCCATTTTGCACCGGAAAAATCATATGCCTATTATTTTATCTCCGGACTTAAAAATTTAAGAATGGGCAAAGCGGATGAAGCCATTGCGGATTATTCGGTATTGATCAACGATCACCAACTTACGGATAACCAATATGCCGTTGTCGCTAGTTCGCTTAGCTACCTCTACGACTGGAAAAATGAACAGGACAAATCTTTGGAACTACTGATAAAAGCTGCTATTGCGGACATCAAATCGGCTATGAAAGAAAATACCGCGATGTTTAGACTGGCAGATATATTGTTCAAAGTAGGCGATAACAAGAGAGCTTACCAATATATCCGGGAAGCTATGGCAGATGCGGAGTTTTACAATGCCCGGCAAAGGCAGTTTGCCGTTGGAAATCTGTTACCTGTGATCGGTAGCAAACAACTGGCATTGGTCGAACAGCAAAGAAGCGTGATTTTTAAGTACGCTACGGCGGTTACACTACTCGTGCTGATCATTATCTTATTCATCGTGGTCGTTATCCGGCAGAATAGAAAGTTGAAAGTGGCTCAAACATCTTTAACATCGATGAATAAAACGTTGAAAGAAATCAATGGGGAACTCACAGATGTCAATAAAGCTATCCGAGAAGCCAATAAAATCAAAGATGAATATATTGGTTATTATTTTAATGTCAACTCCGAGTACATCGGTAAAATCGAACACTTCAAAAAATCCTTATCCCAACGGCTTACTGCCAAGATGTATGATAGTATCGAACAAATGGTGGATCGTATTGATTTAAAGAAAGAGCGGGAAGATCTGGCGGTCGGTTTTGATAGGGTGTTCATCAAATTGTTTCCAAATTTCGTCACAAAATTCAACGAGCTCTTTGCTGATAAAGACAAAATTGTGTTAATCGAAGGGCAGATTCTAAACCCCGAATTACGTATTTTTGCGCTCATTCGGCTAGGCATCCAGGATAACGACAAGATTGCCAAAATCTTGAATTTTTCTGTCAATACTATTTACGCGTACAAGACAAGAATTAAAAATAAATCCATTGTTCCAAAAGAAGAATTTGAACGTAAAATAATGGAGATCGAAGGAGAAGCCTAAAAAATAGCCCTATTAAGGCTTCGATATACGATGATATGACGATCTAAATTTCGATATTCGATCCAGTAGATATATTGGTTATTTGATTGATAATCAGTGTGTTTTTTGTTTTGTATCCTTTTCAAAATCTATATTGAGGCTATATCCACTTGTTTTTCAAATTATCTGAGCGTTTCTTTGAAAATGTAATAGCCCCTTATTTCAAATTTGGCTATCGCTACTATAAACCACTTTAATCAATTAATTAAAAAAATGAGAAAGTTACATTTTCTAAAGTACATGATTTCGGCTTGCTTCATTTTGTCGTACGTGTTGTCTTTTGCACAGACTTCCAGCATGGGTGGCAAAATAACCGATGAAACCAATCAACCGTTAGCTGGTACAGTAGTAAGTTTACAGGGTAATACATCACAGAAAACTGCTACCGGTTCTGATGGGCGTTACCGTTTTAATAGCGTTCCTTATGGGACTTATATCGTCCGTATCTCGTCTATAGGCTATCAGGAAATAACGAGAGATATTTTAGTGCAAGACGGAGGGCAGTTAATAGTAGACTTTAAAATGGAACCCATTGCTACAGGGTTGGAACAGGTCGTTGTCGTGGGGTATGGGACGCAGAAACGGAGGGATGTAACTGGCGCAGTAGCGACTATCTCCAGTGAGGATCTAAACCAGGGACCTATCACCAATCCGTTGCAACAAATTTCGGGTAAAGCAGCAGGTGTTCATGTGAACCAAGTAGGTGGCGAGCCAGGATCAGCACCCAATGTCCGGATTAGAGGAATTAGTTCGTTGATCGGTGGAAACGATCCGCTGGTCGTAATCGATGGTGTTCAAGGAAATATGGATTTATTGAACCAGTTGCCTCCGTCAGAAATAGAATCTGTTGATATATTGAAAGATGCGTCGGCTACCGCAATTTACGGTTCAAGAGGTGCACCCGGCGTTATCATTGTCACGACGAAAACAAATCGTGCCGGAACAACAACGCTAGAATACAATGCGGTGTCTTCTGTTGACGCGATTTCCCGAAAACTGGACATGCTGGACGCAGACCAATGGTGGGAGCAGGCACAGATTTACGGCGTACCGGCATCGGCAAACCACGGATCCCGCACAGACTGGTATGATATTTTAACAAAAAATGGAACCATACAAAATCATACCTTGTCGTTGGGTGGCAATGAGAGGAATTTTAATTACCGGGCATCGCTAAATTTTATTTCGCAAGATGGCGTCGTGCTACGATCGAATTTCCAGAATTATATCGGAAGAATCCAAGCAACGCAAAAGGCTTTTGACGATAAATTGTCGATTGCATTTAACCTCAACGGTAGCGTCCGAAATACAGAGGGGAGTCCGAATGGGGTCTACCGTCCGGCATTCACCGCCAACCTGATTACGAATGCCTATCTGATGCGACCAACCGATCCAGTACTTAATACGGATGGCTCTTATTACACAGATGGAAATGTCTTTCAGTATATCAACCCTTATGCACTTTCGCAAACAGTCGTCAACGAGGGAAGCAATAACAACTTATTCGGAACGGTGAAGGCCGACTTAGAGCTGACCAAAGGTTTAATCGCCGGTATTTTCGGGAGCTGGAGACGGGTAGACAATAACTGGGGGTATTACTTGCCGGCTGCATCGACAATGCCGTCCGCAATAGATAACCAGGGAATTGCGAATATCAACAACAACAGGCAGGATGAGAAGTTGCTGAATTTGAGTTTAAATTATAAAAGCGTATTTGATAATCACAGCTTAGATGTTCTGGGCCTTTATGAATGGCAGAGCCAGCTGTATTATGGAAACTTTGCGCAGGCAAAAGGCTTTATCAACGACATCACACGTTATCATGCCTTACAGCTCGGTGATTTAACGCGAGTGCAGCCCGGTGATTTTTCGTCTTATAAAAATGACCGCGCACTGGTTTCCTTTTTGGCTCGGGTTAATTATGGCTATATGGACAGGTATCTCTTGACGGCGAGCTTCCGAAGAGATGGTTCAACCGTCTTCGGCGATAACCATAAATGGGGGAATTTTCCTTCGGTATCTTTAGCTTGGAGAATAGATCAAGAACCGTTTATGCAAGGACAAAATATATTTAATGATTTGAAACTGCGTGCGGGCTATGGTGTGACCGGGAATCAACAGGGTTTATACCCGCAGAACGCACTTCAATTAGTGGGGTACGCCGGGCAGACGTATTTTGGCGGCGAGCAGATTACCAATTATGCCATATCCCAAAATGGAAATAAGGACTTGCGGTGGGAAACGAAATACCAGCTCAATATCGGATTGGATTTCGCCGTGTTGGACAGCAGACTGCGTGGAACAATAGATGCCTATACGGCTACTACGAAGAACTTACTATTCAACTATACCGTTCCGCAGCCACCTTATCCTTTTGGAAATATTGTAGCGAATGTAGGTTCGATGTTGAATAAAGGTCTGGAAGCTTCCCTAAGCTATAAATTAATCGATAACAGCAATACTACCTTAACCTTGGCTGCAAATGGAGCGTCATTGCGTAATCGGGTGTTAAAGCTGAGTGGCCAGATAGACGGTGTGCCGTTGAATACCGATTTTGTAGGCTGGGGAACCAACTCTTATCTGGTGGAAGGCAAACCGATAGGGTCTTTTTATATGCTGGAGAACTTAGGGAAAGATGAAAATAATAAAGAAACAGTAATAGACAGGGATGGAAACGGCATCATCGACCAAGGTGCCAGAAGCCCGGACAGATATTATGCCGGTGGTGCTTTGCCGACCTACACCTATGGATTTACACCGTCTTTTCGCTATAAAAACTTCGATGCGGCAATGGTTTGGAGAGGATCTGGAGGTAATAAAATTTACAATACACTGCGTCAGAACCTCAGTTTTTTTGAGAATATCGGTAAATCTAATTTATTGGAGAATGCCGTTCCGTTGGGTTTATATACAACCGAATATGGCTCTGATCTCTGGTTAGAGCCGGGTGACTTCCTTCGTTTTGAAAATTTGACACTGGGCTATCGTTTTGATGTAGAGCGTATTAGGTGCATCAGTTCGCTACGTGTCTCTTTAACGGGCAATAATCTGGCTGTATTGACCAGCTACTCGGGAATCGATCCGGAATTGAACGTTGGCGGTGGAAATGGCTTCGGATCGGACGGCGGTATGTACCCTCGTTTAAGAAGCATCGCTGTTGGTCTTCATATTAACCTTAAATAATGATAATCATGATAAATAAATTGATATCCCTATGTTTTGCGGTCGTTTTATTACAAGGCTGTACAAAACTTGATGAAAATATTTACGATAAGTACACGTCTGAAGATTTTTATAATTCTAAAGAAGGATCCGATGTGGCTCTAGCGGCTGTTTATGCACAGATTCCGGGCAACTGGGATGGTGTGGGCTACGCCGGAGCAGATCGGGGCTGGTATGATCTGAACAGCATGTCTACGGACGAGCAGGTGATTCCGCATCGGAATACGGGCGACTGGGAGCTGGATTTTGCCCGTCTCTATCTTCGGCAATGGTTACCAACGGATGGTTTTATCAACAACACGTGGAACTGGCTGTACAAATCCGTATTCAATGCAAATTTGGCTGTCGCGCAGTTGGAAACGGCTAATGCAGATCCATCTAAAATCGCCGAGGCGAAAGTCCTCCGGGCATTTTTCTATTACCTGTTGATTGATGATTTTGGCGATGTTCCTTTCTTCACGGATAACAATGTAACAGTGGATAAAATACCACAGGAGAAAAGGGCCGTTATATTCGACTTCATCGTCAAAGAAATCAACGAAAACGTAGAACTGCTATCTTCAGCAAAAGGTGGAGTGTACTACGGACGGTTTAATAAGTGGGCAGGGTATGCGTTATTGGCTAAACTCTACTTAAACGCGGAAGTATACACCGGCACGCCCCGATGGCAAGAGTGTCTGGACGCCTGTAATAAGGTGAGCGAGGGTGGTTTCAGCTTGCACTCGGGTGCGGCAGACAATTCGCACCCCCTCGGCTACAAATATTTTGAGCTGTTCGGTGATGTTTTACCGGATGACGAAACGATATTGGCAATCTATACCCGGGTGGATGTTGTGGGAAGGAATATTTTCACGGTCAGAAGTTTAGGTGGTTCAGATGCTTCTGCATTATTTGGTTACAGCGGTTGGAACGGCAGCGTCGTTCCAAAAGACTTTTTGGATAAATTTAATGATAACGACATCCGTAAAAGACAATTCCGATATGGCGCAAGTCCTTTCGGTCCGAGGCCGGCCGGTTTTACCATCTATTCTGTCGAATTAAACAATATCGATAATCCAGGCGCAAATCCAAACGATGGTGCCAGAAGCCAAAAGTTTTTTCCGGCAGCACCCGCCAACAGCGGAGGTGCATCCAATGATTTTCCGATCTATCGTTATGCCGATATTTTATTGATGAAAGCAGAATGCCATGTCCGGATGAATAATGCCGGAGCCGGAAAGCCATTTGTCGATGAGGTTCGGCAAAGAGCCGGATTACAGGCTTTGTCGGCTGCTCCCACGTTGGAAGATATTTACAACGAACGAGGGTTTGAACTGGCATGGGAAGGACATAGAAGGCAAGATATGATTCGCTTCGGAACCTTTTTATTGCCCCGTGGTCTTGTAAAGGCAGCACAATCTTATCGTTTGCTGTTTCCGATTCCGACCGCCGCATTAAATGCCAATCCTTTACTGACACAAAATCCAGAATACAATTAAAATAGTATACAGATGAACAAGCATATCAATAGAATTATAGGTTTTGTGGCATGGATCGTCCTCCTGTCTGCCTGTAAAAAAGAACCTGTTTTAACGGTTATGGAAGAAGTGATTTTTCCGAAAGCTTCCTTTACTGCCTCAGCGACGGATATTGTTCTGAACGAAGACAACGAGGAGAGCCAGCTGGTCACTTTTGACTGGGGTGAGGTAAAATATCCAATATCTGCCCCCGTGACCTATACCCTACAGTTTGCCACACCTGCCGACACATTAAGTGGCCTGCTCTGGGAAAACGTATATAATGTGCAGGTTGGAGACGATGTTTTGACCAGAACTTTTACCGGAAAAGAGCTAAATGAGATTGCAACGGGGTTAGAGCTGACACCCAATGCGCAAAACACTGTTGTCGTTCGGGTCAAAGCCTACATGGACCGGGAAGTATATTCCAGTGCCATTACCTGGTCTCTTGTGCCTTATAAGGTGATTGCCGATTTTCCTTCTCTTTGGATTGCCGGCGACTTTCAAGGATGGGATATCGGCAATGCAGTGAAAATATCGTCGTTTAGAACGGATGGTATATACGAAGGCTATATCCACATCACCGGGACAACCAACGAATTCAAATTGTATACGGAAAAAGAATGGGATTCGCAGTCGTATGGAGATGGTGGAAACAATACGGTTATTGTCGCCAATTGCGCCTGTTCCAACTTTAAAGTTCAGGAGAATGGTGTATACAACATTACCGTGAATCTGAATACGATGACCTACGTATTTACTAAAGTGGAGTGGGGAATACTAGGCGATGCCACTCCGGGAGGTTGGGACAGCGATACGCCTTTAGTGTACGATCCGATAACGAACCTATGGACCGTGACCGCGGATATGAAAGCGGAAGGTTCGTTTAAATTCAGAGCGAACAATGCCTGGAGTCTGGATTTCGGAATAAAAGACGGAAAACTGGCGAATGCAAACCATCCGGCATTTCCGTATGACGAAGCGGTTCAGAATATCACCGTTCCAAGTACTGGAAATTATACTATCACCTTGGATTTGAGCGAGCCGGGTAATTTTAATTACCGATTGAGAACGAATTAATACATAGAACATAAAATTTTAAACCATGTTACGTTTATATAGATTATCCCGATTACAAATGTTAAATACGAGATCATTTTTTATGAAAATACCAGCTTTATTATTTCTACTCATTGTAGCGTTGCCGATATACGGTTGCAAAAAGTACAACCCGAAATTAAAACAGGTTATTCAGCCGGAAGTCAGCACCGACCCAGATCAATACGATGTCCCGTTTGATAAAGTACCCAATACGTCGGATATCATTATGTATGAGGTAAACCTGCGGGCCTTTAGCCAAGAAGGAAATTTAAAAGGTGTGCAGAATAGGTTGGATGAGATTAAGGATCTGGGGGTAAATGTTATTTGGCTCATGCCAATCTACCCCATCGGAAGCTTAAATAGCGTAGGATCTCCTTATTGTATCAAAGACTATAAAGCTGTAAATACCGAATTTGGCAATCTGGAGGATTTAAGGATCTTGGTGAAAGAGGCACATAAACGGGAGATGAGCGTGATGCTGGATTGGGTGGCGAACCATACCGCCTGGGATCATCCCTGGATACAGACAAAATCTTGGTATCAGCAAAATGCTAACGGAGAGATTGTGAGTCCGGATGGTTGGGACGATGTTGCCAAACTCAATTATGACAACCAGAACATGCGAAAAGAAATGATTGCGGCGATGAAATACTGGATTTTGGCGGCAAATGTAGATGGCTACCGCTGTGATCATACCGATGGTGTACCTGCTGATTTCTGGACGGAGGCTATTGATTCTTTAAACAATATCCCGAACCGAAAAATCATTATGTTTGCCGAAGGGGTAAGAAATGATCTGTTCGATTCTGGTTTCCAGTTGAACTTCGGATGGAACTTTTACCATACCTTAAAAGACATCTATAACGATAACCAACCAGCGTCTAAATTGGCTGAAGCACATACAAAGGATTACAATGGCATGTCACCGGGTAATCATGTATTGCGCTTTACCTCAAACCACGATGACAACGCCTGGGATAATACGCCTATCCATATTTTTAACGGAAAGCAAGGTTCCATGGCGGCATTTTTATTGACCAGTTACATGGGTGGTGTGCCGATGATCTATAACGGACAAGAAGTAGGTTGTCCGATAATGCTTTCTTTTTTCGACAAAACCCCGATAGACTGGTCGATAAACCCTGAAATAGCCGCAGAATACAAGAAGGTAATAAGGGTGAGAAAAGATAATGAGGCCATTAAAAACGGAGACATACAACATTATAACAATCATCAGGATATTGTGGCATTTAAGAAAACGTCCGGAACAGAAGAGGTTGTGGTGCTCGTGAATGTCAGAAACCAATCGGTCAGTTATGAAGTCGATCAATCGTTATTACAGCAGTCGTGGCGAGATGCTTTTGATCAAAGGGATTATGTGATGAATAGTACGGTTGATTTAGCACCTTATTCCTATCTTGTCCTAAAGAACAAATAATTTTTAAGCCGGAAATAAATTTTTTAGGGGACGTATCTGCGGGTGCGTCCCCTAATTTATATTAAAGATAGATTAGAAAAGACATCCTTTTAAGACTTCTTTATGCAAATTCCTTATTTTTGGGTAAATATCAGTTTATGCAAATTCTTGTAGTAGAAGACGATAATCGAATCAGTAATTTTTTGGTAAAGGGATTGGAGGAATGTGGTTATCTGGTTACGTTATGTAAAAATGCAGAAGATGTACTGAAGCAATACATCAATATCGAGTGGGATCTGATCATTTTGGATATTATGTTGGCGGATATGGATGGCGTACAGCTTTTGCAGGCCTTGCGTTACAAAAAAGTTTATACGCCTATCTTGATGTTAAGTGCATTGAACAGCGTGCAGGACAAAATATCGGCATTGGATTATGGTGCTGATGATTATCTAACGAAACCTTTTCATTTTGATGAACTGATCTCCCGTATCCGGGCGCTTACACGTAGACGGCAATATGAGCAATTGGAGACACCCAAATCCGAGCTACAATTTGGTCAATTACACATCAATCGGGAGCAATATAAAGTGACATGGGCAGGGGAGCCTATAGAGCTGTCTCCTCGAGAATATAAATTGCTGATCTATCTGGTGGAGAATATAGGCAAAACCGTCACCAGGGTACAGATATTAAATGCGGTGTGGGGAATTACGTTTGATAACCATACAAATGTAGTCGATGTGTATATTTCCTATCTACGAAGCAAAATCGAAAAACAGGATGAGAAATACATCTTCACGGTGAAAGGTGTAGGTTATATGTTTAAAGGGTAGCGGTATGAAGCTAAGACACAGGTTATCCCTATATGCTGTTGTAATATTTGGTGTTATCATGCTGTTTTTTTCGGTCGTGATCTACTTTTCCTACTATGCACAGATGGAACGGAAAGAACGTCAATCACTGGAAAGCAAATCGCTATTGGCAGCAATTTATTATTTGGAACAAGATGAGCTCTCGTTTCTGGAACATGCTAACGTAAAAAGCCAATTGCACCGAACGATCTCCAGACGGAATATCGCGATATTTGATAGTACGGGTCGTGTATTTAACGGGGATATGTCTACGACTGAACAGATTTCTCCCGATTTTTTAGCGGAGGTACGCCGTGCTGAAAATGGTTTTTTTAAAAGCGAATCTTTTTTTTACAACGGAATCTTTTACCGGGATAACCAAGGTGACTTTGTTGTCGTCACCCGCGAACCGAAAGACGCATTCAACGCGCAGATGCTCTCCCTCTTTCATATCCTTATCGCCGTTTTCTTATCTGGTATAGCATTTATTTTTCTATTTTCCAGGTATTTAAGTCATATTGCTTATCAGCCCATTATGAAAATTATAGATCAAATTCGGGAACGGGATAGTAAAAATTTTAATAAACCATTGTCGCTAACGAAGACCTATGCCGAAATTGAAGATCTAGTGAATACGTATAATCATTTCGTAAAACGTATTGCGGAGACATTCCATGTACAGAAGAACTTTATTGATTATGTATCACACGAATTACGCACACCCATAACAGCATTATTGGGTACACTGGAAGTAACTGAGAGCAAGCCGCGTTCTGCCGAAGAATATAAGAGCGCTATCGCACAGCTTGAACAGTATACGTTAGATTTACAGGACACGCTTGAGCAAATGATGTTACTTTCTGGAGCAAAGACGAACTTTGAATTAAAACCCATCCGTGTGGACGAGGTGATGTGGCAGGTGATTGAGAATATGGTACTTTATCATGACGCGCGTATCGACGTGGATATCCAAGTGAAAAATAGTAGCTTGCTAACCGTGGAAGCAAACGATAAATTGTTGGAACTTGCTTTTGGAAATATATTGGAGAATGCTATTAAATATTCGGATAACCAAATGGTCCGCGTTCTTTTTCAAGACCAAGCGGGGAAACTGGTGATAGCGATTATCGATCAGGGAATCGGTATACCTGAAAATGATATGCAGTATATCCGACAGAATTTTTATCGTGCTAACAATGCACGAAAATATCAAGGAAAAGGCATAGGCTTGTCGATGGCGAATATTATTTTTTCGTTGCATCACATAGAAATGCATATTATATCAAAAGAGAAAGGTACAACCGTCCAATTGTATTTCTAATCAAACTCTAATCTATCTTAAAGTTTACCTTAATACTGCCCGCATAACTTTGTCGGAAATAGATTTGAGGTGAAATTTTATACAGTTATTCTATTCTTTTTCGTGGTATCGTTTAGCCACGCACAATTTTATAGTCTTTCACAGCTGGAAGCGAGTTTTCTGAAGGAAAATTACCTGTTATTGGCAGCCAAGTTTGAAGTCAGCAAAGCAGAAGCGGAGGTTGTACAGGAAAAAGTATGGGAAAACCCGAGTTTAGCAGTCAGCGAAGTAAATCTTTGGGCAAATGCGGGTAGCGAAACGTTATCGCCTCTTTTTGGACGGTACGGCAAAACCCAGCAGGTTTCCGTAGAGTTGGAGCAGTTGATTGAAACGGCGGGAAAACGAAAGAAACGGGTCGCAATCAAACGGTTGGAACATCGTTTAGCGGTCTATGATTTTGAAGAACTCGTCCGTGAACTAAAAAAGGAGCTTCGCCAGCATTTCCATCATTTGGCATCCCTAAAATATAGCCAAACCCAACTCATCGGAATAGTGAAGCTGTTTGCGCAACTGGAAAAACAATACCAACGACAGACCCAGCAGGAAAATGTGTCCAAAGCAGACTATAATCGGATACATAATGAATTGTTGCGCATACAAAAAGATTTGGCGGAGCTAGCGGCAGATGTCGAATCAAGTCTATCCACTTTGCGGGTCATTACGGGAATAAATGACTTGGAAATAGAGAAGCTATTGGTAGAGGAATCATTTGTAAGCCGCACGTTGCTGGTGCCCAAAGATATGACCAGTTTGATAGTCAATCAAAATATTGGGATGAAGAAACAGTCGACGGCAATCGAAATGGCGAAACAGCAATTGGAACTGGAGAAGGCCCAAACAACACCGGATGTAACACTGCAATTGGGATATGATCGTGGTGGAAATATTATGCAGGATTTCATTGGTTTGGGGATACAGATGGATTTGCCCGTTTTTAATAGGAACAAAGGAAATATACAGAAAGCCAAACAGCAGATAGACCAAGAGCAGCTTACGTATACGGCGCTGCAATGGGAGTTGGAACAAACCGTACTGCGCTATAAAAACCAACTTTTAAAATACGAGAACGTGTTAAATCAATGGTCAAGTGAAATGGAAGGCGAACAAGATACCATGGTAGAAAGCTATCGGCAACACCTCGAAAATCGTCGGGTCACGTTGCTGGAATTTATAGACTATGTACAGTCTCATCGAGAGGCAAGACAGTCATTTTTGGAGTTGTGGCAAAATTACAATAACACGTTTGAGGAGCTCCAATATCTAATCGGTAAAGATTTTTAAGAAGTTATGCGGAAAATAATTTACGGACATATCATTGGGATATGTTGTGCATTTGTCTCCTGCTCCCCGAAAGCAGAAGAAAAACAATCAGAAACGACAAAACCAGCAGCGTTTTGTCTGCATGAAGGATTACGCGAATCGACGGAGATTATTGCTGTAAAAGAACGTGCGGTTACAGAACAGTTGACTTTGTCGGGAAAGATAGAATACAATGAAAATGATCTGGTGGCGTTTCGTAGCCTGCTGTCCGGTGTGGTAGAACAGGTAGACTTTGAGTTGGGTGACCAAGTGCATAAGGGACAAATATTAGCAACGATAAAATCCACACAGATTCAGGAACTTTATCAGCAACAGCGCTACCAACAAAATCAAATTAGTCTGTTGGAAAAGCAAGTTAAAAGTAAAAAGGAACTTGCTGCGGACGGACTGTTGGCGGCGCCTGATGTCCTTGCCGCTGAACACGAATTGGAGAGTGCTCGGATAGAATTCGACCGGGTAACGGAAAGTCTGTCACTATATAGAGCGGCCGGAAAAGATGCTTTTCATATTCTTGCCCCAAAAGATGGTTACATCATCCAAAAGTCGATCAGTCCAGGTCAAAATGTGACCGAGGACAGTGCACCACTGTTTTCGATTTCCAATTTGAAAGAGGTATGGGTGATGGTGAATATCTACGCCAGTAATTTACGTCATGTTGCATTGGGTAATCCTGTGAGAGTCCGAACGATAGCCTATCCGGATAAGTTTTATGCTGGAAAAATAGATAAAATATACAATGCCTTTGATGATAACGAACATGTGCTCAAAGCTCGGGTGGTGTTGGCCAATCCCCATTTGGATTTGATGCCGGGATTGAGTGCAGATATTATCATTGATTTACAAAATAAGGCAGGAAAAGCATTTGCGATTCCAAACACAGCGAAAGTGTTCAGCAATAACAAAGAGTATGTTGTGATATATCGGGATAGCTGTGACATGGAAATTAGACCCATATCGACCGTTGGACGTAACGAAGAATATACATTTATAAAGGAAAAGCTAAAGCCAAACGAGCAGGTCATTGCCTCAAATGCCTTATTGATTTTTGAGCAGTTGAATAAATAAAGCATGAAGAAGTTAGTACAAAGCATCGTTACGTTCTCGTTGCAGCATACAACATTGGTCCTATTTGCTGTAATGATCTTGCTATTTGGGGGTATTTATGCCCTGCGTCACACAGCGGTGGAGGCATTTCCCGATGTAACAAATACGCGGGCGCGTGTCATCACACAATGGGCTGGACGTAGTGCGGAGGAAATGGAAAAGTTAATCACACTGCCCATTACCAAGGAATTGAATAGTATTCCGCATAAGTCCAATATCCGATCTATTTCACTTTTTGGGTTATCCGTTGTCACCGTGCAATTTGAAGATGGGGTAGAGGATTTCTATGCGCAGCAATATGTGTCCAGTAAATTGTCGGGTGTGGATTTACCGGACGGAGCAAACGCGGAAATAGAGCCACCCTCTGGGGCAACAGGTGAAATCTTTCGCTATGTGATAAAAGGAGATTTGCCTATTAAAGAAATCACCGCTTTACAGGACTGGGTCATCGAACGGGAATTGCTCAGTGTCCCCGGGGTTGCGGATATTGTCAGTTTCGGAGGGGAAGAGAAAATTTATGAGATCAAGATTCATCCTGCGGAACTGAAAAATTATGATTTATCGCCTTTAGATGTGTATGAAGCGGTATCAAAATCGAATATCAACGTAGGAGGGGATGTTATTGAACAAGGCGATCAGGCTTATGTAGTGCGTGGCGTGGGGTTACTGGATAAGCTGGAAGATATTGGTAATATCACCATTAAGCTGAACGGCGCGACACCGATTTTGATAAAACATGTAGCCGATGTGGCTATTTCTCACAAGCCACGTTTAGGACAGGTAGGGCTTGGAGACGAGGATGATCTGGTACAGGGCATTGTCGTGATGTTGCGTGGCGAGAATCCTTCGGAGGTTATTACCCATCTGAAAACCAAAATCGAAGAACTGAATCAGCGTACCTTACCGGAAGGTGTGCGTATTGAACCGGTAATCGATCGTACGCTTTTGGTCGACAACACCGTCCGTACAGTCTCCCACAATCTGATAGAAGGTATTTTACTGGTTTCTTTAATTGTTTTTATTTTTCTGTACAACTGGAAATCAACCTTTATTGTAGCTTCCGTTATCCCTTTGTCTTTCCTTTTTGCAATCATTATGTTGAAAATTCAAGGTTTACCAGCAAACTTGATTTCGATGGGGTCTTTGGATTTTGGTTTGCTGTTAGAGGGGACATTAGTGATTGTAGAAACCGTATTCGTCGCCTTGGCGGGTTTATCGCATCGCGTGGGGCCGGAGCGTTTTGCTAAAATGAGTAAACTGGGCGTGATTAAGAAAAGTGCTGGAAGTGTCGCATCCTATATCTTTTTTGCTCTCGTTATTCTGATTGTTGCATTACTTCCGATTTTTTCTTTTCAAAAAGTAGAGGGGAAAATGTTTACACCGCTAGCGTTTACGTTGGCATATGCTTTATTAGGATCGTTGATTTTGAGTTTGACCTATGTCCCTGCGATGTGTAAACTGTTGTTCACGAAACATATAGAAGAGCGTGAAAATGTAGTGACCCGATTTTTTCAGCGAACCATTTTCGGATTGTTTAAAATGAGTTTTCGATATAAAAAGACCACTATTGCTGTTTTTCTGGGGATTCTGATCCTTTGTTTATTCAAATTTTTGCATTACGGATCGGAATTTTTACCGAAGCTAAATGAAGGTGCGATCTATATACGTGCGACGTTACCAAATAGCGTTAACCTTCGTGAATCTACTCGACTAACGAAAGAAATGAAAGAAATTATGGAAAAGGAGTGTGAGGAGATTGATTTTATATTGACCCAAACCGGACGGCCAAACGATGGAACGGATCCAACGGGTTTCTTTAATATTGAGTTTAATGTGCAATTGAAAGACGAGAAGCAATGGGAAAGGAATGTGAAGAAGGATGATATCATACGAGAATTGCGGGAAAAGCTTGCACATTATCCCGGCATTAACTTCGGTTTTAGTCAACCGATACAAGACAATGTGGAAGAATTTGTAGCGGGCGTGAAAAGTTCGTTGGTTATCAAAATATTTGGTGATGATTTGTACGATCTGGAAAATTATGCTGACCAAGTTGCGTCTGCTATTGGAAAGGTACGAGGTATTACGGATATTAATGTCTATAAAAATATCGGGTTACCGGAATTACGTATTCAGCTCCATGATTCAGAAATGGCAAAATATGGATTGTTTACGGCAGATGTACAAGCGGTCGTCGCCATGACAATTGGTGGACAGGCTGCCACGAAATTTTATGAAGGAGATAGGCAGTTTGATATTGTGCTACGTTTCGATGAGCACTATCGCGATACCCCCGAAAAGATCAGCAATATTTTAATTCCGAGCAGTAGTGGTCGCGGCATCCCACTGCAAGAGATCGCTACGATTAGCTATGAGACGGGAGCTGCTTTTATCTACCGAGAAGGGAATAGCCGTTATATCGGTATTGGGTTTAGTATCGACGGACGTGATTTGGGCAGTACGATTGCAGAAGCAAAAGAAGTGGTGGAACAGGAAGTATCTTTACCTAAAGAAAATTATATGGAATGGGCAGGTGAGTTTGAAAGTAAAGAGCGGGCAGCTAAGCAGCTATCGCTGGTTGTTCCGGTGAGCCTCGCGTTAATATTATTGTTGCTCTATTTCAATTTTGGGAATCTCAAAGACACCTTGGTGTCTTCGTTAACGTTGGCGTTTGCATTTATTGGTGGATTTGTTTCGTTATGGGTCACAGGTACTATCTTTGGTATTTCAGCAGGTATTGGTTTTATTATTTTATTTGGTGTGGCTACGATTGATGGTATTGTGTTATTGGGCGTCATACGGGATAACCTCCGTCAGCGGATGGAGCTTTTACCAGCTATTTATGCCGGCGTCAAAAGTCGGATACGCCCGGTGGTTATGATTGCATTAATGGGTTCGATGGGATTGTTACCGGCTGCCATGTCGACGGGTATGGGATCAGAAATCCAAAAACCACTCGCTATTATGATTGTAGGAGGTTTGCTGATCTGTCTGCTCTTGAGCTTTACGGTGCTGCCAGTGGTTTTTTATTGGATGAATAGGAAGTGACCTTAGCTTCATATGTTCTTTTTCCCGTAAAAAGAACCAAACCGACCAACGGGAGCTCATGAACACCAAAATAAACACACGTTCATAAACCTCGTCGCTTCAAATGTTTTACATTAGGGATAGTACTAAGGATGAATTGGTGCAGTTGTAAAACATTTGGATGCGACCTTAAAGATTAAGGAGGGGCTGTGCATATGCGTAAATGATCGCGATCATTGGTTGATTCCGGTAATGCGAAATAAGATGACATCGTCTTTTTTTGCGACCATTTTTCTAAAGGCTATTCCGTAAAAAAAAATTACAGAGTAATCATGAATGCCATTAAAAGCAGACGCTAATGAATAAATACTGTTTGAGCGAAGTGAGTTTATTTTGTTTAGGAATAGACAAAGAAAAATAGCAAAAACAGACAAGTCTTGATTTTTTGTCTACTTTTTTATCAAGAAAAAAGTAGTAAAAGAAGTACCTTTGAGGTCATGAATAAGAAACAGAAAAAGACGCCCGGAATACCAACATTTGAGAGATCGGTAGACCGTATTTTCTACGAAATGGACCAAAAATTTGCAACGCGCAATAAAATTGTATATGCGGTATTTATTGCGTTGGCATTTTTTGGCGTGATGGGGTTGATCTGGATGATTCCGTTTCCTAAACTTGGCTTCTTGGTGCGGACGAATATGGATACCTTCTTGAACTGGGGTTCTTTTTATATCGCCATTATTATCTATTTATATTTGCGGCTGGCGCCCACACTATCATACGCTATGCTTTTCACGATTGGGGTGATGAGCTTCTGTATTGTTCAGTTGGAATATGTGGAACGTGATGGTGGGCCTGCGGTATGGCTGGTATGCACCGTGCTTACGGTTATCGGCATCGTGGGGGCTACCTTTCAAGCGAAAAAAGAACCTACGGAAATTCCTCCTGCGGCGATTTGGCGCTTGCTGACGGTAGGTCCGATTTGGTTATGGTCTAAAATCTTCACTGTACTCAAAATAAAATATTAACAACGTATTTTTCCAATATTTTTTTCATTTTATCATTTGTAAGTCAATATATGTTTATATAAAAACATAATCCGTAAATTTGGGGTACTGTACAATAGGTAACTTTATCTCAAATTTAAAAGAGCACAGTTATGTTAAAAGGATTTTTTAATGTTCCTACACCAGTTAATGAGCCCGTTAATTCGTATGCTCCTGGTACAAAGGAAAGAGCCTTGTTAGAAACAGCGATAAAGGAAGCGAGAGCACAGGAGGTAGATGTTCCGATGTATATCGGCGAAAAGGAAGTGCGCACTGGGAATAAGGCGAAGTTAACACCTCCACACGACCATCAACATGTTTTGGGATACTACCATGAGGGTACAAAAAGCCATGTAGAAGATGCTATTCATGCTGCGCTGACTGCAAAAGAGAAATGGGAAAACCTGCCTTGGGAGCAACGTGCCGCTGTTTTTTTAAAAGCTGCAGAATTGATATCTACTAAATATCGCTATAAAATTAATGCAGCAACGATGTTGGGGCAGTCTAAAAATGCTTATCAAGCTGAAATTGATTCTGCCTGCGAATTGGCAGATTTCTTGCGTTTCAATGTGGCCTATATGACCGAAATCTATAGCCAACAACCTCCTGCGAACGCAAAAGGTGTTTGGAATAGGGTCGAACAACGTCCGTTGGAAGGATTTGTTTTTGCGCTGACACCGTTCAACTTCACGGCAATTGCCGGTAACCTGCCTTCTTGTGTGGCTATGATGGGAAATGTTGTGGTATGGAAACCGTCAAATACACAGATCTACTCTGCAAATGTTATCATGGAGGTCTTCATCGAAGCGGGGCTTCCTCCGGGTGTAATTAATTTAGTATATGTGTCTGGTCCGGACGCGGGTGATGTTATCTTTAAACATCCCGATTTTGCGGGTATCCACTTTACTGGTTCTACAGGGGTTTTCCAGAATATCTGGAAAACGATAGGGGAGAATATCGACCGTTATAAAACCTATCCGCGTATCGTTGGGGAAACAGGTGGTAAAGATTTTATCTTAGCACATCCATCGGCTGATGTCGAAGTATTAAATACGGCATTGGTTCGCGGTGCGTTTGAATTTCAAGGGCAAAAATGTTCTGCGGCTTCGCGTGCTTATATTCCCCAATCGTTGTGGAATGATCTTCGTGCACGTATGGAGAACGATATACAATCATTTAAAATCGGAGGAACCGAAGATTTCAGTAATTTTATTAATGCTGTTATTGACGAAAAGGCATTTGATAAGATTACGTCTTATATAGATCGTGCAAAAAACTCCGCTGATGCGGAAGTTGTCATCGGTGGCGAATACGATAAATCAAAAGGTTATTTTATCCATCCTACCGTTATCTTGGCTAAGAAGACAGATTACGAGACGATGAGTGAGGAGTTATTCGGTCCGGTATTAACAATTTACGTTTATGAAGATGATAAATGGGAAGAAACATTGGAATTGGTCGATAAAACATCTATTTATGCGTTGACAGGCTCTATTATCTCCCAGTGCCGTTATGCAATTGATGAAGCTACTTATGCGTTGCGGAATGCGGCGGGTAATTTTTATATCAATGATAAATGTACAGGAGCAGTAGTTGGCCAACAACCGTTTGGTGGTGCAAGAGGTTCGGGCACAAACGACAAAGCGGGTTCGATGATTAATTTATTGCGTTGGGTTTCTCCACGTACTATCAAGGAAACATTCCATCCGGAAACGGATTACCGTTATCCGTTCTTAGGTTAATTATTACTATAGCCCGCGATTTAAATCGCGGGCTGTTTCATTATGAAGACTCCCGATCATAGAAAACCAATTGAATTCACGGTGCCTGTACGGGGTGACGAAGCTTTTTACGTCATGGACAACACCGATACCAATTTTTATGAATATTACCACCGCCATCGGGAATTTCAGATTACCTATATAGCAGCGGGTGGAGGTGCTTTTATGTTGGGGAACTTGATACGTCCTTGTTTGGAAAACCAGATATTTCTGGTGAAACCGAATGACCCGCATATGTTTTTTAAAGATGAACGTATTACCGCGCCTTCCCAAATACATGTTATTCATCTTTTTTTCTCGTTGGAAAAACTAGATCCGTTTTTTGATATGACGGAAATGCAGGCAATCAAATCACTTTTTTATAACCTAGATGCTAGTAAACTCTTGCCAGAGCAATTTGCTAAACCGTTGAAAGAATTGTTTTTACCGCTGGGTACGGATGGTGGTCCATCGAAACTGATTAAGGTTATCCAGATATTTAAAGCTTTAGTGGTCCATCAAGATCATTTTATATCGATGTATTCGGGTGTGAGCAAAGTGAATTTTCAAGATGCAGATGGTCTCCGTATTAACACGGTAATTAAATACGCCTTGGAAAATTATAAGAGAAATATCTCTATCGAAGAAATTTCGGCACTCATCCACTTAACACCAACGGCTTTTTGTAAGTTTTTTAAAAAGCATACCCAAAAAACATTTGTTTCTTTCCTAAACGAGATACGGATTGAAAGTGCTTGTCAGCTGCTTGTCAATAACAAAGTGGAGAGTATTGCGGAAACGGCATATCAATGTGGATTTAATACGGTGGTTCATTTCAACAGGGTGTTTCTGCATGTCATGAAAGTCTCTCCTAAAGAGTTTATTGCGACGCACACTCGAAAAAGATAACTCACCAACTGACGTCATCACCGATAAGCAACGTTAAGTAGATATTCATTATACATTCGAGGGAGCAAAGCAATAATAATCTTTTCTTTCAATCTTTCCCAAAAGTTGAAAGAAAAGGTTTATCGGAGCTTATTCTTTCTCAGATCCTGTTCGTTTAAGAATCATCACCGCCTCATATTGATTTGTATCATAATGGGGTGGTTCGATTGTCAAATTGGTGGGAAACGGCTTTGATTTATCGAAAAAATAAATTTTCGTTATACTGCCGTAATCATTTGTGGGAAACATATCAGCGCAGGCGTCATATTTTGCATTTACCATATCGCCCACTGCCACCGCATAAACGCGCATAATGCCACCTTTATTCTGTTCGTTTCGAACGAATGCTACTTCTTCAAAATCGCCTGGTAAATCTTTAATGGACGGTTGGTTATAAGCTTCCCAAATTCCGTATCCCAATAGGACAATTAAACCGACGGCAATTATCCAAAATTTTTTCTTTCCTTTCATCTGTATTGTCGGGCTCGTTATCTATTTATCGTAACACCCAGTAATGTATAGAACTCTTTCAAAATAGCCTGATGTCCGGGCCATGCTGGGGAAGTAACTAGGTTTCCGTCTACAACAGCTTGATCTGCCGGAATATTTTTCCACGTTCCGCCTGCCAATTCAATATCGGGCCCCACGGCGACATACGCCGTTAAAGTTCTACCTTCCAATACGCGGGCAGTCGTCAATACTTGAATACCATGACAAATTGCCGCTACTGGTTTATTTTGTTCGAAGAAATGCTTCGTGATTTCGATTACGCGGTCATTTAACCGAATATATTCCGCCGAACGTCCACCGGCAATATATAAACCATCATAATCTTCCACGTTTACACTGTCAAAATCTTTGTTAATAGCAAAATTGTGTCCACGCAATTCCTTATAGGTTTGGTCGCCGGTAAAATCATGGATGGCGGTTGGAACGGTATCACCGCTTTT
Source organism: Sphingobacterium corticibacterium (assembly GCF_004208525.1). Taxonomy (GTDB): domain Bacteria; phylum Bacteroidota; class Bacteroidia; order Sphingobacteriales; family Sphingobacteriaceae; genus Sphingobacterium; species Sphingobacterium corticibacterium. The sequence goes on along the minus strand of NZ_SGIT01000001.1, from coordinate 1,402,945 downwards.
ACGGTCGGGTGCGATAGCATCGACTTTTATTCCTACCGATTCCATAGCCTGAAAAGGAACCATAGCCTCGTAATCTTCGACATAGTCGCCCACTAATAATAATACTTTCTTTGCCATAATATTGTGTTTTTGTTATCTAATTATTTTGTTCAAGTTTTTGCTTTAATATCCTTTTCGTTTTTCGGACTTTAGCTTCTAGTTGACTTCTTAATATTACGTTCGTAACGCCTTTGCCTTCTTCGAAGTTTTGCGAAAACTCCGGGAGACTATAGCTTTCCAATACCTCTGCTCCATCAAAAGGTAATCTGTTGATAGCAATTTCTAATACCGATTGCCCTCCTCTTTTTCCGTTTGACGTAGCCATTACAAAAACTGGTTTGTTCTTGAAAATTTTTCGGTTTGGTATCCTAGAGACCCAATCTATTAAATTTTTATATGCTACATTATAGTTGCCGTTGTTTTCGGCAAAAGAAATCAGAATAAAATCTGCCTGATCAATCTTCTCCGCGAACGTATAAGCCAACGATGGAATACCCAATTCTTTTTCTCGTTCTTTCGAGAAAAGTATCATATCAAAATCGTTCAAATCCAATATCTCTATAACGTCATCAGACTCTTTGTAGTATTTGCTAACGCTCGTTACCAATTTCTTGTTAATGGACTGGGCGCTATTGCTTGCAGCGAATGCTAAAATGTTCATAGAATTGAGTTGTTTTGTGGTATAAATTTAACGATTATTTTTTAGAACCCTTTGTAAGAAGAATGTAGATTGTTTACATAAAAAGGTATGTTTGTAAAAACTGTTTTTAAATTTCGATTATGAGACAAAAACTAATGATAAATAGAAAAAGTTTATGGATATATACAGCTAGTATGCTGATGATGCTCGTATGTGGGCGGCCTGTGCATATTAGTTATGCTAAAGATGATAAACGAACAGATAGCCTTCAACTGGTTATCGACAGTGTGCTGACCATCTTTAAGAACGACCAACCTTTGCTTACTTACCATTTTAATACGGTATACCCGCCGCGAGGACAAGATAGTAGCTATCAACGCAGCGGTTTTATCCATCCGGTCTATACTTTAAAAGGACAGCAGCTCACACGGATACAACCGAAAGATCATTATCATCACTACGGTATTTGGAATCCTTGGACCCAAACAATATTCGAAGGGGATACGGTTGATTTTTGGAATTTATATAAGAAGGAAGGAACGGTCCGTTTCGTGCGGTTACTGGACAACAAAGTCAGTGCACACGATGCGGAATATACTGCACTTCATGACCATGTGGTCTTTAAAGAAAATGGAAGCGAAGAGGTTGCACTTCATGAATGGCAAACGGTTAAGGTACACTTACCGAAGGGGCAGTCTGACTATTATTGGATTGATATAACCATTAAGATGCGTTGTGCTACTTCCAGTCCGTTACGGTTGCTTACCTACCGATATGGTGGCTTGGGATGGCGGGCAGTAGCGTCTTGGGATGCTAGCAATAGTAGCGTGTTGACTTCCGAAGGTAAGACGCGGGAGGAAACTGATGGTACTCGAGCACGCTGGTGTATGGTACAAGGAGAGCTGTCACAAAATCAATATGGTGGTATGGCTATTTTATCTCATCCTACTAATTTTAATCACCCCGAACCCTTACGTATCTGGGATGCTAATGCCAACGGCGGAAAAGGTAATGTATTCATCAATTTTTCGCCAACAAAAGACCGGGATTGGCTTTTGGAACCAGGTCAGACCTATACACTTAACTATAGATTGGTCGTGTTTGATGGTAAACAAAATGCAGCACTTATTGAAAACAGTTGGCAAGATTTTTCGGAAGAAAAAAAATAAAAAAGGCACTCAGTTTTTCGCTGAGTGCCGCCTTTATTATTGGAAGGTTAGTTAGTCGTATTATCTTAAGAATAAAAGCTCTCTTAATTTTGGAAGAGGCCATTTATTGTCATCAATGATTTTTTCCAATTTGTTCACATGATAACGAATCTCGTCAAAATAAGGCTTGACAATTTCATCATAAGCAATAGCAAGTTCACGTGTATCTTCGATCGTATTAGCGCGTTTCCTTGCTTGGCGCATTTCCTCGGCTTTTTCTAAAATCAAGTTGGTGTGTTTAGAAATACGTTCTACCAAATTAATTTGAGAGCTGTAGGATTCTTTTGGTAAACCTAAATCTTTCAATCCTCTCACATTCTCAATAAGTTCATTTTGGTAAATGAAGCATACTGGAGCAATCTGGCTCGTTACCACTTCGCCAATTACACGCGCTTCGATCTGAAGTTTCTTAAAGAAATTTTCCAATAAAATCTCGTGTCGTGCTTCTGACTCCCGTTTTGAATATATGCCTAACTTTTCAAATAAAGCGAGATTTTCTTCTTTAACATATACATCTAACGCCTTAGGTGTTGATTTGATGTTTGAAAGTCCACGTGTCTCGGCTTCGATAGCCCATTCTTCGCTATATCCATTTCCTTCAAAACGAATCGCTTTTGATTCTTTGATGTATCTCCGGATAACATTAAGCAATGCGAGGTCTTTTTTCGTGCCTTTTTTGATTTGTTTGTCTACCTCTGTTTTAAATTCGATAAGTTGGTTGGCAACGATAGCATTGAGTACAATCATCGGCAACGCAGAGTTTGCAGACGACCCTACCGCACGGAATTCGAATTTATTACCCGTGAAGGCGAAAGGCGACGTACGGTTACGGTCTGTATTGTCCAGCTTCAAATCTGGAATTTTTGGAATACCATGCCATAAGTTCGCATCGTTTTTCACTTTTTTCGCGACACGAGCAGATTCTACTTCTTCCAAGATTTCATCTAATTGAGACCCTAGGAAAATAGAAATGATTGCCGGAGGAGCCTCGTTTGCACCTAAACGATGATCATTACTATGACTGGCAATGGATGCGCGAAGCAAATCAGCGTGTTCATATACGGCTTTAATCGTATTCACGAAAAACGTTAAGAACATCAAATTGTTTTTCGGTGTCTTGCCTGGTGAAAGTAGGTTTACACCTGTATTGGTAATTAATGACCAGTTGTTGTGTTTACCTGATCCGTTAATTCCGCTATATGGCTTTTCGTGCAATAATACTTTAAAGTGATGACGTACTGCTACTTGTTCCATCAAATTCATTAGCAATTGATTGTGATCGATAGCTAAGTTGATTTCCTCGTACATCGGAGCACATTCGAATTGTGAAGGTGCAACCTCATTATGGCGGGTTTTCAATGGAATACCAAGTTTCAATGCTTCATTTTCCAAATCGACCATATACGCCAATACGCGCTCTGGAATAGCGCCAAAATAATGGTCTTCCAATTGTTGTCCTTTTGCAGACATGTGCCCGAAAAGGGTACGGCCGGCAATTTGAAGATCCGGACGTGCATGAAATAAAGAAAGGTCTACTAGAAAATATTCTTGTTCGATACCAAGCGAAGCGTTTACTTTCGTTACAGACTTGTCAAAATATTGTACCACATCAGTAGCAGCTTTATCAATTGCTTCTATTGCTTTTAATAGTGGTGCCTTATAATCTAAAGACTCACCTGTATAAGATACAAATACGGTTGGAATACATAATGTTTTGCCTGCTGCGGTCTCAAAGATAAAAGCAGGAGAGGAAGGATCCCAAGCCGTATAACCACGTGCTTCAAAGGTGTTCCGGATACCGCCACTTGGAAATGAGGACGCATCTGGTTCTTGCTGTGCAAGGGCATCGCCTGTGAATTTTTCAATTGCTTCACCATTCTCGTCAGGTTCAAAGAAAGCGTCGTGCTTTTCTGCTGTAGTTCCTGTCAACGGTTGAAACCAGTGGGTGTAATGCGTTGCTCCATTACTAATAGCCCATGTTTTCATTGCTTGTGCAATCTGATCGGCGAGTTCTCTTGAAATCTTTGTACCCTCGTCGATAATCTGAACAAGTTCTTTGTGTGTACTTTTCGAGAGGTAATCTTTCATCTTCGCATTAGTAAATACATTCTTTCCGTAAATACTAGTTGCCTTTAATGATTCTACTTTTTCCATATCTTCCATCGGACGAGATATGGCTAACTCTGCTGCTTTAAATCTTGGGCTTGACATTTTTTTTATGTTATTTTTATAGTTTCGGTTGTTTTTTCGGTGTAAAAGTACACCATTTTTTGGAAATACCGTAAAAAAATGAAAAAAAATAGATGATTTTTGTTTTTTGGGTGTTTTATTTTTGAAAATGTATATTTTTTTTAATCAAATCCCCAGTCTATTCCTTTTTCTGTGGCCGGAACACCATATTCTATCCATTTGGCAGCAGGTTTGTCTTTTAGGAAGTGGTCAAAGAACTGCGCTTGCCGAATTTGGATATCTTTTCGGTTTTGTCTTTTCATAAGGTTGTGCTCGTCACCATTATAATTTAGTAGCCAAACGGGCTTCTGTAAACGTCGTAAGGCGGTGAACATCTCGATACCTTGATACCAAGGTACCGCACCATCACTGTCATTGTGCATAATTGCAACAGGTGTAGTTACACGATCCAAAAAGAATAGCGGAGAATTTTCTATATAAAGGTCACGGTCCTCCCATAGCGTTTTTCCGATACGCGATTGTGTCCGTTCGTACTGGAACTGTCTGGACATGCCACTCTGCCAACGGATACCACCATAAGCTGATGTCATATTGACGACAGGTGCGCCACTCCATGCTGCAGCATACATACTCGTCCGTGTGATCAGATGCGCTACCTGGTAACCACCCCAACTTTGTCCCTGAATGGCCATTTTGGTAGAATCCACCCAAGAATTCTGTGCCAAATAACGCATGCCAGAATTTACATATTCCTCCGCGGATTTTCCTGGATATCCGATTTCATAATGAATATCGGGTGCAAATACCAAATATTCGTTACTTACATAATAAGGAATATTCAATCGGGAAGGCGTGGGAGCGGGAGCATGATACGTATATAATCCGTTGCTTAACTTTTCATAGAAATAAGCTATAATGGGATATTTCTTGTTCGGATCAAAGTTCTCGGGTTTATATAAAATACCCTCAGCCTCAAAGCCAGAGGGTGTCGTCCATCGAACCAATTCTGCTGTTCCCCAGTTGTACGTTGCTTGTTGTGGATTTATATCGGTAAGACGCGATTCGTTTTTGAATCGTTTGCTTACATATAAATCGGGCGAATAATTATAATTTTCTTTCGTATATATAATGGTTTCTCCATCTGATGTACTCTTGAAGTTTCGAAATGTATATTCAGTAGAAAAGATTTCATTTGGCTTTCTACTTTTGGCAGTATTTATCGTATACACCCCGTTATATTTGGTGCTTTCGTTAAATCCTGTGATAAAAATATCTTGTTTATCAGGAATAAGTGTTGTCTTGTATCGAGGATTATCGTTTCGGTTTAAATCGATATAGCGGAAAATGGTTTGGGTTGCACGACCTTCACCGTTGGTGAGGAGTTCTTTTTGTTTTCCTGCTAAATCAAATTTCCATATATCATATCGATCATAAATGTATACATCTTCGCCATTGTTAGACCAGCCGGCTATACCATAAGCGCCGGGTAAGGTAGGTGAATCATTTTCTTCGTCAACGAAATTCACCGGCAAACCATCATTTAACAGAACCATTTTTCCAGAGGAAATGTGATAGCTATGCCAATTACCGGTTTCACGATTAAAATAGAGTACAAAATCTCCTTTTGGTGATAAATAGGCATAACCATTTAGATTCTCCTTTACAGTTCGCTTTTGGCCGGATAGCGTGGATACGACATATATATCGGTTGGCGCAAAACCTTCCCATTGTGTGGCTATGCGTTTGCCAAAATCAGATGCTGCCAATACCCATTCGTTATCATCTTTGTCTGTAATATGGGTGCGATTGACTGTCTCGTCAACAAGTGGTACGATACGGTTACCATTATTGGGATAAATTACGGACAGGAAATTTTTCCTTTTATCCCGTTTTAGGTTGGCGAGTTGCTGCGGCTGAATATAATCATCTTTCCAATGCCAGATGTCTATCTGTGCGTGTTCGAAATCGACTAAGGTGGTATCTTTTATTTTTGGAATCGGTGCTAGCCCAAAAAATAGCTTTTTGCCATTCGCACTGAATTTAAGTTCCCCGTCACCACTCACATACCATTGGGAGGGCATGCCGATACTTTGTTGACTAGCGATGATGCGAGCCGTGTCTAATTGAGGAGTATAATAGTAAAGCTTGAAATTTTTGAGAAGTGATTTTTCCGGCGTTTTGTCTGCGAGAAAGGCAAGTTGTCTACCGTTATCATCAAAAAGCAGTTCTTTATAGTTGCCTTGACCGTTACTGATTTTCTTCAATTTTTTGTCCGTTATATCAAAGAGATAGAGTCCCGCATCCGTCGAAAGAGAATCCTTTGGTTCATTTTTCTTCGAAAATAAAAGGAAATCCTCGTTCGGACTCCATACAAATTGATCGACTTTACAAAAATTTAGTGTATCGCCGGTGAGAAGGTTGCGCACGTGCAGGATAGAAATGGAATCAGAAGTCGAACTCAAAAACGCGACATACTCATTTTTATTCTGGGCGAGTTTGTAGGCCTTCACAGCTGGGATTTTCCATTGATCTCTATGTTGAATGTCGACGATAATTAAAGAATCCTTCGGCATATCCGCATTTTTTTTCTTTTTGATTTTTGCCTGTCTTGTTTCTTCGAAAAGAGGTTTTATCTTACCAATGAGGAAAGACTCCTCCTGTGTGAGTTTTGCGTCGGTAACACGGGGTAAAGAAAAAAGGAGCTCATTGTCCTTATTTTTGAGTTCAAAAATTGCATCACCTTCTTGTGGCGTAATCTGATATTGGATAAATTTTCCTGTCTTGCTAACGTCTGCATTGACAATGCTCTTCCAACTATCATAAACGCGGTGATCTAATGGTTGTTTTTGTGCAAATAAACCGGTGGATAGGAGTAATAAGATACTTAAAGTAGACGCTATACTAATTTTCATCTAATTAAATTATTTTTGATAGTGACGAAGCTTGCATAGACTGGATACTTATTGATATCCTTCTTGAGGTAATAGTCCAGCAGGTGTCATCGGGGATGAACGAACTAATTTGCGTTGAAAGTAATAATTAAAATGTAAAAAGTCAACTTATTTTAGGCATGGAAATTGGTGTACAATTCCATCTGACATCTAAAAAACAAAAAATAAACAGATGAAATCAAATAGTATAATTGCAGCTGTAATCGGAGCGCTGGCGATCGTGATTTTCGCCGCGGTATTGGCGAATGCCTATAAATATAAATACAAAATTAGTAATACAATAAACGTTACGGGAAATGCGAAAAAGGATTTTGAATCGGACATTGTAAAATGGTCTGCTTCATTTAGCCGGAAATCCATGGATTTAAGTGCTGCTTCAGAACAATTAAAAAGAGACCGGGATTTAGTACGGCAATTTCTAGAGCGGCAAGGTATTGATGCAAAGGAAATATTATTCAACGCAGTAAATATCAACAGGGAGTTTTCCTATCAAACCGACGGACAGGGAAATCGATCTAATATATTTACGGGGTATAATTTGCTGCAAAATGTGAGTGTGGAATCGAAAGATCTGGATAAAGTCGATAATGCATCGCGGGAAATATCGACGTTGATTTCGCAAGGTATCGAGTTGAGTTCAAACTCTCCTAACTATTACTATTCGAAATTGGAAGACCTAAAATTAGAATTGATTTCCCAAGCTTCCGAAAATGCAAAACAACGTGCTTCAAACATTGCGACCGAGGCGGGTTCCTCTTTAGGGGATTTGATTAAAGCCGATTTAGGAATCTTCCAAATAACGGGGCAGAATGACAATGAGGAATATTCGTATGGGGGCGCATTTAATACTACTGCTCGAAATAAAACGGCGAATATTACGGTAAAAACAAGTTATACAGCGAAATAATATCTCTATATTGTCTCTTCAAACACCGTATCAATCTTCCAATTAGCTTTATCTTTTGAAGCTTTTACGGCTAGTTGATCACAACGTTCATTCAACGGATGTCCGGCATGCCCTTTTACCCATACTAACTTAATTTGATGTTGTTTGTACAAATTCATCAATTTCAGCCAAAGATCTTTATTTTTTTTGCCCTGAAATCCCTTTTGCATCCAGCCGTATACCCACTTTTTATCGATGGCGTCAATAACATATTTGGAGTCCGAATATATAGTGACTTTTTGATTTGTATTTTTTAGGGCTTCCAGACCTACTATTACAGCCAAGAGCTCCATACGATTGTTCGTGGTTTTTCTAAAACCGCCGAAAAATTCCTTTTCAATAAGTTTGCCTTGAAATACGGGATTATTGCCTTGATAAACCGTTCTTAATATCGTACCGTACCCTCCTGGGCCTGGATTGCCGCTTGATGCGCCATCTGTATAAAGTTCAATCATTGATTCCAAACGTAAATAAAATGCTTTGCATTCACGACTTTCTAAAAAAGCCCGCTTTGCGATGTGCGGGCTTATGGGATTAATTTGTATTTGTATGATTCAAATCCTTCGGATGCTTAACGTGCTGCTTTAAAAGCGCAATATCGATGACTTCAGACATTTTGGTTACATAATGGAATTGTAAATCTTTAACATAGTCTTCCTTAATTTCCAAAACATCTTTCTCGTTCGTTTTACACAATATGATCTCCTTAATGTTTGCACGCTTGGCAGCTAGAATTTTTTCCTGTATACCACCAACAGGAAGGACGCGGCCGCGTAAGGTAATTTCTCCAGTCATGGCCAGTTTTTCTTTCACCTTTCGTTGTGTGAAAAGAGAGGTTAGTGCGGTTAACATTGTTACACCCGCCGAAGGACCATCTTTTGGCGTGGCACCAGCTGGGACGTGGATATTGACATCCCAGTTGTCAAATACACGATAGTCTATCCCGAATTCTTCCGCATGGGATCTTAGATATGCCATTGCAATAGTAGCCGATTCTTTCATCACGTCGCCGAGATTACCTGTTAGGTTTAGCTTTCCTTTTCCCGGACTTAAACTCGATTCTATAAATAGAATATCACCACCTACTGCCGTCCAAGCAAGCCCTGTAACAACACCTGCAATCTCGTTGTCCTCATACAGATCTTTATCAAATAGAGGAGCACCAAGGATTTCCTCTGTCATGTGTGGGTTTATTTTCGGGTTGTATTCCTTTTCCATAACGATACGAGTTGCTATCCCCCGTACGATAGAACCGATTTTCTTTTCTAAACCGCGCACGCCAGATTCTCGGGTGTATTCCTCAATGATTTTCTCAATCACTTTGCTTGTGAGCGAAATATCCTTTTTTGTCAATCCATGTTGTTGAAGTTGTTTAGGAAGAAGGTGTTTTTTCGCGATTTCTATTTTTTCTTCGATCGTATAGCCATTTACTTCAATAATCTCCATACGATCCAATAAAGCTGGTTGGATACCGTTTAATGAATTTGCCGTAGCAATAAACATGACTTTAGAAAGATCATATTCCATCTCTACATAGTGGTCGTAAAAATTCGTGTTTTGCTCTGGATCCAATACTTCCAACAAGGCCGATGACGGATCTCCTTTAAAATCTGCACCTAATTTGTCTATCTCGTCCAAAACAAATACAGGGTTGGATGTTCCTGCTTTATTGAGTGATTGAATAATACGTCCGGGCATAGCACCAATATAGGTTTTTCGGTGCCCACGGATTTCTGCTTCGTCGCGGATTCCACCTAACGCCATGCGCGTATATTTACGTCCTAATGCCTTTGCAATGGATTTTCCAAGAGATGTTTTTCCAACGCCTGGAGGCCCTACTAAGCAAAGAATAGGTGCCTTCATGTCATTTTTTAATTTTAATACGGCTAGGTATTCGATAATACGTTGCTTAACTTTCTCCAATCCATAGTGATCCTTATCCAGGATTTTTATCGCTCTGTTTAAATCAAAGTTGTCTTTCGTATATTCTCCCCACGGTAAATCAAGCAATAATTCTAAATAATTAATCTGGACAGAATAATCGGCAGCAGCCGGATTGATGCGCCCGAGCTTTTCGAGTTCTTTATAGAAATGCTTTTGTACTTCTGCCGACCATTTCTTCAATTTAGCTCGACCTTCCAACTCCTGCATTTCCAAGTCTGGTGTATTGCCTCCAAGCTCTTCCTGGATAGTTTTTAGTTGCTGGTTCAAGAAATAATCTCGTTGCTGCTTATCTAAATCTACCCGAACTTTGTTTTGGATTTGATTTTTTAGCTCCAGCATTTGGATTTCGGTAGTGAGGTGTTCCAATAGGATTTTGGCACGCTTCACAAAGTCTTTTGTCTCTAGAAGTTCTTGTTTTTGATTTATTTCCAGAGACATATTAGACGAAATAAAATTCACAAGGAATGTTGGACTTTCAATATTTTTGATCGCCATACCCGCCTCACTAGGAAGGTGTGGGGAGAGCTGAATAATTTGAAGTGCCATCTCCTTAATGGAAGAGATTAGTGCTTTAAACTCCCTGCTAGATACTTTTGGTTTGTCCTCCGCAACCCGTTCTACCTTAGCTTTTAGATAAGGATCTTCAGCAACCATTTCGGTTATTTTAAATCGCTGTTTGCCTTGGATAATGACCGTTGTGTTGCCATCGGGCATTTGCAATATTTTGATGATATTGGCAGCCGTACCGATTTTATAGAGTTGGTCTAACGTAGGCTCTTCAATATTCATGTCTTTTTGAGACACGACGCCGATAGTCCGGTCACCTTTGTACGCTTCCTTTACTAGTTTAATAGATTTGTCGCGCCCCACGGTAATAGGGATGACAACACCGGGAAAAAGTACCGTGTTGCGTAAGGGGAGTATAGGTAATATTTCGGGTATATCTGCTTTGGTCATCTCTTCTTCATCCTGAGAGCTTAACAACGGAAAAAACTCCGTGTCCTCATTTATGACAGAAAATACGTGTTTGATATCAAATGTGTCGTTTTTATTCATATATACGTTTGTTCTTCCGACAATATGTCAGAATTTTTGCTAATTTCTGAGATAGTAATAATGGAATCAATATGTGCAAGAGAAATGCCAACTTTAAAATTTGGTATCATTTATGTTAATAAACAATAAAACCTGTTAAATCGGCAGCACTAGACAGGTAATAAAGACATTTTGTTTAGGCATAAATGTGGAAATGTTTATAACTTCGCGTTGTGTTGTTAAACTATTTAATGGAGATTTATTCCAAACGAAAATAGTGTTTGATAAAAATTAGCATAGAATAAAACAAATTATATGAAACGGAGATTTTTGAGTAACCCATGGAGAGCAGTGAAATTAGGCTTAGCTTCAGCTACACTTGCTTTGTTTACATTAACAGTTCAGGCGCAAGAACAGGCTCAGCATAGCAATCCAAATGTTCGTTTAGGTCAGAAAGCGTTGTTGGAAGGTGATTTTAAATCAGCATCCTCCCATTTGCAAAAAGCACTTCCTGCGGAAGCAAACGATCCGGATGTACAGTATTTATTGGGATATTCGCAATTCCATAATGGCGAATATAATAAAGCCATCGAAACGTTTAAGAAAGTTATTTCTTTAGACCCAAAACATACGTCTGCGTATTATTATAAAGCTAAAGCTAGCAGTAATTTAGCAGTTGCGGGTGAGAGTAAATTAGATAATGCTGCAAAAGAGCAATTATTAAAAACGGCGATCGAAGATTACAGTAAAGCGGTATCGATCACGCCAAACGATGCAAAACTCTACCAAAATAGGGCGATAGCATATCGTGATCTCGGTATTTTGACGGGTACAGCAGGTGTAGCTAATTACAATAAAGCAAAAGCGACAGATGCCTATAACAAGGCGGTAGCTGATTATGAAAAAGTACTTAGTTATGATGCTTCTCGTAAGGATATCCAAACGGAAGTGAAAAAAGCAAAGGTTTATCGAGATAATTTAAAATAGCGATAGCTATCCATAAAATTTTCTAAAGCTAAAGGGCAGTCCATATTGGACTGCCCTTTTTCGTAAGCTAATCATGTGTTTTAAATTGAACCTTTGTGCATATAAAGTTTGCTATGCAAGTGTTATCTGTGTTCATTATCCTGCTAATGGACAATATTCTATTGTAACCATATCTTCGTTTGCCAGACTTTCGGAAACGTTGCCGGTAACGATTGCGCTTTTTTAATAGGAGATTAATTCGAGAATTATTGATGAGTTAACTATCTTCAACAAGCTAATACTATAAATCTAGTTGTTTATCTTTCTTCTTTCAGAGAAGGATAAATGGCTGGCCAAGTTAAATAAACATATAATAAAACGTTATGGTATCTATTTGGTATTTATCTTCAGGTCATTTCTTTTACGACTAGCTTAATCACCATTGCAACACAATCACAATTACATCATCTTACTTAAACAAATCATTTATGAGGAAATTCATATTTTTATTTTTTGCCTTTCTATCCAGTGTGTACGTCTTTGGACAAAATCGAGAGGTTACTGGGATTGTGAAGGATGAAGACGGGATTCCATTGGCCGGTGTAAGCGTTCGGCTCGCAGAATCTACGATAGGTGTCAGCACCGATGCCGATGGTGCTTTTAGACTAACTATTCCGCAAGAAGGAACGCATACTCTTGCTGTCGATCTGATGGGGTACAAGTCCAAAGTTTTATCTTTAGGAAGGGAGACAACATTGGATATCGTTCTAGTCGTGGACGAAGCCCAGATCTTGGATGAAGTGGTAGCAGTAGGATATGGTAGTGTTCGAAAAAGAGATCTCACGGGGGCAGTAGGCTCGGTTGGCGGTAAAGAACTACAGGAGCGCGGGACGACTTCTGCTATGGAGGCTTTACAAGGTACAGTGCCGGGAGTTGATATCAATAGTACATCTACACGTCCTGGAAGATCATTCAATATCCAGATTAGAGGGCAAAATTCTATCGCTGGCGGTAATCCCTTGTATATCGTAGACGGTATTGCCACTGGAAATATAGATTTTTTGAACCCGGCCGATATTGAAAATATTGATGTTTTAAAAGATGCCTCTTCGACAGCTATCTATGGATCAAGGGGATCAAACGGTGTTGTTATCGTGACCACCAAGAATGCCGGCAGACCGGGAGATACGCGAACAACGGTGACGTATGACGGCTATTACGGTGTGCGGCAATTGGCCAGGATTCCGAATTTTATGGATGGTCGGGAATGGGTTGATTTTCGTACATCCGCATTTTATACCTATGCTAACGATCAGTATTCTTTAGGAACTCCAAATACTATTTTACAGAACAGTCCGCTGTTGGAATCGCGCTTATACAATGAAGAGTACGAGGACTGGTTGGGCTTGGGGACGAAGACAGGGCAACAACAAAACCATTACCTAGGCATCGCTGGTGCTTCCGAGAAGTTAACCTATAATTTAGGCGTGGGATATCAACAGGAAGTCGGTAATTTTCTGAAGGAAGATTTGAATCGATATACGTTGAAACTTTCGGTAGAGCATAAAACATCTGATTATTTTAGTACCGGAGCAAGTATCAATTTTGTGCACGGTGTGAACAACGCCGGAAGTGAGCACGGCTACCGTGACATCCTGCGTATGCCATCAATATTGTATGCCTACGACGATAACGGTAGTCTAATTGCGCAGCCGGGTATTGCTACGTCGATTCAAGGTGATGGGAATTTTACCAGCTCGCCGAATCCGTTGAACGAAATCAACAGCGGTACGGAGGAAATTCGTCAATACGATATATTGTCTAATATTTTTGCAGAATTGCGTCCGATGGAAAATCTATCGATCCGTAGTACCTTCATGCCTAGACTTAACCGCACGCGGACAGGCCGGTACTATGGTATCGTGCCCGGAACGCGAAATCAGGATGTTTCTTATCAGAATAATATCGAAAGTTTAGAATGGACTTGGGATAATGTCATTAATTATAACACGCTTTTTGGCGATGATCATAAGATAGACGTCTCGTTGATCCAAAGTGCTTATAAGACCCGGATAGAGGGGATTCAGGCCGGTGCAAACGATTTGCCTTACCCATCGCAGTGGTATAATCTATTTAGTGGTTCATTTGCACCAAATCAATCCGGAACATCCTATGCGGAAACAAGTTTGCTTTCTTTTGCCGCTCGGGCAAACTATGATTTCAAAGGACGCTATCTATTAACGGGTACCGTTCGTTACGATGGCAGTTCCAGATTACGTAATAAATGGGCTGCGTTTCCATCCATGGCAGCAGCATGGCGTATCTCTGAAGAAAATTTTATGCAGGATGCCTCCGTTGTCAATGACCTGAAACTACGGGCGAGCCTTGGATACTCGGGTAATAATAATGGTATTGAGGCATTTGGGTCTCAGTTGACGCCGCAAACGGGTTCGATCATCTGGTACGATTTCAATGGCGATGCCGTGAGAGGCTTCCTTTCGGGCCCTCCAATTAATCCGGTCATCACGTGGGAAAAAACCAGGGAGTTAAATGTAGGGGTAGATTTTAGTCTATTTAATTATCGCGTACGCGGTAACGTCGAGTTGTATGACAAGCTTTCTGATGGTTTGTTGATGCAGCGTACCCTCACGGTTGAATCAGGTGTGCCATACATGATGGATAATATCGGTTCCGTCAATAATCGAGGGGTGGAAGTAGGGTTGCATACAACAAATATCAGTCGCAGCGACTGGGAATGGACAACCTCTTTCATGTTTTCCCATAATAAAAACCAAATCCGTAGTTTATATGGAAAGGAAGAGGATGTCGTAGGAGAAGCACGCTTTATCGGGCAGCCTATAGAAGTTATATACGATTATCGGATTACGGGTTTATGGCGTATGGATCAGTTAGCTGAAGCTGCACAGTATGGTCAACAACCCGGTCAGGCTATTGCTGCTGATACAGACGGTAACGGGGAGATAACACCAGCTGATCGGGTGATCCTAGGCTCGCCTTATCCAGATTGGATTGGTAGCGTGACCTCCAACCTTCGTTATAAAAACTGGGATCTTTCTGTCAACTTATATACCCGTCAAGGCGTTTTTGTTGCGGATAGCTTCCTAGAAGAATTTGGCCCACAAAATACACAACGCGGTCGTCCAAAAATTAATTATGATTATTATATTCCGCCAGGCGTGCCACGTTATGATTGGAATAATTGGGGAACGCATGCCGATGGAAGCCCACAAGCTGTATGGGGGGATAGCGGCATCGGTAATGAGGATGCAAAATATCCACATCCGCAGAATGTAGGGCCTTATTACGGTAATAACGGACGTTATACGGACGCCTCTTTTGTTAAGATTCGGAATATTGTGATGGGATATTCATTGCCAAGTGAAATAGTTTCGAAATGGAAGATGTCATCCATGCGTATATATGCTAATATTTTGAATCCTTTTGTCTTTACCAAATATGAAGGTTGGGATCCGGAATATGCTACGACAGCGTTGAGTAACGGAAACGGGCCGAGTAACGTGACGTATCAACTGGGGGTGAATGTTAGATTTTAATTAAAGGAGAAAGAGATGAAAAAAATAATATATACATTATTTGTTGGGGTACTGATGCTATCGGGATGTGCTAAATTTCTCGAAGAGGATAACCGGGGAGGTATTACCAATGACGAGTTTTATCGAACAGAGGCGGGATATCGGTCTATCGTAAATTCTTCGTATGCTACATTGCGGACTACCTTCGGTACGGAAGCACCTTGGCTTTTATTGGGTGGTACGGATATCTATCAAATGAATAGAGAGCAGGCCAACCGTGCCTTGATGGAGTATACGCAGCTTTTCGCTGATAATGGCGATGTGCTAACATTTTATCGAAATTGTTATGAAGCTATACAAAACATCAACGTGGCGATTTTTTATAACGATATCACCGAGGTGGATGAAGAACAGCGAAAAACCTGGTTAGCCGAGTTGAGATTTTTACGCGCTTTCTATCATTTTACCCTGATTGAGCAGTTTGGAGGCATCGTTATCAATGACGAACCCACCTTGGAAGGGCCGCGTTTAAATTTGCCTCGGCAATCGTTAGAAGCGTCTTTTGATTTTGTTATCCGTGAAATGGAAGCAGCATTGCCCGATTTGAAAGATGATCGCGCTCGGGTGAGTAAGGCTGCGGCAAATCATTATCTTGCCAAAGCTTATTTAACAAGAGCTTGGGATTTGGGAGAAAGTGCTGATTTTACAAAGGCACAAGAGTATGCAGAAACAGCAATCGGCGGCTATAGTATCAGTATTCCGTATGAGGCGTTATGGTCTCCATCGAATGAAATGAATGACGAGGTATTGTTTGCTGTACAATACGATGGAAAATCGATCGGCGATGTTAGCGAAGGAAACAACCAGCAGTCTTTATTTGGCCCCTACTTGGGAGGAGCAGAGTTAAATCATAAGTATATGTCTTCGCCGTTGATTCCTGCTTGGAATTTACATAAGTTTTATGAAGAGAACGATGCCCGGTATGATGCGACGTTTATGTTGACGATCTACGATCAGTATTTTGATTACTATGATGGTAATAAGGACAAAAATGAAATATTAATTCGGGCTTATTATCCACGGGTATGGGATCGGGAATACACGCGTGCGGATTCCTTAGCCTGGGTTGCCGGAAAAGAACACCAGATCGCTCCAAATTTTCGCTACTATCCGTTCAAATATGATGAGCAAGCATATCGTGCGGCCTATCAGATAGATATGAGTACGCCGGTTATCAAAAAGTTTGACAGCCCAAGTACGAGACAAGTCTTCAGTACACACGCTAGTGTACGGGATATTGTATTGGCTCGTAAAGCAGAAACTTATTTTCTATATGCAGAAGCTAGTATCGGCTTAAATGATTTTCCGACGGCGGAACAATACGTACAGCGGGTTTTGGACCGCCCTGAAAATGCCAAAGACGGTAGTACACTTAAGCCTTCACAAAGTATTGCAAATGCATCCAGTCAAAGTGAAGCGTTGGATGGTTTGCTGATCGAAAGTGCTAAAGAGTTTGCTGGCGAGTATTTGCGTTGGGCGGAACTACGTCGTACGGGAAAATTAAAAGAGTTGTGCGGACGTTATAACTTTGATATACGGCGGGTTGGTGTGGACGCAGCATTTCGTGGTCAGGACGGACAGGATAAGATCTATCGTCCTATTCCGCAAGCAGCACTCGATATCAACGAAGCTGAAGTTTTGCAAAACCCAGGCTATAATTAAAAAACACTAGAGCGCTAGAAATAATAAGTCTCTTTACTTCAACGTAAAGAGACTTATTTCTTTTTTACGTAGCGTTTGATGTTACCTTCTTTAATATATTCTAATTCTCCTTCTTTGCAGTAAGCCGTGAGATAAACGGAGAATTTATTGCTCTCACTTTTATCAGATTCCAGCTTTTCAATAACTTGCGCAACCCGTTTAGGGGTTTGGAAGAAGTCACTGTTATTGACTAATTCGTCTAGTTTTTTGGTGATATCTATTCTATGTTTTGTTGATGGAGGAAGTGTGTAGAGCGGTGTGAGGTCTATATCATTTGCAAAAACCTCCTTGGGTTGTATTTTTAGAGCACGACAAATAAGTAGGAAGTTATTCAATGTAGAGCCTTTGCCCTTTTCTAAGGCTGAGACCGTATTGACGGTAAGTCCTGTCATATTTGCGATGTCATTCTGTGAGAAAGACAATGCTTCGCGTCGTGCGCGAAGTTTAGCGCCGATGCCAATAAGTATATCCCGGTTGATATGTCGCACATCGCAAATAGAATCATTGTTTGCGCAAATTTTATATAAATAAAGTTTAATAAATATTTGCTTTTAGTAAAAGATGTTGTATATTTGAAGTGGAAACCATAATATCTTAGCTTATGCAAACCGAATTTTTATTTTTATAAGCGAAATAAGGGGCTAAGAATTAATCTTGACATAATTTATAAGAGATTTTGATTGTTCTTTAATGTATTGGGATTGAAAGCCTAAAAAAAATATTTGGCAATAGGTGGTGGTGGTCTATGTGTCCGTTTATAGTGTGTTTATAATACAAATTTTAGGACACACAGCCCGGTATGAACGGGAAGCACATGGACTTCTTTACCACCGCCGAAACCAATAAGATCCCCAACTTACGCAGCCTCGTAAAAAATCCGCTAAGTATACACGTCATACGGGGCTGTCGTAAGTTGTTTTTACAAAAAAAATAGGGAGCCAAGCTCCCTATTTTTTTTGTAATTATTTTTAACCTATTTTTTCTTTCCCTTTTTAGGTGCATCTACGGCCTCTTTAAGAGCCTTACCTGCCGTAAATTTAGGGAGTTTTTTCGCAGCTATTTTGATAGTAGCACCCGTTTGCGGGTTTCTACCGTTGCGAGCAGCACGATCAGATATACCAAAAGTTCCGAAACCAATTAAGGTCACGTTTTCGCCCTTTGCTAAAGATGAGGATACGGCTCCTGTAAAACTGTTAACGGCTTTCTCTGCTTGTGACTGCGTAATTCCAGCCTCGCTGGCAATATGCTTAATCAAGTCTGTTTTGTTCATTATTATTCAAGTTTAAGATTTATAGTTTAATACACTAATTCTATGCCACAAATACAAATTTTAGATAATAATCTAATTTTTTATCCGACCCTCCCTAGCAGCTTATCTTATTAGGCTTAGATGCTTCCGGTTCGAATATAAATATAATATCGTTTAAACCAAAATTAATCCTAAAGAATAATAATTTTTTTCTTTCTTCTTAAAAAGAAATCTTTAAAGACTCAAGTTTATCGATTACTACATTGTTTTATTGCCTTCGTAGTGAATCATCCAAGTGATGCCAAACTGATCTATGAAGGAAGAGAACAATTCAGCAAAGAATGTTTCACCCAGATCCATTTCCATGGTTTGTGCATTTACGCTGAGTTTATTATGCAGTTCCCGTGCCTGTTCTGCCGAGTCGGTGTCCAGCATAATATAGTTAGCTGTACCAAATACAGCTTTTTGACCAAAACTCTCGACGCAGTCCGAACCCATGATCATCGCATGCTCGTTAATTCGCAAAGCTGTGTGCATGATTTTGCTTTTGTCTGTTTCGGAGATGCTAAAATTTGGATCTGCGGGCATATCTCCAAATCGATGAACCCCTTGTAGCGGGCCGCCGAAAACAGTTTGGTAAAACTGAAAAGCTTCTTCACAGTTTCCATTAAAATTGAGGTAGGCGTGTAGTCTTGTCATGATTTTAAATTTTTTCGATAAACAGCTTGTTTGCCATATTATCTTTAACCAAAGATAAGCGCTTGGAAAAAGTGATATCTTGCCATAAGACAAGAAACGAATTTAAAACATAATGGGTGTACCGGTATCTAATCCATTGTTTTTTGCTAACACACCACATAGGTGGAATAGTAGGCGCGCGCCGACATTCCCGTCCCATTCATCCGTTTCCCCCGGTGCTACCTCGACTAAGTCAATACCAATGATATTCTTGTCGGAATTCGCTAAAGTATTCAGCATATAGGTCGCTTGTTCATAGGATAGTCCACCCGGTACCGGTGTTCCAGTATTTGGGCAATACCATCTATATAAGGCGTCAATGTCGAAACTCACCGCAACGTTGTAAGGAAGTAAACCGATCATTTCATCGACTTGTTGCCGCCATGTTTTACCTTCAAATTGTTTTGCTTTGAGATCGGCATCGGTAAAAACGTGTATTTTATCAGAAGATTTTACAACAGAAACCTCTTGTTCACAAAAATCACGTATTCCTACTTGAATCAATTTGCTAACTTGAGGTAATTGAATAGCATTGTACATAATAGAAGCGTGTGAATAGGTAAAACCTTCATATGCGATGCGAAGATCCATGTGTGCATCAAAATGAAGAATACCAAAATTATCATATTTATCAGCCAAAGCACGGTAGTATCCTAACGGAGTAGAATGATCTCCACCGAGTAGGATGACCTTTTTGCCTTTGGCAAACCAATTTGATACGTGTTGATGTAAAGCATTATTCAAAGACTCACAAGCTTCGTTGATGATCGCTAAATCTGCTTGGAGTTCGGGGCTCTGTTGAATGTCCTTTCCCGCTTCTAAGGCTTCTATAATAGGTTGGGCCAACTCTTTGTATCGTTCACTATTGGATACCCAATGCGCCGGAGCTTCGTCCATGTATATACCAAGTTTCCATAAATCGGGAAACTCCTGATGAAGTAAGTCTACTTGAAAAGATGCTTCCATAATGGTTTCTGGACCTAGTGATGCTCCTTCACCATAGCTCACGGTTACTTCCCATGGTACAGGTACGACGATAATTTCACTTTCGTCGGCAGTAAACGGTAGGCCATAGATGCTAGCATCAGCCAAGCCTGGCTGCGATGGATCAAAATTTGCTATTTTTTGTTCTTTTGTAGACATGGTGTAATGATTTAATTTTGGTTGTAAAGATAATAGAAAGATAAAAATAAAATAGATACATTAACTTAATACAATATTAATATTGGATTTGTTAATATTGTACCTTATTAAAAGGTATAATCAACACCATCAAAAATATTATTTGTGAGATACGGAGCTATAGACATCGGATCTAACGCGGTTAGATTATTAATTGCGGAAGTTAATCCTGAAACTAAACCTGTCCAGTTTAAAAAAGAAGCACTTATTCGCGTACCTTTACGCTTAGGTGATGATGCGTTTATAGATCATCATATTTCAAAATCTAAATTTGATAATATGGTGAAAACGATGCAAGCTTTTCGGAATCTAATGGATGTTTATCGTGTTTCTGATTATATGGCTTGTGCTACCTCCGCCATGCGAGAGGCAGACAATGGCGGAGATATTGTGAAGGCTTGTCAAAAAGTAGGTATCGATATTCAAATCATAGATGGGAGTAAGGAAGCGAAAATTATTTATAGCAGTCATCTTCAAGACAAGATGAATGCAGATAAAGTTTATCTTTATATCGATGTGGGAGGTGGAAGTACAGAGATCTCGCTTTTTGCAGATGGAACGTTGGTGGCTTCCAAATCTTTCAATTTAGGAACTATCCGAATATTGGATAACCAGGATAAACCCGAAACCTGGGATGATATGAAACAATGGATAAAGGAGCATACCAAAAAATACAAACACATATACGGGATCGGAACAGGTGGGAATATCAATAAGCTTTCACGGATCGCTAATGATAAAGCCGACAAACCGATGTCTTATGCTAAGCTTCGAGCTATTTATCAGCATTTAAATGCTTATTCGCTGAAGGATCGTATTCATGTGTTGGGGTTAAAGCAGGATAGGGCTGATGTTATTATCCCGGCTGCTGAGATTTTCCTAACCATTATGAAAGTAGGACGGTTAAAAAATATTGTTGCTCCTAGGGTGGGGTTAGTAGATGGAATTATTCAGACTTTGATAGACAATAACTTACAGAAATAATCTTAAAATTGCTTGAAATCTTTTTCAAATGTCCTAAAAAGCATTACTTTTGCTAACGCAATGCCCAGGTGGCGAAATTGGTAGACGCACCATCTTGAGGGGGTGGCGCTCGCAAGGGCGTGGCAGTTCGAATCTGCTCCTGGGCACAACGGAAAAAACCTTGCGAAAGCAAGGTTTTTTTATTTAGAAGTGGCATCAAGCTGGCTTTACACTGAAACTTCCTTAATTTCTTTCAATATCACGGTCTTTTGTTTTTCCTTAAATTTAAAATAGGAAGCTATCATGGCTTTTGCCAATCGCTTTGTTGATAGGGGTTCATACCTTTTAAAAAGACCGATAGCATTGAATGCTTTTAGTAATTTTATCATAGCTTTTTCTCCTTTTCGATCGGAGTCAGGTCTTTCGATACCGCCGGGATGAAGGATAACCAACTGGGTGAAATTTAACTTTTTAATATTTTCCTCTAAGGAGCCTTTCATTTTATTATAAAATAAAGAAGACTTCGCGTTAGCCCCGAAAGCCGAAAGCAGCAGAAAACTCTCCACTCCACTCGCTTTGGCTATCGATGCAAATTCCAGTTGGTAATCGTGATCTACCCGCCATTGTGCATCTTTACTACCTGCATCTTTCAAGGTCGTGCCGAGACAGGAGAAAGCGACATCGCCTTGAATATACGCTTTATAATCGCTGAGTTTTTCAAAATCAACAACAATCTCGGTCAATTTAGCTTGCTGACTAAAAAAATTCCTGCGAACCAATACGGTCACTGCATCAAATCGATTGTCTTCCAAAAGTTGCGCGACCAGTTCCTTTCCCGTAGCTCCGGTACCGCCAATGACGATTGCTTTCATCCGTTTTTCTTTTATAATTTATTTCAATTTTAATCCTTCTAAAATAAAATATTTTCGCCATCTAACAGAATTATTGACCGTCATTGCCATTTTCCTATGTCTTCAGATGTATTCCGATGAACTAAGTGGTACATATTATTCAACAGCGTTGGCGGAATATATATTGTTAGAATTTCTTGTCTTACGAAAAGTTATATCGCAAAATATTTCTATAACTTGTTGTTGTCATAACAGCTAAACTTTTAGTATGGTTGAAAGTATACTTTATATGAAAATTAAAGACTTATTTCATCATGAAAAATAACATTTACCCCTGTATCTGGTTCGACAAGGAAGGAAAAGATGCCGCGCAATTTTACATGGACACATTCGGTGACGGAAAAATCACGACAGACGCACAAATGGTTGTGACGTTTGAACTGAGTGGGCAAAAATTTCTGGCGCTTAATGGCGGACCGGAAATCAAGCCCAATCCGGCTGTTTCGTTTATGGCTGTTTTGGAAGATAAAGACGAACTGGAAAGTATCTGGAATAAACTATCTGATGGCGGAACAGTATTGATGCCGTTAGATAAATACGAATGGAGCGATAAATATGGTTGGGTTCAGGACAAATTTGGTGTTTCATGGCAACTTTATTTTGGGAAAGTAAATGAAGATGTTCATGGACAAAAATTCATTCCGACTTATATGTTTACGCAAGAATACAATGGTAAGGCGGAAGAAGCGTTGAATTTCTATGTGAAATTATTTAAAAATGGGAAGGTGGATGGGGTGATGAAACACGAAGAAGGGGAGATGAAAGATTTGGTGATGCATGCGCAGTTTGTACTGGACGATTATGTTATGGCGGTGATGGACGGAGGAAACGGGCACAATTTTCAGTTTTCGTGGGGAAATTCGATGTTCATTGAATGTGAAACACAAGAAGAAATTGACCACTTCTGGAATGCTTTTGCAACGAGTGGAGAAGAAAGCCAGTGTGGATGGGTCCGGGATAAGTTCGGGGCTTGGTGGCAAGTGATTCCGAAACAATTAGTCGGCTGGATGACCGATCCCGAGCTCGCACCCCAAGTGAGTGCTGCTTTTTACAAAATGCAGAAAATCGATATAGAAACGCTGAAAAAAGCTACAGAATAGCAAAAGCTTAATGAGATAAAATGCCGAAAATTGTTTTTATAATATGGTCAACAGTCTGGGTAGAAAAATGCAGCTCGCAACAACGACCGACATGATAGCGCTTATCAATACGGCGGCTGCGGCTAGATCTTTGATTATTTTGATTTTGTGATGGTACGTCGGTGATATATAATCACAGATATTCTCTACCGCTGTATTGACTATTTCTGTTGTGAAGACGATTCCGATACACAAGATTACCGCTAACCATTCACTTTTATCAATGTCAAAATACCATCCGCAGGTTATTGCGATAATACCGGCAACGAAATGTATCCTAGCATTAGGTTCTTCACGGATAAGATGAAGTAATCCTTTAAAAGCATATTTGAAACTCTGGATCCTGCCCAAGGTAAATTTTTTATTATTCGGCGGCATCATAGCAGCGTGTTTGGGGTATGTCGGTTATAGTTTATTAGCCTTAGCGGTAATCTCGGCAATATCCAACACCTGTATCTCGTGTTCCTTTTCTTTCGCCTTGACACCGTCCCGTAGCATGGTCATACAGAATGGGCAAGCGGCTGCCACTATAGTTGCCTTCGATTCGATCACATCTTCCACACGTTCGACATTGACGTCTTTTTTTCCCGGCTCAGGTTCCTTGAACATTTGTGCGCCACCTGCGCCACAACATAGGCCGTTGCTCCTACAACGTTTTAATTCAACCAGATCTGCATCAAGTACCTCTAATACTTGCCGGGGGGCTTCATATACTTCATTGGCGCGACCTAAATAACAGGGATCGTGGTAGGTGATGCCTTTTCCTTTGAATTCATTTCCATCAGCAGGTTTGAGCTTTCCTTCGGCTATCAACGATTGGATGAGTTGAGTGTGGTGGACAACTTCGAAATTCCCACCTAAATTCGGATATTCATTTTTTAGCGTATTGAAACAATGGGGACAGGCTGTGACGATTTTCGTTATTTCGTATCCATTTAGGACCTCTATATTCATCATCGCTTGCATTTGAAAGAGAAACTCGTTTCCCGCTCTTTTTGCTGGATCACCGGTGCAATTTTCTTCTGTACCTAAAATGGCGTATTTGATGCCTACATGGTGTAGAATTTTACAAATAGATTTGGTGATACGTTGGGCACGCTCGTCAAAACTGCCTGCACATCCAACCCAAAATAAAAGATCAGGACGTTCGCCTTTTGCTATCATTTCTGCTACCGTAGGGATATGAAGTTGATTTTCCATAAATCGTTATTCGTTTTTCGTGACTCGTGATTTGTTTTTACTTTTACGCTTCACGCGTTACTCATTACGCCAATTAGCACGATCCGCTTGTGCGTATTTCCAGGGAGCACCGTTATTTTCCAGATTACCGAACATCGCGTTAATGCTCGCAGGCGCCTGTGATTCTTCCATTACGGCGTATTGGCGTAATCCAATAATAATCTCTAAGGGGTCAATATTCACCGGGCATGCTTCTACACAGGCGTTACATGTTGTGCACGCCCATATTTCTTCTCTCGTGATATAGGTATCTATTAATGATTTGCTGTCATCTTTAAAATCTCCGTTTTTTGCCATATTTTGTCCTACTTCTGCTAGTCGATCTCGCGTATCCATCATAATTTTACGAGGTGACAACAGCTTACCGGTAATGTTAGCAGGACAGGCAGCCGTACAACGGCCGCATTCGGTACACGTATATGCGTCTAATAGGTTTTTCCAAGTGAGATCTTGTACGTCCTTCACACCAAACCGACTAACTTCTCCTGTAGGAGGGGGGAGCGATGGATCTAGCATCGCCTTCACTTCTTCGGTTACAGCAGGCATATTGTTGAATTTACCTTTAGGTTCCAATTTCGAAAAGTAGGTGTTGGGAAAAGCTAAGATAATATGTAAATGTTTAGATATAGGGAGATAATTTAAGAAAGCTAATACCCCAATAATATGAAACCACCAGCAGAACCGTTCTGTAATCATCAATGCAGAAGCAGATTCCGGTAATAAAGGTACTAGGAATTGACTGACTGGGAATGCACCCGCAGTGTGATAGGTGGGATGGCCAAGCTGTTGTAGCTTAAAGTCCGCGGCATTCATGAAAAGAAACGCCGTCATAAGCAATATCTCCGCAATTAAAATAAGATTGGCATCTGTCTTTGGCCAGTTTTTGAGTTCTCGACCGCTAAAACGATAAATATGTAGCGCATTTCGTCGAATAAGAAAAATAATACAACTGAATAGTACGGCGAAAGCCAACCATTCAAAAGCGTATATAAGACCATTATACACAGATCCTAACGAAGAAAAAACACGATGTGTGCCGAATAATCCATCGATAACGATCTCCAGCATCTCAATGTTGATAATGCAGAACCCTACATATACGCCTAAATGTAATAGGGCAGGAAGGGGCTTCTTAAACATCTTTTTTTGTCCGAAAGCAATCAGAAACATTAGTTTCAAACGTTCAACCGGTCTGTCGTTTCGATTTATTGCTTTTCCAAGCTTTATATTTTTGTAGATACGACTGGCGTTTCTAGCGAAAATCGCTACGGCGAGCACAAACAAACAAAAGAAGATGATTTGCCCCATCATAACTATTTTAGTTGGTTTCTACACAAATATAGCGATACGGTTTAATACTATGCTAGCATAATACATATTTGGAAAGATTAAAAATAGTGGATTTATAGTTTACTCTCTTTTTTTACCTTACGTTTTGTGTTTACGGCTCTTGCAGCCTGTTTGATAGCATATTGCCCTTCTAGATATTTCACAATCTCGCTGGCGATGTCTTTTCCTGTGGCCGTTTCAATTCCTTCCAATCCCGGTGATGAATTAACTTCCAAGATGAGTGGTCCGCGTACAGACGGGAGCATATCGACACCCGCTACGGTAAGTCCCATAGCTTTGGCTGCGGACACAGCCGTCTGCTTTTCTGCGCGTGTCAGCTTGACAATTTCGGCACTTCCACCGCGGTGGAGATTAGAACGAAATTCTCCCTCTTTAGCTGTACGTTTCATAGCGCCTACTACCTTTCCATCTACAACAAATGCCCGGATATCCGTTCCTTTCGCTTCCTTTATGTATTCCTGTATCAGAATGTTATTGCCTAGACCATAAAAGGCTTCAATAACCGAAGAGGCAGCTTTCTTCGTCTCGGCCAAGACGACACCGATGCCCTGTGTTCCCTCTAATAGCTTAATCACCAGCGGCGCACCACCGACCATATTGATTAAATCATCTACATCGGAAACAGAACGGGCAAAACCGGTAATTGGGAGACCAAGACCAGCACCCGACAAAATTTGCATACAACGTAGTTTATCCCGAGAACGTGTAATAGCCTGGCTTGGGTTGGCAGATACGACACCCATCACTTCAAACTGACGAACGATAGCCGAACCGTAGAACGTCAGTGACGAACCGATCCGTGGAATAATGGCGTCGATATGGGATAAATCTTGCCCTTTATAATGAATAGTAGGTTTTCCCTGCTGAATACCCACGTAGCATTTGCTATGGTCGATGACGACGCAATGATGTCCGCGGGATTGAACGGCTTCGACTAAACGTTTGGTCGAATAAAGGTTTTTATTTGTAGATAATACAGCAATATTCACGGAGCGTATTTTTTATAGGTAAAACAGATGAGTCTAGGATAAGTTTGGCGTATCATTTATATATTCTTTGCCAGATGGTCTTGTGATACATCGACTAAGAACTTGCCGCTAATGAAATTTCTACCCAACAGCATGGGATAAGACATGGTAGAACGATCTCTTACCGATAGTTTGATGTCGAGTAGTTTGTTGAATAATTTGATCTTCGTTATAAAAATATATCGTGTTTCGGATTGTCCGAAAGAGCTTTTCACTACACGTTCCCGATGAATAAGAAAAGTAAAGTCAGGATGCCCTTGAATTGTACACCGGATATAGCGATGTCCATCCTTTTCAAAAATTTCAAATTGATTGCAATGTAATACAGAGGTTTCCGCACCCGTATCCACTTTTGCACAAATATTATAGAGTCCCAACTCGGGTAGATCTACTATTTCTATGCGGCCAATGATACGTTTCTCTTGCATTTATCTCTAATTATAGCGCAAAGACTTTTGCCATTGTTTCCTACTCATATATAAACGTACCGTGTGGCGAGCGAATGGTTACTTTCTTGGAGGTAGCCTTTTCAACACGGCCGATGATTTGTGCCGGAATACCAAACGATTCCGATATCTGGATGATATCTTCAGCAATCTCCTGTGGAACATACAGTTCCATACGATGTCCCATATTAAAAACTTTATACATTTCTTCCCAATTTGTGTTTGATTGCTTTTGAATCAGATCAAACAGAGGAGGAATAGGGAATAAATTATCCTTGATAACATGCACGTTTTCAACAAAATGTAATACTTTGGTTTGTGCCCCTCCGGAACAGTGAACCATGCCATCAATTTGTGGACGATACTTGTCGAGAATAGTTTTGATGACGGGAGCATATGTACGTGTAGGAGAGAGGACAAGCTTTCCGGCCGTCACTTTTTCATTCTCATTTACTTTTATCGGATCTGTTAAATTGCAGCTGCCTGAAAATACCAATTCATAAGGGACAGCAGGGTCATAGCTTTCTGGATACTTTTCAGCTACATATTTATGAAAAACATCATGGCGGGCTGACGTTAAACCATTGGAACCCATGCCGCCATTATATTCTCTTTCATAGCTTGCTTGTCCGTATGATGCTAACCCGACAATAACATTCCCAGCTTTGATACGGTGATTAGAAATAATATCTTCCCGTTTCATTCGGCAGGTTACGGTGCTATCCACAATAATGGTGCGAACCAAATCCCCTACGTCAGCAGTTTCTCCTCCGGTTGAGTAGATACCAATACCTAATTGTCGCAATTCTGCAAGAATATCTTCTGTGCCGTTGATGATCTCAGCAATCACTTCACCGGG
This sequence comes from Sphingobacterium corticibacterium, assembly GCF_004208525.1. Lineage (GTDB taxonomy): Bacteria > Bacteroidota > Bacteroidia > Sphingobacteriales > Sphingobacteriaceae > Sphingobacterium > Sphingobacterium corticibacterium. Next base: position 1,374,607 of record NZ_SGIT01000001.1, on the reverse strand, counting down.
GATGACATTTTTATTACGTCCAATAGTAGAGGAAAGCAAGATATTGTCAATTGCACCCACACAAAGAAGATCATCTACATTCATGATAATGGCATCTTGGGCAATACCTCGCCAAACAGAGCTATCACCAGTCTCTTTCCAATAAACATACGCCAATGAGGATTTGGTGCCCGCACCGTCGGCGTGCATGATGTTGCACCAAGCTTCATCACCTCCCAGTATATCGGGTATGATTTTACAGAAAGCTTTCGGAAATAGACCTTTGTCTATGTTCTTGATTGCGTTGTGTACATCCTCTTTGCCTGCGGACACACCCCTTTGGTTGTATTTTAAGTCTGACATCGTATGTGCAAAAATAATAAACCCAATGATATTCCTATAACGGAAAGATAAATTATTAAGCTGTGCTTGCCATTTTACGAACGACTTCCCAAGCACCTAACAACCGTTCTTGATTAAAACTGGCGTTTGCGGGGCTCGTGCTCGGAAGCGTGATATATTGAATGCCAGCAGTCCGTTTAAAATATTTGTCAAATAGTTTTTGTGCTTTTTGCCCGTTAAAGCAAACGCTCTTGATATCGGGGTTATCTTGAAGCAGTCGGTCTATTTTGTTAGGACTTTCCGCTAAGATGTCTGTGTCCATGCTGCCTTTTCGAATGGCCACCTCGCAAACATCCCACAATGCAATATGATGTTCATGTAATAAGTTGACTCGACTAGTGTAGTCCATCGGAATCGGTACGGATAGGAGTATGGCTAATATCTTCCAAAAGCGATTTTGGGGATGCGCATAATATTGGCTTTCCTGCAGCGATTTATCGCCCGGTAAGGAGCCTAAAATCAGAAGTTTGCTCTTTTCGGGAATAATAGGAGCGAATGATTTCTTGAACATGGTTCGAATTTAGAGAAATTCTTCGATTTTTAGTAGCTTTGTCTAGAACGTTATGAAACAAAAAAAGAAAATAATCGTTGCTATTACAGGCGCTAGCGGATCGATATACGCCAAAGTATTATTGGATAAATTAAGCAAGCTGAATGATCAAGTGGCAGAGGTGGGTGTCGTGATGTCTGACAACGCTAAGGATGTGTGGAAATTTGAGTTGGGAACGGAGGATTACCAACAGTATCCTTTTACATTTTACAATAAAAACGATTTTATGGCGCCGTTTGCTTCTGGTTCCGCTCGCTTTGAAACGATGATCGTATGTCCCTGCTCTATGGGTACATTAGGACGCATTGCACACGGGATATCCTCTGATTTGACTACCCGGGCAGCAGACGTTGTTTTGAAAGAACGTAGAAAACTGGTGTTGGTTACGCGTGAAACCCCATTAAGCGCTATCCATATACAAAATATGCATTTAATAACACAAACTGGAGGGATTATATGTCCGGCAAGCCCGTCGTTTTACAGTCTTCCCAAAACGTTCGAAGAACTAGCTGCTACAGTAGTAGATAGGGTTCTTTCGCTCTGTGATCTTCACGTGGATAGTTACGCTTGGGGCGATCAGTAATAAAAACCACATTTTCAATATCGGGGTTTCGATATATTTTGTACATTTGTTTTTCAATGAAACAACGTATAAATTTGGATAATTACATTCCATATTTCATTGGTTTATCTCCAGCAAAGCAGCATTGGTTTGTTCCTGTATATGTTTCGTTTACCTTCCGATTAAAAACACACTTTTTCTTATTACCTTTTTGTTTAAATACTATTCATGGATAATATATTGATTTCTTCTGCGCAGCTTATATTGCCCGGTCATCCGCAGAACGGAAAGATAGTTGACATACTTATTGAAAAAGGATGTATTAGCCGTATCGCGCCGAACATCAAGCCGACAACTAAAAAATTACATATTGTAGATGGAAAAGGAGCGGTGGTTTCAGCCGGTTTTTTCGATTTGCATGCTAATTTTGGTGAACCAGGCTTAGAAACCAAAGAAGACATCACGACAGGTATTGCAGCGGCGGCGGCGGGTGGATACACGGGAGTAGCTGTTTATCCGAATACAAACCCACCTATTCACAGTCGCTCGGAAGTTGCATTGGTCGTCAATACTGCTAAAGGGAATATAGTAGATGTATATCCGGTGGGTACGATAAGCAAAAAGCGCGAAGGAAAGGAACTTGCAGAGTTATATGACATGCAAAAGGCGGGAGCAATAGCTTTCAGTGACGGAAATCAAGCCGTTCAGCAAGCAGGTCTAATGGGGAGAGCATTGTTGTATGCGAAAGGATTTGAAGGATTGGTTATCTCTTTCGCAGAAGACGAAACTGTAGCTGGTGGGCATCAAATGAACGAGGGACAGATGAGCACTTATTTAGGTATGAAAGGGAAACCAAATTTAGCTGAATCGCTCATGGTCTCTCGAGACTTGTTTTTGGCTGAATATAACGACGCTCGTGTTCATTTTACATGTATTTCTACCGCAGAATCAGTAGATTTGATAAAAAAAGCTAAAGCAAAAGGACTAAAGGTGACCTGCGACGTTGCGGCGCATAATCTCGTGTATACGGACGAGGAAGTGGTGGGGTTTGACAGTAATTTTAAGGTCAATCCACCTCTGCGGACTAAGAAAGATATAAAAGTACTTTTGAAAGGGTTGAAAGAGGGGACGATAGATGCTGTTGTTTCACAGCATACACCACACGAAGTGGAATATAAGAATGTGGAGTTTCATATCGCACAAGAAGGTATAGTAGGTTTGCAAACAACATTACCGTTTTTAATAAGGGCTGGTCTCACTCCCGAAGATATTATTCGGTATTTGGTTGTACAACCCAGACAAGTCGTCGGTAAGGATATTCCAACACTTGAAGAGGGAAGCGAAGCTAATCTGGTGCTGTTTGATATGCATGCAAAATGGCGATTGACGGCGGCTACGAACAAATCGAAATCGGAAAATAGTCCTGTTTTTGGACAAGAATTAATAGGTAAAGTAAAGTTGGTAATTAACCATAGTCAATTGGTTGAAAATAAATAAGATATGGATGCAAAAGTAAAAAAGGCGTTTGACGCCGGTATGTACACGTATGCACAGATCGAAGGAATTGATGTAGGAGCGTTTGAGATAGCCTTGCAACAGGCTTTTGATAAAGAGGCGCCTTTTATCGATAAAGTGGAGGCATTGGACGAAGCTTTCAATGAACACCAACGTTTCGAAGAACTTCGAGAGATTTACTTCGATTTATTGATGGTCAACTTCTTTGCAGAAGATGTGCAGAAATTGGAAGAAGATTATTTGGACTCCCCAGAATGGGAAGCTATTGAAGAAGAAACCATTGATAGAGGCACTGAGTTATTAAACATGTTTCTCTATTTGCAGGAGTGTGAGGATGACGATATAGATCCCTCGCTGGATGACTATTTAAAAGAATTTCTTTTGGTCGAAGAAGATGAGTTTCAGGATGAATATGCTATTTATGAAAAGGTAATCGCTAATCAGATTTTGGTGGAGAGTACCTTTGCTGAAATACATAAGGTAGCTTCGTCATTATCTCCGCAAGATGAATTGAAGGAGCTGTTCTATCCCGTAATGTCTTTCTTTAATGAGCCGTATCCCGAAAAGGAACAAATAACGGAATATCTCGATGCTTCCGATAATAAACCGTTGGATGGCGCTATTTACCAGATTATTGTCAACTTTAATAAATAGATTATGAATCACGATTTTAATTCAACTTTTCCTACGGAAGAAGTAAAAAAAGAAGGTATTAAATATGGGATTTATTTAGGCGTTATCTCTTTGGTTATAAGCATTGTGTCCATGTATGTGCTGGTAAACAGCGCAGACTTTAAGATAAGCTCGATGGTGACAGGAGGCGTTTCTTTTGTGCTTATCATTGCATTGTCTGCTTATTTTGCGGTGCTACTGAGACGAGTGGCAGGAGGGTTTTGGAATTTTAGCCAAGCGTTGAAAGGAATTTTTGTGATGTTGGCCATTACGGTTATTATCTCCACGGTAGGAGGTGCTTTGTTCAATTTAGCGAATCCCGAACCACAGCAAATCGTTTTTGATAAAACAATCAATTTAACCATCGAAACCATGGAAAGTATTGGAGCAGATGATGACCTTATTGATAAGCAGGTGGCCGATTTAGAAAAGCAAAGAGATGAGTTACGGGAGTTTTCCATTGGGCAAAATCTTAAAGGATTGGGTGTGGCATTGATTATGTATTTCATTTTTGCGTTGATTCTTGCGGCGATCTTAAAACGTGAGCGACCTGTCTTTTTGCCTGTACAGAATAATTTAAACCAAGAAGACAACGAAAGGCAAGATAAGCCCGAGGAAGAATAATATGGATATATCGGTTGTTGTCCCTTTATATAATGAGGAAGAATCTTTACCTGAATTAACGGAGTGGATTCGCCGGGTGATGAACGAACGCGGCTTTTCCTATGAAATTATTTTGGTGGATGATGGGAGCAATGATGCGTCGTGGAAAGTAATTGAGGAGCTGAAACTACAGCATGAACAGATTATAGGCATCAAGTTTCGTCGGAATTATGGTAAATCAGCAGCCTTAAATGTGGGATTCAGTGCTGCCCAAGGAGATGTGGTGATCACCATGGATGCTGATTTGCAGGATAGCCCTGATGAAATCCCCGAGTTGTACGACCGGATAAAGAACCGTGGTGCCGATTTGGTGTCGGGTTGGAAGCAAAAGCGTTACGACCCATTGACCAAAACGATTCCTACAAAGCTGTTTAATTCTGTAACGCGTAGCATGTCGGGGATACATAATCTACATGATTTCAATTGTGGGTTAAAGGCATATCGCAAAGATGTCGTGAAAAGTGTTGAGGTGTATGGGGAAATGCATCGTTACATACCGGTCTTGGCAAAATGGGCAGGATTTAGGAATATACAGGAACAGATAGTTAAACATTATCCGCGTAAATACGGAACGACAAAGTTTGGCCCAGGTCGATTTGTTAAAGGCTTCTTGGATTTACTTTCCATCTTTTTTGTTGGAAAGTTTGGTAAACGTCCGATGCATTTTTTCGGAACTATCGGTGTCTTAAGTTTCATGATCGGTTTTTTTATTACCTGTTATTTGATATTCGAAAAATTGAGAAGCATTGCGGAAGGGACCGTATACCGAAATATAACAGACCAACCCCTGTTTTATCTTTCTTTGGTTGCTATTCTAATTGGAACGCAATTATTTCTGACTGGTTTTATAGCCGAACTTGTTTCCCGTAATTCTTCTGAACGAAACCAATATCATATCGAAAAAGAAATTTAGCATATGTTTTTCTCGATTGTGATTCCTGTGTATAACCGACCACAGGAAATTGACGAGCTTTTGGAATCATTGACTCAACAAGAATATTCACCTTTTGAGGTGATTGTGGTGGAGGATGGCTCGTCTAAACCGGCTAAACACGTTGTGGAAAGCTACCGCGAGAGGTTGGATATTCGTTATTATGAGAAAAAAAACGAAGGGCAGGGGTTTGCACGTAATTTCGGCTTCACCCATGCAAAGGGCGATTATTTTATTGTTTTTGATTCAGACATTATCTTGCCGGAGGATTATTTACAGCAAGTAGCTGCCGGCATACAACGGGATGGTTGGGATGCTTTTGGCGGGCCAGATGCCGCGCATCCATCCTTTACCGATATTCAAAAAGCTATATCCTATTCGATGACTAGCCCGTTTACTACAGGAGGGATCCGGGGAAATAAACAACACGTAGGAAAGTTTCATCCACGGAGTTTTAACATGGGGATATCTAAAAAAGTTTATGAACAAACACGGGGATTCAAATTAGCTCGTCGTTCAGAAGATATTGAATTTAGCATCCGTATGATGCAACAAGGCTTTCGCGTAGGATTAATTCCCGAAGCATTTGTATATCATAAGCGTAGAGCTACTTTTAAACAGTTTTTTAAGCAGACTTATGGTTTTGGCAAGGGACGTATAGATATTTATAAACTTTTTCCGCAAGAGTTGAAGCTGGTACATGCCCTGCCCGCCGTTTTTGTGCTGGGTTTATCCGGATTGATAGTATTAAATCTGATCCGAATATTACCGCTACTTTGCGGTATCGGCAATATAGTGCTGCTGATTTATACATTCTTGTTGTTTTTACACGCTTGGTTTAGCACAAAGAATATTCGTGTTGCTGGATTGGGAATCGTGGCTGCGTATATACAACTGATAGCCTATGGATTAGGTTTTATAAATAACTATGTGAAACAGGTGATGTGGAAAAAATAGGGTGTATTACCGCCTAATAATAGGATAAAGTTTTATAATTTAGAATCGTGCTAGCATTCACTCAACATAATTTAGGAAAACTAGAAGACCTTTTTGCTACATTGGGTTATCGGGTTCGGTATGAAAAGGGCTCTTTTCGGACAGGTGCATGTGTACTTCAGAATACACGGGTTATCGTTGTGAACAGATTTTCAAACCTCGAAGTTCGAATTCAGTCTTTAATACAATTATTACGTGATATGGAAGTAGACATAACACTATTAGACGAGAAGAAGGTAGCATTATACAAAATGATCAAGAAAGAAGAGGTAGCAGGGTGAAGGTAACTTTTTTAGGTACAGGAACTTCACAGGGTGTACCCGTCATCGCCTGCCAATGTGCGGTATGCCAGTCTACCGATGCACATGATAAACGCCTTCGTACGTCCATTATGATCCAATTGGACGATGATACGAATATTGTCGTCGATACCGGTCCTGATTTTCGTTACCAGATGTTACGGGAGGATGTACGTCGTTTGGATGCGGTATTGGTCACACACGCACACAAAGATCATATAGCTGGCATGGATGATGTTCGTGCTTTTAATTATCAACAACAAGAATCCATCCCTGTATATGGAACTGTTATCACACATGAGTCGTTAAAGCGTGAGTTTTATTATGCTTTTGGCGAACAGAAGTATCCAGGCGTGCCTCGGTTGGAACTTCGGCCGATTTTGGCAGGAGAGACCTTCCGTGTAGGGTCACAGCCTATTATACCCATTGAAGTGATGCATTATAAGATGCCTGTAATGGGGTTTCGTCTCGGAAATTTCGCGTATATTACAGATGCAAAAACTGTTTCCGACGAATCAAAGGCGTTATTAAAGGGTGTTGACACATTAGTTATAAATGCTTTGCAAGAAGAACCACACATTTCACATTTTACCAAAGAAGAAGCAATTACCTTTGCCGAGGAAATACAAGCTAAAACGACGTATTTTACGCACATCAGCCACCGATTTGGAAAGCATGAAGATATAGAAACGAAACTTCCCGAAGGTATTCGAGTGGCATATGATCGGCTTGTTATTGATGTTCAATAAAGCAAAACGTTATTCTTGTTAAAACTTTTCTGATTATTCCCTGTTCTATTATTGAAACATGGTATTCATTTTTAATTTCAATAAGTCATGGGAAATATTCTTTATTTAATCGCGGTTATTCTGGTTATTATTTGGGCTGTTAGCTTTTTTGGCGGATATGCTTCAGGAGGTATTATTCATATCCTGTTAGTGATTGCCATTATTGCTATTCTACTACGTGTTATACGAGGGGCGGCCTAATTGGTCAATGTTTTTAAATAGAATTGGGCTATGGAAATATCTTCCGGAAAGGTGATTTTTATATTTCGATGATCACCTGGAATAAGATGTATGCTATAGCCCAATTTTTCTACCACGGAGGCATCATCTGTAAACGATGGTATTTCCTCCTGTTGGAATGCCTGATACAATATATGCCCTTGAAACGTCTGGGGGGTCTGTATAATCCATACCTTCTCTCTCTCCACAGCTTTATTTTCTACTTCATTTCCTAGTCGAATAGAATTTGTACTCGGTACCGCCAATACGGTGGCAGCATAGAGGACGGTTTGTTCAAAGCACGCGTCTATCGTTTCTGATGTAATGATAGGACGGGCAGCGTCATGAATGGCGATGAGCGTATTGTCCAGAAACTGATGTTGTTGTTCGGCAATATATCGTACACCATTTCGGACACTTTGGAAGCGCGTTTCTCCACCGCTAATGACGATATGAGGTGTCTGAAAATCATGTTTTTCGCACAACTCTTCCCAAAAAGCGAACATATCGGGGTGTAATACCAATATTAATTGAAGTTTATGCTCGGCATTGGCGAACCTTTCCAGTGTATGCATGGCCACAGGTTTTCCATCAAGCAATAGAAACTGCTTCGGCAAATTACTTTTCATCCGGCTTCCCGAGCCCCCTGCAACAATAATGGCGTATCTGTTTTGCATATTGGTTAAAATTAAAAATTTTATGTTCTTTTTTCTCTCAAAAAAGAACCAAAAAAGTCGTCGCTTCGAATGTTTTACATTTGGGATAGTACTAATGATGAATTTGTACAGCTGTAAAACATTCGGATGCGACTGTTAAAGTTAAGAAGGGATTCTGCAATTGCGAAAAAAAAATAAAAATCAATTATACCGTAATTGGCTTCCTTTTTCTGTGTCATTCACGACGGTGATAGCGCGGGGAATACGTTCTTTCAGTTCCTCCACATGAGAAATAATACCGACGATGCGATTATCTTTATTTAAATATTGCAATGTTTCAAATACCGTATTCATACTTTCTGGGTCTTGGGTGCCAAATCCCTCATCAATGAAGAAAAAGTTCTTGTCTGCTTTGTTCATGGATTGGATGTTTTCGGCCAATGCGAGGGCAAGACAAAGTGATGCCTGAAATGCTTGCCCTCCCGAAAGTGTTTTTACCGAACGTTTAAAGCCATTGTTTAAGAAGTCTATCACCTCAAATTCATTATTTTCATTGATGGTAAGGCTGAGATTATTTTTTGTGAGGCGGTGAAAACGTTGATTGGCAATTTCGCACAAGCGTTGTAAATGTATACTGGATACATAGTTGACAAAGCCAGATCCGCGGAAAAGATTTTCCAAAGTGGTCAAATTACTTTTACGAAATGTTAGCTTCTCGTATTCTTCCAATAATTTTTCTTTTTTATCAAACTCAACGCGTAAGCGCGCATATTCTTTTTCCAATGCTCCCGTGACACGAATCTGCAATTCCATTTCCTCGCGTTTTAATGTGTAGAGTGTCGTCTTTTCCTGATAGATCGATTCCTCATACGCATCATGGATTATACGTTTTTCCAGATCAGCGATATGCCGCAAAAGGATTTGTAAGTTTAGGTTGAACTCCTGTATAGTTTTGCGGTTATGTTCCACATTCAGATTCTTTTGCAGGATATGCTGTACTTGAACAATATCACTGTAGCCATGTTCTTTGAGCAAAGAAGAGATTTCCGCTTGTTTATTGTTGAGTTGTTGGTAGAGCTGTTGGAACTGTTCTTTTGAAGCTGTCCGCTCACCATTAATATGGGCAAACTCGGTTCTTAAGGACTGAATAGATTCAGAAAGACGTTTGTGACCTTCCTCCAGTAACTTAACCTTATTTTCGGTTTCCTGTTTTTTATTTATAAGTGCTGTTTCGTCATATTGCTCAAAATCGTCTATATTTAATTGTCTAATCTGTAGTTTATTTTGTTGATTAAGCTGATCGAGTACAACAACACTTTGTTCAAATTCTGCAAGGGAGTTTTTGTATTTTTCTATTTTCGATTGAGCCGTTTGCCACTGCACGCGGAACTCCTTTAAGGATGTTTCTGCCAATTTGATATGGGTTTCCGCAAGATGGTTTTTATCTTTATACGAAAGATAGGTCGTTTTGTCGGTAGGGGAAAATTCTTCCCAGCGGAATTGCTCGCGATGGATGTTAAGCTTTTCCTCCATTTTTTGGAGATTAGATTCCTGTTGAGCAAGTTGTGTATTCTTCTCCCGTTGCCGTATGGATGCTGCTGTTAGTACTTGATGATTTACTTTGAGTTGTTGTAAACGCTGTTTTATTTCTGTTTGTTTGCCGAGAACCTCTTGTATGTTGACCGCCACATCATGGTTTATCATCGGATAGGGGTGGTCTAATGCACCGCATAGCGGGCAAGGTTGTCCATCGGCAAGGTTATCGGCAAACTCCGATAACTTTGCTTGCACTTTCAAATGGGTTTCTTCCTGTTGGAGGGAAGTAAACTCCGTGTTTAGATCCGTTTCCTGCTGAAATAAGGCAGATTCCCAATTGTCCATGGGTATCGACTGTTCTTCAAAAGCTTTCGTTGTTTGCACTATCTCATTCTGGAGTCGTTGTATTTGTGTCTTTAGCTCGTTGATACTACTATGGGTATTGTCGTTTGTTTGATACCAAGCCTCTAATGCTAATAATACCGAAGTGTCTACCCGCGTATTTTTGAGCTCATCCAATCGTTTTTCCTCGCTTTCTATTGACGACAAAAGCTTTTTTTCTTCTTCTTGTGCTTGTAGGAGATATGGCTTTCCGTCTTGCAGGCGTTTGTGGAGTGCCTCTTGCTGTTTTTTATTTTGGGCGATGCTAATGAGCAATTTTAAATCTTCGCTTTCCGCTTTAAATAAATCCAACCGTTGAAAATCAGGTGCTATTTTTTTCCATTCCGTCTCTTCTTTTTCCAAACGACTTAAAACTTCAAGCTTGCGTGTAGTCAGTTGTTCAATTTTATGCGTCAGTTGTTCTTTTTCTTTGTTTAAGCTATGTGTAGTATTTAAGATTTCCCGAAATGCCAGCTGGGTAGTTTCGTATGTTTGTAGTTCTTTTTCCAACTGGGAAATTCGTGGCTGTTCTAGCAAGTATTCTTGCACTTCTTCTTTTTTATGCGCTAATTCCTCCCGTATTTTTTTGCTCTCTGTAAGTCGGATGACCTCTTTTTCCAGTGATGTAGTTTCCTGTTTCACCAGGGTCAATTGTTGTTGTGCCGTGTCAAGCTCCTGTTGTTTGCTATGTAGTATTTCCGTACTGACGGCATCGAACCCCGAGAGTGCGCCGTTTAATTGTTCGAGTTTGCTGTTGTTTTGTTTTTGCAATATCCCAACTTTAGAACCCAAGTCAAAACGATCGAGGTTAAAGATATCTTTCATCATCTCCGATCGGTCTTTACCTCGCAATTCTAAAAATTCTTTAAATTGTCCTTGTGGAATAATGATAGTCCGTCGGAAATTGGGATAGGTAAGTTGGGTTACGCTTGCTCCATCGTTGGAATCTAATGGTATCCATGAACCATTTTTCCACTCGTAAGCATAACGTTCTAATGAGGTCGTGTCCTCAAATTTCTTTCGTCGTTTCCATTGTGCCGTGAATCGAAATCTTCGTCCTTCGTAATTTAAGAACTCAAACACGATATTAGCTATATCCGAGCGAAGATTGAGCATATTATAGGCTCTTTTCTCTTGTTTGTTGAGTCTCTCCGTTTCACCATATAGCGCAAAACTAATAGCCTCAAGTATCGTTGATTTACCAGAACCTACTTTGCCAAAAATGCCAAATAGTCCGGCTTCTGTCAATTGGGTAAAGTCAATTTCTTGTTTATCTTGATAAGAATATAATCCTTCGATACTTAAATAAAGTGGTAGCATGTTTAATCCTCTGTTTCCGTTTCACAATTAATAACTTCATTTAATAAATCCATTAGTTCTGGATTAGGTTCCTGTCCAAGCCGATGTTGAAAGTAATCCTTAAAAAGTACATCAATATCCTGGTCGAGATTGATGGTCGGCGTTTGCGCAGGATTCAATGCTGTTTGTCGTACAATAGGGATGATATGAATGATACCATCGTGTGCTTCATGAATGCGCTTCATGTCGGCGGAGTTAAGGAAAGTATTACTCACCAATGTTAGCTCGACCAATGTGCCTGGATTTTCATTTAACCATATCACGGCGTCGTCAACATCATCAAAACGCTTGCGATATAGTTTTCTCCCGGCGATAACTGGGACAAACCGGTATTGTGCAGGATGTTCGGGAACTGCCTCAACGATCACGACGCCTTTTTTCTGCCCTGCCTCCGAAAAAGAGTAAGCGAGTGGGCTACTGGGATAAACAACTGGACTTTGCTGGTCTCCAATATTCTGAAACCGGTGGAGATGTCCCAATGCGGTGTATTGAATTTGTGGCGGGATAGCATCGGAATACACGAGGTCTGCATGTCCCACTTTGAGTGGCTTTTCGCCTTCCGGTTCTTCCAATATTTCTCCGCCACGTTGTAACATATAGAGGTGAGTTGTCAGCAGGTTTACGCCTTGATTGTCACAATGTATATTTCCGATGGCGAGCCAGTGTTTTCTTAAAAGCTCGTTGAGTTGTTGCGCTTTATCGTCCATGCCCAAGAATTGTTTTAACCGAAGCTCGTTGGCAAATGGCGTATGCATGATACGCAATGGGTAGTTGTATTGCGGTAGGGATATTTCCAGAAATCCCGCAGTGGACACACGGATAGCGAATCCGTCTTTGATTTGAAAGGGTCGGATAGTTGCTTGGGGATAACCGATAAAGATAATTCCACACTCACGGGCAAGTATATCAGGTGCATCGATTCGATCTGCACTATCATGATTGCCCGCAATGGCGATGACAGGACGTCGTCCTTCACGACTAAGCCGCCGCAACGTTTTGTATAATAGTTCCACGGCTTCAACGGGTGGATTGAAGGTGTCGAAAAGATCTCCGGCCACAATAACGGCGTCTACACTTTCTGCATCTGCTATTTCACATATCTCCGTTAATACGGCGCGCTGTTCTTCCAATCTCGAGAAATAATCCAATCGTTTACCTAAATGCCAGTCGCTCGTATGTAATATCTTCATCCACGTATTTTTTATTCTGTCTTGTGTTTTGGGGATTAAAATTAATGAAATTAATGCCAGAAATACGTTAAGAAGTGTGAATTTACTTTTATTTCTTATCTGAATGCCCTAAATCTTTAGCTGGATTGACCACATCACGAACCAATTGTTTTAGTTCTTTAATTTCCGGAAATCGGCCTTCTATTTTCCTATCAAAAAGAACTTCTCCGTCAATTGCGACAGAGAACCGGCCGCTGATTTCACTTGGCACTAATGTGACGCCATATAGATCGTCCACAAATGTTGTTAATAGTTCTTGTGCTATATAAGCAGAGCGCAGCATCCATCCGCATTTGGGGCAATATAAAATGGTAATAGTGGGTTTCATACTTGTGCAGATTATTTTGTTCAAAAATAAAAATATATTTTTTTCTTGTATATATACAAAGTTGTTTATAAATTAGTAATTCATAATTCAGGCCGCTAGAGCATGGCGGTAAGTTATAATTGGTTTTACAAAGGTTTCTACTCGCCCGGGTAGAAACCTTTATTTTTAGTCGATTATTTTTCTTAATTTTACCGCTACTTTTTGTTAGTGCTTGTCAAAAAAATTAGGAGAAAATTTGGATTATTTAGCAGGATTAAACCCTTCGCAACGGGCGGCGGTGGAGCAGACAGAAGGGCCAGTAATGATCGTTGCAGGTGCGGGTTCGGGAAAGACGCGCGTTATTACCTTCCGTGTGGCACATTTGATTCGCAAGGGCGTGGATCCCTTTCATATTTTGGTGCTTACCTTTACCAACAAAGCTGCAAAGGAAATGCGGGAACGTATTATGAGCGTTGTGGGCCAAGAAGCAAAAAATATATGGATGGGGACCTTCCACTCCGTATTTGCGCGTATTCTTCGCGTAGAAGCAGAGCTTATCGGGTATCCCCGGAATTTTACAATATACGATACCGATGATACCAAAAGTTTGATTCGTGCCATCTTAAAAGAAATGAACCTCGATGATAAGTTGTATAATGCTAATCATGTGTATGGGCGCATATCTTCCGCTAAAAATAACCTGATCTCTCCACAGGAATATAATAAAAATGAGGCCATTATGGCTGAAGATATTGCAAATGGACGTCCGCAGATGGGACAAATTTACATGACCTATGCGCAACGTTGTTATCGTGCAGGGGCAATGGATTTCGATGATCTTTTGTTTAAGACAAATGTATTGTTGAATAAGTATCCAGAAGTGTTGCACAAATACCAGCATCAATTTAAATACCTGATGGTGGATGAGTATCAAGATACGAATTTTTCGCAGTATCTTATTGTAAAAAGATTGGCGGCGGTCAATGAAAATATCTGTGTGGTGGGGGATGATGCGCAAAGTATTTATGCGTTCCGCGGTGCGAATATTCAAAACATTCTAAATTTTCAAAAGGATTATCCCGACGTTCAAATTTTTAAACTGGAACAGAACTACCGCTCTACGAAGATGATTGTCAATGCGGCAAACAGTGTGATCGAAAAGAATCAGAATCAGTTGGAGAAGAATGTTTTTTCGGAAAATGAGGATGGAGAGAAAATAAAGGTTGCCCGTGCGTTTTCTGATAATGAAGAAGGGAAAATTGTAGCAGAGGCTATTACGCAGGAGCGCGCATTAAAAAATCTGCGTTATAAAGATTTCGCTATTTTATACCGAACAAACGCACAATCTCGTGCGATGGAAGAGGCACTGCGAAAAATCAATGTTCCTTATAAACTGTATGGCGGCACATCTTTCTATCAACGTAAGGAAATCAAAGATTTGATTGCGTATTTCCGTTTGACGTTCAATCCTAACGACGAAGAGGCATTAAAGCGGGTCATCAACTATCCACGTAGAGGGATAGGGGATACGACAGTAGAGAAAATTTTGGTGGCAGCAGACCAACAGCAATATCGATTATGGGATGTGGTTGTTAATGCCCACACGTTTCTCGATGGACGAAGTGCCAATGCGGTAGGTAATTTTGGGCTGATGATTCAAAGTTTTCAAGCGGTGGCAAAAACCAACTCGGCGTTTGATACAGCGATGCATATCGCACAACATTCGGGTATATTGAAAGATCTCTATGAAGATAAATCAGTAGAAGGGCTTAGTCGTTATGAAAATATCCAGGAATTGTTGAACGGTATCAAGGAGTTCTCCGAACGTGAAGACATTGAAGAAAGAGGTTTGGATGTTTTTATGCAAGATATCGCGTTGTTGACCAATGATGATAACGACAAAGATCCTAATGCAGATACGGTGTCCATGATGACGATACATGCCTCAAAGGGGTTGGAATTTCCGGTGGTATTCATTGTAGGTCTGGAGGAAAATTTGTTCCCTTCGCAACTCTCTCTAAATTCCCGTTCCGAGTTGGAGGAAGAAAGACGGCTTTTCTATGTTGCGGTGACGCGGGCGGAGAAAAAGTTACATTTGTCTTATGCTACGTCCCGTTATCGTTGGGGAACGCTTAACAACTGTGAACCTAGTCGTTTCTTGGATGAGCTCAATCCAGCTTGTCTGGAGCTTGATTTTAAACCACGGAGCACGGCCATGGAAACAGGCGGGAGTTTTCAGTCGGAACGTATGGCCTGGAAACAGAAAGACACGGAGTCCTATTCGAAACCAAAGCCAAAAATAGTAAAAACCACCTCGATATTGCCGAAGGCACACGTTCCTACACCCGGTTTTGCACCGTCGGATACATCCGTGCTGCAGGTCGGTATGGAAGTAGAACATGAACGGTTCGGGTTTGGAAAGGTAGTGAACTTAGAAGGTAACCGACCAGATATAAAAGCAACTATTTTCTTTAAAGAGTTGGGACAGAAACAATTGTTGCTTAAATTTGCAAAACTTAGAATAGTACAATAATAAGATAAGATAATAAACTACGCTTACAGAGCGTTTTCTAAGCGTAAAACTACACTTTATGGATTTCGACTACAACAGTACCCGGTCAAAATTAATTTTGGCAGAATATGGAAGAAATGTGCAAAATATGGTAGACTATATCTGCACGCTTCCTACAAAAGAGGAGAGAAACCGATATGCACAGGTCGTGATCGACATGATGGGCGTATTGAATCCGCATTTGCGGGATGTTTCGGATTTTAAGCATAAACTATGGGATCATTTGCATATCATTTCTGATTTTAAGATTGATGTGGATTCCCCATATCCTATTCCGGCGCGTGATGCTATTCACAAGAAGCCGGATCTATTGGATTATCCGCAACATTCCATTCGTTATAAACATTATGGCCACACCATCGAGCGTATGATTGAAAAAGCGCTCGCTATGCCTGCTCCGGAAAATAGAGAGCGCATGGCGTTGTCCATTGCCAATTTCATGAAGATGGCTTATATGACCTGGAATAAGGATACGGTGCAAGATGACCATATTATCCAGAATTTAGCGGAACTTTCTAATGGACTATTGACATTACCTGCGGATACGGTGCTGACTAAACTGGATTTTAAAACACCTCCTCCGGGCAGTCGGACAAAAAGTGGAACTACTCCTACTAATAACAATAACCAAAAAAATAACCAGAAAAGTAACGGTAAAAAGAATATGGTGAAGAAGAAAAACGGACCTAAAAAAGTTTCGTACAGAAGGTAAACTTATTTGACGGTTTAAATAGGAGGGCAATTGTGTGGCGAGAATCGTTATTCAGTTGCTCTCTGTTTTATTTTAAAGTTAGGAAGTTATAGGGTTAGAAAGTTTACATATACTATATAATAAGGTATGAGCGCATTTGAAATAGTTGGTGGAAAGAAATTAAAGGGGGAGATTATTCCTCAGGGAGCAAAGAATGAAGCATTACAGATTCTGTCCGCTGTGTTGCTTACGGAGGAGAAAGTGACGGTGAGTAATGTTCCTGATATTAAGGACGTAAATAAATTAATAGACCTTTTAGTAGCACTGGGTGTTTCGGTCGATCGGATCAATAAGGATACCTATTCATTTGAAGCAAAAAATATCAATATCGATTATTTTCAGTCAGAAGAGTTTAAGTATAAGGGAGGGGGATTGCGCGGTTCTATTATGATTGTCGGGCCGCTGTTAGCTCGTTTTGGAAAGGCGGCGATTCCCAAACCGGGAGGAGATAAGATAGGTCGACGCCGGTTGGATACGCATTTTCTGGGATTTGAGAAATTGGGTGCAAAATTTGTTTATGATGCCGAAAAGAATTTCTTTCATGTAGATGCATCGGAATTGAAAGGTGCGTATATCTTGATGGATGAGGCTTCGGTAACGGGTACCGCAAATATTGTGATGGCGGCTGTATTGGCCAACGGAGTCACCACCATTTATAATGCGGCTTGTGAACCTTATTTGCAGCAGTTGTGTAAGATGTTGAATCGTATGGGCGCTAAAATCTCAGGTATTGGATCAAACTTGCTGACTATAGAAGGTGTCGATCGATTACGAGGGACGAGCCACCGTATGTTGCCAGATATGATTGAAATCGGATCTTTTATCGGTATGGCAGCGATGACGGGATCGGAAATTACGATTAAAGATGTCTGTTTTTCAGAATTGGGAATTATCCCCACGGTATTTGCGAAGTTGGGAATACAATTTGAGTTGCGCGGAGATGATATTTTTATTCCGGCACAAGACTCCTACGAAATTGAAACCTTTATCGATGGCTCTATATTGACGGTTGCAGACGCACCATGGCCAGGCTTCACGCCCGATCTATTGAGCATTGTTTTGGTGACGGCTATTCAAGCAAAGGGAAATGTATTGATTCACCAAAAGATGTTCGAAAGCCGATTGTTCTTTGTGGATAAACTGATTGATATGGGGGCACAAATTATTCTTTGTGATCCACACCGCGCAACGGTCATCGGTCTTAATAAGCAGGTGAAATTAAGAGGTATTGAAATGACTTCTCCGGACATTCGAGCGGGGGTTTCTCTTTTAATTGCTGCGCTCTCGGCTCAGGGAAGGTCTATTATATATAATATAGATCAGATCGAACGTGGGTACCAAGATATTGAAGAAAGATTGCGGGCCTTAGGGGCTGATATTCGAAGAATAGAGGTGCCGCAAGTATAAGTTGAATGTCGGATAATATGGAAAGGGTAAACATGAGGTTTGCCCTTTTTTTGTTTGTGTAAATGCTTTTTTTGTGATTTTTTTTGTGAAAAATATATTTGTTGTATATGTATTAGTGTTTTATTTGGTTTTTGTGCTTTTTATTGCATTGATTTCATGTATTTGTCTGTTTTAATTTTAATTTTTTAAATAAAAAGCTTTTTTTTTGTAAATTTTTCATATTATTGCATCATAAAAATTGTGAAATATGTCTATATATCAGAAAAAATCATTTTTACCATTCTTATTGATGGTTGCTTTAGTGGTTGTTGCGTTTTTTAACCCCGCTTTGCCGACAGGATCGGCTGAACATGAGTACAGTTCTGCAGATGTTGCCTGGATGTTAACTTCAACAGCATTGGTTTTAATCATGACTCCCGGATTAGCCTACTTTTACGGTGGAATGGTCAAAAAAAGAAATGTTATTTCTACCATGCTCCAAAGCTTTATATGTATGGCGGTCGTAGCTGTTATGTGGTTTGCGTTTGGGTTCAGTTTAGTATTTGGTGACTCTATTGGTGGAGTTATTGGAAACCCAACGACATTCTTTATGTTTAACGGCGTATTGGATCGCGAACCTTGGGATGGGGCTCCTACTATACCATTCGTATTGTTTGCTATGTTTCAGCTCAAATTTGCTATTATAACACCGGCGCTTATAACGGGGGCTTTTGCGGAACGTATTCGTTTTACGTCCTATATTCTTTTCATTTGCTTATTCTTTATTTTTATTTACGCACCGCTGGCACACGCAACATGGCATCCAGATGGAGTATTGCTCCAAATGGGCGTTTTAGATTTTGCTGGTGGAACAGTAGTACATATGTCTGCCGGATTAACAGCATTAGCTTCCGCCATCTACTTGAAACAAGGTAAAACAGCTAAAGAACATACACCAGCAAGAATAACGTATGTACTTTTAGGTACTGGGTTGTTATGGTTCGGTTGGTTTGGTTTTAATGCAGGATCAGCTTTTGCGGCGGACGCCTTGGCGGCAACGGCTATGGCTACTACTACAGCAGCATCTGCTGCGGCAGCGATTATGTATATCTTGTTTGATGCTGCTAGAGGCATTAAACCCTCTGCTATGGGTACATGTATTGGCGTTGTTGTTGGTTTAGTAGCTATTACGCCCGCTGCGGGATTTGTCAGTATTCCACATTCTATCGTTATAGGTGCTATCGCAGCTATCATAAGCCGATTACTGATCGATTGGCGTACGAAATCGAATATTGACGACACATTAGATGTGTTTCCTAGCCACGGTGTAGGCGGTATGGTCGGTATGATATTAACAGGCGTATTTGCGCATTCGGCTATCAACGGAGCCGTGGAAGTGAATGGTCTGTATTACGGCGAAACAGGATTGTTTACCGCACACCTTATCGGCCTTGTCGGCGCCTCTGTATTTATTCTCGTGGTCGCGTTCATTCTTTTAAAAGTAACAGACACGATCACCCCTTTACGCGTTAGCGAACAAGAGGAGGAAGAAGGGCTGGATTTATCGCAACATGGTGAAAGACTCTCTTATGAAGGCAATAATTAACAGACATTAAATTCCCTCGATTACTAAATAAATAATGGAAAAGACCGATGCAAATCGGTCTTTTTTTGTATCGTAACCTGTGTTTTTGGTATAGATACACTAATGATCAGCACTAGACAGGAAAAAAGATGTAAATTCTTATTTTAGCGTCTATATAAAATTAAAAAATAGACTATACGATAATTGTTTGTTAGCATGAGGAGATAAATGGCCGAAAAATTAAATTTGCTTTATGAAGAAGCGAAGGTGTACGTCAGAGCCCACTACGACGAAAAAGATCTGAATCATTTGGGCATCGCTAAGGCACTGGGATGTTCTTCCAGACAGCTTAGCCGGGCTTTTGAAGGTAAACCGGAAACGCTGCACGCTTGGGTTATAAAAATCCGATTGCTTGTAGGTCACAATCTGTTGGCGAACGAACCTGCATTATCCATACGGGAGGTAGCACGTCGGTTGCATTTTTATGACGACAAGCATTTTAGGCGTGCCTATAAAAAGCACTTTGGTCGCCTGCCGCGGCAATCGTAAATTATGGGGATCAGACAGAAAAAATTGTTGTTTTAATATGAAGTTTTCGTGTCAAAAAAGAACGATTGGTTGGTGAATAAAGATGATCGGTTAGTGCTTTTAAATTCTATTTGCGGAATAAGGACCATTGGTTGGTGAATAAAGATCATTTGTTAGTGCTTTTGGACTTTATTTCTGGATTAAGAACTATTTGTTGGTGAATTAGGATCTTTTGTTAGTGCTTTTAAACTCTATTTCCGGAATAAGAACTATTTGTTGGTGAATAAGGGTCATTTGTTAGTGCTTTTGAACTTTATTTCCAGATTAAGAACTATTTGTTGGTGAATTAGGATCTTTTGTTGATGAAAAAGACTTTTCTTATTTCGAAAAAATGAGGTGTAAGAAGGTGTTTAAATAGCTTTTAGTGCTGTTTTTTCGGTTAAAATCATCTTTTTGTATGGGGTATATTTTCGCCAAAAAAAATGGGTCTGAAAATCTGCACCAATCAGGTGATGAGCTGCACATTTTTATAGCAATATCTGCTTTAAAAAAATTATCTTTGCCAATTAGAATATTGGATAAGGACCTGTATGAAGCATATACGTAATTTTTGTATTATCGCCCATATCGACCACGGGAAGAGCACATTGGCCGATCGCCTGTTGGAGTTTACGAACACCATTACGCAACGGGAGGCTCAAGCGCAACTGTTGGACAATATGGATTTAGAGCGTGAACGTGGGATAACGATAAAATCGCACGCTATTCAAATGGAATACACGCAAGATGGCCAGCAATATATTTTGAACCTGATTGATACTCCCGGGCACGTCGATTTCTCCTATGAGGTCTCGCGTTCTATCGCGGCATGTGAGGGGGCATTGTTAATTGTGGATGCTTCGCAGGGTATTCAAGCACAAACCATATCCAATCTCTATCTCGCTTTGGAGCATGATTTGGAAATCATTCCGATATTGAATAAAATGGACTTGCCAGGTGCTATGCCAGAGGAGGTGAAAGATCAGATTATCGATTTGATCGGCGGTAAGCGCGAAGAAATTATACCCGCTTCGGGTAAAACCGGAATGGGTGTACCGGATATTTTAACCGCCATTGTGGAGCGTATCCCCCCGCCGGTTGGTGATCCGGACGGACCTTTGCAAGCGCTAATTTTTGACTCTGTCTTTAACTCTTTTAGGGGAATTATGGCCTACTTTAAGGTGGAAAACGGCGAAATTCGAAAAGGCGACCGGGTGAAATTTGTCGCTACGGGAAAAGAGTATTTTGCGGATGAAATTGGTACACTTAAGCTTAATCAAGTCGCTAAAAATGTGATAAAAACAGGTGATGTAGGCTATATTATTTCCGGTATCAAGGAAGCACGCGAAGTGAAAGTGGGCGATACCATTACACATCGCGATAGGCCTTGTACGGAAGCAATCAGAGGTTTTGAAGAGGTGAAACCGATGGTTTTTGCCGGTATTTATCCGGTTGATACGGAAGACTATGAAGAACTTCGGGAATCTATGCACCGTTTGCAGTTGAATGATGCCTCGCTGGTTTTTGAGCCGGAATCTTCGGCGGCATTG
Source organism: Sphingobacterium corticibacterium (assembly GCF_004208525.1). GTDB lineage: Bacteria > Bacteroidota > Bacteroidia > Sphingobacteriales > Sphingobacteriaceae > Sphingobacterium > Sphingobacterium corticibacterium. Next base: position 1,353,152 of record NZ_SGIT01000001.1, on the reverse strand, counting down.
GGATTCGGTTTCCGATGTGGTTTTTTAGGCATGCTCCACATGGAGATTATTCAGGAGCGTCTCGAGCGGGAGTTCAACATGACCGTGATTACCACCGTGCCAAACGTATCCTATCGCGCTTTTCTTACCAAAGATAAAAAGGAAATCGTTGTCCATAACCCCTCTGATCTCCCGGATCCCAGCAAGTTAGATTTCATAGAAGAACCTTATATTAAGGCGAACGTTATTACCAAGGCGGATTTTGTAGGGCCGGTGATGTCGTTATGTATCCAGAAGCGCGGAACGATTATTAACCAATCTTACCTAACTTCTGATCGGGTCGAGCTGACTTTTGAAATGCCTATGGGCGAAATTGTTTTTGATTTCTATGATAAATTGAAGACAATCTCTAAGGGGTATGCGTCATTTGATTATCACCAAATTGGCTATCGACAGTCGGATTTGGTAAAACTGGATATTCGGTTAAATGATGAGCCGGTAGACGCCTTGTCTTCCCTTATTCACCGGAGCAATGCCTATGATTTTGGGAAGAAAATTTGCGAGAAATTGAAAGAACTTCTGCCACGTCAGCAATTTGAAATCCGTATACAAGCCTCCATCGGCGCAAAAATCATAGCGCGCGAAACGATTTCAGCTTTACGTAAAGACGTAACCGCAAAATGTTACGGAGGCGATATCTCCCGAAAACGTAAATTGTTGGAAAAACAAAAGAAAGGTAAAAAGAGAATGCGTCAGGTAGGGAACGTGGAAATTCCACAATCCGCATTCATGGCCGTTTTGAAATTGGATTAAGAAGCAGATAATACGTATATAAATGAATTTATTAGACGGAAAGCTGGTATCGGCAAAAATAAAGGAAGATATTAAAAATGAAGCGTCAGCATTTACAGCAAAATCTGGACGCAAACCGCATTTGGTAGCGATTTTGGTGGGAAATGACGGCGGAAGTGAAACGTATGTGGCCAGTAAGATGCGCAATTGTGAACTGGTAGGCTTTGAGTCGACGAATATTCGATACCATGTAGATGTTACAGAGGATGAGCTGATTGCGAAAATAAAAGAGATTAACCAAGATCCGAATATTGACGGACTGATTGTCCAATTGCCTTTACCAAAGCATATCGATCCAGAAAAGATCACCGAAACGATCGATCATCGTAAAGATGTAGACGGTTTCCATCCGATCAATTTAGGAAGGATGCAGCGTAATTTACCTTGTTTTATTCCGGCTACACCTTATGGTATTATGCTCATGCTGGAACATTATGGCATTGATACGGCAGGTAAGAAAGCGGTAGTTGTCGGTCGTAGTAATATTGTTGGATCGCCAATGAGTATATTATTGGCCCGTAACAGTAATCCGGGAAACTGTACCGTGACATTAACCCACAGCCGTACCGCAAATCTAAAAGAAGAGGTATTGGCGGCAGATATTATAGTGGCGGCCATTGGCCGTAAGCATTTTGTAACAGCAGATATGGTGAAAGAAGATGCTATTGTCATTGATGTTGGTATCAACCGAGAAGAGTCTACAGAAACGAAATCTGGTTTTAAGCTGTATGGAGATGTAGATTTTGAGGAGGTATCTAAGAAATCATCTTGGATTACGCCTGTTCCGGGTGGCGTAGGATTGATGACCATCGTAGGTTTGTTAAAGAATACGCTGGAGGCTGCAAAGGGTACCGTCTATCCGAAATAGGTGCGTATGACGCTTTTGGTATAGTAATTGTATGCATACTGTATTGACGCTATTATACTTAAATAAAAATTATTGATATGAAAAAAGTAATGTTAATGGTAGCAGTTGCAGGTATGATCGTTGCTGCATCATGTAATAACCCTAAAAACAACGATACAGAGAGTGAAATGACGGCCGGCGAAAAGCTGGATCAAACACTGGAGACGTTAGAGGAACATAAAGACCATGCACATGCTACCTTGCAGGAAGAACTGGCGAAAGCTGAGGAAAAGGTAAATAAAGCAAAAGCCGATTTGGACGACGCCATAGAAAAGGGAGATAAAAAAGCAGAAGAGAGCGCCCGTAAAACATATGATGAAGCGAATACCCTGTGGGAAAAAACCAAAGCTACTGCGCGAGAAGCTGGTGTGAAGGTAGAAGAAGGTACAAACAAAGCTGTGGATGCGACTAAAGATGCAGCTAAGGCTACAGGAAATGCACTAGATAGAGCATACGATAAAACGGTTGATGCGACAAAAAATGCTGCAGATGCTACTGGAAAGGCGATTGATAATGCCGTAGAAAAGACCGGAGAGAAGGCAAACAAGGTCGCCGACGATGCAGAAAAGAAAGTGAAGGATTTGAAAAATCGCTAGTAATTTGATCTGATCATTAATTTATGAGTAGATCTAACGATTAAAATATATCTTTGAACCTCCCGAATAATCGGGAGGTTTTTTTATAAGCTTTCTACACAAGATGGATATTGGTATAAAAAAGGAATTGTTAAGCTATTGTCTTAGGCAGATTGAAGGGCGATTGGAAGAAACGGCGTTTGCTATCCAACAGGCACAAGAGGCAATAGAAAGTGAGACTAAAAGTAGTGCCGGCGATAAATATGAAACATCGCGTGAGATGATACAACAAGATTTGAACCGCTATCACACACAACTATTACAATCAAAAAAAGATTGGGTTGTACTGCAAAAAATGGAAACAGAAATTAAAGAAAAAGTCGAAATAGGAGCTATCGTTGTGACGGACAAAGTAACTTATTTTATGGCTGTCAGTTTGGGTCAACAACGAGTTGAAGGGATGAACTTTATGGTGATTTCGCCTTCTTCACCGATCGGGAAATTGTTGTTGGGCCGCGAAGTGGGAGACCAGATTGTCTTTAACGGAACGAAACAATCGATAACAGCAATTTGCTAAAGATAGTATCGGCAGTAATTTCAAACAATCCTACCTGATTTATTGTTTCATTAATAAGTAACTCTTTCCAGACCATGGCACTACTTGATAAATATAAAACGCTTTTAGCTACAGCCGAGAATTTAATCACCGACGGTTTCCAGTTTATGGAGCAAAATGGTGTTTTAATTATTCGAGGCATAGCACCCAATGCAGAAGCAAAAAATAAACTGTGGGACATGTATAGCCAAATCGATCCTAATTTTATTTCAGGAGAAGTTTTATTAGACATCGATGTATTAGCCACCGTAAAAGGATGTAGGGCTCGGTTGGTCGTGAACGAGCCTATGTTAAACATTCATAAAGGTCCTGGCGTAGAGCTACCTACTATAGGCAATGTACAAAAAGACGAAATAGTTACCGTGGTTAGTCGCGCCAACGTTTATTGGTGGCTTATTCGCACAGACAATATCGAAGGATATTGCTATGCGGAAAATATCGAACTTGTGTAGATAGCTATATCTTAACGTGCAGCAAACTTAGCCAAACATTTCTTCTAATCGGAACGTATCTTTCAATCGAACACCTTTCTCCGTGTGCTGCAATGTACAGCAGGCGTTAACGGGATCATGTTCTAGAAATAAGATATATTCGTTATCGACGATTTCGTGCCAATAATCCTGTCGTTCTTCCATGGTGATGAGCGGACGTACGTCGTACCCCATGACATAGGGAAGGGGAATATGCCCTACGGAGGGTAGTAAGTCTGCCATATACAGGATAGTTTTTCCTTGGTAACGAATTTGGGGTAACATCATGGCTTCGGTATGCCCGTGTGCATAGCGGATGTCAATGTTAGGGGAAAAGGGTGTGCCTTGTTGTATAAAATGCAATTGTCCGCTTTCCTGTATGGGGAGAATATTCTCCCGGAGAAAAGAGGCTTTTTCTCTCGGATTTGGGTGTATTGCCCACTCCCAATGTTTTTCATTGCTCCAGAAACGTGCATTTTTAAAGGCGGGCACGAGCTGATCGCCTTCCCGTTTTATGGCACCGCCACAATGGTCGAAATGAAGGTGTGTAAGGATAATATCGGTAATGTCATCGCGGTGAAAACCATATTTCGCGAGTGAGCTATCCAAGGTGGCGTCTCCATGTAAAAAATAGTGGCCGAAAAACTTTTCGTCTTGTTTATCGCCTATGGCGGTATCCACTAAAATCAATTGTTTACCGTCCTCAATAAGCAGCAATCTATTCGTCCAAGTACATAGATTACGTTCGTCAGCAGGATTGGTGCGTTGCCATAATGATTTTGGTACCACACCAAACATGGCGCCGCCGTCTAACTTAAAGAATCCGGTGTCAATAGTATATAGTTTCATACAGTGTTTAAAGTTTGCCTTTATCGTAAAGATAGCAAATTTAAACGTGTTGGCATTTTATCTATAACAATGCTCGTTACTCATGAAAAAAAAATGGACTTCTTGGCAGCTTTATATAATATTAGTATTATTGAAAAATTAGAAAACTTTGTCAAAAAAATCAGCAAGATGAAATCAACCATTCAGGAAATCGAAGAACGCTTTGATAAAGATGTAGAGCGATTCTCACAATTGGAAACAGGCCAACAGACAACACTCGATGCAACCTTTAATATGGAGCTCATCACAGAGGGTATTACACGTTGCTATCCTCAACTTCGTTCGGTCTTAGACATCGGCTGTGGCGCGGGAAATTATACCGTAAAATTATCACAGAAGATGAGCAATATTGATATTACGTTGCTGGATTTAAGTCAGCCGATGTTAGATAAGGCATTGGAAAGGGTAGGTGACGTAACAACGGGAAAAGTGAATATGCTCAAAGGTGATTTCAGGACAGCGGATTTTGGTACGGAGAAGTATGACGTGATCATTGCAACGGCAGTATTGCACCATCTTCGAGACGATCATGATTGGGAAACGGCATTTAAAAAGCTATTTAGCCTATTGAACGATGGCGGTAGTATCTGGATATTTGATTTAGTGCATCAGACGGACTCTGATTTACAACAGTATATTTACCATGATTTGTATGGCAAATATTTAGTGGGATTAAAAGATCGGGAATATAGAGACCATGTATTTGCTTACATCGAGAAAGAAGACTCACCCCGCAGTTTAATGTATCAACTACAACTATTGGAAAAAGTTGGGTTTAAAAAAGTTGATATACTACATAAGAACTTATGCTTTGCATCTTTTGTAGGGTTTAAATAGGTGTGGTAAAATAGGTTCATAAAAAAGAAAGGACGTCACCATGGACGTCCTTTCTTTTTTATGGTAATTTGTTTCGCTTATTAGTGAGAACTTAGATTTTTTGCTTTTTCGGCATCAAAATTAGCTTCCAGTTCCGCAAGCTTTTTCTTCCCATAAGCCATTTTGGTAATCACGTAAAACAGCACGGGGATGACAAATATACCGAGTAAAGTAGCTGCAGTCATACCGCCGAATACGGTCCAACCAATTGTTTGACGTGAGAAAGCTCCTGCACCGGTGGACAGCATCAATGGAATGATCCCCAATATAAATGCAAAGGACGTCATAATGATCGGTCGTAATCTTAATTTCACAGCATCCAAAGTTGCCTCCAATAAAGGCATTCCGATATCGACCCGTTCTTTTGCAAACTCTACAATAAGGATCGCATTCTTGGATGCAAGACCAATAATGGTTACCAAACCGATCTGAGCATAAATATTATTATCCAATGCAGGAATGAACAATAGCGTCAAGATGGCTCCGAATACACCAATTGGTACGGACAGTAAGATCGAAAATGGAACCGACCAACTTTCGTAAAGGGCTGCCAGTAACAAAAATACAAACACCACACATAACGCAAAAATCATGACCGTCATGTTGCCGGATTGTTTTTCCTGTAGAGATATTCCCGAAAAGTCATATCCATATCCATCAGGTAGTGTTTCTGCTGCAACCTCTTCCAAGGCTCTTAACGCATCCCCCGAACTATATCCTGGAGCGGCACTACCACTCACTTCAATACTTCGAAAGATATTATAGTGGTTGATGATGGACGGGTTTTGTACAAGCTCCCAACTAATTAAGGAACCTAAAGGTACGGATTCTCCCCGGGCGTTGTTAACAAACAACTTATTGATATCCTCAATATTCATCCGGAAATTTTGATCAGCTTGTGTCACGACACGGAAATTACGCCCATAGCGCGTGAAATCATTGACATAAGCAGAACCTAAATAAGCCGATATGGTACTGTAGACGGAAGATACGGGAACCGACATCCTTTTGGCTTGTTCTCTATCTACCGAAATTTTAAAGTTAGGCGAATTCGAGTTAAATAAAGTATAAGCCATACCAATTTCCGGACGTTGGTTAACGGCACCTAGAAACTTTCCTACAACCGCTTCAAACTGTTTGATATCGACCGTTTGGTGATCTTGTATCATCATGGAGAAACCACCAGATGCACCTAAACCTGGTATGGCAGGAGGGGTTACGGCTAATATACTAGCTTTAGCATACCCCCGATATTTACCCATAATTGCACCAGTAACCTCGGCAGCCGTACGTTTACGTTCTGCCCATGGTTTTAAAGATACGAACAGTGTGGCGCCGTTAGATTTAAACGACCTATTCAGTATATTGATACCGGAAATAAGGGTGATATGTTGGATTTCGGGGAAATCTTTGCGTAAATCGGCTTCAATTTCATCTAATACAGATGCGGTACGACTCGCAGAAGCGCCTTCAGGTAATGTAACTCCAGCGAAAAACATACCATTATCTTCGGTAGGAATAAACCCGCTCGGCTTTACGGTGAACATATAGCCCGTACCAACGAAAAGACACAGCAAAATAATTAAAGCCAATGGCGCTTTCCTTATCATGGTTTTGACTCCTCGGGAGTATTTATGCGTTACGCGATCGAACCAAAGATTGTATTTATAGAAAAACTTGTTTAGGCCTTTAGCATCTTTATTCACTGACGTAGGTCTCAACATGATGGAACACAATGCCGGTGTCAGGGAGAGGGCTATAAAAGCGGATAACAATACCGAAACAGCAATGGTAATGGAGAACTGTTGATAGAGCTGTCCAACCATTCCTGGAATGAAACCGACGGGTACAAATACGGCAGCCAAGATAAAACCAATGGCGATAACCGGAGCTGTAATATCTTTCATCGCATGACGAGTAGCTTCTTTCGCATCCATCTTGTAATGATCAATATAATGTTGCACAGCTTCTACCACGACAATCGCATCATCGACCACAATACCGATAGCCAATACAAATGCTAATAAGGTCAGGTTGTTGATGGAAAATCCAAATAACGTAAAGAAGATAAATGTTCCTACAATAGAAACTGGAATAGCCAGTACAGGAATTAAGGTCGCCCTCCATGATTGTAAGAAAAAGAATACCACAACCGTTACCAAGATCAATGCTTCCACTAGGGTATGGATAACCGATTCGATAGACGCTTTCACGACCGAAACGGTTTCATATCCCACAACGTAATCGACATCTTCCGGGAATGATTTTTTTAGATTGTCCAATGCGGCATAAATACCTTCTGCAGTCTCTACAGCATTACCACCCGGTGTTTGGGCTACCATCATACCGGTAGAACGCATGCCATTGACACGAGTCGTAGTCGCATAGTTAAATTGACCAAGTTCCACGCGTGCAACATCCTTTAACTGCACAATAGAACCATCGACAGGATTTGTTTTGACAATGATCTCTTCAAAATCTTCTTCCGACGATAAATCCGAATCCGTGATGACGGGATATTCAAACACTTGCGAATTTTGTTGTGGAGGAGCGCCTACCGAACCACCCGGCATACGTAAGTTCTGTTCTGCAATAGCACTGGAAACCTCTGCCGGTGTTAAATTTAACGCCGCTAATTTGTTAGCATCTAGCCATACACGCATAGAGAAGGGTTGCCCAAAGGCAGTCACGTCACCCACACCTTTTACCCGCATAATAGCGTCCCTAATATATAAGTTAGCATAATTAGCTAAAAATTTATCATCGCGTGTTCCATTAGGTGATACTAACGATACAAGCATCAAGATGTCTGTATTCGCTTTACGTGTGGTCACACCTAAACGGCGTACAGCCTCTGGTAAAGCTGGTTCAGCGATACCGACCCTATTCTGAACGTCAAGTGTAGCGACATCAATATCAGTACCTACTTCGAAGGTAACCGTTATAGCGGATTGACCGTTGGACGTACTGTTAGAAGACATGTAAATCATGCCGGGCGTACCGTTAATCTGACTTTCTATCGGTGTTGTGACCGTCTGTTCAACGGTTTGCGCATCAGCACCCGTATAGTTTGCCGTTACCGTAACTGTAGGAGGGGCGATCGATGGATATTGACTGATAGGCAACGTCATAATGGAAATCGTACCTATAATCATGATCAAGATAGATATAACGATCGCCGTGACAGGCCTTCTTATAAAAACTTCTGATATCATACTATTTTTTCTACTTGTTTAAGTTTTCAACAACTATTTCTGTGGCGTGTCTTGTGCTGCTGGTTGTTCAACAACTTTTGCTCCACTACGTACATTCAGGATACCATCTACAACAATTTTGTTTCCCGCTTCTAAACCTGAATTTACAACGACTTTATCTTCGAGCTTTAAACCGAGTTCTACAGGACGTATCTCTGCTTGGCTGCTGTCGTTTACGACGTATACATTATAAACACCCAGTTGATCTTGTACAGCTTTAAACGGGATAACCAATTGTTCTGAAGCCGAAGTGCTTTTCACATTCATGGTCAGGTTCATCCCTGCACGTAGATCGTTTTGCGAATTACTGAACGACGCACGTACTTTTAATCTTCCTGTAGTAGGGTCAACAGCTCTATCCATGGTTGCGATTTTTCCGGTATGCGTGTAGGTGGTTCTATCAGGTAAGGAAACACTAATTTCGGTCGACGATTTACCGGACTGATAAGCTGCAAATTCAGAAATTTCTCTCTCGCTAATTTGAAACTCAACAGCAATCGGATCGATTGCACTGATGGTGTTTAAACGTGTTGTACCAGGGGAAACCAATGCGCCTGTACGAACTTGTGAAATCCCTAGGGCACCACTGAAAGGAGCGCGTATAATAGAACGTTCCAGGTTGGTTTGTGCCGTGGTCAATGCGGCTTGTGCTGCTTGGATCTGTGCTTTTTGATTATTGACATCTGTTAGCGCGTAATCTAACGTCTGCTTTGCAATCGCATCTTGTTCCGCAAGCGTCTGATAACGTGTTAAATCTTTTTCTACACGTTGTAGATTCGCTTTAGCGATCTCCAAATTTGCTTTTGCCTGATCAACAGCCGCTTGATAGCGAATGCGATCGATTTCATACAAAGGTTGTCCTTGTTTTACGGTAGCACCGTCCGCGACATATATTTTAGTCACATACCCTGATACTTCCGCCATTAGATCGGCTTCCTGGAGCGGAACAACACTGGCCGGATAGCTTTTGATGCCAGAAACTATCTGTTTCTCTACCATCGTTGTCGTCACAGGGGTGGCCATTTGCCCCTGGGCAGCTCCTTGCTGTTGCTGTGCGCCGTCCTTAGAGCCGCAAGATTGCCAGAACAAAGCAGAACCTATAATTAGTGCAGAAAATAAATAATTCGTATTCATGTTTTCGTGTATTTCGTGGTTGATTGTTAAGGGTTGTTTTATCGTGTTGTTTCTACTGTTCCTAATGCTTTCTGAATGTCTAACTTGCTAGAAAGAACAGCATATAATGCATTGAGATAATTTAACTGCGTGGTTTTAAGATCGGTTTCCGCCGTCATCAACTCTAAATAGGTTTTCACACCCGCATCGTATTGTAACTTTATCGTGTTATATACTTCTTCAGATAAATTCATATTTTCTTTTGCATTCCTCCACTCATTCATATTAGAACGATAGCTGGCCATGGCTGCAGAATACTCCGTACTAATCATATTCTCTAAATTCTGTAGATCCCACTCGATTCGCTCTTCTTCCAATTCCGATCTACGGATTTCCTGTATACGTTTTGTACCCGTGAAAATCGGAAAGGTTAACGACAAACCGACCGCCGAACTGGGATAGTTATGCGCATACAACTGGCTAAATTCGTTGTTTAGGTAATTGAAATTGTAATTTGCGTAAGCACCCAATCGCGGCATAAAGCTCCACTTTTGGTATTGTGTATTCAATTTCTGGATTTCCCGCAACGTTTCCAGCTGGCGGAATTCCACACGGTCGGCAATATGAAGCAATTCAGTAGTATCCAATAAGATATTAGATTCTAACGACTGATTGACGAAGGATAATGAAATTTCTTCCGCTGTTGGAATATTTATAAGAGATTTTAGATAATCGTACTTATATTTCCGAGCCTCGTTGGCTGATTTTAATTGTGCATTGGCATTATTCAACGATATCTGTGCCCGTTTATAGTCTATCTTGTCGACTAATCCGGTTTCGTAACGTGCATTAGCTTCTGTATACTGCCGTTTTAGACGGGTGATATTCTCATTAATAATCTTAATCGTTTCTTCTGAAGTAAGGATGTCGTAATACGCTTTACTTACGTCCACCACCGTATTTACTTTTGTGTTCTCCAAATTCAGGTTGTTCTGCTGACGTATGTATTTCGCCGCACGGGATGCTTGAAATAATTCTGGGCTAAGAATTGCCTGATCAGCCTGAAAGCCAACGGTACTATTATTTTTTACCCCTAACTGTCTGGCTTGGCCTTCGAAGACCATCGTTTGTAGTTTGATATTGTGGATCAGGGAAGCCGACGCATTAATTTGTGGAAGCCATCCTGACAATGCTGATGCGATTTCCCGCTCTCCAATCTCCTGGTCAATTTGAGCCTGTTTTAAATCTATCTTATTACGTAGCGCATAGTCAATTAGCTCGTCCAGTGTAGCGTCACTGTTGAGTTTTTCAGATTTCTCCTTAGTATTAACAGATTGTGCTTGTGCGTATCCCGCGACACAGCACGCAAGAAGCAACGATAAAGCAACTTTTTTTAACTTCATATTATTGATTTTTAACACCATTCCAAATTATTTCAATTAACTCCTCACGGCCTTTTGCCTGCATTTTACAAAAGCCATAGGTAACCATTTTCACATGGGATGTCGCTGCTCCTATGTATACCGATATTAACGTGTAGAAACTGACGTTTCGGAGAATACCGGATTTTATGCCTTCTTCAAAAAACAGATGCATTTTGTCAACACCATAATAGGTTGTCTTTTTTTGTTTTATCAGTTCATAATAGGGTGACGAGTAGAATTGTTCTATAAACCAAAACGTTTCTCTATGTGCCACATAGTATTCCACCAAACGATTCCAAATGTAAAAGAACTTCTCCTTATAGGGCAGATCTTCCTCAAAGCTGAAAATATGCTCGTTTGTTTTTTCCCGGCAATATTTAAAAAGTTCTAAAATCAATTCATCCTTGGAACTGAAATAATGGTAGATTGTACCGGTAGCGACATTAGCATGCGCAGCAATCTGACTCATTGGCGTACCGTGAAAGCCATACTCATTAACAAGTTTGAGCGTGCTTTCGAAAATCGCCTCTTTTTTATTTAGCAATTGAACGTTCATTCGGGTGCAAATGTAGCAAAAAAATGAAGCCTTAAATGTCAAATATTTGTTATAAATCGAGTGCTAGATAGTGTATTTAGAACACTAATGTTAATGTTTTGTTAAATATGCTTTTTTAGGAGGGGATTATTTGCATAATCAACTAATCTGGCTTATCTTTGTAGTATCATAATTTAGGTTTATAATTGGTTAGTTTAGAAAGGTTTCCATTCTCCCCGTTTGGAAACCTTCTTTTTTATACGCCGCTATAAACAACAATTACATCCGACAATCCGCTAGACTTTTTTTAACTTCTTCTTGTGTATATGTTTCGGTGTTATTACCAAATGTAGTGGTAATATACGTCAATATATAGGCGATATCTACGTTCGTCAATTCGGCATTTGCGGGCATATCGCCCTCAAATATTTTTCCATTAACCTCGATAGGACCTGTCATGCCGTTCTTAACAATACACGCGAGTTTAGATCTGTTTTTCTGTAAATAGGCGGTATCGGTCAATGGGGGATAGAGCATGCCCAATCCCTCGCCTTTTGCACCGTGGCAACTCTGGCAGTGGGTAACATAAAGTTTTTGCCCATTTATGGCATATTGTGCGGTTTCGATACTTACATGGGGCTGACAAGAGAAAATAAGCATGCCGATAAGCATGCTTATTGCTATCAACGAAAATATCGTATTTCGCATGGCAGGTCTATTGTTCTTTTAAAAGGATCTCCAAGTCGACAAATAGCTGTGCAACCTGCTCATCATTGGTTCCGTCATAGGCGCCTCGGATACGTTTTTGCGGATCAATTAACACGAGGTAACTTTGGTGATCATAACCACCTGGTGCATTTTCATCTTCTTTTGTATAAACCAGATATTTATCTGCAATGCCATAAATAGCCTTTTTATCACCCGTTACAAATTGCCATTGTTTATTGGTAACACCTAATTTTTCCGCATACGATTTAAGTACGCTTGGCGTATCGTATTTAAAGTCTATACTGTGTGATAAAAAAGCGACCTGTTCGTCGTCTTTGTATTTTTCATATACTTTTAACAGGTTTCGTTGCATGGTAGGGCAGATACTTGGGCAATGTGTAAAGAAGAAATTAGCAACATATACCTTGTTGTCGAAATCTTTATCGGTGATTTCTACGCTGTCTTGATTAATAAAAGAAAAGCTTGGAATCTGGTGATAAATCGTGTCTACGACTGTTTTACCATCTACTACTCGCTCTTCCGTCTCCCGCTCTCCGATGATGGGTAGTTTCTTTTCGCTTGTTCCCGAGCAGGCAAATAAAGCAGACGAAAGTGCAACTACGCTTAGGTATGTTGTTAGATTACGTTTCATGCTTACTTTTTAAAAGGAGCCAATAGGCTCTCCGCTTCGTATTTTACTTGTTCAAATTCTGTTTTCAGTTCAGAAATACGTTCTACTTCCGCTTTTTGATAGTTCACATCTGTGCTATCCATTGCATATTCTTTCATCCAAACCATCATTTTATCCGTAGCTGATTCTAGATTTGCTTTCAAAGCGTGGAACTTTTCACGTGTTTCTGTCGTGTCGAGATCGACATCCGCAGTTTTTAATATAGAAAGATTTTCTAACAAAGAATCTATCAAAATGTCGTGTTTGTTGAAAGTAGAAATTTGAGGCATGATTTCATCATGTATTTCAATAGCCTCCTTTGCTAGCTTTTCGGCTTCTTCGTTTTTTCCGTTTGTGTTTTGGCAAGCACCTGCAAGGAATAAACCGAATGCTAAAGTGCCCAAAGTGAGCTTTTTCATCATGTTCGTTTTTTATTTAGTGATGTTCAATATTACAAATATAGGACTCCCCCCATATTTAAAGCAGATTATGATTGTTTATTTCTTGTAATAAATAGAAAAGATTGTAAATTGCGCGCCTCAACGCTAAACTATTATGGAAAGTAATCCTAAACCCGGTAAAGTATGGCTGCTGGTCTTGGTCGCATCGCTTGGCTATTTTGTGGATATCTATGATTTAATTATTTTCTCCATCGTACGGGTACAATCGTTTAAAGATATCGGGATTCCAGAAGGGCAGATGCGGTCTGAGGGGGAGTTTGTGTTGAATATGCAAATGGCAGGATTACTGCTTGGTGGGATTATTTGGGGTGTTATTGCCGATAAATTCGGACGGTTAAAAGTGCTTTTTGGATCTATTGTTCTGTATTCACTGGCAAACCTATACAATGGCTTTGTTCAAGATGTAAACACCTATGCCTGGATTCGTTTCGTGGCAGGTATAGGCCTTGCCGGCGAGCTAGGAGCAGGCATTACATTGGTTAGCGAGAGTATGGATAAGGGAAAACGTGGATATGGTACCATGATCGTAGCCGGGTTAGGTGTATTGGGGGCGATTTTGGCGTACTATGTTTCCGAATGGTTTGACTGGCGGACAGCTTATTTTGTTGGTGGTGGAATGGGGCTTTGTTTGTTGTTACTGCGTGTCGGAACATTTGAATCAGGGTTATTTAAGAAGAAAGATAACCAGCAAGCCGTTAAGGGAAGTTTATGGATGCTATTCAACAAGAAAGAACGTTTTCTTCGATATGTATATTGCCTTTGTATTGGGTTGCCTATTTGGTTTGTGGTGGGCGTTTTGGTCACGCAAGCACCAGAGATCGGGCGAGCTTTGCAAAGTGAAACGCCGTTGAGTGCAGGAAAGGGCGTAATGTTCACCTATTTAGGTATTTCGTTGGGCGATGTTTTTGCGGGATTGTTGGCGCAATGGTTCAGATCCAGAAAAAAGGTGGTCTTTATCTGCCAGGTGCTCATTATCTTATTCTCCGTGTGGTATTTATCCAGTACCGGTATTTCCGAAAATAAGTTCTTGGTGTTGGCATTTCTATTAGGACTTGGTGTGGGTTACTGGGCCACGTTTGTCACTATTTCTGCCGAGCAGTTTGGTACAAATCTCCGTGCGACAGTGGCTACGACGGCTCCAAATTTTGTGCGGGGGGCATTGATCCCGTCCACACTTTTATATGGTTGGTTGGTGCCAAATATGGGGATACTCCACGCAGCAATGGCAGTCACTATACTATTATCTATTATTGCTATTTTCGCCTTGACGAGACTAGAGGAGAGCTTCGATAAAGATTTAAACTATATGGAAGAATAGTATATAAGACTATCTTTTGGGACACTTTTTACAGCGTTTGCCCCGCTTATATTTTTTACAACATTTTTTAAAAACACAACATCCCAAATCTGGGTTGCAGTTTATCCCTTTTTTGATTTCGTCAAGAAAGGGGTTCCCATCTTCTATATAGATTAATGGGGTTATTATCTTTTCCATCTCAACTACAAAGATAATTGTTTAGATTGAATTTAAATAGTTATTCACTTTTTATTTGTGGTAATTCGCATAGGTTTAAGTCCAACTGAAATTTCACGAGCGGCATTATCAATGATCTTAGGATCATTCGTGTTATTGATGATCACTAAATCACATGCCGATTTAAATGGAACCAAATATTGTTCATAAGCCGGAACAACATGGTTTATCCATTTGTACATCACATCGTCATGATCATATCCTCTTTCCATTAGGTCTCGTTGCAGTCTCCTTTCTAGCGCAACTGATTCCGAAGCATCTAGGAAAATCCGATAATCTAGTAGTTCGTTAACCTCCTGGTAATGGAAAATAAATAAACCTTCTACAATGAGGATGGGGGCAGGCTTAATTTCGAGTATTTTAGGGGTAATATTAGGATTATTAAAAGTATATTCCTGTCGGTAAACGGTATGTCCGTCGAAAAGTTGTTTTATATCGTGGAAGAAAGATTCTCGATTAATAGCCGTGGGCAAATCAAAGTTATATAACCGATTTTCTTCTTTTGTTTTGGTATTTGCGGGGATATAATAATCGTCTTGCGAAATGAGTGTAATTTGATCAGGATGAAAATGATCGAGAAAACGTCTTAGAAAGAACGTTTTGCCTGATCCACTACTGCCCGCAATACCGATAACGTATGGTTTATCCATTTATACCTTCCTAAGTTTATTTATTGCAAAGGTACACCATATGCTATTTCTATCAAAAACCTTCTGTCAAGGGCACCGATGTAAGCCGCAGCAGATTTTGATAAGACGACAATAGCGTCTTTTGTCTCGGCCGTATCCGTGAATTTTCCGACTACCTTGGCGTAGGTAACATTCCGCGTCATTGGATTCGTGATTTTTAAAATGGTGCCTATGGGGGCAGTTTTGTGAAGGGCGAGATTACTTTTACCATCCGTCTCCAGATCATTAATCCATACGCCAATGCCCTTTTCTTGTTTTTCGCGAATACCATAGCGATTTGATGCAATGATTTGTTCCGGGGTTAACTCCAAAGTGGAAGACGTATCGATAAGAATGGGCTGTTGAGGGATTTCTGGAATAGGCTCTCGATAATCCGCATTTGGGATTTTCAGCGTGATGCCCTCCCGGAGAGAATCTGATTGGAGATCGTTCATTTTTTTAATCGCCTCTACCGTTGTGCCAAACCGTCTAGAAATAGCATATAGGGTTTCGCTTTTACCAACTTTATATTCGGTTAACACCATGGGTTGTTCCTGTTGCTGGGTTTGCGGAGCCGATGAAACAGTTGTCATCGAAGACCCTTGTCTGCCGGTAGGAACCTTTACGGTATCACCAGGTTTAAGGGTTTTTTTATTGTTCACCTCCATGATACGGTTTACAGGGATATTATATCGCCGGCTCAATGCATAATACGTTTCTTTTCGCTCGATACGGTGGATAATATTTATTTCGCCGTTTACGACTTCCACACCGATCGAATCGGGAGCAATCGAAACAGAAAAGGGTTCATTAACGTTATATTCAGCGGATTTAGCAGTCAGAAAAAGAGGGTAGCATAATACCCCCAGAGCGCCTAATTTTATCGTGGTCGAAAAAGCTTTTGTTTTTCCCATATGTTTGCAATTATACTAAATACGAAACAATTTTCCGTTTATTATATGACATTAAAAATATTTGATTTTCTATTTGAAAATACGGTTGTGGAATCATTTTCGGCATATCGGATAATAAACATTGTGTTACTAGTAATTTGGATGTATCGGCGACCGAAAGGTTTAAATGATAATGCCCATGCTCTTTTGTATGGTATGACCAAAGTATGCGGTCTGCTGCACGGCTAATCCAAGGTAGATCTTGTATACCTACATGTTGTAGATAGAGGGGTAAGTTACCGCTATAGGGAACAGGCATTTTGATAGCACTGCAATATTCTTGTTCTTGCCCCGTGTTAGATTTCTTTTCGAGTGTTTTTATATCAATATATTCTTCAAAACCACTTTGGAAATTACGGTGCCGCACCTTTACCACATCACGATAGGTATCTATCCAGGTATATTCTTGCCATAAATGACGGGGGGTACCTTGCATATCTAAGAATAAAATACCTTCTTTCACCGGCTGTGTGTCGCCCACACGTTTCAAAATAAGCGTATGATGCTGGATGGATTCCAGTGTCCACTCTTTTTCATCTATTTCTTTATGTTTTAGCAGCTCGTTGCCATCAAAGTCAAAGATATAAAGTATAGCGCAGGTAGACTCCGTGTCTCGGAGTTCCACAGCAATTTGTCTTAAAGCTGCATCTGCTACAATTTTCCATATTTGATACGGAAAGTTTTTTTCAAATGTTTTAAATGTTGTATATTTAGTCATTACTATAGCAAAAAACATTAATCCATGGAGAACAAATTTACGAAATCCTTTTTTGCTTTTCTTTTTACTTTTTGTGTTATGCTTTTCACTGCATCGGCACAAAAAATATATAAAGTGGATATCAAAGAAGATATTGGCCCAAACGCATGGCGAACTGTGAATTTGGCACATCAAAAAGCAGCAGAACTACAGGCTGAAATGTTTTTGATAGAATTGAATACCTTTGGTGGGGCCGTAAATTTTGCAGATTCTATACGTTCCAAGCTCTTGGGGTCCACTATGCATACAGTAATCTATATTAACAATAATGCTGCTTCTGCAGGCACATTGATTTCATTGGCTTCGGACGAAATTTTTATGCAAAAAGGTGGAAGTATGGGGGCGGCGAGTGTTGTTAACCAAAGTGGGGAGATTATGCCGGAAAAATATCAATCGTATATGCGGGGGCTGATGCGCGCGACAGCCGAGGCTAAAGGGCGGGATCCCAAAATAGCAGAAGCCTTTGTAGATCCTGAAGTTTCCGTGCCACAATTGAAGCCTGATGGTAAACTGTTGACGTTAACAGCAACAGAAGGTGTAAAAGCGGGTCTTGTTCAAGCGGTCGTGACCGATGTGGGAGAAGTCTATAAGCAGCTTGAAAAAGGTGATTTGGAAGTGGTGCAACATCACATTAGCGTGGTGGATCGTATCATTGCATTTTTGATTAATCCGATGGTCAGTGGTTTTTTGATATTAGGGCTTATAGGTGGTATTTATTTTGAACTACAAACACCCGGAATTGGATTTGCACTCGTCGTTGCCGCAATATGCGGTGTACTGTTTTTCGCACCGTTGTATTTGCAAGGGTTGGCAGACCATTGGGAAATTGTCCTATTTATCGTAGGGGTCGCCCTGTTGTTGTTGGAGGTATTTGTTATACCGGGATTTGGTATAGCCGGTATATTGGGGATTATCTGTGTGCTTTGTGGCCTTGCTTTCTCCATGGTAGACAACAACTTTTTTGATTTTAAATTAGCCCAACCAGGATTATTGATGGAGTCATTTTTAATTGTAACGGGAGCGATGGTGCTCTCTATTATCTTAATGGTTATTTTCGGAAAAAATATCCTGAAGTCGTCTGCCTTTAGACGATTAGTGCTTCATGATGAGCAGAAAGCGGACGTAGGGTATACCTCGTCGCCACAGAAAACAAATCTGCTTTATCAAAATGGTGTTGCCCGAACGGTTCTAAGACCGGCAGGCAAGATTGAGATTGATGGCGTATGGTACGATGCGGTTGCTTTAGACGGTTTTATCGAGGCCGGAGAAGAAGTATATGTAGAAAAGCATGAAAACTACAATCTTTTTGTCCGGAAGCTCAAGGATAAGCCCGAAAAAGGTGATGTGTAAGGCGTAACGCTCTTACACTACCATTTCCAAGCTAAAATACGGATTGCTTTTTGACCTTGTGCTATATTGATGATTTCAACTTTAGCTGCTTTGTTATATTCTAATACAGCAATAAGGGGTTCTAGATTTTCTTTATTGGAAACCAAGCTTGTAACCCAACCTAATTGTGCTTTGAAACGCATACTCTCGTTGATCATATCGCGAACGAATTTTCGTTCCCCTCCCTCGCACCAGAGTTCGTTGGGATGCCCGCCGAAGTTTTGTACCGGAAGTGCTTCTTTGTTTTTATGAAGGGCATGAAATTTTTTACTGGTCTTTTGCCAGTTTTCTTCCCTTGATTTATAGAAAGGCGGGTTACAGACAACGAGGTCAAAGTAATCATCTTTATGCAGAATGCCCTCGAAAATATGTCTTTTGTCTTCTTGTTGCTGGAACACGATCTTCTTTGCGAGACCACTATTTTTTTTAACGAGCGATCTGGCGTGATTTAATGCCGTAATGTCGATATCGGTACCGAGAAAACGCCAACCATATATCCGTTCTCCTAAAATAGGGTATATCATAGAAGAACCTGTGCCGATATCTAAAACATGAATTTGAGGACCGGTTGGAATAATCCCGTTGTTCTCCGCCGCTAGGAGATCGGCAGCATAATGTATATAGTCTGCCCTTCCGGGAACAGGAGGGCAGAGGCTGTTTTTTAAAATAGACCAGTTTTGCACGTTATAGTAAGCCATCAGGAGTGCTTTATTGAGTTCGATGACAGCTTTAGGATTCGCAAAATCTATGGATATCGTGCCGAACGCTGTTTCGATGATATAATCTTTCAATGCTGGGTTTGCTTCCGCTAGCTTAGGGAAATCATAACCAGATTGATGTATGTTTCTGGGATGCAATACGTTCTTCTTCTTATTTTTAGAATCCATATATGTGTAATTTAATGCAAAGGTAATGCTTTTATATATCCATGCGTATTTTGTTTTTAATTTGTATGGATGAGCTCGTTGTGGTTTTCTTTTAAAAAAGAATCTGTTCGTTATTTATCCTGTCATTGTTCAGATAATAAACGCGAAAAAAGTATCTTTATGCACAAATTAAAGTATAGATATTCAAGTGTATGGCAGACTTCGACATGAAGCAATTTTTAGACGACAAAGTATCGTCGTTTAACCAATCCACATTTATTGAGCATGATCCGATATGCATTCCCCATTTATTTAGCAAGAAACAAGATATAGAGATTATGGGTTTCTTCGCTGCTATTTTGGCTTGGGGTCAACGGAAGACCATTATTAACAAATGTAAAGAATTGATTGAGCGCTTTGATGGCGAGCCCGCAAATTTTATTATAAAGCATAATGAAGTGGATTTGAAGAATCTTTTAGGGTTTAAACACCGCACTTTTAACGATACGGACTTGCTATATTTTGTTTCTTTTTTGCGTTTCCATTATCGTCGTTTCACGTCATTAGAAGATGCATTTTTGATTGGTAATCAGCAGCATATATCTTTTTCTATGGAACGAAGCTTGAATGAATTTAAAGCATATTTTTTTTCTTTGCCCGATTATCCGATCCGTACGAGAAAACATATCAGCTCTCCATTACAAAAATCCAGTTGCAAACGATTAAATATGTTTATGCGTTGGATGGTTCGCAAAGACAACAAGGGCGTAGATTTTGGTATATGGGATCGAATAAACCCCCGTGATCTTATCTGTCCATGTGATGTGCATGTAGAACGTGTCGCCCGTAAGTTTGGGCTGATTACCTCGGATAAAGTTAATTGGAAAACAGCCGTCGAACTGACAGAAAATTTAAAACGCTTTGATCCAGATGATCCCGTTAAGTACGATTTTGCACTGTTTGGTATCGGTGTAATAGGTGAACTTTAACCAATAAATCCACTAATCTATTGGAATAGCCAAATTCGTTATCGTACCATCCGACCACTTTTACTAGCCCACCGACAATGGAGGTTAGCTGTGCATCAAAAATACAGGAGTACGGATTGTTGATAATGTCCACGGAGACAATAGGATCCTCCGTATAATAAAGAATTTCTTTTAGGGAGCCATCCGCAGCTTCTCTAAATTTGGCATTAATTTCTTCTACTGTTGTCTGATTTTTTAATGTACAGGTGAAGTCAGTTAGAGAACCGTTCAGGACGGGAACGCGTATACCCGCGCCGCCAAGTTTTCCTTCGAGGTGTGGAAATACATTCGTAATTGCTTTTGCAGCACCTGTTGTCGTTGGTATAATGGACGAGGACGCCGCACGAGCTCTGCGCAAATCTCGGTGGGGTGCATCATGTAAATTTTGATCACCAGTCATCGAATGTACAGTTGTAATATAACCATCATTAATACCCCAGTTTTCATCTAAGATCTTGACTAACGGAGCAACATTGTTGGTTGTACACGAGGCATTTGAAAATAGGGGAGTATACCAATCAAATGTCGTATCGTTTATACCTAAAACAACTGTGGGCACCTCTTTGTCTGGTGAAGGCGCCGATATAATAGTTTGTTTTGCACCTGCTTTCAGATGCAGGGCGGCCTTTTTTTTCGTCGTGAAAACTCCCGTTGATTCGATAACGACATCTACGTCCAGTACACCCCAAGCAAGTTTTAAGGGGTCTTTTTCTGCTAATACCTTAATAGATTGCCCTTCGATATAAAGATGCTCTTTATCATAATGTACCGTAAGGGGAAATGGTCCGTGAACCGAATCATATTTCAGTAAATGTGCTAAAGTCGCCGTATCCGTTAAATCGTTGATAGCAATAATCTGGATTTCCTGTTGAAGGCCTCGCCGATATATACTACGCAAGGTATTGCGTCCAATCCTTCCAAACCCATTGATGGCAACGTTCATTATTTTATAAACTCAGCTATAACAAAATCAATACTTTTCTCGCCGTCCCAACTGTTTTTTAAAGTACCATCCACACCGTAAATGTAGTTCGCTGGAAATTGCGCCGGTACATGAAATTTTTGAATAAATTCTTGGTTTCTATCGTAAAGCACTTCTACGTTCGGCTTGTCGACAAGTTCTTTACCGAAAGTTTCCAAAAAAGAAGCCATAAGTGATGGGTCATTCATGGAGACAAAATACAGGTTGACATCTTTTAGCTTTTCATAATTTTTAGCCAAAAGCCCCGTTTCTGTTTGACAATGACCACAGCTTGGATCAAAAAGGATAAATACAGTGTTTCGGTTGGCAGGTATATCCGCATTGGTAAATCCTATACCAGATTTGACTTTATAAAATTTAAAGTCTGGTAATTGCTTGGCAGCTTCTTTAGCCATCGGTGCTGTTGGTTGTGAGGTTGTAGGATCTTGTTGTTGATCCATATGGTGTTCAGCCGGGTGCTGCGCATTTTCTGCATTATTGTTATTTGATTGACAAGCACTAAAGATTGTGAGCGCGCCGATAGTAAGACTAGTGAATATATGTTTCATCAGATGAACTTTTTTGAAGTCCAAAACTAGGAAAAATTATAGCAACCAACTAACCCAAACGATTAAATGATGAAAAAATGATGATGCAAAAGAAAAGGTCTCTGATTTCGCAGAGACCTTTAGGTTATTTGTTAAATTGTTGTGTCCTGTTATGGGGTAACAACTTTTACTTTTTCTGGTTTTTCTTCGACGGCACTTGTATTTTTCCGAAGATCGTAGACCGTCGGTGCCGCAAGGAATACGGAGGAATAAGTACCTACAACGATACCAATTAATATCGCGAAAGAAAATCCTCTGATAACCTCGCCGCCGAACACAAACAATACAGCCAACACGAAGATAATCGTTAATGAGGTAATGATTGTACGGCTCAACGTAGAGTTTATCGCGCTGTTAACCGTATCACCAAAGTATTCTTTGTGCGCATTGGGTTTGTTTAAATATTCTCTTAAGCGGTCAAATACAACTACCGTATCATTTACGGAATAGGCGATAACTGTCAAAATCGCAGCGACAAAATGCTGATCAATGTCTAACGAGAATGGAACAATGCCATCTAGAATTGAGAATAGACCCAATAGGATAATCGCATCGTGAATAGTTGATATAGCTGCCCCGATAGAATATTGCCATTTTTGGAAACGTACTAAAATATAACCGGCGATAATCAATACGGAGAATATCCCTGACCATATCGCTCTATCTTTTATATCGGTCGCGATACTCGGACCAACTTTTTGAGAAGAGAGAATCTCGTAACCATTACCTTCAATCTTCGAAAGACCTTCGTTCAATTTAGCCAATACTTCCGCATCTGCCTCGTCACTCGTTTCTTCTACATGATACGTTGTCGTAACACGTACTTGGTTTTCACTACCAAAGGTCTTTACCTCCGTTGTCAAACCAAATACTTCGTCGAGGTTTTGACGTACATCTTCTAAATTGACAGCTTGTTCATAAGCTACGGTGTAGGTACGTCCTCCACTGAAATCCACACCCAAGGTGAAACCTTTCGTGAATATAGCCACCAAAGCAATAATCGAAGCAATGATGGAAATACCATAAAATACTTTCCGCTTTTTGATGAATTGGAAATTTGCATTTTTCAATGTATTTGCAGACCAAGGAAACGATACGGAAATTTTCCAGTCTTTTGATAGCATATACTCGAAAATCAAACGCGAGATAAAGATAGACGTAAACAATGAAGTAATAATACCAATCATCAACGTCGTAGCAAAACCTAAGATCGGACCACTACCAAAGAAGAACAACACAAGCCCTACTAAGAAGGTTGTTATTTGTGAGTCTAAGATAGAAGGCATCGCATTTTTATAACCATCGGCAATGGCTTGCCGGATAGATTTACCCAATCCTAACTCTTCCCGTATACGTTCGTATATCAGAACGTTAGCATCTACTGCGGTTCCCATCGTCAATACGATACCTGCGATACCTGGCAAGGTGAGAACGGCGTTTAAGGATGCCAAGATACCCATTAGGAAGAACACGTTAAATAATACCGCGATGTTAGCCGCGATACCAGCACGATTGTAATAAGCAACCATAAATATCATCACCACGATAAGAGCGATAACCGAAGAGTTGACACCCGCATCAATAGCAGCCTGTCCTAATGATGGGCCTACGATCGCTTCCTCTACAATTTTTGCCGTAGTTGGAAGACGACCTGCTTTTAGTACATTCGCTAAGTCTTTGGTATCTTCAATGGTGAAGTTACCGGATATAGAAGAGCTTCCGTTCGGAATTTCTTCGTTTACACTTGGTGCCGAATACACGACACCATCCAATACGATAGCAACAGCGGCTCTATTATTCTGTGCTGCTTGCGCTGTAATCTTACGCCACTGGCGAGCACCCTCCGTATTCATGCTCATCGATACAACAGGACGGTTGTTTTGGTCAAAATCATCCCGTGCATCGGTAATAACATCACCGGTTAACACAGCGCCATTTTCCGGACCAGATGTTTTGATAGCATATAAAGAAAGGAAGTTAGGTGTTCTTTGTTCCGGCTTCACGGACCATAAGAATTTCAAATTCCCTGGAATGTTAGCTTTTACTTCCGGACGATTTAAATACGCGTTAACACGAGCGGTATCTTTTAGATTGGCGATACCAACCATAGCACCTGGAGTTAGGTTTGGCTGACCATTTTGCTCCATATAAGTAGCTGGGTTCAAAACCGCAAACAAAGGATTACTTGCCGCAAGTTCTGCAGAGATTCCGGCAGTGTCTGTACTATCCTTAGGAGCAGCCCCTAAATTAGCTAACAAATTGTCGTCATTGGTAACGCTGTCACTCGCCGTCGAATCATTTGTAGTCGTTACAACCGGAGTCGAAGTCGAAGGGGATGCGGATTTCAATGAGCTAGCTAAAATATTGTTGAGGTTTTCCAATAATGGATATACCTGATAGTTATCATGTGTTTCGTAGAACTCCAGCTTAGCCGAACCTTGTAGGAGATTACGTACACGCTCTTCGTCATTAACACCAGGAAGCTCTATTAGAATACGGTTTGTTCCTTGTTGAATCTGGATATTTGGCGAAGCCACACCAAATTTATCAATACGCGTACGTAATACTTTGAAAGAGTTTTCGATAGCATTATCCGCTTCTTTATTTAAGAAGCTACGTACCTCGTTATCTGAGCTGGTTCCTTTAATAAGGGAAGCATTATCTGTTGTTGCGAAGAAAGTGGCCAATGGTGTACCCGCCCCAGAAGCTTTATATTCTTCGATGAAGAGCTCTACGACGCTCCTGTTTACGGATTTACTCTTTTGAAGAGCGGATTCAAGTGCCTTATTGAAGTTTTCATCTTTCGGGTTATTTGCCAAATTTCTGATGAGTTCATCCAAGGATATCTCCATCGTGACGTTCATCCCACCTTTAAGGTCTAAGCCTAATGCTAATTCATGTGCCTTCGCCTCCCGGTAGGTGAATTTAGCCAGCCCCAAATTGTAAACTTCCTCACCAGCTATGGAATCCAGATATGCCTTTTCTTTGGCCATATCGCCTTTTGCATATTCCGCAGCGTCTCGTTCTACTTTTCTTGTAACAAATGTGAATGATAGGGAATAGAGGCATGCTATTGACACCACTACTACCAAAAATTTAATCAGCCCTTTACTCTGCATTGTCTGTCTTCGTGTATTTGTTTATAGTTTATATAATCTTACTTGCGATTTAGCTTAATAATACTTAACCAAGATTCGCAAAGGTATAAAAATTTTGTAGAAAGAAAACAAATTCGCATACTTATGCAAACAAAAATTACATTTGAACTGTTTCTAATAGTTTGCTGTTAAAAATTGCTGCTGGTGAAATAACGGTATCGTTTAATGGGGTATGATTTCTGTATCGTTCTGTGAGTTTGTTCCTCACTATTTCACTGCTCAAATCAAAGTCTTTCAATTGTTCCAATTGGCCAATTTGAAGTCCTGTTGTTCGGTTATAAAGTTTCCATATTAATTCAGAACAATACATCTTGTCGTCCGTCCATCCGAATGCTGTATCATAATCTTTTCCTTCCCAAGCTTGCCCCATCTTTTGCATCTCTTGGATTACCGAATTTGTTAGTGTTTTTTCAGCCTCTTTTAAACGTTTTATCACATAGTGTTCATCTTTTCCACGTTTTATCCATTTGTGCAATGGTGTCCGTTTAACTGGCCGAACGGCTTCTAAAACATACAGCTGGTCTTTTTCTTTGAAAATGATACCACAATGAGAATATCGAGATCCTGTAGCCAACTGTATCGCCCGGCTTTGATCTGATAATGAGGTTTGGAATATCAGATCCCCTGGTTGCAGCGATTGCTCTTGTGTGTGCATGCTGCTTTTTTTTGCATGCCCAGACATTCGATTGCTTTTGTTATATGAACAGTCGTCGTAATAGATGCCTGCACTGGAGAATAACAAACCTACTATGAGAAGCAGTATTACGTTTTTTTTGATAAATTCCATGATATACCTTCAATTATATGTTTTTTTAGATGATTTTGTTTTTATAGCTAGGTCTCTAAAGAGCAGATTCGTCGCTAAAATAGCGAAAGTTGACCACCCGACATATGTGAAGAAGACTTTTTTGCCTTCCCAAATACCGTCCTTCCACCATATTTCCATGAATCTCTACGCTCTTGCTCGATAACTTGCTGTACATCAAATTTCGGTGCGAAATTAGCTTCCGCTTGCAGCACGATTTCGTGCAGTTTGTTGATTGTCTTTAATTTGTCCGCATTCCCAAGTTTAGATTTTTCAATGCCTTTCCGCAATACCTGTATGCTATCGTCATAGATATCGATTGGTACGGGGAAAGGATGTCCGTCTTTGCCCCCATGTGCGAATGAGAAACGAGCAGGATCCTTAAACCTTGAGGGGGCACCATGAATTACCTCACTCACTAATGCCAAAGACTGTAGCGTTCGGGGTCCAACCCCTTGTAGCATCAAAAGATCTTCAAAGCTGTCAGGTTGCAATTCCCGTGTCACATACAACAATGCGCCTAATTTTTTAAGGTCGACATCAGCGGAGCGTATATCGTGATGCGCTGGCAAAATTAAACGTGTAAAATCCTGTATGGTTTTTGTCGAGTTTTCACGCGAAATATGGAGGATACCTTGGCGGTTGGAAGCAGCTTCCGTTGCAGTTAGATTCAAGATATATCCTTGCGAGACACCATTGATTCCAGTATGTGGTTCTTCCACGAACGACCTTAAATTGTCTGAATGCCAATGATATCTTCTGGCAGTTCCGTCATGGTTATGCATACCCTGTTGGATTACCGCCCAGCTGCCGGTGTTGGTTACGATAAAATTGTGTAGGTATAGTTGATAACCATCTTGAACAGCTGTATTATCCACTTTAGCAGATAACTTACTGGCATACACCAGCTGATTTCCCGGCAGTCCGGTTCGGTCAGCTAATTGTAATAGCTCTTTCGGGGTCTCCCGTGAGTGTTTACCTTTTCCGCCGCAGATATATATTCCAAGCGATGAAGCGACGGGATTTATTGATCGTTTTAGTGCTCCCATAACCGAAGTAGTGATGCCAGAAGAATGCCAATCCATTCCCATTACTGCACCAAAACTCTGGAACCAAAATGGGTCAGCTAATTTCCGTAAAACTTCCTCCTTACCATAATCGATCAAGATTGCTTCGATTATTGACAACCCCAAAGAGGACATGCGTTCATATAACCAGGGAGGAACTTTACCATAATGCAACGGTAAGTCTGCTGTTCCAGATCGCTTCATTTTGCTAAATTATTTAGTTCGAATTTAAATAAAATAACGCACGTAGATATGTCGTATCAATATTTTGACACAAAAATGCTTTTTTTTGAATAGCATTGGTGTTTTTTTATCAAAAACAATTTTTTACTTTGTCACAGAACAATTTTAAACCCTAGCAGGATGTACATGTATTTACGTTCCAAATTGTTATTATGCGGATTACTTCTATTATCTGCTTCTGACGGAATCGCGCAAGAAAACCGGAGTCCCCATATTATTTTGATTTTGTCTGATGATCTGGGAATAGGGGATATCAGTTGTTATTTTGGGAAATACAATACGCCTAACATTGATAAGATTGCTGCTGAAGGGGGGCGATTGACAAATTATTATAGCGCATCTCCGGTTTGTTCACCATCGCGAGCCGGCATTCTTACCGGAAAATCACCTGCAAAGCTGCATTTCACGACTTTTTTGAATACACGCGAAGATAATAAGCGAAAGGAACAAGTGGATTTCTTGGATCCTAATATCACGACGCTCGCTAAATTATTAAAAGCGAAAGGATATACTACCGGGCACTTTGGTAAATGGCATTTGGGTGGTGGACGTGATGTTACCAATGCACCAAATTTTGATCAATATGGATTTGATGCTTGGGCAGGTACCTATGAAAGTCCGGATCCAGATCCGGCTATAACAGCGACAGACTGGATTTGGAGTGATCAAGATAGTATAAAACGCTGGAATCGTACAGCATATTTTGTCGATAAGACATTGTCTTTTCTGAAAGAAAATAAAGACAAGCCTTGTTATGTCAACCTTTGGACGGATGATGTGCACACGCCTTGGGTAGCTGGAGATGATGAAACCGGACGCTATCCTGGTAAGCCGGGAGAGGAGCGGAGTTTTGAAGCGGTTCTAAAAGAATTTGACAAACAACTGGGAAGGTTAATGGATGGTTTAAAAGAATTGGGCGTTGACGAAAATACCTTGGTAATTTTTACGAGTGATAACGGGCCGCTTCCTAATTTTAGACAAGATCGATCAGCAGGTTTGCGAGGAACCAAGTTATCATTATATGAAGGTGGGATCAATATGCCTTTTATTGTCCGTTGGCCAGCGAAAATAGCGCAAAACTGGGTCGATAGCTCGTCCATTGTTTCAGCCCTAGATCTCCTGCCTTCATTGGTAGATATTGCAGGAGGCAACCTAGAGGTTGATGAGCTGTTTGACGGTGAAAATAGAGCGATGGTTTTGCACGGCGAGGCATCCCCGCGGAAAAATCCACTCATATGGGAGTATGGTCGTAATAATACATTTTTTAACTTTCCACAAGCGCCAAACCGTAGCCCTGCCTTAGCCTACCGGGAAGGGTCATGGAAATTTCTGATGAATCAGGATAAGTCCGGTATAGAACTCTACGATCTAGCGCAAGATCGAAGTGAATCTAACAATATTGCCGAACAACACCCTGATTTGGTTGTAAAGTTTAGCGAAAAGCTGTTGTCATGGTGGCAAGCATTACCGTGTTTTTAACGTTATCGCCATCCCAGTCCAGGGGCCACATGTTCTAGGATGGAAGAAAGCACATGCACGTTGTAATCAACTCCCAAGGTATTGGGTATGGTCAAGAGCAACGTGTCCGCTTCCTGAATAGCTTCATCCATAGCCAGTTCTTTAATCAGTTGATCCGGTTCCGCGGCATAACTTCGTCCAAAAATAGCCCGTTTGTTGGGTTCAATCATACCGACTTTGTCTTCTCTACTAGCTTCATGCCCAAAATAATATCTATCTTGATCGTTCACCAACGCAAAAATCGAACGACTTACGGATACTCTGGGTTCCCGCGTATGTCCAGCTTCTCTCCACGTTTCTTTGAATAGCCTGATCTGTTCTGCTTGTTGTATATGAAACGGTTTTCCACTTTCGTCATCTTTCAGCGTAGAGCTTTGGAGGTTCATGCCTTCTTGAGCAGCCCAGATGGCAGTTGCGTTCGACCCTGCTCCCCACCAGATACGGTCGCGCAGACCTTCCGAATGGGGTTCTAGCCGTAATAGACCCGGCGGATTTGGGAACATGGGGTTCGGATTAGGCTGGGCAAACCCAATTCCCTTTAGCTTTTCAAGAAATTCTAATCCTTTTTGACGGCCCATGTCGGCATCCGTTTCACCTTCAGCCGGCTCATATCCGAAATAGCGCCATCCGTCGATTACCTGTTCGGGCGATCCTCTGCTAATACCCAATTGTAAACGACCACCTGAAATTAGATCGGCCGCTCCGGCGTCTTCGATCATGTATAACGGATTTTCGTAGCGCATGTCAATCACCCCAGTGCCAATTTCAATTTTATGGGTTTTGGTGCCTATTGCGGCCAATAGGGGAAAAGGCGAAGCCAACTGTTGGGCAAAATGGTGTACACGAAAATAAGCTCCGTCTAGACCAATTTCTTCCGCTGCTATGGCAAGATCAATGGACTGAAGCAAAGTGTCGCCTGCGGTACGAGTACCATATCCCTGGAGGTCTGCCCAATGACCAAAAGATAAAAAGCCTATTTTTTTCATGACGCTATAACGAATTGATGACGTACTAAAATAAGAAAAATAAACGGTTTCAATCCGACTCATCATCAGGATTTGGCAGTTTTAAATACATGTTTGCAATTTATTTTCTTTTTTTACTAAGGTACTTCATTTTCTACCGTTTCTATCCTGTAACCTATAGAATATTATATAATGACCAATAGAGAGGAAATAACAGATCTTATCAAAAAAATGTTAGATGGTGATATTACGCCGCAAGAGCGCGACGATCTGCATTCTTGGGCAGAAAAATCAGAACAGCGTAGTAAGTTTCTGCACCGTGTTCTTCACGAAGACCTCTTGTGGGAAGATATTTGCATTTGGTTTGAATTAGAATTTTTAGATCAGGAAGTATGGAATAGCCGTCTAGAAGATAGTGTATTACAAAAGATATCTCAATCTAAAAAATCCCGGCGCCAGATCAATTTAAGGTTATACAGACATCTTGTTCCATATGCTGCGGCTATATTAATTATTACACTATTTAGTATAGGGGTGTATCACTATAGAGAAAGCGTGACTTCTCCGGCAAACGGAGAAAACATAGAAGCAATGATAGATATTGAACCTGGTAAAGATAGAGCCTCCCTGACACTGGCAGATGGACGCATTGTTGAATTGAGTGGCGAGAAAGAAGGAATCGTTATGGGAAGTCAGCTTACTTATGCCGATGGTGCAGCAGTTACAGCGGGGCGCCTACAAAATACCGATGTGGTAACCATATCAGTTCCTCGCGGAGGAAAATACCAAGTCACGTTATCAGACGGTACGGTTGTATGGCTTAATGCTGATTCAAAGCTTAAATATCCAATTAGATTTACGCCAAAGTCACGCGTTGTTGAATTGGAAGGTGAAGCCTATTTTGATGTTGCAAAAATAGAAGACAAATCCGGGCATGTCCCATTTTTGGTAAAGTCTGCAACGCAGACGATAGAGGTGCTGGGAACCCAGTTTAATTTAAAAGCTTACGGCGATGAAATCAGCTGTACGACGACTTTAGTGGAAGGATCGGTTTTGTTAAAAACATCCCAAGGAAATATGAAATTAAAACCAGGAGAGCAAGGTATTTACGAAGCCAATGAATTGAAAAAGACAAATGTTAATGTAGAAGAGTTTGCCGCTTGGAAAGACAATAAATTTGTATTTAATGAGACGCCTCTATCGGACGCTATGGCACAAATTAGTAGATGGTACGACATCGAGGTTATTTACAAGGGGAGCAATAAGCTAACCTATTTTTACGGGGAAATTAGTAGAACAAAAAAAATATCCGAAGTGCTCGCCATACTTAAAGAAGGGGGCGTAACATTCAACATAGAAAAAAATGGAGATCAAAAAAGGCTAATTGTTTCGCTTTAATTCTACTAACTCACAACCGAATTACGCAATTTATTCACCTATATAATATAATTATGATGCTATACACACATTTTTGATCCTGGATCACATCCTTTTTGATAGCTTAAAAAAAACGGATAGAGCGGCCACTCTATCCGGAAAGTTTGATAAGCTAATCAATCAGTTTAGTCACCTTATTTTTTAACAATATCAAACGATACAAACTTATGATTTTTTATGAATATGTTAAAGACCGAGTTTGGCCTTTAGCATTCCGATGTATTCTGGTTATGAAACTAGCAGTATGTATTACGTTTTTAACTGTTTTCCAGGTTTTGGCTCATCACAGCTCAGCCCAGAAAATTAATATTAGCGCACATAATCAGCCTTTAGCAAAGGTTATGAAGAGTGTGCAAGATCAATCGGGATATCCCTTTTTCCTGTATGGAAAGGAGCTTGCAAAATTGTCCGTAAATGCCAATGTGCAAAACATGGAATTGCAACGCGCTATGGAAGAAATTTTGCGAGATCAACCTGTAGGCTGGGTGCTTAGCGCTGGAACGATCATCCTAAAGCCTCTTCCTATCGAAAAAAAGGTAGCTTCCACAACACCATCTCTAACGACAACGATGCAAAAGCAAGAACGCATTATTAACGGCAAAGTTACTGATGCGTACGGACAGCCCATTCGAGGTGTAACGGTTAGTACGGTACAAGTCTCCAAAGTAACTTCCACGGATGAAGGAGGGAATTATAGTATTCCGGTATCATTTGAGAGCGAGATGCTACTCTTCAGCATGGTTGGATATGACAAACAAGAAGTACCTGTCGAGGACAGTAATATAATTGATGTGGTGTTGAAAGAGTCTATGGATAACCTCGATGAGGTGCTTGTTGTTGGATATGGCACCATAAAAAAGAAAGATCTAACGGGCTCGATGACCAATGTAAAAACCGAGGATATCCAAGATATTCCCGCAAACTCCATCGAAAGTTTATTGCAAGGACGAGCTGCCGGCCTTCAAATAGTCAAGACTTCGCAAGATCCTGGCGCAGGCACTACTGTCCGCATACGCGGAGGAAGTTCTTTGCGGGGCTCTAATTCACCATTGATTGTGGTAGATGGATTTCCTATTGGCGATGCAGGTAACCTCAAACAGATTAACCCAGCCGATATTGTATCGATCGAGGTGCTAAAAGATGCTTCCGCATCATCCATATACGGATCTCGGGGAGCGAATGGTGTCATTATGGTCACAACGAAGAAAGCTAAAAACGGGCAGACCGATATTAGTATTAAGCATCAGACGACTTTATCCCAATTCACATCCGAGTTTATCCAATGGACGGATCCCGCGTTAATGGCCCAACTGGACAACGAGGCCAAGATTAACGGCAATATGCCACCGCTTTACGTTGGAGCAGTGAACTCAACAGGTATATACTTTCCCGCTGTTGATGAAATTCAGAGCGGTGCATGGCCACATTTTACAGATTGGTCTAAAGTTGTATTCAGGGATAATCCAGTCAACAACACATCGACGATATCGCTGGCAACCGCAAATGACAAAACTTCATTTAACCTGAGTGCAAACAACCTTTTACAACAAGGGTCCTACATCAGAGATAACTACGGTAAACAGATTGTGAGTTCGAATATTAGACATCAATTTAATAAATATTTAAATATCAGTGCGTTTAACAATCTTTCTAAAGACAATCGTCGTACCAATACCGGATTAGCTTATTGGCGGAACCCTTTATGGCCAGTATACAACGAAGATGGAAGTTATTTTTTGGAAGGAAATGCGGATTACAGTCATCCTATGGCTTGGACAGACAATCGTAAAAATACCGCTAAAGGAACTGACATCATTTCCTCCTGGCTATTGGATCTGCAGCTGATCTCCGGGCTGAGCCTCAAATCGCAGCTTAATTATAAATACGGTGCTTCTATACAGGATCGTTTCGAGCCGGATAGATATACCGAAACGGGCACAAATAATAAAGGTGCAGCATATTTAGATAATTGGATGGGGCAGGTGTATACGGCAGATACCTATTTGACTTATCAAAAATTATTCAAGCAAAACCACGATCTCACCGCCATGCTTGGGCATTCCTATGAATATTCCCTTGCTCGTAGCTCGGCAATGGAGTCGTATAATTTTAAGAATGGTGCCTTGAATAACGAAAATATGGCATCGGGCTCACCGGAGCTCAATCGACATCGTAATGGGCAGACCGAGACGAAACTACTCTCGTATTTTGGACGCTTAAACTATGCATTCAAAGACAAGTATCTTCTTACGTTAACGATGCGTTCGGACGGTTCTTCCAAATTCAGTACAAACCATAAATGGGCCTATTTCCCATCTGGAGCAGTTAGCTGGAAGCTGCATCAAGAACAGTTTATAAAAGATTTAAATCTATTTGATGAATTTAAACTGCGAGCGAGTTATGGCATATCCGGTAACCAAGGTATCTCTCCCTATCAGACATTGAGCCGTTATGGTATTGAAACATTTTATACCGATGGGGGATGGAGCACTGCGATAGGGCCCGGATATGTCATCGGTTATACAGGCGTAGGTGGGCGGTATAAGGAATGGGGAGGTATACCCAATAAAGATTTGCGTTGGGAGACGACGGCACAATACAATTTCGGTGCAGACTTTTCATTTTTCAACAATAGGCTAGGGGTGACGGTAGATTATTACAGTAAAAATACCTTTGATCTGTTGCGGGAACGCTACTTAACACTGAGTTCAGGTTATGATCGTATGTGGGTCAATGATGGAGAAATTAATAACAAAGGTATAGAACTTACACTTCATGGAGATATCATCCGCAAGCGAGATTGGGAACTGTCAGGTACATTTATATTCTCCAGAAACGTCAACAAAGTAGTCAGCCTGGGAAATGCTATCAGTTCCGGGCTTAATCGAGACTTTTTATCAGACACTTATTATGAATATTACGGTGGCGGTATGGACCCCTTTAGAGAACCTTCACCAAATATTTTGGCGGTAGGCTTACCTGTAAATGTATTTTACGGCTATCGTGTGGATGGTATTGTTCAATCGGACAGGGAGGGGGAAGCTGCAGGATTAGTCGGTGCGGAAGCACGAGCAGGCGAGTTTCTTTACACAGACCTTAGTCAGGATGGCGTATTCGATACCAAAGATCGAACGGTGATAGGCGACCCTAATCCCGATTTTATGGCAAGTTTAAACCTCAATCTCCGGTATAAAAACTTGGATATGAATATATTTCTTAACGGCGTATTTGGTAATGACGTTTTATGGAGTGGTATGTACAATTCCGCATTGTACGTTCCCTTGAGGTGGACCCCCGATAATCCGAGTAATGAATATCCAAGCGTGAGACAGGGGAGATTACATTATACGTCCGATTGGTTTATAAAAGATGGCAGTTTTCTGCGTATTCAAAATGTTAACGTTGGCTACCGTATTCCATTAGAAAATCAAAAATGGGTAAAGCAGGCGCGGATTTCCATTAATGCAGAAAACCCTTATACATTCACAAAATTCGAGGGATACGATCCAGAGGTAGGCCTCAATGGGCGCTATGGTGGAGGGTATCCGAAGTTGAGAATGTTCTCGTTTGGTGTTGATTTTACATTTTAAAATTTTTGATATGTACAGATATTTAATATTATTGATCATATGCTCCATGTTTATGGGATGCGATCTTGAAGAAGAACCCTATGGTTTCTATTCAGAAGAAAATTTTTACAAAACAAATGAAGATGCCGAATCAGCTCTTTTTTATGCTTACAATACCTTTTCCTACAATGAGTACGTACGGGCTATATTCTATATTAATGAGTTAGCTACGGAAAGCTGTGATGTAAAAGGCGAGGAGGGTTTTGGTTCGCAGGAGATCAATCGTTGGGACTATGCTTTATTTCGTGAGAATGAGCAATTGGAACTCTATTACAAATACTGCTATATTGCTATAAATAGAGCCAATGCAGTCATCGACAATGTTATAAATAGTAATCTTAGCGAAGACTTTAAATCCAGTATATTAGGCGAAGCCTACTTTCTACGGGCCTGGAATTATTATCATCTTATACAAATCTATGGATTAGTGCCCCTTCATAAAGGATCTATTACATCTGCTTTACAGACGATAGCACCTATGCCTAAAGATTTTGATGAATTATACGATTTTATTATAAATGACTGTTTGGAAGCCGAAAAAAGAATGTCTGTCAGACGGGTCGTAGGGCGAGTAGACAAAGTAGCGGCACAGGCTCTGTTAGCTAAAGTATACCTCAGCATTGCTTCTTCCAAGGAAAATCAGGTTAACGGTTATAAGGAAATGAACAAGGATATTGCACAGATGTATCAGTACGCTGCAGAATGGTCTCGAAAGGTGCTCTATGATCAATCTACATATGGCTTGTCGCCAGATCTGATTAGTATCTATGATACCCGTAAACCGGATGGCCCTGAACATATTTTTATCATGTCTATGGACAAAAGCGGCGTAGACGAGGGTAATTTCTCTTCCATAGACAAGATGTTCATTCCCTACAAGAATGGTACAAGTTTGTGGTTTGCCAATCCAGATGGAACCTATACCAAATCGACTAATATGGGATGGGGTGTATTTATGACCACCGAATTGTTTGCAAATAGTTTCGATGCTTCCGATAAACGTAAGACCGAGTTAATGGCGAAGCGTTTCTATACGAAGGAAGACGGAAGTGCTTCAGAACTAAATGATTATTTTTTGACACGAAAATATATAGACCCAGACTTTGTAGGCGTCAAATCCAGTACACGGCCATTTTTAATTCGATTTTCAGAAGTTGCACTTATATATGCCGAAGCAGTTGGTCCTACACAGGAGGGATATCATTGGGTCAACGCGATACGTCATCGCGCAGGATTGGACGATCTGCCATCAAGTTTAAATCTCGCCGATTTTCGTAATGCGGTGTTCAACGAGCGGAGCTTTGAGCTTGCATTTGAAGGCAAGAGGTTGCACGATTTAAGACGAAAGGCAGTGGTTGTTAATACAGATCCGCGCGCTGCCGCTTCAGGGATTTCCGAAGAGCAAGCGGCTTATTATCCTATTCCGCAAAAAGAACTAGATCTCAATCCCAATATACCAAGAATTTAAATTATGAAAACACAATTGATAATAGTTTTGATGATGTTTACGCTCGTTTCTTGTCAAAAAGATTTGATGAAAGAGATACGTAACGAGGAATGGAACAATGAGCGGGCTATTCTTCTTATTACCTTTGAGAATCAAGTTGGAAACGCAACAATCAGAAGAGATGAGAACCAGAATGGTTTGATCACTTTCATGTATAACCAAACTGCTGGCGATTCCAAAAGCATAAAGATCAAAGAGCTCGAATTGTCCTACGGCGCATCTTCAGATGTAATCAAGGACCAAGTGTTGACTTTTGACGATCAGCAGACCGCCCAGATCAAAGTGACTTCAAAATCTGGGCAGGATAGGGTTTGGAAGATATCTTATATTCCATTCTCTGATGAGTTGGTCGGTACCTGGCAGATATCGACATTATCCGTGTATGGTGGTGCCTGGCCGGAGTATGGTGGTGCCGCAGCCCATGTCAGTATGGCCGAGCGCAGCTGGAATTGGAACACGGATGGGACAGGACCTATTGCAGAGTATGATAATACATTGACTTTTACGTTAGAGGGCATTACCGAAGATGGAGATGCTTACGGTAAGGTCATCAATCACGCCGGCCCGGATCAAGGGTATGCTGATTTTACTTTTATAGATGATCCTGATGGGGCTAAGATTCCCATCAATGTCAATAGCAAGTACCGGAAAATCCCGATTGGTGAAGGTAACTGGAAACGAAATTCCAAACAAGGAACGATTAGTTTCTCCTCCGCATCCTTAGTATCAACAGCGAAGTTAATAGGCAGCGGGACTATCACACTTGACGATTATAACAATTCCATAACCATACAAGACAAAGCTTTCGAATTCGAACTCGAACAGACGTTCATATGGATCGATATCTATAAAGACAGAGAAAGATTTGTCGAGAATGCAAAAAAGTACTGGGTACAGATTAAGAAAATTTCAGAATAGACCACAAATCTCAAAAACGAAAATAAAATGAAAATACATATCGTTATCTGTTTAGTCATGTTTATCAGTGCAACATTTGGTTGTCAAGATACGTCGATGAATCCAAAGAATATAAACAATGATCTCATCATCCGGTCCACACCGGTAAGTGCTATTCCTTTTGTTGGTATCGGCCCACAGTGGGGCGGATATGATAATATCTTACGTTGGACAGGATCCTCCACTTTCAATGCAAAAGATTGGGAAGTACTGGAAGAACGGGTACAATTTCTACGGCCTGGTTTAGTGCGGATCATGGCTTCCCAAGGATGGAATTATTATCAAAATGGGGTTTATTCCCCAGCGATAAGCGAGGGCGTATTATTTAGGATTCTGGATTTTTGCCAGGAGAATGGTATACAGGTCATGTATGGCGAATGGGGAGAAGAAGCCTTACCAAATGGTGAAGTCGACGCAGCTTGGTTGGAACGCTCTACCGATTTTTTAAAATATTTACTAGATACACGAGGCTATACTTGCCTTAAGTATTACAATATGTGTAATGAGCCCGCAGGAGATTGGTCTTCTATTGGAGGAGATTATAGCCTCTGGCAACGCACCTATGAACAGCTATTATCCTTGATGGAGGCCAAGGGGCTGAACAATCGTATAGAAGTCATTGCGCCAGACGTCGCTATCTGGAATGATACGAGCTTAAGCGATTGGATTACACGTCCGGCTGCTTATTTCGGAGATAAGATACAGGCCTATGATATCCATTCGTATCCTACCGACGATCAGGTCAAAGGCGGTTCCTATCGTAAAGTGATTGCACATTATCGCAGTATTGTTCCTGACGGCAAGGCGATGATCATGGGCGAACTCGGGTTCAAGTACAATCCAAATTCCGCGCATGGGATAACCAATGTAGCCCGGATTGCAGACGACCCTTTCGCGGGAGATGACTCCAACATGATGATCTATGATGCTTTTTATGGCGTGGATGTAGCTGATGCCGTGGTACAGAATATGCTCGCCGGATACGATGGCGTGATCCTATGGAATATGGATGATGCCATGTATAGTGATAATGGTGATAAATTAAAGCGCTGGGGCTTTTGGAATATATTCGGCGAAGAAAAATTTGGTAGCTCGGCAGACGAGGCTATTCGTCCATGGTTTTATCCCATGTCTTTATTATGTCGGTATTTTCCAAATGGAAGCACGATTTATCCGGTTGATGTTCCTGAAAAAAAAGGTTTACAAGCTGTCAGTGCCAAGAAAGACGGACGCACTACTATCGCTTTGGTAAATTCCCATGCTTCAAGTTATACCCTTCATCTGAAAGCCGAAGAACGTTTACATCTCCAAGGCGCAAAAGTATATCAGTATATAGCGGGAGATGGGGCCAGTTTCGAAGGCGCGAAAGATAGCAAAGGATTTGCTATCCCTAACAGCGTTGAGGATATCGATCTGCATCAAGATGATGCTTTCACGGTTCAGTTACCAGGTCGTTCCGTTATATTGATTACCACGATGCAATAACAAACAAAATATGATAAATAGAAAGATTTTCTTTGGGTTATGCTGTTGGATGTTTGTTTTCGGGTGTTCTGATTCAGGCGGACAGGATATCCCTACACCATCTGACAAAGCTGCGTCTGCTATATTGGAAGTTAATAGCAATCTTCAAAAGAATATGGTATTACAGCAAAATAGTCCCTTTATTGTAGCTGGGCGGGGTACTCCAGGACAGTATGTTACGATTACCACAAGCTGGAATAAGGCGGACATACACGAGGTTGAGGTCGATCAGGACGGGAGATGGTCCAAATCCATTCGGACACCCGCCGGGAGTTTTGAAGCACAGACGATCAAGATCTCCGGAAAAAATAGTTTGGAATTTAATGACATTTTGATTGGAGAAGTGTGGTTATGTTCCGGGCAGTCCAATATGTGGTACCCGATGAAAGAGGTACTAGGCGGGTTGGATGAGATAGTCAAAGCAGATGCTTCCAATGGGGTTCGTTTATTGAATCTACCACAGGTGCAGGCCGATGTCCCTACCGATAAATGGAATGCCACCTGGCAGAAATGTTCCCCCAGCTCTTTGGAGTGGTTTAGCGCAGTTGGATACTATTTTGCTAAGCAGTTGCGTCAGTCTCTTCAGGTGCCGATAGGTATTATCAACGCAAGTTGGGG
This sequence comes from Sphingobacterium corticibacterium, assembly GCF_004208525.1. GTDB lineage: Bacteria > Bacteroidota > Bacteroidia > Sphingobacteriales > Sphingobacteriaceae > Sphingobacterium > Sphingobacterium corticibacterium. The sequence continues at coordinate 1,313,632 of NZ_SGIT01000001.1, read as the reverse complement.
TGATACTACCGGAGAGGTATGGGCCGAACGTAGTGCTGTACTCGCCACCCCATCTGTAAGGGAATTTGCATTGCTGCAAGACAAACAACCGCGGGCAGATCCATTCTCACCTTACAAAATTGGCGCTGCGTACAACGCGATGATTTATCCCATACGCGAAATCCCCATCGCAGGGGCTATTTGGTACCAAGGAGAGGCCAACATGGACAATCCTTCTTATTATCCCGACTTGCTGGAAACATTAGCCGAGAGCTGGAGAGCCCTATGGAACAAAGAAGCCAACGACTTCCCTTTTTACATTGCACAAATTTGTCCATACAAGCGTATGTATAATTTCCAGACGAATTATGCTAACCCAAATATGCGCTTTGCACAGCTTCAAGCTAGCAAACGTATAGCAAATAGTGGTATTATCTGTAATGATGATATTGCAGATTTAGATGATGTTCATCCTAAGAATAAAAAAGATGTGGGACTGAGATTTGCATATCTAGCATTAGCAGCGCATTATAAAAAAGCAGACGGCGACCGTTCACCTATTTTTGATGGATTTACTGTTGATGGCAACAAGTTGGTCATTGATTTTCAATTTGCTTCCACAGGATTGAAAACCAAAGATGGTTTGAACCCTTCACAGTTTGAGATAGCGGGTGTGGATAAAGTGTTTTATCCTGCTGATGCAGTGATTGTCGGCAACAAGATCATGTTGACATCATCTCATGTGCCCAATCCTCTAGCGGCGAGACTGGGGTGGAGCTATACCAAGATCAGCAATCTGGTAAGCAACAGCGGATTACCCGTTAGTGTTTTCAAAACGTATGCTTGGGCAGACCCGGAGGAAGAGAGATAGACGCAAAAAACAACAAAGAAAAAATTTGATTGGAGTCCAATGCTTCCAATCAAATTTTTGCTATATTTAGCAGTTAGCTCGTTGTGAACCTAGATTAAGCTTTCCATGAAAAACGACATTGGATATTTTCAAGATTTTAAAAATGGCAGGGAATCTGCTCTAAAATATCTGATGACTAGATATGGTAAGGAATTACGTTTCTTTGCCCATTCCATCATCCGGAATAAAGAGATAGCTGAAGAAATTGTATCCGATGCATTTTTTAAACTTTGGCAGCGAAGGGATAAGGTGGTAAAGGAATCTAATATAAAAGCCTTTTTATTTATTACAACGCGTAATGCCTGTTACGACTACCTTGATTCCCCACAATATAGAAGATATTCAGACGTAGAGATAGAAGAAGAAATGGCAATGGCAGACGATGATGTCATGACCAGGATAATCCGCGTCGAGTTAATCCAGTTGGTGATTGCAGAATTAGAAAAACTACCCGAGCAACAGGCTGCCATATTCAAAATGACGTACTTAGAAGGTCTTAATGTGGATGAAATCTGTGCCCAACTCCATACGACACAGAGCAACGTATATTTTGCACGGTCAAAAGCGATATCTACCCTAAAGCAAATTTTTAAAAGTAAGAACGTTCTTGTTTATGTGTTTTTCTGCTGTTTGGTCTGCCAATAAAATAATTGGAGTTTTTATAAATAATATGCCAGTAATACAAAAATCATTGCAAAGATGGCAGGCAACCCTTGTTTAACGATGATACTTCTGGAAGAAGTAGCTCCTCCGTAAATAGCAGCAACTATAATACACCCTAGGAAAAATACCCGTACATTAAATGACCATACCGGATCATTGATTAAAAATGACCATACCAATCCTGCAACCAGAAAACCATTGTATAGTCCCTGGTTTGCCGCCAATCCTTTTGTTGGTTTGAATAATTCAGGAGGTAGTGACTTTCCGAAAGCTTTCTTACCCGCGGTTTCCCATGCAAACATCTCCATCCAGAGAATATATACATGTTCTATAGTGACAAGTATGGTCAAAATTATAGCAATTATATGTAACATATTTTCAAAGAATTAATACCTCTAATTTATAGTTTTTTTTCTATTCTTCCATCCTTTTTACGTTGCCAAAATATTTAATGAGTTCTGATTTAGTCCTAGTTGGAGTCTATGCCGACTAAGCCATATTAAAAAAATCCTGAAGCGGGGAGCTTCAGGATTTCTACTAACTAACCAATTATTAACCTAAATTATGAAGTACTATTATAACAGCATTTTGCATGCCTTTCGTATCATCGCGATGTGTATTTAACATCTCTTAACAAAATGACCCTAACTTTTGTTGTTGATTACCGTTTCCTGAAAAGTCGAGCTATCAATACCGCCCCCAAAGTGATCATGGCAATTTTTTTAAATGATAGTTGTACTTTAGCCTTAGTTTGACCATCTTCGGCCGATACCCATGCGATTGCTTGTTTCAATTGATGGTGCCGGAATCCCCGGGCTTCCCCAGGAGCTACTACACTGAACATATCGGTGAATTTTCGAACACCTTTTTGGTCGGTCACAATACCTATTTTTTTCCACTCCGAAAGATGTTTTATACCGGCCAGCATATCCTGTATCCATGCTGATGTGGTAAAGTTTTTTACATCGGTATCCAACACCAGCAGGTAATGGATTTTATTAAACTTATGAGACAGCTCTTCCAGACCAGGTAGCAGTACCGTTTTGAGGTCTTCGCCTGTCACTTCGCCCTTAGCTCTCACTCCGAAAACATGTTCGGGCAGATCGTTTATTTTTTCTAACATATTGATCCTTTTGTTTTTAAGCTAACAATTGGAAAGGAGAAAATGTTTCAGTAAATTAAATCAATTACAATTCCGATTCCGATTCCCATGTTTTCAATTTATACGCAGCGTCCCAAAATTTATATTCCATACGAGAAGCCGTAATAAATGCTTCTGTCATTCGCGTTCTCGTGGATGCTGTTGCACTTTCGGCTACTCGATCACAAATAGCAACGGCATTTTTTACGGCCAAGGCAAAATCTTCCCCGCCATAGGTTTGAATCCATTTCTGGTAAGGATTATCGGAAGAGCGGTGATTCGCTATGATATGATCTCCGACATTTTTATAAATCCAAAAACAAGGAAGAGTTGCCGCCATGGCAATTTCAGCGACTTCAAATGCAGCCGTACTCTTTAAGAAATGAATATAATGATGACAGACAGGTTGAATACTTCCTTTGTCAGATATTCCAAAATCCATAAAATAAAATTCATGTAATGCATTCTCGACTACAATAGCATTTTCTGCAAAACGCATATAAGTTAGAGCATCAATAATGTCGTCGGCTTTGGCTCCGATTAAAGCAAGTGCTCGTCCAAAATGTTCCAGATATAAGGAGTCTTGCATCATATAAAACTGAAACTTGTTTTGGGGGAGTGTACCATTGGATAGTTCTTTGATAAAAGGCATTTTGAGGATAGACAAATAAATTGCTTCTATCGATTTCCATGCCTGTTCAGACCATTTCATTTTTAAGGAGTTTTTGAGGATTAAAAAAGTGATTCAACGGACCGTTTCCCTTTCCGGTTTGCGTATCGGCACCGGATTGAATAGCATTAAAAACATACTGTTGTCCGAGCTTTACAGCTTCAAATAATTCTTTGCCTTGAGCCATATACGACGCAATGGCGGAGGATAAGGTGCATCCAGAACCGTGTGTATTATTGGTTTCAATCTTGTTAAATTCAAAAGAATGACAGTTGTTTTCTTCATCCAATAAGAGAGAAGTAATCGTCTCCGTTTTTTGATGACCTCCTTTTAGCAGCATATTTTTACCGCCCAATTGCTTTATGCTCTTGCCGGCGAGTTCCATATCTTTTAAGGTTTCGACTTTCATTTTAGCAATAATGGCTGCTTCGTCCATATTAGGGGTAATAAGCGCTGAAAGTGGAAGAAGTTTTTTAATGATTGCGTCAATGGTTTGCTCTTCGATAAGACGGTGTCCGCTGGTAGCGACCATGACAGGATCAAAAACCACCGGGATGTCTGGATATTTCTCCAATACAGCGACGATGGTATCAACAAGGTGAGGAGTATGTACCATTCCTATCTTTATGGCATCAGGCACGATGTCTTCCATGATAGTGTCTAATTGTTCTGCTACTGCTTCGATAGGAATCGGAAATATACTTTTAACGCCCTGCGTGTTCTGTACGGGCAGGGCAGTTAACACAGATGTAGCATAACAGCCCAAGGCAGAAATAGTCTTAATATCTGCCTGAATTCCCGCGCCGCCGCTGCCGTCAAATCCGGCAATCGTTAATACACTTGGATATTTGTATTTTTTCATCTTAAGATTTCATTTTTTAATTCATAAGCCGCTTTTTGTGGATTCGTCGCACCGCATATTTCGGAAACCACGGCAATACAATCCGCGCCGGCATGCACTACCGACTTTACATTGTACAGATGAATATTGCCTATTGCTACCAACGGTTTATCGGTTAGTCGCCTTATCTCCGCAACGCCTTCAAGCCCCCATTCAGTAACGGTATCTGTTTTGGTAGGTGTGCTAAAAACGGGACTGATGCCCAGATAATCAGAAACAGCTGCTTGTTCATTTTCCAATTGTTCCAGAAACTCGATGGAGTACCCCACATATTTGGTGTCATCCCATTGTTTTCTGATTTCAACAGGGGGTACATCATTGTTTCCTACATGTATCCCCACTGAGTCAACCTTTTTTGCAACCTCAAGATTGTCATTAATGATGAGCGGAATCCGGTATTTATCGGTCATTTCTTTTAGTTGGCGAGCCTTGCGGATAAATGTATCTATGTCATCCTTTTTTTCTCTCACCTGGATGATATCTACCCCGCCCAAAATAGCCTGTTCTGCTACTTCAAGGAAATTTCGGCCCTTACAATCCGACTCCGAGATTACCAGATAAAGTTTGTAAGGGAATGAGCATTGTCTTTTCATTCTCTTGAAACATTAAGCTGTTCGACAAACTCCACTTCTGTCATAGCATATAATTTGTCTATTATATTCATTTGTAAACTTCCTGGGCCATGAGATTGCTTTTCAGAAAGTTCTCCCGCTATTCCAAGTAAAGCCATTGCAGCAACGGTAGCTTCTGTTTTATCTTCCGTTACGGCAACAAAAGCAGCCGTCAATGCTGATGCCGTGCATCCGAGACCGGTAACCCTAGTCATCATAGGATGGCCATTTTTTAGGAGTAGGGTTTGGTTTTTCTGATCTACAATAATATCGGTTTCTCCCGAAATACAGACGACCGAGCCATATTGACTCACGAGATTACGGGCAGCCTGAACTGCATCCATGCTCGAAGCAGTACTGTCCACTCCTTTGGTAGCAGGAGCGTTGGATTTCACAATAGCCAAAATTTCGGAAGCGTTTCCCCTTATTACCGTCGGGCGGTACTGCAATAATTTTTGGATGATTTGATTTCTATAAGGAGTTGCTCCTGCACCAACAGGGTCAAGCACCCAAGGTTTATTCAATGCATGTGCTGTTTCAACAGCTATCAGCATAGCTTCTGACCAATATTCGTCTAAAGTACCAATATTGACCAGTAGCGCACCTGCGATAGTAGCCATGTCTTTAATCTCGGCTTTGGCATGAGCCATTACAGGGGATGCACCTATCGCCAACAAAGCGTTGGCTGTACTGTTCATTACAACATAATTGGTAATGTTATGTACCAGAGGTGACTGTTTTCTTACTGTTTGGATGTGTTTCCAGAGTGTTTTTTCCATTAGACTTTATTTTTAGATAAAAACAGCTTTAGGAAAACCGAAAACAAACAAGAGGCGACTTATACAAGAAGTCTTCTATTTGCTTTTCCCTACGTCGGTGTGATCCGTATCAGGTTCAAAGGGACTCTCTCAACTCTTTTCAGAATACCCCTAAAGCGTACGCAAAGGTACGACATATTATTATATTATTTAAAAAGTAATCCTAAACCGTAATTTGGGTAATCCTTATAAATCTTAACCTACATCAATGCACAGTCGAATAGATTGCGTTATATTTGTTTTATAAACTAAAAATGCAAATTAAACTTCGCATAATATGCAATCAAACGTAGGACTCATATTAGAGGAAAAAGCAGCCGATATCGGCAACTTTATGGTAGGTAGACTCCTGCCATTTCGGCAAAAGAGAGCAGTAGGACCTTTTGTATTTATCGATCACATGGGCCCCGCTTGTCTTAAAGAACATCAAAACATCGATGTTCCGCCTCATCCGCACATCGGGCTTTCGACGCTTACCTATCTGTTCGATGGATCGATATTCCATCGGGACAGTCTTGGTTACGCCATCGAGATCAAGCCAGGGGAAGTCAACTGGATGACCGCAGGCAAAGGTGTGGTACACTCCGAGCGGACGCCCGAATATTTGAGGAAGGACGACAAGTACTTGCACGGCTTTCAGATCTGGATCGGATTGCCCAAACATGTAGAACAAGCAGAGCCCTCCTTTGTGCATATTGGCAAAGCAGATATCCCCAGTTGGGAAGACAATGGTATTTACTATAAACTCATTGCAGGTAAGTTAGGAGATCGTAAATCTCCCGTGCCCGTGCATAGTCCATTGTATTTTATAGAGATAAAAACCAAGGCGGCCCAAAAAATCAATATCGGACCACAGCTCTTTGGGGAAGTGGGTATGTACGTCCTAGACGGTACCGTGAAGATTGAGGGCAACGATTATGGATCCAAACAACTGTTGATAGCCAAGAACGCATCCTTATGTGCATTCGAAACAAATGGCGAGACCACGCTTTACCTATTTGGAGGGGAGCCCTTTGAAGAGGAACGATTTATGTTTTGGAACTTTGTCAATTCCGACAAAACCGTCATTGAAAAAGCAAAAGAAGATTGGAAAAATCAAAATATCGAAGCCTTTCCTAAAGTACCGGGTGACGATAAAGAATACGTTTTACTTCCAGGAACCAAACAGAAAAAAAACGTGATAACATTTACACAAGAAGAAGATCAACGTAGAGGAAAGTTTGTCATTTTAGAGGACGATGTTCCCGCAGGCGAGATGACCTATGTATGGGCTGGGACAAATAAATTTATTATAGACCATACCGAAGCATACGAGGCATTTGGTGGTAAAGGCTATGCAAAACAGTTAGTTATGAAAGGGATTGACTATGCTCGAGAAAAAGGGGTAAAAATTTTGCCACTATGTCCCTATGCAAAAAAGGTCATGGAAGGAGACGAAAACCTGCATGACATGATCTTCCGCTAGTGACGAAAACTTACAAAACATGTGCTTAAAAGTTATATTACGGGTTATCGATAGCTAGACTATTGGTCGGAGGGATCTCTACCACAACTTTATCGTTTAGGCGGTCGCTGGTTTTCGTTAAACGACCATCTACCCAGATACGCAATGCACTTTGATTTCCCTGTTTTTGCGCGTCCCAATCTTTTTTCCAGATGATGTCGATTGTTCTGCCGTGGTACATGATATTGCCTAAGTAGAAATAAGACCAAGCGTTTTCAGGCAGTAATGGTTGTACCATAAACTGGTTTTCGTGTAAAGCCTCAAACCCTAACAGATCCGCTATGATGATATCCGGAAACGTCGAGTGGAAATAATCTTTCTCGCCACCGAATGTGCCCTTTTCACTCGGAATGTACCATTCCCCTATATTCGGTTTTTCACCATGCGTAGCGACTAATTTCTGCACATAGTCGTAGAGCAATTGCCTGTCTTTCTCTGCAACCTGCGATTTATAATTTCGCAGATAGTTGGCATAGGCCTTATACACAACTGAATTTTGAAACGGCCATCCACGCCCGTTCCAGGCGTAAGCTTGTTCGTTATAATAGGGGTGTTGCTGTTCGGCAGTTGTCATGCCCCCAGTATTGTAAAATCCTTTTTCCGAGGCGAATATCTGCCAAGCACCCTCATATTTTTTGTTATCCGAAAACGGGATCATGTTGAAATACCAAGGAGTGTAACCCACTGATTCGCGAACACGCGATTCAAAGTCGCGTATGCCAAATTTATTGTCCCCAGCGGTATAACTATAAAAAAATTGATCTTCTTCATTCCAAAGCAGATTGAGGACTGTTGTTTGAAGCTCTTCCGCTCTTGTTTTGTATTTCGTTGCCTGATTTTTAGCTTTTAAATCAGCAAAATTACGATATGTTAAGGTGTTTAGATTAGATAGCGCAAGTAGGTTGGCATAGGCGTAAGCGTTTAAGGTAGGTCTTACCATGTAGAAGTCGGGATACCCACTCCGATAAGCTTTAGGATACTGTTTGGCTTGTTGAGATTGAGCTGCATTGCCAGTCGTTTCCCACCCTAAATAGTAGTTACGCCAATTGTCATCTGTATAGAGACTATAAGCACCATCACTGGCTATAAGTCCGAGTACGGTGGATAGACTGAATTCCATACCATCATAGAGGTCGAGAAATTTATACATACCTGCAGTTTTTGCCGCTGGTTCGTTTACTGTAAATAGGCTATCCCAGACCTGTTGGTGAGCACTCAAGTGAGGCAGGATGTCATGTAGCCAGTCGTTGTCGGGATGCACTTTGAGAAAAGCCTCTATACCATCAATCATCCAACTAGAGAAATGGTGACTTTCCGGGCGCGACGTATAGGTCAGGAAGTTCGCATTTTCCCGCTGATTTAAACGGGAGGCTGATCCGCGCATGTAGTAATCTGTATAAGATTTTAGAAATTCCGGATTCCGAAGCCAGCGTACGTCATAAAACTGATGTCCAGCCGGGCAGGGGATAGCTCCACTGAGCGTAGCCCAAGGTTTATCGCCGAAGAACTCTGTAAATACCCAGTATGTCTGTTTGTCATATGGATCAGCGTATGCTTTTAGATGTTTGGAAATCATCCACCAACGGTAATTGTATACTTTTGTTATGCTACTGTCCGAACACAAAAACAAGGGGATATTTTCCTGGAGAAACGCTTTGTTATTCTGTTTGTCGAGATGTCCATCAGAAGCAGGTCGGTCATCGTAATGATTAAATTCATCGACCTGCTTGTTTAACGTTTTGACCGCTGAAGCTCTCGTATTTGTTAACTCTGCATATGTTGATTGCTTAGCTGTTGAACAGGCAGACATATATAATACAAAGAATATATATAGATAGCCGTTCGTCCGTCTTAATGCTTTAAAGGTTTCGCTCATCGTGTTTAAATACTTCCTGAAAACAGATATATTCCTAATATATCAATTCTTGGAAAGATACGTAAATACACTTGAATTTTTTTATTCACATGTCGTTTCTCATTTAGGCATAGAGAATGGAATTCTATTGTTGTAAATCCACTTTTTTACATAAAAGCCGATTTTTGAATCAGATCAGATTTCTACATATAAATCTCAAATACTATATTGGCATTCCAAATAAATCCATATGCAAATTTTTCAAGTTTTGTTGAACATCGCACCAAAAAAAAGAGGTTTTCATCTGATCACGTCAGATATCATCCGGTCTTTGCCGGAAATAAGCAGCATTAAAACGGGAATCTGTCAGGTTTTTATTCAACATACATCGGCATCGTTAACAATTAACGAAAATGCCGATAATACTGTGCGGGCTGATTTTGAAACCTTTTTTAATAAATCAGTACCGGAAAATGACCCCGACTACCTCCATGATTACGAAGGATCTGATGACATGCCAGCCCATTTGAAGAGCTCGTTATTGGGCAGTTCGGTAATTATACCCGTCACCAATGGCCGACTCAACTTAGGAACTTGGCAGGGTATTTATCTCTGTGAACACCGCGATCATGGCGGGAGTAGACGTTTGGTCATTACGGCATGGGGATTATAAGAAAGATCAGTTCGTCAGAACAATTATCTCCATATACTGTTTATCAATTATGGAAAATACACGACAATTGGTAGAAAAAATCAACACGCTTTTTGTTGGCTACGCCCTCACCAGGTTGACGTCCGAAGTGATCAGGTACTAAAAATGGATCGCAAGTATGAACACATAAAACAAAAAAATCCTGAAGCGGGGAGCCTCAGGATTTTTAACTAACTAACCAATTATAAACCTAAATTATGAAGTACAAATATAACGATAAGTGCGGGAATTTAGTGTCACCTTAGTGTGTATTTAACACATATTAACAAGTGCTATGCCCGAGCGCTGCCTCTCTAAAGCGATTGTTAAATCGCTTTTCCTGAATGTTATTGATATGAAGCGCTTAGATGGCTTATCGGCATGTAAATATGACAGGGATAAAAAAATGGATCGAAATTTGGTCTTATGGAATTCGTATTAATAAATTTATTTGATCAATGGTACTGAAAAAACTGAAATATCTGGGAAAAGCGTTTGCACTTTTCAAGGTTTTCAAAACATATAGTCTTACTAATAAAGATATAGCCGATGCCGATAATTTAGCAGAACATCTTTCCGATAGAAAAGCGGAATTTAAACTTATTTTAGCGATGGCTGGCGATTCGATCAAAGGGCGTTACAAAATAGGTAAGCTAAATCTAGGGATTATCGTAGCCACTGTTGTGTATGTAATTTCTCCGCTTGATGCCATTCCTGATGTCATACCGGTTGTAGGATGGGTGGACGATGTTGCCATTATTAGCTACGCGCTCAGCAAGTTGAAGTCCGAAGTAATCAAGTATCAAAAATGGGTGGCAAGCATGGAAACAGGAATAGATCCCTCTATCAACCGTGTTCGCTAGATCGTATTGACTTCAACTACACAAGCATGATAGCCGTGATTTTTAGAATGTTAATACTCATTGTTGCCTGTATAATAGGTGTGCCATCTTTTGCGCAGATACAGACGGGAGTTTATTTTTCTTCGGACAAAAAATACACCGAGATCATAGAAGATCTTGGCAATCCGCTACCGGGAAATCCAGTGATGATTGTCAGAACTTTTGTGCCCAAGCACGGGAGTTATGTGTGGTTTCTCAATGAAAGTAAAGCCAGTAACTCCGCTTATTTTGATAACAACCCTAAAGATTTACATGCCGGTATCTTTTTGGAAGATCATGGCGGGCTTCTTCCGCAAATAGCCTTTAAGGATTTTTCAGTAGGTTTGGCTCAGCCCAAGTATCTTATTAATTCGTGTGAAATCGGAGATGCTAATAAAGATGGCTTTCCAGAGTTTTACCTGACTTATTTTGAAGAATCAGATGGATTAGACGCCAAGCCTTTGAAAGTGATTGTATACACAAGTTTGGGAGGGGATAAGTTTTCAAAATCAAAAATAACCGCTTGGATTCCGTTTCAGCCAGAAGATGAATACCGGGAAGAGAAAGACGCAAATTTCAGGCTATTGCCTCAGCACATAGGATTGAGAGCTGAGCGAATATTAAAAGAAGCCAAAAATGGCATCATGTAATCAATACGAGTACAGCCTAATCGATACGCAGACTACGTAGTTTGGCAAGGATCAAGAAGCTGATGCCGATTACGAAGAAGATCCACGAGAGGATAGGAATCCCTAAGATGCGGTATTGCTCGACGGATATCACCAGACAGCCACTGACGAAGAATAGGCAGCCCAATGCAAGAGACCGGTTGGTAGATTGGTTTTTTCGGTATTGCCGTTGCAGGTGCTGCAGATCGCTATTGTCTACCTTGACGGTCAGATCACCCTGTTCGAGCCGTTGGGCAATGTTTTTGAGGGTGTAGGGCGCGTGGCTCAGCAATTCGAAACTATCCATCAGTTTTCGTTGACTCTCTTTTTTGAGGTTTTCAAAAGAGAGCCGTTTACGGATGACCTGTTCAATGTAAGGCTTAATCTTCTCGATAATATTCAGTCCGGGCATCAGTTCACGCCCTATGCCCTCCATCAGGACGACCCCCCGCACCAGTAGGTAAATATGTTCGGGCATGATGATGTTGTTCTGGTAGAGGATATTCGAAAACTTGGAGAAAAAAGCCTTGATGTCTATGTTTTCCAATGTGTTAGTGCTGGCCATTTCAAACAGTTCGAGGATTTCCCGTTTGATATTCTTCTCGTTTTCTATCTGTATATAGATAGCCATTTTCTTGATGATGTACAGAAGGCTATCCGCATCTTTGTTGATAAAAGCAATGATAAAATCCTCGAGAACTACCTGATCGGACAGCAGCATACGTCCCATAGCACCAAAGTCCAGAAAACTGAGTTTGCCATCCGGTGTGACCAAGATATTGCCAGGATGAGGATCGGCATGGAAAAAACCATGTTCCAATACTTGTGTGAGGAACAGTTCCAGTCCGCTGTCTACAATGTGCTCGAAGTTTACATCGTAGGTCATTAGCCCATCCTTATCGGTAATCTTCACGCCGTCTATCCACGACACGCAAAGCACGTCGTCGTTGCATAGCTCCTCGTAAGTATGTATGCAGTGGATCTTATCCACTCCCCGAAAATTCTGTTCAAACTGGACGATGTTCTGCGCTTCATGGACGAAGGAAAGCTCTTCTACCAAGGTTTTTTGAAAGGTTGCTAGGATATACTTCAGGTTGATCTGCCGGATGGTGAGGGAATAGTCCGATAGAAATTGGACGATATCCCGCAGGATCAGCAGGTCGGAGTTGATGGTTGTACGAATGTTTGGTCGCTTTATCTTTAGGATAACGGGCGTTCCGTCTGCCAGTACGGCTTTGTACACCTGTGCAATAGAAGCCGAGGCGATTGGTTCAGTCTCGATTTCCCGGAAAGATTCTGACGCGTTTATGCCCAACTGTTCTTCGATATAGGGTACAATATCGATTTCCTGAGGCGGCACGCGGTCCTGCAGTTTTTTGAGTTCGACGATCAGCAAAGCAGGCAACAGATCCTCACGGGACGAAAGCGTCTGTCCAAACTTTACAAAAGTAGGTCCCAGCTCCTCGATAGCCAAACGGATACGTTCATATACTGTAGGATCATTGGGGGAGAGAGATTCCTCTCCCATTGGAGGACGTTTGGACTGTGATCCCAACAGATCCTGAAACCCATACTTTACCAATATCTGGGTCAGTTTGCCAGTTCTTCTAAGCTTTAGTACTTGGTTCTTAAAAGGGTTTTCCATGATACCTCATTTTAATGGACTATCGCTATCATTGTTATCTACGCAATAGTTTCTACAAGATACGGATTTATCAATTAAGTTCATTTATGGTTTATCACGATACACTATTTGATGAACAAACTTAAATGCTTCTCCCAACTTGGATACGAAGATAACAAAAAATCAAAGCCTGCAGATGCAGGCTTTGCTAACTGCGGTAAAAAAAATCGGTGAATGCGTATCTCTATTTGTTTGTCCATGCCAAAAGGATTGCAAGCCAGTTGCCAAAGTGTTCAATGTATTGCTTTAAAGGTATTTGAGTTTTTTAGGGAGATTTCTGGTTGTTCATCGCAGGACAGCAGGTGTCCGGTAATGAACAAAAAAATCCTGAAGTGGGGAGCCTCAGGATTTTTAACTGCCTCTGCCCAGTCGTAGTTTTTAAGTCATTGTAAGCAACCCAAATATCCTGCGCGCGTTCGGCAATAGTTAACGAACCGCCTTTCCATTTACAACGTAATCTATACCTTATTTTATAGAGATTTTATGAAGTGTTTTTACGATATGACGTTTTTGATACCAGTCGTTGTACACGAGTTCGACCTCTTTCGGTTTAAAAGAGCCAAAATCAACATCTCTGTAGTTTTCTAACCGTTCTGCAAACTTCTGAGGAGTCCTTATGTACTCCCGGAACCGAACGGCGGTAATATGCGCGGTCGTTAACCTGTATCTTGCGTCGATTGTCTGCTGTAACGCAGAAGCTTTAAAGTTTTCCCTCAATTGATCCCTGAATCTCTCAAGGCCTTCGCTCAGAGGAAATCCTTGGATTATCACTGCTTCAGGAGAGGCGGATATCCCCTGAAAGTGGAGACCAATATCCATTATATTTCTGGCACTTTGCTTAAAAAGGCGAATATATTTTGAAGTCTCTATCTGCTCGAGATTAAAACCGTCATAACACGAAATAATGGATAATACCGTTACGTGCATATCTGGGAGTGGTTGATAATACTGATCTTTGTCGATAACCATCAACTCCTGTTGAAAGCGAGCAATCGCTCCCTGAATATTATCGTTGGGTCTGATCAAGACTGTTAAACCTCGTCTTTTATCATTTTTGTCGTCTATTAACCGATCGATTTTATTGTTCCCATTTCGAATGTCGTCAATCGATCTTGTATAGAGGTTATTGTAAAGCGCTGTCAAGTTCATACAAAGTAAGTATTCTGTTTGCTAATATACTATTCAATTAGAGGAATTAGGTAATCGATTCGGATAAATAAACTTAAGATAAGCGGATTAAGAAAAAATGCAACTTAGCTTCGTTTAACCGGAAATTGTAAATACTTTGTATATGAAATATATAATGAAGTATATAGGTTGTTAAGGTTTTATTGCAGCATTCTTCGCTTATTGTCCGGAATTTTGTTGAGCGCAACATATGCATTAAAACACGTTCGGTATGAGATTGAATAAAATTATAGGGATCACTATTTTATTGGCAATTTTTGTGTCTTGTAAGAAAGATTCTAATCATATAAATGATGATATAAAAGAGCCTATATTCTATTACGTAGGGTATTCTTTCAGCGGTCATTATAACGAACGCGACCGGAAAGCAATTCTTGTTGTTCAAGACTCCATAGTTAACTTATCTCCAAACCGATCGGCCGATGCCAAAGTCGTCTATGCCCAAGGGAAAGACGTATTTGTTGCAGGTAATGAACATTATGAAGAAGAAAAAAATCGTGTAGTGTATTGGAAAAATGGTGTGAAAGAATACTTATCATCTGCCGTCAAAGATAATTCCGCGACAGCCATATATGCAGATAACGAAAACATCTATGTGGCGGGTACAATTTATCAAAATAAGTTGCCCTATCAGCGACTATGGATAAATGGTGGACGGAAAGTGAATTCCGGAGCACTGGCATATTCAGGTATCCGTGCCATTACTGTCTATGAAGGTGCGTATTATTTAGCGGGACAATTTGCGCAAGCTGCGAGCATATGGCATGGAAAAACCATGTACACCATTAATAACGCACCTTCTGAAGCTACTTATATACATGTTGAAAATGGGGAAGTACTGACTATGGGATATGGCAATGTGGACCGTAATACAGATGCAGCGAAGGTTTGGAAAGGTTCTGACGAAATATTTTCTTACCCTGTAGGGGCACGAGTTAGTAATATATTAGCGACCATGAACGGAAATGATTATTACTTTGTAACCAACAGTATGTCCGAAGACGGTATAAACGTAGCGCGGGCGTATAAAAATACACAGTTATTATACGAGTTGAATACGGGCGCGCATAGTGTTAAAGCTATGGCTATATATATATTTAACGATAAAGTATACGTTTTAGGAAATCTCTTAAATGCCGGGAAGTCGGTTCCCACCTTATGGATAGACGGTGTCCCAAAAACGTTGTTTACGGAGCAAGATAATATCTACCTAAACCATATGTATATTATTCTATAATCAATTTGGGTTTATATAATCTACCAAGTTCATTTTTGACTTTAGATAGCAGACAAGGAAAAAATGGATCGAAATTTGGTGTTATGATATTCGTGTTAATAAATTTATGACATAAGCACGATAGCCCATGATTTTTAGGATATTAATACTTGTTGCGAGCTGTAAATGTTATATCCGCAATGCGTTGTTTGGCTTTTTATTTTTACTGTCTTTCCACTTTGCTGGCGTTTCCTATGCCGGATCTTTCGAGTATGGACCGGGTTTCAATGCACAGGAATGCGATGCAGTCTTGCAACTTAATCTTGCTTTTCTCGATACCGCGTTGGATAGCAAATTTGAGGACATGGTTGAAGGATATGCTATATATCATCGCACACCCAGTCTTGGTTTAGACAACCGTGCCGATATTTGGATTAGGAAGGATTCTACTGTTGTAATTACACTTCGGGGCACGACGTCCGATAGAGGGTCTATCTTGCAAGACTTTTATTGCGCGATGGTTCCAGCTAAAGGCGTTGTTAAGACAGCTAAGGATCGTTCCTTTGAATATGTTTTGGCATCTGATGATCGTTCAACTGTCCATGCTGGGTTCTTGATTGGATTTGCTTATCTGGGTGAGTACCTTACCCCAAAGATCAGACAGCTATATAATAGTGGATATCGAAAGTTTATCATAGGAGGGCATTCGCAAGGAGGGGCATTGTGTTACTATTTCAGTGCCTGGCTTATGCAAATGAAGAAACAGTCAGTTTATCCAGACATTTTTGTAAAAACATACGCAAGTGCTGCCCCTAAGATGGGCAATATGTATTTTGCTTACGATTATGATAATGCCAATTTATCCCAGTGGAGCTTTAGTATCGTAAATACGGCAGACCCTGTTCCCGAAATGCCCTTTACCACGCAGCAGGTCGATATTGACATGAATGAGCCCAATCCTATTCTTAACTTGATGAAGCGGTTTGATGAGTTGCCTTTTCTTAAAAGAATAATGCTCAAGAGCGCTTTCAATAGGATGAAGAAGCGTGCTAAAAAATCGTCAGACGCTTATCAAAAATATCTTGGCAACTATTTGGGGAAATTTATTCATAATATTCTTCCTGAATTGCAATTACCAGAGGCTGTTGGTAGCACGTACTTTGTGCGTCCAGGAGTGCCCATAATATTGGCCGTCAATGAAAAATATTGGAACTATTATAAAGACGGGCCAAAATATTTTCATCACGGTATAGAACCTTATAGATTCCTTTTGAAAGAGTATTTTATTTTTTACACCTCACCAAATAAAATGGATAGTTTGCCTTAACCCTGTAATTTAAAATTCTGGCTTTATCTGCAATTAAGTACATAAGTCATAGTGATTGAAATTATAAAAATCCTGGCATTCAAGATACGTGGACGAAGTTATCGAAGGCCATTGTTGCTTTGGTTACGCATGGTATTGAACAAAAAATCCTGAAGCGGGGAGCTTCAGGATTTTTACTAACTAACCAATTATTAACCTAAATTATGAATTGCTAAAGTAGTATCAATTCGTGTGCCTTTTTTGTTTTATAGCAGCATTTTAACATATCTTAACAAGTGTCCTTTCCAATGAATAATAATTTCCAGCCTATGGTAGGCTTAATCGATAGCTAAGTTATACTGTCTTCATAAGTCGGCCCGTATAGCCCCGGAACCTTATTGCCTGTGGCGCGCAGATATACGATCATTTCTCCTCGATGATGATAGAGGTGGTTAAAAAGAAAACTCCTAGCGACTATTCCACGCGGCATGGGCCCAAGAACAACTTTGCCTCCTGCTTTCATCGTCCATTCGTCTGAAACCTGCTCTTCCGTGATTGATGTTAGCGCCTGTCTTGCTTTTTGCACATTATCTTCAAAGAGTGTCAATGTTGCTTTTATGTCGTTCGGACTGCCTCGTTCTAGATGATCGCTTGTAATATCATAGACGTCCTGTGTGAGTGTTCCTACGTACCAATAGTATATGGTAGCGATATGTTGTGCAAGTTCGCCCATTGTCCACGAAATATCGGATGGCCGGTAATCAAGATCCTTCTGTGGCACAGACTGAAGTAGTTTACGCGTATTTTCTGATTCTTGCTCAAACTCTTGAAGCCAATATTTTAATATCATATTAATTGATAATTTACTATCATGTAAACACATCGGATCTCGGAATGTTTTGACTGAACCCGTATATCACCTCTTCCTTTGCTCGGATAATAGAGTAATGACAGGTGACAAAAAATCAAAGCCTGCATCTGCAGGCTTTGCTAACTAAACTAAACACTTGGAAATATCTCACGACATGTCCCTATTGAAACAAAAAATTTAAGTCTTACGGATAAATCGTTTCCACCTTGCTCACCTTCCAGCCGTCCTTTCCTTGGTTCAAGGTAATGTAGTCTACGCGGGTGAAGTTATCAAATGCCATTGTTGCTTTGGCGACGCATACCTTTCCGTCCTGCGATAGGATCTCGTAGCTGCTCTTGCAGTCATATTTGTTACCTTTGTTGGTTTTCAGGTATTTGATGTATTCCTTTTTGCCTGCGCGGTCGTTGTTGTTCACGTTGCTGTACTGGAAATCATCGGCAAAAAGGAACTTGTTCAGGTCGATGCTACCCACGGTAACAGCTTCCATATAGGAGCCAATTACCATGTCCGACTCCACGTCTTTCAAAGGATTGGCTTTTTCCGAAGCAAAAGAGCTTAGGGATGTAACCATGATCAATGCTGCTGCGATAGTTTTCAATGTCGTTCTCATGTCTGTAGTTTTTAATGTAATGTGTATATTGTTTTTTCTATTTCTTATTTGATACTTCAAAGGTATAGCGAGAAGCAGATTTACCGAATAACGATTAGACCAAGCTCCCGCATTTCTCGGTAACTGCGGTAAAAAAATCGGTGAATGCGCGATGCAGATATCTACGTGTTTGTTCATGCCAAAAGCATTGCAAGCCGGTTGCCAAAGTGCTCAATGTATTGTTTTAAAGGTGTTTGTGTTTTTTGGAGCGATTTCCGGTTGTTCACGGTCGGACAGCAGGTGTCCGGTAATGAACAAAAAAATCCTGAAGCGGGGAGCCTCAGGATTTTTAACTAACTAACCAATTATAAACCTAAATTATGAAGTACAAATATAACGACTAAAGCATGCATTTCGTTTCCTGTAAGTGTATATTTAACACATATTAACAAAAGTCTCGTCATTTATGCAGTATTTCCTTTACTATCGGCACATCCGCTTCTGCCTAGTCGTAATTTTGTAATTCGCTTCTATCAACCCAAATCGCTTGTGCGTGTTCGGCAATAGCTAGCGAACCGCCAGTCCATCGGATCGTTGCACTATGAATTGCCTTTTAAGGTAGATGCGAGCAAGCGACTCATAATCGAGAAATCCGGTCTTGAATGTTGTCGTACCAGCTCACTTCATAAAGTTCGGTATTGGCTTTTTTATATAATATATTTCTTAAATATTTTTGATTCTTTTAATGACTCCATCTCTTCGGTATTTGGACAATCATTTATGTTTAGGAATGATTTAAAGTCTTGCGTGTTATCGCAAAAGATGATGTCAAAAGTTAGGCGATTATTTCCGTACAATCCCCTATGAATCATATTAGCCGAAAAAACGAGTAAATCGCCTCTGTCCATTTGTATAATTTTACCGCGTTGTAAATTATCACTCGGTTTTCTTCCGTTCAAAGAAAGCCTCGTTTCGAATTCTTCATCTGTATCCCATTCCTTATGAGTAGAAGGAATTAATTCTATCCCTAATTCCCGTCTTAATGGAATTCTAAAATGAACAATATTTTCTGTTTTGATTTTTTGCTTCTGCTCGTTGATAGACCTTCCCGTATATTGGATATCCCGATGCCAATAATTATGCTGATTTCGATTAAAAGGTTCAAAAAATAATTGCGTGTTTAAAAATAATGCTTCATCCGGAAAAATTTCACCGACAATTTTTTCAATATTTCTTTTTGAGATAAATTTAAAAATGAAAAGTCTTTCTTCCTCATTTATATAGCTGCTCGAGGTAATGCTGTGACTATTTATGAGCCCATTTTTGTAATCCTTTTGATTATTACTTAACCATACGTTGTGAAATTTTTCTAATATATATTCTAATTTGAGCAATTCATTTTCTTTAAAGAAGTTTTTGAAGATAACATATCCTTGTGTAGCATAAATATTTGAAGTCATTATTTTCATGTTTTAGCAACAGTGATATCAATATTAATCTTAAAATATCATTTTTCAAAATTTTTCGAGTCGTCGTGATTGTGCATTATTGCTTAATAAAGCGAGAAGCATTGCACTAGAATCGCCAGTAGCTGATGAGCCGGCTTAGTGTTTTACAGTGTTACGGATTAAACCGCCTTTTTTATGATATTCATTCCTCCCATCCCGGACCATTCTTCCGTTTTAGATAATCCTTCATGACCTCATTGTATCGCTCCGCTCCAGAAGAAAAAACACCTACGTAGATCAATGTATAAGCCAACCAAACTCAGGAAGAAAGACTTCTGCCCAATTATGCAGCGGCATCGAAATCTTTTTAGTTTTATATCCTTCTGGGACACGTCTAAGAGGCGAGGAGCGGAGCTGCCATAAAAAAAATCCTGAAGCGGGGAGCTTCAGGATTTTTAACTAACTAACTAACCAATTATTAACCTAAATTATGAATTACTAAAATACTATCAATTCGCGTGCCTTTCTTATTTTATAACAGTCTTTTAACATATCTTAACAAGTGCGACCCTATGTGCGATATTTCCCTAACAATAGGCACATCAGCTTCTCCCTAGTCGTAGCTTATAATTCGTTTATTGTATACCACGGAATTCCAAATTTTCCGTCGAACATGAAGATTGTTATTTTGTCTTTAACCTGATGATCTCGGAAGAAATTTGTTAGACACATCTATCTTATTTTGGTCTTTTTTTGCCCCCACGGTCCGAGCAGAAAACTTGCTGGAGTGCGTCTCCCTTCCGAATGCTTTTCTAGGATCGTCGAATAGTAAACTTGTGGAGCCGAGTCATCCAGTATCGCGTTTAAGGAAGTGATCGTACCGTAGGCATGTCCTATTACCATATTGCTCCTAAGCATACATCGGATATTGTCAAAAGCCTTTCAATATTCATATAACAGTTAATTTAGTTCGTGCGAAATTAAAGCTTTTAAACCAACATTTGTTAACACCTCAAAAAAAACCAAAGCCTGCACTTGCAGGCTTTGCTAACTAAACTAAACACTTGGAAATATCTCACGACATGTCCCTATTGAAACAAAAAAATTAAGTCTTACGGATAAGTCGTTTCCACCTTGCTCACCTTCCAGCCGTCCTTTCCCTGGTTCAAGGTAATGTAGTCTACGCGGGTGAAGTTGTCGAATGCCATTGTTGCTTTGGCGACGCATACCTTTCCGTCCTGCGATAGGACCTCATAGCTGCTCTTGCAGTCATATTTGTTACCCTTGTTGGCCTTTAGGAACTTAATGTATTCCTTTTTGCCCACACGGTCGTTGTTGTTCACGTTGCTGTACTGGAAATCATCGGCAAAAAGGAACTTGTTCAGGTCGATGCTACCCACGGTAACAGCATCCACATAGGAGCCAATTACCATGTCCGATTTCACGTCCTTCAAAGGATTGGCTTTTTCCGAAGCAAAGGAGCTTAGGGATGTAACCATGATCAATGCTGCTGCGATAGTTTTCAATGTCGTTCTCATGTCTGTAGTTTTTAATGTGCTATGTATATTGTTTTTTCTATTTGTTATTTGATACTTCAAAGGTAGGGCGGTGGGCAGATTTACCGAATAACGATTAGACCAAGCTCCCGCATTTCTCGGTAACTGCGGTAAAAAAATCGGTGAATGCGCTATGCAGATATCTACTTGTTTGTTCATGCCAAAAGCATTGCAAGCCGGTTGCCAAAGTATTTAATATGTTGTTTTAAAGGTGTTTGTATTTTTTTAGGGGAATTTCAAGTTGTTCACCGGCGGACAGCAGGTGTTCGGTAACGAACAAAAAAAATCCTGAAGCTCCCCGCCTCAGGATTTTTAACTAACTAACCAATTACGCCCAAAGACTGTACGATTGTCCTAAATATGGTCTTCACATGCGTAAAGACAATTTGCAAATTACCAAAGTCTCTTGCATACTTCTCTCCATTGGACAGATTTCGTGATACTATTCGTTTAGGTGTCATCACAAAGCTATTCAATCCGGCTTGTTTTCTAAACCCCTCGAATTCGAGGGGTTTAAAATCTGTATTGTAAATCGTTTCCCAAAAACCCAACAACTCAATGGTATTACGATTTCTCATCCAATTTTGAATGATAGAGTCCGTATGTAAAGCGTCTTTATGTCTTGCGATATCAGTAAGAGAAATGAAATCTTCATCATTATTTTGATACAATAGTATATCAATTCCTTTGACGTTTATTGTTTTATTCTTAGCCATGGCATATTATAGTTGGTTATATCCCAAAAATACGAAAACAACTTTGAAAAACAAACTGCTCCTGCTTGCGATAGCTTTACATAGTCGGTATCGAAATATTTTTAGTTTTATATCCTTTCAGCACACGTCCAAGAGGCGCGGAGCGGAGCTGCATAAAAAATCCTGAAGCGGGGAGCCCCAGGATTTTTAACTAACTAACCAATTATAAACCTAAATTATGAAGTACAAATATAAACACAATTAGCGTACCATTTGCATTACTTAGTGTAGGTTTAACACATGTTAACAAATGGATGACTTTTATACCTCCGTACTACCCGGTAACGAAAAATCTTTTACGTAAATCTCGCCTATATTGCCGGCCTCACCGGGACGATTGCCAACCAATACGACAAAAACGCAGATGGCTGTATGCTCTTTTGACAGCCACATGGCCACATTGTTCACGCTTAAACGTATTCTTGGTAAGAACAAAAACACAAAAGTTATGCAGGTATTAAAGTTTTATCAGACGGTTTATTTAATATACCTCTCAGGAAGATTTGAGCGACAACAAAAAACCAAAGCCTGCACTTGCAGGCTTTGCTAACTAAACTAAACACTGGGGAATATCTCACGACATGTCCCTATTGAAACAAAAATTTAAGTCTTACGGATAAGTCGTTTCCACCTTGCTCACCTTCCAGCCGTCCTTTCCCTGGTTCAAGGTAATGTAGTCTACGCGGGTGAAGTTGTCGAATGCCATTGTTGCTTTGGCGACGCATACCTTTCCGTCCTGCGATAGGACCTCATAGCTGCTCTTGCAGTCATATTTGTTACCCTTGTTGGCCTTTAGGAACTTAATGTATTCCTTTTTGCCCACACGGTCGTTGTTGTTCACGTTGCTGTACTGGAAATCATCGGCAAAAAGGAACTTGTTCAGGTCGATGCTACCCACGGTAACAGCATCCACATAGGAGCCAATTACCATGTCCGATTTCACGTCCTTCAAAGGATTGGCTTTTTCCGAAGCAAAGGAGCTTAGGGATGTAACCATGATCAATGCTGCTGCGATAGTTTTCAATGTCGTTCTCATATCTGTAGTTTTTAATGTGCTATGTATATTATTTTTTTTATTTCTTATTTGATATCTCAAAGGTAGGGCGGTGGGCAGATTTACCGAATAACGATTAGACCAAGCTCCGTCATTTCTCGGTAACTGCGGTGAAAAAATCGGTGAACGTTTTTTTAACATAGTCATTAGCCGTTTTTAAACGACTATAAGCGTTTGTTTACCGGCTTTCAGGGGTGCTACTACCTAAGTTTGCTTCGCAATTATCAGAATTATGTACATCAAAATTTACTTATTATGAAGCAACAGGCAGCACCTGTATTTATCGATCCGACGACCGACTTCGGTTTTAAGCGTATATTCGGTACCGAGACGAACAAGGATCTGTTGATCTCCTTTCTCAACGAGCTATTCCAGGGACGGAAGGTCATCGAGGACCTTTTTTACAACAAGAACGAACACGTAGGTGATACCGAGGAGGTCGGTACGGTCATTTTTGACCTAACGTGTACGGCAAGCAACGGCGAACAGTTTATTATCGAGGTACAGCGAACCCCGCAGACGAATCTAAAAAAACGTATGCTATACTATGGCAGTAAACTGATTGCAGACCAGGCGCCCAAAGGTAACCGGCGTGGATGGGGCTATACGATCAGCGAGGTATATGTGATCGTGCTGTTGGACGACTTTCCTATGCCCGACAGCAGCAGTAGCACGGACTACCTCCATGACATCTGTCTCTGCAACAGGGGTTCGGGCGAAGTTTTTTACGAACATCTTGGGTTTATTTATATCGAATTGATTAATTTTACCAAAGGCGAACAGGAACTGACGGTTGATCTGGACAGGTGGCTGCATGTTCTGAAGAACATGTCCAAGATGGATAAGCTTCCGACCTATCTTCGTAAGCCAGTTTTTGAGAAGTTATTTGCCATTGCGGCATATAGTAAGTTAAACAAGGAGGAACGCGATATGTACAATGCAAGTTTAAAGAACAAGTGGGATGCGGAGTCGATCCGTCAGACGGCGGTTTTGGAACAGGAAAAGGCTAGAGCGAGGGGGCTTGAAGAAGGACGGCAAGAAGGTCGTGAAGAAGGTCGTGAAGAAGGTCTGAAAGAAGGTCTAAAGGAAGGTGAGCACCAGAAAGCGATTGCCATTGCCTGTGACATGAAAAAAGAGGGCATTGCTGTAGAACAGATAGCAAAATTTACAAAACTTACCGTTAAAGAAATAGAAGAACTGAAATAATAACAAAAAATCCTGAAGCGGGGAGCTTCAGGATTTTTAACTAACTAACCAATTATAAACCTAAATTATGAAGTACAAATATAAACACAATTAGCGTACCATTTGCATTACTTAGTGTATGTTTAACACATATTAACAAATGGATGACTTTTATACCTCCGTACTACCCGTTAACGACAAATCTTTTACGTAAATCTCGCCTATATTGCCGGCCTCCCGGTGACGATCGCCAACCAATACGGACAAAAATCTGTCGTAATTGGTATTATATGGTATCTATGGCACTTATCCTTCATGTATGGTCCGTATTCCCTTCAGAAAGAATTTGTTTTTATTTTGGTTCTGCTTGTCGGCAGTTTTTTGGCGTTGAAGGTAACAAAAAGAACGAAAAGCTTAGTTAGTGCCATCGCTCTGCACTTCAGTTTCAGTGTATTGACTAACATTCCGTTACCAGCCAACTCCTATATTCCCATAGGCGCTATGTGTTTTTGCTGGTTATTGTTATATCTATTTTGGAACAAACGCGGATGGACTTTTTCTAGACATATTTAATAAGAATTATAACCATTCCGGTGTTTGGAGAAGTATACGTAGGCTACAATTCTAAAAATACAAATGACGAAAAGTAACTACCCTAAATTCCTGAAAGACTGTTACTGCAAGTGGTATCTATCGTCACATTACCTCTGTTGATTTACGGACAATTTTTTATGTTTGTACCATGACTAATCTCTCCATACTCGATCTTTACAAGTTTTATCGTGATAATTTGTCTTACCAAGCATTGATAAATGGTGGTGGATATAAGAAACACAGAAACCAGATATTGTGTGTTGTGCTTATACCGCTACTAATTATTTTTGCTTTTGGACTGGGAATATATAACTATCCGATACTAGGTAGTGAAAGAATGATTAATGTGATTATTTTTATTGGATTGTATATTATCTACCTTTTCGGAATACAATATTATTTTAAATTTATGGACAAAAAGCAGGAAAAATGGCTTCGTGCGCAACATAATCCGGAACAGCTTTCCTTTTCAGTGTTTGTCTATAATCTTCGATATCTGGGTCTTAAAGAATTTCTCATGAAACATGGCGTAAGTACACCCGAACAATGGCAACACCTGATTGATGAGTTGGAAAAACACCGCAAGAAATCCTTAGAAGAAATACTATTTTTAATGGTTTTAATCGGTGGAGCAGTGGGGCTCTTTAATGACGATATTAGAATCGTTTTGGTTGGAAATATTGAAGATGAGTTTATGCGATCATGTATGTTTATTTTATTCGTATCAGCTTTGATAATACCACTCTACAAATTATTATTACTATTTCGGAATCAAGAGTACGGGAAATGGCCGATCTATAAACAAATGGTCAATGTACTTAAGGTTACCCAACCACCATCTTCGCCGAAGCCGTCCAAAGGTACTCCGGAATAGGGTCTTCCAGCTTCCATTGTATGGACATCGGTTTCGATCCCGTATGGCTTAGTATGGTGTAATCTCATCTACCAGAAAGCCCTTCCTACCTCTACTACATAAATGGAAACCAAACAACTTATTTGCGATTCCTATATTTTGCTATACGAATGATGGGAGATACCTCCCTCGTGTAATACAAAGAAACTTACATCGAATACAAAGAACAGCTGGAATGCTGCGTATTAAGCGTACCGTGTCGACAGTGCACCTGTATCCCTGAAAACCGGTAAAATGGATGTTTTTTTGTGTTTTTAACCATTTTATGTTGATCTTCGACGGTGCAGGCAGATATCGTAAACTTATGATTATTACTGCGTTTAGTTTTTTGTTACACTAAAATTTCTAAATAATGAAACGGTACGTTTTTTTTACACTGATTATTTCTCTATTGTTTTTTGGATGCTCGAAA
Source organism: Sphingobacterium corticibacterium (assembly GCF_004208525.1). Classification (GTDB taxonomy): domain Bacteria; phylum Bacteroidota; class Bacteroidia; order Sphingobacteriales; family Sphingobacteriaceae; genus Sphingobacterium; species Sphingobacterium corticibacterium. Next base: position 1,287,569 of record NZ_SGIT01000001.1, on the reverse strand, counting down.
GATGAGGATTCAGGTGATCGGATCGAAGGACTGATTCACTTCCAGCTGAATGGCGAAGATGTCAAATATGATTTCGGAGTCAACGGCAATGATCCACCCTCAGAGGATATTGTTCATTTTGTCACCGTGTGGGGTGAAGGCGAACCAGGACATAATGGGGTACGTCCGAACATAAGTTTTCAATTGATCCACGAACATATTCAAGAAGGTGTAACCTACACTTCCGCGGATACCGAAATGCTCTATTCCGAACTTACTATACCTACGAGTGGTGGTTTGCGTGAGTTTAGTGCCACTAATAAAGGCGGTTCACTTAAGCTAACGGTTACCGAGCTAGGCCACTACGGTGTTAAAGGCACATTCTCCGGGACATTGACTACCGGATCATACGCACCTCCTTTCACTTCGATAACTATTACAAACGGTAGGTTTGAAGCACCCTACAACTATAGGTAGGGTTGTCGGAGTGCAATTCTGTTTCCTTCGCTGTCTTCGATCTCGGCCACAATAAAACCGTGATCAGTATTGATCATTTTGGGGTACAACATCTGTGCTCCTAAAAGAGAGGCATTTACAAGTGCTTTGTCGATGTCTTCTGTATAAAAATACAGTATCGCTCCTTGGTGGGAGGGTTGGTACACATCACCTTTGGCGAGTGCTCCCGTGATGCCGGGCTGATCCTCGTTGAGCGGAAAGAAAGCCATATCATAGCCATCCAATTCTTCTTGCTCGAAGGTGAAACCAAATACCGCTCGGTAAAAGGTGATAGCTCGTTGCATATCGTTGACCGGTATTTCAAAATAAACGACCGGATTTGTTTTTTGAGCTGTCATATTTTAATTCATTTATTGTAGCCTTTTTCTTTTTTCCATTTCCGTATGCGTCCTTTGGCATTGGTATAGGGCGATGCGGTGTTAAACTGTATCATTCTGCCCAATGTCCACTTTTCGTACCAGCTCACTTCATAAAGTTCGGTATTGGATTTTTGTTCGATGATCTGTTGGATTTGGTCGACCACATGATCCAGTTTTTCGCAAAGTTGGCTATAGTTCAAATGGTTGTAATCTGTATACAATTTTTTTGCCAGTTGCCCCAGTTGATTCCATTTGTAGCCGGTTTCTGGGAAGTCAACCGATTCGTTGGCATCTTTGCCAGCGATCCACTTCAATACGAGTTCGCCCCAGCCGATGAGGTACGACACGAGGTTCTTGACATTCATCGAGCTGTCCTTGGCATGTCCTTCGAGTTCTTTGGCATCTGTCAGTTCAGGTGCAATCGAAAGGAGTTCTTTGCGAAGTTTACCGTAATTGATTTGTATTGCAGATTGTAACTCCTCTTTATTGATGGGTACTGCCATTTTTTCTATTTTTTATTGATGTATCTTTTTCAGAAAAATTGAAGGTAAAAATAAGTTAATATAAGTTCCCTAGTGCAAGTATGATATTTAAATTGTGAAAAAAAAGAAAGCAGAGTGATACTAATATCGGTACAATCCTGTTGTAGGGTAATCCGAAGCTAAAATTATCCGTAACCATAATAATGCCGGCAATCCATACAACGGGTGTCAGGGAAGGAAGCAAAAATGAAAAGGTTGTATTATCAGGAAAATACAGTGTGCAGTTTATCAGAAAAATCCAACTCAACCCATAAAGAAGTAAGCCGGTAGCGTAAATACACCATCCCGCTACCTGTTTTTTAAAACCTGTTTTCAATGGCATCAGAAAAATAGTAAGAAAGAGCAGAGCCCTGAAAAGCAGCTCAGCATACAGAAATAAATTGGGAATATCTGCGCTAAACTCTTTCGAGTTAAATGGCCATGGAAGAAACCGCGTTAGAAAAACATTCCATACCAGTACAGGGGTTACCAGCAGGAAGCCGTTAAATATATATGGTTTTATCTTCATTTTAGGGCAATTTTCACGCTCAATCCAACAACGCTCAATGTCTCTTAAGTACATATTGATAAGTAAATGCAATATCAGCATCTTCCCGATCCCATGTCGAAATTTCGTTTTGATATCCATGACTCATGTTTAACAATTGTTTACATTATGAGTGCGCTAATATCTTTGGGATAAACGCTCTACCCAATACTCTTGTTCATAATTGCTTCTCCAACCTATTTCCGCTTAAACAAGAATACAATATTACCAAAACCAGTCCCTGTCGGAATGGTAAGCCCCAATTTCAATCTATCCTGATTCAATTCGTAAACGTCAAGAACAGCTACATCATCTCCGCTGCCTACGGTCAATTTTTTTGTTTCCGGATTGTAGGAGTAGGGTTGGTTCTTTGTTTCGAAAATAAGATCCAATCCATCATCGCATACAGTTCCGTTATCGTTTATAGATAATCGGTCTTTTAAAAAGATGAACGAATCATCCATATGGCATTCCGACCAGGGGTAATACTGATTAAGGCCATTCATGCCAAATTCGCCAAAAGGATTCGTGCTCGGATTATCATCTGTCATTGTCGCCACCCAAGTCGTATTTTCTAACTTGACGACAGCGTCTGTATCATTATCGTCCTTACTGCATCCATTGAATAGTAATGCGATTAAAGAAAAATAGGTTAAGTATTTGAGTTTGGTATACATATTATGCTTTCTGGTTGACAACTTTGGACAGTTGATCCGGTTTTTACTTATTCCGCTTCGTTCGTAGTATAGTGTATTGATCTGTCTTTTCAGCTCGTCAACACTCCAAGATCGCTCAATACATTCTAATTCGTAGAATGTACGCTTATTCATGTCATGAAGTGTAAGTAGCTGCACGAGGTGAGTAAACGATATCTTGGACAGAATTTCTAAAGGATCTACAAGATGACCATTTTCTCCGTTAGGGTTTCTTTTCTGGCGATTCAATTCATCAGTTATCGACTGATGAATTTCAATTATTTGTAAGTCAGTTTCTTGTAATTGGTCAGTCATCGTCTGACCAATTCGATTGACTTGCATCACGTGGTTATTTAATACTTCTTTAACAGCTGGCAGAAGATGTGGATATGTCGTGTAAAACTGTCTACAAAGCCTTAAATTCGTAACCGACAAGTTCCTTATCTTAACAGATTCAGAGAGCTCCGGCAACAACCGTTCACCATATTTCGCACGGTCTTTACCTTTTTGTTCAAATTCGACGATGTATAAGCCGATCAACCAGTTGTGCACGGTGAGCGCTTGGTTCACCGCTTTCACGGCAGAACGTTGTAACTCCTCGTGGGTATCTTGTATGCTAATAACTAGTTTGTCGAATTTCATAACATTTTTTTGGAGGCAATCAATTTGATTGATGAGACTTTGAACTCCACGATTTCATAAACTCTCAAAGATTAATAACCTCTCCTAAAATAACTATTTTATTCTCTTCTGCAAAATTGCGTGTAAGCGTACCATTTGCATTACTTAGTGTAGGTTTAACACATGTTAACAAATGGATGACTTTTATGCCTCCGTACTAACCGCTAACGACAAATCTTTTACGTAAATCTCGCCTATATTGCCGGCCTCACCGTGACGATTGCCAACCAATACGACAAAAACGCAGATGGCTGTATGCTCTTTTGACAGCCACATGGCCACATTGTTCACGCTTAAACATATTCTTGATAAGAACAAACCATAAATCTCATTTTAGATCTCATTATTCTCATCCCGGATTCTGGCCATTAGTCTTTCTGCTTCTGCATATCGGCGCACCACTTTTATTGTTAAGATCGACAGCGATATATTAACTAAAGAAAATGCCGTATTTATCCCGTTTATAGTCAGTATATCTTTTACTGAATCGATATTAAGGTACAAATATGTCAAAATGAAAGCGATGATATTCAGAACTATATAAAAGAACCACCAAACATGAAGTAACTTCATGGGCAATATTCCTTCGGTTTCGGGATACCTCTGAACCAACAAGTAATTTGTCTTTCGATACATTTCCTTCAAAATCTGGTATGGCTTATATATGCTCACAATCGGGATGAACCAACTGATAGCAGCTCTTATATTCGAGCATGATAGGGAGCTAACCCTTATACCCAAATTGTAATAGGCTCGCCTGAACCACTTCAGAAATGTAACTATCGATATAAAATAAACAAATAGACTTATTATCGAGAAGAACTGTTGTTGGTCATAATTAGCATTAATAGCTTCTTCCGATGTTGGCTTGGAAGATACGGAAGATAAAAGACTGTATTCGAGATAAAGGAAAAAAATCGATACAAACTCCATTATGAGTACGCATTTCAACCCTATAATGGCATTTTCAGCTTGCTTTGTATTCGGGCGAAGCATACCTTGCGTTTCCGTTGGTTCGATTAATGTATTGGTCATGATTAGTTTTGTCCTGGAAATATATTCGTAATTGGATACGAATATAAAAATTATTAAGGAAGATTTGAGCGACAACAAAAAAATCAAAACCTGCATTTGCAGCCTTTGCTAACTAAACTAAACAAAAATTTAAAATCTTCTATGGATAAGTCGTTTCCACTTTGCTTACTTTCCATCCGTCCTTTCCCTGGTTCAAGGTAATGTAGTCTACGCGGGTGAAGTTATCAAATGCCATTGTTGCTTTGGCTACGCATACCTTTCCGTCCTGCGACAGGGTCTCGTAGCTGCTCTTGCAGTCATATTTGTTGCCCTTGTTGGCCTTTAGGAACTTAATGTATTCCTTTTTGCCGGCACGGTCGTTGTTGTTCACGTTGCTGTATTGGAAATCATCTGCAAAAAGGAACTTGTTCAGCTCGATGGTACCCACGGTAACAGCTTCCATATAGGAGCCGATTACCATACCCGATTCCACGTTTTTCAAAGGATTGGCTTTTTCGGCAGCAAAGGAGCTTAGGGATGTTACCATGATCAATGCTGTTGCGATAGTTTTCAATGTCGTTTTCATGTCTGTCGTTTTTAATGTGATGTATATATTATTTTTTCTATTTCTTATTTGATACTTCAAAGGTAGGGTAGTGGGCATATTTACCGAATAACGATTAGACCAAGCTCCGGCATTTCTCGGTAACTGCGGTGAAAAAATCGGTGAATGCATTATGCAGATATCTACTTGTCTGTTCATGCCAAAAGGATTGCAAGCCAGTTGCTAAAGTGCGCAATATATTGTTTTAAAGATATTTGTGTTTTTTAGGGGGATTTCCGGATGTTCGCCGATGGACAGTAGGCGTTCGGTAATGAGCAAAAAATCCTGAAGCGGGAAGCCTCAGGATTTTTTATTTAAGGATTTGCAATAGGATACATAAATGATGTATCACTTAATCTTTTGATTATTCTTTTACCCCTATTATCTTGATACAAAAAAGAAACACCCCCGCTTGTTCCATAGAGGTCAATTTTGTTGAGCAATTCTATATCCAATCCAAGCCACATCGCATTAAATATACTTAGTGTATCGCCATGAGATACGATGATTATATTTTCTTCCTCATTAGTGATGATCTCTTCATAGAACGGTAGTAATCTTTTCCAAACATCATATCTCGATTCCGCATCAGCGAAGCACTTATCATAAACCGTCAATTCTTCTTGTTCTATATTGTCCTTGAGCCATTGTACAGATTTGCCGATAGCTGCTCCAAGCCCTCGTTCTTTTAGCGATGCTGTTAATTTAGGAAACAGCCCTAATTTTTTTCCTACAATTTCAGCTGTTTGTACCCCTCTCTTCAGAGTAGAAGAATAGATAACGAAGTTTTCATGGTGAATCGTTTGCTTCAAATGACTAGAAATATTTTCCGCTAAGCGCTTCCCTTTTTCAGAAAGTTCCCAATCTGTCCATGAACCAACCATTCCATTGGTATGATGCACAGATTCGGGATGTTGAATAGTTATAATATTTTTTCTTTTTATAGCTGTCGTGTTTGATTGCATTTTCTACTCATGTTTTAAACGATGAATCACAATGTAGTGAATTTTATGTTTATGTTTGTGTATTTATTAACAAACGTTGAACTATGGAAATTAAAGAACTCGATCTTTCTAATATTGATCATACTATTCGCGAAGAAATTATAGCCTTATATAGACAGTTAAGTCCCGGAAAAAAGTATCAGGATCTTTCCCAAGTCTTGCGGGCGGACAATGGCGTTTATCTCATAGGAGGTTTTCAAGACGGGAATCTAGTTGGTATTGCGTCAATGGCTGTCTATTGTGTTATATCTGGAAACAAAGGTTGGATCGAAGATGTCGTTGTCGATAATGCATACCGAGGACAAGGTATCGGCAGGAAATTGATAGAACATCTGCTCAAGTATTCTAGAGAAATGAATTTGACGGAAGTGCTTTTATTTACGGAAAGCCACCGTATTGCAGCACGTAAGCTTTACGAAAATCTTGGGTTTAGAATAAAGGATAGTTCTATTTATGTATTGAAGCATTAATAGGTAGATGCAAAAGTGTTCAAAGCGCTGTTTACCGTCGGGCAGCTTGCGTTCGGTAATCAACAAAAAAATCCTGAAGCGGGGAGCTTCAGGATTTTTACTAACTAACCAATTATTAACCTAAATTATGAATTACTGAAATACTATCAATTCCTGTGCCTTCTTATTTTTGTAAAGCCCTTTTAACAAATTTTAACGAAATATAATCCTAACAGTATAATGCAATATTTCATTACGAATAAATATCTCCGCTGTTGCATGTATGCCGTATATTTATATTAATCCGTTATCTTTATTTTTTTGTATGGTATCCATAATCACTTCTATAGCAGTTATCGCACTTGGATTGATGGCAAAATATGCCAGTCAAGACGGTTGGTTACCTTTACGTAAGTACTGGAGTTATATTTTTATAGGTGGGCTGATTAGCCTGGTCATAGATATTTATCGGTACTTAAAATCATAAGTTAAAGCATAACGGGAGAGCCTGACTACCCAACCACCATCTTCGCCGAAGCCGTCCAAAGGTATTCCGGAATAGGTTCCTCCAGCTTCCACTGAATAGACATTGGTTTCGATCCCGTATGGCTTACGTAGTGAGCAGGGCCTATAAACACATAACCTTGCGTAAAACCGTCTGCATCGTGGATAGCTTCCCTTACAAAAAGAAGAATTTTTTTTCCAGTTTCATTTGCGTGATGTAGGACAAACCTTTTTCCGAATAATCAGCCGTTTGATTTTGTGACTGCCAGTGGAAAGCAACTCGTTGATAGCATAGTCATCATATAATGTGGTAGGAGAGAAGTCCTCCTCACTTTTCTTCAGATTGATAAATAACGCTTCTGTGTTTAGCTCTTTGTTCAACGCTAACCCTTCTCGATTCGAACTTTTCTTGCCCAGTGTACTTAAGCGCATGGCGACCAATATCTGTTCCCTTGTTATAACATGCGTGGATCTGCAACGGGAAAGCATAGTCCAAGTCCACACAAGGAATCTCTTCAAAACCAATCTTATCGATATTTCATATCGGCGAGAACCTTTTCAAGGTTATTTCCAAAGCAATAACAGCTGACTAAATGACATTTTCCTACGTTAGATAAATCATAAAGTTTTATACCAGAAAACTTAAATAGAGCGTTAAACTGCGATTGCAATTTTAGCGCAGCGCTTCTATAATTACATCCTAAAGTTGTGTTGCCATATCTATATGGGCCAGGACCAAATATTCCGATTCTGTTGTCTTTCTTTCTCAATACAAAATCATGCTCATTATACGCGATGTATAAATTGTAATTGTCTGCGGAAGAAATGTCATTTCCTGGTCGCCTTTTCATATAATTTTCTATGATCAGATCCCCAGAAATCGCAGGAGCGACAAGGCAGATGTTTACTCGGCTGTTTTTTGGTGTATTGATCGGAATTTTTGATATATCCAAAAGGGCGTACAATGCGACTTTAGCACCCAAACTATGTGAAATTAAGTTTAATGTGTCTTTCGAAATCTTGCTGACTATTTTTCGCAGTGTATTCCCCGTTTTCTCCGCATGTGTCTGCGCCAGCTCGAAAAGTTCAAATAATGGCTTGTTCTTTTTGCCACTCGCTGAAAAACAGCATCCGTATAGGGCATCCCAATATACAGACACTATCTTCGTCTTTGCGGAATTGAACTTCTTGAAAGTAGCGGCTAACGTTTCGAAATCTTCAGGCGAACTGGAATCACCATTTTGTGGGTCAAAAGGCTTTCTGAACCCGTGGATGAGAAACGTCGCCGTATTGGTCGATGTCTTATTTAGATTCCTGGTCACCGTTTCGATAATCGAGTCGTTCAAGATCGCTGCGTTAATATCATTGTAACTCTCGAAGTTGCAATTGTAAAGTCTAGCTATTTCTACAAATTTTTTATCGTTTTTTTTGTACCACTCCTGTAAACTGCTGTTTGCTTCCCTAAGTTCATCGTTGGGGATTCCCACTTTCGGATAGATCATTCCGGCCTTGTCAAGATATATACTTCCTGTATCTGTATGGATGTCTCGCTCTCCGTACAATACATTACTATGCTGTTGTGCAAACAATGGTTTCGACAATAGGAATAATACGATAATAACTGCCATGTTTTTCATTTCTCTTGCTTTTTATTTTAATCCAATCATATTAGGCGTCACGAAAAATCCTAGAGAAAGGCCTGCATGAACGAAAAAATAACTCTGCTGATAGTAAATATTATAAGGATCACTGCCATAGTATCCCGTTCCTAAAAATAATGCTGTATTCGGCGAGGATGGTATTCTCCAGTTATAGTTGATATTAACATTAATCCGCTTGTTAAAGTCATTGAGCCCGCCCTCTCGATTTCCAGCTATAAATGTACTGCTGAACACAATACGATGTTTTTCCCTGTAATAGGAACTAGAAATTTGTTTTTTATTTATCATATCGCAATAATTCCGCACACCAATCCAATTCACCGTGAAATTAAAACGGTAATCTCCGTAAGTAGATTTTAGCTTTTCCGCAGTAACGAAATGTTTTTCCATACCAAGTTTGAAATAGTACTCTGAATAGTTAGGTTCTGGGTCGCTGCAATCAGTCGAGCCAATACTTTGGAATCTCCGTATTCTATAATGAAATGCTGGTTCAACGTAGTTTGTGGAAAAATTTCCATTGTATAAGTTTATACGCTCATCGGAATTGAATTCATCGCCATCCTGACCATTGGAGTGATGAAATATGGCAATACTAGCATACTTAATTTTACCCGTGTCTTTACTATAGTCTTGCAGTGGTATATGTGCTGTCATACCAGGCATAAAACTCGGTGTTCTAACGGGGAGTGAAGTATCATTGGTTTCTAAATTATTTCGAAATATCCTTGCTTTAAACCTTGGAGTTAGATGTATTGGTATCGGCATCCATTCTCCACCAATAACAAATTGAGGCATAATGTCAGCGGAAAGGATATAAGCTGTTTTAGGATTGCCAACATCTAAGTAAGGCGGAGAAACGTAACTGAGTGGCGCATAGTTTAAAGTATGTTGAAGTAAAGCTTTATTGCTTATCCTGCGTTCAACAATACTAGTTTCGTTTTGAGAGAGAGACTCTTTAAGTTTGAGTTCCTGGGACCTAGCGTTGCATAGTGCAAAGAGGCTCGCGAATAATAAAAACAATCGTTTCATAACGACAAGGTTATTAGTTAAAAAGTATCCTAATATCGTGTTTTTTTCGATAAGTATCTAATCTATAGTATTTCCCCAGCAATTGGTTTTTTCCAATAACCCGATACAAAAGAATCATTATACATTAAATTAAGGAAGATTTTAACGGCAACAAAAAATCAAAGCCCGCGTCTGCAAGCTTTGCTAACTAAGCTAAACATCGGGAGATATCTCATGACGTGTCCCATTATTGAAACAAAAATTTAAAGTCTTATGAATAAGTCGTTTCTACTTTGCTTACCTTCCAGCCATCTTTGCCCTGGTTCAAGGTAATATAGTCTACGCGGCTGAAGTTGTCGAATGCCATTGTTGCTTTCGCTACGCATACTTTTCCGTCCTGCGATAGGATCTCATAGCTGCTCTTGCAGTCATATTTGTTGCCTGGTAGATTTAATGCATTGCAAGATGTTGCTTTATAGATAGTTGTTCTTATAAAGTGCATGAAATTTAAATTGAAATTCTTGCAATTGATCTTCTTATCTCGTATCTTTGTATAAAGATAACTGATAAAGGAGGTCTTGCTATGAATAGAGTAGTTGAATTGAAGCAACAATTAAAGCCAGGTAAAGTATATCGTAGAGAAGATTTGTCTAAATATTCCAATGCGGTGGATAGGCATCTGGCGCAATTGGTTACAGAAGGAGTGCTTGATAAGATAGCGCAAGGGATGTATTATTACCCCAAGCAAACAGTATTTGGACCGGTACCTCCTGAGGATGAAGTGTTGGTACGAAGCTTTCTTAAAGATGATCGTTTTTTATTAACGTCACCTAATAGTTATAACGCATTGCATTTGGGTACTACTCAACTATATAACAAACGGGTCGTATATAATCACAAACGTCATGGTGAAGTCGATTTAAACGGGAAGAAATTTTTCTTTCACAAAACACCCTATTTCCCTAAAAAGGTTACTCCGGAATTTCTTTTGGTTGATTTGGTTAATCACCTTGATACATTGGCAGAAGATCGGGAAATGGTTTTAAAAAACGCTATCACTAAGGCGAAGGCTATGGACCTTCATAAATTGAGGCTTGCAGTAGGTCGTTACGGACATACGAAGACGAAGAAATTATTTGAGCCGATTTTGGAACAAATGAAATCGAAGGAATATCACTGGAAGTAGGTTTTGATACGGTCACACCGAATAGTAAGCATACTGTTACCTCCTGGGCGTTTGATAGGGCTTTTTCTACTTTAGGAAATCAGTTGATCGACAATCGTGCTTATGATATTGCTTGCTACCATCCGGGGTATACTTTTGTAGAAAAGCTTCAAACCATAGCCACTAAATATCGACAAGAACAAGAGATGGGGGAAGAAAAACCGAATCTAATGCGTCAATATTACGATGTATATTGCCTGTTAGAGTTGGCGGCGGTTCAAGAATTTCTTAATACAGATGCCTATCGAGTACATAAGGAGAATAGATTTCCGATCAAAGATTACGAAATTCCCATTTCACAGAATGACGCCTTTGTATTACCTTCTGTCGAACAGCGACAAAGATTCAAAGAACGTTACTTAGCGACTAAAGCCCTTTACTATAATGAACAGCCAGATTTCGATGTGTTAATAAAACGAATTGGTCAATATATAGATAAACTGTAATACTAGCGGACACAAAAAACCAAAGCCTGCACATGCAGGCTTTGCTAACTAAACTAAACATTGGGAGATATCTCACGACGTGTCCCACTATTGAAACAAAAATTTAAAATCTTCTATGGATAAGTCGTTTCCACTTTGCTTACTTTCCATCCGTCCTTTCCCTGGTTCAGGGTAATGTAGTCTACGCGGGTGAAGTTATCAAATGCCATTGTTGCTTTGGCTACGCATACCTTTCCGTCCTGCGATAGGATCTCGTAGCTGCTCTTGCAGTCATATTTGTTGCCCTTGTTGGCCTTCAGGAACTTGATGTATTCCTTTTTGCCTGCGCTGTCATTATTGTTCACGTTGCTGTACTGGAAATCATCTGCGAAAAGAAACTTGTTCAGGTCGATGCTACCCACGGTAACAGCATCCATATAGGAACCAATTACGATGTCCGATTCTACATTTTTCAGAGGATTGGCTTTTTCCGAAGCAAAGGAGCTTAGGGATGTTACCATGATCAATGCTGCTGCGATAGTTCTCCATGTAGTTTTCAATGTCGTTCTCATATCTGTAGTTTTTAATGTGTTATGTATAATATTTTTTCTATTTCTTATTTGATATCTCAAAGGTATTGCGAGATGAAGATTTACCGAATAACGATTAGACCAAGCTCCGGCATTTCTCGGTAACTGCGGTAAAAAAATCGGTGAACGTTTTTTTTTAAATAGTCAGTAGCCGTTTTTAAACGTTTATAAACGACTATAAGCGTTTGTTTACCGGATTTCAGGGGTGCTACTACCTAAGTTTGCTTCGCAATTATCAGAATTATGTACATCAAAATTTACTTATTATGAAGCAACAGGCAACACCTGTATTTATCGACCCGACGACCGACTTCGGTTTTAAGCGTATATTCGGAACCGAGGCGAACAAGGATCTATTGATTTCCTTTCTCAACGAGCTGTTCAGGGGACGGAAGGTCATCGAGGACCTGTATTACAACAAGAACGAACACGTAGGCGATACCGAGGAATTCGGCACGGTAATTTTTGACCTGACGTGCACGGCCAGCGACGGCGAACAGTTCATTATCGAAGTCCAACGGGCCCCGCAGACGAATCTAAAAAAGCGGATGCTGTACTACGGCAGCAAACTGATTGCAGACCAGGCACCCAAAGGTAACCGACGTGGATGGGGCTATACGATCAGCGAGGTCTATGTGATCGTGCTGTTGGACGGTTTTCCCATGCCTGACGGCACCAGTAGCACGGACTATCTCCATGACATCTGTCTATGTAACAGAGATTCAGGCGAAGTTTTTTATGAACATCTTGGGTTTATTTATGTTGAATTGATTAATTTTACCAAAGGCGAACAGGAACTGGCCGTTGATCTGGACAGGTGGCTGCATGTTCTGAAGAACACGTCCAAAATGGACAAGCTGCCTACCTATCTCCGAAAGCCGGTTTTTGAGAAACTTTTTGCCATTGCGGCATATACTAAGTTAAATAAGGAGGAACGCGATATGTACAATGCAAGTTTAAAGAATAAGTGGGATGCGGAGTCGATCCGCCAGACGGCCATTTTGGAACAGGAAAAAGCGAGAGAGAAGGGACTGCAAGAAGGTCGGAAAGAAGGCGAGCACCAGAAAGCCCTTGCTATCGCTTTAAAACTGAAGAAGATGGATATGGCTGTGGAGGATATCGTCCAAGCTACCGGTTTATCTGCTGAAGAAATAGAAGAGCTGAAATAGTAACAAAAAATCCTGAAGCGGGGAGCTTCAGGATTTTTACTAACTAACCAATTATTAACCTAAATTATGAATTACTGAAATACTATAAATTCCTGTGCCTAAAACCATTTTAACAAATTTTAACGAAGTACAATCCTAACCGTATAATGCAATATTTCATTACGAATAAATATCTCCGCTTATCCATAATCACTTCTATAGCAATTATCGCACTTGGATTGATGGCAAAATATGCCAGTCAAGACGGTTGGTTACCTTTACGTAAGTAGTGGAGTTATATTTTTATAGGTGGGCTGATTAGCCTGGTCATAGATATTTATCGGTACTTAAAATCATAAGTTAAAGCGTAACGGAAGAGCCAGACTACCCCACCACCATCTTCGCCGAAGCCGTCCAAAGGTACTCCGGAATAGGTTCCTCTAGCTTCCATTGGATGGACATCGGTTTCGATCCTGTATGGCTTACGTAGTGGGCAGGGCCTATAAACACATAACCTTGCGTAAAACCATCTGCATCGTGGATAGCTTCCCTTACAAAAAGAAGAATTTTTTTCCCGGTTTCATTTTGCGTGATGTAGGACAAACCTTTTTCCGAATAATCAGCCGTTTGATTTTGCGACTGCCAGTGGAACAACAGCTCGTTGATGGCGTAGTCATCATATAACGTGGTAGGAGAGAAGTCCTCCTCACTTTTCTTCAGATTGATAAATAACGCTTCTGTGTTTAGCGCTTTATCCAACGCTACGCCTTCTCGATTCGAACTTTTCTTGCCTAGTGTACTTAAGCGCATGGCAACTAATATCTGTTCCCTTGTATAACATGCGTGGATCTGTAAAGGAAAAGCATAGCCCAAATCCACACAAGGAATCTCTTCAAATCCAATCTTATCGATTTTCACTTCTAGAAACTCTTTCATCTCCGCCACCAAATCCTTATTCAAGCCGATGATTTTTATCGACTCTTCCAAAGTCATTTCATGAGTAGCCGTCTGATAAAAATCATAGTGTAGCATAAGCGCCATCAAGCGATTTTCCTCTGTGGGTGCAAGCTGGGTTAAATCAAAATCAACATCGATCAAAGCGAGAAGAAATCGGAAGTAACTAAGCGATTCCGTCACAATCCATTTTTTCGTTAACATCGCTTTATAACGATCCAGATTTGCATTATCCAAACCCATACCAAAAGCCTCCGCACAAAGTGTAGAGAATACGTAGTGCTTATAAATATGCTTGAGCTCCAGATTATAAAACTTTAAGAAGTTTGCCAAGGTGAGCGGTTTGTCAGTATGGTTGCGAAATCCTTGGATTCGAGCTATCAATTGGCGCTTACCTAGCTGTGTAGCTTTCCTGATATTATCGAGGATATATTCTTTCGCCTTTTTCTCCAACACGATCGAACAGCCCAGCGGAAGGTGCGGGAAATCCCGCTCAATTTCCGATAATACTGTTGTGTTTGTTTTTCCTATTAGCGCTCTAAACTTATTTTCGAAATCATACTCATCACGCGCATTCCCTACGAAATCCAATACGGTCAATATATCTTTGTTATCATGGAAACGAAGACCGCGACCCAGCTGTTGCAGAAATATCGTCAAACTCTCGGTTGGCCTTAGAAATAATACGGTATCAATTTCTGGAATATCTACACCCTCGTTCACAATATCCACTACGAACAAATAGTGGATATCTTTTCGTCTGAGTGCATTTAATACATCCGCTCGTCTATTTGCATTCTCAGCAATCAGATAGTCTGGTTGCAACCCGGCGTCGTTGAACTTACTCGCCATATATTTTGCATGATCCTGGCTTACGCAAAATCCAACAGCACAAACGTCGCGGTAATCTTTCGAGTATGTCACGAGGTTTTCGATAATATTAGCCACACGTGTATCGTTCGACGTATAGATATTACTCAACTGTTCTGTATCATACCGACCATTTTTCCAGGCAACACTACTGTAATCGACATTATCCGAGATGTCTTGTTCCAAATTCTAAAGTGAAAATTATTATTTCAAAGACACTTTCTCCTCCAATTTGTATATTACTAACCCGATAATTGCATGATTTCATTCACAATCGGCACATCCGCCTCTGCCCAATCATAGTTTTTTAATTCATCGTGAGAAACCCAGATGGCCTGTGCATGCTCGGCAATAACCAGCGAACCGCCTGTCCAATCACAAAGAAAAGGGTAGAGGCGGAGCGAAAATTCAGGATATTGGTGTTCTACCACAGTAAGCGCCGATCCAAGTTCAATCTCCAATCCTAGTTCTTCCCGGATTTCTCTTTTCAAGCAATTTTCTTTGCTTTCGCCGTTTTCAATTTTGCCGCCCGGAAATTCCCATTTCAGCGGAAGTTTCATTCGCTCGGATCGTTGGCAGATCAAGAATTTGTTGTTGTGTTCTATGATGGCACAGGTTACGTGAAGCATAGGGTAAAGATAGAACTTTTTAATTTCATGAACTCCCCCTTTTTTTCGTCCAAGCACCCCCTTTTATCTAAACCAATATTCTGTATTTGTATAAAGAACAGATTAATGAATTTTTAGAACTCCCCCCCTTAAAACCTACCTATACATCTTCCTTGTCTCCAAGAACAGCTCGATCTGGTTCATTACCTTGGGAAGATCTTTTAGAATATCCTGCGACCAGAACCTAAACACCGTGTAACCCATATTCCGCAGTGCGCGGTTGGCCAGTTCGTCCTTCTGCATGTTGCGTTCGATCTTTGGTATCCAGAACAGACGGTTGGATTTAATCTGCGCCTGTCTTTTCTTCCACTCGAAACCATGCCAGAATTCACCGTCCACGAAGATAGCCAGTTTATATTTTTTGATAACGATGTCGGGAGAACCAGGAAGTGTCTTATCATGCAAACGAAAACGGAAATTCTTTGCCCATAGAGCACGCCGCAGGATCATTTCGGGCTTCGAATTTTTACCCTTTATGCGGGACATGTTGAAGCTACGCTGCTTAGTGGTATAGAAGCCGGCTGATTCCTCAAAACGCGGAACCTCTATTCTATGTTCCTCCTCATCGTAGCTTTGCATGACGTAAATTTACGTAAAAACTAGCATGTAATGGAAGAACGACTCCAACGCTGGTTTTGTTTTTCGCTAAAATCTGTTGCCGTTAAACCTCCGTACTCACCGCTAACGATATGTCTTTTACGTAGATTCCGCCCATATTGCCATCCCAACCCTCACGACTCCGCATCACCACGACAAAAACGCAGATGGCGGCATGTTCTTTTGAGAGCGGCTCGTAACCTTCTGCGATGCTGTCTTCATCACGGAAGATTCCATACACGTCATTCCATGCGAGCCATTCGATGAGTTTCTCCCGAGGCATAGCGTTTACCTTTTTCAGAAGGGCATCTTCCGATAGTTCCATCAATTGGTACCGCCAATCATTGGTTCGCTGTTCCTCAGGAACGATAGGATAGGGGCTATGGGCGTAGAGGTGTCTTTTCATGAACGATGTTTTAAGTTAAAAGATGCGTTTAGAATTTAAATATACTAAAAATATTAGTTAAAAGCAAGGTTCGCTTTTAAAGAAAAATTCTAAATCTTTATTATCTTTAAACAGCGATGAACGAACTTGAACCGTATATCAGCGCCTTCACTCATTTGAAACGTGGGGTAACCAAATATGGTCTGGCACCGCACAAGCCGATATTGTTGCTCACATTGATAGAGCTGATTGACAAGGAACTTGCGCCAGATAATCGTTTTGAAGTCAATGTGGATTTGGTAGGGTTGTTTCAGGAGAACTGGAGGTGGTTGGTAAATACAGCACACCAGCCCGATTTCACCCAACCGTTTTATTACCTGCAATCGGATAAAGCAAAGGGGCAACCGTTCTGGAAATTACATCCCTATTCCGGTTTTCAGATCAATGCGCACATTAAAAGTGTACAAACACTTTCCGGTACTGTAGCGTATGCTGCTTTTGCTCCGGAATTGTATCAATTGTTGATGATTGAAAACAATAGGATTCTGACCAAAGATGCTATCCTGTTTATGTATTTTCCAGAACAACGTGCCGCCTATTATCAGCATAAACAGCTAGCGGACGGTTTTTATCATGATTTGCAGGCGCTTGTGCTAAATGATCCAGAAGTTCGCTATAAACATGTTTCCATACAAACGGAGGAAGATATTTTTATTCGTTCTGGTTTGTTCAAACGATATATTCCGCAGTTGTATCAAGATACCTGCGCCATGACCGGGATGCGCATGCAGTCAACTTTTAAATACAATTTTATCGATGCTTGTCATATATCGTTCCTTTTGCTGTGACACATGATGATAAGGTACGAACGGTATTGCTTTGTGTCCAAATCTGCACCGTGCGTTCGATAGGGGATTGGTGAGTGTGGATAGCGAATATCGGATTTTGGTTTCTTCGCATGTTGAGGAAGATACTGCGCATCCTTATAGCTTGCGGAAGCTTGAAGGAAAACCGATTGTATTACCAGAACAAATTCGATATCAGCCTTCGCAGGAGAATCTGGAATGGCATAGGAGGGAAGTGTTTAAAGGGTAACAAGAATAAATCGTATCGTAGTAACGACATTCTCGAGCAATTTTTGCTCGAGAATGTGTATTGTGTAGATTTTAGCGCTATTATTAGATATAATTGCTTTTTGAGTTTACTTAATTTCGGTTAATGTTTCTATTTTGAAGAGAGCATTTTCTTCTTTGACACAACTATTTACCAAAGCGTTAACCACATTCCACATTAAAACCGGTGGAACAGCATTGCCGATTGCTCGGTATTGTCTGTTATCGGAAACACTGTCTAATTTAAATGTTATTGGAAAGGACTGAATACAGGCAGCTTCCCTTGGTGTAAATCGTCTATACCTGCCATTTACCATTAAAACGGGATCAGTTCCGTTTAGACTTACTTTTGCCAAATGGGAACTAATGGTATTACAGGGTTGATTTAGATCTTGAACTCTACCTTTGTTCATTTTTTCTCGAACGCGTAACATCCCTTCAACGGCTCTTTGACTAAAGAACCATTTTTCATCTTTATCTGCATTTTTGTCTATAACCTGCTTTAGGGCAATCATAGAGCCATTTAGTGTCTTGGGTTGCGGAAATCTGAAGTTAAAATAATCGTCAAAATCCCTAAACCCGACAATGAATACACGTTCCCGTTTTTGTGGTACACCAAATTGAGCTGCGTTCAAAAGCTTGAAATGAATGTGATAACCCACTTTTTCAAATTCTTTTACAATCATAGGAAAAGCCTGCCCTTTATTTGCTGATAGCAGTCCTTTGACATTTTCCCCAATAAAGAAGCGAGGTTGTTTCTCTTTCAAAACTTTTACCATTTCAAAAAATAGCTTTCCTCTGTCATCCTTATAGCCTAGTCGAGGCGGATTTTGAGCACTGATTGAAAATGATTGACAAGGAAAACCTCCCAATAAAATATCGTGGTCGGGCACTTCACTTGGGACAATATCCCGAACATCTTTCGATTCGCATTTGTGAGCGAAGTTATCGTTGTAAATTTTTGTTGCGTAGACGTCATTATCAACTGCATATACAACTTCAAAAGGTAATTCTGCGTAATGCTTGTTTAGAAAGTTGAACCCTCCTTGAATACCTAAATCCATTCCTCCGCAACCGCAGAAAAGCGATGCGACCCTTAATTTGTTGTCTCCAAAAGTCTGTGCCATTGTCCTGATGTGTTAGAAAATTCAACAACTAAATTTTTATCAATTTTTAAATTACCCAATTCAAATTGTTTGATTGGATTTTGGATAACGAAGATGTTTTTGCTTTTATCATTTATCACTAAATAATATACGAAATATCTATCACCTAATGTTTCGGCTGTGTCCCATTCGTTTGGTGTAATTTTGAAACGGTTGTTGTTAATAGCTTTTCTTGATTTGGTCGTTTTCACTTCTATGTATCTTTTCTTTTTCTCGATTTCGATGCTTTGTAAGTCGTAACCAACACCAAGCGGAGTTGGGATTTTATTTATTAAATGCTGCCTGTTTGATCCGTCTTTTGTTCTCAGATATTCGTGTGCTAAGACTAAAGTTTCTCCATAATCACCAAATATTTTAGTAGGTACTTTTCTATCATCTTTCATTCTTGAGTAATACTCTTGAATAAGTGCAGATATATTTACGGCTACTTCTTCTTCTAAATGCGGAGCAAATGCTTCAATATTGTCAAAATTATTTATATAATCAAACCAAATTTCTTCTAATTGAGCGATTTCAGAAATTGAAACTACTTCAGTATCATAAAACTGTTCATATCTAGGAAACCATACATTGTGTCGCAGGTGATAACTGATGGCTTCTCTATTTTCGACATTTAGGTAATAGTAGTAGCCTGTTCCCTTATGTTGTAAGAGATTAGCTAAAACCATATAATCCAGAATATCGCCTGCGTATCTGTACACATCACCTTTTGAAGGGAAAGATTGTTTGTTCTCATTCCAAAGCTGTTGATATTTATGTTCGTAACATACACTGTTGGCTCTGTTATGTAAAATCAATTCGGCAACTTCTTTTGGATGTCTACCATCTCTAGTAACTCTAAGATCGAAGTAAGCACATTGTGTCAGTTCTTCTGCTGTTACGCTAAAAGGTTTACCTGTAATTTTTTCTCCTTCAGCAAGTAACTGCAAAATGAATTTACAAGGCTTAAATCTTATACCTGATTCAATTTGTTTGATTACATTTTTAGGTTTGATATGACCACCTGGATATTGAAATGAGAATAAAAAGTAATTGAAAAATTCGTCTAAATACTGATTATTAGCCAATCGTTTTGCTGTAACACTCGGATAGAGATGTTTTTCCGTTTCTTGTATGAAACCAAACAACGCAGAAATTTCAGTTCGCCAATTATCGATCGTTTTTTGAGTGGACGTGGCATTTTTCTTGAAGCCAAATAACACTTTATTTAGTTCACTATTAAAATCTTTTTCAGGTAAAACGGCCATTTCAGAAATAGAAGTCGCCACATACAGTAAAACTTCCTCTACATCGTTTTTGAAACGAGGTCTTACGTGGTGCAACCGAAAAAAGTATTCGTCGGGTATTCTGTATGCTTTTACTTCGCTCATAAATATTTCTTAATTTCTTTTGCTAAAACATTTGCTAAGATAGGCGGAACGGCGTTACCAACTTGTTTATACTGGCTTGTTTTACTTCCTAAAAAGATAAATGTATCAGGGAATGACTGTATTCTCGCACTTTCCCTAACAGTTGGTACGCGATTGTATTTGTAATGAAAATGATGTCTATGCCCCGTGTCGATTGTAAAGCTTGGTTTTTTACTGTTCAATCTTGTCCAAGCAATATTTACATTTCTTGTTTTTCGTAATTCATCGGGTAAATCTTTATAATTACCACCATCTGGAACCAATGAAATGATGCTTGTCGTTTGTTCGCTATGGTTAGTGATTTCGTGGTTATATATACCATTCGAATTTCCCCTGATTAGTTTTTGATATTCAGATTTTGGTCCAGTTTTGTAGTTTATTCCATCAACCAAAGATTTTTCAGGTAAATCTGAAATTGCATCTTTCGTATTCACTTGATTTTCATTCGTTGGCTTAGGAAAAATAAACTCTTTATTTTTTTTTGTACCAACAAAAAATGCTCGCCTTCTGTTTTGTGGAACTCCGTATTCTGAAGCCAATAAAACTTTATAGACCACAGTATAACCAAGTTGTTCAAAGTCTTCAATGATGTTGTCTCTTACAACACCTTTGCCCATCGAAACAATGTTTGGCACATTTTCCATCAAGAAAACCTTAGGCTGATAGTAATCTACAAAATTTACAAACGATTTGTAAAGCTGATTGCGTTCATCATCAATTATCCTCTTTCCTGCAATGGAGAATCCTTGACACGGAGGGCCACCAATGATTACGTCTACGTTTTTAATTCCTGTCTGTTTTGAAATTTCTTCCGGGGATTCCTTAAACAAATCGGCTACAATTCCTTTTGCGTTTCTATGGGTATTTTTAAAAGTAACTATCGCATCTTTCCAGTGATCAATTCCCAAAAGTACATCATATCCTGCCTCGATGAATCCATAGGAAAGTCCACCACAACCGCAAAACAAGTCTATTACTGTTGGTTTATTTTTCATCTTCAAATTTTATTTTTCCTTGTTTTACGTTTACTTTCTTTAAATAATTAACCTTTTCTTCTGCTACTACCAGCGTTTCGGGAGAGCAATTATACTGATACATTTTCTTTGCAAATTGGTCCGCAAAATATTCGGTTTTTAATTTTTCTATATCGAGATTAAAAGTGCTTGCCAATTTTTCTAAGCGTTTTTCGTCAAACTCCCTCTTCCCGTTTTCAATTTTACTGAGGTTTGCAGAGTCAAGACCAAGCTGGAATGCAAGTTGAGTTAAGGTAAATCCCTTACATACTCTTAACTGTTTAATATATTCGCCAAATGTTGCTTTCATATGCTTGCAAATTTTAACTTGTCAATAATTGACAAATTAAGCTAATTATTTTAGTTTTTCCAAATCTATTTCCCAAATATTAAAGGTGGAAATTTGTTAAGGCAGTCTTTTATATTCCGCTTCAAAATTAGAATTAAAATCCTATATTTACCGTTACACAACAACCCATTAATAATTTAAAAATACACATTATTGAATAAGTTGACGCTACAACCCGATAGTCTGATCGCAGGCCAAGAATACTATTTTGAAAAAGGCCGTGAGGCCTTAAAAAGATGGATGGAACTTGTCCTCTCAACTGAAGATATTACATCTTTGGGTGAGCTGGTTAAAGATTATCAAGCGTTTGTTAGAGCTACCCTCAACGGCGCGCTTGAAGAGGCGAGAGAGGCAATCTTTGAGGTGATTTCTTACTGTGATACACATGCCCGGGATAAAAACAAATACAATAAATATAACGATAATCGCGTGTTGGCAAAGGCGGCTATCATGATGGGACCTTGGGTTAAACATGTTTTCAACTACAAGTATCATATACCTAATACAAATATAGGCGTGAGGTATGCCTTACAAATGCTATCGAAACCGCTGGAAAACATCAATATACTGAGCGTTGACCATCGAAAATTTATAGCAGATTACTATCTAGGAGAGCAATACAATGAATCCACATTTATCTCCGGATTGATATCACTGGTTGACAGCGAAACGAGGCGTCAAATACCCAATGAGGATAATCTCACAGTGTCAATTGCTAAACAGATATATAAGGAGAAGGAAAACTGGTTTCCAAAAATCAATAATTTCGCAGCGCTCAAACCGATCTTGGAGAAGCATATTTTCGACAATCAATTGGAGATAGCTATAGGTCACAACAATCCGAAAGAATTTTATTGGTTGGTAGATAGTACAGGCTTGTTCGATTCCTTGGACGCTCACTACGAGATTCACAAAGATAAAGATGGCAAAATATCGGTAGATCTTCATTTCGAAGGCGCGTCAAAAGGCAATAAGGAGTTATCGAGCCTTTTTGGTGAACTTCCAGATTACTTAGAACGTAAACCTTGGCAGGGAGTACAAGCCATCAGCCATACTCGGAAATTTGATCTGAATACCCCTGATCTTATTGAAGGATTGTTGGAATGCTACAATGAACTCTACGATAGCACTACCGATACATTACTGAAAAAATTAAAAGAACGGTTTCCTCATAAAGTATTAACTATGTACTTGACACCTACGGAACAAAAAGCGTCAACATTGCTTGCCTACAAGCGTCAGATCATCCTTCAAGGCCCTCCAGGTACAGGCAAAACCCGTGCTGCCGAGCGCATAGCAAAGACCCTTTTAAAGATCGATGGTGATAAAGTTTATCAAAAGCCGAAAAAAATTGATGAAGCAGATTTAAAGCGATTTATAACTGTTGGTTTGAAATTACGAAGTGTTTCCGATTACTCCGACTACGAGGTTATGGAGATCACCGATAGCAGCTTTAAAGTCAAAACGCTGAAAACAGAGAAAGTCTATCCCGCATCTTTCGCGAGGATAATATCATATTACGAAGATGAAAAATGGTCTAAGGTAGGTACAATCAAGTGGGGCAATGACTCCTATGAAGCTGCCCTTGCCAAATATGTACAGGAACAACTCGAACTGGAAGAACAGGTCGAAACTCTTAAAAACACCGAGAGATTACGCATTTTACAATTCCACCCCAGTTATACCTATGAAGACTTTGTTCGCGGTATTTCCACGGACACTAATGGAGCTAGTATTATCTACAAAGCCACGAACAGAATCTTGGTCGATATGGCAGACAAAGCGACCTTAGATCCCACGCGTAATTATATCCTTATTCTAGACGAGATCAATCGGGCCAATCTGTCTTCGGTATTAGGTGAACTCATCTATGCCCTTGAATACCGGGGGCGCGAAGTGGAATCCATGTATGCTGTCAACAACTCCAATAAGATATCCTTGCCGGAAAACCTTTACATCATTGGTACTATGAACACCGCAGATCGCAGCGTCGGCCATATAGACTATGCAATCAGGAGACGCTTTGCGTTCGTCGACCTGTTGCCCGAAAAATTGATCGATAACGATGAGATCTGGTTCAATACAAACGGATATGAAAAAGTGGAGAGACTATTTAACCGGAACAATGTCAGCAACGAATTTGATGTCAATGACGTGCAATTGGGGCATAGTTATTTTATCGTTAAGAAAAAAGATACCCTCGATGCACACACGCGTGATGAATTGTTCAAATTAAAAATGAACTATGAGATTAAACCCATACTTCACGAATATGTTAAGGATGGCGTTCTCATTGGCAAGATCGATGAGGTAGAGGTTTCAGCCTATATAGACAACTTGTAGCCATGGGGTTTGTATTGCGTGAGCATATCAGAGGCGAGATCCTCCGGAATGATGAGATAACCGAAAGCCATTTCGATACCAATTCGGGGAAGCTTTCGTTGGCCGCTGACGTTTTTTTGCAATACCGTAATCTAAGGAGCAAACTCTTTCGACCAAGACAAAATTGTTATGAAGTTTCGCACTTTAAGGAAGAAAACAGAATCGTCATACAGCCCGGTTATTTTATCGGCGTGGATTGGTTGCTCAGAGGCGAACGGTATATACAGGTAGAACCGAAGGTCAATTCGAAAACAACGAAATTCTTTAACGACCAAACTAATGTGGCCGAAGAAGATGTTGAGTCTGCTGAGCGTAATGAGGAGCAAGCGGAGCAGGAGTTGACCGACATCAAAGGCGAGTTCAAAGAAATAAACTTTCTCAAGATGATTCTCGAGGTGATGGCCGACGCCACTGTTTCAAAAGAATGCGGCGACCTCGTCAAGATAGAGTGGGACGAGATATGTGTTCCCATTTCCCAAGAGCAGGACCAACTTACACCTTTTCTGGTGGTGCAGTACTTACAACTTCTACAGCGCATCGTACGAAAGGGACTTAAAAAGTCCTATTACAATGTGCAGGAAAATCTTAGCAATCGTGTCAAAGGCAAAATCTTGGTCTCTGAGCAGATAAAAAATAATATCCTGCGTAACCGACTTACACAAACCCATTGTTCGTATCAACAGTTTGGAGAAGACAGTATCGAAAATCGATTTCTCAAAAAAGTGTTGAGCTTTGTCGCTAGCTACGTGGAGAATAATAAGGACATCTTCAGGAGCAACGAAGGTGCAATCTTACACCTTGTAAACTATGCTCGTCCGTCTTTTGAGCATGTCGGTAATCAAATTGCCGAAGAACAGCTCCGCCATTTAAAGCATAATCCGTTCTTCAAGGAATATAAGGAGGCGATCCAGATCGGTCAGTATATCCTAAAGCGGTTTGCCTTCAATATTACCCAAACGACGGAGAAAAAGGTAAAAACGCCTCCTTTTTGGATCGATATGCCACTGCTCTTCGAGCTGTACGTTTATCAGAAACTACTGCAAGCAAATGGGAATGACACCGGAAAGATCCGGTATCAATTTTCCACTTATGGCAACGCTTTGGATATCTTAGTTAAAAACGGAAATTATTCGATGATCATTGATGCCAAATATAAATTGCATTATAAACACAGCCATATACATCAAGACATCCGACAGGTAGCTGGTTATGCGCGTTTAAATAGAGTGCGCGAAGAGCTTGAAATTAAAGATGACCGGCATATTGATTGTCTGATCGTATATCCCGATTTGGAGAGTGGTATTGATTTGGAGGATTTGAACGAGCTAAAGAAAAAATTTTCGCTCGATGCTATCAAGCGAGCTTTTAGCGCAACAAAGAATCAGGTGCCGGTTTATCACAAAGTGTATAAGATAGGCGTGAGGCTACCCATATTGTAAAATAATAAATAAACTACTGTAGTTATCATGTGTCAATATTTATCAGATCTATCTATTGCTATCATAGGCGCAATAGTAGGAATAGGCGGGGCGTTTTATATATTTCAAGAGACTATTCAAACTAACCGAAAAATAGATCGAGAAAAGCAAGAGGAGTACCAGCGAAACCGCATGCGTTTTATTGTCAATCTTTTGCGCGAGGTTTTGGAAAAGTCAAAAGAACAGATATCCCACTTTGAAACACAAGGCAACAGTATTAAAGATAACCCTTTCAAAATCCACTATCCTCAGTTACTCGCAAGCAACCAAATGGATAGATTGAATGGTATTGATAGCCAAAGTGTATTCGAAGGCTACGTTTTATTGTTTGGAGATTCTGAAGAAACGGTTAAAAGTTATAACAAGATGTTTTATCAAATTGATTTTCTAGATAAGCGAATGCATCAGTTAATGCAATCGAATGAAAAGAATATAATGTCTATCGCACAAGATCAAGAACAGATGAGGCTTTCAGTTGATGATCTATACTCTAGGTTTCCCGAATTTTATGACTTTTTAGGAAAGGAAAAGTATTACCAGATGATGGAGAGCTTTAACAAGTATATCGGCACTGGTGAAGTTGATATACGGTCTTTACACAACGAATTTCTGATTCCGTTATTTAAAGAAGTACAGCAGATGCAAGAGTCCGATCAAAATAGGATAGCCATGCAGGGGCAGCTAATCATACTTATCAGAAATTGTACATCGAGAATTGAGCATCTTAAGGTTAACAATATTAACTATGCGGAAGAAGAGGCGATGAAAATCGGTGGTGAAGTAAAAAATGTCTTTGCCAGTTTGGAAAATATCACAACTCGACTAGAAAAAAGGATGGACTCATAGGGTTGCTAACTATTCATTATCAACCATAACCAATTAATTTTGCTATACCAAATAATATGTTATATTTTAGCATCAAAAAAAGTATAACTATTTTATAGGGAGAAAAGTGAATTTCATCGATCTATTTGCAGGAGCAGGGGGATTATCCGAAGGATTTATCCGTGCGGGGTATGAACCTATTGCGCATGTCGAAGCCGATAAAGCCGCTTGTCTCACTTTAAAGACTCGGGTAGCGTATCATTATCTGCGAGAAACAAATGATCTAGAAAAATATCATGAATATTTGAAAGGAGAAATCGATAGAGAAACCCTATATGCTTATATTCCAGATCACTTGATGTCTTCTGTTATCAATAAGACTATCTCCAGTGAAAATAATAAAGAAATATTTGATTCTATTGATTATCTAAAAGAAGATCGCGAGGTCGATATGATTGTAGGTGGACCTCCATGTCAAGCTTATTCCACCACAGGCCGCGGAGCACTTAAACATAAAAAAAAGGATGAAAGAAAGAACCTGTTTATTGAATATGGTAAATTCTTGAATTATTATAAGCCCAAGCTTTTTGTTTTTGAAAATGTACCGGGATTAAAATCTTCTGACGGAGGAATATATTACGCTGCGATAAAAAAGTATTTTAAGAAATTAGGATACTTTATTGATGAACGTCTTTTGGATGCTCGGGACTTTGGGGTGGTTCAACAACGTAGAAGACTAATTATAATTGGATGGCGAAAAGACGTTACATTTGCTTATCCCGAGTTTGATCCGGTGAATAAGCAGCACTTTAGAGACGATATTTTTAGTGATCTTCCTCCGTTAAAACCAGGCGAGGGGCATCGATGGACAAAATATTCCGGCGAATCGACCGATTTTTTGCATCAAAGTTCTATTCGGAATGGAATCGATTTTACCACACTGCATGTTGCACGTCCGCATAACGAGAAAGATCTGGAGATTTATAAATTGGCTATTCAGCGCCTAGAAAATGGATCTAGAATAAAAAACTGCGATATTCCTGAGTCAATGCGTACGCAAAAAAATGTCGAAGACTTTTTGGACAGATTCAAAGTGGTTGATAGATTACCTCATACCATGATTGCGCATATAGCAAAGGACGGTCATCATTTTATCCACCCTTCGCCAGATCAGCTAAGATCAATCTCAGTTAGAGAAGCGGCAAGGATACAGTCTTTCCCAGACGATTTCTATTTCGAAGGGGTTAAAGAAAATCAGAATCGGACCGCGGCGTTCAAACAAATCGGTAATGCGGTTCCGCCACTGATGGCGCAGTCAATTGCTCAAAGGATATTTACGATAATTGGTAATTAATTAACCCTAACCTAGAGGTTAGTTATCCCGATTCTTGATATGTGACTAGCATATTTGTTACCTAACATATCCATTATTTCCTTTTTGAAGATAAATAGTGGATTCCCAAATCTCTTATCGGTTTCAAAAGTTCCAAATACATAATTGAGATTTAGCCATATATTATGATTTGTCTCATGATGACGAAAGCAGCACATACCCAGGTGATAACTGCTTTCGCTTTTACGGGTTTTATTAAGAAATGTATCTAAGTCAAAATAATCTGTTGTAACACCTAAAATGTACTTGTTAATTCTATTTTTTTTATTTGAATAATCACAAGCTGCACTAAACTCTAATGCGATCATTTTTGAATTACTTCTTATAGTCTTTCTAGTGGCCTTGTCATCTATTGGGACTAAATCATTAAACCAGACATCATAATTACTAATGCCAAAAGAAGTTATTAATTCTTTGTTGCTTTTATCTATTTCTATTACACAACCTCTAGTATCTTTTGAGTGATTCTCAAAATCTTCTATATGATAAAGAGTGTTAACCTTATGCTGAATATTAATGTCAGGACTAGCTATATCGTTGTACCGATTAGCTTGGTTTAATTGACTTACTATTTCTGTCCAGTTTACATTACTTTCGCTATTAAGAAATTCATAATTTACTATAGGAAGTAAACCTTCGTAAAGAGCTTTTTTAGAATTTTCCTTTGCGTGTTGGAAACCAAGTGTTGAAGCCGCAATTTTGGATAAAACTTTATCTAAGTCTTCAAACAACTGTTCACTTTTTCCCCATTCATCATTTTTTGGGAGAATATCATAAATTCTGTCTAACGTACTTTCCCCTGCATTTTTGGCATTTTCTTCCAAATCGAATAAAAATTTGATTTTTTCATTACTATTCAGTAATGCTAATACTCTGTCTGACAAATTCTCCTGTTCGTCATTCCCATCAACAAATGCTGTTTTATCTATACAATCTATAAGTATAGGGGATGCTGTTTCTCCAAATCCTCTTGCGGGATCTCTCATGTATAATTTAAACGCTTCTACAATCCGGCTGTTTGCTGTCCAAAAAATCAACACATACGGGCCGTTATTTTTAGATATATATTGGTTGATAGCATTAGCCAAATCATTAAAAACAGGCGTATTATTTGCAAGAATCTGGGCGTCACTTTCGTAATTTGCATCTACTGTTTTTTCTGTGAGGTTAATGTCAAAAAAAGCTATTCTAACTTTCTCTAATGGCTCATCATAACTTATGTCGTATTTAAAAGTCCTACACCCCAAACCGTTTTCAAAGAATGATTTTCCCAATATTTCCAATTGCTCAGAAACATTGTCAACTATTATAATTTTGTTTTGTTTTTCCAACATACTTTAAATTATTTAGGGAATACTAATGCGATGCAGGCTCCGTTATATACCTTAGGAATTTCTAAATCTGAATTATCTGGAAAAAGTAGTTTCCCCCCAATCATATTCATAACTAGGTCAGCAAAATATAATCCAAGCCCCATTCCTCCTTCTTTTTTCGTTTTAAACGGTTGAGTGAGATACTCTGGCTCAGATGAAAATCCTGGACCATTATCTGCAATAATTATTGAGGGACCTTCGAACGTGAATAAATCTGTTCCTATATAAATTGCGGGTTTGTATTGCTCTCCTACATTTTTAACGAAGTCAGATTGTGTTCTTGTCCAGTATATTGCATTGTCTATTATATTTGAAATTGCAGAAATCAGGAGATTTGTAGGAACCTTAAAGCTAAAATCTTCGTTTTCCTCCGTTAAAACTGGGGATGAAAAAACTATCTTGTGAAAATTAAATCGATTACTATTTCTTTTTTTAGCTATTTCTACGACTTTTTTAGCAGACGACAGTGAACTTTTATTTTGCCTTAATATAGGAGATAGGCTTTCAAGTATTTGAATCAGATTTCTGACTTTATCTTTGACTTCTTCAATATCAACATTATTGGAATTTAGATCCGCATTAATAAATCTAATTTCTCTATCTACTTCGTGAAAAGCTACTCCTAAATTTAAACCCGTCATACCCGAATTGACCATAATATCACGCATTTCAGTATAATCTTTGTCCACACGGATAAGTAGTGGAGCTAATTCTTTTTCAAGGTTTTTATCTTTAATCTTGCTTTCCAGTTCCTTTATAGTTTCTCCGAAACCAATTTTTTTAACAGGTCGTGTTTGTTCTAAAAATGCTTCAACTGAGTCTTTGTCATTTCCAGCTTCTCTTTCAAAGAAATTAAAAACTTCCTTTACTAATAACTGAAATCTGTTAAATGGAATATTATCAATAAAACCTTCGCGGTTTGTTTTTTCAATCAAACCATCATTACTCAATTTTAAATTAAGTTCTATTGCTCCGATAGTGACCTTTTTTCCAAAATGGTCCCCTGCTCTTTGGATTTTGTCCAGGTCAAGACCTAACCAATCATCGTATGGTTCGCCATAGTTGTAAACTCTTATGTTATCTCGGAAGATTTTAACGCCTGAATTGTCCTTAATAAATTGTTTGACAGCATTGATCTGTCCTCCAAAATCCATTTTTAAAAGAATAGAATTTTGGTTGAATACATAGAACTTCCCCTTAATAATGCCGATGTCAATCAAATCTTTATTTCTTAAGTATCTATTATATTCTTCTTCACCATCAAGATCTTTGTATAATTCGCCGATGTGGAGATTTACGCTATCGGTATTTCGAGCCGTTCTCTTCGAAATCCCCGTCTGAGATGGAGGGTTAAATGAATATCTCCACAGAAACTTTGCAAAAGTTTCCTTAGCGTTATCACTGACTTTAATTTTAAATCCAAATTGATACAAACTATCTTTAAGTATGTCATTACTTTTAGTAACTTCACTTATCCACTCCTGATGAAAATCGTTTGCTTTGATTTTAATGTTAAAATTTGGATTGGGGGAAAACGGGTTTTTTATATTATCAATTTTCCGCACTAAATCTTTTAACGCTTTTTTAGTCCATTTTTTAGTAGTTAGTTTGTCTAAAATAATGCGGGTCCCCTTTCCTTTTTTAAACAATTGATCAGCTATAGTTTCTAAAGCTACTTCCAAATCCTGAATATATTCTTTGGAAGCAATTAGTTCAGCCCAATCAATGGTTAGTCGACTTGAAAACATTTCTCCCTCAGCCTGTGTTTCCAAAGTAATTTTCTTAGCTAGTTTATGTACGGCTAATCTTCCTACGCCCTTATTTCCGAAGGAAACCCTATTAAATTTTTTACTTTCTTTCCTGTTTTTTCCTCTTTTAAAATCAGTGCCGATGGTTAGCCAAACATCCTGTATAATCTTATTAGTCATTCCATGCCCGTCATCCTCAATAATTATTTGTTGATTTGACTGGTTAAGATTTATAAATTCTACAATAACTTCTTCTGCATCTGCGTCATATGCATTTTTAACTAGTTCAAAAATGGCTAGACTATCACTTCCAATTAATTCGTCTCCTAAGAGGCTTAAAATGTGACTCTTAGCTTTTATGTTGTGAGTGGAAGTTTGAGTGCTCATTTGCTTCAGTCTATATTTTTATAATAATCCGTTGGGAATATAAGTTTTTTTTAAATTTTATACTGGCATTAAAATAAGAAAATTTAATGTATATTCCTTTCATGTTCACCTATAAGAAACTTTAAAATCTCAATATAAACAACGCAAATCCAACTGAATAGCTGTTTGTTTATTTTCGAAAAAAAATAATCCGGATCAACTATCTCATGTGATTCCAGGTTTTTATCTCCCCGATTAAATAAATGGAAAAATCTATTTCTTAATGATATTATGAAAGAACTAACTTGGCCAAAACAAATGCTTATCTTAGAGTTTTCAATAGTATCTCCGTGAAAAATATTTTGATCTTTTATTACATTCCTAATGGCTGTGTATATTTTCTCGCTTTTTTCTAAAGTTTCATCAAATTCAATATCAACTGACGTATTCATTAGTTCACTTTCTTTAAAAATTACTTGGATAGCGCTTTTTAGGAACCCTAACTCCCCTTTAGAGTTACCATTATTCGAATCAAACATTTCTTTTAATATTCCGTATGTATGCTTGAAGTCATATGTTTTAGAAGCGTAAATCAATGGAAATGAAAATGAAACTACTTCTAATATTCTATAAAGAAACACGAAGGAAGTTGTGTGGCTACCTTTTGTTTCATATGTCAAAAAATTACAAAACTCGTTTTCTAGTCGGTTGAAAAAATCTTTGTTTTTTAAGTTATATCTTCTGTCAAAAAAAAATAATTTTAAATCTGAGGTTTCCAGAGATTCATTTAAAATTTTCGCTACATTTTCTTCAAACGATTTTTCCTCTGAAAATTCATACCATTTCGCGAGAAAATTTTCGAAAATTGATGTTGAGCTTTCCGTGCCGATGTTTGTTATAATGACATTACCAATTATAACTCTCAGTATATTGTAACTAGAAGGTGTAGATTCTGTAAGTTTAAATTCTTCTCCAATCAAAAATGTCTCGGAATCACCTTGCTCCGTTAGTTCAAACAATTTGTTCATTTATTAAAGTGTTAATTCGGCAAATGTTTCCACAAGTTCGTCAGCACTTTTATTTTTGATAATATTATATTCCTCAATGAAGTATTTTGATAGCTCTCTTCTGTATTTTCCTAAGTTAACCTTAGAGGGGTTAATTGCTTTAAAAGCCTCTTCAAATTTTCTAATTTCTTCGACTATTGATTCAGGAGATTCTAATTTTATCGTTTCATAGCTAACTTTTATACCTACACAGAAGCCAATAAGATTATTGGAGACTTTGAGCCAAGTTTTAATTTCCTCATTTACAGAGGCTATCTTGTCGATTAATTCTATAATGTCCTTAAATTCAATTTTTAAATCGGTTATTTGTGAGTCTAAAATTCTCCCAATGAGAATTTGATCCATTTTCTCACCGATTATCTTCGTGTTTTCATTGTGGACGTTATTTGTTAAATATGCTAAGTATCCTTTAGAGATATCTCCTAAATTAAAAGCTCCTCTAATTGTTTGTTCACTTCTATCTTTTTCACTTTGAATGTCAATTTTCAGATGTGAGAAATCAAAAATTTCCTGAGTTAGAATTTCAATTTGATGACGTGGAGTCATCGGTTTTTGTCCGTTGTTTAGGGTTATCATACGGTACAAGAGCATATCTTTTGTTGGCGATATAATGATGTTCAACAAGAGCTTTCTAGTTTCTTCGAATCCATTTTGAGATGAAGCCCTTTGTAGAGTATTCATTCTTTGTATACCATCTAATATATAGGCGCTATTAATGTTCTCATTAATATATTTTTGCCAATTCCCAATGCCTTCTATATTTTCTGAAACAAAAGCGATAGTTATTGGTGGCATCATGCATCCAGCAATAATATCGCGCTCTAGTCGACTATAAAACTTTGTGTCTTGAAGTTTTCTTTGCGCATCAAAACGATTTATTAGAGGATAAAGTTTTTCCAGGGCTTCTTTATAGTCTATATCCGCAAGGAAGACTTTACTTCGGATAACTTTATCTTCGTATTCACTATATATTTCCATCTGTTTACTTTTTTAATTAAGTATCTCTTATTGTCGGTCGAAAAACATCATTTACTAATCGAATTTCGAATCTTGCCCTGTTTGTATTTCACTAGGTTTTTAAACATAATTTTTTATCAATTGGTTATATATTTAATTGGCGAAGTCTCCGAAACATCATCGTACTTTCTGTTCGTCAATCACTCCTTTAATTTCTTCAAGGCCGCCTCATATTGTCTCGGTGTATTCAATTTGATTTTTGGAAACCTCTTCTTCACTAATGTCCCGATGGGCACATCTAATGCTAATTCAATTTTTGTTAACTCGTCAATCTTTATTGTTTCATCTTCTTCTTCTATAATATAGTTGAGTCTTTGGGAAGTAAGTCCTGTCGATTTACTTATCTCCTTTTTAGGAAGCCGTTCATAGTAATACTGATTCGTTAAAATTTCACCAAGCGTGGTTAACTCTACGGACTTCTCAATTGGCGTGACCCCGGAAAAGTATTCTTCGCCAAAAATTTCATAAACAAACTTTCCATGGTCTTTCTTGAACAGTAACTTAAGTTTGACAAACTGTTCAACTTTTAGACTGTCATGCTTCTGATTACTCATATTACTAAGTACAGGTGTTGATATACCAGTCCATGCATGAATTTGTCTATTAGAATATCCTGATTCAGCGATAGCTTTCGCTAGATTTTCCTTCCAACTCATCAAATTTTTAAATTTCTATATTTTTATTTTTGATAAAACGTAAATTATTTTTATATTTGTTTTGTATTAAAAGCGAATAAGTTAGGTAGAGATATTTCTCTACTTATTACGATGTTTGCTCGCCCACGTTCCGCCAGAATAAACTCGCGAGTTAAACCTTGAGTTCGCCTATTAACTGGATTTGTCATATCTTTACTATATGTAAGTCCAGTATGGCGTCCTCTTGATAAACTTGGGAGTCTCATATCCTTTGGATATGGGCGGTCTGGCGGCCGAAAAGTGGCCAAGCTAAAAGAGGTTCGTCTACTGGCATTTTTTATTAGCCGATAGTTTCCCTATACATTAGCTTTTAGAGCATCATCGTTTTTATAAACAAAAGAGATTATGAAAACGAGAAATGACACCATCAAACAAAACCGCCCAAACCCGATCCAGGATCAGCATCATCGGTTTTCCCGTAAACAACTTTACCAGAACGTTAAGCGTTCGCCCGAATAACACCACCGACAAACAGATCGCGAGGAGAGAAGGCGTAAGCTTTTTGTTAAAACCCCTAAAGCCCGGTTTGGGGTGAGACCTAATAAGTCTCAACAAAAGCAAAATGCCATCTCAGACTTCGCGTCTGCTACCGACCTCTGTTTATCAAAACAAAATGTTCGCACAGGTCAATTGATCGGTTGTTAAATTCAGCGTCGCACCTAAAGTTATCAACTTTTCTATTTCCTTGCAAATAAAAATCCCGTAAAATAGGATTATTGTTTTAAGATAAAATTCTTGGGGTCGGTTTTTCTCTAAAATGCGACAGCGCAAAGCGTGTTATAGAACCAACGTAGAAGACCGTATCGTTCGCATTTTTTCGATTTAGTTGTAAATCTTGTGTTGCTTGGAGTGTAGGTTTTTCCTGCACGCAAGCGTCACTTTAAAACTCATGAAAAAATGAAAGAATTACACGATAGGGGAAGCTATGC
Organism: Sphingobacterium corticibacterium; assembly: GCF_004208525.1. Lineage (GTDB taxonomy): Bacteria > Bacteroidota > Bacteroidia > Sphingobacteriales > Sphingobacteriaceae > Sphingobacterium > Sphingobacterium corticibacterium. The sequence goes on along the minus strand of NZ_SGIT01000001.1, from coordinate 1,252,843 downwards.
TCTTTTCTCAGAGAGGTTTATACGTCGCTGTCGCTCGAAAATACATGCCAAATCAGCGTGTAAAACTAGAAAACGACTAACAAATCAAGAATTTATGCCATCAGAGTATTATACCACTTTTATACCCTGTATATCATCCACACCAAAGGAAGATCTCATTCCCATCGGCAATGGCGATACACAACAAGAAAAAGGAAGAGACCTACTGCCTACTTCCCGCATAGTATTATGTATATCCCAAACACTAGAGAACAAATCAATGCTTTACATACTGTCATTGATTTGTTTCATGTTGTTTGTGTTACCCAACGCTCAGGCGCAGTCTCCCTCCAACCGGGAGGCTGCCGAAGGGCAACATCGGATTTTGATAGGAGAGGTGCGATCCAATGTAGACAATAAACCCATAGAAGGCGTTTCACTTCGTGTCGGCGAAATACGATCGAACACGAATAAAAACGGGAAGTTTTGGATAGCGCCGACGCAACAACGCGGCACACTGGAATTCACGCATATCGGTTTTAGGAAGCAAACCATTAAATATAATACGCAAACTGCTTACCTAACCATTGTATTAGAGCCACTCGAAAACCAGATAGAGGGAGTCGAGGTGGTAAGCACCGGATATCAGCAGATTCCGAAGGAAAGGGCAACAGGGAGTTTTGAATTTGTGGATTCGGCACTTTTCAACCGAAAGGTATCATCAGACCTTATCAGCAGGTTGGAAGATGTCGTGCCAAGCCTATCCAGTATAAAGTTCTTTGAAAGCAATCGGGGCGAAATACCCAATATCAATATCCGGGGCATGAGTACCATGCGGTCACAGCGTTGGCCGCTGATCGTATTAGATGGAATGCCGTACGAAGGTCATTTTAATAACATCAATCCAAACGACATCGAGAATATTACCATACTGAAAGATGCAGCTTCATCATCCATATGGGGTGCGCAATCGGGTAATGGTGTATTGGTGATCACCACCAAAAGGGGGAAATACGGTGAGCCGTTTCGTTTGTCGGTCAATGTAGCCGGAACGGTAGCCAACAAACCGGATCTCTTTTATCAACGGCAAATGAGTGCTTCCGATTATATTGATGTTGAACTTCTGTTGGCAGATCAGGGGTACTATGATTCGAGAATGTACGACATCTGGACGGAAATTTCGCCGGTGGTGCAGCTCTTAAAGAAAGAAAAAGACGGTCTACTGAGTCAGGAAGAAATGCGTCGCCAGATAGATGAACTGAGGGATAACGACGTGAGACGGGATTACTTGAAGTATATATATCGTCCGTCCTTGCTTCAGCAATACAACATGCAGCTTTCCGGTGGCAGCGAAAAGCTTTCTACGGTTTTTTCCGTAGGCTATGACCATAATAAAGACCACTTGGTTACGAACAGCAACGACAGGATTTCCCTGCGCAATGCAACGACATTTAGACCGATAAAAGATCTGGAAATAGACTTGAGTGTGCAGTACACGGAAACCCGGAAAAAAGAACCTCATCATGCGGTGGGCTACAGTGTAACCGCCGGTTATCCTTATATGCAGCTTGCCGATGCAGACGGGAACCCCTTAGTAGCGGGTTTGATAGGGATGCACCCGGAGTTTAGGGATACAGTCGCCGGAGGTCGTTTGTTGGATTGGCAATACAGGCCCTTGGCAGAACTGGATGCGACATCGCAACAGCTGACACGTCGGGAAACGGTCGTTTCGGTCGGTGCCGGATATATGCTGTTGCCGGGGTTAAAAGCTTCCGTATTATACAACTACCGATCCACCAATGGTGTCAACGATGTTTGGCGCGGGATGGAAAGTGCGCACCTGCGGGCAGAAATAAACTATTATGCCAATTGGAACAATCAACAGGTAAATTGGGGAATGCCGCTTGGTGATTTTCAGCATTTATTTAATCAGCAGGGTACTTCGCACCAAGGGCGGTGGCAGCTTACCTATGATGGTCATTTTGCAGACAAGCACAGGATTAGTGCATTGGCGGGATCGGAAATAAGGAATGTGGCGTATGATGTGCACTCCACGGTTTTCATGGGTGTGGATAGGGAAACACTGGCGTATACACCGGTTGATATGGATCGGGAATTTCCCTATCTGAATGGCATGTTGGGCAGAAGGCGGTTACCTGACTACCGCCAGTATACTGCGACACTGGATAGATATGTCTCGCATTTTGCCAATGCGTCCTACACGTTTTTGGATAGGTATATCCTGAGCGGTAGCTTGCGGAAGGATGCTTCCAATCTTTTTGGTGTCCGAACCAACGACAAAGGACAACCTTTCTGGTCGGTGGGTGGTGCTTGGATAGTTTCGAAGGAAACGTTTGCACCTGATTGGCTGGATCAACTAAAGCTCCGCACCACGTATGGTTATAACGGGAATGTCAATAATTCTGTGGCAGCTTACCCAATTATTGCGATACAGTCACAGGTAAATTCGATCACCGGCGAGCGCTATGCGCGTATACAGTCTCCGCCAAATCCCAATTTAAGATGGGAAAACGTGGGTATGTGGAATCTGGGGCTTGATTTTAGTTTAAAGGGAAATCGACTCAGTGGATCGGTGGAATACTATCATAAGATGCCTAAAGATCTCATAGCTGCTACGCGGATCGATCCATCCACGGGATTCGCCACGTTGAATATCAACAGTGCCAATCTGGAAGGCAAGGGCGTGGATTTGTCACTTCATTCGGTCAACATCAGTAAACCTTCGTTCCAATGGACGAGTGACCTTGTTTTTGCCTATAACCGTACGAAGGTGGCGAAATCTTTCGTAAGCAATACATTGGGGCTCAACTTCGTCGGAGGGGCGCATGGTATGCTGATGACGCCCATTGAAGGGATGGATCTGCATAGTATCTATGCTTTCAAATGGGCGGGGCTTGATCCCGAAACAGGTATGCCGCGGGGATATGTGGATGGTGAGATTTCTGACGATTATGCCGCCATATATAACCGCACGGATGTAACCGATATGGACAACCATGGTTCTGCCTTGCCACGTTACTTCGGTTCGCTGCGAAATGCGTTCCGCTACAAATCATGGGAGCTGTCGTTCAATATTGCTTACCAATTGGGGCATAAATTTATGCGCAGTTCGGTCAATTATACGCGTCTGGTCAGTGATGGGATTGGACATAGCGATTTCGCCGATCGGTGGCAACAACCTGGGGATGAACAATTCACCGACGTGCCTGTATTTGGTTATCCACCCAATTATTATGGGGATGCGTTCTATAATTTTTCTTCTGCGCTTGTCGAACGGGCTGATCAGGTGAAGCTCCGCGATGTGCGTCTGGATTATAGATTGCCCAGTACCAAAATGTTCAAAAATGCGGGCTTGTATGTATATATGTACAACGTCGCGACATTATGGCGAGCAAATAAAATAGGACTCGACCCAGAGTATGGTTCCAGTAGCCCCGATCCGTTGTCGGTATCGGTTGGCTTAAATGTTTCACTTTAAGATCTGTATGATGAAAACAAATATTTTTTTAGCGATAGGGATCGGTCTATCCACGTTGGGCTGTACAGCATACCTGGATGTTAAACCCGACAGGCAAATGATGGTACCCAATTCGTTGGCGCATGCCGAACTATTGCTCAACGATTATAATACGATGAATTTGGCGTTCTCTACGCTGGGCGAGATCGGCACGGATGATTATTACTTGACAGATGCCAATTGGAAATCAATTTCGGTTATCGACGAACGCAACACCCATGTATGGTCGGATGAGCCTATTGTGCTGACAACGCAGTGGATGAACCCGTATAAAGTGGTCTATCAGGCCAACCAGATACTGGAGGTATTGGCGGCTTTGGACGAAAATGAACAGCCGCAATCCCGTTTCAAACAAAGTAAGGGAGCAGCACTTTTCTTTCGGGGATTTGCTTTTCATCAACTGCTGAACGTTTTTGCGTTGGCTTATGATCCGGCGACGGCCACGGAACTGGAGGGGATACCGCTGCGACTGGATACCGATATCGGGCCGTCATCCGGGAGGGCAAGTCTGGAGGATTCCTATGTGCAGGTAATTGCTGATTTTCGGGAAGCAGTACATTTATTGCCCATGGCCAAGATGCAGGACGGTTTGCCTTGGAAAGCATCTGCCCATGCTGCACTGGCCCGTGTCTATTTGGATATGGGGCGGTTTGAAGAGGCCTATAAATACGCAGATTCTTGTCTGACGATCCATGATGGGTTAATGGATTTTAACGAATTGACGCTTTCGGCTTCGCTTCCTATAGCGCGTTTCAACGAAGAGGTACTCTTCGCCGCTATGACACCGACTATTGGTGCAATGGGGCAATCCTTTGCAAAAATCGATAGTACATTGTATAGAAGCTATGACGACCTCGATCTCCGAAAACAGGCGTTCTTTCGGTCGAATACGGGCGCGAACTTAGGTACATATGCCTTTAAGGGAAGCTACAACAATGCGACAACGGGTATTTTTCTTGGACTGACCACGAGCGAAATGTTTCTTGTTAGGGCAGAGGCTGCCTGTAGATTGGGGCATGTAAACGAGGCGCTGGACGATCTGAATACGTTATTGCATAACCGTTGGGAAAGTGGGGAATATGTCGAAGAGACCGAAACGGATGCGGACAGGTTGCTGGAGAAGATATTGCTCGAGCGCCGAAAAGAGTTGGTGTTTCGGGGGCGGCGATGGGCAGATTTGAAACGGTTGAATTTGGATAGCAGATTTGCCAAGACCTTGATCCGTCGGGTTAATGGACAGGAATATACCTTGCCGCCAAACAGCCCCAAGTATGCGGTGCTGATTCCAGAGGTAGTGATCAGTGAGAGTGGTATTAAACAAAACAAACGCTAAGTAAGATGAAAAGAATAATTTTTTGGGTTTACATAACCTTAACACTGTGTGGGACGGCCAATGTAACATTTGGTCAGGACAAAAACACAGAAAACATGGAACCGTTAACGGTAGGGGATGTTTTACCCCCGTTGCCGATAATGGAGCTTATGCATTATGATGCTGAAAACTTTGACATGTTGACATTACAGGAAAGGTTAGTCATCTTTGATTTCTTTCATACGTCTTGTGTGAATTGTATCTTGTCCTTTCCTAAATTGGATAGCTTAAAAAGGCATTTTGGCAATAAATTGGATATCATAATAGTGACATCGGAAAGTAAAGATAAGATGGAGCGGTTTTATCAAAACAACGCCTTTTTAAAGAACAAACAGTTAAAAATGCCGACAATTTATGCCGATACGATATTGTCGAAGTACTTTCCACACCAAGCGGTTCCGCACAGCGCATGGATATACGGGGGAGAAGTAAAGGCAGTGACGTATGCCGATTTTATCGATGGACCAACGATCCAACGTGTTTTGGATGGAGAGAAAATTGATGTCCCGGTGAAAAACGATTTTCTTACGGGGATATCGACCGCTGTGCCGGAAGTGGATGCGCTATCATTAGGTAGTGTCAAGCTTTCGGGCTTTCGACATGATAAACCGATGTTCGACGGTATTCACACCGAACATGATGCAAACGGGATCTTTCAGAGCTATTTTTATAATGTAGAGACGTTAGGTATTTTTAAGGCGTTATCGGCCAAGATAGAAACGCCAACGTTTTTATTAACGCCGGAGCGTATTGTCTGGAATGTGGATTCCATAGGTCGGTATAGGTATGAGGAAGGTGGGAATGGGCAAAATCGGTGGTTATATGAAAACGCTATTTCATACCACCGCATGGATGGGAATGATATTCCAGAAGCGGAGAGAGTAAAGGTCATATGGCAGGATATAGAAAACTTTCTGGGTATAGATGTATACTGGGGGACACGCGAAATGGATTGCCTCGTGATCCGGGAAGTTACGCCGCAGGAATCGAGAGATTCTACAACAGGACAAACGGTAGAAGGGACAGGTGTATTGGCATTCCTATTGGACTATAGTGGGCGTTACCCGCCTGTGGTGGATGAGGTCAAAAATAAAGTCAAGATGGTTATCGGGAGTTACAACGATTTGGAAGAACTGAATAGTGCTATCCGGGCATATGGAATCGAAGTGGTCCCCGCAAGGAGAACGATCAGGGTACTTCATGTTGAAGAAAGGGCAAGAACAAAAAGGGGAGATGGTTAATCTCCCCTTGAAACATAAGAGAAAGCGCCCTTTTATGCCATACTGCGCAATTGCACGTTCGGCTGTGGTATACCTGTATGAAGAGCTTGTATCATTTCATTTTTCAGCTCCTCGGTTAGATCAGGTTGTTCACTGCCGTTGTCATCTGCGTTGACCGCACAGATTTTGCCTGAACCAAAGCACGAAGGGTTATCTTGGGGTTCGTATGATTGCGGAAGAGTCGGATCTTGCCCCGCTTTTAATTCAAACCAAGCCATTTTGACCTCCAGTTTTACTATATTTACTACTTAGATTTATTAACGGTTACAACATGTTAACAGCATGTTGGCCCACTGTGCCTCCGGACTGCCGGAGGCTTTGTGTTTTACAGCAGGTCTCTACTATCTTCCCCATACCGCCTCACGGAAACAAGGCGTGTTTACGCCACCGCCACATGACGGGGCCGGCGAACAAAAAACTTACATACGCTGTCCCATACTTTTTCTTCCGCGTGGATCGCCCAGCGATCAGGAGTGGGGACATTGTAAATAGTCTTCCCACTTTCGTAGCTTTTGTGGAGAAAGAAGTCTTTTCAGTCGTATGTCTGTCCGTGTTCTTCATGTTTAACTTTATTAATCTTGATCGCTGTTGTCACTTTGGCGCGAGAGAGGGTGCGCGTTACGTAACTACATTGATCTATAACTTATTATCTAAATAATGTAGCGAGAAGATAAGTTCCCGTTGTTGCACAGGGTCCGATATACTTTTAACTGTACCGACCTCTGCACTGGTTTTGATTTGATAACGCATCTGTGAAAGCTTCGGGTGTTCGTAAGGATTGCCTTTCTTGGCAGAGCTTTCTTCTTTTTCCAATACAATAGGTGTCTGTTCGTCGAGTGCGTTGCTGATAGCGATAGCATAGATTTGATGTGTGGGTGCACCAAGGTTTTGGGCAAAAGATTGTTGATCGGCATGGAGTATAAAACGGACCGAAAGCCAGGCTACCAAGTCCGCTTCAATTAGCGTGCGCTCATTTTGTATTGCGGTTGCCCCTTGTTGATAAAGGTCTGTTTGCCATTCCTGTACACCAGTTGAGGTGAAGGGAAATTGTTTGTTCATGGTATTGATGTTAAAGGTTATAAAATGACCTAAAAAAGGCCGTTGATTGTAGTGGTAAAATTATGTAAAGCAATATGTAAAATAGGGCGTTTTTGGGTAGAAATGGAATGAACTAAGTTCATGGGGGAACGAACTTTTACGTTCTACACGCTCGTTTTATTACGCAATCGATTGATTTTCGGTGAAAAAACCAGTATATTAGAAGCTCCTTTATAACTGACGAAGTATATACTATGAAACGGAAGAAAATCTTTAACTATTTTCGATCACCTTATTTTGATGCCAAGATGTTGCTCTTATTGTGTGTTTTAGGGGGGACATTGGCTACTTTTTTTCCTTTTAATGATTTTTCGGTATCATATATTATCAGATGGAAAGTATTTTTTCTTTGGTTACAGAACTGTCTAATGTCCACGCTATTTATTGCTATTGTATCCTTCACTTGGTATTTCCTTGATGAGCCTGATGGTGATTTGGCGAATCGACTGTGGTCTTCGTTAGGATATATCGTATTCGGTGGGATTCTGCCGCTAGTTTTGATTATCGCGGAAATTGTTGTGCTGTATGGTGCTGATCTGCTGCTGCACCATGACATGCAGTACCATATTTGGTTTTATGCAGCTTTGATATTTCTGCTAAATATGTATTACCGGTCAGTGGGTTTAAAAGAGCAGTTAAAAGACCGCATATCAGATTTGCAGAAGTTGTTAAGCGACCGTGAAAAGGATAAATCATTACTTCAGTTAAAGGACGTAGATCTTTCTAAATTAAAGACTTCTCTTTTGCAAAAAGAAAGTGAACTGGCGACATTGTATAAAGAGAATATGGTGCTAAGCCAGCAAGCAACGGAGTGGCAAAAATTATATACTATAAAAACGACGAGCTTTTTTAAAGTATTTCATAAGAGCGATATAGGCGGCTTCTTGATCGACAAGGAACTTCGTGGTACCGGAGGGAAACCTATTATCAATATGTATATGCTTTCCGGTGAGTCTTATATCGATAATAGCGACAGCCTCATAAGCCTTCAACATATATTTCCGGAATTTAAGTCGGTTACGCGTCAATTGCTGGTATCCCCAGACAGCATTACGGGGTATTCAGAAGATGGAGGTGTAGTGGCACTGCATCTAAAGTTTTTGGAAGAACCTTACATCTTACCAGGATACTCATGGCGAAGCCACAAGGACTGGATTAAAGAAATTGTGGATAATGAAAAAGCATCCTAAACCCTCTCTGGATGCCTTTGATTACCCCTGACAGACTTTCCGGACTTCTTCTTCATCTAGTCCGGTGTAGGCCGCAAATTCCTTAATGCTAACATACTGATGTTGTTCCTTGCCGTGACTGTCCTTGATCTGGGACAGGATACGGCGTGCCTGCTGGGGGCTTTTTCCTAAAAGGTTGCTAACTTCCTTGGCATAGATACACATGCGCTGATTTTTCATGAGCAAGTTCTATTAATTGGTTAAACCATAATTCTTTCCGCCAAACGATCCAACAAGGGTAGGTAATTCCTCGCCTTGCATGCCCTCTCTTGATTGCTTGGTTTTACAAAAGCTAAAATAGAAGTAAAAAAGTAAGCATGCAAGGATTAAATGTGACCATTACGCTCAGATGTGATCAAAACTGATCAAAATTGCCCAAAAAGTGTAGATCGGTTCACGAAGAATAGGTTGTGTACCTATGGTTGGTTGCCCATGAAATTACGGCAGATATACATAGCGTTTAGTAGCTTCCCAGTAGCCTCTTAGTGGATCTCCAGTACCTTTCCAGTACACCCTTAGTACCTTTTCGGTACACTAACAGTACATTCGCGGTACATTTTACCCCGCTCAAAAACTACTTTTTGATACCAAATTGATCCGATACGACCATACTGATCAGACCTTTATTTTCCGCGCTACATCTTTGTGTTGTTATCAAAAAATAAATATTATGGCAAAACAAGAAAGTTTAGTAAAGTTTAGAGGAAAGGTCGGGGATCTTTCCTTTACGAAACACCGCAGCAGAGGCTATGAAGTCCGTATGCGGGGAGGTGTAGACAAGGCGCGCATCATGAGCGATCCGAATTTTGAGCGGACACGTGAAAACATGTCGGAATTTGGGACGGCGGCGAAAACGGCCAAGTTGATCCGCATCCAGCTGAACAACTTAATGCGTGGTACGGCGGATAAGACATTCCGCAACAGGCTGACGTCGACGGTGCACCGTATTATCAAATTGGATTCGGAGAATGTACGTGGCCAGCGGATTTTCCTGCCGGAAAATTCGGTCCGTCTGAAAGGCTTCGAATTTAATGGGAGCAGCAGTCTGGAATTTATGTTCAGCGGCAGCCTGATTACGGCTTTTGACCGAGAAACGGGTGAAGTCTCCTTGGTTATTCCTGATTTTGACCCACGAAGGGAGGTGACATTGCTGCCGGAAGCGACGCATATCCGCTTTACGCTGGCCGCGGTAGAGCAGACGCTGGATACAGAGGTTGTTCCGAGACCGTTGGTGCAGCAATCGGATTATATCCAGTTGATCGATGCACATGTGGAAGAAACGATACAGGTGAGTTTGCCTGCGAGTTCCGACAAAGTGGTCTATATTATCGTGGGAATAGAGACCTTTCTCGAAAGTAACGGTGTGCATTATCCGTTGAAGAATAATCCGTATAACGCCATGACCATCGTCGATGTAGATATTCCATAATGAAAACAAAACACACTTTGGTTCTCCGACGGATTTACGGAGAGCAGGGGACCAATGGGACAATCTATTTTCAAGGTGAGAAGATCTGCCATACGATTGAGCTGCCAGATCGGAATAATACGCCGCGTTTCAGCTGTATACCGGAAGGACGCTATAAGCTAGAAAAACGGACGTATACCAAGCACGGCGAGCAGATCGGTATTCCGGCTGTCCTCGGACGCGAAGCGATCTTGATCCATGCGGCCAACAACGCCATGAAGCAATTGCGGGGCTGTATTGCACCTGTCACGACGCTCACGGGCGAAGGCACAGGTGACGAAGGCGCTAAAGCGTTGAGAAAACTTAAGGCATTGGTTTACAGTTTGTGGGATATGCAATATGAAGTGTTTCTTTTAATTCGGGAGGGGCGATGAAAAAGATCATCCGAAAAATCAGCCAGGCAGTACAGGTGGTACTGCTGGCACCGATCAAGCTTCCGGCGAAGGCCATGAGTGTGTTGAAGTACATCGCGGTAGGCTTAGGCATTATCGAGCAGGTAATGGATGACGGGAAAGATGATTCTGAACCAGAAAGAAAGGAGGGCAGCGATGAGGCTCATGAGTAATGTGCAGTTTGGTACGCTCGGTGGCACGCTCTGCTCGGTCTGGAACAGCTTCGACTGGAGTAATCTCTTGCATACGGTTTTGATAGCCGTGGTGGGCGCTGCGGTGAGCTACTTAACTAGCCGCTTGTTAGAAGGTCGACGGCGAAGGCGTAGACGCGATTGGTAATTTGTTGGTTTAATGTTGATGTGAACTCCCGAGGCTTGCGCCGCGGGAGTTTTTTATAGTAATATCAGAAGGTTGTCTTTCTATTAAGAATTGCCATATAAATTAGATTCTCCACCATCTATAGCGATGGTCTGTCCATTCACGTAACCATTTTCTTCCCCGATAAGGAAGGCGACAAGCTTCGCTACATGCTCCGGTTGTCCTAATGCACGCGTAGGATTTCGTTGCGCATATTCGCGCTCTGCATCAGCAGGGTTAGCGGGATTTACCTGCTTGAAAGCTTCAGCTACCATAGGTGTTAATATCGCTCCTGGTGCGATGGCATTGGTCAGTATACCATCTTTACCGTACTCGATGGCGGCATTTTTAGTCATACCGGATACAGCGTGCTTAGTCGCTACGTATGGTGTCTGGTTGACGACACCGCGGATACCGCCTACAGACGCTACATTTACAATTCGACCGTATTTTTGTTTTTGCATGACGGGGATAACATAGCGCATACCGTAATAAACTCCCATTAAATTAATATCCACCACTTTCTTAAATACATCGAGATCATATTCGGCGAGGGGAGCTTGGCGGCCTTCGATGCCGGCATTATTGTAAAGTCCGTCAATCCTGCCAAATTTAGATTCGGTAAGTGCAACGTAACCTTTTACATCCTCCTCGTTAGAAACATCGGCAACGTAAGTAGCAATTTCTACAGCAGGAAAATCTTTACGAATTTCATCGGTAGCTTTTTCAAGGGCTTCTTTGTTGTAATCAACTAACACCAGTTTAGCACCTCGAGCGGCAAACTCTTGGGCAGCTGCAAGACCAAGACCCATAGCTGCTCCAGTAACAATTATCACTTTATTATTCATACCTTAATATTTAAAACCAGACGACAATATTGTATTGCTGGACTTATTCCCAAATTTACTTATTTGGATGTCCGATATTGTCTATTTATGGTCAAATGTTTAATTTCTGCCTAGGTCGGTGTGGTTTTGTTGTGGGTGCAAATACGCGTACGTAAGCCTATAATTTTTATCAGTATTTATCATACAAGATGTCACTCATCATGCCGACATTTCGCGCTGGGTTTTGTTTGTAAATCTCAAAATCACCATACAGAATCGTGTATTCCTTTTTCTTTCTGTAATTATCTTCGTACTATTATTTTCTTTTAAAGAGCTTCGGCAAAGCTGGCATTTGTCCGGCTTTAACCGCTCTGATATAAGGAGCATAGCTTTCTTTATACCATACAATACCTTCCCGGAAGCGATCCGTTAATCTTGCTTCTTGGATATCATTTATTTCAAGAGCTTCCCTTATCTTACCCTCTTGTACAAGCTTGTAAATAAATAATAAGGATATGGAATAAAGATTGGCAATTAAGAGAAATTCGGATATAGGTTTGTCTGATTCAAAGATGCTAATGTAAGATAGATAAGGCTTGGAAAAGAACGGTTCGGGAAATGCGGCGTCTATTTTATGTAAATAGATGGTATCCAGGGGAACTAAATAATGGAGAAATAAAGCAAAGGATTTCAATAAGATATCCTGTTTCGATTTGAATGGAAGTACCCAAAGGCCTAAAAAATTAAGTTTCTTTTCTAGATTTTTATCGTCAATAAATTCAAATGGATTAACTTCAAAATGAGCATCGGAGACATCTTCGCTTATCGGTTTTTCTTGCCATTTCAACAATAAACCGTGTTGAACGTATTGTTTGGCTACAACCGAGCTTAATTTGATTTCTAAGATGATTTCGGTAAATATTCTATGGGTAGTAGATCCCGACGGGATATCTCGATACCATAATAATTTGTATGTTTCTAGTCTTTTCTCCTCGTATGCTGATACAAATATCCATCCTTTATTTTCCATCTCCTGTCGCGCTGAATCCTCGATGGCTTTGATCTTTTGCGGCAATTCCTTCAATGCTTTTTCCGCTTTCAGGTAAACACTATGGATTTTCTCCACGGTCTTTTTGGAATCCATGAGGAATTCAATTTTCGCTTGTTTATCCGGTTCAATATCGTAACTTAATTCGGATGATAATGTTGGAATTTCAAATTCCGTTTCTTTTTTCTTGATTTTAAGTAAGGAATGTTGAACGAAAAGTTCCCGAAGCTTTAAGAGCTCGGTGTTATAGACCCAATCCTCAAATCTTTCGGGCATGCCATCTGCGGTACCAATATCGAATTCTAAGTATGCATTTAAAAACGCGAGATAAAAATTATGCATCAAGAGCGTATGGCCATGCTTCTCGGCAAGTGCTATCATGTTCGCAATGAGAATGAAGATAGGGAGGGGCTGTGGTTCTTCCGTGGCTTCTTTCCATTGACCATCCTCTACCAACCGCTTCCAGGTTCGAGAACCGTATTCAGGAAAGATAAATCCATCTTCATGGTAAACCACAGCATGGTCATCAGCTAAACCGACCTCCGCGTAGATCCAGCCGGATGCGTCTAAATTATGGAAATAGTTGGGGTCTTTCTTAAAATCGGGATGTTGATCGAGTGGAAGTTTCTGAAGGAAGCTGATACGCTCCAAAAAAGGAGAACAACGTAATACAGTGTAGTTGGTATCGAATCTGTTTTGAAATTGATAGAGGTTATAAACAATGTTACGCTGCTCTTTTACAGGAAGATTTGACTGTTCAATTAAATGAACAGCATCTTCCACTAAATTTTCTATCGCATGATATGACATAATAATCTAATGCTATTTCCCGTCTTTACTGTCAAAAATATAAAAAATGAACGGTTTGGTCTAAATCCACTAATGTTTCTATTTCAATTGCTTAGGTTTTTTTGTGGTTTCAAAACTGCAAAATGGATATGCATCAATTATCGTTGTTTTTTTGTACCTTCGAAAGTAACTTATAAACTGCTTCAATATTTAATGATAAATTAACAAGCTAACCGTTACATTTGTCGACGTAACCGGTTCAAAGAAGATGATTAGTAGGAAAAACATATCGAGAGAGACATTGATAAAGCTTAAAAGTGGGGATACCAAAGCTTTTGTTGAGATATATGACGCCTATCATAAGGGTATTTTCCTTTTCATCCACAAATATTTGCGAGACGATATGGCGACAGAAGATATCGTGCACGAAGTTTTCATGAAAATATGGGAAATAAAGGATCGGATAGATCCTGAAAAATCGTTTATCGCCTATATGTACCGTATCGCTAGAAACGCTACCTATAAGGAATTGAAGAAGCGTTTGGAACATGCTTCGTTGGATATATTCGAAAATGAAAGGATCGAACCCTTAGCGACGGAATCGTTGGAAGAGACGTACCAAGCAAAAGAGTATGACCTGCTCCTTTATCATGCGGTAAAATCTTTACCTCCTCAACGACAGAAGGTGTTTGTATTATGCCGACAGGAAGGAAAGACTTACGAGGAAGTGGCGAATCAGTTGTGTATTTCGCCGTACACGGTGAAAGAGCACATGTCATTAGCCATGAAATCTATTCAAGATTATATGGGAAAGAAAGCTGGGCTATCTATTTCCCGTACAGCCTTTATTTGCGCTTTAGCAATTGGGATGTTATAGCGCCGATATATCAACGTTTCTATTTCGACAGCGCAACTGTTCCAACATTGCTGCCGTCATCTTTAATCATATTGATCGTTAAGCTCTTTCGGTCGGCAGCGACATGCGTCATCGTGCGGTTTCCTTCTTTTGGACTCCCTCCAATTACGATATGGTACGTATGATCCGGCTGAGGCTTGTATACGCCATAGCGATGCGTATGGCCTGAAAGCACGACGTCTACTTGATATTTGTCAAATAAGGGAGAAAAAAGCTTCCGACAATGTAGGGTACCATGCCAGTCTCCGGAATGGAAAGGAGGGATATGCATCACCACGACTTTGAATGGTGCTTGCTGATAGTCTTTCGTTTGCATAACCTGTTCCAACCACGTCGCTTGTTCCTTACGGTAGTTATCGTAGTCTACAATTCCAGCGTAAACGGGTTCGTCATCGGGTTTGTCTTCTCCGGTATCTAGCATAATCCAAAAGATAGGACCTTGTCGAAAAGCCTGGTAGTACTTCCCCTCGAGATAGTCAAAATATTGTTTTAAATTACGTGCAAACCGTCCTCTGGTTTCATGATTTCCACGGTTTAAAACAAATGGTTTTTCACTCGCAAATAATTCGGTACAGGGGTAGAGTAGATGCTCAATAACCTGTTTTTCGTCGGTTTGATAGTTGAATAAGTCACCATTTAAAACGACGAATTCATAGGGCAGTTGATGCGCAAGCCGAAACATAGTAGCGTAGGATTCTGGTCGATCATGAATGTCATTAAGGACAAGAGCGTTCACGGTATCTGCATCAGTTTTTGGTGTCCTAAAGGTGTATATTTCGCTTTTGATTTCTTCACCGTATTCGAGTTTGTAAGGCGCAAAAGAGATGATTTCCTTCGAAATAACCTGGTAGTTGTATACGGTATCGGGCTGGAGATTAGCTATACGTATGCAGGAAAGGGTATTGTTGGCTTGGACCATGCCGTCTTCCACAGCATGTGCTTTATCGGACAATTGTTCTTCACCGTACATTATCCACGTATAGGCTGGCCGTGATGTAATACTCAACAGTGATACGCCGGTTGGTGTAAGTGCCTGCAGGTAAGGAGGGATGATAAATTGATGGGGTGTGGGTGTGGCGACACTGCGTCTGGTGTTAGCGGGGATGCCCCCAAAAGCGTGTGCTGTTGCTAAGCTAGTTGTGCCGGTGGCAAGTATGGCTAGAAATTGGCGCCTATTGGAAATCTTTGACATGGTAATGTTTTTTATGGATGAAGGAAGAAATGAATTTTTAATGCAATTTAAAAGTAGAAATAACGGGAAAGTGATCCGATTCACTGTATGCGCGTGTGTCAACGGTATAAGATTGTACGGAAAGTCCCGTAATGGGCGCGTACATGATATAATCGATCACACTGCGGGGGTTATCTGTTGAAAATGTAAACTGTGAGCAGTTATTATTAAAACATCCCAAAGTAAGATGCTGTCGTAAGATACCTATAGTTTCCGAATTGGGCAAAGCATTGAAATCGGCGCCTACAATGACGGGTTTCTGATATTCCTTAAGGATAGCAACAAAATCCTTGGCCTGCTTTAAGCGGTTCGCCTCGTTGCTGAGGTGGTCAAAATGGGTACTGATGAAATAAAATTCCTTTCCCTCTTTTTCTACGGTTACCCGTGCTACCGAACGGATTTCTCCGGGGAGCTCGGCTGTTACACCGAGGTTATAGGCTTTGGTCTCTTTAATGGGGAGTTTGGACAATACGGCGTCACCATATTCACCACCGTGACGGGGTTCTGCGAGCGCAAAGAAATGCGACATGCCTGTGAGGTCAGCCAGTTCTTTGGCTACGTCACCGACTGGCTGTCCGTTGCGGGTCGTGAATCGATCCACTTCTTGTAAAGCAACTAAGTCAGGGTTGTGCCTCTTGATCACCTCCGCTATTTCTTGGAGTTGAGGGGTGTGTAAACCACCTTGTCTGGCACCCCAGATATTATACGTCATGGTTTTTACCACAACAGCATCGTCAGCAGGCGTGGTATCATCGGGCGCGTCTGCACTTTTACCGCAGGAGGTCAAGAAGAGGATGCAAGTAAGGAAACGGATTAATTTCATTATCGGGTTATGTTTTATAGGGTTTTGTTTGTTATTATTGACTGCCGTTAGGCAAAATCCGAACGACAGTCAATATCAATCGGTTCTAAAAAGCTTCAATCTCCGCGATCGCACTGGTATCCCCATTATTACTGTGGCTGTTGATCACTGTAATTCTGAAATACCTGCCTTTGGTGGCTTGCTCAAAGTATATCGTGAACTCGGGTGTTGGTGTCGGCTCCAGTGCAGTTGAATAGATACCTGCCGATTCCCAAACAGAACCACCCTCGCTGACTTCGACGTTCACCAATCGTGGAAAAAGATAGAAGTTGTGGTTCATATTATCTGGATTAGTTCCCAATCGGCCAAATAATTGTACGCCGTGCAGCGTTTGGCTAACGCCCATATCTATGCTGATATGATGCGGGTGGACCGGACGTTGATTGTTTGCATCCCGCCGCCATTTCGTTAGCCAGTGTGTGCTGTTATCGCCATCGATTGCCTTCCAGGCCGGTCCTTCATCATTGACGTCTTCTTCCGAAGAGAAGCTGTGTATTTGCCAATCGTTTTTGGCATATGGTATATAAGGGTTTGTAACATAGCCTCCGCTTATAACGTAATAGGTCGTCCGCCTAGACTCTTCGATAGGTACGTTTCCGGTAGCTGATTTGATTGAAATCGGAACGAGGACAGGGCGAGTACCACCGAAATACAAGGGATTTACCTCCAAGTATATGGAATTACTCCCTGTTTTCCCGACGGGGATCGTGACGGTGTTTTGAGATATCCGATAGCTGTCTTCAGGGGCTGTTTGATAGTTGGTGCCGTTTTGGGCATTGAATGTCTCTACTAAGTCTGGCGCCACCTCGAAGGTGATTTCCAGATCTTGCGTAAGTTGATTAAAACCACCGTAGCCGGCACCGAAAGGAATCTGGTGCCATTCGTCGGTAATATCGTAGGTTTTTTCAATTGACGTTTCGCTTGCAGATGACATGAAAACACGGGAATACTGCGCGCTGTCTTCTATGTTGAGCGATTGGGGTTCACAAGAGAATAAAAGTGAACCCATTCCAATGATAACTATATTTCTTATTGTTTTTGTCATAACATAATTATTTGTTGATTACCAACCGGGATTTTGTACACAATTGGGATTACGCTCTACCTCGCGTTGTGGTATCGGAAACAAGTAGAATGCTCTTCTGAAAACCCTGTTTTCAAAGGCTGTCCGTTGGAAAAAATTCGGATCGCTATTCGAGGTTCCACCATCTACGTTCATGCCGTAAAAAGGTCCTGCATCGGTCTGTTCTGCAATTTTCCATCTTCGGGTATCAAAATAACGTAGGTGCTCCATGGTGAGTTCGATCCTTCGTTCTCTGCGGATTTCCTGACGCATTTCAGTCTGTCCGGGATCACTCGCCAATGCTGGAATACCACCTCTTTCTCTAATCTGGTTGAGGTATTTCAATATGTCGGGATTGCCGGCATCATATTCATTCAATGCTTCTACATAATTGAGGAGAATTTCGGCGTAACGCATCATGACATAGGACCGTTGTGCACAAGTTTGACGTGGATCGTAGGTCGGGGACACATTTTTGCGGAAAAGATATCCGGTCTCCGAGTAATCATGCGACCCTCCCTTTCCCGATTCACCGGTCAAATACAATTGTATTTCCCGTGCACCAAGGCCAGATGTCGTATTGATCCAGTCACTACCACTGTACGTAACGGTGGCGTAAAAGCGTGGTTCGCGATTGATATACATATGGTGTGTGTTCACACTGCGCGTGGCTCCGGGTGCGCGGAATGCGCTAAATCCGGTTTCGCTGTAGCCAGATGCGGTATTGATGATCGGCTCGCCATTACTGTTGTACCCCGTAATCGGAATAGCACCATTAGCCATGCGGTAGGTGTCTACCAATTGTTGGGTTGGCCCCATACTGGCGTACCCACTTGCTAACCGAGGGGTACATGATCGTTGATAGCTGCACAAACCGTTGGAATTTCGAGCCATGATCCATTCGATATTCCAGGAATCCAGAAATACATCACGGTAAGACTGAAAGGCATTGATCTCTCCATTTTGGATTACTTTGTATAGCCCTAATTGGCCAGATGATTCTGCATAATCGATCACTTCTTTGGCTGCTGCAGCGGCTCTTTGCCATTTGGATATATCGTTTGTCGTGTTCATGAGCGGGGTGCCATCCGGATTCGCAAATCCGGCATAGTCGCTGTTACCATTGAATAGCGGGCTCGCGGCATAAAGCAAGAGCCGGCTTTTGACGGCTTTGCACAAAATCTGACTGGCCCGGCCAAAATCAGCCACCATATCCTGCTGGTTGATATAATGAACGGGAAGGTCTTGTGCGGCAAGATCCAGTTCGCTGGCTACGTAATCTACGCAAACGTCAAAGGGGGACCGCGGTATTTGCATGGCTGGATCGTCCGTCGGTAGATCAGGCGCAATTTCTTCATCGCCCAGTAGAATCACAGGTCCGTACTGTTTTAATAATTCAGCATAGAAAAATGCGCGTAGAAATCGGGCTTCGGCTTTACGCTGACGGATGAGTGCTTCTCCTTCTCTTTCTAACAGTATTTGTTCGTTGCCGTCAATATTATTGATAAAGGTGGTCGCCGATCGAATACCTTTATAGTAATGTTCCCAAAAATTCCAGTAATTTGAAGCGGCATTCCAATTTCCGAGATTGACGCGGAATGGCGTGTTGCGTTGTGACACATCGGCATCATCGGAGATAACGTCCCACGGCGTGCTATTGGTGCGGTGTGCTTCGTCCCGGATTTGGTTGTAGACTCCCGCCAGCCACTCCTCGGAGAGGTCTCGTCTGTTAAAAATCTCCTCGATCGTGAGGATATCGTCTGGAACTTGGTCAAAAAAATCCTTATTACAGGCGCTGGTAGCTAAGGCCGTAACGACCAAGAGTAACTTTGTGAAGGTATTTAATATTTTTTTCATTCTCTTTAAGCTAAAGAAATTAAAAGTCTAGTGTAAAACCGAGCGTATAGGAGGCTGTCAATGGATAGTTAGTACCGCGTCCTTCTGGCAGCTCGACATCCCAAAATTTGAACGGACTCCAGGTGACTAGATTGTAGCCGGCGAAAAAGATATTGGCATTGTCAATTTTAGCACGTTTTACCCAGGTTCTCGGCAATGTATAGGTAAGTTGTAACGTTTTTAGTCTAACATATCGACCGTTTTTGACCCACCAATTGCTCTCGACAAAATTATTGTTAGGGTTACCATCGCTCAAGCGAGGATAGAATGCATCTTGTCGGGGGTTTTCTATCGTCCAGCGATCTTCGATATTGCTCAGCAGGTTACCTCGGTTCAAGCCTTGCTGGAAAGGCATCAGCCCTTCTCCGTTCATGCGGATATCCACATTGCCCACACCTTGGAAAAGTGTCGATAAGGTTAGTGCTTTGTAACCGATGGTAAATCCAGCACCATAAACCCACTCGGGAATTGTGCCATAACCATAAGGTATTTTATCGAAGTCGTCGATGATGCCATCACCGTTGACATCCTGGAAGCGGATATCGCCCGGACGTACTGTGCCGGGATGCAGCGGACCGTTATCAATCTCTTCTTGATTTTCAAATAACCCTGTTGCTACGAAACCAAAGCGCTGTCCTACCTTGCGACCTCGTTGATCTAACCAGGGATACATCGGTGTTGGTTGGTCGTTTTCGACGATGAGGTTACGGGTATACGTGAGGTTTCCCAGAAGTTGTACCCGCAGTTCATTGAATTGTTTATTGAACGTTACGTTGGCATCAAAGCCTTTGTTATCGATAACACCCAGATTACCTAGGGGTAGCGTTTGGAGACCTAAGTAGGCGGGTACTGCTCCGCGCTGCAAAAAGATGCCTTCGCGTCTTTCTTTGAAGAAATCAAGTTGAACGTTTAGCGCATTGTTTAAGATTTGTAAATCTAGACCGAGATTGGATTTGGTAGCTGTTTCCCAGGTAACGTTCACGCCATAGTCGCCTATGTTGTGTGAGCGTAAAAAGGCATCGTTCCCTCGATCTCGGCCAAATAGATAACCGCCGTTGCTGGAGGTTGATATAGTTGAAAGGTAGGCAAAACGTCTGCCTGTAATTTGACTGTTTCCTACTTTACCGTGTGAAAAACGCAGCTTAAATAGATTTACAGCGTCTTTTAGAGGCTCGAAGAAGGGTTCTTCGCTCACCACCCAGGCGATACCGCCGGAAGGAAAGAAGCCGAAACGATGATCGGGTGCAAAGTTTTCGGAACCGTTGTAACCAAAATTGGCATCAATAAAATAGCGGTTGTCATAGCCATAAGTAGCGCGCCCCGCCAGACCGAGAAACCGATAGGGAAGAGAAGCGGTCAGATCTCCTGCTTGGGAGTTGAGTTCGTCGCTTTGGTTGTATAACAACATGCCGGTTACATCATGTTTGCCAAAAGACTTATTGTAGTTCAAGGCACCTTCCCAATAAATTGTGCGTGTACCTTGACTAGACCTGTTAAAGGATAGAAAACGATCGCCACGATAGGTTTCTTCGTAGAGCATGCTGCCATCCGTGTCGCGTCCCGTTGCAATAAAAGTATCGGGTCGGCGTGTACGCCTCATGGATGTATAGTTATAGACATCAAAGGAGAACATGGCGGTTGCGGAAAGACCATCGGTAATAAAGGGAAGATCTTGCGTAGCGCGTAAATTGGAGAAGAGTTGGTTGCGCCACTGATTCGCGTATCCGGTCTGGGTAATCAATGCATATGGATTTTGCAATGATCCAGAACGCTGATCAGCAATTTTTCCGTCTTCGTACATCACCGGATGTACCACGGGAGTCATGTACCATAGGCCCTCCACTATATTGTCTTGAGTCGTCCCTGGTATATTGATGTTGAGCAAATGACCGTTAATACCTAATTCCACCTTCGTTGTGTTGCTGGCTTGCACGGTGAGGTTACTGCTTAGGTTGTAACGCGATCGGCGCGATCTGTTGTCATAATCGGCATCACCTTGCTTATATAAACCCAGTTCGTCTAAGTAACTCACGCCAACGTAATAGTTGGTTCGGTCCGACCCGCCGTTGATGTTCATGTTGCCTCTGCGCTGGTAGCCCCATTTGTTAAATGTCGCAGCGGCCCAATCCACGTTGGGATAAAGATAGGGATCGGTACCTTCAGCGGTCATACGGATGACGTCATCGCTGTAAATCGGTGCAGCACCACGGTTTGTAAGGGCTTCGTTCGACATGCGCATAAAGGTCGCACCGTCCGCGAACTCAGGCATCTGGGTAAAGGTTGTAAGTCCGTCGTAATATCGGAATCCGAACTTTGGCTTCCCCGGAGTACCTTTTTTGGTGGTTATAAGCACTACGCCATTCGCACCTCGCACGCCGTAGACAGCTGTGGCAGCCGCGTCTTTTAGTATGGTAAAATTTTCTATGTCTTCCGGGTCGATATTGGCCATGTCTCGTGGGACACCATCGACCAGTACAAGTGGGCGACTCAGCCCCTGACTGAAGGTCGATATGCCGCGAATAAATACGTCTGAGTTGTCAAATCCGGGTTCGCCACTGCGTTGTACAGCAACTACACCCGCCAATCGTCCGGCTAGTACGTTTGTTAGGTTCGCGGCGGGGACTTGTAATTCACTGGGATTCACGCTGGATTGGGCGCCTACGAGACTGATTTTCTTTTGTGTGCCGAAGCCGACTACCACAACTTCATCAATACCGGATTCAGTAGGGGTAAGTACCACGTCGATGACTTGCTGCTTTCCAATGGACTGCTCGTGTGATTTATATCCTACGGAAGCAAATACCAATACAGCATGTGGAGGAACGGATAAAATATACCGCCCATTAAGATCTGTCGTTGTTCCGATGTGCGGTCTATCTTTTACGGATACCGAAACCCCGGCCATGACATTTCCGGTACTGTCCCGGACTGTCCCGCGTACTTCGACGTCGCTTTGAGCGTAGAGGGTTTTTATATCTGCATTTCGTGGTATTTCCTTCAGGACTACAAAACCGTCTTTTACTTCATAATACAAAGCGTGCGGCGTAAGGATTTCTTTCAATATGTCCCGTACTTTTTTATTGCCATTGTACGTAACGTGTGCGTCATTAGGTAACTGCGAAGAACGGTAGGCGAGTGGAAGTCCTGTTTTAGTCTGGAGTTCTTCCAATGCTTTGCTCAAAGGTATGCCGGGGAAAGAAACTTTTGTCTTGTTCTCTAATTCGGCCTGACCGAAACTGGGATGAGAAGCGGATACCAGCGTGATGGTGAATGTAAGGGCAGCTACTAAGCTCGTAATACGCATAATTTTCCCGAATTTAAATCTGCTTCTAATTCGTAATTTTTTTTGCATTTTTGTTAAACTGAAAAATGGGTTAAACAATGTTTGATTCGTTTCACAGCAAGACAGTAAGTTTCTCAGGCTTTGGTTGTCTTGTTGGATCCAGTACAATGCGGGGGAGTATTCGATGAATATTCTCCCGTTTTAGGCTTGGGATTAAGGAGGAATGATTTCTTTTCTCATATAGGTATTATTGAGTTACTACGTTTTTTTGCCTATTGGCATTTTGATCCGGATATGAGCAGTCCGTTCTCGATCGTCTTAATCTGTCCATCGCGGATTAGTCGTACTAGACCATTCAGTGCTTCATCTAAGGTTTTCTTATTTGCCGCTAGCGTAATTTTGCATCCTGATAGCGCTGGATCAATTGTTATCTCTTTGCCATAAAACCGTTCTAATTGCTGTACGACAAGCTCCAAAGGCTGGTCGTAGAATGCGAGGTCTTTGTGCATCCAGTTATTGATGTTGGAGACGTTCGTTTTACTTAGTCCCGTATGCTCTCCGATACCAGCTTTTTCAAATGGTCCGAGTGCAACTGTAGGGGGAGTGAGTTGTTCTATTTCCATTTCGGGACGCTTGGGAGAATGTACCTGTTGTTCGGTATTGGATTGCGCGAAATGGCGCCATACCTCAGGCAGATTATGCAAGCTTTTCGATACACTATTTTCGTCAATCTGCATCACTTGTACTTTACCTTCACGTACGGTAACCGACTGCTCTAATTCGGTATCCACATTGAACGAAGTACCTAAAACTCGAATACTGAAATCTCGGGTTACCACAAAGAAGGGTCTGCTTGAATCCGGTGCTACGTCGAAGAAAGCCTCTCCACTCAGTTTGATAATGCGGTAGTCCAATGACGTCATGTTTTTCGGAATCTGTACAGTTGCTCCGCCGTTGATGAAAATCACAGAGCCGTCAGACAGTTCTATTTTCTTCTGTTCCCCTAATGTCGTCCGCATTGTTTGCCATTCTAAGTCAGGATCCTGTGTAAGCATATGAATAGACCACCAGCCCACAATAAGTAAAAGGATAGTGGCGACCAAGCCGCTGAGCCATACACGCTGGATGATCGGCTTAACGGTTACCATAGGTGATGTCTCCTTTATGAGACGATCTCGCATACGCGCTGAAGTACTTTCTGGCATACTCGACATGGTGCTTAAGCTGTCGCTGAACGACTGCTTCATGTCTTCAAACAAGATCTCTTTGCCTTCTTCGCTCTTGAGATATGCAGCGAGTTCCATATGCTCGCTTTTATTTAACAGGCCGGATTTATATTTCGCTAGGAGATACTGTATCCGATCTTGGTGTTTCGCCATCGTCATCGTATTTTGACTGTCCGTTTATTAGTATATATCCAAAAAACACAAGACCGGGGGGATCATGTAAGTTATTTTTGTTCATATTTCGTACTTTGTAAAAAAAATGAACAAACTCCATGAATGATTCATCCTATTTCATTGTCACTGGCCTCGTGCTTTTTGCCATTGTGCTTATTGTGTACATTTTTAGGTATGGCGGTCCGAAGAAAATTCCAGTACCAGCGGCCTTCACGGACGAGGTGATGGGAGAGATTCTCGAGAAGCAAGTTCGGTTTTATCGTCATCTGCCTACCGAGGAACAGCAGACGTTCTTGACAAGGGTACGCTACTTTTTAGAACATACCAAGATATCGGCAGAAAAAGGTGCAGTGGTTACCGATGAGGACAAAGTACTTATTGCGGCGAGTGCTACCATTCCACTTTTTCATTTCAAACTATGGGTCTATCGCAATCTCACCGAAGTACTGGTGTATCCTGATTATTTTGATGAGCGCTTCAGTACAGCGAGCGAAGAAAGGAACGTCGCCGGGATGGTCGGTTCGGGGGCCCTCAGCAGTAAGATGATCCTATCACAGCAGGCTTTGCGAAATGGTTTTTTGAACTTTTCCGCAGGCAATACGGCCATTCACGAGTTTG
Organism: Sphingobacterium corticibacterium; assembly: GCF_004208525.1. Classification (GTDB taxonomy): domain Bacteria; phylum Bacteroidota; class Bacteroidia; order Sphingobacteriales; family Sphingobacteriaceae; genus Sphingobacterium; species Sphingobacterium corticibacterium. The sequence continues at coordinate 1,228,197 of NZ_SGIT01000001.1, read as the reverse complement.
TACACCTCATCGATAAGGCCGATGGCGAAGTGGATGGCATTCCAGAGTATCTTATCCCGAAGTCATTGATTGAGCCTTGGATCAAAGAGATGCATAAAACCATTCGCGAGATCCGAACGGGCGAATCAGATATCCGGGAGTATGCGGGTACCAATGAGGCAGAATTTTTTGCGGTTGTATCCGAGTATTTCTTCAAGAAGCCCAGCTTGCTGAAAGAGGATCATCCAAAGTTATACCGTATGTTGGATCATATCTATGGTGGGGCTGAAGAATCCTGAAATGTAGTACGCCCGTAGTACAATTTGTACTTTCATTTTTTATGTATTTATTAAAACAAAAATTCCTCGGTAGAAATTATCTTTCAGATGGTTTCTACCGAGGAATTTTGATATAAATCGATTTTTGTTAATTTCAATTTACGTAACCGGGCTTTTTTAGGTTAAATTTTGAATAATGGAAGACTTTAGAAAAATTATAAAACAACATTTTGGAGAGCTTACAGACCACGAATGCGAACGGATAGTCTCGTACTTTAAAGAAGAGAACCTTCAAAAAAATGACTTCTTTACCAAGACCGGAAAAGTTTGTGACAAATTGAGTGTCATCCGATCTGGAATTCTCAGGGTGTACGCGTATGCGGATGGTAAGGATGTTACCCAGTGGATTGCCACAGACAATGCGTTTATGACCGAAGTGTCGGGGTTCTTCTTCGATCAGCCGAATCGTTGGACTATCCAGGCTTTTACGGATACCACATTATGGAGCATTACCAAAACCGATTACCAAAAGCTTGCTAAAGTATTCCCAAAATGGAATGAGATCGAAAGACACTTTATCGTGAAATGCTTTGCGATGATCGAAGACAGGGTGTTTTCGCATTTATCAATGAGCGCAGAAGAACGGTACAATGCATACTTTGAACAGAATAAAGAGTTGTTCAACAAAATCCCGTTACACTATATTGCTTCCGTACTCGGAATGTCTGCCGAAACCTTTAGCAGAATCAGAAAGCGTCAGATAGAAAAACCTTGACTTTTGTCAAGATGAATGGAGTAACTATTGGCGACCTTTGCTTTAACAAATTCAGAAAACATGACAAAACAAATGGATACACTATTGAAACTCGAAGAAATAGGACAGTTTTTACTCGCTATCTTATTGTTTACGCAACTGGATTACGCCTGGTGGGTTTTCCCAGCTTGCCTTTTATTGCCCGATATTTCCATGTTGGCCTACGCGATAAATACCAGTGTAGGCGCCGTTACGTACAATATTTTTCACCATAAACTCACGGCATTGTTGGTTGTAGCTGCGGGATTCATCTTCCAGATCCCGGTATTTTCCTTGGTGGGCATCATCCTTTTTGGCCATGCAGCCATGGACCGGATTTTCGGCTATGGACTAAAGTACCGTGATGATTTCAAGCATACGCACCTCGGCTGGATCGGAAGAAAAAAGTAGGGTAAGAAATCTTTCCGCATAACATTATGGATGACATACTGGTACATTAATAAGATCAACACCTCCAGAGTAAATATTGAAAATCGCACGAGATTCCCAAACGATATTTTTGCAACCATTCCCATTTCCAGTGGATTCACCACTGCCTTCACTGGCTAATTCCAAACGTGTAGCCAAAATTGACCCGGCTGTTATTTCGTTCTCATTTTCAAGGTACTTAATCCGTATGTCTAACATAAGTTTGTCGTCAAACAGATGTCCGTCCCAGGTAATTTCTTTGCCAGCTGTTATCATCTTTGCATCAATTTCACCGTTCGCCTTAATCACACATGAACCATTCGGAAAATTCGTTTGCCAGGACATACCATCCTGTTTGCCTGGAATGCCAAAGGTGAAGCCATCATCGGAATTAAGTTCAACAACCAGCGCAAGTGTAGAGCTGTCACCACTAATCTTGTCGATGTTAAACGAACCTGAGCCTTCTACTGCAGGAAGCGATTCGTAGCCTCCGAGGTATAAAGTCGACTTTGTCTTACCTACGTAAGCTTTGCCATTCATTTTGCTGTTGAACTCATTTTTTGAGGAGAGATCATCCGAAGTGCCTTTCGAGCAGGCGGCAATAACCATGAATCCATAACATCCTAGCATTGCGCAAGCTATTAGTTTTGTCCAATTTTTCTTTATCATGTTAACCCCCTATATCAACAAATTTAAAGTTCCGTAAAAATCATGACGTGAGCAATCCACGAAAACAAGGATTTTACGACTACTGTATTGCTACAAGAGGATCATCCGAAGTTATACATAGGGCTAACAAAGGGGTTTTTTCCTTCCTTGATATACGTCAGAAATCGATCAACAGAAAAAGTATCCTGTTCCGTCCAGAACTCGGGCGCGAACAGCTTTTGCGAATCTTCAAAATAGTCCCATATCCATTGCCAATCTTTATTTGGATGCGCGCCCACTGCTAAATCATAACGGGAAGCATGATCGCTTACTTGCATATGCACAAAATCCCCTTCTGCGCTGCCAGGCATGCTGTGGTCATCTATCAGAATATAAGGTGTATGAAGCTTTCTGTAGATATCTTCATGGATAGTCGTCATAAAGCGCTGTGCATCACGGCAGATCATACGTGGTTTTATAATAACAGTTTACTGTATGATTTCCGAGGTCTTTTGTAAAATGAGAATTTTGGAACGTGCAATTAATCCGTTGCTAAATAAGCATGTGCGGGTATAACATGGATGATCTTACCGTCTTCGATAAATCGGTCTGTCTGGGAAAATGTCACGATGGTACCTTCCTGGAGACCGAAAAAATCCATGGCCTCCAACAACCCGTTCATTTCTCTTTCAAGATTGTCCTGATTTAGCGTGTAACAAACTTGTATAGCTGCTTGGATGTCGGTTTTGTCAAAGACAACGAAATCGCACTCTCGTTGTTCTGAGAAATAATAGATCTGCTGATATGACCGTCGAAGGTGTGTATAGACAAGATTTTCTAGAAGCCTTCCATCATCTCTTGTAAAAGATGAGGAATTTACTTTGATGAGCCCGGTATCAATAGCATATACCTTCCGCGGATTGATAGCCTGTTTTCGGAGAGAATAATCAAACTTGGGAATCAATTGTATCAAATAGCTATCCTCAAGATAAGATAAGTACTCTGTGACGGTGCTGGTGGACCCGATATCAACTATACTTTTAAGTCTATTGGCACTAACTGGTTTTCCCACATTGGAAATAAGGTATAGGGCCAGTTTTTGAAGTTTGTCTACGTCACGTATATTATGGCGTATGGCGATGTCACGTAATAGAATATCTTCCAGAACATAATGCAGAATATCCTCAATACCCTGTTTGACGTATTCGGGGAAACCGCCTATTTCTAGATAATCTGCCAAAGACTCTGGTGAATGATTTTTAGTAGTAAATTCAGCAAACTCTTCGAAAGAAAACGGAAAGAGCTCTTTTGTAATATGCCGTCCGGTGAGTTTCGTGCCAAGTTCTTTACTCAGCAAACTGGCATTTGATCCAGTAATAACGATCTGGAAAGATTCATCGAGTTTTTGCCGTACATATCGTTCCCAGTCGGTTATAATTTGTATTTCATCAAATAGTAAAACCCGGGTTCCAAGACGTGCAATGATCTTATCCAGACGTACAAAATCTTTCAGATCAAACCCATATAACCTAGGGTCCTCAAAGTTTAGATATAACGCATCTTGATATCGCTCATCCAAAAGCTGATAAAGCAGGGTGCTTTTCCCACAACGTCTTATGCCGGATACGATTAGTGCAAAGTTGGCTAAATCTGGTAACGAAGAAAGAGCCTCTCTGCGTTGCCCTGTACCGCGATGTGCCATGTTTGCTCGTTGAGCCGTGATGACTTGTTCTATTGTTTCTTCTGTAACCATATTGTCTGCATTTTGGTATCCATTACAAATGTACAAAAGTTTTCATTACAAATGGATAAAAGTTTCCATTACAAATGGATACTTAATCGTATCAATTTCTATCTTGAAATATTGGCTATATTGAAAGCGGATTGCGCCCTCGGTTGATTCCCTCCAGTCCGAAATATTCGTTGTTTTGATTTATACGCTCAAAACGACCTGTCATATCATGTACGTGTTCGCCTATTACCTTCTCGCCTATATCTTTCAAAGCACCACTATGGCTATTCGGGTTTTTATATTAGCAAGCTGATGGCCGCCCGAAGATACGACCAAGCAAATGGATATGGACCGGATTTTCGGCTATGGACTAAAGTACCTTGATGATTTCAAGCATACACACCTCGGCTGGATTATTTCATTATCACTGGCCTCGTGCTTTTTGCCATTGTGCTTATTGTGTACATTTTTAGGTATGGCGGTCCGAAGAAAATTCCAGTACCAGCTGCCTTCACGGACGAGGTGATGGGAGAGATCCTCGAGAAGCAAGTTCGGTTTTATCGTCATCTGCCTACCGAGGAACAGCAAACGTTCTTGACAAGGGTACGCTACTTTTTAGAACATACCAAGATATCGGCAGAAAAAGGTGCAGTGGTTACCGATGAGGACAAAGTACTTATTGCGGCGAGTGCTACCATTCCACTTTTTCATTTCAAACTATGGGTCTATCGCAATCTCACCGAAGTACTGGTGTATCCTGATTATTTTGATGAGCGCTTCAGTACAGCGAGCGAAGAAAGGAACGTCGCCGGGATGGTCGGTTCGGGGGCCCTCAGCAGTAAGATGATCCTATCACAGCAGGCTTTGCGAAATGGTTTTTTGAACTTTTCCGCAGGCAATACGGCCATTCACGAGTTTGTACACCTCATCGATAAGGCCGATGGCGAAGTGGATGGCATTCCAGAGTATCTTATCCCGAAGTCATTGATTGAGCCTTGGATCAAAGAGATGCATAAAACCATTCGCGAGATCCGAACGGGCGAATCAGATATCCGGGAGTATGCGGGTACCAATGAGGCAGAATTTTTTGCGGTTGTATCCGAGTATTTCTTCAAGAAGCCCAGCTTGCTGAAAGAGGATCATCCAAAGTTATACCGCATGTTGGATCATATCTATGGTGGGGCTGAAGTCTAATATATTTAGTCAAGATGATACGATTTTCAACCAATCTACCGCATAAGATATTCGTGCGCGGGCAACATATGTATGGTCCGATCCTCAGTTTCGAACTTGTCTCGTTGGTTGAGCGTTATGATATAACCTTCTTTGAGGCCGAGATGTTGCATAGCTTCTAACAATCCATTATATTCCCGATTAAAATTTTCGTCGTTTATGGAAAGACATACTTGAATAGCTTCTTTTACACTGTTTCTTTCCATAGCAATAAAATCACATTCTCCGCGATCTTTATAATAGAATATATGTTGATACCTTTGTCGAAGGTGCAGAAAAACCAAGTTCTCCAATCGTCTTCCGGTGTTATCACTTAGCGATATCGCGTTTTCCGTGTAGAGTCCCATATCCATTACATAAATTTTTTTTGGATTACGCACTTGAACTTTTAGCGAATGATTGAATATAGGAACAAAATCGATCAAATAAGCATCTTTAAGAAACGAGAAATACTCCAAGAAGGTGTTTGGGGACTTAATATCGAACATACCTACTAATTTGCTGGCAGAAACTAAGTTGCCTATATTCGTAATCAAGAAAGCTGCCAGTTGTCGCAGTGAATTGATATCGCGAACAGCGTGTCGAACTGCAATATCTTTCATTAATATATCATCGACCAGTGTGTTCAAGATAAGCGGAATACCTGTCTTCACATATTCGGGAATTCCGCCATTTTTGAGGTAGGTCATTACAGCTTCTTCTCCGTTGTCTAGAGATTTAAAGCGTATAAATTCCGAATAGGAGAAAGGGAATAGCTCCATGGAAAGGTGCCTGCCTGTTAAATGAGTGCCCAATTCGGTACTGAGCATCGATGCATTGGAACCTGTTATAAATATTTTATAGCCCTCGCGTAACAGCTGGTTTATGTACTTTTCCCACCCAGTTACGATTTGTATTTCGTCAAAGAATAGAATGTTTATCCCACGTCGTTCGATTTCCCGATGTAATCGGGGTAAATCTGTATCTTCGAATCCAGAGAGACGTATGTCATCAAAATTGAGATAAATGGCCTCTTGATAATCTCTTCGAAGTAACTGCAACAACAAGGTGCTTTTGCCGCACCTGCGTATGCCGGTGATAATGGATGCAAATGAATCTGCAATAGGAATATGAGGCAGTGCATCCCGCAAAAATCCGGGTTCTTGTTTCAGAAAGGTCTCCTGTTGCGCATCAATCACTATCGAAATTTCTTCTTGCCGTATCATAATAACTAACTTTTCAGACCAAATATACATCTTTTAGATTAAACGGAAGATATCTTCCGTTTGTAATGGAAGATATCTTGTTTTTATGTTGAAAGATCATGTTTGATGCTGACCAGCAGTGTTGTTCGGTAGAACGATACACGGCTTTGTTACGGAGGTTCGTATGTCAAAAGCCTTGGAACTGCTGGCTTCGGGAAGTGGAAACGGACTCACGCTGTATTGTATTGCAGATAAGATTGGATATTCAAATCATAGCTATTTTAGTACATTGTTTAAGAAGCATTTTGGCATATCGCCAAGTGTGTATGGGGTGTCGAATCATGCACTACCTTCCGAATTGTAATATGCTGATGGTACTTTTGAATCATTGCTTCTCTGTGGTACTGGAAGAACAACGCTATGCGCCCAGCATCTAAAATAGGGGTTTCGACCAATCTACCGCATAAGATATTCGTGCGCGGGCAACATATGTATGGTCCGATTCTCAGTTTCGAACTTGTCTCGTTGGTTGAGCGTTATGATATAACCTCATAATAACTAACCAAGAAATGATAATATTTATCTAATTTCCTTTATTTTTGTGCTGTGTTGTCTAGCGTAGGTGGCTTGTCTTCGTGGAAGGTCAAGTCTATATATGTCTTTGGTTTTATCTTTATATTTTTGCTGATTTTGGCTGTTGTGGCGGTTCGGATCATATTTGACCGGATGGATCAGGTAAATCGTCAAAATGAAGAGATAAAAGCGTTGGATCAATCTATTCTGCTAAAAAAGGAACTGAACCTGCTGGAGCAGCGTTTGGATATACTTTTGCATGCACAGGCAGGGCTAGACGGTCTTCCGACAGAAACACGTAGCGCTAATGATACGTTGTTTCATGGGCTATTTCATTTTACAGCCGCTGAGCAAGAACAGGGTGTGATTCCTTTCAGAAACGTGAAGTGGCGAGGTGAAACATTACCTGTTTATCTGGATCTCGATCAACTTCATCTATACTTGGGAGATACCTATCGGTATGCACGGGGATATATAACCGTTTATACGGCCGAAGGTTTTTGTCTGATGAGCCCGGATTCAGCTCAACTGGGAACTATGCATCCCGATGGAGGTAGCTGGTATGAAAAGTTGAATGGTACAGTTCGACATTCTGCATACCTGGATTTGCCTGTTCGGGAATTTGTTTATCCGCTAAATTACTTTGGACCGGAAGACTATATGGTCGTTTCGGTGCCTATATTTGAACAGGATCGCGCCATCCGGGATGTGCTCTTTATCAGTCTGCTGCTAGGAACAACATTAATATTCACCGTAGGGGCGTTTTCAATAAGCTTGTATTTTCAGCGTAAAAAAGAACACCGTTTGGCCTTAGAGCACGCCAATATGCAAAAGGAACAAGCGCTGGCGCGCTTTGAACGGCTCAGGGAGCAAATGAATCCCCACTTTCTGTTTAACGCACTCGGTTCACTGCAGCAATTGGTCAAGCAAGATCAAGATCGCGCCCAATTGTTTGTTGGCAAAATGGCAAAGATGTACCGAACAATGCTTCGGCAAGATCCGGATGTATATGCATCATTGGAAGAAGAGCTATCGCTGGCTACCGCTTATCTTTTTCTTCAGGAAATCCGTTTCAAGAATGCATTTGCGCCTACCGATATGCAGGTTGATCATACGTATCTTAAGCGTTTGCTTCCGCGTTGGAGCTTACAGATCGTCGTGGAAAATGCTATCAAGCATAATGAGTTCACTCCGTTAACGCCGCTATCCATCCAAATCGTCGTAGACGGAGAACAGCTGGTAGTCCGCAACAACTATAGTCCAAAAAGCAATATGGATACGGAAAGTGGAGGATATGGATTGCGTTATATCCATTCGGTATATCAAGCAGAAGGTCGGAAGGGATTTAGTTATCGGGTAGATGCGGGGTATTTTACGGTTTACCTCCCTTTTTTATAAGAATGAAGAACATGCTCGTCGGTTAAATATGCGTGTTCACGCCCTTACTTCGCGTGTTCACGGCTTAAAGATTGCGTTTGTGATTATTTGTCAGCACTTTTAGGCCCTGATTATCTATTAACCGTATCAGTATACAATGCACATGAGATACAAAAAGAAGATTTACAACGGCGTGGGACTGGCGTTGTGTTTGATGGCGCTTGTACAGTCTTGCGCCATTTTGCCAAATTTTAGCGGGTATAAAAAGCAGGACGATAAGGCGAGTAGGATAGATACGGCGGTATCTACCACTTCTTACCAAAAGCTTAAGGATGGGGCACGTATCGATAGCGGTATGTTTACGGTACTGATAAAGGATGAAGACTATTATTTTGGGATTCCCAAAACGGCATTCGACAAAGACTTTCTATTGATTCATAAAGTGTCGTCTGTACCATTGGCTATCAACGAGGCTGGGGTGAATAAGGGGATGAATTTCGAGAATAAAGTGATCCGGTTGATGCCCAGGAAAAATGGAAAAGAAATTTGGGTAGGGGAATACGATCCAAAAGTCGATGTGAAGCATCAGGATGCCATAGCCTATTCTGTAGCAGACAATTATAGGGCTTCGTTTATCGAATCATTTAAGGTAGTATGCTACGACGCGGACTCCACAACGGCTTTTATCAAGGTCAATAAGGTATTTGATGGTTCTGAAAAGAGCTTTCTGGATGTATTTGCTAATTTGGGACTCGGTACTTCGCCGAATAAAGCCATCTCGTCGATAGAACAGATGAAATCGTTCGATAATAATATCGTCATCAAATCCATCTATTCGACTAAGGTGACGGAAGGAAACGCATCGATTCCGATTTCGATTTCGGTCACAAGCAATATCTATGGATTGCCGGAGCAGCCGATGCGTCCACGGTTTTCCGATCCCAGAGTGGGCTTCTTTACGACTCCACGCTGGTACTTCTCGGATAAACAGCAGGAATTGGAAAAACGTGAATTGGTGACGCGGTGGCGTTTGGAACCTAAAGAGGAGGATCGCGATCGGTATCTTCGCGGGGAGCTAGTCGAACCACAAAAACCTATCGTTTTCTATATTGATCCCGCTACGCCAAAACAGTGGCGTACACAGATAATTGCTGGCGTGTACGATTGGCAGGTAGCTTTTGAGGCTGCTGGGTTTAAAAATGCGATCGTAGCGAAGCAACTGCCGGATACGGTATCCTTTGATCCCGATGACGCCAATGTATCTTCGATCGTGTATGCTGCGTCTTCGCAAGCGAATGCGATGGGACCGTCTGTCGTGGATCCCCGATCGGGCGAGATTTTAGAAGCGGATGTCATCTGGTGGCACAACGTGATGACGGTGCTCAATAGCTGGATGCGTATACAGACGGGTATAATCGATACGGCAGCCCGCGGAAATACATTCTCGGACGAAAAAATGGCACACGCTATCCGTTTTGTTTCTTCGCATGAAATAGGGCATACGCTTGGATTGATGCATAATATGGGATCTTCCCATGCTTTTCCCGTCGATTCTTTGCGCTCGCCATCGTTTACCGAAAAGATGGGGGGAACAGCGACATCGATTATGGACTACGCCCGCTTTAATTATGTGGCACAACCGGAGGATGGGGTACAGGTAATTACGCCGGTGATCGGGCTATATGATAAGTATGCTATCGAGTGGGCCTATCGCTGGTACGATGTGGATACACCGTGGGAAGAACTACCTACACTGCGACAGGCGATAGAGAAGCATCAGCATGATCCGAACTATTGGTACGGTGAGCAGCAGGATAGCAAAAATGTGGTAGATCCAAGGGCGCAATCTGAAGATCTGGGCGACAATGCGATGCTGGCAGGTCGATATGGTCTGCGAAACCTGAAACGTATGATGCCGCAGATTATCGAATGGACGACGGTAAAGGGAGAGAACTACTATAAAGCGGGTAAATTGTATATGGGTGGAATAGGGCAGTGGTATACCTATGCGGATCATGTGGTCAATAATATAGGTGGTATTTATCTGGAAAACCCGGTATTGGGTGATGGAAAAAGCGCCTATAGCCCGGTATCTCGCGCGACACAGGAAGAAGCTTTTGCATACTTGGAAGAGCAGGTTCTTCGGATACCTTCTTGGTTGTTCGTACCCGAACTGATGACCAAGACGTTCCCGCTGCGCGATAGTCCGGCAGGTGTATTTGAATATGCACCTTATAATCTCCAGCGCGAGTTTCAGTATAGCTTGCTATACAGCCTGGTAAGGGATGAACGGTTGTTACGTATGATCGAAATGGAAAAACTCTTCGGTTCGGAAATGACATGGACAGCGATGGAGCTCTTCGATGCGTTACGCAAAGTGATTTTTGAGGGCACCATACAGAAAAAAAATCTGGATTTGGATACGCGTATGTTGCAGCAGAATTATATCGATGTGCTGATGGTATCGAGTAATAAAACCATGGAAAAAATCAACGAGAAGAAAATACAAGAGGTGAATGCCTTGTTAACAGCCGTAAATCCATCGCTCTGCCCGTGGCATGAGCACGGCCAGACCGAGACGAGGCTGCGGAATGTACATGTAACAGGTATGGCCAGAACATCGGATATGCTGACGTTGAAAAGAGGGGAACTACTTCGGATTTACGAGTTGCTGAAGAAGGCTAGCAACACAGGCAATGCAGCGACGAAGGCACACTATGAAGACCTTCTGCTACGTATTGGTGTCACTTTAAATATGAATAACTAACAAATATTTCTAATGTATAGAATAGTAATTATTTTGATGATATGCTGTGTGCATATAAGCCGGGCACAGGATATAACAAGGTTGGAAGGGCGCGTGCTGGATGCGGTAACCAACCAGGCAATTGCGGGTGCCGCCGTTACGGTGGACCGCTCGACGGTATCAGAGCAGACAGGAGTCGCAGGACAGCTCCAACAGTCGGTATTGGGGGCCATAACCGACAGCAAGGGCGAATTTGTGCTGGAGATACCAAATGATGTAAAAGCCGTAACCATTTCTTTTATGGGGTATGAAAGTTTGCGTGTGGGAACTTATCAGGGACGGAAAACGTTTCTGCTCCAACCAGCCGATGAAGCCTTGGAAGAGGTGATCGTGACGGGTTACAGTGATATCAAGAAGCGGAAGAATACCACAGCTTACACAAAAATCGATGCTGAAAAAATCAAGCAGTCGGGCGTGGCGAGTATCGAACAGATGCTGGAAGGACAGATACCGGGTATGCAGTTTTCCAATTTAAGCGGTGGACCAAATGGCGTATCGCAGATCCGTATCCGGGGTACGGTTTCGATGAATGGTACGCAGGATCCCTTGTGGGTGGTTGACGGCCTACCTGTAGAAGGCACTGAGCTACCGAATCGCCTGGATAAGGACGATATAAACACGCTAAGAAATCTGCCCATCGCGGGGTTAAATCCGGAGGATATCAAGGATATCACGGTATTAAAAGATGCTGCGGCTACAGCAATCTATGGTGCACGTGCCGCGAATGGCGTAATCGTGATCACCACCAAACGTGGACAAGCGGGGCCGGCAAAGGTCAGCGTTTCTGCGAATACGTTTGTGACGCAGCGTCCCGACTTCGACCGGTTAAATTTGATGAATGCCTCACAAAAAGTAGATTTTGAACTGGAAATGGCGAAGCGCGCTGATCTGACTTACCGGTCGGGTAAAGGTGCCATTGCGCGCTTGTTGACATCCGCAGACGAATGGGATACTTTTCGTGCGGGCGGATTAACGGCTTTGTCTGCTGAAACCAGAAATGCAATTGATGCGTTGCGGGGACAAGAATATAATTGGGCGGATAATTTATTTAGAAATGCGATCAATCAGCAATATAATGCGTCGGTTTCGGGCGGAACGGAAAGCCATCGCTACTATCTTTCGGCGGGCTACTTCGACGAGAAGGGAAGCACGTATAATGTCGATATGAATCGTTGTAACATCACCTTGAATAATGATTTCCGTATTAACAGCCGATTAACAGCAGGGGTAAATCTCTTGGGATCGATCACCAATCGGCATAATCCTATTCAGGATCAGGATGCGTTCACTAATCCAAGTTACTACGCCCATACGGTCAATCCATATCTGGCGATTCGAAATGAGGATGGCTCATATGTGTACGATCCGGATATTGAAGGTTACGAGGGTGATACGTATATACCCTTCAATGCGATGGAAGAACGGGAGAACACGAAATATAGTTTATCCAATAAAGCGCTTAAGGCGATCTCCTACTTACAGTACGATATCTTGCATAACCTGAATATCCGTACGGAACTTGGTTTGCAGTTTGATGAAGTCGGTTCGGAGAAATTTATGGATCAGGATAGCTATTACAGACGTAAGATGTATCAAAGAACCCGATATTATAGCGGGGGCGAGAAATACTTTTTGCCGGAAGGTGGAATTATCGAAAATACGGCAAACAGTAGTTTTCAATACAATTGGAAGTCGTTCTTAAGCTATAATACGATGTTTGGAGAGCGCCATGAATTGGATGTAATGGGCGGAACAGAACTTCGACGAAGTAAAAATACATTGATCTCTACAAAGGGGTTTGGGTTTAATCCGGTCACCTTGACCACCAAACCTCTAATTTTTCCGACTTCGGACTTTGCAAATCAAGCAATATATCGTCAGTACGCGAAAGGGATCAACGAAACGTCATATGCGTCGTTCTTTGCGAATGCGACCTATACATTGGATCGTAAATATAACCTATTCGGTAGTATTCGCTACGACGGATCGAATATGTTTGGCGTAGATCCAAAATATCGGTTTCTACCGATTTGGTCGCTTGCGGGATCTTGGATTGTAACCGAAGAATCGTTTATGGAGGCAGTGCCTGCTATTTCGAACTTGCGTTTACGCGCATCTTATGGGATACAGGGGAACGTCGACCGCAATACATATCCTTTTTTCATTGGTCAGTATAGTACTGGAATGTTATTACCCGGATCTAATGAAGAAACTATCGTGGTGGATATGCCCGCAAATGATAAATTGCGCTGGGAACGTACGCAGACTTGGAACGCAGGACTTGATATTGGTCTTTGGTCAGATAGGTTAAACGTTACGGTGGACTATTACAACCGCAATAGTACGGACGTTATCGGTGTGAGCCAACTTGCGTTGGAGAACGGTTTTGAAAATATCCACCGGAATTGGGCAGCGGTGAAAAATGAAGGGATCGAACTCATGATTTCCAGTAGGAACATCGTGCGTGACCGGTTTGAATGGGGAACGGATTTTAATATTGCACACAATAACAATAAGCTTACGAAAGTACTGGCGGATCCAAAATCGTACATACTGGATAATCAGGAAGGGTATCCAATCAACTCTATATTCGTGCTACCGACAGCAGGACTGGACGCCGATGGCTTGATGCAGTTCCAGGGAGCGGACGGAGAAACGGTAGCTTTCGAAGAATTTTATGGTCTTTACGATCCTTGGGCTGATTTCCTACCGGGATATATGGTTGCTACAGAACTTACGCCAGATACCTATCGGAGTAAATTCCGTTATTTAGGGAATGCCGACCCGAAGTTTGTGGGTGGTATGACCAATAGATTCCGCTTTGATCATTTTGATTTAGCGGTATCGGCGGCATTCAACTTGGACAGATGGATGCGTGCGACACCACCGTACAACCCGGCAAGTGTGGATCGGGGTATGAACCAATCCAACTTGGTGATGGATGCGCTTAACGGAGGTGGTTTGCCAGCTTTGGGCAGTACGAATATAGAAGACAATGCGCGCTGGATTGCGTACAGTTGGATGATGGACAATGATCCGGTTAAATCTTTCGGATATTACGACATATGGGCAAAAAACATGAGTTACGTCCGCATTAATAGCATTCGCTTAGGTTATACCATGCCGAGCAAGATCGCTAAACGTATAGGTGCCGGTAATATCCGGTTCAATGTGGAAGGACGTAACCTCTTCGTATTCGGCGATTCGTATGACGGTTATTTTGATCCCGAAACATACGGGAACTTCTATGCGCAGCCGATAACCAAATCGTTTACGTTTGGTTTATCTGCTCAGTTTTAACGCTTTTTAATGATGATAGTTATGAAACGAAAATTAATATACTTATACATAGCCATGGCGGGGATGTTTTTACATTCCTGCGATAAATACTTGGATATACAACCTGTGGGAACGGTTGTACCGTCGACCGAATCTGACTTTCGTGCCATGCTGACCAGTGGGTATTCGGTTTTCCCGACACACAAATCCCTGCTGTCATTGCGGACTGACGAATTGCTATTGGATGAGTATTCGACGGATATGGCGTATCTGAAAGATATTTATATATGGAATGACCAATCACCGGATCCTACAACGTTGTCTTACCCTTGGGGAACTTTCTACAAGAGTATATTTTATGCGAATTTGCTGTTGACAGAAATCGATGATAAATTGGGTGATAATGAGGTAACGAAGCAGCTAAAAGCGGAAGCCTACCTATTGCGGGCGTATAGCCATTTTGAATTGCTCAACTGCTATGCGCCGGTGTATAGCGAAACGAACAGACAGCACAAGGGGATTCCTATTGCGCAGACGATCGATTTGGAACAGAAATTTCCGGTCCGGACGATGGAGGATGTATATGCTTTTATCATGAATGATATACAACATGCGGAAGATCTGATGCAGGTCGTTGACCAGCCATCCGAGCATCGGTATCGTTTTAGCAAAAGAGCATTACATGCCTTCCGAGCTAGACTACATCTATATCGGTCTGAATGGGCTGAAGCATTGTCGGAAGCAGAGAAGGCGTTGGCGATCGAAAATGGTCTGGTTAACCTGAATGGCGACGAAGTTTTGCTTCCCAATGATTTTGAATCGGTTGAATCTATCCAAGCATTGGATAATCCAGCGACAGCGCAAGTCCATTCGAGTACCTATGTTGCGAACAACGTCATAGCGTTGTACGATCAGGTCAACGATAAGCGTTTTGCCCGTTATTTTGAGAAATCCGGTGGCGATTATAAATCGCGTAAGGGAGGGAATAGCAGATTGAAGGTCAGTTTTAGAAATGGAGAGCTTTATTTGATCCTGGCGGAAGCTGCCCTCCATATCGATCGTAAAGAGGTGGCTTTGGAAGCTTTACAGACCTTGGCAAAACATAGACTAACGGAAACGGCGGTCACCGAACAGGCGGCTAATCTAAAAATGCTTTCCGTCCCGGAATTATTGAGCTTCGTACAGCTAGAAAGGACACGTGAATTAGCATTAGAGGGTTTGCGTTGGTATGATCTGAAGCGTTGGGACCGTCCTGAAATTCAACATGTGTTTCTCGGTGAAACTTATACGTTAAACGAGGACGATCCGCGATATACCATCCGCTATCCGCGGGAAGCGGTCGAAAATAACCCAGAGCTACTCTAGCATACGCGTAGTGGTAACTATATGAAAAATCCCTTATGCGTACATCGTAGGATAAGGGATTTTTTCTATTTTTACTGTATGGCTTGGCAAATACTTGTTGTAGAGGATGAAGAATGGGCGTGGGACAGTCTGCGCGATATGTTGGCGCTGTTGTTACTAGCCGAAAATCCCAAGTTGATTCGGTTGGATACTGTCCGTGATGCTGTGAACTGGTTGCGTAATAACAATCCGGATCTGATCTTTATGGATATACATCTGGCAGACGGTATCAGCCTAGATGTGTTTAAACAAGTACCGGTATCGGCGCCTGTTATTTTTACCACAGCCTACGACGAATATGCGCTCGATGCCTTTCAGAACCAAGGTTATGCTTACTTGTTGAAACCTTTTGATCAAGAAGATATGGAACAGGCTATCGCAAAGGTAAGAAAATTGCTGCCTTCGGATGAACCACATTATAAAAGTCGATTTCTGGTGAAATATGGTATCCATCTCAAATCGCTCCCCGTAGATGATATCGCCTACTTTATGGCGGAAGATAAAACGTTATTTGCGGTCGAGAAAGCTGGGGGACGCTATATTATAGAGGATACCTTGATGGGGATAGCCACAAAACTGGATCCGGCATCTTTTTTCCAGATAAACCGAAAATTTATGGTGCATATCGATGCCATCGTATCAATGCTGAAAATAAGCCGTGGTCGTGTAAAAGTAAAACTTGTTCCCGAACAAAATGAGGATGTGATCGTTAGTCAGGAACGTTCCCTTCTCTTCCAGGAATGGCTCGGGCGGTAGTGCTCAAGCTGCAAAACGAATATAAACTAAAACTAGGCATCTTAGCCGACCTTCGGCCTCGCTCGCGGGAAAATTATATCATAAGTTTATTTTTTGATAATGAAGTTCTGCTAAGAAATGGTGACCCCGATCTTGAAAATTGGAGACTGGGTTATATCCGAAACAATCATGTTTCTCCCGTAATTTATTAAAACAGTATGCAGCGTATGATGTTTATTAATAAAAGAATAGACATGATTGCACGTTTTTATCTCATATATCTGGCGATAATATTGCTGGTAAGCTGCGGACAAGATGGCAGAAAACAGGCGCTTGCTGATCGCGAAAAGGCGCTTGAAAAGCGAGAACAAGATATAGCATCAATAGAGCAGGATTATCAGACGTTGTTAAAGATGAGAGATAGTCTTCGAGCCACCGAATCCACAGCATCGGAGGGAGATACCACTTCAATCCATGAACCATGGCCAGATAGCGTATTAGGAGAATGGAACAGTCGGATGGTTTGCCGTGCTTCACGTTGTGCAAACTATGTTGTTGGTGATCAGCGGCATGAGGTCTGGCGATTTTATTCAGACTCCGTTGGATCGTATGTTCAGGTGGTCAACAACGACGAACATATCCGGATATTTGAAGGACAACAGAACGGCAATGAAATTATACTGAATATCTTACCCGATACCAATATGACTAAAAGTAGTGTAGCCAGACGCGTTCAGCTCGATGATATAACATCCGGTGTGATGAGAGGCACATTGGTCTTAACAGGTAAAAATAATTGTGAAACTGTATTTTCCGTAGAATTGACACCCAGAGCAAAATAATAATACACAATGCTTGCTATACACCCGATCACACTTCCGATTACTGACCCGCTAATCAAATTCCTGATTGAATTGGTAATCATCCTGTTTGTACCCCTTTTACTGAACAAAATTAAAGTTCCACACATATTGGGGTTAATTATCGCTGGAGCCTTGATTGGGCCTAACGGTTTTCATGTGCTGGAACGAGATAGCAGTGTTATCGTAATAGGGACCACGGGTCTGCTTTATATTATGTTCCTGGCAGGACTAGAAATCGATATGGGCGATTTCAAACGGAATAAATGGAAAAGTCTGACATTTGCATTGTACACCTTTATATTTCCCTTTATTCTGGGTTTTATAGGGGGCTACTATGTGTTGCAATTCTCCATCCCGACATCCATTTTATTCGCTAGTTTGTTTTCGTCGCATACCCTTATCGCGTATCCGCTGATTAGCGGTATGGGGATTGCGAAAAACTTATCGGTGAATATTACGGTAGGTGGCACAATGATAACGGATGTACTTTCGCTTCTCGTGCTGGCCGTCATTGTTGGGATGTCTCAGGGAGAGGTAGGTACGGCCTTTTGGGTAAGACTTGGTGTTTCTATGGCGTTGTTTTCGGCAATCGTGTTAATGTTGTTCCCGATTATTGCCCGTTGGTTTTTCAAACGGGTGGAAGACAAGATTTCACAATATATCTTCGTGGTCGTGATGATATATCTGGGGGCGCTTCTCGCCGAGATTGCGGGAATAGAGGCTATTATAGGAGCATTCTTTGCGGGTTTGGCGCTCAACAGACTCATTCCCCATACTTCTTCATTGATGAATCGGGTAGAATTTGTCGGTAATGCCATATTTATTCCTTTCTTTCTGATCAGCGTGGGTATGCTGATTGATTTTAAGGCTTTTATAAGCGATTGGGAAACGCTTGGGGTAGCGGGAATTATGCTCGTGGCATCGATAGGTGGAAAGTATGTGGCAGCATATTTGACACGACGTACTTTTAAACTTACTGCCAACGAAGGACGCTTAATCTTTGGTATGAGTGCAGCGTCTGCTGCGGCAACATTGGCTTCTGTAATGGTCGGCTATACGATTATCATTGGCGAAACTGCGGACGGCGAACCAATCAGATTATTAAATGATCATGTATTAAATGGAAGTATCTTACTCATTTTGGTGTCTTGTACAATATCGTCATTTGTGTCGATGTCGAGCGGGCAGAAAATAGCGGATGTGGATAAGGATAATACGGTGACCGGTAAAGGTGACGAAAGGGAACGGATTCTACTGCCGATCAACAACGAGCAGATGACAGAAAAAATGGTCAATCTCGGACTGCTTATTAAAACAGAATCGAATAAAGAGGGAATATTTGCGCTAAATATTATCAATGAGGAGAAAAATGAATCGTCGGCCAAAAATGCGGAACGTATTTTAGATGGGGCGGTAAAAATGGGAGCAGCAGCTGATGTCGTTATTACACCTATAACTCGGCATGATGAACAGGTGGTATCTGGCGTTAATAATGTAATTAAAGAGAAAAATATCACCGATTTAATCATCGGTTTGGAACGTGAAAAGGGATTTTCTGCATCGTTTATTTATAATCTCTATAATGGTTACCTGACAAACGAGCATGTGAATTTATTAATATACCGTGCTATTCAGCCAATATCGACGGTGAAAAACTATGTTGTTATTATTCCACGCGACGCCGAGGAGGAGCCTGGCTTTTTTCACGCGCTGTTAAAAATCTGGAATATTGCACGAAATTCAGGCGCTACGATGACATTTCACGCTAACAAACGGATGTTGGGCGTTCTTGAACGTATTTTAAAGAAATCAGCAATCGAAGCGGAACTGCAAGAAATGGAGTCTTGGAACGAAGCCGAGAATGTATTGCTTGGATTGGAGACAGATCAAGGATTAATTGTGCTCATGGCTGATAGAAATCGATTCTCTTACACTTCTCCAATGCATGCGGTACCGGAATTCCTGAATAATAGTTTGCTTCACAATAATTATATCTTGATCTATCCATATTCGGAAGCACGAGAAAATCCGATCGAAAGAAGAGCCGTCAATAATCTTGATGATTTCGCCGCAATCGGTAAAGTTATAGGTAAAGTTTTTGGATAGAAAACGCGGTGCGATCTTTCCGAAATGGAAAGGGATTGAACGGCGCTAAATCGACGATCCGTGTCCCTATGTTTATGGGAACACGGATTTTTTTCTTCGTCGTTCAAACACATCCAAAAGATATTTGTTCATCCTAGTATGATAGTGAATTCTTCTGGTATCCCGTTACGCTACATGCTTAACAAAATTAAAAGCGAAGTGGCCACAGTGGCTATTGTGGGCTTGATCTTTAATGCCTTTACGTATTTTCTGGGGGATCGGCTTCCAGACATGCCTTTGGGTGTTCCGGCATTTTTAGGTACAGCAATATCGGTGTTATTGTCTTTTAAGATGAGCCAGTCGTACGAACGGTGGTGGGAGGCACGCAAAATATGGGGCGCGATTGTAAACGATTCCCGTTCGCTCGTCATACAACTTCAAAGTTATATCGACAGCGCATCCGAAGACGTGATTAGAGACGTCGCTTATAAACAGATCGCTTGGTGTTACGCTTTAGGCGATTCTCTGCGGGGATTGAATCCATTGGGTAGACAATTGAACCTCACGTCGGCAGAACAGGATACGCTTCGACATCATAAAAATGTACCGTTAGCTATAACCCAGATGCAGGCAACCCGTATAAAGGAAGTCGCAGATAATCAGCTAATCCCTGAATTTTACAGGGTGCAACTGGATCAGACCTTAGTGCGTCTTGTGGATTCTATGGGCAGGGCAGAACGTATAAATACGACCGTATTTCCAGTGACATATCGTTTTTTTCTACATGCAGCCATTTATCTTTTTCTGATTACGTTATCGATTGCGATACAGGATGTTCACGCGATTTTCGAAATTCCGCTGTTGGTACTTATCGCCGCTTTGTTTTTTCTTGCTGAAAAAACCGCATACAACTTGCAAGATCCTTTCCGTAATCGGCCCAGTGATACGCCCGTAACGGCCATAGCGCGGAATATCGAGATTAATATCAAGCAGCTGCTAAAAGAAACAGAAATTCCTGAGCCGCTAAAACCGAAGACCTTCTTTATTCTTTAAGGTATCCGGTCCATTTATATAACCATTTTCGGGCGATTGTAATTTATGGTAATCGTACAATTAAACAGCCAGAAATGTTGAATGCATAAAACGGATTCGCCCGCACTATAGCAACTTGTTTTCGGTGGCAATTTTCACGAGTTCAATCATGTTTTTGGCTTTGAATTTTTGCATCAGGTTTCTGCGGTGCGTCTCGACAGTAATGACCGAGATGAAAAGGCTTTCGGCAATCTTGGCCGAGGTCTGTCCATGTGCAATGGCCTGTAGGATCTGTTGCTCCCGCTTCGTTAATCTAGGCAGTTCAAATGTACTAGTCGAGGGGCGAGAAATGATTTCCTGAACCTCTCTGCTTAGGGCGAGTTCGCCCAGCAGCGCTTTGTCGATGCATTGAACAATCTCCTGCGCATCTGCGTTCTTCAGAATATAGCCGTTTCCACCGTTTTCCAAGAAGCGGAAAATAATACTGCGTTCTGCTTGGTTACTTATCCCGATGACAATGGAACTGGGAGATTTTTGCTTGATGCTTTTACATAGATCCAGACCGTTTGCATCACTTAATACAATATCTAGTAGGATTACATCTATCGTGTTTTCCTGGATAAAGTCCAGAATGGCAACGCCTTTGGTAAAGGAAAATATTTGGAATCGGCCGTGCTGCTGTAGCAAAGACTTCAACCCCTCCAGGATCATCGGGTGGTCGTCGACTAGGGCTATATTGATGGGCGTATTGTTATACATGGCATTCAACATTAATAGTGGTACCTTGTCCTCTGGCGGACACAATATCGACTGTGCCGCCGATCAGACGGACCCGGTTTTCGATATTTCTCAACCCTAGTCCATACGTAATGGTTGACGGATCAAAACCTATACCATCGTCTTCTATGGTAAGGCTCAGTAGGTTTTCGTTTTGACTGATCTGTACGATCACGTTCGCTGCTTGAGCGTATCTGGTGACGTTACTGATCGCTTCCTGTGTGATGCGGTAAAGCATCAGCTGTGTTTGGAACGGAATGTATTCCGATAGGTTGAAGGATTCGAACTGTATGGAGAAATTTTTTTGTCCCATGGATTCGCAAAGCTCCCGCAGTGCGGTTTCCAATCCGAGATTTTTGAGTGTTTCGGGCATCAGGTTTCTGGAAACTCGCCGCATCTCCGCAATGGATTTATCTATTTTCCGCAGGATATCCGTCGAGTTTTGGGAATCTCCCGACGAAATGGACATACGGATGTTGGCCAACATGCCGCCCATGCTGTCGTGCAGATCCTGCGCGATTCGTTGCCGTTCTTGCTCTTCGCCCTGCAGAACGGCTCTTGTGGCCTCGTATTTCCGCTGGTTTTCAATATGTAGCAAGTCTTGTTGATGGCTAAGGCTAATCTGCCTGTTTAATTTCTGCTGCTTGCGATAGTTTATGTAGATCAGAAATGCGATGACCACGCTCAGCCCAAGCGCAATGGCAAGGATGGTAATACGTAAGTTTTTGTTTTTGGCTAGCAGTTCGTCTTCCTTCTTTTCTTGCTCTAACCTATCGATTTTTTGTTGTTTTTCTGTTGTTTGATAGGCGATTTCGTATTCGTTCATTTTTTCGAGCAGCTTCTCCTGTTGGATGCTGTCCCCGAGATTGCTGGACATCTTCATCCAATGATACGCCTGTTTGTAATCGCCCAACAGCTCATTCACGTTGGCCAATTGTGTATAGGTAATCCTCCTGTTAACAGTTTCACTACCTAGCACCTTTTCCTGTAATATATGTTCGAGCTGTGACTTGGCTTTCTGATAATCCTGTTGCATCAGGTACACGTTGTATTTCCGGAAATACAATAGATGTAGTAACCGGACTTGCTTTTTTTCCTGCGCCATCTTCACACCGCTCTCCAGGCTAAGCAAAGCCTGGTCATATTCCTGCTTCGTGGTATAGTACATGGCTTCCTGATAGTAGTAATTCGGATACTGCCGCGAGTCTGGATACGGTTGTATGATAGCTAGGGCTTTGTCCAGATAGATTTTTGCAGATTGGCTATCCGGTTTGTAACAGTAATTGCTGATCAAATTGAAGTAAGTGAGCAGGTGCACGGTTTGCACGGGTATCTTTTCAAGCGCCACCAAGGCTTTTTGGTGATATTCTTCGGCTTTATCGAATTGGCCTACGGACATGAACGTGATGCCCAACTGCGTATAGCAATAGGCTAGGAGTGTGCTATTGCGGCTTTTTTTGCTCGCGGGGATGCATTGGTCAGTCAGCGTTTTTACCAGTACATCGTAACCTTTTTCGTCGATCTGGAGATAGGCGTAGTCATGCCATGCCCTGATGAGCAGATCGGCGTGCTGCGGATCGTTCTCCAACGCTTCGATAGCATGTCTGTAAAATTCTTTTGCTTTGGCTTTTTGGCCAGCGTAGGCATGATAGAGTCCTTGATAATAGGCCAGCATGCCTTTGGGTAGGGTGTGCTTTGCAGGGGATTGAATGACCTGTTGTAGAGCTTCGCGACTTTTCAAGCTATCGCTCTGTGCCCAGTATTCTGAAAGTAGCAGATAATGGCGCAAGCGCACGGTATCGGTCTTGCCGCTATGGATCTGCTGCGTAATCTGTTGCAAGTATTTCTCTTCGTCAAGCGGTATCCATTGTTGCGCCTTTGGCGAGAAGGCCAAAAGTAAAAAAACAATCAATAAGAATATATTCTTTGTCATGCTTTGCATTTGAATCGCAAATATCAAAATAAAAAAGACTGAATCGTCCATCTGCAGAAAAAATCATGGTATACGAGGAGAAAAAAATCATGGTTTATGATGATTGCCATGCCAGGAAAATCTATGGACATTTGTCCAATAAATTTTATGAACATGAAAAAGGTGAACGCAAGGATTGCAAAATGGGGAGCTATGTCCTTATTGGCTTTAGGAACACTAGCTACATCATGTAGTGATGACGACAAGGTAGACGATGGTGACAATGGTAGTAACTACAAAATAACGGTAACGCTTAACGACGTGAATCCTGATGAGGATTTTGTATCTGTAGCTGTTTCGGGAGGTACGTTGGCCGGAAAAACGGACGTATGGAAAGTAAACGGTGTAGCGAAAACGGGCGAGTCAGCCATCGGACTGGATAAAAATGATTTTGTCGGTTCGACCAAGACATATGTCATTGAAACGACACAACCGATCCGCGCATTTGCAGGTGGGGTTCAGATTATCAACTATGGAGCAAACATGCCGTTAAGTTTTAAAATTGAAAAAGCAAACGAAGTTGTCGTCAATGAGAGCCTTACCCTGTCGGGAGATGGTGCTGATTTCACGAAGCAATATTCGTTTTAAAGTATTTACCGACGATTTCGAACAGACGCATCTCGGCCGGATTGTTAAATAAAAAGGTCGTCCCGTATTTTTTGGGACGACCTTCTCTTGTTGTTTTTTCTTAAACCAACGCTGCCTTAACGGTTTAGGGGGCACATTCTCCCCGACCTTTATAATAAAATAGATATTGGTGCCTTTGTCGAAGGTGCAGAAAAATTCTGTTTTCCAATCTTCTCGCGGTGTTATCGAGATAAATTTTTGAGAGTGAATGTACATCATCTAAATGAAACGGAAGATATTTTGTTTTTGTGTTGAAAGTTGAAAGATAATACGCTCTGGTGATGGGGCTATTTTGGCAAGATAAACAATCCCGAACTTCGGAAAAGCTTGGGATCAGTCGTATATAATTTGCAATCTAAACTGGGATAACAGGATTCATGGAACAGATTTTTTCAATTAACGCCAATATCGATAATTTTATCTGCTAAAATATGACAAAACAATGATGTCAGAATAATTCTAAATAATGAAGGTGTGTTTACCTTTGCTATGCAATGAGAAAGGCGGTGTCCATATTCTTTTTAATGAGCTATATACTCTCGACGACTTCTTTCGTGGAAGTATTGAAGTTGCCGATATTGGTTGATCATTACCTAGAGCACGACGAAAGTTTCTTGGAATTTATGGTACACCATTATGGCGGTCACGAAAAGGATGATGATTGGGATAGAGATATGCAATTACCGTTCATGACTGGCTCCGCGCTCATGATCTTCGCTTTTAATATCCCGGTATCGCATATGGCACCAAAGCCGGTATCAGCGCTTATCGATCCGGATAGTAGGCGTATTATGGACGACTCGCATTTCTCTTCTAACTACCTATCAGACGTATTCCAGCCACCAAAAAGCTGTTAATTGATTTTACGATAGTATGTCGCTACACGAAAATACGCGTGTAGTCTATTTTTCTATTTTAAATTTTTTAATAGCACATTTTATGTTGAACAGCATAATTGAGTTTTCTGTTAAGAATAAACTCATCATTGCATTGTTCACGATGGGGTTGGTACTCTTTGGTATGTACGAACTGCGTCGATTACCGATCGATGCACAACCTGACATCACGAACAATCAAGTACAGATTATTACCGTTGCGCCGTCTTATGGAGCAGTAGATATTGAACGGCTGGTTACTTTTCCGATAGAGCAGGCAACCAGTAATATTAAAGGTGTAACCGAGACACGAAGCTTTTCGCGCTTTGGACTTTCTTTGGTTACGTTGGTTTTTGATGAATCTACTGACGTATACTGGGCGCGGCAACAGGTATCCGAAAGGTTACAGATGGTCAAGGAGGAAATTCCGGATGAAATCGGAATTCCCGAATTGGGGCCGATCTCTACAGGTCTGGGGGAGATTTTCCAATATATTGTCCGTGCAAAGGACGGATATGAAAAACAGTATGATGAGACGGAACTGCGTACAATACAGGATTGGGTTATTCGCCGGCAGCTCTTGGGTACACCTGGCGTAGCAGAAGTCAGTAGTTTTGGTGGCAAACTTAAGCAATATCAAATTTCTGTTGATCCCAATAAGTTGCTGTCTTTTCATATTAACATCCAGGATATTTTTCATGCGCTCGAAGAGAATAACCAGAATACGGGCGGCGCATACATAGAGCGTAATGAAACGGTGCTGTTTATCCGTAGTGAAGGCCTATTGGGGGGAATTGAGGATATCGAAAAAATACCGATAAAGATTTCCGATGAAAGAACACCGATCTTGTTGCGGGACGTCGCGACCGTACAGATTGGACATGCGATCCGCTACGGCGCAATGACCTATAACGATCAGGGCGAGGTATCTGGCGCAATTGTGATGATGCTGAAAGGTGAAAATGCAAACGAGGTTATAAAAAACATCAAAGAGAGGCTTCAGGTTATCGAAGAAGATCTCCCTGAAGGGATAGTTATAGAACCTTTTCTTGATCGGGCAAAGATGGTCAATAACACTATCGACACGGTGAAAACTAATCTCACGGAAGGTGCTTTGATTGTCGTCTTTATCCTGGTGTTGTTTCTTGGTAATTTTAGGGCGGGTTTTCTCGTTGCTTCCGTTATTCCTTTATCCATGCTATTTGCGGTCATCATGATGAACTTATTTGGCGTGGGCGGAAATCTCATGAGCTTGGGCGCACTTGATTTTGGCCTGATTGTGGATGGTGCCGTGATTATTGTAGAGGCGGTCTTGCATCAGCTGACGCACCGTGGCATTGTAAATGGAAACAATGTGCTGAGCCAGCAAGAAATGAATAAGCAAGTTACCGGATCTGCCACTAAAATGGTAAATAGTGCGGTTTTTGGGCAAATAATCATCCTGATTGTTTATCTCCCCATTTTCTCTTTACAGGGAATAGAGGGTAAGATGTTTGTACCGATGGCGCAAACGGTCACGTTCGCACTGATGGGTGCCTTTATTCTTTCGTTGACCTATATTCCGATGATGAGTGCATTGGTGTTAAGTAAAAAGATCAATAACAAGCCGACTTGGTCTGACCGTATGATGCAGCGTTTGGAACGGCTACATCGTCGGATGTTGGTCAAGGCGCTACGTGCAAAAACTATAATTTTAATTATCGTCGCTGTGCTGTTTGTTTTTGCGACCGCCTTGCTGTCTCGTATGGGAGGCGAGTTTATTCCATCACTGGAGGAAGGTGACTTTGCGGTGGAAATGCGTATTTTACAAGGAAGCAATATCAGTAAAACCATCGAAGTAACGACAAAAGCAGCCAAAATACTACAAGAGCAGTTTCCGGAGGTTGAAAAAATCGTAACCAAAATTGGAAGTGCGGAGATTCCTACGGAACCCATGCCGATGGATGCCGGCGATATGATTGTGGTTCTCAAGCCCAAGAAAGAATGGACGTCTGCCAAGACCTTTCCGGAACTATCTGAAAAAATGAGTCAGGCGCTAACGGCCATCCCGGGATTGACTACCGGATTCCAGTTCCCCGTGCAAATGCGTTTCAATGAGCTCATGACAGGGGCGAGGCAGGATGTCGTTTGCAAGATCTATGGGGAAGATTTGGATAGCCTCGCGGCGTATGCACAACGTCTTGGTGGAATTGTTCAATCGGTGAAGGGAGCGGAGGATTTATATATTGAGCCCGTTGTTGGTGCGCCGCAGGTTATCATCGACTTTGACCGATCAGCATTGGCACGGCATCATATTTCCGTTTCTGATGCAAATAGAGTAATTAATGCTGCTTTTGCCGGGCAACAGGCGGGGATGCTGTACGAGGGGGAAAGGCGTTTTGATCTGGTCGTTCGGCTGGCGGATGAAAAACGGCAAAGTATAGAACATATCCGGAATTTATTGATTCCAACACCGACAGGTATCCAGATTCCGTTGTACCAGCTGGCGGATGTGGATCTCAAAAGCAGCCCTAACCAGATTCAGCGCGAAGATACTAAAAGAAGAATCGTGGTTGGCTTCAATATACGAGGCCGGGACGTGCAATCGATCGTCGAGGAACTGGAACAGAAAGTAAATGCAGATATGCCGTTGCCGAAAGGATATAATATCAATTACGGCGGGGCTTTCGAAAACTTGAACCATGCGAAAAAACGACTTGGAATTGCTGTCCCGATCGCACTGAGTCTTATTTTCTTGTTGTTGTTCTTTGCGTTTAGATCCGTGAAGCAGAGTTTACTGATTTATACCGCCATCCCCTTATCGGCCATAGGTGGTATATATTTCCTGGTGTTACGCGGAATGCCGTTCAGCATCAGCGCGGGTGTAGGGTTTATTGCGCTATTTGGGGTGGCGGTACTCAATGGTATCGTGTTGATTGCCGAATTCAATAGACTGCGCAAACAGGGCATAACCAGTGTTGCACAGGTGGTGTTACGTGGCTCTAAAGTGCGGCTCAGACCGGTGTTGATGACCGCTTGTGTAGCCTCACTAGGCTTTTTGCCTATGGCGCTCAGCACGGGATCCGGCGCTGAAGTGCAGCGTCCGCTGGCAACAGTCGTGATCGGTGGACTCATGTTGGCGACGTTTCTAACCTTGTTTGTGTTACCCATTCTTTACTTATTAAGTGAACAGACTAAAAGCAAAAAAATGAATACCAACATCGTGCGGATTATTGTTTTCGCTTTCTGCTTCTTCTCGGGGAATAGATTGTCGGCACAACAACCTATTACGCTGCAAGAAGCATTGGAAATCGCGGAACAAAATAACCTGGAGATAAAAAATCGACAATTGTTTAGTACATATAAAGATAAACTGACCGAAACATCGTTGGACATGCCGCAAATCGAAGCGTATGTAGAATATGGTAAGCTGGAGGGCTTTGAAAACGATAATCGATTAGGGTTGAACCAACAGATCAGTTTCCCGACGGTATACGCGAAAAGAAAGCAGGTGTTAAAAGAAGAATGGCAGACAGCGCGACTGGAGGAAGCGTTGACAGCCGTTCAGACGGCACGGGAAGTCAGACATGTGTTTTATCAGATTCAGATTTTATATGATAGAAAAGCGATCCTGCAACATATGGACAGCATCTATAGCGAATTTGTTGATAAAAATAAACTTAGGCTAGAACTCGGCGAAGCTAATATACTGGAAGCGACCATTGCTGAAACACAGCGGGAGCAAATCGCGGTTCAACGTCGGCTGGTCGAAAGTGGGTTACGTAAAGCTATAGTAGAGTTTCAATGGCTGTTGCAGGGTAACCAAGATTATGTTCCATTGGATGTCGATTCAAAAGCGATATATCTACCTGATAGCCGTGACGACATATTAAGGGCTCATCCCGAGTTGCAATTGTTGGAGCAATCGGTACGGACGAGCGAAGCGGAAACACAGCTGGCTGCTAGCCGGCTTCTTCCAGATCTATCGCTAGGCTTTAGTAGCCAGTCGTTTAAAGGAATCAATAACGACCGTTTTAATTCGGTGCGGATTGGTGTGGGGCTTCCCATTTTTACGCAGGGACAACGAAAGGCAATCCGCGCGTCGAAAATAAAGGAGCGCGTCGAAAAGCAGCAACTGGATAAAAAAACTGCTGAAATGCGTAAAGAGCATCGAAAATTGATTGTTGAATTGGAGCAGCAGCTGGCAATAGTAGCAAGTTACGAACAAAATCAACTTCCACATGCAGCGAAAATACTACATACTGCAAAACAACAGTTTTTGGCTGGTGATATCAATTATTTGGAATGGGTAATCCTCACAAATCAAGCGATCGATATAGAAGTTAAGTATCTGGATGTGGTGTCTGAACAAAATAGAACCATTACTGAATTATTTTATTTGATAGAGCAATGAATAACAAAAAATATATAGTAGTCATCGTCATGTGGACGATTTTGCTACAGCTATCCGGATGTGGAAATTCAGAAAACAATATGGAAGAACGTACGAAAACGGATTCCGCAGAAAATATCCTCACGTTGAATGAAGAACAACTGCGTATGTTGGAGCCTTCCTATACATCGGCAACATACCGAGATATGCCGAAAACGATGCGATTTAACGGAAAAGTAGATATTTTGCCAGAATATATAACCTCGGTATCTCATCCATTGGGGGGGCATATCACAGCTATTCGGGTTGTGCCGGGCCAGGTTTTTCGCAAAGGTGAGGTATTGGCGGTACTGGAAGACTATAAGTACGTGCAATTACAGGAAGATTTCTTAATGGCCAAAGCCCAGCTCAAAACGGCGGAGCGAAATTATAGGCGCCAACAGGAATTAAATGTGAACAGAGCGAGTAGTGATCGGGTGTTTGAAAATGCGGAGGAAGAGTACAACAAGCTCCGTATTGCTATTCGCTCGTTGGAGCAAAAATTAATACTGGCTGACTTAGACCCTACATCGATAGCAGAAAATAATATAAGTCGTTCGACAACGATTACGGCGCCGTTTAACGGTATGGTAAGCCATATAAGCGTTCAAAAAGGTCAATATGTGAACCCTTCGGATATCTTGTTCGAGCTGGTTAATGCACAGGGATTGATTATACATATCAAGGTTTTTGAAAAGGATCTACCCAGTATCCAGAACGGACAGGAACTGACGGTCTATACCAATTCACACCCAGACCAACCCTTGAAAGCCAACATCATGACAATCAATCATTATATTCAGGAAGATGGTTCTGCAGATGTATATGCTAAATTTCAGGACTCACCGTATAGATTGGCATTAGGCATGTATCTCAATGCCGTCGTTACAACGTATAAACACAAAACTATTGTCATACCGGAGACTAGTGTGGTATCTTATGAGGATAAAAGCTATGTGTTTGAAAGGCTTCGCCAGAATGTATTTCGCTTAGTGCCTTTGGAGGTGGTATCGACTTATGAGGGTTATGTGGAGCCTGGAAAATCGGAACTGTTGGCGGATATGGATATAGTGGACCGCGGGAGTTATGATTTATTGATGGCTATGAAGAATAAAGGGGATACGGAATAGCGGACGAGATACATAAAACTGAAAACACACATACAATCCATATCCTAGTTTTCGTGGATTGTACGCAAAATCAAATAGCCCTAACTTAGTGGAGTAATTAAATATATAATGCTATGAAGAGATACAGCTATTTGATAACGATAGGTATTTTATGCTGCATATTAGCTGCCTCTTGTTCTAAAGACGCGGATGGGACAAGGGATGACGGAAGTGGGGCAGGAAAATATCCGACAGATTTAAAAGGTACTATTTACTATGACTGGGCCACAGAGGGCATCCTTCAAATAAGCTTGCCTGATGGAACCGGCGGTGCATTTCTTCCCAGCGACAGTAAACGGAATAATGTGGATATATCACGTGATGGTAAACTGAAGTTGACGGCAGTTAATGCCAGTACAATAGGAAATTATAAAGTGAAATTTACACTTAGCAATATGGCTGACGGATCTGTTGTCGAACAATTTGATTATACCAGCCCTGAGGGCAATAGCTATTGCCATGGTTATTTATCACCGGATAATAGCTTGATTATGATAACGTCAAAAGATTACAACGACGGAATAACCATTTTAAAAAGAAATGGTGAATTTGTGACACGCTTATTGGATATTGAAGGGGAGAGACTGGATGTGTTTAACATGAGCTCGCTGTGGCTGCCGGGTAATGCACTGCTAATTACCCATAACAAATATATCATACGCTTGCCTCCACCTTATACCTCAGGCAAAGTCATTAAGGAAATGAATTATGAGGAGTGGGGTAAGTTGGCTGTTAATCAAGCTGGAAACAAGCTAGCGTTACAGATAGGCAATCATATCCATACTATGAATATTGACGGTTCTGATCTAAAACAGGTGACTACCAGTAATTTCACGGAATCGAATCCCGTCTTTTCACCGGATGGTAAGTACCTGCTTGTTGGTACGTATTACCGATCCACCGGTACACTTGGCCACGTATGGGATATGCGGATTATCCCCAATGATGGCCAGCGGTATGTGGTCAATCCTTCTGAATCAAACGCACCGGGTGTTATCCCGGTTATTTGGAAAGACAAAGACAGAATAGAATCCGGTGGCGGACAGATGCTCTGGCGCTAAATTGACAATCTGTTATCATCTCCGCTACACGAATATGTTTTTTGCAAGTTCGAACAGATGTGCTTCTGACTCGTAAAAATGCATCATATATCCGGCGGTATTCGGAAATAGAATCAAATCGCCGATTTCCGGATACGATTTGAGGTAGACTTTTCGTTTAAGGATCAATTCCTGTTCCAGACAATAGCTCCCGACGAGATAGGCGTAGCAAGGATCATCGGTCTTCTGGTTTTGCTGTTTCGGCAGATGGATAGGGTCTACCAAAAAATCGGCACTGGAACTCCGGAGCTGCGTGCGGTTCATTTCGAGGCCCACCAGCAGACGGCCTTCGCTATCTTTTTTACGGAAGACAACTTTGGCCACCGTACAACCCACTTGATCCAGCAGCGACCGGCCAGGCTCCATGCGGAATTCTAGGGCGCGTTCGGTAAACAATTGGTGGATCGGAACGTCGAAGATAGCAGAGCGCGTGGTTAGAATCTCTTCCAATAATTTCGCCTTGTGCAGTTTATTGAAGTAGGGGTATACCGTGGGTTCACCATAGAGCTGATCGTTGATTTTGACCATACCTAGCGCGTCATTCTGATAGGTTAGTTCCGACCGTGTCCCGAGTACGGCTTCGCGTAGTGACTTATGGAAGTCGAGCCATTCCTGTTCAGATTGTAGGTAATTCATCAAGATACCGCCACCTATGTCGAGCGACTTCGTCTGGATTCCATAGGTCAATAGTTCGTCGATGACGCGCACCGATTGTTCGATGGCTGCCACACGCTCCTTGACAGAATAACCGTTGAGATGGAAGTGTAAACCGGTGTATTCGAGATTGGGATATTTATCCGCTAAATCGCTGATACATGCGATTGCGCGATCGATGGGAAAGCCGAAGCGCGTGGGCAAACGCTTGTCCTCTACGAAAAAGCCACCCACGCGAATGTTTACCTCCATGGTTTTCTCCTTTTTTTGTGCTACGCCTTGCGCCAGTTGCAGTTCATCCTCATTATCCAATACGACAGGGATGTCGTGCTGCAGGGTAAGTTCAAGAAGTTTCCGGTTTTTAACCGCTGCGGTAAGCACAAGTTGTTCGCTATCAATTCCGGCCTCGACGCATTGCTGAAGTTCACGGTAACTTGCTGTATCAACCCCTTGACCCGTCTGTGCTACAGCTCGGGCTATTTCCAAGCATTTATTGGCTTTGCGTGCAAAGAATATTTTGTGGGCGATCTGGTATTTGTTTAGTACCTTTTCATACGCGTTGATGTTTTCTTTCAAGGGTGATAGGTGGTGTATGTTTATAGGCGATCCTTGCCGTTCGATCGCTTGAAACAAAGACGTGGGTTGTTCTATAACACGTTGCACCCAAGGATGTAGGATGGGTGTTAGTGGTAAAAATGTGTTATCCATAAAGTTCTTTTTACATTTTGCGAAGTGTCTCTTGTACCCAATAACAGGCGGTATCATTTTTTGTTCGCGATAAGGTGTCGTTATCGAAAAAGACACCTTCGGTATTCGATCCGTAACAGTAAACAGGTAGACCTCCTATCGTGGTGCATTTCCCGCATTTATCGATGGACATGCTGCCCGGTATATAACCTTCATTCTCGTGTGCGCGTATTGACCCTTGCAGCTGCAGGTTGTCATATAGTGCGGCGTTTCTTTTTTGGAGGGCGGGGCGAGCGATGCGCGCGTCGATTAGGCTATCTATCTGGATCGCTTTTCCACTTACATCATAAACGGAAAACGTTTGCTGATCGACCTGCCAGCTAATCGTGGGGTCAGGTAACGTCCCAAAACGGATGATGCCGGCTTTAGCTAGAGCATATATTTTTTCCATGTTTGCTATCGGTGGACCGTAACTCACCCGGTTGAACGCGCCAAAATAGTATTGATCCAACTGCTGCTGGGATGCACCTGTGAACCCTACCGTCTTGTACAACGTAGCGATATGTGCGCATATTTTCCCCCAAACGGCTGCGGCTGCCATCAGCGGACTTTTTTCTTCTCCCTTACGGGCCTCATCAATGTTCATCTGGATATACTGGATGACTTTTTCTTCGCTGTTTAAGGCGGGTCGTAACAAATCGTTTAGCATAAAACGCTCGGATACTGGTATTTGTGTTATCTTATTTCGTGTCGTCTCCGGATCTGTAACGTTAAACAGCACAGTGTAATACGCAAGTTGTACTTCCTCTTCGATCAAAGGCAGTACTTCCGAAACGAAATCAATTTTTGCTGACCGGCGCATCCATTTCTTAAACTGCGATTCTGTCAAGATATACAAGGGACGTTGCTCCTGGTATTGCGGTCCACGGCATAGTATAGGAAGTGACGTTCTGGAAAATGGATAAATGGTAGGTTCTTTTCCGGAGCGATGATAGGTGCCCTGTTGAAAGGAGCCCCCACGGCCTTCGGTAAGGGCCAGCGCAATATCGATGAAGGTTAATCCTATGCCGATAATACCAACCTGCGCTTGCGGCGGAATCTTCTCAAACTGCGAGACGGGGTAGGGTGTGCGTATATACTGCGCTGCCGGTATTCCCGGGTGGTCGATTAAGGAACTGTTTTGGTAACAATGACCTGTGGTCAGCAGCAGGCTGTCGACGTCCCAATGCCCGGTATTGGTTTCTATTGTTGCCTTCGAGTCCCGATCGGTTATCGCGATAACCGGCTGTGGGATAAGTTCTATTTGTACATGCAATGGAAGGTTACGCATTGTTTCCATAGCAACCCACTGTAGATAGTGGCCTACCAAGGCCCGTGAGGCAAAGTCGGTCGGCTCGACAGCTGTGTCGACAATCTTCACAGCAGTCAGCCAATCTACAAAGCTTTTTTGGTTTTCCAGGTCTCGATATGCCGGATGGAAGGCATGCACATGCCCTATGCAATAGTTGATCAACAGATAATTAGGTTGATGTATGTCGTAATTTGGTCCGCAAGCAAATAGCTCATCTCGATTAAACCACAAAACTTGATAGTGTTTTGTGGTTGGATTGAGGTGTATTTGATTAACAAAATGATTCAGGGCATACATTCCTTTTGGGCCGCCTCCCACGATGGCAATCGTATTGCTTTCGGTCGATGGAGAAGAGTGCTTCCTAAACGCTTGGGTAAAGGAATACAGGTCGTTCTGTGGTGTAATGTGTTCAGTTTTCCAGATCATGCCATTACTTTTTCAAAAGTTTGCTGGATCCATAACTCATTGTAGATGGTATCAAGATAACGTTCTCCGCTGTCAGGAAAAAGTAAGGCTACCGACGCGTTTGCCGGGATATAGTTTTTTAATTTATGTAGTGCAGCGATGAGAGCACCGGAAGAACCACCGATTAACATGCCTTCGCGTTCCCGCATGATTTGACATCCCTGAACTGCTTCATAGTCGGAAACAAGTGTGTAATGGTCAATCTGATGTTTTTGCAGAAAGGCAGATGGGTGGCTAGCGCCCATTCCCGGGATGTGTCTTGCTTTCGCATTGTTTTCAAAAAGGATGCTGCCTTCGGCATCGACCGCAATCAGCCGCGTTGACGAAGCCGTCTTTTCGATGGCGTCCGCAATGCCACGGATCGTACCGCACGTACTGGTCGCAACCAACATGTAGTCGGGTGCCGCGCCAAGCTGGTCGAGAATTTCGCGAAATATTTGCTCGTGTGCGATATGCACGTTAGGATTCCCGTACTGATTTGTCCAGTAGCTATTGGGTACCGTGTCTAGAAGTTCCTGCACCTTTTTTAAGCGATTGCCGAGGTAACCTTGGTTTTTATCCTTTTCATTTACCTCGACCAAGTTTGCTCCATAACTGCGTAGTAGTTTTCTGGCGTGATGATTAATGTAAGGGTCGACAACAATATAGGAGTCTAACCGCAGCAGTTTGCAGAGTCTGGCCAAAGCAATACCCATATTTCCAGAGGAAGACTCAACAATGGTGGTCTCCGCATTTATCTCGCCCTTCCGGATCGCCTCGATCAGGATGTTGGTGGCCGATCGATCTTTGACACTGCCGCTTGGATTTCCCATTTCCATCTTTGCATAGATTTGGATGTCTAGGGTGGAGGATAAGGATTCCAGTTTGAGCAATGGTGTATTTCCGACTCCCCGCTCTAGGGTAGCCGTGATATTTTCCTTGTTTAATAACCTCATAATCTGAATTCCGTAAGTTTATTGACTTCTGTTCTTACGCCAGCTCCAAAAAAAATGCCGTAAAGTAAGAGGGACATGTTTATGGGTACTATATGCAAAAAATACGCGGTTTATACGCAGTATTCATCGCGTATTTGAATCTGTTTAAGTCACCTGATAACTTAAGGGACGTTCAGCTAACATCATATTGCCGAATGATCAAATGCTGCAATGGGCAGCGGCTTCAATATAAGCAAAGAGATGCATATTATTAAAGTATCAAATTATTTTTTAAGTTTGTGTGCATAACATGGCGCACAACTTATGGCCGATTGTAAATCTCACACGACGTCAAATTTATTATCCCGCTCGCAAATACAGGATGAGCAGGTCTTTACTTTGTTGTATGAAGAGCATTGGGAGTACGTCTTTGAGCAAGCGTTCATACGGTGCCACCAATATGACATAGCGGAGAATATTACCCAGGATATTTTCGTCGCCTTGTGGAATCAAATGGAAGAATTATCTATTGAAAATGTTAGGGGATATCTTTATACAGCGGTTAAGAATAGAGTACTCAACTGGTTTGAGAAAGAAAAACGCTATGTGCCTATAGCGGAACTTTTAATAGAATATCAGGCAGCCACCGATTCCAGCGATACCCCATTGTTGGATAAGGAGTTGGTTCTTTTGGCGGAGGCGCTCGTTAATTCCTTGAGCGCTAAACAGCAAATAATTTATAGAATGCGGTATGAGCAGGAGCTGGACACGGCAGAAATTGCCAAAAAGTTAAAAATGAACAGGAAAACCGTCCAGAACCAATTAAGTTTGGCGTTGGCGCAGCTACGGGCATCGTTAACTTTGTTACTCATCATTACCAAGCTTTTCTGATTTAGTTGGTATAGTTTTTTTTCTGATAATTGATTTTTAAAAAAAACAGAAATATTTTCGGGAAAATGTCAATGTAGCCTGTCTTAATAGTGTAAACCTCGCTAATCATGGATAGGAAAACTTTTTTAGAACTTCTGGAGAAACATCGAAACGGTACAGCATCTGAAGAGGAACGGCAATTTTTGGATGTCTACTACAGATTATTTGAGAAGGATAGAGATGTCCTGCGGCAGCTGAGTGAAGACGACCGGGGGCGGTTAAAGGAAAGGATCAAACGCGGGATAGACGGCCAGATCGCGCAAAACAAACCGTTACGTCAATTCAAGCCATATTGGTACTACGCGGCTGCAGCAGCCGTGATATTGAGTTTGTTTATCTTCTTATACAAACCAGCTTCTCTTGAACAGAATCATATAATAACACAGCAGGATAGTATTGTGCCGGGCAAAAATACGGCAACTCTAGTGCTGGAGAGTGGAAAAGAAATCACACTGAGTGATTTACATAAAGGTATTGTGATCGGCGATTTGATAAAGTATGACGACGGACAGGTCGTTAGTCCTGCAATCGCCGGACAGATGCTAACCTTAAAGACTCCTCGCGGCGGTCAGTATGAGCTTACATTGCCTGATGGTACGCGTGTTTGGTTAAATGCAGGATCATCTCTACGGTATCCTGTACATTTCGGAAAGGAGGAACGTCGGGTGTTTTTGGAAGGCGAAGCTTATTTTGATGTGGCAAAGGTGATGTCACGGGATCAAAATGGTCTTTCTCATAAGGTACCCTTTCGCGTGCAGGCAGGTGCACAGATTGTCGACGTTCTCGGTACCCAATTTAATATCTCCGCTTATACGGACGATCATAAGACACTTACTACGTTGATCGAGGGGAGCGTTAATGTGCTTGTGAATGATAAGACAGATGGAAACGAAATAAAATATCATGTGCTCAAACCTGGGCAACAGAGTGTCTTAAAGGGACAAGATCTCATGATAAGTACAGTTGATGTCAGGCAGTTTACAGCTTGGAAATATGGTAAGTTCGTATTTGAACAAGAACCTTTGGAAAATATATTAAAAATGTTAGCGCGTTGGTACGACGTGGAGATTATTTACCAAGGTGATGCATCGTCTGTCACCTTCACCGGTTCGGTAGGCCGGTATGAGCATATATCTGAAATTTTGGATAAGATTAGCTATACGCAGGCGGTCCGGTTTGAGATTGAGGGAAGGAGGGTGAAAGTGATGTAAAAGCTAGCTTGTTGTAGGGAACCAACAAAAAGACGGAAGTGCTTGAGACCCCTTCCGTCCGAATATTTGATCGTTCCTTTTTTATCGTCTAAATAATTGAAGAATAACCAAACAAACAAAGTTAATGATTATAAACTATAATAAGATGTTTCGCTATGACAAGCGGAATGATCATACTATATGGAAAGCGATGCGGATAACAGTGTTCTTTTTAACCATTCTGATTCTACAGGTTTCTGCGGAATCACGTGCCCAAATCAATATAGATAAACAAAATGTTGCACTGAGAGATGTTGTAAAATTGCTAAGTGAGCAAACGGGTGTGGATTTTATCTATGCGGACCGTGATTTAAAACAAGCACATCCGGTAACGGTAAAATTGCATAATGCCAGTCTGGAACAGGCCTTGTTGGTATGTTTCGATGGGCAGCCCCTCGACTATACTATCCGTGATCGGACAGTGCTTGTACGTCGCAAAGTAACAAAGGATGTTGCTCGCAAACGGAACATCGTACCACCTGCCCGCGCGGAACAGATCGTGCAAAGTCGTTTGAAGGGCAAGGTAACTGATGAGAATGGATTGCCATT
Source organism: Sphingobacterium corticibacterium (assembly GCF_004208525.1). GTDB lineage: Bacteria > Bacteroidota > Bacteroidia > Sphingobacteriales > Sphingobacteriaceae > Sphingobacterium > Sphingobacterium corticibacterium. Next base: position 1,190,036 of record NZ_SGIT01000001.1, on the reverse strand, counting down.
GGAGGGTGCAACGATATCGGTAAAGAATTTTGCTGCCGCGACAAAAACGGATGGCGATGGGAATTTCAGCCTTGATTTGCCTGCAGAGGCGAGAATCTTAATGTTTACGCTCGTGGGATATGAAACTCAGGAAGTAGAGCTGAAGGGACGTTCTAGTTTGGAAATTGCTATGAAAGCCGCGATGAATGACTTGGAAGAAGCTGTCGTGATCGGATACGGTACTCAGAAAAGAAGTGACCTAACGGGCGCAATCTCCCGTGTGGATGCGCGTGATTTCGAAAGCCAATCGGCTACCAATCTGAGCGAGTTTCTAAGTGGTACAGTAGCAGGTATTGCCAGCAATCAGGCTACTGGAGCGGGAGGGGGCGGATCTTTAGAAGTGAGAGGTGCCAATTCTATTACGGCAGGTACAAGTCCGTTGATTGTATTGGACGGTGTTATCTACAATGGTGCATTGCAAGATATCAATCCATTTGATATTGCGACGATAGACGTACTGCAAGATGCAAGTTCGGCTGCCGTTTACGGTGCGCGTGCGGCTTCGGGGGTTATCATCGTAACCACAAAACGTGGTGCAAGCGAGGTGCCGACTGTAACGGTTTCGTCGATGTGGGGGTTGGCATCTGTAGCCAATGATTATAGACCTTTCGATGCAGGAGGCTACTTGCAGTTTAGACAGGATCTGATGCAGCAGATGGCACCACGTGATGCGGATGGTTATTATATGAATCCAGAGCAACTGCCGGAAAATGTGTCGTTGGAGCAATGGCGGAATTACAGCAATAATGCAGATGCGGATAATACGGTGGAATGGCTAAAAAGATTACGCCTAAATAGTGTCGAGATTGAAGGTTTCCAACAAGGTCGGATCATTGACTGGTACGATAAACGAATGCAGCAAGGCCTCCGCCACAATAACGATATTGCGCTATCTGGAAAAGCATCTCGTGTGAACTATTACCTCTCTACCGGATACACCGATAATGAAGGAATCATTTATGGCGACCGGCTCAAGACTTGGCGAACTCGCCTAAACTTGGAAGGAGATGTAGCAAAATTTTTCAAGATCGGCATGAATGCCCAATTTGCCAGTTCTGACAACAGCTCTGTACCCGCCGGAGGAATCAATAGACTGAGTCCCTATGGCAAGTTTATAGAGGATGACGGTATGCTGGTCAGGTTTCCGCAGGAAGATCCTTCTTTCTCTAATGCTTTTTTGGAAGCTTATTATAAAGATCAGTATAGAAAAAACAATCGCTTGTTTGCCACGTTCTATGCGGAGTTGAAGCTGCCTTTCGGTATTAAATACCGAGCGTCTTTCCAAAACCGCCTGGTGACGGAAAAAGATTACAACTTTTGGCCTTCTACCACGATGTTGGGAGGTGTGACGCGCCGTAATGGGTACGGTACGCGGTCCGATGAACATTCCTATGAATGGATGGTCGATAATATCTTGACCTGGTCGCAACGTTTCGATAAGCACGCATTTGACTTTACTTTTTTGGTTAATGCGGAAAAATTACAGATACAGCAGTCTTTTCAGGAAAATGAAAATTTTGGACCTAATGAAAATCTTTCTTGGCATGGTCTGCAATATGGAGCGAATCCTTCCATTAGTAACAACGATAGGGTGCGTACCGGAGATGCTTTGATGGCACGGATGAATTACAATTACGATGAACGTTATCTTTTTACCTTGTCATGGCGCAGGGATGGGTTTTCTGCGTTTGGCCAAAATAATCCTAGAGGCTTCTTTCCGTCCGCGGCTTTTGCGTGGAGATTGTCTCAGGAGCGTTTTTTTGACGTGGCTTGGGTAAATGATCTAAAGATGCGTGTTTCTTGGGGGGTGAACGGAAACAGGGATGTGCCCGCATACGCAGCGCTTTCTAACCTCGCGCGCAATGCATATTTTGATGGCTCAAACGTTGTCGTGGGGCTCACCAATAGTTCTATGGCCAATCCCAACCTAAAATGGGAGGGAACGGAGGCCTACAACATAGGATTCGACCTGACTGCTTTTGATAGTAGGCTTACCGCCACAATAGATGCCTACAAAGGAACCACCTATGATCTCTTATTGGATAGGAGGTTACCGCGGATTATCGGCTACGAATCGGTCACGACTAATCTTGGCGAACTTTCCAATAGAGGTATAAATGCAACGGTGCAGGGACAGGTCATAAAGAAGGAAAATCTAAATTGGCGAAGCAGCTTAGTATTTTCTTTAAATCGTAATCGTATCGACCGCCTTTGGGGGGATATGATGGAAGAAGAGGTGAACGGGCAGCTTATACAAAGGGAGGTTCCAGATTATGCAAATGGGTATTTCCCTGGAGAGGCCTTGGATAGAATCTGGGACTACCGGATACAAGGAATATGGCAGATTGAAGAGACCGAAGCAGCAGCACAATATGGCTTACGTCCCGGAGAATACCGTGTGGAAGATGTAAATGCAGATGGTGCATACCGGCAATTTGACGATAAACAGTTTATAGGTTGGCGTCAGCCACGATACACCTTGGGCTGGCGGAATGATTTCAGTTTCTGGAAGTATTTTGATGCAAATATCTTCATAAGGGCAGATTTAGGTCACCTGGGAGAGCGGGAAGATTTTAACCACTCTAGTTCGAATATCTATGACCGTGCAAATACCTTGGATATCCCGTATTGGACACCCGAAAATAGATCGAATACACACCCTCGACTTAATGTCAATTATCGATTGTTTGAGGGGGGGATCAATATGTATGAGTCACGTAGCTTTTTGAGATTACAGGATGTCGCGATCGGTTACCGTTTACCAAAAAATGTCTTGGATAAGGTTTCGGTAAATAATCTTCGGTTCTTTTTGAGTGCGCGCAATCTGCTCACCGTGACAAAATGGACGGGCTGGGATCCAGAATCTCCGAATAGTCCAATGCCACGGATCTTTACGATCGGATTCAATGCATCGTTTTAGTTTACCTTAATAATTGATGAAATGAGAATAAAATTTGTATATAGTTTAGTCGTGGCCGTAAGTATGTTTGCTGTTTTTTCCTGTTCTAAGGAATGGTTGAAACCGGAGCCGCTTTCGTTTTATGCGCCTGAAAACCTGCTCATAAATAAGGCTGGATATGAGTCTATGTTAGTCACCGCACGCAAGAACTTGCGAAATTCGTTTTACGGTGAACTCAATACGGTGGTATCAGAATCTATCTTTACCGAGCTGGGGGTGGCAGGACCACTGAATGACAATGGTATTCGGAATATGAATCTGCAATTGACTCCGAGTGCCGATGGAAATTATTACGTTCTGGATAATTTTCAGTGGGCGTACCGACCGGTACGTGTGGTGAATGCACTCATCTCTCGGATTGATGATATTACTTGGGACAATGAATTGGATCGGAATGAAATACTGGCCGAGGCTTACTTTCATCGCGCATACTGGTATTATCTATTGGTTAATCAATTTGGGGATGTACCTTTTATCGATAAGGAATTGCTGGAGGCGAAATTGGATTTCTACACGCATTCGCGCTGGGCGATCTTGGATCGTATCCAAAGCGATATGGAATTTGCCGTGGAGTGGCTTCCGGAACAGATGCGCCCAGGCGTGCCAAGCCGCTCGGCGGGTAAACATCTGTTATCGAAAATATGTTTGGCCAACCGGGCGTATGAAAAGGCGGTAGAAATGGCCTCCGACGTTATTGAGAGGCATCCCTTAATGCGGGAACGATTTGGCCCAGAGGTGGAAATTGCGCCACATCGGAACTTGTTCTGGGATCTGCACCGCCCGGTAAACGTGCATAATGCAGCTAATTCTGAAACAATTCTTGGGGTGTTGGATAGAAACGATCTGCCGGATGAGGTACGTACGGGAGGACTCCACACTATGCGGAATTACCACCCGGCATGGTGGAACGCCCGTGTTCTGGACAGTAAAGCAGCAAGAGGTACTTTAGATAGAGGTGATACCTATGATTCCCTCGGTCGCGGCAATTCGAATCTTAGGCCTTCTAATTATTATCTTTATGAGCTGTGGAAGGATGAAAATGACTTAAGACGGAAGGATGGCAACTGGGTGTTGCAGGAGGAATTGTTATACAACAACCCGGCGTCAATCGATTTCGGAAAACCTATAGACCCAACAAACTTTTCGGCAATTGTCGATACCTTCCAGCATTATCATTCTTTTCCGTTTTATAAAACCTTCGTTCCGCAAGCGACAACAGACCAGGTACCGAATGGAGGTCAGGGCGATTATTATGTGTTCCGCTCGGCAGAAACTTATCTGTTGCGTGCAGAAGCTTACTATTGGCTAGGAAGGATGGAATCGGCTGCCGCAGATATTAACCAGGTACGGGGACGGGCCGATGCCGCGGAAATTGCTGCCAGTGATGTGAGTATAGAAACGATCCTCGACGAACGGGCTAGAGAATTGTTTGCCGAAGAACATCGTAAATCGGAGTTGGTCCGTATTTCGTACATCATGGCAGCGGAAGGTCGTAACGGCTATTCAATCGCAGATTTCAGTAAGAAAAATTTTTGGTACGATAGAGTTATGGCAACCAATAATTTTTATCGAGAACATCTGAAGTGGGGGTCGTCTGAATGTAGGATTAGTCCATATCATGTCTTGTTTCCGGTTCCCGCGGATGCGATTAATACGAATACATTAGGCGTTATAAATCAGAATCAAGGATATCCCGGTACAGAAAGAAATTTGCCACCACTAACCGCAATTGTAGATTAAAAAAGCATATTATGAGATTTTATTTTTCTTACCCGATTTTTACTTTACGAGGCTACATAGCTATACTTTTTTGGATGCTTATTATTGGAAGGATGTTTTCTGGGAATGTGGTTGTCGGACAGACTTCATCAGCCGGACGTCCCAATATTATCGTGATATTGGCCGACGATATGGGGTATGCTGACCTGGGGTGTTACGGAAGTGAAATTAACACGCCAAACCTTGATCAACTGGCGAGTGATGGGCTTCAGTTCCGCTCTTTTTATAACGCGACACGGTGCTGCCCTTCCCGGGCGGCGCTGCTGACGGGATTATACCCCCACGAAGCCGGGATGGGAAAGATGGTGAGTAATAGGGGAAGCAAACCAAAACCAGGACCTTATCAGGGATTCCTAAATAATGAAAGTGTAACATTGGCAGAAGTCTTGAGGGAAGCTGGTTATAAAACGTATATGACCGGAAAGTGGCATGTGGGTGAACGCCCAGAACACTGGCCACGACAACGCGGATTTGACCACTATTTTGGGCTGATCAGTGGGGCAAGCAGCTATTTTGAACTGGTGGAAGAACCACATAAACGGCAAATGGTACACGAAGATGAGCTATGGTCTCCTCCAATCGAAGATTTTTATATGACGGATGCCTTTACCGATACAGCGTTATCTTTCCTAGATCGGCACAACAGGAATGATGAGGAAAAACCTTTCTTCCTATACCTGGCTTACACAGCACCACACTGGCCGCTGCATGCACCCCAGGAAGATATAGAACGCTATGATGGGGTATATGACAAAGGTTGGGGATACATTCGAAAGCAACGCTATGAGCGGATGAAGCAACTCGGAATAATCGATGGGCGGCATCAACTTTCTGCCAGCCCCGAAGGAATACCTAGTTGGGAATCGCTAGATAATCCCAGTGAATGGGCGGATCGGATGGAGGTCTATGCGGCGATGGTAGATCGCATGGACAAGGGGATCGGTCGGATTGTGGCGGAATTGAAAAAACAAGGAAAACTCGATAACACCATGATTGTTTTTCTTTCTGACAATGGAGCAAGTGCTGAAAATGTTGATGGACGGAAATTACATGACCCACGCGTAAGAGTTGGACAACGAGGATCTTATCTGGCTTACGATGAACCGTGGGCCAATGTGTCGAATACGCCCTATACGATGTATAAATCATGGACGGAAGAGGGCGGGATCATCACGCCGTTTATCGTGCATTGGCCTGGCGGTATTCGCAAAAGAAAAGATAATCAAACTGACGCTGTCGGGCATATTATGGATGTTATGGCGACCTGTGTTGATATTGCAGGAGCGACCTATCCTAAAAAATTCAAAGGTTATGAAATTAAAGACATTAGGGGTATTTCCTTACTGCCTGTGTTTAAAGGTGGTACTGGCCAGGATCGGACGTTATATTGGGAACATTTTGGCAAGTGGGCGATGCGTGACGGTACTTGGAAGATAGTTGGAGGAGGTGTAAACGAGAAAGTTAAGTTATTTAATATGATAGACGACCCTGTCGAGTTGCACGACGTTAGTCTAAATCAGCCGGCTATTGTGGATAAGATGAAGAAGAGTTACCAAAAATGGGCGATTGAAGTTGGTGTAGAAAAATGATATGCTATTGTACGTTTACAAAACAATCTGGTTACACAGAACGATGGATACTAAAAAGACTGTACTTCGAATCCCAAGGAGCTTGTTTTAATGTATAAGTAAACTCCCGGCGTGTAAGTTCCGGGAGTTTACATTTCATATTACAGCCTAACCGATGTTTTTAATCGGATGTCTTCCGAGGAACTACCAACCATAATATGGTATTCCCCTTTCGGGTAAACAAATTGTTCAGTCTGCTCATCCCAATACCGTAAAAGGTTTCTGTCAAGGGTGATGCTGACCGTTTCGGATTTTCCTTTTTTTAGATGAACCCGTTTAAAACCCTTCAGTTCTTTTATCGGTACGATCACCCCAACATCCGGCAGTTTGACATACACTTGGGCAACTTCGTCACCATCCAGCTTCCCGCTATTGCGGATGGTAAAGTTGACCAGCAGATTGCCTATCTGCTCCTGCACATCAATGTCGCTGTATTGGAAAGAACTATAGCTTAAGCCATAACCAAACGGATAAAGGGGCTTGCCTTTAAAATATTGGTAAGTTCTTCCTTTGGTGATATCGTAATCGTCAAAAGCAGGAACGTCCTCCAATCTATGGTAATAGGTGAGGGGTAGCCTTCCTCCCGGGTTGTAGTCCCCAAACAGCACCTCGGCAACCGCCGTGCCGCCACTCTCGCCAGGATACCAGGCATTGACGATGGCCGGTATGTTTTCGTCCATCCAGTTAATTGCCAACGAACTTCCGGCAACCAGTACTACCGTAATATGCGGGTTGATCTTATACAGTTCCCGGATAAATTCCTGTTGGTCTGCCGGTAGCTCAATAGAAGCTCTATCTTGGCCTTCCCGTTCGATTGTCTTGTTGATTCCCATGACGGCAATAACCTGATCCGCCTCTGCCGCCACTCTTCCTGCTTCGCCATACATCTCTATACGCGTTTGCTGCTCCATGGACGGAACTTTCCAATACAGCTTAGCAATCGCGTTATCCCGGTTGATAAAGTATTCCGCTTTAAGATTATATGTCTTACCAGCCTCCAAGGATATCGTGATCGAATCAGTGCTGATGCTTCTTTCTCTCCAATCTTCAATCAAGTTTTTTCCGTCGATAAATAAACGCGCACCATCGTCTGCGGGAAAGTAAAGCGTATAATCCCCGCTGACGGCAGGTTTTAACTTACCAGTCCAGCGGATGGATAGTGGAAATTTTGGCAAAAAGGGATCGGGAGCCTGATTTGCAGGTTCAAAATTAATCCAGTTTTCGGTGCGGATCTTGGGTGTTCCTGCTAAGTCCTTGTTCGAAAAATACTCGGCCTTTAATCCCTCGGGAAACGCTGCTGCGGTAATCATCTCCCGTCCGTCCAGGGCAGATTTCCAGGGTGCATAAAGTACCTTGACCTGATGGCCTACACGTTGCTGTATACCCTGTAATATAGAAACAGGCGCATGTACTGGAGCACCGCTGTAGTCTCCAAATTCTGCCGATCCTGCATTGATGCCCACAACTGCAATAGATTTGACTTTCTTAGGGTTAAGGGGTAGCACATGATTCTGATTTTTTAGAAGCACGATACTTTGTCGTGCCGCCTCTAAAGCGAGCTGCCTATGTTTTTCCGATCCGACAACGCTTCCGGGTATTTTGCTGTAAGGATTTGATTCCGAACGGTCGAACAACCCTAATTTTATACGCGCTCTTAACACGCGGTAAGCAGCGGTGTCGATATCTGCCTGGCTTACCATGTGCTGTTTATAGGCATTTAAAAGAGGGACTATATATACATCGTCGCCACATTCTAAATCTAAACCGGCTTTAATCGAAAGAGTCGCCGCTGCTTCTTTTGTTTTTACATATTTATGTGCAGAAACCAACAAGCTCGGGCCGCCACAATCTGATACGACATAGCCGTTAAATCCCCAGTCTTTCCGGAGTACTTTGGTCAATAACCAGGGGTTTGCCGTACAGGGAACACCATTTAGTGCATTATATGCAGACATGAAAGAGGCTGCCTTTCCCTCTTTTACCGCCATTTCGAACGCGGGGAAATAATATTCCCGGAGTTGCCGTTCAGGGATATGAGGATCTGCGACAAAGCGGTTATGCTCTTCGTTATTGGCGGCAAAATGTTTGGGGGTCGCGACAACTTTAAGATATCTCGGATCGTCCCCCTGCAGTCCTTTAACGAATTTCGTCCCTAATATCCCTGTTAAATAGGGGTCTTCTCCGTAAGTCTCCGGTGTTCTTCCCCAACGCGGATCACGTGCCATATTGATGGTTGGCGACCAAAAGGTCAGCAGGTCACTGAACGCATCGATCTGTTTTTCACCTTTATCCAGCTCGTTCCAGCGCCCCCGTGCCTCATCAGAAATAGCCGTGGCAACTTGGAGATGCAAGTCGGGATTCCACATACTAGCTAAACCTATTGCTTGGGGGAACACGGTGAATGGCCCCGGCCGAACAACGCCATGCAGGGCCTCATTTCCGTGGTAATACTTCGGAATATCCAGCCGTGGAATACCGGGAGAGCTAGCCCGTAACAACCCGATTTTCTCTTCAATGGTCAATTGAGACAATAAATCCATGATCCGGCTATGCTCGCTAGCCTGTTCATCGCGGTATAATTCTTGGCTGCGCGCAACAGGTACCTGGGCACACAGGAAAATAAGAAGAATAAAAATTCCGCTTACTTTTGCTTGAAAGTGTTGTTTGTTACTTTTCAATGCCTTAGTTTTTATAGGTTACACTTTTATATTTACTGACAAACTGCAGTTCTTTGAAAGCGGGTGCTTCGATGTCAAACGTGAGAACTTTAGACGCTTGGGGTTCCAGCTCGAAACTTCTGTCTTCATAATGCTCGCCATCTTTAAACAGGCCGATTTTGTTGACATCGGTTAGATTACCCGTATTTTTCACTTCTACGTGTGCGACACAGCTGTTATCCTGAATATCCTTCTCGATGTTAAGCACGCGGAGATCAAATTTTGCGGCGAAGTTCTGCTGATAATCAACTGTGGTAGCCAAACCTTTGCTGTCGTCTTCGTAGTTTAAGCTGTTCTTGATCTGGTCTTTCGCGACGAATGAAGGACTCGCCCCGCCAACCATGATCTTAAATTCGCCTGCTTCAACAACGCGGTCCATATGTTCGTTCAATAGAGAGATTTCGTAGGGTGTCAGTGTGAAATTAACTTCTTTGGTTTCTCCCGGCTGGAGATGTACTCGGTCGAAGTTTTTCAGTTCCATCACCCTTGTCTTTACACTGGCATACATATCGGTAACATAAAGCTGTACAACCTCGTCACCGGCGATCTTACCCGTATTGGTGATTTTTGCACGGACAGCGATATTGCCATTTTCTTGCACCTGCGTATAGAGATTGGAATACGTAAAGTTGGTATAGCTCAGCCCATAGCCGAATTTGTACAACGGGTAGAATTCCATATCCACATATTCATAACGCCGTCCGGAAGTCTTGAAGTTATAATAGAGAGGCAATTGTCCCACATGTTGAGGGAAAGTAACGGGTAACCTGCCGGCCGGATTATAGTCGCCGAATAGGACGTCTGCTGTTGCGGGACCACCTTCTTGTCCAGGTAACCAGTTGACCATAATCGCGGCACAGTGTTCTTTCGCATAGGAGAGGTTATATGGTCTTCCGGCTTGTAAGACCAATATCACAGGCTTACCGGTAGCTACAACAGCCTCCAATAATCTTTGCTGGTCACCTTGTAGTTCCAAGGTAGCGAGATCGTGGTTTTCACCCGACGTCTTAACCTGGTCTTTGATGGATTCACTGGTTGATTGATCGCCGAGTACCATCACCACTATATCGGCATTTTGGGCTATAGCTACGGCCTGTTCAATTCGGGTGCTATCGGTTTGGAAAAACTGACAACCTTTTTCATAAAGGATCTTGGTTGAAGCGCCTACCGCTTCTTTAATACCGGTCAGGACCGATTTTAATTGTCCTGGTTGTAATTTTGGTGAATAATCACCCGGTTGTAAATCATCAGCACCCGGTCCTAATACCGCGATAGTCTTGGTATCTTTTGCTATGGGAAGAATTTGATCCTTATTTTCCAACAATACAATGGATTCGCGTGCCACCTGTCTGGCTATTGCCTGGTGCGCTGGGCTGTTCCATCCGGGATAGATTTTATTCCAGTCTAACGGTTTACTTGGATGGTTCTCGAAGTAGCCGTTTCTGAACGTCACACGGAGGAGGCTCGAACAGGCAAAGTCCAGGTCTTTCATGTTGACTTTTCCGTCTTTTACCGCTTGTACAACTTCCGGACTGTTATAGGTGTCGCCACAGTTGGTCGCAATACCTGCCGCTAGCGCGAGCTTTGCTGCCGCAAGCTTATCGGTAGCCGTATAGTGTTTTTTTGCCATCATGTTGCCAATAGCACCACAGTCACTGACAATAAATCCGTCAAACCCCCACTCATCTCTTAGTACATGCTGTAATATTTCCTTACTTCCGGCTACAGGTACACCTAAATAGTCGTTGTATGACATCATGATCGACTCATATTTGTACTTTTTAAAAATATCCCGGAAAGGCACCAGATGTATTTCTCGGATCTCACGTTCGGACAAGCCGATATCATGCGAGTCCCTGCCACCTAGTGGTGCGCCATGTACCGCAAAATGCTTAGGTGTGGTCAATAAGCCTTGGGATTGGTAACCTTTTATCCAGGCGCCGCCTATTTTAGCAACTAATATAGGATCCTCTCCATAGGTTTCTTCTACGCGTCCCCAACGGGCATCTTGCGCAACGTCTAATACGGGCGACCAAGCTTGTACTGCATTGGCACTCTTCGTTTCCTCACCGATGGCAATCGCCGCCTGCTCAATTAATGCTTGGTTCCAAGTGGCTCCCATGCCGATGGATTGTGGGAAGATAGTGGCACCGCTTCCGTAAGAAAAGCCATGCAAAGCTTCTACTTTCATAACAGCAGGTATACCAAGGCGTTTATTCCCCGCGATACCCCAGCTTTCTTTGAGTAAATCTATTTTCTCTGCCGGCGTCATCACGGCAAGTAATCTTTTTACCCGTTCTTCCGTAGGCAGATTCGGATCCATATAATCCCGGTTCTTGACGATCTCTGCCTGTTGTTCTTCCGGCTTTGGAACCGAGACATCCACCTCTGCAAGTTCGAAAGGCTTTTTGGTTATGCCAGCTTTAAGATCAAGCCTGATGTGTGCACCATATTTTGGAGTGAAGGAGAGTACGAACTTCTTGTCTTGCTCTATGACGCGGTATTGTACTGCAGCCCCTAAATTCATCGGATCGTAAGTGATATAGATATCAAAAAGATTCTCTACCTCTTTTTTTGACAATCCTTTCGAAGTGATGGTTAACTTGTCTACATCGCCACCATTGGTTAAGGTGAACATTAACCATTGGCTGCTGCTGAGGTCGGCAGCAGACACTTTCCAGCTGCTGTTGACATCACGGTCGAAAATATTTTCGACGGTGGATTGATTTAAGGAGGACGATACGGTGGCGACAGGATTTGCTTCTTGCGCGTAGCCGTACCCTTGGAATACGAGTCCGGCAATAAGCGCCCAAGTGAGTTTCTTTCTAGACTGCATAGGTTTACGTTTATATTAAAGTTATCAAATAGTTTACGTAAATAACGCAGCACTGAATTAACGAGCGAATTAATAACTTGCCTAATGGCTATTAATATTCGTTTTTTTTGGAAAACTATTCGATCATTTCCTTTAATGTACCGGTAAACTCTTCATCCAGTAAACTCAAATATCTTTTGCTGAAATGTTCATAAGCACTTTTCGCCAGCGATTTTTTTCCTATAGTATATAATGTCTTGCACTTCACTTTGATCGCATCTTCATTGATCGGATCAAAAATTAGAATAATATCTGCTATCTTAAGTAGAGTTGACGCATCTTTTTGGACAGTAACGATACCGACTTTAATAATAAACAACAGGGTGTCGATAATCAATGTAGAGAAGTCGGACTTGAAGCTGTCGATCCATTCGTATTGGATTTCGGGTAGTAACTCGCCAAACGAGAGTAACTCGACTAGTCGATAAACTTGCTCGATCTCACCCTGTGGATTATCGTGTAGCTGCTGGCATAGTTCTAAAATTTCGCTGTAATCCGCGAGTGCTTCCTCAGGTAAGGAAATGGACCAATAACCGTGGTTATTGACAATCTCAACTTGTCCAAAATTTTCCAAGAGCGCCCTAAGCTTGCTCAGGTTCACGTTCCGATTGTTCAATGCCGATTTTTCCGATTTACCAAACCACAGGATCTCTTCGAGCTTGGACGACGAAATACCTCTTTTATATTTGCTGGTGTAAAGTAAGAGCAGGATGAGTAAGTACTTTAAGATGGGAGAGAAATTTTCGGTAATTTCTTTGCCGTCTTTATCAAACACCTGAAAGGCACCCAACAAGCGAATCGCACTCTTTTCTAGATGATAATATTGTAGAGGTGCAACACTTGGATCGATCGTGATCGCATCTGTAACGGAAACAGTATCTGCGGGATTTAATTCATCGAGGTTTTGTGCCGGAAGCACACGGCCAAAGTCGGGCTGCCGACTCCGTAATCTTCTCACTTTTATTCGATATAAGAATATACCGACTGCTGCAAGCATGATGAACAGGATGGCTGCAATTGTCTTGGAGAACGATTGCTCGGCTGGTACTAGATGAATATCCTCCCACTGTAAGGGTGGAAAATTTAAGGAATAGACAGATACCTCCGAATCGATGCCGTCTTTGGAGACCGCCGTTACCGCAATCAACTTTGAAAGCGAAGGGGAAAAGAAAAGATCACAGTAGGAAGCGTCATCCTTAAAATAGAACGGGATAGAATCTGCATAATCTGCGATAGTAGGTTCGCTGATCCCAATCTTTTTCAGCTGTAAATACGAATCTGTTCGTTCTGCCGGAAAAGCAAGGGTATAAAGGAAGGCATTGCTGTCGTCGATAATCAGGCTATTGGAGAAAAGAAGGTCCTTTTGCTGTTCTTTTTCATTTTTATACAGCAGTTTAGGACGCAAGGTATGCAGATCTACTTCGTATAAATCGAAAAAGATCATCGGTGATAGTTCCTGTAAACCCATTTCCGCACCTTTGCCGCCTAGGATATACAGCTTGTCGTCGGTTTTATTCACGCCCATAGCGGCTAAGTAGCGCGGGGTGATGTCGGACGATAGGTCTTTTGTTTGCCATTTTCCAGTACGTAGATCTATCTTATATAAAAAGCCTTTGTACCGGTAATGCCCATAACCGCCATAGAGATAAAGGGAAGAGTCTTTTAAGGATACATGCCGGTTGTGGTGATAGTATTCGTGTTCTTCTTCGATGGGTACATCCCAGCTACCGGTTTCTGGATCAAAGTAGTTTAATCGTTGTGGCGAGAAATTATAAGATAATAATTCATGAGTGGTATAATCATACACCAATCTGTTGACTAAAAGATCCATAGGGGTATGTCGCATAGCGGTCTGTGACAACTGTTGATCGACGATCGTAAACGACAGAAGTTGTTTGTCGTCCAATACGAAAACTTGATTGCTGACCGAGTCAAAAGTGATCTGCGGGGCTTTCTTCGCTTTGAACGAACCTATTTTTTGCCAATGAATACTGTGGTCGACCAGCATTTTGCCCTGGCTAAAAACGGCTTTTTTATGGTGGATATGGTCGTAGGTGATATGCTGGTTGTAATTATCAAATAACCACTGATTGGCTAATTCACCATTGTAATGTACCCGCACATTACGAAGGATAATTGGAGGAACATCGTTGGTCTTGAAGTTGTCAATAGCACATTTTCCGAAATTGATCAATAGCGAGTTAACCATTTGTAGGTCGTTCTTATAGACTACTTTATGTTCATTAATATGTAAACTGATTTGGTTTTGTCTCTTGTCAAAGACAATCTCAATTTTTAAATGCTCATTGTTTCCGATATTGATTTTTTTGAAATCTTCTTTTTTATCTTGTTTATCGTCCAAAACGAAGAAAACTTCATTTTTGGTATTTAGGACAAGATTATAGCTCTCTTTTTTATTGGAAATGATCTTAAAGATATATCCAAATCGCTGCGCTTCGGAAATTCGGATGTCAACATCGAAGTTGAGCGAAAAAATGTCTTTATCTTTTAATAGGTACGGATAACCATTCTGGAGAAGCAATGAGGTCCGGTTTTCTATCGTAGATTCATGCGAATAGAAGTAGAGACCCTGATTAATTTGAGTATATGCCATTTCGGGTGCAAGGACCGAAAAAATAAACAATATAAGAAAGGTATAGTAGAAGATAATATAATCCGCACACGATGTTTTTTTCGCTGTTTTATATGAATGATTTATAATCATGTTCTTATACTGGTTATTACAGAATAATATAGAGCCTACTTAAAGTAAGTGCAATTTGTTTCATCCTGAAAAAGCTGAAATCACAAATTTAGACTATTATTTATTCCCGATAAAGCTAGCAAAAAACTTTTAGTTTTTGCTAAACTGCAAAGATAAAATTGGTGGGTATTGCTTTTTGAATTCGGTATTTCATTTTAGGATTGTTCTCTGTATTTTCAAGATGGCGAAACAATTTTTTTACAGAAAATAAGGATTAATCCTTTTGTTAAGTCAATAATTAAGTTGTCTGTTAGTGTTAGACCGCTTAATTCGTAATCGCTAAATAAACCAAATTTTGTATGCAAATTATAAACTCAACACTACTACGCTTTTACTAAATCATGATTATGGAAAAACAAACAAAGAATGCCTTTATGCGCATTTGTATTTTATTACTGCTGACATTGCCCATACTAACAATGGTCGTGCAAGCGCAGGATAAATCGAAACAGATCAAGGTCAGTGGCCTGGTGGTCGATAAAACGACAAATGAACCCATTACGGGGGCGGTCGTTTCGGTAGTAGGATCGAATGTTCGAGATGCGGTGACCGACCACCGCGGAAAGTTTACCATAACGGCACTGGCAAATGGTATTCTCAAAGTGAGCTTTCTAGGCTATACTAGTCAGGACATTTCGATCAGAAATAGAGCAGAATTAACGGTTGTACTTGGAGAGTCTACTACCGAAATGGAGGAAGTCGTGGTTACAGCTTTGGGGATTACCCGGGAAGCGAAATCACTCTCTTATGCCCAGCAATCGGTAGATGTGGAGTCCATGACCGAAGTAAGAGGGAGTAACCTGATGGATATGCTCTCGGGTAAAGCGGCAGGGATGCAGGTGGTATCCGGCGGTGGTCCTTTGGCTTCTACGAGGGTTGTGATTCGGGGTAACAACTCCCTGACTGGAAACAACCAGCCGTTGTATGTAATCGATGGGGTGCCGGTCATGAATGGTTCCGGCGAGGAAGGTGACCTAGATTTCGGTAATCCGGTGAATAGTATCAACCCCGATGAAATTGAAAATATTGAAATATTAAAAGGAGCCAATGCCTCGGCACTGTATGGTTCGGATGCAGCCAATGGCGTGGTCCTGATCACCACCAAGAAGGCAAGCCGGAAACAGGGTTTAGGGATTACCTACGGTTTTAATGATATGATGGGACATTTATATAATTATCCTACTTATCAGAATATATACGGCGCAGGACAGTCCGATCGCTTTAAGAGAGACGGGATGAATTATTTTGGAAACTCGGGTAATGGTATTAGTTTCGATCCCGATATGCCTTACGGTATCTGGAATCCAAACATGGGTAATATGGACCAGCGTTCTTGGGGGTTACCGATGTTGGGCTTTGACGTGGTTGGACGTAACGGCCAGATAAAATCGTATGTACCACAGCCTAATACGACAGAGGGTATGTTCAAAACCTCAAATGCCATGACCCATAGCTTATCGATTGATAAGCTAACTGATCAGCTATCGTTGCGTTTCTCTTATACGAATACCAATGCAGATGATATCCTGGAAAATTTTAATATCTATAAACGGCATAATTTTAACCTCAACAATACCACAAAATTGACGAATTGGTTCAGCTTTGATGCGAATTTGCGGTATACCACAGAAGATGTTACGAACAGGGGATTTAGAAATGCATCGAATAGAAATCCGTTATACGTTGCCGCTAACTTACCACGTGATGCCTCGCAAGAGGAGTTGATCCCCTGGAAACAGGAAGACGGAAGGCCGTTCAACTTTAGAGGTTTCTCTAATCCGTACTGGTTGTTAAATGAGACTTCCAATGCTGATAGTAAGAATATGTTTGCTGGTAATCTAACGATGAACATCCGATTGAATAATAAGTTTAATGTGCGCCTAAGGGGAGCAACAGACGTGCAACAGTCAGACGGATGGGATTTCACCAACTTGTATAGCCCATTTCAGATAGACGGTGGATATTTTAAATGGAAACGTATGGCAGTGAATAACAACTTTGAAGGGTTGGTCTCCTTTAATACTAAATTTCAACAAGATTTTAGTGTCAATGCCAATTTAGGAGCGTCTTTACAACATACCGATGTGGATCGAATGACCTCCAGGGTAAGCATGTTGCTGTATAAAGACCAGAAAACGCTCTCCAATACCAGGGTGCCGGTATCCGCTTTGGAATTTCCAGAAGGAAAAGAAAAGCAGGCGATTTATGGGATGACGAGTTTCGGTTATAAGAATTATGCCTTTTTGGATATAACAGCTAGAAACGAATGGTCGAGTGCCCTACCGACGGATAATAATTCCTATTTCTATTATTCGATTGGATCGAGTTTGGTTCTGACCGATATGTTCCAGTCTTTGAAGAGTAACGCATTAACGTTCTGGAAATTGCGGGGTTCTTTTGCACAAGTGGGTAATGATACCGGCTTTGACCGCTTGCGAACGGGATATTACCGTCCGGAAAATGGTTCTTTTTTAGGTATGCCTTACTTCGTCGGCGAAGATGTATTGAAAAATGGTGGACTAAGGCCGGAAAAAACCCAATCTTGGGAGCTGGGTACGGAGTTCCGCCTATGGGATGGCCGTTTAGCTGCTGATCTTACTTATTATCGTAAGCGCACGACAGACCAGATTGTGGAAGCAGATGCTTTGTTAGCAAGTGGTTACCGAAGAGAAATCCTAAACGCCGGAGAAATAAAAAACTGGGGTACGGAAGTCAGCCTGACCATAGTACCGATCAAAACAAACTTGATCACCTGGTCATCTACCATCAACTGGGCGAAAAATAACTCGGAAGTCGTATCACTGATAGACGGTGTTGACCGATATGAGATGGGAAGTGCCAACAATATTAGACTTTATGCCGAAGTGGGCAGGCCATATGGTGTTTTCTACGGAAACGACTACCGGAGAGGACCCTCGGGCGAAATCTATGTAGCGACCGATGGAAAACCATCCATGGACCCGGACCAATATCTAGGAACAGTCTTGCCTGACTGGTTTGGTGGTTGGATCAACACCGTGAAAATCGGACGCTTTGATATCGGGGCGATGTTGGACTTCCAAAAGGGAGGAAATGTTTGGTCGTATACTGCCTTTGTAGGAGGAATTGATGGTAATACCGTTCAATCGCTGGAAGGACGTTGGGAACATATTATGTCGGACTTAGTTTTAGGTGAAAATGGGGAAGAGCGGAAAGGCTTCCTACAGCCCGGTCATACGGTTACCCCGGGAGCAAATTACGATGCAAACTATGTTTTATATCCAGATTGGGGAAGGCCGAAAGGTGTTCAGTTGGGAAATACGGTCTATGATCCTTCTTTGGTCGGCGAATTTTGGGCAGGTAAAGAATCGATTGCTTGGGTAACACCAATGGATCACTGGACCCATAATAGCCAATCCAGTGCTGCACGTTACATTTACGATGCCTCTTATATCAAATTGCGGGAAGTTTCTGTGGGATACAACCTGCCTAACGAATGGTTTGCAAAAACTCCTTTCAGAAATGCTAAACTTTCGGCAGTGGGGCGCAACGTGGCCATCTTATTCCAAAATACACCCAAAGGTTTAGATCCGCAAGCAACCTCGACTTCGGGGAATGCACAGGGTTTTGAGCGGGGCTTTAGCTTGCCTATGGCCACTTATGGGTTTGATTTCAAATTTTCATTTTAAAAATTAAAGATAATGAAAAGAATATATTATATCATTTTTTCGCTTGTCTTATCGACTTTGTTGCCGGGATGTACGAAGAATTTTGAAGAGATAAATACCAACGATACAAAGTATTATGACGTTGACCTCAACAGCGTATTCCCGGGAACGGTCTACCGGACCATGGACCTGATCGGTGAACTGAATATTCAGGGTAGGTTACTTACCTTTTCACGTTATGGCGTATTGACATTTCATGCTTCGCCGGCACAGGAAATCGGAGATAGTTTCTTTAACAAATTTTATATCGGTATTATCCGGGATCTGGTTACGATGGAAAGGGAATACACCGGCCAAGAGGGCTTCGAGAATCGCTTAGCGATGGTGAAGACGTGGAAGGTGTATATGTATTATATGATGGCATCGATATATGGTGGGGTGCCGATGAGTGAGGCAATAACGGATGGCACAGTGGGTATTAGAAGCTACAAATTCGATACGGAAGAAGAGATGTACAGGCAGATGTTGGAGCTTTTAAAGGAAGCGGGGAGTCTTTATAATGTGGACAATCCTGCATTGGGAGATTATCTGGAAACCGATCCGGTTTTTGGAGTTGGAGGCATTGGGCGATCAGACCTCGCAAAATGGCAGAAGTTTACCAACACGTTACGCTTAAATATTGCGCTCCAGGCTCAAAACCTTTCCATGGACTTGGCCAGAGAGCATGCCACCGATGTGATGCAAGATGAAACCAATTTGATTTCCTCGATAACAGATATAGCCAAATTGCAATGGGGGCAAGATGTAGACATGAGCTCTTCTTACTACTTCAGACGATTTATCAAAGGACAAACTAGTTTCGATGGTGGATACCCCGCGTTGAACGAGTATTTTGCACTCTACCTGTTTTCCTACAGCGACCCACGGATAGAGAAATATGCACAGAAATCGAATGAACTGATGATGAATGGGATAGCCAAGACACCATCTAATACACCGATATTTTTGTTTACCGATACGCTGACCCGCCACCATGCCGAATTTTGCGGTAATGATATCAATGACAGGGAGCATTATTGCCCGAATCATGCTCTACATCAGATGGATGGACTTAATGACCAACGCTTAGACTCCATTTTAGTGAATTATACCATGCCATATGTGCCTATGCCGCAGGAATCCAATGGTTTGGCTACAGGATGGGAATGGGAATTTGTGCCAGGTAGAGAAGCCCAAGGTATACGTTACAACGATCCGTTGAATAGATCCAGCCCCTATAACAGCTCCTTTGTACAAGACGATTTCATGAAAGAGGATGCTAGTATGGTCTTATTAAGCTGGGCCGACGCGTGTTTTCTAAAAGCAGAAGCAGCGATACTTTTCGGTTTGCCGGACGCACAAAAGTACTATGAAGAGGGAATCCGGGCGTCGTTTGAGCAATACGGCTTATCTGCTCAGGTCGCTGATTATATGGAACAAAACGGTGTTAAATGGGATACGGATGGACATGGTTTTTCGGATCGTAGACTGCTTTACAAAGCGGATATCAATGGAAAAGGGGGCGCCGAGAATCACCTCGAGCAGATTTACAAACAGCGTTATATCGCTGGTTTCTTCAATTGCTTGGAGGGTTGGAATCTAGAAAGAAGAACACGTGTACTACGTTTTCCTCCATTTTTTCTGAATGGCCAATCGAGTAACGCAGAAGGATATGATCGGACGTATAATTACTGGAACGAGCGTTTTATCTATCCTATTGCGGAAGAAAATAAGAATAAGGACGCTTATTACCAAGCTATAGAAAACTTAAAGATGGAAAGCCCCTATTTCCGGGCAGACCGCTGGGGAGATAATATTTTTACCTCGTTAGGTTTTGCAAAATTGAATCCGGATATCGGTATTGCCGATTTACTGTATGGTGGTAACAAAAGGCTGAAGACAAGTGCGCAATATTTCAGTAAAAAATATGGCAAGGATTACGATGAGGTGCTCGCAACGGCAAAACAAATGACGGGCGAGGTCAGCAATAGGGAGGCCTTAAAAAAGGCTTTTCATTATGAATTCCGGGAATTGTGGTCTACTTATTTACCATAGTGCCTTTTGGTTTGATGTTTTCAAAAGAATGAAGAGAAATGAAAAATAATATGAAAGTTTTAGTAGCGGCAGTATTTGCTTGCGTTGCCCTAATGATATCCTGTAAGAAAGAAAATGTGCCGTCCATCGATGATTATCCGCTAAATTATACCATAGAGGAGATTCCGGTAACGTCCGATATCCCGGTAGGCGCCTACCTCTATACCACCGCAAGTGCATTTGAAGACCAGAATCACTGGCCCCGGATCCACGATCCTTATGATCCCCAAAATGGTAAAATAGGTCCGTATGTTGAGCCTGAACTCGGACAGTATAAGCTGGAAGCCACGGATAATGGCATTTATAACATGAGCAAAATTGTGGAATGGGCAAAGCAGGCGAAGATCGATTTTCTGATTACGCCGCCCGTAAAAGAAAATCCCAACGTGCTGTATCCGGGAAATATGAACGGGACCGATTCTTTAATTACTAACCAGCTGGGCGAACATCCCAGTCTATTGGGCTCGGTGAATATGGGCGAATTAAGGTATGCCATAGCGGTAGATATCGGTAATTTTAGTTCGGGACTTAATAATAACGCTTTACTGGAAAATGCGGCTAAGATCACGGTATCAGGGGTGGAACTGACACGGGAAGAACGCTTGTACAATTTCATGAAGCGGATTTCGGATTATTTTAAGGATGAAACGTATTATCGTACGAACGGCCGGCCCGTTATTGTCTTGTCGAATCCGCACCAGTTGTACACCGCCGATAGCAAAAAAGTGTACGATAATATCCGTTCTACTATCAAGGAACATACCGGGGATGACGTTTACATCATTGCTAAACAGCAACAATGGTCTCCATCTGCTCGCTATACCTACTTCTTCTTAAATGGAATGGTCGATGCCGTAACTATGGACAACATGTGTAATGTTGGGGGTGGAATGTGGGAACGGACCTACATGCTAAGCCAGCTGATAAACGAAAATTTTAAGTTTAATAAGGATTATATAAACCAACATTTTGGTATTGATTTCGTTCCTTCCGCTTCGCCGTCCTTCAGCCAATATACCAACTCGGGAGCGACGGTAGATTACAATATTCCGCCTATCTATAAGGATGAAGCCGCATTCAGAGAACGCTGTAACGTGGCGAAAATGAACTTAGGACGTACTCCAATGGTACTGATCGAATCCTTCAACGACTGGGTGAAAGATTCGCAAATAGAGCCGGCCTGGGAAGATTATGGAAATGGTTATGGAACCAAATACCTCGATATTGTTCGAGACGAATTTAAAGTCAAATAAATCAAAACATATACATGAGAAACATTGTCAAGCGTATGGGCATGATGACGGGCTTATGCTCGTCTATGTTCCTTACCGTTCAAGCTGATCCGCCTATTAAAGAAAATTTTGAAAAGCAAGTTAAATTGGATGTCATTGGTAGAGGAATGACCAAAATAGAAAATGGCGTTTTCAAGTCTAGAGATGCCTATGCCCGCTTTGGAAAACAAGACCTGAAAGATTTTAGAGCAACTTTTCGTGCGCGGGCACATAAGGATGCTGATCAGGTACAGATATGGGCTGGGTTCCGCGCAAACAACCGTTTTGACAGATATATCGTTGGCTTTATGGGCGGTCTGCAGAATGACCTTTATCTCAGCCGGATGGGATACATGGGAACGGATGAACTGCTTGGTATTACCTCGCTGGATTTTAAACCGGAGGTAGGGGAATGGTATACATTTAAAATAGAGGTGGTCGGTGATCGCATCCGGATTTTTGTGAATGATGAGCAGCTACCTAGGATTGATGTGATCGATAAGAATAGCCAATTGGCACCTTCCGGCTACCTTACGCTGGGCGGAGGGTGGATCGAAACCGAATTCGATGATCTGCTGATCGAACCGCTGGCGCCAAATACGCTGCAAGGGGTGCCGTCTACGGTGTATACAGTAAAAGTTGACCCCGAGGAAAAAGAGACGCAACGTCAAACGGAAAGAGCGGCGTATGTCTCCAAAAAGATGGAGAAGCTCCGTTCACAGCGTACGGAAATCTCTTTGGATGGAAATTGGCTCTTTATGCCCGATTATCAGGTAGCCGACAAAGAATTGCTTGCGGATCCTGCTGTGTCGGATCATGACTGGCATGTGATGCGTGTCCCAAATTTCTGGAACCCCATCCGTATCTGGTTGCACGGTGAAACCATGGGGCCCTTCCCCAAAGGCGTATCCGATACGTATTATCAACAAGAAACAGATCGATGTGCCGGCTATACCTTCGATTACAAGAAAACAAAGGCGGCAGCGTATCGACAATGGATCGAGTTGCCCGAGGGTATACAACATAAAACATCAGAACTGATTCTCGATGCGGTATCGAAAATGGCCGATGTTTATGTAAACGGTACACTGGTAACGTCCCATGTCGGTATGTTTGGCGAGATCCGGAAAGATATCTCTAAATTTTTGAAACCGGGGAAAAACCTTATCACCGTCTATGTAACCCGCGATTATATCAAGGATATTGAACGAGCGGATGAAATCGTGGATGTAGCGGTGACAGTCCCCGTGACCAACAAAATGTTGAAGGATATTGCACACGGTTTTTATGGGGATGATCCGGCTGGAATATGGCAGCCCGTAAAATTGATTGTAAGCAATCCGGTTAAGGTCGAGGATGTTTTTATCCGTCCGACACTCACGGGAGCCACATTTGATGTGACGATTAAAAACCACAGCAAGACACCGGTACAATTTGACCTGGCTACTGATATTGTCGAGGAAGCAACAGGAAATCTGTTTTATAGAGAGGCTTCGCTGAAAGGGATACGTCTGAATGGCGACGAGGAGAAGATAGTAACTTACGGAGTACATGATCTAAAGCCTAGGCTTTGGAGCCCCCAAGATCCCAATTTATACAATTTCCATTTTAAGATTAACACGCCGGATGGTGAACTAAAAGATGAGAAAATGGAAGTGTCTGGCTTTCGGACATTTGAATCGAAAAATGGACTGCTGCATCTAAACGGAAAGCCTTATTGGTTGCGTGGAGGTAATCATACACCCTTTGCGCTGGCACCCAACGATTCGGTACTTGCCAATAGTTTCTATCAGATTATGAAAGCGGGGAATATCGAGGTGACCCGGACGCATACTACACCGTACAATAAACTTTGGATCGAAGCTGCGGATAAAAACGGGATCGGTATCAGCCACGAAGGGACCTGGCCCTGGCTTATGATACAGGGATCAATGCCTGATAAAGCCTTAATCGATATGTGGGCAGAAGAGTATCTCGGCTTACTGAAAAAATACAGAAACCACCCGGCGATCTTGTTCTGGACCATTAATAACGAGATGAAATTCTACGATAATGATCCGGATATGGAACGCCGAAAAGAAAAGATGAAAATCATTTCGGACGTCGTGAAAAAGATGCGGGCGATTGATCCGACCAGACCCATTTGCTTTGATTCCAACTACCGCCGCCGGGAAGATATTTTTGGCAAAGATTTTTATAACGATATCGACGATGGGGATATTGACGATGTACATGCGTATATTAACTGGTACGATTATACAATATTCAAGCAATTTAACGGTGAGTTTCAAGAGCGTAACCGTAACGAGGGGCGTCCACTGATTAGCCAGGAAATGTCTACGGGATATCCGAATAACGAGACGGGACATCCTACGCGTTCGTATATGTTGATCCATCAAAACCCACAATCGTTGGTGGGCTATGCGTCATATCCTTATGCAGATCCGGCATCGTTCCTGAAAGTGCAGTCCTTCATCACGGGCGAGCTGGCGGAAGCCTTGCGGCGTTCGAATGATAAAACTTCTGGAATCCTGCACTTTGCTTTGTTGACCTGGTTCCGGAATGTGTACAATCCGCAGACTATCGAACCTTATCCGACTTATTATGCAGTGAAGCGTGCGCTACAGCCTGTTTTGGCGAGTGCGGAACTCTGGGGACGGAACTTCTTTGCGGGGACCTCTCTGCCTGCGCGTTTCTGTATTGTCAACGATCTGGAAAACGGCCGCGACTTAAAACCAGGTGTCCTAAACTGGTGGCTGGAAACCGAAGATGGTAAGCGGATTACGGCAGGTGCGCTGGAGGTTCCCGGCGTAGAGCACTATAAACGGGTATGGGTAACGCCCGCAATACAGATTCCCGGTAGCTTGCCAAGTTCAAAACTAAAGGCAAAACTGAAGTTGCGCTATACGGAAGACGGCAAAGAAATGTCGACCAATGTGTATGAGGTGCTTTTGGCCGAAAAGAATTGGACCAATACGGTAAATGCCGATAAAAAAATCATCATCGTGGACGGGGCAGACAACCTTGGTGTTTTCGATTTTTTGCAGGCGAAGTATACCAAAGCAAATACGATCCGTGAAGCTTTGGCGGCAAAGGCGGACCTTATTATCCTCTCGGCAATATCTAAAGATACGTCTACCGATGATTTGAAAAGCGTGCGAAACTATATCGCAAAAGGCGGAAAGGTATTAATCTTGAACAGTGAGGAAGCAACTAAAGGGGTATTTCCCGAATATATTACAGGATGGGTGAAACCTAGTGAGGGGGAAATCGTCAGTATGGAAATTCCGGAATCGCCCGTGTTTGACGATATCGACCTGTTAGAGCTGCGTTATTTCAACAACAATAAGCCGGAACTACCGACGGTTTGTGACAATGTCTTTCAGGTGGTCAGAGATGAACAGGTGATGGAGTTGGCAAGCTTGGTTAAAATACACGGCTATATCGAAGACGAAATGGAACAACGTTCCGAAAAAATGAAGACCCTCAAAGGGTATCCTCTGCTGAAAATAGTGGATGGAAAAGGGCATGCAATCGTGTCGTCCATGTCACATCGTAAAACGAGCACGGATCCGGTGGCAGCAAAACTATTAGCAAACATGATAAATGCTTCGTTGAAAAATGAATAAAAATAAGATTATATACAGTTTACTCTGTGCATGGCTGTTCGTAAACAGCGCATATGCACAAAAGAAATACGATTCTTACAAAGGCTTGTTGATGACGGGCTATCAGGGTTGGTTCAATGCGCCAAGCGATGGCGCAGGCAGGGGATGGTATCATTATAAAAAAGGAGGAGAGGGGTTTAAACCGGGCTCCACATCTGTTGATTTCTGGCCGGATACCAAAGAGTATACGAAACGCTATCAAACAGCTTTTAGCCATAAAGACGGGTCGCCGGCCTACACGTTTAGTTCGTACGATTACAGCACCGTAAATCTCCATTTTAAATGGATGAAAGAATACGGTATCGATGGTGCTTTTATGCAACGTTTTGTCAGTGAGATCAAGGGGGAAAGCGGGCGAAAGCATTTCGATAAGGTACTGGATAATGCCCTGAAATCTGCAGCGGAGTACGACCGTTCTATCGTGGTGATGTACGATCTAAGTGGAATGAAATCAGGTGATGAGAAACTGTTGTTGGCGGACCTCGACCGGTTGGACAAAACGTATGATTTTGCTAAGCGGCAAAAAGCACCTACCTATCTTTTCCATAATGGAAAGCCGTTGGTATCGATATGGGGCATCGGCTTCAACGATGATAGAGCGTATGGGTTGCCGGATGCGGAAAAGCTGATCGACGGCCTGCGGGCGCGGGGTTATAGCATCATGATCGGTGTCCCCACTTATTGGCGCGAATTAAAATCCGATACCGAAAGTAATCCAAAACTGCACGAACTGATCAAAAAATGCGATGTCTTACTTCCTTGGTTCGTAGGGCGTTATAAGGAAGAAAGTTATGAAGCGTTTGCGGCCAAGCTGATCCCCGGCGATATCGCGTGGTGTAAAGCGAATGGCATCGATTATGTCCCGTTGTGCTTTCCCGGATTTTCCTGGGAAAATCTGAAAGGCGAAAGCTCTGCTTATATCGATCGGAATGCCGGAAAGTTTTTATGGAAACAGTTGGCTGGTGGTATCGGCTATGGAGCCGAAATGCTTTATGTTGCCATGTTTGACGAAATTGATGAAGGAACGGCAATTTTTAAAACAGCCCGAAGAAGTGAAGTGCCTCGCAATGGAGATGGTAAATTTGAAGGGATAGAAGACAACCTAGATAACGACTACTATTTATGGCTAACCGGAGAAGCTGGAAAAATGCTGAGAAAAGAACGGGTTTTCACGAAAGAGATACCCTCGCGAAAAAAATAATAAATACACCTAACCTTGAATTTTTATGATAAAGACACGACTTCTGTATTCCCTGTTTCTCGGTATGGCACTATTGTCATCGTCATGCACTACGAAGGAAAACGAGGAGAATAAGAAAAATATGCCGGTAGATTATGTGAATCCTTATATCGGGAACATTAGCCATCTACTGGTGCCTACTTTTCCGACAGTACATCTCCCGAATAGTATGCTCCGGGTATATCCGGAAAGAAAAGATTATACGGCGGATGAGGTGAATGGTCTACCCATCATGGTGACCAGCCACCGGGGTAGCTCGGCTTTTAACTTAAGCCCATACAACAGTGTGAAGGAGGAGTTGCGCGCTATTAAGTCTTACACATACGATCTGGAAAAAATAAAACCTTATCGGTATTCGGTGTATTTGGACGGAATGGGCATCGATGTAGACTTTGCCCCCGCACATCAGGCAGCCGTCTACGAACTGAAATTTGAGCGTGACGGGGAACATGTACTCGTAGTGAATACCCGGAATGGCGAACTCAAAACAGAAGCTAACCGTGTATCGGGTTATCAAATCGTCGATAATGGCCCTACAAAGGTGTATTTGTATATGGAGTTTGAGCAGAACCCGGTCGAATCCGGTGCGCTGGAAAACGGAAAGATCAAAAAGGACCACGATGCGGTAATCGGAAAGGATCAGGCAGTCGCGGCTGTCTTTAATGAAGATGTGGTCGGCGTGCGGTACGGAATCTCCTTTATCAGTGTAGAGCAGGCGGCGAAAAACTTAGCGCGCGAAATCAACACTTATCAGGTGGGGCAGGTCGCGGAAGCAGGCCGGAAAATCTGGAATGAAGCGCTTGGGAAAATAGAAGTAGAGGGAGATGATGAAAATCAGAAAACAGTGTTCTATACCAGTTTATATCGTACCTATGAACGAATGATTAATCTTTCTGAAGATGGGAAATATTATAGCGGCATGGATCATCAGGTACATGAGGACGGCGGGATACCTTTTTATACCGACGATTGGATATGGGATACCTACCGCGCGACACATCCGCTACGTATCCTCATCGCCGAAGATATGGAAAGGAACATGATACAGTCTTATATCCGCATGGCAGAGCAGACCAAAGAGGGTTGGATGCCCACCTTTCCGGAAGTAACCGGGGACAGCCATAGGATGAACGGAAATCATGCCGTAGCGGTTATTTGGGACGCTTATGCGAAGGGATTGCGAGGTTACGATTTAGAAGCAGCTTATCTTGCCTGTAAGGCCGCGCTTACGGAGAAATCGCTATTGCCCTGGAAGCGGGTGCCGAATACGGTTTTGGATGTTTTCTATCACGAGCATGGATTCTATCCGGCACTTCGGCCGGACGAAACGGAGTATGTTTCGGAAGTAAATCCAAATGAAAAGCGCCAGCCGGTAGCCGTAACGTTGGGAACCAGTTATGACGACTGGTGTCTAGCGCAGATCGCGAAAGAGCTGGGCAAAACCGAAGATTATACGTATTTCCTGAAACGTTCTTATAATTACCGAAATCTCTATAATGCGGAAACGGGCTTTTTCCATCCTAAAGATGGGAAAGGAGAATTTATCGAACCCTTTGATTATCGCTATTCGGGAGGAAAGGGTGCCAGAGATTATTACGACGAAAATAATGGATGGGTGTATCGTTGGGATGTACCACATAACCCTGCTGATTTAATCGCCTTGATGGGGTCTCCAGAGCAGTTTACGGACAACCTAGATCAGACATTTCGGGAGCCAATGGGAAGAGGTAAGCCTGAATTTTATGCGCAATTGCCCGATCATACGGGGAATGTTGGGCAGTATTCTATGGCGAATGAACCTGCGTTGCATATTCCGTATTTGTACAATTACGCCGGACAACCCTGGAAAACCCAAAAACGGGTGCACACCTTATTGAAACAATGGTTTCGTAATGACCTCATGGGCATTCCAGGGGATGAAGACGGCGGAGGAATGACGGCTTTCGTGGTGTTTTCGTCTATGGGATTCTATCCGGTAACACCGGGTTCACCAAGCTACAATATCGGTACGCCGATGTTCAGAAGGGTCAAGCTAGAACTGAAGGGCGGAAAGGTATTTGAAATCGTCGCCGAAAAATACGGACAGGACAATATCTATATCCAATCGGCAACCTTAAATGGTGAAGAATGGAATAAACCTTGGTTCAACCACGAGGATATTGCCGATGGTGGAAAATTGGTTTTAGTCATGGGAAATAAGGCGAATACCCAGTGGGGAAGTGATATCAAGGATGTGCCTCCCTCAGTAGAAAGTATTATAGAGTAGGTAGAAATGGTGTATAATTTAAACGATTGAACAATAGTTGAAAATAGCAGCATGAAGAAAATAAAGATTATTTTGGCATTCTTGGCTTTAGCGAGTATGTGTACGGTACAGCTTTGCGCACAGACCTCGGAGAAACTGACCTATAACCACGTCTTTGCTCCTAGTGAGGGTTTCGTGAATAGAACGGAAGCCGAATTCAGAAAAGAAATTTGCTTAAATGGCAGTTGGGATATACAAACGGTGGCTTTGCCTAAAGGGTATGAAATGGGAAAAGGTAAAGCTCCCGAACTGCCATTGCCGGACGCGGATGCCTGGAGTAGCACAAAAATTAAAATCCCATCGGCGTGGAATGTCAATGCTTTCGCCAATCGAGGTTTGGAGGGCCCAGATCACCGAAATTATCCCTCTTATCCTAAGGAATGGGAAGATGCTCGTATGGCTTGGATGAAAAAAGCAGTAACCATCCCGATGGATTGGGATAACAAGCAGGTTAAGCTTTATTTTGAAGCGGTAGCGGGTTTTACGGAAGTCTATGTGGACCGTAAAAAAGTAGCGGAAAATTTTGATCTGTTTTTACCATTTGATTTGGATATTACGGAGCAGGTAAAACCGGGTCAGACAATTGAGGTCTTGGTTGGCGTAAGGGATCAAGCGCTATACGAAAATAAGTCGACGATCGGTAGAAGAGTAATTCCCGCTGGATCAATGTGGGGAACCAATATACGGGGAATATGGCAAGATGTTTATTTGTTGGCGTATCCAAAAATTAATGTGGAGGATATTTTTGTTAAGCCTTTGGTCTCAAAAAATATGCTCGAACTGGAGGTTACCGTAAAAAACAATACCGATAAGCAAGCGGAAGTCCGGCTGGATGGTGTGGTCAACGAGTGGCTAAACCGAGCAGGTACGGACGTGAATAGCGTTCCGGTTCCTAATTGGGAGCTGGGGCAGCAATCCCTGAGTATTACAGATACGAAGTTGAGCTTATCGCCCAATGCGGCGACCAAGACTACGATCCGTGTTCCGGTTAACTCGGGGGACTTAATTTTCTGGACGCCGGAATATCCGGCACTATATGCGCTCCGATTGAACCTATACCAGCAAAACCAAAAGATGGATACCAAGTATGAGCGCTTTGGATGGCGGGAATGGACGTCTGACGGAACCAAACAGCTCCTCAACGGAAAAGCGATTGCGCTTAAAGGTGATTCTTGGCATTTTATGGGTATTCCGCAGATGACCAGACGTTATGCTTGGGCTTGGTTTACAGCAATTAAGGGGATGAATGGCAACGCTGTTAGGCCGCATGCGCAAGTATACCCACGGTTCTATCTGGATATGGCGGATGAGATGGGGATTTGTGTGTTGAATGAAACGGCAAACTGGGCGAGTGATGGTGGCCCAAAATTGGATGCGCCGGAGTTTTGGGAAGCCTCAAAGAGGCATCTCGAACGCTTTGTCTTGCGCGACAGAAATCATGCCTCGGTGTTTGGCTGGAGTGTCAGTAATGAAAATAAGCCGGTTATCCTCCATGTGTACAATAAGCCGGAATTGATGACCGAGCAAAAGAAAGCATGGGAAGATTGGCGGGGAATCGTGACGAAGAACGATCCTACACGTCCATGGATTTCTGCTGACGGAGAAGATGACGGCGATGGCATCCTTCCGACGACGGTTGGACATTATGGTGATTTGAATTCGATGAAACGTTGGGTTGGCATCGGAAAACCTTGGGGAATAGGAGAGCATAGTATGGCATACTATGGCACACCTGAACAGGTTGCTAAGTACAATGGCGAACGGGCTTACGAGTCGCAACAGGGGCGTATGGAAGGTTTGGCAAACGAAGTTTACCACCTAATTGCTAATCAGCGCGAAATGGGGGCTTCCTATATTTCGGTGTTTAATATGGCTTGGTATGCGTTAAAACCGTTAGCAATCGGTAAGAAAGATCTGACGCAGCCGCCTTCATTAACCGAAGATGGTGTGTTCTTTTCCTCGTATGTGGAAGGACAGCCTGGCGTACAGCCTGAGCGGATAGGGCCATATAGCTCGACTTTTAATCCGGGCTATGATCCTACTTTGCCGCTCTACGACCCTTGGCCGATGTACGATGCGCTTCGAGCGGCTAATGCACCGGAGAAACCGGCTTGGTCACCTTACCAAGACCTGATCAAAGCTAGTGCGTCCGACACCGCTTACCGAGCGGAGCAGCGTTATACTGATGTCGTTTTTGTTGGTGAAAATGGTACGGCTAGGCAGGTGCTAGATGCGCAGGGTGTACAGTTTGTCAATAAGGTAAAACATCCCGATAAAGCATTGTTTATTGTAGATGGAGGTGCAAATCTTGCGCCGGATAACGAAAAGTATATTTTGCAGCAGGTTGGCAAGGGAGCGGATGTTTGGATCTGGGGGGTAACTCCGCAGACCGTATCTAGTTTCAGGCAATTGTTGCCCTTGGCGGTAACGGTGAAGAACAGAGCGATATCTTCTTTTATACCAAAATCTAAGTCTTGGTTCACCGGACTACATAATTCCGATTTTTACTTCTGTGAGGTACAGCAGACGGATGCCGCCTTACACGGCTTATCGGGCGACTTGGTGAATCAAGGCGATGTGCTGTTGGAAGGGTGCATTACCGACTGGCGGAAATGGAATAAACGACCGGAAGAAATTAAAACGGCGGCAACAATAAGAAGTGAACGGGAAGGGGATGTTGCGCTGCCGGTGTTTGTTCAATATCAACAAGCAAACTCGACACTTTTTGTCAGTACCTTAACGGAGTTTGCTAACTCGGAAAAAGGTTACAAAACGCTAGAAACCTTATTGAGGCAGGCGGGTATTCCTACGAAGAAAGCGGAGCAGAGCATGGTGGATGTTTTCTTTTTGCGGGACGGCAATTTACAGTTCCCGGAAAGCAGCAAGGAAAAAATGGTGAAGGAGGGTGAGGGCTATACAGTAGACTTCTGGGTGTGGAGCCCCCGCCCGTTAGATGATTTATTGATCGAACCGAATATGCCAAAATTGACGTTATATGTGGATACTTGGGTGAGCACGCTGGCCATCAATGACAGGCTGTATAAAGCAGCAGATATCACCAACCGCAATAGTACTTACAAAGAGCTGCCTTTGTTGCAAGGTTGGAACAAACTGACGTTGAAGATAGGAAACGATGATAAGAATCGTTTTAAAGCACATTTCAAATGTGATAACAGCAATGCGTTTTTACCACAGCTAAAGGTTTCTTTTTCCAATCCAAAAGTTAAATAACAAATAATATACTGACCGATGAAAAAAATGGTAAACTTATTATTGGTGTCGACTGTCGCCTTTACGTTAAGCTGTTCTAAAAGCACAGATTTGAGCAGTGATGATCCGCTCGATCCGCCGACAGAAGTAGACGGCGTAGAAGAAGATGTGCCCACACGAGAAAAGGAATATTTATTGGGTTCTTTATTTTCGTTTCAAGGTGATCTGCGGAAAGGAAATATAGTAAGCACTTCCAGTACGTTGTATAATATGCCTTTGTACGACGCTACATTACAGGAGAGCGAAGAAGAGTGGTGGGATAATCTGGTTGAAGAAATTGATTATAGTGGACAGGATTATGTAGCTGCAAACTGTAGGGGCTATCTTGCTCAGCCTGGAAAATATATAGATCATGGCGACCCAAATAGACTAAAGGATCTGGTGGCGGCAATGGAAAGGAAAGGGGTGCAGGATAAGTTTAAGATCGCGATTTTTGACGATTGCCCTTCATCTTGGTCTGCCGCGAGAAACCGTAACCTGTACAATAGCTATGTTACGGATAAAGATAGATTTCCTTACCCGTTGGATCTCTTGGATGACGATAGTGATCAGGGCATTTACAGATATATTTGGGACTACAACATCAAAATTGCCTTTGAAACGGTGCCGGATAAATACTTACTTAAAATCGACGATAGACCGGTATTGATCCTCTGGAGCGTAAATAATTTTGTAGATTATCGAAATGACAATACGCCGGTTAATGAAGGAAAGTTATCGGCTATTTTGAATCGTCTGCGGAGTGATTTTAAAGCATCTTTCCAGGTCGATCCATTTATTATCGCTGACCGATCATTTCAGGATCGGGACAAGACGGTTTATGCGCCGGTAGTCGACGCCTTCCACGATTGGTTCGTCATGGATAAGCCTTATACGCTGCGTCGGCACAATGGTCATTCTATTGGTGTTGGCGTACCGGGGTTTTCTATTGGCGATCTTTCGGGAAATCCCATGTTTATCGATGCGAACCATGGAAAAACGTTGACCGATAACTTAACGAATATGATCAACCAAGATGCGGAGCTGATTTTGATCGAGGGACACGTGGATGTCTTAGAAAATGCCTCCCTATGGCGGAGTACGGATACGAAGTACTATGATTACCCGAATCAACGCCTCAATATCTTAAAACGCTTTAGTAAGGAGCCTTATCCAGCTGTATTAAAATTGGAGGCAGAAGGTTGTGACTATTACGAGGATAAGACCGCAGGAAACAGTAGCAACGCTTATAGAAGGGGTGATCTGGATGTCGCCAAATGTAACGATACACATGGCGGCTGGGCGGTCACGGATGCAGAATCTGGGGAATGGTTGCAATGGAAGGAGGTCCCCCTAGGAAAAAAATCAGTTCTGGATATCCGCTATTCTGCTACCTCGTCGGCAGAGATTCGCTACAGTATAGATGGGAAAGACTCCGGAATCATCCAATTACCGACATCAAATGGGCAATGGAACACGGTTTCATCCAAAGAAATACGGATGGACGATTACCGTGCACATGATATTAAATTGCAGGTAGTTTCTGGAAACTTAGCGATTAATTATGTCCAGTTTACGGCTAAATAATTTACAGCTAAATAAAATTTTTATCTAATATATTCTTAATTATGAAAAGACTAACGATCCTGTGTCTACTTATTTGCTGGACATTTTCCGGATGCTCCAAAAAAGAAGTTGAGGAAGTTTTTAAACCGAGTTTAGAAGTTGAAAGTGATGTTGCTGAATATTTGAGCGACGAACTGACTGGATCAATTCCGGTAAAATCCAATGTGGAATGGACGGTAAGCTTGTTGGCCGATGCTGACTGGATTACGGTTACGAAAGAGAATGGTGCTATTCAGTTAAAAATGATTGAAAATGAGACAGTCAACGAGCGGGTGGCTAAACTGAAGATGGTTGGCGTGGATGGTAATGTCAGCCGAATTGTCATTGTGAAACAGCATGGTAATACGCCAACCCTAATCGTAGACAAAGCTGAGATTGCTGTAGAACCGACGGGTGCCGACAACTTGGAAGTTGTCGTGAAAAGTAATATGGAATGGGGGGCGAGTACCAATGTGGAGTGGCTGACGGTGGTCCGTGAAGAAGATATGCTGACCATATCGGTAGCGCCTAGCACGCAGCCTGGTGCGCGTATAGGGATTATCTCGGTAAAGGGGGAACTGCCGATTTCGGGTAAGAGCATCACCATCACACAACAAGGAACGGTCGCTTTCGAAGCCGACAAAACAACACTGTCTTTCGGGCTAGATCCGGAGGAAGCACAGGAAGTGCTTGTTACAACGAACTTGGAATGGACCGTAGAGAATCCACATGAAGAATGGTTAACGGTGGTTAGGGAAGGAGACAAACTTTCCTTTACGGCAACGCCAAATCCGCTTTTGTCACGCGTCGGATATGTGACGCTGAAATCGCCGGAATTGGATATTAGAATAACGGTAAACCAAGCTGGAAATACGCCTAATACCACAGAATTTGACCGTCAAGTATTGATTAAGCTTTACAATACGATGGGAGGAACAGCAAGTACGCTTGGCTGGGATATTACCCAACCGCTGACGGTCTCTAGTGCATGGAACGGAGTAACGATAGCGGCGGTTGATGGTAAAAATAGGGTGACTAGGCTCACATTGACGGCCAAAGGGTTAGCAGGGCCGATACCGACAGAAATAGGCTATCTGACCGAAATTTTAGAAATACGGATGGAAAATAATTATTTTATTACCGGCACGCTACCGACTACTATTGGCAATTTGTCGAAGTTGAAGTTGCTTCTGCTTCAACGTAGTGAATTAACGGGGACGATTCCCGTAGAGTTTGCTCAATTAGAAAGTCTAGAAAATTTTGCCATACACACGAACAAATTATCGGGATCTGTACCGGCAAATATTTTTGGACGGTTGACAAAGCTGATGACGTTGGAGATTAAAGATAATAATTTTAGCGGGGAGCTTCCAGCAGATTTGCTGTCTCATTCAAATGTGAGTAAATTTAATTTTGCCAATATTTGTCCGCAGAGAGATGGTTACACGATCACGAACTGTCCGTAGTAGACACCGTGGTCAATTACTTAATTAGCCGTTTACTGTTAGGTAGGTGACGAATACGGTAACACGATAGGTAAATTATATTTATTAGTCTAAGTTGAACTCCCAGAGCGTAAGCCTCGGGAGTTTTTTCATGGGCGCAGACGGTACAGGACGGATTTAGCGAAGAGATTCGTAATTTAGTCAGTCTCCTATATTTTTGCTTTTGTCATTGCGACTATACATCGTAAAAACGTGTTCCAGCGGAATACGGAACGATAATTTAGTTTTCAATAAAGGCTAATGGGCAAATTAGGAGGAAAACTATATGGACCGGGAAATGGAAAACGTGATCTTCTTAAATAGTATGTGTAACGGAGAAGTGGAAGGGCTGACGACCGCATACCGTCTCTATCGGCAACCGTTACTTTTTTTTGTTATACGTTATGTGGGAAGTCGGGAAGTCGCGGAAGATATCGTGTCGGATGTGTTTGTCAAGGCCTGGAATGCGCGGACTAACCTTCGTCGTATAGATAGTTTAAGAGCTTATCTGTATGTCATGGCGAAAAACGCCAGTTTAAACTATCTGCGTAGACCACAGGCTATGTCCTTGGAAGATGTGCCGGCCGATTTCGAAGAAACGCTCTTAGAGGATGATGATATATTTGGGAACATACTACGTACAGAACTAATCAAAAGCATTATGGAAGAGGTCGATAGACTTCCGTTAAAGCAACAGGAAGTGTTTCGGTATACTTTCTTGGAAGATATGAGCGTGGAGGAAATCAGTGAAAAATTACAACTTAGCGCTACTGCGGTATATGCTAACCGATCCCGGGCTATTGCGACCCTGCGCGAATTGCTTATGAAAAAAGGACTAGTCGTGACATTCTCGTTGTTACATACCTTGTTTTTGCAATAAGAATATGCCTCTGTTTATAAGTGTTTCTAGTTAATAATCAGTTTCTTATAATTATTTTTGTTTTTTGTGTAAGATATCCGAGAGGAATGTGTCTTACTATTACAATACGATTATAAATCCATGAAACGAATAGATCAGACCGTCCTTCAGTGGAAGCGATATTTTATAAATCCAACTCGTGATAGAGCGACCGAGATTGATATCAATACCTTCGTTGAAAAACATCCGTCTTTGAAGGAGTTGCTCGGCGAAATGGAAAACAACGATCAATTTATAGAAGCAATTAAACTATATAATAGTTTATCTCAGGATGATGATCACATGGCTAATGATCCAGTTTTGGCAAAGATTCTCGATCGAATACAAGAAACTGCAGAGATACAGCCTGTAAACAAAATGAAATGGTTCCGCTACGGGTTAGCCGGTATCGCGGCTTGTGCTGCGCTAGTGATTGGTATCTTATGGGTGCAACCTTCGCAGCCCGTCAAACAGCCAGATATGATGGAGTTGGCGACGAATATTCTACCCGGAAAAAACGGTGTCAGGTTATCGATATCGGACGGATGGAACGTGGAGCTGCGTTCGGACGAAGGCGGGATTATTACAGGTGATCAGCTTCGGTATAGTGACGGAAGCCCTTTGTTTGATGACGGAACCCAAGTGAATGACGCTGTGATGACGCTGTCCGTACCACGAGGGAACGATTTCTATGTCGTCTTGGCCGATGGTACCAAGGTGTGGATGAATGCGGAAAGCGAGTTGTGTTATCCGCAGACTTTTGCAGGTGAGAATCGGGTGGTTCAGCTGACAGGGGAGGCCTATTTTGAAGTCGCTAAAGATAAATCTAAACCGTTTATTGTGGAAACCGTCAACCAACGGATTGAAGTACTGGGTACCCATTTTAACGTAAACGCCTATCCCGCAGAGCGTAGATCCGCAGTGACGTTGGTGGAAGGACGCATTGCGGTTTCTATAGAGGGGCAGAAGGAGCGGGTGCTATACCCTGGTCAGCAAGCATTGGTAACGCACAAGCATTTGGAAGTTGGGGATGTAAATGTCGATGAATACATTGCTTGGAAGAACGATGAGTTCATGTTCAACGAAGAGAGCCTGGTCGAAGCGGCTAATAGAATCGGAAGGTGGTATGACTTAGACATTGACGTTGATCCAGCTTTGAAGGATATTCATCTTTGGGGATCCGTGCCGCGGCGCGAAAACTTCGGGCAAGTACTGAAACTGGTTCAGCTAACGAATAAAAATGTAAAAGTGGAAATTGAGGGAAGGAGGGTACGTTTTATGAAATAGCGCCTTTTACTCGTTCGGAAGGCAAACAAGAAGCTGGGGAAGGTGGAGCTTCCCCAGCCGATGGTTAACTTCCATAAAATGCATTATAAACTATTTATGTAAACTTAAAACCAATCAAAAGTAATGAAACTATCATGGTTTTTCGCACTTCCTGTACAAACAATTGTGAAAAATCTGATGGCTTCGTCGCCTTTGTAAACAAAATTATTCAGATGAAAATAGACGTTTTATCCCTATGGCGGAGCTACCTGTTGTCACACTATAGAAACTTAATTATTATGAAATTGACCTTACTTCTTATCGTTGTCTTTTCGGTGCAGAGCTATGCGAATGCACTTGGACAGACTGTTAATTTGAACCGGAAGGAAGCTTCGATGAAAGACGTTTTTCGACAGATTAAGAAGCAGACAGGATATACGATTA
Organism: Sphingobacterium corticibacterium; assembly: GCF_004208525.1. Lineage (GTDB taxonomy): Bacteria > Bacteroidota > Bacteroidia > Sphingobacteriales > Sphingobacteriaceae > Sphingobacterium > Sphingobacterium corticibacterium. The sequence goes on along the minus strand of NZ_SGIT01000001.1, from coordinate 1,152,065 downwards.
TCTGTGATGCTGCTATTTTGAAAAAGTCGGGGTTGGTTACGGTGAACCTTCAAAATGAATCCCTCAAAAATGCGTTAAGTGCGATCTTCAACGATCGAGGCTTGACCTATGTAGTGGACGGAAAGTCGATCGTAGTGCGTGAGGCGGAGAATAAGAGAGTATCCTTGATAGCTTCCGGAGCTATGGAGCAACGTGAAGTGCGTGGTCAGGTTGTGGATAGTAACGGGGCTGCATTGCCAGGAATAAGTGTATCGGTAAAAGGGAGAGCTATAGCAACGGCAACGGACGAAAGTGGTCAATTTACTATTCAAGCACAAATTGACGATATGTTGATGTTTTCTTCCGTGGGTTATGCGGATAAAGAAGTGATGGTAAGTTCGGCAACGGTAAATGTGGTTTTGGAAAGCGAAGATTCGAATTTGGATGAGGTCGTCGTGGTGGGATACGGTACGCAGAAAAAAAGATCGGTGACCGGTTCGGTGGCATCCGTTAATTATGACGAGTTCAAAGACCGTTCCTTTAGCAATGTGGTGCAATCTCTTAGCGGAACGGTTCCCGGAGTTAATATTACGCAATCGCAGGGAGCACCCGGTGCTGCCCCGGTCGTACAGATCAGAGGGGTCAGCTCCATCACGGCTGGTACTAATCCTTTGTTTGTAATAGATGGTGTGCCCTTGGAAGATTTTAATATGAACATGATCAACCCGCAGGATATCCAATCGGTAGAAATATTGAAAGACGCTTCGTCAGCGTCAATATATGGATCTCGTGGCGCCAATGGCGTAATCATGATTACTACTAAATTAGGAAAGCCTGGCAAACCCATTGTTACAGCTGGTTTTGATTACGGTGTTCAGAAAGTAACCAGGACGGTGGATATGATGGATGCTCAAGAATGGATACGCTATTATGTTGCTGCAAAAAATAATGCATGGGTGGACCTGAATCCGGAGGTAAATAAGGCTAGCGATCCGAACAGTGCTAGGGGAGGTTCTACCTTGTATAAAATTCCGGAGGAATTTGTTAACAGTCCGGAACAATTTGGGGACGGCACCGATTGGCAGGATGTGATGTTCAGGACGGCACCTATGGCTAATGCACAACTATCGGTTTCGGGGGGGACGGATGCAACGCAATATCTGTTTTCAGCAGGCCTGCTCAATCAGGATGCGGTTTTGGACCAGAACTATTATCGTCGGCTGGGATTGAGATCTAATATTCGCCAAAAACTTTCTAACAAGGTATCCGTTGGCATGAATTTGAGCCTTACCGGTATACATGACCGAACCGAAGGTGTTAATGGAAAGAGCGATGTCATTAGTCTGGCATTACAAAGCGATCCGTTTTTCCCGTTGTATAACGAAAATGGTAATTTAGGTATTGTCGATCCTAATTCGATTTGGTATAGATATCCACAGCAATTTAATCCGGTGAACTTATGGCATCCTTATGCGACGACTAGATTTACCGATAAAAAGAATAAAGCTTACAATACATTTGCATTGGGTTTCTTGGAATACGATATTATAGAAGGTTTGAAGTTTAAATCGAGCTTGAGTGCAAACTTGTCAAATAACGTGTATAATTTCTACAGAATGAAAAATCAAGGGTATGGATTTAATCAGGACCTCGCTACTTCTTCGGCCACAGCTGATGCCGGTAATAAACTAAACTGGCTCTGGGAAAATACGGTTACCTACGATTTTTCGTTGGCTGACCATAACTTTAACGTATTGGCGGGCTATACCTCCCAAAAAGAACGCACGGAGTTTCAGTCCGTAACAGCATCGAATTTCCCGAATGATCTCGTACAGACTATTAATGCAGGAACGGTTACTGGTGGTACCTCTACAGCTAGTGAATGGGCAATCCAGAGCTACTTGGGAAGAGTAAATTATGATTTTATGAACAGGTATTTTCTGTCGGCCAGTATACGTCGGGATGGTAGCTCACGGTTTAGCAGAAACAACCAATGGGGTTATTTCCCATCGGTTTCTGCAGGTTGGGTAATATCCGACGAAAGCTTTATGAAAGGATTTGGCGGATTAAATCTTTTAAAGTTAAAGGCCAGTTATGGACAGGTTGGAAACAATCAGATTCCGAACTATGGAGCCATCAGTTTACTGGGGGCGGCAAACTACGTATCCAACGGCAATATTATTGCGGGTTTAAAGCCCATCACATTGGATAATGAGGCTTTGCGCTGGGAAAAAACAAGCCAACTAAATGTGGGGTTGGATGTTGCTGTATTACGAAATCGGCTTTCGGCTACGATCGAAGTTTATCATTCTATCACGGAGGATATGTTATTAAATGTGCCAATACCGGATATTACAGGTTTTTCGAGCCAGTTAACCAATGTAGGCAAGATGCGTAACAGCGGTGTGGAGATACTCGTATCATCAAAAAATGTACAGCGTAATTTTACGTGGGCAACTGATATTAACTTCAGCCTAAATCGAAACAAGGTATTACAACTAGGTCCCGGAAATGCACCAATTTACTATACGGACAATGAAACAACGGTGCGTACGGCTGTCGGTTCATCAGTCTCTGATTATTTTGGGTATGTATTTGACGGGGTATACAATAATATCACCGAAATACAGAATAGCCCGCATGAGGGTACAACGAGGCCTGGTGACCCGATCATTGTCGATATCAACGGCGATGGACAGATTACTACCGATGACAGAACGGTAATTGGTAATAATCAGGCAAATTTTATCGCGGGCATCACGAATCGTTTTGGATATAAGGGAATAGAGCTGTCTGTTCTACTACAGGGACGTTCAGGTGGTGAGATCGTTAATCAGAATTATCGGTTTCTTGGGTTCTGGAACAGCGGACGGAACCTGTTTGCCGGAGCTGCTAATTTTTGGGAATCCGAACAAAATCCGGGTGATGGCGTAAACCCACGTCCATCGGCTAACCGACGACCTTTTCAACAAGGGTTTTCGACGCTTTGGGTGGAGGATGCATCCTTTATCCGGGTGAAAAACATTACCCTTTCCTACAACATTCCGCAGTCTGTTTTAAGTAAAACACCCTTTGATAATTTCAGGGTATTTGTAAATGCTGACAATGTGAAGCTATTTAGTAAATATAGAGGTTACGATCCTGAAAACACTACCTATAAGGCGACGAATTACAGTGCGGGTACATCTGCAGCAAATACGGGGGTGTCGACTTCTTCATTTCCTTCGGGATCGATGCTCGGCATAGATTATGGGTCTTATCCTTTACCGCTTGTGGTTACGTTGGGTTTGAAAACTTCATTTTAAGCGGATAGAATTTATAGATATTATCTAAACATTTGTAATAATGAAAAAGATTAATCATTTTAATAAAATTGTACTGTCGCTGATTGTTGTGCTTTTGGCGGGCTGTGGAAAATCGTTTACGGATCTGACGCCGATTTCCAATGCGAATACCAATAATTTTTATAACAGCGAAGCGGACTTTGAATCTGCGATTACCGCGGCTATGAACACATTGTATAGCGTATACGCTCCTGAAGGACCGGTATCCTATACAGGTGAACTGATGAGCGATAATGCTACACTATATCTGATAGCGGGAGCCCAAGCTGATAAGTATGCTATTCGTGATTATACGATTCAGACTGCGAATACGATGGTGTATAGTTTCTGGAGGACATTCTATAGCGCTTTATTCAATGTTAATACGGTACTTGATAAGCTTCAGGAAGCTTCTCAATTGGATGTGGAATATAAAAAGATAGCGGAAGCGGAAATGCGTTTTTTAAGGGGGTTGTACTATTTCTACATGGTCAGAATGTGGGGTGGTATGCCACTGGTAACCAAAGCTGTTTCGGCACAAGAGAGTTATGGTATTTTAAGATCCACGGAAACAGAAGTGTATGAACAAATAAAGACCGATCTCCAGTTTGCGATGGAAAACTTGCCGCTAGCGACTAATGTAAAGTTGGTCGGCCGACCGACCAAAGGAGCTGCACAGACAGCATTGGGAGAGGTGTATTTGACTCTAGGTGACAAGACTGCTGCAGCCGAAACATTGTTAGAGGTATATAACAGTGGGCAATATGCCCTGCTCCCTACGTTTGCGGAGGTTTGGGGACCGGATGCTAAGAATACAAAGGAGTCTGTTTTTGAAATTCAATATTCTTCGGCGAATGCCAGCACCGGTACACATAGTCCGTTTTATCAATTCTTTTTTCCGAATATAAATTTATCGGGATTTTCGGGAGTAGGTATGAATCAGGTCACAGATGATCTATACAATGAGTATGAAACGGAAGATCCAAGGCGAGACATTACGATTGCGCACGGATATCAAAGTGGAACAACCTTCGTCGAACAGAAGTTTTACCAGAAATGGATACACCCGGATGCAACCGTGAATGGTACGACTTTATTGGCGAATAACGACTTTATGGTGTATCGTTTTGCAGATGTGTTATTGATGCTGACAGAAGCTACCGGAGACCCCCAATATATGAATGAAGTGCGAGATCGGGCTGATTTGCCCTTGTGGGGTACTGCGGCGTATCCAACAGATATATATGGAACACTTTCGCTGGCGCTCGAACACGAAGCCCGTATGGAGCTTGCGGGCGAATTTAAGCGCTGGTTCTTACTGAAACGTCAAAATCGTGCCGTTTCGGTACTGACAGCCAAAGGCAAACCAGCTACCGAGGAAAAATTAGTACTTCCCATTCCGGATATTGTGCGTTTACAAAACAACCTGATTACACAGAACGATGGATATTAAAATAAAAGCAGACAACAGCACGGTTGGTAAACCGTTTGTTTAATGGTGTTGTGTACTCCCGGGGCGTGAGCCTCGGGAGCTTTTTTTGGTCGAAGCGGTTAATAACTCATATTGACGATTTCATATACATCATCCGGTGTCAAGGATTGATATTCACCGATGCCCGTCAAGTTTCTGCTGATGAAGGTTTCCCTAATACGTGTGGCTGTTTCCTGATAATCTGTTACGTAATCTGAAAGCTTAGTGGCGATATCCATACTGTGGAAGAAGTATTCCATTTGTGCAATGCCTGCGGCAGCTTTTTCTTCAACCGTACCTTCGGTAATCCCCCATACACGTTCTGCATATTGTGCCAACTTCTCTTTTTTTGTCTCGAAATTATAGCGGTAGTGGGATGGAGCGATAATTGCCAAGGTACGTGCATGGTCGATGCCATAATAGGCCGTCAGTTCATGTCCCATCGCATGTATTGCCCAGTCGGTAATTACTCCTTTCTGGAGGAGCCCGTTGAGCGCCATGGTACAGCACCACATAAAGTTTGCCGCAGCAGGGTAATCAAATTTCGCTGTCATCAGTTCGGGCGCTGTCTTCTGCAAACTGATCAGGATACTTTCCGCAAACCGCTCTTGTAGGTCGGCGGCCGAAGGCACCGTCATATATTGCTCCAACACGTGTGTATACGCATCAACAATACCATTGGCGATTTGTTTTTTGGGGATTGATCGGACAACTTCCGGATCTAATATCGAAAACTGTGGAAATAGCCCCGGACCGCCCGCGCCTAGCTTTTGGTTTCTTTCTTTTCTGGATATTACATATCCTGAATTCATTTCGGAGCCGGTGGCCGGTAGCGTAAGGATAGTTCCGAAAGGCATACCCTGACCTTCTTCTGTGCGGATACGAAGTTGCAGGATATCCCAAGGATCACCTTCGTAATCTACTGCGGCGGATAGAAATTTGACACCATCGATCACAGAGCCGCCACCTACAGCTAACAGATAGCTTACTTTCTTTTCTTTAATAAGGGCCAATGCCTGTAGCAATATGTCATATTCAGGATTGGCAGGAACACCTCCAAATTCATAAACCGTGTGTTTGCGCAGCGCCTCTTTAACCTGCTCGTAAACACCGTTTTTCTTGATGCTTCCGCTACCGTATACCATCAACACGGTAGCGTCTTGTGGGATTTCGAGGGCAACTTTAGGGATTTTACCTTGACCGAAAAGTATTTTTGTAGGGTTCTTATATTCGAAATTGATCATTTTGTATTGTAATTTTTCGCTACTAAATTATATAACAAAACGCTCTCCCATGTTGTTTTAATGTAAATTCCGAAACGTTAAATTTTTAGTTTTTTTGACTTACTTTCTACATACCCTCCTTGCTAAAGAAAGTCTTTGTCAGTAATTTCGATTACGGCTAAAAAGCTCGTTATTAAAGAAAACAAAATTAAAAGATAGAAGAAAATGAGAATAGAAATTTGGAGTGATGTCATGTGCCCGTTTTGTTATATCGGAAAAAGAAATTTTGAAACGGCATTGGCGGAATTCCCCGAAAAAGAATATATTGAAGTCGTTTGGAAAAGCTTCCAATTAGACCCTACTATTCCTGAAGTGGTCAATGAAACCCATGAGGAATATTTGGTAAAACGAAAGGGAATGAGCTTAGATCAGGTCAAAGGGATGCTGGAAAATGTAACCCAGTCCGCCAAACAGGTGGGCTTAGATTATCACCTTGACAAATCGATCATTGTCAATTCTCAAAAAGCCCATCAATTGATCCAATTTGCCAAAACTAAAAACTTGGGCGACGAGGTGGAAGAGCGACTATTCCGGGCCTTTTTTACGGAGGGCAAAAGTATTGCAGACATCGAAACGCTGACCCTGTTAGGAACGGAAATTGGTTTGGATGAAACCGAATTGCAAGCGGCTTTTACAGACGACAAATATGCTTATTTAGTAAATCAGGATATTCAAGAAGCAAGGCAGATTGGCGTGCGTGGTGTACCATTTTTTGTCGTCGACAGAAAATATGCCGTATCCGGAGCACAGCCAGCAGAGGCTTTTCTTCAAATGCTCGAAAAAGCCTTTCCCGAATGGCGCAAGCTAAATCCGGAAAATCAATTGGAGATCACAAAAGGGCAAAGCTGTACGACAGACGGGAAATGTGAGTAATTTATATCGGGTGGTAAGGGATTAAAAACCGTAAATGCGCAGATTACTAATAAGAGCAACTGCGTTATTACGGTAATTTTCCGTAGATAGGAAAAAATGTTTGGGCACTTGTGGATTCAGGACAGTGGCATCCAGTACCTTGTGATCATCGATATAAACCTGCATTCGGCTACCATCTACGGACACTGATACATGCATGATGGCGTTTGCATAATTGCTCAGCGGGAACTCTATCCTGCTTTGGTTGTTGTTATTATTACTGGTGGTGTTAATCGTTTCGTAGTAATATTGCAAGCTGGTGTATACATTTGTTTCGTTTGCCACGCCATAGATATATTTTCGTGTACTGTTATTTTTGGAAAAGCCAAAATCTATCGATCGTAAATCCTTAGCTTCACTGGCGCGCGTTAAAAGATCAAACTCCAACGTAAATTTTTGGGGCAAATGGAGTAAGGTGTCTAGCTGGTAAGAAGCCTGGTCGGCCAATTTTAACCATTTTCCCGGAGCTCCATTAATTTCAACCACGGTGCCCGTACTATTAGTTTGCCAATATTTTGCCATACGACCTGGTGTGTCGTAGTTCAGGCTATCTTCAAACAGGAGCACATTACCAGCTATAAAGGGCTCGGACTTTGTCAGAATGTCAAATGTTCCTGCGGTTTTAGGACCTGTCGTTCCCGGAATACCAGCATTCGGCTGTTGGTTTTTTTCTTCTGTTTTACCATTCAAAATACCATCAACCGACTTTTCAACTTTATCCTCCATTTTGCGCTGTATCTTCTTTAAAATCTGTGCATGGCCGTTGAGTGTCAAACCCAATATGGAAATTAAAATAACGATTTTTTTCATAAATTTTTCTTTAATGAACGATGATCATGAGGGGAAGGCCTTCATGTTTCGATAACTAAATGTAGGGGTATTGCGAGAAAAAAACGAGTAGGGAGGCTGGTGTTTGAGTATTTGCCTGTATATTTTGAGAATTCGAATTGACGTCGTTAGAGTTGGCCGAGATATGCGATTACATCCACACGACGGCTCTGTGCAACCGGAAGACTTTCTTTATTAGACATAATAAGTTGGTTTGTCTTCTTTTTTAAGGAAGTAATGTATACCTGGTTTACGAGATAACTTTGATGTATACGTAGAAAACCGAAACCGTTTAGCTTATCATGATAATGTTTCAATGGTTGTGAAACCAAGAGTATGCGGCCATCGGTTAGATGGAAGTTACAATAATTGTTATCCGCGGAAAGGTATAAGATTTCACCAAGCCGCACAATATGAATCGCTTTTTGGCTTTTGAGCACCAAACGCTGCTCCGCTTCCTCGCTATGGCTTAGATTTCGTAGAGCCTGCTCCAGTTCGAGTTTCCGGAATTCATCGTTGATCGATTGCAGTACGCGGTCGATGGCCATATAGAGGTCTGCTGGAGAAAAAGGCTTAACCACAAAGTCTAATGCGTTGAAACGAAATGCTTTGGCTGCATAGGTCGAATAGGCGGTAATAAAGATAATCCGGAAAGAATACGTTATTTCGCAGGAAATACGACTTAGCCAATCGAAAGAATTTCCGTCTGGAAGATTGATGTCCAGGATGCAAAAATCAACCTTTGTAGAAACAAGATACTGCTCTGCTTCCGCGATCTGGTAACAGGAAATAATCTTGACCTGCGGGTATGCACCGACAATAATGTCCTTCATCATGGTCATGGTGAAGTGATCATCTTCCAGAAGCAAACAGGTCATGTTTTGTTTCATCGTTAACTTTTTGAAATTTTTGTGAGATCAAATACGAACTGTACGCGTGTACCGGGATAGGTATCCGTAGGACGTATTCTATCAATCATTACGCTTACGAAATTAGGATATTGTTTGTTGATTTCATTAATTCTTTTGCTAACTAATTGCGACCCCATGGATTTATGTAGGTTATTGGAGTGGTCTGGAGAGCTCGTCGATATACCCCCGCCATTGTCGGATATATTGATCGTTAGTTTTTGACCTGTTAAACGTATATCCACCATAATATGGGCTTCAGCTTGCTCGGTAATACCGTGTTTAATAGCATTTTCGACAAAAGGTTGAAGAAGCATCGGTGGTAGTTGTACGAACGAAAGATCTATTTCGGGATCGACGTCCACGTTATAGTGAAAAGGCTTATGCGAAGCCAGACGTTGTAGATAAAGGTAATTACGGAGTAATTCGGTCTCTTCTTCTAGCGAAATCCAGTCGGTATCTGAATTTGTTAACGTCGATCGCATAAGACGTGCAAAGTTACTTAAATACGCCATGGAAGTCTCTTTGTCATTTTTGTAGAGGTAGTGCTGTACATGTTGTAGTGAATTGAATATAAAATGGGGATTCAACTGTGCACGCAACAATTGATTCCTTGTCTTGGAGTGACTAAGTTCTCGTTTCACCCCTTCTTTTTTCAGATAAAGATACGTAGCTAAACAAATCAACAGGATAAGAAGTGCGCTTCCAATAATAACCATCGTAAGCTGTTGCCTGTTGGTTTTGTTTTCCAGCTGTAGGGATTGGATCTTCCGTGATTTTTCTGCACTTTCATAGGCTTTGGTTATCTCGGCGATCCGCTGCTCTAATTCGTGCTGCTGTATGGAGTCTTTGAGTTGATCATATTCCTCAAAATATTGTAAGGCCGCACGATGATCGTTTTGCAATAAAGAAAGCTCTTTTAAATTTTTGAGAATTTGTTGTCGTTGTATGCCTTGGGCGATGGGGAGTACACGTAAATAGGCTCTTTTACTTTCGTTCAACGCACCTGATTGCATGAGTGCGTATCCTAAGTTATTGTACGTTACGATGGATGGGGGTTGCTCTAATTTCTCTCTGATTTGGAGACTCTCCCTGCTATGTGTAATAGCCGCTTTCCAATTTTTTGCTTTGATAAATAGATTGCTGAAATTGGTATGGATAATGGCTTGCACAGCTTCTTGATCTAAGAATCGAGCTGTTTGTAACGACTCCTGTAGATAATGAAGCGCTTCTTCATCCCGGTCTGCGTCCATAAGCGTGTTGGCTAGGTTGATTCTGATCTGCAGCTTCTTAACGGAGGTTTCCGTGGCCAAACTATCTGCTTGCTGGAGATAGTGTATCGCATCTGTGAAGTTTTTGATTTGTGCTTGTAGCACACCGATTCCCATGTATACATCTGTCAGAAAAGATGGTTGACTGGTGGATTTGGCCAGTTCCAATGCTTTTAAGTAAGATTGTAGTGAGCTGTCCAGTTGCTGGTGCATATGCCACGCACGCGCTATGCCGAGATGGGCGCGCAGCTGTAGGGTATCCGGCAAATCGTCGGTTTCAATTTTTGATATAATTCCTTGATACAGTGATTTACTTTCTTCGGTTAAACCTTTCTTGAGCAATAGATCTGCGCTATCGATCAATGTTCCTATTTTTTGTTGTTGGCCGACGACGATCGACGTATACATACATAGGAGCAATAAGAAACTTCCTAATTTTAGGAAAGATGAACGAGAGCTTTGAGTACGCATGTGGTAAGAAAAAATAATTCCGGTTTGAAAATACACAAAAATCGTAAGATTCCGACCTTAATAAAGAAAAGGAACTGTTGCTCTCTTATCGAATTAACAATAATATAATACGGTTTAGCCTGAAGTCGAAACCTGAAAAGGATAATTTTGTTGCGCTCGAAGATATCTATAAGAGATCCAAAATGGCGTAAAACAATGGAACGTAAGGTGCAATTATTTAATGAAGCGGAAGAAGTTGTCCAGCTAAACTATGGAAGTGAACCCTCTTTCACTTTGATATACCATCGTCATCACCAAAAGATATACCTGAATATCCTTAAAATTGTCCATGTGCCGGAGTATGCACAGGAGATTTTACAGGATGTTTTTCTCAGTCTTTGGCAAAATCGGTACAAGATAGACAAAGATAAGTCTGTGGCGAGCTGGCTCTTCGTCGTTAGTTTTAATAAATCCATGGACTTTCTCAAAAAGAAATTGAGAGAGCATATTGATTTTGTGGCGGACTACGATATGCGCTATGTTGATATTGAGGATGTGCAGGAGCAGGATGATATTATGCAAGAACAACTGCAGATACTGGAAGAGGCTATTGGTCAGCTTTCACCTCGTAAGAAAGAAGTTTTTCGCCTATGCCGTTATGAGGGGTATTCGAAGGAACGCGTAGCGGAAATGTTGGACCTATCGGTGAATTCCGTATCCGAATATCTTAAACAAGCCAATAAAAGCATTAAGCAATATGTAGCGGCAAGTAGCCCGTATGCCTATGGAAACGGTGTGCTGCTGCTTTTATCTGCAAGTATTTACATGTAAGTAGACGAAAAATCTGTGTTGGTTTTTGTTTTTATATTTTGGTAATAATTTGTTAACCAACTAGGCCATTGCCTCCAGACACTCCCCATCGTATTTATAGATGATGGGAAACAAAACACGGAAAAGCATCCAAGCTTTTTGGAAGGGTGACTTTACAGAAACGGAAGCGAAAAATTTACTGGATAAATTAGAGCGGCAACAGCCTGATTTACAAGAACAGCTAAAAACAGAATTTACGGAGGAGGGTGATCGGCAGAAATTACTCAGTCCTGAACGGTCTGACGAATTGCTGCAGGCAATCCGAAACAGGACAGGCATACAAACACCTGTTCGGCAACTATCTCCTTATAGATGGATTGGGGTAGCGGCCGTGTTTCTCACCTTTTTTATGTTCGGATTTTACTATATGCTTGACCATACCGAGGAAGCCTTGCCCGAAAAGCGATACACGGCAGAGGCATCGTACCGGACTTATGCGGTTACATCACAGCACGATTCGTTAAGATATGTATTGGATGATGGATCTGCCGTTGTACTATCGCCCTATAGTGCGATACGTTATGATAGGGGTTACGCCATCCAGAACCGGAAGATACATCTTGTAGGTGAAGGGAAGTTTACCGTGAAGCGCGACACTACATTGCCTTTTGAGGTCACGACCAATGGGTTTTCTACCACAGCGCTTGGTACGGAATTTATCGTTGACGGTAGAAATATCGGTAAGACAACGGTGCACCTATTATCCGGCAAGGTCGTAATCCGCTCTACCAAGACAGCTGGGATGTATATACAGGATACCTATTTAGCGGCCGGAGAAATGTTTAATATCGACGAAAAGCTGAAAACGGCAGTAAGGAATCCGATGATAAAACCTAAAGTTGCCGCACAATCGAATAGGTTTCGTCAAGGGGTGGCTGATAGCGACACGCACCTACAAAAAAATCTTCGCTTTGAAAGAAGCAATTTGGTGTACGTACTACATCAGATCGCAACCAAATTTAACACCGCTATTGTCATGGATACAGCAGTACCTCGGAATTTAACATTCACAGGCGAGTTTTCTGCAGACGACGATCTCCAAACCATATTGCACACCATCTGCCTGGTCAATGACCTGCAACATGATTGGGGATATGGCGACGAAATCGTGATCCGGTTGAAGCCAATTGAACTTCAGCAAGAGCTGGATACGAATGAAATAGAGTAATAGACGAATAAGTAAAACCCAAACAATATCAACACATGAAATCAAACAGATTTTTTATTTATTTATCATGGCTGTGGTTAGCCTGTCTGTTTTTTAGTATAGACAGCTTGTATGCACAGCAGAGCGGACAAGTAAAGGGGCGTGTGCTCGATCAGGAAGGCAACCCACTGACGGGCGTTTCTGTATCGACCAAACGTAACCAAGAGGGCGTGAGAAGGACAGTGTCTGATCAAAATGGTGTCTTCGTATTGAATAATTTGCAGATCGGACAACAGTATCCGATTGTGTTTACACTTGTAGGCTATAAGAATCATGAAGAAACGGATTATTTAGTTAGCGCAGGTGATAATAATTCTTTGTTGGTTCGTTTAACGGAGCAATCTTCCGAACTGGAAGAAGTGGTCGTGACCGCACTTGGTATTACGCGTGCAGCGAAATCGGTTGGCTTTTCGGTACAACAGGTAGGGGGCGATAAGATACAGGAGGCACATGAGACCAATCTGGTGAATACATTAAGCGGCCGTGTGGCGGGTGTGCAGATTACAAATTCCTCGGGAGGTATTGGGGCGTCATCGAATATACAGATCAGGGGACAGAATTTCGTAAGTGGCTACAATTATAACAATTCACCTTTGTTTGTTGTAGATGGTATTCCGATTAGTAACAACAACGAACAATCTACCCGTGCATTCACGGGGCGACAAGATTTCAACAATCCTAACTTTACGGGAGGAGAAGGTGAAGTAGATTATGGAAATGCTGCAGGCGAAATTGACCCGAACGATATAGAAAGTATTTCCGTGCTCAAAGGACCGAATGCAGCGGCATTGTATGGTTCGCGTGCATCTAATGGTGTGGTACTGATTACGACAAAATCCGGCCGGGGCGCTAAAGGTGTAGGAATCAATTTTAATTCGCATGTAGATTTCGGCACACCGTTGAAATTGCCGGATTATCAATATGAATATGGCCAGGGACGCTATGGGGTTTATGAATATGTGGACGGCATGGGAACAGAAGCTGGTAAGTTTGATAACATTATGGAAAATTGGGGGCCGGCATTAAATGGCCAGTTGCTCAAACAATGGGACTCTCCAGTTGATCCCCAGACGGGCGAGCGTATTGCAACCCCTTTTGTAGCACATCGTAACCAATTAAAAGACTTCCTGCAGACTGCTAAGACCTTTACAAATAGCCTTTCTATCGCGAATAGCAACGACAAACTAAATTACCGCTTTTCGTATACCAATTTGTCGCAGTCAGGAATGGTGCCAAACACCGACCTGCGCCGGAATTCACTCGGTGTAAACGCAGGATATCAGATTATTCCAAAGTTACGGTTGGATGTGGCGATGAACTGGGTAAATAGTGGAAGTGACAACAGAGCGAGCTACGGAGCTAAGAATGATGAATCCGTGATGCGGATGTTTCTCTATATGCCCAGAAATTTGGATATTAATTCTTTGCGGAATTATTGGAAGCCGGAAAGTGGCCAAACGGAACAACATTCTCCTATTTTTAACATGAACGGCACGATATGGAACAACCCCTATTTCGTGGCTTATGAAAATCTGAATGGGAATAATAGAGACCGTGTATATGGCAACGTAAAAGCAACGTATGACATTCGTGCCGATCTGAAGCTCATGCTGCGGTCGGGCCGTGATTTTTATAATGATAAACGGACAATGCGACATGCAAACTCATCAAGTCAGTATAAAAATGGATACTATCAGGAGGATGACGTCTATTTTATTGAAACGAACCACGATATGCTCCTTAGTTATAGTCCAAAAATACATTCAGATTTTTCTTTCAATGCTTCGTTAGGAGGAAACCTGATGGCGCAGGTGTCGAAGCGCTTAGGCGCTATAGCCCCTCGTTTAGCCATTCCAAATGTCTATAACCTCACCAATAATGGAGAACCGTTATTGGCTGGGAATACGTATCAGGAGAAAAGGATCAATTCTATTTACGGAACGGCTCAAATAGGATTCAGAGATATGATCTATCTTGATGTTACAGGGCGTAACGATTGGTCGAGTGCCTTGCCCAAGGCGAACAATTCCTACTTTTATCCTTCTGCTTCCTTGAGTGTCATCGCATCGGATTTATTGGGCTGGACGAGCGAAAAGTTCAATATGCTGAAATTGCGGGGAGCTGCATCTTCGGTACGAAGAGATTTGGAGCCTTATCGTACGTTGCCTAATTTCTTGGTGACCCAAGGTTGGGGAGGAGAGACGGTAGCCATCCATAATAACAACTACCCGAATGAGAACATCCGCCCAGAAAAAGTGGTGTCTTACGAATTTGGATTCGATTCCCGATTGTTCAATAACCGTCTCGGACTAGATCTTACCTATTATAATAGTAGGACAACAGATTTGATTATTCCGGTAACGCTCAATCCGTCGGCGGGTTATGATACCAAGCTGATGAACGTGGGCGAGATGACCAATCATGGAATGGAGCTTATGCTGAGCGGTGCGCCGGTAAGAAGTGATAACTTTTCCTGGGATATCTTTATAAACTATTCTTTCAATAGAAATAAGGTAGTTTCGCTTGCGGAAGACAGAGGTATCTCTCGTATACGCCAATTAGAACGCTGGGCCTCGTTGGAACTCCGGACCGAGAATACAAAGGGGGACGGGGCTTCGGGTTCGCTTTATGGAGATTATTTAATTTATAACGACAATGGACTGTTAACACATTACAATGGATTTCCGCAGGAAGAAAACGGCGATTGGGGTTATCTTGGCAACGTTAATCCGAAATGGATCGGCAGTATTGCCAATGATTTTCGGTATAAAAACTGGAACCTCAGCTTCTTGTTTGCCGGTCAAAAAGGTGGTGTGGTCCACTCACGGACATATATCGATGGCATAAATGCAGGAAGTCTTCCCGAGTCGCTACCCTTCCGGGATGAAAATGGTGCGGGAATGATTACGGGTGAAGGTATCGATATTAGTACGGGGCAGCCTAACAATATAGCCGTTCCGGTAAGGGATTACTGGAGAAGCTATTACAACAACGACCGTATAGCAACTTTTGATGCATCATACCTTAAGTTAAGAGAAGTCAAAATAAGCTATAGGTTACCACAGCGCCTATTGCAGCGTACCGCGATAAAAGGGGCATCTGTATCGTTTATTGGCCGAAACTTAATGCTGTGGTCTGATGTGCCGCATATAGATCCGGAAGTGTCAGCATACGATGGTCAGTTTGTGGGGGTAGAAGCCATGTCATTGCCCTCTATGCGGAATTTTGGAATGTCGGTGAATGTGGCTTTTTAACGGAGTGTAGCAAAAAATAAATTATATACAGATGAAAAAATATTTTGCTTGTTTAGCTATAGCAGTGTTAGCTTTTCAGTCATGCAGTGATTTTGAAGATATTAATGTCGATCCCAATAACCCAGCGATCGTGCCGGTAGAGATGTTGCTTCCGCCTGTCATCAGCGGTGGGGCAAATACGATGGTCGGAAGTGGTCGCAGAGCAGGGCAGTATGTGCAGCATCTGGCTTATCCGGGTGGTTCGAGTGAAGCCGACGGCCGTTTTAATCTTACGGGAGCTAGTTGGCGTGAGGAATGGAATGGTGCCGTCCGCCTGATCAAGGATGTGAATCAGATGAGACTCTTGGCCGAGCAGAACAACCAACCGGAATACCTTGCCCTTGCGCATATCAATAAGGTATACATTCTCTCTCTGGTGACAGATGTATTTGGGGACATACCTTATGATGAGGCGGGAATGGGGAATGTCGACGGACTCGAATTTCCGAGGTTTCAAGCTCAGGAAGAAGTTTATCAAAGAATGTTGGAAGATCTTGAGCATGCCAATAAACTTTTGGCTGAACTACCCGCAGGCGTGTCGGTTAGTCGGGATATATTGTATAATGGCGACCTACAGAAGTGGCGTAAATTTGCAAACACGCTAAAGATACGGATACTGATGAGGCAGTCGGCAAAGAAAGATGTGGCTCAGCACGTCACGGAGATATTCAATAATCCAAATCGCTATCCGGTATTTGCTAACGTAGACGACGGCGCAACCTTGGTGTATAATAATTCCAGTGATTTTTACGCTTGGTTTATTCGAAACCCTTCGTCGGATGGCAGCGGTGTTGACTTTTCAGACAATGCAAGGGTAAGCGATGTGATGGTCGGGTTATTGGAGAATGGAGCGGATCCACGGCTCTTCATCTATGCGGCGCCCACTAGGAATTCGTTTCTGGCGAATGCTTCAGACGCTAGCAAAGAACTGGAATATCGAGGACAGATTGCGGGATTAAGCTCTGCGGAACAGCAAGAATTGTATGAGCGTACCGGACTTAAAGAGGGTGATTTCTCTGTGGTAAGTCGTCGCATCAGGCGGGATAACCGGGCTTTCCTCATGACATATAGCGAGTTGCTGTTGTTAAAGGCCGAAGCGATTCAAAGAGATATGGGCGTGACAGGACACGTGGAGGAGGTTTATCAGGAAGCTGTCAATGCGTCTTTTGATAAATGGAAGCAGGTGGGAAGCCAACCGCAGATCCAGAATCCGTATATTAGTGACAGCCAACGGGAGGCATACTGGGCGCGTGCAGTTAATCAGTATCAGCCTGAAAAAGGGCTCACCATGATTGCCGAGCAGTATTTTATAGACAGCTTTTTGAATGGTTTCGAGGGTTGGGCATCATGGCGCCGTACGGGTATCCCTGAGATCAAGACCGGTCCGTCGGTGTTGGCATCGATCCCGGTTCGATATGTATATTCCGACAACGAACAGAATAACCCTAGTTTAATCGAGTGGGTAAACGAGCACATGGAAGGAAATATGCCAAACCACAACGTAAAGGTTTGGTTTCAACCTTAACCGAAACGTTCGGTTGTAAAATAAATATGAAATTTAATAGCATGTAGTATGAAAAAATCTTTTCTTTCAACACTTCTCGGTGCGGCGATCTGGATCGCTGTGCCGGCATTTGCACAGGTGAAGCCGACGGACTACCTACACAATCTGCATTCTCATAATGATTATACCAGAAACCATCCTTTTGCACTTGCGTATGGACTAGGCTTTGGATCAATTGAAGTCGATCTGTTCTTAAAAAACGGTGAACTCTACGTCGCGCATGAATATGACGAAATAGCGACTGAAAAAACTTTTGACCGCTTGTATTTAAAACCGATATTGGAAGCGTTTGCGAATAGCTCGGATGGATTTCTTTACCCTCAAAACGGGCAGCTACAGCTCTTGATTGATCCGAAAGCTGATGGAGCAAGTGTATTGCGCGTGTTAACCAAGAAAATTAAACCGTACCGCGATCTGTTTGACAGTAAGAATAATCCCAAAGCGGTGAAAATTGTCGTTAGTGGAAATCGTCCGAAGCCGGAGGAGTTTCATCTGTATGATGAAGTTTTCTTTTTTGATGGTGAATTAAGTAAAACATATACGGCTTCGCAACTGGAAAGAATTGGCCTTTTTAGTGCGCCGTTCAAGCAGTTCTCCGAGTGGAATGGGCTAGGAAGACTGACGTACCACGATTCCATAAAGGTAACAACAACGGTAGATTCGGTGCATCGTCTTGGAAAGAAATTCAGGTTTTGGGCGGCACCCGATACCAAGACAACTTGGTATGAGTGGATTAAAATGGGTGTCGATTACATTAACACCGATCGCCCGATGGCGGCAGCAGAATTTATGCAGACGTATCCGAAAAATAATTACGTGAACGAGGTGTTTTACGATCCGTATACGCCACGTCGAAAAAGAAATACGTCCATTGAACGGCCTAAGAACATCATCTTGCTGATCAGCGATGGCGCAGGCCTGTCGCAACTTTGGGCGGCGGCAATGGCTAATAGAGGACAGTTGAACGTATTGAATATGTCTTATACAGGATACCTTTTTACCGGATCCACAGATAATTATCATACCGATTCCGCTGCTGGCGGGAGTGCTTTGGCAACAGGCGTAAAGACCCGGAATCGCTATATTGGTGTAGATACCACAGGGCGTCCGGTAAGTAATATACCAGACGAAATTGCAAAGATGGGAATGGTAAGTGGTATTGTATCGAACGACCGGATTACAGGGGCTACTCCGTCTGCTTTTTATGCACACGTTAGCGAAAGAAATCATACGGATAGTATTGCCAGACAGCTGCTGGATTCGAAATTATCGTTAATGGTCGGGGGAGAACACAGGGTATTTGCTGATGCAGATAGCGCACTCATGAAGGAGCTGCGGACAAAAAATATAGATGTTGTTTATGGAGCGGAGCATATTGCTCCGTCGCAAAGCGATCGCTTGCTGGTATTTGCTCAGGATAAGGTCGATAGGGAGTGGGATAAGCTTAAAGAGAATCAAAATAGTACGCAAACGGCGTATCGCCTGATCGAGGATGTTTTTCAGCCATCGGTGTCGTTTTTGGAAAAACGAAGTGCCGATGAAGGCTTTTTTCTGATGGTGGAGGGGGCGAAGATCGACGGGGGTGGGCACAGTAATTCTTTGCCGTTTACCGTCTCAGAATACCTGAGTTTTGACCGTATGGTCGGGCAGGCCTTGCAATATGCGGATACAAACGGAGAGACATTGGTTTTGGTCACTTCTGATCATGAAACAGGTGGTTTGGTTCTTTTAGATGCAGATAAAAACAAGGGACACGTGTTAGGGAATTTTGCAACAACAGATCATACGGGCATACCTGTACCATTGATGTCTTACGGTCCAGGAGCAGAACTTTTTCAGGGATTTCTGGATAACACCGAAATCGCAAAAAGAATTTATCAGTTGTTAAACTTTCGCACCAAATAGAGGAGTTTAGGCTGATATCGTAAAAAAGCAGGCAACAAAGCCTGCTTTTTTGTGAAAACGGTTTACTGCCATCCGCCACCTAAGGAACGATATAGGTTCACTTTAGCCATATATTGGTCACGTTGGGCTTCAATGAGCTCCATTTTCGTCTCTAAAATATCGCGTTGTGTCATCAGAACCTCCAGGTATTCTGCATGCGCAGCATTGAATAAGTCATTTGCAATTTCAATGGATTTGTTAAGGACATCGACCTGCTTGGATTTATACCCAATACTTTGGGAAATGTTCTGGTATTTGGCCAATTGATTGGCAACTTCTACATAAGCATTTAGCAAAGACTGTTCATAACTGTATACCGCTTGAACCTGTTTGGCATTGGCGTTCTTATAATCGGCCTGTATCGCTTTTTTGTTGATTAACGGCGCCATTAAATCTCCAGAAAAAGAGTAAATCAATGATTGTGGCGTTTTCAGTAAATATGTCGGATTGAAAGCTTGATAGCCTAGATTGGCTGATATACCGACCGATGGGTAAAACCGAGCTTTGGCAACCTTGATATCCAGATCTGTGGCGGCTATTTCTAGTTCCGCCTGCCGGATGTCGGCGCGGTTGTTTAACAACGCTGCTGGTAGTCCTGTTGCAAACGACATGAGACTGCTATTAACGGCGTAGTTTGACTCGGGTCTAGGGATATGTTGAGGATATCGTCCGGCGAGATAATTGATGTTATTTTCCGCTTCCACGATCTGTTGCTGCACAGCATACTGCAGACTTTGTGTGCGCAGTAACTCAGCTTCGAACTTTTTAACCGCTAGTTCCGTAATACGTGTGGCTGCCTTCTGCACCTTCGCGATTTCCAGTGCCTGCGATTGCAATTGGATGTTTTGCTGAATCATCCTGTTCTGCTCATCAAGAGCCAACAATTCGTAATAAGAACGAGCAATCTCGGCGACGAGGTTGGTGACCATGAAGTTTTTACCTTCAATCGAAGATAAATAACGGAGTTGTGCAGACTTG
The DNA here is from genome assembly GCF_004208525.1 of Sphingobacterium corticibacterium. GTDB lineage: Bacteria > Bacteroidota > Bacteroidia > Sphingobacteriales > Sphingobacteriaceae > Sphingobacterium > Sphingobacterium corticibacterium. Next base: position 1,131,784 of record NZ_SGIT01000001.1, on the reverse strand, counting down.
GTCGCGTTACGCAGTTTTTTCCAGATGTCAATCTCCCAGTTAGCAACAAGCGCAAAACCTATATCGGACATTGGTTCAGGGTTTTCTTTCCCGTGCCGGATTTCAACTTGTTTTTCCATCGCACCCAAAGGTGTATTTTCACTGCGTTTTTCTATTCCGCCCTCCGCTTTTATACCCACCGACGGAAGGTACTCTCCATGACGTGCCATCACCTCATTGGCCGTTATCTCGATTTCTTGCATCGTGATTAGGAGTTCCTGGTTGTGTTGAAGTGCGCTGTCAATGATAGCCGTCAGATATGGATCGTGGAAGTAGTCTTTCCAATCAATTTGCGCCATATTGGTTCCGCTGTCGTTTACGGATTGATTGTCGTATTGCGTAGGTAGTGCTTTATGTACCTCCTGTTTTGCTACCTTGGGGACACCACAGGCCGCGGACAGGATGGATAGCAGGAGCATGCTGCTGTAGGATATATATTTTCTCTTCATCTTTTTTCTGATAAGTTTGCTGGATGTTAATTCTCTATGCGTTCGGACAAAGGCATCTTTTCTTCGTATTTAATGAGCTTGCGTTTGTTGGCAATGCTCCCAAATAGAAAGTAGAGACCAGGTACAACAATAACACCGAAGATGGTTCCCAACAACATGCCACCTGCGGAGGCGGCACCAATGGTTTTGTTTCCGATAGCACCTGGCCCATGTGCAAACAGCATGGGTAGCATGCCGGCTACAAACGCGAAGGAAGTCATCAGAATCGGCCGGAAACGTGCTTTAGCACCATGGATCGCTGCTTTATAGGTAGATAGTCCTTCGGCATTTTTCTGCATGGCAAATTCGACAATAAGGACGGCGTTTTTGCCTAGGAGCCCAACGAGCATAACGAGCCCAACCTGTGCATAAACATCGTTCGATAGCCCCATCAGTTTAAGCAATAGGAACGTTCCAAAGATACCTGCGGGTAACGACAGTATGACCGCAAAAGGAATGATAAAACTTTCATATTGTGCAGCGAGTACGAGATAAACGAACACTAAGACAATACCAAAAATATACAACGCCTCGTTTCCCCGTGCAGCTTCGTCTTTTGTTAATCCTTCCCAACCGATGTCATAACCCCTCGGCAGGGTCTGTGCGGCTACTTCTTGAATAGCTTTAATGGCCTCGCCCGTGCTATAGCCCGCTGCCGGTTCACCTTTAATGGACGCGGATGGATACATATTGTATCGTGTAATTTCATTCAGTCCGTGGGTCTTCTTCATTTTCATGAAAGCCGCATAAGGTACCATCTCGTCGCGGTTGTTTTTGACATAAAGTTTCATGATGTCTTCCGGAAGGGCACGATGTTCGGGAGCGGCTTGTACATAAACTTTGTAAAAGGTGCCGAAGCGGATAAATCCCTGTTCGTAGGTACTGCCAATCAGTATCGATAGGTTATTCATAGCGGTCTCGATATTAATGCCTTTTTGCATAGCGGCTTCGTTATCGATTTCCAATTCGTATTGCGGATAATTAGCACTAAAGAAGGTGAATAATCCTGTTAATTCTTTCCGTTCGCCAAGTGCTTTCATAAAGTCATCGTTGACCTGTTCGAGCGCTTTATAATCATCCGAATTGGTCTTATCGAGTAACCGCATGGAAAAACCACCTGCAGCGCCGTATCCTGGTACGGCCGGTGGACCAAAAAATTCGATTGTTGCACCGGCGATTTCTTTAGTTTCTTCTTCCAGCTCTTCGATGATTTCCGGTGTGCTGTGTTTTCGTTCGGACCAATCTTTTAATGCGATCAGACAGGTGCCGGCATTGGAACCCCGGCCTTCTGTCAGCACTTCATATCCAGCTAATGCTGTTACAGAAGATACATCTTCGATATGTTCGGCAACATGCTGTAACCGGTTGGTCATGTCATTCGTTCGCTCTAAAGTAGAACCTGGGGGCGTCTGCACGATGGCGTAGATCATACCTTGATCTTCATTGGGAATAAAACCGGAAGGTAGGGTGTTGCTGATCCAAACTATGGCCACAGCGAATACGGCAAACAATAAAAACGTAATGAGTCGGCGGTTAACCATACGTTTCATTAACAAGGCATACCGAGTCGTTGTCCGCTCGAAACGTTTGTTGAAACCGTCCAGCATCTTGTCCATGATACTTTTCTTCTTCTTTTTGCCATGTTGGCCTTTTAATAACATGGCACACAAAACAGGTGTCAGTGTTAAGGCCACAAAACCAGAGATCACAATCGAGCTGGCCATGGTAATCGAAAATTGCCGAAAAAATACACCTACCGGTCCGGTCATAAAAGCTACGGGGATAAACACAGCGGTCATCATCAAGGTGATGGCGATGATAGCGCCGCTAATTTCTTTGACGACCTCAAGTGTGGCCGGATAGGCATGCATGTGTTTATCGTGCATCTTGGTATGTACCGCTTCCACCACGACAATGGCGTTATCCACTACAATACCGATGGCCAAAACTAAGGCAAACAGCGTGATTAAATTGATCGTCAGTCCGAAGGCTTGCATACAGAAGAATGCCCCGATTAAGGATACCGGAACGGCGATGATGGGAATTAAGGTAGACCGCCAGTCGCCTAAGAAGATAAACACCACCAAGGCTACCAATATAAAGGCTTCGACAAGGGTATGTACGACTTTGTCCATCGAGGCATTCAAGAAGTTGGATACATCATAAGTAATCTTATAGTCCATGCCGGGAGGAAACGAGGACGCTTTGATCTCTTCGAGCTTGTTCTTTACCTCCTTTATAACGTCACTGGCATTACTACCGTAGCTCTGTTTAAGCGTGATAGAAGCTGAAGGGAGACCATCTAGATTAGAATAAATATCATAGAATTCACTTCCAAGTTCCACGGTGGCGATATCTTTCAATTTGAGGCTTTCACCGTCGGGATTCGACCGGATGATAATGTTATCATATTGCTCGGGCTTATTGTATCGGCCCTCGTACGTTAAAACGTATTCTAAAGACTGTGTTTTTTTTCCGGTACTTTGCCCTAAGCGTCCTGGTGTTCCGATAATGCTCTGCTGTGCCATGGCTTCCATGACTTCTTCAGTCGAAACGTTGTAAGCACGCATGCGGTCGGTATTGAGCCAAACGCGCATGGCATAGGTACGGCTTCCTAATATTTTTGCGCTCCCGACACCATCTAGACGGCTTATTTCATTAATGATATTGACGTTCGCAAAGTTGTATAGGAACTTTTGGTCGGTATGTTTATCTTTACTAAACACGTTGACATACATCAGCATGTTGGGAGAGGTATAGCTAACGACTAAGCCTTCGCGCTGTACGAGCTCGGGTAGGTTGTTGGTGACTTGCTCTATGCGGGTTTTTACGTTCACCATGGCTAGACTGGGATCTGTACCGAGGTTAAAATAAACCATGATCGCGGCCTCGCCGGCGCTGGTGGCATCAGAAGTCATATATTTCATGCCGGGAGTACCGTTAATGGCCTTTTCCATCGGAATCAATACCGATTCGGTAAGGACATTTGCACTCGCTCCGGGATACGCAATATTCACGACGACTACTGGCGGAGCAATGTCCGGAAATTGGGAGATCGGTAAGAAATTGATCGCCAATAGTCCCATGAGCACGATAAAGATGGACATGACGATTGCCAATACGGGGCGTTTTATGAAGTTCTCAAACATATGCTATGTTTTTTAATATTTATGATCTGCTTATTATTCACTGGGCAATGTCAATTTAGCCATGACCTGCTGTGGTTCTTCGTATTCAAATTTTATTTTATCACCGTCCTGCACCTTGCGGATACCTTCCAGCAATATTTTTTCATTTCCGTCTAAACCTTGCTGTACTACATATAAATCCGGAAGCTCTGCTTTGATGGAGATCGGTGTCAGCTTGACTGTTTCGTCATCATGCAAGACATATACGTATTTTTTGTCCATGATCTCAAACGTGGCTTTTTGCGGAATAAGGATACCTTGCTTGAAAGGTTTAGACATTAGGATGGTACCCGTTTGCCCATTTCGTAAAAGATTGTCTGGATTGGGGAAGGCCGCCCGAAAGGCAATATTTCCCGTTTCGTGATTGAAGTCTGCTTCTATGGTTTCTACTTTTCCTTGTTGGGAAAAAACCTGTTGATTCGCCAGCAATAGCTGTACATTGCTGACATCTTGCTGATCTTTATTGGTTTTGAAATCCAGGTATTCGCGTTCCGTCACATTGAAATAAACCCACATGGTACTATTGTCGGAAAGACTCGTCAGTAGCTCCCCCTCATCCACTAGACTGCCCAGTTTAAGTTCCAGATGATCGATGTAGCCATCATAGGGAGCCGTAATCTTCGTGAACTGTAAATGCGTTTTTGCCAGTTCCATTTCGGCTTCCGCTCGCTTTAACTTCGTTTTTGCCAAGGCGAGTTCATTCGGGGCAATGATTTGCTTATCGGCCAGTGCCTGTGCATTGTTTACCTCCAGGATACTAGCCTCCACCTCGGCTTGCGCTTTTAGATATTCTGCCTGATAAATTTTGGGCATAATTTGGAACAGCAGCTGCCCTTTGTGAACGAATTGTCCCTCATCGATATATATTTTTTCCAAAAACCCGCGTTCTTGAGAGCGTATTTCAATATGTCTGGCGGAGCGGATCTGACTAACATATTGTTGCGTAATAGTGGTATCTTTAATAATGGCGGAAGTAACCAGAAAAATGTTTTCTTCTTTCTCTTTTTGATGAGAATGGCAGGATGAGAGGGTCAATAGCGCACTCAGCACGCTAAAAAAAATGATACGTTTCATATGTAAATATTTGTTCTTTAAAGGCTATATGGAATATCCATATAGTATTATTTGTGATTGGTAATCATAGATATTTCATAAAAATTGATTTGAAATAATTAGATTACCTTTCCATAGCGATGTTCAAACATCTATTGAAAACCAGGAATTACTAAGAAAATTGAAAAGGAGCGTGATCCTAAATTCTAAAGTTGGAAAAAAGAAGGTATCGGCCAGCTGGATCTACTTCTTGTGGGGGAACAAAGCCGTATACCAGTGATCTGCCTTCTGGTAATACGGTATAGTATAAAAACTGGACAAGTAGGGTGGTAAAGGCTGCTGACGAAAAAGGAAAATCGACCAAACTGGAATCACTGTTTTCCAAAACCTCAGAAAGGTTTTTGTGAAATGCTACAGGCGTGCGTTCGAATGAAACGGTGGTGTTTGTTTTGTGAAGTAAGGTGGTTTGTTTGTTGTTTGAAGAGCAGCAAGAATAATGTATTGCCGCGTATAAATCAAAGCTCCCTACAATCTGTAGCATAAGAAGCAGCGCGACGGCAATATATTGTTTAGTCCTTTTTTGCATATTGCGGAGCAAATGTATAAAAAAAAGCAAAATCCCAATAAGTAAATATGTATTTTTTATTGTAATCTTTTTATAGTGGTTATCTTAATCAATCTTGATTTTTCGTAGATTGCACGTAATCCTAATATGGAACGTATGAATTACAAGCATCTACAGGAAAAGGCGCAACAATTTGCTGTAAATTTTATCCAACAAAATAAAACGGATACATATTGCTTTCACGATAATACACATACGGATGATGTCGTGCTCGCAACGGAAGAAATGGCTGCACATTATGGTCTGGATGAACAGGATCGTTTTGTCGTGACCTGTGCAGCATATTTTCACGATCTCGGATATTGTACTGGAGGAACCGCAGGCCACGAGGTGCGCAGCGCAGATTTAGCGTTGGAATTTCTACAAAAGGAGGGGATTTCCGAAGATCTGCAACAGAAAGTGAAAGGCTGTATCTTAGCTACACAAATGCCCCAATCGCCAACGAATCTCCTCGAAGAAATCGTTTGTGACGCAGATCTTTTTCATCTTGGAGGTGACGCATTTGAAGTCAGAAACAAGCTGATGCGTCAGGAGGCTGAACAGGTAGCTGAATTCAAAATTGCTAAAAATGTATGGCGGGACTTAACGATACAGCTGCTGAAAAAACATCGCTATCATACCGACTACGCGCGACAAAAGCTTAATGAGGGCAAGCTAAAGCATATCAAGGAGCTGGAAAAGCAACAAGGGAAATTTTTATCTAAAAAAACACCGGATAACGCCGGAAAAAAACCGGAAAGAGGGATAGAGACCATGTTTAGGGTTTCTACGACAAACAGCCAACGGCTAAGCGATATGGCGGATAACAAAGCCAATATTTTGCTTACCGTTAATTCTATTATACTTTCTGTCGTTGTCGCTGTACTGGTGCAAAAGCTAGACACGAATCAACATCTTACGCTCCCGACTGTATTGCTCCTGGTGGGCGTAGTGACCACGATGGTACTCGCTATTTTATCGACTATACCAAAAATCAAGGACGGCCGGTTCAATTCCGAAGAGGTCGAAAATAAGACAGTGAACCTTTTGTTTTTTGGAAATTTCCATCAAATGCCATATGATGCTTATCGAGATGCGATGAGAAAAGCGATGGATGACTACGAATTTCTATATAGCATGCTGACGCAGGATGTGTACGCGCAAGGGGTGGTCCTGGGTAGAAAGTATAAGCTGCTGCGGTATGCTTACGGCGTCTTTATGTTTGGATTGATCATATCTGTCGTGGCTTTTATTATTGCCGTGATTCTTGTACATTGAAAATCCTAAGCACATGAAGTACTACCTTCTCATTGGATTATTTTTGTTTACCTTAGGAATGGGTAGCTGCCAATCGCAAAACTCCTTTCCTTACCTGCTGAGGGCTGATGAAAGCTATACGCTACCAAAAAAACTAGCAGAAATATCGGGCATTACATTTTTAAAAGACCAACCAAGCAATATATTTGCAATACAGGATGAAGACGGATTGCTTTTTGGATACGACTTGTTAAAAAAGCAGATTGTCTTAACCACTTCCTTTGCTGCAAAAGGAGATTATGAAGAGCTGACGACAGATGATCAATATTTTTATGTGCTGAAAAGCAATGGTCACGTCTACAGTTTTCCTGTTAAACAGGCGTCGGTATCTGGGAAGGTGATTGTCAACAAGGATCTGGTGCCGAAGGGAGAATATGAATCGATGGCTTTCGACCGCGCCAGCGGTAGTCTTTTTCTGTTGTGTAAAGTGTGCAAGATAGACAAAAAGGGAGAAGCAGTCTCTGGATATATTTTGAAGGTAGGTGAGGGCGGTAGATTATCCAACGGAGGAGAATTTAGCGTACCGATAAGTGCGCTTTCCGCTCTTGACAAAAGAATCAAAAAGACATTTAAGCCCTCTGCAATGGCTAGACGGGAAAGCACCGAGGAGTGGTACATTCTTTCTTCCATCGATCAGGCACTCGTGATTACTGACGACGCATTTAAACCCAAGGAGGTAGTATTCTTGCCACGGAAGGCTTTTGAACAGCCGGAAGGAATTGCCTTTGATAAAGACGATAATCTGTATATCAGCAGCGAAGCAGGACGACAAGCACACGGGATGATTTATAAATTTAACGTTATAAAATGATATTACGCCTCCTACTAGTCGGTTTATGGGTATACCCGGCTCTGCTGTATGCGCAGGAAATTGAGCGTCGACTTATTTTAATAGGAGATGCGGGCGAAATCAATACAAAACAAGAACTGTTGATACCAGCGGCAGCAGAACTGGTACTGCCGAATAAAACGATGGCTTACTTCCTGGGAGACAATATTTATCCTACTGGTATGGGACTGGATGACAGCAGCAGGCTGCAATCTGCTGCTATACTGCGGTCACAATTTGAGCCGTTTAGACAACGCGGCGTGCCCGTGTATTTTATGGCAGGCAACCATGATTGGGATAAATCTGGACCTGACGGACTGGCCAAAATCAAAGCGCAAGAAGCCTACATACATCGTTTGGGAGATAGCGACCTTCGGTTTGTTCCATCTGCGGGTAATTTGGGACCGTTTGTGGAGTTGCTGACGGACAGTATCGTCACCGTGATATATGATAGCGAATTTTGGCTTTTTCCATACCACGACACGGTTCAGTCCGCGGAGCTATCGCAGCAAAAGAAACAGTTTCTAGCGAACTTGACCAACATAGCGGAGGAGCATAGTGAAAAACAACTCCTCGTGATGAGCCATCATCCGATGCGATCCTATGGCGAGCATAGTTTAAGGTTTTCTGTAACCGATCATATATTCCCACTACGTAAGGTGTGGAAAGGTTTGTACATACCTTTGCCGGTGGTGGGGTCGATATATCCGCTGTTGCGATCTACGGTGTTTAGAACGGCTGAGGACGTAAAGCATCCCCGCTACCGCGAGCTTATCGAATCCGTGACAGATGCCTTGGGCAACCACCCGAGGGTGATCTATGTCTCTGGACACGACCACGGGCTGCAACTGATTCAAGACGGCACATTTACGCAAGTGGTTAGTGGCTCCGGTGCAAAAACTTCCGATATCCGCACGGCATCGGATTTGCAGTATAGATTTGGCCAGCAGGGCTTCACGGTAATGGATTTTTTGACAAATGGTGAAACGAAAGTGAGCTTTTACATCGTAGACAAAGATCTGATCAGAAAAGACTTCGACGCTTCTCTTTTGGATGGGAAAGCCGTACACTAAACACAAACACTAACTATGTTGTTAAAAAACATCCAAATAGAAAACCTACAAGAATCTCCCCTAGGAACGGGGCATATCTCGCTGGCACCCTTGACTACCTACCTGCATAAGATACTGGACAGCCTAGGTGGCAGAAGGCACCTGCTTCCATGGTTTGGCTTGGAAATGATCAAAGGTGTCGAGCAGACGCATGGGGAGATTGGGGAAAGCAATCTGGAACCTTACGAGGGTGTATTCGAGATGATCCATTCGCTACAAGATGGTCTGCGTTTGGAAGAAAAGGGACTATGGGGGCTTGGATACCCCATACCGCAGCAGGCCTTTTATGGAACCGGTGAATTTTATACCTTCCTTGAATCTGATACACGATTAATTTCAGAGGATAAAAAGACAGGGCTAACCCCCATGCAGCAACTGCTATATAGTGTCATTCTGGAACGATTTTACGAAATTCCCACCAGTACCAATAAGCTTCTCTACAAATTGGAACAAAAGGGGGTAGACCGTTATTACGAACTCGGAGTAGATTTTTCCTTTGTGGAAATACAACGAAAAGGAAAGCTCCCCGTTATTGATCTAACAACGTTGCGTGATAAAGGTGAGTACTGTCTCGAAGATGTAGAGCCTATATTTCAGTTGCTGGATCCCAGTAATTTTACGTTCAATGGCTTTACAATACTTACATTGGAGGACAAAACAGCTGCTTATGTTTCGGAATGGCTCCATACGATGATCGCTAATCTATCTCAATATAGACAAGAGCGTTTTTTAGGAGAACTGCATAAAATCCTCTCAACAATCGCCGGGTCCACGGAAATCTCATCTTCTTTACTGCCGGTTCTGGAGCTGAATGGATATCCGATCTTTTCCTCCGATTTTACGCGGGATAGTTTCTTTTTCCGGGAGCTACAAAAAAGAAATGTTTCAGGAGTGATAGATCCTACAACGACTGCCTACCTCGAAACGCCATTTCCTATACTTTATGGAATAGAAAAATCGTTGGATACAGAGGATCGGTTGTTTCGTGAACTGATCGAACGGGAGGGACTGGCTTCTTACATCGGTATTCCACTCAAACAACGAGAGAGACTGGTGGGTTTTTTGGAGCTGTATAGCTATATACCTAACAGACTGGACAAGACCTCTATGATGATCTGGAAAACATTTATTCCTTTGTTGACACAACTGACAGCAGACATCGTTTTCTTTTTCAAAAACAGCCTTGAACAGATCATTCTGAATAACTTTACAGCGCTTAATCCAGCAGTAGAATGGCGTTTTAACGAGGTGGCAGCAGGTCAGCTCGGCGCCTATATGCGAGAGGAGGAAGAACCAGTGATGAATAAGGTACGGTTCGAAAAAGTGTATCCCATATATGGGGCCATTGATGTCAAAGGCTCAACCCAGCTACGTAACAGTATTTATAAGAAAGATAATCTGTCGAAAATAGACCATCTTGAACATTTTTTAGACACCTTGGCTCGCGATAATGAAGACGATCTGATTGCGGGATTGAGACATCGAGCAAGAAAGATGAGAAATTGGTTGGAGGCAACAGATTATGAAAAACATATGCTGGATGTTTTCTTGTTTCTTCATGAAGAGTTGTTCGAGATATTGGAAAATATCGAAGCCGAAAACCCGGTGCATAAATCTCCAATCGACACTTTTGTGAACCAACAAAAGGGCGTATCTGGCAACCATATGGATGTTTTCGAAACATCGCTCCAGCAATTGAATAACCTGATCAAGGATGAAGTACAGCAATTTAATGCCACTGTACAAGATATCTTTCCATCGTATTTTGAACTCTTCCGCTCTGACGGGGTAGAGTACGATATGTATGTAGGGCAATCGATAACCCCCACAAAAGTATTTGAACCTTCTTTTTTAAGAGAAATTCGGAAACAACAGATCATTTCCATGGCTCGTATCGGTATACATGCCGCGCAGATAGTGCCATCACTGGTCGTACCTATGCAGGTCACGTTGTTAATCTTTGTGCACACCTCGACAATTGATATCAGCTTCAGGGAGGATGAGCGACGTTTTGATGTGGAAGGAGGCTATAATATCCGTTATCAGATGGTGAAGAAAAGGATAGATAAGGCACAGATAAAGAACAGCAAAGAGCGGCTTGTGCGCCCCAATACATTGGCGATCGTATTTCAGGGGGATATGCTGGAAACGGAGATTAGAGACCTATTAGCCGAAGTGGTCGCAACGGGTTTACTGAAGCCCGATTTTGAATTTTGCACGTTGGAAGAGATACAGGGGGTAAGTGAACTGCGGGCAGTGCGTGCCGATATTGTACTGAACGAAGATTAAAGAAACAATGCCACTTGAAAGTTGATGTATGAAGAGATTTTTGCGGATTATTGGTTTGATCATGTTGAGTGCTTTAAGTACTTATGCACAGAAGCGGGACAGCGTTACGGCCGTCATCGCCCCAGAATATGATAAGGTAGGTCTGGTACATCGGTATTGGCTTGGCGACAGTTATCGGAAATTATATAACACACCGGTAAAGATGAGGGTGATGGACCTTAGCGTGGAAAAGGGTGGGCTCGAAGTGGTGAAACTTGGTGGTGGTATGCAAACGCAATCCTTACGTCTAGTTGATGCCACAGGAAGGGAATGGGTATTACGCTCTATCCAAAAATATCCCGAAAGGAGTCTCCCCGAGAGCCTTAGAAAAACGGTTGCCAAAGACATTGTCCAAGACCAGATATCCATAGCACATCCTTTCGGTGCACTGACGGTACCTCCGTTTAATGTGGCCTTAGACATTCCACATGCATCTCCAGAATTGGTGTATGTAGGTGATGACTCCAGACTGGGCGAATACAGGGAAATCTTTAAAAACAGACCGTATCTGTTTGAGCCTAGGATGCCGTTTGAAGATAGTAAAACCGATAATACGCTCAAAGTGATCCGGCAGCTGTTGGAGGATAATGATAAATGGGTAGATCAGGAATTGACACTGCGTGCCCGTCTACTGGATTTTGTCTTAGGCGACTGGGACCGACATGAGGACAACTGGCGCTGGGATCCGGAGAAGGAAAGAGGCAAGAAGGTATATACGCCGGTACCTCGGGATAGGGATAAGGTTTACTACAAAACGTCGGGCGTATTCCCCATTTTGCTTTCTTACCAATGGCTTAAAGCGAATGTGCAGCCTTTCGGTCCTAAAATTAGAAATGTGGCCCACTGGAATTTTAACGCACGTCATTTTGATCGTTTTTTTCTGAACAACCTGGGTAAGGACGACTGGCAACGGGAGGTGACAGTGCTGCAGCAAACATTGTCCGATTCCTTGATTGATCTGGCTATGCAGCAGATGCCCGATACGATTATTGCCCTGAGTGCAGACGAGTTGGTGGCAAATATAACCGCTAGACGTGATGGATTGATGGAATCTGCCATGGAGTATTACCATTCTTTAGCACGGGTAGTCGATATACCTTTGTCGGGAAAAAACGAATTTGTAGACATCCGCTACCGGAAGGATGGTCGCATTACTTTGGACGTGCACAACAAGAAGAAAGATGGTACAGAAGGACGTCGTTTACTGAAACGAACCTTCCTACCGGAAGAAACGAAAGAACTGCGCGTCTATGGTATTGGGGGGCAAGATGTGTATAAACTACGCGGGTCGGGTCGATCACCTATCAAACTGCGCGTCATCGGCGGAACAGAACATGATCATTATGAAAGCACAGACGCCTTTCAAAACGGAAGAAAGGTATGGCTCTATGAAAGTAACGATACGGCATCAAATTCCTGGAATAACCTTGCTGCTGTACGTATGCAGTTGCGTTCAGATAGCACGGTGCATGCGTATGTATACGACAATTTCGTCTATGACCGAAAAGGTACCCTTTTTAATCTCAACTATGGAGTCGATAGAGGATTGATTTTAGGATTGGGTTACTTAATCGAAAACCAGGGATTCCGAAAAAAAACTTACGCTTACCGACATGAGTTTATGGCAAACTACCTCACGGGTCGAGAGTCGTTTATGTTGTATTATTCGGGCGTCTTTAAGGAGTTGGTGGGTAAACAGGACCTTACGGTTAAATTCTCGTCTTTGGGGCCAAAGAATCTCAGTAATTTTTTCGGTTATGGTAATAATACGACTTATGAAAAGGGAGAAAAGGGCATTGACTTTTATCGTAACCGCTATGATGTTGTGGATGGAGATATATTTTTACAGAGTAACTTGGATGAGCACTGGAAACTTTACTACGGCTCTTCGTCGCAATTTTACAGTAGCCGTCTGGGAAATAACAATGGTCGGTATTTTGAGGAATGGTATGCTCAGCATCCTGATGAACCGCTATTTGGGAACAAATTTTTTACGGGCTTAACCTTAGGAAGTGCATATGATAGTCGGGACAATGTCGCGAATGCAAAGAGGGGAATATGGTGGACAAGTAGGGTGGACTGGAAATCGGAGCTTGGTGGACAGCATCTAAACCACGTCGTTCTACAGTCTTCATTTAGTTTCTATAGATCAACGGCCGATGAACGGCTGACACTGGCTAATCGAACGGGCTTTGAAACCGTTTTGGGCGATCCTTACTTTTTCCAGCATGCACAGATTGGTGGCGAGCAGAGCCTACGGGGATTCAATTCGAGAAGGTTCACCGGAAAAACAGCGCTATATAATAATCTAGAAGGCCGGGTAAAGCTCTTTAGCTTTGCATCTTACCTGCTTCCAGGTACGCTGGGGGCAATCGGCTTCTACGACCTAGGTCGGGTTTGGATGACGGACGAATCCTCCGATAGGTGGCATATGGGGTATGGGGGAGGCCTCTATTTCATGCCTGGCGATTTATTGACCATCCAGGGTGCGGTTGGCTTCAGCAAGGAAGCTACATTGCCCTACATTCGCGTAGGACTGGCGTTTTAATCAACTGTTATTTTACAGGCTACTCCCAAATCCCGTTCATTTCTGTCAATATAATCGGTTTTCCACCGGTAACGACAATGGTGTGTTCGTGCTGTGCCATATACCCACCTTTGTTTCCAACCATTGTCCAACCATCAGGGAGTTCTACTGCACAAGAAGATGTGGTGGAAATGAAGGTTTCAATAGCCAGAACGGAGTTTTTCTTAAATCGTCTTTGATCAAATCGGTTTTTATAGTTGAGTAATTCATCAGGCTGTTCATGTAAACTTCTCCCTATGCCGTGTCCGCCAAGATTTTTAATAACCAGAAAACCATTTTTTTTTGCTTCTGTTTCCATCAAAGACCCAATTTCCGAAATTTTTACACCGCCTTTGATTTGATTAATGGCTTTTCTTAAGATTTCAAGGGAAGTATGCACTAATTTTTGGTGTTGATTCCTGTCATCTCCAAGAATAAATGATGCACCATTATCTGCCCAAAATCCATTAAGTTCTGCCGACACATCAATGTTGATCAACGTGCCTTCTTCTATGATTCGTTTGTCTGATGGGATACCGTGGCAAAATTCCTGCCCTGTACTAATACATGTACAACCGGGGAAACCATAAGTTAAATGTGGTGCTGATCTTGCTCCAAAACTCGCGAGGACTTTTGCGCCATAATCGTCTAACTGCTTCGTCGACATTCCAACCTTAGCATAGTCTCGCATTTCCCTTAAAGTGCAGGCAACAGCCTCACTTACTTTCTTCATTCCGATTAATTCTTCTTCTGTCGTGATCAACATAGTTTGCTTTTATTCGTTTAGTATACGTTATTCCATTTCAACTTTACGGTGCTACGAAATTAAACCTTAGGTAGGGACTAGGAAAGTAAAAATCGGACAATTTTAATGTGTATATTGCAAGCGATATGCCTATCAATTTTTTACAAAATATTAAAGCATCGGATCCGCTTACGTTAAACCCAATAGCGGATCAAGATGTTCGATGTTTTGATTTAGTAACGGAACACATACTAGGAGCGTATATTTTCTCTTGTAGGGGTCTGAGGAGTAACCAGCCTTTATTTAACGATGGTTGTCCGTCCCTTATTTTTATGCCGCGGAAATCGGATGCCGTACTTTTAACGGAAAAGGGAGAAACGCGAAAAGTTAACTTTGCTTGGGTATGTTGTGGGGTTATCACAAATACGTACTGGGAAATACCAGACGACCTCGAATATATTATGGTTATCCGTTTCCAGCCCTCATCTTTTTATTCGCTTTTTAACGTGCGCCCCTCCATGTTTTTTTCGAAACCAATCTGTAATTTGGAAGATATTGTGGAGGAGAAATGGATGCAGATTTTTGATAAAATGTATGAGAAGAAAACGTTGGCGGAGCAGGTTTCTTTTTTAGATAGTGTTTTTTCATTATTCCAAACCAATCATAGCTGCCCGTATATTTTAAATGCCGCTACGAATTATATCGAAGATAAAAGAGGTAATACGACTGTTTCGGAAGTTCTTCAACATTTAGGTAAGGGAGTTAACGCAAAATGGTTACATAGGAATTTTGTTAAGTATATCGGGATTTCTCCCAAAAAGTATATTTCTCTTCAGCGATTTATTTATACCTATAGACAATACAAAATAAGTAAATCTGAGGATTTTTTAGACGTCATTCTGCCTTCCGGCTATTATGATTACAACCATTTTTTGAAGGACTTTAAGTACTATATTGGCATAGCACCATCTAGGCATCACTGGGATTAAACTATAAAATGGACTGCCAGGATTCGTGCCGCATGTTTTCTTGCCCTAAGACAAGACAGCTGGCTGATATACAGTAAGGAAGATGGCCGGAGCGGGTGGCAATATCATAAGTTTCTTTCGCTTGATTTTGTTTTCCAGCGGTAACGATTGTGGTGGGATAATCGCCTTTTTAGATGGAAAAAGCTGAGTTTAAAATAATCGTAAAACATCGCTATGATCAAACATCCTACTGCTACCAGAAGGGTTTTAAAATGGAACTGAGGGACGAGAAATCCGCCAAGGATAGAACCTATAAAAAAGAAAAAAATGATGAAACATTTTAAATAAACACCCTGTTTTAAATTTTTTAAACGGTGTTTGTAGCGTTTTCGAAAAATGAATAAAGATAATTCTATACCTAAGTCGGTAAACAAACCCGTTAAGTGGGTTGTACGTACAACGGAGTTAGAAACGCGGGTCACTAGTGCATTTTGAAGACCCATGCCGAATAACAAAACAAGAGCTAATACGTTAGCATTGGCCCAGGTAGAAGAAGATAAAGCAACAAAAAGTAAACATATTATTTCAACGGAAATCGGAAAAATATAAGGGCTCGCAACCGATCTTCTTGAAAAAAGCTCAATCAATAAACTCGAACAAAACGCACCCAACATAAAGGCGGCGACATAGAATACAAATACGATTGATGACGCATATTTATGGAGTACGATATTTTCTGCAAAATAAGCGAAATGGCCCGTGACGTTGGTTGTAAGGACCTGCAATTGCATCACACCACTGACATTTACCAGGCCGGCAACAAATGACAGCATGGATGCTAACCTTAAATTATGTGTATAGGTTCTTTTTTTTCCTTCGTGGCGAAACATTTTGCTTTTAACCTTCTTAAGATATGGACAAAGGTAAGCAAAATTAACTCGTTATACTCCAATGTAATAATTTGGTCGTAACAGATCAATACGGTTCCATGCCGATAAAAATGCTGCTATATATTGAAATCTGAAGGCTTAAAACGAGGAAAATCACGATCTTGACATTCTCCGCGTTACGCTTCGGAGAACATGGAGCGTTGCAACGGAATTTCGAAACGATCGTATAACTTGGCTTCCGTATCATCCGGTTGGGTTAACGTATAATATGCTCCCGTCAGTTTCAGGCCTTCAAGCGTTCTGACAATGCCCATTTTGAGAAAACCAAAACGCTCTTCGCAATAAGAGACCAGTTCGACGCTATTGTCCTCGGGTTGTAAAGGGGCAACTGTGAGATCATCATAGGTCGCGATGTTATGAAGAAGCGAATACCCCCCGGCACCGGCTACAATATATGGCACCATGCTACCATCTGGATATGTTTTATGAAAGCGCTGGTAATTGTGTACATGACCGCTGAACACAGCATCGGGTATGACGGAAGCTTCCGCAAATGCACTTTCGAGAAAATCGATCATGACAATACTCGATCCGTGGTTCGTATCGGCAGAGTATGGAGCGTGATGTATACATACGATAATAGCCTGCTCATCTCGCTGTATGGCGGCATCTCGTAATTCTTCTATAAACCATTTGCGCTGCTCATCGGTAATGATACCATGCTTGGTGGCGTTGGCATACAGACCTATAAAACGTGCAAGCGGTGTTTCTAATGTCCAATATACATTGGGCTGTACCATGCTCTTCCGGTTGGCGCCTGAACCATAACTTACAGATCGGCTGTGTGTGTCACAGAAGACATCCATGAAGGCATCGAGACTTTGGTACGGACTGGACGCGCTCGGATTGATATCGCCATCGTGGTTGCCCGCAATAGCGAATATAGGAGCCGGATAATGTTGATAAGGCTTTAGAAATTGTACCGGATATTCGTGTGCTTCGCCATGATTATAAACGACATCACCTAAATGGAAAAGGAATGCCGGTTGAGCATCTGGATGCCCTTCAATTTGTTGGGTTAATGTATGGGCAACCGTTGCCTGAAAATCAGAATGACGGACACTGCCCGTGTCGCCAACCATATGGAAAAACATACGGTCTTGTATTTCGTTGGTCGTTTTTCCAATGATCTTAGCTATGTTCAAGCGATATGGATATTCGCCCGTAGGAGTAGGTAATGGTTTGAAGTTGTGTGCATCATCATTGATATGGGTTAACACAACGGGAACATTGTATTTTTTATTTTCCATAACGCAAACATAAGAAATCAATATTAACTGAATGTTAACTCGTGGATATTTAATATGACAAGGCAGACTTATGACATAAAAGAAACTAATAAGCCTGCCTTGATTAATTATTCTAAACCAACGCTTCTTTAACAGATTCTGCTAAAGGTGTTGTGGGTCGTCCGATTAAATGGGATAAAACCTTCTTATCGTCGAATAGATCACCTTTGGAGACGCCTACATCCCAACTCGCAATAGCTTGTGCAAGTGGTTCAGGTAAACCTAACGACGCCAGTACATCGGCATATTCCGATTCAGAAAGGTTATTGTAAGGGATGTCTTTCCCAGTTTGTCGAGAAATTTCGGCAGCTAAGTCTTTTAAGGTATACGCTTCGTCTCCTGCTAATTCGTAGACCTTTCCAACCTGATCTTCACTGCTCAGCACGATTGCCGCTGCTTCTGCGTAATCGGCGCGTGAAGCAGATGAAATCTTGCCGTCGCCTGCACTTCCTACAAACGCACCGGCACCCAAAGCACCCGGAATGGAGGCAGTATAGTTTTCCGTATACCAACCGTTTCTTAAGATGGTGTAGGGAATGCCAGAAGCTTTGAGTAGTTCTTCGGTTTCGAGATGTTCGGGTGCTAAGCTCAAAGAGGACGAGTCTGCACGAAGAAGACTTGTATAGACAATCCATCGGACACCCGCTTGACGTGCGGCATCGATAACATTTTGATGTTGTACCTTGCGCTGCCCAACCTCATTTCCAGAAATGAGCAAAAGGTGGTCGATCCCCTGAAGTCCTTCAATTAGGGTTTCAGGTTTGTTGTAATCAAACGCGGTGGCTGCAATACCTAGATCTGTAGCTTTTTCCGGCGAGCGTACAAGCGCAATCAAATTATCCGCATCTACACGTTGTTTTAATTTTTCTACTACCAAACGACCTAGTTGTCCAGTAGCTCCGGTGATTCCTATTTTTTTCATATTATTAATATTTATTTGTAATAAAATTTGTTACATTAAGGGTCAAAAAAATTATTCAAAATTGCTCTACAAAATTTTTAAGCGTTTTGTGAGAAAGGGCAGTAGACACCATCTCGTCCGTTTCGACAAAAAGCTGATCCAGTTTTTTGTTGATATGTTTTCCTATGGGGCATTTTGGATTGGGAGTTTGATTTTTTTTGCCTAATACGCTCGTGTTTTTGACAGCTTTGTAAATAGCAGCCAAACTTATTTCATGGGTTGGAACACCCAACATAGACCCGCCTTCTTTACCTTTTTTGCTGATGACCCAACCTTGGTCCTGTAAAAAACCGAGTTCTTTACGAACAATTACCGGATTGATATGGATGCTACCTGCAATCCAATCCGAGCTCAACCATTGATCAGGAGTTTTACCCAAAAGCGTCAATATATGTATCACTGTCGCAAACCGTGTGTTGTTCATGGAGGCAAAGTTAATCATAAATATTTAAATGTAATAAATAATATTACATTTAAATAAGGGGGTATACTTTTGCAGATAATATATAACACATTAGTGACAAATAAGAGCTGTTTAATCCAAACATTTTGGCTATGTTCGCAGCTTTTGGGTTTTGAAATCATTACGATAATTTTTATACATGATCGCGGAATTAGAAGATAAGGAAATTAAACAGGTTTATAAAACATCCATTATCCAACAAACGGCCTATTGGTCCGAAGTGAAAAACTTACAAGGATTGCACACGAGAGCATTCAATTTTAGAACGAAACAATCCGATTTATATATCGATAGTAAAAGTGATGCTTACTTTATAGGGGATTTATTAATTGTTATCCAGCCGATTGACAGAGAGCACAGTATCGCCTATGTGCCTTACGGTCCGGAAGTAGAACCTTCAGAGGAAAATCAAGGTTATTTTTTGGAACAGTTATCCGAAAGCTTACGGACATTTCTACCCCTGAAATGTATTATGATCAGATACGATCTACCTTGGCAATCGCTTTGGGCAAAAGACGAAAGTTGTTATGATCTGCACGGCAATTGGCTCGGTGTACCGGAAAAAAGTATACAGGAGATTCGTCTTAATTATAGCACAGCCCATTGGCGGTTGAGAAAGGCCAATACCGATATTCTTCCTTCCAATACGATGTTCATGGATCTGCGGAAGGATACGGATATGCTCTTCGAGAGTATGAAACCCAAAACGCGATATAATATCAATCTGTCGAAGAGGAAAGGCGTCAATGTGCGTTCATTGGGAATTGAAAGTTTGGAGATTTGGTATGATTTATATCGTCAGACAGCGGCTCGAAATAATTTCTTTTTACATGATATCCATTATTTCCGAATTGTGCTTTCAGCGAGAGCAAATGATACTTCTTCACCTGCAGATGTGTATTTATTGGTTGCCGAAGTCGAAGACAAGCCGCTAGCGGCGATGTTTTTGGTAATCTCGGCCAATAGAGGTACCTATCTCTACGGAGCTTCTGCTTCAGAAAACCGAAATTATATGGCTACTTATGCGCTGCAATGGCGGGCCATGGAAATGGCAAAGGAGCGGGGTTGTACGGAATACGATTTTTTTGGGACGGCACCAAATCCCGATCCATCTCATCCGATGTACGGACTTTATCGTTTCAAGAAAGGATTCGGTGGAGAGATGTACCATCGTATGGGATGCTGGGACTACCCATTGGATATGGAGAAATATAGTTATTACACCTCGATGGAATTTAAAAACCAACGTTACCATTTAAGTTAACGTTGGTTTTATTTCTTTACCCTTCCAATTCCATGATCTCTTCGGCGAGCTTTTCCCAATCTTGTTGGAGCTGCTGAAAAGAAGCTTTGGCAGAATTATACGTCCGGGTGGCTTCTTGAAGCTTTGGTGCATCCGAATAGACTTCTTCTTTCGCTAAGTGTGCTTCAAGCTCCTTTACCAACTTTTCACTTTTTTCTATTTGTTGTTCAAGCGTTGCCAACTCCTTGTTTTTGCGTTGGATGAGCCTATTCTTATCCTCCGATGGAGGAGTCTTTTCTTTTTTAGGTTGCTCTTTCTCCTTCGCTATTTTCTTTTCTCCTTGAGGCTCTTTCTTCACCACACGTTTTGAACTCCATTCCTCATACTCTTGATAAGTACCTGGATACTCTTTAATTTCTTTGTCTTCGATAAACCAAATTTTATTGGCAACATGGTCTAAAAAGTAACGGTCGTGGGAAACAACGATGAAGGTACCCTCATACTGTTGTAAAGCCTGGATAAGAATATTAACCGAGGCCATGTCCAAGTGATTGGTCGGCTCATCAAGTACCAGAAAATTTGCATCGGCTGTCAATGCCTTCGCTAACGCGACGCGCGATTTCTCGCCACCCGACAAGACCTTGATTTTCTTAAATACATCATCACCGGTGAACAGGAAACAACCTAAAATGGAACGCAATTCTGTTTCGGTATGTTTGGGAGCGAAGTTGATCAGCTCCTGTATAATGGTGTTTTCGAGATGCAACGCTTCCAATTGGTGTTGGGCGAAGAATGTCTGGGATACATTGTGCCCTTTGATGCTTTTGCCCTCATATTCGTTATCAGCATCGGCTACAATGCGAAGCAAGGTTGATTTACCTTTACCGTTTGCACCGATCAGCGCTATTTTATCTCCTTTTTCAATAATAGCACCCGTATCACGTAGAATTTCCAGATTAGGGTAAGACTTCGATATATTTTCCAGTGTAACGACATGCCGTCCCGAAGGTTTGGAAAATTTAAAGCTGAAATTCACTTCTGGATTATCATCGTCCACATTATCCACCTTTTCCATACGATCGAGCGCTTTAATACGGGATTGTACCATTTTTGCTTTGCTCGCTTTTGCACGGAAACGCTCTATAAGCTTTTCTTCTTGCTTGATTTTTGCCTGCTGATTTTTAAACTGATTGCCCTGGATTTCCTCCCGCAGAGATTTTTCTTCTATATAGAAAGAATAGTTTCCGGCATAAACCGTAAGCTTTCCTTTGCGGGATTCCACCGTTTTATTGATGATCCGATCGAGAAAATAGCGGTCGTGGGAAACAATAACAATCGCACCCTCAAACGCCTGTAGATAATTCTCCAGCCATTTAATAGACGGTAAATCCAAGTGGTTGGTTGGCTCATCCAATAACAGAATATCCGGTGTTTGCAGGAGGATACGCGCGAGCATAACACGCATACGCCAACCGCCGGAAAATGTCGCTAAAGGTCGCTGTTGCTCTTCTTCTGAGAACCCTAAACCTGCGAGGATCTCGTGTGCCCGAAACTCGATATTGTAGCCATCCAACGCTTCAAACTCCATCTGTCTATCGCTCAGTTTATTCAGTATCTCGTCCGAATAGTCAGTTTCTAGTTTTTTAAGCAATACTTCAATCTCTGCATGCAATTGATTTTGCCGCTCAAATGCCTCCATCGCTACATGCAGGATGCTTTTTTCGGAATGGTAAGACAACAAATCCTGGTTAAGATAACCAATCTTTAAGTCCTTCGCCATTGAAATCGTGCCCGAAGTCGGGGTATAATCTCCGACGATTAATTTTAGCAACGTAGACTTACCAGCCCCATTTGCACCGATTAATCCCGCTTTGTCTCCGGGTTTTATATGCCAATTAGCGTCGTCGTATAAAGCACGTGAGCCAATCTCGAATGTTAAATTATTAATTGATATCATTTGCTGCAAAAGTAATGAATATTTCTGCTTCTTTGGTTACCTTTGCAGATATGTATAAAATCGTTAAACCTATATTCTTCACAATGGATCCCGAAACCGCACACCATAGGGTGACGGACGGGTTGCGCACATTTACGAAAATCTGGGGTGCAAAGTCATTGCTTAAGTCGCTTTATACGGTGGATGATCCTCGTTTGGAGCGGGAAGTATTCGGATTGAAATTTAAAAATCCGATAGGGCTTGCCGCTGGGTTTGATAAAAATGCAGAGTATATCGAGGAGATGGCAGGTTTAGGCTTTGGTTTTATCGAAATTGGAACGGTAACGCCGCGTCCGCAACCGGGAAATGATAAACCACGGATGTTCCGTCTGGTAGAAGATAAGGCTTTAATAAACCGCATGGGGTTTAACAATCAAGGAGCTGATGTCGCTGCAGGTCGCTTGAAACGATTGAAAGACCGAGATAATCTTATCATCGGCGGTAATATTGGAAAGAACAAATTAACCCCCAACGAGGAAGCCGTAAACGATTATACCTATTGTTTCAATGCGCTTTTTGAATATGTCGATTATTTCGTCGTGAATGTTAGTTCGCCTAATACACCGGGCCTACGTGATTTGCAAGAGAAGGAACCTTTAAAGAAAATTTTGAACACGCTTCAAGATTTGAACCATACTAAATATATCCAACGACCCATTTTACTCAAAATAGCGCCAGATTTAACAGATTCCCAATTAGATGATATTGTGGAAATTGTGACAGAAACAAAAATAGCAGGTGTTATTGCGACGAATACGACTATTTCGAGAGAAGGATTGTATAGTGACCCATCTTTGGTGAAGGAAGCGGGAGGGGTCAGTGGAAAACCGCTTACGAAACGTTCTACCGAAGTTATTCGATACTTAGCGGAGCGCTCCAATCGTTCCTTCCCGATCATTGGTGTAGGAGGGATTCATTCGGCGGAAGACGCTAGAGAGAAACTGGAAGCAGGGGCAAGCTTGGTTCAAGTGTATACTGGGTTTATCTATGAAGGTCCTGCCTTGATCAGTAAAATCTGTAAGGGATTATTAAAATAAAGTCAATCGCGATCCAAAAACTTACGATCTTCCTCGGATAAATTAGCGTAAGGAGATGGGTTTTCTGCTTCTGGATTATCTGCTGTTACTGTATTATTAATGGTATACTCTTTTGGATGACTCTTTTTCCGGCGAAACATAATACCACCAGTAATAACACCCAAAATAAAGAATACACCCAAAATTAATAATTTGGAGGTGCGTATTTCGCCAAAAAACCAAAAGCTTGCTTCTTCCTTGTTGTTAAAGAGAATAACCAGCACAAATGCCGTTATCATGCCGAATATGATGGTTTTGGGTTTCATCTGTTTATTTTTTTTGCAAATTAACAAAATCTTTTTTAAGTGAGGCGATCACCGGTAATTTCCAAATTTAATATTCATTTAATATTTGCAGGGTGGTGCTGCTCTTTTATCAGTTTGAGGTGAGTTCATACTTACCATTTTGCATGCATAATTTGGCAAAATACATGTGTTAAGAGACAAAGGGTATACGTGATGGGGGAAACGGTATACTTGTTAAGTCATTATGCATGCGTTAAGAGACAAAAGGTATATGCGATGAGCGAAACGGTGTACTTTTTAAGTCATTATGCATGCGTTAAGAGACAAAGGGTATATGCGATGAGCGAAACGGTATACTTATTAAGTCATTATGCATACGTTTAGAGACAAACCGCATACCTGATGGGCGAAACGGTATACTTGTTAAGCCATTATGCATGCATTTAGGGATAAAAGGTATATACGATGAGCGGAAAGACTTACCTGATGAGCTAGGAGATATACACGGAGGGTCAACAGGCATACCATAATTTTGGTAAAAGATCATAAATAACAAAACATATGACCATACGGTTAAGCCTATATGAAGTTTTTGGGTGAGGTTCATTATCACCCAAAAACGTTCTTCAAGTTTTATTAAAATTTAGCACCTAATGTCAACACTACATTGGTACGCTGGTGTTTGATGTCCGCTACTGGACTTGCGCTCCCCCAAAAACCTTCATCGATGAGGTATGGGCTTACTTTATAATCGTTAATAAGGTGAACAACCGCCAAATCAAGATAAAGGGTGTTTGTAAGCTTCGTGCCTAGTCCCAAACTACCGCTGTATTGTTTATTATCAGCGTTCTTATAAGGGTTGCCGAAATAGTTTATACCCGCACGTCCGCTGACGGTATTGGTAATCAGATATTCACCGCCCACACGTAGGTTGACCGCACCTCGATAAGCATCCTTAAAATCTTGATCCCAAAGCGCATCTTCCGAAGAATTTGGTCCTCTGGTATCCCGAATTTTAATGCTGCTGTAATTGACATATTCAGCATCTGCGGAGATCAATCCGCGTCCGAAAAATTTAGATACACCAAGACCAAATTTCCAAGGCGTAATCAAGCGATAGCTAAAATCGTCCGTAAATGCAGTTTCGCCGAAATCAAAAGCTTCTTCGGCATTTTCATTATCGTAATAATCCACACCAATATAACTTTCAGTATATTGATCAACGGTATACCAGGTAGGAGAGGTAATGGTGGCTCCGATGTTCCAATCGACTGTGGGTTTGTAAATAGCACCAATTTTGAAATCTATTCCGGTACCTTCGGAACGTTGGTAGTAATCGTCCAGCATCTCGTAGTTCGCATCCAAAAAATCGTAATTCGGATGAGTCGGGTCTATAAAATTGGATCCGGGATTATCCGCGGCTACTGCAGCGGCATCTTTCGTCCAGCCGTATTCGGAGAACTGTGCGGAATTTTCGTGTATAAAAGAAGTGAAGCCAATATTACCTCCAATATAAAAGACGTTGTTGTAATTACCGCCGAAAGCTAAGGATGTTTTGAAGCTATTACCTGTAGTTAATATATCACTGATCTGATCTTTATTCCCAAATTCGCCGGTGATCGGAAAATAGCCTTTATCGGTATCGGCAAATCTTTCGATCAGCTTCATGCCGGATAAGCTATTGGCAAAAGCCTGGTCTCCAAATTGCACTATATCATCCGCATAAGCGCTGACGATAGTATTGTCGGGATTTACCCCTTCATAACGCACATGATTCGAAAATCTATTGGTATTTTCATAGCCTATCCCGATATTGAAATTTTGCCAGCCGTGGTAACCTTCGTTCTTCGGGAAGTGGAAAACAACGCCCGCATGATCCACACCAAATCTGCCTTTGTTCTTGCTGACGCTATTTCCAAAATACGTTCCTTTATTGGCGGCATTGTCGTAGTTGAAGGTAATGGATATATCGGACTGACCGAAGAACCCTAATCCAGCCGGGTTTCCGGTAATGGAACTGATATCACCGCCTAATGCTGTTTTTGCATTTCCTAAGCCTTTGAATCGCGCGGTACCACCATTGGTTTCTTGCGAAAAAATCAGACCATTGTTTACAGATTGGCTATAAGCAGACATACTTACGCCCGAAATGAATAAAGATGTGAAAATTATGTTTTTTATACGCATAGTTTGTTTTAAATAGTAGAGACGCAAACCTTTGCGTCTCTACATCATGTCAATTATTGCTGTTAAAGAAAATTATCTTGTTCTTCCTCCTCTGGAGCTACCTCCGCCACCACCCGAACTTCTAGACGATCCGCCACCGCTCGACATGGAGCTTCCTGAAGAACCTCTAGAAGGCGTGTACGAAGGTGTGCTTCTTGTCGTCGGTCTTGATGGTTGTGTGGTAGTTGGCCTAGACGGTTGTGTCGTTGCTGGACGAGTAGTTGTTCTTGAACGAGATGTGTTACTCGTACCTGTTGTTGGTCGCGTGGTTGTTCTCGTCCGGTTGCCTACAGCTTCTCTACTGGTTGTCGCACCACGTGTTGTGCGGGTACCAACGCGGGAGGAGTTAGAAGATCCTCTGGTCACATTGCCGTTCTCCGTCCGAACACGACTTGTATTTCCGACGGCAGAGCGCGTGGTTGTACGTGTACCATTTGCTGTAGCGCGGGTTGTGCGTCCAGTCACAATACGACCGTTTCTATCCCGAGCCACGCGTGAGTTGGAAACACGTGTCGTATTCCCTACACGTGTATTGTATCCACCGCGAGCTGCGACACGGGTAGGTGCATTGGCTGGGCGTACACTGTATCGGTTTCCACCGTAATAATTTCCGCCATAATAGTGGTTGCCATATCCATACCCAGGGTGTCCCCAGGCGTTATAGCCCCAACCGGCGTAAGGGTAGCCACCCCAACCCCAGTTTCCATAACCATAGTAAGGATTTCCCCATCCCCAACCAAAGCCAAAATGAGGACGACCCCATCCGAAACCTAAGGACCAACCTGATCCCCAGCCCCAGCTAGACCATCCGAGGCCGAAACCTCCGTATCCATACCAAGGGTCAAACCAAGGGTCATAATAAGGCATGCCTGGCGCACCGTAGTAAAAACGATTGATGCGATTGGCATATTCCAGATTATTGTCGTATTCAAATCCTTCTACGTATTCTTCGTCGGCGTATTCATCAGCATAATAGTCGTTTTGGACATATTGCTCCTCCTGTACTTCGCCATCAGTATAATAATAATCCGGACTCAGGTAATCTTGGGGAGCTTGGGATTGATTATTATACACATCGTCTCGATGGGCGATCTGTCTACTTGTTGAACACGAGCTAAGCGCAAAAATGGCTGCAAGTGTCAAACTACCGAATAATAATCTATTTGTTTTCATGATATGATATCCTCTACTGTTAAACTTCGCTAATACAGTCTTTATTTATTATCTTAGACCCGTTTTTTAGACGGGGGTTTAATCCGCTTCCAAAAATATAAATAAAACTTAGGGCTACCCCAAGTTTTTCATAATAATACGAACAAATTACAATAATTGTTACAGAAATAATAATTGAAATAAATAATGGGAAAAGGAATAACAAGTCGTAGTGAAGATTACTCACAATGGTATAACGACTTAGTCGTCAAGGCTGATTTGGCAGAACATTCGGCGGTTCGCGGTTGTATGGTTATCAAGCCTTACGGATACGCTATTTGGGAGCGTATGCAAGCAATATTAGACAAGAAATTCAAAGATACCGGACATTCGAACGCTTATTTTCCCTTATTTATCCCCAAATCCTTTTTTTCTAAAGAAGCGTCGCATGTAGAAGGATTTGCAACGGAATGTGCCGTCGTAACGCACTATCGATTGAAAAATGATGGCGAAGGAAATATCGTAGTGGATGAAACGGCAAAATTGGAAGAAGAACTTATTGTACGCCCGACGTCGGAAACCATTATTTGGAATACGTATAAAGGTTGGATTGAGTCCTACCGTGACTTGCCTATTTTAGTAAATCAATGGGCGAATGTAGTACGGTGGGAAATGCGCACCCGTTTATTTTTACGCACGGCCGAATTCTTATGGCAGGAAGGACATACGGCGCATGCTACGCGTGAAGAGGCCATTGAAGAGGCCGAACGTATGCTGGAGGTATATGCAGATTTTGCAGAACAGACGCTTGCTGTCCCTGTCATTCGAGGCGTAAAAACAGAAAACGAACGCTTTGCCGGAGCATTAGAGACGTATTGTATAGAAGCACTTATGCAAGATGGTAAGGCATTGCAGGCCGGTACTTCACATTTTCTAGGCCAAAATTTTGCCAAAGCGTTTGATGTGAAATTTACATCGAAAGAAGGAAAATTGGAGCATGTTTGGGCAACTTCTTGGGGTGTATCTACTCGCTTGATGGGCGCATTGATTATGGCACACTCCGATGATCAAGGGCTTGTATTGCCGCCAAAATTAGCTCCTATTCAGGTGGTTATCGTTCCTATTTACAAAACAGAAGAAGAAAAAGCGAACATCGATGGTTTTGTTAATAAGCTAACAAGCGAATTGCAGGACATGGATATATCGATAAAATATGACGATCGGGATACGCAACGTCCGGGTTTTAAATTTGCCGAGTGGGAAATGAAGGGCGTGCCTTTGCGTGTTGCTGTTGGTGCGCGTGATATGCAAAATGGCACCGTGGAATTGGCACGGCGCGATACGCAGACAAAAGAAACGGTATCACAGGAAGGACTTGCGGTGACCATCGAAAATCTGTTGGGCATTATACAGGAGAACATTTACCATAAAGCGTTGTCTTTCCGTAGCGAACATATTACGGAAGTGAATTCTTATGAAGAATTTAAAGATGTATTGGAGAACAAGGGGGGCTTTATTTCCTGTCATTGGGACGGTACGGTAGAAACAGAAAAACGGGTGAAAGAGGAGACGAAAGCAACTATCCGTTGTATTCCTTTGGATGCGAAGGATGAAGTGGGCGTGTGTATCTTTACGGGTAAACCTTCTAATAAACGTGTATTATTTGCGAAAGCGTATTAACTATATATAGATGGTGTCCGAACATACAAAATTACCTTTTCGGACATCCTCTAAGAAGAGATTAAAAAGAGATATGTTTAAAAAAATAGTCGCCGTAGAGCCGCTAAACTTAATTCCCTCGGCGGAAAAAGCGTTATTCGATTATGCGGAGGAAGTTGTTTTTTATCCTAATAGCCCACAATCTGCGGAAGAGATGGCCTTACGGATTGGCGACGCGGATGCTGTTTTGATCAGTTATATTTCCCGGTTGGGTGAGGATGCGTTGGCGCAATGTCCGAATGTGAAATATATTGGTATGTGCTGCTCGCTATACACCCCGGAAAGTGCCAATGTGGATATTCGGTATGCGAATTCTAGAGGCATCACCGTGTTAGGTGTTCGGGATTACGGAGACGAAGGTGTGGTAGAATATGTGATGAGTGAGTTGGTGCGTTGTTTACACGGTTTTTGTATTCGGAATGATGGTACACCACAGGAGCCATGGGATGGCGTACCTCGCGAAATCACAGGTACGAAAGTTGGCATCGTCGGGTTAGGTAAATCGGGTGGTATGGTGGCGGATGCGCTGCGTTTCTTTGGTGCAGAAATCTCTTATTTTGCACGTTCGGAAAAAGAGGATGCCAAACAAAAAGGCTATCGGTATTTACCGGTTCGCGAATTGGTGAAAGAAAATGAGGTCATCATCACCTGCTTAAACCGTGGTGTAGTTTTGCTGCATGAGGAGGAGTTTGAGGCCATGGGCGATAGAAAGATCTTGATTAATACCGGACTTTCGCCTGCTTGGGATGAAGAACCTTTTGAAAAGTGGATAGAACGGGATAACCGTTGCTACTGCGATACCTTAATTGCTTTAGGAAATGAGAAGTTTCTGACGCATCCGAATGTACATTGTATGCAGGTTTCGGTAGGCCGTACCCGCCAGGCGTTTGTACGCCTGAGCGAGAAAGTGCTGGCCAATATCGAAAACTATCTTAAAACACAATAGGTGAAACGATATTTCGTAATGTATTTACAATGCTCCATCCTGCAATCTGGGCGGTAGCGCTGTATACATCGACTACCGCATGTACTTGTTCATTTTTGATCTCTATGCGGTGGTTATCTCCTACAAAATCAGGAATAGAGGTAATCGATACCAGCATGTTCTCCGGACCTACGGATGCAATTGACGCAGCGACAGATACGTTGACGCTGGTTGGGAAAAGGGCAATGGCTTCGATCGCGTTCCCTTCAAATACCTTTTTTTTCTCGTGTTGTAGGGATTCCTGATACACAGACGATTTCCTGAGCGAGTTGGGGCTTTTTTCGGTTTGAAACGTTGCTTCGCATTTACCCATCAAGGAAACTGTCCGTAAAACGTCAAGTCCGCCAATAGCACCAGATGCTATGTGTACTTTCGTGTTGTTTTCTCTTGCTGTTTTTATAACATTTTCATAAAATGCCTGATCTGCAAAAGCTCCCATCGAGAGCGTCACGATAGACGAACCGTTTTTTAAAGCGTCGAGTGCAAATTCCTTCAGGGCATTTGGAGAGGCGGTTTCGATAATATAATCGGGTTTCATCGCCAAAACATCTTGAATCGACGCACAAGGTATACAGGTTGATCCGGAATCTACTGTGTTTATTTTATCGGCAATATGTTGCGCTTTTTCCTTGCTTCGGGAATACGTCGCAATCAATTCATACTCCGGAAGCAAATTATCTCTATAAGCGTCCGCAACAAGGGTAGCCAATTTGCCACAACCAACGATAGCTAAAGTCTTTTTTTCCATGTTGTCCAACATACAGCTTTTTTCAAGTAAAGCAAAATCGTTTTTTGCTTTTGGGCTAAACGTATCGCTATATTAACGCTTCCTTTATGATACGGAACGATTCCAGACGCTTCTGATTATCGTAAACATAATTCGTTGTCATGATTTCGTTAACTTCATAGCGTTTGGCAAAATCATAAATATCTTGTTTAAGCGTTTTCTCATCTCCGGTGAAAGTACATGCTGTCATGCTATGGACGGCTCTTTCAATCTCGGGGATGCCGTGGTATATAGGCTGTTCTGTTGGCGGAGACAATGGACGACGGTGGTTCGTGATAATTCCGGCAAACATATTGAATAAACTCGTGGAAAGGAAGTCGGCTTCTTCCGTCGTTTCAGCACCTATAATATTGACGCAGGCGATGAAATAGGGTTCTTGCAGATGTATGGATGGTTTGAACTCCCTTCGGTAAATCTCAGACGCTTGTGCGAGCATAGCTGGTGCGAAATGTGCGGCGAAAGCATAAGGTAAACCTAGTTCGGCAGCCAAATGTGCAGAGTCTGTACTGGAGCCTAAAATATAAATCGGAACATCCAATCCTTCACCGGGGAAGGCACGCACTTTCTCTGATGGATCATCGTTTTCAAAATATTGTTGGAGAGCCTGTACATCATCCTTAAAATAAAAGGCAGTGTTCAGATTGTTACGACGGAGTGCCATCGCGGTGACTTGATCAGTGCCCGGAGCGCGGCCCAATCCCAAATCAATCCGGCCGGGATATAAGGTTTCTAACGTACCAAACTGTTCGGCAACAACTAGAGGAGAGTGATTGGGTAGCATGATACCTCCCGATCCAATACGTATATGATTAGTCTTACCCGCGACATGGCCAATCAAAACAGCTGTCGCAGAACTGGCAATATGCTCCATATTGTGATGTTCTGCAAACCATATTCGCTGGTATTCTAATTTCTCAATATATTGAGCTGCTTCAACACTTCTAGCAATAGCCTGTTGTGCATTTTGTCCTTTGCAGACAGTCGCTAGATCCAAAGCCGAAAGTTTAATTTTTTCCATGCCACAAAATTACAGGCTTTGTTATGAAATATGGTAATCCTTATGTAATACCTATTCTTTGCGAATGTCTTTATCTTTCTTAAATGCTATCGGCATATCGAGCTCTGAACCATCACGGACAGCACGGAAATGTGGAGATAAAAGTTCTATTCCGGCAGCATGAAATACATCCAGGATGTGTTTGTGCAATTCAGAGTAGATAGCCGCTTGTTTATGCGGATTTCGTGTATACGCATTGATTTGGTAGGTCACATAAAAATCGTCTAGACTTGTTTGCAGGATAAAAGGTGCGGGAGTCTTTTCTAATAAATCTACTTGTTCACACGCTTTTTTAGCCAACTCGTGTACATCCTGCCAAGGGATTTCATACGCCATGGTAATATTTGTATATATAATTAATGGGTTCTCTGCGACGTCCATACTATAATTGATCGTATGGCTGTTCATTACTTGGGAATTTGGAACGGAAATGACTTCATTCTTAACCGTACGGATACGGGTTACCAATAAACTTTTTTCAATAATGTCGCCTGAAACATCACCAATCTTTACGCGGTCACCAATAGAAAACGAACGCATATAGGTTAATAGAAGACCCGCTATGATATTGCCCAGTGCGCCTGCAGAACTGAACGTGAAAAGAATACCAATAAAGACAGAGACACCTTTAAATATTGGCGTGTCGGCTCCCGGAAAGTACGGAAATATGATAATCAGCAAGAAAGCGAATAGTAACACGCGGACAATCTGATAAGTAGGCAATGCCCACTCTTTATAAAATCCGGGGAAATTCAATACGCCATTGTGTATTTCCTGGGCAAAGAAGCGGAGCATTTTCAATAGATACCTAAAAATAATACAAATAACGAGTATTGTTATCAAATTAGGTAGGTAGCGGACCACAGCTTGGGCAACATCTTTGATGGGTTTGATAAAGTACCCCAACAGGATAGGGGCATAGCCCTCCGTCGTTGGGAACAGGTTGAGCAATATCGGAAGTGCGAGATAAACCGACGTTAAGATAAGTATCCACTTCACGAAGTTGAGAAGCGTCCAGATGAACTTTATCTGCCGCTTAGCGGAAACTAGCTCATAACCTTTTATACGGAAACCTTGGAAAAGATGACCTCGTAATAAGAGTAATCGTTTTTTGATCCACTTTATCATTTTTCCGATGCCGCTAATAATGAGTGCCGCGGCGAGTATAATGATAACGGCAAAGAGAACTCCTAACGCTATTTTTCGTAGGCTGGTATCTTCTCGATATTGGACGATACTATCTTTGATATTCTTTAGATATGTGTTTGCCAACTGCGCTGTTTGAAGATCAGCCCACATGGCATCCTCATCACCTATGCTGGCAATCATCTGGTCTTCCCAATAAACGATCCAATTGGTTTCGTTCTGCTCCAGACGTAAGGAGTCTACGTCAAATTTGTAATTGTCCGCAAGCGAGCGGATTCGGTTCTCGACAGCGGCTGCCCGCTCTTGCGGGGTGTAACTACCAACTTGGATATATACCGTAAATATGGTGTCTCGGAAAGGTACGACGGGTACACCTTTGTTTAACGTACGAAGCGAGTCTACCGCTTGCTTTCTTTTCGCAAATAGAATAGAATCTCGGCTTCTTAATATGTTGATTTCTTGTAAAAGACGCTGCCGCTCGTTGTCTCCTTGTGTCGATAGGGAGATGAGTTGTGCTTCGAGTTTCTTCCGTTGAAGTGAATCTTGCTTTTGCTGTTCGCGTATTTGGAGAAGATCATGCGCTTTGGAAGATATTTCTTTCGCTGTATCTGCAAGAGAAACAGCGGTATCCTGCCCCAAAGAGAACTCTATATTACAGATATATACCGTAATGAATAAAAATAATAACCGAATAGAAGACATATTTTATTTGATACTATTCCTATAAATATAGAAAATTGTTAAGTAATTACCATCCCCCGTAATATTTTAGGATAGTATATACCTAGTGTAATGGCCCGCGCGACGACATAAATAATAAAACTAATCCACAATCCTACGTTGCCATAGGGGGGTGTTAACAGTAATGCCGAGCCGATGAAAATAAATAAAGCCATCAGCGTCGCGTTTCGCATTTCCACACTTTTTGTTACCCCGATGAAAATACCATCTAATTGGAAGGCGGCGGAAGATAATGCAATGTAGATGGCAGCATACAAACTGTGGGCAGAAGCTATAGCTTGAACTTGCATATCTTTAGTGAGCAGCGAAATGAGTAAATCGCTCAGCGTGTATACGCTGCATGCGAGGATAAGTGCAGTAATGCCTGCCAAAACACTGGAATGCCGTACCTGCTCTATAAAATAGGCTTTATCCTTTGCTCCGTAAGCTTTGCCCGTTAACATTTCGGCAACATGGGCGTAGCCATCCAAGAAGAAGGCAGAAAGCGATACAAATTGCAACAGGACATGATTGGCTGCTAAAACTTGATCACCGAAATCTGCTCCCTGATTGGCAAACCAAGCAAAGCCACTAAGGAGAGCCAAGGTGCGAATCATGATATCGCCATTGACTTTAAATAATGCAATAAGTTTTTCTTTATTAAAAATACGAGACTGCAACTGCTGCAAGCGAAGGGATAGAGCCTGTAGCTGCATCTTTTTGATGAGTAGGTAAGCAGCAAAAAACAATGTAGACCATTCGGCTATAACCGTACCGAACGCGATGCCGCGAACGCCAAGGTCGTATCCTACGACAAAAAGTACATTGAGCAGGATATTGAGTCCGTTAAGAAATAATTGTACGAACAGGAGGTGCTTTGTCCAGCCCATTCCGATAAGTGTACCTAATAACGTGAAGGTAATTAATGTAGCCGGAGCTCCCCAAATACGGATATAGAAGTAGTCTCTTACAAGGATTTTAATTTCATCGCTTGCTTTCAATAAACTGATGGACGTTTCGCCAATCAATCGTTGGAGTATAATAAGAAGTATACCGATTCCTGCTCCTGTTAATACAGCACGAAACAATAAAGCATGCGTTTCGTCTACATCGTTGGCGCCAGCAGCTTGTGATACAAAACCAGTTGTACCCATCCGGAGAAAGCCAAACCCCCAATACACAAAATTAAAAATTAATGATGCCAAAGCTATGGCCCCCAAGTCGACGGCGGCTCCGGTTTGTCCTATGGCAGCAGTATCCGCCAAACCCAACAAGGGAACGGAAGCGTTTGCCAGAATAACCGGAAACGCGAGTTTGATAATCCGGATGTAGTTCTTATGAAACATGACCGGCCAAACTTACATAATATCTTTCTTTAATTAGATTCGTCTCTGGTATTGAATTCGTTAAATATCGTTGTAAATTCGGCTTTTTGTCTGTCGTCAATATCGGGGTCAAAAGATACAGTAACTTCATAATCATTTAGCACACGTCCCTCGGGAAGAGTGGCGGCTATATGATCCATGTGGTCTTCAATCGCTTCCCTGATATCACTTTTGTCTGTTACCGATTCCTCTGCTATAGCGATTTCTGTGCTGTTTTCTGTTTGATCGTTCAATGCCCATTTTAGCTGTTTAAATTGCGTTTGATAAAACGACGTCGCATTAATATTTAGTGTACTTTTCATCTATTTTACATTTCGGTTTCTTATTTAGAGAACAAAAAATAACAGAAATAGTTTATTCCCGTATGGCTTTCACCCAGGATTTAAAATAAATTTTCCTACGTATGACTTATACGTTTATCAACCAGTAAATAGATCAGACAGGCGATTGATGCACTAACACACATAACGGTGACCATGGGCACCATCGTGCCATTATGGAAATAACTGACAGAAGCGGAAGTCAATGCCCCTAAGGCCATTTGGATACAACCTAAAAGTGCAGAAGCAATTCCGGCAAGTCTTCCAAAAGGTGCCAAAGCCAAAGCGGAGGTGTTTGGGAAGATAAAGCCTTGACTACATAAGAAAAGGCAAATAAGAACCAGTAGTATATAGAGATTCATGCCGCCCAATAGGGTGATAGTGACAAGCAGTATTCCGGCAGATGCTTGTAATAGGCTGGCCTTTTTTGAAATCCCTTCGCTATTCCATTTATTGAGCAAAATGCGGTTAAGCTGGGTAGCCATAATCAACGAGGAAGCGACTAATGCAAATGCCGCTCCATATTGGGCTTCGGACAAACCAAATAAACGCTGTAGAACAAAAGGTGAACCAGATAGGTAGGCATATAGTCCACTCGACGCAAAGCCACCGACAGCAGCGTATAGAAGAAATGTCGGATTCCGAAAAACATGCCAAAAATCCGTTATAATATACTTGGGGCGTAGAGACATTTTCTTATCGCCTTGATATGTCTCCGGTAAGATAAAAATGACACTTAACAAGATTAAAAGGGCAAGTATGGCTAGTATAACAAAAATGATGTGCCAATCAAAGTTGGTCAATACAAAAGCTCCCACGCTTGGCGCCACAATAGGAGAAATACCGATCACCAACATCAGCATGCTAAATACCTTAGCGGCTTCCCGCGGTTCAAAAATATCCCTTACCATGGCGCGGCTGGCGACCATGCCCGAACAGCTGCCCAAGGCTTGTAGAAATCGTAAGAAAATAAGCTGGTTAGGTTCCTTCGTATACGCACATAATACAGACGCCACGATATAAATTACCAGACCGATTAGAAGTGGGCTTTTCCGCCCAAATTTGTCCAGCAGTGGGCCATAAATAAGTTGGCCGAAAGCAATTCCGATAAAGAAGGAGGTCAGCGAAAGTTGTATATGTTCAATAGTTGTTTCGAAATTTAAGGCGATGGTTTCGAAAGCGGGGAGATACATGTCTATCGAAAATGGACCGATAGCTGATAGTAGACCTAATGTTAATAATATCGCAAAACGCTTTTTTCGGGAAACGGCATTAATGTTCATGTGTGGAATGTGTCTTTGTCGTGGGATAATGTCGGCACAAAATTAAGATATTATATCTGATAAGATACCTGCTATTTTATGAAAATTTGGTAACTTATTTAAAATATAGTTCATTTGTATTTCATGACTGAATTACCAAAAGAGTACACATTAGCCAATACAAACATAGAATGTCTTTCGGTGTTTGAGTTGCTTAAACATACCGCAAGTGGAGATTTTATCGAGAAGCGTGATTTTCAGGATATTTCTGTTATTTCAATAGTATTGAATGCAGGTGTATTCACGAAAAGAAAGGTGGTGGGGTTTCCGAATGTAGCGGTCAGTCAGGTGGGGCATGCCATTCTATCTTCTTGTTCTTGTGGACAAGCTTTTTCTACATTGTGTCCACATCAGGCTGAAATCATCTATGCTATTCTGGAACGAAAGGACTATCGTATTTTCTTTGACAAGGTGGTTAGAAACAACGTATTGTTGACGCATGCAAAGCATTACGGTTTGGAAAATGAGCCGCATTTAGATACTTATTTCCAGTTGAGCCATCAAGAAGGAAAACTTCGCATCGAAACCAAGATAAAAGAGTTACTCCCTATAGATGAACAGCTTTTTAGAAAAAATCTGATACCCCAAAAACAATCCATTTTAAAGGATTTTAATGCAAAGGACATCTGTAAAAAACAGCTATTGGTGATCGGTAGACATCGCTATTACCAACAATTGAATTTCCTGCTGATGGAAACCGATGTTACACAATCCGGCAAAATCAAGAATCCGATTGCGAATATAGATCCGATAAAGCTTGTTTGGAAAGCGGATGACCCACAGGAAATTAAATTCTATACCGCCCTTACGACTTTTCAACATACGTATAGTGAAGACCACACGGAAGCGGAACGGGAAGCATTAAAACTGATCGTTAAAAATCCATTAGACTTGGAGGTTTACTATCACGATCGAGATATTTCAGAAACGGTTACAGCAAAGTCATTATTGCCTGTTGAATTAGCGGTGCTAAAAGCTGAAATACGGTTGCGGGTGTTTAAAAAAGAACCATTTTACGAGGTTACGGGAGAGTTAGAATTTAGCGATACGTCGCTTCCATTTAAGAATACCGTTATTCGGCATGATTATTTCGTTTACCATAAACAGGTTTTCTATTTCGTGGACCACCCGGATATGCTTCGGGTGATTAAATTCTTCAAATCGAATAATGAAATTTTGCTCATACACGCTTCAAAATATGAGGAATTTCTTCAAACGGTACTTGCACCATTAGAGGAGTTGCTACATATTGATTATAGCTATGTACGCGTTGCGACACCGGTACAATTGGCGGAAAAAAGCTTCGAAACCGAGCCTATCATATACTTGCAACAAGAAGGAAACTACGTGTCAATTACGCCAGTAATGAAATACGGTGCTATCGAGATTCCGGTGTATTCCCAGAAACAACTGTTAGATACGGACCAGAATGGAAACGAATATAAAATTGAACGGGATAAAGAAGTGGAAGAACGTCTTACGTCACTTGTAATGCAACAACACCCCGATTTTCGGGAACAAATGCAAGGGCATGAATATTTCTATTTGCACAAAGATCAGTTTTTGGATGAAGATTGGTTTCTGGAAGCCTTTGAGGTATGGCGGGCAAAAGGAATTACCATATTGGGTTTCCATGAGCTTAAAAGTAATAGGCTAAATTCACACCGGGCGAAGATAAGTATCGAGGTGATCAGTGGCGTAGATTGGTTTAACGCCAAATTGAAAGTGCGTTTTGGGAAAAATAACACCAGCTTAAAGCAGGTGTACCGTGCGATTCGGAACAAAAGCAAATTTGTGCAGTTGGATGACGGCACACAAGGGATTTTGCCGGACGAGTGGATAGCCAAAATTTCCCGTTATTTTCAAATAGGAGAAATCGACAAGGAGTTGCTGAAAATCCCAAAAATCAACTTTTCCGAGGTAACAAAGCTATTTGAAAACGATGTTTTGAGCGAGGAAGTGCAAACCGAAATCCTAGCTTATCAAGAGCAATTCGCTGCGCATAAAAGTTTTTCAGCGGTTTCGGTACCCATTACGTTACAGGCTCAATTGCGGGATTATCAACGGGAGGGACTGAAATGGCTAAACTTTTTGGATAACCTTAATTTTGGAGGGTGCCTTGCCGATGATATGGGGTTAGGGAAAACCTTGCAAATTATTGCCTTTATCTTAACGCAACGGGAAAAATATGGACATACAACGAATCTGGTCATTGTGCCGACATCTTTGTTATTCAACTGGCAGGAAGAATTATCTAAATTTGCACCGTCTATAAGGACATTATTGCACTACGGAGCGGAAAGGGATAAAAGTGTCGAGGAGATGAACCAATACGAAGTGGTATTGACCAGTTACGGGATGCTGCTGTCGGATATCCGTTTTTTGAAAACGTTTCGTTTTAATTATATCTTTCTGGATGAATCGCAAGCTATCAAGAATCCAAGTTCTGAACGATACAAAGCTGCTCGATTGTTGCAATCGCGGAATAAAATCGTATTGACAGGAACACCTATTGAAAATAACACGTTTGACCTCTATGGGCAGCTTTCGTTTGCTTGTCCGGGATTGCTAGGAAGTAAGCAATATTTTAGAGATACATATGCTATCCCGATTGATAAGTTTGAATACAATAAGCGCGCAATAGAGCTTCAAGAGAAGATTAAACCCTTTATTCTACGCCGAACGAAAAAGCAAGTTGCGACAGAATTGCCCGAAAAAACGGAGATGATCATTTATTGTGAAATGAATGCGGAGCAACGTCGGGTTTATGATGCCTACGAACGGGAATTACGGGAATTTATCTCGGCGACTGATGAGCGTGAAGTCCGTAAAAACAGCATGCACGTATTGACAGGGTTAACCAAGCTCCGCCAGATTTGCAACTCGCCGGTGTTGCTAAAAGAAGGTCATTCGGGCGATAACGCCGTTAAAATAGACGTGTTGACCGAGCAAATTGAAAACCAATTTAGAGAGCATAAAATCCTGGTTTTTTCGCAGTTTGTGGAGATGCTCGACTTGGTTAAGGTGCAACTTGAACGAAAAGATATTCCGTTTGTCTACTTGACCGGGCAAACAAAAGATAGGGGTACGCAAGTACAAAATTTCCAAACAGACGAAAATATACGGGTATTCCTAATCAGCCTGAAAGCGGGTGGGGTAGGGCTCAACCTTACAGAAGCTGATTATGTCTATATCGTTGATCCCTGGTGGAATCCGGCCGTGGAGAATCAAGCAATAGACCGTAGCTACCGTATCGGACAGCGTAAAAATGTGGTGGCCGTTCGGCTCATCTGTTCGGACACGGTCGAGGAAAAAATTATAAACCTGCAAAAGAAAAAGAACAAGTTAGCCGAAGAGTTAATTAAGACCGATAAATCTTTTGTTAACGGGTTATCAAAGCATGAATTGTTGGAGTTGTTCTAAAAAAGTACTATCTTAGCATCGCACTTTAGGGGTGTCTGCGTGATAGCAGACTGAGATTTTACCCTTTGAACCTGATCCGGATCATACTGGCGTAGGGAAAAGTAAGATGTCTTCATCGATGCGTTCTGCATTGCCGTAGCCATTCCTAAAGTTTTATTTATAGAATAAAATGTCAACAGGAATGGAACTTACAATCAATCATCAGCAAAAGTTTTTCAAAGAAGCCGCGGTTTCGCTCGCGGAATTAATGCAATGGGAAGCCCCCGGAAAATCCAAAGGTATTGCCGTAGCCGTTAATAACCAAGTTGTGCCCAAAACGCAATGGGCTTCTACTGTATTGCAAGACAGTGATTCTATTCTCATCATTACCGCTACGCAAGGGGGTTAATTTATCAACTATCAAATCAGCATATTATGATTAAGCAAACCATCACACACAAGCCATTTCCGAACTCCAAAAAGGTTTACGTCGAAGGAAAACTCTTCCCGATTAAGGTCGCTATGCGCGAGATTGCGCAACACCCAACGAGATTGAGTACAGGAGAATTAGAACTTAATCCACCGATAACCGTGTATGATACTTCGGGGCCCTATACAGATGAACATGCGGATATTGATGTTCGCAAAGGTCTTGCCAGGATTCGCGAACAGTGGATACTGGATAGGGGAGATGCGCAGGTGCTGGACAGTATCAGTTCCGAATATGGAAAAGCACGGTTGGCTGATCAAAGCCTAGATGAGCTTCGTTTTGAATATAGCCATCAACCGAAAGTTGCCAAGGAGGGAGGTAATGTAACGCAGCTGCACTATGCCAGAAAAGGAATGATTACGCCCGAAATGGAATATATCGCCATTCGCGAAAACCAGCGTATAGCGCAATTGGAAGCAGCCAGTACAGCGATGCGGCAGCAACATGCCGGTCACAGTTTTGGGGCACGCACACCCAAACAAAAAATTACACCGGAATTTGTGCGTGACGAAATTGCAGCAGGAAGAGCTATTATCCCCAACAATATCAACCACCCCGAAAGCGAACCGATGATTATTGGCCGTAATTTTCTCGTGAAGATAAATGCCAATATCGGAAACAGTGCGGTTTCATCCAGCATCGAGGAAGAGGTGGAAAAAGCCGTATGGGCCTGTCGTTGGGGAGCGGACACCATTATGGATTTATCCACCGGAAAGAATATCCACGAAACCAGAGAGTGGATTATCCGTAATTCACCGGTACCGATCGGAACAGTACCGATTTATCAAGCGTTGGAGAAAGTAAAAGGCATTGCCGAAGATTTAACGTGGGAAGTCTTTAGAGATACGTTAATAGAGCAGGCGGAACAGGGCGTGTCGTATTTTACTATTCATGCCGGTGTACTTTTGCGATATATCCATTTGACGGCTGAACGGGTGACGGGTATTGTTTCCCGCGGCGGCTCTATCATGGCGAAATGGTGTCTATTCCATCACAAAGAGAATTTTTTATATACGCATTTCGAAGAAATCTGTGAAATCATGAAGCGCTATGATGTGGCCTTTTCGCTGGGCGATGGCCTACGTCCAGGCTCCATTGCTGACGCCAACGATGCGGCCCAGTTTGCCGAACTGGAAACCTTGGGAGAGTTGACTAAAATTGCTTGGAAGCACGATGTGCAGGTGATGATCGAAGGGCCTGGACATGTGCCTATGCATATGATTAAGGAGAATATGGATAAGCAACTAGCGGAGTGCGATGAAGCGCCTTTTTATACGTTGGGTCCATTGACTACGGATATTGCTCCAGGATACGATCATATTACGTCTGCTATTGGAGCGGCTATGATTGGCTGGTATGGTTGTGCGATGTTATGTTACGTGACTCCGAAGGAACATCTGGGGCTACCCAATAAAAAAGATGTGAAAGATGGCGTGATTACCTACAAACTGGCAGCCCATGCAGCTGATTTGGCGAAGGGACATCCGGGAGCTCAATATCGGGATAACGCACTGAGCAAAGCAAGGTTTGAGTTCCGCTGGGAAGACCAGTTCAACTTGTCACTCGATCCGGATACCGCGCGAGAATTCCACGATGAGACGCTACCGGCAGATGGCGCCAAGGTAGCGCATTTCTGTTCGATGTGTGGTCCCAAATTCTGTTCGATGAAAATCACACAAGAGATTAGGGATGTGGCCAGAGATGGAATGGTAGAGAAATCGAAAGAATTTATAGAACAAGGCAAAGAAATCTATCTATGATCATACTGCTATCGCCGGAACAACCCGTAACGGATGAATCAGCGATTGTCAATACGCTTTTGGAACGCGGACTATCGCTGTTTCATATCCGGAAATATCAGCTTACCGACACGGAAATGGTGGCGTATGTGAACGATATAAATAGGGACTATAGGAAGCAATTGGTGCTACATTCGCATTTTCACTTGGCAAACGAACTCGGTATCGAGCGCTTGCATGTTCGGGAAGAAGACCGGAAGCAGCATAAACAGCGAGCATTCACGACTGGGTTTACCCTATCTACGTCGGTTCACGCCATCACAACCTTCAATACCTTGGATACTATATGGGACTATGCTTTTTTATCACCGGTTTTTCCCAGTATCTCTAAAAAAGGATACGGCATAACCCATACCGTTTTGGACGATTTGCGTCTGCACTGCAATCCGCACGTGCGACTCGTCGGATTAGGCGGTATAGATGAACAGAACTATAGACAGGTTTTTACGGCAGGAGCAGATGCGATAGCCCTATTGGGCGCTATTTGGAACAGTCCGCAGCCGATACAGATATTTGACACGATACATAAAGACATCCAGAAGGAGCTTCATCATGATGCAAAGTAAACTACAATATATATCACAAGGAACGACGGCCAAAGAACAAACATATAATATCCTGCAAGCTTTGGATCACGGAGCGGATTGGATTCAGCTGCGCTGGAAAACGGCTACCGATGAAGAGCGCGTAAAGCTCGCCGAGCAGGTAAGACAACGATGTCAGGATTATCAAGCAACCTACATCATTAATGATAGCATTCCTATCGCAAAACAGGTAGATGCCGATGGTGTGCATTTGGGATTGGACGACGAGGGAATTGAAAAGGCACGGTATGTTTTGGGTAAGGGAAAGATTATCGGCGGTACAGCCAATACGATAGCAGATGTTACAAAAAGAATCGACGAGGGGTGCAACTATATCGGCTTAGGACCATATCGAACGACGAGCACCAAGGAGAAATTGAGCCCGATATTGGGAATTGAAGGTTATCGGAAGATCATTCTTTACTTAAAAGAACACGAGATCGATTTTCCACCCATTTATGCCATCGGAGGGATTGATCTAACCGATATCCAATCCTTGTTGGAAGAAGGAATTTATGGTGTCGCTATATCCAAGGCTATAACCGATACGCCTATACTTGTTTCTGATTTTAAAAAACTATTACGATGAATACATTAACTATAGCAGATAAAACGTTTAACTCCAGGCTTTTTTTAGGAACAGGGAAGTTTGGTAGATTAGAAGAGATGACAGAAGCCGTCCGTAGTTCCGGATCGGAATTGGTAACCATGGCCTTGAAGCGTGTGGACTTACAGTCGGATTCGGATGATTTGCTACAGGCGTTACAAATTCCCGACGTCAATCTATTGCCGAATACTTCCGGTGCGAGAAATGCCGAAGAGGCTGTTTTAGCGGCGCAACTGGCTCGAGAGGCGTTGGAGACCAACTGGGTGAAATTGGAAATCCATCCCGATCCAAGGTACCTGCTGCCTGATCCGATAGAGACGCTCAAGGCTACCGAATTATTGGCAAAAGAGGGTTTTGTCGTGATGCCTTATATTCATGCCGATCCTGTCTTGTGCAAAAGATTAGAAGATGCCGGTACGGCCGTGGTGATGCCGCTCGGTGCTCCGATTGGCAGTAACAAAGGTTTGTTGACCTTAGATTTTCTGGAAATCATTATGGAACAAAGCAACGTTCCCGTAGTCATCGATGCGGGAATCGGTGCGCCTTCGGATGCGGCGAAAGCCATGGAGATTGGAGCCGATGCAGTTCTGGTCAATACAGCCATCGCGGTTGCAAACGATCCGACGGCGATGGCGATAGCATTTAAAGAAGCGGTCATTGCCGGACGAAGAGCTTATGAGGCCGGTTTGGCTGCGTCGCATGCAGTTGCGGTGCCATCAAGCCCTTTGACGGATTTTTTGCTACATAAATAACGGAGAAAATGCAATCATTTGAAAATACATTTCATCAATATAGCTGGACTTTCGTTCACGATCGCATCTACAGTGTTCGTAAAGCAGATGTACAGCGCAGTCTGCACAAGACTAAAAAAACAATAGATGATTTTTTAGTGCTGTTGTCGCCCGCGGCGAGTTATTCGCTGGAAGAGATGGCTCAGTTGACGCAACAACTCACCCAAAAGAGATTTGGAAAAACCATACAACTGTATGCACCGCTGTACCTGAGCAATGAATGTCAGAATATCTGTACGTATTGTGGTTTTAGCATGGATAACCAAATTAAACGCAGAACCTTGAGC
This sequence comes from Sphingobacterium corticibacterium, assembly GCF_004208525.1. Classification (GTDB taxonomy): domain Bacteria; phylum Bacteroidota; class Bacteroidia; order Sphingobacteriales; family Sphingobacteriaceae; genus Sphingobacterium; species Sphingobacterium corticibacterium. Next base: position 1,087,545 of record NZ_SGIT01000001.1, on the reverse strand, counting down.
AGTATCGAGATTATGCAAGAGGCCGCTGCGCTGAAAGCCATGGGGGTAAATCACGTCCTCTTAGTCAGCGGCGAAGCCAATAAAACGGTGGGTATAGATTATTTTCTCAAGGCAATAAAGCTGTTACGCCCGCATTTTGCACATATCTCCATCGAAGTCCAACCGTTATCGCGAGAGGAGTATGAAGCCGTGCATCAAGCGGGCGTGCACGCCGTATTGGTGTATCAGGAAACCTACCATGAAGAGGTGTATAAGCGCTATCACCCAAAAGGGAAAAAATCAAACTTCGCGTTCCGCTTGGATACACCCGATAGGATAGGGCAGGCGGGATTGCACAAAATAGGTCTAGGCGTTTTGTTGGGCTTGGAAGATTGGCGGGTAGACAGTTTCTTCAACGCGCTGCATATCGATTATCTGCAAAAAACGTATTGGCAGACGAAATATTCCGTTTCCTTTCCACGTTTGCGGCCAGCTGAAGGTATTATAGAACCCAACTTTATCATGGAAGATCGGGATTTGCTGCAGCTGATCTGTGCTTATAGGATCTGGAACGCAGATTTGGAGATTTCTATTTCGACCCGGGAGAATGAAAAATTCCGAAACCATATCATTTCACTGGGTGCTACGACGATGAGTGCGGCATCGAAAACCAATCCTGGAGGATATGTAGTGGATCCGCAATCCTTGGAACAGTTCGAAACCAGCGACGAACGTAGCATGGACGAAGTGCGAAAGGTTATTTATCGGGCAGGATACGAACCCGTCATGAAAGATTGGGATACGTATTGGTAATTAGAAAAGAAAGATGCAGGCAAACGATGTATTTAAGCGCTATAGCAGACAGATATTTATCGAGGAGGTAGGTGTAGAAGGCCAGCGGAAGATTGGCAATGCCAAGGTTCTCGTCGTCGGCGCAGGCGGATTGGGCAGCCCGGTTATACAGTATTTAGCAGCCGCAGGCGTCGGTACGCTGGCGGTTGTTGACTTTGACGAAGTTGAAATACATAACCTCAACAGGCAGGTCATTCATCGCGAAAGTACGGTTGGAAAATCCAAGACGGAGAGCGCTGCTGGTTTTATAAGGGATTTTAATAGCCATATTACCTTCGTTCCGGTCTGTCAAAAAATAGACGCAGAAAATGTCCAAGATGTCATCCGTGATTACGATATTGTGGTGGATGGTTCCGATAATTTTACAACGCGCTATATCGTGAATGATGCCTGTGTAATGCTGAATAAACCACTGGTTTACGGTAGTATTTTCGCTTTTGAAGGACAGGTAGCTGTTTTTAATTTTCAGGGGAGTAAAAATCTCCGGGATGTATTTCCAGAGGCGCCCAATCCCGAAGATGTGCCTAATTGTGATCGTAATGGCGTATTGGGCCCACTTCCTGGCATCGTGGGTACCATGATGTCCATGCAGATACTTAAAATGATTACGGGCTTACCCATAGTGAGTAACCAACTTACTATTGTCGATACCTTAAACTGGAATTTTATGACAATTACATTTTGATACTCCCGGATTATGACTTTTAGATGAGACATATTCCATTAATTTTGGCTGCATCAATGAAAAAGTTTTTAATTCGAAGTATGCAGATTCTACTTGTCCTCATTATACTGATCGTTATCGGTGGACTTATATACCTGCGACATGATCGCTTCGGTGCAAATGCTACCGGGAATCGTCTTGCGCTGATGGAAAGCAAACCCAATTATCAAAACGGCGCGTTTGATAACCTAGAGCCTACGCCGGCACTAGCAGAAGGAGTTACTTATCGGGATATTATCAGAGCATTCTTCTTTACCAAAAAGGTGCGCAATGTACCTCAAGATTCCATACCTGTCGTCAAAACTGACTTGCACACTCTTCCCGTGGACAGTAACCTTTACGTATGGTTTGGTCATTCCTCGTATTTTATCCAACTCGATGGAAAGAAAATTTTAGTAGACCCTGTATTCAGCAAATACGCTACACCTATACGTATTAATGTGCGTGCTTTCAACAGCACGTATAACTACACGGTTCAGGATATGCCGGAAATAGATATACTTTTTATTACACATGATCATTGGGATCATTTGGATTACAATACGTTTATGAAGCTTAAGCATAAAGTTAAACATATCGTCACTGGTCTAGGGGTAGGAGCACACTTGGAAAAATGGGGATATCCAGCCAATCAGATTACCGAATTGTATTGGGGTGATAGCGTAGAGCTTGATGGTATGCAGATTACTTCTACTACAGCGAGACATTTTTCGGGCCGTACGTTTAAAAGGAATACGACGCTTTGGTCATCATTCGTCCTGAATGGATCTAAAAAGTTATTCTTGGGTGGAGATAGTGGTTATGGTAAGCATTTTAAAAATATCGGGCAGCAATACGGACCATTCGACTTTGCGATTCTGGAAAACGGGCAGTACAATGAAATGTGGCATAATATCCACATGATGCCTGAAGAGGTCGTCACAGCGACACAGGAACTGCAAGCGGCTTATGTGATTCCTGTCCATTCTTCGAAATTTCCACTTGCGAACCACCCTTGGGATGAACCGCTGATCAGAATTACCAAAGCAGCTCAGGAAAGCGATGTGGATGTCATTACTCCACAGATAGGGCAGGTGGTTTATATGGACAGTATTGCATCGAATAGCGCTTGGTGGGAGGGGATTCGGTAATTAAATGTTCACATGTCTATGATATGAAAGCAGCTTACGAAGATATTGTTAACACCAATCATATCGCTTCATTTGTTAGTAGAGAAAATATAGCAGATATCTTGGCGTTAGCGCAACATGAACATATCGCACCTGCTTCGCAAGATGTAAAACGAAGTTTACTTTTAGCTATCGATGTGCAAAATGATTTTATGGAAGGCATAGGCAGTCTGGGCGTAGCAGGCTCGAAAGGAGATGTACGACGTCTAACGAAATGGATGTACCGTAATCTCAAATCGTTGACCGGAGTGATTTGCAGTCTGGATTGCCATTCGATGATGCAAATTTTTCATCCGGTTTGGTGGTTGGATGAGGAGGGGAAGCATCCAGCACCTTTTACAATTATCAGCTATCATGATGTTGTAAACGGAGTCTGGACAGTAGCCAATGGAGAGACGGGACGTTCTTTAGAATACTTGCGTAAGCTGGAATTTGAGGGTAAAAAGCAACTTTGCATTTGGCCGTATCATTGCCTAGAGGGTACATCGGGTGCGAAACTCGAGTCCGAGTTTACAAAGATGTTATATTTTCATGCAGCAGCACGGAACGCTAAGCCTAAATTGGTTTATAAAGGACAAAATCCTTATACCGAAATGTATGGCATCATCAAAGCGGAATACGACCAGGAACACTTTGTAAACCATACCGTGCTTAATGCCATCCGTGCGTATGATGCTATTTTTATCGCTGGCGAGGCTTCGAGCCACTGCGTGTTAGCTTCTGTGGAACAAATTTTGGAGCATTATGCAACCGATAGATCGATTACGTCGCGTATTACGGTGTTGGAAGACTGTATGTCTCCGATTGCCGGTTTTGAAAACAGTACACGACAGCGGTTTGAAGAACTAAAGGATACGTATGGTGTCCAGATCAAAAAATCTACGGAAGTAGCGATATGATAAGAATAGCCACAACTTAAATCGTGGCTATTCTGCAAATTTCTATTTCTTTTTTTTCTTTCCTTTTGTTGCTTTTTTTTCTTTTTTATCCAGTACGTCCTCAATTAGCTTTTTTAATTTTTTCTTGAGTCCACCAAGTGGTTTTTCGTCTTTTACCTTTGTCTTCTTATCAACCGTCTTTTTAGACTTTGGCTTGGTCTTTTTGTTGTCTTTCTTATTTTCCTTTTTATCCTTTTCTTTCTTTTTGCCTGGCTTCACTTGCTCTTTTATTTCACTTTTATAAGATGCCTCTCTAACAAGTTTCTTGGCGTCGGCCGATTTTTGCTTTTTCTGTCCACTTTTTTCAGTTGACGAAGATGTAGAACCCTTTTTTAACTTAGGAGTGTCTTTAATTGCACTATCGGTTTTCGTTGCAGAAGTTGCTTTTGGCGTGCTAGCGGTAGCTGGCTTATTGGGTGTAGCCTTGCTTGCTACGGTAGCCGCAGGCTTTGCTGCACTATCGGTCTTTGGCACTGCAGTTTTCGCTGCAGAAGTTGCTTTTGGCTTGCTAGCGGTAGCTGGCTTATTGGGTGTAGCCTTGCTTGCTGCGGTAGCCGCAGGCTTTGCTGCACTATTGGTTTTTGGCGCTGCAGTTTTCGTTGCAGAAGCTGCTTTTGGTTTGCTAGTGATAGCTGGTTTAGCCTTGCTTGCTGCGGTAGCAGCTGGCTTCGCTGCACTATTGGTTTTTGGCGCTGCAGTTTTCGTTGCAGAAGTTGCTTTTGGCTTGCTAGCGGTAGCGGGTTTAGCAACGGTGGTCTTATCTACGGTTTCTGTAGGTTTTACCGATGACGCCTCTGTTTCTTTAAGCGGTTCATTCTCCGGATTTGATTTCTTTTCTGTAGCCATGAAGATATGTTTAAATAAACTAAAATTATCTGTTTCCGTTCTAAATATAACGAAAACAAATAATTTTTCGTAATTTTGTAAATTATATAATCATGGGGTCGACCGGAATTGACAGGATAGCGATGGTTATGTAAGCATGCAGTGCATTGTTAGTCTAGCACTTTAATCTGAACTTTCAACTTTATAATTGGCGAAGAAAACTACGCCTTAGCTGCTTAAGTTAGACTTAACATAGCTATTTGTCCCGTTAGATCCTGTTCTTTGGTCTAACATCAGGGGCATCGAACTATAGAACTGGCAAGTGTGATGTTGCTAAGCACTTGCGAGATACAGCAACTACGGAGAACGGTATAGGTAAGTTTCTCACCTTCCCTCTCCCGACAACTAAAGAGAAACTAAGCATGTAGAAAGCGTACACTGTACTATGTCTGGACGAGAGTTCGAATCTCTCCGGCTCCACAAAAAAAACATCCTAACAAGGATGTTTTTTTTTGTTAGGAGGGATGAGGACTCGATAAGAGGGTTCGATTCGAAGAAGGTTTAGGCCTTGCGTGCGGGCATTGTGGGACTAAACCAATCTCTCCGACTCCACAAAATAGAAGCTCAACGGAAGTTGGGCTTTTATTTTTTCATAATGAGCTATCATCTTTGAGCAGCCGTCGATCAAAAGAGATTCTATTTACTGGAATACATTTCATCGATTTCAGATATGTGTGATACATGTCTACTGTTACAATCTTGTCTTTCTTTTTCTTCTTCATATCAAATTTATTTTGGTTTACACAAATAAAAACAGCATCATTCACGTACTGAACCAAAACAGCTTGTATAAAACCAGTAGCCTTCGTATCGTACAACGCTATTCTTGTTTTGTGCCATCTCAGATATTTCATATCTTGGACGCTGAATATTTGTTAACTTTGGACTTATGAGTACAACCAACACGACAAACCATATAGGACGAAAAATCAGCGGTATCCGCGAACTGTCGAGGATGAAACAGGAAGCATTAACCAGAGAATTGGGAGTGAGTCAACAGACGGTATTCAATATCGAGAAAAGTGCTGCTATCGACGCAGATTTGTTGGCTCAAGTAACCGAATTCGACCTCAATAGCCAGTTCGGTTAATTACCAACTTACCTTTAATACTGTAGATAAAATTGTCGAATTGTACGAACGTCTTTTTGACGCTGAAGAATCTAAGGTGGAATATTTGGAGAGGTTGCTGAAGGATGATAATTGGACTATAATGTCAAAAAAAGATCTTCACATTACATTTGGTTTTTCTGGAAAGACTCTATTAACTGAAAGTCAGCTAATCGACTCTCATCTAGGGGATATATCAGGTTTTACCGATTCACTTGGTCTTGGTCCACTATGTGACCTTGATGATATGGGTGCAATTGACAAACGGAAATCATGGTGGCAGAATGTTTTGGGATCTATCCAATCCGAAGGAGCGAATAATTTTATCGATGACAATCTGCTTCTCTTAGAAAAAATTACGTCTTCCTATGATCGGTATAGGAATATATATTTATGGCTAGGCGATGATGCCAACGAAAGGATTACTACAGCACGTTTTCTTTACTCTTTGAAGGAATTGTCAGTATCTATTTATAAGCTCAATTTTCGTAATATGGATTTTCGAAATGAAAAAGGGGTAAAATTGAACCTTACTTCCTTACAGGTTATGCGAGCCGAGAATATTTTGGAAGCCGCTAAACACTTTGAAAAGTTAAGTGAAGACGATGTTCAGTATTATGTCTCACTTTGGGAGAATATTCGTGCTAAAGAATCGGTGATACATCTATTCAGTAAATCTGGAAGCTACCTAAGTGGCGACGAGACGTTTTTTGACCAATATCTTTTAAATCGGTGTAGCGATGTGCCCCAAAGGTCTTCTTACGTGGTCGGGTATACGCTCTGTGAAATCTGGGATGAGTTTTGCGATACTTCCGTGGGCGATATATTTCTCTTTTATCGATTGAAAGAACTTGCTAATCTGGGTAAGATTGAGATTTCAAATCCTCATGAAGATGCGGAAAGAGCAGCGATGGTGTTTGATGTTAGGAAAGTTACAGAGGATTACCCCGAGTTTATAACGGATAGTAAATGAGGGGAAGAAAAAGTGCGGGCGTAGCAAATGGTGGCATTGGTTCATTATGGCCACATACTTCCTCTATTTATTTCGTAAATTGTGATAGATCATAGGTTAATTAAATTGATATGACAGATAGTTTTTGGAAAGAATTTCAAAATGAAATGCCGGAATATAGCGGTGTAGAAATACCACCGTTTTATTACTTTTGCGACAACGAAAAGGATGCAAATGAATGTGCCGAACTCGTACGCAAAGGTATTAAACAAGCTACCACACATTCATTGCACGGGTTACAAATCCACGAAGAAAAGCTACCTGCAATCGGAGATATGGCTATCGTGACCGATTGGCATGGAATTCCCCAGGCAATAACCAAAACGGTTAAAGTGGAGGTGGTAATGTTTAAAGATATCACAGCGGAATACGCTTTTATTGAAGGTGAAGGAGATAGAAGCTTAAACTATTGGCAAAAAGTTCATTGGGATTATTACACACGCGAACTCAGTGATAATGGCTTGAAACCGTCCGAAAATATGGAGCTTGTTTGTGAATATTTTGAGGCAATTTGGCCGAAAATCTAGAAAGCATGGATATCCACCCACTCACGCTCCAAGATTTGTCTTCAACTCGTCATCTCCAACCAGAACAACTGAAACCATCCTCGCCTTCATGTTATGAGCAAATTTATAAACTAGATCAAGAAATAAGTGGAGAAAATAGGCGTGAATTATTCTACCGATTCACTTTCCCCTGTTGAGAAAGAAAGCGTTATGAAACTTTGGAATCTGGAGTATCCAGCGAAGTTAGCCTACGATCGGATAGATGATTTTGACAGCTATATCAATGGGTTAGAAAGTCCCACACATATTCTTGTTAAATTAAATAATGAAATTGTTGGATGGGCAACAAAATTTCTTCGCAATCACGAAAAATGGTTTGCAATAATCCTTTCGAGTGCCATCCAAGGTCATCGTATCGGTTCGAAAGTAATGATGCAGTTAAAAGCTAATGAAGAAGTACTTTACGGCTGGGTGATCGACCATAATGATGACAGTAGAATTAACGGTGAACTTTACTTACCTCCGCTAAACTTTTACTTAAAACAAGGATTCGAAATAATAAAGGAACAGCGTTTAGAACTTCCAACGTTATCTGCAGTCAAAATAAGTTGGAAAAATCCTTCCTAAGTTTATTTCGTAAATTGCAACAAAGATTCTACCTCTTCTTTACGAGTCGATATACTATTAGTGAGTTACGGATAAAGATCTACACTCTCCGGCTCCACTACAAGCAAGAATGGGGTTTGAGGGAATATTTTGACAATATTTATTATCATTTTGTGCCAGATTGAACCATTTTAAACTTACCATCGGCTTGCCAAATGTATGTTTGAGTTTCATAAATAGGCTCCTCACTCATCCAATTTATTTTTGTCAGCACAATTTTATCTTTTTCGATTGTACTTGTTTTCATAAATGCCGATTCGGCTGTTTCGTCATATGCTACTTCCAGCCTGTCTATAACTTTATTTTCTTTATTGACTGTAATCAAGTATGTGAACAGCTCATGGTCACCGCTTTGATAGGTTACCACAACAGATGTAAAGTTTTCAGAAAAAGGTATCTTGTAATTTAACCTGAAATTTTTGGTCTCTATATGTTCAGTATTAAAGTTAATACGTTTCAGGTAACCCTTGTCAGGTATTCCTGTTTTCTCAAAATTCTCAAAATTTGTACTGTCAATTATCGGAAAGTGCCTAATGGGAAGGGTTACCAATAAGTCTGATTCAGTAGTAGTAGGTCTTTCGCTTGGTTTTGTGCTTATACTGTCCTTTCCAAGATCTTCTGTTATTGATTCTGTTTCCGGTGTTTTCTTTTCCGTTTTGCCCCCACATGCCAGGAAAAGGAAGGCTGTTATCAAGTATAGGGTAAATAGATCTTTCATTCTGCCATTGTTAAAATCGGTTCTAGTATTCGGCGACCAATCCAAAATAAAGTGTATGATCATCTGTCCAAAATTCCTTTTCTATCACACAGAGCCATTTGCCGGTTTTCTTTTCAAAGATTTCGTTTAACCAAGCCTATTAACATTTTTGATCAATGCAGAAAGTACTGCTAAAGGTATGCCAAATAATCTATTAAAAGCTGGGTAGGGATATTGTTCATCTCATAGAAATGGAATAACTCCCTGATGTCGTACTTAGCGTGACATACAGCTATGTATAAAAATGGTTAATTGAAAGATTTAATTGAACCTTGCCCGAAATTCCAACGGTGTTTGATTCGTTTTGGATTTAAATAAGCGGTTGAACGATTGAGGTTGCTCAAAACCTAATTGGTAGGCGATTTCGGAAACGGAAAGTGATGTAGAACTGAGCATGGTTTTGGCGACATCAATCAGCTTACCCTGGATATGGCTTTGGGCACTTTTACCTGTTGATGTTCTCAGAAGATCGCTTAAGTAATTGGGTGACATGTGTACGGCTTCCGCAAAATATTTCACGTTGGGCAAACCATTTTGCAAATGAAGCTCCTCTTGAAAGTATGCATCCAATAATTCTTCAAACTGAACCACAATAGGTTGCTGATGTGTTTTTCGGGTGATGAATTGCCGGTCGTAAAAACGTTTTCCGTAAACCAGCAACAGATCCAGAAAACTCACGATCGCTTCCTGACTATAACTATCGATTTTACTCTTGTATTCGGTTTCAATGCCTTTAGCAATGGTGTTGCACTGAGCTTTTTCTTCATCTGAAAGAAACAATGCCTCATTGACTTTGTATTCAAAAAAATCATAGCGTTGTATCTTTTTATCCAAAGGAAAAGTACGCAGAAAATCGGGATGAAAATTGATGGTAAAACCATATTTTACTATAGCGGCATTAGGATCTACTTTGATGGTTTGTCCGGGTTTAAAAAAGGACATCGCTCCCTGCGTAAAATCAAAGTGATGTGGACCATACTGTAAAACACAATCTGCACCAGATTTGACACTGATGTTGTATAAATTGGTATGGATGTAGCATGTCTCTTTCGGATGGGAATACGTAATCTTTGAAAAATCGATGATACTAAATAAAGGATGCATCGGTTTTTCTATACCCATCATCTCGTGATAGGAAGCTACAGAGTCGATGTGTATATGTATTTCGTTGGATAGAGCCATTGTTTTACGATGAAATATATTGTGTATAAATTTAGTGATTTATATAACAAAAGAGCTTCCCAGTTGTGAAGAAGCTCTTTTTTAACCTGTTTCCTTATTCAGGAAAATCAAAAGAACGATTACCTGTTTCTGCATTAACGGGAAGTATTTCTTCAATTTTTTGCAATTCAGCTTCCGTAAATCGAATAGTTGTAGCTTCTATATTTTGCTCTACATATTTCACTCTTTTCGTTCCGGGAATAGGCGTAATTCCTTTTTGAATGAGCCAGGCAATGGCTAACTGTGAAGTACTGTATCCCTTTTCATCCGCCATTTTTTCAAGTTCTTTTACTAATTGAATGTTTTTGTAAAATTGTTCTCCTTGAAAACGAGGTATGTTTCTACGAAAATCATCTTCCGGCATATCATCTGGAGATTTTAACTCACCCGTCAAAAAACCTCTGCCTAAAGGTGAATATGCTACTAATCCAATGCCTAATTCGTCAACTGTATTCAATACGCCATTTGTTTCCACATCACGACTGAATAGTGAAACTTCATTTTGAACTGCCGTGATAGGAGCCACAGCATGTGCACGTCTGATCAAATCTGCATCGATCTCAGAAACACCGATGTGTTTTACTTTTCCCGCTTGCACTAATTCTGCCATGGCACCAATCGTTTCTTCGATTGGTACTTTGGGATCGGGGCGGTGCAGATAATATAAATCGATGATGTCTGTATTCAGGTTTTTAAGCGAACGATCGATTGATTTTCTAATGTATTCCGGGCTGGCATTGGTTCTCCAGGTCATCTGACCGTTATCATCTATCTCGTATCCAAATTTCGTTGCGATGATGTATTGGTTACGGTTTCCGGCAATGGCTTTTGCGATCAATTGTTCATTAAAATGTGGACCGTAAAGATCGGCGGTGTCTAGAAAATTTCCACCCAATTCGAGAGAACGATGGATCGTGGCGATAGACTCTTTTTCATCTGCTTTTCCGTACACATCGGCACCTGCTAAGCTTGTCATCCCCATACAGCCTAATCCTACTAAGGGTATTTCAAGTCCTTGACTACCTAATTTTTTTGTTTGCATAACTAATATATTTTGATAGTTCAAAGGTAGAAAGCGAGAAATCAACCCGATGATCCAAATTACGGATATTTGTATCCGAATACATGGTATTAAATTATGATTTGTCACTTAAAGTTGCCAAATCTTAATATGGAAAACAATGCATCGCTAATATTGATCGATTGTGACCATAGTGAAATCCAGTTTTTAGCGAATCGATCAGCAGTAAAAAAAGCATTGGAATAAAATCGGACGACCATTTTCGAAGGTAATCTGATAAAAGCCTGCGTCTCCCAACATGATGCGATAAACATGAGGTGCAAATACTCTATCTACATCAATGAAACGCCCGAATTTTCGGATAAAATCATTTTCAGCGTACGTGCCATCAATGATTTCTTTTCCCACTATCCACGCGTTATCCTTTGTAAGAGCTAGGCTAAAAACGCTTCCTGCTATCTTCTCTTCATTGTATGTCTCAAAAGCTAAGACAACGTCTTTGTCTAGGTAAAAATGTAATGGCTCCCATCCGCACTCGGGGGCGTCCGGGATACTCTTCGCATATTTAAGGCCAATCTGCTGCGCCTGTCGATCCGATATTCTTCCGTCATGCAATATTGTCCCACGAATCCTATAGTGCGCGTCTAACCTGATCCATTCCTGGAGGTATGTGCTATGATCAGGTTTCAACCCAATCTGTTCGGCCAGCAGTAATTCCTGTTCTATATCGATCCGAGGATTTTTTTGTCCTGCCCGATGATACACCTCTTCATACAAGCGCAGCGTTTGTGGTAAATGCTTATGGTTATTTTTCCATGCAATCTCCCGAAGCCGTCCTACGAAGATCAGCTCCCGTTGTAAATCTTTGCCTTCTACAGACTTGTAAGCTTGCCATACATCCTCATATTTAAGCTCTACACCCAGATATTTGGCCTGTATATATTTCGGTTCCCGGTGTCGTGTGTCACCAAAATATACCCATCCATCTTCATATAATGGCCAGTAATCGAAGAATGCCATTTCGTTAATAGCGACCTTGCCCACTACGTTGCATTCGGTCGATGGTCCGCTTCGCACACGCAGCTCCGCAACCTGTACATACCGATGTGGAGACTGAAAGCCCTCTTTGCCACGGTAAAAATATTCAGAAGGTTCGCCGTAGTATTTACTGGCGAATAGCCGACCGACCAGTGGTTGCCGTTCGATAAAGCCGATATCGCCGTTTGAAACCATTACGTGATAGTATGAAGTCGTAGAATCAAGTACGATAATGGCTGCATGGGTTGCAAATACCCCCAAACGCTGTGAGCGCTCACTAGCATCGGAGTAGAGGTATCCCCATGCTGTAGTATATATATAATCATCCCACGAGACTTTTTTTTCCTGTGCTTGGACGGTAAGGCCGAAAAAAGAAGGTAATATAATAAGTATTAAGACGTGAAATAACGACCTATTAACAATTCGTTTTTTGAATATGATACGAATTATGAAAGTGCAGAGGAAAAAACCGATCTGGTACACACAAACCAGCGAACCAGCAGTAAAAAGTAAACCGTGGTATCCTAAAGATTCCAAAAAGAGGTAATTCGTGAGACTATACGTAAATAGCGCACTCAGTATGACTGGTGCTGCCAGTGCGCTGTTGTTTTTGATATTGAGCTTTTGCATTACCCTCAAAAGTACAGATACTTGTGAACCAATACAATCCCCTTTTTCCGGTATTTCTAACATACCGCTTCAAAACTACTGGAATTCAGGTATAGCATGTTTTGGGATAATAGGCTATTTTTGAACAAAAATACTATAAGATGAAACATCTGTTATCTATAATTCTATTTTTATCCGTTTGCTTGGGGTTTTCTCAAGAACCACAAGTGGTAAGCTCTGTAGCATTCGGCGATTATCTGTCTCCCTTGGTAAAAATAAAAAAACAAGGCCGGGAATATTATGTTCATCCTTTTTCTGGACATACGATAGATAAAGTAGAAGAGCATGCTGCAGATCTATTTGTGGTCATTAAAGACGGGGCGTACGGCGTATTGAAAGAAGATGGAAACCTCATCGTTCCTTTCGAATACGACAACATCAAGCTGCATGCCGAGTACGACGGGCAATGGTATGAAGGCATTCCTTACAAATATAAATTCATCATTTTAAAAAAGAATGGTAAGGTAGGAGCCGCGAATGAAAACGGCGATATTGTCGTACCGCTCCAGTATCAGGACGCAGAGCCTATCAATAAAAATGTGATCGCCATTGCTGAAGATAATCTTTGGGGCTGGGTATCTGCCCTGGACGGCACCACAATGCAGCAACCAGTCTACGAATACGTGAGTGATTTTTTTAACGACGAGTATGTGGAAGTTAGGAATGGCGAGCTTGCAGGACTGGCGCTTAATAGCGGCGAGCTGATTGTCCCGGTAGAATACGAAGGATTCATGCGTTTTCTTCCAAACGGCAAGAACACGCTATTTGAAGGGATTAAAGAAAAGAAGTCTTTTTTATTCAATACATCGGGCAAATTAATATCCTACGGACATTCGGACTATAAATCGATAGCAGATTCGGATCAGTTGATTTTTAAAGAAAACGACCGATATGGGATACTCGATCCGGCGGAACAACAAGTTGTGGCTGCTCCGGAGTTCGAGATTATAAACGATTTCATACGAGGACTGGCTACGGCAAAGAAAAACGGTAAATATGGCGTAATAGATACCAAGGGAAAAGCCGTAATCGGTTTTGAATACGATGAAATTAGCTTTTTATCGGCGGCAGGCCATAGTAAGTCCTATTCGGCGCCCGTAATCTCGATGACGGCACCAAAGCCGAGTCACAATCAGGACGAGAAGCTTAAAGCGCGCTTGCAACACGAGGTCGAGATGGAACAGCAGCCTTACGTCATCGAGATAAAGAAAGGGCAATCGGTAAGCGTAGCAGATTGGCAAGGAAAGATCTTCATCGCCCCAGATAAATATCAGGCGGTACGGCCAGTATATTACATGGGCAGCACATTTTTTGAAGTGACGCGAAATGGTAAGTTCGGAATGTTGGATGAAAAGGGGGCGGAGATGGTACCCCCACACTATGAACACGACCTGTCTTATCAGTTTTCCGCCAGTGCAGTAGAATATGAGCATGGCATTTACGGTAGGTTTATTCCACTATCCCGGACAACACAGGCAGATATCACGGGTTTTGATATAGGATTATTCGATCTTAAATTAAAGAAGACCGTGATCCAACCGGCCCAGCAGACCATCACGATATTAACGAGCGAATGGATAAAAATCCGAAAAACGCTTCCGGATTATACGTATGAGTTGTACGTCTACGATATCAAGCAGGAAAAACCTATTCCGCTCCCTTCCGACGTGGTAGACTTCGAACTGATCAACAATCGATTTTTGATGCAACAATTGAGGGACGATACGTACCGCCTCACAGATCTGAATGGAAAAAAAGTGTATGATAACCCGCAATGGAGCAGGTTGGGATCTTACCACCTTATTCGGTTTCCGCACGTTAAAGATCTCCGAAACGGCGAGTTTTACCATGGCCTCAAGAAGGTGTATGCTGATGAAGGTAACCTTTTTATCGACGAAAAGGGGATAGAAAAACGCTTCGAGGACATCGATCAGGTCGATGATTTTTACGAAGGCGTGGCATTAGCAGCTCAAAAAGTGGCGAATGAGGAAGGCCGTTCACGAAACAGATATCTATATGGAGTCGTTGATCTAAAAGGAAACGCTATACTGCCTTTTGAATACGATGAAGTGACGGCGACAAGCGGTAACTCGGAACTGTTACAGGTACGCAAAGGAGAGCTGTTCGGACTGATCCGTCGAGACGGGACACAGGTACTGCCTGCGGTTTATAACTACGTGGAGTCGGTTTTCGACTATCCTAATAGGATTGTAGCCAAAAACGAAAAGTACGGCTTGGTCGATAGCTTGGGCAAAGTGCTGATAGAACCCATGTATGACGACATACGTAGAAACAGCTACGGTATCGATAAGACATGGCCTCTTCTTGTTCAAGATGGCGAGTGGTATTATTTTGTAGACAGTAACGGACAAAAATCAACTGTTAAATCTAAACAGAAACACTATTAGTATGCACGCTTTTCAAATAACCTGTCTATTGCTCGGACTAAGTATATCTGTTGCTAGTGGGCAGGTGGTGTACACGACCTCACAGGAAAGTACAAATACGATCCTACAACCGTTTGACGGTGGCCTGGCGCGGATACAGGAAAATAATCAGATCGTATACATCAACCGCAAGGGAGAAAAATTGATAATCTCCGAGACTAATGGTGTCATCGTAAACGATCCTGTTGCCATAAAGGCGTACGAGGAGGAGCAAAAAAACGGAAGAGGGTTGCCTAAAAATGTGCTGAAGTACCATGCTGATAGTGGATGTGGCGTATTATCCCCGACCGGAGAGGTGTTGCTTATGGCGGCTTATGACGAAGTCGACATCAAATTCCAACAATTCTGGAAGCTCAAGAAAGATAATAAGATAAGCATGTATCTGCCAGACAATACCGTACTACCGTTTTTTGAGGATATCGGCTATCTGGATGGTGAGTATTTCGATGTCATGCAAGACGGTAAGTGGTATTTATACCATAAAACCCAACAGAAAATAGTCAGCGGTGCCTACGACAAATTTGATTACTGCGGTGGCTGTACCATTCCACAGCGGTACGTATATACGCAAAAAGGCGGCAAGTGGGGTATTATCGACTGGCAGGAGAATGTCCTGATACCGTTTCAGTACGATCATATCCATCATGGTATGCGGGGCGACAACTGGGTCACCTCGTTTTCTAAAGACGGTCATGCGGTCACGGTAAACATACGCACTCAGGAAGAGTTCTTAGAGGGAGAGGTTTTGATGGGGATGCTCATAATCGCGAAGGAAGGTAAATATGGTGCATACGGACAGGATGGGGCACTAGTTGTGCCTTTCGACTATGATAAGATTACAAGACCGAATGCCAATTATTACCTGGGTTACCGAGGCGATTATCTGCTCACAACCAAACAGCGTAAGACCGGTGTCATTGATCTTGGCGGTAACGTCATCATCCCCAATGAATACGATGAGCTGATGATATACGATGATTATTTTGTAGGTCGCAAAAACAACATATCCTATCTATTAAATAAAAAACACGAAGTACTTTTTGAGGTAGAAAATGGTCAGATAGCTCATTTGTCCGAGACGTTTTACTCCTCGGGAAGTAACGGGATTAATGTATTTAAGTTCCATACAAATGCTTTATATGGATTATATTTTGCAGATTCCGGAAAGACAATATCACCACAATTCTACGAGGTGGAAAGAGCAGATTACGCATTCGATGGTCGGGAAGACCTACCTTACATCCGTGCAGAAAAGCAGGGCGTTTTTAACCTCTTTGATCACAATGGAGAGCCGATTATTCCAGGCGAATACCAAGCCATTTCTATGGACCGGTCTTTTCCCTCATCGTTTATTAAAGTAAAGCGCGACGAACTGACAGGTATCTATGATCGCACTCATCAACGCGAAATTATACCTATCCAATATCGTGATGTAGAGGTTCTGGATAGTCTATGTGGACTCATCATAGCCAAAGACGGCGACTACGATAGCCAACTTATTCATCTTTATGATTTTACAGGCAGCCGACTGATCGATGAAGATTTAAAACAAATCTATCCTGTTACGGATGACACATACCTCATGCAGTATACCGGGGACGGCACTTTCGCTTTGTATCATGGCAAATACCGTACAGTATATAATCTGCCGTACAAAGCGGTTTACGATGTAGGTTCGGACAAAGTGATCTTGGTATCAGATGATTCAAAAACGGGAAAGCTCTATGATATACTGCTATTGGAGGAGTTGTCGGATACGTATGATATAAGTAATTTCACCTATCGGGATAGGTATGATGACACCGGCGAACAAACTGCCCCACGTAGATACCCGATACTCCATCGCTTTATCAATAAAATGGCCATTATAGAAGGCGAACAGGGGGTAGGATATATTAACGAACAGGGCAACGTTATTTTAGAGCCTACATTTGCCAAAGCCGACCCGTTTTCTGCTTCCGGTATCGGATTAGTGGCCAATTATACAGGAGAGTATTATAGACAGATGCGTGCGGGGTATGTCGACACCACCGGTAATTTTATATTTCCCATGCAGGATACGGAAAATCTGGGGGCACTGTTGCCGCACGAGATAATCATGAACGAATTTGTACTCTTGTTCAATACAAAAAACAACAATTGGAATATGGGGCTGGGAAATGTCCGTACGCGGGAGATTGTGATCCCGATCGAATATAGCTTCATTCGTGGTACATTTGACCAAGCATATTTTTTGTTGCAACAGGGTGATAAGTGGGGGATTGCGGACCGCACGGGTGCGATTATTCTTCCTGCAGTGTATGATGGTATTAAGATTAGCGATGCACTTTTTCGAGGTAGTAAGCCTCAGGATCTATTTCCGGTTCTTATTTCGGAAGGCGGTAAATGGAAATATATGAATGAAGACGGAACCTATTTGCCGGTAGTTGGCGATTACATTTATGATTAGCTAAGCTATACTATTACACATATCTGCTTCGCTCTTCCTTTATACTTTCTTCGCCCATTGACCGTGTTTTTTAAGGTATTTTACCGTGTAGTTACCGAGCCGCGCACGGTAATTACACGTTGGTGACACGGTAAATATACGGTAAATTGGCGAACAGAGTCCGAATAGAGTCCGAACAGATAGCGAAGGTTCTCCGAACAGGAAGTGAACCGGATAGCGATTATCTTCCATGACCTTAAGAGGCACATCCTATCCCGAATATAGCGTATAGAAACGCCACCATCTTATTACTTTTTTGACGTCATACTCCTCTCAATCATAAATGTTGCCAAATTAGCTTTATGGTCCGTTGGCCAAATACCTGTCGGTACGATAAAAGAATCTTCCGAGTCCCTTTCCTTTACCTTTCCTCTTACTATGGTTTCCTCCGGCCCTACGATGGACACGTTACTCAACGACCACGCCGAGTTAGGATAATAATATATAAAATCTATGCGATCTCTTTCGTCCGCTTCTGGAGCCCAGGTGAGCTTGTCGACCGGTACTGCATTGTTTGCAGATGGAAACGTAAATCCAGGATATTTGACTGCATCAGGAAATTTTTGTCGATACGAATCAATCATGCCCATCTCAGACAGCATAACGGAACAATCCCAATGAATAACCAGACCATTGTGATCCCGAATATCTTTAGTGTCTGCCTGCCAATCCATGTGAGATGGTTCATTAAAATCACCTCCCAACAAAACTAGGTTTCCTTTTTCAATTTCAACCTTAGCATCTTTCACAAAAGCGCTTATCGATTCATCCCTTTCTGAGAGCCTATTGGCTTTTAAAATCGAGTCGGCATTATCAATAGGAGAGGCGATTTTCTTCCAACTGACGCCGCTGTATCCGCGGGGAAGATAACATTCATAATGTTTATAATCTAAATGTGCCGAATAAACGGCCAATGTGTGACCTTCAATGGATATGTAAGCTTTCGCCATTGGTCCTTGAACCTCTGATGCACAGCACGCGTTTGCACTTTCTATTGGATACTTCGACATTAAACTTGCGCTTCCATTGCTCGTTTCTCCATAATATATCTTGCCTAATATTTTTAGGGTATCTACTAACTTAGTGACAACATTGATATTGTTATGCTTTGTTTCGCAGAGGAGTATAATATCCGGGTCTATTTGCTCGATAATTCCTAGTAGTCCTTTAAAGCCGCCGGGTACAGCAGTCGCGCCATGCCATGCATTTATTTGTAGTACTTTTATCTGTTTGCCCACCGGTTTTTCTGAACCTGTATTTCCGATAGCCCAAAAAGCAAATACCACAAATACAACTATTATTAATTTATTCATAATATTCGTTTTAAATTTCATATCGACTTGATTTCTCAATCCACAATATCAACGTCCGCACGTATCATTTCATAGCATTTCTTTGATTTTTTTTGAATATTGTCCAGACCGTTTCGTGATAATTTGATACGAATCTGTCGCTGTTTGTAGGCATTCAACAAGGTTTCAGTTGCCGCAGTGTGATCATTATAGGCCGCAAAGTAGATAGCCGGTTGTCTATCGAAATGCCAAGCTTCTTCTATATCTACATTGTTGCGAAGCAATATGTTGATCGCTTGAAGGTTATTTTGTCTCGCAGCGTACATCAATAAGGTTAGTCCAGATTGTTTTTTGTTCAGATCAAACCCATCTTTTATCGCCGCTTGTAGATAATTGATATCATCGAATCCTTTTGCCGCTTCGAATATCTTCCCTTCTCGGGTGTCTTTAATCTCAATCAGATAGTTCTTGAAATCTTGGTTAGCCTGTCTCAACATGGGTCTCTGTTGCCCCTGGGTCATCTTCAAAGTATTCAAAGAAGCGTCTTTAATGATCTCGTACACGTCCAAATAGTTGTTTTGATCGAGGTCGTTGTTTATGTTCAGCAAACTATTGATAAAATTATAGGTGAATATACCATTGTTGGCACTAGCTGATTCGATGGCATACTCGCTTGCACTAGAGGCGGCAATAATGTCGATGCCATTCCCTTGGTTTAGTGTTTCGAATGCGAAGTCTATTAATTGAGGCTTATTTTTATCCATTGATTGGGCGATCGAACCGCGTTTAATGATTTTTAGATCTTCCTCTTCATTATATTCGTAATACACAGGTGTGATATAATCGTCATCCAAACCGGTATGGCAAGCATCCATGATCAGTAATTTGTACAACGATGGAACATCTTCTAACACTTTTAGATAGTTGTCTATTAACAAACCCTTGTCTATAGGTTTGTCGAATTTCATGTCATGAGGTGCCAAGTAAAGGTTTTTCTCCTCATCGAGTAACCCATGCCCGGCAAAATAGATAAAGACTTGATCTGTCGGTTTTATATCGCGAAGAAACTCTTTTGTCTTGGATAGGATGTTCTCCAACGTCGCTTCGCTGTCATGTATCTGTAGGTTGTATTGGTTGTCGTAAGTGTATAGTAACTTTGAGGTCGAACTAATATCTTCAGCATCTTTGCGCGCATATGTCAAATTATACGTGCTGTCTTGGTATTTTGATATTCCTATTGCAACAGTGTAAATATCTGTTTTTGATTTTTGATATCCTTTGATATATTGGTGGTCCCCAGTAGTTTCATTTCCGTTCTCATCAATTAGAACAATACTGATCTTGTTGATTTCGTTGTATAGCTCAATGCTATCGATCACAACATTGCTTTGGAGGTTTTCGACAGATTTTAACTTAACCCCATTGACATATATGGTATAACCTTTCACATTTTGTAGAGGTTCATCAAAAGATGCATTTAGGACAAATTTCTGTTCGGGGGTGATCAATAGTTTTGAGGTTTTAGCATAGTCAAATCTGATATCATGTGTGATCGGAGTAGTTTGTTTATTTCGCGCTATTCTTTTGTCGATTATTTGCTCGATGTGTGTTAAAAAATCCGGATCACTATAACCTAAGTCCTGAAGTACGATATCCGGACGATTGTAGTGAGTGTCTATATAGTTGAAGTCAGGGTTGAAATCGGCGTTCCAATAAAGGGCAGATTTGTAGCTACCCGTTGCCGCATACAAGTTGTCGGATGATAGCAAGAGTGTCTCTGGATGTTCAATGACCGTTTCGCTTTTGGACATATCAAAACGGGACTTACACAAAATGTTTATATGTATTGGGTTCGTCAGCGTTTCCGTATTCCATATGATCAATTGATCCATTTTGTTCAGGATAAAGAGATTAGGTGAATGCGGATCTTTAATGATTTTGCGGACACCTTCCTTAATAGGGATAGAGAGCCGGGTTTTATCAGAAAAATCCACAATATAAACACTGTCTCTGTATATACTGGCAAATGCGTAGGTATTGTTCCGGATATGGGTGTATGATTTATTTGTTTCGTGTAGTAGTCCTGACAGCAAGAAATTGTCAAAGGGTATGTCGACTTTCTCATGACTACTGGAAAAGAACCCGTCTTCGGTAAGGTAAACTGAATTGTCACTTTTAAAGGTCAGTAGCTTATATTTGGTCGTGTTGATGATTTTTCCTTTTTCGAGATCTATCCAGTGTTGTATGGGGTTTCCGTAATTAGCCGCATTAAAGAAGATAACCAGGAGCTTTTTATCTGCGATGAACCTCGAATGGTCAAATACCATAAAAGGGCTTGTGTCATTTTCGTAATAGTTGGTCAGATTGACTCTGAGATCAATCTTCTTGATCTGGTTGTTTTTACTGACGTATAGTGTATATTGGTTTTCGGACAGTTCTATGTTACCATTGTTTAAAGGGATACTATTTTGATACGAAGCAAACCAATAAAATAGACTGTCATTGACAAGATGGGTTGGCTGGTCGTGCATATTGTAAACGCGATGGAACTTATCTCTATATTTTACAACAGGATATTCATAGTTTCCAAGATCACTATTGTAATAATATAATGTGGTATCCTTAAAGTCATAATCCGTATTTTTTTCTTTACCAAAGAGAAGGTTTGATAGATAAGTAGGAAAGTTGATTGTAGGGGTATATCGTATTTGTTGGGTAGCTAAGTCGACTTCAAATAACTCGTTGTATCTCCCGATCAACATATTTCCAGGTTTGTCCGTAAACTCTATGACCTCTATTCTTTGCTGTAAAGTATCAATCATGGAGAATAGGTACCCATGATCTATATCCAAAATATCATGATTGAAGGCTAATAGATTTAAGGAGCCATTATAGCTGATGTGTTTTCCAGGAAATGATGAAAGGCCACCTATTCTGTTAAATGGACGTCGTAAATGATCGTTGATCTGGATGATATTGTAAGTATTATAATCAGATCTTTCTTGTTTGCTATTGTCAATCAGATAGACCTGGTCATCTTTGGTGACTATGAAATTTTCATTGCTACTTATCGAATAGCTGCCATCTGGCATTTCATAGAAATACGGCGTGATGCTTTTGGTTTCTATTACTTTGTCCTCAATATAGTCATAGAGCGTATATCTATTGCTCAGGATATGCAACTTGTTGTTCATTGTTTTTATAGTCGCATAGGCGTCTTTTTTATCTTGGATAGGGAGGATATAGGATAAGCTATCGGTCTGTGGGGTGTACTTGAGGATATCTGATGGTGTTGCCACGAATATGTGTCGTCCATCGGTTGATATGCTGTTTACATGATGATGCACTCCTAGGTTTTTTAGCGTTAAAGTATAGGAGTCTAAATCTACAGTAGCAAGGTATTGTCTTTCTGCAACTGTTTCTTTCTCTGTGATCATCACAATAAAGCAGAGCTGCTTTGTTTCGATATTGTGGTGCCAGATCTGGGGCGATGCTATCCGAAACGTGGAGTTGTAATAGATTTCTTTGGCAATCTCGGCAAATGGGGCGAGGGATATAGAGTCGGTTCTCTGCGGTTGGGTGTCGCGAAAATTATACTGCGTTATATATAGGTAATCAACAGGTGTAGAGTATCCCGCCTCCATATGATGAGCAAGATAGAAGGATTGTTCGTCCCGAGGAATGATATAGCTTTTCTCAGGAACATCTATAAAGTTGACATATTGTCTTTTTCGGATATTGTAGATGGCTGTCTTTTTATCATCAAGGGTTAAGAGATAATTTCCTTCAGGGCTAAACTCGCGTTGTCGGAAACTGGATAAACTTTGGTTTACCCCAAGGTGTACCTTTTGGGCAAAGGCGTCAGATAAACAGAATGTACAGATAAAAATGGCAACCGTAATTAAAGGTATTTTAGGACGTGTATTCATAAACAAAGGTTATAGTTATCATTTTGTATAGTCCGAATTTACTAAATTTCATCCAGATTTAACGGTGGCAGACAGTTTGTCGGTAATAATATGATTCTAGAGAGAATGCTTGTCCGGCATACATTAGTATGTCCAATTAAAAAAGCCCAACTATTGTTGAGCTTCTTATTCTTTATGAGCGTTATTTTTAGTCTTTTTTATGACCAAATTCGCCATCAGCTTTGATATGTACTTCGTCACTGATCATAGGTGCAGGAAAGCCAGCACCTAAGCCAAAATCAGAGCGTTTGATTTGTCCAGTGATTTGAATACCTGCTACAGGAGCACCGTCAGCATTTGGATTTTGAGTCGTTCCACGATGTTTCATCGTCATGGTAACCGGTTTGGTAATACCTAATAAAGTGAGGTTACCTTGTAGGGTAAAAGTATCTTTTCCTGCTTTCTTGATAGAAGTGCTTTTGAATGTCATGGTAGGATATTTTTCGACATCAAAAAAATCTGCACTTTTTAAATGATTGTCCCGTGGTTCAACTCTGGTGTCGATCGAATTTGTCTGCACTGTCAATTCGATAACCGCATCACTAAAGTCTTCTTTAGCTGAAACGATAGAAACGTCGTATGAGCCAAAATGCCCCGGAACATCAGCAATACCCAAATGAGTCACGGTAAAACCTAATTTAGAATGATACGGATCTGCCGTCCAAGTTGTCTGCGCAAACAATCCTATCGAGACGAATAGGAAGGTAAAAAATAACGTTAACTTTTTCATTTTATTTCTATTTTTTTGATAAAACAAAATTACTATAAGTGTTTATAACATCTATTGATGTATGTTAAGAAATCAAATTAGCCGTGTATATTCGTTCTCACTTCATTATTATCCCGTTTCCGTTCACTGCGTACAATTAAACGAAGGCCTGAGTTCGCAGAATAGAAAGACCATACCCAATTGCCCAACAATTTCCACCTATTTCGGAAGCCTGCAATAGGGAAGAGGTGGATAAGCAGCCAAGTAAGCCATGCAAAGAATCCTGTAAAAGAAAATTTTGGCAGGTCGGCCACGGCATGATATCGGGCAATAATAGCCATACTTCCTTTGTCTATGTAGGAGAACGGTTTTAACGATTGTCCTTGATCTTTCGCAATAATATTCTTTGCTAATCGTACACCCTGTTGCATCGCTACTTGAGCGAGTTGCGGATGACCATTTGGGAAGTTGGGATCCGTATCCTGAAAGCAGAGGTCGCCAATAGCAAAAATGTTGTTATAGCCCTGCACGGCGTTGAATTGATCGACCAGTACACGGCGCCCTCTTCCAAATTTTTCGGCAGGTAGTCCTGGTAACTCCCGGGCGATGACACCAGATGTCCAAATTAATGTTTTTGTTTTTATTTCCGCACCATTGGCCAGGATCACGGTATCATCTACATAATCTTTAACAGCAGTATTCAACGTAATGTCCACACCGAGTTTTTCTAAAACTTCCTGTGCTTCTCTTTGAGCAACGCTGCTCATAGGACCTAATAGAGCTGGCGCTGCGTCTACCAAGTGGATATTCGGTTTTAATCCCGCTAATTCCGGATATTCTTTTTTTACGATACGTTCACTAAGTTCTGCAATCATGCCCGATACTTCTACGCCAGAAGGACCGCCGCCTGCAACAACAATGTTTAGATAAGTCTCACGGTTCGGGTCATCTTTTCGTTGAATGTAATCTTCCAAGTTTAGTAACAGCTTATTGCGAATAGCTAAAGCATCGGTGATATTCTTCATCGGAAACGCTTTTTTCTTCACATTCTCCATGCCGAAAAAGTTAGTTTCCGTTCCTGTCGCTAATATCAGGTAGTCGTATGTTAGGTTACCCGTATCTGTTTCGACAACATTGCTCTCCGGAAGGATATTCAATAACTTTCCGAGATGAAAAGCAAAGCCGTTATGTCTTTTAAACATTTTACGGAAAGGCATACTGATATTTGATGCTTCGATGAATGCAGTCGCTGCTTGATAAATTAACGGAGGAAAGAAATTGTAATTATTGATATCTACCAGGGTCACTTTGTAGGCAGGATTTTTTCCTAAAGATTTGATGAAATTTATACCTGCAAATCCACCACCTACAACGATAATGTGTTTTTTATTATCTGCCATAATAAGCTGTTCGTTTGTTTAAGTATTTACCCAACAGAGATAGAACAAAACTTTCTTCTCTTTTGTTTGATAAATGTGCAGCAAAGATAGGAAAACCGATAAGAATTGCGTGTGCTATTTTCGGATACTTACAGCATTCTTATGTGCGTGCAATCCTTCCAGCTCCGCTAATGTCTCCACGGTAGAACCAATATGGTTCAATCCTTCGCGGGAGATATGCTGAAACGTGATTTTCTTGACAAAGGAATCGACCGATACACCAGAATAAGAACGAGCATAGCCCGATGTAGGTAGCGTATGGTTGGTCCCTGATGCGTAATCACCCGCACTTTCTGGGGTAAGATGGCCTAAAAACACCGAACCTGCATTGATAATACGTGGAAGCAAACTTTTCCATTCGTCCGTTTCCAAAATTAAATGTTCAGGTGCATATTGATTGGAGAAATCGAGTGCTTCCTGTAAATCGTTTACCGCAACGGCGTACGAATTTTTAAGGGCCATATGTGCTATTTCCGCACGAGGTAATACGTCCAGCTGCTTTTTAAGCTCGATATTAACCCGCTGGATAATATCCGCAGACGTGGTTATAAGAACCGCTTGACTGTCCGGCCCGTGTTCTGCCTGTGCTAGTAAATCTGCTGCAACAAAAGCCGGCTGGGCGGTATGATCAGCGATAACCAAAACCTCCGAGGGACCCGCGGGCATGTCTATACTAACATTTGTTATACTCTGGATCATGCTCTTTGCTTTCGTCACAAACTGATTGCCAGGGCCAAATATCTTGTCCACTTTAGGCACGCTTTCGGTACCATAAGCCATCGCGGCAACTGCCTGTGCCCCGCCCACGAGGTATATTTTATCAATTTTCAGGAGCTGAAGGCAGTACGCCACAAACCCGTTTATTTTTCCAGTCTGTTGTGGTGGCGAACAGACGACAATTTCTTTGCATCCTGCAATACGCGCCGGAATACCGAGCATCAGCAAGGTGCTAGGCAAAACCGCGGAACCACCAGGGATATATAGGCCCACTTTTTCGATGGGACGTGCCTCACGCCAACATTCTACGCCAGGCATGGTTTCCACGACGCGTTCTCTACGGAGTTGGCTACTATGGAATTTATGGATGTTTTGAAAGGCTATCTCCAACGCACGCTGTTGGTCACGTGTGATCGTGGTAGCCAATGTTGCAATATCTTCTTTTTCTAAATAAAGCCGCTTTAATGCCACTTTGTCGAATTTTAAAGCCAGCTCTTGGAGAGATTGATCGCCACGTTGGCGAACGTCGTTTATAATCTGCGATACAGCGTCTTGAATGGCATGCGTAGCGTCGGTGTTACGCGCAACCAATTGTTCAATATCTGCAGCGGTTAAACTTTGAAAGGAATACTGTTTTAACATTATAGTATTATTTTTTCGATAGGCATGACCACAATACCTTGTGCGCCTGCGGCTTTCAATTTATTGATTTTGTCCCAGAAATCATCTTCAGGAATAACAGTGTGGACAGCAACCCAACCCTCTTCTGCTAATGGTACAACTGTTGGGCTTTTAACACCGGGCAAGAGCGATGTTATTTTTGGCAAATTGCTTTTTTCCACATTTAATACCACATATTTTGTTTCTTTCGCACGCAATACAGACCGTACACGCTGTAATAGTTCACATAATATAGGATTTTCTGTCAATCCTTCGCGACCGATAAGAATGGCTTCAGAACGACGTACATCGGCAAAGGGTTTAAGTCCGTTACTTTTTAATGTGCCACCCGTAGAAACAATATCGCAGATCGCATCACTCAACCCTAAGCCAGGAGCTATCTCCACAGAACCCGAAATTTGTTGTATCTCAGCTGATAGGTTATGCTCCGCCAAAAATTCCTGGAGGATGTTAGGATAGGTGGTCGCGATCGCTTTACCCTGTAGGTCCTGAAGTTGTTGTATATCCGAATCTTTTGGAATTCCGATCTTTAAGGTGCAGCGTCCAAAGCCCAACCTTTCTAAATAGGTGACTTTTTCCTGGGATTCATCAATAACATTTTCGCCAACAATACCTAAATCAGCAATGCCTTGGGCAACATATCCGGGAATATCATCGTCACGAAGGAACAATATTTCCAGGTTGAAATTATTTACCGTGGTAATAAGGGAGCTTTTATAATTTTCAAAATCAAGACCACAGTTTTTAAGCAATTGGACTGATTTTTCATTTAATCTACCCGATTTTTGGATAGCGATTTTAAGATTCTTCAAAATGTAGGATTTTTAATGTTTACTATTATTAATATACAAGAAAGATAACTCGGGGTTTTGCTTCACGTAGAAACACATTACATTACATATCGCCAAAATGGCGATGATGGAAATGGACGTGACGTGTGAACAAATAAGTCATTTTTATTAATAATGCAACAAAAGTATACTATTGTTGTGTGTTTTGCAAGTTTATGGGTGAAATTATTTGATGATTCTTTTTATCTTATTGGACTTCTTGATGAGCTTATTCAACCCTTCGTAGTCCTCTTTATCTAATTTCGTATATAGATTTTGTAACTGCTTAATGTGTTCTTCCAATACTTCTAATACATTGGCGCGATTCTGTTTAAAGATGGGCGTCCACATGTCGGGAGACGATTTTGCCAGGCGAACCGTGGATTCGAATCCAGAGCCTGCGAGTTCAAAAATACGACCCTGTGATTTTTCTTTTTCTAAAACAGTCAGTGCTAAAGCAAAGGAAGTGAGGTGGGAAATGTGCGATACATAAGCGGTATGCATATCGTGCTCCTCTGCGGTCATGAATGTTGTTTTCATTTCTAACTGATCTGTCAGAGCATCCGCTAGCTCGAAAGCATCTTCATCTGTTTTGAATGCTTCGACATAGACCATTACCTTGCCTTTATACAGATTAGGAACTGCCGCTTCCGGCCCTGAATATTCCGTACCTGTCATAGGGTGCGCTGCGATATAACGTCCCCGGTTAGGGTGATCCGCTATCAAATTTAAAATATTTGCCTTGGTAGAACCCATATCAATGACAACTTGATCCGTCACCTTATCCAAAATAGCTGGTAGCATGTTCATGATCGCATCTACAGGTACAGTTAAGATAATAATTCGGCTGGATGCAATTGCTTCATCCAATGACTGGATTTCATCAACAAGCCCTAATTGTAATGCCTTTTTTGCATTAGCTTCGTTTTTTTCTACACCGATTATCTTTTTTCCAAACTGGGTTTCTTTCAGCCGGATGCCAATAGAACCCCCAATTAGTCCAACCCCGACAATAGTTATATTCATTTTTGATTTTTTATACGAATTTTAATTCTGTCTCTATTCGCTTGATAGCGTTTTCCAATACTGCCTCTGTTGCGCATAAGCTGATGCGGATATATCGTTTGCCAGCGTCGCCAAATATCCCACCTGGTGTAATAAATACATGCGCTTGATGTAGTATATCATCGCTTAATGCGTATCCGTCCGGATATTTGTCGGGAACTTTCGCCCAAACGAAAAGTCCGACCTGAGAACGGTCATAGTCGCATTCCAAGATATCCATAATATGGAAAACCTTTTCCCGTCTTTTTGCATATACTGTATTGAGTTCGGTATACCAGGATGAATCTAATCGAAGCGCCGTTGCAGCAGCCGATTGTAAGGGAAGAAACATGCCCGAATCCATATTGCTTTTAAAACGTAAAATCTCGTTGATACGGTTTTCGTCCGCTATCAACATGCCAATACGCCATCCCGCCATATTGGATGATTTGCTCAGCGAATTTAATTCGATAGCTACTTCCTTAGCATCTGCAGCCGCAAAAATACTCATCGGATGTTCATTCAGGATAAAGCTATACGGATTGTCATGACAGATCAGGATATTGTGCTTCTTACCAAAAGCGATAATCGCTTCAAAGAAATCTTTATTTGCCAGGGCTCCGGTCGGCATGTGCGGATAATTGATCCACATCATTTTTACTTTAGATAAGTCCCTTAGTTCCAAAGCATCCAAATCTGGCAGCCAGCCGCGCTCTTCTGTTAATTCATAAGGCACAACGGTAGCTCCTGCTATGCGAACGGCACTGGTGTAGGCCGGGTATCCTGGATTGGGCACCAATGCCTCATCCCCTTCCTGCAGGTAGGTCATGCAAATATGCATGATTCCCTCTTTGGAGCCGATCAACGGGAGTATTTCCGTTGCCGGATTCAATGCTACCTGATAATAGCGGGCATACCAGTCTGCCATGGCCTGGCGCAAGGTCGGTATTCCTCTGTAATTCCCCGGGTATCCATGCGTATTATCCTTAGCGGCTTCCCGCTCCAAAACCTCGATTACCGAGGGATGGGGTGGCAAATCGGGACTTCCGATACCTAAGTTAATCACCTGTGCCCCACGCTTATTCATCTCGTCGATTTCCCGCAACTTCTTCGAAAAGTAGTATTCCTCCGTATGTTGCAACCTTTGGGCAACCTTTATATGCATATTGATAATTTTGAAATTTAGCGCCTAAATTACAGATTATATGCAATAAAAAACCGTATTTAATGGTAAAATATCAAATGAGTGCAACAATAGGATGATGTTGACGCTTTTAGATTAGGTAAAATGCTTTTGTTTGTTACTTTTGTAGTCTCAATATAGTACATGAAGACATACTTTAGACTGTTATCTTTTGCAAAACCTATCGGGAAATACGCTGTTCCCTATATTATCTGTACGATTATTACGGTAGTTTTCGGCACACTTAATCTTGCTTTATTAGCCCCTTTATTGCAGGTCTTGTTCAAAGGGACGGGCGACGTAGATGTCGATGCTACAGATACCCTCACTAGGCCGGAGGGCTATAATATGGGAGATTGGTTTATGTATTTAGCGGACAAATTATACTATGATATCGGGCCGTATGAAGCCCTAAAATACGTCTGTATTGTCATCGTGGCATCGGTGTTTATCAGTAACTTATTTCGTTACCTATCACAACGAGTGATGGAAAATTTGCGGATACATACGCTTTTAAATTTGCGTAAGGCAGTTTTTAATAATGTAATGGACCTCCACCTAGGATATTTTACGAATAGTAGAAAAGGAGATGTGATATCCAAAATTGCATCAGATGTACAGGTGGTGCAGTTTTCCGTAACATCAACCTTACAAGTGGCCTTTAAAGAGCCGTTGCAGCTGATTGCATATGTGGTTGTGCTTTTTGCACTTTCTACCAAACTGACTTTGTTTTCGCTTGCCGTTATTCCTGTTTCCGCATTTTTTATATCCTTGATCGTGAAAAAATTGAGGCAACAAGCACGTGAAGGACAACAATCGTATGCGAATATGATTTCTTATTTGGATGAGGCACTTTCTGGCGTCAAAATTATCAAAGCCTTTAATGCTATTCCATTCGTAAAAGACCGTTTTAATGGTGAAAGTGAGCGTTATTCGAAGATCATGCGGAGGATGGTGCGTAGGCAACAGATGAGTTCGCCTGTCTCTGAATTATTGGGCGTGGTAATGGTGGCGGTCATTTTGCTCTATGGAGGGAACTTAGTTTTAGCCGGGGAGGGAGAGCTAGCGGCCTCTGAATTCATTACTTATATTGCTATTTTCTCGCAGGTAATGCGCCCGGCAAAAGCTTTAACAGATGCATTTTCTAGTATCCATAACGGTATTGCTGCAGGGGAACGTGTGTTGGAACTTATCGATGAACATAGTATAGTGACGGACAAGCTGGACGCGAAGCCGGTAAATGGTTTTAATCGTGCGATCGAATTTAAAGATGTGAATTTTGCGTATGGTGAAAAACAGGTGCTGAAAGATATCAATATTGCCATTCCAAAAGGGAAGACTGTAGCATTAGTCGGACCATCGGGAGGGGGGAAATCCACCTTGGTCGATTTGATTCCACGGTTTATGGACGTGACCGGAGGAGCGATTTTAGTAGATGGTATAGATGTACGTGATCTTCAACAACAATCCCTGCGGACATTGATTGGTACGGTTAATCAGGAAACAGTATTGTTCAACGATACGATATTTAATAACATTGCTTTTGCCCAACCGAGCGCAACGATGGAAGAGGTGGAGCGTGCAGCGCGTATTGCGAACGCACACGACTTTATCTTGAAAACGGAACATGGCTATGAGACAAATATCGGTGACCGTGGCGCGAAATTATCCGGTGGTCAGCGACAACGTATATGTATTGCCCGGGCGGTATTGCGAAATCCGCCGATCATGTTGTTGGACGAAGCAACCTCGGCCTTGGATACAGAATCCGAAAAACTGGTACAGGATTCCCTGTATAAATTGATGGAGAATAGAACAACGGTGGTTATTGCCCATCGCCTGAGTACGATTCAGAGTGCAGATAATATCGTCGTGATTGAAAACGGACAGGTAGTGGAGCAAGGTAACCATCATGATTTAATCGTGAAAGACGGGTTATATAAACGGTTGATTGATATGCAGCAGTTTATTGATTAGTCTTCTTCTTCATTTTTTTCTTGATAAAAAAACGAAGCAAAAAAATCAAGACTGAGCATGTTTTCGCTATCTTTATTTGTATATTCCTAAACAGAATGGAACTCGCTATCGCTCAAGCAACATTCTGTTTTTAACGGAATAGCCTGCATAAAGATGGACGCGAAAAAACGCAAGGTCATTTTACACCGAGGAATGGCAATCTATTATTCATCGCATCTCTTTCGCTTTGGAGGAATGCCAGTGGGATGGGATGATATAATTGTACTACCTCTAATTGACATTAAAGGTCGCATCTGGATGTTTGAGGTTTGTAGAAACTCATCCTTAGTACTATCCACTATCTCAAATATCCGAAGCGACGATTTTTTCGTTCTTTTTTCTAAAAAAAGAACATAAATTTGTTTAGGAGGCAGAAATGAACGCAACGGAGAAACTTGACTTTTTAATTCAAGACAAAAATTTAGATATCGAATTAAGGCATATCGCCCAGAAAGTGCTTCATGGTGAGCGGGTGAGTTTTGACGAGGGTGTTATACTATATGAACGCGGGGAGTTAGGCTACTTAGGTGCATTGGCTAACTATATTCGTGAGAAGAAACATGGTGACTATACATACTTCAACAGAAATTTTCATATCGAACCCACTAACGTATGTGTGTACGACTGTAAGTTCTGTGCTTACTCTCGTCTGATTAAAGAGCGAGAGCAAGGGTGGGAGATGGACGTAGCCGGTATGATGGACATTGTACGCAAGTATGATGATGAACCGGTTACCGAGGTACACATTACAGGAGGAGTAGTACCTAAACAGAACTTAGATTTCTACGCGGACTTTTTTCGTCAATGCAAATCACATCGTCCTGATTTACATATCAAAGGACTTACACCAGTAGAATATTACTACATATTCAGGAAAGCAAAAATGAACCATTACGATGGCCTGAAATATTTGCAGGAATGTGGCCTTGACTCTATGCCGGGAGGTGGTGCGGAGATCTTTCATCCGGAAGTCCGGGAGAAAATCGCTGGCGATAAGTGTACGGCCGAGCAATGGTTGGATATTCACGAACAAGCGCACAGCTTAGGAATGCGTACCAACGCTACCATATTGTATGGGCATATCGAGGAATTTTGGCACCGTGTAGATCACATGGAGCGACTGCGACAATTGCAGGATACAACAGGAGGTTTCCAAGCATTCATCCCTTTGAAATTTCGCAATCAAGGTCATCAAATGTCGCACGTTCCGGAAGTATCGGTTGTGGAAGACCTACGAAACTATGCTATTGCACGGATTTATATGGATAATTTCGATCATATCAAAGCTTATTGGGCGATGATTTCCAGAGATACGGCGCAACTTTCTTTGGCATTCGGTGTAGACGATATAGACGGTACGTTGGACGATACAACCAAAATCTACTCCATGGCCGGTGCGGAAGAACAACATCCGGCAATGAGTACACGTCAACTTGTCGAGCTTATCAAACAGGTGGACAGACATCCCATTGAACGAGACACGCTTTATAAAGTGGTTACGGATTATAAAGACGTGGTTTTTGACGATACGAACAAACCAAATTATTATTCGTTACCCGTAATAGAATAACAGTTAGACATTGAGAAAGACATTTTATTTTATCCGACACGGACAAACAGATTTAAATTTAAAGGGAATAGTTCAGGGGAGAGGTGTAGATTCTCCACTTAATGAAATGGGACATAAACAAGCACAGGCTTTTTATGAAGCTTTTCATCATGTGCCCTTTGATAAAATATACACCTCTACCTTGTTACGAACCAAACAAACTGTTCGACTTTTTCTAAAACAAGGTATACCTAGTGAAGAACTAAGTGGCTTGGACGAAATTTCTTGGGGGATTTATGAAGGGAAGGAGCAGGATGAAACCATTATAACAGGTTTTGAGGAAGTGGTGAGTTCCTGGCGGGATGGAAACTTGGATTTAAGCATTGAGCAAGGAGAGTCCCCGAACCAGCTTGTCGCTCGCCAGCAACAAGCGATATCCTACATGCTGCAGCAGCATAACGAAGAAAGGGTGTTGGTATGTATGCACGGTAGGGCTATGCGCATCATGCTCTGTCATTTGACAGGAGTACCTGTATACCTCATGGATGACTTTCCGCATACCAATACTGCGCTGTATGTATTGGAATATAATGGTCGTCATTTTACGATCGTAGACCATTATAATGTTAAACATCTAGAAAACATATAATGAGGAAAATAGCGGTATCTGCTGTTTCTTATACGAATACCCTCCCATTTTTGAACGGTATAAGAAACTCAGACGTGATAAATGTGATAGATCTATCGGTGGACTATCCAAGTGAATGTGCGCGAAAGGTGATTGAAAATGAGGTGGATATGGGAATTATTCCTATTGCTGCTTTAGCTAAACTATCTGATTATCAAATTGTCGGTGATTACTGTATCGGTAGTAATGGTGCAGTAGATTCCGTTTTTATCTTTTCAGAAAAGCCAATCAATGAAATTGAAACGCTGCTGTTGGATAAGCAGTCCAGAACTTCCAATGGTTTAGCCCAAATTCTGTTGAAGCACTATTGGAAAAAAGATATACAGGTGCTAACAGAAGGACAAGCAGATGCTCATGTGTTGATTGGCGATCGTACGTTTGGTAAAAAAAGCAATGTACCGTTTGCCTATGATATGGGGTATTATTGGAAAGAAATGACAGGTTTGCCTTTTGCATTCGCCGTATGGGTTGCGAACAAAAGATTGCCTGATGATTTCAAAGAAGCATTCAACAACGCGCTAGCCGAAGGGGTAGCGCACCCAGAGGGTGTTATCCCTGGGTTACCGATATATGAGGATTTCGATTACTACACCTATTTGACAGAGAGTCTTGATTTTCATCTGACCGCAGATAAAAGAAAAGCAATAGATTTGTATCTGGAGTTGTATAAGGCATTGTAAACTTAAAAAAGCTTGAAGTTTTTCATTCGCTGCGAACTATAAATACCTTTCTTCCCAGAGATTACAAAACTGATTAAACAGGTTGTCAGGAAAAATACGCCGTATTGCCAGCCAAATAATTCCATCGCCATTACTGTACAGGCAAGAGGTGTTTTGGTGCAGCCTGCAAATACGGAGACGAAACCGGTAGCGGCCAGGAGTGCCAGAGGAAGGGGGATGAAAGGTGCTAGTGCGTTACCTAAGGTAGCCCCGATGAAAAACAATGGTGTGACTTCTCCTCCCTTAAAACCAGCACTCAATGTTAATGCTGTTAGTCCTATTTTGATCAGGAAATCTGTTGGAGGAAGTGGTTGTTGAAAAGCATCGATAATCGTTGGGATACCGAGGCCTATGTGCTTGGTTGTTTGCAATAGGTAGACTGCTAAAATAACTAATATACCACCAATGAAAGGACGAAGTAGCGGTTGCTTTATTTTCTGGAATCCTATACTACATACATCACCTGTATAACGAAACAAGATGGATGTCAGTCCAAATAAGATCCCTGCGAGAAACAAATAAGCAACAATAGAAAAAGACCAGTTGGGAACTTCACCAATGGGGGGATAATGCGTGTGCAAATCACCATACAAGCCGCATATCCAATTCGAAAGTAATGATGTAGCCAGTATAGCACTTACACCTCGCCAACGTATTTTGCCTAATTGAACCACTTCGATAGCGAAAATAGCACCCGCCAACGGCGTTCCGAAAAGTGACGCAAATCCAGCAGCTATCCCACATAATAGAAGAATACGTTTTTCCTGTTTCCCGAGCGGAACAAATTTATTGAATTGAACCGCGACTGTACCACCATATTGCACGGCTGTTCCCTCGCGTCCGGCCGATCCGCCAAAAAGATGGGTAATCAATGTCGTCAGAATGACCATAGGAGCCATTTTCAATGGAACCCCCGATGGCGTAGGATAGTAATATTCTTCCAATAAAAGGTTATTTCCTTTTTGTGCATTTCCACCATATCGTTGATACCACCATACAATTAACATACCCGCAAAAGGTAACATGTATATAACCCCAATATGTGTATCTCGAAAGAGGGTAACATCCTGTAAGGCATATAGAAATATGGCAGAGAGTGAACCTACTAATCCAGAAATAGCCATTATTAAAAACAACCATTTAAAAAGGGGACATATAAAACGGGAAACTGACTTTATCATGCTTTATCAATAACTATCTTGTTTGAAGATTATTCAAATAAAGTAGACGTCATCAGCTTTTTTAGAGCGGTTTAGGGCAGACATCATTGCCGCGGCTCAACAAATGTACGTATTTCCAAAGGAACGTGCAATAGATCTATATAGCATAATTACGATATGGCTTCCCGATAAGCCGAGGGAGTATAAGTGGTACTCGATTTGAATATTTTATGAAAACTGACGAAATTATGAAAACCGCACTCAAAACAGATTTCTTTAATAGGCGCATTGCTTTCAGATAGGAGCTTACAAGCCTGTCCTATTCGGAGTTCATTCACAAATTCAATTAATGTTTTACCCGTGCGCTGTTTAAAATAACGGCAGAAGGAGTTCGATGTCATACCTGCTACATGAGCAATTTCGTCCAGTTGGATTTTCGATTTATAGTGTAGGCGAATATAATCCAAGATTTTGTTCATCCGAAGATAATCGCCTTGTTGTTGTGGGTTGGTGTAATTCGGGCTTACTAACGTCGTTGGTGTCGGTAGGGATGCTGTATAATCGAGTATATCCAGCAGCATTGCGAGGCGTTTTAGGGGTGTTTGAACGGATAGATTTTCAAAAAAATGTCGAAGACGCAGATCGCTTGATGGAAATAAAATAGCTTGTTTGGCTAATCGATAAACCTGCTTAATATCTTGGGCTTCGGGTACTTCCAAAAAATCAGCACCGATAAAATCAGGTTTAAAATGAACGACTTGGATATCTGCATGACATATTTCTGCTTTGATGTATTCTTCGTCAAAAAGCCAGTAGTGCGGCGTATTTGAGCCTATTAAAACTATGAAATTATCAGCAAACTGTTGTATGCAGTCCCCCACAAAGAATGTCCCTTTTCCTTGCCTGATATGGATAAACTCCAATTCTTCATGATAATGCCATACATTGTGGTTTTGAGGCGTGTTATCATGCCGGACAGTGATAGAGCTATAGGTGGACGATGTATGAACTAACCGTTGCATAAAAAATGTAATTTATTTATTCGTATATAATGCATAAATATATGTAACTTATGTTAAGATCGCTTAGTAATTCGGTAAAATAGTTCAATAATCTTGTGTTAATATGTACTAGTTTTACTTTCCAATATAATTCCTATGGTGTTAGAAAAAAAATATACGTTTGCCATTGCTCTGATAACCTCTTTATTTTTCTTTTGGGGGTTTATCCACAATCTTGATCCTATTCTGATTCCGCATTTACGAAATGCATTCAGTTTAACACATTTTCAAGCATCTTTGGTGGACTCCGCTGTTTTTATTGCTTACTTTTTGTTAGCTATTCCTGCAGGTTACATTATGAAACGATTTGGCTATAAAACAGGTATCACGGTTGGTTTACTTGTTTTTGCATTAGGATGTTTCCTTTTTGTGCCCGCAGCCAACATGATTAATTATTATTATTTTCTAGGCGCTTTATTTGTGGTGTCTTGTGGGCTTGCTATTTTAGAAACAGCGGCGAACCCCTATATCACGGTACTAGGCGATCCTGCGAAGGCTACTCAACGACTGAATTTTGCACAATCTTTTAATGGGTTAGCTGCATTCATAGCGCCTATTGTAGGTGGGAGATTTATCTTAACGGAAGAACCGAAATCAGCCGAGGAGATTGCCGCGTTGAGTGAACAGGCGAGAAATGCTTATATCCAAGCAGAAACAGCTTCGGTAAAGGGACCTTATTTGGTATTGGGCTTGATTCTGCTGTTGGTAACCGTTTTCTTTATTTTTACAAAACTACCCGAAATCAAAGAAGAGGAGGAAGGTGGTAGTTCGAGGGGTGTGTTTGGATCCTTACGCCATAAAAATGTTTCTTGGGCGGTAGTAGCGCAATTTTTCTACATCGGAGCGCAAGTATGTATATTAAGTTTTTTAGTAATGTACGCTACAGAAGTTTCGGGTGTTGCGCCTACACAAGCTAGTTACTATGCAGGTGTTGCTGGGCTTGCTTTTATGCTTGGTAGATTTATCGGAACATTCTTTATGCGATATATAGCTCCGCTTAAGTTACTGTTGATATACGCGCTGATTTCTATTTGTTTAACATTGTATGTAATATACGGTGAAGGGTTAGGTACATTATACGCGATGATTGGGATAGCCTTTTTTATGTCTATTATGTTCCCTACGATATTTGCAGTGGGTGTAGAAGGCATAGGGGCGGATACAAAATCAGCTTCTAGCCTGATTATCATGTCGATTGTTGGTGGAGCTGCATTACCACCAGTATTGGGATTAGTATCCGACTGGACAGGGAGTTTCCAACTAGCGTACTATGTTGTTTTCATTTGCTTCGTGGTGGTTGCTTTATTTGCCTGGAATAATAGAAATGTTTCAAACCTAGACCTCGGATCACAGAAATAGTAAAAAGATATGGAGCGATATGCATTTGCGCTAGACCTTGTCGACGATCCGAAATTAATAGCGGAATATGAAGTTTACCACCAAGCCGTATGGTCGGAAATACGTGCATCAATAAAGGATGCAGGGGTAACAGATATGATGATATATCGCTTTGGAAATAGGTTGTTTATGGTCATGGATGTCGATGATACATTTAGTTTTGAAAAGAAAAATGAAATGGATTTGTTAAACCCTAAGGTGCAGGAATGGGAAGCATTGATGTGGAAATATCAGCGTGCTATACCGGGGGCAAAATTGGGAGAAAAATGGGTATTGATGAATAAAATTTTTGAATTATAAGAATGGATAGGGAGAGATTGTCATATTTACAAATACATCCGAAAGATAATGTATTGGTGGCATTACGGGATCTACCACAAGGATTTGTGGTAGAGTTTGGCGGACATACATTTGCGTTACGAGAGGCTGTCCGTGCAAAACATAAATTCACAGTTTATCCATTGGATAAAGATGCTGATGTGATGATGTATGGCGTTTTAGTGGGTAAAATGAATTATGCTGTGGATGAAGGGATACTTATCAGTACCGATAATTTACGCCATGCTTCGGATGATTTTAAATTGGGGCAGCGAGAATTAGTGTGGGAGAAACCGGATGTATCTGCCTTTAAAGGACGTACTTTTAATGGTTTTCACCGTAGTAATGGTACGGTAGGAACCGCCAATCACTGGTTGGTTATTCCATTAGTTTTTTGTGAGAACAGGAATGTGCTGACATTAAAATCTGCGTTGGAAGAGAAATTGGGCTATCAGGTAGCCTCAAAAGACTATGCTGACGAAGTGGATGAATTAATCGCTCGTTATCAGGCAGGTGCTTCTGTGGATGAATTGTTGGCTGTAGACCTTTCACCAGCGACAGTTGGTAAGGAGAAAATACGCCTGTTTCCAAATGTAGATGGTGTGAAATTTTTGAATCACGAGATGGGGTGTGGTGGTACGAGGATGGACTCGGATGCACTATGCGGATTGCTGGCGGGTTATATTACACACCCGAATGTAGCTGGTGCTACTGTTTTGAGCCTTGGTTGTCAGCACGCGCAAGCTTCGATATTGCGGGACGAAATTAAAAAGCGGGATGTGGCATTCGATAAACCTTTGTATATTTTTGAGCAACAACTCGAGGGTCCTGAGCAACAATTGATGCAAAAAGCTATTAAAGCAACTTTTGCTGGACTTACCCAAGCGAATAAACAAACGCGCCAGCCGGCAACTTTAGATAAATTATGTATAGGCTTGGAGTGCGGAGGTTCAGATGGATTTTCGGGTATTTCGGCTAATCCTGCCTTAGGATACGTATCGGATATGTTGGTAACTATGGGTGGATCAGTTATTTTAGCAGAATTTCCAGAACTTTGTGGAGTGGAGCAGGAATTAAGTGATAGGTGTGTAGATGAGGCTACAGCTGAAAAATTTATGCACTTAATGAAGACCTACAATGCAAAAGCGGAAGCAGATGGCTCGGGTTTCTATATGAATCCATCTCCGGGAAACATTCGTGATGGATTGATCACGGACGCTATAAAATCGGCAGGTGCTGCAAAGAAAGGAGGGAATTCTCCGGTGACGGCGGTAGTGGATTACCCCGGAGTAGCAAACGCGTCGGGATTGAACCTTTTGTGTACACCGGGTAATGATGTGGAAAGCACAACAGCAGAGGTGGCGGCCGGAGCGAATATCGTACTTTTTACAACTGGATTGGGAACTCCGACCGGAAACCCTATTGCACCTGTTATTAAACTGTCTACGAATACGAAAACATTTGAAAAGATGCCCGATATTATCGATATCAACTGTGGGACAATTATAGACGGAGAGGAAACGATAACGGAAGCAGCCCATCGAATATTGGAATATGTAATTAAGGTAGCGAGTGGCGAAGAACAACCTCAAGCGGTACGGCTTGGACAGGATGATTTTATTCCTTGGCGAAGAGGTGTATCGTTGTAAAAATTAGTCTTAAAATTAATACTTAATAATAT
This sequence comes from Sphingobacterium corticibacterium, assembly GCF_004208525.1. GTDB lineage: Bacteria > Bacteroidota > Bacteroidia > Sphingobacteriales > Sphingobacteriaceae > Sphingobacterium > Sphingobacterium corticibacterium. The sequence continues at coordinate 1,047,612 of NZ_SGIT01000001.1, read as the reverse complement.
GTCAAAGCTAAATAATAAGGTAGCGATTATTACGGGAGGTGGCAGTGGTATAGGAAAAGCTATATCGGAACTTTTTGCACAAGAAGGCGCATACGTACACATTGTAGATTTAAATGCTGAGATGGCACAACCCGTTGTTGATAGCATTATAGCCGGTGGCGGACAAGCGAAGTTACATGCCTGTAATGTTGCGGAACAGATGGAAGTGAAGCGTGTGGTAGAAAGCATTGGACGGGTAGATATTTTGGTCAATAACGCGGGTATTGCACACGTCGGTAATTTGGAGAAATGTTCAATAGATGATTTTGATCGGGTGTTTAATGTGAATGTAAAGGGAGCATACAATGCACTTTACGCCGTAGTGCCGGTCATGAAAGCGAATGGAGGCGGAGCAATCTTGAATTTAGCATCTATTGCAGCGGTGGTAGGTATCAGTGATCGGTTTGCTTATTCCATGAGCAAAGGTGCGATCTATGCTATGAGTATGTCAGTAGCTCGGGATTACATGGCTGACAATATCCGTTCTAATTCTATTTCTCCGGCGAGGGTACACACGCCTTTTGTCGATGGTTTTATTGCAAAAAACTATCCTGGGCAGGAAGCAGAAATGTTTGAGAAGCTTTCCAAATCCCAACCTATAGGCAGAATGGCAAAACCGGAAGAAATTGCTAAATTAGCCTTGTTTCTATGCTCCGATGATGCGGGGTTTATGACGGGAAATGATTACCCGATCGACGGAGGATTTATTAAACTGAATAATTAAGAAACCACAGACAAATGCAAATTTGTCTATATACGATATTTAAATATACAATATTATAAAAATGAAGTTAATACGATTCGGAGAATTTGGAAAAGAAAAAATCGGTGTGCAAATCGATGGTGTAAATTACGATGTTTCAGCCTTTGGTGGTGATTATAATGAGCAGTTTTTCGCTGAAAATGGTTTAGCGAGACTAGCGGAATTTGTAAAAGCAAATGCAGGTAATTTGTTGGAAGTTCCAGCGGGTACACGCTTGGGAGCTCCATTTGCCCGTCCTTCCAAAATTGTTTGTATAGGGTTAAATTATAAAGATCATGCGGAAGAAACGGGAGCAGCTATACCTAGCGAACCGATTATTTTCATGAAATCTACGACCTCGTTAATAGGGCCAAACGATCAGATTGTTATCCCTAGAAATTCGACGAAAACAGATTGGGAAGTGGAATTTGGTATTGTGATAGGAAAGAAGGCTTCTTACGTAGAAGAAGCAGATGCTTTAAACTACGTGGCGGGATACGTGCTTCATAACGATGTTTCGGAGCGGGCGTATCAATTGGAACGTGGAGGTACCTGGGATAAGGGAAAAGGTTGTGATACGTTTGCGCCGATGGGGCCTTATATGACTACTGTCGACGAGATTCCAGATATCAACAATGTGCGTCTCTGGTTGAAAGTTAACGGTAACACCTACCAAAACGGTAATACATCTAATTTAATTTTTTCCGTGCAACATGTTGTATCTTATGTATCTCAATTTATGACGTTGTTACCTGGAGACGTTATATCAACGGGTACGCCAGCAGGTGTGGGACTCGGATTTAATCCGCCAATTTATCTTAAAGCGGGAGATGTGGTCGAATTAGGTGCAGATTATCTAGGCGAATCACGTCAAGAAGTTATTGCATATGCGGATTGATTCACATCAGCATTTTTGGGTCTTCAATGCCGAACGCGATGCATGGATAACCGATGATATGGCGGCTATCCGTCGAAACTTTTTACCGACAGATTTGGCCGCCGTACTTAAGTCAAATGGAATAGACGGTACGATCGCTGTACAGGCGTCACAGTCGCACGAGGAAACACAATTTTTAGTGGATTTGTCAACCATGTATGCGATGATCAAAGGTGTCGTTGGATGGGTAGATCTACAGTCGGACGAGGTAGAGAAATATGTAGCGCATTTTAGTCAGTATCCTATTATCAAAGGGTTTAGGCACGTGGTCGAAGCCGAAGAAGATCCTGATTTCCTGATTCGCCCGGCATTTCTGCGCGGAATTAAAGCATTGACTGCGCGTCAGTATACCTATGATTTATTAATTCGTCCAAGACATTACGACAGCACCTTAGTCTGTGTAAAGCAAAATCCGGAACAGCGTTTTGTATTAGACCATATGGCAAAACCAACCATACGGACGCGCGAATTTGACGAATGGGCAACATTTATCGAAAAATTGGCGACATTTCCGAATGTTTACTGTAAAGTGTCGGGCTTGGTGACGGAAGCAGATTGGAAGAATTGGACGGTGGATGATTTTAAACCTTATATACAGCATGTCATCGCTTGTTTCGGAAAGCAGCGTATTATGTTTGGAACGGACTGGCCAGTTTGTCTCGTTGCGGCCACTTATGAGGATGTCATGAAGATAGCAGGTACAGCATTGACAGGTTTTTCCGATGAAGACTTAACAGCTTTTTGGGGTAGAAATGCTGCCCGGTTCTACGGTGTAGAGTACTGATTAATGGATAATTAGTAACGAGTAGGCAATGGTTGATGAATGGTTGAATTTATAAGGCATTACTTTGTCACTCGTTACTTGTCACTAAAAAAAAATGGATTTAAATTTAAAAGATAAGGTAGTCATCGTAACAGGCGGGGCGAAAGGTATTGGCAGGGCTGTTGTTTTAGCGCTGGCGAAAGAGGGAGCGGTGCCGGTAATTGTCGGCAGGAAACAAGCCGACAATAATCGGGTTAAGGCCGAGGTAGAAGCTATAGGCGGCGAAGCCCTTACGGTTGAAGCCGAACTTTCCAGACCAGAAGAGTGTAAGAAAGCGGTAGAAGAGACACTAAATGCTTTAGGGCGTATTGATGGTTTAGTCAATAATGCCGGTCATAATGATGGGGTAGGCTTAGCTTCGGGTAATTATGAAGCATTTGTTTCATCTCTTCACAAGAACTTGGTTCATTACTATCTTATGGCTCATCATGCATTAGATGCTTTAAAGGCTTCCAAAGGAAGTATTGTAAATATCAGTTCGAAATCAGCGGAAACCGGGCAAGGGAACACCTCGGCCTACGCCGCTTCCAATGGTGGCCGGAATGCGCTGACCCGAGAGTGGGCGGTAGAATTGTTGCCGTACAGTATTCGAGTGAATGCTGTTGTAGTTGCTGAATGTGCAACACCGCAATATGATGCTTGGATTCAAACATTGGATAGCCCGGAAGAGACGGTAAAGAAAATAACGGATCGCATACCCTTGGAACACCGGATGACGACATCCGAAGAGATAGCTAATACTACCGTATTTTTGCTGTCTGATAAATCAAGCCACACGACAGGGCAGCTCATCCATGTAGACGGAGGATATGTCCACTTGGATCGAGCGCTGATTCAAGAGTAATATTGAGAACATAATGTATTTTAAACAAAGGCTTCGATAATTATTGAGGCCTTTATTGATTGCTATTTCGATCGAATAATCCAAGAATGGGAAAAAAAAATATTTTTTTTGGATGTTTAAACGATTAAGCTTATGTTTGTCTAACAATTAATTATAAATTTTTAAAAATCAAGTTAGCGACACACTTTTTTTTACCTTTTTTGTTTAAACGATTAAGCTGACGAGCACAAGTAAAAAGAAGTGGGAAGCAAACGCATTTAACAAATAAACCTTAATACATAATTTCAAAAAATCTATTATGAGAAGATTCATGTTTCTATGGTGTCTAGTCCTGTTCAGCTATACATCTTTTGCTCAAAATTTTAATGGTGCAGATGTTGGATTAGGCAATCTATCCAAGCTGTCAAATGCAAAAACCAGGTCAATTAGCCCTGAAAACTTTACTGGAGCCAAAGGCAAAGGCGGTATGGCCGATCCAAAAGGCGGAGAGGTGGAACGAAATGTATCAAATGCCTCTCGTGCAGCACGTGAATTAGGTGTAGGATGGAAAGTAAATCCTTATGTTCACATCGACGCCGGCGAAACATTTACGTTGGCAGAGATCGATGCATCCGGTGTTATCCAGCATATATGGATGACACCTACGGGAAATTGGAGCCATTCTATTTTGCGGTTCTACTGGGATGATGAAGCAGAACCTTCTGTGGAAGTACCTGTGGGAGCCTTTTTCGGTATGGCGTGGAACCATTTTGCACCGCTGAATTCATTAGCGATGACGGTAAACCCTGGCAGTGCCTTTAACTCCTATTGGCAGATGCCTTTCCGCAAAAAGTGTAAGATAACGATGGAAAACATCAGTGCGCACGCTATGGTTCTTTATTATCAAGTTAATTATATCGAAACAGAAGTTGGGGATGATGAAGCGTATTTCCATGCGGAGTACAGACGGTCCAAACCTACAGAAGGGGCATTGCATACCATCATTGACGGCGTAAAAGGCAAAGGCCATTATGTCGGAACTTATATGGCCGTGGGCGTAAATAATAATGGCTGGTGGGGCGAAGGTGAGGTGAAATTTTTTCTGGATGGCGATAAGGAATTTGCAACTATTGTTACGACGGGATTAGAAGATTATTTCTGCGGATCCTACAATTTTGAAAATAAAGAAACGCGTCGGTATCAAGAATTTAATACCGCGTATGCGGGATTGCATCAGGTTATCCGACCCGATGGTTTGTATGGTTCGCAACAACGCTTTGGTATGTACAGATGGCATATTTTGGATCCAGTGCGCTTTGACGGTGATTTAAAAGTGACTGTTCAAGATCTAGGTTGGAGATCGGAGGATCGTTACCTTCCGCAACAATCAGATATCATTACGGTCGCTTATTGGTATCAGGCGGAACCACATGCGAAATTCAAACCGTTGCCCGGAAAGAATGGCGTGGAGGTTAATTAATGCTTAAAATAGATCAGATTATGGTGACAAAATTGTTAAAACCTATGGTGCTGCTATCGATTTTTTTTACGGCATGTCAAGGAAATGAACCCTCAGATCAGCAAAAGAAAGTCCCGTCAACTTTTGCTGATGATTTATCCTTTCTGCAAAAATGGGATGATCAACTGGTTGTTCTTTCCAATTCGGGAGGTAATGCTCAACTCATTGTTTCACCAAAATACCAAGGTAAAGTGTTTACTTCTACTGCTGATGGCCGAAATGGAAAGAGCTTCGGTTGGATAAATTATAGTGCCTTTGATAAAGATATCGATCCGCACATGAATGCTTATGGTGGAGAAGATCGTTTATGGCTGGGGCCGGAGGGGGGCGCTTTTTCCCTCTTTTTTAAAACCGGACAGGAAATGATATTCGATCATTGGCATACCCCGGCTGCTATTGACACAGAAAGTTGGGATTTGGTTTCTGCATCAGACAGCAATGTCCAGCTATCTAAAGATATGGAGTTGAAAAATTATGCCGGAACATCACTTAAACTGAATATCAGTCGCCAAGTGGAAATATTGGAGCATAAAGCGATTGAAGATATGCTTTCGATCACATTGAGCGATAAAGTGAAATCTCTGGGGTTTCAAACCATCAATACGTTACAAAATACCGGAGATTTTGCCTGGGACAAACAAACGGGAGCTCCTTGTATGTGGAGTTTGAATATGTTTACCCCAACACCGGAAACGGTTATTTTAATTCCTTATAAAGAAAAAGGTGAGGGTAAAGTGGCGACAACGGATTATTTCGGAGAAATTGATGCCGATCGCATTGCGATGGAAGATGGAATGCTGTATTTCAAAGCTGATGGCTTATCCAGAGGCAAGTTGGGTATACCGCCACAACGGGTAAAACCGGTAGCAGGAAGTTATGCCAGCGATGAGGGCGTATTGACGATCACGCTTTTTGATGTAGATAGTGCGGCTACTTATTTAAATCAAGAATGGACCACAGAAAAAGACCCTTTTCAGGGGGATGCCATGAATGCCTACAATGATGGACCTTTAGCTGATGGATCACAGATGGGGCCATTTTATGAAATAGAAAGCGTTTCCCCGGCAGCATTTATACAGCCTAACGCGCATATTGTGCACCGGCATAGTGTCTTTCATTTCATTGGCGACAAAGAAGATTTGAATATTATTGCACAACGGGTATTGGGAATATCCTTAGATGGAATTGCATCGACTTTTGATAAAACTGAAAAATAACAACCATGAATATATACCCTAAAATAGGCATTCGCCCCATTATCGACGGTCGATTGGGAGGGATACGTGAATCGCTGGAAACGACAACCATGGACATGGCAAAAGCTGTTGAAGCTTTATTTAAAGAAGAACTAAGATATCCCGACGGCACGCCCGTATCCTGCGTGATTGCAGATACCTGCATAGGTGGCGTAAAAGAAGCGGCCGATTGTGCGGACAAATTTGCTCGGGAACAAGTAGGCGTATCGCTATCTGTCACCCCTTGTTGGTGCTATGGCTCAGAAACGATGGATATGAATCCGTTGATTCCAAAAGCGATTTGGGGTTTCAACGGCACCGAACGTCCGGGAGCGGTTTATCTGGCAGCAACCTTGGCTGCTCATACCCAAAAAGGACTCCCGGCTTTTGGTATCTATGGTATGGATGTGCAGGACATGGGAGATCAGTATATACCGGAAGATGTGCGGAAAAAGCTTTTGACGTTTGCAAAAGCCGGACTTGCGGTTGCTATAATGAAAGGAAAATCCTATCTGGCTATTGGCTCAGTGAGCATGGGTATCGCGGCTTCGATCGTAAATCCCGATTTCTTTCAGGATTATTTGGGCATGCGGAACGAATATGTAGATTCTTCTGAAGTATTGCGCAGGATACAACTTGGTATCTACGATCCACAAGAATATGAAAGAGCTATCGCCTGGATCAAGCAATATTGTAGAGAAGGAGAAGATTTTAACCAGGAAAAGAACATAAAGTCCAGAGAAGAGAAAGATAAGGATTGGGAGTTTGTCGCCAAGATGACAATTATTATCCGCGACCTTATGATTGGGAACAAAAAGTTGGCGGATATGGGCTTCGGTGAAGAAGCACATGGGCATAGCGCTATATTATCGGGATTCCAGGGACAGCGACAGTGGACTGACTTTTTGCCCGACGGCGATTTTTCAGAAGCGCTGTTAAATTCATCTTTTGACTGGAATGGGATACGTGCACCTCATCTGGTCGCGACGGAAAACGATGCCCTCAATGGGGTATCCATGTTATTTAATTACTTGTTGACCAATACAGCCCAGATTTTTGCCGATGTGCGTACCTATTGGAGTCCTGATGCTGTAGAACGGGTGTCCGGATGGAAGCCAGATGGAGCCGCTACTGCCGGATTTTTGCATTTGATCAATTCGGGATCGGCTACGCTAGATGGTACGGGAAAGCAGCGACGTAATGGAAAGCCCGTTATGAAACCCCATTGGGAAATTTCGCGGGAAGAAGTTGAGGCTTGTCTCGACGCTACTACATTCTATCCATCGAACAGGGACTATATGAGAGGAGGGGGATTTTCATCAAAGTTTGTTAGCGAGGGGAATATGCCTGTTACGATGTGCCGCCTTAACCTTGTTAAAGGTTTAGGGCCGGTATTGCAGATTGCGGAAGGATGGACGGTCGAGCTACCCGACGATGTACATCAGGTACTTGATGAGCGGACGGATAAGATCTGGCCGACTACCTGGTTTGTACCAAGATTGACCAGAGAGGGAAGTTTTGAAAGTGTATATGCGGTGATGGCAAATTGGGGTTCCAATCACGGAGCGATCAGCTACGGGCATATCGGATCAGATTTGATAACACTTGCCTCCATGCTGCGTATTCCGGTCAACATGCACAATGTACCCCAAAACGATATTTTCAGACCATCCGCATGGAGCGCCTTTGGGATGGATATCGAAGGGTCGGATTACAGGGCATGCGATGTATATGGGCCATTGTATAAATAGCCTATATTTTGTTACGTAAACTTTTATTATATAGCAATGAACAATACACCTCAAATAAAAAAGAAAAGGTCACTTTTGGTTGATGAACGTGGCGTTAATTACCTTGTACCCTTCATTTTCATCTGTAGTCTGTTTCTCCTCTGGGGATTTGCACACGGTTTTCTAGATGTTTTAGATAAGCATTTTCAGGATCTTCTGCATGTTAGTAAGGCCCAATCGGGATTTGTACAGTTTTCTCTTTATATAGGTTATCTCGCTATGGGAGTGCCAGCAGGTCTGTTTATTAAGCGATACGGCTACCAAAGAGGTATTATATTAGGTTTAGCTATCTTTGCTATAGGCGCATTTATGTTCTACCCGGCAGCCTCATTTGGTAAGTTTATTCCCTTTCTGGTTGCTTTGTTTGTAATAGCTTGTGGTCTTACTTTTCTGGAAACCGCTGCAAATCCCTATTCTACGGTGTTAGGTAATAAGCAAGGCGCAGCCCGAAGAATCAATATTTCCCAGTCATTTAATGGATTGGGATGGATATTAGGGCCTCTCATCGGCGGGCTGTTCGTCTTCGGAATGGAAGCAGAGGGAGAACACGATAAATTCGATTCGTTAGTGACTCCCTATATGATGATAGGAGGTATCGTCGTCGTGGTGATGATAATTTTTATGGTAATCAAATTGCCGGAAATCAAAGAAGAAGTCGGAGCTGATGGAGAGGAAAACCCCCCGTTAAGAAAACTATTGCAATATCCGGTCTTTATCATGGCGGTCATTGCACAATTTCTCTATGTCGCGGCTCAAACCGGTACAAATTCCTTTTTTATCAATTATGTTATCGATGCGGTGCATGATCTGCGGACGCCCGTGGGTGATATTATGATGCATCTGGGCTATTTCGGCGAGTTTTTTATGCCAAAGAACAATGAGCAGGCGGCGTCTATTATTCTTGCTATTGGCGGTATGGGGGCTTTCTGGATCGGGCGTCTCACAGGAGCATACATCATGCGGTTTATCAGCCCCCGGAAATTGCTAATGTGGTATGCTTTCGCCAATACGATATTAGTCGCCATCGTGATTGCCGATATTGGATGGCTTTCCGTTTTCTGTTTGTTTACTACCTACTTTTTTATGTCTATTATGTTTCCCACCATATTCGCATTAGGCATTCAGGATATGGGTGCTTTGACAAAAAAGGCTTCTTCTTTTTTGGTGATGGCCGTAGCCGGAGGCGCATTTTGTCCACCGGTTATGGGGCTGATTTCCGACCATTCCAATATGGCGACGGGATTTATCATTCCAATTTTTTGTTATGTGTTTATCGCGTTTTATGCTTTTTGGCTGAAAGGAAAACTTACATCTGAAAAAATAATTGTACAGTCACCACATTAAAATATATACCATAAGGAGATGAGTAAGAATAGATATGTTATAGGGGTAGATTTTGGAACGGATTCCGTACGAACCATCTTAATGGACGCATGGGAGGGGGAAATGCTTTCATCAGCTGTTTGCCTTTATGAACGATGGAGCAAAGGCTTGTATTGTGACGCTGGTAAGAGCCAATTTAGACAACATCCGTTGGACTATATAGAAGGACTCACGACTTCCATAAAAAGATGCTTAAAAGAAGTAGACGTCGAAGTAAGAAAACAGGTAGGAGCCATATCCATGGCGATGACAGGATCAACACCCATAGCGGTAGATGTGCAGGGAACGCCATTGGCCCTTTTGGAAGCTTTCAGCGATAATCCAAATGCCATGTTCGTCCTTTGGAAAGATCATACTGCTATACGCGAAGCGGATGAGATCAATGCCATATCAAAACAAGAAGGCATGGATTACTTGAAGTACGTAGGCGGTATTTATTCATCGGAATGGTATTGGGCAAAATTGCTTCATATGCTTCGCGCTGATAAGAAAATAGGCGAAGTATGCTATACCTGGGTAGAACATAGCGATTGGATGCCCTTTTTATTGACCGGGGGTAACGATGCACGGAAGATCAAGCGGAATGCATGTGCGGCTGGTCATAAAGCCTTATGGTCGGCTGCTTTCGGAGGTTTACCGGCTATAGATTTCTTTACTTCCATTGACCCGGTGTTGGGTATATATGCCGAACGATACGGAAACAAGGTGTATACCACCGATAAATCCGCTGGCTATCTATGCGCCGAATGGGCAGAACGTTTGGGGCTTTCTACAAAAGTGCAAGTTGGTATCGGTGCTATTGATGCGCATGTCGGAGCTGTTGGTGGAGAAATAAAACCATATTATATCAGCAAGGTCATTGGCACATCGACCTGTGATATGATGGTTGTGCCCGGTGATCAGATGGAAGGTCTATTTGTGAAAGGAATCTGTGGTCAGGTCAATGACTCCATTATTCCCGGCATGGTAGGGCTTGAGGCCGGTCAATCGGCTTTTGGCGATGTATACTCGTGGTTTAAGGATTTGTTGCTCTGGCCGCTAGCAAAAAAAAGTTTTTCGGATGCCGACACCGATCGGTTATACCGGGAATTGGAGGCAGAATTGTTAAGAGAGCTGAATGACGCGGCGTCTAAGTTGCCGCTGTATATAGACGCACCTTTTGCGCTAGACTGGTTTAATGGCAGAAGAACACCGGATGCTGATCCTACACGGAAGGGTTTGATAGGAGGGTTGTCTTTGGGCACTACCGCCCCGGATATTTTCAGAGCACTTGTGGAATCTACCTGTTTCGGTGCAAGAGCCATTGTAGAGCGTATAGAAAGCGAAGGTGTGAAAGTGGAGGGAGTCCAAGCTATTGGCGGTATTTCCAACAAATCTCCGTTTGTGATGCAATTGCTGGCAGATATCTTGAATCGCCCCATACATATTGCGGCCACGGAGCAAGTCTGTGCCTTGGGCGCATGTATGTTTGCTGCGGTGGTTTGCAACATTTATGCAACGGTGGAAGAAGCATCCGTAAATATGGGGTCGGGTGTGAAAGAAATTGTCCGTCCCCGATCCGAATACAAGGAACTATTTGACCAACGATATGCACAATATCTCCACTATGGGCAATTGCAGCAGGATAATAAAAAATAGCGACTACATTAAATGTTTTAAATTATGGAAGCAATATCAGCAAGGAAAATGCAGTACAATGAGAGGGTTGATACACTGAATCACGATACATTTAATGCTTTATATACGAGCTATCAGGGAGCTCTGTACAAGAAATTTCTATTTCTACTGGATTTTCAGGAGATTGCAGAAGATATTTTGCAGGACGTTTTCTTGAAAACCTGGCAACTACGACATATTATCAGGACGGAAGAATCTTTAAAATCTTATATGTTCCGAATAGGGCAGAACCTGATAATGGATCATTACAGAAGGCAAAAAAAAGAACAGGGCTTTGCGTTGTTATACGCAGATTTTGTAAGTTCGGTAGAACAAATCGATGAGGAATGTATATTCCGTGAAGACAAGTTTTCTAAATTAGAACAAATTATCAATAGATTACCTCCAAAAAGAAAGCAGGTTTTTGAAATGTGTAAATTGGAAAGGAAAAGTTACGAGGAGGTAAGTGAAATCTTGTGTATTTCCACATCAACGATAAGTGATCACATTGTCAAAGCAACGCAATTCATTAAAATGCATTGGAATTAGAATACAACGGAAATCACATTATACGTAAAAGTAAATGATATGAATAAAAAGGTTTCACTGAAAGATATAGCTGAAGCAGCAGGTGTTTCAACTGCGTTGGTATCTTACGTTTTGAATGGTAAGGAAGAGGAAGCTAGGGTGGGCAAAGACACTGCACTGCGTATACGCGAGATGGCAAAGAAAATGAATTATCAACCCAATCAGATCGCAAAAAGTCTGAAAAGTGGTAAATCGCAAACCATCGGATTGTTGGTCGCCGATATTTCTAACCCTTTTTTTGGGAATCTCGCCCGGGCTATTGAAGATGAAGCCAAAAAACGTGGCTATACCGTTCTTTTTGGAAGCTCTGATGAAAATTTGGAAAAATCTCAAAGATTAATCGATACGTTCATTAACAGGCAAATTGATGGTTTTATCATTGCGCCTGCAGAAGGAACCGCTTCTCAATTAGAAAATCTAAAAGCGGCTCATATTCCGTTTGTACTGATCGATCGCTATTTTAAGGATTTGGAAACAAGCTATATCGTAGTCGATAATTTTAAGGCTACCTATCAGGCAACACAGCAACTGCTGCAACAAGGGCATCATAAAATAGCCTATGTATGTTATAAAAATAAATTACAGCATACAGAAGATCGTTATCATGGATACGTCCAAGCATTGCGAGACCAAGGCATAAATGATGATGAAAACTTAGTATTTGAAGTGGAATATAACAGTCCGACGGATTTCCGAAAGCGTTTTATAGACCTCCTGCATCCCGATAGAGGTGTGGAAGCCATTTTGTTTTCAACGAATACTCTCTCTATTATGGGGTTGAAGATTATCAATGAGCTGGATTTTGCCATTCCAGAAGACATCGCGGTCTTTTGCTTTGACCAAAGTGAATCGTATGATCTGTTTTATTGTCCGATAAGTTATGTCAGACAGCCTTTGGGAGAGATTGGAAAAGAAGCTGTACGCGTATTGCTTGAACAATTACATGCAAAAAAACCAGGTGAACAGCAGGTAATGCTGGATGCAGAAATTATAGCTAGAAAATCGTGTGAAAAAATAAAAAAATAAGATGAAACAATCCTTAATCTTTTTGTTGCTTTTTATAGCAGTTTCGTTATATGGGCAAAGAACGTCACCGGGATGGAGAGGGCTAGCTTCTCCAGACACGGTTAATACTTGGATACAACCCGTTCAAGGAAAGCCGGCAATGCCTGTATGGGGCCATGCCCAAGGTATTCTTGTCGGACTGGCTCCATTGCCTGGTCCCAGAGGACTCATCCGGATATATACACCCTATCTAGACTATGAATTTGCGGAGGTTATGAATTTTATTGCTTTTGAACCGATACCAAAGGGAAGTGACGTTCGTGGATATTCAGAACTCGAAAGAAGTAGCCTTGATGAAGGACAAAACGGCAAGCGCTTTTGGAGCGCAGATGACTCGACGGCTGTTTTACCACGGAATGGAAACTATCCGGCAAGAGGAGTGGTGGAACAATTAAATGGAGAGGAGACATTGACCGTTTATATTTTCTCTGAACCATTTGATAATGGTGCCAAAGTATACGCCCGGATGCGTTTCTTTGCATCAAAACCTTATGAATTTGAAATAGCGACTTATACATCCGAAGGTTCCATTGAATTGGATTATTTTATTGCCAGTGCGACGATGGGAAATAAAGCTCGTCTGCGAACACTTTTTTTTAAAGATAAGAACATATCTTCATTGGAAATATGGCCCGATTATAAGGATATTCATTTCACTTTACGCGAATATTTTCCGCAAAAGGATATGATACGGGATAAAAACGGAAACGCCTATTTTATCGCCGCACCGGATGAGAAAGATTATAGTAAAACTATATATGCTCCGGGAACAAACAATCACTGGAAATATACCGGGAGACACGCGACGCAATACTGGATGAAAAATAATCCAGAGGAGGGATTGAACGGCGTTATTACCGGCCGGTATACCTATTGGGCCAGCGAAGCACCTATCCCGGGCGGTATCTCTATAGAAAACCTGGAAATGAATGCACCTTTTAAAAATGGTGATGCGTATATTTTTGGTATTACGCCACGGTCGCCAGAGGAATTAATAAAAGAAAACCAAAAGTAAAGGCCGTATTGGTTTTGGCGTAAAAAAAATACGTTGTCAAGTTATTATTAGAAAAAAAATAGTAATCAGAGCAGAGGATTTCGCCGCTCAAAACGTATTTATATAAAAAGCGAAGGTAAATTGCTTATCGTTTGCTTAAACGATTAAGTTGTATGCCATATTATAAACAATTATAAATGATCTTGATGTCAATGTTATGAGATATTTTATAAATCTAAAGAATCTGATATTAACTCCTATATTGTGGATTTTTATTACGCAAGTCAGTGCTATATCTTATCCAGCACTACAATCGCAAGGAATAGTAGTTCGAGGAGAAGTCCGGGAGAGCAATACGAATATACCTCTTGCCGGTGTGAGCGTGCGGATTAAAGGAGAACCTGGAACAACCGTTACCGATGCCAACGGGAAATACGAAATACGAGTTAGTGCAAAGCAGAATATGCTTGTTTTCTCGTACACCGGAAAAAAATCACAAGAGCGTTTGGTAGGCGATAATAGAACCATTGACGTTACTTTGGAAGATGATGCTACGTTAATATCTGAAGTGTATGTTGGCTACATGACACAGCGAAAAGCTGACTTGACGGGCTCTGTTGCAATCGCCGATGCAAGTGATATAGCTAGAAATCCATCCGCAAATGCTATGAAATCTCTACAAGGAAAATTATCGGGTGTACACATTACGACAAATGGTGGAAATCCGGCGGAAGATGTAACGGTGCAGATCCGGGGTCTTTCTTCGTTATCCGGTGCCGTTAAACCTTTAATTGTTTTGGATGGTATGCCGACAGAAAATTTGAATCTTCGGGATATAAACGCATCCGATATCGAGTCTATTCAGGTATTGAAAGATGCAGCTTCAGCCAGTATTTATGGAGCAAGAGCCTCAGGCGGTGTTATCTTAATCCAAACGAAGAAAGGACGGGTTGGTCAGACAAAAGTAGAATATAATGGAAGTGTTGCATTGAGCAGTATTGTGCAAAGGCCGAAATTGATGAACGCGGCGCAATATGGGATAGCCACCTTTCGTGCTTATGCATACGATGAAGCGGTGTATGGTACGCCGATGAGCTTACCCTCTACCTATGATTTCACATGGCATAGAGATGCCGATGGGCGAGCGATACTTGATGGTGTAAAACCGGCAGAATGGCTTAACGTCGACCAGACTGTCAAAGGTGCCGATACCGACTGGCTAGGCGAAATACTTCGTCCGGCGATGATGACAAATCATCAAGTAGCGATTTCAAGCGGAACGGAGCGATCAAGAAGTATGTTCTCTTTAGGGTATTTTGATAACCAAGGTACGCAGATACACACATTTTTCAAGCAATATTCCCTACGGGTAAATAACGATTTTAACCTCATCAATAATCGGTTGAAAATAGGAGAAAACTTCGCTGTTTCCTATCTGAAATATCGAAATGCAAACGAAATGCGCTGGGCATTGATTAACCCTCCTGCGGTTCCGGTGTATGATATACATGGCGGGTGGGCAGGAGCGGCTGGATTTGATGATTTCACCAATCCGGTGCGTGTATTGACGGACAATAAAGACAATGTCAGTAATTACGTCAAGATTCTCGGAAACATTTTTGTTGATCTTGATATCTGGAAAGGAATTTCGGCACGTTCGCAATTTGGGATTGATTATGGAAACGCCTATAGCCGGACATTGGAAAAAAGATGGTCGGAAGAGGGCGGACGTAATAGTGACGGAGAAAATTATGTAGGAAATGCACAGTCTCATCCGTTAAGTTACGTGTGGACGAATACATTGTCTTACAACCTTCAAAAAGAAAAGCACAGTTTGGACGCTGTATTGGGTACGGAATATACCCGATTCGTTCAAGAAGGATTCACCGCGCGGAGAGAAGGTGTTTATTTAGAAGATCGTGATTTTGCACATATAGGTGTCACCAACGGTACAAAGTATTCACTAGGAAGCTCAGCCGACGAATATGTGTACCTTTCTTATTTTGGTAAAGCAAATTATGTTTACAACGAAAAATACCTTTTTTCGGCAACGTTACGTCGAGACGGATCTTCTCTATTTGGCGAAAACAATCGATTCGCGATGTTTCCTGCATTCTCCGCTGGCTGGAGAATCAGTAGTGAACCATTTATGCAACATATTGTGTTTATATCAGATCTTAAATTACGGGGTGGATGGGGTGCTAACGGAAGTGTTCAGGGGCTTCCGAGAGGGTATACCTCGACACCTTTTACGACCGATTATCTAGGTACCTCTTATCCAATTGCGGGAAACGAAACAGGTCCACTGTATTCCGGTTATAGAAGAACGTGGTTGGGAAATCCAGATTTGAAGTGGGAAACCACGACACAAACAGATGTTGCGTTAGACTTTAGCTTATTTGAGAGTCGAGTTAATGGTTCTTTTGGCTACTATTCTAAGAAAACAAAAGATATCTTAGTGCAAACACCCTATATTGCTGCTATGGGTGAAGGGGGCGAACCCTGGATCAATGGCGCCAGTATGAACAACCACGGGATAGAAGTGGATATCAGTTATCAGAATAACCCTCAAAATGCATTCCGGTATACAATTTCCGCAAATGTAGGGACATACAAGACCAAAATCATCAGTCTTCCCGAAAATGTAATCAACAAATATCCCGGAAATGGCGTGGACGATCTGGTTTTGGGAAGAACACCGAATATTTGGTATGGGATGGTAGCCGACGGCATTTTTAAAACACAGGAAGAAGTCGACAACCATGCAGAGCAGCCTGGTAAAGCTATTGGCCGGATTCGTTATAAAGATCTGGACGGCAACGGAAAAATAGAGGAATTTTCTGATCGGACGTACATTGGCGTCAAGGACCCTAAATTCTTCGGTGGGATAACGTTCGATTTCAATTATCGGAATTTTGATTTGAATATATTCTTCCAAGGTGTTTTTGGCAATAAAGTGAATAATATCTGGAAATACGAATCTGATTTGTGGAATATCAATGTGCCTGCACATAAAAACCATGCAACCCGGATATTGGATGGTTGGTATTTTGACCGTACGGATGCTGATATTCCCGCAATTTCTAATTCTACATTGAATGCGGAACAGCGTTTTTCCAGCTATACCGTAGAGAATGGATCCTATTTAAAATTAAGGAATATAGAATTAGGATATTCCCTTCCAAAAGTTATGGCAAACAGGGCTGCCATGAACAATTTAAGATTTTACGTTTCAGGACGTAATCTCTTAACGTTCAAGAAAAACTGGGGAAAAGATAGGTATACCAGCTTTGATCCCGAGATGTCGGAATATGGATATCTCACTCCTATGTTTTTAACTTTTGGCGTTAATGTAACTTTTTAAGCCTTCTCATTATGAAAACAAATATAAAAAATATAGCTTTTGCGGTTCTCTCCTTGTTGGCGACAAGCTGTTCCGATGCGTTGAATATTGCCCCCAAACAGGTTTTGGACGAGTCTTTTCTCGTTAATCCGGAAGACATGGAGGGATTGGTGACAGCTGCGTATGCAAGGATGACCGATATCCCATCTTTTGATTCTCCTTTCTCTCCTTGGTGGTCGGGTTCCATGCGAGCCGATGATTCCTATAAAGGCGGCGGCGGTACGTGGGACGGTGACGGCTGGCATTTTATGGAAACTTTTGTGGGAGTAAACCCAAATGGATGGCCACTTGACTATCCTTGGTATGTATCGTATCAGATTATCCAACGATGTAACACGGCAATACAAAAGTTACAGAATATATCAGAAGAAGAGTTTCCGAACAAAAATGCCCGGCTGGGAGAAGTGAAGTTTATACGGACGTTTACCCTATTCCGGCTCAAGCAATTCTGGAAATACATACCTTATATTGACGAAAACGTAGTCGGCACAACAGCGGATTTTGAAGCTGTTCCGAATAGGGAACCGGATCAACCGAATGACCAATATTTATGGGAAAGAATACTGAATGATTTCAAAGATGCTGAAAACCTATTACCGGCCACGCAATCCGAAAAAGGGAGGGTAGATAAGAATGCGGCAACAGCTATGGTGGCAAGAACACTTATGTTTATGGCCTACGAACAGAATGATAAACATGCTGTCATCAATATTAGTAAAGAAAGACTGGAAGAAGCTTTGTTTTACTTAAATAAGTTAACCGATCAAGAGGGCGCAAAGGTTGATCTACAAACTGATTTTGCAGAAAATTTTGATGTCGCTTTTGACAACAATACAAAGGAATCCATCTGGGAAATACAGTATTCTATTGATGATGGCTCTTCCACCGGGGGAAAGATAAATAGAGGAGAAGGACTGAATCACCCGTTTCAATGGGGAGGTTTCCAGTGTTGCGGCTTTCACCAGATCAGCTATTCTATGGCAAATGCATTTAAAACAGGAGCCGATGGTTTACCCTTGTTTGATACATATAACAATGGCAGTTATGCAGACGGGGATGCGGTGTTTTTTGGGGAGCATACATTCGATCCCCGTTTCAACCACACGATAGCTGCACCTGGTCAGCCTTGGAAATACAATCCTAATTTAATATTCGAAACAAGAGGCATTCGAAATGGTGCCGAATATGGTTATCTAAAATCCATTAAGGAATTACCGGAGCCGGATTGTGATTGCCTGTTGTACGATGGGTGGCAATTCAACTCCATGAATAAGCGAATGATTAGGTATGATGAAGTTTTACTCTGGAAAGCAGAAGTGCTTATTCAGTTAGATCGTTGGAACGAATCGCTCCCGTTGATCAACAAAATCCGGGAGCGGGCAGCGAATAGCACTGATCGGTTGGTGAAAACTGACGGATCTCCGATTTTAAATTATAAAATTGAAACGTACCAGCCCGGCGTGAACTGTACTTGGGACAAAGCGTTTGCCTGGAAAGCATTACAATGGGAAAATCGCCTTGAAATGGCAGGAGAAGGCCGACGTTTCTTTGATCTTCAACGTTGGGGAATTTTGGAAGAAACGATGGATAGCTATTTTTCCATAGAAAAAAACAGATTTAATTGGATGGAGGCAGCACATTTTACCGCTGGACGCGACGAGTATTTTCCTATACCTCAACCGCAAATCAATTGGGCAAAAGGCGCCTATACGCAGAACGAAGGGTATTATTAATAGCACTTATCGAGAGAGATATGACTAGAAATGTAAGAATCAGAGGTGCATCGTTGTTTTGCTGCTTGTCTGCTTTGGTAATCTTCATGTATAACGGCCATGCTGCAACCGGAGATGCGCAAGGAAAGCTGAAATTATTTATTAAAGAAATAAAAGTAGATAGAATAGCCGGGAAATCCCCAAAAATAAGCTATCAGGAAATAAGCCCGGGCATTACTAAAGTGCATATATCTATGAACGTACACGATACGTTGGCTGTTGACGACTGGCAGGTGAATATTATACCGGCTTTTCACCCCGATTTCCATTGGGCACCTCATCTGGCACCCTCAGACGACCATATCATTGCACAACATGTGTTCCGTGCACCTGCGCTGATCTTAACCGATCAACAGAGACAACTTACTGTTATACCCGATATAGATCTTTTGAATAGTTCATTGGCTTCCGATTGGTATATGGATATGGATGCCCCGAAAAACTGCATAACCTTAGGCCGTTCACAGGCGGAGGTAGCTGAACATGTATTATTTAAAAAGCGGGAAGGAAATAAGTTTGTTCCCGGGAAGTTTACTTTTGGGTTTTATATCCTTGCTTTTGATGATAAAGACGTGCAGGATAATCCCTTTCGTAGAGCGCTGTCTTTCTTCTGGGAGCGTTGGGGGGCTAAACGATTCGCGAAAGGAGAGCCGACTTCCGGAAATATGGAAGCATATGTAAAACACAGCTACGATTGGGCTTTCCGATCTTGGGAAAAGCAAGTGTGGCAAGAATTTGAAATAGAGGGGAAAAAGGTCGGTGCACCTACTTTCATCGTGAATGTTACCCAAAGTCCGAATTACCCCGGGAAAGTTAATGAGCGGGAATTTCGCTCGGTGTGGAATCAAGTCTGGTTCAGTTCCCTACGGTCAGCCAGCGGGCTTTATCGCTATGCGAGAAGGACAGGCGATCAAACATTGTTAGACAAGGCTAATCTTACCAAAGAGCTGGCGCTATCCTATCCCAAAAAGAACGGTTTTTTTTATGGCCTGATTGGAACAGAAATGGAAACGGTGGAAATCGATGGGAGCAAATATCTGCGAAGCAAGGGATGGGAAACCCGTTATTGGGGCAATTCCAATCGAAACCCCTACACTTGGGATGCGCGTCAGTCACCTTTTCATCTGTTGGATATGAGCTGGACAGCCTTGCTGATGCTCCGCTGGTATGAAGAACTGGAGCAGGATGTTCGTTTGCTGGAATTTGCTGAGGATTATGCACAATCGTTACTTCGCGTACAGTTTGACAACGGATTCTTTCCCGGCTGGCTCGATCTGGAAACGTTGCAACCCATGACTCATCTGAATGATTCGCCGGAAAGCGCTATGTCTGTCACCTTTCTATTGGCGTTGTACCAAATCACCGATAACGAAATATACAAGGCAGCAGCTTTAAAAGCAATGGATGCCGTGATGAAAGAAATTATTCCTGGCGGACGTTGGGAGGACTTTGAAACCTACTGGTCCTGTTCACGTGTCGGTGCTGAAGATTGGGTAGGGAAAAAAGTAACCCGCAACAATATGTACAAGCAGAACAATTTTTCTATGTTTTGGACTGCAGAGGCTCTACTAGCATGTTATCATGCCACGAAAGATAGAAAGTATCTGGATGTGGGGCAGCGTACCTTGGATGAATTATTAATGACACAAGCCACATGGCAACCTCATTTTATCCCTATCAAGGCGTTAGGTGGATTCGGCGTTATGAATGCCGATGGTGAATGGAACGACGCCCGGCAAAGTTTGTTTGCAGAGCTTATTCTCCAATATGGAAAAGAACTTAAACAAGAGGAATATACCGAAAGAGGCTTATCTGCATTGCGGGCGTCATTTGTGATGATGTATTGTCCGGAAAATCCAGATACAAAGGAACAGTGGGAAAGCGCATGGCCTTTTTTCCGGAAAGAAGATTATGGCTTTATGATGGAAAATTACGGGCATGGGGGAGAAACGAATGCCAAAGGGTTGGGGATAGGTGAATTTACCATATACGATTGGGGAAATGGCGCGGCCGCAGAAGCTTATAATCGTATTGTAGATCATTATGGAGTAAACTTTATACAAGAGATGGAAGGAAGTAAATAGAATAACAGGTTTCACCGAACATGTTTATTTTCTTATCGTGAAATTATTGATGGCTAACAAAACCTAATAAATGTATTTATCACGTAAAAAATGTTAACTAATTACAAATAACCAAATGAATAAACTTCTATGTAAAAAAAAGAGAACTCGCGTTCATCAGCGTAAGTTCCTCGTGCCGCTGAGCTATCTGTTTTTATCACTTTATCCGATAAGCTACGGATATGGTGAGAATTTAAAGATTGATCACATGGAGCATGGAGGAGAGCTAAGCTTATTTGTTGATAACAGCATCGCAGCGAATCAGGTGCTACAACAACGTAGTGTAAGCGGTCGTGTAATGGATACACAAGGTAACTTATTGCAAGGTGTAAGCGTTACAGAAAAAGGAACAGCTAATTCAACCACAACGGATCATCGAGGCGCATTTACCCTCAATTTGACCACTTCCAGTCCCGTTGTCGCATTCAGATTTGTAGGATACGAACCTTCCGAAGTTAACATAACAGATCAAAAGGTTATCGAAGTATCCTTGACGGAAGACGTGGCATCCATAGATGAAGTTGTAGTCGTCGGTTTCGGAACGCAGAAGAAGGTATCCGTTACGGGGGCAATTTCGGATGTTCCGGTGGCAAACCTACAGCGTATCGCAACCCCCTCATTTTCCAATGCCTTAGCCGGTAGTATGCCGGGTATTGTGACGCGTCAGAGTTCCGGAGAGCCCGGATATGACGGAGCGGCAGTCTACATTAGGGGTTTTGGAACTTGGGAGAACCGATCGCCACTCATTTTAGTAGATGGTGTGGAGCGTGACCTCAACAATTTGAACACACAAGAAGTTGAAAGCTTCTCCATATTGAAAGATGCATCCGCCACAGCCGTATACGGCGTTCGGGGAGCAAATGGAGTCGTCTTGATCACCACCAAAAGAGGAGCGGTCGGAAAACCGAATATTGTTTTTCGAACAGAAAATGCCGCCTTGACAGCATTACGTATGCCGGACTATATCAATGGTTTAGAATACGTCCACTTGGTGAATGAAGCACAATCCAACGAAGGGAAAAACCCTCTTTATAGCGAACTGGATATCGAAAAATATACCGATGGTTCTGAACCTTATTTATATCCAAATGTCGATTGGGTGAATACTGTCCTCAAAAACAATACGTTTCAAACCATTAATAATCTTAGCGTAAGTGGTGGAACGGAAAAAGTGCGTTACTATACGAATGTCGGATACACCATTCTGAATGGTATTTACAAGCAGGATCCCGATAACTTTTGGAATAACAATGCCCAGATGAGGCGCTATAATTTTCGTCAGAATGTAGATATCAAACTATCGGACAACCTCAGCATTGATTTAGGTCTCGGTGGGATCATCCAACGCGGTAATTATCCGGGAAGCTCTGCACCCAATATCTTCAACGCACTAAAAGTGACGTCCCCTATCAGTTTCCCGATTACGAATCCGGATGGGAGTATTGCGGGTGCACAGACTTCCTTTCTGCGAAACAATCCCTTTGGGTTGGTGGCTCGATCGGGTTACAGTACGCAGGATAGAAATACCTTGCAAGGAACATTCGGCGGTAAATATGATTTGTCTGAATATATAACGAAGGGGCTGTCGCTACGGGGGGTGTTTGCTTATGATCATTACTACCATGGATGGAATGACCGTATCAAGCCATACCAGATCAGACAATATATAGGAAAAGATGTATATGGTGAAGACGCCTATGCCAATCCTGACATCCGGGAAGAAGGTCCGTTGGGATATGCAGTGGGCAATGGTGCAAACAGGGCATTTTATTCTGAAGCGGCCATCAACTATGCACGCACTTTCCAGCAACATAATATCACCGGTTTGATTTTGTATAACCAACGGGATTATATGGACATTACTGCAAATTCAAGCTTGAATAACCTGCCATATAGAAGACGGGGGATAGCCGCAAGAGCAACATATGATTATGCCGGTAGGTATTTATTTGAAGCCAATATGGGATACAATGGTTCGGAAAACTTTCCGGCAGGCAAACGCTACGGCTTTTTCCCGTCCGTATCTGCCGGATGGAATATCAGCAACGAACCTTTCTGGTCTATCGACGAAATTAACGCGTTGAAAATACGCGGATCATTTGGCCAGGTTGGTAATGATCAGATTGGCCAACGCCGTTTCTTGTTTTTGACGAATATTGTCCGTACAAATAACAGTTATCCGTTTGGGAATCAACAAACATGGCTTCCGGGCTTTAACGAAGATCAGATTGGCAACGAAGACGTGACCTGGGAGGTAGCCACGAAAGCTAACCTCGGAATTGACATGGAGCTGTTTCAGGGTAAGGTAGTACTTCAAGTCGATGCTTTCCGTGAAAAGAGAAACGATATTCTGCTCCGAAGGGGTACAATACCCCTTATCGTCGGATACCCTTCCAGCATTATACCTTATGCCAACTTGGGTGAGGCAAAGAATTATGGTCTGGATGCCCTGCTGGAACTGAAAAATACGACATCTTCTGGCCTTTACTATAACGTCCGAGGCACATTTACCTATGCGAAGAGTATCCGGTTGAAAGATGACCAACCCACCTATCTCTATCCATACCAGAATCCTATCGGACATTTGATCGACCAACCATTCGGATACGTTTCGATGGGACTGTTCAAAGATATGGAGGATGTTGAAAGTAGTCCGAGACAAACGTTTATGGAAGAAGTAAGGCCCGGTGATATCAAATACATGGATGTTAATGGGGATGGTGTGATCGATGTTTTCGATAGGGTAGCCATCGGTTATGCCCGTACACCGCAGATTATTTACGGGGCTAATTTCAGCGTCGCGTATAAAGGCGCAGAATTAAGCGTATTCTTTACAGGTGCCGCCAATACCAGTCTTTTTATTGATGGGCCGTCCATGTATCCATTCCAGATGGGATTGGGCACCTATAACATTATGCGGTCGTATTATGATGATCGCTGGACACCAGATAACCCCAATGGATATTACCCACGGGTGTCCACGATGAATAACCCTAACAATAATCAGACATCTACACATTTTTTGCAGGATGCTAGTTATCTACGCTTGAAGAGTGCGGAGGTCGCCTATAATTTTAAGGTCAGCGCATTGCAACGATATGGGCTTAATAGTATCCGACTGTTTATCAATGGGATGAATCTATATACTTGGGATAAAATTAAAATTATTGATCCCGAATCCAATTATGGAACGGGCGGTTATCCATTACAACGTACCGTAAACTTTGGCGGGCAATTTACTTTTTAACGGGACAAAAATGACTATACTACGAAAATATATTATGAAGAGTTATAAAAGATATATAATATGCTTTACAACGCTGCTATGCCTAGCATGCGGTAAAGATTTTCTGGAGAAGCAACCCGATGAAAATTTGGACATAGAAGCTGTTTTTTCAGAGCGACAATATGCAGAAGGCTATTTAACGGCGGTTTACAACCATCTTCCTACGATGCAGGATCCGATATTTACCGGCGGCTGTGATGAGATGGAAATTACATTCACCGGGAATTATGCTCATAGACTGAATTCCGGTGCATGGAGCTCGGCTGACGGGTATCCGGACTATTGGATGAATATGTACCAGGCGATACGTAAAGCGAACATCTTTCTGGAAAATGTGGATCAAGTGCCCATGATTGAAGCAGACAGAACGCTATGGAAGGGAGAAGCAACATTTTTACGGGCATTTTTTCATTTTACATTGGTTAAGATGTACGGTGCTGTACCTTTAGTCGATCGTTCAATCGCCTTAAGTGAAGACTTGAGTGTACTCCGTCGGGATCCGGTGGATGAAGTCATCGCATTTATTGTGTCGGAATGTGACAAAGCTACGGATATGCTGGATTGGGAAGTTTCGCCTATTCACTACGGACGTATCACAAAACCAGCAGCCATGGCATTAAAAGCACAGGCTTTGCTTTATCTGGCAAGTCCACTATTTAACGGCAATCCCGATTTTAGAAATCTCATTGATGACCATGGAAGACGATTATTCCCCGATCACGATGCCAATCGATGGGTAGCAGCAGCTAATGCCGCAAAAGCCTGTATTGATGGGGCGGAGGGGCATGGTTACGGCTTATATTATGCAGCAGATAATGATCCGGTAAAGAGCTACCAAGAATTATTTCTCGATCATCATAATAGAGAGGTATTGTTGGCGCGTAACAAAGGTATTGATGCGCATTACGAGCGTTGTTCCAACCCTATAGGTTACGGAGGGTTCTCTATATACTGTCCCACACAAGAGATGATAGATGCCTATGAAATGGCAAATGGTCAACAACCTATAACAGGCTATAATGCCGATGGTTCGCCTATCATCGATCTGAGTTCGGGTTATCAGGAAACCGGATATACGGCAACAGCACATCCAAAGAATTACCACCCCAGTGGAATCCGCAATATGTATGTCGGTCGTGATCCACGCTTTTACGCAAGTATCAACTATGCGGGTTCGATATGGAAAAGTCGTGCAGTGGAATTTTGGAATACCGGAGCGGATGGTAAACAAAGAGCGGTAGGGTCGGATTATAATATTTCCGGTTATCTGATGAAAAAATTTATCGATCCAACTTCCAATATACCACAAAACAGGTTTAGTCTCAATACCTGGATTACCTACCGTTTAGGCGAACAATACCTGAATTATGCAGAAGCCTTAAATGAAGCAGAAGGGCCGGTGACTGATGTATATAAATATGTTAACGCTATAAGAAGCAGAGCCGGTATGCCTGATCTTCCGCCTAACCTGAGCAAAGACAATATGCGGGAAAGAATACAGCACGAAAGAAGGATAGAACTAGCCTTTGAATCGCATCGTTATTTCGATGTGCGTCGTTGGAAAACCGCCAGCAACATAGAAAATAAACCCATACACGGGATGAATATACAGGCCGGCACGAGTTTGCAGGACAATGCATTCTATCAGCGCGTATTGATCGAAAGACGAATTTTTGTATCCCCTAAACATTATCTGTGGCCGGTTCAGATTTGGGAAATCGAGAAAAATCCAATGCTCCTGCAAAATCCGGGATGGTAGCAAACAGTTTTTGACGAATTAAAAATTTAAAAAATGAAAATATTATTTATACGTTACTTACCTGTTGTCTTGATGCTCTTTGGAGCTTGCAGCGAGGTAATTGTTTATGAACCCGATGCAGAAGAAATAGCCTTGTATAACAAGGTATACATGCCGCGGGCGAACCAGCAGGTTACGAATACGGCACTCAGCTTGGGAGGCGAAGCGAAGACATTTGTATACAGCGCCTACCTTGGCGGATCATCCGACGCTCCAAGCGATATCGCCGTCACGTTTGCTGCCCGCCCTGAAAAGGTAGAGGAATTCAATACGGCCAACGGCACAAACTATAAGCTACTACCCGCGGACAGCTATACGCTTGAAGTTCCTGATGCCGTGATCAAAGCAGGTAATAGAAAGACAGGAAACCATACGTTGACGGTTACACCGGGCAACTCCCTGGCAATGTTTGAAAATTATATCCTTCCAATAGGTATTACACAAGCAGGAACAAAGGTAAATGAACAATTGGCTACGACATATTATACTTTCTCGGTGAGTTACGCACGCGGGAAGGTGCCGAGAGAGCTGGTATTGAGCATGGGAACGAATTGGGGAAACATCATTTGTAATGGTGTTCGTGGCAGCTTAATTATCAGAAATACCGCACTTGATATATTGGTATACACACCGGATGATGAAGGTAAGTTTACCAATCCGCCGCGTACTGTCGGTGTTTTTTGGGACGCTTCTGAATCTTTCTATTATGTAAATGAAAATTCCGTTGTCGTAAGAAATGTACCGCCCTACGCTGGACTGTTCAGTTTTGGTGTTACACAAGATTATGGGCTTCCCCAAGCCAATCCATTTTGGTTGGGAGATGCTTGGAATCAATACGTGATTATACCCTTTGGGGAATATTTTCTGACCGTTGATAATAGCGGTGTTCTTCGGAGGCAACCCGTTCTTTCAAACGTTAATGCCGCTAAAACAGAAGTAGGATCCGGTTTCAATATTTATAAGCAGGTGCTGACCTATCAAAACTCACTTTTGGCTTTAGAGCCAAATGGAAACTTATGGTTGTATAGTATGTCGGAACTTGCTGTTCCCGGTGCCAGACGGCGCGTTGGAGAGGGATGGGATATGTACGAAAAAATAATCGTATCCGGTGACGATATTCTGGCCTTGGACAGTAATGGAGATGTTTATCGCTATAATTTTAATCCGTTAGGCTACTATCCGGTTAAATAAACAATCACTTAATGAATCACGTCATGATAAAATTCGTTAAAATATTCATTTTCACATTGTTTGCTGCCAGCTTATTGCTGTCCATATCCTGTGAGAAGGATACCGTTGAAGAAGACAAAAAAGAGCAACCCAAGGAGGTGGCGCCTACGGTGGATGATGGTATACTCAAAATTCTGACCATCGGCAACAGTTTTTCGGAGGATGCGGTCGAGAATTATTTATACGATCTGATGCGGGAAGCGGAAATACCTGTTGTCATCGGCAATTTATACATAGGTAGTTCTTCCCTGGATATACATTGGCAAAACGGCAGAAACAACAGTGCTGCTTATGATTTTCGTCGGATAGATACAGAAGGCAAAAAAACCAATGCATCCAGTACGCTTGGTGATGCATTGGAATCAGAGGAATGGGATTATATCAGCTTCCAGCAGGCAAGTCCATATTCGGGTTTAGCGAAAAGCTATGAAGCACATTTGCCGCCACTTTATGAGTATGTTAAACCCCGAACAACCAATACGGATGTCAAATTTATTCTTCATCAGACATGGGCTTATGCTCAAAATTCCACCCACGAGGGTTTTGCACATTACGATCGGGATCAACTGCACATGTATAACGCTATTGTTGATGCCATCGAGAAAGCCCGTGGTTTTGTACCGATTGATTTGGTCGTGCCGGTGGGCACGGCTATCCAAAACGGCCGGGCAAGTTTTATTGGCGATAACTTTACTAGGGACGGATGGCATCTGGATCTAAATATAGGTCGCTATACGGCCGCGTGTACCTGGTTTGAGGCACTTACCGGCAAAAATGTCACCAACAGCACGTTTAAGCCGGCAGCTCTTTCTGAATATACAGCGAGGCTTGCCCGTGCAATGGCCCATCAGGCGATATTGAAACCTAACGAGATGACCGAGCTGCAGGAATACAAAGACGGAAATTATCAACCGTTTACAGATCCTGTTTACATCGACTTCGGACAGAATGCTCCCGCATTGGGTTGGAATCAATTGAGAGGTTTCACGACGGGCTCATCTCTTTCTAACATCATGGATATTGATGGTGTACCCATTGGTCTTTCCCTCACCCTTACCATGGGATTCAATGGCCGGAATGACGCGGGCGAAAGGAACACCAATACCGATTTCAATATGCCTGAAAGTGTGTCGGGCGATTCCTACTTTGGTAATTCGAAAGCCATATTTGACAATAAGCTAGTAGAACGGAGCCAGATTAAGATAGCTGGGTTCGATAAAAACAAAACGTATGACTTTTGCTTTTTTGGTTCCAGATCGGGAGTAGGAGGCACCGAAAATCGGGAAGCGAAGTATACGGTGGCCGGGAAGAACGAAAAAATTGCCCGTTTAAATGCATCCAACAATAGGCAGCAACTCGCATGTGTACAAGCTATCGCGCCAGATGATGAGGGAGAGATAACCATTACCTTGATGGCAGGTGAAAGCAACACCAATGGCAACGGATTTTATTATATAAACGCGATGCGTATCGCACCATCAGAATAACATGTATACGATGAAGAAACAACTTTATATATTCTCGTTATTAATCATTATCGTTTTTTTTTCCTGTGGTAAAAGTGAAGCCACCCCCGATCGTGATGATCCGGCTAACGATGAATTTAGTATTAAAGATCAGATTGCCAAAGCAACCTTTGTAAAAAGTATCGAATACGATACCTTGATCAATCCTCATGCAGGTGTTAGACAGGTTAATTTACAACTGCGTACGACATCTTCGCAACCGATAGCACTATACGTAGTAGAAGTAGATCTCAAACATCCAGATATTGCGATACGGGTGGGAATGCCTGATGATGGTGATGCCTTCAAGCTGCAGACCGTACAAGCCATTTCGGAAGCAAATGATAAGGCGGGAAACCGGGTGATAGCTGCCGTGAATGCTGATTTTTTTTATTGGACAGGCGAACCCTGGGGGCCAGTCGTTAAACAAGGCAACATACTGAAACAAAGCTTTTACGATACATGGCATGGCTTTTTTGCTATTGATAAAGATAAAAACCCCAGAATCGGCAGCAGTATCAATTTTTTAGATACCTACCCGTTGCAGGAAGCTGTTGGGGCCGTTGAGCGACTAATCAATAATGGCGTAAAATTTAACCAAGGAAATACCGAACGTCATCCACGTACAATGATAGGTTATACAAAAGACAATGTGATCTACATGGTCGTCGTCGACGGAAGGCAGCCCGCTCATTCCATTGGAATGACGTTTGCGGAATTGTCTGAAGTGATGTTCGCGCTGAAAGTACAAGAAGCTATAAATCTGGATGGCGGCGGCTCATCGACCCTAGTCGTAAAAAACAGTAAAACAAACAGTTTTGAAGTGAAAAATAAGTATTCCGATGCTGTCCCTAGGGCAGTCGCGAATGCATTAACGGTGGTTAACCTTTCCGCAAATTAGGAAAAAAAGATTTATACTTAAAAAGATATGGTACAACGTAACAGATTAGCTGGTATATGCATAGGGAAAAGGTCATTGTATTTCGTTTTTTTCTGCTACGCACTGCTCTGGAGTTCCTGTAGTAAAAATGAAGTCGAACCTATACATATACCAACGGATGAAATTCTGACAACCGATATACATTTGATTCCCGACAAGCATACGAAGAAAGCAACCACGGTTTTAACGTTCAAAAATCTGAACGCCATTGCTTATATCTCCGTTAAAAAAAGTGGAGGATCTACGTATTCGGCAAAGATAAACCGAGATGAACTTTCGGCATCGTATACGTTTGGTTATACTATTCAACCATCCGATCCCGAATCTTTCGACCTGCTGCTGACCGCCCATTATGAAGATGAAGGGGTATCAAAAGATCTGGTGCTGCATGTTGATAACCGTTGGGGATTTTTCATCCGTAAGGTGGAACGTATTGCCCGTGTCACCGGAAACCCGATAGCAGGCGAACATTTCGCAAGCCCGAATAACACCGCGGGAAACTGGAATGTGGGCGGAACGGATTTAGGCATCATATGGGAAATGGATGCCGGAAAATATGGTATTTTTTTCGGTGACACGTTCGGGCAGGACTTCGTACCCCGACCAAACCAGCCGGGGCCAAACGGTGGGAGCTGGCGTTCCAATGTACTAGCTTTTTCAACAGACAATAACATGGAAGATGGTTTGTCGATTAGTAACATGGCCTTAGATAATAGCGGTAATGCCCGCGAGATCGTGTATGGCGGTAAGGATCAGTCGGGTAATGGTAACTGGACTTCTATCCCTACGGCGGCTATTCGTGCCAATGGGGCAGACTATGTACACTATTTTAATATGAAGAGATGGGATGGATGGATTACGAATTATTCGGGTATGTACAAATCTGTCGATAACGGATTAACGTGGACGAAATGCGAAGATGTCCTGTTTTCCTCCAATAGTAATTTTGGCCAGGGAGGCTATTTTAAGCGGGATGGTTATGTGTACATGATCGGAACACAAACTGGGCGAAATAGCCCGGCAAGCTTATGTAGGTTCCGCGAAACAGATATCGAAACCCAGGAGAATTATGAATATTGGAGTAGCGCCACAGGGCAGTGGATAAAAGGGGATGAGCATAAAGCGACTGTTATTATACAAGACAAAGTAGGCGAACTGTCTTTTATCTACAGCAATACATTTAAGAAATGGATAATCGCTTATTTCAATGAGGATCGGTATAATATAACGATGCGTGTCGCCGATGAGCTTACCGGTCCTTGGAGCGCGCCGTACGAGCTGGCTTCAGGAAACGATTATGCGCAGCTATATGGTTCTTATTTCCATCCCCTGTCTGTCACAGGTGAGAGCCTGTATTTTACGATGTCTATGTGGATGCCCTACAATGTTTATCTAATGAAAGCTGACTTGGCAGATATGGGGCTTTTTTCGGAATAAATATTTACCTATAGAAACGGTCATTATTTAGCTTTTTTGGTGTGTATCCCCCTCAAACGGCTCAATATGCACGAAGACATTTCCGATGTTATCTAGGTTTGCGATTAGATAGTCTTTGAGATCGTGAGCTATCGTGTGTCCTTCTCGTACAGACAGGTTAGGATTTACGACGGCATGCAAATCTATTTGGAATAGCATGCCAATTTTTCGTATATAACATTTTTCGATCAACGCCACTCCGGGTACATTAAGGGAGTGTTGACGAACTTCTTCCTCCAGCTCTTCATAGCGGTTTTCATCCATGATTTCGGCCAATGCCGGCCGAAATATGCCGTAACAATTATAGATGATTAATCCGGAAGCCAATAATGCTGCCCAATCATCCGCACTTTCATATCCCTCACCGAAAATCAAAGCTACCGATATACCGATAAAAGCAGCTACCGACGTAATAGCATCACTACGGTGATGCCAAGCATCAGCTTTGAGGGAGGTGCTGTTGAGTTTTTTACTCCTTCTCATGATCACCCGGAAAGAAATTTCCTTCCAGATAATAATTGCTCCTAATACATATAATGTCCAGGATTTGGGTGCCTCGTGTGGTGTCTGAATGTTATGGATACTCTCTTTCGCAATAATGAAAGCTGAAACAATAAGGAAAATAACAACGATAAAGGTAATCAAAGGCTCTATACGTCCATGTCCGTAAGGGTGTGTCTGGTCAGCTGGACGTTTAGAATATTTTAATCCTAATAATACCAAAAACGAAGAAAAAATATCGGCGGTAGATTCAATGGCATCGGCAATCAAGGCATGGGAATGACCGAAGTAACCGGCTAACCACTTCACCAATGCCAACAAAAAGTTGGTCAGTATACTAAAGTAAGTTGTTCTAATCGCCTTATCCGAATTTGACATTATATCGTCCCATTTTATTCAAAGATAAGGCATTTTCTGTAAGAAGTGGGGTAGGGTGGAAAACTTACATGTATCGCTCCAGAAAAAGAATTTTGGAAGATTATATAAAAAATGTATGTCTTTTTGCAAAAAAAATCTTTTCTTTAAGCCGTAGAAATAACCGTACACAACCGAACGCGTCAAAAAAACATATGGAAAGTATTGTAAAAGTAGTGTCTAACCTTGTCTGGAGTGATTTTTTTATTTATCTCTGTTTGTTTACCGGACTGTATTTTTCATTTCGCACCCGATTTCTACAGGTAGCTTACATAAAGGAGATGTTACGTTTGTTATTTGTAAAACGCGACTCTGATAAAGGTATCTCTTCCTTTCAAGCATTCGCGTTAGCCATATCGGGACGGGTTGGTACGGGTAATATTGTGGGTGTGGCAACAGCAATCTTTATGGGGGGGCCAGGAGCCGTTTTTTGGATGTGGGCAATTGCTTTTCTGGGTTCTGCTTCTGCTTTTGTTGAAGCAACTTTAGGGCAGGTTTACAAGCAGGAGCAAGATGGCGAATATCGGGGCGGGCCAGCTTATTATATTGAAAAAGGATTAGGTGTGAAGTGGTATGCGGTCCTCTTTGCAATTGTTACGATTGTCAGTACAGGGTTCCTTCTACCAGGTGTGCAGAGTAATGCCATTAACGGGACCGTATCCAATGCTTTTAATATACAATTGACCTCACTTCCTATTTTAGGTATAGACTTCCCTATTAGCTGGATAGGAATAGGGGTTATTATCTTGTTGGCGATTATTATTATAGGTGGTGTAAAACGTTTGGGGCAAGCCTCTGAATATATTGTTCCTTTTATGGCAGGTGCTTATATTTTAATGGCTTTAGTGATCATTGCGCTGAATTTTTCACAGATTCCGGCAGTGTTAAAACTCATTCTCACATCGGCCTTTAGTATGGATGCGACCTTTGGTGGGGTTGTTGGAATGGCTATCGCTTGGGGTGTGAAAAGGGGGATATACTCCAATGAGGCGGGGCAGGGAACGGCGCCCCACGCCGCCGCTGCAGCAGAGGTGAAACATCCAGCTCAACAGGGATTGGTACAGGCTTTTTCTGTATATGTAGACACGTTATTTGTTTGTACTGCAACTGCTTTTATGATTTTATTTACCGGGATGTTTAATACTGGAGAGACATTTGATGCTTCCGGAAATGCATTGACTTTTGTAATCGAACACGTGCCGGGGGTAGAGGCAGGTGGCTTTACACAGGCCGCTGTCGCACATCATTTCCCGTCTATTGGAAACCAATTCGTCGCTATAGCCTTATTCTTTTTTGCTTTTACTACAATTATGGCATATTACTATTATGCGGAAACCAATATGGCGTACATCTTTAAAAACGGTAATACGAAAGTGGTTATATGGATACTACGGATCGGTTTTCTCGCGGCGACTTATTTTGGTACAGTTAGGACAGCCGGCTTAGCCTGGGATTTGGGAGATATTGGTGTAGGATTAATGGCTTGGGTAAATTTAATCGCTATCTTGTTACTTAGTAAACCCGCTTTGAAAGTATGGAACGACTATACCAAAAAGCGTAAAGCGGGAATTAAAGATCCCAATTTTAATCCTAAAGAACTAGGGATTAAAAATGCAGACTTTTGGGAAAAAGAGTAAAATCGATTTACGCTGTACCTGCACAGGTCGTCACAAATATCATTATTAACACAACTAATGCAACGATTGTTATGGTGGTGTATGGTGTTCTTCTCATGACTTCATCCTTTCAGTTTTCTGAATAGAAAACAACAAAAGACATGCCTTATTTTATACAGGGATAAGATAATTGTCGTTCTGTAGATAATCGTCGACTTTGCTGGTTTAGTCTAACCCCGCACATGTAGTTGCAAATATTAATACTAGCGCTATGAAGGCTAGTATTACGAATGTTGTCGCAGGTGTTCTTTTCATTATTTTTTACCGTTAGTTATACGTGCAAGGGTAGCAAAAGCTGTGCCTTAATATATTAAACGGTAGAAATCATTAAAAAGCAACAGTCTACGACAATTGTTCCATCAGATTGTCAAATTCTTTTTTTAACGCAGCCAGTTGTTCTTCCAAGGTACTCACACGTTCTTCCAATTCGTGTATACGACTTGGTGAGCTGCTGTCTGAAGAACTCGAAAGATTTTCATAATCTTCCTCGTTTACGTCGCCAAGCAAATGTACATAACGTACTTCTTTCTGACCAGGACGCTTCGCCAATTGTTTTACAAAAGCAGGCTCCTGTTCTTGCAGACGGTTTAACACCTCTTGTACTTCATCAATACTTTCAAAATTAAACAATCTCCCCGCATTGGAATTGATCTCACCGGGCGTTAAAGGTCCGCGGAGGATCAGTAAACACAGCGCCGCCAATTCTTGAGGAATTAAAGGGTATTGTATGGCAAGATTGTGTTTGTATTTCGTCACACGGCTTCCGCCGCCGACTGCAGTAGACACCAATCCTCTTTTTCTTAACCTATCCAAAGCCTCTATAATGGTGTTTTCATCGTACGAAACGACAGGTTTACGAGAGGTTTTCTGATTACATGCCGTCTGTAAACCATTTAAAGTCATAGGGTAATATTCAGGTGTTGTTTTGGATTTTTCGAGAAGTGAACCCAAAACACGTAATTCTTCAGCACTTAGAATAGGTAAATTGTTTGTTTCTTCCATTTCTGATCAATTGATTCGGTCTGTCGTTTTCGAAGATAAAAAAATATCCTTTAACTTCGCGAGGAATAAAACAAAAATGTTGTGTTACGAATAGCCTATCATCCAGCTTATGTCCATCCCGTGCGAACGGGACATCGTTTCCCTATGGTGAAATATGAGCTTATTCCAGCGCAGCTGCTTTACGAGGGGTTGGTTTCGACAGATTGCTTTTTTGAACCGAGACAGGTTGATGTATCCACTATTGTATTGGCGCATGACGCATCGTATGTCACGGCATTGACGGATCTTTCGCTGGACGCGAAAATGGTGCGTAGAATTGGATTTCCGCTTTCGCAATCTTTGGTAGACCGTGAGCGGTATATTCTGGATGGAACAATTCAAGCATGTACATACGCTTTAGAGCATGGAGTGGCTTTCAATGTTGCCGGTGGGACACACCATGCCGGGCGCGATTTCGGAGAAGGTTTTTGCCTGCTTAATGACCAAGCGGTGGCAGCCGCTTATCTATTGGATCAGAAGCTGGCAAAGAGGATATTGATCATCGATTTAGATGTACATCAAGGAAACGGTACCGCTCATATTTTTGAAGAGCATCCCTGCGTATTTACTTTTTCTATGCATGGTGATAAAAACTTTCCCTTTGTTAAAGAATGTTCAGATTTGGATATACCCTTGCCAGATGGCATGGATGATGAAGCCTATCTGGCCTTATTAAAAGAGAACCTCGATAAAATATTTACAGTTTTTATGCCTGATTTTGTGTTTTATCAAGCTGGAGTTGATATTTTAGCGACCGATAAATTGGGAAAGCTTAAATTGACGGCAGCCGGTTGTCGCCATCGGGATGAATTAGTCTTAGATAAATGCCGACAGCAGGGGCTTCCCGTACAGATTAGTATGGGTGGAGGTTATTCGGAGCACATCAAAGATATAGTGAACGCACATGTGAGCACCTATAAAACAGCCATCGATATTTTTGGCTTTTAATAAATTCAATAAGAAAATTAATCTTTAATATTAAAAAATGTTCTTCCATCAAGACGCAACTTTTGAACAACTCTCCATACATCGCGTTGGGAATAAAGCACAGGATGAGTTTTATGTGTTATCCGATACGCCTATTGCGATTTCACAGGACGAAATACTGCCGGATTTACTGATGCAGTATTTTATGAAACCTTTTAGCAAAGCGAATGAGGTCTATCGCTTTTTTCATCCAAACGACGATTTGCAACTCAATGAAGTCTATTATTTCACAAAACAATATTTCGAAGGGAAGATAGCTTTTCACGATATGTCCCAACAATTGGCAAAGCACTTGTATGAGGTTTCGGAACACCCGAAAATAAAAGCAGGTGAAGTATATGTCGTTGCGCTCAAAAATGTACAGTTGGAAGGTGAAGAGCATGATGCTATAGGGATTTTTAAATCGGAGAATAAAGAAGCCTATTTAAAAGTGTATCCAAATGCAGGTGGTTTTGACCTTGATTACGAGCAAGAGGCTATTAATATCAATAAATTGGATAAAGGGGTAGTTATTGTAAAAACAGAGGCGGAGGAAGGATATAAAGTGCTAGTCGTAGACCAAACCAATCAATCGGAAGCTGTCTATTGGAAAGATGACTTTTTGAAGATCAAAGCGCGTAACGATAATTTCCAGCAAACGGGGAATTTGCTCAAAGTATATAAGAATTTCGTCAATGATAAATTGGACGAAGCATTTGAATTAGAAAGTGCGGATAAAATCGATCTCTTAAATCGCTCGATGAACTATTTTAAAACAAAGGAGACGTTTGATCAGGGTGAATTTGAAGAAGAAGTCATCGGTAATCCGCAGGCAGCATCGCTGTTTAAGGAATATCAAGAAAACTTTGCGGAAGAATTCGATACACCATTTCAGTCAAATTTTGAAATCGCGTCTCCCGCAGTAAAAAAAATGGCCGCTTCCTATAAATCGGTTATTAAATTAGATAAGAATTTTCATATCTATGTACATGGTAAGCGAGACTATATTGAATCTGGTTTTGATGACGAGCGGGGTTTAAATTATTATAAACTATATTTTGAAACCGAAAGTTAACTTCAAAAACGAGAAAAAAGGATATCTGATTGCCGTATCGGTATGTCTTATCGTGATGTTCATCTTATCTTGGATAAAACAGTCGCCGGCGTTTGTTGAGCAATATTATAGCCGCCAGTTTTATCCACTTTTTTCCCATTTACCTAAATGGTTATTCGGTTGGCTGCCGTTTAGTATCGGCGATGTATTCTACCTACTCTTATCAGGCAGTTTGCTATGGATAGCGATGTCTTCGGTAGCCGCACTGGTTAAACGTAGATGGGGAATCGTGCAGCGACGGCTTATGCTGCTTGTTCTCGTCTTACTTGGAACCTATATTTATTTCTATGTGAGTTGGGGGTTAAATTATTATCGCGTACCGTTGCAGCAACAACTAGGGCTGCAAATCGATACGATTGTTCAAGAAGATTACCTCGATATACTCGATCGTTATATCACGGAAATCAATCAACTTCGGGAACAATTGGATACCACACGCATGGATAAAGCGCAAGCACGGCATGATTTGCAGCAGCTGATGGAAAAAAATAGCACTCGTTTACCCATGCTTTCTCCTACGCAAGTTTGGGCAAAGCAACCTTTGTCGAGTACGTTGGTCTCCTATTTTACAGTAACAGGCTATTTTAATCCCTTTACACAAGAGGTTCAAGTAAATGGTATCATGCCCATAATCTCTTATCCCTTTACAGTAGTACACGAATTAGCGCATCAGATGGGAATAGGTTTTGAAGACGAATGTAATTTCATCGCTTTTCTGATGCTTCGCGATCATTCGAATACGTGGTATCGGTATGCGGCTTATTATGAAACCGTCCAATATTTGCTTCGACCACTCTATTTTCAGGATAAAGCACTTTATACTTCGTATGTGTCCAAGCTCTCAGCAGAGGTTCGGAGTGATTATGAAGAAGAACGTCTTTTTTGGCAACAATACTATGGCACGTTTAATCGGTTGACTAACTTATTTTATGGAAGCTATTTACGCCATAATAATCAACCTGAAGGTATGGCGCGTTACTCGCTGATGAATCGTTTGGTTATTGCTTGGGAGAAACGCCAAGCGCCCTAGACATTCATTTTCGCCCGCACTACGGTCCGCCAGAAGGTATAAGCGAGAACAGCTCCCATACTAGCCATGCATACACCCACGAGTGATGGATAGTTATAGGCATATCCGAGCGTAATTGGGATCGCGCCAAGATAGGCGCCGAGGGTATTCCCAATATTAAAACTTGCTTGTCCCGCTGCCGCGGCAAATGTTTCTGCTCCTTTAGCATTGTTGATCAGCATCATTTGAAGAGGAGAACCAATAGAAAAGGAAATCATCCCGGTGATAAAGGCCATAGGATAAGCTAAATAAGTGATATGAGCGATAAAAAACACTAATAATAAACAAATTGCCATAGCTATAAAGCCCATAATGACTGCTTTGGAAGGTGTTATGCTATCCGCGAGCTTACCACCGATGATATTTCCGAAAAACATACCCAATCCTACCAAAATCATAATAAATGGCACCCGGTTTTCGGGAAGATTCGATACATCGGTTACTAACGGGGCGATATAGGATATCCAGGCGAACAAGCCACCGGTTCCAATGGCAATAACAGCAACCATTAACCACGCATCCCAGCGGGCGAAATAGCTTATCTGTTTTAACACATTGTTCGTTTTGCTGGCTTCCATTTTCGGCATCCAGAAATAGATAGCCAAAAAGGTAATCAAGCCCAATAAGCTAATTACGCCATAAGTGATTCGCCAAGAATAATGATGGCCTATATACGTTCCTAAAGGCACGCCCGCCAAGTTCGCTATCGTCATTCCGGTAAACATCATAGAAATAGCTTGCGCTTCTTTACCAGGTTTTGCCAATCGCGCCGCAACTACTGAACCTACTCCAAAAAAAGCACCGTGTGGAAAACCGGAGATGAAGCGTGAGGTGAGCAGCAGCACTTTGTTGGGGGCAATCGCAAAAATACCATTAAATACGAAGAACAGTAGCATCAGGAAAAGCAGGATGTTTCGTGGGGAATATTTTCCACTGAATGCAACCAGGGTAGGAGCACCCACAACAACGCCCAACGCATAGAGGGCTATTAAGTTACTGGCTTCTGGAATTTCAATTTGTAAATCTTTGGCGATGTCTGGAAGGATGCCCATCATGGTAAACTCTGTCATCCCGATAGCTAATCCGCCAAATGCTAATGCAATAAGTGCTTTGTTCATTTGCCTGTGCTAAATAGAGAGCGCAAAGGTAAATTTTCTTTTGCAATGCGACGAATTAAATTTGTATTAACACGAGTTATCCTTATTACCCCCTGAGGGCATTGGTTTTATTATTATTTTACCCGGCAAGCACATTCGTGATGTTTATGAATGTAGTTTATGGATTCTTTGCATAGTTCGTGTAACGTGGAGATATTGATATCCGCAAGTTTTTTTATATAAATACAGGCTTTGCCCATTTTGAATTTACCTAGGTCAGGTAATAATAGCTTACTTCTCTCGGTGTCGGAGAAAACATATAACGAAAAAGCTGCTTTTCGCGGTGAAAAACCAAGAATTGGGGCTTCGCCTTGGTGTCCACTGGCATATTTATAGTGGTAATTGCCGAACCCGATAATGGTCGGTCCCCACATTTTAGGTTCCAAGCCGCACCATTCCTGTATCAGTTCTATGAGACGAATACTATCGGCTTTTTTCTGTTCGTTGTCAACGTATGAATTTATAAAATCCATAACATCGTTCCCTGAGTAAGTCGTCTTTGTTGTTGCCATCTTCTGTGCCATTAAAAACTTTTCACGAAGAAAATATAGGGCTTAAAATTGAATAATCGATCGTGGAATCTGAAATTATCAAATCAGCAATCTGATCGAGATCTTCGTGGGTAATACGGTTTCCGATACCGGCATTAAAAGAACGGCTGAGTAACAAAGCGGTTTCCTTTCTCTCGCCCGTTGAGATCAAATTACTGCCGGCGTAGAAATTGACTAAAGAAGTCGCGAATGTGGCAAAACGCTCCAACGTGAAAGGTAGCTTATATTGCGAAGTATACTGCATGTATTTTTCGAAATCCTGAACAATCATTTCTTTCTGTTGTACTGTCATATTTTGCAAAAATAATGTTTTCTCTAAACCGATGTAACTTGTTAGATAAGATTTGGTGTTATTTGATTATTTGTTTTAACTTCATAAGCTACTTAATTTAACATAGACTTTATAATAGTATGTTAATTTTATCAACGTAAACATATCCAAAAAAAATGAAGAAAAGTGTTTTAATTCTTTGCCTCCTGTTGTCTGTTGTATTTGGCGCGTTCGCACAACAGAAACCCAAGTACGTTTTTTTTATGATTGGCGACGGAATGGGTTTAAACCAAATTAACCTGACTGAAGTTTTTCTGGCGGCGCAAGAAGATCGCAATACGGTATTCCCGTTGATATTCTCTACATTTCCCTACGCGACATTTGCTACTTCGTATTCTTTATCCCATGGTGTGACGGACTCCGCAGCTGGAGGGACGGCGTTGGCTGTGGGTAAAAAAACTAAAAATGGTGTGATAGGAATGGACAGTGCCGCTACAACAGCCTATAAGAGTATCGCTTACGCGGCGAAAGAAGCAGGTCTTAAAGTGGGGGTTACCACTTCTGTGAGTATAGATCACGCCACCCCAGCTTCGTTTTACGCCCATCAATCTAACCGTAATCGTTATTATGAAATCGGACAAGATATTATAAAATCAAATTTTGATTTTTTTGCAGGATCAGGTTTCTTAAGCCCAAATAAGGATTCGGAAAACAAGGAAGCTCCTTCCTTGTTTCCGCAGTTTGAAAAAGCGGGGTATACGTTAGCTTATGGCTTAGCGGATTATCATAAAACGAAGCAAGCTGCCGATAAAATAATTCTGATGAATGTAAAAGAGGAGGATCCCTCCGCGTTAAAATTTGCTATTGATCAAAAACAAGACGATTTAAATTTAGCACAGATAACCGATGCGGCTATTGAATCGTTAACAAAAAATAACAATCGTGGTTTCTTTTTGATGGTTGAGGGAGGCAAGATCGATTGGTCATCACATGCCAATGATGCGACAACGACTATTCGGGAAGTATTAGATTTTAACGAAGCGGTAAAAAGGGCTTATGCATTTTATGAAAAGTATCCAGAGGAAACCCTGATTATCGTCACGGCGGACCATGAGACTGGTGGTATCGCTGTGGGTAACGGCAGCAGTCGCTTGAACACCAAACTATTGGTAAACCAACGGGTATCCCAAGGTACATTATCGCAGTTATTGTCTGCACTGCGAACTGCAAAAAGGGACGTAAGCTGGGAAGAAGTAAAAGGCATCTTAACGGAAAATATCGGACTGTTTGCGGATGTGGCGGTGAGCAAAGAAGAAGAAGAAACCCTTGTTGCTATTTACGAAAAAAGTTTTTTGCAACATAGAGAGGAAACAGCAAAAAGTTTATATGCAAACGATGATAAATTAGCAAGCGAGGCTATTAAAATATTGAATAAAAAAGGTTCGGTGAGCTGGGCATCAGGAGGGCATTCGGCCGCTTATATTCCTGTTTTTGCTATTGGAGCGGGAGCGGGGAGATTTACGCATAAAATGGAGAATACCGATATTCCCAAAAAAGTAGCAGAGGCTGCCGGTTGGGATTTATAAAGGGATGGTATTATGCATCTACAGAGAAGGGTGTCTCTCCGATTTGAAAGACACCCTCTTTGTTTCTATGAAGAATGATGATCTACATCGTCGTCATCGATATCAGCGGGAACTTCTAACAAAGACGCATGGCCTGCGTGACCATCCAGCACCATAAATTGTTGTACCCGTATATCGGTGACTTCTCTTTTTATGTTGTTAACATCGGTATAATCACGATAAACCAAAGAACCTTGTATCAATAAGCGGGTTCCCTTTTTACATTTCTTTTCTAATCGCTCTGCTAGCTTCCCCCAAAATACCAAGCTGTGCCAATAGGTAGTTTCTACCCATTCTCCATGACTGTTTCTGGAGTACTCATTGGTGGCAAAACGTACGTTGGAAACTTTGGTTCCGTTTGTTGTTGACTTTACTTCTGCATCGGCTCCTAAACGTCCGATAAGTTGTACTACATTAATTAACGTGCTCATAATATTGAAATTTTAGTTGTAAATCCACCTTAGATATTTTACATTTATAGTGTCAATGGTATTCGCTGTTGACATTTCAAAGTTGCGAAAGCTGGTTGCGACTAGCCGGTAGTTAACCAATTATACACGTTTATAACCGTTTATAAACGATTAAAAACGTTTGTAGAGTAAAGAATTATAATAGAATTATGTAAAAATATGAAGAAACGTATGTGTTTAGCTTGTGGCGAACCTATTGTAGGGCGGTCGGATAAACGTTATTGCGATGACGGCTGCCGGAATGCTTACAACAATAATCGAAATAGTGTTCCTAACCGTTTTGTGCGAAAAATCAATGATATACTAAAACGAAATCGGCGAATTCTGAGTGAAATACTAGGCAATGAAAAAATGCAGAAAGTATCACGCGAAAAACTACTGTCTAGCGGATTGGATTTCGATTTT
This sequence comes from Sphingobacterium corticibacterium, assembly GCF_004208525.1. Classification (GTDB taxonomy): domain Bacteria; phylum Bacteroidota; class Bacteroidia; order Sphingobacteriales; family Sphingobacteriaceae; genus Sphingobacterium; species Sphingobacterium corticibacterium. The sequence continues at coordinate 1,005,225 of NZ_SGIT01000001.1, read as the reverse complement.
TATACGAATCAGCTTAGCACTGCCAAAGGACAGATTTATTTTTTTGTTTATGAATATGGTTACTTACCGTTAGGCGGGGAACGGTTTCTTGTCGTTCGGCAAAAGATAACGGAAAAAATCTAAGAAAAAATAATTTTAGGGCTAAAATTGGAAGTAGATAAAATAGATGAATTATTTTGCATAGTTGGATTTTCTTTTTATCTTAGCGTTTCATAATTCAGTCCGCTAGAGCATGGCGGCAAGTTATAATTGGTTAGTGAGGCCTCTATCCGCCCGGATGGAGGTCTTCTTTTTTATGATGTTTTGAGAGAATATGTTTTATCGGATTACCATATAAAATGAAAAATCCTGAAGCGGGGAACCTCAGGATTTTACCAAACCAATTATTAACCTAAATTATGAAATTATACTCTTATAACGCCAACGAGGGTAAACTATTATCTAAAACCGACCATTTAACATTTTTTAACGTTTAAAGCGATCTTAGTATTATTCAAAATGCACCCTTATTTTAGAAAAACCCAATCCCTCTAGTAAAGGCCTAAACACATGGATTGCGTTTTCTTTTGTCTGGGTTAAAATATCTGAATTTCGTACTTCTTTATAAACTTCCTTCTCGGCACTTTTAAAAGCCTCGTCGACCAGAGTGGCTTCTCGGAAGAATGCCATTTTCGTATCATATACTTTTGAAGCCTCGTGATCGATTTTAACATAACAGATCTCAGGGGCTGGCAGTCGTATAGAGACTGAATCGTCTATTACTTCTATATCTTGTGGAGAGAGTTTTGTCAAGTCCACACATCCCACAGCGTCAGCTTTAACAATGAGCAAAACGCTTGCATCCGGTAAATAGGCACTGACGTTTTTGTGTTCCAATACATCACTGAACCGATATTTCACTAATTCCAGCTTACCCATTGCCTCAATGCGCTCGATCAGTAATTGATGCTTACTTTCCGATGTTGGTCTATTACCAAATCGCACCAGCAAAAACCAACCGATAGCAATCAGAATAACAATAATAAATACTATTTTTAAAAATTTCATCATGATTTATCTTTATCAAATTACATTCCAATACAAAATAAGGAAAATGTTTTGTTTCCAAACACCTCCATTCCGTATCTTTATTTTTTAATTTTGTGGAGAAGAGAAAGGGAATTTGATGTATATAATTTTTGATACCGAGACTACAGGTTTACCGAAGCGTTGGGATGCGCCCATTACAGATACGGATAACTGGCCGCGCTGTATACAGATAGCATGGCAACTACATGATGAAATGGGGAACCTGATAGAGCATCAGGATTATCTAATTAAACCGGATGGCTTTAACATTCCATACGATTCCGAAAAGATTCATGGTATTTCCACGGAGTTAGCCGAAAATGAAGGTGTCCCGCTAGTGGATGTATTGGACAAATTTAACACGGCATTAGCAAAGGCCAAGTTTGTCGTCGGACAGAATATAGGGTTTGATATCAATATCATGGGAAGTGAACTCTATCGTTATGAGGTCAACTCTCCTTTAGCAAATATGCCTATATTGGACACGTGTACAGAGGTTACGGCCGAATTGCTGAAACTTCCGGGCGGACGCGGTGGGCGTTATAAACTACCCAACCTTACTGAACTTCATAACTACTTATTTGGTGTTCCATTCGCCGAAGCACATAATGCTACTGCCGATGTGGAAGCAACAACACGTTGTTTTTTTGAGCTCGTTAGACGGGAGGTTTTTACACCGGAAGAACTACAGGTAGACACAGGGTATTTTGTTGAATTTAGACAACATAACCCCGATACCATTGCCTCTGTAGGGCTAAAACATATCAACCTAAAAGCCGCATCAGATGCTATTCGTGCTGCGCAAAAGACGGATGAGCCGACCACGGTTATAGACGAAGAACTGCAGAAAGCGCTGGAGGACGCGGAATTTGCCCATTTGCATAACCATTCGCAGTTTTCCGTATTGCAGTCGACCATCTCTATCCCGGCATTAGTAGAAGCCGCAGCAAAGGCGAATATGCCGGCAGTGGCCCTTACCGACCACGGTAATATGATGGGTGCCTTTCATTTTGTAAATAGAGTACTTGGGTATAATAAGGAAATCGAGGCAAAAAATGCGGAAGCTTTAGAACGCGGAGAATCACCGGTAGGCCGAGCAATTAAACCTATCGTGGGGTGTGAGTTTTATGTTTGTGAAAACAGAACAGATAAATCAAGAAAAGATAACGGTTATCAGGTTGTCTTCCTGGCAAAGAATCTAAAAGGGTATCATAATTTGGCAAAGATGGCGTCGATTGCCTATACAGAAGGATTCTATTATGTTCCTCGTATTGACAGATACGTAATTGAGCAGTATAAAGAAGATATCATGGTGCTCTCTGGTAACTTGTATGGCGAGATACCTAGCAAAGTACTGAACATTGGTGAAACGCAGGCGGAGGAAGCTTTGCTGTGGTGGAAGGAACAGTTTGAGGACAACTTCTATATCGAACTAATGCGACATGGTCAGGAAGATGAAGATCGCGTCAACCAGACGCTTATTCAACTCGCTAGAAAACATGATGTCAAGCTGATTGCGACAAATAATACCTATTATGTCAGCAAAGACAATGCACACGCCCATGACATTCTACTTTGTGTGAAAGACGGAGAAAAATTATCTACACCAAAGGGTCGAGGCCGCGGCTTTCGATTCGGATTACCGAATCAAGAATATTATTTTAAGTCGGTGGGGGAGATGAAGCAAGTTTTTGCTGATGTTCCAGATGCCATTATCAATATACAGGAGATTTTAGATAAGATTGAGGTTTATTCGTTAAACAGAGACGTCCTCTTACCCAAATTTATCATTCCGGAGAAGTTTCAGCACGCGGAGGACGACTTGGATGGCGGTAAGCGCGGTGAAAATGCATACCTACGCCATTTGACCTATGAAGGGGCAAAAGAACGTTATGAAGAGATAACGGATAGTATTCGGGAACGTTTGGATTTCGAGTTGGAAACGATCGAAAGAACAGGGTATCCGGGTTATTTCCTCATTGTGCACGATTTTATAGCTGCGGCCCGGAAAATGGGCGTTTCGGTAGGACCAGGTCGTGGTTCAGCCGCCGGTTCTGCTGTGGCTTATTGTTTGAAAATTACCAATTTAGATCCTATTGCATACGACTTGCTTTTTGAGCGCTTCTTGAATCCAGACCGTGTTTCCATGCCCGATATTGATATCGACTTTGACGATGAGGGACGAAGCCGTGTCATGCAATATGTTATCGATAAATATGGTGCTTCACAGGTCGCCCAAATCATCACATACGGTACGATGGCGGCGAAGTCGTCTATCCGGGATACGGCACGTGTGCTTGATTTACCGCTGCAAGATGCCAATGAGATTGCAAAACTTATTCCCAATCTCAAGCTGAACAAGATTTTCTCGATGGATGAGAAGGCGATGAAAGAAGTGTTGCGCTCGGAAGAACTAGAAGCTGTCAACCGTTTAAAATCGCTAGCAGATGGCGCGGGATTGGAGGCGGAAACCATTAAGCAGGCCCGTGTTTTGGAGGGTTCGATGCGAAATACGGGAATCCACGCCTGTGGCGTCATTATCACACCGGACGATATTACGAAATTTGTGCCAGTATCGCTGGCAAAAGATTCGGATCTGTACGTTACACAATTTGATAACTCGGTGGTAGAGAGTGCCGGTTTATTGAAGATGGACTTCTTGGGACTAAAGACCCTTACGTTGATTAAGGATACTGTTGCCAACGTGAAATTACGTCATGGTGTTGAACTTGATCCGGATAAATTCCCGATTGATGATTTGTTAACGTATGAGCTGTTCCAACGTGGAGAGACAGTAGGTGTGTTCCAATACGAATCTCCGGGAATGCAGAAGTACATGAAAGAGTTGAAACCCACGGTATTTGCCGACTTGATTGCGATGAATGCGTTATATCGACCGGGACCAATGGAATATATTCCGTCTTTCGTGAAGCGGAAACACGGGATAGAACCTATTACCTACGATTTGGAAGCGTGTGAAGAGTACCTACAGGAAACGTATGGTATTACCGTTTATCAAGAGCAGGTGATGTTGTTATCGCAAAAGCTGGCGGGTTTCTCTAAGGGTGATGCCGACGTTTTGCGGAAGGCGATGGGTAAGAAGCAGAAAGCCGTTTTGGATAAGATGAAGCCAAAGTTTGTTGAACAGGCGGCTGCAAATGGGCACAACGCGAAAACACTGGAAAAAATATGGACAGACTGGGAGGCCTTTGCATCTTATGCCTTCAATAAATCACACTCTACCTGTTACGCTTGGGTAGCTTATCAAACGGCTTATCTCAAAGCCCATTATCCGGCAGAATATATGGCAGCGGTGTTATCCAACAACATGAACGATATAAAAACGGTGACATTCTTTATGGAAGAATGTCGACGGATGGGGTTGCAGGTACTTGGTCCAGATGTGAACGAGTCGTATTATAAATTTACGGTGAACGACCAGGGAGCGATTCGTTTCGGAATGGGGGCGGTGAAAGGTGTAGGTGCAGGAGCGGTGGACACTATTGTCCAAACACGCGAAAAAGATGGTAAATATAAATCTGTGTTCGACCTTGCCAAACGCGTAGATCTGCGTGCGGCAAATAAGAAAGCATTTGAAAGTTTAGCCTACGCCGGTGGTTTTGATAGTTTTACCAATACCCATCGGGCGCAGTATTTTCATGTAGACGGCGATAACTCCACGGGTTTGGAAAAAGCGATTAAGTATGGGCATCGGATAAAAGAAAACGAAAATTCTGCACAAGCAAGTCTCTTTGGTGGATCCGCAGCAACCGAACTACCCGAGCCGGTATTGGCGCCTTGCCATGCTTGGGGCCTTATCGAAAAGCTTAAATATGAAAAAGATGTTATTGGTATCTATTTAACAAGCCATCCGCTCGATAACTATAAGTTTGAGATCAAGCATTTTTGCCATAATAAGGTAATCGACCTCCAATTGATCAACAAGGTCAAAGCAAGTGAAGTAGAGGAAGAAGTATTGTTGGAGTTTAACCGAATCAAAAATAAGGAAGTGGTTGTTGGTGGTATTATCGCTGTCGCTAATCACAGAGTAGCAAAATCTGGCAAACCATTTGGTTCGTTTATGATAGAGGATTATAGTGAATCCTTTGAGATTATGGTGTTTGGCGAAGATTATGTCAAATTCCGGGGATATCTACAGGAAGGTTTTTTTGTCCAGATCAGAGGACTTGTACAAGAGCGATTTAGGCAGGCAGGTAATTGGGGCTTTGAGTTAAAAAATATCCAACTACTTTCCGATTTACGGGATAAAATGGCGAAATCGTTTACGATCCAATGCCCGCTTCACCTGGTAAATGACCAATTTGTGCATCAGATGTACACCTTAGTAGAATCCACAAAAGTAGAAGGACAGGAGTGCAATTGTCAGTTAAAATTCAAAATTTTGGATATACAGGATGAACTGTCGATCGAAATGCCTGCCAAATCGTTGAAAATAAATTTGACAAACGACTTTTTGGACGGTTTGGAGAAATTTGAAGGCGTACATTATAAATTAAATTGATAGGTTATAAAAATTTGTGAAGAGCGAATGACGATTATCTATAGTCAAATTTCTATCTTTGTTTATTAGGTTATAGAAATCAGAAAAATTAAATATTATGGCATTAGAAATTACAGACAGCAATTTTGAAGAGCTTGTTCTTAAATCAGACAAACCAGTTTTAATTGATTTTTGGGCAGAATGGTGTGGTCCTTGCCGTATGGTTGGTCCTATAGTAGATGAAATCGCGACAGAATATGACGGAAAAGCAATAGTGGGAAAAGTGAATGTGGATAATAACCCTGATATTTCAGTTAAGTATGGTATTCGTAATATCCCAGCGTTGTTGTTCTTCAAAAACGGTGAAATTGTCGACAAACAGATCGGCGCAGTGCCAAAGTCTGTTTTGGTAGAGAAGTTAAGTAAACAACTTTAAAAAGACTTGAGGAAGATAAAAAGCCGGTTCTTATTGGAAGACCGGCTTTTTTTATCCTCGCATAAAATAGATTTATTGTATATTCGTTTCAATAAAACAGTGCTACACCATGAGTAACAAAACAAAACTGCCCAAAGCACAAATAGACGAGCTTCTTGATGTGTTGAAAACACGATTTGAAAAGAATAAGAATCGTCATACTGATTTGGACTGGACAAACATACAGGAAAGACTCTTGGCAAGTCCAAAAAAGCTTTGGTCGCTTCATCAAATGGAAGAAACTGGCGGTGAACCGGATGTAATTGGTTATGATAAAGAAAAAGATAAATATGTTTTTTGTGATTGTGTTGCGGAAAGTCCTAAGGGGCGAAGAAGTGTCTGCTATGATCCGGAAGCATTAGAATCCAGAAAAGAACATAAACCCAAACACAGCGCAGTTGGAATGGCTGCTGAAATGGGTATCGATCTTTTAACTGAAAAACAATATCGTTCATTACAAACACTTGGAAAGTTTGATACGAAAACGTCCAGCTGGGTATTGACACCACCCGCAATCCGGGAAAAAGGCGGAGCTATTTTCGGGGATTGGCGTTATGGCCATGTGTTTATTTACCATAATGGTGCAGAATCCTACTACGGCGCTCGCGGTTTTCGGGGCATGTTACAGGTTTGATATTATTTTAAGTATCTTTATAATTCACAAATATATTTCCTCTATAAATAGTCTTTGATGGCTGAGGAGAGCGAAATAAATTTATTTAGGTTTAAGCTATGAATTTAAGTAGAGAATTTACACAGGAAGTTAACGGCACGAGCATTAATTTCCAAGTTACATACAACCCTCAAACGCATTTTTTTGCCGTTGTGGAGAACCATGATATTCATTATACTTTAGGGTTTAATCCCGCTACAAAAGAGTGGACGACCAAGGATGGGCCACAGCCTGCTATCTCTGTTGATGAACTGGCTCAGTTGGTGCAAAAAAGCTTTGGTGTATTTGTATAGCGGGTTTAGTATTTCAATTTCACACGTAAAATCTTATCACTATTTGTAATATATAGCGTTTTTTCGTCGGCAGATAGCGCCACATTGGACGCGGCGTCATTCAACGCTATTTTGCCAAGTGCTTTGCCTGTGCTATCGAATATCCATATGCCACCCGGACCGCTCGCATAAACAGTTCCTTTGCTGTCTATCTTAAGTCCATCCGGTAATCCCTTTAATCCGTCACGTTCATTCGTCGCACTGTAAAATAATTTTGGTGTTACTACTGTATTCTTCAAATCCAGTATATACCAATCTGCAGCTTTGGGATCAGAATTACCAATCAATAGCTTTTGTTCATCCGGGAAAAACGCGATACCATTGGGTTTACTAATCTGATCGGTCAACAATATGATCTCGCCATTTTGTCTTACTTTATATACACCGTTAAAAGATATTTCCTTTTCCGGATCATCGTCACGCTGTGTAGGCAATCCATATGGCGGATCTGTAAAGAATAATTCGCCAGTTTTATTGTACGCAGCATCATTCGGACTGCTTAGACGTTTATTAGCATATTTATCGGCTAATGTCTGGAAAGTCGCTTGAGGTTGTGCCAACGGAGCATCCATTCGGGCAACCTGACGGTTACCATGTTGGCATAATACCAAGTTTCCTGCGTCGTTCAACAATAAACCGTTGCTACCGGGCTCTTTACGTCGGTTGGGATTGTCACCCGTATCCCCACTTGGTTTTAGATAAACTTCACTTCCTCTTTCTGCTGTCCATTTGTAAATTGTATTCGTGGGTACATCCGAAAACAATAACATTTGCTCACTTTCCACCCATAATGGTCCTTCACTCCATTCGAAGCCTTCGGCAATAATTTCTGCTGTTGCGGAGCTGTCGATAATGGCATCTAAAGCTAGATCATAGCGTATTACGCTGCCGATTGTTTCGTATCTCATCTGTTCAGATTGTTGCGGGGTATTACAGGCGAATATTGTTGTCAAAATATAAGGAATAATGGTAGACTTCATCATACGTACATCTTTTACTAATTGTTTTTCCATTTTCACGACTGTCTAAATTACATTTTTTCTTTCGATAACTGTCATCCTGTCCTAAAAAAGATAAATGGAATACTCCTTGATAAAACTGTTCTTGATTTTTTATAGACAAAAACTAAAACATATATGCAAGAAAAAGGTAGTATTTCAATTCATACCGAGAATATTTTTCCGGTGATCAAAAAGTTTCTTTATTCCGATAATGAAATCTTTTTACGCGAGTTGGTCTCTAATGCTGTCGATGCTTCTCAAAAAATAAAGAGATTATCCTCTTTGGGACAGTTTCAAGGCACACTCGGTGATCTGACTGTCGACGTGAGGTTTGACGAAAATGCCAAAACGATAACCATTTCCGACCGTGGTATCGGCATGACGGCAGAGGAAATCAAAAAATACATCAACCAGATAGCATTTTCGGGTGCTACAGAGTTTATGGAGAAATTTAAGGAAGCAAACGATGCCAACGAGATTATCGGACGTTTCGGCCTCGGCTTCTATTCTGCTTTTATGGTAGCCGATAAAGTGGAAATTCAATCGCTATCGTATCAAGACGGGGCCGTTCCGGCACACTGGACTTGTGACGGAAGTACTTCTTACGAAATAGGTGAGGGTACGCGTACCGAACGTGGTACCGATGTGATTCTTCATATCAATGAAGAATCGCAAGAGTTTTTGAACGAAGGCCGTTTGAGTGAGATTTTGAATAAATATGCGCGCTTCTTACCTGTTCCTGTACGGTTTGGAACAAAAACAGAATCGGAACCAGATGGGGAAGACGAAGAAGGTAAGCCAAAATATAAATCGGTAGAAGTTGATAATATTATCAATAATACAACACCGGCATGGACGAAAGCACCATCTGAGCTAAAAGATGAAGATTATTTAGCGTTCTATCGCGAGCTGTATCCTTATTCGATGGACGAACCTTTGTTCTGGATTCATCTTAATGTTGATTATCCATTTAACTTAACGGGTATTCTGTATTTCCCGAAAGTAAAGAACGAAATGGATATCCAACGGAATAAAATTCAGTTGTATTCCCGTCAGGTATTCATTACAGATGAAGTAAAAGACATTGTGCCCGAATTTTTGATGTTGCTGCAAGGTGTTATCGACTCGCCGGATATCCCATTGAATGTATCGCGTTCGTTTCTACAGGCCGATAGCAACGTGAAGAAGATTAACAATTATATCACGAAGAAAGTTGCCGATAAGCTGAATGAAATATTCAAGGCTGACCGTAAAAACTTTGAGCAAAAATGGAACGATATAGCGCTCTTTATCAAATATGGTATGCTGAGCGATGAAAAGTTTGCGGAAAAGGCTAATGATTTCTGTCTGTTGTCTACTATGGACAAAGAGAGCTTTACACTGAAAGAATACTACGAAAAAGTAAAAGATATTCAAGTTGACAAAGACGGCAATATTGTATACTTGTATACCAATGACCCATCACAACAGGATGGCTTCATTGCGTCGGTGAAAGAAAAAGGGTACGACGTATTAGTGCTAGATGGCCAATTGGACAATCATTTCGTGGGCTATTTGGAACAAAAAGGAGGCGAAAAAATCCAGGCAAAACGAGTGGATGCGGATGTTGTGGACAAATTGATCCAGAAAGACGAAACACAGACGTTATCCTTATCGGAAGAAGAATCCAAGAAAGCATCCGAAATCTTTGAGAAAGCGATTTCTAGAGCCGATATGAAAGTGGAAGTCGACGCACTGAATACGGATGGTCTCCCTGTTTCGGTTACGGAAGATGAGTTTATGCGCCGGATGAAAGATATGGCGAAAACAGGCGGAGGCATGGGCTTCTACGGCACATTACCGGATAACTATAAAGTGACTGTCAATGGCAACCACCCGTTGATAAAACGAATTCTGGAGAGCTCTGAAGAAGAGGGAACGCAACTTGCTAAACAGGCTTTTGATTTAGCCTTATTATCTCGTGGCCTGTTAAAAGGTGCGGATTTAACTTCCTTCATCAAACGCAGCGTGGGGATGATTTAATAAGGATGTATGGAATACACCTAAATGTAAATGGGTTGGCCATCGGTCAACCCATTATTATTTCAGCTTTTCCTTTCTATATGCCGTTGGCGTAATCCCAAATTGTTTCTTGAAAGCTGCGGCGAAATAGGCCGCTGAGGAAAAGCCTACTTTTTCAGCCACCTCGTTGATGTGTAATCCCTCCAATAAAAGGTGTTTAGATTTGGTTAAACGACGTTGGAGAAGGTATTCGTTTACACTACTGTTCAATAGGCTTTTGGTTTTGCGGTACAACTGTACGCGCGAGATATTCAATGCATGCGCGATATCTTCTACACTAAGTGATTTTTCGCCAATACGTTCTTCGATAACCATGTCTAAACTTTGCATAAACCGTTTATCTTGTGTGGTATGTTGTTTAGCATCCGTTACCGTTTCACCCGGTTCCAACATACTCGTGTAATGATCTTTCAGTTGTCGACGGGAAGTAAGGAGGTTGGTTATCACGGCTTTTAGATGGTCGACACTAAAAGGTTTGGTAAGGTATGCATCTGCCATCAGGCGCATTCCCTCAATTTTATCTTCTTCCGTATCCAACGCGCTCAGCAATAGTACCGGGGTTTTATTAAACTGTGGGCTGTTTTTGATCATTTTTAAGAGATCTAAACCACTTCCATCGGGCAACATGATGTCACTCACAATGAGATCCGGATAACTTTGTTCCATTTTTGCAATAGCATCCACATAGTTTTTGGCAAACAGCAGGTTATATTCCTTTTCAAGAATATCTTTCAAGAACAGACGGATATCCGGATGATCGTCAACAACCAGAATATTAGCCGCCTTACTGGAATAAAAAGAAACAGTTTCCTCAGTAAACTCCCCTAGGTTTAAGATGTCCTCTTCACGTTCTGTTTGTCGTGTGGAAATATTGTCCAACAATCCTTTCTTTTCGTCTTCTAACAAGTGTAAGTGTCCCGTTGGCAGCCGCAACGTAAACGACGAGCCGACTCCTTTTTTGCTACTGACAGTTACCTGCCCGTGATGCAGTTCCACAATCTCTTTTACATAGGCCAAACCAATACCCGAACCAGAAAGATGTTGTTCTCCTTGATAAAAATTGTCAAAGATATAATCCATGTCCGTAACGGATATCCCGCTTCCATTATCGATGACCCGAATGTATAAATGATCCCCAAAGGTATTTTCTTCTACAACAACACTTATTTTTCCCCCTGTCTTCGTAAATTTAAAGGCATTTGATAACAAGTTGGAAAGTGCCTGTTCCATTAGATACTCATCAATCCAGATTTCTTTAAGTGGTGTTTTGCTGATATAGCTTAACGATATACGTTTCTTTTGCGATAAGGGTTTAAAACTCGCCAATACCTGCTGGACGAACGCGTCAATCTGTACAGGAGCAGCCTGCAATTTTCTTTTGGCCTTATCAATACGATGAATGTCAATTAGATCGGTGACGAGGTTTTGGAGTTTCTTTGCATTCCGTTTTATACGTGCCAGTTGGTCTACACCTTCAGAAGACAAATTTTTCTCTTTCTCTAATTCCTCCATAGGAGCAAGAATGAGCGTAAGTGGTGTTTTAAATTCGTGGGATACATTCGTGAAAAACTTACTTTGCGCTTCGGAAGCAGTTCGTATCTGTTCATTCATCTCCACAATTTGTTGTTGTTGGGAAAGTATCTCCTCGTTTTGTTTTTCAAGATGCTTGTTTTTCTCCCAGTTACTTTTGATAACGATAATTGAAATTCCTCCGAATACCACTGCTAGTACTAGGCTTGTTATCAGGACATTCAATGTCGTTTGTTGGTTTCGGTATATTTTATTTTGTTCAACGATAAGCTCTTGCCGTTTGTCTATATCTTTTTGCTGTTCCTGTATCTTATTGGATTGCAGCATCATGAGTCCTGCGTTATCTTGGTTGATGACAATTGTTCCTAGGATATTATCCCGTTTATAAGGTTTACGTTGCAAAATAGCCATTGCGGTGCGAATAGCCTCCGTGCCACCGGTAGGGTAAAGCATGGAAGCGAATAACGTTCCCTTTACAATTTCCGATAATCCATTGCCTTCGCCGGGAAGAGCATCAATACCAATAACCCTTTTATGGTTTTCACCCGCTTCCCGGAGTGCTTGGATGACGCCAAAAGCCATCTGGTCATTAAAAGCTAGAATAATATCTTGCTCAAGAAGCTGTTTAATATGCTGTTTAGCTTGTGCATAGGCAGTATTCCTTTCCCAGTCACTTTGTATTTCAACCCCTAGACGAACCGTGCCTGCACTATCTAATGCATCGAGTAATCCTTTCTTCCGTTCGATGGATGCCGATGTACCTTTCAGTCCGGTGACGATACCTATTTGTCCCTGTCCGCTGAGCGTGTGCAGAATAAACTGTCCGGCTAGTTTTCCAATCGCGAGGTTATCCGCGCCAACATAAGCATTATATAAACCGGACGATGTTTTGCGGTCGGTCACAATCACTGGAATATTTTTTTGAAAAGCGGAATCGACAATAGGCGTCAATGGTTCGGCTTCATTGGGCGAAACGATGAGCAGATCGATGTTCTGCTCAAGCAGCTCTCTGATTTGCTGTATCTGCTTTTGGTTATCTCCTCCGGCATCGCGATAGATAAATTCGATGTCCGTATAGAAAGAGAGCTCCCTTTTCATCTCATCCAACATGGTTTCCCGCCAGGCATCATCACCGATACACTGTGAAAAAGCGATGGTAAACTGCGTATTATATCCACTCGGCTGACAAGCATGACAGCACAGAAGTATCACGAAAGCAAAAAAAATGTAAAACCTTGACATCCCCGTGTTTTTGAATTTTCTCGACAAGATACACCTTTTTGTTTTTTCCTAACAGAACAACAAATCTTAGTGTGTAAAATACACTTTTTGTTGATCGTTTCGATAGGTAACATAATCTAAAGAAATGGTACAAAATTGATATTCTTAAATATTTAAATATAATTTAACAAATTGATACATAATTATTTAATCAATTATTGTCGTTGATACAAATTTGATATAATTAAGTTGGCGATTATTTAAGCGGAGATGACGTTCATGTTAATTTTGGATTAATCAGTTGTAAATAAAGTAACATGAACAAAAACACAGTTTTGGCCTGGTCATTCGTTGTGGCATTAGGTGGATTTTTATTCGGCTTTGATACGGCCGTTATATCAGGTGCGGAAAAAGCCGTCCAGATATTCTGGTCGCTCAGCGAATTTCAACACGGTTTAACAATGGCCATAGCTTTAATAGGAACGGTTATAGGCGCTGCGATGGGAGCCTATCCATCGGATAAATTAGGACGTAAAACAACCTTATTTCTGGTAGCGGCACTCTACTTCTTTTCAGCTATTGGCACCGCACTCGCACAAGATTGGAATATCTTTATCATTTTCCGCTTCTTAGGCGGTATTGGGGTAGGCGTATCATCCGTAACCGCACCTATATATATATCCGAGATTTCACCGGCTAAATCGCGAGGGAAATTGGTTGGGTTATTTCAGTTTAATGTGGTATTAGGGATATTGGTCGCATATCTGTCCAATTATTTTATCGGCCAAGGCGGAGAAGAGTCGTGGCGTTGGATGCTTGGTGTACAAGCCTTTCCATCCCTTATTTTCTTTATCTTGATTTTCTTCGTACCAGAGAGCCCGCGTTGGTTATTGTTGCACCGCGGAAAAAAACAGGAAGCAACGGCTATTATGAAGAAAGTCAGTGGTAAGCAAGCGGAGCAGGATATTGAATTGATATTGAAGAATCAAGAAAAAACGCAGACAAAAGGAGAGGGACGTTTGTTCTCGAAAGCCAACAAGCTTCCCATTATGCTGGCCGTTTTATTCGCCATATTTAATCAGGTATCGGGCATTAATGCCATTATTTATTATGCACCTCGCGTTTTTGAAATGGCAGGACTGGGTGCACAAAGTTCGTTGTTGTCTACCGTTGGAATTGGATTGGTCAATTTTATTTTTACTCTGCTGGCAATCAATTTTATCGATAAGGTCGGGCGACGTAAGTTAATGTTTATCGGGTCTATAGGAATGATTATCGCGTTGTCGCTAGTATCGTATGCTTTTTTCTCCGGTGTTATAGAAGGCATGGCGGTAACCATTTATCTCATGCTGTTTATTGCCTTTTTTGCCTTATCACAAGGCGCGGTCATATGGGTATTTATATCGGAGATTTTCCCCAATGATGTACGAGCCAAAGGACAGACACTGGGAAGTTTAACCCATTGGGTCATGGCTGCAATTATTACATTTTGCTTTCCTGCACTTACTGAATTATTAGGCGGAGGTTATACATTCTTGATTTTCGCGGGATGTATGGTACTACAGCTGCTGTATGTTTGGAAATTGATGCCGGAAACCAAAGGGAAGTCGCTCGAGGATATGGGGGATACGATGCCATTACATTAATTGAAAAGGAACATGAAGAACGAAATACTAAATATCAAAGGTGTTTGTTTCGGTGAAGTGCTTTGGGATAACTTACCTACCGGACGAAAATTAGGTGGTGCACCACTTAATGTAGCGTATCACCTCAATAAGCTAGGTATTCATACCGACATGCTTACACGTGTTGGCGATGATGTAGACGGAGAGGATATTATGGCGCTATGTGCCAAATTGGCTATTCCGCTAACGCTTTTCCAAAAAGATAATAAGTTCCCGACATCAACGGTCGAAGTGCATATCGATGAAAACAAAGATGTACGTTATGAAATCGTATTTCCTGTTGCCTGGGATAACATTGCGTTAGGAGAAAAGGAAATAGAAGCCGTGTCTAAAGCTGATTTTTTCGTATTCGGTAGCCTATCAACACGTCATCATACCAGTTACCAAACGCTTCAGACCTTAATACAAGAAGCGAATTACAAAGTATTGGATGTAAACTTACGGGCACCGCATTATACGAAAGATCGCATCTTTGAACTACTCTATTATGCTGATCTGGTAAAGATGAACGAGGAAGAGTTGAGCTTTGTAGCAACTTGGTTGGGCGTACCAGATACCTATACCGACGCCCAAAAGACCGAAGCCGTCATGACCACATTTGGTGTCAATGAGCTTATTGTAACCTATGGAGCGAAAGGGGCCATTTATCATTCTTGGTTAGGAAAATTCTCTTATCATTTTCCAGCGTTAAAAGTCGAAGTAAGAGATACTATTGGTAGCGGCGATTCTTTTCTGGCGGCTTTTCTCTCGCAGCGTTGTCGTCAGGATAAACAGGCGACACCAGAAGAAATGTTGGAATTCGCCGCAACGCTAAGTGCCTTTGTTACACAAAGTACAGGTGCATGTCCGAGTTACGACGCGCCTACTATCAATAGGTTTGTGTGGCTGAATTCGTTAGACAATATGAACTATTAAATTAAACACCTTAATAACAATAAACTTAAATAATTTATTCAATTAACAAGCAACCGATTATATGTTTACAAACAAGAAAACAATGCTGCTTTTGTACATGGTTCTTTTTTCTGTTGCCAGCTTTGCACAGCAGGTAACACTTCAAGGAAGAGTGACAGACAGCAGTACAGAAGTGCCCATAGTGGGTGCATCTTTAGTGGTTAGAGGAACGGAACAGGCCACACAAACGAATGAAAATGGGGAGTTTACGTTGCAGCTAACCGGCACTAAAGTATCCGTAGAGGTGTCCTATGTGGGATATGAAACGCAAACCGTTGCTACAGGAACTGCAAGATTTATGGAGATTCGCTTGGTCAGTGTAGAACAAGGGCTGGAAGAAGTCGTAGTGACGGGTTACCAAACCGAGCGCAAAAAAGATTTGACTGGAGCAGTTTCCGTCGTGAACGTAGCGGAAATGATGAAAGCGCCCGAAAATAATCCTATCAAAGCACTACAAGGGCGTGTTGCCGGGATGACTGTAACTGCAGATGGTAATCCCAGTGGCGCAGCGACGGTACGTATGCGCGGGATTAGTTCCTTAAATAGCAGCCAAGACCCCTTGTACGTTATTGACGGTGTACCTACCCAGGGCGGAATGCATGAGTTGAATTCGAATGATATTGAGAGTATACAAGTATTAAAAGATGCGTCTTCCGCAAGCATCTACGGTTCACGAGCAGCAAACGGCGTTATTGTTATCACGACCAAGAGAGGCAAATCGGGCGATCCAAAGATCACTTTTGATGCCTACGCGACGAGCACCTTTTTCAACAACCGTATGGAAGTGCTCAATGCGCAGGAATATGGACAAGCTATGTGGCAGGCGATGATGAACAGTGGAGCGAACCCGAATAGTAATAATATTGGTTATCAATTTGATTGGAGTAACGACGCCGACGGTCAGCCGCAGTTGGATCATATTTATGTATCTCAATTTCTGGACAATAGACAGACCATGCG
The DNA here is from genome assembly GCF_004208525.1 of Sphingobacterium corticibacterium. GTDB lineage: Bacteria > Bacteroidota > Bacteroidia > Sphingobacteriales > Sphingobacteriaceae > Sphingobacterium > Sphingobacterium corticibacterium. The sequence goes on along the minus strand of NZ_SGIT01000001.1, from coordinate 988,764 downwards.
TGCTTCGGATACCGATTGGTTCGACGAGGTGTCTAAACCGGGGTTGATTCAATCCTATAATGGTTCATTTAGCTCTGCAACCGATAAAAGTAGTTCATTTTTCTCATTGGGGTATTTTCATAACAACGGAACGTTGAAGCATACGAATTTTAAACGTATATCAGCTCGCCTAAATACCGACTACAAATTTTTTGATGGAAAGCTGGTCGTAGGGGAAAACTTCACGGTGAATAATACGGGAGAAGTGCAAGTACCGGGAGATGTACTCGATCTTTCATTAAAAGCTCTACCGGTTATTCCGGTGCATACAGTGGATGGTATAGGTTGGGGAGGCCCTTCGCAAGGGATGAATGACCGGCATAATCCTTTACGATTGCTTTACGACAATCGGAATAATGCCTACAATTATTGGCGGCTTTTCGGAAATGCTTATGCAAATTTAGAGATTATCAAGGATTTGCATTTGAGAACCAGTTACGGTGTTGACTATGGTAATTTTTATAAGCGTCACATGGAAGTTTCCTATCTATCCGGCTTTCTGAATAACAACAGAACGGGTGTTAATATGGAACAGAGCCATGGTATGAAATGGACTTGGTCAAATACCGCCAATTACAGAAAAACGATTGATAGACATGTTTTCGACATATTGGGTGGTATGGAGATGAATAGAGAACGGGACATTTCTTTTAATGCTTATACAGCGGGAGAAGGCGCGTTCGTTATTGAAACGCCCGAATATATGTGGCCAGGTGTCAGTACTGGAACAGCTGCAGTCGGTGGCGGTTCGACAGGCTTCTCGTTGCTTTCTTATTTCGGGAAAATAAACTATGTGTTTGATGATCGTTATCTGGCTTCTTTTACCGTTAGACATGATGGTTCTTCACGCTTCGGAAGAAACAACCGTTTTGCAACCTTCCCTGCGGTAACAGCAGGTTGGCGTATTTCAGAAGAACGTTTTATGGAAAGCACCAAAAACTTTATTTCTGACTTAAAACTACGGGTAGGCTGGGGGCAGACCGGAAATCAAGGTATTGATAACTTAGCGACCTACGCACTCTTTGTACCGGAATATGGTGTCGCCGACCCGACTTGGGATATCGTAAATGGAACAGCTTATGACTTGGGGGGAAACGGTTCGGGTATTTTACCGTCGGGTTATCGCAAAATCCAAACCCAAAATGACGATTTGAAATGGGAGACAACCACGCAAACCAATATCGGTCTCGACTTCTCACTTTTCGGACAAAATTTATTCGGCTCTATTGATTGGTATGTAAAAGCCACCAAGGATATGTTGATTAATCCGGCTTATATTGGTGTCGTGGGTGAAGGAGGATATCGCTGGGCAAACGGTGCTTCCATGGAAAACAAGGGAATTGATGTGACGACTGGTTATCGTAATAAGACGGCTTTTGGCCTAGACTATGAATTAACGGGGGTTATTTCTGCTTATAAAAATAAGATAACGCATTTGCCCGAAGCGGTGGAAAACTCATATGGTGGCCGTCAAGGAGATAACATTATTGGCCGTCCATTGGGCTCATTCTACGGGTTCGTGACAGATGGTATTTTTCAAAACCAAGATGAAGTAAATGCACATGTTAACCAGACCGGTAAAGGTATCGGACGTTTACGTTATGTGAATGTGTATGACACGGACGACGAAATTACCGACCTTGACCGCACCTGGATAGGCAATCCACATCCTGATTTTTCGTACAGCTTGAATGCAACGCTTAAATATAAAGGGTTTGATCTCTCTGCTTATTTTCAAGGTGTACAAGGTATTGATGTAGAAAACTGGTTAAAAAAGCAGACCGACTTCTGGAGTGTTGACGATGTAAATTCTAATAAGGGAAGGCGCTTGTTAAATGCCTGGACACTGCAAAACAGCAGTTCCGATATTCCGGCCTTACAAACAACCAATAACAACGACGAAGGTCGTCTTTCTACATACTATATAGAAAATGGTTCGTATTTAAAATTACGCAATTTGTCTTTTGGGTATACGCTTCCTACTGACATGGTTTCGCGATTGCGCATGAGTCGTCTACGCTTCTATGTGACTGGACAAAATCTGTTCACGGTAAAATCAAAAGCATTTACAGGCGTAGATCCTGAAAATGTGGGATGGGGTTACCCTATTCCAACCACCTGGACGGCTGGACTGAATGTTATATTTTAATCATTTAAAAGACAAACGTTAATCATTATTACACCATGAAAAGAGTATTTAATAAAATAGTTACGATGATGTTGGCCACCGGTTTGTTAACGGGTTGTGCTGATTTCCTGAACGAAACACCCAATGGGGTGCTTAGTTCAGATCAGGTAAATGACGTGGATAGGCTGCTTACGGCGACCTACTCGGCTTTGGGAAACGATCACTACGATGCGCCTTTTAGCTTATGGCCCTATGGTACTGTCCGCTCAGACGACGCCTATAAAGGTGGCTCTGGTCCGCAGGATATACAGGTTTTTCATTTCTTGGAAGTATCCAACAATATCATGACCAATTTTGGTGAGGTGGATCGTCTATGGTTTCAATGTTATTTATCTATCTCGCGTGCGAATACGACGATCCGTACGATACACGAAGCCGGTGACTTTGAGGGTAAAGAGGTGAAACTAGCAGAAGCCCGTTTTTTGCGGGGGCATTTTTATTTTATGCTTAAAATCCTGTTCAAATATGTACCCTATATAGACGAAAATACACCGATCGATAGCTATGAAACAGTGTCCAATCGGGAACTGTCGAACGATGAACTTTGGCAGAAAATCGTTGATGATTTCCAATATGCTGTAGATAACTTACCTCCGTCACAAACAGAGATCGGGCGGGCTAATCAGACGGCTGCAGCTGCATACCTAGCAAAAGCTTATTTATATAAAGCATATAGGCAAGGTGATCCGGAACGAAATATGGTCACAGGAATTGATGCGGCAGACTTGGAAAAAGTGTTGCAAAACACACAGATCGTGTTATCTTCGGACTACAGCCTGGAAGCTGATTTCGCCTTCAACTTTTTGCCCGGTAGTTATGAAAATGGTAAAGAAGCTATATTTTCCGTACAATATTCGAAGGACGATGGAACGAAATTCGGACGGGTAAACCTGTCGGATGTACTTTCGGTACCGATGGGGTTAGGTTGTTGTGATTTTAAAAAACCAAGCCAGAGTTTGGTCAATGCTTTCCGTACAACGGGCAATGGGTTACCAATAGAAAATTACAATACATTGGATAACTACAGTAACACCGAAAAATACGATCCAAGACTTTTCCATACGGTAGCCATACCGGGTTTACCTTATAAATACAATACAAACCGTTTGTATGAAGAAAGCTGGAACCGTAACCCGGCAGATTATTCGGTATACGCTTCGTTAAAAGAAAATGTAGATCCTGATTGCGATTGTTTTGTACCGATGGTTCCCTTTTATGCCAATACCAAAAATCGGATTCTGATTCGTTTCGCCGATGTACTACTGATGCGGGCTGAGGCACTTATTGAACTACATCGTCCTCAAGAAGCTTTGCCTTTAATCAACGAGATACGCACACGTGCAAAAAGTAGCATGCAGTTTACAGGTTACACCAGTGACAAGACACTTATTGAAACTTATAGAGACGGTGTGAATATTAACTGGAGTGAATCAGTTGCCCGGGAAGCGCTCCGATGGGAGAGACGGCTGGAATTGGCTATGGAAAACGAACGTTTTTTTGATTTGGTGCGTTGGGGCGTAGCAGAGCAGACTATGAACGCTTATTATCATGCGGAACGGTCGCGTCGATCGTATTATGCTTCTGCACAGTTTGCAGCGAATAAGCACGAGTACCTGCCTATTCCAGAAGCACAGATTAGGTTAAGTAAGTATCTGTACCAACAGAATCCTGGATATTAAAAAGAGGGTTTGAAAAATAAAATCGTATGAAGACTTTAAAAATAATCATCAATATAGGACTGGTTCTACTACTCGGCGGGCTTTTTAATGCCTGTAAGCAAGAAGTAGCCGATTCGCTGAATTTGAATGCCGATGTCCATGTGCTGGCGTTTAAAGTAGCCCATGTTAATGGCGTAGTAGATAACGAAACCGGAACAATCACGGTTCTAGTTCCAGCGGGCACCGATTTATCCACTGTAGCACCTGTTATCGATTTGCCTGCCAATGCCGTAATAAAGCCTGCTTCCGGAGTTGCGCAGAATTTCCAGTTTTCTACTAGTTCGCCAGTAGTATACCGTGTGTATAATGGAAATGTATTCCAGATGTATCGCGTAACAGTTAAGGAAATCAAAGCCGAAATAACAGCTTTTCGTATCGGGAACCGTACCGGTATTATCAACCAAAATGATAACAGTATTGTCATTTATTTACCCGAGGGTACAGATCTAACCCAGCTTAGCCCGATGGTAGAATACACCGGCGGGGCAGAAATATCTCCGGCACAAGGAAACTATGTTGATTTCAGTTCGCCGGTAACCTATACGTTGTCTTATATGGGGGAAACTTTCAGCTATACAGCCACGGCAATAATCGGAGAGGAGCCGAAGCAACCGTTGATCATCTTCAACGGTGAAAACATTGCTCCCCAATGGGCGGATTTGGGGACAGCGGTGGAAAACCAAAGTAATAATCCTAAAACTGATGGAATCAATGCTTCTCCTTTATGTGTTTCTATTGTAAGAAATGCTGTCAACGGAGAAGGTTGGCATGGAGGAGCACTTTGGAACGAAAATAAAGTAAACATAGACCCTACGGAGTATAGTCGTTTCTCCATTATGGTACTGAAAGAGGTAGCTGGAGATGTACAACTTGAAATACAATCCGATGGCGAAAGCAATAAGGATTGGTTAAGAGCTTGGTATGCCGAAGATCATCTTGGTGAATGGCAGGAGTTGATTTTTGAGATTCCTGAGAATCGCACAGCAATCATTAACAATATCTTGGTGATGCCGCATGAACACGCCAACGGCCAACCTATGGCTTTCGAAACACAGCGGATGTATTGGGACGAATTGAAAGCACTTCCTAAAGAATAACCCTTTAAATTTGTGCATAACGGTATAACGACTGTTATGCACAAATTTCAAATATAATATGACATGAAAACAATGATATGCGTATTTCCGTTTTTATTATTTGTACAGATGCTGACAGGCTGTAAAGATATTGATAAACCAGTTCCGGATGTACCTTCCGAACTTGATCCAACAGTCGATATGTCCATAACGTGCAGTAATAAACAAGAAGCCGGAGGCTATCAGCTATTTTATAAGCCACAACAGGGATTCGTGGGTGATCCCATGCCTTATTTCAATGCGGATGATAATAAATTTTACTTGTTTTATCTGTATGAAAATGCAAATCATCATCCTATTTATCTGACAAGATCTGCTGATTTTGCATCTTTTGAAGGTTTTACAGAAATCATACCCGCTGGAGCGATAGGAAGTCAGGAAGAGTGGATAGGAACGGGGAGTTTTATCAAAAAAGATAATACCTACTATAGTTTTTATACCGGACATAATGCCAATCTGAGCCCAGCTGAAAAGGTTATGATGGCTACGTCACCGGATCTACTGAATTGGACGAAACAACCGGGTGCGACCTTTCAAGCACCCAGCGGGTACGATCAGCATAATTTCCGTGATCCCCATGTTTATTGGGATGAAACGCGTAACAACTATGTAATGCTTGTTACGGCTCGCAAAGATGGTAAAGGGGCACTTGCGCGTTACTCATCTTCGAACTTGAGCAACTGGTCGCTCATCGAACCTTTAGTAGCGACAACTTCTGATAATCCAGGAAAGCACGAAATAGAAACGGATTCGGAAATATTGGAGTGTCCAGATATATTTAAAATGGGTGATCAATGGTACTTAACGTTTTCGCGCATTAATCGTGATGAGCATCGTAAAACCTTTTATCGGGTTTCGGATTCACCGGATGGACCATGGCGAATTTGTCGCGATGCGGATGGACACCACGAGACTTTCGATGGATTATACCTGTATGCTGGAAAGACGGCAAGTAATGGCACCACACGTTACCTATCGGGATGGTGTTCTACCGGACAGACGGTAAACGGCAATAACGAGTTGCACTGGTCTGGATCGCTGGTTTCGCATAAATTGGTAAAACAGCCGAGTGGTAAGCTGTATCCGGCTATTCCCGATGCTGTGGATGCAAAGTTTAATACAAAAGTGGCTTTTGCCCAGATAACATCAGAAGGCAATGTTTCAAACGATGGGAATACCTATACCATCAGTACCTCGTCTTCTGATCGGAGTTATGCACTATTCAATCGAAATACGGAACCGGTAAAAATTTCGATGAAAATTGATGCCTCACAATCGGAACTTTTTGGTTTCTCATTTGGAGCGTGTGATGGCCTATCGGAGCTGTATAGTGTCTCTTTCGACTTGACTTCATCTAATCGTTGGGGAATGCCTTCTCTATTTATGCATCAGGAAAATAGAAGTGTCGTAACGAAGAAAGAGCTCAATTTTACACCGCTCATTGTTCCGGCAAACAAGGTGTTTGATGTCAAGATCGTAATCGAAAATTCGATTTGTGTGGTCTACGTAAATAACAATGTTGCGTTTACCAATCGTATATATAAAATGCATCAAAATCCTTGGACTATTTTTTCAGATAACGGGACGATAAAAATATCGGGAATGACCATAACAAAATCGGGATAGGCATGTTTAATGAAAGGCTTTTATAAACAAATTATTAAAGGAATAACGATGACGAATACATTAACAATTGGCTTATTAGCCCTTGCTTTAGTTGGATGCGGACCACAACACCCCTCCACGGAGCAAAATCAGCAGATCGATAGTTTGGAAGACTATCGTCCGGCGTATCACTTTTCTCCCAAAAATGGCTGGATGAACGACCCGAACGGTCTGGTTTATCTGGACGGAACCTACCATTTATTTTTCCAACATAATCCCGATAGCAATGTATGGGGACCGATGCACTGGGGGCATGCCACGAGTACGGATTTAGTACATTGGGAGGAGCAGGAGATTGCCCTTTTCCCGGACAGCTTGGGAACAATTTTCTCCGGAAGTGCTGTCATTGATAAGGATAATACCGCAGGTTTTGGTGCTAACGCGTTAGTAGCTATATACACCAATCATAGCCACGAAATTGAAGATCAAAAAACCGGATTGCACCAAACGCAGAGTATCGCCTATAGTCTGGATCAAGGTAAAACATGGACGAAGTATGATGGTAATCCGGTATTGCCCAATCCCGGAATTTGGGATTTCCGAGATCCTAAGGTGATGTGGCATACCGAAACAAAACAATGGATCATGACGCTTGCTACAAAACAGTCCATAACCTTTTACAGTTCCAAAAATCTGAAAGAGTGGACGAGACTGAGCGAGTTTGGTGAGGGGATAGGCGCACATGGGGGCGTGTGGGAGTGTCCGGATTTACTACCGTTTTCTACAGCCGAAGGGGAGAAATGGGTATTATTGGTGAGCATCAATCCCGGCGGACCGAATACCGGTTCGGCGACACAATATTTTGTTGGAGATTTCGATGGTAAAACCTTTACAACTACACAGAAGGATATCCGTTGGATGGATTACGGACCAGACAATTACGCGGGCGTTACTTTTTCGAATACCGGCGACCGTAAGTTGCTGATCGGCTGGATGAGCAATTGGGAATATGCTAACGATGTTCCGGCATCCACTTGGCGAAGCGGAAATACGATTGTGCGGGAATTGGGCTTAGCGAAAGAAGGCGATAAATGGCTGTTAACTTCTACTCCTGTTTCGGAAATTGACAAAGTAAGCGAAGTAACAACCAAATCCAAGTCGGTAGAATTAGCTAATGAAGCTGATTTAAGTGACGCTATCGTTTCCCTCCAGAATACCTTTGATGCATCGTTTACGTTGAAGAAAGCTACGGGCTTCCACGTAACGCTATCGAATGAAGATGGAGATGCTTTAATGTTTGGTTATGATGTGGATAAACAGCAGTATTTCATCGATCGTTCAAAAGCGGGAAATGCCAATTTCAGCGATAAATTTATCCATCGTCCGGTGGCACCACGATTAACACAAAACCAAGCGTTAGATATTCGTTTCTTAGTAGATCGTAATTCTATCGAGCTGTTTGCCGACGGAGGGAAAAGCAATATGAGTGCTTTATTCTTCACAAAGAAGCCGTTTACGAAATTGCAAATAGGAGCAGACGAAGCGAACACGCTGGATACTTTTCAAGTGAAGACGATACGGTAAATTGATATAATCCTATAATACAAAAGTCGAGATGTTGCGCTAAAGCATCTTCAGTAAAAACTATATACACAAAACTATGGGTGGTAAGAATAAACACACAAAAAATATAATCCTTCTCTTGGTGGCAGTGCTGTCATTATTAACGCTGACTACACCGTTACGGGCTGCAGAGATATCCATCAAGATTGAGAAGCAGTATCTCAATTTTCCAATTGCACAACAAACAGAGCGTTCCAAAATGACATTCGCTACTGACCAAGGATCCACATGGTCTGTGGTGGTGCGCCTGGCGGCGGGAGAACCAGACTACTGGGTATTCTATGACGTATCACATCTACAGGGCCAAACCCTAACCATAAGCTATGAGGGCGATGCAATGGGTTTGGCAAAAATCTATCAGGCAGACCGGATTCATGCACAAGATAGCCTTTATAAAGAAGCGAACAGACCTCAATTTCATTTTACCACCAAACGCGGCTGGATCAACGATCCAAACGGGTTAATCTTTCACGATGATGAGTATCACCTTTTTTACCAGCACAACCCTATGGAACGCGAGTGGGAAAATATGCATTGGGGGCACGCCGTAAGCAAAGATTTGATCCATTGGGAAGAATTGCCGATAGCCCTGTATCCCGATAACTTGGGTACCATGTTTTCCGGATCGGCTGTGATGGATCACGACAATACAGCTGATTTTAACCGTGGAGATACCGTCGCGATGATCGCCTTTTATACCGTAGCGAGTCCTGACCGCCAAGTTCAATGTATGGCATACAGCCTAGACAGGGGGAGATCGTGGACGAAATACGACGACAACCCGCTTATTGATTCGAAAGAAAAATGGAATAGCGTGGATACGCGTGATCCCAAAGTATTTTGGCATTCACCGTCGGCACATTGGGTTATGGTGTTGAATGAACGCGATGGACATTCTATTTATACTTCTGAAAACTTAAAAAACTGGGAATATCAAAGTCATGTTACCGGATTTTGGGAATGTCCGGAACTTTTTGAGTTACCCCTTGACGGTGATGAAAGCAAGAAGAAGTGGGTCATGTATGGCGCAACCGGAACCTATATGATCGGTTCTTTTGACGGTCGGACATTTACACCTGAGGCTGGGAAGTATTACTATTGTTCGGGTGCACAGTATGCTGCACAGACATTTAACAATATCCCGCAAACGGATGGTAGACGTATCCAAATTGGCTGGGGGCGTATCCCACAGGGGGATGGCGCCTTCAATGGCATGATGATGCTCCCAACCGAACTTAGTTTGCGGACAACCAAAGAAGGACCACGTCTTATTAGTACACCCATAAAGGAGGTAGAACAGTTGTTCAATAAGCGTGGCTCATGGAAAAACTTGACGGCGGAAGATGCGAACAAACAAGTAGAACAATATAACGATACAGATAGGATTCGCATAAAGGCTAAAATTAAACTTTCTCATGCAACAGATGCTGGACTTAACTTGGATGGACAACGAATTGTAAACTATGACATGAACGGCAACATGCTAAATGGGATGTTCTATTCGCCTGAAGAGCGTACAAGTATGGCACTTTCCGCAGACATCTTTATCGACCGAACATCTGTAGAGGTTTTCTTCGATGACGGAATCTATACCTCGTATCAGGAACGTAAGACCAACATGAACGAGAGAAAAGGGTTTCATTTTTGGGGCAATAATATACAAGTTGAAGAATTGGAAATTTACGAAGTGAAATCAATCTGGAAACCTTAGACCCACGACTATGCTGTTCGTGCCGCCGCTATGGTGTGTCAGCAGGTTTTCAAAATTCAACTAATTAATTACCCCAATTTTACGTAATCGGATAGCCTCAAAGGTTATCCGATTTTTTGTTTTATACAGGATAGTAAATTACATCGTAACATTGTTCCTATGCCAACGTGCTAATAATCAAAATTAAGCTAATGACTATCAGCCCCCAATATACATATCTGAAGAATGAACCATCTTTCAACTGGTGGTTTAGATACCTGCCTAAAAAAATTGCGGGAATAGTCGTTATCAGGGAAATCAAAAAATATGTATTCACTTGTGGCGTAATAAGCCCTTTGACATAGTACCCTACAACACTTATAAGGCTTACAGGCAAAAAGTACGCCTGCTGTTTATATAATATGCTCATCTGAAAATTGTACGAAACTGGTTTTAAACATGCTTATTATCGGTTTACCACTAAGATAATAAAAACAGCGCAAATTTTCTAAGAATACACACAAGAGGTGCGGCTGAGCATGAGTTTCCTAAAACCACTAAAAACAAAAAAGCCTCTCTTTTCAGAGAAGCTTTCGGGTGAGTAATGGGGCTCGAACCCACGACCCCTAGAACCACAATCTAGTGCTCTAACCAACTGAGCTATACCCACCGTGATTTTGATGACACAAAAGTAGGACAATTCCCCATATACTCCAAATATTTTTAAACAAAAAACATAGGCGTAAGGCGAATAAGTTCATTTATAATGAGATAATTTTTATTAATCAAAAATAGACAAGAATTACTTCATATTAATGACCTCGTCTACGATATACCGCGTGTTACCACGCCAAGGTAGAACACCATGATATTCCTTGTAGTGCAGGTCAAAATATTTGCCGCTATTTAATTCCAGTATCCTAAAGATCGAATCATTTTCCACCGAAAATTCAAACTCGTTGCTCGATACGCCACTACCGGTTTGCGTCCTTAATCCTTCTTGAATCAATTTCCCTTCATACGTTTTAAAAAGATTGCCTTTTTTAACCGCAAAATTGAGGTAACCCGATTTCACACCCTCCCCAAATACAAAATAGTATTTATAATAAACGAGGCCACCTACTGCAAGAAATACGATGATAAGCAGCCAAGCCAGGATTTTTCCGAAAACTCCCGACTTTTTCTTTTCTGTGTTTTGAGATGTTGTCATATAATTATCTAGTTTTTCTAGTTTGTTAAAATTTTCTAACCTATTCTAACTTTCTAACTCTTAATACGCCTAATTCCTATAATTGAACCATTTCAGAAGCTCTTTCAGACTCGCTTTTTTTCCATACATCAAGATACCCACCCGGTATATACGCGAGGCAAACCAAGTTGTTACGATAAATCCGCCAATGAGTAAAAAGGCCGATAGCACAATCTGCCAGGTAGGTACGCCAAAAGGAATACGAACCAACATCGCCACAGGCGATGTAAACGGAATCATACTTAGCCAGGTAGCGATGCTTCCATGCGGATCGTTAATCAGAACCCCAAATGATAGGACATAGGGTATCAATAGGGGCATGGTTATCGGCATGGTAAATTGTCCTGCTTCCGTTTCATTATCTACGGCAGAGCCTACTGCAGCGAACAAAGCGCTATATAGGAGATATCCTCCAAGAAAGAAAACAAAAAAGCAGATCGTAAGTTCGGTGAAATTTACCGAGTCGAGCGCTGCCGTCCAATCCAAATCTGTATTTCCCGTGTTAACGTGTTCTCCCGGTACTTCCGTCATACTACGTCCTATAGCCTGTTGCGTCATCTCTTTATTACCAAACAAAGTGGTAGAAAATACCGTCATCAACGTTAAGGAGAGAATAATCCAAAGCACAAATTGGGTGATGCCGACCATACCAATTCCAATAATTTTTCCCATCATTAGCTGAAATGGCTTCACCGAAGAAATGACGACTTCCACAATGCGATTGGTTTTTTCTTCTATGACACCCCGCATAACTTGTGTACCAAACAGTACAAGCGATAGATAAATCAGAAAACACAACCCCATGGCTATACCCATAGCAACTTCCGTGTGGCTGTCTTTAGCATCGCCGGTTTCGGTAACCTCCTTTGCAGCAATATGGATACTATCATTGATATTACGGATACTATCGATATTCAATCCCATTTTGCGATACTGCTCGTTACGGATAATTTCCCGTAGCTGCGACTTAACTTCATTTTGTGTGCCTATATTGGGTTTTCCGGAAGATAGCAGTTCAATCTTTCTGGATGTATAAAAATCGCCCGGTATGATCAGTAGGTTTGTATTCTTTGCGCCGTTCTTTAAATTACTGATTTGCTTCTGGAGGTCTGTATTTGAAAACGAGTAGGTAATATTCTTGTTGTTCTTTAGCTGGCTGGATATAGATCCTTCTTCATCAACGACATGAACAACTGCATGTGTGTCTTCATAGCTTTGTTTGGTCAGAAAAAATATAGCCGCATACATACCGATAAAAAGCATCGGAACAAGAAAAGTCACGAGTAGAAAGGACTTTTTCTTTACGCGGCTTATGTATTCTCGGTTGATAATTAATAATATCTTATGCATGACGGGTAGGTTTATTGGTGGAAGGATCTGTAACGTTGGCAATAAAAATATCGTGCATAGATGGAATAACTTCCCTTACTTGGTGTATTTCAACTTGAGGTATAAGGTATAGTAATATGTCATTCAAGGAATTGTCATTTTGTAAGCGAATAGTAACTTCATAGTTATCGATTGCTTTTTTCTCCTCTATCACCTCGAATAAGGGCGTTTCTATAAAGCGCGGAATAATACCTTCTTGTTTTTTAAATTCAATGATATATTGCTGGTTTTGGTAAGAACGTTTTATTTCGCGAACCGGGCCATCCAACACTTTTTTCGATTTATTGATCAGTGCGATGTAGTCACAAAGTTCTTCGACCGATTCCATCCGATGTGTAGAATAGATAATGGTAGCTCCTTTTTTGTTCAGTTCCAGGATTTCTTCTTGTATCACTTGCGCATTGACAGGATCAAAACCGGAAAAAGGTTCATCGAGGATAATGAGATCCGGTTCATGCACGACGGTAGCCACAAATTGCACTTTTTGTTGCATACCTTTACTGAGGTCCTCCACTTTTTTATCCCACCAACTTTCAATCTGCAATTTTTCAAACCACTTCCGGATACGTTGCACAGCATCACTTTTAGACAGTCCTTTAAGTTGCGCCAGATAAAGCATCTGTTCGCCTATTTTCATCTTTTTATATAATCCACGTTCTTCCGGCAGATAACCTATGCGTTCGATATGTTTGGGTTGAAGGAGCTCACCATCAAAATAGATTTCACCACTATCCGGAGCGGTAATCTGGTTGATGATACGGATAAGAGAGGTCTTTCCAGCACCATTAGGTCCCAAAAGACCAAAGATACTGCCTTTCGGTACATGTAAGGATACATCGTCCAAGGCACGGTGATGGCTATACTGCTTAACGATGTGACGGATGTCTAGCATAGAATATATAATTTGTTCCTAAACCTAAATAAAATGCGCTGCATTCACGAATACTAATGAAAAAAAATATTCATACATAATTCATTCATATATGCAATGAATTATGCATGATCATATGCTTGCAAAGAAATGTGTTTGGGGAGAAATACACGCTTCCATTTTTGCATGCAAATGCGTACCTTTAGGCGAATTTTTATTTCAACAGAAAATTATGTCATCCAAAATTATTTACACAAAGACAGATGAGGCGCCTTTACTGGCAACCTATTCGTTTTTACCCATTGTTCAGGCGTTTGCAAAAACTGCCGGTATAGAAGTAGAGTTAAGAGACATTTCATTGGCCGGACGTATATTGGCTAACTTTTCCGAATATTTAGCACCGGCACAAAAAGTATCTGATGCGCTGGCGGAATTGGGACAATTAGCAACCACGCCAGAGGCTAATATCATTAAATTACCGAATATTTCGGCATCTATCCCGCAATTAAAAGGAGCGATTGCGGAGCTGCAAAAAGCAGGTTATAATGTACCTAACTATCCGGATACACCGGCAAACGCAGAAGAAGAAGAAATAAAAGCTACTTATGCGAAAGTTTTAGGCTCGGCGGTGAATCCCGTATTGCGGGAGGGGAACTCAGACCGTAGAGCGCCCAAAGCCGTGAAAAACTACGCCAAGGCAAATCCACACAGTATGGGCGCTTGGGCAGCAGATAGTAAAACAAAAGTGGCATCCATGTCTGATGGTGATTTTTATGCGACAGAAAAATCGGTAACGGTTGATAACGATACAAAATTCAAAATTGAATTTGTAGCAGCAGATGGAAGTGTAAAAGAATTAAAAGGTTTAGCAAACCTGAAAGCAGGGGAGGTTATAGACTCATCCGTTATGAATTTGGCTAAATTAAAAGCTTTCGTAGCCAAAACAATCGAAGAAGCTAAAGCTGCAGGTGTATTGTTTTCTGCGCATTTAAAAGCGACGATGATGAAGGTATCGGATCCTATTATATTTGGTGCTATCGTTGAAGTCTATTTTAAAGATGTATTTGCAAAATATGCTGACTTGTTTGCTGATTTAGGTATCAATAAAAACAACGGGTTAGGAGAGGTATATGCCAAGATTGCCGGACAGCCGCAGGAAGCAGACGTGAAAGAAGCTATTGAAGCGGCAATTGCGAATGGGCCGGACTTAGCGATGGTTAATTCTGATAAAGGGATTACCAATCTACATGTACCTTCCGATGTGATTGTTGATGCGTCTATGCCGGCGATGATCCGTACATCCGGTCAGATGTGGAATAAAGAAGGTAAACAACAAGATACGTTTGCCCTTATTCCCGATCGTTCGTATGCAGGTGTTTACGCAGCTGTCATTGAGGACTGTAAAGCGAATGGTGCGTATGATCCAAAAACAATGGGATCCGTTCCGAATGTAGGACTGATGGCACAAAAAGCAGAGGAATACGGTTCGCATGACAAGACTTTCCAAGCGACGGCTAAAGGCATTATCCGGGTAGTGGACGCTTCGGAAAATGTATTTATGGAACAGCCGGTAGAAGAGGGTGATATATTCCGCATGTGCCAAACCAAAGATGCTCCTATCCAGGATTGGGTGAAATTAGCCGTAAACCGCGCGCGTCTGTCAGATACACCTGCGGTATTCTGGTTAGATGAAAACCGTGCACATGACCGTGAAATCATTAAGAAGGTAAATAAATACTTGGCGGATTTTGATACAACAGGTTTAGATATCCATATATTATCACCGATAGAAGCTGCTAAATTTTCCGTAGAACGTATTCGTAAAGGTTTGGATACGATTTCCGTAACCGGAAACGTATTGCGTGATTACTTAACAGATTTGTTCCCGATTCTAGAGCTGGGAACTTCGGCAAAAATGTTATCTATTGTTCCGTTAATGAATGGTGGAGGTTTGTTCGAGACGGGTGCAGGAGGATCTGCCCCTAAGCATGTGGAGCAATTTGTAGGAGAGGGCTATCTTCGTTGGGATTCATTGGGCGAATTTTTGGCATTAGGTGCTTCATTTGAACACTTGTCTCAAACACAGCAAAATGCGAAAGCACAGGTGCTGGCTGATGCTTTAGATGTGGCAACCGAAAAATTTCTTGCGAACGACAAATCGCCTGCGCGTAAAGTAGGACAAATTGATAATAGAGGTTCACATTTCTATTTAGCGCTATATTGGGCTGAAACATTAGCTAATCAAACGAAAGATGCGGAACTAGCGTCTAAGTTTAGTAGTTTAGCTAAGACATTAGCGGAAAGTGAAACTGAGATCAATGAGGAATTAATTGGTGCGCAAGGTCAACCGCAGGATATTGGTGGATATTATTTCCCAGACGATGCATTGGCTTCCAAAGCGATGCGCCCTTCGGTGACATTCAATACAGTGATAGATTCGTTTGAATAGCACGTCATATTAAAATATATAACAACAAAAAAAGCCGGTTCATATAAAACCGGCTTTTTCAATGGTGTTATTGTAGTATTAATGATTTGTATTAGAAATAAAACTGTACACCTACTGTTGGAGCCAATGAATTAGCATTTAAACCAAACGTATTAACAGTGGTTTTTTCCCCGCCTGTAGGTTCTACATTGCTGGAGTTATAATACAAACCTCTTACTTTAAACTCTAAACCAATTTTTGATGTAGGGAAATACGCGATACCGGGAGCCAATTCTACACCGTAGCTAGAAACGTCGGCTACTTTATCACCATTTTCTTTCATGTTACCCCAGCCCATAGGAACGGAAACTTGTCCGAAGAATCTTACCGGGCCATTTGTAGAATACCATCTACCAAAAGGAGCAACAGCGAATGCACCGGTTGTAGCCTCATCCGTTCCATTTTCAATTTTGTTCCATTGATATCCTAAACCAAGACCAACGGCAATATTGTCAGATACAAAATAACCAGCCGAAGGCATGATATTGAAACTGGTAGATTTATCGTCTGCATCTTTCACCGATTCGGTATCGAATCCTAGTCCGCCACCCACGATAAATTTACCTTTTTCAGTTTGTGCTTGTGAAGCAAATGTTAAAGCCGCTACGGCTGCTAATGTTAAGTAAAACTTTTTCATGTTACTTTAATTTAATTTGTTCTTTTTATTTGACTTTTTGTCAATTTAATTCAGTTTATTCAATAGCTATGCCAGTCGGGCATAGCGAATGTCACCGAATTGTTTGTTTGTACAACCAATTGGTTTTGATGAAGTTAATTTTAATTAAATATTAAAATAAGGCTAATAAAATGTTTTTATTTTATCCAAATAGAGTTCTGCAGATATTTTGGCAGGAAGTAGGTTAGATTGACAGTGTAAGAATGGCAGGAATTGTGTTTGAACAACTACACGTCCACAAGCAAATAAGAGGTGTTGGCGTGTTCTCTTCTTAATACAGGGAGAGCAACGTTATATACAGGTATCTGTGTTGTTGTAGATCCGTATAATTTGCCTGAATGGGCGTGTCCATGAAAAGCGGCAGAAACTTGACGTCGAATAAGAGGCTCGACAAGATGGGTGGATCCTAAAAAAGGAAATAGCTGCTCTGGTTCACCTTCAATCGTTTCTTTAATCGGAGCATAATGTAAAATAGCAACCTTGGGCAACTCAGGGTGTTCTTGTTCCAACCGCGTAAGTGCACGATCTAATTGCAGCGATTCATTGACGACTTCGTGTACATATTGTTTCATCATATCTTCTCCAAATATCGAAAGCATATATTGGTCAAATCCTCCACCAAATCCTTTTACGCCCGCGAAACCCACGTTCTCTACAACCGTAGATTCGCCATCTAAAATAATCATATTATGTTCCGCGAGAATTTGTTTGATAATTTTTTGCCTGCCCTTTTCATAATCATGGTTTCCTAAAACACCTATTACTGGAATTTTTAAGATATCCAATTGCTCGCCGAGAATCTTTGCTTCGTCCTCATCGCCGGTATCTGTCAGGTCACCACAAATAAGTAAAACATCTGCTTCTTCGGATGCTTGTTCAAAGGTCGATCGCAAACTGCCATGGTCGGTTATTTTGGTATGAATATCGGCCATGGCGGCAATTTTTGTTTTTTTCTCACGCATGCTATTAAATTGTTGTTATTGTACAAGATTTATAATCCCATTCCTTAATATCTACTTGGTATTGAGTCTGATCAATTAACGGACCCCGGCATACCTTTTCTAATGGAGGTGGAAGATCATATTGTTCGGCTGCGCGGGCCATAAGCTCGTCGAAAAGCCATTTGGGAATGATCTCGCGATAATCGGCGGGATATACAAACTGAAAAATCAGAAGCTGCGCTAATAATAGGTGCCAGTGCGGACTCAAGCGTTGTAATAACAATTCCCAATTTACGTTTTTGCCATATTTTAAAAGAATGTGGTTGATATCTGCGCTGTCATTGCGTTCCCGATTCTGTACGTATATTTTACACCAAATCAGCTCTTCTACCGGTATAAATTGTACCGGTACATCCGCAAATGTACCTGCAGACGCTCTTTCATGCCAGGAATCATCTACGGTGCAAATATTACTGACCGTATCAAAAATGATGTCGATGAAATATTCACCATGAAAAACTTTTGCGAGCCAACGGGCATCGGTTAATTGGGTCTCGTAACCTTGCGCGGCGAAATATTTCAATATTTTAGGGTATTCGCTACTCTTACAAAAGATATCTAAATCTTTTGTATCGCGGAATATACCCGTATAGTGGAACATCGCAAAAGCTCCGCCCAACATAAATTGGCATTCGCTGTCACGCAGTAATTGGAGGGCATCTCGATAGAATGCTTCCGAAGCTTGTTTCTGTTCCTGGGTTGTTATCATATGTAATACTTTATAGTTGAACAATCCACATACGTTTTTGTTCCAGTTTGCAACAAACACACATATTATATAAACAGAAAAACCTCGGAATTTCGCCGAGGTTCTACATAAAAAAAGAAAATTTATTTATTCAAAATATTCTTTGATTCGTTCGAAAAATGATTTTTCACTTTTACCTGGCTGAGGTTTAAAGTTTGCCGAAGCTTTCAATTTTTCCAGCACAGAGCGCTCCTCTGGAGAAACCGCTTTAGGCGTCCATACATTAACGTATACCAGTTGATCTCCTTTGTGATAAGAGTTGACTTCTGGCACCCCTTTACCTTTTAAGCGCAGAATTTTTCCCCCTTGTGTCCCCGGGTCAATCTTGATTTTTGCTTTTCCGTCAATCGTTGGAATTTCGACACTGGTACCCAATGCTGCATCGGCAAAATTAATATACAAATCGTAAATCACGTTAATACCATCGCGTTTCAGTGTCTCGTGTGGTATCTCTTCGATAAGGATGATCAAATCTCCCGGAATACCGCCTCTTGGTGCGGCGTTTCCTTTTCCGCTCATAGACAATTGCATACCCTCACTTACACCAGCAGGGATGTTGATCGCAATTGTCTCTTCGCCTCTTTCTAGGCCTTCGCCACGACAGGTTGTACATTTGGATGTAATTTCAACCCCTTCACCATTACAAGTAGGACAGGTGCTTGTTGTTTGCATTTGCCCTAGAATGGTGTTCGTTACACGTCGGACAGATCCCGCTCCACCACAGGTTTTACAAGTATGGTAAGATGACTTGTCTTTCGCTCCAGTACCGCCACAGGTATGACATTGTACCTGCTTGTTTACTTTAACTTTCTTTTCTACACCTTTGGCAATCTCTTCTAATGTCAGCTTCACTTTAATGCGAAGATTGGTGCCGCGTTGTACACGTCTGCCTCCTCCGCTGCGGCTTCCGCCACCGAAGAAACTCTCGAAAGGGTGTCCACCACCGAAGATATCACCAAACTGACTGAATATATCTTCCATGTTCATCCCGCCGCCACCAAAGCCAGAAGCTGAATTCCCTGCATGACCAAACTGATCATACCGTTGCCGCTTCTCCGGATTGCTTAATATTTCATAAGCTTCCGCAGCTTCTTTGAATTTCTCTTCTGCTTCTTTGTCGTCTGGATTTTTATCTGGGTGATATTTTATCGCCAATTTGCGATATGCAGACTTAATTTCGGACGCTTCTGCAGATTTTGAAACACCTAATATATCGTAATAATCTCTCTTAGCCATCTTCTTATTGACCTATTACCACCTTTGCGAAACGGATTACTTTATCATTGAGAAAGTAACCTTTTTCCACTACATCTATAACTTTATTTTTTAATTCTTCTGAGGGAGCAGGGATGGCCGTAATGGCTTCTTGATATTCCGCATCAAAAGGTTGGCCGATAAGATTTTCCATCTCTTTTAAGCCCTCATTTTCCAATGTTTTTCTAAACTTTTGGTTTACGAGCTCAATACCTTCTTTTACTGCTGCTATATCGTGGGCCGTTTGCATAGCTGTCAGCGCGCGGTCGAAATCGTCTAGAATAGGTAAAAGCTTAGCCAAAACGTCTTTACTCGCCGATTGTATAAGCTCTACACGTTCTTTAGACGTTCTTTTTTTATAATTGTCGAATTCAGCAAACAGACGTGTGTATTTATCGTTCGCATTCGCTAATTCTTGTTGTAAACGTCCTTCCGTTGTCTCTTCAGATTGGACGGTATTTTCTTCCGAAATGGGGTCAGCAGACGCTAAATTTTCGTCTTGAATATTGTTTTCCTGTTCGTTCATCATATCTATATTATAGCCTACATTAATATCCTTTTGTTGGCGCTCAATAATATTGCCAACACACAGAAAACCGACACCCTGTCAGTCTATTCAAAAATAAACTATCAAAATGTCGGTTTCGTGATGTTCTGTCAGTGTTACTATTTATATCGTTGCATTGTCATACAAAGCCGTATCTGCCGTTTTGATAATGCGGGCGGGCATATTTTTAATAATCTGATAATCGTGCGTAGCCATTAATACAGCTGTACCTGAGGCCGCGATATCTCTTAATAAAAGTACAATCTCTTCCGATGTAGCAGGGTCCAGGTTTCCTGTTGGCTCATCGGCGAGGATAATTTCCGGATTGTTTAGTAATGCACGTGCAATAACCACCCTTTGTTGTTCACCGCCAGACAGCTCGTGGGGCATTTTACGCAATTTAGATCGTAAACCTACTTTTTCCAATACATCCAACATCCGGCTTTCTATTAGTCCTTTGTCTGTCCAGCCTGTCGCTTTCAAAGCAAATTCCAAATTCTTTTCTACCGTTCGGTCATTCAATAAGTGGAAATCCTGAAAGACAATACCTAATTTTCTACGCAGGTAAGGAACATCGTTTTCATGAAGTTTTTTAAGGTCGAAACCTGCTACCATTCCTTCACCACTGGTAATATAGAGGTCGCCATATATTATTTTCAACAAACTACTTTTCCCCGTTCCCGATTGACCGATCAAATAGATAAACTCTCCGAGGCTAATATCTAGATTGACATGAGAGAGTACCAAATGTTTTTGTTGGTATATATCTACGTTTTTTAATTTAATAACTGTATTGTTCGCTGTTGTCATACTGTTTATACATCAATTTTTTTTATTTGGCCGAAAGGCATTTCCGCTACAATTTGCATGATATAGTCGGTTTTATCACCTAAACCTATCTTTTCCAGCGATTTGTCTGGTCTATCTACTCGGAAATAGGCTAACAAGGTGAAAGCTTCGTCCCGTAGTTGGACATAATCGGGAATTTTAGCTACACCTTTCACTTTAATAACATACATCATAACAAAGTTATCATTTTTTTTCTGAAAGAAATTCCAGTACATCTACCCCGTCAGCATAATCTGTTAAAGAGGGGCATTGACTACCTCCTAAAGAAAACGTCGGAATACTTGTTTCTATTGTGGCTTCGGTAACGATACATTGTATTTTGTCAGCTTGTGTTTCCAACTGGGCAACCAGTTGAGGAAGCTGCTCGTATTCTTCATAAAATACCGTAGCTAGCGGAGATGCAAATCTTTTGTCTTCTTTGAGTAACAGGAAGCCATTATCCAGGTGCTTGTCGCCATTAATTAAATAGATGGATTTATTATAATCATAATTGTTGACATATTTATAATGCGTTTTAATAGGGCTAAAGTATTCAATCGCTTCAAAAAATAAGTTAAAATTATAACCGCGGGGGATAAACAATTTTGAAACGGAGCGACACCCAAGTCCAAAATAATCGAAAATATCAGACCCTAATGCTTTTAATTGCTCGGGTGATTCTGTGCCTGTCAGAATAGCTAGGGAATTTCGGTTTTTACGGATAATATGGGGCTTTTTCCCAAAATAATAATTGAAATAGCGGGAGCTATTGTCGCTTCCAGTAGCTATGATCAAATCATATTGTTGCAATCGATCTACGATTTGGATTTTCTCGGCAAATGCAGGTTCTATGTCGATAAGCTCATGGAGCACAAAGGCTGTTAGTCCGGCATCGTCAGAAGATAATTTAATCTGGGCACGGAAACCTACTATAAGTACACACAGGATATCGTGAAAACCAACTAAAGGGATGTTACCGGCTAATATAAGCCCGACGGTTTGGTCGGTTTGTACGATCGGGTAGCTCGCTACCCATGGTGTGAGTTTTTCAGATGTTAAATTGGAAGACAACGCTTGAAGCTGCTTTTTTGTGTTTTCCATGGTATACCATGGGTTTTTGACGGATGCCTGCCGCAAAATGTTGTCTACCTTTTCTTGGTCGGTGGTGAGTACCTTACCCAATGCGACAAAGGCATCTATTCGTTGTTTCTGTGTCAAATCTTTTAATTTAGAATCGTTCTGATTTTTTTTTAAAGTATCTTTGCGTGTCTTTAAAAATAACTACTAACTTTGTAGTATTATTTTTAGGACGAGACAAAATTAGTTTATTTATTATAATTGTGAGGTGATAAATGGCAATTAAAATTACAGACGAGTGTATAAATTGCGGTGCATGCGAGCCGGAATGCCCGAACAACGCTATATATGATGCAGGTGTAACTTGGAAATTTTCAGAAGGAACAGCGCTGGACGGTGTGATTGATTTTGGAGATGGTGTAACACTGGATGCGAATGAATCCCAAGAAGCTATTTCCAATGAAGTATATTATATCGTTTCTGATAAATGTACAGAATGTAAAGGTTTCCATGATGAGCCACAGTGTGCGGCGGTTTGTCCGGTAGATTGTTGTGTGGAAGATGAAGAGATTGTAGAGACAGAAGAAGAGCTTCTGGCTAAGAAAGCATGGCTGCACGCTGAGTAAGCAAAAGAAGATTTTTTTATTGCAAAGATATAAAAAGCATTACCCTGCAAGGTGATGCTTTTTGTTTGGTATACAGTACAATTTTTATATTTTTGTTTCTTTCGAAGATAAAATATAAAACTAAATGTTGAAAAAACAAGTTGCTGTTATCACCCTCTTTACTGTTTCGGTTGCTCTCCTTCTCACTTTAATATATGAATTTAATTGGTTTGCGATCCATCCGGATTTCATGATGTGGGTGCGGTGGATAGTAGCTTCTGTTTTAACACTGAATGCGATTGTCCGTAAGAACTTAACGACTTGGATATTAACTTGCTTAGTTCTGGGCGTTTTTATCGGGCTGGATTTTCCGAATTTTGCCCGTGCTTTACAACCCTTATCACAAGCTTTTATTAAATTAGTAAAAACCATTGTTGGTCCCATTCTGTTTGCTACATTGGTTTTTGGTATTGCAGGGCATTCTGATTTGAAATCGGTAGGACGAATGGCATGGAAATCTATGCTATATTTTGTGTCGGCGACTACCTGCGCGATATTTATTGGGTTAATCGTCATTAATATAACCCAAGCAGGGGTGGGGGTCGATGTGGAAAATATGCCACACGAAGAACTTCCGAAAACTGCGACGACGAGTGTTGCCGACAGTGCGGCTATGTCGCATATATCGAACAATGTCCACGGCGTATATAAGTTTAATGCATTTATACGGGATACCTTCCCCGAAAATATTGTTAAAGCTGTATACGAAAACCAAGTACTCCAAATTGTGGTGTTTGGCGTAATATTCGGTATTGGATTGGCATTAGTAGAGGAAAAGAAGCGGAAACCATTGGTCAATTTTACAGAAAGTCTCTCTGAAGCGATGTTTAAGTTTACGAATATCGTGATGCTCTTTGCGCCAATTGGTGTAGGAGCTGCCATGGCGTATACTGTCGGGCATCTCGGTGTGGATATTCTTAAAAATCTCTTTATGCTGCTCGGTAGCCTATATCTGGCTTTATTGCTCTTTTTGGGCGGTATCCTACTTCCGATTGCTTTATTCTTAAAAATTCCGGTAAAACGTTTTATGAATGCGGTCAAAGAACCGGTTTCGATTGCATTTGCTACTACGAGTTCAGATGCTGCTTTGCCGAAAGCCATGAACGCCATGGAGAAATTTGGTGTTCCTCGCAAGATTGTTTCCTTTGTTATCCCAACAGGATATAGCTTTAATCTGGATGGTACATCTCTTTATCTTTCTTTAGCTTCTATTTTTGTCGCACAGGCGGCCGGTATACCCTTAACCATTGGGCAACAATTGTTGATTGCCTTTACCTTGATGATTACCTCCAAAGGTGTGGCTGCTGTACCGCGGGCTTCTTTAATCGTATTGATTGCTACGGCTGACCAATTTGGACTACCGACTTTTGTTATTGCAGCAATTTTAGGAATAGACGAGCTAATGGATATGGCACGTACTTCCGTCAATGTGATCGGGAATTGTTTAGCGACCGTTGTAGTTGCGAAATGGGAGGGAGAGTTTGATGAAGAGGCTCCGTTTCGAGAAGATACCGTTGACGACAGCCTTTAAGGTTTTGTGAGTTTGCCGTACCTGCCTATTATTTCCCCCAAGAAAGATCTTGCATCTTATGTTGCGTTTGACCATCTAACATCGTTATAACAGCAAACCTTTAATTCTATTTTATATGAATCTAAAAAAACTATTGGCAACATTTGCTTTTATTACTGTTGCCAATTATTCATGTATTGCACAGATCAAGTGGAATGCAAACGCCGGACTCACATACTCCAACGTCGTTGCTAAAGATCGTGATGGTAACACGGCTAATACCTCTAGCGTGCCGGGAATTTATCTGGGGCTAGGAATAGACCTTCCATTTTCGCAGCTATTCGCAGTCCGACCAGCCATCGTATACGCGAAAAGAGGATTTAAACAACCGGGATCGTCACACATCGGATGGGGAAAGGATTTCGAGGCAAAGACGTCTTACATAGAGTTACCAGTAGACTTTTTGTACAGTCCTACAATCGGCCCGGGTAACTTGTTACTGGCGGTCGGGCCGTATGTAGGGTATGGGACTGGCGGTCGATGGACTACGAGCCAGACGGTAGTAGTTGGCGATATTGCATTTGATGGTCAGGGCGATATTGCGTTTCAAAATGATGCAATAATTAGCGGGAAGGGCACCAACAGCCACACCTACGCTAAACCCTGGGACTACGGCTTACATTTCAGAATAGGCTACGCACTTTTTGGCCAATATTCAGTTTCGCTCGATGTACAGCGAGGCATAGCTGATCTACAACCCAGATGGGGGGATTTTAAACCAGAAAGTACAGTCCGTAACAAATCTTTAGGCATAACAGCCGGATATAGTTTTTAACGCCTTTAATTCTTTCTTGCTAAAAATATTAGTATTACATTTGTCCTGTAGAAAGGAGGCACGATGAAAACATCTATCGAAAAATCGATGTTGATAGCCGATCTGCAGCATCAAATATTGCAATGGCAGGGCTTTAAACAAGTTGAAAGAAAAGAAACCGGTTTAGGTTTGGGTACGTTGGAGCGAGCCTTTCCGGGAAATGTTTTCCCGATGGGAACCCTACATGAATTTATCAGTGACAACAAAGAAGAGGAAGCTGCTTCGAGCGGTTTTCTGGCTGGTTTATTGTCCTTTCTGATGAAGAAAGACGGCGTAGCGCTATGGATCAGTAGTTCGGATCAACCCTTTGCGCCCGCTATGACCTACTTTGGTCTAGAACCAGAGCGTATCATTTTTGTACAGATGCAGAAGCAAGTCGACATCCTATGGGCATTGGAAGAAGGCTTGAAGTGTACGGCCGTAAAAGTTGTTGTTGCCGAATTACAAGAAATCAATTTTGTGCAATCGAGGAGGTTACAGCTGGTGGTAGAGAAGAGCCGGGTTACCGGTCTGCTGCTGCGTTTGCAGCCCCGGATGCTGGGCGCAACAACCTGCGCCGCCCGATGGCATATTCGCACCCAGATGAGCCATGTAGAAGGCGATATGCCCGGTGTGGGTTTCCCCACTTGGAAGGTTGAGCTCCTGAAAGTCAAGAATGGGCAATCCAGCTGTTGGCAGCTAGCTTGGACGCCGAGAGGCTTGCAGGTGGAGCAACTGAAGGCGGAAAGAACAGCTTCCTCTAGCAAGAGAAAGGTAGGTTAGCGATGGGAAAACGGTATGCTGTACTGTGGTTACCTTTCCTGTTGACGGATTGGTACACGAGGCGTCATCCGGATTGCGCCGATGAGCCCTTTGTATTTACTGTCCCTGTACGGGGGAGAATGTCTGTGTCTGCCGTCAACCCACGTGCAGCGCAGTCGGGAATTGTACCCGAGATGCTATTGGCAGACGCCCGTGCAGCTGTTCCTCATTTAAAAGTATTGCCGGATAAACCGGCACGCAAAGCGAAACTGTTACAGGCTATCGGGCTGTGGTGCATACGTTATACTCCGATAGTTGCTGTGGATGCGACAGGCTGCCTGATTTTAGATATATCGGGCTGTGCTCATCTTTGGGGCGGAGAAGCAGCTTATCTTCAGGAAATTGACCGTCAGCTCCGCCAGCGGGGCTATGACCTCCGTTCGGCTATAGCCTCAACCATAGGGGCGGCCTGGGCAATAGCCCGTTATGGTCCCTCTGGAGCTATTGTGCCGGAAGGTGGACAGGAAAAGGCCGTATCTTTGTTGCCTGTTGCTTGCTTGCGTTTAGAGTCCAGCTTGATCGAAAAGTTATTGAAGCTCGGACTCCGCACAGTGGGTAATGTGACGGGCATGCCCGATCGGGTATTGAAGAGACGCTTTGGAAACGAATTCGTGCAGCGTTTGGCACAGACGATAGGGAAAGAAGAGGAGTTTATGAGTCCCCTGAAACCGGTTCTTCCGTATACAGAACGACTCCCTTGCCTAGAACCTATTAAAACGGCAAAAGGGATTGAAATAGCGGTCGAAAAGCTTCTAGAGACGCTTTGCCAGCGTTTGGCAGGGGAGCAGAAGGGACTACGGAAGGCCAAACTGACCTATTATCGTATCGATGGAAAAACAGGTGCTGTTGAAATAGGAACCAGCCGGGCTTCAGCACATGTACAGCACCTTTTGGTTTTGTTTAGGCAGCGGATCGGCAATATAACACCTGGTTGGGGAATTGAGGTTTTTGTCTTAGAAGCCCTTAAAGTAGAGGAAGCGATACCCACACAGGAACTGCTATGGAGTGGAGAGGGAAGCTTGGAGAATGCCGCATTGGCCGAATTACTAGATCGGTTTAAAGGACGGGATGTCCATTGCCGTATAAGGCGTTTTTTACCGGATGAACACTATTGGCCGGAACGGTCTATAAAGCTAGCGACTTCCTTAACAGAGAAACGAACCACTACCTGGCGTACAGATCGCCCTCGTCCAACACGCTTGTTGAATCCGCCGCATCCTATTGAGGTGACGGCACCTATTCCGGATTATCCTCCGATGTTATTCCGTTACAAAGGAGAGGTGCATCTTATCAAAAAGGCAGATGGCCCTGAACGGATAGAACGTGCGTGGTGGATTGAGCAGGGGGAGCATCGGGATTATTACTATGTAGAGGATGATCAGGGAAGAAGGTATTGGTTATTTCGTTTGGGACATTATCAAGGGGATCGCTCTGCCAATTGGTATTTACATGGATTTTTTGCGTAGGGGGAGAAATGGGATATATAGAGCTACAGGTAACCAGTAATTTTAGTTTTCTTCGGGGTGCTTCGCATCCGGAAGAGCTCGTGGAACAAGCTGCATCTTTAGGCTATGAAGCTATAGGCATTGTAGATAGAAACAGCTTGGCAGGCGTCGTGCGTGCGCATGTGGCCGCACGAAAATATCGGATACGTTTTATTCTAGGTTGCCGCTTGGATTTATTGGATGGCTCCAGCTTATTGGCGTATCCGAAAAACAAGAAAGGCTACAGTCAATTGTGCAGTTTGCTCAGTACTGGAAATTTGCGGGCAGAGAAGGGGAAATGTCATCTTTACAAAAAAGATGTATATGCTTATAAACAAGATATCATATTTGTGGTGGTGCCGCCGGACACACTTTCGGCAGATTTTGAGTTGGATACCATTTTTATAGAAAATGCTACGGAGTATGCCGCACATTTGGGTGGACAAGTTTATTTAGGATTATCCCGCATCTACCAAGGGGATGATACTAAACGGTTGTTTCGTCTTTATGATTTAGCGGAACGACTTCATATTCCTGTGGTTGCATTAGGCGATGTACATTACCACATCCCAGAGCGTCGTGCTTTACAGGATATCCTGACTTGTGTCCGGGAGAAATGTACGATCTATACGGCAGGATTTCGTTTGCATCCAAATGCTGAACGCTATCTGAAACCACAGGAAGAGATGGAGCGCTTGTTTGCTTCCTATCCAGAAGCATTGGAACATACGATCCAAATAGCCGATGCCTGTCGTTTTTCGTTAGATGAACTGGAATATGTGTATCCCGAAGAGCTTACCCAAGAGGGGCGTTCGCCACAGGAAGAATTAGAAATGTGGGTATGGCAGGGTGCAAAAAAGCGATTTAATGAAGAGGAGTTAGAGAAGCATACCCCCACCATACAGATGGAACTTGACTTCATTCGGCGAAAAAACTACGCATCCTACTTCTTGACCGTATATGATTACGTACGTTTTGCCCGTGAGCGCGGGATTTTGTGTCAGGGACGGGGTTCGGCGGCAAATTCTATTGTATGTTACTGTCTGGAAATCACATCAGTTAATCCTACCGATATAAAGCTGTTGTTTGCCCGGTTTATGTCGGACGCGCGCGATGAACCGCCCGATATTGATGTCGATTTTGAACATGAACGTCGCGAGGAAGTTATTCAATATATCTACGAAAAATACGGCCGGGATAGAGCGGCTATTGTTGCAACTGTGACGCAGGAAAGGGTAAAAGGGGCTTTGCGGGATGTGGGAAAAGCCATGGGCTTGTCTATGGATGCACTTAATCGGTTATCCCAAACGATTGGGTCACATTGGGATAGCAGGTTGGAACCTGATCGGTTTAAAGAGCATGGTTTTCATATCGAAGATCCGCACTTCCGCAAAATATTGGAATTGGCGGAGCAACTGATTGGATTTCCACGTCAGCTGGGCCAGCATACTGGTGGTTTTGTGATTACACAAGGCAAAATTCATGAGTTATGTCCTATTATTCCGGCTCGTATGGAGGATCGCACCAACCTGGAATGGGATAAAGATGATTTGGAAGCGTTAGGGTTTCTAAAAGTGGATGTGTTGGGATTGGGCATGCTGACCTGTATCCGCAAAGGGTTTGACCTAATTAAAAAACATTATGGCCAGGAACTCGAACTAACGAGCATGGGCACGAAAGACAAAAAAGTCTATGATATGATCAGCCTAGCGGACACCTTGGGGGTGTTCCAAATCGAAAGCCGGGCACAAATGTCCATGCTTCCTCGTTTGAAACCGGAAACATTTTATGATCTGGTCATCGAGGTAGCCATTGTCCGTCCGGGGCCTATCCAGGGCGATATGGTACACCCTTATCTGCGAAGACGAAAAAAGGAAGAACCAATAGATTATCCTTCCGACGAGATTAAAGGCATTTTAGAACGAACATTAGGCGTTCCTTTATTTCAGGAGCAAGCGATGGAAATTGCCATTGTAGCCGCCGGTTTTACGCCGGCTGAAGCCGATGCACTCCGACGCAGTATGGCGACCTTTAAGGCCAAAGGAGAAGTGAGCTACTTCCGTGATAAAATGGTAAATGGCATGCTGGCTAATGGATACAAGGAAGAATTTGCCCAGCGTGTTTTTCGTCAGTTGGAAGGGTTTGGTAGCTATGGTTTCCCAGAAAGCCATGCGGCTTCTTTTGCTTTATTAGTGTACGTGTCCAGTTGGATAAAATGCCACTACCCCGATGTGTTTGCTGCCGCTTTGTTAAATAGCCAACCCATGGGATTTTATCAACCGGCTCAGTTAATTATCGATGCACGTCGGCATGGGGTTGAGGTATTACCCGTGGATATCAATTATTCGGCGTGGGACAATACATTGGAAGGAGAGTTTGAGGTGAAACCACATAAACTACGGTTAGGTTTCCGGCAAGTTAAAGGATTGAAAGAAGAAAACATCGAGAAATTAATGCTGTGCCGTCATAAGCATTATACGCGTGTAGATGAACTGGCGGACATGTTGTCTGTTTTTACGTTGGAAAGATTGGCGGATGCCGATGCTTTTCGGTCTATCGGCTTGGACCGACGGCAAGCGTTATGGGAAGTTGCCGCGATACAAGATAGGCAAGTTGCCCTGTTTAAAGGCCAGGATACAGGAAGCCTGCAAGAAAAGCAGATTCGTTTGCCATTAATGAGCGAAAGTGAGCATGTGGTGCAGGATTATGCGACGACCGGACTTTCTATTAAGGCGCATCCGGTATCCTTTTTAAGAAAAAAGCTGGATTTGTTAAACGTACTACCCACCGCTAAATTATCGTTTATGGAAAACGGAATACCGGTTAAAGTATGTGGACTTATTACCGTACGACAGCGACCGGGCACGGCCAAAGGTGTACTGTTCGTAACTATTGAAGACGAAACAGGTTTTGCCAATTTGGTGCTATGGAGCAAGGTATTTGAAAAGTATCGTCGGGAGATATTGCAAGCTAAGCTATTGATGGTAACTGGTTATATACAGGTAGAAGAACGGGTTATTCATGTTGTCGTGCAACAGTGTTTCAACCTAAACAGTTGGTTGTTGGAATTAGAGAATAACTCGGATGCTTCAACAGATACCATCTTTTATAAAGGACGAAATTTTAAGTAATCCCAATCCCCTGATTAAATAGCCGTGTAGCCACCATCTACATTAAAATAGCCGCTTTAATTCAACGTTCCTAAGCTATCGATACCCACATCGTTTTGGGCAAGAAGACCTCGCTCATCTACAGCATGTACAATTTTTGTACTTGCCATATATTCCGGGTTATCCGCATAGATATAGAGCAACGTACCCTCTTTTATCGTATTGATAATGGGTTTATTGACATTTCGAGGTAAAGCCGGACAACCATAGCTTCGTCCTAAGCGGCCGGTAGATTTTATAAACGATTCACTGCAATAATCGGCGCCGTGAATAACGACAGCTCTGGATTTAGCTTGATCGTTGATACCTTTTTCAAGCCCGTTAAGGACTAAGGAATAGCCGTTCCCTCCTTGATAGGTGTTTTCCGTTTCATAAAAACCGAGTGAACTCTGATAAGAACCATGACGGTTTGAAAAAGAACGTGCATATTTATCGCCGGAGTTACGCCCGTGGGATACAATGGTATGATATAGTACCTTTTCGTTTTTCATATCCAATACCACCATTCTTTTTTCCGTTGAGGGCAACGTAAAATCAATGACGGTGAGTATATGATCTCGTCTCGGTTGCAAGGTCCGATATCCTTGCATTGCCTGTTCAAAGGCTTCATATTGTAATACAAACTCCAAATTCATCTTACGATAAAGGAGTTTGATTTCGTCAATTTTTGGAATAGGTTCTTTTTCTACTACAGTTTCAACTGCTTTTTCTTTCGGGAGATATTCTGTTAGCCTAGTCGGTATATAACTCACTAAAAACGACGTCAACAGCACTAATATTAAACTACGCATAGGCAAAAAAATTATTTAATCCAGATGCAAAGGTAGTATTAATTTGATTTTCAAAATGTTAAATTAATGTAAATATCACTCAATAACGATGACCAAGGCGTTAAACGTCTTCGCCCAATCATATACAAATTTGGCATGAGAAGAAGCATTTCGTACACACATATGCGATCGTGGTGTAGTTCCCAACGACCAGCTGTGTTCTATGATAGACGCATTCACACTTTGTGTTGGGATGCCGTGTATATACGCACCATTGGTAAAACGGCTTGCATAAGGGGCATAACCGTGAATGGTATTGGTGCCGTCTTTCAGATAAAACATTTTGTTTTTCTTTTCCTGCACTACAAATATTCCCAATGGTGTTTCATGCGCATAGGGAGGTTTGTGAACGCCAGATGTCGCGGGGTTCATGCTTCGGATTACCCATTCGCAATCACCGGTACGTTCTGCGGTGAGGATATTCTGATTGGTTACATCCACAAAAGCTATATGATGGAATGTAACAGAGTCGCCGATAGCTTTTACATACCGTTTTGGGGTTTCCCAGGTTCCCTCGAATGATACTCCTTCCAGTTGCACCATATCCAACGTATCGCTGGTCAGCAATTTTGCCAGTGCACCATCTCGACCGTAAATAGTGGGAGCTTCTGTCTCGCCAACAACATATAGAGGAGCTGCCTGATAGCGTTCTGTACCTAGGGAATCAGAAATGAGTTTGTATTCATTACGGTGATAATTCTTTACCAAGGGCGCTTCCCGGTTTTTATTTTTCCGGTTCTGTAAAATCGCATAAGAAGCGGGGGTGCGCTGAAAATTTTCTACATACGCCAGCTTTTCTTTGATTTTGTCCAGTTGAAACCGTCGCGTTGTATCCTGATAAGGATAGGTTTCTTCCAATGTATGCTTATCATATGACAACTCTTTGGAGAGTTGGATATCATCTGCTGTTCTCGGCCTTTTTCGCGCCTCTTCTTCGGCTTTCCGAATCGTCTCTAACGAGTCTGCTTTTCGTTGCTCCGCAGGATCGATTGTTTCTGTTTGCTGATTGCGGTTACACGACCATATGGCTGCCGCAAAGATTAAAAATGATAACCTAAAATATATTCTCATGTACAGAGTTAACAGTTTGCTGATAGTGATTGTTCCAAATATATGTAACCTGCGTGAATTTTTATTTAGAAAAAGATATAAATAATTCATGCAAGCTTCATTTCCATTAGGAAAAAATAAATTATGCTAATGGAAAATGTTACTTTTCTTTCTGAATTGCATGCACAAATTATACCAACAATCTTTTATCTTCGTACATAGGGAGTGGAGGTAAGTAGAAAAATGAAATGGTTTATCTGTATAGTAACGATCTGTATTTCTTGTGTAGCCAAATCGCAAGGTGTATTCCAGTTATCTGATGATAAACCGGCTTCTTTTAAATTTGAATTAATAAACAATGTGGTATTGGTGCCATTGACCATAAATGGAATGCCATTTTCCTTTTTGCTGGATACCGGTGTAAAAGAAACCATTTTATTTGCCAATGCAGAAGACTCGATTTACCTAAAGAACCAAAACAAGATGATGTTTCGTGGTATCGGTATCGAAGATGGAGTGGAAGGGATCCTTTCTACCGAAAATGTAATTGAGGTAGGAGGTGTCGCCGTAGATTCCCTTCATTGGCTTTATGTGATACAAGGTGCGGAATTGGATATTTCAAGTGATGTCGGTGTAGCTATCAATGGTATACTGGGATCTAAATTTTTCGATAGCTTCGCGGTAAAGGTCGATTATCAAAAGCAACGTTTGACGTTATTCCCACACGATTATGATTATAAAAAATCCATTCGGAGATATAATTATGTTCCCTTAATGATAGAAAACGAAAGACCATATATAACAGCTAATATGTTAGTCGATACCGTGTGGACTGGCGGCAAGATGCTGCTGGATATGGGCAATACGGCTCCTTTGATGTTATTTGCTTTTTTACTACCACAATTCCATCTCAAGGAACCTTACGTGGAAGAATATATCGGTCGGGGATTTAACGGTGCCGTTTATGGAAAGCGGAACCGGATCAGAAAAGTTACATTAGCAGATTTTACGTTAGATTATCCCATCGTCGTTTATCCGGATTCGAATGCGCTATTTATGAGTAAATTAGCGGAAAATAGAATAGGCTCGGTTGGGAACCAAATATTACAACGGTTTCATTTGTTGATAGATTATCGAAAAAAGGCATTATATCTTCGTAAAAATCGAAAATTTGCCAAACCTTTTCTAGTAAATATGGCTGGAATCGAGGTGCGGCACGATGGCATGATCTGGCGGCGAGAATTGGTAAAAACAGGCTTACCCAAAAAGCAAGAACATCAAATGAAACCCGATCAAGGAATAACGATTAATCTGGCAAATGATGTCTTCCAATATACTTTTGTCTTACAACCTAGCTATCGTATAGCCGGGGTCCGAAAAAACTCGCCGGCGGCTGCAGCCGGCATTCAAGCCGGTGATATGTTACTTAAGGTAAATGGAAAACCAGTAGGCCGATTAACCTTACCGAAAATTATGTCGGCATTGCAGTCTCGCCCGGGAGAGACCCTCCGGCTCACTTTACAGCGTGGCGATGAACAATATGATACCCGATTTCCGCTTGTCGACCCTATTCCTTTTTGAATTCGCTTACCGAGAAAAGCAACTTGATAAAAGGCAACTTTATGTTTTTTTTGCAGAATTATTGGCATTCCATTTTGAAATCCCTTTATTTGCAAAAATCATTCATTATAAATGGCAAAAAATTTACTGATTGTAGAGTCACCCGCGAAAGCAAAAACGATAGAAGGATATTTAGGAAAGGATTTTTTGGTAAAATCCAGCTACGGTCATATCCGTGATTTAGTGAAGACGGATGATGCGATTGACGTAGAAAATAACTTTGAACAAAAATATGAAGTTCCCTCTGATAAAAAGGCAGTTGTCAGCGAGTTAAAGAAATTAGCTAAAGATGCGGAAACCGTTTGGCTTGCATCCGATGAAGACCGGGAGGGAGAAGCTATATCTTGGCATTTATATGAAACGCTATCGTTAAAAGACGATAAAACAAAACGTATTGTTTTTCATGAAATTACCAAACCGGCGATTATGCGGGCCATTGAAGAGCCACGCAAAATTGATTATAATTTGGTAAATGCGCAACAGGCGCGCCGTGTCTTGGATCGTTTGGTAGGTTTTGAACTTTCTCCGGTATTGTGGAAGAAAGTTAAGCCGTCGTTATCTGCCGGTCGTGTCCAGTCTGTCGCTGTACGACTTATTGTAGAACGCGAACGCGAAATCAATAAATTTACGGCAGAGGCTTCCTTTAAGATTGTCGCGCAATTTACGACCGGAAAGGGAAAAGAACAGTTTAAAGCAGAACTGCCACAACGCTTTGAACAAAAAAGCGATGCCGAAGCATTTTTAAAAGATAGTATTCAAGCGACTTTTGCCGTTAGCTCACTGGAAAAGAAACCGGCAAAACGTTCGCCGGCTGCTCCGTTTACGACGTCCACATTGCAACAGGAGGCCAGTCGAAAACTGGGTTTCTCTGTCGCACGGACAATGCAGGTGGCACAAAGACTATACGAAGCGGGACGTATCACGTATATGCGTACCGACTCCGTGAACTTAAGCGACACGGCTATCCAGGCCGCACAGCAGGAGATTGTGAACGCTTACGGTGAAAAATACCATAAGCTACGTCGCTATAAAACCAAATCTGCAGGCGCTCAGGAAGCGCACGAGGCGATCCGCCCCACCTATTTTTCGCACCATACGATTGAAGGTGATCCGGCAGAACGTCGCTTATATGAATTGATCTGGAAGCGCGCTATCGCATCTCAGATGAGTGAGGCGGAGTTTGAGAAAACAACGGCTAAAATAGCTGTATCCACCCGGAAAGAGGAACTAGTGGCGACAGGAGAAATAATGCGGTTCGATGGTTTTCTAAAAGTTTATATGGAATCTACTGATGAGGAATCCGATAATACCCATGAGCAAAGCGGTGACAACGCATTGTTGCCCCCATTAGAGAAAAACCAAAACTTGGAGTTGAAGGCTATGCATGCAACTGAACGTTTTTCTCGTCCGCCAGCTCGCTATACCGAAGCTTCGCTGGTAAAAAAACTGGAAGAATTGGGTATCGGACGCCCGTCTACCTATGCACCCACAATTTCTACTATACAAAATAGAGGCTATGTCATTAAAGAAGATCGAGATGGGAGGGAAAGACAATATACCGTATTGCAGATCGTAGACGATAAAGTCGTAGAAGAAAGAAAAACAGAAATGACCGGCGCGGAGCGATCGAAGATGTTTCCTACCGATATCGGTGTTTTGGTAAATGACTTTTTAGTAGAGCATTTCCACGATATTATCGATTATAATTTTACGGCTAAAGTAGAAAAGGAATTTGACGAAATTGCCCATGGTGGTAAAGAGTGGACAATGATGTTGAAGGATTTCTATGGGCCGTTCCATCAGGGTATTCAAGATACGTTGGAACATGCTGACCGCGCGAGCCACGAACGACAGTTGGGAATGGATCCCGCAACTGGAAAACCGGTGAGTGTACGTGTTGGTCGATTTGGACCATTGGTACAGATTGGTTCCGCAGACGATGAAGAAAAGCCGCGTTTTGCCTCGTTACGTAAAGGACAAATGATTGAAACCATTACGTTTGAAGAAGCCATGGATCTATTTAAGCTTCCTAAAAAGGTGGGGGTCTTTGAAGAAAAGGAGATGACCGTTGCTATCGGACGATTCGGACCCTACATTCGCCATGCAAGTGCTTTTTATTCCTTGCCGAAGGGAATGGATCCCATGGACGTGACAGAAGAAGAAGCTATTCAGATTATTCAGGAAAAGCGACAAAAAGATAAGGAAAAGGTTATTCGCGTGTTCACGGAAAATCCCGATGCACAAATCGAAAACGGTCGTTGGGGACCCTTTATCCGCTTTGGTAAGCAAAATGTTAAAATTCCGAAAGGTACAGATATCGAAAAAATCACCTATGAAGACGTGTTGAAGTGGGCGGAAGCAGATCCGAAAGGTAAAGCAAAGGCGGCCGCAAAAACCACTACGGCTAAAAAGACGACGAAAAAAACAAGTGCAAGTAAATCAAAGAAATAAAAAAGGCAGCAATTAATGGAACGAGAGAATTTTATCATTGCAATTGATGGATTTTCGTCTTGTGGGAAAAGTACTGTTGCGAAAGCGGTGGCAAAGAAGCTCCAGTTCGTATTCATAGATAGTGGCGCTATGTATCGTGCCGTCACCTTGTATTTTTTAAGACATCACGTCAATCTGGACGATACGGAAAAAATTAATGCAGCTTTGGAGCATATTCATATCGATTTTGTACCGCATGCTGATAAAATGTGTATGCTCTTGAACGGAGAAGATGTATCAGAAGAAATTCGCCAAATGCATGTTTCCGAGAAAGTGAGCGAAGTAAGCGCCATTAAGGAAGTACGACAGGCCTTGGTCAGGCAACAACAAAATTTAGGAAAACGCCGAAATATTGTGATGGATGGACGGGATATCGGTACGACGGTATTTCCCGATGCGGATCTGAAAATATTTATGACAGCTAGTCCCGATGTGCGTGCAGAAAGACGATTGGCAGAACTGCTGGCTAAGGGAGAAGAGGTGTCGATGGAAGAGATAAAACAAAATCTAGCCCACCGGGATCATATCGACAGTACGCGTGAAGAAAGCCCATTGCGGCAGGCAGAAGATGCTATTGTTTTGGACAACTCTGACTTAACGCAAGAAGAGCAACTAGAGATTGTACTGAACGAATACGAGAAGAAAAAGAAGGGGCATTATTAAAAGGCCCCTGGATCATCTCCCTCTTGCAATACCAATGTTGCTGTATTTGCGTGCATGCGAAGCCGGTTGCTCATACTAGACTTGAATAACCGTTCTAAGAGGCTCTTGTTCCTTTTTACTACACATAACAGGTCGACGCGGTGTTGTTCGATGTATTTGTTTAAGGTATGTTCGATAGACTGATCCATATCCAGCAACACAAATTCTAGATTGTCTTGCGGAAACATTTTTTGCCAACGATCGGTCATTGCAATAATATCGATGTTTTTATCCTTCAAAACATGGGCGCATTTAACTTTCACCGCAAATTTATCCGCAATTTCCATGATATGACGTAGAGCTGCTTCATCTTTTTCCCGGAAAAGTGTTGTGAACAAAATTTCCTTAATGCCATCGTATTTTGCTTCCTTTGGAACCGATAAGACGGGGACTTTTACACCACGGATGACGCCTAAGGTATTCGACCCAAAAATCTTATCGATCACGCCATCTGCCCGATTTGTACCCATGACAATTAAATGAATCCCTTCGTTTTCAATAATGCGCTGTGCGTTCGCGACAACGGTACCTTCTTCAAAGAGAAAGGTCAACGGCACGTTGGACAAATTATAATCATCTGCCATCTGATGAAGATCTGCAGTGTGCTTTTTAAAATTCTCGAATTGATGCAGTTCATAATTCTCATATACCTCGGGTACCAGCTCTGGCTGTCCAGCATGGGTAGCAGACAATACCGGCTGCATATAAGTATTGAGGACGTATAAGCTAGCGTCCATTTCCTTTGCCAAATGTAAGGCGTATGCAAACGCATTATTGGCAGCGTTGGAGAAGTCTGTGGGGAATAATATCTTTCTCATAACTCTAAGTTTTATATTATATAGCAAGTTAAGGTATTTCCTTGATTTTTACAAGCATTGTGATGCGAAATATCCACGATTGTTAAACACGGGAACGAATCATAATCTGGATATTCCATATGGCCTTTAAAAAACAGATTATTTTGCATATGAATCATTTTTTTATAAGATGAATCATTTTTGATAGAGGTGTAGCATTTGGAAATGATGTTACGTTTAGTTAAAAAATAAAGGTATATGGCAGAATGTTAGGGCGCTGTTCTGGTAAATGAGAATTAATTCGTTAAATTGGCATACCCGAACAGACGGTTTTAAGTGAAAGTTGTTCAGCAATATTGGAAGAAGGCGAGACCATTGACCTTACGAGAGGCTTTGGAAGATTGCGTTGTGGATAAAAGTGAGCGCGGAAAATCGTTTGTTTACAAAAAATATTATGGATATGTCATGGCCGTAGTACTTCGTTACATTACGGTAGAAATGGAGGCAGAAGAGGCTGTTAACGAAAGTTTTGTAAAAGTTTTTAGAAAGATTGGATCTTTCGAAATGCATGCCGAGGAGGACGCATTGGAGAAAACATTTCGTTCTTGGTTGGCGCGTATCGCGGTGAATACATCCATAGACTTACTGCGCACACGAAAACCGACCAGCTTTTTGGAAGATACCTCAGACGAAGAGATGAAATCGCACACCGTAGTGATGACGGACAGATTAGGTGTAGAGGATATTATGAAGCTGCTGACACGGCTACCTGATATCCAACGTTCTATTTTTAATCTATTCGAAATTGAAGGATATTCGCACGAAGAGATAGGAGCCATGCTCCACATTCCGGAAAGCACATCGAGAACATATTTAACACGCGCTAAACAGCGTCTACGTAAATTATATATGGAAGAATTTAGTGTTTCGCACAATATACATTCATAAATGCGAAGGGAAACATGAAAGATCGTAATAAGGAACTTATAGAGCTCATCAAAGAAGGGCTTAAAAATGTAGAGGAACTTCCTTATAAAGAGGGGGCTTGGGAAGCCTATAAAGCTAAATATGAGCCCACTCGGAAGGTAAGATATTTCGCGCTACCTTGGGTGGCAGCAGCGGTTATGGCGTTGGCAGGATTTACTTTCTTGTTTCTTCATGACTGGACAGATTCTACTGAACAACCTTTACCTACCATACCAATGTCTGTCGGGGAAACGACAGACAAACCTATGACGACAGCACCAGGATCGGAACGCTTAGCTTCGATTAACGTGCCGGCTGATAAGATACCAGCTGATAAGATAAAGGAAAGTACGCGAAATAGGGTGACATTGGATGAAATAGACTTACCGCCACTTCATGTGGTGCATTTGACGAGCAAGCCTATGCTGACCGCTAAAGTGGAAAAACCTATCTTGCTGTCCGTCACGGAGGGAGGCAAACCGCCTGTGGCATTGCCCTGGAACGATGATTTAATAGCTGGAGAGCAAATAGATCCAAATTTTGCTTATCAAAGCGAAGCTGCCCGTCATTTATCACCTAAGAAATTGCGTCTTACCGATCGATTTGAATTAGGAGCCTTTGTGAGTCCATCAACTACAGACCGAAGTTTCGATCTTGGCGGCGGACTTGTTTTTGCCTATAGATTTAATGATAAGATCGCTATTCGTACTGGGGCTTCGTTTAACCAATATGAAGTTGGTATGTTGAAATCACATGTACAGGAAATAGGAGAAGAGAAGAAACAAGCAGCAGCAGCTATAAAAAATACGGATAAGCTAATCTCTAAAGAGGCTGCTTCCCTTCGAACCAACAATTTTTTTATTCCTAATTTGAATGCCGTAACTGGAAAGGTACAGACGTTGGATATTCCGCTAGATATACGCTATAATCTAACAAAAGAGTTTTATGCCACGGGCGGCGTTTCTTATGCGGCGGTACTATCTCAGGAGCGTTTTGATCATTATGAAGAATCCGCTGGTATACCGACCTATTCCAGTGCCTCCGATTCGGAGAAGCCCGCTGAAAATCCGGTGACGACCATTGAAACAACCCAAATAAGTAGTGATGAAAATATAAACACCAATGGTTTTGGTGGGTTTGTGAACTTTTCGGTTGGCCGAAAAGTTAATATGGGTAAAACGATGAAAGTTTCGATTGAACCGTTTGTGAAATTCCCCGTAGGCCAATTTAAGCGTGCCGACATGAATTACACAAACGGTGGAATACGTATAATGACGAGCTTCTAGTACGAATACGAAGGAAGACGCATATTATATTTTGTCTACACGTACCCAGCTCATACCCGCAGCAATCGCTCCCTGAACGCCTGGATCACCGTCCTCAAAAACAAGACAATCCGCAGGAGCAACATCAAGTTGTTCAGCGGCTAAAAGGAAGGGTTGCGGGGAAGGTTTTCCTTCTGGTGTGTCGCCCGCACATACTAATG
The DNA here is from genome assembly GCF_004208525.1 of Sphingobacterium corticibacterium. Taxonomy (GTDB): domain Bacteria; phylum Bacteroidota; class Bacteroidia; order Sphingobacteriales; family Sphingobacteriaceae; genus Sphingobacterium; species Sphingobacterium corticibacterium. Next base: position 948,192 of record NZ_SGIT01000001.1, on the reverse strand, counting down.
TTTCGAATTTTCCGGTTACGTTGATAACCTCTAAAGTAACGTTTAAGGTCGAACGTGACCCACCTGAAACAAGTCCAATTTTCTTTTTTCCTACGTTTTCCAGAAGATGTTGTAGCACGTAGTCCAATGGTTTAGTCTGGCGGATAAACTGCTCCATGAAAATGCGGGATTTTGTCCGGGCAAAATCTAAAGTATCTATATCCCGCTGGTATCGTTTGCCAATTTCTGCTGCAACGTCTACCGTTGGCCAGCCTGCCAGTTCCTCCACAATATGGTCATCCAACTCAATTCCGTAGGCTGCAGCGGCAGCTACATAAGCAGCTTTATGCGCTGGCATGTTATCGGCAAGCGTGCCGTCTACATCGTATAATAACGCTTTAAATGGTTTGGATTTTTCCTGTAAGATGTTAAATTTTTTCTGTGATTCAGCATTCATGCCGCAAAATTACGATTTTCTTCTCGCTTTCTCTTTTACTATTAGACTTAATTCGCGGCTTGTCTGGCCACCTACGGAAGTATTTTCCTGCGCGCGACGGAATAAATATGGCATAACGGCTTTTACTGGTCCGTAAGGCATATATTTAGCGACGTGAAAACCCGCGTCTGCTAAATTGAATGATAAATTATCAGACATACCTAATAATTGAGCGAAGAAAATATGATCGTTGGCCGGAGAGATTCCGCGTAAGGCCATTTCGTCTGTCAACAATCTAGCGCTCTCTTCATTATGCGTGCCGGCCATCAAGCCGATACGGTTAATGTGGTTTAGACAAAATCGGATCGATTCATTATAATCCCGATCGCTTGCTTCTTTATTGGGTTGGATAGGTGAAGGGTAGCCATGTTCGGTCGCACGATCGCGTTCTATTTCCATATAAGCACCTCGTACAATTTTGGCACCCAAATAAAAGTTTTGGGTCTGTGCATACGCGAAATCAGCCTGTAGGGAGGCGAATTTATCATGGCGGTACAATTGATATGTGTTATATACGATGACACGCTCTTTATTGTATTTCTCCATCATTTCCCGAGCAAAGTCATCGATAGTATCTTGTATCCAAGAATGCTCGGCGTCTATCAACACCCGTATATCCGCTTTATAACAAGCGCCGCAAATAGCATCTATACGCTCATAAACGCGTGCAAACTCCATTTTCTCCTGATCAGAAAGTGGCTGTTTTGCATCCACTTTGGCAAATAGATCAAATCTTCCCAAGCCTGTAGGTTTGAAAACACAAAATGATATGAGTTTATTTTTTTGTGCATAAGCTACCGTACGTAAAATTTCAGCACAAGTGTGGTTAAAGCTCTCTTCCGATTCTTCTCCTTCTACCGAGTAATCCAAGATGGTAGTTACCTTGGCTTGCCCCAGTTCGGCAATAGCGGGCTCACACCCTTCGATGGATTCTCCACCACAAAACTGTTTGTAGATCGTGTTGCGGATAATACCTTGGATGGGTAACCCTATTTTTAAAGCAAAGTTTGTAAGAGGCGTGCCAATTTTGATAAGGGTATTGCTGGCTACTATTTTAAAAAGCCAGTACGCTTTTTCCAAATCTTCATCGGATTTATTCCGAAAAGCAATTTCCGTGTTGTTAAAATCCAGTTTAGCCAAATGATGCACAGATATCATACGTGTAAAATAATAACGGTCAAAATTAAATATTTATTTTCATCTCTTTATATCTTTTCGATAGCCGATAAGCCTTTTATGTTTAACAGGAATTATCCTTTTTTTTACGGATATTATTGATCACTTGATTTGCGATCCCGTATCTTTACAAAACCATTAAAATAATAATAGAGAAGCGTTATGCAAACATTTTCATTAAAGGGAGAATATATTCAGTTAATCCAGCTATTAAAAGCGATGAATTGGGTCGAACACGGTGCGATGGCACAGTTTGTTGTGGAAGAAGGATTGGTTAAATATAACGGTCAGGTAGATTTTAGAAAAAGATTAAAAGTAAAAGTAGGAGACATCATTGAATTTGATGGACAGCAAGTAAAAATTGTGTAATTTAGTGCTTTCATATTTCAAACAGCACAATACATGACAAAACAGATCGCCAGTCTTGGTTATACGGTATTCTTCGAAAACAATCTCGAATCTTTAGCCACATTTATTACTTCACGCAACTATTCCCAAATTTTGGTGTTGGTGGATAGAAATACCAATGATCATTGTTTACCGATACTACAATCCGCTCTTTCCGAGATAACGGATTACGATATTATTGAAGTCGATCCGGGAGAAGAAAACAAAAATATTGATTTCTGTATTGGTGTTTGGAAAACTATGCTCGATTTTGGAGCTGATCGAAAAGCGTTAATGATCAATTTGGGTGGTGGAGTAGTGACGGATATGGGAGGGTTTGCAGCCTCTACTTATAAAAGAGGTATTGATTTTATTCAGATTCCGACAACCCTACTATCACAGGTCGACGCCTCGGTGGGTGGAAAAACGGGGATAGATCTAGACAACGTAAAAAATATCATTGGTACGTTTACGCAGCCCCAAGCAGTTTTTATCAGCGGACAGTTTTTGGATACGTTGGATGAACGTCAAATGCGCTCAGGTTTTGCAGAGGTTATTAAACATGGTTTAATTTATGATAGAGAGTTGTTCTTCAGAACGAAAGATGTTGATTTGAATAGTGATGGTTTAGATGATATTGTTTTTCGTTCCGTGGAAATAAAAAATGACGTGATTACACAAGATCCAACCGAAAAGGGCCTTCGAAAAATCTTAAACTTCGGCCACACCATCGGACATGCTGTGGAAGGGTATTCTTTGATACACGATGCCGATCCGCTGTTACACGGCGAAGCTATTGCATTGGGCATGATTTGTGAAGCTTACATTGCGCATAAAATAAATGGCCTTTCCACAACGGATTTGTCGGAAATAATGGCTGCGTTCGATAACCGTTTCGTACGGTACGCCTTTTCGGAAGAAATATATCCGGAACTTATAGCCTTGATGCAAAATGATAAAAAGAACGACGGAAAAAAACTGGGATTTGCTCTACTGTCTGAAATCGGAAAATGCGATTACGATAGGTATGTAAAAGAAGAGCTGATTATGGAAAGTCTAGATTTTTACAGAAATAAAAATACATAATGAAACATCTTTTACTCTTTATAAACCTGCTCTTCTTCGGCCAGATATTTACGGCTTATAGTCAGGAACGGGTATTGGTCTTTACCAAAACAACAGGCTTTAGGCATAAAAGTATTCCCAAAGGGGTAGAAACGGTAAAAAGAATACTGCAATCGGAAGATATCGCAGCCGTACATACCGAAGATGCCCGCTATTTTTGTGCGGATAGTTTAAGCCAATTCGGTGCTGTCATTTTCTTAAGCACCACCGGAAATATATTTAATGACGAGCAGAAAGCTGCCTTTCAGCACTTCATACGCTCCGGCAATGGATTTGTCGGTATACATGCTGCATCTGATACGGAGTTTGAGTGGCCCTGGTACGGCGAATTGGTAGGAGGCTATTTTACGCAACATCCGCCGGTGCAAGAAGCTAAAATAGATGTTGTTGATCGTAAGCACTTGGCAACGAAACACCTACAAAAGGTTTGGTGGCATAAAGATGAATGGTATGATTTTAGAGATATACAGCCTGGATTACATATCCTGATGACCCTCGATGAGCGAACCTACAAGGGCGGAACGATGGGGAAATTTCATCCGATAGCCTGGTTTCGGGAGTTCGACGGTGGACGTACATTCTATACGGGGCTTGGGCATACGGATGAGTCTTTCGACGAGATTCCTTTTCAACAGCATATTGTCGGTGGTATCAAGTATGTGTTAAGGCGTTAGGTATAGTTGACTTCTCGTTTATGAATAAATTGCTGTTTTCTATATTTGTTTTATTCCTTTCTGCTTATCAAGCAAGATCACAAGATATAGGTTTAATTCAGAGATCGTTAGAGCAATCACCTATATTAAAAAATCATTTCTTTGGCTTTAGTCTTTATGATGTGGAGGAGCATCAATTCCTCTTGGGATTGAATGAAGATAAATATTTTACGCCGGCATCCAATGCCAAAATATTCACATTATTTACAGTCCTTAAAAATATTGGAGATTCCATTCCTGCGTTACAGTATACAGAAAAGGGAGATTCTTTGTTATTCTGGGGAACAGGTGATCCCACCTTTCTACATCCGAAGTTGGATGCAGGTACAGTCTATAATTTTTTAAAAGCGACAGATAAGAAGTTATTTTACGTAGGAAGCATATCAACAGAAGAGCCTTTTTATCGCCTGGGATGGGCTATGGAAGATTATGAGGAATACTATCAGCCAGAGATAACACCATTTCCTATTTACGGCAATGTCGTGACCTTTGGGAGTATTCGGAACAGGTTGACCGTTTTTCCTGTACATTTCCAATTTGGTGTGGCTACAGACGAGACCATCGGGAAACCAGACCGATTCCGGATCCATCGAAAATTTGCGGAAAACACCTTTTTGATCAATAACGCAAGAATTCCGAATAACTACGTAAACCAGAAACCTTTTAAATATTCTGATGAGCTATTTATACAGCTTCTGCAGGATACGCTACAGAAACAAGTAGAATTAATTCAATACCCTAAGCCCACAGAAGTGAATACTTTATATTCTGTTACTACACGTGATGTACTACGGGAGATGATGTTGGTCAGTGATAATTTTTTAGCGGAGCAGCTGATGATGGTTGCAGCGATGAATAGATATGGTGATTTTCATACCGCTCGGTTAAGAAAAGATATGGAGGCCGCACATTATGCTTTTTTTACAGATAAGATAGACTTATACGATGGCAGTGGTTTATCACCTTATAATAAAGTTACGGCGAGGAGTTTGGTGGAACTGTTGTTGATGATAGCACAAGAGATTCCGGAAGCAAATGCACTTCATTATTTGTTTGCTGCGGGAGGCTTAGAAGGTACGTTAAAAGCGACTTATCAGCTGGATAGTGGGATCCCGTTTGTTTGGGCAAAAACAGGCACCCTAAAAAGTGTATATTGTCAAAGCGGATATATCCGGACCCGTAGTGGACGAAATCTTGTGTTTTCTTTTCTCCATAACAATTTCGTGGGTTCAGCGAAACCGGTGCGTAAGGAAGTCGCACGTATCATGACTTTTATCTGGGAATATTTTTAATGAATTATTAAAATCTGTTATATTCGCTTCACAAATGCGTGTTATTGAAAAAAACAACAAACGCTTAATTCGTTCCTGGTCGATGTTTGACTGGGCGAACTCTGCTTATAATCTGGTCATTACATCGACCATTTTTCCAGCTTATTACACGGCGATTACGCAGACTGCGGAAAAAGGCGATGTTGTCAGTTTTTTCGGATTCGAGGTCGTTAATACTGCTCTCTCTAACTTTGCGTTGGCTTTTTCTTATCTCTTCATGGCTTTTGTATTGCCGTTTCTTTCGTCTTATGCCGATGTGCAGGGAAAAAAGAAAAGCATGATGATGTTCTTTACCTATTTTGGCGCGGTAGCTTGTATGGGGCTTTTCTTTTTTCGGCTAGAAACATTAGAAATGAGCGTAATATTATTCGGATTGGCCGCTATGGGCTATATCGGAGGTGTATTATTTAACAATTCCTATTTACCCGAAATAGCTACGGTAGATAAGCAGGACAGCGTGAGTGCACAAGGTTTTGCCTATGGTTACGTAGGCTGCGTTACCCTCCAGCTTATTTGTTTGGTGTTTATTTTAAAACCAGAATGGTTCGGTATTATCGATGCCTCGTTTGGACCGCGGTTATCCTTTTTGTTGGTCGGTGTGTGGTGGGCTAGTTTTTCGATCATTCCGTTTTTTGCACTTCCGAACAACCAAAAATCAGTGATACGGGCCTCCAAAAAAGTATTCCGTACGGTTATTATAGAATACCGTATCGTATTACGCCGTATACAGAAGATGGAACGTATTCGTCGATTTTTACCGGCTTACTTTTTTTATTCTGCCGGGGTGCAAACTGTGATGATTGTAGCGGCTGCATTTGGCGCCAAAGAGCTTCAACTCGAGAGCTCTAAACTCATTATAACCATACTGTTAATTCAGCTGGTTGCCATATTCGGTGCTTTTTTGATGTCCAAGCTTTCTGCAAAGTTCGGTAATATTAAGATTTTGATCGTCGTCGTATTGGTGTGGATAGGTGTGTGTGTATCCGCATTCTTCATAAAAACAGAAACAGCATTTTACGTTTTAGCGTGTCTGGTTGGATTAGTGATGGGCGGTATTCAATCGCTCTCCCGCTCTACCTATTCTAAATTCCTTCCCGAAAACATCAAGGATACGACATCCTTTTTTAGCTTTTATGATATCACCGAAAAATTAGCTATTGTATTAGGGTTATTTTCTTTTGGGTTGATAGAACAGTTCACCCACAACATACGTTACTCCGCACTGTTTCTTTCTGTATTTTTTATCATTGGATGTGGTTTACTCTTTCGCTTACTGCGATTTAATAAGGCAATGACGTCATGAAAGTAGAACTATTTATACCCTGTTTCATAGATCAGATTTATCCGGAAACGGCCTTTAGCACGGTGAAGCTGTTGCAAAAAGCAGGTTGCGAAGTTATCTATAATCCGAAACAAACCTGCTGCGGGCAACCGGCGTATCATGCGGGCTTCTGGGATGAGGCCAAGAAAATCGGTCTTAAATTTCTGCGTGATTTTTCGGAAGATCATTATATCGTGTCGCCGTCGGCCTCTTGTACCGAGATGATAAAAAATGGATATGATGATTTGTTTACCAATTCTACGGTTCATAACCGCTGTCGCAATATCCAATCAAACATCTACGAATTGACCGATTTTTTGGTAAATGTGCTTAAAAAAGATTATTTTGGAGCAGAATTAGTGGGTACGGCGATCTATCATGACTCCTGTGCCGCGTTAGGGGAATATAAAATGAAAGAAGAACCCCGACAGCTATTAGCGCAAGTGGGCGGTCTTGAGATTGTTTCTATGCATGAGCAAGACGCATGTTATGGGTTTGGTGGCACTTTTTCTGTGAAATTTGAAGGCATATCGGCGGCGATTGCTGAACAAAAAGTACAAAAGGCCATGGCCGTTAAAGCTGACTATATTATTTCAACAGATAGTTCATGTTTATTTCAAATACAAGGATATATTGATAAACATCAACTCCCCATCAAGACCAAACATATCGCGGATGTATTAACCTCTGGGTGGGCAAATATTTAATAAAACCTATAAAAATCCAATGAACTCTAGAAGAACGTTTTTAAAAAACTTAGGATTGGCAACAGCAGGAGTGGTAATAGCTCCTTCGTTAGATGTGTTTGCCGCAAAAAAAGCATGGTTTGACATTTCGTTAGCGCAATGGTCTCTTCACAAAACACTATTTGCAGGAGATTTAAAGAATATTGATTTTCCGGAATTTGCCGCAAAAAAATGTGGTATCTACGGGGTGGAATATGTCAATCAGTTCTTTAAAGATAAAGCTAAAGATATGGCTTATTTGAAAGACTTGAACAATAGGGCTAAAGATAATGGTGTCAAAAATGTGTTGATCATGATCGATGGGGAAGGGAATCTAGGAGACGAAGATAATGCGAAGCGTTTACAAGCTGTTGACAATCATTATAAGTGGATCGATGCAGCAGCCTTTTTAGGATGTAAATCCATCCGCGTAAATGCAGCCGGAAAAGGTACGCCGGAAGAGGTGGCACAACGTGTCGTCGACAGCTTAGGCACATTAGCGGACTATGGTAAAAAAGCAAAAATTAACGTCATTGTAGAAAATCACGGCGGTATCTCTTCCCATGGTGATTGGTTGGCAGGCGTGTTGAAAGCAGTCGGTAAGAAAAACTGTGGAAGTTTACCTGATTTCGGTAATTTCTATGAATACGATCGCTATCAAGGTGTACAAGATCTAATGCCCTATGCGAAAGGAGTAAGTGCCAAGTCTCACGATTTTGACGCAAATGGTAACGAAACGGCTATTGACTATCACCGCATGATGCAAATTGTGAAAGAGGCTGGTTTTAAGGGATATGTGGGCATTGAGTATGAAGGTAGTAAACTTGCCGAATTAGACGGTATTCTCGCGACTAAAAAATTGCTGGAGCGATTTAAGACGTTGTAAATTCGGATTAACCCGTAATTGAATTTTTACAAAATATAAAATGGATATTACGGGAAAAACTAGAATTTTTATTTTCTTTGTAGCAAAGTTGCCAAAATCAATTAGGTGAATACCCCTGTTTGATTTTGGTTTTCATGACAATAACTTTAAAAGATGATTCAACAAAAAGAAGACGAAGTCCTGGTAAACCACCTCGCTAAGCAGGGCATTGACAACAAAATGGTAATGGGGCATCCCGCAAGTTTATTTGTGCTGTTTTTTACAGAAATGTGGGAGCGTTTTAGCTATTATGGAATGCGCGCCCTATTGACCGTGTTCCTCATTACAGAAATTGCCAAAGGTGGATGGGGATGGACAAATGCGGACGCTATGCAGCTTTATGCCTGGTATACCGGCTTAGTTTATCTTACACCGTTGATCGGAGGAATGATCGCGGATAAACTTACAGGATATCGTCAAGCTATTACGTTAGGCGCTTTGATTATGACCTTGGGTCATCTCTCGATGGCGTTTGAAACGTTTGGGACTAGTTTTTTTTACCTGGGTTTAGTCTTGATGATTCTGGGGAACGGTTTATTTAAACCGAATATTTCCTCTATGGTTGGTCAACTTTATCCAGACACCAGCTCGAAGAAAGATGCAGGTTATACCATTTTCTATATGGGGATTAATGCCGGTGCCTTTTTAGGGATGTTGCTATGTGGGTATATTGGCGAAAAAATAGGATGGCATTATGGCTTTGGTCTTGCCGGTGTATTTATGTTTTTTGGTATGTTGCAGTTCTTCTTTGCACAGAAGATCTTCGGTATCATTGGCGAAAAACCCAACAAAATACATCAACCAGACGAACATGTAGAGAAAGTGACAGACGAGGATACACCTAAGCATGTGGTACGCGATAGGCTGATTGTAGTAGCGGTATTGATGTTTGCTAGTTTATTTTTCTTTTTTGCATTTGAGCAGGCTGGTGGTTCGATGTCTATCTTTGCCAAAGATTATACACAACGTGTTTTAGAAGGAAATGCAGGGTTAACATTTAAATGGGTTGATGCGGCTTTAACGATTTTCCCGATTATGATCGTAACCTGGGTACTGTATAGCTTGGCAAAAAGAATCGCAGCTGCGTATCCGTTAACTATTTTCTTTACTGCGTTATCGTTTGCCATTATATGGGGACTGGGTATCTGGAAAGTATATCGCGAATTCAGTGCCGAACAAACCGAGGTGACCGTGTCCTGGTTCCAGATTCTAAACTCTTTCTTCATCATTACCTTAGCGTCTTCTTTCAGTAAAATGTGGGAGAAAGTATGGAATCCGTCCGGTCCGGTGAAATTTGCGATGGGATTGCTGTTAGTGGGGATTGGTTTTATAGCGCTAGCGTTTGGTGCGAGCAGTATTCCACAGGGAGCTACAACAGCTTCCGTCAGTATGATTTGGCTGATCCTTGCATATTTCTTCCACACCACAGGTGAACTTTGTTTATCGCCGGTAGGGCTATCTTATGTAAGCAAGCTCTCGCCGAAGAAATTAGCCGGACTACTATTTGGACTTTGGTTTACGGCCTCTGCTATAGCGAACTTTATTGCCGGTATGACGGGATCTTATATTGATAAAATCTCACAGACTTACTCCATGTCGGTATTCTTCTACATCATCGCTGCTATACCGATCGTGGTGGCCGTATTTTTATTGCTATTCAATCCGAAACTGAAGAAAATGATGCATGGTATTAATTAGCCTATAATTTACCCGTGGTAGACAGTCTAGTCATTATTCCGACATATAACGAAAAAGAGAATATAGCGAAAATCATCCGCAAGGTTTTTTCGCTTCCAATTCCTTTTGATATTCTGATTGTTGACGACGGATCACCGGACGGTACAGCTGCCATCGTCAAAACTATCCAACAGGAATATCCCGGCCGCTTGTTTATCGAGGAAAGGATAGGAAAGCTGGGTTTGGGAACAGCGTACATCCATGGATTTCGGTGGGCTTTGCAGCGCCATTACGGCTATATATACGAAATGGATGCGGATTTTAGCCACAATCCCGAGGATTTAATCCGTCTACGTCAGGCGTGTCTGGAGGGTGCAGATATGGCAATTGGCTCCCGTTACATAAAAGGCGTCAATGTGGTGAACTGGCCGATGAGCCGTGTGCTAATGTCGTATTTCGCATCCGCGTATGTGCGACTTATCACGCGTATACCGATCCAGGACGCTACAGCCGGTTTTGTCTGCTTTTCTCGGTCCGTCCTGGAAAAAATTCCATTGGACAATATTAAGTTTATCGGTTATGCTTTCCAGATTGAAATGAAGTTTACCGCCATCCAATATGGTTTCAAACTAGTAGAAGTGCCTATTATATTTACCGATCGCACCGAGGGAGTTTCTAAAATGAGTACGCGCATATTCAGAGAAGCATTTTTCGGGGTTATCCAGCTAAAAATAGAGAGTTGGTTTAAGAAATATAAATAGTTAACTTCGCGTATATATGAATGAATATCTTGATCCGAATCCAGAAAGACTAAATCCCATTGATAGGGATATAGAAAGGGCATTGCGTCCGCAGGTCTTCGAGGATTTCACGGGGCAGGAGAAAATTTTAGAAAACCTCTCTATTTTTGTCAGAGCTGCAAAACTGCGCAGCGAGGCATTGGATCATGTATTGTTACATGGCCCTCCTGGCTTGGGTAAGACCACGTTATCCCATATTATCGCGAATGAAATGGGCGTGAACATCAAAATCACATCCGGTCCGGTATTGGATAAGCCGGGGGATTTAGCGGGTTTACTAACGAATCTGGAAGAAGGTGATGTGTTGTTCATCGATGAAATTCACCGTTTAAGTCCGCTGGTCGAGGAATACTTGTATTCGGCGATGGAGGATTTCAAAATTGACATTATGTTGGAAACCGGGCCCAACGCCCGTTCCGTTCAGATTTCGTTGAATCCCTTTACGCTTATTGGTGCAACGACCCGATCTGGACTGTTAACAGCTCCGCTTCGCGCCCGTTTTGGAATTAACTCACGACTTCAATACTATGATGCTAAGCTATTGACTACAATTGTATTAAGGTCGGCTCATATCTTAAACACACCGATTACGGAAGAAGGTGCGTATGAGATTGCGCGACGAAGCCGGGGAACACCTCGTATTGCTAACGCCCTGTTGCGTCGAACGCGGGACTTCGCGCAGATTAAGGGCAACGGTTCCGTTGATAGAGCTATCGCGCAATATGCCCTGAATGCCCTGAATGTAGATGAAAATGGGCTGGACGAGATGGATAATCGGATTCTGACCACCATTATCGATAAATTCAAAGGTGGGCCTGTCGGACTGAAAACGATCGCTACAGCCGTAGGAGAAGATGAAGGAACGATAGAGGAAGTATATGAACCGTTTTTGATTCAAGAAGGTTACCTGATGCGTACATCCCGCGGTCGTGAATGTACCGAACTGGCGTTCAAACACCTGGGGAGAAACACCTTCCATCGAGGAAATACGTTATTTTAAGCTATTTTCTTCAATACCCTTTTTGCTCTGCTCGCTAATGCCGGAGTCGGATTTTTGAGCAAGTGATGAATCTGTTCTTTCAATTCTGTAGAGATCCAAGGATTGTTCTTCCGTAAATTACACAATATATCAAGACAATTAACGAGAACCGCCACCGGGCACTCCCGATGGATTAACCAATTAAATGCTTGTTCTATTAAAATTTCCTCCTGATCGCGGGTTTGCGGGACGGCTGTTTTAAAATCAGTAGCCAGCATCGCTATTTTCGTGTAGCTCCGTATGGTTCCCCAATGCATCTGCTTTGATAATCCGATAAGGAAAGTGTCATATAGGGGAGCAATGAGCGCAGGTTGTTGTATACAAACATGTTCGAGCAACCATGCCGCCCGAAAAGAAACTTGGTTGTCGGGATGGTAAGAATACGCCAGCAGGCTGGCTACGGTGAAACCCTGTATCTGGATAAAATCCAGATTAAATGATTTTGCCGGATATTGTCGGATATCGACTTTTAGAAATTGAACAAGTTGCGGCTCAAAATCCTTATTCTCCATAAAATTTAGGGTTAAAGTTAACCAAAAATAATTGTGTTGTGGCCCGGGTAATAGCGGTGTAAAGCCAACGTAAAAACTCCATATTGAGCATCTCGTCATTTAAATAACCCTGATCGACAAACACACAGGGCCATTGTCCACCTTGTGCTTTATGGCAGGTGATCGCGTAAGCAAACTTCATCTGTAAAGCATTATAATAAGGATCTTTTTTTATCGCCTCCAAGCGATCTTTTCTGGTCGGTATATCCTCATAGTCCAGTGCAATCGACTCATATAATTGCTGCTGTTGGTCGCGTGGCATATTGGGCGCATCTACGTGTAAACTATCGAGCAGAACACGGCATACTACGGGTTCCAGCTCGTCATCATCTATAAATTCCAGCGATACATCCGCGAAGCGGAAACCATGTTGATCGTGTATATTACTGACCTTCCGAACTTTCGCCAGATCGCCATTGGCGATGAACCCCGTGTTTTTCTCGTCATGTTGCTGAAGCCAATAGTAATTATTCCGTACGACCATCACCAAATCGCCTCCAGTAATTTCTTCGTCGCGAAAGAGAATCTGATTCCGGATATGCTGGTTATATAAATTGGCAGATTTATTGGACCGGCAGATCACGATGGTGTTTTCGATATCAAAATGGTCATAGCTATAGTGTAGTCCCTCCAATAGTCGATCACCGTTCATGCGAAAGATATCCGTAAACCCTTTGGTATGGAATTGTGGAAAAGGGAGTGCGCCCCCCTGATCTTCCCAATGGATATCGTTACGTACTTTGGTAGCATTATAAAGTATACCCGATGCTTTTTGCTGCCGTACAACCTCGCGAAGCTCATAATGAAAAACCCGTAAGTGGTAGTTCGCTTCGAGGTAATTCGGATCCAGAGCTGGGCTTTCCAACATGCCCACAGGTGGCAATTGTGCGGTGTCTCCAACAAATAAAAGACAGCAGTTTTCGCCTGATTGCACATAGCGAATCAAATCATCCAGTAAACTTCGGGAAAAGAATTGCTCGCCGGCATCCGAAATCATAGAAGACTCATCTACAATAAACAAGGTGTTTTCATGTAGATTTTCCGCTAAGGTAAAATCCATATCGAGTGTAGCGGCAGATTTTTTACGGTATATCTTTTTATGGATAGTAAATGCTTTTCTCCCAGAATAGTGCCGCATAACCTTTGCGGCCCGCCCGGTAGGCGCCAGTAAAACGGACTTTTTCTGAAGTGTCGGCAAAATCTTCACCAATGCGCTTATAATCGTGGTCTTTCCGGTGCCGGCATAACCCTTTAACAGAAAGCACGTGCTTGGCTGAAATGTCGTTAAGAACTCATCTAAAAGCAAAAACGATTCCTGCTGTTGCGAGGTAGGTTGCCATACAAACTGTTGGGTAAGCAGGTTCTGAATATACATAATCAAAGTTATGCAAAAGGTTGGTCATATCGATTGGAAAAGCTAATTTTGTTGAGGGACTTCAACAACCCAGCGTATGAAATATACATCAAAGAATTTCCACTTACATTATATACCACAGTATAAGCTGTTCGTAAAGGCAGATTTTTTAGAAGATACATTAATCGTTGTCGATGAATCTGGTCAGGTTCAGGCAATGTTCCGTTATCCCGCAAATGAACCCGACACGGAGGCCATTAAGTTATTGGGATTACCGTTTCAGTATGTGTTCATCAGTTTACCGGTGCAAAGTTTAGTGTTTATTCCCGCTGAGGTGTATCAATCGGAAAACCACCCGTTATATCAGGAGTTTTTACTGGATGACCACGTTGACCGCACACAAATTCATAGCTTGGATAACCTAGCCATCACCGCTTGTTATCAATATGATATGCTCTTGCACAATCGCTGGCGTGCTATCTTTCCCCATGCAAAATTTGTGGCTGATTTTCAGCTCCTTTTAGACGAGGTACAATCTTATATCCCCATGCAGGGCGAGGTATTGGGTGCACATTTCAATAATACGCAGGTCGAACTGTTTGCTTTCAAAAATGGTAAATTCCTGTTTTATAATGTGCTCGATATACAGCATGTAGACGATTTAAATTATTTTGTACTGACTACGTGTCAGGCTTTTGATTTACATATTAAACTGCATAAGATATTGATTTCCGGCATTAATGCCCAGCATGCTTATAGCACGGCACTTACCCACTTTGCCCATCGTGTAGAGTTTATCCAAGGCCGGACAGATTTGCATGCCGATGATGAGGGTGTACAGCAAGAAGTCGGCAAGTTGAACTTCATAGCAGATGCTCCCTTATGCGTATCATAGGCGGAAAATATGGCGGACTTCGATTATCTCCACCAAGCAACTTACCTGTTCGCCCGACAACGGATATCGCCAAAGAGGCACTGTTCAATATATTGGATAATCGGATCGCAATAGATGAATGCGATTGCCTTGATCTTTTCGCCGGAACGGGCAATATCAGTTTTGAATTGGCTTCGCGGGGAGCGCTTTCGGTAGAGGCTGTAGACATTCACTTTAAATGTTTGCAGTTTATTAAGGATACCACGAAGAAACTGCATATCGAGGTTATTCGCACCCGTAAAGCGGATGTCCTGAAGTTTATCGCGGCGTGTAAAAGTCAATATGATTTCATTTTTGCCGATCCACCGTACGATCTACCATCTTTACCGCAATTGGCAAGCCTGATGCTTGAAAAAGGCTTATTGAAGCCGGGGGGAATGATGGTGGTTGAACATCCTTCTACACGAAAAATGGATGAATCGTCGTTTTATATAGAAACAAGGAAGTATGGCTATTCTTCGTTTAGCTTTTATAAATTGGATTCGTAAACCTTTAACGCTCATCAGATATGAACACTGCTGTTTTTGCCGGATCATTTGATCCGTTTACGTATGCTCACCAAAATATCGTGGAGAGGGGACTATCTTTATTCGACAAGGTCGTCATCGCCGTGGGGATAAATAGTACTAAAAAAGGGCTGATGTCTTTTGATGATCGGGTAAATGGTATTTCGGATTTATTCGCATCGAATGAAAGGGTAGAGGTGACGCAGTTTTCGGGTCTTACGATTGATTTTTGCCAGGAAATAGGAGCGAAGTATCTGCTTCGTGGGTTACGGAATACTGCCGATTTTGAATTTGAGAATGCCATCGCACAAAACAACCTCTTGCTTGCACCGGAGATCGAAACGTATTTTCTGATGGCAAAATCTGGGTTGGCGCATATTTCGTCGACCATTGTCCGGGATATTTTACATCACCACGGTGATGTATCGGCGTTGGTGCCAAAGGAGGTTTTGAAGTATATATAATAGAAATAATCAGCACCACGGCGCAGACCAACATTGCCAAGAACATGGACATTGCCCGTAGAAGTAGACAGTATTTTCTGATATAAAAAAAATGTTTACATTTATCCTCCGGAAATACGCTATTACAATGAAAAGACAACCAACCTATTTAATTTTATTATTTCTGCTCTTTCCTATACTTTCATCAGCTCAAGAAAAATCTTATCCTAATGTATTGATTATATTAGCTGACGATCTAGGTTATCACGATGTTTCTTATTATAACACCCCTGATATCCGCACCCCAAATATTGATGAAATAGCCAGACAGGGCATTCGTTTTGATAACTTTTATGCGAACTCACCTGTGTGTTCTCCCAGCCGTGCTTCTTTGCTAACAGGCAGGTACCCGGAAATGGTTGGGGTGCCGGGACTAATCCGTAATCAAGTAACAGATACTTTTGGGTATTTGACACCGGGTTCGCAATTATTGCCGGCGTTAATGAAACAAGCAGGATATAAAACTGCGATTGTGGGTAAATGGAACCTGGGTTTGGATATGCCCAATTTACCTAATCAAAAAGGCTTTGATTATTTCCATGGCTGGTTAGACGATATGCTGGATGATTATTGGAAACACACCCGAAATGGTATCAATTTTTTGCGTGAAAATGGTAAGCCAATTATTGCGGAAGGACACGCTACTGATCTATTTACGAGTTGGGCTGTTGACTATCTTAATACTCAGATTGGCAGTGAAAACCCTTTTTTCCTTTATCTTGCCTACACCGCTCCCCATGCGCCCATACAACCCGACGCAGAATTTCTTGCTAAAGTAAAAGCCCGCGAGCCTAACATTACTGACAAAAGAGCTAAATTGGTAGCTCTTATTGAACAAATGGATGATGGTATTGGCAAAGTTATTAGCACCCTAAAAGCCAACGGACAGTTTAAAAATACCTTAATTGTGTTTTTAAGTGATAACGGAGGCCAACTTGATTTAGGCGCTAATAACGGAAATGTGCGCGATGGTAAAGGAACCATGTATGAGGGTGGCATCCGGATTCCGGCATGCATCAGTTGGCCTGAGCATATAAAACCTGGCACACAGTCAACAGAGAAATTGTTATTGATGGATATTTATCCAACGTTAGCAGAACTCGCGGGGTTGTCCGTGGACCACAAAATTGATGGGGTCAGCTTTGCATCGATACTTAAAAATAGTGGTTCAAAAATGGCTCCACGTCCTATATTTTTTATTCGGCGAGAGGGTGGCAGTTATGGCGGAAAAATATCAAATGCAGTGGTAAATGATAACTTTAAACTATTGCAAAACACTCCGACATCTCCATTTGAGTTATACGACCTAACGAAAGACCCTCTAGAGCAAAATAATGTTATCAAAACCGAGGAGGCTAAACGAGTTACACTACACCGCTTGCTAATGAAACAAATGCAAAAAGGTGGGAGTGTTCCATGGCAAAAGCAGGAAGAACAGTAGGCAACATGCACTAACATAATAAATGTAGGAAAGTTAGATAAAAATTAAGACCTTAGTAAAGCGTACAATAATATAACAAAACATACATCAGCGTACACTAGACTGTTATGACAAACAAAAAACCTTCTATTAATGATATAGCGAAACACTTGAATGTGGCCAAATCCACGGTATCCTTCATCATCAATGGAAAAGCCGAGGCCCACAGAATTAGCAAAAAGCAGGAACAGCGTGTGCTCGAGTACATTAAGGAAATCGGGTATAAGCCGAATTATATGGCAAAAAGTCTTGCGACGGGAAAGACCAATAGTATTGGCCTGATTGTAGAAAATATAGGGGACTCTTTTTTCGGGCCGATTGCACTGATGATCGAAGAGCGGGCGAAGAAAAGTGGTTATCGGATTATTTACAGTAGTACTCGAAATAATACAAACGATGCACTGTCCGTATTGCAGTTGTTTAAAGATACTCACGTCGACGGTTTTATCATCGCTCCACCCGTTAAGATGGAAGAAGGAGTTAAAAAAGTTATAAACGATAAGGTGCCGGTCGTTATTTTTGATAGGATGTTGGAAGGGGTGAAGACAGATTATGTGGGAACGAATAACCGTGAAGTTGTAGAAGAGGCTTGTGCACATCTGCTGGAACAAAAATTTAAGCGCATCGCCTTCATTTCGCTAGCCTCTCCTCAAAGCCAGATGCAGGAACGTCTGGATGGCTATCTCCATACGATGCGAAAGAAAAAACAGACCCCCATCGTGCTTCAGATGCGGTATGATGTCGATAGAGAAGGCTACAGGAACGAGATCATCCATTTCTTACAAAACAATCCGGATGTCGATGCTGTTTTTTTTGCAACAAACTATTTGTGTATAAGTGGTCTGGAAGCGATCCGTGAAATAGGTAAAAAGATACCGGACGAGATTGGCATTATTGCGTTTGATGAACACGACTTGTTCCGGCTATTTTCACCATCCATTACAGCTATCGTCCAACCGCTGGAACAATTAAGTGCGACGATTGTTAAAATTTTACTGAATCGTATCGACAAAGGAACGATAGAACCCTACCAGTATATTACGGTGCCTTCCACATTAGTCATTCGGGAATCCAGTGTTAAAAAAAAGTTAAAATAAATGTTGCTAAACTGGTTTTTTTAATTTAGTTTTGAACTGAAAAGCATAAAAATCATTTTTTTTGCATGATTTGCAAAAGCGGTTTTTCTACTTTCAGGAATATTATTACGCTAATAAAATTATAGTTTATAAACCTAACTAAAAGAGCGATGAACAAGAGAAACTTATGGTTCAAATTTTACCTGCTTGCACTTCCTTGCCTATTTTCACCTGCTTTTTCAATTGCCTCTCCTGTAAAAGGAAAGGTAATGCTGGAAATACCGCAAACGAATGTAGAAGGAACCGTTGTGGATCCAGGTGGAAGGCCTTTGGCTGGCGCGACAATCCGCGTCGCGAGACAGGAAACAATGACGTCCACAGATGCTAATGGACATTTCGTACTGGCGGTAAGTGAAGGGCAGGTACTGTCCATTTCTTATACGGGTTACCATTCCAAGGAAGTGGAAGCGACACCAGGACAGAATATGCTTATCACCTTAATGGAGGATGCAGCAGCACTAGATGAAGTCGTTGTTGTGGGTTATTCGGCACAACGGAGATCCTCGGTAACAGGTGCTGTAGCATCGGTTAATATGTCTGATCTAGAGACGAGACGGGTGCCAAATGTGGCACAGTCTTTACAAGGACAGGTTGCAGGTGTACAGATTACGCAAACCAGTGGAGCTCCTGGCGATGGTATCAACGTCAGGATCCGCGGAGAGGGTACCATTGGAAACAATAATCCACTATATGTTGTTGATGGGGTGCCTTCAAGAGATATTACTTTTCTGAATCCATCTGATATTGAGTCCATGTCGGTTTTAAAGGATGCTTCCGCAGCCGCTATTTACGGATCGCGTGCTTCTGCCGGCGTCGTCGTCATTACGACTAAACAGGGCGGGGCGGGTAAGTCGTCGCTGAACATCAATTATTTTGGTGGCTTACAACAAGTAAACAACCTGCCCAAATTACTGAACACGACACAATATCTGGACGTATTGGAAACCTCCTGGAATAATTCGGGTAATACCGGAGAGAATCCCTATACTAAAGATAAATCACGTACCGACCTCGCAAATACGGATTGGTTAGATGAACTGTTCGAAACCGGAAAGACCAACAGTGTAGAACTCGCGGCAAGTGGCGGAAGTGAGCAAACGCAATATTTAATATCTGGCGGTTACTATCGGCAAAATGGTATCGTTGTTTATGACAATGATAAATATGAGCGGATAAACTTCCGGACAAATGTAAACAGCGCGTTGACGGAACGTTTAAAAATCGGCACCAACCTGCAGCTTATGTATTCCAAACGTGATCAGATTTCGGCGAAAGGTGACGCCCCCGGTATTATCCGGCACGCTATGTTGAGACCTCCTCTTCTAAGTGTATATAAAGATCCGTCAGATCCGACTTGGTCTGAAAGTGATCCCTTTACCGACCTGCCGTTTTATCGCTACAATTCCGTGAACGGAGGTTATGAAAGTGGTAAATACGAGGTTACGCGGAATCCTGTTGCGGCGGCGTATTTTACCGATAATGTTTTTTCGCGGATTAAGACGTTTGGTAATGTATATGGAGAGTATGCGCTTCTTGCGGACAAGTCCCTTAAATTCCGAACAAATGTAGGTATAGACCTAAATGTAAACCATACGAAGGCATTCTCCGAAAATTATGGTGATGACGACGGAAGTGCTAGTGCTAACGATCGTGGGAAGGGACGTCTAAACCGTCCGGAAGGTCTGAATGAAAATCGTGGAACAGACTTTACACTGACCTGGAATAATGTGTTGTCATACGAAAAAACAGTTGGTCTACATCAAATCAGTGCCTTAGCGGGAACCGAGTATATTAATAATAATGCTTCGGCTATAAGTGGTTCCCGCCGACGTTACGATTACACCATGCCGACTTTCCGGTACTTAGATTACGGCAGTACGCTCCTAGATTTATGGAACGGAGGATCCGGATCAGAATATGCGTTGTTTAGTTTATTTGGGTCGGCTACCTACGAATTTGATGGCAAATATATGGTGACGGCTAACTTACGGGCCGATGAATCGTCACGTTTTGGAGAGAACAACCGATGGGGATATTTCCCTTCTGTTTCGGTAGGCTGGACCATGAGCCGAGAACAGTTTATGCAAGATATTAATTGGATCAGCGATTTACGTTTGCGCGCGAGTACGGGTACTTTAGGGAATCAAGAAATTGATAACTATGCTTTCCTGACGCTCATGAAAAGAGCAGGAGAAAACTACCTGATTGACCGCTATGGGAATCCCGATCTGAAATGGGAAACAACCATACAACATAATGTGGGATTGGATATGGCTCTTTTTCAAAATAGGGTAACCTTTACGGCAGACTATTTTATAAAAGATACCCGCGATATTCTATTGCCTATCTCTATGCCCGCCTTGGTGGGAGATGTACAGCCAACCATTGTCAACGCCGGTCGGGTAAAAAATAAAGGTTTTGAATTTTCGTTGGGCTACCGCCGGACAACAGAAGGCGGCTTCCGGTATGGTATAAATGGAAATTTGGCAACCCTATCCAATGAGGTGGTAAAACTGCATCCCAATGTGCCTTATATCAGCGATAGAGCCACACGGACAGAGGTCGGGAATCCGCTCAATGCCTATTTCGGTTATTTGCAGGAAGGAATATACCAGAATCAGGCCGAAATCGACTCCCATTTATTCGGTGTAGAAAATCCACCGCAGAAACCGGGAGACATCCGCTTTAAAGACCTCAACGGAGATGGTATAATCAACGATCAGGATCGGAATTTTATGGGGAGCCCGATTCCGAAATTAACGTATGGCCTAAATCTTTCGGCAGCTTATAAAGGCTTTGATTTTGCGGTCTTAATTCAAGGTGTTCAAGGAGTTGACCGTTTTAACGACGGACGGAAGATTCTGGATTTTGATACCCGGCCATTTAACTATACGACGGATGTACTAGACGCCTGGAACGGTGAAGGGAGCAGCAACAGCATTCCGCGGGTAACTTTTAACGATAATGGAAGTAGCCGGATTTCGACCATCGTGCTTGAGGATGCTTCCTATGCTCGTCTAAAAAATTTGGAACTGGGTTATTCCTTTGGCTCGTTGGTTAAAAAAACGAATGTGTTGAAAAATATGCGCGTTTATGTCTCTGGCCAAAATTTGTTAACGCTCACAAATTATAAGGGGCTCGATCCCGAATCGACGGATTTGATTGATATGGGGACATATCCTTCGTCCAGAACATTCCTGTTTGGTGTCAATGTTACTTTTTAATTACGTGTGTGAAAAAATATATAGAAATGAGACTATCGATTTTTAGCAGTGTATGCAGCCTACTTTTCGTAATGACTAGCTGCAATATGGAGAAGGATCCGATTGGATTGCTTACTCCAGATCAAATTAATGAAAGTCCGTCGGAATCGACGTTGAAATCTGCCGTAAACAGTGCTTATGAACCACTGCGAAATACCAACGGTTTTCTTGGAAGCGGAGCATGGGCGCAAGGATTGTATATTCGGCCAGATTTTGTGATAGAGGATATCGCCGGAGGTGATATGAATAAAAAATGGGTTTCCGATGGGGATCAAGCTTGGATAGATGAGGTGAGCCGTTTTTCGTTTACATCGGAAAATCCCGCGTTTAATGGAATTTGGACCTATGCATACGAAGGGGTCTCCCGCGCGAATTTAGCAATTGACAAGCTCGGCAATCCAGCGACCATCGAACAGGCTGGCATCCCAACAGCCCTTGCAGAAAGGATGCTGGGAGAAGTGCTGTTTTTGCGTGCGTATTATTACATCGAGCTCGTTACGAATTTTGGCGATGTAGCGCTACTCACCAAACCGCTGACGAGCTTTGAGGAAGCGTATGAAGTGGCCAAAAGAGTTCCGCAGGATCAAATCTGGCAGCAGATAAATACGGACTTACAGCAAGCCTTACAATTATTACCGGATGCTAAGCATCCCGTGGATACGGAACCTTGGCGGGTTTCTGCCGCGGCGGTATTAGCCCTGGAGGCCAAGGTAGCTTTATTTGCAGAAAAATGGGAACAGGTAATCAGTAAAGTGGAAGCATTGGAACAAAAGGGTTATTTTTCTTTGAATGATAACTATTTTGACAGTTTCAGCAATAGCAAAAAGTTTAAAGATCAAGAGGTGATTTTCGCTTACAACCATACGCAAGGGACGTTGCCTAAGAATGGGAATAGTATTGGAGCTCTGCTGGGGTGGGGTTTCCTGGCACCTACAGATGATTTTTTAGCTTCGTTTGAAGAGAACGACCCTCGGTTGGAATATACCGTTAATGTAGGTGACAGGTTGGTCTATAAGCTAATGGGCGACTTAAATGCGGCTAACCGTGGAAATGGTGATTCACCGGCAAATAAAATCTTGATACGGTGGGCAGATGTACTCCTCTGGAAAGCGGAAGCTTATCTGGAAACAGGAAATTATCCGCAAGCCATTGGCCTGATTAACAAGGTACGAAATCGTGCCCGTAACACGGTTAAGGTAGATGGTGGCAAAGCGCCGACAGGTACACTTCCGGACCGGAATGTACAGGAATCGGATCCGAGTGTCATCAAAACTTGGCTCATGCAGGAAAGACGCTCGGAATTGGGTTTCGAAAGCCACCGATTTAGTGATTTAAGGAGGTGGAAAGTCGCTGCCGAGGTATTGCGAAACATGGGAAAAAGTTTTAGGCCCCATCATTATCTATATCCGATACCTCAACGGGAGATTGATTTATCGGGAGGATCGCTTACCCAGAATCCGGATTATTAATAAAACGTATATATTTTCTAATTATTTAAATTTTAAAACATGAATAATCAGTTGTTAAAGATACTTTTTTTGTTAGTCACGGCTGTAGGAACAGTTCAGGCGCAGAAGCAAACGAATAAACTGCCGGAATGGGCATTTGGTGGTTTTGTCAGACCACAGGGGGTAAATCCGGTTATATCCCCTTTGGAACATACCCAGTTTATGGATCCGATGAGCGGTAAAAAAGTCGCCTGGGAATCCAACGATACATTCAATCCTGCGGCTACGGTAAAGGACGGTAAAATTGTTGTGCTGTATCGAGCGGAAGATAAGTCGGGTGTAGGCATAGGTCACCGTACGTCACGCTTAGGTTATGCACTGAGCGATGATGGTATTTCCTTTACGCGTAAAGAAAAGCCTGTTTTTTATCCGGCCGATGACGCACAGAAAGATTTTGAATGGCCTGGAGGAACGGAGGATCCTCGTATAGCTGTGACAGAAGATGGTCTTTACGTCATGTTTTACACCCAATGGAACAGGAAGACTGCTAGGTTGGGCGTAGCCACTTCGAAAGATTTGATAAACTGGGAAAAACATGGGCAAATTTTTGCGAAAGCTAAAAATGCCGATCTTATCTTCGATAAATTCCATAAGTCTGCTTCTATCGTTACACAGGTAAAAGATGGAAAGCAGGTGATTACGAAAGTGAATGGTAAATATTGGATGTATTGGGGAGAACATGGTGTATATGGTGCTACTTCGGATAACCTAATCGATTGGGAGCCTGTAGTAGACGAAAACCGAAAGATAAAGGCCTTTATCTCGCCGCGAAAAGGATTCTTTGATAGCGATCTAACAGAATGCGGTCCACCGGCTATATTGACGGAACATGGTATCCTGTTGCTATACAATGGTAAAAATAATCCACAGCACGGAGATAAGCGATTCAACAGGGGAACATACAGTGCAGGCCAGGTCTTATTCGATGCAGATGATCCCACGAAAGTGATCGGTCGCTTGGATGTACCGTTTTTAAGACCTATGGAAGATTTTGAAAAAAGCGGTCAATATAGAGATGGAACTGTTTTTATAGAAGGACTGGTATATTTCCATAACAAATGGTTTTTATATTATGGATGTGCTGATTCCGAAGTAGCGGTAGCCGTATATGATCCGAGCAACCCGGCGCACCCAGATCCATTGCCATAAAAGCTGTTTGTATAGTAATGGTTAATAGCTTTATAGAAGAAGGTATTCTGTGTGCGGACATCGGAGGTTCGCATATCACAGCGGCAGTAGTTAATGGCACGAGCCAAACGGTGATTTCCGACACCATCGTCCGCCAAAAAATTGATGCGCATGCTACCGCCGAGGTCATTTTGGCAACTTGGACAGCGACATTGGTCGCTGCCCAAGAAATCTGGGGAAACAAATGCGATTGCCTAGCCGTATCGATGCCCGGACCTTTCGATTACGAAAGAGGTATTTCGTTAATCAAGGATATGGATAAATACGATGCGCTGTTCGGAATGGATATTAAGCGGGAGTTTGCCGATAGAATGGCGCTCCCGATGGATCGTATTTGGTTCATGAATGATGCGGAAGCGTTTTTACGCGGCGAGATGTGCCAAGACAGTAATAAGTATTTCAAAAGAGTTTTGGGATTGACCCTTGGAACGGGGTTAGGTTCCGCATTCTTTCAACAGGATGAGGTAAGGGACTTGAACCTTGGTTCATCACCATATTTGAGCGGTATGGCGGAAGATTATATTTCCAGCCGCGGTATTCTGGCCTATTATCGCGCTCTTGGAGGAAAAGACACAACAGATGTCAAGACACTCGTAAAAGGGGCAGGTGAGGACGGCAGGGCAGCGGAGGCCATGCAACAGCTGGCGATTTGGCTAGCAGATTTTCTTCTGGAACATATACCGGAATTAAATCCAGATATAATTATTGTCGGCGGAAACATCAGCAAGGCACAGGCGCTTTTTTTACCTCAGGTTTCACACATTTTAGAGGATTATGGTATCCGTATTCCAGCGAAAGTTGCTGCAATGGGAGAGCAGGCCGCTATGTTGGGTGCTGCTTCATTTATTAAATTTAAAAAAATGAATTCATAATGGATTCAATATCTAATTCTAAACGTGGTTTTGCCATCCGGTGCGCACTTATCGCATCTCTGGGCGGGTTTCTTTTTGGGTTTGAAACAGCAGTAATCTCCGGTGCCGAGAAGAATATTCAGCAACTTTGGGCACTTAATTCATTCTGGCAAGGGTTTACTGTTTCTTCAAGTCTTATAGGAACGGTTATTGGCGCATTGGTGGCCAGTATACCGGCACAAAAATTTGGACGTAAGAAAGTATTGATTGTGATCGCATTGGCTTATTTATGCTCTGCAGTTGGCTGTGCGTTGTCCAGTAATTGGTCGTTATTTATTTTATCGCGTTTTATCGGCGGTCTCGCCGTAGGTATGTCGTCTGTGGTTGGTCCGATCTATATCTCCGAGATCGCACCTGCAAATATCCGGGGTCGTTTAACGAGCTCTTTTCAATTCATGATTGTACTGGGCATTTTTATTGCTTATTTAACGAATTTTCTTTTTGTCGGGATGGGTGACGAAGCTTGGCGATGGATGCTCGGTATCATGGTTGTCCCGTCCCTGCTGTTTTTCGGTCTCTTGCAGCTTATTCCGGAAAGCCCTCGCTGGTTGATGATGCAGGGCAAACAAGAAAAAGCACGTGACATTTTCCATAAGTTGGGGGAACCGGACACGGAAAACGTCTTGAGGGCAAGTGCACAATCGGGAACCACAAAAGACTCCTTGTTTCAGCGGAAACACCGCAAACCTATTTTGTATGCCGTCATACTGGCTATGTTTAATCAGTTGAGTGGAATCAACGCGATATTGTATTATGCGCCCAGAATTTTTGAATTGGCAGGCTTCGATCAACAATTAGCATATTTACAACCTGTTTTTATTGGAGGTGCGAATTTACTCTTTACTTGTCTAGCCATGATGATTATCGATAAATTTGGCCGAAAAAAACTATTATTGATCGGCAGCGTTGGCATGTTTGTGTTTCTTGCCTTAGTTGCACATGCTTTTAGTCAGGGGATAGCAGGCGCTTCGTGGGTATTGATCTATCTGATCGGATTTATAGCATTCTTTGCTTTTTCACAGGGAGCTGTAATTTG
The DNA here is from genome assembly GCF_004208525.1 of Sphingobacterium corticibacterium. Classification (GTDB taxonomy): domain Bacteria; phylum Bacteroidota; class Bacteroidia; order Sphingobacteriales; family Sphingobacteriaceae; genus Sphingobacterium; species Sphingobacterium corticibacterium. The sequence goes on along the minus strand of NZ_SGIT01000001.1, from coordinate 922,128 downwards.
GGTGTTCATTGCAGAAATATTTCCGAATAATGTTCGTTCGCAAGGCAGTTCGCTCGGAAGTTCCACCCACTGGATTATGGCGGCAGCCATTTCATGGGTATTTCCTGTTATTGCTGAAGGAAATCCGAACGGTGGTTTTTATTCTTTCCTTTTCTATAGCATTATGATGGCTGTTTCTTTCTTTTTTATATGGAAATTTATGCCAGAGACAAAAGGAAAGTCTTTAGAAGAGATCCAAGAGGCACTGTAGATTTATGGGGATTAGGTACTTGATTTTCTTGTGGTTTATGACCGATATATTGAGCAAACTGCGAGAAGCTAGCTATGCACGGATGAGTGATGCGCAGAAAAAAGCTTGGGACACCGCCTATACTGTCAAAAATAAGGCGTTCTACGATCTGAAACCAAAAGGCGATGATCTTACACCGTGGAAATACCAGCGCTACATGCAGGATTATCACTATTACGAGGCCGGTGGTCACGGAGTGCCTATACATGAAGACGTTTATTTGGATAGCCTGAAGCTGATCAATTACTATTCGCTGAATGAATGGGAACTATTCGATCTGCGAAGAGATCCATATGAAATGCGTAGCGTATATAATAACCCTGAATATACAGCTAAAAGAAAGATGTTGGAAAAAGAACTTGCCAGACTGCGAAAACAATTGAAAGTACCGCCAAATCAAAAGTAAAGATGCTTAATCTTATAAACCGGGTTTTGCAGGTATTCGTCGTAAATATATTTATACAACCTCAAAGATCAATTAGGTAAAACCCTATCACCGACCCTAACAGAAATGTAACGTCGGCGGACGGAAGTGTTATGTCGACGGACGCCGACATCACTTCGTTGCCCTACTTTACGCAACTCCCGTCCATCTTTTTCACGTCGGCATATGGGAAAGTCGTCTCGGTCTCTGGGGCAACGTTGCTCCTGTCCAAAGAAACATTTTCCCGGTATGCCGACAACGTATCGGCATACCGGGAGATGATGTCGGCGAACGGAAAACTCATCCCGAAGGGCGGAAGTACTGTTACGTCATACGAAAGAATGATCTTCCCGCACAAAGAGATGAAACAGATGATCATCCCCATCACTTCCCTGGACGGGTTGACTGTATCTCCAATACCACGACATCGTGTCGTTGTCTGACGAACGATTCAAGACGTACGACGAGATCGCGTCGGTGTACGGGAAAACAGCGACTGCGTATTTCTTTGAGGCTTTGTAAATGTACATGTGCATGCCTGCACAGCACATTCCTGTTTTGTACGAGAACAAAGCTGACATGTCACGTGAGTTATAGATTATGTTCCGTGACTTTGTGGTCAACTTCAAACACATAGTCGTTCACGCACGTGACATATCAAACATGTCACGTGCGGTCATCGACCATCAAAAGGACAGAATCGATATGTCAGGCCACAAGTACGTTTTGACACGGTACAAGACCATCAGCTACAGTGCTTTGTTGATGCAAACACGGTACATAGCCGCTAAGTACATGCGCAACGGAACCATGTACATGCACAAGGGAACAATGTACATGTACAAAATGGGAACTTTGCGCTTTTTCGTAGACGCTACAACATAAAGACACCTATATATTGTCACGTTAATATTACTGAAAATGAGACTATTTCGTCAATTATTTGCCGCCGTAAGACACAAATAAATTGATCAAATTCGTAACTTATACCGTCTGGTGAGCCATATTGATGGTCATCATCCTCGTAAAGTAGTTCGACGATCGGCCAAAGTACTCCGTCGCCAAGCTCGAGTTGTTGTGTGGAATGCAAACAGGACGGCTAAAAGTGTTCGTTTGCATTTTTTTGTATTTGATGGCATTTCCCATCAAAATTTTCTCCCTCAGACCACCTTTGTTACACAGTGAGGAATGACCCCTCCTTCTAAAACAAGATGTCATGAACATTAAACAACAAGGCAAAGCTAAATCTATTGTAACTTCGGAGATCAATAAGTATCTTTGAGAAACAATATTATTACACCAAATGTTGTTGATTATGAATTAATGATTTTTTTTAGTTGCAAAGCAGATGCACATCCAATCCCACAAAATAAACGAAAAAGCAGTCGCAGAAATAATCTCCGATAAAATCATCATCCAAAATGCCGAAGATGCGTTGGATTTAATGGGCAATGTATATTACCAAGGGTTTGACAAAATGATTATCCATCAGAAAAATATTACGCCCGATTTCTTCGATTTAAAAAACAAGATGGCAGGCGAAATACTGCAGAAATTTTCCAACTATCGGGTTTCCCTTGTCATTATTGGAGATTTTTCAGGATTGGAAAGCAAGAGTCTGAACGATTTTATTTACGAAAGTAATAAAGGAAAGCACGTTAATTTTCTAGCTTCTCTTGATGAGGCTCTAAACGCGTTAAGCAGATAGACACAAAAACTACGTCCGACCAATCCGTATCTTCCGACCTTTGATCTTTTGATTATTCGCTTGTTTGATGATACTGGCGGCTGCAGCACGCTCCACAGCGACGTAGGATTCTTTATCTTTAACCTCAATAATGCCGACCTGTTCTTTCGATATCCCGTCCAGGTTTAACAGAAAGCCGACAATATCAATCTTGTTGATCTTATCTTTTCTACCGCCGCTAATATAAAGCGTGGCGAAAGGCGAATTTGGTGGGAGAGGATACTCCTCTTCCAAAATGACTATTTCGCTGCCTTCTGGCACGTATGGATATTCCTCTTCCGGTTTCAGGATAACATAGACTTCCCCGCTGGCCTGCATACGAGCTGTTCGGCCATTACGATGGATGAACGCATCCGCCTTATAAGGTAACTGATAATGTATAATGACATCCACTTCCGGAATATCCAATCCACGGGCCGCTAAATCCGTCGTGATCAAAATACGATTGGAGTTGTTACGGAATTTCAATAAAGCAAGCTCCCGATCTTCCTGTTCTAAACCACCATGAAACATATCATGTATAATTTCCCGATTTTCGAGTAACTCACTAATATGATCTACCGCCTCCCGGTGGTTACAGAAAATAAGGGTTTTCTTTGCTCCATTCTTGCATAGCAGTTTAAATAAGGTACTCAATTTATACTGCGCAGGTGTAATTACTTTCTTGATCGTAAGTTTAGGAGCCGTATCGGCATCAGCAGAAAAATCAACCGTCACAAAATCACCAATTCCGGTAAAGGTCGGGATCTCCGTCATTTTCGTTGCCGAAGTGAGGATACGATGTTGCAACCGCGGTAGCTGTTCGATGATATATTGCATCTGTTCTTGAAAACCGAATTCCAATGATTTATCAAACTCATCGAGGACGAGCGTTCGTATAGCGGAAGGATCCACATATGTCCTTTCGATATGATACATCACCCGTCCGGGTGTACCGATCAATAAGCTTGGTGCTTCGCGAAGTTTATTACGTTCTGTCTTGGTATCGTTACCACCGTATACACAGGTGATTTTGTACCCTGTTAACGCTTTGCGCATGACTTGTTCTATTTGGAGCGCTAGTTCCCGGGTAGGTACTAATATGAGGGCTTGTACACCGTCTTTATCTTTTTTGAGATGTTTGGCTAACAACAAAGCGAAAGCAAGTGTTTTACCACTCCCTGTGGGCGAATGTAAAACGAAGTCTTTATTATTGTCGTAGGTGTTTAGGACCGCATGTTGCATAGCATTTAATTCCGCAATCTGCATCCTGTTTAAAATCTGTTGGAGCTCCATGGGACAAATTTACATATTAAAAATGGACAAAACGGGTATTAAAAATTGAAAGTTTGGCACGATGGTTGCTAATATATGTGCAATTCATAATTTAGGTTAATAATTGGTTAGTTAGTAAAAGGCTTCGATCTCCCCGATTGAAGCCTTTTTAATTTTTTCCTAAACATATTCACTTTATATACGTTTATCCCAAAAAGAGAAAAGGCATTCGTATGCATATCAAAACAATATTTATGGGGCTGTTAATATTAGGTGTAGGTTGTAACCCATCACGGCAACAAGGTGAAGAACAATACGATGAATCGGATACTATGAAAATGGACACCGTTCAACAAGTGGAAAACCCATTTATTTATGTGCCGACAGAAGCCTTTTGGGAATACCAATATGACACGGTTACCCTTGATTTCAAACCTGTTAAAGTACGGGAAGTCCCAGCAGATAGCTTGACAGCCGAAGGTATTGAAACCATGATTAATCATACATGGCCAAATGTACAGGTCAGGTATATAGAAACTTTTGGCGATACGGTTTATCTCGAAATTCCCGAAAGCACCGTATTGACACAGCAAATGGGAACGGCGGGAGCAGAGCAGTTTATGGTCTCCACGACCTACTCTTTTACGGAGCTACCTGATGTACGATATGTAGCATTTGGTTTTGAGGAAGGTGATCATGCCGTGCCAGGTGTCTATAGCCGAAATTCCTGGGACAACAAATAATAAATGATAAACGGTTACTTTTCTGCGTATCGTATACTCCCCGTGATACCTAACGTCTTCTTCTCTATTATAGATGTTTCAACCGCTATTTGAAATACCTGTTCTTGTAATGGATGCAGCATATTATTCCAAGACGATGGTAGATTACGAAAATCTACCGTTAGATGAAATGGACTCGCTGCAGAGACAAACACGGGTGTAAATTCGGAATCCTTTTTTGTAGACAGTATAATGAGGCTATCCTGAACATCCTTGTAAAACCGATACAATAATTTTTCGGGTAAAGCCGCTGCTAATTGTGTATCTCCTTTCCATACGTTTTCAATAACGGGTACATGGATTTCCTGTATCTCCTTTTTTTCGACACTGTTAAAATCCGCATCATAATCATAGGTGATAATCGTATCTTGCTGTGTCGTGATATCGGAGCTGATAAATAGGTCTACATAATCGTATGAGTGGTTGACCCACATATCGGATTCGACATCCGAGAAAATAGATAAGGATCTGGTGATAAAAGGTGTTTCGGTAGGGGACAGCGTACTCCATAGCGATATAAACGTGTTATTTGTCTCTTGTTTTCGTATTTTGGAAATGACAGGAGCATCCGTCGTCAAGTGCCAATCGCCAGAAAGTGCGACATGACCGTCAGATACATCGGCAAAGAGTTGAAATGTTCCATCGGTGTGACGGTAAGCGATATGTGCTTTTGAATTTTCAGCAGGAAGAAAGTCAAAATCGCTTACGTATACCCAATTATTCATCGCTTCCCATATGGCCTGCATCACGTTGTCTTCTTCCTGTTTCGTGGCTGTTAAACGAAGCAGCAGGTATTGATCATCATACAACACGTCCGTGTTAGAAGCGAGATGGGCGAAAGATAAGCGCTGCCCGGCATCTTCCATAACCTGGACAGAATCTATACAATGTTCTTTTAAAAAAGCATCCCATTTTTCAGGTTTTGCTATTTTTTGAATCGTAAAAAATGTTAGCGGATTATCTTTCAGGGTGAAAAAATGGATTTGAGCAGGTATATGTATTCCGGATCTCCACCAGCTTTCCATATCTAATAAACCAGACGCCGGTACGATACTATCCGTCCGGCGTTTAAAGAATTGGGACATGTTGTCCAGTAATAAATCATCCACTGCGATGGATACAACAGCTTGGCTATTGGGATGTACATACTGATCAAGTGCCTGGTTTTTCCGGGATAGGTATAAGGCGATGATGGTACCGGCTGTTATAACCAGTACCACCACAAAAATCCATATTGTACGTTTCATCAATGCTGTATATTATTTATCGATCGTCTTTAACAGTTCTTGTAAAAGATATTGTAACGCATTTGTTTCTTGTTGAGGGAAATCGACTGCCATCTCTCCGGTTATTCTGCCTTTTTTGTTCCCTTGTGCAGTGATCGTGACATCACCGTATGCCGACAGATTGTTCACCAAGTGATCCCAACGCTTTATAACGGGTATTCCTAATCTATTAATCGTTTCCGGAATTTCGGAAAGATGCGTAACGGCTGTCATCGTATTGGAGAAAATCTGCTTTTTAATATGTTTGTCCCGTGAAGCCGGAAAGCGATTTGTTCGGATGGCGGAGAGTTGCTCCTCATCATTGCTTACAAATACCATGTTATCCTTAAACAGTGCATATATGATTTCATCGCTCGGCTTGTCTGCGATACGATAGATACCTTCGGTTTGTGTTACTTTCTCTTTGGATTCGCCTAGTTTCAAGATCTTTTTATAGATACGCTGGTCTGCTGAGGTAAACATCCACAAGAAAGTAGGAATATAATCATCTTTTGTCTTCTTTATCTCCTTATAATCAAAGGTGTTTTCGTCGTACTGATAGTCGATATATTCTTTTTCTACTTTTTTCATTTCATTGATGAACAGGACGTGATCGCCGCCCATAACATTCGCAATAGCTTTCTCATCCAGGGCGATTTCTAAAGCTGTTGCTACTATGCCCGCTACCTCGCCAAAGGAAAAGTACATCGTGGATCCATATAGTTGCTCCATCATGAGCGGGAAGTTCTTTAGGTAGGCCTCGGAATTGAAGTTCAACGACATATACCCAATATGCTTTTCGGGTATGTAACGTGCAAACTTACGGTTCATCTTGTTTTTGTATATGGGTTTGATCATGCGCTCCATTTCCTTATCTAAACCGAACGACCCTTGTAATTTTAGGGTATGTTTATCTTGTACTAAATTGAGTACAATGTCTTGGTATCCGTAGGCGAGTTTCTCCATTTGATTGACAAACGCATACTGCATAGTCGGCATGTAATAAGGTATGGACTGGCTGTAAAGACTCATCATATTCCTGGACCAAAAATGGACTAGGGTATTTTTCTTGTCAAACTTGTTTAAAAATTTATGTGAAGTCGCATTTTGAGCAGGGTGGAGGTAACGATCAAAATCTTGCGCAAGCCACGATGCAAAAGCAGCATTACGCAGGGAGTCATTTTTCGCATTTCGAGCCATTTCCTTTTGATAGGTGGAATCTGAATAGGTATCATAAACGGGATAATCACTGTATACGTGGGTTTCCTCGGTTTCTAGCGCAGGCGGCGGGAAATCTATATGTAAATTATCAGGAATAGTATCCACAAGGTAAGCCGTATCTACTTCGAAATCATAGGCTTGCCATGCTCTTTCGACAGTATCTGTTATCGTATAGGCAGCATCTGCAGCGGCGTCAGCCATATCTTCCACATTGGCCGTATCCGGTACTACATCATATGGGTAATCAAGCCATGTATTAGCTTTATCGTAAGTCGGTAAATCTATGCCGTATCGTTGTGCAACGGAATCAGTATCGAAATAATAACGGCGTGCGTCGCCAGTCAATATAAGAACACTGTGATCATTCCAAGCAACTTGTGTTTTTCCATCGGTACTGACGCGACGCTCATAACCCTGTGAGGCTGGAAACGGAGAAAGCTTGCTAAAGAGATTTGTTCCTATCTGATGTCCCGCCTTTAAGGGGAGAAGAATACCTGTATAGTAAGAACTATCCGTATCTGATTTGTAGATATACGCACTTCTGTCGTATGATAAGTCAAGGTCATGGATACGCTCGATCGGTACATCTTGATTGCCGATATCATCAAATGCGCCAAGCTTTTCCAATACTTCATTTATCTTTTCGAAAGAGCTATGTTTGACAATAGCTTGGTTATTGATAACCACAACAAACGATGCATTTTCGGGTACTTGTTGGATAAGATCTTGCTGTCCGTAACTGGTAGCGGCTATGGACAAACCTACTAATGTAGCAATATAACTTTTTTGAAATTTCATTTTCTATTTTACGAGTGTGATTGTGTTTGTTAGACTGGTAGATCCATTAATCAGATCGGTTGCTTTTACCTTTAAAAAGACCGCCTGTTTATTGGCAGATATTTTTGCATTTTTGTGGCTTTGGGATTGTATATTTTTGTCAAAGCGAATAATATTAGTGTAGTAGGCATCGGCAAAAAGGTCTCTATCGTCGTTTGGAACTTTAGAAAATTCCTTTGCCAAGTTTGGGGTGTACGTGTAGGAACGTGAAAATGTTTGTGAAGCACGGTCGTATTGATAGCTATTATAGCTCGTAATCTGGGTTTTGAACTGACCGGACAATGTCTTACTGAAATCATTTAAGGCCTGTACGTTTTCAAAATGGCAAGATAGTGTGGCGATATAATTTTGGAAATCAAGATTATATTGTACATCACTGATTCCTGATGTCGATTTAAGTGTTCGGACAACTTGTGCCATTTCCTGCTTAATGGTTGTTTCCGAAGGAATATCAATACCGTTAAACTGCTTCATCTTCATAAGTGAAGCAACCTTTGTACGGCTCTTGCTCAGATTTAATGTCGCTTTGATCGTACCCGCACCCTTGTGGTTCATATCAATCTGTTCAACCAAATCAAAACAGCTGCTCAGTGTTAAACAACCTATCACGAGCAATACACCCATATATTTTCTCATCGTCCTAACCGTTATCTTTCTTCATCCAAAGATAGAAATTAGTTGATAGCAAAAAATCCCTAGAATCAGGGATTTTTGCGATGTATATATATTGTAGAGATTCGTCTACTTTTTACCCCTCGTTTTTTGTCTACACGTAATCCATTTCCTTTTCAACCGCTTGCTGGGTTTGTGGCCCTACAGGTACTAACGGCAGTCGAACCGCATCTGTTGCAATAATGCCTTGTTTTTTTAGGATGTATTTCACGCCGCAGGGATTACTTTCTACAAAACATAAATCCGTGATCTTTAACAAAGTGTTATGTATGTCGCGTGCAGCGGCATAATCACCACTGGAACAGGCATGGACCAAGGTAGCCATTTTTTTAGGATAGGCATTGCCGACCACAGAAATTACACCTACAGCCCCTAACGCCATCATGGGCAACGTAACAGGGTCATCCCCCGAAATCAATAAAAAGTCTGCCGGCTTGTCACGCATAATTTCGCTGAATTGCGCAAAATTGCCCGAAGCTTCTTTGATCGCGATTATATTATCGCATGTTGTAGCCAAACGAATAGCGGTAGCCGGGGCAATATTGCTGCCTGTCCTGCCCGGCACATTGTACAATATGATCGGTAATTTCGAGACTGCGGAAATAGCTTTATAATGTTGATATATACCCTCTTGTGTAGGCTTGTTATAATAAGGAGAAACGGAGAGGATAGCACAATAGCCGTCTATATTGAATTGATCGACTTGTTTTACAATTTCCTGTGTATTATTGCCACCAATACCGGCGATTAACGGCAGGCGTCCCTCAACTCGTTTAGCCACAAATTCCCAAACCTGTTTTCGCTCCTCTGCAAGTAGTGTAGCTGTTTCACCTGTGGTGCCTAAAACAACCAAATAGTCCATACCCTCCTTGATTTGATAATCGATTAGATTGCCTAACGATTCATAATCAACTGTTCCATCTGTATTAAAAGGTGTAATCAATGCGACACCCGCTCCTCGAAGCTCATTCATGGTATTACGATATATATTATTTATGTATTCTGTTCAATCATTTCCACTATTTCTTTATCGGAGATAATGGGTATTTTCAATTTCTCTGCCTTGGCCAATTTTGATGGTCCCATTTTATCACCCGCCACCAAGTAATTCAGCTTTGCAGAGATTGAGGATAACATTTTTCCACCGTGCGATTCGATAAGCGCTGCCAACTCTTCCCTGGAAAAATCAGCAAATACACCGGAAATAAGAAATGTCTTACCCGCTAAATTATCGCCTGCCAATACAATCTCCTGTTCTTCTATCTCAAACTGCAGCCCTGTCGCCTTTAGCTTGTTAATTTCCTGTATATGCTGCTCGTCGTGAAGATAATAATAAACACTCTCCGCAATCCTTATCCCAATATCTTTCACATTGGCGATGTCCTCTATATTAGCTTTCGCTAAGTTATCCAAACTTTTGAAATGCAAAGTTAATTTTTTTGCAATAGTTTCCCCAACATGACGGATACCTAGCGCGAAGAGTACCTTTTCAAATGGTTTATTCTTCGAATTCTCTATACCTGCCAACATGTTTTCAATAGACTTTTCTCCGAATCGTTCGAGGGTTTTCAGTTCTTCCCGATGCTCCTTTAGCGAATAGATATCACTGATATTGTGTAACAGGCCGAGCGAATAAAAAGTCTCTATGGTTTCATTACCCATACCTTGTATGTCCATCATTTTTCGGCCGATAAAGTGTTGTAACTTACCGACAATTTGTGGTTTACATCCGGTTTCATTAGGGCAATAATGCACGGCTTCTCCTTCTTGTCTTACGAGTGTAGTCCCACACTCCGGACATGCTGTTGGATATACAATAGGGGAGGTGCCCACAGCACGCTTTTCATTGTTTACGCCAATTACTTTCGGAATAATTTCACCCCCTTTTTCAACGTATACTGTATCACCCTCATGCAAATCTAATCGCGCTATTTCATTAGCATTATGGAGGGAAGCCCGTTTCACGGTCGTTCCTGCCAGTAGGACAGGTTCCAAGTTAGCTACAGGGGTAACTGCGCCGGTACGACCGACTTGATAGGTGATATTCTTCAATAATGTCTCTACCCGTTCCGCTTTGTACTTATAGGAAATGGCCCAACGTGGTGATTTCGCAGTAAAACCGAGTTCTTCCTGCTGGGCGTAATCGTTCACCTTAATAACGATACCGTCGATATCATAGGTCAACTGATGACGCATCTCTTCCCAGAAGTTGATAAAAACCAGTATTTCATCTATATTCTGACACAATTTCGTATGCTCACATATGGGAAATCCCCAACTTTTAACAGCTTGTATACTATCCCAATGACTGTCGAAAATTCGGTTTCGTTGGTCGGCATACAAAAAATAGAGAAAACAATCTAGTGGACGCTTAGCAACTTCTTTCGGATCTTGTAATTTTATGGTGCCCGACGCAAAATTGCGTGGGTTCGCATAGGTTTGTTCACCGTTCTCTTCCCGTTTCTTATTTAGCCTTTCGAAAGCCGCGTGATGCATAAATATTTCGCCGCGTATTTCAAACAGGTCGGGGTAGCTATTCTTCTTCAAGGAATGGGGAATACTCCGGATTGTTTTGACGTTATTGGTAACTTCATCGCCCTGTGTCCCATCACCGCGGGTTACAGCGCGGACGAGCTTACCTTGCTCATACGTGATGGAAATCGAAAGGCCATCAAACTTTAGTTCACAGACGTACTGTACATGATCTCCCACAATCTTGCGTACACGTTCGTCAAAATCACGCAATTCCTGTTCATTATAGGTATTTCCTAACGATAGCATCGGCCACCGATGTTTTATGGTATTGAATTTATGCGTAATATCTCCGCCTACTTTTTGGGTGGGAGAGTTGGGATCCTTAAATTGCGGATATTGTTTCTCTAGCTCCTCTAATTCTTTCAGCTTGATGTCAAAATCGTAATCGGATATAAGGGAATTAGCCAACACATAATATTGATAATTATATTCGTTGAGCTCTTGTGTCAGCTGCGTTATTTTTTCCTGAATATCTGCAAACATAGTGGACAAAACTAGATAAATTTAGGTGTATGCGCAAAATTAAACATCAATAAAAATCTCTGTTATTCAATTGCGAAAACTTCCGTATCTTATTTACATAAAAATCCCAAATAATAGACTTTTTATATAATCCGGTTTGGTTTTCTTTTGTGGCATAGCGTTTCCTCTTTTTAGCAGTCTTAAAGAGGTTGATAAAAAGGTATTGATGTGCTCTACTGATGGCCCAGGCATCACGTGGCTTACCATCCATCAGAAACTTAATCAAGGCCAGCAAATCTAGCCACAAACGTACAAATATAACCCACCAGCAGGCGAAAAATCCCGCATTCTTTTGCACCATCAACAGATTATTACGGAAGTTGAGGTAGGTCTTTTTAGGATTGCTCGTTTTTAATGTTCCCCCACCTACATGGTATACGGTAGAATTAGCCACGTATCCTATACGATAGCCCATCCGCTTAAGTCGCCAGCACAAGTCGATTTCTTCCATATGGGCAAAAAAATCGTCATCGAAGCCGCCAGATTCTCGCCATACATCGGCGCGGATAAATAAAGCGGCACCTGTCGCCCAGAAAATTTCCCGATTATCATTGTATTGCTGCTGATTTTGTTCCACCTCGTGGAGTATTCTGCCCCGGCAGAAAGGATAGCCCAGTGAGTCGATAAATCCACCGGCGGCACCGGCATGTTCGAAGGTAGTCTTGTCATGATAGGCGAGAATTTTGGGTTGCGCGGCGACCATACCCGGTTCGGTTTCTAAATAATGAATCACCGGTTCTATCCAATTCGGCGTGACTTCGACATCGGAATTTAAAAGGACATAGTAATCTGCTTCCACATACCGTAATATCTCATTATATCCACCAGCGAAACCGTAGTTCTGATCGTTTTTAATAATTTTGATAGAGGGATACGTCTGGCGGACAAAGGCTACAGAATCATCTGTAGAACCATTGTCTCCAATAATAAACTCGATATTAGGATAGGTGCTATTATATACATAGGGAAGAAATTTCTCTAAGAAAAACTTCCCGTTCCAGTTCAAGATAACAACGGCGACTTTGGGATAATGTGTCATATTCTGCGTTTTCTTTTCCAACGTCTATGTGTCCACAGCCAATATTCTGGCTGTTCTTTAATAATTTGTTCCGTAAAACGATTATGCAGCTGTGTGATTTCATGCGTCTGATAATCGTCTGGGTGTTCTACCAAAGTGGTGAATTTACAAAAATAATGCCCGCGCTTTTCCTTGCGTCCAATATGGCAATAAACAATCGGATTTTTAGTTAATCGAGCAATACGTTCGGTACCGGTATACACCAATGTTTCCTGATGTAAGAATTCCATGAAATAGTCAGAATCTTGATACGTTGGTGTTTGGTCGGCGACAAACATACTGATATGTGGGGTGTTTTTTAATCGTACGATATGACGCAAAATTTGTTTCATGGGAACCATGATCGCTCCGAAACGGCTACGCAGTCCATTGTAAACCTCGTTGAAAGCTTTGTCATTAAGCGGTTTATAAATTACCAGCCGGGGATGATCTGTCATGAGCGATAAGCGATATATGCCCAATTCCCAATTTCCGTAATGTGCCGTTACACCGATAACACCCTTATTTTGCGCAAAATGTCGATATACCTCTTCCGGATTAAGGAGCTCTATACGTCGTAATACCTGCTTCGCAGACATCGTTCGCATTTTAACCGCTTCAACCACTAAATCTGGAAAAAAGCGATAGAATTTCTTGGCTACCTGATACCGCTCGCCGTCCGATTTTTCCGGAAAAGCATTTTTTAAATTGTCCAAGACCACATCTTTGCGATATCGAATAATATAGAAAAGAAGATAGTACAACCCATCGGATATACCATACAATACCCAGAAAGGTAATAACGAGAGTATATATAGGGATACATCTATGCTTTTTTTCTTCATGAATACGGTCAATTCTCCAGAATAAGTTACAAATTTATATAAATCTCCGCTGCCAATAGGAACTTATTTTTAGCGGAAATTCCTGAAATAAGTTTAAATTTGTCTAAATTAGTTAAAATACATGGAATCACAGTTGCTTTTACCGGCTTTTTATTTACCTCCTGTCAGTTATTTTCATATTATCCAACAAAGTGAACAGCCACTTATAGTGGAACGATTTGAACATTTCCCTAAGCAGACGTATAGGACGCGGGCCAAGATAGCAACAGCAAATGGTGTTTTAGATCTTATAGTTCCCATTATACACGGGAGAAAAGAGCATGTTCCGATGAAAGATATTCGGATTAATTATGACTTTAACTGGCAACGTTTACACTGGCTAAGTATCCAGACGGCCTATCGTAGTTCGGCTTATTTTGAATATTATGAGGATGATTTTGTGCGATTTTACGAACAAAAGCATGATTTTCTATTCGATTTTAATATCGAGCAATTACAGCTGCTTCTGAAGTGCATGAAAATAAACCGTTCCTTGGGATTCACGGAGACGTATACATCTCGCGTAGAGCACTTGGACTATAGGGAGGCTATTCATCCGAAGAAACCTAGTCTTTTAATGAACCCTGAACCATACTATCAGGTGTTTAAAGATAAGCATGGCTTTTTGCCGGATCTCAGTGTGGTAGATCTGTTGTTTAATCAAGGGCCGCAAAGTAAAAGTTACTTATAGTCCCCTCGCAAAACATTTCAGAGTGGTTGATTGTTCTAAAGACAGATATATCCGTTTCATGAGAATTTTGTTGACCTTTGTTTTGCTCTGTACAGGCTGTTTTTTAGTATCCGCACAAACAGATGCAGATAGTTTGCACTATCGTAAGATTTACTATATGGGTGGAACAGGGCTTTCTTTTCCATTGGGGAAATCAAAGAACGTACTGGGAACAAAGCTGTTTTCAGGAAGCGCCGGACTCGATATTGCTTTAAAAGACAGTCGTTATTTTCTTAGCCCTACGCTTTACATGTTGACATTTCGTTATGATCAACAACAAGCAGATCCGAAATACAACTATATGATAGAGAATGGTCGGACGAATTTCTATATGCTGAGTCTGGCGGCGGGAAGAAGACATCAATATAGACGGCTAAATACCTTTGCGTATATTGGGCCGGTAGCGGGATTGATAGTGGAACCTAGAGGGAATGTCGTAAATGAACAATTCCGAATGTCTAATAAATATTCATTGACAGCGGCTGCAAAGATTGGAATGGGCGCTGATTACAAATTTCCTGGTTTTTTCATTGGCGGAGAAATAGGGTATATGTACAATTTTAGAAAAATGGAGGGAAATTCTATACAGTTCTTAACGGTTATGGTTGGATTAAAATCTGATATCACCAGTTTAAGTGAAAAAGTCACAGGCGTCATTGGCATTGATACCTATAAAGATTAATATCTATCTATTACGCCGTAAATTATCTTATTTTAGCCAAGTTTTCTTAATTTCATCATTCAATACAAAATTATACTATGAGACTTTTGATTTTACTTTTTATATCGATAGGGATTGGCTCTATAGGCTATACACAGGAGATTCGCTATGAAACGGTTGAAAATATAAGCTATGTCGATGAAACGGCATCAGATTATGCGAAAGAACAATGTAAATTGGATATACATTATCCTGCTTCAGGTGATAATGTACCGGTTGTACTCTGGTTTCATGGTGGCGGATTGACGGGCGGTGGAAAAGAAATACCTACGTTTTTAAAAGAAAAGGGTCTTGTGGTCGTCGGTGTAGGCTATAGATTTTCCCCGAAGGTGAAGGTAGAAGATATCATTCGGGATGCAGCAAAGGCAACATCCTTTGTGATGAAAAATGCCCGTAAATACAACGGAGATATCGATAAAATGTTTATTTCTGGTCATTCGGCAGGCGGTTACCTCGCGCTGATGCTAACGTTGAACAAGACGTATTTAGCGGCAGAAGGCGTGGATGCGGACCAATTTGCCGGAATTATTCCATTCAGTGCACAGACCATTACGCATTTTACAGCGCGTAACGAGCAGGGTATCAAGGAGGAGCAGCCAACGATTGACGAGTTAGCACCCTTGTTTTGGGTACGGAAGGATGCTCCTCCCATCGTATTGCTGACGGGTGACCGTGAATTGGAAATGCTCGGCCGTTATGAAGAAAATGCCTACTTAAAACGGATGCTATCCATTGTTGGACACAAGCACACCACACTTCTCGAGTTCCAAGGATATAATCATGGCATGGTGTACCCTGGTCTTCCTATTTTACTTCAGGAAATAAAGCGGTTGTCCGATCTGCGTCGGTAATCTCCCGAATCACCCGGCAGGGATTTCCTGCCGCAACCACATTTTCGGGGATATTTTTGGTAACCACCGATCCCGAGCCGATCACTGTATTTTTCCCAA
Source organism: Sphingobacterium corticibacterium (assembly GCF_004208525.1). Lineage (GTDB taxonomy): Bacteria > Bacteroidota > Bacteroidia > Sphingobacteriales > Sphingobacteriaceae > Sphingobacterium > Sphingobacterium corticibacterium. The sequence goes on along the minus strand of NZ_SGIT01000001.1, from coordinate 906,238 downwards.
TGGTCACACCGGGATTTATGACGGTATGCCCACCAATCCAGACGTTATCACCAATAGCGATAGGTTTGGCAAATTCCCAACCGGCTGTACGAGGCTCTGGATGTACTGGATGCCCGGCAGTGAAAAGTGATACATTTGGACCTATCATCACATTGTCACCAATATAGACAGGCGCACAATCCAGAATGATCAGATTGTAATTCGCATAGAAATTGTCTCCCAGATATATATTGTAACCGTAATCACAACGAAACGGAGGCTCGATAAAAAAACGGCTGGTGGTTTTGCCAAATAGCTTTTTTAAAATTTGATTTCGTGCTTTTATTTTGGACGGTTCGAGATTGTTATACTGAAAAAGTTGTTCTTTGGCATATTGCCGTTCTTCCATTAACTCTTTTCCCATTGCTTGGTAAAACTCCCCCGCAATCATTTTTTCTTTTTCTGTTTTCTTCATTTTAATTAAATGTACGTATTTTTTCTGCTTTTTAAGAATTGATGCCTGAAAGAGAGGTATTCCATAAAATTCGTTAATTTTGAAAGAAAACAGCAAACATGATATTAGAACAAATAGAGCCCAAACCGGTTTGGCAATATTTTGAAGCGTTAAATGCCATTCCCCGGGCATCGAAGAAGGAAGAGCATGTTATTCAGTTTATGTTGGATTTCGGCGCCCGTTTAGGATTGGATACGATACAAGATAAGGTGGGCAATGTGATTATCCGTAAAGCGGCTACTGCTGGTATGGAAACCCGCAAGACGGTTGTATTACAATCTCATTTAGATATGGTGCATCAGAAGAATAACGATACGGATTTTGATTTTGACACGCAGGGAATCTCTATGTTTATAGAAAACGGATGGGTGAAAGCACATGGTACGACATTGGGTGCAGATAATGGTATAGGTGTAGCGGCAATCATGGCGGTTCTAGCATCAGAATCTATTCCTCACCCTGCTATTGAAGCCCTGTTTACTATAGATGAAGAAACGGGAATGACAGGCGCAAAAGGATTGCAGGGTAGTCTGCTAGAAGGTGAGGTGCTGTTGAATCTTGATACTGAAGACGATAATGAAATCGACATTGGTTGTGCTGGTGGGGTGGATGTGACGGCTCGTCGTACATATATACCGGAAACAAGTGCGGCTGATTTGGTTTACTATAGGCTAACCGTGAAAGGGTTGCATGGCGGACATTCAGGGATGGAAATCCATAAAGGATTGGGTAATGCTAATAAAATAATTAACCGTTTGTTGTATAGCTTATTACCGTTGGATATCCGGTTGTCTAGTATTGATGGGGGAGGATTACGCAATGCTATCCCAAGAGAGAGTATGGCCATCTTCGCTGCCGAAGAAACAACAACGGAACTGCTTTTATCGGTAATAGAACAAGAAAGCGCAGCGATAAAGCAAGAATTTGCAACCGTGGATGAGCATCTTGAAATTGTGCTGGAACGTTATGAAACGTCATCTGATGACGTGTTACCGATAGCGGTGCAGACAAAATTGATTCAAACGCTCTATGCTACGCCAAATGGTGTTTATCGCATGAGTGCTGATTTCGATAATCTGGTGGAAACGTCCAATAATATAGCGCGTGTCAAGATAGGGAAGGGAAAGATTTCTGTCAAATGTCTCACGCGTTCTTCGGTGGAATCATCAAAAGTTGATTTAGCAAATACCTTAAAATGTTGCTTCGAACTAATGGATGCGGAGGTTACCTTCTCCGGTGACTATCCGGGCTGGACACCAAACCCCGATTCGAAAATCCTGGACGTGCTCCGATCAACCTACACGAGTTTATTCGGCGAAGAACCCCATGTTGTCGCTTGCCATGCCGGGTTGGAATGCGGGATATTAGGGAGTCATTATCCGGAGATGGACATGATCTCTTTTGGCCCGACGATTTTAGGAGCACATTCTCCACAAGAGCGTGTATCCATATCGTCCGTTCAGAAGTTTTGGACGTTTTTATTGGAGATCTTGAAGGAGATTCCAATGAAATAACACGATTATAATGCTAAAAAGACGAAAGAAAGTTTCCTTGGTGCTGGGAGGAGGTGGTGCTCGAGGTATCGCCCATATTGGTGTTATCCAATGGTTGGAAGAGCAGGGTTACGAAATTGACGAAATTGTTGGCTGTTCCATCGGCGCGCTCGTGGGTGGTGCATACGCTAGTAATCGCCTGCATGAACTAGGAGAATGGATGAAAACGCTGACCCGGGGACAGGTTTTCAAATTAATGGATTTTACCAATCCACGCTATGGTCTGTTGAAAGGTGAGCGCGTTTTGAACACGTTGCATGAGGTGTTTGATGACGTCAACATAGAGGATCTGGCGTTAACCTATACGGCTGTCGCCACTGATCTGGAAAATGAACGGGAAGTGGTGTTCCGCGAAGGAAGTATTTATGCAGCAATACGGGCATCTATCGCTATTCCAGGGGTTTTTACTGCGGTAGCCGCGGAGAATAGTTTTTTAGTGGATGGAGGGGTTTTAAACCCACTGCCACTTAATCATGTAGCTAAAAAAAGAAACTTAACCATTGCCGTAAACTTGGATGGGATGCCTATTAAAGATAAAACAACTGTCACCCAAAATTTTACGGCGCGAACGTTATTGTTTGCATCGTATTATGCGATGAGACGTCAATTAAGCACCTTGATGTTAGCACTTCATGAGCCCGATTACACCGTCTCTGTGCCACATAATGCTGCCGATATATGGGAATTTCACCGTTCTGCTGAATTGATCGATATGGGGTACGAATTAGCACGCAGCGCAATTAAACCTCGTCCATAAATTCGTTGATCACCCGATTAAATTCTTCTGGTGCTTCCAGATTGGGTAAATGTCCACATGCGGCAATTTCTTTAAATCGGGCATTTGGAATAGCCTCTTCTAAATCCTTCATATCCTGGGCGGAAGTAATCCGGTCGTCACTACCGCGGATCAGGAGCGTGGGAACGCTGATGTCTTTTAAGGTGTCGCTGGTGTCTGTTCTAGCAGCTAGTGCCAACAATGTAGAACAGATGCTCCGCACGCTGTTTCGGCGAATGGCACTTTTAATATACTCGACTGCTTCCAGTTTTTCTTGTATACTATCTGCTGAAAATACATTTTCTACGAAACCAATAGAGAATGGTCGGCGTCCGTGGTTAAGGACGGCTTGTATGCTATCAAATCGCTTTTGTTTTCCGGCGTTGGTATCCGCTTTGCTGTGCGTATCGGCTAAAATGAGACCCGATATCTTTTCGGGAAATAGTTGGTAGCCACGCAGCGCAATATATCCACCCATGGAAATGCCACATAACGTCGCTTGTTCGACATCCAGTTTCTCCATAAATACCCTTATATCTTTTGCAAAAACATCGATGGAAAAAAAGCTATGTCCGCTCGTTGAGAGACCATGTCCACGAATATCTAATGCAATTCCCGTAATATCTTCAGGCAATGCCTGCAATTGGTCGCGCCACATATTTTTATTAAAGGGGAACCCATGTAAAAATATAATGGTTTTGGATGACGTAGTCGTTGATTTTTTAATATAATAGGAGATACTGATATCTCCAATGCGGATTTTATTGCTTTTTATTAAGCGTTCGGTCATGTTGATAAATTTAATACGAATGTAATTATTTTTTAATCAGCAATATACATACCATTGCTACATTTAGTGTATCTTTTTTCTCAAAATAATTTGGAAAACAGGAAAAAGTGGCGATATTTGCATCACCAAAAACAACAAACAATTGTTGTTATCGACATAAAAAGTCCGCGCTTGTAGCTTAATTGGATAGAGCACCTGACTACGGATCAGGAGGTTAGGGGTTCGACTCCCTTCAAGCGCACTTTTTTCTTACCTTGATTATCTTTATTTTATATTTCAGAATCGAGTTTACGCCGCGTCCTTTGTATTTTTTACAAGACCTATCCCCGAGAAGAAAAAGATCAACGCAATAGCACCAATAACAATCAGTGATATGTAGTCGGTATTTTGATTAATCAGTTCGTAGCCCGTGTAGATTAATCCAATAATACCTAAAATAGTTAGTATCGTTCCAAATATCCGTTTTACATTCATGGTTTCGTTTTTTGATATTTAAACAATATTTATGCCCGAAAGGTTTTTATCGCTAGATGATAAAACGAAAACCTAACGGTAATTTTTTCCAAAAATAGTTGATAGCACCATATGCTGCCTGCTTCTGCATTGGATCCGATTGGTTTTGGTATTTTATAGTGGAAAGATATCATTTAAGTTTTTATGTAATAATTCGCCCGTAATTTGACGTTGCAATTCGGGGAAGCTCTCCTTATTCGCAAAGACACTAAACTTACCGTTACTTAACAAAGTAATTGAATCACAAGTTTCGGCTAATGAACCAAAAATATGGGAAGATAGGATCACCGTCCTGTCTTTAGAACGTAAACGGTGGATAATATCTGTTAAAAAAAGACTGCTTTGAAAATCCAGCCCATTATAAGGTTCGTCGAGAATATATATATGATTATTTTGCAATAGTACGCCCAAAATCCCCAGCTTCTTTTTCATACCAGTCGAATAACTGCTTACATATTGATCTAACGGTAGGTCAAAAATATTCTGCTTGTTGAGGTTCTGCGGTTTTTTATTACGGGCTTCCATCAGTAATGCAAGATATTCTTTACCGGTAATTTTAGGAAGAAAAAAGATTTCGGAAGGGAGATAGCCGATGTGGTCTTTGAGTGGCTGAAGGTCAGCGGTAATATGCCCGTCATATTTTTCCATTCCCGCTAGGCAACGGAAAAATGTAGTCTTACCGGCGCCGTTAGCGCCCACAATTCCATAAACTTTTCCTGGTAAAAAATCGATATGTAAATCTTTTAAAATCTGATGTTTGCCATAAGATTTATGTAGGTTGCGGATAGTAATCATAAATATTGTTTTAGGTTTTGAATAGCATTTTTATAATAATAAGGGTAGGCTGCTACTAAAAGTATGGGGAGCATGACGATGATCATACATGCAATAGTTTCCGTTATTCCGATACGACGTGGATAAGCGGCATATTTCATCAATATTACGAGTATGAGCAACAATAGTCCACTAACCCAACAAAGAATTCCCCAAAGAAATATGGGCATACCAAATAGCAGCAATAATAAGATGAATGGTGCAATTAATAGGCTTAATTGGATACTTCCTGTACGTATTTTATATGTAATAAAACGGGATGCTGACAGCGCGTTATTCCATACGATATATTCATCTTCGATAATGTCGTAAGCGCCTAAAGCGATCAGAACAGTAATCCCTAATAATACTACTGGAAGATTAATATTTTCAAAATATAAACTTATAACCGCAAGCGCATAACAGATAATCAATAACAACCAAAGGCGACGGAATAAAATAATAAACTCAAATGCGGAACTACGAAAGGGGGTTGGTATATTTCGGGTTGCTATCCTTTTAATGGAAATAATGGTAAATATCATACCCAATAAAAGAAGGAGTATGACTAGCAACCACTCCCTTCCATAAATAGCTATGGGTATAAAGGGCAGAATACAACCTATATTTTCAGCAAATCTTATGGTCAAGAACCCTTGTCTTGTATATATATTTTTAAGAAAATCGGTTCTGTCCCTATTGGCTAGCTTGTATAATAGGGAAATAGATACATACCCGAGTATCCAAGGAGCATACTGCGGGTATTTTATCGCAACGGCAAACAAGGCAATGTATAATAACAGGCATAGCAATAGACCGACTATAAACGGAAACCCTATATCTTCTATTTGGCGTCGGAAAATAGCATATTGCAGACGAAAGTAGTATTTCATTGTTCTTATTTTAATTGCCTAAAATAGCAAGTTAAAAAACATCTACCAAGACCATCGTCCGATCTAAAATGCAAAGTATAGTAAAAAAAAAGCACCGGAATACTCCGATGCTTATGCTCATCATGCAATACTCATTACTGATAGCCTAACAACTTCATCACCTGTTTAGAATTCTGCTCTTCTCCAAAAACTTCAAAATTGAATGTCTCATCGCGGTTTCTACGGATCAGCACATGCTTAGGCGAAGGTAGCAAACAATGATGTATACCACCATAACCGCTTAACACATCTTGATAAGCGCCCGTGTGGAAAAACCCAACGTATTGTACCTTACGGGTTTTCGGCATAAAAATAGAATCCATATGCGCTTCCTGATTGTAATAATCTTGTCCGTCACAAGTAATACCGCCTAACGTGACACGCTCGTATTCCGAATCCCAGTTATTTATAGGCAAGAGGATATATTTTTGGTTTAACGCCCAGACATCCGGCAGATTGGTAATAAAAGAACCATCAATCATAAACCATTTTTCCCGGTCATTTTGCTGTTTACGCCCCAATACTTTATACAAAATACCGGACGCTTCTGCTACCGTATATTTACCGAACTCGGTAATAATATCGGGTTCCATTACCTCATGATGTGCACAGATCTGTTTGATGCGATTAATGATTTCGTTTACCATATATTCATAATCGAAATCATGTACTAAAGAATCTTTAAACGGCATGCCTCCGCCGATATCAAGGGTATCGAGGTCTGGGTTTACTTTTTTAAATTTACAGTATAACGTCACGTATTTCTCCAGCTCATTCCAGTAATACGGTGTATCGGAAATACCGGAGTTGATAAAGAAATGTAATAGTTTGACCTTGAAATTTGGATTGTTTACAATTTTATTGTTATAAAAATCGATAACATCTTCCGACCGTATACCCAACCGAGATGTATAGAATTGTGAATCTGGCTGTTCCTCCGATGCGATGCGGATACCAAGCGCACAAGGCTCGTCCAGCTCGATCTCATCATCATACAAATTAAACTCTTCTTTGTTATCCAGGACAGGAATAATATTTTTAAATCCATCGTGGATCATATCAATGATATACTGCTTATATTGGTAGGTCTTGAAGCCATTACAGATTACGGTAATATCCTTACTGACCGTTCCGGCACGCTCTAGAGCATCAATCATCGGCATATCAAAAGCAGATGACGTCTCCAAATGGATGTCATTTTTCAGCGCTTCTTCAACGATATGTTTGAAGTGTGAAGATTTTGTACAATAACAGTATTTATAAGTTCCTCGGTAGTCATTCTTTAGAATGGCTGTTTGGAACAAAATTTTTGCTTGTTGAATTTTTTTGCTGACGATAGGTAAATAGGTAAAACGCAATGGTGTGCCATACGTCTCTATCATCTCCATCAAATTCAGATCGTGGAAGTACAATTCGTCGTCGATAACTTCGAACCCGTCTTGTGGAAAACCAACACTTAAGTCAAGAAATTCCTGATAGCTTTGCATTTTTTATTATTTTTGGCAAAGATATACTTTCATGATGAATACCTTGCTATCGAAGGTTTAATTTTTAACATTCATTATCAGATAGTTACAAAAATTACGAAATAATTACATGGCTAATTCTATTCAACAGACTTTAATTGCGCAGACTATTCGCGCCGTGCAGGAGCTTTATAGTGCGGATATTCCTTCCGCACAGATAACGCTACAGGAAACTCGGAAAGAGTTTGAGGGGCATATCACGGTTGTCGTTTTTCCTGTAACACGTTTCTCCAAGAAATCTCCTGAGCAGACAGGTGCAGATATCGGGGAATGGTTAAAAGCAAACGTTCGAGAAATTGCTGACTTCAACGTGATTAAGGGCTTTTTAAATATTAGTCTTTCCAATCAATATTGGATAACACTGGTCAATACGGCATTGGTAGCCCCGACTTTTGGATCTTTCCCTGCTAATGGAAAGAAACTCATGGTGGAGTATAGTTCTCCCAACACCAACAAACCGCTTCACCTAGGACATATACGTAACAACTTATTAGGTTACTCGATTGCGGAGATCTTAAAAGCTTATGGCTATGATGTCGTGAAAGCCAATCTTGTCAATGATCGTGGTATCCACATTTGTAAGTCGATGCTCGCTTGGCAAAAATATGGAAATGGCGAAACACCCGCTTCTTCCGGACTGAAAGGTGATCATCTGGTCGGAAAATACTACGTTATCTTCGATAAAGAATACAAGAAGGAAATTGACGCTTTGAAAGAGCAGGAGCAAACGGAAGAGGAGGCGAAAAAGAATGCCCCGTTGATAAAAGAAGCGCAGGCAATGTTGCAAAAATGGGAAGCTAACGACGAAGACGTTATCGCGTTATGGAAGACGATGAATGGTTGGGTATACGAAGGTTTCGAACAAACCTATAAGCAATTGGGGGTAGATTTTGATAAGTTTTATTATGAATCGAACACCTATCTGCTCGGTAAGGATATTATTCAGGAAGGGTTGGACAAAGGTGTTTTCTTCCGGAAAGAAGACAACTCCGTTTGGATTGATTTAACAGATGAAGGGCTGGACCAGAAATTGGTGTTACGGGGAGACGGCACATCGGTATATATTACGCAGGATTTAGGCACTGCTCAGCTAAAATATGACGAGTTCAAAATGAACGAGTCGATTTATGTGGTCGGTAATGAGCAGGATTATCATTTTAAGGTGTTATTTCTCATTTTGAAGAAATTAGGAAAATCTTGGGCTGAAGGCTTGTACCATTTATCCTACGGTATGGTTGACTTGCCTTCAGGAAAAATGAAATCTAGGGAAGGAACGGTGGTGGATGCCGATGATTTGATGGCAGAAATGTTGGAAACTGCCAAAATGCGTACCGAAGAATTAGGCAAAACCGAGGGGTTAGGAGAGGAGGAAAAGTCCTCACTGTACAATACTATCGGCATGGGGGCATTAAAATACTTTTTGTTGAAAGTGGATCCTAAAAAGCGATTATTATTTGATCCTAATGAGTCTGTTGATTTTCAAGGCCATACCGGACCATTTATTCAATACACCCATGCACGTATTAAGTCGGTGCTCCGTAAAGCCTCTTTTGACGCATCTGTTTCTTTAGGAAATCCTTCTGAGCTGTCTGTCTATGAACAAGATTTAATACAATCATTAAGTCGCTATCCCGAAGTGTTGGAAGCCTCAGCGAAAGAGTTTTCGCCCGCCCAACTGGCGAATTATGCTTATGAGTTAGCCAAGTTATACAACAAGTTTTATCACGAGGAAAGTATTCTAAAAGCTGAGGATGAAACCGTGAAAAACTTCCGTTTACACTTGTCGGCCATAGCCGCACGGATTATTTCGGAATGTATGCGGTTGCTAGGAATTGAAGTGCCCGAAAGGATGTAAACAACAGGAAGATCAACACTATGCAAAAAAAATATAAAATAGGATTAATTGGATTTTCGATAGGAGGACAAGTCTTTCATGCACCTTTCATTGTTGGAAATCCATCCTTGGAATTGTATAAAGTAACGGCTCGAAAACCCGAGCAACAGCAAATTTTAACGAACAAATATCCCTCGGCGATAGCCGTATCGACCGTAGATGAAATCATAGATGATCCGCTGGTGGACATTGTGGTGGTGGCAACTTCCAATGACGTGCATTTTTCACTAACGAAACGTGCGTTAGAAGCAGGAAAGCATGTTGTCGTGGAAAAACCCTTCACGAATACCACGGCGGAAGCGGATGAACTGATTGCGCTTGCAAAGGAAAAGGGATGTGTGTTAACCGTGCATCACAATGCACGCTTTCATTCTGATTTTAAGACGGTTAAAAAAGTAATACACAGTAATAGATTAGGTTCGGTGGTCAATTATCAAGCGCGTTATGATCGTTTTAGAAACTTCCTGCGCGAGGGAGCTTGGCGGGAGCAAGATTTGCCGGGTTCTGGTATTCACTATGACTTGGGCGCACATTTGATAGATCAGGCGTTGCAACTATTCGGAAAACCCGATGCCGTCTTTGCAGATCTGCGCAAACAACGCGAACATGCTAAAGCCATAGACGATTTTGAATTTATTTTAAGTTATCCGACGCGTAAAATTTCGTTATTTGGACAGATGCTAGCCAAAGAGTCAACACCCCGGTTCGCGATATATGGCCTACAGGGTTCTTTTGTGAAGCCGGGCGTAGATCCACAGGAGGAAAAGTTACGCAATGGGGCGCTCCCGCACAAGATCGACAATTGGGGCGTGGAAGATGAATCCACCTATGGAAGATTAAATGTGATCGAAAATCGACAAGATGTACGCGAGACTATCCCCAGTGAAAAAGGCACTGGGCAGGACTTCTACCGAAATCTGGTGGAGGTATTGGACGGTGATGCCGAACTCCTGATAACACCACAACAAGCAAGAGACGTTATCCGTATTCTAGAAGCGGCGGAACAATCTTGGACCGAGCAACGCGTAATTTCGCTGAAAGAACAACTCATCGCTTATTGATTTTCCAAAAGTATCACTTTTTCTCTATCATCTTGTAACCCTATAACCACATCACCTTGAAAAATTACGACGCAATTATCATCGGTGCAGGGGCTTGTGGCCTCATGTGTGCCGCGCAAGCGGGCCTATTGGGGAAGCAGACATTGATACTGGAAAAAAATGACAAACCCGGAGCCAAGATATTGATATCGGGTGGCGGCCGTTGCAACTATACGAATCTCTACACGGAACCAGATAATTTTGTAACCGAAAATTTATCTTTTTTACACGAGGCTTTCTCCCAATGGACAGTGCAGGATACCATTTCCTTTTTTGATACATTTGGCGGGATTCAGGGCGAGGAAAAAACACTTGGTCAACTTTTCCCCAAATCAAATAAAGCCAAAGATATTGTGGCTGTGTTTACCAAACTACTCTATGAAACTGGACAGGATATTTGGTTGCATACCGAAGTAAAATCCGTCAGGAGGCAAGGAGAGGGGTATGCTGTATCTTTTGTAAGGGAAGGAAACGAACAACATCTTTTTTGTAAGAAAGTAGTTTTCGCTTCCGGAGGTTTACCAGTTGCTAAATTGGGGGCCTCCGATTTTGCCCTACGAACAGCGCGTCAATTCCGTTTGTCTGTTGTGACCACGGCGCCTGCACTCGTTCCACTAACTATTACCGGAAAAGAGGCGATTTGGTATGCTTCACTAGCGGGGAACAGTGTTTTTGCAAGGGTTTATAATGATAAGATCAGTTTTGAGGAAAATATTCTTTTTACGCATTGGGGATTGAGTGGCCCTGCTATTTTACAAATATCGTCGTATTGGCGTGCAGGGGAGACCTTCACGATAGACCTTCTCCCTAAATTCCGTTTAGAGGAGCTGATCAAAAATGAGCGAACAGTAGGAGGGAAACGAACGGTAGGGCAACTACTGAACGATTATTTTACAAAAAAGATAGTAGAAGCCATGGGGAAATATCTTCCAGTTGATCTGAAGATTGCATCATTAAGCAAGGCAGATGCTAAATTAATATATGATACTATACATAAATTCGTGGTTAAACCGGCAGGTGATAAGGGTTATGATAGAGCCGAAGTGATGCGAGGTGGTGTGTCCACCAATGAACTCCATCCACGTACGCTGGAAGCAAAAACGCAGTCAGGGCTTTATTTCGGAGGCGAAGCAGTGGATATCACAGGCTGGCTGGGTGGTTATAATTTTCAATGGGCTTGGGCATCAGGCTATCTGATTGCACAGGATTTATAATTTTCTTACCTTTGCACCGAAGCAAACCGGTTCTATCGCTGTCTTGCCCTTAGGCGGGAGAGAGGAAAGTCCGGGCAATATAGAGCAACACGCTTCCTAACGGGAAGGCTCTTATGTGAATAAGAGACAGAAAGTGCCACAGAAAAAATACCGCTACGACGTTTGTCGCAGTAAGGGTGAAAACGTGAGGTAAGAGCTCACGGTCTTGTATGGTGACATGCATTACGGTAAACCTCGTGTGTTGAAAGACCAAATAGGTTGCGAACCTCGAAGGCTGCTCGTCTTCTCCCGACTTGTCGGGATTCGTAATGGGTAGGTTGATGGAGCTTGTATGTGAATGCAAGCCTAGATAAATGATAGAAATCCAAAATAATTCGGATACAGAACCCGGCTTATAAGGTTTGCTTCTTTTTTTTTAATAAAGATACTTATATTAGTTATTCACCAAGTTAAACATATAAATGGCGACAATCTTAATCATCGACGATGAACGTCCTATAAGGAGCTCGTTACGCGATATTTTGGAATATGAAGATTACAAAGTACTGGATGCCGATAACGGGTTTGATGGATTAGATATTCTGAAAAAAGAGAAAATCGACCTCGTTCTTTGTGATATCAAGATGAACAAAATGGACGGCATGGAGGTTCTGACGGAGGCGCAAGGTATCAGCGATACGCCTTTCATCATGATTTCCGGTCATGGTACTATCGAGACTGCTGTAGAGGCTGCGCGCAAAGGAGCTTTTGACTTTTTGGAAAAGCCACTTGATCTCAATAGACTGCTGATCACAGTTCGTAATGCACTGGAAAAAGGGGTGTTGGTAAAAGAAACCAAGGTTCTAAAGAAAAAAGTTTCTAAAACCAAGGAAATACTTGGCGAATCATCAACAATCAGTATTATAAAAGAAACCATCGATCGGGTAGCGCCTACAGAAGCACGGGTTTTAATAACCGGAGAGAATGGTTCTGGAAAGGAACTGGTTGCACATTGGCTTCATGAAAAATCTGCTCGTGCAAGTTCTCCGTTAATAGAGGTAAACTGTGCTGCGATTCCTTCCGAACTCATCGAGTCTGAATTGTTTGGACATGAAAAAGGTTCATTTACGTCTGCCGTAAAGCAACGCATCGGAAAGTTCGAACAAGCTAATGGTGGTACGTTATTTTTAGATGAAATTGGTGATATGAGCCTTTCGGCGCAAGCTAAGGTGTTGCGGGCGCTACAGGAAAACAAAATAACACGTGTAGGTGGAGAAAAGGAAATCGATGTGAATGTCCGCGTTATCGCTGCAACAAACAAGGACCTATTGAAAGAAATCGAGAACGGTAATTTTAGGATGGACCTTTACCACCGTTTAAGTGTAATCTTAATTCATGTCCCATCCCTAAAACAACGTTCAGCGGATATTCCGATTATCGCCTCCAGTTTCTGTGAAGAAATATGCGGGGGGTATAATACACCGATAAAAGAAATTACAGAGGGAGCAATGCGAGCTTTACAAGCCTTACCCTGGACTGGAAATATCCGCGAACTGCGGAATATGATCGAGCGGTTGATTATACTGAGTGATAAGAAAATTACGGAAAGAGAAGTAGCGTTGTATGCAAATCCCACAAATAACCATATAGCAGAAGGCGACAATCAAGTGTCGAAGACGGGGCAGGGATTGTATTTTGATAAATTTGAATCTTTTCAAGATTTTAAAGATCATGCTGAAAGAGAATTTATCAACTTTAAATTGGATAAAAATGGTTGGAACGTTTCAAAGACAGCCGATGATATTGGGATACAACGCAGTCATCTATACCATAAAATTGAAAAGTTTGGATTAAAGCGTGCAGATTAGCACACATGACAAAAGAGCGGTGGAAAAGATGTCCACCGCTTTTTTAATCATTGAATTTTCGCTTTTGTCTCCTATAGAGTACAATAATAATAAGTAGAAGTATAACCGCCCCCACGATAATTGCTGCCGTCGGCGATGTTTCCTGCCCCTCCGTAGGGATGTCTTGAATAATAAACCCCATCTTTCTCATAACTTAAATATTTAAAAAAACACAATTGAGATAATATAATGTTTTCCCTTTTAAATAACAAACATATAGATGCAAAGATGAGGCCTTTTTTGTTAAAGTATGTTAAATAAATGTTAAAGTCATTTTATTTTTTTTCTTACAAATTGCAATTAGGCATTCTAATTTAAACAAAAAAGAAATAACTGGTACAAAAACTAAATTTCTTCGGTAACCAGACTGTGAATTAATTCCTGTGCCTCAATCAAGATGCGTTTTTTTTGGTGTGTGGCCGTTTGCAAGTATTGAAGGTAGTTGGGGTTTTCTACTAGATCGCGAACAAGTATACAACCGTTTTTGAGCAATAGGGACTTTTCCATACTGTTCAAATTAGTTAAACAAGTTACAGGATACAGCGCTAAATTGTCTACTTTGTTTTTAATGTTGTTTTTCGCGGGATAGTCCCACGCTAACATATTTAATTTATAGTATTCACCAAAACGAATGGAATCTGTTGTAAGATAAGCGTTTGTCACCAGCCAGCCATCCGTAAACTGTTGGGATGTTTCAAAAAATGAAAAGGACAGCCCTTTGATATCTTTTACTCTCGAAAGGAAATACATAGGAGTGGTAACCGATATTTTGGCATCGACATCGTTTCGAAACTTACATTCTATAGCCAGCATAATATCCCCTTTTGTGGCAATAACATCAATTTCGTGCGTTACGGCATGTCCCTGTACGGTTTTCCCTGTAATCGTTTGATAGCCCGCATTGGCAAACAATTTACCGATCCATTTTTCAAAATAAAAGCCTTCTGGTCCTAAATCTCGAAGAGCTTTTTTTAAAGAATACCTGGCGGCGTAGGAATCACGGTGATTTTTTAGTAAATCAAAGGCAAGCTCATAGAGCTCGCGCGTGCTGATGCCGTCATAGAGACGCGGTTGTATGCGTTGAAAAACCTTCTCCACTTCCTCTTCCGAAGCCTCTGACTTAGAAAGGGAGTGTTTCAATTTTTGGGGTTCAAATGGAACCAACTCTCCAGAGTATTTTTTCACATAAATCTTCATGATGATTTGTTTGGGTTTCAAAAAGTACAATTTTTTACATAAACAGCAAAACATTTTGAATAAATAGACTGTTCTATTTAAAAAAATGCGTTATGGGAATTATAGAACAAGCCGTAGATACAATGAAAGTGAAACTGGACGATGCTTGCGAACAAGGCACGATAACCAGTTCCGAACGGATGCTGTCCGTGATAGCAGGTGGTTTCATTCTTGGATATAGCCTGAAGAAAGTAATTAAAAAACCATTGACCGCTCTCTCTGGTGTTACATTGGGAGGAGCCTTGATTGCTAGAGGAATAACGGGAAAATGTCCGGTTACAGGCGCAATCCACCAAGCAGAGGAAGAGGAACGTAATCTTACATTAATCGAACGCCGATATTTCGAGAAATAATCAAGTTTGTTTGTTATATACTAAATTCTGGCCAGACTGTCGCGAGATGGTTTGGCTTTTTTGTATCAACTGATAAAACCTTTGACGTATTGTTGGGTAATCTCATGTTTCGGATTCAGCAGGACATCATCTGTCTTTCCAAATTCTATTATTTCCCCATTATATACAAATATGATATAATCTGATACACGTCGTGCTTGCCGAAGAATATGTGTGACGAGGACGATAGTGTAATCTTGTTTGAGTTCGATCAGTAAATTTTCAATAGTTTGGGTAGAAACAGGATCTAGTGCCGAAGTCGATTCATCTCCCAAAATAATTTCTGGTTTTACCGCGAGTCCGCGAGCTAGGCATAAACGTTGTTGCTGTCCGATAGATAGTCGGGTTGCAGAAGCATCTAACCGATCTTTCACCTCATCCCATAACCCAACGTTTCGTAATTGGGTTTCGACGATCTGAGTTAATACCTGCTTATTTTTTTCACCATGTATTCGAGGACCATAAGCTACATTATCAAAAATAGACATAGGTAAAGGGAAAGGCCTTTGCGAAAGAAGCCCCATCTTTTTGCGGATATGCGTAACTTCCGCATCTTTAGCATAAAGGTCTTCGCCGTTCACTAATACCGAACCTGTAATTTCTACGCCTTTAGTGTCGTCTACGAGACGATTTAAGGTTTTGAGCAGGGTTGTTTTTCCACAACCCGACGGTCCAATAATCGAAGTAACCGAATTATTAGGGATAGATAGATTGATATCTTTTAAAATACGCTTACCCTCAATGGCAACGTTCAGATCTTTAATTTGTATATGAGGGATGGAAATATTCCCTAAGTCTTGTGTTTCTGCTGCTTGGATGCGAGAAGATGTGTGCATATAACGATTATTAAAATAATAAATGTTAAAACTAGAGCGGAAGCATAGGCACGTCCTTGTACTTCCGGAATCGGACTACTCAATTGAAAGAAAATAGCTAACGGTAAGGTAGCGGCGGGCTCATCTACATATTTTGGAAGATTGTCACTAAAACCTGTGGTTAACAAAACACCGGCTACATCGCCTATAGCGCGTCCAAATGCTAATAGAATAGCCGTAAAAATACCGGGCTTAATATACTTTAAGCATATTTTAGCGGTTTCCCATCTGGTCGTTCCCAAAGAAAGGGTAACATGCTTCAGATCGATAGGAATTGTTCTTAACAACTCATCTATAGTGCGCACCACAATGGGGATAGTCAATAGGGTAATCGTGATAATACCTCCCAATAATGAAGCCCGGATACCTACCCAAACCATGATACTGAAGGCAATCGCACCGTATACAATAGACGGAATACCAAAAAGCACATCAAACAATAATTTGCAAGATCGCTCTAAAAAAGATCCGCTCTTTACATAAACATTCAGAAAGATGGAAATGGGAATTCCGATGAGCGTGGCGAGTAAAGTAGAGCTGGTGGCTAAGTATAGCGAACCTAAGATCGCATTCAAAATACCACCCTCTTTTCCGATGTAAAAGCCACCTTTCGGCGCTTGACTGATCATTTCCCAGGATAAATAAGGAAGACCTTTATAAAGAATCGTTCCGATGATGAAAAAGAGAGAACCGGTAATGGTGATACCCGAAAGTTGCATGGCCACTTTCGCTATTTTTTCTTTTAGTAGACGCTTTTTGACATTTGATATCATGATTTCCTCTCCAATCTGTTAAGAATTAAACGCGATATTAAATTGAATCCGAAAATAAGTACAAACAATAGTAAAGCTGCAAACATCAATGCGGAGTCATACAGCGGTATGGACATCATCTCTCCAAAGTTATTCGCAATTAAGGCGGGTAGCGGATAGCCCGCGTCGAAGAATGATTTCGGAATCTGTGGAATGTTTCCGCAGACCATGAGAACGGCTATTGTTTCACCAAAGGCCCGGGAAATTCCCAGCACAACAGCCGCTATCAATCCAGGTTTGGCCTTTATCAGGATAACTTTCACGATGGTTTCCCATTTTGTAGCTCCTAACGACAGTGAAGCTGCTTTTAATTCATAGGGAATTGTCTGGAGTACTTCTACCATAATACTTACCATGATCGGGAAAATCATCACCGCCAAAACAATTCCACCAGCAAATACGGTGTAACCGGTAGTTTCTGCTCCTACAATAGGCGCGATGTACTGGCTCAAAAAAGGAACCACAAATAATACACCCCAAACACCATAAAGTACAGGTGGAATGGCAGCCAATACATTCACTAAAGGCAAAACCATTTTGCGCAACGCTTCACCAGCATATTCTACTAAATAGACCGAAGCTAGCACACAAAGTGGGACGGCAATAATAAGCGATATAAAAGTTACCCAGACTGTCCCCATAATAAAGGAAAGAAATCCAAAACTACCGTTCATTGGCGACCAGACACTTTCCGTAAGGATTACGCCCAAACGCTCAGCACGCAGCAAGGGCATCGATTTTATACTCAGCCCGACGAGTATAATAACAATGACAACAAGGGATAAAACCAGCAGCGTAGCAAAACTCTGCCGTATTAGCTTATCTTTTATTAATCTCCAGTTCACTTTAATTTATTTAATTCATTGTTCTTTATTTCGTCATTCAATGGCACATACCCGTTTTCGAGGAGATAGCCCTGTTGCTCCTTTTCCAGAACAAATTGTATAAATGCCGTTAATAAGGCCGTCTTCTTGTCGGAGTGGATAACAAATGTCAAATCGCGGGAAGGTGGAGAAGGGTACCGATTGGTGGCGACTGCGTGTGTCAAGGAATCTAGATGATCGTAAAAATCTTCTTCTTTATTGATATGGCCGTCACCATCAAGATCCAACGGAAGAATAGCGATATGTTCTACCGTTCGCTTTGTTTTAAGATCATAAACAAAATTGATATTGCTAAAACCTATTGAAAGCGGCTTATCCTTAATAGCTTGTACTAAACCGGGGTCTCCAAATATACCTACTCCTTTTAGCCCTTCTTGGTGTACTCCCAGAAACTTGGCCCAAGTTTCTGCAGCACCTGCGGCATCCGATCGCACGTATACTTCGATAGGTTTATTTATAAAACGAGCATCAAGATCACTCCAAAGCTTGTATTTTCTGTGTACAAAAATCCCCACTAATTCTTCTTGCGTCAGACCTCGTTCTGTTAAAAGGGTATAATTCGGGTGGTTACGGTTAAAAGAACCTACTACGGCATCTTTAGCCACATGTATAGGATAAGCGCCACGCACAAGTTCCTGTTGATGCAGGTCTCGAGATACTAGGCCGATATCCACCATGTTAGACAATACGTCGGAAATACCCTTTCCAGCGCCTCCTGCCGAAATATTAAACCGTACATTGGGATGTTCCTTTTTAAAATTTTCACTCCATAATACAACGATAGGATATAAAGCAAATGCACCGGAAATAGAGATATTTCCCGTATAACCTTTTTTTTCGTCGTATCCCTCTTTAACCTTCGGAGCACACGAAATTGTTAAAAGTATAAATAAAAAGCTGTATACTAAATAATTGTGTATTTTCACTTAACTTGCTATTTGAATTACTTCGGGAAATTTCTTACAAATATATACTAAATTGGTAGATTTTGTATTATTAATAGATAAAAATTTTGTAACTTTGCGAACGCGCTATTATAAAAATATAGCCGTAATGAGGAGTAAATTAGAGAATTCGTAAATAGAAAAGAGTTTAGGTTCATGCAAAGTTTTCGAACAGAATTAGAAAATCCAATAGTAGAGCAGGAGATCATCGAGCTGGAGAAAAAAATAAGAGCTTACCGCCAAGGGAATATTGTGGAGGATAGATTTAAATCCTTACGCTTAGCCCGAGGCATCTATGGTCAACGCCAACCAGGTGTTCAGATGATACGTATCAAGTTGCCTTTTGGCAAAGTAACCTTTAAGCAATTATTGAAGATCGCGGATATCTCGGATGAATATGCTAGTAGTAATATACATTTCACGACAAGGCAAGATATTCAAATACACTTTGTAAGTCTTGATCGTACACCCGAACTGTGGTCAAAACTAGCAGAGGATGACATGACACTCCGGGAGGCCTGTGGTAATACGGTTCGAAACGTGACGGCCTCTCCAGCCGCAGGGATAGATCCAGACGAACCTTTTGATGTTTCTTCTTACGCGCAGACGACATTCGAATATTTTGTTCGGAACCCCATCTGTGCTGAAATGGGGCGAAAGTTTAAGATTGCATTTTCCTCGAGCATAAAAGATACGGCTTTTTCCTATATACACGATTTCGGCTTTATCCCTAAAGTTAAAACAATAGACGGTCAGGAAGTACGCGGTTTCACGGTGATGTTTGGAGGTGGTTTGGGCGCACAACCTATACTTGCACATAAAATACATGATTTCTTGCCAGAAGAAGAACTTATTCCTTTGATGGAAGCAACTATACGTGTGTTTGATCGCCATGGTGAGCGTAACAATAGAAACAAGGCACGCTTCAAATATGTGGTGCAAAAATTAGGATTAGACGAAGTTTTAAGGTTAGTTGAAATCGAGCGCAAAGCAAATAAAAACAAACGGTTTGCCATCGACAGAGATAAAATCACGCAACCGGAACCTCCACCTGCGTTTACGGGTATTGTGGAACCTCTGGATGCAAATGCATATGAAATATGGTCAAAAACGAATGTTTTCGAGCAGAAGCAAAAAGGTTTCTACGGTGTATATGTTAAAGTACCTACTGGAGATATATCCACTGCCAATGCCCGGCTGCTGGTAGCTGGGATTCGTGGCCATGTTGCTGATGATATGCGGATTACACAAGATCAAAATCTATTGTTAAAATACGTTCGAAAAGAATCACTTCCACATATATATAATGTGCTGCACCAGTTGGGTTATGCAAGATTTGGATTCAATAGCACATTGGATGTGACAACCTGTCCGGGAACAGACACCTGTAATCTAGGTATTTCCAATTCAACAGAAATGGCACGTGTACTGGAGCAATATATAGAAGAATTTCATACAGATTTCGTCTATGAAACAAATCTGAAGATTAAGATTTCCGGTTGCATGAACTCATGCGGTCAGCATAGTCTAGCACATATTGGATTTCACGGTGCTTCGCTCAAAGCTAACGGCAAGGTATTACCAGCAGCGCAGATTATGATGGGTGGCGGAACCGTTGGTGATGGTGTTGGCCGTGTATCCGATAGAGTTACCAAAGTACCTACAAAACGGGTTACACAGGTTGTAGATTTGGTCTTAAATGACTATAAAGTAAATAGGTTGGAAAACGAGAATTTCCATGATTACTACGACAGGCAGACGAAAGATTATTTTTACCGTTTGCTGAAACCCCTTGCTGATTTAACCAATCTAACAGACGACGAGTTTGTAGACTGGGGACGTGATGATGTATACAATACAGCCATCGGAGTGGGAGAATGTGCAGGTGTAGTTATCGATTTAGTGGCTACGTTGTTATTCGAAGCAGAAGAAAAGCTGGATTTAGCAAAAATAATGTTAGAAAAAGGGCAATATGCAGACGGTATATATCATGCCTATAGTGCCTTTGTATGGACAGCAAAAGCATTGCTTCTGGATAAAGGAATAAATGCGAGTACACAAATAGCGACTATAGATGAATTTGATACACAATACGTGCAAACGGAAATATTTACTTTTTCAACGTCGTTTAAAGAGCGCGTATTACAAATCAATAAATATGAACCTTCTCAGGAGTTCGCAGAAGCATATTTAACACAATCGACAGCATTTTATGTTGATGCTGCTGCCCGAAGAGAGGAGCTACGGGCAACAACTACAACCGTGTAGTTTAATATTAGGAGGGAAATAAGGAATGCAAATTAAACCATTTATTACTTTAGTAGGAGCTGGGCCGGGAGATCCGGATCTAATCACGCTAAAAGGTATAAAAGCTATTCGTGAAGCGGATGTTATTCTATATGATGCTTTAGTAAATGAAGAGCTGTTATCGTATGCCAAGCCATCTTGTGCATTGATCTATGTCGGCAAACGGGCAGAACGCATATCTACTTCGCAAGATTATATCAATAAACTCCTGGTGGATTATGCTTTGACGCATGGTCATGTCGTACGTTTAAAAGGGGGAGATCCGTTCGTATTTGGACGCGGAGGAGAAGAGATTGATTATGTCAGACAATTTGATATCCCTACGGCTGTGATACCCGGTATATCTTCTTCGTTAGGTCTGACAGGATTGCAACAGATTCCATTAACGTATCGTGGTATCAGTGAAAGTTTTTGGGTGATTACCGGTTCTACATCCGATGGACGTCTGTCAGATGACTTGCAGTCGGCGGTGCATACCCGTGCTACTGTTGTTGTCCTTATGGGATATGCTAAATTGGCACAAATCGTTGATTTTTATCAACAACATGGCAAAGGCCAATTGCCAATAGCGCTGATTCAAAATGGGTCTTTACCAAATGAACGCATTGCATTAGGACGGATAGACAACATCTTAGAAGAGGCAGAACGAAATCTAGTGGGGGTGCCTGCAATTATCGTTTTGGGCGATGTCGTTGCTAAACACCAAGCATTTGAAAATATAAAAAAAGAACTTCAGTCACTTACTGTTTAATTTTAGATGAACGAACTGTTTCCCATATATGTGAAACTTCATCAGGTTCAAACCCTGTTGGTAGGAGCTGGAAACGTGGGGTTGGAAAAATTGGAAGCGATATTAGCCAATTCACCCGAAGCCAAGGTACATATCGTGGCGGCAGAAGTCAACCCCGAAGTTTACACGCTCGTTAAAGGAAAA
This sequence comes from Sphingobacterium corticibacterium, assembly GCF_004208525.1. Lineage (GTDB taxonomy): Bacteria > Bacteroidota > Bacteroidia > Sphingobacteriales > Sphingobacteriaceae > Sphingobacterium > Sphingobacterium corticibacterium. The sequence continues at coordinate 884,365 of NZ_SGIT01000001.1, read as the reverse complement.
ACTAATATAGACGTGTCAGAGCGACTGTTTGACGAAAGTGATATCAACAATATAGATTTGATTATGTTGGCGACGAATAATACGACATTGAACGCGCATATTCGTCAGCTAGCCAGCAAACGTCACATTTTGTTGAATGTTGCTGATAAACCTACATTATGTGATTTCTACTTGGGTTCGGTGGTTTGCAAGGGTAATCTTAAAATCGGGATATCAACGAATGGTAAATCACCTACGATAGCCAAACGACTTAAAGAATTTCTTAACGAGCTGCTTCCGGAAGAAATTGATGAAACGCTGGAATTAATGGGACAGCTAAGAGATAATTTAAAAGGTGACTTTCAAGAAAAGGTACGTGCTTTAAATGCACACACAAAAGATGTTTTAGTTAAGAAATCGTATGATAGCACAAATTAAGCAGGAAATACAAGGCTTGAACGCTGCAGAAATTGTTGAGCATGTGCAACGAAAATACGGTCCAAAAACGGTTTTTTCGACTTCTTTCGGTATAGAAGATCAGGTTATCACACATCTGATTGCACAGTCCGGAAAAGAAATCTCTCTTTTTACATTGGAAACGGGACGTCTTTTTCCGGAAACATATTATGTATGGAATAGGACACTCGAGAAGTATAAGCTTCCGATAAAAGCTTATTATCCAGATACCGCTGCTGTAGAGAAAATGGTAACGGAAAAAGGACCCTCCAGCTTCTATGAATCGGTAGAGAATCGGAAAGAATGTTGCCATATACGTAAAATAGAACCTTTACGTCGTGCCATACAAGGATTTGAAATATGGATTACGGGTATCCGTGCTGAACAGTCCTCCAATCGAGAAGATATGGAAAATGTAGAATGGGATGCTGCAAACAATATTATTAAAATACACCCTTTGTTTCATTGGACATTAGAAGAAGTAGAAAGCTTCTTGAAAAAGAATGGTATACCTTATAACCCCTTACATGATAAGGGTTTCCCAAGTATAGGTTGCCAGCCTTGTACCCGGGCAATACGTAAAGGGGAAGACTTCCGAGCCGGCAGATGGTGGTGGGAAGATAAAAGTAAAAAAGAATGTGGTCTACATGTCACACAATAAACAGTCAATAGATTATAAATAGAAGATGGATTATTTAGATCATTTAGAAGCGGAGGCAATATATATCCTGCGTGAGGTAGCGGGACAATTTGAGAATCCTGCACTTTTGTTCTCGGGAGGAAAAGATTCGATAACGTTAGTACATTTGGCAAAAAAAGCTTTTCGACCGGGAAAATTTCCTTTTCCGTTAGTACATATTGACACAGGTCATAACTTTCCGGAAACGATTGAATTTCGAGATTGGTTGGTCGAGCAGTTAGGCGAAAAACTCATTGTCGGGTTAGTGCAGGAAAGTATCGATCAAGGAAAAGCCATAGAGCAAAAAGGAAAAAATGCAAGTCGAAATCCTCTACAAACCGTGACTCTTTTGGACACAATCGAGAAGTATGGTTTTGACGCTTGCATAGGTGGGGCTCGGAGAGATGAAGAAAAAGCTAGGGCAAAAGAACGTATTTTTTCTGTACGTGATGAATTCGGACAATGGGATCCAAAACGTCAGCGTCCAGAGCTGTGGAATATCTTAAACGGAAAAATCCATAAAGGGGAAAATGTTCGGGTGTTTCCAATTTCAAACTGGACGGAATTGGACGTTTGGAATTATATTAAACGAGAAAATATTGCATTACCTTTGATATATTTTAGTCACGAACGGGATGTTGTATTGCGAAATGGACAATGGATGGCAGCCGCACCATTTTTACAAATAGACGAAGAGGATATTGTAGAGCATAAATCAGTTCGTTTCAGAACAGTAGGTGACATGACCTGTACAGCAGCTGTAGATTCCGTTGCGACGGAACTTGATGATATCATCGAAGAAATAAAGGCTTCAACGGTAAGCGAAAGAGGCGCAAGGATGGACGATAAAGTTTCGGAAGCGGCGATGGAAGAACGTAAAAAACAGGGATATTTTTAAGGAAGTAAGCTAGAGAGAAATGAATATACTGAAATTTATAACAGCAGGCTCTGTAGATGACGGAAAAAGTACGTTGATTGGTAGATTGTTATATGATACCAATTCGATTTTAGACGATCAATTAGAGGCTATAAAAAAAGCCAACCGAAAAAATAATGATGGAACGGTTGACCTGGCGATATTAACAGACGGTCTGAAAGCTGAGCGCGAGCAGGGAATCACTATTGATGTAGCGTATAAATATTTTCAAACAGAAAAGCGGAAATTTATTATTGCTGATGCACCAGGTCATATACAGTACACACGTAATATGATAACCGGAGCATCAAATTCTGAGTTGATTATTATTTTAATTGATGCACGTAAAGGAGTTATTGAACAAACGAAACGTCATTCGTTCCTTGCCAAATTATTGTCATTAAAGAAGGTGCTCGTTTGTGTCAATAAAATGGATATGGTTGGATTTGATCCGTTTGTTTACGAAAAGATTAAAGCAGATTATCTAACACTGGCTAGCCGATTGGGACTTGAAAATGTGGATTTTATTCCGGTTTCTGCTTTAAAAGGAGATAATATCGTAAATCGTTCGGAGAATACGCCTTGGTATGAAGGAGTTTCCTTATTAGATTATCTGGAAACGGTTAATATAGAGGATAAAAAGCCACAGCCGTGGCGTTTTCCTGTACAATGGGTAGTACGGCCACAAACAGATGATTTACACGATTATAGAGGCTACGCTGGGCGTGTTTTAGGCGATGGACTAAAGACAGGAGATGAGGTTATGGTGCTACCAAGCGGAGCGAGGAGCAGGGTAAAAAGCTTGGAATTAGCCGAAGAACCATTGGATCAAGCACAGAATGGACAATCTATTATTGTTCATTTAGCAGACGATGTTGACATTTCAAGAGGAGATATCCTCGTAGCTGTTTCTCAACCACCATTGGCGGAAAGAAATTTTGAGGCAAATATATGCTGGTTTGATAATAAACCTTTGGATAAAAATCAAATCTATTTACTACAAAATCATACAACAGTCACTAAAGTTAAGGTGGCTGACGTTCTCTATAAATTTGACGTAAATACGCAGGAAAAGCAATATGAAACAGACATTCAGCTGAATGATATTGCCAAAATAGAGCTTAAGGCGGCTGGTGATGTTGTCTTTGATCTAAATCGTGATTTTCCGGAGAACTCTCAAGGTATATTAATTGACCCCCGAACGAATTTAACCGTTGGCGCTTTAATGATTGAGAATGTAGCCTAATTAATATATAGGTAACAATAAAAAAAGCAACACTAATTAAGTGTTGCTTTTTTTATTTAAAGAGGAATGGTCAAATTCTAAAATATAAAAAGACCTATAATTGACATTATGTTAAATAGAGTTTATATAACCTCCCATTATAACCGATTTACGTTTCTCTTGACATTATTTTAACGAATATTCGCCATTCTTCATTTTTTTTAATAAATTAGCAATCTGAGGGTAAATAACAACTATAATTCATAACAAATGTCACTTAACTTTAAGAAGTTTATTAATTACGTGGAGGAAAGAAATCCAAACGAACCGGAATTTTTACAGGCTGTTGCCGAGGTTACCGAAGATTTGATACCTTATATTAACGAGCGCCATCCAACTTGGAGTGATTTAAAAATATTAGAGCGCATTGTCGAACCAGAGCGTGTAGTTTCTTTTCGGGTAACATGGTTAAATGACAAAAATGAAGTTCAGGTAAACCGTGGATATCGTGTGCAAATGAACAGTGCGATTGGACCATATAAAGGAGGGCTCCGCTTCTCTCCCACTGTAAACTTAAGTATTCTAAAATTTTTAGCTTTTGAGCAGGTGTTCAAAAATAGCTTGACAGGAATACCCCTTGGTGGAGGAAAAGGCGGTTCAGACTTCGATCCTAAAGGCAAGTCCAATATGGAAATTATGCGCTTTTGTCAAAGCTTCATGACGGAACTATATCGCCATATTGGACCGGAAACAGATGTTCCCGCTGGAGATATAGGTGTAGGAGAACGTGAGGTCGGGTATATGTTTGGTCAGTATAAACGTATTCAAAATAACTTCACAGGTGTATTAACTGGAAAAGGTAAACACTGGGGAGGTTCTTTTATTCGTCCGGAAGCGACAGGATATGGTTTGCTTTATTTCGTCGAGTGTATTTTTGAAAATATAGATGAAGAAATAGCTGGAAAAACGATCACTATATCAGGCGCTGGCAATGTTGCCTATTATGCAGCAGAGAAAGCCATACATTTAGGTGCTAAAGTGATTTCCTTATCAAATAGTACAGGTACACTACATGACCCAGAAGGGCTGACACTGGAGAAATTGAGTTACGTTGCGACGTTAGGACGTGAATTATCTAAATATCCACAAAAATTTAAGGCTGCCTCTTTTCATGCAGGAAAAACGCCATGGCATCTTAAATGCGATATTGCTCTTCCCTGCGCTACCCAAAATGAATTGGATGCTGAAGATGCTAAGCAGCTTGTTAAACAAGGTTGTGTATGTGTCGCCGAAGGTGCTAACATGCCTTCTACCGCTGAGGCTATTAAAATATTCCATAAAGCTAGAATTCACTTTGCTCCCGGAAAAGCTGCAAACGCTGGTGGCGTAGCTGTTTCTGGTCTTGAAATGTCACAGAACTCTATCGGACAGCAGTGGCATGCAGAAAAGGTAGATGCCCGTTTAAAAGGTATTATGGATAATATTCACAAAACTTGTCTTAAATATGGCAAGGAAGAAGATGGCTATATTAATTATTTAAAAGGTGCAAATATCGGAGGCTTTATTAAAGTCGGCGCTTCTATGAAAGCACAAGGGTTGGTTTAATGCCCAATTTCGTGTAAATTCAAAAGCTCCACAACCAAATTGTGGAGCTTTATTTTTATCTAATTTTTAAAATATGAGAGTAATAGCAGAACTTCCTCATCCGGATTGCAAAATATCTATTTTTTCAATGAATCAAAAATTCATCATTAAGTTTGAACAGGGTGCATTGGAACAATCTTATAAGTTAGCAGAAACAGACGTAATAGGCGGAGTGAATGGCGTATTTGAACTTCTCGATGAGACATTTATAAGTCAGGTAGTAGAACAATTTAAGTCTATGCGTAAAACCTTTATGGAAGCGTATGATAGATATGAATAAATAATTCTTTTAATGAATGTAAGTAAGTGACAAACAGAAGTATATACATTAACTTAGCAAGAAACAAAATTAAATTTGGTTTGACGTGGACATTTTTTAGGTGTTTGTGTATTTTGAAAAATATATTGTTTATATAAACAATATAAATAACTGAATAACAGTATTTTAATTTTTTAAACGAAATATTATTTCGCATAAATTGTGTCTATTTTATAGCTTTTCCAAAGGCTGGCACTTTGGAAAAGCTTGAGAAAAGATTTAAAAATCAACTTTTATAATTGATTTCAACGGAATAAGTACGCCATTCTTAATTTGAATATACTGCTCCGTTAATGACCATACCGTTGTTTCAATCCGTTTTGGCCCGTCCTCCGTTTGGAAAACAATGGTCGTTTTGGATTTAAACTCATTGCCTAGACGCTGTGCCGCCCATAGTTTGTCATATAACGTAGCTGTATTGTCTACTTCAGCTGGAATAATCTTATAATCCCCAATATGTTCTTTTTCGATGATTTGTGCCGTCATATACCCAGTTTTTTATGTAAATATTCTCGTTTTTCTGTCCTAGCTAAATATAATTATTTGATTTTGACGTTTTATACATAACAACAAAATATTTACATTATTGCTTACTTTTTAACATTTATTTGCAACTATATAACCATACGAAAAAAACATCCAAACAAGGTTGCCCTGTTTGGATGCTTATTGAATTTACATAAAATTGCTAACCGTACGTAATTAAGACGCGAATGCTCTTTCTCCTTTTTTATAAGGATAGTTACCATCATATTTACCCGGAATCTTAACATAGCGCAACGCTTTCGTCATTCCAACCTCCGAAGTAAAAAATCCAGTCAATGTTATCTGTTTCAACATATGGAAGAAATGATTAGGAAGTGGTTCTGCACCTTCAGCTAATTCACTTTGCTTCTGTCCTCTTTCTTTTTGGAATTCTTTAGCTTCCTTATCCAACATATTGACAAATTGTAATTGTTCGTCTTTTGAAAGTTCTTGGAATTTTTTGCCGAATTCCTTTTTCGACAGCTCGTCTACCCCGCCTAAACCTTCTAGGAAAGCCTTTTGGTCCTGCGGATCATAACAATCCCGGATCATCACCGGAATAAATTCACCAACACCTGCTTCCTTAGCACCCGGGGTTGATGTTTCCGGTAGAATCGCTTCTGCGAGGTCTCCCAAGAAATTCATCGTATCCTTTTCAAACAACGCCGCCACTTCTTTGGTCGCGGGTCTTGTACACCCTTCCAGAAATAAGTTGGCTCCGATAACAGAACCCCCAATAAGCATGGCCACCCGTTGAATTGCTTCTCTTCTATTCATTTTAATCTACTTAAAATTAAATGTTATAATTTATATCCCATCCTTGGCGGTATTCCCGTTTCACAAACTGATTGACGAGGTCAAAGTTGGTTACCTTCATGGCATCCTTATCCCATAATAACTTGAGATTTCTACCTGGGAACCTACCATCCACTTGAAGATCTGCCCCACGAATAGCTAGGTTTGCCATTAAAATAGCTTCGGTAAGTGGTCCTGAAATCTCAAATGGTGCGCTGACTTCCATATTCCCATATCCTGCAATACAAGCTTCTACCCACTGGGCATAATGTCCGCTTGCTTTGCCCTGAACACGCGCATATTTTTGTGCTACAGTTTCTTTGCGGCTAGTTGGAAGCAAACGGGCATTATCACCATAAGTATCTGCTAACAACTTTCCTTTTGTACCAACAAATAAGATACCGTTACCACCATCACCGAAAACTTCGTTAGGTTCTAATTCATCCGGACGCGCGGGCTGTATACCACCATCCATCCAATGTAAAGTAATCGGTCCACTGGTTTTTTCCGTTTTTGGAAAGGTCATTGTAACGTGGCTCGATGGCGGACAACTTTCTGGGAAATAGCCTCGTTTGAATTCATCCACATAGATAGTACCCACAGTTGCCTGTACATCTTGTACATATTGAAGTCCTAAGGTACTAAAAGGCACTTCTAGAAGATGACAGCCCATATCACCCAATGCTCCGGTACCATAATCCCACCAACCGCGCCAATTGAATGGTACAAGTTTTTCAATATAGTCTTTATAAGGAGCCGTTCCTAACCAAAGATCCCAATCTAACTCCTTCGGCACCGATGCTATTTGAGTTGGCCAAGGAATACCAGAAGGCCACACCGGTCTATCTGTCCAACAGTAGATGGTGTGGACATCGCCTATTAATCCAGCTTCATACCATTCTCGGATCTCCCGTGGACCGTCGTTTGACGCGCCTTGGTTTCCCATTTGGGTCACGACCTTATATTTTTTTGCGGCCTCTGTTAACACGCGCGCTTCCCAGACATCGTGTGTCAATGGTTTTTGTACGTAGACGTGCTTACCCAATTCCATGGCAGCTAATGTTTGGATCGCGTGGTTATGATCCGGAGTAGAAATAGAAACAGCATCTATATGCTTATGTTCCTTGTCCAACATCTCGCGATAATCTTTATAATATTTAGCTTTTGGAAAGTTTTTTATCGCTCCTGCAGCGCGACGATCGTCTACATCACATAAAAAGGCGATTTCTGCTTTCCCGCTTTTGTGAAAAGACATAATGTCGCCATGACCTTTACCACCTACACCTATTCCAGCGATGGACAACTTGTCACTTGGTGCAATAAATCCATTTCCACCCAATACATGACGAGGAACAATCATAAAACCTGCTGCAGCTAAAGCCGCATTTTTTATGAAATTTCTTCTTGAGCTATTTGTTTCTTTCATGATGTGATACTTTATTTAGTTAAGCTGATTTATAGATTCCCTTTCTTAAGCTCGCTAACTGCAAAATCTACTGCACGTGCTGTTAATGCCATATATGTTAACGATGGATTGACACAAGCACCCGAAGTCATCGCCGCACCATCAGTTACGAATACATTTTTCGCATCCCAAACTTGATTATGTTTGTTCAATACAGAGTTTTTGGAATCGGTCCCCATGCGTGCCGTCCCCATTTCATGAATTCCTTGACCGAAACCATAGATACTATCATAAGTGCTGACATTTTTAACACCTATTTTCTCTAGCATATCTTTCATCTCATCCATCATATCCGGACGCATTTTTAATTCATTATCTTTGATCTCCATATCCATGGCTAACACAGGTAACCCCCACTTATCTTTCTTATCCTTATCGAGATAGATTCTATTCTCGTGGTACGGTAGGATTTCTCCAAATGCCCCAAAGCCAACACTCCAGCTACCTGGCTCCAGCATAGCATCTTTCCAATCACCGCCAACACTCATTTCTGCAACTTCACCAGACCATCTGCCTCGACTTGCCGCTCCTTGGTACCCAAATCCACGTACATAATCCCGTTTTTTATCGTCACCAGGTACATTAACAAATCGAGGTACATATAAGCCAGTCGGCCGCCGTCCGAAAATATATTTATCTTCGTACCCCTCTACCGTACCACTGGCGCCACAACGAAAATGGTGATCCATTGCATTATGACCAAGCTCACCAGAGCTACTTCCCAAACCGCCTTCCCAAACATCAGTAGCGGAGTTCATTAATACCCAAGTCGAGTTGAATGCCGAAGCACACACGAAGATGACCTTTGCATGGAATTCATAGGTTTGGTTCGTTTCTGCGTCAACAATTTCTACACCTGTTGCTTTCTGTGTATCCTTATCATATAATATCCGCGTAACAATAGAGAAAGGACGAAGTGTTAAATTACCGGTCGCCACTGCAGGAGGTAACGTAGAAGATTGTGTACTGAAATAAGCGCCGAAATTACAACCTAACCAACATTGGTTTTGATATTGACAATTTACACGTCCATGATGAGGCCTTGTAATATTAGCCGTTCTTCCCATAATAAAATGGCGTTTCCCATTGTATTCTTTTTGCAAACGAGTAGCTAGATCTTTCTCCACCACATTAAAATCCATCGCGGGAAGAAAATCACCGTCTGGTAACACATCAAGACCATCCCTATTACCTGAAATACCAGCCCATTTCTCTGCATAACTATACCACGGCGCAATATCAGCATACCGAATCGGCCAATCTGTACCGTGTCCATCCTTTATATTTGCCTCAAAATCCAAATCGGAGAAACGGTAACTCTGGCGTCCCCACATTAAAGAACGACCACCTACATGATAACCGCGATACCAGTCAAATCGCTTAACTTCAGTATACGGACTCTCTTTTTCATTTACCCAAAAATCCAGGTTTTTCTCGTTCAACGGGTAATCTCGTTTCAATACGGGATAATCTTTTTCCATTTGCTTGGTCCGACCTCCTCTATGCGGATATTCCCAAGTATCTTTGTTCGCGTGATAGTCTTTTATATGCTCAACGTTTCTCCCGCGCTCCAGCATTATGGTTTTCAGCCCTTTCTCCGTAAGCTCCTTCGCTGCCCAACCACCGCTGATGCCTGATCCGATGACAATTGCATCATAAACATTATCTGCCATACCTTTTCTATTTTTTTAATTTGTTTTTTTTATACTGTTTTACTCTCTACTTTCTCATTTTTAAATAAAATCATGAATAAGATCATGACAACAAATGCAATACCAGCTGGCACAATCCATATTTGTTGCCAAAATGCAGCTACGTCTGTTTCCTTTATACTTTGGTATTTGTCTCCAATAAAACCGGCAACCCAAAAACCTATCAATTGTCCCACACCGTAAGTCGCTAACGTAATCAATCCCTGAGCGGCACTTTTATACTTTACGCCTGCTTTACTATCGGTATAAATTTGCCCCGAAACAAAGAAGAAATCGTAACATATACCGTGTAGCGCAATACCAATAATTAACATAAATGATAAGTCACCGGCATTTCCATAGGCAAACAAAAGATAACGTACTACCCATGCCAACATACCGATTAGAATCGTTTTCTTAAAACCAAAACGAACAAATAATACCGGTAACAATAATAAGAATACCGCTTCCGAAACTTGTCCTATAGCCATTTTCCCTGTCGCATTGGATAAACCAATCTCCACCAAGAATGGATTGGCGTTGGAATAATAGAAAGCTAACGGTATACATATTAAGATAGACGAAATAAAGAAAATTAAGAAGTTCCTATCTTTTAATAGCTTGACCGCGTCCAATCCTATAATGGAGGCAAACGAAGGCTTTTCTACCGAATCCACTTTTATTGGAGGTGTTTTTGGTAAAATGAAAGAGAACAACCCTAATACAGCCGAAGCGATGCCAGCCATCACGAAGGTATTTCGCAAAGCACCCTGTTGTGCACCCGCTGGTGAATCCCATTGGAATATGAAGCTAATAGCCAATCCCGCGACAATCCACCCGATAGTACCCCATACCCGAATACTCGAAAATTGTGTTTCAGGATTTGTTAATTGCCTAAAGGACACGGAATTAACCAATGCCAAAGTAGGCATATACAGAATCATGTATGCTAAAACGTAAGGATAAAACGTAGCTATATCCGTCGCCTTATACATCTGGAACATGAGAAATGCTCCAATTAAATGTAAAATACCTAGGATTCTTTCCGCATTAAAATAACGGTCGGCAATCATACCAATAATAAATGGTGCAATAATAGCGCCTAATGATTGTGTCGAAAATACGTTGGAAATCTGAAAAGGTTCAGCTTGTAAGTTTTGAATCAAGAAAGTTCCTAACGTTACGAACCATGCTCCCCAGATAAAAAATTCGAGGAACATCATAAAAGATAGCTTAAATCTTATGGATGTTGACATCTGATAATAGGTTTATTTTTGTATAAATATATTACTTCTCCTTTATTTTATATAAATTCACTCAAAAATTGTCTACTTCCCGATAAGCATTGACCAATGCCTTTTCGCCTTCCACACCAGATTTCGACATTCCGTGTTCCATCCCCACAATACCTGTATAGCCTTTTTCTTTCAACCATTTAAATACATTTTTATAATTGATTTCTCCTGTAGTGGGCTCTTTTCTTCCTGGATTATCGCCTACCTGGATATACGCAATCTCACTCCAACACATATCCATGAGATTGATAAGATTACCTTCATTTTTTTGTTGATGGTATGCATCATATAATATCTTACAAGATGGACTTCCAACGGCCTTACATATTTCATAGGTTTGATCCGTATATCGAAGAAATAAATCTGGGGTATCGCTTAATGGCTCCAACACCATAGTAATACCATGTGGTTCAAAAATATCGGCACCACGTTTTAATCCTTCGATCACGTTGGCCGTTTGAACACCTATCGGCAGATTACGCTGATAGTCGCCCGGAACAACGGTTACCCACTTGGCATCGACCCGTTTTGCCACTTCTACCGATTGTTTACATCCTTTCAAGAAAATATCAATATGTTCCTGTTTTCCGGCGGCCAAAGTATTAGCTCCGTTACCTCCTTTAGGCACAACAAATACGCCCATGCGCATACCTAATTTGGCCAAGGTCTCTCCTATTTTTGTTTGTTCTTCTACTGGTCGAGTAGGTAAACCGTTGTCCTCAATACTACGGAATCCCAATTCATGCATGTACTTGATTTCATCAACAAAGTTTTTACCAGCTGTTGCCGAAAACATGCCTTGATGCGGGGCATAATCTAATTGGAAGGTATCTCCTTCTTTATTTTGTTTTGTTGCTGCCATAATTTCATTACCTAAAATAGTTGTACTTCCAATAAACGCTGCACCACTTTTTATAAAATCTGCTCGTTTCATTCTATTTAAATTTAATCGGTTAATTATTTTTTATATATCGGTGAAAGTCTGCTGAAAAAGCTTCTTTAAACCGACCTTTATCCTGATAAATAATATAGACGTCGATGTATTCGAGTCTGTTTGCTAGCTCTATTCCCTGCTCCGGTGTCATTGCCATAAATACATTGTCATACCCATCTGCATCCATAGCTGTAGGTGCTATAACCGTGACGCTGGCTACGTTATTTTGTATGGGGTAGCCGTCCTGTGGATTTATATGGTGATGGATCCGACGTCCTTCCAAATCAAATGTCCGTCTATAATTTCCAGATGTGGTCACTGCCCTATCCGTCAATTGCAGTATAACATTCGAATATTTTCCGTTCTGCGGACTTTCGATAGCAATCTCAAAAGGTATGTTAACATCCTTATAACCTTTTACCTTTATTTCGCCACCTAATTCAACCAAATAGCTTTCAACTCCCTTACCATCCAAAAATTGAGCAATTACATCCACTGAATATCCCTGCGCTATTCCATTTAAATCTACCTGTACTCTTTCGTCACTCTTCGTTAGCATATTGTCGTTTAAAACCAGTTTATCCATGCCCACAAATTGCAATATACTATCAATTGTCTGGCGTTCAGGAAATGTGTGAATTCGATTTGGACCAAACCCCCACAAATTTACCAAAGGCATTACGGTTATATCAAAAATACCATCTGACAGTTGATTTAGATCAAACGAACGTCGCACTACCTTCGCCATGTGTTTGTCCAATTCTATATCCCTATCTGCTCTATTAAAAATCGAGATGAGAGATTGGTCGTCATACAGCGACATGGAGCGGTCAATTACCTGCAGCACGCTATCTATCTGTATTTTAGAAACGATAGAATTTGGCGCATAGTATTGAATGTGATAAGATGTACCCTGTGCCTTGCCATCAATAGTAAATTTAGGTTGCTGGGCATAAGCCAAACAACCTAAGCATATTAAACACGATATGAATACTCCTTTTAACACGTTCTATATATAACGATCTGTATTTTTGCCCGGAATGGGATAAGGATATTCTCCGTTTTCATTCGGAACGATTTTAGGCAAGGCATCCCAGGCGTAAACATCAGGAGACAGATCAACAGTGGAGGTTAGGGCCTCTTCCCATTTAATGATCTTTCCCGTATAGCAAGCATTACGACCGATAATACCCGTAAGTGTGCTATACGCTCCATGCTGCGCGTCGTCAAACACATATTCATTTTTAGCTATTGCCGCAAAAAGTTCTTTATGCTCCTGCTGATAAGCGTTTGGATTGCCTTTGGGATCATGACGGTATATTTCGTTTCCGTTGGTATCCCATAGTATTGCCTGGTTTCCTGCAGAAAGGAAAGCGCGCCCATTAGTTGCCTGAAAAGTTTCGTCCACACGGTTGGATACGCCTTCAAAATGTCTACATTGGCTATATACCACAGCACCATCGTCGTAAGTAAGTTCGATAGCGAAGTTATCATATATTTCACCGTAATCTTTACCGGTACGGTGGGCTCGACTCCCTGTCCCTTGAATAGAAACAGGATACTTTCCTTTTACCCAATTGGCAATATCGATATTATGCACGTGTTGCTCCACAATATGATCGCCACAAAGCCAGTTGAAATAAAACCAATTTCGCATCTGGTATTCCATTTCCGTTTGTTTTGGTTCGCGCGGGCGAACCCAAACGCCCCCACTATTCCAATAAACCTGTCCGGAAACGACATCGCCAATGGCACCATCTTGTATGCGCTTAATGGCTTCTCTATAATTCGTTTGATAACGTCGTTGTAACCCTACGACGACATTTAATTTTTTCTTTTTAGCCTCAGCTGCAGCAGCTAGTACCTTCCGTATACCTGGAATATCGACTGCAACAGGTTTCTCCATAAAAACATGTTTGCCCGCTTTTACAGCTTCTTCAAAATGGATAGGACGAAAGCCGGGAGGTGTAGCAAGTAATACCACATCTGCATCTCTAATAGCTGCTTTATAGCCATCAAAACCGACGTATTTACGACTGTCCGGCACATCTACCTTATCACCAAATTTTTCTTTTATAGTTTGGTAAGTCTTTTCTAGATTATCTTGGAAGGCATCTGCCATCGCAACCAACTTCAAGTTTTGCCCTGAAGCAAACGCATCAAACGTGGCACCGGTACCACGTCCGCCACAGCCGATCAAGGCAATCTTGATCACATCACTTCCAGCAGCAAACACACTCGATACTGGTACCGACGACAAAGCAGCTGCCCCCGTTAATAGGGATCCGGCTTTAATAAAATCTCTCCTTTTAAAATGTTGCATTAGTTTAGGTGTTGTAATTTACTTATTAAAAATCCTTTATAGGTTCTTGATTATAATAAATCATAATTTCTTCCTGTGATGGTGGGTTAACTGGACGAACAAGACGTAACCCAATAAATGGAGCTTCGGGAAACCACCAATTAGATTTCGGTATTTGTGGATCTAATTGCTTCCATATAGGATCAGATACCATACGGGCAGTCGATCGAAGTTCATCAGGCTGGCTATCAAAAGAACCTCCTCTTACGCTATGTGGGTATAGTTCAGTCGGCACAGCAACCGGATTTTTAACCGTCTTACCCTCAAACTGTTTATAGTAATCAGCTATATACTGATCGAAAGTCCATTCTGCCACATTCCCCATCATATCATATAATCCCCAGGCATTCGGTTTTTTCTTTCCTACCGGTGCCGTTTTTTCGTTGCTATTTGCTTCAAACCAAGCGTATTCTACTAGTTGGGAAACGTCGTCTCCAAAAAAATATTCGGATGTAGATCCCGCACGACAAGCATACTCCCACTCTGCTTCTGTGGGTAAACGATAGAATACGCCCGTACGCGTATAAAGCCATTTGCAAAACTGGATGGCATTATAATGTGTCATTGCTAATGCAGGATGTCCTTCTTTACCCATGCCAAAAGTCATATCTAAATAAGGTTTTGTCGGCCGTGTCACCGCGTCTACGCCAGACGGTACTTTACCATCAATGGCAATCGTCTGTTCCAAGTCCTTATAAACAAAAGGTTCGTATAAATCCCAGGTTACCTCATAAGTACCCATCCAAAATGGATCAAGCTCCACCTGATGAATCGGTTTTTCATCCTCTTTATTAGATTTATCACTTCCCATAAGAAATGTCCCTCCAGGAATTGCTTCCATAGAAAATTCTAAATGAGTTCCTGCCACTTTTTGAATATAACGCCCGTGCTTTTCCTGTGCTTTTGAAAGGAGATTAGCTACCATGAACGTAAAAATAATTAAACCGTTCTTTACATTTTGCATTATCATTAATCTAGATTTTTACAAATCGGAACTAAATATAGGAATAATATTGTAAAAAATACACTAAGTCTTTTTTACAACAATCAAGTTACAAAAAAAAGTGCTTGCAAAGCGTATTTAAAATGACGGAAATATCACTGATTCCGCATCAAAGCACAGCCTATAACGTTAAAAAAAGTGATATCTTTGGCTCCAAATTATTATTTTTGAAAAGACGATATTGGAAAATTTTTTTTTAACATCAGTGTTATTAATAGCTACTTCACAACTATATGCACAAGTAGATTCTATTCCAGGAAAAGAACCCGTAAAGAATCCATTTGTTATAGAGTTAGAAATGGAAAATGGCGGAATATTGGCGGCTAAAGATATAAGGCGTACTACTTTTGAAAGTGCATATTACAATGGGATCAACTTAAAAATAGGCTGGAAAATACAGAAATCAGATGACCAATACTTCACACTATATAACAATCCTATCTACGGGATTGGATTTTATAGTAGTACATTTAATACCGATATTATAGGAAGCCCTTATGCTATATACGGATTCATGCAATCCCCATTTGGAAATTTAAGAAAGAAGCGCTGGAGTTTCGATTATCGTATAGGTCTCGGTATTTCAGGCAACTTTACACCTTATGATGCCGAAACCAATCCGCTGAATGTCGTTATCGGCGCAAAAAATAATGTTTTTATTGATTTTGGTATACGGAGTCAGTATAAAATTAATCCGAATTGGCGCGTAGGATTAGGTTTGGCCTATCACCACTTTTCAAATGGAGCTCTTCGGTTGCCAAACAAAGGCGTTAATCTAATTCCCCTCACGGCTTCCATTACTTATCAACCCAACGGTGGAACCGTTATTCCCGACAAGAGCAAGATAGCTCCCTATAGCGACAAAATTCTCTATCATATCAATTACGGTATAGGCTGGAAACAATTAGATATTAATAAAGATGAGCGTTTTTTAAAGACCACATTAGGTGTTTACGCGAGTAAGCACGTAGCACATAAATGGAGAATGGGTGCTGGTCTCGATTTATTCTACTCCTCTTCCGGAAACTACGATGAAATTGCAGGAGATGATAGCGGGAAATTAAGCGCTAAATTATCCGGCGGACCATCATTTTACTTGGTGCATGTATTAAACCGTAATTTGGTATTGAATGGGAACGTGGGGTATTATATTCACAAACGATATTTCAATGGTGAAATAAACCATGTCTTTTTAAGAGCAGGCGCACGGTATTATGTTTATAAAGACATTAATGCAGGCATCTCTATCAAAGCCCATAAAGGAAAGGCAGATTTTATCGAATGGACTGTGGGGTATACGTTTAATAGGGATTAACAGATGTTGTATCCTTTTTTCTTGATAAAAAAGGATACAAAAAAACCTACATCACTAATTTCCCAATGCTTTTTGCTAGATTTCTGTCTACCGTAATATAGCCCGGATAGTAGATATTACTATTGCCAATTTTAATAGATGGTTTTATTTTAAGGACAAGAAAACCTTCTCCTTTTCTCGTGAAAAGCTCATTTAATACATTTTCGATTCCTTCTTCTTTTGCGGTACCGAAGATATTCGCTTTAAAGGTTAGGGGTACAACGGTGCTCTCACCGGTTGCCAAATGAAGATTTTCGTTCACCGTTCCTTCAAAAAGTGGTTTTCCTTGAATTTCAATCAGATATTTGAAGGAATTGATTTTTGTTGTTGTGGTAGTGGGGTTACTGACTTTCATATTTATTCGCGCCTCCAGCGGTAAATCTTGGCGCAACATCGCCATGGCAATCCCCGGAAGGGAAGCTAAATTTACACCATCTTTTCCTGTGTAGCTATCCATATTTCTACCGGCCAAACGGATATCCTGCAGAGATTCCACTGTATAGTCGCATTTGGCAAGTGCGTCAATTTGATTTTTATTGATAGCACAGCCGCTCAATAATAATCCCATGAACATTATACATAGGATATTGATGTTCTTTCTTTCCATATCTAATTTATTACTTTGTTTTATTCCTTTTTCCGCCAAAATTATATGTCAGCCCTAATGTAAATACAGCATTTCCTGCTTTTAAATAGGTGTTTTCCACCACGTTAAAATTAAAGCCGTTCGTATACTGTAGCTGAAAACCTCTATTCAATTCCATGCGCGTATAAAAAAGAGGTTCGATAAACAAGGCTTCTTCTGTTGGACTAGTTAAATCATTAATTGTAAAATCTTGCATGGCCACCCGGCTTGCACGAATAGCCGTACCATAATTTAATTCACGTGGCTTACCAAATATATTTAGTTTATTTCTCCGAGTAGATGAATAATTTACCTGTACAAAAATTTTATCAAAATCCATTGTCCTTGTTTCTACCGGCATCATACCTGTTGTAGAAGCCCGGCGATCGATTTCTGTGGAAGATCCGACGCCATAACCTGCATATACTTCCAGTGTTTGTCGTTTTTCCTTCCCCAAGTGCGTAAAATAGCCCAGAGCACCTTCTATTAGATACTGTTTAAATAGATTGTTTTTATTGTTGTTACCACCTTGGTCAAGGTAAGAGCCATTCGCGATCAACGCAATGTGATTTCCTACAGCCACGCCGCCGCTTCCACTTACATTACCTTTAATATTGGCATGAACAGCGGCATGCACCTCTCCTTTTCGCTGAAACATCGGTGTTGCCGGCACATTAGGCATATATATGGAACTACAGGATGCAAAAAATAACGTGAGCGACAGGGTGAAGACATATACAAATCGAATATACATAAGTTATTGTTCTTATGCTGTAGATAAGTAATTATTGTGCCAAAATTATCCCCGCTCTTTCTAATTCTACCTGCATCTCCTTTTGTAGCTTTGAGGCTTCTTCCCGCGCACGTTCCGCAAAGTCCTTTCCATTAGATGCATATATAATACCTCGGGTACTGTTTACCAACAAACCACACGCTTTGTTCATACCATATTTGCATACCTCTTGTAACGAACCTCCTTGTGCCCCAACACCTGGAACTAGCAAAAAATGGTCTGGCACATGTTCACGCACTTTCAAAAAGCCTTCTCCTCGAGTCGCTCCCACCACAAACATGGTATTTTCGGGAGTGCCCCATTCTTTCACTTTATCCAACACAACTTCAAATAATTCCACACCCGAGGCATTGGTAACGTTTTGAAAATCCTTACTTCCTAAATTAGATGTCAATGCTAGTACGATAGACCATTTATCTGGAATATCTAGAAAAGGAATAATCGAATCATGCCCCATATACGGTGCTATGGTAATCGCATCAAATCCTAACCCCGATGTATCTTGATCAAAAAATGCCTTTGCGTATCTGGTAGAAGTATTCCCGATGTCACCACGTTTAGCATCTGCGATGCTCAGGCAATTTTTGGGCAGGATTTCCCACGTTTTTTGTAGCGATTGCCATCCTTTTACGCCATAACATTCATAAAAGGCGATATTAGGCTTATACGCTACACAGAGATCTTCTGTCGCCTCAATTATTGCTTTATTAAAAGAAAATATAGGATCTTCATCGTCCAACAGGTGAGTCGGTATTTTAGTAATATCTGTATCCAATCCCACACACAAAAAGCTCTTTTTGATTTTTATTTGTTGAACTAATGCTGCTTTGGTCATGCTTATTTTTGAATTAATTCTGTAATGAAGTCAGACACCTCTACGCGGGCATAATCAGCCATACCCTCATGGCGTGTGGCAATATTTCCCGTTTTATCTAAAATGACTGTCGTGGGAATAGCTCCTCCCAACCATTCGCCCGGAATTTGACTTTCCGGATAATAAACGGGTAGATCCATACTGCCTTGCTGCATAAAGTCTCGCGCTTTCTCTTTTTCACCTTCAATTTCAACGATGAGGAAAACCACGTTATTATTGTCTTTGAATTTATCTTTCAACACCTGAATAGAAGGCATTTCCGCTTTACAAGGGGGGCACCAGGTTGCCCAAAAATTTAGGAAGACCACCTTTCCTTTTAAGTCCGGGATATGTACCACTTCTCCATTATCATCTGAAAAAGCAACGCCCGCATAATTGCTGCTCGCGGGTACCTCTGCTTCTGCGATCGGGGTCGGTTCCGGTTTTTCCAATTTAGGTTTAAACAAACCGATTTTCATCAACCCTTGCTGTACCCAGATGCGTCCACTGGGTAGAATTAATAAAATAATCAATCCCACGAAGATAACATTACCAACTATTTTCCAAACTTTCTTTTTATTCATATGTAAATAATTTGTTCTTTAAGGGCTATATGGAATACGCATGTGCGTTTGTGTTTTCGGAAACATAAGTATTTCATCTCAAGTTCCCCCGTTTAACGATCAAATTTCTCCAGTAATTTCAACAAGGTAGCAAAATCTTTCGGATATGGCGCTTCAAAATTGTATTCTTTTCCTTCCAGAGTAAAGCGGATTTGACGCGCATGCAACGCAAATCGTTTCATAATGGGCTGCTCTTCTTCTCCTTTTGCCATGGTAAAGCCTCTTTTTTTAATCTGAGACAAATAAACCGGTTTACCTCGGTACATCTCATCACCTACAATAGCAGCTCGCTGTGTAGCCAAATGGATACGAATCTGGTGCATACGTCCCGTAATCGGTTTACACTCAACGAGTGTAAAATGTCTAAAATACTGTATAGAATTAAAAATAGTTTCGGCGAGTTTTCCGTTAGCACGATCTATGGAGACATTTTTGTTCCCTTGGTTCAAAATAGGTAAATCTACGGATAGGTTGGTAAATGTATGCGTTCCGCGGATAATCGCATGGTATATTTTATCTACACGTCTCCGTTCGAATTCAATCGAGACCAACCGATATGTTTCCGGGTTCTTTGCCAATAAAAGCAGACCGGACGTATCTTTGTCCAAGCGGTGGCAAACCTGAGCATCCGGATAATATTTTTTTGCAAGACGCAAAATATTCACTTCATCCCCGCTCCGGTTGTCCAAAGAAGCTACAAACGGCGGTTTATTAATGACAATGAGGTTATCATCTTCAAAAATAATGAGATCTTGAAATTTCGGAAATTTAAATAAACGATTGTCACTTTTTTGCATAAACGCAAAAATACAGAAATCCCTTTAAGATCCTCGACTTCTATAACTTTTTATTAGCTTTGTCTCTTCAAACTACAAGCAATGTCCGTAAATAAAATAATCAAACGAGTAACCACAAACACCATCTTGGCGATGAAAGCAAATGGTGAAAAAGTCAGCATGCTCACGGCGTATGATTACTCTACTGCGCGTGCATTAGACGAAGCAGGTATCGACGTTTTATTGGTGGGAGATTCGGCGGCAAATGTTTTCGCAGGGTATGAAACCACGTTACCTATTACATTAGACCATATGATATACCACGCCAGTGCGGTAGCGAGAGGTGCAAAGCGGGCGTTGGTATTGGTTGACCTTCCTTTTGGTGAATATCAAGGTACAGCAGAAGATGCTTTCAAGTCGGCTGTTCGGATGATGAAAGAATCGGGCGCTCATGCGTTGAAACTGGAAGGCGGTGTCGAGATATTGGACAATATTAAGAAAATTATTGATGCGGGTATTCCTGTCTGTGGGCATTTAGGCCTGACACCGCAATCCATCAATAAATTCGGAACGTTTGGTGTCCGGGCACAAGAAGAAGCAGAAGCGGAAAAACTGAAATCGGATGCGTTGGCACTTCAAGAAATAGGATGCTTTGCTATTGTTTTGGAAAAAATACCGGCAAAACTTGCTACAGAAGTCAGTGAATCACTTTCCATCCCTACGATAGGCATTGGTGCAGGAAACGGATGTGATGGACAGGTATTGGTGGTTAATGATATGCTTGGATTCACCAAAGATTTCAAACCAAAATTCTTGAGACGTTATATGGAAATGTACGATGGTATCGTGGAAGCGGCGGCTAAATATGCAGAAGATGTGAAATCGGGGAATTACCCGAATGAATCTGAGCAATATTAAAAGATATGGCTTTTCTAAGATAGCGCAATGAAGATATTTATTATTATCGCTTTACTCGGACTTTTGCTATATCTTATAGCCCGAAGGTTTATGTTGACCAGTGGAGACGGTACATCTATCGTCCGGGCGAATCAGCGCCAGCATTTTGTCTTGATAGATACGTCATCCCTATTAATCAGCCGTGTGACAAAGAGTACATTACGCACAGTTGGAATCGGTTTTTTACTCCTTTTGATCGTCATCATTCTGGGGATGAAAATCAAAATATTGTGGATACTTATTCCATTAAGTCTTTATCTCATTGGTCAACTTTTTGTTTACACGAACCATATTAAATATACTAAGGATCAACGTATTTATTTTAATCTTGAAACTTATGAAGTCTTGTTGGACCATATTAAAGATCAGCCTCTTTCTTTTAATTTAATGCGTGATGTAGTAAGTGTATCCGAAGTAAAGTCCGTTCAAAAAAACCGAGATACCTTGTTTGGTTATTATAAGCTTCGTTTAAAACAAGATATTGTCGTCATTCCCTATCTTATTGAACAAAACCAAAACCAAGCGAACAAGCAATTCTTTACATATCTTCACGAAAAATTTAAGATCGAAGTAGAAAGTAGATTGTTTCCGATTATCTAATATCAATCATTAATAGCCTTCCATATCATATCTTTTAGCTGTTGGATATTTTTACCCGATACGGAAGATATGAAAATCGCAGGCATTCCTTTTGGTAGTGTTTCCGTCATCTCCGCTTCGAGTTCATCATCGAGCATATCAGACTTTGTAACTGCCAATAGGCGTGGTTTATCCATGAGCTCGGGATTATAAGCCGTTAATTCATTTAGTAAAATCTCGTATTCTTCGGCAATACTACGATCGGTATCCGCAGGAACCATAAATAATAGAACCGCATTACGTTCAATATGGCGTAAGAATCGGTGCCCTAAACCTTTGCCTTTTGAGGCTCCTTCGATGATTCCCGGAATATCCGCCATTACAAATGATCTATTGTCGCGGTAGCCAACAATCCCAAGATTTGGCACCAAGGTGGTAAACGGATAATCGGCAATTTCCGGTTTTGCTGCTGACACAACAGATAGCAACGTGGATTTTCCAGCGTTGGGGAAACCGACTAATCCAACATCTGCCAATACTTTCAATTCCAGTATAATCCATTGCTCTTTTCCTGGCATACCCGATTGTGCAAAGCGCGGCGTTTGCTGTGTAGCAGATTTAAAGTGCCAATTGCCTAATCCACCTTTCCCGCCAGGGGTCAATATCTTAGTTTCTCCATCTTCTGTAATATCAAACAGAATCTCACCAGTTTCGGCGTCCTTAGCAACCGTTCCTAGAGGGACTTCCAATATTTCATCTTTTCCGTTTGCCCCTGTACGCAACGCGCTTAATCCTGGCCCACCATTTTCCGCAATAATATGCTTACGATATTTTAAATGGAGTAATGTCCAGTGCTGTGAAGAACCTTTTAGGATGATATGGCCACCACGACCACCATCACCTCCATCTGGCCCACCTTTGGCGGTAAATTTATCCCGATGCAGGTGGGCCGAGCCGGCTCCTCCGTGCCCAGAGCGGCAACACACCTTCACATAATCCACGAAATTCGAGCCCTGAGCCATATTCTACTATATTACTTTTTATGTTTGGGAATTAATATGTATCAATAATCGCTGTCAACGACTGGAAAATTGCATCAATATCACCAATACCGTTTACTTTGGACAGTTTACCCTGTGCTTCATAATAGGGCAATACGTGTATGGTTTTATTAAAATACTCTTCAATACGTTTCGTCAACTTATCTGCAGCATCATCTGCACGACCAGATATTTCTTGACGTTTCGCGATACGCTCCTTTAATTCTTCTTCCGTTACGTCTAATGCCAATACACCTGTGATGTGTTCATTAATCGATTCCAAAAATTTATCTAAAGCTTCCGCCTGCGCTACCGTACGAGGGAATCCATCAAAAATAAATCCTTTTGCCTGTGGGTTTTTATTAATTTCTTCTTCCAGCATAGCGATGGTAATAGAGTCAGGAACAAGATTACCATCGGCAATAATTTGACTCACTTGCTGTCCCAAAGCAGTTTGGTCTTTGATATGAGCACGGAAAATATCACCAGTGGAGATATGAACCAATTGGTATTTTTCAATGAGTTTTTCTGATTGGGTACCTTTCCCTGCACCGGGAGGACCAAATAAGACGAGGTTTAGCATAAGTTGTTATTTTATGTTCAAAAAAAAGCCTAATCCCGATACAGAATTAGGCTTTACTTGTGCGCTCAAAGGGAGTCGAACCCCTAACCTCCTGATCCGTAGTCAGGTGCTCTATCCAGTTAAGCTATGAGCGCGGTAACCATCACATCTTGACATAT
Organism: Sphingobacterium corticibacterium; assembly: GCF_004208525.1. Lineage (GTDB taxonomy): Bacteria > Bacteroidota > Bacteroidia > Sphingobacteriales > Sphingobacteriaceae > Sphingobacterium > Sphingobacterium corticibacterium. Next base: position 860,736 of record NZ_SGIT01000001.1, on the reverse strand, counting down.
AGTCTGTTTGCTTTGGTTTTCTTTGAGCCTCCTATCGGGATCGAACCAATGACCTACTGATTACAAGTCAGTTGCTCTACCAGCTGAGCTAAGGAGGCTTTCGAACCGTTTCCGATTCAGTGATGCAAATATCACAGTTCTATTTTTATTATGCAAGTACTTTTTGAAAAAACTCGTTATATAGAAGATAAAGGCCGAAGACACTGGCTATTACATTCCAGCGTATCCGCTTAAACGGCAAATAAACAGGTCATTTTGTCGTTTAATTGTATTTTTTAGCGACAAAATTTCCGAATAGATAGTTAAAATCAAAAAGGCACTTAAATTGTTTATCCATAAAACGAGATTAAACAAGCATTTGCAATAGATTAAAGAGATATTATTATATGAACTTTAACAATTATACAATCAAAGCACAGGAGGCTATTCAAAAAGCTTCCGAAATTGCAGCGGGTAATCAGCAACAAGCGATTGAATCCGCACATATATTAAAGGCACTCCTAACCGTGGATGAACACGTTATTGGGCATTTATTGAAAAAGCTAAATGTAAACACCAACTATCTGGAGACAGAGGTCGACAAACAAATTGCTTCTCTTCCTAAAGTAAGCGGAAGCAATGTATATCTCAGTAACACGTCTGCTTCGGTGTTACAAAAAGCCCAAAGTTATCTAAAAGAATTCAATGATGAATTTGTTTCCATTGAGCATATTCTTTTGGGACTTCTTTCTTCAAGTGATAAGACGGCTTCTTTGTTGAAGGATCAAGGCGTAAACGAGAAAGATCTCAAATTGGCTATCAAAGAGCTTAGAGGAAATAATCGTGTTACCGATCAAAATGCAGAGGCAACATACAATGCCCTTGGGAAATACGCGCGTAACCTCAATGAGTTTGCAGAATCCGGAAAACTGGATCCGGTTATCGGCCGTGATGAAGAAATTCGTCGTGTGATGCAGATTCTATCACGCCGAACAAAGAACAACCCGATTCTGGTTGGGGAGCCGGGTGTGGGTAAAACAGCTATTGCAGAAGGTATTGCCCACCGAATCATCAAAGGTGATGCACCTGAAAACCTGAAGTCTAAAACGGTGTTCTCGCTCGATATGGGGGCGCTTATCGCTGGAGCAAAATACAAAGGTGAGTTTGAAGAGCGTTTAAAAGCAGTCGTAAAAGAGGTGTCGGACAGCGCGGGGGAGATTATCCTTTTCATCGATGAAATCCACACCTTGGTGGGGGCTGGTGGTGGCGAAGGTGCTATGGATGCCGCAAACATCCTAAAACCCGCTCTAGCACGCGGCGAGCTTCGGGCAATTGGTGCGACAACACTGAATGAATACCAAAAGTATTTCGAAAAAGATAAAGCCTTAGAGCGCCGATTCCAAAAGGTCATGGTTGATGAGCCAGACACACAGGATGCTATTTCTATCCTCCGTGGATTAAAAGAAAGATATGAAACACACCATAAGGTGCGTATCCTGGACGAATCTATTATTGCAGCGGTTGAACTATCACAACGCTATATTACCGATAGATTCTTGCCGGATAAAGCAATTGACTTAATAGATGAAGCGGCCTCTAAACTACGGTTGGAGATGGATTCCGTACCGGAGGCAGTTGATGAATTGGAAAGACGCATCATGCAACTGGAAATTGAACGGGAGGCGATTAAGCGCGAGAACGACGAGAAAAAAGTGAAAGAACTTTCTGAAACTATCGCTAATCTTTCCAACGAACGGGATTCGTTAAAAGCAGCTTGGCAATCGGAGAAAGGCTTGGTCGACAAAGTTAACCAGGAAATCCAAAATATCGAAGATTACAAACTGGAAGCAGATCAAGCAGAACGTGCTGGCGATTACGGCAAGGTAGCTGAATTGCGTTATGGAAAAATTAAAGAGGCACAGGATAAAGTAGAAAATCTAAAAGCCGAACTTGCGGAAAAGCAACAGGATAGCCGTATGCTAAAAGAGGAAGTTACCTCCGAGGATATCGCGGACGTGGTATCTCGTTGGACAGGTATTCCAGTGAGCAAAATGGTACAGTCTGAACGTGAGAAATTACTTAATCTGGAAGAAGAATTGCACAAACGTGTTGCCGGTCAGGAAGAAGCGATTGAAGCGATCGCCGATGCCATCCGCCGTTCCAGGGCCGGATTGAGCGATGCGAAACGACCTATCGGTTCGTTCATCTTCCTTGGTACAACTGGGGTAGGTAAAACAGAACTTGCTAAGGCATTGGCCGAATTCCTGTTTGATGATGAACAAGCGATGGTGCGGATTGATATGTCGGAATATCAAGAACGACATGCGGTATCCAGGTTGATCGGTGCTCCTCCCGGATACATCGGTTACGAAGAAGGCGGGCAGTTAACGGAAGCCGTACGCCGTAGACCTTATTCAGTCGTCCTTTTGGATGAGATCGAGAAAGCCCACCCGGATGTATTCAATATCTTATTGCAAGTATTGGATGACGGACACTTAACGGACAACAAAGGACGTGTGGTCAACTTTAAGAATACGATCATCATCATGACGTCTAACACCGGGTCGCATATTATTCAGGAGAATTTCTCCAAATTGGATGACAGCAATCGCGATGAAGTGATTGCGAAAACCAAGGATGACGTATTTGAACTATTACAGAAGTCTATCAGACCGGAGTTTCTGAACCGTATTGATGAGGTGATCATGTTTACGCCATTGAGCCGGGATGAGATTGGCGATATCGTGCGTATGCAATTTCAAAGGATACAGAAGCAGCTTGCCGAACAGAACATTTTCTTGTCTGCCAGTGAAGATGCACTCGATTGGTTAGGTCAATTGGGCTACGATCCGGTATACGGCGCAAGACCACTAAAACGAGTAATTCAAAAACGTGTACTTAATGAACTCTCGAAAGAGATCCTTTCGGGTAAAGTAACGAGGGATTCCATGATACAACTGGATGTATTTGATGGTAAGTTTGTGTTTATGAATAAAAAAGACGGGGATCAATAATCCCTGTCTTTTATTCTTTAATACGCCATACGGAAATAGCGCCTAACAGCATAAATATCCCTCCTAGCATAATCCCGTATATCGGTTGGCTATCGAAAACATATTTAATAATCATACCTCCAAAAAAGCCACATATAATTTGCGGAAAGGTGATAAAGAAATTAAAGATTCCCATATATACACCCATCTTACGAGCAGGCAGGCTATCGCTCAAAATGGCGTAAGGCATCGAGAGAATGCTCCCCCAAGCTATGCCCACCCCTAGCATTGTTAATAACAAGATATTCGGCGAAGAAATAAAGAGTATCGAAATCAAGGAGATACCACCGATGACTAATCCGAACGCGTGTACTTTTGTTCGCCCAAATCGGTTAGCAAGCCGAGGTAAGAAAATAGCGTATATAGCCGATATCCCATTGTATACGCCAAAAAGTACCCCCACCCAATTGCCCGCTTCCGCATACAGACGGCTGCGCTCTCCATCCATCTTATAAAATACATGTTCTGCAATAGCCGGTGTCATATATACCCACATCATGAAAAGTGCAAACCAGGAAAAAAACTGTACCCATCCAAGCTTTTTCATCGTTAAGGGCATCCGTTTGAAATCTTGAAAGATCGCGCCCAAATTATGGCTGGATGAAGATTGCGTTTCTGCTTCCGTCTCTTCCTCCCCTACAAAAGACTCCAGTTCCTTCGGAGCATATTCTTTTGTGGTGAAAACAGTCCATAGAATGGTAGCGATCAATATGAATGCGCCAAAGTAAAACGAATAAATCACATTTTGAGGAACGATACCATCTCCCCCTTCAGCAGGGATATTTAAATATTCTGCAAATACATAAGGTAACCAAGAACCGACTACAGCCCCCACCCCTATTAAAACTGTCTGAACCGAAAAACCCAAGCTTCGCTGGGAACTGGGCAGATTATCACCTATCAGCGCACGGAACGGCTCCATGGTCACGTTAATGGACGCATCCATCAACATCAGCATACCGGCCCCGATCAATAACGGGGGCAGTATTGCTGTAAATAGGGCGATATTGGGCATGAGTACCAGCGCTATCGCTGTCAATATAGCGCCCACCAAAAAGAAAGGCCGTCGACGCCCCATCTTTGTCCAGGTACGATCACTATAGTGGCCGATAATCGGCTGCACAATCATCCCGGTAATCGGAGCTGCTAACCAAAACAAAGACAGATGCTCCACATCGGCACCAAACGTTTGTAGAATCCGGGAAGCATTACCGTTTTGCAAAGCAAACCCCATTTGGATACCCAAAAAGCCCATGCTCATATTGATAATCTGAGCAACAGTCAAAGTGGGTTTAACGCGTATATTGTTCATGAAAAGGTTTTAAGATTTCCATTCAGGTTCTATCAAAAGCTGTTCACCGTTAAATATAATACTAATTTCGGTATCAGACAGGTTTTTGACTTCAAAATCATCCTGGCTTACATTAATATACAACTTTGTTCCTCTATACTGCACGTGAAAAGCATAGCTTTGCCAGTTTTTAGGGATAAAAGTTTGAAAATGTAATTGACCATCGCGTACGCGCATACCTGCAAATCCCTCTACAATAGCCAGCCAGGTGCCCGCCATCGACGTGATGTGCAATCCATCTTCGGTATCGTTGTTATAATCGTCTAAATCAAGCCGGGCGGTGCGGAGGTAGAACTCATACGCCTTATCTTCTTTACCCAATTTGGCTGCGATAATCGCGTGCACACAAGGAGAAAGAGAACTTTCATGAACGGTTAACGGTTCGTAGAAATCATAATTACGACGAATAGTGTTCGTATCAAATTCATCTTCGAAGAAATATATGCCTTGCAGCACATCTGCCTGTTTAATATAACAAGAACGTAATATCCGATCCCAACTCCAGTGTTGATTTAAAGGTCGTACTCCCGCTGGTAGCTCCGCAACAGGGATCAATTCCTTATCCAAAAAACCATCTTGTTGTAGAAATACACCGCGGCCACTATCTTCAGGCAGGTACATATTATCTACGATATGTTGCCATAACGGACTTTCTTCCGCTTTAAAGTCCAATCTTGACAACAACTCGTATAAACGATCCTCGTGTAGTGTTTGCTCCTGTGCGATGACCTTCAATGTATAGCGTAAACACCATACAGCAATTTTGTTCGTATACCAGTTGTTGTTTACATTATTCTCATACTCATTCGGGCCGGTTACACCCAGCATCACATATTGCTGTTTCTGCTCGCTCCAATTGACGCGTTGTGCCCAAAAACGGCTGATACCGATCAACACTTCCAAACCGTGCGTAGAGAGATATTCGCTGTCGTCTGTATAACGGACATAGTTGTAAATAGCAAAGGCAATAGCACCGTTCCGATGGATTTCTTCAAACGTAATTTCCCATTCGTTGTGGCATTCTTCCCCGTTGATCGTGACCATTGGATACAAAGCCGCCCCATCACTAAATCCCAATTTGCCTGCATTTTCAATAGCTTTTTCCAAATGCTGATAACGGTAAAGCAGCAGATTACGGGCTACCTTGGGTTCTTGTGTCGCGAGATAAAAAGGTAAGCAATAGGCTTCGGTATCCCAATAAGTGACTCCACCGTATTTCTCTCCGGTAAAACCTTTCGGCCCGATATTTAACCTGGCGTCTTCGCCTGTATAGGTTTGGTTTAGCTGGAAAATATTAAACCGGATCGCTTGTTGTGCGGCAACATCTCCTTCAATCTGTATGTCACTTTCTTCCCAGATACGTGCCCACGCCTCTGTTTGTAGTTGTATCAGTTCATCATAGCTTTTGGAAGCAATTTTTTCCAGACTATTTTGTGCGGCTTCCGTTAGTTTATCCAGCGGATGGTTGAGGGAGCTGACCATCGCAACATATTTCTCCATGCGGATGGATTCGCCGGCTTTCAAATGCGCGTGCAACTCCTCGCCTACATAGAATTGTTCTTTTCTTTTTATACCCGATGATTGTGCAGTTCCGCCAACATAGCATACATTACGCAGGCGCGCCTCTACACGAAATGTTGTTTTTCTGGTTTCCTTCACCAACACGAGATCATCTTGGATGTCTTCCGCAATCGGCACCCAAAAACGCTCATCGTAGTTGCTGTCCCGATTCACGACGTCGCCATCTAAATAAGAACGTACGGCCACGTCGGCATCCGAGTTTAAAACGCGTAGCGTATATTGCAGTGATGCGGTATCCGATTGAAACAGATGATACATCCGTTTAGCCGTTATTTCCACCTCCTTTCCGTTTGGCATCTTTGCCCTAAACGTACGATAAAGTACACCAGCTTTCATGTCCAAACGGCGCTCGAAGCTTATGATTTCACATTGAGCCAAATCCAACGTTGTACCGTCTATCTGAATGTCCAGTCCAATCCATTGTACCGCATTGATGACTTTGGCAAAATATTCGGGGTAACCGTTCTTCCACCAGCCTACTCTTGTTTTATCTGGATAATAGACACCTGCCAGATACGAACCTTGCATCGTTTTTCCGGAATAGGCTTCCTCAAAATTCGCGCGCTGTCCCATCCGTCCGTTGCCAATGGAAAAAATGCTTTCCGAAAACTCGTTGTGCTCCGCTCTAAATTGATCTTCAATGATATGCCACGGATCGTGTATGATGTAATTCTTCATGCTCTTCGTTACTATTCACTTATCAATATTTCCGACAAATCGTCTACACGCGCATCGTAGTTCGTTAAGACATGAGATTTGTCTACGGCTATCACCTGCATCTTAGCAGCCTTTGCGGCTTCAATTCCTGCCTGGGCATCTTCCAGTACAACACATGCAGCGGGTTCGACACCGACCGATGTTGCTGCTTTTAAAAAGACTTCGGGGTCTGGTTTCGAGTTTTTGACGGCATTTCCGTCAATAATCGCATCGAAATAACGCAGGATACCGGTTTTCTCCAAAATCCGAACCGCATTTTTACTCGCCGAACCTAATGCTATCTTTTTATCTGTAGCTTTCAAATAGGTCAATAGATCTATTGTGCCCGGAAGCACATCCCCATCTTGCATATTTTCTACCAATTCGAGATACCAGGTATTTTTCAATGCCGCCAGCTGTTCTTTTTCTTCGGCAGGCACTTCCTTGTTTGCCCATTTTAAGATAAGATTCAGCGAGTCCACACGGCTGACACCCTTTAATTGCTCATTTTCCGCTTCCGTGAAGTCAAAATCAAACTGTTTGGCTAACCGCTTCCAGGCTTGGTAATGAAATACAGCAGTATCCACCAGCACCCCATCTAAATCAAATATGACAGCCGTTGCGTCGTCTATTATCTTTCTTGCGTTCATGTATTACTTTAATTCAAATACCAATGTTTGTTTCCCTTTCACCACCACATTTTCCGGCAAATTCAACGATTCACTTGTTAAAATATTCTTCATCTGTTTTGACTGTCCGATACCTTCGTCAAAACGTGCTAATACAACCGTCTGCTCTTCTTCGCTACAATTCATGATCACCATCACTTTTTCCTTATCGTTATAGCGGAAATACACATATACATCATTTTGCGGCGCATAGTGTAACAACTTGCCATCTTGCAAAGCCGTAGTCTGCTTTCTGTATTGCGCCAAGGTACGCACGTGATTAAACATATCGTTTTCAGCTTCTGTGCGTCCTTTGGCTGTAAACTTATTGACTTCATCTCCGGGGAAACCACCCTTAAAATCTTCCCGCACCAAACCATCTGGTCTGCTGAAGTTCTTCATTAAGATCTCTGCTCCATAGTACATCTGCGGAATACCGCGGTAGGTTAACAACCAGCTAAAAGCACTTTTATACTTTTCGATGTCTTCACCCACTGTTGAAAAGAAACGGTCCTTATCATGGTTATCGAGGAAGATCACATTTGCCAAAGGGTTTGGATACAGGTAGTCGCCACTTACGGTGCTATATAATTTGTTAGCACCATCTTTTTCCAGATTAAGTGCATCTCCGATAGCATAGTTTAATTGAAAATCCGTTACACCTTCCAATTTCGTATCGACATCCTGCCCTACTTTTTGACCACCCAAGAAATACGCCTGGTTCGGAACGGAGTGTACCCACGTTTCCCCAAAGAAGGAGAAATCGGGAAATTCCGCACGAATGGCATCTGTCCATTTCCCCATGAAAGCCAGATCATTGTAGGGATATGTATCGATACGAAAACCGTCTACGCCTGCTTCTTCAATCCACCAGATATGACTCTGTGTGATGTATTTCTGCATCTTTTCATTTTGGTGGTTCAAGTCGGGCATTGTTTCTACAAACCATCCTTTTTCCATCAGATCTTTGTCTGCCTGCGTTCCATACGGATCGAACATGGTCTGGTCTTTATAGGTTGTTTGCGTAAAGGTGTCCCATTCATGTAGCCAATCGGAAGACGGACGGTCAATCACTGTCCAGTGATGTAGCCCCACATGGTTCGGTACGACGTCATGAACCAGTTTCATGTTGCGCTTATGCAGTTCTTTTCCGAGTTCGCGATAGGTATCGACTGTTCCAAAGCGTGGATCTATTTCATAGTTTTCCGTGTTCGCATAACCGTGGTATGAATAACCCGGCATATCATTCGTCACGACAGGCGTCATCCAAAGAGCCGTGACACCTAAATCCTCAAGGTAATCCAGGTTGTTGATAATCCCTTGTAGATCGCCTCCGTGTCTGTAATACATGGAATCGCGATTTACCGCGGTTTCGCGCATGCCTTTTACGGAATCGTTACTAGGATCGCCGTTGGCAAACCGATCGGGCATGATCAAATAAATAAGATCTGACGCATGTACACCTTGTGCTTTAACCAGATTTTTGTCACGATTCTTCAACACATAGTCGCGCGTTAATACTTTCTTTCCGTTTTTGTATAACTCTATAGGATAGGTTCCCGCTTGCGCATTATTTAGAATTTCGACATCCAGGAAAAGGTAATTCGTATTTTCTACCTGGTGAACCTTTTTTAACTGCATGCCCGCCTTAGGCAATTTGACTTCACAATCACCGATATCCGAACCGTATAATACGAGCTGCAGTTCCGGATTATGCATACCTAACCACCAGTGTAGCGGTTCTGCCCGTTGTATGGATTGCCCTTGTGCAAAGGCAATCCATACGATAAAACAGGCACTGATTAAAACTTTCTTCAAGTTCATGAATATGGACATATTTATTTTTTAGTAAGACTGTATTTCATGTTCACCAAATCGAATACGATATCATACATGCCGGCTTCTGTTATAACAATATTATCATTATTTAACGTACCGTTTGCACCACCGTAGTTCGTACCCCAATCGTGGTTTTTCCGGAATTTCATCTCGCCGGCCTTCAGCTCTACGGTTATCTTCCACAGCTGTGTACTGTTTTCATAACGCATATCGGTATCGTCATCCCAACTAACAGCCGCATCGCCGACAATTCCCCAACTATGATCTTTATACGTGATGGTATTCTCATTGGTGTTTACCGTAAGTTCCAAGTTTCCGGTTCTCGGTGCTTTAATATTTCCTCCGGCGTTTAGTGATATTCTTCCCGCCCCATCGTCTCCATACGAGGCATCCCAGCTGCGTGCAGGTGTTATCTTAAATTCCGAATCTGCTTCCGGGAAATAGATAATACCCGTGTAGATACCGTTACTAGTCGGCGAGATCAGACTTTCGGCGGTTTCGACAACCCAGTCGGCTCCCGGCGGAATAGCCTTTTGGTAAGCACCCGGCACATAGAGGTAGCTGATGGCTGCATAGGGCGTAACCGCCAACGGCAACGTATTAGAATAAAGTGGCGTAAACGACGTCGAGATAGTAGACTTTAACCGTAATTCCAGATCTGTAACTACATCCACAGGTAATTCCATAGCGAGCAACAGTGCGTTTAATTCAAGGATATTAAAGCTATAACTATTATCGCCAGCTGAAAAAGCGATCTCTTTAGCTCCTTCAAAATTTTGTCCTTTCAATCCTATTTGCAGCGTATTGATAATAGCGGCTTTAAACCCGAAATCAGCAGATTCCCATTGTATCGCTAATGCTTCCTGATCCGCATTCTCTTTGGTAAGTACCACCGAAGATCCCGAAGCCTGCAACGAACCACCCTCTCCTGGTACTGCCACCAGTTTGGTTTCATCTTTGCTACACGACACGCCTATTAGGCTAAGAAGTACAGCAAGACATGCAATTATATTAAACGTTTTCATTATTTCCTGATTTGAATATGTACTGTATTAATACCCTGTATTTTGTTCTAGATTCGGATTTGCGATTAAATCAGCCGCAGGAATAGGGAAAAGGGTGCGGAAGGATTCTACTGCTCTTCCGGTTGCTTGTCCACCTTTAAACGGCCATAGGTAACTTCCGCCCGTATACCTTCCATAACGGATCAAATCTGTCCGGCGGAAGGCTTCCCAATACAGTTCTTTACTCCGCTCTTCCAATACAATATCTAAAGAAATAGTATTCAGGTTTCCGGAAGAGTTACCGTAGGCACGTGCTCTAAGGAGGTTAAGATAGGCCAAGGCCTGTGTATTGTTGCCGCCGGATCCTCCACGCAGAACCGCTTCAGCGTAGATAAGGTATTGTTCTGCCAAACGGAATAATGGAAAATCGGTCGAAACGAAAGTACCGTTGATAGATTTTCCATTTTGATTTGTAGACGTTTTATTGCTAAATTTAGTCACGGCCAATCCTTCCGTGAATACGGCTGGATCCTCAATATTCGGGTTACTTCCAAAAAACATTGCTCGCTTATCCGTGTTTCCACTTACATCGTCAAACGTACCCGGTAAGGTGCTGCGACTACGATTACCACCCCATCCCCCACCAGGAATACCGAAGTTTGCCGGTGTCATAGAACCATGTACAGATGAGTTGATAATGAATGTTGTCCCACCGTTATTTTGCGTCTGTATACCATCATAGGCAATCGGAAGAATTATCTCGGGGTTATCCTGATCGTTGTCAGCCAAGAAAAGATGTTGATACTGTTCCATTAGACTATAACCGGCATCAATTACTTTAGAGGAGTAAGTTACCGCTTCGGTAAACTTCCCATTTCCTTGTCCAAGATAGACTTCGGCATTGAGATATAAGCGGGCTAGTAATGCCCAAGCTGCTGCTTGGTCCACGCGCGCATATTCATTTTGTCGTGGTGCCGTCAATAGTTCATCGATAGCAAGAAGTTCCGTCTCTACATAGGTAAAAAGTTCCGTCCGAGTAATCTGACTCGGCGGTGTAACACCTATTTCGTTTTCTTCCGTTATAAATGGAGGATTGCCATATAGATCCATCAATACCCAATACTGGTACGCACGCAGGAATCTCGCTTCCGCACGATACTGGGCGATCATCGTTGCATCATTGCCTGTAATACCTCTTGCAGTTAACCTTTCATCCGTACTTTCACGTAAAAATTCGTTGATAACGGTTATATGGTAAATACTCCGTGTATATAACCCTCTAAGCATGACATTACTGGAGTTCCACGTTTGATAATTGAGATCAGCTACACCCGGATCTCCTAACCAAGCACAGATGCCTTCGTCCGTTGTGAGTTCTTGCGCATTCCAGTAAAGACGTAGGAAGTCTGATGTTCCCGCATCGATTCCGCCCAGATCACTGTCTCCCGGTCCCGTTCCGCTGGTGAGGGCAAAACTGCCGTACACTTTTGCTAAGGCATTTTTGTAACCCTCGGGCGAGCTATAGGCGACATCTGCCGTGATATCGTTTGTCGGCGCCAAATCTAGGTTCTGACTACAACTTGTCAGCATCAAGACGGCATTTATTGCTAAAAATATAGTACGTTTCATTTTCTTCAGTTAACGGTTAAAAATCTAAGTTTACACCTAATACATAGGTTCTCGGTCTCGGATAAAAACGGTTGTCAATACCGCCATCTATTTCGGGATCTACCCCTTTGTATTTACTCACTGTAAACACATTTTGCATGTTTGCTGAGATGGTCAGTCTACCACCCCCATTCCGAAAAATACTCCCCGCAGCATAACTTAAAGAGAGGTTATCCATTTTTAGAAATGACGCATTATGAATGTAGTAATCGCTGTTATATTGTTTTTGCTCAAATTGAGCTCCTAAAAAACTAGTAGGGGCGTTATTAATTGGCCCATTTGGATCGAGTACATTGTAACGGCTAGCAAAATTGGATGACACGTTATCGTAAACATAATTTCCAATATTGGAACGTAAAACGGTATTCAATGTCCACTTCTTATAATTTAATTGTGCCGTAAAACCCAACAAATAGGTTGGAAGTGGCGATTTATAGAAATAGCGATCATTATCATTGATAATACCATCACCGTTCAAGTCTTCATAGATCCCTTCAAGCGGACTGCCATCTTCCGCATATACCTGTCTGTATACTCGATAGCTGTAGGGCACGTGGTTCACCACATGAGCTTGTATGTTGTTACCTGTACTCCCTGATATCCCGCCTTGTTCGACAAGATAATTCGGATCGTCCACGGCGGTTAGGTTGGTTACTTTACTATGGTTATACGTAAAGTTAAATCCTAAATCCAGATTAAGATCATCTTTACGTATGGCGGCTCCATTCAGACTAAACTCGACTCCCTTGTTTTCCATATTCCCTACATTCGTCAATAGCAGATTACTGAAGTTTGTACCCACCGGAATAGGTATTGTGCTTAACAAATCTTTGGTTTTCTTGAAATAAACGTCCACACTACCCGAAAGCCGACCATTCAGAATGCCATAATCTATTCCACCGTTGTACGTAGCGGTACTTTCCCATCGAATATTCTTATCGTAGGCTACCGGCGTATACATATTATAAAACGTGTTCCCAAACTGATATAAGGACTCGTTCATACTACGCACATAATTAGGAAGGTACGAATAGTTTGCAATACCATCCTGCTGACCAGTAACACCATAGCTTAACCGTAATTTTAGATCGGAAATGGTATTATTATCTTTCAAGAAGCTCTCTTCTTTAATACGCCAAGTGGCACCAACAGAAGGAAAAACGCCCCAGCGGTTTTCTTCACTAAAACGAGAAGAACCATCTGTACGCACCGTTCCTGAGAAAATATATTTATCGGCATAGGTGTATATTAAACGACCATAATAAGAGATAAGCCGATTATGCGGTATATCAAATGGGAAGGTTGGCGTACTAAGCACCGTACCGTCTGCACTCGTACGATCAAAATTATATTCCTTAGACCTGTTATCGTAATAACCATAACCCGCGGTAGCGTTAATATTACTCTGAATATCAGTCAGATCCTTGATATAGTTTAAGTAAAATTCGCCAACCGTGTTCGTAATTTCCTTTTTATATCTGGTAATCTCTCCTAAGGTGTTGATATTGGACGCAGCATATGCTGGGATAGACGTACTTCCCTGTCCTCTGGACACGTCATAGCCTAGATTTAAATTGGCATGAAGCTCAGGCAAGAAAGGTAAAGCATAGTCAAACTGAATGTTACCAAAGCTTCTGGCAACCTTTCCGTTGTCATCTTTTAGATCAATAAGTGCAACCGGGTTACGCGGAGCATTGGGATTTGGATCGTCCTGTTGTGTATTATTGTTATATTGTGTCCATTCGTAATAATTGCCAAAACGGTTCTCGGTATATACTGGTTTTGTTGGATCAAACTGTATAGCTGCTCCGATAGCATCTTGGTTAGCAAATTGAGAATTTGAAATAGACCCTTTCAAATTAATATCAATTTGTAAGCTATTGTCAAAAAGCTTAGGAGCGAAATTGATACCAGCTGTTGTTCGTTCTAAAAGATCGCGCTTTAAGATCCCCTGTTGGCTCAGATAACCTAATGATACCCGATAAGGAAGATTGGGTTGGATAGCTCCTGCTACGCTGAGATTATTATCCGAAGCAAATGCTTCTCGGTAAATTTCGTCCTGCCAGTCTGTATTCGCATCTCCCAATGACGCACGCTGGGCATCGTTGCCCTCCGTATTAACATATTCACGGATTTGATCGGCAGACAGTAAATCTACTTTGTTAGCGACCTTCGCCAGCGAATTTTGCGAACTAAAGTTGAAAGACGGTTTACCGCTAGTACCCTTTTTCGTTGTAATCAAGATAACCCCATTCGATGCCCGTGAACCGTAAATAGCCGTTGCATTCGCATCCTTTAATACGGTAAATATTTCAATATCATTTGGATTAATTAGACTCAATGGATTTCCAACACCCGAAATTTCTCCCGTCGATAAAGGAACACCATCGACAACGATCAACGGATCGTTACTAGCATTTAAGGATGCTCCTGCACGAACACGGATGGTGGCTCCACCGCCAGGTTGTCCACCACTCGTGGTAATCTGTACACCGGCTACCTTACCCGCTATTAGCTGCTCTGGTGAACTAATCAAGCCTTTTTGAAAATCTTTAGACGATACCGTTGTCAATGAACCGGTTAAATCTCCTTTTTTCTGTGTACCATAACCGATGACCACGACTTCATCTAGGCTACTGGCAAAAGATGTTAGTGTGAAATCTAGGGTGTTATCCCCTACTGCCAAATTTATGGTTTGCTCCGCTTGATCGTATCCAATCATGTATACGCCCACCTTGTAGGATCCCGGCGAAACATTGCTAAAGGAATACGCTCCATTTGGACCTGTAGACGTAGCACTTTGTTGACCAATGAATTGGACCGTCGCTCCTACTACACTGTTCCCTTCGTTATCCAAAACTCGGCCTTGTAGGCGTGCCGTTTGCGCGAATGTCAGTGTACTAAGTAACATCAGAAAACTCATGGTCATTACCCTGCGTAATGTGAATTTGTTCATCATTTGATTAGTTTGTTATTATTTATTGTTCAGTTTATTTATGCTTAATATGTAATATTGTCCTGCGGTCAATGTGATCGAACTTTTCGAACGCCAATCGCGTGACACCCCTGCCAGGTTATCGTGCCAGTTTTTCTGTAAATCTGCTAGAACAGTGAAGTTATGTGTAACCACATCAAAGTTTCCGATAACAAGTACCTCCTGTCCAGCTTCTTTTAATACATAATATTTCACGGCTCCATTTACATGATGGTTCACTGTTCCATTTCTGAAAATAGAATTCTGACGTTTCCAATCGATCAGCTTTGCATAGTGTGCAAAGAGACTATAGCGTTTCGCATCTTTCAAATAATCCCATTTTAACGGTTTTTCTCCTGTCCTGCCGTTTTCATCAATCGAGATATCATACCCTAATTCTCCAAATTGCCAAATCATTTTCGGACCTGGCGCGCAAAACAGAAATGCCGCTGCCTGTTTCATACGTTCCAATGCGGTCGCCAGCTCTTTCGCTGAATAATTGCTATTTGTATTGCCATATTGCAGATTTTTGTACATCAAACGTTCCTCATCATGCGATTCCATATACGACACAAATCGGGGTTGATCGAAACCATGCGCGTCCGCAAAAAGACGGCTCATATCGGAGTTATTATTATAACCCATGGTGGCTTCATTGAATGCATGATTTAAGTTATTCCACAAGAACATGCCCTCACTTGCCAATTCCCTTTCTTCCCGATCTTCCGCAAAATGCTCTAAAATGACATAGAAGTTTTGATCCCGTTCACGGATAAAATTATGGTAGTTTTTCCATATCGCGATACGGCTTGCATCATAAGCCGACCATTGCTGTACGGCTCCGTCGCTTTCATCCGTACCTGAATTTCTCTGTGTAAAACCTTTGGAGAGATCAAAACGGAAACCATCTACGTTAAATTCGTCCATCCAAAACGCAATCACATCTTTAGTAAATTGCTGCGTAAACGGGCTTTCATGGTTGAAGTCGTATCCTACATTGTACGGGTGTGTAGGTGTAATATTGAACCAAGGATTAGTTGTTAGTGAACCCGATTGTTGATACAAACGTACCATAGGTGATTGTCCGAACGCATGGTTTAATACCATATCCAGTATTACGGCAATCCCCTCTTGATGGCATTCATCGATAAATGCTTTCAACTCATTTGTGGTACCGTAATATTTATCCAACGCAAAATGAAAAGAAGGATTATAACCCCAGCTGGAGTTTGCCTCAAATTCCTGTATAGGCATAAGCTCAACGGCATTCACGCCCAATCGCTTCAGATAAGAAATAGAATCTCGTAATGTTTTATAATTGCGTTGATCCAGAAAATCCCTTACATGCAATTCATAAATCACCAAATCGAAGGCATCGGGACGATTGAACGTTGTGGCTTGCCAAGTATACGCTGTATTGTTTAGCGACAATACCGAAACGATGCCTTGTGTTGCACCCTGGGGATAGCTTGGCAAATACGGATTGGACGCCACTTCCCCGTCATGATTCGGATCTAACACCAATCTTGCATAAGGATCGGCAATCTTCAGCTGTCCATCTATTAGGAATTGATATGTATAATTCTTCTGAAAGTCCAAACTCCTTACAGTAATCCACCAAGTATTCCCGTCTGCTGTGCGTTTCATCGCATAATCTTGCGTCGCTTGAAAATTGTTGAAATTACCTAATAGGAATACAGAAGACTTATCCGGCGCCGTAAGCGCGAATGAGATTTCTTGTTTATCGCGATTAATTGTGACTCCATTTTTGTTTATCCCTTCGGGCAGATCAGCAACTTCCACATCACTTTCCACAAACACAGTAAGCTCCTTAATCGTGCGTTGTCCATTGGCTTCGATACGCGCCTGTATATGCTGCTGCCCTGTACCATTCAGCTGCAATTTGTGTTGAAGCTCATTCCCTTGGCCAGTCGCAATTTCCTGTCCATTTAGAGAAAGTGTGATTGTACCCGACTGGGAAGCTTGTAATCGAATCGGAAGCTCTTCACCCTTTGCGAATGATTGTTTTTCCGATTGCGGAACAAAAGTGGGTTGAACCGCAGGCGCTTTAAAAGTTATATCGGGTCTTTGCTTCGATGAAATAGACCAATACATATCCGATCCATCTGTATTACGCGCCACTTTGCTTCCATCCGCATTCCGAACCAAAAAAGCAATGTGCGTAACGTCATTTGCCTGTGTACGTTTAAAAAAGCTTGCCGGATGAATCGCGATACTATATCGACCATCCGCTTCCCTCTTCAACTTATAGCTATCCAGATTCTTATCCCATGCTGTAGCAACTTCTTTCCATTCTTTTTCCGATGTGCTGCTTGTCAGTAGTAAGCCTGCGTGGAGAAATAGATCGCTCGAATGATTGGCAAGCTCTTTGTTCCCTTTTGCGAGATCAAACGTAAGTGTGGTAGTTTCATCCCAATAAAGAAAATTGTTGGATAATGATACGATCCCCTGCGCTGTTTCTTCCTCGATAGTGTCTATATCTGGTTTCACATCCTTTTTACAGGCAACGATCCAGCACAGCGTAATTAACAGATATCCTAAACTTTTGTACGTTTTCATTCTCAAAACGGTTAGCAAAAAACCACGGGAATGTTCCCGAAAAAATTCCATTTAATTAATTATGGAAGAACAAAGCGTACTATAAAAACTTTTACTCTTGTGATCCCTCTATAATTGTCAGCATTCCGGGAATGTTCCCGAAACATATCAAAGGTAAAATGTTTCGGGAATAATACAAAGTAAAAAATGATTTTTTTTTACGGCAACTCAAATTTTCCGGCTGGAATCTTGAAAAATAAGGCTGGATTGCAGCAAGGTAGTATATTGTTGGTCACGTTCAGTAGGCTTATCTAATGCCTGGAAGAGAAAATTGGCCGCTTCTTTTCCCATGGCAAACGCAGGTTGCTTTACAACACTGAGTGAAGGATTCAATAAATCTGCGATGTCTAAGCAGGAAAAACATATCAATTTCAGATCTTCAGGAATACGTACTCCCTCTTCCTGAGCTACCCGGATTGTAGATATAGCCAATCTTTCCACCGAAGCAAAAATTCCGTCAGGTTTATGCTGCTGAAGGAGCTCTTGAATAGCGACCTTATTTTTTGTTTCGTCGTTTTCGGTGTCTAGTATCAATTTCTCTTGAAATGGTATACCATTATCTTCCAACGCTTTTCTATAACCATCCATTCGAATCTTACCGATAGATACTTTCTGGTCAATTACCAAATAGGCGATGTTTTTACATCCGCTATCAATAAGATGCTGCGTAGCAAGCCGACTGGATTCAAAGTCATTACCCGTAACGAAATGCCCTTGAAAGTCGTCGTAACTCCTATCGAAGAATACCGTAGGTATACCGTGGTCTTCCAGTGTTTGTAAATGGCTATGATCTTTCCCCTCTCCGGAAGCAGAAATTAATACGCCATCTACACGACCGTTAACTAATGAACGCACGATAGAGGCTTCATTCCGTACACTACTATCCGTTACGTATATCAACGTATGGTATTTTTTAGAACGGGCAACCAATTCAATCCCTTTTATTGCCTGGCTAAAGAATTTGTTTCCAAATTCGGGAATGATAATGGCAATCGTCTGGCTACGGTTTCCCCGTAAACTACTCGCATATAAGTTAGGAGAAAAACCTAGTTCTTCTGCTTTCGCTAGAATACGTTCTTTTGTTTTCGGACTAATATCGCTACTATCCCGAAAAGCCCGGGATACGGTAGATTTGGACAGCCCTAATTTTTCTGCTAAATCAACTATCGTTATCTGTGACATATCTTTATTCTTGTTCAAAGATAGTAATAATTCATTGTTCGTTACCAGATGCTTGTGACGCGTATGGCGTATAGTCGCCTACCCTAAAAAATAATATCCAATAAATAACATGCAGCAAATACGACAGAAGCTACACCATTAGTCGTCATAAATGCGCGATTGACTCGGCTTAAATTAGTAGGGCTTACGATACGGTGCTGATATATCAATAAAAGTCCGTAAAAAGCGATACCCAAGTAGTAGAATAACCCTACTGGCATATAAAACGCCGGTAATAATACAAATACAAAAGAGAGAACGTGCAACAGTTCTGAAATACGTAATGCTTTTTTTGCTCCAAAATATGCGGGGATAGAACGCAAGCCATTTGCTTTATCAAATTCTTCGTCTTGGAGAGCGTAAATAATGTCAAATCCGCCAGACCAACACATCACAGCAATACCATAAAATATCGGCACGATATCGAAATGGTTGGTTACAACCAAATAGGCTCCTATAGGCGACAATCCCAACCCAACACCCAATACGATATGACATAGGGGGGTGAACCGCTTGGTATAGCTATAAAACAATACCACGAACAACGCTATAGGTGATAGATAGAAACATAGTGTATTGATGAAATAAGTAGCTGCCACAAATAAGAAACAATTAATGATGGTAAACGTCAATGCACTATTGGCTGAAATCTTTCCGGCGGGAATATCACGCATCGCCGTTCGGGGATTTTTAGCGTCAATATCCCTATCTAAAAATCGATTAAATGCCATGGCCGCATTTCGAGCGGCTACCATGCATACCAACATCAGCAGAAGCTTTTTCCAATCAAAGCTATGTTCTGTGGTTTTTATAGCTAAGAAGAATCCGATAATAGCAAAAGGCAATGCGAAAATGCTGTGCGCAAACAGCACGAGAGACATATACTTTTTCATGGTTACTGCTGTTCCACAATAGGCGGAATAAAATTTTTATTAATCTCATCTATCGTCGCCAAAATCTCTTCCATACCTTGCTTTTTTTCAGCAGAAGTCAAAAAGATGGATGGCACGTCTTCAAACCAGGCTAAGAGCGCCTTTCTGAATTTAGCAATATTTTGGTCGGATTTCACACCGGATTGCTTATCTGCCTTTGTAAATACCAACAAAAAAGGTAATCCCTGCTCTCCCAACCAACAACAAAATTCTAAATCGATCTTCTGTGGTTCGAGCCGGCTATCAATGAGTACAAAAATACATTGCAGATTTTCGCGTTGCGTTAGATATCTTCGAATAAACCGTTCCCATTCTGCCCGGTTTTTTTTGGATGTCTGCGCGAACCCATAACCTGGAAGGTCGACAAGGTACCAATCCTTATTGATTATAAAATGATTGATAAGTTGCGTCTTACCGGGCTTTTGTGATGTTTTGGCCAAGCCTTTTTTATTGACCATGGCATTGATCAACGATGATTTACCTACATTTGAGCGACCTATAAAAGCATATTCTGGTAACGACGGTTCCGGAAGCTTCCGAACATCAGTATTGCTAGCGATAAATTCTGCAGTTTTTACAAACATATAGCAAAGGTAATATTTTTTCCCATTTGTCTAATGTTGGCAAACATTATCCATTCCTGAATCGTTAAATAATATATTGGCAAACCTTATTACGGAAATATTATCGTGTATAAAGACTTTTAGAAATGGAAAAAGAGAATTTGAACGAAAACAATAAATCAAATGATGCGACACCACAACGCCCCGAGGGTGAACGTATTTTAAACGCTCCTCTTGTAGAAATGGATTTGTTAGCATTCATTGATCAAATAAAAAATGAAACGACTTGGGCCGATAGCGAACGGAATTCAATTACTATTTTTAAATCGGAGACTATGACTATTGTACTAATTGGGTTGCATGAAAATGCGGAACTAAAACCACATAAAGCAAATGGAACAATAAGTGTACAAGTGTTAGCGGGAAAAATTGAATTCAGTACGGAACACCAAAGTGTACAAATAGAAAAAGGACAAATGATAGCGTTACAAGAAAATCTGATGCACGGCATAAAAGCATGCACAGAAAGCTTTTTTTTACTCACATTGGTCATGAAAGAATAAAATACCGCGGGTCGGGATATATAAAATGATAATCCAGTTCCTCCATCAACCTCCTTGAGGAAATTAATCTACCTATTTCTCTTTTATCCTCTTTGTACGGCTGCCCCGTCTGTTCACAGATCACTTCTCGCTTTGTTGGATGTACGGGAGCCACAATGTTGTATATTTTAGATCGGGATCTATTTTCAATCATTTTCTCGATTATAGCAATAATATCTTCGAAATGAACGTGATTAACAGGGGCATCGAGATTGGAAACGTTATATTTGTGAAGTTGCCTATCGTCTCCCATAAGTCCACCCAATCTTAAGATATTGACCTCCGGGTATGCAGCCCTTAATAGATACTCAGCTACGACGTTTTCAATAGAAATATCGTCCTCTATAAATTCTTTTTGTTCATCTGGATAAACACTTGTAGAATCCATAAAAAATAGTTGGCCATCGAAATTACCTATAAACTTAGACAAATTATGAATTCGTCTTTTAATGTTATTACGATCTTGATCTTTACGGGAAGAAATAGGGAAAGTTATAATCAAAACATCTAAAGATGAAACGACCTCCCAAGTTAAAATGTCAACCGTGGAATTATCTGTATTGAAATCTATAAGCCTTGGATTTAATCCTTGAAAAGTTAATGCCCCTATTTTGTCCGGTGAGGTTGTTGTCGTATATAGATCGTTCTTTATCTGCCATTTCCTTGCCATTCTGATACCAAGCCATCCGCACCCTACGATACCTATATGTAGGTTATTTAATTTCGAGCATATTTCTTTCATCGATTTTTTTGTTTATTTCATTATTTACTTATTATTAAGGGCTTTCATAGGATGCATATGCATAGCGTATAACTTTCTCCAAGGCTTCCCACCTCGGAAAATGCTTTTCGATTAATTGTCTTCTACGATTTATTCCTAAAACCCCATAATCTGCTACCGCGTTAAACAAACAGTATGTAATAGCTTCTAATGATAGGTTGTAAAGTGCTTTATCAACACAAATACTTCCTTTCTGTCGCTGCACGACATAGGGTTTATTTTTGTTCTTTCGGAAGGTAATATAGGGAATCAATAAATTAAGCGTTTCTTCCCAGTGACCTACTTCACGTAAGGCGAATTGCTGTAACAGCTCTTCTTTGATTCTTATCTTTCCGGTAGCCGACATCTGCCTACCCATAATATAGCAATGGATGATGCCCTCTTTTATATAGGGTGTCTGTTTATTCGACGATAGCTTCATTGGCCAATGTTTATCAAACACTTCCAATCGTTCCTCCACCCAGCGTGTGGTGTCTGAAATCCGTGTTTGCAAAAAGTTACGTATAGTCCAGATAGCTTCCGCTTTTTGCATACTTAACGGCACTTGTATGATCTTTTTGTATTCATTCCATCGACATATCTCCACTTCTTCTTTTGCACTGAAAAGAACCTCTATCTCCTGGTCATCCACTACCCATATCATGAGAGCAAGATACGGAAAATCCAGTTCTTCCTACAATCGTTACGTTCCATTTTCTTAAGATTTATTATGTTTGCATAGAAAACTAAATAACAAAATGGGAAACAGCTCAGGCATAATGTTTCCAAATTAAAACACAACGTATAATGAAAAAACTTCTTGGATTAGCCACTGTTGTGGTGATGACAGCCGGATGTGCCGGCACACAAGAACCACATCAAGCGATTGATTTATCGCACATGGACACCACTGTTCGTCCGCAAGATGATTTCTACCATTATGTCAATGGCAACTGGATGAAAACGGCAGAGATTCCAGCTGATAAGGCACGTTGGGGTTCTTTTGATGAACTTCGTGAGAACACTGACGAGGCTGTATTAAAGATATTAAAAGAATCATTAAAGGAAACTTTTGAGAAGGGTACAGACGGACAAAAAATTGCGGATCTGTATCAATCTTATGTCGATGTAGAAAACCGTAATCAATTAGGTTTCGATCCGATTAAACCTTATCTCACAAAAATTGATGCCATCGAAACACTGGACGATCTCTACGATTACCTAGTGGAAGTAGGGCCAGAAGGTGGCAATCCATTCTTCGGAGGATACGTATATGCGCACATGAAAAACAGCGATATTAATGCAGTTTATTTGGGTGGTGGAAGCTTAGGGCTTGGTCGTTCATACTACCAGAAAGTGGACGAGAAAAATACGGAAACGTTAGGACAATATGCTACATTTGCATCTACACTATATAGTAAAATAGACCAACGAACCAAAGACCTTAAAGGACCTAAAATTGTAGCATTTGAAAAGGAAATCGCCTCTTATCTTAAAACCATTGAGGAGTCGCGTGACGCACAAAAGAGGTATAATCCAGTTGCCGTAGCGGACCTTGGAAAAATGGTTAAAAATATCGATATAGCGAAATATATCAAAGAAATTGGTTTTACGGCTGATACGGTTATTATTAGCGAAATCAACTACTATAAGCATCTTGATAAAATTATTACACCGGAAAAACTACCACAGATTAAAGAATATCTGAAATTCAATGTCATGAACGACGCGACGAACTACCTGTCTGCCGAACTTGACGAGTTAGCGTTTGAGTTTTACGGGCGTCAATTAAAAGGGCAAAAAGAGCAACGCAATATGGAGAAAAGAGGGCTGGATTTTGTGAATGGTTCAGCAGGCGAGTTATTGGGTAAACTGTATGTAAAAGAAAATTTTCCACCGGAAGCAAAAGCTGCTTGTGAAGAGTTAGTGCAATACCTTATCAAGTCTTTTGAAGTACATATCAATAATTTGGATTGGATGTCGGCCGAAACCAAAGAGAAAGCGCTAGAAAAACTAGCTAAATTTAATGTTAAAATTGGGTATCCGGACAAATGGAAAGACTATTCAAAGCTGGAGGTAGGAACTTCACTCTTTGAGAATGTTCATGCGCTTAATCGTTGGTCTTTTGAAGATAATCTTGCTAAACAAGGTAAACCTGTCGATAAAACCGAGTGGGGTATGACGCCACAGACGGTAAATGCCTATTATAGCCCATTGTTCAATGAGATTGTTTTCCCCGCTGCCATTCTGCAATCACCGTTCTACGATTATCGTGCGGATGCTGCGGTAAACTTTGGTGGTATCGGTGCGGTTATCGGACACGAATTGTCGCATGGATTCGATGATTCCGGTTCGCAATATGATGGTGATGGAAATCTAAATAATTGGTGGACACCCGAAGATAAGGAAAAGTTTGATGCTGCTGCCGATGCATTGGTGGCTCAATTTGAAGCATACGAACCTGTACCAGGTGTTTTTGTCAATGGACGCTTTACATTAGGTGAAAACATTGGCGATCTCGGTGGTTCTTCGGTCGCGTTCGATGCCTTAAAAATGTACTTGAAAGACAAAGGTGACCCTGGATTAATTGATGGCTTTACACCAGAACAGCGTTTCTTTTTATCGTGGGCGACGATATGGAGAACAAAGACGACGGATGAATTTGTGGTAAACCAAGTAAAAACAGATCCGCACTCTCCGGCGCAATACCGTGCTTTTGCCCCTATTGTCAACTTAGACGCTTTCCACGAAGCATTCGATACAAAAGAAGGCGATAAAATGTATAAACCAAAAGAGGAACGTATCAAAATTTGGTAATTTGATACGAATAACCATCCCGTATGATACGATACGGGATGGTTAATATTCGGCACGTTCCGGAAAAGACAATTCGACGGTCGTCCCCTTATCGACCAAACTGGAAAGTGTGATATTGCCTTTAAGACGAATCATGATTTTCTTTACGACACATAACCCAATACCGGTTCCGGGGAAACCTTCCGTATTCGATGCGCGATGAAATTGTTGAAAAACAGATCCTAGCTCTTTTTTCGGAATGCCGATGCCATTGTCCTGTATCGTGTAAATGATATAACCCTGCTTTTTCGAGCTGCTAATCTCCACGATTGGCTTTTTCTGCCTGGACGAATACTTTACTGCATTCCCAATAATATTAAAAAATATCTGATAGAACACGTCCTTATCCCCATACAACGATTCCAGTCGACCAATTTTGAATACGCAATTGGTACCGCTATACAGCGTTTGGCTTTCGAGACATATTTTATGAATGATCTCCTCCAAGGAAACACAAGCATTGTTGTATTTTAATAAACGTGTTTGATTCAGTTGAATATTATGTCCAATGATGTTTTCAATACTAACCAGAGCATCTAAAATGATCGTAGTCCATTTATATTGTTCCGCCTCGTTTAGCCCCCCTTTTGTTTGTAAGTATTGCGTTCCCATCTTCGCTATAGACAAAGGATTTTTTAAATCGTGTGATAAGGTATGTGCCAGGATCTCCAATTCATTATTGAAAGCCATAATAGCACTCTGCTCCCGCACTTTCTCCAAGGCTTGTCGACGGGAAGACACATCTGTTGCAGTATGAATGATAGCGCTTGTTTTACCTTCCTCATCTACGATAGCTTGATAGATAAAATCAAAATATTTCAGTTCGGTCACACCATTGATCGTGACGTTAGCCGGATATGCTATTGCTTCGTATGTTTGACCTGTCGCCCACACCTTTTTCAATATATCGGTAAAACCCTGTTCAGTAAACTCGGGGAAAGCCTCGCCAAAAAGTAGTCCGACAATCTCCTCACCACGTCCCCATATTTCAAACATCGCACTATTAACGAAGGCAATTCGTATATCTGCGGTGTCATATATCGCAGTTGCACCTCTAGATTTTTCCAGGGTCTGTAAAATAAAATTTCGGAATCGATTCATGTCTATGATAAAGCCGGCGATATTCAATTTCTACCAGATAACAATTATGGGAAAATTTTGTTTTATTTCGGACATCGTACCAAAATAAATACATAGCATTATTTTCTTTTCCAATGCAGCCTATCGTCCGAATTAGATAAAAACAATCATAATACATGAATAGTTGACATTATTTTGCGACAAACACCTACTTATTGACCTATTGACTAATTTTTTACCGTATATCGCGCGATTTATACGTATCGTGAAGCAAAACACCTATTTTGTTTTTTAAAGAAACGAGATACATTTTAAAGAAAGATGTTTCAGATAAACTTTTCTTTAGGATTTAGCTTATTGAGGAAAATCCGCACCCGATAGGTATTTTTATCGTATTTCAAGATTGCCATTTACTACACCGTGATTTACATATTTGTTTGCATTGTTTTTGTTTACTCTTTCTCCACACAATCGGACGTAAACTAGATAAAAACATGAAAACTATGGAAAGCAAAAAATTAAATCTAGCATTATTAGAAAACCAAAGTATTTTAAAGAATATTGCATTTAAGTTTACTAAAGATCCTGAGGAGATCAATGAACTTGTTCAGGAGACATTGGTTCGTTCCATTAAATATCTCGACAATTTCTTTAATAACCCAAAATTGGTTTCGTGGTTATACGTCATTATGAAAAACGTATACATTAACCACTATCGACGTAACCAGCGACATACGGAATATGAGAGCTTCCAAAGTGCCGGATACAGAGGAGAAGGCTGTTCGGAGCCCTTCACAACGAATACGGTAGAGGGAAAATTTGTGATGAAAGATATACGTGACGCTTTACAAAAGCTACCTCAAGATCATTACGAACTCTTTGTGCAATATATGGAAGGATATAAATACCGTGAACTTTCCGATCATTTCGGCTTACCCGAAGGCACTGTAAAAACCCGTATCCACCATACACGGAAGTTTCTGCAGAAGGAGTTGTCAATATATAGAAAAGGGTAGGATAAGATGAGTAGAGACGTAGCAATGTACGCTACGTCTCTAGCTTATATAGACCGTTTATATCCCGGTTTATCCATTAGATTATCCAGCGAATACTTTCCTGAACCTACGATTAAAAATACAAATAATAACACTAAAACCACCAAGGAGATCCAGAACTCAGAATTTAGAAAAGTAAAGCCATTTGTGATGTTCACAAAAAACACGGCACCTATAAGTATGGGTATTTGAAAAAGAACCGCCAGCCGTGTCTGGAAACCAAAAATAATGAATAATCCGCCAACGAGGTGAGCAAATACTACGTAATGAACAGCCGACCAGATGGAGAGCTGAAAGCTTGTTTGTCGAATAAGATCAGCGACAGCGTCCCGATCGTTTACGAAACTTATCCCCTTAGCAAAAATAACAACGCCGAGAAAGATTCTTAAGATGTCTAGCCAACGTGGATGATGCGTATCTCCCCACCGACTAATTTTTTGTACCAGATTCATATAACCTCCTTTTTTAACATTAAAGCCATTGTACAGTTTTAAGGTGCGGTTTATAGTTATACAATCTTCTGCAAAAATCGTGCTTAATTAAAAATATATTCAAAAAAAGAGGTCAACCATTTCCGTGTTGACCTCTTCTTCTATTCGCTTTTTTAAATTAATATTTGATTTCCATCTCGTCTACGTAATCTTCGTTTTCGATATAATCAGCGACCATCAGTTCTGCGTAATCCACCTTCTCCTTTTTACCAAATCTTCTACTAATACCATCGAAAATGGAATACACCACCGGTACAACAACCAATGTCAGGAAAAGAGACGATAAAAGTCCACCAATAATCACGATTGCAAGTCCTCTGTTCATATCTGCACCATCCCCTTGTGCCAATGCAATAGGTATCATACCAACAACCATCGCAATAGTTGTCATCAAGATGGGGCGAAACCGCGCATGGTTGGCTGCAACAAGAGCGTCGTATGTACTGGCTCCAGCGTCTTTTCGGTGGTTCGCAAAATCCACTAATAAAATAGCGTTTTTAGCTACCAATCCAATCAGCATGATAATACCTAAAATGGTAAAGATATTCAACGTTTGGTTTGCTATCGCTAATGCTAACAAGGCACCAATGAAAGACAACGGAATGGAGAATAACACGACAAAAGGCGTCATAAAGCTGTCGTAGAGCGCTACCATGACCAGATAGACCAAAAGAATAGCAGCAATCAAGGCCACACCCAATGTCCCAAAACCTTCTTCTTGATTTTCCATATTACCACCCCACATATAAGAAACACCTGGTTTTAACGTGATGGTGTTGTTACCAATCTGGTTTTGGATTTCCGTTTCCCATTCCGTTGCTACTGTACCGACGGGACGTCCAACCACCTGTGCTTGTACAGACACCGATGGCGATTTATCCCGTCGTTCTAATAAACTTGGCCCAGAAGCATACGCCACATCTGCAAACTGCTCCAATTTAATAGCTTGTCCATCTTGATTAATAAATTTTAAGTTTCGGACATCATCAATATTTCCGCGGCCAAACTCATCATAACGGATGTTAATATCATATTCGGTATCACCTGCCCGATATTTGGTATCCGTATTTCCAGAAAATGCCGTTTGCATCGTCATACCTACCGTTGCAACATTTAGTCCCAACGTGTTCATTTTATCACGATCCACTTGTACACTAATTTCGGGATTACCGTCTTCGGATGTCAATTCAATTTCTGAAGCGCCGGGCACACTGCGAAGTATATCCGCAAAGGTACGTGCGGTCTCTAACGCATCCTCTGGAGAAGCCCCCACAACTGTCATCATCAATGGTGCTTGTTCAGCGCCCATAATTCCCATATTAACCGTTTTTAATTTAGCGCCTACCAGAACTTTTTCCATCTCACGCTTTAACTTTGCGGAGTAAACTTTGGTAGATTCCGTTTTATTGTATCCGGGCTCTAAAATGATATGAATCTCTGCCTTGTATTTTGTACCTCCTACGTTCATCATTCCGTCAGATGCTTGTCCTACGGTTGTAATCATCCGTTCAATTTCTGGCTTCTGTGCTAAATAATTTTCCGCTTTTTGAACCATAAAGTTCGTTTGTTCTAAAGAGGCGTCTTTGTTGATCTCCATTTGCAGATAAAACTCTCCTTTATCGTTTCCGGGGAAAAAATCCGAACCAATATACCCCATACCAACCAATGCGAAAGATGCAAACAGTAGTCCTATAGAAATAAGTAAAACGATGACTTTATTTAGGCGACGTTTTAATGACCATTTCAATATACCCGAAATCCAGTTTGTCAACCCCGTTAAACCATTTTCAAAACCGTGTAGTATGCCCCCAAAAAATGATTTTTTATTAATATGAGACAGTTTTCCTAGACGAGAATATAGCCACGGTACAATCGTAAACGAAACAAGGAAAGAAAGTAACGTAGAAACCATTACAGTGACACAGAATTGGCGTAAGATATCGGAAACCAGCCCTGATGACATTGCAATAGGTAAGAACACGACCACGATAACTAAGGTAATTGCCGAAACTGTAAAACCAATTTCTTTCGCGCCATCGAAGGAAGCACGTACTTTATTTTTACCCATCTCCATATGACGGTGGATATTTTCGATAACCACAATGGCATCATCTACCAGGATACCTACCACCAACGACAATCCCAAAAGCGACATCAAATTTAAGGTGTAGCCCAACATATTTAAGAAAATAAAGGTGGCTATCAACGATAAAGGAATAGCTACCACAGCGATAAACGCATCGCGCAAACTGTGGAGGAAAAATAACATGATAAATGCTACCAAAGCAATCGCAATCATTAAATCGTGGATCACGTTATTGGCGGCGGTCAATGTATAGTCGGTTGTATCATTTGCTATGATAATATTAACCCCTTCCGTTTGGTAATCCGCATTCACTGTAGCGATCTCTTCTTGCACTAATTCCGAAACGGCTACCGCGTTGGCGTCAGACTGCTTAAACACCTGCATCAAGATCGTGTTTTGGCGGTCAATACGTGATATTTTTTCGATATCTTTAATCCCATCCTGTACGTCTGCGATATCACGTAAACGGATGGCTGCGCCGCCCGGTGTAGTGATCGGCAAATCCCGCAACTCATCGATACTTGTAAATTTACCAGCCAACCGTAGCGTGGTCTGATTATCCCGTGTCCGTACGTTACCTGTCGGGAAGTCAAGGTTAGCAGAAGCAATCGCTTGTTGCACCTGCGAAACTGACAGACCGTAGCCCTCTAGTTTATTAGGGTCCACGCTAACTTGGATTTCGCGCTCTTCTCCCCCAATCATATCCACTTTTGCAACACCGTTGATACGGGCGAAAACCGGTTGAATTTTTTGATCTAAAAGATCATATAAATCTTTTTCTGACAAATTGGACGTCACGGATAAATTCATGATAGGTACATCATCCAAGGAGAATTTGGACAATGCCGGTGTTTCTACATCATCCGGAAATTCATTGATCACAGCATTGATCTTACGTTGTGCGTCCGTGAGGAGAAAGTTAACATCCGCCCCGGTATTAAGCTGAATCATGACGACAGAAACTGATTCCATCGATTTTGATTCTATTTTTTTTACGTTTTCTAACGACGCCACAGCGTCCTCCACTACTTTGGTTACGGAAGTTTCTACCTCGGATGGTGCCGCACCGGGATATATCGTTTGCACCGTAATAACATTGACCTCAAATTTCGGCACAAGCTCATATCCCATTTGGCTATAGGAGAATATTCCACCAAGCGTAAGTATAATAAACAATACAATTATTATACTGGGTCTTTTTATAGATATTTCAGAAATCTTCATTGAAAGGTTCTTTTTTACTTAATAATTTCTACCGGTGTGCCCTCCAAAAGGTTAATTTGACCAGAAGTTACAACCACCGTACCTTTTTCTAATCCCGACACCACTTCGATGTAATTCCCGAAGCTTCTTCCTGACACCACATTTTTCAATACCGCTTTTCCATCTTCAACAGCAAAAACTTGATTAGAGCTCACACTTCCTACAAAGGCGTTTCGTGGTATAACTAAGGCATTAACAGCTCCTTCGCCACCAAAATAGGCCGTACCATACATTCCGGCTTTCAAATCGTTATTGGCATTGTTTTTTATTTCTAACTCCACAGGAAAATTTAAACTGCCATCTGCTTTAGGTGCTACAAAAGTGACCGTACCATAAAAGGTCTGATTCGGCAAGACAGGTGATTCAACCTTAACGCTTTGCCCTAATTTCGTCTGTCCGATATTTTTTTCGTCAACATTTATTTTCAACTTTAACGTAGACACATTGACCACCTCAAATAGTTCCTGTCCTGGGCTTACATAAGAACCGGGTTCAATATTTCTCTTGTTGATTACACCTGCGAAAGACGCTGTAATATTTACATCAGAAGCTGACAACTGTGCTGATTTCAAATTATTTTTTGCATTTTCCAACTGGAGCTTCACTTGGTCCAGCTGCTGTTGGGTGACGCCTCCTGTGGAATAAGCACTCTCGAAACGAGCAACTTCCGCCTCGGCGTTGTTGTAGGTTGCCTGCGCATTTGTCACCGTAACATTTTGCTTATCGCCATCAATTATGGCGAGTGTCTGGCCAGCTTTTACATACGCTCCCTCTTCTACCAGTACACGTACTACCTTGCCAGAAGCTTCTGCGGACAACATAACTTCCTGCTTAGGCGCAAATACACCATTGGTGACATATTCTGCATTGACGTCTTTAAAATCTGCTGTATCGGCACGAACAGATACCGCTGCGTTTTGAATGGCAACCGTAGCCGTATCAGCTTCGTTTTTAGCTTTGTTCTGATTCAAAATAAACATAATCCCTGCTAACGCAGCAGCAATGATGATTACCGTTAAAATTACCCGTTTCATATTTGATGTGTATAAATAAGTTGATTATTCGTTGATTAATGTTCTTAAATTTCCGTTTGCTTTGATCAGCTGTACCTCTGCTAATTTGTAATCTAGCAAAGAAGTGTTCAGATTTGTTTCTGCATCTGCCAGTGCTTTTTCTGCATCCAACAAATCTGTCAGTGTAGCCAAACCATTGTTGTAATTGTTTTGGGTGTCACTCAAAACCTCCTCGGCAAGTCTTACATTTCTACGGTTTGCATCGACCGTTAATAAACTGTTTCTTATTTGGGTTTTAGCATTTTCATTTGCCAGCGAAATACCCAATTTCGTATCCTCTAATGCGACTCGTGCTTTTCGAATATCAATATCCGCCTGATTGATCCGAGCTTTTGTCGCTCCTCCTGTAAAAATCGGGATCGATAAATTTAAACCAATACTGGAAGTTTTAGGCCACATAAAATCTCCTCCGATCGGAAACCCTTGACCAAAACCACTAAATCCGAAATCAGTTCCTAACGACAAAGTAGGATACAAACTTGCTGTTTGCGCTTTTTTATTCAATTCGTATAACGCTATTTGTTTCTCACTCAAAAGAACTTCCGATCTATTCTCAACATCATTGACTTGTAAAGAAATAGCCGGATTGATTTCAAATGTTTCTTCAGGCAGTTCGATACCCATCTCCATCGGCATACCGATGGCAAATTTCAATGCATTCTCTTTTAGTTGCAACGCACTTTGTATCTGTTTCTTTTGTGACTCCAGATTGTTTACCGCTACCGACAAACGATCCAAATCAATTTTTTTGGCAAGACCAGCAGCTACCATACCGTCGATGATCTTATGTGTTTTGCTCGTATTATCTAAATTGTTCTGGATGGTTTGCAATTGTAACTGCGTTTGGAAAATATCGTAATACGCATTGGATACATTTTCAATCAGCTGCTCATCCGTTAATTGCGCATTCAGCTGATAGAATTCTCTTGTGGTCCTGGCCGCTTTCAAACCTGTGAAAAGAGATTGATTAAACAATTGTTGATTCAAGGAGACAACTGCCGTAGAATTCCAGGGTTGTCCCATTTTTGCCGTAATCGTTTCTCCACCAAACTCGAGCGCCATTTCTGGAATAATAATATTATACTTCATTGTCCCCGATGCATTAATTTGCGGTAACGCTCCGGCACGCACCTCATCAATCTGATATTGCGCATTTTCGACGTCCAGTTTAGCCGTCTTCGCTTCTGCTTTATTTTCGAGTGCATATTTTATCGCCTCTTGCAGCGTAAGTGTCTGTTGGGCTTGAAGAGGGTTACCCTGCAGCAGTAAACCGACCGCTAAAACACCTAAATATTTAAATCCCATTTTTGAAAACATGATCTGTAAAACTAATTTTTCTCCTTTATTTTATTATTGAATATAAACTTTGTCGCTTTCTCTTGGCTCTCCAAAATATCATCAACATTACGTGCATTCGGCATTCCGGAAATCGTATCGGAGACACTGCGAATGAGGCTCAATCCTGCCATAATTTCCGTATAAGAGGTGGCTGCTTCTTCGGTAGAGCACACCTCAATCTCACCATATTCTACAGCGCGCTTCAATAAATTCCCTACAATCTCGATATTTTTATAGTGAAATTTTTCCAAAAGTGTACCTATTCCCTGTCCTTTTATCCATTCTAGATTTTCATTGATATGGAGAACGTAGTAATCCTTTAAAAAGTCCGCCTTTATCTTCAACAACTTACAAAGTACTTTCACCAAACTACCGTCATACTGATCGAGCACTTCATACTGCTTTGTCAGGATTTCGTCCGATATACAGGCAAGCACATCTTTTATAAGCGCATTTTTGTCTGGATAATAGTAGTATAGGTTCGCCTTTGTGATATTCAAGTCAACAGCGATCTCACTCATTGTGGTTTTATTAAAACCATAATGTGAAAACCGTTTGAGAGCCGCTTGAACAATCTGTCCCTTTTTACTGTCCATTCTTACCTTTATACTTTTTGACTTTTTTCTAAAAACGTTCAAAAGTATAAAAACAAAATGAAACCGCAAGAAACAATCTATCAAGAAATTGTAATCTTACTGTAAATTAGCATTACTTCTTACATCATGCCTAGTTGTTTCTGGAATTTACGTTTATCGAATTTATACAATCTGGCCGCACGATACGAAACGCCCTTTTGTACTTCGGGCAATTCCTTGAGAAACCCTGCGTTGGCGATTTTTTTACGAAAATTTCGCTTGTCCAAGGTCTTCCCTATAATAGCTTCGTATACTTGCTGTAACTGCGTTAATGTAAATTTTTCGGGTAAAAGTTCATATACCGCAGTCGAGTAATTAATAGTATGTTTTAACTTTTGCAAGCTTTCCTGTACAATTCTAGCATGATCAAAAGCTAAGTCAGGTAGTTGATCTATGGGAAACCATTTTGCTTGTCGCATATAAGAAGTCATGGGCTTAATCTTTGACTTCACATCTTCATATTTCACAATAGTCGAAAAAGCAACTGTCAATATGCGTCCTTCCGGATGTCGTTTCACACCGGCGAAGGCGCCCAACTGCTCCATAAAGATATCTTTCAGACCAGTGTGTTCATAGAGGATACGCTTTACAGCATCCTCCATTTCTTCGTCTTTCTGCGTAAAGAAGCCTGGTAAAGCCCACCAATCCTTATACGGATATACACTTCTTTCGGTTAGCAATAACTGAAGCTTGCCTTCGTTAAAGCTATATATTACACAATCTATGGTGAAATGAGTCTGCAAAACAATGTGATTTTTTAATCAATATTCACCAATATTATCACAATAATCCAAAAAAAACAAAAAAAATTTAATAGTGTAAGAAATACACACTATATTCGTAGAACCTAAAATGAGTAATCGAGTGAGAAAAATAACACGAGTAGGCGTTTTTACATCAGGGGGGGATGCCCCTGGAATGAACGCTGCTATCCGTGCTGTTGTGAGAACAGCACTGCATAATGACAAGAAAGTTACCGGTATTTATCATGGTTATCAAGGTATGATTGATAATACGATGTTTGATATGGAAAGTAAATCGGTTAGTTCCATTATACAAAAAGGAGGTACCGTTTTAAAAACTGCCCGGTGTATGGAATTTAAAACAGCGGAGGGACGCGCAAAGGCATATGAAAACGTTCGCGCAGCCGGTATCGATGCATTGGTTGCTATCGGCGGTGACGGTACATTTACAGGTGCAGAAATATTTTCGCGTGAATTTGATATTCCGGTAATGTGTATTCCAGGGACTATTGATAATGACTTAAACGGTACTGACCTCACGATTGGATATGATACCGCAAATAATACCGTTATCGAAGCGATTGATAAAATCCGTGATACGGCTGCTTCCCACAACCGCTTGTTTTTTATCGAAGTTATGGGTCGTGATTCCGGATGTATTGCACTCAATGCTGGTATTGCGGGTGGTGCTGAGGCTATCCTCCTCCCCGAAAAGGATACCGCAATTGATGAACTTATCGAGATGCTGGCCCATGCCGCCGACAGAAATAAATCGTCCATGATTGTTATCGTCGCGGAAGGTGATAAAAACGGTGGCGCAAATAACGTCGCTAAACGTGTCCATGAAAAATTTGGTTATTATGACACAAAAGTTAGTATACTAGGTCATCTGCAACGGGGCGGGGCTCCAAGTAGTGCAGATAGGGTATTAGCAACGCGTATGGGGTATGCAGCGGTCAATGAACTTTTAAAAGGCAATACAAGGGCTACAATCGGGATTCGTGGATCAGAAATGGTTACGACTCCTTTAGAAGAAGCGCTAAGTAAAAAGGAATTAAAGCTTAACGAAGACCTTGTAGAAATTGCAAAAATAATGGCCTTATAAAAAATCATTTTTTTATTTATTGATGTTTTATTAGTTTTAAGGCATCAATGAACCATTTCAGGTTTTTGGCTTTTTAAGCGAGCTTTAGCACGTTTATCTTTAGATATTTTATAAATGATTGTAGTTGTTTTTAGCGGGTCGAGATATGCAGATTGGCGGATTGCGGATAAAAAACGTGTACTCCACGGTTTCCGTACGCCGGGTATCAACTCCTATATACAAGATGAGCGGTATATTACACAGCTCCTGAACAAAAGCAATCATTTAATAAACAATGCCGAAAAGATCCGTAAAATTTTCTTTTTCGGTGCGGGTGTGTCCTCGCCTGAACGCCAGCAAAAAATAGAACAGACATTTGCACAATTTTTTAAAAATGCCAAAGTAAAAGCGGGTCATGATATGGAAGCCTCGGCGAAATCAACATTTGGGGACGAAAAAGGTATCGTTGGCATTATTGGTAGCGGTTCGAACGCGGCATATTATAATGGCAGAAAAGTTATGCCTAATAATTACGGCATGGGCTATATCTTAGCCGATGAGGGTTCAACGAATTGGTTAGGCAGGCAATTGTTGAAAGATTTTTTAACCGAAACAATGCCGAGTAGTATCCGTGAAAAATTACTACACAAATACAACCTAGACCGACGTTCAATTTTGGAACGTGTATATTATAATCCTAATCCGAATTTGTTTTTAACAAGTTTTGCCGATTTCATTTATGAACATCGTGATGAACCTTATTTTACACAACAAATAAAAAAAGGATTAGATATATATATTAAAACATATTTAATTCCTTTGTCAGAAAGTTATCCGGATAATCAGTTTAATTTCACCGGATCAGTAGCCAATAATTACGCCGATTGGTTACGTGAATTGGGCGCGGAACATGGATTACATATTGGCTCTATTATCAAAGAGCCTGTTCAAAACTTAATAAAGTATTACATTAATAAAAACTAATAGAGAAAATGAAAATTGGAATTAACGGATTCGGTCGGATTGGCCGTTTAGCTTTTAGAGCAGCTATTAATCGCAGTGATATTGAAGTTGTTGGTATTAACGATTTGGTAGAACCTGATTATTTGGCATATATGCTAAAATATGACTCTACACATGGAAAATTCGATGGTACGGTAGAAGTTAAAGACGGACATTTAGTTGTCAACGGAAAAACAATCCGCGTAACAGCTGAAAAAGATCCTGCTAACTTAAAATGGGATGAAGTAGAAGCCGAAGTGATTATCGAATCGACAGGTTTCTTCTTAACACAAGAAACAGCACAAAAGCATATTGATGCAGGTGCAAAAAAAGTTGTAATGTCTGCGCCGGCAAAAGATGATACGCCAACCTTTGTAATGGGTGTAAACCACAAAGAACTAAAAGCAGAATACACAATTGTATCAAACGCTTCTTGTACAACAAACTGTTTAGCACCTCTTGCAAAAGTATTGAACGATAACTTCGGTATCTTGGAAGGCTTAATGACAACAGTACATGCGGTAACTGCTACTCAAAAAACAGTCGATGGTCCGTCTGTAAAAGACTGGAGAGGTGGTCGTGGTGCTTATCAAAACATAATTCCTTCTTCTACTGGTGCCGCAAAAGCAGTTGGATTGGTTCTTCCGGAATTGAAAGGCAAATTAACAGGTATGTCGATGCGTGTTCCTACAGCAGACGTTTCTGTAGTTGATTTAACAGTTCGTCTAGAAAAAGGTGCTTCTTACGAAGAAATTAAAAAAGTAATGAAAGAAGCTTCGGAAGGTGAGCTAAAAGGTATCTTAGGTTATACGGAAGATGAGGTAGTTTCGTCTGACTTTATTGGTGATACACGCACATCGATTTTTGATGCGAAAGCTGGGATCTCATTGAATGACAACTTTGTAAAAGTTGTATCATGGTACGATAACGAATGGGGCTATTCCAACAAAATTATCGATTTGGCACAAGAAGTTGGTAAATTGTAATATAAAAAGGGCTCGCAATTGCGAGCCCTTTTTATATTACAATTTCATCAGAAAACCGCCACCGAGTAAATCACTACCTTCATAGAAAACAGCAGATTGTCCGGGTGCTATACCTTTGACACGATGTGCAAAATCTACCTGCATCACATTTCCTTGCTGCGTTATTGTGGATTGTGCTCCTGCGTCTTTATAGCGTATTTTTGTAATGGCTTCCATTGGTTCTTCTATCGAAGCATATTTAATCAAGTTGATGTCGCGTACAAAAGCTTGTGATTTTTCCAATTCATGCTCCTCTCCTAGCACTACGGTATTACTTTCTGGCAATATCTCAATGACAAACATCGGTTTACCCAACGCAATACCTAATCCTTTACGTTGGCCAATGGTAAAATAAGGATAGCCAATGTGTTGGCCTACTACCGTTCCGTCAGACAATACAAAATTTCCAGGTCCGATTTCATCATCAAGTGTAGGCCGTTTATGGCGTAAAAAAGCACGATAGTCGTTGTCTGGAACGAAACAGATTTCATAGCTTTCCGATTTTTGAGCAAGCTCTTCCTGTCCCATTTCCAACGCCATCTGCCGGATTTCCTTTTTCGTAAAATTGCCTAACGGAAACTGTGTCCGGGCAAGGTTTTCCTGCGATACTCCCCAAAGCACATAGGATTGATCTTTATTTTCGTCTCTTCCCTTCGATATAACGTACCTTCCATTATCGTGTAAACGGATGTTCGCATAATGCCCGGTCGCAATAAATTCGCAATCCAGCTTATCTGCCCGCTTCATCAATGCTGACCATTTGATATGGGTATTACAAAGTACGCAAGGATTAGGTGTTCGTCCGGCAATATATTCATCGACAAAATTATCAATAACAAAATCACCGAATTCATCCCGTATATCCAATATATAATGCGGGAAGCCATAGCCTACAGCCAATGCCCTCGCATCGTTTATACTATCCAGACTACAACATCCTGTTTCTTTAGACGAACCACCAGCGGAGGCATAGTCCCACGTTTTCATCGTGATCCCGATAACTTCGTAGCCCTGCTCATGTAACATAATGGCCGCTACGGAACTATCTACTCCACCACTCATCGCGACCAATATCCTGCCTTTTTTACTCATATTAATTTTGTGAGCTGCAAAGATAGGTTATTTGAGACATAGCCGTGTTTATTTCGTGTAATTTTATTTACATAAGAATCAACGACTTGAAAAATACTTAAAAAATAATGCATACAAAAGTTTTAGATTTCAAAAAAAGAACATAGATTTGCAACGCAATCAAGGGAAAAATATGGTTGCGAAAGGTGCCATAGCTCAGTTGGTAGAGCAAAGGACTGAAAATCCTTGTGTCGCTGGTTCGAATCCAGCTGGCACCACCACAAAATCTGAAAGTAACAGATTCCAAACAAAAACTTAATGGTGCCATAGCTCAGTTGGTAGAGCAAAGGACTGAAAATCCTTGTGTCGCTGGTTCGAATCCAGCTGGCACCACCACAAAATCCTTTTCGATTCACGGAAAGGATTTTTTGTTTATTATTTTTTCACTTTTTAATACTAATCTTATATATTTGTGTCGTTCGCTTAACAGGCGTTCCTAATCAACACCTTTCATCGTGTTAGGTCTTGGTTTATAAAGAAGTGGCGAGAGACTGGCTCTATGACCCACTGGCAACCAGCAAGAGAGAAATTGAAAAGGTGCCAAATCCTGTCCAAAATAATATCGTTTTGGAACATATAAATACAGTAAGACAATGGGAACATTTACAACAAACATCACGGACTACACACGCTTCTATTCAACGACATTTATTTGTTGTTGTACCTACTTGGCTATGCGAATGTGCTAGTCTCCCTCTACGCTAAATTGCCATCCTACAGACGACCAGCATCCGTATAGCATGGAATGTCTATTTAATTTTCATTATATTTATTACATTAAAATATTATAAACTATGTCAACAAATAAGAACCTAAAATTCGAAACGTTACAAGTCCACGCCGGACAGGAAGTAGACCCAACCACAGGATCTAGAGCATTGCCTATTTATCAAACTACTTCGTATGTGTTTGAAAATGCCGAACACGGTGCTAACCTATTTGCATTGAAGCAATTTGGTAACATCTATACGCGCATCATGAACCCAACTACAGATGCTTTTGAAAAGCGTATAGCTGCTTTGGAGGGAGGCGTTGCTGCTGTCGCAGTAGCTTCTGGTATGGCCGCACAGTTTTTAGCCTTGACAAATATTATAGAAAGCGGCGAAAACTTTGTAACCGGCTCCGATTTATACGGCGGTACCTACAACCAATTTAAGGTATCTTTCAAACGATTGGGGATTGAAGCTCGTTTTGCAGAGAATAGCACTGCAGAAAACATGGAGCCTTTAATCGATGAAAACACAAAGGCTCTTTATGTAGAAACCATCGGTAACCCGAGTTACAACATTCCTGATTTTGAAAAAATTTCAGCTTTGGCACAAAAATATGATTTACCTTTAATTGTAGACAATACATTTGGAGCGGGAGGCTATCTATTTAAACCTTTAGAACATGGTGCACACGTGGTGGTTGAAGCTGCAACGAAATGGATTGGGGGGCATGGCACCAGTATAGGTGGAGTCATTATCGATGGTGGTAATTACAATTGGGGCAATGGCAAATTCAAGCAGTTCTCTGAACCATCCGAAGGCTACCATGGATTGGTATTCGCTGATGTTTTTGGTCCAGAAGGCCCTTTCGGTAATATTCAATTTGCAATACGTGCGCGTGTAGAGGGTTTACGTGATTTTGGACCGGCACTTTCGCCATTCAACTCATTTTTGTTAGTACAAGGGTTGGAAACACTTTCCTTGCG
Source organism: Sphingobacterium corticibacterium (assembly GCF_004208525.1). Taxonomy (GTDB): domain Bacteria; phylum Bacteroidota; class Bacteroidia; order Sphingobacteriales; family Sphingobacteriaceae; genus Sphingobacterium; species Sphingobacterium corticibacterium. Next base: position 820,668 of record NZ_SGIT01000001.1, on the reverse strand, counting down.
TGTACAACGCCATGTAGATAACGCTTTAGAGATTGCACAATGGCTGGAAGCTCACCCACAAGTAGAGAAAGTTAATTTTCCGGGTTTAAAAAGTGATCCGAACCATTTAGCTGCACAGAAATATTTGAAGAATGGTTATGGTGCTGTATTGTCCTTCACCATAAAAGGAGGAGCAGATAAGGCAAATGAATTTATTGATGCATTGGATTTAATTAGCCATCTAGCCAACGTCGGTGATGCTAAAACATTGATTATACATCCGGCAGCAACTACACACCAACAGCTTTCGGAAGACGCACAAAGAAGTGCTGGAGTATTCCCTGGGCAATTACGTCTTTCTGTGGGTATAGAACATGTAGATGATATCAAAGCTGATCTGCAACAGGCTTTCGATAAGATTAAATAATAAATGGGTTAAGGATGGGACAATACTAAACTTGACAAAAAATAATGCTTTACGAGAATAAACAACAGAATAACAACAATGAATGAAAGGTTAATTATAGGCATTTTTGGATTTGGTGTGGTTGGACAGGGACTATATGATATTATAAAAACAAAAAAGCTAAATTTAGAAATCAAGAAGTTTGTTATCAAAAATGCGGATAAGAAGAGAACACTTCCGGCGGTGCTATTTACCACAGATGCTGAGGCTATTTTGGGAGATGAGGAAATAAATACGGTGGTTGAACTTATCGATGACGCTGATGCAGCTTTTGAAATCACGAAACGTGCGTTGAAATCGGGCAAAAATGTAGTCTCTGCCAACAAGAAGATGATTGCCTCTCACTTAGAAGAGCTTACACGCATTCAGCAAGAATATGGTACATCTTTATTATATGAAGGTGCGGTGTGTGGCAGTATTCCGATTATTCGCAATTTGGAAGAATACTACGACAATGAACTACTTCACTCCGTAAGCGGTATCTTTAACGGTTCTTCTAATTATATCTTATCGAAGATCTTTAATGATAGCCAGAGTTATGATGTGGCGTTAAAACAGGCACAGGATTTAGGGTTTGCAGAAACAGACCCCATATTAGATGTGGGCGGATTCGATCCTAAATATAAACTGGCTATTGTAGCTTCCCACGCTTACGGGATTTATGTAAATCCCGATGATATCCTCAACATCGGAATTGATAAATTGGACGACCGAGATATCCGCTTTGCTAAAGAAAAAAGATTTAAAATTAAACTTCTGCCTTTCGCAAAAGAAATCAACAACAACCAGGTTGTTTTGTATGTATTGCCAAGGTTCATTACGTCAGACAATATCTTGTTCAATGTTGAAAATGAAAACAATGGTGTCTTAGTAAAAGCCGCTTTTGCAGATGAGCAATTTTTCTACGGAAAAGGTGCTGGTGGACATCCTACCGGATCTGCTGTCCTTTCAGATATTGCAGCATTACGTTATGGCTACCGCTATGAATATAAAAAGCATTTAGAGGCGTCTCAAATCCAGTATAGCACGAATTATAAGTTAACGGTATATTTCCGTTATGCGGAGGAAGCAACATTGAATCAGTTACAGTTTGATTCCATAGTAGAGCGTTTTTATGGACAAGATTTCAAATATGTCATCGGTGAAATCAACCTGCAAGAAATCATTGCAAAAAAAGACGTCATCAACCAAACTGGAAATTTTATTGCGGAGGTCCTTTTATAGGACTTTCCGTAATAGATTTTCATCATAATCCTTTAGAACTACGTAATTTTTTATGTAGTGGTATTATGTCAAAATTCGGTTCGTGAATGTAAAATATTTTTTTTAGGTTTGCCTTTCGATTTCGGGTTGTAGCGTAGCCAGGTATCGCGCCAGCATGGGGTGCTGGAGGTCGTGGGTTCGAATCCCGCCAACCCGACAGAATAAGTTCGACGATAGTCGGACTTTTTTGTTTAATAACCAAACAGTCCTTATCTTCGTATATAACAATTTGCAGCAGATCAAGTTGTTCTATTATTTCGAATAAATCATCACGTTTTTGAAACACTATCTATTTATCGATACAGAAACCTCCGGTATTCCACAACGTTGGAACCGCCCCTACTCCGATGAAAAAAACTGGCCCCACGTCATTCAGGTCGCTTGGATTATTTATGATGTTAGTGGAACAGAAATCAAACGTACAAGTAAATACATTTATGAAGGTGATATAGATATAACACCTGCTTCTTACGATGTTCATGGTATTACGCGTGCGTATCTAAAACAGCATGGTGACAGAAGGAAAGCTGTATTGCGTAAGTTAGCGCACGATATACAAAAATATAACCCGGTTATTATCGGTCATTTTGTCGAGCTAGATGTGCAAGTGCTAAGTGCGGATTATTATCGGGCGAACCTCCCGAATCCATTCATTAGCCAATCATTCTTCTGTACAATGTTGGATAGCGAAAAATACGCTACCAACCCATCGGCAACCTATCTTCGGTTGCCACAATTGCACGAATACCTGTTTGACAACTTATTGACAGAGATTCACGAGGCAGAACAGGATGCCAATGCTACGGCAAAATGTTTTTTCGAGTTGTGGAATCGTCATGAAATAACCTCATCCGATATGGAAAGACAACAAAAAATGTTTTCACAGAAACTTAACTTTTTAGATAAATAGAATATTTAACATTATGTTAAAAAGCAGATTATGTCGAATTTGATTGAAGTTTTAAAAAAAGCCGCACCTTTTGATATTCTCCCCGAAAGCGTACTTCGCGGTATCTCCGAGTCGTTGGTACAAACTTCCTATACCCGGGATACCCTTGCCTATAGACAGGGAATAACAGAGCTAAAAGGTGTCGATATCATTGTCAAAGGAGAATATGAAACATTTTTTTATGACGCTTCTGAAAATAGACGGTCAATAGAAATACATCATCCGATTTATTGTTTCGGCGGTATTTCTATTCTTTTAAATAGGCGAAAAGCACTGAAGTCTGTCATGGCAAAAAAAGGAACAGTGGTCTACAATTTACCGCGTAAAGAATTTCTTAAAATATGTCAGGCATATGAAGATTTTTTCCAATACTATACGACCGACTTTGGTAAGAGGATGTTGGATGAAGAATTTTCACATTTTGTTAAGACACCGGCTTCTTTCGAAGAAAGTTATATTGCAGCAGAACAATTGTATTCCCGAAAAATAGACGGAATCACCTATAAGGATATTGTTTCCTGTCCTGCAAATACGCCCATCTATAAAGCAGCAAAACACATGGCCGATAATCGGGTAAGCTGCCTCTTCATTCAAGACGAAAATCAAAATATCATCGGTTATGCCACTGATATGACCTTGCGCGATAATGTTATTTCGAAGTGCATCGATGTGAATACACCAATTGGAGAAGTCATGGACAATCCCATTGTTTCCATATCCTATCAAGCTTATCTCTATGAAGCCGTATTGATGATGTTTAGCACGAAAACACGCTATCTTTTAGTTGAAAAAGACGGTCGGTATGTAGGATTCTTGAGTCGGAATCGTATCTTAAGTGAACAAGGCCAATCACCATTAGTTTTTATACAGTCCGTAAAACTGGCCGAAACAATTGAAGAACTACGTCAAAAATGGAACTATGTGCCAGAGATCATCAAACAATTATTAGGTAGGGGTATTAATGCAGAGATTACCAATCAGGTCATTACCACAATCGCAGATACCATTGCGATTAAAATCATTGGACGTGTAATTCGGGAAATGGGAGAACCTCCGGCTAAATTTGTTTTTATGGTAACAGGAAGTGAAGGACGGAAAGAACAAACCCTGAAAACCGACCAAGATAATGCGATCATCTATGAAGATAAAGCGAACGAACAACGGGAGATGGTGCGGAAATATTTTCTAACGTTTGCCACCAAGGTATCCGATTATTTAAATGAAATTGGCTTCAGTTATTGTGAAGGAGGATATATGGCGAGCAATCCCGAATGGACACATTCACTATCCCATTGGAAACGTAATTATAAAAAATGGATTGAGGAGAGTGTGCCGGAAAATGCTATCAAATTTTCAACGTTTTTTGATTGCCGTTTTTTATACGGAGACAAAAATATTATTGAAGAACTCAAGCAGTTTCTTGAAGAAGAACTTCAAAAGCCAAACGATCGTTTTTTTGCTTTTACGGCAAAAAATGCTTTACAATATGAACCTCCCCTCACCTTCTTTAAGAATATTAAAACCGAAACAATTGGCAAAACCGAGGTTTTCAATATCAAGAACGCCATGACGCCTATTGTGGATCTGGTAAGGGTATATGCGCTTCAAAAGAGAATATATCAGGAGAATACGGGCGAGCGGTTAAAAAAGCTAATGGAAATGGAGGTATTTACACCCCAACAATATCATGAACTTTATCAGTCCTACTATTATTTGATGGCTTTACGATTAGAAAACCAAGCTAATCAAATACTGGTAGAGAAATCGGAACCCAATAACTATATCCGGATCAATACGTTAACTAAAATTGAAAAAGCTACGCTGAAAGAGATCTTCAAAACGATTAGCAACTTTCAAATGGGCATTAAAATGCGGTTCACCAATAATATACTCGGATAAGACATAGAAATGTTACAAAAGATGAAGCAATAAATTGAAAGGAACACTTGACTTAGTGTAAAAAAGACACTATATTTGTCCCTTCATAATTTAGGTTTATAATTGGTTAGTTAAGGGCTTTCATTCTCCCCGTTTGAAAGCCCTTTTTTATGGTAAAAAATACCCCCTATTTTATTATTAGGAGGTACTTGTTTTAAGTTAAACGTTTGTTTATCAAGGATATTCTGTTACTGTTTTGTAGCTTCCAGATTAACCCCTACCTCAATGTCACGGCTTATTCCCCACTCAGCCGGATCTAATTCAGAAGTACCAAATTTGATCCCCCAATCAACACGATTTACTGTAAACTTAGCTTCTACGGCCACTTTGTTCTCTTGAACGTCAATTTTTGCAGGAAAAGAAATATTCAACGTACTGTCTAACAACGTAAGATTACCGCTAACAAGTTTGTTTGCTCCGTTCACCGTATTATTTACCGTAGATAAATCTAGATCAGAAACCTGCGTAATATGAAAAGTTGCTGTCGCATGATTTTCTACATCAAAAAAGTCTTCGCTTTTTAGGTGATTCTGCAAATCGATAGCCTTCTTATCCGCTTCCGTTACAGAAGCTGCATCAACTTCTAAAGATTTCATATCAATGGTAAAATCACCAGCATTAACGTTGCCGTCAGCTACTGTTAATTCGCCGGAAGTTACCGAAAGTATACCCCATCGAGGAGCAAGACCACCTTTATGTGTAGCTTTCCAATTTACTTCAGAAGCCTCTAGATTAGCCGTATACACATCTCCTTGCTTCTCCGCTACTTCTTGTTTTTCGGATACTTGCGTCTTGGAAGAATTTCCTCCACAAGAAGCAAACAGAATGGCTGTACCCACTGCCATTGATAAAAAAATTTTTCTCATAAATATCTTATTTATATTCAATAAAAATTACCAATAAAAATACCTATCTTTTTTGATGTTCACAACATCCAGACCTTTTCCGAGCAAAAAATATTATATATATGTTGTCTTAATGTAACATTTCGTATACTAGTCTCCATTTAGGTATGCAACACGACCAACGATTTACGGATAATGTCAATAGCCTCTTCCAATTCTTCTTTCGTAATCACCAAAGGAGGCGCAAAACGTATCTTGTCACCGTGTGTAGGCTTAGCCAACAAGCCATTTTTCATGAGTTCCAAACACAAAATATCAGCTGCATTATCGCTGGGATGCTCGATGACAATGGCATTAAGCAATCCTTTTCCCCGAACCTGTTTAATTACGGGGTGTGCCAATCCAACTAACGCTGTTCGGAAATAGGCCCCGAGTTCTGCAGCACGATCTGCAAGTTTTTCTTCCTTCAGTACTTCTAGTGAAGCTATAGCAACAGCGCAAGCTAACGGATTACCGCCATACGTCGATCCGTGTTCACCAGGCGCTATGGTCAGCATGATTTCGTCATCCGCTAGAACAGCGGAAATTGGCATAACACCACCACTCAAAGCTTTTCCCAGAATGAGAATATCTGGACGTACATTTTCGTGGTCGCAAGCCAGTAATTTTCCAGTTCTAGACAAACCGGTTTGAATCTCATCCCCGATAAATAGGACGCAGTGTTCTTTACAAAGCGCTTTAGCAGCAGCCAAATAACCACTGTCGGGCACATATACTCCTGCTTCTCCTTGAATAGGTTCCACCAGAAAGCCAACGACGTCCTCATCTGCGATTGCATGACGAAGAGCATGTAGATCGTTATAGGGGATAGTAATATAGCCAGGCATAAAGGGACCAAATCCCGCTTTTGCGGTAGGGTCTGTACTGAAGGAAATAACATTGATAGTCCGACCATGAAAATTACCTTCTACCGTAATAATTTTGGCCTGGCCATCCGGCACACCCTTTACAGCATAGCCCCATCTACGCGCTAATTTCAAAGCAGTCTCCACAGCTTCTACTCCCGTATTCATGGGCAATACCTTGTCATAACCAAAATACTGTGTAATATATCGCGTGTATTCTGCCATACGATCACTATGAAAAGCTCTTGACGTTAACGTTAGTTGTTTTGCCTGCTCCGTCAAAGCATGAAGAATCTTCGGATGGCAATGACCTTGGTTGACTGCGGAATAACCAGAAAGAAAATCAAAATAACGTTTGTCTTCCACATCCCAAACGAATGCCCCAAGCCCCCTATTTAGTACTACCGGCAATGGATGGTAATTATGGGCTCCATGTTGATCTTCAATTTGAATACAACTTGCTGTTTTTTCCGGTATTTGATAGCCGTTGATTTCCATAACACTGATATCATATTAATAAACTTTTAATGTAAACATATTTTTTGGAATATCGAACCAGAGTTCCTAAATTCGATTACTAAATAAAACTATCACTATATGATGTTATATAATAGAGTATCGTTAGTTATGCTGACCATTATCATGACAGCTGTTCTTTCCGAAGCAGGTGCACAGGAAAAAAGTACTTCCCAAGCCGTGGAAACGGCTACAAAAGCACTTATTGACGTCATGTTAAAGCCTAATGCACAGATATTAAATAAACTTGCCTCCGACAAGCTTAGCTATGGCCATTCCAGTGGAACAATCGAAACAAAAGAGCAGTTTGTACAAACACTTATTTCCGGGGCTTCTGTTTTTGAAGAAATTCAAACGACTGACCAAACGGTGGATGTGCAAGATAATACCGCCATTGTTCGCCATACATTGAGCGCCAAAACGAATGACCCGGGAAAAGGTCCGGCAAGTATCCGGTTAGGCATTATGCTGACATGGGTGAAATCGAATGATGGTTGGCAGCTTCTTGGACGGCAAGCGTTTAAATTGTAGACAAAATCTTCTCTATTACTGCTGTTGTCCGTAAGGCACTCTCTCCTGTTGAAAGACAATGTCCTTCTCCTCGTAACTCTTTTACAATGGATTCTATTAGGGCTTGTTGGATATGTGCTGGTTTTTCAAAGTCAAAAAATTGGGTACCCGATGGTGTTATCCATGTTATTGGTGAGAAATCAAAGGTGCTAAAGCGTATCTCCCCGGTGGTTCCGGTGATGATGATTTGGTCTTCTGCCGTTTCCTGAATTCCCGAAAACGTCCATATACCTGTCCCCAGCACGCCATTGTCATGCTGCCAGCTAGCACAAACGCTATCCGGCACCTCATAATTTTTGGCGAGATTGATGGCATAGCCGTTTACGTCTGCTATCGGACTTATCATATAATCTACTATATCGAGGGTATGAGGGGCCATATCGACAAAATATCCCTCGCCTCCTATTTCCTTTTTAATGCGCCATGTATGCATATCGGTATTTAAATCCGAAAGACTGGGCGCACGTACCAATCTCACCGATACCGTTAATATTTTACCGATTTTCCCCTCATCGATCCATTGTTTAACCTGTGAAAAATAGGGTAATGCCCGACGATAAAAAGCCACAAATAGGGATACTCCCTTTTGTTTAGCTGCATCGTGCATCTCTCTAGCTTCCGCGAGTGACATTGCCATCGGTTTTTCCACGTATACGGGCTTTCCGGCTTGTATCGCCTGTAATGCATATTCTTTATGTGTACTGGGAGGTGTCGCAATGTAAACAATATCAATATCTGGGTCAGCCAATAATGCTGGCACACCTTCGTATACTTTAGGCACTCCATGTCGTAACGCATAATCTTCTGCTTTCTCTTTCGTGCGGGAAGTAACTGCTAATAAGCAAGAATGAGGTGTTTTATAAAAAGCCGGTCCGCTCTTCATTTCTGTTACCTCACCAACGCCAATCATACCCCACTTTATAGTTTCCATATTTTTATTTCTTAAATTTCAACGCAAGTTTACCTAAAAACGCCCCATTCTCCATCCATTCATGGGCTGTTGAAGCATCGCTCATGGGAAATACTTTAGACAATTGTGGTTGGAATGATTTTCCGATGAGTGGCCAAACATATTGGTGTACATCCCGTGTTAGCGGGATTTTGAAAGAAAGATCCCGAGCACGCAATGTACTTCCGGTCAAGAGGATACGTTTTTGCATTAATTTTAAAATATGAAGCTCTACCTTATGTCCTTTCATCGCATTGATATAAATCAAGCGACCGTCTGCCGCTAACAAGTCTAGGTTTTTCTGGAAATAATCACCGCCAATACTGTCTAATATGACATGCACATTCTCCGTCCGCAGCACCTCTTGAAAATCACTATCTCGATAATTGACGACCTTATCGGCCCCTAATTGTCGACAATACCTTTCCTTTTCCGCTGTGCTAACCGTCGTCAGCACCCGTGCTCCAAATGCTTTTGCGAGCTGTATGGCCGTGCTCCCAATTCCACCCGCTCCACCATGAACCAACAGCGTCTCTCCTTCCCGCAAAGCCCCCCGTCGAAACACATTGTCCCAGACGGTATACACGGTTTCTGGTAATACTGCCGCTTCTTCAAAGCTGACCCCTTCTGGAATCTGAAGACACATCTCCTGATGAGCCGCAACATATTCCGCATATCCACCTCCCGCCACGAGACAACATACGTTGTCTCCGACTTTCCACAATGTTACTGCCGTACCTACCTCAACAACAACCCCGGCCACCTCCAGTCCTGGAATATCCTCCACCACACCTACTGGCGCTGGATAATTTCCTTTTCGCTGAAAAATATCCGGACGGTTTATTCCCGCTGCGTTTACCTGTATCAATACTTCATTTTTCGCTATTGTGGGAATAGCTCGCTCTTGCAGCTCTAAAACCTCCGGACCACCTGCTTTCGTTATAACAATAGCTTTCATACCTATCTTTTTTTGGGATACTTCTGTAAACGCATGTTTAATGTAACCATAAAATAACGCCCAAGCCGATTATTTCGTGCCTCATATACATCATTACCTACGTATTCGCTGTACGTACCCATATTTTTATTCTGATCCAACAAATCGAACCCCTGTAAGCGTAGCAATGCCCGCTTATTATGCAAAAAAGAAAACTCCAGATAGGCATTGATGATCGTCGGATTGATATTCATAAAACTGCTGGCATACCCAGCATTGAATCGTTGTGACATCTCCGCACCTAACGTTACATGTTCTCCCAAATAGCTTTTGGTAGCCGCACTTGCCAATAAGCTATGTCCGGTAATTTTCGTCGTGTAAGGCCACGTATAACTCGCATTATTTAAAAGATAATTCGCATTAAACATGGATTCAAAATAATCGTTCCAGCTATAACGCAGTTGAGCAGACTGGGAGTATATGAATTGCCTGGTCGTATTTCGTTGGTCGTTCACATACGACAAATTATTATAATAATCCGTGTTTCCACTAATATCCAATTGTACATTCTCATTAAACAGAGGTGTGTTGAAGAGATAATACCATTTAATATCATAATAACCATCTGTATTTTTGAATGTGGTTTCCTGGATAGTAGAGCCGGAAATTGCAGTTTTATCAGATACAATTTTGTTAGCTACATAATTGTACGCAAAATTGGTTTCAAAATACTGTCCTCGGGACGTTACGAATTTTCGTAACGTCGTACTAATTCGGTTTGAAAATTCGGCTTTTAATTCTGGATTTCCGACGATAATATTTTGCGAGTTACTGTTATCCCTGATCGGGATGATATGTAAGAGATTAGGTTGATTATTTTTACCTACGTAATCAACACTCCAATCAGTTTCCTCATTTAACCGCCATTTAAACCCTGCCGTAGGCACTAGGTTAACATTTTCATACGTATACTGCATATCTTCCCGTGGAAGGAAACTGCTCAATTTTACGGGCTGCACCGCAAATCCAATATTTGCCCGGAAGGTTTTGTGGGGTGTATACAAATAATTCAATCCCATGCGGCTATTTCGAAAACGGTAATTATAGTTCACCCCTAATGAATCCACGTAGAAGAAATAGCCAAGTTCCTCCGATTTAAGCTTATCTTCCACGATTCGCTGTGTGGTCATATCCGTTAATTCATAATTGTACAAAAACTCTAATGTACTGTATGCAGAGAAAGGCTCAACGAAAGACACCGACGCCCTCACACCATCTGTTCCGTTTCGCTGTTGTATAAAATATCGCTGCTCAAACAAGCTATGTATTGGATCTATAGGTGTCGAATCTACAGAGACATAGCGATCGAGCACGTCTTCTAGTTTACGTTGGCTATTAAAGTTAAGCGAAACACTTCCTAATAACTTTCTACCTGGTTTTTGGAATGATTTGGCATATAGCATGTCAATATCTAAATTAGGATTTCGCTGATAGGATGAATCTTGATAAGTTCCTCTATTGGTTATTCTATTATTGTTAACCTGTCTCTTTCGGTTATTCCAAACATATACCCTACTATAGGAAAAAACCGGCTTTATTTCTAATACATCTTGATTTTGGAACCGATGTTTGAGTTCCGCTCTAAGTCTATGAAAATTATCATCGTTTGTTATATCATAATTTTCCTCATTAGAAATCCGGTTTCTAAGATAATCCGAATGCAGTATGGAATTTCCTTCCGTAAAATTTTTCTTTCGTGTAAAGCTGTAATTAGCGTTAAATTGTGTGTTTTCTGCTAAATTATCTGAAAAGCTAAACCCTAATGACCGTATATTATTGAGACCATCCGTAGGATCTACAAAATCATTAACATCAAAAAGTGATTTCTCCCGCTCTCCCATCCCGGTTGGTGATCCAAAAGAGAATAAACTTGTGTTTGTATTGTTTATAGAACCTACCAACGAAAACTCCTGTCCATCGTCAAAACGATTAATGCCTGCACTACCGATATAGCGTTCCCTGGTTCCGACACCAGCGGTCAATTGACCAAAGGAAATACGCTTACGATCCTCCTTAAGAACGATATTCAAAATTTTCTCCGGTTCTTCCGTTGTAAAACGCTTATCGGCAGAAAGCTCGTTGCGATAGTTTAATATCTGAATACTCTTGATAAAATCCGCAGGCAAATTGCGTGTTGCCGTCAAAACATCACCTCCGAAGAATTTCCGACCGTCTACCTGTACGGATGAAATGGGCTTTCCTTGTGCATAGACGGTTCCGTCGCGCGAAACCTGGATCCCCGGCAACTGCTTCAACGCCTCCTCTAAAAGGGAATTCGACCGAAAAGTAAACGCATCCATATTATATTGAACGGTGTCACCTGCATAGACGACCGGAATAGTTTTTAACACATACACTCCCTCGATTAATGAGCTCTGTGGCCGAAGCACGACATTCGGCATCACGATAAAGCTGGACAAGTTTTTAGATGACAGCGTTCTGTTCACAATTTGATGCCCCAACATACTATAAGACAACCGAATATCCACCCCCCTTATATCTTTAAAACGATAATATCCTGCATTGGAACTTATTACGGTAATTGTATCACGTGTGCTTGTCAATCGTATGGTAACACCTTTTAGTCTTGTTCCAACAGTATCCACTACAAATCCCTGAATCTGCCGTGGTTCGGTCTGGGCTTTTGCTCCAATCGAACCTAGCCCAACAAAAAAGAGCGTCGCAATCAGAAATATAAGATACCGATGATGTTCCACAAAAACTAACGTTTACGCATTTGTGTCAATATACAAAAAAAATGAAATTCAATAAAAGAAAAGCGGGTCATCTCCTATTGAAATGACCCGCCTATGTAATTTTTTCTGGAATTATTCTCCGTCAAATGTTACTTTAACTAAATGCTTATCTATTTCCCAACGACCAGTACCTTCTTCGCCAATCACATCAAACAATTCTAAAATACGGCGCGCCACATATTCTTCTTCTACTTGTTCTTCTAAGAACCATTGTACGAAATTAAATGTAACATAATCTTTCAGCTTCATACATTTGTCTGCTATGTTATTAAACTGTTCGGTAACATGCATTTCCTGCTCCAATGTTTGCTCAAACACGCCACGAAAAGATTCGAAGTCAACCGGTATATTTGTAATCTCAGGAGAGATCGCACGTCCTCCGCGGTTATTGATATAGTTAAATAACTTCAACATATGCTCTCGCTCTTCGTCTGCTTGTTTAGCAAAAAAAGTTGCAGAATTATCCAACCCTTGATCGTCACACCAGGAAGACATTGCTAAATAAAGTGCGGATGCGTGTGCTTCTACTTTTACCTGTGCATTTAATATATTTTCTATCTCCTCAGATAACGAAGATTTCAATTTCAATAGGTCTTTCATATTTATCTTGCTTAATATAATCTTATATACTTTAATAAACAACAATGTATTCCCCACATTGTTTGTACAAAGATAAACCAAGAAAACTCAAAATGGATAAAGAAAATACAATACAAATTAAGTCTAAATTACAGCTCGTCCGACTTAACTTGTTTAGAATCAGTACAATTAAAAGACTAGATAACAAGCAAAGCATCCTTACGAAGGATCTTCTTTATTTCGCTGTTTAGCTCTATCATGAACTTTGCTCCAGCCAAAATTTCCTTTAAATTTAGAATATCCTGAACGGAAAGAATAAAACACCTTTCTGTACGGTGAGGCATCATAATTTCAAAATCGGCAGCACGGGAAGTATCTGCCAACATACGCGCAATATCCATCCCATCTACACGTTTTTTTAATAGAAAGAAATCAGAAATCTTAAAGGCCGTTGTAGTATGTTGAAATTCGAGCCAATAGCAGTTTTTTCGACTACATTGGTACACGGTTCCGTGTGCTGTTTTGAATACTTCTTCTACGTGTGCTAATGGACAGATCATCGTTGTTAAAATTCGCTGAGCAAATATAGATGTTATTCAGATTCAATCCAAATAAATTAGTTGCAAAATATATAAAAAAAGCTGATCTCTCGATCAGCTTCTCTCTTTTTTGATTTGTTTCTTTTAAAATTCCTCTTCCGGATTACTCAATAACTCCTTGTGATTACTTACTGCTGTCCTGGTTTTCGTCTTATGTTTATTGATCTGTCGTCGTAGTGATTCTACGGCAAGATCAGTTGCTTCTTCGAAACTTTTCGCCTGTGCTTTGGCAAATAATTGGTTTCCAGGTATGTTCATCTTCAATTCCACCACTTTGTTGGCTTCATCGTCTACGTTTTCCAAACGAAGATAACATACGCTCTCGATGATGTTGTCCAAAAACTGTTCTAACTTAGCTGTTCTCTTTTTGATAAAATCAACTAATTTTTGATCAGCATCAAACTTGATAGATTGCACAGTAATGTTCATTTTTCCTCCTTTTTTTTAAGCCTTTGGATGGGCTTGTTTATAAATAGATTTTAATCTTTCTACAGAGTTATGCGTATAAACTTGTGTTGCCGCTAAACCAGCGTGTCCCAGTAATTCCTTGATGGCATTTAAATCCGCTCCATTATTCAAAAGTGTCGTAGCAAAGGTATGTCGTAATACATGCGGACTTTTTTTCTGCTGAGAGGTAATACGCCCTAGATATTGCCGTACTGTCCGATAAATCAAGGAACGATAAGCCTGCTTTCCTTCTTTGGTAACGATTAAATAGGTTGATTTGTTTTTAAAATCTTGTGCATATTTCAATATTAAATAGCGTCTGATTTCTTCCAACAGTGTTTGGTGTACAGGCACTAACCTTTCTTTACCCCGCTTTCCAAATATGCGTATCCTCCGATTATAGGTATCAATATCGCGTTCTTGAATCGCAAGCAATTCCGAAAGTCTTATACCCGTGCCAAACAATAACTCTAAAATAATAAAGTCACGTGCTTCCTCAAAGCTTTCCGAATCCATTGCCCCCCTATCTAACAATTCGACTATTTTTTCCTGCTCGACTACCACAGGTAATTTCCGGGGTGTTTTAAGTGCGTGCACCAACTGCATAGGGCTTGAAGTTACAACGCCTTCCCTGACTAGAAACTTATAAAAAGAACGCAAGGACGATATAGATCGGTTAATACTAGAAGCTTGTCTACCGTTCTCTTTCATTACCGCCAAATAATGTCGAATAACCCGATAGTCTACCTCTTCAAAAACGATTTCTTCGGTTGATAGAAAGTGGAGAAAACGATCTATTTCCAACGCATAAGCCAAAATGGTATGGGAGGAATAACGCTTCTCAAACTCCAAAAAACTTAAAAACCGTTGCTTATTCATCATCTATATCGTTCTTCTATAAATATAGCAAAAAGAGTGATGTAAAAAAATTTATTAGGAAATTTTAGGAAAAAGATGGCATAAAAAAAACTTAGCTCGCGGTGGCCCGCAAGCTAAGTTTTAAGCGATCAATAGTAAATGTTACAATTTCGTATTTACATCAATAGCGTTTAATTCGCTGAAGGCTTGTTTTAAACGTTCTACAAACGTTTCTTCACCTTTACGCAGCCAAACCCGCGGATCATAATATTTTTTATTTGGAGAATCCGCACCTTCCGGGTTCCCTATCTGGGCTTGCAAATAATCCCGATTTTTTGCTTCATAAGCGCGAATACCATCCCAGAATGCCCATTGCATGTCTGTATCAATATTCATTTTGATAGCGCCGTAGGAAATCGCTTCTGCAATTTCTTCTGGCGAAGATCCAGAACCACCGTGGAAAACAAAATTTACCGGTTTCTCAGCAGATAAATTAAATTTCTCCCGGATATATTCTTGTGAGTTATGTAAAATAACCGGTTGCAATTTCACATTACCAGGCTTGTATACCCCATGTACATTACCAAATGCCGCTGCTACCGTAAATTTATCGGAAACTTTGGATAGCTCTTCATATGCATAAGCTACTTCTTCCGGCTGTGTATACAATTTTGAGCTATCTACATCCGTATTATCTACACCGTCTTCCTCGCCGCCTGTTACACCTAATTCAATTTCAACCGTCATACCAAGCGGCTTCATGCGCTCTAAATATTTTCTGGAGATCTCTATATTCTCTTCAATTGGCTCCTCTGATAAATCTAACATATGCGAAGAGAACAACGGTTTTCCGTGTTGTGCGAAGAATTTTTCGCCCGCATCCAAAAGACCGTCAATCCATGGCAACAATTTTTTGGCAGCATGGTCAGTATGTAATATAACAGCTACTCCATAATGTTCCGCTAACAAATGTACGTGCTGTGCAGCTGATACAGCTCCCAAAATACAGGCTTGCAAACCGTCGTTATTCAATGATTTCCCAGCATAGAACTGAGCTCCACCATTGGATAATTGAATAATGACCGGTGAGTTCACCGCCTTCGCTGTTTCCAAAACAGCGTTGATCGAATTTGTTCCGATCACGTTGACCGCAGGTAATGCAAACTTATGTTCTTTAGCTATTTCAAATAGTTCTTGTACTTGATCGCCGGTTAAAACACCCTTAAAATCTTTTAGGCTCATATTTTTATTTTATTACTTGTGTTATTTGCGACTAAAGGTAGGGAGTTTTTTTGTTTTTTACAACTTAGTGTATTAAATACACAGCACCCGGTATAACGTATGTTGATAACCAGGCATCTGGCGTTAATATAGGATAATTATTTTAAACGACTGGGATAAAATCCCGCCAAAATTAGGAAACCTTAAAAATCTTTTTGGCAGGATATTACCCCATGGAAGACGTTTTTTTCAACGCTATTCCCTTCAAAAAACCGCACTTAAATATGTTTAAATGGTGTTTTTAGTTCCTGAGTAACAAAGGAATCAGAAAATAAAAAACGGACAAGTTTGCAAAAAAGTTGTCCAACAAAACAAAAGAATGGGGCAATAAACTTGCGTTGTTGTCCTGAGAAAGAAAAACATTGGGCAACAAAACAAAAAAGCCGTGCAAGGAATTTGTTTTATGTCACGATAAGCTTGTGCTATTGTCCTACGAAAGAAGAACATCGGGCAACAAAACAAAAAAGTCGGGCAAGGAGTTTGTTTTATGTCACGATAAGCTTGTGCTATTGCCCGGAGAAAGAAAACCATCGGGCAACAAAACAAAAAAGTCGGGCAAGGAATTTGTTTTATACCACGATAAACTTATGTTGTTGCCCGGAGAAAGAAAACCACCGGATAACAAAACAAAAAAGCCGGACAAGGAATTTGTTTTGTATCACAATATATTCGCGTTGCTGCACAAATAGCAAACGAAACAACACAATAACGGAAAAGAACACCACTAATTTTTAATAATATTAATATCTTTATCACATCAACGAATTTAAAAGAATAGCTAATGGCATTACAGGTATACGGAATCAAGAATTGCAACACAGTAAAAAAAGCCTTGACCTGGCTGGATGACAACAACATTTCTTATACGTTTCATGACTACAAAAAGGAGCCTGCAACCTTGGAGCAGCTCACGGGATGGGAAAAGAAAGTATCTTGGGAATCCTTGGTCAATAAAAAAGGAACAACCTGGCGAAAGCTGTCCGCAGAAGAGCAAGCGGAAGTCGTGGATGCAGCTACTGCCAACCACGTACTGTTAAAAAACAATAGTATGATTAAGAGACCCTTAATAGAATCACCTAAAGGGATTATACTTGGTTTCGACGAGGAGGAATACCAAGACAAACTTACATAGTGCTATGATTAAAAAAATAATTTGTACCTCGTTGAGTGCCGTCATGCTGGCCATAGGCCAAGTAAGTGCACAAACGAACAGTGTATACGACTATACAGAAGCTTTCGATCCCATTTTTTATACGCAAAACGGCTCACCCTATCGTTCTGCTAGTGGAAAACCAGGACATGCCTACTGGCAAAACAGAGCGGATTATACCATCCGTGTTTCCCTCGACGAACAGACCGATATCGTTTCGGGGCATTTGACCATCGACTATACCAACAATAGTCCGGATGATTTACAACATCTCTGGTTTCAACTGGATCAGAACCTCTTTCAGGAGGCATCACGTGGACAAGCGACCATTCCGCTGCAAGATAGTCGGTATGGCTCGGCAGCCTCTGATTTCAATGGCGGATTTCAATTAACAAATCTTCGTTTTTCCGATGGTTCAGTGGCAAATTACGAGGTTATCGATACTCGGATGCGATTGGAATTGCCTAAAGTATTAAAAGCTGGCGGTCAATCGGTTACCTTAGAAATGGAATTTTCATACACCGTTCCGGAATACGGAGCGGACAGGACAGGCATATTAGACACGAAGAATGGAAAGATATACACCATCGCGCAATGGTATCCTCGCGTATGTGTATATGATGATATTTTAGGCTGGAATACCGAACCGTATACAGGTCCGGGTGAATTTTATCTGGAGTTTGGAGATTACCGCGTAGAGATTGAAGCGCCTGCCGATCACATCGTCGTGGCAGGTGGAGAGCTCCTTAATCCGGCAGAAGTGTGGACCACCGAGCAGCTTGCCCGATATAAACAAGCATTTGAAAGTGAAAGAACAATCTTAATTCGATCGGCAGAAGAAGTGACCAACGCTGCTTCACGCCCGAACAAGAAACGTCTAACCTGGAAATATAAATTGGATAATGCGCATGACTTCGCCTGGGCCTCTTCCAAAGCTTTTATTATTGACGGTGCGAGGATCAATAATCCTAGTGGAAAAATTGCATTGGCCCTCTCTGCCTATCCTGCTGAAAGTAACGGTGGCAATGCTTGGGAGCGTTCTACGGAATATACGAAGGCATCTATCGAACATTACAGCAAAAAATGGCTTGAATACCCCTACCCAGTTGCTGTCAATGTGGCGTCTAACGTCGGCGGGATGGAATACCCGGCTATTTCTTTTTGTGGCGCTACCGCCAAAGCAGGTAACTTATGGGGCGTAACCGATCACGAATTCGGACACAACTGGTTTCCAATGATTGTAGGAAGCAACGAAAGGCTTCACGCATGGATGGATGAAGGCTTTAATACGTTTATCAACGGTTTATCGACTGAGGAATTCAATAAGGGAGAATATCATAAAAAGTTTGGAAATCGTAATAGTATGGCGCCGGCATTTTCCAGACCTGATTTAGAACCGATCATGTCTTCTCCCCAAAATATGAAAGAAAAAAATATTGGGATTCTTGCCTATTACAAACCTGCTTATGGCCTACGTTTGTTACGCGATGAGGTAATTGGTGCGGAGCGTTTTGACAGCGCATTCCGTAAGTATATTGCGCATTGGGCATACAAGCATCCTACACCCGATGATTTTTTTCGTACCATAGAAAATGAAACAGGCGAAAATCTAGCTTGGTTTTGGCGTGGTTGGTTTAAAAACAACTGGGCATTGGATCAAGCTGTCCGATCAGTAGAATATGAGGGGTTAGACCCAAAACATGGCGCTATTATAACGATTGATAATCTACAAAAGATGGCCATGCCTGTTGTCATCGAAGCAACCACCGTGTCCGGAAAAAAAATAAGGAAAAAACTTCCGGTTGAGATATGGCAACGTAATACATCTTGGCGCTTTAAACTGAAATCTACCGAAGCGCTTACGCGTGTGGTTATTGATCCCGACAATGTTTATCCAGACATGGACCCCTATAACAACGTGTGGCCCAATAATTAAGATGCGTGAGAAATAAGAAGATATAAGATAGACAAATATTCATGAGAAAACAGATACAACATTACGCGCTCCTTTTCCTTTTGTTGCTTTCCGGGCTGGGTATAAGCCGTTCGGCCAATGGGCAGGAAATCAAAGGGATTGTACACGAGCTGGAAAGCAGTCAGCGGTTGCGCGATGTAACCGTTAAAAACCTTCGGACAAACGAGACCACCCAGACCGATACGGAAGGTAATTTTACGGTAGGCGGACAAATCAATGATCTATTGACTTTTACACAGCCGGGATATGAAATAGACACGGCTTTTGTTTATCAAGAAGGGATACAGCGGGTCTATCTCATCCGTGACAGTAAAACCATCACGATCGATGAGGTTGTTATCAGTCGTCTTACTGACAGTCGTTTGGCATACGAAATCGAAAAAGCTAAAACTGAAGGACAGGTTACCGAGGCATCGCAAAACCGTGGTGGATTACGGATTTCACTTTCTCGTTTATTCGGAAGGCAGAGTAAAATGGCGCGCAATAACCTCGATCTTCTACTGGAAGAACAACATAATCGAAAAGTGGATCGGTTATTTAGTGCACAGGCTATTCGTGCCCTTGTACCACTTACAGATACAGAAATGGCACTCTTTAGAGAACAATTTCGCCCCTCACTTGAATTTATCGAAACAGCGTCGCCAGAAGATGTACGGGCTTATGTCCTTGATTCTTACAGCAAATTTAAATCTACGAAATAAGAAAGCACTGTCTCTATATATAATAATATTATGCTATATAAAAAGTCTATACCACAAATTATACAGGAAGCGAAGGAAAGTGGAGAGCACACCTTAAAACGAACACTTTCAAGTACCGGCTTGGTTTCTCTAGGTGTAGGCGCTATTATTGGAGCAGGGCTCTTCTCCCTAACGGGGATTGCTGCCGCTGAAAATGCAGGGCCTGCCGTTATCCTTTCATTCATTATCGCTGCCGTAGCCTGTTCTTTTGCCGGACTGTGTTATGCTGAGTTTGCCTCTATGATTCCGGTCGCCGGTAGTGCTTATACTTATTCCTACGCGACGATGGGTGAATTTATGGCATGGATTATCGGCTGGGACCTCGTGTTGGAATATGCGCTGGCCAGTGCCACGGTAGCCGTCAGTTGGTCGCATTATGTCAACGAGCTTTTAATGACTTTCGGCCTCACTATACCGCACGAATTTTTAAAAGGCCCTTGGGAAGGCGGCTACGTTAATATTCCGGCTATTCTTATTGTCTGCTTATTGTCCTTATTATTAATGAGAGGAACAAAAGAATCGTCGACAGTTAATAATATTCTGGTCATTCTAAAAGTGGCGGTGGTGCTTATTTTTATCACATTGGGATGGAGTTTCATTGATTCGTCCAACCATAAACCCTTTATCCCTACGAATGAAGGAGAAGAAATGTTGAAAAATGGTGAAATGGGTTTATGGGCATTCCTACGCAGCGACTACTTCGGCGAATTTGGTATTTCAGGTATTTTGCGAGCAGCAGGCGTGCTGTTCTTTGCCTTCGTCGGATTCGACGCAGTAAGTACTGCCGCACAGGAAGCTAAAGACCCCAAACGCGGCATGCCTATCGGTATTATCGGTTCACTTGTCGTATGTACGATTTTGTATGTACTTTTCTCTTATGTAATGACCGGGTTGGAAAACTATAAATCTTTCGAAGGTGACGCCAAGCCGGTTGCCACGGCATTTGCAAATACAGGTTATACTTTTCTAAATACAGCGTTGATCATCACCATCATTGCAGGCTATACATCTGTTATCCTCGTGATGTTGCTGGGACAGAGTCGGGTTTTTTACTCCATGAGCAAAGACGGCCTACTACCAAAGATGTTCTCCGATTTGTCCAAGAACCAGACACCATGGAAAACAAACGCGATATTTATGGTATTTGTTTCTTTATTTGCCGGCTTTGTACCTGTTTCTGACCTAGGCCATATGGTCAGTATAGGAACGTTATTTGCTTTTACCCTTGTCTGTATCGGTGTATTAGTTCTCCGCAAAACAAACCCCGAATTGGAACGGCCTTTTAAAACACCTTTAGTACCATTCCTGCCTATTTTGGGCGTTATTGTCTGTTTACTCCTCATGGCATCTTTACCGATAGAAAGTTGGGAACGCCTAGGAATATGGCTTCTTATCGGTATCGCCATCTATTGGTTCTATAGCCGAAAACACAGCAAAGTGCGGAAATCACAGCGATGACCTCTTTCCTTTATCCTTATAAAAGAAGAAGCTGTCTAGTTAGACAGCTTCTTCTTTTTTATCCTCCACTTTCAATTTGGGATGTTTTCTAGGTCTTTTCTTTCCATACGATCCCATGATAATTTTTCCTCTACGTGTTTTTTTATCTCCTTTACCCATAGCTTTTTGTATTTAAATATTACAATTATTGATCGATTGAAAGCAATTTAACAATTACTGCATGTAAATCCAAGTACTATAAGGAATTTATCTGATCTTTAACCCCTGCTGTAATTAGGTGCCTCTTTCGTAATCGAGATATTATGCGGATGTGATTCTCGTAACCCTGCACCCGTAATTCGTACAAATTGTGCTTCTTTCAATTTTTCGATGCTACCCGCACCACAATATCCCATAGATGCTCTTAGTCCACCGATATACTGATATACCACTTCTGCTAATGTTCCTTTATAAGGCACACGTCCCACAATTCCCTCGGGCACTAATTTTTTAATATCCTCTTCCACATCTTGGAAGTAACGGTCTTTAGAACCTTTTTCCATGGCTTCTACTGAACCCATCCCCCGGTACGACTTAAATTTACGACCTTCGTAGATGATTGTTTCGCCAGGTGCTTCTTCTACCCCAGCAAATAATGAACCCGCCATAATCGTATCGGCTCCTGCTGCAATAGCTTTTGCGATATCGCCTGTTTGTTTAATACCACCATCGGCAATCAATGGAACACCAGACCCCCTTAGGGCTTTAGCTACCTCATAAACCGCGTATAATTGTGGTACTCCTACACCTGCAATAATCCGTGTAGTACAGATGGAGCCTGGGCCAATCCCAACTTTTACAGCATCCGCACCAGCTTCTGCCAATGCTTTTGCTGCTGCACCAGTCGCAATATTGCCTACAATAACCTGTAGTTCCGGAAAAGCAGATTTAACTTCTTTTAGCTTTTCAATCACTCCCTTCGAATGTCCATGCGCTGTATCAATAGTCACCACATCCACTCCTGCTTTTACTAAAGCGGTAACGCGTTCTAGGGTATCGACCGTTACGCCGACTGCTGCACCCACTAATAGACGACCATGGCCATCTTTGGCCGCGTTTGGATAGTGTCTATATTTCTGAATATCTTTAAACGTAATAAGACCTTTCAAATTTCCATCAGTGTCTACGACGGGCAGCTTTTCTATTTTATGGTTTTGTAAAATTTCCTCTGCGCGAATCAAATCGGTTCCCTCAGGTGCCACGACTAAGTTGGTCTTTGTCATAAGCTCATTGATGGGCTTCGACATATCTTTCTGAAAGCGAAGATCACGATTGGTCACAATACCGACAAGCTTTCTGTCTCCGTTAATGATGGGGATACCTCCTATCTTATGCTCTTTCATAATTTTAAAAGCATCGCCGACAGTCGATCCTTCCAACAACGTTACCGGATCCTGGATCATCCCGCTTTCCGAGCGCTTTACTTTGCGTACTTCTGCTGCCTGTTCGTCAATAGACATGTTTTTATGTAACATCCCTATCCCCCCCGCTTGTGCGATAGCTATAGCTAAGTCAGCTTCTGTTACTGTATCCATGGCGGCCGATACTAACGGAATATTTAAGCGGATTTTTTTTGTAAACTGCGTGCTCGTGTCGACATCACGAGGTAAAATTTCTGAATAAGCAGGGATCAATAAAACATCGTCGTATGTAAGACCTTCTGCTACGAATTTTTGTGGATCTAATTGCATATGGCAAATATCTTTGGAGTTTCTATTTGCCAGGCAAAATTACGATTTTTTTTGAGATTATCAAAAATTATCATTTTTTTATATCGACAATAGAACGCTTTGACAATAGGCTTACACTTGCTTTGTTAATATGCATTCTTGTATCATTTTGATAGTTTGGCAAACTATTTGCATTGATGTAATTTAAAAAAACCAACTTATCGATAATCGGTAAGTTTTGAAATTATATTAGAGAAGTATATCATGAAAAAAGTATTTTTATCATTATTGGCAGCTTCGTTCGTCGCTATCGGCGCACAAGAGGCAAATGCGCAAGCCCGTTATCGAACAGCCTTAGGGTTGGGGATTGACGTCGGAGACGGCCCTACATTGGTGGGCCCGCAAATAAAGCATTTTTTTGACGGTGCAAATGCTGGAAATGCCCAAGTACTATTCGGGGACGATGTTACGGTATTAGGGGTTGATTATTCTTACAATCAGGCTATAGCTGGAACCAATGGATTAAATTGGTACGTAGGCGTAGGTCCCCAGCTTGCCTTCGTCGACGGTGGACGCTGGTGGTATGATAATAGAGATGGTGATCGCACCTTTTTTGCTTTACGTCCTGCTGCTGGTTTAGAGTTTAAAATTCCGTCTGCGCCATTGGCTTTCCACTTCGATTGGAAACCGTGGTGGAACCTTACACACAACAGCAATTTTGAGCCGGCACGCTTTACGTTGGGATTTAAATTTACATTAAAATAGATATAGAACAGGGTAATTAAGAAGTTAGAAGGTTATAAAGTTAAGGAAGTCTCTTTCTCACTCCTTAACTTTATAACTTCCTAACCTTAGAATATCATCGAGATGTCGGTATATCAAACAGGTATACCGATATTTTTTTTAAAAAGCGGAACAAATACTATCTTTGCACTAGATTATATGATTAAGCTAGAGCAAGTCAGCAAAATATTCTATAAGAAAAAAAAGGAGATTCAGGCGCTCCTAAATATTACGCTCCATATCCATAAAGGGGATATTTTCGGTATTATCGGTTATTCCGGTTCAGGTAAGAGTACGCTTGTGCGTACCATTAACCTCTTGGAACGTCCCACTTCGGGAAACATATTCTTGTCGGGGCAGAATATTGTGTCGCTTTCGGAGCAAGAATTAATTCCTCTTCGACGGAAAATAGGGATGATTTTCCAACATTTTAACTTACTTTCTTCTCGCACGGTTTTTGACAACATTGCTTTTCCGCTAGAACTAACAGGAATGCCTAAAGCAGAAATAAAGAAAAAAGTAAGTAGCCTGCTCCATATGGTAGATTTATCAGAAAAACGAGACGAATATCCTGCTGCATTATCTGGCGGACAAAAACAGCGTGTAGCGATTGCCCGAGCATTGGCTTCTGACCCGGAGATTCTGCTTTGCGATGAAGCGACCAGTGCGCTAGATCCACAAACAACCCGGGCCATCCTTTCGCTTTTGAGACGTATAAACCGCGAACTGGGCATCACCATCGTTTTGATCACCCATCAGATGGAAGTTGTGCGCGCCATCTGTAAACGGGCAGCTGTTATCTCTCAGGGCCAGCTCGTTGAAGAAAATGAGATGAACGAATTATTTAAATATCCGAAATCATCTATTACACAGGAATTGCTGAATCCAGCATGGACAATTGATTAACAAGAACAGTTATGTCAGAAGCAACATTTTGGTTATTAGCAAAAGGCACTTGGGAAACGATCGCCATGACATTTTCTGCCGGATTCTTCAGTTTTCTACTTGGGCTTCCACTAGGCATATTATTATTTTTAACACGGGAGCGACAATTACTCGCCAACAAGTCGTTAAATACTACGATTGCATTTTTCGTCAACATTTTCCGTTCGATTCCTTTCATCATTCTCATCGTATGGATGATCCCCTTCACACGTGCTTTAGTAGGTACATCGATTGGTATGAATGCCGCTATAGTACCGCTAAGCATCGGTGCTGCACCATTTGTAGCACGACTGATAGAGAACTGTCTACTAGAAATCCCTTATGGCATCATTGAAGCAGCGCGCTCGATGGGGGCGACAACAATGCAGATTGTACGCAAAGTGCTGATTCCTGAAGCTCTTCCTGCAATAATCAACAGTACTTCCCTTACCCTTATCACGCTAGTGGGATATTCTGCTATGGGTGGTGCCGTAGGTGCTGGAGGTTTAGGACATATTGGTTATCAGTATGGTTATGTAGGTTATGATGCATTCATTATGAATGTGGTGTTGGTATTGTTGATCGGCATTGTATTTGGTATACAGTTTATCGGCGATCGACTATCGAAATACGTGGATCATAGGAAGTGAAGCGTTATGAATGATGAATTATAAGTGATAAGATATGCACAAGATGATTAAATCTTTATTTAGTTCGGCTATTATTATAGCTACCCTTTTATCCTGTGGCGGGGCTAACCGTTCTGCTGATATCCTTCGTGTCGGTGTACAAGCGGGTCCTGAATACAGTTTGGCAGAAGAAGCCAAAAAAGTTGCAAAAGAAAAATATAATTTAGAAGTCGAACTGGTTTCTTTTAACGATTACGTTATGCCGAATGAAGCGCTACATCAGGGTGACATTGATGTAAACGTCTTCCAAACCACTCCGTATTTAGATAATCAAATGGCAAGTCGCGGCTATAAATTAGCCATTGTTGGAAATACGTTTGTTTACCCTATGGCAGGTTATTCTAAGAAAATAAAAAACATAAGTGAACTCAAACCCGGGGCTACGGTAGTTATCCCGAATGATCCCACCAACTTGGGCAGAGCACTTTTGCTCATGCAGGAAGTCGGGTTGATTCAGCTTAAAGATAACGTAGGATTACTACCTAATTTACAAGATATTACGGAAAACAAATTAAATCTAAAGATCTTGGAACTGGAAGCTCCGCAACTGCCGCGCACATTGGATGACGATAAAGTCGCTGTAGCAGTGATTAATAACAATTTTGCTGCGAGCCACGGCCTCATTGCAAAAAATGATGGAATTTTTATCGAAAACGAGAAGTCTCCCTATGTAAATATCATCGTGAGTCGGGAAGATAATAAGGAGAATGAAAAAGTATTAAGTTTTGCAAAAGCTTATCAATCAGAAGAAGTAGAGGCTGTAGCGGAAAAGGTATTTAAAGGCGGGGCTATAAAAGGGTGGTAATTTCTTTTCTTTTTTTCTCTCAAAAAAAGAAACAAAAACCGACCAGAGGAAGCTCATGAATACCAAAATAAACACGAATTCATAAAAGTCGCCGCTTTAAAATTTGATGCGTCCCTCTACCCCGCACATTTCCCGCATCGAGAATAGTTTTGATAGAATGGGGTACTACAAAAATGATATTTCTACCGTTATCAAAATTTTTCATTTGGCATTAAGGAGTTAATGGAGGGATAATACAATTGCATGACCCCTCTCTTAACATAAAAAGTTATTAACGATTAGGAACCGTCCATAAAAATATCGTACTTCCATCTACCGTGATGGTTTTTTCGGCTTCCCAATCGCCCATATCAAACGCATGCGATACCACGCGCGTTCCCGGCTTCAATTCTTTTAAAATTTTGGATCGCAATTTTAAATTGACCTCCGGGAGTAAATAAAGCGTCAATACATCTGCCTTGCTAAAGTCAAAATCAAACAGATTTCCCTGTACAAAAGTTACTTTATCAGTTACACCTGCTTCTTTTGCATTTTCATTTGCTTCTCTGATACGTTGTGGATCAATGTCTACACCCGTAGAGATAGCACCACGTTTAGCAGCAGAAATCGCAATACGTCCATCACCACAACCTAAGTCATAATGAACATCCCCTGCTTTCACACCTGCCAAATCCAACATGGCATCTACGACTGGTTGTTTTGTAGGTACATAAGGCACGTCTAGATTAGGTGTTTGTGCAAATACCTGAAAGCCTACTAATAAGCAAAGAACTAGTAAATAATTTTTCAATGCATTCATCTTGTTTTAATTTAAAGGGTCAAAAAATATATTTTATCTATTATTTCGATTTTGGTATGAAAAAGAAAAAAACAGTACCTAACAGCAACACGCCTACTCCAAGCCAAGCTCCTCTTCCGGCAAACATTAAGCTGGAATAGAGCAAGTAAATGGAGGTCAAACAAAATATAATCGGAAGCACCGGGTATAGTGGCACTTTGAACGGACGGGGGGCATGAGGCTCTTTATAGCGTAAGACAAACAGCGACACCCCTGTACATAAAATAAAAAACCAGAAAATCGGTGCCGTAAAATCTACCATAGATTCAAATCCACTACGGGCAAAAGAGCCTACAATGATCAAAAAGATGGCTATTACACCCTGTGTCACAAGTGCATTAACTGGCGTGGAAGTTTTGGATTTCCAGGTGCGCATGAAAGAAAAAACAGAAAAATCCCGCCCTAACGCATGATTGGTGCGTGCCCCCGTAAAGATGGTTGCATTGGTAGACGTCAATGCTGCCAGAATAACCAATAAGCCTATAAAAAACACACCCGTGTCTCCCATAACAACACGCATGGTTTCTACACCAACTGCTTCCGAAGAAGCTAGTCCATCAATACCCAAAACATGGAGATAAGCCATATTTATCAACAGATAGATCACCGTAATAATAAGAATGCTGGCGATCATTACCAGTGCCATCTTTTTACTACCGCCGCGCATCTCGGAGGATATATATCCTGCCTCATTCCATCCGCCAAATGTTAATAGTACCATTACCATCGCTCCACCTATTGCTGCTGTTATACCTGAACTTACGGGAGCAACAGTTGTGCTGGCGCTACTTTCGGGCGCAAAAAAAAGACCGGCAACAATTAAGACGAACAATCCGATAAACTGCAGGCTGACCAACAGCTTTTGTGCTCCTGTACCAACATGTACCCCGATAATATTGACAAGTGTTAGCCCAATAACCACTATTGCGGCATAAATAGACGAAGAAAATGTGCCTAAGCTATACAATTCACTCATATAGTCGCCTACGATAAAAGCCAACAATGCGATGGAACCTGTTTGGATAATACTCATCCTTGCCCAAGCAAATAGAAAAGCAAAACGCCGACCGAAAGCACGATGCAAAAAATGATAATCACCACCGGTATTGGGGAAAGCCGTGCTCAACTCGGCATAACACATCGCGCCGATTAATGATATTACACCTCCTAAAACCCATACGCCAAAAAATAATTCCGAGCTTCCTGTATTTGCTGCAACAATAGATGGAGTTCGGAAAATACCGGCTCCGACAACAATGCCGACGATAACAACAATAGCATCAATTACACTTAAAACTTGTTTGGGGTGGGTTGATTTATGGGGATTAGCGGCACCATTACTGTTGGCCTCCGTTATGTTTTCAATAGTGGTTTTCAGGTTCTGCGTGTCTTTCATGCGCGCTTTCCATTTTGTAGAGTTATGTATTATTCCTTACATAATAGTACAAACAACTAGCCAAATTGTTTCTATTTTTTTACGCTTAACTTACGAAAAATGCATTATCTTCCGGCGCGCTTGACTCCAAACTAATCATAAAATTCCGTACCTTTGCCCTGTTTTTATTTTGAGAAACCAAATTTATGCAAAATATTTATTCATCCCGACCTTATGCTGCGATCACTGCTATCGGTGGCTACCTTCCACAAGGACGACGAACTAACTTTGATTTAGAACAGGTATGCGATACGTCGGACGAATGGATCGTAAAACGTACCGGAATTAAAGAGCGTCGTATTTTAGAACAGGGATTGGCCACCTCGGATATGGCCGTTATGGCTATCCGGGATTTGTGCACACGCTACGATAAAGATATTTCTGCAATAGATGCTATCATTGTCGCCACTTCAACACCAGACATGCTGATGCCTGCAACAGCAAATATTATAGCACAAAAACTAAACTTAAAAAATGTGTGGGCTTTTGATATGAATGCTGCTTGTTCGGGATTTCTATATGCATTGGATATGGGGGCGTCGTTAGTAGAAACGGAGCGATACAAAAATGTACTCGTTGTCGGAGCGGACAATATCAGTGCATTTGTCAATATCCATGACCGTTCTACCAATATTCTTTTTGGTGACGGGGCTGGCGTAATCTGGTTAGAACCGTCCGCAGAAGCAGGTATCATTGATGCCTTTATGCAAAGTAACGGCGACGGACGTGAGTTCTTAAATATTGAAGGCGGCGGCTCTCTACACCCTACCCATGATGATATATTTAGTGATGAACGTAGGTATTTGCGACAAGACGGAAAAGTCGTATTTAAACAGGCTGTACAGTCCATGAGCAATGCATGCAAAAGCGTACTGCAACGCAACCAACTGGGTATAGAGCATATAGACTGGTTAGTGCCACATCAAGCTAATAAACGTATTATCGATGCTGTCGGTAAGGAGATTAATATCCAAGAGGACAAAACACTGACCAATATTGAGTATCGTGGTAATACGATTGCAGCAACCATTCCCTTATGTATCTGGGAAAATATTAAGCTGATACAAAAAGGTGATCTATTGATGTTGACCGCATTCGGCGCGGGGTTCTCTTGGGGCGCCAGCTTGTTACGATGGATGATATAGATATCAAAATATATACTTATATTCATTCCAGGCTTTAGTTTTCATGGATATGCGTATAAAATCTCTCACCCCATGGTTATTTGTGGTTTTCATATTATCGACTTTCATAGCATGCAGTGTTGTAAAAGACGCACATATACAGCAACAAACGGTAGTTAGTAATTGCAACCAACAAAATATCTACGATTATACGGAGGATGATATGCCACAACCTCTTCATACACTCCCTATCGATAAGACCTTATCTACTTATTTAAGCTATGAAAATTTAAATATGGCTAATGCGATTGGTATTTTAACCGATCTCACGTCTTATGTTCGTTTAAAAAATGATAATAATCCCGCAGATCTTGAAAAACGAATTAGCCTCCTGGAATTAAAACAACGCATCGATCATAAAATTAATATGGCTTCTCTTGAAGTCTCTGCAATAGCTTCGGAAATGGATTGTGAAGAAGAACGAACCAGCCAAGTCGCCAATTATTTAAAAGGTGGAGAGAGTGAACTAGAATCTAAACTTACGGTAGCGGCCATTGTAGTAGGTGCAGCGGGTGCTATTACGACAGGTGGTGTTATAAAAAACGAAACGGCAAGCAATACGGTCGGAATTGCGACTGGTATTACCGAAGCCTCGTTAGGTCTAATAATGCTCTTCAACAATCGAAAGATTGACTTCTATCATGAACGAAACGCGCTTCGGGAAGTTTGGAAGGGAAAAAAAGTTTCTTCTAACTTCCCACCGTCTGTATGGTACTATCTCAATTATAATGACCCCACGAACGAGACGCCGTCAGTTAGAATGCAAATCATTGACAAATGGAAAAACTTTGGGCAGATTTCGGAGGAAGAAAATGCATCCATCGAGCAAATATATTTTGGGAACGGTGGTAAATATACAACCGAACAACTGGCCAATCGGGCTGATATGTACGATCAGCTCGAATCTCATATCACTTTAATGAAACAAGATTTGAAATCACTGTCGTTAGCACTCGAAAAGCTTTGATCATGTCCTCAATCGTTTGGCATAACCTTATACGTGGGATCTTCCGCTATATCGATTTTGACAAAACCTTGTGCATTTTTTAATAAGGAACGGCAATCTGGACTAAGATGTCTCAATTGTACATGCTTATCCTGTTTTGCATATCGTCCCGTAATCTTATTCAACGCATCTATGGCAGACATATCTACCACCCTACTCTCTTTAAAATCAATAATAATATATTTTGGATCATCGAATACATCGAATTTTTCCATAAACGCAGCTGTAGATCCGAAAAACAATGGGCCATATATTTCGTAGTGTTTCACCCCATCTTCGTCGATGTATTTTCTAGCACGAATACGTTTGGCGTTGTCCCATGCAAAAACCAGTGCGGAAACAATTACACCAGCTAATACCGCTAAAGCAAGGTTGTGCAGCACAACTGTAATAGCCGCGACTAACATGCCTACAAAAATATCTGATCTCGGAAATTTATTAATAATACGTAGGCTTACCCACTGAAATGTACCAATGGCAACCATCATCATCACCCCCACCAAAGCCGCCATCGGAATCTGTTCGATAAACGGTGCGCCCACTAAAATGATAACCATAATAGTCACGGCACCGATGAACGATGAAATTCGGGTGCGAGCACCGGCATCGAGATTAACCAGTGTCTGTGCGACCATCGCACACCCCCCCATACCGCCGAAAAAACCATTTACCATATTCGCCAAGCCTTGTGCCACCGCTTCCTGGTTTGACTTTCCTTTTGTATTTGTTATTTCATCGACCATATTAAGGGTCAAAAGTGATTCGATAAGCCCCACTCCTGCCATAACCAATGAGTAGGGAAAGATTAATTTCAGCGTATCTAATGTCCATGAGATATCGGGAATACGAAAAGTAGGAAGCGTTCCACTTACCGATGCAATATCTGCCACTTTTTTTGTATTGATGCCAAATATGGTCACCAAGGTAAATACCATTAAAATAGCAACTAAAGATGCCGGAATTTTCTTCGTTATCTTCGGGAATCCTATAACGATCAGAATCGTTAGGCCCGTTAGCCCAATCATCGTATAAAGAGATGCACCGGTCATCCAAGAGGACGGATCCGTAAGTAGCCTGAATTGTTGGACTTGGGCCATAAAAATAATAATTGCCAAACCATTCAAGAATCCATACATTACCGGCTGCGGAATTAAACGAACAAATTTGCCTAGCTTACATAGACCAACTAGTAATTGCAATATACCTGCCAACACTACCGCGGCAAAAAGATATTGGACACCGTGCCCGGCTGCCAATGCAATTAATACAACGATTGTAGCACCAGCTCCGCCCGATACCATGCCCGGTCTGCCTCCCAAAATAGATGTCACCAGCCCCATTAAAAAAGCAGCATATAATCCTGTTAACGGTGAAAGACCTGCTAGGATGGCAAACGAAAGAGATTCTGGAATCATCGTCATGGCTACGGTCAATCCTGCCAGAATTTCATTTCTTAAACTGATATTTTCCAGTAATTTCAAGATAAAAAGGATATATTTTAACCGCGTCAAAGGTAATTATTTTTTAAGTCCATCGTAGTATTTTCATGACCCGTAATGTTTTTTTAAAATATTTGCATTTATAAAAAAATACTACTACCTTTGCAGTATCATAATTTAGGTTTATAATTGGTTAGCTAAAGGTTTTCATTCTCCCCGTTTGAAAACCTTTTTTTATGCCTTATCAAAACATTTTCATACATTTAATGCTTAAATGAAAAAGACATACTAAAAAATAATATTTGACAGATGAAACGAACATTTCCAGCTTTTTTATTATTATCGACGGCTTCATTAGTTGCTACCTCTTGCAATACTAACGGGGCTTCCAAAGCGTCAGACGACCATGCTGCAACCGACAGTGTTTATCCTCCCGTAGAAAAAAACAACCCCAATACAGATTACAAACCTGCTTTTGAAGGTCAGACTCGGGCTCCAGGGGTAAAGACACAGACACCGTACGAAAGCGAAGTGGTCACAGACAAACTCAAATCTCCTTGGGGGATTGTGGCACTTCCTGATGGCCGCCTATTAATTACCGAAAATGAAGGCAACATGCGCATCGTTTCTGACAATGGCGAACTTAGCGAAGCAATTGGCGGCATCCCAAAAGTGGATGCACGTGGCCAAGGCGGACTTCTTGGACTTACACTCGATCCTAATTTTGCATCTAATAGAATGGTATATTGGGTATTCTCTGAACCTGTATCTGGTGGCAATCACACGGCGGTAGCCAAAGGACGTCTAGCTGATGATGAGAAGTCCATTGAGAATGCGCAGGTTATTTACCAAGCTTTGCCAACCTATGATGGCAAACAACATTATGGCGGACGTATTATTTTTGATAAAACGGGGAACTTATTTGTGAGTACAGGTGAACGTTCTGATCTCGAAACAAGACCACAAGCACAAGACCTGAAATCTGCTTTAGGAAAAATTGTCCGCATCACAAAAGACGGCCAAGCAGCACCCGACAACCCTTTTGCTTCAGACGGCGAGGCTCGTCCGGAAATCTATAGCTACGGAAACCGGAATGTGCAGGGTTTGGCATTACATCCAGAAACCGGAGATTTATGGGAAACAGAATTCGGCCCACGTGGAGGGGATGAACTTAACCGCATAGAAGCAGGAAAGAATTATGGATGGCCAACGATCACTTATGGTTTAGAATACAGTGGAAAAGAAATAGGAAATCCCCCCATCCAACAACAAGAGGGACTAGAGCAACCCGTTTATTATTGGGATCCCGTATTATCACCAAGCGGCCTGATCTTTTATACAGGTGACGCTATTCCAGAATGGAAAAATAACATATTTAGCGGAGGCTTAAGCAGTATGCATATTGCACGGCTTGTTATTAAAGACAATAAAGTAGTGGGCGAAGAACGCCTTCTGGAAAAAGAAGGACAGCGCTTCCGAGATGTCGTACAAGGTAAAAACGGCGAAATATTGGCAATTACAGATGGTGGTAGACTTTATAAAATACATAAGAAAATATAGGGTTTTACCCTATATTTCTTTCATAAGGTACTCGCGTAGCAATAGACCGTCCTAACGTTATTTCATCGACGTATTCCAGTTCACCACCAAAAGCTATACCTCTAGCTATCGTACTAATCTGTACATCAAAATCCTTCAATTTTCTATACAGATAGAAAATTGTGGTATCGCCTTCCATCGTCGCGCTAAGGGCCAAAATAATCTCCCGCACTTCACCTTTCTTCAATCGTTCCATAAGTGCTTCTATCTTGAGATCGGAAGGTCCTACCCCATCCATCGGCGAAATAAGTCCGCCTAGCACATGGTAAACGCCTTGATATTGATTCGTGTTCTCTATGGCCATTACATCCCGGGTATCTTCCACCACACAAATTGTTTCATGATCCCGCTTTACAGACGAACAGATTTCGCATACTTCGTGATCGGAAATATTAAAACACGTCTTACAATAACGTATCTGTTCTTTAAGTTGATCTATGGAATGGGTGAAACGGTTCACGTCGCTATTTGATTGTTTCAACAAATGCAGTACCAACCGTAAAGCAGTTTTTTTACCTATTCCGGGCAAACGCCCAAATTCTTCTACTGCCTGTTCTAAAAGTCGCGACGAAAAATGCATATGCAAAAATAAAAAAAATCCCTATCTTGGAAAACTCAACAAGTGGAATCATGTATATGGTTAAAGATGACAAAATAAGAAGATCATTTGCCAATAAAACTTGGCAAGAAATAAAAGTAAAAGACTCTTGGCAGATTTTCAAAATCATGGCAGAATTTGTCGATGGTTTTGAAAAATTAGCCAAAATAGGTCCCTGTGTATCCATATTTGGTTCTGCGAGGACCAAATCCGACCACAAATATTATGAAATTACGGTGGAAATAGCACGTTTACTTGCGGACAAGGGTTATGGTGTAATTTCAGGGGGAGGTCCAGGCATTATGGAAGCCGCCAACAAAGGCGCGCACGATGCCGGCGGTAAATCGGTTGGACTCAATATCGAATTGCCTTTTGAGCAGTTTCACAATAAATATATTGACCGGGACAAGCTGTTAGAATTCAATTATTTCTTCGTACGTAAAGTTATGTTCACAAAATATTCGCAGGGATACATTGTGATGCCTGGTGGGTTTGGCACGATGGATGAACTCTTTGAAGCCATCACCTTAATCCAAACCGGAAAGATTGCCCGCTTCCCGATCGTTTTGGTCGGAACTGAATATTGGAAAGGATTATTCGATTGGATTGCGAATTCCATGTTGGGTAATGCCTATATTTCCGAAGAAGACTTAAAACTTTACCGTTTTGTAGATACGGCAGAAGAAGCTGCCGACCATATCTTCCGATTCTATGATAAATATTTAATGAAACCGAATTTTTAAACACAAAACCATTAAACTTTCTATGTACGAAACCGTTATACTAGCAATGCACGATGACGGCAGTTGCTATTAATTGATAATAAGATATGTTTGAGTGGCTAGAAGACGTGCCTATCCAGAGTGTATTAATATCCATTTTATGTGGTGCTGTGGTAGGCTTTGAACGAGAGTTTAAAAATAAATCTGCGGGTTTTCGTACCATTATCCTCATTTGTTTGGGTTCTACCATATTTACCTTAACATCCCGTATGGGAAATATATCCGATGACCGTATCGCTGCCAATATTGTGACCGGAATTGGTTTTCTAGGTGCAGGCGTCATTTATCAAGGCAAATTTACCGTACAGGGATTGACAACAGCAGCTGTCATCTGGTCTATGGCAGGTGTCGGTATGATGATTGGCTTTGAGAACTATGCGCTTGGCTTTGTGCTCACTTTTTGCATGGTGATAATTCTGTCCCTATTCCAAAAGATGGAAAACCTACTTGCCAACATTTACTTTATACGAACTATCCACGTCACTTTTCAAAATATCGAAGTAGCCCATTTAGGTGAATTTGAAAATTTCATGAAAGAGCATAAAGTAAAGCCTCAACGCAAAGGCGTAGAGAAAAATGGAGAACATCTTACGGTTGTTTATGAAATAACGGGTACACAAAAAAATATCCGTCGCGCAAACGATGCTATTATCACACTGGATTATGTGTATTCATTTAATAATTTAGGCTAAACAAAGCCCCACCGTTACTGAATATAAGCGTAGGTAATTCCATCTCCCCCACGATCAGCATGTTCGTCTTCAAAATGGGATATGTGACTATATTTACGCAGATAATCCCGAATAAATTTTCGGAGTATACCGTCTCCTTTGCCATGCAAAATTTTCAACGACGGGTAACCGATCATCACTGCGCGATCCAGCACGGTTTCCAACTGGCGTAAAGCATCTTCTGTACGCATTCCCCTGACATCAAGTTCTGGCTGAAAATCGGCTGCCGATTCCGTAGAAATAGCTTTGTGCTTCTTGACCACATTAGCTTTTTCCTTTCCCTGCAATTTAACCACTTTATTTTTCTTGACCACCGTACGCAGTTCTCCAAGTGCCAAAATCAGATTGTTCCCTTTCGCAACCTCTATGACTTGCGCTTCTGTATCAGCTCCCAGAATTTTTACCCAATCCCCTACTTTGATGGATTCGTCCATTTGTGCAGCCACAGCTTGTTTGGTCACAGGTTTCTTCTCGGTGTGCTTATCCACCTCGGCATGCAAACGACGTCGTATTTCCCTGGTTTTATCTTTATCCGCCTGTACGGATTTAATTTCGGCAACCGTATTCTCCACCAGTTTATTCGCATTTTTCAAAATCTGGCGAGCTTCCTCCTTCGCTGCCCGAATAATCTGTTTCTTATTTTCTTCCAGATATCCCTGCAAGTTTTCGTATTCGTTCTTTAATTTTTCTAACTCGCGTTCTCGCATAGCGATCGCCGTCTTCGTGTCGTATATTTCCTTTTTATCACGCTCCAGATCCACTAATAACGTATCCACTTTCTTCTGACGAGCACCTATTTTGTCTTTGGCCACATGTAAGATCTCTTTACGCAAACCTATTTTCTGTGCTATCTCAAAAGCGTATGAACTTCCGGGTTTTCCTACCTGCAAGATATATAGCGGATGCATCGCGACATTATCGAATAACATAGATGCGTTTTCCAATCCGGCTGTATTACTCGCAAATACTTTAAGGTTGGAGTAATGCGTTGTTATCACACCACGCACCTCTTTTTTGTTCAACGCTTCCAAAACCGCTTCAGCAATCGGCCCGCCAAATAACGGATCCGTCCCTGTACCAAACTCGTCAATCAGGATCAACGTTCTCGCATTTGCAAACTCGGTGAAATGCTTCATTTTTGACAGGTGCGCACTATAGGTACTCAAGTCACTCTCGATAGATTGGTCATCGCCAATATCCGCAAATATCTGTCGGAAAACCCCCACTTTAGAGGTTGGCTCCGCCGGGATGAGCAGTCCCGATTGCACCATAAGCTGTAGCAAACCAACTGTTTTCATACAAACCGATTTACCGCCGGCATTTGGTCCAGAAACTAGAATTATGCGGTCTTCGCGATCTATTTTGATATTTAAGGGAACGACGGACGGATGATTTTCTCTGCGCGAATTAATTAACAACAGCGGATGCCGCGCATTAACGAGGTTAATATCTGCCTCCGTTGATAATTCCGGCATCTCGGCCTCCATATCAATGGCAAATAGCGCTTTCGCCCGAACAAAATCAAGTTTACTTAATAAACCATGATACGCTAATAATAACGGAACATGCGGACGCAATTCGCTGGTTAATTCCGTCAATATCCGTATAACTTCCCGTCTACGCTCAAACACCAAATCTCTCACCTTATTGTTAAGGTGAAAAACTTCTTCTGGCTCTATATAAGCTGTTTGTCCAGTAGCAGATTCATCATGTATAAAGCCCTTTAATTTACGTTTGTTTTCCGCGAGTATAGGAATACACAAGCGACCGTCTCTAATCGTTAAGTTTCCGTCTGCTGTCCAACCGTTATTTTGTGCCTGCTTAAATACCTGATCGATACGTTTACGTGCTTCCTGTTCACTTTTAAGTATTTGTTGCGTCAAGTCCAACAACAAACGAGATGCATTATCTTTCATTTTCCCGCTGTCGTTTATCACCACCTCAATCTGTCGGATAATCTGTTTTTCGATAGGAAGATGTTCAAAAAGCAATTCCAGATGCACATACTGCCCTTGCCGTTCGTTGAAATAGCGGATAATAGCATACACCGTACGCAATGAAAGTAAAATACGATGAAACTCCTCCTCTGCTAAAAAAGAACCTTCTACACGGGCTTTTTCTGCTAACGGCTTTATAGGGTACAAATGGTCCACAGGAAGCGGTGCATCGTTAACCAACAAATCCTTAAACTCTTGTGTTTGACGAAGAAACCTATCGATATTATCAAGTTTCACTTGAGGCTGAATTTTCTCCACCATTTCTCTTCCAGACTCACTCAAACATTTATCTTTTATCAGGTCTTTAATTTCAATAAAACCTAATTTATCTATTGCATTTTTGGGAAAAATCATAAAATTCTTAATTTTCAAGCGGCTTCGCTTCTACTTTTTTCGACGTAGGGTTTCGCATCGGAGTTGGTCGGACACGTTTAGGTACCATCGCCGGTTTCCGTTCAACAGATATCGTATTCGAATCCAGTGGAGACTTTTCCGTTTCTTCTGCATTCGGTTCATCTGCTTCTTTTGATACCGAAGGCTGGATCGTTGGTTGATATGTCTGAATAGCATATAGTCCTGCGCCATTCATAAAATCGTTTTGATGCACACGATATGTCAATGGCACCGTATCCACCTGTACCTCTAGAATTAACCTACGTGCATCCTCTTTTAAACGTTCAAACCTCTGGACGATACGTATACTATCTGAGACCCACACGTTTCTCAAAGAATCTGCCCGACGATAGTCATCCTCATAGCCATTTATTTTTTTTGTCACTTTGGTATACAATTCCTTAGAAACTATAGGGTTGCCTAAATAATAAGCAATATTATCCTTAAATTTAATCGAGTCGATACCGTATTTTTCAAATACCTCTCCATACAAGCTGCCGATAACTTTACGGGTACTATCCACTGGCAAGGTATTCAAATAGCCATCCACCAGATGTACATCCGTCATCAAATCTACCATCGTCTTTTCCGAAAGGATTCCTTTTGGCTTCGACCGATTACAGGAGATCATCAAAAAAAACGAAGACAATATAATAAGTATTAAGCGCTGCATTTTGTAAGTTTGTACAAAATTACAAAAAGGCATCATAATAACCGCTTTTTTTCATTTTCAGAACATTTGAAATTACACCAAAATGAGTATTGCAACAAATATTGAATCTTTACAAGTCGACCTCAAACCAATCGGTGTTACCCTTATTGCCGTTTCCAAAACAAAATCTAACGAAGAAATCATGGAAGCCTATACTGCGGGTCAGCGCATATTTGGTGAAAACATGGTACAAGAAATGGTTGAGAAATATGAAGCATTACCGAAAGATATTGCCTGGCATCTTATAGGTCACTTACAGACAAATAAAGTGAAATATATTGCTCCTTTTGTATCCATGATACAATCTGTTGATTCATTAAAGGTTTTAAAAGAAATCGATAAACACGCCGGCAGGCACCACCGGGTCATCGACTGTCTTCTACAGGTGTATATTGCAGATGAAGCCACCAAATTTGGTTTCGATCATGCAGAGCTTATCGAAATGCTGCGTAGCCATGACTTTCAGGATTTACAGCATGTGCGTATCCGTGGGCTTATGGGCATCGCCACCAATACCGAAAACGAGAAGGTGATCAAAGAAGAGTTTTATGAACTAAAAATGTTGTTCGATGGCATCAAGACTAGTTTTTTCCGTAAGGAGGATACCTTTGATACCCTATCTATGGGTATGTCGTCGGATTACAATCTGGCTATAGAGAAGGGGGCAAATATGGTCCGACTCGGAAGTACCATTTTCGGGAAACGTATTATCAAACATTATAAGAACAATGATTAATGGTTAACGGTTAAGAAACTAGCAATTGGTGAAAAAGCATTTAATATATAGTATCGGACTGGGCATTTTCTTATTCGCCCACAGTTGTACCAGTAGAAACAAATCACAGGAAAGCGTATCAACAATAGCAGAAGATGCTTCTCCGTTGATGACAGACACGCTGGATTATCACATGGAGGTTTTCAAGGAGATCAGCCCTTATTTTTCCGGTGACGAAATGACCTTGGACACGACATTTTATGCGGCACGTTATCCTGTTTTTTCTACAGAAATAGATTCCTTGGTTCGAGAAGCAATCTTTGTCGATGGTGAGCATAAAGCAGACCAAGTAGCAGAAAGCTTTCTAGGTGGATTCAATGAATATGCCGAAGAACAAATCAATAGTGAAAATCATGCTTTTCATGCTTGGTTCAGAAATCAAGATTGTGAAGTTATGTTGAATGTACCCGGATTTCTAACCTTAAAGAATGCGATTAGTGAGTACACAGGAGGTGCACACGGAATAGAAATTGAAATCTGGTCTAACTACGATACGCAAAATAAAAAGAAGCTTTCATTGGCTGATATTTTTCAAGACACACTTGTATTACGCCAAATTGTAGAAGGTTATTTCAGAAAACAAGAAAAGTTGAGCGATACCAGCGCTTATGGAAGTAATTATTTTTTTGATGATGAAACCTTTACCCTGGCAGACAACTTTGGCCTGACCCGTGTGGGACTTTTGTTTCACTATAACCCTTACGAGATCAAATCGTATGCGGAGGGACCGACTACACTCATTGTTCCATATAATGCATTGGAAGAGGTAACGACGGAAAAAGGTCAGCGGTTGTTAGATATTGTAAAATAAAAAACGTTTTAATGCAAGTATTTAAATTTGGCGGAGCATCAGTAAAAGATGCGGACAGCATACGAAATGTAGCCGATATTATAACTAAATATAAGGAAGATGAGTTGCTTGTGGTGGTTTCTGCACTTGGTAAAACCACCAATGCACTGACCGAGGTTACCCAACATTTTGCGGACCAGACCGGGCAAGCATTTGACTTGTTGGAAAAGGTAAAAACAGCACATCAACAGATTCTGACAGCACTTTTCGGCGTATCGCATCATGCCATATTTGATGAAATTGCAAATTGCTTCGTAGAAATTGAATGGATACTGGAAGAAGAACCACAAGATGCATACGACTATCTGCATGATCAGATTGTTTCTGCCGGCGAAATTGTTTCTTCAAAAATCCTCGCTGCTTACTGTACCCACATTGGGTTGCCTATCAAATGGATAGATGCACGTGATTACATTTTTACGGACAACACCTATCGGGAAGCAGACGTTAACTGGCAAAAAACAGAAGATAAAATCCGCAGAGAATTACCAAGTATACTCGACAATCAAATCATTATCACACAAGGTTTTATCGGCTCTACCTCGGAAAACTTCACCACAACGCTGGGTCGCGAGGGATCCGATTATTCGGCAGCTATATTCGCAGCTTGCCTACAGGTTGATAATGTGACCATATGGAAAGATGTACCCGGTGTGCTCAATGCTGATCCAAAATGGTTTAATCCGACAGAACTCATTCCGGAATTATCCTATACCGACGCTATTGAGTTAACGTATTACGGGGCAACAGTTATCCATCCGAAGACAATTAAACCGTTACAGAACAAGAAAATCACGTTAAATGTACGCTCTTTTGTCGCTCCCGAGCAACCCGGAACACTGATTCGTACGACGAATGATGGACTGCCTATTCCTTCTTTTATTTTTAAAGTCAATCAGGTTTTTGTGAGTATACAGCCGCGGGATTTTTCTTTTATTGTAGAGGATAACTTAAGCCATATATTCAACCTCTTCCATAACCACCGTATCAAAATAAATATGATGCACAACAGCGCCATAAGCTTCTGTGTTAGTATTGATGATACCGGTGCTAATGTGGATGTCTTGCTCGAAGAATTGGAAAAACGCTATAAGGTAAGTGTTGAAAAGGGTTTGGAACTTATTACGATACGCTATTATAATCAAGAAACTATCGATCGGGTATTGGTGAATAAGGAAATTATCCGGGAGCTGAAAGATAGTTACACCTGCCAGTTACTAGTTAAGGAGTTAAGGAGCTAAAGGGTGAACGGAAACATTTTGTCAGCGGAAGTTCAGACGTTTATCCGACAGCATGCTGACATGGATGCAAGCCGGATT
Source organism: Sphingobacterium corticibacterium (assembly GCF_004208525.1). Lineage (GTDB taxonomy): Bacteria > Bacteroidota > Bacteroidia > Sphingobacteriales > Sphingobacteriaceae > Sphingobacterium > Sphingobacterium corticibacterium. The sequence goes on along the minus strand of NZ_SGIT01000001.1, from coordinate 778,880 downwards.
GCGTTGAAAAAAAGTCCATTTGAGGGCGTCTCATCGTCAGAACTTGCACAACAGATAACCGGCTGGCAAAAAGTGAGCAGTAAAATGCCGGAATGGCTAAAACAAGACAAAGCCTTATATTTCCCCGAAAAACTTAACCTGGAGCAGTGTTCCTCTGCCAAGACTGGAAAGTTCAAGGTTTCCCTTCTTTCACCAGACTGTACGGTGTTAGATTTGACGGGAGGGTTTGGTGTGGACAGCTATTTTTTTGCACAACGTGCAAAAAAAGTAATACATTGTGAAATCAACCCCCAACTGTCGCAAATCGTAGCGCATAATTTTCTTGAATTAGCTATAGACAACGTACAATTTCACACGGGAGATGGCATCACTTTCTTAGCTTCATCGCGTAAACGATATGATTATATTTATACCGATCCATCCCGTAGAGTAAAAAATCAAAAAGTTTTCCGGCTAGAAGATTGCGAACCCAATATACTCGCTTATCAATCCTTATTTTTTGAACATTCGGATACGCTCCTCACTAAATTAGCACCACTACTCGATATCTCGGGGGCGTTAAATGTACTGCCACATGTTAGAGAAGTATACGTCATCAGCATCGAAAACGATTGTAAGGAATTGTTGTTTGTCCAGGAAAAATCTTTTCAAGGCATACCGACTATTCATGCCGTACGTCTATCGACAGACAAATCGCAGACGTTCTCTTTTAATTATATACAAGAGAAGGAAACGGTACCAACATTGGGGGAACCAACAAACTTTCTATATGACCCTGATGTGGCCATTACGAAAGCGGGCGCTTTTAAATCTGTCGCTTCCGCCTTCCATCTTCAAAAACTACATCAGCACAGCCATCTGTATAGCCACGATGATTTCATCGGGGATTTTCCTGGACGTGTATTTCGCATACAACAAGTTGTTCCGTTTTCTAGATTTAAAAAAAACACTGGTGTAGCGAAAGCCAATATCGTCACTAAAAATTTTCCTTTAAAAGTCGAACAGATCCGAAAGAAATTCAAAATTAAAGAGGGCGGAGAAGATTATTTATATTTCACGACACTATATGATGACCGGCTTGTGGTTGTGTACACGAAGCGCATTTAAGATCATAGAAAAAGCCACGACCTATTAAAGAGCCGCGGCTTTCGCATTCGTTTACTTACTTAAATCTATTTCGCTTGATTTGCACGGATAATATTCAATGCCCCACCAGCTTTAAACCATTCAATCTGCTGTGCATTGTACGTATGGTTAACCAAAATACTATCTTGCGTACCATCAGCATGATGCAAGACAATAGTCAATGGTTTTCCAGGAGCAAACTCTGTTAAGCCGATGATATCGATGGTATCGTCCTCTTGAATTTTATCGTAATCGTCCTTATTGTCAAACGTTAAGCCCAACATACCTTGTTTCTTTAAGTTCGTTTCGTGGATACGGGCAAAAGATTTAACCAATACCGCACGCACACCTAGATGACGAGGCTCCATGGCCGCATGTTCACGAGAAGATCCTTCACCATAATTTTCATCACCCACGACGATCGAACCGACACCCGCAGCTTTGTATGAGCGCTGTGTAGCTGGCACTGCCGCATATTCACCAGTCAATTGATTCTTCACAAAATCTGTTTTATCATTAAAGAAATTGACCGCTCCAATAAGCATATTGTTAGAAATATTATCCAAATGCCCTCTGTATTTCAACCAAGGGCCTGCCATCGATATATGATCAGTCGTACATTTACCCTTGGCTTTTATCAACAGTTTCAATCCTATAAGATCTGTGCCTTCCCATGCGGAGAACGGTTCTAATAATTGAAGACGGTCAGATGTAGGCGACACGTCCACTGTTACTGCCGAACCGTCTGCTGCTGGCGCCTGATATCCCGGATCCTCCACATCAAAACCTTTTGACGGCAATTCATCACCTGTTGGCGGATCCAGTCTAACCTGCTCACCGTTTTTGTTAGTCAACGTGTCCGTAACTGGGTTAAACCCTAGATTACCAGCGATAGCAATCGCGGCCACCATTTCCGGAGAAGTCACAAAGGCGTACGTATTTGGATTACCGTCAGCACGTTTTGCAAAGTTTCTGTTAAACGAGTGGACAATGGTATTTTTCTCTTGTCTATCAGCTCCAGCACGATCCCACATACCGATACAAGGGCCACAAGCGTTCGTAAAGATAGTAGCGTTTAAATCTTCAAACGTTTTTAGCAAACCGTCACGGTCTGCTGTATATCGTACCTGTTCCGAACCCGGGTTAATACCAAATTCCGCTTTTGTAACCAGACCTTTATCAATAGCCTGCTTAGCAATAGAAGCCGCACGGGATAAATCCTCGTAGGAAGAGTTTGTACACGAACCAATCAGGCCCCACTCTACCTTTAACGGCCAGCCATTCTTTTCAGCTTCTTCGTGCATACGCGAAACCGGCGTATATAAGTCTGGTGTAAATGGACCATTCAACGACGGTTCCAATTCAGACAAATTGATTTCGATTAACTGATCAAAATATTGCTCCGGATCAACGTAAACTTCAGGATCTGCTGTTAGATGTTGTTTTACAACATTTGCCGCGTCAGCTACGTCAGCCCTACCTGTAGCACGCAAATAACGTTCCATAGAAGCATCGTAACCGAAAGTCGAAGTTGTTGCTCCAATCTCCGCCCCCATGTTACAGATTGTACCTTTACCTGTACATGAAAGAGATTCTGCTCCTTCACCAAAATACTCTACGATAGCCCCTGTACCACCTTTCACGGTTAAGATACCAGCAACTTTTAGGATAACATCTTTTGGTGCTACCCATCCAGACAACCTACCCGTTAATTTAACACCGATTAGTTTAGGGAATTTAAGTTCCCATGGCAAACCAGCCATGACATCACACGCATCAGCTCCACCAACACCAATAGCCACCATACCTAACCCTCCAGCATTCACCGTGTGCGAATCCGTACCAATCATCATTCCACCAGGGAAAGCATAGTTCTCCAACACCACTTGGTGGATAATACCTGCTCCCGGTTTCCAAAAACCTATTCCATATTTATTGGATACAGAAGATAAGAAATTAAATACTTCTGAGCTTTCGTTTTTCGCTCGTGTCAAGTCCTGTTCCGCACCGTCCCTTGCTTGAATTAAGTGGTCACAGTGAACAGTTGAAGGTACCGCTACTTTAGGGCGTCCGGCTTGCATAAACTGTAATAATGCCATTTGTGCCGTAGCATCTTGCATGGCAACACGATCCGGTGCAAAATCTACATAAGAAGCTCCTCGCTCATAAGCTTCGGTTGCGTTTCCTGCCCATAAATGTGTATACAAAATTTTCTCAGCAAGCGTTAAAGGTTTGTTAACCACTTGACGCGCAGCAGCAATGCGCTCGTCGTATTGGCTATACACCTTCTTAATCATTTCAATGTCAAAAGCCATATTCTCTCTCTAAATAAATTCGTTTATTAACAATTTGATTTAGCGAAAGATACGAAAAAATGGAATAAATATCAAATTGTCAAGAATGGAAAGCGAGCGTTCACATACAAAAAAAAGCACCCGAAATCCATATGGATTTCGGGTGCTGTCCGTACGATTGAAATTACCTACAACTAATGAACAAGTTGCTTGTTTGACGGTGTGAATTTAGTCAAATCGATATCGACTACAGCCGCTTTATATTCTTCAATTGTCGGAATTCTTCCCAAAATTGCCGATAACACGACAACCGGAGTTGAAGCCAACAAAGATTCACCTTTTTTACGTTCCGAATCTTCGACTACACGACCTTGGAAAAGACGGGTTGACGTAGCCATTACCGTATCACCTTTCTCCGCTTTTTCTTGGTTACCCATACAGAGATTACAACCTGGACGTTCCAAATACATCATATTTTGATATTCTGTACGGGCAGCCCCCTTTGGTGCAGCGTCGTTAAACTCAAATCCGGAATATTTCTCCAACAATTCCCAATCTCCTTCTTCTTTCAACTCATCAATAATATTATAAGTCGGAGCAGCCACAACCAACGGCGCATTAAATTTCACTTCCCCCTGCTGTTCTTCTATATTACGCAGCATTTTGGAGACAATTTTCAAATCACCTTTGTGTACCATACACGAGCCGACGAAACCAAGGTCTACTTTTTTATCACCACCGTAATAAGTCAAATCACGGATCGTATCGTGTGTATAGCGCTTGGAAACATCTTCGTTGTTGACATCCGGATCGGCGATCATTGGTTCATCGATGATATCCAAATCAATAACTACTTCTGCATAATATTTTGCATCTGCATCTGGCTTCAATGCTGGTATTTCACTAGATTTTACTTCTTCAATACGTTTATTCGCCTTATTAATCAAGCCTTGGAGCACCGCGTTGTTGTTATCCATTCCCTTATCAATCATGATCTGGATTCTACGTTTCGCAATTTCCAATGACTCGATCAAGGTATCATCTTCCGAAATACAGATAGATGCTTTCGCTTTCATTTCTGCCGTCCAATCGGTAAATGTAAAGGCTTGGTCAGCGGGAAGTGTTCCGATATGAACTTCGATAACCCTTCCTTGGAATACGTTTTCACCACCAAATTGTTTAAGCATTTGGGCTTGTGTTGCGTGAACCACATCGCGGAAATCCATATAATCTTTCATCTCTCCTCTGAAAGTTACTTTTACGGATTCCGGAATCGGCATAGAAGCCTCACCTGTCGCTAAAGCCAACGCAACGGTTCCCGAGTCAGCCCCAAAAGCTACCCCTTTAGACATCCTCGTATGGGAGTCACCACCGATGATGATTGCCCATTCGTCGACGGTAATGTCGTTCAACACTTTATGGATAACATCGGTCATCGCATGATATTCACCTTTCGGATCCCGCGCTGTAATCAACCCGAAATCGTTCATAAACTTCATTAATTTCGGGATGTTAGCCTGTGCTTTTTTGTCCCAAACCGAAGCTGTATGACACCCCGATTGGTAGGCTCCATCAACAATAGGTGAGATTACAGTAGCTGCCATAGATTCCAATTCCTGGGCCGTCATCAAACCTGTTGTATCTTGCGAGCCAACGATGTTAACTTGTACGCGAACGTCTGAACCAGCATGCAAAATTTTACCGGCTGTTACACCAACAGCATTTTTGTTGAATATTTTTTCAACAGCTGTCAATCCTTGTCCTTCGACGGTGATTTCCTTAGAAGCTGCAAATACCTGCGGAGCTTCTACCTCCAAAATTCTTGCTGCAAATGTCTGGATTTTTTTACCGAACACAATAGCATAAGAACCTCCAGCTTTAATGAACTCCATTTTCTGAGGAGTTAATGATTTGGAAATATCAATCAACTCCTGATCACCGTTATATAATTTTTTTGTTTTCGTATTAATGGTCAATACGGTACCGGTAGCTACAGAATACACTTGTTCTAAAATCGGTTCACCTTTTTCGTTCAACACGGGTCTCCCATTGGCATCGATTTTTTTAACCCAGTTCTTCAAATCAATACCGATACCTCCGGTCACATCTACTGTCGTTAGAAAAATCGGCGAAATCCCATTTGTTCCTGCTACGATCGGCGCAATATTTACAAACGGCACATAAGGACTCGCTTGTTTACCCGTCCAGAGCGCAACATTATTGACTCCCGACATACGCGACGAACCTACGCCCATCGTCCCTTTTTCGGCAATTAACATCACACTTGCATTCGGATGTTTCGCTTGTAAGGCTTTGATTTCCACTTGCGCATGAAGCGACATCATACATTTTCCATGCAACTCACGGTCAGAACGTGAATGCGCCTGATTACCCGGAGATAATAAATCTGTAGAAATATCTCCCTCGGCAGCGATATAAGTAACAACGTTTATTTCTTCAGGCACTTCAGGTAACTCTGTAAAAAATTCCGCTTTTGCATAACTCTCCAAAATCTCTTTCGCAATAGCATTTCCACTTTCGTAAGCTGATTTTAAACGATCCGTATCCGCATCGTAAAGGAATACTTGTGTTTTCAAAACTTTTGCGGCTTCTTTGGCAATTGCAGCATCTTCACTTAAAGCTAGATCAAGCAATACTTCGATGGAAGGCCCACCCTTCATATGCGACAACAACTCAAATGCAAAAGCTGGCGTAATTTCTTCGACAAAAAACTGTCCAAGGATAATTTCCTTGAGAAATTTAGCCTTTACACCTGCAGCGGGCGTCGTTCCAGGCAAGGTATTGTACACGAAAAACTGAATTGAATCTTTCCTATATGGGTTATTCAAGTCTTTAATCTGTTCAATGATTTCACTTAACAATTCCGCTCCATCAATAGGTTTAGGATGAAGACCTTGTCCTTTTCTCTCTTCGATTTCCTGAATGTAATCGTTATATATACTCATAATGGTGTATTATCAAGCTAAAACCGTTTTGTAATTATAAATGTCAACGGTTATTACTTCTTTTTTTATTACTAGTTGCTCTTGCGACAATTTACCGAAAAACAACACTCTTTTTTTCAGCGCAAAAGTAAAAAAAAACAAACTTTATCGAGAAAATAAGCACCTGATTGCTTAATTTGGAATTATTCTAAACTGAATATATGCCACCAAAAACAATGAGGCTGATCACTTTGATAAACAATCTCATTATTGGAGTTTATAATTAAAGAAAATCTATGGCTATACCGAACGTAAAGTATAATCAACAGCCTTTAATTTTTTAATCGTCTCCATAGAATCTGCCGCATTAAACACAAAGGAACCTGCTACCAATACATTTGCTCCAGCCTGCAACAGTGATGCAGCATTTTGTAGGGTTACTCCCCCATCAATCTCGATTAATAAACTATCGTTCACGCCTGCGGCTAAAGCTCTTAAAGCTTTCACCTTATCATAGGTACGTTCAATAAACTTCTGGCCTCCAAATCCAGGGTTCACCGACATGACTAACACTAAATCGATATCCCGAATGACATCCGCTAACAACGACACCGGCGTATGGGGATTTAAGGCGACACCGGCTTTACAACCTAGTTCCTTAATAGCTGCCAATGTGCGGTGAAGGTGTGTACAGGCTTCGTAATGCACGGTAATCATAGAAGCACCTGAATCCTTACAGTTTTTTAGATAACGATCTGGGTCTACAATCATCAAGTGTACATCTAATGGCTTAGTTGCGTATTTCGCAATCGCCTGCATAACCGGAAAGCCAAAAGAGATATTCGGCACAAAAACACCATCCATAATATCAATATGAAACCAATCCGCCTCACTATTGTTTATCATTTGGATATCATCATAAAGCTTCGCAAAATCAGCGGCCAGAACAGAGGGGGCTATCAGATGTTTTGTTATTGGCATGTTCTTTATATCTTTTTGCAAAGATACGGAAGTTTAAGGCTATTATGCGAGTAAATTAGTATTTAGTACATTTGTTGTAAATTATATTGGATAGCATAAAAACGACAAGCAAGTGGCTAAACTCAAGATCAATTATCTTCGCGACAAGAATCAAAACAATTCTTTTATAGTGAAATCTGCCATGATCATTTTGGCAATCATATTGATTTGTATTTTTTTACCTAAACAACCACGCTTTCGGTACGAATTTGAAAAAGGAAAAGTATGGAATCATGAGAACCTTGTATCTCCCTATAATTTTGCCATCTTAAAAACACAGGAGGAGCTTAATAAAGATAGAGAGCAGATCTTGAAGACCGTACAACCTATATACAATTTAAACAGTAGTGTCAGCAAAGAACAAATTGATCAATTTAATACGGATATTGCGGAGAAATGGCAAATAGCAAATATGGATTCCATATCTAATCAAGATAAAGAAACATACCAGTCTGTCGGAAATGCCCTTCTTAGTTACGTTTACAATAGAGGTATTATCTCGTTGAATAACCGTTATCAAAACAAGGGGCTGAACGCGGAACAGGTGGACCAAGCCCAAAGCCAGTATAATTTCACACTACTTCAAGATAATGTTGCCCAACAGAAAAATACGGCAGATATTTTCACCATCGAATCGGCTAACCAGTATATCGAAAGCAACCTTTCCAGAAATAACAAAATAGATCAGAAGAGCTGGCTGGCAGAGACGCTCAAAAACTACGTTACGATTAATTACATTTTTCATGAAAATCTAACAAACAAAGCGGAACAGAATGCGTTGGCTAATATTTCTACTACCCGTGGAATGGTACAAAAAGGAGAACTTATCGCAGAAAAAGATAAAATCATCAGTAATGAAACTTACCAGAAATTGACTTCTTTACGTAAGGTTTTTGAGGATGAAGCGCGCATTAGCGGTAATCAGGGATACGTTATGCTTGGCCACTTTGTCGTCATCTCCATGTGTGTATCCCTTTTAATGGTCTTCTTGTATTTTTTCCGATCAACTATATTTGATAGTAACAGGTTGCTATTTATTATTTTAATCGTCATTATATCCATGCTTGGTGTGCTCTCATGGGCCATCAACATGAAAATCCCTAACCTTTATTACATCCCCTACTGTAGTGTTCCAATTATCTTTAGGGTGTTGTTCGACACACGTGTAGCCCTGAACATCCATTTGCTCATGGTATTGCTAGCCGCCCTATTTGTACCAAATAGCTTTGAGTTCGTGTTTTTACAGTTTATGACCGGTATGGTGGCTATTTACAGCATCAGAACACTCGTCAAACGGGAACAGTTTTTAGTATCATCGCTTATCATTCTAGGGACTTATATCATCGCTTATGTGGGTTTAGTGTTAACACGTAACGGATCTATAAGCACTATTTACTGGACAGACATTATACCTTTCGTTGTTAGCGTCGGATTAACGCTCCTCGCCTATCCATTAATATATGCATTCGAGCGCTTATTTGGCATCGTCTCCGATCTGACGTTAATGGAATTGACCAATAGTAATTCCCGTTTGTTACGGGAACTTTCCTTAAAAGCGCCTGGAACTTTTCAGCATTCCTTACAGGTTGCTAATCTTGCAGAAGCAGCTATCTATAAAATTGGTGGAAATCCGTTGTTAATTCGTGCAGGAGCATTATATCACGATATCGGGAAAATGTCGAATCCTTTGTTTTTCATCGAAAACCAAAAAACAGACATCAACCCCCACGCAGAGCTTACACCGGAACAATCTGCTCAAATTATTATATCGCACGTGCATAAAGGCATTGAAATGGCGAAGAAAAACCAACTGCCAGATGTTATTATTGATTTTATACGCACACACCACGGCACAACGAAAGTCGATTATTTCTATAATATGGCCCTCAAGAACAATCCAGACAAATTGGTAGACGAAAGCATCTTCAAATATCCAGGCCCGGTACCTTTTTCTAAAGAGACTGCCGTACTCATGATTGCAGATTCGGTAGAAGCTGCTTCAAGAGCGTTGAAAGAGCCTACCGAGGAGTCTATCAATAACTTGGTAGATAAGATTGTGGATTACAAAATTGCTCAACGGCAGTTTATTAATTCTGATATTACGATGCGTGATATTACCGAAGTTTCGGATATTTTTAAATCGATGCTAAAGAGCATTTATCACGTACGGATTGACTATGATGTCAACAAGAAAACTGCTCTTGCAACGCCTAATACAAAAAATTAAATTGAGTGTCAGATGTTTATTCGTTTTTAGTAAAAAAACGGGTTTAAAGCTTTGTGGATTGAAATATTTGCGTTATGTTTGCACTACTCAAATAAAGGAGAGGTGCCTGAGTGGCCGAAAGGAACAGTTTGCTAAACTGTCGTACTGGAAACGGTACCGCGGGTTCGAATCCCGCTCTCTCCGCAAGGTAAAAGTTCATCCAAAAGATGGACTTTTACTTTTATAGCGTTTAGGGATGAGAATCTGCAGGGTTCGATCCGAAGGAAGTTACAGCAGATAAGATGAATAAGGATTTGATTTTACGGGAAAAATTAGCTTTGCAAAGAACAATTCTAGCCAATCAATCCACTTTATTGGCTTTTATACGCACGTCCATGTATTTTTTGGTTGCGGGCATAAGTATAAATAATTTGACTACGGTAGAATACGGACGAATTATTGAAAATATATTTATCGGCATTTCGGCCATCTTGATTGCTATCGGATTATTTAACTACTTTACCCACAAAAAGAAAATTGCGGAGAGCAACAATCATATCGGTGATTACAAGATAGAGTATCTGAACAAAAAATAATAGTTCGTTTAATTTCGCGGAATTACCAATTCCAAAACCTCTCCCGGTAAACCATCAAAATCCGTAAATTCCTTAGAAACAAAACCATTGTTAACTAGGATTTTTCTAGATGGGATATTTTTGGGGTCTATGATGGCAAACAACTTTTTAATAAAGACATGTTTCCTCGCTGCTCCGATTAGCTGATAGGCAACCTCACTTGCAATCCCCTTTCCCCAATATTTAGGTAGAAGCATATATCCCAACTCGGCCTTATTACTATCGGGTGCCTCTATTTCCAATTTTCCAACCCCTATAAAATTATCGGATTTTTCCTCCATGATTTTAAAATGTCCAAAATCACTATGAAACTGATTTTCCAACATCCGCTTCTCGTAATCCGATTTTGCTTCTTCTAGCGGAATAGCCCGCTCTGTAATCATCGCCATTACATCTTCATTACCAACCAAATCGAAATATATCGGAAAATCAGCAGGAATTAGTTTTTCTAACCGAAATTTTATAGCCATTTGTTGCTTCAGCACTCGTTTCTTGATTTATATTTAATAGGGCAAGATATAAAAAATTCGCCGGTTTGACCTTTTTTACCTAGATTTAAAAGATAAACCGAATGAGCGTATGAAGAGAATACTTTCAATAGACGGCGGCGGTATCCGAGGTATCATTCCAGGAATGTTTTTGGTAGCGTTAGAAGAAAAAATACAACAGGCAACTAATAATCCCAAAGCGCATTTAACCGACTATTTTGATTTTTTTGCAGGTACAAGCACCGGCGGAATCCTTTTATCTATATTATTATGCCCGGATGATAGCGATCCGAAAAAACAAAAGTATACCGCGAAGGATGCACTGGATATTTATGTAGACCACGGTACAGAAATATTTTCTGCTTCAACTTGGCGTCGTTTTCTGAGCAAATTCGGTTTGTTAAGCGAACTTTACGATGAGACGATATTGGAAAATGTTTTGAAAAGTTATTTTGGAGATAAAAGGCTTAGTGAACTGCTCAAGCCTTGCATTATCACTGCATATAATATTGAATTACGTAAAAATCATCTTTTCCGACAACAAAAGGCCATATCGCATGGTGACTCGCGCGACTTTTACATACGAGATGCCTGTCGTGCGACGTCCGCTGCGCCTACGTATTTCTCGGTGGCAGAGATATTTTCTCTCGCTGAAACGCGCTATCCCTTAGTTGATGGCGGTGTCTTTGCCCACAACCCTTCCCTATCCGCTCTTTTAGAGGTCATTAAAAGCTATAATACGTATAAAATAAATGATATTTGGATTCTTTCTTTGGGAACCGGGTTGTCAAAAATATCGTATAATTACGAAGATTTCAAAAAGAAGTGGGCTATCTCCATCGGACCTGCATTAGTCGATATCATGAGCAGTAGCTCTGCGGAAAGTACAGACTATTACTTAAAACAATTGTTCCGGTCTGTTAACAAATCGAGTAATTATATCCGTATAGAACCTAGTAGTCTCTCCTCTATCAACCCATCCATGGATTCTGCTTCTCCGTCTAATATCCAAAAACTGATCTCGTTAGGGGATAAATTAATCAGTGAACATGAAGAACGGATGAATCAAATAGTCGCTGAAATCATACAGGACAAAAAAAATAACTCGGATCGATCCGTATGGAATTTTTTAAAAAATTAAGTCCTAAATTTCCTCTATAAAATGGCCCTTGATGGCAGAGGAGAGCGGAATAAACCACGTAGTGCTCATGAATGCATTTGAAAACATACGATGATGAATAATTCATTTTATATTATGCGTAATTAAATTGCATATAAAAATGAATTACTCAAAATAATTTTTATTTTAAGGAATTCGTGAATGCGAAGCATTTTATTTAGGTTTACGCAGCAAAAAAACACGTATGGCACTAAATTACATTTGGGTCTCTTTTTTCTTAATAACATTTCTAGTTGCTATCGTTAAGCTTATTGGCGGCGATACCGAGGTTTTCCAAAATATTGTGAATTCTCTCTTTGAAAGCGCAGCTAATGGTGCCACCATATCTCTCGGTTTAATCGGTATGATGACGTTTGCACTAGGGATTATGAAAATAGGAGAAAAAGGAGGTATGATTAATATCTTTGCTAAAGCCGTCGGGCCTTTTTTTAACCGGCTTTTTCCCGAAATCCCTAAAAACCATCCCGCATTGGGTTCCATACTGATGAATTTTTCGGCCAATGCTTTAGGTCTGGACAATGCCGCTACGCCATTAGGATTAAAAGCAATGAAGGAACTACAGGAACTTAATCCCCAGAAAGATACCGCCAGCAACGCGCAGATTATGTTTATTGTATTAAATGCATCAAGTCTAACGTTGCTACCTATTTCTATTATGGCCTATAGACAAGAAGCCGGCGCTGCACAACCCTCCGACATCTTTTTACCTATTCTTATTGCGACTTTCTTTTCGACACTAGCCGCACTTGTTATGGTTGCCATTTACCAAAAAATTAACCTCTTTCATAAAACGATTATCCTCTATTTGGGTGGATTGCTTGTTTTGGTAGGCAGTGCATTATATTATTTCAGCACATTAGCACCTGCGGAAATTGATGTGATATCCCGCGTATTCGGTAATCTCGTTTTATTTAGCATCTTTGTTTCATTCATTGCCCTAGCTTTATTTAAACGTATCAACGTATATGATGCCTTTATCGAAGGCGCAAAAGAGGGATTCGAAGTGGCCGTGAAAATTATCCCCTATCTGGTAGCCATTTTAGTGGGTATAGCGGTGTTTCGAGCTTCTGGCACGATGGATTATTTGGTACAGGGCATCTCTTCGCTCATCGCATTAGTAGGAATAGACACTTCTTTTGTAGAAGCATTGCCCGTCGCATTCATGAAACCATTGAGTGGTTCGGGTGCGCGGGGACTGATGGTAGAGCTGATGGCAACAAAAGGTGCTGATGATTTTGCTGCCCGTGTGGCGTGTGTAATACAGGGTTCTACCGAAACTACATTTTACGTGTTGGCTGTTTATTTTGGATCGGTAGCGATCAAAAAGACACGACATGCATTACCTTGTGCGCTTTTAGCGGAACTTGTTGGTATTATCGCCGCTATTATTGTAGCTTATATTTTCTTTGGATAGCCCAATATTTTTAACTATCTTAAAGTGCTAAAGAAAACACTAAAACAAAATTTAAATAGATGAAGAAAACAATTGCATTAATTGCACACGACGGAAAGAAAGCAGACATGGTGGCATTTGTAAAAGACCATATTGAATTTCTTCAGGAAGCGCACATCATTGCGACAGGTACTACTGGATCCTACATAGCAAAAACGGGGTTAGAAGTGGAGCTCAAACTAAGTGGTCCTAAAGGAGGTGATGCACAGATCGCTGCACTAACGGCGGAAGGTAAAGTCGACGGAATCATATTCTTCCGGGATCCATTAGGTAAACACGTTCATGAACCTGATATTCAAATGTTGATGCGGATATCTGATTTATATAATGTACCATTAGCTACAAATCCAGCAACCGGAAGCCTAATTATTGAAGGATTATTTACCTAAACAATCAGCGGGGACATATGACTAAAAGCGTTATTACAAAAATTGGAAAAGATCCATACAAAACAGAAATTCATATACAGCCCCACGTGCTTATTGCCGATGAACCAAAAGACTTGGGCGGTCAGGATTTAGGACCGGCACCAGCGGAACTCCTGTTATCATCCCTCGGTAGCTGTAAAGCGATTACGATGCGTATGTATGCCGATCGAAAAAAATGGGATGTAGATGCTATCGAAATTTCCTTATCCGTCAGTAAACAGAAGGGTGAGTTACAGGAAACTAATTTTATCAAGTGTCATATCCGTCTGGATGGCAATCTCGATGAAACGCAAAGACAGCGCCTGTTGAAAATTGCCGACAAATGTCCGATACATAAAATATTAAGTAATCCTATTGTCATACAAAGCAATTTAATATAATTTTTTATAATGTATTCGTGAATGCGAAGCATTTTATCTATGTTTGCCGACATTCAAAATTTAAATAAATGTCTTCAACTAACAACAGCGAGGTTGATACACCATTTCAGTTATTTGACAGGACGGAATGGAAAAATTTAAACGGCCATTTTTCACATCACCTTGCGGGGGAGGATGTGAAAAATTTACGGGCTTTAAATGAACCCCTCACTGTTACCGAAATTGAAGAAATATATTTCCCGTTAGCACACTTGTTGGGTATTTTGATTAAGCGTACAAAAGACCAGCATGCTGCTGTAAATAATTTTCTAAACAAGGCTACGAATAGCCTTCCTTTTATCATAGGGATAGCTGGATCTGTAGCTGCAGGAAAAAGTACAACCGCACGTGTGCTGCAGAAAGTGCTCTCCATGCTTCCAACCAAACCCAAAGTGGAGCTGGTAACAACAGACGGTTTTCTGTACCCTAACAAAATTTTAGCAGAACGGAATATACGTAAAGGCTTTCCAGAGAGTTACGACACCAAACTATTACTGAGTTTTCTTGCATCGATGAAATCTGGGCTTCCCCAGTTTGAAGTACCTGTTTATTCACATTTGGAATACGATGTCATTCCGCACGAAAGCCAAATCATAGCACAACCGGATATACTTATTGTGGAAGGGATAAATGTATTGCAGGTTAACTCATCTACTGGAAACAGCGTTTTCGTTTCAGATTATTTTGATTATTCTATTTATGTCGATGCCGATGAGAAGGATTTAATAAATTGGTATATTAATAGATTTGAATCTTTACGTGCAACATCTTTCCAAAATCCGGCCTCCTATTTTCATCGTTATGCCAATCTAGATAAAGAAGAAAGTATTGCCATGGCTACAACTATCTGGAATACCATTAACCTCCCAAACCTGCATAAGAACATATTACCTACCCGCTACCGCGCGGATTTAATTCTGGAAAAAGGATCTCATCATTTTGTTAAACAAATAAAGGTTCGTAAAATATAGCTTAAGTCTCTACATCATAATCCTTCTTAAACTTCAGAACCTCTTTAAACACTTCATTTTCTACTTGTTTATGTACTTTGTTACTACTGCTTTTTGCATGCATTTCCATCTTGTATTTAGCATAATCTTTCCCTATTTCAACGACTTTAAGCTGTAAATCATCTTCTCCGGTTAGATAAGGATGATTTGCCAGAAGCGCTTGTATGCTTTTTTCCAACTTATCCACTTCCACTGCAGCCTGTAGCGGCAATTCAAATTTCACCAAAAAAAGCGTCGAGCGATGTGCAGACAAGTTGATTATCGGAGACGTAAAAACCATGTTGTTAGGTACCATGACCATATCGTCATCTTCATTTTGTATAATCAGACTAGAAAAATTGATATCGACAATACGCCCTTTATGTTCGCCAACCTTTACCCTATCGCCTACCGACAGCTGATCCGAAAACATAATAAACAATCCCGATATCAAGTTGGTAATATATTCCCGAAATGTAACCGCTATTGCCATTGCCACAATGGTTAAGCTAGTAACAAACTCTCGCGGGTCTATACCAAAAGCAATCATAAAACTGATCAACGCTACAGATGTGTTGAGTACTACCGTAAGCCGATTAATACCCAACACGAAATTACCACGTACTATGCGCTTTTCATGCCTCTTATTATATATGGTTATAATGATATACCGACCTATAGAAAACAATATGCTGGCTGTCAAAAACAGATTAAGTCCATCGGACACTTTATTCAGCCGAGGATGTTGCTCATAAAAATCGCCGGAATACCAAAACGAGGCGTATAATAAAATCCATAAAACCAGCTTCACTAAAAATGGTATGGGATTGGTATCTTTCTTTTCTTCTGTCATGATCATAAAATGTCCTAAATTATCACTTTTCCACTGATATTCCAATACAATTGTGTCTCGGCAAAAAGAGTGCTGGTTTATTAGGAAGTATAGCTTTTTTCGTTCTTATTTCTGAAAAAGCATAAAATAAGCTAACTTAGCGAGCTGAAATGCGCTAGACACATATAATTATGCAAACAACATTTGATTTTGAAAAGCCTATTGCAGACTTGCAAACCCAAATAGAAAAGGTCTTACAAGTGCAGGAAAAGACCAAGGTAGATATGAGTGCTACTGTTAATGAACTAGCGGAAAAGCTCGAACACACCAAACAAGATATTTATGCCAACCTGACCGGCTGGCAAAAGGTTCAGATGTCCCGTCATCCAGACCGTCCGCAGACTTTCGATTACATTGAGATGATCTGCGATGAATTTATCGAACTCCATGGCGACCGTACGGTACGGGACGACAAAGCTATTGTTGGTGGATTTGCTTCTATTAACGGCCAATCCGTGATGGTAATTGGACACCAAAAAGGAAAAAACACTAAAGAACGTCAATACCGAAATTTTGGAATGGCCAACCCTGAAGGATATCGAAAAGCACTTCGATTGATGAAGATGGCAGAGAAATTTAATAAACCGGTAGTAACATTAATCGATACCATGGGGGCTTATCCTGGCCTGGAAGCAGAGGAACGTGGACAAGGCGAAGCTATCGCTCGCAATCTCTTGGAAATGTCTGTGCTTAAAGTACCTGTTATCTGTATTGTTATTGGAGAAGGTGCTTCTGGTGGTGCACTAGGAATTGGCGTGGGAGATCGTGTTTACATGATGCAAAACACCTGGTATTCGGTTATCTCGCCAGAGTCTTGTTCTTCTATTCTCTACAGGAGTTGGGATCAGAAAGAAAAAGCAGCAGAATCCCTTAAACTGACAGCAGAAGATATGCTGAAAAATGGATTAATTGACGGTATCATTGGTGAGCCTATGGGTGGCGCACATCAAGATCCAGCCTTGGCAGCTGAAAACCTAAAAGCAAAGATATTAAGCGACCTTACTGAACTAACGCGAAAAGATGCCGATAGCCTTGTGGCGGAGCGCATCGATAAGTTTAGTAAAATGGGGGTTGTTGTAGAATAAAAACAATTAGTACCGAAACGGATAATCGCTTATAAATTCAAACTTATAATCCGTTGTGGTTTGAATAGTATCGATCAACGAGGACAGCAATTGCTGTCCTTTTTTGCTCTGGAACATATCATCGTGCATCAGCAACACAACATTATTCGGCTCCATAGACGACTTGTTATTCATATAATTCCGAATACGCGTATATATTTCCTCAACGGATTGTACAGGTTTACCCGAAGCACTATGAATTCTCCATTCCACATCCCATCCATAAATCTTGTATCCGTTCGTATACAACATATCCGCTGTACTGGCACCACTTTTTAGATCTATCCGCCTTATGTCATCATAAATCCAGATATTACGCCCGGGCAAACGCACTATTTTATGCTTCAATTCCAAATCCAATTCATTTTTCTCAAAATCTTCATACGCACTAACTGGATTGCTATAAAAGGTATTAAATCTATTGCCGGCATGGGTATAGCTATGATTATAGCATTCTACCAAAGTGTTATCCTTATACCGCTGAAGATCTTTCTTCAGTCGTTTCGACATATTGGCATGCCTACCGACTAAAAATGCATTAATTTTAATATTTTTTGCTTTTGAAATAGAATCAATTGCCGAACTCCCTATCAAGGGACCATCATCAAAGGTAAAATAAACATGTTTAGGAAGTTTATCTAATTCTTGCGTTACGGAGTCCCGAACACGGCGACGCTCCAGTCTTACAAATCTTGCCAGCGAATCTTTGCTGATAGGGTTCAATGTATCCAATACCGGAACCTGAACAGGATTTCGCCATCGTTCGGTTAAATATCCTTTCTCTTTCTGTACGGCCGTATCTTTCACGACCGACGTGCTGTCTATCACGAAAGAGCTATCAACCACTACCGTATCCGTTAATGAACTTGCTGCTTTTGTGTTCATGCTCCCCTGACATCCCACAAACGATATTGCTGCACCTATGACAGCCCCCAAACTTAGGATGGGTTTTATCGCCTTCACCATACGCTATTTCCAATTATAAATTTGATTCGAAATTAAAAAATTTTTATTGATTAAACTTAAAAAAGGATATATTTCAAATTAGGTAGCTTCCAGAGATGCCCATTCCCCACACCCAGCGTTAATATACACAATTTATTTCATGTTGGATGAGGAAGAATTTATAATGTCCCGTGACAATGCCGTATATCCGTTGAATGAAACAAAAATAACAGACAAAAAATAGTTGATTTTCGCTATCTTTGTGCGATTCAAAAAATTGAAATTTTCATGGCTTTACAATGTGGTATAGTAGGTTTACCAAATGTAGGTAAATCAACATTATTCAACTGCCTGTCCAATGCAAAAGCACAGGCGGCAAATTTTCCTTTTTGCACCATAGAACCTAATGTCGGTGTTATTACCGTACCTGACGATAGATTAAATAAATTGGCAGAAATTGTCAAACCACAACGCGTCGTTCCCAATACCATTGAAATCGTTGATATAGCGGGTTTAGTAAAGGGAGCCTCAAAAGGCGAAGGCTTAGGAAATCAATTTTTAGGAAATATACGCACAACCAATGCTATTATTCACGTATTGCGTTGTTTCGACGACGGTAATGTGATACACGTAGATGGTTCTGTGGATCCCATTCGCGATAAAGAAATCATTGATACGGAATTGCAGCTGAAAGATTTGGATACCGTTGTAAAACGTGTCCAGAAAGTAGAAAAAATGGCAAAAACAGGCGGTGATAAAGACGCAAAGAGAACATATGAAATCCTGTCTGTTGTCAAAGAACACCTCGAAGCTGGTAAATCCGCCCGAACGGCTCCTATCCAACCGGAGGATTTTGAGTTTATCAGTGATCTTGCCCTGTTGACGATAAAGCCTGTTTTATATGTATGCAACGTAGACGAAGCTTCGGTAACAACAGGAAACGCCTATGTAGACCGTGTGAAAGAAGCTGTCAAAGATGAGAATGCAGAAGTACTCGTCATCTCCGCACAAATTGAGTCCGAAATTGCCCAACTTGAATCGTATGAAGAGCGTAAAATGTTCCTAGACGATCTAGGATTGGACGAGTCTGGCGTATATAAATTAATTCGGGCAGCTTATTCTCTATTGGATCTTGCTACTTATTTTACCGCTGGTGTTCAAGAAGTACGCGCCTGGACGATCGAGAAAGGTTTTACGGCACCTCAGGCTGCGGGGGTTATCCACACGGATTTCGAAAAAGGCTTCATCCGTGCCGAGGTTATCAAATATGACGATTTCATTCAATATGGTTCAGAGAGTGCGGTTAAAGAGGCAGGTAAGCTTAGTGTAGAAGGAAAGACCTATATCGTTGAAGATGGCGACATTATGCACTTTAGATTTAATGTATAATAAACTAAACTCATTATAAAATGAACGCCCGACTATTGTTGGGCGTTTTTTATTTTTTTTTTATCTTCGAGTATGAAATTTGGACAAGTAAGTAATCCGGAAGAAATTGATTTTTCGCTTCCTCCTACTCCGTCGGAGACATTCCAGTTGCTGGAGGCACATCCACAAAAGAAACCACTAGAAATAAGTGTAGGCTGTGCAAAATGGAACAAAGCAGATTTAAAGGGGTTCTACCCTCGGGGGACTAAAGATGAATTGGTATACTATTCCAGACAGTTTAATTCCATTGAGTTAAATGCAACATTTTACAATTCTCCTTCCAAAGAACAGGTGAAAACCTGGAAAGACAAAACACCTGATGATTTTAAGTTCTTCCCCAAAATCCCACAATCGGTTAGTCATTATTCCAGACTCCTCAACACCGATGAAAAAATAAAGGATTTCGTAGATGCCACTGTATTATTTGAAGAGAAACTGGGTATGGCATTCTTACAGATGCACGATAATTATAAACCAAAGGATTTTGACAGACTGGAAAAATTCTTACATAGCTTTCCGAAAGGTTATCCATTGGCTGTAGAAGTTCGTAATCAAGAGTGGTTCTCAGACAAAAATATCAGTGAGAACTTATACAAGTTATTCGAAGATACGCATACGACCAACGTACTCGTCGATACCGCCGGGCGCCGTGATATGGTGCATATGCGTTTAACCACTCCGACGGCGTTTATACGCTATGTTGGTGCTAATCATCCATCAGACTATGAGCGGTTGGTTGAATGGGTAAAGGTCATCAAGAAATGGAAAGAAGCTGGTTTGCAACAATTATATTTTTTTATACATCAAAACATAGAGTTGGAATCACCTTTGCTAGCAACACATTTCATTGAACACCTCAACAAGGAAATAGGTTCAAACCTCCGTATACCAAACAAAGAAAACACGTTGTTTTAAGCCTGTTCCTGAGTCGATGACCCCGTTGCTTCATCTAAAACAGATGAGGGTATGTTTCTCATCTTAGTTTTAACAAGTTTATCTACGCTATACATGAGCAATATGGAAACCAATGATACGGCAACAACCGTATAACCGACAATATCGTAATGTTCTAATGGACTGAATTTATTTTGCTGAAAGACGATAAGCCCCGCAATTGTTGCTGCAATTCCTCCAGCTATTTGCTGTAGCGATGCATTGATACTCATAAATGCACCACGATCTTGCATATCTGGAACGGCTGATATCAGCGCCGACGATGGCACCATTCGGCTCATAATTCCCATCATCATGCAGATATTAATAACCAATACCCACATAAAAGGAGTTGTAGAAAGGTTCGTATAAATAACACAAACAATCATCAACCAAATCGTCGCAATGGCAAATAATTTATATTTATTCACCCTATCGCTCATTTTGCCAATAAATGGCATAATAAGAAGCGAACTTACACCCGATGCCATAAATAAAAAAGGTAATTGTTCGTTGCTTATTCCCAGATTATTTACGGCAAACACTGTTCCGTATGGCATCATCATAAAACCACCGACAGACAACACCGCGGTTGTTAAAAAGCCGATACGATACGGTTTTTTCTTTAGCGTTTGTACTAAATGACTAATAGCTTTTTTCTGTACTTCCATCCCTAAATGAGCATCCACTGGTTTTAATCGCAAGACGATAACAATCGCAATGAGTACGGCCAATCCGGCTATAAATAAGAATGGCGCTTCCCAACCCATTTTATTTGCTATATATAGTCCGATTGGAATGCCTAAAACCTGGCTGGCACCAAATCCCATCTGAACAAAACCCATTACCCGTCCCCTTTTTTCCAATGCAAACAGATCTGTGATAATGGCCATGGAAATAGAGCCAATAACCCCACCGAACAGGCCGGTTATAATTCTTGCCGCTACTAACGTGTAAAATGTATGGGCAATCCCACAACAGATCGTACCGATAATAAAGCCTGTATAAAAAAACAATAATAGTTTCTTCCGATCATACTTGTCTGCAAAACCAGCCGTTAAAAGTCCGGAAACACCTGCACTGAAAGCATACGCGGATACCACGATACCAAACGATGAGGCATGCATATCCATAGATTTGATAAGCAGGTCGCCCAAAGGCGACATCACCATGAAATCCAAGATAACCGTAAACTGACTGATAGCTAAGATGAAGATTACAAATTTTTCGTATCCTGTAAAAGGTAGACTGATTTTTGTCTGCATAAATTTATGAGATCTTATTTCGCGAGACAAAGATAGCTTTTTGTATTACAAACAAAACAAAATATAAGTAACCATCGTTTAGTTATAATAGGAATGTATCCTAAAAACCTCCATGATATGAAAACCATAAAAAAAGAAGAACTTGATCCTAAGGTATTTGAACTTTACAATGACTATGCACACAATCGCCTCAACCGACGCGAGTTTATGCAAAGGCTGTCCTTATATGCGGTAGGCGGATTGACTGTATCTTCTTTAATGAGTTTTTTAACACCCGATTATAAAAATACGGCTCAGATAAAAGCCAATGACCCGCGATTAGAATCGCAATATATAACCTATCAATCACCCAAAGGAGGCGGAGCTATCAAAGGATTACTATCCATGCCTCAAAGCACTACGGGAAAACTCGGAGGTATTGTGGTTGTCCATGAAAACAGAGGGTTAAATCCACATATAGAAGATGTTGCACGTCGTGCAGCTTTAGCCGGTTTCGTTAGCTTGGCTCCTGATGCGTTGTCACCATTAGGCGGATACCCCGGAAACGATGATGATGGCCGTGTATTACAACAAAAACGCAATCGCGATGAAATGCTGGAAGACTTTATTGCTGCTTTTGATTATCTAAAAAAATATCCGCTATGCAATGGTAAAGTTGGTGTTGTAGGTTTCTGTTTTGGCGGTTGGATTTCTAATATGATGGCCGTACGTATATCAGAATTATCGGCAGCGGTACCTTTTTACGGTGGTCAAGCCCCTTTGGAAGAAGTTCCAAACATAAATTCTCCTCTTTTGTTACAATTTGCGGAATCAGACGAGAATGTAAATAAGGGCTGGCCCGCTTATGAAAAAGCTCTCCAGGCCGATAAAAAAGAATATACAGCATATTCTTACCCAGGTACGCACCATGGATTCCACAACGATACTACGCCACGGTACGATAAAGAAGCCGCAGATCTAGCTTGGAAAAGAACGGTTGATTTTTTCAATCAAACGTTAAAATAGGAATAAAACATGCGTTAATCCTCCTTTTCCAATTCTTCAAACATACGGCGGTCTTCGGCCGCACCCATTGTATCGCCTAGTCGATCCTTCATGTCGGCGCGATAAGCATATAGATCGGAATAATAAGGATTTAGCGCTATTGCTTTTGAGTAATCGTGCAGCGCAGCTTCCCAATTTTCCATTTTCTCAAAAAGATCTGCGCGCAATGCATACACATAAAAATCTTCGGGAAGCAAACTTACTAATTTATTAAAATCCAACAAAGCCTCTTCGTAGTATTTTAAATCAACTAAAAAGCCTCCTCTTTCTTCGTAAATGACGCCAGCTTCTGGCTGAATCTCTATGGCTTTATCAAAATCTTCTTTCGCTTTTTCGTGTTCTTGGATAGCTTTAAATAATTTAGCCCGAAACAGATATGCTTGAAAATGTGTCGGATTCATGGTTATTGCCTGATTCAAATCAGTCAAGGCCCTATCATATCTCAATAACCGTATATGTAAAGCGCCCCGATATACGAGCACATCCACGTCCTCCGGATATTTTCCATGGGCGTATGCATACAATTTTAGCGTATGCTCGTAATCAAATTGCTGTGTTGTTTCCAACGCATCAGACAATAACTGCTTCAGCTCGGTATTCCTTTCTAAAGGTCTCTCTTCCGAGGGTCTATTTTCTACCCACTCCAAAAAAGCTTGATAATTAAAATCTAACCCTTTGGCTACCTGATAGTCATAAAATGCACCTTCTTCATCACCCAAAGCCATATTTAGAATTGATCGGCAAGCATAGAAAAAGGGTTGGTCGGAAAATCGTTGAATGGCTTTTGTATATTGTTCAAGTGCGATTTTCAGTTGCCCACTTTTATAGGATAAGAACGCTTCTCTAGCTGCAACCAATGCCTGATCCTCTACCGCGATCTCTATGGGTTCTAAAAAAGTTAAAGGAAAAAGCTGGGCACTTGCCAGAAGAAAGTATCTATTGTTTTTTAAAGACATGACCAAAAATAGTAATTACCAGAATCTTTTCACAATGCGAAGCTTATGGGTATAGCGGTTTTGTTCTTTATTAAAGATACCCTCGGAATCCATTTTATCTATACGTACGTTTGTAGAAGCGTGGAAAATCGTTTCTGCATCGATCATAATGCCAACATGTGTAATCCGACGTTCCTCATTATCAAAGAAAGCTAGATCTCCAGGTTTAATTTCGGGTAAGAAATCGACCACCTCACCTTTTTCGGCTTGCTGGTATGCGTCACGTGGCAACTGTATTCCGAAGTGAGTATATATCGTTTGGCTAAGTCCCGAACAATCGATGCCCGCCTGGATACGTCCACCCCACAGATAAGGACTGTTATAATAATAATCTATCAATTTGGGCAATTCTCCTTCAAAGTCTATTACATTTGGTTTACGTAAATTTCCTTCAATCCGATATGGAAAATCCGAATACTGCTTTTGCAAAAGTTGCGCAGAAATCTTCGTTCCTGGAAATAAACGCACTTTTTGATCGTCAACGAAAGCTGTTGCTCCTGCGATATCAACAATTAGGAAATTGTCTTCCGAGGTAGCTATAAAATTATTTTCCGGTAAGAATACAAACTGACCGCGCTGTAACCAGCCTTCATAATCAATATCGAACATACGAATGTACACCCATTCCTTTTCCTCCTGGAGTATTTCAAATCGCTCTGCAAAAAGTACTTGATTCACCATTTCGCTGCGGTGGCTATTCGTTGCTCTTAAGGGAATTGCCGATAAGTTACAGATACCTATATTCATATGAGTTGTTTTTATAAAAACAAATACCACAGCAACGCTGTTTTATATTTACGAATATATCACTTTTTATATAGCCACAAAAGATGAGCAGTCATAGATTCAATCGCATACTTTTAGCCGTGGACGATACACCATGTACCGTTAAGGCAATTGATTACGCAAAAGACTTGGTTCGGGAGTTCCGTTCGTCGATTGCACTGGTTACTGTCGTCCCTCCGACATCGCCTGCCAACTACGGAGCAGATCCGCTATTAGGGCAACAACCCATTGTAGTACCAGAAGTTTCGGAGATACAGCAAGAATCCGCTCAACGTTTTTTGGAAAGTGTAGCCGTTCATTTTGAAGGGGCGCAGGAAGTCTTTCTATTTAACAAAGTAGGCCATGTTCGGGACGAAATTCTCAGTACCGCTACCGAATGGACAGCGGATCTTATCGTTATGGGATCTAATGGACGTACAGGTTTTGAACACTTTATCTCGGGTAGCGTATCCGAATCAGTTATACGAAAAGCAAATTGCCCGGTACTTGTTATTCCCGGTAAATGTGAGTAGGTTTTCGCAGTCGGACGGCAAACATGCTGTCCGATTTTCTATTATATCCTTTTATAATACCACCTTCTTCCACGACCAATGCATGTTTATCTTCCAGATACCGTACAAGCTGTTCATTTTCTGCTTCAAATACGGAACAGGTAATGTACACTAATATTCCTTGTGGTTTAAGATACCGAACGACAGTGTCCACGATTTGACGTTGAAGAGAAGCAAAAGTCTGTATCCGTTCTTCGTCAAACTGGCTGAGCATCTCGGGTGTACGTCCCCAGGTTCCAGAACCGGAGCAAGGTGCGTCAACCAATATGGCATCAAAAGTCTCCCCGTTCATCAAATGATCAATATCCTGCGTTAAATCCAGCACTTTCTTCCTATAATTCGTCTTTATCTTTGCTTTATCAAAACGCTCATCTAGATTGCGAAGTACACTTTGCCGTATGTCGGAGACTAGCAAGTCAATAAGTGGACAACGATCTAGTAATAAAAGTGATTTTCCGCCCGAAGCGGCACACGCATCCCACCATTTTTCTCCCGGAGTTAAAGAAAGACCTTCGAGACTTTGCTGGGAGGATAAATCCTGCACTTCATATAAACCCTCTATCTTCTTTATATTTTGCAGTTTACTCCCATTTTCTAAACGGTAAGCATTTCCAAAAACAGGTGCAAAGGCAACTCCATGTTCGACAAGCTCCCGTTCTACAACCACTTTATTATTATTCGGCACACGAATGAATAAATCGGGCTGTATCAAGTGACTTAATACAAATTGTTCGGTATCTATGGTGGGGGACAAACGAGACGCGAAGGGAAAAAGGCGGTTCCTCACATCATATCCCTGCGTATCTAAAAAAAATATCTTTTCCGCTATAGAGGCGCTAATATTGGCAATCCAATCCGGTTTGTAGCATTCTACAACAGCACTCTGCGTTTCACATAAAAATTCAGCGATAACAAGGCGGTCAACCGTGGGTAAATCTTGTAGAGAACATCCTAGCCGGAATATATTATAACATAAGCGAGAGATCATCCGTCTATCGGATGATCCCATCTGTTTATTTTCTTTAAAAAATTTGGTAAGAAACCGGGCAAAGGGTTCCGTATTATTATAAGCATCCAAGGCGCGCTGAAAATTTCGCAATTGCTGCTCAACTCTACGTGGATTAGCTTCCATATTATTTCAATTGAAACGAAGAGCCTTGATAATTCTTAAACGAAACAGCATTATTTACAAACCCCCATCCCTCGTTATAATCAAACGTATACGTGCTAAATAAACCCTCGAATTTCTCTTTTGTGATATGTGCTGGATAATCGTCTCCATATTTCGCCAGTAAATTTCCGAAATATCGTGCGGCGTCATATCCTTTATAAGAATAATCCGAAGGATTAACACCATACAATGAATAGTATTGATCTTTAAACTCTTTGGCCGCCCTTGTCCATGCTTTCATATGGCTCTCTGTGGTAATAACAGGTTGGAAATCACCAAAACGCTCATATATACTAAAGTCAATACGGTCCCATAACGGATGGCCGTATACACGAAAGGTGTAAAATTCCTCTGAAGATTTTATTTCCAAATTGCTCACGAAAGACCGCAATTGGAATCTGTCCGTTGTACCCGCTACAACCAAATTCGTACCGGTTAAACTAATCTGTTCATTTAATTGAGGGATAGAGGATACGGATCTTACCTGAACGGAGGAATTCGCACTTTTCAACTCGGATAGAAAACCACTCAAAAACTGCTTTCCATCATTATCTGATGTATTATAAATAATAACGACATCACCCGTTTTATAATCATGTGCTACGCGTTTAGCCATAGCTTTTGTGTGTACATCAATAGATGGTGTTAACGACACCAAATTAGGCAGATTAAAGTCTCGTGCTTTTGTAGCGGCCAAGGGGTTTACTTGCAACACCTTTTTATTTGACCGATGTGTACCAAAAGTCGTAATCTCTTTCGGGAATACCGGTCCCACAATCAGCGCAGCATTGGTAACATCCTCTGACCTTGCAATAGATTGGTTATGTAGTTCGTTATCGCGCGAATCAACTACATTCAGTGAAAAAGATCTTCCTTTCTGCGCCAATTCGTCTAGCCCCAATTGAAAACCTTGGTAAAAATCTAGTGCAATAGCCGAGCGATTAACATCTTCCTTTGATAATGTATGTGGAGCGATCTTATCCAATTGAAAAGGTAGAACTAGTGTGACACTATTTCTTGCTGCTTCTGCTCTACGAGCATCCTCTGCTGTTTCCTCCTTGTCGGTAATTTCCGGTTTCTCTTCTTTTGGAAGAGTTCCCCCTACATTCCCTCCACTATGATCTGGAGACTTTAATACCCTGGTTTTAGGGGAACAAGCTCCCAGAAAAAAAAAGACACCTAAGATTAATACGAAAAATAGTCTATTCCCACTCGATCGTAGCTGGTGGTTTTGAACTGATATCATAGACAACTCTATTAATTCCTTTAACATGATTGATGATTTCGTTTGAAATTTTTGCTAACAAATCGTATGGCAAGTGAATCCAATCGGCTGTCATACCGTCTAATGAACCCACTGCGCGTAACGCGACCACGTGTTCATATGTACGCTCATCCCCCATCACTCCTACAGATTGGACTGGTAGAAAGATCGTTCCTGCCTGCCATACTTTATCATACCATCCCGCGTCTTTTAGGTTACGGATATAGATGTCATCAGCTTCCTGCAAAATCCGTACCTTTTCTTCCGTAATATCGCCCAGCACCCGAATAGCAAGTCCCGGGCCGGGGAAAGGATGTCGTCCTAAAATATTAGCATCCACTTCCAATGTTTTCCCTACACGGCGTACCTCGTCTTTAAACAAAGCTTTTAATGGCTCTACCACCTTCAATTTCATAAAATCCGGTAAACCACCGACATTATGGTGCGATTTAATAGTTGCCGATGGACCTTTCACAGAAATAGATTCAATGACGTCGGGATAGATTGTCCCCTGTCCTAGCCATTTTGCTTCCACGCCTTCCGGTAATTCATGTTGAATATCCTTGGACGCTTGATCGAACACATCAATAAAAGACGCACCTATTATTTTTCGTTTTTGCTCGGGTTCTGAAACACCCGCTAAACGGCCAAAAAATAATTCTTTCGCATTGATTCCTTTTATATTTAGCCCCATATTTTTGTATGAATCTAACACTTGTTCGTATTCATTTTTACGAAGTAAGCCATGATCCACAAAAATACAATGAAGATTCTTTCCAATAGCTTGGTGTAATAATACGGCTGCTACGGTAGAGTCTACGCCTCCCGACAACGCCATGATCACATGATCGTCACCCAGTTGTGCTTTTAATTCGGCTACCGTTGTTTCCACAAAGGTATCTGGCGTCCAGTCTTGTGAACAACCGCATATATCAACCACAAAATTCTTTAACAATACTTGTCCGTCGGTACTATGTGTCACCTCCGGGTGAAACTGGATACCATACGTACGTGTACCTTCTATTTCGTACGCCGCCACCCGTACTTTGTCCGTACTGGCAATAATCTTAAAATTGGAAGGAATTTCTTTAATGGTGTCGCCATGGGACATCCATACTTGTGATTGCACCGGTACACCTTTCAATAAGACGCTTTCCTGATTCACAAATTGCAGGTTCGCACGACCGTACTCCCTAATTTCGGATGGTAATACCTCTCCGCCCGACTGCTGTGCTAGATACTGCGCGCCATAGCATACAGCTAATAACGGAAAACGATTTTGGATATCGGCATAATCAATTTGGGGGGCATCCTCCTGTCTAACAGAATACGGACTACCAGAAAAGATAACGCCTTTCACCTCATCATCAAATACCGGTAAGTTATTATAAGGATGAATTTCACAGTAAACGTTAAGCTCTCGAACACGGCGTGCTATAAGCTGTGTATATTGTGAGCCAAAATCGAGAATGATAATTTTTTCGGACATGGCGCAAAGTTACATATTCGCCTTGTATTTTTAACGATTTTAATTGATTTCCTTTAACGGCCTAGTAATGCTAATTCTGCCTCAGAATACATCTTCGCTCCTTTTAAATAAGTATAAATGAGTTCTTTGGTTTTCTGATCTTTTAGTTTATACAAATTATTTACTAAAAAATCTTTATCTTCCTCTATATTACCTTTATATCCCAAAAAAGACGGGATATAATATTGAATACACAAGCGAATATACCGTAATTCTATATCACTTGGATTACGCGCTATTTCCTCTTCGAGCATTTTTTTTCCATTTTTGAAATAACCCATTTTCTTAAAGGGATTCCCTATATGGTTTGCCATAAACATATGGTATGCGGCCTCATAACCTCGCTCTACTGGACAGTCTGCATATTCCTCTAACGCATTCAGATGCTTTTTACATGTAGCTTCATCCTTATGTCCAATTTTAAAATCCTTTCTAATTTCCGGAAGAGAAAGTTTTTGTCCGAATAACGCCGTCGTCGTTATTAGCATCTGAAACAGCATCACATAAAAGCATCTTCTCACCATAAGCCTTATACGTTGGTTATATAGTATATCTTTACAAAAAATAAGCCAATCTTGCTTTCGATTGGCTTAACAAGTTACCATATAAAATAATAAGCTACAATAGCTTTGATAAAATTATAATCCTAAAATTTGATTTTCGCTAAAGCTCGGCTTTGCCCACTTTAATCTCTTCCGACGGTTTAACAATAATCTTGTCTTCGGGAGAAAGGTTACCAAATACCTCTATCAGCGTATCTATACGTATACCCTCGTCTACAGCAATCCGTTTCACTTCTTCATTATTTAACGTCAAGACATACGTTCCCGATTGCGTGTTTAAAACGCTCTTGCTGTTAACCCAATGCGATGGCTTTTTACGTTTTAGTTTTAATTTGACCTGTGCATAATCTCCTCCTTGCAATTCGCCCGAGGGATTGCTCACATCAAACTCTAAAGTAAGGGAACGGTCCTGTTGATCGAGCAAACCCGATGAACGGGAAAGTTTGGCATTAAACATTTTTCCGGGCTGTGAGCTAACCGTAAACGTGGCCGGCATACTTTGCTGAACAGATGATGCGTGTTTTTCGGGCAGGGATAAAGTCAGACGGAGCTTATTGCCCTGTGCGATTATATATAAAGGCACGTTGCTTCCTGTTCCTGCCAATGCTCCGACCGAAACATTTCGCTGCGTAATCACACCATCAAAAGGGGCTGTGATACGCAGGTACTGCTGCAGCTGTGAGGAATGTGCCGTACCTGCTTTGGAGGCATCGTAAGCCGATTTAGCACTTTCCATGGCACTTTTTGCCCTATCCAATTCAATATCCGCTACTGCACCCGTAGTTTTGGAAGCATCCACCAACCTATCATAAGCCTGCCTTGCATAGCGATAATCGTTATAAACTTTTTGCTCAGATGATTTACTCGAAAGGTATTGCTGTTCCATTTCAGGAGCTTCCAATACGGCTAAAAGCTGTCCTTTGTGAACGTGGTCACCTCTGTCCACGTACAACTGCTGGACAAATCCGCTAACCTTTGCATATACCGCTACCTGTTCATAGGGTTTCAGTTCTGCCGGCACCGATATTTCATATTCGGGATTGATCAATTGTACAGGAGCCGTCGGATAACTAACTGCTTTCACTTCCACATTCTGTGGTCGTTCTTTTTTCTCTGGTTTTTGAGAACAAGCGGAAAGAACCAATATCAACGAGGTTGTCATAGCCAATAGTGCTACTGATTTTTTATTTATGGAAATACTGTGGTACATTTTATGTATGGTTTTAAATTTTATTATATCGTTTGTTTTTTCTGAAAGTATTTGTTTTCAATGCACAGAAAGGACCGTTAATGTTTTTCATCATCCGTAATACGACTATTAAGCGAGTTTTTTTCTGATTGTTCTGTATAATATCTACTTTCATCATCATCAGGGTCTAAGGACGGGCTGATAATGGAAGTTCTCGACATCAAAGAAGAAAAGAAATGCGGAACCAATAACAGAATGGACACTGTGGAAGCTATAAGTCCGCCGATAACCGCCCTACCCAATGGCGCAACTTGCTCAGCTCCGTCCCCTAAACCCATTGCCATCGGCAACATTCCCGCAAACATCGCTGTCGCGGTCATCAAAACGGGTCTTAATCGTGACGAAGCAGCAAGTCTTGCCGAATTAGCGGGTTTCAATGCCATTTTTTTCCGATAAAATTCGGCTTGATTGACCAATAGCACGGCATTTGATACCGATACGCCAAGCGACATAATAATCCCCATATAGGATTGCAAGTTGAGCGTACTGCCTGTAAGGTAGAGCAGGATTAGACTTCCCGCAATTACGGCGGGTAATACTGAAAGGATGACCAACGGCACTTTAAACGATTGGTAATAAGCTGAAAGCATTAGGAAAATAACAATAATGGCTACGCCCAAACCTGCCATAAGACTATCCAAGGTATCTTCCAATAACTGTAATGTTCCCGCTGTCCAAACCGTCGTGCCGCGGGGTGGTTCTCCTGCATCTGCAATTGCCTGTTTGACGACTGTAGAAGCACTTCCTAAATCCTTTCCGTACACATTGGCTACAACGGTAACGTATCGATTTGGGCCTTTACGGTTTACCTGTGCAGGAGAAGTAACCTTACGAATGGTTGCCACATCTTCCAATACCGGACGAAGACTTCCTTTCTTTAATGGAATTGACCGAAGTTTTTCCTCCGATTGCATCGTAGCCTCCGGTATCTGTACCTGCGTTTGGAATACCAATCCTGAATTGGGGTCAATCCAAAGGTTTTTATCCGTATATCGTGTAGATGAAGTAGCTGTTACAAGGCTTCGGGTTACGTCCTGCATGGTCAGTCCGAACTGTCCGGCAAGATCACGATTTACGTCAATTTCCAATGTAGGATAAGCAATCGCTTCCGCTATGCGGACATCACGCAGGTAAGGTACTTTCTTCAAATTTTCCGCAATCTTAGATGCGTGTGCAAAAGCACCGTTTATTTGTCTTGCACCGACTTTGACCTCAATCGGGGTCATTGCACCCTGTCCCATAATCTTCTCGGTCAATTCCATTGGCTCAAAGTTGAAAGCGACATCGGGATGTTTTTCTTGTAATTTTACCCTTATTTCTTCTTTCAAATCTTCTATGGAACCCGTATACACTTTCTGATTGACAGAAACCTGCAAAACCGCCTCGTGTGAAGCACTCGTAAACAGGAATATCGGATTGATGGGCGTTCCTGCCGAATGCGTTCCCACGAATGCAGAGGTCAGTTTGATACCGTTTTCGGGAATAACCCCACGGATTTCATCGGTAATTTCACTGACGATTTTCTCGGTCTTTTCGAGCCTACTCCCCTGCGGAGCTTGTATGCGTAACTGAAAGTCTCCGTTATTGGAAACCGGCATGACATCTGTTCCGACGACGTTCAACAGCAATGCGGCAATCCCTCCTGCAACTAATAGATATAATGCAAAAAGAGGCAAGGCTTTGGTTGACCATTTACGCATACGGTAAGCATAGTTTACGCGAAATTTTTCAAAGAAAGCCCGTTTTCTCGGCGTATTGGTTTCGTTGCTGTGCTTGTTCTTCATCAACCAATTTGCCAAAATCGGCACAAAGGTCTGCGAAGCCAAAAAGGAAGCTATCATAGCAAAAGCCACAGCCATAGACAAAGGCATAAACATATCCTTTGGAATACCCGTCATAATAAAGGCAGGGGTCAGTACGGCAAGAATACAGATCAAAATCAGCAATTTAGGGATAGATATTTCGAGCAAAGCGTCCAAAATGGCTCGCTGTTTGGGCTTGCCCATTTCAAAATGCTGGTGTATGTTCTCTATCGTTACGGTGGCTTCATCGACGAGAATACCAATTGACAAGGCAAGACCGCTCAAGGTCATAATGTTTATGGTCTGCCCGAAAAGGTGCAAAACGGAAACAGCTGACAAAATCGCAATCGGAATGGTCAATACAACGATGATTGCCCCACGGTTATCGCCCAAAAAGAGTAAAATAACCACACCAGTAAATACTGCACCCAAAATTCCTTCGTGGATAAGCGTGGAAAGTGCCCTTTCGATGTAGGTCGATTGGTCAAATTCATAATGGACATCCACGTCTTCGGGCAGTTGGTTTTTCAGCATGGGAATAGAAGACTTTAAGTTTTCTACGGCGTCCAATGTGGAGGCATCCGCCTTTTTGATAATCGGCAGGTACACCGATCTTTTGCCGTTAACAACTGCATAACCTACGGTCTGGTCTGCTGCGTCCAATACACTTGCGACATCACGGACATATATAGTCCTATTATCGTTTGTTTTTACAGGTGTATTCAGAAATTCTTCGGGGTTCTTGGCAATGGAGTTAATCGGAGCCATTAAGTTTTTATCGCCGATGCGAATATTTCCCGCAGGCGACGGCAGGCTGTTCTTGGTAATAGCGGCTGTAATTTCTTCAGGACTTAACCCGTTTGCCTGCATGGCTTCGGGGTTTATATTGACCACGATTGTCCGGACGTTCCCTCCGAATGGAGCTGGAGAAGTAATGCCAGGGATTTCGGTAAACATCGGCCGTATTCGCGTGATGGCAAGTGTCTGTAATTCATTGACCGAACGCTGTTCACTCTCAAAAACCAGCTGTCCTACGGGAAGTGAGCTACCGTCAAAGCGGACGACCATAGGCGGAACCGCTCCAGCTGGCAGAAACCCCATTGCCCGGTTGGTAAAGGTGGCTACCTCTCCAGCAGCCTGCGCCATATCGGTTCCAGGGTAAAAGCTCAGTTTCATCAGGGTCATTCCCTGTACGCTTTTGAAATCGATGTTTTCTACACCACTGACGAATAAAAGTACCTTTTGGAACTCGTTCGCCATAAACCCATCCATATAGGCAGGGGACAATCCCCCGTAGGGCATAGCGATGTATATCGTAGGTAATTCCACTTCGGGGAATATATCTACGTTGATTTTTTTTACGGTGTTATAGGAAAAGAAAGCAATCGACAGTACGACAACCATAATCGCAATCGGTTTCCTTAACGCAAATTTTATGATGTTCATATACGATTAATTAAAGATTGTTAAACAAAAAATCGAAATTGGCAGTCAGCTCTGCCTCATAAGCCAGGAGAACCCAATAATCCCGTGATGCCGCGATATGGGTGTTTTCAGCCTGCTCCAACAAGGCTCTTATCTGCAAAAGCTCGCTCAATGCAATAAGACCGCTTTTGTATCTTGCGAGGTACATTTCGTAAGCATCCTGCGACTGCTGTACGGCAAGCCTTGTTTTTTGGAGCTGTTCGTATTGCTGTACGATTTTTGTCTTTGATGCGGACAGATCCGCTTGCATGGTCTGCTCGTACTGCGTTTGGAGCAGTTTGATACTTTCCGCTTCTTTAAAAAGCTGTTCGCCTTTCATACGGTTGGTATGCAGGCTTGTGATATTCCACGTAATGCCGATACCTGCCAAAAAATTATTGGTGGTGTTGCTAAAGCCGTCTTTCCAAGCACCCGATACCGTTCCGTTCGGGCTGATACCTGTTCCACGGTGTGCATAACCTCCCAAAATACTGACAGACGGTAATGAGGCTCTTTTTTGTGCCTGACCGCTCAATGTATAATATTTAGATTGCTTGTCCAATGTATTCAATATAGGGTGCGAAGGATTTATAGCGTTTTCGCTGTTTAAATTCATTGCTGACGGGTTGCTGAACCGTTCGACAGAAGTTGTATAATCAATTGTCTCGTCGCCGTAGAGTTCCAATAGTTTGATAAAGGAAGCATTTTTGAAACCGCTCCATTTATCGTATTCGCCCATTGCCTGAACGTACGATGATGAAGCAAGCAAGCTGTCCGCCACAGGTCGTAATCCTGATGCGGACAACCCCGAAGTTATTTTGCGAATATCGTTCAGGCGTTCGGCATTTTTCTCCGTCCAATTCAGTTTAGCATTATTATATAAAAAGACAATGTACCGTTCGGACAACATCTTTTTCAGATTGAGCAAATACGCGTCTTTTTCGTTTAGCGATTTATCGTACAAAGCTCCGGCAGCCTCTTTCTGCTTGTGGAGCTTTCCGAAAGAAAAAACCTCCCATTCGGCAATTGCGGAGCCAAAGGTACTGGCGGCTATGGAACTACCATCCAATCCTGCGGTCGAACCGCTCACGTTAAAGAAACCTGCCTGCGGAAAAAAGCCTCCCGAACTTCCCTCATAAGTTCCGTAGGTATTCTGTACCTGTGCTTTTATCTGCGGTAGCATATTGCTTTTTACTGCCCGTTCATGGAGTTTAGCGGCATCAACGGAAGCCGTTTTCGCATTAATACCCACATAGTTTTCCTCTACTTTGAGCCATAGGCTGCCCAAAGCATGTTCTTGTTGTTGCTGTGCATATAGTGGAAATGTCGCAACAACGGCACCCCACACTATTGTGGTTGCCATAATATGTTTAATCATATTACTGTACAGTTTTTGGAAAGGTCGTATAAAGGCGACCTAAGATTATTTGAAAATGAAACTGAACCCGACGCAGTCGGGAGAGCTCTCATCGGCCATTGAAAAATCAATTATTTCGATGAAAACAATAGAAGTCTTACCTACCAAACTTTGTGATTGATAAGGAAAAAGGATTAGTGGGAAAAATGAATGATAAGTTTCCGGTATTCCAAGAAGATTGGAATAGAACTGCGAATTTTTGAGCTACCGCTATAAACAGGATGTTTATTTTCTTTGCTTACAGTACGAAAACTAAATAAAAACAGAAAAGAAGCCGTAAAAAGAACTACAGGTAGTAAATCATTAGCGTCGAAAACACGCTTTTGAATGATTTGCGTATCCGATGCCGCAACTACGGTACATCTATCAACAGAGTTTACAGGTAAGTTATGATTTGCTTTTGGTAAACCCTGTTGTGTTTTTGTAGGAATGCCAACGAATGTTTTGACACTCGCTTTAACGGCACAAGATGAGAATAGTACCAAAAACAACGTAGCGAATACGAAAAGGTATCGCTGAAAGTAATTTGTAATACTTGGTGTAATGTTGCTCATCAGAATGCTAAATTAGCTTTATTTACGGAAGTGAACAATTAATTCCTGTAATAAATATCAAGATTGTATTTATACAATAAGCCTGCGATATTTAGTGACGAAAATTTTGCTTTCCTCATTCTGTTTCCGTCAGGGTCTATTGCGAAGTTGACAGCTGTTCTAAAATCTGCTTTTTCAAGATTGGTGTTAGAAAATTTTGCAGAAGTAAGATCACAATCCAAAAATTCCGAAGCTGTTAGGTCAGCTTCCGTAAATTCTACATCTTTTAAAGTACAGTTTTTAAATATTGTTTTTTTTAGCTTTGTTCCAAAAAAATTACTGTAATCTAAATGGCAGTCTGTAAATGAAAGAGAGAAAGCGAACTTACTGCATCTTGTGAAATCTACGCCGAGCATTTTACAGCCAAAGAACACAGCGTTACGAAATCCTGTTCCGTCGATGTCGGCCATTGAAAAATTACATTGTTTAAATGTACAATCTTCAAAGTCATTCTCTTTCAGATCACTTTTGTTGAAATCACAACTTACAAATTCACATTGTACGAATTCTCTGTTTCTTAATTTTTTTTCTGAATAATCAACACCTGAAAATGTTTTGTTGGTGTGAACGACTGTTTCTTCCATTTATTTTTTTAGTTTCAACTGATATTAGTGACTTAAACTTTTCGAGAAAAAATTCATTACAAATACGCCTGATACGATAAGTACAATCCCTATGATGGCAGGTATATCTAACTTTTGCTTGAATACCAACACTGAAATTGTCGCTGTTAGGACAATTCCCAATCCGCCCCAAATAGCATAAGCAACTCCCAATGGAATGTACCTTAAAGCTTGTGCCAAAAAATAGAAACAAATCATATAAGCTATGGCAACAATGGTAGTAGGGAGCCATTTAGAAAATCCATCTGACGCTTTTATAAAAGATGAACCGACAACTTCAAAAATTATAGCTAATGCTAAATGCAAATATTTCATTACTTATAGCGTTTTGACATAGCTCATAATCCGTTTTTTATCTTTTTCAGAATAGGTATGTGAATTCATATTTTCGCCATACCAAATACCATCTGCAATTAGATAAATAGCTAAACTTTTGGTGCTCATTTCACCTTCGGGAGGAATAATATATTTATTGTACCATTTGTTCCATTCTGTTCTGTATTTGGGATTTACCAAAATGGCCTGTAGAACTATTCGCATTGTTTTTTTATATCTTTCATCTTTTCTTTCGTTCAACACAAAATCCAAATATGCCGTTGCCCCTTCCTTATCAGGATGCTCTTTCTTATATTGCTCTATCCAGTTTGTCAGTTCCGCTAAACTTTCACTCATCAGCTCGTCCAAAAGCTCTTCCTTATTCCTGAAATGATGAATGATTCCCCCCTTACTTAATCCAATACGATCAGCAATAGCTTGAAAAGTAACTTGGCTCCAGTCGGTTTCAGAGCCAATATCTGTAGCAGCATCTATAATTGATTGCCTGTTCAATTCCGGTTCTTTCTTTCTTGTATATTGATTGCTCTCTCTCATAAAC
The DNA here is from genome assembly GCF_004208525.1 of Sphingobacterium corticibacterium. Classification (GTDB taxonomy): domain Bacteria; phylum Bacteroidota; class Bacteroidia; order Sphingobacteriales; family Sphingobacteriaceae; genus Sphingobacterium; species Sphingobacterium corticibacterium. Next base: position 741,187 of record NZ_SGIT01000001.1, on the reverse strand, counting down.
AAATATTTTTTTTCAAAGATACCGAACGATTGGTTTGTTTTAAAAAAATTCTACATTTGTATGTCGTTTAGACAAATTATGGCACTTCCGAACAAGGATAATATGGATAATAACTTAGTTGTTGTAAGCAGTAAACGGGATATTGATGTACGATTTAAGACATTAAGATTACCTGTTATAAGTATTATTCACAGCTATTCTCTTTCCTTTTCGAACAGTCCTTTTCTACCTAAACTTTTCGGATGCACATCATGAATTTAACCCCCAGATTGCCACAGGTCGCCCCATTGGTCGCCTTCTGGTTCGTACTTTATTAAAATAGTCACGCCAAACCAAATGTCATTAGTCGGTACAGTTCCTGTATCCGGCCTTTTCAACTTGTATTGTTTTCTAATAAATATATATATCATAATCATGTCAAAATCAATTCGTTCAATTTTATTAAACGATCCTGTCAATCCTGTTAAACCACTTAAAAACAAACTTTTTCAGATAGGATCGCCGGGCTTGCTCTTGTCTATATTTTTAATGACAGGTTGCGGGCAGAATAATCAGGAAGCTGGATGGAATCAGGGAGCTCCCGAACTTCCATTCGCTGTGGTGCAACAGCAAAACGTTGCCGTTGAAAAAGAATATTCCGCAAGTATAGAAGGTATTGCTAATGTGGAGATCCGTCCTCAGGTATCCGGCTATCTAAGTAAAATCTATGTAGATGAGGGTGAGTACGTCAAAGCAGGTCAGCCTTTGTTCAAGTTAGATGACGGTGTCTATCAGGAACAGCTACGGACTGCGCAGGCGGCTCTTACCACTGCTAAAGCGAGCCTTTTAACTGCAAAAATCAATTTGGACAGAAAAAAGGAATTGGTCAGCAGTAAAGTTGTTACCGATATTCAGATACAAGAAGCGCAAGCAACATATGATGGAGCGCAGGGAGCTGTTGCACAAGCCGAATCGGCAATAGAATCGGCACGGATTAACGTTAATTTCAGCACTATTAAAGCACCGGTAAGCGGATATATCGGAAGATTGAATTACCGTCCGGGAAGTTTGCTTTCTCCTACAAACGTAGAATCGATCACGGTACTTTCGGATATACAGGAAGTGTATGTCTATTTCAGTATGAGCGAAAATGATTTCGTGGATTTCCAGCAAAGATATGACGGCAAACTGAATAATGCACCTGCCGTTGACCTTTTGATTTCAAACGGGAGTAAATATGAGCTACAGGGAAAAATAGATGCAATTGATGGTCAATTCAGCAGAACCACAGGTTCCATTACGATGCGGGCAAAATTCAGCAATCCGAAATTGTTGCTCAGAAGCGGTAATACAGGAAGAATTGTACTGGGGCAAAACCATGACAATGCTATACTGTTCCCGATTTCTTCCACAATGAGTATTCAGGACAGGATATTTGCTTATTCCGTTGATCAAGAAAGCAAGGTAGTCCAACTTCCCATTCAGGTTTCAGGAAAATCAGGACAAAATTTCATCGTAACGGACGGGATCAAACCCGGCGATAAATACATTGTTTCAGGCTTTGAAAGGTTACAGTCTGGCGATGCAGTGGTAGAACAAAAATCAGTTCCTGAAGAACATAAAAATTCCCATAACTAATTAAATACATTTCAGAGAGATTATGCTAAAAAGTATTATAAAAAAACCCGTATTGGCGACAGTTATTTCTGTGCTATTGGTAATATTGGGGATCGTAGGGATGGTCAGCCTTCCTATTACCAAGTTCCCTGACATTGCCCCGCCTACGGTAATGGTCATCGCAACCTATCCTGGAGCCAATGCCGAAGCAATCTCCCGTTCCGTAGCACCTCCATTGGAGAATGCAATCAACGGTGTGGAAAATATGGATTATATCAGTTCAGTTGCCAGTAATGACGGAACATTACAGATTACCGTTATTTTCAAATTGGGAACTGACCCCGATCAAGCGGCTATCAATGTACAGAACCGTGTGGCACAGGTCACGAATCAATTGCCTGTAGAAGTCGTACAGACCGGTATTACTACGATAAAAAGACAGAACAGCCAAATAGCGATTATAAGTTTGACCAGTGAAGACGGTTCGTTGGACGATCTTTTTATAGAAAACTATGCCAAGATCAATATCCTGCCCGAGCTGAAAAGAATCAAGGGTGTGGGTGATGCAATGGCCTGGGGCAACAAGGATTATTCTATGCGTGTGTGGTTAGACCCCGCCAAACTGAATGCTTATAATCTAACGCCATTTGAGGTTTCCAATGCTATCCAATCCCAAAACCTCGAAGCTGCACCCGGTCGTTTCGGTGAGCGCACGGATGAAGCGATGGAGTATGTCATGCGATACAAAGGTAAATTTACAGAACCCGAACAGTATAAAAATATTATAGTACGGGCTTTAAACGATGGTTCCGTATTACGGCTGAAAGATCTGGCAACCGTAGAATTTGCGGCATATAATTATGCCATATCTTCCAAATCGGATAAGAAACAGTCCGTTTCTATGGCTGTTTTCCAGATGGCCGGTTCCAATGCCAACGAGGTGCAGATAGAGGTGATGGAAAAAATGAAAGAGCTGTCCAGATCATTTCCGGATAAAATGATCTATCAGATACCTTTTGCTACCAAAGATTCGCTTGACCGATCCATCGATCAGGTTATAATTACTTTGATTGAGGCTTTTATTCTGGTATTTTTAGTGGTATTTATCTTCCTTCAGGATTTCCGTTCTACGTTGATACCTGCCATTGCAGTGCCGGTTTCCATTGTAGGTACCTTTTTCTTTATGAACCTCTTTGGCTTTTCGATAAATATACTCACTTTGTTTGCTCTCGTGCTGGCGATCGGTATAGTCGTGGATGATGCGATTGTGGTGGTCGAAGCCGTACACGCCAAGATGGAGAAGAAAAAACTCAATGCAAGGGCTGCTACAGTCTCTGCCATGAGTGAAATATCGGGAGCGATTGTTTCCATTACACTGGTGATGTCTGCCGTGTTTATTCCGGTGTCCTTTATGGAGGGTTCGACCGGGCTGTTCTATCAGCAATTTGCCCTAACCTTGGCAATAGCGATTGTCATTTCCGCTATTAATGCCTTGACATTAAGCCCTGCATTGTGCGCGTTGTTTTTAAAGCAACATCATACGGAAGATGGTGAACAAAAAAAGCTCGGTTTTAAAGATCGTTTCTTTGCAGGTTTCAATGCCTCATTCAATAAAATGACCAACAGATACGGAAAATCAATCCTATTCCTTATCAAGAGAAAATGGGTGGCATTTTCTATCATGGCAGTATTTGGTGGATTGTTTGCGTGGATGTCGATGGTAACGCCAACAGGATTTATTCCTGATGAAGATCAGAATTTTATTATTGCAACGGTAAATCTTCCTCCGGGAGCTTCTATTGACCGTACCGCAGATGTTGTCAATAAAGCGGAAGATGTTCTTGTCCACCATCCGGCGACCGACAATGTGATGTCCGTAACGGGATTGGGTCTATTCAGCGGTGCCAATGCCTCTAATGCAGCGACCTTCTTTGTGAAGCTGAAAAAACCTAAAGAACGCGGGGATATACATAACATAGATCAAGTAATCGGACAATTGACGGGCATCTTATCGCAGGACAAGAGGGCAAACTTCCTTGTTGTAAACACGCCTACGGTGGATGGTTTTGGTAACACCAGTGGTATAGAACTGGTCTTGCAGGACAGGACCAATGGTGAGCTGCACAACCTTGGGAATGCTTCCTATGCCATGATGGGAGCTTTGATGCAAAGACCGGAAATTATGGTGGCCTATACCACTTTTGATGTTTCCTATCCGCAATATGAAGTGGTCGTGGATGAATCTAAAGCTGCCCAATTGGGTGTAACTGTTGCTGAAGTTATGGGTGTCATGCAGGGATATTACGGTAGTATCCAATCTTCAGATTTTAACCGCTTTGGTAAATATTACAGAGTATTGGTACAAGCAACTCCCGAAACACGTAAGGACGAAGCCTCATTGAACGGTGTTTTTGTAAAAAATAGCAGTGGAGAAATGGTACCTATAAACACGTTGGTTACGTTAAAAAGAACAACGGGCGCCGAAGTCGTAGACAGATTCAATCTTTTCAAATCTTCCAACCTAACGGTGATCCCCGGCTGGGGATATAGTACGGGACAGGCTATGACGGCTATCGAAGAAGTGGGCAAGCAGGTATTGCCTCCGGGATATACCTATGACTATAAAGGAATGAGCCGCGAGGAAAGTAAGTCAGGTGCGCAATCGACCTTGATTTTTGCCCTGTGTCTCATCTTTGTTTACTTCCTGCTTGCAGCACAATACGAAAGTTATGTACTGCCCTTATCGGTGCTGTTAGCTATTCCGATAGGTCTAAGCGGGGTATTTATCGGAATCACCTTTGCCGGTATATCCAACAATATCTATGTACAGATTGCGTTGGTGATGCTGATCGGTCTGTTGGCGAAGAACGGTATCCTGATCGTGGAATTTGCCATTCAACGCAGACGGGCAGGTAAAAGCCTGCTTGCATCTGCCATTGAAGGTGCCAAAGCCCGTCTGCGCCCTATCCTGATGACTTCACTGGCATTTATCACGGGATTGATCCCTTTGCTGTTCGTTGTCGGTCCGTCAGCAATGGGTAACCACTCTATTGGCTGGGCTGCTATTTCAGGGATGCTTTTCGGAACCATTTTAGGACTGTTTATCACACCTGTTCTGTTTGTGGTCTTCCAATATTTCCACGAGAAAATCAGTGGTAAAACCGTAACAGACGCAGATTGGGAATATTAATTATAAAATGTAAAAAATGAATTTAGTGAAAAACAGAACATATAAATGGGTCGGCACCTTGCTTTTATCGGGATTTTTGTCATCCTGTGCGGTTCAGGAATACCAGCAGCCGGAACTTAACCTGCCCGAAATATTCAGAACGGATACAGGACAGACCGACACGCTAAGTATTGCCAAGATAAGCTACAGGGATTTCTTTAAAGACCCTGTACTCATTTCCCTTATTGATAAGGCAATGCAGCAGAACAATGATCTAAAAGTAGCCTTAAAGCAGATCGAATCTGCTTCGCTTGGCTACAGACAAGCAAAGTGGGGATATGCTCCAAAGATTGACGCAACGGTAGTAAGTGCCAATATCAATAGCCCTTCTGGTAACAGTATGAACGGAGAATCTTTGAGTTATTTTCTCGGACAAAGTTACCTGACAGATTACACCACGTCTATAAACCTCTCTTGGGAAGCGGATATCTGGGGCAAGATCAAGGGAGCAAAAGAAGAAGCGCTGGCTGACTTCTTGCAGACACAGGAAGCAGCCAAAGCGATTCAAACTAGATTGGTATCGGAAATCGTGCAAGGTTATTATAACCTGCTGATGCTTGACAAGCAATTGGAAGTGACACAGCAAAACCTCGCTTTTGCTGACAATACACTGATTATCCTGCAAAAGCAGTACGAATTGGGCGTGATCAATTCCCTTGCCGTGGAGCAACAGGGAATAGCAAAAGAGCAGATACTGAAAAGCATTCCGCAGTTGGAGTCATCTATCAGTCTTCAAGAAAATGCGTTGAGTATTCTTACAGGTTCATTCCCAGAAAAGATCAAAAGACAGGCCAGTTTGGACAATGTGGTTACTCCCGAAAGCATTTCAACCGGAATACCAGCAGAAATGTTGAGTTACCGACCAGATGTAAAAAGCAGTGAATTGACTTTACGAAAGAGTTTTGCCAGCATCCACGTTGCCAAAGTTAGTATGTATCCTGCATTGAACATTACGGCACAGGGTGGTCTTAATGCGCTGAAAGCATCCAATTGGTTTAATGTACCCGGTTCTTTGTTTGGTTTGGCGACAGGAACGATTGCCCAGCCCATATTACAGGGGAAGCAATTGAAAACAAGATATGAACAGGCCAAGATCGCATCTGAACAGGGTGAGATCAACTTCAAGCAATCCGTGCTGAATGCCTACGGTGAAGTTTCGGATGCGCTGGTGCAGATTGAAAAGCTGCAAGAGCAGGAAGTTGTTGCTATCGGATTGGTAGAAAAAGCTGAAAACGTCGTAAACAACTCCCTAAAATTATATCAATATGGGGAGGCAACCTATCTGGAAGTGATCGTTGCCCAATCAAGCAAATTGCAGGCTGATCTGGAGCTTGCCTCTTTGAAAACGCTACGTTTAAATGCCATTACAGCACTTTACCGAGCTGTCGGCGGTGGCTGGCAGTAGTTGCTAATTATAGTTGAAATGAATGGCCGGTTTTATCGAAACAGATAATAGCCGGTCATTCTGATTGAGAAATTTCGTAATGCAATAATCCTATGAGAAATCAACAGCAGACAGCACCTTTTATAATAGTGAATAAAAAAATTGAACCCGCTTCCATTGAAAATAAATTTCTACGGGAGTATTCCAGATTCATCCTGATAGATGAAGATTTAGAGCAGATGAATGAATTGGCATTGTACCTTGAAGAACACGGCAAAACCGTGTACATCATTAGAGAAATATACGAACTGGAAAAGATTTTTGAAAAGGAGGGTATCAGTTTGTCTGACAAAGCGATAAAAGGTTCTTTGGTCAATAAATCAATTTTTCACGTCGTATAATAACATAAGCCAAACTTTGATCTGTGTACTATGGATATTTTATCACCTCCTACGTGGCTTAGTTGTAGTCCATATAAATATAAACCATATACCAAAAGCTACAGCAAATCCTATCCACGGGGTTCTCATAGATAAGGCTGCAAAAAAGCCTATCGTTGCAATGATGCAGGTAATAAAAAACCAAACTACATTTTTCATCGATACTCAAATTTACGTATTTAAAATACTTAAGATGAATTACATGAGAAAATTATTCCCATGTAATTCATTCTCTTTTATTAGGCAGCGTTTTTTTCTGTTTCGCTTTCCATTTGTACCTTCTTGATCACCTTAATTTCGAATTTTATAAGCTGTGCAATGACCTTCCGTTGAACGTCATCCACAATCTTCCAGTCTTTGGCGATATAGATGTCCGTAGGACGATTGCCTTCGTCAACGTGATTGAGTGCAAGAGTTACGTCGTCTTTGCTCATGCGACAATTATTCCTTGCCGTGTTCGCAAATGTGTGTCTCGCCCAATACAAAGTTAGTTCGGGTATGCCAGTCAACTTGCGTAATTGCTCCATGCCTTTACATAACGCCCAATTAAGGGCATTGGCACTTGAATAGCGTTCACGCAATTTCCCTAAATATTTTTCCAATAAAGGCTTACTTCATCAACAATCTTAATACTGATAAAGGCATTATCCTTACGTTTGTCTTGTGTCTTGGAACGGTTATAGTCTAAACGTCCGTTTCTAACGTCACGTTCTGTTATTTGGTACAGGTCTACGGCATTTATGCCACAAAGGTAGAACGAAAGCATATAAAGTTCCTTTGCTAATTCCGCACGGCTTCCGGGGATGGTTACACAATCCCGAATAGTCAATACTTGTTCAAGTGTATTGTTCCTTTTCTTGGTGAGGGGTGAGGAACCAACCTTGTATTTCTTGAATGGATAATGTTTGATGCGGTATATTCCAAGGTCTTCATTGTTATAATGATCCCTCGCGGCGTTGAACAAGGTACGTAGGTCTCGCATCTTGTTGTGCAGGCCGCTGTCAGACAAACCTTTTTCTTTTGTTGTCACTTCATTTCCCAATTGATTTATACGTGTCATCGTCCTTTCTGACCGCATGTAACGTTCATAGGCAATCAGCATATTGGAGTTGATCTCCTTGATGGATACGGCCGAGCGGTTGAAATAATCGACCAAACTGTTGCGGATTTTCCGGTGGTTGTTTGCGGTTCCGATTCGATCTTCTTTTCTTAGACGTTCTATATGCTGATCAAAAACTTGATAAAATCGACATCTTCATCTTTGTCTCGCAGGTAATCGCGTAGAGATTCAGCGGTAAAATAATCCAGCCGATCGTCGAGTTCGCTGATCATCTTTCGATAGTCCCTTAGCTGTTGCTCGACCTTGTCCGCGATAAACGGGTCTTTGACTTTGTAATCCTTGGTCAGTTGCTTCTTGACAACGTAATGGTTTGTGTCAAGATACTTTCTTTGGTCCTTGTGATGGATACAGATTTTCACATTGTACGTTCCATCGGCTTTCTTGTGGTGCTCAAACACCTTGTCGCTAACGGTTGCCATAATTCATTAGAATTAGCACGCAAAAATTTCCGTAACGTATTTGTAACGGTTTTACGTGAAGTTCAACAAAAAATTATGCAAATCACGCCGTTTCGGGGTATCCGATGCAACGTAGGACAAATGTCCCTAAAGTGCCCTAAGAAACGAAAAAAGTCGCTTTCCTTTGCAGAAAAACGACTTTTCGATTTGTGCGCCCACCTGGGCTCGAACCAGGGACCAAAAGATTATGAGTCTTCTACTCTAACCGACTGAGCTATAGGCGCAGTTTTTTAACCTATCAAAAAGAACGCACTGTCATTCCGTTTTGACGATGCAATTATCGATATTTGCACGGAGAAAACAAAATTTTCCATGCAAAAAATTAAAAATATTATACTCGATTACGGCAATGTTATTTTTATGATTGACTTTGTTCGCGTGCGAGAAGCCTTTATATCCTTGGGTATCAAAAATGTAAATGATTTTTTTGGACATCGGGCACAAGATCCCCTATTTGACTCTTTTGATCGAGGAGAAATTAGTGCCGCTGAATTTAGGAATGGGATTCGAGAGCGAGCAAACTGCCCAGACCTGACCGATAAACAAATTAATGACGCTTGGAATGCTTTATTAATCGGAGTGCCAGAAGGCAAACATGAAATATTGGAGTACCTGCAAACAAAATATCGCCTATTTTTGCTGAGTAATAACAACGAAATTCACTATGCATATTGCATGCAACATATTCAGGAAAAATATGGTGTTCCGGACAACTCGGTATTCTTTGAGAAAACATATTATTCACATGTAATAGGTTTACGCAAACCCAATCGGGATATTTTTGACCATTTAGTGATTGATACAGGCATTCAACAACAAGAAACTTTGTTTATTGACGATAGTCCACAACATTTGGAAACAGCGGAAAAATTAGGATTTCAAACCGCATTGTGTAGTCAGGAAGAGCCTTTGGAAGAAATTGTAAAAAAATTGGGATTATGAAACATTTCTTAGACAATCCCTTTCTATATCTAAATTATTTCTCTATCTTTGCACACACAAAAAATTAAAAGGGCACGAAAGGAGGTATTTAAAGCATGATTATCGTAAATGTAAAAGAAGGAGAATCTTTAGACAGAGCGTTGAAACGTTTCAAAAAGAAATTTGAAAAAACTGGTGTATTACGTGAACTTCGTTCTCGTCAAGCATACGAGAAAAAATCAGTAACTCGTCGTACCCAGATTAAGAAAGCAATCTATAAACAACATTTAAACCAAGAGAACGTTTAATATTGTTTGATACGATAAAAAATAAAAGAGGCTAAAAGCCTCTTTTTTTATGTTGACACAACCTCTTAAATAATACGGCATAATCATTTACCATTTTGTCCCAACCGAAATGATTTAATGTGTACTTACGAAAAGCATACCGCTGCTGCCCTTCCGTATCCCACCGGTGTTGGATTGCTTGCGACCAAGCCTCTGCATTCTCCGGTTCCACCTGTATGCCATTTTTTTGGTGTTGTATAGCATCTGTAATTCCATCCAGTGCTGACGCCAGCACCAATGCCCCACAGGCACTTGCTTCCAGACATACCAGACCAAACCCCTCCATATCGCCTTCAACTTTAATATTAGGCATTAAGAATGCCTCGGCATGACTCAACAGAATTTCTACCTCTTCCAACGGTAATTTGCCTAGATGCGTGATCTTTTTGTCATATGCAGGATCGTTTAATAAAGTACATAGCGCTGCTTGGTCTGAAGGATAGCCCATAAAAAGCATATATAGGGTGCGACACCTCTCCGGTAAACCCGCCAACAGTTTGTCTACTTTTGATGGCTCTTTAGACAATGGACCAGCCATGACTAAATGATATTCTTCCGGAAGCAACGGAAGTACCTCACGAATAAACCACGAAAAACCCTTTCGCTTAACAGGCCTACCTAATGTTACTAAAATTTTACGATGAGCCGGCAAATGATATTTGTGCCGAAACTGTTCCCAATCCTCGATATTATTTTTCGGTTCCAACTGATGATCAATACCATTTGCGATAACCGAAACCTTCTTTTTGTCTATCCCGCGTCTGATAGCCGCGGTAGCCGTTGCATGACTGACTGCGACGATATGATCGTATCGATTAAATCGCGGTAAAATGAAACGTTGATAGACCTTAAGTGGAAAGACGACATCTAACCCGTGGAGCGTAACGACCCTACGCAGATGCGTATAGCCTACATGCCAGAGGCCAACAGCCGCTATCAACCCATCATTAAAATGTATTATACCGATCTTAGGGTATCGATGTATCATCGATAGGATACGTCCATTTAATTTGCGAAAAAACTGAAAGTAGCTTTCTTCCCCTGTATAAACAATTTTTCGTACAATGGCGTGTGCATGCATGCCTTCAATCAGCTCATAACTTTGCTTTTCCATCCCTCCAGTAGCAGGTGGATACTTGTGACTAACGAACAGTATTTCCATGTTTGAAAATGCTAAGCGTATCGGTTTTGCGGACAAAAACATAACAGATTACCCCCACTAATATCCAACATATTTGACGAGCACGGCGCAATATCGATACAGTTATCCATACGGTAGACCCCTGAATACTTATACTCGCCAACAGTATCTTATTACCTAATTCCTCTATCCCTAACTGCCCTGGTATAAATGCACCGACGCTTTTAAAGATCATGACGCCCATATCCATCCATACGCTATGCATTAACGGTACATCGTAGTTCAGAAAACGAAGGATAAAATAAAATTCCAGGCCTCCTATCAACCAATGTAAAAAAAAGAAAAAGTAAGACCACCAAAAGAGCTTTGTGTGATGCTGAAAAAAATATCGTGTTTGCACGGCTAAACTACGAATAACCTTACAGAGGCGTTGCCATAAATTAAAAGAGCCTACCTCTTGCGTCTCAACTGTACTCCGCTTTTGATGTAGCAGATAGAAAAACAATATTTTTAATGAAAGTAATAATGCAATCAGTATGCATAAACCATATAGCCAAAACGCTTGTCGTGAATTATCCATGATAACCACTAACCAACAAAGAGATAAGATGAAAAGCAGCAGTTGTGATAATATGGCGGTAACACGTGACACGACAACAGATGTTGATGCATTGCTGTTTGAAATGGAGTAGGATTTCAATAGTTCGTTCTTGAGCATATCCCCTCCGACGACGCTCGACGGGTTATAAAGCCCTACCGTTTCGCCAATTTGCCTAATTCCAAAAAGCTGCCCTAAAGAAATGCGAGTACGTTCTGATCCTAAACAAATCCACCAACCTATTGTACCGAGCATATACGCTATAAGAGTGATCAATAGAATGACAAAAAAACCCGATCCAATTTTCCGAAGCTCAGCCAAAACGATCGCGAAATCCACCTGAACAATAAATATTGCTATGGGAACAACGATACAGGCAAACATTAAAATTTTAAGGCTTTTCTTGTACATTAGCAAGCTTCCCAGACAATATTTTTGTTGGATTGCAATCCTAATCGCGTCACTTCGTCAAAATAGCGATCTACCAGGTTTTTCCAGTCTAATTTTTCCGTGTAAGCGATTCCGGTGTCACTGATAAATTTATGTAACGTCGGATCTGCGAGCAACATCCTGATATAAATAAGAAAATCCTCTGCAGACCTAGGCAGACATTTATAGCCAGTTTGTCCGTGTCGTACCAAATCTGCACTTCCTCCGCCATCAGCGATAACACAGGGAAGGCCAGAAGCCATTGCTTCTACAACCACATTTCCGTAGGTTTCCGAGATCGACGGAAAAACAAAAATATCCGATGAAGCATACAGTTTCGCAAGATCGCTGTGGGATAATGTCCCCAAAAAAATAGCTTCTGGCATTTGCCGTTTCATCTCCTCCCCTGCAGCTCCATCACCCGCCACAATAAAATTATGGGGCAAATGCGATCTCTGAAGCCGTTTATAAATTTCGATCAAAGTTTGTATATTTTTTTCCCACACCAACCTACTGGCAAACAATATATTGGGATTGTCGTTTCCCGTAATATCGCGCACATAAGCCCTATCTCTTTTTTCCGGATTGAAAAGCTTTAAATCAATGCCACGTTGCCATAAGATCATTTTATCTCTTTCTACACCTAGATCCTCCAGCTGTTTTTGCATAGCACAGGACGGTACATAGACCACGTCACAGTTGTTATAAAATCGTCGAGTAGCAGACGTCATCCAGCGTTGCACAGGTTTAATAAGCGTAGGAACCTTCCGAAAATAATAGGGTATATAAGAAAGAAAATTGGTGTGATAAAGACTGATAACCGGAATATTTCGTGATCGCGCATAACGTAAAGCAAAAAAACCCAATAAAGAAGGGGTAGCAATATGGATAACATCCGGCTGGAACGCATCCAATTGTTGCTTAATCTGCCCCTTTACCAACGCCGGCAGACTAATACTGTAGTCTGCATTTAAACCTGTATTGAGCGTGGGTATACGAATCGAGGCATGTCCTTCTATCTCTTCCGGTCCTTTTCCATAAATAAAAAAGAAAGAAAAACGTTCTATATCGATTCGATTGATGATTTGAAACATGGTACGGGCAGCACCATCATATTCTTCAAACAAGATCTCCGCAAAAAAAGCGATTCTTATCATATACTTAGATGTTTGTTTTTACGAAAATAAACATGACATATTTTCTTAATAGAAACTGAATATTAATGATTTATGAAATTTCATATACTTATTTACCTTTAATACATCATTTCCATACGGAAGCATAATAGATGGTTTACAAATATCTAACACTCATGCACTAGCTTTGATGTATAAAAATAAAACCATGCATTCAATATGATATCGCATAGAAAGAAATACTGGCGAAAAGTTTTGTCTGTTTCATTCCTCCCCATTGTTTGTGGTCTTTATTTCACCAAAACCACACACTCCAACACAAATTCTATATCTTATATCGAGGAGCACACAATTGCATTGGAAGAGCGCAGTGAAGGTGAGCTATCCTTATTGACCTATAATGTAGCAGGTCTGCCTGATTTCCTTTCTGCCGCCGTAAATTCACGAGCAAGCAGTATGAAAGAAATTTCTAAAAAAATCAATCGTTTTGATATTGTCAATGTGCAGGAAGATTTCCATTATCATCACGAACTTTATGGAGAGGATAATAGGCATCGTTATCGCACTGAACATAAAATGGCAGTGCCTTACGGCGATGGACTCAATACCTTGTCCAAATACCCAATCCAAGAAACACGTCGTATTCCTTGGCAGCATTGTAATGGCTCAGATTGCTTAGCAGCGAAGGGATTTTCTTTTTCCCGTATCACCATCGCAAAATCAGTCAATGTCGATGTTTACAACATCCATGCTACGGCTCGGGATGACAAATATGCAGCTACCGCCCGACAAAAAAATATCGAACAGTTAGTAGACTATATCACCACGCATTCTGCCAGCAATGCTATTATCGTGATGGGCGATTTTAACGCACATTTTGCAGCTGCCTGGGATAACTTATCATGGTTTACCAAACAGACGGGCGTGCAAGATGTATGGGTCATGCTAATGAAAAATGGAAAATGTCCACTGCCCTATCCCACTTTTGTTCCAAGTGAGAAACTAACGCTAACGGATAGTTGTGAAAGTATCGATAAAATCTTTTTTCGTAATAGCACGTTTATTGAATTTTGTCCTCAAAGATATAAACTGGAAAAGCAATATTTTACCGATGGAAATGATATACCGCTCTCCGATCATTATGCGATATCGTGTATCCTACAGTGGAAGAAAAAATAACATTTATGTTTGTTACATATCAATCTACTTTCGTCAACTCGGCAATCAACTCGTGTGTTTTTTCTTGAATCTCTTTCGGAAGCAACTGAAATATCTCCTGATCTAGGCTTAATAACTTCTCTTTCTCATATATCTCCGGCTTAAAAAAACAATCGCGTAACGAATTTACTTTTGATTCCTCCGATGTGAAATATGCCCGAAATTCTCCTTCTACTCGCTCTACAATCTTGTCAAGTTGCTCCTTGGTAATTAGACTGGTTTCCATATTGAATTTATATAATTATAAAACTTAAGCGTTAATACTTCTCTTATTAGAAACTGAATCCCGATGAAATTGTTCATAGAATAGACAATATCTTATTTGTTTATGGAAAACAACACAAATACACATGCCACACAGCTGCACGATCTTATTCAGATCCTTACAGAGCGTGTTGAAATTTACCGCGCAATTATTTCTTCTGCTGATGCCAACAAGGATATAGACTTGATAGCGTTTTTGGAAAAATGTATGCAACTAACACAGCAATTCAAATCGGAGCTCAATGGTGTGCTAGCCAAAGAGGATAGTCCATTTTCTGAACGGGAATGGGTGGCCGGCAATCTATATACGCGCTGGCAAGAAGAAAAACCTTCGGTAGAGGCAATCGGACGCGACCAGGTCATCGAAGTCTGCGAAAAAACGGAAAATACATTGCTTCGTATTTTTCAGGAGATTCTTTCTAATGCAGGAAGCTTTACGGAAAGCACGACCGCCATGCTTAAAAGCCAAGCAACGCTTCAACAAGAAATCGTCGAACAAATAAAAGGTGCAACAAAAGCAACAGATCAAGAACGTTAATTTTTGTTAACAAAATGCTAACTGGCATTTCGATTGTAATATATCTGTAACAGTTTTAAGATTTACTAAATTAGATTATATGAAAACGAGTATTAAAATTTTGAGTTTATTGTTTATTACATTTATCGCGTTTAGCTCTTGTAGTAAAGACGATGATCCCGCGGACAATGATTTGTTTTTGGGAAAGTATGAAGGATCAGTTTCTTTTAATAGTTCTGATGACGAAGACGTACCCGAGACAAACGGTTCGGTCACCGTTACAAAAGTCGGCAATAATTATACCTTCAATTTTTCGGACGGTATTCCAACTTTAGGTGATATTACCATGGAAAAAGGCGAAAATAACACGCTCGTCTTTAACGGCGGAGAACTCGGAACCATCCGGATTACAGCATCCAGCTTGAAGATTGCTTATCTAAGAGACGGTCGCACATGGACGGCCGATTGTTCTCGCTAAAAAAGAGACATAAAACGAAAGAAAGCCAATCTAAGATTGGCTTTCTTTCGTTTCAAAATGTTTACTTTTACTGCATGGAGGTTACAAAGCGGTTTAATAGGATTGTTGCTATTTACTTTCAACTGCAGGCAAAACCTATTGTGAAGGCACAGGATCTTGCCGAACAATTTGAAGTTAGCCAACGAACAATTTATCGTGATATAAAAGCACTGGAACAAGCGGGTATTCCCATTTACGGCGAAGCAGGCACAGGCTACGGACTGGTGGAGGGATACCGGTTGCCACCCACTAAATTTTCTAAGGAAGAAATATTAACTCTTGCTGCAGCAGAAAAGTTGATGCAGAAATTTGTAGATCCTGATCTGTTCCGGCATTTTAGTTCTGCACTCAATAAAATCAAAGCCTACCTTCGCTACAACGAGAAGCTAAATGTAACGTTACTGGAAGAAAATATGTTAATGGGCTCGCTAACACATCGATTTAACGAAAACGTACCTTCTGCACTATCCATATTATTTGAAAGTATCGCTCAACATAAAATGGTTAATATGGATTATCAGAGCGGTACGTACAGTACCGCCGTACATCGGGAAATCGAACCCGTAGGTGTATTTCACCAGGGAAACTATTGGTATTTTATCGCTTACTGTCACCTGCGAAAAGATTATCGGCAATTTCGCATCGATCGAATCCAACGAATCCAACTAGCATCTACTCCTTTTACCAGAACGCATAAGTCATTATCACATTATCTAGAAAAAGAAGAACCTGCGCCAACCATAACCATACGAATAGCTGTACCTTTTGCATACGCGCGTTATATGGAATGGGAACGCTCCTATTATGGGTTTGTATCGGAAGAGATAATTGACACGGAGGTTATGATGACCTTCGCCTGTAGAAACATGGAACAGGAGTTTGCCCGCTGGTATCTCATGTTTGCGGATCAAGCACGTATTTTAGAGCCGGAGAAACTCAAAGAACATGTCAAAGCATTACTGGCCAATATTCAGGTTAAATTTACTTCATAAAAAATGCCCCACGTTACTAAAATCACATAGGGCACTTTATCAAATTACAACTCTCGACAATTGCGTTATGGTCTGTCCCAGAAAAAAGGAGGCTCAATACCCAGCGCCCGTAGATACACAAACCCTTGTGCCCGGTGGTGAATTTCGTTGTCAATAAAATATAACAGGTTACTGTATATAGGAAATTTATATTCGCCGAATAAATTATGCACCAAATGAAAGTCTTCTTCCGGAATCTGATTGAACAGCTCAATGATTTTCGGCGTATCTGCATCCCATTTTGCTAAAAGATCTTCTTTTGTGTTCAAAGCTAATTTGTGATTATAAGGTTGATTATCTATTTCTACGATTCCTCGCAGTCCGGGTTCGGCGATGGACAATAATTCCATGATCAATTCCGAAAAAGATCGCATACCCCCTATTGAAAAATCAAAAAGCTCTTTTTCTGGAAATTTTTCCAATGTTCGACGAGTCAGATCGCGATGCCCTAACCAATGTTTCAAAAACTCTTCCTTTGTTAAAATTGCTGTGGTTCCCATACCGTTAAATAATTAAAAATCAATAAATAGTCTTTTATAAATCTTATTACTGTAACAAAATTATGGCATGGAATGACAACTGTATGTCAACAGTCCTTTCATCTTTTCAATTTATTAAAAAAGATTTAAAATTAGGTTTAAAATATAAATATTGTATATTTGCACACCGAAAAGAGAGATGTCTGAGTGGTTGAAAGAGCAGACCTGGAAAGTCTGTATACGGGATGACCGTATCGCGGGTTCGAATCCCGCTCTCTCTGCAAAAAATAAAGCCCGACCCCTATAATAGGTCGGGCTTTATTTTTTGCGAAAGATGCTCAATTTAAACCCGGGCGGTTAATCGTATCCTTACTGTTGTCGCGGTTCAAATTATCTAATGGAACGCCGGAATTATTTTCTAGTTGCTGATCGACAGTATCCGTATCTCTATTTCGTTCTAGATTATTCAACGGGACACCATTATCTTCGATGGGTTGCGAAAGAGAATCGGTCCTATCCGCAGATGATGGTCTTGATCCTCCGTTACAAGCGCTGAATAGTATACTCATCAGTATTATGCTTGCTAAGCAATTTTTTTTCAACATATCTATTTTTATAACTATGCTCATAATGTATATCTTTTTTCTTTAACGTATCGTTAGTCTTCTATATAAGAACATCTTTTATATGAAAAATGTTCGTCTGAATTTATTTTACAATCGTCTTTTTTTGACTTGATGAGACTAACAATAAAATCAACTATGCCCTACTCCTTAGACCTACATTTCGTATATTTAAGCATTTAAGTTTATCAGAGGCGACTGAAACACAAAAAAATCTGAAATGAAAACAACTTCTGAACATAATGAACGAATAGCAAAAATGACATTTGCTTCCGTTTATCCCCATTACGTGATCAAAGTGAAAAACAAAGGTAGAACAATAGAAGAGTTACATCAAGTCATCGAGTGGCTGACGGGATTTGATAACAAAAAACTACAAGAACTTATTGATGAAAACATAACCTTTGAAATATTGTTTGAGAGAGCTAATCTTAACCCTAACGCATCGCTCATAACCGGTGTAATTTGTGGCTATCGGATAGAAGAAATTGAAAACCCCTTAACAAGACAAGTCCGATATTTAGACAAGTTGGTGGACGAACTGGCGAAAGGCAGAAAGATGGAAAAGATTTTAAGGTAATAAATCCTCATGATGATTTTTTCTATTAGGTACGATACACTTTTTTATTTTTAACGGTATGCTGCATGAACTTATTTAACATTCAGTTTGTGAATGCAAAGCATTTTATCTAAGTTTGAATGATTTTAAAAAAAGGGGGATTAGCTCAGCTGGCTAGAGCGTTTGGCTGGCAGCCAAAAGGTCATCGGTTCGACTCCGATATTCTCCACCATCGAAAATAGGCAAGGATTATTATTTAACCCTTGCCTATTTCTTATTATTCCTGTAACGTCCACACCAATTTATCAATCGCATATCCTGAACGTCTAGCATAAGCGAGATACTTCTGCTTAACATCATCCGGTATTGTTTTATCCCGTGATAGTATCCACATATAATCAAGATTTTCGCCGAACACCAAAGCATAACGATAATCATCATCAATCATCACAACGTTATATCCGGAATAAAACGGACCGAAAAAAGAAACCTTCAAAGCCCCCTCCTCTTCTGTTCTAACGAACTTTGCTCTGCCAATGCTTTGCTTATATTTTTCTTTTGCCATATCATATCCCTGATTATTGACCTGGATACTGCTATCGTCATTCAAAGCATAGGTAGCCAGTACATTTTTAAGATTTTTTTCCCAATAAAAATCCATACGGGCAATCTCATACCACTCTCCTAGATATTTTTCCTTCTGGAAACCTTGTACCACCGCTATATTCGATTTAACGGGCTTCAGCAAATTATATAAAGTTGTACCTGCCGCTACTGCTGCCAACAACAATAATGATTTTTTTCTATCCATACAGACTAAACCAAAAAGTGTTATAAAAGTTTGGCTATTAATTGATAGTTTTGGAAAACTTTCATGAGACATCTATGAAGTTTTTAGTAATCACTGGCAGTAACATTTTCAGCAAAAGATATTGTATTCAAAAGAGGAAGCAAAAAAATTAAAAGAGCAGTTTTGGACAAGTTTTGGTCGGTTTATGTCCTTGGTTCCAAATGAAGACGGGTTAAAAATCAATTGGGTTAATTATAAAACAGGCATCAAACATCTTTACTTCCGTATGGAAGCAGACCATAAAACTGCAAAAATTTATGTAGCAATCAGCCATCCAGATGAAGGTATACGGGAATTGATGTTTACGCAATTTAAAGAATACAAAAATGTATTGCATGCCGAACTTGGAGAAGAGTGGATATGGAGTGAAAACCACTATGATGAATACGGCAAAAACACCACTCGTATCGGAATAGAACTCGACAAAAACGTTTCCGTTTTTAAAGCAGAGGATTGGCCTACCTTGATCAATTTCTTCAAACCACGTATTATCGCTTTAGACCAATTTTGGAGTAACGCAAAATATGGGTTTGAACTATTTAAATAGTATCTTCACGATGATATCGTTGTGCTATCACCGTAACGACCAATATCTGAAAAGCATGGAAAATCATTAGCGGCAAAAAATATAGACCTGCGCTAATGGAGTGGGCAAACAGAAATTTTCCAAATACCGACCCGTGAGTCAATGATTTTTTTGAACCACAGAACAAGGCCGTTATACAATCTTCCCTATTGAAGTTGAGGACAAATTTAGCGAACACATAAATCAATCCGTAGACAAGTATAAACAATAGCACTACACCTACAAAAGTCCATAGCAAATATAACTTCCCCATGCTTTCAAACACGCCACTTACAAATGATTCAGCGAAACTACAATAGACAATGAGTAAAATAACGGATTTGTCGAACAACGTTAATTGTCGATTATATCTTAAAGCCCATTTACCCAAATACGGCTGCAATAGTAGCCCTGCAATAACCGGGATAATAATTTCCTTTATCAAACCCCAATACACATCGCCAAAAACATCAATCTCGCCAAAATCAAGAAAAAACTGCATCCATAATGGCGTAATAATCACACCTATCAATCCCGATATACTAGCATTGAAAATCGCGGCCGAAATATTCCCTCGGGCAATGGAAACCATCACCACAGAAGAAGACACTGTGGATGGCAATGCTGCCAAAAAGAAAAAAGAGAGCCAAAAATCGTACTGTAATTCGTTTTGGACAAATGGATAAAATGGTAGTAAGAGCAGCGGAAATAGGACAAAGGTTGCTCCTTGTACCAGTAGGTGAAGTTTCCAATTGCGTAGTCCTACTTTCAATTGTTGGAAACTTAATTTAAGTCCGTAGAAAAAGAAGATCAGGGATACACCGATGCTTGTTGTCAATCCGATTATCTGTCCGCCCTGCCACAGATATAGCTGCGGAAAGTAATAAGCTAAAACAATGAAACAAAATAGAGCCAGAATAAAGCCATCGAATTTCAGTTTCATACAGATCTATATGAAGTAGAGACGCAACATGTTGCGTCTCTACTAATATTTAACATATTCGTAGACAAAAAATGCTAAGAAGACAACCTTCCTAACGCCTCTTTTATCCGCCGAAGAGCCTCCTTCAAGTTTTCATCTGAAGCAGCATACGAAAGACGGATGTAGTTGTTATTTCCAAAAGAATCACCTCCAACCGTTGCGACATGTCCTTCATTGAGCAGATATAGCGCAAGATCTGAGGAATCTTTAATTACATTGCCTTGTGCATCTTTTTTTCCAAAAAACGAACTGATTTCGGGGAAGAAATAAAATGCTCCTTCTGGGAGATTTGTTTTCACTCCCGGAATATCATTCAATAAATCATATACAAGTTGGCGTCTGCGTAAAAATGCTTCTTTCATTTCATTTACGCTTTCCAACCCATCATTATAAGCAATAATACCTGCTCGTTGTGCAATGGAACAAGTCCCAGAAGTCGTTTGTCCCTGTAATTTATCGTTCGCGGCAGCAATTTCCTTATTGGCAGCTATATACCCTAAACGCCAACCTGTCATCGCAAAAGCCTTGGAAAAACCATTTACAATGATAACGCGATCACGGATAGATTCGAATTGGGCGATAGATTCATGTTTGTCGATAAAATTAATATGTTCATAAATTTCGTCAGACAAGATGAAAATATGGGGATATTTCTCGAAAACCTTAGCTAATGCTGCTAATTCTTCCTTGCTATAAACCGAACCTGTTGGATTACAAGGTGAAGAGAACATAAACAATTTTGTTTTCGGCGTAATAGCTGCTTCCAATTGCGCAGCAGTGATCTTGAAATCCGAATCAATATCCGTATCGATAAATACGGATTTTCCTTCTGCCAAAACGACCATCTCTGAATAAGAGACCCAGTATGGTGTAGGGATAATAACCTCATCACCGGGATTGATCAATGTCAAGATAACGTTAGAAAGTGATTGTTTCGCACCCGTAGATACCACAATCTGCGAAGGCTCATAATCCAACCCGTTTTCATTTTTCAATTTGTTCACAATGGCTTGGCGGAGTTCTGGATAACCCGGTACCGGAGAATAACGTGTATAGTTTTCGTCTAGCGCTTTTTTTGCTGCATCCTTCACGTTATCGGGTGTATTAAAGTCTGGCTCTCCTACACTCAAACTAATAACGTTAATACCTTTAGAGGCTAATTCGCGCCCTAATTTTGTCATTTTTAAGGTCGCTGATTCGGATAAATTATTAATCCTATCTGATAAATATGATGTCGTACTCATGATGTTACAAACCTAAATAAAATGCTTTGTATTCACCAATGCCTAGGCTATTTTTTTATGAGTAATTCATTTTTTATAGGGATTTCGTTAGGTTTTTCTAGATTTGTTCATATGGATTCGCGGAGAAAATTTTTAAAAAATATGGGCGTTGGTTCGCTCCTGCTTGGATTACATCCCAGTTATGCCCAACAGCTAAAACCACTACAGAGCCCGATAAACAAACCTATCGTTCTTTCCACTTGGGATTTTGGGTTGAAAGCGAATATAGAAGCGTGGAAAATTCTTTCTACAGGAGGACGTGCATTAGATGCTGTCGAACAGGGAGTACGTTATACCGAAGCTGACGCTACCGAGCGCAGCGTAGGTTACGGAGGGCGTCCGGATAGAGACGGTAAAGTGACGTTGGATGCTTGTATTATGGATGAAAATGCGAATATTGGATCTGTAGCTGCGCTAGAAGGGGTAAAACATGCTATATCAGTAGCCCGGGCAGTAATGGAAAAAACACCACACGTGATGCTCGTTGGCGACGGCGCACAACAGTTTGCACAAGAACAAGGATTTCCATTAGAAAATCTATTAACGGAAGTTTCGGAAAAAGAATGGCGGGAATGGCTCAAAACAGCAAAGTACGAACCTGTTGTCAATATTGAAAACCATGATACCATCGGCATGATTGCATTAGACGCAGACGGCAATCTTTCGGGAGCCTGTACAACCAGCGGCATGGCTTTTAAGATGCATGGACGGGTTGGCGATTCCCCTATTATTGGCGCGGGACTATATGTCGACAACGAAGTGGGGGCAGCTACAGCCACTGGACACGGCGAAGAAGTTGTCCGCACAGTAGGTTCACATCTGGTGGTTGAATTAATGCGCCAAGGTCACACGCCTCAAAAAGCTTGTGAAGAGGCGGTAAATCGAATTATTAATTTCACCAAAAACCGGAAGAAAACATTAGATAACATACAGGTTGGATTTATTGCCCTTAGTAAACAAGGAGAATATGGTGCATATTGTATACATGGCGGATTTAATTATGCGAAGTATGACTATGTCGGAAATGAACTTATATTTTCTCCACATTATCTCAAATAAAGATGCCAAAAATAGAAATTGCCTGTTTTAATATAGAAGCAGCACGGATAGCACAACAATACGGCGCTGACCGTGTAGAGTTTTGTACCAATATGCAAGTCGGTGGGACAAGCCCCGATTTGCAGGAGACAGAAATCGTACGCCGCGAATTAAAAATTACACTCAACGTTATGGTAAGACCCCGAGGTGGTAATTTTGTGTATTCGGATCACGAGTTTACGCAAATGCAAAAAGACATAACCCTATATGATGCATTAGGCGTGGATGGTTTTGTATTTGGTGTACTGGATTCGGCAGGGAATATTGATAGACGACGAAACGGGGCATTAGTTAGATTGGCGGGTGGAAAACCTTGCACTTTTCATAGGGCGTTTGATGAGGTCACGGACAGCATAGAAGCATTAGAAGATATTATCGATTGTGGTTTTACGACAGTCCTCACTTCTGGCTGTGCGCCCAATGTAGATTTAGGAAAGGAGGAATTGAAACGTTTGGTACTGCGAGCTCGTAGTCGTATTGTTATTATGCCTGGCGGAGGTTTACGCTCCACCAATATTGGGCATATTTGGCAGGAAACAGGTACCGAATATTTTCATTCGTCGGCCATCACGGATGGGACAGAAACAGCGGTCGCTGAAGAAGTAGCGGCATTGGTGAAAGCAGTTAAATTATAACTGCTTTTTTATTTAGGCCTATGGAAGATAGTTATTACCCCTTGTGGAAACTATACGAGATACTTCAAGCCTAGCCGTAAACCATAACCGATTGCTATCCCAATAACAAAACTAGCTAAGGTACCTACGAGGATGTATTCCGTAAACTTCGTGTCCTTAGCATTAGTTAAGTCACCAAAACGGAAAATAGATTTTGCGCCCAAAAGAAATCCTATACCCGACAGGAATCCTACCTGTATAAAAAGGACGATCAGCAACCGTTCCATAATACCAATCAGCATCCCGGCGTCGACAAGAGAATTTTTCGGCTTGTTCACAACATCCGCTTCGGACGTCCATTTGCTGAAGAAAACCCTTAACATAATCGGACTAACAAACACCGTTAACACAAAAGCTAAAACATATAATAGGCTTTTTGCAGAAAATAACGTTTCCCAATTGACAGGTAAGCCATATGTATACCATACAACGGCAACCAATGACAGGATATGTAACGTTTGATCTGCTATGAATAACAAAAACGTACGTCGTGGAAATTTTTTCTCAAAATAAATCTTAGCACTATCGATCAACAGATGCACACAGCTTATAAATAATATTATTTGCCATTGGTCGGATAGTTCCGGGATGAAAAACAGGACCAGCAGCATGGTATGCATCGCAATATGTATCAGCAAATAAAGGATGTGATCTTTGCGTTTCTTCACCCAGCTTTTGGGTTGTAAGACGAAATCACCTATAAAATGAGCCAGCAACAGTTTTAAAAATAAAATACTCATAACGCTAACATTTCTTTTGTACAATAGTCCAATGCGCGTTGTATTTTAGCATAGCTCGCTTTTTGCAATTCGGTGCTCACTTGACTTTGATATTTCTTGTCTAATATTTTAGCCAATTCAGCTTGGTTAGCTCCCTCATTCTGGAATGCCGCTTTCACCGTTTCGGCTATATTAGGTGTCCATCGGGTAGTCAATTCTGCGACTAGAGGTAATATCACATTACATACGGCATCAAGCTTGGGATAAGCCGATTTAAAAAATATTGTTTCCTTTTTTAGTTCTTCAAATGCTTCTCCAGAATAAGTAAGTGCGGAACCAAAGGAGTTTTTAATATGCGGGGCATCGTATTCCTTGGTTCCGATACCAATACCAATACGTACATCTAAATTATACGCCAGCATAGCAGCTTTAATATAGACGGTAGCTGTTAATGCATTTTGGCGTGTGAGCTCCGCTTGGAAACTATCTCCTCGAAAAATATCAAATTTATCCGAATATAGTCCTATGGCTTCCTCCAATGCCGGCATCCATACTTTCGGATCTACAGAGCGCGATTTGATTATATCACCTGATATTACAGCTATCATATAACGACTTTTACGTAAAGATAAGTATACAACAGCATATCAGCAAAATTAGTGATAATTAAAATTATCACTAAAAACGATGATAAATCAAAATACCACTAAAAACAGTGATAATATTATACTACAATATTGATAATCTTACCTTTCACAAAAATGACTTTTTTTACGGTCTTTCCATCCAGATAACGCTGTACGTCTACATTTGCTAATACAATTCCCTCTACTGCCTTTGCATCCAAATCCAAAGCCAACGATAGATTCATCTTCATTTTTCCATTAACAGAGACCGGGTAAGCAAATTCTGACTCAACCAAGTAACTAGGATTAAACACAGGATATGGCGCATAGGAGATTGTCCCTGCCT
The DNA here is from genome assembly GCF_004208525.1 of Sphingobacterium corticibacterium. Taxonomy (GTDB): domain Bacteria; phylum Bacteroidota; class Bacteroidia; order Sphingobacteriales; family Sphingobacteriaceae; genus Sphingobacterium; species Sphingobacterium corticibacterium. The sequence continues at coordinate 716,037 of NZ_SGIT01000001.1, read as the reverse complement.
CATTTCCCAGTAATCCCCACAATTCTTCTGTAATATGAGGCGCATAAGGTTGAAGAACAATAATGAGATCCTGTAATATTTTTCGTTTATTACATTTCAAATCAGTCAGCTCATTCACACAGATCATAAACGCCGATACAGAAGTATTGAACGAGAAACGCTCTATGTCCTCTTCTACCTTTTTGATGATTTTATGCAGTGCCTTGTATTCTGCTTTGCTAGGCTCTTCGTCCGATATAGCAAGATTTCCCTGGGCATCATGGAATAAACGCCATACCTTACGTAAAAATTTATATACACCCTCAATACCATTTGTATTCCAAGGCTTTGATTGCTCCAATGGACCTAGGAACATCTCGTAGAGGCGGAGCGTATCGGCGCCATAGGTTTCTATAATGTCGTCCGGATTAACCACGTTGAATTTAGACTTTGACATCTTCTCCACTTCCGTACCACAAATATATTTGCCATTCTCCAAGACAAATTCCGCGTCCGCAAAGTCTGGACGAAAGGCTTTAAATCTTTCCGTATCGAGTATATCATTATAAACGATGTTTACATCAACATGCAATGGAATAGTGTTGTATTTATCTTTTAGACCATATGACACAAAAACATTTGTTCCCTTCCCCTCTTCGTCAAGCACACGATATACGAAGTTAGAACGCCCTTGAATCATCCCTTGGTTGATCAACTTTTTAAAAGGTTCTTCTTCGTTGTGATATCCAAGATCTTTCAGCACTTTGTTCCAGAACCTAGAGTAGAGCAAATGACCCGTAGCATGCTCTGAACCACCGATATATAAATCTACAGCTTTCCAGTAATCTACGGCTTCTTTCGATGCAAAGGTCTGGTCATTTTTGGGATCCATATAGCGAAACCAATACCAGGAAGAACCAGCCCAGCCAGGCATCGTACTCAACTCGTAATCATATTTCCCGTTATACTTCCATCCTTCAGCCCTACCCAATGGAGGTTCACCTGTTTCTGTTGGCAAATACTTGTCTACCTCCGGCAGTAACAAAGGTAACTCCTCCTCTTTTATCAAATAAGGCAATCCATCTTTAAAGTATACGGGTACGGGTTCTCCCCAATAACGCTGACGACCAAAAATAGCATCGCGCATCCGATAGTTTATTTTAGCCCTACCTAAACGGAGCTCTTCCAAACGTCCGATCAATGCGGGTAAAGCTTCACTATACGTCATACCATTGATAAAATCAGCGTTGATATAGCGACCATCTTTAGTAGGATCAGCTTCTTCTTCGATATTTTGTGCATCGGAAATCGGAATGATCGGCAAATTAAAATGTTTTGCAAAAACATAATCCCGTTGGTCACCAGATGGTACAGCCATCACAGCTCCCGTTCCATATCCCGCCAAAACATAGTCTGCAATCCAAATCGGCACGTCCTCTCCAGTCAATGGGTGCTTCGCGTATGAACCTGTAAAAGCACCCGATACCGTTTTGGTATCCGCCATACGATCTAGTTCAGATTTCTTCGCAGTTTTCTCTTTATAAGATTCAATTTCAGCTCGTTGATTATCTGTAGTTAAAGTGTCAACTAATTCATGTTCCGGAGCTAAAACGATAAAAGAGACACCGAAGATGGTATCCACTCGAGTCGTAAATACTTCGATATCTGTATGCAACTGGGGTAGCAGAAATTTTACCGACGCGCCCACCGATTTCCCTATCCAGTTACGTTGCATTTCTACTAAAGGTTCCGGCCAATCCACCGTATCCAATCCGCGGAGCAAACGGTCAGCATATGCTGTAATACGCATTGACCATTGCATCATTTTTTTCTGCTCGACAGGATATCCTCCCCGTTCAGATACACCATTAATAACTTCATCATTTGCCAATACGGTTCCCAAAGCAGCACACCAGTTCACCGTACTTTCCCGCAAATAAGCCAGCCTATATTTTAACAACTCTCGTTGCTGCTCTTCTTCCGAAAAGCCATTCCATTCCGTAGCTGTAAACGTTAATATATCATCATCACAAACTGCTTCAATATCCTCAGAGCCTGAGTCTTTAAACCGTGCTATTAAACTATCAATTGACTCAGCCTTATCCGTTTCTTTATTATACCAAGCATTAAACAACTGCATGAAAATCCACTGTGTCCATTTATAATAATCGGGTTCCGATGTACGCACTTCCCTCGACCAATCGTAGGAAAAGCCGATATTATCCAGTTGCTCTCTATAGCGCTTGATATTTGTTTCCGTCGTAACGGACGGATGTTGTCCCGTTTGAATAGCATATTGTTCAGCAGGTAGCCCAAATGAGTCATACCCCATGGGATGCAATACATTAAAACCTTTTAATCTTTTATATCTAGAAAAAATATCCGACGCAATATAGCCAAGCGGATGCCCTACATGCAATCCGGCACCAGACGGATAAGGAAACATGTCTAACACATAATATTTGGGTTTGTCCGTTGTCTCCGCAGGTTTAAATGTACCGTTCTCCGCCCAAAATTGTTGCCACTTCTTTTCTAACGATTGATGATTGTATTCCATAATAATGATGCTGCTAATCTGAAAGAGATGCGAAAATAGCTATTTTACATCAATTTAGGCATAAAAGTTTCAGAATAGGCAATAAAATGTATATATTGAATGTTAAATGTCTAGGTGCTTAAGCAAATTATTCGGACGAATTGTTTCTTAAATGCACATTATTATTTACTTTCGCATCATAATATTAGATTAAAAAGAGCGTATGTCTACTCACGAAGAAGGTTCACCGAGAAAGAAAACCAAATCTGTTTATGTATCAACGGTCATTAGTATCGCTTTGGTACTGTTGATGACAGGTTTATTAGGCTTGATTCTGGTGCACGCAAAAAATCTATCAAAATACGTCAAAGAGAATATCGTTCTCAATATCATTGTCAACGACAATGTGAATGAGGGAGATGTATTGGCGATGCAAAAGGACCTTGAAAAAGATCCTTATGTATTACGTACGGAATATATCAGTAAGGAACTGGCGGCAAAAAACCTTAAAGAAGACCTCGGAGAGGATTTCGTGGAATATCTGGGACATAATCCGCTGTTGCCTTCTATAGACGTCTACTTAAAAGAACAATATGCCAATACAGACAGCATACAGACTTTTATTCAGAAATCAGCTAAAAACAGCCGCGTAAAAGAGGTGGTTTACCAAGAATCACTTATTGATATGGTTAACAAGAATATCCGTATTATTGGTATTGTGGTGTTAGGCTTCACCATTGTGCTATTAATCATTGCCGTAGCACTGATTAATAATACGATCCGCTTAGCAATTTATTCACAACGGTTTCTTATCAAGAGTATGCAGCTTATCGGCGCAACGAAGAACTTTATTCGTAAACCTTATCTCCTATATGGTATATTCCACGGTTTATTAGGTGCCTTAATTGCTATTTTGTTATTGATATTTACCCTGCAATTTGCCCAAAAGCAAATTCCCGATCTGGTATTTTTACGTAACTGGTATGAATTTGGTGCGATTTTCCTTATAGTAGTTGCGCTAGGGATTGTTATTTCCGGTTTCAGCACTTATTTCGCGGTAACAAAATATCTAAGAGCTAAATCACATAGTTTGTATAGATAGTAAAGTTAAAGAATTAAGGGTTAGAGAGTTAAAAAGTTAAACCATAAATGTATAAAAAGGTGAAATATAAAGGGCAATCGTATTGGTCCAATTAAATTACGAACAACGAAATATGTCAGAAAAAAAACAACATCATACCCCACCGCCAAAATTCGGCTTTGTTTTTGAAAAAATAAACTATCAACTGTTTGTTGCTAGTGTACTTGTGGTTGTTCTAGGGTTCATCCTCATGACAGGCACGGAAGATATTTACAGTTTCACAAAAATAACGCTAGCACCTTTCGTAGTTGTTCTCGGATTCGCATTAGGCTTCGTTGCCATTTTATACAAACCCAAAAACAAAAAAAATAATTAAAAATGACCTATTTTCAGGCGATTGTCTTGGCAATCATTGAAGGATTAACAGAATTTTTACCTGTTTCTTCGACAGGTCACATGATTATCGGAACAGCATTAATGGGCATGGAGCCCTCTCCTTTCGTTAAACTGTTTACCATCGTTATACAACTCGGCACCATCCTTTCCGTGTTAGTTTTATACTATCGAAGATTTTTTAAATCGCTAGACTTTTATTATAAGTTGGTGGTAGCCGCTATTCCCGCTTCTATACTCGGGTTAGTACTCAATGATTTCATCGACTCCCTTTTAGAAAGTCCGTTGATGGTAGCAGTAATGCTGGTCATCGGCGGTATTATCTTATTATTTGTGGACAAATGGTTTAACAGACCTCAAGTCGATAATTCGGACGATATCTCCTACAAACAAGCCTTCATCATCGGTTGGTATCAATGTTTGGCACTGATTCCGGGAACATCACGTTCAGCAAGCACCATTGTTGGTGGTATGACTCAAAGCCTCACACGTAAAGCTGCTGCCGAGTTCTCTTTTTTCTTGGCGATTCCGATGATGTTGGGTGCCTCGGTTGTCAAATTGTATAAATTCATGAAGGAAGGGCATGTTTTAAGCGGTGAGGAAATAAACCTCCTCATTGTGGGTAACGTGGTCGGTTTTATTGTCGCCATTATCGCTATTAAAAGCTTTATCAGCGTATTAACAAAGTATGGTTTTAAAGCATTCGGATGGTACCGTATTATCGTAGGACTCGTGATTATTGGATTATTATTGAGCGGCCATAGTTTGGAAATTATATAAATGACAAACGTAGAAGAAACTCTCTCTTCTCCATTCGATTTTGCAGGAGGTGAGGTTCTATTGGTTGATAAACCTTTAGAATGGACAAGTTTTGATGTGGTAGGTAAACTCCGCAATAGTATGAAACCTCAGAAAATCAAAGTAGGTCATGCCGGAACTCTTGACCCCTTAGCAACGGGGTTATTGATTATTTGTACCGGTAAATTCACGAAAAGAATTGACTCCTTCCAAGCGGAAGACAAAGAATATACCGGTGTCATTACGCTAGGTACAACTACTCCCTCCTACGATTTGGAAACAGCCGTTAATCAAACATTTGATTACACCCATATCACCGAAGCCGATATTTACGAAACAGCACTAAGATTTGCAGGTGAACTTGAACAGTATCCACCTGCCCATTCCGCTATTAAAATAAAAGGTGAGCGTGTATATGAAAAAGCACGGCGCGGAGAAGATGTTGAGTTGAAAGCACGACGTATCATCATTAACAGTTTCGATATAGAGAAAATTGAAATGCCCAACCTATATTTCCGAATCAGTTGCTCTAAAGGCACCTATATCCGCTCTATAGCACATGATTTTGGGAAGGCATTGGGAATAGGCGCCCATCTCAGTAAGCTTAGGCGCACAAAAAGCGGTGATTTTCACGTAGATGATGCCTGGAATTTGCAGGATTTAATTGAAAAAATTAAATTACACAGAACAACGATTCAACAGCAACAAAAAAATAGCTAATTATAGTGAAGATATATAAAAGTTTAGATGAGTTTGAACCACTCTCCAATGCTATCGTAACTATCGGTACATTTGATGGTGTACATATTGGACATCAAAAAATCTTATCCAAATTAAGAGAATGTGCTGCAGAAAGAGATGGTGAAACGATCTTGCTTACTTTTTTTCCGCATCCCCGTCTAATCATTAATCCGGATGATGACAATTTGCGTCTCATTAACGATATAGAGGAAAAGACCCACCGGTTAGCCCTTTCGGGAATCGATCACTTAATCATTACCCCTTTTACACGTGATTTTTCCAATCAGACACCAGAAGAATATATCAGTAACGTCTTGGTCGGGCGACTAGGCACCAAACAAATTGTGATTGGATACGACCATCATTTCGGCAAAGATCGACAAGGGTCTATCAAAGACCTGAAAGAGTTGGCAGAAATATACGATTACACAGTTGAGCAGATCCCTGAACAGGATATTGAGGATGTTGCCGTGTCATCGACCAAAATTCGAGAGTCCTTAATAAAAGGAGACATCGAAACGGCTAATAAATATTTGGGTTATTCATTCGAGTTGACAGGTACAGTCGTCCGTGGCGACCAAATCGGTCGGGAAATCGGTTTCCCAACCGCAAACCTCAACGTACACGAACCACACAAACTTATCCCTGCCTATGGTATTTATGCAGTAGAAGTCGAAATATACGCCAATATGTCCACGGTCCATACCGGTGAGTATGTCACGCCACAGCCCGACCGTATAGCGAAAGGAATGGCGTATATTGGTACACGTCCTACAGTGGATGGCATGAATCGAAAAATTGAGATTAATTTATTGGATTTTAAGGATGATATTTATTCTACCACCCTACGGGTGAAGTTTCTTAAATTCATCCGTCATGATCAATGGTTTGATTCGCTGGAAACCATGCGCAATCAGATTAAAGCGGATGAAAAAAGTATTCGGGAATATTTCGGGATATAATTTAAATCTCTTTCGGATAATAAACCTCGCCTAATCCTTTTAAGGTGGTTAAATCGACAGGCTTCGGAAATATCCCATATACGGCCGATCCAGAACCCGACATCGAAGCATATAAGGCTCCTGCGGCATACAACGTTAATTTAATCTTCCTGATGATTGGATATATATCAAAGATACCCTCTTCAAAATCATTTTTAACATAAAATTTCCAGTCTTGTACGGGAAGCTGCAACACTTCTCTCAAGTCATCGTTGGAGGAATTAGGCTTGACATGTTGATAGGCCTCTGCCGTAGCTATACTTATTTCGGGCTTAACGAGTACTAAAAATTTATCTGACAGGTCTATTGAAATAGGAGAAAAATCTGTTCCGATTCCTTCTGCATAAAGGGGTTTGTTCTGCATAAAAAAGGGGCAATCCGCTCCCAATTTGGCAGCCTCCTCTTCCAACTGTAGAGCTGAAAGTCCAATATTAAATTTCTCGTTCAGCATTTTCAATACAAATGCGCCATCTGACGAGCCTCCTCCTAGTCCTGCTCCAAACGGAATCTGCTTATGCAAATGGATATGTACTGGAGGTAAACTAAATCTTTCTGCGAGCAAGTGATAAGCCTTTAAACACAGATTGTTATCCTCTATCGGTAAATCTAGCCCTGTAATTTCAAGTGTTGTTTTATTAGCAGATTCCGTTGATGTGATTTCTATAATATCGTATAAAGGAAAAGGATAAAATACAGACTCCAATAGATGATAGCCATCGGCACGCTTACCGACAATATTTAGTCCGATATTGATTTTAGCATTGGCAAATGAAATCATAATGCAATATTACTCATTCTTCTTCTTTTTCCTCACGAAAAAGAAGCAAAAAGCTCGTCCTTCGAATGTTTTACATAAGGGATTGTACTAAGGATGGGTTTGTACAGTTGTAAAACATCCGGATGGACATTTTAATGTAAAGGGGGAGATATGCAATTTTATAAAATAAACCTTTGTTGAATCACAACAATAAAGGTTTCAAGAAGCTTTTGCTAAAAAGCATCTGAGTTTGTAACTTGCGTAGTTCGCAAAGGTATTGTATGATGATCCGCACCATAAGTTTGTTGTTTTGTTTACTCCTAAGCATTTGCTGTTACGGGCAATCCATTTCATCTATCGGAAGCCCGCACGTCCAGAACTATACCAAATCGCAATATAAAGCTGGAAACCAGAACTGGAGTATTGACCAAGGGCAGGATGGCGTGCTATATGCTGCTAATGGTGATGGTATAATCACATTCGACGGCTCCTATTGGGAGATATATCCATTGAAAAATAAAGCGGGGGCGCGAAGTGTCCGTGTTGCGGACGACGGGAAGATATATGCTGGTGGCAAAGCGGAATTCGGTTATTTTGAAAAGAAGAACGGAAAGCTTAAATATTATTCCTTAACACATTTGGTAGAGCCCGGTGTCATCCAAAACGACGAGATATGGAAAATCCTCATCAACGGTGATTCCATTATCTTTCAGTCATTCTCTAAATTTTATCTCCTGCATCAGGATAAAATAACGACACATTATGGAAACGGAGAACCATTCCTCTTTGCCCATAAAACAGGAGACCATATATGGTTAGAAAAGATTCCAAGTGGACTAAGTTCCTGGGGGCCTAATGGCTTTACTCCTTTGGAAACGCGACTGACGAACGTTTTGGTACTACTTCCCTTCGGTACAAACGAGATACTGGTTGGAACAGCAAAAAACGGTCTTTTTTTACTAAACACCAACGGAACAGCTTCCCCATGGAATACGAATTCCCAATTAAGTCAACTTCTTAAAGAAGCGCAAATAAATAACGGCATTAAGATAGATGATAACACATTTGCGTTCGGAACCATAAAAAATGGCATTTTCATTGCCGATAAAACAGGAAAAATCCTCCAACATATCCATAAACGAAATGGGCTTCAAAACAATACCGTACTTAGCATGGTATTGGATAAGCAGGGTAATATATGGGCTGGATTAGATAATGGTATCGATCGCATCGAAATTAACTCTCCTTTTTATTACTACAAAGATATTTTTGGAGAGTTAGGTACCGTATATGCCATCAAGGTATTTCAAGACAAAATATATCTCGGAACGAATCAAGGCTTATTTTATAGCTCTTGGACAGCAGATAGTTACCTCCAACAGCTTCAATTTCAATTCATCCCTAATTCACAAGGACAAGTTTGGTCACTGGAAATATTCAACAATCAACTTATATGTGGACATAATGATGGCACTTTTTTAGTGAAAGATAATCGTATAGAACGAATATCGAGTTGGACCGGAGGTTGGCAAAACATCCAGCTCACACCTGACGATCCTTTTTTCATACAAGGAAATTACACCGGCATAGCGCTATTTGAAAACCGACAAGGATGGCAATTAAATCACAGGTTTAAAGAACTGAAACAAGCCGTCCTTAAACTTTATCCTTGGGAGAATAGGAGCTTTTGGGCTGTGTTAAACAATAACATTCAGCTTTTAGAACTTTCTACAACCCAGCCATCGCTAAAAACCTTAAAGACCTTCTCCTTTATAGAAGATTTCCCCGACATCCAGCGGATCACACCAACTAGTATACGGGGCAATACAGTTTTCGCGACCGATAAAGGTATTTTTATCTACGATAAGGTATTGGGAAAATTCGATGTATACAGCGATTTAAATAAATCACTCGGTTCTTTTGCCTACGCCGCTAGCATTAAAGAGCGAGACAATGGCACTTACATTTTTATCCATGACGGACGTTTTGCTTTAGTAGAGTGGAAAGACAATAACATTCACGTTGATTCTGCCACGTTTAATGTGCTAGAGAATACGGTTATGAAAAATCATGAAAATGTGGAGTTTGCCGCGGATCGATTTCTTTTTGCGTTGGATAACGGTTTTGTTGCCTACAATCCGCATTTCAGACATAACTTACCGATCAAAAGTCCTATCATCAAAGGGTTACAGGATATCTCCATGATGAGCGGTGATTCTATTCTTTATCTAGGCATCGAAAAATCTATTCCTTATCACCAGAACAACATACGTGTCCTATTCTCGTCCCCTTGGTATTCCAGTACGCCCTTAAAATACCAGTATCAATTAGAGGGGTACCATAATAAATGGTCAAGTCCTTCGGAAATACCTTATATTGACTTCACGAATCTTTCTTGGGGCACCTATGTATTTAAAGTACGCGCCTTAGCCACTAACGGACAGATTTCAGACATTAGTCAGATTACGTTCACGATTAAACCGCCATTTTATCTGCAATGGCCTGCACTTCTTTTATACCTTATTATACTGGGATTTGGTTTTATGATTGTACGACGTCGTATCATCAAAAAAATAAAACAAGATAAGCTCCAGCTGCGACATAAACTGCGTCGTCGTCAAGAAGAATTGTTGCGCCGTGAAGTCGAGCAAAACGAGAAAAAGCTCATGCAATTAAAAAACGCACAATTGGAGCAGGAATTAGCGCAAAAAAGCCGAGAGATTGCTAATGTGGCTACGAATATCGTATACAAAAACGAACTGTTAAACAATCTGCAAGAGGAACTCCTCAACATTAAAGACAAAGGCGGCAACAAGCTATCCGCAGACCAATTGCAAAAAATAAACAAACTCATGGATAATGCCCGTAGCGATGAGCGCGATTGGGATGTCTTTGAAAAAAGCTTTAATGAGTCGCACGAAAACTTCTTCAAAAAACTAAAGGCCGATTATCCATCCTTGTCTCCAAATGATCTTAAGCTATGTGCTTATTTGCGACTCAACATGTCAAGTAAAGATATGGCGTCTCTACTCAACATTACGACACGGGGTGTAGAGATAAGACGGTACCGTTTACGTAAAAAATTCAATCTTCCGACAGAAAAAAATCTAACAGAATTCTTATTAGAACGATAAAAAACTACATCATTATTACTACATCATCATAGTGTACAAAAAACACTAACTAAAAATATTTGAGCAAGCTCGAATAGACATTAAAAATCTAATAATCAACTAAATAATCTGTAAACAAACCCTTTCTGTAGCAGCACCAAACATATGATGTAGTAATGTGCAACGGCTTTATTTTGCCTAAAACCTTATACATCACATCTTTGTTATGATTATATGCACGGTGTTACGATAACCTGTTATTGTGTCACAATTATAAACATTAACAAACTAGTTTTATGAGGAAGTTATTTATACTTTTTTTGTTCTTAACCGCTACCTTATCTTATGGGTATGCACAGGTTAGAACGGTCACCGGAACAGTCAAAGACAGCGGATCTTTAATTGGTCTTCCAGGGGTGACCATTTCTAAACCGGATGGCACGGGAAGCCAGACGGATGCCGCTGGACGGTTTTCGATTGAGGCGAATCCTACAGATGCGCTAACTTTTCGTTTTATTGGGTACACTGCCCAGACGGTCGAGGTCGGCGATCAGGAAACTATAGATGTTTTCTTGATCAGTGAAGACCAAGCTTTAGAAGAAGTTGTTGTTATCGGTTATGGTACGCAAACGCAACGGAACCTGACATCTTCCATCGTTACGGTGAAATCAGAAGACATCGTAAAAACACCAAATGCCAACCCCTTACAAGCGTTACAAGGGCGTGTAGCTGGGGTACAGATTGTCAGCAGTGGAGCTCCCGGTGCTTCGCCGACTGTCCGGCTTCGGGGTATTGGCTCATTCGAGGGAGGAAGTGCACCGTTGTATGTTGTAGACGGAATGTTCTTTGATAATATCGATTTTTTGAATCCCAATGACATCGAAACCATCAACGTGTTGAAAGATGCTTCTGCTTCTGCTATTTATGGTGTTCGTGCCGGAAATGGTGTGGTGTTGATAGAAACAAAGTCAGGCGCGTACAACCAGGAAGCAGAAATTGTATACGACGGATATTATGGGATTCAAAATCCCCAAAATGTTTTAAAGATGGCCAATACGCAGCAATTCGTTCAATATATAAACGAAACCGGAGGTTCTGCGGATATTGCTTTTATTGACAATGCGATGCAACGGTATGGACGTAGTCGTATCGATCCTAACTTACCAAATGTCAACACCGATTGGTACAACGAGATTATGAGTCCCGCTCCTATTCAGAACCACAGTTTGTCATTCAATGGGGGTGGCGAAAAAACCCGTTACTCCATAGGTGGTAGTTATTTCAAACAAGACGGCTTGCTCAACGAGCAGCGAAATGACTTTCAAAGACTATCGTTCCGAACCAAAATAGATAGTCGGGTACGCGACTGGTTAAATGTCGGCGGTAATTTCAATGTGAGTACGGCGCGGCAATATAATGGCGAAAATACGGCATGGTTCAGAGCTTATTTTTCTGTTCCCATTTTACCCGTATATGATGAACAGAATACGATGGCAGACCCTTATAAATTGGCTAATGCGCAACAACTAGGATATCGAGGTGTACAAAACCCTTTTTATCCGTTAATGTATGTAGACAACCGGAATCATGTTGCCAAAATGTTGGGTAACTTCCATTTGGAAGCTAACATCATTGAAAATAAATTAAAATTCCGGACACAATATAATTACAGCTTGGGCTTTGTGAACGCCAGACGCATCGACTTTGAACATCATGACGGCGTAACCGCCCGCCAATCGGCAATCAGACGGCAGAACACATCCGATTATGACCAGGTTTGGGATAATTTCCTGACGTATGACGATAAATTCGGAAAACACAGTTTAACGGCCGTGTTAGGACAATCATGGCGTAACGAATATAGCGAGCTCCTATATGCCCGTGGAACAGCCATCAATCCGGCACCTTCCCGCGCGGCTGAACAATATTGGTACTTAACCAATGCGACAGAGTTTGACGTCGACGATATTGGAGATGCTAACGACGCGACGATCAATGCGAATTTGCAATTTCTATCTTTTTTTGGTCGTTTATCTTATAATTACGATGGCAAATATTTACTGTATGGTACCCTGCGTCGTGATGGAAACAACAAGTTTCAGAAAAAATGGGGTAATTTCGCCACCCTCGGAGCAGGTTGGATCGTTTCCCAAGAAGAGTTCTTTGACGTTTCTGGAATCGATTTCTTAAAATTCCGAGCATCATGGGGACAATTGGGTAACGACGGTATAGCTCCGGCCACAGGTTTACCCGTATTGGAAGAAAATAACGGCGCTATCGACGGTACGCGTATCGTTGGTAGAAGGCTCAATCCCACATTTGATTATATCTCTCAATGGGAGACCACTGTGGAAACCAATATTGGTTTAGATGCTCGCTTTTTGAACAACCGACTATCCTTGGGAGCTGATTATTTTATCCGGGATACCCGTGATCTCGCTGTCCGAATTACCCCTCCTGTGTTCCGAGCAGAAGAAAGAAGAAGTGTAGGTCAAATTCGCAACAAAGGTTTTGAAATGAACCTTAACTGGACCGACGACATCCATGAAGATTTTTCTTATAATATCGGTGGAAATTTCGCAACGCTTAAAAACGAAGTGCTAGGGCTCGGGGGGCCCACTTATATAAATGCCGGTTCTGCAGAGTTTCGTCAGCGATCCATTATTGGCCAACCTTACCAAGCCTTCTACGGATATGATGTCGTCGGCGTTTTTCAGAAAGGCTCTTACGCCGATGCTTCCTCCATTGACAACCTTGTACAGGCAAGTGGATACACGAAAGAATTTATTCAGGAGAGACAATTACGTGAGGGTGATTTGATATTCCGAGATGTCAACAACGACGGCATAATCGACGATGAAGATCGCATGGTATTAGGCTCTTATCTACCTACATTCACTTGGGGTGGTAATATAGGCTTTCGCTATAAAAAATTGGATTTTCAAGCTTTGTTCCAAGGACAGCATGGTTATCATATTCTCAACAGAAAGCGTGGCGAGATGATATTCACGAATGATACCAATATCGACGCTGATTTGGCGACCAACCTCTGGCGTGGCGAAGGCACATCCAATTCGTACCCATCAGCTTCCGGTCTGAGGAGAGCTTGGAATCAGAATCTAAGCAGTTATTTTATAGAAAATGGCTCGTATTTCCGCTTACAAAACGTACGACTGTCCTATTCTTTCTTAGGAAAGGAAATCAACGGCAAAAAATGGCCTGAAACGAGAGTAACGCTAACGGCAGAACGCCCATTGACCGTTTTCAAATACAACGGATTCAATCCCGAAGTATCCAACGGAGTGGACAGAGAAGTATATCCTGTTCCCGCAGTATATACGTTGGGCGTAATGATTAAATTATAATAATAAAGAAATGATGATCATGAAACGAAACCATACATTAAAATATTTTGCCGTTATATTAGTCGGCCTTCTTTTCGGAATGGCATCCTGTGAATTGGATGCTCCTCTTGAAAACCAACAAATCGTGGAGGGCACAGATTATACGCAGTCCCAAAACATGGTTCTTCTTTTACGCGGCGCGTATAATGAACTATATGGCATGCAATGGGAAACATTCCCGTTGATAAGTGTCAGAGGAGATGATATCGATATTGGCGGATTGGGTGATCAGCCTGTACTAGCACAAGTGGATAGTTTCCGTTATGATAGAAACTTTTGGGGCTTTAATTCTACCTGGCTGAACCTTTATTCCGACTTAATTTACTGGAGAGGTGCTATTGAAGAAATCCAAAAGTATCAAGAGGCAGGCGCCAATGCCACGACCGCACAGCAACATATTGCTGAAATAAAAGTGATGGAAGGATATGAATTACTCCAGTTGGCACGGATGTGGGGTAGTATCCTGATTCCGCAGAGCTCACAGCCTTCGGCGCTGTTCAATGTCGAACTGTCTACTTTTGAGGAGGTGATGCAACACATTTCCGTCCAGATGGACGAAGCTATACCTCTCCTGCCGAATGTGCGTCCGGACCAACGTTCGGATATACGAGGGGGGGTAACACGTTATACAGCTCTTGCCATCAAGGCAATGGCAAATTTAGAGCTTAAAAATTTCCCGGCTGTAGCCGAAGCCACTGGTCAAATCATCAGCAGCAACTTGTTTTCCCTAGAACCTGATTATTATCAGCTTTTCAAATTACCGGGAAAATTAAATAGCGAAAACCTGTTAGAATTTCAATATTCAGACTATGGTACGTCTTCCGGCACATCCAACAAATTCAATTGGGATTTTTACGGACCGGGCAGCTGGACCCCGGCGAGATCGGGATCAAGCGGTGGATGGGGGTTCTGGGAGCCTAGCCAAAAATATATAAAGTTTATGTTAGACCGTGGAGAACGATTACGTTTGGAAACCACCGTATTATTTACGCCTCGCGGTATAGAAGCGCTGAGGAGTGATCCAAATTATGCTACACTACCTAGCTGGATATCGAATACAACGCGTGAAGGTGATGTTTTTAATAATCATGCCCGCTATCGGTTTTTAAGCGGCAAACATTATTTTCCGTCCACACAGCTCACACCTGGTCGGACAGCTTATGGCGAAAATAAAAACCTCATCGGTATTCGTTATGCCGAAGTATTGTTGATGCACGCCGAAGCATTAACGAGTGGTGCCAGCAGCACGGCAATGACGGCAACAGCAGCTGTTAATATGGTTCGTGATCGCGCCAATATGGGAGCTTTGAGCAATGTCACATTAGACGATGTATTAAATGAAAAAATGGCAGAGTTTGCCGGAGAATGGGGTATTCGTTTTTACGATTTGATCCGCCACGATAAAACCGCTGATCTTTCATACGGTGGGCGGACATATAATACGTCCAACGGAAGGTTTTACCCCTACCCACTTGAACAGCAAGGCATTTTACCGCAATTACAAACAGAAGACTAAGAATAGCTTATACCTTTTATAAATGACAAGGAACATGAAGAAGTTTAACATTTTATTCCTCAGCACGCTGTTGATATTCGCAGCCTGCCAGGATGGATATATAGATGACATCAATCCGGTAGATGCTGGCAATGATGAAAATGCACCTGCCATCACGATTGGATATCCTTCATCTGCTGTGGTATTAATTCCATTTACAGATGAATCTACCGATATCGATTTTGAATTTGAAGTCAGAGACGATATCGAAATAACCTCGATTGCTATTGCACTGAATGGGCAGCCTTTGGAATCCTATCAAGGGTTTCTAGATTTCCGACGCGTTAAAACCTCGTTTAAAAGCGAAAATTTAGCGTTGGGTAACTACAAATTTGAAGTTAACGCGACGGATGCCTCGGGAAAAACCACCACCAAAGTTCATGAATTCGAGATTAGCAATATATATGCCGCTAAATACCCTGGAGAAATATTTTATATGCCGTTTGAGGGCAATGTCTACATGGATCTTTTGGGGGAAATCACTGCAGCAAAGATAGGTAGCCCAAGCTTTGGGGCAGGAAAGGCAGGTCGTGCTTATGCCGGCGCAACAGACAGTTACTTAACCGTTCCAACGGCGGGCTTGGTCGGCAGTGAGTTCAGTGGCTCGTTCTGGTATAAAATTAATGCGAGTACGACTCATGCAGGATTAGTAACGGTGAGCCCTCCAGATCCATCGAACAACAAACGATCCAGCGGTTTCCGCTTGTTTAGAGAGCCGGGTGCATCTGGAAACCAACGTATAAAATTGAATGTCGGAAATGGCACAGCAGACGTCTGGTTCGACGGTGGTACTGCGGCAGATATCAGTGCAACTGCGGACTGGGTACATATTGCTTTCACGATAGCGCCAGACCGATGTGCACTTTATATCAATGGTAAGGTTGTTAAAGATGGTTCCTTTACCGGGGTAAGCTGGGCGGACTGTGACGCGATCTCTATCGCTTCGGGTGCTCCTAATTTCACAGGGTGGAATCATAAATCTGATTTAAGTTTAATCGATGAGTTACGTTTCTTCGACAAAGCATTAACGGCCGAAGAAGTGAACACCATTTTTGAAGATAATTAACGTAAACTAAACAATAATGAAGAAGGTAAGTTTGCCGGTATGGATATTGTTTTGGAGTCTTTTAACTTTCACGGTTGAAGGGTGTAAAAAAGAAACCGGACATATCGGCAGCCTTACTCTTTCTAATGTATTTATTGGAGAAACCGAAGTTGATCTGGATAATCCCGGAGAAAACACGGACATACCAATGGATCGGAGTATCTCCCTGGTTTTTTCTGGGCCTGTTGATCAGCAAAGTGCAAAAAGCGCCATTAGCTTACGATACGAATCGGGAGAAGTACCGGTTCAGCTGGCTTTTGTAGCCCAGGGAGCACAAGTGCTTATATATCCTGAGCGTCTTTTATCACCCAATACACGCTATATTCTTGAATTATCTGATGGACTTAAAGCTACTGACGGTGCCCCGTTTTCCGCTCGGAATATCCAATTTACTACCCGCAAATCGGATATAGAAATTCTCGGCATCGAATACAATGGTGAGGAGAGGGACAACAGCAATCTATTAACGAACATTCCGTTGGATTTTTCGATAGACATCCATTTGTCGGTAGCGGTTTCCACCGCATCAGTAGGCGAGGCCTTTAAACTCATCGGTCCAGATACCGAGCAAGTGGCTTTCTCCTTGCTAAATAATGGTAAAACGATCAGCCTACACAGCAACCAACCGCTTCCCTATCTCACAAAATATATCCTCACCTTATCCGATGCGTTAACAGGACGCGACGGCGAAAAATTTGCCGGAATTTCCAAAACATTATACACAGCAATAGATCCCACACCAAAATTCCCTGTCGTATCCGATGATGAATTACTAACGCTCGTTCAACGACAAACATTTAAATATTTTTGGGATTTCGCCCATCCGGGGAGTGGTATGGCTCGGGAACGCAACACCTCCGGAAATACCGTAACCAGTGGAGGATCAGGTTTTGGCATCATGGCATTAATCGTGGGAATGGAGCGTAATTTTATTAGCAGAGCACAAGGCTTGGAACGGATGGAACAGCTATTAACCTTCCTGGAAACAACTGATCGCTTTCATGGTGCATGGTCACATTGGATCCATGGCGAAACCGGTGCAGCCCTTCCCTTCAGTGCCAATGACAACGGCGGAGATCTGGTGGAAACAGCTTTGCTCCTACAGGGTCTGCTTACTTTCCGACAATATCTAAATCCGAATGTACCTGCTGAAAAATCACATATTGACCGCATCAATATATTATGGGAAAGCGTAGACTGGAACTGGTATTGCAGAGATGGGCAAGAAGTATTGTATTGGCATTGGTCACCGGATAAAAAATGGGCAATGAACCTGAAAATCAGCGGGTGGAACGAATCCTTGATTACTTATGTACTGGCCGCATCCTCTCCCACACATAATATTTCGAAAAGCGTATATACGAACGGTTGGGCTAGAAATGGTAATATGCGAAACGGAGCCATGTACGAAGGTATATCCCTGCCGTTAGGACCTGATTTTGGAGGTCCGTTATTCTTTAGTCATTACTCCTTTCTAGGCATTGATCCCCACCAGGTACAAGACGAATATGCCAATTATTGGGAACAAAACGTCAACCACAGTTTAATCAATCACAGATATTGTGTCCGAAACCCGAAAGCTTTTGTCGGATATAGTGCGGACTGCTGGGGATTGACCGCCAGTGACAACCATATCGGATATGCGGCTCATTCGCCCACTAACGATTTGGGAGTTATTACCCCTACCGCCGCCCTTTCCTCCTTTCCCTATACACCAGCGGAATCCATGCGCGCATTGCATTTTTTTTATTATACCATGGGCGACCGGCTATGGGGTGAGTACGGTTTTTATGATGCATTCAACATTACCGAAGGTTGGGTAGCGGACAGTTATCTAGCTATAGATCAAGGCCCTATTATCTTGATGATTGAAAATTACCGCACAGGGTTACTATGGGATTTATTGATGAGCGCCCCCGAAATCCAACAGGGTTTGAACAGACTTAGTTTACATAAATAGAAATAATAAAACGATATAGAAAATAATAAATAAGTACATGATGATAAGAAAAGTTTTTTCCCTAGCTACTTTGAGCGTTGTACTCACATTAAGTGCTTGCCAGAATCCTAACGGTGGCACAAACAACAAACAACAGGCTGTTCACGATACATTAACAGACGAGGCACTTATAGATCTCGTCCAACAACAAACCTTTCAGTATTTTTGGGATGGTGCGGAGCCCAATTCCGGATTGGCCAGAGAACGGATTCACATAGATGGTGAATATCCCCAAAACGATGAAAACGTTATTACTATCGGTGGAAGCGGTTTTGGTTTAATGTCTATCTTGGTAGGGATACATAATGAATTTATTACCAAAGAAGAAGGACTGGCGCGGTTTGAAAAAGCACTGAACTTTCTCGATAAGGTCGAACGTTTCCAAGGCGCTTGGTCGCATTGGTATTTCGGTGACACGGGCAAACCAAAAGCTTTCAGCAAAAATGATGATGGTGGCGATATTGTCGAAACTGCTTTTATGGCACAGGCACTGATTACCATCCGCGAATATTATAAAGGCGGTAACGAAGCAGAGAAAACGATAGCGGCCAAAGCCGACGAACTATGGAAAGGTATTAACTGGGATTTCTATAGAAATGGAAAAGATGTGCTTTATTGGCACTGGAGCCCGAAACATGGTTGGGGCATGAATCATGCTATTCAAGGATTCGATGAATGTATGATTGCTTACATTTTAGGAGCGTCCTCCCCTACACATGCTATTCCAGCCGCCACTTATCACAAAGGTTGGGCGCGTGATGGCGCTATTCGTACGTCGATTACAAAATACGACATACCAACCATTGTTAAACACAACGCAAAAGACGGTGAAGTCGGACCATTATTTTGGTCGCATTATTCCTTTTTAGGCTTAAATCCAAATGGGCTATCTGATCAATATGCAAACTACCAAGACGTGGTGACCAACCACGCGAAGATTCATATTGCCTACGCAGAAGATAACCCAAAACAATTTAAGGGATACGGAGCGGATAAAGGTTGGGGATGGACGGCAAGTTATTCAACAAATGGTTATAATGCCCACCATCCGGACAACGATCCTACCGGCGTGGTATCGCCTACGGCGGCCATTTCATCCATCCCCTATACACCCAAAGAAAGCATCAGCTTTATGCGCTATTTAAAAGATAGCATTGGTGATGACGTATGGGGTAAATACGGTTTTTACGACGCCTATAGCGAATCGGAGAATTGGTATCCACAACGTTATCTTGCCATTGACCAGGGACCGATGGTCGTGATGATTCAGAATTATAAAGATGGGTTCATCTGGAATCTCTTTATGGGTGCACCAGATGTACAAGAAGGCTTAAAGAAACTAGGTTTTTCAGCACGATAAAGTAATAATCGTATGTTCAAAAACAACTTAAAATATGCTCTTTTTTTCGGCGCCATATGGATGGTATCTTTGAGTTCTTACGGCCAGACAGACACACAGCGTCCTAACGTCATATTTATCATGAGTGATGACCATGCAGAACAGGCCATCAGCGCGTACGGACATCCTATTTCTCAAAAAGCACCGACACCACATATCGACCGTATCGCCAATGAGGGAGCGCTATTCTTAAATAATTATTGCAGCAATTCCATTTGTGGCCCTAGCCGAGCAGCAATACTGACGGGTAAACACAGTCATAAGAATGGATTTATGCAAAATGGAAATAGAGGTTTTGACGGTACCCAACAGACGCTCCCCAAAATACTACAGCAAAACGGTTATGAAACAGCTATTATCGGTAAATGGCACCTCATTTCAAAACCAACGGGCTTCGATCATTGGGAAATTTTAAATGATCAAGGGGATTATTACAACCCCTATTTCATTACGGAACAGGATACCGTTCGTCGTATGGGTTATGTTACCGATCTGATTACCAACCTGACCAAAGATTGGTTGGAACATCGTGATAAAAACAAACCGTTTTTCCTCATGATGCACCATAAAGCCCCGCATCGCAACTGGGTGCCTGCTGAACGGCACTACAAGCTTTATGAAAACACCACCTTTCCGGTGCCCGAGACATATTTCGATGATTACGAAGGACGATATGCAGCTGCGCAACAAGAGATGAATATCTATCGGGACATGTACGAAGGCCATGATCTGAAGATGGTAACCGGTATCGATTCAGATACCTTACTGTACGATCCTTGGCCCCATGCTTTCTTGAATACCATGACAGCTGCAGAACAGAAACGTTTCTTTACGGCTTACAGAGATCGGAACAACGATTTCCATATTACGGAACGTACGGAAAAAGAAAAAGCGCTCTGGAAGTTCCAGCGCTATATGCAGGATTACCTGGCTACGGTCAAATCGGTAGATGAAAGTGTTGGTGCGATTTTGGACTATCTAAAAGCTAATGGATTGGACAAAAACACCATTGTTATCTATACATCAGACCAAGGCTTTTACCTTGGCGAACATGGATGGTTCGACAAACGCTTTATGTACGAAGAATCCTTTGGTATGCCTTTGCTCATGTCCTACCCTAAACATATTGAGTCAGGCATCAAAATAGATGGTTTAACACAGAATATAGATTTTGCCCCCACCCTATTGGATTTATGTCAGATTGCCGTACCAGATGAAATGCAAGGGAAATCTTTCAAAGCACTCGTACAACATGGAAAAACACCAAAAGACTGGCGAAAATCACTTTACTATCATTACTATGAATATCCAGGCTTCCATAGTGTCCGTGCACATTACGGGGTAAAAATGGAACGATACAAATTGATGCATTTTCCAAAGGAGAATCTTTCGGAGCTTTATGATCTCCAAAAAGATCCCTCCGAGATCAAAAATATATACGGTAAAAAAGGAACAGCAAAATTAACACAAAAACTACAGCGGGAATTGCTAATGTTACAAGATAAATATGAAGTTGACAAAGAATATCGATAAGATCTGGCTCGCCTTACTTTTTGTCCTGTTTGCTACCGAAGGACATAGCCAAAACATGCGCGCCGACACCTACTGCAATCCACTGAACGTGGATTACACCTACATGATCTATAATGCACATCGCGATATATCCTATCGATCCGGAGCCGACCCGGCGGTTGTTGAATTCCGCGGTGAATATTATATGTTCGTTACCCGATCCATGGGGTACTGGCATTCTACCGACCTACAAAACTGGAATTTCATCACGCCCGACAAGTGGTATTTCGAGGGATCGAACGCACCAGCCGCACACAACTACAGGGATTCCATATTATATGTTACGGGTGATCCATCTGGCCACATGAGTGTCCTATATACCGACGATCCAAAAAAAGGCGATTGGAAAGCCACTCCCTCCATCATTAACAACTTGCAAGATCCAGATCTATTTATCGATGATGACGGACAGGCTTATATGTTCTGGGGTTCATCCAACAAATTTCCTATCCGCGGACGTAAATTGGATAAAAACAAGCGGTTCATTGCCGATTCGGTTATCGTCGAGCTTTTCAACTTAGCGCCCGACAAACATGGTTGGGAACGCTTTGGAGAAAACCATGCTGACACCGTGCTGGGCGGTTATATTGAAGGGCCCTGGCTTACCAAGCACAACAACAAATATTATATGCAATATGCTGCTCCCGGCACCCAATTTAACGTATATGGCGATGGTGTTTACATAGCGGACCAGCCACTTGGGCCTTATACCTATCAGGCGCACAACCCGATTTCGTATAAGCCGGGTGGCTATATGAACGGTGCGGGACATGGTAGTACGGTTGTCGGTCCCGGTGGTCATTATTGGCATTTTGCAACGATGGATTATTCGGTGAACATGACCTGGGAAAGACGACTTTGTATGTTTCCTACTTTTTTCGATGAGGACGGAATCATGTATACGGACACCTACTTCGGAGATTATCCACGTTATGCGCCTTCCGTACCGAATAAAGGAGGTCAGTTTAGAGGATGGATGTTACTCTCTTACAACAAACCCGTCCATGTATCATCGATCCAAGAGGGATACGATGCATCGGCATTGACTGATGAGATTGCCAAAACGTCTTGGCTGGCCGAAAACAATGATGCCCGCCAATGGGTCGTTATCGATCTGGAAAAACAAGCTGATATATATGCTATCCAAATCAATTATGCCGATTATCAGTCGGATATGTATGGACGCATCGAAGGATTAAGACATCGCTATACATTGGAAGGTTCTGGTGATGGCGAAAACTGGTTTACAATTGTTGATAAAAGCAAAAGTTTTAAGGATACACCCAACGACTATATCGAGTTGGAATCCGCAGTATCAACACGTTATATCCGATATAAGAATATCGAGGTACCTACTCCTCACCTAGCGATGTCCGAGATCCGAATCTTCGGAATAGGAAACGGGAAAAAACCTGCTCCCGTTAAAAACTTTCGTTTAGATAGGTATAGTGACAGGCGCGATATCGCTTTAAGCTGGTCGAAGCAAACCAATGCACAAGGTTATAATGTACGTTGGGGCATTGCTCCGGATAAGTTGTATAGCTCGTGGATGGTTTATGAAGACAATGAACTCTTATTAAAGTCCTTGAACACCGATCAAACCTATTATTTCGCCATAGAGGCGTTTAATGAGAATGGTGTTTCCGAATTGTCCACCATTACCAAAATAGAATAAAATAGATAACTCCATAAAATAAGGATAACGATCATGAAAAGATTAACAATATGGATGCTCGGTATCGCCACCATAGCGTGGTTGGACGCAAACGCCCAAACCGACACCAAAATGGATAAATTTATTGCAGATCTCATGGGCAAGATGACCGTGGAAGAAAAAATTGGGCAGCTAAATCTCGTTACCGGAGGCGAAGCCGTGACGGGCTCGGTTGTATCTACCGGTGTAGAAGCCAAAATAAAGGCAGGCGAAATCGGCGGAATCTTCAGCATGTCTTCTCCTGCTAAAATCAGAGCTGCACAAGAATTAGCGGTTACACAATCGCGTTTAGGCATTCCGATTATTTTCGGCATGGACGTTATCCATGGGTATAAAACGATGTTTCCTATCCCCCTCGGTTTAGCCGCTACCTGGGATATGGGACTTATTCGTGAATCGGCACGTATCGCCGCGGTAGAAGCCAGTGCAGATGGTTTGAACTGGACATTCTCCCCGATGGTCGATATTTCCCGGGATCCGCGTTGGGGTCGGATATCCGAAGGAAGTGGTGAAGACACCTACCTTAGCTCGCGCATAGCAACAGAAATGGTTAAGGGGTACCAAGGTGAAGATCTCGCTACAAACTATACCTTGATGGCCTGTGTGAAACACTTTGCGCTTTATGGAGCCGCCGAAGCTGGAAGAGATTACCATACAACCGATATGAGTCTGCACCGGATGTATAACGAATACTTCCCGCCCTACAAAGCCGCCATCGATGCCGGTGCCGGAACGGTGATGACATCGTTTAACGATATCAATGGTGTACCTGCTACTGCAAATAGATGGCTGATGACGGATGTTTTACGCAACCAATGGGGATTCAAAGGGATGGTCGTTACCGACTATACCGCAATTAACGAACTCATTGATCACGGCTTAGGTGATCTACAAGCGGTATCCGCACTAGCGTTGAAGGCGGGCGTACACATGGATATGGTCGGCGAAGGTTATCTGACAACCCTAAAAAAATCGTTGGATGAAGGCAAAGTGGCACAAGCTGAAATTGATGAAGCCTGTAGACTCATATTAGAAGCGAAATATAAATTGGGGCTTTTTGAAGATCCTTTCCGCTACTGCGATGAGGAACGGGCAAAGAACAATATCCTTACGACAGCCCATTTAGCGAAAGCGCGTGAAATCGCCGGTAAATCTTTTGTGCTTCTTAAGAACGAAAACAATACCCTACCCTTGAAAAAAGAGGGTACGGTTGCACTTATCGGCCCATTATCAAACACCCGAGCGAATATGCCCGGTACGTGGAGTGTAAGTGCGGATCTCGAAAACACTCCTAGTCTATTGGAGGGAATGCAAGCCGCTTTGGGCGACAAGGTTAACATCGTACAACATTTGGGAGCCAATCTCCTATCGGATGCGGCGTATCAAGAACGGGCGACGATGTTTGGTCGCACGATACCACGGGATGGACGACCAGAAGATGAAATCATCGCAGAAGCGTTGCAGGTAGCAGCATCGGCCGATGTTATTGTAGCGGCTTTAGGAGAGTCCTCTGAAATGAGTGGGGAAAGCTCCAGTCGTACGGAACTGGGTATTCCAGACACACAGAAAAGACTATTGGAGGCATTACTGAAAACCGGCAAACCTGTTGTATTAGTATTATTTACAGGCAGACCGTTGACGTTAACCTGGGAGAACGAACATGTTCCTGCCATATTAAATGTTTGGTTTGGTGGCACAGAAACGGGCAAAGCAGTAGCCGATGTGCTCTTTGGCGATGTGAATCCTTCCGGGAAACTTCCGGCTACTTTTCCACAGAACGTAGGACAAATCCCTTTGTATTACAGTGCTAAAAACACCGGACGCCCCTTGGCTGATGGCGCATGGTTTGAAAAATTTCGTTCGAACTATCTCGATGTCACGAACGAATCCCTCTATCCTTTTGGTTATGGTTTAAGTTACACCACATTCAACTACAGCGATATCCAATTGGATAAAAACACGATGGGTGCCGATGACAAACTCACCGCTACGATTACCCTGAGCAATACGGGTAATTATGATGGCGAAGAAGTTGTTCAGCTGTATATCCGCGACCTGGTGGGTTCAGTTACGCGTCCGGTGAAGGAGCTTAAAGGCTTTCAGAAGGTTTTTCTGAAAAAAGGGGAAAGTCGTGATATCCGCTTTGAGATTACGGTCGATGATCTGAAGTTTTACAACAACGAGCTAGAGTTTGTGGCCGAACCGGGCGATTTCAAGCTATTTATCGGAACGAGTTCCAGCGATGTGAAAGAAGCGGGTTTTTCGTTGCGTTAACATTACGTCAAGGTCCATGCACATTTTTTCTGATATGCATAGGATAAAATCCTGCCAAAATGAGGGTTACCCCAAAAATCTTTTTGGCAGGATTTTGCCCCATGAAAGGGCTATCTAAAACATGCTTCCCCATTAAAAAACAACCTTGAAAAGCATTTAAATACACTTTTTACCGTTTTGCAAGAACACCGCTCAGAAAATAAAAAACGGACAAGTTTTCAAAAAAACCGTCTAACAAAAACAAAAAGTCATCTGACAAAACAAAAAAAGTGAACGGAAATTTCGGATTGTCGGACGACATTTCTAGATATTCGTCTAACGAAACAAAATCATGGAAAGAAGATTTTGTTTTGTCGTCCGACAATCCCGCGTACCCGCTCCATGTCACAAAAATAACAGGCTGAAAACCGGCGTTGCCGGACGATAATTTTGCATACATGAACGCTAAAACAAAATAAACGCAGGAAGAATTTATAATCTCCTTTGACAATGCCGTATATCTGCTGAAGGAAACAAAAATAGCAAGGGAAAAACTGACGTTGTCGGCAGACTTTTTTGCACAGCTGCTTGATGAAACAAATTTATGTGTGGAAGATTTTCTTTATCATGATGACTAAATCAAATCATCACACGAATTTCTTTTAGGATTCTTCGTTTTTTCGTACTTTTACTTACTTTCAAAATGAAACAAACTGTATCAAAATAAAAGGCATTTTATTTTAAATGAGCGAAGAGACAAATTTTCCGAACGGAAATCCAGATCAGAACACAGACCATCCCGAACACGAGTTAAATTCGACCACGATACCCCTATCGGGTCTGTATGAAAACTGGTTTCTGGATTATGCTTCATACGTTATCCTGGATCGTGCTGTGCCGCATATCAACGATGGTTTTAAACCTGTACAACGGCGTATCCTGCATTCCTTAAAGGAAATGGATGATGGACGTTACAATAAAGCAGCCAATGTGATTGGTAATACGATGAAATACCATCCGCATGGGGATGCTTCTATTGGTGATGCCATGGTGCAACTCGGTCAAAAAGATCTATTAATCGACTGTCAGGGAAACTGGGGCGATCCCATAACAGGTGATTCCGCAGCTGCTCCCCGTTATATTGAGGGTCGGTTGTCTAAATTCGCTAATGAAGTAATCTTCAACCCCGATACGACCGAATGGCAACTAAGTTACGACGGACGAAATAAAGAACCCGTTACCTTACCGGTAAAATTTCCGCTCCTCTTAGCACAAGGTGCAGAAGGGATTGCCGTCGGATTGGCGACTAAAATAATGCCGCATAACTTTATCGAGTTGATCGATGGTGCTATACAGGTACTAAAAGGCGAGCGTCCCCATCTCTTTCCAGATTTTCCGACAGGAGGACTTGCTGACGTCTCCAATTATAATGAAGGGCGTCGAGGCGGAAAAATCCGCGTACGTGCTAAAATTGAAGAACGGGATAAAAAGACGCTTGCCATCACCGAAATTCCTTACGGGACAACGACAGGCGGTTTGATTGATAGTGTAGTTACGGCCAACGAAAAAGGCAAAATAAAAATTAAACGCATTGAAGATAATACCGCTAAAAATGTAGAAATTATCGTGCATTTGGCCGCTGGTATTTCTCCGGATGTGACCATCGATGCACTATATGCTTTTACCGCCTGCGAAACGTCAATTTCTCCCAATACCTGTGTTATCATCGATAACAAACCGCACTTTATGAGTGTGAACGATATCTTGATTGAAAATACCAAGCAAACGAAAGCACTCTTAAAAAGAGAACTCGAGATTAAGCTTCACGAATTGCTGGAAAAAATATTCTTCAGTTCGTTGCTGAAAATTTTCATACAAGAAGGCATGTATAAACATCCTGCCTATGAAAATTCAGGTGATTTTGATACCGTCGTGCAGGTGTTAGATAAACTTTTTGAACCATTTTTCGATCAATTTTATCGTGCGATCACCCCGGAAGATTATAAACGCCTGATCGATAAACCGATGAGTAGCATCACGCGCTTCGATGTAAAGAAAGCCGACGAGCAGATGAAGGCATTGGAAGATGACATCAAGGTGGTTAAAAGAAATTTACGTAACCTGACGGAATTCACAATCGACTGGTTCGAACATTTACGCAGCAAATATAGTAAGGGACGGGAACGCAAAACAGAAATCCGGATCTTCGACAAGGTAGAAGCTTCGCAAGTGGCGTTAGCTAATGCCAAGTTGTATGTAAACCGTGTAGAGGGTTTTATTGGAACCGGCATGCGTAAAGATGAATTTGTATCGGAATGTTCCGACATAGACGATATCATCGTATTTCGCGCTGATGGCAAATATTCCGTCACCAAAGTACAAGACAAAGTTTTTGTCGGAAAAGACATCATTCACGTCGCCGTTTTTAAAAAAGGTGATGACCGTACGATTTACAATGCGATTTATAAAGATGGCACTTCGGGTACAAGTTATGTCAAACGGTTTGCCGTCACCGGTGTCACACGGGATAAAGAATACGATATTTCCAAGGGAACAAAAGGCTCTAAAGTACTTTACTTCACAGCCAATCCAAATGGAGAGGCCGAAATCGTGAATATACAGCTCAAACCGCATTCAAAATTACGGAAACTCAGCTTTGACATTGATTTTGCTGAAATCGCTATTAAAGGTCGAGCTTCCCAAGGTAATATCGTTTCCAAATATCCAGTTAAGAAGGTTTCTTTCAAAAATGCTGGTATTTCAACACTTGCCGGACGTAAAATCTGGTTTGACGATGTTCTTCGTCGTCTGAATGCAGACGAACGTGGTCGTTATTTAGGTGAATTTGATGGTGACGACAAGATCCTATTGGTATACAAAGACGGCTCCTATGAGTTCTCCAGCTTTGATCTCAGCAACCACTTTGACGGCCATGTTTTGCGGATGGAGAAATTTGTATCGGAACATGTCTATACCGCTGTTCATCAAGATGGTAAATCGGGAACATATTATGTAAAACGCTTCAAGTTCGACGATCAACCCATCGGCAAACGTCTCTCCTTCATTAACGAAGCCCCCGGTTCTAAGCTTATTGTCCTGACAAACGGCACAGAACCAGTGGTTCGTGTAAACCTATTGAAAGGGAAAGCACAAACACCAGAGGTCTTAGAACAACCCTTAAACGAGGTTATCGATATCAAAGGTATGCGGGCACAAGGTAACAGGCTTTCGTTCCATACGGTAAAGAACGTAAAATTGATCACGGAGGACATTGACCTTACGGAAAAAATAGAGCAGCAAACAGAAGACGCCCTGCTTCCTTCCGTTGATCAACCAGAAAAGGAAACTTCCGAAGAAAATGTAAAACAGGATCTTACGGACATGGGGACAATAGAAGAAGGAAAAAATGAAGAAATGATTATATCACAAGATAACGACCGTGATAACGTCAGCTTTGAAATTACAAATCCTGATGATATTAATCTCGACGACTCTGGGCAAACATCACTGTTCTAACCCATGCTTTTTCTTAACATACATCAATGCACCGTGCTGATTTTTGGTCTACATTTGTAATGTTCAAGAGAATTAAAGTTTAAATTAAAAAATAAAATAACATTATGGCAACATGGAGCTTAGACAAAGCGCATAGCGAAATAGAATTTAAAGTAAAACATATGATGATTTCTAACGTCAAAGGGTATTTTCACGATTTTGATGTTACAGTAGATGGAAATGCAGAAGATCTAACACAAGCCAACGTAGATATTTCGATTAAAACTGCTTCTATCAATACCAAAAGTGAGTCACGCGACGAACATTTAAGAGGTGCTGATTTCTTCAACGCTGACGCTTATCCTACTATTCGCTTTAAAACAAATGAAATCAAAAAGATAGATGATGACGAGTTTGAATTAACGGGTGATCTAACCATTAAAGACGTTACTAAGCCAGCAAGCTTTGTTGCCGAATTTGGTGGTTTAGCAAAAGACCCTTGGGGCAACCAAAAAGTCGGATACACGGTAAATGGCAAGATTAACCGTCAAGAGTTTGGATTGACTTGGAACGCCGCTTTGGAAACAGGAGGTGTGATGGTCAGTGAGGACGTTAAATTTTATGCGGACGTACAATTTATCCTTTCTTAAAATAAGAGAGAAATATAGAGACGCAAGATGTTGCGTCTCTATATTTTTATAAATGCTCTTTATATACTAGTTTACGTATACCCTGCTCTAACTCCGCACGATCGTTTTCAGATAACACAAGTGGTTGATCGATAACGTCTTTTAGATCATTCAATTGTGCCAACGTACGCACGCCTATCACCGCAACATCTACGACCGAATGGCTCAAAACCCACGTCAGCAAAAGCTTGGTTCTACTGATACCTAACGAAGTGGCCAGCTTCTCCACGTTCCGTTTTGCACGTCCCACTTCTCCGGAAGTCAATTGCAAATAATCTTTTATTGGTTTATCGATTAACAATCCCTGTGTCAATACCCCACGACTAATAACAGAAATATTCTTCTCCTCCAAGAGGGGATAAATAACTTCTGGTCTGCGATCTAGTAGATTATACTGCATCATGACGCTTACGATATTTGACTTTTCGGTATATTCTCTAATCACGTTCGGCCGTATAGAAGAGAGACCATAATAACGAATCTTACCTTCTTTTACCAACTGCTCGAATGCTTCTATGATTTCATCTATCGGATCCTCTATTGTGCCACCGTGCAATTGGTATAAATCAATATAGTCGGTGTTTAATCGTGCTAACGAAGCCTCTACCGCCTTGATAATGTAAGATTTGGTAGCTTTCCAATCCCATGTACTACCATCAGAACGCCATTGATTACCGACTTTGGTTGCCAAAATGACTTTGTCACGTACCGATGTTAGTGCTTGGCCGATCATGTCCTCGTTCATGCCGCGCTCGTACAAATCGGCCGTATCAAAATAATTAACACCCAATTCGACAGCACGTCGCAAAACTTCCGTATTTTGTTTTGTAGCACCACCTTTCAGCGACATCGTCCCCAAACCAATAGGTGCAACTTGTAATACGGACTGTCCTAGTTTCTTTAATGCTATCATCTTTCATTATTGTTGACGACGTCTTTACTCCTCTACAACGTGGCTGGTGCTTCTTGGCCTTTTATAGCAATTAATTCGATGTCAAAAATCAATGGGCTATAAGGCGGTATATCTCTTCCCGCACCACGTTCACCATAACCTAAGCTAGAGGGGATATATAATCTATATTTCGCCCCACTTGCCATTAATGGAATGCCCAACTGCCATCCTTTAATAACATTGGCTAAATCAATATCCAACGGTTCTCCACGTTCATATGAATTATCAAAAACTTTTCCATCCGCCAATGTACCTTTATAATGTACAGTTACTTCATCCTCACCCGTCGGCTTCAATCCACTTCCTTCTTGAATCACTTCATAATAAAGTCCATCTTGAAGATGTTGGACACCTGGCTTTTCCTTAAGGGTATTAAAAAATGTGATCTCTTCTTCCTTAAATACATTGATTTTTTCTTCCGCTGCTTTTGCAAAAGCCGCTTTAATAATACGTATACCCTCTTCTTCGCCTATCAATTCCTCTTTTCCCTGTATAGCGTCATTTACACCTTGTAAGAAACTTTCAGCATTAATCTTAACACCGCTGCTTGTAAGTGAAGAACCTACATCCGTACCCAATGCATAGGATACGGAATCGGTATTTGATTTTAAAACCTGCGCCTGCGTTGCGGATATTCCTGTAAATGTAACTGCCATCATGGCAAATCCAATCTTGTTTATATTCATTGTTTATGTTTTTCTACTATATTCATCACAATTTCCCTTGTCATATTGGGATAATCAACCTTTACTTTATTCTTACTATTCAGCCATGCTTCCATAGCATAATCAAACTTCTTCTTCAAGCTACCAATTACCGGAACGCCCATTTGTTCCAAAGCCGCAGCATTTAAGTGTTGCTCGTATTGATTCTTCATAGGAATCACCAACAATTTTTTTTCCAGAAACAACGCCTCTGCAGGGGTTTCAAATCCTGCTCCGCACAACACCCCGGCCGCATTAGCCATACTTTTCACAAAGGTATCACTCTGTATGGGATTAATCGTCACATTCTTGACCGTAAACTTACTTTTATTATGTTTGGAATACACATCCCATTGAATATCGGGAAATTTGGAAAGATTTTTCAACAAATGGGCATCATCATACGAGGGCAAATAGACGGTATAATGCCCATGATCCTTCGGATCGAGCTGACGAACAGATTCCCGGATTACAGGTGTATAGATGTGATCGTTATAGGATTTAAAATGGAATCCGTAAGATGTACTGGCGGGCGCATAATTCTTCATGATAAATTTGCCTAGCATATCCGCTTCTTCGGGTTTGGGACTAGCGGGATGCAATGCTGCAATTTGATGGCTCAATCCGACACAAGGTATATCGCGTGTTTGACAAGCCCATGCCGAAATCGGTTCAAAATCATTGATGATCAAATCGTAATTCTCTACCGGCAGCGTATTAATCTCTTTAATAAATAGTCGGACAGTAGAACTCATGAAAGTCCGCCACAAATCGACACCTCCCGATTTTCCGAAAATAAAGCTCAAACCGTGTAGACGATATTTTACTGGAAATGGAAGTTCTATATCCGCTTGGATACCGCTCACCAGCACGTCCACTTCTCCTAAGGTCTGCAGTATTGGAATAATATCTAACGCTCTACATAAATGACCGTTACCTGTTCCTTGCACTCCGTATAGAATCTTCATGTATTTATATTTAAAGTTAGAACGATAACTTTCTAGCCTTTTAACAAGCCCCAAAGTACTAAATTTCCGCTAATTAGTAAACGAATAACATATATTTAATATAAATTTATTACCTTTCAAGTAAACCATCTATACGAGTGAATTATGTATAATAAATTTAATTATCTGCTCTGCATGCTCCTTATCGTCATATGCTGTTCATGGGGATTTTATGCGCACAAAAAAATTAATCATGCAGCCGTATTTACACTACCCACACAACTTGCAGCGTTCTACAAAAAGCACATTGATGTGATTACAGAAAAGGCGGTGGACGCCGATAAACGATGTTATGTAGATTCTTTGGAATCGCCAAGACATTTTATTGACGTAGAGGAATATGAAGACGGTTATGTAGATGCTATCCCCATACATTGGAGCCAAGCGGTGGAAAAATTTCAGGAGCGTAAGTTACATGCCAACGGTATCGTGCCGTGGCAGATCTATTTCACTTACCAAAAATTGGTGAAAGCTTTTCGGGAAAAAAACACAGACGCCATTATTCGTCATTCGGCCGATCTCGGTCACTATGTTTCAGATGCACATGTACCGCTACATACAACACGTAACTATAATGGGCAGCTAACCGGACAAATCGGCATTCATGCATTTTGGGAGAGCAGATTACCGGAAATGTTTGCCGATGATTATAACCTGTTCGTCGGAAAAGCTCGCTATCTCGATAGTCCACTCGATTCGGCGTGGGCCATTATACGGGAAAGCAATGCGTTAGTTGATTCGGTACTATTATTCGAGAAAGAGCTTTCCAACACATTTCCCAAACATCTACAACGAAGTTATATTACCCGGAACAATATACTTATTTCCACCTATTCCGACGCGTATGCCAATGCATACCATCAGCGCATGCAGGGTATGGTTGAAGACCGCATGCGAAAATCTATTCAGCGTACGGGATCTTTTTGGTTTTCTGCTTGGGTAGATGCCGGGCAACCTTCTTTAAAAGGTAAATTCAAAGCCGATCAAAATGAAGGAACATCGGACATACAACAAGGAGAAATTATCGGACGGGAGGAATGGCATTAGGTTATTTTTACCATCCCTCTCCGCAGTATCTCCAGCGCTTCCTCCATCTCGGGTTGACTTAAATGGCCAAAACCTATCCGCATACCGGATATCGTATTGTTTTGGTATAATAAATTCTTTGGAATAAATAGATTCTCTTTTTTACATAAATTCGCTAACTTAAATAGGGATAACCGCTTATCCCACGTTGTCCATAATGCTAAACCGCCGGACGGCTTTTGGAACTTGACTATATCATTAAAGCGTTTTTCTAAAATTTCACAGAACAGATCCCGACGTTCACGATATATCTTCATCGATTTTTTGAGATGTCGATGTATCTCCCCCTCCTCTATCATTTCCCCCAAAGCTTGTTCCATAATCACATCGCCTTGTCTGTCGATGATACCTAAATATTTACGCATTTCAACAATAAGGTTATCAGGTGCTACAACAAAACCTTTCCGAAAAGCAGGCGCAAGCGATTTTCCAAACGATCCTACATAGACGACCATTCCATCGATATCGCCACTTGCTAAGGGCATCACTGCGGTCTGGTCATATTGAAAATCATAATCATAATCGTCTTCTACAATAATGAAACCGTATTCCTGAGCTAACTGCAACAAAGCGATTCTTTTTTGGGCAGACAGCGTAACGGTGGTCGGATAATGATGATGGGGTGTGACATGTACCAAACGTACCTCGCCCGGCTTAAAACGTGCGCGGATATAATCTACATCGATACCGCTTTCATCTACTGGAATTGTACTCACTTTCGCTCCCATTTTTTGAAAAACCATGTTGGCCGAAAACATACTCAAATCACCGACTAAAACCTGATCACCTTTCGAAAGCAAGATTTGCGAAATTATATATAAACTCATTTCTACACTCCGGGTGATAAGCAAGTTATTTTTGGAAATGTGCAAGCCTCGCGAAAAATTCAAATAGTTGCTCAGTTGCTCTCTAAAATATTCACTTCCTTCCATATTATAGCCCGTAAGGCGTTTCAAGTTGTGCTTACGTTTCATTGACGCACTATACCAGCGGGAAAGGTTCTGCATTTGTGTGAGCCGTATGTCTGGCTGTCCGTCATTAAAAGCCAAATGGTTGTTGGAGAATTCAAAGGGATTATCCAGAATGGTAGATTGCCGAAATGTAAACCCGGTGCAGACAGGGTATTTAGCCAGTGAAACCAATTTTTCGTATGGTTTGTCTATCTTAACCTGATGAGATTGATTGATGACAAACGTGCCCTTGTTCGGTCGCACCTCCACCCATCCCTGCGCCTCCAATTCATCGTATATTGCAATCACCGTCTTGCGATGTACCCCTAGCACTTCACTTAGCGCCCTCGTTCCCGGCAATTTTGTACCTACCAATAAATATCCACGCTGAATAGCATTAATCATCTGTTGGGAAACCTGTAAATATATAGGTTGTGCCGATGTTCGGTCAATAAACACAAAACTGGAGAACAAATCTAAAACCGGACTACTCATCTTATTAAAATTGGAACCATATAACAATCCGGAAAGATAATACTTTTGCCGTATGAAATTCATAAATAATCACCAGATATTATTAGCCGTAGCATTTTTGCCGTTGTGGGGACATGCGCAAGAAGCAAAACAAGACAGCATTCAGGAAGTGACCGTTCATGCAAACCGATTACAGATTCCATTTAGTAAAGACAACAGGAATGTGGAGATTTTGAATGCAGCGCAAATTAAACAACTACCCGTCAAAAATTTGAACGAGGTGCTCGGTCTCTTAAACGGGGTGGACCTACGACAACGTGGGCCGTTTGGTACACAGGCAGATGTAAGTATTGATGGAGGGAGCTTTGAGCAAACGCTGATATTGGTCAATGGAGCAAAGGTTTCCGATTCGCAAACTGCCCATCATAGTCTGAATCTGCCTATTCCTTTAGATGCTATCGAAAGAATAGAGGTACTTCGGGGTGCAGCGGCACGCATTTATGGTGTCAATGCTTTAACTGGAGCAATCAACATCATTACCAAGACAGTAGACAAAAGTTCGATCCAAGCCAACGTATATACGGGAAGTTCGTTTAAAAACAGAGACGAAGAGGCCAAAGACGGCATTTATTATCATGCCGGTACGCAAATCGGTGCAAGTTGGTTTAATGACAAACACCAACATCAGGTTTACTATAACAAAGAAAAATCCAACGGACAACGCTACAATACGGCATCCCAAAACGATAAAATTTTCTATCAAGGAAATCTAGCGTTAGATGGTAATAACGAGGTAGAATGGCTAGGCAGCTATATGTATAACCGTTTCGGGGCTAATGGCTTTTATGCGGCTCCAGGTGATCGAGAATCCGAAGAAATTGTAGAAACGATATTTGCTTCTATAAGCTCCAAACATCAGCTTTCCGAACGTTTCTATCTTAGCCCGCGCATAACCAACCGTTATAACGAAGATGATTACCGTTATTTTAAGCATAACCTTTCCTCCGCACGTTCACGGCATTATACCAATGCGTTCTCCATGGAGCTGAACAGTCGATATCACACCACATTCGGAGAT
Organism: Sphingobacterium corticibacterium; assembly: GCF_004208525.1. GTDB lineage: Bacteria > Bacteroidota > Bacteroidia > Sphingobacteriales > Sphingobacteriaceae > Sphingobacterium > Sphingobacterium corticibacterium. Next base: position 680,202 of record NZ_SGIT01000001.1, on the reverse strand, counting down.
TTTGGTTTGGGTTTGGAATCCCGTCTCGACCGTATCGCAAGTTCTAATATGGGTGTTCACAACCGAAACAACCATGGTGCTTACGCAGAATTTAGAACCGAACAGCTAAAAAACCTGACGGTCAATGCAGGTGCATATATAAACTATAATACACAGTATGGTTGGCAGGTTTATCCGGGTATAGATCTAGGTTATAACATTACACGGAGTTGGAAAGTCGTATTCAACACCGGATCAAGTCAGCGTATCCCCTCGTTTACAGACCTTTATTTAAACCAACGTCCGGGAAACATCGGCAATCCGGACTTATTTTCGGAAGATGCCTGGCAAACCGAAGGCGCGATTAAATTCCAAAGCACAAATTTTATTGCACATGGAGGATATTTTTATCGGAACATCCGAGATTTTATCGATTGGATAAAAACGGATGTAAACGATCCTTACCAACCATTTAATATCGGCAAAAACAAAGTACACGGGATAAATACTAATTTTCTATATACTTTTCAAGTAAACAATATCCGTTATAGGGTGAATCTAGGATACAATTACCTCGATTCCTCCCTAGAGCAAACAGAGGGGGTTACTTCTAAATACAGTCTGGAAAATCTGAAACACCAGGGAAAACTACTCCTCATGGCAAACAATAGGATTTGGAATGCTTCTATAGCTAATCGCTTCCATCAGCGCATATCAGATAAATCCTATTTCTTAACGGATTTACGAATTGGATACAGCTTTCCGTTTCTTTCGGTGTATGCAGATGCACAAAACATCTTTGATGTTACCTATATCGAAACAAGTGCTATTCCGATGCCTGGACGATGGTATAGTTTGGGTATAAAATATGAATGGGGCAGATAGTGCCCCACCCTTTTACCGACTAATTGATAGCTTTCACCTATTTTTTCGACTTACTTACCTAAATCTCTTCCCATCTTTTTCCCTTTCCTCCTTATTTTGTTGTAACATAACACAAAACAAATGGGATGGTTTACAATTTTTAAAAAGAACAAAGATACGCAGCATGTAACGGAAACGCCATCCGTTCCCGTTAACGCGTCGCCAGCATCTGTGGACAGCAAATCTCAACTTAATGGCGCATCCGTACACGATGGGCAAGGTATTTTTCTCATTTATAATTATCTGCAGCAGGATTTTGAAACACGGGGATATAACGATGCACTGACTAGCCCCGACGAGGGTTATCGAAATGACAATATTAAACTGATAAAATATGACCTCGAGATTCTGGTCCATCAGGTTAAAACCTACCATGATTCGCTCATGAAAGATATTGAATTTCACATTCACTCCCGCGAACGGGCTGGATTAGTGGATCTGGTGGATGAACTGAGAATCAAACAAACGGATTTAGGGGATCACATCGAAAAAGTCAAGACATTCGAACAAGCATTGCAGACAGGTACAGGTTTATGCGAACGTGCTATCCTTTCCTACAAACGAGGCTTTATGAAAGGGATGGCTTCTATTACCCAAGCTTATTTATTAACGAAGAAATTTTAAGCGTATGAAGGAGTGGTGGTTAAAATTCGGTTGTTTCCTAACAGGTTTCAATTATAATCTCGTCAAAAACTCTAGTGAGCAATCGCGGAAAAATGTAAAAAAATACACGTCTGCCATGTTACTTATCATTTTGGTCTGGTTCTTTATCGGCTATAGCTTCGCTACACGCTACCTGCATTTATCAGGTTGGGGCGGTGTTTTCGGGGGCGTATTAATGAGTTTCGTCGTTATTCAGATCGAACGCATTATTATTCTGTCTACACGCGTAAGTACGTGGTCTAGCCTATTCCGTATACTGCTTGCCTTGGTGATGTCCATATTGGGTGCCTTCATCATGGATCAGATCACTTTCAAAGACGATATCGATTTGCGTAAAGCACAGGTAATGGATGAGCGAGTAAAAATTGCAGTCAAACAATCAGAAGATGATATACAGAAACAAATTCAAGACTTGGATACGATGATTGCGACCGCCAATTCAAGATACGAAACTGTAAGCGAAGATCTTAAGAAGAATCCGGTTATTATAACGTCTTATACGAATCGCAGTGTTACCAGGGATCGTGAAGGTAAGGAAGTGAACAGTACGCAATCGACGAATAAATCCGTTATGGAGAATCCTAAAAAACTAGAGATGGAACAGTTGCACAAACAGATCGAAACGCTACAAAACAAAAAGTTTGCACTTGCAGCTTCCATCATGTCTATTAAAGAACGAAAGGAACAGGAGTTAAACGCCTCGACTGGTTTTTTGGATGAACTGACACTACTACACAATGTAGTAACTTCTTCCTCGATCGGGTTATTTGTTTATTTGCTTTTCTTATTCTTTTTTCTTGCCATTGAATTGTTCGTACTGGTCATGAAATTAACCGACACTGATTCGGACTACGACAAGTTACTTCGACATCAAACAGATATTCGGGTGCAGATGTTAGAGAAGCTTCGCATACCGTAAACAAAGCGACACCAAAAACTGTTATTCATTATATAAACATCTAAAAAAAAACACATTATGTCATTCAAAGAAACATTTATCGTCAACGGTGAAAACCTGTTAAAGAAAATCAAGGAGATTATTGCCGAGGGCAACGTAACGAAAATTAGTATCTCTGATAAATCTGGAAAGGAAATCATGAGCTTTCCTGTTACAATTGGTGTAGTGGGCGTCGTATTTGCCCCGATATTCGCTGCTATAGGTGCTCTAGCAGCGCTTCTTACCGAATGTAAGATCACGGTGGAAAAACAAAAAGATGACGACGTTCCTCCTTCGAACCAACCACCAACTGAAGAACCATTACAGGGAGAAGGCACCATTATCGAGGTTAAGTAAAAGCAAGTTTTCAAAACCAACTGCTTTGCGTATTTGTTATGGGTATATAACACATAATTCAAAATATTATGGCAGCAAAAACAATAGGTATAGTGGTAGGATCTTTAAGAAAAGGTTCCTTCAGTAAAAAGATTGCAAATTTTCTTATTGAAAATGCGCCAGAAGGCTACGCATTGGAACGTGTCGAAATTGGTGATCTCCCTTTGTATAATCAAGATTACGACGAAGGTGAAAGCCCGGCGTCTTATGGGCCTTTCCGCGAAAAAATCAAATCTTTAAATGGGGTTATTTTCATTACACCGGAGTATAATCGTTCTGTACCGGGCGTATTAAAAAATGCAATAGATGTTGGTTCCCGACCTTATGGTCAAAATGCATGGGAAGGGAAACCAACTTTAGTCATTTCTTCGTCTATTAGTAATCTAAGTGGTTTCGGTGCGAATCACCATTTACGGCAATCGCTTGTTTTTCTGGATATGCCGACATTGCAACAACCCGAGGTCTATCTTGCGAACGTACAAAAATTGTTCGATGACAACGGTCGTCTGACTAATGAAGATACGGCTAATTTTTTAAGACAAGTATTGGATTCTTATACAAAATTTGTGGAACAGCATACTAAAGGTTTTCATTAATTAAACGCTCGAGCTCATTTACGGGATATACGCCTGATTGCCTCCAACGTATTTCTCCTTTTCGGAAGAGCACCAACGTGGGCACCCCTCGTACTTCCAACATGGATGCTACTTGGGGATTTTTGTCTACGTCTATCTTTATAATGGAGGCGCTCTCACCTACTCGTTCCTTCAATTCCTTCAATATTGGCGCTTGCGTCTTGCAAGGACCGCACCATTCGGCAAAGAAATCGACTAGTACAGGTTTATCTTGATTTATGATCTCTTGAAATGTCATGCTGATCTTTTTATTAAATTAAAGTATCTCTCCTTCACAAAAGTATGTTTTAGGAATTACTTTATAAAACTACTTTATTTCGCTTTTGTTTCCGCTCTTTCTTTTTCAGCAGCATAATTTTTAATTTTATCTAATCCATTTCTCTCCGTTTCCCTATACGCAACGCATAAAACTATTTGTCGATTAACATGTTATTATTTAAAAAAAGACAAAGTAGTTATGACGCCATTATTTCAATACAGTGTAAAGCTTGTCGACAGCCCATTCTGGACATTTGCTATCCATGATGGACATCAGGTTGATCCAGCTGTCGAGCAATTTATCCTGTTAGATGAAACCCAACGTTTAAGAGAAGAAGACCCTTATACTGCCTCGATGGCAGAATTGCCTATCAACCAACTTTTTGTAGCTACCTCGCGCTTTCAATTGGATGTTAACCGTAAGGAAGAAGATTCGGTATACCTCCGTCCTGAACAAGCTTGGGGATTGAATGTTTGGAAAGATACATTACCCTCCACCATTTTACAAAAGCTCTATGAGGAGCACAAGAAATTCTATCAACAACTGGACAATTATATCCAACACACCATTGATAAGCACGGCTTTTTTGTAGCTTTGGACATTCATTCCTATAATGCACGACGAATCAGCGAAGAACAACCAATAGACAAAAAAGTCAATCCACAGATAAACCTAGGAACATATTATAATAATGAAAAATGGAGATATGTAATTGATGGTTTCATAAAAAGCGTACAGGATCAGCAACTTTTAGGAGAAGCTATCGATATTCGGGAGAATGTAAAATTTAAAGGTGGATATTTAGCACAACATATTCTTCAGAAATTTGGTGACCGGGGTTGTGTATTATCGATAGAATATCGAAAAGATTTCATGAATGAATGGACGGGCCTTCCTTACCAACCTGTTATTCTTGAATACAAACAGTTGTTGCTTCACACATTAAAAGATTTGCAAAAAATAGATATATATGGAGTTTAAAGACAAAATATTGCCTCAACTACTACGGGCAATTAAAAACCGAACGCCCATACATAAACAAATCCCCAATAAGGGAAAAATTATCTTTAATAAAATAGTCCCCTATTTATTTATTTATCGCGTACCCGATTCGGGTAAAGACCGCATGTTGTCGGAATTGACAAAATCGGAATTGGCCAGTGTTATCTTTTTGCCAAATAACGATGACGATCAATTAAGCCTCTGGATTCCAAAGTTGGCAACAGCACTCGCGAATGAGTTTGGTACCTGCTTACTCATTGAAGTTTGGAATGCTCCAATAGATCAAGATACGGATATCGCAATTCATCTTTCACAAAAAAACGCATTGGTATTAGCGGAGTATTTAAAGAAAAATATAGAAACGGAGGCACCGGAGATCTCCGTTGAACTCAAGAAAGAAACGAAACTGCCAAGACCGCCCCGGCTTCCGCTTTTGGTCAACACTGACGATACAAAAAGTAACATAGTCCTTTCTCTTGGTATCTCCGTTCGCAAAACGTATGAAGACATCGATGGCGTACACTTACCATTATTGGCGCGAATTTTTCGGGAATCTTTAGCAAAAGGTCTTTCGCGCTCATTCTTTGAATTTGTACGACTGTATACCACGGCCAAGGCGACAGAGTTTAAAATGAAAGGCCAAGAAAAACTCTATTCCGAAATATACGATATCGACCGGGCACTCGCAAAGGAAAGCCAAAAATTTGATTTTCTGTTGTTAGTTACGCCGACTAATTCACATGAGGCATGGTTACAGTTCAAGAAAGATAAATACCGAAAAGCGCCTATTTTTCATTATCGTCCTATTCCGATCGATCCCGATATCGTGAAGCGAAACTTGTATAACCTACGTATTGAAGATATCTACGACCCTACAATAGCTTATCTTTTCAGAGATAAGCGGCGGGAACTCGACGATATGATGACCATGCTAGCTTCGCGAGGTACATCGGATTTCAAATATGGAAGCTTGATGGTTTTTGGTAATGTAGACGAACAATTATACGATTTGGCAAAAGCCGTGCTCACAGCCATCGATAGTATTGCACAACCGGATCGACAAAAACCAGAAGAAGAATATCTAGATGCCAAAGCATTTGCTCAGTTAGCAGAGGAGGAAATATCTTTTCTTCAACAACAATCCCCTACCTTCAAAACCAGTGTACGTGTACGTGATGACATCGCTGGTGTTATGGTGAACCATGGGGTTCTCAATATCAGTAAGCAATATAAAATAAGTAAGCGGCGGGCGCTTGCACTCATCCAGCATGAAGTGGGCACCCATATTATCACGTATTTCAACGGAAAAGAACAACCTTTTAGTTTCTTTCGTTTAGGGGTTCCGGGATATGAACAGTTGCAAGAAGGGCTTGCGGTTCTTGCGGAATATTTAGTTGGAGGCCTTACGAATGAACGGTTACGCATATTGGCAGGACGTGTTATCGCTGTACAACATATGTTACTGGGGCATTCATTTGTGGAAACATTTGATATGTTGCACGAAGAGTATGGTTTTAGTACCAACACTTCTTTTACCATGACCATGCGCGTATATCGCTCAGGAGGACTCACAAAAGACACCGCTTACTTACAGGGATTTAAAGAGCTCATTCAATATATACAAGAAGGGAAAGATCTGAATTTGTTGACAATCGGAAAGATAAGAGAGGATTACTTGCCTATCGTACACGATTTGATTCAACGTGGTGTATTGCGGCCTCCACGCATTAAGCCGCGCTACTTACATGAGCCCTATACGGAAAAACTAAAAGATTTAAATCAATTTGCCAGCATTTTTAAAATGATTAATTACTAATATTAAAGAAGATATATGAACATCGCATTCGTAATCAACCAAACTCACAAAGAGGAAACCGTATTTACAACCACTTTGTTAGCTTTTAAAGCGCATAAGCGCGGACATACCGTGCTTTATATCGGTTTAGCTGACTTCACTTATCACAATGAAGATAACGTAGGAGCATATTGCCGTGTGTTAAAACCAACGGAAGAAGTAGAAGACCCAGAAGAATTACTGGAGATGCTCCGCGACCGGGAAAAAGAGTACGTCGATGCTTATGATATGGATGTACTTTGGCTTCGTTACGACCCCGTTGTCGATATGATCAATCGTCCATGGGCATCTCCGACAGCACTCCAATTTGCGCAACTTATCAAACGGAGAGGAACATGGGTTATTAACGACCCCGATAAATTAGTGGAAGCGACAAACAAATTCTATTTGGAGTATTTTCCAAAAGAAATTCGCCCAAAAACCATAATTACCCGCTCCTATCAGGATGTAGTTTCTTTTTTAGATCAACAAAACAATAAGATTATCCTTAAGCCGTTAACGGGGTCTGGAGGTAAAAATGTTTTCTTGGTCAAAGAAGATGAACGGCATAACTTAAAACAAACGGTCGAAGTCATCACACGTGATGGCTATCTACTAGCACAGGAGTATTTGCCGGATGCAGCAAATGGCGATATTCGCTTTTTTCTATTAAATGGTGACCCGATACAAGTCGATGGAAAATATGCCGCTGTCAACCGTGTACAGCAAAAAGGAGATATCCGGAGCAATATTCATCAAGGGGGAAGCGCCCAACAGGCAAATATTGACGATACAATTTTAGCTACGGTCTCAAAAGTCACGGGAAAACTTAAAGAAGACGGCATGTATTTCGTGGGGCTTGATATTGTTGGCGATAAAATAATGGAAATAAACGTTTTTAGTCCCGGCGCACTCAATCTAGCATCTAAACTTAACGACGTAGACTTTGTGGGGCTTGTTTTAGATGATGTAGAGAAACAGATTGAGAAACGGAAAAATTCTAAATAAATACTAGCTTTCAAAGAAGTGCCTTACAAAATTTTGTAAGGCACTTCTTTGAAAGCTATTTCACACTCTTTTCCAGCTCCTTTACGAAATCTTTTCCCCAATAGTGTATGTCGTAGTAATTTACCTGGTCATACAACCTATTCATACGCGCAGTACGCTCGTCTTTCGGCATTAATAACGCCTTTAATAAACTTTCTTTCATACTCTTCATATCATAAGGGTTGGTTAGGATCGCATAAGGAAGTTCAACAGATGCGCCGGCAAATTCTGAAAGGACTAGTGCCCCCGACCCACTTATACGTCCTTGAACAGCCACATATTCTTTTGCAACAAGATTTAAGCCATCTCTTAATGGCGTGATCCAAGCAATATCACTGATGGCATAGAGCTTCACCACTTCTCTAAAAGGCAACGATCTGTAAAAATATTGAATAGGAACCCACTCCATCGTAGCAAAACGGCCGTTGATCTCGCCTACAGCTCGATTAACCTCATCACGTATATCGTCATAAATTTTCATACCTTGTGAAGGCGGGGTACAAATATTAATAAGTTCTACCTTTCCTCGATACTCGGGATATTCTTCAAGAAATTCGCCAAATGCATGAATTTTTTCCAGCGGCCCTTTTACATAGTCAAGACGCTCTACGGAAAGAATTGTACTTAAAGTTGTCGTTGATTTTTGTGCGCGTGTATTGGCTATATATTTTTTTACATCCTGTTCTTCTATTATAGAACAAATTTTTTCCATATTGACGCCTACTGGCTGGGCTCCCAAACGAATTTTGCGGCCATCAATATCTAGTGTTTTAGTCATTTCATTAACGCCTAACGCACAACTATACGTTAAAAACTGTTTTGCGGCGTTGATTTTCTTGAGAACTTTAAACGGTGTATGCGATCGCAATACGTCTACAAAATTTTCAACGTAGCGCGGAATATGGAAACTAATAAAATCACATAACAGCAGACTACCTATAATTTCCTTACGCCATGGTATAATATTAAAAATATCGGCCGCCGGAAACGATGTATGGTGGAAAAATCCAATTTTTAAATCTGGGCGTAGCGGTTTCAAATAGGCAGGAACCATCCATAGGTTATATTCGTGAATCCAGACTAATGCATCTTGATCAGCTTCTTTCGCTATACGCTCTGCAAAGATTCGATTGATTTTTAGATAATGATCCCAATCGTCGTGATTGAATTTAGCTTTATCTACAAAAGAGAAAATAGTAGGCCAAAAGGCTTCTTTAGAAAAAACACGATAAAATTGATCAATATCCCGTTTGGATAGACTGATTGTAGCGGCAATCAAGTTAGGATAATTATCCTCGTCAATCAATTGATTTGGCACGTCTGTATTATCTTTCTGCTTTACTTCTTCTCCAATCCAAATACCAGAACGACCTTTTTCAAATAGACCCAATAGCGAAGGAATGATGCCATTGGGACTTTTAGGGGCAACCCTAATGGTTTTTCCATTGACAGTCTCTTGTTCAAACGGCAGTCTATGATAGACAACAACCAGTTGGTTTGATGCTTTTTTAGATTGCTTCATCTCACGTTCTTCAACAGATTTAGCGTATTTTTGAAAACGTTCTAAATTTGACAACGCTTCGATAATACCGCCTGCACCTGGCGAGGAAGCATGATAGACATTTTCGTAAGCTGCGGTATATGTACTCAAAGCTGGCTCAGCTTTTCCGACAACAACACCTTTATATCCTGTATCATATAATGACAAGTCGTTCAAGGTATCTCCCGCCACCAAAACTTCTTCTTCATTAATATGCAGATACTCCACTAGCGCTTTCAGCGTACTACCTTTATTGACACCTTTCGGCAAAATGTCTAAATATTTATCTACTGATGTAATCACATCACAATCGAAACTCTTTGCTATTTCTTGAATATTATCCAAATCTGTTTCTGTATCATAATAAAAAGAACAACGCCTTTGCTGTGGCACTTCCTGGTAAACAACAGATGTGTTTTCCAATACTTTCGTCCGAATGTCATACGGAGACGGCCATTTCTGCTCAATCTCTCCCTGAATACCTTCAACAGCGTCCAATGTCAATCCATTGACAACGGTCGCACCGACATCGGCAATAATATAATTGGGGCGAGGAATGAGCGGGTCGTTAAGTAAAGGGATTACGGATTCAATGCCACGTCCAGTTACAAAAACCAACTGTATATCCGTCAGCTGTTTTATTAAACGGTACAGACGCAGTCTGTTTTCCATACTTCCCCCTAAAAATGTTCCATCTAAATCTGTTGCCAATAGCATCATATCATATTCCTTTCTAATAATTTAAATTCGGCTGCTGCCGACATGTGTCTGTATAAAATCCGATAAGCTGTATTCACTATCGGTAAATTGAGGCCTAATTCTTTCGCTGTTTGATAAATACCTTTGGTTGCGCCATATCCTTCCGCAACCATCGACATCAAGCGCTGTGTTTGCTCAACACTATAACCACGTCCAATTAGTTCGCCAAATGTACGGTTGCGGCTGTGGCTAGAATAACCTGTTACTAATAAATCACCTAAATATCCAGAACACGCAATACGCTTCGCATTTACATGTACACTCTTTAATAATTGTTCTAGCTCATAAATAGCATTAGATACCAATACCGCTATAAAATTATCACCGTAGTTTAATCCTTTCGCGATACCACATACCAGCCCAATAACATTTTTGAATATAGCGGCATACTCCATTCCTACGCTATCATCGCTAACATTGACTTGAAGATAAAATCTTTCAAAATATGGCTTTAAGTTTCTTAGTAATACTTCATTTGGTGAACCGATGGTCATATAAGTCTTCTTTCCCATTGCAATCTCTTCTGCGTGACAAGGGCCTGCCAGAATTGCCTGTTTGTTTTCCGATATCTTAAAGCGATTCGCAATATAAGCTGAAGGTAAGTCATTATCCGGTCCGACGGTACCTTTAATAGAAGTGATAACGGATTTATCTTGAATGAGATCGCTATCAATCTGACTACATACCGATGGAAAATGGGCACTGGGTACAACAAACAAAATTTTATTGGTTTGCTGGATAACCTCAGCCAAGTCTGTAGATGCCTTTAAATAAGCTGTATTCAGTCTAACAAAAGTGAGGTAATCGGGATTTACGCCATCGGCATTAATCATATTTACCTGTTCTTTTCTACGCAAGTACCATGATACATTTACTTTATTCTCCGTCAATATTTTAACCAAAGCGGTAGCCCAACTTCCTCCGCCTATCACACTTATTTCCATTTTATCAAATTAAGTTTTATACTAGGAGGCGCTTTTCTGTGTTAATACGCTTTTATCATTTAAGTGTAGATAAATTGATTATAATTCAATCTAACTGCATTGCTGCATGTAACAAATATATTTAATTCGTCTACTATAATGTATTTCCACTTTTGAGATAATAATCGCCCCTATTTTTTAGGTATTTAAATTGTATATTTAACAGATAATACCTAAAAATGTTTTATGTTCACTAAACTAATCGCCATAGACGATCAAAAAATTGGAACGGTACATTTCCATGCCTTCGTTATCAAAATAAAGGAAGACGAGGTCGGCTTTGCTATTTTTTTAAATGAATTAACGACCCCCTTATTGTATTTCTATCGAGACGGCATAGATAGCATTACATTTAAAATCGATAACGAGCAGTTTATGGCTATTGTCAAAAACAGCAAATTCACAAAGGAAATACGAAAAGAGCTGTATAAAGATTTTGAGTTTTTTCTTCGCACGATGGAAGAGCGGGCGACCGCTTACTTGTTTAAAAATGTCGCTGTAAAATATATTACCAACTCCCGTGACATCATCCGATACAAAAATTATTATATTTCCGCCAATACGAAAATGTTTGAACAGGAATAAAGGTAGAGAAACACATTCTTCATATCAGGCTGGATGTTTACAACTAAAAAACTGCTATCTAACTAGCCTAGACTATTTCTGATCCTGTCAAATAACAGTTTTCTTATTTCTTATTAGATAGTTAGTTCAAAATCACCACTTCAACCCGTCTGTTCTGTTGACGACCTTCTGGTGTTTTATTATCGGCGACTGGCATCGTTTGCCCAAGACCTTGCGTACTGATGCGCGACGACGAAACTCCTGCATCCTCTAAAAACTTTTTAACCGAAGCTGCTCTTTTTTCAGATAACCATTGGTTGTAGCCTGCTTCGCCAGTAGCATCAGTATGCCCGTCTACACGAACCTTTTTCGTTGTATCGTTGATCAACAATTTCGATAGCTTACTCAATTCTATCTTTGCCTTATCGGTTAGAAAAGAAGAGTTGGTCGGAAACAGGACATCCGAAGAAAGCGTAAATTTAATTCCTTCGTCTGTACGAGTAGCATCTTTAAACTCACCTTTTACATTTTTTAAACCGTCGTCCGTTCCATCCTTGGAAACAACCGCGCCAGGATTGACCATAATAGCTTGTTGCTTACAAGATGTTACACCAAGAGCAACGATAACGGAAAATGCCACAGTACCTAGATATTTCATGAAATTTGCTTTAAGTTATGCTGTAAATATAAGAATTTTCATCTTCATTTGTCCTCCCCAAATAGTTTTGTTAACAATACTTTGATCTCCGGTATCTCTTTGTATAAATTCCATATCAATCCTGAGCGCGCATTTTCTAGACAAACCGTGATTGCGGCTTGGTTTGTGGCGAAATATTCGTCCGACACGTCGTTGTTTCGTAAATCAAGCCACGCACGGAATCCATATTCTGTAAAAAAGTTTTCACCATAGTTATGGTACAATGCCAGCACCGCTTTCTCCCCTTCTTCATTTAATATAAACATGGAAGAGGGAGCAATCGCAGGATTAATACGATAGCTTCCAATACTATCCATACGCTGATAGAAGCCCCACACATCAGAATTGGTGGATCCTACTCCTATTTCATTATCGCGGCGTTTCCGTACTTTAATATAATTACGTATCGCTTCTTCATAATTGATCGCGCTGTCTCGAAGTAACTTCGGATCAATCGTAAAAAATGGCTTGTATAGGTCTAGTAAAGTCGATCCCGAAAATCCAAATAAGAGATGTTCGCCATACATCATTGTATCTTGGAATACAGAAACTCTGTTTGCCATATTCTCCGGTCTGTTTTGAAGAGGATTAATAGCTAATCGGAAGCTCCGCATAAGAGCCATAACGGTATCTTTGGCCAAACTGTCCATCTTATTATAATCTGATGAATAGGTCAAATCTATATTTTTAATACCATTTTCGTAAGCCGAAAGTGGAATCGCATACTTTGGAGAACTCATTGCCAATAAATAGGCATTCATGGATTCGTTGATCCCGCCAAGTGTTGGATAATGATACGACGTGTCCACTACAGATATTTTTTCCACCAATACATCGCTATAACCTTCTGCCAGCAGCTGATTCCATTTAATATTTTCCCAAAGTGCCGTTATTCTTTTTCGCAGATCCACTTCTACATCATCATTTTTTGAAAAATATTGACGTGCGACCAATAACGCTTCTATCATCGAAGACGTAGCTAAAATATCGTAAGTAGCTTCATTATCTCGGTGTTCAGGCAAACCTGTGCGACCATCAAAATAAGCAGGAAAGACGCCGAGATGATTCTGAGCTTTGGCCAAAAAATAGACCATACGCGAAATGCGTCCTACCGCTAACGACCGGTTAATTCGCTGCTTTTCCACTCCCACAAGGAGACTTAATATAGCATTCCCACTTTCCTTTACCGATACAACCGCACGTTCTTTCATACGAAATGGTAGATACATACCACTATTGATATCGTAGTTTTCCGCGAAATAATTAACATGTGCTCCCTGTACTAGATCCAACAACTCCGTTTTCTGCAACAGTTTCGTCTTTATCTCTCTTACCTCGGAAAAAGGTGATTCTTCGTAATTATAGTCTACCCATGTAATTTTATATTGATAAGTTTTATTTACTTCAGACACATAATCCAAACATCCCTGCATTGATATTGGGCGTATACCAACCGCTTGAAAATTCTGATTATCCTCAGATCGATATATTTTAATATAGCGGATAGAGGGAGTTAAGGGTAATTGCCATTGCAAATGGACTTGTTTATCATACGCTGTCGCTGACGAAAGTATAGCGGGCGAAGAAAGTTTTACCCGCGAGACATCTTTTGCCAGAAACTCGACTTGATCAATAAAAAGATAATGCATCCCATCGTCTGTACCGTTCTGAGCAAAACGCAGTGTCGTAATAGATTCTTTGACGTATAAGTTTTTAAAGTCGGCTATCGGAATCCGAACGTCGATCCATTTATTGTAGTCGAGATTCTTTATATACGAAGCCAATTCCAACTGATCCGTTTCCGACTGTTTCTGCCGAATGCTTATTTTAGGTAAGTTATCTGCTTTTGTATTCTCGGACTTAATAAACAATTTGAGCACGAGATAATCTGAACGTTCCACCTGATAATGGAGTTTTTGTCGACTATATTGTAAATCGACCTGCCAATCACCATCAATAGCGGATTTATATTGCAGAGAAAGTGCATTACCTGGTGTGAAAAACAAAGTATCAGACACCAATAGATGATGATTCAGATTCTCCACCCAAGAACGTCCTTGATAATCTACTTTACTTTTGGCATAAATGCCTTTTACTAAACTATTGTCGAAGACAACTTCGGGATAAGTATCGGCGTACCCTCTTTCCCCAGTGCCTATTATACCAACTAATACCAGAACAAACAAATACAATTGCCTCATAACAAATATTGATCTTCGACAAAAATAAGCAAATATTGCACCATTTAACTATCACCGTCTATTTTATAGTCTTTGGTAAGAAAAATATTACGCACATTTTTAGATGGTTAGCGTGGATCGTATTAAAAAGCACAAAAATAATTTTTGGAATAAGATTTTCTCTCTATATTTGCATCGTCGCAAGCGAAAGTAGCTCAGTTGGTAGAGCACAACCTTGCCAAGGTTGGGGTCGCGAGTTCGAATCTCGTCTTTCGCTCAGTTGCCTAGGTGGTGGAACTGGTAGACACGCAGGACTTAAAATCCTGTTCCCGTTAAGGGAGTGCGGGTTCGATTCCCGCCCTAGGTACTTCAAAAACCGCTTCTATTTCGAATAGAAGCGGTTTTTCCGTTTTAGGAGCAAAAGCAGCACCTAAATTCTCGTAGATCTCAAAACTTCATCCGTTGTATCCGTATGGCATTCAATATGGCTAATAACGCTACCCCAACATCGGCAAACACCGCTTCCCACATCGTAGCTAGTCCCCCTGCTCCCAGGATAAGTACAATCGCTTTCACACCAAAAGCCAATCCGATGTTCTGCCAAACGATTTTCTTTGTCTGTTTTCCAATGTTGATTGCCATAGGAATTTTGCTGGGCCTATCGTCCTGTATCACGACATCAGCTGTTTCGATCGTCGCGTCGCTTCCTAGCCCGCCCATCGCGATTCCAACATCACTTAGCGCCACTACAGGCGCATCATTCACACCATCTCCGACAAAAGCAACACTTTCGCCCTTGGCTTTGATTTCTTTTACTTTGTTCACCTTGTCCTCCGGTAATAAATCACCAAAAGCATTATCTATACCCAATTGCTCCGCTACATGCTTTACCACGGTACTTTTATCTCCACTAAGCATCGTCGCTTTAACATGGAGTCTATGCAGTAAATTGATAGTCTCCCGCGCATCTTCTTTTATCGTGTCTGCAATGGTGATATAACCGACAAATTTATTATCGTAAGCAACGGCAATAGTCGTATAAACGATGCTATTAGGATCTAAATCATATTGAATTTCAAATTTATCCATCAGTTTGAAATTTCCGACCAATATATCGTTTCCATTGACAGTCGATTTTAGTCCGTGTCCGGCGATTTCTTCTGTGTTTTCCAACCTAATTTCATTACTCGGTTTTCCAACGTATTCATGAATAGCAGTTGCTACAGGATGCGTGCTGTGACTTTCTAAAGTATTAACCATCTGAAGTATTTCCTCTTTGTCAAATGCTGTATTAAAATTCACCTCCTGTACTTTGAAAACGCCCTCGGTCATTGTCCCTGTCTTGTCCATCACGACATTTTGGATATTGGCAAGCACATCTAAAAAGTTACTTCCTTTAAATAATATTCCGTTTCGGCTCGCGGCACCAATTCCACCAAAATAGCCTAGAGGGATACTGATCACCAGTGCACAAGGACAGGAAATTACCAGAAATATCAGTGCCCTGTATAGCCAGTCGGCAAAAACATAATCCGAAACAAACAGAGCTGGTAGGAGCGCAATTCCAATAGCGAGGAATACAACAATAGGCGTATAGATTTTGGCGAACTTACGGATAAACAATTCCGTAGGCGCTTTTTGAGAAGTGGCGTTCTGTACCAGTTCCAAAATCTTGCTTAACTTGCTATCACTATAGGCTGTGGTTACTTTTACGTGTGATACGGTATTTAAATTTATCATTCCTGCCAACACCGTTTCACTCTTATTTTTTGTATCGGGTTTGCTTTCTCCCGTTAACGCTGAGGTATTGAACGACGCCGAATCCGATAACAATTCTCCATCCAGACCCAATTTTTCTCCAGGTTTCAGCTGTATGGTTTCACCGATATTTACGGATTCTGCTTTGACTATCTGTGGTTCATTATCTCTTAAAACAGTGACTTCATCGGGCCTTTGGTCAAGCAACGATTTGATATTGGATTTTGCCCTTGAGACCGCCAAAGTCTGGAATACTTCGCCGACGCTGTAGAACAGCATTACGGCAACGCCTTCTGGATATTCTCCAATGGCAAACGCCCCAATAGTAGCAAGGCCCATCAAAAAGAACTCCGAAAAAACTTCCCCCTTGCCGATGCTTTCCACGGCTTCTTTGAGTACGGGTAGCCCTACTGGAACATAGGCGGCTACATACCAGATAATCCTTACCCCATCCGTAAACCAGGTCTGCAGGAACCAATTGTCCATAGCTATACCTGCCAACAATAATAAGAGGGAAATAATAGCAGGCAGAAACAATTTAAAAACGCTGTCGTTAACGTTCGAATGATCGTGTCCATGATCATCGCCACTACAACAACCTTCATTATGAATAATTTCTTTCGCACCTGCTTTGGTATATATTTTTTCTTCTTCTCGTGTGCAACAAAGTTGTCTACCCTGTGCATCATATATATGTTTGTGCGCCATTATAATAATATTTTCACTTACATCCTGTTGTCTATTGCTTAACACTATCCCCTATTTTTACTTCGCTATTTTTACGAAGTTACAAAAGAAGAGCATGCGATGCACGTGAGACTCTCTAATTCTGTAGCGGCATTCTGCAAGTTTCTCTTAAAAAGTTGGTAGTTTATTCCTTTTAAAAAGTTTGTTTTATTCTATGATAAAAACATTTAATCGTATTAATTGTCCTATTGAAACTGTATGAACATGATCGATATAATACTTTTGCTTATCTTCTTAGCTTCCATATGGAATGGGGTAACTAGGGGGTTCTTTGCTGGGATGGCGGGATTGGTATCTTGGTTGGGAAGTTTACTAATTACATTCGCATTATATAGACATGTCGCTCATTTTTTTGAGGCAAATATCACAACCGGTGTATGGGTAATGCCGTTGTCCTTCCTGTTCACATTGCTTATCGTTGGTTCCGTGCTGGCGCTGTTCGCTACTAAAGCGTTAAGCGCTATCCCGTTAAAAATACAGAAACACCGCTTGAACAATATTTTTGGATTCATACCCGGTGTCGTCGCTGGACTGCTCTATGCCGCTATCACGGCCAGCCTTTTACTTTTAATGCCCCTTTCGGAAACGTTGACGTTACAAACTCGGGAAAGCAAAATCGCAGAGCGGTTGACAAACGGATTGGTATGGATCGAGCAACCCTTCACACCAGCGCTTGAGGCGGTAAACCGTTCCATCAATAAAATGACCATTGCGCCTGAATCCTCTGAAAGTTTCAGTCTTCCTTTTGTGGTGGAAAATCCAACCCCCAGGCCAGACTTAGAAGTCCAAATGCTCAAACTTATTAACGAAGAGCGGACCAAAGCAAACCTGTCGGTACTCACGCTCGACGAAGAATTAACACCAATAGCCCGCCAGCACGCAGAAGATATGTTTGCAAGAAGTTATTTTTCTCACATCTCACCAGAAGGAAAGACACCTTTTGATCGTATACGCGCCGCTCATATTAGTTTTCTCATCGCAGGCGAGAATTTGGCACTTGCGCAAACCCTTCCCTTGGCTCATGAAGGACTGATGAATTCTCCGGGGCATCGTGCCAATATCCTTCGAAAGACATTTGGCCGTGTAGGAATTGGTGTCCTCGATGGTGGTATATACGGTTTGATGATCACACAAAAATTTCGTAACTGAAGTTGTTTACATTGGCTTAAGTCTATATTCGATCAAGCAACCTCTAAGATCAGCATGATCGGGATTTTCTTCGGTAGGACCAGAGGTTACTGCTGATCGGTCCGTGATAAGATAAATCCTCCTTCCATCTGGCGAGAGACAGATATCCCGATAACGGACATCCGCTGCGAATAATCTTTCCGGATCGCCTTGGACACCTCTTCCATCCGCAGTAAGTGTTATCCGATACACAGCGCCTTGTTTTAAGCTGGTAACGAGCAGACTGTTCTGCCACGCCGGGATTCCCCTGTGATTATAATATATGAGGCTGCTGGGCGCGATGGACTGCCAATCTTGGTTTTCGCCTGATCTTATTTTTTCCATCTTTACACGTAGCGAGTCATTGCCGGTTGGCATAAAACTGTAGAGTGGATCGCGATATTCAGTTCCCCATAGGGTTGCCGTCGCCGCTTCATCCTCAATGAGAGGAAGCATAGTATTCCATTCTCCCTGTATCTTCTTATCGTCGGAAACGGCTGCTGCAAGCCCATTGTAATTACCATCAGCATAGCCTACTATCAGGGGATGTCCATAATTTTTACCTTGTTCAATCAAGTTAATTTCATCATCAGACATCGGTCCATGCTCGCAAGAATACAGATAAGAAAAATTAGCCGACTTGGCCCAAGAAAGCCCTTGCGGATTGCGGTGACCAAAGGAATAAACCGGAGAACCGTGAAGCGGACTATTTGTTGCAAAATCTAGACTATAACGCAATATCTTACCTTCTTTACGATTGAGGTCTTGCGCATGATTCTCCCGTCCTACATTACTATACTGCCCCGCTCCCATATCACCCAATGCATAAAAGAGAAAATATTTACCATTCTGCTGCGTCCATTCCAACCTTCCCCCGTTGTGGTCGTTACTACCTGGTATCTCCTGATCAATCACCTCTTCATCACGCAGTAGATTTGTATGTTCATCATATCGAAAACGCGATAGTTTGGACATAAAATCGTTCCCTGACAGGTGCTTATAGATATAAGCTAGGTACACATAGGGGCTTCCCTCCGTAAATTTAGGATGGAGCACCATCCCCATCAACCCACCTTGTGGCCATGGTTTGTCGTCTAAATCTAAGGTATCATAACGTGGAAATTCGCGAGCCATACTAAGATCAAGAACCACTTTCATATCCTTCGTCTCCGGGTCAATCCGTAAAACACGGTAGGTTTTACTCTCCGTAATCCATAAATGGTCGTCTGCTCCATACACGATGGACCAAGGATCTGCCAGCTTGGAACGCAGAATAGATCGTTCAAAATGAGGTGTCTGTCCATAAAGACTTAGCCCGACTATATAAAAAGATAAAAAAGTGATTATTGCTTTAGTCATTCGTAAATGTTATATCCAACTTGACACGGAACCGTTCTGATTATCCTCATAAAACGTCTTAGTAAAGAACGTTGATTAAGAAAATTTGTTTCCAAGGTGTAACTTTCTCTTTAAGGATTATTTTTGTATTAGAAATTATTTGTGGAAAATCGGATTCTGGATTTTTAAAAATCAATGGCGTTTCTTGGGTTTGATTACACACATATTTATTGTTATATTATATTCATGCGGGAACTCCGGATGAGGAGTTTATCCTGCTTAAACTGATTTGCTAAATCTGCTTTAAGCTGCGTCCAAAAGACCTCTTCTCCGGTTGGAGACATCACTTCATATATAATCAGCTCGTCTCGTTCATGCCCTTCTTCTGGGTTATCCCAGATACCGGTAACAGGCGACCGCTGATATACGGTAACACCTCCAAATTTTCTGACAAGCAAATGGCGTAAATCATCAAAATAGTGTTGTGGAAATGCACTATTCTTATTGTTTTTCAGCGGTAGGAAAATTTCAAAAAGAAGCCTTTTATCCAACCTATCCTGAAACCGGTGAATAAGCTTCCAAGCCCGTTCAGCAGGGATCTGCTTTTCAACCTTGAGCCGTTTTCCTTCTTGGTCGATGTAATTTGTAAAGAATGCTTCCAGCTGCGCCCGAAGTTCTTTCGGGAGATCCCTAAGCGTGTTGACTTTTTTGTATATGAGAGAAGCTACAGATACAGCAATAAAACGATCATTCCGAATCATTTTATCGCTGTCATTGGATTCTGCTTGATGGATCACGAACGCACCAATTACCCGGCATTCAACCGCACATGTCGGAAAAGCACTAGATTCAGATAAGACTATGACATCTAGGGGATCGCCGTCTTCTCCCTTCGTCCCTGGCAAAAAACCAAAATCAAAAGGAAAGACCATACCTGCCGGTAACATTTTTTTTAGTTTCATCCGTCCACTTACAGAATCGTATGTATATTTTTGATCACTGCCCGCAGGCGTTTCTATAATTACTGAAATAGTGTCCATAATATTGGTATATCCGTATCTTCAACAATTGGGACACCTAAAAGGTTCTGATTAATCTTGATTCTACTTTCCTATAAAATCTGGGATCAGTTTTTGGGAACCTCGTGTAGCATGTTTTCGGATTCTAAAGGGTATCCTTCGGACAATAAGCTGACTTTCGGTGGATGCAATATGTGAATGGTTCTCAAATTTGGTTTATTTTTTGCATAGTAGAGCATAGTAGAAAAATTAAAGATCAGAATTATGCATACGACACGCTACATGTTTTTGTTTTTAACGGTATTTTTTTACAGTTCTTGCCGGGATAGAACTCCTACAACAAAAAAAGACACGGAATCTGAGATACCAGAAACCAGATTGCTGATTAGCATTTCACAGCGGCAACTATATGTAATGGAAGGAGACGACACAATAAAGCGGTATGCGATATCCGTAGGTAAACAGGGACATCCTACACCACAGGGCGAATTCGAAATCCACCAGATCGATTGGAATCCCGACTGGACACCGCCTGACAGCGAGTGGGCACAGGATCAAAGTTACAAGCAACCCGGTCAGGCCGGAAACCCCATGGGGCGAGCTCGCATCATTTATAAAATGCCCTATACCATACACGGCACTACCGATCTGGAATCATTAGGTGAAGCTGAGTCGCATGGTTCAGTACGCATGGCCAATGCTGAAGTAATCGAGCTCGGACGTTTCTTAATGGAACAGTCGGGTACGAAGCGATCCGAGGAGTGGTTCAACCGCGTACTGAGCGATTCTGTGACGATGGAATCGGTGAAGTTGGAGAAGAGTATCCCGCTGACGAATGTAGAATGAGGATAGACAAATTATCAGCGCTTGTAAAATAAATATTCCGTTTCAAGTTTATCAAGAAACCGGAATAGCATTTCATTCATTTCATGGAGATCGTAACTTCGAATTTCATCAGGCTTCTGCACATACCGATAAGCGGTATTATTTGTCAAAAAATCTAATTCTTCTGCAATAAGCAACTCTATAACAGCTGGTGTAAGTTCCATATGACATTGAAAACCATAAACGAGATTATGATATGCTACGATTTGTCTTGGACAACCTACAGTTGTCGCTAATATTTTGCTTTGCGATGTAAGGCCGGGCATATCATTGTGCCAATGTCCAACAGGTAAATTGGCACCAAAATGATTTATCTTTTCATCTTTCAAACCATCGGTTGTAAGCTGTATGGAAAACACACCAATTTCTTTTTCAGGGCTGTGGTCGTAACGAGCGCCCAACGCTTCACCGATAAGCTGCGAACCGAGACAGACCCCAATCACTGCCTTGCCTGCATGAACTGCTTTGCGTATGAGTGCTTTTTCTCCGATTGCATCAAAATGAGGACATTCGTCTCTTGTTGTATTCGGACTTTGTGGACCGCCCATAACAATCAACAAGTCCATATGATCCACTGTATCTGGTAAAGGTTGGTTTTCATACACTTTAGAAAAGGTAACATTATGCTTTCTTTGCTTTGCCCAGTCTAAATAGGCTCCAGGTGCTTCAAAAACTTCGTGCTGTACAAAATGAACATTCATTGTCGTATATGGGTTAATGCTAATCTTTCTATTACTTTTTGCGATATGGTAAAGTTACAAACAATAGATCGATTATAGTAAAAACAGGCGTACGCGCAAGGTTTAACATCCAGCGATAAAAAATTAATGGCTATCTTTTTTAATAGATAAATTATATTTCCCCCTGTCGGAACTATATATCTCTGCCATAAATCGATAAAATTCTGCATATTTTTCTTGAGGGTAAGTCCCCTCTTGGAGTTGAATCATACGATAACTTGTCAATATACCATTTGATATCGCAATGCGTAACTCGTATATACCCATCTCCGTTTCTAGTCGTTTGTTAACCGGCATGGTGAATGTATCTATATCATCTGGCAACGTATAATGCATGATATCTATATCGGTGTATCCACGGTTGATATACAATTCGTTGGTTCGGTTTCGCGTCGCAGGTATTGGTCGTGCCTGATTAAATATATTCGGATGTAAAATAGCGTGTGTCCCCGATTTTACCACATAATTTTTTATCGCGAGATCAAGCGTTTCGCAGATGGCGATTGAATCCTTATCCGCTGAAATCATTTCGTAATCAATCTTACGGAAACTGATATGGTCGATATCATACCATTTTTTCGCGTTTTTGGTCTTCTCCTGCTCGCTCATAAAGGAATTATAATAATGATTATCAAACTGTCCGCCACTAAATGTAGTTTTCAAACGCCCTTCCAACGAGCCATCCGCCAATATGTTAAAATGTCCTTCTCGATACTGCAGGCTTGCCTCATGGCTAAATTTGGGCGTACGCATGATCTTCCCTCCCTCCGCGGAACAGGCGATAACGAGCCGATCATCCGTAAAATCGCTTAAGAATCCAAAGGGTATTTGCTGGTTGGTACATTCCAGCCAAGTTGTATCGTTTTCAAAGGGTATACATAAGATAATATGGTTACCATCAGAGACATTTGCAAAATCAGCAGTGATATCTCTTTTATATGATCCAGCCTCCACAATACAGTAATAGGAAGGAATATTAACGACATCCAATAAGCTCTGCATATAATTGACTAAGGCCTTACAATCGCCATATCCCAACTGATCGACTGTTTCAGCGGGAAAAGGTTCAATGCCCCCTATTCCCACTTGAATACTAATGTAACGGGTCTTATCTTGCATGTACTTATATAATGCTTTTGC
This sequence comes from Sphingobacterium corticibacterium, assembly GCF_004208525.1. Lineage (GTDB taxonomy): Bacteria > Bacteroidota > Bacteroidia > Sphingobacteriales > Sphingobacteriaceae > Sphingobacterium > Sphingobacterium corticibacterium. Next base: position 657,009 of record NZ_SGIT01000001.1, on the reverse strand, counting down.
TTTCTCTTTGGGCAAATCTATATCTTTCGTCAATTCCTTCACGCGTCGGACAGTCGCTTCTGGAAGTACACGTTTATCTGCCAATAGATAATCATAGTTCCATTTCCCAAATTCTTGCCAATCCTTAAAATGACCTGTTTTTTTGAAGTATTGAAAGTTTTCCGGAACGATCCTAACACGCGTAGCATGGAGATCGCGTGGAGGGCTATAAGGTTCAGACTGACGCGCAGGAATATCCTTCAGCTCCCAAGTATATGTTTTCGTCTTTGCATCCTCTTGGACAACAGCTTCTGCTTCATAATTTTGTTGATGTATGCGAATTCTCTCTGTTGGGCGACACGTAAAGACATAGCTGCTCCGTTCAATAGCCACATCGTAAGCATAATCTGGCGCCCAAGACGGAATCAACAGGTTTTGATTCTCTTTGATTTCTACGCTGTAAACAATAGTATAAGGGTAGTTGTATACCGCAGGGCTGTAATCTTTCATCCGAGTATCATCGTATAGATTACTTTGACCAGATGCACTCCTATCCCGAAAGTCTTTCAGTGAAAATTTTCCGATTGAAACACCAAATTCATTAAATATCTCCCCTTTTACGTTTTTTATCTTTCTCGATTTATTATAATACAGTTCAATACTCCCGTGTTCCTCTCCGCTCCTATTATGGACGGTCACGGCACGTGTGATCCGGACGGTCACATCGTTAACACTTTTCATATCAATTTCTACACGTTCGTTTCTGACGGTAGCGTCCGCCCGTTCTTTTAAGTGCGTATTAATCAAATCCACCGAATACATATTTTGCCCTCTTAAGCCTAGGTGCATAACACCAGTCAATACTAGGATTAACCATAATTTTCTTGTCATAGCTTATTTTTTAGTGAATGCAAAATCTACTTTCTGATGTTGTATTATTCTAGAATAAAATTCTTTTAGATGAAAATATTCGTCTACTTCGTAAATTGCTTTATTCAAAGCCAGTTCTTGTTTAAGCATTAATCTACCTTCTTCATATTGCGACTGATAGGTATATCTCGCTGCTGATTCTGGGAGGGCCAGAGCGGTATTCTTAGGCTGACGCTCTATATGAAAGTCTTTTGGTAACTGAATGGAAATGGTATATGATTCTTTCTGCTTAGAGCCAAGATCTACAGGGTAGCTTCTTTCCTCTAAATTAAAAGGATTTTTTGTCATTCTATTTATCAATATAGGATTGAAGGCAAAGCTTTTCTCTCGTACGTTATCGGAAAAATCCATGCTAACCTTGTAGCTTTCAACAAGGTTGTTATCTAAACTGTCCAATTGATAGATATCTCCGTCCTCAATTTTCATGTTGGCAGAATTATTCATCCGTTCTTCGATATAGATGTCTAATGATGAAAACCTCCGGATATAATTTCTATGGTTCAATGCATCCAATCCTTGATAGGTTATACGGATATTTCCTTTGAATTGACCTACTTCATCTATGTTTCCGGTGATTTCAAAATGAGTAGAGGCATTAATCTCATTCTCTAGTTTTATCCATTCGGAAGATTTTTTTGAATAGATAATACGACCACTGCCATTAATACACCGAAGAGGTAAAAGACCGAATGGAAGATTTTCTTCCGATGCATCTAGAAAATAGTTTTTACCGTTCACCCGAACCTGCGCGACAAGATAGTTGAAATCAGAAATGACCGGATGTATAGTTTTTGGAAGACCATTTTCCCGCGTTGATACCAAGACAGGATACGCTTCAATCCCTGCGGCACCACAAGCAGAAATCAGCGAAAGATTAATATCTCCAACATTTCCGTTTCTTCTTTCTAAAGCTTCCTTTACACCATATTGACTGTATTTTCCGTATATCTTATTCCACTTAATTTGTTTTTTGATATAACTATATATCTTACGAGCCTTATCTTCATCAGAATCACCGTCTGTATATATTTCGGGCAAAATACGCTTGAAATTATTCTCCCGGTCAATCTGTCCGCCAAATGAACGGTTACTCAATAGCTCTCTGTCTACATCTTTCCATTCTTTGGTAAGATTCTGGCGTGCTCCATTTGTCGAATAATATTGCATAAGTTCGAAGTTGATTGCCGATTTATAGTTTTTCGGAGCCAACATATAGCTTTCTTCTTGGAAGGCGGGAATGTCTTTCATGATATAGGTTAACTGGGAACAATCCTGCCGACGCCCATTCAGTAAAAAATGATCTTTCAACAATTTTGATTTTTGGTCGGTTAATTTATAGGAACCAGTCAGGGTTACATTATAGTTGTAGAGAGCTGGAATTATTGCCGTATATTCGCTGTAAAGTTTAGGGATATCATCTTGATATTCCCAAGTTCTGTAGTTAAAAATATCAGGGGATTGTATCTCATATTCAATATCGATAATACAATTTTCCGTTATGTTCGGCAACGTGAATTTACTCAAGTTTACAAATTCATTCACTTTTTCGTGAAAGACGGCTCCTTTATCCATCTCCACCGTGTGTATCTTTCCGTCTACATAATGCGTATATCCGCGAATCTGGCTTACGGTTTCAAATTTATTTCCAATTTTATAGAGCGGAATAACGTAATTGGCCTTATCAAATCCCTCTTTATCCAAGATCTTAATCCGAACGCCATAACGGTGTATGACCCGTAACTCCCGTTCGCCCTCGTCCACCTGTATGTCTGATCTTCCTTTTTCTAACATCACCACAGCATGAGATGTCGAATCAATTATTGGCGAACTAGGTATTTCAAAATCACGAAAAGAAATCGAGGGCAGCTCATTAGTTTGGGCTTGCGTATTGGCTAAAAGTACTTGGAAAATCCAAACAAGAGTAAAGAATCTGTACATCATAATTAGGTGTTTTTTTTGATGTGAATATAACAAAAAAAATATATCTAAAATAGATGTACTATTTTTTAAATTACGCACTCATTCGACAAAAGGATTATCCGTAGTTTTTGTGGGGTCATAAAAACGTTTTCATTTAAAATTTTGTTACTTTTAACTGTTACCGGCGACGCTTATCAAATGATGCATATAAATCAACAGGCGAAATTCAGCAAGTTTCGGGTTTTATAGCAGCTATTTTCTGCTGACATTTGTTAAAAATCATACTGATGAACGAACAACAAGAACTCAATTACAACAGAATCGCAGAAGCAATTAAATACATCAGAAACAATTTTAGAGGACAGCCTACGCTTGATGAAATTGCTAGAAAAGTCCATTTAAGTCCTTTTCATTTTCAACGGTTATTTAGTGAATGGGCGGGAACAACACCTAAAAGGTTTCTTCAATATATCAGCATTGAACACGCAAAAACATTATTAAAAGATAAACAAGCAACCCTTTCTGCTACCGCTTTTGAAACGGGACTTTCAGGAACGGGACGCCTACATGATTTGTTTGTCAAAATTGAAGGAATGACACCCGCCGAATATAAGAATGGTGGAAAACAACTCTCTATTAATTACAGCTTTGCTGAAAGTCCATTCGGCAACCTCATTGTTGCTTCTACGTCCAAAGGCGTTTGTTATATGGCTTTCTTTACTGATGAAACAAGTGCAATAATCGATCTAAAACAAAAATTCCCGAACGCCACATTTCAACGCCAATTAGATGCAATACAACAACATGCTCTATTCATTTTCAAAAACGATTCGAGTAAACTTTGTGATATAAAACTGCATTTAAAAGGAACGGATTTTCAATTAAAAGTTTGGGAAGCACTTTTGAAAATCCCAATGGGGAAACTTTTCACCTATGGAGATGTCGCTACACAAATCGGCAAGCCAAATGCGTCCAGAGCAGTAGGTACAGCTATTGGAAGTAACCCTATAGCCTTTCTTATCCCCTGTCATCGTGTAATCCAATCATCCGGTAACATTGGTGGTTATATGTGGGGGAGTACAAGAAAAACCGCAATCATTGGTTGGGAAAGTGCAAAAACAAATATGGTGAAAGAATGAAACTATTTGACGAACGCATTGACAGCATAAAAAATTGGTTACCACAAGATGGGATTGTAAATTATTACGGGAAGTTGTTTAATCAACAAGATGCTAATTATTACTTCGAAAAATTGTTAATGGCGGTTGATTGGCGGAATGACGAGGCAATTATCTTTGGAAAGAAAATCATTACGAAACGAAAAGTGGCATGGTATGGTGAAAGACCTTTTGAATATACTTATTCTAAAACCACCAAAAGAGCATTGCCCTGGACGACAGAAATTTTGGAGCTCAAAAATATAGTAGAAAAAGAAACCAATGAAACGTTTAATTCCTGTTTACTCAATCTCTATCACGATGGCAATGAGGGTATGGCGTGGCATAGTGACGGCGAAACTGATTTGAAAAAGAATGGTGCAATTGGCTCCTTAAGTTTCGGTGCTGAACGAAAATTTGCGTTTAAACACAAAACAAGCAACGAGAAAGTTGAATTAATGTTGGAACACGGAAGTCTGTTGGTCATGAAAGACACTACACAGACCCATTGGTTACATAGACTTCCTCCAACTAAAAAAGTGAGAACACCACGAATAAATCTGACGTTCAGAACGATAGTAGAATAAAACTTCGCTCTGGTTCGAATTCACGTCAACCAAATTAAGCCCGAACCCTTCGTTTCGAACCCCGTCCAACCCTTCTGTTCTCATCCCTCTACTGGCGTTAAATAGAAAAGCTTTAGAAATAAAAAAGCTCCAATCTTTATGATTGAAGCCCTGCGGAGAGTGAGGGATTGGTTCAGCCGCTCATTCCCCAACCATGTCCCTGAACCTTCTAGAATCGAACCCCGTCCAACCCTTCTGTTCTCATCCCTCTACTGGCGTTAAATAGAAAAGCTTTAGAAATAAAAAAGCTCCAATCTTTATGATTGAAGCCCTGCGGAGAGTGAGGGATTGGAACTATCCTTGTAACTCTCTGATTTAATATCTTTTATAAGTTTCGTTTTTACGAGGTCTCGCTAGGGTCTCGCAATACTTTTTTCTTATATTCCCTATTTCGTTTTGCTATACAAAGATACAGAATAAACCTGTCTTTTTCACGCATAAGTAGCATTATTTGAGATTGTTAGGTGGCTGTTTTTTAGTTATGTAGGATGGTTTTAGTATATTCGATGTAACAATCGCTTATTACGAATAAATAACTTCATTATGGATAATAACGAACTATTTACTGATAAAATCACGAAAGGAAATCGTACGTATTTCTTTGATGTAAAAAAGTCAGAAAATGGTAGCCTATATCTCTCCGTTTCGGAAAGTAGGCGCACCGACGATGGCTTCGAAAAATACAAGATATTGATCTTTGAAGAAGATATAAAAGACTTCAAAAAACTCTTTAATCGAGCTGTCAAAAAACTGGAAAAGCTGACCGATCCGGAAAGTGACAAGGAGAGTTACACTTTGGACGATATCCGCGAACAGCATCCACAAGCTTATCGGCCATGGTCGACCGAAGACGATGAAAAACTGGAGGGTTTGTTTTGTGAGGGAAAGACTGTCAAGGAACTGGCCAATATCTTCCAACGTAAAGAAGGTGCTATTACATCACGGATTAAGAAGTTGGAACTGAAAGAAAAGTACAGCTAATTATCTGTTATAGAGCTGCTTTAATTTCCTCTTTGTCCAAGCCTAAATATTCACAGACTTCCTCTATACTAAGCAATTGGTGAGCTTGCTTGCCTCGTATTTTTTTAACCGTATTGTATATACGTAAACTCTGCCGGTAGCTCTTGCCGGTGATACGAGATATGTCCTTCGGATAAATACAGATTCTTCTCATTTCTATACTCTATGTACGCTTTATCTATTCATTTGATATGAAGATGGACTGGCGTAGCTGTTCATCATTCAGATACCCAACTTACTAACAAGTTGGTATAAAGCTGAGGTGAAATCTTGTTGCAATTTACGAATATAATTAGGAAATATTTTTCCAGCTTATTTTGACTGCAGATAATGTTGGAAGTTCCAAACGTTGCTCCTTTAAGATGTCGAAGCCTTGTTTTAAATAAAAGTTGAGCGGAGATAAGTAAAGTTCACCGTTAATTTTACGATCGTCATTATGGTCGATAACCCAACCGCAAAGCATTTCTTCATTCTCTTTTAAATCCATCATTAATTTCGAACCGACACGATGCCCTTGAATCGAACTGGATAGGATTATTGCAAACCATTTTTCCTGGTTGCGATAAAACTTTGTTGCCCATCCAACAACTTCATTATCTATTCGAACAAGTATATGCGTAGGACTTTCTAAACCATTGATATAGGTGTAAAAATCTTCTAGATTGTCGTAGGCTAATTTAGCCGGATACTCATCACTCCAAAGCTTCATAACACTTTCTTTCTCAACAGGAGAAAGCGAAATGGTATAATCGAATTTCAAATCATCATTAGCCATAATTACCCCCAATTCGACTAAATATTTTATCGGGATGCCATATTGTATCTTCTCCGTATGTCATCCTTATTGCAGTTGTGTCTTGAACTTCGAAACCGTTATTGACAAGAAACTGAAGCCCCACAAAATTGTCTAATGGCAAAACAGCGGCATCCGTTCCAATATACTTAAGACTCATTAATCCTAAACCTGCGCGCTCTGTCTTAGCATATATTGGACCTTGACCGAGCTTTGGAAAATAATAACCTTCGACCATACCTTCGTGTTCAAAGATTACAGCTTGTTTAAGATGACTATCTATTAATTCACGCCTGTTTTCTCCACTTATTTCTTGATCTAGTTTATGAATTTGCTCATAAAAGGAAGACGAGGATGGTTTCAGTTGATCTGGCAATGATTGCTGCGGCCATAGACGCTCACGCTTGAGAAACTGGTATGAACCAATTACTCTGAAACCAGCTTTTCTATAAACTGGAGCTCCTAGGTCTGTTGCGATCAAATTGATGGATACTGCTCCATTTTTAGTAGCTAAGTCTATTAAGTAGCTTACAATCATGAAACCGATTCCTTGACCACGATATGATTGCTCCACGATTATGTGCCCCAACCAAGCTGAATTTTGGTGTAATATTAGAGCTCCAACACCGATGATTTTATTTTTAAAAATAACTTTAACAGGCATGCAAAACGATTGAAGACAGTATTCCATTAAGGAAATAGTAATGTCACCCCATCCTTCTGGTTGGAGATAACGCGTTGAAGGTAAATCTTGGAGCGTGAGTGGGCGTATATCCATGCTTTTTAGATTTTCGGCTAAATTGTCTCAAAATATTCGCAGACAAGCTCCATATTTTCGGACGGTTGCAAGCCACGATCACTAAGTTCTCGTGTGTAATAATCCCAATGAACTTTTTGCCAATAGCTTAAGCTTCTATCTCCTTCGCCTTCAATAAACGCGTATTCCGCTGTGATATTTTTAAATTTTACAAGCTGCACTTTGACGGTTTTGGTGATCGCTTTGGGTATTCCATGCCAATCGGTGACGATAGCTAGATCTCCGATTACAGGTAGTTTTTCTTCGTTGATTTGCAATCCAGTTAAAGAATGTGTAGTAGCCTGTTTGATACCTTTTCGTACAAGTTCGGCACATTCGTCTGCGTCCTTTTCGTTATCACAGAAGTAATAAGCTGGCGGTGTTTCTACACCACTATATTCCCGTATTTCGTTTTGAAATTCTTTCCAAAAAGTATCTATCATATTGCAATTTACGAAATATACTTAGGAAGTATGTGACCATATTGACCCATTACCGCCATTTGGTACGCCTGCGCTTTTAGTTTGGCTTTATTATCCCAATTTTTAACCTGTAATCACTGATTAGCTGCAGCAAAGGTGAGTTTTAAAGTGAGTGTGATATGGCAAGACAATCAGGTATTATTAAATTGAAGGGTACTATCGGGGATATTACCTTTTACAAAAGTAAGGATGGCTATTTGGCCAGACAAAAAGGAGGCGTCGATAAGGAACGTTTTCATAACGATCCGAAGTTTAAGCGAACGAGGGAGAACGCAGCGGAATTTGCGCGAGCTGGTAAAGCGAGCAAGGCATTGTGTACAGCAATCCGACCGGTGTTGAACAAAACGCAGGATTCGCGCATGATCTCCCGCTTGGTCAAGTCAATGATGCAGGTAATCAAAGCTGACCAAGTCAGCGATCGAGGATTACGCAATGTGTTGGATGGCGAGTTAGTTCTTTTACAAGGATTTGATTTCAACGGAAACGCCCGCTTAAGTGCTACAGTTTACGCATCGTATACTTCAGTAATAGATCGTGCTACAGGTATATTGGAGATAAACGTGACAAGTTTTTTTCCTGATAGTCAAATAGTAGCTCCTAGAGGTACAACCCATTTTCGTTTTATATCAGCTGGTGTTGAGGTTGATTTTGAAAATGAGACCTTTAATTTGGTACAGAGTTCCTCTGCGGAAATCTCATTTGACAATTCAGTAAGAGAACCTGTGGTTTTAAGCAACGATATCGGTGTGGAGGAATCTACAAAACCGTTGTTCCTGGTATTCGGGATTGAGTTTCTGCAACAGGTTAATGGAACGTTCTACGCGTTGAACAACGGTGCATACAATGCTTTGAGTTTGGTGTTAGTTGATACTGGTGTATAATGTTGGTGGTGAAATTGTTGCGGACGTACGGTGAACAGGGCACTAATGGAGAGATTTGGATTGGCGGAGATTTGGTATGTTATGCCATTGAGTTGCCCTGGCGCGAAAACGTCCGTAACATTTCCTGTATTCCTGAAGGAACTTACCCATTGGCCAAGCGATACAGCAAAAGATTTGGATGGCACATTCTGGTAAGAGACGTGCCGATGCGAAGTGCAATTTTATTTCATTCCGCGAATAATGCAGAGAAAGAATTGCGTGGATGTATCGCTCCTGTTAGCGAATTGACTGGGGATGGCAAAGGAATAAGATCCAGAGTGGCATTTGAGAAGTTGAAAGAAGCTGTTTACGCTGCTTTGGATCAGGGACAGGATGTGGTTTTGATTGTTGAAAGAAAGGAGACAGAATGAATGTTTTAGAAAGAGCTCAGGCACCTACACCCAAATTTTTCAAGGTGCTGCGCAGTATAGGTTTGATCGTAGCGGCGGTTGGCGGAGCAATTGTTACAGTTCCTGTGGCACTTCCGGTTGCTGTGGTGACCATTGGTGGTTATTTGACTGTGGCTGGTGGTGTTTTATCTGCCATTAGCCAGATTACGGTAGATGACAAAGATAAGCCCGAAGGTTCAAAGGAGGCTCCCGATGAATAGATCAGCAGTAGGTATGGGAACTTGCGGTGGTCTGTTGATGGGAATTTTTCCATCATTGCTTATTGACGATATTTTCCGCACCGTTATACTGGCAATTGTTGGCGCGGCAGTCAGTTTTTTTGTATCTTTACTACTCGCGCATTTAGTGAAAAGAAAACGATAAAGTTGTGGTGGCTTTATTCATTAGAAAGCTCGGCAAATGCCGGGCTTTTATTATTTTAGAGTGTATGGAAAAAGAGTTTGATATTATACTAGGGAAAATTTACTTGCTTTATTATAAAGCTAAGATCTCTTTAGGAGAAGCACATCTTATCCAAACTCCGAAAGACTATTTAGAAAAATTTGAAATAGTTATGCCCTTTAAATGTGATTTGGATATTTTAGATTATTTAGTTGGTCGAAGAACCTCGACTTATAGCACGCTTTCAAATAAGTGCTGGATCTTATTTGTACTAGAGATAACTAAAATTCTTTCGTATAGAGAGTCTTTTGGAATCGGCAAGCTCTATAATAAGATTCTTAATAGAAATATTGATACGGACATACGACTGGAATGCTTTAGGCCGATATTACAGCTAATTGATAACAAATGCCAAAATGGAATAGTTAATAAATTAACGTTTCTCCGTGACAAGCATTATGCCCATACTGATGCAGAAGTTGAGCAATTGACCAGTCAGTTATTCCCAACATATAATGAAGCATGGGACATGACGTTCGTTATTGAGCAGTTTTTACGGGATATTTACGGTCAAAAAGACTCTGATGTCGATTTAGAAATCAATAGGCATTTTGACGGTTACCTAAGAGAATTTAGGAGGACTTATGAATATTTTAAAACTATACAAGATCCTATTGAAAAGATGATTTTACGAAATCATTTTGATCATGAGAAAATTCAAGCATATTTTGAATCCCAAGAATAGCTTCATTCCAAAAGAAAAAAGAGAAAAAAAGAAAGTGGTTTCTCAATGAACGGTTGGCTAATAAAGCAAGGTTTTTCGGGGAAATACGATCCGACAGCGGAGGATGGAGATTTCTCCGAAAAGCTCGTCCTTGACCTTGCTGTTTAGCCATCTCGCATTATCTTACTTTGCTTTTTTGCTTTTTATGGGCTGTTATATTTATTGTATGCATTTTTTGTTGGAAAGCTTAATTCTTCTCCTAACGGCTGGTAGCTGGCTGCAATGAGCGCAGCGGATTGCTGACCAGCTACCAAGCTTCGCGAGCCGCCTGCGAGTGGAGCGAGGGTGCCGGACCAAGAGGTACGAAGTAGCGGGGGACGGCATATGTAGGTGAGCTTGGCTGGCGGTATTTTTGATGATTTGGGTTTGTGCGTAAGGTACTCTCAAAAATAGTGACAGCCGAAAGCTCGCCTACACAAGGTGGACTAGGCATGCATGGGGAAAAGCAAGTGATGTAGAACTGGAATGGTGCTGTACAACGTAGCCGATAATGAAGCTCAGCGTAATGAAGGCGCCCCGCAGGACAGCTCCATGGAAGGACGAAGTCACTTGCCGGAGCAACTGAGCGGCAACGCAAAAATAATGACAATCTGCGCAGCACCCGGAGGGCGAATAGGCTCTACACTGTATTGGAATTGTGAAAGTGTGTGTAGTGCCTGTCGGATCGGCATTATTTTTTTGCTAAAGGAGGTTGCGATCAGTGCATTGGCCTGCCTATGGCCACCGCAGCCCGAGCGACCTGCAGGCGAGACAAACTCGAGGCGGCGGTGGATGGCGTGGTGCTACATGGAATGAAATGGAATACAGCTCCACGCCAGACAAAGTAGCCGCCTATGAGGAGGACGAACTGAACTGCATGGATGGTGACAATCTGCGCAGCACCCGAAGGGCAAATAGACGCTATCCCAATGCTTTTGGAATTGAGCACTCATGGATAGGGTCTATTTGGATTGGCGACATACTTGCTGAAGGAGGACGACGAATGCCTTATTTCCTATCCGAAGAGGAATTAAAATTCACTCTTAAAGTGTTACTTCTTCCAAAAATGCTTTCCAAAGGATAAAACCTCTATCCGGATCGCTGTAGTCATGAAGGATACGGCTAAATCTTTCGGGAGTATGGTTTTCTAAGAAAGCCTGTCTACCTTTTTCACGAATAATCTGCAGATCTTTATCTATCATCGCAACAGCGTCTTTCAAGACGGTTTTATTTTTATCTGTGTGCCAGATATAAGTCGCCTCCTCCGTATCTAAGGTTTCAAGGATGATGTGGTATTGGCTGTCTCCTGATAGAAGAAATACAAATGCAAAGGGACTAAGCACGAACCTAACCTTCATGATGCTACTCTGATGGTGATCGGCTAAGAATTGAACTTGTCGAGAATGCTTATATTTTCGTAGTTTAAGTATTTCAGATATTAATTCTTCGGCATTTGCGTATACAGTCTCGCCATTTTGCAGCTGGTCCGAGGTCAATATATTTTGCTTTTGAAAAGGTAGCTTACTTAATAGTCCCTTGTTCAGAAACTGGAATTTTACACCTTCCACAATTTCTTTATTTATTCGTTCTATATCTTCGGAAGTAGCGATTTGTGCTACCAATTTTCCGTATTCAAATTCAGCGTTTAACTGAACGTTGATGTTTTTAGATTTCAGTATCTTGATAAAGTAAGGTTTTAATACCTCAAACTCGGGCCTAATCTCCAAATTTTCGATTTGAAATTCCAAAACCGTATGCATCTCTTCTACTTTATAAGTGAAGACCACATGGCCATAATGAAACGATAGATCCTCAATGGGTATCTTGGTACTTTTTTCTAAGGTAAATAAGTGACCTATTTGAGGCTGGTAATCCATCGTTGGTTCGTCAAAAAGTGTCGCTTGTTTGGTGATTTTACGGTAATAGATATTCCGTTTTAGAAACATCTTGTCTAGATAATCGATCTGTACATCCCGATAGTCATATATAGTTGGATTGATCTCGGATCGCTGCACCCGACCGATGTATTGAATCAATTTTCCATGGAAAGCAAAGGGATAGGCCAAAAGTAGTGTGCTGATATGCTGAATATCCGAACCCTCTCCAAAATATTGACCTGTCGTAATCAGTACTTGAAAATTCCCTTCTGACAATGTTTTCCATTTCGCTTTCTTACTGCTGTCTGAATCATCTCCGCTGAGCGTTATGGTTTCATAATTTGATTTTAGCAATAGATTCAGCGTCTCGATATGTTCTTTTCTTTCGGTAATTATAACTGCCTTTTTTCCTTGGTTTAGCTCGGCGGATACATCGTCTACTATTAATCGGTTTCTTGCTGTATCATGAATTATAATTTGGGAAAGTGTTTCGAAACTGTCGGTTTTAGAATTATAGGGAACATGGAGTGTGGTATTCCGGACGATGATATTTGCCCTTTTGTAATCTTCAATTTCCTCTGGTCGGATTTCTGTAATGATATCACCGAGATAGGTGAAGATCAATTTATCATCATTATATTTCCGAAAAGGAGTCGCTGTGAGACCGTAGCAATAAACACTGTTTAGTTTTCCGACGGTGGTACGGTAAGATTCCGCTGGAATATGATGGCATTCGTCGATCAGGATTGTGCCAAATTTGTCCTGAATTGTTTCAATATGTTTTGGAAGACTTTGTATCGTTGCAACGGTTATTGTACTTACACCCAATCTTGCTTTTCCTTGGCCTATAATCCCAATTTCTTTCTTCGGTATCCCTAGGAATGATTCTATACGCTCCACCCATTGATCCAATAATTGCTTACGGTGTACGACAATAAGTGCAGGTTGTTGTTTGTCTGCAATGATTTTCAGACCGATAACAGTTTTTCCTGTTCCTGGCGGTGCGACGATTACTCCGAAATCCTTTTTTTCTACTGCGGCGACAGCATTGATTTGATGCTGTCGCAACGCGGCATTAAAAGAGAATTGGATTGTTGGGAGCTCACGTCTATTATCAACAAAGTCATGTGTTACCTGTGATTCTCTGCAGAACCTCAGCAATTTTCCAATAAACCCTCTTGGGATAAGGATTTCATTTTCGGTTTCATCGATCAATTTAAAAAACCTAGGTGTTTCAAAAGTGCTTCTCCCTGACTTTTTCTTGATGATAAAGGCTGAATTAGCAAAATTAAGTTGCTCCTTCAAAAAATTGACGAGTACAAATGGTATAGCGTGACTATTTATACGGATCGAATTGCTCAAGGTAATCTTAAGTTTTCCATCAACAACGGGTACATAGCTTTCTTTACTTCCTCCTGTTTGATTGAACAGCTCCTCTAGGTAATCCAAACTCACTCTTTTAATTTCTTTTAAATATGCGATTTGATCAGGAAATTGGGTCATCGTTTTGGGATCAATAAAGGAACTGTTGCCATTCTGTACAGCAGGTAAAGATAAGGGCAACGCAATTAGATTTCCTAACCCTTTCCCTGACAGCCGATCTTGATTTGGAAATAAACGGTCGAAGCTGGAGTTTTTCTCAAATGGCGAGAATGCACCGCATCTTTCCAAGATATGCATAAATAACTTACGACTTTTGGCTGCTGGATAAGGGCTTTCAAAGAAAATCCAGACATGTGCGCCATTGCCGGAACGGGACCGTTCAAGATAAGCAGGGATATTTTTGCCTGTACATGCTTCGAGAAATTTCAAAGCCTGTTGTTGCCAATCGGATTTATCGAAATCAGCCACTAAAAACCAAGAAGTGTTATCTTGCAACAGTGGATAAATTCCGATCTGCTGAAGGCCGTTAAGATGTTTCGTAATTTCTATTTCTGACAATGGCAGGTAAGTTTTGTGACTATAGCTTTGAAAACTCCCGCCATTAGCTTTATGTAGTCGATAATGGTATGGATCATAGCTATAGGCCGGCATGTACCCGCTTTTATTTCCCTTCTCCCAGCGTAAAGCAAATACGTCTTCGCGACCTTTAAAAAGGTTGACAAGATAGATTATGTCCTCGTTAGTGAATTCCACTTGTTTTTATTTTGGTATTAAGATAATGAATTGGAATATACATCTTAAAAATATTAATAATCTGGAACACTTTCGTTTATTCAAAGTGGTGATTGAGATTTAGTGGGAAGCGTTGCTTTTTGGGTAATTGTTCCTTATCTTTACCAATCGTGTTACGATAAGACCCATTTTTTAGGTCTTATCGTAACGCAAAAGGTAATATGGCAGACAGCGTTTATATATCAGAACATCTTACGAAGCCCCAACTTGAGTTCTTAAAGTTGCTGGACGACTATGAAGTACAGTTGTTCAAATTCTCCGAAATTGAACAGTTGCTAGAACAAAAGTTTGACAACTTAAGTGAAATCCTAGAGAATCTAGTCGACAAGGAACTACTTGTGCGAATGGAAAAAGGTAAATTTTGCAAACAAGGTTTTCGGGACGAATATGTCATCGGTACTTTCGTCGCTGAAAATAGTGCTGTCGCGTATTGGTCTGCATTAAATTTGCACGGATTGACCGAACAATTTTCTAATACCGTTTTTATTCAGACGACTAATCAAAAAAACGACAAGTCAATCTTAGGTACTTCTTATAAATTCGTTAGGATAGCACCTAATAAAAAAACAGGAATAATACACAATGGTTACGGTAACCTTCAGTATCCGATAACCGATGTAGAGAAAACAATAGTCGATTGCTTTGACCTACCTCAACATTCTGGTGGCTATGCGGAATTGATTCGAGCAGTTAGTCAAGCGCAAATGCAACCCACTAAATTAGTCGAGTATTGCAAGGCTGTGAATAATATAGCGGTTACCAAACGAATTGGCTATTTGGTTGAGCTTCTCCAAATTCCAAGCATGGAATCTTTTATAGATTTTGCCAAGATGCAGGTAAAGAATAAATATAACTTGTTTGATCCCCAGGGATTGGAAGAAGGTGAATTTGTAGCGGAATGGCGATTAAGGTTAAATATCAGCCGGGAAGAATTGTTAGACATATCCAATAAACAATACTAATGATACTGAAAAAGGAAATAGAAAAAAAAGCTTTGGAACACGAAGTGTCCAGAAGTACCATTGACAAGGATTGGGTATTAGGACATTTTGTCGATGCTATATTTTCGATAGATTCTTGCAAAGAAGCACTAATCTTCAAAGGAGGAACATGTTTAAGAAAATGTTATATCCCAGATTATCGTTTTTCAGAAGATTTAGATTTTACATCCATCAATCCAGATTTTCAATTGGATGAAGATTTGCTGCGGCAAATCATGTCATTTGTACAAGAACGTACTGGAATGCAATTACATCTGGAAAAGCTGACCAATCTTCGGCACAATGATATGCCTACTGGATATGCTGCCGTTGTCAAGTTTTGGGGAGCCGATCATTCCAAGGATCAAATTCCGCCAGATCCAGCCCGATGGAATACGTCTATTAAGATTGAAATTATTCTATACGAGAAGATGGTGTTCGAACCGACTTTGAAAACGGTCTATCATAATTATTCCGATCAGCTGAGTTCTGCAGTAGACGAAATTGCCTGCTATGATATACGAGAAGTGTTGTCTGAAAAGTTAAGAGCTTTGATACAACGCTCCTATACAGCACCTCGCGACTATTATGATATATGGTATTTATCCAAGCATGTCAATGATCTCGATTGGGCGGAGATTAAGCAGGCTTTCTTAGAGAAAATGGCATTTAAAGGACTTGAATTTACAGGAGTAGAACAATTACTTAACGCTCGGAGTGAAAATACAGTGAAAAGAGCTTGGAAATCAAGCTTGGGACATCAAATCTCTACAAAGAAATTACCTGCTTTTGACGAGGTACAAAAGGACTTGAAATTATTGTTTGATCAGATCTTCGAAACGATATAATGGCATTTAACGAAAATTCACGTGTAAAGATTCCTGCGTTATTACATTTAATGCGCTTGGGGTACACATGTATTCCTTTACGAGAACAAATTAGACGATCAGATAGTAATATATTTGAAGACATATTTTTAGAAAGTCTTCAACGCATTAACCCTGATGTAGCCTTAGAAGATCTTAAACGCTTGTTGGATGAAATAAGCTTAGAATTAGACTATGAAGATATCGGTGAAAAGTTTTATCAGCGCCTGACTGCAACTTCTGGTATTAAGCTAATTGACTTTAAGAATTTCAATAACAATAGCTTTCATGTCACAACGGAATTGATCTGTAAAAGTGGTGACGAAGAGTTTCGTCCTGACATAACGGTTTTGATCAATGGAATGCCCTTAGCTTTTGTCGAAGTCAAGAAACCTCATAACAAAGAAGGGGTTTTAGCAGAACGCAGACGGATCAATAACCGGTTTAAGCAGAAACATTTTAGAAAATTTGCCAATATCACTCAGTTAATGGTCTTTTCTAATAATATGGAATATGAAGATGGCATTGTAGAACCTGTGTTTGGTGCTTTCTATGCTACCTCTGCTTATGCTGATCTGCATTTTAATTATTTCAGAGAAGATGTAGACTATCCCGTTAAACAAGAGTTGATCAACCTATCTGAAGATCAGGAAAACTTCGTCCTAAAGGATAATAACCTATTGGTTATAAAACACAGTCCAGAATTTAAAACGAACAAGGAGCCCTATGGACCTACTCATAGAATATTAACGTCGTTGTTTAGTAGAGAACGCTTAGGCTTTATTCTACGGTATGCTATCGCCTATGTACGAGAGGAAAGCACTGTACAAAAGCATATCATGCGTTATCCGCAGGTATTTGCTAGTATGGCCATAACTGCGAAACTAGATGAAGGCAGAACAAAAGGTATTATCTGGCATACGCAAGGTTCGGGAAAAAC
Organism: Sphingobacterium corticibacterium; assembly: GCF_004208525.1. Classification (GTDB taxonomy): domain Bacteria; phylum Bacteroidota; class Bacteroidia; order Sphingobacteriales; family Sphingobacteriaceae; genus Sphingobacterium; species Sphingobacterium corticibacterium. The sequence continues at coordinate 639,994 of NZ_SGIT01000001.1, read as the reverse complement.
AGCCTTGGCATACTATAATGTCAAGTATTTGACTGAATACTATCAGAAAAAACAAATTATCCCTAAGTTTTATTTTATTGTTGATCGATTGGATTTGTTGATTCAATCCTCTAATGAATTTGCAAAGCGAGGATTAAAAGTCAATCGGGTTAACTCAAGACAGGAGTTTGTTGCTGACTTAAAGGTCGTAGGCGCCATTCATAACGATAGCGGACAAGCAGAAATCACGGTTGTTAATATTCAAAAATTTAGTGAAGGATCTACTGTTTCCGATGATATCGGTTACGATATTAATACACAGCGAATTTTCTTCCTAGATGAAGCACATCGTAGCTATAATCCGAAAGGTAACTATTTGGCAAATCTGATAAATTCAGATAAAAATGCTATTAAGATCGCCTTGACGGGTACTCCTCTTTTAAAAGAAGTTGCAAAGGAATACGATTCAAAACTATTGTTTGGTAATTACATTCACAAATATTACTACAATCGCTCTATAGCTGATGGGTATACTTTACGACTTATTCGTGAAGAAATTGAAGGAAGCTTCAAGATGGAGATGAAAGAAGTGATAGAGCAGATTAAGGTACTTCGAGGAGATATCAAAACCTCAGATGTCTATGCTGACCGAAGATTTGCACAAGGTTTACTGGACTATATCACTAGAGATCTAGTCGACTTCAGGGATTACTGGCGGGATGAATCATTGGGAGGAATGGTCGTTTGTGATTCATCTAAGCAGGCTAAGATGTTATTTCAGCTGTTTGAAGAGCAATACGGCATTCAAGAAATAAATGTGCAAAATCTAGCCATCGCCGCAGAACCATCTGTTGCTTATGGGGATCGTCGTAAAGAAAAGCTGACCGCAGCCTTGATACTTCACGACGAGAATGACAAGCAGATCCGCAAAGATTTGATTGAGGCCTTTAAAAGTGGTAAGATAGATATACTATTTGTCTATAACATGCTATTGACTGGCTTTGATGCTAAACGCTTGAAAAAGCTTTATCTAGCACGAGTAATTCAGGATCACAACCTCCTACAGACCTTGACTCGTGTAAACCGCCCTTACAAAAACTATCAGTATGGTTATGTCGTGGATTTTGCAGATATCTCTACAGCATTTGATCGAACCAATCAACTCTATTTTCAGGAGTTGCAAGAACAGTTAGGCGATGAGATGGAAATGTATTCGTATCTCTTCAAATCGAAAGAGGAGATTAAAACGGAGATCAACGAAATCCAAGAAACGCTATTTCATTACGACACGGAGAACCAAGAGATTTTCTCTCAACAAATTGCTGCGATACATGATAAGCATGAATTGTTACGATTAGTCAAAGCACTGCGTACGGCCAAAGAACTGAAAAACATTATTGCGATCAATGGTTATGAAGGTCTGGGAGAATTGGTAGACTTCCATGTTCTCAACCGTTTATTGTTGGAAGCTCAAAGTCGCTTGGATAACCTGAATTTCGTAGAAAGTCTAGAAAATAGTGATGAAACCCGTAACCTTTTGGACGCAGCATTGGAAGATATTGTTTTCCAATTTATTAAAGTAGGTGAAGAGGAATTGCGATTGGCAGATGAGTACAAAGATCAACTGCGTAAAACTAGGGAAGCCTTGCAGCAAAACTTCGATACAGGAGATCCGGAGTTTATCAGTTTGAAAGAAGAATTGGAACGTATATTTCGTAAAAAAAATCTTTCTGAAACCAATCAAGAAGATATGGTCGAAAATATGCAGTTGCTCCGCAAAATATACGATCAGGCTAAAGAACTGAATCGTAAAAATGCCTTGCTACGAGCGAAGTATGATCACGATGAAAAATATGCGCGTATCCATAAGCGATTAACCGAAAAAGGTAATCTCTCTGCAAAGGAAATCCAACTGCATAGAGCTTTGATGCAAGTAAAACAAGAAGTAGATGACAAGTTAGAAGGACAAGAAGATATATTAGAAAATCAAGCTTGGTTTGACCGTTATTTGGTTAAATTGGTCGCCCAACAGTTTGTAGTGAAAGAGAATATAGAATTGGATGCAGTGATGCGTCAAAATGTAAGTAATCTGATTGGCAAAGAGTATTTCCAATTACGAGATAGTAAATAATAAATGACACACGATATTACATATACTACCAAGACCAAACAGCTAATTGACAGCTTGAAAAGCGTATGTGCCAATTATGGTTTGGGAAATGATGGTAATGAGTTTAAAATTATTACTCAGGTATTTTTATATAAATTTTTGAATGATAAATTTCGTTTTGAAGTCAAAAGACTCAAGCCTGAATTAGCCGATAATAAAGAGTTCTATCAAAATTTAAAGAACCTATACGAAAAAGAGGATGGGCAATATGAGTTATTGATGGATTTGCTCGATGAGAATGTACCACAATTAAAACCGCACCAGTTAATTTCTCACTTATACAACAATCAAAACTCAGAAGATTTTGCAAAGACCTTTGATGACACGCTTCGTGACATCAGTACGGAGAATGCCAGTGTTTTCTCCATTAAGTCTTTCTCTGGCGCGAAAGACAAGCTCTTTGATGAGTTGAGCAACTACATCACAGACTCCTCGCAAAAAGATGATTTCTGTAAAGCTTTAATTAACAAATTATTTGAGTTTAGTTTTGAGGAAAGCTTTGAAGATTATTTTACGGAGAAGTACGATTTCTTCAAAGATATATTTGAATATCTGGTAAAGGATTACAACTCCGACTCTGGTGGTAAATATGCAGAATACTATACCCCAAATGCTGTAGCGCGTATTATTGCAGATATCCTTGTGCAAGGAGATGTTAAGAAGGTTCGTTGTTACGATCCCAGTGTAGGATCGGGCTCCCTTTTGATGTCCTTGGCACATAACATAGGTGAAGATCGGTGTACTATTTATTCCGAAGATATTTCGCAGAAGTCGAGTACGATGTTGCGTTTGAATTTGATCTTGAATAACTTGACGCATAGTATTCCCAATGTGATCAAGACGAACACCATTGCGCAACCCTATTATTTAGAAAAGCAAAAATTTGATTACATCGTATCCAATCCGCCTTTTAAATTAGATTTCTCCGATTTTAGAGAAGACCTGGATACAGATCGGTTCAAAGAGCGCTTTTTTGCGGGCATTCCCAATGTCCCCAAAGCAAAAAAAGAATCCATGGCTATTTACCTACTATTTATTCAGCATATTATGCACAGTTTGAATGATACAGGTAAAGCAGCTATTGTCGTACCAACAGGATTTATTACTGCCCAAAGTGGTATAGAGAAAAAAATACGGGAGCGATTAATCGACAATGGATGGTTACGCGGTGTGGTGAGCATGCCAAGTAATATTTTTGCTAGTACAGGTACCAATGTTTCTGTGATATTCATCGATAAGCAAGCTGGGCAAGAAAAGATCGTGTTGATGGATGCTAGTAAATTGGGTGAAACGGTCAAAGAAGGTAAGAATCAGCGTACAGTACTTACGAAAGGTGAAGAGGAAAAGATTGTTAATACTTTTTCTAATAAAGAAGCTGTATTAGATCTTAGTGTGGTTGTTAATGCTGATGAGATTAAATCGAAAAACTATAGCTTCTCTGCAGGTCAATATTTTGAGGTAAAGATTGAATATGTGGATATTACTGCAGAAGAATTTGCAAATAAAATGGAGGGCTTTGAGGTAAAATTAGATGCCCTTTTTAAGGAAGGAAATAAGCTAGATGCTGAAATTCAGAAACAATTGAAAGGATTGAAGTATGAATAATCATTTTTATAAACCCTTAAAAAAATTGACTTCAAAAATCGGTAGTGGATCTACACCTAGAGGGGGGCAATCATCATATAAACAGAGTGGAATCTCCTTAATCAGAAGTCAAAATGTGCTAGATATGACATTCTCTAAAGATGGATTAGCATACATTGATGAAGATCAAGCTAGAAAATTGAATAATGTCGAAGTTTTTAAGAATGATATTTTACTGAATATAACTGGTGATTCGATTGCTAGAGTTTGTAAAGTGCCAGAAGATGTTTTACCTGCTCGAGTAAATCAACACGTTTCAATTCTTAGAACAAATGGAGAAGTTGATCCAGATTTTTTGTTATATTATTTGATCTATCGAAAAAACTATCTCCTGACAATTGGTCGTGTAGGTGGAACTAGAAATGCCTTAACAAAGGAAGCTATTGAAAAATTAGAAATTAGAATCGATAGCAAACAACAAAAAATAGCATCTGTACTTTCCTCATTAGATAAGAAGATTGAGCTGAATAATAAAATTAATGATGAACTGGAGCAAATGTCTAAGACGCTTTATGACTACTGGTTTGTGCAGTTTGATTTTCCCAATGAAGAAGGAAAACCTTACAAATCTTCCGGTGGCAAGATGGTGTATAATGAGGTGGTGAAAAGGGAGATTCCGGAGGGATGGGAAGTGAATAAGTTAAATACATTGACATCATTTCTATCAAGAGGAATATCTCCGAAATATATCGAAGGAGAGAGTGGTATACCAGTTCTTAATCAAAAGTGTATTAGAGAACATCGGGTGTTATTCGAATTTGAACGAAGACATGATAATGAAGTAAAGAACGCGTCTAGTAGATTTATAAAAAAGTATGATGTTTTAGTTAATTCTACAGGTGTTGGCACTTTAGGAAGAGTGGCATTAGTTCGTTGGCTTAATGAGGAAGAGGTCACTGTCGATTCACATGTTACGATAGTAAGGGCATTAACGGAAAAGATCAATACAGTATTTTTTGGCTATTCTCTTTTATCTAAACAAGCAGAAATAGAGAGCTTTGCAAATGGTTCAACGGGACAAGTAGAGTTAAATCGCAATCAATTATCTGATATAAATTTGGTCGTACCTCCACGAAGCTTACAAGATAGATTCTCAGAGTATTACCAGTCAATAATTGAAAAAACATCTATCAATGAACGTCTAAATTGCGAACTCGTTCAACTTCGTGATTGGCTATTACCTATGTTAATGAATGGACAGGTAAAAGTTAGTGATAATTACAATATAGATAATTCTAACATTTTAATTGCTGCGGAACCGGACGCATGTTATGGTCGAATAGAACCATTAGACATCCCTTCCAGCAGAAAGGGATTTGCAAGACAGGTTTTAGCAGGAAAAGTAGTATCAGTATTTAAAGACGATCCAAATTTTTCTAATATCAAATTTCAAAAAGTCCAGTTTCTGGCTGAGCATATCATCGAGGCAGATTTAAACCAAAATTATTACTACCAGGCAGCAGGCCCGTATGATAACTCTTTTATGAAATCGATATATGGTCATTTCAAATCACAAAAATGGTTTGAATCGCAAAATCAACGCTTCGTTCCTTTAACAAAAGAGGAAAAAATCGAGGGGTATTATCAAGGTTATTTTGCACCGGCACAGGATCGATTGGATAAGTTATTTGGTCTTTTATATCAAACAACCGAAGCTGAAGCTGAAATAATTGCGACGATCTATGCTGTCTGGAATAACAGAATTATAGAAAACACATCAATATCAGACAGTGATCTGATCGAAGACTTTTATATGTGGAGTGATCGAAAGCAGCAATACACCAATGAACAGATAATGGTTGGATTAAAATGGTTAAGAGATAATAATTTTGAGCCTAAGGGATTTGGGAAGTTAATAAAGAAAGCGAAAAGTAAAAAGTGACAATATGGAAAAAATAATCAAAATAAGAGGGAATACGACGCTTGGGGATTTCGAAAAATTGTATAATGACTTGTATTCGTCCATAAATAAAAAGGAATATGTCAGTGTCCAGATCCCTAAAAATCTTTCTAGGAATTTTTTTTCTATTACTTCCAGTCTAATTCAATTCGTTGCAACTTGGATACAATGCGGTTTTGCAAAGCGACTCATTTTGAATATAGAGTCCATAGATGAAGAAACCCTCACAAAATTGTATGAACAGGAGTTCATATTTCCATTAGTAGCTCTTTCATGGAATGATGTATTGATTGAGGATGTGAACGGAAAAAATGTACGAGCTCATTTAAGATATTATCAGAACGAATTTATTCGTAGAATGAGGAAAGTAGAGGCTATGAGAAAAGGTGAAAAATTACTATTAGCTAATCTCGATCATTTTGATAATGCGACAGGATTGCTTCCTTATCTAGAAACAAAAGATGAATTTATTGCTCAAGAACCTGATTTAAATGATAGTTTGAAACCGCCTATCATGAATCAAGTGCTTCACTATACATTAAGTTACTTCCAAAAAAATTTATCAAGTGTGTATGACGATATCATTGGTATCATATACGAACTTTTAAAAAACACCCAAGAATGGGGAAAAGAAGATAAAAGTAAAACGCCTATAACGCCAAATATTAGAGGTGTTTTTGTTAAATTCTATAAACGGAATCGAGCAAAACTTTTGGAAGAGTATGCAGATGAGAAACCCATTAGCGACTTTTTTAAGGATGAGCAAACGATTAAAAATAACACATTAGGGGAAGTGTATTTTATTGAAATGTCGGTATTTGACGCTGGTGCGGGGTTTGTTAAAAGATTCGTCGAAGAGCGCAGTGAAAGCCTACATGATATTGATGTAATTAAGAAATGCTTAATCAAAAATCAAACGTCATCAATAGGGATTTTCAAAAAAGAAAAAGGAAAGGGGTTGGACAGAATATTACGCATTTTGGATACAGGTAAAGGCTTTCTAAGGATCAAAACTGACAAATATTGCCTTTATCGTAATCTCACCAAGAACCCCTATCAAGAGATTGAGAAAGGCAATTTTCAGCAGATGGAGTTATTTGACTGGAAGACTAATTCTAAGAATAATTTTACTGAACAGAAATACAGCTCTGGAAGTGTTGTGAGCTTGCTTTACCCATTACCTCAAATCCCAGAATATACTCATGAATAACTACTATTTATATGATGTCTATTATAAGGAAGGAAAGAAACAAACATCTGCTACAGTGGTTTTCTGTCCTGGATATACTATTGATAGCATTCAGTTACAACAAGAACTAAAAACTTTTTATTCTAACCATTTTCAAACTGATAAGACTGTCATTATTGCGGGGAAGTATCTTAAAGATTTTGTGCAAACAATAGCTAATACAAAAAAGGAAATTTTCAAATATGTCCCAAAGATTGAAGAAACGTCGTTTTATGATAATCTACATGTATTGACATTCGATATTGAAGGTAATATTCAGGAAGAATCCCATGAGGATTTTAAAAAATTTAAGGGAATTGAAGTTTTTAAAACGTATTTCTTAAATCAAGGATTAACAAAAATCTTTGTAGAGAGGGGTGGTTTGGTAGAATCTACCGGAAGCCATCATCATTTTATGTTCCCATCCGGAAGAAAGCATAGCGACAAATTTTTGCGAGTAGCTAACATACTCTTGTACAGTTCGGAGATTTATTTTATTGCATTCAGCATTTTAAAACATTTTCGAACAGATTTTCACAAAGAAATATATTGTGATACGTCAGCTATCAACTCTGTGGCAATCGCACTAAATGATTTACTTAACAAGTTTATTCCAGATTCCATAAAAAGTTATCCAGTTAATAGCTTTAGGTCTTATGAAGGGCTGTATAGCGGGAAAATCAAAATAAAGAGCACTTCATTTATTTTGATTTCCGCATCCACTTCGGGCAATATTTTAGAGTACATCATACATAAGAATCCAGAGCTTAAAAAGGAAAATATAATTATACTTTTTTATCTAGATAATACTAAGCCGTCAAAAATTGCTCTTGAACAGGTTATATGCAATTTGACAAAAGACGATAAAAATCCCATCGGTATAGAGCGTTTTGATACTTATGAAAGTCACCAGAAATGTGAATTATGCTCTAAAGGATCGTATCCAATAGAAATATCGGGAGATGTATTTTTGCTGGAAAAGCCTAAAATTAACGGAATTAAGATTGATGCAAATGATATGGATGTTCAAACTTCATCAGCATTTATCAATCAGTTTATGTCATTAAAGAGACAGTCTTCAGTTATAAAAACTAACTACAAGGAAACAGGAGATGGTAGTGCGAAAAAATATGACGTTTATATTGACTATTCTTATATTATCGACAATATTTCTAGTGATAAGCGTTTTAATAAGCATAAAGAAAAGCTAGAATCGTACATTCACCAATATGTTCCGAGCAATCTTAAATACATATTATATCTGAATGATGCAGGATCTAAAAAATTGGCGCTGTATATCCATAATAAAATAAAGGGAAACTATTGTCATGAACAAACTCCTGAGATAATAAGCCAAAATCAATTTCAAGAAATAAGCAAAGATAAAATCGGTAGCATTCTAATTGTTGGATCATGTATCACAAATGGCAAAAACCTACTATATCTAAGCAGAGCTTTACGTGATTACAAACTAAGAATAGTGTATTTTGTCGGTATTATCAGACCGAACAATGATAAATCATACAAATTTCTGAAAACTAATTTAAAATACGGCAAGTATGGCCCTGAGAATAGTACTTTCGTAGAAGTTGAAAAGATTTTTTGCCCCCATCTGAATGGAGACAACTCGTGGCAAATAGAAGTTGAATTCTTAAAAAAGCATCTAAGTATAACTGATGATCAGCGAATTATTAAATTTCTAAAAGACAGGATAAGATCCATCGAGGATTGTTATTCTAATGAAGTGAGAGGTATGCATTCCAATCTTTTTTTACCGAGAATTGAAAAGGGAAAACCCAAAAAAGATTTGCGAATTAGACGAAATTCAGCGTTTTTTAATCGAGAAGATTACGCTGACCATGTGAGTCAATCGGATGTATATTTCAATATAGCATATGTACTTAACAAGTTGCGAAATTCGGATGATAATCTTCATACCTTGAAACAATCAGGTTTCGTTAGGAATGTAATATCTCCAGATAATTTGAATCGGTTTAATGATGGCATCATTCAAGCAAGTATACTAAGAGCTGCTCAACCTGAAGAGTTAAATTATCAAGTTGACGATGAGTTTTCTAAACAGCTTAAAGATATACTCCTTACCATTTTCAAATATAGAGATCAAGAACAAGGAGAAGCTCTCTTGGAATTTCTTTATGCATTATCTATTAAAAAAATTATTCTAAAACATTCACACTTGATGCAATTGATTAAAATTTTTGAAGATGAAACGAATTACATTATCAAATTTTACGTCGATATTATTCAATCTGATGTACTTGGGGAATATATTGGCGATGACGAGTAACATTTAAAATGCACTACAAGTATGAAGGCATCCAGTTTGAGTTGCACTCAACAGAAGATATATAATGCTCATCCAGCAGGCGTTAGATTATCATGAACAATAATATCAATCTCAAACATCCGGAAGACCTTGATGCCTCCGGATGTTTTGAAATGATTCGGCCATCCATCCCATTAAGGTCTTCATTTGGATAAAATCGATGAATACTTCGCTTGAATTCGTGTCGTCACCATACCGGAAGGCTGTACCATAAGGGTCAAATGTATCAAAAGTTAAAACTATATTTGTAAACCAATCAGGGCAATCTTGATCGTATTTTTCTTTAAAGCTTTTCTTAAACGTTTCAAATAGAGTTTTCAGATTATGAGTTTGCTTAGATGAACCAAATATGGCCTTTAAGTACAACTCGGTTGCATGTCGGTAATTGTAAATAGCAGGGCAAAACAAATTTCTTGATTCTTCATTCTTGAGTGCAATATCAATTAATCGATCACCGGCCAATTTGTAAGAGTTTGCGAGGTAAAATACATCCGTGAATTCTGACAATCCGCCGAATAGAACGCCGTGCTTCCATGATTCATCAATTTCATCGTGATAATCGAAAGCAAATGGACTTAATTTTAAGATTAGGTCATCTATTAACTCATCATAATGGCTATTAGAATTTAATCCTATTTTGATATGTTCTAAATCAGGTTGGTCTTCCCAATAGTAATAAATGTATGCCAGTACTCTAACATCATCTAAATTAAAGTAACGTTGATTACCCTTTACTGGGTTTGCATCACCACTCAGATATTCAGAGAAAGTCTGTGCCCAAGTTTTTACGGTAGAAGTATTTACCTTTAAAAGCTTGGCGATGTAGGAGACTGAAAATTTGTTCTGTAATATCGAACTATTCATTGTAGGATGGGAAAATGGTTTTAAAACGTTTACTAAAAAGGTGTGTTCATTCCTGCTGAACACACCTTTTTAGTGAACGTCTTTTATATAGTAATGAAGCTAAATCATTTATCCTTCAACAATTTCTCCAAGTACTCCACCTTAGATTTTTCGGCTTCCAAAAGGCGTTCGTACAATTCGACAATTTTATCGGCAGTATTAAAAGTAGGTTGGTAGTTTACCGAACTGGCAATTAAAGTCGAATTATCGCTACTAGTATTGTGATATGTATTATTAATAATATTGAACACAGCTTCTTCATCAAAATTCTCAATAGCTTCTGGAGTAACCCCTAATATTTCGGCTACCTGTGCCAATAGATCCGCTTCAATAGCTGCACTTTTTTCGATATTGGATACCGTCTGCTGACTTACGCCCAATTCAATAGCTAAAGCTTCCTGCTTCATTCCCCGCAGTTCACGGATACGGCTGATTTTTCTTCCTATATGGTTTGTCGTGTTGGTTGTACTCATAAGTCCAAAGTTAACAAATATTCAGTGTTCAAGATACGAAATATCTTCAGATGGTGCAAAACAAGGATAGCGTTGTATTACACAAGGATTGCTGGTTTTATACAAGCTGTTTTGGTTCGGTACGTGGATGATGCTGTGTTCATTTGTGTAAACCAAAATAAATTTGATATGAAGAAGAAAAAGAACCCCAGGGTTGTAACCGTGGACATGTACCACAAGTATGCTGAAATAGATGAAATGTATTCCAGTAAAGTTAGAGAGGTAAAATTGGATATTCCATCAAATTTCAGAATGTTGTGCGCCATACTGGATGTCAAGGTAGAAAAACTGCTAAAGGATTTTATGTGGATGTTAAGTTATTCCCATCATAACTCAGCTACACCTAAACAACGAAAAATAGCAAAGAAGTTCTTTCTAGCCTGCAAATATGGCCAGCCTCTGTATACTAAAAAGCAGATCAAGCAGATGTTTGATGAACTAAAGTCTGAGCGGAAAATATATGAAACCATAGAGGGTATGGATTACGAGGACATGAAGCTCTTTTGGAAAAATAATCATATGTATATGCAGCATTGGTTCAAACGTTGGTTTGAAAAGAATAGACATAAGGGGGATATTTCTATACTGGAAGAACACTAAATAAAAAATCATGAACGATTTTGATACCTTAATTATACAAACCCGGTGTAAGGTTCTACTTGCACAAGGCGACCAAATATCTTTCTCCATCAAAGAAAGCGGAGAAAAGGCGAATTGGGTAAATATATCTATTGTCAACAACCAGTTAGTTGTCTATACCAAGCCAGAATATTACGGTTATCTGATGCTACACGATTATTATCCGCAGATAACGATCACCTATAAAATCTTGACAGGATTGCAGATGCTGGATAAATGCTTTGTGCAATCAACAGAGACACTCACCCTACAAAATATGGGTATAGTCGTAAGAGAAGGGCATCTTGATATAACCGTAGATGCTTTTTCTCTCGACTGTACCATGATAAAAAATGCCTATGCAAAACTGTCCGGCAGAACAATTTTCTCACGTGTCTTGGCGCATCAGCGAAGTGTTTATGATGGATCGGAACTGGAAGTGTCGGAAGGTAATGTGCATGTCCACGACGAGGCTAAGGCGTCTATATGGTTTGAAGAGGAGCTAGAGTTTGGACTGTTCGGGCGTAGTAAAATGGATTATCGTGGAAACCCTAGAATGAAAATAGTGCAGGTAGATGAACAATGCACGCTGAAAAATATTAGTAACCCTAAAACATGCCAGCAATGAACCATATCATATACGGTGACAACAGGATTTCCTATCTAACTAAAGAAGAAATATTAAATCCGTTTTTAATTCTCAACATTTTCAACTGCAAAGCTTCGGATGATGATGTACAGGAAGTCTGCTGGACTCTATTTTCATCGGCGATAAGACCAGCATATTGGATGAAATTTGAAAGCCCTTTGTACTTATACGAATGCTTTAAACAAATTGTAAGACTGATAGAGGCCGATTATTTGATCATGCAAATCAGACCCAATTATGTCCAAAAAGTTAAGTTCGGAACGAGTGGTCTTAAGCCGACGATCCGAGCGGATGATGAATTTACGGAAGCTTTAATTGAAAGTCGGCAAGAAGCTTTTAAATTGCTCACAAAAGTCAATTCGCAGAATGGATTTTACCGTATAAAACTCGATCTATATGACTTGCTATTTGAAGGCCTGGAACCCGATTGCGTGGACTACTGTTCATCACTTCATGAGTTTATCTATGACACCTATCAGGATATAAGTAAAATAATTAGATCGCTGTTTGTCCTATCTTCAAGTGATACAGAAAGATACATATCCGAACGCGACATGACAATTTTAGAACAATACGTGGGATTTGGAATAGATACGGATTCAAGTACCTTCGGCTATTCAGACACTATTTACGATATTTTTGAAAACGAAAGTGCAAAGGATCTAATTAGTATAGCCGATCAAGCAAGAATCCTAATAGGCGAAAGTAATTACTGGCAAACTCACGGGAATCCGGGAAATGTTCTTTATTACTTCCATGAATTTCTATTTATTATAGAATCTTTTCATGAATATATAACGGATACACCGGGAATGTCTGAATTGGCAAAGATGCGGTGGCAGATCCCTGCGGACAGACTAGAGACGATTCACAATCTTTCCGGAAAGCAGAAGAAACGACCATTCAAATACGTACTAAAGGCGTTTCGCGAAAAACCGTTAAGTGAATGGCGTTCAATTTTAGAGAACTGGAAACAAGCGGTTTTAAGCAATCATACTGATTCAAAAATTCTGAATGAAGCAAGGGAGACCTATGAATTTATTGTAAAGCTGATTGAAATTACCACTATACTTGAATACCAACCTGATTTTAACTGAATACGATCATGATAGAACTGACTAATAAAAACGATCAAAATGATTTAAGGGATATTATTTTGACACTGACTTCGAAGTATAAGGTTGACTACCTTTTCCTTCTAGAGCCCCTTTCTTCAGAGAAAGAAGAGAGTTTATATGAAATTGTTATCCTTTTGTCGAACAAAGAAACTCGATCGATAGGAGAAATTGATTCACAGATCACTGTTGATCTGCGGAAATACAAAAGCTTCCATCACGTAACATTTGTCTCCGCATCGGTAAAGGAGAAATTGGTACAGGGAAATATATTCTTGTTCCATGCATGTCATCCTAACAGAACTCTTTTTAAGAATCCATCGTGTTCGTTTCAGCTTTATCCGGAGGAATTTACCGCTAAGAAGAATGCCGTCGAGTTGCGGCGTTTCTTTGATAGAGAAAACTTTAAGATTACAGAGTTTAGGGATGGATTTGATTTCTACCGGGAAAAGGGGAACCTTTCTATGGCGGCTTTCATGTTACACCAAGTGTTTGAACTCCGATACAGGTGCATGGAAATCCTAACCTTGGGAAAAGAAAAGGCGAGCCATAATATCAGAAGCCATCACCGATATCTAGGAAAGACAACGGGTATGTTAAATACGGTATTCTCTGAGGTCAATGATAATGATGACCGTCTGCTATCCCTACTGAACGAGACCTATTGTGCAGTCCGTTATGAAGATGACTTTGAAATATCGGAAGAAGATATCAATACGCTGGAGATGAAAATGAATGCGTTATTGGGGGGTACTGAAAAACTTTTTCATGAATGTTTAGCAAGCATCGAATCTGAATATATCTATAATATTAAGGTAGAGAATGATACTATATCACAGGCAGGTATTCAGTTGATGGAATTTCCGGAATATCCTTATCTAAAAGACATTCTCGAAAAAATCCTGTCTTTTTCAGACATTAAAGAAATCTATTTAATTTCTTTTTATGAACAGCAGTACAGACAGGACAATATGGAGGTTATTGGTGCGAACAAAAGATTCGTAGACTATACATTATTACTGGTGAGCGAGACGGATATCAGAGAAGAGATGTCACAACTACAAAACAGTCTGAACGGATCGCCATATTACTTTGTGCATTTATTGGGCCATAGTAAACTGGAAATTGAGGTGGATTTAAAGAAAAATAAATGGTTCTTTCAGCATGCGTTACAAAAAGCAATACTGCTCTTTAAAGACGGGAGTGGAATAAAATGGCCAACCATAAATAACATTGAACGTGTCAGCAACAAAAAGAAACTTGAGAAAATATGGCGGAATTGGGAAGAAAGATTTGAGCGGGCAGATGGTTTTCTTGAAAGTGCCAATACAATTGGGTGTGTGGAGAATATATGTAGCAAAACCTTGATGTATAATCTGGCATTAGAGCAGATCTTCCTAGGTTTGCTAGAATATTTTTACGATTACACACCCCCAAAATTTGCGCTTAGGAGTATTTTTCCCATCGTTGCCGGGATATGGGAATTTCCCCGTGAAATATTCCCAAACAACACTTCTGAAGAAAAAAAACGATGGAAGATGCTGACGGGTATTTTAACAGATATGCGAGTTAAGACGAATATTGATCTAGACTGGAGTGAACTAAGCCTGATATCAGAAAGATGTATCATCTGCAAGAAAGAGGCAAATAGGCTGGTTCAAGAACATTACGAAGCATTAAAAACAAAGTTTTCTGAGCAGGTTATTGAACTAGCCGATTAGAATTAGAAAGTTAAGCTGTTGGGCATGGATAATTTTGTAATTAGAGATTTATTCCATGCCCAATATTCATTTCCTTTTATCCGTCACCTCCTTATCAAAACCGATCAGATTCACCATTTCCCGGAGACGTGAACGCAGACGATTGCCATAAGTCTGCTCGAGCTCAGTAGCGGAAAGATTGGTCGTGATATGGGTAACCAATTTTTTTGAAACAAACAGATCGTACCGTGACAAAAGCACCTCGGCCATGACGTTACATTCGTTACCAAAGTACTTGATGTTGTTTTCGGTACCAAGATCATCAAAGCAGAAGTTTTTATATTCGGCGTTGTACAGCTTACCACGGCTGTAGCGGTGTATAACTTCATAACCATCCTGTATAAATTCAAACGTAACATCCCGTGTACTTTTCATGATATAGCGGTTTGCATTTCCGGTCAGATATCGCATCAAGTTCATCAGTGTGGTTTTGCCGCATCCTATTGGACCGGTCAACATAATGCCTTTTTCAAGATCAATTCGATGCCTGTCACATACCTCTTCGTCACGGAGAAAGTAAGCAGCCAGTTGAAGCAATATGCTTTGATCATCAGCAGATACGGCGAACCGATTTCCATAAAGTTCCTTACCCTTTCTATCAATAAACTGGAAAACCTTGCTGTAATCATAGTGGCTCGAAATAATTCTTTCGGGTGCTGGCGTGCAGCTGTTGTGCGCGATTTGATTTTCCATAATTTGCAGATTTGGTAAAATTGATGCTGTTACTGATCCAATTCTTGGCCGACGCCTTCCAGTCCTTCATCGGACTCTTACCACCAACGAGCCAGCCATTGGCCGTGTAGTGATTCATGAACCGGTGGGCTTCCTGGACAGTGGATTGATTCGCTAAGAAAAATCCTTCGACATGTTCCGGAAGTGGTGGGATTGCTATTTCTTTTTGCGCGGAACTTTTTTCTTTTTTCGGGAACAGCAGCACACCTTGATTTGAACTTGCTGTTTTTTTATTTTTCTCTTTCTTTTTATCTATCGATAGATCACTAGTATTATCATGGATAATACTAGTACTATATAGTTTATTATATGGCTCGTTTATTGGTCTTGTGGACAGCATTTGAACCGGTTCAGCGTTTGGTTCAATGTGTGCCAATTGTGGAGGAAAAAAAGTAATCGTACTTCCTTTGTACGGATTGTAAGACGGGCGATAGTCAATATACCCCTGCTTATGCAGATAAGCCATTGCTTTGTGATAAGTCGCTTTGGAATTGATCTTTCCCAGACGCATAGCGTCGTCCCGGATGATCTGTATCTGTTTGGCAAAGCGTGCTTGGTTCCATAGCTGAAAGAGAGCCATAAAAAGGCTGAGGTGCGTAGCGGAAAAATCCGCGTCAGCCTGCGCCTTATTGAAAAAGTGTGTCAGTTGCTTGATGTAGTTCATGCTTATAAAATTTGATGTGATGGACATTAATTATGTTTGTTGCCACCCTCCTCCAACAGTTTTTCAATTTCTGCAAGGGAATAGTAAATGGTGTTCCCGAACTTCTTGAACGGAATAGTTCCGTTGATGCGGTAGTTCTGCAGGGTACCTGGTGATATCTGCAGCATCTTTGCCACTTCTCTGGTCTTTAACCATTTCTTTGGTTGGTGCATTTTGCTGGATAAGAGTGTTTGGAGTTCGCTGAGCAACTCATACTTAAACCTCATGAGATCTTCTTTGGTAATAATTTCTACTGCCATGATATTTATAGATTGGTGAACAGCAAAATTCCATATTAAACAAGACTATTTTTCACAACTTGTTAACAAGTTGTGAAAAATTATTACATAAATAATTCATTGTCAGTTTCTTTAATTCGTTTGATTAGATTCTCTTTCAGGTTATCCAAGAGTTTGGTTTTGTTGATCTTGCGCGCCCGGATATCATAGAACACGCGGTTATATTGACCAAGCTCCACATTAAAAACCTGCTGGAAGTACTCGGCAATCTCCTTGATATCCGCTTTGCCATTATTAAATGTTCCTGATGCATGCAGCGCATAGATCAGTTCGATCAAATCGGTTTTGGATATGGTCCATTTTAATACGGGAGCTGGCAGAACTGCTTGTGGTATTTTTTTGCTTCCCGCACCATAGCCTTTAATCTTTTTCTTGAGATAGTGCCGCAGCATTTCAAATGCTTCCACTTTGGCGAATATATGCACAGTAGGTGTATTGTTACGTTTATCGATGTCCAGGATAAAAGAACCGGCAGGTACGAATAGGTCGTGGTCGATCCGTCGAAAAAACTGATTGTCTAACTGGCTTAGGTTGGCTTTGTAATAGTTATAGAAAAACTGCTGTTTTCGTAGTTTCTTTTTGATTTTATAGAGTGTGTTGAGATAATATTGCTTTAGCTTTTTCTTACGCAACGGAGGTTTTTTCAGTTCGATCTTCTGCACCAGCGTGTAATACTGGATCAATGCCAATAAATGGCATTTGATATTCTTGAAATAGAATATCTCTTCATCAGGAGTAATGCTTTTGTCCTGCTCGAATCTATCTTTCACGACCTGTAGCCGATCAGAAATATACCTAATCATCAGTTCGGTGATTTTGGAATAGTCATGCGCATTCGCTTGTTCGATGTCTGCTACGTAATGTTTGATTTCTTCGTTGATCGTTAGTAGAGTTTTATGCATAGTTTGGTTTTAATGGTGATCTATATCTGAATAAGATATAAAAGATATTCGCTCGTTCTGTTATCAAAAGAGCTCTGATGGCTATCCAATTTTCTTGTCCGAGTGGGTTTGTTTAATCCCACCTTGTAGTATTGTCTTAAGATTTTGCATATCGTTTGCTACTTTTCGATCAGTGATTTTTGCATAATGCTGTGTGGTACGGATACTTTTGTGTCCAAGCATTTTAGATACAGTTTCAATGGGTACTCCATTGGAAAGGGTGACCGTTGTGGCAAATGTATGTCGTGCACAATGGTAGGTGAGTTCTTTTTTAATTCCACAGAGATCGGCTATCTCTTTGAGGTAGGCATTCATTTTCTGATTGCTGAGTATCGGAATTAGGGTGTTTTCATTACCGCTTTCTGGGTGATCTGTATATTTGTTAATAATATATTGAGCGGTATCTAATAGGGGTATTTTAGAAGGACTATCGGTTTTCTGCCGATGGGTGCTGATCCATAACTGGCCATCTATTCCTTTAACCAGATTGGCATCTGTCAATTGCTTGACGTCAATATAGGCTAGGCCGGTATAACAGGAGAAGAGGAAAATATCTCTGACGAGTTCTAATCGTTCAATGCTAAATGTTTTGTCCATCAGTTTTTGTAATTCATCCTGTGTGAGCACTTCGCGTTCGACTTCCTGCAACTTGGTTTTGTAGTGAAGAAATGGGTCTTGGCCTATCCAGCCATTGGCAATACAGATGCGGATTATTTTCTTGAAGTTTTTGATGTACTTGACGGTGGTATTGTTGCTGCAATTTCTTTCGGTACGCAAATAGAAATCATAATCGGCAATAAAGGTGTGATTGATTTTATGGAGTGCGATATCTTGGACTCTATATTGGTGCTGTATAAAGTCTTGGGTATGCTTGAGTGATACTTCATAGCGTTCGTGTGTGCCTGCAGAATACTCTACACCAATAAGGGATCTTACTCTTTTGTTGTGGTCTTGGAATATGGGAATCAATGTTCTTTCTTTTTCTGACTTCTTTCCGAGGTAGGCACTCTTGAATTTTTCTAGTGTGATTGGTTCTTCCTGATACTCGAGTATAATCTGGGTTTGGTTGACTTTGCTTTTTATGGTTTCAAGGTAGCTGTTTATTGTACGGGCTTCTTCGCTGCTGCCTTTCATTTTCATCATTTTTGGGTCCCATTGCTTAGGATTGATAAACTTTTTGCTGGAGAATTCTGTTCTCTTGCCATCGATTGTTATCCGGACATACAAGGGGTGTAGGCCTGCAGCATTGGCTTTTGCTGCTCGAGCATAGATGTGGAGTGTGAGATTTGCTTTCATGGTGGTGGTGCTTTATTTCATTATTCAATTTATTTCTTACTTGGTTTGCTGTCAAGATGTTCATCTGATAGCAAGGTGTGTATAGGTGCAAACCTGTACATTTTAGCGAGACCCTAGAAGACCAATTTTTAGGGTCTCGCTTGGGTCTCGCACGAAATAGGAAATCTGAAATATTTAGGAAGGCTTATAAAAGCAAAAACCCTATAAATACTGCTATTTATAGGGTTTTGATATTTTTTCCTTGTTAGGATGCGGAGAGTGAGGGATTCGAACCCCCGAACCTGTAACAGTTAACGGTTTTCAAGACCGCCGCATTCGACCACTCTGCCAACTCTCCGCGACAAAAGTACAAATTTTCTCTTTTATGCAAAACTTTATTTCAAATTTCCAATACACCTGCAGATGCTCTTTTAAATAGCCTATAGCACCCTTGAAACGAAAATATACCTTTGGCATGCAATAAGTTAGTCTAGCCTTAACAAAAAATAGTCATTTTATTTTGCAAAATAACCGCAATTGCCTACTTTTGCTACTCCAAAAGGAGGCGCCAATAGCTCAGCTGGATAGAGCAACGGTTTTCTAAACCGTCGGTCACAGGTTCGAATCCTGTTTGGCGTACAAAAGGTGTCGTAAGACGCCTTTTTCTATTATGTTTACTTTTATTGAGATATCACATGACCGTTATCACTGTCCCTTCTTCCAATGGATGCGATACACAAATCAGACAACGGCCATTTTCCACTTCTCTATTTGTTAACACTTCATTGTAATCCATTCGCACACTACCGGCTGTACACTGTGATATGCACGTGCTGCACATCCCGGATTTGCAGGAGTAAGGCAACTTGATTTTGTGCTCCAGCCCTACTTCTAATACTGTCTTGTTATAGGGAATCGTTAAATTATATTCCGTGCCTTGGAAACGAAGTTTGATACCATAGGAAGTCATATCCACAGGTTCCTCCTCCTTCTCATCATCATCTTCCTCTTCTTCGGGAAAATGGAATGTTTCCTTTTTTATACTATTGTCAGGAAATCCCATGCCTAACAAGGTAAACCGTACTAAATCCATATAGAAAACAGGGCCACAAGTAAAGAACAATACATCGCCGTTTGCGGGCATTTGTCCCTTTACGATATGGATAAGATATTCTCGATTTAGTCGCGCATGCAAAAGATTCTTTGAACTGGAGAATATCCATTCAATTTTCAATCGGTCAGGATATTGCTTTTGCCACTCCAGTAGTTCCTCATAAAATACCGTACTTGCTATTGATTTATTGCTATATACCAAGACAACTTTGGTTTTATCTTCTGCAACCAATGCTGTTTTCAAAATAGAATAAAGTGGTGTAACGCCAACGCCAGCACCAAAAAGAAACAATGTACGTTCGCGATCTCTTTTGGGTTCATAATAGAACAACCCCTGCGGTTCTAATACATCAATAATATCACCTACCCGAGTTTGATGATGTAACAAGCGGGAAATCTCTCCATTATCTACTCTTTTTACCGTGATGGTAAGCGGCTCCTCCACATCGGGTGAACTACTGAAAGAATAGGACCTCCTCACCTCTCTTTCTCCAAAAATGAAAGAGACTGTCAAAAATTGTCCTGCTTTGGGTTTTGGATAGTTTCCTGATAAGTCTTTAAATACTAGCGTAACCGTATCGTTGGGTTGATATATAATGTTCGAAATCTCAAATTTATACATGTCATAAAAGTAGCCTAATTCTTGAAATTAGGCAAATAGATAGCTTCTATGAGATATAAAAAAATCCCGACAAAAAAATTGCCGGGATTATATGATCAATACGTAAATCTTTTATAGCTTACGTTTAACTTCTACTTGCTCGTAAGCCTCTACAATATCACCAACCTGTATATCATTGAAACGGTCGATATTCAATCCACATTCATAACCTTGTGCTACTTCCTTGACATCGTCCTTAAAGCGTTTCAATGAAGCTAATTTACCAGTGTGGATGACAACACCATCACGGATAACGCGGATATCATTGTTACGGTTGATTTTACCTTCGCGCACCATACATCCGGCGATAGTACCCACTTTAGATATTTTAAATGTCTCACGAATTTCAACCTCTGCCACAATTTTCTCTTCGAATTTCGGTGCCAACATACCTTCCATCGCAGATTTCAATTCGTCGATAGCATCATAGATAATAGAATACAAACGGATATCAATTTGCTCATTTTCCGCTATTTTCTTAGCTCCTTGTGTTGGACGTACTTGGAAACCAATGATAATGGCGTCTGAAGCAGATGCTAATAGTACATCAGACTCCGAAATTGCCCCCACTGATTTGTGAATTATATTGACTTGAATTTCATCAGTAGACAATTTCAATAAAGAGTCAGATAATGCCTCAATCGAGCCGTCCACATCACCCTTAACGATAACATTCAGTTCCTTAAAGTTACCGATAGCTAGACGACGGCCGATCTCATCCAATGTAATGTGTTTCGTGGCACGCATACCTTGCTCGCGTTGCAATTGCAGGCGCTTATTTGCCACTTGACGCGCTTCTGATTCACTTTCCATTACATATAGCTTATCTCCTGCTGTAGGCGCACCAGACATACCTAAGATCTGCACCGGTACAGATGGCCCTGCTTCTTTCACACGTTCACCACGTTCATTCGTCAGGGCTTTTACTTTACCCGAGTGCGAACCCGCAAGAATAGGGTCTCCAACACGTAATGTACCAGCTTGTATCAATACTGTTGTAACGATACCCCGGCCTTTATCCAACGCAGATTCAATCACAGAACCAACAGCACGTTTTTTTGGATCCGCAGTTAATTCCAACAATTCTGCTTCCAAAACGACCTTCTCTAATAATAAGTCGACGTTCTCTCCAGTTTTTGCTGAGATTTCCTGTGCTTGATATTTTCCACCCCAATCTTCCACCAGAATATTCATACCCGAAAGTTGTTCCCGTATCCGATCTGCATTAGCACCTGGCTTATCTACTTTAGTGAAGGCAAAAACGATAGGAACTCCTGCTGCTTGTGCATGATTAATAGCTTCTTTCGTTTGTGGCATGACCGCGTCATCCGCCGCAATGACGATGATAACAATATCGGTAACTTTTGCTCCCCGTGCACGCATCGCAGTAAAAGCCTCGTGTCCTGGTGTATCCAAAAACGTAATTTTACGATCATCTTCTAATTTCACCGCATAGGCCCCGATATGTTGCGTAATCCCCCCGGCCTCGCCTTTTGTTACATTGGCCTTACGGATATAATCTAATAGAGATGTTTTACCGTGGTCAACATGTCCCATGACGGTAACAATAGGTGCCCTAGGAATTAAGCTCGCTTCATCATCTGGTTCTTCCAGTTCCGTAACTTCCTCATCCTCTGGCTTAATAAACTCCACTTGGTAACCAAACTCTTCCGCCACAATTGTCAAAGTTTCTGCATCCAAACGCTGGTTGATGGATACAAACATCCCCAAACTCATACAAGTCGAAATGACTTGTGTTACTTGCACATCCATCAAATTTGCTAACTCGTTCGCGGTCACAAACTCCGTAACGCGTAAGATTTTGGATTGTGCAGCTTCCTCCATTGCCGCTTCTTCTGCAGAAAGCGCTATATCATCACGCTTCTGTCTACGTAATTTAGCACGTTGTGCAAATTTGCCGGATTTACCAGCCCCGCTCAGACGAGCCAGCGTAGCCTTAATTTGGTCTTGAATTTCTTTTTCGGATGGCTCCTCTTTCGGTGTCTCCTGATGACGTCCTTTTCCGCGATGATCATGGCGCCCTTTTCCATGGGCATGTTGCTGCTGGTTTCCTTGCCCTTGCTTATAACCACCCGTTTGCTGTCCGCCTGCTTTATTGAAGCCGCCGCCACCACCGCGATTCGCGTTACCTTCATTCGTTCCCTTTTGACCCGTTACCGCATTTGGATTAACAGGTGCGTTTTTATTCGAACGTTTGCGTTTGCGTTTATTGTCATTGCTATGTGAAGGTCCCGACGATGAAGCTACGGGTTTACGCTCCACAGGAAGTTGAATTTTACCAACAACTTTAGGTCCGCTTAATGTTTCAGAACGCGCACGTATCACACCTTGGTGAGGTTGTTCGGCTACGGCAGGTTTCTGTTCTTCTTTTACCGGAGGTTTAATTTCTTCAGTTTGTTTATTCATGTCAGCCGCAGGCTCTGCTTTTATTTCTTGTTTTTGCTCTTCCTTCGGCTGCAGATCCTCTTTATCCTCCTTTTTAGGTTTCACTTCCTGCTGAGGAATTTCAGCTTTCGGCTGCTCCACTACAGGCTTAACCTCCTCTTTCTTCGTCTCCTGTTCAATAGGTTCAGTTTCTGGCTCCGCTGTCTTAGGCGATGTTTCTTGTACTACTTCCTCTTTCTCGGACTCTTTCTTAGGTTTGCCGCGTTTAAGGCTATCTAGATCAATTTTTCCAACCACTTTTAATGGACTGGAACTCTCTTCTTTTTCTTTTGTGATAGGTTCCTCCTTTACGGGTTCATTTGTGGGTTCCAATGCCGGACTCGAGCCCGTATCCTTAATCAGAACTTCTGGAGAGGTCGTATTATTTTCTTCTTGAATATCATCTCTAGATTCCGTAGGATTCGCTCCACTTAGTCCAGCAGCAGACTCGTCACGACGAATTTTACCGATAACAATTTGTTTGGCTTCATCTTTTACGATTTTGTCTCCTTGAAATTCTTTTAGAAGGACAGTATACATGTCTGGCGACAACTTAGTACTAGGCTTTGATTCTACATCAAAACCTTTTTTTACCAAGAAGTCAACAGCCGTACCTATCCCAATATTAAGTTCTTTTGCTGCCTTTAGCAAGTTTACGCTTTTTCCTTCTGTCATCTATTATTTACCTTCTATAATTTTAATACTACAAAAATATGTTTTTTTACACTGAAAAAACAATTTCAGCTCAATTGTTTTTTCAGCATACAGATACGGCGAAACCCTTATTCGAACTCAGCTTCGAGGATACGAAGAATCTCTTGTATAGTATCCTCCTCTAAGTCGGTGCGTCTCACCAGTTCTGCTTCTGTCAATGATAAAACCGATTTTGCAGTATCCAAGCCAACACGTTTCAACTCATCGATAATCCAGCTATCGATTTCATCTGCAAATTCTTCGATGTCCACATCCTCCTCCACTTCATCATTTTCTCTGTACACATCAATTTCATAACCGGTTAATTTACCAGCAAGTTTGATATTATGTCCGCCTCTACCGATGGCCAAAGATACTTGATCTGGTTTCAAGTAAACAGCCGCCGTCTTGTTCTCATCATCAATTTTAATCGAAGAGATACGTGCAGGGCTTAACGCACGTGTGATATATAAAATATTATTTGATGTGTAGTTGATAACATCAATATTTTCATTGCGTAATTCGCGTACGATACCATGTATACGTGACCCCTTCATACCCACACAGGCCCCTACCGGATCTATACGGTCGTCATAAGATTCTACAGCAACTTTTGCTCTTTCACCCGGTTCACGAACAATCTTCTTGATGGTAATAAGTCCATCAAAAATTTCAGGAACTTCCAATTCAAACAAACGTTGCAAAAATTCCGGAGCAGTACGCGAAATGATAATTTTGGGATTACTATTCATCATATCCACTTTGAACACCACCGCACGAATACTATCTCCTTTTTTGAAATAATCTGCCGGAATCTGCTCGGTTTTTGGAAGGATCAATTCGTTTCCATCTTCGTCCAATACCAAGATTTCTTTCTTCCATATCTGATAAACCTCGCCTATCACCAATTCACCTTCGCGGTCTTTATATTTCTTGAAGACCTCATCTTTTTCCAATTCCAATATTTTCGAAACCAAGGTTTGACGCGCAGCCAAGATAGCTCTCCTACCAAAGCTTTCCAACGTGATTTGTTCAATATATTCGTCGCCAACTTCTAAATCTGGATCATATTGGTGTACATCGGACAATTCGATTTCTAAATCATCATCTTCGGAAAATCCATTTTCCATCACCACTCGTGTCCTCCAAATCTCCAAATCTCCATTATCTGGGTTTACGATCACATCCACGTTCTCATCCGTTCCAAAACGCTTGCGTATCATGCTGCGGAACACCTCCTCCAATACGGTGATAACGGTCGGACGATCGATATTTTTAAATTCTTTAAACTCTTGGAAAGAGTCGATCAAATTGATATTGCTGCTCATTTTTATTTAAATGAAATTAACACCTTTGTTTCTGTTATATTATCTAATGGAATTTCAGCCTCCTCTATGGTCGCTTTCTTCCCTTTTTCTTTTTTTGTTTCTTCTATGAAGATATTTTTATCGTTCACTGCGATTAGTTTCCCTTCCCTTTTCTCTCCTTCCAAGCTTTTTATCCGAACATTTCTTCCGATATTTTTTTGATATTGCCGAAGCAATAACAGAGGGCTATCAATACCCGGAGACGAGACTTCCAAGCGGTAGGCGCGGTCTATCGCGTCCTCTTCTTCCAAATGAAATCCTACATGGCGGCTAATTTGGACACAATCCTCAATCGATATACCATTGTCGCCATCCACCAATATCTCCAAAAGACCATTATTATGCATTTTAATCCGCACAATAAACAAATCCGCCCGATCAGCTATCTTTTCTTCAACCAGCTCCTGTACTCTTTCCTCTATTTGCATACCCTACTATTTCGATACGTGAATTAAAACTTTTCATTAAATGAATTAAAAAAGGGGGCATACCATGCCCCCTCTTATTCAGATTATACAAAGGTATATATATTATTTTAAATAGACAAATGAAATTTATTTGTTATTGACTACCGATTTAATCGTTTTTTGCATTTGTGCCATCATCGACGTCAATGTTTCCATCGTAGGTTCCGGACTTGGCTCTGGAAGCTCAGTACTAATAAACGCTTTCGCTTTCCAGACCTCTATAATATCTTCCGTACTTACCCAATAGGGCTCATATGTTTTATTATCTGAGACAAGTTTCAAACCTTTATCTTCCTTAAATTTGTAAGCTACACGCTTATATACTACGCCATCTTCTCTGGAAACCACCACATAAGTTTGGCTAGGTTTGATATCGTGCCAGTTTTCGATATACTCTCCGATAATGATACTTCCCGATGGCAGTGGCAACATGGAATCACCTTTGATTTCGAATGCGCGGTATGTTCCTTGATTGAACATAGGCAGTGAAAATTTAGGAAGCTCTGCTACATATTCCGGATCTCCATACCCATTTAGGTAGCCTGCGCTGGCTTTAACAGGTACCAACTCAATATTCTCTCGCTCATTTCCGTCTACGGTTACACTCAGCACCCTCAAATTCGAGGCATTACTTTTAGGTTGAGGTCGCCATTTTTCGTCGATAACGTCATTCGCCAGTTCGTCCATCGTAAGATCGTAAAACTGCGCTATTTTTCTTAGCAACTCATACTTCGGTTCAGCCCGATCCTCTTCATAGGCGCCCACAGACGCCCTTTTTATTTCTAGTGCATCAGCAAATTGCTGTTGCGTTAAGCCTTTTTTCTTTCTCAGAAACTTAAGATTCGATGCGATATTTGACATATTTTTCTTAAAAAATTTTAATTTACTAAAATAATTAGTAATATTGTGCCAATAAAATTAGCAATTAATATTTACACAACCAAATTTATTAGTACATAAGATTAATTAACATGGAAACACATATCGTATATATTATCACGAATAGCAACCGCGCATATCTCGAAGTTGGATACTGCACCGATATGCCTACTCGCTTACAGGAGATACATCACACATCTTCCGTTTTATTTGGCAGTTCACCGAAACTAAGTAATGTAGTTTATATGGAATTATTCGAAAGCAGAGAAATGGCACTTTCGTATCACAACACATTACGCCACTTTACCCGGATGCAACGGGAAAAACTTATTCGTCTAAAAAACCCAAATTGGCTCAATCTTAACATCTCTCCAGCTTATCGAGATAAAATAGAGCATAAAAAAGTCGTTGTTTATGCTTAAATCATAAACAACGACCTTTAACAACCTTTCTTAAACACTAATCTATCCGCACATCTTCTTGTTGGACTACCAGCCCGGCATGAAGTTTAATCCAAATGTACCAAATTTCGTTCTCGACGACACGAACGGTATGGCATAATAGGGTTCGAGAATCATAGCTCCAAATAAATTGACCCGCATGGATATACCTGCACTAAACACCGGCACACGGTAATTTCTATCATAGCCGTAAACAGGCATTCCATTTTGATCAAGCATTGGCGACCCATCTGGATTAAGCTGTTGAACTCGTGGTTTTTTATCCAGATTGCTCACAATTTTATTTCCATTATTCCACGCCAATCCGGCATCAAAGAAGAGATTAAGGTCAGAGAACAACAAACCCGATTTTATGGCAGCAAGTTTTTCCGGTCCTGTAAACGGTAAACGAACCTCAAAGTTACCCACCAATACGCGAGATCCCATTAAATCATCAAAGGAAATATTCCCAACGCGGTCGCGGCTTAGATTGTCGTAACCTCGAACGAAAAAAGGATAACCTATATAATTACCCCGTAAGCGATTTTCATCGTCTCCCGAACGGATATAAGCGTAAGTCCGTGCAGCTATTGTCACCGGTTTAAAGCGTAGATAACGTCGTAAATCGACATTATAAGCCCGCATGTTAATATCACCAAAATATTGTCCAGCAGACAAACGGTAGCGAAACCCTTGCAACGGAGCGGTCAAACCAAATATCGAATTATCGCCCACAAAAGCCGTACTAATTTGTTGCATAACGAGGGGATCCAAGCTAAACCCAAGTAAATCCATTGCCTCCTCATTAGACAATCGTTTACGATCTACGAAACCAAAACTGAAGTAACTCTGTTGCCATTTTTCCACACTATAGCCATAACGAGCCAACGCTCCGCCGATTTCGAACCGATGATGCCTATTAAATGGATAAGCTACGAAGGCATCGAATTGCGTCTCAAATTGGCGGATGATGTAGTCACTAAGTACCAGTTCAGGTCCCCTACCTAAATCATCCATTTCATACATCCGAAACCCACTACGATAAGGAATATGTGAAAACGACCCACCCCAATTCCAGCGGCTTCGTTGGTTTACATAGGCCACTTGTCCACCGAAATCCTGTACCTCTCCGTTGATATTCAAAGTAGAGTAAATCTGGTTGTAACCGAGAATATCGGAGAAAATACCAAAAATACCACCTGCCATTCCGGCTCCATAGCGCGTGCCAACAGTCATTCCTACACCCGAATTCGCTAAATAGTCAAGTTTAAATTTCGAACGATAAGGCACCGGTCGTATCATGGATTCATTAATACGTCGATAGGCATTAAAGTTTTGCAAATTTGTATTGACCACATTGACACCACGATCTACATTTGGCGGTAACATTGCCGCCGTAAAGTCAGAAGCGCCGGCGTCTACCACTTCAGGCTCAAAATCTGACGCATTTGCTTTATAAATACTGTATTGATTACCTTTAAAATAAGAGTACACAATATCATCATTGCGCGATATACTCATCGCGGGTGAATATTCTGTAATGCCACTAATACCCGTAAAGTAATCGGTAAGCCGCTCCACTACTCCTTCTTCCCGCGAATAGCGGAACATATTGCGGTAACCATCTCCATTGGATAAGAAATAAATGTGCCTTCCATCCCCTGAAAAATGTGGATTTAGATTGTTTGCCCCCGGAAAAATATCGATAGCTGTTACTTTCTTTGTAGCCACATCAATCATTGCCATCCCCATCGGAATATCGACAGAACGCGAAGCACTTTCCAATGACATTCTATCTGTACTGAAAACAATCGTTTTTCCATCAGGCGAAAAACTAGGTTGGAAATCAGAATATTTATCATTCGTCAATTGCTCCAATTCCTTTGTCTTGAAGTTATAGCTATAAATATCACTTTGTCCTTCTTTTAATCCCGAAAATGCTACGTGGTCGCCGTCAGGAGCAAAATTGATATTTGTAAATTCCACAATATCGCCCATAGATTCGAGCGCAACGGTTTTCCCCGTCTGCACATCGATGATCATCAATTTATTTTTCCCTTCACTAAATACACTGAAAGCAAAATATCGGCTATCGGCTGAAAAATCTCCTGCAGATTCCAGATAGCTAAACTCATCGATATCTTGATTCGTTGTTCGACTTCCCAACTTCCGCAATATCTTACCTGTTTGTGCATCTGCCAAAAACAGATCGATACCGAAAAGATCCTTTTCCGACATAAACGCCACTAAACGTCCATCCGGAGAAATTGCCGGCGCCACGTTCATACGACCTGCATTCTTCGGCGTAATTAAGGCCTGCCCGATAGGTCGCGAAGTCGTATCTTTATTTAACGCTTTAAAAGTAGATTCCATCGAGTTTCGCCATAAGGTCGACATGGTTTGCGCATCATAACCAAAAACACGACGTATTCCCATCTCATAGCCATATTTCGCCGTCTCCATAAACATCGGCATAATGACCGTATCGCCATACGTAGCACCAATGTATGCTAAAAAAGCCTGACCATAACGGTAAGGGAAATAATTATATGACTGTTCTGTCAACTGCCTTAACGATGGAATATCATTGCGGGCATACGCATCCCGCATCCACATCGCTGTAAAGGCGTCTTTTTTCCCGATAGACAGGTACTCCGCCATTCCCTCCACCATCCACAACGGGATATTTCCAACATTTTCCAAACGTGTGGTATCTCTTCCCTCCATCAACATACGGAACTGGAAAGCGTGCACCATTTCGTGTCCCAATACGTGTCTTGTTTGGTGATTAATCTGCATGATTGGCATCACCACGCGCTGTTTAAACGCTTCCGTCACACCTCCTGTACCAACAGATATTTCACCCGATATGGCGGTAGTTTGTTGGAACTCCGGATGATTGTTATAAATAATAAGCGGGTTTTTACGCAAAAAAGTATCTTGAAAGACTTGCTGATGCATATTGTACCACACTTCTGATTCTTTCGCCAACCACGTCATCATGCTATCGTTTTTAAGATAACTATACATTTCAAAATGCGGTGTTTCCTTCACATTAAAATCCAGCTTTTTATAACGCATTTTATTCTGGCCAAAATATTGCGCCGAAGCAATATGGGGCATCAGCAATAATAGCACCATCACTGCGATCGCCTGCTTAATTCTTGTCAAACACTTCTTAACACACATATCCTCACTTTGAATCTGCTTTTTAATCGTCCGATGTGGAGATGAATATTTCATATGTAAATAATTTTTCTTTCAATGGCCATATGGAATACCCAGATTATTTTCATCGGCGTTGGTGTTTTCTAAACGTGGGTATTTCATAATTAAAGATTAGTCTTTTCTCAAAAATACAAATTATCTTTCTATTTCTTTTCTTTCCGTATCCTCTACTTCTGGCAATGTTAACGAGATTTCCGTTCCATTATCTTCGATATCCAATTCTACTGCTGTACTATCACTTGGCACCTCTATCCGAATCCGTGGACTAGGACAATTATATTTTTTATTAATCTCCACTTTCGGGTCTGGAAATTTTCCTTTGGTCACTCCTAGTTCCGGTTGTCTATAGAGTTCTTCCATAAAAGTAGCGTAAATCGGCAAAGCCGTTTTAGATCCCTCTCCTGTCTGCGAACTTTTAAAACGAATACTTTGTTCATCACACCCCACCCAAACACCTGCAACTAAATCTTTTGTAACCCCCATATACCATCCGTCCACGTAATCAGATGAAGTACCTGTTTTCCCTCCGATTTGATTCTCATGACCAAATAGATCCCATTCCCATAATGCTTGCGAGGTTCCTTCCGGTTCTTCGATCGTACCCCGCAACATATACGTCATTAACCAAGCATTTTCTGGATCCACAACTTGCTTTTCCGTTGTTTGGAAAGATGCAATCTGCTTTCCGCTATTATCATAAATTTCAGACACCAAGACGGGCTCTATCCGCTTACCCTCATTCATAAACGTCGCATAAGCATTTACCATTTCAAACACAGATACATCGTTCGAGCCTAACCCTACAGAAGGCACGGATTCCAAATGGCTCTCAATTCCACAGCGATGCGCGGTTTCCACAATTTTATCCCAGCCCACATCCCGTGTTATCTGCGCCGTTATCGTATTTAAAGAACGAGCCATTGCCCAACGAAGCGACATGTTACGATAAGAAAAACTCCAATCCGCATTTTTAGGTTCCCAAACCTCTTTTTCACCCTGTTTATTTACAAAATCTAATCGCACAGGCTTATCTTCATATTTATCACACGGCTCCATACCATTTTCCAACGCTGTTAAGTAAACAAAAGGCTTAAAAGTAGATCCCGCTTGTCGCTTTGCCTGATTTACGTGATCGAATTTATAATAACGATGGTTGATTCCCCCTATCCATACCTTAATCTTGCCGTTGTAAGGATCCATGGCCATCATCCCGGTATTCAACATACTCACGTAATGTTTCAAAGAGTCCATCGTCGACATTTCGACTTCCTCATCTCCTTCCCAAGTAAAAATTTTCATTTTTTTGGGTTCTTGCAAAAGTTGAAATACCTTTTCTTCGTCTCCCTTATGTTGCTCCATCAATGCGGCAAAGATCGGTAACTTTCGCGCTTTGTCTTCTAAAAAACCAGGAATTATTGCCCCGCTCTTATCTCGCCACGGTTCCTCATTTCGCCAAGTATTATCTAATCGCTCTTGCAACCCCTTCATTTGCTTAACGATTGTTTCCTCGGCCAATTGCTGCATACGAGAATCGATGGTTGTATAAATTTTTAAACCAGCTGTATAAATATCAATCCCCTTTTCCTCACTCCACTTTTCAAGCCATTTTTCGACAGCTGTCCGCAGATAAGAATCATTCGTACCTCCTCGTTCAGGATTATTGACGTTCAGATCTAATGGTTCTTTGGAAAATGATTGATATTGCTCTTTGCTGATATACCCCTCTTTCTGCATCTGTCTCAATACAATATTTCTGCGTTCTATTGATTTATCCGGATTACGGATCGGGTTATAGAGTGTTGTTCCCTTTAACATTCCGATCAACACAGCCGATTCGGCAGCAGATAGTGCATTAGGCTGCTTATTGAAATAGCGTAATGAAGCAGATTTAATACCATAAGCATTATTACTAAACGATACGGTATTTAGATACATGGTAATAATCTCGTTTTTTTCGTATTTGCTTTCCAGTTTATAAGCGGTCATCCATTCTTTAAATTTCGTCACGCCCATACGCAAGCCTGGAATGTGGCCGAGTAAACCCTGAGATTGATTATATCGTGTTCGGTATAGGTTCTTGGCAAGCTGTTGTGTAATGGTACTTCCACCTCGCTTATCGCCTCTTAAGGTGGATACAGCACTGGAAAACAAACCAATAAAATCTACTCCATTATGCTTATAAAAACGAACGTCTTCCGTAGCAACAAGAGCGTTTAATATGTTTTCTGAAATGCTATCATAGTCCACAGGATCTCTATCCTCCTCAAAATACCGTCCTATCAATACGGAATCCGCGGTGTATAGTTCTGACGAAATATGGAGCGTAGGCAGAACAATGTCTTTTTTGGTTGGCGAATACCCAAACAGCCATAAGAAGTTTAACTGCACAGCACATACCACTAGAATAAGGCTATAAACCACTATCAAAAAATAGCGGACGACTTTGCTTTTAACCCTTTTAAACATACGGTAAATATGGAAATTGTTTTTCTAAAAACAGCTACACAAGATAAAAAAACAGATTCTCGCTTTTGAAATTAACGTATTTTAACATTTAAAGTATAGACGTAAATCCCATATCGATACCAAACGCGCTATCAATAATTATACCTATTTTAGATCAACCCGTTATTGTATACTTTAGTTTTCTGATTTATTTAAGTATTTTTACCATGCAAAGAAGCATAGAGCATGTTAAAACAGACATTACAGCAAAAATTATTACAGAAACTCTCTCCGCAACAAATTCAGTTTATCAAACTGCTACAGGTGCCCACAGTTTCTCTGGATGCTCGTATCAAAGAGGAATTAGAGGAAAACCCTGCGTTGGAGGATGGAAGCTTAACGAATATGAATGATCCCGTTGAGGAATACCCAGATCATGATCCGGACGAGAATTTCGAAAACAAAGAAAGCGATTTCGATGAAGAATTTAGTGTAGATGAATATATCCAAGAAGATGATTACAACGATTATTCGACCAATTATGGAAGTGACGATGATGAAGACAGAAAAGAGATTCCGATAGCTGTCCAAGATTCGTTTTTCGAATCATTACAAAACCAATTGGATCTACTTGCTTTATCAGATAAAGATTATCTTGTTGGACAACAAATTATTGGTAGTCTGGACGATGATGGCTATTTAAGACGCCCCATCCTTTCGCTGATTGATGATCTTGCTTTTTCGCAAAATGTGATAGCCGAAGAAACCGAAGTAGAATCTATATTAAAAGTGATTCAAGATTTTGAACCGGCTGGTATCGGAGCACGTGATTTACAGGAATGTTTACTTATACAATTACGTAAGAAAGATCAAAATAATCCGATTATTAATCAAGCCATTAAAGTTGTTGAAAATTATCTTGATGAATTCACCAAAAAACATTACGACAAGATAGAAAAGCAATTGGGGGTAAATTCAGAAGAACTTAAGGATATCATCAACGAGATTCTCAAATTAAACCCAAAACCTGGAGATTCCGGTGCTTCAGCAGGTAAACAACTCCATATCATTCCGGATTTCCATATCACGAACAACGACGGTATACTCCATCTGACACTCAATGGAAGAAATGCCCCAGAGTTACGTGTATCCCGTTCTTACCAAGAGATGTTTGAGCACTATGAAAAAGCAGAAAAGACGGATAAAAAAATGAAAGAGGCCGTACAATTTGTCAAACAAAAACTGGATTCTGCCAAATGGTTTATAGACGCTATTAAGCAGCGACAACAGACGTTATTGAAGACCATGAATGCTATTATGGAATATCAATACGATTATTTTCTAACAGGCGACGAGCGACTACTTAAACCTATGATATTAAAAGATATAGCAGACAAGATTGAAATGGATATTTCAACTGTATCACGGGTTGCCAATTCCAAATATGTACAGACTGAATTTGGCACTTTTCTGCTGAAATCTTTCTTTTCGGAAGCGATCCAAACCGATTCGGGCGAGGAGGTTTCCAATAAAGAAGTAAAGAAAATATTAGAGGAATGCATTGCCAACGAGGATAAGCGCAAACCATTGGCAGATGAAAAATTAACAGAAATCTTAAAAGAAAAAGGGTATACAATTGCCAGACGCACCGTGGCTAAATACCGGGAAGCGATGAATATTCCGGTGGCAAGACTAAGAAAGGAGCTTTAAGCTCCTTTTTTTATACCATCATTTTATCGACAACAATTTCGGCCGCTCTTTGTTACTATGATAAAAAGCTTATGGGCATTTATACCGATACCGAAACAAAGATAAATGGACAGTTACGGGCATTTTCTAAAAACAAGGAAATCCCCAAAGTTATTGAGCAATTGGTGCTCGCGGCGCTATCACACTATCCAGAATTAGCGCATACACACATCCGGTTTATATTTAGCCAAAAACTTAAAAAATCGGTGATGGCGGCACGCCCCGTAGTAGGTACATTACTCCAATCCCGCAATAAACGTACGTATGCTATTTTAATTAACCCTGTATTTAAACTTACACATAGTATCGAGCCCATTCACCATTTACCGGAAGACGTACTGATTGGATGGCTGGGACATGAACTAGGTCATATCATGGACTACGAACAGCGAACAATGTGGGGGGTAGCGAGATTTGGGCTGTTGTATTGGTTATCCAAACGGTATATACGCAAAGCTGAACGCGTAGCAGATACGTTTGCCGTCAACCGGGGCATGGCTTCCTATATTTTGTCTACCAAGAAATTTATCCTTGGTCACAGTGAATTATCCTCCCGTTATAAAGAAAAGATTGCCCGTCTCTATCTTTCGCCAGATGATATAGTAGAATTGGTATCCGAAATGGAAAAGAAAACGCAACCGGAAAAAGAGGAACTTTTAGCCGATGAAACTGCATTAGCTCAAAGCACACAAGGAAAAGATAATTAACTGATTATAGATTATCACAATTCCCTTATGAAAGCCTCGAATGCTTTAAAATCTTCCGCATTCATAACACGTGGTATTTTGGTCTGCCCACCTAACTTTTTATAACGTTCACTCCACTGATGAAAGTGCGTTATTGGTATAATTTCCACTTCTATGCCGTCTAGTGTCTGGCGCCTCGCGACGGTATAATTTTTATTGTTTTCTTGCAATGCCGCATCGAATGCCTCCGTAATTTCCATAGAGACCGGATATGCTTGATCTGCTCCAAGATACCATTTATTGATATAGTGTTCACTCCTGCGAATAGAGGCAACGGTAAACTCTCGGATTTCTAAGCCAAACTGCTTTTGCAATTTTTGAATTGCCTGGTTCATTTGATGCACGGACAGCTGTTCACCAACCACATTGAGAAAATGTTTTGTACGTCCGCTGATAATAATTTCTGCACGCTCTTTATCTGTGACAACAACCGTGTCTCCTATCATATAACGCCAAGCACCTGCTACAGTAGAAATTAATAATACATATTCGACATCCTCTTCCACGTCTTGAATCGTTAACGTGGG
The DNA here is from genome assembly GCF_004208525.1 of Sphingobacterium corticibacterium. Taxonomy (GTDB): domain Bacteria; phylum Bacteroidota; class Bacteroidia; order Sphingobacteriales; family Sphingobacteriaceae; genus Sphingobacterium; species Sphingobacterium corticibacterium. The sequence goes on along the minus strand of NZ_SGIT01000001.1, from coordinate 604,459 downwards.
CGCATGTTGTTTTACACATCCTTCCTCATCCATATTATCAGACGTGAAAGGAACAAACTCAAAGAAAATACCATTGTTGGTAATGAGTGCCATGGAGTCGGTGTCTGGTCGCTTCTGGGTTGCCAAATAACCTTCTGACGCCAAATAGGTGTCTATATAAATCATGGGCTTTGCAAATAGCTTTTCAAAGCTCTTACGGTAAGGACCGAAAGCCACCCCGCCGGTGCTGTATACTTGTAGGTTAGGCCAAATGTCATGTATCGTATCCGCCTTATTCTGATGGATGATTTCTTTAATCAAAATTTCCGACCACGAGGGGATACCAGTCATGCTTCCGATATCCCATTTCTTTGCCGCGCGCACTATCTTATGCAGACGCTCGTCCCAATCTTTGCTATCCGCTATTTTTTTACCAGGCTTGTAGAATCTCCGAAACCATACAGGCAGATTAGCAGCCGATATACCGCTGATTTCGCCTTCCAAAAACCCATTGTGCTCCACAAGCTTCGTGCTACTGCCTAACATCATGATATCTTTTTCAAAAAAATCGCTTGGAAGATCAAAATTCTTCAAGCTTAATATCTGTTGTATTCCTGCCTTTTTGATGGAATTCAACATGTCATCTGTCACGGGAATAGCCTTACTATTGCTGGTAGTCCCACTGCTCATGGCAAAATAGCGTTGTCCTCCCGGCCATGTCACATTCTGATGCCCTTCATGTAGATAATGCCACCACGCCGCCTGTAGCTTGTCATAGTCGAATATTGGAACTGTGCGTTGGAATTGTTTAACGACATCTGGATCGGCAAGTATCTCGCTAAAATTATAATTTCTTCCAAAAGCTGTATTTTTCGCGACATCCAGCAAATCCAATAGAACTTGCTTCTGGGCTTCCCAAGGTGTCGAATCCTTATTAATCAATCCATTCACGTCAATTACGCGCTTGATAATTTCTCCGATGATCGCCATAATATATCTACTCTTCTTTGTATAATAAAAGAATAAATCTCTACGAAAATTGTTTTTCAAATCAAAGAAAATCCACCTCCACGACATAGGAAACATTTTTGTGTAATATGCTTTTCAATCTATTTATTATCTTGCGGCGGCAAAATAAAAATGTCGTTAATTAGTATACATCAGTGGTTTCTACAACAGAAAATTCAGTTAAAAAGGAGGCTCTCCGTTATTTGCTGGCAGGCATTGCGACCCTTACCGTAGTCCATGCATTGGGTAGATTTTCTTTCACCCCCTTATTGCCATATTTTATCAGCGACAATATGTTGACGATCACACAAGGTGCAGATTTGGCAACAATCAACTATTTGGGATATCTAATAGGAGCCTTATTAGCTGTTCGCTACTCTGGCCTCAAGTTTATCAAGAGATATCTGCTCATTGGCCTTGTTGGAAATGTCCTTATTACCATAGCACAATGCTTTACCCCACAATTTGATCTACTATTGTTATGGCGACTTTTAAACGGCGTAACAAATGGAATTACATTCGTTTTAGCACCCGCATTGCTATTAGAGTGGTTCATCATGAATAATAAACCGCAACTAAGCGGCTTAGTATATTTTGGTGTAGCAGGCGGATTATTAGCTGGAGGACTGCTGGTAGATTCCACCGCTTCTTTTTTACAATCAGCTCAACGTTGGATTCCTGTTGCTGTGGTCTCTGTGATATTAGCTCTTTACAGTACGATACAGTTTGTAAAAATTAGCGTACAACGCCCCGAATACGGGAGTACAAATAGTAAAACACCCTATAGCAACAGACTTTTCGATCGACGTAGTACCCCACTGTTTCTTTCTTATATCGGTGCAGGTTTGGGTTATATCCTACCCATGACTTTTTTACCAACCTTGGCTCATGACACCATGCCCACGGATAGTATATGGATAAGAAATGTTTGGATCATCACCTCCACATCGTGTCTGGTATTTATCCCGATATGGAATTGGATGGGGCATCGATATGGAGATCGACTCAGCCTTATCTACACGTACATCCTCCAAGCATTAGGTGTAGCTATGGTATTGTTAACCCCATCAGGTGTAGGTATCATAGCATGTGCAATTTTAGTAGGCAGTGGATTTTTGGGATCTGTAATGTGTACACAGCGTCTGGCAAGATATTTCCAACCGCATCAAGGCCCGAGACTGTCTGCGGCGCTAATTGCTATCTATGCCGGTTCGCAACTTATTGGTCCTTGGCTCGCCAAGCTATGGATCGAACATGGAGGCACTTTACTACAAAGTTTCGCGGTCGGCTTAGGCGCTTTTATCTGGGGCTTGTTCTGGTCATTGCGAACACCTAAAACATAATTATTATTCCTTGATTTCTGCATTTCTAATCGTAACGGAAATTAATTTATATCCATTCTCCGTACGTAAAAAATCAAAATGGTTTTGCGATATATCTGCCGTTCCATAATCGTATGAAATAACCACGCTCAATACCGGATATTGCCATTCTTTTGCCTCACGGCAATTGTTGAAATATTTATCAAATTCTGCCCCTTCATATATAAATGGGTTCAACCCATTCAAGAAAATGGAATAGTTGGTACTGGATTCGTTAATTTCCGAAAGTATCTGTTTTAATAATTGGAAATTGTTGTCTACAAATTCCTGTTTTTCACTTCTTGCCCATCCTTCTTTGGACTCCCATACGATTGTATCGTGTACGACATGTAACAACTGCCCTCTCGTAAAGTCGGACAGCAAGTCATCGATCAACCATGTTTTAAACTCTTTCTTAAAATCAATAAAGGTTACATATTTCCCGTCGCTGGCTGGAAAGCTCTTTTTCGATTTATCTTCCGATGGTGTTGATGTCCTTTCAACAGAATAAAAATCAAGTTTATTGTCGTTCGGAAAATTTTCTGCTAATACTTTATTTAAGGTATCGAGTAACACTTCTACCCCTCCGACCCAAGTATAATAATTATCTGCTGGCGGCTCGTTCTCACGAACATATTTCTTTTTCGCTCCTTTCAATCCGACCAGCATTCCATTCCTAACTTTTGTTAAGTCATTGTATATAGCAGGTACCACGATTTCTCCATTTTTATCAAACAATCCCACTTTATCCGATTTTCTATCCCTAAACCGTATAAACCCTTCATTTTCACAATCTGCTACATTATCAAAAATGTAAATACTATCCCTACCGAATTCTCCACCTTTTTTATTTAAATAATAGCTTGTCCATTTTTCTTTGTCGCGTTCTGAACCAGCTATTATATCGCAAAATTTGATAGCTGTGACAAAACCGGCAAATTTTGGTTCTATCTTAACGACACCAGATTTATCTTTGTAACCTACTAAGGTGGAATCTTGATTATAAAAAACCGTCCAGGTATCGTTTGTTTGCCCATATATCGAATAGTTCGAAATCATTGTCAAGAAAACCACGGTAAATATCTTGAGATGTATAAAAATTTTCATGGCACTGTTATTTATATTCATCTAAAATACAAATTTCAATTTCAAGTTTTATTATTGTCTCCGACCTGTTCTTCAAAATTCGTTGTTTTATCAATGGACTCGACTTAACTTTGTTATATCATCGGGACGTAACCGAAGACAAATCTGCTACCTACCACCGACAGAAAAGCGTGCAAACTTAAAAGCGAACCTTTTTAATAAAGCATTGTTCTTACTAATAGAAATAAAAACGAAATATTATGAGAGCTATTTGGACTGGAGCAATAGGATTCGGGTTGGTTAATATCCCCGTTAAAATATATAGTGCTGTGCAGAGCAGCTCGTTAGATTTAGATATGTTAGATAGAAAAGATAAATCAAACATCAAATACAAACGCGTCAACGAGAGCACCGGCAAAGAAGTGAAGTGGGATAATATCGTTAAAGGCTATCTGCTCAAAGATAAATACGTTATTCTCGAAGATTCAGACTTCGAAGAAGCCAGCCCTGAGAAGAACAAAATGATCAACCTGCATTCTTTTGTCAAGATGGATGAAATAGATAGTATTTATTTTGATACACCCTATTATCTAGAACCTCAAAAAGGAGGAACGAAAGCCTATCAGCTTCTCCTTAAAGCTCTTGAAAAAAGTAAGACAGCGGGATTAGGCTCTTTCGTCATGCGCAATGTAGAACATCTTGCCATCGTGAAACCATATGAGAATATGTTATTACTTAATAAAATTAGGTTTGAGGAAGAAATCCGATCGACGGATGAATTAAGCTTGCCAGGGAATACCCGATTAAAAAAAGAAGAAATGGATATGGCTCTTCAATTGATCAAACAGCATAGCCAATCTTTTGATATATCAAAATATAAAAATCAGTATACAAGCGAATTGCTAAAAATTATCAAACAAAAAGCTAAAGGGAAACATACTTCTATTCGTAAGATGAAAGTGGAGAATACGAAATCAACTGATTTATTGAATAAATTAAAGGCAAGTTTAGCCTAAAGTTTAGCGAGCACCTGTTTTATATTCACCGCACGATCCCACAAAGATACCCAAGGATCGTCTACCTCATTTACTCGTTTTAACATCGTCTTGATATTGTAATCGGCAATACGCAGTTTAGGCGTTAGTTCGTCCCATCGCAAAGGTGCACTGACGGTCGCTCCTTCTTTGGGACGTAAAGAATAAGGTGCTGCAATGGTCTGCCCGCGCCTGTTCTGCAAAAAATCTAAATAAATCATCCCCTTTCTTTTTTTTGGATCTCGCACTAGGCTTGTCGTATCAGGATGTCTTTCTTGAACCATTTGAGCTATTAACTCAATAAAATCCCTCGCAACGTCGTACGTGTATTTCTTTTTTAAATAGACGTAAATATGGAATCCCGTAGCTCCAGAAGTTTTCAAAAAAGCCGGAACTTTCAGTTCCTCAAAAGTTTCGTAAGCCGTCGTCGCCACCCGTATAAGCTCTTGAAAATCGGCTCCGTTGGGATCTAAATCCAGCACAGCAAAGTCTGGGTACTCCGGCTTTTGATAGGTAGAGAGCCAAGGGTTAACCTCAATAGAACCTAAATTTGCGATATAAAGAAGGGTGGCTTTATCGTTACAGACGATATAGTCTGTTTCTTTTCCCGTGCTTTCTGAATGAATCGGAACGGTTTTTATCCAACTAGGAATATTGTCCGTATCCACATCTTTTTGAAAAAAACCTTCCGCAGCGATCCCATTTGGAAAGCGGTGCATAGAAATCGGTTTATTCTTGATAAACGGAAGTATATAATCGGACATTTGTTCATAGTAAGCTATCATCTGCCCTTTTATATAACGCTCTTTTGGCCAATACACTTTGTTTAAATTGGTCAATTGAACCTTTTTACGACCAATCGTTATCAAATCTTCATTCTTTTCATTTTTCATAGGACTCTCCTTTTCAATTTCTTCCGCATCTTTATCTTGTCGCAACCCTTTGAATACGGGATGGCGCAAACGACCATCTGTTGTCCACTCGCTATAGTATACCTCGCATACCATCAGCGGCCGCAACCAAGTAACTTCTTTCTCTTTCGCGATAGTAACTTCCTCCTTAAAAGGTTTATACCCGTTCTCATGCTTATGCATAGTAGTATATATATCTTTCAGGCTCTTTGTATTGAATCCCGTACCACAGTTACCTATATATACAAGCTCTCCATCCCGATAATAGCCTAACACCAAAGCTCCAAAAAATGAACGGCTTCCTTGGGGAGAGGTATAACCGCATATAATGGCTTCCTGGGTATTTCGTAACTTAAATTTTGTCCAGAAACCACTTCGTTTACCTTGCAAGTAGGTGCTATTTACATCTTTTGCAATAATTCCTTCCCATTGTTGCTCTTCGGCTTTTACTTTAACTTGCTGAGCTGTGCCTGGCAGAATCTGCGTTAACTGAACAATTTTAGATTTCTTTATCCGACGGAACAACAAAGCCAATAATTCTTCCCGTTCTTTAAGCGCATAATCTGTAACATACTCGTTTTCTAAACGAAGTATATCAAAAACATAATAACGTAATGTAAGGTTGCTCGGAATGGGTTCGCCACTAGCTATCAATTGGAAATGTGTTTTCCCTCGTTTATCCTCGATGACAAGCTCCCCGTCGAGCCAAACATATTTGTCTACAGACGATAATTCCTCTACCAAGGAAGGAAACAAAGCATTCATATCTTTCCCGTTACGGGAATAAAGTTGGACGCCTTCTTTGTCACGTATAGCCAAAATACGAAACCCATCATATTTTTTTTCGTACCTCCATTCCGCTCCTTCCGGGAGATGTTCCGTCAATTTTGCCAGCATCGGTTTCGGTAATTCTTCCGTTTCTTCTTTTTGGCTAGCTTTGGGAAGCTTTTTTGGAGCACGCCCCTTCTTATCCTTTTTAAAGTCTACACCAGCTTGCTTAATCTCTTGTTGCACATTATCCTCGCTATTGTAGGGTTCTTCCCATGCATATCGATCTTTATGTTTTATAAGCAGCCAAGCATTATCCTCCTGCCCTTTGATCCGCACTAACGCAAATTCACCACGGAGAATATGACCATGTAATTTAAATTTGAGAGAACCTTTCTCCAAGTCCTGCAAAAACTCTTTTGTATTCTTTGCTTCCGTAAATTCATAGTATCCTGAGTCAAAAATAGTGACCACGCCTGCGCCATAATTACCTTTTGGAATAATACCCTCGAAAGAGGCGTAATCTATGGGATGATCTTCGACTTGCATAGCTAACCGCTTATCTTTAGGATACAATGAAGGTCCTTTAGGAACCGCCCAACTTTTCAAAACACCATCCAGTTCCAACCGAAAATCATAATGTAAACGAGAAGCGTGATGTCGTTGTACGACAAACCGCAACTTTCTTGTACGATCACTATTTCGCTTATTACTACCTTTTGGTTCCTGTGTTTGCCTAAAATTCCTTTTCTTTTTATAGTCTTCCAGCTTTACCATATCTATCCCTTTATTAAATCAACATAAGCGTCATCATAAAGTTTGAGGCCTATAAACTTCCTGGATATGTGAGGATGGAAGTAATGCAGCTGGCCCGATAAATTAAGTTTCTATATTGTCTTAACCACAAAATTAAGGTGTAACCGGAGGAGGCGTAGGATGCAATACGGAATCCGTAGTATCTCTGAGTGTTGTATCTCGAGGTAATGTTCCGTCTCTATATCCTGGTTCTTCCATAGTGCCTCTATCGTCCATCGAGTCGGTGTTTTCATTTCGATTGCCACCACATCCCGTGCCTAGCAATCCAACCATAAATGTAAAAAAAATGATTCTTTTCATAGCTGTATAATTTAATTATAAACCTGGTATTATACTTTTAAACCACTTGTTGAACAATATATATTCTCTGATAGTTGCCTTTAATGTTAATTTAGGTATTTATACACTTCCGATAGCTTAAATACACGTATTTTACGCTTTTTCCAAAAATCTTGCCCTATGTCAAGTGTCCTGGTCGAAAAAGTCATCATATTGCATAACAAAAAACAGCTGAAGCATCAAAAAAATAATGTTAACATAAAAGGTATCTCGTATGAAAAAACACATAATACATTTTGTTTGGGCGGTTCCACTTTTAACAGCCCTATGTATAGAAAGTTCAACAGTAATCGCACATGATAAACAGTTAAATGTTATATCCACACAACGTATCCCTGTTGTTAAGCACATCACTGAACAAGATAGTAGTGGTAATATTCAAAAACTGCTGGCACATTACGAACAAACAGCCGCTCATTTAAAAAAAAGCGTAGCCGGTCTTACAGATGAACAACTAAATTTTAGCCCGACAGAAGATCAATGGTCCATTAACCAATGTGTGGAACATATCGTTTTATCGGAACCGATGATTTTTGGCATGTTCAAACAAGAAACTTCAAAATCTGATTCGTCCAAAACATCACAAAAACCAAGCTATACCGATGAAGAAATTGTAAACAGTATCACCAACAGAAGTGAAAAATATCAAGCTCCTGAAATACTCAAACCTACCGGGAAATACAAAAATATGAGCGAAGCTTTGGTTGCCTTCGAAAATGGGAGAAAAGAGATTATCAATTATATCAAAAATGCAGATATTAATGCATTACGCAATCATATCAGCCAAGGACCGGCTGGTCCGGTGGACGGATATCAAAATTTGCTGTTTATCACCACACATTCTGATAGACATATTTTACAAATAGAGGAAATTAAAGCACATCCTAATTTTCCTAAAGGCAAACTTAAATAATACAAACAGATTATCTATGATTAATTGGTTAAAATTATACCAATGACATAATAATGTACAAAATAAACCGTTATACAAGTACTTCATAATTTAGGTTTATAATTGGTTAGTTAGTTAAAAGATACTGGGGCTCTCCGCTCCAGTATCTTTTGTTTTGTGCTTATCCTAAACTTTTCTAAACATCTCTTTACTTAGACTGTTCTATATATAGGCTATGCGAATATAAAAACGAGTATCAATGCATTCATTAAAAACATCTATTATGCAGACAATCGATTTGAAATTACTGAAAGAGTTGACGGCGATCCAGGATACACCCTGTATCTCCATTTACATGCCCACCCACCGGGTACATCCCGCAAATGCGACGGATCCTATAACTTTTAAGAATCTTTATAAAAAGACTTTACAGTATATCCAGAACAATGGTCTCCACGAGCATGAAAAACTTATTCAGCCGTTAGAAAAGCTTATCAACGATAAAACGTTTTGGGATCACAATGATGAGGGTCTTGCGATCTTTGTATCTTTGGAAGACACACAGATATTACGTTTACCCGAAAAAGTGCAGGAGATAACCTGTGTGGCTGATTCATTTTGTGTAAAACCTTTGTTTAAGCTGTATCATGAAAACCAATCTTATTATCTCCTTGCATTAGCTTTGGATGATGTACAACTTTATCGAGGTGACAAATACCAACTTCAAAAGTTGGATATAGAAGATAACGTACCTACGACCATGAAGGAGGCACTGGGTGAGGAACTTACGGATAATCATTTACATGCATCTGTTGTACAAGGAGCCGGATTACATGGATATATGGAGAAAAGCCAGGAGGAAGATATCGATATGGATCGATTTTTCAGAAAAATTGATCAAGCTATTCTAGAACATTACCCTATCCCTCAAGATGTACCATTAGTGTTGGCTGCTTTGCCGGAGCACCATAGCCATTTTATGCGGATCAGTAAACACCATAATTTCTCGCCTATTCACCTGCAAATTAACCCGCAATCTTTAAGCAAAACAGCTCTTTTAGAAAAAATACAGGATGTATTCAATAAAATACTCGAAAAACGAAAAAAAGAACTTCTCGAGCGTTACCAACTTGCTATACCCGAAAACTTAAGTAGTTTGGATATAGGTGATGTGACCAGAGATGTAATTGATGGCAAAGTAGAGGTACTTTGCATCGAGAATGGTAAATCCATCGAGGGTCATATTGATGTAGATGAACGTATAATCGTACAAAAAGATGGACAACAGACAGACGTCATTAATGAATTGGTGCGCATGGTATTCAGCTACGGAGGTAGTGTGATCGTCCTTGACGAAGAGGAAATGCCATCAGAAACAGGTGTTTTCACAATTAATCGTTATTAACGATATAAAAAACATATAATACCATCAATTTTGGCACAAACATTGTGTATTATGCTGTATTCATAATTTAGGTTAATAATTGGTTAGTTTAAAATCCTGGAGCTCCCCGCTTCAGGATTTTTTGTTATTCTGCAGCAACACAAACGCAACTACTTCCCAATACAGAACTTCCCGAAAATTGTCCCCAAAATATCACGGTCGACATCAATATCTCCCGTGATACTGGAGATATGACGTAAGGCAGTCCGTACGTGGTGGGCAAGCAAATCACCCGGGAGCAAGATACCTAAGCCCTCTTCCACCTGTCCAAGTGCCTCCAACGCCTGCTTTAAAGCTTCCACATGGCGGGTGTTGGTGATAATTTGTTGGTCTTCTACTGCCATTCCCCTAATTTTGTCCAACAGCACTTCTTTCAATCTTTCCACACTTTCGCTATCCTTAGCAGATATAGCTACAAGTGAATCGCTATAATTAGTAAATAACACATCTGTAATAGCTGTATCCATTTCGTTCGAATGATACCCTCCTTGCAGATCAATTTTATTCCGAACTAAAATCACAATAAGACCGTCATAATAAAGTTCCTTCACCTGTGCAATGACCTCATCCGCCGTGCTATCTTTATCATCATATAAATACAATAACACCTTTGCCTGCCGAACCTTTTCTTTCGCTTTCGTTATGCCGATAGCCTCAATGGTATCCGTAGTTTCCCGCAATCCTGCCGTGTCAATAAAACGAAAAGTAATCCCATCTAGGTTAATAGACTCTTCTATAGTATCTCGGGTAGTCCCGGCTATATCGCTAACAATAGCACGTTCCTCGTCAAGTAATGTATTGAGTAATGTTGATTTCCCCGCGTTGGGTTTTCCGATGATAGCAACGGGAACACCATGTTTTATGGCATTTCCGTAGGCAAACGATTGAATAAGCTTTGCGATATGCACCTTTAGCTCCTGTACCAGTGCCTCAAATTGCGCCCGATCTGCAAATTCTACATCCTCTTCGCCAAAATCCAGTTCGAGCTCTAAGAGTGCCGTAAAATTAATTAACTGCTCACGCATTTCCTGCAGCTTATTACTGATTCCGCCTCGCATTTGGTTCATGGCGATTTCATGAGAGGCTTTATTTTCCGAAGCGATCAAGTCTGCTACGGCCTCTGCCTGTGAGAGATCCATACCACCATTTAAAAATGCGCGCAGTGTAAACTCTCCCGCTTGTGCGGCCCTTGCGCCCTTTTTTATCAGCAGCGCAATTAGTCGCTCAATAATATATTTTGAATTATGGGTAGAAATTTCGACGACATCTTCTTTCGTATAGGAATGCGGCCCTTTAAAAAGGGAGATCAATACCTCATCAATTATCTCTTCCCCATCTCGTATGGTACCGAAATGAATCGTATGCGTGTGTTGATTTAGTAGATCTTTTCCTTTGAACACCGCGTTGGTAATCGTGATCGCTTGTGAACCAGACAAACGAATAACCGCAATAGCTCCATTTACTCCCGGCGAAGTCGCTAGAGCCACAATCGTATCTTGCGAAACTAATCCTGTTGACATACTGCAAAGGTACATTTTTTATGTGTACCCTCTACTTCTCGTAGAACTCAATCGGTAATCCATCTGGATCGGCAATGAAAATAAATTTCTTTTCAGTAGTTTCATCTATGCGGATAGGTTCATACGCTATTTCGTGTTCCTCCAACGCACGAATAGTTCCATCCATATCCAATACTTCAAAGGCCAAATGTCGTAGTCCGGCTGCTTCCGGATACGACGGGCGTTCGGGTGGTGAGGAGAATGAAAATAGTTCGACGATATACTGGTTGTTTAGTGCTAAATCTGCTTTATAGGAATTACGTTCGGCACGATAGATCTCTCGTTGCAATTCCAAGCCTAAAATATCACGATAAAAAGACAGACTACGCGCATAATCGCTACAGATAATGGCAATATGATGTACCTTATTTAACTTAACCGCCATGCCCTATAAAAGTTGAAAGATATCCTGCACGCCCAAGAGTTTGCGAGCAGTGAATCCTTCCGCATATTTAACCTGAATGTTCCGTCCCAATTCTGCGGCTCTACCGCGGGTAGACTCCATAAAAGCCGGATTCGAAATATACGTCTTTGGTTCATCGTCATCCGACGACACATTAAATTGTGTGGCATAAGCTAAAACAGACTGCTCTTTCTTTTCCCAAAAGTCTGTAATATCTAGTATAATATCGGGTTGGATATATTTATCTTGAATCACTTGCAACTGAAGTCGTGGACGAAAAGCCTCTTGTATCTGCCCCTCATCAACAGTTTCGATTCGGCGGAGTCCACTTAAAAAAAGTGCGTCATTCACCAGTTTGCTTGCCCTTCCATGATCGGGATGACGGTCATCTAATGCATTTGTTATGACAATTTCGGGTTGATATTTACGGATTGCACGGATAATAACAAGTTGACTTTCTTCATCATTGGTGAAGAAGCCATCACGCAGGCCGAGGTTTTCACGAACTTGTACGCCCAGAATATCCGCAGCTCTCGTTGCTTCCTGTTGTCGGGTTTCCGCGGTACCGCGCGTTCCCAATTCGCCTTGTGTCAAATCTATAATACCCACTTTTTTACCTGCAGCAACGTATTTTGCAATCGTTCCGCCCGCACCTAATTCAGCGTCATCGGGATGAACGGTCATTACCATTAAATCCAACTTCATAGTATGTTTCTGTTTGCTCCAAAAGTAGGCATTTCACGAAAATTTGGCAAATGAGCAGTAGAGATCAAAAAAGCTTTATGCCGTTATCAATTTTTCAATTTTCGTGACCAATCTCTTTGCCTGAGGGCTTGTCAAACTATAGAAGTAGTCTACCACTTCTCCTTCCTTGTTGATCAGATATTTGTGAAAATTCCACACAGGCTTCACGTTTATGCGTCCATTTAGATTTTTGTCAGACAAAAACTTAAATAACGGATCACAATATTCACCAATCACATGTATACGTTTAAACACAGGAAAAGTAACCTGTTGCTGTATGCGACAAAATGTTTCCAGCTGTAAACCTGTCATCGGCTCCTGTCCACGAAAATCATTGGATGGAAAAGCCAAAATTTCAAAACCACGGTCTTTGTATTGCTGATATAGTTTTTCAAGCGACTTAAATTGTTTGGTAAAGAAGCACTTGCTAGCTGTATTTACAATCAACAGCACTTTGCCGGAATAATCTTGCAACGATTTTTTTTCTCCGTTAAACTGTAAACCGTGAAAATCATAAACCGTTTGCATCACTCTCCTTTCCTTTACGTTTAGTAATTATACAAATTCTTTATCGGGCGCACACGCTCATACCCTCGGATAATATTTTCTATTTCATAGTCTTCTTCCGGATCATACACCGATTTGAGGTTATGACCGAATACTTTGGCTACCGATTGATAGAAGAAAGCGGAAAGCCCTCCTTTCATCTCTCGCACAAGTTCATAACTACTGTTTCCGGTTTGGCGTTGTACTAATTTGATTAATATCGCCCCCTGCGAAATGCTTAGATTCTTTATTTCCGTTCTGAATTTCTCTTTGATTTCATCTTCACAGGCCTTTATCAAACGCTTTTCTTCTCGCTTGGAAGATGCAAGTGCAATATCACGGTCTAGTTGCTCATAGCGCTTCTGTGCATAAATTGCGTAAGGCAATACCCGCAACACATTGCGTTCCAAACGAAGGTAGTTCAACCGATCTTCTTCAGTCTTAAATGTACGCCTTGCCGTAATGATAACATCTTTAATCGGAAACCAAGGCACAACCTCCCCTGTTTCCAAACGCGTAGTCGTATAATGCTCCAACATTTCCCCTTCTCCTTCTCCGTAATGGGGGACTTGTAAAGCTTGCCCTTTGCCCCCAAATGGCATCAGGAAAACCAAAAATAAACCCCATACAAAAGATCGCTTCATCACCTCCTAAAAAATGTTAATGTATTTCCAACTATGTAAAAAATTTGCTATATTTATATATTGTTTTTCCCCTGTTTCCACACAAGTGGAAAAACCATAATAAAATTACGAACAAAAAAATATAAAAGCAACTTTTTTCGGTGAGTATATATGGAAGAATTCGAGATTGATATAGAGGCAGAAAACAAGGAGATTAGGAAAAGGTACCGCGCATTACTTAGAGCCTGCAAACCTACTTTGCAACGAGGGGATAAACAAGAAATCCGAAGAGCATTTGACCTTGCGTTAGAAAGCCATAAAGATATGCGCCGTAAATCAGGCGAGCCGTACATATACCACCCGATAGCGGTTGCACAGATAGCCGCAGAAGAAATTGGTTTAGGAACGACTTCTATCGTATGTGCATTGTTGCACGACGTCGTGGAAGATACCGCTATCACCTTACAGGAGATCGAGGCACAATTCGGCAAAAAGGTAGCCCGCATTATCGACGGGCTTACTAAAATATCGGGTATTTTCGATCCGAACAGTTCCATGCAAGCGGAAAACTTCCGCAAAATGTTGCTCACCCTAGCTGATGATGTGCGTGTTATCCTGATCAAACTTGCGGATCGTCTACACAATATGCGCACGATGGAATTTATGGCGCGACATAAGCAATTGAAAATTGCTTCTGAAACGAGTTATCTATACGCGCCCTTGGCACACCGTTTAGGTCTCTATGCTATAAAATCAGAACTGGAAGACCTTTCCATGAAGTATACCGACCCTGATACTTACAAATTCATCGCACGAAAACTGAACGAGAAAAAAGCAGAACGTGAAAAGTTTGTTGCCGATTTTATTGAACCGGTGAAGACAATACTCGAAGAGCAGGGCATCAAGGCACAAGTATTCGGGCGTCCGAAATCCATTTATTCCATTTGGAATAAGATGCGTAAAAAATCTATTCCGTTTGAAGAGGTGTATGATTTATTTGCCATCCGGATTATCATTGACACCCCTACAGAACGAGAAAAAACAGAGTGTTGGAAAGTATATTCTATCGTCACGGATTTATATCGTCCTAACCCCGACCGCTTACGGGATTGGGTTTCTTCGCCCAAAGGAAATGGTTATGAATCCCTACACACTACCGTGATGGGGCCTCGGGGTCAATGGGTAGAAGTACAGATCCGTACAAAGCGTATGAACGAAATTGCCGAGAAAGGTTTTGCCGCCCATTGGAAATACAAGGAATCGAACTCGGACAGCGGATTAGACCAGTGGATACAAAAGGTTCGAAACCTATTAAGCAGCCCAGAGCAAAATGCAATGGATTTCGTGGACGACTTCAAAATGAATCTGTTCTCAGACGAGATATTCATTTTCACGCCCAAAGGCACATTAGTCCAATTACCTAATGGCGCCACAGCATTAGATTTCGCATTTGAAATCCATTCAGATATTGGCGCAACCTGTATAGGCGCTAAGGTCAACCACAAGTTGGTTCCGCTTAGTCATCCACTGCAGAACGGCGATCAAGTCGAAATTATTACCTCCAGTAAGCAAACTCCGAAAGAGGATTGGCTTAATTTTGTTGTTACAGCGAAAGCAAAATCAAAAATACGTTCTTCGTTAAAAGAAGAAAAAAGACGTGTAGCAGAAGATGGCAAGGAGATTTTAGAACGTAAGTTGAAATCACTAAAAATCACGTACAATACAGACAATATTAATAAAATAGCCAACTATTTTAAATACCCCAGCTCCCAAGAGCTTTTTTACAACGTCGCTAAAGGTGTTATTGATATAAAAAATCTACGTGACTATGCAGACAGTGAGAAAACAAATACACCCGGTCAAAGCCATTTTAGTTCACATGTTTCTGGCTTAGTTGAGAAAATCAATAAAAAAGAGGTTGACACCATTCTTATTGGTGACGATTACCAGCAGGTTGATTATACGTTAGCACCATGTTGCAATCCCATTCCAGGTGATGATATATTCGGTTTTTTAACGGTGAATGACGGTATAAAAATACACCGCACCAGCTGTCCCAATGCCTCCAAGCTGATGGCGAGTTATGGCTATCGAATATTGAAAGCAAAGTGGGCTTCTTCTCAACCAAATGTAGCTTTTCTTACCGGGCTGCGTATTGTAGGGATTGATGACGTTGGGCTTATTAACAAGATCACCAATGTAATCTCGCGGGAATATAACGTCAACATACGTTCACTGTCCATTACCAGTAACGAAGGAATTTTCGAGGGAAACATTATGGTATTTGTAAATCATATTGAACAATTGGAAGACCTCATGAAAACCCTGAAGCAAATCAGCGGGATAACGGGTATAACACGCTATGAAGCAGATAATTAATCCAAAGCGTACACTTCCCCATTAAACCATCGTTTTTTAAAAATGAAATTGGTAAATTTGCAGGAGAAATAACTATTTAACATGAATAAAGGCGAAAACTATCAAACGGTAAAAAAAATCTTCGAAGCTTACTTAGAAAATAAGAATCTGAGAAAAACGCCTGAGCGCTATGCTATTTTGGAAGAGATTTACTCGCGTGACGACCATTTTGATGTGGAATCACTTTATATCCACATGAAGAACAAAAAATACCGGGTAAGCCGTGCTACTGTATATAATACATTAGAACTGTTAGTATCCTGTGATCTGGTAACCAAACATCAGTTTGGCCGCAACATGGCTCAATTTGAAAAATCCTACGGTTTTAAACAACACGATCATGTTATCTGCATCGAATGTAATAAAGTGGTAGAGTTTTGTGATCCCCGTATTAATCAAATCCAAAGTTTAATGGGCGATCTGTTGAAGTTTGACATCAAGCACCACTCTCTTAACCTATATGGCGTTTGTGAAGACTGCCAGAAAAAAGATACAGAAAACGCCGAAACTACACCGAAAAAAGGAAGAAGCCCGGTAATTTCAAATTAATGTGGTAATCGCCAATTATTGTATTACCTTTGTTCAGAAAAGACAGGTGTGTCCTGTTTTTTCTAAACGTATCATTTAAATTTTAATATCCATATTTCAATATTATGCAAGTTGATGTGCTTTTGGGCCTACAATGGGGCGATGAAGGAAAAGGAAAAATCGTGGACGTATTCTGTCCGAAATATGATTTAATCGCCCGCTTTCAAGGTGGCCCTAATGCTGGACATACATTAGAGTTTGATAACAAGAAATTTGTCTTGAATACCATACCATCTGGTATTTTTAATGAAGGTACACTCAACCTTATTGGTGGTGGCGTCGTTATCGACCCTATTATCTTAAAACGCGAGTTAGACAATCTGCGCACCTCGGGATTTGATCCTGTGGGTAAAGGCACATTGGTTCTAGCGCGTAAAGCACATTTAATTCTACCTACTCACCAATTGCTGGACGCCGCCTCTGAATCAAAAATGGGTGCTGGTAAAATTGGCTCTACCCTTAAAGGAATTGGTCCAACGTATATGGACAAAACCGGAAGAAACGGTTTGCGCGTGGGTGATACCACACTTCCTGATTTTCAAGAGCGTTATGAAAAATTAAAAGCAAAACATTTGGAGATCCTTTCCCACTACGGAGAGATCCCTGATTTCTCTGAAAAAGAAGCGGCTTTTATGAGCGCCATTGATTTTATCAAAACGATTCCACATGTCGATGCTGAACACCTAGTCAATAACTACCTGAAAGAAGGAAAAACAGTACTAGCAGAGGGTGCGCAAGGTACACTATTGGATGTAGATTTTGGTTCTTATCCTTTTGTTACGTCATCCAATACCACCACCGCTGGCGCTTGCACTGGCCTCGGTATTGCCCCAAATAAGATTGGCGCTGTATATGGTATCTTCAAAGCATATGCTACTCGTGTGGGGGGCGGACCATTTCCAACGGAGTTGGATGATGAAACGGGAGAAAAACTACGCCAGATAGGTCATGAATTTGGAGCGACCACCGGACGCTCTCGTCGGACAGGTTGGATTGATATTCCAGCCTTGAAATATGCCATTATGTTAAATGGCGTAACCGAATTAATCATGATGAAAGCGGATGTGTTGGACACATTTGAAAAAATCAATGTTTGTACACATTACAAACACAACGGCGAAACCATCGATTACATGCCTTATGAAATTATCACCAACCAAGCAGAACCCGTCTTGGAAGAAATAGCAGGCTGGAATCAAGATATTACGGGTATTCGTTCAAAAGACGAAATTCCCACGGCGTTAAAAAATTACATCGCTTATCTGGAAAAAGCATTGGAAGTGCCTATTAAATATTTATCTGTAGGCCCCGATCGTGTTCAGACAATCGAACTGTAATATAAATATACAATGGCTACAGCCGTATTTCAGGTTGACACGCAGCAATTCGAAAGAAAGGCGCTTCAATGGGCGCAACAATTTGATGAGGTTTGTTTCTTCCAATCCAATGGCTATAGTGATGAATATGCGCAAATCGGCAATTTACTTGCCGTAAAAGCCGTAGACAGTTTTGTTAGCACGCAAACAGATATATTCCATACGTTGGAAAAATTTAGAGCCAAGCATTCCGATACGTGGATGCCTGGCTTTTTTAGTTACGACCTTAAAAATGAAATTGAGGATTTAACTACCTCTTTTCCCAACCAATTAGCATTTCCAGAAGCTTATTTTTTTATTCCGAGCATTATTTTAGACTTTAAATACAAGCAGGTAAAAATTGAAGCTCTTTATCCGGAAAAAGTATATCGTGATATCTTAGCTTACGATTACATCGCTAACGAAGAAAGAATCGAAACTGAACCTATCCAGTTTCAAAAGCGGATGTCGAAAAAAGCTTACCTAGAGGTATTCCGGCAGTTGCTGAAACATATCCGTCAGGGGGATATTTATGAGGTCAACCTTTGTCAGGAATTTTATACAACGCATGTTACGTTGTCTCCGTTAACGGTATATCAAAAATTAAATCAAATTTCGCCTACTCCCTTTTCTTGTTTTTTCAAAATCAAGGATAAGTATATCTTATCCGCATCACCGGAACGTTTCTTGGCAAAACGCGGAAATACCTTGATTTCTCAACCGATTAAAGGCACTGCACCACGCGGAAAATCGACAGAAGACGACCGCGAGATCATCGCCACGTTGAAAAATAGTCCGAAGGAAATCGCGGAAAATGTGATGATCGTGGATTTGGTTCGCAACGATCTAACACGTAGCGCACAAGAAGGAACGGTAAAAGCAGAAAGACAACTGGAAGTCCAAACGTTTAAACAAGTGCATCAGCTAGTCTCCACCATCACTTGTCAGAAGAGAACTGACATATCAGATATAGAAGTTATCCGCAACACTTTCCCTGCTGGTTCGATGACCGGTGCACCAAAAATCAGCGCCATGAAATTATGCGATCGCTACGAAAACAGCAAACGGGGTATATATGCCGGTTCGGTAGGTTATTTTGACCCTGCGGGCAATTTTGATTTTAACGTCGTGATACGTTCTTTGCTTTACAATAGTACAAAGGAATACCTATCTTTCCACACGGGTGGTGCGATAACCATCGATGCGGATCCGGAAAAGGAATACCAAGAATGCCTCTTGAAAGCTTCTGCTATTCTTAAAACCTTGAACGCGAATTTGGTAGAGTAAAATTTGTATCTTTAGGCATGTCTTCGCCTTACATCAACATACATACCCACTGTACACTTGCGCCCACTGCACAGATATTCCCTATTCCTAACGTCATCATATCCAAGAATTACCTCTTTCCACATCCCTGCTCGCTTGGTATACATCCTTGGTACATCGAACAAAATATCACAGCACAACTGGATGCGCTTCATCAATATGGAAAAAAGAAACAAGTTTTAGCCATAGGCGAGTGTGGACTTGATAAACTTTGCGATACAGACTGGGCTTTGCAAGAAGTGACTTTTCGAAAACAAATCGGCTATGCCAATAGCATTCGAAAGCCCCTGATTATCCACTGTGTTCGGGCATATCAGGAATGTCTGCGTATATTACAAGAAGAAAATGTACAGGTTCCGGTTATCTTTCACGGATTCGAAAAAAAAATGGAATTGGCTACCCAAATTCTACATTCCGGCTATTTCCTTAGCTTGGGAGCCGCCCTCCTCTCCGGTAACAAGGATAACCTCATTCAAGAAGTACCACTAGACAAAATTTTATTGGAAACGGATGATAAATCTGTTAATATCATTGATATTTATGCTTATTTTTGCCGCGTTCGAAAAATAGAGATGCAAGTCTTGAAAGAACAGCTGTATCAAAACTTTACGCATATATTCAACTATCCGATAAGGTAGTGAGGGAAACAATTTATTTAAATGAAAGATTTATCTTGGTTATCAAGAACAGAAGCATTAACAGGCCGTGAGGCATTAGAAAAACTAGCAAGTTCACATGTAATGGTTCTTGGTTTAGGGGGTGTGGGTTCGTTTGCTGCGGAATTCATATGCCGCGCAGGTGTAGGTAAAATGACTATCATCGATGGTGATACCGTAGATCCATCTAACCGAAATAGACAATTGCCAGCGCTTGCTACCAATCACGGCGAAGCCAAAGCACAAATCATGAAAGATCGTTTATTAGCTATTAATCCCGAGTTGGATCTTCACGTTATTCAAGATTTTATCATACCCGAAAAAATCCCTGCCCTTTTAGCATCGAATCCCGATTATTGCGTGGAGGCAATTGATAGCATTACGCCAAAACTCTTTTTCATCAGACAGGCGTTGGAAGCAAAAATTCCTTTTGTTAGTTCGATGGGTGCAGGTGGAAAAGTCGATCCTACGAAAATCCGTATCGCCGATATTAGCAAATCATACAACTGTAAACTTGCCCAACACATCCGAAAGAAACTTCGTAAACATGGTATTCGTGATGGTGTTAAGGTAGCCTTTTCTACGGAGCTTCCCGATAAGAAATCCTTATTGTATACGGATGGTAGTAATTTCAAGAAATCCGCTTATGGAACCATGTCCTATTTACCGGCTGCATTTGGAGGTGCCATTGCTTCTGTCGCTATTCGTGATTTGATGGCAAGCATCTAAAAGTCTTGATGTCGCTCTTTCTGTCATCCTGCGGCTTGCCGACCGCGAAGCAGGCATCCAGGGAGGAGGACGGAACTGCGGGGCTGATGCAACGATCTAAAAACTATAAACAAAGCCTTTAATATTACTAACTAAATTAGTAATATTGCAACGTGAATAAACAAAAACACTTTGCTATAGTCGATATTGAAACCACGGGGAGTCACGCTGGAGGGAGTCGTATTACGGAAGTGGCCATTTTGATACACAACGGGAAGAAAGTTATCGAACGGTATCAAAGCCTTGTAAATCCGCAATCTCCGATTCCGTTTGCGATCCAGACCCTGACAGGTATCACACCCGATATGGTGGAAGAAGCACCTATTTTCGACGAAATTGCAGAAGATATATATCATCTTTTACAAGGTAAAGTTTTTGTTGCTCATAATGTAAATTTCGACTACTCATTTCTTGTGAAAGAATTGCGGCAAGCAGGCTATGAGTGGCAAGCATCAAAACTCTGTACCGTACGGCTTTCCAGAAAGATATTTCCTGGCCACCGTTCCTACAGCTTAGGAGATATCTGCAAAGTGCGCGGCATCCATATTGCTGCACGACATCGGGCCATGGGCGATGCTGAAGCTACTGTCGAGCTCTTTTCCCAATTACTTGCACACGATGAAAATCAATATTTGCAGGAGAGCTTGCAAAAGAACATCGAACATCGCTTACCAACCCATCTTTCCTTCGCACAATTCCAGAGATTACCGGAAACCACGGGGATATATATTTTCCGGAATAAAAAAGGAAAGATCATTTATGTAGGAAAAGCTATCAACATACGAAAACGTGTGCTAAGCCACTTCGGAGGTGTTAATACGAGTCTACGAAGACAGCAATTTATAAACGATATTGCGACGATAGATTTTGAAGAGTCGGGTACCGAACTAATGGCCCTGCTTATGGAATGTCAACTGATTAAAAAGCATTGGCCTATTCATAACCAGGCATTGAAACGCTACGAACCAAAATTTGCACTTATCCATTATGAAGATATAAGAGGCTACGTCAGACTAGCGGTAAGCAAAGCAACTACCCATACAAACAGTATCCGTTATTTTGAAACAGCACAAGAAGCAAATTTGTTTCTCGCCAATCTATTGGAAGAATTTAACTTAGCCCCTACACTGTGCACATTTTACTCTCCTTCTACGGAGACACGCGAGGATCGAAAAATACCAGCAGGGGTACTCCCTTCTCGAGAGGAGCACAATCAAACGATCGCTGGCGTATTTCAACAACTGGACAACCGAAAACGTTCCTTTCTTCTTATCGATCAAGGGCGGAACGAAACGGAAAACAGCTATGTTTATTTTAAAGAGGATAAACTCTACGCTTTCGGATTTATAGAGTTTATCCAACAATGGTCCCAAGTGGAAGACGTCGTTTCTTACACCGACAAATGCGTCAGCAATTTTTATATGCAACATATTGTCTTGCAATATGCAGATCGTCATCCGCAAAAAGTAACTACCTTGCCTCAGGCCTCCGCACTATCCTGAGTTTTCTCCACAAAACTGAGCACCTTATCTACCATATTTTTACTTCCGATAACAATCGGGGTCCGTTGATGCAAATGCGTTGGTTTAATACCCAAAACTCTTTCTTTACCGGAGACAGCTTTTCCTCCCGCTTGCTCTATAATAAAAGCCATGGGGTTACATTCGTAAAGCAGCCGTAATTTACCATGGGGGTAACTGGAAGTCTCGGGATATAAAAACACCCCTCCCATAATCAGCGTACGGTGAATATCAGCGACCATCGATCCTATATAACGGGAAGTGTAAGGTCTTGAAGTTGCGCTATCCTCTGCCTGACAATATTTGATATAATCTTTGATGTATTGCGGAAATTTCAAGTAATTCCCTTCATTCACCGAATAAGAATTTCCATCTACAGGAACTTGCATGTCCGGGTGCGATAAACAGAACTCTCCAATAGATGGATCCAATGTAAAGCCATTTACCCCTTTTCCTGTTGTATAAACCAACATCGTAGAAGAACCGTAAATCACATACCCCGCAGCAACTTGATCATAACCATATTGCAGTATTTCCTCTTCAGACACCGGTGCATCAAGTACCTTTCTTCGATAAATGGAAAAGATAGATCCAACAGAGACATTCAAATCAATGTTTGCAGATCCATCTAATGGATCCATACACACCATGTACTTACCTTTATTTGTCAAGTTTTTTAACGATACCTCGATACATTCTTCATGTTCTTCGGAAGCGATATAACAGCATTCTCCACCGCGAGTCAATGCCTCAATAAACTGTTCATCGGCATATACATCCAATTTTTTCTGTGCTTCGCCCTGCACATTGTGATGACCATTTTCGCCTAAAATATCCACTAGCCCAGCTTTGTTAACCTCCCTATTAATAATCTTCGCTGCGATACCGATGTCTCGCAACAATCGGGAAAGTTCACCTTTTGCATAAGGAAAATCAGCTTGCTTTTCAATAATAAATTGACCTAATGTTTTAAATGCCATAGTATGTAGTTGTTCAGTTTGGTAACAAATTTCACGGTGCAAAGCTACGCAAGCAAAACAAATTAAAAAACTGATTTTCAGCTTATTGTATTATATACACATATTTATCAGACTGATATTCAAATGCTTATTTTTAATAAAAATTTGTATTTTTCTTTCGTGATCTGTTTAGACGACATCTTCAGCTAACATCTTCTTCATATTTTCGTTATATTTAAGACACATTAGGGAGGTATATTTAAAGCATTCAAATAGTGGCTAAGAAAAAGAAAATGATAAATAGGTTTATTCCCCGCGATATCAGTTGGTTGAGTTTTAATGATCGGGTATTGCAGGAAGCTGCTGATGAAAGCGTACGTCTTTCCGAACGTATTAAGTTTTTGGGTATTTTCTCCAACAATTTGGATGAGTTTTTTAGAGTAAGAGTCGCGGGATTAAAAAGGGCGTTGGCATTTAATGAGAAAGACGCAAAAGAAATTTTCTTTGAAAAACCGCAAATCATCTTAGACCAATTAAATGAACTCGTCATCCAACAGCAACAGCAGTTCGATCGCATTTGGCTTAAAGTACAAGCTGAAATGGCGAAGGAAAAAATTTTTATAAAAACCAACGAAGAGCTGAACGAGGAACAACAAGAATTTGTGAAGTTTTACTATGAAGAAGAAGTAGAATCAAACGTTATTCCTTTGATGCTGGATGAGGCACGTGCTATGCCCTATTTACGGGACAAAAGCTTGTACTTGGGCATCGCCATGTGTAAAAAAGATTGGGAATATGAAACGCGTTATGCCATTATTGAAAACCCAACACGGCGCAATGGTCGTTTCTTGCTATTGCCCTCACCGAAAGGAGAGAAACATGTCATATTGTTAGAAGATGTCATCAAATATAATATACCTTATATTTTTTCCTATTTCGGATTTGATTCCTTTAAGGCACATGCTTTCAAAATTACCAGAGATGCAGAATTTGATCTCGATAACGACATCAATACGACACTGGTAGAAAAAATTGAAAAGGGTATTAAAAACCGTCGAAAAGGAAAACCGACCCGCTTTATCTTTGACAAGGATATGGATTCTTCGCTTGTAGCCTTTCTAATCAAAAAGCTGAATCTATCTAAAAAAGATAGTATTATTCCCGGACAGAAAATCCATAATTTCAAACATTTCATGGATTTTCCGAAGATTTTTAAATCGGAAAAACCTACAAAAGAGCGTAGTTCGTTCATCCATCCTGACTTCGCCGGAAGGCAGCGCATCAGTGATGTCGTTGTCAAAAAGGATGTGCTGCTCTCTTTTCCTTATCACACTTTTCACCCCATCATTGATCTGCTACGCGAAGCAGCTATGGATCCCGATGTACGTTCTATACACATTACTATCTATCGTATGGCAGAAAACTCCAAAGTAGCCAATGCACTTATCAACGCAGCGAGAAATGGCAAGGACGTAACCGTAATGCTAGAGCTTCGTGCACGTTTCGATGAGGAACACAATATTATTTGGAAAGAACGATTTGAAATGGAAGGCATAAAAGTACTATTGGGAATTCCAGATAAAAAAGTTCATGCTAAACTTTGTATTATCAAAAAAAGACTAAACACCAAAACTGTCCAATATGGCTTTGTAAGTACCGGGAATTTCAATGAAAAAACAGCGAAGATCTATGGCGATTACTGCTTGATGACCAGCAATAGAACAGTCATGGCAGATATAAACCGAGTTTTTACCGGACTAAAGAAATATAAGGGAGATTTATCGCAAAGTTTCAAATCTTGTAAGAATCTACTTGTATGTCCTACTAATATGCGAAGCACATTTCTTGCACTTATCGACAAAGAGATCGCAGAGGCCCGTGCCGGAAATAAAAGCCGCATTATCATCAAAATAAATTCTTTAAGCGATAAGCAGCTTATTAAAAAAATATATGAGGCTGCTGCGGAAGGCGTTAAAATTGAAATGATTGTCCGTGGGATTTATTGCGCCGTTAATCAAAAGAAATTTACGACACCCATCCATGCCATCAGTATTGTCGATGAATATCTGGAACATGCCCGCGTAATATATTTTTATGCAGCGGGCAAAGAACAGGTGTATATTTCTTCTGCCGACTGGATGCCAAGGAACTTAGACTTTCGTGTAGAAGCTGCAGTACAAATCACCAATAAGAAAATTAAACAGGAACTTATAGAGATGCTGGAGATACAGTTAAAAGATAATGTAAAGGCTCGGGTCTTAAATAATAAACTCGATAATACCTACGTACAGAATAACAAACCGCCGCACCGTTCGCAAGTGGAACTTTATAAGTATTTACGAAAAAAAACAAAATAATTGCTAATCGATTCCACTTACACCCCCAGAAACTACTAATTTCATGGCATCGGTGGCACTCATTTCTAAACGCTGTACATTTGATGCTTTTACAAAAACAACTTGTCCAGCAACCGAATAGGAATATGGAAAATAGACGATTACTTCATCGGGTAGCCCAATTTTCTGTAGATCACGCTGTGTTAGAAAACCGATTTTTTTCAGTCCCGTTTCGTTGACCAATACCAATACCGGCTCATTAAACTTCTTGGCATCTCCTACAAAAGCTTCCGTAAAGTCTTTTATAGAAGAATAAAGTGTATTAAACAACGGGATTTTATCGATAGTACGTTTCAGCCAAGCACGTATTGGTTCCGTAACAAAGGTGGTAAAGATCACGCCCACCAGGATAAGAATAATAAGCACTGTCAGAATTCCTATACCGGGAATATAGAGCGGATATCCTTGCTCATCCTCCAAAAAATGAGTTGTCAGATTTAAAGCATTATCTAACGATGCAACCACCCACACAATCAAAAAGATCGCGCCTGCAACAGGTAGAACCACCAATGTGCCTTTGATTAAATAGTATAATATTTTTTGAGAAACTTTCTTCATTATTTTGTTTATTAATCCTAATCAGCCGTAAAAATACACCCTTTTTACCCTAGCTGAAATATTTACCAACAACTCATAAGGTATCGTATCAATACGTCTGGCCGCCTCCATCAAGTCGGGAAACACAACCACTTCATCCAATTCATGTGCCACAATATCCGTAACATCAAGCATACACATATCCATACAAATCGAACCCACTGTCCGTACCTTTTGTCCGTTAATAGACATCTCGCCCACACCGCCACCGAAGCGTCTACTGTAGCCATCGGCGTACCCTATTTTTACTGTGGCAATACGGCTGGGTTTGTGCAGCACTCCCTTTCTATCATATCCAACGGTCTCTCCCGCCGGCAATTCTTTAATTTGCGTGATGGTGGTTTTCAATTCACTGACTTTTTCCAATACCATTTTTTCATCCATATCGACCCCGTAGAGCCCTATTCCCAAACGCACCATGTCCATATAAGCAGAAGGCCAATTAACAATACCAGCGGTATTTGCAATATGGCGGACGACTTTATATCCCAACCTCGCTTCCAATCTATCCACACTTGCTGAAAATAAAGCAATCTGCTGTTTGGTAAAATCAGCGTGTTGTTCATTACCCGCTGCGACCAAATGTGAAAATATGGTTTTCACTTTTACTTCCGGCGCAGCAGCCAACAACGTTACCAACTCTTCCATTTCATCAGGCAAAAAGCCCAAACGATGCATGCCCGTATCAATTTTGATATGGATAGGAAGAGCTTTCTTCTTGCGCATACGTAGAAATGTGATTAAAGCTTTTAAAATCCGAAAGCTGTATATCTCCGGTTCTAGGTTAGAAGTTAGCAGACTTTCAAACACTTGCTCATCCGGACTCAATACCATAATTGGTAAGTCTATGCCATGTTGTCGTAGTTCAACGCCTTCATCTGCAAATGCAACGGTCAAGTAATCTACTTTATTGAATTGTAAGAGGTTTGCCACCTCATAACTTCCGCTCCCATACGAAAAAGCCTTGACCATAACCATCAGCTTGACATTCGATGGCAATATCGACCGATAAACCTTTAGATTGTGTTCCAACGCGCTAAGATTGATCTCCAAGACTGTTTCATGCGATTTAGCAACCAACAGCTTGCTGACGTCCTCCAAATGATACCGTCTGCTTCCTTTAATGAGAATAGATTCATTCTCTAACGAGATCTCATGCAGATTCCGAACCAACTCCTCCGTGGAAGCAAAAAATAAAAGTGGTATCTGCAATTTATCTTGTAAATATTTCAAGGTTTTGCCCACTACAATTATTCGGGTAAGATTTTGCTGCCGCAAGATAGAAAGAAGCTTCATTTGTAGCTTTTCATTCAGCCCTTCCATATCAGACAGAATAAGTGTCTTCTTCTTATGTTGCTGCTGCTGGTGCAAAAAATCTAAAGCGATTTGTAAAGACGCCAAATCATTTGAATACGTATCGTCGATAATGGAGCAATTATTTCGTCCCGTTTTTAGTTGCAAGCGCATCTCCAACGGACGTAGTCTGCCTAGCTTATGCACAATCGCATCTAAAGAATAACCTAAAAACAACAGCGTGGTTAAGCAAATTAGCACATTTTCGATGGAAGCCTTATCTACAAAAGGTACTGTAAAAGTTGCCATCTCCTGCCTATAGTTTACCTGTATAGACGAGCTACCATCCCGTCTTTCTTCTATGCGTACTATTTTTACATCATCCCGATCAGACTCTCCAAACATAAACGTGCGGCTTCCCGCAGGTAGGTATACCTCAAATCCGTAGCGTGAAGGGAAAATAACGTCTTTGGCATGCTTAAAAAGCTTTATCTTCTCCGTTATTTTCAACGCTTTGCTAGTGAAACCATCCGCATGCGCGACCCCAATATTGGTCATAATACCGATATCCGGACGTATCATCGCTTCCAGCTGGTCCATTTCATCCGGCAAGCTAATGCCCGCTTCAATAATGGCACAATCATAGTCATCCGAAAGATCCCATAACGATAAGGCTACGCCCAATTGCGAATTATAACTTTTGGGGCTTTGATAAACTTTCTTGTCTTCTTGTAATAGCTGTGTGAGCCATTCTTTTACAATCGTTTTGCCATTACTGCCTGTAATCCCGATAACCGGCTTATTAAATTTCTCGCGATGATAACGTGCTAATTCTTGTAAAGCAACCAAAACATCATCTACCCAGAAAAAGCTAGCTTCAGGATACGACACAACATCAATATCTTCACGCGACACCACAAAAGCACGGACTCCTTTCTGATAAGCATCCGGAATAAAAGTATGTCCGTCACGAACATTCATCAAAGCGAAAAAAAGACTATGTTCGGCATTTCTTATTTTACGGCTGTCGTAGGCCAAATCATAGATTGGCAGTTCCGTATCACGAATCAGGTGCTGTTTACTATGAATAGGGATAAGAATGGATGCAAGTGTGTACATGATAAATCGCAAAGAACAAATTTCATCAATATTTTCAACAACTAAAAATGAATTACGTATCGTATTTTGTTTTACGAGGTATTCATGAATAATAGGCCTTTTATTTAAGTTTGTGTTATGGAAGAATCTAAGAAACCACGAAAGTTATTAACTCCTCTGGAAGCAAAAAGAAAAGCGGAAAGCTACTGTGCTTATCAAGAACGAGCCCAGCAAGAAGTACGAAACAAATTATATGAATGGGGACTTGATCAAGAAACCTTAGAAAATATTATCGCCCAGCTTATCGAAGAAAATTTTCTCAACGAAGAAAGATTTGCAAAAGCATACACTTTGGGTAGATTCCGTATGAAAGGCTGGGGAAAAATTAAAATAAAACAACACTTGAAGTTAAAAAAGGTATCTGAGCCGCTAATTCGACTTGCATTAAAAACCATAGACATGGACGAATACCACAAAAAAATAGAAGAAACCATAAATAAAAAGATAAAAGAAACAAAAAAAGCCATTTCGTTTACAGAAAAATCAAAAATACACACACACCTCCTGTCAAAAGGGTTCGAAAACGAAATAATATCAGAAAAACTAAGAAATAAATGATGATTTTTAAAAAAAAACAATATTTATTTTTGTTTTTTATCAAAAAAAAGTTGTTTAATTAAAATAATTACATAGTTTTGTGGATATAATTACATTTATTAAAACAAAACAACCCATTTTTTATGAAAAAAATTAAACAAATCATCAAACTAACAACAATCTTAACCCTAACAAGCACTGTATTTATCACAAATGCACAAGAAAGCGAGACAACATTCTCTTTTGGGGTTACTTCTGATCAATTTTTCGGCGTTGCACCTAGTGTAGCCATGGAATACAAGCTTTCAGAAAAAGTCAGTACATCTGTCTATGGTATTTTCTGGGGAGCAGGTACCGCTGGTGCATGGGGTAACTGGACAGAATTCGGCGGAGGTGTTAATCTACGTTTAGCCGAGGGTATCACCTTGAACCCGAATCTTGGCTTCACATTTGGGAACTTGCTTTCTAAGGGAGCAGCAGATGGCCAACTGGGCGGAATTGCCGGAGACGGAATCGTGCCAAACCTCTTTTTCAATGTGGATATCCCCAAATTTGAAGGGGAAATATACGCCGGCTATTATGCTCCTCTTCGAGACAAAGCGCCTGAGGACGGTTCTACCCTAGCATATTTGCACTATTGGGCAAGTGCGGGCTATAAAGTAAGTGATGCGTTCTCGTTTGGGGCACATTTCGAACATTTGAAAAGAACAAAAGATGATATCGGCGGCAAATTGGACTATTTCCAATGGGCAGGCCCGTACGTACAATTTAATGCAGGCAAGTTTGGCAGTTTTGTTCGCTTATCTGCCGGACCGGAAGTTAAAAACGGATTACAAGCCAAGGATTCTTTCTATAAGTTATCTACCGGTTTTTCGTTTTAGGTAAAGAAATGAATAATCATCTCTTCTCTTTGTACCTTAAGGTCAAAGTCTGGAGGGGTGATTATTTTATCTCCTAAAACAGCAGTAATCATGGAGACTAATCAAAAAACTACTTAATCAAAAACCAAAAATGAAAAAGATTCTCCCATTTGGACTCCTCGCGCTAGCTGCAATCTTAGCATTGCTCGCCCCATCAACTGAGGTTACCACCGTCACGGAAAGCAATATCGATACAGGCGATACAGCCTGGCTATTGATGTCTGCAGCGCTGGTATTGTTAATGACGCCGGGTTTGGCATTTTTCTACGGCGGTATGGTTCGCAAAAAAAATGTGATATCTACCATGTTACAAAGTTTCGTATGTATGGGCCTTATCACGATTATTTGGGTTGTATTTGGCTTTAGCCTTGCCTTTGGCGAAGATATTGGTGGTATAATCGGCAATCCTTCCACTTTCTATATGATGAAAGGTATGTTGGGCAATGACGCATGGTCAGCATTACCGACCATTCCGATAGCATTGTTTGCTATGTTCCAATTAAAATTCGCCGTAATAACTCCAGCACTCATTACAGGAGCCTTTGCCGAACGTATTAAATTTAATGCGTATCTTATTTTCATTACTTTATTTGTTATCTTCATCTATGTTCCGCTAGCACATGCTACCTGGCATCCTGAAGGCCTATTAGCCAACATGGGCGTGCTCGATTTCGCAGGTGGAACTGTTGTACATATGTCGGCGGGTTGGGCTGCATTAGCTTCCGCATTATACTTAGGCAAACGTAAAGAACAAGTACATACACCTGCTCGTATCAGTTATGTCATCTTAGGAACGGGTTTACTATGGTTTGGATGGTTCGGGTTCAATGCCGGTTCGGCAGGAGGCGCCAACGAACTAGCTGCCTCTGCATTTGGAACCACAACCACTGCATCAGCTGCAGCGGCGATGGCTTGGATTTTCTTTGACATCCTGCGAGGGAAAAAACCTTCGGCAATGGGGGCCTGTATCGGTGCGGTTGTTGGATTGGTAGCTATCACACCAGCTGCTGGTTTTGTAACGATCCCACATTCATTGGTTATCGGTATTGTAGCGGCTGTTATTAGTAACTTAGTGGTTATCTGGAGAACGAAAAAAGGTATTGATGACACATTGGACGTCTTCCCTTGCCACGGTGTTGGTGGTATGGTCGGGATGTTGTTGACCGCAGTATTTGCACATAGCAACGTCAACAGTGCTGTGGAAACCAACGGGATTTTCTTCGGTGAAACCGGACTTTTCGTTGCCCACTTGATTGCCCTTGTCGGTGCTTCGGCGTTCGCTTTTTTCGGATCTTTACTTCTCTTGAAAGTAACTGATCTCCTAGCATCATTACGTGTTAGTGAAGAAGCAGAAATTGTCGGATTGGATGTCAGCCAACACGACGAAGAACTTTAATACATATACCTAAAAAACATTCATGAACTGTCGCAATTTAAATGAATTGCGTCAGTTCATTGATTGTGAATTAATGTTACGTAACATGGAAGCAAACCCATACGAGTTCATGACAAAGTTCTATGAATTAGCAAAAAACAAGGACGAGTTAGCAATAGATTCAGATGAGTTAACAGCAACTTCAAACGAGCTGATAGAAGATTCAAACGAGCTAGCAGTAACGTCAAACGGGTTAGCAACAGATTCGGAGAACATTTTCGTATTTTCACCTCTCTTTTTTCTATAGCGGAGCGGATTTTTGCCAACCGAATACGGAAAATTAGCGATGCGCTTTCGATATTTAGCGAACTCATTTGTTTTTAACGACAACCCGTTCGCAGAAAGCTTAAAATGCGACGACAGACATCCAAAGTCATTCCACTTATTTCCCGCCACTAACAAAGAAGCCCTAGATTGAGACGAATCAAAAATAAACTCTAGCAATAATAAAGGGAATACGATTATCTTTTTCTCAAATAACATAAAGTTTAAATTAAATACGTATTTCGTTAAAAGCATGTTACGTAGCATGCACTCATTGACAGACGCGTTTAACACAAAAAGATCTCTCTTCGAAACATATTGTGACATGTTCGTTTTAATTTCCTATCGACACCCTATAAAAGGGATCGATTAAGCAACATTGTCCTACGTCACAACCCCTATGTCGCTGCATGTTAGAAAAAAGAGGGTCGTTTACGAGCTAGACGCGGTCGTAGACGGCTTACCGACCGCGATCTATACGTTGTTTATGATAGTAACAGACTTGCTCTCGGTTGTTGGTAAAAAAGAGTCGTCGCTCTTCTCTTCAATGACCACTCTTTTTAAATAAAAGACATTCTACGATCTCTTAAACAACCTTGAGAACCCTCTCTTCTCTTTCAATCCATAGCCATAACCGTAGCCATACCCTCCATAGCCGTATGTGCCGTAGCCATATCCAGCACTGCCCAGTTTCAAACCATTCAACACCACAGCCAAATTGTTGATCTTTTTCTCCCTGTATATCCGCTCGATATCCGGTAACTGACGCCGATCCATTCTACCTGATCGTATAATAAACAACGTCAGGTCCGAAATACGGTCAACGATACCAGCATCAGCGACGATGCCAATCGGCACACCATCGACAATAATATAATCGTATTGATTCCGCAATGTCTGCATCATATCGTCCAATCGCTTGCTCAATAACAGTTCTACCGGATTAGGTGCCATGGCGCCTATCGGGAAGAAGTGCAGGTTAGGAATCTCTTCACTACTGTGCAGTATGACGTCTATCGGTATAGCGGGATTAGACAAATAGTGACTGACGCCCTTTGCACCGTCAAGTCCTACCCTAGTTGTCAATGATCCTTTGCGCAAGTCCAAATCTACTACCGCAACCTTTTTCCCCAGATAAGACAAGGTCGTTGCAAGATTCAAAGAAGTGAACGTTTTCCCCACACCGATACCGAAAGAGGTCAATGTGATTACCTGCGCCTCTTTGCCATCTCGCGACATGAAGCTAATATTCGTACGTAAAATCCGGAAAGCTTCCGTCAGCGGATCCCGTCCAGTTTCCCTCACTAAAATGTGTGATTTATCTTTCGTTTTGCGCTTGGATAGCGGTATTTCTCCCAAAAATGGCACCGACAACACCCCTTCCAGATCCTGTCTATTACGTACCTTGGTATCCACCATAAGCACTAGCAGTAAAATAGCTGCTGGAAGAACTAAACCTATAGCAACACCCATTGCCAATTTCCGCATTTTGTTTGGGGAAATTGGTGCGCCTGACCGGGTTGCGGAATCAACAATCCGGATACTTTCATCCGTCATGGCTCGATTGATGGCGTTTTCTTCCCTTTTATTAAGCAAATACAGGTACAATTCTTCCTTGACTTTCTGCTGCCGCTCTACTGAAAGCATCATCCGTTGCTGTCTAGGTGCCTGTACCGCTTTTCCACGTGCCGCCTGTTCCTCCCGTATCACATTGTTCAGCTTGATGTTCAAGCCCCGCATCGCATTATCCATCGCTTCATAAATATTATCCCGCATGGACGCCAAATTTCTATCCAGATCTACAACCACCGGATTTGCCGTGCTACTTCCTTCTACCAAACGATTTCGGCGTAACAACATCGTGTTGTATTCATTAATCTGACTTTCCACATTCGCTTCAACCAGTCCGGTATTATTGGGCATCAGCTCATATTGCCCGTCTTTCTCGGTAAGGTATTCACGCATCATATTCGCCAGGTTGATATCCGTTTCAATTTTGGTTCGCTCAGACTGGAACTGGCGACTATCCGCAAGATGCATTTGACCGGCAGACTTTGCGTCCATGCCTTGATTGGCGGCTTGGAGACGTTCAATATTCGATTCCACCGATCCCAACTCACTTTCGATAATCGCCAACCGATCACGTATAAACTCTTCCGTATTGACCGCCACTTGATTTTTATCCGACAGCGCGACCTCATTGTATACCGCAATTAGCTCCGTAATTAGCGCCGCTGCCCGATGCGGATTCGTATCTTCTACCGCTACCTGTAGTAAAGCAGCATCACCGTCTATTTGCTGCACGCTGAGTCTAGACAGGAAATAACTTACCACCGTTTCCAACGGCTGCCTAACCACACGGATGCGCCTGCCGTAGGATGCTTCATTGTAAAATGGAGTAGCTCGTACCGTGAGCAAACCAAAGGGTGTCTTGGTCTCTTTATGAAGGGGAACTTTGACCTCTTCATCTTGGGACTGTCCATTTCTTTTTCTTACACTTACTTGATTCGCATCCAACGGCGTTACCAGAATATCATATCCGATATCTTCCGATTTGCCCGCAAGCGTGACTTCCACCGGACTAGTTCTATACAATTCGTTGTCGCGTAACCCCACACGTTCCAGGTAATTCGTTTCCGCTCCGATACGCTGTACCGTTGTTTCCATCAGTTCTTTCGAGCGGAGTTGCAATATTTCACTTTTCACACTTACCGAATTGGTGGCGTTTGTCCGTGTAAGACGCGCAGTCACCGGCGTGTTGGTCGGTGTCTTAATCATCACCGTCTCCGTACTACGATAAATAAAGGGCGATTTATTATATTGGTAATAGTAAATCGCACCAAATACAAGGACAGACAAGACAAACCATTTCCAGTGAAACAATAAATATTTAACAATATCGATTATGTTGATCGATTGTTCTTTTTTTCCGTCGGCACCTATGCCGCTATATTGATTTACGTGCATTTCTTTTTTGTTATTATTTTAATAAGGCGAACAGGGTTAACGCAATACTTAACATACTCATACCAAAACCGATATACTGCCTCGTTTGTTGTTCACGCGGCGTCATGACAGCCGTCTTAGGCTCTACGTATACAATATCATTTTGCTGCAGGTAAAACGTCGGCGAATCGAAAACAGCTTTAGATTCGACGTCGTTTACATATTTCTTTCGCACACCGTTTTCTTCGCGAATCACGAACACGGCCTGTGGGTCGGCATTAACCTGCAACCCTCCTGATCGGGTAATCGCTTCCAACAAGGTTATCCGTCCCTCTGGTACTTGCAACACTTGATTTCCAACAGCCCCCATCATGGTGACTTTTAAGTTCAGCAGTTCTACTCTCACCGCAGGACTATTGATATATTCTTTAGAAATCAATAGTCCACGCACCATTTCCCGCACTTCCTCCAATG
This sequence comes from Sphingobacterium corticibacterium, assembly GCF_004208525.1. GTDB lineage: Bacteria > Bacteroidota > Bacteroidia > Sphingobacteriales > Sphingobacteriaceae > Sphingobacterium > Sphingobacterium corticibacterium. The sequence goes on along the minus strand of NZ_SGIT01000001.1, from coordinate 569,336 downwards.
TCAATCCTTCCACCTGCATTTTTCCGAGAACCGGAAAATCGATGGTGCCATCCCAATCGACTACATAGTTCGACGTCGAACTGGAACGGTCTACCGACGTTGATACAGTTCCATCATCGCCTACTCTATAACTGCCCACGCCACCGTTAAAGGGTGCAGCTAGCTCCGGTGAACTTGCACTCACTACAATCTGGATACGATCGTTCTTTTGCAGGCGTAATGGCAACATCTCCATGGCAAGATAGACCGTATCCGGAACCATATCTTTCACATATACCACTTTTTTCGGTACGATACAACCATTTAACAGTACTAAGCCTAATAGCCATGTTAATAAAGTAACTTTGTTCATTTTTCTATTTATTTTTATGATGTGTTAATTTCTGATAACATAATTGTGCTGCCGTACGATCCGGCAAACAGGTCAGCTGCCCTATGCGTACGTTTGCGACAACCTTTTCCAGGTGATTGACTATCCTATTATACAGCTGCCGATTCCAACGGATGGCGGGATTATCGTCATTCAATAGCGCAGCGTTTGGAATATGGAGCAACCATAAGCGACTATGCGTACTCTTCCCTGTGCCACTCTTCCCCAAAAAAGCATAACCCTGCCCGTCCTGCTCTATCACAGAAGCGTGTAGCAGAATCGTACTAAAAGATAGTACGGCTTGTCCATAAGTCACCATCAACATTTTAATTGATATGTCAACCCCGTATTAATCATCTATCCCGATATTCTTGAAAATAAGTGTATAAAAGGAAAGCTGATCGTCTCCATCGGCGCATACGGTAGATATCTTAAAAAGTTATTCCAAAGCCTCTTCTTTTTATCAACCCGCTTCCCGCCGTTTTGTATATCCACATACCGCCCATCATGGAATCCGAAATTACCAGCTGTCCATATCTCTTCCATCATCCAATCCGCATTCCGTTCGGTATCCCGTCGGAGAGGGAGATTATCCGACGGCATGCCTAGGTAATCAACCAGCAACTTATGCAATACGGAAATCCATTTCAAGATGCCTGTTTTGGCATAGACTGCAAGCAGTCGATCCGCATCAATCTGTGTATGGTAAGCGCTGTATAAACGAGCTGCATCACAGAGTTGCCGTAGGCCTATCCCGAATGAAAGAAGGTGTTTCAATATATGTGCATTTACCTGTAGCAACTGTGCGGTCGGCGAGGGCAATATAATCGATTGCTCCTGTACCAACAGTTCAAGCTGTCGCGGCTGTTCCTCCTGTTCAAATTCTTTCAGGTAACCTCTTACGAATGGGTTGTAGATATCAAAAATGTTCCGATGGTGTTCTATCTCTACATTTCTCCACCTATACCAAATACTATTTCCTGCCATTTTGTTCCATTCTATTCCCTTTGCTCTGATCTGCCTGTTGGCCTCATGGTAGTCTTCCTTGTTCGAAAAATACCAGTCAATGTCTCCACATACCCGGCGCAACGGTTCCGCATATCCAGCTGCTATCCCCTGCCCTTTTAACAGCACGGGTTTGATGCCACAACTGTCAAAAAACAACGCCTGTTCTGCCAATACAGTGTTCATTCGACGATTCCTTTGTTCCAGCTTTTCAACCCTTACGAGCCATAGCAGCAATAATTTCCTTGGGGGTAAAAGAGTCGGTTCCAAGCTTTGTATGCCGTCAAACACGATACCCTCTACCGTTTGTTGACGTGCGATACGGTACAAGGCCTGCCATTCCTCTTCCGATAAAGGAAAACATCCCAGCATATCGACCCCTTGTTTCCATAGACCGGCACGCAACAAACTGAAAAAGGCTTTGCCCACTCTACCCTGTAATACCATCGCTATTCCATCAGTAAACCATGTTCTTTAAAAGTCTGTAGCAGCGCAAGTGCGTCCCGCCTGGCTATATCTTCTTCTACCTCGTAGTTTTCCAATAGCATTTCAACCACCGTTTCCAAGGTAAATTCCCTGCCTTGTAAACGCTCCCATATAAAAACAGCGGTATCATTGAACGTAAACACCTTCGACATGTCCACCATATCCTGTCCGGGTTCTACGATTATAGATTCGTGACCTAAACGTCTAAGAATTAAATCTGACCGTAATCTCATCATGTTATTATTTTTAAAATCTTGTTCCAAACCCTCCGCCATGGTCGTAATGCAAATCGTATGGCTTTTTTCATAAACATAAGTTATACAGTTCCAAACTCTTCTCCACCATCTTATCTCGTGTAAAATGTGTTTCATACCGCTTTCTACTTCCTTCCGACAATCGTCTTTTCAACACGGGGTCGGTTGTTATTTTTTCAAACGCCTTCGCCAATGCTTCCGGATTTTCCTTTTCTACCACCAAACCAGACACGCCATCCTGGTTAACCCAGCTTACGCCCGAACCAGCGATATGTGTTGATACGATCGGTGTCCCACAGGACATCGCCTCAATCTGTACAATCGCGAAAGCTTCCGTTTTCAAGATGGAACTCAAGCAAAATATATCGGCCGCCGCATAGTAGCCCGGCACGTCTTCATCCGACACATAGCCCAACAAGGTTACCCTATCCTCCACTCCCAGTTCCTGAATCAATACGGTTAACGATTCTTGCAAAGGCCCTTTCCCACCGATAACAATCTGGAAGTTATTGTTTAGGTAACCAGCGGCTCGAATCAAATATTCATAACCTTTATAATCCACCAAACGTCCTAATGAAAAAATCAGGTGCTTACCTTTATACCGTTCTCTAATCGTGACAACCTTTTCTGACGTGGCTGTTATCGGCAACACCCCTATCGGAATATGATCGATTTTATGCTGTGCCTTTTGGAGCGATGGCGATTCGGCCACATATACTGGCGTTGTTCCGACAATGACATCCGCTCTGCTAATGAGCCAGTTTTGCAATGGCGCATAAAGCTTCAACAGCGTCTTTTGTTTCAGTATATCCGAATGCCAGTGTAACACCACCTTTCCCTTATAGCCCGAAAGAAGTAATGCCAAAGAGACCATCGGATCAGGGTGATGAATATGAATAATATCGTAATACTTCGCAATCCGGCGAAGTGTTGTAATCATAGCCGGTGCTAACATGGTTGCTGCCAGTTTCCATTTTGTGGGCATCACCATTACACTTCCAAAATCGTTCAGTTCTATCGTTCCGGCGGGATAGTTTTCTGTTGACGCACAAAGCATATCACAACGTACCTTCCGTTCCGACAAGCCAAGCGACAGGTCGTACATTACCTTCTCTACGCCACCCCGAATGGGATAAAATTTCCCTAACTGTAGTATGTTCATTGCGTCAAAATCGAAAATAAATCTTCCCAAGAATGTGTTACAGGATTTTCATATTCTTTTGCCGGTATAGCACGGAGAAAAGAGCGATCTCGCTGAATTAACTTCCTCATTTGATCTGCTAATACCGTCGGATCCTCCGGTTTAAAAAATGCCACCTGCTCATTTCCTGCGGCCGTCTCATGCGCATAGGGCATATCTGCCAATAACATCGGCTTCTTCAATGTCGAAAACTCTGAAATAGGCAATCCCCACGTCTCCGCTTTCGACGGAAAAACTAAGCAATGGCTTTGTGTATAATAGCTAAATAAGCTTTCTCTAGATTGAAATCCTATCCATCGTATTGATGATGTCGATTTTCCCCATTTTTTATATAACCAGCGCGCATATTTGTTTTCCGTTCCCGCTACGGTAATCAAAACTTTAAACCCTGTCACGCCCTCTTTCTCCAGCAAAGCAGCCGCTTGGCATAGGCATTCAAAATTTTTATGGCTATTGGGGGATGCGGCGTATACAAACCGATATTCCCCATCTATCACTATGGACTCCTCATTTGCAAACTCATCCCATTTAGGTAGATCTGGCAAAGCCACTATCAATTTATCTTTTGATAAGTGGAATAAACGGTGGAACGCCTCTTTCATCCATTGTTGCTGTATGACCACCTGATTGTTCAGATGAATATTCTTTTGATAGTAAAACTTTGAAAACAACGCAAACAGTACAAATTGCGGTGCCAACAATACGTCACGCCATTTCCATTTATAGAAGGGAAACGGGTTATGGCAATAAACCGCCCGTCGTTCAGCAATAACGTTAGGCGTTGTATCATGTAGGGAGAACCAAAGATATACTGCACCGATATCCTTCGATATCTTTTTCATACTTACGTACTCATACCACAAACGGTTTAACCAACGTTTTTTGGGCCATTTCGTCTCGATATATTCAATATTTGGATAATATGCCAGTTCTTTTTTATAGACGACAGCTACAACCCTATATTCATTTTTTGCAGCGAGCGTCGATAAATACCGAAGGCAATCTCTCAAGATGGTCAAGGTTCCGCCGACATTCAAATTAACGGCCGAAACGACGATTATTTTTGTTGACATATAAGCTGTATTATCCATCGAAATATGCTACCTCTTATTTATTTAATAATGTTAGATCCGATTCCACCATTTCCTTTACCAATGCCGGCAAATCATATTTTGGCACCCAACCTAATACCGTTTTCGATTTTGTTGCATCGCCTATCAACAAATCCACTTCTGTAGGCCTATAATATTCCGGATCCACCTTCACAACGATATCACCAATATTCAATTTGTATCGTCCATCTATAGCGCGTTTAACACGTCCAATTTCGTGCTCGCCACTTCCTTCGAATTCGAGCTCCACCCCGATCTCAGCGAAAGCCATGATTACAAAATCCCTTACCGAAGTCGCTTTACCGGTCGCGATCACATAATCATCCGGCTGCGGTTGTTGCAGAATCAGCCACATCGCCTCGACATAATCTTTGGCATGGCCCCAATCCCTTAATGCATCAAGATTGCCGAGATACAGACAATGTTGTTGCCCCATAGCGATAGCCGCTACCGCCATCGTAATCTTGCGCGTTACAAACGTTTCACCGCGCCGGGGCGACTCGTGGTTAAATAAAATACCGTTACAAGTATATAACTGATACGCTTCGCGATAATTCTTGACGATCCAAAAACCATAAATTTTAGCGACCCCGTATGGTGAACGCGGGTAGAAAGCAGAGCTTTCATCGTAAAAACCGTCTTTGTTCTTGTTTTCAACCAGCCCCCCATACAGCTCAGAAGTAGACGCCTGGTAAATTCTCGTTTTCTTTTCCAATCCCAAAATACGTACGGCTTCTAAAATCCGAAGCGTACCTATCGCATCTACATTGGCGACATATTCCGGTGAATCAAAAGATACTTTGACATGAGACATGGCCCCCAAGTTGTAGATCTCATCCGGCTGTACCTCCTGGATAATACGGATGATATTCATAGAGTCCGTTAAATCACCATAATGCAATCTAAAATTCACATGTCTTTCATGCGGATCCATATAGAGATGATCTATACGCTGCGTATTAAAAGAAGAAGATCGCCGTTTGATACCATGCACCATATAGCCCTTTTCTAATAAAAATTCCGCCAAATAGGACCCATCCTGTCCGGTTATCCCCGTTATTAGTGCAACTCTTTTCATCATTTGCATATATTGTGTTGTTAACTTTTAATTATGTTCTTAAATAGATTCTCCCATTCGGACATAATCCGCTCTTCCGAGAAATTTTGAGAAAGTAATCGCGACTGCTTCCCCATCGCCCGACGCATGCTTATATCCCCCATCAGCAACATTATTTTCCGGGCAAACTCCGTCTTATCTCCCTCACCGATCAAAAAACCATTTTCTCCATCGTTAATGATATCCCGAGGTCCACATTTACAGGCATACGCCAGCAAGGGCAAGCCACAGGCCTGTGCTTCCAAAAGTGCCATAGGCAGTCCCTCGTACCGAGAGGTCATCACTAAGATGGCACTTCTTCCATATTCTTCTTGAATATGACTCACCGGCATACACAAATGTGTATTTTCTCCGATACCGAGCCGGTCAATCCGGGATTGCAACATTTCTTTCAGCTCCCCCTCACCAAAGATGTCCAACGTCCAATCCGGAAAATAAGGCAATACCGAAGCCCAGATATCCAAGAGATCATCAAAACCTTTTTGATACGAAAGGCGCCCCACAGCAATTACCCGTTTTTCCCCCACAGAAGATATTTCATCCGGGCGGAAGCTATTGGCATTTGGAATAACCTGTATGTGCGACAGATTCTCCCAGTACGCCTTGTCTTCCTGCGTCAAGACCACAAAGCGGTCGTATCGTTTAGCGATTTGCAAATCCCGCCTATTGCGCCATCGATCGGCCAGCCTCCAAAGTCCTTTCCGACCATATTGCAGTCTCTTAAAGCGCGAAAAATGAATTTCCAGTATCTTCTTACTGCCATCCTTTATTTTCCATACCAGATTAGCCTCATGGTCAAACATCGAGATTACGATATCGGCTTTCAGAGTACATAAGAGTGTGTTTAGTCGGTCAAAATGTGTTTTTTGCTTGCGAAAATACCCGATAGTCTTACCAATAAGCCCCTTATCTACAAGATCTAAATAATTGATATCCAAATCATAATGAACAATCCGACTGTCCATAGCGAAATGCGGAAGGCGCGCTTTCTGGTCTGTGGTCACGATACATACCTCATATCCTTTTGTCACAAGGTAATTTGCCTTATTGGCCAGGACGCGCTCCATGCCTCCGGAATTGAAGGTACCCGCGATACAAAAAACAATCTTTATCCCCACCAGTTATCCCTCCCTTTCTGCAACTGATGGAATAAATCCAACCATTTTTGCATAATGATCTTTTCCGAAAACCGTTTGGAATTTTCTTTGGCTGCTTGCCCCATTTTTACCCGCAAAGGTTCATTTTCGATCAACCGGATGATACGATTAGCTAGTGCATCCACATCACCAACGTCCACCAAAAAGCCATTTTCTCCTTCCACAATAATTTCACGGGGACCACATTGGCAATCATAGGCCACTAACGGTACCCCACAGGATTGTGCCTCCAATAGGACCATACCCAGGCCTTCATATATAGATGAAAGAACAAACACCGAACTGTTCAAATATTCACTTACGATATCCCTTGTATATGGCTGAAGCATAACGGAAGAATCTAATCGTAGCCGCTCTGTCTGTTTCTTCAAGCTTCCTCTTAATTCGCCATCGCCTATAATTTTGAGCCGCCAATCCGGATGTATAGGTTGTATTATTGCCCAGGCTTCTATGATATCTTTAAAATTCTTTCCTTCATCACATCTGCCTACTGCGAGTACCGTCTTCTGATCTAAAGCAGAACTTTCTTTCGGCTCAAACGAGTTTGCGTTGGGTATAACAGAAATATGCTTTATACCTCTCCAAAAAACTTCGTCCTGCTCTGTCAGCACCACAAAGTGGTCAAAGCGCTTGACCGTATAGAAATCCAGGACGTTCTGCAGTTTGCCGATTATCCCTTTATTTTTCCGTAACCGCAGCCAGTTATACCGTGAGGTATGAATTTCCAGCACTTTCTTGCTCCCATCTTGTATTCCGGGCAAGACGAACATCTCCCGGGTAAACATGGACACCACGGTATCCGCTTTTAATTCCTTTAGCAGTTTACGAAGTTTCTGTTTATGCTGCCACAGACCACACAGGGTATAAATAATCTTTGCGGCGGTTCCTTTACGATCTGCTCCCAGATAGTTAATCCCCAAATCTATTTGCTGGATTTTTTCGGAGAGCGGATAATGCGGAATATGTCCGCCTTGGTCTGTAGTTATCACAACCACCTCATACCCCTGTGCAGCCAAGTAGTTCGCCTTGTTTGCCAAGACTCTTGTCATGCCGCCTGCGTACCAGGTATTATTGATACAATAAACAATTTTCATCTGCTGCTCTCTCATCCGATTAATAAACTAAGGTTACTTCCGCCCCCTTTACGGATTTATAGGTAAATAATTCTTTTTCCATGGCAAAAAAAATGGCATAGATAAAATAGATATCCGTAGATACTTTAATCCACACCACAAAGGTGTACACCAACAGCAGGAAAAACAACAAACGATACTGCGGGTATTTCCCAGCAAAAATATAGGTACAATAGGCAAATAAGGATGAGAATACCGCTAATCCTACTACGCCACAATACAGGATAAAGCGGCAGTAGCCGATATCCGTCCCATAAACATAACCACCAAATAAACCGGTACCGATTATCCAGGATTTAAAATCTGTCGGCCATATCCACATTTCATTATCCAGCTTATCCGTCGAGCCGGTACGCCATACCCCGGTCTCCACCCAATTAAAGAAACCCTCAAAACCAAAGCGTAGATTCTTGTGAAAAACCGGATCGGTCTGATAAAAGAACGTAGCCACCGCCACCGTGATGATTAAAATACTGCCGAAAATAAGATGGAATTTAAAGTACTCTTTCCGGATAACCAATTGAAAGATACCGGTTGAATAGACCAACACAAAAAAGGAAAGCGCAAATCCGGTCGTGGTCGTCCGCGAAATCATATTGCCGGCCATAACAATAACGAGATAAGCAATCGTCAGTAAAGCCAGGTGTTTTTTATTGGACTTTACTTCAGGATGTGTTACCAATAAGGTCGCTATCAATATCAATACGACCGAGAAGCGTACTCCCGCCGGATCCAAAGACGCACCTATTCCGTATAGCCGATTAACATCTTGTAAAAAATCCTGTCCTTGCGAAATATAGGTGTCGACCAACAACTGAAAAGCAGGTATCCGGTCTATCATCAAGGCTAATACACATTGTACCAGACAAACAGCCGCCAGATAAAACGTTATCAATTTAAAATTAACCGTTCCATGTTCGTACCGTATCAAGGTGCAAACGGCGTAGCCACCACAGGTCCAGATTAAAAAAGATGTGATATACGTCACATAGCTAAAATCATTCGTCCCATTATAGTCAATCGCAAACAGGCAAGTCACTGAAAACAAAAGTGCTATGGCATACGCGCCAAACAAACTCCTAGAGATATGAAAGGTCTTGTTTTGAATACTATGAAACACGACGAAACAGAGTCCCAACAACGCCATCAAGTTTTTCATGTTTACGCTTGCCGGAAAGAAAAACAGCCCAAAAGGAAACAAATAAAAACTTACCCCAGCACCTACTGCAAATTGTCTTAATGCTCGTAACATATTATTTATTTATATAAAATACCATATACCACTTGATTAATTATCCGATAATACAGCTGTACGGCCCAAAACTGCTTTTTATAGGCCGATAACTGCAACACTCTGGTTCGCCATGGCTGTGCTTTGTTCTGCATGATATAATTATTTGCTTCGGGAAACCAATCCAGCCATTGCTTATAACGTTCCTGGTCATCAGAAATCAGTAGTGGTAATTTGATGTTCAATTTTAAAAATTCAATGTGATTTGTTAATCGATCCGCGAAACTACTCTCCTTCAAGAAACGTTCTATCTCCTGTACATTTTGGGTTACCTGCCTAATATGCTTAGCAGAATAAACTTTCGTGAGGGAAGCAGTATTAGACTGCCGGTAATGATACAGCGTACGATCGACATAAGTAACCCGATTCGCGAATGTAAAAAGCTTGCACATCACCATCAGATCCTCTCCCATATCCAAACCGGGCGTGAAACGGATATTATTATTTTCGTATAAAGATCGTTCAACCAAAAACAGCCAAAGATTCCACCGCATGGTGCCATTTAATATCCCCATTAGCCCTTCATAAGCGGTAGAGAAAGCTGGTTGATTCATCTTGCGCTCATTTTTCTCGAAACTCAAAAACCAATTGCACCCCACAATCTCCGCGTCATGTTCCACGGCTGCATTTACCAATACCTCAATCGCATCCGGTTCAATGGCGTCATCGGCATCTACATAATAGACATACCGCCCCGTAGCATGACCCAGTCCGGTATTTCGAGCAGCAGCGACGCCCATATTTCGTTCATGGTCTATTATTCTCACTGTTACGTACTCCCTATCTTCCAATTTTCTCGCCCAATTCTCTATACTTTCCCGACTACTGTCTGTACTACAATCATTGATAAATAGCAATTCCAGATTGCTATAGGTCTGTGACTGCAGTAGATTCAAACACATATCCAGTGTATCCTCCGCATTGTACACCGGAATAATAACCGAAACTATGGGTTGTAAAGTATTCATCGCCCACCCACACTAATAGCCAACAACCCCGGAGCAATCCTTTTAGAAACGTAATACAATCCCAAACATATTCCTAAACAGATAAAAGGAACGATGAAATAACCGGCAAGCATTATTCCCCAACTGCCTCCAGCCAATCTTTCTAAAGCTCCTTTCAACCAGTTAATAATGTAGATTTCATGAATAGCATAGACAAAAAATACTGTTCCTGACATCCGTACAAAAAAATCTGTTATTTTCTTTTGTGTCATCCCGTCTATAAAGTTAATCGTGGCCATTACTCCAAAAATTAGGAATATCCGGCTCAGATAGCCATGGTATATGGTATCGACAGAGAATGTTATACTTAAGAGTAAAGCAATAGCTATCCAATATATCAGGTTTCTCATTGGTCGAGTATAATATAAGATATTCTGTTTATTAAATCCTATATATGCACCCGCACCAAAAAACCATAGTGCCCAGGTGCTGAATCCAGTTAATCGTACCTCCCATCCCAAAACATAAACGCATAAAATCAATAACAGACCATATACTTTAATGTATCGAAATAGAAAGTAAAACAGTGGCGTGATTAAAGACATACATATCAATTCACGCAGATACCAAAGTGGAAAGTTGATAGGTGATTCCCAAAAATGAAAATACCAATGGTTTCCTTGTAGGCTACTCATGAACTCGTCTGGTGTTGCTCCCACTAAACCGAAAGCATAATTTTTCAGTAAAACAGCGGCTATCATTAAAAAATTCCAAATAAGATAGGGAATTAATAATGTCCATATTCTCCTCTTTAATTGTGAAAAATAGAACAAGAATGTCCATTCCTTCATCTTTCGAAAGAAAAAATATCCCGAAAACAGGAAAAATGCCGGAACTGTTATCCTGGCCAATCCATGAGAGATCAGTTCACTAAAAAAGATATAAATATTTTCGACTGATAAGTCAAATGCGACGGGCTTATTTTCAAAGCCAAGCATGTGACCAAACACAACCAGTATAATTAATGGAAAACGTAATGTGTCAATGACCTCCGATTGCCTTTTATCTAACTCCTCCATAGCCTTATTTCGAAATCTCTCTAAATATTTTATGTACTACCTCCATGTCGTTACTATTAAACTTCCTCGCAAATAATCCCTCCGATTGCATAATTTCTTCAAAATCCTGATCTGTCCAATCGTAGAGATTGCCGTCCTGCCAGCCAATCGCCCGCAATGATCCTCTCCCCTCGTCGGTCATATCATACACGTTATCCCGAAATGTCGAATTCCAACATAAGGTCTGCTTATAAACCTCGTCCGGACAATAAGTGTGATGATATGTTTTTAATACCACCTCTTTGCAGGAAAGCAGATAATGAACGAAATCGCTCGTAACGCTAACCCATTGTGTCCCCTTTCTGAAGTCGATATTTTTATTGCGGCGTAGCCCCAGTGCAATTTGAATTCGTAGAAGTACAGCTCGGATAATCCTCTTAATCGTATTAGACCGAGATCCATCTATTATGAAATCGTGTGGAAAGATATGATATCGTTGCATTTTGCGATCGAGTTGGGCGAACTCCGTATCTTTATAAAAGCCGATAAACTCCCTTCCTTTATTCCTCTCAAAAAATTGTCGGATGTCATCTGATGATTTAATGGGAAGATCCACGCCCGAGATTAAGTGAAAATAATCGTAATGTCCGGCATGAGAAGCTGCTTCAAAGAGCACATATTCCGCTTCTACCACCGACAGGTCTCCCCAGTAGACATCCACACGCTCATCAAGAACATAAAGCGCTGCATTTTTTGTCTGAACCACAGGCAATTCCGCCACTTTCTTGTCTACGTGTATAAAAATCGCATTACAAGCATGATCCAGTGATTTAACCAATAGTTCCAGTAACCCAAACTGATGATGGGCAAGTATCAAATAAGCGTGCTTCATATTTTATTGGCTTTTAATTCGTTGACAAGACGTTTCACAATATTTAAATCCGATCCTCCGAATTTTCGAGCAAACAAGTATGGCGTATTTTTTAATGTTGGATAATCTTCTGATGTATAGATTTGCGGATTTACACCGACAAAATCGGTCTTCAAAAGATGAGGATAAAAAACTATACTATTCTTTAGTGGCGATCTATCAAGTTCCGAAATGGCAAAATACTCATCTGCACATAACGTGTATCGGTACCTGTTTGCTATGGTCTTTTCATTTTCCCTCAGCCAAGAAATTGCCGATGACGTTAAGCTAAACCAATTAGACACCTTTTGGAAGGACAAATTTCGGTTTCGTTTATAACCTATAATCTTCTGCACTTTTATCCCTATCTGCCAGCACAGTTGATCAACTCGGCGTATTTTAGGATTTCGATGCATAAAATTCCTCACAAAAAAATTATACCTCCGTATCTTTAAATCCGTTTCGTCGTCATTTGTCGACATTGGCATGAAGAAGTTTTTTTCGAGATGAGTGTTGAAAAAAGAATGTATCTCATCCTGCGATTTCAGAGGCAGATGCGTTCCTGATATGACATGATAAACAGCATACTTCCTGATATTATATGCATAGAAAAGTATGTCTAACGTCGTCCTGACCTGCATGTAATGTCCCCATCGCACATCATTTCGCTTGTCCATAATGTATAGTCCGGCTTTTTTAGTCGAAATACGTGGCATAGTCTTTACCTTTTTATCTAGGTGCAAAAAGATATCATTGCGCTCGTCATCGAGTGCTGATATGAGGTAGTGAAGTACCTCAAATTCATTATGCGCTATGATCAGGTAAGCGTGCTTCATCTCCCCTAGCTAGAATATTTTATTTTACGATAAATAGCTTGAATACTCCTCAAAGCCTTACTTCCTGCTCTGGTATTTAAAAGCATAGCCATATAATGTAGCTTCTTATTCATCTTCCATTCCTGTTTAATTTCTTTCGGCAATGTCCAATACACCCTCCACCAATCCACGAACCGTATCGTAAATGCTTCCCAAGGTTTTGTACCGGTATAATGAATATTGCCTTTCCTATTTACATCGAGCAGATCCTTTGGAGAGTACATCGCTAAAAATCGCTCCCTGTATTGCGGCAGAAAGAAAGTCCGGATACTGTTGTTGTACGGTGGTAATCCTAAAATACGCCCTTGGCACACCTGATTAAGTACATCTTGATCGGGAAATTGTAAATAATCTACTTTCGAAGCTTTCATAAACTGTTCAACCAAACCATCTTCCCGCATCTTTTGTAAATCCATCAGCAAGAAACCTGAATTCATGTATTCCTCTGGATTACATCCCAATTCTTCCATATAGGGAATCTGGAAATCCAATGGTACCTCAAATACGCCAGCCAGATAATTACCCTGTAAATCCAAGCGATATAGCTCGGACAGATTATTGTTAACAATGATATCACAGTCAATATAAAGGACCTTCGCGTACTCCGACAGCAAGCGTGGCAACAGTAAGCGATAGGAAGCGGCCACGGTATACTGTTCGTCTATATAGATATCCTGCAATTGTCCCTCTAGGTTGATAAAAGAATAGGTCGCCCTGTGTCCACCGATGCGTATCAACTTTTCTTTCATATACTCCGGTAAAGGCTCGCTCAACAAGCTAATAAAATGAAAAGAAACAGACCCCGACCCTTGCAAGATGGACGTGATCGTCACACATGCCGGGACAAAATAATTAGGCGTGAAAGCCAATACAACAGGTACTTTACTAATCATTGGACATATTTTTGTATTAATTTCAGGCGTTTGGTTACCATGGACACATATATTTTATCAAAATAGTTTTACTTGATCATTTTGATCTTGTCAAAAAAAATCTGAAAATACCATTTTAGCATAAAGTGCTTTGTAAATTTCCATTTTAATTTATAGTTGTACTTCAATCTTTTCTGATAATCAAATTGCGTTCCTTCAAGCCCTTCAAATTCTTCCTGAACAATTTTATTTACATCTCGTGCTAAACTATCTTTAAATTTTTGATACCACTCAAATACTTCTTTTTGTTTTTTGTAAAGTGCATCAGGGTTCAATAAATAACTCCTTACAACTTCCGCTGCTGCATCCCAATTATCTGCTACAATAAAGGGGTGGGCTCCAAATATATATTTATGGCAGTCTTCTCCTAAAAATTTCACCGTAACAGGGATACAACCCCATTCCAAAGCTTCCATTGTTCTAAAACACTCGAAATTTATATTTCCGAACGGTGATGGTGCAAAAACAGATGACTTATAAACTTCTATTAGTTCTGAAGTTGTCTTGTATGTACTTCCTTGCCAACCCTTCGACTGAAACGTCCAATGAGGGGTAATATCAGAGAATGATTTTAGCATTTCATGCCTATCAAACTTCATAGCTCCCGCAAAACACCAGATATACTTTCTATCTATGAAACTAAGGCTATCTGGACTTTTATTTAAATAACCTGACTGAAAACCTACTGGGACAGTATAAACCTTCGGATAAAACGTATATGGGTTCCAACTTGCAGAACGTAACACTGCTTTTGCTTTCTTATAGTATCGACTTTTATGGTTTTGATTTTCGTTAGATAAATGCATCAATATTGGCTTGTCAAAAACCTTAAAAATCTGGTGCTGATCATCGGATAAATTACGCCTATTGCAAGAATAAATTATTATTGCATCGTTTTTCTGTACTGCATGATCACTATTATTCTTACTTAGAATTTGATTTATTTTAACGTCTCTAAGTAAAACTTCTGTGATATATTCGTATTCAAAATCTGTTTCTGAACCTACTTCAGTTGCAAAAACGACATTGTAATTAACCATATTATAATATTTTATTTGTATTTAACGCTTAAATATTTTATCAAAAAAATAACGAAGTACCATTTTTTTTTTGTCCTTGGCAGACAATAAAGTACAATATTTCATATATCCCAACTTACTCACAGGCAAAAACTTGATAACCTGATTATAATAATCATATACACATTTGTTGTAGATATGATGGTGTGCAATCCTGTGATAACAATACAAATCCAGTGGATCTTTCGGCTTATCATATCGTAACGCAAACAACCACTTATAAAACTGTGTATTGGCATGCAGTTTTTCTTTCAAGTGTTTCCTACTGCTGGATAAATGAATAGTAGATATTCTAAAGCTAAACAGCATTTCAGCAGTATTGGCTACACCCTGTTCTGCCATCATAATAGCCGTAGCAGCATCCGAACAGAAAGCGCTTGGAAAGTTAATAAATTGACTTTCTTTCAACGGTTTGGCCTTAAACATATAGTTTCCGATACAAGTAAAGGCAACACCGGCAAACCAATAATGCAGATACTGATATTTGCTGGTAAATTCCGGCAAAATGCCATCAATACCGATCAATTGATTTTCTTCATCTATTTGTGCCACACGCGCTCTTATCAAATCCACATCGGGATACTTCTGTGCCAAAGCCACACATTGCTGAAGATAATCTTCATGATACAGGTCATCGTCTGCAGCTAATACAATATATTCTCCGTTAGCATACTGAATACAATGATTCCATTGGTCTACTAAATTCCTCCCGCCCAGATTTTTCTCATTACGGTAATAAGAAATTCTTTCATCGGTATACCGATCGACGATTTCCTTTAAGTTTTCCGGAGAGGCATCATCGACAATAATGAGCTCAAAGTTGGTATAGCGTTGATGCAAAATACTATCAATCGCTTGTTTCAAAAACTTCGCTTTGTAGGCCGGTAAAACAAAAGAAACGTAAATCATCGTCAAAACTTATTAACTACCCAATTACCGGGGTTTTATTTCAAAATATAACCGTACCAAAAACACTTTTAAACGAAAACTCTGCACACACATAATCGCATATAATACCCTATTCCGTTTTCTGCGAAGCACTTTTGTCGGTTTTGCCACTTCCCTTACAAAGGGATCGTTTATACTTATCCCTTTGGCTCTCACCAAACCCACAAACATATTGAAACGCTGTATAGTCAACAGGTCTCGGGCTTCTTCCGCTGTTTTCCCCATCTCGATAAGCGATTGGAACAAAATATCTAAAAAACGCTTTTCGTATGCGATGCTTTTTTTAAACCTACGCATTGCCGATTGCGGATTCTGATCATCATAGCAGTAATAATTATCTCTAATCAATTTCACTGACTTTACCCGACCCGTAACCCGAATATTCCAGATATAATCCTCTCCCATACCAATATCCTGTGGCAATGTCATGACATCATCCGTCAGCAGCTCCTTTATAAACATCTTTCCCCAAAGCTCTTTCGGCAATCGTTCGTCCATCATTAAGGAAAGGTATTCTTCTTTCTCTAGAACCCCGTCATCAAAGCAATTCGCCAACAATACATCATGTTCTTCTATATGATACAGATACATTTCCAGAGTATCTTCCTGCAATTGATCATCCGCATCCAGAAATGTAATATATCTTCCGGTGGCGCGCTGCACTCCTAGTTGCCGTGCGAAATTGACTCCATGATTATCGATGCTAACCAAGTTAATTCGCTCATCCCGACCGGCATATTCCGTTATTATATCTACCGTGTCATCTGTGGAACCATCGTTAACAACTACCATCTCAAATCTGCTAAAACTTTGCCTACAAACACTGTCCAAGCTCACTGCAATAGTGCTCTCCGCGTTATATGCGGGCATGACGATCGATATCAAAGGTGCTTGTTGTTCCATCACATTATATTTTCCCTAAGCTGTACATTGCCGTGTATAAGGGGTACATATATTTTTTCAACAACAAGATCAGCCTCAGGCGAAATGACAGGTCCTCCACACCTATGATATGCTTAAAACTGTTCAAATTACGCCAGACAACATTATCTCTCTCCACGGTTTTCATAGCACACCGATAGTAAATCTGCTGTAGCAGGATATTTTTCTCTATCAATAAGCCTTCTGCCATAAAAAACAGATACCGATCATAGTAGGCATTCAGTTTGTCCGTAAACGATTTCTTACTACGCTTGTCCGACGTAATGCTTTCTCCTCGTTGTCTGTAATATACCAATGGAACACCAAGCCAGGTTATCTTCTGCACTTTGCAGACAAGATGATGGATAATAAATTCGTCTTCGTGTAACACTCCTTTTTTAAAACGCAAACCATCCCACAAACAACGCTTATAGAGTTTGTTCCAAGAAACCACCAGCAAAGTATTTGCTGGATCAGTCAATATCCCATAAGCATCCGCTTGGGTATGATAAGTCACTTCTTCCGTCGGAATTTCCGCACAGGGATTAATATTAATATCATCCTCAAAACTACTATAACCACAATACACCATATCCGATTGGCTTATATGATTCAACAATAACTCTACATAGCGGCAATGGACCACATCGTCCGAATCCACAAAAGCAATAAATTCACCCGTACAGATGTCCAACCCCGCATTACGGGCATCGGACAGCCCCCCATTTGATTTATGCACAACTACAATCCGATCATCTAATTGCTGATGCCTGTCACACATCGCCCCACATCCATCCGGAGAACCATCGTTTACCAAAATAATCTCCAGATTAGCATAGGTCTGTCTGCGAAGTGACTCGACACAAACTTCCAGATACTGCTCCACGTTATAAATCGGAACAATAACACTCACTAACGGTAACCTGCTTTTGTCAATCATATTAGCTTCGCTGATTAACCCCCTATTTTATATAACTGTTTCATTTCTCTTTTCAATTGCTCTATCCATGTCCAGATCACCTCCGCAGCATTTTCTTTGAATGGCGGAATTTGAATAAACTCTTCATAGACCTTGGGATTATCATAAAGCTCTTTAATCTTCGCCTGCGTGTTTTTGGGGTTTCGTTCATCAAAAAGGATAATAGCTTCTGGGTTCAAAATATCCGGCTCAGGATTATTATCGCTGCCCCAATACACGGGTATACAGCCAGCCTGGATCGATTCAAAAACCTTTTCCGTTGTATAACCTGTTGTATCACTGTTCTCCGGACAAATATTAAATTTAAAGGTGCTTAGATAAATCAGCTTATCATCGCCAAACTTCTCGAACAAATCATTCGTATTGTTCATGAACATCCCCGCACAGTCGACATGATCAATATCCTGTAGCGCCGTGATTATCTTTCTCCGGATGCCATTGTTATCATGCCGTGCAATATGGGCAGTAAACTTATCCCGATTTCCCCTGCGTGTAGACGGGTCGTTTAATCGATCGATAATTGCTTTGATCCCTGCATAATCTGCATCAAAAGGGATAATATAGAATACCCAGATCGGTAACCGTATATAAGAAGTATTCGTAAAGCTGACCTGGTAATCAAAACCTATCGATAAGTCACATTTAGCCATATAATCATGCGAATATTGGAAACGGGCTTTGCTGACAATATCTGTATGAATATTCTCTCCGGTATAAAAAACCCGCGGTCGTTTGACAAAATGAATAATCTCCTTATTGCCAAATACAGAAATAAAGTTCAACTTGCTTCCGTCCGGAACAACATGATAATGCCTTACAAAATCCATAAGCCAAGTATCCTGTACCTTTGTAGCATCAATTGGAAAATAATTGTAGCAGCGGCACGGCTGCTTCACAAATTGTTTGTTAGTATCCAAATACTTAAAATAAGATGTGATTGTTCTTTTTATATGTCTTAAATATGTTTTAATCATGAAACCTATATTTCCCTTTTTTATATCTTACATTCCTTGCAACACTGTGAGATTTCTAAAGTAAGTTGATTTTTGCTTTAATTCCTCAAAATCTCCTTCTGCTACGATCCCCCCCTGTTCCATCAGATAGATTCTATCTGCATGCTGAATCGTAGATAAGCGATGGGCGATAGAAATAATGGTAACTTTTCCTTTGAGGGATTCAATGCTCTCCTTGACCAAATGCTCCGTAGCAGAATCTAATGCTGATGTAGCTTCATCCATAATAAGTACTTCCACATCTCTATACAGTTCCCTAGCAATAGAAATACGTTGTTTTTGACCGCCTGAAATATTTATACCATTATTCCCTAATAATGTCTTTTCTTTTTCCGCTAAAGATTCGAGAAAATTTTTCATACTGCTCATCTCGATAACTTCTTCGAACTTTTGCAAATTTTCATCCGTTCTTTCCGCCCAAAAAGTAACATTGTCAAAAATATCGGCATTGAATATAGTCGGTTCTTGTGCGATATAGCCTATTTTACTTTTGTATTCTACATTGGAAAATAGCTCTATACCCTTTCCATTGACTAAAAACGCACCTTCGTCAAAGGGAATTAAGGTACTGATCAGGTTGATCAAACTGGTCTTACCAGACCCTGATTCTCCGACAAAAGCTATCGATTGATTTTTCTCAATGTGCAAACTAATATTGTTTAGTGCCTTATAATTCTGGTAAAACAATTGGATATTTTTCAACTCGATGGAATCGATACGCTGAAGGGGCTGAATTCCGCTGTACACCTCCCGATGTTGATCCAGATAAGACTGAAAATCTTGCATATTCTCAATAGTACCCACGCCTGACAAATAGCTATTCCAACATGTCTGGATATCCATCACCTTTTGCATGATCCGATAAAATAACAGTAAGATAATCATGATTGCAGATAAGGGCGATTGAAATATAGCTGTATGCACCATAATCACCACGCATATTACCAGTATCGTCATAGGTTCTCGTACGGCACTTAATCGAGCACCTAAGATTCCTACATCAATGTTGTTTTTTATCAGCCGATCCAATTCATCTTTCAGACGGTTGAAAAAAAGATAATTACGACCAGTTGCCTTAAGGTATTTATAATGGTTAACTACTTCAACCACTATACCACTATATCTATGGTTATTTTGCGTAATATTACGGGATAGCTTCTCAGTCTTTGTATAATATCTCTTGTAAAACAAATTTGACAGCCCTCCTCCCAATGCCACCAGTATGGAAAACTTCCAATCAAAGAAAAAGGCAAAACCAAGATACACCAAAATAAACATACCGTTTTTGATAGCGGAAAGATATAGACTACAGGCATTTACCACCTGCCAAGCTTCACCTATCAGTGAGTTTTGCGTTCTTCCTATATCTGCAGTAACAAAATCTTTATATGCCATATCTCTAAGGCCATCGGCCAGTCTAAGCCGAAGTCCTTTAGCAAATAACTGCTGATTGATGACTGAATACTTCGATGCGTAGTACGCGAAAAGTGCTTTCGCAGAAAACAAGATGACAATTAGTACCAACATAGTATAAACATTGAGGTCAAGATGTAACATATCAAACAACTGGCTGATATAATATCCAACCTTATCATTTTCTTTTCCAATTGCTGCTCCTTCATCTGCCACCTGCAACAAAGGTAAAAACATAGCCAGCCCGACACTATCCATCAACACCATCAGAAAACTGAAGAAAAGGAGTAAAAACATCCTATATCCCAAGTATTGGTAAAAGAAATACAGCGTTTTGAAATTTTCTTTAAAAAATGCTTTCACGTAATTAAATTTAAAGTATCCCGATTCTTATAGCACTTGCCCCATTTTCTCTTCTTTTTTCAGATACTTTTCTTTAATGGGAAAAGGAGCGGCGCGGAGCAAATCAGCCTGTATTTTAGCCAGGTTATTTTGTATAAAAGCTTTATCAGTATGCCGTTCAAATAGTGCTAACCAATTTCGTTCATTATCCAATAATTCTTGGATATTCGTAAACCCGTCGTAACGTGGAATATCAACCGATGAAAAATAATCCCAAAATTTAAAGCCGTCTGTTTCAATATCCCCCTTTTTTATCCATAGAGCAGGCACTTTATACGCATGCGCTACTATCAGACCATGCAAGGAGGTAGATAATATATAATCGCACTCACAAATCGCATGCACAATCTTGTAAATATCTTTTGTTCGGCTGTCTATAATTTTACAACAGTGTCCATACAGTGACTTGAATTCATCTACCTCCGTCCAGTGAGGAACTATGCCCAACCTGTATTTCTTGGCTGTGCTCTGAGGAGCAATCCATAAAGGCAACAATAGTGCAGGATCACCATATACACCACAGGGTCTAAAACCCTCTTCTTGAAGCTTACGATCTGTGAGTTTCCCTCGTACAGCATATACACGTCCGCCTTTAAATCGATTAAAATGGTTCATATAACCTGCTCCCCATATACTGGATCGTTTATTGCCCCAGTGAATAGTTGAACCAATAGCCACAAGCGTATGTTGCCATGGGAAAATCAGCTTTCCCAAATCCTTATATCTGAATAGCAATATACTTTTCGCAAAAATCGAAAGACGTTTTTTTAAAGACAACTCAATATCTTTATGTTGCACTGCTCCAACTACGGAAAACTCTTCTATCAGGAGCGGATTTAAAGCGTCTCCAAAGTTATTTTTATCCCAGTAAATTAAATTTATCCTTCCCATTTTCTTTCAGAAGCTTTTAATTTGTCTCAAAAATTTCCCGTAATGTATTATCCGGCACAAGAACATCCGGATAACTTAAATACAGATTCTTAACATGCCGGTACTCCAATTCCGGATTGTGGATACCATTATTACGGAATAGATCCTGATAATACGTCAAATCACCGGATCTATATGCCGCGTTATGCGCCGTTTTAAAGAAAGTAATGCCTGTCAAATACAATTCTTCTGGCATACACTGCATAATAGTATTAATAGCTACAAAGCCCGTGGTCGGTGGAAAAGGATGTAAGACTTCTGCATTAGCCTTGTAATGCTCAGGAACCACCTGCGCAAACCTAAATTTCTTTTTCGTCCTTTCGACTACTTTTTTGACCGTAAAAAAACCGTAAGATGAACGAAATACATTTAGGGAAAACACAACTACCCCAACGTTCTTTTCCTCCCATAATTTCGGTGTTACGGGGCTATCTCCCGGTAGATCCCCTTCCTGAAAAAGATGAAACAAAAAATCTGTTCTACTGCCGACATAATCCTTTTGTTTATCCAAGACTTCGACTCCTCTATTAATGCGTACCACGACATCAAATCCATCGATGTATGCTCCCAATTTTTCTTTCAAGACCGAATCGGCACCTCCAACCAAAGCCACTCTTTTACCCTTAAACCAATTTTCGTCAAAAGGAATAAGAATACGACATTCGTAATCCCTTCGATGCCAAAATCGCTGGATATCGTACTTCAACCTGTTAAGAATGCGTTTCAATAGATCCATTAGTTTACGTTATCGTTTACCTGGTATTTATGATGCTCGAACGTATACACTTTTTTATTTCGCGTTCCGCACATAACTTCGGCTTTACGGATGTCGTTTACAAAGTTTTTAAATTGATTGTTGTATAGATCAATGGCTACAGAGTCAAAATGTACCCATTCTAAATCACCCAATTTCACATGTTTTTCCACCATTCTCGCTCCTGCTGCAATCGCCATCATACATCCCAAACTGCCCAAATCGTGTGAGGAGTAGCCCGGAACAATATTCGGATACCGCTCCCTTAGCTGTTCGTAATGCCGCACTACTGCTATTTGGCACCCTTCAGGCGGTGTCGGATAGGATGAGGTACATTGTAACAAAAAGAGTTTTTTGTCACGTATTAGATGCTGTAACACAAAGTTTTCATAAGACTGATCCGTAAAGCCTGTGGATATGACAAGTTCTCCTTTGAAATTGTCGGCTACTTTTCGCAGATAATTTTTATGTTCAGAAATGGTAGAAGGTAATTTTATCATTGGACAATCAAACTTTTGCAAATACAGGTAGGAGTTCCAATCCAAGGCCGAAGCAAACCAGGGGATATTTCGCTTACGGCACTCTGCATCCAATAATGTAAATAGTTCGTCATCCAATTCGACTGCAGATCTATATTCCCGCAATGTCGTTCCGAATGGCGAGCTATAAGGCGAATCAAGCTCCTGCTCGGTATAAAATGTTCCGACATCACGTTTCTGCACCTTAATCATATCCGCCCCGCTCTCCGCAGCTAGCTCGATCATCTTCAACAGCCGATTGCGGTCTCCAACATGGTTGTTGGTAAATTCCGCGACCACGATTACTTTATTTGTCTCGTCCAGCGATTTTAGCAAATTCTGATAAAGCTGTGAATTACTTGGCAAGCTACCATTGAAAATATACTTGTCAAGCTCTTTGTTAAAATCTTCTACCGTCTTAGTACTGTATTTTTTAGCACCGATATGTTGGAAATTGAGCAAGGCATTTTTGCTTTGCAGTTCTCTAATTAAGGTAATATATATAGATTCTTGCGTCCTTAAATGTGCATTACGGTATTCCAATCCTTGCATATCATCCGCACGAACAGAGGCGATGTAAAAATCAAAACCTAAAAAGACAATATCCAAAGCAACCTTCTTTACCTGCTGAAATATCATGGCCAACTTAATTGCTGACAATAGGGTAAAGTCTAAAATAAAGAAGTCTTCCGCATAAAAATAGGCATATATACGCTCCAACCCTTCTTGATCCATTGGAAAGTAGGAAACCGCCAAATGTTTTTTCTGCGGCACATTCAATTCCCGCGGAGCAAGATACCAATCCGACCGGAAACCCTGAGCAGCAAGAGAAGACAAGAGATCAGTTCTATAAAACACCGTCATATCAGGTTTCAAAAAAACCTCCGTATCATTTAATGCAATGATATAGTAGTCTTCCTTTAATCGCTCCAATTGGATTTGGCTCAAAGAAGAGCCTTTTCCAACTATTGCAACTTTAGTTTTGTTCGACTCGGAAAATATATTTTTGATCTGGTCTAAGCAATTCTCCATGATACGATTTATTATTTACGGTTACTTTCAAATGATGCTCCAAGGCTAAATTTAACCCCGGAATGATATCCCATACTTTAGCACCTTTAGGGTTTTCGAATGAATAGAATGCCCCCGATACCACGTTGTACATATTATACACACAACAACCAATGATACGGTACTCAAAACCGTCCTCCAGTTTAAGTATGTCTTCTTTTGTTAAGCTCGATGATATGCCCGCTATACGCGACTCAAATCGCGGAACTTGATCTCCAGTCTTCATATAGAGATCAAGTTCCGGTAGTGCCAACATCGACTCCACATGCTTCCCATGTTCATACACACATACAGCCACTCCCCATTCTTTCAAGCCCGAAACAAAATTTTCTGTTCCGTCTATCGGATCCAAGATGATAATCTTATCTGCTTCAAAGGCTTTCATATTATCTTCGGGAGATTCCTCGGAAATCAATGCGTACCCCGGAAATTCCGTACGGATACAGTCTTTTATCAAGGACTCACACAACAAGTCGCCTTTAGAAACATAACTATTATCCTCCTTCAGCATCTTGGTAACTCTAAGCGATAAAATGTCTAATAGGTTCGCTTGAATTAAATGCTTTATCTTTTCACAAACGGTCATCAGCATAAAAATTGTTGGACCTCATCCATTTCAGACTCAACCAGATATTTTACAATCTCAAAATCAATCTCATCATCAATATCTAACCCACAGATCTTGTTTGTTTCCAGACCATGTACATTTCTGCCAATAAAATCCTCGTGCAGTTTATCCTTACCAAATCTGAAAATATCCGTACTGAATACTTTAAAACGCTTTCCAATATCCTGACGCCTAATCATGGATTTTCCATGATCATCAAAACAAGGCACCAGATTTCCTTCTTTTATATCATAAAGCCGGGCTTCCGTATCACAGACAGTTCGAACGGCAGTGATTTCAGGGTGTTCCATCAAATAGTTGATGCCTTTTTTAATCAATGCTAAGTCTCTGAAAACAAAAGTGGGTCTTAGCCAAACAATAATATCCGGTTGTTCAATATCATATTTTTCAAACTTATGATACAGGTCTAACAGAATATCCTGTTCCATCGCGGTATCTGTTGCAGCAAATGCACTCCTTAAAAATGGAACTTCCGCGCCATATTTTTCCGCAATTTGTTTGTATTCCACACTATCCGTAGAACAAATCACTCTGTCGCAGCCCAATTGTTTTGCAAAGGCTATAGAATAGGCTATTAAAGGTTTGCCACCTATTAATTGAATATTCTTGTCTTTAAATCCTTTTGAGCCGGACCGTGCCGGTATTATCGCATATACTTTCATTCAGATTATTTCCAAAATTTGACACTCATTTTATTAATCTTTGTCTTCCAATGCCCAGTTCAAAGATTTCATAAATTCCTTTCCGGTAGCCTCCTCATATTTTACCGAACCCCAATAGTTCAAGTGTCCTCCGTCATAGTAAATAAGTGTATCGTTATAGAACGGTGCATCGTCAAAAAAAGACTGGTAGGCGGAAAAATCTATCATATTGGCATTCTTGTTATCCTGAATCAGCTTATGAATCCTCTTATCTAAAGCAGTATATGTTTTGATATAATCAAAATTTTTTGTCTTGTCTTTGACGTGGCTTCGATTTATTCTTACCGGATTTATATTCAGAGTGGGATAATCTGAGATAAATAAAATTTTCTGATTCTTTTTTAACCTAGTCAAAAGTCCTTCTATGGTTGGATATAGATTCGTTCCTTTGCCAGCAAAACATACAATGATGACATCTGCCGAATCGACTTCATTATCAATATATAGTTCCAGCTGTTTGTATATAGCGAATCTATCACCTTCTGAAATTTCTTTCTTAGAGAGTCCCGGAAGTGCTGGATATTTATCGTTTGTTATTGCTCTGAATAAAAGAGATTCTTTTTTCCCTAACGTGTCCAAATACGGTACAAAAGTCAGCGCGTGACTGTCCCCTATAAGCAAAATTCTCTTCTCTGCATAAGCCGTGTCCCCGTACAAACCAACGCTCTTAAATGTATTGCTGTGAGAGTCTTTCCCGAAGGTTGGGAAAATATATTCTAAAGGAATTCGGGAATACGAAAACTTCAACGGCGTAATAAAGTATATCATTAAAACGTTGATTCCTGCCATTAAAGTAAGAGGAAGATAAAATTTAAGTTTCCCTGAAGATCGAAGCGGCCTCTCTATCAAATAATAGGAACCTATTGATGTAATAATAGTGAGTATGACGATTACAAATAGTTCTACAAAAGTTAAATCGTACCGATTATGATAGTATCTGAAAAACGCTATGATCGGCCAGTGCCATAAATAAACTGAGTAGGATATTTCACCTATGTATGTTAATGCTTTGTGTGACAATATCCTATTAACCCTACTGGAAGGCACGGCTAACAAAATAGCGGTAGAAATGCAAGGGAGAATGGCCAGTACTCCTGGGAAAGGAGAAATATCCTGATAAAACATCACCGAAATCAATAAGCCAACACACCCCAGCACACTCAAAACAAAAGAATTATTAACAAAAAAACTCTTCTTCTCGATATTTAATACGGATATAAGGACACCTATCAGAAATTCAGGTGTCCGTGCTAACAACGAAAAGTACATCGTTGATTTATTCCCCTCGAAGAATATTTGATATGAACTATACGAAAAAAGAGCAACAATAAAAGCAATTAATAAAACCGCTAAAACCTTTTTATGACGAATAAAAAGAATTAACGGCAAGAATAGATAAAATTGCATCTCGATGCCTAACGTCCAGGTATGCAATAGCGGATTTTCATTACTTGATGCCCCAAAATAATTGTCAGCGCCGGCAAAATAATAATTGGAGTTAAAAAGCATTGCCCAAAAATGGGATAATTTAAATCTTCCCGTATCCGCATTTAGATAGATAAAGAAATAAGCTATCCACACCACAATCAGTAAAAAGAAATAGGCTGGAACAATTCGCTTAATCCGTCCAATGTAGAAATCCAACAGGTTAAAATCCTGTGTGGCTACTTTTGAAATGATAATTTTCGATATCAAGTAACCTGAGATCACAAAAAATATATCCACACCTATGAAGCCTCCCGGCAGGAATGAATGTGATAAGTGAAATACGAATACAAAAAGTACCGCTATAGCCCTTAGCCCCTGAATATCTTTTCTGAACTCCATGCTTAATTAATAATCCAGCTCTCCTAAAACTCCTCCTCCAACATCCGCCGCAAACCTTCCTCCATCGTATACGGCGGAACAAAGCCCGATGACATCGCCTTACTAGAAGAAAACTGCGTCGTCGCACAAAATTTCTTCACCCGCACCGACGATATATTCAGCTTTTTACGTGTAATAAACGCCAAAAAATCAAACCCATAACCACCCAACATACCCAACCCATACGGAATCCGAATAGTCGGGATTTTCTTCCCTAAAATATGTCCGGTATGATGCACCAAATCATTGGTTGTGAAATCAGGCTTATCCACATAATTATATACTTCATACCCCTCCTGCTTTTTCTCTGCAATCAAAAAACAGATAAACGCCACGATATTACCGATATACGACATCGACTTCTTATTATTTCCCTTGCCAATCATCATAAATCGGCCACTGGCGATCTGTTTCAATAAATTATAGACATTGCCCCGATTGCCTTCACCAAAAATTACCGTCGGGCGTATGATATTGATATTCCAGTCGGGATGATTTCGATGCCAAACGTGCAAAACCTGCTCCGCCTGCCACTTGCTTTTGCCGTAATCATTAAATGGGTCGATAGCAGTATCTTCATTAGGACTATCCTTATCCAATCCATACACCGCTACAGAACTCGTAAAAATCAGCCGCTTAATACCATTTTCTTCCATCGCCCTTAAGGTATTCCGCATCCCCTCTACATTAATATCATAATACAACGAAATCGGACTTACATCATCACGGTGTTCTGCCGCGAGTAGTACTACCACGTCACCGCCTTTGGCGTGATGTGCCAGCGTTTGCCAATCCATCACATTCCCGATACGAGTCAACTCCGGATATTTCGAACTGTTGTTTTTATCAATATTTAATACTTCTACTCCAGAAGTTTCTAGCAATCGATCTATTAACTGGGTGCCGACAAACCCAGACCCACCAATGAGTATAATCTTCATCTATATATTATATTCCCCATAAACCGGGATGATGTTTAGTCTTTAAATCGCTCTTTTTCTTCTCCTCATTCCGTTCTTCCTCTTCGACGTGCATTATACTGTCCGTGTTAAGATGTTCTCCCGTCGGGAGCGTCAACGGCTGGACATAGCGTTGCTCTATTTTATCGAACAGATAATGAATCCCCAACCATAGACCTGCATCGCAAAGGATGACAATGTTATTGCTAATCAGCCCCACCATAACGATATTAAACAGCGAAAAAAACAATACCAAACCTAATAAAGCCAACATAGCAGTTCGGTGTGACATGCCCATTCGCAAGAATTTATGATGCAAGTGATTACGATCCGGTTTGAAAACAGGTTTACCTATTCGCCAGCGGACAAACATCACACGCGCCACATCCATAACAGGAATAATGAGGGAAGAAAACGCTACCACAATCGCTCCTTCGGAAAAGGGTTTGATATGAGCATTGTTCATCGTAAAACTAATCGCTAGAAATGCCATCGAATATCCTAAAGTCATGCTCCCTGTATCTCCCATGAAAATCCGCCGCCGCCGACTGGTAGCCCCAAATACATTGAAATAGAAAAACGGAATCAACATACCTACCGTTATAAACGCAAATAAGGCATGCCACCAAGCATGGTAGTACACAAACAAAACGCCTAGTATCAAGCATCCCGTGGTGACCACACCGGAACAAAGCCCATCCAGCCCATCAATCAGATTAATAGCATTGATAATCAAAACAACCACAAACACGGTCAACGGCATACCGATCCAGGCTGGAAGGGAAACGATCAATCCAACCCCATACAGGTCGTTGATCCACAACCCGGAAAAAGGAAAAAAACTCGCGACAAGAATCTGTATAACGAATTTCCATTTATAGCTTACCCCTACAAGATCGTCAACAATGCCGACCATAAAGAGCATGCCTAAACCACATAGCAGCATCATGAAACTGGGAAGGATTGCCCAAGACTCGACCTGCATATCGAAGTTCGCGACCTTGATGACAAAAGCCAGGGACACGACGACCAAAAAGCATTGAATGGGAGCAAAAGCAACGCCACCCAGGCGGGGAATAATGTGCTGATGTATTTTGCGGGCGTTGATGGGGTCAAAAAGACGTTTTTTGTATGTTACTAACATGATAACAGGAAGCATCCCCCTGCTTAGCAAGACGGCAATTACAAAACAACAAGAAACGAGTACAATATACATCTGTAAATTCCTTAGAAGGTTTTGACGCTATTATGCGCAACTTCCCGTGTTCGATGAAGAACACAGGAAGTGACCACCGTGGGCAGGGATACGCGTTTATTCCCCAATGACAATAACGGCACGGCTCACCCTAGGGTCGTCGTAATACATATTCGCGACACCACCTTTATGCTCTGTACGTAATCTCGCCGGATCGACACCAAATTCTTCTACCAAGACCTTCTTAATCGCAGCTGCACGGTTACGGCTCAACAGCTCGTTACGGGCGACAGAACCTGTTCCCTTATCCGCGTAACCGGTAATGGTATACACGACATCCGGACTACCTCTTTTGATCATCTCCGCAAAGAATCCGAGGTTTACGCGTGCTTCATTACGCACTTCCCAAGTATCTATCTTAAATGTCACGAGAATCGGGGCAGCCAAAATTCTGTCTTGGAACTTCACTTCTGTAATAACTTCTCCTTTGGCATCCGCCAATTGACGTTTCAACGCATCGTTGTCTGCTGCCAACTTCGCTACACGATCCCGCAGCTCGTTTAACAAGGACTCATCATAACTACTTTCTATAACCGTTGTCGTTGGTTTATCCCAGTTACGTTTATTGAAGTTATATTTCAAGGCAAGTATCGCCGACAAGGGCCCTTCCTGCCGTTCGTTTTTAACTTTGTTAGTTCCGTCCTCGCCATCAAGACGATCGTCAACCATGGCGCCACGGATATCCAAGGCTAAATCCAATGATCTGTTTAACCGGAATACATTTTCAATACCTACGTTGGCACTCACATCACGCAATTTCTGGGTCAAAGGCGCTCCGTTCGTGGCCTCGCTGGCATTGACCATCCAGCCAAGACCTCCATAGAAGTTCAATGTGTAGAAACGATCTTCTTTATAACCACCAAATAGGTTAGATAAATTAAACAACGCATCTGCATGGTAATGGCGATAATTGAATTTCTCCTTTACTAATGGGCGATAGTCCGTGTCGTTATATTTTTCCCCGGTACTAAACTTGCCCAGCTCCTGCGTGACGCCTTTAACCCGTCCATGCGTAAAATTGGCTCGCACACCGATACCCGGTGTAAACCATTTACCCAGCTGGACGGAAAGTACCGGTGCCGCAATACGATCTGCAAACTTCATTTGTCTGTCGTGGTCACCAAAGTAAATATTAGCTCCCCCACCGACACCCAAAAACCAGTTGTTAAAAAAACGGTTGGTAACGACTTTATAACGATCGGTTGATACCGTCACGGTTGTATCATGCTGTACGGGTAGTGATTGTGCGTTTATGGCACTTGCACCACCTAACGCGAAAAGAGATAGGACAATAAATTTCTTCATCTATAGTTGATTCTTATTTATTACTTTTTGTTAGTTAATACTAAGTTATACGGAGTTATTGCGGGGAGATAATCTCACCAGTAGTACAATCCACCAGGCGTCTTCCGTAAACTACGAAATCTAATTCCGTCAGCCCTTGTCTATACTGTTTGATCTCCACAGCATTATCAGCTCCCGCATGCCATATAATATTCGGATTCCACTGTATACCATTGATCAGCTCCATTTCGTATAGTACCGGATCACTGTCATTTCTTCTTCCCCACATCTTAATATCTCCGTTATGGTCAATGGCGACTCGAACAACCGGGATATGTCCATAGCCATAGTCATTCCCATGAACCTCCCATATGTTATCCCAATCGCTCTCTGCATAATTATCCATAAATTTCACCGTACGTTGTATACCATTAGTAACGTTCTCAAAATTGATCTCTCCCGCTGTTCCACCGGCGTTCCCTGTGCTTGGAGGTACAGGAATGGCCAATGTTTGGCCGTTAATCGTCATGTTGAACGAGTTGTCCAGTTGCAGGATGTCCAATACCAGTCCGAAATTTGGATCGTTAGCACCATAAACAGTATATTCCGTCGTAACGGTGCCCTTGTTGTTGCTTGGGGTGCTGCCATTACCGGTTATAGTTCTCCTGTTCGCGGGTTCATTAGGTGGCGTGGTATTGATAGCGTAAGAATAGGCATCCTCTCTCAAATCCACGCGTACAATACAATTCCCTTTACTTAACCTCAAGCGTAAATCGTACTTCACACCCGGTGTAATCGCTAAATCGTTAAATTCAATCCGGGGATGAACAGTGATGAGCCGTGGCGGAGTCGCATTAGGGTTATCAGGGTCATAATTGTCACCCGGCGATTCGGCCTCGATCGCAAGATAGTCAATGATCAGATGGCCATCTGTTCTTGCATCATGGACAAGCACGGTGGGACTCGTACTAATGGCAAGAGTCGTACCCGCAGAACCGATAGGATCAAACGGAATGGTCATATCTTCAGCAGAACCCAAATAGGTTATATTTCCATCAGAGAGCTTTAACCTAGCACGATTACCACTCTCATGGGAAGCCGATACAAAACGAGGGTTTGAAATTTCTTTTAATGCTGGTGTACCAAAACTCGTTAGATCGATATAGGTTGTAATCTCGTTTAGCTGATTCCACAAAACCAGATCCAGCGGATGCGGCCCTTCATGCGGAGAATCAGACAGTGTGACCGTCTGTAGATCGTACATCAGCTTGTTATGCGCCCCTGCAACAGTCAACTCGACATTATTCAATATTGAGTTTGCCGGCAAACTCGGGAGGGCTGCCTGGCCAAAGGAATACACAACGAATGTAAAAGTGGACGTATTGTTGCCATCTTCCAGCGCATCCAGCACAATGTCCGTATAGGTGGAAGAGGTTGGTGTTACCGTTACATCTTGACGATGTATTTCAGCCCCGGTGGCCGTATTATAGACCAACAATCTGTAATTTGTTCCAACGGGTAAGTCCGTTCTCACGGGCGTCGCCGCAGCTCTTAATCCATTGCTCGCAGATTGCTTTGTCTGTAATGCCGCAGATGCTTGCTCCGGTACTAACTCCGCAACCAGCGTAATGTCATTACCCAAGTCGACTATCCGACGCTGTATACCATCCGAAGTTGATGCTTTGGTGTTTGCGGAAGACGCACGCTGTTTGAGTAGGTTGGGGTCATTCATAACGCCTTCGCGTAAATTGACACGTACCCGAATACCGTCACCGTCAAATGCGCCGGTATCCCCATCTTTCGTACAGGACATGGTCACGAGTAACGCAAAAAACACACAAAATAAAGTATGTAATCTCGTAAAATTCACTTTCATTATTTTCATTTTCTTAGCTTAATAAAGATCAATTTCGATATCTCTTACAATATCGTCTTCCATCCACCCTTCTTGCACTTCTTGATTCTCCTGTGTTACGGTGATTGAACCCGCTGCAATATGACTTTCCAATTCCACGAGAATCGCCCCCATCGTAGGTGCGAGGTAACGACGTTTCTCGTTTTTCTCTGCTCTAAAAATTTCCCTCTCGGGTATGAGCGGACTTTTTTGCTCTTCCATTTTTGTGTTATTGGTTTTTATTTTTTTCAAAAAAATTCAATTCTTTACGATTAATATCTGGGCATTTACCTTTGATTTGTTGCCACAAAGTTAACGCGAGGGATATCCAGAAAAAAGAGATAGTATAACCACAATAGAGAAAGTAAAAAACGCCTACTTTGTACACTTTACTTAAAACGACTAAATAAAAAAACATACAAACAACTATAAATCAAAAAAATACATCTTAAAACAGCAATAGAGAAATGCAAGCTACCGTGAATCCACACCACACTTTAATCACCATATATAATACCTATGTAGTATGCCTTGAAGTACCTGTGACGTATCTAATTTTTCGTCATTCAAAAGGAATGCTTGCATTTTTGTAGAAATAACACTATTTACTAACACATCTTTAAATCATAATTTTAACCTTTAGCTTTAGCAGCAGGTACGGAATAAAACCATCATGATTAAGAAAGCTCGCTTGTTATTTTTTTACGCACTTACATTTACAACTATTACATGCGCCCAAGACCTAGATGCTTATAATACACTATATGTAAAAACATATCTGGAAACTTCTCAAAAGGATTTCTCCAGAGCTTTACATATTGCAGATTCCTTATATACTATTTCTAAAACACCATTGTTACAAGCCCGCAGCCTAATGCTAACGGCTTCTTTGTACCAACAAGTTGGCGAACCTATAAAGGCAATCGAATATGCTATCAAGGCAGAGAAAATCATAGGTGACACCAAAGAGGTAAATTGGAAAACGCGTATTTATGGTTTTTTAGCTACACAGTATAGGATTGCAGGTCTATTTACGCCTGCCAAAGAATACGCAGAAAAGGCCTTGACAGTCGTTGAAAAGGTCAAAGACCTGCAAATAGCGAATGCGACAAAAGGACTGGTTATGCAGGAAATGGCTTATTATGAAATGGCACATAAACACTATGAACAGGCAATAGCCTATATACGGCAATCCGCTCAATATTTAGAAAACGCAGGACAAGACCAATCTTTTGCTGTCATGGGAAATGAGCAACTACTGGGACTCAATAATTATCTTTTGGGGAACGACGAAAAAGCATTGGTGC
Organism: Sphingobacterium corticibacterium; assembly: GCF_004208525.1. Lineage (GTDB taxonomy): Bacteria > Bacteroidota > Bacteroidia > Sphingobacteriales > Sphingobacteriaceae > Sphingobacterium > Sphingobacterium corticibacterium. The sequence continues at coordinate 535,566 of NZ_SGIT01000001.1, read as the reverse complement.
ATTTCAAAACGGCGTTGCATTTGAGTACTAACCTACCAGACAACCATGTCACCGCGTTAATTCATAACGGCCTAGCCAATATATATATCAGCCAGAACGAACTCCCAAAAGCAAAACTGCATCTGGACACTGCCCAGCGCATAGCAGGCCAATCACACTACCTCCAATTAAAAAAGGAAGTAAACGAAACTGCATACCGCTATTACAGCAGCACAAACGATATCAACCAGATACGGACCATTAAGAGAATTCAGGACTCTATTGTAACAAGAATTTATAGGCAATCCGCTGATTTTCTGAACAGCTCCTATACCATATTGGGTCGTGAAAGGGAAGGCATACGCCGGGAATTAAACAGTAAACTGCTTTTTTTCATCACAGGTATTTTAATTGTTCTACCCTTTACACTCTATTTTTTTCTGCCTCAACCCAAGCAAAAGCATAGAGCAATACACTTACCGGCAGAGAAAAGAAACGAATCAACTAACAAAGAAGACACACCTTCCCCTCCGCTGTCCACCAACGGTCCTCTTACGCCATCGGATATACATACGGATCCTGACAGTGAACCCTCCTCGCAACCTGTGATATCAGAACAAACCGTAGATAAAATTTTGGCCGAATTAGAAGAATTTGAAAGCAAACAGCTTTATGTGAGAAGAGATTTATCACTATCTTATCTAGCAACCTACTGTGATACGAATGCGAAATACTTATCCGTTGTCATTAATTCGCATAAGAAAAAAGATTTCTTCAATTATATCAATGAGCTTCGGATTAACTACATTATTGAGAAACTGAGAAATGATCCCTATTACCGGAGATTAAAAATAGCAGTTCTCGCACGCGAAGCAGGTTTTTCGTCACAAAGTAAATTTGCGCTGAACTTTAAAAAGGTGACAGATGTATCGCCCTCCGAATTTATCAAATCGTTGGCGGAGGGTTCGGAGGTATAAATATCAAAACTGGGCTATCCAAATATAGAGGTCTTCTTGAGGAGGAACACGAAACGATTTACGGAGCCGGCTTTTTCTTGTCTGTACCGTGCGGATTGCCAGATGGTTATAATTTGCGATATCTTTAGTCGTAAATCCTAGCTTTAAAAGTGCACAGAATTTAAATTCCTCTTGTGTCATATCTGGATTTTGCTGAAATAAGTTCGCATAAAAGCTAGGAAACACTTGCTGAAACGTTGCAATGAATGCGGGGTCGCCTTCCTGCGCTAATTTTACGACGTCCTCTACTGACGGTAACGCTATATTAGAAGACAGCTTGACACTTGGATTAGATGGTCGTATGGAGTTATACTTAGCTTGGTGATACAGCTTCTGCATTTCATTATTTTTCAACATAATAAAATAACCATTAATGACTAGCAAAAACACCGCCTGGACCAAGGTAGCTTGCGGATTTTCATGAAAATATATCTGCGAATAAAGCTCACTAAACCACGTTAAATCAAACAGCTGAACTACATAGAACAGGACAAAAACCCACAGAAAAACAAACAAATTATAGAGTTTATTATGCTCGTTAAAAATAAATAATGTAGCAAAAAGAACGGTGAAATAATAAGGTGCTATTCCATTATGAAAACCGGCTATAGAACAAGAATAAAACACCGCACAGGTTACGCCCATCAAAGTCAAGATAGCAATTTTGGCATTAAAATATATTTTCGTATACCAAGATAACGTAAATAATAGACTACCTAAACTAGCCAAAACAATAAAATTAACCGGCTTTCCGACTGATAGGTTTCTAATAGCATCGAGGATAAAAATCAAGGCTATCAAAAACGCATACTGGTTCATCAACTGTATCTTAACGATCAGCAATTTATCCATATCTTTCTCAATATGCCTATTAGAAATGACATGCCAAAAAGGTTTAAATAGACTCATATTCATAAGGTACCTCAAAAAATTAGTTTTTATTGTTATTCCACACAAACAACTGTTTGAAATGGTAGATGGAGCGAATTTAGAGAATATCAACATATATTTACAGATATTCTATCAAGCAAAAAAAACATGTAGCCTTAGAGCTACATGTTTTTTTGCTATATCCCTCCATAAAGAAGAGACAAGAAACTTGTCTGATAAACTAGATCCCGCGTTCTATACCCCGATTTTTCTTTAACCAACGTACAATAGTAGTTTTAGACATAATGCCGTAATTTGCCATCGCTTCTTCCAACAGCAATTCACCGGACAGGATAGCGTTTACAACACTTTCTTGTATTGCTAGAGAATATCGAATTTGTAGGCCTTTCGTCTTATTAGTTTTAGTGCGCATGTTTATAGTTGAACAGTATTTTTGTATAAAAAGATCCGGCATTACCGGGGAGGCAATGCCGGATACAATCTACCTATGAAAATTATACCACGATGGGTATATATTCCACAAAAATGCACAGTTTTTTTTATGTTATAAGGAATACGGATACCACAAAATACACTTAGAAGCTACTACATACATACGTCAGACCATGAAAAAAATGTTAAAACAACCGCAATTGCGGGTTATTTAATTTTTCCAGATCAGCATCATAAAAATTAGAGATCGTTACTCCCAAAAGCCGCACCTTTTTATTCTCCATGTCCGCTTTGCTGAAAAGATCCATTACTTGTCGGAAAATATCTTCCGCTGTATTCAGGTAAAACATACTTGTTTTGCTTCTCGTTATCTGTGTAAAATCTGCAAATTTTATTTTCAAGGTCACGGTACGGCCTTGTTTTGCTTTACCCTCTAATCTTTTTTCCAATTTTTCGCACAACACATTCAATTCCTTCAACATTTCCTGCTCCTCTTTAAGATCCGTTTCAAACGTATCTTCTATACCAATAGATTTGACGATCCGATTAGGCTTTACCGGTCGGCTATCCTCTCCACGCACCATGTGGTAGAAAAATTTGCCGGATTTTCCGAATTTGCGGATCAATTCATCCTCGGTAAACTCCTTCAGCTCTCTTCCCATATGTATACCCATATTTTTCATTTTTTCAGCTGTCACTTTGCCCACGCCAAAAAACTTATCAATAGGAAGCTGTTCTAAAAAAGAAATAATTTTAGAAGGTCCGATAAACGTTAATCCATCCGGCTTTTGATAATCCGAAGCAATTTTCGCAATAAACTTATTGACAGATACACCCGCTGATGCCGTTAATCCCAATTCATTACGAATAGCCGCTTTAATTGCTTTGGCAATTTCAATTGCAGAGCCTATCCCCTGCTTGTCTTCCGTCACATCTAGATAAGCCTCGTCCAGTGAAAGCGGCTCTATCAAATCGGTGTATCGCTTAAAAATTGCCCGTATCTGTTTCGAAACTTCCCGATATACATCAAATCGAGGTCGAGTAAATAGCAGATGCGGGCAACGCTGCAGCGCTTGTCGGGAAGACATCGCCGAGCGCACTCCGAATTTCCGGGCCTCGTAACTCGCCGTTGCCACTACGCCTCTACCATCCGGCGAACCTCCCACTGCAAGTGCTTTGCCTCGCAATTCTGGAAAATCACGTTGCTCCACCGACGCATAAAATGCATCCATGTCAATATGAATTATCTTTCGTCTATTGTCGCTCACGCTATTCCTATTTCTTTCCAAAATTAAAATGAAATTTCGTATCCAAGTATAGCATAAAGTAAAACCAAGAAATATTATCTTTGGCATTTTGCTTTACGTATTAAAAATACATTTTTATAACCATACGCATGAAGATTAAAATTGGACTATTGTTAATGACTGCAGGTTGCCTTTTACTTACGCTCCAAAGCCAGGCGCAGGAAAGAGACGACCGGGCAACCATCTTAAATTTCAAAGGGATACAATACATGAGTAATGACTCTTTGTTCTACACCAATTTTAGATTTCGGATGCAAAATAGACTCGGTTTCAATAATGTGTTGGATAACGAAGATAATGATAAGTTCGATGCCCGAATCCGCAGGCTACGTTTACGGATGGATGGCTACATTTATACCCCTAAGATCTCCTACTCTATACAGTTAGCATTCACGCGCGGTGATCAGGATTTTGACGATAGCGGCGTTCCAAATATCGTACGTGATGCGGTCATTTTTTACAATTTTACCGATGACTTTTACATTTCTTTTGGACAGAACAAATTACCCGGAAACCGTCAGCGTGTTAACTCGTCCGGTCAATTGCAATTTGCAGATCGATCGTTAGTCAACAGCAACTTTACAGTAGATCGAGACTTTGGTATGTCTTTTAACCTAAGCAAGAAAATTGGTCAGATGCCTATACATGCAAAAGCGGCCATCTCTACAGGTGAAGGACGTGCAGCGCTAGGCACAGATAATGGTTTAGCTTATACCGGTCGTGTTGAATTTTTACCCCTGGGAGATTTTACCAATGATGGTGATTACTCCGAAGGAGACCTCGAGCGTGAGGAAACACCGAAACTTTCCATCGGGGGTGGGTATAGTTACAACGACCGCACGACCAGAGAAGGTGGACAGCTTGGACGGTATGTAAAAAATCCGTTCACGCTCAAGACTTCTTTTGCTGATGCAATCTTCAAATATCAAGGATTTGCTTACCAAGTGGAATACATGCGCCGTGACGTGAAAGATCCATTCAATGTCGTGGACGATCAATTTAATCAAATTGACGGTCCCGAAGACGAGTTGACATATGCACAAAAAGGATGGGGCGTGAATCAGCAAGCATCCTATCTTCTTAATAAAGGATATGAAGTGGCGACCCGCTACACCTATATAAAACCGCATCAGCAATTGCGGGATTATGAAAATCAGCTGGATGTTATTGAACTGGGATTGACGAAGTATATGAAGGCTCACCGATTGAAATTCCAGCTCAACGCAAATTATACCGTACCAAATGGGGATTTTAGTAATAAAAATAGTGGTAACTCGTGGGGCGGAACTTTCCAGATCGAGCTAGGGATATAAGGTTATTAGCCATATCCAACGGATTATCGTATCTTTATAGCATTGAATGTAGCTAGAATGAAATATTACCTCATTGCTGGAGAGACCTCTGGAGATTTACACGGCGCTAATCTGATTAAAGCCTTAAAAAAAGAAGACACAGAAGCTAGCTTCCGTATTGTGGGTGGAGATCAGATGTACGAGGCATCTGGACAAACGCCTTTGATACATACGTCAGAAATGGCATTCATGGGGTTTGTGGAGGTGATCAAAAATCTCGGAAAAATCCGAAAAAACCTAAAGTTGGTCAAAGAGGATATTACAAAGGAAAGTCCGGACACCTTGATCTTAATAGATTTCCCCGGATTTAATCTTAAAATAGCGGAATTTGCAAAAAAAATTGGCATCCGTGTCTGCTATTATATCTCCCCAAAAATCTGGGCATGGAACCAAGGTCGGGTACATAAAATCAAAAGAGTCGTTGACCACATGTTCTGTATCCTCCCTTTTGAAGTGGATTTCTATAAAAAATATAATTATGTAGTAGATTACGTTGGCAATCCCCTGCTGGATGCGATAAGTCAATACAAGTTCAATGCCGCTTTCAAACAAGACAACGGGCTTAATGAACGTCCTATTATCGCTCTGTTGCCTGGCAGTCGGAGAATGGAAATTGAAAAACTCTTGCCCGTTATGGTTGATTTGTATTATCTTTTCCCCGCACATCAGCTCGTCATCGCAGGAGCTCCTAATTTTGACGAGGATTACTATCAGCAATATATCGGTGATTTACCGCTAAAGGTAGTCTTCCAACAAACCTACGACCTTCTCAAACACGCAGAAGCCGCGGTCGTGACCAGTGGTACCGCTACACTGGAAACAGGTATTTTAAAAGTACCGCAGGTCGTCGTTTATAAAGCCAATAAATTGACGGTATTTTTAGCTCGTCGCCTCGTAAAGGTAGAATTCATTTCTTTAGTAAATCTAATCAACGGCTTTTTATCCGTTCGGGAATTTATTCAGGGAGAATGCGATACGCGTACTATCGCCGATGAACTAGGTGAGCTTATCACCAATAAAGAACACCGTGCAAGTGTGTTAGAAAACTATGACCTATTGGCGGAAAAACTGGGCTCGCCGGGAGCTTCAGAAAAAACAGCAAAACTTATCGTTCGATATTCATCCGGCGAAACAAACTAAACTATTTACCTTTTTGTTATTCTAATATAACATACGTAAATAGTAGAAATCATGAAAATAACACACATATTAAGTATAGTCTTCCTATTCTTGGGTTCTTCTTTCCTATCGATAGCCCATGCACAACAGGAACATATTGCCAGATTAGAGTTGGGCAAGAAGAAAAAGAAAACCTTTAATAGCCGTGACTCTTCTGCGGTCATCTATATTGATACGCTTATTATGAAAGACAAATCCTCCCTGCAGTTTTATGGAAAAAAAGATATCAAATTGGTCGTAAAACATGCCGAGATAGGAAAAGGCGCGTTTATCAGCGGTATCGGTGGGCAAAATAATGCTTCCGACTTCGACATTGATATTAACCTTAACAAATTGGGTTCATTATACGTAATTGCCCGTGGTCAAGATGCCATGAATGGAACGAAAACCGATCCCAATGGGGATGGTGGAAATGTCAGTTTTAAATACGATCCAAATGGTATCACACCACAAACAGCCGATAAGAAGCAAGCAAATTACGTATATATCGATGTCTCTGCGGGCGGTAGGGCTATTAATCCTGTTTCGGATTTAAATCAGATCTATTCACGTATAGCGATGTCAGCGCCGGGTCTCCGTGGAATGCCTCAAGGACAAGTTTATTCTGGTTCACCAGGTAAAGAAGGAAACGCTGTTATCACAGAAAGTAAATAGTATTTTTTTGTCGCTCAAGCCGCGACGTGGCTTTTACTTTTTTTACCTCAAAAAAAGTAAACAAAAAAACTCGCCACTTTAAAATTTTGAAGGGATGGATAATGCATATATTATATTTCTACATATTTCAAAATTTTACATGTGGCATTAAGAGGGTAAAAGTGGGTTCATGCAATTGTATTGTCCCCTCCTTAACATGAAAATGTCGCATCCGGATTTTTGATAACTGTAGAGATCTATCCTTAGCACTTCCCTCCCTGTCAAACATCCGAAGTGACGATTTTTTGCGCAACTTTTTTCTAAAAAAAGTTGCTAAAAGACTTTCCTACTATTACTTTCAATAAATTATCGTAATCAAAATACATATTCGCTATGCGTTGCACATCCGCAGCAGTCATGTTGCGGATGATTTCATTATAACGTGTATAATAGGATAAGTCGAGTCCATAAAAATATACCGCTTTAAACTTATCGGCATGTGAAAAAACAGACTCGATAGAACCTAAGATAGAGCCCAACATATAGTTCCTCACTAAGGCTATCTCCTCCTCGGAAACCGCTGTATCGCGTAAGACACGAAACTCTTTTTCTATTTCCAACAGTGTAGCCTGCGTACTATCTACACCTACCTCGGTAGCAATAGTGAAGAACCCAGTATGCAGTAAACTCGCAAAGGCAGATCCAATACTATAGGTAAATCCTTTCTTTTCACGGATGTTCCGCATCAAACGGGAACCAAAATAACCACCAATAAGTGTATTCACAAACTGTATTGCGGGAAAATCGGGATGTGTACGATTAATGGCAGGCATACCTAACCGTATAGCGGATTGCAGGGCTTCTGCACGCTCTTCCCATACCGTGGTCGGAACAAAAGCCGGAAATTCTGGTGTCACGATACGACTTGCTCCTCCATTGTTCTGCCACTGTATCCCAAATAGCTCGCGTATTTCAGCTAATACTTCATCGGTAATATTCCCCGATAAAATCAACGTACAATTTTGAGGTTGTACCTGCTTCTGATATAGCGCAATCAAATCATCTCGGTTCAACTTTTCATAAGCTTCTTCCGTCGGAACCTGCCCATATCTACTTTCTCCAAACAGGTTTTTGAAGAAAAGTCGGCGTGCCACGTAATCATTCTTTTGCAAGGAAATTTGTAGGGTCTGCTTGTTGTTACGGATGTAGGTTTCCAACTCTACTTCGGGGAAAATAGCATCATTCAATATATCGTGTACAACAGGTAAAACCGCACTTAGGTGTTTATTCAATGAATAAAGTGTTAATGCAGTTTGATCGAAACTATATTCCGGCATAAGATAAGCACCATAAAAATCGATTTCCGCTGCGATTTGTGTACTCGTCCGTGTTTTCGTACCTTCTTTTAACATCTGGCAAGCACAGGTATGTAGAAGAGAATTTTCTGAACCGTCGAATATATTCTGAAAAATAAATTCAGCTTTTACCAACTCTTGTGTGGGTGCACTGAAAACAAAAACGCGTAGTCCATTATCAAAAACCACCTCGTCTGGCTGAACAAGTGTAATATCCTGTATGTCATGACGTAACGGTGCTATAACTCTATTCAGCATGTTGTTGTTTTTTAGCATAATAAATAAGGGTGGACGAATTTTCTGGAATAAAAATTTCTTGCGCCATCCGTTGAATAGCAGCCGGTGTTATGGCAAGGTATCGATCTACTTCCTGATTATACCAATCTGCATTTCCCAGCACTTCAAAAAAAGCCAAGTTCATGGCTTTATCCAAAATGGAAAGCTCTGCAAATACCATTGTTGATTCGATTTTGTTCTTCACTTTCTGCAATTCCGCTTCGTTCATCAGTTCGGTTTTCAATATATCGAGTTGGTTCCACAACAATGTCTCTGCCTCTGCCATGTCTATATGCGGTAACGGCTTCCCTTCGACAACCATAAGATTCGGGTCAATAGAACCACACACATAAGCATTCACCTCGCTGAACAAGGGCTGGTCTTTCACCAACGCCCTATAGAGCCGAGAAGAACTTCCACGCGAGAGTATATCAGACAACAAATCCATTATCGGATAATCCGGATGCGTACGTCCTGGACCATGAAAAGCAATGTAAATACTATTTACCGGTACATCCGCATGTACTTCCTCTCGTCTCGGAGCTAATTGCTTGGGTTCTGCAGGCAATTTCCGTACGGGCTTAGGTCGCATGGGGATATCAGCAAACCATTTTTCTGCTAATGCTTTTACTTGATTAAATGTTACGTCTCCCGCGACCACCATAATAGCATTGCTCGGTACATAATGCTTAAAGAAAAATGCTTTCACATCTACCATAGTTGCCTCCTCAATATGGCGAAGTTCCTTACCGATTGTTGCCCAGCGATAGGGATGTTCTTTGTATGCAAGTGGCCGCAAACGCAGCCAGACATCGCCATAAGGTTGATTAAGGTAACGTTGTTTAAATTCTTCACTTACTACATTTCGCTGCACTTCCAGACTTTGTTCGCTAAAAGCCAGACTCAACATCCGGTCACTTTCTAACCAAAATGCTGTTTCCAGATTAGCAGACGGTAGCGTAATATAATAATTGGTAATGTCATTGCTTGTAAAAGCATTATTTTCCCCACCAACTTCTTGCAAAGGTGTATCATAGTTTGGAATGTTGACGGAACCGCCAAACATTAGATGCTCGAAAAGATGGGCGAAGCCGGTTTTATCCGGAGATTCGTCTCGTGCTCCCACATCATATACTATATTCACACAGGCCATCGCTGTGGTATGGTCTTCGTGTACCAATACACACAAGCCATTATCAAGTGTAAAACGCTGATAATTAATCATAAAAAACTATTATAGGTTAGACTGTCCAGTCTACTCCTTTTTTTAATAAAGACAATGTTCTTTCCTCTTCCGAGCCAGCTTTCGGTTTAAAATCATACGCCCAATTGGCCTGTGCCGGTAAACTCATCAATATGGACTCTATACGCCCATTCGTTTCCAATCCGAAACGGGTTCCGGCGTCATACACCAAGTTAAATTCTACATAACGGCCTCTACGTAATAATTGCCATTCTTTCTCCTGCGGGGAGAATTTACGATGTCTGTTACGGTTCACCAATTCCGTATAAGTAGGCACGAAAGTTCGGCCCAGATCACAGGAGAATTTAAAAAGCTGTTCATCGGTCAGCCCTGTTTTTTCAGGTGTTAGCTTATCGTAGAATACACCACCTATCCCCCGTGTTTCTTGCCGATGTTTAATATAAAAGTAATTATCGGCCCAGGTCTTAAATTCCGGATAAAAAGTAGCTTGATGCTTGTCACATACATTTTTCAACATGTGATGGAAAAAACGAGCATCTTCTTCTACCACATAATGCGGTGTAAGATCAATCCCTCCTCCAAACCAGCGAATATTTTCACCTAGTTCAAAGTAACGTATATTCATGTGGATTATGGGCACCCATGGGTTATTTGGATGGATAACAATAGACACACCCGTGGCAAAAAAATCTTCTTCTTCAACTTGGAAAGATTTCTTGATAGGGTCTGGGAGTTTTCCATGGACAGCAGAAAAATTAACACCTCCTTTTTCCAATATATTACCATGCTGTATAATACGCGTGCGACCACCGCCGCCCCCCTCCCGTTGCCATAATTCTTCTACAAAAGTGGATTTTCCGTCTAAAGCTTCCAAACCAGAAGTAATTTCATCCTGAATGGATTTATAAGTTTCCGCTATCTGATCTTTTGTTAAACTCATTTACGTTAATTTTTCTACTAGTTTTTTGACTTCCACATTCGCCGGCTGGCGGTGATATAAGATTTCATACACCATATGGCAGATGGGCATATCCAATTGATAGCGCTGGATAATATTTTGAATACATGCAGAAGCATAATAGCCCTCAGCGACCATATTCATTTCCAATTGTGCTGATTGCACCGTGTAGCCCTTTCCTATCATGTGACCAAAAGTACGGTTTCTGCTAAATTGTGAATAGGCTGTTACTAAAAGATCACCAAGATACGCTGATGTCTTAATATCTCGGTCAGTCTCCGGATCTATTGCCGATAAGCAGGTTTCCATTTCCCGGATCGCGTTCGAAATCAGTACGGCAATGAAATTGTCTCCTAGACCCAGCCCATGACATATTCCTGCAGCCAATGCATATATATTTTTAAGTACAGCCCCGTATTCTACGCCAAAAACATCATCGGAAAGGACAGTATTAATATACCGCCCGCGTATAAGTGTTGCAACACGCTCTACAGTCCGTTCGTCTTTCCCTGCTAAGGTTAAATAAGATAGCTTTTCTGAAGATACCTCTTCCGCATGGCAAGGTCCCCCAATAACAACTATATTGTCTAACGGAACCTGATAAGTTTCGGTTAGGTAATCACCCACAATAAGGTTATCATTCGGAATAATACCTTTGATAGCGGATACAACAATCTTATTGGAGAAATCCTCCGCTTTTACCCCCTTTAATGCCTCTTTTACATAAGCTGACGGCGTGTTTAATACAACAATATCTGATTGTTGAATAACAGATTTTGCATCCGAAAACAAATTATCCGGTTTTACAGAAACCTTTACAGCACTCAAATAACTGGGGTTATGTCCGTAAGATCGGATGTATGCCAAATCTTCTTCCTTTCTAACCCACCATAAAATATCTTTCTCTTCTGCATTATCGCCAAGCATCTTGATCATGGCCGTTGCCCAACTTCCACTTCCTACGATGCCTATCTTTTGCACAGATTCATCCATATATAGCTTTTTCCTGGTAAAGGTTACAAATATACACTTTATTAGTGAGTACGTTTACACCCTATACATCAATAAAAATATGAGATAAGCACAATACAACGATACAAAAGTAATCCCTTCTTTTCTCGACACCATCCCATCAGATTTAAATACGGGATAACAGACCAAAGCAACCAACGCCGCTAACGGCAAATCAAACCAAAGAATATCCGCGGATACACCAATACTTCCCGGTGTAAAGATACTGGTAATGCCCAAGATGATAAAAATGTTGATGACACTACTCCCTAGTAAATTTCCGACAGCTACGTCCCGCTCCCCCTTAAAGGTGGCAACTATTGTAGTTGCCAATTCCGGGGCGGAAGTACCTATGGCAATAATGGTCAATCCAATGACCGCATCGCTCATACCGAAATGTTTGGCCATCTCGACCGCACCATCAACTAACTTTTCTGCACCGTAGATGGTCGCCACGATTCCGCAAAACAACAGCATAAAATTCCAAGCCCAGACCTTCTTATCTTTCTTCTCATACAGCGGAGGCGTTTCATATTCCTCCTGAAATTCCTTTTGTACATAAAAAGGCTCCTGCCTACTTGTCCGCACGATGATCGTTAAATAGACAATTCCCAAAATCAACATAATCAGGCCATCCCAAGTACTAAGCTCCCCATCTAATGACAACATCAGTAACAATACGGCTGCAATAATCATTGTATACATCTCCGTTTTAATACTTCTTAAATTCAATGGTAAAGGGCGAATAGCTGCACTTAGTCCAAGAATAAACAAGATGTTCACCAAATTCGTTCCGGCAATATTACCAATGGCAATATCCCCTGCACCTTCGCCGATAGCGGTTAGACCTACCGCCAGTTCCGGCAAACTGGTTCCGATAGAAACCACAGTAAGCCCGATGACGATCGGACGAATATTCAGTAACGTCGCGATTTTAGATGCACCTTTCAGTAAGATTTCGGCGCCGACGGTGATAATTATTAATCCAAATAAAAAAGTGATAACGGCTGAAAAAGTCATAAATCTCGATTAGATGATAAACAAATATGCTGTTTTTACGTTAATTTCTATACATAAACACTTCAAAATGACCAAAATCACATTTTTCACAATGACTAATCCATATCTTTATTGAACGTTAATTTTTAATCTGATACGATGACGAATACCGATACTTCAAAAGACAACATCACTTTTTTTCATGCAAAATCCGTCGATGAATCTATCGAGATGCTAAAAACCAATCGCTCATCTGGTTTATCCGAAAACGAAGCCCAACAACGGCTATCCGCTTACGGCCCCAATCAACTAAAGGCCCAAAACCGTAAATCTATTTTCAAAATGTTTCTTGCCCAATTACGGGATGCGTTGATTTACGTGCTATTTGCGGCCGTAGTTATTACTATGTTCATGGGCGAATATCTTGATGGCATCATTATCATTATCGTTATCCTTATTAATGCCACACTAGGTGTTATCCAGGAAATAAGAGCCGGAAACGCTATCGAGGCGCTGAGAAAGATGGCGACCCCGAAAGCTTTGGTAAAACGTGATAATCAAGTGAAGGAAATCGGCTCGGAAAACATCGTGCCGGGGGATATTGTTATTTTGGATGCTGGCCGTTATATTCCTGCTGATTTACGCCTCGTTGAGAGTGCGAACCTGCAAATTGACGAATCAGCCTTGACCGGTGAATCCGTAGCAGCAGAAAAAGATGCGTTCGCTGTATTTTCGGAAGACTATATACCACTCGGCGACCGTGACAATACAGCCTACATGTCTACCTTGGTTACCTACGGGCGAGGCATTGGCGTGGTAACGGGTACAGGTGCAGATACCGAAATTGGGAAAATAGCAGGTATACTTAGCCAGGATGACGAAACCAAGACGCCACTCGAAATTCGTTTGGACCAACTTGGGAAAACACTGGGTAAAGCGGCACTGGCTATCTGTGTGCTGATTTTTATTATATCCTTCTTTCAAGGAAGAGATCTTACCGAAATGTTTCTAACATCCGTTTCCTTAGCCGTTGCCGCTATTCCAGAGGGATTAGCGGCGATTGTTGCTGTCGTACTCTCCATCGGGGTAACGAAAATGGCCAAGCAGAATGCTATTATCAAAAGGCTTCCCGCCGTCGAAACATTAGGCTCTGTAAACATCGTTTGTTCAGATAAAACGGGAACACTGACACAAAACAAAATGACCGTTCAAGAGTTCTTCACCTTTACTGACAAAACACAAAAGATTGATGACAAAACCTACCTATCCGCAGAAGCCCATTTGCTTTCTTCGGCCATGGTGTTAGCCTCTGATGCTACATTGGAAAACGGAGACAGCACGGGCGACCCTACCGAAATTGCCTTACTGCAGCTAGCGGACAATTTAAAAATTGACAGAAAAGACTTATGGTCATCACAACCAAGAATAGACGAGCAAGCTTTTGATTCCAAACGCAAAATGATGTCGACCCTCCATCAACAGGAAGATAAATTCATGCTTTATGCGAAAGGTGCTATAGACAGTCTTATTTTGAAATGCAAACATGTTGTAGAAGATGGTGAAATTATCCCTCTTACGGATACGCATAAAACCATCCTGACCCATGCCGCCGATGCTATGTCGGATAAAGCTTTACGTACATTAGCCGTCGCCTACAAACCTCTGGAAAAGCAAATTGATCGTGAAGATTTCGAAAAAAACCTAGTGATGATTGGCGTCGTAGGTATGATAGACCCTCCTCGCGAAGAGGTTAACGATTCGATCGCAACAGCCAAAGAAGCCGGAATCAGTACGATTATGATCACGGGAGATCATAAAAACACGGCCTTGGCAATCGCTAAGAAATTGGGCATCGCTTCTGAACGCTCGGAGGCAACAACCGGAGCGGCGATTGATAATATGCCGCAAGAAGAATTGGAGTCACATATTGGCGAATACAAAGTATTTGCTAGAGTCTCTCCTGAACATAAGGTAAATATTGTAAAAGCTTTCCGGGCAAAAGGCAATATTGTTTCGATGACCGGGGACGGTGTAAACGACGCGCCTTCGCTTCATGCCGCAGACATCGGCGTGGCCATGGGAATAGAAGGCACGGATGTAGCCAAAAATGCTTCCGACATGATTTTAGCAGACGACAATTTCTCGACCATCATCGTCGCTATCGAACAAGGGCGGAATATTTACAACAACATCAAAAAGTCCGTTGTCTTCTTACTCGCCTGTAACGTTGGTGAAGTCATTACCATGTTGGTAGCGATTGGTGTCGGTTTACCTATACCGCTCATTGCGACACAGCTGCTCTGGATTAACTTATTAACGGATACACTACCTGCGGTAGCTTTAGGTATGGATCCGGGGGACAAAGATGTGATGAGAGAAAAGCCAAGACCATTAAATGACAATTTCTTCTCTCATGGAGCCGGCAGACGTATCATTTTAGCAGGTATCCTTATTGGTCTTCTGACAATCGTTGCTTTTGTTGGTGGCTATCAGGCAAAAGGATACTCTCCTTTTGCCGATAATATTCCCGAAAACATTCACGAATATGCGCGCACGTTGGCCTTCCTAACCATCATTGGCTGTCAGCTATTCTATTCATTCTCTTTCCGTCATGCATACAAATCTATCTTCCGGGTGGGATTCTTCTCAAACCGCTACCTGTTTGGCGCCGTAGTCATCGGTCTATTGTTGCAATTGATCGTACTCTACGTACCGTTTATGACAGCTGCTTTTAAATTACAGGCCGTCGGAATACAAGAGTGGCTTGCTGTTTTTGGATTGAGCATTATACCATTACTAGCAAATGAAATAGTGAAAGTATTTGCTATTTCCCGACAACAATAGCGGCACCATTGGGTTGCAAAGTCAGTTTAAACTGTTTGTCTTTCACAACCTTGACTTGATTTTGTTTAGGATTCAATTGGTGATCATCCGAATACAATACGGCTTGCCCTTCGGAAAGCATCGGTAAAGAAACAGATAGATTTTTAGCTTCTGTTTCCGCATTGATTCCAGCGATATACCAAGTATCGCCATGTCGACGTGCCAAAACAACGTACTTGCCGGGATAGCCATCAATAAACACCGTCTCATCCCACGTGGTAGGCACTTCCTTCATGAAATCAATCACAAAATTGGGGTATTCCGATAGGTTATTTGGTGTAACACCAAAGTTTTGCACCGGTGTTTGGAACAAAATTGCCGTTGCTAATTGAAAGGTTTCGCTCGTTTTGCGGATAGTCCCACCATTGTTCTCGCGGTTATGGCGTTTATTCAGCAATACCGGCCCGAAATCCATCGAACCCACTGCATTCCGGATAAACGGATGCAAGGTTGCGTTATACGCTTCTGTGTCATTCGCATGCTGGGTAAATATTAAATTTTCCGACGCCAATACCGCTTCACTTCCTACAAAATTGGGATACATCCGTTCCCATCCTCTCGGTAACGTACAACCATGAAAAATAACGACTAAACCGTGATCATTTGCATCCGACAAGATATCTTCGTACAGCTGCATCGTTTGCTGCTTATCGCCACCAAAGAAATCTACCTTGATTCCTTTAACGCCTATACGCTGCATCCATGCCATCTCTTTTTTCCGTGCTACCGACGTATTCATGCGGTTTTTAGGTCCTTGTGGCGCGTCATTCCAAAAACCATTGGAATTATACCACAGACAGATCCCAACATTTTTTTCTTTTCCATAAGCGACTAATTCCTCCACTTTGTCGTGACCAATTTTTGTATCCCACCAGTTGTCTACCAATGCAAATTCCCAGCCCATATCGGCCGATAGATCGATAAATTTCTGCTGATCTTCAAAATTGATACTGTTATCCTGCCACAATAGCCAGCTCCAGGTAGAACGTCCAAATTGATAATCTTGAGTGGGTTCATAAAGTGGCTTTACCACATCAAAAGCAATAGTCGTTTCCACAATAGGTTTTAGGTCTTTCCCAACCGTCAATGTACGCCAAGGTGTGTAACCCGGCAAATTCAACGCAGGCTGCGTACTTCCCAGTCCATTATTTTCTCCTTCTTCCGGAAATGCGATCTGGTAAAGCCCATCTGCTGTACCTTCGCTCAATTTCGCCCCACAATAAAGGCTACCCACACCGGTTTCCGACACCAACACCCATCCGCGGTCGCCTACGTGAAATAATGCCGGAAAGGTATACCCTACACCATATTTAGAAGGTGTACCCATAGGCTCATCCGGTACATATTCCTCCTCATAACTGGGCTTCGTTTTCATCCAACCAATCATCGGTGTGGCCTGTGGCGTCAAAAATGTCGTCGTAACATCCGGAAAATCAAAACCACTTAGCTCCTGATGGATAATCGCATTTGCGGGTTCTCCGCTTTGTGGTATACCATAACGAAACGCTACGTTGTTGTTGCTGACCTGAAAAATGAGTTCCAGTTTTAGCTTATCATTATTCTCGAATGTAAAGCTATGCTCATTTGCCTGATAATGCACCGATCTCTTTTTAATCTTCGGTTCTTCGTAACGTTCGTCTATTTGGCGGGCCTGCTGGTCGACCAAGCGTAGTCCGCTAGAAAGATCACCTAAATGCGTCTGCAGACCTAATGGTGATTTTTCGAGCATTTCCTGCCCATCCAACATAACGGAATAATATAACCGTCCCTGGTCTGCTTCCAATTGCACCGAAAGCTGACCATCCGGACTAAGCATCTTCATTTCCTGCGCTTGTGCAGTAGATAGAAAGAATACGCATAAAGCGCCATACATAAATTTCAAATTCATATAAGAATAATTTTATTTGTTTCTGAAGTTAGGCTGCCACTCGATAATATGTACTGTTGTCGGCTCGGCATCAAGCAGACCTTCTCCATCTTTTTGATCCGTTTGCTGTACGTACAAAGCTAAATGTTTTTTATTTCGCCATAATTCGGTATCGTATGTCGGTTCCCAAGCCCCCACAGAACCAGATGACAGGTCTATTATTTCAAAATTATCTTCGCGGACATCATTCAGTTTCAACACCGAAGCTTTACTACCGCGCTCCTGATCCCGAAAGAGCAATAAAAGTGATGTTTTATCTCCTTTCCCTGTAACTAACAGCTGAGGCCTTGAAATCGGTATTTCTTTGGTTCCGTGTCCGCTTAAAGAGAAAGCGGTTTTCCGAAAATCCAATGACTTTACCTGCCATTTGCCGTTCGCCAAATAGATGATTTTATATTGAGGAACTTGGGTATCCGCGGATCGCCAATAAGTCGCAATAAACGGATTTCCATCTTCATCCGCAGTCATCGCCGTTTGGTTAATCAATTCACTTTGTTGGGGGATCCATGCCGCATACTCTGCATTCTCTGCCGTAATGGGCAAACTATACAATGTACCATCCGTCCTTTGCCACGTCAGTCCGCCGTCTTTGGAACAAGCATACGCCATATCGTGGTTGCTCGCTACATCGGGTGATTCTCGCCATACCCAAGAAACATGAATCGTTCCTTTTTGATCCACATAAGCCTGCCAATAAGCATTCCGTTGTCCCTCTCCGCTGATCAAATTGGTATGCAGACGTGTCCATTTTTTCTGTACGAATTCGTATTTGTTGATAATCAAGTTGCCTGCTCCAGAGCCGCCATCCCGATAGAAAAAAAGAAGATCACCATTGGGTAACGCAAAAAACTCAGGATACGTCACCCGACTTTCTTCCGATCCCACCATAATCTCCTCTTCTCCCAACTGCAATCCCTCTGGCTCGATACTCTTCGCGTATCGCAAACGCCCATTGTGGTGATCCCAAGCAACATGCAGGTAACCATCACCATCAACCATCATGCTGATGACGTTATGCGCATCCGCCGCATGACCGGTATACGGTGTTTGTTTTACTGTCCAGCTCTCGCTATCCAACTCTCGTTTTCCTAACGTCAGGAAGCCATTCCCCTCATAATAAGATATAAATTGAACATGGTCATTGCTGACTAAGGAGTTTTTTCTAAATACCGCGGTGTTCACTGTATTTTTAGCCCAGCCCAAACCGACGTCCATCACACGGGCGTCTTGAGGCTGCGCCAGAACAGCAATCGGCATAAAAAATATACCGACTACTATCGTGATCCATATTTTTCTGATTATATACATATGCTTTTACTTGTCTAAATACCGGTACATTTCCGAACCCGCCAATAAAAAAGCGCCGACACCAAAACTCGCCGTCGAATTGGAATCAACCACCTGACCCGGTATCGCTTTTTCACCAATAGGCTGTACATAGCCCACACGTCCATCAGCTTGCAGGGCTGTTTCACTCAAAAATTTCCAGCCTGATTGTGCGGTGCGGAGATAGTCTTTTTCCGATAAAAAGCCATTGTTTATCCCCCAAAGGAAACCATAAGTAAAGAATGCCGTACCACTGGCCTCGGGTCCAGGTGCATGCTGTGGATCCAACATACTGCGTGTCCAATAGCCTTCTTTCTGTTGAGATGTAGCAATCGCCTTTGCCATATCCTGATAACGTTGTACATAATAATCGTAGTGCCGATGATCCGCTGGCAAATCCTGTAGCACCTTCGCCAATCCCGCAAATACCCATCCGTCTCCACGCGCCCAAAAGTCTTTTTTTCCATTTTCAGATTTATGCTTCGGATAGACATACTTAGCATCCCGATAATACAAAGACTCCTGTTCATCATACATGATACTATCTGCATATTGCAAATAGACATACATTTTGTCGAGATACCGTTCATTACCGGTTAGCTTATATAACTTCGTCATCACCGGCATCACCATATACAGGCCATCTGCCCACCACCAATAGTCGTTATTAGGCGTACTCATCTGGTATTCCATAACCTCTTTAGCCCGAGCAACCTTATGTGGTTGAGGATCCAGATTATACAGATCGATATAGGTCTGGAAACATATCTGCCAATCACCAAAGAGAACGTAGTTATCTTTTTCACCATACGCGTATTTCCACTCCGTTTTGTTACCAGACTTTGCGCCTTTCCAGGCATTATGTTCTGCCCAAGCTTCCGAATAAGCCCGATATGTTTCATTCTGGGTCAATTGATAGAGTTCCATATTTCCCGTATGGTATGCCGCGATATCCCAAAAGGACCAAACAGTCGGTTTGTTATTTTCCTGCCAGTAGCTATTGACCCTGTTTAACTTCGACATCACATCCTCCTTGTTCAGCCGCTGACTAAATGAAGCGGAGGAATACAGCAATAAAAAACAAATGATAAGGTTTACACGCATCTCTTCTTTGGTTAAAATTTCTAGATTAAACTTTTGTACACCCGTACGCAACAAAGATATCTATCGTCCATCAAAGCCATGTTCAAATAAAAACTATTTACCTCCTAAATTCAGCTCACGACACGCATTCCTCTTTTTTTGAATCGTATTTAAACCTCTTTGACCCAAAAAACCCATATCGCAAACACATTTACTGGCTAGCTTTGCATGAGCAGGCAGGAGTTTCTGGAAATAAATGTAAAAAAAACATTTAAAATAACAGATACATTTTTTATTTTTAAGCTACGATATAAAATATGTACAGGCTCGGCTAGCGTCAAAACAAACCTTATTTCGATTGTAAATTATATTATTAAACACACATGAATAAAAGACTTCTTACATGCTGTTTATTCCTATGCAGTACATTTTTGACACATGCACAGCCCGGCACCCCGGTAGAAAAAGATTTTGTAGGCTACCTTTTCCCCTATTTTACAGGAAATGCGGTAGAAGAAGAGCAAGTACATTACGCCATTAGTAACGATGGCTTCAATTATGTGGCGTTAAACGGCAACAAACCCGTATTGAATGCTAAAGACATCAGTTCTACCGGAGGGGTTCGTGACCCTCATATTCTCCGTCGTCACGATAACAAATCTTTTTATATGGTATTGACCGATATGACCTCTTCCAAAGGATGGGATTCCAACCGGGCACTGATTTTATTAAAATCGGAAAACCTAACGGATTGGACATCACATATTATCAATATACAACAAAAGTATCCGAATCAGGAAAATCTAAAACGCGTCTGGGCGCCTCAAACGGTATTCGATGAGAAAGCGCAAAAATATATGGTATACTGGTCCATGCAGCATGGCGATGGCCCGGATATCATTTATTATGCCTATGCCAACGCGGATTTTACAGATTTAGAAGAAGCACCTAAACCGCTTTTTATACCGAAAGACAAAAAACCTTGCATTGACGGGGATATTATCTACAAAAATGGCATCTACCATCTTTTCTATAAAACAGAAGGACATGGCAATGGCCTAAAAAAGGCGATGACAGACGACTTGACTTCAGGCGTTTGGATTGAGCAGCCGGGATATAAACAACAAACGACGGAGGCCGTAGAAGGATCGAGTATTTTCAAACTGACGAATAGCGATAAATATATTCTGATGTATGATGTCTATATGAAAGGTACGTATCAATTCTGCGAAAGCTATGATCTGGATGAATTCCACGTAATCGACCAACAGATTAGTATGGATTTTCATCCACGACACGGAAGCTTGATCCCTATTACCCGGAAAGAATACCAGCACCTGTTGACGACCTACGGTAAACCGGCAAACTTTCAGGCGGTGCAACAAAACAACCCCATATTGGAGGGCTATCATGCTGATCCCGAAATCCTTTACGCTGAAAAAACGGGTAAATATTACCTCTATCCCACCAGTGATGGATATACCGGATGGTCAGGCGATTATTTCAAAGTATTTTCCTCCGATAATCTGAAAGACTGGCAAGAAGAAGGAACCATATTAGATCTCAAAACCCAAGTACCTTGGGGCAACCGCAATGCTTGGGCTCCCGCCATCATCGAGAAGAAAGTCGGTAAAAACAAATACAAATACTATTACTATTTCACCGCAGCACAAAAAATCGGTGTTGCCGTAGCCGATCACCCTACCGGGCCATTTATCGATTCTGGCAAACCACTTGTAGCGACAAAGCCGGAGGGTGTACGTGGCGGTCAGGAAATTGACCCCGATGTTTTTCAAGATCCGGTAAGTGGGAAATATTATCTCTATTGGGGGAATGGCTACGGAGCAGTTGCGGAATTAAATGATGATATGGTCTCCCTTAAAGAAAACACCACAAAAGTCATTACACCCGACGAAACATTCCGCGAGGGCTTCTACGTATTTTATCGTAACGGAACGTATTATTTCTTATGGTCAGAAGACGATACGCGTAGCGAAAATTACCGTGTGCGATACGGCACATCCAAATCGCCTACCGGTCCGATTGAGATTCCTGAAAACAACCTCATTCTGACTAAAAATCCAGAACTGGGTATTTATGGTCCAGGACATAATTCTGTTTTGCAGATTCCGGGCAAAGACGAATGGTATATCGTTTAC
Organism: Sphingobacterium corticibacterium; assembly: GCF_004208525.1. GTDB lineage: Bacteria > Bacteroidota > Bacteroidia > Sphingobacteriales > Sphingobacteriaceae > Sphingobacterium > Sphingobacterium corticibacterium. Next base: position 513,596 of record NZ_SGIT01000001.1, on the reverse strand, counting down.
CACCGTTTCAGTCGACCGAATGGCATAAAAATGGGCGATGCGGCCGGTTATCACCGCGAGGTGTGTATCGATAAAATGGAATTTAATGAAGATGGCAGCATCAATCCGGTTATTCCGACGTTATAAATCTTTTTCATTACGCTTATGAAGTTAAAAAAATTGATCCATATATGTTTCCTATCTACCGCAATAGGAACAACACTACAGGCACAGACACAAAAACAACTGGACTATTTCTCACTGAATGATGTCCGATTACTTTCCGGACCATTCAAACATGCGGAAGAGCTCGACCTAAATTACCTGTTGGAACTGGACGTCGACCGGCTACTAGCACCTTTTTTACGCGAATCAAACCTACCTCCTCTACGGAAAAGCTATACTAATTGGGAAAACACCGGTTTGGACGGACATATAGGTGGTCATTATGTCTCCGCCTTATCCTATATGTATGCATCCACAGGTGACGCTCGTATCAAAGAACGCTTACACTACATGCTTGCGGGTCTCAAACGCTGTCAAGATGCCAATGGCGATGGCTATATTGGCGGTGTTCCGGAAGGGAAAGAACTTTGGGATGAGGTTAGACGAGGCGAGATTAAGGCCGGCGGATTTAGTCTAAATGGTAGGTGGGTTCCCCTATATAACATCCATAAAACATACGCCGGTCTTCGTGACGCTTATTTAATGACACGTAATGAGACTGCCAAGGAGATGCTGATTAAGCTGACCGACTGGGCAATCGCGCTGATAGACCAGTTGAGTGATGAGCAAATACAGGATATGCTACGCAGTGAACATGGCGGACTTAATGAAACGTTTGCTGATGTGGCGGCTATTACGCAAAATCCAAAATATCTGACGCTTGCCCGTAAATTTAGTCAACGTGCGGTATTGCAACCGCTATTGGATCAAGAAGATCACCTGACCGGTAAACATGCCAACACGCAAATACCAAAAGTATTGGGTTTCAAACGTATTGCTGATATCGCCCATGACGAGCAATGGGCAGACGCAGCTCGCTATTTTTGGGAAAATGTCATCGAACGGCGTTCAGTATCTATTGGTGGGAATAGTGTCAGTGAACATTTTAACCCCGTAGACGACTTTTCCAAAATGCTGCAAAGCATCGAAGGTCCGGAAACCTGCAATACATATAATATGCTGCGCCTGACACGTATGCTGCACCAAACAGACCCCAAAGGAAAGTACCTCGATTATTATGAGCGAGCGCTTTATAATCACATCCTCTCCACACAACATCCGGAGACTGGAGGGCTGGTCTATTTTACGCAAATGCGTCCGGGACACTACCGGGTGTACTCGCAGCCGCATACCAGTATGTGGTGCTGTGTTGGATCTGGCATTGAAAATCATGCTAAGTATGGCGAGATGATCTACGCGCATCAGGATGACAACCTGTTTGTGAACCTATTTATTCCTTCCAAATTGAACTGGCAGGAGAAAAACGTCGAGTTCATCCAAGAAAATAATTTCCCCGAAGAGAACAGGACACAATTTACGGTCTATCCTAAATCTAAAACGAATTTTGCACTACATATACGTAAACCCAGCTGGGTAACGGATGAACCAACGATCTTGCTGAATGGCAAACCGTTTCAAGCCTCTTCTGCCAAAGACGGATGGATCACGATGGACCGTACATGGGCAGCAGGCGATCGGATATCCGTCGAGCTTCCGATGGGAATCTATACCGAGCAACTGCCCGATCGCTCAAATTACTACAGTCTCTTGTATGGACCGCTTGTATTGGCAGCCAAAACGGGAACGGAGGATATGGATGGCCTCTTTGCAGATGATAGCCGAATGGGTCATGTTGCCCATGGCAGACAGATTCCTTTGCGGACTATGCCCATCCTAACGACAGCGCCAGAAAACATTCCGAACTTGGTACAGCCGGTAGAAAATACACCGCTACACTTTACGCTAACAGGATTGTACAGTGGAACGGAACAGCACAGCATGGAGCTTCAGCCATTTTATCAAACACATGATAGCCGGTATATCATTTACTGGCCACAGGCTACCGCTGAGGAGCTCGCCGCCCTACAAGAGAAAACAGAACGGGAAGAAAAAGAATCCTTGCGCCTCGCCGACATCACGATTGATCGGGTCGTGAGTGGGGAACAACAACCTGAATCGGATCACTTCATCAAGGAAGAAAATACGCAAGCGGGAAGCATCGAAGATGTACGCTGGCGGGAAGCAAAAGGTTGGTTTAGCTATACGATCAAAACAAATCCGAAAGAAAATGTACAACTGTACATCAGATACCTGGAAGAAGAAAATCGGAAAACAAACATCTTCATCCACGATCAGGAGATCGAGAAGCTACAGACAGACGCCAATGCATTGGGCGAAGTGAAAACAGCTGTTATTCCGATTCCGGAGACATGGAACGAAAGCAGCCCTTTGCAGGTAAAAATTTCGACAGATGAGGGTGCAACCAGTCATAAGATATTGGAGATACGAGTGATTAAAGGTAACTTTAACCAATCATATAGACATAAATAGTGACCAAAGCATTTGCATATTGTTTTTCTTTTTTTCTTGTCCTTATTGGTGAGATAGGCTCTTCCTTGGCGCAACAGATTGGTGTTACGCCCATAAAAATTGAGCAGGAGCTCCCGTCTTTAACGGTCAACAAAACCTTCCAAGATGATGCCGGTTATATTTGGTTTGCAACAGCCTATGGGCTCAGCCGATTCGACGCATTCAATTTATTAACCTTCAAACTTCAAGATGACAATGGAACGGTTGCTCCTCATCAAAATATCCTGACCATCAACGAAAGCAATGGTTATCTTTTATTGGGTACAGAAAATGGATTGTATACCTTAGAAAAGGAGACTTACCGTATTGTGTCATTCCCGGATTCAAGTTTACGGGGACAACGTGTCGCGGCGATACTTGTTGATAAACAATCTAGGATCTGGATTGGAAGCCATAGTGCGATTTATGTATATAATAAAGATTTCAGCTTACACGCCGTATATAAATCCGGTTCAGAAGGATCAAACACCATTCCTCCCGGATCAATAAGCAATATATTTCAAGATCAAAACGGAGATATATGGATCGCTATATGGGCTGCGGGTCTTCACAAATTAGACGCCAAAACAAACACGTTCAAACCGCTTCCCCCGATAGGACTGGCCAACAACCCTTTTAAAATCACACAAGACGATCGAGGCCAATATTGGGTTAGTACTTGGGGGGATGGTCTTTTTCTCTTCAATCCGGACGAGAAAGAAAATATGTACCGGGAAATTATCATCAAAAACAAAAGAAGGAGTATTGGAAAGGAGGAATTGGTATACAATATCGTACAAGACCGTGTAAAAAAATATATTTGGGTGCTATCTTTTTCGGGTATTTCAACCTATCACTACACCGACGACGGCCGCATTGAAGAGATAGATTTCGCTCCCCTTTTTCAACACACATCCAATTTTTTCCAAGACATCTATGAAGATCGTTCGGGTGTGCTGTGGCTTGCGATCAGCGGCAACGGTATTTCAACGATCAGCTTTGACAGACCAGTCATGCGCAGTTTCGAATTGCCACAGATACGACAACGATACAATATATCTCCCAGTATCAACATGCTGTATAGCGATCGTGAAGATCAATTGTGGTTTAATCTGGAGCGAATCGGTCTAGGAAAATTTGTCCCGCAAAAAAATGAGCTCGAAACGTATAGCAACCTCCGTTTTAAGGATTTATTATCGCTACGGGCGGTTAATTGTGCATTGGAGGTCGATAATGAGTTATGGGTAGGCGGTGCATATGGCACCATTATGAATATATTCCGAAAAGAAAATGGCGGACTCACGTTGCTTCGTACAACGGATCTGGCGCATCATGCTGATCATATTGGTATTCCTCATGTCCTTTTTCTAGATAGCATGGGTAATTTGTGGATCGGAACCAGCCATGGGGTAATGTACCGAAAAGCAGACGACAAAAAACTATATCACGTCGAAAATATAAACGATTATATTGTCGCCATAGCACAAGATGCCCACGGTAAAATATGGGTATCTACAAAAGACCAGGGTATTTATCAACTAGATAATCAGCCTCATTGGAAAACCAGCGGCCATATAGGCAAAGAAACAATTGGATTGCAAACCGACCAAATCGAAACACTGGATGCTGACAACCGGGGGTACTTATGGATAGGTACCAAAGACAACAGGTTACTTTCTTTTCATACGGAGCGTGGAGAGGTCGAAGAATATGCTAACACGCAATTGTTTTCCTCGAATCAGATTCTACACGTTGTCTGCCTGGATAGTACGGTGTGGGTTTCTACCACGAGAAACGTTTATAAACTGTTTCCTACAGATAAACGTATTTTTGAATACAGCGCCAGTGATGGGGTTCCGGTCAACATGTTTACAAAAGGAGCATACGCCGTTGATAAGAAAGATAAAAATGTTTACTTTGGGGGGAATAATGGTATTGTCCAATTCTGGGAGTCTCCCTTTGCACCGAGTCACCAATCGCCTGTTGTCATTTCCGACGTTAAAATCAACAACCAATCTGCCCTTCTCTACTCCCTTCATAACAAATTCGATTTTCAAGGGAAATCGCTGGTATTGGATCCAGAAGATCAAAGTTTGGAAATTCTGTTTTCTTCTTTAGAATATACACATCCGAACAAACTACGATATGCCTACAAACTGGAGGGAGTAGACAAAGATTGGGTATATGCTCCACGAGAACGTTTATTCGCAACTTACAACAACTTGGGTAAGGGGGAATATACCTTCCTGATCAAAGCGACGGACCTAGACAATCAGTGGAGCTCGGAAGTCACCCGTTTACACATCCGAAAGAAACCGGCTTTTTATGAAAGTAATTTGGCGTATCTCTTGTATACATTATGTGCCTTGGGCATGGCGTTTGTTGCCATCCGGTTCTATACCAATCGTCTCAAATTGCGAAGCGACCTCCGGATTGCCCAAATCGAAAAAGATAATGCGAATAAACTTGTTCAAACCAAGCTTAGCTATTTTACCAATATCTCCCATGAGCTATTAACACCGCTTACTATCATCTCCTGCCTGATCGATGACGTACAGATGATCACCAAAAAGAACCTGACACAATTTGATAAAATGCGTTTTAACCTTGATCGGCTAAAACGGCTTTTGCAACAGATTTTGGACTTCAAACGCGTAGAGAATCAACAAATGGCGTTACGCGTTGGTCGGGAAAATATGATTACTTTTATCCGTAATATCTGCACCGTCTATTTCAGCCCGTTAGCAAAACGGAAAAACATGGCGTTTGAAATTGTTCAAGGCGACTGCATACCTGAAGGCTACGTAGATGCCGACAAACTCGATAAAATTATCTTTAATCTACTTTCCAATGCATTCAAATACACGGCGGATGGTGGTCGCATACAACTCTCCTTCCATACGGAGCATCTTAACGACATTACACATTTGATCGTCAGCGTGCAAGACACCGGGATGGGGATCGCTCCGAGCGAAATCGATAAGATATTCATCCCGTTTTACAACAACAGGTTGGCTAGACAACAGGAGACTAACGGGATCGGCCTGGCCTTGACCAAGGAACTGGTGGAGCTTCATCATGGAACCATTGAGGTGGATAGTATCGTGGGTAAAGGATCGACATTTACCATCCGAATTCCAGTTGAAAAAGGGGGCTATACCGCCGAGGAACTCCGCGAACTGCACGATAGCTTTATCGATTCGGAAAATCTAATGACGGAAGTGAACGAGCTACCGAAGACTCTTCCTGAGCAGGAAGAAGGTAAAAGTGACGTCCGAATATTATTGGTTGAAGACAATGAAGATTTGCTTCAAACAGTAAGAAATCTGTTATCAAGAACCTATCAAGTTTATATTGCCCGACAAGGAGAAGAGGCCTTGGCCATTTTGAAAGAAGAGGAAATAGATATCGTTGTCAGTGATATCATGATGCCGGTTATGGACGGACTAACGCTTTGTCGTCGGATAAAACAAGATCCGGAAATAAACCATATCCCGGTCATCTTACTGACCGCTAAAAACAGTATCGACGACCGAATTGAATGTTATCAGGCAGGTGCCGATAGTTACATCAGCAAGCCTTTTGATTTGAAAGTATTGGAAGCGCGTATACACAGTTTCTTAATCCACAAGCGTACCAAGCAGGAAGATTTCAAAACGAATCCACAGATTAATATCTCTTCGCTCGATTATACGCCACAGGATGAGCAGTTCTTGGAAAAAATGATTGCGGTGGTGGAAGAACACTTAACTAATGATCAATTTGATGTGGTTGCGCTTAGTCACGAATTAGGTTTATCGAAATCTACCTTGTACCGGAAAACCAAAGCGCTGCTGGATTTATCGCCAAGTGAGTTTATCAAAAATATCCGGCTCAAGCATGCCTGCCAAATGATGGACAAAGACAAGTCCATTTCGGTCAGCGAAGTTGCCTTTGCTACCGGATTTTCAGATCCTCGCTATTTCTCTACTTGTTTCAAAGCCGAGTTTGGGATGACTCCTTCGGAGTATCAGAAAGCTGCGCGGGAGGAATAACAAAACAGTATATTCACGATGAGCTGGGGTTATGGATGAACAGAAAAATTATTTTGATCGATTAAAAAAAGGCGATGAGGTAGCGTTGGATTATTATATCAAGAACAACATTCAGACGTTGACCTTCTTTGCCTACAAGCATGTCCGGGACGAACAGCTCTCCGAAGAGCTTGCGTGCGATAGTTTTGTAAAACTATGGCACAACAAACATCTTTTAAAAAACGAATCACATTTACAAAACTTTTTATTCCGGGTAACTCGAAATGCGTGCCTGAATTATCTTGAAAAGCTAAAAAAACAACCTGTTTTAGATTATGATTTAGCATCATTGGACATCGCTGATGATCATGATATAAATCGGAAAATTATTTACGCTGAATTCCTCAAATTAATTTACAACGAACTTGAAAAGCTGCCTAAACAACAAGCATTAATATTTAAAATGAGCTTTTTGGATGGTTATTCAACGGAAGAGATTTGTGCTATTTTAAAAACCAGTAAAAACAACGTATTCTACGCAAAATCAAAAGCCCAGGCTACTTTGCGCCTACTTTTAAAGAAAAGGAAATTTGAGTTATACAATTTACTGGTCTTGGCCTATTTTTATCAGCCCTAAATTATTTTTATTTTTTTACTAAGTTTCTCCTTAGAATCCGGTATATATTAAAAAAACAAGAAAGATGCTGGATACACAATTGATAGCTTTCCTTATAAAAAAATATCTTCATAACGACCTCACAACAGAAGAATCTGTGTTATTGCAGGAGTGGTTACATGCAGATACCGAAAATATTAAACTGCTTTCGGAGTTGGAGGCGGCCGACAAAGTTTTTACAGATCTTTCCATTTATAACCGGATTGTCGCACGACAAAAAGAGGGCATGGAACTAACCGTCCTAACGGAAAAAATAAAAGAACAGATCAGAGGGGACAAAAAGGGATCAGAACCGATTAGAATCGATTCAAAACGTTCACTAAACTGGATAAAATATGCTGCCGCAATACTTATTCTACTTAGTTCCGTTTATTTTTATATTAGCCAAACAAAGCCTATTTTCCGCCCGTCTAAGACAGACTATTCTGTCGATCTTTCCGATATCGCCCCGGGTACCAATCGAGCGATTTTAACGTTACCAAACGGGAAGACAATAGACTTAGATAACGATTCAGACGGCATAATTGCTGACAACACAACGATTTCTTATGCAGACGGACGACAGATTGAAATAGCAGATACTTCTACACCACAAAATGCCATTCTCACCTTAGAAGTCCCGCTCCGTAGCCATTATCACGTAACCTTATCCGATGGTACTAGAGTCTGGGTGAACGCTGGCTCCAAACTCCACTATCCACTACGCTTTGCAGGGAACCAGCGTATTGTAGAATTGGAGGGAGAAGCCTATTTTGAAGTTTCTTCGCTTGCTCATGAGATTCCGTTCATTGTTAAATCGAAGCATCAGACCTTAAAGGTGTTGGGAACAAAGTTCAATATATCAGCCTATAACGAACGAACAGAAATAATAACAACTTTAATAGAGGGAAAAGTTTCCTTGGACGGTAAAGATATCCAGGCAGCTCCCTTAATACTCATACCCGGACAACAGAGCGTATTCAATGGGAAACACTTTTTTACGAGAGAAGTCGATGTTGAACAATTTGTCGCATGGAAAAATGGACAGTTTTATTTTGATGGTATCTCGCCAGAAGAAGCTTTTTCTCAACTTGCAAAATGGTACGACATCGATATTATATATGACGGTAAGGCGCCTAAATTCGAGTTCTTTGGTATAATTGATAGGGATAAAAACTTAAGTGGAGTTCTTGACATCCTAAGAAAGAGCGGATTGAACTTTAGATTGGAGGCAGAAGGAACACACCGTAAATTAATTATTCAGGACGAACAAACTTATTAGCCACAGAAAGGAGGAAATTATAGAATAACTACCATAACAGCAGATAAAGATCAGATCAACAACCGTAATAGACCGGGTGATGCGACCAACATCACCCGGAGAAAAGCGTTGATCGGTTCCCGCTAAGCAGAAAACTTAGCGTTTATAAACTTAGTTACCAATCTAACATTACAAATCTATGTTTTTTAAACCATTTTTAAGGTGGTCTTGTTACCGCTTTGTGTTTCGAATCTTTTTTCTTATGAAATTAACGATCTTTCTGATAATGCTCTCCGTGTTCCACTGCGTAGCACGTGTAAATGCTCAGCGGATCAATGTTGCCGCACGTAATCAGACGCTGAAAAACGTTATGGGATCTATCCAGAAACAACAGGGATATACCTATTTTTTTCGGGGAGCCAATATTGCCAACACACGTATCTCTGTTGACATTCGGAACGTGGAGCTACCGGATGCTATGGCAATCATATTAAAAAATCAAAATCTGACGTGGACGCTTTCTGATAAAACTATTGTTATCGCACCATCGCCAAAAGTAACATTATCCAAAACAGCACCGCAACAGTCTATCTCGGGTCAAGTAGTCGATGAGAACAACCAACCTGTAGCCGGAGCTACTATAGCCGTTCGTGGTGACGACAAAAAAGTAACCACAGATGCTTCGGGCACCTTTGTTATTAATACGGACATAACCGACCCGTTGTTAATCGTATCCTATATTGGCTATGAAACATCGGAAGTAAAGGCCGCAAACCTAAAGGGCGAAAAAATAATACAGCTTTCGCCATCGGAGAATATCCTGGAGGAGACCGTCGTCGTAGGATACGGTACGCAGAAGAAAGTCAATTTAACAGGTTCTGTTGCTTCTATCAATTTTGAAGATGTCGCAAACGCGCCAATAGCGAATCCCACCAACATGTTGCAGGGGCGATTGCCGGGTATGGTGTTAACCAACAATGGTGCACAAGCAGGTAAAGACAGTCCCGAAATCCGGATCCGCGGAATCGGCACACTGAGCGACAATAATAACCCGATGGTACTTATTGACGGAATAGAGAGTACGGTGTCCCAGATTGCAGATATTGCGCCTCATGATATAGAAAATGTAACCGTGCTGAAGGATGCGGCATCAGCTTCTATCTACGGGGTCAGGGCAGCCAATGGAGTCATCCTAATAACGACCAAACGAGGAAAGGCACAGCAAACACAAATATCGTATGCTGGAAACTATGTTGTTCAACAGCCTAATATCATGACCGATTATCTTGACGCAAGGGAATGGGCAGCAGCATTCAATGAGGCAAAAGGTGCCGAAGTGTATACGTCTGAGATGATACAAAAAATAACGGATGGAACGGATCCCGATCATTTCGCAAATACAGACTGGCTGGATGAAATGTTCCGTACCGCCGGCATGCACCACCATCATCTTTCCGTAAACGGCGGCAATGAAAATTCGCGTTTCATGATCTCGGGCCAATATATGGATCAGGATGGCATCATGTTGAATACAGGCAACAACAGATATGGATTCCGTTCCAATGTCGACTCGAAACTTGGGCGGCTAAATGTTGGTTTAAATCTATCCGGCAGCAAACAGGATATTCAAGAACCGATTACCGAAGTTTCAGGAGAAGGGCTTATGCGTATGATCACCTGGTTTACACGCCCTACCGTACCTGTTCGGTATGCAAACGGACATTACGGATATGTTGACGGAACTTCACTTTCCCATACCATTTTTAAGAATCCTATAGAATCACTGCATTTAGGCAATAAAACCTTTGAGAATACACGTTTCGATGGAAAAATATTTGCGGGGATTGAAATCGTAAAGAATTTATCCTTTCAATCGAATCTAGGCTACAAGATTTTTAGACAGGATATCTCGACATTCTCACCCAGAACGGCAATTTACAATGCAGAAGGCGATCTATTAATGCGGAACCAGACCAACAGTTTAAATGATTATAGCGAGAAGTCTACGACTTTGCTCAATGAAAATATCCTCACCTATCATTATGAGCAATCTGCCCACCGGTTGGACATTTTAGCAGGTCATTCTACACAATTGAGCAGAACAGACCTTGGTTCAGCCTATATTCAAAACTTCCCAACGGATAATATTTATGAAATCGATGCAGGCACGCTGAACCCAGCAGTTACGGGCTCTGCTTACGAAACAGCACTGCAGTCATTCTTCGGCAGAATCAATTATAACTATGATTCCAAATATTTGTTGGAACTGAATGTACGGCATGATGGATCGTCACGGATGCCGCGGGAACATCGCTACGGTACGTTTCCGTCCGTTTCCGCCGGATGGAACATCGATCGGGAACCGTTTATGGAAAATGTGGCATTCATTTCCAACCTAAAACTTCGGGGAAGCTGGGGGATGCTCGGGAATCAGGAGATTGGCAACTATGCGTTTTCACAGGCCCTACAGGTAGGTGGAAATTACTATTTTGGAGATGTATTATCTACCGGTTTACGCAAAACAGAGCTTGCCAACGACAAGATAAAATGGGAAACAACACGCATAACCGACATAGGGTTGGACCTAACACTCTTTTCAAATAAATTCTCCTTTAGCTTTGACTGGTTTAATAAGCAAACTTCTGATATTCTCTTACGCCTTGCGATGGCGCCCTCGTTTCTGGGATCTCTTTCAGCGCCCTATCAAAATGCCGGAAGGGTCCAAAATAAAGGCTGGGAACTAGTAAGTGTTTATACCGATGGAAAGAACGATTTCAAATGGAACGTCGGATTGAACCTATCTGCTGTAAGGAATAAGATAATCGACAACCGTGGAATAGACAACTATGGAACCAACACCATTAATCGCGAAGGAAATCCAATAAATGCCTACTATGGACTGGTTGCTGTCGGACTATATCGTACCGCTGACGATCTGAATAGGACGACAAACGTAAACGGGACAGAAAAGACCATAACACAGTTTGATACAGCACCAGAATTGGGAGATATCATGTACCTGGATGTAAATCAAGATGGAAATATCAACGATAGTGACCGGGCTATTATAGGAAATCCTTTTCCGAAACTTGAATACGGGTTTAATGTCGGACTTCAATATAAAAATATTGGTTTTTCCATGTTCTGGCAGGGTATCGGAGGGCTTGATAGGTTCAACTGGGAACAAACAACGATCTCCAATGGCGGAAATCTAACAAAAAGATGGCTGGATCGATATAACGAAGAGAACATCAACGGATCAATGCCCCGCTTAGGTTCTCCGTTCAATGATAGATATTCTTCGTTTTGGCTAACGAAAGGTGATTATCTCCGTTTAAAAAGTTTAGAAATCGGCTATGACCTAGATGCTTCATTAGCTCAAAAAATTGGCGCATCAAAACTGCGTATGTTTTTAGCCGGAACAAACCTATTGACGTTTAGTGACATTAAAGAATATGACCCAGAGAAAGCCAGCTGGGATATGAGAAACGATGTTCATCCAAACACAAAAACCTATTCTTTTGGGATTAATCTGACATTTTAATTAAAAACTATGAAGAATTTATATATATACGCTGTACTCCTATCCCTGTTGGGCACAAACTGCAGCGACAAATTTCTAGACAGAAATTCCCTAACCGGTATCTCCAACGAGACTTTCTGGCTAACCGAAGAAGATGCTGTAATGGGACTCACCTCTTGCTATGATGGGCTTCAGAACAATTACCTATATAATGGTGGACCTTGGGAAAAAGGTTTCGCGATGATGGATAACTTGACCGACAACGGAGGACACTTTAACTGGGATGGATGGATGGCCGGATACGATATTGCGAACGGTATCCATACGCCAACAAGTTCCCTAATCGGTAACTTTTGGTCAGCATGTTACGAAGTCATTAACAGATGTAACACACTAATCAGCCGGATCGATAATATCGAAATGGATGCGAGCAAAAGAGAAATAATGAAAGCGGAGGCCATAACTATCCGTTCGCTGATGTATATTAACTTGACGATGACCTACAACGATGTACCTTTCATTCGAGAAGAGTTAACCATGGAGAATGCTGACCAGCCGAAAACAGAAAGGGCCGTAATTGTAGAAGAAATTGCACGGGATCTAAAAACTGTACTTGAAGTCCTACCGATTACGCCGGAACAGCGAGGACAAATAACTAGAGGTGCTGCTTTAGCTGTTCTCGGACGGCTAGCCCTATATAATGAGATGTGGGACGAGGCGATCAGTGCCTATAAGGCAATAGTCGATTTGGGAATTTATGGACTTTATTCGGATTATACACGGTTGTTTACCCAGTCTGCCGAGAGTAGCAATGAAATTATCTTTGGTGTACGCTTCGAAGGCCCCGGACTCAAAGAAGGTTCTTCTTTTGCTGCGCACTGGGATAGTCCGCTAGAAGCCGAGAACGGCAGTCTGGATCTGGCAAACGATTTCTATTGCGTAGATGGGAAGCCGATTGATGAATCCGATCTCTATATAGAGGGACCTAATGATTTAAAAAATGATCGCCCCGATCCTATTCGTTACGAAAACCGTGACCCTCGCTTAAAAGCAACCCTATTCGTACCCGGCATGAAATGGGGAAATAACAATGCGGAATTTTACGGAGGTGCTGCCCCTTCTCGGTCTACCGTTTATGTATTCAAATATTTTAATCCGCTTCAATCGTCTAACGATTCCTGGGATTCAGGACAGGATTTTTACGTGATACGTTACGCCGAGGTTTTGCTATCCTTGGCAGAAGCATTACTGGAGAAAGGAGGATATTCAGAGTCTGAACTCTTTAGCTATATCAATCAGGTGCGTGAACGTGCCGATATGCCGAAAGTTGAAGACGTCGAAGGAACAGGCCTTCCCACGGATGAACTGCGATCTATCATTCGGCACGAACGGCGAGTGGAGACTGCTTTCGAAGGTCTGCGCCTCTTTGATCTGTATCGTTGGAAGGAATTAAAAAGTGCCGTCGATAGAATCGAGGCAGAACGTGGACTGTATTCAAATATCGGAACCTATTTTTTATATGAAAAAAGGAACTATCGAGGAGAACAGGAATATATTTGGCCTATACCGCAAGCAGAAGTCGACGCAAACAAAAATATGGAACAACATCATCTTTGGAAGTAAAAATGAAAAGAATTTTAATTTTAATACTCGGTATCATCCCGCTTTTTTTACAAGCGGCAACTTATTATCTGGACGCTGAAAATGGAAATGACAACAATAATGGTCTTACAGAGCTATCTGCTTGGCAAACGTTTAAAAATGTTAACACCAAGCAGTTGCTTTCCGGGGATACGATCCTTTTAAAACGCGGCACTGTTTTCGAGGGCGTGCTAGAACTAAACGGTGAAGGAAGCTTTATCAATCCTATTGTCATAGCCGCTTATGGCACCGGTGATAAACCTGTCGTCAATGCTCCCGACAATTCTCTGTATGCCATCCGTGTTTTTAACAGTTCGTATTTAATCCTCAGCGATTTAGAAATCGTGAACCATGGTTCTTCCGATTTGGCGACACGAACCGGAGTCAAATTAGAATCAATTGATTATGGTACGTCGAAGTCGGTTATCTTACGCTCTCTTGATATCCGGGATGTTAATGGGAGCTTGGTGAAAGAAGCTGGTGGCGGCTCCGGTATACTCATTCAGAGTCGAGGAGAAACCAAGCCTTCCAATTTCGATGGCTTGATTATCGAACACTGCACGATCACCAATTGCCAACGGAACGCCATGATTTGGAATGCGCACTGGCAAAGGGATGAACGATGGTTTCCGAGTACGAACACTATAGTGAGAAACAACTTAATACGTGGTGTACCGGGCGACGGCATTGTACCCATTGGATGTGTCAACACATTAATAGAATTTAACAAAATGATGGACTGTCCCAGTACGTTACCGAAGACCGAAGCCGCTGCTGGATTTTGGCCATGGAGTTGCGATAATACCACTATTCAGTTTAATGAGGTAAGCGATCACAAAGCACCTTGGGATGCGCAAGGATTTGACTCGGACTATAACTGTACCAATACGACCATACAGTACAATTACAGTCATCACAACGATGGTGGATTCGTCCTTATTTGTAATTCCGGCGAGTCGACTGAACAAATAGGAAATATCGGAACCCTTGTCCAATACAACCTCAGTATTAATGACGGACAACGGACGAAACCTACTCGAATCGGGATGTTTTCCCCATCCATTCATATTGCCGGCCCCGTAAAGCAGACAACCATCTTCCGTAACCTGATTTTCGCCGGCAACAAACTTACCCAAGATACCCATCGTTCTATGATCACAGCTGATTCATGGGGTGGATTTGCAAACCAAACAAAAATATTGGAAAACGAGTTTATTTCGACAGAGCCTTCCAATATCGATTTGCAAAAATCTACGGACAACCTACTCAAAGAAAACAGATTTTATGGTAGCTATGCTAATACAGACAGTTTAAAAACTAATAATGTATTCAAACTTAAGGAGAAGAACATTACGCCCAATCAGCTCAAAGAAAAGTTTTTAAAAACAAAGCGTATCGCCAATGGAAAAGCAACGATTTCATACATAGACCGGGTGGCGATTGAAGATTATTTTAATAGTAAACGGTAACGACGATAATTCAGATGCTAGCTAAAGATGCTAGCATCTGTCTTTTATGGAAGCATATATAACACTACTATACTACGTTTTTACTATACCATTCGGCATTCATTTACCTGTTTATTGCTTTTATCGTATAACCATAGGAGTATGCTGAGTCCGTTAGTCTATATGGAGCATGCGGCAGTGATCCCCAGCTATCATCTCCGGCTACTCCCCGTTGTCTTAAATCGACATGCAGCTGTGTATGTCCCGATTTTTTGAGCTGATAGGGGTGGATTTGTTTTTTGGTCATTCCGGGATCCAGCTCTTCCACCGAATATCGTGTTGCCGAAAACCCAAGCGGCTGCACACCGGATATTTCCAATCCTATCCCTTTTTCATTCAGCAGTTGCAACCAACGGACGTCGGTTTTGTTACCGGATTCCTGCGGACGCATATATTCGTAAAAATACTGGTTATCTACTTTATCCTTATATATACCTATTTCCGAAGAATAGTTTCGGTCGATATAGTTCTCCCAGGGGCCACGTCCATAATAGCGTAAATGCCCAAACTGACGGTCAACAATCATCCGCATACCAAAACGAGGCAGTTCAGGTAGTTCGCGATCACCCATGTCCATGCTCGCTGTCACCGTAACGGAAGCATCATTGTTAATCGTATATTTCACTTTATAAGGAACGTGAATTCCTGTCAGTTCGTAGCCGGTCACTATTTCATACCGGTCGCCATCCAATTCCTTCACATCTACCGATTTCAGCTTTCGGTTTACATGGGCATTGCGCCATATACCTAATTTCTCCGGCATCCCATTACCAAAATCGTTATCTGTTGGGGCACGCCAAAAATAAGGTATCGGAAAATTTTGTATCACCCTTACACCGTCGATAGCGTAGTTTATCAATTCTCCATTTTTCAAATTAAATACACCACTAATATTACCATTCGAGAATTTCAATTGCTCTTCTGTACGCTCCACTTCTAGTTGTCCTTCAACTGCAGTACGTTGTGCGAAATAATCTCCCTGTATGTGCAATTGTTCGTTTGCAACGCTATGCCCAACGGTTAATAACGGCTGATCTTCCTTGAGCACAGCTTTGATATTGACAAAATACTCTTTCCCCTCCCGCCAAACTGGTACGGCAATGGAAACAACTTTCTGTTCACCGGCAGGTAAATCCAGTTCGAAGGATCCTTTTTCAATCTGCTGTCCATCTTCGATAACTTCCCAAGCAAATGTATAATCCGATAAGTCCTTGAAATGGAAAGCGTTCTTCACGGTTATCTTACCGTTTGCGATATCTTCTGCTTCAAAGTCAATATTCTGATATACCTTTTTCACTTCATAAGCGCCGGGATGCGGCACGGTACGATCAGGGTTCACCAAACCGTCCGCTACAAAGTTTTCATCGTTTTGCAAATGGAATCCGCCCAAGTCACCACCATACGCCCAAAATTTATTGCCGTAACCATCATCTGTCGCCATACCATGATCCATCCATTCCCAAATAAAGCCTCCCTGCATGTGTGGATAAGCTTTAATGATATCCCACAAATCTTTAAAATTACCCGTACTGTTTCCCATAGCGTGGGCATATTCACACATGATATAAGGACGGGTCTTGTCTGTAGCTTTTGCGTAATTCCAGATGCTGTTCATGTGTGGATACATCGGAGCGACAATATCCGTATTACTGTTTTCTCCCGCCTGCTCAAACTGCACTAAACGGGAAAGGTCACGCTCTTTCAGCCAATTGTATGCCTCATAGAATACCGGACCGTTTCCACATTCATTGCCCAAGCTCCAAATAATCACACTTGGGTGGTTCTTACTGCGTTCAAACATCCGTTCAATCCGATCCAAGTGCGCCGGTTTCCATTCCGCACGATAGGCCGGATGGCGTTCCTTGTTGAACCAAGCCTGCCACTCCGCCCCCATTCCGTGGGTTTCGATGTTGGCCTCGTCAACGAGATACATACCATATTCGTCACACAGTTCATACCATCTCGGATCTGATGGATAATGGGAGTTCCGAACCGCGTTGATATTCAATTCTTTCATCAGCTGGATATCCCGGATCATATCTTCCCGATCTACCGCACGCCCTTTGGTCGGATGCTGTTCATGGCGATTGACACCTTTCACATATATTGGCACGCCATTGACATGCAATTGTGCATTTTTTATTTCGACCCTACGGAAACCCGCATGTATGGCCGTGCTCTGTACCGGCTTTCCTCCGGCATCGTATAAGGTATAGACTGCCCGATATAAATTCGGTATCTCCCCACTCCACGGATGGACATTGGTTATCTTTTTCTTCGCTTCGACATATATCAGGCTATCGGTAGAACGGAAAGACTGCTCTGCCTTCCAAACGGATTGATTGCCATAGAACAATTCCATTTTAACTTTACCTTGTCCTGCCGCTTTTTCAAAATTACGGACAGCAACCTTCGTCGTAAAAATCCCGTCTTTATATTTCGCATCGAGGTCGGCATATTGTTCGATATCCCAAATTGTTGTTTTCGGTAGTAAAAGCAATGCGACATCACGATCCAGACCACCTAAACGCCACATATCCTGATCTTCCAGGTAACTTCCATCGTGGTATTTAAAGACCTGCACGGCAATCGTATTTTGTCCGTCCTGCAATGCATTGCTGATATCAAATTCTGCCTGCATTTTGGATACTTTATTCATCCCCACTTTCTTTCCGTTGACATAAATCACCGCATAGCCAGATATCGAACCAAACTGTAAAATGGCTTGTTTCGAATGCCAATCTGCAGGTAGCTTGATATGCTTACGATAAGTTCCTACAGGTACTTCCTGACCGACATAAGGTGGATTGGCCGGAAAGGGATAAACGATGTTGGTATAAATAGGTATACCATATCCGTGCATTTCCCAATTGGAAGGAACAGGCAATGTTGTCCAATTTGTTTCATCTGTCTCTGTGTGGTAAAAATCTAACGGACGCTCTGCGAGGGTTGCGGCAAAATGAAATTTCCAATCACCATTCAGGGATAATACCTGCTCGGTACTTTCCGATCCGCTAGATCGCGCTTGATCCCCACTATCGTAATAGCGTAAGGACGCACGTTGTTTTTCTTTGTTAAAATCCAACACGTGTGGATTTTCCCATTCATTGGATTGTGCAAATACCGTTGTTATTTGGATAAATATCCCCAATAAGATCAGTACGTTTAGGTTGATAAATCTCTTAACCATTCTAGTTTTATGCTTACGTTTGATTAACTGTTATCAAAATTGGTTAATTTCAATGCTTTATATGTCGATTATTCATTCAAATATGTAGAAAACACAACCATCTTCCTGATTATACGCCGGTAATCGGTCAAAACAGGGGGGCGAACTCGTCTTAAAACAAGGTCATTATCGTTTTTCCAAATTCTTGTCTAATCTACCCCGGCGACATCAAAAACAACAGTTTGAAACCAAATCAAACGATTTTGAAGCGATGTTCGCACTAACGAGACACACATTATACGTAAACTTGTATTGGCGTAAACAATAAAATAAACACAAACGAATAGCATTAAAACGATTATCTCATGAAGAAAATGACCGGCGCGTACACATACTTAACCGTCCTACTCATAGCCTTGCTATCTTATAATGATATGATGGCACAGAATACAGCATTCTACCCCGGAAAACTATGGTTTGACAACAATCAGCGATTGATCAATGCCCATGGGGGCGGTATTTTATACCACGACGGGCAGTATTATTGGTTTGGAGAACATAAAGGAGAGCATTCTAATGCAGCGTGGGTAGGCGTCACCTGTTATTCGTCATCCGATTTATACAATTGGCAGGATGAAGGAGTTGCTTTGGCTGTTAAGAAGGACGATAAAAGTCCGATTGCCGCAGGAAGTACTATCGAACGCCCCAAAGTCATTTATAATGCCGCAACGAAAAAGTTTGTCATGTATTTCCATCTGGAACTAAAGGGGCAGGGATATGATGCCGCACATGTGGGTGTAGCGATAAGTGATACCCCTAAGGGCCCCTACCAGCTCATTAAAAATAGCCGGGTAAACGCGGGCAAATGGCCATTGAACGTGACAACCGCACAACAGACGGCGACAGATAAACCTGAAGATTATCAATGGTGGACAAAAGAATGGACAAAGGCTATTGAAAACGGATTGTTTGTACGTCGTGATTTTGAAAGCGGACAGATGTCCCGTGATATGACGCTTTTTGTAGACGATGACAACAAGGGTTATCACATTTACTCTTCGGAAGATAACCTCACACTACATATCGCGGAATTGACGGAAGACTATTTGGATTATACGGGAAAATATATTCGGATTGCGCCAGCAGGGCACAACGAAGCACCGGCAATCTTTAAGAAAGACGGACGGTATTTTATGATTACCTCTGGATGTACGGGCTGGGATCCCAATGCTGCACGTTTATTAACGGCAGACAATATCCTCGGCGAATGGACATTGCATCCCAACCCTTGTGTCGGAAAAGATGCTGAGCTCACCTTCCATTCCCAAAGCACCTATATCCTACCGATAGCCGGTAAAAAAGATGCTTTTATCTTTATGGCTGATCGGTGGAAACCAAGCAATCCCATCGACGGGCGTTACGTTTGGTTTCCGATCGTATTTGAAGATGGCATGCCGGTGCTGAAATGGTTCGACAAATGGGACTTAAGTGTTTTTGATTAAAAAAGCAACTAAAGTCTCACGCTCGGCCATCCCGTTTCATCCCACGCTATTTCACGTACCAAAAGTTTGGATCGTCCATTATCATCTCGATCATACGCATGGAAGAATAGATAATCCTTCGATTCAAACCGGTACACGGCCTGATGCCCTACTCCGGGAAAACGATCGTTGCCCTGTACAACAATAGTACCTCCACCTTGCAACATATCTTTTCCTTCACGATCAAGATAAGGTCCACGAATATCCTTCGATCTGCCAACAGCTACTTTATAGGTACTGTTTACACCGGCACAACAGTTGTCGAATGAAACAAAAAGGTAGTAGTATCCCTCTTTCTGGAAAAGAAACGGAGCTTCTACTGCACCAATATTGCCAATATAACGTCCGTTTTCATCGCGGGAACGACTGGAGAGCGCATGCCACTCTTCAGGCTGTTGGAGACGAAGTAGATCATCCTGTAGCCGAACTAACTGTATACCATCCCACCACGATCCAAAAGTCATCCACGGAATTCCATGTTCATCGATGATGATATTGGGATCGATGGCATTCCAATTGCAGCCTTCGTAAGACCGCACCACCATACCGTGGTCAGTCCAACCAAAATCCGGTGATTCCGGATCGAGTGTCTTCGCCGTAGCCACACCAATCGCCGAGGTTCTTTTTCCGAAACTGGAAATGGAATAGTAAAGATAATACTGGCCGTTGTGCCTGATGATATCGGGTGCCCATATATGCCCATCAAAGGCATGGATCGTTTCCGTAGTCCATTGAGGAGGAGTCTTGAAGACCGGAGACAATCTCGTCCAGTTTTTCATATCAGCCGAACGCATCACACTAATTCCATTGCCCGTTGCAAATATATAATAGTAATCGCCTTCACGAATGGCGACCGGGTCATGCGACCCGATCAACCTTTCTTGTGCATTTACATTTACCAAAATGACGACATGCAAAAGCAGTGTCAATATAGTGATTAACTTAAATTTCCTCATTCTTCTATTTTTTCAAACTTAATCAATCTAACGTTAAAGAATTGGTCACTTGTACTAGTCAGATTAGCCACAAAACCAAAACTAACTTCTTTTTCTTCCGTAAGTTCCAATTCAAATGATTGCATGCGATATTGCTCTGGATTGATAAATAATAAATTACTATAAGCCAGTGCAGAAGATGGTACATCTATAGCATTGGGAAGCCCAGCTCCTTCAGCCACTAACGCATAAATTAAGTTATTAGTTCCGTCATCGTTAGATGCATGATTTCGAACAAAATCTATATCAATTTTATATCGACCTGCCGGCAACACTGCTGTTTGGTATATTTTTCCATTGACAATATTAGCTGTTCCCCAACCTGCTTCAAAGGATAATAAGCCCTGGCCAGTGCGCGTATCATGCCCACCAAACCCATTTATATTCTTTGCCGCGTCATTCGTTATCCATTCCGCCAAAATTCCCCAACGACCATCATTCGCAATTCTGTCATAGGGCGCTACCAAATTCCAAAAGAACACGGGTGCGGCGCTTACGGTATTATAGCCTGTATAAAACGTATCGACAGCATTTGCGTTTGGTTTAAAGAGGGTTCTATACGTAATCTTGGCTTCTTCCTCATCTTCGATAACATCTGGAACAATTGTCCTATCTTCTCTAACGTCTGTAAGAAATTGTTGTTCTTCTCCATTCTGAGAGATGTAATTAACTTCCAAGGCAATTGCACCCAACGATGTATCAAAGGGAAACCAATCGATTTGCACATCACCATTTCGTAGCCGCACAATATTATTTACATTTTTATTAGAAATTGCATCCTGATAGCGTTGTCCGTAAGACCGTCCCGTCACATGTACAGGTACGGATGCTACTCCCAGAGCATCATAAGTATACAATGTAAAACTATGTACTCCCTCTTCTATAGGTGTATATACTTCAAATAATGGACGCCCCGATCCTCCTTCCATTGCCCATTCAGCCCAAATTCTCTCGATATCCACATCGTATTCAGCAGATTCTTTTCCATCGTTCCATAGGACTTTGATTTTTGTGACCTTCGGGTCCGCGGGAAGACGCGTGCTGAAACGCACACGTTCATTCCCCGAAAACACCTTCACCGAATCCAGTTTCCCGGTATACATAATCTCACCATCTTTCATGTAGTCCTTAAACGAATCCCACTTTGTCTGATCACTACAAGCAGATAATGAAATAAGTACACAAATCTTTATCATTGTGCCATAAAGACACTTTATAAATTTTCTTTTCATGGTTATGCTATTCTAATGTTCCAAAAATACTTAGCTCGTTAATGTTTTGGGCCGTACCACCAGCAAAGTTTTCTAAACAGCGGATACGGATATACCGAACCTTAGGTGCTTCCAAATCAACTTCCCAGTTAAATCCAGCCGCAGCGGTAGCCTGATCTTCGGCACTGTCAGTCCCGTACGGCAAGTTTGAAGGCTTTATTACTTCATAACTACCTAGCAAACGCCAACTATCGTCTAAAGCACCATTTAGATTTGGATTAGTAGAACCCCATATTTCAAAACGTTTCATCGTACTCAAGAAATAAAATCTTGTGCCCTCTGGGAAAGGCCTAATCCACACCCGACTCAATTTAGCTTCAATCCCCATATCAAATGTGACAATATGTGGATCCGAACCACCAGTGGTTTGATTGGTAAAACTTGTATTTGGCCATCCCAGTTGGTTGTCCCAAGCATACTCTAATCGAGCACCATTCGTTACCTGTGGGGCATCGCCCGGCAATACAAACGGACGAAAATCTGATTTCGGGATTTCTTGTTCAAAAATGGGTTCAATATGAATGCGCATCGTATCTGAGCTATTTCCCCAATTATCGCGTACATAAATCTGAAGATCGGTTGGTTTAGCTTCCATTCCACGTATTCGAGAATCAATACTTTTCGATTTGGTAAAAATACTCCGTGTATTGTTGACTTCAAATTCGCCAAAATCATTCTTAAACATCACCATGACACCTATGTTATCTTGTGCCTCATTCAAGGCTGCCAAATTATAGCCGCCGAAAGCATTTGCTACCTGAATACTTTCAAATACAGTTTTAAAAGGTGGATCCAATGGCTTAACAGTAACGATGACCGGCTCAGATTTCACTTGGGCCCTACTAATCGTATAAAGTTTTACTTCATGCTCTTCCGTATTAGCAAAGCCGACTACTTCCAACGTATCTTGATAGTAGGAAGCCTGGGCAACTCCTTTTTCGCCGTTACCCATCGTATACTCTGCCTGTACATACAATAGATTACGGTTATTAGGCAAAGTATATGTTATTTTGGCTTTGCCCGGGAGATTTTCGACTTTCACATTCGATACTTGACCTGGTACACTGCCGTCCTCTCCCAAAGTTTCCCTAAATTCTAAGGGCTCATCACAGGCCGAGAATACAGCAAATACAACAATGAAAAAATATATCCATTGAAAATTCTTCGTTATCTTTTTCATATAAACTTTTTTTTATAATTAGTTACCATCCCGGATTTTGAATCAACTTGGGATTACGCATCAGATCCCAATCTTTGATAGGCCATAAGTAATCCCGTGGAGAAATAAACGTCTGTGTATGAATTACACGCTCGATATTATAGGCGTCCGCTGTTCTTCCCTGTATATTTAGTCCGGTGATATTTTCATTCAGCCGGTCTGCTGCAAATTTCCAACGACGCAAGTCCCACAAACGCTGCCCTTCAAACGTCAGTTCGATAAGTCTTTCTTGACGGATAATATCCAATAAACCACTTTTTGAAGTGAATTTTGCTGGGTTTCTAGAATGATTAGTCCATGAATCTGCAATACCATGTAAGCCAGCACGTGCACGTACAAGGTCTACGTATTGAATTGCTTCATCACGATCTCCATCAGATTCAACCAACGCTTCCGCATAAGTGAGGTACAGCTCTGCCAAACGAATCTCTGGCCAAGGGTATTGCAACCACTGTCCATTACTTCCCGTATGCATAGTTGATCGCCAGTTAACCAATTTCTTCACAAAATAACCTGTCTCACTAAAATTTTCGAAATGACCAAAACCAGCACGTTCCGTATTTTTAGCCTGTACATAATATGTATTGACATCAGAACTCTGATTCGCATCATTCCGCATATACCATATTCCACCATCAAAACCCAGGTTTGCATAGTATCGAGGTTCTCGATCAAAATTTATACGAGCCGTATGATACCCCGGTTCTATATTGAATCGTTCATCATCTGTAGCAATCCGCACTTCAAACTCATTACTAAAATCTAAGTGCTTATCTTCGTTAATCGGCACACCGTTTTTAGAATAAAACTGACGAACGATTTTGAGCGGCACCGACCAAACACCTTGCATAGCAAATCGATCCGTAAAGGTTGAACGTGACATAGGTGGCATGCACTGTGCTTGATTTACAAACGGACTGAAAGAAAGTCCCCATATCGTTTCTTGGCCAAATCGCTCGGTCACCGCATTCCGGATATTCAATTGTGTTTTCGTGACATCACTCAAATTATAGATATCATTTGTATAATAATATAAACTTGCTCCACTTTGTTCCGCCGCGTCAATTGCTTCCTTCGCCGCATCCTTTGCTCTTTCCCATTTACTGGGATCAAAAGTGGAGTTGAATAACGGTATACCATCATGATCCGTATAGTTCGCATAATCCGGATTACCATTAAATAGCGGACTGGCCGCCATTAGCCACAACCTTGCTTTGATAGCCAATGCAATAGGTTTGGTAATACGGCCAAGTTCACTATTTTCATCGCTAACTGTTAGCGGTAACTTCTGTACAGCTTCATCCAATAGATTCGATACGAAATGTAAACACTCGTCGAAAGGTGCACGTTTTAAACGTAAATCCTCAGGATTGGCATTTTCCGGTATATTCTCATCAACAATCGGTACCGCACCATACATACGCATCAGGTAAAAATGATAATATGCCTTTAGAAATTCTACCTCACCAATCCAGCGTTCGCGTTCAGTTTCAGTAATATCAGGAACACGCTGTATATTACTTAAGAAGATATTACAATTTCGTAGTCCTTGAAAATAACGTCGTTTTGCAGCATCGCTATCGCCCATATTCCCCTTGTTCCATCCTCCCCACTCGTCAAATAATACATCGTTTGTATTCTGCATACCCTGCGCAATCCGAAAAGCGGCATGCCATCTCGCTTGGTCTTCTTGTGGCAACCAAATCTCATCACCTGTCATGAACCCAGCATTGTACCAGTTGTCGCCATTACGGGGTAAATAAGAGTAGCAAGTCATTAAGAACTTTTGTGCTTCAATTCGGAGCGTAAAAGCATTATCAATCTCTGGTATGTTATCCGGAACAATATCGAGGTACTTGCTACAAGAACTGAAGACGCATACCAACGTAAGAACTGTCCATCCTCGAAAATATTTCTTTATATTTTTCATAATTGACACAAACTAAAAATTTAATGTAAAACCAACATTATAAAGAGCCTGTAAAGGATAACCTAATCCATTACCTCCCATTTCAGGATCCCACATTTTAAATCGACTAATAACAAAGAGGTTTTGAGCAGAAAAATACAATCTTGCTCCTTTTACCTTAAAGCGCTCCAAATTATTGAAGTTATATCCGGCCTCGATATTTTTCAGTCTCAAGAAATTTCCATTACGTAACCACCAGGTAGAGTTATGCTGATTAGACCCCACTTCATAAGTACTCAATCTTGGCCAAAAAGCATACGGATTTGGATTGGATTCTGACCAATAATCATTAGCAATCGATTCCACTAGACGAGTTTCGGCAAGAAAGCTACGGTCTTGAGGAACGTACCGTCTAAAAGGTTGCATAGCTTGTGCATCTATAAAGAATGAATACAAAGCAGATCCTTGAAAAAAGTACCCAAAATCAAAATTCTTATACTGGAATGTTCCTCCAAAGCCGTAAATCAATTGAGGTTGAGAATTGTGTCCAACAGGCACAAAATCGAAATCATTTATCACCCCATCACCGTTAATATCCCTGTATTTGATATCTCCGGCACGCAGGTTCACATCCCCAAATTGCACAGGAGAATTGGCAACCTCTGCATCATCAATAAAAAGTCTTTCAGCAATCAATCCCCATTGTTGTCCAATAGATTGTCCAACTTTAGAAAGATGTCTTAAGTCTGATCCATAAGGTAACTCATCATGCTGTAAAACTTTGGAAACCGAATAAGTTGCTGTACCCCGCATTCCAAAAGAGAAATTACTGGACACCGGCTTGAAAAAACTAAATTGCAAATCCAATCCTTTGGATTCTGTTTGTCCGTAGTTTGTCCACATCGGTGCCATAAGTCCGGCAGTATTGTCCAATGCACTTATCTGCTGTAAGATATTGGTTCTTTTTTGATGAAATACATCTGCAATCAATTCAAAAGATCGGATATTCAAATCCATACCAACATTTAACTGCGTAGATGTCTCCCAGGTAATATTTGGATTAGCATATCGTCCAATTGAAATTCCCGAACTTCCAAACATCGGAGCACCATCGCCCCTTCCAAACTGTGCTCCATACAAACCATCATTCATATTGATCTGTGACATATAAAAGAAACGTTGATCTATACTCGCAATCTCGTCATTTCCAGCTTGTCCATAAGTCGCCCGGAATTTCAGACTACTGATGTATTTACGCAAGGGTTCAAAGAAATTCTCTTCCGATATACGCCATCCAATACCTCCCGAAGGGAAAAAGCCCATACGATAGCGTTCATGAAAACGCTCGGATCCGTTATATCCAAAGTTGAATTCGGCCATATATTTGCTAGCATACGCATAAGTAAATCTTCCGGAAACACCTAAATTTCTGCCAGGAAGCGCTTTAATCAACGAGTCTTCATTGGGATTTTCATAATTATTGATATAGCCAATCAATGTGCCCCCAACATCATGTTTTTCGTTAAAAAGATAGTTATAATTAACCGTACCTTCTAACCACGTGCGAGATCCGACATTCCGCGGAGTATTATTAAAGTTAAGATATTCCGTACCGACTGGACCTATCGAACCCGCCTGACCATGGTTCAGGACATATATCGAATAATCCCCTGTATTGGCATTCACAAGCGGCATATAATAAAAGGGATTAAACTGTCGTTCGACCGAAAATTGTGATGTACGACGAATATAGCCCATTGCTCTAGCTCTCAAACCTGGTATCCATTTACCAAAATCCTGCTTTAGTTCTAACTGGGGCATAATATTCGAAGACTTATGGGTACGGAACCCTTTGACCATCTCCGCATACGGATTTAGAAACAATTCATTAGTCATGCTCAAACCAGTCGTGAAGCCTTGCGCTCCTCCAAATAATGTATGTTCTGCATAAGGCAACATGCTACTTGGGTATTGGACAGGAAACAAAACAGGATTAGCGCGCATCGCATTGGAAAAGTGTTCCGAACCACCGTGTAAAGGACCGGAGTAATCGTCAAACTGCCCATATAATATAACAGCTAAATCTGTACTTGGAGTCAAACGAATATCGACGTTAGACCGTAGCGAATAATTTCGTAACTTGATATTATTGTTAAAGTTATTCACCGGATCAGTCTTAAGGATACCGTTATCTACATTATAGGTTCCGGAAATATAATAACGTGCGCGTTGTGTACCTCCTGAAATATTCATATTGAAGCCCTGATTCATCGTATAATCTTTTATCATCAGATCTGTCCAATCGTTATTCGCAAAAAGATAAGGATCATCACCAGCAATCGTAGACCTAATTTTGTTTTCGGTATAAGGTTGGGAAGCATTTGGCGTTCTAGTCAGTGCCGCTTCATTTGCCATACGCATAAACGTAATATTATCACTAAACTTTAGGTTACGCGTATTGGAGGAAATTCGATTTTCAGCACGAAAGAAAAATTGGGTAGCCCCCTCTTTTCCTTTTTTAGTGTTTACCAATACCACACCGTTTGCACCACGCGCTCCGTAAATAGAAGATGCGGCTGCATCACGCAATACAGAAAAACTTTCAATATCATCTGGTTGTAACCTGGCTAAATCTGTCGGACCGGATTCCACGCCATCAATCAGAATCAAGGGATCAACTTTGCCCGTCCCTGTCGTAGAAAGTCCACGAATATAAAACGTAGAGTTATCTGTACCAATCCCAGGTTCACCACTGGTTTGGAAAGCAATCATACCCGCAACCCTGCCGGCAAAAGCGTTCGTCAAGTTGGACGATGGTGTCTGTAGATCCTTAACATTGACAGAGGTAATAGAACTCACTAAGCTCTCTTTTCGCTGTGTCCCTCCAAATCCCGTTACTGCGATTTCTTCTATCTGAAAATCATCGTATTCCATAACGATATCTAATTCAAAAGTTCCATCTGAACGAGGAGACCTATTCGTCAAATCAACTCGAGTTGTCTTCATTCCTGTGGCAGAGAACTCTAACGTTCCATTTCGGTTTGCTTGAATACTAAAGCGTCCAAAATTATCAGAGGCCACCATATTAGTAGATTGATTAACTTCACGAATAGTTATATTAGGTAATCCAGCTACAGTATCTCGGGCTACCCCGGTCACCTGTACTCTTTGCTGCGCATACCCATATTCAATTCCTAAGAAAAGTGTGGTTAGGAAGATGATAAATCCAATCCACCGCCGTTTATACATTTTAATATTCATAATTAAAGGGGTTAGAATAAGAAGATTGTTCTATTTTAGATTGTGCCGATCCACAATCAGTCATCACAAATCGGTTCGTCTTGTTCATTTTCATCATAGATTTTAAGGTTTATAGTTTATAAATTAATATTCGTGAATAGCGAGACGAGAAAACTCTAAAGGTAGCCCCTAGGCATATCAATTTTACATCGCATACTGTTTAAAAATTGGTACATAGTTTAATTATTTGAAGACGCCTTATTTAAACGTCAGTTTTACATTTATAATTTTTTGTGTCAGTTTCGTATATGGTATTAGATACCAATCAAGTATTTACCTAGCATCCAAAAAAACAGCCGCTATTACATAAGTGTAGGCCGACTTTTCCTATCTAAATTAATTGTACAAGAAAAAAATATACTGATGTGGAATATGTGCTGGCTAGCGATCTTCATTATTAAGTTAGCAATTCATAAACCACAAGACAAAGTTTAGATATTAAAAAACAAAACATGTTTGATTTCCATTCAAAAACATCAAAATATGATTCAATTTCCACAGAAATCGATAAATGAAATGACATACCTATTTTTTCAAAAAAACAACGATAATACTGTAAAACAACGCATTAAGCAGAGTTTTAAATACATTTCTTCGAGAAGCTTCTTGCTCAACAATTTGTAAATCCCATTCTAATTCTCAATTTTTGTCTATGCATAAACGTCAGATCAACATTTTTACAAATCGCTTAACTAATTAATAATAATATATACATTCGTGCATATGATATTGGGAAAGTTTCAGTTGCTATTGGTATTATTTTTATTGGGATGGAGTATCTCCTTTTCCCAACCCAACCAGTACAAAATACTTTCTCTTGAACAGGGTATTTCTAATATCAACGCGCTCAGTGTCGTACAGGATGATCAAGGGTTTATATGGGTAGCTACCGAATTAGGGCTTAATCGGTTTTCCGGCAACTCCTTCAAGCATTATTACAAGTCGGAGCATGTAGATGGAATCTCTGTCAACAGCAATGAAATCAACAAGTTGCTATATGATGATGGCCATATATACATCGGTACGAGAGCTAACGGACTCAATATATTTGATATTCAGAAAGGTGTATTTTCTTATTTTACCCATGATCCCGACGATAAGAATTCTATCGCAACAAACGATATCACGGATATGATAAAAGGCATAGACGGCCACATTTGGCTCTCTACCTACCACCGCGGTATACAGCGTTTTGATACTACCACCCAAACATTTACACATTTTGGTACGGAGACTATCCCTGACCTGCCGAGTAACAGTATATGGTCTGTGGCACAAGATCAGCAAGGTAAACTTTATAGTGGACATGTAAATCATGGTGTTTCTATATTTGATGCCAAAACAGGAAATTTAGAGAACCTCCATACGCAGAATACAGCTGGCGCTCTCCCCCACGACGAGGTGAAAATACTTTTTTGTGATAGCAGAAATAACATCTGGATAGGTACAAAAAAAGGTCTAGCGGTGTATACCCCTCACAACAAGAAAATTCGGCATGTACCGCTCCATTCGACAACAGGCAGTGCCAACGAGCCGTTTGTACATACTATTCGGGAAATCGGCGAGGGTATATGGGTGGGAACGGAACCCTCTCGCGTTTATGTTTTAACACCTCGTTACAATAGCGATCAAGAATTCCTAAAGGTCGACAATGTACGTTCAGTTGATATTAGCAATTCCATTTCTGTTCAGGATATGATAGCCGACGAATTTGGAAATGTCTGGTTAGCCTTATACGGCAGTGGATTGGGTTTCGCCAGCCACTTTACACCCTTTTTCCAGACGCTTCCTGATGTAAAAGCCGTCATTAGTGGAATAGTTATCGATCGACAAAATACAGGCTGGCTCATTACGGAAGGATCTGGACTGCTTCGATGGACGCCGGATAAAAACCTTGTAGAGAAGGTTAAAGCCCCCAGCAACATACGCGATAAAACTTTTCTAACAGCTTATCAAGATCGACAGGACAATATATGGCTAGGACTAGTCGACAAAGGTGTCGCCCAGTTTCACACATCTACAAAGCAATGGCACAAAATTGAATTAGATGGAGAATTGAATGAAGTACGCGCCATTCTAGAAGACCAAAAGGGAAAGATCTGGCTTGGTACAATAAATGGATTGGTCATTTATGACCCGCTATCCCAAACGTTCGAAAAATTACGTATCAACATGCCATCGCTGGGTGATTACGCTCCGCGTTCACTCGTAGAAGATGGTTCTGGGAATATCTGGGTGGGAACTTATGGACAAGGGGTTTATGTATTTTCTACCGAAAACCGAACATTGATTGCCCACTTTGATACCCATGGCGGACTTAGAAGCAACAGCATTAATCACCTGTTCCGAGACAATGAAAACAACATCTGGATTGCGACGAATGAGGGTATGGCGGTGCAATACGCAAAACAAGAGCTCGGCACATTGAAAAATATCGTTCCGCCTAAACCCAACGCCTGGCTATTTATACAAGCTATTGCCGAAGACCGAAATGGAAATATTTGGTGCTCTACGAAAGCCGGTCTACTGCGATACGTGCCGAAAGACGACCGTTTTTTTAGCTATGACCAAGACTTTGGCATCCCTTTAGGTGGGTTCAAAAACAGCAGTGTAGCGGCTAACAAACAGCATTATCTCTTCTTCGGCATGCAAAATGGGATATGTTTTTTTGATCCAAAAGAAATACCTATCCAACTCCCCATATCCTCCGTCCATATTCGAAAGTTCACCACCTTCCGTAGCGGAGAATCCCCTCTACAGCAGGAGAAACAAACTTATGGTGTCAAACAACTTCGGTTATCTTATCAGGAAAATAGCTTCAGTATAGAATTTAGTGCTGCGGATTATGCTCTACACGGACTGATGGAATTTAGTTACCAGCTGCATGGCTTTGACAGCGATTGGACGAATATCGGTGGTGAACAGGTACTGAATTTCAGAAATATTCCATACGGAAATTACGACCTACTTATACGGGCACGATTAAAAAATGAAAACTGGTCGGGTGATGTCACGCGTCTATCGATCAATATTAAGCCGCCGTACTACCTTAGTCCGTACGCAAAGGTGCTCTATATCCTACTAATGAGTGGCATCGCTTTTGCCATTTTCTTTTTTTATCATCGGAAGATCAAAGCCGAAGGGGAATTACGACTAAAAAAACTAGAACATCAACAACAGCAGCAGCTCGCGACAGAACGTCTGCACTTCTTCACGAATATCACACACGAACTGCGGACACCACTCACCCTTATCTTAGGGCCGTTGGACGATCTGCTACGGGAGAACAACCTATCCACAAAACAAAAAAAATTAGTACAGGTCGTTCAAAAGAGTTCTAACCGTCTGTTTAGCCTGGTCAATCAATTGCTGGAATTCCGAAAAGTAGAATCACGACATAAACCACTTGTACTCGGTGAAGGCTATTTAGGAGAGGTGGTGCAAGATATCGTTAATAAATATAGGGAGTTGAACGTCAAAGATACGTTGCAGATACGCTGTCAGCTACCTTCTACAGATTTGCGTACGACGTTCGACGCCGAAATTATTCATATTATTTTAGACAACCTGTTGTCTAACGCCTACAAATATACCAACACGGGTGCGATTGATGTACAGCTAACGTATGAACAGGATCAGCTCAATACCTGGTCCGTGCTGCGTATAAAAGATACGGGATGTGGCATTCCTGAAGAATATTTGGAACGCATCTATGATCGCTTTTTTCAAATTGATCATCAAGCACAACCGGGTACCGGAATTGGTCTGGCCATGGTCAAGGAACTGGTCGCCGTACATTATGGAAAAATCGATATAAAAAGTAAGGTTGGAGACGGCACTGAATTTTGTGTCCGCTTGCTAACCAACCATATTGCCATTACACCTCAACAAGAGAAAATGGCTGATGATGCTATACATTTGGAAAATGAGGATTCGCAACCGGTTATCTTAGTCGTGGAGGACGATGTCGATCTAAGAAATTATATAGTCGCTTCTTTAGAAACACATTATACCATCCTCTTGGCAGACAATGGTATCCAAGGCTTGGATGCGGCAACCAAACATATCCCAGATCTTATTATCAGCGACGTGATGATGACAGGTCTAGATGGATTTGAAATGGTCGGGAAGCTCAAAGAAAATCGTTCCACCAGCCATATTCCGATTATTCTATTTACAGCAAAAGATCAGGAGATAGACCGACAACGAGGATATGAACTGGGCGTAGATTCATATTTAATTAAGCCTGTGCATCCGGCTTTATTGCATAAACGCATTGAAAATATTTTATCCAATCGAAAGAATGTCCACAACTATGTATTGCAGAAATTACCTTCAAAGACAGAGAAACCCACGAATGAACTGGATACCGACCTTTGGAAGGAAAACACTTTCGTTCAGGAATTTGTAGAAATCGTAGAACACTACATGCAGGATGATGTATTAGATGCCGCCAAGCTGGCTGAAAAAATGAACATGAGCCAATCGACACTGTACCGAAAACTCAAAGCATTGACCGGAAAAAACATCAATCAACTGGTTCGTAAGATACGGATCCAAAAAGCCGCTACCCTGCTTCAATCCGGCCAATACAATGTTACGGAAGCTTCCTTTATGGTGGGGATACATAGTACGATCTACTTCCGCCAATGTTTCAAAGAGGAATTTGGTCTACTACCCTCCGAATATCTAAAAAACGCCTCAGAAAGCAAATAAAACCAATATTTTGACGAAAATACTATCGAAATCTGACGGATTTATATATGTCCTATAAGTCGATAATCTGTTATGTTTGAAGTGCGTTTTCAATTATAAATTTGATAATAATCTACACTGGAGAAAATAAGCTTCTTATATATTCCATGTGTCTTTTTTAGCTATTGAACCGCAAAATAATTAACAAAACTAAATATTATGGTAAATTTTAAACCTATTCTTTTACATGTACTGGTATGGATACTACCACTATTTGTGCATGGACAACAGCAATTAACCGGACGTGTCCTTAACGACGCCAATGAACCAATCGCGGGTGCCAGCGTATTCGTCAAAGGAACCACACAAGGTGTAACGACGGACGCTTCGGGTAGTTTTCAACTCGCGGCTCAGGGTGATTCTCTTTCGGTAACATTCATTGGCTATAAGCCACAGACAGTCGCTATCGTCGGCCAGACAAACTTCACGATTCTATTGGAAACGGACGATCAATTTCTGGAAGATGTAGTGGTTGTTGGTTATGGTACGCAAAACAGAGCTACTGTAACCGGATCGATTTCCGAGGTAAAAGGAGATGACCTTATAAAAAGTCCACAACCAAACCTATCCAATTCCCTCGCGGGAAGATTTTCAGGACTGGTTGCCACCAATCGTGGAGGCGAGCCAGGCTATGATGGTTCACAGCTCCGTATTCGCGGAGCATCAACAACAGGTAATACTGACATATTGATTGTTGTCGATGGCGTACCCGGACAGGTCGGAGGTTTAGAACGTCTAGATCCAAATGATATAGAAAGCGTAACCATTCTAAAAGATGCTGCCGCAGCTGTATATGGAAGTCGTGCCGCAAATGGTGTGATCCTAGTAACAACTCGTAAAGGTAAACAAGGTAAGCCAACGGTTTCCTATTCCTTTAACCAAGGTTTTTCGTCACCTACACGCCTGCCGACCATGGCCGATGCTGCAACCTATGCCGAGATTCGAAACGAGATTGATTATTACAATAATCCTGCCGGTGGCATGAACCAATTTTATAGCGAAGACGATATCCAGAAATTTCGCGATGGTTCTGACCCTTTCCGCTTTCCAAACACCGATTGGCAAAAAGAGGTTCTATCGGAGACTGCTCTCCAAAACCAGCACAACTTATCCGTATCTGGCGGTACGGAACGTACTCGATATTTTGTCTCTGCCGGTACACTGATGCAAGATGGTATCTTCAAAGATGGGGTCACCAAATATAACCAATACAACTTCCGATCCAACATTGACATGGACGTAACCGACCGATTTAAAGCG
Organism: Sphingobacterium corticibacterium; assembly: GCF_004208525.1. Taxonomy (GTDB): domain Bacteria; phylum Bacteroidota; class Bacteroidia; order Sphingobacteriales; family Sphingobacteriaceae; genus Sphingobacterium; species Sphingobacterium corticibacterium. The sequence goes on along the minus strand of NZ_SGIT01000001.1, from coordinate 479,023 downwards.
GGCCTCTCGGTTGCCGGACGCGAAGAGAAGCGCAAATTTCCTACTGTCGGTGCAGGTGAAATTTTCAGAAATATCTATCGTGCATACCCCACCATATTATCTCGTTATGAAAATGGATATCCGAGTACGGGAATTGAAAATAACAATCCCGTCATGATGGTGACCGATGCCGGAGGTACGAATTTAAATCCGAAACTCGTTTTCAATGGTATCCTTCGTGCTTCTTATGATTTACCATTTGTAGACGGGTTGATGTTAGACGGTTTTCTTGCCATAGATAAATCCCAAGAGTCGGGAAAGAACTTCATAACACCTTATTTAGTATATAATTATGACGTTTCCAGTGATCAGTATGAGTCAAGAAATGTTGGAGAAACAAAGGCTCAACTACAGCAATTCCAGGAAAACACGTCATTAATGACGGCCAATATTAAGTTAAACTATGAGCAGTCTTTTGGAGATCACAACGTAAAAGCATTCGCAGCTTACGAGCAAAGTGAACGTACTTTATCCCGTTTAGAGGCGGGGAGAAGGAATTTTCCGACATCCCTTACCCCAGAAATTTCACAAGGAGGAACCGCCTTAGAAGATCGTACCAACGCCGGACTTAGCTGGCGAGAGAGCCGCGTGAGTTTTATCACCCGCGCAAATTATGATTATAAACAGCGGTATTTGTTGGAAGCTCAATTACGGATAGATGGTTCTTCGATTTTCCCACCAGAAAGCCGATTCGGCTATTTCCCTGGTGTTTCTGTTGGTTGGAGGATGTCTGAAGAAGATTGGTTTAACACGAGGTTAATCAATGATCTGAAACTGCGGGCTTCCTATGGCGAATTAGGGGGAGACAACATCTCCGCAAATCAATTCGTAAATAATTATATTTTCAACAACGCCTATACAATTGGGAACAGTATATATCCAGGGGTTGATCTATATAAATTGGCAAACCCAGCCATTACTTGGGAAGTTTCTAAAAAAACTGATGTAGGATTAAATGCACGATTCTTAGATAAATTTGATTTGGAATTTGTTTACTTTAACGAGAAACGATCTAATATTCTCCTACCGCGTAATGCTTCTATCCCCGGCGTTATAGGTATTTCCAATCCATATGATGCGGAAACACTTGTTCCTGCAGAAAATATCGGTCGGGTGGACAACAATGGTATAGAAGCAACATTAGGATACCAACACAGGGGTAACTTCAATTTCGGTGTAGCAGGAAACGTCACGTATGTCAAAAGCAATGTCGTATTCAGAGACGAAGCTCCGGGAATACCGGATTGGCAAAAAGAAACCGGCAATCCGCTAAATACTTACTTATTATATCGGTCAATTGGCATATTCCGCACACAGGAAGATTTGGATAATTATCCACATGTTCAAGGTGCCGGTTTAGGTGACCTTATATTTGAAGATTACAACCAAGACGGTGAAATTACGGCTGACGATATGGTACGAACCAACCTCGGAAATATTCCACAGCTGACATTCGGACTTACCTTAAACGCCAGCTATAAGAACTTTGACTTATCCACCGTATTCTCCGGACAAGGTCGATCTCGTCAATATATCCTGTCAGAAGCGGGTACTGTAGGTAATTTCTACAGTACATGGGCAGAAAACCGCTGGAGCCCGAACAACGTAGACGGAACTTATCCGAAGGTAAACGAACGTGCATCATCGGCAATCAGTGGAGGTCTCTTCCGCAACGACTTTTGGTTGTTTAATACCGCTTTCATACGCTTAAAGAATATCGAATTGGGTTACACCATACCTACATCTGTTATTGAACGTATCGGGTTAAACCGTGTACGGCTGTATGCTAACGGATTCAACGTATTTACCATCACAGGTTTAAAAAACTTCGATCCCGAAGGGGATAACGAAAGTGGACATTTCTATCCACAACAACGTATCTTCAACTTGGGGATCAACATCGGTTTTTAACCGCTATTACTACAATTAAAAATATAAATAGATGAAAACTATAAAATATTGTATCTTATTCTTACTTGGCAGCATAGTCGCGGTAAGTTGTAACAAAGATTTTCTGGATGTGACGCCGACAGATAGGCTATCGGATGCCGCAGTCCTATCCGACTCTGTTTTATTTGAAGCCTTTGTGGTCAATCGTTACATGGGGGCAAGATTAACCAATAAAGAAGCCGAAGGTACCCCTCCGGGCTTTGGTCGTGGTTTTGAATACGCGCTTTGGGCATCACTGACTGATGAAGCCGTCTACAATAACGATGACGATACTTGGCTTATTCAGCGTGGACAGCTGTCACCCGAAAATACCGGCATTGCTGGAACCATCTGGAGTCGTAGCTACCGTAGTATTCGAGAGTGCAACTTTGCTTTGGCACATATCGACGAAGTGCCGATGAGCGATATGCTGAAAACAAGACTGACAGCAGAACTGAAATTTATTCGTGCTTTCCGATACCACGATTTGATCCGTAACTATGGAGGTGTTCCGCTATTAGCCGACAAAGTTTATGAATTGACAGATGACTTTACAGACCCCTCCATTTATGAACGCCAAGAACTAAAAGTCTGTATCGATTATGTATTAAATGAATTGAATGACGCGGCTGCTCAATTGCCTGCGGCCAACGACAATGGCTGGCCAATAGGACGTGCTACCGCAGGAGCTGCTTTGGCACTAAAGTCCAGATTAGCATTATATGCTGCAAGCCCTTTATACAATTCGGGTACTTGGGAGCAGGCTGTGCAGGCTTCAGTCGATGTCATCGCTTTGAACAAATATGGTATTTCTCAAGACGGTTATCGTGCGCTATTTCAAAAAGCATCGAATAGCAACGAAATTATTTTTGCTCGTTATTACTCTGTAGGAGCACGCCATGTTCCTATGGAAATTGCCAACGGACCAAATGGGTACGACGGATGGGGCGGCAATGTACCTTTACAAAATCTGGTCGATGCATACCGTATGAATAACGGTAAAACCATAAACGAAAATGGATCTGGCTACGACCCACAAAAGCCATACGAAAACCGTGATCCACGATTCTACTCCACGATATTACACGATGGTGCATCGTATCGCGGCCGCACTGTAGAAACTTTTGTTCCGGGCGGACGTGATAGTAGAGATGGAAATTCGAATTGGAATACGAGCAGGACAGGCTATTATTTATATAAGTTCATTGATGACGATATGCCGATCAATAATCCTTGGGAAATTGCGGGTCTACAGCCGTGGATTTATTTTAGATACGCAGAGATTCTACTCAATTTTGCGGAGGCTGCTAATGAAGTCGGAGGTCCAGATGCCATACCGTCGGGAGCAACATTGAGCGCTCGGGAAGCTATTAATCAGATACGTGCCAGAACTGGTGTTGATATGCCAGAAGTAGCTACAGGACTCGGCAAGGATGCTTTCCGTGACATCATACGTAATGAACGACAAATCGAGCTGGCTTTTGAAGAACATCGGTTCTATGATGTCAGAAGATGGTTGATTGCCGAAGAAACCGAAAATGAGCCGGCCTATGGTATAGAAATCACTAAATCCGGCAATACACTGAATTATCAGCGCAAAGTTGCTCTGGAAGGACGACGTTTCTTAAAACGTCACTATTGGCTTCCCATACCACGTGCTGAGATTTTAGCTTCTGACAATCGCCTACAACAAAACGAGGATTATTAATAGAAACACGTTAAAATATCACGATGATAAAAACAAAAATAACTTCTTATTTCGCCGCTGCCATTTTACTCTCGTGTGGTGCGACACAATCTCTTTTTGCACAACCGGGCTTCGGCCAGGCAGAAAAAATAAATAATAACTGGCGTTTCCATCTTGGCGATACCGACCAAGCTATCGCACAGGATCAATTGGGTCGCTCATGGCGTTCGGTTCAACTGCCGCACGACTGGAGTGTGAAACAGCCTCTGAGCCCTACCTTGGCAAGTGCCACCGGATACCTACCCGGCGGTATTGGATGGTATAGAAAGACCATAAACATTTCGCAGAAAGACAACGATAAAAAACTCTATATCTATTTTGAAGGCGTGTACAACCGTAGTGAAGTGTTTGTCAATGGACAATCGATTGGCAAACGTCCGAATGGATATATCTCGCTCAATTACGACATTACACCCTATATCAAATATGGCGAAGAAAACACCATAGCGGTCAAAGTAGACCACAGCCAAGACGCCGACTCTCGCTGGTATACCGGTTCAGGAATCTATCGGGATGTATGGTTGGTACGTGCTAACCCAATCCACATAGAGCAATGGGGTGTGTACGCCTATCCGGAAGTTAAAAACAACTGGGGAACACTGCACGTACAAACGGCTGTACAAAATGAAACAGGTCAAACAGCATCGTTGTCTGTCCTGACAGAACTTCTAGATCCCCAAGGTCAGGTTGTGGCAAAGAAAACCACAAAAACAACATTGGCGGCTGGTGGGCGTGAAGAGGTACAAACCTCACTGGACGTGAAGAACCCAAAATTGTGGGGCTTGGAAACGCCACACCAGTATACATTAAGGACCCGCATCTTACAAGGGGAAGAACAGATCGACGAATCGGAAGTCAAAACAGGCTTTCGTACCTTAACTTTTGATCCTAACAAAGGTTTTTCGCTTAACGGTGAATGGATGAAAATGAAAGGGGTCTGTATCCACCACGATTCAGGTGTGTTAGGTGCCGAAGCCTATCCAGAAGTCTGGCGCCGCCGTTTATTAGCTTTAAAAGAACTCGGCGTGAATGCTATCCGTACCAGCCATAACCCGCAAGCTCCTTCTTTATATGCGTTGTGCGATGAACTTGGCCTCCTCGTCATGAACGAAGCATATGATGAATGGGAATTTCCAAAGAGAAAATGGTTGGAAGGCTGGAACGTAGGAACACCAGGATTCCAAGGATCATATGATTTCTTTCAAGAATGGGGCGAAAAGGATCTGGAAGACATGGTGAAACGTGACCGCAACCACATTTCTATCTTCGCTTGGAGTATCGGCAATGAGGTAGATTATCCGAATGACCCGTACTCCCACCCCGTGTTAGATGGTGATTCCGAAAGTGGGTTTACGCAAGCCATGTTTGGAGGCTACAAAAAAGATGCTCCGGATGCCATGCATCTGGGCGCTATTGCTAAACGCCTCGCAGCTGTCGTGCGCAAATTCGATAACCGCCCGGTAACGGCTGGATTAGCAGGTGTAGCCATGTCTAACGAAACAGCGTATCCTAGTGCATTAGATATCGCAGGCTATAATTATACCGAAAGCTTTTACCATCGGGATCATGAGCGTTATCCAGACCGTGTTATTTACGGCAGTGAAAACCGCCATGATATGGGTGCGTGGAAAGCTGTACGTGACAACGAACATATCTTCGGGCAGTTTCTTTGGACGGGTATCGACTATCTTGGCGAATCCGGCCGCTGGCCATCCCGCGGGTTCTATTCGGGATTATTGGATTTTGCGGGTTTTGTAAAACCACGTGGGCATTTCCGCCAAGCTTTATGGGCGAATAAGCCTGTGGCACACTTAGGCACCTATCCGCTACAAGGTGGTGGTGCGGCTACCGATGTGTGGTCTAGGTTGGAAGCCGAACAAGGGCAACAAAAAGATCAGGCGCCATCCATGGATGCTTGGCCAATCTGGAACTATCAGGAAGGACAACAGATACGCGTGGTGTGCTACACCAACAGTGCACAAGCACGACTGGAACTCAACGGGAAAGTAGTCGGTGAAACCAAAGCTTACAACGATGAGCATGGAATTATTTATTGGGATATCCCGTATACAGCTGGAAAACTGGAAGTGATTGGAATAGATGACAACAACAGAGAGGTGGTTCGTCAACATATTCAATCCACCAAAAGAGCGCATGCTATCCAGATCATACCGTCGAATAATACTTCCGTGCAAGCACAGGGAGGCGTTGCACAAATCGAATTGCAGATTGTCGATGAGGATGGTCTACCGGTTATCTTGGCGGAAGATGAAATCACCTGCCAGGTTGTCGGAAAGGGCAGATTGCTGGGCATGGAAGCCGGTAATAACGCCGATATGGGAGATTATACGGACAATAAACAACGTGCATACCACGGTAAAATGATTGTCTATGTACAAGCCAACGGGGATCCGGACGAAAAACTGGCCGTACGGTTTACAGCTCCATGGCTAGAATCGGCCGATGTAGAGCTTACGTTAAACTAATAAAAAAGCGCTGTATTTTGTTACAGCGCTTTTTTTATGGAGTCATTTCTTTTCTTTATTGTACACCTTCCGTGGTCATCACAATACGTTTGATGGTTCCATCATCGTTGTGATATAAACGATCTATACAAATCGAGCGGCTATAGCTACCTCCATCCGTATTAATACCGCCATTATGGTATATAAAATACCAATCTCCTTTAAATTGCACGATAGCCTGATGGTTCGTGTTGCTATTGCCGGCAATTTCATTGAGAATACCCTTGTATTCATAAGGACCTTCGATATTGTCTGCCGTAGCATACGCGATTTTTTCGGGAAATTCCGTGGCATAGGTTAAATAATACTTGCCATTATACGTATGGATCCATGGTGCCTCCGTAAAGCTAAAGCCATCAAATGCTACTTGTTTGATCTCGCCATCAATCTCGATCATATTATCTTTCAGTTTTGCATAATAACACTCCCTGTTTCCCCAAAAAACCCATGCTTGTCCGTCGTCGTCGATAAATACAGCCGGATCGATGCAAGCCCAGGAATGCGTTGATGCAAAACAGTCATCATTGGTCAATAGTGGCTTACCCAAGGCGTCCTTGAATGGTCCTTCCGGACGATCAGACACGGCGACGCCGATTCCCGACCAATTCGTGCTGATATACCAATAATATTTGCCGTCACGTTTCACCATATCTGCCGCAAACGCATCACCACTTTTTGCCCAGGAAAAATCTGTTATTTTCATGGGCACGGGATATTCTGTCCAATTTTTCATATCGGTCGTGGAAAACACCAACCAGTCTTTCATCTTATATCCTCGCTGGCCGCCCGCAAAATCATGCCCAGCATACAACCATAGGGTATCCCCTTGTACCAGAGCCGCGGGGTCAGCCGTATAATGATGTGTTATAATCGGGTTGCCCTTTGCTTCGAAATGATAACGATCTCCTTTTTCGAGAGGTTGTAGCAATGCCGTCGGTACACCTCCCCATTTCGCATGTAGACGACGTGCTTCCTGTTTCGTAATACCGATAACGCTTCCGTGCCGCGGATGGAAATTCTTATTAAATGATTCCGTTTCCGTTGTAAAGTCAAACAAATCCGTACTCCGTTGGAATTCATACCGTCCGTCGGCATAAAGATCATACATCAAGATATATTCATCGCGACCATTCAGCTTGAAGACACTCGATCCTTCAACCACAATAGATGTATCCGCATAAGCATCCAAATAGGTAAAATCCTCTTTCCAAGGCCCTTTCAACGATTTACTGGTGGCTTGTTGAATACCATTTTTAAATTCTTTCCCTTCAGCGTCTTTGGTATTTCCTTTATAAAAGAAGTGGTAAAGCCCATTTTTGTAAATAATATCACCATCAATACCCCCAAATTTGGGGCTAAATAACAATGTCGGTTCTTTTTCAAATCCCGTAAAATCTTTATTGGCATACGCGCCATAAAAGTCCAGTTTGTCATCGTCATGGAAGCGTACCGTAAAATATACGAGATATTTACCGACTTTATGGTTATAAAATACCTGCGGCGCCCATACCCATTTCACATTCCCAAACCTTTTAGGGTATAATTTAGCCAGATCCAAGATACTATGCTTCCAATCTAATAAGTCGTCCGATTTCATCAATATGATCCCAGGATTCGTATCCCAACCATTCTTTTTCGTAAACATATCCGTCGCGACCATATAGAAGCTATCCTCATTTTCACCTCGATAGATATGCGGATCACGTATCCCCCCGGTCTGGGAAATAGCGGAGGAAGCCAAGATAGGCCTGTTTCCATTCAACGCCGTCCAATTTACGGCATCTGCACTAACCGCAAAACGGAGCTGTTCTTGTTGCTCTCCCTTTCCGGTTCCTTCAAAATAGGCAAATAAGTATCCCTCAAATTTAGATTCCTGCGTTTGCGATTGTCCGCGTATATACGGTGGGTGGAACAATAAACAAAAGAAAAACAATGTGCCCAATAGGGTTTTCGATACGTGGCTTGAACTTTTCGTCATATGTTGTCTGAATATAGGTGTTAGATTAATGGAGAGCAGTTATCTCCTGGTTATTTAATACGCGATTGTAAACGTAAATACTTCGAACCCAATCGTTGGGGGATGTCCATTTAACGGCCGGTTGATTGATTTTCCCGATCACTATATATTGATCCAACAGACCATTGACATAGGTATACAAGATTCCTTTTTCATACGTCAAGGTCAACTTGAAACGCTGCAGTTTTTCAGGGGCATACCATTTTCCGCTTGTACCGCGATTATACTTTCTCCAACTATCCGCAGAGCCAAGTATATTCGTACTAGGGTATATCGTTCCTTTAAACTCAACTTGTGGCTTCAAGCTATTGCGATCCAACTGATAAGACAAATCTCCAATCTGGAACAACGTACCTTCATAATTCGTCGTATCGGTCACGACATCCAGTGAAATGGTAAATCTTTTGCCAAGTTTGTCTTGAAAACTATTCTCCTCGCTGACGAGTCCTTTGGCAAGGTCAACAGCCGTGTTCATACCTTCAAAATCACTGTGAATTGCGGTTGGATAACCCGGGCGCGACTTGCTTACAATCCAATCATAATAATCTCCATGCATCCAAGTCAGGCGCAGCGGTGTCCCCAGACTTCCCTCGATCATATAAGGCCGTATATTATTCTTCGGTGAGTTGGATGTAATCGCTTCCGTCGACAAGATATAACCAGCATCGTCAAGAGTATATTTTATCAACTCGTATACAGCACCATGCGTACCGTCCACTGGAACAGAACAATATACCTCACTTACCTTATCCGGATCAATTGTCATTCCGCCGCTATAACACATTTCTAAGTTTTCCGTCTGGTGGAAATGTCCGCCACCGTTCGCTAAAAAGGTCTTTTTCCATTCCGTTCCCGTCCATTTTGCATAATAATATTCATGCGACCTCTTATCTTCACTGATCCGTACAAAGGCAATGACCGGAGAGCTATCTTTATCAATGGCCACCTGCCAAACCCAATCGCGCTGTTGCGGATTATCCACCACGGTGGTCGGAAACTCCTGGATATATACATCCGTTTTGTTCACACGAAAAGCCCTCTCTTCAATTTTGGCGAGTTCAGTACCTTGTACGTCGTGCAATGTCAGACTATTTATATCCACATAACTAAAGTACAAGAAGTTTGGATTCTCATTATCCGGATGTCCTGTCGTATACGCGATATAGATTTTGTCTTTACCATTGGATACATATTTAGCATAAGGTCGGGAACCTGTAGATTGTACAATCTGACGTGGTTCACCTACAAAGGTTACGTTGTCTGCTGCATCCGGTAAGGACAAACGAGCAATCGTCGGATGCCAATTCAGCCCTCGCCAACAGAGATAAAAATGTTCGGGATCGTCTGCCAAGATAAAAGGCGACGGATAGGTTGTATGGTGATCTGTTTCTAATCGCATTTCTTTACCTAGTGTCGTGATATCACCTGGCTTTTGTGAAATCCGGTAATAAAAACAACGTTCATCGGTATGGCGGGAATAAAACACCATCACCCGATCATCGGGCAAGACCAAAAACGTGGGGTTATTATGGTCATCAGGCTGAAACCAAGAACGCACCAATACTTCCACCTGTTCATTTTTTACGAAATCGTACTGCATCGCCTTGATGTTGCCGTGCACATCAATATAACCGATATATGTTTTTTTGATTTTCTTTTTGGGGTTTTCATGATGGATAGCTCTCGGATCGGCGAACCAACACCATGCTCCGTCGGGAGATACCTCATATCCTTGTCCGAAAACTGGAGCAGCAGCATTTAAAAGATGTCCTAAGAGAAGTAAAACTATGTAGCATATTTTTCTGATCATATTATCCATACCATCTGATTAAGTCTATAAATTTGGATACTGTTGTACAAAAATGTACAAATATGCCCGTTTTTGTGTCTGTAAATTGCTCAAATAGGTTTAAAATACATTCATCCAAGCCAACGACCCTAGTGTAAAATAAAAATAAATGTTATTTTTACATTTGTCAAGTAAATTTCGTTTATTTAGAAAATTTTATTGTTACACCCTAGATGTAAACCTTTATATGATGAATACAAATTCAATAAAAAGACAGACCTATCTTACCCCCCTCTTGTTTTTGTGCTGTCTGCTTATCGGCGCTACACAAAGTAAAGCACAACAAGCTCCGACCGAAAAAGACATGAGTGCTTACCTCATGGTTTTTCATAACGACGACACCCATAGTTTACATATGGCGTTAAGCCATGATGGTTATACCTTTACTGCACTGAACGACGGCACCCCCATTATCGCAGGCGATACTATTGCCGCCCAAAAAGGTATCCGGGATCCACACATTTACCGCGGCCCAGATGGCGCCTTTTACCTAGCCATGACCGATCTGCACATCTATGCTCAGCAAGCCGGATATCGGCATACGGAATGGGAGCGCGAAGACTATGGCTGGGGAAACAACCGCGGGTTGGTGCTCATGAAGTCCCAGGATCTGATCCATTGGAAAAGGGCAAACCTAAGGTTAGATAACCAGGCTCCCTTCTTTCAGGATATAGGATGTGCATGGGCTCCTGAGACCACCTTCGATGAAGAAGCCGGAAAACTGATGATTTACTTTACTATGCGACATCGCACAGATGCCGCAAAATTATATTACGCTTATGTCAATGATGATTTCGACCGTTTGGAATCCACTCCGCAGATACTATTTGAATATCCCGACGAAAAAATCACTGCATTGGATGCCGATATTACCAAAGTAGGCGACAAATACCGGATGTTCTACGTTTCGCATGATGGCGTAGCTGGCATAAAGCAGGCCGTATCGGATCGTGCAAACGGAGGTTACGCGTTCGATCCTCGTTGGTATGATCCGGAACCCCAAGCCTGTGAAGCTCCTAACGTATGGAAACGCATCGGTGAAGAAAAATGGGTACTGATGTATGATTGTTATGGGCAATCGGTTCACAATTTTGGTTTCAGTGAAACAACAGATTTCGTAAACTTCCGAAACCTCGGACAGTTCAACCAGGGCGTGATGAAAACTACCAATTTTACCTCACCCAAGCATGGTGCGGTTATTCACCTGACAAAAGCAGAAGCTGATAAATTAATAGAAAAATGGGGATTATAGATTTAAAATATAGTTGCTAGATACTTCTCTGCAATAGATTGAGCTTTACAGAAAAACAATTTGAACCTTATAGCAAACTAAAGCAAAAACAAAATCTCTAATTTTGGACTTCAATATAACAACAACAAAATTATGGCAGAGCAACAAGACGATGCCTTTCAGACTATAAGCTACTCAGATATATTCCTTTCGTGTTTTTCTGAAAGCGGCACGCATTGTGTCCATTCAAAACCCGAACACGTTTTGTTATATCTGTATTCGGGCGAACAAGTAATAGAGGACAGAAATAAACGGATAACCATAAAAGCAGGTGAATGCGTCTTTATAAGACGGGATCACAGATTGACTATGTACAAAAACAGCAAGGGCAAGGAATTGTACAAAGGTATTTCACTTGTGTTTCAGCGTAAGGTATTGCGTGAGTTTTACAGCAAAATGAACAAATCGAAGATTCCGAAAGACATAAAAATTTCCGATAAAAACGTTTTCAAACTAAATAAAACACCTGATATTGAAAGTTTGTTTCAGTCGCTTACACCGTATTTTGACAGCAACGTAAAACCAACTGAGGGCATTGTTCACCTGAAATTATTGGAGGGAATTTATGCCTTGCTGAACAATAATGAAATGCTTTACCCGATACTGTTCGACTTTGCCGAACCGTGGAAAATCGATCTCTTGGATTTCCTTAATAATAATTATACGGACGACCTTTCGATGGAACAAATCGCATCATTTACAGGACGGAGTTTAGCAACATTTAAACGGGATTTCAAAAAAATAAGCAGCCTCACTCCGCAAAAATGGCTGATAAAAAAGCGTTTGGAAATGGCTTACATCAAGCTGAAAGAAGAAAACAAAAAAGTGCAGGACGTCTGTATGGAAGTCGGATTTAAAAACCTTTCCCACTTTTCTACAGTATTTAAAAAACAATACGGAATAACTCCCACCGAAATTTAAAACTGAGCTTTACAGCAAAACAATTTGAGCCTTACAGAAAACTTACTGTGAGGCTTTGTCTTTAACTTTGTATTGTAAAAAGTTATACAATGCAAACCACAGATATTTTTAAACGGTTACGCAATGGCGAAACCATTTTACCTAACGACCCACAAGCCTATAAAATGCGTGAGGCTTCCTATAAGACGAAAGAATTATTGGTACAGATGAACAGCGCAACAGATCCGAAAGATATCAGGGATTTGTTGAGCCAAATCACAGATACGGAAATCGACGAAAGTGTTGCTGTTTTCACACCTTTGTATATCAACTACGGAAAGCATACCAAAATCGGTAAAAATGTATTCATCAATTTCGATTGTACTTTCTTGGATTTAGGAGGAATTACCATTGAAGATAACGTATTGATAGCTCCAAAAGTCAGTTTGTTATCAGAGGGGCATCTTCTAGAACCCGAGAACAGACATGCACTCATGCCTAAACCTATCCACATCAAAAAGAACGCTTGGATTGGTGCAGGAGCAACCATATTGCAAGGCGTTACCATTGGCGAAAATGCGATTGTGGCATCGGGTGCGGTCGTATCAAAAGACGTTCCAGATAACACCGTGGTGGGTGGCATTCCAGCGAAAATCATGAAGACAATTTAAATTAGAAATAAAATGAAAAGAGTATCAATTTTAGCTGTTACGATCCTAATGTTTTTAGGTCAGTCCTGCAACCAAAATAGAAATACGAATAACGAAAATTCAACGACTATGAACGATACAGCAAAAACAGAACAGTATACTTTTGAGTTAAGCGATAAGGTAACACGCCAAAAAGTAACCTTCAAAAACCGTTACGGAATAACATTGACAGGAGATCTATACTTGCCTGCCGGACACCTAGGCAATGAGCCTTTCCCGGCACTGGCCATTAGTGGGCCTTTCGGAGCGGTAAAAGAGCAGTCGTCGGGTTTGTATGCCAACCAAATGGCAGAACGTGGCTTTGCAGTATTGGCTTTTGACCCCTCCTATACAGGCGAAAGCGGTGGAGAACCTCGTAATGTTGCTTCGCCGGACATCAGTACGGAGGATTTTAGTGCCGCGGTAGATTTTTTAGGTATTCAGAAAAACATTGACCGTAATAAAATTGGTATTATCGGGATTTGTGGTTGGGCGGGATTCGCCTTGAATGCTACTGCCATTGACAAACGTGTGAAAGCCGTAGCCACGACAAGTATGTACGATATGACGAGAGTCATGTCAAAAGGCTATAATGACGCTACGACATTGGAACAACGTACCCAAATATTAGAGCAATTAGGCGAACAACGTTGGAAAGACGCTGAAAACGGTACTCCTGCCTATCAACCTCCGTATAACAAATTGAGTGGCGGAGAGGCACAGTTTCAAATCGAATACCACGATTATTATATGACACCAAGAGGCTATCACGAACGTTCGGTAAATTCAGGAAATGCGTGGACAATTACCACCCCAATACCATTTATGAATATGCCTATTTTGACGTACATCAAAGAGATTTCGCCAAGACCAACGCTTTTGATTGCAGGAGAAAATGCGCATTCTCGTTATTTCAGTGAAGATACTTATAAAGCAGCAGCAGAGCCAAAAGAGCTGGTGATTATTCCAAACGCTGTACACGTGGATTTGTACGATAAGATTGATTTGATTCCATTTGACAAGTTGGAAACTTTTTTTAAGGAGAATTTAAAATAACTGTAAGATAATGAGACGTCCATCGTTATTGTTGTTGGCTTTTGTGTCAATATTTTTGAAGCAGAATAAATCAAGAAACCGCAATCTGTCTATTTTTTTGTAGCAAAAATGCTATCCTCTTCGTTAGTCTTAGAAAACGTATTAGATTATGAAAAGACTATTATTGTTGCTTTTATTATTCAGTAGCATTTCTTGCAAGGATAACTTAGATGGTACTTGTGATTCTCCTTTGGTGATTAAGGTCGATAAGCCAATTGTTGAAGGAGCAGAAAAAATTTTCTTTGTTAGCGTGAAAAAAAATAATGGGTGGTGGGTTAGTGGTATCTCGGCTAATGGTCGTGAGGTTGATCTTCAGGACAAGCCGCTAAAAGACGCATTTGTAGTCGAAAATGATGGATTTGTTTTTGAGAAAATAAACAACAGTGCTATCAAAGTCACTTTTAATGAAAGCCAAAGTGAAGAACCAATAAAATTGAATATTATGCTGCAAGCAGGAAATTGTTTCAGTGGCTTTGAGTTGCTGTCTACAAGTGAGTAAGCGGCGAAGAATCGGTAAACTTACAACAATGTTACGTAACATCATTAAAAATATAACTACTTCTTAGCAAAAGGTGTTCACTTTTGGTCTTTTCCACATCCCTTTCGGGCCGTTCCTATGCGGGTTTTGTGCTTTCCGAACGGAGCCGAGTGGAAAGCTAACTGGTTTCTCGGCAGCTGCAAGTACATTTTTAGATTTACCATCCACTTTTACAAGACCACGGTTTTCTTTTCGCAAACAGATATCCGGCTTTTTCCTATATGTATATAGACAACACAAAAAAATAAACACTTTCCCTCCGTTCCTATTTTCTTTGTTAGCAAAACAGTTCCCTTTTTTGCCACCCCCTTCCCTTTCTGCTGACTTCCACTCACATTTTCCGAAAGAGCAATGGCTTTAGTGCTAGACCTAAACACTCTTTCGCTGCCCCCATTCCCTTTTAGTTAGTTACTAGCTACTTTTTCCCGAAAGAACAGCGGCTTTATTGCTAGACCTAGACACTTTTTCAGAAAACCATTCTACCTTTCTCAGATTACCATTTGCTTTTTTCCGATTACCATTCGTTTTTTATCGGAAAGTATTTTGATCTCGCGTAGATTACGTAACATTACAACAATACTACGCATACCTGTAATTCACCTTATTGTGTTATCGGACCAAGTGGTTCCTTTCTTCGAGGAAGAGGTTACTATCAACCAACAACATGTTTCTTTCTTCAAAAAACTGTCTACTCTTACACAAAAAGTAAACAGGAATTTTGCTTAAGCAGCTACTTTTAGCTATATTTAGCAGGCATTTCGGGAGCAAGCAGTTTGTTTTCGGACGCAAGTAAAAACCTACCGGACAAACCCAATCGATTAAAGAGAAAAGATGAAATACCAGCGTGCTAAATCAAGTTTCTTTCGTACAAAAGATGCCCATTTGGCCGTACAGGCGAAAGCAATCCTACACGGATTGGAAGACGAAACTATTTTTCCATCCCCTAGCCCGACGCTCCCAGAACTGAAAACCGCGATAGTAGACTATGAAGACAAACTCCATAAAGCACTTAGCGGAAGTCTGTTGCAGCGCGAAGCAAAAAGGGAAAGCAAGAAACGATTGGCAATCCTCCTGCAGCAACTGGCATTCTACGTTAACCGTATTGCAGATGGGGATCTGACGATACTGTACCGATCCGGCTTCCCCGTATTCACAGGACGGAAAAAAGGGCTTAATCCTGACACACCCGGCTTGCCTGTACTCAAAGACAGTATCCTCAGTGGCGAAGCTGTACTTTCGTTCCAACCGGTAGGACGCGACATGATCTACGAGTACAATGTCGCCGATCATATCGATAGCGGTACCAAAGAGCCCGCCTGGGGAGAGATGAGATACACTACCCGATCGTTTAAGAATATCATCAAAGGCTATAGCACCGGGCAGTGTATCTGGGTCCGTGTCCGCGCCCGCAATAAGCATGGCGCTTCCGACTGGACGGAAAGTGTGAAGTGGATGGTAAGGTGATCGTGTGAACGATCACTTATTTAGGATTAGACACCCTGATCACCGAAAAAGAATACGGAGGAATTTCGTAAGCCCAATCTTTCTCCACCGTAATCTCCGCTGTCGCAGGCTGTGCTTTATCGGCATCGGGTTGGCCGCTCAATACCATTTTTGTTGCCTTGGCAGTTTCCGTTAGCAAGCCGTCCAAAGTCACTTTACTACTTACGCCTACAGGTAATAAATTCGCCAAGCGGATGATGATATCACCGCTCTCCTCATCTTTTACGACCGAACAGGCAACACGTTTTCTGACAGCTTCATCCGTGTGATTTAGTTCGATATGGTTGGCAAAATATTCGTTTCCAGCATGTACACCGAATAGTTTTTGTACATAATACCCTACCGTTGGTTTGATCTCGTCGTTATTGAAGTAAATCAGATCCGGACTCCACTGTGTACGTTTTTCTTTGGCCAACAAAGGTGCATAACTGGTCATGCTCACCACATCGGCATTCCGTTCGATATTGATCAGGTGCAAGGCCTCCGTCAATGCTGTTTCCATATTGGTCGCACGGTTAGGTAAATGGGCTGCGTATTCTCCCACATACACTTTTGCTTTGCTGCGATCATAGCGATCATAAAAATCCTGATTGTGGATATACCATCCAGGAGTCTGGTAGTAATGTTCATCAATCATCGGTACACCCAGTTCCGTAGCGACTTCCCATCCACGTTCATAGTCTGACCCTTCCGACCACGGCCCACTTGTACCGATCACAACGATATCCGGATATTTCTCCTTGATGGCGTCAAAAATCATTTGGAAACGCTCTATAAATACTTCCGATATCAAGTCTTCGTTTCCGACACCGATATACTTCAAGTTAAAAGGTTCAGGATGTCCGGCATCCGCACGCATCTTGGCCCATTTGTTTGTTTTAGGATCGCCATTTGCCCATTCAATCAAATCCAAGATATCTTGGATGTACGCGCCCATATCTTCCAATGGAATTCCCCCCTGTTGCCCTCCGATCGGATGATCACATTTTTCCGAATTTTGACAAGGAACTCCAGCCGCTACGATAGGCATAGGCGCAGCACCGATATCCGCACAGAACTGGAAATATTCGTAATAGCCTAATCCCATCGACTGATGGTAGCCCCAAAGGTTGCGCTGTGGTTTACGAGCTTCCAATGGCCCGATCGTATTTTTCCAGTGGTAGATATTTTCTATACCCTGTCCGTGTGCAACACACCCGCCCGGAAAACGCACAAAGCGAGGTTTAATATCCGCCAATACTTGGGCTAAGTCCCGACGTAAGCCATTCTTACGTCCGTTAAACGTCTCCTGGGGAAATAAGGAAACCATATCTAAGGCAATCTTCCCTTCTGCTTGCGGGATTATTTCCAGTCTTCCGTTGGAGACATCTCCTTTCGAAACCAGTACGGCTTCATGTTTCTTCCAATTTTCTGTTAACGCACCGGTTGTTGTTTCGCCATATATTGTACCGTGTTCATCTAACAGGCGTATTTTCAAACGGCCATCCTTTCCATCGATCGTTTTGGCGAAGACCGAAAAGTCGTATTTTGCATTCGCTTTTAAAGAAATCCCATCAAAGCCCTCATTCTGCAATCCAGCACCAACCTTGTTCACTGTCAAGACGGCATAGTGCTTATTATTTTCATGAATAGGCGATGCGGTTTCGATCGCAAAGGAAACATCACTGTTTGTCGTTTTCCAAGCTGTCTTACTGTGCCAATTCGGGTCATTTTTTCTATCCGTCGGTTGGTACTCAAACCCTCTATTCTGCACGAGCTCGGCATATATCCCCCCATCTGCGGCGTAATTGATATCTTCAAAAAAAATCCCGATCAGCTTATCACTGATTGCCTTGGATTCGTTGGCCTGAACGGTAATATTTGCTTCTAGCTGATGGAGATCCCGAAAACGTGTTGGATCGTCACGCATTAACTCTGCATGTTGTGCATTTCTGTACTTGGAAACTTGTACATGTTTAATCAAACCTTCAATCAGTTTCCACGATACTTTGTGAATGGTTCCGGTTTCCGTACGATTAGCAATATTTGCCTGGGTTCTTTGATTTATGCGGATACCCTCATCTGCTTTTTTCACAGGCGTATAATGCTTAAAATCAGTCGTGCTCGTACTGAAAAACTTTTCCGATCCTGTATGGTTACCTATCCAAGATAAAATATACTGTTTTCCTGTTCCATCACCCTGAATCTCTACTTCCGTGCAGTTATCACGGTGATGCAAAATAGGATATTCCTGTGGTATCCAACGCACGAGATCAGGAGATTTCGCATAAGCAAAAGTTGGGTCTTGATCATTGACACTCCATAACGCATGCCAATAGCCATCTGCACCGAATGTCAGCACTGGCGAAAACATCCGCTTTTCTGCACCCCATACACCATAATCCGATTTCACAAACGCAAACTCCGGGCCGATAGCATGCCATGTCTTTTGGTCTCGGCTCCATGCAAAATGCAATCCGGCCTTATTATCCTGTTTGCCGGTAGAATAGGCAAAAATATACGCCGAATCCGGTTCGTTGGCAAATAAATTCAGTAAAGGACTACTTGTCAAAAGCAATAAAAGTATCCATTTCATTATTGTACAGGTATTTTAATAACAGTAAACGAATAAGGAGGAAAGGTATCCTTAATGGCTTTACCTTTATAATTCACCTGCTCTGTCTGTGGCTTTATTCTCAAAGGTTCTTCAAGGCTGTTTACCACATTCAGATCGGCATTTGCTAATGTAATCTTGGTTGCATTCCCCTTGATTTTTTTCTTGGTATCCAGTTGGAAGTTGGCCTCAACAGACTGTTCGTTGTAGTTCACAAATTTAACGATCAGCTCTTTTGTATCAGCATCATACACAGCGGAAGCGTATAGACTGTCCTGACCAACAACGTTTTGATCGCCAAGTTTTACAGGAATAATATCCGTGCCTTTATTTAAGGAGTACAACTTCTGAACGTGATAACTTGGTGTACCATACACATTCAGGTTGTCTACCCAAATAAGGTCGGGCGACCATTGCCAACCGTCTACATGGCCAAACAGCGGTGCATAAGAAGCCATCGTTACCACATCACCGTTACGTTCCAATCCCGTCAAGAAAGCTGCTTCGGATAATGCTGCCTCCCACGTACTTCTTCCTGGACCTTGTGGTCGTGTAGTATGCGATGCATATTCTCCGGCAAAGATCTTCGGCCCGTTACGATCGTAGTCGTCATAGCGATCTGCCCCTGAAAGGAACCATGCCGGTGGACGATAGTAATGTTCATCGATGATATCCACCTTCATATCGCGGAGTTTTTCGTCCAGATAGTCAAAGCGCTCCCCATTCGGATCTGTACCCGAGCTTGCGATGATTTGTATTTCCGGATGCTTCTCTTGCAAAATCTTTTGGAAGATAGCTAATCTTTCGATATACTGAGGGCCCCAATTTTCATTTCCGACACCCAACATTTTCAAATTGAAAGGCGCTGGATGTCCCATCTCTGCACGGAGTTTACCCCAAGGTGTATGGATATCGCCATTGGCAAATTCAATCAGATCCAAGGCATCTTGGATATATTCGTCCAATTCGTCCAACGGAACGACTTCTCCTGTATTAAACTGGCATGCCATTCCACAGTTAAGGATTGGAACCGGTTCTGCACCGATATCTTCTGATAGCAAGAAATACTCATAAAAGCCCAAGCCGAAGGTTTGAAAGTAATCGGGTGTCAAGCGATGGCTAAACTCTGTATTCCAGCGATTGATAATCAGCTCACGCTCTTCGATTGGCCCGACGGTTTTTTTCCACTGAAAACGTGTTGCCAAGTCTCTACCTTCTACGATACAGCCTCCCGGAAAACGAACGAAATCAGGCTCCATATCTGCCAATATCTGCACCATATCTTTCCGAAGGCCTTTAGGACGGTTTTTCCAGGTATCCTGCGGGAAAAGCGACAACATATCCACTTCTACATCACCCGCTCCTTCAAACCAGATGTTTAATTTTCCTTTTGGTGAGGTCTCTGCCGAAGTGAACGTCACCGATCCAGTCTGCCAGTTGGCTCCTTGCGACAAAGGTAACGCCGCCGTACCGATTACCTGGTCTTGTTCATTTAGCAATTCCACTTTAATCCGTATACCCGGAGACGCCTGCCGATATAGCAACGAAAATTCGTAACCATCTCCTTTCTTCACGCCCATGCCGCGGAAGCCTTCATTTTGCAGACCCGTTTTAAAGTCCGTTGGCTTATGTATTTTTAGTGATCTCGCATTTCCTTTGCGACGGCTGTCGTTGATAATCAAAAAAGTACCCTCCGGAACGTTCTCCAAACGTTTCCATCCCATCATCGGATGGTCAAACTCAAACGAACGGTTTTTAACAAGTTCCGCATAAATACCGCCATCAGCCCCAAGGTTTATGTCTTCAAAGAATATACCCCACATGTGTGGTGATATTTTGCCGGAGGCATTATCTAGTTGGACTTTCAGGTCGACAGCATTCTGGGCATATAAAAACGAGCCGCAAATAGCTAAAACAGTCGTTAGTGATAGTATCTTCTTCATCTATATTAAGAATTTATATGTTCAATTTTTTACTAAATAAGCTCCAATACAATAACCGAATGTGCTGGAATATCGATCTCTAGCTGATTCCCTTTCAACTTGGCATCTTTATATTCTTGCGGAAGTACGGTGTTGGGTTGCTCAAACGTATTG
The DNA here is from genome assembly GCF_004208525.1 of Sphingobacterium corticibacterium. Classification (GTDB taxonomy): domain Bacteria; phylum Bacteroidota; class Bacteroidia; order Sphingobacteriales; family Sphingobacteriaceae; genus Sphingobacterium; species Sphingobacterium corticibacterium. Next base: position 458,212 of record NZ_SGIT01000001.1, on the reverse strand, counting down.
TGTTCTCTTAAATTGCTGGCGGTCAGAATACGCCCGGTAAGATGTTTTACCTTGATGCCTCCTAAGTCCAATGAAACTTTCTTTTTTGCTTTCGGATCAATATTCACGACAGAAATGTGTACGCTACCTTGTTTATCTTTTGATGCAGAAGCCGAGATAGCCGGAATTTCTTCTTCGCCATATTTATATGTATCGCTTTGCATTTCGATCGGGATCAACTGCGCATCTTGGTGCACCTTATACATTTCCATCACATGATAAGTAGGTGTCACGATCATATCTTTTCCTTTGGTTAAGATAACAGCTTGCAGCACATTGATAGTTTGCGCTAAGTTTGCCATTTTAACGCGTTTAGCATGGTTGTTAAAGATATTTAAAGTCATCCCAGCGATCATCGCATCGCGCATGGTATTTTGCTGGTATAAGAAACCCGGATTTGTTTCCGGCTCTACTTCATACCATCCTCCCCATTCATCCACAACAAGGTCTACCTTTGCTTGGGGATCGTATTTATCCATAATTGCGCTATGTTTTTCGACAAGCTCATTCATAAACCAAGCGGATTTCATCGTTTTGAAATATTCCTCATCAGAAAATTTTGTTGACGAGCCCTTTTTGTTCCAGTTAATGACCGCATAATGATGCAATGCGACACCTTTCATAAGATGGTTTGGTATATTCTTCATGAGCGTTTCCGTCCAGTGGTAATCGGCACTATTCGCTCCGGATGCGATACGGTATAATCCACCACTGTTGTCCCAATCGGCCATAAAGGTTGCATATTTCCGGTAGATATCGCTGTAATACTCGGCAGTCATGTTTCCACCACACCCCCAGGCTTCATTTCCTACTCCCCAAAATTTAACGTTCCAGGGTTCTTCTCTTCCGTTTTCACGTCGGAGATCCGACATCGGACTTTTTCCGGCAAAATTGACATACTGGACCCAATCGGCTAATTCCTGTACTTCCCCACTTCCTACATTACCCGCTAGATAGGGTTCCGTTTCCAACAGCTCGCACATGTTGAGGAAGTCGTGCGTGCCAAAGGAATTGTCTTCCGTAACGCCACCCCACCAGCTGTTGACGATGGAAGGGCGGCCTTCTTTTGACCCGATTCCGTCCTTCCAATGATAGGTATCCGCAAAACATCCTCCCGGCCATCTTAAATTTGGTATCTGTAATTTTTTCAGGGCATCGACCACATCATTCCGGACACCGGCAGTATGTGCAATAGAATCATTGGCTTCTCCTACATAAAAACCATCGTAAATACATCGTCCAAGGTGTTCAGCAAAATGGCCGTAAATATGTTTGTTAATCGTGATTTCGCTTTGTTGATCGGCTAATTTAATATGGTTCTGCGCATAAGAAAAGCTACAAACAGACAGCAAAGCGATGCTCAGGTTTAATTTTATGTTTATCATATTTAGTAGTTTAATTACATTTTGGGTTTATAATATCTTAGTATCTAAGTTGCCGCCAGTCGTTATAACAAACCACTTAAGGCATGATTTTTCAAATATTAATGTCAAATTAACACTTATTTTTATAAAAGTAAAATTTTATTTCCTTTTTCAGCATAAATTAATAAAGCTGGAAGAACTTATCTTCCAGCTTTTCATTCGCATTTATTTTATTTACTATATCCCGGATTCTGCGTCAACGGCTCTCCTTCCTTGTTATTCAGTTGAATTTCGCTCAACGGAATAGGAAGCAGTGCGTGGTAATCCTGAAAACCTGACGTAATCTTATTCGATGGCCCATCATCGCCATTCAATGCAATACGCTCTCTTAACTTTCCGGTACGCACCAACGTCATCCGGCGATTTTCTTCCGAAATCAGTTCTCTTGCGCGCTCATCGAGAATAAAGTCCAACGTGATATCCGCTGCACTTACCTGCCCCAGATTGGCATTGCCGCTTTCTTCGCGTGCCATTTTAAATGCCCGGTCGCGAAGTACATTGATATCATCAGCTGCCCCTCCAGTATTTCCTTGGCGTAATCTGGCTTCCGCACGTAAAAGATAGGTTTCTCCTAAGCGCATCACAGACCAGTCTTTCACTAATGCGTATCCAAAATCATCGGTTTCATCATATCCACCCCATTTGGTTGGAAAAGGATACCATACCTCTAAACTATCCGTTTTGAAAGGAATCGCTTGATCACCCGTTTTAATAGTCACGTTTTGTACGCCCGCATCTTTCGCCACACGCCAACCATCGGCATCAATACCTATCTCCGCCGAATAACCCGGTCGGTTGTAATTCACGGTTCTACGGATGTTGTAGTTACTGTTCCGGATATCTCCATCCAATCCTTGCCATACGGTGTACTTCATAAAGTTACTCAAACGAAGACGTCCGTTTCCACGTCCGCCCAACGAATCCGCATTAACCATCCCTTCCCATTTGTGGTAAGCAGGCTGCCAAACTCGACGGTGCTGTGGATTATCAATGGTACCACCGTTTACTTCGCGGTTATACTCCAATTCAAATGTCCATATCGCTTCCGTATTACCTTCGGAACGGCGCATATTTCCCTGACGGAACATATCCCTGTAATAATCACCACCTTCACCTAAGTACTTTCCATAGCGTGCCTCAATCAATTGATATTTGCCACCATCAATGATAGCAGATGCCATTTGCTCGGCTTTCTCAAAATAAGAAGCATCACGCTCTCCCATACGAAGATAGGCTTCTGCAGCCAACTGTCTCGCTACATCTTTATTTATCCGGCTTCCGGTACGTGTTTCCCCAACATTGGGTAGATTAGCTACCGCATAATCCAAGTCTTCCTCGATTACGATATCGACATCGGCTACGGAAGCTCTCGCGTAGTTAAAAGTAGGTACATCAATGGATTCGGTCAATAATGGAACATCTCCCCATAATGTAACGAGTGTATTATAAGCGTAAGCCCTGAAGAAACGTGCTTCCGCTGCTGCCGCCGGATTTTCGTCCCCCACCGAACTAATAATGGTATTGGCATTGTTGATAAACTGATACGAACGCTCCCAAAGGTAAGATACGCCTCCGTTTTCCGAATTGAGATCGGCATATTGATAAAAAGGATTCTCAACACCTTCCGTTGCTCCGGCACTGGTAATATCCATCCCTATTTGCCAACAGGATAAAAATCCCTGTCTACCACTCCATCCCCACAATTGAGCATAAATATAATGAAGTCCTATTAATTGGTTCTCCACGATAGAAGGGTCGCCGGTTCCTGCCTCATAGTCAGAATAGGGCTTCTCATTCAAAAAACTATCACTACACGATGCCACCCCTAAAGAGAGCAATGCGAGCACCGAGCATAATTTTGTATGTTTATATATCTTCATGACTTTATGTTAAAATGTAAGGTTTACTCCAAAAACGTAATTACGAACCATCGGATAGTTGGTATTGTCTCCAACGCCATCCTGACTGTGCCCTCTTGGGATATCCCTTGATTCTGGATCCCAGCCCAGCCAACTTGTCCAGGTATAGAGGTTTCTACCGCTAGCATAGAGCGTTACGCCCGATACACCTATTTTGCTAGCGATATCTGCTGGCATATTATAACTTAATGTTACATCTTTCAGCCGTGTAAAACTTGCACTCTTCGGAAAGCCATATCCATAGATGTTGGAGCGATTACTCAATGAACGCCATTCGTTACTTTTATTTTCGGGTGTCCAATACCCTAAATCTGCCGGCGCACTACGTCTTCCCAATTCATCAGATGCACCACCGATCTGCGGATTGTTGCGCATAGCTCCTTGAACCGTTTGAATAAACACGTTTAGCGAGAAGTCCTTATAGGTAAAAGTATTTGTAATACCACCCGTCCATTTTGGAGCGGTTTGCCCTAAGATGCGGCGATCATCGTCGTTGATGAGACCGTCACCACTTAAGTCGGCCAATTTCACCGCTCCGGCTTCTGCTTGCTCATCCCATCCGTTATGTAGACCCGCTGCAATTTCGTCCTCTTGCCATATACCTACTTGGGTATAGTCGTAGATAACGCCTACCGGATGTCCGATAAACCAACGATTTCCCAGGTCGTCTTTCTTATCGCCGTATACATCCACAATTTTGTTTTTATTATGTGCAAACACTAACATCGACGACCAGCTAAAATTATCCTTAACAATATTCTTAGAATTTAAAGTCACATCGATACCGGTATTGGATACTTTCCCTAGGTTTGACCAAACATCCGCAAAACCTGTTATCCGAGGTAACCGTTGTAAGATCAACATATCTTGTGTATTGGTTTTATAAAATTCTACCGTACCACTTAGACGATTTCCCCACAAGCCAAAATCTACCCCGGTATTGAAACCTGCTGTTTTCTCCCAGCGTAAATCCTGATTCCCCATCCGCACACGGTAGCGCAGTGCGGCATTCGATAGACCGCCCAGAGCCAGTGGATTCGATTCCATCAAAGATAGGGTCTGATAGGGGTTTATGGCTTCGTTTCCGGCAACACCATACGAAACACGTAGTTTCAAATTATCAATAACATTTCTGGTGCTCTCCATAAACCCTTCATTGTGAATATTCCAAGCAGCAGCGCCTGAAGGAAAAACACCGTACTTATGGTTGTCGCCAAATACCGATGCTCCATCCCGACGCACGGTAAAGGTTAACATATAACGGCTATCGTAACTATAATTCAACCGGCCCATTTGCGAAATTGAACGGTAAAGATCTGCTCTCGAAGATACTTTGTGCGTGGAAGCTGTACCCAAACCTCCCCATTCTAATACATCGTTCGGAAAAACTTCTCCTATGGCTTCAGATTCCTGCCAATATTTACTTCTTGCGGCATAAAGTCCTGTGAAGTCGAAACGGTGCAAACCAATGGTTTTTTCATACGTCAAAATATTCTCTAACGTGTATGTCTGGCTTTCTGCATTGTGTATCCGCCCCCAACCATTGGCGTTATACACCGATAAACCTTGGTATTCGTTTGTACGTTTCGGCACATAAGAATATCCGCCGTTAAACCGGTATTTCAAACCAGACAAAGGTTCCCAAATATTACCAAAATTCATTTCGGCGTAACCGTTTAACGACATATTAAACTCCCGCCGTTCTGGATCAGTAGTAGTATGTAGTAATGGGTTTTCCCATAATTGCTCCGAATACATTGGCCACCGTGTCAATGTACCATCGTCTTCATACATACGTGCATACGGACTCATCGCCAAGGCTTGTGTTAGGTTTGCCCGTCCGCCATCTCTATTATGCGCAGCAATAAAAGCAGAGGTACCCACGGTTAAATATTTAGTCGGATCAAAATCTGTATTTGCCCGGAAAGAGTAACGGTCGTAATCAAACCCTTTCACAATACCCTTCTGCCCAAAATAGTCGACCGACACATAATATTTCGCATTTTCGCTTCCGCCAGATAAACCGACATTATGATTTTGTATGGTTCCTGTTTGCATAACAGCATCTAACCAATCTGTCGTTACACCATTTTGGTAGTTGTCGTATTCAAACTCGTTACGTACCGGACCACCGTTAAATAAACTTGTATTGGTAATCCGCGCGTATTCTGCATATCTTGCCAATAGCTCTTCTGCTGATACGGGATCCAACATGTGGGATGGTTCCTCAACACCGGCATAACCGCTATACCGTATAGTCGGCGTTCCGGTCGCCCCTCTTTTTGTGGTGATCAGAATCACACCATTAGAGCCGTTCACCCCATAGATTGCGACAGCAGATGGATCTTTCAAAATCTCAACCGATTCAATATCATTCGGGTTGATGTCATTAATAGAGCCATCGGTTTTAGTTAATGGTATACCGTCTACTACAATATATGGCCCTGAACCGGCACTCATCGAATTGAGCCCGCGCACTTGGGTTGCCGGTGAATCGCCGGGAATAGAGGATGCTTGGCTAATATTGACATTGGAAACAGCTCCTTGGATGGCCTGCATCACATTTGTCACGGGGAGATTGGATAGGCGTTCTTTGGGAACGGAAGCAACGGAACCGGTAATATCGGACCTCTTTTGCGAACCATATCCAACCACCACCAATTCATCCAACAAATTTTCAGAAGAGACCAGCTCAACCGTAATTGTGGTGGATTGCCCTACGGTAACTTCTTTCGGATCATAGCCGATAAAACTAAAGACCAACGTTTGTCCCGCAGAAGCTGAAATCGAAAATGACCCCTTAGCATCTGTTTGTGTGCTGTTGGACGTTCCCTTCACCGCCACGGTGACTCCTACAATTCCACTCCCTGTACCAGTATCTTTCACGACACCATTCCGCGTCGTCTGTTGTGCGAAGCCAAATGTTACGCTGAGTATCGCACACAAAAGCAAAGAAAATGCTTTGTAATAATTTTCAGTAAATTGTTTCAACATAGTTTTTATAGTTAGTGATTTTGGTTAACATCATGTTTTGTCTGACTAGCATCGCTAATCAGCTTTCTTAATTTCCTCGCCTAGCTCAAATTGGATACATATCATTCAGTTTAATGTTTAAAAATGGTTAACTCATATTTTTAACGTCGTGCTAACGACTTTTTCGCTGAGTTAGCTTTATCATATTTCTGTTACAAACATAGTATCGTACCGAATTCACGAGGTTGGATTATCGTTCAAAAATGTCTAAAATGAATGCAGGAAAGATATTTTTTTGTAGAGCAATAAAAAAACCTCGTATTAACGAGGTTTGACAAAGTTTTTTATGAAAGAAGTGGTGTATGTATTTTACTTATATTCTTTCAAAAACTTCTGTAGTTTAGGAGCGATAACAGCAGCACAATATGGATTACCCGGATTTTGATTAAAATAATCGTGGTGGTAGTCTTCCGCCTCCCAAAATGTAACTGCTGGCTCTACTGCCGTTACTATAGGATCAGCAAAAATAGCTTGTTTGTCTAATTCCTTGATAAAGCGCGCAGTCGCTTCTTTCTGTGTTTCGTCATGATAAAAAACAACAGAGCGGTACTGTGTGCCCACATCATTTCCCTGTCTGTTTAATGTCGTGGGATCATGCGCTTTAAAAAATACTTTTAATAAGGCGTTGAAATCTACTTTAGTTTCATCAAAATCCAGTTGTATAACTTCAACATGGTCTGTATCACCATTGCAGACTTCTTTATACGTCGGGTTATCAGTTTTCCCGCCCATGTAACCGGGTAAAACACTACGAACTCCTTCTATGTTTTGGAATATCACTTCGGTACACCAAAAACATCCTCCTCCAAATGTTGCTTTCATAAGATAAAGATACAAGGAAGAATTTAAAAATAGAATAGATTTTAGGTATACAAAAAAGTGTATATTTTCGTTAAGTATAAATTTGAAGAAAATGCAAGCACCAATATGGCATACCCGAGAAATGGGGAAATTTATTTTACGTTTCCGACCTTATACACTGGAAATGAAACATGTATTCACGGTAGCGTCTTTCAGTCGGACAACAACACCAGTTGTTTTGATAGAACTGGAATATGATGGGGTAGTCGGTTATGGTGAAGCCAGTATGCCTCCTTATCTTGGCGAGTCTCAGGAGAGCGTCATCAATTTGCTAAACAGCATTGATCTATCGACATTCAGCTCCCCTTTTGAGACAGCGGAGATATTGCATTATATAGATCATATTCAAGAAAAGAATACCGCAGCGAAAGCTTGCATAGATATCGCCCTACACGATTTATTAGGCAAACTTATGGGAGAACCTTTCTATAAAATCTGGGGGTTAAATCCTAAGCTTATTCCGCCCACTTCTTTTACAATAGGAATTGACACGGAAGAGATCGTGCGCAGAAAAGTGGCAGAAGCGGATCAATTTAAGATTTTGAAAGTTAAACTCGGCCTCGATACAGACAAAATGATGATCAATACCATTCGGTCTATGACGGATGTTCCTTTATGTGCCGATGTCAATCAAGGTTGGACCAATAAAGAGCAGGCGCTGGAGATGACCTATTGGCTCTCTGAACAAAATGTGGTCTTTCTTGAACAGCCCATGCCTAAGGAACAAATAGACGATATAGCTTGGCTAACAGAGCGTTCTCCGATTCCAACCATTGCCGATGAAGGATGTCAGCGGTACGACGATATTATCAGTTTAAAAGATATCTATACCGGTATAAACATTAAGCTCATGAAATGTACAGGCATGCGCGAGGCAAAAAAAATGGCCGAATTGGCAAAGGCTTTGGATATGAAAGTCATGCTTGGCTGCATGACAGAAACATCATGTGCAATTTCTGCTGCCGCGCAGTTAGCTCCTCTGGTAGATTGGGCGGATCTTGACGGTGCCCTATTAATTAGCAACGATGTATATAAGGGTATGCAAATATACGAAGGTCGGTGTATACTACCCAGTGCTCCTGGCATTGGCATTATAAAAAAGTAGAGACGCAATATATTGCGTCTCTACCTGTTGTTTTATTGAACACTATCCAATTGTCGCGATTCCGACTACCAATACATGATATATAACGCAGCGGTCGCCAAAGCCACGATGAGCGCACCCACGACAAAGCCAGGGTGTGCCTTGAACATCTTGGTATCGACCTCCAAACCGTTTGGCACAACTCCTTTAGCATTTTCTATTTTACTAATGATATACATACCAACAATACAAATGATAAATACAAATCCCATACGATCAAGGAACGGGATCTCATATAGACCACTTGCCGGGTTTACGACCGCAAAACCAGTTGTATTCAAGAAAGATAAATCTGCAAAATTCGGCAGGAATTTAAAGAAAACGGATAACAGGAACCCACCGATCGTAGCAAACAGCGCGGCATTGGAAGTGGTTTTCTTCCAGAAGAAACCAAGAATAAACATCGCAAAAATACCAGGCGATACGAAACCGGTATATTCCTGAATATACTGAAAACCGCCTTTCTTATCAATACCCAGATGAGGTGCAATTAGTACTGCCAATATCATCGATACAATAATGGTGATTTTACCCGTATTGACCAATTGTCTTTCAGAAGCCGTCTTATTGAATACTTTCTGATATATATCAAGCGAGAATATCGTAGCGACACTGTTTGCCTTCCCGGCCAACGAAGCGACTACCGCCGCCGTTAATGCTGCAAATGATAAACCTTTCAAGCCCGATGGCAGCAAGTTTAACAACACGGGATAAGCACGATCCGGATTGACTTCCCCTCCTTGGAGCATCTCCGCCTGGAAATGTCCATCTTTCCAAAGAACATAGGCAGCAATCCCCGGCAATACAACGATAACCGGCATCAACAATTTCAGGAAAGCAGCAAATAAGATTCCATTGCGCGCTGTTTTTAAATCAGCGCCTAGCGCCCGTTGCGTAATATATTGATTACAGCCCCAATAGTTGAGGTTTACGATCCACATACCACCAATCAACACGGACAACCCCGGTAAATCCAGATAGTTCTCGTTATCTTTCGCAAAAATCATCTCGAAATGCTCGGAAGCTTTATCGGTCATGATAGCATAGCCATTCAATACACCATCGCTACCATAGTGTTCAGAAACTAAGCTCAACGCTAGATAGGTCGTTGCTAAACCACCAAGAATCAGGAAGAATACCTGGATAACGTCCGTGTATCCAATCACTTTCATTCCGCCTAGGGTTATAATGACGGCGAATATGGCGATCGCATACATACAGAATTCCAGACTAAATCCGGATATACTGCTGACGGCCAAAGCACCTAAATACAAAATGGATGTTAAATTGACCACTACATATAGTGCTAACCAAAAAACAGCCATAATCATGGCCACTGTTCCGTTATAACGCTTATGCAGGAATTGTGGCATCGTGAAAATTTTGTTCTTTAGATAAACGGGTATAAAGAACACGGCTACAATGATTAATGTAATTGCAGCCATCCACTCATACGTCGCTATTGCCAGCCCCATTTTAAAGCCCGAACCGCTCATACCAATGAACTGCTCTGCTGAAATATTGGAAGCAATCAATGATGCACCAATGGCCCACCACGTCAGGGAGCCCTCTGCAAGAAAATAATCTTTAGAGTCTCCTCCGGCTACCTTTGATCTTTTTTTGTTATAGACCCAGATACCATACGTGGCAACAATCACGAAATACACGAGGAAAACTAAATAGTCTGGAGTTGATAATATATTATTCATACGGTTTATTTGATCCCGGCCGCTAAGGTAATAAAAGAATTTATAAATTAAATAAATCGATTTATGATATTTTCAATATATTCTTGTTTACCACTGGTTAATGTTGGCTCTCCGTGCTGCATGGCGTAGCTCCTTAGATCTTCCAACTGTAATTTACCAGTTTCAAACTCAGCTCCCATACCATTGTCAAAACTATTGTATCGTTCTTTTCGTGTCTTTTTATAATCCGAGTGCTGCAAAATATTATCGGCTATGATCAGCGCTCTTGCGAAATTATCCATCCCCCCTATGTGTGCATGGAACAAATCGACAGGATCGGTGGAATTCCGGCGTATTTTAGCATCAAAGTTTACGCCCCCTCCTTGCAAACCTCCGGCTTCCAAGATGATAAGTAACGCTTCAGCAAGTTCGTTTAAGTTGTTGGGAAACTGATCAGTATCCCATCCATTTTGGTAATCGCCACGATTCGCATCAATAGAACCCAATAAACCGGCATCTGCTGCTACTTGCAGTTCATGTTGAAAAGTATGGCCTGCTAACGTGGCATGATTTACCTCTAGATTTAGCTTAAAGTCTTCCAATAGATCAAATTGACGCAGAAAGCCGATCACCGTAGCAGCATCATAATCATACTGGTGTTTTGTGGGCTCACACGGTTTAGGCTCAATCAGAAAAGTTCCCGTAAAACCTTGCTTTCTAGCATAGTCTTTTGCCATATGAAGAAAACGTGCAAGATGTTCTTGTTCTCGCTTCATATTTGTGTTTAACAAAGACATATAACCTTCACGTCCTCCCCAGAAAACATAGTTTTCACCCCCCAAAGCAATCGTCGCATCTATGGCAGCTTTTACTTGTGCTCCACCATGAGCTAGCACATGGAAATCTGGATTTGTAGCTGCCCCATTCATATAACGATGGTGACTAAACAGGTTCGCCGTACCCCACAATAACTTCACACCGCTTTGTTGCTGCTTTTCTCTTGCATATTCCACAATCTGTTCCATATGGCGTTCATTCTCGGCTATATTTTCCGTATGGTCTATCAAGTCCACATCATGAAAACAATAATAAGGAAGCTGCATTTTCGTCATAAACTCAAAAGCAGCATCCATTTTATCTTTTGCACGTTCTAGAATTGTCTCTTTTTTATCCCAGGAAAAAAATAAGGTTGGACCACCGAAGGGATCTGATCCGTTCGCATTGAAAGAATGCCAGTAGGCACAGGCAAATTTAAAGTGTTCTGCCATTGTCTTTCCCGCTACAACGCGGGATGCATCATACCAACGAAAAGCAAGTGGATTATCTGAATCCTTACCTTCGTATTTTACTTGTCCGATGTTTTTGAAATACTCGTGATTTCCTAATAAAATGTTCATCTATTTGTTTTTTGATAATTTATATTCCAGGCTTTTTTTCCATTTACCGTATAATTCGTGATAGCGTTCGACATCTGTGGGTTCGATAGTAACATGCTTTTTGAGCCCAGAGAACGCCTCGCTACGATTACGATATATACCGGCTCCTAATCCGGCTCCTAATGCCGCACCAACACTGCCATCATTGTCATATAGCTCTACCCCAACACCGGTAGCACCGGCAAAAGATTGTTGAAATACGGGACTCAGAAATAGATTAGCGTGTCCCGCCCGGATGATTGCCGGTTGGATACCGTTTTCCCGCATAATATCCAGCCCATATCGGAATGCAAATGCAATTCCTTCCTGCGCTGCCCGCCAAAGATGAGCCGCATCGTGACGCACAAAATCCAAATTTTCGATGTGGGCATGCACCGTTTTATTCAACAACATCCGCTCTGCACCGTTACCGAAAGGCAGTATTTGTACCCCCTCTGAACCTATAGGGACTGCAGCCGCGCGTTCATTGATTTGCGGATAATCATAACCCATTGCTGTTATTTTTTTCAACCAGCTATTCTGAATCCCCGTCCCATTAATACACAATAGCACACCTAGGTTAGGATTATTGTCTTGATAGTTTACATGAGCAAAGGTGTTCACTCGAGATTGTTTATCGTAAACCAATTTATCTGTCACCGCGTATATAACACCCGAGGTACCTGCCGTAGCGGCTACTTCTCCTGGTTCAAATACATTCAAAGAAAGGGCATTATTCGGCTGATCCCCCGCTTTAAAGCTCACAACGACATCCGACGAGAAACCTAGTTCATCGGCTACACGAGGAAGAATTTTGCCATAGGTCGAAAAAACCGGAAGCAGTTGGGGAACCAGATCCGCATGAATACCATAATGATTCAATAGAGATTCAGATAACTGGTGCTTTTCAAAATTCCATAAAATCCCCTCTGATATCGAACTTACATTCGAATTTATTTCTCCCGTGAAACACATGCTCAAATAATCGCCGGGTAACATAAACTTGTATATTTGTTCATATAGCTCCGGCTCGTATTGCTTAACCCATGCCAGCTTGGAAGCTGTAAAATTTCCGGGAGAATTTAAATGTGCTCCTAAAAAGGCTTGTTCTTTTAATTGGGAAAAGGCTTCATTTCCGAGTTCCACCGCCCGGCTATCACACCAAATAATGGCATTTCGCAGCGGCTTGTGCGCTTTATCCACCACCACCAGACCATGCATCTGGTACGCAATACCAATAGCACCTATGTCTTTGGGATTATACAACCCGCTCTGATGTGCTTTTTTAATAGCTTCTTTTGTGTCAGACCACCACGTCAGTGGATCCTGTTCCGCCCATCCGACTTTCGCTGATAATATCGCAGCCTCTGATTCCGGAAAACTCGTGGACACTATTTTGGTATTTGTCGCTGCATCTACAACAGAAACCTTAATAGATGATGTACCTAAATCTATCCCTAATAATAACATGTTCGTATATCTTAAAAGCTGGTCACAGCATGCAACCGCTTGCATAAAATTATTTAATAAATTTTATATTTACAAAAATTAAATTTAAAAGATTTTATTTTGGCTAAGAAAACGACCGTCTACGACATTGCTAAAGAGCTCAATATCACAGTATCTACTGTATCCAGAGCATTAAATAATATATCGACGATAAGCGAATCAACCCGCAAGGCTGTTCTGGAAACAGCACAGCGTCTGAATTATCGCCCCAATAAAATTGCCTCCTCCCTTACATCCGGCAAAACATATACTATTGGTGTGGTGATTCCGAGCGCCCAGATTCAATTTTTTGCATCGGTTATTCATGCCCTCGAAACATCTCTAAAATCATTTGGCTATAGCATTCTCCTATATCAAACCAATGAGTCCCTAGTATCGGAAAAGAATGGTATAACCACCCTTTTAGAAGCGCAAGTAGATGGTATAATCGCTTCTATGTCGTTAGAAACAAAGGATCCCTCTCATTTTGAAAAAGTCAAAGAGGAGGGTAAACCGCTTATCATTTTTGATCGGACACATGATGACCTACAATGCGCGATGGTGAAGATCGATGATCTACACGCGGGTTATATTGCTACGAAGCATCTGCTGGACGAAGGTTATCGAAAAATAGCCTATATCACCACCAAACACAAGATCAAAATTTTTAAAGAACGGTATGAGGGATATTTACGTGCATTACGAGAGGCTGGTCTTCCGGCAAATCCTGGATATACGATATTGGGGGAGCTAAACGTAGAAGGAGGTTATGTAGGTACACATGAATTATTAAAACTCCGAGAACGCCCGGACGCAATTATAGGTGGTGATGACTACGTAGCTCTCGGCATTATTAAAGCGCTACACGATAAAAATATCACACCTCCCGAAATCGGTGTAATCGGTTTTGCCAATCAAAATTTCTCGGAACACATTATACCAAGTCTTTCCACGATCGATCAACAGGCACTAAAAATAGGCGTCGCCTGTGCAAAAATGTTTCTCAAAATTATCGAACAACCGGTTTCTGCACGTTTAGAGCAAAAACCGGTAGTGCTTGAACCACTGCTTTTGGCCAGAGAATCCACCAACCGGAGAAATAGATAATGGCATAATCTTATTCTTTGGTGAACATATTACCTATCTCCCGACTAATTTTTCGGAAGATAGGTGCTGTCTTCACATCTTCGTAATCATCTATATGCTGATTTTCACGACGACTTGGAAAAATCAAAATCAAATTTTGCTTCTTGAAATAGCGTCCTACCCTTTTTGCCAACCCGTCTAACGAATCCCGATAAGAAACATCACCGTAACGTGCAGACACAAAAACCAATAATGCATCTGCATTGCTAAAGGTTGCCAATCCATAAATATTATTCCAGTCTTCATAATTATCAAAAGAGCATGGAACACTTGTTTCGAGCATTTTCAATACCTCCAAAATCGCCAGTTGTGTACGCTTATTACAAACAAATGTGAGTGGCAACGTTAATTCTCCAACTAATTTTAACATTTTTTCCATCCAATACTCAAATCCTTTCTCTGATTCTGCTAGTGGTGGAACAAAAATGATCATGGATTTATTGGAAAGAAACGGATTATCAAATTTGCACATAAACAGATTCGTATTTGTACGATTTAAGATACTTTCGGTTTTCTCACCTACAATCTTATCAATAAAGGATGTAGCACTTGGCCAACCCAGAATAAGACAATCTGCTAATATTTCTTTCGAGGTACGTCCAATACCACTGGCTATATTGAAATCTATTGTCGACAGTAATTCCACATCTGTTTCTGAACCAGAGGCATATTTTGCCATACTATCCAAATTCTTCCGGGCATTTGCCATATTCCGTTCCGCTTGTTCATTATCTGCCACAACACTCAATATATGCAGCGGGTGGGGAGATTTTTTTGATTTTATCAAGGTCGCAAAATCTAAAATCGGCTCCATGGTATCCAAATTTGCTATGGGTAGCAACAACCGTTCTTCATGCTCCGGAACATGTTCAATATGTTCATCATCCTGATGCCCTGCCATCACGATACGACGCGATGCATTCTCCGTCACCAAAGATGCGATGATACAGGTGATAAGAATTAGCACAATCGTACCATTTAATACGTTTTCATCTATAATCTCTCGGTCATATCCGACCATAATAATCGCCAAGGTAGCCGCCGCATGTGCATTACTCAGTCCGAAGATCAAGTTTCTGTCGTTTCTAGCATATTTGGCAAGAAAACTGGTGGCCGTAGCCGCTAAAAATTTACCGGTAACGGCGACAACCGTCAATGTTCCTGCGATGATAAGTGCCATCGGCCCTTTCATTAACACGCTAACATCTACAATCATCCCTACTGAGATTAAAAAGAAAGGAATAAAAATAGCGTTCCCAATGAATTCTATCCGATTCATTAACGCGGAGGAATGTGGTATTAATTTGTTCAATGCTAATCCGGCAACGAACGCCCCGATGATAGGTTCTAACCCTGCAATTTCAGCAAGAAAAGCGGCAAAGAAAACTACGGCAAGGACAAAAATATAATGTGCTGTCTTCTCGCTTTCGATCTTCTGAAAGAACCATTTGGCTATCCGCGGAATAACGCCGAACATAATAAAAAGAAAAAGCACAAATGATACACCTAAAGTCACCCAAAAATCTTGATTGATTTCACCTTGCGATGCTCCCACAATAACGGCAAGAATAATCAACACCGCCGTATCGGTTAATATTGTACCACCTATGGTAATGGCGACTGCCTCCCGTTTTGAGATACCATAATTATTAACAATTGGATAGGACACCAGCGTATGTGTTGCAAACATACTTGCTATCAATATACTTGGCAAGAGATCATAGCCTAACAAGTAGTGGCAAACAGGAAATCCGATGCTGATCGGAATAATGAACGTTAGAAACCCAAACAATAAACTCTTATTTCTAGTTTTCTTAAACTCATTCATATCGAGTTCCAATCCGGCGATAAACATGATATATAAGAGCCCAATAGTCGAGAATAAGTCAATAGCATCTACACCATTTCCTTGTAGGGTATCTTTATCAATCTTTGCCAGCCAGTTCAAACCATGAGGCCCTAACAGCACACCAAACAAAATCAACCCGATAATACCCGGCACTTTAATCGGGCGCAAAATAATAGGAGAAATCAGAATAATAGTGAGGATAACGCTAAAAACCAGAACAGGATTCGTAATGGGCGTTGAAAACGCCTCTGATATATGATGCAAGAGTTTATCCATAAAAATAACTATTGTTATACAACAACTAGGAACTGAAAATAAGAAAAGTTCTTTCAATTTCCTAATAGAATAGGCGAAACCTTAACCACATTCCTGTCGGTGAACTATTTAAATTGTATTGTTTTGATGGGTGAAATCCGACTAATAAGCATTGCCGGAATAAATAAGGTAAGTAATCCTATTATCACGATAGCTACATTTAACCCAACGACTTCATACCAGGCGATATCCATAGGTACATAGTGGATATAATACGTATAAGGATCTAATGTGAAAAAATGTGTCTGGGTTTGAAAAAAATAGAGCGAAAGAGCAATTAAATTACCGATGAGTAACCCGACGCCGATCAGGTACATAGAACCGTACAAAAACACTCGTCGAATCCCTCTATTTGGATAACCTAGTGCTTTCAATATTCCGATCATCGAGGAGCGTTCCAAAATACTGATCAACAAGGAGGAGATCATATTGATAACGGCTACGATAACCATCAACACAAAAATGATATTATCATTCATATCAAGCATATTCAGCCAATTAAAAATATCAGGCATTTGTTGCACAATATTTGTTGCTTCCAGTTCGATTGGTAAGATATTATCAATTTCCAGTGTGGTATTTTCCAGTAAATCAAAAGAGGCGATTCTAATTTGATATGCACCCGCTTCATTCTCCTGCAAATTATTCAACCTTCTAATCAAGTCTAGCGAGCCAATAACATACGTTTTGTCCAACTCTTCCGAATGTGTTGTATAAATACCTCTAATAGTAAAAGGACGCCGACGTATGGGATCCTGTATAAAATACATAATGAACTTGTCTCCTACGTCTAAATCTAATCTGTTTGCTAAATATTCAGAGATCAAAAGTTGTGTGTTGCCCTCTTCGGAAAAGTTGAGTGTATCCCCTTTTACTATATTTTTTTGTAAATATTGTTGGTTATAACTTTGATCCACTCCTTTCAATAATACGCCCTCCACTTGGCCATCAACATTCATAATGCCCGCTTTTGTCGCAAAAGGTGTGATATCCACGACTTGCGGTAAGGCTTCTAATTTTTTTAAATTTTCGGACGACAGTTGAATAGGCGTATTTTCGTAGGAAGCACTCAAATCATTTTTCGTGACGACAATATCCCCAAAGAACCCTCTTTGTTTCGCTATAATCTCCCGTTTAAAGCCATTCAAGATAGCCACAGATAAAATAATAGCGGAAATGGCCAGTGCCAATGCGCCAATAGTCACGCGGACAATCAGCTTCGAAAAAGTCCGATGCCCCATGAATGTAATCCGCTTAGCTAAAAAGTAAGGAAAATTCAAGGTGAATATTAATTTTGTAACTTCGCAAAGTTAATAATTTTTGTCACTTGAAGTTGGCTAAAAGACACGATATCATCAGGCGTATTTTTTTAATTTTTTACTATATACTATGCGGATTATTTTTATGGGTACCCCCGATTTTGCAGTAGCATCTTTAGAAGCTTTATTACAAGCTGGCGAAGAGGTTGTCGCTGTTGTTACCACACCTGACAAACCAGCGGGTCGTGGCCAGAAAATACACGAATCAGCTGTTAAGAAATATGCTATACAACAGGGATTGCCGGTATTGCAGCCGGAAAAACTAAGAAATCCCGAGTTTATTACAGCATTGCAATCCTATCGAGCAGACCTACAAGTGGTCGTCGCTTTCCGTATGTTGCCCGAAGTGGTGTGGAATATGCCTCCTTTAGGTACCATCAATGTCCATGCATCGCTCCTTCCGCAATACCGGGGCGCAGCTCCCATCAACCACGCTATTATCCAAGGCGAAGCGCATACCGGAGTGACAACGTTTTTACTGCAACATCAAATAGATACCGGAAATATCCTCTTCTCGCAGCAAGTAGAAATTGCTCAGGAAGATACAGCCGGTATATTACATGATAAATTAATGGCTGCAGGAGCAGAAGTATTATTAAAAACAGTGGAAGCCGTAAGAAACAACGATATTCATCCGGTTCCTCAGGCACAGTTAGAAACAACCGTGTTAAAAACCGCTCCAAAGATCTTTAAAGAAGATTGTCAGATCCTATGGGATAGGCCTACAGATGAAGTCTACAACCAAATCAGAGGGCTGAGTCCTTATCCTGCAGCATATACTATATTAAACGATAAAGTTTTGAAAATTTTTGAAACAAAAAAAGGGCAATCACTAGGTGAAACACCGGGAACGTGTAGCAGCGATGGAAAAACTTTTCTGTCATTTGCAACACAGGATGGTTCGCTTTTGGTTACCTCTCTCCAACTCGAAGGCAAAAAAAGGATGCAAATAGAGGAGTTCTTAAGAGGATATCGTTTAGACTAAAAACTTTATTTTTCTTCTTCTATGTACTCCATAATATCCCCTGGTTGGCAATCCAATGCTTTGCAAAGTGCTTCCAGTGTGCTTAATCGAATTGCTTTCGATTTTTGATTTTTGATGATAGAAAGATTTGACAGGGTTATCCCCACGCGATGACTAAGCTCATTCAGGGAGACCTTTTTTTCAGACATAATCCTATCTAAATGAATTTTAATTGGCATAACTTCTCAATTTAAATATGACATATTGTGCCTAAAGGTAACAATTTTATGATCTAATATGTTTTATTGAATTTCAAAATTCTCATTCTCCGTTAAAATTAAAAACTTCATAACAAATACGTTACGGCATACGTTTTTAGAAAATGAACAAAACAAATCATACATTCTTACGTTTTACTTAATAACACAAGTGGAATTGGAATAATTTTTGCTATTAAAACAGCACCAAAGCCCTTATGTTAACTTCCTCATACAGAGTATTTAATTTACACTTATATGAAGGAACTATGGGTAAAAATCACTATTTTTGCAGACATTTCAAAAGAGAAAGGTATTTATACATTTAAATGAGACAGCTCAAAATTACACAATCCATTACCAATCGCGAATCTCAATCGTTAGATAAATATTTGCATGAGATTGGTAAAGTAGACTTAATTACCGCAGAAGAAGAAGTAATATTGGCACAGCGCATCCGTGAAGGTGACCAAGTTGCTTTGGAGAAATTAACAAAAACCAATCTGCGTTTCGTTGTTTCTGTTGCCAAACAATACCAGAATCAAGGACTCACGTTAGGTGACTTGATTAATGAGGGCAATTTAGGCTTAATTAAGGCAGCAAAACGTTTCGATGAGACAAAAGGGTTTAAATTTATCTCCTATGCCGTATGGTGGATTCGTCAGTCTATCCTACAAGCTATTGCTGAACAATCACGTATTGTACGTTTACCTTTGAATCAAGTGGGTTCATTGAGCAAAATCAGCAAAGCTTTTTCCAAATTGGAGCAAGAGTATGAGCGCGAGCCGTCTCCAGAGGAATTAGCTGATATTCTGGAAACTACGGTTGACAAAGTGTCAGACACATTAAGTAACTCAGGAAGACATGTATCTATGGATGCACCATTTGTTCAAGGGGAAGAAAACACGCTTTTGGACGTATTGGAAAATGCAGACCCAGATACGGATAGCATACTGATTGATGAGTCGCTATCAGAAGAGATCAAACGCTCGTTATCCACCTTGACAGAAAGAGAACGTGAAATTATCGTCTTATTTTTCGGATTAGGAACCAACCACCAATTATCCTTAGAGGAAATAGGTGAGAAATTCAGCTTGACGAGAGAACGTGTACGTCAAATCAAGGACAAAGCGTTACAGCGCCTTCGCCATACGTCGCGCAGTAAAATTTTAAAATCTTATTTAGGCTAATTGCCTACACATTATGAGCAATGCGCAGCCTAAAAGCTGCGCATTTTTTGTGTTAATCTCCTGTTACTTCTCATCCGGCAAAAGAATGAATTTAAACAAGTGGTCTTCTTTCAGGTACTTGTTGGCGACCTCTTTGACAGATTCTACTGATATCTTGTCCAGATCCTCCAAATAACGGTTAATATAAGTTGGATCTTCCTCCCGCTGGTATGCCCCCGAAAGTTGTCCCATCCAGAACTTATTTTCTTTTAAAGAGAGTTCCAATTGACGTCTTTGCTCAATCTTGAATTTTTCTAAATCAGATGCCAAAGGACCATTTTGCTTCACTTTATTAATTTCATCCAATGCGGATGCGATCAAAGACTCATATCGATCTACCCCTGTACCGAATGATACGGTAAAACTATACCTATTTTTTGGATGCTTATTGGTGGATGCTCTTGCTCCGGTTCCGTATACCCCGCTTTCTTCTTCCCGCAAACGTTCAATAAGCTTAATACTCAACACACTTTCCAATGCGTTCATATTTAGATTTTCCATCTCGCCGTATAGATAATCCCCATAATACGTCAACATCACATTTGCCTTTTCTTCCTGACCTTTATGCACTATTTTTTCAAAGCCTTGCTCCGGTTCGTAAAGCCCTAAATCCTTTGCTTCTTCCTTGCGGTCCAGCACCGGCAAAGCGGCGAGATAATTCTCCAAATAAGGCTTGATTTCCTCTTCTGTAAACGAACCAACAATCGTAAATACGAAATCCGAAGCATCTGCAAAACGCTCCTTATAAATTGCCAACGCACGTTCTTTATCAATTTGCTTGATACCTTCCTCCGAAATAGGCATACGGCGGATACTGCCTTTATACAAGTTTTCCAAAATTGATTTTCGAAAAACAAAAGAGGGATCACTCTCTTGATTGCTGATCATAGACAACGATCTCGTGATGATACTTTGGAATACATCATCCTCTATACGCGGTTCCGTAAAGTAACCGTAAATCAATTCGAAAGCAGTCTGGAGCCCCTCTTTATCAGCGTAACCTGACACTCCTTCACTACGTTCGCTTATATAGGGACTAATATTGACATTTTTTCCCGTCATATATTTGCGAAGTTCGATCGTGTTCAGTTGACCTACACCACTGTTATTCACTAAATTAGCCGCTTGTGCAGCCGAAAAATATTCACTATCGTCATACAGAGAGGTTCCTCCTGGACTAAAAGCACTAATTAAAATTTCGTCATTTTTAAATGTAGTAGGCTTCAAAATTACCTTTACGCCATTTCGCAATGTCCATTCTTTGGTTTCTATTGCAGCAATATCCTTCACCGCAGCAATCTTGCCTGCTTGAGGTTCTTTCGATAGTAATGGCAAATCAGATACTTTATCGTCATATGCACTGATCTCCTCTCCCGCTACTTCGCCAAACCACATATGCACCTGTTGTTGGTTAGGAAGACTATCCTTTTCCTTATCGGGTGCCATAATAATAACATCTCGATTGGCATCCACATAAAAGGTCCTCCCGATCTCTTCTACCTCTTCCAATGTCAACGTAGGTAATAGCTGCTTATATAGTTTATACAAGTCTTCATTACTTAATGCAGGACTATCTTCCAGATAAAAATTCAAATATCGATTCACATAGCTATCCGATTTCTTCTTGTCACGCTCGATATAAGCTGTTTCATTATTCTTTTGAATACTAACTATTGCCCGTCCAAACTCCGTTTCGGTAAAACCATGTTGTTGCACACGCTCAAGTTCGCGCACCAACGCTTTGAAACCGCCTTCAAACTCGTTCGGCTTCGCTACAAAAAAAGCCGTGTAGGCATCCAGTCCGCCCAAAAACTCATCTATTCCCACGCTAGCCTGTATAAAAGGCGGATGGGCAGATTGTCCCAACTCGGAAAGACGCGCATTTAGCATATTGCTATAAACTGATTTTAAAATGCTTCTTCTAAATTCGCGGACGGTCTCCACCTTCTCCTCCGGATGTTTTATAGAAATTTGCCCTAAGGTATACGTCATTTCAGGATCTGTCACAGCTATAAACTGATTTTTGTCCAATAAAGGCACTTTATGCTCTATATGTTCGGATGGATTTTCAGGCGACTTTAAATCGCCAAACAACCGACGAACCTCCGCTTCTATCGCTTCTACATCAATATCACCGACAATAATCAATGCTTGTAAGTCGGGGCGGTACCATTTTTCATGAAAACGCCGCAACACTTCGTATGGAAAATTCCGGATGATATCTTCGGTACCGATCGGTAAACGATGTGAATATAGCGAATTGTTCAACATGATGGGTAGGTATTGATCGCGCATACGTTGGCTAGCTCCACGTCCTCCCCGCATTTCCTCCAGCACAACACCTCTTTCCTTATCAATTTCTTCATCCGTCAACAAAGCATCCTGTGCCCAATCCCGTAACACTTGAAGTCCATTTTTCAACAGTTCGGGATCGTCTGAGGGAATAGGCAATTGGTAAACTGTTTTATCAAAGCTCGTGTACGCATTCAAGTCGCTCCCAAAACGTACGCCCGCACGTTGCAGGTAGTCCACCAGCTCATTTTTTGGAAAATGCTTCAAACCATTGAAATTCATATGTTCCATAAAATGGGCTAAGCCTAATTCTTCTTCTGTTTCCAAAATAGAACCGACTTTGGTTGCCAAATACATCGTAACACGATCTTTGGGTTCTACATTTTTACGGATGAAATATTGAAATCCGTTTTCCAGTTTACCTGTTTTAACTTCCTGATCAAAAGGCAAAGGTGCCTCCCAAGAAAGCGTATCGAGACCGAGAATATTCCGAGATTCCTCCAACATAATCGTTGGCGAAGCTTGGCTAAGCGGAAACAATCCTGGCAATAAAAATGCAATTGCAATAGGCTTTATTAAATTCATTAGCAATTTAATTTGTTGTTTATAAATAATCGAATATGGTAAACCTACAAAATTTCCATGATTTTCTAAACGAGGATTCACAATATATGGGATATTATCCTTCTGAAAAGAAAACAGCGTTTTCTTTTTGTGAAAACGCTGTTGGAAGAAGTGGTGTCCCCGACGAGATTCGAACTCATATCTTCAGAACCGGAATCTGAAATTCTATCCATTGAACTACGGAGACTGCGCTGGCAAAAATACTATTTTTTACCTTACTTTAAAATCGAAATGAAAAATATAAATGCCAACGTATATTTTTTAATGATGATGGCCATCTTCGGACACCAAATGAACCGCTACTTTCAGATCCAAATCGTTCGCTCCCGTAAATTGGGTGAAGTTTATATTGTTCCAATCGGCAGCAGTAATATTATCTTTTACACCCGGATTTAAATGGCGCATTACATAACGCAATGTAAAGGTATTCGTTTCTTTTAGAACCGTTAAATAACCTGTAACACCTACGTTTACCCGTTGATTATCCGCATTTCTATCTGCGTATACGTATTCCAGACTCCCCGCCTCCGCGCCGAGTATAAAAGCCTGATGTATATCGGCACGACTGACGAATGTCTGTTGCGTTTCGCGACCGGCAAAATCGGTAGCGAGCAATTCCAGCCGATAGGTTTTTCCAACTTCCAAATGCAAATGCGCATCAACCGGAGGCAGCATATCCTTGCCTTCAAACTTAACTTCTTCTATTTCAGGATCCGTTATATCGTTGTAATCATAGTGATCTCCATGCGCTTCACGTTCTACTTCTGTAAAAGTTAGTGTGGCTGTGCCCACTTCCTCTTGGTCTTCTTCTGGTATAGGATCATCCTTGGAGCATGATGGTGCAAAGAAAAGTATGCTAATGGCTAAAATAAAAATATTAATTTGTTTCATGATTTTGATAATTTTAAAATTGATAAGAAATTTTTACGTTTATATTTCTACCCATTTGATGGGTGAAATAACGAAATCGATCCATATAATCCTTATAGGAACGATTGAATAAATTTTCTACCGACAGCATAACATTCCAAGATGTGCCAGTATCCGTATCTGTTTTGATGTGCTTACTCGCCACGACGTCAAACAAATGGTAAGCGGGTGGCGGTGCGACATAATCCATTCCCTCCTCATATTGATTTTGCTTTGCGACAAAGCGATGTGCAAACTTGAGATAGCTTTCCGGCTGTGAATCACCCCAATAGGCCCATGAAAGTGCCTGTTGAAAACGTGCAGATGGAATATAAGGCAAATAAGTATCCAACTCCACATTACGCGCACGCACGATGGATGCACGCACATCATAGTGAAACGTATTTAGAAACGCATAGCGCAATTGCAAATCAGCACCATAAAAAAAAGCGTTGTGCTGTTGATAAGCGAACAGTGGAAAGGTACCTCGAATCGTTTGGCGAACAGCATCCGGGTTGGGCTGTGCATAAATATAATCGTATAGCATCTGCGCATAGACATCGGCCGTTGCTTGGAGACGTTCATCACTCCATATAAAAGCGTTTATCCATTTTAAGCCTTTTTCACTACGGAGATCTGGATTTCCCAGCTCATAAGTCGCACTTCCATGGTGTACGCCGTCGCTATACAACTCATTAACGGAAGGTGCGCGCCAGGCCAACCCAATATTACTTTTCCAGCTTAATTTGGGTGAAAAATGATAAAGCGTACCGACTGTTCCCGACGCATTGTGAAATCGACGAGTGTCTGTTAGAAGATACTGCTCTACTGTTCCATCATCATCGATAGCATCTCTTCGATAGCGATATCCCGCGATATCCAAATACTTGAAATCATAGCGACCACCTATTTCCGCGTGCCACCTATCAATGTGAAACTGGTGCACGGCAAATATGCCCACTGCGTAGCTGTCAAAATTAGGAATAATAGGTGTTGTACCCGTACCGGGCATATTATTATTGACCTGTATTAGCGATTGTACACCTATTGAGCTATGACCTTCCTTCACCACGACATCCAAGCTTTGTGTGGTCAATACCATATCCGCCATGGGAAGATCGTCTGATTCCACTCTTCGTAGATCGTATTCCCGACGATGGTTTCGTTGCAATCCATAGTGCATTTCCAATCGACGGTCAGCACGAAGTTGATGTTCCCACGACGCTTTAACCAGATCGTGCGTTACCTTTTGCCGAGGTGCTTCTATTTGATAACTAAAATCATAAGTTTCAAAAGGACGTCCATGGTCTATACGTGCTTGAATATCTTCAACCGTACCGATATGAGCACCCCGAAAGATGCCCAATTGTGTTCCAAAATGACTAAAATACAATTCCAGTTGATTTTTGTCTTTTTTATATTGCAATGTTCCGGCATAGTTGAATTCATCTACTCCCGTATTACCCAAGAAGTAATCGGCCGTTTTATAATTCCCCATTTTTTTACCACTTGTTTGCATACGCCAACCTAATCCGGGCAAGGCTTTCACCGCCCCTTCCAAAAGCACATTTATCATTCCCCCACGTCCGTTCGACTGCCCTATCAAATCAAGATTTCCTTTCCATTCTTTCTCTAAATCAATATCATTTGCCGACACAAGGATAACACCTCCCAACGCATCTGCCCCATATCGAACACCTTGCGCGCCTTTTACGACCTCCAGCTGGGCTGCGGTGAAAGGATCGATTTCTGGTGCATGCTCCATACCCCACTGCTGTCCTTCCTGGCGGACTCCATTGTTTAGAATAAGTATCCGGTTGCTGTGGAGCCCATTGATAACAGGCTTCACAATGCTGCTTCCCATCCCAATCGTAGACACGCCGGAAATATCCGTCAGCGATTCTGCCAAAGGTTTTCCTTTGTTTTCTTGCATCTCCTGCGTAGAGAGACGATGTATACTTTGGGATAATTCGCCACGACGCCCAATGACTTCCACATCTTGCAAATGAATGGAATCCTGTCTTTTCAAAAACGATGAACGTTCTTCTTGCCCCTTACCAGGGACGGCAAAAAGCCATAGCACCCAACACAGGGCTAAGCATTTGTATTGCATCTATTTAAAAATTTTTAAGAAATGTTATAAGAGCCTGTTTAAATTCTGATCATACAAATTAACAGGATCTAAATCTGAACGACGTGGGTTTATACGTGTTGCGGCGGGTCTTTGTTGCGTTGTAAACGTTCTATTCCATCCGGAAAAAATAAAGAATTTCTTCCATTACGTAGATTTATACACGTCTGTACCGCGATATCCGGCAACAAACTATCTATCGCAAAATGATGACTTACTTGATGTAAAACAAACCAACAAAGTGCGCATTCATCTGCATCGGGATGTTCTTGATGATCCGAAGATGAACAATCGTGATGGTGTGTAATATCATGCGTATAATGAAGCCCATTACTTGTTGACAACACCAGTAATGCCATGATCACACCTATAAACCGCCCTATCTTCGCTACCATAAGAAGCCACAAAGATAAGTAAATGCAATCATATTGCAAATTAAAGTTTACTTAGTTGCATTAACATCCGGAGGAGATTATGATCTTGGGTGGTATTGTGTGATAACAGACTGTAAATAATCTTTATCAATATGTGTATAAATCTCTGTGGTTGTAATACTTTCATGCCCAAGCATATCCTGTACGGCACGTAAATCCGCCCCCCCCTCTACTAAGTGAGAAGCAAACGAATGCCGAAAAGTATGGGGACTAATCGTTTTCGTAAGACCTATTTTTTTGGCCAGATCTTTAATAATAAGGAATACCATAACACGCGTTAACTGCCTTCCTCTCCTATTTAGAAATACGATATCTTCATATCCTGTTTGTATCGGAATATGAGGGCGTATTTCTTCCAGATATATTTTCAAATATTTAATAGCCTGCTGTCCGATAGGAATGAGACGCTCCTTATTTCCCTTTCCCTCAACTTTGATAAACTCTACATCTAAGTAAAGATTCGAAATTTTTAATGTCACCAATTCTGAAACACGCAAACCACATCCATACAATACTTCCAAAATGGCTTTATTACGCATGCCTTCTAATGTAGACACGTCAATAGCCGCAATTAGTGCATCTATCTCTTCGAGGTTTAGCACACTGGGAATTTTACGGTTTAACCGAGGGGATTCCAATAGTTCAGTCGGATTATCTTTCCGGTCATATTCAATCTGGAGGAATGCAAAAAAAGTTCGCAACCCGGAAAGAAGTCTGGCTTGTGTAAAAGGCGAAATGCTGAAATCATTGATAAAAACGAGAAATTGCTGTATAAACAGGGTATCTATTTGATCAAGCTCCTTTCGCTTAAAGCTACAATAGGCTTCCAACTTCTGCACATCATTCAAATAAGCAGCTATCGAATGGTTTGCGAGATTACGTTCCAATTGCAAATAGCGCTTGAAATCTTTTTTCACGAGATCCCATGTCATATGTGAATAAATTGTCTTTTTAATAGGCAGTATTTCATATGTATATAATTATCTATAAGTGTAAGTATTCATTTATATAAATGAATACTTACGGTTTGTCTTTTAAAGATCATATGGAATGCCCAGACTATATTCATCGGCGTTTGTGATTTGCAATCATGGACATTTCATATTATCAAAGGTAGTGAAAACAAATAATTTTCAATAACTTCGTCGTCATGGCAAAATTAATCAATCTAAAACCCCTTAAAGATTTCTTAGATTCAAGTACAGGTGGTGGCATCTTATTATTCGTATGTCTTATTTTATCATTAATTATTGCAAATAGTCCTTTATCGGAGGCATTTAACAATCTACTGGGCACCCATTTGGGCTTTGAAAACGCCAACATTCAGCTCCGATATAGTGTAGCCGACTGGATAAATGACGGGCTCATGGCGATCTTCTTTTTATTAGTGGGTTTAGAGATAAAGCGTGAACTCGTAGAAGGTGAGTTATCTTCTCCCCGCCAGGCTGCATTACCCATATTAGCGGCTATTGGAGGTGCTTTGGTTCCGGCACTCATCTATACCTTGTTCAATGCAGGAACGGAGACGCATCACGGATGGGGTATTCCGATGGCAACAGATATCGCTTTTGCGCTGGCCGTTATTTCCATGCTTGGCAAACGAGTGCCTGTAAGTCTCAAAGTTTTCTTAGCAGCACTGGCTATTGTAGACGACCTATTAGCTATTCTGGTTATTGCCGTTTTCTATTCTACCGAACTTCATTTTACTTATCTCTTATATGCAGCCGCTATCCTCTTGCTCTTAGTTGCTTTTAATCGTTTTGGGGTGAAAAACCTGTGGATGTACCTCATCCCCGGTATTTTCATATGGTATTTTATCCATCATTCGGGTATCCATGCCACGATTGCGGGGGTTCTCGTAGCCATGACTATCCCAACAAACGATACCGACGTAGAATCTCCACTGGAGAAACTAGAGCATACCATCGCAAAACCAGTCAACTTTATCATCGTTCCTTTATTTGCCATTGCAAATACCGCTATCACGTTTCAAAGTGAAATGATCGGTGGGTTGACTTCACCTATGGGTCTCGGTATTATGATTGGGCTTTTCGTCGGCAAAACAGTGGGTATTTTTAGTACGTCGTTTCTATGTATAAAATCCGGCCTTGCACAGTTGCCTGATAAAGCAACATGGGCGCATATTGCCGGTGTTGGTATGCTTGGTGGAATTGGTTTCACGATGTCTATTTTTGTGTCATTACTATCTTTCAGTGATCCCTTACATGTAGAAGAAGCAAAGCTGGCAGTTTTGGTAGGTTCACTGCTATCGGGGCTGTTTGGTTACTTCTTTTTGAAAGCGTTGAGCAAACGACCGCACATATAGTAGAAAGAGGCAAGTTTTTCAAACTTGCCTCTTTCTGGTTTAAAAATCTATTTTATTTTAAAATACTGGCGTATTTTCTTGTTGATCCGGAGTCTCTGCAGGCACTTCAGCGTCCGTACTTGTCTCCGGCGCTTTATCAATCAACTCCATAAACTGATCCAGTTTCGGCGTAATAATAATTTGTGTGCGGCGGTTTCTTGCTTTTCCATCGGGCGTTGTATTATCAGCGACAGGATTATACTCCCCACGTCCTCCAGCTGTCAAACGTTTGGGTTCAACACCATATTGGTTCTGCAATGCTTGCACAACAGATGAAGCACGCAATACACTTAAATCCCAATTGTTTCGAATATTTTTCTGTGAAATAGGATCGGTATCTGTATTACCCTCAATTAGCACATCGTATTCTCTGTAATCTTGGATGATCTTCGCGATTTTACTAAGTGTCTCTCCGGCCCTTTCAGAGATCTCATAACTACCTGATCTATATAGCATATTGTCCGATAATGATATATATACCACACCTTTCAACACTTTCACGTCCACATCGCGCAACTCTTCGCGACTTAAAGAACGCGTCAGATTATTGGTCAAGACCAGATTAAGTGAATCGCTTTTGTTTTTGGTGTTCACCAGATGCTGGATATATCTATTCGATGCATTAATTTCATCAACCAACTTCGAGATATTCACATTTCCCTGCGTATTTTGGTTTATACTCATATCCAACGTTCCTTGCAAACGCCGTAATGCTTCACGTAAGGAGGCATTGTTTTTACGCTCCATAGCCAATTGCTCTTCTAAATTTTTAACGTTCGTCCGACTTTCTGCCAGTTGCATCTGGCTTTGTTGATAACGTTCGGTCAAATCCTGGTGCTGCATTTGCAATGCGGCATATCTTTTCTTCCCGCCACAACTCGCAAGGAATAAACCAGAAATCAGGACAGCCATGATGATTATTCTTCTATGTATCATAAGTTGACATTTTGTTTCTTAATATCAAGCATTGCAAAAGTAATGCCTAAAAAACGTTGAAATGGTGACGTTCTCTTAAAATTCATACCCGATACCGATTGTATAGGCACGATTCCGTTGCTCATACGCGGCTTGATCAGGAGCTACATCCGTCAACCCTCTTTGGTATCCTATATTTATCAAATATCCGGATCGAAGTTTATAACCAAAACTGACGTTCCAACCAAAATCAACCCCTTTTTGTGTACCATCATCGCCAAAAGAAAACTCCTGCTTCGCCGAACCACTGTAACTATCGGGAATATAATTTTTACCGAATAAGCCAACCCCTGCATACCCCCCTACTTTCAGAAAAAAATTACTGGTATCCCGTAAAGGTAACTTAGCCACCAGATTAACAGGTACTTGAAGCCAATACGTATGCTGCCGGACTTCCCGACTTCCGAATTCAGATTGGTTTAACACAGCTCCTAAGCCCGTTATAGCTAACCCTCCTTCTACACCAAAATATTTATTAGGAGATAACATTGCCCAGCCTGACACTTGACCATTATATGTTTTGGAAGCCGATCTTCCTACCCCACTACTGATGTTCTCCAACAAATAGATGGAACTGGTGGCACCTGCGGCAACGCCATAATTCAGTTTCCAGTCTTGCGCAACCGCCATATTTAGTATCGCCGACAGGAAAAAACAAATCGTATATATTTTTTTCATTTTCGAGCGCGTTTACATTACCATGGATTAGGGATAAATCGCCACATATCATAAAAAGGTGAAGTACCGCTACGGCCTGTTACCACGTAAGCAGCACCATCATGAACAAAAGAAACTGCCTGATGCCGTGATGAACCACCAAACGCCTGATGTTCTTCCCAGTAATCCCCCGATACCACGTACCTCCATGTAGACGTCGTCGGCGATCCGTTGTTTGCCGACAAACCGCCGGATATATAAGCATGTCCGTCTAAAACAAATACTGCCGGACTCAATCGGGTCAGATTATAGGTATAATCATCGTCACGACCAGAAAGATCTTCTTTCGGTGTCCATGTCGTTCCATCAAATGTATAAAAGGATGCAACATTCTGGTTATTACTGGTTCCGCCACCCAGATAAACCAAATCGTTCAGCACAAAGGTGAAAGCAAAAGAACGCTTATTAGGTGTACTCGCTATTTTCGTCCAAGTTCCACCGTCTGCACTCGGCGTATAACTATAAAAATCGTTAAAATCTTGTCCGTCCATATCTTTTCCGGTACCTACATAACCGACATCCCTCAGGGTAAATGCCGCGGCACCGTAACGAGCATCACCGGCAAAGTCAGTGACACGCGTCCACGTATCGCCTGCAGGGTCATATTCATAAAAGTCTTTAAACATGACGTTGGAGTTGGTTCCTAAGCCCACATATCCTTTTCCGTTCATCACAAAAGATACGGCATTGTTACGCGCTGCCCCGGGGAAGTCTTCCACACGTGTCCAATTTTCCTGAGCCGGGTTAAAACGCCAAGTATCCACAAATCTGTTTGAGCTCGTTCCATAACCCGTGGTGATATAGGTATAACCATCTATGGTAAAACTGGTGGCACCGCTTCTTGGAAGCCCCTCAAAATCTGCTCCTTTTGTCCATTCATCAGGATCATCATCGTCATCAGACGAACATGCCGCACCGGCAAACAACACAACAGTTAGTAAAAGCAATTTAATTAACCAATTCATATTTATTTAGTTTTTAGAATTTTACGTATAATACTTGTAATTTAATAGCAGGTCTAACGTCCTTTACGGCGATTTTCAAATGATCAACAGCAGATAGAAGACTCGTGGTCGGCAAAGCAAGCAAGAGGCTCACTGCTTCGTCTTCTACGCTATTTCGCAGACCATTCATATACCCCGTTAAATCAAACACATATTTCCCGTTTGCCGCCCCTCCGGACTGACTACCCATTTGGTAGTAAGCTGTCTGTGTATCGCTCTGAAAGCTGTTGGGCAGGATCGAAACCGGCGTACCGTATCGATTTGCCTGCATAAGTATAAGGGCATCCGGCGGTGAAAAAACGTGCTCTTTCGACTGATCTGTTTCGATGATCAACTGGGCTTTGGTTATGGCGATGGCACCATCATTCACAAATAGCCGGGCCGATGGGAATCTTAAACGCGTAACCACTCCCGTTAACCCCTGTAGGTAGGTGCGGTTTCCGGTTAATGAGGACGCCAGGTTATCATTTTGGTCGGACAAATCTGCCAACGGCGTTCCTGCACGATCTATTATGATACGGTTAAATTGGTGGGTAGTTGCCCCTATCGGAAAACTGATGACGCCTTCCTCCCGCATACCATCATTTTGCGTTTCATAAGAATAATGAATTTCCAAGGCGACCGAATCCTTAAATCCGATAACTACCCCCTCACTCTCATCGGCGGGCACCAAGACCATCCCTTTCAGAAAATTGACAAAATCATCGTTGACCGTCAGCCTCGTATCTTCATTCACGGCCATATCGAAAAGGGTCTGCCCCCATTGGTCATCCAGCCGTATGGTTACCACGGTATCTTCCGGTGTATTGGGTCGAGGCCGAAAGGATACCGAGCCGAGTGATTCGCTATCATACGCAAATTCGCGATTGGCCAATAAGGTTGTGCCACCACTTGCGAATACCGGATACTCATCGTCTTCCAACGCAATCGGAAATTCGTAAGGCTCTATATCTTCGATTACACGATGTAGATTGAATCGGGTTAATTTTGTCGTGTCGCCATAGGAATAGCCGTTGTAATACAGCGTAATAGATAACGAATCATAGCGTGAATTTTCCGGCAGGCTGCTTAAAGCGAGCTGCTCGTTCGATAACCTGAAATACGACCGCGATTCTACACGACCGAGATCTGCATCATCTATACGCCCGACCAGTAACACACCTTGCCCGGTAGTGGGTAGCGGATCCAAAAGAAACGTGCTGGCTTCCACCGTTAACGTATCGGCCCTATTAACACCGGCCAATTCATTGACGATCCCGACATCCAAACCATCCCCGCTACAGGCGCTCAAAAATTGCAAGACAATTATCCAAACACAATAGTGATAAACTGCTCTGAAACCATTCATATTTTGCTGATTCATATCCGCTACAAAACTGTGTATATTTAATGTTAACAAAGGTTTCACAGGGTTAAATATGGTTAAATCGAAAAGCAGGAAGATGACATGATAAACTTTTTGCTTTGTTTTGAAAAACAAATGAAGAAGATGGCATGCAAGATAGGGCAACATAATGAAATACAGGCTTAGATTATTATTTATCCCGTTGGTGGCATCGGGAACGGGGATTGTATTGCTTCTAAGTTCGTGGTTATATGGCAGCTACAACCAATACATCGAAAATACGGCGTCTACGGCAGAAAGGCTATTATTTGACGCTATACAGGAGTATGTTCAAGCGGCTTACCAAGGAGGCCAGGAAGACAGACAGACCATGAACAGACCTACGTTTCTTTTCGAAAAAGTATTGTATGATGAGCTTATAAAAATGTATCCAAATGTATCTGCAGATTCGCTTTCCCAAATCATGGAAAGAATAAAGCCGGCGCCGCCGAGACATGCTTTTTTAAAACCAGACGGGAGATTACCTCTCCGGCCGCCTCAACTTTTTCCGGGATTCCTGTTCAACTACGTGACTTTTGACACGACAACTTATAATGTTCTACAGCATCGAATAGGCGAGCTACTCTATGCAAACGATTTAAAGACCGATTTCAAATTGGACATTTTCACGGCAAAAGACGGGGAATTTATGGTTAGAACGCCTGTAAACTCTCTTTCGGGCACTACCCTTACCCTCCGCCCTTTACTCATTGATGCCCAGCAACATCGATTTATTACATTGACGCTAACTTTACCATGGCGGCAAGCTTTGTATAGTCTGAGCTGGCAGTTAAGCCTTGCGGTTATTTTAGTCCTTACGATTCTGGGATGTTTTGTGTACCTCTTCCGAACTATTTCCAAACAGGATAAACTGGCAGAACTCCGGAAAACATTTGTTAACCAAATGACCCATGAACTGAGGACACCGGTATCTACCGTCTATGCTGCCGTCCAAGCATTGCAAAACTTTACCGAAAAAGAGAATATCGAAAAACGAGCTATGTTTCAGTCTATTGCGCGGGAAGAGCTGGAACATTTATCCGACATGATCGATAACGTGCTGCAAATTGCTGAAGACGACCATGCCACCAGGAAACCGTTGCACTACGAATATGTCAAGATAGAGCAGCTCATCTCCAAATGCATAACCAGAATTCGCGTGGGCAGCTCTTCACAGGACATTCAATTTAATTATGAAAATTTTGCAGCGGGCCAAGTTCTGTGGGCTGATCAACTCCACTTGGGTAACGTGATCAGCAATCTATTCGATAATGCCATCAAATATGGATCAAAAAACATTCAAATTATGATCCAGGAAATTCGTGATGGAGAATTTATCGAACTATCCGTCTCCGATGACGGCATCGGTATACCCGACACCTATCATGATCTTATATTCGATCCCTTTTTCAGAGTACCAAAAGATGATAATAGCTACCAGAGGGGATTTGGTTTGGGACTGGCGTATGTTAAACAGATCATCCGCCAACATAAAGGCACCATAAAACTAAAAAGCAAAAAAAATAGCGGAACAACTTTTATTATCAGAATTCCAAAAAAACGTCAGCTATGATCGATGTATTACTTATCGAAGATGAAATTAAACTTGCACAAATTATTATGTTAAGTTTAGAAATGAAAGAATTTAACGTCCGGTTTGCGTCAACCGCTATCGAGGCTTTAGATTTATTCCATAAAAAGAAACCGGATGTTATTGTATCAGATGTTATGATGCCGGGCATGGATGGCTTTACATTGGCTTTAAAAATTAGGGAGGAAGATCGTACGACGCCAATTTTGTTCTTAACGGCACTAACATCGACAGAAGATTTACTTAACGGCTATGATGTAGGCGGCAACGATTATCTAAAAAAACCTTTTGTCATGGAAGAATTGATTGCGAGAATCGGTTCCATGGCCAATATAAAAGCTAGAAATATAACCGCTGATTCCACCAATATCGGTAAATATACATTGAACGCCAGACGACAAATATTGCAGCTCGGAGATGACACCATCGATCTATCATACAGGCAAAGTGTATTGCTCAAAATGCTATATGAACATCGTAATACGGTGCTGGAACGCGATATTATTGTCGAAAAATTATGGAGTAAAAAACCCGTTAGTCCCAGCCGAAGTCTCGATGTATTGATATGTAGGTTAAGAAAGTATCTGATCAAAGATCCGAGCATCCAAATTAAAAACATTAGAGGTATTGGCTATAAGATGATGATATAGCTATAATTGCATGTAAAAGGAAATTTATCTAAGTTTAAACAAAAAAAACGATGAAGATCCTTTCTGCTACAGATATTTATAAATGGGAACAAGCGACGATGGCGAGTCAGCATCTTGCCCCAGCTACATTAATGGAACGAGCGGCAGATGCTTTATCGCAGGCGATACAGCAGTATGTTGGTGAACGGCAAGCTTCTTTTGTGATCTTATGCGGCTTTGGAAATAATGGTGGAGATGGATTGGCGGTTGGGCGAATGCTATCCCTTGCCGGACATACCGTTAAAATCTATTTATTAGAACATACTTCCTACAGCACGGAAAACAAAATAAACCAGCAACGCCTCCACGAAATGGGTATACCTATTTCTTCGCTGAGCCCCAAAAGTATTTTAGAATTTCCGACAAAAAGTATCTTGATTGATGCGCTATTCGGTTACGGTTTATCTCGCCCGATGGATGAACACTGGAAACCACTTCTTCACCAGATAAACACCGCTTCCAACCCTATACTTTCTGTCGACATCCCCTCCGGACTTTTTGCAGACAGGCCTACACCTGCCGATGTACCTATTGTACAAGCCCACATTACCTATACTTTTGCCTGTCCTAAACTGAGCCTCCTGTGTCCGAAATACGCTATTTTCACAGGTAATTTCCAGGTATTGGACATCGGGTTAGATAAGAATATAGAAAACACATTATCAACTCGTTATCTATACACACAGAAAGAAGATGTGCAGATTATAGCAAGTCCGTTATCGAAGTTCTCTCATAAAGGCACATATGGGCATACGTACATTGTAGGCGGACATTACGGCAGTATTGGCGCCATTATCCTGGCAAGCAAAGCGGCATTAAGAACAGGCTGTGGACTGGTGACGGCATACATTCCAGCTTGTGGTTATTCCATATTACAAAGTGTATTTCCCGAAGCACAGGTACAAACAGATCCGCTCGAAACACATATCAGCATGTTTCCCGAAAACATTACAGATTACCAAGCCGTCGGCATCGGCATGGGTATGGGGACACATCAAGATACAGCGGGAGCCTTACGTAAATTATTGGAGTGGTTCCGACTGAAACCCAAAACACCTGCCCTGCTATTCGACGCAGATGCTATAAACATACTGGCCAAAAATCCGGATTGGCATGCACTCATCCCACCAAACAGTATTTTGACACCTCACCCTAAAGAATTGGAGCGTTTAATCGGTTCATGGCAAGAGGACTTTGAAAAAATCGAAAAGGTCCGAGATTGGAGCCATCGTCACGAACAGATTGTCGTCATAAAAGGAGCAAATACCGCTATTGTTTTACCCGATGGTACCGTACACTTCAATTCAACAGGTAACCCGGGTATGGCCACGGGGGGTAGTGGCGACGTACTTTCTGGCATCATCACTTCCTTGTTGGCCCAAGGCCACACAGCAGTTGATGCGGCTTTGCTGGGCGTATACCTACATGGTTTGGCGGGCGACATTGCCGCGTTGTCTATCCACGAAAAAAGCATCACAGCGACTGATATTATTACACACTTATCTGGTGCATGGCAGCACCTACAAAATCCCCATGTTTAACAGAGACAAATTCCACTTGACCGTGATTAAACTAAACATACCATATACCTTATTAATTCTTCTACCATTCTTTACAGCAAGCCCGGTACACGCCCAGCTTATGAAAGCCAAAGAAATATTCAGTAAGGCCGATTCCCTTCGAGGCACACTGACACCTTTCCGGACGTGTTATGACATAAAATATTACCATCTTGACATCAAAGTAGATATAAACAATCGCTTTATATCTGGAAGCAATTTATTTAAATTTGAAGCAGTTGAAAATTTTGAAAGATTACAATTCGATCTTTTTGATAACCTTTCGGTAGACTGTGTGGAGTACCAAGGGAGAACACTATCTTTTGAGCGATCTTACCATGCGGTTTTCGTAGACTTTCCAAATACAATTCCGAAAGGAAAGATAGACTCTTTCAAGGTCTATTATTCGGGCACCCCCATTGCAGCAACCCGTGCACCGTGGGATGGCGGTTTCGACTGGAAAAAGGACAGTAAAGGAAAACCTTGGGTGGCGACTACTTGTCAGGGTTTGGGTGCAAGTGTATGGTGGCCGAATAAAGACCATCAGTCTGACGAAGTAGATAGCATGTTGATTTCTGTCGCCGTTCCAAACGAGGTTATGAATGTATCGAATGGCCGATTAGTAAAAACCGAAAAGTTAGATAAACACTACACCAAATATCACTGGAAAGTACGCAACCCGATAAACAACTACAACGTGGCCTTGAATATTGGAGATTATACACATATCATGGAAACGTACCTAGGCGAAAAGGGACCGCTTTCCGTTGACTATTATGTATTAAAGGAAAACAAAAATAAAATCAAGCATTTACAGAACAACACGAAACAAACGCTTGAGGCGTTCGAGTATTGGTTTGGACCTTATCCCTTTTATGAAGATGGTTATAAAATAGTAGAAACAGCGCATCTGGGCATGGAGCATCAAAGCGCCATTGCCTACGGCAACAAATTTCAGAACGGATATTTAGGTAAAGATGGTTCAGACACCGGTTGGGGGTTGAAATGGGATTTCATCATCGTCCATGAGTCCGGTCACGAGTGGTTTGGCAACAACATCACGGCAAAGGACCTAGCCGACATGTGGATACACGAGAGTTTCACCAATTATTCCGAGGCACTTTTTATTGATTATCATTATGGAAAGGAAGCTAGCCAAGCGTACGTAAACGGTAACCGAAAAGGCATTTTGAATGATAAACCTTTGCAAGGGCCCTATGGTGTCAACAAAGAAGGATCGGGAGACATGTATCTGAAAGGCGGCGTGTTACACAACATGATCCGGACCATGATAGACGACGATGAGAAATGGCGTTCCATCCTTCGCGGACTGAATAGCAAATTTTATCATCAGACGGTAGACTATAACGATATTTTAACCTATCTAAACGAGGAATCGGGCATCGATTTCACAAAGATATTTGAACAGTATGTTCAGCATAAAAGTGTTCCGGTACTGGAAATTCTACAACGAAATAATGGAGAAGTGTTTTGCCGTTGGATTGCAGAAGTACCGGACTTTAAAATGCCTATTCACATCGGAAAAAAAGGGCAGTCCAAAACACGTTATGAAATCAACGCTACCTTTCAGATTTTACCCATAAAAGTGGAGAATACCGAAGAACTGGATGTTGATACATTTAATTATTATATAGGGGTGGTAGAGTGTAGATAAAACCATTTTTTTTATTTAGGTTTGCATTAAATTTGAGAAACAAGACAATATAATTGCATGGGGTTATTTAACTGGTTTACGCAAGAAGTTGCTATCGATTTAGGGACAGCAAACACCTTAATTATACATAATGACAAAGTAGTAGTGGACGAACCTTCTATCGTTGCTTTTGACCGCACCACCAACAAGGTGATTGCTATCGGAAGACAAGCGATGCAAATGGAAGGTAAAACACACGACAATATAAAAACGGTAAGGCCATTGCGCGATGGTGTTATAGCAGATTTTACAGCTGCCGAGCATTTAATTCGCGGAATGGTAAAATTAGTGAACAAAGGTAAGTCTTGGTTCTTTCCATCGCTGAGGATGGTCGTTTGTATTCCCTCGGGTATTACGGAAGTAGAAAAGCGGGCGGTACGCGACTCAGCAGAAATTGCAGGTGCCAAAGAGGTCTACTTAATTCACGAACCTATGGCTGCGGCAGTCGGCATAGGTATCGATGTCGAAGAACCTGTCGGTAATATGATCATCGATATCGGCGGGGGTACCACAGAAATTGCGGTTATTGCCCTGTCTGGTATCGTTTGTGACCAATCGATCCGCGTTGCTGGCGACAATTTTGATTCGGATATCGTACAATATATCCGTCGTCAACATAATATCATGATTGGAGAACGCACTGCCGAGAAAATCAAAATTGAAGTGGGAGCAGCTCTTCCCGAGCTATCAGATCCACCGGCGGATTTCGCCGTACAGGGTCGAGACCTCATGACGGGTATTCCGAAACAGATTACGGTGTCCTATACGGAGATAGCCCACTGTTTGGATAAATCCATTTCGAAAATAGAAGAAGCCATTTTAAAAGCGCTGGAAATTACACCTCCGGAACTATCCGCAGATATATATCAAACCGGTATATACCTCACTGGTGGAGGGGCATTATTACGGGGCTTGGACAAACGTATACAAGCGAAAACAAAACTTCCGGTACATGTTGCCGAAGATCCGTTACGTGCCGTGGTAAGAGGTACGGGAATCGCGTTGAAAAATATTGGTCGGTTTAAATTTTTAATGCAGTAAAAGCATTATAATTCATTGATATATACGCGATATAGACGAACTGGTCGTTTATATCGCGTATTTGTTGGCAGCTAAATAATAGAAACCAAAACACATGAGAAACCTTTGGCTATTTCTGGTTAGATATAACGCTATATTTTGGTTTATTCTCTTTTTTGTCGTATCCATTATTTTAGTTGTGCGTCATAACAACTTTCAACGTTCTTCCTTTATCAGTTCATCCAATGTTTTTATAGGTTCCTATTATAAACAAGTAAACTCTTGGAAAAGCTATCTTTCGTTAAATGAAACGAATGAAGAACTGGCTGCTGAAAACGGCATGTTAAGGGAACAAATCCAAAGCCTCCTCCAGGCGGATACGACGGCAGATACCGTCCGTATTATAGATTCCATCGAACAGGGCCGGTATGCTTTTATCGTAGCAAAGGTTGCCAACAACAGTATTCACCAAAAGAACAATTATCTTACGCTCGACAAGGGTTCGGCCGATGGTGTAGAGAAAGGGATGGGCGTCATCACCTCCAATGGCGTTGTCGGCATTGTGCTTCAAACTTCACCTCATTTCAGCTCCGTACAGTCACTTTTACATCCGGACACGAGGATTTCCGTTACATTGGACAGCTCTGAAGTTATTGGCTCCCTTGTATGGGGAAGTAGTATAGATCCCCGCTACGGTGTGGTAAGAGATATCCCGAATCACGTTAAGGTTGAACAGGGTGAAAAAGTATATACCTCTGGTTTTTCGTTATTCCCCGCAGGTATTCAGGTCGGAAAAATAGTGGAAACAGGTATAACATCTGGAGAGAGCTTTTTAGATCTTAAAATAGAACTATCTACGAATTTCAGCAATCTGCATCATGTATATGTGGTGAAAGATTTACTGATTAAAGAAAAAGAACAACTAGAAGCTGACAGTCAAGACAATGGGTAGCGTAATAATTATAAATATTGTCCGATTTATTATCATGGTTCTACTGCAAGTAGTCTTATTTAAAAACATAGGCTATTACAATATGGCGACCACTTATCCCTATATTTTCTTTATTTTCCTTTTACCAATAGGATTACCAAATTTGTTGCTGTTTCTAATTTCCTTTTTAACAGGTTTGACGATAGATGCTTTTTATGATTCTGTTGGCGTACATGCCGCAGCATGTGTTAGTCTAGCGCTATTTCGAATATTCTTCCATAAAATCACCATAGAGGTCGAACTGAAAGAGTCGTTTAACACACCTTCCTTGGGGGTGATGGGTACCAAATGGTTTCTATCCTACGTGTTTTTTGGCGCCGTTGTACATCATTTCTTTCTTTTTCTTATAGAAACATTTACATTTTCTAATTTTCTATATACACTGGCAAGTACTATTTTAAGTAGTATATTTACAACTTGTATCATTCTACTGGTAAGTTTGCTGGTTTATAAAAGAAAGTCACGTATTGGTAGTATTTAAAAAGGTTAGCATACGCCTCTAACTTTTTAACAATAAAAGGAACACACGGTTCATGAATAGTTTTTTCGCTCGTAAGTTTGTTGTTCAGGGAATTTTTATTGCTATAGCGATCGTTATAGTAGCTCGTCTATTTTATATTCAGGTTATTGACAAATCTTATTTATTATCAGCGAATCACAATGTGTTACGTAAAGTCGTTGTGTATCCTGCAAGAGGGGTAGTGTTCGACCGAAATGGCAAAGTTTTGGTACAAAACGAGCCTGTATACGACCTCTTGGTGACACCTATCGAGGCAAAAGAAATTGACACAGCACTTTTGTGTCAGCTTATTGATATCGATCGCGAAGGATTCCAGACAAGAATAAATAAAGCGCGTTCCCACTCTCCTTATCGTCCGTCTATATTTGAAAAACAGTTATCTGCAACTACTTATGCACAGCTGCAGGAGCATCTATATAAATTTCGAGGTTTCTATGTACAAAACCGGACTGTCAGGAGTTATCCGGACAGCATCGCCCCACAACTTCTGGGCTATATACAAGAAGTTAACGATAAAGATATTGAGCGGTCGGAAGGCTTTTATCGTCCGGGCGACTATATCGGCGCGAGCGGCATCGAGCGTTCTTACGAAGAGCTTCTACGTGGACAACGGGGGGTTAAAAACCAAATGGTAGATGCACTTAATAGACCAAAAGGCTCTTTCATGGAGGGCAAGTATGACACCCTTGCCGTCGCTGGTGATGGCTTGGTTTCGACGATTGACCGTGATCTGCAAGTGCTGGCGGAAAAGCTCATGAAAAATAAAATGGGCTCGGTGGTTGCTATCGAACCCGCGACTGGAGAAATCTTAACTTTTGTCAGTGCACCATCCTACGATCCGAACTTAATGGTAGGAAGACAAAGGGGCAACAACTACATGAAACTTTTACGGGACGAGACACGCCCTTTGTTTATCCGTCCTATCCAAGCCTCCTATCCTCCAGGATCGGTTTTTAAGGTGGTTGCTGCGTTAACGGCGCAACAAGCGGGTGTTATCGACGAAAAAACAATTTTTTATTGCCCTGGCGGATACCGTTACGGTGGAGGGCGTGCTATCATGCGTTGTACACACGTAGATGGTGCCACCAGTTTGATAAAATCCATACAAACATCTTGTAACACTTATTACGGGTACACCTACGCACGCATGATCGACTCACGCGGTATGTCGGGACCAAAAGCGTACGATCTTTGGCGCGAAGCGTTAGGCAAATTTGGTTTAGGCCATACATTAGGCATAGATCTCCCCGGGGAAAAACCAGGTTTAATCCCGACTTCCGACTTTTATACCAAACGTTATGGTAACGACAAATGGCGTTCAAGCTTTAATATTTCTTTGTCTATTGGGCAAGGTGAAATGGGTATTACCCCACTACAGATGGCTAATGTAATGGCTATCGTTGCCAACCGCGGCTTTTATTACCGACCGCACCTCGTAAAGGCAATTGGCGATAAGGGTATTGTAAAAGACGAGTTTAAGGAAAAAATAAGTGCCGGTGTGGATGCTAAATATTACGAACCCGTGATTGAAGGGATGAGCCGGGCGGTGAATGTTCCGGGTGGTACGGGATACCGGGTACGCGTGCCGGGCGTGGAAATGTGTGGCAAAACTGGGACCGTACAGAATCCACATGGTGAAAATCATGCCGTATTCTTTGCCTTTGCACCACGCGAAAACCCGAAAATAGCAATTGCCGTGTTTGTAGAAAATGCTGGATATGGTGGTACTTGGGCGGGTCCGATTGTCAATATGCTGGTCGAAAAATACCTGAAGGATACTATTTCCTTATCAAAATACGATCAAGATCGAATCTTAAATGCTAATTTTCTTCCTACACCAAAGGAAAAAAAAGTAGAGGAACTAAATAAAAGTACGTCGACTAGTAAGCCAACAGCGCAACCTACCGCACCCAACAATAAGACAATGGAGCCGCGGCGTGAACTTTATGTACACCACAGTCAACTAAGAAAGGACCATCCATAACATGAAAGAGAAAAGTTTTTTTGGACGTATCGATTGGTTCACTATTTCATTGTGGTTCTCTCTCTGCCTGATTGGCTGGTTTAATATCTATGCTGCCGTTTATGATCCCGAGCAGCCTAGTCTTTTCAGCATGGCAACCAATTATGGCAAGCAATCTATTTACATTTTCACGGCTGTAATTATCGGGTTTAGCATTCTGATTATAGACGCTAAGTTTTTTATTTCAGCATCCCCACTCATTTATATTGTGGTTATTTTTTTATTGATATTGGTATTGATTATTGGTCGGAATGTCGGCGGGAATCAAGCTTGGATACCACTAGGCAGCTTTCGTTTACAACCTTCCGAATTTGGTAAACTAGCCACTTGTCTACTCCTGGCCTCCTATCTTAGTTCCCAAACCAATAAAAATCCAAATACCAAAACACTACTTATTGGTGCCTTGATTATTCTGTTCCCCGTCGCATTGGTCATGCTCCAACCCGACACCGGTTCCGCGCTTGCATTCTTCGCACTGGTTTTTGTATTTTACCGCGAAGGTTACGTCGGCAATACACTCTTGCTATTAGGTGGTCTCGCCATTCTTTTATTTATATCCGCGCTGCTTATTAATCAATGGATTATTATTAGTATACTGGCACTGATTGCAGGGTTATTCATTTATTTGCTACGCAAAAAACGCAAATATATCATCAACGTTGGCTTACTTTTTCTTGGATGTAGTGTGTATGTACTTTGTGTTGATTATGCTTATGAACATATTTTACAATCACATCAACGCAATCGGATTGATGTTATTTTAGGAAAAATACACGATCCGCGTGGCGAAGGATATAATCTCAATCAGTCCAAAATCGCAATTGGATCAGGACAGCTACTGGGTAAGGGTTTTCTCCAGGGAACACAAACCAAATATAAATTTGTCCCAGAACAAAGTACCGATTTTATTTTCTGTACCATTGGCGAAGAATGGGGATTTGTGGGTTCTACGTTTGTAATAGCCATCTATCTTGCACTCCTGCTCCGTTTAGTTAATATCGCGGAACGCCAACGAACAGCTTTTGCACGGATTTATGCCTACGGCGTCGCTTCTATCCTATTTTTCCATTTCTTTATCAACATCGGCATGACGAT
This sequence comes from Sphingobacterium corticibacterium, assembly GCF_004208525.1. Taxonomy (GTDB): domain Bacteria; phylum Bacteroidota; class Bacteroidia; order Sphingobacteriales; family Sphingobacteriaceae; genus Sphingobacterium; species Sphingobacterium corticibacterium. Next base: position 414,085 of record NZ_SGIT01000001.1, on the reverse strand, counting down.
CGGTATAGTTCCTGTTATTGGTATTCCCCTCCCCTTCATCAGTTACGGTGGTTCTTCTTTATGGAGCTTTACTATACTGTTATTTATTTTACTATGCTTTGACTCCAGTCGTAAGGGTTTGAATGGTTAAATAATTTCAATATCTTTAACACACGGAACAGCAAAGCACGATATGATAAAAACAATTGTTAAAGAACATCCTCTCAAAGATATTACACTCGATTTTGATGACGAGATCACACCACCATCGTTTGAACAGGAAGCGTTGCAATCCTATTACGAAGCTCATGATAAAACTTGGGAAATCAAAGCACACGTCACCGAAATAGAACGTAAATTAAAGACGGTAGACGATATCATTGCAGACCTCTCTTTTCGCCGTTTAGGCATCGAGCAGGAGCTGGAAATACTAGAAGACTGGCTCGGTGTTACAGAGCTGGAAGACAAAGAACTTTTTGACGGAGAAATCACCATCGATATCGGAACATTCTTTGCGGTTTGTGACAAACACAACGTGGACATACAAAATCTCTATGAAAAAGTAGTTGACCTGACGGAAATCTATAATCGCGATATAGAAAATATCTACGAAGATGACGCCGTGATTGACCCTACTTATTTCAATGCACTCGATGAAGTATACCCACGCTATGAAGAGGTATCTGTCCACACCGTATCGTTGGACGATGATCATCAGGCGTTTCTAGAAGAATACGGGAAAGTAGAAGAATTTTTCTTTCATTACACCGAATTAGCAAGGGAAATATTTGATAAATACAAGAACTTGGTTGAAACGACTCAAGTTGTGTATCGACGGGTTGAAGTAATCGATCAATTACTAAGAGACAAATTAAAAAGAGAAGGAAAGTAACCAATACAGCTAAATCCTTTCCAACACAAACCGTATGACCTTGTCTATAATCTCTTTAGGGTTATCCACGAAAGCATCATGTAGCCTACTGGCAAGGATCGCGTTAATAGAAAGTGCATGGTGGCCAAACATATTTGCTAGCGCATAGATGCCTGCCGTTTCCATTTCTAGATTCGTAATAGATCTTCCCTCCAACTGAAATGCATTCGCTTTTCGTATAAGATCGGGATACACATTCCTTGTTCTCATGGACAGGTCTTGTCCATAAAACCCCGGTGCCGTCATGGTTATACCTTTTGGAAGATCACGAGCTATCCGATGGAGCAACTTTTTACTTGCGCTGCCAACGTAAGGCGTAAAACCTAACTTATCAAAATGGTTCATTACGGCATGTTGAATCGCTTTTTCTTCTTCCGAATAATTCTTTACATAATATTGCATCAACGTATCAAAGCCGATTGCATATTCACTCGCCAAGATGGTACCCAACCGAATATCACCTTGTATTGAACCAGAGGTTCCGATACGAATAATATCTAGGCTCGTTAATGGCGATCTCAATGCACGCGTTCCAAAGTCGACATTGACCAATGCATCAATTTCATTGAAAACGATATCAATATTGTCCGTACCGATCCCTGTAGAAATAACAGAGATACGTTTATTTCGTAACAGACCTGTATGGGTGATGAATTCCCGTTTTCCCTTTTTTACATCGATTTGGTCGAAATAACGAGATACCTCTCCCACTAGATTAGGTTCACTCACAAAAACGATGGTGGATGCCAAATCTCCTGGCAATAGATTAAGGTGATAAGTACTCCCGTCGGCATTAAGTATTAGTTCTGAATCAACTATCATAAAGTATGAAGATATGCATAATGAACACCATCTAACTTGTCGAGCTTTTGGATAATCTGGTTAACGAGTAACTTCCTCACTTCAACATCCATAGAACAGTTGTTATCGAACTCTTGTTTTAAAATAGGCAAATTTTCTTCTTTTACTAGACGCATTACATCATTCATCTGTAGATAATCAAACGTAATCCGATAAATATCATTGACAGTTTTCGTGACAATTTTTCCAGCCCCCAGTGCTTCTTGCGTAGCTGTTTTATAAGCATTTATTAATCCTGGAACGCCCAATAATGTACCACCAAAATAACGCACTACAACAACCAATATATTGGTGACATCGTAGGACAGTAGGGTGTTCAAAATGGGACGACCGGCAGTTCCCGACGGTTCGCCATCATCGTTCAACCGAAAAACAGAACGATCTGGTGTCAGACGATATGCCCAGCAGTGATGTCGCGCTTTAGGATGCAAAGCCCTCAATTCAGCAATAATATCTTTGAGGGCCGCTTCCTCCCCAAAAGGATAAGCATAAGCGATAAACTTACTTCCTTTGTCCTTAAACACCCCCTCACAGGGTGCTTCAATCGTTAAATACGTATCTTCAAATAGACTCACAGATATGCGATAATTAAAACGGAAATCAAAGCTAACACCAATCCGATCCTATTCAACATGGTCAATCGCTCCGCAAAAAAGCCGACACCGACAACCGCCCCCAACAGGATAACGCCAATATTCATTCCTGTAAACACAATCGAAGGACTGCTAGATAAAGCCTGATGGGCTTTCATGTAAAATAGGATATTCCCAAAGTTAAACAATCCCAGAAGGATTCCCCAAATTACGGCTCTATATTGTATACGTTCTTTTTTTACCACAACACGATATACAAGAAAGCCGAACGCCACAATCATCGCCAATACAAACACCAATAACATCGAATAAGTGTAGGACACCGCCCGATATAGGGCTACTTTTTTAAATAGAATATCGATAACCCCCATTCCAAAAAACACGGCAATGGCATAACTCCATGTACCTTTTTTAGCTATCACACCTGTTTTTTTCCAACCGATAGAACACAAAATGGCGGCGATACCAATCGCTATTCCGACAAGTTTGTTGATTCCTATTGCTTCATGGAAAATGAAAAAGGCTGCCAATAAGGGAATGAACAACGATAAACGTTGGGCAATTTCTGTTTTTACAATACCACTATATTGGATCGCATAAGCAATACACAAAAATATGGTCGGTAAAAGCAGTGCCAGCGACAAGTATAAATCCCAAGGCAATACACTTAAGGGTACCGCTGCTGCTGCCGGTTTCAGGAACAATACCGTGGCTAACGCCGCAATGGGATAATTCCACACAATAAGATGGAGGTGCTGAATGCCCTGTTTATTGGCGAGTTTGATAATAACCGATACGGTCACGCTGCAAATAACACTAATGAGTACGTATATCATAGTATAAAAGGAGATATGCCGACAAAGGAATGAAATTATGCGTTCTTCTCCAAGCCGGACTAGAATTCAATTCTGAACCGGTAGCCCCATCTCTTCTACAAGGGTTTACTTTTGTGCAAAAACAAAATAAATACTAGGATATGAGGAATAGAGAAGCATTGCGCCATGATTGGACAAAAGAAGAATTGTTAGCTATTTACAACAAACCAATCTTGGAACTGGTATATGAAGCCGCAAGTGTCCACCGCATTTGGCACAAAGCCGATGAAATACAGCTGTCAACGTTACTATCGGTAAAAACGGGAGGCTGTCCGGAAGATTGTTCCTATTGTGGACAAGCGGCCCGTTATCATACCGACATCAACGTACAGGCATTATTGCCCACGGAAACGGTCTTGGCACACGCAAAGAAAGCAAAAGAGAATGGCTCTTCCCGCTTTTGTATGGCAGCCGCCTGGCGCGAAGTCCGTGACAATCGGGATTTTGACCGGATCATCGATATGGTAAAGGGTGTTAACGAACTGGGGTTGGAAGTATGCTGTACATTAGGCATGCTCACAGAGCATCAAGCTAAACGACTACAGGAGGCAGGGCTCTATGCCTACAATCACAATATGGACACTTCTGCTGAATATTATGAGCAGATCATCTCTACCCGTCAGTTTGACAATCGTCTTAACACGATTCATAATGTTAGAAAAGCAGGAATAACTGTATGTTCCGGCGGGATTATTGGCCTAGGCGAATCGACGACGGATAGAATATCGATGTTGCTCACCTTAGCTAACATGGACATACACCCAGAATCCGTACCGATCAATGCTTTGGCAAGAGTAAAAGGAACACCACTCGAAAACAACCCTAAAGTTGGTATATGGGAAATGGTAAGGATGATTGCAACGACACGGATCGCCATGCCGGGATCCATGGTCAGGTTAAGTGCTGGACGCCTGGAAATGACCGAAACAGAACAGGCATGGTGTTTTCTGGCTGGAGCAAATTCTATCTTCACCAGCGACCGGGAGACGCTTTTGGTCACCCCTAATCCCTGTATCACAAAAGACATACAAATGCTCCAAAATCTAGGACTAAAACCAATGAAAAAATAGATAAAAAAATCAAATTTTATAACATCAAAAACATAAAAATAATGCAAAAAATTTCATAAAAAAATGTTCAATAAAACAATTATAAAAAAATAAAATGCTTGAAAACAAATATTTAAAAAAACAAAGCAAAAAATACGAGTTAAAAATTTCAATAAAAACTACCCAATTTATAATCAAAAATTCAGCTATTTATTACCCATAAAAACGACACAAAAAACAAATATTTTTAAATTTATTTTGTATATATAAAATAATAATTCTACCTTTGGATTATAAAATTTGAGACATGATAACACACCATACATACTTCTATTTTAACAACTTTTACTTTAAGAGGTAAAACCGGGAGTTTGTATATTTGTGTGAAATAAACAAAAAAGTCCCGGATTACATTCGGGACTTTTTTATTGTGGCATAACAAGATTAAAATAATTGGATGAAAGAGGAATAAATAGATGAAAACAAAAATTGCAATACAGGGCGTTAAAGCCTCCTTTCACGAAGAAGCGGCGCATAAATATTTCGGTGACGATGACATTGAAATCTTAGAATGCGAATCTTTCAAGAAGACCTGTGAAATGTTGAAACAAGGCAAAGCGGACTATGTGGTCATGGCCATAGAAAATGCTATTGCAGGTAGTATCTTACCTAATTACAATCTGCTTCGCGATTATAAATTTCATATCATTGGCGAAGTACATTTAAATATACAGCAAAATTTACTGGCACTACCCGGCACGAAGCTTTCCGATATAAAATTTGTAGAGTCCCATCCGATTGCCATTCGTCAATGTGATGAGTTTTTGAGTGATTATCCCGAATGGACGGTAAAGGAAGGCATGGATACCGCCGCATGTGCCAAAAGCATTATTGAGAACAAATTAACCAATACCGCAGCAATTGCGAGTGTGGCAGCAGCGAAATTATACGGCTTAGAAATCCTGGAAAAAAGAATCGAAACCAACAAGAAAAACGCAACACGTTTCTTGATTCTCTCTAACGAGATTATCGAACAAAAAAATGCAAACAAAGCCTCACTATCTTTCCAAACAGGAAATAGCGTAGGTGCTTTAGCCAACGTATTACAGTGCTTTGCAGAGCAAAATGTAAATCTGAGCAAAATTCAATCCATGCCGGTAGTAGGTCGTCGAAACGAATACGATTTTTATGTGGATGTAGAATGGAAAAAACAAAGCGATTATGATGCGGCTATCCGCAAAGTATTAAAACATACCATCAATTTCACCATTATGGGGGAATATGTTAAAAACGAGAAAGTATAACAAATATTATTCATTAGCAAATCATTGAAATCATGAAACATACATTAGACATCGTTCCTTTAAAATCTTGGATAGATACAGGCGATAAACCCTTAATCATTGCAGGGCCATGCAGCGCAGAGACAGAAGAACAAGTAGTCTCTACTGCACATTTATTAGCAAATACCGGAAAAGTAAACGTACTACGTGCGGGTATATGGAAACCTCGGACACGTCCAGGTGAATTCGAAGGAATAGGCAGTGTAGGTTTGGAATGGTTAAGAAGAGCCAAAGCAGAAACAGGCTTATTAACCGCTACAGAAGTGGCTACTGCTAAACATGTTGAAGAAGCTTTAGCTGCCGGTATAGATATCTTATGGGTAGGCGCGCGTTCCACCGCAAATCCATTCACCGTACAAGAAATTGCAGATGCTTTACAGGGGGTTGATGTACCGGTATTCGTTAAAAACCCGGTTAACCCAGACCTTTCTTTATGGATCGGAGCACTAGAGCGTATCAACCGTGCAGGGATTAAAAAATTAGGGGCTATCCACCGTGGATTCTCCTCATTCGAAAAAACCGCTTTCCGTAACGAACCGATGTGGGACTTAGCCGTACAGTTGAAATCAGCCTGTCCAGAACTTCCGATCATTAACGATCCTAGCCATATCTGTGGAAATCGTGAACTGCTCCCTTACATCGCACAGAAAGCCATGGATATGGACCAACAAGGTCTGATCGTGGAATCACATATCGACCCATCTGTAGCTTGGACAGATGCAAAACAACAAGTAACGCCCGCAGCATTGGCCGACCTACTTGATAATTTATCCGTTCGTCACCCAGAATCCAATAATCCAGTTTTCGATGATAAATTGGCTGAATTGCGTCAGCAGATCGACAAATTAGACGATGCAATCCTAAAACAAATTGGCGACCGCATGAAAATCGCAGAGAAAATTGGGGAATACAAGCGCGATAATAACGTGACCATTCTGCAAGTTAGCCGTTGGGATGAGATTCTGGAAAAAAGAGTCCAGTTGGCAAGAGCATTATCACTCAGTGAAGACTTTGCGGCGAAATACTTGGAATTATTGCACAACGAATCTATCCGCAAGCAAAACGAAGTCATGAATGCAAAACCTGTGGCGGAGGCGTAAATGAGTTCAACATCACTTACACTTCGTCATCCGTCGAAAGTAATACAGGGCACGGTTCAACTTACTGGTTCTAAATCAGAGAGCAACCGTGCTCTTATTATACAGGCATTAAGCCGGGGCACAGTTAACGTAGAAAATTTATCTGCCGCCGCCGATACGGTTATTATGAACAAAGCGCTGGCACTGGCTGACACGGGGCGGGAGACGGAGGAGATCGTTACCGTGAACATCGGCCCTGCAGGAACGGCGATGCGTTTCCTTACCTCTTATCTGAACCTGATAGAAGGCAACTTTGTCTTGACAGGCACGGAACGTATGCAACAGCGTCCTATTGGCATTCTTGTGGATGCCTTAAAAACGTTGGGTGCGGATATGACCTATGAGAAAGCAGACGGTTTTCCTCCCTTGAAAATCAAAGGAGGGATGACACAAAACCAACGGAAAGTACGCATACAGGGCAATGTTAGCAGCCAATACCTGTCTTCGCTCCTGCTTATCGCCGCTTCGCTTAACGACGGACTCTTATTGGAAATTGAAGGCGAGCTCACTTCCAGACCCTATGTGACGATGACGCTGAACATGTTGCAGGAGGCAGGCATATCCCATCGCTGGATAAACAACAGTATTGCGATTGAACCACAGGAATTTCAGCCAACAACCATTTATGTTGAACCGGATTGGAGTGCTGCTTCGTATTGGTATGCTATGGTAGCTTTATCTGAAAAAGGAGAAGCTGTGTTGCCGGGTTTGAAAGCGCATAGCTTACAAGGAGATATAGCCATTGTCGACATCATGTCTCATTTTGGCGTCGCCAGCTCGTTTCAGGAAGACGGACTGCATATCGCGAAGGTCAACAATGGCTCTGACAAAGTTTTGTTTGACTTCAAAGAATGTCCAGATTTGGCACAAACCATTGTGGCATTAGCAGCAGCAATCCGGCGCGATATCTCGATCACAGGTGTAGAAACCTTGAAAATCAAAGAAACAGACCGACTGGCTGCATTGAAAAACGAAATTGAAAAGTTTGGCGCAACCATCATAGCAGATGAAGAAACTTACCATGTCACTACAAAGGACGCTTATGTTCCGAAAAACGTTACATTTGACACCTATGAAGATCATCGGATGGCGATGGCATTTGCGCCTTTGGCACTGGTGTTTGACGAAGTGATTATCAACGATCCGATCGTGGTGGAAAAATCTTATCCTGATTTTTGGAAACACTTGCAACAACAGGGTTTCACCGTCGAGCAATAGGTAAACAGTTAAACAAATAGAAAAATTACATCATGGCAGGAAACTCATTTGGCCACCTTTTTAAAATAACTACTTTTGGCGAATCGCATGGAAAAGCGATTGGTGTTATTATTGATGGTTGTCCGCCCAATATTTCCATCGACGAAGCGTTTATACAGTCCGAACTGGATAAACGTAAACCAGGACAATCTAAAATCACAACACAGCGTAAAGAAAGCGACACCGCCCAAATTCTATCTGGCGTATTTGAAGGAAAATCGACGGGAACACCCATTGCTATTCTGATACCGAATGAGGATCAACGTTCCAAAGATTACTCGCATATCGCAGACAAATATCGTCCATCCCATGCTGATTACACCTATCAACAGAAATATGGTATCCGGGATTATCGTGGTGGTGGCCGATCTTCCGCTAGGGAAACAGCAGCACGGGTGGCAGCCGGCGCGATCGCCAAATTATACCTAGAAAGCCAAGGCATTGAAATTTTCGCCCATGTCTCTGCTGTCGGCACCTTAGAGGCTCCGAATTTGGACACCACTGATTTGTCTTCGCTACTCGAGATACGGGAAAGCAACATTGCCCGCTGCGCAGATCCAGCAACAGCAAATGAAATGATTGCTCTTATTGATTCGATAAGAAAAGCAGGAGACACCATTGGTGGAAAAATATCAACCGTCGTCCGCGGCGTACCTGTAGGACTTGGCGAACCCGTATTCGATAAATTACATGCTGATTTAGGAAAGGCCATGTTAAGCATTAATGCAGTTCATGGATTTGAGTATGGTTCCGGATTTAGCGGTTCGGAGATGCGAGGTTCCGAACACAACGACATTTTCGTGAAAGCAGAAGATCAGGTACGTACCCGTACTAATTTTTCCGGCGGTATCCAAGGTGGCATTTCCAATGGTATGGATATTATGTTCCGTACAGCTTTCAAACCGGTTGCTACGATTATGCGTGACCAGGAAACATTGAATAAAGCTGGCGATAGCACTACGATTTCGGGCAAAGGGCGCCATGATCCTTGTGTTGTTTCCCGCGCCATTATCATTGTGGAGGCGATGACGGCTTTGGTATTAGCGGATCATTTATTACGGTTTAAAGCGTACCGTTAATGCTATTACAATAATAAATTGTCATCTATTATCGAAAGATAGCAGTTACCATTTAATAAATAGTAACTGCTATTTATTTAAAATAATCTCGGAAATGCGCTTTCGTTATATTCACTCATCATTTCATAAGCCAGTTCTACCACATCATCTACAGATGGCTTTGTGAAATAATCACCATCAGATCCATATGGCGGACGGTTGGCTTTAGCCGTAAGCGTTCTGGGCTGACCATCCAATAGATAATACCCATTTTGCTTCTCCAATATCTCCTGCGTAATAAATGCTGCTGCACCGCCCGGCATATCTTCGTCTACGACCAATAGTTTATTTGTTTTCTCCAACGATTGACGGCAGATCTCCGTGCGGTCAAAGGGCTGTAAACATTGTGCATCAATAATTTCTATAGAAATCCCTAATTTTTCCAGTTCAATAGCAGCTTCCTGCACGACACGCAACGTTGCTCCATACGACACCACGGTAATATCCCTTCCCTCGCGTATCTGTTCCGCTATCCCAATGGGTACCATGAACTCCCCAACATTTGACGGCATTTTTTCTTTCAACCGGTAGCCATTCAAGCACTCGATCATAACAGCCGGTTCATCCGAACGTAACAGTGCATTATACATACCGGCCGCCTGTGTCATATTACGCGGCACACAAATGTGCAAACCACGGAGTCCACCTAGCAGTACCGTCATTGGTGAACCCGAATGCCAGATACCCTCTAATCGATGGCCTCGAGTACGAATAATAACAGGCGCCTTCTGTGTTCCTTTTGTACGATAGCTCAAACAGGCCAAATCATCACTCAATACCGGCATTGCATAGATCAAATAATCAAGATATTGGATTTCAGCAATAGGACGTAAACCACGCAATGCCAAACCAATACCCTTGCCGATAATAGCCGATTCACGAATACCCGTATCAAAAATACGTAGTTCGCCAAACTGTTCCTGCAATCCGGCAAAACCTTGATTAACATCCCCTATTTTCCCTACATCTTCCCCAAACGCTACAATGCGTTCATCACGTCTAAAATTCGCTTCAAAACAAGCATTCAATACCTCTCTCCCATCCACCATGGCGACATCCTGTTCATAATGTGCAACTATACCCTCCTTTTTCAAAGGAGAATCAGCCGTATCCGTAAACAGTTTATCGTTATAACGATCAAAATTTTGTTCCTGCTTTTGGGCATACCAGGTCATCAATACATCTTTTTCAGGCGAATCTATACCACGTAAGTCGCGGACAGCTCTTCTTACATTACTGTAAATTTCTTTTAACGACGGTTCTGCTAACGATTGCAGGGTTTTTAACGGCACATCTACCACGGGGTTTTCAATCGCGGACAATAACGTTATCGCTTCATCCAGATCGACTTGCAGTGTTTTATGATAATCAGCCCACGCACGCCGCTGTTCTCGACGCACAAAATCTTTGGCTTCTTTTTCCAGTTCCATCAATTCTTCTTCTTGGGCAATACCGGATTGCAATAACCACTCGCGCATTTTCAGGTTACAATCGAACGCTTCTTCCCACGTTAGCCGTTCGTCGGATTTGTAGCGTTCATGCGAGCCGGACGTAGAATGTCCTTGCGGTTGTGTCAATTCCGTCACATGAACAAGACACGGCACATGTTCCTCTCGCGCATAGCGCGCTGCCTGCTCATAAACCTCGCATAAAGCCGGATAATCCCAACCACGTACTTTAAATATTTCTATACCATTTCCATCGCTGTCACGTTGAAAACCCTTCAATGCTTCAGAGATGTCGGCTTTCGTTGTTTGTACTTCATTCGGGACCGATATACCATATCCATCATCCCAAACGGAAATAACAACTGGAATCTGCTTTACGGCAGCCGCATTAACTGTCTCCCAAAATACACCTTCCGATGTAGAGGCATTACCAACGGTACAAAAAACAATTTCTTTTCCCCCGTGAGAAAAGTAGGTTAAATGATCCAGACTTCGATTTTCTTTGTACAATTTAGACGCTAAGCCTAAGCCCATGATACGCGACATTTGTCCGCCTGTGGTCGAAATGTCAGAAGCTGAGTTCTTTTGTTCTGTTTGGTTTAACCAGTTCCCGTCCCCGTCAAGCAGCTGTGTAGAAAAATGACAGTTCATCTGCCGTCCGCCAGACGATATATCCGCTTCTAAGTTAGGGTTAGCATATAATTGTGAGAAGAAATGATAAACATTAGATATACCTGAGGCGAAGGCAAATGTTTGATCTCGGTAATATCCCGAACGCCAGTCGCCAGGTTGGAATACTTTAGCGAGCGCAATTTGCGCGATCTCTTTACCATCACCAAACACCCCGAATTTTGCTTTTCCAGTTAACACCTCCTTGCGACCCGACAGACTTGCAATGCGGCTTTCAACCGCTAATCTATAATCGTTTAAAATGATTTCGCGAAAATCGTCAAAACTGATTTTCGACGTTTCAAAATCACTGTTTATATTCATGGTGATATTAGACATGTTTTAACCGATGGTTTCAGCAAAAATAGTAAAATATACGTGTTATTGGAAATAGCAGTAAAGATATGCTACATTACTAAAATACTCCGTATATTTGTACTTTGATTTGAAGAACGCTCAAAATACACCATTAGTAATGATTCATTTCTTTGTGAACCCAAGCCGCACCGTGTATGGTGTGCAAACCCAAAACGACTTATCGACAGAAGATATTTCCAGATTAAACTGGCTCTTTGGAAAGGCTGAAAAGCTTGACCAGCAGACGTTAAACAACTATTATGTTGGGCCTCGCGCTGCGATGGTGACCCCGTGGAGTACCAATGCCGTTGAAATCACACAAAACATGGGGATTCAAGGGATTATCCGCATCGAAGAATTTTATCCGGTGGATGAAAACTTTACGGATTTCGACCCGATGATTTCGCAGAAATATGCCGTATTAACACAAGATATGTATACTATCAATATTCAGCCAGAACCTATTTTGGAAATTGACGATATTGATGCTTACAATAAATCAGAAGGTTTAGCTTTGAACCCGGAAGAAGTAGATTATTTGAATAACCTTTCCGGGAAAATCGGACGTAAACTGACGGATTCTGAAGTTTTTGCTTTTTCACAGGCAAATTCAGAACATTGCCGGCACAAGATATTTAACGGAAGCTTTATCATTGATGGTGACGAGCAACCTACCTCCCTATTCAAGCTGATCAGAAAAACTTCCGAAACCCATCCGAACGAAATTGTTTCGGCCTATAAAGATAACGTAGCGTTCGTCAAAGGACCTAAAGTGACCCAGTTCGCCCCAAAATCGGCAGATAAACCGGACTTCTACGAAGAAAAGGCATATGAATCGGTACTTTCACTTAAAGCTGAAACCCATAACTTTCCGACGACTGTAGAGCCATTTGCCGGTGCCGCTACCGGCTCGGGTGGTGAAATTCGCGACCGATTGGCTGGCGGCCAAGGAGCCTTACCTTTGGCTGGTACCGCTGTCTATATGACTGCATATTCGCGCCTTGAAACGGATATCGCGCAGGACAGATTCTTCGGATCACCCCAAGACAAACCTTGGGAAAATGGCATGGAGGAACGTCAATGGTTGTACCAAACGCCAATGGATATCCTAATTAAAGCGTCTAACGGTGCGTCGGATTTTGGTAATAAATTCGGACAGCCTTTGATCGCTGGCTCCGTACTAACTTTTGAGCATGAAGAAGAAGGTAGAAAATTAGGCTATGACAAAGTCATTATGCAAGCCGGTGGTATAGGTTATGGTAAAGCCGACCAAGCGAAAAAACATACCCCCAAAACAGGTGATAAAATTGTTATTCTCGGGGGTGAAAACTATCGTATCGGAATGGGGGGAGCAGCGGTATCCTCTGCCGAAACAGGTGCTTTTGGTTCGGGTATCGAACTGAATGCCATCCAACGTTCCAACCCGGAAATGCAAAAACGCGCGGCAAATGCGATCCGTGCGTTTGTAGAGTCGGACAACAACCCCATTGTTTCGATTCATGACCATGGTGCTGGCGGACACCTTAATTGTTTGTCGGAACTGGTGGAAGAAACTGGTGGATTAATCGATATGGATAAATTGCCTGTTGGTGACCCTACACTATCTGCAAAAGAAATTATCGGTAATGAATCCCAGGAGCGTATGGGCTTGATCATCGCGGATAAAGATATAGAAACGCTGAAAAAGGTAGCGGATCGTGAACGTGCCCCGATGTATGCCGTAGGGGATGTGACGGGAGATCATCGTTTTACGTTCCAATCTAAATCCACGGGAGAAAAACCAATGGATTACGATTTAGCAGACTTTTTTGGTTCTTCACCAAAAACAGTGATGCACGACAGCAAAATCTATCGTCAATATGCGGACCTTTCTTACGATGTTAATGAGGTGCCTACCTATTTGAGACAACTATTGCAATTGGAAGCGGTCGCTTCTAAAGACTGGTTGACAAATAAAGTGGATCGTTGTGTTGGCGGTCGTGTTGCCAAACAACAATGTGCCGGTCCTTTACAACTTCCATTAAACAATGTGGGTGTTATGGCATTGGATTACACTTCGACAGAAGGTATCGCAACTTCCATAGGCCATTCTCCATTGACAGCACTAGTTGATCCTGTTGCAGGTTCTCGCAATGCTATTGCTGAAGCGCTCTCTAACTTGGTATTCGCACCTATCAAAAATGGTTTGGCTGGTGTATCACTTTCGGCAAACTGGATGTGGCCATGTAACAACGAGGGTGAAGATGCGCGTTTGTACGAAGCTGTAAAAGGTTGTTCGGATTTTGCTATCGCTTTGGGTATCAACATTCCTACAGGGAAGGATTCGCTATCAATGAAACAAAAATACCCAAATGGCGAAAACGTCATTGCGCCAGGTACATTGATTATCTCGGCAGCAGGTAACTGTACCAACATCCATAAGGTAATTGAGCCGGTATTATCAAAAAATGCAGGTTCTATTTATTATATCAATCTATCGCAGGACACATTCAAGTTAGGTGGTTCTTCTTTTGCACAGATAAGCAATAGGATCGGTAAGGAAGCACCAACCATTCAAGATGCGGATTATTTTAAAAAGGCATTCAACGCTATACAGGAAGCCATCCTATCAGGCTATGTAGCTGCAGGGCATGATGTAGGATCGGGCGGGTTAATTACCACCTTATTGGAGATGACGTTCGCGGATGTTAATTTAGCGGCACAATACGATTTAAGTGAATTAGGCGAAGCGGATACGGTTAAAGCATTGTTCAACGAAAATATTGCTGTCGTATTGCAGGCAAAAGATGACACTGCTCTTGAAACGGCATTATCCCAAGCAGGCGTACAAGCGGTGAAAATCGGAAAGGCGATCAACGGAACAGCTGTATCTTTCAAAAACAGTGCAGAGGAATTTACATTTGACGTTGTGGAAACCCGCGATATATGGTTCAAAACTTCGTTTTTATTGGATAGCAAACAATCTAAAAACGGCATGGCGCAGGAGCGCTATAACAACTATAAAAATCAACCTATAAAGGTGGTTTTCCCATCGCAATTTGATGGTAAAAAGCCTGTACGTACAGCAGATGGGAAGACAAGACCAAAAGCAGCTATCATCCGGGAAAAAGGTTCAAATTCCGAAAGAGAAATGGCCAACGCGATGTATCTAGCCGGTTTTGACGTAAAGGATGTTCATATGACTGACTTGATTTCAGGTCGCGAAACACTAGAAGACATTCAATTTATCGGTACGGTAGGCGGTTTCTCTAATTCAGATGTATTGGGTTCAGCAAAAGGTTGGGCCGGAGCTTTTCTTTATAATGAGAAGGCGAAAAAGGCTTTAGAAAACTTCTTTGCGCGTCCAGACACAATGTCGGTCGGCATCTGTAACGGTTGCCAGTTGTTCATGGAATTGGAACTCATTAATCCGGATCACAACGTGCATGGAAAAATGCTCCACAATACATCGCAAAAACACGAATCTAGTTTTGCTTCGGTAAAAATACAAGATAACAACTCCATTATGTTATCTACTTTGGCAGGGAGTACATTGGGTGTATGGATTTCACACGGTGAAGGTAAGTTTAACCTCCCGCACAGCGAAGACCAATACAACATCGTGGCTAAATATGCTTACGACCAATACCCGCATAATCCAAATGGATCAGATTTTAACACCGCTATGCTTTGTGATAAGACGGGGCGTCACCTCGTAACGATGCCGCATATCGAACGTTCTATCTTCCAATGGAATTGGGCATACTATCCTGCTGAAAGACAGGATGAGGTTACCCCGTGGTTAGAAGCTTTCGTGAATGCACGTAAGTGGTGTGAAAAAAACAAATAATACATGCGACCCGCCAATTGGCGGGTCTTTTTTTGTATATTAGAAGAATATAAAACGTAAACCTCGTACAATAGATTTTATGAAAAGTACAGCCAAAATCATCTGTTTTATGCTTTTATGCGTACTACTTTTTCAATCGTGCAAGCTAGGAAGATTTGTGTTCTATAACTTCGCTAATATCACCGATCACAAAATATTCCCTTACCGCACGATAGAAACCACATCGTCTCCTTTCACCTTTCCTGCAGCTCAACAGCCTAAACCGCTTAAAGGTATCGAAACAGCGGAAGGAAATGTATATTTTGACACGTATTTGGAGCACACCAAAACTGTAGCGTTTTTGGTTATACAAAATGATAGTATTCAATATGAAAAATATTTCAACAAATATGATGATGAATCTATAGTAGCCTCTTTTTCCATGGCAAAGTCCGTTCTATCGATGCTCATCGGCATTGCTATTAAAGATGGAAAAATTCAATCTGCAGATGACCCTATCACCAACTATATCCCTGAATTAAAACGAAATGGATTTGACGCTGTCACCATAAAACACTTATTGCAAATGACTTCTGGTCTTGATTTCAACGAAAGCTATACCAATCCTTTTGGACATGCAGCTACTTTTTACTATGGCACGAATTTACGTAAAGCCATTAATAAGCTGAAATTGAAAGATATACCAGGTGAAAAGTTCAACTATACTAGTGGAACAACCCAACTTCTCGGACTGGTATTGGAAAGAGCTTTAGAAAATCAAACCATTAGTTCTTATCTAGAAGAAAAGATTTGGAAACCACTGGGGATGGAATATGAGGCCACATGGAGCCTCGACAGAAAAAAAGACGGACTGGAAAAAACATTTTGTTGCCTCAATGCCCGCGCAAGAGATTTTGCTAAATTAGGACGGCTGTATCTACACAACGGAAATTGGAATGGCAAACAAATCGTTCCAGAACAATGGGTAAAAGAATCTATCCGCTTAGACACAGCTGATCATAGTGCGCCTTTTTACCAATATCAGTGGTGGCTCACCAAAAATGCAAAACAATTCTATGCAAAGGGTATATTAGGACAATATATTTTTGTTGATCCTCATAAACATCTTATTATCGTCCGACTAGGGGAAAAAACAAGTAAGGTAAACTGGGATAAGTTTATTACACAAATCGCGGATTCTTATTGAACTTTCTCGCCGGCCTCTCCTTGGTTGTTCCAAGAATTTCGCTTAGGGATGTTCGTTTCCGTTTCGGTTACCGCACCTTGATATCTAGCCATTGCATATGCTGTTCCGGGCAAAAAAATAAAGAGGAACACTCCCGCCCCAAAACCGAGCAGCTTACCAACAAGGATACTACAAAACAAAACCAATAACGGATACGAAAATAAAAGAGCGACAAACAGGAGAGAATCGTAAAAGATGGTTCCCACTGTTTTCTTTTTCACATAATTCCGCCACAGCCGGTAAAACCAAAATTGTGTGTAATATCCGATTTTGGCAGGAATACGCCACCAATAGATTTCTTTACTTGAACGGGGCTTTGCAACCAATGGTGTCATAACCATCGTTTCCAAAAGATCATTCCGTACATCTTGGATAACATCACCTGTTCGCATCTGATGACCAGCGATATAATCCGTCGTATCTAAAGGAGATAATGCACGCAATTCGATCGCTTTGGGTACATGTTGGAAAGAATTATAATTTAACGTATACGCTTGAATCTGCACAGGCAATCCTGCCTTATAAGAACGCTCCAGCAGCGATGTCAATCCGCCGTTCATAAATGGCTGCAGTTCCCAGATATTCCGGGATTTTCCCTCCGGAAACAGAAGGATATGTTGCCCTGCTACCAGTCGTCGTATGCACTCATCAAATGTAAAATCGTTTTTGATCCCGGATTCCTCATCATCTCTTCGTTTATAGACGGGCAACATATATAATCCGCGTAAAACAATATTGGCTACCGGATGTTTAAAAGCATCTCCCCGGGCAAGAAAACAAATCTTTACCGGAGCAAAAGCTGCAATTACCAAAGCATCGAAAAAAGAATTTGGATGATTAGCGATGACAATAGCGGGATAGGAATATGGAGCTAACTGCAAATGTTTAACTGTCAGCCCCGGCGCATACCATTTTAATCCCAAGCGCACAAACCATCTTAATAAAGAATAAAACATATAGTTGAACAATACTTACGTAATCACCTGTTTCGTTTTACAGCAAAAAATAGACCTAAAAATCACTGCTTCTGCATGGATCTTGTAATCTTCTCTATGTTCAAACTATTGGCCATCGCGGTAAAGATACGATGATACACGCTGTGGTTGGGATACAAGTCTTCGTGCGTACCGTCTTCCACGACCTGTCCTTTTTCCATCACGACAATATGTTCAGCATCGATAATCTGCGAAATACTATGCGAAACAATAATCACCGTCCGTCCTGTTTTAATCGCATCCAGACTATTTTTTATCTGTTCCGTAGCTATTGCATCTAGATTTGCCGTCGGTTCGTCCAAGAAAATAATGGGTGGGTCTTTCAAGAAGAGACGCGCGATAGCGATCCGCTGTTGTTGCCCACCGGATAGCAAATGCGCATCCGAATCATATCCATTCGGTAAATCCAAAATCTGCTCATGTATATATGCTTTTTTAGCGGCTACTTTAATTTCATTCATAGAAGCATCTGTTTTTCCGTACCGGATATTCTCAGCAATACTACCCTTAAAAATATGATTCTTCTGCAACACCAAGCCTACATGTTCGCGCAAATAGGCTGTGTCATAATCTGCCAGATCTACACCATCCAACAAAATCTGCCCTTTCGTAGGGCTATAAAACTTATCCAACAAATTGATAACCGTACTTTTCCCCGCACCAGACAACCCGACCAAAGCTGTATTCTGATTAGGCTGGACTACCATACTCACATTTTTTAACGCCTGCAATCCGTTAGGATAATGAAAATCGACATTTCTTATTTCAATTAATCCTTTAATTTTATGCGGCCGATAGGTTCCGGTAGGTTCACGCTGTTCTTCCTCTTCCAAAATACTAAAGAAGCCTTCCGAATAGATTAGTGCATCATTTACTTCATCATAGATACGATGAAGTTGACGAATAGGTGCAGACACATTATTGAAAAGCAGAATATGAAACATGATGGCACCCAGGCTCATTTGTTCGTTCAACACAAAATAAGCCGTCAGCATAATGACCAGTACAACCCCGATCTGTTCGATAAAACTCTTCACACTTTCAAACAGATAGCTTGTTTTACGGGTCGCCATCTGGTTTTCTGTCATATCGTATTGAATTTTCTGATGCCGTTCGGCCTCAATTTTTTCCCTACCGAATGACTTTATCACCAGAATAGATTCAATCAGATTGATAATTTGGTTGCTTTTGTTTTCACGATACTTCCGCATACTTCTCCGAAAACCAGACAATCGACTTGCTTGGCGTTGGGAAACATAAAAATAGACGGGCACCAATAACAGTCCGACTAAGCCCACATAAAAATTCGCCAGAAACATACATATCAATGCCACGATCGCATTACTGAATAACGGAAGAATATCGATAAAAAAGTTCTGCACCAATCTGGTCAAACTGCTTATCCCAGCATCAATACGCGTTTGTAGCTTACCCGATTCATTCTCGGGTGACGTAAAGAAAGCCATTCGATACGTTAATATTTTTTCGATAATGGCTTGCGAAAAATCACGGGCAATCTCAATTCTCAGCTTCTCTCCATAAAATTTTTGTCCGAATTGCACGGCAGCATACAAGATTTCCTTTCCAAGCAACACCGCCGCTATAATACCCAGCAGGTAGAAACCTTGGGATAGCGGTTGGTTGTCGACCAGAAGCTCACTAATGGTATCTACCGTATATTTCAATATAAAGGCATTCACCTGGGCGGCGAAAGATCCAACCAGTGTCAACAAGAGCGTATAAGCTATTAAATTCTTATAGGGTTTGGTAAAGGGCAGTATTTTCTTAAATAATTGTGTTATGGTCATTACTTTGTTAAACATTTTTTTTGAAAGAAAGTTTAATCATGTTTATTACGATCGTGTATTATAGTCCTTTCTTCCGCCACAAACTGTGCGTTGGTGTGAAGGAAATTTTGATTATTTTTTTTGAGGTAAACAAAGTAATGACTTACTTTGGATATGAGAACAATCGGAATTATCCCAGCAAGGTATGAATCGTCCCGCTTTCCGGGGAAGCCATTAGTTGATATTGGTGGTAAATCCATGATACAACGTGTTTACGAACAGGTAAAGGGTTGCGCTGGTCTTTCAGAGGTCATTGTTGCCACGGACGACACCAGAATTGAGGAGCATGTCCGCTCATTTGCCGGAAATGTAATCATGACATCTTCGACGCATCAATCTGGAACCGATCGCTGTGCTGAGGTGGTTTCGAAAATAAGTGGCTTCGATGTGGCCATTAATATCCAAGGTGATGAACCTTTTATAAGCCCTTTGCAGATTGAGCTGCTGAGTAACCTTTTTCAAGATGCATCAACCGAAATCGGAACCTTGATCAAGAAAATAGATAATCCCGATGATCTGTTTAATGAGAGTACGCCCAAGGTAGTCGTGAACGCCAAAAAAGAAGCTTTGTATTTTTCGCGGCAGACTATCCCCTTTCAACGAGACACGCAACGAGAAGACTGGCTAAAGGATTATACTTATTTCAAACATATTGGTATATATGGTTATCAAGTCGACATCCTAAAGGAGATCACGAAACTACCCGTATCGTCTTACGAGAAGGCAGAAGGATTGGAACAATTACGGTGGTTGGAAAATGGTTATAGAATCAAAATAGCAGAAACCGAATTCGATACGATAGCTGTTGATCACCCCGAAGATATTGCGCTTATCAAAAGGAAGTTTTTTAGTCAATAAAACTGTATCTTTGCTGCATGGAATCATTTGCCGTGATATTTGACATGGATGGGGTAATTTGTCATACAAATCCTTTCCATGCGAAAGCATTCGAACATTTTTTTGATAAATATAAAATTCCTTATACCGAAAAGGAATTTGAAGAGCACATGTATGGGAAACATAATAGTTATATTATGACCCATTTCTTCAAAAGAACGATCACAGGGGAAGAATTAGCGCAATTGGAAAATGAAAAAGAATCCCTTTTTCGGGAAATCTATAAACAAGAAATAGATCCGTTACCCCATTATTTAACATTTCTGGACGATTTAAAATCAAAAGAATTTAAAACGGCAGTGGCTACTTCCGCTCCCTTTGCCAATCTAAAATTGATTGTTGATGAATTAAAGATTGAAACTAAAATGGAGTCGTTATTAGCTAGTGAAAATGTCACGCAGCATAAACCACATCCGGAGGTCTATTTAAAATCTGCTGATAAACTAGGCGTACCGCCGGGTGCTTGTGTTGTTTTTGAAGATTCTTTTTCAGGTGTCACCGCTGCACGAAATGCGGGAATGAAGGTGGTCGGCGTATTGAGCTCCCACCGGAAAGAAGAATTGCCGCCTTGTTCTCTTTATATTCACGATTATAGTGAAATCGACGCCGAACGCGTATTGGATTTATTGAAAAGCTAGTTCCATGAACGAAGCACTGCAACTCCTTTCCTCACCAGTCGGGTGGGCTTTGTATTTTGTATGTGCCGTGCTAATAGGTATGTCGAAAACAGGCATCCAAAATATTGGAACATTAGCTGTACCGTTATTTGCTTTCTTATTCGGCGCAAAGTATTCGACTGGCATCATATTAATTCTACTTTGTATCGCCGATCTCGTCGCTGTTATTTATTACCGGAAAGAATTTCTTTGGGGAGAAGTAAAAAAACTATTGCCTGCTTCCCTCTTTGGGCTGATTGTTGGGTTACTTCTCGGTAATTACATCAATGATAAAGTATTTAAACTGCTTATTGGTATCTGTATTATCGTGGGGGTAGGCATTATGATCTGGCTGGGAAAAACATCCCAACAGAAACAGGATAAACTGACGAAAAACCGATGGTATTCCCCTGTGTTTGGTTTTATCCTCGGTTTTTCGACGATGATAGGTAATGCTGCTGGCCCGGCGCTATCCGTTTATATGCTTTCTAAACGGCTAAACAAAATCAGCTTTGCGGCGACTTCTGCTTGGTTCATTATGCTTTTGAATTTCACGAAAATCCCATTGCAGGCTTTCGTTTGGCATAACCTTACCTGGGCGGGACTTTATCTCAACTTATTCGCTATCCCTTTCATTCTGCTGGGCGGTTACATCGGTATAAAAATTGTCAAGATCCTTCCAGAGAAGAAATTTCGCATGCTCATTATGACATTAGTCGTTATTTCGGCGATATTATTGATTGTTTTGTGATTTTGAAAACACCGCTCTAACTTTCTCATCACTCACTACGCTAACACATCCTGTTCGCCGGGGTATCGTTCAAATACCGTTTTTGCGAAGGAACAAGCCGGAACTACTTTCCAGGCATTCTCCCGTGCTTGACGAATCGCTGCCAACACAAGCTCCTCCGCAATTTTATTTCCACGATAGAAAGGTTCAACCTCCGCATGAGAAATCGTCATAACATTATCCTCTACTTGATATATCAGCTCCCCAATCTGTATTTCATCATTTACAGCAAGCCATCGTCCGCTATCTGCTACATGTGTTAGTTCCATATTATAGATGTTTTAAGATTTTAAATTCGTTTTTCAAATAAATATAACAATATTTTGTAAGAATAGTTTATCAGCGGTATAAACCTTTCGTTAAAAAAATAAAAATCCTATGTATCTTTGTTGATAATGAATGTAGACAAATTACTTGAGCGCGCGCTTAATTTTGAATTCCTATCCAAGGAAGAAGGTATGTATTTATACCGGAATGCTGCGACGGCAGATTTGACCTATGTGGCTAATGCGTTGCGAAAAATACAGGTTCCGCATAACAAGGTTACTTGGCAGATTGACCGCAATGTCAATACGACTAATGTTTGTATTGCAAACTGCAAATTTTGTAATTTCTTTCGTCGTCCGGGCCATGAAGATAGCTATATCACGGATATCGAAACTTACAAGCAGAAAATCGAAGAAACATTTCGCTATGGCGGCGACCAACTACTTTTACAAGGCGGACACCATCCTGATTTGGGTCTGGAGTTTTACACGACATTGTTCAAGCAACTCAAAGAACTCTACCCAACCCTCAAGCTACATTCCCTCGGTCCTCCGGAGGTTGCACATATCGCAAAATTAGAAGGATTATCCCATATTGAAGTACTTCGGGCATTGAAAGCATCGGGATTGGACTCGTTGCCGGGAGCTGGCGCGGAAATACTGAACGATCGAGTACGAAGATTAATTTCAAAAGGCAAATGCGGTGGACAAGAATGGTTAGACGTGATGCGTGCTGCGCATCAAGTCCACCTACCCACATCTGCTACCATGATGTTCGGTCATATTGAAACCATAGAAGAACGTTTTGAACATCTAGTGTGGATTCGCGAAGTTCAACACGAAAAACCTGTGGACGCCTATGGATTCATCGCCTTTATACCTTGGCCTTTCCAAGATGATGGCACCTTGTTAAAACGACTACGGGGCATCACCAACAATGTGAGCGGCGAAGAATATATTCGGATGATTGCATTGAGCCGTATTATGCTTCCCAATATCAAGAACATACAAGCTTCTTGGCTCACCGTAGGAAAGAAAACGGCACAGCTGTGTTTACATGCAGGGGCAAATGATTTCGGTTCCATTATGATAGAGGAAAATGTGGTTTCCGCTGCAGGGGCACCACATCGGTTCACATCTACATCTATACAGGAAGCTATTCGGGAAGCTGGGTTCGAACCACAATTACGTACACAGAAATATGATTTCCGGGAATTGCCGCAGATGGAAGAACAAGTCATTAATTACTAAATAGTTATAGAGACAAACGAGAAGAAGGATGAAGGATATATTGTTAAATATAGAGGCTATTATTTTCGCATCCGAAGAGGGCATTAATGCCAATGATCTGAAGCAGGTACTTAAAGATGCATTAGCCATCGACATCAATAAACAGGAGGTATTAGATCTATTAAAGAAAATTGCAGAAAAATACGATGATGAAGACCAAATCTTCAGCCTTCAAATTTTTGATAAACATTACCAGTTTTTGACGAAAGAAAAATACCACGAAGCTGTCAACCAACTTCAAGCACATAAGGACAAAAAGAAACTTAGCCAAGCAGCTTTGGAAACATTGTCTATCATTGCCTATCGACAGCCTATCACCAAATTGGAGGTGGAGCAAATTCGGGGCGTGAACTGTGATTACTCCATTCAACGGTTGTTGGAAAAGAATCTCATCGAAATTATTGGAAAAGCAGAAACTATTGGTAAACCCCTGCTATACGCAACTAGTGGGCAATTTATGCAGCACTTCGGCATCAAGTCGGTCAAAGATTTACCACAGCTAAAAGACATTATTACAGAGGATAATAGCATAGGCGAAGCGGCAAAATAGCTTAATCACGTATTCTCATTTTAACTCACTGGCTGACAAGCGATAAAAAAACAAAAAAAATTTCAAGTTAGAAGATTCTTGATTATTTTTACGCTCGGTAACAAACAATAGATTTATCATTTATTAACACGACAAGACTATGATGGTAGCGGCAGAAAATGAGGTTTTGGTTGAAGAAATTATCAATTTTAACGGTCCGGAAGATGATGCGGATGATGTCTATGATGACGATTTCGAATTAGATGAGATGGATTCTATCGAAGAATTTGGCGATTTTGACGATGATGACGATGATTTTTAATGGATGAAGATTCTTATATGAATCAAAAAAAGAGAGCATAGTGTTGTGCTCTCTTTTTTAATAAACCAAAATTCCTAAATTACTTTTTATGAAGCTGTTCGTATAGTTCAATAACCTTCTTTTGTAACTCTATTACTTCAGCCTCCCGAACTTGCAGTTTGCTATTCAGCTCCTCAATTTCATCTTGTGCCTGTCGATCTTCTTCCGAATCCGATGTAGACAATAACTGAACCAATGACATACCAAATAGTTTGGAAATCTGGTTCAATCTGGATAAGTTTACGTCAGTAATACCTGTTTCAATTTTCGAAAAGGCAGGAATTGAAATGTCCAAACGTTTTGCTACATCTTCTTGACTCCATCCTTTTTGATGTCTTAACAGACGAATTTTCTTTCCTAGTGCATTCATTTCTGGTAGTTGCTATCTTTTTCAATCGGATAATTCTCTCTCTCTTCCAAAAATAATAAAAAGACAGCATTTTACAGAATAATTAATAATTTTTAAGGAATTTATCTGCAAAACTGACAATATCCATACTATTATGGTCGGGCGAAATCATAAATAAAAGATTAAAACCCAGTGACTTAAATTTATCTAAATAGATTTCTAACGAAGAAACTTCTGTCAAGAATACAAGATTTTTATGATTAAAGACCTGTTGAATTTCCGACTCTAAATTACTTATTAATATATTTTTCTCCTTTATAACGTCTTTATTGATCAAGATCACTGCATAATCGGACTCGTTCATGGATTCTCGATAAGTGTCTAGAAAACTTCGATTGATGACATCATAGGCATTTAGTTCAATAATAGTTACCAGTTCCTGACCGGGAAATTGCTCTTTAACCGCATGAATACTCGTTCGGAGCTTATAAGGGGAATATAGAAAGTCTTGATATACCACACTTTCGTTATCGCTCGCTACAAACTCTAGATAGCGGATGGAGCTTCTAAAATCTTTGATTGCGTCGTAAAAATCAACTCGCTTTATACCCAGCCATTCACAGACTGTATATGCGCCGGCTATATTCGATAAGTTTAATTTCCCGAACACTTGTAAGGGAATACGTTTTTCCCCTAAATGAAGATACGTTACGCCCTTGTTAATAGAGTATTCAGGCAGCTTATAACCATGTCGGTTAATCGGACAGTCGGAAGTCGCTTCCACAATCTTCACCAAATTCAGGTTATCTTTGTTGTAAATTAGCGTACCTTTAGAGACGATAGTATCAATAAATGTTTCGAATTGTTTAATATACTCGTCCTGCCCCATATTTGCCCTGCTTTCGTTCCACTCTACCCCACTGATTAACGCAATATTGGGATGAAAAAGATGAAACTTAGAACGATGATCTATTGGAGAAGCATAATATTCGTCTCCTTCCAATAAAATAATTTTATTATGGGCGGTCAGTTTTACTAGCGAATCAAACCCCTCCAACTGTGCACCTACGAGATAATCAAAATCACGTCTCAATTTTTTGAGTACATGCATCACCATGCTCATGATTGTGGTTTTACCGTACGTCCCTGCAATAACCACCCGGGTTTTATCCATGCTTTGTTCATAGATAAATTCGGGAAAAGAGTAAATCTTAATATTTAACGCTTGTGCCTGAAGCAACTCCGGGTTATCACTTTCTGCGTGCATACCCAAAATTACGGCATCAATATCCTCCGTTATTTTCTCTGGAAACCAACCCATCGTTTTAGGCAAAAGTCCTGCATTTTTCAGCCTGGACTTGGATGGCTCCACAACCTGATCATCCGATCCACTCACTTGGTGCCCTTGCTCCGCCAACGAAATGGCCAAATTGTGCATCACCGCACCGCCAATGGCTATAAAATGAACTCGCATACTTCTTACAAATAAAAAGTCAACATCTCACGAACTTTGCTGCACACCATCTATCCTGCACCTTTTTATGCTGATAAATAAAGCCCACAGATTGGGCTCTTTGCGTCAATATCTCCAGATCTTCCCCATCATAGAAACCACTAATATACAATTCTCCGCCTGGCCTTGTACTTCGCCCGTATTGTTCGAATTGATCCATTAAGATATTACGATTGATATTGGCAAGAATAACATTAAACATCCTATCTTTTATACGTTCGTCTGACCCTAATTCTGCATCGATAGGCACAATATTATTCCGTACCTTATTTTCTGCGACACTTTCTACACAAACTTCATCATAGTCCACCGCCAGAACCTGTCTTGCACCACATTTGACGGCCAATATGGCAAGAATGCCCGTACCGCATCCCATATCCAATACTTCTTTATCCTTGAAGTCATTCTCTAAAATATAGGAGAGCATCATCGAGGTTGTTTGATGATGCCCTGTTCCAAATGACATTTTAGGGTCGATGATAATTTCGTAAGGCACATCCGGTTTCGGTGCATGAAAGGTGGCCCGTACGTAACATATATCATCCACCATAATCGGCTGAAAATTACTCTCCCATAGCTCATTCCAGTTCTGATCTTCTATTTCTTTGATAGTATAATGGATATCAAAACCTACAGCTTCCTGCAACAACATTGTTTCCAATGCCTGTACATCGAGAGAAACTGTGGGGATGTAGGCTATAAATCCCTGCTCTAGCTGCTCAAAAGTATCGTAGCCAATCGTTCCCAAAGAATCAATGAGCAGATCCCGCTGCCAATCTTCTATGGAGGAAGAAGTAAACGCAACCGAGGAATACTTCATTATTTCGTATTAAAAACCTTTACAATTTCTAAAAAGTCTCGTGATTTCAAGGATGCACCACCGATCAATCCACCGTCGATATCCGGCTGTGAAAACAACTCATTTGCATTTGCAGGATTACAGCTTCCCCCGTATAGGATAGTCGTTTCATCGGCAATTTTTTGTGTATATTGATTTGCAATCGTTTCACGTATAAACGCATGTACTTCCTGCGCCTGCTCTGGAGACGCCGTTAACCCCGTTCCAATAGCCCACACAGGTTCGTAAGCCAATATTACTTTTTCAAAATCTTCACTAGACAAATGGAATATGCCCTTTTCCAGTTGTGCTTTGATAACATCAAAAACCTTCCCTCCTTCACGTTCGTCTTTTGTTTCTCCAATACAGAAAATTGGCTTTAAACCGTTCGTTAATGCAGCATCAACTTTCTGCGCCAATAAAGCATCGGTCTCCTCAAAATATGCTCTACGCTCCGAATGGCCTAAAATAACATAACCTGCACCTGTCGATTTTACCTGCGCTCCGGATATTTCACCTGTATATGCTCCAGATTCTGCTTGGTGGATATTCTGCGCACCGACAGCAACGTTACTTACGGGCTCCGCTAGCTTTGCAATACTGTGCAAATGAATAGCGGGGCTACATACGATAACTTCCTGGTCGCCCACGACCTCATCCTTTACCATATTTACAATTTCCGAGAATAAGCTTACACCTTTCTCGTAATCCAGATTCATCTTCCAGTTTCCTGCTACAATTTTTTTTCTCATCGTTTTTAAATTGTTATCTATTTTATATATTAAATTCTTCCTGTCTCGTCATACAATAGACCTCCCACAATAGGCGAAGATCTTTTTCCTGTACACGTTTATTTACTATTCTCCCCCGCTCTTTCAACATATCCTCAAATTTATGCCACACATATCTTTCCTTCTTTTCATCTGTCATCCAGGAAAAGTCCGGAACAAACTTCGGAATAATATTTGACATAGACACCTGTACGCCTACCCCAATCACCGCACCGGTCGTAATAGACGAGTTGATACCACACATAGCGAAATCGCCCATAAAAACCCCTATTTTATTCCGTACTGTTTTCCGCCAATCACCAAGTTTATAATCATACAACTTAATAGGCTTCCAATTGTTTTGAAGGTTAGAATTGCTTGTACCTGCCCCCAAATTGCACCCTTCGCCAATTACCGCACAACCGAGATAGCCGTCATGCCCTTTTGCACTATTTTCCCACATCACGGTGTTATTGACTTCTCCTCCAATAGTAGCGTTCGGTCCTACACTTACATTCGGATACAAACGGCTTCCCATCTTTACTCTCCCACCTTTACCGATAGCAATCGGACCTTTTAAATGACTTCCCTGTTCCAGCAAAGCATCGTCGGCGATATAAATAGGACCATCCAACGTATTAAACGTACAACTAAATGCCGTCACATTTGTCCCCACATAGAGGTTATCACCTATCACCGTATTAGAATCATGTAAGATAGCCGAAGTTTTTCCTTTTGTGAGCAACTCAAAATCAAAAGAAATTTGCGTAGCATTATGAAGATAAATATCCTCTAAAAATTGAATACGGTGCAGTTCCCCCTCATAAGGATGTACGTTTAATGTATCTCCCGTAGGTTCTGGACACCACTTATTGACCTTATAGGCAATCCAATCACCATCTTTTTCCAACACACATCCTTCCTGCAAAATAGATAAAGCATTGACCAAGTCGATAGTCGGACATAGGTCGGCGCGCACGACCAAATAGGTTGCAGAAGGTGACGGACTATGAAATTTCTCTTGAAGATAGAGTTCTGTATAGAAGCTAACCGAAACACCCAATAACAATTGCCATTTCTCCTGGATTGTCAAAATTCCTACTCGAAAAGCTCCCACTGGTCTTGTGAAAGCCATAGGCAATAAATGTTCTCGCCATGGGGCTCGATCATGTAATACGACTTCTAACAGCATAGTCCGATAAATTTACATAAAAAAATCCCGACAAGAAGAACCTATCGGGATGAAAGTTATTTTTGACCGAAACCGGTAATTTAAATTACTTCTGGTAACGGCTACGGAATTTGTCGATACGTCCTGCTGTATCAACTAATTTCATCTTACCTGTATAAAAAGGGTGTGATGTGTGCGAAATCTCCAATTTCACCAATGGATACTCGTTACCATCTTCCCAAGTAATAGTCTCTTTTGTGTCTACACATGATTTAGTTACAAAAGAATAGTCGTTAGACATATCTTTGAAAACAACTAATCTGTAGTTTGATGGATGCAGATCTTTTTTCATTATATTTTATTTTATTTTTTTCCTATGATTATTATATCTTCAACAATTCGAGGTGCAAAGATAATCTATTTCTATAAATAAAACAAAAAAATACATATCGTCTTTTCGCTATTTATTTTCTTGCTTCAAAAAATGAAGTAACACGATCGGGGCTCAACATTTGCCAGAGCGACGCAACCGTCCATCCGGGTGCAAATATATCGTTATAAAAGCCTTTCCCATTTTTGCCATAATCCCAGTTGGTATGCTGTACAACTTCTGGGTAATAGCCAGGCTTCCCAATGTCGAACAAAGAATTTTTTTGCGGCATCAGTTGCAACATACTTGTTTTTATCACCGAAGAAAATTCGGAAAACCTTGGTTCCTTTTTTTCTTTTGCTAACCAATCGAGCACTGTCGCAAATTCAAAAATAAAAACATCTATGTGATTGTTCTCGACCGAAACATTTCCCCAGCCTCTAGATTTAAAATTCACATCACCTAACATCTGTCCCTGTGCAAAAGGAACATCCCACAAATAATACCAAGAAAGGCAAAAATAGGCTGCTTGCTGACACAAATCAACATAATGTTGCCTTTCTTTTCCGGTTGTTACCATCGCTAGGTAATGCATGGCGGTAGAGGCATACAACGACGCTTCTTTATCTTCACAATTAGCGTCCAACGTAGAAGAAAAATAGTCAGCTTTCGTTATCAGTTCTTCCTCCAGGTATTTCCCCGCACGTTTGGCACTTTCCAGATAAGACTTATTTTTAAAATAAGCATAGCCCATAGTTAGTGGCAGCACCGCAGAAGGTGTACTACCTCCAGAAGGATCCGTAATATGAAATGCTCCGTCAAACTTTCTGGGGAAGCTTCCATCTTCCTCCTGTAACTGTTGTAGATTTGTAAAAAGTGTTTTTACTTTATTTTCCCATTCAGGATGTTTTCTCCCTTTGTCTCGTTCATATTTAAGATAGTTTAATATGGCAAAGAGTCCTTCTGATTGGCGACGGAGACTGTATTCCAGCGTCACGCTGTCCTTCTGGTAATCAACATATTCATGGAAGAACCCGTTTTCAGAAAACCCGTGCAGAAGATAGGAATCAAATGTATGACGAGCCTTGTTTATAAGATCGTTATCTGCCGTTTCTTCTCCATACTCCAACGCATTGAATGCATTCAATAAAACCCGTCCGATAAAACCGACTTCAGTCGCGTCTGTACTTTCGCAATCATCAGTACGCATATGTACACCGGAAAAGTATTTCAAATCAAATTTGTCTACATAACTTTCTCTAAAAAAATTAGACAGGGCCTCTTTCGCTTGTCTCGTGCTCATAGCATCCGCATAAACGGGTGGCTTTAACGAATCATAAGAATAAGTCCACACATCAGCAACAAAAGCGGAATAGTTTATGGCTCTACCTTTTCGAATTTCCCAAGTCAACCGGCGAACTTCACCTTTTTCCAATCTCTCGAATGCGCGTACCGCAGGGGCAAGAATAAGTTTACGTATATACGTATTAGGAAATTCGTTATAAGGAAAGCCAAAAACAAGGGAAGCGGTTCCTCCCCTATTACGAAAGCCGGTAAAACCAAGTGAGGTTTTTCCAGAAAGAATCACTTCTCCTTCGCTAAGCGCCGTCAGACTTTCATGAGCAAATTCATCTAAGCGCATGACAGTATAATAATCGCCTGTTTTCTCGCTGTATATACCCGTCAAGGGTATACTCAAACGATCCTCACGTACTTGCCAGCTATCACTGGTTGCAAAGGAAGGTGCTTCCTGTGGAGAACGTAAATTGCGACGATACCAAAATCCGGGCATCAAAAACTGACAATCGTCGTGCTCCACGGCAGGCAATTCGTAAAGTTCCTCAAAATTATAGAAAACGGTCTCTGTAGCTGTCAACTCGACGACGATACTCATGCCGGCTGTTGTTTCGCTTACTTGACGTTTGATAGTTATAGGGAGATTTTGATCTGCCCCCAACATGCCAGAATCATCCGCTTTCAACTTATAATCCACCGCCGGATTGCCAGGTTTTTTTAAGGAAATCCGCCAAGTTGATTCGGGCATAATATGCCCATAACCTACACTATATACTAAAGTCAGTACAATTATCAAAAAGAATTTGTTAACCATGTATCTCATTATCTCTAATATCATTTACGTAATTCATAGCGATTTGGCCATACGTCTATCTGCTGACAACGGGAGCCAACACTTCTTCCCCAATTTTCATAACGGGCACTGCATCATCTGAAAAATCCACATCTGCCATCAACATAATACGAGGTAACACCTTACCGGGAGCATAATGGGCGTGGAAGACTATTTTTAATTGTCCGTGTTTATCATTGAAAAGTGAATGATGTCCGACACCAATATAGTCTTTTGGTTTTTGCAAGATAGGATTTCCTTCGTATTTCGTCCAAGGTCCGTAGGGTGAATTTGCAGTAGCATATCCAACACCATAGTAAGGGCTTTCAAAATGATTAGCTGAATAGGTCATATAATAGAGCTCTCCATGTTTAACGATAAATGGTCCTTCGTTAATTCGGCCTTGGATCCTTTCCCAATTTTGTGATACATGGATACATGGAGCCAGCGTTTCATTTTTTACGGTCTTCAAATCATCTTCCAATTCTGCGACCCAAACTACCGATCCATCGGTGAAACGGACAAAGTACAAATAAGGCGTACCATCATCGTCGATAAATAAGGAATTGTCGATGGCTTTTCCATCTATCCACATCGGTTCTTTCATTTCTTGGGTAAATGGACCGAGTGGACTGTCTGCTGTGGCGACACCTATATGCTCATCAGCTGTAAAATACATAAAGAATTTGTTTTTTTCAGGAACATAGTACACTTCAGGTGCCCAAAACCATCGCTCTGCCCAAGTGCTGTCCTTATGTAGGGCTAAATGAGGAGATTTATGCCAGGTATGAAGATCTTCAGAAGTATATACCTCAATGCCGTCAGAGGCATTCGTACCGTAAGCATAGTAGGTATTGTCATGATACAAAATATTCGGATCACCCAATAATACCGGCGTAGTATATTGGAAATCACTTACGCTGTTTTTCTCACAAGACGAAAAGCTTGTAAGAATAAGAACCAGTGATAGATAAACTAATCTTTTCATATGAATAAATTTTAACTGTTCTATTTATTAATATCTCGGGTTTTGATCCACATTAGGATTATTATTGGCTTCATCGGACGGAATCGGTAAGCTTCTATGACGTCCTATCACAAAATTATTGAAATCGGGATCCCGTTGCTTCAACTCTTCAATTCCCTCCTGTGTATCCAACAGCTCCCAACGCTTGATGTCGGCCCAACGGTGTCCCTCGCTCGCCAATTCCAATACCCTCTCTGTTTGTAGCCTTTTGAGAAACCGCGCCCGATCGGTCGTCGCTACGAAATGGTTTGTAGCAAGTGGCGGCATATTTGCGCGAGCTCTAACCCGATCTACGTGTAGCACGGCGTCAGCTAAGCTTCCCCCCCCTTCCGCAATACATTCTGCATACATTA
Organism: Sphingobacterium corticibacterium; assembly: GCF_004208525.1. Lineage (GTDB taxonomy): Bacteria > Bacteroidota > Bacteroidia > Sphingobacteriales > Sphingobacteriaceae > Sphingobacterium > Sphingobacterium corticibacterium. The sequence continues at coordinate 381,262 of NZ_SGIT01000001.1, read as the reverse complement.
ATAACACATCGGCAAAACGGATAACCCTTACATTAGTCGGGTTGTAATAATCGTCAAAACCTCTGTCTGTGGAAGAATATTTGCGGAAGAATACCCTTCCCTGCCAATTACCTTGTTGCCAAAGCGCATTGTTACTGGTCAACGAATAAATTCGATTATTATCTGGAAAATCGTTTTCCATTCCTTGATAGAAAGCGGTATACTTCAGTCGAATATCAAATCCATTGGTGAGGTTACGTTCTTTTTTAAGTTCGGTAACAAGCCAAGGACGCAGCTCACCGTCTGTCCATCCGATGCCTGGAGGTGCGAAAAACTGTCCTCTATGGAGACCTAGATTAGGGTCTATTGAATTCGGGCCATCTCCTGCCGGAGCTTTGTTTACATCCGAGTATTGTATTTCGAACACCGATTCGATATTATTTTCCGTCGCCGACGTAAAATTATCTGCATAATTTGACACCAGATCATAATAACTTCTTCCTTCTCCTTCTACCAGCCAATGCAAATCAGATTGGGCTTCCTGCCATTGATGTATTTGCATATAACATTTCGCACGAAGCGCTAAAGCAGCGCCCTTGGTTGCCCTACCTTTATTTTGACCTGTCCAAGCCTCCGGAAGCAAATTTTGAGCTTCGGTAAGATCGTCGATAGCTTGCTGATAGATTTCAGTTTCTGTATTTCCATTAGGTTGCATACCCGGTGTAGAAGGTTCGAGCACAATAGGTACGCTCTTATTCTCGCTACCCCATAATACCGCTAAATTATAATAATAAAGACCTCTCAGAAAATAGGCTTGCCCAAGGAGACGAGACTTCTTTTCTTCATCTTCAAACGCAATATCAGGAATGTGAAATAGGGCTTGGTTGGCTCTGAAAATGGCTTGATAGCATTCGGCATAGGTCATCCCATTGCCTTCTGAAAAATTGTAGTTATTATAAATAAATTGCGTCCATTCGCGCAATTCTGCCCATGGACTTTGGCTAAACCCTTCATCTGAAGTCAGGTCAAACCTAAACCACATCCACCGGGCATACGTGCCGGGTTTGTAGAACATATTATATATGGCATTGACACCGTATTCTGCATCCAATTCTGTATTCCAGAAACTTTCCAAAGTGATCGAATTTGGATTCTCTACCTCCACCTTGCATGCACTAAGCATACATATACTTAAAAATATATAAAATAGCTTTTTCATTTATTTATAATTTAGAATGATAACTGTGCACCAAACGTAAAACCTTTTGGATTAGGAAATGCTCCACCATCATATGAGCGATCCCAAATATTGGTATTCAAAAACTCCGGATCAAGCCCTCTGTAGGATGTAAATGTGACCAAATTTTGCGCATTCACGTAAACCCGTGCGCCTCTAATATGTTGACCAAGCAAAGACTTGGGTAAGTTGTATCCTATTGCTATCTGCTTAATCCGTAAATAATTTCCATTTTCTAACCATCTATCCTGATCGGGACGCGCATTTCTGGAGTCTGCAAAAATCGGCCTTGGATCTGCTGCATTAGTGTTTTCCGGAGTCCAAGGATCATAATCAGCCCTATAGTTCGAGTTATCATCAAAACGGTCAAATGCAGATCGCGGACCGTTGAAAGCCATATGGCCAAAAGCACCGGTCGATTGGATTTGCATATCAAAACCCTTGTATTCAAAAGACATATTCATTCCTAAATAATATTTTGGAATAGTCGATCCGAGATATTGTCTATCGGCATCGGTAATCTGCCCGTCATCATTATAATCCAGGTATCTTACATCACCGGGCTTAGCATTAGGTTGAATCAGTGCACCTTCACTATTCCGGTGTGACATGACTTCCTCCATGGAGCGAAACAGTCCGTCGGTTTTAATCAAATACCACTCTCCTATTGGGCTACCTACAACAGATTTTGTGTCCCATTGGTTAAATTCCTGACGTCCGTATCCCAATTCAACAATCTTGTTTTTCAAATAAGAACCGTTGACGTCCAAACTATATCTAAAATCACTACCGATCTTATCTTTCCAATTTAATGCCAATTCTACCCCTCTATTTTCGAGGGTAGCTGCGTTAACAAAAGGATTCCCGCCATTATTCCCCGTAGACAACAAGATTTGCATAGGAGTAAGCACATCTTTTGTCGTTTTAATAAAATATTCAAACGTCACATTAAAACGGTTTTTTAGAAAAACAGCATCAAAGCCCGCATTCATTTGCGATAACTTTTCCCATCGCAGGTCGGCGTTGGACAATTGAATTTGTGTCATACCGGGAACGGAGCTGCTATTATCTCCAAAAGATGCTTGTGGAAAAGTATTGATCAACGCGACCCAATCCCAAAACCCGATATTAGAGGTTCCTAAAATACCATAATTCGCTCTTATTTTTAGATCATCTATCCAAGACGCATTAAAAAAAGATTCTTCACTTACACGCCAGCCTAATGATCCTGATGGAAAATAACCGACATTATATTGTGGCGAGAAGCGTGAAGATTCATCCCTGCGTATAGTACCGCTTAGCAGGTATTTGTCCGCATAATTGTAGTTAACTCGTCCGAATACCGAAAATAGCTTTGCTAAGTTTTGAAAACCACCAGTCCTTGGGTCTCTCAGTGCAGCATCCAGATGTTCAAAATATGCGTCGGTTTGACTGTTTACTAAAACATCATTTTTTGCTCCCCAAACTTGCTGATAGCTATATGGTTGGTAACTAGCACCGACTACGGAAGATATGGAATGCTTATCGAATTGTTTGTTGAACTCCAACGTATGGTCAAAAACAAATTCGCTATACTGTGCTTGACGTCTCGTTAATGTCGACGGATCAATAGGTTGGTTAACTTGCCAGGAGCCAACCTTACGCAAATAACGATGATTGTCATTACTAAAGTCAAATCCAAAGCTAAATTTGTATTTGAATAAGCTGAAAAGATCTAAAGAGGCAAAAGCATTTCCGCGAACCCTCAAATTACTATTTCTAGTATCTGTAAAATCTTCTTTTGCGAATGGATTAGTACCAAACGTAATATTATATGGTCCACTCCCATATCCATACCCTCCATGGTTTCTAGGATCATAGATCGATATCGTCGGCAACATACGGTAAACATCAACAATAGGATTCGTATCCATTTCGTCAATACCGTAATGACTTAAGACAATATTCTCGCCTATGGTAAATTTAACATGTTCTCCAAAATCTCGACTGGCAGATGCATTTGAACGGAGTGTATAACGTTTACTTTGCGTACCGATAACTGTTCCCGAATTCGATTGATAGTTTCCAGAAATAAAATAGCGACTTTCACGGCCTCCTCCTGAAAACGAGACATTGTGATCATCCACAATTCCTGTCTTGAACACTTCACTTTGCCAATCTGTATCCCCTTCGAAATGATTTGCCAGCCCATTGATATTAGGGTTTCCATCTGCAATTGTATTCATGAACGCCAAATCATTTAACTTGATCCATTGCGCCCGATCAGTTAAGTTATATTTCGGCAACCATTGTAAAGAGCGTCTAGAAGAAAGATCAATTTTCATCTTTCCTTCCGCTCCTTGTTTAGTCGTGATAATAATAACCCCATTTCCTGCTCGGGAGCCATAAATTGCTGCCGCCGAAGCGTCTTTTAGAACTTGAATACTTTCGATATCATTAAAATTGAAGTCTCTATTTGCACCAGAGATCACACCATCTACAACATACAGCGGATTACTATTCCCAAATGTGCCGGTTCCCCGGATTTCGACCTTTCCTTCCCGTCCCGGTGCACCTGCTGTCCGGACGTTTACACCCGGCACCGTCACCAATGCATCGCCTACGGTACCTGTAACAGTCGTATTCTTCATTTCATCTGGTTTGAATACCGAAACAGCTCCTGTAAGATCTGCCTTTCTAATTGTCTGATAACCGATGACGACCACTTCATCCAATTGTTGATCTTCGGCCATCATGATTATATCTATTGTAGTTTGTCCACTGAACACCATCTCCTGTCCAACCATCCCTATTTTAGAAAATAGCAGCACATCACCGATCGCAGCACTAATTACAAAATCACCTTTTGTATTGGTAGAGGTAACACGTTGCTCACCTTTTATCCGAACAGTAACTTCGGAAACACCTTGTCTATCCTCATCAACGACACGTCCTTTTACCTGTGCTTGTTGTCCATAAGTCATCATCGACGTGACAACAAGCGTTATTATCAAAAATATCCTTATCATAATTATATGTTTTTATATCATTAATTTGTTCCCCTCCCTATTCCTTGTTGGTTTTAGGACTCCATATGGAGTTTTCATCTATTGTTATGGCCTTGTCTTCTATCGAGAGATTGGCGATATGCATAAATCGAGGATGCACCGTCGTCGTATCATGATGAGCATGGAATACATATTTATATGCTCCTTCTTGATCTTGAAAATACGCTCCGTGTCCGGTGCCGGTTAAACCTTTTTGTGGATTCTGAAGAATGGGATTCTTATCCGATTTTTGCCAAGGGCCTCTTGGTGATGAAGACGTAGCATATCCCACGCCGTAATCGGAACTTCTGAAATCATTACCGGAATACAACATATAATATAAACCGTCACGCTTAAGTACAGAGGCACCTTCGGTTACACGTCCCAAAGTGGCTTCCCATCCTTCAGTCGAAGCCTCTATGCACATGGTAAGTGTTTCTTCTTTGATGGTTTCCCAGTCATCTTCCAATTCAGCCACCCAAATTACATTCCCATTGGTAAACCGGACGAAATATAGGTATGGCGTACCGTCATCATCTATAAAGAGCGAAGAATCTATCCCTTTTTCCGCCAACATCGGTTTTTTAATTTCTTGGCGAAATGGCCCTAATGGCGAATTAGAAGTTGCCACACAGATATGTTCTTCAGCAGAATAAAATAAATAAAATTTGCCTTTTGCTTCGTTGTAGTAAACTTCCGGTGCCCAAAACCATTTCCCACCAAAAGAGTCCTCTTTTTTTAACAACATCTCTGGATGTTTTTTCCATTCATGCAAGTCATCAGACAAAAACACCTCAAACCCTTTATCTGAACTCGTACCGTATGCATAATATACATGATCATGATAAAGGATAAATGGATCTGCTAAGGGTATAGCATTCAACATTTCTTCTTCCTTTGCGACGGAATATATGTTTTCTTTGTTACCTTGACCATTGGCCGAGTTCTGGTTGTTATGGCATGACAGCAGCAGCAATCCGGATAACAACAGACAATAGATATTATTTTGTTTTTTATTCATCGATATAATTTATTCGTCTTTTATCACTCTAATCCTTGAATTGACCAAATCGGCCACGTATATATTCCCGTCTTTATCCATCGCGATACCTTCTGGTTCATTGAATTTAGCATTGCCTCCTTGTCCATCCGCAAACCCTTGGTTTCCTGGCCCTCCGTCTCCTACATATCGCAACACATCTCCTGAAGGAGACACCGTGCGTATCCAATGATTAAACTTTTCCGCAATATATAATGTACCCTTTGTATCTACCATAACCTGCGCAGGTTGATCAAAACTTGCATTTGTACCATTGCCATCAGACTGGCCCCAGGATCCGGTACCTGCAAATCGCTGGAAATTGCCTACAATTTCATTTGTGAATGGGCTATATGCTGCGCGAAGTATGCCAATAAAGGGATATTTAGCGACAACATACATTGATGTTCCATCGGGCGAAAAGGCAAAATTTGCATAAAAATCACCATTGATGCCAGGAACCGTCGCTAGATCATATAATAATTCTGCGCGATTAGTAGACTTATTCCATTTGTACAGTTTTCTTGGCCAACAATAAAAAATAAGTGTACCATCAAGCGGATGTACTCCAGCGAAATTAACATGGTTTGATGGAGCCGACATCACGTAATTCTGCTGGGTGCTAAAATCAGTGTCTCTGGTAAGGATGGCGACCGAAACATTATTCGCATTTCCAGCATTATCATTACCAATGAATAGGGTATCACATGTTATCGACATCGTGATATTTCTTGGGTTATTAATCGATCCTGAAAGGGAAGCAACAGTTTTCACCATTCCATCTTTAATCCGTCTAACACGTCGTCCTTCTTCCAAAACAAATAATGCATCATCTTTTTTATCATACGCCAACCAATAAGGTCTGTTGAAGCTAGCCTGCCGAAGTGCTCCATCAACACTGACCGCGGTACCACTGCCGCTATAGGTGGATACGTTACGGGTAAACTGAAATGTAAACTGACTAGACAACTCAAACTCCTTTTCGCGAATGGATACTTTGACAGCCCCACTTCCAGCCGCAGTGGGAACAACAGCGTATATCCGTGTTGGAACTACACTGACAACCTGTGCCTGTAAGCTGTTAACCCATACTTTCACATCGGTTATTTCATTTCCAAAGTTCTCTCCTTGTATAACAATCTCCGTTCCGGCGCGCCCAGCTTCCGGAGTATAACTGGTAACTACCGGATCTTTTACGGGTTCAACTTTGGTGTCTTGACGACATCCGGCGAGGTAAACCGAGACCAGCAACGCGAACAAGCCAATCCGGTTTACAAAAATCTTCATTCGAGAATTTTCCATTAGATTTAAATTAAAGTTTATAATAGTACCTGGTGTGCAATCGATACTAATCAATGTATCAATTGCATTGGCAAATGTAGTGTGCGAACACTTTTCTTGTTAGAAAAAAAGTCTCAATAAATGGAAGATTCGTATCATTCTTGCATAAGAAAAATACATAAAAAACTTATTAACAGTAAATTAATTGTAATCCTTAGGTAATACCCCAAATTGTTCACAAAAGCACTTGGCAAAATAGGATGGCGAGTTAAAACCAACGATATAGCAAATCTCTCCAATGGGGTATTTATTCTCTTTTATCAAATGTGCAGCCATTTTCAATCGTTCTAACCGAATATATTCGTTGGGTTTCATATCCAACAGACCTTTGATCTTTCTATAAAAACTAGCTCTGCTCATATTCAACGCTTCCGCTATTTCCTCTATTGTAAGGTCAGCGTTACCTATATTTCGATGAATCTCGTCTCGTAATGTATTCAAAAAAACAATATCCGCTTCATTATTTACCATGGTATTGGAGACCGTCAACGGATTCTTCATAAATGCTTCACGAAGCTTCTCTCTGTTATTAATTAAATTAGCTATAATCGCTAAAAGGTAATCTGGTGAAAATGGCTTTTCTACATATGCATCTGCCCCAACATCGATTCCCTCTATTTTTGACTGTAAGGCTGTCTTAGCCGTTAGCAATACTACTGGAGTATGGCTATAATTAACATCTGATTTAATAAGTCGGCACAATTCAACACCACTCATTCCAGGCATCATGACATCGCTAATAACCAAGGTAACAAAACTTGTCTTTAATAACGCCAAAGCCTCTTCTCCGTTCGACGCAACCTGTATTTTATATTTTTCGGGTAATACCTTTTTGATAAAACGTTGCATCTCTAAGCTGTCTTCCACAATCAATATGGTGTGGGACTTGGCAGAGGTGTCTATATTGGTTTCGCTAAATTCATGTACTTCGTCTTTTATTTCTACCGCATTAGATTGATGATATATTGGAATAACTAAAGAGAATATATTTTTATTTGCCGTGGTCAGCAACAGCAATTTCCCATTATGTAATTCCGCTAAGGTCCGCGCCAAATACATACCTATACCTGTTCCGGGTACATTCGTTTGGCTCCATTCATGAAGCCGTATAAAAGGTTTAAATATTTCTTCATGTTGTTCATCTGGTATCACCATACCATCGCTTTCTACATGAATCTCAAAGAGGTCTGTCTGTTTATCGATTTGTAAACGCACATGAATATATCGATCTGCATATTTGATAGCATTACTAAAAAGATTAGAGATGATTTTAACAAATGCCTCCTTATCTATAAAAGCTGAGAACGTCTCCTGCTCCACATTCAGGGTAAACTCACGATCATATTCTTTAATTAAAGGAGAAAAACTTTGCTGTATTTCTTTTAGAATAGTTGGTATATCATATGCCGATAATCTTAATAAGAATCCTTCTCGCTCGGATTTCCTAAAATCGAGCAGTTGGTTGGTTAAGTCCAGTAATCTATCGGCATTATTCTTCATAATATGCAAATCTTCCAAGACATCAGGATCTTCGATATTATTTTTTATGATAATATGTTCCAGGGGGCCTTTTATAAGCGTGAGTGGCGTCCGTATCTCATGCGTTATATTAGTAAAAAAGCTAATTTTAGCATCGTGCAATTCACGTTCCTTATTCTGTTCCAGTTTCTGCATAAACCATTTTTGCTTAAGCTGCTGGCGATTCCTGAAAAACTGAAAAAAGAATAGAATTATACCAACGAGAAGCACAAAATAAATCGTATAAGCCCAAGATGTTAAGTAAAAGGGAGGTAAAATCTCAATATAAAGCACTTTTTCTACCGGATTCCACAGCTTATCATTGTTTGAACCACGTAGCTTAAAAAGATATTTACCACTACTCAGGTTCGAATAGCTGATCAACGAAGACTCGGTCACATTTTGCCATTCTTCCCCAATCCCTACCAATTTATACTGTATAGCATTCACTTTGGGTGCCTGGTAACTCAGTGCCGCAATCCGAAGGGAAAAGTGATTCTGGTCATGCCGAAGCGTTATCGAATCTGCATATAGAATACTCTGTTCTAGAGGAGATTTTTCGTCGGCGACATTAACAGCCTTTCCAAACAAGAAAAAATCGGTAATGTATACAGGAGGAACATACGTGTTTTCGCTAAAAGTATTGGGGTTAAAGGATATAAGACCACTGATACATCCAAATAAAATATTTCCTTCTGCTGTTTTATAACCGGATTTGTAATTGAATTGATCGCTCAAGAGTCCGCTGGCTACAGTATACGTTTTGGTAGTTCCATCCGCTGGCTGAAACCGAATTAAGCCATTATTCGTCGTTAACCAAAAGAAGCCCTGATCGTCTTCTATTATCTGGTAGACGACGCCATAATTCAGGTTAGTCTGGTCTTGATACTGAACGAAAGTTTTGGTAGCATCATCGTACTTACAAAAACCTTTTCCTTGCGTAGTAACCCATATTTGCCTTTTACTATCTTCGAATATGCTCAAAATTTTATTATAAGGAAGACCCCCTTTTTTTTCGGATTGTTGAAAATGTTCCCATTTCTTACTTATATGATCACGTCGATAGAGTCCATTACTATATGTTGCCACCCATATATTCCCATAAAAGTCTTCTTTTATATCATACACCAGATTCTGTTCCAATTCTGGTATCTTTTCAAATGTTTCTCTCTTTTTATCATATCTCATCAGGTTCAAAGACGTCCCGAGATAAATATCTCCATCAGAAACTTTACATATAGAGAACACATAATTGTCCGCAATCGTACCAGGGTTGTCCTCAACGGTAAACGATTTTACTTGCCCTGTGACTGTATTGATAACACGCACACCTTTTGAAAATGTTCCAACCCACAGTTCATCACCATCCATGCACAGCCCATGTATGTTAGAAAAACTAGCACTCGCATTAAAATGTTTGAATTCTTTAGTCTGTGTATTAAAACGAAAAAGTCCGGCATCCTCTGTTCCAATCCAGAGATCCTGTCCATTACCTTTGCAAATCTCCCGCACGCGCTGGCCCTGTAGGGTCTTACTATCATTGGTAGGGTAATATTTCTCAAAATAGGTTGTCTGTTTAGGATAGTAATTTACACCACCGAAATACGAACCTATCCACATTCCTCCTTCTCTATCCTTGTATAAGGAGTATATCGCATTATCTGATAAGGAAAAGGGATCCGATGGTGTATACTGTAATTGTCGAGAGGTTTTATTTGATAGATTATAGATATAAACACCTGTTTCTGTTCCAACCCACAATTCGTCCTCTGAATAAGGTTGCAAGCAGCGCACAAAAATAGGATCGTAAGCACGTAGTGAAAGCGGTAATCTACGCATTGCCTGTGCCTTTAGGTTTAATTCGATGAGACCATTTTTTTCCGACCCCATGAAAACAAAACCTGATTTCCCCAAATAAAGTGTCGTAATTGATTCGTCCTTAAATGGTTCTGTACCGTCTTTCCATCGATAAGGTTCCACCGTTTTGAAATTATCATCTGTATAATATAAACCTTTGTAAAAGGTAATCCAGATTCGACCGCTTCTATCAAGTTGAAACTCCCGTACGGAACCCAAGGTGGAAAATGGATAGTTACGAAGTTTTTTTTGTTGCTCATCATACACAAAGAGACCAAGCCCATCTACCGCAAACAGCGTAGAACCATTTATACCCCGACCAATTTTATTTATAGTCTTATCCATTATCCGCCCATTCTGTGCTGGAATCGAAAAATGGTCAAAATATTCTTCATTGGGATGATAAATATAAACACCTAAATCAGTACCAACCCAAATCGAATGATTCTGTCCCTCATATAGAGTCGTTATGAAACCATGTTTCAGCCCGTTATTACTGTCTTTATGATCTCTATAAGTTTTAAAAGATATTCCGTCGTATCGATTCAGACCGTCTTTTGTTCCAAACCACATAAATCCACTCTCATCTTGGATAATAGCATTTACGGTATTTTGAGAGAGACCATTATTGATATTCAGATTGTGAAAATAATAGGAAGGCTGAATTTGGGATTCAGCTATAGAGACATTCATCCCTAATATAAAACAGCATAAACAAAATTTATACAGAAGTCGCATTTAAGATTGACAATTACGCATTAGTTATGTCGCTAATGTACAAATTATCTAACCTCTTTTCCACTTTTTTTCCTATTTTTGCGTTCTCATTTAGCACTTTGAATCATCAACATGAGCACTGTATTATCAGAACAGGAACAACAGCGTAGACTAAACCTTCAAGCCCTTATCGACTTAGGTGTTAACCCTTATCCAGCGGATGAGTTTAAAGTAAATGTCTCTGCTGCAGATATTCTGGAAAATTACGAAAGAGATAAATTAAATTATAAAAACATCCGTTTTGCCGGACGAATGATGAGCCGTCGTATTATGGGGAGCGCATCGTTTATGGAATTACAGGATGCTACGGGACGTATTCAGGCTTACGTAAAACGTGACGACATATGTCCTGGTGAAGACAAAACCTTATATAATACCGTTTTTAAGAAGCTATTGGATATCGGTGATATCGTAGGCATTGACGGATATGTTTTCACAACTCAAACTGGTGAAATCTCCATCCATGTCGAAAAGCTCACCATATTGACGAAATCTTTGCGTCCTTTGCCTATTGTGAAAGAAGCAGATGGTAAAACGTATGATGCCTTTACTGATCCGGAGCAACGTTACCGCATGCGTTATGTCGACTTAATCGTTAACCCACAAAACCGGGAAATATTTGTCAAACGAACTAAATTATTTAATGCCATGCGGACGTTCTTCAACGATGCAGGCTATATGGAGGTGGAGACGCCTATTCTTCAATCCATCCCGGGTGGTGCCGCAGCACGCCCATTTATGACACATCACAATGCATTAGACATTCCACTATATTTACGTATTGCAAACGAACTTTATTTAAAGCGTCTTATTGTAGGCGGCTACGACGGGGTATATGAGTTTTCGAAAAACTTTCGTAATGAGGGAATGGATCGCACGCACAATCCGGAATTTACCGCGATGGAGATATACGTAGCGTACAAGGACTACAACTGGATGATGAGCTTTACGGAACGCTTACTCGAACATTGTGCGCTTGCTGTCAATGGAACAACCAAAGCTACTTTCGGAAATCACGAAATCGATTTTAAAGCGCCCTACAAACACATAACCATGGCAGATGCCATCAAAGAATTCACAGGCTTTGATATCTTAGGAAAAACAGAAGAAGAAATTCGTGAAGCTGCAAAAAACATGGGTATAGCGGTTGATGATACGATGGGAAAAGGTAAACTGATTGATGAAATTTTCGGAGAGAAATGCGAAGGTAATTATATTCAGCCTACATTTATCACAGATTACCCTATCGAAATGTCGCCGTTGACAAAAAAACATCGCGACAATCCAGAGTTGACGGAACGTTTTGAACTCATGGTATGTGGAAAGGAAATTGCTAATGCTTATTCGGAATTGAATGACCCGATAGATCAGCGCGAACGTTTTGAAGATCAACTTCGTCTTTCCGAAAAAGGAGACGATGAAGCGATGTTCATCGATCAAGATTTCTTACGCGCGTTGGAATATGGTATGCCGCCTACTTCGGGACTTGGCATCGGTATGGATCGTTTAATTATGTTCCTAACCAATAACGCTTCTATTCAGGAAGTCCTCTTTTTCCCACAGATGCGCCCAGAGAAAAAAGAAGTCATTATAGAATTGACGGAGGATGAAAAGCTATTATTGGCACAACTTACGGAAGAACGTAATATCTTGGCAGACGTGAAGCAGGCAACCGGATTGAGTGGAAAAAAATGGGATACGGCGACAAAAAGCCTACGCCAAAAAAACCTGGTTAACATTGTTGTCGAAGGCGACAATAAGTTTATTATAAAAAATTAATTTATAATTTGTTAGAGCGTCAAGGTATTGGAAAGTTAGACCTTTCTAATACCTTGACGCTCTAATTTTTTTCTACATTTCACAAAACCGCTTCGCGGATCCGAACTAATTTCTCGAGTAACCCTTCCAGCAAATCCAAATGCAGCATATTTGCTCCATCCGATTTCGCATTTGCTGGATCTGGATGTGTCTCTATAAATAATCCATCTGCCCCTACAGCAATGGCAGCTTTAGCGATCGTTTCAATAAGCTCCGGTTTTCCACCGGTAACACCCGATGTTTGATTAGGTTGTTGTAGCGAATGTGTACAATCCATTACCGTTGGGACACCAAAAGCACGCATTTCCGGCATTCCGCGAAAATCTACAATCAAATCTTGATATCCAAATGTATTTCCCCTATCGGTCAGAAACACCTTTTCGTTGCCGGCGTCTTTTACTTTATCGACAGCAAATTTCATCGACGCTGCAGATAAAAACTGTCCTTTTTTAATATTAATGACCTTACCAGTATCTGCTGCAGCAACCAGCAATTCCGTTTGTCTGCATAGAAATGCCGGTATTTGTAGCACATCAACATAAGCCGCAGCAATAGCCGCCTCTTGGCTCTCATGTATATCCGTTACTGTCGGAACGCCAAATGTTTGCCCGACCTTTTCCAGTATTTTTAACGCTTTCTCGTCTCCTATTCCTGTAAAAGAATCTGAACGTGAACGATTGGCTTTTCGATAAGATCCTTTGAAGATGTATGGAATCTGATATTTATCGGTAATCTGTACAATCCGTTCTGCAATGCGCAAAGCTATTTCCTCTCCTTCAATAGCACAAGGTCCCGCCATTAGAAAAAAACAGGCAGACTCCCCGTGTTTAATGGTAGGTAAATATTGTTGAATCATATATTTGGTTATTAATTTCCTAATTCAGACATAAATTTAATCCGCATTAATTGGATATCTTCATACGTATAATCATCTTCACCAAGTTCTTTCAACGCCTCCTGGATAGAATCGACCTCGGCCGTGCGGAAGTAATCATATACTTCTTCTTGACGATCACTATCAATCATTTCATCCACAAAATATCCAATATTAAGCTTTGTACCAGAGTTGACAATAGACTCCACTTCTTTAAGCAAATCTTCATAACTGATTCCCTTAGCGGAGGCTATGTCTTCTAAACCAATCTTTCGATCTATATTTTGTATAATGGAAACTTTTAATGCCGATTTATTTGCTGTGCTCTTAATGACAAGATCCAACGGTCGGTCGATATCGTTGTCATCCACATATTGCTTAATCAACTCGACAAATGGTTTTCCAAACTTAAGGGCTTTGCCTGCCCCCACACCATGCATTTGCTTCAGCTCATCCAAACTAACCGGATAGTGTGTACACATTTCGTCCAGTGATGGGTCTTGAAATATCACAAAGGGCGGCAGGGATTTCTGCTTTGCTATTTTCTTCCTTAGATCTTTCAACATTTTCAACAATTCCGTGTCCAATGTTCCAGATCCCTGTACAAGTTCCTCCGTACCATCCTCATCTGCCTTTTCCATTATTCTATTTAGAATAAATTTAATGCTATAAGGATTAGCTAAATATCTCTTACCATGCTCAGTAAGGGTTAGCAAACCGTAATGATCAATATCCTTTTTCAAGAAATTATTTAATTCGGCTTGTCGAATCAGTGATTTCCAATAATTTACACCTAAACTTTTACCTTTTCCGAACAGAGGGTGTAGATCATGTTTATAAGAAGATACCGGTTGATTATTTTGTCCAATCATTACATTAATGATATGATGATCATCAAACTTCTCTCCTTCTTTCTCTATAAAACGCAGTATTTCCAGTAAATTTTCCTCGGCATCAAAATAGGTTTTCGGTGTACGACAGTTGTCGCACATGTTATTGCAACCTGTCTCATCAAACTGTTCACCAAAATAATGTAAAATCTGTTTTCGACGACATACGGACGATTCTGAATAATCTATAACTTCTTTTAATATTTGCGTACCGATCTCTCGTTCCGAAACAGGCTTGTCTTTCATGAATTTAGTTAGCTTCTCTATATCCTTTTCAGAATAGAATGCTAAACAAATACCTTCGCCCCCATCACGCCCAGCACGGCCGGTTTCCTGATAATACCCTTCCATTGATTTGGGGATATCATGATGAATGACATATCGAACATCCGGTTTGTCTATCCCCATCCCAAACGCTATAGTTGCTACAATAACTTCGACATCTTCCATCAGAAACTTGTCTTGTGTATCTGCTCTGGTTTTCGCATCCAATCCAGCATGATATGGTAATGCCTTTATTCCATTGATATTAAGAACTTCTGCGACCTCTTCCACTTTTTTGCGACTGAGGCAGTATATAATACCCGTTTTCCCAGCATTGTTCCGAATAAACTTCACAATTTCTTTTACGACATTCTTTTTAGGTCTGACCTCGTAATATAAGTTTGACCGATTAAAAGAAGATTTAAACAGCGTCGCGTTATTCATCTGTAAATTTTTACGAATATCCGATTGCACCTTCGGTGTAGCGGTTGCCGTTAAAGCGATGATAGGAATATTTTCTCCTAGAGCATTAATAACTTGTCTTATTTTGCGGTATTCTGGACGAAAATCGTGTCCCCATTCTGATATACAATGGGCTTCGTCTACAGCGACGAAAGAAACCTTAATCTGCCGTAAAAAAAGTGCATTTTCTTCTTTTGCTAACGATTCCGGTGCTACATAGAGCAACTTCGTTTTACCCTCCGTTACATCTTTTTTAACTTTTGTAATCTCTCCCTTATTAAGTGAGGAGTTTAAAAAATGTGCAATGCTATCATTCCCACCGAACGCCCGTAGTTGATCTACTTGATTCTTCATAAGTGCAATAAGCGGAGAGATGACAATGGCCGTACCCTCGCTCATCAGCGCCGGCAATTGATAACAGATGGATTTCCCTCCTCCCGTAGGCATAATAACAAACGTATCTTTTTTATTCAATATATTCGTTATTATAGCTTCTTGATCCCCCTTAAAGGTATCAAAGCCGAAAAACTCCTGTAAATTGTCAAATAGTGATTTTTCTATTTCCATTGACCTCAAGACAAAAATTAGATGGATCCGTGGCTCATTTGAGCGCTAAATAACCTACTTTTGTAGTTAATTAAAATAAAATTAACTATTTTTTCTGTGATACACAACATCGATATCAAAAAGACTGCAATAGACACATTAGAACTAGAAGCCGCGGCAATTCATAACCTTGCACAATTCATTGATGACGATTTCATTAAGGTTGTTAATCAAATATTAGATCTACAGGGTAGAATTATTGTAACAGGCATTGGTAAGAGTGCTATCATTGCACAAAAAATAGTAGCCACCTTTAATTCTACCGGTACACCTGCCATTTTCATGCACGCAGCTGACGCCATTCATGGCGACCTAGGTATTATCCAAAAGCACGACCTTATTATTGCCCTCTCTAAAAGTGGAAATACGCCTGAAATTAAAGTTTTAGTACCATTTTTGAAGCAGACGGGCAATACGCTAGTTGCTATGGTAGGTAATATGGATTCTTTTTTGTCACATCACGCAAATTTTATTTTGAACACTTCTGTCGAACGAGAAGCTTGTCCGAATAACTTGGCTCCCACGACAAGCACGACAGCACAATTAGCCATGGGAGATGCCTTAGCAGTTTGCCTACAAACATGCCGCCAGTTTTCAGATCGTGATTTTGCTAAATATCACCCTGGAGGTGCTCTCGGAAAACAGTTATATTTAAAAGTCAGCGACCTGTCCGACCATAATGGCAAACCCGAAGTTTCTCCGTTGGCAAGCGTACGGGAAGTACTCATTACGATTACGAAGTATCGTTTAGGCGCGACTGCTGTCATCGATGCAGACAAGGTTGTAGGCATTATCACCGATGGCGACATCCGTAGAATGCTCGAAAAATATGAAGATCTAGCACATTTAACGGCAAATGACATGATGACACGAAACCCAAAAGTCATAAAAAGAGAAGCACTAGCAGCAGATGCCCTCCATAGTATGCGACAACACAATATATCACAACTGCTTGTTATTCAAGAGAACCATTACGCCGGTATTATCCATATACAGGATCTATTGAAAGAGGGCATTATTTAGTTATTTCTGTAATATTTTTGTTTATTTCTTTAAAATAAGCCTATATACTTTGTGCTATTTGTAACTTTGGCGTATCTTTTGATAATTATCATGTGAGGTTAAAGTATTAATAAGATGAAGAAAAGAACATTAGGAATATTGGCAACGTTTATAGCTATCATTGGTTTTATGTCCATGACTACGGCTATTGGTGAATTCAAATTTGAAAATGAAACCCATGATTTTGGGACTATTCCCCAAAATAAGCCAGCATCATATAATTTTAAGTTTTCGAATACCGGTGACGCCCCTATTATTATCAACGAAGTAAAACCTTCTTGTGGGTGCTCTGTGGCCGAATTTACGAAAACTCCAGTTAAGCCTGGAGAGGGAGGTACCGTAACGGTAACCTATAATGCTGCAGCCACCGGACCTTTCACGAAGCAATTCACCATTAAGTCCAACACAAAGACTCCTATAAAAACATTAACAATTAAAGGGAATGTGGAATAACTCTTATTCCCTCTAGGGAGAAGATTATAGATTAAGCAAAGCCGTCAATTGACGGCTTTTTTTATTAGTTTTGCAGTATACTTAAAAACGTACAAGGTAATGCCAGAAATATCAAAAAGGGGTTTGGATATGCCCGCTTCTCCCATTAGAAAGCTTACGCCTTTTGCAGAACAAGCCAAAAAAGAAGGGAAGAAAGTATATCATTTAAATATAGGACAACCCGATATCGAAACGCCGGAAGTCATGATAAATGCTTTAAAAGACATCAATTTCACGATATGGGCGTACACCGCATCAGAAGGTATTGCTTCCTATCGGGAGAAATTGGCGACGTATTACAACAAATTGGGTTACAACATCTCACCGACAGATATTTTAGTAACCAACGGTGGATCGGAGGCGCTTACTATAGCGATGCAAAGCTGCCTTAGTTCCGGCGATGAAATTATCATTCCCGAACCATTTTACGCGAATTATAATGGATTTGCCTGTGCGGCAGACGCTGTAGTAAAACCTATTCTATCTTATATAGAAACGGGCTTTGCTTTACCACCGATTGCGGAATTTGAAAAATTAATTACCAATAAGACGCGTGCAATTGCAATCTGTAACCCCAATAATCCTACAGGTTATCTCTACTCACGCGAAGAATTAGAATCTCTGAAAGCATTGTGTCTAAAATATGATCTGTATCTATTTGCAGACGAAGCTTATCGCGAGTTTTGCTATGATGGAAATACATTTATTTCACCCATGCACTTGGAGGGTCTTGAACAGCATGTGGTCATTATCGACACGGTATCCAAGCGATATTCGGCATGTGGCGCAAGAATAGGCTGCTTAATCACCAAAAACAAAGAATTGTATCAGACGGCTCTTAAATTTGCTCAAACACGTTTAAGTCCGTCTTTGGAAGGACAGATTGCTGCTGAAGCAGCAGTAGATACACCGGACAGCTATTTCGAAGCTGTATCTAAAGAATATACAGCCCGTCGCAACACCCTTGTTGAGGGATTAAACAAGATAGAAGGTGTTTTTTGTCCAGTTCCAGGAGGGGCATTTTATGTAGTAGCTCAACTCCCCATTGATAATGCAGATAGGTTTTGTCAATGGATATTAGAAGAATTTTCGTATAACAATGAAACCGTCATGATGGCCCCGGCGACTGGATTTTACAGCACACCAAATGTCGGAACTGACCAAGTACGTTTGGCCTATGTACTTAAACAGGAAGATTTACGCCATGCGTTGGCCTGTCTCGAAAAAGCCTTAGAAGAATATCCAGGTCGTGTAGTACTTTAATGAGAATCTTGCTCTTTTCTAAAGTTTGAATCTTCGGAAAAGAGCAAGGTAAATTTCATACTGTGAAGATAACAGAAAGTATTTTGCGTTTAAAGGAAACAATTAGTTACGATAGAATCGTTGATTCTCTCGATGAATGATATCGATAGGCATAAAATATTCCTTTTCCTGTTTTTCTTCAAACATAAGGTATCGATATAGCGCTTTTACCCCACGATAAGCTTGTTCCTGTGGTTTTTCACAGATTAAGAAATCAATCACACCTTTATTGAGAAAATCAATATTGCGTTGCAGAAAATCGTAGCCTACCAACAGAATATCTTCTTTTTTCATTTCCAACAGGTATCTTGCTACTAATGAAACCCGCGAGTTCGTCACAAAGATCAACCGTATGTCTGGATAACCTTTTAATGCGGCCGCAACAGACTTCTTTACTGATTGATAATCGGTATCATACAGGTTTCGTTTTATGATTCTGTTCGGGTTATTTGCGGTAAAATATTTTGTAAAACCTTCTTCTTTTTTAAGGATATGATAATCTGATTCAATATCTTTGGCTATGTTCATTAACAATATCTGATCCGACTCGCCTACGAGGTAATCTACCAAATGCGCCGCCGTATACCCACTATAAAAAAGATCTGGCCCGAAATAGCTGATATTCTTCCTGTTCGGAATATTTGAGTTCATAAATACAAACGGAATCTTCCTTTTTTGACACGCATCTGTAAACGTTATAGCTTCTTCTATAAATGCCGGGGCGATTAAAACACCATCTACAGATTCGGATTTCAAGATTACTTCTGTTTGTTTCACGAACGAGTCTTTATCGTTCATGTCATAAAACAATTTTTCAATTTTGACATTATAAAGCATAATCTCATTTTCTGCCTGTATTATTCCCTGTAATGGCACCGCCCAATAATCTGTTTCCTCAGAAACTTCTGGAATAAGCGTATACAGATTCATCGTTTTGGACGATGCCAATCTTCTAGCTAGAATATTGGGTTTATAATCCAGCTCTTTAATAATCTCATTGATCTTTTGTTTGGTTTTCTCCGATACACCTGATCTATTATTTAACACCCTATCCACGGTTGCAATAGAAACGTTTGCCCTACGTGCAATTTCTTTTACACCAACAAGTTCTTTTTCACCCTTTTTCATATTATAGTGTATTATGCTAATACGGAAAATCAAATATAGTGAATATCTCACATTCATTTGGATGTGTCATCATAAGCGTGGCTCAGCTGTTTTCATCTGGAGCCGGTAGATTCGCTAATCTGGTATAAGCCCTTAGCATTCCAATAGGTAACTAGCGTTTGTATATTTTTTTCAAAGCGTTGAAAATCCTTGTTTTCAAGACGAGTCCACCCCACCTCGGCATATGCAGCCAATCTCGGATAAATATGCTTATTAATAGCTGTTACCGTGGGGGTCCATTCACTCCACATCTGGCATCCTAAACCCAATATCCTATCCTGATATTCCAGCGGAAGCCCTGCTGGTATCGGTTCGAAGCTATACGACTTCGAAAGCGGTATTTTGTTATAATCGTAATCTAGATAAGTATAATTATGATAGGAATTCACGACATCGTGTCCCTTTTTTACGGCGTCCGTAATTAAGTCAACATCCCCTTTCCAAAAGTGTACAATTGCATTCTTAGCTAACGGCTGTTTAACCAAAACATCATCACTATTAACATAATCATGTAGCTTAACGCCCATAATTTCATTCCAGCCCATTACGCGCTTTCCTTTACGCTCTACAAACCTTGAAATCTCATTTGTAAACCAAACCTGAAGCTCGGCGTAAGAGGCAATATCGTTTTCTTTCATAAAGTCATTTACCTGCTTCGATTCCTTCCATTGGTTATGACGAACTTCATCCCCACCAATATGAATAACTTTTGACGGAAATAGAGCCATGGTTTCTTCGAGTACGTCCTTTAAAAAGTTTCTGACCCGCTCATCACTCACATCAAAGATATCATACATGACACCAAATTTTGCCGGGACGCTAATGATCGTGTCTTTCTTGACACCCAACCACGGATATGCGGCAATGGCTGCGCTCGCATGTCCCGGCATCGCTATTTCCGGCACAATTGTAATATGCCGTTCTGCCGCATATTGTATGATATCCTTTATTTGTTCCTGTGTATAAAATCCCGCATAAGGCTTCCTATCATACACTGTACTTTTCGTCCCGGTCGGCCATGTACCGATCTGCGTAGAATCTCTCTTCGAACCAATTTCAGTCAATAATGGATACTTCTTGATTTCAATGCGCCAGCCCTGATCGTTCGTCAAATGCCAATGAAACGTATTCAGTTTCAAAAGAGCCATTTCATCCAAAATATCCTTCACGGCCTGTGCGCCATGAAAGTGACGGGATTCGTCCAACATAAAAGCACGCCATTTAAATGCAGGCGTATCCTTAATCGTTAAAAGCGGGAGTTGAATAGACTCCAATAACAACTGGTTTAAACTTTGCATTCCATAAAATAGACCAGTCTCCGTCGGCGCTTTTATTTCTATTTTATCTTTGGTCACCGATAATGCATATGATTCGCTATTTTCCGATGTATCGTTTGTTAATTGCAAGTAAATCGGATAGCTCTTTTTATCCTTCTTTACACTAATTCCTCGTTCAGCAAGTAGCTTTTGTAAATAACCATTTTGGCTTGAATTACCCCTGATATTGACCACTATATTTAAATCAACGAATCCCTCTTGTCGTAAAACAGTGTTCGGATAAGGTATGATATTTATTTGTGACTGCGCATAAGATAGATTTCCTGCCATCATACCAAACAGAACAATAATGGCTAAGACCGCGTGTTTTTTCATATAATATCTTGTTATTAAATTCAATTTTATTATTTTTTCCAGGTTTTCAATTTAAATCCGCGATAGGCATAGAATATCAAATACAGATAGCAGGGAACCAACACCCAATAGGCCTCTTTCAATCCATGCGTATCCGCCAGATACCCGTATATTAAAGGCATAATTGCATTTCCACACAGCCCCATAATCAATAGAGAGGCTCCTATCTTGATGAACCGACCCAAATTATCCAGCGCCAAAGGCCAGACCCCGGCCCAGATCATCGAATTGGCAAACCCCAATAACACGATGAACCAAACAGAAACATCGGTATCGTGCCCTAATAAATGTATCTTGCCCTCCACCAATATAACCAGCATACTCAAGATCAATCCAGAGACAGTACAGACCCTCAAGGCCGTCAATTGGCTCATAAGTTTTGGGATAAACGCTATTCCCAACAGATATCCAATAATAGTGGCCGTCAATGTATAGGAAGGAAACACTTTGGCTTCCAAAAAAGGAATTCCTGTACTGGCAACATAGTTAATGATACTGTCCACGGCAATTACCTGTGATCCGACATGGAAAAAAATCGCAAAAGCACCTAATACGAGATGGGGAAATTCAAGAATACTATTCTTGCTCGCATTTGATATCGCCATCTGTTCATCTTCCGTTTCTGTATCGATTTCGGGTAAAGGCGAATAACGGACGAAGAGACCAAGCAACAACAGAACCGTTGCGACTACAGCATAAGGCACAATTACACGGGCAATCAATTCATCCAACACCTGCTCTTTTTCAGCACCTTGCATTGAACTAATCTGTTCAAATAACGCGTTATCGGAAGAACGCAGAATTACAGCAGCAAACAACAACGGGGCGACAATCCCGGCCAGTTTGTTGCATATCCCCATAATACTAAATCGCTGTGCTGCCCGCTCTTTATCGCCTAAAATCGTAATATAGGGATTTGCAGCGGTCTGCAAAATAGACAATCCAACGCCCAACGTAAAAAGACCTGTCAAGAAAATCGGATAAGCGCGCGAAAATCCTGCAGGAACAAAAAGCCCTGCACCCAGCGCCATAATAAAAAAGCCCACCATCATTCCTTTTTTAAACCCTATCTTTTTCAAGAGATAACCGGCTGGCAACGACATGACTAAATAGGCGATATAAAAAGCAAAAGCGACAAGATATGACTGAAAATGATTGAGTTCACAAGCTATTTTAAAATAGGGTATCAAAATAGCATTGACCCATGTTACAAAACCGAAAATAAAGAATAGCATCCCGATGATCGTAATAGAGATGATCGTATCTCTTTTACTCAAAGAGGATACTGCTACCGTCTTGCCCTGTGCCATGATATCAGTTGATTATTTGTGTACGACATGCCATTTGTTTTGCTTATACCGGGCCAACCGCTCATATAGTACCCGGATCTTATTGTTTCTTAATTCATTTTCTTGCGCTATTTCGGCATCATACATTAAATATCTATTCAGGGCTGCGAATCGTCTGTCCAACGACGCTGTATCGATAGCTTCCAGCTCTTTTAATAACGCCTGTACATCTTCCTGTTTGAAATTTGATGCATTGGCCCTTATTTCGATGTCCATATATGTTAAGTATTGTAACCGAATATCAGCCATCAAGCGGTAGTGTTCAAATTCTTCTGGATTTTTACGCGGCCGTAGTTCGTAAAAAGTTTTTGAAACGATCTGCGCGCTATCTAATAAAACGTTAATATCGAGCCCTTCTTTACTGATTTTCCCTTGATTAATTTCATATGGTATAGCTCGCAATGCTTCCCAAAACCGTATGGCCTGCTGATCATCAAAACCATATTGTTGTTTCGCATAAGACGTTACAAACGTATAAACATCCAATGCTTCAATATGATTAACGCCCTGAAAGTAAGCATCAATTAATAGGTTAAATCCTGAAATTGGATACACGCGACGGATTGTATATAAGTCTACAATATCGCGGGTGGATTCCCAGAGCGGGGAGTACAATCCCGATGTAGACCAAGAAGTCATAATCATACCCTGGTAACCAAATTCACGGGCCAATGGAATAAAATCCCGTATATTATGAAAATGTTTTTCCCATTGTGTCAAAAAATAATTATCCGGATGACTTCTTATTGACGGTGCACCCCATATCTCGAAACCACTTTTCAATAAATTGTCATGCTTGCCAAACATATTGATATCCCATCCATAGTTCCAATCAACAAAAACCGTCTCTTTGGGTAAACCCTCCAATGCATCGGGATATTTTAAGGCGATATCTGCCCAGAGTACAGGACGTTTACCTAGACCGACCACAATATCACAGAGCAGTTTGATATAGTCACCATAGAGTCTTCCCTTGCCTACTGCCTCCACTTTCTTTTTAGATTCGGCAGAATGTCCCAACAAATAGGTTTCATCTCCACCGATATGAATATATTCGGACGTGTGTGTGGAAATCAAATCCTTATACAGGCTCGTAAAGAGTTCTTTGTTTAATTCTTCCCGAAGTGGATTAACTTGCGAATAATCTTTTTGATCTTCCCGCAGATCTTTATATCGATAGTGCCGAAGGATATACTCGACATGACCAAAGCTCTGTTGCAAAGGTATCACATCAAGCCCCAACGAATCGCAATAAGCAATAAAATCCACAACCTCTTCTCTCGTATAAGCAAATCTATTGGGAATAAGAGGATGATCTTGAAATGGATAAGTCGCCTCCCACTCCATAATTAACGTATTCAACCCGTTATCTTTCAACTTTTTAGCGAAGTCCTTTAAAGCCGGAACGGTCATCACCTGAATCCTGAGGTCTAAATGAAAACCCTTTACCTTAAAATCTTGAAGCTTATTGTTCTGCGCGAACAATGACATTGATATGATGAGGAATCCTATTCCCAAAAGTAGACTTATATATTTATTCATCCATATAAAACTTAAAAACGTATTAAAAAATATCCTGTTTAATCCTCTTTTTTATACTTTAGCTTGCCGGCAACTATCGTAGCCATCACGCGGATATCCTCGTCAAATAACACAATATCAGCATCCATACCTATCGCCAAATGTCCTTTTTTATCCAGCCCCATAATCCGAGCTGGAGTAGATGTCATCATTTGTACGGAATCCAAGAGAGCTACATTTCCTTCCCGCATCATTGTTCGCACCAAGCGATCTGCGGTAGCTACACTTCCGGCAAAAGCAGATCTGTCCATTAACTTTGCTACACCATCCTCGACGATAACCCTTGTACCTTCCTGTTTGCCCCCTAATATACTTTCTCCTTCAGGCATGCCTGCGGCGCGCATGGCGTCTGTTATTAAAGCTATCCGATCCGTACCTTTAATCTTGAAAACCAGACGAAGCAAGGGCGAAGGCACATGAATGCCATCGGCTATAATTTCGACGTCCATCCCGTCTATCAAATATCCCGCTTCTATCGCGCCGGCATATCTGTAGGCATTTCGCCTCGTTATTCCGGACATCGCAGAATAAAAATGGGTAGCCAGCGTGTAGCCATTATCAAACGCCGTCTGCACTTCTTCATATATGGCATCTGTATGTGCTAAAGCTAATAGCTTATTTTTGGACTTAACATATCGGCCGAACGCTATGGCTCCGGGCAATTCAGGCGCGGCGCTCCATCGTACGATATCATCTGAGTATGCCAAGATTCTTTCATATTCCGCAGGATCCGGATGACGAATGTATTTGGGATCCTGCGCGCCTTTTTGACTAAGAGCAAAGTATGGCCCCTCCAAATGAACGCCTATGAATTGTGCGCCTTGGGTATTGATTTCTTTTGCTGTCTTGTAAGCATCTAATGTCCGAAACAACGCTTCCATTGTACTGGTCAACGTGGTAGGGCATAAAGCAGTCGTACCGTATCTAAGGTGCGTCTCTGCTACACCCAAAAAGGCTTCCACAGTTCCGTCCATAAAATCATGCCCTCCACCACCGTGCACGTGCATATCAATAAAACCCGGCGAAATATATAAACCTGTCGCGTCGATCGACAAGATTTCTTCATCTACATGGGTGGGCTTTCCGATACCTATGTCGCATATAACACCATCTTTAACATAGAGATAGGAATTCTCCTGAATAACCTCCCGACCAATTAATTTCCCATTAAATATCAATAAATTGCTCTTCATATTACACGAATTAACAACAACTATAATACTAAGCCTTCACGATAGCGACCTCACTATACGCTTCTTTATCGAAAAAATACTGACAGTTCGGATGTTTGCGCAATATCGTTGCCGGCCAAGAAGCATCAATCGCACCCAATAACGCCTGCTTGACAGCTTCCCTTTTATGTGCTCCTACGACAACGCAAAATAAGGCATTGCCCCGTAGTAAGGTAGGTATGGTTAAGGTCAAAGCTGTTAACGGCACATCGCCCAGCCTCGAAAAGCAACCATCATTCACCTGTTGTTGCCGACATACAATATCCAGATCTACCAATTTGATCATATCAGGATCATTAAAATTGGCCACTGGCGGATCATTAAATGCCAGATGGCCATTTTCGCCGATGCCCAAACATACAATATCAATAGGATGATTTTCGATCAATTTAGAAAAACGCTTTATTTCATCTTGAACGTTTCCATTTGTCGATATTGTATATTTTTCCGCTAGCGCTACTTTCGAAAAAAGATTTCTTTCGAGGTATTGAGAAAACAACTGCGGAGCGTTGTCAGCAAGACCAACATACTCATCCATATTAAACGCTGTTATCTTGTTCCATTGGATTTTTTCAGACTGGGTAAGGTATTCCAGCATATAATCTTGTGAGGGTGCCGCTGCAAATATCATTCGGATATGCTGCTGCTGCTCCTGTAACTGTATAATTTTTTTTTCAATCGCCTGCCCTGCAGCATAACCCGCCTGCTTAACCGATGAAAAAACATGGACATTCTTCAAATATTCTGACATCTTCTTTTTATTTATTTTAAAAGCACCTTCTAGTTTTCTTAAACACAAACTTTCTTTGATCAATCCGTATAAACTAAGAAGGGTTTTTAATAAATTCTACCTTTTCTATAATTATTTCCTGGTCTTTGAGATCCGATGGAGCGACACCACGGAACAGCCATAAATTCATACGTAACCGTTCTTCGTTTTCCGGAGGAATATCTCCTCCAATGTATGCCCATTCGTGTATTATATTTTCAACACCGGATGTTAGCCCGTGCCCTTGTAAACTGATAAATTCAATTTTATTCGGTTGCCAATTGAAGGCATGTGTGGACTGGACACCTAATAGCTGGAGATCATAGCGTTCTTTATTTCCCGCTTTTTCAGATGGTTGCACAGCAAACTGCGAATCCTGATTGTCTGCTACTCCCCAGCGCGAAAACTCAATATCAATCTCTTCGTTATCGTTCTTATAGGTAAACAGTCCAGCTACGACTTGTTTATCCAGCTTGCTCACATCACTCGAAATATAAAACACATACTTACCATACCCCATGCTCCGACGTAAAATCACACCGGAACAATACCATAACCCACCTTTTTGTACAATTTTCAAATGTAACCGTCCCTGCTCATCTACCCATACATTTTCTTGGGCATCGGAAAACAAATTTGGCCCAGGCCCTTGCTTTGCCTCCCCAGTCGTGCGCACAATCCAATCAAAGCCTGAAAAAGAGATGATCCGGTCTATTGGATTGGTATCTGGATCTGGTTCATTGGTAGCACCTTTAGAACAGGATGCATTAAACCATACCATACCGGAACACAACAGGATACAGCATAACGAACTGAAATAAAATTTTCTTGACATCATAAATATTTACGGTTATCTATTATTGTATATCGATAGCCACCTCTATATCTTCAATAAGCCCTCCAGACCGATCTCTGGCAGATAATAGTAGCGTGCTCGATGCATTGTTTTCTCCGTCATGAATGAAGAGAATATTTTTCAAGTCAATATCCAACTGTGTAAATCGATCTCCCGCTCGTAGTATATTCGCCCCTTTGATTAGCCATCCGTTTGGTGATATTGCATCAACCGTGTAAACAATATCGGCTGCGGCCGATCCACTGACCTCCAAGACTTCGTTGTCCAGCACAAACACACCTCCATTAGATACGTTGATACCAGTATTGGCGTCCAGCGTCAACGTACTCTCGCCTGATGCCAAAATGGAAATCAACATAGGTGGATCCATCGTATCGTGTTCTTTTGACGCAAGATCTGTCGTTTCGTCCGAACCCGCTTGGGCATCCAGCATAAATGTCACACGCCCTTGTTCTGCATTTGATTTATAGAAGTCTGTAATATCAAATACAAAGGGCTGTCCGGCAACTGCCATATAACTTGCAACAGGACTATTTCCTACAGGAGGTTTTTGGGCATTGTTGAAATTGATCGCCGTTTCTGTCCAGTTGTATCCAGGTATATCATACAAATAGGTAAATATACCTTTACCGTGTGTAAAAACGGTCTGTATCTTTAATTGCATATCGGTAACTACCCCTTCTTTCTTGAAATCATTAAAATCAAACATCAGGTAAGCGCGGCGATCTACTTCACTATTGCCTGTTACATTTTTAACCCGTAAAGTTGTAGCAGTACCAAAATTCTGTGATGCCGATGGCGGCCCATTCACGTAAGAATCATGAAGTGCATAAATCGTATCCCGAATAAGGTTCGGATTCGGTGCCTCGGCATCCCCTGTAGGTGCCGAATAATACACCACCGAATTCACGATGTGAATCACCCCATTGGTAGGCTCTATATTGGATGTACGAATTTGCCATTCTACATTAGTACCCTCATTTATAAGCCCTATATAACTGGTATTATGTGAAAGATACATAATCTGGCCATTCTCCGTATCGTAAGCTATTGGGCTATTACTTGGTGCCAAGGCCGGATCGGTAAAAATAACCCGATCTTTGACCACATGATAACGCAATATATTACGTAATATCGGAAGCGGAATCTCTTCTACGTTGCTATATCGGTTTTCTTTTAAGTAAGCTCTAAATGCCGCATTGTTTGGCAAGATGAACGTCCGAGCGTCCGAGCCTTGGAATAAAGACTGAACTTCTGCGTAAGCAATTGCCTGCCGTAAGAAAGACAGCGAATCATACTGTTGGATATACGTCCAAGCATCCACATCTAATTTACCATCAACATTAGACGGCTGATATTTAAAATCCTCTTGTATTTCACAGCTGCTCATTAATCCTAAAATCGCACAGCAGAACAGAAGAAGATGTCTTATTGTTTTCATATTTTTCATGTTCGTCATATTTTTATACCAATTGAAATGGCTATTTGTAAAACTCATTTTGAACAATATTTGGGTTTCGGTTAATGACGTCTTCATGAATAGGCCATACAAAATTTCGGGTATCGCTGATGGAATTAATAGGTCCCATGACTTCAATAACCTTTCCGTTCCTAACCAAATCAAACCAGCGATGGCCCTCGTAACATAATTCGACGGCACGCTCATGTAAAACGGCAGATACCAAATCACCGTACATACCGTTGGCATCTGACAGGTCTAGATTTGGCAGCCCTGCGCGTCTTCTTATTTCATTCAATAAAGGGAGTGCTAAATCGGGTTCGTTAAGATGAGCATGGGCTTCCGCTTTCAACAAAATAATATCAGCCAATCGGACCATGACAATGTTATTGGAAGACGGATCAGGGCTTTCATCATTAAATCCTTCCCCAAAAAACTTCCATATCTTACGAGGTTCATTCTGCGTAATATCATAAATACGGGTTTTCCGAAGATCGCCTTCTTCAAATTCATCTCTAAATTTCAAGCTGGGAAAGTAATAGCTGTCTGAGCCCAATGCATAGATAACCCGTAAAGAATTGGTCTGGATTTCATTGTAGCCGATTTCAAAAATGCTCTCGTTGCTCATTCCGTCCGTAAATATTTTATTCCAGTCCTGCATAGATACCAGGGAATAAAATGGGCTTTCTATAACACTTTCCGCTGTCGCGATGGCTTCTGTATATTTTTTACGCCACATGTACACCTGTGTCAAAAATGCTTCAGCAGCTCCTTTGGTCAATATCACCCGGTTTCGTGCACCTGTATAATTATCGGCACAATAGGTAGATGCATATAGCAGGTCCTCCTCAATCATATCCAATACCGTTTCCTGGTTTGTCCGTTCCGAAAAAATATTTTGCTGAACACTTTCAAACGGCTCGAGAATAAGTGGGACATCACCCCATACACGTACAGCATAAAAATAAGCGATAGCACGTAATGCTCTTGCCTGTCCTATCAGCTGATTACGCAATCCTCCTTCTTCCGATTCAAAGACTTGGGGAACATACTTGATCGCATAATTAGCTCTGCTGATAACGGTATACAGATTATCCCAACGAGCGGATTGAATGACTGGTGTAAGTCTGTTTTGCGTCAACGCAAATGGATCTTCAGCATGATTCGTTGCCACCGCATCTGCTCTCCCTTCACCCCATAGCGCGAAATTCTGACGGAAGGCCGATTGCATGGAATTATAGATGCCATATACACCCGCCTGCGCGTCACTTGGATTTTTGTAGAACCCTTTCGCCGAAAAACCGCTGATCGGTTCTTTATCTAAAAACGAGTCTGCACATGAACTAATTAGAACAATCAGTGTGCACAGCAGAAATTTTATATTCGTATTTTTCATAATATCATCTATTAAAGTCCAATATTTAACCCAAAAATGAACATCCTATTTTGTGGATAAGAACCTTGATCCACACCAACACGCAGCCCGGAGAATGAATTAACATCGGGATCAAATCCGGTATACTTTGTCCAAGTGATCAAATTAGTCCCCGTCACAAATGCATCAACCTTGCGCAAACCGATCCGGTTAATCCAGCTGTTGGGGAATGTATATCTTAAATTAACATTCTTTAATTTGATATAAGAACCATCTTCAACCCACCGACTGGACACCCGACTATCGGTCTGCATAGGATCGTCCCGAACCGGTTTCGGATAATTTGTAATATCACCCTGTTCCCGCCATCTATTTAGTGCATCGGCCGACAAGTTGTTGTAACGTACAATTGAATTTCGTTCTTGATTAATGGAACTGTAAATATCATTGCCGTAAGAAAATTGAAAAAACACATTCAATGAAAAGTTTTTGTAAGTGAAGTCATTACCAAAACCTCCAAAAAACTTCGGCTCTGCTGTACCAATGATCTGGCGGTCGTCCGGATTAATAAT
This sequence comes from Sphingobacterium corticibacterium, assembly GCF_004208525.1. Taxonomy (GTDB): domain Bacteria; phylum Bacteroidota; class Bacteroidia; order Sphingobacteriales; family Sphingobacteriaceae; genus Sphingobacterium; species Sphingobacterium corticibacterium. The sequence continues at coordinate 350,667 of NZ_SGIT01000001.1, read as the reverse complement.
ATTGTCACCGTTCAAATCGTGCCAAATAGGATCACCACCTTTAAATACCGGCCCTAATGCACCATGCGTGATCGCATTCACATTATGTACATCACGGGCGTATACGCCATCAAATCGCCATCCATAGAAAACGCCGATAGGCAGCCCCTCCTGTAAAATATGGTAGCTTCCATTTTGGATATATCCATTTGTCAAAAGTTCCTCTGGAAGCGATAAGACCTTATTTCTGTTCAAACTGATGTTCAAGTTTGTTCCCCAAGAAAACACATCACGGGAAATATTTTTTGTGGTCAATAAAAACTCAACACCACGATTTTGTATACTACCGATATTCTGCATAAAGCTGCTAAATCCTGTCGTGGTAGGAATAGGAACGTTATATAATAAATCGTCTGTATTCTTAATATAGAGATCGGTTGTAAACGTAATCTTATCTCCCAGAAATGCTAAATCCAAACCAGCGTTATATTGCGTTGTCGTTTCCCAGGTCAGTCCCTCGTTAGGCATTACTGTCGGAGCGGCTCCCGAGAAATCCAAATAATTGGCTCCCACCATAAATTCTCCCTGAGAAGTATAGTCTCCGATGGCTTCATTACCTGTTTTACCCATACTGAAACGTATTTTACCATCATTAACTGCACCGATAGTAAAGAAATCTTCTTGAGAGAAGCGCCAGCCAACTGATGCCGAAGGAAAGTAACCAAAACGTTTTTGCCTACCAAATCTAGAAGAACCGTCAGCACGGAGGTTGACTTCCGCCAGATATTTTCCTTGATAATCGTATGACGCACGACCAAAATAAGACATCATCGCGTGTTCAGAAGCCACATTGATATCTACGCCATCCGAATCCTTATTGGAAATTGTTCCTGCGGCATTCAGTGTTCTGATATTATCACTTGGGAAAAACGATCCGTTCAATCCCGTACGGTCATAGCGCCAGTTTTGTAAACTAAAGCCCAATAAAGCCCCGAAATTATGATCTTGATTGAATGTCTTTGCATAACGCAAGAAACTTTCACTACTCCAGGTCATGTTCGTGATACTCCGGACCGCACCTGTGTTGTAACCTTCTCTATAATCCAGTATTGTCGGCATGAATTCCTCTTCTTTCATGGAGGTGAAATCGAAGTTTAAATTACTTCTAAACGTTAACTCGGGTATAATTTCGTACTCCAGGTATTGACTACCTATTATCCGGTTACTTTTGTTTAAATTGGTAGCATATTTTGCAATTCCTACCGGATTTCGTCTTCCCAGACTATATCCGTTTAGTGAACCGTCCGGCAAATACATAGACATAATGGGCGGACGTATCAATAATTCCCGGATTACACTCAGATTGCCCGCGCCTGCAGCATTAATTCTATTATTCAAACTATTTGTGTAGGCAATACTTTGTCCAATTTTCAATTTATCTGTCAGATTAAAATCGGTATTTAATCGGGAAGTTAGCCGCTTAAAATTAGAATTCAGAATGATACCATCTTGATCTAAATAGGACGTACTCCATGCATACTGCGTTGTTTTGCTGCCTCCTCGTACAGATAAATCTACTTTATACTGCGGTGCCACACGCATTAATTCACGCTGCCAATCTACATCTCCATTATTCATCGCACTTAACGAATCCAGAATTGTCCAAAAAGGTTCTTCAGGATTATCCATGTTATTGTAGGAGTCTATAATAGCTTGGCGATATTGTGTGGCATTCAAAACGCTTAGTTTCCGTGGCAATTCGCTTACGCCCGTCGTAAAATTCACGTCAACAGTGGCTTTACCTTCAGCTCCTCTTTTGGTCGTAATCATGACCACACCATTGGCTGCTCGAGAGCCATATATGGCCGTGGATGCAGCGTCCTTTAATATCTCGATTGACTCAATATCTCCGGGATTTATGGCCGCCAATGGATTTAATCCAAAGCCTTCTGTACCATTAAGGTTGGATAGCGATCCCGATTCTATCGGAATACCATCGACTACGAAGAGTGGATTATTCCCCGAATTCAAGGAAGAATTGCCTCGAACCCGAATGGTCATTTCCCCTCCCGGTGCACCGGAATTGGACGTAATTTGCACACCTGCAGCACGCCCTTGTAAAATCGATATAGGGTCCTGTAGCGCTGTTTTTTCAATTTCCTCATTATTTACGGAAACGATAGACCCTGTTAAATTTCGTTTTTTCTGACGGCCATAACCCACTACCACCGTTTCTTCCAATTCATTAAACGAAGTTTGTAAGGAAATATCAAGGACAGATCGTCCGCCAATGTTGATCTCGTGGGTGCTATAGCCTAAAATCGAAAAGACTAAAACAGTTTGGTCAGTCACTCCTTGTAGGCTGTATGTACCATCTTGGCCAGAGCTGACTCCCTGTGATCCGCCTTTGACGGTAACGGTTACGCCGGACATAGCGGTTCTCGTTTGCGCATCCGTAATCTTACCGGACACTACTCTCGTTTGTGCTAGCACACTATGAAACAAGAGAAAATTAAGGGCAATAACGGCTATCCACCTCATCATCGCCAACTTTCTTTTTAGGGCAAAAGAAATTTTAGGATTGGTTTCTAAAGTCATATATATTCATTTTTTCAAGGTTATAAAAATTAATAGTATGCAATTTTTCTTATCTGAATAGGTACTCTTTTTCCTTGTTCTAATATATTCGGTTACGTTACCGGAACAATATGAATGCTATTTTAGTTAATCTTTAATCGCTCGAAATACACCTTTTTTGATTAACAATTACAAAGCGTCAATTTAATCGTGTGTTATGTTATTTTTTATTATGCTCTGCTTCTAAAATTTCTTTTATTTTTCGGCCTACAAAAACTCCGGTTACGTTACCGAAATAATATATAAACGTCGTTAGTATGACACTAATATCGAAATACATTTTTAAAAATCAAAAATTTAATGCTATTTTTTTTCTTTATTAAAAAAGCGTTAATGACTACATAATGTGTTCATTAATAGCCAAAGTTTCCTATTTTTGGCTCTATGATCACAATAGAGGAATTGAAAAACGAACTTTTAGGAAAATCTTTTCCTGAACGAGTAGAGATTTCACAAGAACAGGTAGTAGTAGATGTAGATACCTTCCTGAAGATACAGTTTATCGAAGCGGAAGCCTGGAAAAAAGATTTAGAAAAATGTCCTGCTTATTTACGGTTAATCAAATTTCGAGAAGCTGTAAAATAGAGCAGGGAATCTTATGCGCCATAAGATCCCCAGTTATTTTATGAAAATATTTATTGTGTTAATTGAACCGAAAGTTCGTTAAGCAATGCTTTTGCATAATTGAGGTCTTGATTCCACGTGTCGTTGCGCTTCGTAATCTTCAATTTCTGGATGGCGGTTTCCAACCGATCCAAGTTTGTCCGGTCTCCCTTGTGCTCCAGCGCCTGCTTCACCACCTGAATCTTTGCATAATCTTGGAGCCCTTCGAGTAAGCGCTCGTAACGAATCGAACTTCTGGCATTCGGATATACAATATAAGTATCCCCTGCTGGCCAGGTACGGAAACGGGAATCTAACAATGGATTTTCTACCCAAGAATTGAATGCCCAACGCAACATACCGTCAAAATGTGCGGCTTCCGCAAACCATGCGAGGAGAACAGATTCTGCAGGATCAGAAAAAGTAAACTGATTGGGAAATGCATTACCACAATAGATATAAAACGTCGTATTCAATCCACGTGATTGACGGTCTTTGAGATCCTCTTCCGAGAACGGATGCCCTAATGCAATGCTAATATCATCACTATTTGGATAGCGCTGGTAAGTTTTTTGGTTATCCGCATAAGAGACGCCCAATTCTGGCGATACTTTTTGCAACAAAGACAAAGCTCCATCCACTTCTTCCTTGGTACGTTCGTCAATAGCGATATTTGTTTTTTCCAACCAACCTTTTTCCCGGAGGTGTTCTACGAAATCTTTTAAGAACGGTGTCCAGAACTCCTCAAATACGGGCGTACCTGGTTTTGCTTCTACATTTACCCATTCGCCACTTATCTTATCTTGATAATGAATTTCATTATTCCAAGGAATAATAGAATAACAATTTATCATCTTATTAATACCGAGATCCAGCATAAATTGTACCCAGCGATCAAAAACGCTGTAATCATATTTCCAAGAGCCGTCCTCTTGTTTCGTCCAAATAATCATATTTGCATAAGGATCGAATGTCTGCACATTCCAAGGATCTTTGTTAAGCGTTGTCGTAATTACCTTTTGTCCTATATCAGCTAACATCTGCATCTGCGGCTTCAGTGCCTTAAAATGTTCATCAGACCATATTTCGAGTCCTTCTACACGTGCCACCGCAGAAGGATGCTGCCATTGATCTAAATGATAAGTCCATTCCGAGGGCTTCGGCAGAACGTGGTCAATGACCTGTAAAGAAAGATCCAGTTCCTGCGTAGGTACGTCAATCGCTTTCACTTGTACTTTTGCTGTATAGTTTCCCGGCTTTGCATCCTCTGGAATACGCACTGTTACCCAAACAGGCCTTACTTTCTTTGCTTCGAGGTCAAAAGAAGAGAGATTATCCAACATATCCGGAGAAAGAGACGAAGCAAAATCTTCCGGTTTGCGTTGACCACATCCTCCTGCAAACTCATCGGTCATCACATAGCGAACAAAACGGGCGGAGGCAATATCAGTCGGTAGATCACGACCATCGTGCATACGAAAACCCGATATTTCTATTTTTGCATCCGCAATTTCGGCATTTGTCCACAACAATATTTGCGCGGAAACACGTTCTCCTCTCCATCCTATCACCGACTCTTGCTTTTTTGCAGCAAAGTCCGGAGCTATAGACTTCGGAAAGCGTTTGTCAATCGTCACAAAAGAAGCCTGCAGTCCATTTTCTACCTTAGACCAATCGGACAATGTATCTGCCGTCGGGTCGGACAATTCTTCAAAATTGACTAATTCGAATGGCGTGCTCTGCTTTTGTTGATTTTGGACACATGCAAAAGTCATCCCCAGTAAGATAGTACCGTATACCCCTCCTTTTAATTTCTTCATATTGAAGTCCATCATAAATAATATTACAAGCTAAACTTAGGGAAAATGACCAGCACCTACAAACCTTATTGAAACACAATCGATTGCTTAAAAAGTTAGCCTCTTAAAATCCCGTAAATAAAGCGTATCTTTGCCGCATGATTAATGTATCCAATTTATCGCTTCGTTTTGGGAAGCGCGTGCTGTTTGAAGATGTAAATTTGAAATTTACATCTGGTAACTGTTATGGAATCATCGGTGCCAACGGTGCCGGAAAATCGACATTCCTTAAAATCATATCCGGCGAGGTTGATCCGACGACGGGTTCAGTGTCTTTTACGCCGGGTGAGCGTATGTCCGTACTGAAACAGAATCACTACGAGTTCGACGAATTCACCGTCCTCGAAACAGTCATGATGGGCAATCAGGAACTTTATAAAATAATGAAAGAGAAAGATGCCATTTACATGAAAGAAGACTTTACCGATGCAGATGGGGAACGCGCCGGCGAACTGGAAAGCCTTTTTGCGGAAATGGACGGTTGGAATGCAGAAAGCAATGCTGCTACCCTATTGAGTAATTTAGGCATCAAAGAAGATCTTCATTATAAATTAGTCAAAGAATTAGATGGTAACGAAAAAGTACGGGTGCTTTTAGCACAGGCCTTATTTGGCAATCCAGACATCTTGATCCTCGATGAGCCTACCAATGACTTGGACATCAACACGATTGGCTGGCTGGAAGATTTTCTGGCGGGATATGAGGCTATTGTCTTAGTAGTATCTCACGATCGCCACTTTCTAGATCATGTCTGTACACATATTGTCGACATCGATTTCGGTAAGATGAACATCTATACAGGTAATTATAGCTTCTGGTATGAATCTTCTCAGCTCGCGTTGAAACAACGTGCAGATCAAAACAAGAAGATGGAAGATAAAGTCAAGGAGTTGCAGGAGTTTATCCGTCGCTTCTCGGCAAATGCCTCTAAATCTAAACAGGCGACTTCCAGGAAAAAAGCGCTGGATAAACTCAATGTGGAAGAAATCAAACCTTCGAACCGAAAATATCCGGCGATTATGTTCAACCAGATGGACCGTGAGCCGGGCGACCAAATATTGCATGTTGAGGGGCTAAGTAAAACTGTCAACGGTGAGGTTTACTTTAAAGATGTTACGTTCATGATCAATAAAGGTGACAAAATCGCTTTACTATCGGAAAACTCTTTAGTCACCTCCGCTTTCTATGATATCTTAGCAGGTCGTGACAAAGATTTTGGGGGCCAGTTCAAATGGGGAGTTACCATTACGGCAACCGATATGCCGATTGAAAACGCTGAATATTTTGAAGGCCGCGATGAGAATCTTGTGGATTGGCTTCGTAACTACACCTCAAAACCCGATGCAGACGAACAATTTATTCGTGGATTCCTCGGAAAAATGTTGTTTTCGGGCGAAGAGGTTTTGAAAAAGGTATCTGTATTATCCGGTGGGGAAAAGATGCGCTGCATGTTCTCGAAAATGATGCTTCAAGGTGCTAATTTCCTTCTATTCGATGAACCTACAAACCACCTTGATTTGGAATCCATCACCGCACTGAATAATGGCATGTTAGATTTCAAAGGATCGATGTTGTTTACCTCCCGTGACCACGAGTTGACACAAACCGTAGCAAACCGAATCATTGAACTAACGCCCAACGGTGTCATTGACAAGTTAATGTCTTACGATGAGTATATCAATTCAGATGCTGTGAAAGCACAACGCGAAGAGATGTATGGCAAAGTAATTTCTTAAATACAAACTCCTATAAAAAATAAGGGGAAATGTAAGTTTCCCCTTATTTTTTATTACTTTGGCTTTCTAAACTTATAAAACAGACCATGAAACTAAACACATTGTCCTCGCTTATATTGGTAGCGGGAATTGCCTTGTTATCTTGTTCTTCTGGAACAACTTCTTCAACCGCACAAGTAGAAGATACCTTGCAGGATACCCTCGGTTATCCCGAAGAACATGTAAACTGGAAATTAGGAGCACAGGCGTACACCTTCAGATTATTCACTTTTGCGGAAGCGCTGGATAAAATCGATAGTGCCGATTTACGCTTTGTCGAAGCTTTTCCAGGACAGATTGTCGGCGCCGGAAATGAGGAAAAATTCACTTATACCCTCTCAGAAGAAGGACGGGATCTGGTGCGGAAACTCTTGGCCGACCATAATATTACACTACATGCTTTTGGGGTAGTAAATGGTAAAGATGCTGAAGAATGGGAACAAATTTTTGCTTTTGCCCAAGATATGGGTGTCAAGGTCATCAACTGCGAGCCCAAAGAAGAGCATTTGGACATTGTCTCTACCCTATGTGAGAAATACGATATCCGCGCTGCAATTCATAACCATCCGGAACCTTCAACCTATTGGAAGCCAGAAGTAGTTTTAGCAGCACTGGAAGGAAGAAGTCCGAAAATGGGTGCGGCAGTCGATGTTGGACACTGGATGCGCTCGGGATTAGACCCGGTAGAATGCCTAAAAAAATTAGAAGGTAAGATTATACATTCACACTTTAAAGATTTGAATGAGTTTGGTGATAAAAAAGCACACGATGTGCATTGGGGAACCGGTAAACTGCCTATCAACGAGGTTATCGAAGAATTGAAAAGGCAAAACTTTGACGGGATGCTTTCAGCAGAATATGAATATAACTGGGAAAATAATCAAATTGATGTTGCCCAGAGCGTGCGCAATTTCCGCGAGCTATTAGCAGCATCAACTAATTAATCCAGTTTTTATAAAAATTTTCCTGTGGTGGTCGACTTAAATCGATAAGATAACCGTTGACCACCGCATATTTTAACGTTGCGCCGTCCCCTAAAAAGAAATTACTAGTTCCTGTCAGCACAATTTTAGCCGTAGGCACAAATTCAGCATGAGCAGAAACAACCAATGGAAGATTATGTAATCGATCCGATCCTCTTGAGGCTACCCGTACCGCAATATATCCTTCTTTCAGCAGCTCCAAAGCTCTACTATTACTGATATCATCAACTGTTTGGAAAACTTGCGGATAGACTTTTCCTTGCACGAATTTCAACCCATCTACATCTAATTCATCGTAACCATACGTACCTTCTAGATCTCCTATATCTTCTACCCACCCCCGTACACAATAATCCCGTTCCACAGTCAATTCGGCACGACGAATAGCAATGTCTGTCTTTAACGGTACACTATCCGTTCCCAAATCGATCTTACGGATGATCACATCATGCAGTTGAGAAGCGTTAAAAGGTATATCATCGTAAGCTTTATAATTGTATTTTTTATACGAATCTTGTGCTATTTCCAATAAAGCGTTTAAGATAATGGCAAAATTAAGCCGTCTTATTTCCTGTTTTTCAGGATCGCCTTTTAAGCCGCCTGATTCAATTAACACCGTACTTGCTCCCCAGGCCTGGAAATTGTCACCAAAACCGCGTGGCGAATGCGTGTCGTCATACTTCGCCACCGCATTAGGAACATATTGCTGCAAGAGATTATTCATACCCACAATCAACTGCATCGCTCCTTTCCGGACATCGTTCACTTCCCTTTCTGTATTATACGCCGGCGCAAGCACCGCTATCGTTACAGGATTTTTCGTTCCGGGCACATTATAATATATACTTTGATCGTGTAGGTTAAAACCATAGTTTGGCTTAATTTCTTCCGCCATCCGCCGCAAGAGTTTCGCTTCTATTGTCTGATTGGCACGTGCATCACGATTCAAATCAATGTATTGTGCATTTCGCCGTATAAAACGTTCTGCACCATCTGGGTTGAGCATCGGGATAAAATGAATAGTCAAGTTATCCTTAAGACAGTTGCGGATGGAATCAAAGCCGTCATCCTCACCTTCCAAGAAATTGAAGATATCAAACAGTGCCTGCGTTGCCGTAGGCTCATCACCGTGCATCTGCGACCACAACATGACCTTTTTATCACCTCTACCATATTGAAGTTTATAAATCGCACGGCTTTCCACCGACTTACCTATCTCTGCAACCTGCAATATTTCCTTTGCTTCATGTATTTTAACCAAGGCCACTACATCTTGATGCTTAAAACGTCTGTGTGTTAAAGCTCCTTCCCTATATGTTTTATATAAGCTGTTGTAAGCCGTTGTATCCAACGTCATCGCGTCTGCATATCTATTTGATTCACCAGTAATCGTTGTTTGATGACAAGCCTGAAGGCCGGCAGTGATTATACATAAAAGAAATAAGGTCTCTTTCATAACATTCCAATAACGCTATAACTATCCATGCATGGTATATGAGTCGTGTTCCTACCGATTAAACAATAACCGATGCCCTGTACCTACTTCAATAATCTTGCCATCTGTATAAGCAACGTTTCCGGAGACTAACGTGTGGACTATAGTAGACGAAAAGGTATGCCCCTCAAAAGGTGACCAACCGCACTTGGACAAAATGTTATCTTTAGAAACGGTATACGGCCTATCAAGGTCTACCAACACCAAATCCGCCCAATAGCCCTCTCTGATAAAACCTCTGTTTTCCACCTGAAACAGTTCAGCCGTATTATGTGCCGTTTTTTGTACCACTTGCTCCAATGTAATTTTACCCTGTTTTACAAAATCCAACAACGCTTGGAGTGCGTGCTGCACTAACGGACCGCCCGACGGCGCCTGCGAATAAAGTTTCGATTTTTCTTCGAATGTATGAGGCGCGTGATCAGTGGCAATGACATCGATATGTCCATCTAGTACAGCTTGAAAAACGCCGTCCCTATCGGCTTCTGTTTTCACTGCCGGATTCCATTTAATAAAGTTTCCTTTTTCTTCATAATCTGCGTCAGAGAACCAAAGATGGTGTATGCAAGCTTCCGCCGTAATTTTTTTCTCCTTTAAGGGAATAGAACTCACAAACAGTGCTGTCTCTGCTGCTGTCGAAATATGCAATATATGAAGACGAGCATCATGCTTTTTGGCAAGTTCCACCGCTTTAGAAGAAGAAAGATAACAAGCCTCTGCTGTCCGGATAAGCGGATGCATAAATGGCCGAAGCTCCTCTTCCCCATATTTTTCCTTAAAAGCTTGAAGATTGCGTTGTATAGTTGCTTCGTCTTCACAATGTACCGCAATCAATGTCGGTGCTTCTGCAAAAATCTTCTCCAATGTTGCCTCGTTATCTACCAACATATTACCAGTAGACGATCCCATAAAAATCTTGATACCACATACATCACGTGGGTTCGTTTTTAAAACCTCGTTCAAATTGTCATTGGCGGCTCCCATAAAAAACGAATAATTTGCCAATGATTTTTCGGCAGCAATATCGTATTTGTCCTGCAATAATTTTTGAGTCAATGTATTCGGAACCGTATTCGGCATTTCCATAAACGAAGTTGTACCTCCTGCAACCGCTGCACGGCTTTCGTGCCAAATATCCGCTTTATAGGTCAAGCCCGGTTCACGAAAATGCACTTGATCATCGATGAGCCCCGGTAACAAATGTAAACCTCGTGCGTCTATTGTCTGATCGGCAGGATGGTTGATTTCTTCAGCGATCATTTCTATTCGCCCATTACTAATGTATATATCGCTCAAAAAAGTCTTTCCTTCGTTGACAATTTGTGCAGATTTTATAAGAATTGATGACATATCGCTTTATAAATTATAAGTTGTTTCTTACTATCACTATCTATCTACTTCACCCAATACAATATCAATAGAACCTAAAATAGCGATTAAATCCGCTATAAGTTGTCCTTTACCCAGCTCGGGCAACACCGAAAGGTTGTTAAAGCTGGGACCTCGTGCTTTCACCCGTTTCGGCACATCTGTTTTCTCTTGTGTTACAAAATGAAAACCTAATTCTCCTTTGGGGTTTTCGGCACGAACATAGTATTCTTGCGCTTTTAAGTTTACCTTTTTTGGAACTAACCCTCGGGGATCGAAATCGGGTGTTCTTTTAAAATCTGTCTGAAGCCTTTGTAGGCACTGTTCTATAATTTTCACAGACTCTTTCACTTCCTCTACCCGTACTTTGTATCGATCCCAACAATCCCCGAGCATTCCCATCTCTCCTTTTCCGACTGGAATTTCAAACTCCAGTTCTGGATAAACACTGTACCCATCTACCCGTCGTAAGTCCCACTTAATACCTGAGGCTCTTAGCATCGGCCCACTGCATCCATAATTGATTGCAACGTCTGCAGGCAAAGCTCCGATATTCGCTGTACGTGAAATAAATATCTGATTATTGGAAAGCAAATCATCCAGCTCTACTAACTTAGGTTTGAAATAATCTACAAATTCCTGGCAGCGCTTTTCAAAACCTACAGGCAGGTCATAAAACAAGCCGCCCACCCAAATATAATTGTAGAGCATGCGCGATCCGGAAGCCCATTCCAACATATTCATAATATGCTCTCTATCCCGAAAACACCACATGAAAGGTGTAAAAGCACCAATATCAATTCCGTAAGTACCGATAGCAATCAAATGGGAAGCAATACGATTAAGCTCACAGACCAACACCCGTATATATTCCACTCGCTTAGGGAGCTTATTTTCAATCTTGAGCATACGCTCTACTCCCATCACAAAAGCATGGCTGTTGTTCATGGACGACAGATAATCTAACCGATCCGTAAACGGTATGGCCTTTCCATAGTTCATCGATTCGGCGTGCTTATCGAAACAACGATGGAGATATCCTAAATGCGGAACAATATCCTTCACCACTTCTCCATCTGTAATCAACTCCAGGCGTAATACACCATGTGTAGATGGGTGTTGCGGCCCCATATTGATGACCATTTCCTGCGAAGTTATCGCCGCAATCTTCTTCTTATAATTTTCCAGTCCTTCGTTATAACGCGTCATCTCCTTCTATTTAATAGCTATGCCATGATATGTTTCCGCATCTTCGTAATCCTTCCGCAACGGATATCCCTGCCAGTCGTCCGGCAGAAGAATACGTCTTAAATCTGGATGCCCTGTAAAAAATACACCCATCAGATCGAACGCCTCCCGTTCGTGCCAATCGGCTGTACGCCAAACAGTCGCAACAGAGGGGACCTCGGGCAAATTATCAAACCGGCGGTCGTTCTCGATTTCGACTTTTAAGGTAAGTTGTGTTTGGTAAGGAATGGATGCCAGGTGGTATACGACACCAAACCGTTGTTCGGGGTGATAATCTACTGCCGAAATATTAGAAAGAAAATCAAAATAGTATCCCTCCATATCGCGCAGCAAAAAAGCAGTTTCTACTAGGTTATCAATATGAATGACTAAGATAGGCTGCAAATGTTCTTCCTCTATACGAACAATAGCTTGTTCACCAATATTCTTAATTATTAAATCTGTTACTCTTGTTATCATGTACTACGGTGCTAATCGTTGTATAATCCAATCTCCCTGTTGGAAGACGTATTCGATACGGTCGTGCAAACGACTACTTCTACCTTGCCAAAATTCCACGCGAAGCGGGCTAACCAAATATCCTCCCCAAAAAGCAGGGCGTTCTATCGTAGTTTTCTCCGCATATTCTGTCGTCAATTCATCGACACGTGTTTCCAATACTTTTCTGTTAGTAATGACCTGACTCTGTGGCGAGGCAATTGCTCCTATCCGGCTTCCTTTGGGACGGGATGCAAAATATTCATCCGAATCTTCCGAAGGCAACTTCTCTGCCCATCCCTCGATGCGTATCTGTCTCTGCAGTTCAGGCCAAAAAAACAAAAGACTAACTTTCTTTTGTTTCGACATAGCCTGTCCCTTTCTACTATGATAGTTTGTAAAAAAGCTAAATCCTGAAGGTTTTATATCTTTCAAAAGAACGACTCTTGAAGAGGGAAAGCCGTCTTCTCCGACCGTTGCCAAGACCATTGCATTTGGTTCGACCACTTCCGCATAACGGGCGTCGTCAAACCAACGCTGAAACTGTTCGATCGGACTGGATAACACATCCTTTTCGTCCAATTTATATTTACAATAATCTTCTCGTATAGCTGCAATATCTTTATGGATAATGGACATGGGTTAAGTATGTTGATGCAAACACAAACTTAATCAAAAGCGACGGGATTCGTAAGGTGTACGGTACAAAAAATTGGTTTTTCGGGAAAAACAACCTATATTGATGCAAGTTTTAGTTAAACGAAAGGCTTCTTTATTATGTTCAATACGCACACACCCCAAAAAGGAAGTTTATTACTTTCTGAACCGTTTATGCTTGACAACAACTTCGAAAGATCGGTCATTTTACTTTGCGAACACGATGTTATTGAAGGAACAATGGGCGTTATTGTCAATAATCGCTCTTCATTGTTCTTATCGGATGTCATACCTGATATAGAAAATACACAATTTCCTTTATATATCGGAGGGCCAGTTGGCGTAGAAGCACTATTTTTTCTTCATAAAGTTCCAGAAAAAATTCAGGGAGGCATTGAACTTGTCGACGGTATTTACTTCGGAGGAGAATTCGAACAGATACGGATCCTCGTAAACGATCATCTCCTTCAACCCGATGAAATTAAATTTATTTTAGGTTATGCTGGATGGACCGCCGGACAACTGGACGATGAAATAGCACAAAACAGCTGGGCAGTACACAATAAATTTCCAGCAGATCTACTTCTGCTTCAGGATGGCGAAGATTTATGGAAACAAGCACTTATCAGCCTAGGTCCGAAATATGCCCATGTCGCTAATTTCCCCAAAAGTCCCGACTTGAATTGAGGATTATCTCGAAATCTAACCTATTTCGCCTAGGTTGACAGTCTTGTGCTGTTTCCAATTACCTATTAACGATGTACACCCTCCTCATGCTGTACTTTATAGAATTTTGCACCAAATAAAAAGATAATGATGTAACATACAATAGGGAGATAGTAAGATGTCGCAATATTTGTATCCGCAACTAACCCCATTAAGAACGGAAAAACGGCGGCACCTACGACACCCATCGAGATAAATGACGATGCCTGTTGGGTATGCCCACCCAGATTTTTGAGCCCTAGACTAAAAATAGTCGGGAACATGATACTAAAGAAGAAATTGATAGCCAGCAGCGCCGCAAACGATATCCAGCCCCAGCCCTGCGCTACGATGACGCACATGACGACATTGGCTAATGCGAATATAGCTAACAGTTTATTTGCAGCAATATACCGCATCAAAAATGTGCCTATAAAACGTCCTAATAACATTGTTCCCATAAAAACTACAAGGTAGCTTCCCGCTTTTTCATCAGAGAACCCCATAACCTCATGGCCATAATTGATAAAAAATGCCCACGTGCCCCCCTGTGCTGCCGCATTAAAAAATTGTGCCATCACCGCCCACACAAAATGCCGATGCTGAAAGAGCTTTTTATCTGGTGCCACATCAATATTGACAGCGTCAAGATCTACCTCTTCGGACGATTTATGGGGATCGACCAACGTCGGGATTCTTACAAAAGAAAAGCATATAGCTATCAAGAGAATAACCGTCCCTATCCCTATATAGAGGTTCTTAACCGAATCCAGTCCATCGGTCGGAATATCGTAGCTCCCACGTAATAAAAAATACGTTCCCAATGCCGGACCAATCATGGTACCTACCGCATTAAAAGCTTGTGCAAAATTAACCCTTCTATCGCTGCTCCGCTGATCCCCTAGAGATGCCATAAAAGGATGTGCAACGGTCTCCAATGTCGCCAGACCACAACCAAGGACAAACAGGGCTATTCTAAAAAAACCAAACGATTCCGCATCAGCTGCTGGCACAAAAAGAAAAGCGCCGGTCGCAAATAATATAAGCCCTAAAAGTACACCGTATTTATAGCCAAATTTTTTCATAAACATCCCTGCAGGGATACTCATAATAAAGTAAGCACCAAATATGGAAAACTGAACCAATCCCGAATCAGCCTTTGAGACATTTAAAACTGTTTGAAAATGCTTATTGAGCACGTCACCCATCGTGATGGCAATACCCCAAAACATAAATAAGGACGTCACGAAAATAAGTGTAATCATATACTTATTCTCTGTAAAAGATATTTTTTCTTTCATTTGTTTGGTTTATAAAATTCTGTTTAAATTGATTTAGCAAGCTCCTTTTCCCAAAGATAGCCCGATCCCAATAAAGCTGCGTCCTCCCATAATGCACTTTGGTACAACTCCACCTGCTTATTGTCTAATTTTGTTTTCAACTCATCGACAAATAGATCAAGACACCGAGCAATATTTCCACCTATAATGACTGTTGATGCAGATTCTGCATGTATAAAATCATTGAGAAAGATAGCCAGATGTGTAGCAAATTCACTAAAAATCTGCTCTTTCCACGGATCTTGGCCTTTTGCAAGTGCTTCAACACTTTCCAACTGTCCACCAGACAATTCCCGGTATCTATGCATAAACCATCTAGAAGATATATAATCTTCCGCGATCCCTTCCTTCATTGGTCTTATCGCCCAAAAAACATCCTTACATGCTCCGTGGTCAGACACCGCAGACCCTAATCCGGTACCTAATGTAATCCCTACTACTTTTGTTTCGGTTAAACCCGGTCTATACACGACCTCTCCTTGTAAGAAAGCTTCTGCATCGTTTCTAAACAATATGTGTTCTTCGGATATACCTAATATCGTTGCAAGTTCCTTTTTAACGTTTACACCATACAATGCATCGTATTTATTCAATTCTTTAATATAGGAGATCCCTTCTGTATAGTCAAACGGGCCCGGCATAGCGATACCTATACGGACATAATCCTTGTTGATCTCGTCAACAAAGTGGTAGAGAAAATTTGCCCAAGCGTTGATAACAGTTTCAGACGAAGCATGCGAATCTACCCTCATACGTCTTTGGGATCCAGCCCGTATCCGTCGCTCGTTCCAAACTACCTCTCCCGCCGCTATATGCGATCCACCAATATCTACTCCAATAATTTTTCTTTCTTTTGTATCCATAACTGTATTAGCTCAAATCGTTTTACAATTATATAAAACGTTTTAGCAAAATCAAAAAAGAACTTGAAAATATTTTAGTGCCCCGAAGAATCACGTGGTATAAAAGTGGTTGGCAATACTATTTTTTGTGCACTTTTATCCACATCAGCAGTTCTTTTATTCAATCTAGACAACAATAAATTGATAGCATTTTCTGAAATAGACTCGATAGGTTGTGCGATGCTTGTAATGGCAGGAGTGTACATTTCGAAGAGTTCATAATCGTCAAAACTGACGACAGCTATATCTTCTGGAATATTCAATCCCAGTTGTTTCATGGCTTTGAGACCACTCACACAAATATAATTCGTAGAAAAAATGATAGCTTCTATGTTATTCCGCTTCCTTTCCAGAAAGGACAGCAGATGTTTCTCTCGTTCTAAACTATCTACTGGCGTAATCTCTTTGATAATAGGTCTCAAATTATTATCTTGGATCGCTTGTTCGTACCCCGATAATCTGTCCAGCATTTGACTCTGTAACGAGCTTAATGTAATAAATGCTATATTTTTATACCCTTGGTCGATAAGATATTGTGTAGCAGAATAAACACTATCATAGTTATTGACCAATACATGGTCTGTTTCCACATTATCCAAATATCGATCTAGCACGACCACAGGCTTTCCCGATAGGCGCAATGCATTGATTTTTTCCTCGACCCCCTCCGGCGGAACAATAATATAACCATCCACATGCTTATCTTGATAGATTTCTATCAATTCTCTTGTTTTGGCAGCATCGTTCTCCGTACTGGAATATATAATCCTATAGCCATTTTTATAGGCTTTTTCTTCTATTTCTTTTGCTATCGCCGAAAAAAATGGAAAAGAAATATCCTCCACAATGAGCGCTATGATATTGGACTTGCCGGTTCGTAAACTTCTGGCCAATGAATTAGGTTTATAGTCAATTTCTTCCACGTAATCCATGACTTTTTTCACCAATTTATCGCTGATTCTTTTCTCCTGTGCTTTTCCATTCAAAACAAAGGATACCGTTGTTGTCGATATCCCTAAGTGTTTTGCAATACTAGTGATTGAAATTTTCTTGCCCACGATTAAACGCTTTATCCATGTATTCCATTAGTCAATATATGCGTGCTAAAATGATTTTGCCGCATATTTACAAACTTAGATAAATTTCTTTTATATGCAATAGTTCCAGTTATTGAAGATAAGATACACTATGCAGGCACACCTTCCCGCTCCTGTTTAAATTGTTCCACAATACACTGTCGGTGTCGCGTTCCCCACGCCGCCAGACTGTGAATAACCGGAAGCAACTCTACACAATAGTCGGTGAGTTCATAGACAACCGATATTGGCTGCTCGGAGATTACCGTTCGTTTTACCAATAAGTTCATTTCCATATCTTTCAATTCCCTACTGAGCATTTTTCCAGAAATCCCCTTTACCTCTTTTAGTATCTCTGAATAGCGTCGTTTGCCAAAACCCAGTAACGAGATAATAGTAATCTTCCATTTACCGTTCAACACATCCATCGTATCGTGTACCGCGGCAATGTGTTTGTCGCAATTTGAATATTCCTGTCCTTCACAGGGTACACTCTTTATTTTGTTTTCCATAAAATGTCACTTAGTTACTCGAATGTCACTATTACTTTTTGTCCCTTGGTTACAAATTTACACCAAATCATCGGATATTTGCATAGGTTTTATAAAAATTAAAATTACAGATGGAATTACAAGACGCGTTATCATGGCGTTATGCCGTGAAGAAATACAAAGAAGCTACCGTAGCGGACGACAAAATCCGTCGCATATTAGAAGCGACTAACCTCAGTGCATCTTCTGTAGGCATACAACCCTATCGAGTCATCGTTATCAAAGATAAAGACCTGCGTGCCGAATTGGGAGCGGGTTCTTTTAATACCCAGATTACAGATGCATCACATTTACTCGTATTCGCAGC
The DNA here is from genome assembly GCF_004208525.1 of Sphingobacterium corticibacterium. GTDB lineage: Bacteria > Bacteroidota > Bacteroidia > Sphingobacteriales > Sphingobacteriaceae > Sphingobacterium > Sphingobacterium corticibacterium. Next base: position 332,705 of record NZ_SGIT01000001.1, on the reverse strand, counting down.
ATACACCAATATTGATCAAGGCATTATTGATGACTTTATGACACGCACCGCCGCTATACGTTCGGTACCTGTAGAGCAACTTGTCGATTTCAAGAATAAACTGGAAAGCTTCTTGCTGCCGCGTACAGCCGAGGAAAACTTTCAGTGGACTTCCCGTCAAGCCTATATCGGACTCGGCACAGCTTTAATTGCCGCAGCTGCCGAACAAGTGGATTCCACACCGATGGAAGGTTTTGATTCAGCACAGGTAGATCGTATTCTCGGTTTGACCGAAAAAGGTCTGCGGAGTGTGGTGCTATTGTCGTTAGGTTATCGCGACGAAGAACAAGATTGGCTAGCACCCCTTAAAAAAGTTCGGTTACCGGTTGAAGAATTTGCTCCACAAATAGGTTAAAATAGGCCATTATTGCAAAAGCATTTACCCAACCACTATGCGGTTCGGGAATGCTTATAGTACAAAAGCGGCTTACAAATTCTAAAACCCGAAACTATACCGTATATCAGTTGTTCTATGGATAGTATTAAAAAAGACGATATGAATACGAACGATAACAAAGAAAGATCGCAAACAGACCGCGAACGAGGCGTTGCGGAAAATGAAGAAGCGAATTATAGCGGCTTTCCTCAAGAGGATTCTACGGAGCAGGTTGATAAGAACGATATCAAAGAAACTGAGCGATCTGATAAACGCGACAAAGTGGGTGGTGATCTTGCGGGTAACGCAGCGGGGAATACACCTCCCGACGAAGAAGAATAATAATGGGAATAACATTTTTTGCGTAGTTTTCATTACATTTACGCCATGAGCAACAATGATATCATGAAAAAGCTCCGTGTGGCTTTAAAATTTACAGACGACGATATTATCGAAGTATTATCTCTGGTAGATTTCAAGGTGACCAAAACGGAGCTGGGTGCAATATTTCGCAAAGAAGACCACCCGAATTTTAAGCCTTGTGGTGATCAGATATTGCGAAATTTCCTTAACGGTCTGATTATTTATAAGCGCGGCCCCAGACCTGACCCGCGCTCGAAAACTTAGATTTATCTCGAAATACGTCTTGTCGAATACCTTTCGAATTCATTTTTTCTTCTTTTTCTTTTTACCTAACCAGACATAGAAGCCTGTTATGGGCAAAGAAGCGCAAATGAGACTAGCAAAAAAATAGAGCCACTTGGTAAGTAGTCCTCCGATGTATCCGGTATGTAAACCATAGTTTGCGCGCATAAACCAGTTTGCAGCATCCTCCTCGTCCATAGGCACATCCGAAGTAGATAATAACGATAAATTCTCTCGATCAAAAAAGAGTACACGCCAAGTTCCGTTATGCATATCGGTACATGCATATATAGCCTTATCGGTATCTTTAGGAAAGTGGATACTGATCTCCAATGGGTTGTATTTCCCTATCTCCCGCGTCGTTTTATACCAAGCAGCATCTACCTTTTCTTCAATATCAGTCGGGATATCGTTTGCCCATTCTTCTATAACATATGTAGGCGAATTTCCCCCCTTCTCTCCTCCTAAAATCGAAAATACCGTTTCCCGAACCACCATAAACCCCATCACTAAACCGGTGAACGCCATCAGTAGACCCAATAAAAGTGAATAGAATCCCAGTACATTATGGAGGTCATAATTGATCCGCTTCCATTTTCCTTTCCAATGAATAGTGAATGCCTGCTTCATCTGGCGCTTATTCCATTTCTTCGGCCACCAAAGCACAACACCGGTCAATAATAGACAGCCAAAAATCAGCGTTGCCCACGATACTACCGGTCTGCCTATCTCCGGAGATAGCCACAGATTACGATGTCCCTCATCTATTTCATGAAAAAAATCTTCATGATCGATAAGCGCAAGTACCTTTCCCGAATACGGGTTAGCGTAAATCAAGGAGTCCGAATTATCGGGTGTAATTTTTACCGGTGCATCGTCACCATAGTACCAAATTCTGCGGATATCCATATCCGGTAGTTGTTGTCCAACTCGTCGGCGTATTTCAGAAGGGGGAAGAAGATTCTCCTCCCCCAGATTTTCTACATTCCACCAGGGGCGGGATAGTTCCGTGATTTCCTTTTGAAACACCAAAAGACAGCCCGTCAGACTGATGAGCACCACTGGAATCCCCGATACGATACCGATCCACAAGTGGAACCAGTCGTTTGCAACCCGCCACCAAGCCTTATTCTTTTTTTTATTCAAGGCTATTTTATTTCAATTTATCAATGCGGGAAAATGAATTGTAGCCGCCCTGTATGCTCAGGCCTTTACTTACTTTATCTGTCGCAGAGTCGTATACCCAAATGTAGTCCGTCCCTTCTCCGGTTAACACGGCGATATAGGCTTTACCATTTTCCACATAGATATTTCGTTCTCCGGATTCCCCAGAAGTGATTTCCGTTAATTTACGAACTTCTTTTCCGGTTTCGAGATCAATAATCGTATAACCGTACTTCTCATTTTCATATCCTTCAGTTTCCTGCAACTTCAAAATAGCCTTTCCATTGCCCAAATCCATAAACGTTCCTGCTGCGGCCTCTTTGCCCGTTTCCTGCAACACATTTATATAATAACTTTTATCCAGTTCATCTTCGCCTTTCTTGATTCGGTAAATTCCTTTAGGCGCACGCGTTCCATTATCGTTCCACACCAAATTCCAGCTCGTCATGAAATACATATCGCCATTGCCATCCACAAAGGACGTGGCGAAATATCCTGAAGTATTGCCTACACCTACCGAGCGATCGTCTGTAGATATCTTGGTAACCGATAAGGCAGGATAGCTGACAGCCATAGTATACAAGCGCGGGTACACTTGATAGTTGGATGTATTCTGCATATTCACCGAGAAAAACAATTTCCCGTCCTTATACTGGATATCTCCACCAACAAGATATTTAGTATAGTTAGTGACTAATTCCGGAAGGCCACTAATAGCACCGGTCGTGAGCGATAGATCATCCGTGTTGACAACTACGGCATTCACTCCGTTTCCGGAGGCATTATTCCCAATCATTACTAAGGTATTGTTATTTACCCAAGTGTGGCCCGCTAGGGACGCCAAATGCGATAACGGCACTTCCTTGACAACCTTAACGGCTCCATTTTCCAGCGTGTATTTTCCAAATCTTCCTTCGGCGGAATTGTAGAAATAATAAAAGCCATCTTTTGTAATTACCGAGTTATTCAATTTCGTCGTCACATCGATACCGTTCCCCTGGAGTTTGGCAGCTCCCTGTGTCAAGTCTTCCACGTTCAAGACGTAATAATTGGTGTTTGGCCAGCTTCCTACCTGAATCCACAGCGCAAATGCGGCGTCTTCATCTATCGGTATAGCATCATTATTCTCTTTTTTACAAGAAGTTACACCTATACTCAATACCAAAGCAAGCGCTAAAAATTTAGTATACATTTTCATATTCATATAAATTATTTTTGAAGTAATGCGTAACGAAGTTTAACATAAAAGGCACGACCCGGCCGTTGTAAACGAAAGTTGTCAAATGCCAATTCGTTTGTCAGGTTTCGACATTCGAAAGAAACATTATACCTACCACCTTGTGTCGCGTACGATACAATAGCACTGTGGATTAATTGTCGCGGTATAATCTCAGTTGAATTTTGTGTAGAAATATTTGCCCAAGAACGGTAATACCACTGTGTAAAATGCGTCATTAGGTTAAATTGCAGGCGATCGTCTTGATGTAGAAATGAATTCTTGGAAAGGCCCAGATCAAAATTTCCAAATAGCCAGGGACGATTGGGGATTTCACTTTTGTATGTGCTAGAAATACCATTATCAGGGTTATTTTTCTGATATTTCGTATTGTCTATCGCTTGCTGGTATGTAAGATTAACCACGGCTGATAACCAGTTCCCATAGACATATCGTACTTCGCCCTCGACACCCCGCACCAAGCTGTTGGTCAAGTTTTGATATTGTATCATGTTGTTGGCATATTGATTCGGTGAGATAAAATCCTTTACGTTACGATAAGTTCCCAGCGCCTCTACAAACCAATCGTGTTTACCCGATTGCAGGCCGTAAAACAATCCTAGATTCACGTTCTGGCTTGCTTCAGGCTTCAGCTCCAGATTGTTGAAAATCTGAAATCCGTCGCCGAACATTTCATTGACATCTTGTAGCCGATAAGTGTTTTCGTACGAAGCTTTAATGCCAGCACCAGACATCAATTTATAGACGGAAGCTATACCATAGCCATAGTAGCCATTATAATCCGATACATTCACCATACCTTGTACAGCATAATCGTATTGCTTTTTCTCTGTGGCTAATCCATAGTATTTTGCCATAAAGGTATTTGTCCACCGCCCAAACAATTCGTGCTGATAGCCCAAGCCAACGATATGTTTCCCCAGCTTACCGGGCATTTCGTCTTCGTCCATGTAATAAGCGTTGTAAGCATTGTTTTCAATTTGATCCAAGGTATAGTTCAAACTCAACTTGTGGTTTTCAAACAGACGATAGTTGACATTAGCCCGTGTAAAGATGCGAGGCCGGTCGACGGTCGAGAGTCCAAAACTTCCCGTTTCTGAATTCCCTTCCATATACGAGCCGTCCCAGCGATAACTTCGTAGAACTGTATCAGCTACCACACTATAGTCTTTCGCATAGTTTGCAAATAAGCTCAGGTCAAGCTTATCCTGCAATAGTCCTGTTTTACTATAGCGCAGGTTCAGCGCTTTCGCGTTACCGTCACGCGTAACATGTCCATAAACAATAGATTGTCTTACGCCCGTTTGCACCTGTTTATCAAAATCGGTATAACCAATGCCGATGAAAAATGCATCTGCCCACGATTTATTAACCAAACCTACCTCAAAACGTCCCATTGCCGACCGATACCTGTCGTTAAAACGTGGCACATCCCGTAACACAAATGCATTATCCTCCACGGTCTCTACATCGTGCATCATGTAATTATTTTTGGAATAGTTGAAAAAACCACTAGCCTTAAATACGATGCCCGTCGGTTGATGTACATACTGGGTGTTCAATGCCGATTGGTTGCTTTGAAAAGAACCATAGCTATGGCTAAAATCCAAATAATTGGAAACAGATTTATTGGTTACAATATTAACGGCACCTCCCAATGCATCGGATCCCAGCTCGATGGGTGCCACCCCCTTGTACACTTCTATACGATCAGCCAGATTTACCGGTATATTGTTGAGTGCCATCGCACTTCCCATGATATCTAACGGTACACCATCGATAAAAAATTTAACAGCACTACCCGAAAGTCCGTTGACGGAAAACTCGAAATCAGATCCCATACCGCCCTGTTGCCTTACTTTGACACCCGTCGAGCGATTCAACACCTCATTGAGATCAGCCGTTGTATTCGCCAGTTTACGCGTGTCAATGGCATTCACGGCGAAACCCTGCTCCTTTAGTTGCCGGGTTTCCGAACGACCATCAACTTCCACTACTTCCATTTGTCTGGCATCACGTTGCAGGATAATATTCTCGATATCAACCTTATCGGCAGACTGCGCCAAAATAGATTGCTTCTGTGCTATAAATCCTACATTTGTCAATTCTATCGTGAAGCTTCCGGCATGCGTAACGGAAAGACGAAATAAACCGTTGGAATCAGTAGTAGCAGACTTCGGCGTCCCAACAATTTTAACGGTTACAGCCTCTAGAGGGGTGTTATTGTTGTCCACAACACGTGCCATTATGCTATAGTTTTGCTGCGCCTGACCACTGATAGCAATAAGAAAAAAAAGGAAAGTTAACTTAATTCGTAAACAATTATTCAATACAAATACGACCATGGTTATTTACTTGATACAGTACCATAGTAGCACAACTATTCGCTTTCCGCAATGCGTTATTGCTTTTTTTAGATTTATTTTAAATAAGAAGCGTCACTCACCGTACAGGCGGTCTATTCGGAAGATATAATCTATTTCCCCCGCTATATGTAGCCCTTTCTCCAGTGTTTGTTCTTTGCTTCGATATAACCAAACATCGTTATTACCTTCACCATCATTGATCGTAATATAAGCGATTTCATCCTCGAGGAGGACACAGGTTCTCGAAGATCCTCGATCTAAAGGCAGGTCTAGCTTGCTTACATGAGCACGATCCAAAAGATCGATTTCATAAAATTCAATATGCGGAAGCAAATAATGTTCTTTATAATCGTTGAATAAGTCTTTACGTTCACTACGGACAAGCGCTTTATTATCTCCCAAGTACCACATCCCGTATGCATGGTTCTGTATTGGAGAGTCTGATATATTATAAAAATAGGCACTATCCAAGTGGTTCTCTCCTTTCTTGATCCGGTATATCGCCGTTGGTTGTTTCGGATTTGCTCCCCGGACAATTCCCGGAGCACTCATAAAATAAAAATTTCCGTCTTCATCTTCGAAGGTATTCTGCTGTGCTGTATTTACATTTCCCGGATAAGTGGAACGTGCATCTTTATCGACACTAAGAAGTTTCATATCTGGGTAAGAGAATCTAGCTACGTATACCGTATCGGCGGAACCATATCCCATTTTCGAATTCGTGTAATGATAGGTATATCCCATCCAGAGTTGGGACTCCCTCCTGTATACAAACCCAACCGACATGTTATCAAACACCCCTTGAGGTGCTTCTATCGCCAACTCACCTATATGTACCTGCATATCACGCACATCGATCTTGGCATAGCTTTTCTTTTTACGGCCAACGCTATGGTTCACAATCAACAGCTGGTTATCATCTAGAAAGCACGCATTATCGGGATAACTAAAGCCCTCGAGATACACAGAGTCCAGCCGCAAGAACTGGTTATCCGTTATTTTACCCTTAATAAGGTATTCCGTTTTGGAATCCACAAAGTAATAGAAACCATTCTGCACCAACATATAGTACCAGATTCTGGCCGGGCGGTCAAGGATTACGCCCTGTTTAGTTGGGTCGATTATACCGGAGTCCACCTGATCGGTCTGCCAAATAAATTGCCGTTCATCGGTTGTCATAAAAAACATGCTATACGCCGGCTTTCCTGTATTTTGAGGAGATTGGCACGAAGTCAGCGACATCAAGCCATACAGCATAGAAAAAAAAACGATAATGCTCACATTATATTTGGACATACCCTTTTCTTTCATATCCTTAAATTCCAAACTGTGCTCGTAAGGAATTCTGCAGTATCGGGGGTAATTCACTCAGCTCTCGTTCACTCTTTACAATGATCTCCCTGTCTTCATTTTCGCTAAGCTCTAAAGCAAAATAGGTTTCTCCCGCGTTGACCACCAACTCTTTCCGATGCTCTATTTTATCATCCGCGTGTGTAGCGGAGAATACAAGTTTCATCGTTTTATTAACCGTTACTTTTACGGTACCACAAAAGTTAATACGTTCCAGGTTATTAATGAAACTGGCTTTGCTATCTTCACCTAAGACCAAATTTACATCATCCTTTATTTTGCCTGATAAAACCGCTTTCCTGCTTATTTTTTCTTCTTGCAATATACGACCGTCTCGTAGTAACCAAACACATAAAAAACTAACAGCCAAGATTGCCGCAGCTCCCCGGTATATTGAACGGAATCGAACTTTATTTATCCGCGGAAGTGATTTTTTTTCCGATTGAGCAATGGTATTTGTTTTTACGGAAGACCAAATCTCCGCTTTTATTACTTTTTTTTGTTCTATTTCCAAAGTTGTAGATAACTCTTCTTCACTATCCGAGTTGAGCCAAGCTTCAACCAATGCTCTTTCTTCATCAGAACAAAGCCCTTGGTGATATTTTGCAATAAGTTCTTTGGAAACATTCATATACTCAAGAATGATAGTTTCTACAAAAATACAAAAATAAATATTGAAATTAAGATAGGTCAGCGTTGTAGTTTCTGTCCAATTTTGTCTTGAGCAGTTTCAGTGCATTTGCCATATGGTATTCTACCGTTCGCTCCGAAATCGTTAATTGACCAGCAATTTCCCGGTTTGTCATTCCTTTCTGATGCTTCATTTGAAAGATTCTTCTGCAATGTAGTGGTAAGCGTTCGACAAGCTTTTCTAACGTTTCTGATAAAGAGCGCTGCATAACCGTATCCTCCGTAATATTCGAATGTGTTTGGGTATACTCTGCCACACATTTTAAATGCTGAGCCCGTAGCTGTTTATTCCGAATATGTTCGAAGACTTTCAACTTAGCAGAACGTAAAAGATAACGTTCATAGGAAGTATTGATCTCTAAACTATGGCGTCGTTCCCATAAGGATTTGAAAATATCTTGCACAAGTTCTTTCGCAACCTCTAAATCGTCGGTGTGTTTGTAACATATGGTAAAAACCTTTTCCCAGTAATTGTTGTATATCTCGGTAAAAGTTGTTTCGTTGATGGTCAACGACGGTGATTCGGCTATTTCAAGCATTTCGATAGTTTCAGCGTGTTGCGGCAAATATAACTATTTATAATTAATCTAAACAATAGTAATAGCTTATTTACCACTGTGCCCGTTCATATTGCACCGGCCAGTCTATTTTTACTTTTAATTCGTGAGCAGCTCTCAGTGGAAAATGTGGATCCCTTAAAAACTCACGGGCTATCATAATTAAATCCGCTTCCTCATTAACCAAAATTGATTCCGCCTGTACAGCATTGGTGATCAATCCCGCCGTGGAGGTCAATGCACCGGTTTCCCGTTTTATTTTTGCGGCAAAAGGTGTTTGATAAGCCGGTCCAACTACTATTTTTTGATGGCTTACCACACCGCCACTGGTCACGTCCATCACGTCTACCCCTTTATTTTTTAAGATTTGTGCGAGTGCAGCGGCATCATCAGGCGTCCATCCACCTTCCGCCCAATCCGAACCCGGAATACGTACAAACAAAGGCTTCTCTCGGGGCAACACCGACTGCACTCCATCCAGCACCTCCAGTAATAAACGAATTCTGTTTTCGAAACTACCACCATACGAATCCCTACGTTGGTTACTCAAGGGTGATAGAAATTGATGAAGTAGATACCCGTGTGAAGCATGAATTTCGATAACATCGAATCCTGCTTTTACCGCCCTTTCGGTAGCAGTTTTGAAATCGTAGACCACTTTTTGAATCCCCTCCATATCCAAAGCAAGAGGTTTGGGGTAATTATCCGCGTAGGGAATTGCTGTGGGAGCGACAGTCTGCCAACCGCCGTCTTCCGGTTTCACTTCATCACGTCCCTTCCACGGAACCATCGTGCTGGCTTTTCGCCCTGCATGCGCCAACTGAATACCGGGAACAGCACCTTGCTGCTTGACAAAAGCATTAATTTGTGCCAGCTTTTCTATCTGCTCGTCTTTCCACAGTCCCAAATCGGAAGATGATATCCTAGCTTCGGGCGAGACACCGGTTGCTTCCACCAAAATCAACGCGGCGCCACCTACAGCAAAACTACCGAGGTGCACCAAATGCCAATCGCTAGCAAAGCCATCCACGGCGGAATATTGACACATCGGTGAAACGATGATTCTGTTTTTTAACGTAACTCCTTTTATAACTATCGGACTGAATAATTTGGACATGCTGTTATTATCTAAACAATAAATTCTGTTGTTTTATTAATGTCCGAAGTTACTGACAAAGGCATTCTTTATCAAGCAGGAATGTGGACAACAAGTCATAAAACAACTTCCGTATATCAGGAGGCAATCTATTCCTACCTATGGCTGGCTTAACCATTCCAATATATTGCGTAACAACCCTACATGATCTTGCGCATCCATATGATTCATTCCTCGTTTTTCACTATTTATACCTTTTAATAACGCCGTAAAAGGAGAAGCATCAGCAAAGATACATACGCGGCCATTGCCACATTTCAATAGGGCTCCATTCGCAAGATTTACACCCGATATATAAGGGATATCGGGCTGGATAGTGTGCTCCATATCCTTCGTCTTTGAAGGCAAATATAGGCGATACGCATCACCCAATATCGAAAAAACTTCCGCTTCTTGTGGAGGAATAAAACCACTCCCAACCCAACATCGCACCTGGTTGATCTTACGTCCTTCCCTATCGGTAACGGCCGAAGGAAGTAAATTTCCTATCTCCCTATTGAACAACTCCGCTTGTCCATCCATACGGTGAGTGACACCATTGATAACATTAAAACCAAATCGTTCTGCCAAACTTCCTACCGCACCGGCACTCGGCATCTCATCTGTAATAATGAACAGACCGCCGCCATCGTCGTGTACCCAGCGATAAAGAGTTTCAATTTCCTCTTCACTATAAATAGATGCATTGGGAAGATCCCAGTCAGAAGGATGGCTTAACGCATTCACCGTTACGAATACGTTAGCCTTCGCTAAATTTTCTGCACTAATAACCGTTTTATGATCTTCAAGTCGATATCCTTCTGCCTTCGCCACATCAGCAAAGCCTTTATATTGTCCGGAAAGCGAAAAAGCATTGTAATGGTGCTGATCGAAGAAGATCAGCGGACCATCCTTTCCCGGAAATAGCGTATGTTCCAGCCGAACCTCAAAGCGCGGATCAGAAACCGATTGCGCCATCAAGAGGACGGGCAGAAAAAACGACATTACTAAAAATTGTATAGTTTTCATGATCTCTATTTTTCTTTAAACCAACGATCATCCTCAAAACACTGCATCGTTACCCCTTTACCTTTCCCTTCGTAGAAGGTTACCGGCATAGCGGCCTCTCGATTTACAAACTCTTGGTCTGTAACACATTCCAACGGTATACGCTTACCATCCCAATCTTGAACCAATACGAGACGCTCGCCATCCCAAACGACATTGATAACGTGGGTATTGTCCCGTTCGAAATAATATTTCCCTATATATTGATTTGCCAATGCAGATGTTAGCGATTTTCTTTGTGTAGGATCGAAATCGACCTTCGTCAAATCCACACGATCCAGAATTTTCACAACAGTAGGTTCTGCAGCATCAAATGCCAATTTATACTGCTCTTCCAGTGACTCAAAGGTCAACTCGCCCGTCCTTTTTAATTGGTAGCGTCGGTCATCCCATACCTGTCGAGCTTGCAGTTCATTACCTTTCACTTCAAATTGGATGTAGGCTACTCTATTCGGAAAGCGGTAAAAGCCTTCAAATTGCTGTAACGAGGTTTGCTTTGCAGAAGGAGCAACCGACGGATTTCGATTACCTATCGCGACCTGCCATCCACATAGCCCTATAAGAGCCACGATTACCCAAAGTTGTTTTTGATTCTTTGTCATATTTATCCTTGTTTTAGTGTATGAGACAAGGATAAGCAACTCGCTATTTACAAGCCTCCGTCTGGATAAATCTGTACTATAAAATTATTATTGTTGTTGCAGATACTGCTTTGGCGTCATGCCAACTACCTGTTTAAAGGCCATATAAAAGGTAGTTTTAGAATTAAATCCTGACCGAATAAAGATTTCCTGAATAGTATAATTGTTTCGTGTATTTTCTGCCAGCAACTGTTGTGCATGACGAATACGGTAGGCATTTATGAACTGGTAGAAATTTAGGTCGACACCAGTGTTCAGTACATACGAAAGCTCATGAACAGACAATCCAATTTTATCGGCCAATAGTGGCAACGTTAATGTGGGGTCCAAATAAGGTTTATCATTATCCATTACGTTAAGCAGTCTTTCCCTAAAAAATCCCACCTGTTCTGCTGTCAGCCGCTCCTTGTCCTTACACATTACCGCTTCCTTTATAACGGGTACCTGCTTATCTATGAGCTGATAAATTGCCGTCTGCGATAATGCATAATAACTAAAAAACAGGATACCTAGCAGATACAACCCATCTACCATTGGCGATAGCACAGGTACAAAACGGACAACCAGCGATAAAACACCCAACAGGAGTATCCCCCACCAGATATTAAGTACCCATTGCAGATCCACACCATGGAAGTCAGCGGAAATTTTTTTCAGTAATGCACGATGTTTGCGTAACAGTACATACGTCCAAATACCATAGACGAAGAGCTGAATATACAAAAAATAACGTATCGCGTAGACCAAGAAATCAGGTAATACATAGCCACCTGGAAGCAACGGGATAAGTAATAAAGTCGGAATAAAGTGAAGAAAATATTTGTAAGGCGACTGATCCGGAGAGATATACAGATTTATAGCGACAAAAAAACCAGGTAATATTGCCCATCTGCCGCATTCCAAAAACGATAACAGCATCCCATTCCCATGCAGATTAAGCACCTCTAGCAAAAATTGAATAAACACACTTGCCAGAAAAAAACTACAGATTCCGAGAAACAGATTAGCCTTTTTGTTGACTTTCGGCAGGTTGAAAAACAATAGAAAAGATAGCAGCCATAAACTACCACCACACAATCCATACATTAAAACTTTGTATACCATACGTGTTTTATAATCTGTTAAAGATAAGCGGTTCGCGTGAGATATTTAGCCATCTGTATCCAGACGGACCACAATAAAAACGCCCGAGGTTACACACCTCGAGCGTTGAATTATAAATAAAATGACAAGCGCTAAAGCTAGTCTATTCATGTCAAGAGCTGAGCCGCTTCGTCATCCACTAGAAAAACGAGGCTTCCCGTAGCCGGTTTTAAAAGTTGAGATGGATACAATTCCGGATTGCTCTCTCCCTGCAAAACCTCCCGTAAGGCCTTGGCCTTTTTCTCTCCAAAGGCAATCACTACGATTTGGTCCGCCTTATTGATAAACGGAGCCGTCAGCGTAATCCGATACATATCCTGTGGCACCAAAAAATAGGCATCCACCCATTTATCTTTTTCATGGAGTACTTCCGTACCTGGAAACAACGATGCCGTATGTCCATCATCTCCCATTCCCAAAAAAATAAAATCGAGCCGTGCACTATCTCCTAATTTCTCCCGTAAGATTTGCTCGTAAGTCTGCGCATAATCTGCTGCATCTACACCTACTTTATACATCGGAAAAATGTTGGATCCTGGAATAGGAACGTGATTAAGCAGCGTTTCGTAAGACATCTTTGCATTACTCAAATTGTCGTCGAGCGGCACCCATCTTTCGTCGCCCCAAAACACGAACACCTTATTCCAATCCACCTGTGATTTATAGGCTTCGGTAGCTAATAATTTATGCAAATCAACGGGAGAAGAACCTCCAGTCAATGCCACAGAAAAAAATCCCTTTTCATCTATATTTTTTTTTGCCGCGTCGACAAACAGCTGTGCCGCTGTTTCAAAAATTTGTGCTTTACTTTTAAACTGTTTTACCATTATTCCTCCTTTAAACTTCCATTATTGTTTATAACCAACGATGTCCTTGTCTGCTCAACAATTCATCAGCTGCTTCTGGCCCCCAGCTTCCCGCAGGGTAAGTGTGCATCGGCGAATACGTTCCGTTTTCCCATTCTTCCTGAATCGTAGCGATAATATCCCAAGCTTCCTCTACCTGATCCGATCGCATAAACAACGTCGAGTCTCCATCGAGCGCATCTATCAGCAAGGTTTCGTATGCTTCCGGGCTATCTGGCGCACTCTCAAAATAATCAAACACCATTTCAACAGGGTTTAACGTCATATCCAGGCCGGGCTTTTTCGCCATAAACGATAAGCGAATATCCATTTCAGGTTGGATATTGATCGTCAATTGATTCCGTTGTAACCTATCCGTACCATTTACAAATGTTTTGTTTGGCACTTCCTTAAAGTTTACAATCACACAGGATTTCTTCTGTGCCATACTTTTGCCGGTACGCATATAGAAAGGTACCCCTTGCCACCTCGGATTATCAATATAAAACTTCATGGCTACAAATGTCTCCGTATTCGAATTAGAATCTACTCCTGGTTCCTGTCTGTAAGCCTTTTTTGCCTTTCCATTTATTTCACCATCTGTATATTGTGCACGAACAGTGTAATGATTGATATCTTCCGGTTTGATCCGGCGTACGGTTTTTAGTATTTCCGCCTTTTTATCCCGAACTAAAGAAGACTCAAATTCAACTGGAGCGTCCATAGCAACCATACAGAGAATCTGTAAGAGATGGTTTTGAATCATATCACGCAGTGCACCGGAATGGTCGTAATATCCGCCCCGATCTTCCACCCCCACCTGTTCAGCCACGGTTATCTGAACTGATTCAATATGCCGATTGCTCCACAGCGGTTCAAAAACCGTATTTGCAAAGCGAAAAGCCAGAATATTCTGTACGGTTTCCTTGCCCAGGTAATGGTCAATGCGATAAATCTGTTCTTCTTGAAAATTTTGATTTAATAGTTGATTCAGGGCAACTGCAGAAGCCTTGTCATAACCGAAAGGCTTTTCGATGATAATGCGGTCTTTTTTGACTTCGTCGGCCATACCAGCCTTCTTTAAGCTAGACGATACGGAATCGATAAAATTAGGCGCTACCGATAGATAAAAAAGACGGTTTGCGCGGTTGTCGCAAGTTACATCGAATGCAGTCAGTTTTTCGTTCAGATGAAGGAATGAATTTTCATCCGTGATATCAAAATTTAAAAAGGTAATTTTTTCGCTAAAACTCGTCCACTGTTCTTCCGTGAACTGCTTATTGCGTGAAAACTCCTTTAAATTTTCCAGGACATATGCCCGAAATCCCTCTTGATCGAACGGTTTTCTACCCAAAGCAATGATTTGGAAATGCACAGGCATCCATTCATCAATGAATAAATTAAAAAAAGCCGGGAACAATTTCCTTTTCGCGAGATCACCTGTTCCACCAAATACCACAATGGATGTTGGTGCTGTTGTTCTGTCGTGTGTCATCTTACGGTCGCTAAAATTTAGTCCCAGTGGGCATGAAAAAACCTAAATCCAATCTAGCTACAGCGAAATCGTTGTCTGCGATTCCAAAATTGTATTTAATCATTTTTTTAAATTAGTTAAATATGGAAGTCCAAATATATTGAAACTTGTATGCTATTATGCAAAAATTCTTTTTTTTACCCATATTTGACCAATATTAAAAGCTATATGCTATACTTCCAAGCACGTTTCGGGACATCATGGGATTGACTGTAGACCATCCCTTGAAATACGTTTCGTCCGTCAGATTATTCGCTTTCACAGCCAGCTCGTAATTTTTATAACGATAAGATACACTCGCATTAACCAAGGTATAAGCCGGAACAGTAAATGCGCCTGTAGGTAGACTGTTCGTAATCAGGTTTTTCCCAGCGTGGTTAACCCCCGCTCCAATACCTACACCATGCAATAGCCCTCGCCTAATTGTATAATTCGCCCAGAAATTAAATAAGTTCTTTGGACCGGCCTCCGTTGGACGCAGATCATTAACGTTTGCATCTGCTTTCGTCAGCTTGCTGCTGTTGTTGCTATAGCTCAAAATAACGTCCAAACCTTCCATCGGAGCAGCTGTCAGATCAAATTCAAACCCACGGCTCAAACGTGTTCCATCCTGTACCGTAATATTATAGAACTCGCCATCACGTTCAATGGACTCCGGTCTGGTAATATTGCTGACCGAAATATCATAATAACTTGCTGTCAATCCAACCCGGTCATTAAATAAATTAAACTTCACCCCCGCTTCCCATTGTTCGGCTTGCTGTGGTTTGAAATCACCCGAGACATCCGGTAAAGGTTGTACTATCGGTGCCACATTTTTGAATCCATTCTGATAATTACCGAAGAACGATATCCGATCTTTCATAAGCTCGTACACGATCCCTGCCCGTGGCGAGAAAGCAGTCTGACTATATCCACCTGTCGTTGTGTCCGCATCAAAATTATACGTTCCTTTGTTATCAAAGTAATCCACACGTAGTGCGAGATGGACATGAAGAGCAGGTGTCACATCCAACACATTGGACACATAACCTCCCAACACGCCGTTCCGGCTACGGTTATTTGTTTCAGCACCATTGGAGGCAGCGATAGCTTGATCGATGAATGCCGCATTGAATTTGTAGTAGTCCGGATCATCATAGGACGTATTTATTTTATCTACCAAAACGTAGGGCGAGTTGTGTGTTACCGCCTGCTGGAAGAGATAATCAATACCGATCAACGTACGGTTACGCATTGTTCCGATCCGGTAATCCCCCACAAAATTCTGCTGTGCATTGAAGACTTTCGCCACATAATCCTGATCTCCGGCATAACGGCTGATCAACGTATCGTTGCCTGGTTCCAGGTACATCACATATTGGAAATAACCATCAGATTTCCGTTGATTGAAACTGACCGTCGTATTGGATGTCCAGCGGTCATCCAGACGATAGTTTACGTTTCCACGAATATTGGCGACCGGATTCTTAAATGTCACATCGTTATGCGTATACGATTTATCGAAATCAAATTGCAGCTCGGATGGTGTACGTGCAAAAAGGTCGCGACTTCTATTTAGAAATACCATCAAGGGGTTGGTCGCTTTACTTTGGTAAATTTCAGCATCAAGCTGAATATCCAAACGCTCATTAGCCCGATAAAGCAAAGACGGAGCAATAAAGAAAGAGCGTTTAAATCCGGCATCCTGAAAAGTACCCGTGCTGGTAAAGGCTGTATTTACACGTCCTAACCATTTATGATCCTTCGAAAGCGGACCGTATACATCTGCCGTTACCCGATGTTGGTCAAAAGATCCAAAAATATAATTTACACGTCCACCAAGTGTATCCAAAGGCTTTTTCGTCACATTATTGATCAAACCACCAAAGCCGATAGCCGTCCCGCCATACAATGAACCGGAGGGTCCCTTAATCACCTCAATTGTTTCCAGATTTATTGGATCAGGACTTGCGCTCGCTATGTTCACTACACCATTGACCATTGCTGCTTGCGTTGTAAATCCACGTAATGTATAATAAGACGATCCATCTCCCGGGCGACCGGTCGCACCCCACAGCTGGTCCACACCAGAAACATTCGCCAAGGCATCGTCAAAACTTGTATTTACCTGGCTCTGCAACAGCTCCTTCGTAATAACAGCGTACGACTGTGGATTCTCTAGATTGCGTAAAGGCATCTTGGCCACATAGGGACTAGTTTTCCGCGTATACGTATTCCGTATCCCATAAATATTGATTTCCTCCAAAGAGGCACGATTTTCCGTTAAGTAAATTGTCGGAATTTGCAATCGACCACCTGGGCGAATATAGATTTCACGGGATAATGGCTTTATGCCTACCGCAGATATCGCAAGCATATATCTTCCCGTATCGATATCGTTGAACGTATAATTTCCCTTTGCATCGGTATAGGAGGATTTTCCCAGACCATTTATATTGACCGTGATACCAGCAGCAGGTTGGCTATCCGCAGATAGAATTTTCCCGTATATTTTTACTTTTTGTTGAGCATACAATAGCGTATGGGCAAGAACACATACAGCAATTAAGATTTTTCGCATAATAAATCAGAATAATTATTTAGAACAATTAAAAATTTTGCTAATTTAGACTTATTCTAGACAACAAACAAATCAATATCAAATTTCGTATATAAAAAGCAATTTGGATCATTATATGAAAGCTAAAAAAATACGACAATGAATGAATTTACACTTGGGAAGTTATTACTTTTAATTATCTTTCGAGGCAATTCAAGACATTCACTATGGTTACGACACTCGCTGTTATCTCTACAATCTTCATTCTTTTAAGTGTATTGCCGTTTATCCAACATCAGCATTGGTTATTCCGCGTAGCCGAATTTATCAAAATACAGCTCGTTATCCTACAAATTATTGCCTTCGGCATAACGATGATATATGTAGAGGATAGTATCTGGCTTTGGATAGTTCAAACCGTCCAGTTCATACTGATTGTCTACCATATCTACATCTTAATGCGGTACACCAAATTCTGGAAAAAACAAAAGCCTTCCAAAACATCATCTAGTTCCGATAAAATAAACATCATTTCCTGCAACATCTATCAATTCAACAGCGAATACCATCGCTTTATCGAACTGATCGAGAAGGAGCAGCCAGACATTTTTGTTACGATGGAGAGTAACGCTGATTGGGAAAAAGCATTGCAGCCCCTAGAAAAGGACTATCCCTATCAAAAGAAGGTGCCTTTGGAGAATACCTATGGGATGCATCTTTACACGAAATTAAAGGTTCACAATATACAGACCCATTATTTCGTTGCGGACGACGTACCCAGTATAGAAGCTGAACTCGAAACAAACGATGGCCATCGATTTATTTTCTTTGCAGTACACCCACCCCCACCAAGCCCAACGGAGGAAGATAATTCCAAAGAAAGGGACGGCGATTTGCTAGCAGTAGCGAAAAAAGTGAGAGACTATGCATTACCCGTTGTGGTCACGGGCGATTTCAATAATGTCGCATGGGCAAGATCCTCGATTTTGTTTAAGAAAACCAGTGAACTTATCGACGCACGTATTGGAAGGGGCATACTATCAACCTTTCATGCCAAATACTGGTTTTTTCGGGTTCCGTTAGACTTATTATTTCACAGTACAACGATAATAATAGATAAGCTATTTATTTATCCATCCGTCGGTTCCGATCACTTTCCAATAGGCTGCACTTTCCACATTGACCTCGAATCAGACGATCAGGAAGAAGAAGTAAAGCATCTCGAAAACGGAGAAATGCAGGAGGTTGACGAACTTATTGCTGACGGAAAAGCAGAAGAAAGCGAAAACCGTTAGACGCCATGGGAATAAAAAGTCATACACTTATGTGGCGTAATAAAAGTTTTGTAAGTAGATGATCTCCGAGACAGCCACTTTCTGCCATTATATGGACTGCTGACGTTATCCTTCGCACCAAAAACAACTTGCTGACGAAGACATAAAAAACACTGATGGGAAAACTACACCATATCAATACAGCTATTTGGAAAGATTCTAAATAAAATGTACTTTTGCGCGTATATATTACTACGCTGCTCGAGACCACGGATTTTTATGTCAGAGAAAGAAAAGAATCTTCTAAAAAAATTGACGCAAGGAGACACGAATGCATTTGCTACGCTCTTTCACGCCCACTGGCAAACAGTGTACAATATGTCTTATAAATATACGTTAAGCCACTCCGATGCAGAAGACATTAGCCAGGAAGTCTTTCAACGTATTTGGGAAAAAAGAAAATCCATTATTATTCATAAGACATTCGAAAATTACATTGTCCGTACAACCAAAAACCACATTATTAATCATTTTCGAGCAAAGGACATTAAGAGGCAACATGAAAAGATAGCCACACAATTAGTCGAACAGGCTACTCCATTTGTCGATACACCACCATTGAGAAGTGTCGAAAGTAAATATCAGCAACTCGTCGCCCTACTTCCACCACGTTCGCAGGAAATTTATATTAGAAAGTACGAAAAACATCTCACAAATGAGGACTTAGCCACCGAAATGGGACTGAGTATAAAGACCGTGGAATACCATTTACAGCGAGCGCATAAAATGATGAGAGAAGAGATCAAAAAAAGCACCATATATTTTTAAATTTCCATTAGGGTTTTTCTTCCGGCACGTGTCTATACTAAGCAAATAAAGGTAACAGTCACGATATGGAAGAAAATGATATCACGCCCGAACTGCTTCGGGAATATGCAAAAGGCACATGTAGCGAAGCAGAACGGATACAAGTTGAGAAATGGTTAGAATTGGAGAATCCGGAAGAACCAATTCCAGCTTTTTCGGAGGATATCAATAAAGCTGCGCTCGCATCCCGTCTTTGGGAGGCCGTAGCTCCCGTACCGCGGCGATCTAAAAACCGTCAGGTATGGATATGGCCGGCCGCTGCTATTTTGCTCATCGTTCCTTTTCTATCCCTATTCCTTCAACAATCCGTAGAGGATACAGGCCGGATAAACCTACAGACACTGGAGGTCGGTCCTGGCCAAAAATTGACAGCTAAACTTCCCGATGGCAGCCAAGTTCAGCTGAATAGCGAAAGCCGCATTTGGTATAGTATATCCGACAAACAGCGCATTGTCGTCTTGGAAGGAGAAGCATTGTTTGACGTTGCGCCAGACAGTCTTCATCCCTTCTATGTAAAAACGGCCTACGGGAAAGTTCGCGTTTTAGGCACTTCTTTCGCGGTCAGATCGTATCCTCACCATAGCCACACACGAGTTGACGTACGCTCTGGAAAGGTCGCGTGTTCACCTAAGAACAAGACAGCGGCCCAGGTTCTCACAAAAGGTGAGTCTATATCTTTCGATAAAATAAATGCCCGTGAGAAAACACGTATAGCGACGACACAAATTGCCCCATGGTCGTCGAATATTCTTGTTTTTGATCAAGAATCGCTTCCTGAAGTATGTCGTAAAATAGAACGATGGTTCGGCGTAGCAATACACATAGAATCTTCAAAGGACCGTCAACAAGCCAACTTTCGTTCACGCTTTGACAACCCCAGTTTAAAACAGGTTATCGAAAGTTTATGCTACAGTCTCCAATTACGTTATCGTATCGAAGAACAAAACATATATATATTTCCATAACACATGACCTCAAACCGTTCATCTATTTCAAACCATGATCCGCCTATCGCGCGGTTATTAAAAGATAAGAATCCGGCACCCCATCGCCAAACGTTGTGCCGGAAACATGATTAACAACTTTATTAGCTATTAACTTTATACAAAAATATGCAAACCACAACAAAACATATCAGCATTATTCTTTTTATACTCATTTTTTCATTGCAATGCCCATTGCTGGCATACAGCCAAACCGATGTCCTAAAAGAACGAGTTACGTTAAATCTTAGCAATAGTACAATTGAAGACCTTATCCAAGCATTGGAGCAACGTCTGGGTATCCATTTTTCCTATCTATCCACGCAGTTCGATCCTCAACGAAAAATCGACGTTCGGATCGTGGACAAGCCTTTAGAAGAAGTTTTAGCCGAAGTATTACAACTTACGCCCGCGAACTACCGGGTCGACGGTCGTCAAATCAGTATACGGTCAGGCGCACAACAATCCGCCTCCCTTCGAGGTTATATCACTACACAGGATGGCTTACCAGCACCCCATACAACGGTGCGGATACGCGATGGGCAGTCAACGATGGCGAATGCACAGGGCTATTACGCTATTGAAGGAGCTACACCAGGACAACATCTTTTAGAAGTAAAATTGCTCGGGACAGATTTGCAGACCCATAGGGTAAATCTGAAAGAAGGAGAAAACAAACAGCATTTCATACTGTCTTATACCTCGCATCATCTTTCTGAGGTACTCGTTGTTGGAAACAAATACGAAATAAGCTCAAAAAAACAGAGCGAAGACGTCGCACGTATCGCATTACCTTACTTGGAAAACCCACAAGTATATAGCGTTATCGATAAAGAATTGATTAAAGAACAATCCGCCATAACCTTAGACGAAGCTTTCCGCAATGTCCCGGGTGCAGCTCCCTCCAAAACCGGAGCCGGCATGCCTGCTTTCTTTTCCCGTGGTTTTCAGACCTCAGAGAATTTTAGAAACGGGATGGCCACCTATCTGCGTACCGGTATTGACCTGGCAAATGTGGAGCGAGTAGAAGCGATCAAGGGTCCGAATTCCACCTTCTTTGGAGCGCAGATGACCTCTTTCGGCGGTATCATCAACTATATTACAAAAAAACCATATGAAACCTTCGGCGGCGAGGTTGCCTACAGTACGGGTAGCTGGAATTTCAATCGGATTACCGCTGACCTCAACACCCCATTAGGTAAGGAAAAAGACGTGCTGTTCCGTGTAAACATAGCACGTCAACAGGAAAATTCATTTCAATACCAAGGTGGCAACAATTCCATGCTTATCGCACCGAGCCTCCATTACCATGTAAACGACCGCTTAGCACTGTCACTCGATGCAGACTATTCCAGCCAGAAAGGTATTACACCCGCCGGATGGTTTATATCCGGTACGCTAGCGGAAAGGAGTTTTAACGATCTAAACCTATCCTATAAAGAATCCCTCAACGACAACTCTTTGACAAGCCAACAACAATCGGGTAACGTTCTCTTTCAAGCCAACTACAAAATATCCGACAATTGGGCTTCAGAGACAAAATATGCTTGGGGGAACGGCGCCTATGACGACCTCTACATCTTCGATTTGATCTGGCGCACGCGAGATTCTGTCGATCGGATTCTGCGGGCATTCAGCGATGAGCAAACCGCACGACATAATCTTCAACAGAATTTCAAAGGTAATTTTCGTATAGGTTCACTACTTAACATAGCCGTTATCGGCCTAGATTGGGTCCAAAATCATCGCTATACACGCTACGACGGCTTAGGTTACGGGCAAAAGGTTTTTGAATCCGTAGACCTTAACCAGCTTTCAGAAGCCCCTGTTATCCGGATCGAAGACGTTCAGCATATCTTGTCGCAACGCAATACAGGCTATAACCAAACTACACAGAAAACACTCGGAGCCTATATAGCCGACGTCATTTCGATTGCCGATAGGTTGCATCTATCCCTTGGTCTCCGTTTTGACCGTTTCATCAACGACGGTACCTATAACACGTTGAGCAGAGCAACCACAGGCTCATACACACAGAACACTTTATCACCCAGACTAGGTTTCTCTTATGAATTGCTCCCGGAAAGGCTGTCCTTTTTCGGAAACTACATGAATGGATTCAAGAATATAGGCAACCAAATACAGCCCGATCAAAGCATATCCGTATTCAAAGCACAGCGTGCCAATCAATTAGAAGCCGGTACAAAGATCGCTTTCGGAAAAATATTAAACGCCACCCTGACCTATTACGATATACAGGTATCGAATAGTGTTATGAATCGTGTCGTGGATAATATGAACTTTTACTTTCAAGAGGGTGAGCAAAAAAGCCAAGGCTTTGAAGCCGAGCTGATGAGTAATCCGTTGCCGGGATTCAATATACTGACCAGCTACGCCTATAACCATAATAAATTTAGAAAAGCTAACGCAAACGTCGAGGGTAAACGCGCCCTAGGCACCCCCGAACATGTCGTGAATGCGTGGGCTACTTACGCTCTTCTAACCGGCAGTTTAAAAGGTTTAGGCATCGGAGGTGGATATACGTATGTGTCAGACGCCTTTCTCGATGCCTCCAACCAATTTATCTTAGATGGCTATCATCTGCTGGATGCTACCTTATATTACAACCATCCAAAATTCCGATTAAGCATAAAAGGCAACAATCTTCTGGATGTACAATACTGGGTAAGCGACGGGTATTATGCGCGTCCGCAACGTCCTGGAAATTTTCTGGCTAGTATAACCTATCGGTTTTAATCGGTATCGCATTAAGCTTTAAAATAAAATCGCGCGTACACATTTATGTACGCGCGATTAGTAATTTTTAAATTTATTCTATGCCAATCCATCTGAAATGGCATCCCATAATGCGATACGCTTGCGCAATGCATTCTTTGCTACCTCCCTCATTTCTTCCCATTTGGATTCGTCATCTCCACCGAGCTCGCGTATCATTTCCATGGCTAGCGGTCCGTGCTCATCGCCATCTAATTCGATATGCCGTTGGAAATAATATGCCAATGGCTTCATATCTACTTCAGGAAACTGCTGCTGCAACTCACGTAATATAGACGTGAACATATCTGGGATTAAATCTTCCCGTCCGAAGGTAAACGCGGAAGCGATCTCATGTACTTTTCCATTCGCGATAGTGTCAAAGGTAAATCGAAGGAAATCCTTCACCCGGTTATCTACTGTCAGTGTATCGATTGCCATACCGATTTCGGTTCCAGCCTGTACACGCTGTACAAAAGACTGGATGTCCGTTGTGTCTGCACCGATGTGCTGCATAGCGTCAAGGTACATTTCGTAATGGCTTAAGCGGCGTCCATCCAACCACTCATCAGATTCCTCTGCTAACACAATTTCATTGATCAGATAGCGCGTGTTGGTGTGATCACTCGGATACCAAGGCGTTTGCACACAAGTAAGCTGTGCCTGTAGAGCTTTTAACAACGACATAAAATCCCACACGGCATATACGTGCCCTTGCGTAAACTCGCGCAACCGCACCATATTATTTATTTTGTTATACAGCGGATGCTGTAATAATACCGCTTGCTCTTCTAGTATATACTGAGTAATCTCCTGCGTTTTATCCATTTTGCAAAAATACATCCTGGTTTCCTATCGCGAAAGCTCTCCCTACGGCAGAACAAAATTATGATGCAAACATTACAAAGGCTTATCCTATAAAGACCTAAAAAAATTAGATTTCAGCAGAACCTAGATCAAAATCATACCGATAAACCGGACAGTTATTATTGCTTTCGCCTTATCTTCTGCCGTTGCTATAAAAAACAAGCGACCATCCACCATTACGCCGTCAGGTTAATCCTGATGGTATTGCAAGCCCGATGCTGCATTGCTACCTGTCAGATTAAAAAGCAAATTGTGTAATAAAATTTCAACAGTCAAAAAAAATAAAAATTCTTATAGTAGACTTCAAATGTATTTACGTATTAACTAGAAACAGGAATAGAAATTCCTACATAAATAACATAGGCATGGGTCAAGATCTAGAGACACTTTTACAAAAGTATACACATTCAACGATCAACAACGATGAGTATAAATTGCTTAAAGAGATGTTAAAAGACGCATCTGATAAGCAAATAGAAGACGTATTATCTGTACTTTGGGACACCTATGAAAATAACGGTTCAACGCCTCCGGGAAATTTTGAAGCATTGGCGGGTAAATTAGGCATAAGAAAGGAAAAGCGAATCCGACCAATTTTCATACAGCTTGCGAAGATAGCAGCTATTTTCATCCTATTCCTTTTTGCTGGCTATTACTTGTTGAAAATTAATAACCAAGATATCTTCTTGCACAACAGTTCCATGCTTGTTGAAGTTAAAAGTGGAGAAAAAGCAGAAATAGTATTACCTGACGGATCAAAGGTTTTCCTAAATGCTGCCTCCACCCTCTCCTATGCGCCGGATTTCGGCCGTACAACTCGAGAAGTAACCATAAAAGGAGAAGCTTATCTTGAAGTCGCCAAAGACGAGCATAAACCTTTTCTGGTGCAGACAGAATCCATAGAGATCGAAGTGCTAGGCACAAAATTCAATGTAAATGCCTACGACGATCTAAACACAATAGAGACCACGTTATTGGAGGGCAGTGTTCGGCTCAGAACAAAAGGAAAAGAACCACTTTCAACCGTAATGACGCCTTATCATAAGGTCATATACGACAAAGAAAAACACAAGCTCTCCGCTAAACAAACCAATACGGAATTTGAAACAGCATGGACTCGAGGAGAACTCGTTCTTCGCTCGTCTAACTTACAAGAAGTAATGAAAAAATTAGAAAAGCGTTACGGGGTAACTATCGAAATTATCGGAGATTCTTCTCATCTAGGCTCGTTTACCGGAAGCTTCAAAGAGGATAATGTCTATAAGGTACTCGATATCCTAAGCCTTCATTACAACTTCACCATCCAACAATCACAGGAAAAAATAAACATACGGCTTCGCTAATCAAGCCGTTCCATAAAAATTATCAAACTCTGTTAAAAAAAATGAAACATTAACAACGCTAACAAAGAAACACCGTACACATTTTAAAGAACTGCATTTGAAAGTGCGGCTCAAAATCAAGATTTATAAATACGTGAATCTTAAACTTAAATTACATAGATAACCATATGATTTTAGATTATTTTAAAAAAAATAATACGTTTCGTGTATTATTTGTATTATTCGTACACACATTTGTGTCATTAACTTACGACGATGTTTTCGCGCAACAGCAAGAAACCGTTACACTAACAGTAACAAATCAAAACCTTCAATCCGTATTGGATGCTGTTGAGGAAAAAACGGTTTACCGCTTTAACTACCGAGATCAGATCCTCCCCCGAACAAACAATGTAACCATCCAGGCAGAGGACATGAAAATTGAGGATTTTCTAAAAAAGATTCTAACGAATGCGGCGTTGACATATCGTAGAAACGGAAACATGTTTTCGATTATATCCAGGGGTACTACAGCAGCAACGAAAAGTCAACTGTCTGATATTACCGTAAAAGGCGTAGTACTGGGCGAAAACAGACAACCTCTCAGCGGTGCGTCGATAACAGTCAAAGGTACATCGCAATCTACAGTTAGTGATGAGCGAGGTCATTTCTCGCTCTCCTGCCCACCCCAATCTACCTTAGTCGTTTCTCATATAGGGCACGTATCACAAGAAGTGTCACTAAGTGGCATAGAAGAGGTAAATATTATTCTTGTACCAAACGACCAAATATTGGATGAGGTCGTGATCGTCGGTTACGGCACGCAGAAGCGATCGAATGTAACCGGGTCAGTCGCCTCTCTACGACCGGCTGATTTCAATGACTTAAATATGAATGCCACCAATGCTATACAAGGTCGGGTAGCTGGCGTAAATGTATCCAACGGAAATATTATTATTAGAGGAGCTGCATCTGTAAATGGATCAGATCCACTATGGATTGTCGATGGCGTTCCAGGAACAGCTCCAAACATGAATGATGTAGAATCGTTGGAAATACTGAAAGATGCTGCTTCAACCGCCATTTATGGTGCACAGGGAGCTGGTGGCGTGATCCTTGTTACGACCAAACGTGGAAGAGCAGGTAAGCCCGTGGTAAACGCACGTTATAACGCAGGCGTAGCGTTACCGATAGATATCCCTAAGCTATTGGAAACACCCGATTATATCGATAGAAAATTAGCAGCGGGATTTACCAACAATCCGGATGCCGGATGGGACGATCCCTCTTCCCTACCCAATACCGACTGGGAGGAATACGTCTGGAGAAATGCTGCCGTTACACAGAATGTGTTCGTGCAAGCTACCGGTGGGAGCGAACACACGAACTATAATACTTCTGGTGAATTTGTTCGCAATCAGCGCATCGAGCAAGGATCGCACGACATGGCCGGAAACCTTCGATTTTCTTCACAAACAAAATTTAGCAATCGATTTAAAATGACCGAGATCCTAACGCTAGGTTTCACCGATAGAGCGCCCAGTGTATTTGGCGATGCAACATCCAGCAAAATCTATTACAGGCAAGTCCCTACGATGACACCTTACGACCCAACGAACGTCGCGGGCGGAGGCTGGGGAATGCAGCCTCCAGGAGGTTATTATGAGGGGCCTAATCCAGCAGCAATCATCGGCTCTAATCACTACAACCAACGCGGATACAACGGCGGTGCCAATGTCATCTTTGATTGGGAGATTATCGACGGTCTCGCTTTGCAAACCACCCTAACCGGACGCTACAACTCGTCTGCGAGCAACTGGTTTCAAGAATACTGGAATACCGGAAATATCAGTCAAGAACAACGCTACACCAAGGATTATGGGGAAGAGTTTCACTTGCGGATGCTCCACACGCTAACCTACAGCAAGACATTTGCCGAGAAGCACAATTTCAAAATATTGGCCGGCTATGAAGCCTCAAAAACAGAATCTTCCAGTGCCGGAGGTTGGAAAACCGGTTTCAGTGTAGAACCGGTGGAAGATATGAGTCTGGGCTCTGGTGCTACAGAAGCTTTGGGAGGTAAAGGGTTGCGCCGCAGTCTATCCCAATTCGCCCGTTTAAATTACGCCTACGAAGACAAATACCTTTTTGAAACGAGCATTCGTCGGGACGGTTATGACAATTTTGGTGCCGAGAATCGTTTCGGATTATTTCCCTCCGCTTCAGCAGGTTGGAATATAGCCGAGGAGTCGTTTATAAAAAACAGCGCACAGATGCAGTGGCTAAATCAATTGAAGCTAAGAGGAAGCTTGGGACGAATAGGGAACAATACCATTCCTCAATTCCTCTATGAACCAGCTTACACCAGTAATTACCTATATTACGCATACAACAACTTAGTAACAAGTCGCGGATTCTGGTTTTCAAATATTCCAAACGCCGCGATTAAGTGGGAAGATGTTATGCAGTGGAACGTTGGTCTCGATGCCGGTTTTTTACAGAATCGTTTGCAGACTACCGTAGAATACTACCATAAGAACACCACCGATATGCTTTACACGATCGCTGCTCCTCCTTCATCAGGCGCCTATAACAGTGATATTTTTGCGCTTTCGCCCAGTTATGTCGCCAATATCGGTGAAATCAGCAACAAAGGTTTCGAACTCATGGTACAATGGAAAGATGCCATCCAAGATTTCAAATACGACATTGCCTTTACCCTATCGACGAATGATAATAAGGTGATTAAACTGAGTGATCAAGTAAACCCACTCATTTGGACAGGGAATTCTACCGCTATAAACAGTTCAATTTATCGGACAGAGAATGGCTTCCCTATGGGGCAAATGTACGGGTATATAGTCGATGGAATTTTCCAGCATCAAGCGGATGTTGATCAGTTAAATATCGGATCGCCAGACGGTGTATACCAAACAACCGGCACAGCACCTGGTGATTTCAAATACCGGGATCTCGACGGCGACAATAAAATTACCGTCGACGATCGCACCTATATCGGAAACCCGTGGCCAAAAGCAATCTACGGCATGAACATCAATCTAAAATGGAAAGGGTTCGATTTTTCTATGGCGTGGCTCGCACACACCGGGATGGATATATTCAACAGCACCAAGGCCTATGAAAGAAATTTCTTTGGAGATTTTAACACAACTTATAAAGTCTATGATGCCTGGACACCCGAAAATACACAGACCGAACATCCTCGCGTTACCCAGACTGACCCAAATAATAATTTTAGAAACGTATCATCGTATTTCGTAGAAGATGGTTCTTTTCTTAAATTGAACAATCTACATTTCGGATACAATATCCCAAAGAAAGTCCTCTCCCCACTTGGTGTCCAAGGCCTTAAAGTTTACGTAAACTGCGATAATATCATGACACTAACCCGCTTTCAAGGAGATCCCGAGATTGGTGGCGGATACCTCGCGCGTAATCACTATACTGAAAAACGTTATCCGAATACACGTTCTATCATCGCTGGTTTAAACCTTACTTTTTAATCTGCTTATCATGAAAAAAACAATATCCATCATACTAACCGCTATTTTAATTTGGGGCTGTTCAAACGATTTCCTGGACGTCTCGAATCCCTCCCGCCTCTCTCCCGCAGTCTTTCCGAAGTCCGTAGCGGACATGGAGCAGGTCGTTACCGCTATTTACGGCCAATTGACCCAACAGGGGCTCTACGGGAAGCGGATCTTTGCCAAAGGCACGTTCGTAACCGACCATACCGTGGATATGTCGTGGACGGCAGACGCTTACTGGAATCAACTGGCAACGAACCAGATAACACCAGACAACACGTATGTATCGACGCTATGGTTCGCTTTTTATAAAGTCATCAACTGTGCCAATACCGTGCTCTTAGAAGCTGGTAGAATTAATACAGCTGGCTTCTCGCCAGAAGATATAAAGCGATTAAGCCAGATGAGGGGCGAAGCGTTGTTTTGGCGAGGTTGGGCACACCAGCATTTAGTAGCCCTTTGGGGGGAAGGATTTGCAGCGAATGGCGACGGAGGCAAACAAGGTATTCCGCTTCGACTGGAAGTGGCTTCCAGCCCTGAAAAGCTCAATATTCCACGTAATACCGTTGATGAAGTTTATGATCAGATTCTATTAGACTACACGGAGGCTATAGACTTGTTACCCGTTAGCTGGAATGATAGTGAAAATTTCCCCCGCCCGACATCCTTTGCTGTAAAAAGCTTTGTGGGGCAATTGAACCTGTTCAAAGGCGATTTAGCTGCGGCCAAAATAGCATTAAAAGATGTAATCGATAACGCCGGCAAGGAACTCGTTTCATTTGCGGACTATAAAGATATGTTTAACGAAAAACAGATCAAATTCAACAGTGAATCTATTTTAGAGATCAACTTTAGAAATGGGAATTCGGGCGCTAATTTCTGGAATAGCGAAGGTTCACAGCACGCGCTGCTTGCTGCGTTGTGTTTCGAAAATGCCGCCGGAAATGTGGAGTCCGCAGGATGGGGCAATATCTTCTTCCACGATTCCAACATCGAACGCTTTGGTTCAGATCCTCGCTTACACGTAGCCGCCCTCCAGCCTGGTACACCCGTGACCATGCGCGGTGCCCATACTGTCGTTATGAAATATAAAGATATTGAAAGCAGTTATCAAGGCTGGAGCCTGGGAAAATATATCCCACGAAACGCGCGGGTCGGCGACAACCCTTACGTTGGCAATAGTGTTGGAATCAACATGTATCTCATGCGATTAGCAGATGTTTATCTGTTATATGCAGAGGCCAACCTAGCCGACAATGAAAGCATTGCACGGGAATACATCAATAAAGTCCGTCGGCGCGCACACAGTTTACCTGTACACGCAGCTGCACCGCAAGTGGATATCGCCTCCGGTGGAACACAGCTACGGGATGATTTACGAGAAGAACGCTTCAAAGAGTTCTGTGGAGAAGGTGTACAGCATTGGGTAGACGTATGTCGTTGGAAAACCCTCGATCAGGAAATCAACACCTGGTATACGAAGACCCGTGTCGGAACACCGACCTATAATACACAAGATCTATACTATCCTATCCCCATGGCGGAATTGGAAAGTAACCCAAACATGAATCCAAGTACAGGTTATTAACATATACACCAACAAAATATGCAGCAGAACACCATTCGTTATTACCGCGTTATATATATTATTATGGGCGCGCTTCTTTTCCCATTACCCCAAGTACTTGCCCATACAAATCCAACGATCTATTCTGTCCAAGACTATGGAGCCAAAGGCGATGGAAAATCCCTTGACACCAAACCGATTCAAAACGCGATTGATGCCTGCCACCATGCCGGAGGAGGCGTCGTTCAATTAAGTGGCGGGACGTTTATGTCTGGTACAATTTTTTTAAAAAGTGGTGTTCGGCTACATATTGAGAAGGGGGCAACACTATTAGGTAGCACAAACGCACAGGACTACCCCGACATTGGCGTCCAAGATCCTACCAAAGAAGAACGCTACAATGCCGGTAAGGCATTAATTTATAGCGAAAATCAACACCATATATCGGTATCGGGGCAAGGTGTCATCGATGGAAACGGCGCTGCGTTAGCCGGTCTCAACCAAGTGAGGACACACATCATTCATCTTAAAGCCTGCGAACGGATCAAGATCAGCGATGTTTCCCTCGTAAACGGCTCGTGGTGGATACAAAAATACGACACTTGCAATAACCTCCAAATCGATGGAATAACCGTCAATAGCAAGGAAAACAGTGACATGAATAAACCCCGTTATGCCGACACACCTGGTAGAAATACAGATGGATGCAATATCGTCGACTCGCGGAACGTCCAACTATCAAATTGCCATATTTTCAGTGGCGACGACGGGATCGTTTTAAAAAGCTTCTCGAAAGATCTAGGTTGCCATAACGTGACGATCAGCAATTGCATCATCAGTACCAATGCTTCCGGCATTAAAATCGGGACAGAATCTGCGGGAAAATTCCACGACGTGTTGGTCAATAACTGTATCGTATATGATACCCGATTAGGTGGGGTTGAATTGATGGTAGTGGATGGAGGCAGCATGGAACGCATCGTAGTCACGAATATCTCGCTTAACAATATCCTTGGTGCCGCTATCTATGTACGATTAGGAAATCGAGGAAGAGAATATATCCACAACAAGATGCCTTCGGTAGGTAGCGTGAAAGATATTCTCATCCAAAATATCTATGGAACAAAAATAGGCCGTTATGGTAATTCCATAACCGGTATCCCGAGTGCACCGTTAAAAAATATTACATTGGAAAATATCGACCTGAGCTTTACGGGAGGAAATACGCCCTTATATTTCGAGGGATATCCGACAAAACCTGTAGAAGAGCGAACAATAGATCAAGTTCCCGAAGAGGAAAAATCCTACCCTCGATGTGATATATTCGGGAAATTACCTGCCTATGGATTTTATATACGACATGTTGAAGGAATCGATTTTCGCAATATAAAATTGAGATTTGAAGAAGAAGATACACGTTCCGCTATTGTTGCAGACGATGTTTCAAATTTCTTTTTGGATGGCTTAAAAGCACAGATATCGCCACATGCACCCGCTGTAATTCAAGGAAGGAATATGCAAACGGCCGCTATCGTAAACAGCATAAGCCTGACCCCCGTACCCTCATTTTTACATGCTTCTGGAAACAAAACACAACATATTGTATTATCTTCCAATATATTGAAAAATTCAGGGACCAACCTGTCTACCGATGATTCATTCCCCGTATCTGAAATTAACGAAAAATGAGCATGTCGCTACACATAAATAAACTATCCAAACTCGGTTTAGCTAAGCTGGCCGTTTTCCTATACCTCATTCTAGGCGTTTACCTGTCGTCAAGTTCTCAAGAAATTGCGATAAATGCCCGCCTGTCTGGCCAGCGCTGGCCGGCCCATTGGATTAAGGCAAGCGATGGTTCTACAAACGGATATGGTGTTTACCACTTTCGCAAAGTGTTCGACCAGGATAGCAAGCCTTCAAAATTTGTGGTGCATGTTTCCGCTGATAATCGCTATAAGCTGTACATCAATGGCGAATTGGTTTCGCTGGGACCTGCACGTGCAGACGTCTACAATTGGCCATTTGAGACCGTGGATATTGCACCTTACATCAAAAAAGGCAAAAATGTGCTCGCTGCCGTTGTATGGAACTATGGAGAGCATTTGCCGGTAGCACAAATGAGCTTTTACAAAACAGGGTTTATCCTTCAAGGAGATGGCGAACTAGAACAGAAAGTTAATACCAACACGACCTGGAAAAGCTATGTTAATTCCAGCTATCAGCCGACCACAACCGATCTTCAAACGTATTACGTGGCAGGGCCCGGCGATCAGGTCAACGGTGAGTTATATCCCTGGAAGTGGGAGTCTGGAAATTATGACGATTCATCGTGGAAAAACGCTGTCGAGATCATGGTAGGTGCCGGAAAAGGTGCACATGATTACCCGGGATGGCAACTGGTTCCCAGACAGATTCCGCAAATGGAATTAACCAATCTGAGAATACCCGTGTTGCGAAAAGCCGAAGGAATCAGCAAATGGGCAGGCTTTCCACAAAAGAAAGGTAACTATACTGTTCCTGCTAGTTCGAAGATTACCCTGCTCATTGATCAGACACACCTCACCACCGCTTATTTCAATGTTTTATTTAGCAAAGGAAAAGGAGCCAGAATGAAGATTAAATATGCAGAATCACTGTTCGAAGATCGCAAAGATGATCAAGGACGATTCCAGCATAAAGGCAACCGAAATGAAATCGAAGGAAAAGTATTCTTAGGATATTACGACGAAATTCTAGCCGACGGAGGTGCAAATCGTCTATTTACTTCGTTATGGTGGCGGACCTATCGCTATGTTCTTTTCGAAATAGAAACAGACCAAGAACCCTTGATACTACATGATGCATATGGCCAGTTCACCGCTTATCCATTTGAACAGGTTGCTCATTTTCATAGTTCGCAACAACCGGAACTTCAGGACATCTTATCTACCGGATGGCGTACAGCCCGTTTATGCGCACATGAGACCTATGAAGATTGTCCTTATTACGAACAGCTGCAATATTTCGGAGATACGCGGATACAAGCGATGATTTCGCTCTACAACACGCGCGATGACCGGTTGATTAAGAATGCCATAGACAACGGACGACAGTCGATTGTTTCAGACGGTATTACGATGAGTCGTTACCCCACCAATCTACATCAGTTCATTCCTTCGTTTTCCATATGGTGGATCGCAACAGTTCATGACTACTGGATGTACCGCGGTGACGACCAGTTTATAACGAGTCAACTTTCCGCTATCCGGTCCATCTTAAATTTTTATGAACAACATCTGGCAGAAGACGGCAGTCTGTCAAAAATTCCCTATTGGTTTTTTACCGACTGGACATCAGGGTTCGAACTGGGTATTCCTCCCCGCGCAGAAGATGGACAATCTGCGATTCAGGATCTGCATTTTTTGTATGGGCTACAATTAGCTGCCGAGATCGAAAGGGAACTCGGGGAGCCTGCACTCGGCTCCCGTTATGAAGCATTGGCTGCACGCATTTCCGCAAATCTTAAAGATAAATATTGGAACGAAAAACGAAATCTATTTGCGGATACACCTTCAGCAGAGCGCTTTTCCCAACACACCAATATCCTGGCCATTTTAACAGGTGTGGCCGATGGTGAAAAAGCAGGCGTTGTCCTGAAAACATTGTTAGCCGATAAAAGTATTACACAGGCGAGCATTTATTTCAGATACTACCTGCACATGGCGCTGGTCAAAGGTGGGTTGGGCGACAACTATTTAGACATGATGGATCTATGGCATACGCAGCTCTCGCTGGGATTGACCACTTGGGCAGAGCAACCCGAGCCGTCCCGAAGCGATTGCCACGCTTGGGGCTCGAGTCCAAATATCGAGGTATTCCGCACCGTGTTAGGTATAAAAAGCGATGCTCCCGGTTTCAAAAAAATCCGTATTCAGCCCCATTTAGGAAATCTTCGCGAAGTTAAAGGCAGCATCCCGCATCCGCTTGGAGATGTGGTGGTGGACTATCGGGTAAACGATATCGAATCTGTAGCCATAATAGACTTACCGGTGAAAACAACAGGTATATTGCAATGGCGTGGGGAGGAGTTTATTTTGAAACCCGGTTTACAGCAGATCAGCATAGCACATTAACGACAGGCATTCAAAAAAACAGTACGAAGAAGGCAAGACCGGTATAACCGACTTCCTTCTTCAATATCTGTAGCGCTACAGAGAGCGTATTGTATACGGTTTGTTCGCTGATAGCTAGATTTTCAGCAATTTCCTTTGCAGATTTACCTTGCTCTTTGCTCAGTTCGAATATTTCCTTTTGACGAACTGTCAGCTTTGTCTTTGCATTTTCAAGCCGTTTAACAAACAAATCCAAATCCATCTTCGAATCCGAGTTTGACTCGCCACTTTCCAAAATATCACAGTAATCCATATAATCGTCAAATACCGGGCTCTTGATCTGCTTCCGCAATCGATCAATAATGATATTCTTAGAAATCTTAAACAAATAAGATTTGAAAGCACCATCAGCCCGAATCTTCTCCCTATTGACCCAGAGTTTGATAAACGTCTCTTGCACAATTTCCTTACTTATACTATGCGATTTGACTAATGAAAATACGAAACCATAAAGGTTATCGTGGTATAACGCATATAATTTTTTGAAATCGTTATAAGAACCACGTTGCAGCCCTTTTATACAATCAATATGTTCCATATGGTATCAAAATACTGACCCTAAGTTAAGATAAATTATCAGATAATGGTGTAAACCGATATAGATACCAGACGGTGCAATCATGATCCAACAAACCAATTCCCAGAAGCAGTATCGATAAGCCCGTAAACCAGAAATTTGGCGTAACAAAACTTTTTAAGTAGGTTTAGCTATTGCTTAATGCCCTAATTTAGCGAGACGATTAAATAAGGGAAACGAAACAACATGCGCACGATATCGAATAAAAAAGACATCCCCATAAGAACATTGCCTAAAGAATACGGGAACGGTATTGCAGTGTCAAAAGTATCTGCTGCATCTTTTTTAGCAGATGACGAAACAATGCATGCGCATCGGCACGATTACCACTTTTTTGTGTTGCAGGAAAAAGGCACCACGCACACCGAAATTGATTTTGAACAGTATATAATCAGCACCCCAACAATCCTTTATCAATCGCCCAATCAGGTGCACCGTGCTTTGAAAGTCGAAAATATCGACATGTATATACTCATTATCAGCAATGAAAATATCCATCCAGATTATCTCAAACTTTTACAAAGTATCGCTCCGTTAAAACCGTTGTCCATTCGGCATAAAGAACTTGCCATTGTTCGCCAAGCATTTCGTCTGTGTACGCATCTGTACGAAAGAAAATCCGATAAGCTTTATCTTTCTTCCTTGCAAGATAGCTGCAATGCCTTGGCAGGACTGATCATTTCGTTGTACCTAAAGCAAGTAAGACCTTCCGAATCGCTTTCGCGGTTTGAGCGGATTACCAATGAATTTTTTCGCTTATTGGAACGCGATTTCCTGACAGAGAAACGCCCTTCAAATTATGCGGAAGCCTTACATATTTCTGTTTCCTACCTCAATGAATGTGTGAAAGATGTAACCGGTCAGTCGGTATCCCACCACATTCAGCAACGGGTAATTTTGGAAGCAAAGCGTTTGCTTTATCATTCCGATAAAGCAGTTAAGGAAATTGCTGCTATTTTAGGTTACGATGATTATCCTTACTTTTCCCGACTATTCACTAAAACAACTGGAATGACCGCCGTAACCTTCCGCAACAAAAACCGCGAATAGTCCAATAATTACACTTTTCCGTCCTTTTCCATTTTGTATAAACTTTCGTCCTTTGTTACCAATAAAATGAAAGATTATGCCAAGTGCTCCAAAATGGGTTTTTGATACCCTAAATTTATTTATTTCTAAAATCCCTTCCGTAACGATAAGTGAAACAGCGTATCTATCGCCATCAGTAAAGCAACTTCGATTGGAAGGTGATTTTAAAAACCTGCATTTCCCGGTTGGTGCTTTCTTCGACATTAGAGTAAGCGATACCGACGCACGACGATATACCGTTGCACAGATAAACGAGGAAAAAGACAAGTTAACGCTTATCGCCCACCTGCATGGGAAAGGCGTTGGGAGCGATTATATGCAACGGTTAAAAGTCGGTGAAACCATAGAGCTCAACCATCCACGGACCGAACAAAAATATAACGATGAAACGGCAGAAAAGATCGTCTTCTTTGGTGACGAGACTTCCTTAGCGTTGGCAAGTTCCTTTCTTCCGGTGGTAAAAGAAAAAAATTTGCCTATCCGGTTTATATTCGAACTCGACGAGGAAAATAAACACATACCTGCTGTATTAGGCTTAGAAAACAGCATCGTCTATTCCAAGAACAACTTATTTCAAGACACGGCGTGGATACAGGAGCATCTTCATATTCTTGATCACGAGAACTGGCAGGATGCCTATTACGTTTTGACCGGAAATGTAAAATCGGTGCAGGCCTTCCGGAAAGTCATCAAAAGTAAAACAAACGGCAAGATCAAACATCATGGTTATTGGTTGGAAGGAAAAAAGGGCTTGTAATAATTACCCCTGTATTCTTGGATTTATTTAGATTTATTCCACATAAAGCTTATATTTGTTTCAATTTCAATATATCGCTTTTCCGTGGCACGATTTAATGATAACACTAAAAGTCTTAACGCAGGTGGTTCCTTGGATGAGGGTACCTTTAGGACATTGTTTGATCTATACTGGAAAAGATTGGTTGCTTTTTGCCAGCATCACGTGCGGGATCATGAAGTGGCAATGGATATTGTACAAGAAATTTTTTGTTCGATATGGAAACGCCGTCATCAGCTCCAAGTAGAAGTTGATATGGAATATTATCTATTTCGTGCTACGCGTATAAAGATTACCGATTACTACCGTGAACGATTTAAAAGAGAAGAACAGCAGCTTTGCTTATCCCATTCCTTTTGTGAAGCCGTGAACAATACAGAAGAAACCGTTGTACTCGACGATCTTGAACATTTCGTCGAACAATTGGTCAATAGACTTCCCTGCCGTTGCCGGCAAGTTTATACCTTAAGCCGAAACAGCGGTCTTACCATCGGCGAAATTGCGGAACAACTTTCGCTTTCCGAAAAAACCGTTGAAGCCCATTTAACGAAGGCCCTCCGTACATTGAAGAAGAACGTGAGGCATCAACTTACCGAAAAATAATTTTTTTTGACTAAGGGTAATTCCTTTTATTTCCGACTAGTGTCTTAAAAAGACAGCATGGAGGTAAATGATCACTTGCTTGAAAAGTATTATACAGGTAAGTGTACTATAGCAGAAAAAAGGGCTGTAGAGCAATGGATGTCGGAAGGTATCCCTTTCGATCAGTATACATTAAGACCGCATAAAAAAGAGGATGATTTAAAAAATGAACTGTGGAGTAGGATTCAATTGGAAAATAAAGAGACAGATCCGATAGTTTCCAAACTAGATTATTCCCCACGACCGTTCTATTGGGGGCGATACGCCGCCGCTATATTGCTGCTATGTACTATCACGATAGCGGGGTGGTATATATATGACCACCCTATTGGAGACATCCAAGATGAAAACCAATCAGTAGCCAACCAAGAAACTATCGTTCCGCTGGGTAAACAAGCTGAAATCATACTGTCTGATGGAACTAAAGTACGTTTAAATGCCGGTTCAGTCTTACGGTATCCTAAACAATTTAACAACGCAGAGCGTCGTGTATTTCTACAAGGCGAAGGTTTCTTTGATGTGGCAAAAGATGAAAAGAAACCCTTTTATGTGGAGACAGCGCAAACGATCGCACGTGTAGTAGGAACCCAGTTTAATCTGCTGGCAGACGAAAGCGGTAACCATACCCTTACTGTCGAAGAAGGCAAGGTACAGTTTTCAGCGAATGGTTGCCCGGACACCCTCCTATTGACCGCCAATAGACAAGGGGAATACGACGGAAAGCAGATGCACCAGTCTACGGTTCATGCCCACAAAATCTCCGCCTGGACTAGAGGCGTACTCCTTTTTGACGACACACCGCTGTCAGAAGCTGCATCAAAGATAACGCATTGGTTTGACGTTGCTGTCGTTCTGGAACAGCCCCAGTTAGCTTCCTATCGCATCAACGCCAGCTTTAAAGATGCAACACTCAAAGAGGTCTTGCATGAGGTTGCTTTTGCATTAAATATTCAGTATAAATTGAAAGATAAGGAGGTTGTATTGTATAAATAGTAAAAAATAGATAATAGATAGAAGCATAAACCCGGTACACGCATCGCCAAAATTGCATACCGGGACAAGCAATGAATTTCGTTAACTCACTTATTACATTACTTTAATCAAAAATATGAACTTTTTGCCATTTCGAGCTACATTGTTTTCAGATGCGCTGAAAACAGGAATTTTATTATTGGTTTTTAATTTCGTCCTCACAGCAGCCATAGCGCAGTCATCGATTCTGCAAAAGCGGATAAGCGTTACGGTGCAAGATGCTAAAATAAGCACTGCACTCCATCAAATAGAGGCTGCCGCCGGATGTACCTTTGTCTATAGTACCAATCTGTTGGCTATAGACCGTACCGTTACTATAGATGCTCAGCATAAAACACTTTCCACTATTTTACAGGAATTGTTTGCTGGTGAGATGCCGCGCGTAGAAGTCAATGGTACACGGATCAGCCTACAGCCAAATAACGGTTCGGGGCACGTTTATGGTCGGATCTTAACTGAAGACGGTATTGCTGTAGAGTCCGTGACAGTTGCTATAGAAGGTGGCAAACAGACGATGACCGACGCCGATGGCAAATTCAGTTTCCAAAAGATACGTGCAGGTGAACAGCAGATAAAGGTGAGTTTTCTCGGGCAGGTACTGGCGCATCGGGAGGTCAATGTGCCATCGGGATCTGGTGTTACCGTGGATTTCGTACTTCAGGACGATGGGCGGCTGTTACAGGAAGTTATTGTCACCGGTCAAAAACGTAAAACCTCATCCGTCATAAAAAGCGACATTCCACTTGAAAACCTGCCCATGATGGTCCAGATTGTCGGTCAGGAGCAGTTGCAGCAAAGACAGGTCATGTCTATACGGGAAGCGATTACCA
This sequence comes from Sphingobacterium corticibacterium, assembly GCF_004208525.1. Classification (GTDB taxonomy): domain Bacteria; phylum Bacteroidota; class Bacteroidia; order Sphingobacteriales; family Sphingobacteriaceae; genus Sphingobacterium; species Sphingobacterium corticibacterium. Next base: position 293,050 of record NZ_SGIT01000001.1, on the reverse strand, counting down.
ATGTCAGTGGTGTAACTTATGCCAGTTCCTACGCCGGCGGATATGACACCTTCACCGGGCGTGGTTTCGCTTTGAATATTATGCGAAACGGCGTTGCCATCGCCAATGCCGCTGGACAAGTTTACGGAGATAATATCGAGCAGATTGACGTACTTAAAGGGCCTGCCTCCATACAGTATGGTGATATTGCTCCAGGATCGGTTATGAACCTTGTGACCAAGAAACCACTGGATTACAATTACAAACGGCTCGAGATGAAATTGGGACAATATGGTCTGCTGCGCCCCAGCATCGATATATCAGGCCCATTAAACGAGAAAAAAACAGTACTGTTCCGGTTAAATTCTTCCTTAGAAAAGTCGGACAGCTTCCGGGAGAAAATTAACAACAAGAGCTTTTTGTTTGCACCGTCGTTCACCTGGAAAATTTTGCCCACTTTGACATGGAACCTCGAAGGCGTGTACGCGCATGACGATCGTACCATGGACCCAGGGATCATATCCCCGGATAACACCTATACAGGTTTGTCTAAGCTCTCTTTCGGAACATTCTTAGGAGAACCAGCCAATATGTACCGCAGTACCGACGAAAATATTTTCTCCACCTTGTCTTATCAATTTTCCTCCGATTGGACCCTACGCAACGTCAGTTATTACACCAAAGCTACGAGAGAATACGGTTGGATGTCCTTCACGCTTGCCAGTTTAACAGAATCGGGCGATATAGACCGAACCTACTCATCTGAAACCGGAGCATATGGTGGTTGGGGTTCGACAATGGATCTTTTAGGTAAGTTTAACCTCGCGTCCACACAACATAATTTGCTTGTCGGTGTAGAGTATCTTTATGATGATAGGGACCGATCCCTATCGGGATGGGGAAAATTGGACAAGCCCATCAATCTATACAATCCCATCTATGGACAATCCACATTAATAATCGACAATCAGGGAACACCTGGCGACCCTTCCACACAGCGGAAGCGTTTCGGCGCCTATGCGCAGGACCAAATCTCCCTGTTCGACGAACGTTTGCAGGTACTCCTCGGCCTTCGTCTCAACCATGTAAACCGCTCTTCGACCTGGTCTACCGGCCCCGAGCCAGCACAATATATGCCGGATAAACAAACGATCTTCAATCCACGCATGGGCGTGCTCTACAAACCATTCCGGTGGATGTCGGCCTTTGCCTCGTACACGAATTCCTTTGAAATGAACGGGCAGAACCGCTTTACAGGAGAATTACTTTCGCCATCCAATGCCGACCAGTATGAGGCGGGCATTAAAAGCAGTGTCTGGGATGACCGTTTAGGCATAACCGTGGCGGCTTTCCATATCGATAAGAAAAATATAAGCGGCTATGTTACGGGGTTAACGGAGGCACCGTCTTTTCCACACACCTACTTTAGCGCTGAGTCCGGCACGGCCTCCTATGTAGGCGCCAATCACCAAAGTAAAGGTATCGAGCTAGATGTAAACGGCTATGTCCTTCCCAGCTTGTTCGTAAATGCTGCGTTTTCGTATATTGATGCTACGATCGTAGAAGATCCAGCTTATCCTGCGGGAAATCAGTTAGGCGGCGCTCCGCGTGTCATCACCAATTTTTGGGCCAACTACAAGTTTTCACAACAAGCGCTTAAAGGCTTTGAATTTGGTGGAGGCGTTTCTTACCGAGGAAAAAATTATGCGACAAGCTATAACCGCGACGTGGAACTCGCTCCACATTATACAACCATAGACGTAGCACTTGCCTATACATTTAAGAATGTGTTCACTAGGCTGAATGTAAATAACCTTGCCAACGAAAAAGGCTATACCTATGGTATGTACGGCGGATATTATCCCTTATGGTCGAGACGTGCTGTTTTCAGTATAGGAATAAAACTATAAGCCAAGAACCTTGAAGAAAAAATTTTTAAAGATTAATGCCTTCCTGCATCTGTGGCTTGGACTGCTATCCGGTCTCGTCGTATTCATACTGGGACTCACGGGTTGTATCCTGGCTTTCCAACAGGAAATAGAGGATGTCATGGAACCTTGGAGGCGTGTAGTGCAAGACGTAACGTACCATGATTCTCCGAAAGAAATGGCTAGGGTACTGCTCGACAGCCTCCCCGACAGTGATATTGCCACCGTCAAATACCTCGGGCGGGACCGCAGTGTGGCTATTGATTTTGAACATCAAGGAAAAAGAAAAACAGCGTTTATCGACCCCTATGAGCGAAGTATACTCAAAATTAAGGCGCAAACGACCGGATTTTTTCCGGTCGTATTGCACCTACATATCCGCTTGTTGTTGCCCGGCAAGGTGGGACATGGTATTATATCCTATGCAACGGTTATCTATATCATCTTACTACTGGGTGGATTAATCCTTTGGTGGCCTAAGAAATGGAATAAAAGACAACTGAAGAATGCCCTAAGTCTGAAATGGAAAGCCGGTGCTAAACGAGTCAACTACGATCTTCATAACGTGTTCGGCTTCTATTCCTTGTTACCCTCGCTCATTATTGCCTGTACCGGCATCTTCATTAGTCTATCCTGGTTTACCAAGTCCGTCTATTGGATCTCCTCCGGTGGCCAACCGCTTCCTGTCAGGGAAGCTCCTCTCAGCAAAGCAACCGGTAAGACGCTAATCGATCCACTACTTGCAGTAGATAGCGTATGGCATCTCTTGGGAAAAGAGAAGCAACGCAGCACATATGCCTTAAATTTTATCTTGCCAAAAAAAAGTACCGACGTGGTTACCGTTACGGATAATCCCAATCCCGCAACGGCACATTTAGCCGTTATCCGACACGTCGACCGCTATTCTTTCCAATTTATCCCTATGCCCCACTACTGGCAGAAAGACACCGAACTGGCAAATACAGGCGACTGGATAGGCCGTTACAATTATGATGTGCATGTGGGACGAATAGGCGGTTTGCCCGGGAAGTTCCTAGCTTTTATCATTTCAGCGATATGCACCTCGCTCCCGATAACAGGTTTTCTGATTTGGTACAACAAAAAATGGGGAAAGAAAAAAGCTAAAGGCGTATCAATACGCTTCTGAGTTATTTTCAGGTAATAGACTATTTGGCGTAATAAAACTTTTTACGTAGATTTAAATATTGTTTAGTGACCAAATCTAGTAAGCCAATGGATAGACCGCGTACTAACTCACCTTTTCCGGATACGATCAAGAAAAATGTTGCTCATCAACAGAAACTGATGCAAGACCTTGTCGATAGCACAGACGCTATCCTATATTCCGTCGACCTGTCCGGCAGAATCACGGCATTTAACAAGCAAGCCAATCATGCCGTACGTTTACGCAAGGGCGTTGATATTCAAATTGGTGACCACTGGTTAGATATTATAGATGAAAGTACAGGACTGGAAAACTCCACATTGAACATGTTATTGCAAAAAGTCTTATCTGGTGAACGTCACAACACCATCGTCGATATTTTGGGTAAGAGCGGCATTAAAATCACTTATAGTGTACAAGCAAGCCCTATATTTGATGACACTGGTGCCGTAAATGGAGCTGTACTCTGCGCGCACGACATATCCATCCTGACCAATCTGCAAAGAGATGCTGCTGAAAAAGCATTAAGTAGAGCAAAAGAATTAGAAAGTTGGAACAAATTTTATGACATGCTACTTTCCGTACTTGCCCATGACCTCCGACAGCCACTTTCTGCCATTATATTGACCGCTGATGTTGTGCTTCGCGCCAAAAAAACACTTGCTGAAAAAGACATTAAAACACTCATGGAAAAACTGCGCGACAGCAGTTCAAAAAGCATAGAGTTACTAGAAGGGCTGCTTCACTGGATAAAATCCCAAAAAGAAGATTTCACGCACACCCCTAGCCCTGTGACCTTATCTGATTTAATTCATGAAGCTAACGGGCTATTCCTTCACGATCAACAAAGAAAACAGGTAGAATTAAATAATGACATACCTTCCGACCATATTGTCTATGCACATCCACAGATGTTGCTTTTCGTTTGTCGAAATTTAATCCACAATGCTACAAAATATGCTCCTGCCAACAGTATCATTTCGGTTCAATCTGTTAAGAACGACCATGAAATTACGATATCCATCAGTGACAGTGGCGAGGGCATGTCTTCCGAGAAGTTAGCACAACTATTTACTATTCAGAAAGTAGATACCAATGGTAGAAATAGAGGTGCTGGTATGGCGTTAGCGATTTGCCACGATATGGTGAACCAAATGAATGGCCAAATATATGCAGAAAGCAAACCCCAACAAGGAACAACATTTTACCTCAAATTTAATTTACCGAAATTGTAATTTGGATGAAATAACACACACTCGTAATCAACCGCAAATGTGATGGTATTGCAAGCCCGATGCTGCATTGATACCTGTAAGATTAAAAAGCAATAGCAAAGAATAAATTGCATCCATTATCCCGTTGACTTAGTTCTCGTCTATCCCAAAAATATCGAATTTTATATAATCCGAACCAAATAGTTTACTAAATCCCTGTATTCGTGGATTGTCCCATGCGTTAATATACCCGAAATTAGTCCTTTACTTACAGCAGGAGAAAAAACCATGAAAACAAAAACTACATATCTACTCTTATCGTTGTTCTTAGCCGTAGGCTGTTCAAAAGATGCTGATACAGGTCAACCCGAAGGCGGTGAAACACTTTCTGGGAAACTCTTTTTCCAAAATTATGACGGTCACACCTCGATAGCGCTTCCCTCGATGAAGGAAGTAATATGGAAAAAAACCCGAAGCTGGTATGATTGGGACATATCGCTGGACGGCGAAAACATCTTGGAAATGCGGGATGGCTGAAGTGACGGTATGCCGGACCAGGTCAAATTTACCTACCGGCGTTTCGCTGAGGAGCAGCCTATTAACGAGTTTTACTACAGGCCAGCAAACGGCGGTACGGTGTATATTTCAGGGACTTTATCCCCAGATAAAAGCCTATTTTGCATTGATCCAACATTTGATGAAGGCTTTGTAGTCTTATCACCTCAAGAAGGCAAAATCATTACCCACATCGAAAGAATAAACAATGAGCAAGTAGATCGCAACTCCAGTTTTTGCTGGTTACCCGACAATTCGCTGGTGATCACTTGGAAAAACGCCCTTGTACGATTCTCACCTCCTTACACCAAAGGTGAAGTCATCAAACAGTTTCCCGATGAAAATTTCGGACAGATTACGGCGGATAGGCAAGGAAAAAAGTTGGCCATGATTTATCAAAAGCGGGTCTGGATACTAGATCTCACGACCGATGAGTTTTACCAAGCAACAGAAAGTCAGGGAAGAGAAGCCAGTCCCGCCTTCTCTCCCGATGGCCGGTTTATGGTATTTGGGGCTGGTCAGACCGAAATAGGTGTACCGGGCAGTGTGCCAAGCTATCAAAGCTATATGAAGATCGTTCCTGTCGATGGAAAAACCTATCAAGTGGATACGAATGGAAATGGCGTCATTCCCGTCATTGCTGCAGGAGAAATCTCGCCTGAAGCATTGAAAGGCCCGGTTGTGTGGACAGAATAAAGACACCTTTTATAAAATTATTTACCTCGGGCGTAACGATCGGTAACGAATGTGTCTAAGACACCGCTTTACCTATTCACTAGAAAATGAGTTCAATCTCTCCAATCGACAAACAAAAATTAACGTTTATTTCACAGCTTTTTAACCGTGCTATTGCATAAAAAAAAGAAGTTTGTACACGAGTAACAAAATGTGATGCATGATATGTTAGATACAATATGTTTACAAAATATAGCTTGTTCCGACTATAAAGCGTTCAGTCACCTTTATGACAAATACTGGGATTTACTTCTCTCCATTGCACGGAAAAAAACAGGAAACATCGATGTTTCTATGGACATCGTACAAGATCTTTTTGTTGATATTTGGCAACGACGCAGTTCATTGCCCCAAATTGATGATGTCCGTAGATACCTCATTAGTTCGTTATACTTTAAGGTATTCATGCATTTTAGACACCAAGGCATCCAACAGCGTCATGTAAGCTCGTACATTACATTTGGCGTCGATGAACAGGAAGAAGACTTTCTACAACTATTGGAAGGTGAGATACAGCATAACCACTTAATAAACGTTATAGCAGAGTCCGTAGAAGATATGCCTGAACGTATGCGGCAGGTTTTTAGTCTAAAGTATCATCGTTCATTAAGCAACCTAGAAATCGCCGAAACCATGGGTATATCTGTTCAGACGGTAAAGAATCAGCTTATGCGTTCCTTGCAGCATATACGTAACTATATTCCAGAACACCTATCCCATCCCACCGCCTTCCTTTTTTTGCTTTTTCTCCTTTCCTAACACCTGGGTTTTATTTTCATCAAAACTTTACATAACGTTAACGTGATTATCGTGGTACGTTATTAACCTTTTTGCAACTACTGTGTATATATGCAAGAACAGAAAAAATATGTAGAACGGTTAATCAGCGAATATTTGCTCGGCACCATCACGCCAGAAGAAAAAAGGCATTTAGAAAGATGGATGGAACGCCTTGATATATCGGACGAACAGCCTGCGATAAACGAATTTCATAAAGTAATTATGAAAAAACAGATCGATCTTCGTACCGGAGCCCTTGAAAATACAGTTCCTTTGCGTAGACGTAAACTGTGGTGGACTGGTGTCGCTGCTTCACTTCTTCTCGCATTCACTATCGGCGCCTATTTCTGGCCATCCGATCAAGCGAACATAGAAAATCAACAAACCTTAACCGTAAATCAAACGCCCGACTTCATGGAGTTTACCAATCGCAGCAATAGGGATACACTCCTATCCCTAAAGGATGGATCCGAGGTACTCCTAAGCTCGGGAAGCACCTTGATCTGGCCGACTGATTTCGCATCCGACGCTCGTCAGTTAACGTTAGACGGAAAAGCTTTCTTCCGTGTTACAAAAGACGTCAAGCGACCTTTCTCCGTACACACCGGGGACATCATTACCACCGCATTGGGCACCTCTTTTTGGATAGAAAAAATGAAAGGTAACCGCTCACCAATGGTAAAACTGGTCACGGGTAAAGTCAGCGTCAAACGACGGATGACAGATGGCCGGGATAGCCTTTTGGCTATGTTAGCACCGGGACAGGAATGGAACGTGACGAAGCCCAAAGCACCTATTCGACGGAAAACGAACAACGAATTGAAAGAAAAGAAACCCGTCCCAGAAGTAGCAGATCTGATCTTTCATCACGCGCCGCTATACGAGGTATTTCCACGTTTAGCAGCTTATTACAACGTAACCATCAAATTCGATGTCCATGAACTGGAAGGAATGTCGTTCTACGGCACATACGACGACGAAAACCAGATACAGGAAATCATCCAAACAATCGCTTTAGCAAATGACCTAACCGTAGAGTACAATGAAAACGAAGCAATATATACCATAAAAAAGTAAACAGATAAACAAATAGTATGCACAATAAATGAACGGCTAAAATAGCCGTAGGGAATTTTTATATCAGAATAACAAACAAATATGAACAAATCCATTATCAATCGCACACCTTTCAAAGGTTTCTTTACCTTGCTCCTGTTTATGGGAATGAGCAGCTGGACGATGGCCCAAAAAGTAGGCGAACTCGTTGTTATCGTACAGGATGGCCAGTCACAAGCTATTCCGGCAGCCACCGTTACGGTCAGTAATACCGCACTCGATATTACACGTACCTCTGCTTCCGACGATAAAGGCAAGTCGCTGTTTAGCAGTCTGCCAGCAGACAGCAATTATTGTATCTCTGTTTCTTTCACCGGCTTGCTGCCTAAGCAGGAATGCCATTATATCGTCTCTGTCGGAAAACGATCAAGCGCTGTTTTCCTATTAAATGAATTCAGTAGCACAGACATGGACGAAGTCGTGGTTACAGCGATAGGCATCAAGCAGCAAAAAAGAAAAGTAGGATATGCCACACAAGAAGTACCGACAGAAGTATTGGAGGAATCGAAGACGATGAATATCGGTAACGCTCTTTCCGGTCAAGTAGCCGGCTTAATCGTCAACAATCCCACAGGTGTCTTTCAAGCACCTTCTTTCAATCTCCGTGGGAAAAAACCCTTGATCGTCATTGACGGTATTCCGGTAGAAACTGATTTATTTGACATTCCGAGCCAACATATCGAAAACATTAACGTTTTAAAAGGAACTGCCGCTTCTGCCCTCTATGGTTCCAGAGGTAAGGACGGAGCTATCTTGATTACGACCAAAAATGCCAAAAACGAAACACTGGAGTTTACAGTAGGTTCTACCAACATGGTTTCGGCAGGCTTCACCGTATTTCCAGAGTCCCAAACAGAATTCGGCAGTGGTTCCAACGGCAAATACGAGTTTTGGGATGGTGCTGACGGTGGCATATCCGATGGCGACATGACCTGGGGTCCCAAACTCAACACTGGAGAAAAATACGCGCAATGGAACAGTCCTATCCGCGACAAGCAAACAGGTGAAATTATTCCTTGGTGGGGAGACGTCAGCGGCACCATCTACAACGATAAGTCGCGGTATGAACGCGTACCTATCGACTGGGTAAGCCACGACAACTTACGTGATTTTTTACGCCCCGGCTTAGTCACTGAAAACAATTTCACCCTTTCATTCAAAAATGATAAGCTCAGTTTATTTACCTCCGGAAAATATGCCTTGCAACAAGGGCAGGTTCCGAATACCAAACTTAGCTCAGGCGGTCTGAACATGAATTCTTCTTACATGTTCCTTCCGACATTAAATCTGGACCTAAACGTCTCGTACAACAAGGTACACTCTCCCAACTATCCCCGCTATGGCTATGGGCCCAAAAACCACATGTACACTATTTTGCTATGGATGGGAAATGACGTCAATGGCCATGATCTCGCAGATCACTTCTATGTGCCGGGACAAGAAGGATACCGCCAGGCCAACTACAATTATGCTTGGTATAACAATCCTTACTTTGCCGCCTATGAGCTGAATCAAGTGTATGACATGGGGGTACTGCACGGGCAAACACGTCTAAACTGGCAGGCCACATCCAAACTCAACCTACAAGGACGTATGGCACTACGCCAACGCACCACATTCGAAGACATGCAAAGTCCCAAATCGTACATGAATTATGGCGATTCGCGCAACGGAGATTATAAGATGTGGGATAAAGATCAACTCAATTTCGATGCGGATGTACTGGCAACCTACGAAGATTCCTTTGGAGAAAATCTGGGATTAACCATTAATGCCGGTGCTTCGACGTTTAAACGAACCTATAATGAAGGGTTTCAATCAACTGACGGGCTTGTTGTACCCGGCATCTATAACCTCGGGAATACGCAAGGACCAGTAAAGGCCGAGAATCTGCATCAAGAGAAAGTTATCCGAAGTGTATACGCTTCGGTTAATATCGATCTCTTCAAATCTACCTACCTAAATGTATCCGGTCGTAACGATTGGTCGTCTACTCTATCCAGCTCCAACAATTCCTATTTTTATCCAGCCGTATCACTCAGCACGATGCTATCCGATTATATCAGGTTGCCCAATCAAATAGATTTCCTAAAACTATACAGTTCATGGGCGTCCGTATCCGATGATCTAGACCCCTATAGCTTGTTATCCTACTATAAAAAGAATATCACACACGGTTCTATTCCCTCCGTGACATACCCCGAAGGAATCGCCAACCCTTATATACTTCCGGAGCAATCCATTTCCTGGGAATTGGGCACATCGATGGCCTTCTTCAAGAACAGATTTTCGCTCGACGTAGCCTATTATAACGTACTGGACAAAAATCAAATCATCGACCTCATCGTTTCAGAAGCCTCCGGTTTCAAGTCACATAAAGTTAATGGCAATTACTACCGTACACAAGGCGTAGAGGTCATGCTGAATACAGCACTGATCCGAAATACGGATTTTTCATGGAATACAACAATCAACTGGATGCGCTCCGTTCAACGACTGGAATCTATTTACGGTGATCAATCCAAGTTTGGAAATCTCCAAAAAGGCGATCGCGCAGATGCTTATTATGATAACGTCTGGCAAAAAAACAATGCCGGTGAACTTATCCTAAACGCGAACACGGGGATGCCGATACGTGATCCATTCCCACGTTATTTAGGCTATTTCAATCCAGACTGGCAATTCGGTTTCCTCAATACATTCAAATGGAAAGATTTCACCCTACATGTAGACATCGACGGATCGGTCGGTGGCGTGATGCGCTCCCAAACCATAGAAAAAATGTGGTGGGGCGGTAAACATCCCTCTTCCACCCAATATAGACAAGAAGAGTACGATGCCGGGGAGTACATATACGTTCCCCAAGGTGTCGTGGTAACGGATGGCGAAGTGCAGTATGACATAAACGGTAACATTACATCCGACACCCGAACCTACCAGCCCTTTGACAAAGCCATTAGCTGGCAAACATGGAGCCAAAACTATCCCTACCAAGCACGTGTAACCGAGTCAGAAAGCAGCACATTTGCAAACGTATACGACCGTACCTTTGTCAAGCTCAGAAGGCTCTCTATCGGTTATGATCTGAACAAGATTATCCGAAGCAAAAAAATGAAGAGCCTCGATGCTTCCCTTTTTGGCTACAATCTACTTGTCTGGAAGAACATTCCATACATCGACCCTGATTTTGGTATTGGTAATGACGATAACCTGCAGGATCCTTCTACAAGATATATTGGCGCATCGTTAAACTTTAAATTTTAATCCTCATAGAAATGAAAATCATCCGACATATCCTATCGACAGGTCTTGTGATCCTGTCCGTCTTATTGGTTAGTTCTTGTCAAAAACTGACCGAAATAAACGAAAATCCAAACGAAGCCTCAACCACCCATCCCCAGGCGTTGCTCACCAAAGTAGAATGGGAAACCTTTCGTACCTGGCACGGTACCACACCACTTTACATCCTAAAAATGATCGTACAGACCGATGGCGAAAATGCCAATCAACTATACAACTGGCAGCGCGGAAGTTTTGAACAGTACCAGCAACTACGCAATGTCACCAAGATGATGGAAGAAGCCGAGAAAATCAATGAAACCAGCTACCTCGCGCTCGGTAAATTTTTCCGGGCCTACTATTTCTACAACCTGACGCTCTTTTTTGGAGACATTCCCTATTCGGAAGCCTTACAAGGTGAATTATCAGGCATATACCAACCACAATACGACAGCCAAGAAGATGTTTTTAAAGGTATCTTAAGCGAATTGGAAGAGGCGGTTTCTATCTTACATGACAATCCAAATCTCTTTCAAGGAGATATCATCTATGGTGGCAACCCCGAGAAATGGATTAGACTTATCCATTCCTTTCGTTTAAAAGTATTGATGACCTTATCCAATAAGGAACAAAATCCCGCCTTTAATGTCTCTGAGCAATTTGCACAAATATATACGAATGAGCCATTAATGGGAAGCCCCGAAGACGATGGGCAGCTCCATTTTGTAGACCAACAGGATGTGCGCTATCCCGAATTCAACTCCAGCGGTTACGGATCAGGTATGTATATGGATTCAACTTTTATCAAGCGTTTGCAAGATCACCAAGATCCCCGTCTTTTTGTCATTGCCACCCAGACCCGTTTAGGCAAGGAAGCCGGGGCAGCATTGGACGACTTTAGTGCTTACGAGGGGGGCGATCCCATTGCCCCCTATGCGCAGGTGAATGACAAAGCCGTTGCCGGCCGGCTCTCCAAAGTACACGATCGTTATACGGACGATCCCACCTGCGAACCCCTCGTATTAATGGGATATGCGGAGCAACAATTTCTTTTAGCAGAAGCCGCCGTTCGCGGGTGGATAGATGGCGATGCAAAGGAATTATATACCGAGGGGGTTAAAGCATCGTTCGCTTTCTATTCCACATACGCAAAGAACCTGAGTTCATTTGTTTCCGAAGATAAAGTTGCCGCTTATCTTGCACAGACAAATGTCGATTTAGACGCTGCCGTTTCTAAAGACGCCAAACTCGAACGTATCATGATGCAGAAATATCTACGATCTTTCCACCAAGGCGGTTACTCCAGTTATTTTGACCACCTCCGCACCGGCTATCCGACCCTACGCAAGGCAGCTAACGTACGGGTCGCTTATCGGTGGATGTACCCCCAAGCAGAATACAACCAAAACGCACAACATGTAGGCACTGCTATCCAACGACAATTTAACGGCAATGACAATATACATAGCAAAACCTGGTGGTTAGATTAAACATAAAAATTAGAAAAACAATTGTAAATTGACGCTATGAAGGATAACAGAAGAACGTTTTTAAAAAAGGCAGCCTTACTAGCCGGTGCAACAGCTGCATATCAGCTTATGCCCAGTTCAATCCAACGTGCCCTCGCTATTGACGCACCACAAGGAACAACTTATCTAGATGCTGAGCACATTGTTTTCCTCATGCAGGAAAACAGATCGTTTGACCATTGCTATGGCACCTTAAAGGGAGTCCGAGGATTCAATGACCCACGTGCCCTACGATTAGATAGCGGCTTGCCGGTATGGCTACAGACAAACACAAAGGGAGAAACATTTCCGCCTTTCCGTCTCGACATCGAAAACACCAAGGCAACCTGGATGGGTTCGCTGCCACATGGATGGAAAGATATGGTTGGCGCAAGAAATAACGGGAAAATGGATACGTGGCTAGAAGCCAAGAAAGCAGGCAATCCGGCCTACCAGCATATGCCCTTAACTATGGGTTATTATGCACGACAGGATATCCCATTTTACTATGCCTTCGCCGATGCCTTTACCGTATGTGACCAGCATTTCTGTTCTTCCCTAACGGGTACAAGTGCCAACCGATCCTATTTCTGGGCAGGTGCTATACGCGAAGAACCCCATAATCCCGAGTCTACCGCTCACGTTGATAATGGTCAAATAAACTATAAAGACGTCCGTTGGACAACCTATCCCGAACGTCTGGAAAAGGCAGGCATTGACTGGAAAGTGTATCAGAACGAGCTAAGCCTGCCCGTTGGGCTCAACAGCGAAGAAGAAGATTGGCTCGCTAATTTTACAGACAACAATTTAGAATTCTACGCCCAATACAATGTGCGTTTCCATCCGGCTCATCACCGTTATATGGTACGGGAAGCTGAACGGCTAAAAAAAGCATTACGCGACGAGACAGCAGACAGGCAGGAGCGTAACAAGATGCAGCAACGGTTGTCGCAACTCGAAAAGGACATTGCCCATTATACGCCAGAAAATTTCGAAAAGCTAGATGCTACCGCCCAACATATACATCAGCGAGCATTCGTAACCAACACTGCCGATCCGGACTACCATCAACTCGAAAACATTACGTATCAAGATAGTGAAGGTGAAAAATCAGTAAACGTACCCAAGGGCGACATTTTCCACCAATTTCGACAAGATGTAAAGAGCGGAAATCTGCCAACGGTATCGTGGCTGGTGGCCCCCTGCCGCTTCTCTGACCATCCCGGATCCCCTTGGTATGGCGCTTGGTACGTATCCGAAGCATTGGATATCCTAACAGCCAACCCGGAAGTCTGGAAAAAAACCATATTCATCCTTACCTACGACGAGAACGACGGTTATTTCGATCATGTGCCGCCATTTGTCCCACCCCACTCTGCTCGGCCCCACAGTGGAAAAACTGCCAAAGGATTAGATACCCAAGCAGAATACGTCACGGCGGACCAGGAGAAAAAACGAACTGGAAACCCAGATACCGATCTCGATAGCCCCATTGGCCTGGGATTCCGCGTACCGCTCGTCGTTGCCTCACCTTGGACCAAGGGAGGATGGGTAAATTCCGAAGTGTTCGACCACACCTCCACCCTCCAATTTATGGAACATTTTCTGGAGAAAAAATTCAGCAAGAAAATCTCCGAATCAAATATCAGTCCATGGAGACGGCTCATCTGTGGCGATTTAACATCCGTTTTTCGTCCCGTCCAAAAACCATCTGAGATAACACTTGCACCGGTGGACCGCAATGCTTACGTGCAGCGAATTTATTCTGCCAAAGAAAAAACGCTTCCGAATAACTTTAATCCCATAGGTACTGAAGAACTTCAACGGTGGCGTAAGGGGAATATTGCCCAATCGTTGTTTCCCGTACAGGAAGAAGGTACGAAACCTGCCTGTCCACTGCCGTACGATATCGAAGTCAATGCCCAGATAGATCACCAAAAAGGAGAATTGGTTGTTCAATTTGTCCTAGGCGGCCAGCTGTCCAAACACAAAGCTACCGGTGTTCCCTTTATTGCCGTCACGTACGATCAATACAACGATGCATCGGGGAATCCCGGCGTATGGAATTTTGCTGTTGACAGCAGCGAGCCGTTATCCTATCGCTGGAAGCTTAATCGATTTCAAAAAGATATGTATTGCGTAGACATCCACGGACCGAACGGTTTCTACCGCTCTTTTCAAGGGAGCACTACATTCCTAAGCGATTCCATGAGTATCCTCCAGCAACGAAATCAGGAGCAGGTTTTAGAAATCGACATGCGCAACAGTAGTGGCAAATATAGCATACAGGATCTCTCTTATGGTTACGGCACCATAGCTAAAAGTTCATCCGAACGTCGCATCATCCATGTCGATCTAAGCAAAAGCCAAGGATGGTACGATTTGGAAGTACGCTCGGCAGACGACGAAACGCAAGTATATCGCTATGCGGGGCACTTGGAAACAGGCAAACCCAGCATAACCGATCCACTGATGGGCTACGGAAAAAAACGTATATAGAAATAAAACCGCTTTCATTTTTGAAAGCGGTTTTATTTTTATCACTATATTAATATTGCCTTAATCTCCATCATTTACTTTTGCCGTATCATGGAATCAATAAAGACGACAAACGGACTTCCTTCCAACCATGATCAGACTTTTGTCAATGAACTAAAAAAATCAGGTGCTGATAAAACACTGCACAAGTTATTTGATCATTATTGGAAACCGTTATTTCAATTTTCCTTCAACATATTACGTGATGACGACGACGCCAAAGATGTTGTCCAGGAAGTATTCATCGCCCTGTGGGATAGAAAGCTAGATTTAGTCATCCATAGCTCTATCGAATCCTATCTATTTACCTCCGTGCGTTACAAGTCACTAACCAAACTATCGCAGCGACTTTCGTCGAACGAGCGTAACTTGCCGCTTGAAAATTATATTGAACAAACCTTTTCAGATGCGGTAGATCCCTTGATTATGAAAGAACTGCAACAAGAAATCGATCTTCAGATCAACAAACTACCAGAGCGTATGCAGGAGGTCATCCGTTTAAAAACGAAAGAGAGCCTCAGCATACGGGAGATTGCCGAAAAGCTTGACATCTCCGAAGATACCGTCAAGAATCACCTAGCTTCGGCCAGAAAGCGTTTACGTATTCAACTGAGAGATGTAGCCTACACCGCATTTGTGATCAGCCTCTCCGTGCCTCTTTCATAAACGGAGCATGTCCTTGCTTCCTATTATTCTTTATATTTTGTTAATTATTTGATAACATCATGTACTAGCCCTTCTGGTTAAAAAAAAAGACATACAAGTGAAAGCTCATTTGTATATGGAATTTAAAAAGATTAAGGGAATCATTGAACGTTATTTAAAAGGCAACCATGGGATCATCGAACAACAAGCTGTAGACCAATGGCTCGATAGCTTAAGAGGAAAACAGCTTTCCCACAAATCAGAAAAACTTGAGTCCATACGTCACGATATCTGGCAACATGTCGAGTACCAATACGAATACTTATCTCGTCGTCGCACCTCCCGCAAGCGGTTACTATGGCGTAGCGTAGGTAGCATTGCAGCAACCTTCTTAATCGGCTTCATCCTGTTTAAGTATATACGTGTCGATCACGATATACGCTATAGCACTGGTCCGGATGAAACAAGGGAAATTTCCCTATCCGACGGCTCCTCTATCATCTTGGGAGAAAACGCGGAGCTACTCGTGAGTAAACAATTTGAAACAGACTCCATCAGATTAGTTGAACTGTACGAAGGAGAAGCTTTCTTTCTTGTCAAGAAAGATGCCAGCCGTCCATTTGTCGTTAAGAACGAGTTGATGAAGACGGAAGTACTGGGAACATCATTCACCATCCGAACGCACGACGTGCTGGGGACATGGAACATACATGTAAAAACAGGTCAGGTGCGTGTTTCAACAATGGAAAAAGACAGCCAGCATTATACGCTATTAGCGAATGACAGCCTTTCCTTCGACCAAAAGAAAAACAATATCCATTATATGCATTTTGCAGACTTACCACGCGGAAAACTGATTTTCGAAGAGGAGAGTTTACAAAAAGTCGTACAGAAACTGGCTAAGCAATACGACCGCAATATACAGGTAACGGAAGAAATCGGGCGAGCTCATCAGTTTTCAGGCGAATTCGATGCGGATGAACCCTTTGCCTCCGTTTTGGAAATTATTTGTATCGCCACAGGCACGCAGTATCAACTTCAAGAGGACACCATCATACTATTTAAAAAATAGATCAGATCGAAACATTTGAACGGCGCGCTTGACTATTAGGTTCAACGGTATTTCGTATTTGATCGTACTTAAACATATCATAATAAAAAAATGAAAAACTATCTATTATTCATTGCTGGTGCTTGTCTTTGGAACGGGTCACTTGCAGGAAGCACGCCAGTGTCTATCCCCGTCAGCTATATCCAGCAGGGCAAGGACAATTCTCTGCTTCATGCCATACAGCAAATAGCGGAACGAAACGGAAAAAAACTGATTTACGACAAAGAGATTCTAACCGGAAAAACCGTCCATCCATATGATGACGAGTTACCCTTAGAGCAGCTTTTGCCGTTGGTACTGTCAGATTCCGGTGTCGGTTACCAATTAAAGGGCGATAAAATTATTCTCCACAAGGTGGCTACTACCGTTACACCCGTTACCCGCGCTGTTGCCCAACAGCAAGAGTGGGTAAATGGCACGATCACCGACCATCGTACAGGCGCACCAATTGTAGGCGCAACGGTACAATTGGTAAGCACAAATCGGTCCATACAAACGGGCGTCCAAGGTGAATTCAAATTACCGGTAGTCGCTGCAACAGAAGTTGTTTTACTGCGTGTGCGTTATATCGGGTATAAAACAAAAGACATCACATTAACGCCGGAACAGCTAAAACAAGCGTTAACCATAACCTTAGCGGAAGATTTGTTCGGTCTCGATGAAGTTGTCGTTACGGGGCAAGGACTGGACATGAACAAACGACGTCTTTCCACTAATATTGCCACCGTAAGCGGCAAGGAACTGGAAAAAATCCCAGCAGCTCGGTTTGATCAATTGCTACAATCGAAACTCCCCAATGCACAAATCCGTTTAACGGGCGGACAATCGGGAGCCACCTCTATCATTCGTGCACGCGGTGTGGTATCTGCCTTCAAAAATTCTACACCTGTCATCTATGTAGACGGTGTCCGGATGGACAACCTAAATACCGCTTCGACAATTGGTGGCGGCAGTGCCCAAGGTTCTGGAGTCAGTTCACTGGCCGATATCCCTATCGACAATATTGAACGCGTAGAATACGTCAATGGTGGCGCAGCCACCACATTGTACGGTTCAGATGCCGCCAATGGCGTCATACAGATTTTCACGAAGAAAGGTGGATCCGATCGCACAACGGTTACGGCAGAAGCTACCGTTGGTGCAGAGCGGGCTACAACTGATTTTTTACATTTCGACAGAACAAAGGAACTGCTGTTTGAGCCAGGAATGTTTCAACGTTATAATGTTGCCGTCAACGGCAATAGCGGAAAAGTAGGCTATAGTGTGACTGGCGCCTACCTTAACAGCTCCGGTGTACAGGTCTTCAAACAAAACCAGAACAAGCGTATCGATCTCCGTTCCGGTTTCAAAGCCGAACTCCATGACAAAGTTACCTACGAAAGCAGTTTTACCTTTGTGAACAATAGCTATAAACGTAACCGTAACGGGAATCAGGGAGGCTATACCGGTCTATGGTTTACGGAGAGTGGTGCTTCCGCAACAACGGGACCACAACCCAGATTTAATCCAAGACTCGATGAGCTCAGTGATGAAGAATTTGCCAAGATGAAGGAATATGTCCACACGGCTGAGCGGCTACAAGATAATGAGATCGTTGTGAATAGGTTTCAAACGTCACAAAGTTTCCAGTACCGCCCGATGCAAAACCTAAACATCAAAGCAGTTGGAGGAATTGATTATCGCGTATTACGCAATCAGGCTATCCAGACGAACGAATACCTTACCCATACCACCGGCAACTTAACCACCGATCGTGGAAACATCAACAATGGTGAGCGGAAATACTGGGGGCTTACACTCGAGTTAAACGGACAACATAAAGCCGATATCGGCGACCTATCGATTATTACCACCTTGGGGGGGCAACTATTTCGGAATGAAGATCGACAAGTTGCCTACATCGGTTCCAACGTTCGCGACGGAGCCAGAAATATATCAGAAGCCACCACGACCAGCAGTAACGAATTCTATTCAGAAGTAGTGAATTACGGTGTCTATCTGCAAAGCAATCTGGGCTGGAAAAACAAGCTGTTTCTAGATTTGGGATTGCGTGGCGACGGGAATAGCGCTTTTGGTAAAGATATCGGCGTACAATATTATCCGAAAATCGGTTTTTCCTATATCCCTACCTTTATTCCATCCGCAAAGCTACGTGGGAACTATGGTCTAGCTGGAAACTTCCCCCCTCCATTTCGCAACCTTCGTACCATGGCCTTTCCCGGCTATTTGGGTGCACAAGCAGCCACATTTGGCATGCCCGGAGTTGATCTCCGACCCGAAAAAACAAATACCTTTGAAGCGGGCGTAGACTTTGGTTTCTGGAAAGACCGCCTAACGCTTTCGGCCGGCTTTTATCATGCCATCACCAACGATGCACTGTTCAGCGTGCCCGCGGCGCCTTCTAGCGCAGAAAATGAAGCCTTACGGAATGTCGGAAAAATTATGAACCGTGGTTTAGAGTTCAGCACGCAGATTACCGCAGTACAAACAGAAAACACGGCATTGCGATTCAATCTTGCCGTGAACACCTTAGACAACAAGGTGCTATCTTCCAGTGGTGCTGCACCTTTCAACATTGCTGGCTTTAGCGAGCGCACCATACAAACGGTTGTCCAAGAAGGGTACCCTGTGGGTTTTATCCGTGGTAGTTACGGTGAGTTCGGTGAAGATGGTGTGATGGCAACATCTACTCCACTGCAATATCTTGGGACAACGATTCCCGATTTATTTGGTAGCATGGGCTTCGATCTCCAGTGGAAAGGATTAAATGTTTTTGCCAACGCGGATTATCAACAAGGCTCTGTTGCCAACAATTGGGACAGCCAATTCCGTTACAATTACGGAGCAGGTGACGAAGGCATACCTAAAGGAGAGATCAATTCTGAGTATGGGCGTACACGCTGGCTAAGCTTCACCAATATGTTTATCGAGAAAACAGATTACATCAAAATCCGCACCATCGGTGCCACATACATCCTACCCAAGTCAGCAATAGGTTCCTTTGCCAACTACGTCGTTATCGGTGCCAGTGTCATGAACCCTTTCAGTTTTGCATCCTCCTCCTTTGACCCAGAGGCGACTATCAGTGGCAGTGCCGAGGGGCAAGACGGTGCGACCACTGGTGGTATTTCCTATGCCACCTATTCCGCCCCAAGACAATTTTTAATGTCCGTAAAAGTCTCATTCTAACCCCTTATTATCATGAAACGATTCAAAAAACCGATATACACAATAGCAATCAGCGCGTTTATCTTTAGTTCCTGTGAACTGACAGAAGTCACCAATCCCTATGTAACAGAAGACCGCTTTATCCCGAGCTTCCAATCGTTAGAGACCTGGTTAAATGGCGTGCGCCGGCAAGCGAGCGTCACGGTTGGGACAGTTGTCGAATTTTCCGAACTAGTCTCTGACAACTATTTTAACAACTACACCCAAAGCAGCAAGGTGTTTGACAACCCAGATATCAATTATTTTGATCAGGACGTTGCGAATATTCAGGCCGCCATACATAAGCTTATGGAGATGAGTACGTTTGGCCTAGAGGAACTTATTCCACTACAAGAAGAAGATGTTAGTCAGCAGAAAGCTGAATTGCTATTCCATCAAGCATACGCTCATATTTTAGGAGCCGAGCTCTACATCGGCTTACCGACCGAAGCTTTAGGAGAAGTCAAGTCGCCCCGCGAGCTTTTGGAAACAGCTGTTGCCATCCTTACGGAAGCGGCACATCTTTTTTCCGAAGCCGACGATCAAGAAGCTTGTACCCTCTTGCTGGCTAGATGCCACTATCGTTTAGGCAATCTCGAGGAAGCTATCGAATTTTCCCGTGAAGCGATTACCCATCCGTTATCTTTGCGGCAGGTACACTACGGTACAGAAAATGGTCCCTCTAACAATTTCCAAAGCTATATTTTTTCCTCCACAACCAACTCGTTTGCGCCACTCCCCCGTCTGGACTTCTTGGACCCTAAATATTTCCACCAAACGACAACGATCTTCGAGGATGAAAAACCGATCGCAATCGCCAAGGCTGAAGAGGCGTATCTGATTCTCGCGGAAGCACTCGTTGCGCAACAGGATATTTCGGCAGCGAAACAAACATTGAAAAATCTGCTCACCAACTGTGTTGGAAAAAGACCAACAACGATGCTCAACGATAGCAAAGAAACACGAAACGGTGGTAACCGAAAAGATTATCCCCTAACGGCTGTTTCCGTGAAGTTCGACACCGAGTCGGTTACCAAAGAAGGGTTGGTATTAGATCGCTCGCTAGGAAATATTCCAGCGTATTCCGTATCAGGTACTCATATTACGTCATCCGATATTGATGCAGTAGGAACAGCGGACGAAGCCCTTTACCTCATCTATCTGCTGCGGCAGGAGATTTTCATTGCCGAAGGACGCCGCATGACCGATCTTGGTATCCGATTCCCCATATCGCAACGCGAGCAGCTTTCCAATAGCCATGTAACCGATGAACATACCAAAGCCATTATTCCCGATTTCATTCCCAAGAATAGAGGTCTGGATGATTTCACCTACGACACGGCATCGGGAGTCGTTACCATCAAACACGATATGAACCGCATATTGGTTCAACATAAAAATTCACCTTACATCATGCCCTTTCATAAATAATCTGACACAAAATGAAAACAAATTTAAAATTGTTGCTCAGCGCGGGTTTTCTTCTGCTATCCACATGGAGTTATGCCCAACAACAAGCGCAAGGAACCGTCTATCTAGATTCCAATCATAACGGCAAAAAAGACGGGATAGAAACCGGTTTGCCAAATGTGCCCGTCAGTAATGGCGTTGATGTTGTTTTAACCGATGCACAAGGCCGCTATACCTTACCGGTCGGCAACGACGATATCATCTTCGTTATAAAACCAAGTGGTTATACTATACCGCTGGACAGGCATTACCTACCGAAGTCATTCTACATATACAAGCCGCAGGGATCTCCAACAGATCTCACGTATGCTGGTGTGACTCCAACAGGACCACTTCCCAAAAGTATTGACTTCGGCCTTACGAAAAGTCGGGAAAACGGCCAATTCCGCATATTGGTATTCGGTGATCCACAGGCCTATACAGCACAAGAAATGCTCTTTTTTAACCGTGCCATTGTGGACGAGGTCGTAGGGATCAAGAACGTAACTTTTGGCATCAGTTTAGGCGATCTTGTAGGTGACGATCTAAGCCTCCATCCCCGTTATAAAGAGAGTGTAGCGCGTATTGGGTTGCCATGGTATAATCTCAAAGGCAACCACGATATGAATTACGATGTGCAGGCCGACAGCTTGTCTGATGAAACCTTCGAAGCGAATTTCGGGCCGGCAAACTACTCCTTTAACTACGGTAAGGTACATTTCATTGTCTTGGACAATGTACGGTACCCTAATCCCCGGACCGGCAAAGGTTATCTCGGCGGTTTTCGCAAAGAGCAACTTGATTTTGTAGAAAACGACCTGAAGCATGTTCCTACAGACCATCTGATTGTGTTGGCCTTCCACATCCCTTTGGATCATCGTAATGGCGACACGTTCCGGGCAGAAGACAGGCAGCGGTTGTTTGATCTACTCCGGGAATATCCGCACACACTTTCCCTTTCTGCACACATGCATACCCAAACACAGCATTTCTATGATGAAAAAGATGGTTGGCATCAGGAAAAGCCACATCACGAATACAATGCAGGCACCACTTCCGGTGATTGGTACTCTGGTCAGTTGGATAGCCGGGGAGTACCGAGCGCTACCATGCGCGACGGTACACCGAATGGTTATGCATTCATCGATTTCGACAAAAACCAATACCGTATCCGCTATCAAGCGTCGGGGCGCGATTCTACCTACCAGATCAACATCTTTCATCCCAAGGTTGTGGGACAAGGAAAAAGGAGCCGCTCCGCTATTTTTGCCAACTTCTTTATGGGGCATCATGGTAATATGGTAGAATATACGGTAGATGAAGGGGAATGGCAAAAAATGATGCCGGTTCGCACATCCGATCCTGCTTATCTGGCCGAACTATACCCTTGGGATAATCTAGACACGCTACTGCCGGGGCGGCGCCCCACCGACGCGATGCCCAGTGCACATCTTTGGCGTGTGAGCCTGCCGGTAGATCTAGCTATCGGCGAGCATCGTATACG
Source organism: Sphingobacterium corticibacterium (assembly GCF_004208525.1). Taxonomy (GTDB): domain Bacteria; phylum Bacteroidota; class Bacteroidia; order Sphingobacteriales; family Sphingobacteriaceae; genus Sphingobacterium; species Sphingobacterium corticibacterium. Next base: position 270,337 of record NZ_SGIT01000001.1, on the reverse strand, counting down.
TGTACGGGCCACAGATGACTACGACAATACCTATGAAGCATCAAGCAGTTACCGGATTGTGCCAACTAAAAATTATCCCGATCCGCCATCAAGCAAGCACTGATTTAAAAAAGTATTAAAAAAAGCGCTCCAAAGCAGGGTTGCTCTGGAGCGCTTTTGTCCCTTAGAACACTTCTCCTAACCCCAGTCTAAAACCCCGATACCCTTTACTTACCCCATAGTCGATGGCTATATTCGTCCCAGACTTTTTGTTGAACTTGATCCTTGCTCCGGCGCCCGTACCTACATTCCAGTTTCCGAAAAGGTGTGTATTAGGTCCGCTAACACTCGTTACATTAGCAAACAGGACGAATCCGAAAAGACCGTTGCGCGTAATATCCCGACGGTATTCCGACTCCAGATAGAATAAGGACTTACCTCGATACCTACTGAGCGGGAGTCCTCTCCCCGAGCTATTGTATGGATCCCAGTTTAACGTCGGAAGGTCCAGATAAGGTACTTTCGAATTGAATACCGTCCAGAAGAAATTGCGGACAGCGATCATATTCTGCTGATTTGGATTATCCGTAAGTCTATGGTATCTTCTCACCTCGAGATATAAAGATTGCCAGTTCTCCGTACTTCCCATAAACGTTGGATTTACACGAAATTGCAAATTCGCAAAATTTCCATCCCACGTATTAATAGAGTTCGCTCTAGTATCAAAAATAAGATTTAAGCTTAATCCGGAAGAAATACTGGATCCGTTTTGTGCCGTTCCATATGGATATTTCGTAAAATCAGCTATCGAAATCTCACTTTTGCTCCGAATATCGGCACGATAATCCAGATCGTATCCCAGCCCCATAAAAAAACCACCATCAATACGTTTGAGGACATGCTGATAAAACCTGACATATGTATAATCCAAATTGATTTTGTCGTTATGGCCATATTGCTTACCCAACCCCCATATTTCATGGGGGAATTTCAGTAACCGTATATCGCCATCGATAACCCATTTATTTTCCTTAAGCCATATGTAGGATCGAATAGGTAAACCAAACCGCTGCTTAAAATTAGTGTAGGGCGTAAAGTTTACGCGTGACATATGGGTATTTTCCCGTTCGCCGAGATAGAAGCCCGCAGTCGTCGAGGTAATCAGCGCATAACCGCCACCGGGCACACTCGTGGAAAAAGGTAAAAACGAAAAATAAACCTTTTTTCCTATACTGTCTTGTCCTTGAGGAGGCGTAATACCAAATACCTGACGACCGATATCGATCAGATCCCGCTGTTCGCTAGTGTCCGAACGAACAGGCGTAATCTCAATCTCATTTACAGGCCGTTGTGCATTCACACGCAAAACAACCGTCAAACTAGCCCATAACAACAGCCAGTTATATTTCCTCAGCAACAGCATCTCACAATTCAATAGCGCAGATAGCTTTTATTTTTAAGGATTCGTACTAAAAATGGATCCGTTCGCGATCAGCGCCCGTCGATTCATTTTGAGTATATCCACGACCCATTCTGCGAAATCTTCCGGCTGCAACACTTTATCCGGGTTACCATCCGTTAAACCACCTTGGATACTCATATCCGTGGCAATCGTGCTCGGCGTTAGGGTCACTACCCGGATATCATCTTTTCGCCATTCCGCCATCATCGACTGTGATAGTGAAATTACCGCGGCTTTGGAAGCCGCATAGGCTGCCATACCCGCTCCGCCCTTTAAACCTGCCGTGGAAGCAACATTGATCACATCTCCTTGCCCCGCTTCTTTTAGATACGGATATACCGCTCTTGCCACGAGATACACACCAAAAAAGTTAATATCAAATACCTTTTGGAAATCTTCCGGTGCCATCTCCATCACTTTGCCAAACTGGCCCACCCCAGCGTTGTTTACTACAATCTGCACACCGCCAAGTGCCTCCACCAACTCTTGTATCCCTTTTTCCACCTGCGCATTATCTGCTACATTAAATACGGCATAGTGTGCTTCCACACCATATCCGCGAAGTTCTTCCACGGTCAACCGAAGGTTTTGCTCGTTTTGCCCTGTGATACCCACATGAACACCCTCTGCCACAAGTGCTGACGCAACGGCCTTTCCTAAACCGCGACCTCCGCCTGTAATGATTGCTTTTTTTCCTTTTAATTCTATCATCTTGATGTTGTTGTAATCTACCCAAAAATAAGAAAAAACGATTTTATATTACTTAAAAGTTCATTCCGCATGAACTTAGTTCATGCATTTTTCTTAACACGGCTTCTTTTTCCATGTATGGCTGAAATCCGCCTCTAGAGCGGGATGAGCGGAATTTGTAAACTGCCAGATATCAAAGTTCATGCTTTTTTTGCAAGTTCTGACCGCAAATTACGGCATTAGCTACCTATATCCGTATCGTGTTCATAAAATGATTTAAGAATGCATTTCGCAACGAAAGATATGGAAAAAAACTATCTTTGCTGCTTAATCTATATTTTATGAATAAAATCTTTATTATCCTATTATTCTTAGGGACATTCCATCTTGGTCTTGCGCAACAGGCAAAACTATTAATCGAATTCGGGGGTGCCTATAACCAGGCCAGATCCGAAGGGTATTTGCAGCCGAACGCTGTCCAAACACAACACCTAAAATCTCCCAAAATCCAACCCCAAATTGGTGTGGGATTGTCGCCCCATTCCTATGTAGGAGTCAGCTACAATTTAACAAAGCAAAAAGAAATCTACACCTCCAAGTTCGAGAACGAAGTTTATACGGCTAATGAGCGAAAAGAAACCGTAGAAAAGACCAATGCCTTCGGTGTCTTCTACCGTTATTATTTTATGCCGTTCAACAAAACACGCTGGAATACTTTTGCCGAGGTGAATCCAAGCTATCAGCTAACTAAGGCTCATGACGCTGTTATGTCAACCACCCAAAACCACGAGTCATTTTACGGATCAAGCACAGTTCAGGCATCATCACGCCGTCAGAAAGCCATCGATATCGATATTAAAGTTGGGGCTTCCTACCGCATAGCCAATAATTTCCATGCCCAGCTATCCATAAGATCGTTAGCCAATGTAAAGCACACCTTTAGCAATTCGTATAGCACAACAGATGAGCAGAAAGAGACGTCTTATCGCTTTTTTACTTCGCCATTATCAAACACCTATCTTTCACTTTTATTTAGTATTTAAATTTTCAACATGAGCAAATTTTACATTTTATTTTTAGTAGCGTGCATACTTGCTACAGGTCGGTCCTATAGCCAAGATCATAAGTTCAATATCTCCGTCCATACCAATCTCGGTAAAAGCAACTCATCAACCGGCACGGCATCCGAGAATAGCTCTACAGCCGAAATGAAACGGTTTACGATTACACCTCGAGCAGTTTTTCGGATCGATAACGTATGGGCAATCGGCGCGCTATATAACTACAGTAATGTCACTAATAGATCACGCATTGTAATACCGGGACTTGGAGAAGGGTATTTAGATACCAAAACAATAGATCAGCATGCCGGCGTGCTGGTTCAGACCTATCTTTTTGATAACGGAAAATTCGCAGCTTTTTTAGAGTTAGACGGTACAAAGGGAACCTCAAAAACAAAAATATTGCCTGAAGAACAGTCTACATGGTTTAGTCAGCCTACACGTGCTAATGTATATTCCTCTGGAATACATGCCGGAGGACGGTATACCTTTTTCAAAGGACTCGGTGCAGAGGTACGCCTAAACCGTTTGGTTAGTTATCGCCATTTAAAAACAAAAGATGTTGACGCGAAAACAAGTCATTTCGACTTATTTAGCAACATTTGGAATGAAGCTTCTCTAGGACTTTCTTATCAATTCTAGGTATTCTGACTCTGAACAAAAAACACCCGAAGCCTATGCTCCGGGTGTTTTTTATTATCGCCTTCGCCTTCTACCTTGCAACAAGCGGCTGGTGAGGTAACTCACTGATGCGCCTATCACGGCCATCAAAGCGGTATGTGCGAGATTACTCCAGTCGAAGCTGTTCCACACCGAGCAAACAGTACCGCCCAGCGTACCCAACTGCACATTACTTAGCGACCTCATCGCTCCCCTCCTTTCCTTCTGTTTTTGGCTGATCGGTATCATCCTGCATTACTTGCTCGATGATGCCCAAACCCACCGCGATGTATTTCAATACATTCAATGCCTTCGCCGGCAATTTTATCGGCGCCAGCAGTACCACCTGTACCGCTTGGCTTATTTTTCTGATTATCCTCCTCATTATCTGCTATTTAAAAGTTCGTTCCCCCATAAACTTAGTTGGTTCCCTCATGAACTTAGTTCGTTCCCCCATGAACTTAGCTCATGAATTTTTATAAACACCTCTCCTTTTTCCATTGCTGCCGCAAGTCGCTTATACAGCGCTACATAGGCCTTTCTGGACTGTCGAATTTCATACTCCTTCTGTTTCTTGAAGTACTTTACCTTTTGCCCCACCAACAAGCAACCCGCCGTGTCGGAGAAATTGTTGCCCATGTGGATATAGATGTAAGAGAAATTTGGCACATCCATGAGCTGTATCATGCCCTTATGAAAATCCGGAAATAGCCGGTGGTATCGCCCGTGCATACGACCATAGTGTCGGAACGCGAGTTTATAGCGGCCCGCAGGAATAGCGGTACTTCCTTTGATCTTTTCGTCCCGCACCGAATCCTCCAGTACGTAACAGACTTGCTCACCGTCGATATAGAGCGCAGACAGGGTACTGTTTTTCCCCTGCCTACTGCGTTTTACTTCGATTTCCATCCGCTAACGCACCACATGTGTTACCATCTCCGACCAATCCGAGCGACCATAACCGTTCACTGCACGTACACGCACGCCATAACGTTGATAGGGTACCAATGGCGCTACGATGTTCTGCCTTGATGACGACGTGGTATACGATTCACCCCACTCATCCGGCAGACCATTCGCATCGATCTGGCACAATTGGTATTCGTACAATTTGGCCGAATGGTTTTTGTCGAAATCCAATCGCATCTGTCCTTTCTGCCGGCCGTCACCCACGGTAATTCCTGTCACTGGCAACGGTACATCGTCCTTCTGCGGTAAACTGGATACCGCAAACCCCGAACTCAATAGTTTCGGCAGATCACCATCGGCCATTTGCGTCACGTAGAACGCCAGCCGTTTCAATAGCTGCTCTGTCGCTTTCCTAGCCTGGTTCTTGGCAGCTGTATCCTCCGGACTGCCGCGTCGTTTGGCCATGGATAGCTTTTGTTCGTAATCGTTTAAGACTTCCGTCACCACTTCCAATGTTGGTTCCGGTGTTTCAAAGTTGGCGTTGCCCGTCATGGCAAGCAGCACCGTTTTCCCTTTGACCAATACGGTTTCATCACTGTCCTTGGTGAAACCACCCAATGCTTGTTGTTTTATGTTCATCACATAGTTGTTTTAGCAGCAGGGCCCATTCCCTCGCTGTGAAACAAAAGTGGTCTGAGCCGGAAAATTTTAACGGAAAACGACGACAGAAGGGCACAAAAGAACACAAAAGGGCACTAACGACGACGATAATTAGTTGAAAATAATTTGTTATATTTGTAGCAGTATGAAAAAGCAAGAGATCAAAAAAGAAACGATCGTTAAATCAGTGTCTAAAATGATTGCTGATAAGGAATCCGTGCGTTCATACATGAAGGGAAAAACTTCTCTTAAAGAACTGAATAAAAAAGGTATTAAGTTTGCAAAGCCATTATAACTACGTTTTTGACGACATTACCAGTACGTACAATTTCGTAACCAAAAACAACATTTTATATAGAGTTGCTTTCGTCGTGGACGAATCTTTTTCGTCTATTTCGGGCGAAGAGATACAAAATGTCTATCAATTAGTAGTAGAAAAGGCAAATGAAGAACTTGAACCTTTCGATGCAAAAGTTTCTCGAACTATCCAAAATATCATTCAAAGGTTCTTTCAACAAACAGAAAACTCCCTTATTTATATATGCTCGGATGACGATCACAAATCAATAGTGCGCCATAAAATTTTTAGTCGTTGGTATAAAAACTCCAAATATCAAGAGGATATTATAAAACTAGACAATATTATAAAAGTTGATGTAAACCTAGAATCTCCTCAAATTCTATATACATCTATGATGTTTCATAAAAAAAATACACAATACGAGAAGCTTATCTCTATCTATAATCAGGTAGAAAAGGCTTTGAACGAAGATAAATAAGTCATTTGAGCATTAACGACGACGACAGCGTCATCAGCAACCCGGACGGAAGTATCGCTTCGGCGGACGGAAGTATCGTATCGATGGGCGGAAGTATTACATCGTCGTACGCCGACGTCATTTTGTTAACCAACCCGATCAAGCTCCCGGCTATCTTTTTCGCGTCGGCATACGGGACAACAATCCCCTTGCCCAAGGCACGCATGTTGTCGTATGCCGAAATCATTTCGGTGCACAGGCGGTTATTTTCGACGTACGGCGACATTATCCTGATGGACAGAAGTTTGGTCTCGTCATAGCGAAAAAGGCGTATTCCGGACAGGGAGATACCCCTGAAAGTCAACTTCATGGTGTTGGCGCATGAAAGAACCACAATCCCATACGAAAGAAGCGTGCCGTTGTCCGGCAAATTACGGAAGTCGTACGCCGTCAAGCCGTCGGCGGACCGCAAAACAAAGGGGAAGCACGATGTTATCTGTACCTCCCCTTGCGCCAGTACGGCGCGCAACGTCCTTATTATATTAACGTTTGCCTTTGCGATTGCTTTCTTTGAAAGCACCACCCAGATCATCTTCACTATAGAAATGACGCCTTCCCATAATCCGCGGCACCAAGATGCCACGTTCTACCCAACGGGTGTAGGCACTATCTTTAATATTCAGCTTACGCATCACCTCCTTTCGGGTTAGCAGCGTATCTATTTCAGCTGGTTTCGGAGCCGACGAACATGTTTGCGGTAAATCCACATCAATATGTAGTGCTTTCAAGATGGCTAGTAGGATAGCGCATTGTACGCATTTACGTGGCTCTTGGCCACAAGTATAATTGTTCATTGTAAAATGGTGTTATAATGTTAGTGTTATCGTGTCGTCATAAAATGAACACGGAGCATTAATTCTTTTTCTGGTAGTTGATAATAGATTATGTCATGGTGACCTCCTTTCTGTTATTTATAAGTTCTTTTTATATTCCGCCAGTTTCTTCAGGCATTCCCGAAGTAGACCTTCTACTTCCGCTATGGCTACCGAATCCATCTGGCTGTATTTTTTCCGTATACTTTCGTAGGATATTTGCTCCTGTTGCGCTGTCCGGAAATGCTTGGTGATAAAGACGAAAGCATGTTTAAGCGGATCATCCGGTAATAGCTCTACATCGCGTGCTAAACGAAGCAGCATCAACATTTTTCTCACGGATATATTGACAACACATCGCTGGCTTTCTGGCTCCATTTGTAGCATCCATTGGTTTAACCGGCTTTCGTAGAACTGGAGCTGATCGTTCCAAAATAACTGCAGCGCGTCCCCACTCCAGTCGCTCTTCCGCACCAGCTGCTGCAAATCCCATCGTCCCTGTAATTCCTGTTCCATAACTGCACTCCAATGCCTTACTTCCCCCAAAAGTTTTTCGATCCGCTGGTGTAAGCGTTCGATCTCATACCAGCAATCCCTTCCATCCACCTCCCGTACTTTCAGCCTTTCGTAGTCTCTTACCAACTTTCGGAATTGTTCAGCAAAACTACTCCTCATGATATTGCTTTTTAAACCGCTCCAGCAACCGTAGCCTGTCTTCTAATGCTGCTTTATATTTGTCACCTACCGGAATAAATTCCTTCCTTGTAGATCCCCTCAGTTTGATGCCTTCCGCAACACTATACTCCCTGATCCGATGAACAGGCAAAATAAAGCCCCGATGAACCCTGATAAAGTACTTAGCCGGAAGCAACTGCTCCATTTCGGTGATCGTAAACGCGACCGTTGTGGAAGCACTGCTTTGTTGGCCAGCTTGGTCTGGGGTGTGGTATACCGTACTCGTTCTTTCGCCAGCTTCTATATATTCAATATCACCTAACGTCACATAAAACCATGCGTTTTTACCCGGGGTACGAAAACCAACCGTTTGCAAAATATCCAATGGTACATTACTCGTATCCGGTTCCAGCGATTTCTTTCTGCCACAGTTTACCAACACACGATCTACCGCCAGATTAAATTTCTCCTCCGACATGGGCTTCAATAAATAATGATCAACAGCCAACTCCATGATCTCAGACGCAAAATTGTTGTAAGCCGTGCAGCATATAATATGTACCTTCCCTTTTACCCGTCTGATTACTTCCAGACCGTGCATGGCCTCCATCTCCATGTCCACGAACAAGATCTGTATATCTGCCCGCTCAATCAGGTCTATTATGCAATCGGGATTGGTCGAGGACTTGACCAATAAAAGTTCAGGTCTTGACTTTATAAGCCTCTGCATTTTTAGCAACGGTGCGCGTTCATCATCTAGCACCACGCATTTCAAAATCTCTAAAATCGTCTTCATATTCCAAAATTGTTATTTCTACCGTAAAAATGTTATCCGCAGTCTCCCACACGTGCATCTCATGCGTATTTGGAAACAAAAGCTCCAGTCTGCGTCGGGTACTACTCAAACCCGTGCCTGTCGACAAGATATTCTCCCGATTTTTATTCACCCAATTCTTGCACACGAAACGAAACCCATCGTCCATCAGCCATAATTTCGCTTCGATCGGTTTATCCGCAAGACCCCTATACCCATATTTGAAAGCATTTTCCAAGCAGGTTCTTAAAACCCCCGGAGGTAGTTTTTGTCCGCATGCTTCTCCTTCGATGCTAAAGTTGACGTAGCAATGCTCAAACCGCGTACGCTCCAATTCGAGATAACGATTCACCGCATCAATTTCTTTCTCTATAATGACTATCGGTTTCTTAGCACTGCTCTGCGCGTAACGCCACATATCCGTCAGTAACTCAATGGTACGCGCTTCGTTAGGCAACTGCTCCTCGCATTGCGCCTGTACACCCGCGAGTATATTGAAGGTAAAATGCGGATCAACCTGTGCGCCCAACATGGCTAACAGACTCGCATTTGCCTCTTTCTCTTTCTCAAGCCTTGCTTGCGTTTCCCTTTCTTTACGTATCAGATTTTTCTTGGATCGAATATGCAAAACCAGCGCACCTGCCGCTAAAATTAAGGTAAGGTAGTTATTGAGCATTTCCCACAAGAATTTATTGCTATTACTTAAACGATCCGGTTCCATCATGACCATTCCATATTTAGGCATCAGGCGATAAACCACATGATACACCCCACTGGAAGATAAGACGAAGAGCAATACCAGACCGAGCCAAACCAGCCATTTTCGTCCTTTCACAAACAGGAAAAAAAACAGGGCTGTGGAGGCATTAAATGTTAGGATAAACATACCAAAGGCGATCAACTGCTCCCACAACGTCCGTTCTGGATGGAGATGATAGTTAAGGAGGACTGTCATTAGCCAGTAAATAGGCCATATAAAAAGCTGAATCTTAAAAGCTTCTCTAAAGAAAAAATGTTTAGGCATAGTGCTAGGTCGATGTAAAACGGCCTACAATATACTATTTTTAATTTTTTTCTCTATTCAGTGTTTACGATGCCAGCTGTCAAACAACATTTCAAAATCCTCTTTTTCGAGCACGAAAGACATATAGTCGTGTTTCCGCAACAAGAAATAACGATCTTCCAAGCAATATATACCATACGCCGTGCTATCTTCCGGCGGATCACCGTCCCATTTATTGCCATTCAAAAGCGTACCTACCTCCGCTAGCATACCATGTATATGCGGCCAATTGGTCCATTGCTCGGGCCAATGGTGTAGATAAGGCTCCAAGAAGTGAAATAATCTGTGCGTGGTCTCTTGTATATACGACTTCTTAAGGACGCCTTCGTCTGGTTCTATCCGTTCGCCGGTGATTAATGCTATATGCTCCTTTCGTCGCAATGCCAGCAGCGGATGGATGGGCAGCCCGAAGGTGTACGATAATTGCGCGGCACCTTTTGGGACAACGATGTGTTGCCCCAAAAACGATACCGATTGCAAGTCCTCCCTCTTCCGTGTATGTATGCCTTCCAGTCCATCTGTATAAATCAGCAGGAGAAAACCCTGTGCCAATCGTGCATACAACCTCCGTAAAGAAGATCTATCGTTGGCATCCAGTAGCTCAAAATAACCATCCTCCTCCGCTTTTTGCAATGCGGTCAGTAAATGCGGAAACCGCCTGTGCCACTTTGCCTTCACCTCTCCGGCTACCAAGAGTGCAAACCGCATTTTCGCTTTGATCAATAAATAGTTGATCAGTTGATACGCCCCAAAATGGTAGGTACACACGATACCGGGGTGCCGCTGCAGCTCGGTCAAGAAGCTATCCCAACCGTGAATAGGTAGCGGGTATTGATCCACAAAATAGGTGGTATCTTTACCATTGAGATGCTGCGCCAATTGGAACTGCTCGAACAGAACAACATGCTGATCCGGTGGTATTGTAGGCATAAAATTCTGTAGGTTTGCACTTAGAAAAGTATACGTATTCAGCGCTTCCACTACACCAATCCCATTCCTGGCAACACAATATCGCAATTCTTCGCTAAACGTATATAACCCGCCGCTCGTGTATTCATTTCCGTCCATGCATACGGATTTCGCTTTGTTGTGCGTTTTAAAATCTGCCGTACTGCTGCACTCCTTTCTGTTGTCTTTTTCTGTTTCATGTTTCTTATTTTTTTGGTTAAAACTTACTTCTGGGTACCCAAAAAAATTGCTTAGATCTACTCCAAACTTAAAATCAAACAATCTCAATTACCAAAAAAAAAACGTTATCCTGAAATAATCGACATGAACAGGCGTCTCCACGCTTTTTTTTATGTTGGATTGGCCAATTCTCACGCGAATCGGCTCCTCCAATAATTTTTTATTTTTTTGGATCCCGATGTCACCCCGGTGGATTCCAACATTGGCCAACCGGTCGCCAAAAGTCTTTCTGATTTCCTATTGGTGGATGTCACCCTTGTCACTTGACGCGTATTAAAATGTCTTTTTCATTTGTAACACATCTACACTACCAAATCATGAAAAAAAGCCTACACATTAATTTCCGGGCATACTTTGGCCAACCTGTTGCCGATCATGCAAGCGACGAACCACAAGCCCGCATACCTATCCGGCACGCCGATACCCAGTACTATGTCAACCGCAGTGATTGGGCCATTACACAAGAGTTTGATGGTAAACACGGCTACCTCTATAGTTATGATCTATACTTCGAACAACCTGTAAACGTCCCTGCACATGTCGATATCGGTGATCTTTACGTGATCTACGTGTTGGATGGGAACAACGATATCCTGCTTCGTGACCTTTCTGCCGATAGCGTGTGTACCCATTCCCCGCAACGTGCCCGCTATCTCTATATACCACCCGGCGACTATCAGTTCGAACTCACAGCAGGCCGGCATCAGGTCTTTGGCTTCTATTTCGATGGCGGTATCTTCCGGGACGGCAACGAACGCAGTTTTCACTTTCTTCACGATGTTATAGCTGGTTATCGAAGCCAGTCGGCAAAACTAGTACACAGCGTGGATTTCTTCATCGGCCCACAAACAGTACGCTGCATACAATACTGCTGCCACCATCTTAAAAAGGGAGATCTGGATAACGAAGCCTTTATCCTTCGCGAACTCACACGCTTGATGCAACTTTCAAAAGAAAAAGTCTATAACGAATATGAGCAGACCTCCGACCCTGAACTCTTGATTCACCGCTGCCGGCAACTTCTGGCTAAAGAGATTGCATATCAGGGCAACAAAACACAGATAAAACTGATCGCCCCTCAACTGCGCGCCCGATACGAATATTTGAACCGACTGCATAAACAATTCTACGGCGAAAAGCTGAGCGATTACCGCAACAGATTGCTGGTTAAACATGTCGAAACATTGCTTATTGGACCCTTTTCCCTTTGGGAAGTCGCGCTACAATCCGGTTTCCATGGCCCCAGCGAATTGAATCGTTTTTTTAAGCGACATCGTGGTATTACACTAGCCGAATATCGGCGATCGATTTAGTTTCCAACCATTTTTGGCATATCACTGATGTCATATTCGGCATAACGCTCGCCTTATTTTCCGTTTTACCTTTGGATTATACAACAACAACTAAAGGCAGATGATGAAGACAATAACGCCACATATTACCACGCATTTCAACCGGCATTTAACAATCTATTTAGATACGCTCGCCATACTTTGTTCGGCTGTACTGATTTATCTGTTTGTACAAACGGGGTTGAACAAAGTTTTATATCATACGGTATTTAGCATACAGATGGGAAAGCAGCCGCTACCGATATGGTCGAAACCTATCTTGGTATACGCGCTACCGACGATCGAATTATCAACAGTGCTTCTGCTGTGTATTACGAGAACGCGTGTTTGGGGGCTTTTGATCGCAACAGCCCTGATGTTCGCCTACACGATATATGCCTATTTGGCTTATCGCGAGGTATACGGATATGTGATCTGTGCCTGCGGGAAAGTATTTGAAGACATGGGCTGGCGGGAGCATTTTTATTTCAACGCCAAGCATACGTTGGTGGCATTAGCGGGATTCTATTTCGCGTATAAAAGCAAAACATTAAAAGCAACAAAAAAGAAAGAATAAAAAACTATGCATAGTGGCTTTCGACGGAAAGCCAACAAACGGTCTGACGATCGGGAAGCAAAGGCAGAACCTTTCGGGATTGCGACAATTCAGATATCCATATCCATAAGGAAAAAATTTTAGATCAGGCAAGTTGCCAAAACGTTCTGCCCCAGCTTAACCATCAGAGGCAAACCATTTTAACACCATTAAATTCAAAAAGATGAAAAAGCTCATTAAACTCGTGCCAATGATGGCACTACTATTAGGACTTGGCGTTTACACCGTAAACGCAAAAATGAAAGCGCTTGAAGCGGAGAATGCACTGACGGACCAGCAGTGGATTTACTCCCCGCCTGGATCAGCGGATGACCCAACAAATCAGGACTATTATCAACATTATTCTATGGGAGACCTTCAAGAAGAATGTGAAGACGGACTAGAAGTCTGTGGAGTTAGTGCCCCATCTACTAATCCAAGCAACCCAGCTGCAGGAAAACCTGATCTGACAGGTCTGGAAACAGATCTAGAGGAGGGTAATCCTAACGCTAACATTTTTCGCGGTAATTTTTCCAGATAACCGTAATAGTTGTCAAGAACGAAGGGAGCCTAAACCGCTCTCTTCCTTTTTATCTTTCGTTCTGCCGTATCCCGGACATTTGAACCACAGAAACCGGGATTAAGAATGCATAACGTTTTCCATTCGGTTCCAACGTATATCTATCGTCCCCTATCTCTCTCACCAATGTTTGCCGGTATCGCTCCTCCCTATTCAGCCTTCTTAAATCGCGCCAGCTCACGCCTCCCCGAAAAGCAAGTTGCTTCCTGCGTTCACTGATCGTTTTATCTAAAATTTCCAGCGCGTCGTTACTATTAAACACCTCAAAAACAGCACTGTCATATCGCTTCCGCATAAATTCATTCAGATACGTCAATGCTATTTCATTTTTCTGCAACCTTGCCGCGCATTCTGCTTTGATAAGGTATATCTCGTCTGTAGCCATACCACAGAACGGTAATCCAGAGGTACTACTTCCCGAATAATCTCCTTTAAACGTGAAAGATCCGTCGGCTTGCTCCACATAGAAAACCGTGCGCCGCAAATCTGCCTCGTCATAACTATCGAATAATTCTTCCGTTATTTTTGCTCTATTCCTGTAAAATACCTGCGATGTACCAAACATCGTTGCATGAAAAATTACTTCTTCATTAAAAATAGGAAACGGATTCACCATACTGCCGTCTACGAAATTGTAATCTATCAGATCACTTTGCAACATCAGACAAGAGTCGGCGTATTTTTCTGCTATTAGAAAGTCGTCCAGGGAGAGATATACGATGGATAGCGCCGCGTATGCCGCAGCTCTGGATGGGCGAGTAGGAACAACGGTCTGCTCCGGAAGAGTTTGCGAAGCGTATGTCAGATCCGATACTATTTGATTGAACGTTTCCGATATCGTGCTCCGTTCGGTTACAATATTAATATCGGCTCCCAATCTTAGGGGTATTCCCCATTGACCATCCCCGTCCTCCATATATGGAGGCGTATAAATTTGGGATAATTGAAAAAAGTTCCAACCTCTAAAAAAGAGAGCACTTCCCTTAATCGCTGCCCGGTCCTGCTCACGCCTACCTTTCAGCGCCACATCATCTATTTGATCGAGCACCACATTCGCGTAAAAAATACGAGTATACGCATTATGCCAGTCCTGTGAATTATCTGCTTTCTCATTCCACGAATAGATTTCACGGGTAATCTCCGTTCTGGCAGACCAGTCAGCCTCCGTTAAATAAAAATACGGTGATGCAATATCACCAGCCGCAGGATAGTTCTGGTTCATACCAACCTCGTAATCCAGAATCGCCTGTAGCTCTTTTAAGCCATCCGCTAAAGCCAGTGATCTATCCGGCTTTTCTTCCAAAAACGCTGCGCAGCCCAATTGTAAAAACAGGATTGCTGACATCCAATAGTATTTTATTATAATTTTCATAATCAAGTCCATTAAAATTCTGCCTTCAAACCAAACGTATAGCTTGTCGGTAGCGGCATCTCATTAAAATCCGGATCAACGTTGAGCGAATTTTTTGTCCAGATGACGCCAATATTTGATATATATCCCGTAACTGTCAAGCGCTTAAACGGCGTCCTTGCGATTACATCATTTCCAATGCTGTAGTTTAGATTAATATCCTGTAACCGGATATGATCTCCCCTTTCCACCAAGACATCAGCATCTCGGTAGAACTGATCCCGCCTGCTATCCACCGGATAAGCCGCCGATGGAATATATGTATGCATCTCGTCTCCCGGATTTTGCCATCGTTGGTAATAATCCGCATGGCCAACAGCTCCGCCGTACAATCCGAGATAGCTTATAGAGCGGCGTCGGAAGTAATAATCATACCTATAGCTCAAATTGACAGAGAGCGAAACTCCCTTCCACGAAAATGTATTCCGTATCGCCCCAAATTTCTGCGGTGTCGCCGAACCATGAAAAACAAGATCGCTTTCCTGTGCATTGTCAATTATATCCCTATAATCAGAAGATATTTCTCCCCCTACATATCCTTGGGGATTTCCATTTTCGGGGTTTAGACCGGCCGTGCGATAACTGACGATGTTATATGCACCGCGGCCTACTATCGGTGATATAGTGTGTCCACTGCCGACCATGCTACTTGGCCGGATAGCCTCTACCAGATATTTCTCTACTTTCGTTTTATTGAGACTGAAAAGCACGTTCGTATTCCATGAAAACGCTCCACGGAGATTTGCGCTTGCTATATTGATATCCATTCCCGTATTGCGTAACTGCGCGCTGTTTCTTGTCAACCTATTGAACCCTGTCGTGATGTCGGCAGGTTCAGCACTTATGACGTCCGTGGATTTTCGATTATAATATTCAATACTACCGCTGATCCTACGGTTCCGAGTAGCAAAATCAGCACCCACATTCCAAGTGGCAACCTGTTCCCATCGCAATGATGGGTTTGGCGGGTTAACAATAATGGCATACGGTAAACGTGTCTTTGAACTCAGAGACCTAAAATTGAGCGTTGTCAGTGCAGACAAGCTGTTATTTACGTTGCCCGTATATCCGTTTGTAGCCCTTAATTTAAGGTATGGTAAAGCATCAAGTTTATAAAACGGCTCATTTGATATCTCCCATGCGATACCCAGTGACCACAACGGTTTCCATTTATTATTCGTATCTGTCCCAAACAGGTTACTGGCGTCCCGTCTGGCACTTCCCGTCAGTACATATCTGTCTTTATAACTGTACGTACCGTTGAAATACATGGAGATGGCCCGGTTTACAAAACCGCTTAACCCAGCATTGTACGGAATCAACGAATTGGATGAAAGCCCGCCGTATATGGGATATCTGTTTATATAGTCGACCGATTGGTGCGTGAGATACCGTTCATCATAACCGTAAACACGGCTATTGCTGTTATCCGTGACACGGTTTCTTACTTCTGCACCCATAAATGCATTTATAGCATGATCTTTATGGGTATTATGGGTAAAATTAAGCTGGGTACGCAAGGAATGACCGTTACGTGTCCCTGTCGATTCATCCAAAATACCTCCATTGGGAACAATATATATCGTATTTCCACCTGCAATCTGGGTAAATCTGTTTATTAAGTTACGGGCGTACCACGAATCAACGCTGTAATGATGCTGTCCGTTATTCCTGGCGCTGTGATACTGGTATCTCACCGAGGCATCAAAAAATGAAAGAAAGCTGTATTTTACGCCAGCATTCAGCAACATATCATGTATACGGTTGGTGTTCTCCGAAGCGGTAATTTCGTCCAGCGGACGGTAGTGCCAGTCCAATAATTTTCCACCGCCTACCGTATCGACGAACCCTAACCGATAGTTACGCTCCAGTATGGCAGGATTCCCGTCATCATCTACCAATCGCGCATACGGATAAAGCGTGCCGCCTACATCCGATGTACGTATCTCTCCCGGATTATTATTTGCCGCCTTACTTCCCGTGTATGTTAGCCCCAGATCCAGATCCAGCCCCTTTGCCAATTTATACGTGTTGGACGTCCGTAATGACAAACGTTCGTATGCATTCCCGACTTCGCTCCTCAGATTCCCGTCGTACCCGACAGACGCGTTATAGTGGCTGCGTTGCGTCCCTCCCGATAACTGTAGATTATATTGTTGGTTAACCGCGTTTCTGTATAAATATCGACTTAGATCATCCCGCACATCCAATTGACGAAGTGCATCGATTGCTTGCTTTGCTTCGGTATCCGAATAAATCCCCGTCGCTTCCTTATTCAAAATCTCCACAACGGGCGTAACAACTGGCCAGGAAGTTCGGTCATTCAAAGCCCAGTTATATTCCCCTTTTTCGAAAAGAAACCTTTCGATGTCAATAAAATCAGAAGTCGTCATCTGCGGCGCATAAAAGAGATTCGGGCGCGCGGTGATACCGATATTGCTGGTAACTGACACATTGCTCTGCTCATGGAATACGCCCGATTTGCTCGTCAGCACGATAACGCCATTTCCAGCCCTTGCTCCCCAGATTGCAGCCGCAGCCGCATCCTTCAATACGGTTACGCTTTCAATGTCATTGGGATTGATATTCTCGATGTCCCCTTCGTAGGGGAAGTTGTCCAAAATGATAAGCGGTCTCGAAATTGCTCCAGTCAATGTACTTAAACCTCTGATCTGTAACGGTGCAGCAGACGACGAGCGCTTGTCGAAAAGCAGACTGTTCGCTATACCATCTAACCTACTGAGCACATCGGTACTTATCTGCCGATTAAAAAGTTCTTGATTGATATGTTCAAACGAACCTGTCAGATGCCGCTGTCTGGCCGTACTGTAACCCGTTGATACCACGACTTCTTCAATATCACTTTTTTTTTCCTTCAAATGAATGATTATTTCGCGAGATGCCCCCACTTCTACCTTTTCTTCCAGAAAACTTATGTGTGAAATAATCAGTTTCATCGATTCCCGTTTTCCTATCGACAGGCTAAATCTCCCCTGCTTATCGGTTACTGTTTCCAAGCTTTCCCCAACAACGCCTATACTGGCGCCTTCAATCGGGAGATCTGTCTCTGCATTTAGCACCCGGCCGCTGATGATATCTTGGCTACCCGCTGCCGTAATCATTAAAGGAATGTACAGCAATAATATACATCCCAGAATCTTGATTCCTTTTGTCATATTATTTCTGTTTTTGTGCCCTGTTTAAATCAACACAACTTTTCGTGACATAGCCGAGCGGTGTAAAGACCAGTTCGTCAACATTTGCTTCTATACCATCTTCCGACAGCACGAACATTTCCTGTTCTACTTCTCCGGCTACCAGATCAAAGCCCTCTTTCTGCAATGCTGCACGTATATCGGCCAACGAGTTGGACTCCTTGGAAAAATCTACATTATAAAACCCATTATATCCTGTTTTATCTACAATAGTTGGTATAGGGTCGGACGATAGCTTCCTGATAACCGTTGTCAATTCCTTGAATCCGAGGTTTCGGATATAGGTCTGGGCTCCCGATGGCGAGTTGCCCACATATTTCTCTTGTTCCTTTAGCCTATTAGGCACCCAGCCGTTTACAACGAATAGTTTTTCGTCATCATGATCTAAATTCCGACGAGTGACATTACGGATCTGTTTAAGTACCAGACAAGGCACCGTTACTGATTTTAGCTCCGCGCTCATCCCAAGAAAGCTATCCATGTCATTCCGGAGTCGCGCTCGCCGGCTTTCCGTTGACATGGTTATTGGCAGTACTGATTCATAACTGTATTTATTGACCCTGTCCCAAGCAAGCTTCCTCTGTATATCCGAAGCATCCTCCGTATGGTACACGATGTTATGCGGATCTTTAACCAAAAGAATCCGGTGTTCCGGTTTAAATTGGAGCCCTTTCAATGGTTTATCTTTTGTCGCCCCCGCAGCATACAGTTGTAATAAGGTCATATTCCCGAAGAACTCGTGCACCACCCCATTTAGTGAATCTGTTTTTGATTCAAAGGAAGTGGTCAGCCCATCAACGTACTTGACAAGACCACTATAAAAAGGATTTACCAATAATTCGTTCGGAGCCAAAAGAAGCTTTTCCTCTAGAGCAAACAGCTTAACCGAAGTGCTTGGGGCATTACTGCTCATCAGCTCCGTCAACATATGCACATCGACGTAAGCCGGCTTGGTTACCGCCCTTACCACATAATTCTCATCCAGAATAACGGTATGGGGAGAGGATGTCTTCGGAAACATTGCTGTTAAGACGGAATCTTCGATGACTGTATGGAATCTTCCCTCGAGAGACTTCATACCCGGCGCCCGGGTATTCCTCAAAAATGCGTTCATTCTTTCTTCAGACTCATGCCCTACGGGTATAACACGCACCTTTTCATCCACGTCATTTTCTAAAGAAAAAAGATGTGGCATAGCTGCGATACATGGCGCACAGACCGTATTCCAAAACTCTAGGATGATCCACTTTTCACCTCCGTAATTATGTAACCTATCTTGCACTAGGTTACGCTCGCTATTCAAGATTTTTAGCGGAACGTTGGGTACGGTATCCCCTATCTGTAGAGGCTTGATTTCGGTTTGCCCTTCGGCAGTCCGCGTTTCCGCGGACTGCGCCCAGGCTGTTGATAGATTAAACAACATGAAACAAATCAATGCCCAAACAGATGGCATTGATTTGGTCTTTGTTGTCTGATCAATTGAGCCCGCGAATAAGCGAGCAAATCTTTTTAATAGGTTTAAGAACTTCTTTGTATATATAGACGCTTGCTTTTCCCATAAGGTTGCATCTATATTTTTTTTGTGGATGTTTTTGTTTCGCAACGGAATTATTCCGTCTCGCCAAACAAAGGCCAGTCCTCTCCCACCCTTGTAAAAATTGTTCATTTTTTCGAGGTTTTTAGGGTGTGGCCTAAGGGGTTGGTTATTTTAAGATTGCTCCTATTTCTCCTTTGCGCCTAAGCTCGGTTTAGGCCACACAGTTAGTAAATTTGATGATGTTGGAATGCTGATTGATCAGTTGTACAATGTTTATAATACGGTATTGTAATGTCGCATTCTTTAGGCAAGCCTTAATGGCCCTACACACTGCTGCCCTAATCGGGCGGAGAAATTATTTTCTTGTAAAGTTGTTTTTTCATTGTTCTAATTCGTCTATACATATATCTCTCTGCTTTAACCCTATTTCGGAACCAATAGACCGATAAAAATCCCGAATTTCTCTAATAGGCCAATCCGTAGCATTCGCTATTTGTTGAAATTTCTCTTCGGCATTATCTAACCACTCATATACCTCGTGGTGATATTTTTCATCAATTGTGCCCAATAGCATATCTCTAAATTCTTCCCTTTCCATCATCGTCTTTTATTTATTAATTCCCAACTAAGCCAAACTACGCTTAGGCCAAAGGGATAAAATTTATTTTGCTAAAATAGAATGCGGACGATACGGACTGAATATTGTGTTATATTAGGGTTTATATTGCCTCACTCTCTAAAAGGTCACAAATGGTTAGCAAACCGGTCATTCCGGTGCTGCAATAAGTTTTCGAAAGAGTTGTTTTTTATACATTATTGCTTTTTAAGTTTATTAAACCCAAAAGCTTTCGAGAGAAATTATATATTATGCAGGCTCCCTCCGTGCGCTCAACACCCCCTAGGAAGGGCGGAAACCTAAATTTCCAAGCACGCGGCACGGAGAGAGCCCACACTTTGCAATATCAAATATACAAATTGCAGGCATTTTCTCACCGCTGCTTCGCGTGCTTTAAGATTTCCTAGGTCTTGTTGAGCAAAGCTTCTTAGTCAAAAATGCCACCTCATCTATGAGGTCATCAACAAATATAAGTATAAAAAATAAATAGGACAAATATGTCTCAAACAAAATGCTGATATTTTTTGATTTTCACTTCATGGCTGAGAGACAATATCGGGATCAAGACTATTTGGAAAAGCTGGGAAAGCATGTCAAAGCTCTACGAGAGGCTCGCGGATGGTCTCAAGAGTACTTTTCCAACCTATGCGATATTGAGATTAGACAGCTTGGTCGTATTGAACGAGCAGAAACCAATTCTACTATTTCAATATTAAAAAAGATAGCCGATAAACTTAAAATTTCCGTTTCTGAATTATTAGATTTTTAAAAAGATGAAGGACTTTTTAAAAAATGGTTTCATCAACATCTTCTTTAATAATTTGATACCAAAGCATTGAATTATAAAACTTTTTTAGAACCTAAATCATATGCTACACCTAGGGAAACACCTAATAGAGTCTATGTCTATATTCTAAATGCGGACAGGACAATCTTAAAACTAAATCCAACTCTGGAAAAATTTGGGTACAGATTTATTTGGGTAGATGCAACAGAATTTGAAGTAAATTTTTCAGAAATTTTCAATGTTCCTAAAGGTGATCGACCACATACAATTATGATTTTATGTGAAAAAAAAATAACTACCTTAATTTTTTAAAACTACAAGTATAAATAGATGAATATTTCGGAGGAACCACGCCAGCGATTTCGATCAAACCGTGCCACTATAAAAGATCATGCAATCTATTTTTCAGATCTATCTCTACCCAAAGGTAGCAACTCGAATGATCCTTTTATCAGGCCACTAGTGAAAGGAAAAAATGAAAAGCTACAGATCTTATCAGACTAAACCTAGGATCAAAATTGAAAGATTCTAAAAATAGCTGTTTTTTTCAATGAAAACACACATTTAAATTTTTTTTAGACAGATGTAGATTTCCTATATTTGAGAATATATCTCAGTGTTAAAATCCGAGCAGTGAAAAACTCTTCTATAGCAATTTACATTTATATTTTTTTTTCATCGTTTACAATTATATATTAGTAAAATGTATATAGAGTCGGGAAATGGGTAAAGTTAGGTATTTAGGTTCAAAGGCAAGATTAGTACAGGAAATTATTAATAGAGTTGGTTTCTCCTCTGAAGGTAGGTTCATAGACCTCTTTTGCGGAACAGGTTCAATTTCCCTCGCTGCAGGGCTCAACAATTGGAAAGTATCGGCTAATGATACACTTTTAGCTGCAGCAACTCTAACTAGTGCCAAATTAATAAGTCTTTCTGAAGCCAAATTTATCAAACTTGGAGGCTACCAATCGGTAGTAAATGATTTGAATAATGTAGACCTAGAAGAAGGTTTTTTCTATAGAGAATATAGTTCTTCTGCTGAAAATAAAGAGATGATTGAACGGCCTTATTTTTCAATCCAAAATTCAAAAAAAATTGATGCAATAAGATCGAAAATAAGAAGTTTGGCTCAAGAAAACTTAATTAATGAACATGAACGTACGGTTCTTCTCGCAGATCTTATAGAATCTGCAAATGAAGTTGCCAATATTGCAGGAACATACGGCTGTTTTCTAAAGAAATTATCTAAGAATGCTTTGTCTCCTCTTTTATTAAAACCAAGGGACTTACTTTTAAAAAAGATCGACTGGGCTATTTCCCAAGAAGATGCTTTAAATGTTAATATGGAGATTGAAGATACTGTTTATATAGATCCCCCTTATACGAAAAGACAATATGCAGCGTATTACCATATCCCCGAGACAATTGCGAATGACGATGAACCAGACGTTTCTGGTATCACAGGTTTAAGACCATGGCATTCAAAAGCGTCTGATTTTTGCTATAAAACAAGGGCTAGTGTTGCTCTTGACAATCTTATAAAAATAATCCCCTCAAAGAGAGTATTTATTTCATACAGTTCCGAAGGTCATATAAATGAACAAGATTTAATGAAAATAGCGAATTCTTACGGTAAAACTAGTATTACATATTTTGAGAATTTTGGCAGATATATTTCGAACAAAGCATCTAGTAATCATGCTAAAAAAAATCCTTTGACAGAATTTTTAATTGAAATTAACAGATAAGGTAATGGCAAAGAATACAAGTTATCAAGAAGCATTACTGGAGGATCTAAAAGCAGAATTAGAAAATATTCTATCTGATATCAGTGAATCTGATAAAGCTAGTGAATTGCAACTTCAATTTTTAGAACATGTCTCTTCTTTTTTAGGAGGTTTTAATATCTCTCAATATCATAGTCTTCTTGATATTGAGAGATATGAATATAATTTAAATGTAGCCGAAGAATTTGCAGTTAAAATAAAAAAATCTCCACTACCTAGCTCGATTTTACTCGGGATCCTTGCAACCGAAAATTTGAATAATATAGAGAAGAAAAGCAAAGGTGTTTATTATACGGACTATAGATTGGCTAGCCTTATGGGACAAAAGATGGCTAATAGATATTCCGAATTAGTTCAGAATAAGCAAGAGTCGATTTCAATTATAGATCCATCTTGTGGCTCAGGTATCCTTTTGTGCTCATTTCTCGAAGAAATAAAAGATTGCTATGCTATAGATACTATAATATCAAACAATATATATGCGATAGATATTTCAAAACATGCTATACGTGCTGCACTACTATCTATTTCATCTTACACGGCTAATCTAGATGTCATTAGTTCTTTAAAGGAGCACTTGTTATTGGCAGATAGTCTGAATGAAAAACAAAGTTTAGTTAACTTGGTTTCTCCAAAAGGATTTGATATGATAATAGGGAATCCTCCATGGGAAAAACTCAAGCTAACCAGACATGAATTCGAGTTATCGAATGGCAATACTATACATTATGGGACCCTATTTGACAAGCTTTCACAAGACCAGCTTAACGAGTTTAATCAAAAAAAATTAGCTTTAAAGAAATATGCAAAGGAAACAAAATACATAAAAGAAACTAAAGGTGAAAAAGATTTATATGTAGCGTTCTTAAATTTAGGCCTTGATCTTCTAAAAGAGAATGGTGAGATGATCCAACTTATCCCAGCATCTCTGATTAGGAATCAACAAACAGCAACATTGAGAAAAGCTATGATTAATAATAGTATATCAATGTCAATAAAGCTTTTCGACAATAAAGCTCGCTATTTTCAAATTGATGGGAGGTTCAAATTCGTAATGTTACAGCTACGAAAAGGTACTGGTTCAAAGCAAATTTCATTCAGTGTAAATAATTCTAAGACCAAAGATCCAATTGAGATAAAAACTAAAGAACTAGAAAAAATACGTCCGGATTTTTCTTTACCCGAAGTCAATACAAAAGATGAATGGAATTTGTTTTACAAAATTAGCAACACATTTCCCTCATTTGGTATGAAAAATTCTATATGGGAGCATTCCTATAACAGAGAAATCGACATGACTCTTGATAAAAATATGTTTATAACCGGTATTCAGAATATTAGAGAAGGTTTAATTCCTATTCTCGAAGGAAGAATGATACACCAATTTATCACAGGGGCCAAAGCTTACATCTCTGGTTCGGGACGCAAGGCGAGATGGGAACAATCTATATTTAATAATATATCAAACTTTAGATCTCAATATTATATAAAAGAAGATAGTCTATCGTATTCTCAATTAGAGAAGACAAAGAAATGGCGAGTAGGATTTTGCGATATAACCGGACAAACAAATGAAAGAACTATGCTTGCAGCCTATGTTCCGCCTGGGTGCATTTGCGGCAATAAAGTCCCAACAATTGAATTTATACATGAAGAACAGTTCCCTCGTTTATCAATTCTCTGGTTAGCTATTGCGAATAGTTTTATATTTGATTGGTTAATACGAAAGGTAATAACTACTAATGCTAATTTCTTTATTGTAGATAGTATCCCAATTCCTATAGTAAATACTTCTAACATATTAGCTTCAAAAATAATAGAACTAACAGAAAATATAATTTTCAGACAAAATGCATCTTATACTTGGGAAACCGGTGAGATTCGTGCAAAAATAGATGCATTAATAGCGAATCTATATGGTCTAAATAAAAATGAATTAGATATTATACTCAACGATTTTCCTATTGTAGACAAATTGCAACCTAAAGTTGAAAATGAGCTAAACAGTAACATAACCAAAGATATAATAGCACTGGAATTCCTCAAAACCAAGGAAAACTATGAAACTGAAATAAAAATTTTAAATGATAAAATAACTTTATATAAAAAAGCTGGGGCAATTCCATTTGTGCCAAGTCAATTTAAAACACAAAATTATGACAGAGTCAGAAATTAAACCAAGTAAACCGATAATCGCATTTTTTCAAGAAGTCGTTCGAGGCGATATACGAAAATTTAATTTAAAATCAAATGATTCGCCCACGGGAGGCGGAGCACGAGATCTAAGAATAAGTCCAGTTTCTGACTATTGGGACCACCTCCTATTATTTTTTCCTAATCGCATTTCAGATCGAGAATATACTGGAAAGATTAGGTCTGAAAACAACGTCAAAACAATTACTCTAATGGGCCCAACAACCAGTAGACGTAATGAATGTAGAATATGCAAAATAGCGCAAATAGATAATTGGAATATTGCTCAAGAATATTATGAAAGTATTATAAACTCTGGAAATAAGTGGATTTACTTACTTATCTTAGATGAAAATAAGAATGTGTGGGCATCCAAATTCTCTACTGATAAGTTATATCAGATGCACGATGCTGTTTCTGCAAAAATAACTCCTTTACTCAGCGATAATCGTACAATAAGGGGCTTTGTACATTTTAATTAAAAATATGACAACCGAAGATCAAGCTAAGATTTTATTAAATAATCTTAAAGATTATAAAAATGTATTACTTTTAGGTCCTCCTGCGTCTGGAAAATCAATGTTGATGGCTGAGGTAGGAAAAGCATTTATGGGAAAACTTGACGTTACACCAGAAATTAAGCCGTCTGACGCTGTGCCGATTCCTGCTGTTACCTCAGCTAAAATTCCGGAGTGGATGCCATCTTCTAACAGAACAGACAGACGTATATTTCATATTACTTTCCATCAGGGAACTAAACATCGAGATTTTGTTAGTGGTATCATACCTAATTTACAGAAAGGAGATTTCGGATTTAGAACTGTAAGAGGAGTGCTTTTAGAAGCAAATAATCATGCTTTAAACGGAGGTGCATCACTAATATTAATTGATGAAATGAATAGAGGTCCTGCTGTTTCAATCTTCGGGGATACTTTGACAGCAATTGAAGCTGATAAAAGATTAGATGAAAATGACAAACAGCTTTATTCTTCTGCACCTTTTAAAACTTTTGATGAAGCTACTGGAGAGCCTACGGATGTATTCCTATCAGCTCATGTTTATATATTATCGTCAATGAATGAAGCTGACTCTTCAGTAGAAGCCTTAGACATAGCATTTCTACGGAGATTCAAATCGGTAAGATTGTCCCCTTCTGAGCAGTTAATAAAAGATCATTTTAATATTATTGAAAATTCTGATCTTCCAAAGGTTCCTGAAAACATTGATCATATTGTATCAGGAGTTTTCTATGCTTGGACGTTTGTCAATGAACGTATTTCAATAGGAAAAGGAGATGCTTTCAAAATAGGACATGGAGTAATCTTAGGGAAAAATAAACCTTCAAATCTGGAAGACGCAAAACAATGGGCAATTGATTGTTGGAGTACTATTGACTCTTTGACAAAAGAATTATTTTATGGAAATGATGAGGCACTTGCAGTTGTATATAATGCTAAAGCGGGCAACCATTACAAAATGGAGGAATTTGAATTTGGTAATGAACGAATAGAAAAATTATTAGAACCTATAATTAATAAAGAAAATATTTTTAAAATATTAAGGGAAGTTGCAGGCTATTAGTATGCTAAAAACTATTACTTTACATGAGTACGGCGAATTTGTAAGTTTGACTTCAATTGCCAATACCTTGGAGATGTCTAAAGAGAGGCTCTGGAGTTTAATTCTCAAAGGTCTTAAAAAGCTTTCGAATGCCTATCCGAAACAGGGTTTTTTAGAGACCAAATCTCTAGATACTTTTAGATTTGCAGGAATCGCTGGAATACTTGCATTAAGTCCAACCCTTCACATAGAAATAGTTCCAAAATTTCTTTCCGTTGATGATAATCAATGGAAAGACGACTTTCTATTTCTTGCACTCCTAACTAATGATGGCCATCTATTTGAAAAACACCTCCATCGGGCTTCAGGCAAATCAAATAACTTATATGAGATAATCGCTAAAATATGGGTAGATAATTTTGAAAAAAACCAACGTAGAATTATTAAAACTTATGTCAAAAATAAATGGACGGATTTTTCTTTAGATGGCGATTTTGAAGAAGAAGATATAATTATTCCAAGTTCAGAAGGTTATCCCCAGAAAGGACTTAAACTTTCTAAAGCAAATAATTATAATAAAATTTTATTAGAAGCGTGTGAAATACTTCTGTTAAGAATAAAGAAGGCAGGACTATATGAACGTCTATCACGCGCAAAAATATCACTTCAAAACGATTTAAAAGGTTACATTAAAACAAAGAATACTCCAAATCTTTCTAGAAATAATAATTGGAATGAATTATTAATATTGGCAAAGCTTCTTATAGATAATAGATCAATCAGCTATCATGGAGGGAATATCTCTCTAATGCCTGGTTTTATAATACGTACAGACAAGTTATGGGAGCGATTTCTCCGTAAAGCAGCTCAAAAAGCTTTTCCAGAAATAACAATTGCTAAAAACAGTTATTGTATTGGATACCGACACTACAAAAATGGAAAAATATCTAAGATTAATGCTACTCCAGACATATCTTTTCATTTCGGAGAAGAAATCATTTTAGCTGACGCAAAATATAAATCCGTTAATGAGCAGAACGCCACTCGTTCTGGAAATGCTATAATCTCAAGCTCTGATTTTTACGAATCCCTTGCATTTATGCAAGCAACGAATACCAATAATTTATTACTTATATATCCAAACACTCTAAAAGTTCATGAAGATTCTATTCAATATTTGGAGGATATTACCTCAAATAATCGAACTATTTGTGCCCTTTCACTGGGTGTTACGGATATATCTTCAAAAAATGGATTTAAAAAAGTTGTTGAAAACTTAAAAAAAGTAATAACGAATCATAAACAACAAGTAACCTGTTGAGATAGATTTTTTCCCTTCCATGTCATCTTTTTGAATATTCCGACAAAAGTACACGCCGGTTCCGGACGAAAGTAAACCAGAGTTAGTGACCAATAGAATCTACAAGCAAGCCTTATTCTTCCAGTTACTACTCCTTTGAACAACACATACATCAATAATTTTGGTGTCTACGAACTGAGTGATGGTTATAAGGATTTTTTACTCAGGGAAACTGACCAAGATTCCCTCGATGAGTTTTTTGAGGACAAGTATGAGGTGAGGGTTTAGCTTCCATCACTATTTAAATATTTATCCACATCAAGTTTATCTAACTGATTTTTAATGTCAATAGTTAATTTTGAGAACACTTTTTTATTGATGTCGCTTTCTTCTAAGGTATGACCATAAAGCATCTGATTAAATAGATGCTTATTAATACTTCCATCGTTTCGTTTGAAAAGCGTACCAAACTCTTTTCCTAACGACGATAGATAAGAGTCTTTATATACTATTTTCTTGTTTATGAGATCAGCTGCAAGATCTTTATGATTCTCATATATCTTGTTAATCTTAAGAACTTCGTTTAGTTTACTACTTTTAGAAGTATCATCCTCATAATAATCCTTAAAATTTAACTCTAGATATTTTTCTGAATTCTCAGAATTTCTATTTGCACAATACAAAGCAATGCTTTCCTCTGTTAGGGAGAATCCGAGATCATGATGTTTTCCGTTAATGTCATCATAATACAAATTATATTTTAAGTCATGGGTACTCTTTAAATGATTACAATTATTACATACGGGAATTAAATTCGCAAGAGTAATTGAAAACATTGGAAATTTAGATTTTGGAATGTGATGATCTGCTTGTAGCCGCATAGTTCTCTTATCATCATCTAGTAAAACTGTATGCTGAGCATTACAATATACACACGATTTAATACCAAGCTCTTTATAGAAACTGTGCAGAAGCTTCATATCACCAGATCGCAACTCTGTATACATCAATAGAGATTGTATCTTATCACTGAAAGCTTTATCTATTGGATTGTTCTCATTTAGTTCCTTGGTCTTCTCCAATATCTTTTTGAATGTCGAAGGATTCATGAACATCAGATCAGAAACATTAGATATTTTTTTTAAAATTATGTTATACTCTATATCTTTTGCTGGTGATTTTCCTATTTTATATACCTTGACAACTTTCTTATTTTTAGCTAACTTCCCGCCATATTTAAACTCAGGTTTAGTTACAAATTCGTCAATCCGATTCTGTACTTTTTTTAAGAAGTCAGTAAAATCATCAGTTTTTTTAAGCTTTTCTACGATTGTTTCAAAAGAGCTATATGGTATTTGCCTCATAATATTTTAATTATTATGTTTTTTGTAGAACGCTAATAATGTGTCGTAAGATGGTGTACTATGGTCAACAGAATCCTTCTCTTTAAGTTCCTTCAACATCTCTAACAGAGAATTTCTTATAAGAGGTTCTCCAATGATCAAAATTCTATCCTTAATTAACTGATAAGTAGTTTTCTCAAGTTTAACCTTGAGAGAGTTATTATTATTTAACAGCCAAGACAACTCACTTATCAAAAGATTCACATATTGCTTTGCGAATTCTCCCATGCTTCCACCTTCCAAGAAAAACTCATCCTTTAAAAGGTCGTGAATATTAGCAGCAAAAGAGTTAATTAGATTATTCTCTGCTGCAGGTGAACCATTACTGATTTTTAGAATCTTCTGCGAGGGTATATCAGACAATATAAATGGTGAATGCGTTGAAAAAAGTATATTTATACTTCCAAATATGTTGGCATTTATAGGTAACCTCGAAAGAAAACCTACTAATTTAGACAAATATTCCCGTTGGTAATCAGGATGAAAATATAATTCAATCTCATCCAATACAATATTAACTGCTCGAAATTTGATCTCTTGCGTTTTATTGGACTTAATATTATTCTCGAATTTAGATTCTATATTTTGTATATGATACAAAATATTCGATATAGATGCCAACTGCTGCTGCTCTCCAGAACTCAAATCGTTAGCATTAATGTTGTCGTTATAAATATAATCGTAACTAAACAAAGGGGGAATCATTAGATGTCTATCAACAAATTTCACCTTTTTAAATCTCTTCGTATCAAAACCTAAGCTTGATAAATTTTGAGTTAAGATAGCTGAGATTTCATGATAGATATCATCTAATTTTATGGGAACATTCCTTTCATAAATACTTTTTAAATTGGGGATCTTTAGAAAGGCAATTACCTGTTTAAATTTATCGGTCACATGACTATTATCACGATCAATCTGACTTAAAATGGGCTTGAAAACTACATCGTCACCGCCTTCTAATATGCTTTTAAATTTCGGCCAAAAAGCATGGTACGAGCTATAATACCAGCAAATTTTGTATACCTTAGAGATAAGGTAAAGTTCGTATGCAGGATCAACATCCTCATCAAAACCATAATGATTACTAATCCTTTTAAAAATTTTATCAACTCGATCTTTAGGTAAAAGCTCTATATACTCTTTTATAATCTCCCTTTTTCTATATAATTCAGCATTGTTATATTCTGCGTTTAATACATTTTGTTTGGTCTTTCTCTCTTTCACGGAAAGATTGAAATTTTTACGAAACTTTGTGATTGACTTGGATTCACCTGTAATTAATACATGAGTAAAAGTCTTTTCATTACCTATATCTCTAAATGATCTAAATTGCTCCGATTTTTCACCATTTTTTATTATATCATAATCATGTAATCGCAGAAGATTGATTAAAAGCCTTTGTTTTGTTAGATGTTTTTCCTTGTTTACATCAATATTACCATTATCTCTCAAGGGCGTAATAACGATCGGAGTTTGATAACTATCATTTTTATGTGTTAATGCAGACAACCAATCAAAGTCTTTATCACTTACACCTACGTAATCAAGAGAGTTAAGTGAATACAAAGAATAATTTATACCTAAAGTATAGAACATATCTATATATTTTGATATATTTTCCTTGCGTTCTGAAAAAACGACTACGCCATCATGACCAACGTTTCCTTTATACAAAGCCACTCTATTCTTGCTCCTTTTCTTATCAAGATAGGTAAGCTTGAAGATACTGTCGAATTCAAAATATATTTCAAAATTTAGGTCGGCAATCTCATGTAATTTGCGGCCATACCGATCATAATCTATCAAGCCTTCTTGAAGTGATAAATTATACATAAGCATATAAAACAAATCCAATAGAGTACTTTTACCACTACCATTTTTCCCAACAATAGCATTAATGTTTACGCTCAAATTATTAAATCCAGTACTCGTCTCCAAATCGTTTTCAAAGAAAGAAAGATCATATAAGTTATATCTGTCGTATTTGTATCGGAGGACTCCATCAAATACCCTTAGATTACTATCAAAAAAATAGCTTTCTTTTTCTTTTAATATCTTGAACAATTTTGGGTTTGACTTTAATGTTCGAAAGCCTAGCAACTTAAAAGTTCCTTTTAAAGTATCTTGATTTGCACTGTCTTGCCACACATAAGCCGTTTTAACTAACTCAGGAACAGATATGTTTTGCGAGAAATTTGAAGGTTCTTCATTCAATATAAAAAACAGCCTTTCGCTTCGCTTCAATGAATCTTCCAAAGACAAATTCCTACTTCCGTTTATAAGATAATTGATCGTCCATTTGTCCAAAGGGATATATCTTTCAGGTTGAACCCAAAATGAAAAAATAGAGAGCAATGTAGCTTCAACACCAAATGCACTTAATGTAAAGGAAAAATCCTTTTGGGTCACTCTTTGCTCCTTCAGCAAGCTCTCAAAATATTTCCAAAGTAATATAGCGTCTTTATCACTTTTCAAACGTATTGCTTGAACCGATACAGGCGTAGGGCAACCGTCGAAATCGATGTCCTCAAACGATTTTCCGACATCTAATACATTCAACAAAGCATTTATTCTCCTAATTCGGTTTTCCTTCTTACTAGATCTATTATTAATACTTACGAAAATCTGTAAAGGATCAATATGAGGCTCAGTGTCCCAATCGTTATTTGAAAGTCTTTCTTGTACTATGTCATAAGATTTATATAACCAACTGAACTCGGTTTCGTACAAACTCTGCTTTTTGAGAAATAGTTCTATTAAATGTAATCCTACACCATCTACTTTGTGTATACTCACAAGTTCTTGAAGTCTGTTTGATAAAATTTTATGAATATCAATCCACGTAGTCATATAATGTCCAATATTGATTAATTATTAAGTTATGAATTCCTATGACGAGTCCTTCCATCATATACATAGAAAATGCACATGTACCTACCTAGAAAAAAAAGTAAGTAAAAAATTATCAAAAAAGAGGGATATACTGTATCGAATAACTGACATAAATAAAATGCTGCAGATGAGATAAAGGCAAACCATAATAATGCATTCGTAATGAAGAGTCGTTCCTTCTGTTTTTTAAATTCTTTATCTACATCGACAAAACGATCTTTAATACCAGAAGCTAGGTTCGCTCCGAATGAGTCTTTATAAAACTTGATATTTTGCTCGATGAATAGTAACGCTGTTTTTTGATTGGAAATAAATATCTGGAGCAGCAATGTAAAGACAAATAAAGAGATTAAAATAACGAGGTTTTTTATTGATTGTGTATTTTGATAGTCAAAAGAAGTCAAGCCTAAAACAAAAGCTGCTGGAATAGCTATAAGTTTGTTTTGAGAATCGTTTATTACTCCTTGTATTTTTTGATTAAATTCAAGCAACTTAGAATCTATCTCAAGCTTAAGTTTATTAAATTTGAAATCACTAAGATAGAAGCTAAAGGCAGCTCCAGCTTTAGATAAGAAATCATCTATCTTATTAACAAATGTAATAAGGCGTGTCGCCTCTTCAACCTGTGAAAGGAAATCGATAAGTTCGTTAAGAAAAATATGTTTCTTCTCTTGAACTTCACTATCTCTCATCACATTGAGAAATTGATTAAGACAGCCTAATTTTGACATAGACAACGCAACGATATCTTCCAATGAAAAAATCAATGGAACCAAAATATATCTATCCTCCCGACCGATAAAAGCATATTTGTCATCAACTTTAAGATAGCTATATTTCGCCATAGATTCCAATACCGCTACCAAATTTACGAAAGCCTTATAATTTTCATAAAAGGACGCTTGATCTATGTAACATCCTTCATCATATAAAAACACATTATTCTCAGGAAGACTATATCTATGATTATTAAAAAAATAGAGCGACTGTGTATAAACTCCAAATTGGCTCAAGCTAGCAATTGAAAGTTCTAAAGAAATAAGATCCCCCTCTTTCAACTCATCCTCAAGCAATTCACTTTCTAAAAGCCCCTGTATGCTATTCAATTGCCTAAGGAAATCGAGAAAATCAGCTAAATTATTAATTCTATGTTCTATTAACAATACATCATCTTCTATTTGACAATTGTTCTTAGTAATCAGATCAACAAGAGCATGAATCATTATAGTGCCTTAATTTTTTCAGCAAACTCCATCGGAATATTTTTAAAAATTAGGTCGTTTGACTTCTTATCATACACAACTGTTTTATCAAGAAGCATTGCCCCTTTTTCAAATTCAATTTTATAATTCTCGCCCTCATAACTCACATATTTCAACTGTTTCATCTTCGCTTTATCCCCTCCTATTACCGAGCTAACTTTATAGTCCTCTCCAATAGCAAAATTTTGGAAGCTCTCGGGGTCATCTTTATTAATAAGCTGAGAGATGTAGGATAATAAAATTTCCTTTTTATTTTTCATCCGTTCTTCACAATACGCAAAAACGTCATTTTTCAATTGACTCTTCTTCTTGCGTGAGTATTTTTCTTTTTCAAAAAATGCATTCATGGCAGTCAATAACCTTTGTGATGATTCAGAATTAGTATTCTTATTATCACAATCTATAAATGTCATAAAATAGTGGCTCACCTGCTTCATGCCTTTTACAAATGAAAGGTAGGTTATCCGATCAGTTTCTTCTTCATTCTCTATATTAGCCCATTCTGTCAAATTGATTAAACAAGCGACATCTACTTTACTAAGATCTAAATTCTTAATATTTTCTAGAGTGAGATTTTTCTCATTTACGACATAGCCCTCTTTATTATTAATCATCAACACCAAAAGAAAATCATTTTTTGAGGTCTTATTAGTATACTCACACAAAATCATATACCCTCCTGTCGAAGT
Organism: Sphingobacterium corticibacterium; assembly: GCF_004208525.1. Classification (GTDB taxonomy): domain Bacteria; phylum Bacteroidota; class Bacteroidia; order Sphingobacteriales; family Sphingobacteriaceae; genus Sphingobacterium; species Sphingobacterium corticibacterium. The sequence continues at coordinate 236,385 of NZ_SGIT01000001.1, read as the reverse complement.
GGGGGTCAAGCTTAATACAGAACCATAGTAATCTAAGACATTCTTTGAAAATTCTAGAAAATCATATTCTTCAAGTTTATATCCAATTAAAAGATCACGGAATCTAGGATTTTCTCCAGAAAATATACCGTAGATAGGCGAAGACTTTCTATGGTACGATTTATCCAAGTTTCCCATAAAAACCTGTTCCTTTTCACTGATGGCTATTAATCCATCAGCAGCTTTCTTCTTCACTTCTTTAAAACCAGCTGTTTTTAAGAGCTGATGAATGACAAAATTCTTGATTTCTAAATTTTCTCCTATTTTTTTTAATTCCACGATTCTTAGGGTTTATAAATTGTAATTATTCTTGTTAAACTTATTCCAGTTTATGATAACATTGTATGAATACTTGCAATCATTATTACAGCTAAGTTAAACTCTAATTTCTATGATATTATACGGGAATCCGCATTTTCTAAATTTTATTTTAAGCTGTTTATTGACTTTTGCTTTGCGTAAATAATTGCCTATAGCAAGATAATGAATTTATTCGAGTGTTATTCCAATTCAACAAAGATTCTGCGAGTTTTAGTCTGCTTTCACCTGCGGCATTGCACAGCAATGCGTCTTATTAAATACTCTGTTGCGCATCTTGACTTTATCCTTGAAATGACGCGCAATATTCTGGGTAATTTCTTCAAAATTGTCCCTTCCATCCTCTTTCTGATGATAAAAGATCTTGATGCCGGCACAATTATCGTGTTCGAAGATCATATTGAGTAACGTACGATCCGACAGTCCACACGAGTGCCCCCATATGTAAATGACATATGGTTCCGCAGAGACAAAGTTTACCAAACGAGAATATTGATTGGTACGGAAATAAGCAAAGGACTTAATATGTTTTAAGTATGCATTGATATTGGTTTTCTCCATCTTCAGATAGTCGTCGTCTATCTCATCGCCATAGCCGAATATCAAGGGATTTTCGGGATTATTGAGCGTGCCGTGTATGGGGATGTAACCTGTATCGCTACCAGATGTGAGCTGTCTAACCAATGAGGTATAATTGAAGTCAAGAAACTTAACAGAGGTAGAATTGATAAAACCGTGCGGCGTTTTACTTACTTCCTTATTTGCTAACTGATGTTTTTCCAAGATAGCATGCGTATTTATATCTTCATGTACAAATTCTTCAAACACGGAATTGACCTGCGCTGCTTTCGATACATCTGTAAGATATTCCGAGAGCTGCTCTTTAAGCTCATCCAGTTCTTGGTTTAATTTATCTAACAACTCCGTACGTTCTTTAACGGAAAGATCATGATAATATTCCGCGGTATAACGTTTTCGCTCAACAAGAATTTTTTTAAGCCGCTGATAAAAATGGCTTTCGATGTCGACCCAATTGTATTCCCTTTTATCAGCTAGAATCCCTTCAAGTAGTGACGATTTCACAGTGCCCCTAATATTGAAATATTTATTACGAAGCTCGATTGTTTGATACTGATCGTTCAACGTGTATTTCCCTTCCAATAACTCATCTACCAAATCTTCGATACTCGAGAAGGATGGAGCACTGTATATAACTGTACTCGTGGATGCGCAGATCTCAAATATCTGATTGGAAACATGTATAGGCCGTTCTGAAGCATTTTTATCTTCAAAAGAGGCTTCTCTGAAACATTTGATGACAAACCATTTTATAAAGGAATTGTAATCGGTCTTGAGACCATGCGCCAGATCAAAGCCATTGCCGATGATTATCAATTTATTCATATGCTCAAATATTTTTTTGTTTAGAGGCCTTGTTCTAGTTCGGTTGTCCTATACCACTGATTAGTTCAAGATTAAATTTACGAATTTCAAATATATCGCAATATAGGAAGTTTACATGCAATCGTATTTTAACGTAATTACGAATACAGCGTATCCGCAATCGGAAACATATTACTACGCTCTGTTTTCTATTACGGCGTTAAATAGGTAAAAATGGCATCTATACCAACAAGTAACGAAATAAATAAAAAGATGACAATCAATGTGCAGCCGATCTCGCTAAGCCGATCTTTCCAAGTCTCCTTAGTTATAAGTGGCACCAAATGCTTACTTAACTGAGGAGATTCAACATGGAACAAGCTGATTTCTGAATCTTTATCAATCCACGCACTCCCATCGGGAATCAAAGCTATCTTTTCAAATGCATTGTCCTTTTCCTGATCTTCCAGATCTTTAGAGGCGCATAATAATTGATAGGCAAACATCTTCAATCCTTCCTTATTAGCTTTAATAAAATATTTATCCTCTCTGGATTCACTGGAATCATAGAAGATGCCGAAACGACCGATGTCTATAGCACTATCTAATGCTAAGGTTTGTTTCAGAGAATCTAGTGTTTCTTTATTCATAGTTGGTTATTTTCTAGGCAAAATACAGTGTAAATATAGATAAATGAGTATTAATATTTTCACTAATATTTCCTACTTTTAGAGAAGTAAAGAAAATTATGAATTCCATATAAAGAGGCTTTGTCGCAAAATTCACAGTATGAAAAAAATAATGATGTGGACATTTTTACTTGCAATATTCGGCTGTTGTAATGCAAATCTGGAGTCCACTAAAATATCATTAGAAGAAATTGAAGAGATGTTTTCCAACATGGAAGCAAATGGCGTTTATACGGATACGACATTGCTTTGGGGTTATTTCTTTACTTCAAACAAAAAGGACGATTTCGAAAAGGTTGCCAACGAACTTAAAAACAAAGGATTTGAATTTGTGGATATTTTTCAGGCAGATGATAAGAGTTATTGGCTGCATTTGGAGCGAAAAGAAATTCATAATGCTAAAAGTTTGTATGAACTTGACGAGGAACTTTACGAAATAGCTGGCAAGTATAAAATCACTTATGATGGTTTTGATGTCGGTAATGTAGACGAGGACAGGCCACTTGAACGTGATACTTATGTAGTTCCTGAGGAATTTAAAACCGTCGATCACCAGAAAGACAGTTTTCCCTGCTTATTAATCGGTAATACTGCATTTGACCGATTTCCGCATAAAGAGGAATTTTGCTATTTCATTAAGGTAACAACACCGTATAACATGGATGAAGAATCTATGCTACCAGTGCAAGGAGAACTGGACGAGCTGGATAAATTTGAACTTTTTTTTGAAAACAATTTGACGCAGAAAAATATCAAAAACTATTACGTCTTTCGTGATACCCATAAAGGAATCAGAAACTTTTATATAGTAACCAATGATAAAGTAGGTGCAAAAGAAGTTATCGATAACCTAAGCCAATCGGGTGAGCAAAGACCGTTTGAATTTGAAATCTCAACGGACAAAGAATGGAGTTTATATAATGCGTTTAGAGAAAAAATATAATGATGCGTCTTGGCATTATGGCGGAAATTATCTCCCAACTTTACCTGAGGAAAACTGAGCAACGCATTATCTGTGAAATAACTAAAGCAACTGACTAATGAAAACAGATGACAAACTCGAAAACATCGACTCTGAAGATATTGATGATCTGCTGATTGAGATTGAAAAATCATTCGAAATTTCGTTTGCAGATGCAGAGCTGTCTTCCATTACGACCTTCGGACAGCTATGTGACTTGGTTATGGAGAAAATTAAACTGGACAACGTTGACAGTTGTACCACACAGCAAGCATTTTACAAACTCCGTAACGCAATCTCCATTACGTTACAGATAGATCATAAATCGATATCGACAGACCTTCCATTAACAGTAATCTTACCCCATAAGGAGAGGCGACATAGGACTAAGAAGCTTGAAAGACACTTGGGGATTAAATTAAATATACTGAGCCCTCCTGGTTGGTTGATCACGACACTTGGGATTTCATTGTTTGCTTCCGCAGGCTGGCTATTTGTGGATACCTTTGTAGGGGCCTTGGGTATTTTGCTTACATATTCGGGATTCTGGTTTGCTCAAAAAGTAGGAAAAGAACTCCGTGTAGAAACGGTTGGACAACTTGCGGAAAAAATAACCAGGGAAAACTATGTTAGATCACGTAGAAATCCGAAGACTTATAATAAAAATGAAATAGTCGATCTCCTGACAGATATTTTTAGCGAGAACTTCGGACTGGACAAAAGTAAGTTGACAAGAGAGGCAAGACTTTTCTGAATATATGGATATTAAAAGAACAGTTTTCCGCCTGTAAATGCAACAATCAAATAAACGTTGTTTCAATTGAACGGCATGTATTAATTTTAAATCTTCATGAAAAAGGCTTACATTTTTAGTGGCTTAGGTGTCGACAAAAGAGTTTTTCAAAAAATAGATTTTGGAAACTTAGATGTCGAATTCATAGATTGGATTGAACCTCGAAAGGATGAAAGAATTGAGTATTATACGAAAAGGATTTCAAAGAAAATAAATGCTGAAAACCCGATTTTAATTGGTCTTTCTTTCGGCGGTATTATTGCTGTCGAAATTGCAAAAACAATAGCAATTGACAAGCTAATTTTAATTGCTTCGGCCAAGACTAGAAAAGAAATACCAATGCTGTATAGGATTTTGGGGAAACTAAAGATACATCACTTTATACCCGCACCTTTTCTTAAAAGCGCTAATTGTATTTCTAATTGGTTCTTTGGAGCGCAGACACCGAGCGACAAAATATTATTAAAACAGATCTTAGAGGAAACTGATAATAAGTTCCTTTACTGGGCTATAGACAAAGTAGTAACTTGGAAGAACCTGCAAATACCCCTAAATTATGTTCATATACATGGTCTCAATGACAGAATTCTACCTATTAAAAACATAAAAACGGATTATAAAATTCAGGGTGGTGGTCATTTTATGACAGTGAACAAACCAGAAGAAATAAGTAAATTGCTCAATAGGATCATTGGTTAATAGTTCAGTAAACTCTCTACATTATCTCAAAAAAATGTTTATCAGAAGACTTTTGGGTTCCCCAATGAAGGTTATGGCCTTTCTGACCACCGCTGTGGGGCTATTGGCAATTTTGACTTTTAGCTATTTTTTCTTTCTAGGTATTTACCTCTTGGGCATAGGCTTGCTGTTATATATCATCGACTTTGCCCTACGGAAGTTGTCAAAGAACCGGAGAATATACGAAGTTGGCCAAACTGTGCTAACCCTAGGTTATTTGGTTGTGGTATTTGTCTTCTACATGCGGTGGCAGGAGCACAACTACATCATATTGCCGAAAGATTTTGACGGACAGTCTGGTATCATTTTCGGTATCGAGGGCTACCCCGAACTACCCAAAGCAAAGTTTTGGAAGAGAACCATCACTCTGCCGGAAATGGGTATTCTGATTACCTCTACAAAATTTGAAGATATTCCTCGTATGGTCCGCTTTGGGTCTGCCGATTCTCCTGTGCTAGTCTATCCTAACGTGAGATGGAATCCAAATGTAACAGTAGACTGCATCGTTTGCGATAATAAAATTGAAGCCTGGAGCTTCTCGAAGGGAAAAGAAGACGGCTCAAATCTGAAAGACCTAATGGTTTCATTGTGCAATAATATTGTTGAAGGAAAGGAAAAAAGTTTTTATAAAAGTGAAGACTCATCTATTTTACAAGACGCTAACGGTAATTATCTATGGCTTATGAATCGAGGATTATCGACGCTACCTAGGGGGATTGGAAAATTATCCGTCTACAAAGCTATCTTGACCGACAACAATTTTACTAGTATCCCGGAACAGATTTTCGAGATAAAGGGATTAGAGGATCTTGTGCTTGCCGTAAATCCTCTTACGGAGTTTCCTTGCGAGCTCCCAAGACTACATTCCTTAAAAAGCGTGTCTTTCGCAGAAACGGGTATAACGAAGATCCCGTGCGACCTATCGAAGATGGATAGTTTAGCACATTTTGATCTATCTAGAAACGATTTAACTACGTTTCCAGAGAAGATAAAAACAATTCCCAGTCTAAAATGGCTTTCGTTGCAGAATAATAAACTAGCCGACATCACCTTCATTGACGAGCGCTTGCAAAAGCTGGAAACATTATATTTATATAACAATGTTATCAAAAGCTTAACCCAGGAAACAAAGTTTCTGGGAAACGTCAGGGAGTTGTTGATCTTCGACAACGAGATTGACAGTATTCCGGATAATATAGCTGATTTAAAAAATCTTGAAGAATTGGAGATATGGGATAATCCTATTACATATATCTCACCTAAAATAGCGACGTTGACCGGCTTACGGAGTTTGCGATTGGACGACGATTTTTTAACTGAACATGATAAAAAAAACTTGAGAAAATGGTTGCCAAACTGTACTATTTTCTTTCAAACAAGAGCTGAAAAAATGATGTCAGTTGATACTATTGCGGTAAATTAATGCAGCGCTGTTCCTTAATTGCAGCGTCAAAACAACGAAATGTAAAAGGTCACATCGACCAGTTCTCCCTGGCATGGAGTAAATCTTCCCTTTGTAGCCTGCCCGCCTATTTGGCATAGGGTCCCTTCGTTTTCTCGCGAAAACGATGCGCCTCATCCATTAACAGGACATCTGAAACGGTTGGGATATTCATAACGCAATTAATACTCAATCGTGACGCAATTGACGCAATTAATGACGCAATTCAATTTAAGATATAGTAGGCACCAGCACCTTTCACTCCACTGGATTTAAACATTTTTTTATATACTAATTCTTTGATGTCCCGTGTTGCTGTTTCTCTAGATATACTATTCAACGTCTGATAGTCACTATTCGTTATTTTTCCCTTTTCTTTCGCAAACAAAACAGCCTTCATCTGCCGGATGTTCAAACCAAGAGATTCAAGATAGTCGGCATTATAAATATCCTTCTTGAATACCACCCAAAAATCTAGATAATTTTCTAGCTTGTGGCAAATCTGACGGGAATTAAGGAAAATTATCAAATTATGGGACATAATTACGACCTTTATACAATGAGCATGTCGCAAGAAATATGGAAAGAATTTGTTAAAAAGTATCCACAGGCAAATAGTGGTAAACTATCTATCGAGCAGATCAATGTCCTGATGGCTGAATATATAGAGAAACGCAATGCGTCAGCAGTCGATGATTTTGATGGACTCAGCCCACACCAAATGCATCTCCTACTCCACTACCCCTTAGCTGAGGATAGCCCATTGAAATGGGTAGCTCCTCATTATGAAAGCGATTTGGCTGCAATCCCGTTATTGGTACTATCCGACATGCTGTTAGCAGAAATACAGAAAGCCGGCGAGCTCAGACTCACCGCGAAAGGTAATCTTCCGGTAGCGGTGTGCACATTGTTGGTGAAGAAAAATTTAATCGACTGGAAGTACATGAAATACGTGAAAATACTTTCGGAGGATAATATTCCATATATATGGCCAATCAAGGAGTACCTCACTACGGAAGGCTTGATCAAGAAACGTAATAACAAGCTGTCCGTGACAAAAAAGGGTGAAAAGTACCCAAAACTTGCTCACAGTGAGAGACTACAGCAACTACTTTCCTTTTTTACTGCTCGGTTTAATTGGCAGAATCTTTACGGCATAGAAGATGATGGAGAAATTGGTAACATGGGATGGGCGTTTTCGCTCTATCTGTTCAGGAAATATGGTCACGAAACGAAAAACGCCCAATTCTATGCGGATAAATGGATTCGTGCATTTCATACACAATACTGGACTGAACGGAATAATCCCGCTTACAATGCGATCATATCCGATATTAGATATGCGTATGAACACCGATTTTTCGGGTGCTTTGCCAAGTGGTTCGGTTTTGCGGAGGTTGAAGAAATTCAAATTCCAAAACAGGTGAGATCGCTGATGGAAGTAAAGAAGACGGAAACGCTGGACAAGTGCTTTGGAATGAGATAGGACATAACACATATTGGCCGACGCTCTTAGCAAGTTATAGGGTAGTATGAGGGCCATTAGCAGTGGGCTGTTTTTTTTATGTCTTCAAAATCATTCCGACAAACTTTTAAACGCCCTGTTCAGACTTCTTACAGTAACACCAAGATACGAAGCCATATCTTCTTTTGACATGGCTATTTCCTGTTTGGATTGCAGTTCCAAAAGTTTGCCCAAGCTATGCTCTATGGTGTACAATTGTTGGTATGATGCCCGACTTGCTGTATTGATAATACGTTCTGCAAAAACATCTAACAGCAGGTTGTTCAGTTTAAGGTCGTTTTTGATAAGTTCCCCAAAATAGTTTGGAGTAATAGCATAGACCGTTACATCTGTCATTGCTTCGATATTGCACAGACAAACGATCTTTCGGATAAACTCAATTTCGCCCACTATTTTGACCAAATGCACTTGATACAAATAGAAATGTAAAGAAAAGGCTGTACATTGTTCTTATTACCATCCAAATATCCTCCGTTTTAAAATTTAGCAAGTGAATTTACTCAATATCTCTAATAAATTGTACGATATTATTAAATGACACACTGCATTCCGTACATGCCCGATGAAAAATGATCGATCACATTCTACCGGCTATTTATAAGCTGTGTAATCAGCTTGACCATCAATTCTTTTTCCTGAGGATCACTCTGCGCTACTAATAAGGCCAACGTCACCAAAGCATTGTCATTGATCTTTATTTCACCGTCCCGTTTAAATCGATGTTTATTCTTCTCTAAAAACCACACAAACATAAAAGCTCCAATGCGTTTGTTACCATCAGTAAATGGATGGTTTTTAATGATAAAATAGAGCAGATGGGCAGCTTGTTTCTATACTGGAATATAAATATTGCCCGGCGAATGTCTGCACAACACTTTGCAATGTTCCCTCGAAGCTTTTATCTTTTTCATTGCCGAATAATGCTGTTGCTTCTTTTTTCTCTATTAGCTGTTTCTTAAGTTCAGTAATGGCAATCTTTGCTTCGGCATAATTAATTTCGTAAGTAATATTTTCATTGAGCTTTTTTGGTTCGATGGAATTGCTATCGAATTGGTTCAAAAGTACAAAGCTCTGGGTATACTGTGAAATGATATTCATAATACCCTTCGCCTCGTCTACATTTTCTAAATCTTTTGCCTTTTCGGCAATGAATTGCACAGTTTGTTGTAACTCGTCCAGACGTTTTTGGTTAATGGTATAGCCTTGGATGAGATATTCCTTCAAACGCTGGGTTGCCCACTGACGGAAAGCGGTACCTTGTTTGGATTTAACTCGGTAGCCTACAGATATAATAACGTCTAAATTGTAAAATGAAATTTCTCGCTGGACAGCACGGTTTCCTTCATTTTGAACTATAAGGGATTTCCTTAGAGTTGCGGGTTCGTCCAACTCACGCTCTTTGTAAATATTTTTAATATGCTCATTTACAGTCACTATATTTTTATCAAACAACTCTGCCATTTGCCTCTGACTAAGCCATACGGTATCCTTATCAAATTGCACCTCAATCTGGGTTAGATTATCTTTTGTTTGATACATTAAGATCTTGCTCATAGCTTTCTATTCTTTAGTTGAAGCGAGCTTCAATTGGTCACTTTTAAAGTTGGACGCTAACATAGTATAGACGCAAATATACTATTCTTTTATACTAAAAAAAATAGCAACAAGAACCGTAAAAATAGTTATTGATTTGTGCATCTAAACATTAACTATTATCAGCCAAGAATTCTGCTCTATCTCTAGATTTTGTTAACAGATCCAAAATTGTAGCAGAATCCTCTTTTTTCAGCCATACAAAAGACCTATCATCATATTGATCAACTTTTAAATAAAAACTCCAACCGTCCTTACAAGAAAAACATTTCCTTACTATCCTCCTACCTCCAACAAGGTGTCGTCATCACCATATACGGGAAACCGATCTACCGAATCTTGTCGGTTGCTGATCCGGCGTATAGCTTCATAATTCGTCGTATTTTTTGGCTGTTCCTTTGGCTTATTCTACGGGATATTTCTTGTTGTTGCGTTTGATCTTGTCTTCGATGATCTGCTTGATATCGAGATCATGTTTGTCGGCCAGTAAAAGGGCGTACATCAGTACATCCGCCAGTTCTTCTTTCAATTTTTTGGGATCGGATTCTTCGTTGCCTTTCCAGAGGAATAGTTCCAGCAGCTCGGAGGCTTCTATACTGAGGGCTAGCGCAAGGTCTTTGGAATTATGGAACTGCTGCCAGTCGCGGGCATCGCGAAAGTTCCTGATCTGCTGCAAGAGTTGTTGGATATCTGTCATGGTGTGCTTCAAAAACGGCTTGATGGCTAAATTTACGAATTTTGCGAGAGTTTCATTTACTCTTTCTTTATACTTGGTTCGCTACTTATTCGCAAGTTGTTCGGAAGAGTACCGGGATTTTACCGGGAAAGTACCGAGGATTTACCGTGTTGCGTACGGTAAATCCCCAGTAAACACTCGGTAAATCCCCGTTGGATGGGCGAACAGTGTGTGAATACGGTTTAAGTAATGTTCGAAGAAAGGACGATCTGACAAATCTGCCATCACCCGGCCGGTATAATCTTCTTTAATCTTTTCTTAACACTTCTAATAACTCTTCTCTTAATTCTTCTAATAGCTTTTCTCTTAAACTTATTCCTTCACCTTTCTTTTCTTTGTTACAGCACGCTTTTTTTAACGGTTATGCTGTGTTCTTCTAATAATTTCTCTCTTAAATCTCTCTTAATATTTTAATTTCTCTTAAGAGACCACTTCCTTATAAGACTTTTTAGTAAGAACTTCGGATTGTACAAAAGTAAGTTAACAAGAGATGCAGACTTTTCTAGCCCCATCTTTCGACTTTGTTGTTAGGTATATGGATTGCACTTAAATTAGCATCATTAAGGGTAAGTATGAGAAACAAGTCTAAAATAATTATTTACGAAGAACTGATGTATAAAGTTGGGCAGGACACTTTTATTGACAGCATGGCTGAAAATAATAATGCGGTGCTATTATCACTTACCCGACTCCCAACGCTGCTTTAGCTCCTTGGATATGAGCATCGCTTTTGGTTTCCACAGCAAAAAATCCATAGGCTAAAGCAGAGGCCGCCACTCTTTCTACTGATTGTTCAAAAATCTTATCCCAAATCTGTCCGCCCCGCTTCTCATATTCTGCAATCAATTCTTTTAGGCTTTTTGCTCCAAATACATTGAGGTGTCCAGAAAAGTCCATTGCCGGATCACCAACGTGCGCAGTAGTCCAATCAATAATTCCTGAAACTTCGTTGTTTTTGTTGGTTAAAATATGACCTGCGTAAAGATCAGCATGGATAAATCTAGTGAACTTAGGCCAAAGAGAATCATTATCTAGCCATGTTTTATACCGAGTTTCTAATTCTTCCGAAACACCAATTTCGGATTTTACCAATCTGAGTTGATTTTCTATGTCGTCCTTCAAATCTGTTGTGGTCTTTATTTTTAGATTTTTTGCGCTGACCTCAGATTTTGGAATTTGATGAAGTTCCACAAGTACTTTCGCCAACGAAGAAATATAGTTAGGACTATCCTTATCCATATTCCAGGTGACTTCATAAGTTATGCCATCGTAGGTAAGCGCTGGTTTATCTGTAAGTAGCGGATAGGCTACTAAATCATGTCCAGCAATTTTCCAATCTGGAACTTCAACCGAAAGATGTTTTTTGACCAGGTTCAATATTTGTTTTTCTTCTTTGATTTGATCACCCATATCATTACGTCTGGGAATCCGAAGTACCCATTTCTGACCGTTAATATCTGATACGACACCGACTCTAAAGTCTATACCCATATCATTGAATGTTATATCGTCCGTTATTTTAAGCCCATGAGCTTCAGTAAGGTTTTGAATGTCTTTGGTAGTCATCTTAATAGATTTTTAAAATGTTCGTAAATAACCTTTTCAGGAAAATTCAACAGCTGAACCGCTTCCAAAAAAAAGAGGTATAAAAAAAAATGTTAATTTTTGATGAACAATAACGCTATGCTCTTCTTAAAGGGTGGAAATGCTACGATTGCATTGGATTAAACCATCCAAGGTCTTGCAATTGTATTGTTTTTAGTATATAACATGTGGTAAACGTAAAAATTCAATTCAATTTCAGCAAATTTTTTATGAATTATTCAATCATAAGTGTATCCGCAAGGATCTGAGCATGACCAGCCGTGCGCCTTACCCGCAGGCGCACGGGATCGGGCTGCCGAGGCGGAAGATGGGGTGAATAACTTCTTCGTTTATTTTCTTTATCCGAACCTTGAATTTATGGTACGAAGCCTTTCAGCCCCGCTTTTGGCAATACCTTGGTAACGGTTCGTTGTTTTTTTCACTAATTTATTTGTCAATTTTTTGTGTGTCTGTTTTATAAACATTTGGGTCGAATAGCTCCATATATAATTCTGGCTTTGGCAGTTTACGAAAGCCATACTTTTCATAAAGCCAATCTGCTGTGGATGTCAATAAAATCCACCGTCTTAATCCTTGTAAATTCGGATGTTTAATTACAGCGTCCATTAGTTTTTTTGAAAGTCCTTGTCCTCGATAAATATCTAAAACATAAATGTCTCCCAAGTAAGCAATAGTTGAAAAATCCGATATGATTCTTGCAAACCCAATCTGTTTGCCGTTATGAAATAGTCCGAAGTTTAAAGAATTGTCAATTGAAGTCTTCACTCTTTCAATGGGAATATTGTCACTCCAACCTGAATATTTTGATAGAAAGTCGTGGATTGCAACTATATCCATTTTTGATTTGTCTGTCGTAATTGTAAAGTCGTCAAAAGTGATTTCAATTATTTTCATTTCGTACTCATTTTTATTTCAGTTTTATCTATTTGGTTGGTCTTCGCCAATCACCGCTATTCCTGCGGTGGTGAATATTTTACAATGTCAATACCAACTCCGTTTGGGTCTTGTATAGCAAAATGCCTATCGCCCCACGGTTCGTTGCGAATGTCTATTTTGATTTCAATTCCTTTTTGTTTCAGTTCGTTGTAGATACTATCAACGTCGTCTACTTCAATGGTTAGATAAACTCCCTTATTTTGAAAAGGCGATTGAAACAGCGATTGCTGGCTGGGGTGGTTTGGAAGTAAAAAGCTTATTTCCGCTTCGTGATTGGGTGTGTGCAACAAAAGGTAAAATTCATTTTCAAATGTTACACCAAAACCCAATATTTTGGTGTAAAACTCTTTTGTTTCTGCTAATTTCGGTGTTACGATACCTGCGTTTAATTTCATCTTAATTTGTTTTTTAGTTGTTGAACTTGATGGAGAAAATACATTTGCAGTTAAGCAAAATGTGGCAATGATTAAAACTATCCATTTCATTGTTTTTGAATTTGATTAACGATACAAAGTTCAAACAAATGAAGTTGATAGAATAGTAAAAATCGGACAACCTTATCTGCCAAATGCCTTGCTTGGCGTAACACCGTAAAAATTTTTGAACTCTTTTATAAAATGTGATTGGTCGTAGTAGCCTGCGTCAAAGAATAATTTATTCTGTCTCAAACTTTGCTTTGAGGGCTTTGCTCTTAAAATATTTTGAAAACGAATAACTTTGCTAAATGTCTTGGCAGTATCTCCGACATAAAACTCAAAAATTCTGCGAAGTTGTCTTTGACTGATACCTGTGTTTAAGTCTTTCTCAACATCAAGCACTCCGAAGTTTTTTAAAATGATGTCTATTGCATTGTATAATCGGTTGTCGTTATCAAGTTCTATTTTTTTAATCAGTCCGAGAAAATAATTGTCAAGCAAGACTTTGATTTCCTCCTGATTTTGTTTTTCATGAAAACTATTTGAAATAAAATTGGACAGATGCGGAACAACCAATTGCAAATATTCATACCGGTTGCTTAATTCCATTGCGTTAATTCTGAAAAGTTGCGGAAACATGGTCGGCAAAAAACGGAGACCAACATAGTTGAAAGTATTATCAAGCGGAAATTCTGTAAACTTTTTGCAGAAACCCATTACATAATTTTCCTGCGGATTGTTGAGTTCAAAATAAATATCAATGCAACCGTCGGCTACAACACGATAATTAAATTGTTCGGATAATTCTTGTGTGGTTTTGAGTTGCCAATAGCAATAAAGGAATGGTTGAAGTTTGATGTCGGGCAGAAATTCAGTGTATATTACATTATCAGCCGATTGTCTGATAGTCGGTTGAACAGGTTTGTATAGGCTTCTTATTTCTGGTGTAAAGTTCACTATTTATCGTTAGCACCTTATTGGTTTAAAATGCCTTATAATTCATGTATCTATTGAACAAATGTACAAAATATTTCCTACCGTTTCGCTTTGCCTGATGGAAAGAAAAAAGCCTTTCAACAAGTCGCTGAAAGGAAAGAAAACATTCAATTTAGTCGAGGTTTTATTTTTGTCGCTTGTAATGCAGTTGTGTCAATCCAGTCTCAAACGTTTTGACTTTGATAAATTCAAGTGTTTGCTCTGGTCTGCCGTCTTTGAAAAGTCTTGTTCCATAACCTAATAAAATGGGTACTATCGAAATGATAAACTCGTCTATTAAGTCGTGTTTCAACAGCTCATTTATTACCTCCGCTCCACCGTCACAATAAATATTTTTACCTTTTTCAGATTTCAGTCGTTTGACCAATTCAGTTAAATTCCCTGTATAGAAAGTAGTTCTACCTATTCTCGGTCTTTCCGTTCTTGTGATGACATAAACATCTCGTCGTCCGTTGTCGTAATGAGATAGACCGACATTTTTAAGCACATAATCATAAGTTCTTCTGCCAATAATCAATGTGTCAATGGTGTCTGTAAATTCTCCATAACCATAGTCTTCTCCTGTTTTTTCAACGAGTTTTAAGAAAGTAAGGTCGTCATTAGGTTTTGCAATGTAGCCGTCTAAACTCATTGCAATGAAAAGTGATATTTTTCGCATTTTTATAAATATTTAATGTTTCCGCAAAGTTAGCTTCAGACGGCAGTCTGCACTTTGGAAAAATGCGACAATTTAAAGTTGTGATGGAGAAAGCCCTGTATTTCGTTTAATTTCATTGGTAAGATGTGAATGGTCGTAATAACCACATTCAAAAGCAATATCTAAAAAACTTCGATTTTTATCTGATTTTTTGATAATACTCAATGCTTTCTGAAAGCGAATGATATTTGAATATTCTTTTGGGGATAGTCCAACGAACTTTTTAAAGTTTCGTTCTAATTGTCTTACAGTTGTAAAATTACGTTTTGACAGTTCGTAAATGCTGATTAGTCCGCCTGTAGAATGAATATCCTGAATAACCGATTGCAATGGATTGTTTTTTATTTTTATTCTGTCAGAAAAAAATTGGTTGAGATAATCAAATGGGTTGTCAAGGATTTTATCGACATTAAATGAATTGGATTTTTCAAACTCAATGGTATCGTTCATCAATTCATTTTGAGAAGCATAATTATAGAAATTTGCAAAAGTTGCAGGTTTTAGGCACACACCCATTAAATGTGTATTACTACCAATAAAGCTATCTTTAAAAGAAGTCATTGCACCAACTACATATGTCTTTCCAAATTCCAAAGAAAGTGAGCCATTATCTGTTAAACAAGTATCTCCCAAATTCATCAATACACCTGCACAGCCGTCTGGAAAAACACGTTCCCATTGGCTTTCAAGTTTATTCCCTTTTAACTCCCAATAGAAATGAATAAAGGGTTTTAAGTCTTTGTGGGGGTTTGTCTTTTTATATTTCATTTATTTTTTTGACGGTTCTACAGTGAACACTAATCTGTTTATAGATGTTTATGCTTTGTTCTTCTATACTGGAATACAAATATTGCCCAGCGAATGTCTGCACAACACTTTGCAATGTTCCCTCAAAGCTGTTATCTTTCTCATTGCCGAATAATGCTGTTGCTTCTTTTTTCTCTATTAACTGTTTCTTAAGTTCAGCAATGGCAATCTTTGCTTCAGCATAATTAATTTCGTAAGTAATATTTTCATTAAGCTTTTTCGGGTCAATAGAATTGCTATCGAATTGGTTCAAAAGCACAAAGCTCTGGGTATACTGTGAAATGATATCCATAATACCCTTCGCCTCGTCTACATTTTCTACATCTTTTGCCTTTTTGGCAATGAATTGCACAGTCTGTTGTAACTCGTCCAGACGTTTTTGATTGATAGTGTAACCTTGAATTAGATACTCTTTCAATCGTTGGGTTGCCCACTGACGGAAAGCGGTACCTTGTTTGGATTTAACTCGGTAGCCTACAGATATAATAACGTCTAAATTGTAATGTTCGACTTGATACACTTTACCATCTGAAGCAGTTGTCGCAAATTTTGCGACAACTGAACCGGTTTCTAATTCTACTTCCGCAAATACATTACCTATATGCTTACCAATGGTTTTAATATCCCTATCAAACAACGAAGATATCTGTTGCCGATTTAACCAGACAGTATCTTTATCAAATTGCACCTCAATCTGGGTTCGATTATCTTTTGTTTGATACATTAAGATCTTACTCATAGCTTTATATTCTTTGGTTGAAGCGAGCTTCAATTGGTCTCTTTTACAGTTGAACGCTAATATATTATAGACGCAAATATACCATTCCTTTATACTAAAAAAAATAGCAACAAGAATAACTGTCGACTCGGCTCGTACTGAAAACAATAACCATTGACATTTTTTGTCATACGCTTGCAGCGAGCAGAAACACGAGATCGGGCTCCCGAGGCGGAAGATGGGCTGAAGACAACTTGTATCGTCTGTTGGACGAAAACTCTTACAAGGTAATACGCACCTATTCTAATCTTTCACTTTCGTTTAATTCCTCCATCTCCTCTCTTAATTTCCTTATTTGATCTTGGATGAGCCTGTGCCGGGATCGCGAAAATAATAAGACACCCGCAATGATAATCACTAGCGGAAGGATAAATTCTATTTCACCTTTCAAAAGAACGATTCCCTTTGTAATAAACCGCAGAGATCTTTACCAGTATTCCAAGGTGTGCGTCTAAGATTTTTGTAAATTCCTTTTGTTGTTTTATAATATCATCCATCTAGCCATTAATTGTTTCTGAGGGATTAGTAGAAAAAGATGGACAAAAATCACAATATAATTTAAAAATCCGATTGTCATTTGAAAAAACAATTGATCATGATACCTATTGTAAACTTGTAAATGGACAATACAATACTACCACGACAGAGTAATGCCAGGTACGTATTCTTCACCAACAGCTATGTGACTTGGTGATGGAGAAAATTAAAGTTACGTTACAGATAGATCAAAAAGCTATATCAACAGACATTCCATTAACCGTAATCTTACCGCATAAGGAGAGGAGACATAGGACTAAGAAACTAGAAAGATATTTGGAGTTTAAATTAAATATACTGAGCCCTCCTGGCTGGTTGATCACGACACTCATGATTGCATTCGAGAAATAATCCCCTCCATAAAATACTATATTTTTTAGCAATAAAGACATTTAATAAAAGGTTTTTTTATAGATTTGAGGGAAGGTTTATAATTTATGAAGAAGAGTACGAAGATAACAAATGCGAGTATAGAGTCGGCAGGTCTACCGAAGGATGCAAAGCAGGTCATTGCGGAATATGTATGGAATGGGTTTGACGCGAAGGCTACTTCTGTATCTATCGATATCAGTAGTAATGAACTGGGATATATTGAACGTATTCGTATCAACGATAACGGCGAGGGCATAGCTCCTGACACGCTAGACTATTCTTTTGGTAACTTTTTGGATTCGCTAAAAAAGACACAGGTTAAACGGACATCATACACACGGGGTAAAAAGGGCAAAGGTCGGTTTTCCTTTTCGCTATTCGCCACACGTGCTACCTGGAATACAGTAGTCGCTATCGGCAATGAGTTGATGCAGTACAAGCTGATAATCGACAGGGAGGCTAAAGAAACATATGATAGCACAGAGCCGCAACCATCGGATATTGATCACACAGGTACTACCGTAGTACTGGAAGGTGTATTCGGCCTGAATGCTTTCACTCTTGACGGCGATGAGTTTTTGGATTTTCTGGCGCAAGAATTTGGATGGTTCTTACATCTGAATAAGGACATGGGCTACAATATCAAGATAAATGGTAAACCTATCTCCTATCAACAGCTTATTCAAGAAACGGACGAGACATCTTTCACGGTGTATAGCCCGGAGGAGAATTCGTTTGTCTTCAAGGTAAACTATATCCGCTGGAAATATCCTATCGGAGACCGCTACTATTATTATTTTATGGATAGCCATAAAATGGAGGTAGCTAAACTGCTAAGTAGTTTTAACAATAATGCGATCGATTTTCATCACTCGGTTTATGTGGAGTCTGCTTTTTTTAATGGCTTTGAGCAATCAGATATGACATTGTCGTCCGAGGGGAATCTATTCAGTGAAAAGGAACATATGGTAGTGTACCGTAATCTATTGAAGGAACTGCGTGATATGCTGGACCGTAAGCAGAAGAAGTATGTCCGTGAGCAGGCGGTAGATATCAAACTACAGGAACTCGTTCAAAAGGATCTCTTACCTCGATATAGCTCTTCGGACGCGGATAAACAGCGTAAAGTTACACTGCTGCAACTGATTCAGGAACTTTATATTGCTGATCCACGTGCCTTTGTGGGCATAAAGGCTGACCTGATCAGGACGTATATGGGATTCTTGGACTTATTGCTGCAAACTGACCGCAAAGCGGAGATATTGCCTATCGTAGAACAGGCTATACCCCTATCTGATAAAGAAAGGGAAAGGATCGGGAAGATATTGAAATAGGAAGGCTCCATTACACATAGCCAACATATTATAAGGAAGTGCTGCTATTAGTTTAACTTTTCCTCATCAACCGAGAAGCTTTCGTTGAAATAACCAAGTACACCCTGCCATTTTCCGTCAACATTATATTTTTCACCGGTAGTTTTATTACGAATGATCAGCTTAAATGAACATATTATATCATGCCGTTCAATAGATTTTGCGAATATTAGTTTTGATCGTGCAGGTACTTTTAGGTCGAAGGCAAATGTACCATTACCTTTGTAGCGCTGCCGTTTCTCGCTGCTACTTATTGGAAAAGGTTCAGGATAATAGGAAAATGTTCCGTCATCGTAGTATACCGCAGGCACATTAACCTTAAATTCGGTGATATTTAAATCTAAGGGTAATTCGTCCTCCTCCTGGTTTACCTCAAAATAGGAAGTCTTGACAAGCTCGTCAAACGTTTCGACGTGATGTACTTCCTTGAGGGTATTCCCGGGATTAGTAAACTCTTCTATGCCCCCTTTGATTTTCACTGTATCAATTTTATCATCGTCCACCAAGAGATACGTTAAACTCTCTATCTCATATTCGTGAGGAAGAATGGTTTCGTCTTCGTCAACTTCGGGATGCAAAGATTCCTTCGAGCAGCTAACAAGAAACAAAAAGGCAATGGCAACAAGAAAAAATAATTTTTTATATCGCAGTGAAAATGCTTGGATCATGGTGAAAAATATAAATCAGTACTCCAAACTTACGTAAAAAATATTGTTTTATAAACGCATCAAACTTATCATATACGGCACTCTTGTATTACATGGACATCAACCCATATTTTTGACAAATTCAAGCCAAATTATTGGCCCAGCAAAACTTCGGCACTCATTTTACCAAAATTATTGGCAGCAAGCGGACTATCGCCTGTCACAAGTTTTCTGTCGGTATGGCAAGCTCCGGAAATATCGTTGTTTAAAATCTCAATTCCCAAGGCTTCTAATTTTTCACCGTACAACCAAGGCATCTCTCCGGGAACATATCCAATACCCGGTGTCTTCGTGTCGATGATATCAGGAAACGATTTGACCTGATAACCTTTGTACGGGAAGCTTTCAGGGCCTTCATGGTGAGCTGCCGCCAATAAAGCTGCCGGTCCATGACAAATAGCGAGCATATATTTATCATTTTCTACTGACCAATGGATCACTTTTTTTAAATCATCATTGGTTGGTAATCCCAGCATTGCTCCGTGTCCGCCTGGTAAAAATACCGCAACGTATTCTACGTCGGATTGCATATCTCCAGCTACAAAATCTTTTAAGCTTTTCGGGTTTTCAAATTGCGTTCTGTATTGCTCATAAATGCCTTTCACCGCTTCGTCTTCCGATGGCATTGCCCACATCTCTATAGCTACGGGAGCTCCCTTTGGTGTGAAAATATCGGCTTCAAATCCGGCTGCTGCAAGGTGCGACATCGGCACCAAGGTCTCTACAGGGTGGTTTCCGGTAGAAAATTTCTTTCCGTTTTTCATGGTCATATAACGCTCTTCTGTACAAACTACCAGGATTTTCTTATTCTTGTCCTTGTTGGCGTTTTCATACGTTGCAAAATCATAATCTGTTTTAGAGGCAACAAATTGTGAACGAGAAAATGGCGATGGTTCATAACCGATACCATCGAAAACGGGTTCTTTACTTAATTCCTGTGACATAATGTTGATGTTTAATCTTTTTTATTATTCATACAAAATTAGTACCCAACTGCATTTTTTTAAAAGGATATACCGCACAAAAAAGCGGTGACTCTTTTTTAATTTTTCAATAATGCTCTGTAGCGAAGACGCAGATTAGTCCTATTTCCTATTCCGGTCGGTACTGGACTACACATATATAAACATGTGGATCAGACAGCTAATGATATGAAAAAAGCGAATCGCTAAAAAGCAGGCTAACAATAATTGAGACATTACGCAGATGACAGCAGATGAATTTGTAAAGGGATTTTACCTAGAATGGCCTAAGGGAATTTGCAGAAAAATTATCCGAAAACTACGTCATTGCGGATTTAAGAAAAAAACTGAATAAAACAGGATTTGCTTGGGAGAAATTCGGACCGAATATAGATAATGTGAAAAGACATGGATCTGAACTAATTTGGGCAATCGAAAAACCAGAAAAGAAAAAATGGGGCTTATCAAAACTATTTGAAAAATAAGAGTGCAGCCAATACGCCCTCCGCTCAATAATATTCAACACAATTCATGGTTTTAGACATTTTATATATATATATTTCAGAATGACAGCATTTGGGACTTGTAATCAAGATTTAAAAACTAAATACCTATAAGGTGTAACCATCATTGTATAAATTTTCAACAGTTTTTGTACCTTTACATTCGACACGTTACTAAAAAAATGCAGCTACCCGTTGAACAGGAGAAGAAACTAGTTGAAAAATTAACCAAGGGCGATGATCGCGCATTTCATATTTTGTACAACGCGTATGCGCCAACGGTATTTGCCCGAATTAAAAGATTATTGCATAATCCCGAATGGGTTGAAGAAATTCATCAAGATGTATTCTTAAAGATTTGGCATGCCCGCGTAAAGATCGATCCGAATGTTCCATTTAAAGCGATCATCCTGCGGACTACTAAAAGTATCGTAGTCGACTTTTACCGAAAAGCCCTCCGAGATAAAAAAATGAAAGAGCAGTTGGTTCAGATAGCCTCTAACTTCTACGTCGAGGATTTTTTCCCAACTGAAGACAGCGAACTAAATGTTGCACTCAAAGTTGCTATTGACGCACTGCCCCCTCAGAGAAAAAAAATATTTTGTATGATAAAGCTCGAAGGAAAAAAATACTTAGATGTGGCAGATGAGCTTAACATTAGTCCAAGCACAGTAAAGGATCACATGGCTAAGGCTATGAGCTACCTGAAGTCCGAACTAAAAGGAAAGCACAGCAACATGCTTCTTTCCATTTTCTTTTTTGCTATAGTCGAAGTATTCGTCTCCAATAATTTTTTTGAATAATTAAAAAAAATAAAGATTAAGAGCAGAGAGTTTTTGACAGCTGTACGAATAGGATACAAAAACAGCTGTAGAATATGTCTGTGATGGAAGATTTTGAAAAGATATACCGAAAATTTTTAAACCAAGAATGTTCGCCTGAGGAGGCCAATCGTCTGCTACGTTTTTTTGAAACGGAGCATGGAGATCTCGAACTGAGCAAGCTGATCGAAAATTCAATTGATACCGCGTCTGATGAGACAGACCTGTCACCAGAAGATAGGATCGTTATCGAAAAGATCGGAATCAAAATATCAAGTCGAAATCAAAAGAAAATATTCATCCTGAAAAAATGGATTTCTTACGCTGCGGTATCGATTTTACTATTATGCCTATTTGCTTGGCTTTATCAAACAAGATTCGTGGCAGATGATGTTCAGCCAGAATTTCGCGTAGTGGATATCTCAAAAGAAGATGTTCAGCCGGGAGGCAATCGTGCTACACTTAAGCTTGCTGATGGGGAGACTATCTTGTTGGACGATTCGAGATCAAGTATCATTGTTGGACAGAACTCTATCATGTACGATGACATCGATCAGCCAATTGTAACTATGCCAAGCATCTCTGTGAATGACACCCTAATACTGAGTACACCGAACGGTGGTACTTACAAATTGCAACTACCTGACGGATCAATGGTATGGTTGAACGCAGGTTCAACATTGCGCTATCCAGCTAGATTTGATGAAGAACATCGTTCCGTTCATCTAGAAGGAGAGGCTTATTTTGATATAAAACCTCTCCTAAGTAAACCATCGTCAAATTCTACAAGTAAACGTATTTCGTTTACCGTATATACTGATGATCAGCGAGTCGAAGTATTCGGTACGCAATTTAATGTCTCTGCCTATCAGGAGGATAAAACCCAAGCAACAACACTAGTCGAGGGCTCCGTTGCCGTCTCAAAAATAAGTATGGGCAACGAAGTTCCCACCTCCGTAAAAGTGATCAGGGACAAAACTTACTTGCAGCCTGGCCAACAAGCACAGTTAGGCGCCTGGGGAATAAGAACAAAAACGCTAGATACTGAACCGTATACTGCTTGGAAAGATGGGGTCTTCTATTTTGAAAACACATCAATAAGAGAAGCCCTAAATGCGCTGTCAAGGTGGTACGATATCGATGTGGTGTACAAACCAAATGTCCCGAATATCAGTTTGTATGCTTTGATAGATAGAAACAAGCCTTTAAGCGCTGTTTTAAAGGCTCTGGAAAACAGCGGTCTAACCGTAAAATTACAACATTCTAATAACCGATATAAACTAATCGTAGTAGGCACTAAATCTTAAAAAATCATGAAAACATAAAACGGACAATACGACACTTATACTGGTACAAATAAGACGGACGATGCTGCTACATCGCCCGTTTAATTTGCTTGTACCGAAACACAGCAAGTAGATTTTTGCTGTGCTAATGCTAATCATACAAACAATATAAATATATGACATTCATCCAATATTTGAAGAGTCTATTACGGCTTTTTACACATCAGCTATTGATAATAATGAAATTAGTTATTCTACTAACCTTTTTATTTTCTTTCCATGTTGTCGCTTCCAGTAAAGCGCAGATAATTTCTATCAACGTAAGAGATGTCACTTTGCAATCGGTCATGAAAAATATCAAAAAAGAAAAGGGTATATCGTTCATGATTCGTGGGAAATCCGCCGCAGAAACTAGGGTGACGGCCGAATTTAAAAATTTAAGCCTTCGAGATGCCATGTACCATATCGTAGAAAAACATGGGCTACAATGGTCAATAGATGAAGGAATAGTCACTATTTCCGAGAATGACAAAACAGAACATCGAAACTTACAAAGCGCCGTTAATCAAAATGGAATGCTAAAGGGTTTAATAACCGATCAATCTGGAAACCCTATCAGCGGAGCAACCATAACGATAAAGAATACGTCTATAGCGACGACTTCAACGCGCACGGGCAATTTCGAAATAAAGCTACCAACTGATTTATCTCGAGATGTAACGCTAGTAGTATCAAACATAGGTTATGAAACAGTTGAAACGGTTATCGGAGATCGGAAAGAAATCAACGTTTCGTTGGTATCTACCATCGGAAATCTCGATGAAGTAGTAGTCGTAGGAATGAATTTCAAGCAAACGAAAAGATCAGTCACCGGAGCGATGGCTACAATAGAGACGAAAGAGCTAAAGCAAAGTCCGGTCGCCAATCTTAACAATGCACTTGCCGGAAGATTACCTGGTTTGATCTCGGTCCAATCTTCAGGACTTCCAGGACAAGATGCGGCTGCGTTATACATCAGAGGGGTTGGAACCTACGGTGCCAACCGTGCTCCACTAGTGGTTATAGACGGGCTCCCCAGAGGTCAAGGAAATTTCAGTCAGATCGATCCAAATGAAGTTGAATCAATTTCTATCTTAAAAGATGCCAGTTCATCTGCTTTGTATGGTATCCAAGGAGCCAATGGTGTCATCGTCGTAACGACAAAACGTGGAGGGAGTAATCAAAAACCTGTCATTGACTTCACCGCTCAACAAGCTATACAAAGTCCAGACCGCCTCCCCAATAATATGAGGGCTTACGATATAGCCAAATATTGGAATGAATGGGACAGCAATAGTGACCTATCTCCTCGATTTAGTGAAGAAGTTTTACAAACTATTAGCGACGGTTCTGAACCTTACTTGTATCCAGATGTGAATTGGTTTGATGAGATTCTGAAAAGCTCATCTCCGCAAAGTCATTATAACCTTAATATTTCGGGAAGTTCAAATCGTATTCGTTACTTCGCCTCAGGAAGCTATATTAATCAAGGGACCTTATTAAAACATGACGATGAATTTCAAGAGAATTATGGATTGAAAAGCAAATTTGATCGCTATAATTTTAGATCCAATATTGATATAGAGGCTACTTCTTTACTGAATATTCAAATCGATCTTGCTGGAAGATTGGAAAATAGAATTGGTCCGGGAGCAGGATTCGAGAGCTTGTTTTCAAATTTAACGAATATGTCTCCAATAGCGCTGCCCATCTTCAACCCGAACGGTTCACTTGGGGCTGCCAGTAATGCAGAAATACCTTTCTATCAAAATCCTTATGGGAGTGTAACTAGAGGGGGCTATTACACCAACGTGACCAATGTTATGTATGGAACAATTTCCGCGAAACATGATCTAGGTTTTATTACGAAAGGTTTAGATGCTCAAATGTTTTTCAGTTTTGAAAACAACAACTACAAAGGTACGTCCAGGTTGCAGCAATTTGACATGTTTTGGTATCGCGGCTTGGACTCCCAAGGACAGCCAATATATCAACAAACCAATGTCGGTACTCGCCTAACTACAACGGGGTCTAGCACTATCGAACGCTCGAACTATTTCGATTTTAGACTCAACTACCACAAAAACTGGGGAGACAACACTTTGGTGGCCCAAGTGCTAGCTAATAGAACCTTACGCGTATATAATGATGAACTGCCTTATGCCTACCAAGGTGTGAGTGGTAGAATTACTTACAATCTTAAAAATCGTTACTTCCTAGAGACAAATATTGGATTCAATGGTTCAGAGAATTTTCCTCCAGATCGACGGTATGGTTTTTTTCCGAGTATCTCTGCAGGATGGATCGTTAGTGACGAACCCCTTATGGAATCCATCGACATAAACTATCTTAAGTTGAGAGGTTCTTATGGGATTGCCGGCAACGATCAGATCGGTGGAAATCGCTGGCTTTACATAACTGATTATGCGCCCGGTGGAGGATTTTCATTTGGTGAATCTCCAACTACTAGACCCGGATATAACGAAAATAGAGTAGGCAATCAATTCGTAACATGGGAAAGATCGCAGAAATCTAATGTAGGTTTCGAGATGTCAATACTTCCAAAAGATATGCTACAACTTACATTCGATGTATTCAGAGAATATAGAACAAACATTCTTACTGCACCTGGTACCGTGCCAGACTACGTTGGTATTGGAAACCTAGCCCCTCGAAACACCGGCATCGTTTTGAATCGAGGCCTTGAAGGTGAATTAAGATTCAATAAATCATGGAAAGATCTCCGAATATTCTCGAACCTAATGTTCACTTACACGCGGAATAAAGTATTGCAGAATGATCAACCAACGCCAATGTATGGCTATCAAAACCTCACCGGATATGAAGTGGGATATACGCTATGGTATAAGGCTCTAGGTTTCTTCAATGATGAAGACGAGATATTGAATAGTGCAACACAGAATTTTGACAGCAAGACGATACCAGGCGATATCAAATATATGGATGTGAACTCCGATGGTGTAATCGATGCGTACGATAGAATTCCAATGCAGGTTCAGAATATTCCAAGATTAATGGGAGGACTATCGTTAGGTGCTTCTTATAAAAGATTCGACATGAGCGTATTGCTTAATGGTGCTTACGGAGGTATTGCGGATATGGTGCCCTCGTCGCGAGATGCAGCTCAATTGCAAAGGTGGACTCCAGAAAATAAATTTGAAGCCCGACTACCGGCTCCTAGAAGATCAGAGAACAATGCTTTGCTTTCTTCGCTTTGGCTTCATCCTAGCGATTATCTAAAACTGAGAAATGTTGAAATAGGATACGAAATAGCCCCTGATTGGCTCAAGAGTATTAAAGTGACTTCTGCAAGAGTATTTGTTAATGGTCAAAATTTAATCGTTTGGGATAAACTTTGGATAAAAGATCGTGATCCAGAAGCTACAAGTTCTTGGAATGTACCATACCCGATCCAGAGAGTTGTTAATTTCGGTGTAAACATTAAACTATAATTCAATGAGATACTACATATATATTACCTCAATTCTGCTAATTCTAACAGCGGGTTGTACAAAAGATTTTCTAGAACGTGCTCCCAGTGATTTTATTGATGAAAATGAAGTTTTTACCAATATTGATAATGCGGAAGCATTTTTGAATAATGCATATTCCTATTTGCCTGACTTACTAAACAAAGGAGGTACTGGAGGTGATTTTAACCTGGGCTCAGGTACCGGTGAAGGAGTAAACATGTGGAACGAACACACTAAGTTGTCGATTGATTTCAACAATGGCAATTGGAATCCGCTCTCTTTCCCTCTGGACAATCGATGGAGCCAGTACTATAACGCTATTCGTAGGATAAACATTTTTATTAAAAACCATGAATTAATTCCTGAAGAAGCTGGAAATCAAAATAATACTTTCAGAAAACAAAGGTTGCTTGGTGAGGCATACGGACTTCGCGCATTCTATTACTTTCAGTTGATCAAGATGTGGGGGCCGGTACCTCTTATTGACCGCCCATTAGATCCTAACGTACCAGAAGACTACTTGATATCGAGAACGCCCATAGAAAATGTTGTAGACTTTATTCGATCAGATATAGATCGTGCTATTTCAATCCTGCCACCTAGAATTAGTGGTGCAGATTATGGCCGTTTTTCCGGGTTAACTGCAAGAGCTCTATTATCAAGAGTTTTGCTATACTATGCAAGCCCACTTTTCAACCCAGAAAATATCAAATCACGTTGGGAAGAAGCCGCAGCTGCAAGTCTGGAAGCTATATCTCTATGTGAATCAAATGGTCATACACTTTCGTTAGTGAGTCAAAACGGAAAGAAAAATTATGAACGGATCTTCATAGAATTAAATAACCCTGAGGTCATCTGGTCTCGTGCATCAGATTCTTACTGGTGGGATTTCTGGTCCGAATCCTTAGGATATGGTGGATGGTACGGAGAAGCTCCGATTCAAGAAATGGTTGATTCGTACGAAATGGTCGCAACGGGTCAGTTACCGGTATTAAGCTACAATGCTGACGGCACGCAACGTGTTAATCCCACCTCAACTTATGATTCAAATAACCCATTTGTTGGACGAGATCCTCGTTTTTATCAATCTATATTGTATCATGGTGCACAATGGAAAGGTCGGGTGGTAAACGTAAAACCAGGTGGATTGGACTATTACACCGATCGTCCTCGTATAAATTATTTTTGGCGAAAGGGAATGCTTGAAGAACGAAATCTCGTTACTAACACGGGCTTATCCAGCAGAAGGTTTGTACTGTTTAGATTGGCAGAATTATATCTGAATTATGCGGAGGCGAAAAACGAAATATTGAGTAGTCCGGATCAGTCTAGTTACGACGCAGTGAACACCATCCGACAGCGCGCTGGCCTACTAAATCTTCCGGCAAACTTATCTCAATCTGAATTTCGGCAACGATTATATCGCGAACGTAAAGTCGAATTCGTATTGGAAGGGCAGTATTTCTGGGATGTTAGAAGATGGAAAATTGCTCATGTAGTCGATCAGGGCCCCGTCCGTAAAATATCAGTGAGTGCAGATGGAAAGTATACTTATCCGATTTGGAACGTGCGTGTATTTAACCAAAATAAACATTACTTTTTTCCGATACCGCAACTTGAGATCGACAAGAATCCCGCACTGGAACAAAACCCTGGGTGGTAGATAATGAATTAATTAAAGTATTACAAAAAACAAAAAAAATGAAAAATTATCTAATTCTAACGATCATATTTTTGTCGCTGCTTTCTTGTAAGAAAGATGTAGATCTAGGAGATCGAAAAATGGTTTACATGCCACAATCTATAAAGGGATTAAACCCCTATGACATATCGTTAAACAAAGGCCAAATGAGACTTATTTTTGGTGCCGCTGTAGGTGGAACTGAGGCTTTGGATCAAACCGCTCAAGTATCGTTTAAAATAGACAGCGATCTAGTGTCTGCTTATAATAAGAAAAATTATACGGAATACAAAATGCTACCAGCTACTGCTTTTACAATACCAAATGACAAGATAACTATTGAAAAAGGAAAAGTGAATTCCGCTGCTTTGGACCTCCTGATAAAAAGTTCTGATGATATTAAATTAGGCGAAGAGTATTTACTCCCGATTAGTATTGACGAAGTCTCTAATGACTTTGTCATTAATCAAGAGTTGCGAACTTCCTATTTTCATTTCCAGGTAGTGCGTGATCTGATTAGCCGTGATTCTTGGAAAATTATCGATTCGTCTAGCGAAGAACCTGGGGAGAATAATTGGGGAAATAGTGGTGGTGGCCTTGGCAAACATGCTATTGACAATTTAAACACTACCTATTGGCATACCAAATGGGACGGTGGTCAGCCGGCACCCCCACACTATCTCGTAATTGATTTTAATGAAAATAATTTGGTGCACGGTTTCTTATTTCTAAACAGAAACAATAGGATATTAAATGGTGGCAATCCAAAAAATATATCCTTATTGTCAAGTCTAGATAATAAGACATGGAAGATGGAAAAGCAATTGGTATTAGAAAACACAGATGAGGAACAACAGATAATATTTGCTGAGGCGATTACTTTACGATATGTAAAAATTATTGTAGAAACGACTTTTGATGATGGGATAAACCACAGACCTAATCCATCCACACACATAGCGGAAATCAATGCATTTTAAGAAAGTTTAATCTAGCCCTGAGAAATCCACTTTTTAATCAAACTTTTCAATAAAAAAATTGAAAAGGAGTTCTTAAAATTAATTATACTAATATGATTACGATAAAAAATATTTTCTGTTTATACTTCTTGTTGACAACTACGCTATCGGCTTGTGCGAAATCGCCGGATAGCTTCAAAAAAACAGAGAGTGAACCAGAATTAAAAATTTTAGAACCTAAACCCAATAAAACCAGCTTAATTAAAAATCCGCTAATGGGATGGGGTATATATAGTGACGCTTATAATCCTAATCCAAGTTTTTGGAAGGAATTCGATGCTTTACAAATAAAGAAATATGCAACCCATCTTTATATAAGGTGGCCTTGGAGTGCATTTGAACCAAGCAAAGGTCAGTATGCATGGGACAATGATCCTTTTCTAATCGAATTAATAAACGGGGCTAAAGAAAGGGGGCTCAAACTTGCTTTTCGTGTTTATGTAGACAGCAGAGACTACAATAGTTGTTCTACTCCTTCATACGTAATCGATGCCGGTGCAAAGGGTATTATTGGAAATACCAACCAGTGGTCTCCCTATCCAGACGATAATATATTTCAATCAAATTATGCTGAATTTGTCAAGGCTTTTGCCAAAAGATTTGACAATGCAGACTCGGTAGACTTTGTAGATGGATTTGGACTTGGCTTATGGGGGGAAGGGCATTCTATGATTCTACAAGACGACGAAAATTATGATCAAATGTATAAGTGGATCGTCAACTTGTATAGTGAAACCTTCAAAAATGTACTTGTTGCAATCAATTACCATGCTGAAATCAAAAAAGATAGATTAGATTGGGCATACAACGACAAGGACTATATTCTGAGACATGACGCTTTTGGAATGGGCTATTATTATTTGAATTTCGAACGGGATATGGTTAAATCACATTTCCCTAAACGACCTGTCATAGCTGAAAGTGGTTGGTGGCATAATGGTACAAATCATTGGCAACATGATGACCCAGCTAATTATAAAACATGGCGGGATGTATGGGCGCAAACACTGAAGGATGCACTCGAGGGAAGGGCCAATATCTTAGACTTAAGAAATATTTCAGAAGCTACTTCATGGATCCAGACCGCACCGGATTTAGTTCAAAAATTTATAGAGGAAGGCGGATATCGACTATACCCTTCGAAAATAACATTACCGAAAGAAATCAAATCAGACACTAGCTTCGAAATACAACACGAGTGGCAGAATTTAGGTGTTGGTGTATGTCCTAATAACTTAAAACAATGGAACTATAAGTATCAAATTGCATTCGCATTCTTGAATCCAAATACTGGTGATATTGCAAAACTAATTATAGATGAACATGCTGATCCAGCTGATTGGTTAAAAGGTGTAGCAAAAAATTACACTTTAAAGGTAAAAGAAAACAATATTCCACCTGGTCAATACAAGTTGGCACTGGGTATTATTGATCGCACCAAAGGGAATATTCCAGCCCTCAACTTAGCATTAGCAGGAAGCCCCAATAAAAATGGGTGGTGGGAAATGGCCGATGTTTCTGTTAAATAAATAACTTTTTAAACATTTTTAAAAAAACTTTTTTGTAAAGGCTGTCTCAAATTCACAGAGGCGGCTTTTTTTGGAATTGCTAATTAAAATAGGAAACTTTTTTATGCTGCTAACCTTTCTTTTTTCAGTAGCATTTCTACGATCTGCAGGTAAGCCGTTGAATATGCGCAGAGTCATTACGAAATGCTTTCTTTCGATTCCACGTAAGTCAGAGTGAATTCGGCGTATGGCTTGAACCGTGGAATGCCATCAGACAAATTGGTAACTAGATCGACGTTCTGATCTGCGAAACATCGCTATTTACTGCGTATTCAAATAGCAGGATATTTACGCTGTTTTCCCTTTTAATGAAGCATATATTGCCATAGCGTGTCCGTGCCCCAACTCAAACTCTTCCTTTAACCAGTTCGTAATTTGCGTTGCCTTTGCAGTCAATTCTCCATTTACCAAAAAGCCTTTTTCTTCTGCCATTTTTTTAAAGTCGTCAGGTGATTTTCCAGTTTTCTTTTGAATATTGTCGATGTAAGCTTGAAAGGACATAGTTGAATTTAATTATTGGATTTTTTTTAAAATTACGTTTTCGAAATTTAACATACAAACAATCTGATGTTTTTATCGCGAAAGTCCCTACCAAGAAATCTATTTGTGGACTTGATTGGGAATAGCCTATCAAGGAACAGGATTGAATCGAGCTTGTAAAGCTATATTTTTATAAAATCTTAAGGAAAGAAATTGCGAATTTTTTATGAAATTTTCTAAAAGTGACAGAATATCACTAGGTTTGTATAATTACTATTAAAAAATTATAATATGTTATTGACATCATTTTTTGGTTTTTATAGACCTTGGGCTACCGCATAAAAATTGGTAGCTATTCATTACTAGATATTACAAATTATTGCCTCCTCGGCGATATGATTTTGGGTAGATAATATTATCCCTATAATTTCTTGGAATTGAACACTACCGTCATCGCGTCTTCCGCGATGTGATTTTTAGTATTCATTCATAAGAAATTTTCATGAAAAAAAACAGAATCCCCATACGGTTTACTGGGCAACATTTCACTATAGATAATTTGCTGATAGCTGATGCAGTTAATCTTGTTAAAATCAAAAACGATGATACCGTTTTAGACATTGGTGCAGGAAAAGGCATTATAACAACCCATTTGTTTAAACGTTGTAATAAAGTATATGCAGTCGAGAACGATAAGTATTTAGCCAAGTATTTAAAACAAAAATTCATAGACCACGAAAGCGTTGAAATTATAAATCAAGATTTTAGAAATTTCAAAGCCCCGAAAGTAAACTTTAAAGTGGTTGCCAATATTCCGTACTTTCTCACATCAAATATATTAAAATACTTAATGTATGATAATATGGAGTACTTTGATAGCGCTAGCCTCATTATGCAGTTTGAACCTGCATCCAAATTAACAGTAAATTGTACTTCAGATCCCTTTAAATTATTTTACCGTACATTTTACGACTTCCAGATAATATATGAAATATCTCCTAGTAGCTTCACCCCTCCTCCAAAGGTCAGGTCAGCTCTTTTAGGAATTATCAGGAAGAAAAATTGTCACATTGGGGTAGAAATGAAGGAAAGGTACCTAAGATATCTTTGTTTTCTGATTAGAAATCCTAGTTCAAATGCACTTACTGTACTAAAAACTATATTTAGGAAGAGTCAAGCCAGACAAGTAATTGAAAAACTTGGCATAAAGGGAGACATCAAAATATCTGAACTATCGGCGAAAGAAATCGCTACCTGCTTTCAGCAAATGATATTGAAAGTTCCCGACAGATTTCACCCTTGATATTGTAATTTATTTCGATAAAAAAATTAATGAATTTAAAATAAAACATAATGAAAAAAAGAATAGATATTCAACAGCTTGAGCCGAATGCATTCAAAGCAATGTTTTCGTTAGAGACTTACCTACAAAACACAAAAATACCAAAAACACATTTGGGCCTAATTAAAATTCGTGCCTCACAAATCAATGGTTGTGCATTTTGCATTGATATGCATGCCTCTGATGCACTAAAAAACGGTGAATCTTCTCAGCGGATTTTTCTCCTCAATGCTTGGCAGGAAACCGAACTATTTACAGAAGAAGAAAAGACAGTTTTAGCGATAACGGAAGAAATAAAGTTAATCAATAAAAGTGGGTTAAGTGACTTTACTTATCATAAAGCTGAAGAACTATTTGACGACCATCTTATCGCACAGATCATTATGGCGGTTGTTACCATCAATGCATGGAACAGAATCGTGATAAGTACAAAGAAAACCGTGCGGGGAACTAAATAAAAAAACAAGAAACTTAAAAATTATACTGATGACAGAAATAATACTATGGGCCATTGGCTCAATTGTGATCTCACTGATAGGTCTACTCCATGTGAGAGGAATATTTTTTACGACAGAATTGTATCCGAAAACCCGAGAGTTGATGGATACAATGAAAAATTCCGAACTGGAAGTTGATCAAAATTCAAATTTATGGAATGCGTGGATTGGATTTAATGCCGGGTTCGGTGTAGGTCTCCTCTTTATGGGAATAATAGGTGCATATATGGCATTCCAACACGTTGAACTCCTAAAAACCGGACAAGTGCTATTAGTGTCCACGGTTTTTTGCAGCGGAGTCTTTGCTTGGATAGCATACCGTTTTTTGATCAAGGCCGCTTTCTACGCACTTTGTGTGCCGTTTTTGTGCTATCTGGTTGCTTATATCCTTATTATAATAAACGCATAACATATCATATCAGTAAGGATAATAAAGATATTTATCTCATGACCCTATTATATAAAAAACTATGGATTTACAGGAAAAATATCTGCCAGTTTTTGATGTTTCAAAGTCGGAACAGATTATTATAAATAGCCCTGCGGACAGAGTATTCCCATTAATCAAAGATCTTGACTTTAGAAATTCAGAGATTGTTTACTGGCTTTTTAGATTACGTGGTATTCCCGTACCGAAAAGTTTAACAATGATCGGTCTGGAAAAAATTGGGTTCAAGAAATTGGAGGTTCAGGAAAACAGGGAAATAGTGCTAGGCCTTGTCGGAAAATTTTGGACGATATCCGGAAATCTAAAAAAGATAGGTTCGGGAGAATTTAGAGATTTCGAAGACAAAGAATTTGCAAAAGCGATATGGAGTTTCAAAATTTCAGAAATCGAGCCATCAAAAACAAAAGTAATAACGGAAACACGCATTTTATGTTTAAATGCCGTCATTAAAAGAAGATTTAGAAATTATTGGACTATAATTAGCCCCTTCAGTGCACTGATAAGGCGGGAAATTCTAAAATGTATAAAACAACAAGCGGAAAACCACAGCAGTGATTGATAAAAAGATTGCTTAAAAAAATACAGAAAATGAAAAATAAGATTTTAATTACAGGAGCAGATAGCATGTTAGGTCAGCAATCTCTGACGGTACATCCCATTTTCTCAGCCTGCATGCGTATAAAACTGGACAAGCCGATCTCTCCACGACGTACGGCCTGAAAGTCATCTACAAAGAATACAGAAACACGGGCAGCTCTGATCAGCTCATGGTGTGCTTCAAAAACGGCTTGATGGCTAAATTCACGAATTTTGCGGGAGTATTGTGGGAGAAAATGTAAATGCTTGCCCACTGACCCGCCTAAATGACTTTGACATCTTCCCATTGTTTTATAAAAGATTTTTGGTAGTTTTATGAAGTTCAGTTATTTGTAAAATAACTAAAGCAACTGACTAATTTATGTCTATAACAGCTCCAAAACCCTGCACTGAGAAATGGGATAACATGTCTCCTTCTGAACGAGGAGGGCATTGTTCTGTCTGTCAAACGGAAGTGGTCGATTTTACCGATTGGAAAACAGACCCCCAATGTGCGGAAACGATTTATTCAATCTTTAAGAAAGATATAAACTAATATAAAACTCTTTGGACATGCCTATTAACGAACAAAAACCATCTTCACATAATTGACAATTATGAATTATTTAGGAAACATATTTTTAAAAGCTAATAGTAGCCATATCCATTTAGCAATAACAACCCTCTTCTTATTACTATATGGATTTTTCCCAATAAAGGCACAAGAAAAAGCAACCCTGTTAGGCGATTGGATAAAAGTAGGTGTGACCTATTTAGACGGTACGGAAGTAGAAGAATCGCACCCGCTGAAATATACATTTTTAAAATACAGCTTCAAACCAAAGAACAAGGCTGCCATAATTACGGACTATACGCATGCAGGAAACTTCAATTCTTATGAGGATAGAAACGGGACAATAGAGATTTCTACCAATTTTAACGCCAAAATAACATTGGGAATTATCCGTCTTAATTCGGATAGCTTAATTGTGGTCCAACCGGGAACTTTAGGAGCAACAGATCCAAGTTCGCTATTAATAACATTAATTAGATACGAACATTTACAAAAAACATCGGAATGGAATGGAAAGGATTTGGTAGGTATTTCTAAAACTGACACGGTTTACAAAGCCAGTCGAAAGATCCATCCTACTTTTTCGAATCCCTATGGTCTACGCCATGCTTTGCAGACGGCGATGCCATCTTATAGCAAGTATATGATGGGCTTTTCCCAGGATTATGGACGGCTGTTTTTGGCAACTTTTGTTGTTCGTAAATCTGGCTCCGTAGATAACATAAAAATCTTGCAAGGTATGGATGATAAATTTAACAAGGAATTTATTAAAACCTGTAGTAAAATGGCAAAGAATTGGAAGCCGGCTTATTACAATGGAGAGCCCGTTGACGCTCAAGTCACCCTGGAAATAGATTTCAATTTTATGGATCAATTTTTAACAGATGAACGATATACTAGATACGCTGCGAAGCGGATTGAGGAAGGTGATATTTATGGCGCTATAACGTACTTTGACAGGATGATCGCCAAAAACCCTAAAAATGAAAAAGCTTTGATAAATCGTGGTTACTGTTATCTCTTGTTGAATGATCAAGAGTCTGCCTGCGAGGATTTCAGAATACTGCGAAATCTCGGATTCGACTCTGGAAAGTCATTATTAGAAAAACACTGCAAATAATATTAAATGGAATAAGGAATGTTTGGAAACAAAACTAAAAAACCATTATACCGAAAGGTCAACACCAAAGCAAGAGGTATTCGTCACAACTTTGGCGGTGACTTTAAATATTCGAAGAATAAAAAAGGTGAAACTCCGGAACAGATTAGGGGTACAATGTTTGGCAAAAAAGATCGCGGCCTCGACTATACTCCGCTATTTAGATTTTTGTTGTCAAAAGTTGGTTCCAATTGGAATGATGTTTTTAGCGAAGCCAAGTCTAGACTAGATAAAACGGAACCTATATTTTGGATAGTGGCTTTAAATCCAGATGAAAGACAAGATTATGTGAGAGTTGGTGAATCTTCCTATTTTTCTGGAATGTACATAGATGATATTGGAAATTTGCAACTGTCGAATCCAGATTTAAAAGCAAATGATTTAACGCCTTATTGTAGTTGCTGCACCCATACGCTGAACGGAGTAGCTTTCTAATGGGAAACCGCCAAAATTGATTACAACATGAAACGATATCAATATAAAAGCTTGACAATTGAAATACTTGACGAGCCAGATTACCGACCCTGCGACATGTTTTCAGATATTTAAATTACAAGATGATTAATTAAGGGGTCCACCAAACTAAGACCTGTGTAACCTTTTTTGCATATAGGCTTTAATTACCCCCGTTGACCAAAGCGCCAACAGAATTAAGACCGGCTGAAAGAACAACCGCATAAATCTTTTTTGGTCGGTATCGAGACCAAAAGCATCAATTTGATTGGTGTACTGTGAGATGTTGCCAGGAAAGACGAGCACATAGAATATGGCTAATATGATGCCTATTTTAACTTTATACCTACTTAGGAATATCATTGCCAATCCAAGAGCAATTTCAACAATTCCAGAGGACACAACCACAAAATCCATAAAAGCCGGTGTGCTTGGCAACCACCTAGGTACCTGAGCCAAAAACTCTTCCCGCATAAAGGATAAGTGGCTTATACCCGCAAATAACATGAAGCCGCCCAAAAAGATCCTGCATAGATTTTGTAGTGTAGATGTTTTTACCGTGTCCATAATAGTGCTTTCAATTTAGAACTTCTTCATCGACCGAAAAGTTTTATCAATTTGTCGTCGTCCGCCAAAAGATATGCTAAACTTCTATTTCGTATTAGCGAGGAAGAATGGTTTCGTCTTCGCCAACTTAGCAACGATAAATCAGTGTAGAAACAACGGGTACCGCAATATCTTATCGCATCCTTTCTAGGTTTTACGCCCGAATATTTAAGTGACACATAGCCAAAGAAAAAGTCGACACAGAAGTTGATATCCAGCTATAGCTTTTTCGCCAATTCCCACTGTTTGACAATAGTTTCTTTCGCTAAAGGAAGTTCCGTTTCCAAATCCGTAAACTGACATTCCAATGCGACCATTCCTTTGTAACCAATTTGCTGAAACGCACGGAAATAAGGCACAAAGTCATCTCCTTTGACCCCTGGAGCGGAACGTGTTTCTTTCTCACCTATATCACAATGATAAATATATTTTCCTCCATCGATAATATGGTCAGCTGGCGCATTTTCACGCATCATATGGTAGATATCTACCGTTACACGGAAATTCGGATGATCTACTTCTTTGGCAATCAACATGGCCTCTTGCAAAGTATTGATGAAATTGCATTCTTCTTTATTTTGGCTTTCTAGCGAGAGTACGATATTATATTGCGCAGCAAGAACGGCCAGTTTTCTGGAAATGTCTACAAACTGCTTGTGTGCGACATTTTTATCAAACCCATCGGGGGCCATGCGGGATGCACCACTGACCCGCCTAAATGACTTTGACAGCTCCATTGTTTTATAAAAGATTTTTGGTAGTTTTATGAAGTTTAGTTATTTTACAAATAACTAAAGCAACTGACTAATTTATGTCTATAACAACTCCAAAAACCTGCATTGAGAAATGGGATAACATCTCTCCTTCTGAACGAGGACGAAATTGTTCTGTGTGTCAAACGGAAGTGATCGATTTTACGGACTGGAAAACAGACGATATCATAGGATAATCATGAAAAAGCTTATTCTCCTTCTAATCGTGTTTACTTCGACACATTCATTTGCCCAAAGAGCGAAAAATGTGTTCTCAAAGAAATCCACGCCTGCTACAATCAATAAAAGTAGAGACACTTCCTTACGAGTGATCATAGTTGACAAAGAGAAACAGATACAGCTGCCCGCCTACTTTATTAATGATAGATTTATACAAAATCTTAGTTCTATCAACGCTGAACAAATAGAAAGCATGAATGTAGTCAAAAGAGATACCGTAATCGGAACGCAAACATATGCGGGTCAAATCCATATAAAGACTAAAGCAGAATATACTCCAAAATTTATTTCGTTAGCAGAACTGAAAAATAAATATACAAGCTTTAAAGAAATACCTGTAGTATTCATGCTGGACGCAGATGTGATCAATTCTGATCAAGAAAGTTATTTTGTAGATGAAAATAACCTGTTAACGATAATCGTAGACAAACTGAAAACCAATAAAGACAAAGTCGAGATAGGATTAATAAAATTATTGACAAAATCCAAAGAGAATATTGATAAAAGAAATACCATTATGATCCGTGGTGAAGGAATAGTGACGAAATAAAAATTTAAAAAAATGGCAAAATACGATAAGGCTTAAAAAACACGATACAGAAATATGAATAAATTTCTAATACTAACTTTTACCTGTTTATTGTACATAGCATGTTCATCGGTGCAAGACTGTAAAGAAGGTATTAACCTCCTTCCCATGTATGGCAAATTAACTAAATGCGCAGCGCAAATTAAAATCGACAACGATTTCTTCGCTTCTGTAGATTCAAAATTTTCAGATAGAAAAACTGCCGCAGTGTCTTACATTGATATGGCTTGGGAATATTTCTATAAAAATGACTTGGAAAGTTCTATGAAAAGATTTAATCAGGCTTGGCTCTTGGATAGTACAAATGCCGATGTTTATTGGGGTTTCGGCAATCTACTGGGAAGACAAAATAAACTGGAAGAATCGATCTATTTCTTTGAGAAATCATTAAAAATCAACTCCGCCAATCCAAGGGTTTATGAATCGCAAGCGACGAGCTACGGACAATTATTTAGCATGGATCAAGATTTAAACACGCTTAATAAAGCTATTGAAAGCTTAAGAAAAGCCAATACTTTAGACAAGAATAATCCGAGGATTTTGGCACAGTTGACGGCTGCGTATTCCTACTTCTATCAAAAAGATAGTGCTAATAAATATTTAAATCTAACCGATAAATTTGATCCAAAAGCTGTCCATCCTCAAGTTAGGGAACTGCTGGAACAAAAAAATAAGCGATAATAATAAGAGGTGGATTTATCTTAATTGCTTCTGCCATTTGTGGAATATTGATAAAAATGAAACAAGTAGAACCTATCGTTGTACTGATGACCTAACTGTAATTGACCAAAGCTTGAACTGGACCTTATTATTTTTTCATGAGGATGAAATCTATTTTGGAACTAACTAACTTTTTTCTTTCATTACGGTTGGCTTCTGTCATCTTCATCTTTTTTATTGTTCTAAAATTTCAAACAACAACGTACATCCCTCTACACAAACAAGGTCATCTCCTTCCTGCTCATCCAATGGCACGAGATATAGCTTTCTTGCTTTTTTGTTGAAGTTATAACGGTAGCGATAGCTATCATTCATCTTGAAAATAGCGAATGCAGGTCGTTCCTCGTCTTCCATTTTGAGCGTTAATATTCTTTCCGCTGGATTAGTATAGAATGTACCTGCGTTTTTTCCATCGACGGAAAAGTGACTATGGTGAAAAGACAGCGTATCATTGTTTTCAATATCCTTATATACACGTTCCATCGGATGAAATTCCTGTTTCAATATCCATTGATATTCCGTGAAAGGCTTTGCTTCATTTACCGCTGAATTCTGAACTATTTCATCTTCTATCTGTGCCAGTAAAGGCCATACGTCTGATGAAAGATATTTGTCACCGGGATACCACCAGTACACTTTCTCAGGCTTCATCTTTCGGTGGATGAATGTTTGTTCGGGTATAGATTTTTCAAAATATACAAACTGATATAGACGGCCGTCATTATCCCGAATGGTCATTTCATAATAATTATCTTCTTGAAAATCTTTCAACACAAAGGAATTCTTTCTTGAGGGCCCGAGGAACACATCCAGCGATGTGAAATTGTACGAAGGATTATCGCTATCCAGATTACGGAATGTTTGCGGCGAGCCGTTTTCTAACACAAAAGCTCTTATCTTTTTAAAAATGGAAGGCGTAAAAATAGAAGACGCAAGGGTAAAATCTTCTTCTTTCATTACTTTTGCTACATCACTGATAATCGTGTGCAGCCCATTTAGCGTACCTTCGAAATATTTACCATCTTTGAATTTTGGGATAAACTGTTCATCGATGATTTTTTTGGTTGCTGCATTACTCAAAACCTGTTCAATCCCATATCCGTTTTCTATACGCATTTGACGCAGTTTTTTAGAGATGGCAATCACTATACCATTGTTTTTTCCATATTCGCCTAATGCATAAGAAGTAAGATTATTGAATACGTAGCTGTCAAAATTTTCTTTATTGGTATGGCGGTCGTCAAGGGTTACAATAGCGATCTCTGCAATTCCTTTGTCCCAGCAACGCGTGACAATACTGTCTAATTGCTGTATTTCTATTGAGGTGAAAATATTTTCATTATCAATAATCCGATTTTTCTTTATCACAAATTTTTGCTGTGCAGGAATTCCCTGCGCCAACAGCGTGGATGAAAAAAAGCAACCAAAAAATGCCACTAACCATAAAAAGCCAAGATAGCTTATAATTGATTGAACTTTCGGTGTCATAATCTTATAATTTTATTTAAAACAAAAGAAAGAAGAAATGGGCAAATGTTTATCCTATTCAGCCTCACAAACCATCTACATCATTTTTAATTATATATACAAAATACCTACAAGTGTTTTAGTACTTACTTATTTGTATAAGTTAAGAAACTCCAACCAAGCTATCCTAACGGCTATTTATAAGTTGTGTAATCAGTTTGACCATCAATTCTTTTTCCTGAGGGTCACTCTGAGCTACGAATAAGGCCAACGTCACCAAAGCATTGTCATTGATCTTTATTTCACCATCCCGTTTAAATCGATGTTCTGAGTCGCCCACTGACGGAAAGCGGTACCTTATTTGGATTTTACTCGGTAGCCTACAGAGCAAATATACCATTCTTTTATACTAAAAAAATAGCACAAAGTTCGTAAAAATCTAACCAATTTTACTGCCCCCTATAAGTCCCATAGTTAGATGTTTTTTGGACCGAAACAGTCATAATCCAATTTTTCAGTCTATCTTTATCTCGTTAATTGATCATATTATGAGCTTCGGTATTATTACGCTATTGGCAACTTTTGCGATTATGGGTTGGACTATTGGTCTGGCAAAAAAGAAAGGTGCACACTTCCAAGTTTTGGCAAATGGTGACAAAATGCTTAAAAACCATATTATTTTTGCGATCCTAGGTTATTTTTTGGGTATATTATTATTGTTCTTTATAGGAATCGGCTTCTATTTTGGCTGGGAAACGAAAGACAATGAAACGTGGAGTTCTTATATATTTCCTATAGTCGTATTACTAGCTATACTGTACGGCTTCATCCATCTCACCTTTTATTACTACAACCATCGGGTAATTTACAACGCCGAAATTATTACCTCCTACAATGCATGGGGAAAAACAAGTTGTATTAAATGGGAAGATCTAACAGATGCAGAATTCAACAAAAACATGCAACAGATTCGCCTCTATTCAAAACAAGGGGAACGGATTAAAATGAGTTGTTTCTTATATGGACTTAACGATTTCGAGCGGGAATTTGCAAGTCACCATCCGTACATGATACAGCGTATTCTAAACAGATCTTTATTCTGATCTCTG
Source organism: Sphingobacterium corticibacterium (assembly GCF_004208525.1). GTDB lineage: Bacteria > Bacteroidota > Bacteroidia > Sphingobacteriales > Sphingobacteriaceae > Sphingobacterium > Sphingobacterium corticibacterium. Next base: position 194,560 of record NZ_SGIT01000001.1, on the reverse strand, counting down.
ATAAAGAATAAAGAAGGATTCCAAGAAATACTGAAACCTATTGGATTTAAAACGAAAACTATAATTTAATTTAGCACTACTTTTCTAATCGCAGAAACTTAATGGTAATACCCAACTGTCCTAAATGATAAAGATCATGGTGGATAAGCCCCTCGATGAGATATTTAAAACTTTCATTATTACGATAGCGCTGATCAAGAAATGTATCGTCGTTTTCCTCTAAAATTTCAGTAAGCGTATACAAACTTTGGAAAAAATCGTTCTTTAAATTCTGCCATCCAACTTTCATTAACTCATCATTCGTCCGCCAGTTTTCAGGGCTATTTATTGTTAATTTGGCATCCAGATTTTTTAATTTCCGTATCGTTTCTAGCCTCCATATCAATACATGGGAAATGAGTTCAGCAACACTATGCAGTTCCGGCAAGGGTCTTTTGAAAACTTTATCTTCTGCGACGCTTCCGATCTTCTTTTCGAAATTTTCATCTAACCAATTTTCTTGCCCCTGTAAGTCCTGCAGCTGCAAAATAATATTTTGAATCATGATATAGCTCATGGAACTAAAGATAGGATTTTATAGGTAGTTCTCCTAGAGTCAACCGCGGGCAGCACAGAATACCATTCTTTCCTATTTCCATTTGCTAACGTGTTCTACCTGATCATCCAATTGGGATAGTAAAGATTTAACGCGGGATTTAACTAATACCTGCCGGCCAATGAGCGTACGTGTAAAAACTAATTCGCCCTGACCTACATAATTATTCCATTGTTTTTCAAAATATTCAGCTAACATTTTGTTTCGACCAAAAATTTCAGGTACAGCATGATAATCACGTTGATTTAAAAACGTCATGAATTTGCTTTTACGAATAATAATATAACGTGGATTATCTATCGGGCTAATAATCTCTTCCAGGGTATGAATGAAAATTGATTTTTCAAACGTTGATCCACCTTCTAAATGACAAAAGACAGCTCCATGTTCATCCATCGAAGATTCTACTATCAGCTTGGTGCGTTCCGTATGTACAGCGTTTGCTTCGATCAAACACATAAGCACAGCATCACCGATGTTTTTCATATCTTTAGCAATATCACGGTAACCAATATATACTCGAAGTGCTTTGAATGATCGATATCCAAAAATAAGGAAGCCAACAACGCCGATGATACTTAAAGCAATGTATGCATCATGAAAGGTTTTGATCCATCGTTGTGCCCGCAACACGATTTCTAAGACCGTTTCCATATATATCACTATACCGCTAGCTAATGTTCCTGTCAAATTGGCAATCGTTTTTTGCAAATGAACGGATTTTACAGCCTGGTATCCCCCCTCTTCATAAAAAGGAATCTTAATTTCTTCAACTAAGTTAATACCGGATTGAAGACCTTTTTCCCACCGCAGGCGTAAATCCTGCCGGTTACCGGCCAGCACCATATTTTGTTGATTATGGCTGGATATATCCGCTTGGCTTAACAGACCCTCGACGGTCATGATTCGTCTGATCCCATTTTCAATCACGATTGGTTCGTCGTTCGAAACACCGACAAAACTTCTAAAACGTCTCCGTAACAGTTGAAAATCGTCACCACCATTAGCGATTGTTTGGTCTATACAGGCTAAATGCCAGATATTTCCGGTTTTGGCTGGATTGCCGCTTTGTGTTCGAATAGCACGACCCCGCATCTGATTAGAGGACACAAACGAACCGACAAAACTTGCCAGAATGAGCGAGTTGATCGCTGGAGCATCCCAACCTTCTCCGAGAAGAGATTTTGTACCGATCAGGACTTCAATATCCCCACGTTGAAAAATTTGGGTGACAATATGAATAATATCGTGTTTTAACTGTTCATTTTGTTGAATGATCACGTAGCTGTCGTCGAAGGGAACCGGAGAAAAGGCAAGTTGCTGATGTCCATACCTCTTGGCTTTTTCCTCAAAAATAGCGAATGCTTGTTGTGGAATGATAATCAGTGATCCGGTCATAACTCCTAATTTCAGATTGCTAATCTGTTCTCTTCGAAGCATTTCAAAAATAGGGATAACCCCCATTTTCTTGATCTCAATCGTGTTGGTGAACGATTTGGGAAAATACTCCTTCCGGATATAATCCGACAAGATAACCATTCGAAGGCCCTTGTCTAGTTTTTCATATTCGAACGATACGATTTCTTTTATTCCTTGCAGTTTACTGATACTGGATGTTAAATGCGTGGTTACCCGTTTACTCTTACTAAAACTGACCCTTCTACCGGCAATCAAACCATTGCGACGGAGTCGGTTCTCTAAAGTAGTACGATGTTCTGTATAAGAATCGAAATATACTTTCTCCTTAAACAGATAGAATTCCAGCAGACGCGCCATCCATTCATAGTCCAAATGCGGAATATCGAATTCGCTTGCACCAATAATTTTTAGATGATCTTCGGAAATAGGGCGGCCGTTGCCATGCAGAAAGATGAGACTAGCTGAATACAAAGAGATATCCTCATAAATAACTTCTAAATGCTGCGTTGGGTTCAGCCAGAGGGGATGGGATTCGATAGCTGTAAGCAGCGTTTCATCTTGTCTGAGTTCATTAAAAAAGCGCTGGGCATTTTCTCTGAAGTGATGAATGATAATATTTTCCGCACTGGAAGGTGTAGTGAGATAGATATAATCCTGATGGGGGCATAAGTCCCCTTCCACCACGAGTTCAGGCACCGAAATCTCTGTATCAACGGGGCCGTTTAAGGTGATATAACGATGCCATTCCAAAGGAGTGACATCATAGGGAGGTGTGGCTGTTAATCCGACGATCACGGGATTTAACTTATCTTTTAAACGAATTAACGTTTGCCACCATTCATTCTTTAGATGATGTGCTTCGTCCACCACAATGGTCTTTACATCAACCTGTTTCAAGCCTCTAATAATTTGATTGATGTTACGGTTGTGGTTACGGCTGCGCCGAAGTACGGTGGTGGTTTTTTCCTCGGCTTCGTTGTCTTCGGCATCTATTTCATTTGCTGAAGCCTCTACATTATTGCAGGCACTATTATGGATGGCCTGATAAGTTACAACCGTTAAGAACTTAGGTCGTCGTATATCTCTGGAAATCCATTCTGGAACTTCGGCTGTTTGGAGAAATAATTCGCAAAACCGCTGGATCCATTGATTGCGAATCGCTAAGGTCGGAGCTAGAATTAAAGTGGGTTGGTTGATTCGGATAGCTACCTCTAGGCCTAACACTGTTTTTCCTGATCCCGGTGGAGCTACAATGTGAAGATGCCTGTCAGTAAGATGTGAACGCAGTTCATCAAGTACACGTTGCTGATATTTTCGCCAAGGATATTTGAATAGAATGTCTTGTGGAAACGAGGTCAATGTATATATTGTTAAGGATTTCGTGGTTGAAAATAGCAAATCCGAATGGAAGTATCAAGGGTGCAATGAATTGGAAAGCTATTTCCCATTCTCCTTTACCGATAATTTTCCGACAACCACCGAGGAATAACCTGCATCCCCCTAATTAATATTAGATAACCAAAGACAACGGTCTACTTTTAAAAATACAAGTGTTTGTATTTTAACTTTTTCAGTACTGTTTTTAATATCTTTTTATTTAAATCCTTAATGATGAAAATTTTAGTAATCACCTTATTTTCTATTTTGGCGATGGCTCCTTTTGGACGATCAAATGCGCAAATCACAGCGACAATAAAGGGACTCGGCAATGACACGGTTTATATTTGGAAATATCCTCTGGCAAATATCGAGGACATGCATAAAGACACATTGATAGCGAACAACAATATGTTCACCTATCCAGTATCCACCGAGCCCACAGCTTACGCGATAATTCCACGTAAAGCGGTATATAAAAGAAGTGATGGCAGTTTTTACGTTGCTCGAACAAAATTTATCGAACTTTTTAGCCGTCCAGATGAACAAATCACTATCGAAGGTGAACTCGAAGAGCGCTATCTTAATTATCAAACTTCGGGGAATGATGTTAGTCAAAAATTGGCGCAGTTCCGCACATCTTATAAAACCGCTACTATAGAAGCTGTTAAAATTGAGCTTAAAATGGATTCTATACGAGAAAATGGCGGAACCGAGGATCAAATCAACGAACTATTCCATACCAGACAGCAGTATTTTGGTAAAATTTCCCAAGCCAAAACAGATTATGTAAATGATAATTTTGATCAAGATTTGTCGGCATACCTTATTTCTAGATTTTCACTGGAGAAGTTTGCTACGTATTATCCGAAACTAACAGCAGACATTCGGAACGGAATATTCCGTGACGTCCTTGAAAACGCCTACAGAAACTATCAAAAATTTAGCGCTGTAAAATTAGCGGAGGAAAACTTGAACATAGGGAATGATGCACCGCATTTCGAATTAAAAGATAACAATGGCAAAGACGTCTCGCTGTCGGATTTCGAAGGAAAAATAATAGTTCTTGATTTTTGGGGAACGTGGTGTCCTCCGTGCCTAGCAGAAATTCCTAAATTGAAATCTTTTTATGAAGAAAACAAGAAAAATATAGTCTTAATAGGGATTGCATGTAATGAAAAAACGGAAGAGTGGAATGAAGCGATAAGAAACTACAGCCTGGAATGGACCCAATTAATAAATTCCGACAAAGATGATGTCGCGATAAGGTATGGTATCACTACATATCCTACGAAGATCGTGATTGATAAAAATTTGAAAATAGTTAAAAGATTTGTAGGTGCAACAGAAGATTTTTTCGCAGAAACACGGGATTTAATAAAATGAGATAGCCGTTGCCAAGTTGCTTGATAAGAGACATCGCTTTATATAAGTTACTTCATGTTCAATTTCTGTAAACGTTCTTTTGCTGAAGGAATGACATCATCATCTTCTTCATAATTTTCAATCACACTTTGCAATGTACTCTTCGCCTGCATATTATTACCTTTAACAGAATAGGTATCTGCAAGCAGGAGGAAACTCTTGGCCACCCAGTAATCTTGTTCCCCCATATTGTTAATCACATCAAAGGCTGTTTCCTGGGCTTTGTCGTATTCCTTGTTTTTATACTGCAATTGCCCCATGCGGTACCGTGCCTCTGCACCTACTGCCGTTTGGCTCTTGAGCGCCGCCAGATTCAGTTCCTTCATGGCAGGCGCCGCATTTCCTTCCCGCAACATGGCCCGCGCGCTGTACAAGTGCGCCTTGGCAATGTCTTCCTCAGATGATCGGTCATAATTCTTGATCAACTTCGCATACTTGGCCACCTGATCCAAATCACCGATTTCGAAATAACAAATCATCAGGTTAGTTACCGCGTAGTTATAGTTTTCTTTATATTCTGAAGTAAGCTCTAGTTTTTTGAGATGCACGATGGCTTCGTTGTATTCCTTCAAGTCTAGGTATAGCGCGGCCACTGTCAGTAAGGTACTCTCCGTATATTTGCTCGTCCAGTCATTCAGAATGATGTTCAGGTCGTGTAGCGCTTCTTTTGGATGCCCCGTACGGTACAAACTCACCCCACGGATATAACGCGCATGTTTTTCTTGTATGGGTTTCGGAAATTTATCAAAGTATGCATTGATCGCTTCCACAGCCCCTTCATATGCCCCTTTGGCAAACAAGGAGTGGGCTACTCCGAAAGTGAAGTTATCCTGCTCCGCGGCACTCAGATTACTGATATTGGTGCTGGTCGCGTAATGAATATAACTCGAAGCATCGCCTTGATCCAGGTAAATATTTTCGATGGAACGCAGCGCTTGTCTTGCTTCATCAGTTGTAGCGTGTTGTTCCACCACCTTCTGGAAGGAGGCCTTCGCCGCTTCGGTGTCACCTTTATTGTACTGGACAAGCCCAATGGTCATCAACGCCCGGGGAACATAGCTGCTTCGGGGATATTGTTCGATCATCCGCTGCAGCCCTTCAATGGCGGTATCGTAATCTCCCCTAGTGAAATACGTGTAAGGGACCTCAAAGGCCACGTCATCCGCATAGTTCGAACCGGGGAATCGCTCCACAACAGACCACAGTGTACTGAGCTTGGTTTCGTTGTCGCCCTGCAATCCATAGATAATACCGCGCTGGAACAACGCATAGTCCTGATTGGGAGCTTTACTGTTGATCAGTTGGTCATAGTATTTGTTGGCTCGGCCGTAATCGCGTATGGACAAATACGAATCACCCAGACGCGCAATCACGTCATGACGCACATTTTCGTCTATCGAATGTCCATCGGTCGCCAAAAAACGCTCAAAGTAATCAGCTGCCATGGCAAAACTATTATTGCGAAACGCCGCATATGCCAGACCATAGTTCGCATAATTGTAAACATTGGTGTTTCGCGCAGCGGGCAATCGAAGGAATCGGGAAAAGTTTTCTACCGCCTCCTTGTACTTACGTACTTCGTACATCGCCTCTGCTTTCCAATATGTGGCCAACGCCGCCATTTCCGCATCGATCGGGAATTTTTCTGATCTCATGAACATGGATATGCTATTTTCAAAAGCACGCTCGTTATAAAACTCTAATCCACGATAATACGTCGCTTTTTGATAGGTTACATCGGCTTCGTGGCTCCTTTTGTTTAACGATTCCAGCATACTTACTCCCGCATGAAAATTACTCGTACCCGACAAAACATCTACGGATAACGTTTCGGCACTCTCCTGTTTCTTGCCATCTCGATCACTAACCGTATATTTCTTCGCGATATAACCTTGGAGTACTTCTAGAGCAACTTGGACGGAGTCTAGTTCATGTAAGACTTTGGCGTAGTTATACAACGCTATCATTTTCAATTCCGGATCGAGATCCATTCGCGAGGCGTTAAGAAAAGCATTCCGCGCACGTTCTTTATCGCCAGTCTCTATAGCAATATTGCCCAAAGTAATTATTGCGCCCTGATAATAGGCATCCGATTTTTCCAAACTCTCCAAAATAGAGGTCGCTCTTGGGTACTCTCCTGCACGGTAGGCCAAATAACTAATTCGGTAATTGTCGATATTGTTGCGTGAGGCGTTGGGATTCCGTTTAAGAAGTTCATCATTGTAGGCTTGTTTGAAACCATTTCTTGAAAAATATGTAGCAGCAGCGATCTGCTGCAGCTGACGCTCAATCGCTTCCTTGTTGATGTCCATATCCGGGTTTCGGCGGACCTTTATGGCATCGGCCAGCATCGGTCGGTAATCACGTACAACATCGATGGAATCCATAAATGTAGTTTGTTTTTCCTGCCGTTCCTCACTAGGTTGTCGCGTGTCTTTCTGTTGTCTATCCCCTTCCTGCGCATACCCCATAATCAGCAAAGCTGAAAACACCCCGGTAAACAGGTATTTCCGGTAGTTATAGCCGATGCTTTCTTTCAATATCATTGTTCGTCCGTATTTCTGAATTTTTCCAAACGTTGCTTCGCCTAAGAGATAATATCGTAATTTCCTCCTAACTAGCTATAGTCAAAACTAAAGAATTCCATTCAATTATAGGAATCGTCAGCAAAAAATGGATACTAAAAGGTAATTTATACGCTAGTATATATCACGTTTCCGTCATTTAAAATTTGTTAAATTTACCCTCATTATGTTTTATCTTTGATCTGAATATTTTTGTAACCATGAAACCCATTTTATTAAACATCTTTTTGATTTTAATCAGCCATTTAGTTTTTGCTGAAGTTCCTTTACGGCTGGCCGTCGCTGGGTTAAGTCACGGACACGTAGACTGGATTTTTAACAGAAAAGACAAAAAGGATGTGGTTGTAATCGGCATTTATGAAACCAATCCCGAGTTGATTGATCATTATGCCAAACGATACCAGCTAGATAAAGCTCTTTTCTTTACGGATTTGGAGGAAATGTTGGATGAGCTAAAACCGGACGCTGTGTCGGCATTCGGCGCTATTAATGAACACATTGCTGTTGTACGTGCCTGCGCACCGCGAAAGATCCATGTGATGGTGGAAAAACCTTTGGCGACGACCGTAGCGGATGCCAAAGAGATAAAAGAGCTTGCCGAAAGATATAAGATACATGTTCTGACAAATTTTGAAACATCGTGGTACGAAAGCAATCAGCAGATCAAAGAAATGTTAGAAAAAGGTCAATTGGGGGAAATACGAAAAGTGATGGTGAATGACGGACATCAAGGGCCAAAGGAAATCGGGGTGAGCAAAGAATTCTTGGAGATACTGACCGATCCGGCAAAAAATGGAGCGGGCGCATTAGTGGATTTTGGATGCTATGGCGCCAACCTGATGACGTGGTTGATGAACGGCGAGCGACCTCTTTCGGTAACGGCCGCAGTACATCAAAATAAACCCAACATCTACAAAGAGGTGGACGATGAAGCGACCATCATTCTACAATATCCAAACGCGCAATGTCTGATTCAGGCCTCATGGAATTGGCCATTTTCTAGGAAGGACATGGAAGTATATGGCACCAAAGGTTATGCTATAGCACCTGATGCAACAACCTTACAACAACGCTTTTCGGGCAACAATAAAGAAGAAAAGAAGCAACTTCCTGTAAGAGCGGCTCCGTTTGATGATCCATTTTCTGTATTGGCCGCGGTAGTGAATGGATCGTTAGTATTGGACAAACTTGATCTTTATGAATTAACGATTAATTGCATCGTTGTCGAAATCCTCGATGCGGCCATGCAATCGGCAAAACAAAAACGAACTATATTCTTACAATAATACAAAAGCGCTTAATAATCCAAAAACACCAATTCTGACTTGCAATACAACAAAATATGGGACACGTTAGAAGAAAGTATTATCAACAATTAGTCAATATGGAGAATTGTATCAATAACTTGAATAGTCAACCCGACAGCATTCTGCCGGGCCTTTACCTGATGTAATTTGTATCATAATTTTCTTCATCATTACTCTTTATTCATTCTAACAATACGTGGATAGAATTTACCTTGGATATCAACCAGATCACGTTGTGCAATCATGACAGCGTCAATGTTTTTATATGCCAACGGATTTTCTTCAACCGTCCCCCCGATTAAAGTAACATCGGCATTGATAAGCATCTTTTTCATGGCGGATACTGTCATGCTATCTTTAGCCTTTTGCCTGCTCATAGCACGGCCTGCACCGTGCGATGCGGAATACAGGGCATCGTGGTTTCCTTTGCCGGACACGAGGTAAGCTGGTGTTGTCATGCTACCGGGAATAATGCCAAGCTCATTTTTATGGGCTGGTGTTGCGCCTTTACGGTGTATGATCACTTCTTTGCCATCGGACAATGTGTCTTTCCAAGCAAAGTTGTGATGGTTCTCCACTACACAGATTGCTTTTAGCCCTAAAGCTTTTAATAGGTTCGAATGGATACGGTCATGACAGGCTTTGGCATAATCGCCAGCCAATGTCATAGCAAGCCAATACTCCTTCCCTTCTTCGCTATTCATGTCCAGCCAAGCCAGTTGTTGTGCATGCCGGGGCAACTTGCAACTGTCCATAGCGAGTTTCGTATAGTGTTTAGCAATAGCCGCGCCTAAACCACGACTTCCCGAATGGGTTAATAATGCTAAGTACCTCCTGGCCGGTAATCCCAGGACATTATTGGCCAGCATCTCTATTTCACCAAACTCCACAAAGTGGTTGCCTTTTCCAGAGGTACCCAATTGCCTTACGGCTTTACCTCTTAAAGGTTTTAAAAAAGGTATCGCGTGGAACACCGGACTATCTAAAACTTCATGCTCCTGCCTGATGTCCAACCCGCCGTCCATTCCAAAATGGGTATGGTTTTTTAATGCCTGCTTGATTTGGTATGCAAACCTTTCTATAAAACTATCGCTTTCATCAATAATAGAAAGTGCCATGCGGCAGCCGATATCCATACCCACCGCATATGGGACAACAGCGTTATCCGTGGCCAACACACCTCCAATAGGTAAGCCAAATCCCATATGTGCATCCGCCATTAAAGCGCCTTGTATGCTTACCGGCAACAGGCTAGCAAATTCCATTTGTTTTTTAGCCGATGGTTCAATGCCCTTACCGCCATATGTTTTAAAAAATACCGGTTCATCACGTAACGTGTAAGCTTTAAACGATGCTCCTTCTACCTTACCAATTATTTTCTCGGCTATTTTACTTGTCAATTCATCATCCAGAAATGCTTCTGGATCATTCTTAATATCCACCAACAGCTCCAGTATTTGTTGCTTACTGTGGTGTTTGAAGTTTTTGGAGACTATCCCAATAACCAGACTTCGTAGCTGGTCATTATGATAACCTATCTTACTTAAATCTTTTGTTCTTAAATTGCCCATGTGGGGATGTATATTTAAACCCAGAAAAGCCTGATTCGGGCTGTATCTGGAAATGTTTGTAATTTTTGTTGAATTTGATTTTTGATTGCAATTCGTCCTTGTAGAAGGATATACCTTTAGGAGCGCGCAGCACCATCTAATGAAATTTCAGGCAGGCAAACATTGCATAAGTTAATTACACAACTGCTTAATTATAAAAAACGGGGTTTGACTGCCTTATTAGGCAATGAGCGAAAGGGACGATATGTAAATTTGATCTGTCATGATTCCTTGATATTAAAAAGTAAATAAATCAAGAATGAGCGCAAAGATAGGGAATAATTTAAATATGCAAAAAATGGAATCGCTCGGGACCGAGAACTTGCCACCGAACAAGCCGTTGGAATTGAGTGGAACCGACATCTGAATTTCTATAGGGATGCTGTTTACAAACCATTATTTTTCATAACTTTATTGCATGGAAAAACAACCAAACAACCCTTTACATGGCAAGCGGCTCGATACGATTATCGAAGAACTGTTAACGTACTATGGCGGTTGGAAAGCGCTGAGCCAAGAGATACGGATTAATTGTTTCGTTGACAATCCGAGTCTAAAATCATCGTTGACTTTTTTAAGAAAAACACCTTGGGCTCGTAAGAAAGTTGAGGATCTATACCTCGCAACTTTTCCGGAGCAATAGTGCCAGGAAGGCGTGGCGGTTAACCCCACGATCACTGAATTTACTTTTCAGCAATTTCTTTTAACTTATTCAAAGCATTTGGATAAGTGTTGTTGAAATAATCGAGATATTCGTCTGTCATATCCATATCTACTGTCACGGTTGTAATGCCATTGCTCTCTCGAAAGCCGTAATTTTCATGTCCACCTGCCCATTTTTCCACTTGCTCACCCGTAGTTACTTCGGTATCACCATCCAAAAAGCCATAGTGACGAATCGAAACAAACTCAGCGGGTCTGTGTTCTACGATTTCCGAAACCATTCCACCTTTTTTTCCCTTTTCGTCTGTGCCGACGAAATGGATTTTACTTCCTTTATCCCAACTTCCTTCATATGTAGAAGTCGGATTAAATGCCGACGTCCAGTGTTCGTAGGTCGACTTATCATTTAAACCCAACATCGCTTCATATACTTTTTGAGCCGATGCGTTAATTTCTTTTGTGAATTGCAGTTTTTTCATCGCTTTATGTTTTTAGTTATTAACCTATTTTTCTGATCAATTATCTATTTACAAGTATATAAAGATTTCTCTTACTTAAAATTGCCCCAAGACAAGAATATAAGTATATTTATAATCCATCTACATGGATAAAACAATGGTACAATTCTTCAAGGAACTCTTCGATTATAATCTCGAATGCAACCAAATATTGGCGCACGCGATAGTCTCTCAACAAGAGAAACTATCCGAAAATGTCATCAACTTATATAGTCACATACTCAACGCGCATCAGATCTGGAACAACAGGATTGATCCGAAAGCAAAGACTTTCAGTGTATGGCAGATCCACAACACGGCTGAGTTCATAAACCTGAATCTAACGAACTATAGGCATTCGATAGATATTATAGAGAGCTTCGATCTCGACCAAATTGTAAATTATAAAATAAGTACAGGAGGGGATTTTACATCTCCTATTAGGAGCATTATTTTCCATGTCATAAACCATTCTACTTATCACCGCGCACAGATTGCGACGGAGTTCAGGCTGAGTAACCTGAATCCTTTAATAACAGACTATATTATGTTCAAGAGATAGTTTGATTTCGTACACGAACCGAATGAAATCACTATAAAGGCAGCCCTTCTCCTATTACAGGACACGCAGGAACATGGCAAAAGGTTACAGCGTGTCCAAGAAAACTTTATTGTTAAAAAGAAACAAAAACTGGTTATAAATGACGCACATCTTCGTACCTTGTAATCGGCTTTTCTAAGAATAAATAAAATATGATCATTGGTTTAGATATCGGTACATCCTCTACAAAAGCAATAGCGTTTGACCACGGGGGTACAATCATTACACAATATAACGTAACATATCCTATTTTATCTCCACAAACTGGTTATTATGAGCAAGATCCGATGCAAATTTACGAGGCTTGTGTCCGCTCAGTTTCGGAAGTTATGGATGCTATAAAAAATTGTAAACAGGAACATCGCTTAGAAGGTATAGCTGTAAGCAGTGCTATGCATGGGCTTATCGCCATGGATGAGAAAGGGAATCATCTTACCAATTGTATTATTTGGGCAGACACACGTAGCCAAGATATTGCAGATAACTTAAAAGGAACACCCGCAGGCCAAAACCTATTCCGACAAACAGGTACGCCCATACATCCAATGTCTCCATTATGCAAACTAATTTGGATGAATAAGCATATGCCAACTGTCTTTAACGAAACCCACAAGTTTATTGGCATAAAAGAATACCTATTTTTCCAACTGTTCCATGCATATGTCATAGATTATTCTATCGCTTCCGCTACGGGTCTATTAGATATCCATACGCTGCATTGGAGTAAACTGGCGCTTGCAGAGGTTGGAATAACAGATAAACACCTATCCTCATTAGTCTCTGTTGATTATGTAATGAAAGTAGAGGATGAAGTGATAGCGCAGCGGTGGAAAATTCCCGTAGGCACACCTTTTGTGATTGGTGCTAGCGACGGGTGCCTCGCCAATTTGGGCGTGGGCGCGACCAAGCCCGGCGTAGCCTCCCTGACAGTAGGAACCAGTGGCGCTATACGGGTAATGACGGATCGCTCCAATACGGACGCTAAAGAACGTGTTTTCAGTTATATCCTTCGTCCCGGTGAATTTGTGGTAGGTGGTGCTATCAATAATGCAGGAGTTGTCCGAAACTGGTTTAAAGATCAGTTTATGTCCGAACTTTCGCAGTCATCGTTAGGTACGGATTCCTCCGCTTTATTTGATAACGAAATCAGATCCGTCCCTCCTGGTTCGGACGGATTAATCTTTCTACCTTATCTTACGGGGGAACGTGCCCCATATTGGGATGCAAAAGCAAAAGGTCTTTATTTTGGAATCCAGCTTCAGCATCGTAGAGCACACTTTGCGCGTGCGATGATTGAAGGGATGCTATTTGCGTTGTATAACGTTGGAATCGCACTGGAAGAAACAACACAACCGATAGAAACTATTTATGCAAGTGGTGGCCTAGCACGTTCCGTGCTCTGGGTTCAAATGCTGGCCGACGTATTTAACAAACCCGTATTTGTAAAAGAAAATGTAGAAAGTTCGGCATGGGGAGCGGCTATCGTAGGAATGGAAGCACTTGGTATAAATGGTGCATACCTATCGCCCAATACAATTGACACGTACAGTACACGATATCTTCCGGATGAGAATAACCATCGCATTTATATGGAGAACTTTCAGAAATTTGAACGTCTCTACCTTAAGTTGAAAGAAGAATTTTAAACATCTAATAATTGTATTATGCCTTTGATGATTGTTTTTGCTGGAATCATTTTACTATTACTATTAATAACGGTCGTAAAGCTTAATTCGATAATTTCGTTACTGCTTACGTCGATGGCAGTTGGTTTCGCTATGGGAATGGACGGGACATCCATTATGAAGTCTGTAGAAGTTGGCGTGAGTAGCACAATGGGCCAGTTGGCGCTAATACTTGCCTTCGGCGCAATTTTAGGAAGGCTGCTTGCTGATGGCGGAGCAGCACAGAAGATAACCGATGTTTTGACGAGGGTGTTTGGCGTCCGAAATCTCCCGTGGGCGATGGTATTAACGGGATTCCTCGTGGGAATTCCTCTCTTTTATAATGTAGGCTTTATCGTGTTGGTTCCATTTGTTTTTATGGTATGTCGGTCGAACAAACTTCCTTTGCTTTACGTGGGTATCCCCTTACTTGCAGCACTTTCTGTCACGCACGGCTACCTGCCACCACACCCTGGGGCAACAGCTATTGCGATCATATTTCAGGCAGATATTGGGTTAACAATGATCTATGGAATGATTGTCGCGGTACCGGCTATTATTATAAGTGGTCCACTTTTTGGACACTTCTTGAAATCTATACCCACCAATCCACCCGAAGAATTATTTGCTCCTAAATCCAGAATTCAGACTACTTCACCTGGATTTGCTGTAAGTATTTTCACCGGACTATTTCCCGTATTTCTCATCGCATTGGGATCATTTGGATCGCTGTTTCTACCCGAAAATTCCCGTATCTTAAAGGTCATACAATTCCTAGGGGATCCCGTATTTGCATTACTTTTAGCGGCTCTATTGGCTATGTATACGATGGGCATAAGACAGGGCAAGAGTTTGAAACAGCAGGCCGAGAGCATTGAAGATGCTCTACGGGGTGTGACGATGATACTATTTATTATTGGAGCATCTGGTGTGTTTAAGCAGGTGCTTGTGGACAGTGGCCTAGCGCTATATATCACTGAAATTACCGCTGACCTTACGCTGTCACCATTGGTTTTGGCCTGGGCAATTGCCGCTATTATACGGCTAGCTATTGGATCGGCTACTGTGGCGGGGCTTACGACAGCCGGAATTATGCTACCCATCCTCGAGTCTTCCCACAGCAGCCCCGAACTCATGGTGCTGGCAACTGGTGCAGGGAGCCTCATGTTTTCGCATGTAAATGATACCGGTTTCTGGATGTTTAAAGAATACTTTGGTTTATCGATGCGGAATACTTTCCTATCGTGGTCTATTATGGAAACATTGGTTTCTGTTATTGGCTTATTTGGCGTTTTACTCTTGAACTGGTTTGTCGGCTAGGTGTTGATTTATTCGGTCTTGCCGTGCAACCTATTTCTATAGAAAACACCCCAATTTGCAATTTCATCGATGATCGGTTCCATCGTTTTTCCATATTCCGTAACTTCGTATTCGACCGTTATGGGCTTTGTGTCAACGACAGTCCTCGTTACAAGCTGGTTCATTTCTAAATCTTGCAATTCTTTGGACAGCATTTTGGCGGCAATACCATCAATCTCTCGTAAAAGATCCATAAATCGCATTTTTCCACCTTGCAAAAGCGTTCCGAGGATATGAATTTTCCATTTACCCGATAGGACTTGCATCGTGTCTGTTATCGCCGTTATTCTAACCTTACATTCTAACGATTTCTTAACCGCTTTCCTCTTTATCATACTGGAGTTTTTTTCAAAAATAAACAAACGAATTTTAGTTACCAATTGGAAACTAGTTTCCAATTGGTAACTAATGCATTTTTTAAACCGACCTTATATTACCTTTGCAGCGCTATTCAGACATCAATAACAGTTAAATAAAAAATGAAAAAACTATCAGCTTTAACAATCGTTGCCGCATTAGCATTGGCGGCTTGTGGAGGTAACTCCAATGGAGACAAAGTACAGACATCAACAGCACAAGAAGTTGCAACGGAAAAAGGTACCGTATTTTATCTTGATCGTGCAAACAGCTCCATAAAATGGAAAGCGTACCATAAAGGTGGTTTTGATCCGCGATTTGGAATATTGGAGAGCGAGGGAAGCCTGACCTTGGAAAATGATACGATTGCGAGTGGTAAATTCACCATCGACATGAATTCGTTGCGTACGGATGAAGATGCTGTAGATGTGGCGAAAACGGGCGGAAAGACGTCTGCAGATTTAGATGGACATTTAAAAAACGAAGATTTTTTCGAAGTTGAAAAATATCCCACATCGAAATTGGAAATCACGTCTGTAAGATCTTTTGATCCTGCAAAAGACAAAAGTGTATTAGCGGATGCAACAAACGTTATTAGTGGTAATCTTACCATTAAGGAAAAAACAGTAAATATATCTTTCCCAGCTAAAGTATCCATCAGTGAAAACGAGGTGAATGTACAATCGAAATTCAGCATTAATAGACAGGATTGGGGTCTTACTTACGGAACAGATGGTGACCCTAAGGATTGGATGATTTCACAAGAGGTTGACTTAGAATTTGATATCACCGCTAAAAAATAAATACAGCTCTTCACAACTAAGCAAAAATTCTTAGCGGTGAAAATAGGAGAGGCAAACATGTTACGACGTGTTTGCCTCTTTTTTGTTTTATAAACTTGAGTTGTTTATGTTGTAATATTATTTATATTTGTTCTAAATTACATCAAATGCCTTTTTTATTTGCTATTATAGGTTGCTTTTTCTTGTACAGAACTTCAAAATATTTTCCTGCTGGAATCATTTTGTTAAAAAGACCAATTCGGCCTCAAAATAGGTATCTCAAAATCATTGGCTCGTTTTTTCTGCTAGCATCTGCGGTATTATCTACCATAGTATATGGTCTGGGAACAGGGCTTTTCATTTTTTTTGCCGCCGTCATGTTTAATTTTTGTTTTATGATGATCGTACTCCCCTTAAACAGAAAATGGGTATATCTAGTGGCGGGAATTTGCATGGCATTAATTGTATTCGAAAATATTCTTTGATATGCCGGCGGACAAAAAGCATCTTTCAAGTACAGGACAGAGAATATTGAAAATTACTGCCGGCATTTTGGGTGGATATTTTGTCTCCGTACTCTTGCATAATGCCATAGGATCAATCTTAGAAGACAAAGATGGTTTGATTGTAACCTCTGCCTTTACGTCGTTTTTAGTCTGGTCGTTTCTTCTAGTAATTGCCTTTCTCGCCAAAAACGGTTGGAAGGTATGGGCGGTCTATATGCTGCTTATCTTGATTTTCATAGGTATAATCTTTTTAAATAAATAGGCGTATGCGATTAAAACCTTTAAAACCGAGGATGTATAACGCAATATTCCACGCACATACCGTTTCGGGTATCGTGATCAGTTTTGCATTATATGTTATTTTTTTTGCAGGAGCGATTTCCTTATTTATGAATGAATTATACCGTTGGGAAAATCCAGAGGCGAGATTCGAAAGTATCAACCCCGAGATAGTTGATTATGACCAGATAACCTCTATTGTCCAACAACAAGTAGAAGGGTTTGATATCACTTCGCAATTCGGGATGATGCCGCCAACAAAAACCAATCCGTTGATGCTGTTTTACGGAACCATCAAGCATTCGGACGGAAAAAAGGAACGTTTTTCAACGTACATCAATCCGACAACACACGAAATAACGCCGCCCAACAAGCCTAAAACGCATATGGCCCATACCCTTTATGAACTACATTACTTCGGCCAGATTCCAATTGTCGGAGGTTACTTATCGGGATTGGTGGCTTTCTTTTTTATTTTTGCCATTATTACGGGGTTGCTTATCCACTGGAAAAACATGGTAAGCAAGTTCTATAGTTTTACGAGCAAAGGCAAATGGAAGCAAATCTGGACAAACAGCCATATTTCCTTGGGTTTTATAACGTTGCCGTTTCAATTGATTTACGCTGTGACTGGTGCTTTACTCTGCCTATCTATATTTCTCCTCGCACCAAGTGCTTTTTTGATGTTCGGTGGAGACACCAGCCAGGTGCTGAAAGCTGTAAACCCCGAGGCGGGTTACAGACATGATCAAAATGCTAAAACACTGCACGACTACACTTCCTTAAATAGTATATACGCAAAGGTAAAAGCAGCAAATCCCGAAACCGACATCACGTATTTATATACTACAAATTATACAAAGGAAGATGGTACTATCAGTGTGAGGACTGATGATCGCATTGGCATCGCGGGCGATGGACTATTTATTTATAGTGGTCAAGATGGCAGATTACTGCAATCTGTAGATCCGGAAGAAAAAACGTATACCTCTGCTGCATTTCGCGTTTTAGTAAAATTGCATTACGCTAATTTTGGAGGACCGCTAATGAAAATAATCTATTTCTTTCTTTCCATGGTCACCTGCTACGTTATTATCAGCGGTGTCATGATCTGGCAAACAGCACGGGACAACGATCGCTATACCGCCAAACAGAAAAAATTCCATCACCGTATTACGAAGTTTTATCTGGCAATTACCTTATCGATGTTTCCTGCATTAGCACTTATTTTTCTAGCTAATATTTCCGTACCAATGGACATGCCCAACAGAGCGGAATTAATCAATACGATATTTTTCCTAGGATGGCTCCTGCTTACCATTTTAGGATTATTTTGGAACGAGTATCGACAACTGAACCGGAACTTCATCTTAATCGGCTGTATTTTAGGGCTATTGGTGCCAATTGCTAATGGTGTATTTACAGGTGACTGGCTATGGAAAACGCTCCTATCAGGACAGTATTATGTATATGCTGTAGACGCTATCTGGCTGATTATCGGTCTATTTGGCATACTTATCTATAAAAAATATTTGTCAAAGCAGTCCTCGAAAGTTATAGCATAATTTTTAGTTTTTTTTGTTTATTTAGAATAAATCTAAAAAAAGACATACTTTTGTAACATTAATGCAATGTTGACGTGAAAAGACTATTATTATCCTTATTACTTATACCGATTACACTTTTTGGACAAGATAACTTTACCATTAAGGGAAAAATTAGTGCTCAAAACGGTAATCCGCTTGCTTTGATCAGTGTTAAATTAGAGACAGGAGGTAAATCCACCCAAACGAATGACAATGGTGTTTTTGAATTTAAGAATGTCAACGCCGGAACGTATGTTGTCAGCATCAGTGGCGTAGGATTTAAAAGCACTAGATCAAAGATCAATGTCGACGATAATTTAGACCTCGCTTTCACGCTCCAAGAGAGTTCACAAGCCATACAGGATGTCAACATTATCGGTAAAAGCAAAGCGATGCAACTGAGCGAGAACGCGATGAACATCAATTCATTAGATATAAGCAAAGTGACCGACCTTTCTCTTGGTGCGGAAGAAGTGCTGAGAGCGTCGACAGGAGTTGTAGTCCGGCAAAGCGGGGGGGTGGGTAGCGAACTAAACATTAATCTCAACGGCCTGACAGGTGAAGCTGTCCGTATCTATTACGATGGTATCCCCATGGAAGTATATGGCAATGCCCTCCAGTTGAATACTATTCCCGTTGATGCACTGCAACGCATAGACGTGTATAAAGGCGTCATGCCCGTTGACGTCGGAACAGACGCATTGGGTGGCGGCATCAATCTGATCCCCGTTGAACCGACCGAATCACAGCTACGTACCTCCTATTCCGCAGGTTCATTTAATACCCATCGATTGACACTAAACGGCAACAAAAACTGGAACGATAAAACATCGCTCTCTATTTCATCTTTCTATAATTATTCCGACAATGATTACACCATGCGAAACATTCGCAATAATATCGAGCGTTTTGATGCAAACGGTGATTTCTTAAATATAGAAAGAGAGTATATTGATGCCAGGCGCTTTCATGATCAGCATGCTTCGTCATTCGTCGAAGCGGCACTCAGTCTGAAAAATAGACGTTGGACCGATAAATTGGTACTCTCTTTTTCGCATTCTTACCGATTTGATGAAATCCAGCAAGGAAAATTTATTGACGGTATAGCCGTGGGTGAGGCAAAAGGCAAAGTAAATGGTATTACCCAACGCGTGGATTACCGTAAGAAATTTATGGATGACAAACTGAGCTTGCGATACTTCGGGATACTGTCAAATGCCTTTTCAAAAGTTAACGACAGTACGAAATTTGTCTACAATTGGACCGGTGCACCGTTTAAACGTTACAACGATACTGGTTCTGAAATTTTTTCTTCTCCAACGGCCAGAGATGCGCACGATTTGGGTACCGCTCATCGTCTTATTGCGAATTACCAAGTCAGTCCAAATACCACACTTAAGTTTTCAGATTTTTTTAGCTATACACGTATAAAAGGAGAAGACCCTTTCGGTATACGACTTTCCATAGACGGACAGCTACTTGACCCAAATTCTATTCCTTCAAAAATACATAGGAATATCGTGGGAGCTGAATTGGAGCAACTTTTTTTTGAGAAGAAACTTACCGCTATTGGGTTCTATAAAAACTATAAATATGTCGGAGAATCTATTGACCTGCGAACATCATCAGCGACCATACTTCCTATTCGGAAAATTAACGATACACAAAATGGCTATGGTACAGCATTAAAGTACAGCATTTTGCCGTCATTATTTGTTAGGGGTAGTGTGGAAAAGGCCGTGCGAATACCCACCGAACCCGAGATTTTTGGCGATTTTTTGGTCATCCTACCTAATTATGAGTTAAAGCCCGAAACAAGCGACAATATCAATGCAGGTATTTCATTTAGTGACCATTTGGGTGAAGAAGCTTATCTATCCATTAAGATTGATGGATTCTTACGCAATCAAAAGAACCTGATCAGAATAGAGCGGGTAGGCATTGAAAACGCGAGATATATCAATCAGGCTGAAGTAGATGGAAAAGGTGTGGAATTCTCGTCTAGATTAACGTTTTTGAAAAGTTTAGATATCTCGGCGAACCTCACTTACCAAAGCAATAAGATAGCGAAAGTAGGCAAAGCTGCTGATAATGCCTCGATCGGCCGACAGGTTCCCAATATTCCCAATTTTTATTATAACATAGGTGTTGACTATAAAATCGAAGATGTGTTTCGATCGCAAAACAATCTTCGGTTATTCTGGACCTACTTCTATACCGATAGATTCAGCATCAACGAAGTAGGTAATTTGGATACGGCAAGTCCCGAATATATTGTTCCGGTACAACATCTGCACAATGCGGGCGCAACGTACTCCTTGGTAAATCGCGGATTGAGCTTCTCGTTCAATGTCCAAAATGCGCTGAATGCTGAAATATTTGACAACTTCAGGATTCCTCGTCCAGGATTTAACTGTGCTTTTAAAATAAACTATACCCTCATATACAAATAGACAACATGGATGCAATAAACAAAAAATCAAGATGGATTAAATGGAATATGGTTGCCCTAGCTCTAGTGGCGACTTGCAATGTGGCCTGCGACAAAGATAATGACACAGATAACGGAACTACCGAAATCAAAACATCGGGGTTCGTCATCAATGGTCTGACCAGCAGTGAGACAGCTACCGTGAAATATGTTGCCGAACTGCCCGCAGATGGTGGAACGATCAATATAGCCGACGGACAAGATTTCGTCCGGTTTTGGGCGACCTCGGTTTATGATCATGCCTTATATATCCAAAGTCCGGATGGTACGGCTGGCTTTTCCAAAATGGTGGTCAATGCAGACGGCCGGATTGTTGAAGAAGGGATTATTCCCACAATCAACAATACCTCGGCACAACTCATGATTAAAGATTCGGAAACGGGTGTTTTTCAGGACCGTGCTGTCCAAGGGAAAATTTCTGTATTCAACCCAAAGACGATGCAAGTCACTCGAACAATTGATTTGACCGAAGGTCCTGTTCCTGGCAACATTGTACACCGTTACCAAAGTTTTTACTTTAGAGGCAATGATATTTTTGCCGTCATAAGGGGTCTTACTGGAGAAGATTTCAATACGATCGTCGTGCATCAGGGAGATATCAATACAGGGAAGTACATCGGCTGGACAGAACGCATTGGCGATGGTTCAAGCCCGATTGATTACTATGAACCTTTTGGCCAACAATCGATCGACGAGCACGGAAACCTGTATATCGTTGATGCGGGAAACATCGGAGGGACAGGTCTACCTGCACGTGTCAGTAAAATCGCGGCCGGCAGCAATAGTATAGACGCTGACTACAAGTTTGAACCGGCAAAAATCTTAAACCCAGCAAATGTGTTCTTGCCTTGTATCTATAAATTTGCAACGATCGGTAACGGTAAGGCTGTCTGTGTTGTGAATAGTGAAACGCCACAAGAGGCTATTGCTATAGTACAGGCTGCGGGGGGTATTGCCAACCTAACAAGAGAGCAGATCAACGAAATTTTTTATATTCTTGCCACCGCTGCTTCCGCACAATGGTGTATCTTGGATCTGAATGCACAAACGGTTACACCAATCGGCGGGATGCCTAAAGTTGGGATCTTTGTCAATGGTACGACATTTACACACAACGGCAACATTTATCTTCCGACTGTAACGGAAACGGAGACGGCTTATTACAGGCTAAATGCAAGTTCCGGAACAGCAGTAAAGGCTTTCAACATTACCGGTGCTACGCTGAATGGTATGTATAATATTGCTAATAATAACTAAAGACAATTTCTACTCCAAATCTATTGCAGAACGCAATATAAAATTGTAAACATATTTTAGACGTATTCAAATAAGCACAAAGTCGGGCAAAAGCCCGATTTTGCTTATCGATGTCATATCCAATACATCAACGATACTGACCAACGGATGTAAAAGCTCCGGTAAGTCAATTTATCTGTTATCAAATACTTCGGCATTATGTTGATGGAAATATTCTATCGCATAATCCTGATATCGCTGTGGCAATTTTTTGAAGTCTTTCAAATCATATTCTCCTGTTTCGTAAGACCATGTCTGCCGGCGCTCCCCATCTATATCCACGTGGTGTTCTATATGTACCCACTGAGTTTGTGTTCCAGACTCTTCTCCTTCTACTATCTCCAAAGTCTCCATTTTCAAAAAATGTATACCCTGCTTATCGGTCCAAGTCAGTAAATCTGCGGATGAATCGTCCTTCACCAAATTGACAAAAGCCGGCAATCTATCCTGTCCATTGCTCTTTAGAATGCAAAAAACCAAAAGAAGGACTGATAAAAGGTATTTAGTATTTACATACCATAGTTGTTGTTTTTGGAGATTTATATTTTAATGATCGTCAGGAATCTGACTTAATAATTCGTGATACATTTTTTCGAATGTCTCCCAATCCTTTATATCGCTACCCTCGGTAATATACCATAAAAGTGTCTGGACCTTAGTCTGCTCGAAAAGATACTCATCACGAAAGTTATTTGTATCCTCATCCCAATAATCGATCGCATCTATTTTCTTACCATTCAAGTCGTTTATCAAACGCAAAATAAGTTTACTATTCGTGATTGGACCTAACGTATAGGAAGCATCGGCATCTGAAGCAGAACGACTACTATTTCCACAATAAGTATACAGAGCGACACGCACTGTTTTACGTGGAGGAATACGAATACTCTCCTCACGCAAGACTACACCGTGCTGATAATCGTCTGTCTCTGACAAAAACACGAGGCCTGCAGGAAAACTAATACTTATCTCGCTGTCGGTATCGTTACGCAATTCAAAACAAACAGACACAAGTAGACCACTACCTATTCTAAAAGTCGGATTATCACAAACGCCACCTGTAATAGCGTTTACTATACTAATACCCTCAGGAAGTTTGAACAGAGAACCGTGAGGTGTCCCCCCAATATCTCCAAACCCGGGTAAATTGCCGATCTCGTCCGCCAAATCTGCAGGAGTATCTTCGTCGTCTTTGCTACAAGAAATTAAACATATACTCAGCACTGCCATGGTGAACACGTATGCAAGCGCACGCAGGATACTTTTCAATTGTAAAGATTTGATATTCATATCTGTGATTTATTTTCTTTATAACTATCGATTTATGGAATTACTACAACTACGAATATAAATATTCATATCAATAATACACACAATTGTTCGCAAATAAGAGAATAGTATAGCAATTAATACTGGCTAGATTGCTCAATTACAAACTGTCGTCTCTCTAAAATTGAAACTCTGGGTACTTCAATTACGTTGTAACCATATTCCATGTAAGTTTCTTTCATTTTATCAAAGGTGGATAAAGCCTCTTTCCAAGATTGCTTCCGCTCCCTGTCCGTTTCGTATATTGCTTTCCACGGCGGGAGTATAAAAACATTTCTGTTATATACGCATTTACGGACAATCTCTACGGTTTCCTTGGATACCGGAATATTTTCCATATTCATATAACAAATAGTATCCAAAATCCCACGGTCAAAATATATAGGATCAGGGAAATTGTCACTTTTGATTTTCTCAAAGGTTCTTACCGAAGCGTCGAACATCAGTTGCGCATATAACGTCTTGTTCCTCCAAGGCAAACCATCACCGCCCATCGTTAGCTGATCTTTAATAATTCTTCTAGCTTCTTCTTCAACCGTTAAAAAACCTGTTTGTTTAAGCTCTTCTATAAGAGTTGTTTTCCCAACTCCAGGTCCACCACTAATTATGAAATAATTCTGCATTATTTTAGTTGAAATATTGTATTGCGTAATCGCCTCCGTTAGAAAAAGCGAGGCCGGTAATCCGATGATCAGTCCCAGATGGATGCTATACCAAACAGTTCTAGATTTTTCACTTCAATATTATTAAGATACTTTTTATTTATTTTAGTCTGGATCTCTCCCCCTGAAGAAGATAAGCTTGATACGATCAGTAGTACGGCAAAAAATACACTTAACAGGGCCGTTGTCATGTTTTAAAATTTTTTAATTTTGTTTAAAGTTACTAAAAAAGAAAAAAAGTTCATTGCTATCTCTATAGATAGAATAAATTACGAACAATACCATTAAATTATGAGTAAAAAGCAAATATTTACAGAAAAATAACAGCTAAAATGAACGACATTCTTACTTTTTCTTGTATAAAGGAGCGAATTATAAAACTTAAATGATAGGTTTAAATCAAAAAAAGTTACAATTACACAGAAATTTACAGGAGAGATTAAATTTAAAAATAGATGCGAAAGATATCACTTTTCATTGCAACAAGTTTAGATGGCTATATTGCGGGACCGAATGACGACCTTAGTTTCTTAAAAAGCGTTGAAAAAGAAGGAGAAGACTATGGTTATACAAAATTTACAGACACGATTGATACATTAATTATTGGGCGAAAAACCTATGATTATGTGCTTAGGGAAATCGGCTCGTCTCATTACGACAACGGACAACGAGATGTTTATGTCATAACAAGAACCGAAAAGCCAAGTGTAGGAAGAACGACATTTTATACGGGAGATTTGTCCGAATTAGTTAAACAGCTAAAGTCCGAGAACGGAAAGAATATTTATTGTGATGGTGGTGCGGAAGTAATAAATGATCTATTGGAACATGACTTAATAGACGAGTTTATAATTTCGGTTGTACCAGTTTTGTTGGGTGATGGCACGAGACTTTTCAAGGGTGGCAGACCTGAACAAACTCTTGAATTCATAACCGCAAAAACATTTGAAACAGGATTGACACAACTGTATTACAAACGAAAAAAATAAACAACCAACCGTCGCCAGTTTGTATTACAATTGATATATGTCGGATATCTTTTTTTTAAAATCATCGTTAATCTCTATTTTTATGCCGTTTCTCTGTGATTATGTGTGATAGTTTTTTGAAATAATTCCTTAAATTGTCTGCTTTATGAACCTGATGCATGACGTTGTCGGTTAAATTGAGGATTATGTGGACATTTGCGATTAAACAGAAAATGACGGCGGCGATATTGTTATTCACCGTAATCGGTCTGGTAATGCTGACCAATATGCGTGAACAACGGATCGCTACGCGGATAAGTACAGCGGTTACCTCCATTTACGAAGATCGGCTTGTCGTCGCACAATATATCCTCCAATTGTCAAAGCAAATGGAGGGCATCATCGCCATCTTGGAAAAGGAAGATGAAAAGACCAGTGCCCGGATAAACGATCACCTAACCGATGTAACCGCATTAAATGAATTATACGAGAAAACGATTCTTACGGACATAGAAAGAACTAATTTTGAGATTTTCAAACAGCTGTGTCAAACCATATCCCGAAATAACAAAATTGGCGATTATTCGTCGGCCCTATTAGCCGCACGTGATGCCGGAGACACATTGCAAACTCTTTCCTCCATACAAGTAGAGGAAGGAAAAAACCAATTAGACGATGTACTAAATATGACTTCTTTCTCCAACATACTCTCCTATTTGGAGTTAGCTATTCTCATCGTCATTGCTGTGATCATCCAAGCACTCGTGTTTGCTTCAAAAACAATGATGAGTGTCAGAAAGCCTAAAAACGAAAATCTGAACTAGCTAAAACCGACAGTGTAAGCAAATTCAAAAGTATTGAACCTATCCATATAACGACCGTTATATTTTCTTCAACAACGGCATACCAAAACCTGGTGTCGATGGTGGGATTAATTTACCGTCTCGGATTGTGTACCCGGAAAGATCCACGTCATCAGATGAGCTCGTTACCCCTTCGATGGTAACCGTATTACCTAACCCACCAGCCAAATGTGCCGTATAGTTGGTTTTGAGAAGTGATCCCCAAGCATGCGGTGAAGCCTGTGCACCTAACTTTTGGAGCTCGGGCATCAATCTTCGCCAATTGGTGAATCCAAGTCCTTCAATGTCTGTTAGATGAACATCCAATAGTTTTTGCTGAATCAGCTCCTTTAAAAATTGTTGATCAGGATCTGCCTCACCATCCGCTAACAATGTTTCTATCCCCTCCTCTCGTATATAATGGCGTAGCTTCTGGTAGTCCGCAACGGTCTCGTGAAAAGGTTCTTCTATCCAAAACAGTTTAGTTCCGGATATACCCTTAAGATATGCAATAAACTGATCAGCTGAAAATCCATTATTGCCGTCTACTAGGATTTCACAATCAGGAAAAGCTTCATTCACCGCCTTGGTAACTTCGATATCCCGTCGTAAACCTTCCTCGAAAGGCATCCATTTATGACCACGCCCGATTTTCAACTTAAACTGTCTGTATCCTACACCATAGTCATAGCGACATTCTTCCAATATACGATCGATCCCGGCAGGTTTTTCGGCGGGCTCTAGATCATCAAAATAGATCATACCACTATAGTAGTCTGTAATAAAGGGCTTTTCTTTTCCGAGTAGCGCATATACAGGTTTTTGTAAAATGATTCCTGCAAGATCATGAAGAGCCATATCGAAGGGAATATATCTTTCCTGTAACGTGCCGATATGGGCTGCAAATATCTCCGATACCTTTTTGCCAACAAGTTCGTTTACTATCTTTTCAGCATCGCGTTTTGATCCACGTAATGAGGCCCATCCCATAGCACCCTTGTCTGTTATTATGCAACATATCTCGACAGTTGGACCATAACCATGGAGGTCGAGACGAGCATTTTTCCCGACTAATCGCGGATAGTTCAGCTTTACTGTTGAAAACTTGATCTCCTGAATTCGATGGTAGGCCAATTCCTTGTCTGCCGACGTTCTATCTATCAGTGAAGTTAAATCCATTCCATGACTTTTGCCATTGAACAGCGTAGCTGATGCGACACCTACTTGGAGCGCTTGTAAAAATGTTCTTCTTTTCATACTGGGTTTATTTTATATTAAAGGTACAATTAAAATGGATACGTCTTCCAATAACACGGTATCAATTTATTTACGTTTTGTCTCAATTTCCAGTTTTTGTGCTTGTTCGTTCTAGATCACCTGAATTTGCTTACGAAGAAAGAAAGGCCATGTTTGTTGATTATGGATTTAGCGAAGCAAAAAAATGCGATTTAAAAAAGAAAATATTTTCTTGCCATAAGGCAACTTGAGTTTACAACAGCCTTTTTACATTTGTTGGATTCCAATTTATGGAAGAACCCCGCATTTAAATAAA
Organism: Sphingobacterium corticibacterium; assembly: GCF_004208525.1. Lineage (GTDB taxonomy): Bacteria > Bacteroidota > Bacteroidia > Sphingobacteriales > Sphingobacteriaceae > Sphingobacterium > Sphingobacterium corticibacterium. The sequence continues at coordinate 166,808 of NZ_SGIT01000001.1, read as the reverse complement.
ATTTGCTATGAAACTTACCGCGAAAGCTACTCTACAAATCCAAAAACAGATACACGAAGTTTTTGAAGCGATAGTAAATCCTGAGAAAATGACGAAGTATTTTATTTCTGAAAGCACAGGTCGTATGGAAACAGGTAAAGAACTTTTATGGGAGTTTGGAGATTTCCCAGGTAAATTTCCGGTGAAAGTTACGGAAGTACAACCTAACAAATTCATAGAATTTGTTTGGGACGAAGAAACCGTCGTGCGTATTACATTGGAAGAACAACCTGACAAAAGCACGGTCGTAAAAGTTACCGAAGGCGAGAAACAACTAAACGAGAAAAATATCAAATGGCTTACCGACAACACATTTGGTTGGGGAAACTTCCTCGACTGTATGAAAGCTTATCTGGAATATGGGATTCAACTTCGTAAAGGTGCTTTTAATTACGCCAATTGATTTTTGCTAAACGCAAAACTAAAATATATTCGAGACCCGACGGCACTTCCCAATATGTATTTTTGATTACGCCACAACAGACCTAAGAAATACATCTCAAACGATATTTCTCTTCAAAAATTCCGATTTGAGCTGCAGTAAAATTAATTGCCCATTGTACCTCTGGCACTCCCTTTTCAATGTGTGTTTCAATTTTGATAAGCAATTCTTCACTGTTGGGTAGTGGTGTTTGCCTCCCCTTCTGTCCTCATCCCAGCTATAACAAAAAAAGCAACCCTTTTTGAGTTGCTTTTGTTTGTGATCCCGCTGGGATTCGAACCCAGGACCCATACATTAAAAGTGTATTGCTCTACCAGCTGAGCTACGGAATCTTACTTCGTTTTTCTAAAGCAGAGCTTCGTTGTTTGAAGTGATGCAAAAGTAGGAATTTCGATTTAAAATGCAAACATTCTTCATCTCTTTTTTTCAGAAAAACAAAAACCCATTCATAGTGAGGGGGATAAATTTAATACGTCGCTATACACATAGCGGATCTCATCGCGCAAATTGTAGCGCGAGGCCATCACCTCACCATAGGCGCCTGCTGTTCGGATAGCAATCAAGTCTCCCCGCTCTGATTTCGGCAATGGCACTTCTTTACCAAAACAATCCGAGCTTTCGCAGATCGGCCCTACAACATCATACGGGATAACCACCTCTTCACCGGCTTCTATACGTTCTATCTTGTGATATGCCTGATATAAAGCCGGTCTCATCAGTTCCGTCATACCGGCATCGACCACCAAAAAGTGTTTTTTCACACCACTTTTGGTGTATAAAACTTTGGTAATAAGTGATCCAGATTGCGCTACCAATGCTCGTCCTAATTCAAAATGAACCTCTTGGTGCGCATTTCGTTCCAAAAACCTATCAAATATATCAAAGTACGTCTCAAAATCAGGAATCGGATTCTCGTCCGGATGCTGATAATCTACCCCTAAGCCACCACCAACATTCAAGACTTTGATTTGTGTTCCCCGCTCTTCAAACCAGTTTTTCCACTCATTTACTTTAACACATAGACTCTTAAAGACATTCATATCGGTAATCTGGGAGCCAACGTGGAAGTGTAATCCCACGAGTTCTACATATTTCGCCTCCCGGATAACAGAAGCCGCTTGCTCCAATTCAGAAGTCGGAACTCCAAACTTATTCTCATCAAGGCCTGTGGTGATATAATGATGTGTGTTCGCATCAACATTTGGATTAATCCGCAATGACACCTTGGCAATAACACCGAGCTTACCCGCCAGTTCGTTGATGACTTCCATCTCTTGAATCGATTCGACGTTAAAAGCAAAGATATCATGCCGCAACGACAAGATAATTTCTTTATCCGATTTACCTACACCCGCAAATGTAATTTTATCCGCAGCAAAACCAAGATCAATTGCTTTTTGTACTTCGTTTCCACTTACACAATCGGCTCCGAATCCCTTGGATTGAATCACAGATAGTACCCGGTCGTTAAAGTTAGCTTTCAACGCATAATGCACATGAAACCCCCGTTTATCTGCCGCACGTTTCGCTTGCTCTAATGTTTCGTCCAATAAATTAAGGTCGTAGTAGTAGAATGGCGTTTCTAATTCTTTGATCCTATCTAGCTGACTATTATTAAACAACATATAATCTTTTGTCTTTGTAATGATTGGCAATTGCCCCTATTTCCTCTTCCACGGACGACTGCAAATATCGCCCTTGTAATAACCCGTTACGTCTTAAAACAATCTGTTATGTAAGGAACGTAGTGCTTCCGTTTTATGACTAGCATCCAACAGAATAGAAACGTTATAATCCGATCCTCCATAAGAAATCATACGCAAAGGAAGATGCTTAATCGCATCCAATACCTTAGCCGCGTAGCCATGTGTATTAGCACTAAAATCACCTACTACACAAACAATAGTCTGATCATGATCTACGTGTACAGAACCAAAATCTTCTACTTCTTTGATAATATCTTCCAGATTTCGGGTATCGTCCACCGTCAATGAAACAGCAACCTCCGATGTTGTAATCATATCGATAGGTGTTTTATAACGTTCAAATATCTCAAATATCTTGCGCAAGAAACCATAAGCTAGTAACATACGGGAAGAATGGATATGAATGGCTGTAATTCCATCTTTTGCAGCAATAGCTCTAATTTGTCCATTAGTCCCCCCCTCTTTGCTTATCAAAGTACCAGCGGCTTGCGGGTCCATTGTATTCAACAAACGCACAGGTACATTGTACCGCTGCGCAGGGAAAACACTCTGCGGGTGTAAGATCTTCGCTCCAAAATAAGCTAACTCGGCGGCCTCATCGAAACTCAGATGTGCGATTGGTTGCGTTCCTTTTACTACACGTGGATCGTTATTGTGCATACCATCAATATCTGTCCATATTTGTACTTCATCTGCCTGGATAGCAGCACCGATAAGAGACGCTGTATAATCTGACCCGCCACGACGCAAATTATCGATTTCACCAAACGAATTACGGCAAATATAACCTTGTGTAATAAACAAGGTATTATCAGGATAGTTTGCCAACAAAGCAGCAAGTTTCTCTCCGATATAAGGCACCATAGGCTCATTGTCCTCATCTATTTTCATAAAATCCAACGCCGGCAACAATACCGATGAGACGCCGATTTCCTCCAAATGAAAATGGAACAAGGTGGTGGACAACAGTTCGCCCTGTGCCAAAGTGATTTTTTCCTCGATAGGCGTAAACATCTCATTACCCAAAGAGGCAATGTAATTAAAGTGATAATCAATCAGGTTCTTTCCTTTTTCAAGCCCTTGCTCCGTAGCAAAAAGTTCCTTTATTAATTCCTCGTACTTAGTCTTATGTTGCGCGATTAAATCTAACGCCTCTTCTGTCTTTCCCGCTAAAAAGGCATGACCTATTTCGACCAATGCATTTGTTGTACCAGCTACTGCCGACAATACAACAATCTGGCGATCCGTAGGGTTTACAATATCCAACAACCCTTTAATACGTTGGGCACTCCCCACCGATGTGCCACCAAATTTTAGAATTTTCATCTTTTATAATTATAGTATCTATTGCGATCTCTCTAAAAACCTATAAATGTACCTATTTTACACAAAAAAGCGGCACAAATGCTTTCCATTGCTTTTGTGCCGCATATATTATTTATGCGGAAGAATTACTTCTTCAGGGCGTCTATAAGCAGCGTTGCCAATTCGATCCCGATTCGCTCCTGTGCTTCGTTTGTTGCCGCTCCGATATGGGGCGTCAAAGAAATCCGCGGATGACTCAAAATCTCCTGTCTAGGCGTTGGTTCATTGTCAAACACATCTAAGGCAGCAAAAGATACTTTACCCGAATCAAGCGCATTAACTAACTCTAGTTCATCTATTACACCACCACGAGCCGCATTTACCAATCCTACACCGTCTTTCAATAATGCAAACTCTTCTTTTCCTATAGCAGGTTTATCTAAGAAAGGAACATGGAGAGTAATGAAATCAGATTGCTTTAACACATCTTCGAAAGTCACTTGTTTTACCGGCAAATCGACTTGAACTCCACCGGAAAACGTCAACGGTAAAGATGTCGGTCCGTCAAATAAATCTGTGTAGATAACGTCCATTCCCAATCCGAGTGCTACCTTAGCTGTTTCACGGCCAATTCTTCCAAATCCAACGACGCCTAATGTTTTCCCTCTCAACTCCACACCTTTTGCATAAGCTTTTTTAAGTCCGGCGAAGTTCGTGTTTCCTTCTACCGGCATCTTGCGGTTGGCGTCATACAAAAAGCGCACACCATTTAAAAGGTGTGCAAATACAAGCTCTCCTACAGATAAGGATGATGCTGCTGGCGTGTTAATAACAGCGATACCTTTCGAGCGTGCATAATCGACATCGATATTATCCATCCCTACTCCACCACGACCAATAGCTTTAATATTCGGGCACACATCAAGCAATGCTTGACGAACTTTAGTGGCACTACGTACCGTAATGGCATCATAAGCCTGCAATTTTTCTGCAAGTTCTTCTTGCGGAATATGATTAGTATCTACTTCAAATCCGGCATCTTCCAACAGCTTCTTACCCGCTGCATCAATACCGTCGTTTGCTAATATCTTCATCTAAATAAATTATTTATTACTTAATTCTTCAAATTCTTTCATCACATCTACCAGAGCATTGATGGAACTAATTCCCAATGCATTGTAAATCGATGCCCTGAAACCGCCTACCGAACGGTGTCCTTTAATGCCCACCATTCCACGTTCTTGCGCGAGTTTCAAGAAAGCAGCTTCCTGTTCTGGGGTATCCATAACAAATGTCACATTCATTCGAGAACGATCTTCTTCATTGGCTGTTCCGCTGAAAAACGGATTCCGCTCAATCTCATCGTATAACGTACGTGCTTTGATGATATTCTCCTGTTCAATAACTGATATACCACCTTTTTCCTTTAACCATCGTAAGTTCAACATCGATACATAAATAGAGAATACCGGAGGTGTATTGTAAAGTGACCCCGCCTTTGCATGTGCTTCATAATCCAATATTGTCGGTATCGTGCGCCCTGCTTTCCCTAAAATATCATTCTTTACAATAACCAATGTAACACCCGCTGGTCCCATATTTTTTTGTGCTCCAGCATATATCAAATCATAATCAGCAACATTGATTACACGACTCAATATATCCGATGACATATCAACCACCGTCGGCAAATTGACATTAGGTTTTTCAAATACCTCGGTACCGTATATGGTGTTATTTGATGTGTAATGGAAATAAGCAGCGTCCGAAGGCACCGAAAACTCTTTAGGAATATACGTATAATTTTTATCGGATGAAGAAGCCACAATCTCTACCTGCCCTACCTTAGATGCTTCTTTTGCAGCCTTTGTCGCCCAAACACCTGTATCCAAATATGCCGCTTTCCCCCCTTCGGGCAAAAGATTCAACGGAACCATAGCAAACTGCTGACTAGCTCCTCCTTGTAAAAACAAAACGGAATAGTCAGATGGAACATCCATAAGTTCGCGTACTAAAGCCTCTGCTTCTTGAATCACTTGCTCAAATTCTTTGGAACGGTGCGATATTTCAAGAATGGAAAGCCCTGTGTTATTGAAATCAATTACAGCTTGCGAAGCTTCTTGAAATACTTCCTTTGGAAGTATGCATGGTCCTGCCCCAAAATTGTGTTTCATCATGAATTTATTTTATGTGAATAAATGAATCGCAAAAATAGTACATTTTTTAATTTTCTTCATATTTCCGAAACTTTTATTGAGAAATAAATAAACATTTCTTTTGTTTTATAAAAAAATGACATACAACAAACGAATTAACGGAGACGTTTTATTTCTTGCATGATTTTAGTAACGTATGCCGTCACCAATATTTTAGACGCGTAAACGCACGGTGATTATTAAAAAAAATCGTAACTTCGCTGCGATGTGTGCATCTTTTTTTAGAGGCACATTTAGTTTTATTGAAACCACATTTAATATGGCTGAAGAAACAGAAAACGAAAACAATCTAGTACCTGCAAACGACAGGATCATTCCAATCAATATCGAGGATCAAATGAAGTCTGCCTACATAGATTATTCTATGTCGGTCATCGTTTCTCGTGCCTTACCTGACGCAAGAGACGGTTTGAAACCTGTACACAGACGTGTACTATATGGGATGTTAGACCTAGGTGTAACGAGTGGCAAACCTTACAAAAAATCTGCTCGTATCGTTGGAGATGTGTTGGGTAAATATCACCCACACGGCGACTCTTCAGTATATGATGCCATGGTTCGACTGGCACAAGATTGGAGCATGCGTTACCCGTTGGTAGATGGACAAGGTAACTATGGATCTATTGACGGCGATCCTCCTGCGGCCATGCGTTATACAGAAGCACGTCTGAAGAAACTATCGGAGGAGATACTTTCTGACATCAATAAAGACACCGTAGACTTCCAACTGAACTTTGACGATTCCTTACAAGAGCCTACGGTATTACCTACCCGTATTCCAAATCTTTTGGTAAATGGAGCCTCCGGGATTGCGGTGGGTATGGCCACAAATATGGCACCGCACAACCTAACTGAAGTGGTGAATGGTACCGTTGCTTATATCGATAATCGCGATATCGAAGTCGCAGAATTGATGCAACATATCAAAGGACCAGATTTTCCTACAGGTGGTATAATATATGGCTATAATGGCGTAAAGGATGCGTGTGAAACCGGTAGAGGCCGTATCGTCATGCGTGCCAAAGCCGAAATCGAAACGCTAAAAAACGGACGCGAATGCATTATCGTAACCGAGATACCTTATCAGGTTAATAAAGCGAATATGATTGAGCGGACAGCGGAGCTCGTCAATGAGAAAAAAATTGAGGGCATCGCTACCATTCGGGATGAATCCGATAGAGAAGGCTTCCGAATTGTATATGAAATCAAACGGGAAGCCAACGCAAATGTTGTATTAAACAATTTATATAAATATACGGCTTTACAAACCTCTTTTTCGGTAAACAACATAGCCTTAGTAAAAGGACGTCCGATGTTGTTGAACTTGAAAGACATGATCCACGAATTTGTGGAGCATAGACATGAAGTCGTCATTCGGCGTACCAAATTTGAATTAGCAGAGGCGGAAAAACGAGCACATATATTAGAAGGATATCTCATTGCGCTTGACCATCTTGATGAAGTCATTAAACTTATCCGTAACTCTGATACACCAGAAGACGCACGTGTAGGCTTGATGAGTAGATTTGGTTTAACCGACATCCAAGCACGTGCAATCCTGGATATGACGCTTCGCCGTTTGACTGGACTAGAGCGTGATAAGATCAAAGAGGAATATGCAGAACTCATGAAAACAATTGATTATTTGAAATCCATACTTGCAGATGAAGACCTACGTATGGAAATAATCAAGAAAGAGCTTCTGGAGATAAAAGAAAAATATGGTGATGAGAGACGTTCCGTCATCGTACACTCTGCTGAGGACATGCGTATGGAAGACTTCATCGATGATGAAGAGATTGTGATTACCATTTCACACAACTCCTATGTAAAACGCACACCACTGACAGAATATCGCCGTCAGGGACGCGGTGGTAAAGGCTCCATCGGCTCTACAACACGAGACGAGGATTTTACAGAGCACATTATCACGGCCTCCGCACACAATTATCTGTTATTGTTCACGGATCACGGACGTTGTTTTTGGCTACGTGCTTTTGAAATTCCGGAGGGTAGCCGTACTTCCCGTGGGCGGGCGTTGCAGAATATCATCAACGTACCGAAGGAAGAAAAGATCAGAGCTTTTATTAAGGTGATTAACCTCAAAGACCAAGAGTATCTCGAAAATAACTTTATTATCATGTGTACGAAAAAAGGCACAATCAAGAAGACGTCTTTAGAGGCGTATTCAAGACCTCGTGCAAATGGTATAAACGCGATTAACATCAACGAAGGCGATGAGTTGCTGGAGGCATGTTTAACAACCGGGAATAGCGAAATCGTCATGGCACTGCGCTCCGGACGTGCTATACGTTTCAACGAGTCTACAGTACGACCGATGGGGAGAACAGCTACAGGAGTACGAGGAATTACATTGGCTAGTGATGTGGACGAAGTAGTTGGCATGATTGCTGTAGATAATTCGGACACAACAGTACTTGTTGTTTCTGAAAAAGGTTATGGCAAACGTACTGATATTGAAGATTACCGCGTAACCAACCGTGGAGGTAAGGGGGTAAAAACTATCAATGTTACGGATAAAACAGGAGAATTAGTTGCCATTAAAGGAGTAACCGATGAAGATGACTTGATGATCATCAACAAATCTGGCATTGTTATCCGTATAGGTGTTGATACTCTTCGTGTAATGGGACGGGCAACGCAAGGCGTACGGCTGATTACATTGAAAGATACCGATGCCATAGCCTCGATTACCAAAGTAGAACGTGAGGAAGAAGAGGAGTTGGAAAACGGTGTTGAAAACATGGATGAAAATGGCGTATCAAATGACACAACAGATGCGGAAGAAAACGAAGAATAAATTAGGATTATGCTTGCCCGCCATCATTTCGGGCTTGCTGTTATTGGGTTCAGCGCAAACTTTCGCGCAATCCAACTATAAAGAAAGTAGCAATAGTTTTGCGCGCTATACACAGTCCGGTGATTTAAAGAATCTTGAGAGTGCAAAAAAATTCATCGACGAAACGTACAAAAACCGTCGCGATTCAAATAGTGCACGTGTGAATGTCCTCCGTGCTATGATATATAGCGCTATGGCATATGCAGATTCTACACGTAGCATAAAAAATCCTAGTGATCCGATTGATATTACCTATGAATCGGTAAACAAAATAAGAAAGCGCGATTGGGAAAATTATTCTTCTGAATTTAATTACATCAAGCAAAATCTAGCTGCATCACATATTTACAAAGCTAAAAAAGCATTGGAGAAAGAAGACTATGCAGGTGCTTACGAGAGCTATCTAAAAGTGAGAGACCTCAACATTCAAAATTATGATGTAACATATAATCTTGCTCTTTTGGCCGCACAAACCGAACAATACGCCGCAGCAACAGCTTACTACAATAATTTATTAAAAAGAGGCGATGCACCTGTTGAATATTATTTGGAGCTTGCAGAAGTACATAAAAGAAACGGCGATAGTCAAGCCGTATTGAACACATTACACAATGCCCGCACGAAGTTTCCGGAAAATAAACAGGTGTTGATGAACTTGGTTCAACTCTTTGCACAACGAAACGAATACAAGGCAATCGCTCCGATTATTGACGAGGCTGTAGCCCACGAACCAGAAAATATTGAACTAAATTATTTGGCAGGGTATGCAAACGAATCCGTAGGAAATATCGAAATTGCAAAAAGATACTACGGGAAGGTATTGCAACTTGAGCCAAATAACTATGAAGCAAATCTCGCTTTAGGTCTCATTTTTCTTAACAATTTCCTGCAGGACAGTGATAATGTAGAAGCGCAGTATCAGGCACAAAATTTATTGTTAAAAGCAAACGAAATTCGTCCTTATGACGTTAATGCGTTAAAGTCTCTTTCTTTATATTATGAAAGATCAGGAGATCTCGCACAATTAGATCGCGTAAAATTGTTATTAAATCAACTATCAAATAATTAGATATGAATTTTAAAAAAGCAATATTATTTTCGCTATTAGTGGTGGCAGGAACTACTGCTTTCGCTCAAAGTGGCAATTTGAGAAAAGCCAAAGCAGGATTGCAGAAATTTCAAGAGTTTAAGGGAAGCGATATCGCTTCGGAGCAATTAGCCCAACTCGGTAAAAAAGATTTGGAAAGTGCTAAAGAAGCTATTGATGCAGCAATTACACATGACAAAACAAAAGAAGATCCCGAAACTTGGACTATTTATGCGTTGGTGTATGCGAATCTGGCTACCGCTGAAAAATCAGCAGAAGCAGCAAAAACAGCAGAAGAAGGTATTCAGAAAGCAACAGAATTGGATACTGATGAGAAGAACAAAGAAAATATTACTGCTGCAGGCCAGATTCTAGGCGAGTATAATTTTGACCAAGGTGCCGATGCATTTAACAGTCAAGATTTTAAAACAGCTTATACCTCGTTCGAACGAGCATTGCATTATCGTCCGGGAGATACAACATTACTTTTCTACTCTGCCCAAGCTGCTATCCAAAATCAGGATTATCCAAACGCCATTAAAAACTTTGAGGAATTAATTCCGCGAAAAGAATTTTCGCAACATAATTCCGTCGTGATAGACTTACCGAAGCTATATCTATCCGCTAAGGATACTACTAAAGCCTTGGAATATGCTGCCATAGCCGCGGCAGAATACCCGGAAGACAACAATGCCGCTGTTCAAAATATAGAGTTGAACCTTATCACGGGCAACGAGGATAAAATAATCAGCGAAATCGAAAATCAAATTGTAAAAGACGCAAACAACAAAACGTTACATTACTATTTAGGTATCGCTTATTCCACCTCAAATAACAACGAAAAGGCTATCGAAGCATACAAAAAGGCTGTAGAAATAGATCCCGATTATTTAGAAGCTAATAAAAACCTTTCCGCAACGATTATCAATCAAGTAGGAAGTCAATTGAATGCGCTTAATGACGATAAAACGTTGTCCAATACCGATTACACGGCAAAAGTAACTGCACTTAAAGAGCAGATTAAAGAAGCTTTACCTTATCTCGAAAAAGTGATTTCGTTAGATCCAAACGATGTTGACGCATTACGAAGCTTAAGAGGTTATTATAGTTTCCTAGAAGATGAGGAGAAATCAGCCGAAACACAAGCTAAAATTGATGCACTACAGTAATAAATATATTGTCTCATACACAACATAAAAAAAGAGCGTTTAAAACGCTCTTTTTTTATGTTGTGTAATTAATTTTTTATTAGACTTATCTCCCGGAGTAAGTGTTTGTCCACAACCTCATCTGCTGAACGATCCATACGCTGCCAAGTCATATATGAGTTTACATAGATACCGTTAGAGAGAATGGGTTCCGTAGATTTGAGGTAAAGCACATCGCCTTCGAAATCTATTTTCCGATGTTGCATTTGGTCTCTCCAATTTGGAAATAATGAACTTTCAATGCAATAGGTGACAACCGCATTTCGATTATCCACTTTGTATTTTCCACAAAAGGCAATATATCCCTGCAAGGAAGAGACCATCTCTTCCTGTGAGGCCATCATTTTGTCGTTACTCTTATAAAGCAGTCGTTCATCTTTGGAGACTTGCACGGCCATATAACCATCGGGTGAGTACATAAGTATTCCATACGGATTCTTTCCCATAGGAAAGAGTGAATCATCTCCTTCTATGGGAACTTCAATATAGGATAAAAGTCTCCAAGTTCCTACTAATTCGTTTTTTATTGATGTCATAATAAATGCTGTAGCACTAGTTTTGTAATATAGTAACGTATTTCTTCCCAACTTAGTTTCCGGGAAGGTTATGTATGATAAAATTTTGACATTTTTTTTGCTACTTTTCCATTATTAAATTTGTCTTTGATGGCGAAGGAGGACAAAATAGATTTATTCAGGGTTTAAACATTAAAAGAAGAGCTATGATTTTATCGGAGATTGATATCGTGGATGATATAAGCAAAGAGGTGTTTCTAGAAAAATACTTCAAGCCTCAAAAACCTGTTCTTATTAAAGAATTTGCTAAAAAATGGGAGGCATATGATAAATGGAATTTAGATTATATATACGAGCAGGCAGGCGAACAAATTGTCGGACTATATGATAACAAACCCGCTGACCCTAATAAAGCAACAGATGAACCCGTCACGCATATGAAAATGCGTGACTACATCCATCTTATCAAAAAACAACCTTCTGATCTGCGGATTTTCTTCTATATCATTACGGATAAGTTACCGGGGTTGCTTCAGAATTTTTCTTATCCGGATTTAGGCTTTAAATATTTTAAACGCATACCGACGCTGTTTTTTGGTGGCAGTGAGGCACGTGTGCTGATGCACTATGATGTCGATCTGGGCGATTTATTGCATTTTCAATTCGAGGGTCGAAAAAGAGTATTATTATTTCCGCCCGAAGAAGCTGCTTTTCTATATAAAGTTCCTCTTTCTGTTCATACTGTTTATAATGTAGATTACGAACATCCTGACTATACACAGTTTCCGGCATTACGTTATGCAAAGGGGTATGAGATTTTTATGGAGCACGGCGATGCACTCTTTATGCCGAGTGGCTACTGGCATTTCAATCGCTATCTGGAGGCTGGTTTCTCCGTTACCCTACGTTCTTTCCCTAGTTCACCAAAAAGGCTTTTTAATATGCTGAACGAGGTGTTTTTCATCCGGTATACCGACAAAATCATGCGAAAACTCTTCAAGCAAAAATGGGTGAATTATAAACAACGAAAAGCTTTTGAGCGAAGTCAGAAAGCATTAGACAAGTATTTGAAAAATTAAAACTTTATCATTATCTTTGCACACTCGTAAAAGTACGAGTATTAATTAAATTAAATTTATTAAACACAATGCAACAGTACGAATCTGTCATTATTCTTACCCCGTTGCTTTCAGAGGATGTAGCGAAAGAAGTTATCGCTAAATTCAAAAACATCCTTACTGAGGGCGGAGCCGAAATTGTCGCTGAAGACAATTGGGGTTTGAAAAAATTAGCGTATCCAATCCAGAAGAAAACTACTGGATTCTATCACCTAACTGAATTCAAGGCTCCGGGTGAATTAATTAAAAAACTAGAGCTTGAGTATAAGCGTGATGAGCGTGTGATGCGTTTCTTAACTATTGCTTTAGACAAACATGCAATAGCTTACAATGAGAAAAAACGTAGCGGTGCATTCAACAAAAAAGCGGAAACTAAAACGGAGGAGGTAGCAAACTAATGGCAAACGAAAACATCCAATACGTAACTGCCCCTAAAGTAGAGGACAACCGTAAGAAATACTGCCGTTTCAAAAAGAACGGTATTAAGTATATCGACTATAAAGACGCAAACTTCTTATTGAAATTTGTAAACGATCAAGGTAAAATTTTACCTCGTCGTCTAACGGGTACATCATTGAAATTCCAACGTAAAGTAGCTCAAGCCGTTAAACGTGCACGTATTATCGGACTATTACCTTACGTAGCTGATTCATTAAAATAAGGAGGAAACGACATGGAAGTTATATTAAAACAAGATATTAAACACCTTGGCGAGAAAGACGACGTCGTAAACGTAAAACCAGGTTACGGTCGCAACTACTTAATTCCTCAAGGATTTGCCATTCTAGCAACACCGTCTGCTAAGAAGGTATTGGCTGAGAACACTAAGCAAGCTCAGTTCAAACAAGAAAAAATAAAGAAAGACGCAGCAGAATTAGCGAACAAATTGGAAAGTATAAAACTTACCATTGGCGCTAAAGCTGGTGAGACTGGAAAAATCTTTGGTAAAGTAAACAGCATCCAAATTGCGGAAGCATTGAAAACACAAGGGTATGAAGTTGATCGTCGTCGCATCACTTTCGAAACGGAGCCTAAAACAATCGGCGAATACGTCGCTAACTTAAACTTACATAAAGAAGTTAAAGTTCAGATTCCATTTGAAGTGGTAGCGGAATAATAAGATTGAATTCTTATAAAAGAAAAAGGAGATAACCATGCGTTATCTCCTTTTTTTATTTTATTTGATGATTTCTTCTATTTCGCGGATAATCTTCTGCGCGATAGCATCCGCAGCTTCTGGTGTAGGCCCTTCCGAATAAATACGGATAATCGGCTCTGTATTCGATTTCCGGAGATGTACCCATTCCTTTTCAAAGTCAATTTTCAACCCGTCGATCGTCGTATATTGCTCTTCTTTATATTTCTCTTCCATTTTTTGCAATAAGGCATCAATATCCAAATCCGGTGTTAACGTAATTTTATTCTTCGACATAAAATATTGTGGCAACTCCGACCGGTAGGTAGACGCCGTTTTCTTCAATTTAGCCAAATGGCTTAAAAACAGTGCAACGCCTACCAGCGCATCACGTCCATAATGGGAGTCTGGATAAATTACTCCTCCGTTACCTTCACCACCAATGACAGCATTTACCGCTTTCATTTTTGTGACCACATTTACTTCTCCTACTGCCGCCGCAAAATATTCACCTCCGTGTTTCACAGTCACATCCCGCAAAGCGCGCGTTGAAGAAAGGTTGGAAACCGTGTTGCCTTTGGTATGCCCTAGAATATAGTCAGCGACAGCCACCAATGTATATTCCTCCCCAAACAATTCTCCATCTTCCATCATAAATACCAAACGGTCCACGTCGGGATCTACAGCAATACCTAAATCTGCATGATGATTCAAGACAGCTTGGGAAAGGTCTACCAAATGTTCTTTCAGCGGTTCAGGATTATGAGGGAACTCCCCATTGGGTTCACAATGGATCTTATAAATGGTTTCTACCCCTAATGCGTTTAGCAAAGCTGGGATAAAAATACCACCTGTACTATTCACCGCATCTACCGCTATCTTAAAACCTGCTTCGCGAATAGACTCTTTATCCACGAGCGGAAGTGCTAAAACAGCGTCGATATGTTTTTGTAGATAACTATCATCTTTTGTTTCCTTACCTAAATCCCCTACTTCGGCAAAATCAAAATTCAGATTCTCCCCTAACGCTAAAACCTCTTTTCCCTCCTGATCATTGATAAATTCTCCTTTGCTATTCAATAGTTTCAGGGCATTCCATTGTCCAGGATTATGGGAGGCTGTTAAAATAATTCCACCAGCAGCCCCTTCCATTGGTACAGCGATTTCAACCGTAGGCGTTGTTGATAAACCCAAATTAACCACATCTGCGCCTATGCCTTGTAAAGTCCCTACTACTAAATTGCTTACCATTTCTCCAGACAAGCGTGCATCACGCCCTACAACAATCCTCCTATTACCTGTCTTCTGCAGAAGGATTTTACCAAATGCTGCTGTAAATTTAACAATGTCAATCGGAGTAAGCCCTTCTCCCGGCTTACCTCCAATTGTACCCCTGATACCTGATATTGATTTTATAAGTGTCATATTTCAAATTTAAAAGCGCTCAATGTAAGCAGTCGTAAAAATAGCTTTATATCCTAAATTTTCTTATAATAAATTATAATAATTTGCTTTTTTAAATTTCAAAACGCTACTTTTGTTGCAACATTGTATCATTTAATGAAAAGGCGACAATGTTACTAATTATTCTTTACTTTTGAAGGATAATTTAAACAAGTACAGAATCTATGTTGAATCAACTCATTCATTTTGACCAAGAGATATTCTTAGTCATTAATCAAGGATTAAGTAATCCTTTTTTTGATTGGTTGCTACCTATTCTACGAAATCCTTACACATGGGCCCCTTTATACCTATTTCTGATTATTTTTTTTATCAAGCATTACGGTAAGATGGGCATATTGATTGTTGCATTTACATTAGCCAATTTTGGCATTTCGGATGCACTGTCTTCCCATGTCATCAAAAAGAATGTTAAGCGTGTACGTCCTTGTAATGATTTGGTTTTTAAAACAGAAGCCAATGTGCGTGTACGTTGTGGTTCCGGATTTAGCTTTACGTCTTCCCATGCCACAAACCATTTTGCCATGGCGTTCTTTTGGATCGTTTTATTCCGCCGACGTTGGAAACATACATTATGGTTATGTATCACGTGGGCCGCACTAATTAGCTTTTCTCAAATATATGTCGGTGTCCACTATCCTTTCGACATTCTTTGTGGGGCTATTCTCGGTATTCTAATCGGTACCGGAATCGGCTATTTATTTAAACGCTTTTTTCCAGATTTTTTCAAAACCAATTCTATTACAGCAACAACATGAGTTCGTCATTAATCGTCAGTATTCTATTTATTTCGGCTTTTTTAAGTGGTTTATCGGTGTTCTTTGTTAAAAGAAACAACACGAATTTACTTAAACTTATCCTCTCCTTTAGTGGCGCTTATTTGTTTAGCATTACCGTGTTGCACTTAATACCTCACGTTTACATCAGCCAAAATACCAGTCCAGAAATAATTGGTTTGTACATATTGGGCGGTTTTCTATTCCAACTGGTATTGGAACAATTTTCTCAAGGTATTGAGCATGGCCATATTCACCATAGTGCGCATCATGCTTTTCCATTGGGTATTATGATAAGTTTATGTTTACATGCTTTTCTGGAGGGCATGCCCTTGGCTGCCGGCCACCAGGCAGAATTGGTTTTCGGTATAGCAATACATCATGTACCCGCTGCTTTTGCTTTGGGCAGCCTGCTCCTTAATACACGACTTTCAAAAACAAAGATAGCCATCTTTCTCCTTCTATTTGCGATAATGACACCGCTAGGTTTTCTGACCAGCAAAGGAATAAGTGAAGGCGAGATTGGAAACATTACCCAATACTTCGATAAGATTATGGCGATTGTCATCGGTATATTTCTGCATATCTCCACTACTATCCTATTCGAATCGGGTTCCGCAGATCATCATAAATTCAATCGGAAGAAAATGATCGCTGTCATATTAGGCGTACTCGTATCGTTAGCCAACTTTCTATTTGATGGACATGACCATCATCATGCACCAGGGCATGAGCATCACGATAACCACAATCACGATCATCATGACCACGACCACGACCATGAGCATGAGCATGAGCATGAGCATGAGCATGAGCATGAGCATGAGCATGAGCATGAGCATTAAAAGTTAATTACCCCTTTAGACCTTAAAATCAGTCTAAATTAACTAACTTTGGTGCATACGTTAGATATTCCGAAATAGGAATATAATTATATCATATTTTAATACGAAAAAATGCAGAAAAGTTTCAGTCTTGATCTATTGGAAGTAGGAGAACGAGCAACTATACAGCAGCTTGATTCGTCGGAACTACCTTCTAAATTTTACGAAATGGGGCTTCTTCCAGGAACTGTGGTAGAAATTAAACATAAGGCCCCATTCCACGGCCCTATTGGTATTCAAATCTCAAATTCCAACCTTTTAATTGCTATCCGTAAATCCGAAGCTTTACACATTTTCGTCGAAAAATAATATGAAGAACCCAATAATAGCCTTTCTAGGAAATCCCAATGTCGGGAAAACTTCGTTATTTAACCGTATTACAAAATTACATCAGCATGTAGGGAACTATCCAGGCATCACAGTTGAAAAAAGAGACGGTTCGGTAAAAGCCAACGGCAAAACGTATCGTATCATTGATTTGCCGGGCACATATACACTTTTTCCTACCTCGATGGATGAAGAAATTGTGTACAACGTTTTAGCGGATAAAGAAAATCCCGCACACCCTGATTTGGTTGTGGTCGTGGCGGAGCCAAATAATATCAAACGATCAATCGTCTTATACCAACAGGCTCGTGAATTAGGTGTTCCTGCCATCTTTGTTGTCAATATGATTGACGAAGCCTATGCCAAAGGGATCGACATTGACTATCAAAAATTAGAAGCTTATCTCCATACCAAGGTTTATACCACCGACGCCCGAAACGGGAAAGGGATAGCGCAACTTATTCAGGCCTTTGACCAGCGTCCGGGTTATTTCCCCGGTCAGTTTGAAGTGGACAGCACTTACAAAATAGCGTTAGAAGAGGCAAAAAAATCTTTTCCGTTACACACCGAGTATCAAACTTGGCAATTTATTGCGCAAGAGCATGTATCTTTCTTGACGAAGGAACAGCGACAAACTTTAATAGATATTCGAGAAAAGCATCAACTCTCCTCCAATATTCTTCAACAGACAGAGGCTATAAAACGTAATACAAAGATCGAGGAAGATTTAAAAACGATTATTCTGCAAAAGGATAATCACCATCTCCATAGAACAAATAAAATTGACAAAGTCTTACTCCATCCTGTATGGGGTTATATTATTTTTTTTCTTCTTTTATTTCTTGTATTCCAACTCGTATTCATTCTATCCGAACCGATTATGGATTGGATAGACGAAAACTTCTCGTCCCTCATCGATTATACTGCTGGCGTATTACCGGAAGGACCGTTATCAGACCTATTAACACAGGGTGTATTAGCGGGGATCGGCGGCATTATTATTTTCGTTCCGCAAATAGCCATCTTATTTCTACTTATTTCCCTGATGGAGGAAACGGGTTATATGAGCCGCGTTGTCTTTTTAATGGATAGGTGGCTTCGTCCTTATGGGTTAAATGGAAAATCGGTTATTCCACTCATGTCAGGTGTAGGGTGTGCGGTTCCTGCTATTATGGCTGCCCGTAACATAGAGAACACAAAAGAACGCCTCGTGACGATGTTGGTTACGCCATTCATGACCTGTGCTGCCCGTCTTCCAATCTACGTCGTTTTAATATCATTGGTTATTCCGAATGAAACATTTTTAGGATTTGGATTACAAGGACTCGTACTGAATCTGCTCTATATCCTCGGCGTGGTAGCAGCGTTATTATCGGCCGCCGTCTTAAATAAAATCATCAAAAATCAGCATAAGTCATTTCTTATCTTCGAATTACCATCCTATAAATCCCCCGATTGGAGAAATGTGGGTATGAATATGTGGGAGAAAACGGCTGGTTTCTTATTTGGTGCGGGGAAGATCATATTGGCGATGGCCGTTATTCTATGGGTACTTGGTAATTTTGGTCCGAATGATAAATTTAGTAATGCCGAAGAATACGTACAGCAAGCCAACCCAACATTAAGTGAAGAAGAATTAGATGAAGAAGTAGCTTCCTTCAGACTGGAACACTCCTTTTTAGGTTACATGGGGATGGGGATCGAACCCTTTGTTAGGCCTTTGGGTTACGACTGGAAAATGGGCATCGGGCTTATCTCTTCATTCGCCGCAAGAGAAGTTTTCGTAGGTACCATGGCTACCGTATATAGTTTGGGGGAAGAAATTGATCCCGATGACGACGAAGAGCGCGAAACGTTGTTAAGTAGAATGCGATCGGAGATCAACAGAAATACTGGCCGCCCTTCTTATAACTTGGCATCAGGGATTTCACTCCTTTTGTTTTATGCTTTCGCCATGCAATGTATGAGTACTATTGCGATCATGAAACGGGAAACAGGTTCCTGGAAGTGGACATTGATACAAACCGTTATGATGACCGGCATAGCTTATATAGTAGCTTTGGTCGCTTATCAACTGCTCAAATAATATATTATGGGAATATGGATTCAATACGCTATCATTGCCCTTGTATTCATCGCGGCACTGGTATTTTTAATAAAACGGTTTGCACCTTCTAAAAAAAAACAGCAGGGTTGCAATAAAGGTTGTGGTTGTTCGATGACAGATGTAGAGAAAAAAAGGTAATTTTTAAATATCTTTATGGAATATAACCGGAAAAATCATCAGTTCTAAAACGATTCATATGATGACAAAAAGCAGTTTATTATTTTCTATAGGCTTGGTTTTAGTCAACCTATCCTTTGCGCAAAAAGCTATTATACAAAAAGCGGAATTAAAAAATGTAACGGTCTTTACGAATGCAGCGGAATTAAATCATACTGCTAATATCAATCTTCCTACAGGTAGCAGCGAAATCGTCTTCACACATGTCGCCAACAGCATCGACGAAAATAGCATACAGATTGGTACGGGTTCACAAGTGACCATCCTATCCGTGCGACCAGCATTGAATTACATGGATGCGGATGTAAAAACGACAGCTTATAGCCAAGTTGAGAATGAATACAAACGGGCGTTAACCGCATTAAAACAATTACAAAACCAAAAAGCTACAGAAGAAAGTCTGCTGAAACTATTGGAGCAAAACCAAAAGATTTCAGGCGACAATAGTAGTACGACCGTAGCTGAATTGACGAAGATGGCGGAGTTCTACAAGCCAAAATACCTGGAAGTGAAGAATAACATCACCGCATTGGAGGAAAAAATAGCAGAGCAGCAGGATGTTGTAGATAAAGCAAAGGTTCAATTTGATGAGGTCAAGGGACAAACTTCTGGTTCGGGTGGTCAACTGATTGTACAGATTATGAATAAACAAACGGGTAACCAACCGTTTACTATTTCTTATTTGACGAGACAAGCAAACTGGAACGCCTCTTACGAATTACGTACCGAAAATACCGCATCACCGTTGCAAATTGTGTATAAAGCAAATGTTTCCCAACAAACAGGTGTTGATTGGCAACAAGTCAATCTGCGGCTTTCTACATCAAATCCCTCACAAGGCGGTGTAGCACCTACCCTTTCGCCTTGGCATTTGTATTATTACGAGATAAGTGGACAAAATATGTTAGACGAAGTCGTCACCGTTGCAAATGGAAGCACCAGAAAATTAAACATAGTGGGTGCAGCTAGACAAGAGGCAGCCGCAGCTCCCCAAGCATTGAATGACTATGTGCAGCAAGTCGAAAACCAACTTAATACGACTTTTGATATCGACATTCCCTACACCATAGTCTCCAACGGAAAACAACATGCTGTTAGCCTTAAAGAATATACGCATCCTGCGAGCTATCAATATTATGTTGCTCCGCGTATCAACCAAGAGGTGTTTTTATTGGCAGAGATGACGGACTATGAAAAATTGAATCTCATTCCCGGACAGGCAAACGTCATGTTTGAAAATATGTTGGTTGGAAAAACATACATTAATCCAATCGACGCTACAGACACCTTAAAACTGAGTTTAGGAAGAGATAAGATGATTTCCGTTAAACGAGAAAAAATCAATGACCTTTCTTCGTCTAGATTGATAGGAAATAGCCGAACACAAACGACGATCTATGAAATAACCATTAAAAATAATAAGAAATCGGCCGTTAGTCTAACACTACAAGAGCAATATCCATTATCGACAGATAAATCAATGGACATCACACTCGAAGAATCCAATGGCGGAGAGGTAAATAGAGAGACCGGTATCGTCACGTGGAAATTAAATATTCCAGCCGGAGGGACACAAAAACTAAAATTCGGTTATTCGGTCAAGCATCCGAAAGACAAACGAGTGAATCTGTTTTAGATATAGATTAAATGTAATAAAGCCGCTGTATTATTAGCGGTTTTATTATTTTTACACAACAATAAACTTGATAATAGCATATTGAAAACAAATACTCCGGAAGATAACAAACAGCTTAAGCGTGGGCTCAGCAACAGACATATCCAGTTAATAGCCCTAGGAGGTGCTATTGGCACAGGTCTTTTTTTAGGGGTAGGACAAGCGGCAGTTTTAGCGGGTCCTTCGGTTATACTCGGTTATGCCATTGCGGGAATCATCGCTTTTTTTATTATGCGGCAATTGGGCGAGATGGTGGTGCATGAACCCGTTTCAGGTAGTTTCAGTTATTTTGCTAATAAATATTGGGGTTCCTTTGCCGGATACGCCTCGGGCTGGAACTATTGGGTTTTGTATTTATTAGTTAGTATGGCTGAGCTGACAGCTATCGGCCACTATGTGCAATTTTGGTGGCCGGAGATCCCACTATGGGTATCCAGCTTGTTTTTCTTTATGGTGATCAACGTCCTTAATCTGGCTTCCGTAAAAGTATACGGTGAAACGGAATTCTGGTTTTCCATTATCAAAGTAGTGGCTATTATTGCGATGATTATTTTTGGTTGCTATCTATTGCTAAGTGGAAAAGGTGGAGAACAAGCGACGGTACAAAACTTGACGAATGATGGCGGTTTCTTTCCAAAAGGCTGGTTGTCCAGCAATGAAAGCGGTGCTTACCAAGGGCTTTTAGCAGCATTGGTCATGATTATGTTTTCTTTTGGCGGATTGGAGTTAGTAGGCATCACCGCTGCCGAGGCTGAAAATCCAGAAAAGAACATACCGAAAGCTACAAATCAAGTATTATGGCGTATCCTCATTTTTTATATTGGATCGTTGTTAGTGCTGTTTTCGCTCATGCCTTGGCGTAACATTACGCCCGAAACAAGTCCTTTTGTAGAAGTATTTGCCAGTTTAAAAGGCTTACAGTTCGAATTTTTCGACACTACCTATTATTTCACCAATATCATCGCCAATGCGTTGAATATTATTGTGCTTACAGCGGCGCTATCTGTATACAATAGTTGTGTATATAGTAATTCGCGTATGCTCTTTGGTCTGGCCGAACAAGGTAACGCACCTAAGCTTCTGACGAAGCTGAATAAACACCATTCTCCCGTTAACGCCATTTTAGTTTCCGCAGGACTTGTTGCGATATGTATCGTCATCAATAAAATAATGCCAGAACGCGCACTGGAAGTGTTAATGAGTTTAGTCGTGTCTTCCCTCGTCATCAACTGGATTATGATATGCTTAACCCATATTTTCTTCAAAAGAAAGATAACCGAACGGTTGGAAACCTCATCGTTTCCTACACTTCTATACCCTATCAGCAACTATATATGTCTTTTATTCCTGTCGGGTGTGCTGGTCATGATGTGGTTTACAGGGTTGAAGATTTCCGTTGAATTAATTCCCATCTGGCTGATATTACTATATATTACCTACCGATTGGTGCAACATAACAAGAACAAAAAATAACAGTACGCTGTGAAAGCGCTTCACGATTTTCAACAGATATAGCGTGCTTTTTAAAAAGTACCTAAGCACTTCACAAAAAATGCATATACGTTTTGTCAAAAATGCATATGCAATCTAATAAAAACGCATATGCATTTTCACTAAATTGCATATGCGTTTTTTTTATATCACCTTATATATTGATCAAATGCTAGTTATCGTTTAACTTTCACTTGCTTCCTCTCCCCAAGTTTGCAGTTTCTCCTGAAGGATTCGGGAGATTTTATTAAAGTAGCGCTTCTGCTTGTAGCCCATCACCCATTGCACACCTTGAACCGCATTTGTACAGAATATCTCGTCTGCTTCTTTCATGATTTCCGGGCTTATTTGGGCTTCCACTACGGAAATACCTTCATGTGCTGCCATTTCCATGACGACACGTCGCATTACGCCTTCCACACATCCTTCTGTTAACGCAGGTGTGTACAGTGTCTTATCATAGTATATAAAGATATTGGAGATTAAGCCCTCACATAGATTCCCCTCTTGATTCAAAATGAACACTTCATCGAAAGCAAATTTCTTTTTATATAAACCTGCCATCACATAAATCAAAGCATTATTTGATTTAAGATGCGACAAGTCACTATAGGGCTTTTTAAAATCGGTATACAAATCGACGATAAGTCCTAATTTTTTATCCCGTACTACAGGAGGTATCCTCGAGACTTGAATAACATATACAGGTTTATTGGTTTCGGGTGCATATGTTCCGCCACCTGCACGGAAAATGACCAACCGCACGCGTACCTGTTGTCCAAGCATATTATTCTTTCTGATCAGCTCTTCGGTTTTAGAACGGATAAAAAAAGCATCAAATTTGGTAGATTCCTCCAATTGCAATGTCTGCATACCCTGTTGTAAACGCTTTATATGGAGATCTAAAAACCTGAGATCGCCATCTTTCCAAAGCATGGTTTCAAACAGCCCATCCCCGTATCGCAGCGCCCTGTTATCGATTGTTGCGATGTGTTGATTTTCGGCAAGAAGCTGCCCATCGAAGTTGATATATTGTAAAGACATAAAAATTTTTCTCTATTAAAACTTATCGGTCCGCCACCGTAATATAAGAACGCCATTTTTCTAAAACAGCCTGAAAATCGGGAGGAAGAGGCACCTCAAAATACATCGATTCTTTGTTGCGAGGATGAACAAAACCCAAAGATTCCGCATGTAATGCCTGCCGAGGCAACAACTCAAAACAGTTGTTTATAAATTGCTTATATTTATTAAACACCGTACCTTTTAAAATCTTATCTCCACCGTAGGATTCATCCGCGAACAACGGATGCCCAATAGACTTTAGATGTGCTCGGATTTGGTGAGTACGTCCTGTTTCCAACTCACACGCTAGCAAAGTGACATACCCTAAGCGCTCCAATACCTTATAGTGCGTAACAGACCATTTACCCTTTTCAGGATCATCGTATAATTCCATTATCCGGCGATCTTTAGCATTCCTCCCAATATAGCCAGATACGGTACCATCCTCCGCGATATCTCCCCAAACTAACGCTAGGTATTTTCGATTTATTGTATGATCAAAGAACTGTTTTGCTAAAAAGGTCATCGCCCATTCATTTTTAGCAATCACCAACAAGCCCGAAGTATCTTTATCAATCCGATGTACTAATCCGGGACGTCCAGTATTGCCAGGCAAGGTAGGCAATTGGCTTAGGTGATATGTTAATGCATTGACGAGTGTACCGTTATAGTTGTTATAACCGGGATGGACAACCATACCTGCTTCCTTATTTACCAGTAAAAGGTCATCGTCCTCATAAATAATATCTAAGGGTATATTTTCGGGATAAACTTCGGTATCACGAGGTGGATCTGGCAAAACCATCGTGACCACGTCCAAAGGCTTTACTTTATAACTCGCTTTTGCCAATTTCCCGTTTACAAAGACGGTCTCGGCGTCGATGGCATTTTGAATACGGCTTCGGGAGGTATTCTCCACCCTGTTCATCAAGAACTTATCCAACCGCAACAGCGCTTGCCCTTTATCGGCTTCAATCCGATAATGTTCAAAAAGCTCCCGCTCGTCCTGCTCATGTATATCTAAATCTTCTGCCATCACGCAAAAGTATCGAAATCCTTTAAAATCTACTAACTTTGGCAAAAGTATATGTTGGATTTTGATTTTTACAGCCCCGAAGAAGAGATTGTCCTTCCGTTTTATGAAGAACACGGTATTCGCGTATTCGTTAAACGAGATGACCTTATACATCCCTATATATCCGGTAATAAGTGGCGGAAACTGAAATATCCGTTAGAAGAGGCCCTTCTAACGAACAAAAAAATACTGGTCACATTCGGAGGTGCCTGGTCCAACCACTTGTTGGCAACAGCTTGTGCCGGAGCCAAATTCCGGTTTCAAACCGTAGGTTTCGTACGTGGAGAAGGAGTACAAAATCCGGTTTTGGCACTCTGTAAACTCTTCGGAATGCAGCTGCACTTTGTCGACCGTGAAAGCTACAGAAATAAGCCGGCTTTGTTTGAAAAACATTTTGGTCATCGGGATAATGCGTATTTCATCGATGAGGGTGGTTATGGCGAAAAGGGAGCTTGGGGAGTAAAGGATTTATTGGAAGAGATAAAGGGCGTATACGACCACTGTTTTTGTGCCTGCGGCACAGGCACAACCTTGGCCGGGCTGGCATTGGGGAATAGTGCTATGCAATTACACGGCGTACCTGTATTGAAAGGTGGTGAATTTATCTACGAAGAGCTAAGAAAACTACACGCAGATCCTCTTCAAGTTACCCTGCATTTGGACTATCATTTAGGAGGTTATGCAAAGAGCAATGCTGAACTGCAAGCCTTTATCCAGACTTTCTGCCAGCAAACGGGTATCATGATAGAACCTACCTATACCGGCAAGCTCTATTATGCTTTACATGATTTGATTGCGAAAGATTACTTTGTTAAAGGCTCGAAAATCTTGACCATTCATACCGGAGGATTAACCGGTCTTTTAGGGTATTTGTAGAAGAAGAACATATAAAAGAACTATTCATCCTGTTCTATTTTTACAATTTTAGACTTACGTTTCTTTTCAACTTTGCTATCGCAGCTTTAAATAATTCAAATTAACCTTCTATTGGAATTGTATTTCTCCAAAAAAGTCCGGTAAATGGAAATTTGGTGTGGCGTGCTCTATTTTATTCCAGGAGAGAAAATGTGGGGTCGGCAGACCATCACCGCATTTGTAAAAATTACCGTGTGCGGTAATCCCCCCTAAGCACTCGATTTTATCGTTTACAAATACATCCGTTGGAATCACCAGTATAATATTCCATTTTTTCCTTCCACCTGCATTGACAACTGTTGTAGTTGACTGAATTTTTGCGATTACCTCCGGATCAAGGCGTGTCCTTTCCTTCTTTATTCGAGAACCCACTCCTATCAGTCCTGTTCCTAATATATTGAACTCGATGTTGTAATAACTCACGTTTCCGTCAAAAGAAACAAAAAACTCTACACAGCTATCTTCCCATACAGCTTCATTAATACGAACATATTGTGCCTTCAAAAATTCCTCCTGGACGCTATAGTGGATAAATATCCGTTGATTATCGTGTGCCACTTGAAAATATACTTCTGGTTTATATGGGAACTCCTCCCAATTTACCTGCATTATAGGTTGCCATGGCAATCCCTTCATTTGTTGGCTTAGGGCATCGTATGTAAAGTTGTCCAATGCTATCTGGCGGTAAGGTATATGTAAACTAGACATCCGTTTTTAATTTTTATACATGAACACTTTCTTCCAAGATAGTAGTAAGCTCCTCTTGATACAATTCCATTTCTTGCACTAATTTAAGCTGTGCTCTCGTCCTAACCAAATTATGTGTAGGATAATGTATCTTATAATAGGTATCTCCATTTAAATAATCCGTCAGAAAACGAACCGCCTGCATAAAAGGCAGCAAAAATACGCCATGGAGTAACGATGTCATCTCCTTTTCCGTTAAAAAAACGCTGGCTTCGCTCATATATCCTTGCGCATAGGCTCTAAATAACGGAATATTCAATATTATTTTCGACGTATCCGGTTCATCCTCTGCTGCCGAATTGATAATGGTGCGAATAGCGTCCCCAAAATCGTAGGCTACATACCCCGGCATTACGGTATCTAAATCAATTACACACTGTACACGATCATGTTCATCCAGCAAAACATTATTGAATTTCGTATCGTTATGCGTAATACGTAAAGGCAAATCCCCATTGTTCCCCATCCATAAAATGGTACGCATCCGTTCTTCCCGCTGCAATATATAATGCAGTATATCTTGTACTTCTTCGACACGACCTGCAACATTATCTTTTATAGCGTTACGCAAATTACCCATCCGGAAATCGATGTTATGAAAATTAGGTAAGATCTCCACCAATTTGCCTGGCTCAAGATCGGATAGCTGTTTTTGAAACTCACCAAACGCCTTTCCTCCCGCATATGCTTGTGCTTCTGTTTCTACAATATCGTAACTTTTAGTTCCTTCCAACAAGATAAGCATCCGCCAAAAGCAATCGCTTTCATCTTGATAATACCATTTCCCCTCGTCGGTCGGTATTAGTGTTAACGTGGATTTCTCTACTTTTTCTCGCCCGAGATGTGCTAATTTCTGTTTCAGATGGTGCAACACGACTCGGGTATTTTCCATCAATCCTGCTACATCCGTAAAAACCTGATCATTAATTCGCTGAAACAGATAACTTCGAACAGCTGTTTTCACCCGGTAAGTATCATTGATATGCCCTGATCCAAAACGTTCAATATACATGATATCTCCTTCTATATCAAAATGAGATGCAGCGCTTAAAATATTATTATTATTTAATTCAGACATTGGAAATTTAAAAAATTTAACATAAAAAATGTTAAACGTTGGCAATATCTATAAATAAATCAATAAATAAAAGCTTGGTATCAAAGCAAACGTTTGCTCTTTTTCGAAATATCGCATTTCCTGATTTTTTTCGCTAGAATATACAACGCTGGAAAA
The DNA here is from genome assembly GCF_004208525.1 of Sphingobacterium corticibacterium. GTDB lineage: Bacteria > Bacteroidota > Bacteroidia > Sphingobacteriales > Sphingobacteriaceae > Sphingobacterium > Sphingobacterium corticibacterium. Next base: position 139,240 of record NZ_SGIT01000001.1, on the reverse strand, counting down.
GAATTCGTATTTTAGAGCATAAAACAAGCTTTATGCTGACAGAGATTATTATTATAATAGTGTTAATTATATTTAATGGAATATTATCTGCTTCCGAAATTGCAATTGTATCAAGTCGAAAGGCCCGCCTTCAGGCGGCGGCAGATAAAAATAACAGGTCTGCCCAAGTAGCTTTAAATTTAAAAGAAAATCCCAATCAGTTTTTATCTACTATCCAGATTGGAATTACCCTAATCGGTATCCTTACCGGTTTTTTTAGTGGTGGAACTATTTCGACCCACCTCGCCACCGTATTTAACCAAATAGCGTTTCTGGCCCCCTATAGCCAACAGGTAGCCATCGTTGTGGTGGTGCTTGCTATCACGTATCTTTCGCTCGTTATTGGTGAACTTGTTCCTAAGCGTATAGGAATGGCCATTCCGGAGAAATACGCCTCCATTATCGCCACACCGATGCTATTTTTGAGTAAATTCGTTAAACCCTTTGTTTGGCTATTAAGTATTTCAACAGACGCTCTTGTTCGGTTATTGAATATCAGGGTTTCGAAGAATACCGTTACAGAAGAGGAAATCAAAGCATTGGTTGACGAAGGCGTAACCAGCGGTGTCATTGAGAATTTCGAACATGATTTTGTAGATCGTTTACTCGTGTTGGGTGATAAACGCGCCATTAACCTCATGGTACACCGTTCCGATATTGATTGTCTGGATCTGCAAAATACTTTTGAAGACAATAAGAATATTATCCGACAGTCTGAACATACCGAATTCCCGGTGGTAGATGGTAGTTTCGACCAAGTAAAAGGTATTATCCATGTCAAAACTTTTCTAAAAAAATATATCGACAATAAGCCTATAGACTTGCGGGCACTGGTAAAACCCATTCCATTTGTTAACGAAAATACATCAGCTTATAACATTCTAAACACGCTAAGGAGCGGCAAAGCACAATTAGCCGTCGTGATTGACGAATATGGTATTCCGCAGGGCATTGTGTCTATAAAAGACATTGTACGTCAGCTTTTCGGCGACATGAATAACGGAGAAGAACGTTCAGATAGCACTATCCGCAAACGCGAAGACGGCTCCTATATTATTGATGGCAGAACACAGCTGGATGATTTTTTGGATTTTTTCCAAATCGAGTTAAGCGAAGAAGAGGAAGATGATATCTCTAACATCACTACTTTAGGCGGATTGGTATTCCTTACCTTAGATCATGTGCCGGAAGAAGGAGAATTTATCCACTTTAAAGACTATAAACTGGAAGTCATTGATATGGACGGCCACCGAATAGACAAGGTTCTCGTGAATATTCCTTCTATTTTAACAAACCACATCAACGAAAACGAGGATTAATAAGGAAGAGTTAGTTCTTCTAACTCTTCGATACTCCCCTTAAACATGTTCAAGTCTACATAGCCTTTTATGCCCCGTACGTAGCCGCGTTCGGAGAATTGCCAAAAGTCCCAATGTTTTTTGGGCTTATTCACCCAAAAATTATAATTCGCTATCCACAACACATAATCCGAAAATTCCTTTTCTAAAAAATCTGTGAAATAGCTATCTCCGGAATAGATAATGGGTTGGATTCCGTAATGTTTTTCTACCGCATTCAGCCACCTCTTTAATCCCACTTTTAGGGAATCCATCGGTTGTTTTCGAGGACGCTCCTCAATATCCAAAACGGGGGGCATATCGCCGGGTCTCAGTTTGACGACGCTGATAAAGTTACGTGCCTGGCGAATGGAGTTTTCATTTGGCCGGAAATAGTGATAAGCACCTCGTAATTTTGTTCTACTTTGCGCTGCTTTCCAGTTCACTGCGAAACATTTATCCGTTGCCTTCTCTCCCATTGTGGCACGAATAAACACAAAGTCGATCGGTATTTGATCATATATGGTATTGATATCTATCCAACTAATATCGCCTTGGTATTGGGATATATCGATACCATACACATAGCTATCATGGTCTTCCATCAACTTCCTATTGCGTTTTTCATGTTCGCTGGTTGTATGCGTGTCCGGCGATTCCTCCGGTAAAACCCAGCTTTTTAATGTATAAGAAAAATCCGTTCTATAATATAAAAGGGCAAAGCCAATCAATATACATAGTGGCACAACTATGCTCCAAATTAAATATTTCTTACGTTCCGCATCATTTGCTTTAGCTCCCCTTCTAACAGGTTTCTTATATTTTGCCATATTTCGCAGTGAAAATAGTAGATTTATTTTTCATTGGCAAACGGAAATATCCCTATAGAGATACGCCTAAAAAAATAATCCACCTCATTTTCAAGGAGTAATATACGAAGGTTAAAATAAGTTTCGCGAAGCGGCTTGGAATTTCTACTTTTGTCGCGGAGAGTTGGCAGAGTGGTCGAATGCGGCGGTCTTGAAAACCGTTAACTGTCACAGGTTCGGGGGTTCGAATCCCTCACTCTCCGCGTAGCTTCAATCAAAAGATTGGAGCTTTTTTATTTCTAGAGCTTTTCTATAAACACCACCCGACGGATGAGAACAGAAGGGTTTAGAAGGATTCGATTCGAGAAGGGACAAGATACCTTCAATAAGATTTTTATTTCTTGTCCTATGAAAAGCAAATAAAAAAAAGATATTCTTTAATTTGTTATTGGTTTTTCCACAAAAAAGAGTTTGAAGCAAGGCAAAAAAGTCAAATGGAACATCTAAAAAATGGCAACACCTAAAACACTCCGAACCTGTAAACAAGGACACAAATACTACAAAAGTAGCGACTGCCCTACTTGCCCTATTTGTGAAAAAATGAAAGAGCCGGCATTGGGTTTCCTTGCTTTATTGAGTAACCCTGCGAAAAATGCTTTGTTACATTATGGTATTGATACTATTGAAAAATTAGCAAATCATACAGAAAAAGAAATTCTCGCATTGCACGGTATCGGAAAAGCTTCTTTACCTGTCTTCCAAAAAGCATTGGAAGAAGCAGGATTACGTTTTAAATCCAATAAAACTAATACAAATACTTTGTAACAAATCGTTTAGCAATAAATTATATTAGTTTGCTCATTTTCAGATAACCGACTTCCAATTCATCCTCTGAAAGCAATCCTCATCAATAAAAATAAACCATATCGACGAAAAACCTATAGATTTCGTATTATTTTTAGCGATCGCTGTTAATCCTCTCTAGAACCGTCATCTGCCATACGCACAATTTTCGGCAAAAAAGTTGCTACAACATCCACTAAGTCTGCTTGTGCTGCCATGACAGTATGAATATCTTTATACGCCATCGGAGCTTCGTCCATTCCTGCACCAAGCAATGTAATACCATTATCTTCCAGCATTGCTCTTAGATCTGTTGATGACAATGTTTTAATGGCCTGTGTACGGCTCATCAAACGCCCTGCACCATGCGATGCCGAGTTAATGGCAGATTCCTCTCCTTTTCCACGTACCAAAAAGCCCGGTGTAGCCATAGAACCTGGAATGATCCCCATTACATCTTTGCTTGCCGGTGTGGCTCCTTTACGATGAACGATTACTTCTTCACCATTAAATTGCTCCTTCCACGCAAAATTATGGTGATTTTCTACTTTAGCCAGCAATTCAGCCCTCAGGGCTATTTTAATTTTATCATGGATGACTTGATGGCAAGCGGAAGCATAATCACCCGCCAAATTCATCGCCAACCAGTATTCTTGACCCTCGGCGGTATCCAAATCTAAATAGGCTAAGTTTTGAGCTTCATAAGGAAGTTTACATAGTTCCTTCGCCAATTTTGTATAGTGTGCCGCAATCGTCGCGCCTAATCCTCGAGAACCCGAATGTGTCAGTAATGCTAAGTATTTACCTTTTTCCACACCCAATACCTCGTCTGCTTTGGTAAACTCCATCACCCCAAATTCCACAAAGTGATTTCCTCCGCCGGAAGATCCCAACTGTGTCCAGGCCTTATCCTTTAACACACGGATAAAATCATGCGTTTCAAACAACGAGTTCTCTAAAACTTCATGATCTACCCTTTCATGTTTCAAGTAACCATGTCCTGCACCAAAACGTGTTTTTTGCATTAAAATGTCTTTCAGCTTATCGGAATGATCTTCCAGATAGGAAGCCGGCAAATCAAACACAGACAACGCCATTCGACATCCAATATCTACCCCTACCCCGTAAGGAATAACAGCATTTTTTGTTGCCAATACGCCTCCTATCGGCAAACCATAACCTTGATGTGCATCCGGCATCAATGCCCCTGCCACAGTAACCGGCAGCTTCATTGCTACATTCATTTGCTTTTTAGCACCGTCCTCAATGTTTTCTTCTCCGTATACTATATAAGCATCGGGTTGTTCTTTCAAAGAAATCGTTTCTTTTTCGATGATGTCAATTTTCAATAAAATCTCAGCCAGTGGTTTAAAAACAGCATCCTCTATATACAATTCCGGATTTTCGAGCACATTCTTGAAGTTAACCAACATTTGTTCTCGCGTAAAACCTAATCTCTTTTTGTTAATTTTCAATGCAACACCCATTGCATGATTTTCTTTATATCCCAAAGCAATCAAATCATTGCCATTAATTCTTTTGTTTTCCATTTTTCTTATTGTTATCGTGTAATCTCATTAATGTATCAAGACACACCTATTATCATACCATTTCCTAAAGCAAGGAGTAACAAGCCTCTTTCCGTTACCCCTTGCACCTCTTTATTAATTAACGTTTATTTCAAAAACAATTGTTTCAACTGATCGACGATTTGTCCGTTGCCGGATACGGAAATATTATTAATTTTCTCCGCGATCTTCTCCACATATTCCATTTCCTTCAATTTGAATAACATGGCATTTTCTTCCATCAGCTTTGCAGTATTCAACAAACTTCTGGTCGAGGCTGTTTCCTCCCGACGTGTAATGATATTGGCCTGTGCCCGTTTTTCAGCAATCAATACCTGATTCATAATGTCGCGCACATCACCTGGCAGGATAATGTCCTTCACACCGCAATTCCACATCACTAAACCCAATGCTTTCACATCTTCAGCAGTAACCTCAATGACGTATCTGGATATTTCGGATTTGTTTTCCATCAATTCATCCAATGTCATTTGACCGATATACCTACGCAACACCAATTGCATCAACGTATACAATTGCTTTTCGTAATCTTTATTTTCCAACAATGCTTTCACGATGTCATTCACTTGATATTGCACAGAAAAATTGACACGGATTTGTGCTTTATCTTTTGTTAGGATTTCCTGTCCGGAAACCTCCAAGGTCACCACCCGCATATCTGCTTTGCTTACGGAAATAGTGGTCGCATTTTTCCACCAATAGTACGTTCCGGCGTTCAATACCTTTACAAAGATTCCATCCACAAACAACAATCCTTTCTCGGACGGTTCCAATTTGTATTGACGCACATAATACGCTAATGTTTGCTTCTCCAACAATTCTCGGCTCACCGCAGGTGATATTTCTATCGTTGAAATATCCTCCATTTGGAAACGGTAATTTTGTAGACCTTTCCAGTATATATGACGACCCGCAGGCAATACTTTGTTAAAATTGTTATTGACATACATGATGCACAAGGCGTTATCTGCTACTTCTACTATCTCCACGAAATCCTTGAAACCCTCTACCAGCAACAACACATCAATATCGTGCGGTGCCTGGAAAGCTTTAGACATATCGTAGATTTCTATTTTTTCTCCAAATCCCAACCAGTATTTACCGGCCGTTAATACACGTATCACCGCGTTTTTTTTAACAACCAAACCGACTTGATTTACATTTACTGTTATTTTTTTCATGATTTCTATTATTTTGTTTTACAGTATTTACTTTTTCAAATAAGCTCTCCGTGTTTCGTTCATTGTTTCCCAACGGAACTTAAAAGGAATGGTTTGTTTGTAAAGACATATCCAGCAATGTCTTACATCTGGATTTTTGACTTTACCTCCCAAGACATTTGTTTTAAATTGCGAAGTAAGGTTACAATTGTCGCTTCCTGCCTCTCGTGCTAAGTCTATCGAGGTATCTCCATTAACTAAAAGACGAAAAACAACAGGCAACCGAACAAAAGACGAAAAGCTTAAAACGTGACTTTTTGAAAGAAAGCCTAAACTTAACCAATGGAACTTTCGTTCCTCCAACCGATGGACTCATGTGATGGATGAGCGAGGGATTCGAACCCTCCTAAGTAGCTATGCTCTACCTTTTGAGCTATCTCGATAAATCGAGAGTAGGATTCGAACCTACGACCCTAGCAATCTGCACCTCAAGACTATCCATTTTGTCAGCATATTGAATTCTACTGAACCAACACTATCCTGCTATACCGAAACAGGAGACTAGGACGCTATTTCTAATCAAGAGGTATCTTTGCGCCTCACGACACATATCTTTAAAGCTTTATGCTTATTTTTCATCAAAGAACGATTGTCATACCTGACATCACAAAGATGCAGACACTACTACGCAGCCGTTATACGCAGTAGACAAAAAACTAAAGAAAAATGATAAAATATCTCAAAACACTAATAATCAACAAAATAAATTATCAAACATCTACAAATAACTGTTACATGGAGCCATATTACGCAAGTATATTGCGTAGTAAAATAAAACTTCTAATTTTACTTTTAACAAAATCAACAGAAAAAAACGTATGGCAATCAATAAACTAGCTCTAATCCGATACAAAATTATTGACAATTGTCTTCGACAAACACATCGTAAATGGACATTAGAAGACCTAATTGAAAAAGTTTCATATGGTATTTACGAATTGGAAGGTATCCATAGTGGAGTTAGTAAACGTACCATACAGGGTGATATCCAACTGATGCGTAGCAACAAATTGGGATACAATGCGCCAATTATCGTAATCAAACGCAAGTTCTACACTTACGAGGATTCGAATTATTCCATCAGCAACTTGCCATTGTCAGATAATGACATGTCCAAAATGAAAGAAGCCGTGGATATACTGAAACACCTTAATGGCTTTTCTTATTTCGAAGAAATGAGCGATGTGATTGCTCGGTTGGAAAACAATTTATCAAAGCAGGAAAGCGAATCCGCCTCTTACATACAATTGGAAAACAACAAATTATTAAAAGGGTTAAATTGGATTACATCTATTCACAAAGCCATCCGGGAAAAGAGACCTTTATTAATTACGTATAAATCCTTTAAATCCAAGTCAAAACAAGAAGCCATATATTTCCCTTACTTACTCAAAGAATACCGTAACAGGTGGTTCCTCATTTGCAGACCAAAAAAAGGTAAAACACTCGTCACGTTGGCACTCGATCGGATTGAAGAAGTCGCAGAAATGGCAAAATCTGGGTATGTTTCTTATGATGGGGTTGATTTTGAACGCTATTATGCCGATACGATTGGCGTCACAAAATCAGAACGCGACAGAGGTCATCGTGTTATTCTACAAATAGATGCATATAATGCTCCTTATGTCATCACGAAACCTATACACGCATCACAGCAACTTTTGAAAACCGAGGAAGATGGTGGTATTCTCATCCGGCTAGACGTGGTATTGAACTTTGAACTGGAACGTGAAATACTAGGTTTCGGTGAATGTATTAAAGTATTAGCTCCCAAAGTTCTGCGTGATAAAATAAAAAGAAGAGCCTACAAAATGTTACAACAATACCTCGCATCTGCTAAAGACTGTTGAATTGCTTTTGCCATTTTAAATCCGTATATTTGTATACATTTCAGAAAGGCACCTATCTCTTATCCTTAAGCAATCGGCTTCTTATAAGATTTATACCCTTATTATTTTATAACTTTAACCCCTTTTAATGTCAAGAAATCAACTTACATTCAAGAAAAAAGAACTTGCTAAAAAACAGCAACAGAAAAAAAAAGAAAAACAAGAAAGAAGAGAACTAAACAAATCATCTAACAACAAAGGTAAATCATTGGAAGAAATGTTTGCCTATGTGGATGAATTCGGCAATATTTCCGATACACCACCAACACAACCGTACAAGTTTAAAGAAGAAGATCTAATACGTCCAGCAGATATAGAGGAGGAATATCTTTACGGTAAAGTTTCCTATTATAACGAAGATGGTCATTATGGTTTTATCCGGGACAACTTAAGCAGAGAAACCGTTTATTTTAACGATAAGCTAGCAGGGATGGTCTTGGCTGTAAATCAAAAAGTAAAATATAAATACATCCGCACGAAACAGGGGAACCAGGTTTCAGAAATAGAACTACAGCGGTAATTTTTTAGGCTAAAAAAAAATGGCAAGCTAAAAACTTGCCATTTTTCTTCTCATTATCTCGCTACGCGAACATTCACTGCATTAAGCCCTTTTTTACCTTGCTCAACATCGAATGTTACGTTATCGTTTTCACGTACGTCACTTACTAGACCTGTTGAATGTACAAAGATGTCCTGACCACCATTGCTTGGTGTGATAAAACCGAAACCCTTGGTAACGTTAAAGAATTTTACTGTTCCTTCTTGCATTGTATTAATTGTTTATTGATAAATTATTGTTTTTTTCTTTGGCGATTGGTAATTGAAAACCAATTAATTTTTGAATTTTTAGCAGGGTGGGTTTTTCTTCCTCACTACATAAGGAAAGCGCTTTCCCTTCCTTTCCAGCTCTTCCCGTCCGTCCGATACGATGTACATAAGTTTCCGAATCTACCGGCAAGTCATAATTGATCACAAACGGAAGCTCTTGAATGTCGATTCCTCTAGCGGCTATATCGGTCGCAATTAATATATGGACATTACCATTTTTAAAAGACGACAAAGCCTTTTGCCGAGCTGTCTGAGATTTATTTCCATGGATACTAGCGGCAGCTATCCCACCCTTACCCAATATTCTGACCAATCGATCCGCACCATGTTTTGTACGTGTGAAAATCAAGGTTTGTTTCACATCGTTACTTCGTAATACGTTGGCCAGAAACGCTGCTTTATCTTTCTTTTCAACAAAAGAAACAGACTGTACAATTTTCTCCGCTGTAGACGATACAGGAGAAACATTGATTTCCGCCGGTTGATGAAGAATGGTATTGGCGAACTTCCGAATTTCATTGGGCATCGTTGCTGAAAAGAAGAGCGTCTGTCTTTTTTGGGGGATATGTTTTAATATGCGTTTTATATCGTGCACAAATCCCATGTCCAACATGCTATCCGCCTCGTCTAATATCAGCACTTTAATTTGGGTAAGATTTACATGTCCTTGATTGATTAAATCCATCAGTCTGCCGGGTGTAGCAACAAGCATGTCTACTCCCTTGCGTAAGCGTTCGACTTGAGCAACCTGAGAAACACCACCATAGATTGCCAAGCGATTTACCTGAATATATTTACTGTATTGTGCGACGCTTTGGTCAATTTGTATAGCCAGCTCCCGAGTTGGAACAAGCACCAACGCACGGGGCGTCTTGTATTTTCTACTATCTGACGATAGCAACTGAAGAACGGGCAAAGCAAACGCCGCTGTTTTTCCTGTTCCAGTCTGGGCACAACCGATGATATCTTGACCCTTCAATATAAGGGGTATCACCTGCTTTTGTATCTGTGTAGCCGTTGAATAACCAATGTTATTGACGGCTTTTATAATTGGGTCTATTATCCCTAGATTATTAAAACTCATTTCTTCTAAATTATGATATCTCAACAAGACATCGCTTGCTCCCAGAGAGAACCATGTATTTTATTTGTTAACAGTAATATATCAAGATGTTCAGATCGGAGGGTTTCATCGCCAATCAGCACGAATGCTGTCTATATTTATGATAACTTAAATGGCAACTGAAAAAGCTAAGGATGATCCCGAAAATAATTTAAACGACATCAAAACAGCATAGGCAGGGCCTTGTCCGATCAAAGGTAATATTAATTATTTGTAAATAAAAGACTTTTCGTCATTTTTTGAACTATCTGTTACAAGGTATATCAGCCGTTTTAAAAATTATCTGGACATCGCATGAATAACCTTAACATGCGACAAAAATGCCTGCCGAAAGGATTTAAATTCGATATACTGGATATTATATTCTTTACACGTTTGCTGTACAATTTTATTAATGGCCGGATAATGCACATGACTAATCCGGGGAAAAAGATGGTGTTCTACCTGAAAGTTAAGTCCTCCCAACAACCAAGTCAACACATTATTCTTCGTTGCGAAATTAGCAGTCGACTGGATTTGATGAATCATCCATTCTTCTTCTACTTTCGACTCATCTAATGTTTTAAATTCTGTTTCGGAAACGACATGTGCCAGCTGGAAAACAGTCGCCAAACTTATACCACACACCGCACCCGCGATTCCCCAACCGATTAACGTGGGGAGCCATCCCACATATAGCATAGGAATCACCACAAATATAGCAAAATGCAATACCTTACTTGTCCAAAAGATAACTCGTTCGCGCAGTGGAAAATGGAATTTCGCAGAACTCCCACCCATTTTCTGACGAAAATATTTTTCATAATCTTGATAGAAGATCCAAGCTAAATAGGAGACGCCATATAGGAAAATAAAATAAAAAGATTGATAACGATGATGTTTTTTCAATTGCTGATCATGATGAATCCGCATAAATTTCACTTCGATATCGTGATCTTCCCCCTCAATATTAGTGTAAGTATGATGTGCAATATTGTGTTTCAGTTTCCAAAAATAAATATTACCACCTAACAGGTTTAACGTATAGGAAAGTACCGTATTCAAGTTTTTATTATCCGAGAAGGAATTGTGACCTGCGTCATGCATAATATTAAAACCAATCGCAGCAAGGTTTGCCCCGAATAGCAAACAAAGCACAATGCTAATAGCCCAGTGCGGTTGGATAAAAACCAAAACCGTATATAACAGCGTAAAAGTGGTCAATAGCACTGCTGCTTTAATAAATATCCGTCTATTCCCCGTTTTCTTCTTATAGCTACGTATGAAATAATCGTTGATTTTAAATTTAAGGGATTTGGAAAACAATGTATTGACATTGTTAAACTTAACGGATGAGCTCATTGAATCTTGTAAAGTGGGTATTGATCTTCTGTTTTGTCCTAGACTTTTTATTGGCTAGTGTTTTTTTTTGTAAAGGTAAGTATTAAACTTCATAAGTTATTTTAAGCAACAGTTAAATGAATGTTAAATAGAAAATTTCTGCTGCAAATGTTAAAATTTGTTAATACGAACTTAGTCTTGTAACATCTGGTCGCAATACGCGTTATATATGTAATTCATAATTTAGGTTAATAATTGGTTAGTTAGTGAAAATCCCGAAGCTCCCCGCTTCGGGATTTCTTTTTAAGGCGCTAAATTCCTATAAAAAGAAAAAGGGTTCAGATTAAATCTGAACCCTTTCTTACTTCCTTACTTCGTATCTTTTTTTTCCGTTTCTATGTTTCTTTTTTCGAATAAACCCTTTGCTTATTCTTTGCAGATACATCTTTCCGTAAAGAAGCGTTTATTTAAAATAAAAATCTCTTTGAAAGAGATCATCTATTATTTGCTTCTCTTTATATTAAAAACGCTGATATGTGTAATATATTGTATAAAATTACATTTTTTTATTCTTCATATAGTCTTTCCAATGAAAAGCCGTCTTCTTGTAATGTCAGCACAATATCGAAAGCCCGGATATTGGCTGCTTTTACGGACAACAGGATCCCATTCAAACGTTTTGTAATCTGCCAATCACTGATGTTTGGAATTTTTTTTATACAATCTTCTAATTTTCTCAATTGAGAATCCTCAGTCACTAATGCTTCGAACTTAAAATTTTCCATGGCACTATCATTTTTATGGGTTATCAAAAATCACGCTTTTAATACTAAAACGCTCGGTATATCTTTCAGCCATTCCTCATGTTGTTGCAACAGGTATTTCCACGTTGCCACACTACTTAGCATCAGCTCAAACGACTGTAATGCTACGGTACTATCCGACATCTCATACCGCACTTCGATATGGTTTGGAGCGGCATGATCTATCGACCGAACAGCTTCTTTCAGCTCCAACGATGATTTTATCGTATCGTTAAGATCCCAAAGCGTAATATGGACGCCACTATTCTGAATAAATTTGTGAATATAAACCAATAAGAAACTATCACTTAAGGAATCGACAGGCACTACTATACGGTGGATATTTTCTGGTAGGCCTTTATCTATTAAAATACCATACGGTATGTTTACTGTTTTTAAGAGATTCTTTGTCCGGTCGTCAAAAAAATCGCTTACGAAGATGTTTTCCTTTCCTGTCAATGTTCCATAGAGCTTTTCGGGATTAATCATTTTACTTGTAAAACCGAGAATTTTACCAAGAAACGTACCTTCATATACTGACTGTCCAATTCCAGTTAAAAGTAAATCATAATCATCCGTATTTGCCATTTGCGCTATATCTTCTTCGATATCGTCCGTACCTCTGAATATCGGTCGGTATGGTTGATTCAAAAGTTTACTTTCCTGATCCAGAACGGTAAAGTTTTCTCGTTCATATTCTTCTAAATTAAATTGATTCAGTTCATTACCAGGCGACAAATGTAAGGCGGATATCGTAGAGTTATCCGTAGTTTTTTTTGTCAATGTATGTGCGAGTCTCAACAAAACCCGGCCTGTATTAGGATTCGCAAAAGAGATCAGTATATTGTATTTATTCTTTTTGGAGATGCCTTTGTCCTCTATATCCTTTTCCGGTTCAAAATATCGATTGATGAAGTCTAAGGCCGGCCCCGTCATAAATGTCGTGATCAGTGCCATCAACACCAAGATAGCAAACATCTCCGCCGTCAAAACCCCAAGATCATATCCAATATTCAACGCCACTAATTCCATAAGCCCACGGGTATTCATCAACGCGCCTATCGTGAGGCTACTGTGCCAATTTTGTCCAACAAACCTCGCAGACATAGCACTTCCTACAAATTTACCGACAACCGCAATCACAATCACCAGCGCACAGATCTGCCATAGTCCCGGTTCGTTCAATAATCCGATCTGCGTTCTTAGCCCCGTAAACACAAAAAACAGGGGAAGTAGAAGCACCTGCGACACGTCCTCCACTTTCTCTATAAAGATATTTCGAAAACTGACATTAGCTGGCATAATGACCCCCGCCATAAAAGCACCGAACAGAGCATGTATACCTATGATTTCCGTTGTCCATGCCGAAACAAGCAGCGTTAAAAAGAAAATACCCACCACCGGCTTGCTCATCCTTTCTTTACTGGAGTACAGATCGCCTATACGTTGCAGAAAAGGACGCACAAAGCGTAACATCAGTACAACATAAGCGGCAGCAAATAATATAGTGTAACCTGCACTTGCTAAAGAACCTGCCTTTACCACAGCGATTACCGCCGCCAGTAAGCACCATGCCGTAATATCATCTGCTGCGGCACAGGTAATCGCAATAGAACCCAGCCTAGTTTTGGTCATACCACGTTCTTGCACTATCCGGGCGAGTACAGGAAATGCCGTAATACTCATTGAAATACCGATAAACAAAGCATAGGAAAGAAAAGAGATATCCGGTGGAGCCGTTTGTTGGAAAATAAAATAAGCTAAAACCATTCCTAAAAGGAATGGGAAAATAATACTGGCATGGCTGATAACGATGGCATCGTGTGCCTGGTTTCTGAGTATTTTAAGATCTAACTCCATCCCAACGACAAACATGAACAACACCAAACCCAGTTGGCTAACTACACCTAAATTGCCTAGAGATGCTACGGGGAAAAGAAAAGAAGATATTTCCGGAAAATAATTTCCTAACAGGGATGGTCCCAGGACAATACCGGCAACAATCTCGCCAATGACCGACGGCTGTCCTATTCTTCGAAACAGCATACCAAAAAAACGGGCCACTAAAATAATAGCAATAATCTGGAGTAAGAGCATTGCCAAAGGATAAGCCAAATTGCTGCCAATTGCCGACACAAAATGTTGCCATGCGGATCCTTCTACATTATTCTCCGCTATCGTCGCTACATTTTCTAGACCTTTGCCCTGAAATACGATCCAATAACCTAGGATAACACCGCCAACAATGATAAAAAAATAATATAGTATACTTCTAGCCTTCATACGTATGTTGTTGTCTTTTTTTTATTAGACAACACACAAGTATATTCGTTTTGAAGGAAAAGCAATGGAAGGCTTTCCTATTTTTGTACTGAAACATCTTTTTTTTGTACTAACTCAAAAATAGCGACATAAAATGCTCCCGGTATTGTTCGGAAAGTTTAAATTGTATTGGATTCTTACTAGAAGCTATTTCACAGGACACCCATTGGGTGGTATAATAGCTTACCGCATGGAGAGCTATCACGGTCTTTCTATTGATTTTGCAAAACTGGCCTTCCGGAAATCTTTCCAGGATATCATCAAAGGTAATGTTCTTCGCTAAGAAACTTTGCCCATCTTTAAACCATATTTCTTTATCACGTCGGTCATTTTCTGCTACAGCTATATAGGCAATATCATTCGTATTCATTCGAGATTTTCCAAGATTGGTGTTAAGTTCGACGTAAATTGCATTCACCTGGTTTTTATTGGATAACCATGCCTGTACCTTGCCGAAAGCTTTTTCGAGCCGTTCCAATTGGTAGGGTTTCCGTAGATAATCCACCGCATCCAAATCAAAAGCTTCCGCAGCATATTCTTTGTAAGCCGTAGAAAAGATAATGGCCTTCCCTTCTAATCTATTTGCTAATTCCAATCCGTTGATGCCGGGCATATTAATATCCAACACGCAGGTATTGAAATCTAATTTATCCACGTCATCTAAAAACTTTAACGGATTATTATAGGATTTGATCACCTCAATACCTTCAAGCTCTCTACACAGTGCTTGCAAATATCCCAGCATGGGAAGCTCGTCATCCAACAAAACGCACTTAATCATTGACATGTAGTTTTATTTCCAGTTTAACATGGTAGGTTCCCTCCTTTTGCTCCGTAACCAACTTATAACGGTCGCCATAGAGTTTATCCAACCTATTTTTAAACGTTTTATCACCTATACCTCCGTGATGCACATTTTTATACATGGTATTGGGCTGTATCTTGTTAGAAACCGATAAGAAAAACGTATTTCCTATTACCTCAAATACGATCGAAATAAAACTATTTTCACTTTGCACATCCGCATGTTTGAAAGCGTTCTCAATGGCATTGATAGTGATGAAAGGAGCAATCATGAAGTTACCTGCCTCCGGTGCAATTTTTATCCGCATGTGTAGGTCAAACAATGGACTGACCTTTAATCTATTGATTTCGATCAAATTCTGTGCAAAGCTAACCTCATCCTTTAATTTGACAAATTTCTCATCGGATTCATAGAGGATATAGTCCAAAACATTTGACAATTTATCCAACGCGTTATAGCTATGGTAAGCGTGTGATTGAATTGCATTTAATGCGTTTTTCAACAGATGCGGATCCAATTTATAGGGAGCCAGTTCAAGATCAACGTTGCTCTTTAAACTATTTTCTTTGTGTTCCGAAAGTTCGTCGTTCTTTTTCGTCAGTTGCTGCATTTTTCGGTACATCAACCAATAGACACAGCCTGCTCCAACACTCAGCACAACGATTATTATCCAATAAACAAAATCTCCCATTTTTACATCCTATCGGGTACTTGTATTCGGTAAAGATAGTTAAACTGGCTTATCTTTTCCGTAGAAACAGCGGTATTCAATACCCGTTTAGTTAAAACTCTCTATTCTAAAACTGCTTTTTTGCACAAAAACCTGTCCATAATCATCTGTTGCACGTACTAATAGTCGTTGGCAAAAAAACCAACTTAAAAATGGATTTGTTTTTAAAAGGAAAAACGGCAATACAAAAAAGGTTGACACATAGCCAACCCCTACACGGTTATTATATATAAATATTCTCCTATATTTTTCTTTTGCTCTATCGCACGACATGAATTACTATTTCTGACCACTCCGAGCGTCCATACCCATTGATGGCTCGTACACGGACGCCGTAGCACTGAAGAAATGTTAATGGGGCGATAACATTATGCCTAGATGAGGTAGTGATATACCCCTCGTTCCATTCGCCCGGCAAACCACGGCTATCTACCTCACAGATTTGATATTCGTAAATCTTAGCCAATTTATTTTTATCGAAATCCAACCGCATCTGTCCCGACTGTCCACCATCGCGTAGATTTACCCCGGTTACACCTGTTGGCGCATCTTTTTTCTGCGGTAAGCCGGACACGTCAAAACCCGAACTAAGCAGCACCGATAGGCTCCCGTCAGCCGCATGTGTTACATAAAACGCCAGCCGCTTCAACATTTTTTCTACGGCATTACGCGCCTCGTTCTTGATCGTGGTATCCTCCGTACTGCGACGTCGCCACCTTGCCACTGACAATTTCTGTTCATAGGTGTCCACTACTTCTACTAACGCTGCCAATGCAGGATTTGGATTTTCAAAATTTGGATTGTTCGTCATAGCCAGCAACACAGTTTTGCCTTTGGCCAATACGGCCTCGTCACTTGCTCGCTTGAAGCCGCCCAATGCTTGTTGTTTGATATTCATAATATATGTCTTTATGAGCAGGGTTCATTCCCGCGCTGTGAAACAAATATCGTCCGGACACAAAAATTTCAACGGAAAATGCCCACAAATGCAATCATTTGCAATCAAATGCAAACGCTTTTCCCGATATTGTTTGCATTTTGAGGAACCTCCGCGCTATGGCGAGGAACTGCATCGACCATAGGACAAACGTATTTGCCCCGTTGACCTCCCACATATTTCGTTTGAAGGAGCTCCTTTCCAACCTGAAGGGCATCATCGCAACGTTGAGGTACCTCAACGTCATGTTGAGGAGCATCATGACGAACAACCTGAACAACTTTATCTTTTTGTTGTATGAATAAATCGCTATGAAGTACGGTAAGACGGTCTTGTTGTGCCTCTAAGTAGAACACATGGGCAGCGATGTCATCTTTAACGAGCACAAAGTGATAAAGAAAAACCTCACGATCATAATGATACGCCGACGCAATGTGCTGAAATAGCTCAAGAATAAAGACATGTGCATAGAAGTGTTTATCATGCGCATATAAATGTCTATAACGGTCGTCTATATCGTGTATTCAGACAATATCACCATGGAAATGCCTCTCAGGTCAGCGATGAAAGCTGTCGACAGTTTCAATAACTCCGTCGCTAGATCAACGAAGTACGTCGAAAACGTGTAATATTAGAAAAAAGAGCTTTTAAATAGATGCTACCCCACCACCTTCCTCTTTTCCAAAAATTGATCATACGTATATGCATTGTATGGCAATACCCACTGTGCGGCGTACTTCGACACAAAACTGACGATCAAAATCGGAAGAAACAGTTCAAAGCCATTGGAAACTAATCCGCAGACTAAGAAAAGTGCGGTAAACGGCGCATAGATCGAAGCCGATAAGGTCGCTGCTGCGCCCGCGAGTATAAAGTTAAAAAGGACGAGATCCGTACCGAAGTAGGTGTTGCAAGCTAAAGCAAACCCCAGGCCCAATAAGGCTCCGGCGACAATACTTGGCGCAAAAACACCCCCGTCTCCCCCTGCACCCAACGTTAGAGAAGCTGCAAGAGGCTTCAAGAGGGCGATAAAGAGCAGTATACCGAACGATAACTCTTCTCCTTTCATGGCTGTATCAACCACTTCTTTCAAGCCGTGATAACTATCTCCATATAACAAGGGAAAATAAAAAATAAGTCCGCCTACAATCAGCGCGCCGAGATTAACCCGTATAAAATTATTCGTGATCTTTCCGAAAAACGCCTTCATCCGAGTTACCAACAGCGTAAAATAAGTAGACAATAACCCACAGAACACACTCAAGACGATAAAAAAGGGCAATGCTGCCGTATACCAATCCTGAATAGCATAATTGAAAAATGGATGGCTGTCAAAGAAGTAAACAAAAATACCGGCAGTGAGGGCGGCCGTCGTGCACGCCAAAACAAGTGTCTTATTTATTTTTCGGGCAACAACCTCCATGGCGAAAAGCCAACCGGCAAAAGGGCTACCGAATAATACCGCCACGCCAGCGGTCACTGCAGCACATATCAACTCGCGCTTATACATATTGGCCGCAAAGTGCTTTTCATAGACCGCATTTCCGATAGATGCCGTCGCGACGACTGTAGATACTTCCACACCGGTTGATCCACCGAACACAACCGTCAAAAAACCATTAATATAATGCGAAGGGATCTTAAATAACGGGAGGTGATCCTTTCGGTCGTCTAACGTTTTAAAAATTTCGGTGAGCCCTTTGTTCTTACGGTTTTGAAACAGCCATTTCCGCAAAAAATAAATAGCGGTAATACCTACACTCGGAAATAACAGGAAAAGCCACGTCTGGGTTTGGGAAATCCATTGCAATGCGGTTACTTCAAACCATTCCGTGGCATGTTTTAGGGTATAGGCTAATAAACAACAAACCAACGCTATTCCGATGGAAACGATGGCCAGTTTCCAATAATGCTGCTTGATAATCTTCTTTCTATCCACTTACCTCTTCTTTTCTAATGATT
This sequence comes from Sphingobacterium corticibacterium, assembly GCF_004208525.1. Lineage (GTDB taxonomy): Bacteria > Bacteroidota > Bacteroidia > Sphingobacteriales > Sphingobacteriaceae > Sphingobacterium > Sphingobacterium corticibacterium. The sequence continues at coordinate 120,684 of NZ_SGIT01000001.1, read as the reverse complement.
GATTTCGTCGAAACGACGATTTCCGACAAAGGACGTAATAAATGTAGAATACTGCCACATCTATTTGAAAAAAAAAGCTTTCCAGGTTTTGGAAAGCTTTTGCAGATTATTAACTGAATTGTAGTGATGCCGGTCCAAATTCCTCAAAATGTATGGCATCCATCGTCACACCTTTTTCCCGCAGGTAGTTGTAATGTTTGGTAATAAAGGGAGAAGGACCACAGATATAATACGCTGCATTGTCCAGCAAGACATCCTCTTCTATCTGCTCCAAATCGACCATGCCGAGATGTGCATTATCTAATCCACTTTGTACATTCTCGTAAAAAATATGCCGCTTGACTTGGTTATTAATAGCACCTAATTCGGCAATACGGTCTTTAAATGCATGTACGGCCTCACTCCGACAACCATGTATCCAGGTAATCGGCGAACCAGAATGATCTTTCGAAACTAGGCTTTCGAGCATCGCCATTAATGGGGTTTGCCCAACACCGCCGCTGATGAATACTTTAGGACCCGCAAACTCTTCCTCTTTCAGCACAAATGTTCCTGCCGGGGCTGTTAGTTCTAAGTTGTCACCTTCATGGATATAATCGTGTAACCGGTTACTGATCATGCCATCCGCATGCTGCGGCTTCCGCTCCCGTTTTACCGAAATACGGTAATATTCATGATTTGGCGCACAAGATATACTATATTGACGCGGTTGAAGCAGATTAAGCTCCGGGAGAAACAAACGTAAACTGATATACTGTCCCGGAAGATATTTAGATACCTCGCCCCCATCCGTCGGATAAAGATAAAAGGAGGTGATTTCTTCACTTTCTTGGACTTTCCGTTTAATGGTGAAAGGTCTCCATCCACTCCATCCACCACGTTGGTTGGTTTGCACGTCGTACAGCTTCTGCTCATGGCCGCTCATCAGACCCGCCAGCTGGGCATACGCTGCTGCCCATGCCTCCAACAACTCCGGTGTAGCGGCATCTCCTAATACTTCGCCAATAGAAGCAATGAGATGTTGGCCTACGATTGCGTAATGCGCTGGACGAATATCCAGGCTCGTATGCTTATGTCCGATACTATTTACAACGGGCAACAAGACCGATGGATCTTCGATATGCTCTGCATAAGCCAATACCGCCATCGCTAATGCTTGCTGTTGTTTGTTGTTCTTTTGGTTTCCCATATTGAAGATATGCTTCAACTCGGGATTATGCGTAAACATGCGTTGGTAAAAGTGAGAGGTTAACGCAACACCGTGTTCGCGCAAGACAGGTACAGTACCTAAAATCAACTGCTTTTGTTCTGTTGTCATTATATGATGATATTTAATAAAAGACCAAAATGTCTTTTATAGGGTTAAAAAAAATCATTTGTTTAACGTCAAGACACCTTGAATCAATTTTTCATTAAACTGTCCAATAGTTGTCTTGTGTAGCATAAGATTGAGCCGGTCACGAATCTCTTTAAAATCATCGTGCAACGGACAGGGGTTTTCCTGGGAGCAATAGCTCAATCCCATTCCACATCCATTTAGAAACTGCGCACCTTCAATGGCAATTACGATATCAGCCAAAGGTTTTTTTAATCCCTCCTGGCTGATATAAAACCCGCCTTGAGGTCCCTTTGTAGACTGGATTATTCCATCTTTGCTTAGGTTTTGTAAAATTTTCCCTAAGAAGTGTGCTGGCGAGTTAATCTTTTCAGCCACCTCTTTGATACCTACCTTTTTCCCATTACTGGATTGGGCGGCAATATACATCACCGCCCTTAAGGCATATTCACATGTTTTCGAAAAAAAACCCATCAACGATTACACTAGTAGCCGTTCAGGCCAGTCAATCTAACGATACCTAAACAGTTTCTGCAGGCAAAACTACAAAAGAAAAATAAAAGACAAAAATATCTTTTAATATATTTTAGCATCCAATCGTTGCACCATTCGGAATAATTGCGTCACGCCTGATAACCACGATACCATCACGTATCATATACGTTGAAAAGTCACCATCAGGTAGGTGTACTCCGCCTTTTATACGGACATCGTTTCCGATTCGGCAATTTTTATCGAGAATAGCATTCTCGATATAACAGCGTTCCCCTACACCTATCGGAGGTGGTTGTTGGGTGTTGCCCAAGGTGATGACTTCTTCTAAATGTTCATAATGATCTCCACCCATCATATACGTTGATTTGATAACTGTTCCTTTTCCAATACGCGAACGTACACCGATGACGGAGCGTTCCAGTTTATCGCCATTTAAGATACAACCGTCCGCGACAATGGTATTGTTCAAGGTGGTACCCGAAATTTTAGAAGGCGGTAACATCCGGGCGCGCGTAAAGACTGTTTCGTTAAAGAGGTTGAAATCCGGCACGTCATCTGTTAAACCGATATTTGCATCAAAAAAGGAGCGGATGGTTCCAATGTCCGTCCAATAGCCGTCGAACTGATAACTTAATACTTTTAGGGTTTCAATGGCGTCTGGAATGAGTTCTTTGCCAAAATCCATTCCCGGGTTTTCGGTGAGCATTTTTCGTAATATGCCTTTGGAAAATACGTAAATACCCATCGATGCTAAATAAAGTCGTCCTTGCCGTTGCATATCTTCCGATACCTCTGACGCCCAGTTCAATACTTCTTCGCTATCTGGTTTTTCTGTAAATGAAGTAATTTCATTGGCCTCATTGGCCTTTAAAATACCAAAACCTGTCGCATCCCTAGCGTTGGATGGAATAGTGGCTATCGTGACATCGCCACCGTTATCTACATGAAAATCAATCAACGACGAATAGTCCATTTGATACAATTGGTCACCCGACAAAATCAGTACATAGTCGTAGTCGACATTGACCAAATTTTTCTGCGTACGCCGAACGGCATCTGCAGTGCCTTCAAACCATCGGTCTCCCTCCAACGTCTGTTCAGCAGCGAGTATATCCACAAAGCCTTTGCTAAAAATACTGAAATTGTAAGAATTCTTGATGTGCTGATTTAAGGATGCTGAATTGAACTGCGTCAAGACAAAAATCTTGTTGTATCCGGAATTTAAACAATTAGAAATGGGAATATCCACCAAACGATACTTCCCCGCAATAGGAACTGCTGGTTTCGAGCGTTGTTCTGTCAAGGGAAAAAGACGTGTTCCGCGTCCTCCGCCCAATACAATCGATACTACTTTGTGTGCCATACCATTAAATTTATAATCGGTTATACAAATTGATATATTGTTGAGCGGATTTATCCCAAGAAAAATCCAACTCCATTTCCTTTCTTCGAATCCGTTGCATTTTTCCACGCTGCCCGATATAATCGACAGCACGTCCAATGGCAGAAACTGCATCTGTAGAATCCGCTTCCGGAAACACAAAACCATATCCGTTTCTTACGCCTACATCGATTACGGTATCTTTCAACCCTCCTATTCCACGCACAATAGGAATAGTGCCATACTTCATAGCGTACAACTGGTTCAATCCACAGGGCTCCACGCGCGATGGCATTAAAATCATATCCGCAGCGGCATATACTTCATGCGCCAATGCTTCATGATACCCAAAGAACGCGGCCAGCTGCCCGGGATATGCTGCCAATAACGCTTGTAAATTGGCCTGAATCTGCACATCGCCTGAACCCAAGATAAATATACCTATTTTATTTTCAGGATTCGAAAAAATATCCACAATAATTTCTGGCAATAGATCGGCACCTTTCTCCGTGGCAAAACGCCCGATATACGTCAATAAAGGCAACGTTTCATCCAGACCATATTTTTCACAAAACGCTTTCTTATTTTTCGCTTTTCCTTTTTTGCTCGACTCGACATCGTAATTGACAGGAATCAATTTATCCTCCGCAGGGTTCCAATAGGCGTCGTCGATACCATTGACAATACCATAACCTTTTGCTGCTTCCGAAGAGAATAAGCTTTCCAGTCCATTGGCTTGTTCATATAGTTCTTGGAGATAACCTAAACTAACGGTCGTAAAAGCGTCACAACATTTAATAGCTGTCGCTAACGGATTAATAAGGCCGTCCCAATCTAATAGGCCCCATTTCCAGGTATCAAATGCAGGGAGTAGGATACCCTTATTCCAGTTCATCCAACCTTGATATTGGCCATTATGCACGGTAAATACCGTTTTAACGTCTGCAAACGTTTTAAAGTCATCGGCATACTTCATCAAGAACGGAACTAATCCCACATGATGATCATGACAGTTAATAACATCCGGTTTAATCTGGCTGTTTTTTAGCCAGTGTAAAAAGGCATGCTGAAAAGCGATCCACTGCTCTGCTTCATCCAGGTAACAATACACTTCCTCTCTATCCAATTTGCCAGGTATACGGATCAAGTACAGGGGAAAACCTAAACTATCCTTTGTTTCCTTCAATACTTCATAATGGAACTCTTCTGATCCCTGAAAAAAAGTCCCTTTCGCAATTGGCGAGAAATGATTGTCACGTGTAAAAGGCTTGTCGTAGTACGGACACACTACCCAAGCATCCACGCCGAGCTTACGTTGGTACCGCGGCAATGCGCCCACTACATCGGCCAATCCGCCTACTTTTGCCAGTGGAAAACATTCCACACTTAAATGTATTACATGCATATTTTATACTTGTTTAAGGACTAATCCGCCCAACGGCGGTAATTTAAGTGCTATGGAATTCCCGCAGTCCATCCACGCTATCTCCTCGGAAAGAGCAGCATGCTGACGCGTTCCACTTCCATAATACGATACATCGTCCGAATTGAGAACTACCTCCCACAAACCTGCTGTAGGAACCCCCACACGATAATCCCGAACCACAGGCGTGAGATTAAGTACGACCAACACATCATCGGACGCGGCATTTCCCCGACGCAAGTAGACAAACACACTATTCTCCTGGTCACCATATTCCAACCATTGAAAACCATCCGGACTAAACGATCGTTCATATAAAGCCGGTTGTGCCCGATATAGCATATTGAGATCTTTCACAAATTGCTGCATACCTCGATGGGATTCAAATTGGGTGAGATGCCAGTCAAGCGACTGGTTAACATTCCATTCGGAGGTTTGGCCAAACTCTCCACCCATAAACAGTAGCTTCGTCCCGACAAAGGTGTACATATATAAATAGAGTGCCCGCAGGTTGGCAAACTTCTGCCATTCATCGCCCGGCATCTTATATATAAGAGATTGTTTACCGTGTACTACTTCGTCATGTGATAACGGTAGCATAAAGTTCTCATGGAAGCTATATACTGTGCCAAAGGTCATCTTGTCATGATGATACCGACGGTTAATGGGATCCTCCTTAAAATAGTTTAACGTATCATGCATCCAGCCCATCATCCATTTCATGCCGAAGCCCAGCCCGTTCGCGAAAGTTGGGCGGCTCACTCCCGGCCAGGATGTTGATTCCTCTGCAATCGTCTGTACATCGGGGAAATGCGCATATACTGCTTCGTTAAATTCCTTCAGAAAATGTACAGCTTCTAAATTTTCCCGTCCGCCATATTCGTTCGGTATCCACTCCCCTTCGTTGCGGGAATAATCCAAGTAGAGCATAGACGCGACGGCATCTACCCGTAAACCATCGATATGATATCGATCTAGCCAGAAAAATGCATTGGAAATCAAGAACGAGCGTACCTCATTTCGTCCATAATTGAAGATATACGATTTCCAATCCGGATGAAATCCTTTGCGAGGGTCTTCGTGCTCGAAGAGATGTGAACCGTCGAACCTATACAAGCCATGTGCATCCCCCGGAAAATGGGATGGAACCCAGTCCAGGATAACGCCAATGTTATTTTTATGCAGATTTTCGATAAGGCACATCAAATCCTGCGGACTTCCATAACGGGAAGAAGCCGCAAAATAACCGGTAATCTGATATCCCCAGGAAGGATAAAACGGATGTTCCATGATCGGCATAAATTCTACATGCGTAAACCCCATTTCCTTCAGGTATGGCACTAATTTATCGCCAATCTCCCGATAGCTCAGAAAACGTTCGGGATCTGACGGGTCGCGTAGCCAGGAACCTATGTGCATTTCGTACACGGCAAAGGGTTTGTCAAGTGCATTATGCTCCTGTCTTTGTCGCATCCAGGTTTGGTCATTCCATTGAAACCAAGTCGTACCAACGACAGACGCGGTATGCGGTGGCTGTTCGTTCACCAAGGCAAATGGATCTGCTTTTTCGAGACGCTCGCCGGTATTCGAATGGATATGGTATTTATAGACCTCGCCCAACTTCAATCCTTCAATAAATCCCTCCCAAATACCACTACTATCCCACCGGACAAATAATGGATGGCTATGAGGATTCCACCCGTTGAAATTACCGATGACCGAAATCGATGCTGCGTTGGGTGCCCAGACAGCAAAATGTACGCCCTCTTTACCATTGTGCGTCACCGTATGTGAACCGAACTTTTCATACAGTTTAAAGTGTCTTCCGGCACGAAATAAGCTAATATCGAAGTCCGTGAATAACGAATATACTTCTACTGCCTGCCTCATAATTTAAGTTGTTTATAATGTTATGTTCACTTATTTTTAAATTCACGAAATAGTTAACCGTCTAAATTCTTTTTCAACGGTGATATAATACTTCCCTTCTTCATCCACCAATGTCTCTAATATATCGCCATCTACCTCTACGTGATGGACATCGAATGGAAGTCCGACAATGTATATTTTGTAGCTATCGAAACGTTCGTGATACAACCCTTCTATATGTTGGACGATCGTTAAGCTATTTTGTTCTCCCTCGATTATAAAATATTTTTCGTTGTATACACTTTGTTCGTAAGCAAACGTTTCTCCATGGTCGATGTAAACATGGGATTCATATCGCCCCTGCCCCCAGAAGACATTTAATTTTAAGGTATCTATGTTCTTCTCCATCGTATATTGCATCACCGGAAATTCGGGAATAACGCTTCCTCCACGAACAAAAATCGGCATTTCGTCTAACGGCGTTTTCACGTTGTGCTCCTGTCCGCCCTCCAGCATGGTATGGTCAAAATAATAATACCAGTTACCTTCGGGCAGATACACAATCTTGGATTGCTGACCGGGTTGAATAACCGGCGAAACAAGGATATTATGCCCAAACGCAAATTCTTCCTCGCGCATTAGATTTTCGGGCTTATGTTGTTCCAGTAATGAAATAGGACGCAAAATTGGTTCCCGGTATTTATGTTGACGCCAGAATGCCGTATAGATGTAAGGTAATAATTTATAACGAAGCTCAATAAATTTTTTACAGATAGCTTCCCATTCAGGGCCAAAGCTCCACGGCTCCCTATCCCGGGTATCGCCGGCCGAGTGAACCCGCATAAACGGAGAAAACACTCCGAATTGCATCCACCGGGTATAAAGTTCACCGTCGGGCTCGCCGGTAAATCCACCGATATCCGTACCACAAAAAGACAGGCCCGAAATCGACAAGCGTTGCAGCTGAAGTATACCTATCTTTAAATGTTCCCAAGTTGCGATATTGTCTCCGGTCCAGACAGATGAATAACGTTGTACCCCGGCATAGGCGGCACGGGTGATGGTAAATGGACGTCTATTTTTCTGAAGTTTTTTTAATCCATCATACGTCGAGCGCACCATCTGCATACCATATATATTATGTGCTTTCCGGTGAGAGCCTCTTAGTCCCTCAAAATAATGCCGTACGTCATCCGGGAATGTTCCGCGACCGAAAACGGCGGGTTCATTCATATCATTCCATACGCCAGCCACGCCATCTTCTACCAAACCCCGGTATAAGGTTCCCCACCATTCCCGTACTTTGGGGTTGGTATAATCCGGAAATTGGCAACGGCCCGGCCATACATACCCTTCCATATAGTAGTCGTCTCCCCGACGGCAGAAGTATTTATTTTCTTTACCCTCGTTGAACACCCAATAATCTTCGTCCACTTTAATACCCGGATCGATCATCACAACGGTTCTAAAGCCATCCGCCGCTAAATCGGAAATCATTTTCCGCGGATCGGGGAAATAGCGTTTATTCCAAGTAAAACAACGGTAACCGTCCATATAATCGATATCTAGGTAAATAGCATCACACGGTATTTGACGTTTACGGAACTGACTAGCAACTTCCCGTACATTGGCTTCGGGATAATAACTCCATCTGCACTGATGGTATCCAATTGCCCATAACGGAGGCATATAGTGCGTGCCTGTCAGTTCGTGATAGCGTTTCACGACATCCATCATCTGCGGTCCATGGATATAGTAATATTGTAACTCTCCTCCCTCCGACCAATAGCTGGTCTGGTCAGGCTGTTCGGCAGCGAAGTCGAAATATGTCCTAAACGTATTATCGAAAAAAACACCATAAGCATCACCGCCTGTTACACCGATATAAAACGGAATAGTCTTGTAGAGCGGATCTTGGTTAAAACCAAAACCATAGGTATCCGAATTCCAATTTTGGAATCTTCTTCCACGTAAGTTCAGATGGGTAGATTTATCACCTAAGCCAAAAAAAGCTTCGTCAGGAGGAGTATGCTTGGTACAATAGACATAGTACCCTCCGAAGTCCGGATTCTCTTCCCAATGCATGGGTTGTTGGTCGGCATTCATCACTTTGCCATCCAGTTTCTCAAACGAGACTAGAAAACCTTCTTTTTGTATGCGACAAACGACAACACTGGTCTTGATGATAAAAGCATCCGCTGTTTCTACAATGGAAAAAGAGGTAGGATGTATATCCAAATCTTTCTTAATGGCATAAGAAAAATCATCCAGAAACAAGCTTCTTGGCGCCAAACGCACCCGGATGATTTCGTCCGAAAACACCTTTACTTCTATACTGGCTTTTCCGTCTGTAAAGACAAATACATTCCCTTGCTTCACATACGAAAGAACTTTATTCAAATATTTTTTTTCTACTGCGGGCACATCAAGCACAGGGTTGTTGACGTGATGGATATTATCTAGTGTTTCCTCCTCTAATATATCCGTAGCAATCTCTCCTTTTTTTTGGGATTCAGCCATACTCTTTTTTATTTATTTAATTTAGTATTGATTTTACGGTGCTATTAAAGTACAATAATTTTTAAAAAAAAGAAAACAAAAAAATCCCCGCTAGGGCGGGGATCTTAATTAAAGCATTAAAATTATTAGACGGTTACGCCTTTAAATACGTCTCCAAAACGTGCGAACGTCTCATTGGCAACTTCGATCGCGTGGTTATGCGTTTCGGGATTTTCACCGTACTGATTCAGCACGGCAACAAATTTACCCCACATTTTGCCAGTATCTTCTCCATAACCGGAAAAGAAGGATGTTCCTTTCGTCACACCATATTTATTTAACATCTGTACGATGTAGGGTCCGCCCATAATGGAGCCTTCCAATACGTATAGCGCGCTCAATGCTTCCAATGTGTTATTGACAAGGGGTGCTGCCGTCACAGGCAAGTTATCAACATTGCCGCCAAGCTCTTCGATATCGGCTTTGATATGTGATGAGTTACGTCGTTCCGTATAATCGGGCAATACTTCTGGTGTGATAAACGGTGCTATGTTTTTTTCTACTGCATTAAAATAAGCATAAAAATTCTTAAGCACCTCCGCATAATCCGCACCCGACCGAACGGCTTTAAGTTGTCTCACGACCACGCTCTCTAAAGTTTGGTGTGCCTCTTTTGTGTTTTCTTTGATATTTTGACTTAACATATCTTTTCTATTATAAACTGATTTAATACAAAGATTAGTATTAATCCTCCTGATTGTATGCTGAAATCCGACGTTTTATGTCTGCAAAACGACATTTCACATACCTATCTAATCTCAAAAGTATTACGATCTCCCGGAATCAACACATATTCAAATGTCGCATACATAATCGCTTCTCCTCGCTTCCATTCTTCTTGACTAAACAAGTCTTTGTAACAAGAAATCATTTTTATTTTTGCATAATCGCCATTAGCAGTTTTCACGATAACGGTACGTGGCTTGATAACAGCTCCATCTTTTTTGGTAATCGGTTCAGCCAGTGCATAGGCTACGTGTTTATCTTCTTCTGCCCCTTCGCGCACCAACTTTCCATCAAAATCGTACAAATACCAACCGATGCCTGCTCCAAAAGCCCCTTGGTCATCTGTACCTATCACATCTTTACCCGTCTTGAATTCGATGCCCGCTGGGAGTTGCTTAACATCATCAAACGTACTTTCTACGATGGCAATACCGCCTATTGCGTTACTTCCTACACCACGATTTCCTTCGTCCGTTCCATTGTTACCCGATAAGAAACTTGTAAACATACCTCCAAAAGCTAAATCCCACTTGCTAGACTTAACGGCATCCTGCGTTATCGATTTATTTTCCGACAAACTGTAAAAATAAAAACCAGACTCGTTCGGTTCAGACCCTTCGTCAGTTGGGGCAATAGGCAGATTTTCAACACGGATAAGTTTGTAATAGTTTTCGTTATCTTGTATATCATCGTTTTCACCAGTCTTATTAATATCTTGATAATCGACAGTATAATAGATATAATTCGTTGGCCCGCTTTCGTTATTCGGTGTTTCATCGGAATAGATGCTCCTTATCTGAAACTTAAACTGTGGCTCCCCATCTTTTGAAAGTACCAATGTACGGCCTGCCACAGCTTCTACGGTATGTGTCTGCATGTTATAAGTCGCCCAACCAATAGCCGTCGGAGCAAAAGCAATTCCCATTTTCTCTACCGTTGTAAACTCATCGTCAGCTGTCACCGCTCCAAATCTTTTGTCTATATAGGATAAAGTATATCCTTTTGCGGTATTGGGTTGAACGCCCATTTCCCTTGCTTCTGCAATCCAAGTAAGAGGTGCATCCTCCGCGGCAACCGCGTCATTCTCTTTAAAATCAAAATAGAATGTCGTCGCCACGTTTTCCGTTGCTTCATTGTCTTCAACGACAAATTGTCGGAAATTACGCAAGGTATAACGTTCTCCGTACCGACTAATTGTTCCTTGGGTATTTGATGTAGTTGATACATCTGCCAAATCTTTCGTTTCACCATCTTGGACAATGATTTTCGGCTGATGTTCTTGATCAGTATCCTCATCTGGCATGCTATTGTCCTTTTCACATGACGTGAAGCCAACTGTAATAAAACATGCTAGTAAAGCAATTCTAAATAGTTTGTTCATTATAAAATAGTTAAAAAGTTATCTAAATGTGGTTTCTACAACCGTAAATTATTCGCTTGTTTTTAAATTTTTACTACCATCCTCCTGCACATAATACTTAAAAGTGAAATAAGGTGCCGGCCAATTCATATTCGTTACCACTGGTGGGTTTCCCTTATAAGCATTGATCAATTGTAGTTTTGCATATTTACCATTAGGCAATCGAATAACATAAGTACGATTAGGCAATGGCTGCATGAGGTGTGTGTCTAAACTATAGCGAAACCAGCCACTGGACGATTCGGAAAAAGCCCATCCTATACGATCAATATTACTTTTATCGAATTCTTCATCACTCGGTGCAATTGTTACCGCATCATAGGATTGATTAATCATCACAACTGCTGTATTCGTTGCAAGACCGTCAAACCCGGGACTTCGTGTATGCTGCGCGTTATTAATATGTACTTCCGAATTGTACTCTCTTGTGAAGGCGATGTCCCAATCTAATGTCTTCAGCCATTTCAAAGAATCTTCTTTTGTTTTGATCCATATCTGCCTTTGGTCGCGAAAGCGAAATAAAAAGGTATAAGCATCTCGTTGCTCCTTTCCGTCAACACCTTCTCCCATAGAAGCCTCGGTATCTCCCGGAAGATCGTAAATCACTATGCTACGGCCATCCTCTAACGGTGGAGCTACATCGTTATCCTTTCCACAAGCACACATTGTAAGCAATACTACGATACCAAATAGACATTTACCCATTCTTCCCCATGCAATAAGTGGTTTTAGTTCGTTGATAATCATATCTCTTGTTTTCATCATGCTCTTCTATATTAATTTTCAGTCTTCTTAAGACAATTATTCCTTAAACCATCGATAACTCATACCGCCCAATATGACCCTGCCCGGCTGTCCGGGCATATACCGGTGCGTAAATCCCAATAGATTGTCTGCTATAAGACGAACGGTCAGTTTGTTCTTCCACACCCTTTTCTTTACCGTCAAATTTAACAGGGTATGATCGGGGACAAACGCATCGTACTCATCAATAAACTGATTACCGTTAATTTCCTGAAAGGGATATCTTCCACGGATATTTGCCCGTAAATTGAATGTCGTGTTCCAGGGTCGGTATTCATATGTTGCCTTTAGATTGATCATGTGACGCGAGCGATCTTCAATTCCCCAATAATCATTCTCTTTTACAGGGCGGGATTCTCCGGTTATTGGATTGTTGATCATTTGGTTATAGGGATAGTTACCGGCACGGATACTATCTAACACCGATAAATCCTTGGCAATCAAATATTGGTATCCCACAGATAAGTTCAGATTTTCCAAGGGGTGATAAGCCATAGACAGTTCAAAGCCTTTGTTAGCCGCACGAGGCAAATTGCGATACGTAAAAATTTGTCCTATCGTAGTTCCGTTCCCGACCGCTACCGCATTGATCTGATTAGCGATACGGTGATAAAAAACGGAAGCTTCCGCTCGCAAACGGCCATGAGGATTCCAGACGAAACCCACATTAGTAGAGAGGCTATTTTCCGCTTTCAGATTACCCGCGGTCAAGTTAAGCATATAGGAATTCTGAAAGCTCAGTTCGCCATTTCTATCCAACGCTTCCATCACTTCACGCACTTGATCGGTCCCAACAACCATATAATTTGCAGCCGGATTATAAAAAACCTGATAACGCATCTTATAATCCGGCGCTTTGAAACCAGCGCCAATACCCGCCTTCATCAACCAGGCTTCCGATAAATTATATTGCAGGCCCAAGCTCGGACTCACACGACCATGATAAACATTCGTGTGATCATATCTTAACCCAGTTGTTGTTCGTAGTCTTGCTAAGGCCTGCCATTCGGTCTGTAGATAAGCAAATACCGTATTTAAATTTCTTTCTTGACCTAAATCTTTATTATCCATCAGTTCCAAACTCCCGCCTATTCCCCCTGTCAATTGGACGCTATGAATAGGTGCATACGCAAACTGCTGTTCCAATCGATGTGCTTGTTGTCCAAACTTTTCTGCTCCGATTAACGCATTCTGATTGATCCAGTTAGCTTGCATTTCATTTTCGTATCGGGTAAAATAATAGCGGCTCATACTTCGTACACCATTGGTAAAGTTATGATCATAACTAGCGGAAAGATTTAAATCACGATCCGTTTGTTTATCTTTGTTGATCCATTCATCAGACCAGATATTCATCATTTCGGAGTTCCCTTCGGTGTATCTTGCGGTTACTCCCAATGTACCATCTCTGGACAATCGATATCGTGCCCTTCCTTGAAAACTATAATTACGATAAGGTGGTATGGTTGTTCCACCGATCATATATTTCGAATCGGTATTGAAACCATCGGTCTTATAATAGTTCCCGGAAACAACGACAGATCCGCGTTGATTTGCAAAAGGTGTTTCCGCTTCCGCGGTAGCATCCACCGTGTTTAAGCTACCATACAGGAGAGAAGCATGTGCCTGTGGCGTAATGGCTCCATTTCGTGTAATGATATTGATTGCGCCCCCTAAAGCATCGCTCCCATATAAACACGAAGAGGCTCCTTTTATCATTTCAATACGTTCCACATTCGTCACCGAGATGCGGGACAAATCAAAATTGCCATTATTTCTTCCCAACATAGGCTGTCCATCGATCAGCACCATTACATAATTACTGCTAAAACCTTGTACCTGTACCCCGATGGCACGCGATCCACTGGCGATATCATTGACGACCGCCACACCCGTCTGCTCTTTCATGATCTCGTCCAATCGCCTGCTGCCCATTAATTCGATTTCCCTACGCGTAATAACAGTGACAGGCATAGCTGCATTTTCGGCCTTCACGAGATTGTCCACTGCCACTTGTTTCCCCTGCACCGCAACTTCTTCTATCGCATAGCTTTCCATTTCCAGCACAATATCCAAATTCACGTCGTTCCCTTCCAGCATGACTTCAAGCTCTTGCGAAACATAGCCAACATGTTGCACCCGTAATCTGTAAGATCCTTCGTAAAGCTCACTGAAAACAAACTGTCCTTCTGTATTCGGCTTCTGTATCTTTTGGTCGGGCCAGAGTGTTAATATGATCTGATCGGAAGTCTCTCCGATATCTGCCAATCGCACCTCTCCTGTTATGGTATATTTCTCTTGACAGAATGCAACTACGGGAAGCAACAGTAACATAAAAAAAAGAATCTTTTTTAAGATCTCTAATCGACCAAACATTTATTTTTAATTGTTCTAAATAACAATTGCAAAACAACTAAATGAAATTGAGAATTTTATATGATTTCCGTCATATTATATATGAAAACTGATATAACTGAAAATACGGGTTTGATAGAACAGACATTAAAACACTACTTTTCAATCGTTTAAAGATCAAAAAAAGCAATCCAATCTATATGTGTCCTTTGTTGACTACTTGTATTTAGACTGATTATTGCTTTGTTTTGTATCAAGAAAATAAATGTATATGAAATTAACAGTAAAAAAATACAGTCTAATGCTATTGCTGCTACCTTTGGTATTTTTAGTGGAAGCGGCTCCCAAGCGTATCATCACCTTGAATAGTGCGCTGACCGAAACGGTGTTTGCCTTAGGTTTTGGCTCTTCAATTGTTGCAACAGATGTGACAAGTGAATCACCAGCGGCAGCGGCAAAATTACCAAAAGTCAGTAAAAACAGGTCCGTATCGTCTGAAGGTCTACTTCGTTATAAGCCGGATATCGTGTTAGCGATCGAAGGTGAAGTATCCCGCGCCGTTATACAACAGTTGGGGACAGCAGGTATTAAATTCGTTGCTATCCGTCAACAGTACTCCAGTAAAGGTGCCTTAAATTTCATCCAAGATGTTGCTAATGCACTAGATGAGGAGGATCGGGGGAAAACCTTGGTGAACACGACCCAAAAAGTACTTCAGGAAGTCGAGCTTACCATCAAAAAACAATCGTTTACGAAAACACCAAAGGTGCTTTTCATCTATGCTAGAGGAACGGGAACGATGAGCGTGGCCGGAAAAGGAAGCAGTATCGATGAAATTATAAAATTGGCGGGGGCGCAAAATGCGGTACAGGAATTTGCGGACTTTAAGCCTTATACAACAGAAGCGTTAGTCAGTGCGAATCCAGACATCATCCTGATGTTTGATTTTGGGCTCAGTAGCCTCGGCGGAAAAGAAGCAATGCTCAAGCTGCCTGGTGTACGTCTTACCAATGCAGGAAAAAATAAAAGGATCATCCAGATGAATGGTCCGTTGCTCATTAATTTTTCCAGTAGGTTACCCGAAGCTATACAGGAGCTTCATTCCGCTATGAAGGCCGTATATAAGTAACAGACAAGATGGTGCTAAAACAACGCATTATACTCGTGGTTCTTGTCATCACGATGGTATTAACGGCAATTATCTCTTTAGGGCTAGGAGCGTTTAATATCCCTACCAAAGAGGTTTTTAGTGCATTAACGGATAAAATTGGGCTTTCACAAAATGCAACTGCCGATGAGATGTATGCCGATGTTCTTTTCGCTATACGTATGCCACGGGTATTGCTAGGGATGCTAGTAGGTGCAGCGCTGGGCATATCGGGTGCCGCGATCCAGGGAATATTTCGTAACCCGTTATCCGAGCCGGGACTCATCGGGATATCGGCTGGCGCATCACTTTTTGCAGTATTGATTATTGCTTTCGAGACGTTACTCTTTGTGGGTCTTTCCGAACTTTTGGGATACTACCTTTTAGCATTCGGTGCCTTTGTGGGCGCTGGATTGACGGCATTTGTCGTTTATCAGATATCAAAAAAAAATGGCCGCCCCAATATTACCACTATGTTGTTGGCAGGTATTGCGATCAATGCGCTTGCCGGCGCTTTAACGGGATTAATGACTTATATGGCCACGGAGCAACAATTACGTACAATTACCTTCTGGATGCTAGGGAGCTTAGGCGGTGCTACATGGGAAAACCTCCGTGCCATATTTCCGTTCATCCTGCTCCCGTTGGTTTCTCTTCCTTTCTTTGGGAAAGCGCTTAATGCCTTTTCTCTTGGAGAGGAACAGGCTGCTCTGTTGGGTATCAATACCGATTACACAAAACGATGGGTCGTTTTGTTTTCTACGTTAGCCGTTGGGGCGTCTGTCGCAGTATCTGGTATTATTGGCTTTATCGGTTTGCTGGTTCCCCATACGATCAGGTTGTTGGGTGGAGTAGATTATAAATATGTGTTAACCGGATCCATGCTACTCGGCGCCATGATATTGACATTGGCCGATGTACTATCGCGTACATTAGTTGCGCCAATAGAATTACCTATCGGTGTCATTACAGCGCTACTCGGGACACCTGTTTTTCTTTATATTCTCATAAAAGAGAACAAATAACAACAAATATTTTTAGGTTTTATGCTACGTATAGAAGAATTATCATATGAAATAAAGGGGCACCGGGTGCTAAAGGATGTATCTCTGCAGGTGCGCAAAGGAGAAGTCGTGGCGTTACTAGGAGCGAACGGAGCAGGTAAATCTACGTTGATGCGGCTTATTTCCGGCGAATTAAAACCGTCTTCGGGTAATATCACATTATTCGATAAACGCATTGACAAATATGAGAACAGAACACTGGCACAAGGTCGTGCCATGCTCAGTCAGCAGCACGCCATTAATATGGCATATACGGTAAAAGAACTGGTCGTTATGGGGCGCTACCCACATTTCCAATCGTCTCCCTCAGTAAAAGACTGGAAAATTGTGCAGGAAACGATGGCCATCTGTGGTGTTGCTGATTTTGCCGATCGTGTTTACCTCAGTTTATCCGGTGGTGAACAACAACGTGTACAATTGGCGCGTGTGCTCAGTCAATTATGGGATAATCCCGACGCGCTACTATTATTAGACGAACCTATTTCAGCTTTGGATCTACATTACCAACAGAAGGTACTCTCCATCGCAAAAAGCCTTTCCCGTCAGGGCTTTATGGTCTTGGTCATCTTGCACGATATTAATATGGCCTCTTTATACGCTGACCGGATTATTATGCTTAAAAACGGCCGTAAGTGGCTGGATGGCACACCGAATGAGGTACTGAATGATAAAAATATTTACACCATATTTTCGGTAGAATCTTCGATAAGTGTAGACAATCATTCGTTAAAACCCCATATCTTTTTTAAAGAAATGCACATTGAACCGTCGTTTTTCAATTCTTCACTTCAACCAGTTCCTGCGGAAGATTTCTGGCGTACCGACCGTACACAAATCCAAGAGAAATAATGACAAACAGTATAGCTGAAAACCAAAAACAAAACAGTATATTTCGCTAGTATCCGGATGACGTAGGTATATGTTGATAAAAAGCAAAATCATAGAATTAGACGAGTGGCTCTTTATAGAGGAGATTCCAGATCAATATCAACCCGATAAACCGCTGGTAGAAAAACGGGAGGAAATTGTACGGAGTCCTATTATTATGAATAATTTCCAACTATCAACAAGTGGTCTCTTCATTTTATACACTGAAATGCAAGCCGATCGACCCGCTCATATCTACACAGAAATCGAAGGGGAAGCGATTACCAGTCAATTTATCTTTTTCAAATCCCCTAATAGTAAACTTCCATACGGCATGAGTCGTCATAATATCCGCTATATACCCACCGTAAAAAATAGTCACGAGGTCAAAGCTGGCATAGCATACACGTACTTTATTGCCGTTATATCGAAAGAATACTATCTCAATTTGATTAAAAAAGATTCGCTGCTGCACAAACACTTTGTAGAACAAATTGAGAAAGGCCATTATACTTCTTTTGCCGACGAAGACCAAATGGCAACATACGAAATGCAGCAAACCATCCGTGAGCTGATAGATTCGAAAAAGACGGGCGAAATCCGCAGGTTGCATACGGAGTCGCATATTGTAGAGTTGCTCATGTACCAGTTCGAACAATACAACGAAAAACACAATAACAAAGGTTCTTCATCACTATATGATGAAGATAATGTCAAAAAGTTAGAGCTGGCCCGACAAATACTGGAACAAAGGATGGCCAACCCGCCCAATCAAAAAGAATTGGCACAGGAAGTTTTTATGAGTGAAAGTAAGTTAAGAAAAGATTTCAAGGAATATTTTTCTGTAACGGTACATGATTATCTTACACGCATTCGGATGGAAAAAGCGCGTATCTTACTTTTGGAAGAAAAAATATCAGTTTACGAAGTCGCTATATACACCGGTTATGGACATCAGAATAATTTTAGCAGTGCCTTTAAAAAATACTTCGGTATCTCCCCCGGTGAGCTGAAGACGGGGAAATGATACATCCCATTATTTACTGCGAATAGCTTCTACCGGATCAAGTTTAGCTGCTTGGATAGCCGGTACTATCCCCGCAATTAATCCAATAAGTGTAGACAACACCGTGGTCAGAATCACCATCTTCACACTGACTACGATAACCACACTGGTCAACGCACCCACTAACGCTGCCAAACCATAAACAATCAACAGACCTATTCCCCCGCCAATAAGACATAACAGGATACTTTCGATCAGAAACTGCGAGAGGATGAAAAATTGCTTCGCACCCAATGCCTTCTGTATACCAATAAGATTCGTACGTTCTTTTACGCTGACGAACATAATATTGGCGATTCCAAAGCCTCCTACAAGAATCGAGAAGATGCCAATGAAAAAGCCGGCAAGGTTGATAATTGCAAACATTTGGTCAAGTTGTGCCGTAATAAGGGTCGTTTGATTAACCGAGAAATTGTCTTCCCGCTGGGGGGGCAGACGACGGGAGGACCGCATAATACCGATCAGCTCGCTTTCAGCCTCTTCTAGCGCATATTGTCGTTTAACCTCAATCGCTATACTCGGGCCATAATGTTCGTAGTTTACCAGATTACGAGCCAACGTAAACGGTATGTAGGCCACCTCATCATTGGATACATTAATAAGTACCCCAGACCCTTCCCTTTTCAATACGCCAATCACCTGCATTTTTCTTCCCAACAACGTCACATATTTACCAATAGGCGTCGTATTGGGGAATAGCCCCTCTGCTATCGTGGCTCCTAAAATAACACGATGGCTTCCCGCACGTGATTCCTGTTCCGTGAAATAGCGTCCGTCAACTACTTCAAGGTTTCTGATGGAATACATCTCATGCGTTACCGCTGTCACATTAATATTCGAAGCGGAATTATTTACGTATTTAGCAGTGGAATTAGAGATATTAATGGAATAGGCAACTTCTTCTGCTGTTGTCATCCTATTTTTCACGGCTTCAAAATCGGCATATTTTGGTTCAGGACGATTCACATATCGCCACCAAGGATAGTCGCCACCGCCACCCCATGGCCATTTTTCGACGTATAATGTACGACTGCCTATTTTGCGCACAGATTCTTCTAAGTTATTGCGCAAAGTATCTACCGCCGAAAAAACGCTAATAATTGTCATGATCCCTATGGTTACCCCTAATAAGGATAATAATGTACGCGTACGGTTATCCCGCAATGCCGATAACGCAAACAAAAAACTTTCTTTGATAAGGGTAAGGATCAAAAACATATATACCGATAAAAGTAAATATTTTTTTCCGTTTATTATGCTTAACTTTGTAAGCATTTTTGAAACCGGAACTGTACTTATTTGTTAAGGTTTCAACAGAACAAAATATATCGGTGAAATCGAAATGTAAATAATGCCTTCATACGAAAAATATTTACATGGCGTTTTCATCAACAGATGAAAAAAAATAATTAGATGAAATTATCACAGTTTAAATTCAATTTACCAGAATCATTGTTGGCAACAGAACCATCAGAACAGCGTGACGAATCACGTCTAATGGTTTTACATCGTGATTCCGGAAAGATAGAACACAAAATTTTCAAGGACGTATTGGATTATTTCGATGATAAAGACGTCATGATTTTAAATAACACCAAGGTATTTCCTGCACGTATGTACGGAAATAAGGAAAAAACTGGCGCTACGATTGAAGTGTTCTTGCTAAGAGAATTAAACAAAGAACTACGCTTGTGGGACGTATTGGTTGACCCTGCACGCAAAATTCGTGTAGGTAATAAATTATACTTTGGAGAGGACGACCTGCTGGTCGCTGAAGTTGTGGACAATACAACCTCCCGCGGTCGTACAATCCGTTTTCTTTTCGATGGCACGGATGAAGAGTTTCGCCGAAACATTGAAATTTTAGGAGAAACGCCACTACCCAAATACATAAAACGTAAAGCAACACCGGAAGATAAATTCCGTTATCAAACGATTTATGCCAAAAACGAGGGGGCGGTCGCAGCACCTACTGCTGGACTCCATTTCTCGCGCGAATTGATGAAAAGATTGGAATTAAAGGGTGTCGAATTTGCAGAGGTGACATTACACGTCGGACTCGGAACTTTTCGTACCGTGGAAGTGGAAGATCTCACCAAGCACAAAATGGACTCGGAGCAATTTATTATTAGCGAAGAGGCTGCACGCACGGTAAACAAGGGTATCGACGAAAAGAGACGTATCTGCTCCGTTGGAACAACTTCCATGCGGGCTATTGAATCATCTGTTTCGGCTGACAAACACCTCAAAGCAGCAAATGATTGGACGAGCAAGTTCATCTACCCACCTTATGATTTCAGTATAGCGAATTCAATGATCACAAACTTTCATACACCAGAATCTACGCTCCTTGTGATGATTGCTGCATTTGGTGGATACGAAAATGTAATGAATGCCTACGAAGTAGCTGTAAAAGAAAAATATAGATTTTACTCCTATGGCGATGCTATGTTGATTATATAATCAACGGTATTATATAAAATAGGAAAGAGGCGCAATAACATGTGCCTCTTTTTTTGAGAAAAAAAGAGAATGGACAAAAAAGCCGCCGCGTGAATACACGCAGCGGCTTTAAATTTTTAATATTACAATAACCCTAATTTGCTTGCTCCGCAGGAATTACGGATACGTAAGATTTATTGTCAGCTTTTTTGCGGAAAACGACAGTACCGTCCACCAAAGCATGTAATGTATGGTCTTTACCTATCCCTACGTTTTTATCAGGATTGTGTTTTGTACCACGCTGACGAACGATAATGTTACCAGCGATAGCTTGCTGACCACCAAAAATTTTAACGCCTAATCTCTTACTGTGTGACTCACGGCCGTTCTTGGAACTACCCGCACCTTTTTTGTGTGCCATTTTTTATCTTAATTTATGACGTAAAGTCAGATTAAAAATTCTTAATTCGTTTTACAGGCTAATTCCTGTGATTTGGATTTTGGTAAATTGCTGACGGTGACCGTTTTTCTTTTTGTAGCCTTTACGACGTTTCTTTTTGAAAACGATAACTTTATCACCTTTTAAATGAGACAAAATCGTAGCTGAAACTTTTGCTCCTTCGATAGTAGGCGCACCTACTGTGAATTTACCAGCGTCTTCTGCTAACAATACATTGTCAAATTCAATACTAGCGCCTTCATCTCCTTGTAAACGGTGTACAAAAAGATATTGGTCTTTTGCAACCTTAAATTGCTGTCCTGCTATATTTACTATTGCGTACATTGTTATTTAATATAATTTGTTAATATTTCAATAAGTTGCAAAGGTATGAAATAAAGTAAAATTTAAAAAATAAAAAGTCAAATAGTTGTACAGTCGACAGAGAGCAGTGGATAGTGTAGCTGTTAACTGGCTACTGACTACTGTCCACTAACTACTGAAATAAGCACGTACATTCTTCCCTTCTACCCAATTCATGAAGGCTCTATTAACCACTTTATTTCCTCCCGGTGTGGGATAATTGCCCGAAAAGTACCAATCTCCCAAATGATTCGGACAAGCTTTGTGCAAGTTATCCAAAGTCTGATAAACCACTTCTAATTCTGCTTCTAGATGATGTGGACGAATAATGCGCGCGATCTCTGCAGAAATTTCTTCATCTGTGAAAGGTTCATAAATAGCCTTCACATAATTTCCCACTTGATCTTTTGGCATCGTTAAAGAAGCCAGGCATTTTTGATACACTTCGTCAACAATATGCGCCATCCCACCACTTTTCAGCAAGTTTATAGCTGCCTCAAATGCGACAAACTCCCCCATTCTCGACATATCTATCCCATAACAATCCGGATAACGAATTTGTGGGGCGGACGAAACGATTACAATTTTTTTCGGATGCAGTCTATCTAATATCGTCAAGATACTTTGTTTAAGCGTAGTTCCACGCACAATGGAATCATCGATAGCTACAATGGTATCTACATCATTCTGCACGATACCGTAAGTCGTATCATAAACATGCTGCACCATATCCGTACGATCAGCATCCTGTGTAATAAATGTCCGAAGCTTGGCATCTTTGACATTCAGTTTCTCGAAACGTGGTGTAATGTTAATCATTTCTTCCAGTTCAGCGTCTGAAATCTTATCCGCACGATTCAATAACACGTCTTTCTGATAATTCCGTACGTAGGTATTTATTCCTTCCATCATACCGTAGTAAGATACTTCTGCTGTATTTGGAATAAAGGAGAATACCGTATTCTTGATATCGTTGTCTACCGCCTTTAATACCTGTGGACACAATAAATGTCCCAATTCTTTACGCTCTTTGTAGATATCGGCATCCGAACCTCTGGAGAAATAAATGCGCTCAAAAGAACAGGATTTCTGCTCGACAGGCTGACGGAACATTTCTTCTGTAATTGCTCCATCTTTTTTCGCTATCAACGCATGTCCGGGCTTAATTTCTTTGACCGCTTCCAATGGTATATTAAAAGCTGTTTGTATAACCGGGCGTTCGGAAGCAACAACCAACACTTCGTCATCTTGGTAATAAAAAGCAGGCCGTATTCCTGCGGGGTCACGCATGACAAAAGCATCACCATGTCCAAAGATTCCAGCAATAGTATAGCCACCATCCCATGTCTTTGCCGAACGTGTTAATATTTTTGCAACATCCAGATTTTTGGCAATCAATGCACTTATCTCAATATTGGAATACCCCTCTTCTTTAAACTTGTCAAACAGTTCCTGATTCTCGTCATCCAAAAAATGACCGATTTTCTCTAGTACAGTAACCGTATCCGCCTGTTCTTTGGGATGCTGCCCCAACTCATACAATTGTTGCAGCAATTCGTCAACATTTGTCATATTGAAGTTTCCAGCGACGACTAGATTACGCGTCATCCAGTTATTCTGTCGAAGAAATGGGTGACAACTTTCTATACTGTTTTTACCATGTGTCCCATAACGTAAATGCCCTAAAAGCACCTCTCCGGTAAAACTGACATGTTGCTTGAGCCATTTCGTATCCTTAGACTCTACCGGGTAAGCTTTATTTACCGCAGCAAATTTCTTTTGTATATATTCAAAAATATCTGCTACTGCAGATGAGCCCATGGCACGGTACCGGGAAATATAACGATGACCGGGCTTTACATCAAATTTAATCGTGGCTATACCCGCTCCATCTTGGCCTCGATTATGCTGCTTCTCCATGAGAAGATACATTTTGTTGACACCATAATAGGGCGTACCATATTTTTCTTGATAATAAGACAGGGGTTTTAGTAATCGAACAAGTGCTATTCCGCACTCATGTTTTATTGCGTCACTCATAGCTTGAATTGATGCTGCAAAGGTAAGCATTATTTAGAAAAAAACTATTCTCTCTTCTTCTTCGCATCACAAACCATCTAAACAAATGACAAAGGAGAGATAATTAAAAATCTTCGCTCTGCTCTAAATCTTCATGATTATCCCCGCCGAGGCTATAGTAATTATTTTCCTCATCTTCTGAACCTATTTCCTCTTCAGCGTCATCTAATTCCGATCCGGGGACATCCAACCCCTCATCCAATGAACGCTCCGTCTCTTCTTCCTGCTCGACGCGATCACTCAAAATTCGCTTTTCCTGCTCAAAGATATCTTCATTTTCAGGATAATGAGGATACCCGGGCAGATCTTTATCTTCTTCTTTTTCGGATTTATGTTTTCTTGAATC
Source organism: Sphingobacterium corticibacterium (assembly GCF_004208525.1). Taxonomy (GTDB): domain Bacteria; phylum Bacteroidota; class Bacteroidia; order Sphingobacteriales; family Sphingobacteriaceae; genus Sphingobacterium; species Sphingobacterium corticibacterium. The sequence goes on along the minus strand of NZ_SGIT01000001.1, from coordinate 96,503 downwards.
TTGCATAATTGATATGATTTTATTCGTTCTGACCAATGATTTATCTTTTATTCTACATTTTTTTCTTCGTCGGTTAAAGGTGCCGGTGGAATCTCATCCACCTCCCGCTCTATTTCTTTTACCTCTATATGTACAGCAAACTCTGATGGTTCTATGGGCACACCTTTATATGTAGCATACTCCCGTGTATAGATAGCGCCTAAGTATAAAATAGCCGCCGTATAATAAACCCACAATAAGATCAGCACAATTGAACTCGCAGCACCGTATGTAGATTCCGTGTCAGAGCTTTCAATATAAATACCAATCAAGAAACGCCCAAACACAAAAAGAAGCGCGGTAAACAGTGCACCAGACCTTACCGTGCGCCATTGTATATTGACATCAGGTAATACTTTGAAAATCACCGCGAATAATACGAAGATGACACAAAAAGATAAGAAAAAATTGAGCCCACTGAACAAGATTACCGTAGCATCGGGAAAAAACCGCTGCAAACGATCTGTAAAGGCCAAAATAGTTCCATTAATAATCAATGTAACCACGAGTAGAAAACCAAGTCCAATAACCAACGACGATGACAACAACCTATCTTTAAGCATCTTGAGCCAGCCTTTTTTTACCTTCGGACGCACATGCCAAATCTTGTTAATGGAGTTTTGGATATCTCCGAATACCGTAGTCGCTCCCAAAAGTAGTGTCACAGCACTTACCACCAAGGCGATATTGGATTTTCCGGAAAGGGATAAATTTCGAATAACTTCTTGGATCTGGCTAGCTGCGCTTGCTCCTACGAAACCACGCAGCTCTTCAAAAACCTTTCCTTGGATAGCCTCTTCACCCAAGAAAATTCCGGCAAGCGAAATCATTAACACTAAAATCGGCCCCAATGAAAAGACGGTATAGTAAGCTAAAGAGGCACTATATTTTAAACTATCTTCACTCGTAAATCCCAACACTGTATTCTTTAAAATAGCAAAATGGGATTTAAAAACATTTTCTTTATCCTTTGTCATACGCTATAAGCTAAATATCTACATGTAATAAACGGCTTGACTTTCTAAAAGTTTAAAAAACCTTCATAAACCGTATCTATGCTGCACATTAATCTTGCAACAATTTATCTTCTATATTGTTCTATTATAACATGAAACGACACGGACATCCTTTAAAAAGAAATAAAAAACTGGTCTTCGCAGGCGTGGCAATTCTTATCGGTGGTATGTGTATGCGGTTGGCTTGGATCTATATTCATGATACTCTTGGGCCGGTTATTGTTATTACAGGTGCAGTGCTATTTTTAGGAGGAGTTATATTTTTTATAAATACCATGTATAATCAACGACACAAATTTTAACCGCTATCATTTATTAATAAAACCAATGAGAAATGTTATTTTTGGCCTAGCAGTTTCAAATAAACCCAATGGCTATGTTCAAAAATCTTTCTTTTTTCACCATAATTTTGCTACTTATTTCCGCCTGTAACAACCGTGCAACAGAAAATCAATCAAGAACTCAAAAACGGGATCAGATTCTAAGCCTCATCACCCCTCCTTCTCTTTCCGCCGATGTGGTCAATTTAAAAGATTTTGGAGCATTAGGTGATTCATTGACGAACAACAAACTTGCTTTTGATAAGGCATTAGAAAAATGCAAGGCTTTAGGTGGCGGAAGAATTGTCGTTCCACCCGGTATCTATCTAGTAAACGGCCCTATCCATTTAATAAGCAATGTCACGCTCGACCTACAAAAAGGAGCTAAATTAGTTTTCGGTTCCAATCCAGACGATTATTTGCCCGCAGTACTAACCAGTTGGGAAGGAACATTTCTGTATAACTACAGTCCCTTTATTTATGCCTATCAAGCAGAGAATGTCGCGATTATTGGAGAAGGTACAATTGATGGAAATGCAAAGAACACTTTCAGTACATGGCATGCAAAGCAAAAGCCAAGTCAAGCGCTAAGTCGAAAAATGAATCACGAAGATACACCGATAAAAGAACGTGTATTTGGAGCAGGGCATTATTTAAGACCTCATCTCGTACAGTTTTTCGAATGTAAAAATATCTTGTTAGAAGATGTTACGTTAGCTAACTCACCATTTTGGTGTGTTCATTTATTAAAATCGGAAAATATTACAGCCAGAAGGGTGAAATTTGATGCCTTTAATAAAAACAATGATGGATTCGACCCGGAATATTCCAGGAATATTTTGATTGAAGATATTGATTTTAATAATGCTGACGACAATGTGGCTATTAAAGCCGGCCGGGATCACGAAGGCAGAAAAACCGGAATTACGTCTGAAAACATTATCATCCGTAATTGTCGGTTTAAGGGTTTACACGGTGTTGTCATCGGAAGCGAGATGTCCGCCGGAGTACAAAATGTTTTTGTAGAGGATTGCACGTTCGGCGGATATTGCAAACGTGGTATTTACCTGAAATCAAACCCCGACCGGGGTGGTTTTATCCGTGACATTTATGTCAATAACGTGGAATTTGGTGAGGTAGAGGACTGTTTCTTCATTACATCTTATTATCACGGGGAAGGATCGGGTCACGAAACAGATATACGGGATATCTTCATCGATGGTCTGCGTTGCAATAAAGTGAACAACGCGGCCTTAGTGATTCAAGGCTATCCAACCAAAAAAGTGAGCGACATACACTTTTCGAATGTCCAGATAGATACAGCCAAGACAGCTATTAGTTTCACTAACGCCGAAAACATTGTATTTAACAATCTTATAATAGGAGACGAGGTCAAAGTACCATCCCATGTGCAATAGTGCGTTTATCGTAGACTAGCCGTTATTTCTTCTCCACGAGATATTTCCAGTATCGTCTGGGAACATGTTGGAGATGTAACTTTATATTTTTTCGTGCTTCAATATTGGTGCTGGTATAGTATTGTTTCCAAAGGTGCTGGAAAAGCTCATCACGTTCGTCCATTTCAATAGCAATTGAAGGCATCGTGGCATCTTGTACTTCTTCTGGGCTAAGCTGTACCTCTCCTACCTGCCGCGTATCGAACAGCAGACCATAATTTCGCTTTACGTCATAAATAAGCCACGGCATATCCGCGTACCGCTTACGGAAAAAGTCTGAAATCAAGGGCAACACATTAAAATCAGGTTCCACTAAAGCAAAAAACAATCCGTCCGAACTCTTACTAAAACGGACAAACGCTTTCATACGATGCCGTTCGCGACTTACCTTTTTTAATATCTGCGAAAAGTAAAGCACATCGTCGTTTCCAAAATCCTGCCGTATGTCTGTCCGACCACTAAAGATCTGACGCAAGATAAAAAAAGAAGCCAGCCACGCTTTACGGTCTTCTGAAAGAAACGCCCGATAAAAATCCATCGCATCTGCCTTTCCGATACGTTCCTGCAAACCTTTCTGAACGCGTAAAGCTTTCCCACTATCTGTTATGATGGTTCTCCTGTCTTTAAAGAGATCTATTTGATGATCCTTAGGCGTAATCGGGACAATAATTGCCTCTTTTCTTTCGAAGCTTTCAAATACACAGGATAAAAAGCCCAAATATGTTCCGTCAAACAAATAGTACATATTAAAATAACGTTAATTGTCCTGCGGAAACCTGTTGCCGACTCTTCTGGTTACCGGCGTTTAAAATAGCTATTCGAACATACTCCATGCTGGGATGACCAAGCATAAAAGGAGAGTCTGCACAACGCAAAAAATATTTTGCCCGATTATAGGCAATACCGATTTTTTGCAGTTGATAGGCATGCAACCTACCAAATTTTCGGGCCTGTACGATTTTTAATGCCGACTGCCTTCCGATTCCAGGTATACGAATGATGGCATTAAAGTCAGCGGCATTCACATCCACTGGAAAGAAATGAGGATTACGTAATGCCCAGCTTAATTTAGGGTCTATATCTAGATCCAGATGTATATGCTGAGGATTTAGAATTTCGTCGAGTTGAAAACCGTAGAAACGCAATAACCAATCCGTTTGGTACAAACGGTTTTCACGTACTAAAGGTGGAGCTGAACCAATTTGAGGCAACAACGAATTGCTATTATTTATAGGAATATAACCACTGTAATAGACTCGTTTCAGATTATAATTCTTATAGAAATTATTGGCAATCTGCATGATTTCAAAATCATTTTCGGGCGTTGCGCCGATAACCATTTGTGTACTTTGACCGGCGGGCACAAAAATCGGTGTATGTTTTATGAGTTTCTTTTCTTCTTTAAAAGATTTTATCTGTTCATTTACAAACGCCAAAGGTTTTCTTACCGACTCATGGTCTTTCTCCGGGGCCACCAACTTAAGTCCGGCTTCCGTTGGTAATTCTAAGTTGATACTCATTCGGTCTACATATAAGCCGGCCTCCTTAACCAATTCCTCGCTCGCACCGGGAATTGTTTTGAGATGGATATAGCCGTTATATCGCTCTTTCTGTCGCAACGTTTTCACAATCCGCAACATACGTTCCATCGTAAAGTCCGCATTTTTGAAGATACCGGAACTTAGAAAAAGTCCTTCAATATAGTTTCGTCGATAAAAATTCATCGTGAGGTCTACCACTTCCTCCACAGTAAACGCTGCCCTTTTTACATCATTGCTTTTACGACTGACACAAAAAGCACAGTCATAAATACAATGATTGGTCAATAGAATTTTTAGCAATGAAACACAACGTCCGTCTTCGGTATAGGTATGGCAGATACCCGATGCCGAGGCATCACCAATTCCATCCTTATTCTTTCTCGTACTACCGCTGGAGCTACAGCTCACGTCATATTTGGCCGCATCTGCCAATATCTTTAGTTTTTCTTCAATCCGCTGCATAATGAAACAAAAATACTAATTTTTTTAGCCAAAACATAACGACGGAAAATTGGTTATTTATAAATATGCTACAATTTAGACAGGAAGGTATCTATTGTATACCAGGCAATTTCTACATCGATCCATGGCGACCGGTAGACTTTGCTGTAGTAACCCACGGTCATGCTGACCATGCACGTTGGGGTATGAAAAAGTACTTATGCCATCATTTTACGGTACCCATATTAAAAAGTCGTATTGGGAATGATATTGCTGTACAAGGTGTTTCCTATAATGAGTCGCTTTATATCAATGACGTCAAGGTATCATTGCATCCGGCTGGACATATTGTAGGTTCTGCTCAAATCAGAATGGAATATAAAGGTAAAGTATCTGTTGTTTCTGGAGATTATAAAATACAAAACGATGGTCTATCTACTCCTTTCGAGCCTATCAAATGCCATGAATTTGTATCCGAAAGCACTTTCGGATTGCCCATCTATAATTGGTTGTCGGTGGAACAACAAAATCAACAAATGCAAAATTGGGTCTTACAGAACCAAGCAAACGGCAAAACGTCTGTTTTTATTGGTTATTCACTGGGTAAAGCCCAACGTATCATGAAAGCACTTGCAGGAATCTCTCCTTTGCATGTACATTATTCCATTGGTAAACTCAATGAAGCTTATGAAAGTGCGGGTGTTAAGCTCCCGGCCTATCATATTATCAATTTCCAGGAAGATATCAAGCATGTAGATAAAGGTATTGTCATTGTTCCACCTGCCTTAGCGGACTCCAAAATAATCCATAAGATACCCCATATGGCAAACGCTATCTGCTCGGGGTGGATGCAAGTACGAGGATCCCGCCGTTGGCGGAGCGCCGATGCAGGTTTTGCCGTAAGTGATCATGCAGATTGGCACGGGCTTTTGGATGCTATTAAGACGACGGAAGCCGAAAAGGTGTATATAACACATGGACAAACAGCTGTTTTTACTAAATATCTGAATGAAATAGGGATATTGGCAGAAGAGGTTAAGACAGCGTTTGGAAACGAAGAGGAAGAAATGGAAGAAACAGAAGCAAGAAAATTATGAGAGTCTTTGCCACCTTAATCAATGCTTTGGATAGCACCAACAAAACCAATTTAAAATTGGAGGCTATCGATCGTTTTCTTCATGAAGCCGATAACAATGACAAACTATGGTTTCTCGCTCTTTTCACAGGAAAACGCCCGAAACGTAATGTCAATACCGCATTGATGAAACAATGGGCGATCGAAGTTGCAGCAATTCCCGAATGGTTATTCCAAGAATCTTATGCTTCTGTAGGCGATTTGGGTGAAACTATTGCGTTGGTTTTACCACAAGCCCGCCATTACATCGATCGAACGTTAACGGAATGGATGAATAGGATTATCGCACTGAAAGACAGTACCGAGGTGGAAAAAAAAGAATTTGTCCTGCAAGCTTGGAATAACCTCCCTACCACCGAACGTTTTATTTTTAATAAATTATTGGGCGGCAGTTTCCGATTAGGTGTTTCGTCCAAAACACTTATTAATGCTTTGGCGAAACATTATCAGATGGATGCCAGTGCGGTAGCGCATAGTGTAATGGGCGACTGGAAAATGGGCGAGGTGACGTTTGATGATCTCGTAAAAGGCCGTTATACAGATACACAACTTTCCAAACCCTACCCTTTTTGTCTGGCTTACCCGTTGGAAAAAGAATTGAATGAACTGGGCGACGTACAAGATTGGCAAATTGAATATAAATGGGATGGTATCCGTGGACAATTTATCAAACGTGGCGAAGAAGTATTTATATGGTCACGCGGCGAAGAGCTAGTTACTGATCAGTTTCCGGAAATAAGGGATATTTTGCTACAGTGGCAGGGAAATTTTGTCATCGACGGCGAAATCCTGGTCGTGAAAGAACAGGAAGTGATGAATTTTTCGGCGTTACAGAAACGATTAAACCGGAAAACGATTAGCAAAAAGTTATTGGAGGAATTTCCTATCCAAGTGTACGCCTACGACCTCATCGAGTGGGAAGGCGAAGACTGGCGACACAAAAGTATGTTGGAAAGAAGACAACAATTGGAAACGTTATTCCTTCTTAATCCGTCTCCTCACTTGCAGTTATCCACGGTTATCACTATTGACGACTGGGAAGTGTTACAAGCAATTCGGGAAAACGCCCGTTCCATCAATAGTGAAGGCATCATGTTAAAACACAAAGCATCTCTTTATCATACCGGACGGAAGAAAGGCGATTGGTGGAAATGGAAAATTGATCCATTAACGATTGACGCTGTCTTAATTTATGCCCAAAAGGGAAGCGGGCGACGAAGTGCCTATTATACTGATTATACCTTTGCCGTGAGGGATGGTGAGCATTTAGTCACTATTGCGAAAGCTTATTCTGGGCTGACAGACAAGGAAATAAAAGAAGTTAGTCGTTTTGTCAACAAAAACGCCATCGAAAAATTTGGCCCGGTACGAACCGTTAAACCCGAACTGGTATTTGAAATAGCTTTTGAAGGTATTGCTTTCAGCAACCGACATAAATCGGGCGTGGCATTACGTTTCCCTCGAATCGCACGGTGGCGAACAGACAAAACGGTTGGAGATATCGATGATATCGAAGAAATCAAAAAAATGATTCATTGATTTGAAAAACAACAAGCAACATACCGAAGGCTATACCATTATCACGGACTGGATGCGGCAAAAAGGCAATACACCTTTTAGTTTTCAAGAAAAAGCGTGGAAGAAATACAGTAATGGATATAGCGGCATGGTGGTCGCTCCTACCGGATTTGGGAAAACCTTCTCCATTTTTCTTGCGGTATTGATCGATTTTATGAATAACCCTTCGCGTTATCAAAAAGGGTTAAAATTATTATGGATCACTCCGTTGCGATCATTAGCAAAAGATTTAGCCCGTGCCATGCAAGAAGCCATTGATGAGATTGGCCTGGACTGGGTGGTAGAGGTTCGGAATGGTGATACGGACATCAAGATAAAGCAGCGGCAAAGCCGGCAGATGCCCGATGTATTATTGGTGACACCCGAAAGCCTGCATTTGTTGCTGGCACAAAAAGGCCGCCAACGTTTCTTCAACGCTTTGCAATGCATAGCCGTTGACGAATGGCATGAATTGCTCGGAACAAAGCGAGGCGTGATGGTAGAATTAGCGTTAGGATTTCTAAAACATCAACAGCAAAATCTCCGGATATGGGGTCTCACGGCTACTATTGGCAATCTCGACGAAGCCCTAGAGGTACTCATACCTACTGCGGAGAAAAAAGTAAAAATTGTTGCTCGTGAGAAAAAGAAGATTGCCATTATTCCTGTATTTCCGACAGAAGTGGAGGTATTGCCCTGGGCAGGACACTTGGGTGGCAAGTTAGCCGAGAAGGTTGTACCTATTATTTTGGAAAGTAAATCAACATTAGTTTTCACCAATACCAGAAGCCAAAGTGAGATGTGGTATCAACTGTTGTTGGAAGCACATCCCGATTTTGCGGGACAAATTGCGTTACATCACAGTTCTATTGACAGCCATATCCGACAATGGATAGAGGAAGCCTTAAGTGAAGGGAGACTAAAGGCTGTTGTTGCTACTTCCTCTCTCGATTTGGGCGTAGATTTTAAACCCGTGGATACCGTTGTACAAGTTGGCTCCAGTAAAGGCGTCGCCCGCTTTATGCAGCGTGCGGGGCGTAGCGGGCATTCTCCTCACGAACTATCCAAAATCTATTTTGTTCCCACACATTCGTTGGAATTGATTGAAGTGGCCGCCTTAAAAGAGGCTGTCAAAACACAGACCATCGAAAACCGGGATCCTATGGTACTTACGTTTGACGTATTGGTTCAATTTCTGGTTACCATCGCTTTAGGAGGTGGCTTTAAAGCCAACGACATCTACGCGGTTATCAAAAACACGTTCGCATTTCAGGAGATAACCGAGGAGGAATGGAACTGGTGTATCTTTTTCATCACGCAGGGGGGCGCTATCGGCAAGAATTATGAAGAGTTTCATAAAGTTATACTTAAGGAAGACGGTATGTTGGTGGTGGAGAAAAGACGCATTGCTATGCTACATCGCATGAATATGGGCGTTATCGTAAGCGATGCTATGATACGGGTCAAATTTCTTTCGGGAGGCTACATTGGTATGGTGGAGGAATATTTTATTTCGAGATTGCATAGCGGTGATAAATTTGTTCTAGCTGGCCGCGTGCTCGAGCTTATTCGCGTGAAAGAGATGACGGCATATGTTCGGAGCTCTTCAGGTCGAGCCATTACACCAAGTTGGCTAGGTGGCCGCTTACCATTGAGTTCTAATTTAAGCCAGTTTTTGCGACAAAAACTGGCAAGCGCCACGCATCCCGATAACCGTGAAAAAGAACTGCAATTCTTACATCCTTTGGTCGCACGACAAAGTGAACATTCGCATATTCCAGCAGAAGACGAATTTTTGGTGGAGTCTATCCATACCAAAGAAGGGTACCATCTTTTTATGTACCCATTTGAAGGGAGATTGGTACATGAAGTTATGGCTAGCTTGATTGCCTACCGCATTAGTCTGTTGATTCCAATAAGTTTTTCTATGGCAATGAACGATTACGGATTCGAATTATTTTCTGATTCGGAAATCGTAATAGACGAATCTCAACTAAAAAAAATTCTCCGTCGGGAACATTTGATGGAAGACGTAATCAGCAGCATTAACGCTACAGAAATGGCAAAGCGGAAGTTTCGGGATATTGCCGTCATCTCGGGTATGGTGGTTCAAAACCTACACGGAAAGCAACAAAACAACAAGTCTTTACAAGCTTCTTCAGGCATTATTTTTCAAGTTTTGGAAGAACATGATCCACAGAACCTACTGCTGCGCCAAGCGTACGCGGAAGTATTCAACCAACAATTGGAAGAGCCTCGATTGGTAGCTGCATTTGAACGGATACATCATAGCAAAATCATTTATAAATTTGCAACAGGGTTTACACCATTGAGCTTTCCTATCAAAGTAGATAGTTTACGGCAATCCTTATCAAGTGAAGATCTGACAAGCCGTATTCAACGACTGCAGCAGCGCAATTGGAAATCTCCCAGAAGAAAACGATGAATATTATTACGCAAGACATATCTTTTTCCGATACATCATTGACATTGACAAATCAACGTGTGTTGTTTTGGGAAAAGCACCATACACTTATTCTTTCTGATTTGCACTTGGGTAAAGCGGCACATTTTAGAAAAAATGGTATTGCCCTTCCCACACAGGTAACGTTGCAGGATTTGCAACGTTTGGAACAATTGATACATTATTTCCCTGTTAAACAAGTCATTATTGTAGGCGATTTAATTCATGCGGGTGCTAACACGGAAGTCGATCTATTACGGCAGTTCATCGCCAAGTTTCCGCACATCAAATTTATTTTGATCAAGGGAAATCATGATCGCTTCGCTGATGAACGATGGAAAAAACTGGGTATCCAAGAAATCTATCAAAATTGGCGTTTAGACAACATTTGTTTTACACATCAGGCTTCTTCTGCCGCCAACATACACACCGTTAGCGGACACATACATCCGGGCGTTAGTGTGCGAATGCCTACGAAAAGAACGATGACCTTTCCTTGCTTTGTCGTCTCCGCACAACAAATTATTTTGCCGGCTTTCAGTCTGTTTACCGGTTTCGATATCAAATCAACCACGATTAACGCTATTCGTTACGCTTTTCACGAAAACGATATTTTTTGTATTCGTTAGTAACAACTATTCCTCATCCAGTTTTTTTAACGTATGCAAAACAATATGAAAGTATCGTAGTTATATTACCAATATAAAATAATTTAGAAAAATGGGCAATGGTCGATTTTTTGTTAAAAAATAGCTAACATAAAACAAAAAAACATGAAGAAACTATTTTATTCTATTGCACTAGCCTGCGTAATTGTAGGGTGCAATAATGCAAACAACAAAAATACCGAAGAAAACAAGGAAAACCAGCAGATGGAAAATCCATCTCCGTCTCCAACATCAACATCCGTTAATGATTTATACGGTAAAAACTGGAGGCTTACCGAATTAAACGGAAGCCCGATCACATTGGATACGACATTTCCACAAAAACCTCATCTCGTATTCCATGAAGACAGTAAAGTTTCTGGCAATGGTGGATGTAACAGCATGGGTGGACAGGTTGAATTCAAAGAAAACAACGGGATTACCATTTCTGATATCACCGCTACACAAATGGCCTGCCCAAATCTGGATATAGAAACACGGTTTATCGAAGTGCTAAAAGACGCCCAACAATACAACGTCAATGGTGATATACTGACGTTTAGCAAAGGTGACAATGAAGTGCTAGCTACCTTAATAAAAACAGACGAATAATTTTTTTTAAAAAAATTTGCATAAGTGTAAAAAGCATACTATATTTGCATCATCATAATTTAGGTTTATAATTGGTTAGCTAAAGGTTTTCATTCTCCCCGTTTGAAAACCTTTTTTTATATATTTTATAATAAATTGTGTTCTTTCCACGCTTTATATTGCGGATATCTTTTCTGACTCCCTAGCTTCAATTGTTTCTTTTCATAATAATTCATACAAACATGTCCATTCGTTTCATATAGAAAATAGCGGATGGCTATGATCCTACTTTTATGTATTCGGAAGAATCTGTCCTCGGGGAGCTTTTCCTGGAACTTAGACAATGGCACTTTAACTTCTAAAGGAGCACCACTCACTCTATAAATAGTCGTTATCTCGTCCTTAACTTCCAAATATACTATGGTCGATATATCGATAAGATACGCTTCTTTTCCTGCTTTAAATTTCATTGTGCGATGACCGTCAAAAAAAAACTCAAATTGGTTCGGACGTTCTGTGGGTACCTCGCCAGTTCCTTGATTGTCCTTATCAACCATCGATCCTATTCGTTTTCCTTCATGAACGTTTATTCGATCAAAAGATAACACCTGCCTTAAAAGCGTTAGAATGACTGCATATTTAACAAAAGTCAAATAAAATTTGCTAAAGTTCCCCAGAAACATTTGCCACGAGGGTTCAATGTCCTTATTCCAAATTTGTGCCGAAACGGAGTTATCACTTTCATGTAAGATATAATATCCGATTATAGCTAATATTATATAATTTGCACTTCCTACCAAAAGTGCTTTCAGATACCGCCGGTACGAAAACAATAGCTGAAGACAATATTGACTTACTTCGATTATACTGATCATAACTATCCCCAACAGGAAATTAACGGCAATGCGTTCACCCACCGATTCTCCATCAGTATTCATAGTCTGAATAAAAATTAAATAAACAGTATAAAAGCCTAACTTTAGGCGCCACCATGGTGATAGTGTCTTAACAACAGAAAAAAACTTTAAAAATATTTGATTCATAAACGGCTAGTTTTTTTATCTATTCGATTCGGCATGACGAATATACTTAATTTAAAGTGTATTCGCAATAACACTACACCTTTTCATTAAAAAAGGAATGCAGCTGGCTGCATTCCTTTGACTAGTTCTATATGGCAAATACAATTTTAATGATGAGCGTGGGCATCTTCCTTACCGCCTGCAAGCGTAAACAATTCTGCTACCTTTTCCAGGTTAGCCTCTGCAAATGCTCTTACATCTTTATCCGTATTACGGGTCATACGTTGAAGCTGCTCTTTCACAACAGCCGCCTCATGCTGTACATGCTGAATATACGCCTCATCTGAATAAGATGAAGAAGTCTGATGAGAAACAGCTACTTCTTCTACATCCGTTGTATCAGCGTCATCCTCAGCTAATTCCTCCTGAACGGTTACAACGGTTTCTACTTCGTTTGATGCTGTATATTTCGCTGCTCCTTTAATTGGAAAATCGATTTGTTTCGCGATAGCCAAACTATCTAATCCCGGAATCAATGAACTATATACTTCTTGCGTTTTCACAGCAAGTTGCTTTGCTTGCGAAGAGCCTGCCACACTTGCTGCATAAGAAGCATAATCATTTTCATATACCACTTTGGCACCTACTAGCTGAAAAAAACGATAGGCATCACCGTCCACCAACGAGGTATGTGTCAAGCTTAACTGATTCTCTTGTGCAGTCTTCGGATTACAGGACACGAATAACGTGCTCGCGCACACACCAACAACAAATAAAGTATTTAATTTCATTTCTTTTCTATTTATGCTACAAAAATAAAAAAATAATCGACTTCCATATTTAAAATAAACAACTTACTACGCTTTAAGCAACGTTTCGCCCCGCATTTACGACACCATAAATTGTCCGAGCAATAAGCTTCCGATAAACAGCCTCTTGTTCTGGCGAAAGCTTCTTGTTGAGCATTGTCCGAATGGCATAGTGTTGAATCGTCAGCAACGGCAACACAATCTTTTCTCTAGCTAAGACGGACGCCCGTTCTATCGGATAATTCTCCATCAAAACAGATGAATTGCTTAACTTCAGAAGATATCGCTTTGTCAACTCAAATTCGCCACGCAGCATACTCCAAAAATCTCCAAATGTTTCGTCGTATTGCATATATGCCGTGATATCAAAATTTGATTTTGTCATGGACATCATACAGTTATCCATCATGGTTTTAAACATACCTGAATTTTCGTACAAATTCTTGACATTAGACCACAGGTTGTTTTCCTCAGCCCATTGTAAAGCGGTACCCACACCATAGAATCCCGGAATATTCTGTTTTAATTGACTCCATGAAGTCACAAAACTGATCGCTCGTAAATCTTCCAGACGTAACTCTTTACCCGAATTTCGTTTTACCGGACGGCTACTGATGTTAACCTCTGCTAGTTGTTTCAACGGACTCAACGTTTCCAAATATTTCAGAAATAGTGGATGTTTGCGAAGCGACATAAACTTATCATGACTTTGATGCGCCATTTGATCAATCACTTCTTTTTGCTTATTGGTCAACGTATCCCCGTCTTTCTGTTGAAGTTCCGAGATAATTCCTGCCTGCAAAAGTTGCTCGATATTATATTTTGCCGTTTCTAAGGAGCCATATTGGCTACTAATAGTCTGTCCCTGAATGGTTAATTGGATATGTTCATTTGCAATTTCTTTACCCATTGAGGCGTAAAAACGTTGCGTTTTTCCACCTCCACGCGCAGGAGGCCCTCCACGACCATCAAAAAACACCAAATCAACATCATACTCACGCGCAATAGCCGTCAGCTCAATTTTCGCCCGATAGATAGACCAATTTGCCATTAAGTATCCACCGTCTTTCGTACTGTCGGAAAATCCCAGCATGATGGTCTGTTTGTTTCCGCGACGTTTAATATGTTCTGCATACGTTTGATTAGCATACAAACTCCGCATGACGTCAGCTGCCCGTGAAAGATCGTCAACCGTTTCAAATAAAGGCACAAAATCAATCGTTAGATCATCTTTTTTCCATCCGGACCATAAGAATAATTGCATCAAGCCTAGTATATCAGATGCTTGCTGACAATTACTGATAATAAAACGTTGTGCTGCCCGCTCGCTACCTGATTTTTGAATGTCTTTAATTAATTTAATAACCTCTAACGTATCGATGACCAACGCATCCGCGTCCTTCTCCACCTCCAAATTCAAGGCGGTAAAAGCGATTTGTTTTTCTTTTTCAGCTTCAGAGACTGTAACCTCCTTCAGATCAAGTCCGGTTTCGGGATAACGTTCTACTAAATAATTAAATGCTTTTCGCAATACGCTGCTATCCTGCCTAATATCTAACGTTGTAAAATAACAGCCGAAAGTAGAAACCTTACGAATTAAGTCTTCTACCAACTCCACAAAAAGCCCCTCGTGCATCGTGTTCAATACCTCTTTAATATTGTGAAGGTTCTCTAATATCTTTGCCGTATCATCTGTGGGGTTTTCTATCGGGTTAAAGCTGTTGTCGTAAAATAAATCTTGTAGGATATCCAGATACTTCTGTGTTCCACGGAAGGTTATCCGGCGTCTCACCAAACGAAAATCACGATAATAGCAACGAAATAAAATCGTCCGCAACATGCTGGCTACCTTTTTGGTACTTTCTACGTTTACATTTGGATTTCCATCCCTATCACCTCCCGGCCAAAATCCCAGCTCAATAAGTTGTTTTACATCGTCAATAGGCACTTCCAATTCACTATCTATATTTGATTGGATTTCGGACGCCACTTTATAGAAAACATTCTCTAAAAACCACGCTAAACTGGCAGCCTCGTCGACTGGTGTGGGCTTTTCTTTATTAATAAACGGAGTCTTACCCAGTTGCTGTAGTAATAACTGGATATTATGTAGGTCATTTCTTTTTAATGCATCGATTAGATCTGTAATAATAGCGAGCACCGGCCCCGGATAAAACTGCGTGGGGTGTGCCGTTAACACGAGTCTAACGGAAAAATTATGTAATTTCTCTAAAATCGTTTTCTTAAGCTCCGTATTGTCCTGCGCACTGCGGAATAGAGATTGCAAAACACCAGAATCATCCGCTTTACCTACTGACTGGAACGCAGAATCTTCCACCGCATCAAAAAGCACGACTTGGCGTTCAATATACTGGACAATTCGAAAGAGAAAATCGATTTGATCCTCTTCCTGTACATATTGTTCATATTGCCCAAAGAAGCTCTGGATAATATCTTCCGGCGTTAATTTTGCTTCCACACCTTTTTCACAATGGGTGGAAAAAAAAGGAAGAATCGTACCAGTATGCTTTACACTTTGAAATGGTAACGTTAAAAAAAGGCTTTTATATAAATCAAAGCGCGTTAAGACTTCATTGTGAAAAACAGATTTTTTTTGACTTACTTTCATATTAAAAATTAAGGAATGCTATAGATTTCGAAAACATTAAATTTCGAATCGGACTAAAATATGCACTTTTCACAACAAAAGCAATTTTTTGGTATGATTAAAATATGAAATCATGATTTTCATTACCAAAAACACAAAGTTTCATGGATGATTTTTTACTATCTTTGTTCATACTTTTTTTCCATGGAAAGAACCAAAGAAATTAGTCATTTTTTCTACAGCCAATATTTTGCGGAAGGATTGATGATTACATTGGGATGCATCATCCCCCTACTCGTATGCATGTATTTAGGCTACGTGAACGAAGGTACGTTAATTTCTTTTGGTGCACTCTTAATAGGTCTGTCTGATACACCTGGCGCACCTTCTCATCGCCGATTAGGGATGTTATCTACCATCGGCCTAGGTATCTTAACATACCTCATTATTGTTTCCATCAATTTTTCAGTACCCTTAACCACCATTGCCATAGCGGTATTGAGCTTCTTTTTTGCCATGTTTGCGGTTTTTAATGCCCGCGCCGCTACCGTTGGAGCCATGTGTACGCTTTTGATGCTCTTTAATGTACAACATGCGGTCACCGACGGCAATGTATGGCTCCATCTCTTATTCGTCATCATCGGAGGCCTTTGGTATATGGCAATCAGTATGTGGACATTAAAGATTCGTCCTTATCGTATCGCCCAGCAGGAACTATCGGAATCCATACGCGATGTAGCCGATTATATTCGGCTGAAAGCGAATTTCTACGATCCCAATGTCGATATTGACACGAACTACCTCAAGTTAATTGAAAAACAGGTGGAAGTCAACAAGCATCAAGAATCAGTTCGAGACACACTTTTTCAAAGCAAACGTTCCATCAAGGATACGACTAAAATCGGGCGTTATCTCACGTTGGTTTTTTCTGATATTGTTGATCTTTTTGAACAAAGCTTGACTACCCAATACGATTATAATGCGATTAAATCTGCTTACGGGCAATATGGTGTACTGATGCCATTTAAACATACGATACTTAAAGTAACAAATGAGTTGGATAATATTGCCTATGCGATTAATGCAAACAAATTACCCAAACCTACTTACACCTTCGAAAACGATATGGATCGTCTGCGCGAATCTGTGGAGAAACTCGATAAGCAAGGCATCAACACCATTCCGCTGAAAAAGGTTATTATCAACATCCGAAGCATTATCAAATATCTCGAGAATATATACAGCTATAACTCTACGAATGTAGGGCCTAATATTCCAAAAGAAGAGATAGATTCGGCCTCCCAATTTATCACACGAGATCAGATCGACTGGAAAAAATTTAGAAGTAACCTTAGTTTACAGTCATCGGCCTTTCGCCACGCACTACGCATGGCGATTGTCCTCTCAGGGACTTATCTCACGCTTAACCTCATAAATTTCAGTCCCAACGGGATTTACTGGACCTTGTTAACAATCATGGTGATTCTTAAGCCAGGCTTTGGCTCTACGCAAGAACGGAATGCGCAACGATTGATAGGCACATTGATTGGCGGCATTATTGGAGCGGCTGTCATTTTTACAATTGACGATGTGACAATACGTTTTATATTCCTTATTTTCTTTTTCCTCAGCGGTTACAGTCTGTTCCGGCTAAACTATATTGTGGCCGTCATGTTCATTACACCTTATATATTGATCATGTTAAGTTTCCACGGCATGGATACGCTGGAAATGGTTACTGAGCGAGTAATTGACACCTTTTTAGGTGGATTAATCGCGTTTGTCTCAAGCTATGTTATTTTTCCGAATTGGGAAAGTATTCAATTTAGGGATAACATGCGCAATTTACTTATTGCCAATTACAATTATCTTGCCCAAGCAATCCGTATCCTTGCGGGAGAACAGTTAACCATTACAGCATACAAGCTTTCGCGAAAAGAAGTATATATTGCCTCTGCCAATATGGGCTCTACCTTCCAACGGATGTTAACCGAACCCAAATGGCGGCAAAAATACACGAAGGAAGTCAACCGATTTGTTATTCTCGACCATATTTTGTCGTCCCACGCTGCAAATCTACTTGTCCAAGTCCATCATGCAGACATTAGCTCTTATAGCCGGGAACACGTACGGTTATTAAAGAAAGCACTGTCCGATCTGCATAAGGCTGTTGCCTTGCTTTCTCCTCCCGACGAGGAAAAGGAGTTTGATCCTGATGAGGACTTTCCAAACCTTAAAGTCGTAACTGATGAGGATGAGGATGGCAAATTAATTACGGAACAATTACAGTTTTTAAGTAAAATTTCAGGAGATTTACATAAAGTCGCACAGCAGCTTATGACGCGCATGGCAGAAGTCGAACATAAAGAAACAGCAGATTTAGTAAATGGATAGTCACGTTGATGTTTTAATTGTAGGTGCTGGTCCTATAGGACTAGCTTGTGGCATAGCTGCACAAAAAGCAAATTTATCACATATTATTATAGAAAAGGGCTGTTTGGTCAATTCGTTATACAATTATCCACTGACCATGACTTTTTTTTCGTCTTCAGAGCGGCTGGAGATTGGTGATACCCCCTTTGTAACAACACTTCCCAAACCAAAAAGAGCGGAAGCATTAGAGTATTATCGCCGTATCAATGGAAAATTTGATTTAAACACACATCTGTTTGAAGAAGTAATAGGCGTAAAAAAAGAGGAAGGTGTTTTTATTGTAACCACGACAAAAAGACAATATACCGCTCAATATGTAGTGGTCGCAACGGGTTTCTATGACGTACCTATGCTATTGAATATTCCGGGAGAAGAACTGCCAAAAGTTTCTCATTACTATAGAGATCCACATTTCTATGCGAATCAACGGGTTGTGGTTGTCGGCGCAAGTAACTCATCCGTAGATGCGGCGCTGGAAACCTATAGAAAAGGAGCAAAAGTAACCTTGGTTGTTCGGGGACCGGAAATAGGCCCTCGGGTAAAATATTGGGTGCGGCCAGATATAGAAAACAGAATTACATTAGGTGAAATTGATGTGTATTACCAAAGTCAGCTGATAGAAATAAAAGAGAATGCTGTTACAATCTTGACACCTGATAGCACAGTAGAACTCGAAAACGACTTTGTACTTGCACTTACGGGTTATCGTCCGAATTTTGATTTCTTAAGAAAAGTCGGAATAGAGATACCTGATGAATCTCCTATGATTCCAGTACACAATCCACAAACGATGGAAACCAATATAAAGGGGTTATACTTAGCTGGTGTGGTATGTGGAGGTCTGAACACCCATCTCTGGTTTATTGAAAACTCCAGAATCCATGCGGACATGATTATGCAACATATTTTGAAACAGACTGCTAGTTACTGCGCAAACCTCGAAGAAAAATCTTGACCATCTTCTGTTGTTTGGTCAGGATAAGTTCGAATTCATCAGGTGTAGGAAAAAGACAATCGTTCAAGTCCTTACTTAAAATACCCACACGCATACCCATTAAAGAGAAAAGTAACAATTCTGCTGTTTCGTTAAAGTCCTCAACTTCGATTTCATTATTTTCGACACCCTTTTTCAGAATTCGGCTATACTGATCACGTATACGTTCAAAAAAAGGACCAATATTTTTCCCCATTTCTCCCGGATTTTGGACAAATTGGGAAGAAGAATACTCAAATAAATTATAATTTTCACGCATAATCACCATGCGACTCTCCACTGCATATAAAAGAATTTCTGCTACATCAGAAGTTTTTGTCATATATACCTCTACCTTGTTAATCATCTCATTAATGACATGTTCCAAAACGGCCGTATATAGGCTGTGCTTATCTGGGAAATAATAATACAACAATGCTTTTGAAAAGGAAAGATCTTTGGCAATCTCTGCCATCGTCGTCTTTGCCATTCCGAAGTGTGCAAAACGCCGTTTCGCCACATCAAGTATCTTTGCTCTCTTTACATCAACATTCTTAGTCATCTATTTTATTATTTAAATCCTCGGCTTTATATTATCTTTACAGCCATATTATAAAGTTAATTCTTTTTTTGATTTTTTAAAAGGATTAGTCAAGTTAAGACATTACAAAAAAATGACAAACACTATCCAGCGGCATATTTCCTTAAAAACTTACAACACATTTGGCATCGAGGTTTTCTGTAAAAATTTCCTACAGATCACAGACGAGAGTCTACTAACTTCCTTATTCCTAGACGGTAAATTTTCCGAAAAATTCTTCGTGTTGGGCGGTGGCAGTAACGTGCTGTTCACCAGAGATTACGACGGTTTAATCATACAAATGGGTAACAAGGGAATTAGTCATTTTATTGAGGGGAATTTTATTTATGTCACGGCAAAAGCGGGTGAAGTTTGGAATGATTGCGTTTGGTATTGCGTGAAACATAATTTTGGCGGCATTGAAAACATGGCACTTATTCCAGGTACAGTGGGAGCTTCTCCCATTCAAAATATCGGCGCTTATGGAACGGAGCTCATGGATGTTTTTTATTCCTGCCAAGCTTTTGATACCACACTAGGCAAGTTTACCACTTTCCACAACGAGGATTGTAAGTTTACATATCGTGACAGTATATTTAAATCTACCTACAAAGGACGCTTCATCATCACCTCTGTTACCTATAAATTACGTTTGCATCATACGATCAATTCTGCCTATGGCGCTATCAATATGGAACTGCAAAAAAGAGGTATCTCCTCTCCTACTATACAAGATATTGCCGAAGTAGTGTCACATATTCGTGTAGAAAAACTCCCTGATCCTTCTACTATTGGTAATGCCGGCAGTTTTTTTAAAAACCCCATCATCCCAATCAATATATTTAAGGAACTACAGCAAGCATATCCAAATATTATTTTTTATGCGGTTGACGACAGTCATATCAAACTTGCTGCCGGTTGGTTGATCGAAAAGTGTGGGTGGAAAGGAAAAGTAGATGGGAACGTAGCTATTTGGAAAAATCAAGCGTTGGTAATCACTAATTTAGGCCATGCCAGTGGTTCAGAAATTTATGCAACATCGTCTAAAATAATGAACGATGTCTATAAAAAATTCGGAATTATGCTAGAACGAGAAGTAAATATTCTATAAAAGTTTTCAACAACTGTGGATCTAAATTGTGGAAAACCAAAACAACCCCTTATTCTATTGGCATCTAAAGAGTTATTTTAAGGGTGCTCCGACTTTAAACCGATAAATTTAATAGTATATTCATTTAGACTTAACGATAATCAAAAAGTTTAGCACGCCATTTGCATAATTGAAGTGCAACCGTAGTTCATGTAAATGAAATACTATCTTAAAATAGCTAATTGAACGGAAGTTGTTCACTTAGTGCAGTGTAAACTTTTTAATCCAGTCTAATATGAACAAACTACAATTTAACACTTTGGTCATTCAACAATCAGAATCACTAAAAGCGTACGCCAGAAATTTCACTAGGGACCAGGATGATGCCAATGATTTAGTGCAAGATACTCTTTTGAAAGCTGTTACTTATTTTAAGAACTTCAAAGAAGGCACCAATCTAAAAGGCTGGTTATACACCATCATGAAGAATACGTTTATCAACAATTACCGTCGCGTGGTAAAAACAAATTCTTTTATTACAAAAGAGGAAGAAATTACCAGTGCGAACCTGGTCGTTTCCGCAACAAAGAATGGGGGCGAGAATAAATTCGTTATGGAAGATATCAATCATGCATTATCAAACTTATCAGAGGACTATTATATTCCATTCACGATGTATTTCGAAGGGTATAAATATCATGAAATATCGGATCATCTGAACATCCCAATAGGAACGGTAAAAACCCGTATTCACGTCGCACGTAAAGTCATGAAAAAAACACTCAGCACCTATAAATTCAGTTAATAAAAAATGCCCGAACTGGGCATTTTTTATATATTTTACTTTTCGTCTATCAATTCAAATCTAGACAACGTAATAAACTGCTGAATCCTTTGACCAATATCAGTTGGAGATAATTGTTGCAACTGTTCTGTTCCAAATTTTTCCACACAGAACGACGCCAGTGCTGAGCCATAAATAACGGCATTTTTCATATTGTTGAAATTAATCGATTTCACTTTTGCCAAATACCCTATAAAACCACCAGCGAATGTATCGCCTGCCCCCGTCGGATCAAAAACATCTGCCAATGGCAATGCAGGAGCAGAAAATATTTGTCCTTCACCAAATAACAAAGCACCGTGCTCCCCCTTTTTAATGATAAGGTATTTGGGCCCCATTTCCAATATAATCTGTGCAGCTTTCACTAAGGAGTATTCGCCAGAAAGCTGGCGTGCTTCTGCATCGTTTATTGTCAAAACATCTACTTTTTTCAACACCTCCTTCAAGTCTTCTAACGCCACATCCATCCAGAAATTCATCGTATCTAAAACGACCAATTTCGGTTTATGTTGTAAACGGTCTAAGGTTGCTATCTGTACTTGAGGCGTTAAGTTGCCGAGCAATAAATATTTACAATCTTGATAAGAATCGGGAAGTTTCGGATCAAAATCCGCTAATACATTCAGTTCGGTTACCAACGTATCACGACTATTCATATCGTTATGATACTTCCCTGACCAAAAGAACGATTTTCCCCCCTTCACAATCTCCACTCCTTCTACATCAATCCCTTTCGATCGGAGAATGTCCAGATTATCATCACCAAAGTCTTCTCCAATGACAGAAACTAATTTTACTTTATTATATAGGTATGAAGCTGCCAGACCTGCAAATGTAGCAGCGCCGCCTACAATTTTATCGGTTTTTCCGAAAGGTGTTTCAATGGCATCAAATGCCACTGTACCTACAATTACTAAACTCATATTCAATTTTTATCGTTAACTCTGAAGAGCGACACAAAGGTATAAGAATGTACTAATAATAACAAAAACTGGCGAAGATACTACAACATATCTGGAAAAACCGTCATTTGGTTTTTGTAGAAATCGATCTTCTGATACACCCGATTGAAAAACATTTTTTTGTCTTTTATGCCTGCTGTATTGAGCAATTTGGAGTTTTTCAGTTGATATTGAAAGAAATCATACACCGTTTTACAAGTATTTTCGTCATGCGTAATATAATACCCCAACATGGTGTATGGCACGAAAAGTGATTTTTTCTGTTGATCTGAAATAAGCACATTGTTGTTCAAGATCAGCAAATCATGATAGTACAAACGATACTGATCGTTTTTGTCGGTACATTTCTGCTCTAGCCCGAATACTAACTCTTTTAGACCGTCACAAAGTGTTTTACCGTGTTCAGCAGACAACAGACCGGATTGAAAGAAATAGATAATTTGCTGTAACGTGCTATTAATCGTGGTATCGTTCCATATCTCGTTGGTCTGCACCGAAGCATAAAACGACGTTAGTTTCTGACTATGGTCTATGATAGGTGCTTTGGTACAAAACACATCAAAAGATATATTCATATCCTCGAGATTCAGCAAATAAAGCCATACATATAGCTTGAATTTCGACAGTAAATCTGTATTTACGGTGTAAAACAGTGGAATATCTTTTGCCGAATAGTACAACGAAGTATCCCTATCTGCGGCATATACATTTAAATATTTAAACGAACTTTCCAGATATAGGCTTAGACCATCAAAACTTTGGACATCTTTGGTTTTCTTGACCAATACGCTGTCGCTTCCTTGGAACAGCGTATCCATGGAAACACCATAGTAATTAGCCAATTGGACGCCTTCTTCCATCGAAAACTTACTTTTCATAGAAATACGCCGATGGGCCGCATCATAGCTAATATCCAATGCTCCCGCCACCTCCTCGATAATGGATTTATCTTGGCCTATTTTCTTTCTGATAGTATTGATTAGAATTTCTTGATACATTTTTTTGCGATAATCACAAATATAATAAATAATTTAATTGTTTTAAGCAAACGATTACTCGAATAACGCAATACATTTGTGTATGTAAATTAAAATATAAAGCTTATGAAAGCGTGGATATTAAGCTTGTACGATCAAACGGAAGTAGACAAAAAATAGTTGATTCTAGGGAGACAATTCTCAATATATTTGTTTCAAAGGGATCCGATTTGAAATTATAAACAAAAGATCATGGCATCATCAACAGAAAAAGCAAGTACCGCACTGCACATTATCAATACCGTTCAAAAGATGGAACATATCATTGGAAATATCCGGAATCGTCAAGTTTCCGCTCCCAGCGAGGAAAACACACTGCCATTCGAACCGGAAGTAAGCACAGATGGCGTCCGACAGCGAAAGCGCTTTTTAGAAAATAAAACGGCTACGCAAGCCCCTTACCTCATTGAAAACAAAATTTTTGATGACCTCACAGTTTTGAACGGTAACATCGAAAATTATATCGGCATGACTCGCGTCCCAACAGGCGTTATCGGGCCACTGCATATCATCGGTTCATCTGCCCAAGGCGATTTTTATGTCCCTCTAGCTACCAGTGAAGGTGCTTTAGTCGCATCGTACCATCGAGGTGCGAAGGCTTGTTCCTTAGCAGGCGGTATCACCTCTATCTGTCTGTTGGAGGGCGTGCAACGTAGCCCGGTATTCAAATTTGAGAATATTGCTGATCTGGGGCTTTTTGTTGCATGGCTCCTTCCACAAGTCGACAAGCTGAAAGAAATAGTTGGACAAACCAGCCGATTTGCCAAATTGATGGATATCAAAATCCAAATCGAGGGGAATCATCTCATTGTAACCCTGGAATATCATACAGGCGATGCCGCTGGACAAAATATGGTGACGATCTGTACAGATGCCATTTGCCAATATATCGTAAAACAATGTCCAACCAAACCCACATTGTGGTTTATTGAAGGTAACTATTCGGGCGACAAGAAAGCAACGGCTCTATCATTTACCAACGTGAGAGGAAAAAAAGTGACGGCAGAGATCGTGTTACCGGAAGAAATCGTCAATAAGGTTCTCAAAACCACACCGGAAATGATGGCCGAATATTGGCGTTCCTCTACTATAGGCATTATACAGAGTGGCGCAATTGGCGCACAGGGGCATTATGCTAATGGATTAGCAGCCTTGTTTTTAGCTACTGGTCAAGATGTTGCCTGTGTGGCAGAAGCCGCTACCGGCATCACGAGAATGGAGTTGAATAAAGATGGGTCATTGTATGCAAGTGTGACGTTACCTAATTTGGTAGTAGGCACGGTAGGCGGCGGAACCCATCTGCCTACACAACGGGAATGCTTAGAGATGATGGATTGTTATGGTGCGGGTAAAGCCCGGAAATTCGCCGAAATATGTGGAGCACTTGTTCTGGCAGGCGAACTTTCGATTGCAGCAGCTTTATCTGCCGGACATTTCACGCAGGCACACAAGAAGTTTGGACGAAAAAAATAAAAGCCATGACAACTAAAAAGGAAAATATCTGGAATGTGTCTAATGCACTGTCTGCTTACCGCATCTTGGCGTTACCATTTATTATATACGCTATTGTTAGCGGAGATAAAAATTTGTTCATCACCCTCCTATCCATTAATCTGATTACGGATATTTTGGATGGTCTGATTGCCCGCACTTTCAAGCTGCAGACCGAACTGGGCGCAAGACTAGATTCTTTAGCAGATATCGGAACTTATATCATGGCTTTTGCAGGCATGATTGTACTGGAACAGGATTTTGTAAAAGAATATAAATTGGAATTTATGTTACTGATAGGCCTTTGGTTGCTTCCGCAGTTGTTAGCTTTATTCCGGTTTGGACGTTTTCCCAGCTTTCATTTATGGTCGAGCAAGACCATCGGCTATGTCCAAGGCATATTTATTTTCACCTTTTTCCTTTTCGGCTTTTGGAAACCCTATTTTTATTTCATGGTGGTGGTAAGCTGTTTATCTTATCTGGAGGAATTGCTCTTGGTTGTATCGTTGCCCAAGCTTCGTTCTAACCTAAAGAGCGCATTTTTTGTCTTCCGAAATAAAATATAATAGATTATGTTTTGGACATTATTCTATATGATCATTATATTCTTCACTATCGGTGGTATAGCAATATTCGTACTCAATAGAAAGAGCGATGCCGAGCAACGGAAAGCACGTTGGGTGAAGTATATCTTCTACCTCCTTGCCGTCAGCATAACCGTTTGGTGTATCCAATATGGAATCATGCGCTATCTGGCGATTGTATTACTCATCATTGGGGCATATGAAATCGTTAGAGGTTGGCGTTCTTCGAGCAGGGGAATATTGTTTTTAGGACTATCCATCCTATCTTATATGGCCTTAGCTTTTAGCTTTTATCAATTTTCTAGTCAAGTCGCGTTAGAGCGGGTATTATACGTTTATACTATCGTATTTACATTTGATGGATTTGCCCAAATTACAGGTCAGCTTTTTGGAAAGAAAAAAGTGCTGCCTAAAATTAGTCCAGACAAAACTATAGCAGGTGTTGTTGGTGGATATGCCATGGGAATCGCTACGGGATTGTTTGTCATGCAGTGGTTAAATATGTCGGGATATGCAATAGGATTTTCGCCATTACTCATTTGTACAGCGGCATTCGTAGGCGACACCCTTGCTTCTTGGTACAAACGTCGGTGTAATTTAAAAGATTATAGTAAACTTATCCCTAGACACGGCGGCATATTGGATAGGTTTGACAGTTTCATTTTTGCAGGGGCAATATTTTGGCTAGTTTATTTGTAAGATTTTAGGATGAAAACACAACAAAATGAATACAGCAATCCAGAAGAAAACAACGCTTCTTTCATCACGCGTTTCTGGATATATCAACGGGAGCGTTTTCCCTTGCTGGCACACGGGATTTTGATTAGCGCCTTTAGTCTTTCGGCAATAGCCTATTCCAGAATTTCTAGAGGCGCAACGGGTTTTATCTCCTGGCAACATTTTTTGGTTGGCGTGTTTACCACGGTTACACTTTTTTTACTGGTTAGGGTATTTGACGAGTTCAAGGATGCCAAAGAAGATGCGATGTACCGTAAGGAATTACCTGTTCCACGTGGGTTAATTTCTCTTCACGAACTGCGATTAGTGGGTATCGTACTGTTCTTAGCGCAAATCGCTATCAACCTTATTTTCTTTCCCAAAATGCTAATTATTTATGGTATTGTAATTTTTTACCTCTGTTTGATGGGCAAAGAGTTTTTTGTGGCGGAATGGCTGAAGAAGCATCCCTTTTGGTACGTGACTTCGCACATGCTGATTATTCCATTGATTGATATCTACGCCAGTGGGTTGGATTGGTTACTGGCAAGTGTTGATGCACCAAAAGGACTGCTGTTCTTTTTTGCGGTTTCTTTTATGAACGGCCTCGTACTCGAAATTGGTCGGAAAATAAGAAATCCATCCGATGAAAAAGTTGGCGTAGAAACCTATTCGTATATGCTTGGTGCTAAAAAAGCGACAGGATTATGGATACTCATTTTATTCGCTACGTGGTTGTTAAGTATAGTAGCATCTTATTATGCCGGGTACGGTATACTTGCTTATATCATTTTAACTGCTATATTTATGTTCAGTTGTATTCCGGCTGTTTTGTTCGTCAACAACATGACAAGTAAGCGTGCAAAAGCAATTGAATTGACTTCGGCAGGATGGACAATCGCGATGTATCTCAGCTTGGGCGGTGTCCCCATGTTGGAACGCTTGTTTGGGTAACAACTTGCATTCAAAAAGAAGAAACACATGATTTTTATTCAAGGCAATCAATATCAATATATAGAACATCCGGCGATAGGAGGAAAAGCCAAAAACCTATTGAAATTAGGTCAGCTAGGCGTGCACGTACCAAAATGGGCCGTATTGCCTGCTGATTTTCTTGCAGAGGTTTTTAAGGACGTGTCTTCGATCGAGCGCTCGACAGATGTATTGCATGCTATTGACCGATATGTCTTCCCTCCTGTCGTACAAGCAGAATTAAATACACAGTTCGCAGAGGTTACCTATTTGGCGGTACGCTCTTCTGCGTTGGACGAAGATGGGCGACAACACTCTTTTGCTGGGCAGTTTGAAAGTTATCTGTACGTAAAAAAGGAACAGGTATTGGAGCGCATAAAGGATGTCTGGCGCTCCGTTTTTTCGGAACGTGTGCATGCTTACCGACAGGCAAATCGTCTCGGTCCAAGTCTGGGCATAGGCGTTATTGTACAGGAAATGATTGAGGCTGATGCTGCGGGAGTCGCTTTTGGCATAAATCCCGTCAATGGACACCGGAAAGAGAAACTCATATCGGCTGTATTTGGTGTGGGCGAGGGTTTGGTCTCCGGGGAATTGGAAGCAGATAATTATATCATTGCAAATGGACGTCTCGACCGACAAACCGTTCGCAAAAAACAGCAAATGATACTAAATCCAGATGGCACGGGCGGAGTGGTATTATCGGATGTACCAAGAATTAACCAGAATGACCAAGCGATTTCAGATGGTGTTATTTGGCAACTGGATCGACTATTGAACAAGTTGAGAAAAGCATTCGGATTGTATCAGGATGTTGAATTTGCGGTGAAGGACGACAGCCTGTATATCTTACAGACGCGCCCGATAACCGGACTTTCCAAATTGCCCGATCCAACCAGCGAATATATCGTATGGGACAACAGTAATATTGTCGAATCATACCCCGGCGTAACCACGCCGTTGACCTTTTCTTTTATCAGCCAATCATACGAAACAGCTTACAAAATATTTGTATCGATATTGGGTGTAGATGAGCAGACAGTCCATCGCCATCAACGTGTTTTTACGAATATGCTCGGTTTCATCAACGGTCGGGTATACTACAATTTACGCTCCTGGTATCATTTATTGGCGATGTTACCGGGGTACAGCCTAAATGCACGTTTCATGGAGCAAATGATGGGCGTTAAAGAGCGCTTCGATATTCCCGAAAGTTATCTCTTACCACAAGGAAAGGCATGGATGCGTATTTTGAAAATGATCGTAAAAATGTACGGGCATCTAAGAACCTTGCCCAAACAGCGGATAGCGTTTAAAAATTTATTGGATCGTACGATTGACAAGTACAAAAAGATCGATTTTCAATCGAAGGACGCCAACGAGCTGATGAATTTGTACCTGCATTTCGAACGGACACTTCTCCATCAGTGGAAAGCACCGCTACTCAATGATTTTTTTGCGATGATATGGTTTGGATTGCTCAAAAAACGTTGTGAAGAATACACAAAAGAAGATCACCCGAATATCCACAACGACCTGTTATGCGGAAGTGCGGACATCATTTCTACACAACCGATCCATCGCAGTGTCGAGCTGGCAACCTATATTTCGGCTACACCCTATTTAAAACAGGTATTTCTCCGCGAAACGTCCGAGGACATCTGGCAGTTTTTGCTATACGACCATCTCGCCGAGAGCAAAAAAACGAAAGAGATGATCGAACAGTATATCACAGATTTTGGGGAGCGCTGCGTTGGGGAACTAAAGCTGGAAACCATTTCCTATACGCAAGATCCATCACGATTTGTACAGGTACTGAAATCGTACGTGGAATCGGGAATTACAACAGCTAAAACGTCAAACCAAATAGAGGAAAAACTCCGAACAGATGCAGAAGCCATTATGAAAAAGGCGCTGCGTTATAAACCGCTCAAAAAATGGATTTTCAAGAAAACACTGCATCGTACCCGATATTTGGTGAGTGCGCGCGAAAACCTACGCTATGAACGAACCAGAGGTTTTGGGATTGTACGGGAGATTTTCACCTATATCGGTAAGCGTTTTTATGAAGAAGATATACTCGAATTTGATCGTGATATCTTTTTTCTGAGCAAAGACGAAATCTTTGCCTATATAGAAGGCCGTAGCTTGACCACAGATCTCAAATCACTCATCGCCGTGCGCAAGGAAGAGCACGAGCGCTTCCAACAGATGCCTATGCCGTCCGAGCGCATCGGCACCTACGGCGTTGTATACCAAAGTAATGATTTTTATAGCAAGAGCAAGATGGAAATAGCCGAAAGCGACTTAAAAGGAATTGGTTGCTGTCCGGGGCAGGTCAAGGCGAGAGCGCGTGTCGTACAGCATCCGAACGACATAGATTCCTTGGATGGCGATATTCTGGTGACCACCAGTACCGATCCCGGATGGGTAACGCTTTTCCCCAGTGCCGGAGCCATCCTTGTGGAACGAGGCAGCCTACTGAGTCATTCGGCTATCGTTTCCCGGGAAATGGGTATTCCTTGCATTGTGAGCATAACGGGTTTATTGTCCCGTGTCAAAACAGGCGATTGGATCGAGATGGATGGAAGCACAGGTGAAATCAAGGTTTTGGACGAAGCACAAGAACATAACCAGCATGGGTAATCTGGACAAAAAAGTTGATTTTAGCATTATCCGCTACGCCAATTGTTGGGAAGATTCGGAAATACTGCTCCAAGGTTTAGCACCTAAAAGCGGTTCGAAAATTTTATCCATCGCTTCTGCCGGCGACAACAGTTTTTCCTTGCTTACTGTTGATCCCGAACTGGTTGTCGCTGTAGATGTAAATCTGACGCAACTGTATCTCGTGGAGTTGAAAAAAGCAGCTATCCGTTCTTTGGATTATGACGATGTACTTGTTTTCCTAGGTTTCCACGAGGGAACAGACAGGCTGAAATTATTTCAACAGTTAAAACAGGAATTAGCCGCTGATGTGCGTCAATATTGGGAACGACATACCGATACAATAACCCGAGGCATCATACATCAAGGGAAATTCGAGCGGTATTTTCAGCTGTTTGCTAAACGCGTATTGCCTTTCATCCACGGTAAAGGACGGGTTGAGCAATTATTGGCACCAAAAGACGAATCGGAACAAATAAAGTTTTACCACAAAAAATGGAACACCTGGCGTTGGCGTTTATTCTTCAACATCTTTTTTAGCCGTTTTGTGATGGGGAAATTGGGACGTGACCCCCAGTTCTTAAAAGAAGTAGGGATAGATGTTTCTGCTTATATTTTCAAGAAAGCCGAAAAACAGCTAAAAAAAACCCGTGCCCAAAAAAATCCGATCTTGCGTTATAACCTAACAGGGAATTTCGGCGAACTATTGCCACATTATCTGCAACCGGAATCTTATCATAAATTAAAAGGAAATTTGGATAGCTTGGTTATCCGTCAAGGATTTGCCGAGCAGGTAGCCAGGGAATATGGACAATTTGATAGCATGAATTTATCCAATATATTCGAATACATGAATAAAAGCCTCTTCACGGAAACGGCGGAAAAACTGATACAGCTGTTAGCAGATAGAGGTAGAATGGGCTATTGGAATTTGATGGTACCGCGCCGTATCTCGGGTATTTTTCCGTCCGAAGTTCGCTATCTTAACAAATTTTCCCAACAGCTGACGGAGGACGATCACGGCTTCTTTTACAATCAATTTATTGTGGAACAAAAGTAATGGAAACGAACTTGCAACATACACTTATTCTCGCAGGATGCTATCTTATACTCTTCGCGCTAGGAGAGTTCTTGTATCACGTCCTGAAAGTAAAAGTCGAGTTGACAAGAAAGTTTGTGCATCTCGGTACCGGACTGCTGGCCTTACTTTTTCCCGTATTGCTGGACAATCATTGGTGGGTATTGTTATTATGTGCGTCATTTGCGGTCATATTGATCTGTTCGCTACGCTTCCATTTGCTGAAATCTATCAACGCAATCGACCGCAAATCAGTAGGTAGCTTAGCCTATCCTGTGGCCGTTTATGGTTGCTATCTTTCGTACAGCCATCAAGGACATCAATACATCTATTATTACCTGCCTATTATGATATTGGCTATTAGCGATCCTTTGGCGGCATTATGCGGTAAAAAATGGCCGTGGGGTTCTTATCGAATAGCGGGAGCTACGAAAACCGCAACAGGATCCCTAGCCTTCTTTATCAGCGCCTTTTTGATTGCTGTCATCAGTTGGCGATACCTATATTTATCGGACATGAATACGAGTAAAGTGTTCGCTTTTGCATTCATTGCATTATGGTCTACTATCGCCGAGGCCGTCAGTCGGGACGGCTACGATAACGTTTCGATTCCGTTTACAGTCATAGTGAGTATGTTATTGACACAATCATGGATAATCTAATAATCACCGAAATCTATACCAAAGAGCAATCCGACACATTCGCCCAAATAAATGTATCACCGGGGAATGAACGTATGCCCATGGATCATTACTATGTAGGCATCGCGGTAAAACGGCAAGGTGTTTATCTCGCAAAAGCCGTTTTGTATTTAAATAAGGGGATTCTCTACGAAGAGAAAAACGTTGGGCTGGTAGGTGCTTACGAGGCACAAGAAAACGAGGAGGCGGTACAGAAACTGTTTCGGGCCATCGAAAAACAAGCTAAAGAAAAAGACGTAAATTTTCTCATTGGTCCAATGAACGGTTCGACCTGGGAAAATTACCGCTTTCATGATCATCCCGAAAAACCCTTGTTCTTTATGGAGATGAAACACGAACCTTACTATGCCAAACAGTGGCAATCAATAGGCTTCGAGCCGATAGCACATTATTATTCGGCCATAGCCGCCGTTGCTCCACGACAAAATGAAAAAATTGACAAGTTAAAAAGCAGGTTACTTCGTGATGGAGTTATCATTCGGGGATTAGATAAAGACAATTACGTGGCTGATTTAAAAAAGCTATACCCGTTTTTACACGACTCTTTTAAACAGAACTTTCTGTACAGCCCGATCAGCGAATCATCTTTTTTAGAAAAATACCTACCGTTGCAATCTGTATTGAAAACCGAGTTTGTCCAAATTGCGGAACATGATGGTGAAATTGTCGGCGTTCTGCTGGGCACAGATGACTTTTTGAACCCAGCTGGCAAAACCTTAATCATCAAAACACTTGCCCGTAGTCCCAAACGACTATATCGGGGTCTAGGATTAGTATTAGTTGACGAATTTTATCAAAAAGCTGTAACCAAAGAATATCAGCAGATTATTTATGCTTTGATGATTGACGAAGGAGACGCAACTCCCCTATCCGATCAATACGATGGACATCTATTAAAAACCTACACACTCTATGGAAAATCCATTTAACATCGCTGGTCTGTTTATACGTCACACCGAAAGGTATCCTGACAAAACCGCTATCTGGGATAAAAACGGTGATAAAATTACTTTTTCAGAACTCGCACAGCAGGTTCGGCTAACGGCAAATTACTTCAAACGAAAAGAAATCCTAAAAGGTGATCGGGTCTTACTGTTTGTACCAATGGGCATTGATCTCTACCGAAATGTGCTGGCGCTGTTCTACCTGGGAGCAACCGTTGTCTTTGTCGATCAATGGAGCAAGATAGATCGTCTGGATACCTGTTGCCAAATCGCGGATTGCAAAGCGTTCGTGGGTAGTTGGAAAGCCCATGTGCTGCGTTTCTTTTCTAAAGGCATCCGGCAGATTCCGATCAAGCTGGGATTGTCTTATTCTGGAGATGAAAATGACCAAATTTGTCAGACACTGTTGGAAGACGCAGCACTTATTACCTTTACGACAGGCAGCACCGGAACGCCAAAAGCAGCACTGCGGACACATGGCTTTTTATACGAACAGTTTAAAGCGCTGGAGGAGGAAATCCGAGCTAAGCCGTCGGATGTAGATATGTCGGTACTGCCTATTGTCTTGCTTATCAATCTTGCCGTGGGATCGACTTCCGTGATTGCCGACTTCAACCCATCGAAACCGACTAAGATTCAGCCGAAAAGAATCGTAAGACAGCTTTTGGATCATCGGGTTACCAGATTGGTGGCTTCCCCTTATTTTGTCAAACGTATTGCCGAACATGTTTCCGAACATAAAATTTCATTACCGCAATTGAACGATATCCTTACCGGTGGCGCACCTGTATTTTTAAAAGAAGCGAAACTATACAACAAGGCATTCCCGACTAAAAATGTTCGAATTCTCTACGGATCCACGGAAGCCGAGCCTATTAGCTCTATTGCCGTTGACGAACTGGTATCCGAAACTTCTACATTCAACTTAAAACGAGGTATACCAGTCGGTGCAATCTTTCATAAAACACAGGTAAAGATTATTCCGATTACAGATAAATCTCTTTTCGATATTTCTTTGGAGGCATTTGAACATATGAAACAGCCGGAAGGAGTATGGGGTGAAATCGTTGTTTCCGGTCCTCATGTGCTCACGCAATATTACAAAAATGAACACGCCCTTCGGACGAATAAAATTTTCATCGATGACGTCTACTGGCATCGAACCGGTGACAGTGGTTATATCCGAGATGGACGCCTCTTCCTCACAGGAAGGTGCAATACGCTTATTGCACAGGACGGTCATTGGTTGTCTACTTTTGTTTTTGAAAATTACGTGCAGTCCATCGACGGCATTGAAATGGGAACGATTCTTTCTAACGGCACCGATATAAGTGCATTTATTGAACTAACAGAGGAAACGCAATCCATAAAGGAGCAGGTACTAGCAAAACTTCAACAACTACCATTTAAGGTAACGACAGTAAAATTCCAGCAACTGCCGAGAGACCCCCGCCATCATGCTAAAATTGAATACAGCAAGCTCATTTAAAATGTCATCTGCTGTATTCTTTCCGCTTTTTAGGTGTGCTATGGGACTAGCGCTCTCCACTCTTCCATTCCTGCGACGTAGTTTTTTACATTTTTAAATCCGTTCTTAGCCAATAGTGATTGGGCAATCGTCGCCCGGTCTCCACTTTGACAATGGACAACAATCTGCTTCTCTTTGTTAAACTTGTTTAGGTTATCGGCCAATGTTCCCACAAAGATATTCTCTGCTCCTGCTACATGGTAACGTTCATACTCTGTATATCCTCTTACATCGACGATCTGCGCATCCGGATTTCCAACATAAGACTGGAACTCTTGTATGTCAATAATGTCATGTGTTTCCAATTCCAATCCCAAATCGTCTATATCTGAAATATAACCATAAATATTATCTAGGCCGATACGCATCAGTTTACGAGTGAGATCGTCGATTCTATTATCTTCCGTAACCAGTATAAACTGTTCTTGGTAATTCAACAACCACCCCGCCCAGGTAGAAAAGGAATTATTCCCCTGTATATTGATACTGTTAGGGATAAAACCCTTTGCAAATTCCGTTTTATTCCGAGCATCGATTACGGTTAATCCATTTTTATAAGCATTCAAAAATTGTTCTCTTGTCAATTTTGGATGCTTGGGGACTTCCACCAGCAACGGACGTTCGACCTTGTTCAGATATTTCATCATCGCGAAGTACTTTGGTGGCTCAGGTTGTCCTTCCAATAAGTATTCTACAAAGCCTTCTTCATCATTTTCATATTGGAAAGCCCAGTTACGGATTTTTTCGTACCCGACTGTGGAACTGGGTACCGCGCCCAAGGATTTACCACATGCTGATCCAGCACCATGTCCGGGCCACACCTGTATATAGTCAGGTAATGTGGCAAAATATTGAATAGATTCATATATCTGTCTGGCTGCTTTTTCTTGCGTTCCGATTATTCCGGCAGCTTTCTCCAACAAGTCTGGGCGTCCTATATCTCCAACGAAAACGAAATCGCCCGTAAATATCATTACAGGCTTGTCGGTTGCCGGATGGTCAGTCAACAGAAAGCTGATACTTTCTGGCGTATGCCCGGGCGTATGAAGAATGTTTAACGTTAGGTTCCCAACCTGGATCTTATCGCCATGCTTTAGTCCAATATGCGGAAATTGATACTGCCAGTCTTCATCACCTTCGTCAGACAGATATAATTCTGCCCCAGTTACGGCAATCAATTCCCGCGAACCGCAAAGATAATCCGCATGAATGTGCGTTTCCGTAACATGAGTGATCTTCATATTGTTTTTCTTCGCAATTTCAAGGTAAACGTCAATGTCTCTTTGGGCATCGATAACAATCGCTTTACCTTCGACTTGACAGCCGATAAAATAGCTACCTTGAGCTAAACTTTTATCGTATACATGTTGAAAAAACATAGACTTCCTTTTATTTAATAATCTATTACAAAGCTACGATCTGCATATGGCCTACACAGTAACATAGGTTACAAACGATTTTCACGAAATACATTCAACTTTTAACCAAGCATTTGAATGTTATTCCTGTTCAATTTGACTTTACCTTTATTTTCCAAAGCCTTAAGCAACCTTGAAATCACCACCCTAGAACTATTCCGTATGTTTCATGAAAGAGTTCTTGCATTTATGATTTTTCTTTAGTTCACCGATTACCACTAAGATAGGAAAAGAACTTCCACCGGTCAAGACAAATATAGGCTCTAGACACCCATCATTAAAATCTTCACTAAAAAGAAAAAGCTGCTTTTCTTATCGAAAAACAGCTTTTTTATTAGCTCCTGAAGCTGGGCTCGAACCAGCGACCCTCTGATTAACAGTCAGATGCTCTAACCTGCTGAGCTATTCAGGAATCTTATGCTTTAGACGGCTATTTAGCCGCTTTTCTAAAGTGACACAAAGATACAGCTTCGTTTTTAATATCCAAAAATATTTTTAGAAAATATATCTGTTTAAAAAGCGTAATACTTTTACTTTTTTCACTTTTGAGGTAGACACGGATTTTGTAAATCAAACCAAATCGGAGAACTCGATCGGTCAAACGCAGATGTCTCTAATCTGCACTAAAAACACAAAAAGCCGCTTTTCGTGTAGAAAAGCGGCTTCTAACTGGCTCCTGAAGCTGGGCTCGAACCAGCGACCCTCTGATTAACAGTCAGATGCTCTAACCTGCTGAGCTATTCAGGAATTTATTTTTGTTTCTGTCAAGCAATTCACAAACCATTGCTCCTGATTGACGGGTGCAATATTAAACAATATTTTTAAATCCACAAACTCGTTTTGCTACATATTTAAAGCAAAAACACAAACGTTTTGTAAGTCAATAATTTAAAATTTAGATTTAAAAAATCTTTGCGTTCTGTGATTCGTATAACGATTAAAATTCACGAATACCCAAAAGTGTCACCTAGTAATTCGAGGGATAAAATTCCGCCAAAATTAAGCAAGCACGATGTTTTTTTTGGCGGAATTTTATCCCAATTTCCCTATGTACAAAATCAAAAAAAGCTCCATATGATATTTTAAGGCTGTTTTTTACTATAAATGCTCCTATTGTAGCATTACCCCAACCCTCGGGAAAAACAAAATTTTCCGTCATATTTTTCAAAGTCCCTTCCAAGAAATATACTGACCCCTTTTGAAAAAGTAATCAACCTCCGTAATATTTTGCACCCCCCGAAAGGAATACTGCACATACGAAAGGAAAATATGGGAACCATTCCGTAGCATGGGTTACCCCCTCTTGAAAAAACTACTATCCTCAGCGATGTTTAAGAACCCTTAAAATGAATGTTGCACATACCGAAGAAAAATATGAAAACCATTTAGCCGTATTGGTTAACCTCTCTTGAAAAAACGATTATCTTCCAGCATGTATTACAAACTTCACCGAAATTACCACCTATACTCCAGTATAAAGTAAAAAACCTTCGGGCTGATCTGTATATTCTTCATGGAAATCTATCCCCCTTTTTAGAAGAATTGACGACCCTTCAGCGTATCTCACCTTCCCGATCGACACAAAACATTGTTTTTTTTATAATAATTCCCTATTTTAACTCCATATGTAGTTGGGACGAAGAAAAATTAGTGTTATGATTCATATTTTAAGACGTTATTCCCATTTATTTTTTGGCATTCTGTTGTTGTCCTGTAACAATGGAACATCGCATACTGGTGAAAACAAAAACGACCAAAAAAAAGAGCAAGAAGCCTCCGTAGAACAAAAAACCATTCGCAATATTCTTTTTTTTGGCAATAGCCTAACAGCGGGCTATGGTTTAGATGATCCGCAGGAAGCATTCCCCGCACTAATACAAGCAAAGATTGATTCCTTAGGCCTGCCCTACCTTTGCATAAACGCTGGATTAAGTGGAGAAACAAGCGCCGGAGGAAAAGAACGTATAGATTGGCTATTACAGCAACCGGTTGATATATTTGTATTGGAACTCGGCGCCAACGACGGACTGCGAGGAGTATCTACAGCATCCACCTACAAAAATCTAAGCGATATTGTAGAAAAAGTACGGAAAGCAAACCCTGCGTGTAAATTAGTACTTGCCGGAATGAAAGTCCCTCCTAGCATGGGGCAGGAATACTTTAATGAATTCGAAACCCTGTTTCCTCGCCTAGCCAAACAATACGATATGGCTCTGGTACCTTTTCTGCTGGATAATGTAGCGGGTATAGGAAACTTAAATCAAGCAGATGCAGTTCACCCGACCGCCGAAGGACAAAAAATCCTGGCACATAATGTCTGGGCTGTTCTAGAACCTTTACTCTAAAAACAACTATGGCATCCACTATTTTACAATTCAACCAAGTTTCTAAAAATTACAATCTTGGCAATACTATCATCCCTATTTTAAAAAACATCAACTTTGAAATCAATGCCGGCGACACCGTATCTATAGTTGGGCCTTCAGGTAGTGGCAAAACGACCTTGCTGGGTTTATGTGCAGGATTGGATCAGAGC
Organism: Sphingobacterium corticibacterium; assembly: GCF_004208525.1. GTDB lineage: Bacteria > Bacteroidota > Bacteroidia > Sphingobacteriales > Sphingobacteriaceae > Sphingobacterium > Sphingobacterium corticibacterium. The sequence continues at coordinate 58,304 of NZ_SGIT01000001.1, read as the reverse complement.
AGTGAGGGAACAATTATCTTGAATGGGATCAAACTTAACGGTCTTCATGAAGACCAATTAGCACAAGTCCGTAATGAACATGTTGGATTCGTGTTCCAGAACTTTCAGTTACTTCCTACGCTCACTGCACTCGAAAATGTAATGGTTCCGATGGAATTGCGGGGCATGCGAAATATGAAAGATAAGGCGATAACTTTATTAGATCGGGTGGGTTTATCAACAAGAGCTGACCATTATCCATCGCAGCTATCTGGCGGAGAACAGCAGCGCGTATCTTTAGCCCGTGCATTTGCCAATAGCCCCAAGATACTATTTGCAGATGAACCGACCGGAAACCTCGATGCAGAGACGAGCAGAATAGTAGAAGAGATGCTCTTCGAGCTTAACCGCGAATCAGGCACGACATTGGTCGTTGTTACGCACGATATGGAACTTGCGGCAAAAACGCAGCGCATCATCCCTATTAAAGGAGGAACGATAGCATGAATTGGCATTGGATCTTCCTGATGGCATGGCGCGATAGTCGAAAAAACCGATCCAGGCTACTTCTTTTCATTTCGTCCATTGTATTTGGTATCGCTGCACTGGTCGCAATGAAATCCTTTAATGAAAATTTAAAACGAGATATAGATACACAGGCCGCGCTGCTTATCGGCGCCGATCTAGATTTACGGAGCACACGAAAACCGGATAGCTCCACATTGGTTTTCATTGATTCCATCAAGAACTTAAGCGAGCAAATGGCAACCGAAGAGCGATTTATGTCGATGATCCGTTTTCCAAAAGCCGATGGTTCGCGTTTAGTGCAAGTTCGTGCTTTAACAGGTGACTTCCCCTTCTATGGAAACCTGGAAACCCTCCCGGACGATGCTTATAAAAGGTTCGGACAGGAGCCGGAAGTTCTTGTTGAGAAGACACTCATGATACAATATGATGCGGAGTTAGGCGATTCGGTTCAATTGGGAATAAATAATTTTACGATCAGTGGAGAACTCATCGCACAACCTGGACAAACAGCCATGCGTGGCGCGATGGCACCCACAGTATTTGTTCCTTTGGCACACCTTGAAAATAGTGGGTTGCAACAAATCGGCAGCCGGATCCAGTACCATTACTATTTCAAATTTCCTTCCCAATTCCGGACGGACGATTTTGTAGAACAACAGAAAGAACGCTTCACACAGCTACAACTGCGCAGTGCCACCGTATCGACTACAAAAGAAAATACAGGTCGTTCCTTCTCCGATATGGCTCATTTCATGGAGCTTGTCGGTTTCGTAGCTTTGCTGTTAGGTTGTATCGGTGTGTCGAGTGCCGTCCATATCTATATACGTGAGAAATTGGTTTCAGTAGCTATACTGCGATGTCTGGGCACGCGTTCAAGTCAAGCTTTTTTTATCTTTCTGGTGCAATTTGCAGCCATTGGTCTAATAGGCGGCATATTAGGTGCTGCACTCGGAACACTAATCCAGTATGCGATTCCCATTGTTATGCAAGATATTATCCCCGTTGCGCTGAGCAATCGAATATCCTTAAACGCCATAACAGAAGGTATAGGTCTGGGATTGGTAATTTCTATACTTTTTGCCTTGCTACCGCTTATTTCCGTAAGACACATCTCCCCATTGTATTCATTACGGGTCAGCGATGAGCCGCAACCATTGTGGACAGACAACCTGAGGTGGTGGATTTATTTATTGATATTGACTTTTATAATTGTATTTACCCGCTTACAGCTGAATGGGTGGAGGCAAACATTGTTTTTTATCGTAGGTTTAGGTTTCACATTCACTCTTCTGTATGGCGTAGCAAAGGGATTCACGTATTTAATTAGGCGATATTTCCCCAAAAAATGGCCATACCTATGGCGGCAGGGATTATCTAATTTGTACCGGCCGAACAATCAGACGATCGTATTATTGATTTCCATTGGATTGGGGACTGCGTTGATTGCCACCTTATTTTTTGTGCAAGATATGCTGTTGCAACGGGTAAAGATAGCATCAGCCGAAAACCAGGCAAACATGGTACTTTTTGACATTCAACCTCCACAACGCGACACCATCAAAAACATGACGCGAGAAGCAGGATTACCTATTGTAGAGGATGTTCCTATTGTTACCATGCAGCTCGCCGCCATCAATGGCAAAAGGGCAAATGATTATCTATCGGATTCGACTTCCAATATTTCCGCAAGATCGTTCCGTGGCGAAATCCGAGCAACGTACCGCGACTCGCTCACGTTATCAGAAAAGATCGTGGAGGGCCACTGGACAGGCCGTGTATCCAAGGGCGAAATGGGACAGGTATCGCTGGAAAAAAGCTATGCCGAAAGAATTGGTGTGGAGATTGGCGATAGCCTGTTATTCAACGTACAAGGAGTCGAAATACCGGCCATAGTAAGTAACTTCCGGGAAGTGGATTGGAACCGTTTTCAATCAAATTTCAGGGTAGTTTTTGCAGAAGGTATAATTGACAATGCTCCAAAGTTTTATCTGATAATGACACACGTTGATAACGAGACGCAATCAGCCACATTCCAACAGGCAATTGTCAATCGCTTTCCCAATGTTTCTGTCATTGACATCAACACCGCTATCGATATTTTGGAGAGCCTATTGGAAAGAATCGCCTTTGTTATCCAATTTATCGGTTCTTTCAGCATTCTGACAGGGCTTGTGGTCTTAATCGCGTCTGTAAGAATCAGTAAATATCAGCGTTTAAAGGAAAATGTCCTGTTGCGGACTTTAGGGGCGAGTCGTAGACAGGTGTTTACCATAACGGCAAGTGAATACCTAATGTTGGGCATACTGGCTTCAATCACCGGTATCGTTATCGCACTTATTGCAAGTAACCTTTTGGGTATATTTATATTTGAAACGACCTTTGTTCCCTCTATCGGTTTTATTTTAGTATTGACAGCGCTTGTTTCCGTACTGACCGTTGGTATAGGTGTAACCAACAGTTTATCGGTACTTAACCGTTCGCCTTTAGAGACATTACGAAAAGAATAGCATGCTTCCGAAGGCACACGACCGGTTTACAGCTACAGAAGTACGCCCCCCAGTATCAGCGTGGCAATCGTGAAATAGATAATCAAGCCCGTGACATCTACCAATGTCGAGACAAATGGTGCCGAAGAGCTTGCCGGATCTGCACCACAACGGCGCAGAATAAAAGGCAGCATCGAACCGGTCAACGAACCCCACATGACCACCCCAACCAAAGATAAACTGACTACAATACCGACCAAAACCCAATATTCGCCATAGGCATGGGCAAAAGCTTCCCATCCCGCAATACGGGCAAATCCTAAAGCACCCAGTATTAGCCCCAGGAACAGTCCTGAAAGTATCTCGCGTTTCATGACACGCCACCAATCCATCAACGTGACCTCTCCCATAGCCATCGCCTGAATAATCAACGTGGATGCTTGGGAACCACTATTTCCACCACTCGACATAATCAGCGGCATCAGTGCCATCAAAAAAACAGCCTTTTCCAATTGTCCTTCAAAATGCTCTATAACCGATGCTGTTAACAATTGCCCCAGGAAAAGCACAATAAGCCACCCCCCACGCTTTTTTACTAAATGGAAGATAGAGACATCCAAATAAGGTTCATCTAATGCCTCCGTACCCCCGATACGTTGCATATCTTCGGTATATTCTTCGTTAGCTACCCAAAGGATATCATCTATGGTCACGATACCCAGCATAATATCCTGCTCGTCCACGACCGGAAGAGCGACTCGGTTATTCATCCGGAACACGTTGACAGCTTCCTCTTGTGGGTCGTCAGCATGCAAAGATATTAACCTGCTGTCGATTAGATCTTCGACCTTTGTATCTGGATCTGAAATTAGAATATCCCGAATACGAAGGTCATCCATCAAGCGACCGTCACTATCGATAACATATAGTACGTCAATCGTCTCCGATGCATTCCCATAGCGTCTTACGTGGTCTAACACCCGAGTGATCGTCCAGTGAGGCTTCACGGTAATATAATCGGGCGTCATTAAACGCCCCACACTATCTTCGGGATAACCTAGGAGAGACAATGCTTCTTTCCGTTCGTCTGGAGAAAGCATGATGATAAGATGCTTGACGACGTCACCTTTCAATTCGCTAAAAAAGGATGTACGATCATCGGGAGGCATTTCGTTAATCAGCTCGCGGGCTTTATTTGCTGATAATTTTTTGAATACCCTCTCTTGTGTAGGAAAATCCAAAATACCAAAAACGCGGGCAGCTCGGTTTATATTAAGCGTTTCTATAAATAGGGCGGCATGTTCTGGAAGACTGTCGATTAGTTCTTCAACGTCAGAAATGTTCTGCTCGTTTAGAAAATCTTGCAGTTGGGCGATATCACCGGACTCGATCCAATTTTCCACAAGCTCTATCTGCATTTCTAATTCTTCCATAAGCTCTCCTATTTTATAAATCCTACATTGGTATCAATTATTTTTGTCGCAGCAAAAGTCGCCTTTTTAATTGTAAATAACTAATACTTTTTTTGAGTGGAATCGTCCATCTTCGGTAGGTACCAAAGTGTCGCCTAGATTATTCATCTTATCTAACAAAAACGAAGCACAACTGTTTGTTACCTTACACGTGCTACTCCAAAAAAATGACAACATGTCACCAATCCAATAGTCATAGATTTATACCGCATCGATAAAATAAACGAACCATAATTATCAAAGAAGACCATCCGAGGAAGCAACGATTGTCATTGGAATAGGAACACCTCCTCCAGATTCGATTATCCCATAAACTCGGTGATGATATTTTTAATTGTATCTTTTCTACCTTACGATAATGCATATTTCAACGTCGACAAAAACGACGTGCGACAAGAAGGAAATTTAACAATTTTATCCTATCTTGCAAAGGAAATATAAAGACTACGCCAAACACGCAAATATGTATTTTCAACATCATTGTCAGTTAATAACTGGATGAAAAATATGCTATATTTCAATATAAAAATACGATAATATAAATAGTATACTATATTTAATATCAATACAATATAAAATTTAACGAAATATACAATTCATGTAAAAAAGCAATAATTAACTAACAATATTAGCAATAAGATATTATCCAACAAATATAAATGAATAAAAAACTATATATCAGTATATTAACATTATTAATATCACTAATAAATTCACAAGAATTAAAAAGTCAGATTATTGATGATGATCAAGCACATTCGTCCGTAAAATGGCGTCAAATAGATACCGAAAATTTCCGTCTGATTTTTCCTAGCACTTTTGAAAATGCAGCAAAAAAATTAGCCAGACAGCTTCCAAAAACACAAGAGGAAAGCCGCAAGAATTTAAAGACATCCCCTCCTAAAATAACATTAGTTTTACAAGGGAACCATCTTTTGCAAAATGGTTTTGTACAACTTGCTCCTCGAAAATCTGAGATGTTTCCTATCCCCTCTTCTACTGCTGATAATCAAGAATGGCTTCCGAACCTAGCACTACACGAACTTCGACATGTAGCCCAATTTGACAAATTGACAGGAAAGCTGAAAGCCCCTTTTTTCGAACAACTCGCCTTCGCCCTCTATGGATTGAACTTGCCTGCTTGGTATTTTGAAGGGGATGCGGTACAAGTCGAAACAATTTACAGCAATGGCGGACGAGGCAGATTACCTTCTTGGGAAATGCCGATACGTGCCAATATCCTTTCAGGAAAATCATATGACTTCAATAAATATGTATTAGGTTCTTTTAGGGATAATGTTCCATCTTATTACACGATTGGATTCTTTATGAGTAGCTATTTAACCAATCATCATGGCATCGACAGTCACGAGAAAATACTGGCAGATATGCGTGGAAAATTACTCCGCCCATTTAATTTCCGGCGAGCAGTCAAGCAGGTTTCGAACGAAAAGCCAACCGAAATCTTTGACAACACCATCGCGGAATTAACAACAAAATGGGAACAAGAATCTCCTGTTGCACCCGATACGCCGAACATAACGACGAAAGGCAGCCGGTATCCTAGTGATTATTTATTACCGCAAATGAATGATAACCAAGAATTGTACATACTCAAATCCTCCCCTACTGCGGTCAATGAAATCAAGCGTCTGGATAGTGTGGGAAATGAAATTAGCATTGTAAAAACCGGTCGACAGATAACACCATACTTTCATCTACGAAACGATGAACTTGTATGGGATGAATATCGCAAACATGCTCGATTTGGCAAACAAACCTACAATATAATCAATGTATATAATATAGAAACCGGACGCACCAAGACGCTTACGAAAGCATCCCGTTATTACTCCCCCGCATTTCACCCAGTTCGTGATGAAATAGTCGTTGTGGAAGTAAATCCCGAAAATATAAGCAAATTGATCGTGCTCGATTCAAAAACGGGCTCTATACGGGATAGTATTGCCATTCCCGATGGAATACATATACAACAACCAAAATATAATGATTCCGGTGAAAAAATTATAGCTATCGCCGTTGCAGAACAAGGAACAAATTTAATGGAATTTAACCTCATGACGAAAGCGTATGATTTCCTTCTTCAATGGGGGAATCAGCAATTGGAACGCCCTTTTTATTATCATGATGAAATTATTTTTAAAGGGCACAACGACGGTATTGATAACATTTATTTGTTTAATAGGGTTGCAGGGCAACACAAATTGACAAATGCTGCGTATGGTGGATTTAACCCATCTATCGCCCCTAATGGGCTACTGTTGTATAACGATTATCAACACAACGGGTACAAACTTGCACAGAAAGAGATCACTCCTGCCACGATCGGGCAACTTGCTCCCATCCGTCTCCCCTATGTCTCTCCCACATTGGAAAACATACAAAGAGACAGTTTATCGAACGAACCGGTCTCTCCCATCACTGTTAAAAAATATAATCCTAATGCGCATTTAATTAATTTTCACAGTTTATCCATTAGCGGGTCTAACTTTGAAAGTTTTGATAATTACATTCCGGGTATATTTTGGTTATCAAATGACATATTAAATACCACGCAGGTTAAGCTCGGCTATGAGTTTGATCCTGATATATCAAAAAGCCACTATTCTGCAGAAGTTTCTTATAAGCGTTATTTTCCGACATTCACTGCGCGATATGTGAATAGAGGGATGGTAGGCAATGCTGTATCTGGAAACAACCCCAGCAATATCGTGATGTTTGATTACCGCGACCACCATGCAACCTTTGAAATGTCTATTCCCCTATCCGTATACCGGCGCAATATCGTATACAGTTATGGTGTTAATTTCGGCACATCTTATACAAAACGCTACAATACCAGTCTAGCGCTACAGAACTTCAATAATGTTATTGCTTTTCCATTGAATTATCAGGTATATATGAATAGAAATAGTATGCGAAGCACTATGGATCTAGCACCGCGCTGGGGGCAAAATATCAGCCTTACTTACCGTCACCTCCCTTTCGAGCCTGATGCAGCCGGTGAAGTATTAGCCTTACGTACAAACTTCTATTTCCCCGGCCTGTGGACTAATCACAGTCTACAGCTACGGTTTGCCGTACAACAGAACAACGGTATTTATCGAGGATCGTATGATATCCCAATGGTTTCAGGATGGGGACATTTCAATTCACCGTTTGTTAACAACACCGCTATGGCAAACTATCGATTACCCCTTTTTTATCCCGATTGGAGCATAGGCTCTATTGCCTATGTTAAACGCCTCCAAGGCTTGCTATTTTCTGATTTTCAAAATATAGATGAAGACTTGGCTCCAAAAAGTTTTGGAGTGGGGGTATCTGCTGACTTCAATGTATTCCGTTATGTATTACCTGACATCAACGTAGCCGCAAAACTCACCTATATCAATGATAATACAGCTGGCAATAAAATTGTCCCTACGTTTGGGATCAGTTACAGTTATTAAACGAGGAATAACAATATAATACAATAGGGCAGACTAATAAGCCTGCCCTATTTTCATTATAATATATGTTATTGTTAGTCTTCTAAAGCTTTCACGCCCGGTAACACTTTACCTTCCATATACTCCAATAAAGCACCACCGCCTGTACTGACGTAGCTGACATGCTCAGTCATACCGAATTTAGATACAGCAGCAGCAGAATCACCGCCGCCGATAAGTGAAAATGCGCCGCGCTCTGTAGCTTTTACTACTGCATCAGCTACCGCTTTCGTACCCTTAGCAAACGTATCAAATTCAAAAACCCCCATTGGTCCGTTCCACAATAAGGTATTAGAAGCGCTAATCACTTCTGCAAAATGTGCCGAAGATTCCGACCCGATATCCAATCCCTCCCTATCAGCAGGAATTTGATCATTAGGCCCATTGTAGGTATCTGCATCATTTGCAAATTTATCCGCTATTTGCGCATCCGTAGGAAGTACCAAATTCACCCCTTTTTCATCGGCCTTTTTTACAAGTTCATTGGCTAAATCCAATTTATCTAATTCCACTAAGGACTTTCCAATCTCTCCTCCACGGGCTTTGACAAAGGTATACGCCATTCCACCACCGATGACCAAGTTATCCACTTTATCCAATAGCGCTTCGATCAACTGAATTTTGTCGGAAACTTTTGCTCCTCCCATGATAGCCGTAAAAGGACGCTCCGGCTTATTTAATACTTTCTCTGCATTGTTAATTTCCGCCGCCATCAAATAGCCAGCATATTTTTTGTTAGGGAAAAATTGCGCAATAATGGCGGTAGAGGCATGCGCACGATGTGCTGTACCAAAAGCGTCATTCACATATACATCACCTAATTTTGCCAGCTTCTCTGCAAAACCAACATCTCCCTTTTCTTCTTCTTTATAAAAACGTAAGTTTTCCAAAAGAAGCACTTCTCCGTCCTTTAGTTCCGCACTTTTCTGAATAGCTTCCTCGCCTATGCAATCATTTGCAAACTTCACATCGACACCTAATACTTTTGATAAATGTCCAACAATATGCTTTAATGAATATTTGTCAGTAGGTCCTTCTTTTGGGCGTCCCAAATGAGACATGAGTATGACAGCACCGCCATCCGCCAAAATCTTTTTGATGGTAGGAGCTGCACCTTGAATACGATTATCATCCGTTATATTAAAATCCTCATCCAAAGGCACATTAAAATCCACGCGAATTAACGTCTTCTTCCCTGAGAAATTTAAATCATCAATAGTTTTCATATATATATTTTTGTTTACGCATTATAGTTCACGGTTTAAACCGTGGGCTAAATATAGAAAAAAGTAAGAATACTTACACGTATTTATCTAATTTCAATCCTATACGGGATACGAGCTTGTATACCGGATGACTTTAATACCGTACGAAGTTGTTCGATATGCTGTCTGTATTCGCCCAGTTCTTCACCCAACATCCACATCCGTATACGTTCTTTAGAAGTCCCTAATAACGAAGCAAACGGGTCTTTAAGTGTCGGATAATACATAATTCGATATTCTTTCAACTTCGCCTTTGCTGCCGCTGCCTGTATAGCACGGTCAAGATTTCCGATACCATCTACCAATCCACGATCCAATGCTTGACTTCCCGTCCATACTCTCCCCTGCCCAATACTATCTACGGCAGACACGTCCATATTTCGTCCTTCTGCCACTTTAGTTGTAAATGTATCGTAAATCCGATTCACTTCGGCTTGTATGATAGCCTTTTCTTCTTCTGTCAGCGGTCGATCCACAGAAGTCATCAAATCGGCAAATTTACCGGTTTTGACTTCATCCACATGTATCCCTAGTTTATTATTAAGCAACCCTTGCATATTAGGAATCAGGCCAAATACACCTATAGAACCTGTAAGTGTTTCCTTTTCTGCAAAAATAGAATCTGCCATGGTAGAAATATAGTATCCGCCAGAGGCGGCATAGTCCCCCATAGATACCGTGATAGGCTTCACTTTCTTTGTTAATGCTACTTCACGGGCGATAATGTCCGATGCCAACGCCGAACCACCGGGTGAATTCACGCGTAATACCACCGCTTTTACACGATCATCACGGCGTAATTTTCGAAGCTCTCGAGAAAGTTTATCCCCGCCGATATTACCCTCCATACCCTCACCATCAACGATATCACCATATGCATATAACACCGCTACACGATCCCCTTTTGTGTTGGTATTTTCTTCTTTGTTGTAATCCAATAAGGAAACTGCAGGAATGTCTTTTTTTTCTTCTATATCCAAACGTTCTTTCAGCTTCGTAAGCACCTCGTCTTTATAGCATTTGCCATCAATAAATTTATAATGCAAAGCATCGTCTGCATTTCTTATCAAAAAATTATTCGCAATATCCTTCAATGTATCTGTGGGAATTTGTCTGCCATCTGACACATTCTCCAGAAATGTACTATACATACTCTCCAAATAGGCTGTCAATTGTTCCCTGTTGGCGTTACTCATTTCGTTTAAGATAAAAGGTTCAACGGCCGATTTATAGGTACCCACCTTGACTACTTGCATCTCCACCCCCAATTTATCCAACGCTTCTTTCATAAACATGACAGAGGCGGAAAGTCCTTTAAATTCTAAAGAACCTTCAGGATTCATATAAATTTCGTCTGCTACCGATGCGAGATAATACGCTTTTTGTGTATAGATATCGCTATGCGCTACAATAAATTTACCTGACGATTTAAAATCAACCAGTGCGTCCCTAATTTCTCGCAAACTGGCCATACCGACATTGACATACGTAGGACTAAGATATATCCCTTTTATCCGGCTGTCTTCTTTTGCTGCTGCGATACGCGAAAGAATATCGTTTAACCCTAACGATTTCATTTCTCCGTAGCCGGGCAAATTCATACTCTCCCAAGGGTTCGATGATGTGCGTTCCGGAATATGATGATTTAACGAAACATAAAGCACGGCATTGGAAGGAACATACACCTCCTCTTTCGACCCCATACTACTGATCGTCGCGGTGATAAACCCAATCAGCACGATCAATATAATAGCAAAAACGATAATCGTTCCTGTAACGGTTGCTAAAACGTATTTAAAAAAAGACCTCATAACTATTCTATGTTTTTTCCTCTAATTTAGAGGTTTCTTTTGAAGAATTCGAAATTTAAATAGATTAGCTTTATCTTTAAGCAATGAATAAGGTGTTTTTGTTATTAGGTGCAAATTTGGGTAATCCCGCTACGCAATTAGCAAAGGCTCTCGAGAAAATTGAAAGCCAGGTGGGAAAGATAGAGGTTTGTTCATCGCTTTACGAATCCGAAGCCTGGGGTGTAACGGATCAGCCTACATTTCTTAATCAAGTAGCATTAGTATCTACCTCGCTTCCACCGTTGGATATCCTAGACACTATCCAGACAATTGAAAATAATCTGGGTCGTGTACGACTATCGAAATGGGGTGCTCGCGTAATAGATATCGATATTTTGTATTTTAATCACGACTGTATTCAACACGAACGTTTAGTTGTTCCGCATCCATATCTACCGGATCGAAGGTTTGTATTGGTACCCCTTTCTGAAATCGCACCTTCTTTCACACATCCTAAATTAGGCCTAACAACAATAGACCTATTAACACAATGCGAAGATAGTCTTGACGTACATCTTTATAACCCAAACGACAACGACAATGCAATATAGATTGATTAATCCGTTGGTTATCCAAGAAACCTTAATGAACAACAAAGAGTTGGTCTTACAATTTCTCGGTCTCTATCAAGAACAGATCCCTAATGATTTACTAGCGTTAAAGGAAGCAGTCACATCGGAGGTACATATCGAAATAGCGAATAAGGCACACCATATAAAGCCGACAATGGAATATATTGGCGCGCAGGCTTTACGCGAGAAATTGCAACAATTAGAATACGCAGGGAAAAATGGCACCGAAATTCCTCATATCCATACCCTATTTATGGATATCGAAAGGGAGATACACACACTATTACAGGAAATTGCCGACTACAAACAGCATACGTAAAATCCCCGAATGTTAACTACGATTTATCCTGCCGTTTCTGTAAAATAAAATGCAGTTGTGAGAAAATGAAATAAGTAAGCAAAATAAATGGTAAAGCCAAAAACCGAAGTGTGAATAAAAGGACAATACTGATAAATAAAAAAATATATTTAAATTTATTTTCGCCCCATTCCAGCGAAGATAGCTTCATGCTGAATAGACGGATTTCGGACACCAAAAGAAAACTAACCACCGCCACTATCGTAAGCAATACCCAAGGTTGATATACCCAAGTTGGATACGCAACACCAATAAAGGGCAGAGACATGATAAAGAACGTGTTCATTGGTGTATTAAGTCCTATAAATTCTGATGTCTGTCGTTCATCAATATTAAATTTCGCCAATCTCAACGCCGAAAATGCGGTAACAATGAAACCCAAATATGGCAGGTAAGTATGACCTGTAGACATCTCTAATAATTTATACAGTACCGCTCCTGGCAGAAACCCAAAGCTTATTACATCGGCTAAAGAGTCTAATTCTCTTCCAATATCCGATTTAACATGAAGCAGGCGCGCCACCATTCCATCAAAGAAATCAAATACGCCTGAGGCAAGAACGCAGTAGAACGCCAACAGAAACTCCCCTTTTAATACAAATAAGATACCGACACAACCACTGAAAAGGTTGAAACAAGTCAAGGTATTTGGTATATGTTTTTTCACAGTTACAAAAAATTAAAGCCACCCCTTGCGTGCAAAGGATGGCTTAAAAATAGAAAATATCAAAGGAATTAGCTATTCATGCTAATTAAAAACTCTTCATTTGATTTAGTTCCACGCATTTGGGTCAACAAGAATTCCATTGCTTCCGTAGAATTCATGTCTGCTAAGTGATTGCGCAGTACCCACATCCGTTGCAATGTATCACGGTCTACCAATAGGTCGTCACGACGCGTACTGGAAGCTGTCAAATCAATCGCTGGGAAAATACGTTTATTAGCCAATTTACGATCAAGCTGAAGTTCCATATTACCTGTACCTTTAAATTCTTCGAAAATGACATCATCCATTTTGGAACCCGTATCTGTCAAAGCTGTTGCCAATATAGTCAATGACCCGCCTTTCTCGATATTACGCGCCGCTCCGAAGAAACGTTTTGGTCTGTGTAGCGCATTTGCATCCACCCCACCCGATAGGATTTTCCCAGAAGCAGGGGCAACCGTATTATAAGCACGAGCCAAACGCGTAATGGAATCCAATAGAATGACCACATCATGTCCACATTCTACCATTCGCTTTGCTTTCTCCAAGACAATATTAGCAATTTTCACATGGCGATCTGCTGGTTCATCAAAAGTAGACGAAATCACTTCAGCGCGTACATTTCTTGCCATATCAGTCACCTCTTCCGGACGTTCATCAATCAGTAAGATGATAAGGTATACTTCCGGATGATTTTTTGCTATCGCATTAGCGACTTCTTTTAATAGATTCGTTTTACCTGTTTTTGGTTGTGCCACAATCAGTCCACGCTGACCTTTACCGATAGGGGTAAACAAGTCCATAATACGTGTAGAATAGTTTCCTGTACCCAAGTCCAGGTTCAGTTTCTCATCTGGAAACAACGGTGTCAGATAATCAAACGGTACCCGATCCCTAATTTCTGCAGGGTTTTGACCGTTGATCGACTCTACCCGAACCAACGGAAAATATTTTTCTCCTTCTTTTGGTGGGCGGATAGAACCGCGTACATTGTCACCCGTTTTTAATCCAAATAGTTTAATCTGCGATTGCGAAACATAAATATCATCTGGAGATGTTAAATAGTTATAATCTGACGAGCGTAGAAAACCATAACCATCTGGCATAATTTCCAATACACCTTCGTTAACAATAACATTATCGAAATCTGTCGGAAGAACCGGAGATGGTGCCTCTGCTTTAGGGGCAGCAATGGCTTCTTTTTCGTTTGCTACGTTAGCATCGGAAGGAGCTTCAGTTACGGAACCTTCATCTGTTTTTGATGAATCCGTCAACGATGTCCGCTTGGTTACTGCTACAGGTTCCGTTTTTAATGTCCGGACACGCTTCCTTGTTCTTTCTGCAACAGGAATCTCTGCTGCTTTCTTTTCTGGACTTTCCTCTTCGACAGATTGCTTCGCTATAACAGTGATACGGTCAATTAATTCCTGTTTACGCAATTTATCGGCATCAGTGATGCCCAGTACTTTTGCAATCTCGCGTAACTCTGACACGAGTTTGGTGTTTAGTGCATTAATATCCATTAACTTTTTACTATGAGATATAGGATTTTACTTTTTTGAATTCATCCAAATTATATTTTTAGCAAATGCTATTCCATTATTTTTCTAGATGTGCTAAAAATATGACAGAGACACCATAACTGTTCTACTAAATTAAATTTAGTAACACATGCTATTCAACCCTCTCTAGGATAAATCTGAGAATTGGCACAAAAATAACATAACATTTGTATATTCAAATAAAATTTGTAAAATATTTTTTTGAAACCATCTGTCCCTATCGAACTGGGATACCATAATTCCCGAACAATCCTTACTATAACGTTCGTAATCCAAAATTGTTTTAAGCGGCTAAATGAAAACGATATTCCCCCAAATTACACGAAACATATTGTACAAAATACACTAAGCATCAAAAAAAGTTAAAACAGAACAAAACGGCCTTAACAGCACATTAAATAGCTTTTTTATCAAAAAAAAGCATTCCGTTTTTTGATTGGTTTATTTTTTTACTATTTAAAATTCTTGTTTTTAAACAGAAACACGTATTTTCGGGCAAGCATTAGTAGAAAATTAAATTAGCAACAAAAACATAACACAATAAAACCAAATCTATAATGATAATCATTGCGGACGGAGGATCGACAAAAACAAACTGGTGTTTGTTAGATGACTCAAACAAAAAGATATACTTCAACACAGAGGGTTACAACCCCTATTTTGTCGACAGTGAATATATTGTTAACTCGTTAAAAAAGGGGCTGCCCAGTGATTTGCCTTTGGAAAAAATTACCGAAGTAAATTATTACGGAGCAGGTGTACATAACGAAGAGAAAGCGGAAATCGTAGAAATGGCTATGCAAAAGGTATTCCCTAATGCCAAAGTAGAAATCGGCCATGACTTGCTGGCCGCCGCACGCGCGTTATTGGCAGATCAACCTGGTTTCGCCGCAATTTTGGGCACAGGAACAAATACGTGTGTATATGATGGGGAGAAAATAACACACAACATTGATTCCGCCGCGTATATATTAGGAGATGAAGGGAGCGGAAGTTACATTGGAAAGAAACTGTTAACGGATTATATCCGAGGACTAATGCCAGAAGCAGTTGAAAAATTGTTTTTCGAAACATATAAACTAACTCCGGATGAAATCATGGATAATGTTTATACAAAACCTCTGGCAAACCGGTTCTGTGCCAGTTTCAGCAAATTTGTATATGATAACAACGTCAATATAGAGTATACACGTGGCATAGTAGAAGAGGCATTTGACACTTTTTTCAAGAATTTAGTAAGCAAATATCCTGATTACCAGAAACATACATTTAACTGTATCGGTTCTGTAGCCTATAATTTCCGTAATGTTTTAGAAGAAACAGCTAAACGCTATGAAATGGAAGTAGGTAAGATCATACGTTCGCCAATAGATGATCTGGTCGTTTACCACATCGATAGATCAGCGAAGAATCCAAATTGAGAAATATTTTGGTAACGGCGGAATACATGCATTCCGCCGTTACTATTTATAATACTACCGATTCACCAATTTTCGGTAGAAACAAGCGTAATCCATTTGCTTCAAATTTCTGCTTCGCCTCTTCCGTATCGATACGAATTGGCGGAAAGGTATCATAATGAATTCCGATAATATTTTTACAGTTTACAAATTTTGCCGCTTTAATAGCATCGTCAACATCCATTGTATAATGACCGCCGATTGGCAAAAATGCCCAATCCAATTGTAGATCTTCTAATAGTTTCATCTCCAACGTCAGCGCTGTATCTCCTGCAAAGTAAATTTTTTTATTACCTACAAAAAACACGTATCCTACAGGCACTCCTGCATAATCGCCCTCGGGTGTACTGTTGGTGTGCAATGCGTAAACCATTTTTACCTTTCCAAAAGGTAAAGAAAGTGTACCGCCAAAATTATATTCAATAACCTTATCATCTGGCACTCCCTGCTTTCTTACCCATGCTGCTGTTTCTACTACAGCCGCCACCGTAGCACCACTATTCGACTGAATATTTTTCATATCAGCAACATGATCTTCGTGGCAATGCGTTAAAAAAATGTAATCAGGTTTTAAAACATTGACG
Organism: Sphingobacterium corticibacterium; assembly: GCF_004208525.1. Classification (GTDB taxonomy): domain Bacteria; phylum Bacteroidota; class Bacteroidia; order Sphingobacteriales; family Sphingobacteriaceae; genus Sphingobacterium; species Sphingobacterium corticibacterium. The sequence goes on along the minus strand of NZ_SGIT01000001.1, from coordinate 41,973 downwards.
TCAATATCTTTTGCCAACGGATTATACGTAATAAAGGGATCTATTAAAACGTGACGACCATTAAAATCAAACGCTACACACGATTGTCCGTAATAAATAACTTCCATCTCTTTAGATTTTTAAATATTACTAAATACTATTTATTACCAAATAAATTCCCCAAGTTACCAAGACCTCCGAGTAAATCTTGCGATACCGCCTGCATCTCTACTTGGCTTACGTCTTCTGCCTGCTGCAAAGCCTTGTTCAGTGCGACGACCAGCAACTCTTCCAACTCTTCTTTATCATCGAGCTGCTTAAGAAATTCGCCATCAATCACAACTTCTCTTATTTCTTTACTAGCCGAAGCCACGACTCTCACTTTACCACCTTCTGTTTCACCGAAAACAGAAATACTATCTAAACGCTTTTTTACTTCTTCCGCTTTTTGCTGCGCTTGAAACAACTTATCAAACATAATATATCCCTCGTTTTATGCTGCAATTTACAAAATCCATAGCATAAGGACAATATTCCTATATCAACAATACACATTAGGTTCTTTACGTTGCCTTCCTTAAATTTGTCGCAACTTAACAAGCGTAACGTACATGCAAAATCTTAATTTTTATATTTCATTACTCCAAAACATACAACAAACTGCACCTCATATGGCTGATCATTTGGAGGAAGAGGTCAATATCCTTATACATAAACTCAAATTCATTTCCGAAGATCAACGCCCATCGGCACTTATATTAACACAGCAAACAGGCTTTCAACCGTTATTTAATGAACAGCTTACGGATAGTGTAGCCATTGCCGGTGGAAAACTGCTTACGGAGAAATATGATAATCCATCACTGTTATTCATTGTTCAGGAAAACGACAAACTTTACACCGATGTTCCGACCCTTCTTCAAGATGAAATATTAAGTAGGACAGACGCCGTACAATCAAATAATATCTATATTATTCAAAAAAGAAATTTTGGAATGGAGCGTATCGATTTTCTACATGACATAGAAATATGTGCAGAAATTATACAACCGAAATATTTTATTTACGGCCGAAAAGGAACCGATTGGGTTCAGTTTGATATTGCATAAAAAACGGGCGACATGCCCGTTTTTTATAACATAAATTTCTTCCGCAAAATGGCGTAAAGCTTCTCTACTGTTTGTGGTTTTTCTGCCCAATTATTTTTCAAGGCATAATTCGTCTGTAGAAAAGCATCTGCTTCCGCAAACGTCACATAGCGGTTCAAAAGCTCAATTGCTTCACTATATGCCAAGGAATACCCATTAAATAGATCTTTAATAAATAAGAGCTTATCGTTTAAATTGATGGAAGATTTGAGATCTACTATCCTATCTTTCTCCGCTCCTGTTGGCGTGGAGAATAAGGATGCTGGAGTGCTATGTGTCCCCGCTTTACGCTGCTGTTGAAGAATTTCATTCAGTGTCAACGGACGTGTTGGTTTCTCTTCCTCCACCGCCGGTATACTTTGACTTTGCTCCAATATAATCTCCTTAGATTCTTCTACAATCTCGTTGACCACCCGCTCCGTCTCTGAATCTTCCACAAGCTTATGTTGAAACTCAATTTCTTCTGGCATGGTACGCTTCGAATCCTCTACTACCTGATTAGGTTGTTCCCCTTTTTCAATAGGTGTAGACTGTATAGATGGAGCTAAAGGTTCCTCTTCATCGGCGGCAATATCCGTCGGGTTTTCTACCAATGAAGGTACCTCCATCTGTTTTTGTTCCACTCGTTCCCCATCCACTACATCAGATTCTTCTGGTTGTTGTTCTTCTGTCTGTGCCACTTCCTGAAGCTCACTGTAAACAGGTTGCGTATCTATTTCTCCCGCTGAGGCTACAGATGGGTCAAATCCTTCTTCTACTTGTATTGGTGTATATTCTCTTTGTGGTACGGTTAATTTTTGCAGTACCTCAATATGACTAGTTAAAAATCTAGCCTTTGCCTCCAATAACAACAATGCTCCATCTGATGCTGCTATATTTTTATCGGATAATGTTGTGTAATCATCGCTAATCTCCATTAACAACTCACCTATTTTTGAAAATATGGATTCCTTTGTATACGCCATTAGATATCTCGTTTTGATATAGAATACTCAAACTTACATAAAATGCGCTGCATTCACGAATTCCTATAATATAAAATATCATGAGTAATTCACTTTTATATGCAATATAATTGCGTAGCATATAAAATGAACTTTTGTAATTACCTTCGGTGAACTCGCAAGCTCGGTTCTCCTCAGCCATTGGCTGCATTTAATAGAGGAAATTTAATGAAATAATTTCGATATTAGCGCAGATTATACGGAAAAATAATTTAAAGAATCCTATGCTGTTTTCGGAACATAGTTTTATTCAAAAAAATCGGCAGGTAGGTAGTATCGAAGTGATTTGCGGCTCGATGTTTTCCGGCAAAACCGAAGAGCTTATCCGACGGATGAAAAGAGCACAATTTGCAAAATTACCTGTAGAGATTTTTAAACCGGCTATGGACATTCGCTATGCTGATCATGCCATTGTATCGCACGATAGCAATAGTATTCCTAGTACACCAATAGCACATTCCTCGGCGATTTTATTATTGGGTACGGAAACTAAAGTAGTGGGTATTGATGAAGCACAATTTTTCGATGATGAACTTCCTCATGTATGTGTACAGCTAGCCAACAAAGGTGTCCGTGTCATAGTCGCAGGTTTGGATATGGACTACAAAGGTCTTCCTTTTGGACCGATTCCCGCTCTTATGGCCATAGCAGAACATGTAACGAAAGTGCACGCTGTCTGTGTTCAATGCGGTGCACCCGCGGTCTATTCTTACCGAATAGCTGCGAGTGAGAATCGTATCCTCTTGGGAGAGAAAAACAGCTATGAACCCCGCTGTCGCGCTTGCTATTTTGGTTTATCAGACGACAAGCTATAAGTTGCTAACAATTGCTTTATCCAGCGGATTTATACGGGAACGATAACGATGTATCAGCTTTCCATCTTTATTGATTAAAAACTTCTCAAAGTTCCAGTTGATATCTCCTGTAAAATCATTATTTTCCTGTGTAGTCAAAAACTTAAACAGTGGATTGATATTATCTCCCTTTACATCAATTTTTTCAGATAGTAAAAAAGTGACACCATAATTTCGTTCACAGAAATTTTGAATTTCCACGTTATTATCAAGTTCCTGCCCTCCAAAGTTATCGGATGGAAAACCTATGACGACCAAATCATCACCATACTGTTCGTGCAAAGCTTGCAAATCTTTATATTGCTTAGTGAAGCCACATTTTGAGGCGGTATTGACAATCAAGATACTTTTACCTCTAAAATCCGACATATTCACCGCTTTGCCATCGATAGATGTAAAACTAAAATCGTAAATCGATGTTGCTGGCGACAGCATAGTAGCCAACAACATTATACTCGCTATTATTTTCATCTGTAAAGGTATTATCGTTTATTTACTCTTCACGCATCACTTAAGAATCAATTTCGTTTCTCTGTCAACAACGAAATGGAATAATTGTTCTATCGGATTGCTTAAAATCGATCCGACACGAACACCCAATACCGAACATACCTCCCGCAATTGCAGATCAAAATGGTAAGCAATCCTCCCGACAAAGTTGACTTTATACTCCCAAAAGTCCGGATAGGTAATTACATGTGTACGAATAAATTCGTCAAATCCGTTTTTTAACAACGTATCAATATAAGGATGTAACCTATTTTCAGCCATGAATTCTGCAAAAGATGCTAGATAAGCATTCGGACGATCCTTTTGGTACACATTTCTAATTACAACGTCTTTATTAACTCGATATTTATCTACAAATTTTTTGTGAAGGTCTTTTGGCATCTTCTCATACAAAAAGTCAATAATCAACCGTCTCCCAAACCAAGCCCCCGAGCCTTCATCCCCCAATACATATCCTACGCCATGTACACTTGGGTGCAACTCTACACCATCGTAATAACCTATATCCGACCCGGTGCCTATTGTACAAATATATCCCTTATCATGCCCACATGTCGCATAGGCACATCCTAGCATATCACTTTCAACGGAAATGAACGCCGTTGGAAAAATTTCTGTAAGCGCATTGGAAACGATCTCTCGTCTATCCGGTGTAACACATCCCGCCCCAAAAAAATAAACTTCATGAATCTCGCTAGCGTAGGGCAATATCTCCGGTACTTCCTGCATCACACGGGCAATTTCTTTCTCATTTACAAAAAATGGATTTAATCCTTTTGTACGAAAAGATAAAGGGGCGCTATCTGGCAAATTAAGCATCCAATCAGAACTGGAAGAACCACTATCTGCAACTAAAATCATATATGATGTTTAAATTTATATTGTGCATTCCAAAGATAACAATTTTTCGTGGATAAAATACTTTTGAAGCTTGCTTCCATCTGTGTAGCTTTGTGATAAAATCAGCAAGATATGTCAGAACCCCACATACACTTTACGATCTCATTTACGGAACCTCAAGCGCATTATGTCGAAATAGAGATGGACATTACCAATTTTACCGCCCCCCCCTTGGACGTCGCTATGCCTGTGTGGACGCCAGGTTCTTATTTAATTCGCGAATATGAACGTCATGTGGAGCTTGTCGAAGCTTTTGGTGGAACAGACCGTATCCATTGTGCGAAGATTTCTAAAAATACGTGGCGTATAGAAAATCCACGCCAACATACTAAAATACGGTATAGGGTATATGGCTTCGAAACATCGGTGAGAACAAATATGATCAATGTTGACCGCGCATTTATTAGTCCGGCGGCCACCTTCATGTATATAAAGAACCGTATCGATCTATCTTGCACCGTACAGGTTGTACTTCCCAAAAAATGGACTCATATTTCAACAGGTTTGCCGAAAGCATCTAAAGGTGAACACACTTTTTATGCAGAAGATTTCGACATACTGTATGATGCTCCGTTAGAAATCGGGAGCCAAGATATATGGCATTTTGAAGCAGCAGGTGTACAACATGAGTTTGCGATGGTAGGCGGCGGGAATTACGACAAGCAGCAACTTACGTCTGACATAACAAAGATCGTAGAAGAAGAGACCGTAATATGGGGAGAAAACCCAAATACAAATTATGTTTTCATTACCCACAACTATCAAACAGGGGGTGGCGGACTTGAGCACCTCAACTCTACGGTGTTGGGTGCTAGCCGAAATGCATATCAAACGCCAAGTGCTTATAAAAACTTCCTAGGTCTTGTGGCGCACGAATACTTCCATCTTTGGAATGTAAAAAGACTTCGCCCGAAAGAACTCGGCCCCTTCAACTACGATGAGGAAAATTACACGACAGGTTTGTGGATAATGGAGGGCTTCACGTCATATTACGATAATCTCATCATCCGGCGATGTGGTTTCTTTTCCGTACAAGAATACCTCGATATGCTTGTCAACGATTTCAACCAAGTGTATAATCGGCCGGGGCACCGTATACAATCCGCGGCTTTAGCTAGTTTTGATGCATGGATAAAGCACTATAGACCGGATGAAAATTCTGCGAACACAAGTATATCCTACTATAATAAAGGGGCTATGCTCGCCGTCGCACTGGATCTTCATATTCTAACGGAGACACAAGGAACAAAGCGGTTGGATAATGTGCTTCGAGCGGCTTACCAAACTTTCTACAAAAAAGAAAATCGAGGCTTCGAAGAAAAAGAATTTCAAACATTGGCGGAAACCGTAACAGGTGTAGATCTTTCTAAGATCTTTTATGCCGCACATAGCATCCAAGAACTTGATTATAATACATATTTCAATCGTGTAGGATACGAATTAATCGACTTAAACCGTGGCAGACAGGAACTAACTTTGGGAATTAAAATAGCGAACCAAGACGGACGGATATTTATAAAGCATGTAGAACGTAGCTCAAGCGCTTGGGACGCAGGGTTAAATGTTGAAGACGAACTTATTGCCATCAATGGCAACAGACTCGATGTGGGAGGTAAAGAACTGGAGTTTATACTGCAACATGGTCAAATAGATGAAATTGTTGATGTGTTGGTTTCCCGAGATGGATTGGTACGTACCATCCATGCACCTCTTCGCCGCTCTATCAAACAGCAGTGGTCTATTCGAGAAAAGCTGGATGCTACCGGGGCAGAGAAGGAATTGGGGAATCTTTGGTTATCGATATAAATAATGTAGAGACGCTGGATGTAGCGTCTCTACACTATCTTCACACCCACTTCAATCAAAAATTTATTTCAAAACTAAAATATTCGCGAACATTTCAACAATAGCAAATTGGTCTAGTAACCATTTTCTCTCATTCTTCTTCTCTCCTTTCCAATCCTTGTAAAAAAGACCATTTTCATCTCTATTGGCCATCCATGCAAAATCTAGATTTTTACGAAATGCTTGTAAGTAAGTAGGATTATTGTCTAATTTATAGAGCTGGACAAATCCACGCATCATGACGGCGATAAACCAATTATCATTATTTTTTAACCGGTGTGAGCCATCTGTCTCAAAAAAATGATGGAAAGAAGCTTTGGCAACCTGCTGCGCTTCTTCAAGATAACGCGGTTCGTTCGTTATCTTATACAACAAAGCAGCAGCTTCGATCATCTGCCCCGAGTTATAGGGATATTTTGCCCGATCTACGCTACCATCTAAGCGGACATTATCCATATAGACACCATCTGTATCTTGCAGATGGGTCTTGGTCCATTCATATAGGGATTTACCCATTCCCAGATACCTACCGTCCTTAGTCGCTTCATATAATTTAAGTGCAAAAACTGCCGCTGGTGCATTCGAACAGGTATTTTTAGATGTCTTTTTTTGCTCGCACCAATAAATGCCACCGCCCAATAAATCATCATGACCGCTATAAACGAAATCCCAAACTATCTTTGCTTTTTCCAGGTATTTCGTCTCACCTGTTAACAGATAGAGATTGGTAAAGTCGATCCCAATCCAGATATTATCATCATAAAAACGGTCAGATACGGGGGCAGATGAGATGTAAGAAGCATAGCCTGCCGGCTTTCTTTTATCGTCATAATATTCTTCTAATCCAGGGATGAGCCGTTTATCAATGATGGACTTATATTTTTTACTTTCACTGTGTTCATAGAGCGCAACGGTAGCAGACAAACCTCCTGAATAGGGCCAGAGGTAAGCATATTCCTGCTTACCGCTGGCACCATCGCCTAGATAGTCTGCTTTGTAACGCTCATCCACGGGAAAATTCTCCCGAAGTAAAGAGGTCTTTTTGCTCCCATATTTTTCTAGAATCACTTCCAGAGAGCTACCCGCAGCTTTCAACATATCTACTGATGTTGATCCACGCATTGATGAAGACTCCTGGGAAAAAACGCTTCCTGTCAAAAAAACTAAAATTACTATCGTGCAATATTTTATCATAACTTATTTTTTTATAAACCTTGCTTTCGCTTCTATCGTCATACATGCGCTCGCCTGTGCCGTCAATTGTACATTTCCTAGGGCAATTTGATCCCATGCCGGACCAAATAGATTGCCTTGCATATTACGTCCTTTCAACCACAGTTCAGTGGCATTATGCGTCAAGAAGTTTTCAAATTTGTTCCGGTACGCTTGATCGAGATCTTGTACATCCAAAAGGTATAGAAAATAGCGTACAAAAATCCCTTTGAATAAAGCATTGTCACCCAGCCCCTCATTTCGTAGTAAGTTGGTAGCACCATCAATACATTTGGAAACCGTGAAATTTGCAATTTTCTGTGCATCGTTGAGATATAAACTTTCTCCGGTAATTACATATAAGTTTACGGCGGTACCTAAGAACGTTCCTTGATTGTAGGTAAGCGCTACGGTATTGATCTGGCCAGTATTGCCATTAATATTATCATAGACCGCACCAGAGCTTCTATTATATAAGGTGTTCTTCTGCCATTCATAGATTTTAATCGCCCAATCCAAATACACTTGTTCCCGTGTCAATTGGTACAATCTAGTTGCCAATAAACTAGCTGGGCCATTGGAACATGCATTTTTACTATACGGTTGATTTTTAACCCAGGAGATTCCACCATCGGCGAAACTTTCTTCCCAACCGGCAATAATATCTTCCCACAAGAACAATACGGTGTTCAAATACTTCTCCTGATCGGTCGTCTCATACATACGGAGCATCGTCAGGGCATTCCATTGCATATCATCATAAAACGGATTTAGATAGGTGTTCCCATTTTTCACGAAAACCCCTTCGTACCATGGATCAAAATAGGCTAAATATTTATGGTCACCAGTCCGTTCATAGGCATCAATCACGACATCCATTGCATGGGCATTCGGCCAATATTGAAACCCTACATCCGAATTATCGCTTCCATAATTAAAATAGCCTTCTTCATTCCAAAAAGCGGCAATCAACGCATCGGATGCTGTGTCTGCAACCGCAGACCAATTATCCACGGTTTCAGTTTCATATACATACTCATCTTCGAATTTTTGACAAGATGACAGTATAAGTCCGGCACTTATAAACAACCATACATAAGTTTTCATAGTCATTTCTTTTTTAGTTTACGGTTACCGAGTGTGTATATTCTTTATCTCCTTGAAGGATAACCTTAATGGTAGGTGATTTACCGTCGACTGCATCTACAAATTTCCATTTGTCGTCCCATTGTGTCGGGCTTTCTATCCATTTCACAAAATAATAAGACGGAGGAGATTGTGATGTAGGTTTAGAATCCGTACCGTTCAAAGTACCTAATTGTACTGTCCGATCTTGCCCATCGTTGACCGTCAGTTGGAACTTGTAACGTTCATCACGACCCCATCCTTCTTGTTTAAAGTTTACGATGCCAGACCCTGACCAAATGCCTTTTCCTTCATAATTCAAATTCCATAATACTTTATTATCGGGAGAAAACCATAAACCCAGTGTTTTTATCTCGGTCATTGCGACAGTAGCCGTATTGAAATCTACCTGGATACGGAACACACCTGTTTTGGCTGTCATGCTGCTTTCATCTGTATTCGATTCTATCAATTTCAGATTACCATCGCTATAAAACGCCCTTGGCGTGCCTTGATTTCGGTCCACAAACTGATAAGTACTTCCTGTAGTTAATTGTGCAAATATCTCATACTCTCCAGGCGCTACCGATTTAAAAGGCATGGCGCCGGTCAGCATATTCCCCGCCTCACTTCCTTCTCCGGTAAGAAACAACTCTTCCGGAATGTCCACAAAACCATCGAGTGTAGTAATACTTACATTACGCACAACCGCGGAAACTGCGGTATTAATTCCCCTTGATGCCACCACCGTCCAGATCAGTTCACCAGTCTCACCGGGTGCAACGCCCGCCATACTGGCAATACGATTCAATATACGATGGGTTATCGTTGCCCCATTAGAATTACCATTGTTGTCTGATACCATTCTATACAATGGCTCTTCGAAATTATTACCCTTTTTATCGAACACAACTTCGTATAATGCGGCGCCCGAATCTTCTACACGGACACGTTCCCATTCAAAATAAACAGACGCCGTGTTTGAACTCAAAATCTTAATCGTTCGATTGTCTATGGGTTCGTATAGCGTATTTACTGCCGTAACGGTCGCGTCTTTGTAATTCATATCGTCTGACTTACAAGATACCACGAATACCAGTAAAGTCATAAAAACATATAATATCGTTGTTAACTTTTTCATCTGTATATAATTTATTGTTAGTTTCCGTAACCCGGATTATTTGGTCTTAAGTTGTTATTGATATCCATCTCTGCTCTGGGCACCGACCAGAGGTAGTCTCTATTTTCATCGAATCTCCTGTTATCCAATTGAATGTAAGCTGTGCCACTATTAGCAAATTTAGCCCCATGTACAAAACCATTCAGATACTGAGTTCCCGCCTTCCAACGAATAATATCATAATAACGTAGCCCTTCCAATGCCAATTCACTTCTTCTTTCGTTACGAATAATTTCCCGCAATTGAGACTGCGTAGCGGTGGATGGATATGAGCGTGCCGCCGGATTCGTGAATCCGGCTCTTTCTCTTAGCGCACCGATGGTGTTATTCCACGTATTTTCATCCATGTCGTTCTGTTCATTTACGGCTTCGGCATACATCAACAATACATCGGCATAGCGGTACATGATGATATTCAATCCCGATTGATAATTGGTAATCGCCGTTTGATCATAATATTTCCGCATATAATATCCCGTAGCGGTAGAATTGGAGCTGGAGTTTATATAAACATCCATTCGCTCCTCTGCGGTCCCGCCAGTACCTGGCCTGATATAGATCGTTTTGGTAGTTCCATCAAAACTCGTCCATTGCCCCCCATGAAAGACCACCGATGCTGCCAGTCTAGGATCACGGTTCGTATAGGGATTATTGTCATTATAGGTCGGGTCAGTTTGTACAGTAAGACCGTTCGTTGTCAAATAGCTATCCACTAGCTCTTGTAAAGGAGCGTAAGCGTTGAGCCGTGCTCCTGCCGATAAAGGAGCCGCATCGTAATATTTGCTCCAATATTTTACGGATGGAACATGAGCATAATCCAAAATCACCTCCTGGTTGTACTCGTTTGCCGCTTCAAATAAGCCGGAATAACTCGGAAATAAGCTATAATTACCAAACGTCTCTCCTTGGTTAATCAGCTTATCACAATATTCAATGACTTTTGGCCAATTACTCTCGTACAAATATGCACGAGCCTGAAATGCCACTGCTGCGCCACTGGTGATTCTCCCATTATCTGCCACTGAAAGTTGATTACGGCTGGGAAGAAGTGAGGTGATTTCATCCAGTTCCTGATGAATAAACGACAAAACCTGTGCCTTCGACGTACGAGGTACGCGCTGCGACTCGTCTAGCGATACATCGGATGTAAAGAAAGGCACATCACCATAGAAATTTACCAACCTAAAATAAAGATGGGCTCTTATGAACCGAATCTCTGCTTTACGTCTTTCCTTGTGCTGTTCTGTCATGCCGGGAACAATATCGATAAACTGTAAAAACACATGGCAGGTTTTGATTCCCTCATACGCCCATTTCCATTCGGAGGCAAAGAGGCCAAGAGAAGGATCGGCAATACCATTTCGGATGATACGCTGGTTTGTATTCTCACGTCCCTCGAATATATTATCACTTAATGCCTCATCATTCCACATCTTATCGGCAGAATACATTTGGTTGTAAGCCATATTGACGACCAGTTCGGCATTCTCGGATGAAGTCCAAAAATTGGCGTCTGTAAAATCATTGGTCGGAATCGGATCCAACGTATTACAACTGCTAAAAGCCAGTAACACCGCTGCCAGGCAGATTTGCTTTATATATAGTAATCTTTTCATTTTATTTATATGCTAAAATTGAATATCTAAACCAAAACCATAATACTTTAACGTCGGATAATTACGGGCGCTATTCGCGCTACCGCCCATATTTGAGTCAAATTCTGATGATTCCGGATCGATCCAAGAATTTTTACTTAACGTCAACAGGTTTTGTCCGTTAACAAATAATCGCATACTGGCGACACCAATTTTCTCACTGTAATTACGCGGTATGGTGTAACCTAATTGGATATTTTTAAGTCGTGCATAGGCCCCATCAAACATATAAATATCAGAATCACGTCCGTAATTATTCGCTGTAGACGGTGCTCCAGCAGCAGTCAAACGCGGCCAGGTGGCATTCGTATTGGTAGGTGTCCAATAATCCAGTTGATGCTGGTACATGGCAAATGAATAATTGGCATGAAAAGGCTCCACCAATTCACCTCGCACCATCATATCACGTTTAGCAGCCCCCTGTATCAACATATTGAAATCAAATCCTTTGTAAGACACATCATACGTAAATCCAAATGTATATCTTGGAAAACCCGAACCTAACACATAACGGTCCCTAGCATCAATAACACCATCTTGGTTCCGATCTACGTAACGGACGTCCCCAGGCTTAAGGTCTTCGGCAGTCATCCCAACAGGTAGTGCAGCCGTCTCAATTTCCTGCATACTTTGAAAATAACCATCGGTTCTATAGCCATAATAAGACCTGAAAGGTACGCCTACACGGATTAAGTTCGTAACATTGTCAGCTGATGAGATTAATTCATCATTGGGATATTGAATAACTTTATTGAAGGTATCACCGATATTACCCCCGACACGGTGTCTTACATTACCCGTTTCGAAACCATAGTTTAGTGAAATCTCCCAACCCCGGTTAACCATCTCTCCCACATTCAAATACCCAAGATTAGTTCCAAAAACGGATGGGATAATCGGCGGGGTTAAAATATCGACAGTCTTGTTATTGAAATAATCTAAGCTGGCATTCAAGCGTTGGTTGAAAAAAGTAAGATCCGCACCGATATTAAAGGATTTTGTTGTTTCCCACGAAATAGTCTCATTACCATAGCGGAATCCAGCGCCGGATACACTGGTATTATTAAAACCGTAGCTGTTATTAATCGCGGTATATATAGTAAGATACTGATAATTGTCAATATTCTGATTTCCGAGATGCCCATATGTTCCTCTGATTTTCACATCACCTATTTTATCTCTGTAATTTTCCATGAATAGCTCGTCAGACAATCGCCAGCCTAACGATATCGATGGAAAAAAGCTCCATCTGTTCGCTTTCAAAAATTTAGATGATCCATCGTAACGAAAACTACCTTCTATAAAATATTTTTGATCAAACGAATATCCTAAACGTCCAAACAACGAGTTTAAACTAGTCTCTGTTGTTTGCTGTGGCGAAACATAACTACCCGGCAATATTTCGGTTTCTGTAACTGGAACACCCAAAATAGGATCCGTAAAACGTAGCCGGATTTCATTGGCACGACGTGTGTAGGATTCGTTACTTGCGCCGAACAATCCAGTAACCTGGTGGTTGCCGAATGTTTTATCATAATCCAATAAGAGCTGATAGTTCAGCAGGTAGGTTTTTTCATTATAATCCTCCGTGTTTCGTTCGGCATTCACGAATACCAAAGGTGTTGTAGCATCTGGACTTGAATAAAGCGGTATTTGAAGGCGCCGTGTATACCGATGATTAGAAAACAAATCCGCACCAAATACGCCTTTCAACTTCAGCCCATCGATGATCTTGACATCCAATCCGAGATTGACATTGAAATAATCGTTGTCAGAGTCAATACTTCCCCCATCCCTGAGTTCGGCCAATGGATTTTGATCGGTCAATGCGTTATTCACGAGGTATTTCCCGTTATCAGCCTGCATACGATAATAATAATACGATGGGACTCTCGAGGAATTGATAATAGCATTACTCGCTGTTGAGGCCTTATTGTTATTTCGAGCATAGTTTAAAATACTACTGATCTTAATACGATCGTTTATATCCGAAGTAACATTCGCTCGTAGGTTATAGCGTTGTATTCCAAAATCACCGACGAAGTTACTTTCTTGGTCGTAAAACCCACCGGAAAACAGATAAGTTGTGTTTTCACTACCTCCACTCATCGTGATGTTATAGTTTTGCTGGAGTCCATCTTGAAGAATAGCATCATAATTCCATTCTTCTTCCGCGCGATGATCGTATAAATCCCGAATTTGCTCCGGTGTAAATTGTGGCTGGGCGCCGACGTTGGTTAATGACAAATTCTTCAACGTCGCATTTTGATAACCTTCTACCGGTCTAAAAAGAACTTCGGGTGTTTGGATACCGGTCTGCGTACTCAGGCGAAGTGTCGGTTTTTGATTTTTCTTTCCCTTTTTGGTGGTGACCAACAGGACGCCATTGGCACTTCGAGAACCATAGATTGCCGCTGTACCCGCATCTTTCAATACGGAAGCGCTTTCAATATCATTGGGATTCAAGCGATTTAAACTAGCGCCATCAGAGACCAAACCATCGATCACGATTAGCGGAGAGTTATTATTCATGGTTCCAATACCCCGGATATTAAAATTCATGGTATTATCATTTGGATTCATGCTTCGTTGTTGAATATTCACACTGGGCATGGTTCCTTGCAGGGCCTGTGTCAAGTTGGAAACAGGTCTATTCTCAATGATATCCGAATTGACGTTGTCCACAGCGCCTACTACACGTCGACGGGTAGTGGTTCCATAACCGATAACGATGACTTCGTCTAATTCCGTATTTATAGCTTCATCCAAGGTGATATTTAATAAAGTCTGCTGTCCCAAGGAAATGTTCGTCTGCGCATACCCTAAAAAAGAGACTTCAATGACATCGCCCGAAGAGGCCGTGATAGAAAATTGCCCACTGCCATCAGTCTGGGTGCTAACGGAACGGTTTCGTACGGAGATAGTAGCACCTACTATCGGCTTTCCTAATTCATCTTTTACTACCCCTGTATACGTAGTTTGGTTTAAACCAGCGGCCTTCTCCCTGCTTGGCTTTGCCTCTATAGCATAACTATGGACGCTAAAACCAAAAAGATAAATAAGCAACGGGATTATTATACATGTTTTGTTCATAAAGTAATAGCTTATTTGGTTGATATTGATGTTATTTAACGTAACAACTCCGGTTTCTCTTGGTACACCTTCCATAATAATTCACCGAATAAAGTGTTTGTCCAAGCAAACCAGTGTCGGGTAAACTTCTTCGGATCATCCTTATGGAACGATTCGTGCATAAATCCGGTGTCACCATGCGTGTTTTTCAATGTCTGTATACATTGACGAATTTCGGAATCACTTGTGGACGTTAGCGCTTGAATAATCAGTGCCATAGGCCATATCATATCACGGCCAATATGTGGTCCACCGACACCAGCAGCTACCTTTCCTTTGAAATAGAACGGGTTGTTTTCCGACAGCACAAAGCGCCGGGTACGTTGATAGACCTCGTCATTGACGTCGACCGCACCCAGATAAGGTAACGATAACAGACTAGGTACATTGGCATCGTCCATCATCAAGTAACTACCGAATCCGTCTACTTCGTAAGCGTAGACACGTCCATGCACTGGATGGTCGATGATACCATATTTGTTAACCGCATCCTCCACTTCATTGGCCAATGATTCCATGTTAGCCGCCAATTCAGTATTGTTTTTGACTTTACGTAAGATTTCAGCTGACTGTCGCAGGCTAACTACCGCAAACAGATTGGCTGGGATCAAGAATAAGAATATACTACAGTCGTCGGATGGGCGAAAACTTGAACAGATCAAACCTACTGGATTGACAGGATAACCATATCCGTCTACCTGTAAGGTATCTGTTCCACGCGACGTCGTACGTTCGAATTTATAAGGACCTAAGTTTTCCTTGCGTTGTTGCTCGACAAATGTCTTATAGATATTTTCTTGCGCTCGCACCCATTCGTTGTCAAAGGGGGTCGCATCTTTTGTTTCCTTCCAATAGGCATAAGCGAGGCGTATTGGATAACAGAGTGAATCAATCTCCCATTTACGCTCGTGGATACCAGGCTTCATATCGGTATGATCAGAAAACCATTCGCCCTTTTTCGTCGGGTCGTTATAGAACGCGTTGGCATATGGGTCGATATTGATACACTTGGACTGTTTGTTGATCAACCCGAGAATTAGGTTCTGAAGGTGCTTGTCCTTTCGCATAAAAGGTAGATACGGCCATACCTGCGCACTACTATCCCGCAGCCACATCGCATCAATATCTCCTGTAATGACATAAGTCAGCTTTTGTTGTGAGGTTGATTCATCATAAATAGTCGTGTCCAACGTATTCGGCAAACAATTGTTGAACAGCCAGCCCAACTCCTTGTCTGCGACATTAGTTTGGAACTCTTTAATGAGTTCCTCAATGACCGGGCTTTTAAAGTGTCGGTCTTTCTCGCTAACCCTTACAATGGGAAATACCTGACTAGGGTTGCCAAAAGAAAAATTGTGGGCTAACATACCTGCTCCAAGTATAGCCGAGTTTTGAATAAAGGTTCTTCGTTTCACAGTCTATTAGTTATAAAGTGTAAATTAATTGTATTTTATCGGAGATGTCTGTATCTCCTGAGTGATCACTTTTGCATCAATTAGGATATGCGAAGTAGCCACTATCCCCTGATATCGGATAGTACGCCAACATTGTTCATTTAGCAAGTTTACCATGTGCAACGATTTATAATTTAGCTTTGAGAAATCAAAGTTATCAGATTTTAAAGCGTTCTTTTATACTGATTCTCTTCAATGTAGTGAGAATATAGAACAAACAATAAACAACAAACTCATATACAACAATTTAACAAAATAACAACATACACATAATGTAGTGAATAAACGTATTGAATTTTATTCTTCCGAAATTTTTCATTCCATTTCTAAGAAAAAAAGGACACTAAAAAACCATATCTTCCTATCGCAATGGTTATAAAATAATATTATTTTGTAGTTTTGAAGAAGAGTATTTATCCGATTATTTATATAGAAACCTTTTACTGTATTTAATTCGCTCCTCATTATACCAAGTATGAAAAGTTTAGTATTAATTATATTCCTGATAGTTTCAGTTTCCACGGCTAATGCATACCATAAACAACTTGATTCATTACTGCACGTATTAGATAAGGCTATTCAGGATAAAAATATTTATGCCGCAAAAAAGGAAGGCGCTATCGATAGTTTAAAGACGAGACTACACGAATCCTCGGATGTGAAAGACCAGATTGCCATTACGAAAGAGATCTGTCTTCACTATATTGTATTTATGACTGATTCGGCACTTTTGTACACCCGAAAATTAGAAAAGTATGCGCTGCAGGCCAACGATTATGAAGAATATATTGATTCTGAGCTTTTCCGTGTCCGTATATTAAAAACAATGGGATTACTCAAAGAATCGACTGATATATTGAATAACGTAGATACTTTAAGAATCTCTGAAGATCTAAAAACATTTTATTTATATACAAAAATGTCCGTTTATAACTTATTAATAAAAACTTCAGAAAACAACGACGAAAAAAAGAGATATCAAACAATCACGGCCTCATTAAGAAACAGATTGGTCTCAGAGGAAACGCTATCACCAATGGACTATATATACGTAAATACAGAACGCCTTATACAACAAGAAAAGCAATATGATCAAGCCTTAAGGGATCTCCGTGATGCATATGCTAATCTCGATCCGGAGGAACGGGAGGCTGCCATATTAGCCTATTCTATAGCTAAAGTATATGAAGAGAAGGGGGATACGGACAAAGCTATCGAGTACCTTGCAAGATCGGCAATCGCTGATATCAAAAATGGGGTAAAAGAATATATGTCGCTCCGAAGACTAGCAGCTGTACTGTTTGAATATGGAGATGTAAACCGCGCATATAGTTATATGAAATGTTCGATGCAGGATGCGATATTCTATAACGCCAGACTTCGGACACTTGAATCTTCGGAGATGTTCGATTTTATTGATAAAGCATATCAGAAAAAGGAAGATCAACGCCAAATACTATTGCTAACTATTCTGGTGATTATAGGGGTATTGTTAACGTTCATATTCTTTACATTACTATACGTGTATAAGCAAAAGAAAAGACTATCCATAACCAAGGATGAACTATCGAGGTCCAACAAATTATTGATGGAAAGCAATCAGAGTCTTTCAGATTCGAATATTCTCAAAGAAGAATATATCGGTTTATATATAGGTCATTTTTCCGATTATCTTTCAAAAATAGAACAATTTAGGCTGAAAGCCCAAAAGATAGCTAAAACACAAGGGGAACAAGCACTCTTGAAATTCATCGATTTATCGCTCGACCCAAAAGATAACCTGGAGGAATTCTATAAGAATTTTGACGAGACTATATTACGCCTATTTCCGAATTTTGTTGAAGAAATAAACAAGTTATTATTAAAAGAGGAAAGAATCAGTTTTAAAGCCAACAGCAACCTTACGCCCGACCTTCGTATTTTTGCACTAATCCGTCTAGGTATTACCGACAGCATAAAAATTGCCTATTTCCTGCGCTACTCGGTTTCAACTATCTATAATTACAGGACAAAGATGAGGAATAAAGCCGCTGGAAACAGAGATGAGTTTGAAGGTCTGGTCATGAAAATAGGTATAGACAAGGATATAACGTAGCGATATTGCATGCGTACCGTGATATCCAGCACGCATACCTTTAAACTCTACGCTAAAATTTATAACGAATAGTCAAACCAAACGGATCGATTAGCCGTATGGAGCTCTCTTGTAAAAAGTCAAAATACGGCTTAACATCCAGCGAAACAGAAAGTGGTGTAGTCGGGATATTATATTCTATACCAACGATACCATCTATACTCAACGCTAGCTCCGATTTCGGGTCGGTACGTCTAGTTGTAACGGAACCATCTGAATTCGTTGTCTGCGTAACCTCAGATTTGTATCGAAAACTTCCCACACTCCCCCCAAATCCATAGAACCAAGTAAAATTCTCTGCCAACGGTTTATGATACTGATAAAGCCCTACCATTCGGAAGCGTCTTGATTTAGAATTGCTCTGTATACTGAGAATTCCTTCTACAGCCCTATCATCTGACAACGTATAACGGTAACTAAACCCTGTGGCGCTTCCAAAACGTCCCCCCACAGCATGCTGGCTATTCAATTGCGCCCATGATGTATCAAATGAAAATAAAATAATCCCTAATGTCAATAACAGCCAATTTGCTTTCTTCATGAATATTATACTAAGTTTTACGTACGTCAAAAGTAATATTTTATTTAAACGTTCAAAAGTTAAATTCTGTTATCATTTTCCGTTAAGTTTGGTATGATATTCGCACTTTTATGGATAAAACGTTATCTTAGTATAGGGAAAAACAAATTGTAAACCTCATAATACGACGCAACATATGAGTAAGCTAAATAGATTGTTTGATATCTTAGATGGATACACATCGACAGACACCAATACCTGTATGGTTGCGGGAAAAAGGAATGGAGAATGGCAACTTGTAACGAGCGAGCGTTTTATGACGCTCACCAACAATTTGAGCAAAGCTCTTCTTTCCAAAGGATTAAAAAAGGGGGATAAGGTCGCGTTAATGTCCGGAAACCGCCCTGAATGGAATATTGTAGATTTCGCCTGTAATCAGCTTGGAATAGCAATCGTTCCATTGTATCCCACGTTATCGGCCCAAGATCTTTCTTTTATACTTCATAACGCCGAAGTAAAATTGCTCTTTGCGAGCAATACGGAATTGGCCCAAAAAGTAGAACAAGCTGTCCAAGAACAGCAATTGTCCATTGAGCTTTATACTTTTGATGATGTACCGAACAAGCCAGGTTACCAAGAACTTATTGATCTGGGCGCCCAACAAGATATTGATCTGCAACCTTATAGAGATGCGGTGCAAGGCAACGATTTGCTTACACTCATTTATACCTCCGGCACGACTGGAAAACCCAAGGGCGTGCTTTTAACACATAAAAACATTATCAGCAATGTAGAAGCTTGTCAGCACCTTGTCCCAAAAGACACCACTACTGCACTAAGTTTTCTGCCACTGTGCCATATTTTTGAACGAATGGTGGTTTACATATATCTTTCCAAAGGTATCCAAATCTACTATGCGGAGAACCTAGATAATATCGTGGCCGATATCAATGATGTAAAACCGCAAATTTTCACCACTGTACCACGGGTTCTAGAAAAGGTGTACGATAAAATAATCGAAAAAGGGAAAGCATTAACCGGCATAAAAAAAGCGCTATTTTTCTGGGCAGTAGAACTCGGACATAGATATCAAGAACCTCTCAAAAATGGCTTCTTCTATAATTTGAAGTTAGCGATAGCCCGAAAACTGATTTTCTCCAAATGGCGAGATGCGCTCGGGGGCAATATCAAACTAATCGTGTCAGGAGGTGCTGCTCTCCAAGAACGATTGGGCCGTATCTTCTGGGCTGCAGATATTAAAGTATTAGAGGGTTATGGTCTAACGGAAACATCGCCCGTAATAGCTGTCAACTCCCATGTTGATACCGACGTTAAATTTGGTACTGTAGGAAGAGTATTGAAGAATCTAGATGTAAAAATTGCAGATGACGGGGAGATCCTCGTTAAGGGTCCCAGCATTAGTCCGGGATACTATAAAAATGAAGAAGCTACCCGGGAAGCTATTGATGAAGAAGGTTATTTACATACCGGCGACATCGGTGAAATTACACCTGATGGTTTTCTCAAAATCACCGACCGGAAAAAAGAAATGTTTAAAACTGCGGGAGGCAAGTATGTTGCTCCACAAGCATTAGAAAACAAGCTGATGGAATCTACGTTGATCGCACAGGTCATGATCATTGGCGAAAATCAACGTTTTCCTGCAGCACTTATTGTACCTGCTTTCGAGGAACTGGAAAAATGGTGCAAACATAAGGGCATACCTTTTGTTTCGAAAGAAGAGATCGTTAAAGATTCACAGATCATCGAAAAATACCAGCGGGAAATCGATCGCTTGAATATGGGTTTCGGACAGTGGGAGAAAGTGAAAAAATTTGAATTGCTATCTAAAGAATGGACGATCGATAACGGCGAACTGACACCGAAGTTGAGTCTGAAACGAAAGGTTATTCTAAAAAATACAGAGACTATAATCAACCGACTATACGAACATTAAAACAAAAACTATACGTATGGAGAAAGAAACACCTTGGCAAAAACTAAAAGGGTTTGGACAATTGCTATTAGATACTATCAATAGTTTCCTTAATGATAAATGTCTTAAAAAAAGTGCTTCTTTAGCGTATTATACGGTATTCTCCATTGGTCCCTTAATTTTAATCCTAATCTGGGCATTAGGTTTTTTTTATGGCAGCCAAATGGATTCCCCAACGGGTGCACGCGACGAGATCATGACGGAACTTAATCAACTTTTTGGGCCAGATATCACCAATATGTTGGATAACGCAATTAAAAAAATATCTTTGGATAGTAAAAACAGTATCGGACTTTACATCGGTATCGGTGTACTTGTTTTTTCTTCTACAACGATATTTGTCGATATACAAAATTCCATCAACGAAATCTGGCATATTAAAGTCAAGCCTAAAAAAGGTTGGTTGAAAATTATTATAGACCGTCTTCTTTCTTTCTCGATGATTTTAGGTTTGGGATTTCTTCTTATGGTCTCCTTAATCCTCAGTAGTGTAATCGGACTGTTAATGGGCAAAGTGGGTGACTTTTTGAGTGAATATATTCCAAACATCAATCTCCAGATGATTAACCTAATCAATACCGGTGTATCGTTTTTAATTATTGCAACCTTATTTGCTTGTGTATTTGCTTTTCTTCCTGATGCCAAGACTCGCTTCCGGGATGTATTGTGGGGGGCGATTTTCACAGCTTTACTCTTTTTATTAGGAAAATCACTTATTTCTTGGTATTTATCTTCGAATGTTACCGCAAGCTCGTTTGGAGCAGCCGGCTCCATTATAATTTTGCTAAGTTTCGTGTATTATTCCGCGGCTATTTTATATTTTGGTGCCGAGTTTACCAAACATTATGCTATTAAATATGGACGAGGAGTTCGGCCTAGGTCATATGCTGTTCGGGTTGAAGTAAAAGAGCTTGAATAAAATAACGGCTTCCCTCTTGAACTTAAAGAGAGAAGCCGTTTCTAATGTGATGAAAATTCGCTCGCTTATTTCACATTATAATAATATACAGCTCGTCCGGCGGCACCTGTATTATCCTGTCCTTCCACAACCACCTTATATCTACCATTACCATCACCATTATAAAAATCTAACGTAGCATTGCCCTCGTTACCCAAGACCACATCTGGATTCCAATAAATGGTCGTTCGATAATCGTTTGTATTTTTACTATCCGGGGTATCGTATTTTGGTGAATAAAACTGTCTTTCTTTTACATAACCAAGAGGGACCATATCAATCACATTTGTCTTCGGCAACATACTTTCAATTTCAGCCAACGACATACGTGGTTGCTTACTTTGGTCTTTCTTTTTCGTCATAATGGAAACAACACCATCATTTTGATACATACGGCTGACCGTTCCCAATTCATCCCGTAAAAAAATCTCGATAGCCTCAATCTCTGAAGGAATAATAGAATTTAGAGCAGGTTCATCGATGGGCATGCCATCTAAGAAGAACTGAACCGGCACTCGACTCCCCTGATTATAGTTCCTTGTAACATGGTATTTCAACGTCTGATTATCATACGTGATACCTGTCAACATGGTTGTCAAACACATGGTCAGTACGTTACAACCCGAAAGACGTTCACCCTCAATGCGATGTTCTGGCATCGACAATCCAGATAGCGACGAAAACTCTTTACTAGTGACCATTTTCCGCTGAATGCCCGTAACCTGGACTTCATCTATCAAAATAGAAGTTCTATATTCGTTCTTACTATTGTTTAGATAAGCCTTCATTTCTTGATCAATATTTTGCACATTGTCACTTGCATAGGGATTTCCTTGATCGATTCCCGGAAAATAAGTCTGGTCCATATTGATAACCAAGTTTCTAAAGTTATCGTTACCTCGAGCGTTTATGGTTACTTTAGAAGAATCGGAGAATACCAAATTTTCGAAGGCAAATCGTCCTTGATTATCTGTATAGGCGTCCTTCCGTATATTTCTCGATGGAATAGATAATAACAATCCTCCATTAGGCTGAGGACGTCCCGTATTTAACCGTAAAATACCTGAAAGCGTAATTCCTTGTTCTGGCATAAATTGAACCTGAGGAAGCTTTTCGGCAATTAAATCATCATACGAAAACCGTCTAAATCCTTGAGTCATTAACAACACATTTAGTGATTCCTTTCGCTTTTCATTTTTTTCATTAAAATAATAGTTTGGTTGTTCTACATATCCCTTAAGATCTGAAGTTAGTAAATAGTTGCTCAAAATCCCCAATTCTTGATCATCGTCATAAGGTGTCTTCACATCATCAATCACCGATACCGAATAATTACTTTTCAGCGAGTCCATGATAGGAACCTGAATTGTCAACTTTACACCTTCTTTTTTTGCATAGGTTGATTTATCTGTTTTTACATCTATGTTCAGCAATGGTTGAGACTGATTAAACACTAAACGTTCGCTCAACAGTTTCCCATCAGGCTGCATAATCGACAGCTGCACGATACCATTGGGGAGTTTATCTTTCGGAAGGCTAATCAATACCGACGAATTTTTTAAAGTAGCCTGTGCAGCGTACACCAAATGACCATTCGATTGCCCTAAAACATAGAACGGCTGATTTGCCATCTTTTCATAAAAGGTGTCATTTGCAATTAACCCCATCTGCAGCGAAGCATCATCTTCACTGTGCAGCACCACGTTAATCCCTTCTGTTTTGACTTCCGGAAGATCATATGTCCGTTGCTCTCCATTTTCAAAAGATACAGTCGCCTTATAACTTTCTCCCGCAATAGGCATAAAGTCGATTGCTCCCATACCAAATGCAATGTCATTAAAAGATGCGACTTCTTTCTTCTTGCTATCCAAGATCTTACCTTGCACTTTTATGCCTTTTCCAGTAGAGCTAACTGCTTTAAAAGCTAGTTTCTTAGCCACCCCTGCAAGGAGGTCTCCCCCCTCGGGGAAAAACTGGACATCAGCATCCCATAACGCATGCTGTAAGGGATAACTACCTACTAAAGCCGGCTCTAATTTATCTCCGTCAATTTTTACATTAAGTCTTCCTTTTTTCAGATATTCCTTATCTTTTATGGTGAGATTGATGGTTACCCGTCCCATATCATCCGTCTCCCCTTTACCTTTACTAAATGGATCCCAACCATCAATAGCCTCCCAGGTCAGCTTTCGCCTTCCCAACAAGTTACCTTCTCTATTCCTAAACTGTATTGTGGCCTTCGTTTTGTTGTTGCCATCGGGTGTATATGTAATCTCCGCACCTAATTTCTTATTAATAGCGTCCCCCACCGGCACAATCTTATTATAGAAATAAGCATTATCAAAATTTGCCATCCATTTTGTATATGCCCGAAAACGATAATTATCTTGTGCAATAAACTGTGGATCTAACACTAATTGTCCTTTTCCACTATTGTCCGTAAGAGGTATACGCAGCGTTTGTATCAACGAGTCCTTGCTCGTTAACATCTCCACGTAAATAATCTTACTAGGGGTATATTCAAATAGATTATGCTGTAAATATGTTTTAAACCATAAGGTGTCTCCAACAGCGTAGTAAGGTTTATCAAAATGTAAATGTACTTTCTCCACCGGGTACACCCCAAAATATTTTTGTACGCGCTCTACCACTGTATTAATAGGTATAGCGGGTAGTTGTTGGGCAAATCCATTTCTTGATCCGAATATGAGAAAGGTAATAAATAAGAAAATAAAAAGCTTCTTCATTAATATACAGTTTTTTCGCGGAGTTAAAGTTATCTATTTTTTTTCTGAAAATGTATGTTTTGCGCCCATGTTTAACACCTTATAACAATGGAGCGAGCAAACGACATACAGAATCAAGTCCACGTTTCCATACGTTTCGTTTTTTCCATTCTATCAAAGTCATGCGTTCGCAGTCTTCTTTATCACGTTCAAATTGCTCTTCTAATTGTCTACAAACAGTATCATCGGAGATTACGGCGGCAATTTCATAATTGATATAAAAACTACGTGTATCTAGATTGACTGTTCCGATGTAAGAAAGCTTCCCATCAATGTTGATTGTTTTAGCATGGATAAAGCCTTTCTTATAAAAATAAACTTTGACCCCTCGTTCTAGAAGAGGTTTAATAAACGAAAGGCTGGCATGCTGCACGATAAAAGAGTCTGATTTCTCGGGCAACATCAATTCCACTTCCAAACCCGACGCCGCTGCAACCTTTAGAGCCGTTGCTAATTCATCACTCGGCACATAGTAAGGTGTCACGAGCTGGATTTTCCTGTCGGCCTCACCCAATCCCACAAGAATAGCTTCCATATTAAAAGGCCCTAGCGACCCCGGATCACTTTCCACAAAGGAAACTGCTGCACTTCCTTTCTTTTCTATGTTTGGCATTTGATGGAGAAGATACCCCTCACTCAATTGAAAAGGTGTACCATCCGCCAAATTCCAAGAATTCCAAAAACCGACTTGAAGCATAGTCACTGCAGGCCCTTCAATTCTTACGGAAGTATCTCGCCAAAAAACGGCGGTACTATTTGCAGGATCATTGATATACCGATCGGAAATGTTCATTCCCCCAATATACCCTATTTCTGCATCAATGACAGCAATCTTACGATGGTTTCGGTAATTACTATTCCCCATAGATGTAAAAGTTACCGGAAAAAAATGATGGTATTCAAAACTTAAATCTTTTCTACGCGATAAATATTTTACCAAAGCCGGGGAGCCAATGCTATCAATTAATAGACGCACAAAAACGCCTTCTTTGGCTTTCTCTTCCAAAATATGCAGAACCTCCTTACCAATTGTATCTACCTCAAAAATATAATATTCTAAATGAATCGAATGACGGGCTTCCCGCAAGGATTTCAGGAATTCGGGGAACTTTTCTTCACCATTGATGAGCAGTTTAACGCTGTTTCCGGTCGTCGGTGATGACACACGCTCATTTTTCAAGAAAGTAAACACCCGCGAAAGCGTTCCTATCCGATCAGTGATACGGACAATATTCTGTTCCATATAGGGCTCCAAACGCTGCCATTCTTTCTTCAAACGCCTCATTTGCGCATCATTCACACGTTTGAGACGTTTAACTTTATTGAATTTCTGTCCAAATAAATAATAAATCAGCAAGCCGACAACAGGCAGGAAAATGATAACCAAAATCCAAGATAGGGTTTTAGTGGGATTCCTGTTCTCAATTAAAATAGTGCTAAGTACCCCCAAATATAAAAAAACAATAGGTATCCAATACCATTGTTTTAAAAACTGGAGCAATTCTTGTATAAATTCCATATATTGATCAATGTCCAATAAAAATAGGTTTTTTGTCGGAATTAACCGAACCATTGTATTAGTTAAGAATTGTTAAACGAGCAACTATTTTATATAAAAAACGTTATAATTGCATACACCTGTAACTAAACCGTTACAAATAAAGACAGATGTAAAAGATATAATACAGAAGATGAGTATAAAAAATTCAATGTTAAAACAAATAGCATACATATTAGTGGCGGGAGTCGGCGTAGCTACTTTCACAAACTGTAACACAAGCAAATCAGAAGATACGACGAATAAACCCCTAGCTTTACCGGTACACACAGTTGATACAAGTAATGCGGTTACGGTAAAAGATTACCTAGGAACCATTGAAGGCAAAGTAAATGTAGAAATTCGCCCACAAGTTGAGGGTATATTGCAGCAAATATACGTGGACGAAGGTCAATACGTAGAAAAGGGCCAAAATTTATTTAAAATAGATGCTTCGGTTTATCAGGAAGGCCTTAATAACGCGCTTGCGAATCAAAATGTTGCGAAAGCAAGATTGGAAAATGCGAAATTGGAGGTAGAGCGGTTACGCCCTTTAGTGGAGAATGATGTCATATCAGAAGTTAGACTACGGAAAGTAATGTCAGACTACGATGTGGCCAAAGCCTCACTTGATCAAGCTGCTGCAGAGGTAAGAAACGCTGAAATTAGCAAAGAATTTACAATTCTAACAGCTCCTGTTAGTGGTTATATTGGTCGGATTCCGAAAAGAATAGGAAACCTTGTTTCAAAAGGTGACAGAGAACCGATGACCGTATTGTCGGATGTGCAGGAAGTATATGTTTATTTCTCGATGAATGAATCGGACTTCTTATATTTTTCAAAAATAAAAGCACGGGAAGATAGTTTACTAGGCATCAAAAATTCAAAAAACAGACTTGTGTTTCCCGAAGCCACCTTGATTCTTGCGGATGGTGAACAATATAAGAAGAAAGGTATTGTAGACGCCATTGATGGTCAGGTCGATAGAACAACAGGTGCTATATCGTTAAGAGCATCTTTCCCGAATGAAGATAATATCTTAAGAAATGGTAGTACAGGAACATTAAAAATTTCAGAAACAAAAAAAGGTGTAATCCAAATTCCGCAGGTTGCAACGAGCTCACTGCAAGATAGAACGTTCGTGTATACTTTGGATGATAAGAACCAAGTGGAACGACGTTCCATTAAAATCGAAGGTACCAGTAGAGATAACTATATTGTCTCTGGTTTAAACATCGGTGATCGGGTATTACTTTCAGGCATTGATAAAATTACGGACGGTTCTGTAGTAACACCTATTGCCCAATAATTGCGAATGCTCTCTTCACTCACAATCTCCTCTCATCAGATTGATTTTAAAAAGTACATTCAATGTTAAAAACATTCATAAATAGACCGGTGCTAGCCACCGTAGTATCCTTAATTTTAGTCATTTTGGGTCTAGTAGGGATGATGATACTTCCCATCAGTAGGTTCCCCGAAATTGCACCTCCCAGCGTAGTGGTCTCCTTGAGCTATCCGGGAGCGAATTCCGAAACCGTAGCAGAGAGTGTCTTGTTACCTGTTGAAGAAGCTATTAATGGTGTAGAAGACATGACCTATATCCGGTCTACAGCCACCAACTCGGGATCGGGGAGTATACAAGTATTTTTTAAAACGGGCACCAATCCTGATATCGCATCGGTGAATGTACAAACCCGTATTTCCAGAGCAATATCCACTATTCCGGCAGAAGTAAACGAGAATGGTATAACCGTGCAGCCTAGACAGAGTGGGGCTATCATGACTATAAATTTATACTCTGATCATAAAGATTCCATTTATGACGAGACCTTCTTGCAGGCATATGCACAGATCAATATGATCCGCCCGCTTTTACGGGTAGACGGCGTGGCACAGGTAGCTAGAATTGGTGCACGGGACTATTCCATGCGTGTTTGGTTGAATCCCGAAAAATTAGCACTATATAATTTAGTACCACAGGATATCACAAAGGCTTTAAGTGATCAGAACTTTGAGATGGCTCCCGGCAAGTTTGGGGAGGCTACCGATGAGGTTTTCGAAACAGTTATCCGACATAAAGGACGTTTTTCG
Organism: Sphingobacterium corticibacterium; assembly: GCF_004208525.1. Classification (GTDB taxonomy): domain Bacteria; phylum Bacteroidota; class Bacteroidia; order Sphingobacteriales; family Sphingobacteriaceae; genus Sphingobacterium; species Sphingobacterium corticibacterium. The sequence continues at coordinate 13,950 of NZ_SGIT01000001.1, read as the reverse complement.
CAGCCCGAAGAATTCGAAAATATGGTCATCAAGACCAATATTGATGGATCTGTCCTCTATCTAAAAGATATTGCACGTATTGAGTTTGGCGCAACAAACTTAAATAGCGACAACAAGGTGAACGGTTATCCTGGTTTAACCCTTAATATTACACAAACCAGTGGTTCGAACGCGCACGCGATCGACCAAGAAGTACGAAAAGTTCTAGAGGAGATATCGGTAGCTTTTCCAAAAGGGATGCATTACGAAATATCATATAGTGTACGCGATCAAATAGACGAATCTATCAACCAAGTAAAGCACACACTTTTTGAAGCCTTTATTTTGGTATTTATCATTGTATTTATTTTCTTACAAGATTTCCGCTCCACATTGATACCCGCTATTGCCATTCCGGTATCTCTCGTCGGTACGTTTTTCTTTCTAAGTCTTTTTGGTTTCTCGTTGAATGTACTCACGATGTTTGCACTCGTTCTCGCTATTGGTATCGTGGTCGACGACGCCATAGTGGTCGTTGAGGCCGTTCACCAAAAAATGCATGAGACAGGTTTGAAAGCAAAAGAAGCCACCATCCAAACCATGTCCGAGATTACAAGTGCTATTCTATCCATTACGATGGTTATGGCTGCGGTATTCCTCCCGGTAGGCTTTATGCAAGGTCCGGCAGGTATTTTTTATCAACAGTTTGCTTATACCCTAGCAACAGCGATATTAATATCCGCTGTGAATGCGCTAACACTCTCCCCTGCTTTATGTGCACTGTTGCTAAAACCTGTACATCCCCAACAAATAGAGGAAGAGAAAAAACTAAATACTTTTCAAAAGTATAAAACAAGGTTCTTCACAGCCTTCAATACAGCTTTTGATAAATTCACCACCAAATATCTTGCTGGTGTAAAGTATCTATTAAATCATAAAAAAATAGCTTTTTTAGGGTTAGTTGTCATCACTCTTATTGGAGCAGTCTTCTTGATGAACACACCGCGAAGCTTTATCCCTACAGAAGACGACAGTTTTGTAACTTATTCGTTGGCTATGCCCCCGGGCGCTTCGTTATCCAGAACTACCGCTGTATTGCGCAAAGCAGATAGTATCTTAAAGAAACGAGAAGATATAGCGGGTATGACAACTGTATCAGGCTTCAACGCATTGGATGGAGGAGCTAGCCCTGCATTTGCAGCAGGTTATATCAACCTAAAATCACATAAAGAGCGAACAGACATTAAATCTATCAATGCCTTTATGGACACCATCCAAAATGACTTATCCCAAATCGATGAAGCCACATTTACAGTCTTTCCTCGACCTACCGTACAGGGTTTCGGTGAATTTGCCGGATTGGAACTGGTATTGCAAGATCGTTTGGGGGGAGATATTCGCGACTTTGATCTCGTAGCGGATACGTTTATTCGTCAGATCAATAATCTACCAGAAGTAGGCAATGCATACACAACGTTTAAATCTAATTTTCCACAATTTGAAGCGGATATCGATGTCGTCAAAGCAAAAAGTCTTGGCGTTGACATTCGGGAAATGATGAGCACCATCCGGCTTTATTTCGCCCGTGTAAATGGCGGGGATTTTAACCGTTTTGGTAGAACTTACCGGGTATATTTACAAGCTGATTTTGATTTCCGAACGGATCCAGAATCACTAAACTCCATTTTTGTCCGAAATAAAGACGGTAGAATGGTACCTGTGGGGACATTAATGACACTAAATAAAGTTATCGGCCCGGAATCTGTTTCACGGTATAATCTGTATAACTCGATTACTGTAAATGCCACACCTGCTACCGGTTACAGTACAGGAGACGCTATGGAAGCTATTGAACAACTTGCTATCGCAGAGCTACCCGCCAATTATGGTTATGAGTGGACGGGAATGGCTTATGAAGAAAGTCAGGCTGGCTCACAGACCATCCTTATTTTTGGACTCTCGTTCATCTTTATCTACTTCCTTTTAGCAGCACAATATGAAAGCTATATTCTTCCATGGGCGGTCTTACTGTCGGTTCCCGTAGGATTAATTGGTGTATTCTCCACGATTTGGATAGTAGGTTTACAAAACAACATTTATGTACAAGTCGGATTGATTATGTTAATCGGGTTATTAGCAAAAAATGCAATCCTTATTGTTGAGTTTGCCATACAACAGCGAAATAAAGGCTTAAGTATTTACGACGCCGCCATCATGGGCGCAAAATTACGTCTCCGCCCCATACTCATGACTTCCCTTGCTTTCGTCGCTGGTCTAGTCCCTTTAATGTGGACCGTTGGACCTTCCGCTATCGGAAATCACTCGATCAGCTTTAGCGCTGCAGGTGGCATGCTATCTGGTGTGATATTTGGTATATTTATCATCCCTGTCTTGTTTATGGTCTTTAAGGCACTAGATGAAAAAGTAAGGGAAAAACTTAAATCTTCTGACGAATAACGCATGAAACTTATGACACTGAAACAACTGGTATATATTACGGCAGTATTGGTCAGCTTATCTGCATGCAAAGTCGGTAAGCGATATGTCCAACCGGAACTAAATCTTCCCGAAAATTTTCGGGGAGATACACTGACCTACCAACAGGATACGATTGCCTTCGCACAGGTTTCCTGGCGTGATTTTTTCAATGACCCACAGCTTATCGCACTTATTGATACGGCACTGGTAAACAATTATGATATGCGAACAGCTTTAAAGAATATTGAAATCGCCAATCGTAACCTGAGACAAAACAAGTTAGAATACCTTCCTTCTGTAGACGGTAATATTGCTACCGTAAATAGGCAATTTCGTTCTAAGGATTTTTATAGCAACCCGTCTTCAAAGTGGTATAGCGAAAGTGGAGAAGAGGCCCCCGATAATCTATTTCAATACCAATCACAATTTAGTGCGGGATTAGAGTTTAGCTGGGAACTGGATATATGGGGCCGGATTGCTCATCAGCAAGATGCATTAAAATCAGATTTTCTCGATTCCTACGAAGCAAAAAATGCTATTCAAACCAGATTAATCGCAGATGTTGCGAAAGGTTATTTTAACCTGATTATGTTAGATGCTCAGATCGAGGTCGCTAAACGTAACTTACTACTTAACGACAGTACATTACGTATGATCCGGTTACAGTATGACGCCGGAGAAATCACCGCATTAGCCATCCAGCAAACGGAATCACAGCGACTAGTTGCTGCGTCATTGATCCCCGAATTGGAAAAAGAAATCGCCTTACAGGAAAATGCACTCAATGTCTTGATAGGTGAAATGCCAAATGTGGTGACGAGAGGCTTCAAAATAGACAGCTTAATGAACACGGAAAACAGCATTACGCTAGGTGCTCCTCTCGACATTGTTAGGAATCGACCAGACATAAAGCGTGCTGAATATGCACTCATTGCTGCTAATGCGGAAATGAATTTACGACAGATTATGCGGTATCCACAGCTTTCGCTTAGCGGTGTTCTTGGTACAAACGCTATGTTACCTAAAAACTGGTATAATATTCCCGGAGCGTTACTCGGTGGATTTGCCGGCGGATTGACCACCCCTATTTTTAGAAATGGGCGATTAAAGAACCAATGGGAAGTTGCCAAAATAGAACGCGAAAAGACCGAATTGGAGCTACAAAAAACGGTCATGGAAGCTGTACACGAAGTATCCAATGCGGTTATTACGGTAGAAAAGCAGAAAGAGCAAATTGAATTGACGAGAAGAAGAGTGGAAAATTCTGAATTAGCCGTTAGAAATGCATCGTTGTTGTTTATGAGTGACTATGCGACTTATCTCGAAGTAATTACTGCCCAAAGCAACGCGCTCTCTAGCGAATTAGCACTGGTCGATATCAGACAGAAACAATTGGAAGCTTATGTAGATTTATATAGAGCACTCGGTGGCGGATGGCAGGAAACGACGGAAACCGCGGAATAATTAGATAATGGCTAAGCACAATTAATCGCTCCATCTACATGTAGTAGCGGACTTAGATAAGGGATATCTAGGTTCGCTCCTCTCAAAATGAACCAAATGCCCATGATTAAATAAAGAAAAGGTATTATACGGTTAAATCCACGTTTAAAAATGGGTTTGGAAAAGCTTCCAGCAAAAGAGAAAACAAAGAGCAAGGGCAGTGTTCCTAAACCAAAAAGCACCATAAAAAGAAAACTGTTTGTTGACGAATCAGCGTTCATAGCTGATGCTAAAGCCATATAAACCATACCACAAGGCAAAATACCATTTAATATTCCAGCTACAAAAGAGCCTCCCGGCCTATAAAGCCATCGTCCCATATATCTCGCAAACGGTTGTACTGCCTTTGTTTGAAAACGAGTTAACGCTTGCGTGTTTTTCCCAAAGACATAAAACATACCGATTATTACGAGCCCAATACCTACGACGATACTTAATCCTCTTTGCCATCCTTGTACGACAGCCATACTTCCTAAGATTCCCAAAAAGAGCCCCATTATACCATAAGTAAGAATACGCCCTATTTGATAAAGTAACCGATTAAAAACCACTTTCCACGACAAGCCCATTTGGCCATTTATAGCGAGCAATAGCGGACCACACATAACGGCACAATGTACACTACCAAAAAGTCCCATAAAAAATGCAAAATAGTGATAGGTCATTATTAAAAATATAAATTATGGTCGGAAGTATAAGGTGTTCCGCCTTGTTGCCAAGAAATTTCCAGTCGCCAACTCCCTTTGGTAAAGCTACCCACAGGTATTCTGTAATGCTGACTTTCCGTTACAAATGGTAATGACATATCCAACATGCTATCGGATGGTCGCTTAAAGATAAGGTTGCCTCGATTATATGGTTCGCTAAAAGTGATATACAATGTATCGTTTTTAACGCTAACTGTTGGGCGGGCATTATCATTTAATAAATTCTGTTTCCGCTGGTAAACCTCATCATAGGATAAACTTCTTTCATAGTAATCCTCATCTTCCAACGTATCCGTATTCTTAGTCACCATATATATTCCCGCACTCACAATAAATACGATAAAAGTCCCCAATCCTAATATGATCTTTAATCCCCAGTTCATGTTAATCCTTATTTTTTACTTGGAGGAGCTATAAAGGTTGTTTTTAAAGTCTCCTTTACTTTTCCATCAGAAATGATATTCACCTTGACATTCTGTTTATATTGCTCTATTTCTCCCTTGTCCATCAACAGGAAGAAGCTCAATTTCGCACTTCCCTCCTTTTTCAAATCATGAATATTATTCACCATTTGCACGTTAATCCTGTCGTCAACACTTTCAATATCAAATTTAATATCTTTTCCAGATTTATTTAATAGCTCCAACGTATATAAATTGCTCACCTTTCCATCTTCCCGGAGCTGATAAGAACTTCCGGTTGCACGCAATAAGCGTCCGTCTATCTCCGAACGGTTAAACAACAAAAAACCAAATACGATGGTCAACACCACGAGTATAGCAGAATAAGCTATCGCACGCGTATTATTTTTCTTACCTGTTTTCCCCTCTTCAGATAGATCATCCATAGAATAAAAACCGATAAGACGTTTTGGCTTTCCTATTTTATCCATAACCGTATCGCACGCGTCAATACAAGCTGTACAGTTAACGCATTCCAGCTGTGTGCCATTACGAATATCGATACCTGTTGGGCATACGTGTATACAAAGTTTACAGTCGATACAGTCCCCTTGCTCCGTATCATTTTTTTTCAACTTCCCTCTGGGTTCCCCACGGTTGACATCATATGCTACCGTCAAACTTTTTTCATCGAGCAATACACCTTGCAGCCTGCCATAGGGGCATAACGTTGTACAGACAATTTCGCGCACATAAGCAAATACAGCGTAAAAAGCAAGGGTAAACACAATAATGGACGCAAAGCCAATGATATGTTTATCCACTGGATCAGTCATAATTTTGTACAACGCATCAACACCAATAATATAAGCCAAGAATATATTCGATATAAAAAAAGATATGGCCAAGAAAACCGTGTGCTTCAATACCTTTTTCCAAGCTCTGGCATCGGAATCAGGTCCCTCATTTAATTTCCGCTGTTGTATCCAATCACCCTCAATAAGATATTCTATACGTCGGAATATCAGTTCCATGAAAATGGTTTGTGGGCATGTCCACCCACACCAAACTCTACCATAAACTGCTGTAAAAAGAACGATACCCACCATCATAATCAACATACCAAAAACAAAAATATGCAAATCTTGTGGATAGAAAACTGAACCGAAAATGGAAAATTTTCGTTCAATGATGTTGAACATTAGAAATGGATTGCCATTTATCTTAATAAATGGGGCTATAAAAAGGAACAGTAGTAAAGAATATCCTACCCACTGTCTATAGTTGTACAACTTGCCACCGGGCTTTTTGGCGTAAATCCATTGACGCTTTTCTTTCCCTGAATTTGTACGGGCACTATTTCCATCTACCACTGTTCCCATGATTATTTAAATAAAAATTATAGCATTTGTATTTATTTATACCTCATTTTCCGCTGCTACCTGCTCGGCTGAAGCATCAGTGGTTTCGTTATTGGTTTTCGGAGCCACTTTTTCTCCTTGTGGGTCTTTCGGATTCGGTGGATTAGTACCCGCCAATGTGATAATATAATTACTTACCTCCGCAATCTGCCCTGGTGTTAATGTTTGCTCCCAAGGTACCATTCCTTTCTCTGGAACACCATATTTCACCACAGTGAAGACATCTTTAATATCGCCGCCATGTAGCCAATATTCGTCCGTTAAGTTCGGACCTATTCCACCTTCGCCCGCATTTCCATGACAAACGGCACAGTTCGACATATAGATTGCCTTTCCCGATGCTGCCAATGTGCCGGTAGCATCTATTTCTATCGTACTTTCATCGATTAGATTAGCTGATTGCGCTAAAAATTCCTGTTTCGCCTTTTCCGCCAATGCCATTTCTCGTTGATACTCTTGGTCTTGATTGGGCCCCCATCCAAAAACATGGTAAACAAGCAAGTAAACTACACCAAAAGTAATCGTAGAATAAAACAGCGCATTAAACCATGCTGGAACAGGATTATCCAATTCTTTTATACCATCGTATTCATGCTCAATTTCCAAGTCTTTTTCTTCTTCTATTGGTCTCAAGCTCAACAATTTAGACACGATAGCCTGCCAATTTATCTTTTTGACTTTTTTTACCTGTTGCTCGGCCGCCAACTGTGGCATAGTTAAATTAATAATTGATTTCATGGCCTTATTGACGACCAATGCTGAGGCCAAAAGAGCTATCATGACGACGATAAGGGCGACAATAAGAATATCGTTGTATATATTTCCCGATCCAAAAGCCCATTCGGATGTTGTCGCAGTGGTATCGGCTGTTAATAATAATGTATTCATAAATCTCTATTTCTGCAATGATTGGTCATTTTCCTTTTCCGACTCCCCATCGTCAAAAGGAATATCTTTCATGTGATCGATGTGATCTTTTTTCATCCAAAATAACATACAAGCCACAAGTACAAAGAATACCAGAAAGACCCACAACGATGCTATTAAATAAATCTCATCTCCATTTAAATTTGTTATCTGCTTAAACATAAGTCATTCTTTTAATTATCTGACAATACAATTTCATCAGCTGCTTGCGGTGCTTCAGCCTTGATATCCTTCCCTAAACGTTGTAAATAAGCTATCACGGCAATGATTTCACTATCAGACCGAACTTCCACTTGATTTGCCGCTAGATCCGCTGTTATTTCATCCGCTTGTTTTTGCAAATTTGTAAAAGCATTTTGGATCTCCTCTTCTGAATAAGGCACACCTAATACACGCATAGCATTCATCTTCTTATCCAAAAGGCTATTATCCAATGTTTGCTCAATTAGCCACGGATAAGCTGGCATAATACTTCCGGGAGATGTAATAGTTGGATCCAACAAATGGTCAAAATGCCATTTATTCGGATACTTTCCTCCGAGACGATGCAAATCCGGTCCAGTACGTTTAGATCCCCATAGGAACGGCATATCGTAAACAAACTCTCCAGCTTTACTATACTCACCATAACGAGCAGTCTCCGAACGGAATGGTCGAACCGTCTGCGAATGACAGTTAACACAGCCTTCTCGGATGTATAGATCACGTCCTTGAAGCTCAAGTGCGGTATAGGGTTGTACAGACGCTATTTTAGGCACATTACTACTAATCGTAAACGTCGGAATCATTTCCACAATACCCCCAATAAGGATAGCAACCAAGGCCAATACCATGAATAAAACAGGTTTACGTTCCAAACGACGGTGTTGAGTAGGCTCTCTTGTCACCACAGGTTCCAGCGCCGGTGCTTCCGCAGCTTCGTTGGCAACCAATTTCCCAGCTTTCATTGTCTTAATCAAGTTGTACGTCATAATTATAACGCCTGTTAAATACAACGCACCACCTACAGCACGCATCATATGCATCGGAAGAATCTCCAAGGTGGTAGCTAGGAAATTTGGATATTTCAATACACCTTCCGGCGTAAACTCTTTCCACATCAGCCCCTGTACTACAGCAGCCCAATACATCGGGATAGCGTAAAATAAAATCCCCAATGTACCGATCCAGAAGTGGACATTCGCTAGTTTTTTCGAATATAACGGTGTTTTATAAATTTTCGGAATGATAAAATACAAGACAGCAAATGTTAAGAAACCGTTCCATCCTAATGCACCTACGTGTACGTGTGCCACAATCCAGTCTGTAAAGTGTGCGATTGCATTTACTTGTTTTAACGATAATAAGGGGCCCTCGAAGGTTGCCATACCGTAGGCTGTCAATGCAACCACCATAAACTTAAGCGTGGGTTCCGTACGCACTTTATCCCAAGCTCCGCGTAATGTTAATAATCCGTTGATCATTCCCCCCCAGCTCGGTGCAATCAACATAATGGAAAATACAACCCCCAACGACTGCACCCATGATGGTAATGAGGTATAAAGAAGGTGATGAGGTCCTGCCCAGATATAAATAAATATCAACGACCAAAAGTGAAGGATACTCAATTTGTACGAGTATACAGGACGATTGGCCATTTTAGGTAAGAAGTAATACATCATACCTAAATAAGGTGTAGTCAAGAAAAAAGCAACTGCATTATGCCCATACCACCACTGCACCAAAGCGTCCTGCACACCTGCATATACATAATAACTTTTCCATAGACTCACCGGGAGCTGAATAGAATTTACAATATGCAATACAGCCACCGTTACAAAAGTCGCTATATAAAACCAAACCGCTACATACATGTGGCGTTCACGGCGTTTGATGATTGTACCGAACATATTTATTCCAAATACCACCCAAACCAAGGTAATAGCAATGTCAATTGGCCATTCCATTTCTGCATATTCATGCGAGGAAGTATAACCTAGCAGTAAAGTAACTGCAGAAGCAACAATAACTAATTGCCAGCTCCAAAAATGAATTTTGCTCAACAAATCACTGAACATTCTTGCTTTTAGAACACGTTGCATGGAGTAATATACCCCCATAAAAATTGCGTTCCCAACGAAAGCAAAAACAACCGCATTTGTGTGTACGGGGCGCACTCTACCGAATGTCGTGTACTGATTTAGAAAGTTCATCTCGGGCCAAATCAATTGCGTGGCGACGAGTAAACCGATGGACATTCCCACCAATCCCCAAATAATTGTTGCGATCCCGAAGTTTCGCACAATCTTGTTGTCATAATTAAATTGCTCTACCTGCATACTCTAATAGTTGATTTCGGAGGTAAAGGTAGCCTTTTTTTTATGACACTGTAATGATACATCTTTTATAAAAAAGTGACATTTATCACTCTTTACTTTTCAAGTAATAGAACGTGCAAACAAAAAAAGACCTTCCAAAAAGGAAAGTCTTTCTTCGTATTATCACTTATAATCTATAGATTATAGCAAATTTCGTTCATTCGTGTGTTGATAACTATCATATGTTTGCCCATAGCGTTTATATCCATGTTTGTTAGGATTCTCTATAACCTGTTTCATCGAGACTAGTTTATAAACATAAGAACCTGTCTCTCTATTCAAGTGTAAATTATAATAATCCTTTGTCCCTTGACGACGTATAGTATTCTTTAAGCTTCCACCTCCTACATTATATGCTGCGGCTACCAACGTCCAATCATTAAATTCTTTATATAGGCTTTTTAAATAACGTGCTGCGGCGTGTGTAGATTTGATCAAATCCTTACGCTCATCCACACTGCCATTAACTTTCAAGCCATAAAGCCGTGCGGTAGCGGGCATAAATTGCCAGTAACCACCTGCTCCTTTATGGGACGTTATCCGAGGATTCATGTCACTTTCCACAAGTGGAACATATTTAAAATCCTCTGGAATCCCGTACGATTTTAAAATGGCTGCTATCTGCGGTAAATGCGCTGCTGCTTTTTTATGCAAATCGTAAGATTGTTGCTTTCGGAAAGAAAAGTTTGCTAAATATCTCTCAAATTTTTTCTCTACCGACGGGTTGTGTAGAGGAACCTGCTCATTAGCAAACATTACGGAGCGATAATATGCTTCCTTTTGTTTCTCAGGCGATAAGGCTATCGCTTTTTTTTGTTTCTCAACCTGCTCCAACAAGGCCTTCCGTATAGGATCCTCTTCGGACGTTGAGTTTGGCGTGGAGTATAGCTTTGACAAAATCATTACAGACAATACTATACTGCTACACAGTACTCTTTTTTTTATCATTCAATCCCTTACTGCTACCATCCACGAAATTAAGATCAATACTTAAAAGCGATCAAGATAGCTTGGTTCAATTTAAGCTTGCAAATATACAAAGGTTTCCCTAATTTTCCAAACCATTATAATCGAACGAAGATGCTCTGTAAATACAAAAACGTGGCCTATGCCATTCCAATACATCTTTTGATAATATTATTTTTTTCTATGAACCAGATAAAAACACTACCTTTGTAGCTAAACTTTACAAATATGCCATTCAATAACAAAAGGAACAGTCGCGACGACAACTCCAAAAAAAGTAGAAGTAACTCCGAAAACTTCCGCTCAAAAAATGGTCGCTCAACACGGTCGTCTTCAACGAATGAATTTAGAAAATCCAGATTTGAAGAAGAAGATAGCAAGAAATCAAATCCCTTTAGCAAGTTTGAAAAAAAGAATAAAAAAGATGATTCCAATCGCTCTTTTAATAAATTCGATAAACTAAAGAAGAATACAGACCGCCCTTTTTCAAAGGACGAAAAAGGAAACTATCGTGGTTCCAACAAATTTGATAAGTCAGGTAAAAAATCGTTTGATCGGTTCGATGGCGAAAATAAAACTAAAGACAAATACAAAAATAAAGATACATATACACCATCCTACCCTAGAAAGAAAATTGCTAGTGCGGAACCTAAAGATGACGGTTTAATCCGATTAAATCGTTATATATCCAATGCTGGTGTATGCTCACGCCGCAAAGCAGATGAACTAATCGAATCCGGCGTGGTATCCGTGAACGGTGAAGTGGTCACAGAATTAGGAACTAAAGTAGATCCGGCAAAGGATGAGATAAAGTACAATGGCGAGCGCTTAAAACGCGAAAAAATGGTTTATGTGCTTTTAAACAAACCCAAAGATTTTATTACAACTACCGATGATCCGCAAGAACGTAGAACGGTTATGCAACTTGTGGCAAAAGCCACAAAGGAAAGGATCTATCCGGTAGGACGCTTAGATAGAAATACTACAGGCTTGTTATTGCTTACCAACGACGGCGCACTCGCAGAAAAGCTTTCCCATCCGCGAAACAATATTAGTAAAATATATCATGTAGAGTTGGACAAAAATTTAACACAGGGTGATTTTAATAAAATCCAATTTGGCATTGAATTAGAAGATGGAGTCATCAAACCTGACGATATAAGCTATGTACAAGGGGGAAGTAGAAATGAAATTGGTATCCAAATCCATTCTGGCAAAAACAGGGTTGTAAGACGTATTTTTGAATCATTGGGTTATGAAGTTATTAAATTAGATCGCGTAGTTTATGCTAACCTAACAAAGAAAGATTTGCCACGTGGAAGATGGAGATATTTGGAAGAGAAAGAACTTATACAGTTAAAACATTTCATTAAATAGACTCCTCCATTTTTAGACAATTTTGGTTTTTAACTTTTGACTTTAAAATATGACAGATCCTAAAACACTGACTTCCGTAGCTGAATTTCATAAAACCTTTCAACATCCTATCCTGGAGGAACCAACCATTCCGTCTGAGATACGCTGCAACTTACGGGTTTCTTTAATCGCTGAAGAATTAAAGGAATTGCAAGAAGCTATTGAAGACAAAGATATTGTAGAAATAGCTGATGCACTATGCGATATTCAATATGTACTTTCAGGTGCTGTATTGGAATTTGGGTTAAAAGATAAATTCAATGCGTTATTCGAAGAAGTACAGCGCTCGAATATGAGCAAAGCGTGTAAAACAGAGGAAGAAGCAAAGGCGACCCAAGCCCATTACTTCGCTAAAGGTGTTAATTCTTATTACAAAGAAATCGACGGCATGTTTTTAGTGTATAGAGAGGGAGATAATAAGACTTTAAAATCCGTCAATTATTCACCTGCCAACTTAAAAGCAATTCTTGAAAAATAGAAGATAGATCTGGGGCTAAATTATTTTTAGCCCCATTTATAATTCCCAATATATTGGCTTCCCTGCTTCACCCCTCGGCTTTCTAAACCTTTATCAATATGTGTTTGTATTTTTGATTTTGGGTATCCCCAATTAGGTGCAATCAACAGTTCTTTATCTGCAATACCAAAAATACGCTGAATGATAATATCAGGACGTAACAAGGGTATGAATTTTGCCAAGAAATCCGTGTATTCCTCTATAGAAAACAACTTAAACGGTTCCCTCTTATATTTTACCCCCATAATGGACCCTTCGACAATATGAAGATGGTGTAATTTGACAAACTTTATTTGAGGATGTTTATTAATTTCCTCCGCATACCGAAGCATCATTTCTTCCGTCTCCCAAGGAAAACCGAAAATTGTATGTACACATAAATCCAGTTTTGTATTTTGAAGCATATGTATCGTGGCAAGAAATTCGTCGTGTGAACAACCTCTATTGATCTTTTCTAACGTATCATTATAAATAGACTCCATCCCCATTTCCAAATCAACGTCAAAACGGTCAGTATAAGATTCCAACAAGGCGATTTTCTCAAAATCCAAACAATCCGGACGAGTTCCCACAGATAAACCTAATGTATTTTCGGAATCTATACTTAGAGCTTCGTCATACATCATTTTTAACAAATGCGTAGGCGCGTAGGTATTGGTGTTAGGTTGAAAATAAATAATAAATTTTTCTGCTCCATACGAATTTCGTGCTCGCGTTATCCCATTCTGCACCTGCTCCTGTATAGAGGGTATTTTACGGGCGGTATCGGGCGTAAACGAATCTACATTGCAATACGTACAGCCACCATAGCCTTTTGTTCCATCCCGGTTAGGACAAGTGAAATTCCCATCTACAATAACCTTAAACACTCGTTGCCCATCATACTTCTCTTTTAAGTATGCTCCATAATGATTATACGGCTTGATACCGTTGTCTAGTAAAGTCCCCATCTTCTGCAAAGGTAGTAATTAGTAGCGAGTAATATGTGAAGTTTGTCTCTCACAAACGAAAAAAGCCCCTGCAGTTATATACTGCAGGGGCCCTGTATAAGGTTCGGCACCGACCTACTCTCCCACCTTTTACGGCAGTACCATCGGCTCTGGCGGGCTTGACTGCTCTGTTCGGAATGGGAAGAGGTAGACACCGCCGATATAGGCACCTGAATATCTTTACCAATGGAAATATCCATTGACATCATATGACATACATCGGAAAAGAAAAGAAAAAAACGAGGGAACAAAGGAACTTTCCGGCGCGGAAAGCTTCGGGCTATTAGTA